>CAVXZS010000017.1:0-164645 GCA_963766475.1 uncultured Actinomycetota bacterium | reverse complement strand
CGTCGACGTCACGATCAAGGACGGCGACGGAGCCGTCGTGCACGAGCTGCTCGAGGGTGCCGCGCAGGCCTCGAGCTGGAGCACCAACTTCTTCGAGTGGAACGGCCTCGACGACCACGGCATCGAGGCTCCCGACGGCGCGTACGCGTACACGCTCCGGGCCGAGAGCTCCGCCGGCGAGGCGACCGTCGTCACCGGCCGCATCGGCGTGCTGCGCTCGGTCGCCGGCACGATGACCGCCCCGGCCGCCGGCGCCACGCTGACCGGCCAGGACACGGCCCGCTTGGTGCCGACCGCCGGCTACTCGATCGCCAGGGTCGGCTTCCGGTCCTGGTCGCCCGGCCAGCCTGGGGCCGTCCTCGCTCGCCCCCGGCCCGGACGGCAGCTACAGCTCGACGATCGACTCGAGCCAGATGACGAACGGCACCAACCGCGTGCAGGCGAGCGTCGAGTGGTGGGACGCCTTCGGCCAGTACCACCAGCACATCGCCGAGGTCCCGGTCACCGTCCACAACTCGGTGCGCTTCGGGTCGCTGCTCGCGGGATGCCGCGTTCAGCCCGACGGCGACGGGGTCGAGGACATCACCGCCACCTCGTTCATGCTCCTCAACGACGAGGCGGAGGTCGTCGTCCGCGTGCGGGACGCGAACGGCGATGCGGTGCGGACGCTCTTCGGCGACCACGTCGTCAACTACGTCTCCGTCCAGTGGGACGGGACCCGCGACGATGGACGCGCGTGCCCGACGGCGAGTACGAGATCGAGCTCCAGGCGACCAACGAGGTCGGGATCGCCACTACCGGGCGCAGCGTGACCGTGGATACGCAGCCCGTCGGGGCACTGCTGGCGCCGACGCCGGACCACGTGCTCACCGGCACCGAGACGTTCACCTTCGCGCCGCGCGCGGGTTGAACGTCCAGGGCGTCAACTACCAGGGCTCGTGCCGGTACTACGGGGGCGCGTGCAACCTCGCCTACGCGCCGACGGCCGGCATCGCCGGGAACTGGCCGGCCGACGTGGACTCGACACTGCTCGAGGACGGCAACATCACGCTGACGACGAAGGTCAGCTTCATCGACGAGTACGGCACGTCGCACGTCTGGCCGGTGTCCTCACCGGGAAGGTCTCGAACCCGGCGCGCGTTGAGTACCCGACGTCGGATCACTACTTCTCGCCCAACGCCGACGGCCAGGAAGACCTCGCCGAAGTCGGCTTCCATCTGATGTGCACCGCCACCGTGGACGTCGCGATCAGCAGCGAAGGCGGCAGCGTCGTCCGCCATCTCGACGACATCGCCGCCCTCGCCGCCTACTGCACCTTCGCTGGCACGGCCGTGACTACGAGGGCGCCGTCGTGCCCGACGGCATCTACTCGTGGTCGCTGACGGCGACCGACGTAGACGGCGCGACCGGCACGGCCGGCGGCCGGCTCGGCGTGCTCTCCACCCTGCCCGGCGCCCTCACCGCCCCCGCGGCCGGCTCGACGTTCACCGGCCCGTTCTACCTGGTCAACCGAACCCGCCCCAGGCTTTGACACGGAGCAGGTGTACTTCTCCCGCTGCGACACGGATTTCGACTGCGACATCGGCTCGGCCGACCAGGACCGGCCGGCGGCGATACCTGGACCCTCACGATGGACGAGGAGAACCGCCCGCAGGGCGAATGGAGGCTCGCCGCCGAGGTCCGGTGGGTGGATCCGTTCGGCGGCGACCACAGCTACCGCACCACCGAGGTGCCGGTGACGATCGCCGACCCGCTGCGAGTCACGATCCGACGACCCCGACCCCGAGAGCGACTGGTTCATCCCCCCGGCTGAGCGGTTCGACACCTCCTTCCGGCTCAATCGCACGGCGCACGTCACCGCCACGATCGCCGATGCCGACGGCACGGTGGTGCGGACACTGCTCGACGAGCCCGAGGCCGCGCCGGACAGCTACAGCCTCGAGTGGGACGGGCGCGGCCTCGGCGCCCATGGTCGCGTCGTGACCCGCGACCCTGCCGACTGCGAGCCCGAGGACGAGGCCGACTGCGAAGAGTGGGTCGAGGCCACCTGCTCCTGACCGGCGACCAGAGCTGCGGGTGCACGCGGTAGCGGCGGACGGCGCGCAGCACGACGCCGTCCAGCCGGTCAGGAGCGAGCGGCGGCCCGGCGGCGAGCTGCTCACGCCCCGCCCGGGCGACACGCTGTCGCGCCACCAGGCGTTCGTCTTCCAGGCCGCCACGGACTTCCCGCAGCCGGTCCTCTACGTCCGGATCTGCGTCGCCGGCCACTGCCAGAGCCCGGACTGGTCGCCGCGCCGGCATCTACCGCGCGGCGTTCGACACGACCGGGTTCGCGAACGGCGAGGCCCAGGTCGCCGATGACCGCTGGGCTTCGGCGACAACGGCGGCGAGATCATCCAGGCCGACCACATCTGGAGGGGCACGAGCCGGTGACGATCTGGACGTGGCGCCCCAGGTCACGTTCACGGCGGACCCGGCGACGGCGACGTCCCCTCTGGCGACGACGCTCAAGATCGACGCGACCGACACCGCCGGACCGCTCGCCTACACGGTCCGCTACGGCGACGGAGCGATCCCGTCACCGGCACCATTGCCCCGCCGTACGCCGACGAGCTGCTGACTCACACCTACCGGCACCCCGGCGTGCATCACGCGAACGTGATCGTCACCGACCAGGACGGCAACTCGGCTCAGCGGACGGTCGACGTCGTCGCGACCGGCGTCTTCGTGCCGCCGCCGAGTGACGGCACGCTCGGCTGCGCGCCACGACGTCGCCCTCGACGGACGAGGGCCGCTTCAACCTGTCGATCGACGGCACCGCGTGAAGGCCGGCGCGCGCAACGGCCAGGGCACCGCGCCGCTGACGGTCCCGGCAGGAACGCACTCGGTGAGCTTCACCAGCGGCGCGGCGACGACGACGGCCAACTACGTTCCGTCGATCACGTGCCGCGACGGATCCGGCGTCGTCGCCCAGGCCGCGCTGGCGTCCGTGACGTGCCCGTCGCCGGCGGCCAGCACGTCGTCTGCACGATCCTCAACACCCGCCGCACACGGCGTTTCGAAGTGCGCGCGACGGGCGACGGCTCCGGCACGGTCACGAGCTCGCCGAGCGGCATCGTCTGCGACGCGGTCGGCTGCCACGGCGACTTCGCGATGGGGAGCGCCGTCCGGCTCACCGCCGTGCCGGCACCTGGCTCGACGTTCGAGGGCTGGAACGCCGGCCAGCCCTGCGACGGCACCGGCGACTGCACCGTCACGCTCAACACCGGCGCGGGCGTGGGCTCTACGCGCACTTCGACGTGGTCGCGCTCAAGGCGGTCGCGGGCGAGGACCTGCGCGGGGTCGACGACACCGCGATCGCATTCGACGGCAACGCGTCGCGCCCGGCCTCCAGGATCGAGCGCTACCGGTGGGACTTCGGCGACGGCGAAAGCGCCACGACGGCGCGGCCCACGCATGTCTACGCCGACCCCGGCTCCTACACCGCCACGCTCACCGTGAGCACAGGCGCCGGCGCCTCCAGAGACCGACAGCGACGAGCTCACCGTACGCGTCGACGAGCACGACGACGGCACCGGCCTGAGGCTCACCGTGCGCGGGCCGGGCGGGCCGATCGGCGGCGCCGACGTCGTGGTGAACGATCGGCGGCGACCACTGCCGCCTTCAGCCCGGCTGGCCCGGCTCCTGCGATCATTACCCGCCGCGGTGACCGGGCGCGCGTACGGATCCCTAGACCAGCTTGCGCCCGGTCTCGGGGCGCTGGATGCACGAGATGGGGTAGCCGGCGTGGAAGTGCCCATGCACGCCTGGTTGCACGCGATGCAGGCGCGGATCTCCTCGACGCGCCCGGTGGCCGCCTTGGCCGGTAGGTCGGGGTCGCAGATCAGCGCCCGGGTCATCGCGCACGCGTCGGCGGCGCCGGAGGCCAGTACCTGCTCGGCGTCCTGGGGCTGGTTGATCCGGCCGGCCACGAGCACCGGCACCGCCACGGCCTTGCGGACCGCGGCGGACAGCTCGGCGGTGTAGGCGTTCGGCTTGCTCATCGGCGGTGCGATGTGGTCGGAGCCGGCCACGGTGGCCGATGTGCCGGCGACCACGCTGACGTAGTCGACCAGGCCGAGCCGCTCGAGCGCCGCGCACACCTCGGTGGTCAGCGTGGTGTCGAGCCCGTCGGTGCTCATCTCGTCACCGGAGATCCGCATCCCGACGACGAAGTCGGTGCCGACGGCGGCGCGGACCTCCTCGAGCACGCGACGCAAGAACCGCATCCGGTTGCCGAAGTCGCCGCCGTACTGTCGTCGCGGACGTTGACCTGCGGGTTGAGGAACTGTGCGGGCAGGTAGCCGTGGCTCGCCACCACCTCCACCCCGTCCAGTCCGGCCTGCTGCAGCCGCCGGGCCGCGTCCACGTACCCGGCGACCACCTCGTCGATGAGTTGGTGGGTCATGGCGCGTGGCATCACCCGAAATCGTTCCGAGGGCACTGCGGACGGGGCCAGCGCGACCGGCGCGGACCCGTCCTGCGACTCCATGATCTCCCGGCCCGGGTCGAACAGCGCGAACAGCACAGTGCCGTGCTCGTGAACCACGTCGGCCAGGTGCCGGTAGCCGTCAATCGCTTCGTCGTCGGTGGCCATCAGCACGTGCGAGGTGTAGCGGGCGGTCTCGTGCACGCCGACGACCTGGAGCACGATGAAGGCCGACCCCGCCGCGGGCGCGGGCCTCTTGGTAGGCGACCAGGCGGTCGGTCACCTGGCCACCCTCGGCCATCACCGTGTCGTGCCCGGAGGAGAAGATCCGGTTTTTCACCCTGCGGTCGCGGATGCGCAGCGGGGAGAACAGGTGCGGGAAGTCCGCGGGCTGCACCGCCACGCCCACCTGGCGAGGCTGGGGGTCACGGCCGAGGTGCGGCCCGGGGAGGTCGCCGGGACCAGTCGGGTCCGCCGTGCCCTCCCCGACGACCTGAGCATCGCGGTGGTCGTCGCCTGCCAGGAAGGTCGCGGCCTCGCCTGGGGCGAGCGCCGCTGGTTCGCCGTCGAGGCGGTCCGGTCGGTGCTGCACCACGCCGGGCACCGCAACCTGGAGGTGGTGGTCGTGCACCACCGGACCCTCGAGGGGCCGGTGCTCGACACCCTGCTCGCGCTGGGCGAACGGGTCCGGCTGGTGGCGGTGCCGGGGATCCCCGACCGGCCCGAGATGCTCAACCGCGGCGTGCTGCAGACGAACGCCGACGTCGTCGTGCTGATGGACGAGCACATGGAGGTGGCGTCCGACGGGTTCCTGACCGAGCTGGTCGGTCCGCTCCTCGACGACGGCGTGGGCCTCACCGGGCCGCGGGTGCTCGCCAGCAACGGCCAGCTCCTGCACGCCGGTCTCGCGTTCCACCAGCACCGCACCGAGCCGATGTACGCGGACTGGTCGCAGACCGACCCGGGCCCCGGCGGCCTGCTCTCCGTGTCGCACGAGTGCTCGGGGCTCGGCGGTGGCTGCGTGGCACTTCGTCGCGCCACCTTCGATGCGGTCGGAGGGCTCTGCCAGGGGCTGCACTTCCTCGACGACGTCGACCTGTCCCACAAGGTGCGGCACGCCGGGCTGCGGCGGGTGTGGGTGCCCGGTGCGACCGTCTACCGCCTCGTCAACCGCCACCAGCTCGTGGCCGTGCACCGGCGGGAGCGCCGGGAGGTCGCCACCCGGTGGACGGCGCCGTCGCTCGACGAGTACGTCCCGGTCTTCGGGGCGTGGCAGCTCGCGCGGGAGCGTCTGGAGCCGGAGGAGGCCGTGGCCGTCGCGACCGCCGAGGGGCTGCCCACGCTGTCGGGCCTCAGCGGACGTTGATGCTGTAGCGCTCCTCGACCTCGAGGTAGTCGCCCCAGCGGTCGGTGATGAACCGCTTCTCCCACGGCCGCACCTCGTTGGACCGCGAGATCGACTCGAAGTGGTAGAGCAGGACGTCGTGCACCCAGACCAGCCGGTGGCCGGTGTGCAGGAGCTTGAGGCAGAAGTCGACGTCGTTGTAGTTGACCGGCAGCTCCTCCGCGAAGCCACCCACCTCCTCGAAGGTCTGCCGGTGGACGGCGATGCACGCCCCGGTCAGCGCGGTGACCTCGCGGTTGACCCACAGCTCTCCGTAGGCGCCGACCACGTCGGGATGCGCGGCCCGGTAGTAGCTGTGGGTGATGGTGCCGCTGCCGTAGACCAGCCCGGCGTGCTGGACCCGGGAGCCCTCGAAGATCAGCTTCGGTCCCGTCGCGCCGACCCCGGGCTCGCGCAGCGGGGCGATGAGGTTCTCGACGACGCCGGGCGAGATGGCCTCCATGTCGTCGTTGAGGAACACGAGGATCTCGCCGGTGGCGTGCAGGGCGCCCACGTTGTTCTTCTCGCTGAAGTTGAAGGGGTGCCGTGAACTCGACCAGCTGCAGCCGAGCGTCGCCGAGGGGCAGGCTGCGGAGCTCGGCCAGGACCGACGCCGGAGTCGGGGAGTCGTAGACCACCACGAGCTCCAGGTCGCGGTGGCGCGAGGAGGCCAGGACCGAGCGGACCGTCTCGACGACCATCGAGCGTCGTGAGCCGTGCACCACGCCGGAGGAGCCGATGGTCGGGATGATGATGCTGACCGGGGTGTCCAGGTCGGGCTCGCGCTGGACGTGGTAGGTGCCGGGCGACCGTCCCTTGCTCGCCGTACCGCCGATCCCGGTCCGGTCGAGGTGGTCCTGCACGGCGCGGACGCCGGCGTCCCACGCCCAGGGCTTGGCGTCGGCGTCGCCGGCGGCAGAGCCGGGAACCTCTCGCCAGTGGTAGAGGACCTCGGGGATGTGCTGCACGTCGCGGGCCCGCTCGGTGACCCGCAGCACCAGGTCGTGGTCCTGGGAGCCGTCGTAGCCGGCCCGGAACCCGCCGACCTCGAGCGCCAGGGAGCGACGCAGGACGGAGAAGTGGGTGGTGTACATGTGGTGGCGCAGCCGCTCGGGTGACCAGTCCGGCTTGCGGAACGCCGAGTGGGTCCTGCCGGCGACGGTCATCCGGTCCTGGTCGCTGTAGGCGTAGTCGACGTCGGGGTGCTGCGCGAGGGTGTCGGCCACGACCCCCAGGGCCGTGGTCTCGAGGACGTCGTCGTGGTCCAGCAGGCAGACGAACTCGCCCGTCGCCCGGCTGAGCGCGTCGCTGGACGCCGCCACGATGCCGCCGTTCTCCTCGCGCTCGTGGACGCGGACCCGGGGGTCCTGCGCCGCGAGCTCGGCCAGCCGCACCCGCACCTCGGGCGTGGGGGAGCAGTCGTCGACGAGCACCCACTCCCAGTCGTCGTAGTCCTGGCCGAGGACCGAGGCCGCGGTGTCGGCGAACGCGTCGAGGGGTGGGTCGTAGACCGCGGTGATGATCGAGAAGCGCGGAGCCGGCCGCGCCGGGGCCTGCGTCATCTGGTGTCCACCCCCTCCCGGACCGGGAGTCTACGGAGGCGTGAGCTCCACCAGCGCGGCGGCGTGGCCCAGCCGCGCCCAGCGGGACACCTCGCGACGGAGCAGAGCGGCCAGGGAGAGCGTCGCCACCAGCGCTCCGGCCAGCAGCCCGTCGGTCGCCCGGTCGACGGCTCCGCCGGGCCACGCGGTCCCGGCCACGAGGCCCACGAGCCCCAGCAGCCAGCCCAGGGTGACCGCCTGGTGCCGCCCGATCGCGACCAGGGCCTGGGCCAGGACGGTCGCGACCAGGAACAGCCCGATCGCCACCGCCAGGAGCAGGTAGGTGACCCGGGTCAGCCGCTCGTCGAAGTCGAAGAGCCACGAGATCACGGACGGTCCGAGCAGCGGCGCGGCCACCGCCGCCACCGCCACCAGTGAGACCAGCGCCCCGAGGAGCGACCCCAGCAGCCGCGTGTAGGCAGCACGGTCACCGTGCCCGGCGTGCTCGGCCAGCGCCCGCAGGAAGCTCGGCTGGACGGCGGTGAAGAGGAAGACGGGGACGCGGATCACCACGAGCGCCGCGAGGTAGAGCCCGGCGGTGGCGCGCTCCGAGTCGGTGGCCAGCAGGTTCACGACCAGCGGCCCGGCGTTGATGAGGAGCTGCGCGGCCAGCGCGCTCAGCACCAGCAGCGCGAAGTGGCGCCCCAGCCTGGTTCCCGGACGGACCGTCGCCCCGGGCGGCATCCGCCGCTGGGTCCAGGTCAGGAGCAGGGTCAGCCACGGTGAGAGGGCGAACGCCGCCCCGTAGGCCGCGGTGCCGGCGTCGACCGCGACGAAGACGAGCGCCGCGAGGAGCCGCAGCAGCCCGTCGAGGCCGAGCTGCACGCCGTACCTGCCCAGCCGCCGGGTGCCGGCCAGGTCGCCGCGGGTGGCGAACCAGCAGGCGTAGCCGGGCAGCGCGACGAGCAGCGACACGAGCAGCGACGGCTCGTCGCCGAGGATCCGCAGCGTGGCCGGGAAGGCCGCCACGAAGACCGCCACGGCCAGCGCCGAGGCGATGAGCCCCTGGGTGACCGCCCGGCGGTAGAGCGTCTCGTCCCAGCTCGCGCCGGCCCGCCCGTGCGCGCGCTGCCGGGTGACCTCCTGCTCCAGGGGAGCGAAGAGCCCGGTGGCCGTGCTCGTGAGCAGCAGGTAGAGCCCCGACAGGGCACCGAAGCCGACCGGACCGAGCTCGCGACCCGCGATGACGAGGAAGAGATAGGTCGTCAGCGCCTGCGCTCCGAGCCCTGCCAGGAGCGGCACGGCACCGGACGCGGACAGCGTCGCGGTCAGTCTCCTGGCCACGCGCGTAGTGTAAATTCGCAACGGCGTTGACTTCCTGGCTGGGCTGGGTCGGAAGCCCTGCGAGCCTGTGGAGGAACGTTTCAGTGAGGTCCGTCGAGGCGGCTCCGATCCGCGCCGCCGCCAGGTTCCTCGTCTCCGTCCTCTTCGCAGCGGTGCTCGGCGCCGTGGTCTGGTTCGCGACGCCCCGAGGGCTGCGGCCGCCCATCGACATCGTCGGCTACCCGAGCTTCGAGAACTTCGACTTCCACCGGCAGTTCCTGATCTACCGGCTGCTCATGTGGGAGCTGCCCCTGGTCACTCTGCTCGTCTGGTGGCTCCTGGGCAAGGCGGGGTACTTCGCCGTCGACCCCCGACCGCGCCGCGTCGTACCCCTCTCCGACTCTCCCACGGCCGGCCGCGGCGCCACGGGGAAGGCCGGCGCTGATGCCGATGCCGGACTGGACACCGTCAGGGACACCGGCGGGGACACCGACGGGGACGGTCGACGGGGAGCCGCCCAGCGCGTGGCGCTACGGCCGGCTGCTCGTGCCGGCGGCCGTGGTCGCCCTCGTGGCGAGTGCCGGCAGCGGGGGCGACCCGCAGCAGGCGATCTCGGTGGCGGGGGTGCTGGTCGGTCTGGGGGTGGTGGCCCTCGTGCTCCTCGCGGCCCTCGGGCTGCACCGCGCCACCCGTGGCCTCACCCGACGCGACCCGCGCGCCCACTGGGACACCACGCTGTCGGTGGTGCACACCTACGCGGGGGCGACGGCGACGGTCGTGGCGCTCGTGTGGTGGGCCCACCACTCCGCGGTCCGCGCCCTCGACGACGAGACGCTGACCCGCTACCACCTGGTCCCGTGGTGGGCCGGGGCGCTCGCGTGGCTGGTCGTCGTCGGCGCGCTGGTCCTGCTCGCGCGGACCATGAAGCCGGACGCGCTGGAGGGGCTGATGGTCCGCGGCCTGGCCGGCTCGGTGTTCGTCTACCTGGTGACCGGCCAGATGGCGAACCAGGTCGGGCCCATCCAGGGGTTCGACGACATGCAGAGCGTCACCGGCGCGGACCTGCTCTCACGCGGGTTCTTCCCGTGGAGCGACTTCCTGTTCATCCATGGCCTGTTCGAGGACGCCCTCCGCAGCTCCGCGGGGTTCGCCCTGTTCGGTCACTCGCTGTGGGCGACCTATGCCGCCCTCGGCATGCTGTGGATACCGCTGACCTGGGTGGGCGTCTACTGGGTCGGCGTCTGGGCGAGCCGCGGCCGGGCGGCGCCGCTGCTCGCGGTCGTGACCGTGCTGGTCTGGGGCGCGGCGCACATCGGGCCGTCGTACCGGTGGGTGGCGATGGGCCTGGTCTGGGTGCTGCTGGGCGAGGCGGTGCGCCGGGGTGGCTGGCGGTGGACCGCGCTCATGACCGCGGTGCTGTTCGTCGAGGCGGTCCTGGTCCCCGAGGCGTCGTTCCAGGTGATCGCGGCGACGCTCGTCCTCGTGGGGAGCGACCTGGTGCACCGTGGCGAGGGGGTCGGTCGCTGGCGGGCCCTGGTCCGCACCCGGGCCTACGTGCTCACCGGCGTCGTCTGCACGGTCGTGTGGTGCCTCTACCTCGCCACGCAGGGAGCGCTGGACGCGTTCGTCGACTACTACCTCGTCTTCGGCCCCGGCCACGCCGAGTCGGGGGCGCTGCCGATCCCGGACCTCGCGGCGCAGGTCTTCATCAACTGCTTCGTGACCTGTGTCGTCGTCGCCGCCGTGACGCTCTGGCTGATGGGGGCCGGCCTGGTCCGGCGGTGGTCCCTGAGCTCGCGGCACTGGGTCGGCTTCGGCGCCGCGCTCACGACCGCCCTCTACGCCGAGAAGGGGCTGGGCCGCTTCGACGACGGTCACCTGCTGCAGGTCGTGACCGTGGCCCTGCCGCTGCTGGCGGTCTGGGTAGCACTGGTCCTTTCGGCGCTGGACGACCGGCTGCGGGCCCTGGTCCGCGCTCCCGGCTCCCGGCCGGCCGGTCGCCGGGTCGCGCAGCCGGACCGGTCGCGGCTGGCTGTCGCAGCGCTCCGGCAGCCCGTGTCGGCGGGCGCGCTCGTGGTGCTTCTTGTCGCCTTCCCCTCCGTGCGCCAGGCCGCCGACAACGCGCCCGGCAACAACGTGACCTACGTAGGCGGCCAGACCACTCCCGGGCTCGGGTGGGCGGAGGACGACGCCGTCGACCCCGAGCTGGTGGGCGACCTGCGGACCGTGGTCGACATCTACACCGACGACGGCCCGGTCTTCGACTTCACCAACAGCCCCGGCTACTTCTACTACCTGCTCGGGCAGGACCCGCCCACGTCGTACTTCCACGTCAGCATGGCGATCCCCGAGTTCACCCAGGAGATCGTCATCGACCAGCTCGAGAAGAGCCGGCCCGAGCTCGTGGTCTTCGACGCGCCGTTCGGGCTGCCGGGCTGGGACGGCCCGCACAACGAGGTGCGGCACTACACGCTGTCGCAGTACCTCCTCGACGGGTGGACGCCGGTGCTGCGCACCCACTACGTGCTCTTCCTTGTGCGCAACGACAAGCTCGACGACCTGCCCGAGCCACCGGACCTGGGCAAGGGCCGGGAGCAGAACCGGCTCTGGTTCGCGGCGCCCGCGTGCGACTTCGGCGACACCGCCGACTTCCTCACCTCCGAGCCGACCGGGGAGGAGCTGACCCTCGACGTCGGCGATCCCGTCCCGACCCGCCGGATCCACTACCGCGGCTGGGCCTACGACTTCGGCGACGACCGGTCGGTGCGGCACGTCGTGGTCGTGGCCGGCGGCGTGGTGATCGCGTCAGTGGCCTCCAACCACACCCGCTCCGACGTGGCCGAGACCCTCGGCGACCCCGACGCCGAGGCGAGCGGCTTCGCCGGCGGCCGTGACACGCAGCGCGCCGGCGAGGTCTCGTTCTACGCCGTCTACGCCGACGGCGTCGCCCATCCGCTCGCGGACGCCGAGCCCCTCGAGTCCCTCTCCCGCCCCGGCCTGCCCTCCGATCCCGGTCTCGCCGGTGCCCGCCACCGGGTCGGTCGACGAGGTGACCGAGGAGGAGGTCGACGTCAGCAAGGTGGAGGTGCCCGCGGGGACCAACCTGGCGTCGTACCGGCTCGCCGAGCTCTCGAGCAGCACCGGCGACCTCGGCGACGCCGAGCTCGAGCTCAGCGACGCCCCGTCGGTGCTGGCCAACCGCGAACGCCGCATCCTGTTCGGCACCCTGCCGCTCGCCGGGGGCTCGATCCGGGTGCGGGTGGGGTCGTGCCTGCAGTGGCACGGCTACACCGGCAGCACCCTCTACCTCACCCAGCGCGACGTCGACCATCCGGTCGACAAGATCGTGCTCTCCGACGTGGCCCGCCCCTACGAGAAGTGACGTGGTGCTGGGTGTGACGCTGGGTGTGGCGTTCGGGGTGCCGCTGCGAGGCTCGGGCCGATGCGGCGTAGCGCCGTTCGGCCGGTAATCTCGGGCGGGTGCCTATGAAGGATCTCGCGCGAAACGGTGCGAAGCGGACCCAGGAGTGGCTGCGCAGTCGTCGCCGCCTCGAGCGCATGCTCCGCCGGGGTCGGCTCAGCGGCCCCCAGACGCTCTACTCCCACGAGCTGGTCGTGCCGCTGAACTCGACGTACGCGCCGTGGCACGACGACCGCGAGTTCCGGGAGGTCTACGACGCCGTCGAGGGGTCCACCCTCGTCGACCAGTACAAGTGCTACGAGCTGTGGGAGCAGCTCGGCCAGCTGGTGCACGTCGAGGGCGACATCCTCGAGGTCGGCGTCTGGCGCGGCGGCACCGGCGTGCTGATGGCGCGGCGCGTCCAGCAGCTCGGGACCAAGGCACGCCTGCTGCTCTGCGACACCTTCCAGGGCGTGGCCAAGGCCGGGGAGAACGACCCCTGGTACAAGGGGGGCGAGCACTCGGACACCAGCCCCGAGCACGTGCGCGACCTGGCCCGGCGCCTCGGCGTGGACGTCGAGCTGCTCATCGGCATGTTCCCCGACGAGACCAGCGACCAGGTCGAGGACGTCTCCCTGCGCCTGGTGCACATCGACGTCGACGTCTACGACTCCGCCCGCGACACCCTCGAGTGGGCCTGGCCCCGGCTCAACGTCGGCGGAGTGGTCGTCTGGGACGACTACGGCTCCTTCCAGTGCGAGGGCGTCGCGACGCTCGGTCGCCAGCTCTTCGACGCCGACCTGGGGGCCGGGGGCCGCCTGGTGCACAACATCAACGGGCACCTGCTGCTGATCAAGACCAGCGACGCGCCGCTCCCGGCGCTGCCCACGCCGACCGCCTGAGCACTCCGGGCGCTCAGAGCCCGCGCAGCAGCGCCTCGAGCTCGGCCAGCCCCTCCGGCGACCCGATCTCGTAGAACCGCTCGGTGACCAGGAACCCGGCCAGCCTGCCCTCCGCGGCCAGCGCGGTGCACAGCGGCGCCAGGTCGGCCACCTCGCCGGCCGGGACCCGGTCGCGGACCAGCTCCCGGGTGAGCACCGAGAGGCCGTAGTCGATCCACCGCATGGTCGCCGGGGTGTCCGCGCCGAGCCCCTTCTCGTAGCGCGTGACGCCCCCGTCGGCGTACTCGACGTTGCTGGCGTCGAAGCGGCCGTCGTTGCGGTAGACGGTCATCAGTGCCGGTCGTCCGGACGCGCGCGCCGCGTCGAACACCGCGGCGGGGTCGACCTGCAGCCACGAGTCGCCGTAGAGGACCAGGAACGCCTCGTCGAGCACGCCCTCGTCCAGGGCCAGCCGCAGGGCACCGGCGGTGCCGCGGAGCTCGGCACCCTCGTCGACGTAGGCCACCGAGAGGGAGTGGGCCGAGCCGTCGCCGACGTGCTCGCGCACCTGCTCACCGAGGTAGCCGATGCAGTAGACGACCGAGGTGACGCCCGAGCGCGCCAGCCACTCCAGCTGCCAGTCCGCGAACGCGCGTCCCGCGACGGGGAGCAGCGTCTTGGGCACCTGCCTCGCGACCGGCCACATCCTCGTGCCGAGGCCACCGGCGAGGATCACGCACTGCACCGGCGGGCGCCTACTCGCGGACGAGCATGGTGCTGCCGGCGAGGTCGATCCCGAACCGCAGCTCGGTGAGCCCCTCGTCGCGCATCGCGGCGCGCACCCGGCGGGTGTCCTCGGCGTAGAACATCAGGAAGCCGCCCGCACCGGCGCCGACCAGCTTGCCGCCGCGCGCGCCGGCGTTGCGGCCGACGTCGTAGAGGTGGTCGATGCGGGTGTTGGACATCGAGCTGGAGCGCTTCTTCTTGTTCGTCCAGTGCTCGTGCATCAGGTCCGCGAAGCCGGCGACGTCGTCGCGCTCGAGCGCGGCGAGGCTGCGCAGCCCGAGGTCCTTCACGAAGTGGAGGTTGTCGATCATGGCCTGGTCGCCGCTCTCGGACTTGGTGACCTGCTCGGCAAGCACCTCGTCGGCCGCGCGCGAGTAGCCGGTGAAGAACATCAGCAGGTGCTGCTCGAGGTCGTGCACGGTGTCGCCCGAGAGCCGCGCCGGCGTCACCTCGACCGAGCCGTCGGGGTTGAAGTCGAAGCGGGTGAGGCCGCCGAACGCCGCGATGTACTGGTCCTGCTTGCCGACCGTGCGGCCGAGCCGCTCGATCTCGATCTCGCAGGCCTCACGGCCGAGGTCGGAGGCCGACACGTGGTTGCGCTGCATGGCGTGCACCGCCTTGAGCAGCCCCACGGTGAACGAGCCGGACGACCCCAGGCCGGTGCCGGAGGGGATGTCGGCGGTGGACACGATCTCGACGGCGGGACCCACGTCGTGGGCCTTCAGCACCTCGCGGACGATCGGGTGCTCGATCTGGTCGGGCTTGTCGACCCGCTCGAGCTGGCTGTACTTGAGGAAGTAGTCGTCGGTGAAGGTGCGGTTGATCGAGATGTAGATGTGCTTGCTGATCGCGGCGGAGACGACCATGCCACCGTGCTCGGTGTAGTAGGACGGCAGGTCGGTGCCGCCGCCGCCCAGGGTGATCCGCAGGGGGGTCCGGGTGATGAGCACCGGCTACTTCTCCCTGGCGGGCGGCACGTGGGCCAGCGCGGCCATCTGCCAGCCCAGCCGCGCGTCGTCGCGGTTGATCTTGAAACCCTGGCGGAAGATCACGCCCGCGAACGCCTCCAGCCTGGAGGGCGCCGAGGCGGACCTGCGCTCCTGCACCTCGCGGACGAGCTTCTCGCCGCGGGCCATGACGGCGAGCTTGTAGAGGTTGAAGAACGGGAACCCCGTGCGGTAGACCATGTCGACGTCGAGCCCGGCGTCGGTGAGCACGCGGTGCAGGTCGGGGGCGGTGAAGTGCCGGTAGTGCCCGATGTGCTTGTCGAAGGCCGTGCGGGGCCCCCCGGGCACGGTGACGACGACCTTGGCTCCCGGCGCCAGCAGGGCCATCGACTCACGCACCAGCGTGGTCGGGTCGTCGACGTGCTCGAGCACCTCCGAGCAGACCGCGTGGGTCGCCGGCGGCTGTCCGTCGGCCAGCGTCACCGGCTCGAGCAGGTTGCGCTCGAGGAAGCGGGCGCCGATGCCCTCGCGCTGGGCGGCCTCGTTGGCACGCCTGACACCCTCGGCGCTGTACTCGACACCGAAGACCTGCACGTCGGGACGGTTGCGGGAGTAGTCGAGGGCGAACTGCCCCTGCCCGCTGCCGATGTCGAGGAGAACGCTCCCCGGACGTACGTCGCCCAGCAGCTGCAGCACCATCTTGTGGCGGTAGGCGTTCGCCGGGTTGCGCAGCGAGAACTCGCCGATGGTGTCCCAGTGGTCGTCCCAGTCGTCCTGGTCGGTGCCGTCGGGGTTGAGCCGCGAGGTGTTGGTCGAGCTCACAGCCGGAAGCCCGCCGCCGTCGCGTCGTCGTGGAACATCTGGACGGTCTCGAGCGAGAACTGGTCGAGGTCCTTGCCGAACGACTTCGTCTTGGCCAGCAGGTCGGGCGTCACCGTGATGATGTGGACGCCGACCTCCTCGGCCTGCTTGATGTTGAGCACCTCGCGCGG
Organism: uncultured Actinomycetota bacterium; assembly: GCA_963766475.1. Taxonomy (GTDB): domain Bacteria; phylum Actinomycetota; class Actinomycetes; order Propionibacteriales; family Nocardioidaceae; genus Nocardioides. Next base: position 148,923 of record CAVXZS010000017.1, on the reverse strand, counting down.
CGAGGCCCACAGCAGCTCGAGCTTGGGGTCGTGGGCGAGCGCGGCGAGCGAGGAGGCCATGATCGGCATCGGGTCACGGCCGGTGTCGGCGATGCGGCCCGCGAAGACCGAGACGACGTGCCCGGGGCCGCCCTCCGAGGCGGCCGCCACCCGCTCGACCTGGGCGACGGTCATCAGGGCGGTGACGTTGAGGTGTACGCCGTCGAGGGAGAGCTCGCGGATGACCTCGTCGCTCGGCACGCCGGCGGTGTTGGTGACGGGGATCTTCACGTAGACGTTGTCGCCCCACGAGGCGATCAGCCGCGCCTGGCGGACCATCTCGGCGGGCTCGTCGGCGAAGACCTCGAACGAGATCGGGTGGGAGGTGATGGTCTCCAGCACCTTGCGGGCGAAGCCCTCGTAGTCGTCGATGCCGACCTTGCGCATCAGCGTCGGGTTGGTGGTGAAGCCGGAGATCCGTGGGTCCTCCGCCAAGGCGATGATGCTCTCGAGGTCGGCACCGTCTGCATAGATCTTCACGTGGCTCTCCAGTGTTGTCGTGCGTCTTGTTGTGCGTGTCGTCGTGCAGCCAGTCCCGGCACAGGAAGAGGCTCAGGCTCCGCACACCGTCAGAACATGATCCCGTGCCTCGGCTAGAGAGCCAAAACGTGCGCCCGGCGAGTCTCTGAGCGGCTCCTCGAGGCCCCAGTCGATCCACACCGACGCCACACCGGCCCGGTGCGCCGCGTCGATGTCGCGCCACCGGTCGCCCACGGCCACGCTGTGGTCGAGGTCCACGCCCAGCCTCCGGGCCGCGTCGAGGATCATCCCCGGGCGGGGCTTGCGGCACCAGCACCCCTCCGCGCCGTCGTGGGGGCAGACCACGATGTCGTCGAGCGGCAGCTCCTCCCGGAGCCGCTCGTGCATCGCCTCGAGCTCCGCCGGCGCGAGCGCACCGCGCGCCAGGTCGGGCTGGTTGGTGACGACGACGAGCGCCAGCCCCGCGTCCGCGAACGCCGTGCACGCCTCGAGGACGCCCGGCAGGAGCTCGAAGTCGGCCGCCGTGCGGGGCGGGACCGGCACGCCGCCGTCGACGAACGCGCGGTTGAGCACCCCGTCCCTGTCGAGGAAGACGGCGCGCCGCGCGGTCACGCGGTGAGCAGCCCCGCGCGGGCCTCGCCGGCCATGGCGGTCATCGAGTCGCGCAGCGCCTGCGGCCCGGTGCGCTGGTTGGCCCAGCCCAGCGAGCGGATCTTGGCCGTCGCGATCCGGACCACGGGGACGTCGCCCTTCCAGCCGCGGTCGCCCCCGGTGTACTCGAACGCGGTGGAGCCGGGCTCCAGGCCGAGGACCTCCATGGCGAGCTCGGCGATCTCGGTGACCGTCACGTAGTCGCCGGTCGCGACGTTGAAGGCGTCGAAGGGCGTGTCGGCCCGCGAGCCGGCCAGCAGCACCGCGTCGATGACGTCCTCGACGTAGATGTAGGACTTGCTCTGCTGGCCGTCGCCGAGGATCCGCAGCCTGGTCGGGTCGTCGAGCAGCCGGCGGACGAAGTCGAAGCCGACGCCGTGGGTCTGGCTGGGGCCGACGACGTTGCCGAACCGGAAGGCCCGGACGGTGAAGTCGAACATCGCGGCGTACGCCGCCAGGATCGCCTCTCCGGCCAGCTTGCTCGCGCCGTAGGTCGACGTGGGGACCATCGGGCCGTGGTCCTCGGTCGCCTCCACCTCGCCGAGGTCGCCGTAGACCCCGGAGCCGCTGGCGTAGAGGACCAGCGCCGACCTCGGCCACCCGCGCCGCCTCGGCGACGTGGTGGGTGAGCAGGGTGCCCTGGTCGAAGTCGATGGCCGGGTTGGTCACCGCGGCCGCGATGTCGGGGTTGGAGGCCAGGTGGATGACCGCGCTGTGGCCGCGGAAGGTCTCGGTCAGCGCCGCCAGGTCGCCGACGTCGGCCCGTCGCACCGTGAGCCGCGGGTCGTCCTTGACGGCCTCGAGGTGCCAGTCGCGGCCCGAGGAGAAGTTGTCGAAGACGGTGACCTGCTCGGTGGCCGGGTCGGAGAGGAGACGTGCGACGAAGTGGCTGCCGATGAACCCGGCGCCTCCCACGACGCAGGTGCGGCGGAGCCGCTCGGCGCCGTTCTGCGCCTCGGTCATACGACCGACTCCCACTTGGTCGCCTCGCGGGCCAGGGCGGGGTGGCTGACCAGCAGGTGCCAGATCACGCAGCAGAGGCCCTCGGTGTGTGGCGTGATGTGGTCGGCGAACGTGGGCGGCACGATCGCGCAGGCGTCGGCGAGCTCGGCGGTGTGCCCCCGTCGCGGCCGACGATCCCGTAGATGGCGGCACCGCGCTCCTTGGCCAGGTCGAGCGCCGCCACGATGTTGGTCGACACCCGCTTCTCGGCGTTGCCGCCGCCGACGGAGAAGACCAGAACGGCGTCCTGGTCGTCGAGCCGGGAGCCGTGCAGCCAGGCGGCGAAGGTGGTGTCCCAGCCCTCGTCGTTGGCACGGGCGGTCAGCTCGGACACGTTGTCGATCGGCGAGTAGCTCTCGACCTCGCAGATCTTGCGGAAGTCGTTGACCGCGTGGCTCGCGGAGCCCGCGGACCCGCCGACGCCGAGGATGAACAGGCGCCCCCCGCGGTCGCGGACCCCTGCGATGCCGGTGGCCAGCTTCTCGATCTGGTCGGTGTCGAGGTTCTGGACCAGCTCCACGGTCTCGCGGAGGAAGCTCTCGGTGAAGGTCATGCGTGGTTCTCCTCGGTGGTGGCGGTCGCGACTGCGAACGTGTTCAGGCCGAACTTGTGCCGGAAGCACTTGATGGCGTGGGGCATGAAGCCGGCTTTCACCATCAGCGGCCACAGGTCGCGCGGGTCGTAGTACATCTTGTGGTCGTCCATCTCCTCGGCCGGCGACGTGCCGAGCTTGAAGGCGGAGTACTCCAGCGCGCGCTTGCCCCACCAGGACGGCACGTTGACCGCGCAGACCCCGCCGGGTCGCAGGACGCGCCGGAAGTGGGCGAGCGTCTGGTCGGGCTCCCAGAGGTGCTCGATGACCGACATGCAGAGCACCACGTCGAGCGACGCGTCCTCGATCTGCTCCATCGCCTCGGGGAGGTAGGCCTGGATGGCGCGCACCTTCGGAGCCGTGAGCAGGTCCTCGGCCAGGGACACGTCGACCAGGGTGGCGCTGCGGACCTCGCCGAGGACGCGGCGGACGAACGTCGCGTCGTAGCCGCACCCGATGTCACCGACGTCCTTGCCCGCGAGCGTGCCGACGACCTTCTCGATCTGCCGCTTCGACAGCCAGACGCCGAACCGGTCGACCAGCGTGACGTCGCCGCTCTCGCCGAACGAGCTCGACCGGTGGGCGGCGTCCTCAGTCACGCGCGTGGGTGGTGGAGCCGTAGCTGACGCTCGTCGCGTGCAGCAGCAGCGTGAAGCAGAACGTGGAGAAGGACATGATCATGAGCATCAGTCCCAGCACGCCGAGGTGGTTGACCGTGGCGTCGGCCGGCGGGAGCGCGAAGTCCTTGCTGAGGAAGGTGATGACCAGGGCGAGGACGAGGGCCAGGCCGAGCGCGAAGAGGCCGCCGGACAGGACCATCATCTTCGTGTAGGTGAAGATCCGTCGCCATCGTTCGCGCAGCCGTCCGCCGTAGTCGAGGAACACGTGGGCGAGGCACCCGAAGTAGATGCTCTGCAGGCCGATGACGGCCAGCGCGACGCCGACCAGCATCGAGTAGAGGCTCAGCGTGACCTGGCCGAGGGTGATGTCCCCGAACGCGAGGGGCAGGGAGAGCAGGAGGCCGAGGGCGAGCAGGAAGATGCCTGGCTTGAAAAGGAAGAACTCGGCGCCGTGGATGAACATCGCCCGCAGGTTGATCCAGGCGGCCGCGAACGGCGAGAACCACCCGGACCGCTTGTGGTGGGACAGCCGGCCCTCGCGGTCCTTGAGGAAGGTGACCGGGACCTCGGTGGTCACGAGCTCCATGCGGACCGACTTCAGCACCATCTCCGAGGCGTACTCCCACGACTGGGAGACGATGCCCATCCGCAGCAGTGCGTCGCGGGTGATGCCGCGCATGCCGCAGTGGATGTCGCTGAAGTGGCTGCCGAAGAGCCGGTTGAGGATCCAGGTGGTGAACGGCGTCCCGAAGTAGCGGTGCAGGCCCGGCATGGCGCCCTTCTCGATGGAGCCCTTCCAGCGCGACCCCATGGCGTACTCGGTGCCGTTGCGCATCGCCTCGACGAACGGCGCGAGGTTGCGGAAGTCGTAGGTGCAGTCGGCGTCGCCCATGATCACGTAGCGGCCGCGCACGTAGGGGACGGCGTCGATGTAGGCCCGGCCGAGGCCGCGTCGCGGGGTGTGCAGCACGCGAGCGCCGTTCTTGACCGCGAGCTCGGGGGTGTCGTCGTCGGAGCTGTCGACGATCAGGATCTCGCCCTGCGCGCCGGCCGCGGCCAGGCCCTCGTGGCACCAGGCCACGAAGTCCTCGACGGTGATCTGCTCGTTGACCGCCGGGACCAGGATGGTCACCTCGGGGTCCGGCACGTCATCGGCCGGGACGAGGAGCGTGATCTCGGGGTCGTTCACGGCCGCGAAGGCGGTGACCCCCGGCACGGCGCACGCGGCGGCGAGCCCCTCGGGCACGTGGGTCGTGACCGGCGTCATCGACTGGAGCAGATTTGGCACGCCGGTCACCATAACAACGGGGCTGCCCGCAAGCATTTTCCTGGACGGCCGGTCGCCGCGCGCCTCGACGGCATGCCGGCGGCCCGGGCTGCCCGCGCCCCGCGTCCGCATCGGACCGGACGGAAGGGAAACACGATAGTCGCCGTCGTTCGGGCGTCTTCGGTCAATTGGGCCGGTGCCGCGACAAGGATTCTTGTCATTGCCGACAACGCATTCCGATAAACGCGTTTCTTTGATTTGGCGGGCCGTGGAGTGAATGTGAGGATAAGGTCGTGGCGTTTCACGGGGACGCTTGTTCGCCGCGCGGGGAATTCCTGTTGAACCATTGATTATCGACGAAAGCACAGGTATTGCACCATGGCGCAGAAAGTGCACATCGTTCTCGAGGACGACCTCGACGGCAGCGATGCCACCCAGACCGTCTCGTTCGGTCTCGACGGCACGTCCTACGAGATCGACCTCAACGACAAGAACGCCGCGTCGCTTCGCGACGCCATGGCCAACTACGTCGGCCACGCCCGCAAGGTGAGCGGCTCCCGGCGCGGCCGCCGTTCCTCTGCGTCCTCGAGCAACGGGCACAGCGCGAAGGAGATCCGCGACTGGGCGCGCTCCAACGGCCACAAGGTGCCCGAGCGGGGCCGGATCCCCTCCGGTGTCCGGGAAGCCTTCGAAGCCGCGCACTGACGGCCGTTCGCTCCGCTGTTCGCTCTCAGCGGACCGACGTGCGTGCTGCGCGGGAACGCGTAGGCTGGCGGTGGGGTTGTTCCGAGCGACCCCACCGGAAGCTTTGAGGAGACACGCATGTTCGAGCGGTTCACGGACCGAGCCCGCCGGGTGGTCGTGCTGGCCCAGGAAGAGGCCCGCATGCTCTCCCACAACTACATCGGGACCGAGCACATCCTGCTCGGCCTCATCCACGAGGGCGAGGGCGTGGCCGCCAAGGCCCTCGAGAGCCTCGACATCTCCCTCGAGGCGGTCCGCGCCCAGGTCGAGGAGATCATCGGTCAGGGCCAGCAGGCGCCGAGCGGGCACATCCCGTTCACGCCGCGGGCCAAGAAGGTGCTGGAGCTCTCGCTGCGCGAGGCCCTGCAGCTCGGCCACTCCTACATCGGCACCGAGCACATCCTGCTCGGGCTGATCCGGGAGGGCGAGGGCGTCGCCGCCCAGGTGCTGCAGAAGCTCGGCGCCGACCTCAACCGGGTCCGCCAGCAGGTCATCCAGCTGCTCTCCGGCTTCCAGGGCAAGGAGTCGACGGCCTCGGCCGCGGCGGCCGCTGGTGGCGGGGATGCGCCGTCGTCCTCGCTGGTGCTCGACCAGTTCGGCCGCAACCTGACCCAGGACGCCCGCGAGGGCAAGCTCGACCCGGTCATCGGTCGCGAGCAGGAGATCGAGCGCGTCATGCAGATCCTGTCGCGCCGTACGAAGAACAACCCGGTGCTGATCGGCGAGCCCGGCGTCGGCAAGACGACCATCGTCGAGGGGCTGGCCCAGGACATCGTCAAGGGCAACGTCCCCGAGACGCTCAAGGACAAGCAGATCTACACCCTCGACCTCGGCGCGCTGGTGGCCGGCTCGCGCTACCGCGGTGACTTCGAGGAGCGGCTCAAGAAGGTCCTCAAGGAGATCCGCACCCGCGGCGACATCGTGCTGTTCATCGACGAGATCCACACCCTCGTCGGCGCCGGCGCGGCCGAGGGTGCGATCGACGCGGCGAGCATCCTCAAGCCGATGCTGGCCCGCGGCGAGCTGCAGACCATCGGCGCGACGACCCTCGACGAGTACCGCAAGTACCTCGAGAAGGACGCCGCCCTCGAGCGCCGGTTCCAGCCGATCCAGGTGGCGGAGCCGTCGATCGCGCACACCATCGAGATGCTCAAGGGGCTGCGCGACCGCTACGAGGCCCACCACCGCGTCACGATCACCGACGAGGCGCTCGTCTCGGCGGCGACGCTGGCCGACCGCTACATCTCCGACCGGTTCCTGCCCGACAAGGCCATCGACCTGATCGACGAGGCCGGGTCGCGGCTGCGGATCCGCCGGATGACGGCGCCCGCCGACCTGCGCGAGTACGACGACAAGATCGGCGACGTCCGCCAGCGCAAGGAGGCGGCGATCGACGGGCAGGACTTCGAGGCCGCGGCCCGCCTGCGCGACGAGGAGAAGCAGCTGATCCTCAAGAAGTCCGAGCGTGAGAAGCAGTGGCGCGCCGGCGACATGGACGAGGTCGCCGAGGTCGACGAGGAGCTGATCGCCGAGGTGCTCGCCGTGGCGACCGGCATCCCGATCGTGAAGCTGTCCGAGGAGGAGTCGACCCGGCTGCTCAAGATGGAGGACGAGCTGCACAAGCGGGTCATCGGGCAGGAGGAGGCCGTCAAGGCGCTTTCTCGGGCCATCCGCCGCACCCGTGCCGGCCTGAAGGACCCGAAGCGACCCGGCGGGTCGTTCATCTTCGCCGGCCCCTCCGGCGTCGGCAAGACGTGGCTGTCGAAGACCCTGGCCGAGTTCTTGTTCGGCGACGAGGACGCGCTGATCCAGCTCGACATGTCGGAGTACGGCGAGAAGCACACCGTCTCGCGGCTGTTCGGCTCGCCCCCCGGCTACGTCGGCTACGAGGAGGGCGGTCAGCTCACCGAGAAGGTGCGCCGCAAGCCGTTCTCGGTCGTGCTGTTCGACGAGGTCGAGAAGGCGCACCCCGACATCTTCAACAGCCTGCTGCAGATCCTCGAGGAAGGTCGCCTGACCGACTCGCAGGGTCGGGTGGTCGACTTCAAGAACACCGTGATCATCATGACCACCAACCTCGGCACCAAGGACATCGCGAAGGGGATCAACCTCGGGTTCCAGCAGTCGGGTGACTCCGCCGGCTCCTACGAGCGGATGAAGAACAAGGTCCAGGACGAGCTCAAGCAGCACTTCCGCCCCGAGTTCCTCAACCGCGTCGACGAGATCATCGTGTTCCCGCCGCTGACGCAGGAGCAGATCGTCCACATGGTCGACAACATGATCGCGTCGGTGGAGCTGCGGATGCGCGACCGCGACATGCGGATCGAGCTGACCCAGGCGGCCAAGAACCTGTTGGCCGAGCGGGGCTTCGACCCTGTCCTGGGCGCCCGTCCTCTGCGCCGCACGGTCCAGCGCGAGATCGAGGACATCCTCGCCGAGAAGATGCTCTACGGCGAGGTCGGCCCCGGCCAGATCGTGCTCGTCGACGTCGAGGGGGAGGGCGCGACCGCGACCTTCACGTTCTCGGGCCAGAAGGTCGGCGAGCTGCCGGACCTGCCGCCGTTCGAGACCGCGGGCGTCGAGGTCGGCGACTCGCTCGGGGGCGGCACCGAGGACGAGCCCGGGCCGATCGACGTGCCGAAGGCGGACGACTGACCCCGGTCGGTCACAGAACGAAGCTGTCGGCGGCGGCCTGGGTGACCAGGCCGTCGCCGACCAGCGTCTGGAGGCAGCGCTCGCGCTGCTCCTGGTCGGGCCAGACCGACTCGAGCCGGCGGCGGTGCACCGGGCCCTCGGCGTCGCGCAGCACGGCCATCAGCCGGCCGCGACACTGCCGGTCCGTCCCGGCCCAGGCCTGGCTGCGGCGCGGCGGCCCGTCGTACGCCGGGCGACCTGCCGCCACCCATGCGCACCGGTCGGCGACGGGGCACTCGCCGCAGCGAGGGTTCGCGGCCGTGCAGACGAGCGCGCCGAGCTCCATGACGGCGACCGCCCAGGTGGCGGCGTCCACGTCGTCCTCGGGCAGCACCGATGCCGCCAGGTCGCGCTCCGCCCTGGTCACCGAGGCACCCGGGAACTCCACGCCGGCCAGCACGCGGGCCAGGACCCGCCGCACGTTGGTGTCGAGGACGACGTGCCGGCGGCCGAACGCGAACGTCGCGACCGCCGCAGCGGTGTAGTCGCCCACCCCCGGCAGGGTGAGCAGCTGGTCGTAGTCGGCCGGCACCTCGCCGCCGTAGCGCTCGACGATGGCGGTCGCCGCGGCATGCAGCCGCAGGGCCCGGCGCGGGTAGCCGAGCCGGCCCCAGGCCCGCACCGCCTCGCCGGTCGGCTCCGCCGCCAGCGCGGCCGGGGTCGGCCAGCGCTCCAGCCAGGCCTCGTGGACCGGGAGCACCCGAGCCACCGGCGTCTGCTGGAGCATCAGCTCGGACACGAGCACCGACCACGCCGTGGCCTCCGGCCGCCGCCACGGCAGGTCGCGGGCGTGGTCGGCGTACCACGTGAGCACGGGCTCGTGCAGGGCATGCATCGGGACCAGAGGCTAGTGCCCCGCACAGCAAGTTCGGCACATGCCTCCGCACCTCAGGCACGCACCTCGCGGCGTTGCCGTCGCTAGCTGGACGAGCAAGTAGAGCGTCGCTCCGGCGCCTTGCGATGCACGCACCTGAAGCACGGACTCATGTACTGAACTTGCTGTGCGGGGCACTTGTAGCCAGAGTGCCCCACCACGAGGCGGCGGGGCGACCTCGGCGGCCGGTTAGGGTCGGGTCATGCCCGGCCGACGCGTCGCCGCTCGCTCCAGCCGGGCCGGCCGACCGGCGGATCTCTGGCCGTTAGTGGTGCTTCTCGTCGGCACCGCGGCGAGCCTCGGCCTGCGGTGGTTCGTCCCGTTCAACATCAGCGCGATCGGGGCCGGCTACTACGACCAGGCCCTGTTCCTGCGGCAGACGCTGGCGTTCCACGACGGTGACTGGCTCGGTGTCTTCGACAAGGTCACGCTCTCGAAGGGTCCGTCGTACTCGGTGTTCAACGCGGCCCTCGGCTGGGTGGACGTCAGCCCGCCCATCGGCGCCCACCTCACCTACCTCGCGGCGGCCGGCGTGCTCGCCCTCGCCTTCTTCCAGCTGACCGCCCGGCGCTGGGCCGCCGTGTGGGTCTATCTCGTCCTGGCCTTCGACCCGGTCAACTTCACCCCGGTGCACTCCCAGCTGCTCCGGGACAACTGGTACTCGGGGCTGTCCCTCCTCGTGCTGTGCTCCTTCTTCCTCGCAGTGCTCGGCGCGCTGCGGAGACACCCGCTCCCGGTGGTCGTGCTGTGGACGCTGGTGAGCGGGCTGTCCGCTGCGGCCTTCTGGCTCTGCCGTGAGGAGGGCCCCTGGCTGGCGCCGGGCATGCTCACCGTGGCCGTGGGGCTGCCGGCGGTCGAGCTCCTCCGCCGCCGGCGCAACGCGCCCCGGGCGAGCGGCCGGCACGGTCGGGCGGGCGCCTCGCGGACGGCTGTGGTCTTCGCGATGGTCGTGGTCGTGTTCGGGCTCTGCGCGTGGGCTCCGGTGGCCTACGTCGCGGACCGCAACCAGGAGGTCTACGGCACCCGGATCACCAACGACAGCACGGAGGGCGAGTTCCCCCGCGCGTACGGCGCGTGGAGCCGGGTCCGCGGAGTGCCGCTGACGCCCGAGGTGCCCATCAACGCCGCCCAGCGCCAGGCTGTCTACGCGGTCAGCGAGAGCGCCCGGGACCTGCAGCCATCGCTGGAGGACCCGGCGAACCCCTGGTACGCCTATGCGTGCGAGCAGGACCGCTGCACCGACTTCCCGAACGGCGCCGAGGTCTGGGCGTTCCGCGACGCCGCCGAGGCCGCCGGTCACTTCGGGAGCGAGCCCGAGTTCCAGGCCTACTTCGCCCGGGTCGCTGACGAGATCGAGCTGGCCTGCGACCAGCAGCGGATCGAGTGCGCCCCCGACCTGCCGGCCTCGCTGCAGCCCTTCCTGCGCACCCCGGCCGACGCGGTCGCCCGGGTGTCGCTGCGGTGGACGTGGCTGATGTGGGCCGAGGACCGCTTCTACGACCCCTTCGTCTCGGGGGAGCTGTTCCCGGTGCCGGATGCGGACCGAGCCGTGATCGGCGAGGCGATGGCCGGGGTGCCCGACACCGAGGCCGACGCCCGGGCGGACACGGCCCGCTTCGACCGCTGGCGCTGGGGCTACGAAGCGCTGGCGGTCGGCTACCGGGTCGCTCTCGCTGTCCTCGTGCTCTTCGTCCTCGCGGGGGCGGCGGCGACGGTCGCGCGCCGGGTCCGGCGACGCGAGAGCCGGACCGATCCCGCCCTGGCGGTGCTGATGGTCGCCCTCGGGGTGGCCGCCGCGGTGCGGATCGTGGTGTTCGCGGTCGTCGAGCTGGCCGAGGGCTTCGGCGTCGATGCCCGCTACCACCTGCCGACGCGGCTGATGGTGGTCGCGCTCGTCGCGGTGGCCGCAGCCACCGGACTCGACCAGATCCGGGCGTGGCGCCGGCCCGTCCCTGCGGACCGCCGGGAACCTCCTTCGTAGGCCTCGGCGTGGGTACGCCGCCCGCGGCTCGCGGCGTTCTACCGTGCGAGGCATGCCTGCGACGACGCGCGGCCCCCTGCCGCCCGGGGTCTACTGGCGTCGCCGGCTCGCGCTGCTCAGCGTGGCCCTGGTCGTCTTCCTGGGAGTCGGCAAGGTCCTCGACCACGGCAGCGACGGCTCGTCTGACGACAAGGCCGAGCAGGCCGGCGCGGAGACCCTGACCAGCCCCACGGCGACCGTGGCCGGCACCGAGCCCACGAAGAAGGGTGGGAAGGGAAAGGGCAAGGGCGGCCGGGGACACGGGGGCGGCCAGGGCGGTCAGGGCGAGCAGACGCCGACTCCCACGCCGACCCCCACACCGACACCGACGCCGACGCTCCCGGAGCCGTCGGGCCCCTGCGCCGACGACGACGTCTACCTCACCCCGACGATCGCCGCGCCCATCGGCGGCGCCGACATCACGATCATGATCAACCTGCAGACCCGGACCTCCGAGGCCTGCACCTGGCAGGTCTCCCCCGACACGGTGACGATGAACATCGTCTCCGGGCACGACCAGATCTGGCTGAGCAAGCAGTGCCCCGACGCCATCCCGGTCCAGGACGTCGTCGTGCGGCTCGCCTCGGTGACGCAGGTGCCGGTGGTGTGGAACTCCCGGCGCTCCGACGAGGAGTGCTCCGACCGCACGGCCTGGGCGCTGCCGGGCTTCTACCACCTCCGCGCCGCCGCTCTGGGGGGCGAGCCGACGGACGTGCAGTTCGAGCTGCTCGCACCGACACCGGCGACGGTCACCGCGACCGCCACCGCCACGGCCGCCGCCGGCGACGGCAAGGGCGGGCACTGAGCCCCACCGGGCTGACACTCGGGGCCGGGCCGGCCTACTTCCGCGCCACCAGGGCGTCGAGCTTGACCGACCCACCCCGGGGCAGGGACAGGACCCGGACCAGGATCGCGCCGCTCTGCTGGGGCGTGTAGTGGTTGCGGACCACGAAGCTCTTGTGCCGCGTGGCCTTGCCCGAGAGGTCGACCGTGTACCACTGGCTGCGGCCCACGCGCACCTGTATCCGCCCCTGGTCCGGGCCGCTGGGCGCGATCAGGCGGACCTCACGCACCTTGTGCTGGCCACCGATGCGCAGCGTCGCGCCTACCTTGCTGGCCCGCACCAGGTCGCCGTCGAAGGCGCCGGCCTTGCGCACCCGCTTCCAACCCGACCCGTGCGGCGCCCTGATGTTGAGGGGCACGAAGAACGTGGTGGTGGCCGGCGTCGGGTCCGTGTTGCCGGCCGCGTCGACGGCCCGCACGGAGAGCTCCTGCGGCCCGGACTTCAGTTTCGTCAGGCTCAGCGGCCCGCCGGCACATGCCTGCGGCTTCTTGTTGAGCGTGCAGGCGAAGCCGGCGGAGCTCTCGTTGCTGTCGAGCACGACCTGGACGTCTCGAGTGGCGGTCACCGGCCAGTCCGGCGTGATGTTGTCCTGCGGGGTCCGGGTCACGAACGTGTTGGGGATCGTCGTGTCGACCCGGAAGGTGGTCGTGGCCGGGGTCGCGTCGTAGTCGGGCACTTCGGCGCACAGGATTCCCGGGCAGACCGCGGCATCGGTTGCGTCGACCGCCCGCACCCGGAACGTGTACGGCGTGGCCGCGGTGTTGGCGAGACCGGGGAAGGGCTGCCCGCTCGTGCAGGCCTGCCAGGCCGCGGGCGGGGTCGGGGTGTTGTAGAGCTGGCACTCGAAGGCGATCTGGCCGGTGTCGGTGGAGTCGACCGGGACGCCGGCGAAGTCGAAGCTGACGGTCGACTGCCCGACGTAGCCCGCCGGGGTGGGCGCGGGGCGGACGGCGGCCAGCGTCGTGTCCGGTGGGGTGTCGTCGTCACATCCGAGTGGCGCCTCCTCCTGGCAGCCGGCCGCCTGGGCAGGCGAGCCCGTGGCCACCACCTGGAGCGCGGTGGCGGCCAGGGCCAGCGACGCGAGGGCTGTGAGACGACGCAGCGGGCGCGCTCTCACCGGAAGAAGACCTGGCCGTTGACGTTGGCCAGGTCGATCACGACGTTGTCCTGGAAGAGGACGACCTGGAGTCCTTCGTTCTCGGTGCCGTAGAAGTTGTCGTTGGAGCGGATGGCGTACTGCAGGACGCCGCCGGTGATCGCGCGGGTCTCGCCCGGCTGGAGCGGGGGGATCGCCGTGCCGTTGATGGTGATCGTGCCGACGCTGGTCGAGGCCTTGCTCTTGACCGGGGCGTTCTCCTTCCTGCTCCTCATGTCCACCCGCGAGGTCAGGCCGTTGATCACGAGCCCGGCGGTCGGGACCGACACCTGGCCGATCCTCGCCTGCACGAAGCCCTTGGCCTGGTCCCTCTTCTGCTTGCCGTGACCACGGGAGAACTGGTTCCCGGACCAGGTGTACTGAACGTCGGACAGGCTCACGATCCCCAGGACGGAGGCCGCCTTGATGGTCTTGCTCCGGGTGTTGCCGTGGGTGCCCTCGCAGGGGATGGAGGTCTGGCTGACCCCACCGAAGGACAACAGGCCACCGAGGTCGACGCTGAGTGCCGACATCGTGCTGCGGAAGACGCCCGAGGGCACCGGGTCGCTGATCCGGCTGGTGGCCCGGCCGAGCTGCACGACGGTCTTGGACCCGTCGACGGGGCTGTCCACCTCGATCTTGAGGGCGTAGGCGCTGGACTCGGCGCTGTGCCCGGTGACCTTGCCGTGCTTGGTGCCGAGGCCGAGCGAGCCCAGACCCGGGATCTTGATGCTGCCGCCCACCTGGGTGAGGAGCTGGACGACCTGGTCGACGACCTGGTTGATGGGCGCCGCGGCCTGGTTGATGATCTGGAGCAGCTGCTGTACCTCGGGCGGCAGCTGGGAGGTCTGCGGGATTTCGAGGCTGATGCCCTTGAAGCCGAAGTTGGAGGCGTAGCCGTAGCGGTCGGTCCCTCCGGAGGCGGCGGAGTCCACGAACGAGTCGGCGACCGACTCCAGCCCCTGGATCTTGAGGACGGGCGTCTGGATGCCGGCCACCTGGCCGCCGACGGAGATGTCGGCGATCAGGTTGATGCCGCGAACGCCGTAGCGGCTGCCCGAGTGGTAGGTCTGGGTGCGGCTGGTGCTGGGCGAGATCTTGATCAGGTCGTTGGCGATGGGCAGGAGCCCGTCGGTGCCGAGGCTGGAGCCCTTGACGATCTCACCGCGCAGCTGGCGCGTGCACTTCTGCAGGGCCTGGGCGTCCTTGACCGTCTTGAGCTCGACGCCGTTGACCACGACCTTCGTGCCGAAGGTGTTGGCGCGGTAGGCGTAGGGGGTGATGCCGCCGGCCTGGCCGCGGGCGTGGGCACCACTCGCGCTCCCGGCCGTGGCCGAGCTCGCGGCGACGAGGCTCCCGGCCAGTGCGGCCGCGCACGCAGTAGTGAGCGCGATGGTCCGGCTCCAAGACTTCTTCACAGCTCCCGCTTTCTCGTGGAACGACACGACGAGGGCCCGGTCGGACCATTGTCAATGGGTCCAACGGGCGAGTGCCGAAAAGGATAGTGGCTACTTCGGGCCATGTTTCGGGCCGCCCACCAGCAGGGACCACGCGAGCGACCGCTCGCGGATCCGGGTCAGACGTAGCGCTCGAGGATGGTCGACTCCGCCAGCCGGGAGAGACCCTCGCGCACGCTGCGGGCGCGCAGCTCGCCGACGCCCTCGACCACCTGGAGGTCCTCGACCCCCGCCGAGAGCAGCTTCTGGAGGGTGCCGAAGTGGTCGACCAGGCGGTCCACGACCGCGGCCGGAAGCCGCGGCACCTTGGCCAGCAGCCGGTAGCCGCGCGGCGCGACCGCGCCATCGAGGTGCTCCACGGTGCCGAGGCCGAGCACGCGCGCCGCGGAGGCGGGGTCGACGAGCTCGGTGGCCGTCAGCGTCTCGAGACGCTGCAGGAGCACCTCGGGCCGCTTGCCGCGCCGACCGCCGGGGACGTAGTCGCGGATCACCAGCTCGCGCTCGACGTCCACGCCGGTGATCAGCTCCTCCAGCTGGAGCGCGAGCAGCCGGCCGTCGGTGCCGAGCTCGAGCACGTAGTCCTCGATCTCGCGGGCGATGCGGGTGACCATCTCGAGCCGCTGTGCCACGACGGCGACGTCGCGGACCGTGACGAGGTCCTCGATCTCGAGCGCGGACAGGGTGCTGGAGACCTCGTCGAGACGCAGCTTGTAGCGCTCCAGGGTGGCCAGCGCCTGGTTGGCGCGGGAGAGGATCTGGCCGCCCTCCTCCAGCACGTGCCGGGTCTCCCCGACGTACGCCGCGATGATCTGCATCGACTGGGACACCGAGATCACCGGGAAGCCGGTCTGCCGCGCCACCCGGTCGGCGGTGCGGTGCCGGGTGCCGGTCTCCTCCGACGGGATCGTGTGGTCGGGCATCAGGTGCACGGCCGCCTTGAGGATCCGCGTGATGTCCCGGTCGATGATGATCGCGCCGTCCATCTTCGCGAGCTCGCGCAGGCCGGTGGCCGTGAACGGCACGTCGAGGTCGAAGCCGCCGGTCGCGATCGAGTCGACGGTCCGGTCGGTGCCGAGCACGATCAGGGCACCGGTGCGGCCGCGCAGGATCCGCTCCAGCCCGTCGCGGAGCGAGGTGCCGGGGGCGATGGCCTGCAGGGTCGCGCGCAGCCGCAGCGTCTCGTCGGAACGTTCGGGCATGGCGCACCTCCTCGCAGGCTCGCGGTGCAGCGCAAGCCTAAGGCGTCCAGCGGTGGATGGGGGGTCGGCGAGCGCGGCGGTCTGCCGCGTCCCGGGCCGCACCCGTGGTCGCGTCGCTAGGATTCCGCGCGTGACCACCTCCGAGAACCGCCCGTGGGGGTCGTGGCACGTCCTGGACGAGGGCCAGGGCTACAAGGTCAAGCGGCTCGTGGTCGACCCGGGCAGCCGGCTGTCCTACCAGCGCCACGAGCACCGCGCCGAGCACTGGGTGGTGGTGGCCGGCACCGCGACCTGCACCCTCGACGGCGAGACGGTCGTGCTCGCCACCGGCCAGACGGCCGACATCGAGGTCGGGCAGGCGCACCGCATCGCCAACCAGCACGACGAGACCCTGGTGATCATCGAGGTCCAGCGCGGCACCTACACCGGCGAGGACGACATCATCCGGCTCGAGGACGACTACGGCCGGGCGGACCTGAGCCACAGCTGACGCGTTGTGCTGCCGCCGCCGACGAGGACAGGATCGACACGGTGCCCTCCGACCCGCTGAGCCAGCCGTTGCAGAGGGTCGGCTGCAGCGCCCACGTGCACGCGGTCACCCTCGACGGTGACCGCGAGACCGGCCACCGCGCCGACGAGCCGGTCATGCCGGCCTCGGTGATCAAGCTCCTGCTCGCCCTGGTCGTCGAGGACCGGATCGCCGCGGGGAAGCTGGACGGCCGGCTGCGGCTGCGGCTCGGCGAGGTGGAGCGAACGCCGGGGCCGGTCGGGCTGTCGCTGTTCGCCGACGACGCCGACCTGTCGCTGCGGGACGCAGTGACCCTCATGCTGACGATCAGCGACAACGTGGTCGCCGATGCCCTGCTCGGGCTCGTCGGCGCGGCTGCCGTGGCCGAGACCGCCGGACGGACAGGCATGTCCGGCACCCGCATGGACTGTGACCTGCGCACCCTCATCGCAACAAGGGACGTCTCGGCGGACGGACCGATCAGCACCACCGCCCGCGACCAGACCATGCTGCTGCGCGCCATCTGGGACGACACCGCTGCTCCGCCGAGTGCGTGCGAGCGGGTCCGGTGGGCGATGGAGCGCCAGCTCAGCCGGGACCGGCTCGCCGCCGGCTTCGGGACGGGGACGGAGGTGGCCGCGAAGAGTGGTGGCTTCTTGGGCGTGTGGCGCAACGAGGTGGGGGTCGTGAGGTTCGCGGACGGAACGGCGTACGCCGTCGCGGTCTTCGCGCGTGCCGACCGGCCGCCGCTCGACCCGTTCTCGGTCAACGCCGCGATCGGCGAGGCCGCCGTGGCAGCGGTGGACGCGTTGAGGGACTAGGACCTCAGGACGCAGGTCGAGCTCAGCCCTCGTCGGCGGCGCGGAGCCGGGGCTCGCCGGCCTCGGTGACCTGGAGCAGCCGCAGGGCCGAGGCGACGTCGGGGACGTCGAGGACCCGCATGCCGTCGACGAGCGTTGCGAAGCAACGCATCGCCGACCCGGCGGTACTGCTGCCCGCGCCCGAAGGGCCCGCGTCGGCTGTAGCGCCGTGTCGGCGCACGTGGAGCGTGCCCGCGGCGATGTCCCGAACGTCAGTCGTCGGCGGCGCGGAGCCGGGGCTCGCCGGCCTCGGTGACCTGGAGCAGCCGCAGGGCCGAGGCGACGTCGGGGACGTCGAGGACCCGCATGCCGTCGACTATCCAGGACTCGGGGGACCGCGGGCCGGTCTTGCTGCGGTCGCTCGGGACCACCGCGACGCGGAACCCGAGCCGGGCCGCCTCGGACAGCCGCTGGGGGAGGTCGCGGACCCGGCGCAGCTCGCCGGCCAGGCCGAGCTCGCCCATCGCGACCACGCCGGACGGTGGAGCGACGCCGAGGGTGGCCGAGCCGATCGCGACGGCGACGGCGAGGTCGCTGGCCGGCTCGTGCAGCCTCGCGCCGCCGACCGTCGAGGCGAAGACGTCGTAGGAGTGGAGCCGGATCTTGCAGTGCTGCTGGAGGACGGCGAGCACCATCGCGACCCGGGAGGAGTCGAGGCCGGACGTCGTGCGCCGCGGCCGCTCGAGCGGTGAGGGCGTGACGAGCGCCTGGACCTCGGCGAGCAGGGGCCGCCGCCCCTCCATCGTCACCGCGACGCAGGTGCCGGGCACCTGGCCGGTCTGGTGCTCCACGAAGAGGCCGGTCGGGTCGGTGACCGCCGTGATGCCGTCGGGACCGAGGTCGAAGCACCCGACCTCGTCGACCGGGCCGAAGCGGTTCTTCATCGCGCGGACCATCCGGAACCGGGAGTTGCGGTCGCCCTCGAAGTGGAGCACCACGTCGACGAGGTGCTCGAGCACCCGGGGGCCGGCGATCGCGCCGTCCTTGGTGACGTGGCCGACGAGCACGGTGGTGATGTTGCGGGTCTTGGCCACCCGGATCAGCGCGGCCGCGACCTCCTTGACCTGGGTGACCCCGCCGGGGACGCCCTCGAGACCCGAGGCGCCGATGGTCTGGATCGAGTCGACGACCAGCAGCGTCGGGCGGACCTCCTCGATGTGGGTGAGGATCGCCCCGAGGTCGGTCTCGGCCGCGAGGTAGAGCTCGTCGTGGACGCCGTTGGTGCGGTCGGCGCGGAGCCGGACCTGGGAGGCGGACTCCTCGCCGGTGACGTAGAGGACCCGCCGCCGCACCCGGGCGGTCTGCGCCGCCACCTCGAGCAGCAGCGTGCTCTTGCCGACGCCGGGCTCGCCGGCCAGCAGGATCGCGGCACCCGGCACCAGCCCGCCGCCGAGGACCCGGTCGAGCTCGGGCACACCGCAGGTGTGGGACCTCGACTCCTCGACCGAGATCCGGCCGATCGGCACCGCGGGTGCGCTCACCGGGCTCGCGGAGGCGCGCAGCGTCGGAGCGGCCGCCTCGGCCACCGAGCCCCAGGCCTGGCACTCGCCGCAGCGGCCCACCCACTTGGCGGCCTCCCAGCCGCACTCGGTGCAGCGGTAGGCGGGACGGGTCGTGGACTTGGGCACGGCAGCAACCTAGGCGGCGGCGCCGACAGCCCGGGGGAGCCGCTCCGCGGTCGGTACGTGGACCCCTGGGGGTGAGCCTCGCGTTATCCTCCCTTGGAACGATCCAGAGCACGTTGTTCGGCCAGGGAGGGGACGTGTCCGACACCATGAGCCGATTCCCCGTGACCCCGCCCACCCTCGCCGACGTCGCCGAGCGCGCCGGCGTCTCGCGCCAGACGGTCTCCAACGCCGTCAACAACCCCGACCTGCTCCGCGAGGACACCCTGCACCGCGTGCAGCAGGCGATCGCGGAGCTCGGCTACCTGCCCAACCGCGCCGCCCGCAACCTGAGGACCCGCGCCTCGCACCTGATCGGCCTGCCGATCAAGGCAGCCGAGGAGGGCACGGCCAACGCCGCCATGGACCGCTTCGTCCACTCGCTCGTCGACTCCTCCCGAGAGGCCGGCTACCACGTGCTGCTGTTCTCGGGCACCCGCACCGGGAAGGCCGAGGACGAGCTGCCGGCCTACGACGACCTGCTGCGCTCCACCGCGGTGGACGCGTTCGTGGTGACCGACACCTACCTCGGCAACCCGCAGGCGGCCTGGCTCGACCAGCGCCGCGCGCCGTTCGTCGCGTTCGGCCGGCCGTGGAACGACCCCGCGGCCCGCCATCCGTGGGTCGACGTCGACGGCGCGGCCGGCGGCGACATGGCGACCTCGCACCTGATCGAGCGCGGCCACCGCCGCATCGCCTGGATCGGCTGGCGCAAGGACTCGCTGCTGGGTGAGGACCGGCGGGCCGGCTGGTCGCGGGCGATGCGCTCGCGCGACATCCCGACCGCCGGCCTGGCCTCGCGGGTCGAGGACACCATCGCCTCCGGTCGCGAGGCCAGCGCCGTCCTCCTCGACGAGGCCCAGCCCACGGCGTTCGTGTGCGCCTCCGACACCCTGGCGATGGGCGTGCTCCACACGCTCGCCGACCGCGGGCTGCGCGCCGGCGCCGACATCGCGGTGACCGGCTTCGACGACTCCCAGGTCGCGCAGACCGTGCCTCCCGGCCTGACCTCGGTGCGGCTGCCGCTCGAGGAGGTCGCCGTCGAGGTCGTCAAGGCGCTCGGGGGCCTGCTCGGCACCCCGCCCTCGGTCAGCCCCGGCGTCCTGCTGAGCCCCACCCTCGTCGTGCGTGGGTCGAGCTGACGCTGGGCCCGGTGGAGGGATCCCAGGTTAACCTGGGATCGCTGAACTTCTGGGGCATTGCAACGCCCGAGAAGTTCCGGAATCCCAGGTTAACCTGGGATCCCCTCCACCCCGACGTGCGGGCTCAGTAGCTCCTCGACCACAGGTTGACCGCGTAGTCGACCTCGACGCCCTCGTGCTCGGCGAGGACCGCCTCGGCGGTCTCGCGGTCGAACTCGATGCGTACGACGGACTCCAGGTCGGCCCGCGACGAGAACCGCCACCCCATGTCCACCGGGGTCCGGATCCAGCCGCGGGTCGACCAGAACCGCTCGACGGTCGCCGGGTCCGTCACGTCCGGGTAGCCGCGCCGGAACCACGCCCCGAACGTGGACCGGGTCGGGTCGTTGTCGACGACCATGGCCACGCCGCCGCGGCGTACGACCCGGTCGAGCTCGGCCAGCCCGGGCTCGCAGCCCGGACCGAAGAAGTAGGCCCAGCGCGCGTGCGCGACGTCCACGGACGCGTCGGGCAAGGGCAGCGCCTGAGCGGTGCCGGCATGCACGCTCACGTGGGGGAGGGCGCGGGTGCGCCGCCGGGCCAGTGCGACCAGGTCGGGGTGCGGCTCGACCCCGGTGACGGTCGCCGCGTCCTCCGCGAACCGCGGCAGGTGGAACCCGGTGCCGCAGCCGACGTCGAGCACGTGCCGACCGGTCCATCCCTCGGCCCCGGCGCACGCGAGCATCGCCGACCAGAGCCGCCCGTCGGGGTCGACCGCGTGGTTCTCGACCTCGTAGGTCGCCGGGTGGTGCCAGATGTTCGGGCTCGGCCGGACCCCTCGAAGGGTCAGATCCGGACAGCGCGGGTCAGATCCGGACCAGGCCGTGCGGCGTCTGCACCTGGACGGCGATGATGCCGGGCGTGCCGTTGGGTGCGGCCCACTCGACCTTCACGTCCTCGAGCGGGGCCTCGACGGTCTCGCCGAGCCACTCGCTCACGCGCTGCGGGTCGCCGGCGATCTCGAGGCAGGCCAGTGAGTAGCTCTCGTCGGCTCCGAAGCTCGGGTGCAGCTCGGCGGGGCTCTCCCACTGGATGAAGAACGGCAGCTGCGGGTCGGCGATCAGGCCGTTGACTCCGATCTGCTTCCAGCGCAGCTCGGTGCCGTCGGGACGGTGCCGGTTGCCGACCACGGCCTCGCGGCCCAGTCGGTGCTCGGGCACGGCGATGTCGTCGACGGCTACGACCCAGCCGAGCCAGCCGCCACCGTGCGCGGACCGGGCGCGGACCGCCTGGCCGAACGGCGCCTTGTCGGAGGCCGGGTGGTCGAGGACCTCGACGACCTCGAGGTAGGTGTGGTCGGCCAGCGGCAGCACCATGTTGCGAGTGCCGAACCGCGGGTGCACGCCACCGTCCACGAACTCGGTGCCGAGCTGGGCGCCGATCCGCTCGGCCGTCGCGGCCAGGCCATCGGGTCCGGCGGCGAAGGACAAGTGGTCGAGACGCATGCAGAGATTGTGAACGGCGAAGGTGCGCGTGACCAAAGCGGGGTGGCAATCTCTTGACGTCGAGATGGTTGAGCAGCGGCACCGCAAGCCGCCCCGAGGCTGGCCCCGAGACTCGCCCGCGCGCCTCGGCTGCGGACACCTCGACACGCTCGATGAGCGGAGGCCGAGCCGCAGGGCACGTGCAGGTCGGAGTCAGGTCCGCGGGTCGGCCGGATGGATGGCCAGCGCCGAGCGCGAACGCAGGTGCGCCTCGCAGTGGCGCGCCAGCTCGTCGTACGCCGCCTTGCCCATCAGCTCGGTGAGCTCGGCCGCGCTGCTCACGAAGAGCGGCTCCGGCGCGGTGTGCGCCTCGGTGTTGCCGGTGCAGTACCAGTCGAGGTCATGTCCGCCCGGACCCCAGCCGCGGCGGTCGTACTCGCTGATCGAGACCTCGGTGTACTCGGTGCCGTCCTGGCGCTTGACGGTGCGGAAGGTACGCCGGATCGGCAGCTGCCAGCAGACGTCGGGCTTGGTCTCGAGAGGGTTCTTCTCCAGCACGAAGGCCAGCGCGTGCAGCGCGCAGCCGGCGCCGAGGTGGAAGTCGTTGCGGTTGTGGAAGATGCACGCCGACTGGCCGTCGTACTCGACGACCATCGTCTTGCGCTCGCCCTCCTCGTCGACGTCGATCCAGTCGCTCTTCTTGACCTTCGTCCGGCCCTTCTTGAGCTCCGGCCGGAACTGCCACAGCGTCTCGTCGAGCATCCCGACGTAGTCGGCGACCCGCTTCTCGTCGTCCTTGTCCGCGAAGTGCGCGCCGAGGGCGCAACAGCCCACGTCGGGTGACTCCTTGTAGATGCCCTGGCAGCCCTGGCCGAAGATGCAGTGGTAGCTGGAGGTGAGCCAGGTCAGGTCGCAGCGCATCACCTCGGACTCGTCGTCGGGGTTCACGAACTCGACGAAGGCACGGGGGAACACCAGGTCGACCTCGGGCACCCGTTCAGACTACGGCCGGACTCCACGCGGGTAGGTTTGGGTCCATGCGCGTGGGGGTCCTGGACATCGGCTCCAACACCGGGCACCTGCTCGTGGTGGACGCCCACGGCGGCGCCGCGCCGCTGCCGGCGTACAAGCTCAAGCAGCCGCTCCGCCTCGCCGAGCACCTCGACGAGTCCGGTGACGTCTCCCAGACCGGGATCGACGCGCTGACCGCGTTCACCGCCGAGGCGCTGCGCGTGGCGGAGGACAAGGGGTGCGAGGACATCCTCGGGTTCGCGACCTCCGCGGTCCGCGACGCCGGCAACAGCGACGAGGTCCTCGAGCACGTCCAGGAGCGCACCGGCGTGATGATCGAGGTCCTGGCCGGCGAGGACGAGGCGCGGCTGACGTTCCTGGCCGTACGCCGCTGGTTCGGCTGGTCGGCCGGCCGGCTCGCGGTCTTCGACATCGGCGGCGGGTCGCTCGAGATCGCGGGAGGTGCGGACGAGGCGCCCGACGTGGCCTGGTCGCTGCCGCTGGGTGCGGCCCGGCTGGCCCGCGCGCACTTCCGGGACGGGACCGCCGACGAGGAGACCGTCCGAGCGCTGCGCCGGGAGATCCGCGCCGAGATCGCCCACGACGCCGGCCACCTGCTGCGCGGGGGCCCGCCGGACCGCGCGGCCGCGACGTCGAAGACGTTCCGCTCGCTGGCCCGCATCTGCGGCGCCGCACCCTCGACCGAGGGCAACCTGGTCCCGCGCACGCTGCCGCTCGACGAGCTGCGCGAGTGGATCCCCAAGCTGGTGGCGATGTCGCCCGACGAGCTCGCCGGGCTGCCCGGGGTCTCGCCGAGCCGCGCCCACCAGATCCTCCCGGGCGCGCTGGTCGCCGAGGGTTGCATGGACATCTTCGACCTCACCGAGCTCGAGATCTGCCCGTGGGCGCTGCGCGAGGGCGTCATCCTCGAGCGGCTCGACCAGCTCCCGGTGCTGCGCTCTTGAGCACCCCACGGGTCGGTCTCTCCACGTCCTCGGTCTACCCCGAGTCGTCCGCGCACGCGTTCGGGTACGCCGCCAGCCTCGGCTACGACGCCGTCGAGGTGATGGTGATCGATGCCCTGAGCCAGTCCATCTCCGCGGTGAAGCAGCTCTCCGAGCACCACGCGATGCCGGTCTCGGCGATCCATGCGCCGTGCCTGCTGTTCACCCAGCGCGTCTGGGGCACCGAGCCCTGGGGCAAGCTCGAGCGCTCCGCCGAGATGGCGAAGGCGGTCGGTGCCGAGGTGGTGGTCGTGCACCCGCCGTTCCGCTGGCAGAAGGAGTACGCGCGCGACTTCGTCAACGGCATCGCGGCCCTCGAGGAGTCGACGGGGATCGCGTTCGCGGTCGAGAACATGTATCCGTGGCGCGCCTCCACCAAGCGCGGCATGGAGATGTACATGCCGGGGTGGGACCCCTCCGCGGAGTCCTACGCCAACACGACCATCGACCTCTCGCACGCCGCGATCGCGCAGGACGACCCGATCGCGATGGCCGACCGGCTCGGCTCCCGGCTGCGGCACATCCACCTCACCGACGGCACCGGGTCGGCGAAGGACGAGCACCTGGTCCCGGGCCGCGGCGCGGTCGGCGCCGCCGACTTCCTGCGGCACGTCGCCGGCACCGGGTTCCGCGGCGAGATCGTGGTCGAGATCAACACCCGCAAGGCGTCCTCGCGCGAGGAGCGGGAGACGGACCTGCGCGAGTCGCTCGAGTTCGCACGCGAGCACTTTTCGAGGCCGCGCGGACCGAGCCTGCGAGGGACGGGCGACAGCCGAGAAGGTTGAGGAGCGTCGGCGGGGCCTGAGCCTGCGAAGGGCGCGCGACGCGTCTCGAAACACAGCGCCGACGCCCTAGCGTTCAGCCCACCAGCCCGGCCTCGTACGCCGACCACGACGAGCTGGGCCCGGTCACGCGCGCCGAGCTTGGTGAAGAGCCGCGACACGTGGGTCTTGGCGGTGAGCGGTGAGAGCACCAGGTGCGCGGCGATCTCCTGGTTGGACATGCCCCGGCCGACCAGGGTGAGGACCTCGCGCTCCCGCGGAGTGAGCTCGGGGAGTGGGTCGGTCGCGGGCGCCGGCTGCTCGGTCGAGCCGTCGGTGGGCGACGCCGCCACGAACGCCTCGATGAGCCGGCGGGTCACGGCCGGCGCGAGCAGCCCCTGGCCGTCGGCGACGAGGCGTACGGCGTCGATGAGGGCCACCGGACCGACGTCCTTGAGGAGGAAGCCGGACGCGCCCGCCCGCAGCGCGCCGAAGACGTACTCGTCCAGCTCGAAGGTGGTGAGCACCAGCACCTTCGTGCCGGACAGGGTTGGGTCCGCCACGATCTGCGCGGTTGCCTCGAGGCCGTCGAGCCGGGGCATCCGGATGTCCATGAGCACGACGTCCGGCCGGGTCTGCACGGCGAGGGCGACCGCGTCCGCACCGTCGACGGCCTCGCCCACGACCTCGATGTCGTCCTCGGAGTCGAGCAGGGCACGGAAGCCGGCCCGGACCAGCGTCTGGTCGTCGGCCACCAGGACCCGGATCGTCACGGCGCTCCTGTCGGCACACCGGTCGGCAGCGTCGCCACGACGCGCCAGCCGCCCCCCGCCAGCGGCCCGGCCTCCAGCGTCCCGCCGGCCGCCTGGGCGCGCTCGCGCATGCCGCGGACGCCCTGCCCGGCCCCGGGCGGCGCCGTCGAGGCCGCGCCGCCTCCGTCGTCGTCGACCTCGATCACCACGGTGTTGTCGGCCCGCGTCACCCGGACCCGAGCGTGCGAGCCGCCGGCGTGCCGGACCACGTTGGTGAGCGCCTCCTGCACGATCCGGTAGCCGATCGTGGTGACCGACGCCGGCAGCGTGGCCGTCGCCGGGTCGACGTCGAGGTCGACCTCGATGCCGGCCGTGCGCAGGCTCTCGCCCAGCTCGTCGAGCTCGCGCAGGCTCTGCGCCGGCCGGACCGGCGCCCCGTCGTCGGCCGCACCCTCGCGCAGCACGCCGAGCGTCGACCGCAGGTCGGAGAGCGCCTCGCCGCTGACCTTCTCGATGTCCTGGAGGGTACGGCGGGCCTGCTTGGGGTCGCGGTCGAGCAGGTGTGCACCCACCCCTGCCTGCACGTTGATCGCCACCATCGCGTGGGCCACCACGTCGTGCACGTCGCGCGCGATCCGGAGCCGCTCCTCACCGACGCGGCGCAGCGCCTCCTCGTCGCGGGTCCGCTCCGCCGTCTCGGCGCGGTCGACGAGGGCCGCCAGGTAGTTGCGCTGGTTGCGGACCGCCCTGCCGAGGATCAGGGGCGCGGCGACGAAGACGAGGTTCTTCGGGACCTCGGGGTCGAGCAGGGTGCGGTCGTCGCTGTAGAGCAGGATCGCCGCGAGCACGGCCGGCACCAGCACCAGCGCGGCGACCGCCAGTCGGCGGCGGTCGGCGACGAGCGCCAGGCTGTAGCCGCACAGCATGCTCGAGAACGGCGCGGTGTTGTGCACGTCGACGATCGCGAGGACACCGAAGACCAGGGCCATGCAGGCCCCCATCGACCAGCCCGGGTGCCGGTGCCGGGCGAAGGTCGGCAGCACCGCGACCACGCAGGCCGCGATGCCGAGCGGTGTCACCTCGGTGCGGTGGTCGCTGCGCACGACCATCTCGACCACCATCGCGGCCACGAGGACGGCAGCGATCCCCAGGTCGAGGATCAGCTGCCGCCTCATGGTGTGACCGTAGGTGCGCGTCGCGCCTCGTGTCACTCGCGAAGCCCCAGTGATGTGTCCAGCCGGTCGTGCAGCCGGCGCAGCGGCATCGGGGCCCACCAGTTGTACTTGCCGAGCAGCCCCATCAGCGACGGCACCAGCAGCGACCGGACCACGAACGCGTCGACGAGGACCCCGAACGCCGTGGCCACCCCGATCTGCTGGATGAACGAGATCGAGCTGGTGCTGAACGCGCCGATCGCCACCGCCAGCAGGATCGCCGCGGCCGTGACGACCGCACCGGTCCGCTGGACGCCGACCGCGACCGACTCGCGCTCGCCGAGGCCGCCGTCGCGGAGCTCCTTGATCCGCCCCAGGAGGAAGACGCCGTAGTCGGTCGACAGGGCGAAGATCAGCGTGGCGGTGACCAGGAAGTCGGTGGCCTCCACCCCTCCGTTCGGCGTGTAGCCGAGCAGGCCGGTCAGGCGGCCGTCCTGGTAGACGAAGGTCAGCGCGCCCAGGCTGGCCGCGACGGTCAGCGCGTTCATCAGCACCGCCTTGATCGGCAGCACCACGGATCCCGTCATCAGCCAGAGCACCAGCAACGTGAGCGCGACCAGGAGGCCGAGGGCCAGCGGCAGCCGGCTACCGATCGCGGACTGCTGGTCGACGAAGTCGGCGGCCGGGCCGGCCACCAGCGCGTCGACGCCCGGGCCCGCGTCGACGGCCCGGGTCTCCTCGACCAGCCGTTGCGCAGTGTCGCCTGCGGGCTCGCCGGCAGCGGACACGTCCAGCTGCCACGTGGTGTCGTCGAGCTTCACGGGGGTGCCGGGGGTGGCGACGTCGGGCAGGGCGTTGACCCGGTCGGCGTACGCCGCGACCTCGGCCGCGCCGCCACGACCACTGGTGGTGACCGCGATCGTCAGCGGGCTCGCGCCGCTGCCGCCGAACTCCGACTCGGTCGCGTCGGCGACCGTGCGCGCGCTCTTGTCGGTCGGGATGACCGAGCTGTCGATCGGGCTCCACTCGGCCCGCAGGGCTGGCGCGGCGAAGACGAGCATCACGACCCCGGTCGCGATCGCGACCGCGCCGGGCCGGCGCATGACGGCGTGGGAGAGGCGGTACCAGCGGCCGCGCTCCGCGGTCCGGCCACGGTCCTTGCGGGCGAGCTTGGCGCCCCACAGGCCGAACATCGCGGGCGCGACCACCAGCGAGGCGACCGCGGCGACGACCGCGACGGTGGCACCGGCGATCCCCATCGACTTGATGAACCCGAGCGGGAACACGGTGAGCGCGGCCAGGGCCACCGCGACCGTGCTGGCCGAGAACGCGACGGTCCGTCCCGCCGTACGCATCGTGGTGAGCACCGCGCCGGTCGTCGGGCCCTGGGCGGCCAGCTCCTCGCGGTAGCGGGTGAGCAGGAAGAGGCTGTAGTCGATGGCCAGTCCGAGACCCAGGCCGATGACCAGGTTGAGAGCGAAGATGCTCAGCCCGTAGAGCTGGTTGACGCCGGTGAGGACCAGGAACGTGCCGAGCACGGTGGTCATCCCCACGACCAGCGGGATCAGGGCGCCGCGGCCGCGGAAGAAGACCAGCGACAGCAGGATCAGCAGCGGGAAGGCCATCATCTCGGCGCGCCCGAGGTCCTCGGTGACGGTGTCGCCGATCTGCATGTCCGCGACCGACGAGCCGCCGACGGTCACGTCGTCCTGTCCGTCGAAGTCGTCCAGGACCGCCTGGGCCACGTCTTCGTCGGCGGCGTCCGCCGACAGGGTGGCGAGCACGAGGACCTGGGTCCCGTCGTGGGACACCAGCGCGCCGGGATCGCCGCGAGTCGTCGTCGGGGACAGGACCTGGGTGACGCCG
Source organism: uncultured Actinomycetota bacterium (assembly GCA_963766475.1). Classification (GTDB taxonomy): domain Bacteria; phylum Actinomycetota; class Actinomycetes; order Propionibacteriales; family Nocardioidaceae; genus Nocardioides. Next base: position 121,120 of record CAVXZS010000017.1, on the reverse strand, counting down.
GGCTCGGCCCCGACCGTGTCGGTCACCTGCTGGACCCGGTCCGCGTCGGCGGGCAGCCCGTCCGGGGTGTCGACGACGATCACGATGCCCGGGCCCGGCTCGGTGCCGGTGGCGGCCTCGATCCTGTCGATGGCCCGGACGGAGTCGGCGTCGTCGCTGGCGAACCCGCCCGAGGAGTCGAGGGCCCCGGCGAGCGGTCCACCGAAGAAGCCCGCGACGAGCACGAACAGGAACACCGCGAGCAGGCTGCGGCGCGGGTGGGCGCTGAGCGCTCGGGAGACGCGACCGGAGCGGCGCGGCTCGGCCGGGTCGTGGTCGGGCGTCGGTGTGGAACGAGGAGGAAGGGTCTGGTTCGTCATGCCTCGACTCTCGGTCGCGGACCGCCCCTGGGTCGTCGTGCCGGGGGAGGCTCTTCCGCCTCCGGTGGCGGGCGGCGTACTCCCGGGGAGGTACACCTCGCGCCGTACGGTGTCGTCGTGGCCTCCAGCACCCGTCGCGGTCGGCGACCCGGCTCGCCCGACACCCGGGCCGCGATCCTGGCCGAGGCACGGTCGCTGTTCGCGGCGAACGGGTACGCCGGCACGTCGGTCCGCGCGGTCGCCACCGCGGCCGGGGTCGACGCGGCGCTGGTGCACCACTACTTCGGGAGCAAGGACGACCTGTTCCTGGCCGCGCTCGAGCTGCCGATCGACCCGCGGGTCGCGCTCGCTCCGGCCATCGCGCCCGGACCGGACGGCGCGGGCGAGCGGATGCTGAGGGTCTTCCTGTCGATCTGGGACGACCCCGAGCTGCAGCTGCCCCTGCTCGGCGTCTTCCGCGGGGTGGTCGAGCCCGACGGCCAGCGGCTGCTCCGCGACGGCTTCCTGCCCGCGGTGCTCGGGCCGGTGGGCGTCGCGCTCGGCATCGACCGTCCCGAGGTCCGGATGCCCCTGCTCGCGAGCCAGGTCCTCGGCCTGATCCTGGTGCGCTACCTGCTCGCGGTGGAGCCGGTCGCCTCGATGACCGCGGACGAGGTGGTCGCCATCTACGCGCCGACGCTTCAGCGGTACCTCACCGGGCCGCTCCCGTAGGGCGCCGATCTCACATGTAACTCACCGTTACGTCTGCTTCCTGGGCGTTATTACTCCCCGAGTAGTGGGCGTAACGGTGAGTTACATCGGGTGATGAATTGCGCCCAGGGCATTCACGAGGCATAATTCATCGCATGGTGAATAACGTCATCGAGGTGCGCGGGCTGACGGTCGTGCGGGACCGGCCCGTGCTGGACGGGCTCGACCTGACGATCGGGTCCGGGGTCACCGGCCTGCTCGGTCCGAGCGGCTGCGGCAAGTCCACGCTGCTGCGCGCGATCGTCGGCGTGCAGCAGGTCGCCGGCGGCGAGGTGAGCGTGCTGGGCGAGCCCGCGGGCAGCGCGTCCCTGCGCCGGCGGATCGGCTACGTCACCCAGGAGCCCAGCGTGTACGACGACCTCACCGTCGCCGAGAACCTGCGCTTCTTCGCTCGCGTGCTCGGCTGCGCGGACGCCGAGGTGGACAAGGCGATCGACGCGGTCGACCTCCGCTCCCACGCGGACGCGCAGGTGGGCCGGCTCAGCGGCGGCCAGCGCTCGCGGGCCAGCCTCGCCGTGGCACTGCTGGGCAGCCCGGACCTGCTGGTCCTCGACGAGCCCACGGTGGGCCTCGACCCGGTGCTGCGCCGCGACCTCTGGGTGCTCTTCCACCGGCTCGCCGACGAGGGTGCGGCGGTCCTCGTCTCCAGCCACGTCATGGACGAGGCAGAGCGCTGCGACCAGCTGCTGCTGATGCGCGAGGGCGTGATCCTGGCGCACGACACCCCGGCCGCCGTCAAGGAGGCCGCCGGGACCGACGACGTCGAGTCGGCGTTCCTCAAGCTCGTCGAGGAGGTGGCGGCATGACGCTGCCGATCTCCGGCCGGATCACGCTCGCCGTCGCGGGCCGGGTGCTCACCCAGGTCCGGCGCGACCACCGCACGGCGGCGATGCTGCTCGTCCTGCCGTGCCTGCTGATCTCGCTCATGTGGTGGATGTTCCTGGACTCGCTCGGCGACCCCTTCAACAAGTTCGGGCCGGCGCTGCTCGCGATGTTCCCGTTCATCGTGATGTTCCTCGTCACCAGCGTGACCACGCTGCGCGAGCGGTCCAGCGGCACCCTCGAGCGGCTGCTGGCGATGCCGATGGGCAAGCTGGACTTCCTGCTCGGCTACGCCGTCGCGTTCGGGGTCGTCGCCGCCCTCCAGGCGCTGCTCGCGGTGGGGGTGAGCGTGGGCCTGCTCGACCTCGACATCCAGGGCTCGGTGTTGCTGCTCGGCCTGGTCGCGGTCGCGGACGCCGTGCTCGGCTCGGCGCTCGGCCTGTTCGTCAGCGCGTTCGCCAGGACCGAGTTCCAGGCCGTGCAGTTCCTGCCCGCGATCGTCTTCCCGCAGATCCTGCTGTGCGGCCTGTTCGTGCCCCGCGACTCGCTGCCCGGCGTGCTCCACGCCGTCAGCGACGTGCTGCCGCTGTCCTACGCCGTCGACGCGATGTCCCACCTCACCCGAGGCACCTCGACGTCGGACGTGTGGGTCGACCTGCTGGTCGTGGCGGCGTTCGCCGTCGCGGCGCTCGCCCTCGGCGCGGCGACCCTGCGGCGGCGTACGCCGTAGGGACCGATAGTCCCTGACGTTCTGACCGGAGACACGCCGCGCGGCTGGTCAGAACGTCAGGGACTATCGCGACCGAGCACCGGGCGTGGCGGCCACGGGTCGTAGCCTGTCTGGCATGGCGTTGATGAGCCGGCCACTGCTGATGCTGAGCCGCAGCGAGATGGTGAAGAACCTGGTCAGCACGATGCCGGTCTCGGCGGGGATCGTGCGCAGCTACGTCCCGGGCGAGACGACCGAGGCGGTCGTCGAGGCGTCGGCGCGGCAGGTCGACGTGGGGATCCGGGTGACCCTCGACTTCCTCGGCGAGGACACCCTCGACGCCGACCAGGCGGACGCCACGGTGACGGCGTACCTCGAGGTGCTCAGCCAGCTCTCCGCCCGCGGGCTGACCCGGATGGCCGAGGTCTCGGTGAAGCTGTCCGCGGTCGGGCAGGCGCTGCCGGACAACGGCCACAAGATCGCGCTCGAGAACGCGCGCACCATCTGCCGCGCCGCCCGCAACGCCGGCACCACGGTCACCCTCGACATGGAGGACCACACCACCACCGACTCGACGCTGGCGATCCTGCGCGACCTGCGCAAGGACTTCCCCGAGACCGGGGCGGTGCTGCAGGCCTACCTGCACCGCACCGAGGCGGACTGCCGGGCGCTGGCCTACGAGGGGTCGCGGGTGCGCCTGTGCAAGGGCGCCTACAACGAGCCGGAGGAGGTCGCCTTCCAGTCCGACCTCGACGTCGACCGGTCCTACGTCCGGTGCCTCAAGGTGCTGCTCGCCGGCCAGGGCTACCCGATGGTCGCCACCCACGACCCGCGGCTCGTGGAGATCGCCTCGACGCTCGCGTCCCGCTACGGCCGCGACCAGGGGTCCGTACGAGTTCCAGATGCTCTTCGGCATCCGTCCCGACGAGCAACGCCGGCTCGTGAAGGCGGGGGAGCGGGTCCGGGTCTACATCCCCTACGGGCAGGAGTGGTACGGCTACCTGATGCGCCGGCTCGCCGAGCGCCCGCAGAACCTGACATTCTTCCTGCGATCGCTGATCTCCAAGAAGTGACGCCCCGAAATGAGCACACCGTGAAGCAGACCGCCATCCTCGGCGCCGGAGTCATGGGCGAGACCCTGCTCTCGGGGCTGGTGCGCGCCGGCCGCCGCGTCGACCAGCTCCTGGTCGGCGAGAAGCGGGCCGAGCGGGCGCACGAGCTCGAGGAGCGGTACGGCGTCGCGGTCGTCGGCAACGTCGAGGCCGCCTCCAAGGCGGACACCGTCGCGATCGTGGTCAAGCCCCAGGACATGGCCGACCTGCTCGACGAGATCGGCCCGACGCTGCGCCCTGGCCAGCTGCTGGTCTCGCTCGCCGCCGGCATCACCACGTCGTTCATCGAGTCGCGGGTGCCGGACGGGGTCGCGGTCGTGCGGGTCATGCCCAACACCCCGGCGCTCGTCGACGAGGGCATGGCCGCGGTCTCGCCCGGCTCGCACTGCTCCGAGGAGCACCTGCGCGAGGCCGAGGAGCTGATGGCCTCGGTCGGCAAGGTGCTGCGCATCCCGGAGCGCCAGCAGGACGCCGTCACCGCGATCTCCGGCTCCGGACCGGCCTACATCTTCTTCGTCGTGGAGTCGATGATCGAGGCCGGAGTCCATCTCGGCCTGCCCCGCACCACCGCGTCCGAGCTGGTCATCCAGACCCTGGTCGGCTCGGCCAAGATGCTGCGCGAGACCGGCACCCACCCGACCGTGCTGCGCGAGCAGGTGACCTCGCCGGGCGGCACCACGGCCTCGGCGCTGCGCGAGCTCGAGGTGCACAAGGTGCGTGCGGCGTTCCTCGCCGCGATGGAGGCGGCCCGCGACCGCTCCCGCCAGCTCGCCGAGGGCGACTGAACCTCAGCCCCCAGTAGGACGACGGCGCCCTCTGCGCAACGCCAGACTCGGGGTGTGGACGTCCGACTGCCGATGGTGTGGGGTGCGACCCCCGAGGAGGCCGGGCGCCACTACCCGGCCGACGACCTGCTGCCCGGTGCCCGGCTGCTCACCCGCGCGATCTCGGTGCAGGCGCCGGCCGCGCTGACCTGGCGGTGGGTCTGCCAGGTCGCGGTCGCGCCGTACTCCTACGACTGGATCGACAACCTTGGTCGCCGCAGCCCCGACTCCCTGACTTCTGGAGCGGACGAGCTCGAGCTCGGGCAGACCATGGCGGTGGTCTTCCGGCTCACGTCGTACGACGACGGGCACCAGTGGACGGCGATGACCACACCCCGCGGGGAGCGGCTGTTCGGCCCGGTCGCCGTCACGTACGCCGCCGAGCCCGACGGGCTCGACTCGCGGATCGTCTGTCGCCTGGCCGCGTCCGCGGACGGACGCCTCGCCCGGGTCCGGGCGCATGCGCTGGCCTGGGGCGACCTGGTGATGATGCGGCGCCAGCTCCTCAACCTGAAGGCGCTGGCCGAGCGCGATGCCGCCGCCTTGGGACACTGACCCCCGTGGACTGCTACCGCACGCCCGAGGACCGCTTCGTCGACCTGCCGGACTTCCCCTGGCCGGCGTCGTACGCCGAGGTCGCCGATCCCGACGGCGGCACGCTGCGGATGGCGTACGTCGACGCGCGGCCCGTCGATGGCACCGCCGACGGGCCGGTCGCCCTGCTGCTGCACGGCGAGCCGTCGTGGTCGTTCCTCTACCGGCACGTCATCCGGGTCCTCACCGGGGCCGGCATCCGGTGCGTGGCGCCCGACCTGGTCGGGTTCGGGCGCTCGGACAAGCCGCTCGCGCGGGAGGACCACACGTTCGCCAGGCACGTCGAGTGGACACGCGAGCTGGTGCTGGACCACCTCGACCTGCACGAGGTGACCCTGGTCGGGCAGGACTGGGGCGGGCTGATCGGGCTGCGGCTGGTGGCCGAGCACCCCCGCCGGTTCGCGCGCGTCGTGGCCGCCAACACCGGCCTCCCGACCGGCGACCTCGACATGCCCGAGATCTGGTGGATGTTCCGCAACGCGGTCGAGAAGGCCGAGGTGCTCGACATCGGGCGGCTGGTCGCCTCCGGGTGCGTGCGGGGGATGAGCGACGAGGTCCGGGCGGCGTACGACGCACCGTTCCCGACCGAGGAGAGCAAGGCCGGCGCCCGCGCGATGCCCACCCTGGTGCCGACCCGGCCGGACGACCCGGCCACCCCGGCCAACCGGCTGGCCTGGGCCGCGATCGGCGAGTGGGACCGGCCCTTCCTCACCGCCTTCAGCGACTCCGACCCGATCACCGGAGGCATGGACGCGATCCTCCAGGGACACGTCCCCGGTGCGCACGGCCTCGACCATCCCACCCTCGCGAACGCCGGCCACTTCCTCCAGGAGGACGCCGGCGAAGAGCTGGGCCGGGTCATCGCGACGTTCATGACCGGGTGACGAAGGAGCCGTTCGGACGCGACGCCCGTCCATCCCTCGTGAGCCGCGTCCGCCACGCCGCGCTGCTGGCCGCCCTCGCCCTGGTCGCGACGGGCTGCGGTGAGGGCGACGGCGCGCCCACCGGCAGCGCAGCGGCAGCCGAGTGGACCCGCGCTGCGGACCTGCCGCTCCCTGCGCGGTACGCGCCGCTGCTCGTCTGGACGGGGAAGGAGGTCCTCGCCCTCGGCGGGCACACCGGTCCGCCGTGCCCACCGGGCGCCGACTGCATCGTCCTGGACGACACCGCCCGGGACGGGGCGGCCTACGACCCCGGCACCGACTCGTGGCGGCCGATCGCCGACGTGCCGATGGACCTCGACCGGGCGACCGGGCACGTCCTGGTCGACGGCGAGCTCGTGGTCGGTGACGCGCACGGCTGGTGGAGCTACACGCCCGGGACCGACACGTGGGCGGAGCTGCCCGCTCCTCCCACCGGGACCGGGCCGGAGACGGCGCACCGCGGCCTCGTCTACACCCACGACCAACGACGGGTGCACCTCCTCGACCTCGCGACGCGGACCTGGAGCCAGCTGCCGGAGGACCCACTGACGCCGCGCCTCACGGACGGCTCGGTGTTCGCGACCGACGACGGCGTCGTGCTCACCGGGGTCAACTACGAAGAGGCCGCACCCGACGAGCCGACCCTCACCCAGGCCGACCTCTGGGACGGCAGCTCGTGGCAGCGGCTCCCGCGCACCGGGATGATCGGCCCGCTCCACCACTGGACCGGCGAGCGGCTGGTCGGAGTCGAGATCGGCGGCGCGGACGGGGGCCAGGTCAACGGCTGGGACCGCTGGTATCCCCATGCCGGTGCGCTCGACGTCGCCACCGGCCGGTGGTCCGAGATCCCCGGTGTCCCCGGCTACGAGGACCTCGAGCGGGACCTCGACACGGGAGCGTGGCGGGTCGAGGCGTCGGACGGGTCCCTGTTCGCGACCGCGGGCTTCGTCTACGACGACCAGACCGGCAGCTGGGGCCGCCTCGGGCGACCCGACTCGGAGCTGGAGCAGGAGCTGACCGGGGTCTGGGTCGGCGACGAGCTCGTCGTCGTCGGTGGCGCCGACGAGAACGGTCACCTGTTGCGCGAGGTGTGGCTGCGGACGCCCTGACTCACAGCCCGATCGCTGTCGTCGCCGCGGCCAGCACCGGGGCAGTCACCTCCCGACAGCGTTGGGCGCCGGACGCGAAGACCTGGGTCACGTGCACCGGGTCGGCGGCCAGGTCGGCGTAGCGCTTCTGGATCGGCGCCAGGGTCGCCACGACCGCGTCGGTGACCGCGCGCTTCAGGGCGCCGTAGGTGTCGATCCCGTCGGGCGATCCGCCGCACGCCTCCAGGACGTCGAGCAGGTTGGTGACGCCCGGCTTGTCGGGCGACCGGCGTACGGCGCCCGGCCCGGTCTCGGAGTCCGTGACCGCCCGCGCCACCTTCTTCCGCACGACGTCCGGCGGGTCGAGCAGGTAGACCGAGCCGGCCGCGTCGGCGGACTTCGACATCTTGCGGTCGGGGTGCAGCAGGTCCATCACGCGCGCGGTGCCGCCCTCCGGCACCACCACCTCGGGCACCGTGAAGACCTCGCCGTAGCGGCGGTTGAACCGCAGGGCCAGGTCGCGGGTCAGCTCCACGTGCTGGCGTTGGTCGGCGCCCACGGGGACCTGCTCGGGGCGGTAGAGCAGGATGTCGGCCGCCATCAGCGCGGGATAGGTGAACAGCGAGACCCGGGTCGAGTCGACGCCGCGCCCCTTCTCCTTGAACTGGATCATCCGGTTCAGCTCGCCGGTGGTGGCGACGCACTCGAGCAGGTAGGCGAGCTGGGCGTGCGCCGGCACGTGGCTCTGCCGGAACAATGTGGCCCGGTCGAGCCCGACGGCGAGGAAGAGCGTGGCCGTCTCGTCGGCGTACGAGCGCAGCAGGCGTGGGTCGTGCTCGGTGGTCATCGCGTGCAGGTCGGAGACGCCGTAGAAGGCGTCCTCCTGGCGGCGTGACATGGGCAGCAGCGCGCCGAGGTAGCTGCCGAGGGTGAGCCGGCCGGACGGCGTGAGCAGGGAGAGCGTGCGGGTCTGCTTGGTCATGAGGTGGAGCTCCTTGGATGAGAGCCCACGGACGGTGCCGGAAACGCAGAACGGCCGCCCGTGGGCGGCCGATTGAAGTGGGTGTGCTTCGGAAGGGGACCGCCGTCAGGCGGGCCACCACAGGAGGGTCGACGTCGTCAGCACGGGATCAGGATAGCGTCCGAGCATGGAGTGCGCAGGTCCGAGCACGGTGGTGTTCGACCCGACGCTCACCGACTACGACTTCGGTCCGGCCCACCCGATGTCGCCGGTCCGCGTCGACCTGACCATGCAGCTCGCCCACGAGCTCGGCGTCACGGCCGGGCCGCTGCGCGTGGTCCCGGCGCCGATGGCCACCCTCGACCAGATCGCCACCGTCCACGAGTCCGCGCTGATCGAGGCGGTGCAGCGGGCCGGGACCACCGGTGCCGCGCAGCTCCAGGTCGGCCTCGGCAGCGACGACAACCCCGTCTTCCTCGGGATGCACGAGGCCGCCGCGCACGTGGTCGGGGCCAGCCTCGAGGCGTGCCGGCAGGTCTGGTCGGGGGAGTCGCTGCACAGCGCCAACATCACCGGCGGCCTGCACCACGCCATGCCCGACCGGGCCAGCGGCTTCTGCGTCTACAACGACGTCGCGGTCGGCATCCGCTGGCTGCTCGACCAGGGCGCCGCGCGGGTGGCGTACGTCGACGTCGACGTCCACCACGGCGACGGCGTCGAGGCGATCTTCTGGGACGACCCGCGGGTGCTCACCATCTCGCTGCACGAGTCGGGGAAGTTCCTGTTCCCGGGCACCGGCTTCAGCGACGACGTGGGCGGCGCGGGCGCCGAGGGCAGCGCGGTCAACGTGGCGCTGCCGCCGGGCACCGGCGACGCCGGCTGGCTGCGCGCCTTCCACGCCGTCGTGCCCGACCTGGTCCGCGAGTTCGCGCCCGACGTCCTTGTCACCCAGCACGGTTGCGACTCCCACGCGGAGGACCCGCTCGCGCACCTGATGCTGAGCGTCGACGGCCAGCGCGCGGCGTACGTCGCGCTGCACGAGCTCGCGCACGAGGTCGCCGGCGGCCGCTGGGTGGCGACCGGGGGCGGCGGCTACGCCCTGGTCGACGTGGTCCCGCGGGCGTGGAGCCACCTGCTGAGCGTGGTCTCCGGGTCGCCGCTGGACGCGTCGACGCCGACGCCGGAGGCCTGGCGCGCCTACGTGCGGGAGAAGCTGGGCGTCACCGCGCCCCGCACCATGGGGGACGGGCTGACCCCGGACTACCGGGACTGGCGCTCGGGCTACGACCCGGGCGCCTGGCTGGACCGGGAGATCAACGCCACCCGCTCGGCGGTCTTCCCGCTGCACGGGCTCGACCCGCTCCCCTGAGGCAGGTCTGGACCAGTGGGCGCCGGACAGGTTCAGGCGCCCGGCGCAAGACGACACGCCAGACCACTTGGAGCACTTTCCGGAACCTCTTCCCCACGAGTCACAACTGCCCCTATTCTCCCTTAGGAGCGGCGCGGGGTTCTTCGGTGGGGAAGCCGATGACGTGCTGCACAGGAAAGAACGGTGCACGATGGCTGGTTCTGGGGACATGTCGGACGCGAAGTTTCTGACCGTGGCCGAGGTCGCGGCGATGATGCGCGTCTCGAAGATGACGGTCTATCGCCTGGTCCACAACGGTGAACTGCCTGCCGTGCGCGTCGGCCGCTCCTTCCGAGTGGTCGAAGAGGACGTCAACGAGTACCTCCGCAAGAGCTTCTACACCGCTGGTTGATTACCCCCGCGAGCTTCGGCCCCCAATCCGCGGCGACTGCTCGCGGCGCCTGGCTCGCTGCGCTCGCTTCGGCGCGGTCGCCGCGGCTCGGAGGCCGATCGCGGGGTGCCTCGCTTCGCTCGGAAAGACCGGGTCGCTTCGCTCCCACCGCTCCCATTGCGCTTCAAGCCACGACTGCGAGCAACCTCACGTTGCCCACTCGGGATCGCGGGTTCGGCGCCTCGCCGTATGCCCGTTAGGCTGGCCCGGTCCTGCGGTCCTGTCCGCGGGGCGCTGACGCGGTTCCCGACGGGTCCGGGTCAGCCTTCCGTCGAAAGGTCTGTTCGTGGGTTCGGTCATCAAGAAGCGGCGCAAGCGCATGGCCAAGAAGAAGCACCGCAAGCTGCTCAAGAAGACGCGCGTGCAGCGTCGCAAGCTCGGCAAGTAACCGCCGACCCCACCTCCCCCAACCGGTCAGGGTCCGACGACATGGCGAGCACCTCCCAGGGCGGCTCCGAACGCAAGGTCGTCCTCGTGACCGGGGTCTCGCGGGACCTCGGGCGCCGTTCGGCGCGCGCGCTCGCTGTCGACCCCACCGTGGAGCGCGTCATCGGCGTCGATGTCGTGCCGCCGCGTGGTGACGTCGGCGACGTCTCGTTCGTGCGTGCCGACATCCGCAACCCGGTGATCGCCAAGGTGATCGCAAAGGAGAACGTCGACACGGTCGTGCACATGAGCGTCATCTCGACCCCCGGCAGCGCCGGCGGCCGCGGCACGATGAAGGAGCTCAACGTCATCGGCACGATGCAGCTCCTCGCTGCCTGCCAGAAGGCGCCGAGCGTCCGGCACCTGGTCGTGAAGTCGACGACCACGATGTACGGCGCCAGCAACCGCGACCCGGCGATGTTCACCGAGGACATGGAGCCGCGCCGCGGCCCCCGGTCCGGCTACGCGAAGGACGTCGCGGAGATCGAGGGCTACGTCCGCGGCTTCGCCCGGCGCCGCCCCGACGTCCGGGTGACCACGCTGCGCTGCGCCAACGTGATCGGTCCCCACGTGGTCAGCCCGCTCACGTCCTACTTCCGGCTGCCGGTGATCCCGACGGTGCTCGGCTTCGACGCCCGCCTGCAGTTCCTGCACGAGCAGGACCTCATGGACGTCCTCATCCACGCCGTCCGCAGCGAGATCCCCGGCACCTACAACGTCGCTGGCGACGGCGTCCTGATGCTCTCCCAGGCGCTGCGCCGGCTCAAGCGCCCCTCGGTGCCGATGCCCGGCTTCGCCGTCGGAGGCGTCGGGTCGGTGCTGCGCAGTGCCCGACTCGCGGACTTCTCTCCGGAACAGCTCAGCTTCCTCACCTACGGTCGCGGGGTGGACACCACCCGGATGCGCGAGCAGCTCGGCTTCGAGCCCGCGTTCACGACCCCCGAGGCGTTCGCCGACTTCGCCGCCGGGCTGACACCGACCGGTGGCCGGATCGAGAAGGCCCTCACCGCGGCCCTCGACCAGCTGCCTCCCGTCGAGGACACCCCGGCGCTCCACCAGGTGGGCGGCGTTCAGCGTGGGTGACGCCGAGATCATCCCGATCGGCACCCGGGGCCGGCCCGGGCGCGGGCAGGGCAGTGGCAGGCCCTCCGCCGCCTCGCGCAGCCTGGCCACCGGTGCCCGGAGATCGTCGCCCAAGGCCGCCGCGAAGGACCGGCCCGCCGAGCGGCCCACCAGCCTCGCCGGGCCCGCCGAGCCCACCGGACCTGCCGAGGCCGAGTCGCTCGAGACCTCTGAGTCCCCCGCGAGCCCCGCTGCCCCGCAGACCCGGGCGCCGGCGTACGCCGAGGAGCGGCTTCCCACCGGCGGCATCCCCGCCGGCGACTGGCTCTCGGCGTTCCGGCAGGCCGCCCGCGAGCTGTTCGGCGACCAGTGGGAGCCGCAGCTGGCCCGCTTCCTCTCCTTCCTGCGCCGCCGGGTGACCGGTGACTACGTCGTCGACGAGTACGGCTTCGACCAGGAGGTCACCGAGCGGTTCTTCATGACCGCGCTGCGCCCGATCGCGCAGAAGTGGTTCCGCATCGAGGTCCGCGGCATCGAGAACATCCCCGCCGAGGGCGGCGCGCTGGTGGTCTCCAACCACTCGGGCACCATCCCGGTCGACGGCCTGATGACGATGGTCTCGATCCACGACCACACCGGCAGGTTCCTGCGGCCGCTCGGCGCCGACCTCGTCTTCAAGTCACCCCTCGTCAGCACCCTGGCCCGCAAGGGCGGCACCACGCTCGCCTGCAACGAGGACGCCGAGCGCCTGCTGCGCGGCGGCGAGCTGGTCGGCGTGTGGCCCGAGGGCTTCAAGGGCATCGGCAAGCCCTACGCCGAGCGCTACAAGCTGCAGCGGTTCGGCCGGGGCGGGTTCGTGTCCGCGGCGCTGCGCACCCAGGTGCCGATCATCCCGCTCTCGGTCGTCGGCGCCGAGGAGATCTACCCGCTGGTCGCCAACCTGCCGTCGCTGGCGCGCGTGCTCGGGCTGCCCTACCTGCCGATCACGCCCCTGTTCCCCTGGCTGGGCCCGCTCGGCATGGTGCCGCTGCCGTCGAAGTGGCTCCTGGAGTTCGGGGAGCCCATTCGCACCGACGAGTTCGACGCCGGCGCCTCCGAGGACCCGATGCTGGTCTTCAACGTCACCGACGAGGTGCGCGAGACGATCCAGTCGACGCTCTACTCGCTGCTCATGCAGCGGCAGTCCGTCTTCCGCTGATCGCAGCCGCGCCAGCGGATGCGATCGATGGTGGTTGATCAGCGAGCGCGACCGAGCGGCCGGCGCTAGTTGCCGGTGAGCCCGTTGAGCAAGCCGGCCACGCCCGAGACGACACCCGTCACGACCTCGGTGACGGTCGTGGTGACCGGGGTGGTGACCGGGGTCAGGTCGACGGGATGCTTGACGCCGCCCTTGCCTCCCTTGCCGTCCTTCCCGCCACCGCCGGTGACCGAGTCGGTGCCACCCGTGGTGCCGGGGGCACCGGTGGTCGCGTCGGTGCCGCCGGCGGGGAGCCCGTCGCCGGGACCGGTCGTGACGTCGCCGGTGTTGCCGGTGTTGGGCGGGATCTGGATCGGCGTCTCGGGCGGGTTCAGGCCGCTCGGGCTCCCGTGGCCCTTGCCTGCGTTGCCGTGCGCGGCGTCCGTGGGATCAGCACCGGGGTCACCACTCGAGACCTCCGTGCCGGGGAGCTCACCACCAGCGACCGTGTCGGTGGCCTCGTCGCCCGGGGCGGTGGTGGCTCCTGCCAGCACCTGCGCGGGGATCTCGGTCAGGCCGTCTCCGCAGTCGGGGCAGAGGTTCACCGCCGCGGCGTCGATGGCGAAGACCGACTGGGCGGCCTGGAGCAGCGCGTCGTGGGCCTCCGCCGGGATGACGCCCTCGAGCTCGCCGAGCTCGGCCATGCTCTGCGCGGTGAACTGGTGCAGCTGCACGATCGACTGCTGGTGACCGTGCTGCTCGTAGTCCGACATCAGGTGGTCGGCCGCGTCGGTGGCCTGGTCGGAGAACGTGTTGAGCGTCTCGGTCACCAGCTCGGCGTCGGGGTGGGACTGATGGGTGAGCGTGTCGACCTCGTCGAGGCGGCCGGAGGCGTTGCCGAGGATGGTCTCACCCTTCGAGTCGTCGCCCACGCTGAACCCGGTCTGGGTGTTCTCGATGGCGCGCTTGACGGGGTAGAGGGCGTCTCCGGGGATCGCCCCCTGCGAGGCGACCGCCATCGACGTGGTGGCGCCGAGGATCGCGGCTGCGCCCAGGGCGATGCCGACCCGGCGCTCGCGGCGGGTGCGCGACGGCTTGACGGTGAGCAGGGACACGGTGTCGCGCTCGCGAGCCGGAGTGACGGTGGCGAGCTCGCTCTCCGCGGCGAGCAGCAGCCGCTCCCGCAGGTCGGCGACGAACTCGGGCCGGGCCTGCGGCTCGGGCGCGGAGCGGAGGGCACCCACCAGCTCCAGGAGGTCGGAGGTGGCGCGGTCGACGTCATCTCGTCGCCCGCCCTCGACCATGGAGTCGAAGCGCTCGGCACGTCGGCGTGCCGGGAACAGGGAGGTCATCACTGCGGTCCTGTCATGTGGTTGTCGCTGCCATCCCCGTGATGAGGCAACGACGTAGTGCCCAACGACGGGCACGCCACCGGAGTTACGCGCCGCCCGGTCATCAGCGGATCCCCTCGGGCATCAGCTTGGCGAGGTTGCGCACCCCGCGGAGCTGGAGCTGCTTGACCGCGCCCTCGCTGCGACCGAGGACGGCGGCCGTCTCGGCGATGCTCATGCCCTGCAGGAAGCGCATGATGAGGCAGTCCTTCTGCTCGCTCGGCAGCTCGGTGAGCGCCTTGAGCAGCAGCTCGTTGGTGAGGCCGGCGAGGACCGCGTGCTCGGGGCCCTCGGTCGTGTCGTCGTGCAGCCCCATGTCCTCGGTCGCGAGCTCGAGGCGGGTCCGGCCCGCCTTGAAGTGGTCGGTGGCGAGGTTGCGGGCGATGGTCATCAGCCAGGCGCCGAAGTCCTTGCCCTGCCAGCGGAAGTTCTGCATGCTGCGCAGCGCCCGGAAGAAGGTCTCCGAGGTGAGGTCCTCGGCGAGGGTGCTGGAGCGGGTGCGGTAGAAGAGGAACCGGTAGACCGAGCCCTGGTAGTGGTCGTAGAGCATGCCGAACGCCTCGGCGTCGCCGGTGCGGGCCAGCTCGACCAGGGCGATGAGCCGGGTGCGCTCCTCCTCGGTCTCCTCGGAGGAGGTGGCCTGGTCGGCGTCGTTGAAGCCGCCGGAGCCCGGGGCCCGCTTGGACGCCCCGACCTCGTCGTTGGCGACCGCCTCGCTCAGCAGCCAGCCCAGCGGACGCGGCGCATCGGACGGCGTATCGGCGGCGTACGGCGAGGACCGCCGGCGAGGGCGAGGGCGAGCTGTGGGTCTCCCGGTCCGCCGGAAAGGGCGCGAGCGACCGCCTCGCGAAGGGCTTCGAGCCCACGCGCGACGTCCTCTGCCACTCCGGGCACAGGAGCCCCTCCCCTCTGCTACCCCGATGCAATACCCGATCGTAGAGGCTTTGTCACGGCTCGGAAACGATTCGTCGGGTTGGCCACACCTCTCGGAGGTGGCGCCGGGTCAGTGCCGGCGGCCGCGCAGCGAGATCCCGGCGGCCACCGCGCCGGTCGCGGCGCCTGCCAGTGCCCCCACGACCAGCCCGGCCCGGGCGGCCTTGCGACCGGTCCGGTAGTCGTGGACCCGCCACCCGTGCTCGCGGGCGTAGGAGCGCAGCTTGGCGTCGGGGTTGATCGCGCAGGGGTCGCCGACCAGCGAGAGCATCGGCAGGTCGTTGAAGGAGTCGGAGTACGCCGAGCAGCGGCTCAGGTCGAGCGACTCCCGGACGGCAAGAGCCCTGATCGCCTCCGCCTTGGCCGGGCCGTGCAGCATGTCGCCGACCAGCCGACCGGTATAGACACCGTCCTCATGCTCGGACACCGTGCCCATTGCGCCCGTCAGGCCGAGCCGTCGGGCGATGATCTGCGCGATCTCGATGGGTGCGGCCGTGACCAGCCAGACCCGCTGCCCCTGGTCGAGGTGGAGCTGGGCCAGCGCGCGGGTCCCCGGCCAGATCCGGTGCGCCATCGCCTCCTCGAAGATCTCCTCGCCCAGGTCCTGGAGCTCCTTGACGGTGTGGCCCGCGATGAACCCCAGGGCCGAGTTGCGGGCGTCCGCGACGTGCTCGGGATCCTCCACGCCGACCACGCGGAAGTAGGCCTGCTTCCAGGCCGCGCCGAGGATCTCGCGGGTCGTGAAGAACTCGCGGCGGTGCAGCCCGCGCGCGAGGTGGAAGATGCTGGCGCCCTGCATGACCGTGTTGTCGACGTCGAAGAACGCCGCCGCGGCGGGGTCCTGGGGGAGGTCGAGCGCGGTCTCGACCTCGGCCGCGGCGGCTGCCGCCTCCCCGGCGAGCGCAGACCTCTGCTGCAGGTTGCGCGGCATGCGCGAGGGCACCACGGTTCCAACCTAACGGGAGGCGCGGGTGTGGAAGTATCCGCTCATGGCTGCCGGACCTGCGACCGACGTCGCAGACCTCCTCGTGCAGGCCGCGGCCGAGGACCCCGACCGGCTCGCGATCGTCGAGTCCGGCGGCCGCCGGGTCACCTGGGGCGAGCTCGACGACGAGGTGGGCCGGATCGCCACCGGTCTCGGTACGGCCGGCATCGTCGCCGGCCACCGGGTGATGGTGGTGCTCGGCAACCGGATCGAGTTCGTGTCGACCTACCTCGCCGTGCTGCGGACGCAGGCGGTCGCCGTACCGGTGAACCCGACCTCGCAGGCCGGTGAGCTGGCCCGGATGATCGCGGACTCCGGCGCGCGGATGGTCTTCGCCGACGCCGACACGGTGACGGCGGTCCGGGAAGCCGTCCAGGCCCTCGAGCAGGCGCAGTCGACGGACTACCCCGCGGGATCCATCGAGGGCGACCTGATGGCACGCCTGGTGGTCCCCCGCATCGTCGTGGTGGGTGGCACCCTCCTGCCGGGCGAGCGCTCCTACGACCACCTGCGCGCCGACACCGCCCGCCCGGTCCCGCAGCTGCAGGACCCCGAGAAGCTCGCCGCGCTCCTCTACACGAGCGGCACGTCGGGGCGACCGCGCGCCGCGATGCTGACCCACCGCGCGCTCCTCGCGAACATCGACCAGGTCGCGGCCGTCCAGCCGCCGATGATCCACGGCGACGACGTGGTGCTCGGCGTGCTCCCGCTGTTCCACGTCTACGGCCTCAACGCGGTGCTCGGCGTCGTGCTGAGGCACCGCGCCAAGCTGGTGCTCACCGGCCGCTTCGAGCCGCAGGGCACCCTCGACCTGATCGAGGACGAGGCGTGCAGCGTGGTCCCGGTCGCGCCGCCGGTCTTCGCCTACTGGCGCGACGTCGACGGGCTCAAGGAGCGGCTCGGCCCGGTGCGGCTCGTCCTCTCCGGCTCGGCGCCGCTGTCGCCGGAGCTCGGCGCCGAGTTCACCGAGCTCGCCGGGCTCCCCATCCACCAGGGCTACGGGCTCACCGAGGCCTCGCCGGTGGTCACCAGCACCCTGTGCAGCAAGGAGCTCCAGCCCGGCTCGGTCGGCGCCGCGCTGCCGGGCATCGAGATCCGGCTCGTGGACGAGACCGGCCGGGAGCCCGACGGCGAGGACCCGGGCGAGATCCAGCTCCGCGGCGCGAACCTGTTCAGCGGCTACTGGCCCGACGGCGCCCAGGGCCCCGACGGCGACGGCTGGTGGTCCACCGGCGACGTCGGCTTCCTCGACGCGTCCGGCGACCTGTTCCTGGTCGACCGCCTCAAGGAGCTGGTGATCGTCTCCGGGTTCAACGTCTACCCGGTCGAGGTGGAGGACGTGATCCGCGAGGTCCCGGGTGTCACCGAGGCCGCGGTGATCGGCGTCGACGACCCCGTGACCGGCGAGGCCGTGGTGGCCTACGTGGTCGCGACCGGTGCGGACCCCGAGGCGCTCGCGGACGCCGTACGCGCGCACTGCGAGCAGCGGCTCGCCCGGTTCAAGCAGCCCAGCCGGGTCGAGGTCGTCTCCGAGCTCCCCGTCGGCGTCACCGGCAAGGTCCAGAAGGGGCGGCTGCGCGGCATGGAGCGCCGCCGCGCGCTCGGCCTCCTCGAGTAGGTGACCGTGACCGGTCGCGTCACCCTCTACTCCAAGCCCGGCTGCCACCTCTGCGACGACGCCCGGGCCGTGATCGAGCGGGTGTGCGCGGACCTGGGCGAGTCCTACGACGAGATCTCGATCCTCGACGACCCGGCGCTGCGGGAGCGGTACGCCGAGGAGATCCCGGTGACGCTCGTCGACGGGAGGCAGCACGACTTCTGGCGGGTCGACGAGGGGCGGCTGCGGGCGGCGCTGGCGGCGCCGTCGAACATGTAACTCTGTGTTACGTCGTCTAGGTCGGTGTTCCAACACCGGTCAAGCGGACGTAACACAGAGTTACATGGGGCGGACCGGGCCTGGTTACTGGCCGGTAAGCGTGGGGAAGACCACGCTCCCGCGGTTTTGTTCTCTCGTTCACAAACTCCTAGAGTGGCTGGGCCGACGGCGTGGCGCAGGCCCGGATAGGCCTCCTCCGCCGGCTGGAGAGAAGGTCTGGTGAGCGCACGGACGACCGACAGCGCCCGGGACATCCCCGAGGCCACGGTCGCGCGCCTGCCCGTCTACCTCCGCGCTCTCACCACGCTCGTCGAGCAGGGCACCACGACCTGCTCCAGCGAGGAGCTCGCCGGCGCGGCGGGGGTCAACAGCGCCAAGCTCCGCAAGGACCTGTCCTACCTCGGCAGCTACGGCACCCGCGGGGTCGGCTACGACGTCGACTACCTGCGCTACCAGATCGCCCGCGAGATCGGCGTGACCCAGGACTGGCCCGTGGTCATCGTCGGCATCGGCAACCTCGGCCACGCGCTCGCCAACTTCTCCGGCTTCCGCAGCCGCGGGTTCCGGGTCGTCGCGCTGCTCGACGCCGACCCCGAGCGACGCGGCGAGAGCGTCGCCGGCATCGACGTGCGCGACTTCGCCGACCTCGACGGCATCGTCCGCGAGCACGGCGTCGCCATCGGCGTGATCGCCACCCCGGCCTCGGCGGCCCAGGACGTCGCGGACCAGATGGTCGAGGCCGGCATCAGCAGCATCCTCAACTTCGCGCCGACCGTGATCGTGGTGCCCGACGGGGTCGACGTGCGCAAGGTCGACCTCTCGATCGAGCTGCAGATCCTCGCCTACCACGAGCAGCGCAAGCAGGGCGAGGTGAACGCCTCATGAGCGTCCTCGTCGTCGGCGTCTCCCACAACTCCGCCCCCGTGTCCCTGCTCGAGCAGGTCGCCCTCGAGGCGGAGGCGGTCCCCAAGCTCATCCAGTCGGTGGCCGCCTGCGAGCACGTCACCGAGGCGACCGTCATCGCGACCTGCAACCGGGTCGAGATCTACGCCGACGTGGACCGGTTCCACGGCTCGGTCGAGGAGCTCTCCCGGCTGCTGATCGAGCCGTCCGGCAGGTCCACCGACGCGATGCTCCCGCACCTCTACGTCCACTACGACGACGGTGCGGTCTCCCACCTGTTCCAGGTCGCGGCCGGGCTCGACTCCATGGCCGTCGGCGAGGGCCAGATCCTCGGCCAGACCCGCGAGGCGCTCCGGCTCGGCCAGGAGCTCGGCACCGTCGGCCCCGCCCTCAACGTGCTGTTCCAGCAGGCGCTGCGGGTCGGCAAGCGCTCGCGCGCCGAGACCGACATCGACAGCGCTGCACCGACCCTGGTGGGCGCCGCGCTCGACAGGTCCGCCCGCCACGGCGGCGACGTCGCAGGGCGCCGGGTGGCCGTGGTCGGGGCCGGTGCGATGGCCGGGCTGGCCACCGCGACCGTCTCGAGGCGCGGCGCCGCCGAGGTCGTCGTGGTCAACCGCACCCGCGAGCGCGCCGAGCGGCTGGCGGAGGAGTACGCCGGCCGGGCGGCCTCGCTCGGCGAGCTCGCCGCGGTCCTGGCCGAGGCCGACGTGGTCATCGCCTGCACCGGCTCCACCGGGCTGCTGGTCACCCGGGCCGACGTCGAGCAGGCACGCTGCGACGGTCGGTCGATGGTCTTCCTCGACCTGGCCCTGCCCCACGACGTCGACCCCACGATCGTCGAGCTCGACGGCGTCACCCGGGTCGACCTGGGGGACCTCGCGCAGGAGCTCGAGGACTCCGATGCCGGCCGCGAGGTCGCGGAGGTCCGCCGGCATCGTCACCGAGGAGGTCGCGGCCTTCGTCGCCGCGCGCCGCTCCGCGAGCGTGACGCCGACCGTGGTCGCGCTCCGGTCGATGGCCACCTCGGTGGTCGACGCCGAGATGGCGCGGCTCGACCACCGGCTGCCCGACCTGAGCCCCGAGGCGCGCGCCGAGGTGCTGCGCGCCGTACGCCGGGTCGCGGACAAGCTGCTCCACGAGCCGACCGTGCGGGTCAGGGAGCTGGCCAACGAGACCGGTGCGGTCTCCTACGCCGCCGCGCTCGCCGAGCTGTTCGCGCTGGACCCCGAGGCCGTCGACGCCGTCACCCGTCCGGAGGGCCTCGCATGATCACCCCGGTCAGGATCGGCACCCGCGCCTCCCTGCTCGCGACCACCCAGTCCGAGCTGGTGGCGGCGATGGTCCGCGACCGGCTGGGCCGCGAGACCGAGCTCGTCGAGGTGACCACCGACGGCGACCGCTCCCAGTCCGCGCAGACGCCGATCGAGCAGGCCGGCGGCACCGGCATCTTCGTCAGCGCGCTGCGTGACGCCCTGCTGGCCGGCGAGGTCGATGTGGCCGTGCACTCGCTCAAGGACCTCCCGACCGCCGCCGCCGACGGGATCGCGCTGGCCGCCGTACCCCCGCGCGAGGACCCGCGCGACGTGGTCGTGGCCCGCGACGGACTCACCCTCGGCGAGCTGCCGGCCGGCTCACGGGTCGGCACGGGCTCGCCGCGCCGGGTCGCCCAGCTGCTCGCCCTCGGCCTCGGTTTGGACGTGGTGGGCGTTCGTGGGAATGTCGACACCCGGATCACCAAGGTCCATTCCGGTGAGTACGACGCGGTGATCCTCGCCCGCGCCGGACTGGCCCGGATCGACCGGCTCGAGGAGGTCACCGAGGTGCTCGACCCACTGCAGATGCTGCCCGCGCCCGGGCAGGGCGCGCTCGCGGTGGAGTGCCGGGCCGACGACGACCTGCTGACCGACCTCGCCGCGCTCGACGACCGGGTCAGCAGGGTCACGGTCGAGGCCGAGCGCGCGGTGCTGGCCACCCTCGAGGGCGGCTGCTCCGCGCCCATCGGTGCGATGGCCGAGGTGGCCGAGGGCGAGGACGGCGAGGAGCTGTGGGTGCGCGCGGTGGCGCTCTCCACCGATGGTGCCCTGTCGGTGCGGATGTCCGCGACCGGCGACCCGAACGATGCGGCCGGGGTTGGTTCCCGGCTGGCCAAGGAGATGCTCGCCGACGGAGCGGGCGATCTCGAAACCGCAGGACCAGAAGCAGACAAGGTGCACGACGCATGACGCGAGGCAAGACCGCCACCAACACCGACCAGGCTCGCCCCACGAGTCGCGGCTGGGTGTCCTTCGTCGGCAGCGGGCCGGGTGACCCCGACCTCCTGACCGTCCGCGCGGTGACCCTGCTCCAACAGGCAGAGGTCATCGTCACCGAGTCGCCCGAACACGTCGACCTGGTCCGCAGGCTGCTCTCACTCCCCGCGGAGTGCGAGAGCCCGACCTTCGTCGACGGCGGCTTCGGCGAGGACGGCCAGCCGCTGACCCACGCCGCGCGCGCCAAGGTCGTGGTCAGGCACGCGAAGAAGGGGCTGCGCGTGGTCCGGCTGATGACCGGCGACCCGTTCCTCTACGCCTCCGGCCCCGAGGAGGCACAGGCCTGCGTCAAGGCCGGCCTGGGCTTCGACATCGTGCCCGGCGTCTCGTCGGTCTCGGCGGTCCCGGCGTACGCCGGCATCCCGCTGACGACCAAGGACCACCGTGAGGTGGCGGTCGTCACCGCGCACGAGAAGGTCGACTGGGCGCCGTACGCCGACGAGCGCACGGTGGTGATCCTGTCCGGGGTCAACATGGTCGGCGACATCGCCAAGGCGCTCGTCGCCAGCGGCCGCGACCCCGAGACGCCGGTCGCGATGACCCGCGTCGGCACCACCACCGAGCAGGCCACGGTCACGTCGACGCTGGCCGGCATCGCCGCCGACGCGCGCGCCGCCCGGATGGCCCCGCCCGCCGTCATCGTCGTCGGCCGGGTCGTCGACCTGCGCGAGACGCTCTCCTGGTTCGAGACCAAGCCGCTGTTCGGCTGGCGGGTGCTGGTGCCGCGCACCAAGGACCAGGCCGGCCCGCTGGTCGCGCGGCTGCGCGGCTACGGCGCGGTCCCCGACGAGGTGCCGACCATCTCGGTCGAGGCGCCCCGCAACCCGCTGCAGATGGACAAGGCCGTCCGCGGCCTGGTCGAGGGCCGCTACGAGTGGATCGCGTTCACCTCGGTCAACGCCGTCAAGGCGGTGCGCGAGAAGTTCGAGGAATACGGCCTCGACGCCCGCGCCTTCTCCGGCCTCAAGATCGCCGCGGTGGGCGACAAGACCGCACAGGCCGTCGCGGCCTGGGGACTGCGCGCCGACCTGGTGCCGTCGGGGGAGCAGTCCGCCGCCGGGCTGCTGGCCGACTGGCCCGAGTTCGACGACCTGCTCGACCCGATCAACCGGGTCTTCCTCCCGCGGGCCGACATCGCGACCGAGACGCTGGTCGCCGGGCTCATCGACCTCGGCTGGGAGGTCGACGACGTCACCGCCTACCGCACCGTCCGGGCCACCCCTCCGCCGGCGACCACCCGCGACGCGATCAAGTCCGGCCGGTTCGACGCGGTCGTGTTCACGTCGTCCTCGACGGTCCGCAACCTGGTCGGCATCGCCGGCAAGCCGCACCCGTCGACGGTCATCGCGGTGATCGGGCCGGCCACGGCCAAGACCGCCGAGGAGCACGGCCTGCGGGTCGACGTCCTGGCCCCGAAGCCGGACGTGGACGTGCTCGTCGACGCGCTGGCGGACTTCGGCGCGGCGCGCCGGGCCGCCATGGTCGAGGCCGGCGAGCCGGTCACCCGTCCGTCCGAGCGCAAGCCGTCCGCGCGGCGGTCGAAGGCTCGCTGATGCCTGAGGGCGGCGACGCGCCGGAGCTGGCCGGACCGCTGGTCCGGCCACGCCGGCTGCGTCGTACCGCCGGGCTGCGCCAGATGGTCACCGAGACCCACGTCGACCCCAGCCAGCTGGTGCTGCCGATGTTCGTCCGCGAGGGCATCAGCGACCCGGTGCCGATCGCGTCGATGCCGGGCGTGGTCCAGCACACCCGCGACACCCTGCTCAAGGCGGTCGCCGAGGCTGCCGACCTCGGGCTGGGCGGCGTGATGCTCTACGGCATCCCCGAGCACAAGGACGCCGTCGGCTCCGGCGCCATCGATCCCGGCGGCATCCTCAACCTCGCCATCACCGACGTGGTCGGCGCCGTGGGCGACTCGCTGACGGTCATGAGCGACCTGTGCCTCGACGAGTTCACCGACCACGGCCACTGCGGGGTGCTCACCCCCGACGGCCGGGTCGACAACGACCGCACGCTCGCGGTCTACGCCGAGATGGCGCGGGCCCACGCCGACGCCGGCGTCGACATGGTCGGGCCCAGCGGGATGATGGACGGTCAGGTGCGGGTGATCCGCGACGCGCTCGACGAGGACGGCCACACCGACGTCTCCATCCTCGCCTACTCCGCGAAGTACGCCTCCTCCTTCTACGGCCCGTTCCGCGAGGCGGTCGCGAGCTCCCTGCATGGCGACCGGCGCAGCTACCAGCAGGACCCCGCCAACGGCCGCGAGGGCGTCCGCGAGGCACTGCTCGACGTCGAGCAGGGCGCGGACATCGTCATGGTGAAGCCGGCCCTCGGCTACCTCGACGTCGTACGCCGGGTCCGTGACGCCGTCGACGTCCCGGTCGCCGCCTACAACGTCTCGGGTGAGTTCGCCATGCTCGAGGCCGCCGCCGCCCACGGCTGGATCGACCGCGAGGCCGCCATCCTCGAGACGCTCACCTCGATCCGCCGCGCCGGCGCCGATGTGGTGCTGACCTACTGGGCCGCCGAGTTCGCGCCACTCCTGCGCCGGTGACGCAAGACAATCCGACGGCCACGTGACGGACGTCGTCCTGGTCGGGCTCGTCGACCAGCGGGGGTGGCTGCTGCTCCAGGAGCGCGACGAGCGCGCCCCGGTGAACCCCGACCAGTGGAGCCTGGTCGGCGGTGGCGTCGAGCCCGGCGAGGAGCCGGACGCGGCCGCCCGCCGCGAGCTCGCCGAGGAGACCGGCCTCACCGACCTGACCCTCCGCAGTCTCGGGGGCCGCGAGCTCCCATGTCCGGTGCACGGCTCTGACGTCGTACACCTCTACACCGCGCCCACGGTGGCTCGGGACGAGGACGTCGTCTGCGGGGAGGGGCGCCAGATCATCTTCGTCGACCCGGCCCTCATCGCCACCCTCGATCTCACCGAGGCGACCCGCGCGACGTACGCCGAGGTGCTGGCGGCCGCCGCGGGCTGACCGTGCGAGCGGGCTGGTCCCTGGCTGACCGCTGGAGGGCGTCGGGCCCCAGGGGGGCGGTGGGCTTGCACCCGTTCTCCACGGGGATGACCGTTGCTGAGCCACCGCTGCCCTGGGGATGACCGTTGCTGAGCCACCGCTGCCCTGGGGATGAGGTTGCTCCGCCACCGCCGCCCTGGGGATGGCCGTTGCTCCGGCACCGCCGCCCTGGGGACGACGGTTGCTGGCCCACCGCTCCCCAAGGGGTCAGCCAGAGGGCCGGTGCTCCACCAGCCCCACGAGGTTGCCCTCGCTGTCGCGGACGAAGGCCTGCCACTCGTCGGTGCCGGCCGGGCCGAGGGTGCCGTCGGCGTGGCTGAAGATCACGTGGGGATCGCTCTCGATGGTCACGCCGCTGGCGCGGAGGCGTTCGACGGTCGCGTCTATGTCGTCGACGGCGAGGTAGAGCACGGCCGAGGGCGCGTTGCCCTCCAGCATCAGCCGGGTGCCGCCGAGGTCGAAGAAGACCAGGCCCGGCGGGTCGTACGTCGCGCTGGGCGCCACGCCGAGCAGCTCGCTGTAGAACGCGCTCGCCCGCTCGAGGTCCTCTGCCCGCTGGGCGACCTGCACCAGTCCCATCGGGCCATCATGGCCGCCCGGGGACCCGCACGGTAAGGCTCAGGAGGGGTAGAGGCCCTGCCTGGGCGCGGCGATCCTCGGGTTCATGTAGTTGTCGAGGCAGGTCTGGAACGCCTGCGGCTGCAACAGCTGGTCGATTCCGTCGAGCGTGCACTGGACGGTCGCCTGCGCCAGGGTCAGCACCTGGTCGACCGGCGGGATGCTGGTCGTCGGGAGCGGCGGGACCGAGACGTGGGTGCCCGGGACGTGGACGCCTCCACCTTGGTGCTCCCCGCCGTGCTGGCCGCCGTTCTCGCTGCCGCCGGTGTTGCCCCCCTGGGTGTTGGTGCCACCGTGGGTGGTGCCACCGGTGTGGTGGGGACCGCCATCGGTGGTGGTCGGGTCGACGGTCTCCTCGGTCGAGTGGGCGGGTGGCTTGCTGTCGTTGGTGTTGCTGGCCGGCGTGCCGGGCACGTGCAGTGGTGGCGGCGTGTGGGTCAGCTCGCCGGCCATCACGGTGCCGTTGGGGATCGACGTGAAGTCGCCCTGCAGGTAGGCGTCCATGATCGCGAGCACGAGGTCGACGTAGGACTGGCTGTGGTTGTAGCGGAAGATGGCTGCCCGACGGCCGGCGTCGGTGCCGAGGTCGTCGGAGCCGGAGCAGAGGTAGACGGCGGTGCCGAGCGCCGCGTCGTCGATGTCCTGAGGGTTGCGCACGCCGTCGCCGTCCGCGTCCACGCCCACGACCGACCAGGTCGAGGGGATGAACTGCATCGGGCCGACCGCCCGGTCGTAGGCCGCGTCGTTGTCGAACTGCCCGGCGTCGGTGTCGACGATCTCGGCGGTCCGGTTGGCGCCGTTGAGCGGCGCGCCGAAGATGCCGGGCGTCGCGAGGCCGTTGTCGTCGAGGATGTTGCCGTTGGCGCGGCCGTGGTTGGACTCCACCCGGCCGATCGCCGCGATCAGCTGCCAGCTGAGGTCGCAGCTCTCGTCGGCGGCGTTGATCACGGTCTCGGCGCGCTGGTAGGCGGCGAGAGCGGCGGACGGGATGCCGGAGGTCGAGGCCGTGGCGACGATCTGCTCGGCGTCGGCGTTGCCGACCCCGAGGGCGAGCAGGCTCCCGTCGGAGACGCTGGCCGGCGCCTCGATGGCCTGCGCGGGGACGCTGGTGCCGTCGGGGAGAGTCGGGTCGAGACGCTCGCCCGCCGAGGCGTTGGGCGCGCTCACGCCGAGCAGGTTGGCGGTCCAGGCGGCCGACAGCAGAGCCATCGGCACGAGCGCCGTCGCCTTGTGCAGGCGACCGAACCCCTTAGCGGACATGGTCTCTCCCCCAGTAGCTGCGAGACGCCCCCTCCAGGCGGCTCGGGCACACAACGAATCGTGTCACGTACAAGTTACGCGCTAGTACAGCTTTGGGTACCCCCGAGTGACCCCCGTCACCGCTTGAACGACTCTTCCCCTCGGACGTGGCGCGAAAACGCCCGGATCCCGCTCGGTCCAGACCAGTTCGCGGGCGGACCGCCGGGCCCACGGCCCGAGGCGGATGCGGGGGTCTCAGGGGCCTCGGAGAGAATGAGGCGTGCCCCACGAGTCCGCCCACGACGCGCCGCAGTCCGCCGCGCTCTACGAGCGGGCGCTTGCCGTCACGCCGGGCGGCGTCAACTCGCCGGTGCGCGCGTTCAACGCGGTCGGCGGCACCCCCCGTTTCATCGCCTCCGCCAAGGGCGCCTGGCTCACCGACGTCGACGGCCGCGACTACGTCGACCTGATCTGCTCCTGGGGGCCGATGCTGCTCGGCCACGCGCACCCGGAGGTCGAGGCGGCGGTCCAGGCGGCGGTGGCGCGCGGCACGTCGTACGGCACGCCGACCCGGCCCGAGGTGGAGCTGGCCGAGGAGATCGTGGCCCGTACGCCGGTCGAGCGGGTCCGGTTCGTCTCCTCCGGCACCGAGGCGACCATGTCGGCGATCAGGCTGGCCCGCGGCTTCACCGGTCGCGACGTCGTCGTGAAGTTCGCCGGCTGCTACCACGGCCACGTCGACTCGCTGCTGGCCTCGGCCGGCTCGGGCGTCGCCACCTTCGCGCTGCCCGGGACCCCGGGCGTGCCGGCGTCGTCGACCGCGCTGACCCTGGTGCTGCCCTACAACGACCGGGCCGCGGTCGAGAAGGCGTTCGCCGAGCACGGCGACCGGATCGCCTGCCTGATCACCGAGGCCGCGCCCGGCAACATGGGTGTGGTCCCACCCGAGCCCGGGTTCAACGGCTTCCTCGCCGAGACCTGCCGCAGCCACGGCGCGCTGTTCGTGAGCGACGAGGTGATGACCGGCTTCCGGGCCTCGCGGCTCGGCCAGTGGGGGCTGGACGGCGCAGCGGAGGGCTGGCGCCCCGACCTGATGACGTTCGGGAAGGTGATGGGCGGCGGCTTCCCGGCCGCGGCCTTCGGCGGCCGCGCCGACGTGATGCACCACCTCGCGCCGGAGGGACCCGTCTACCAGGCCGGGACCCTCTCCGGGAACCCGGTCGCCACCACCGCCGGACTGGCCACGCTGCGGCTGGCGACCGACGAGGTCTACGCCCACCTCGACGCCACCGCCGGCGTGCTCAAGGCGGCGGTCTCCGACCAGCTCTCGCTCGCCGGCGTCGCCCATGTCGTGCAGGCCGCGGGGACGATGTTCTCGGTGTTCATGACCCAGGGCACGGTGCGCGACTTCGACGACGCCCGGCGCACCGACTCGGCGGCGTACGCCGCGTTCTTCCACGCCATGCTCGACCGCGGGGTGCACCTGCCGCCGTCGGCCTACGAGGCGTGGTTCCTGTCCGCCGCCCACGACGACCGCGCCGTGCAGACCGTGCTCGACGCGTTGCCCGACGCCGCCCGTGCGGCGGCCGCAGCCCAGGAGAACACCAGCAGATGAGCCAGACTCCGGACACCGTCGTGCACCTGCTCCGCCACGGCGAGGTGCACAACCCCGAGGGCGTCCTCTACGGCCGCCGCGACGGCTACCACCTGTCCGACCTCGGCGTGAAGATGGCGGAGCGGGTCGCGGCGGCGATGGCCGACCGCGACATCACCCACATCCGGTCCTCACCACTGGAGCGGGCGCAGGAGACCGCGGCGCCGACGGCCGCGACGCACGGACTCGAGATCGTCACCGACGAGCGGGTCGTCGAGTCGACCAACGTCTTCGAGGGCAAGCGGTTCGCCAACGGCAGCAACGTGCTGCTCAAGCCCTCGGCCTGGCGCTACCTCTGGAACCCGTGGAAGCCGTCGTGGGGCGAGCCCTACAAGGACGTCGTGGCCCGGGTGCTGTCGGCGGTCCACGACGCGCGCGTCGCCGCCGCCGGTCACGAGGCGGTGATCGTGTCCCACCAGCTCCCGATCTGGATCACCCGGCTGCACGTCGAGAAGCGGTCGTTCGCGCACGACCCGCGGCGGCGCCAGTGCACGCTCTGCTCGGTCACGTCGTTGCACTTCGTCGGCGACCGGATCACCCAGGTCTCCTACAGCGAGCCCGCCGGCGACCTGATCCCGGCGCAGGACCGCAAGGCACCGTTCTCCGCGGGCGGCGCGCCCGACGAGAACAAGCCGGTCTGACATGGCCGTCGGTCGCCGTCTCTTCCTGCTCGTGGCCGCGCTCGCGGTGACGGCAGCCACGGCGACCGCGTGCACCGACGCCAACGGCACCGAGGGCAAGGACTACGTCACGGGGCAGGGCGTCGTCGAGGAGATCCCGGCCGGCGAGCGCGCCGAGCCGGTCGAGGTGTCCGGCGGGACGCTGACCGGCGACGCCCTCGACCTGGCAGACCTCCGTGGCTCGGTCGTCGTGGTCAACGTGTGGTGGTCCGGCTGCCCGCCGTGCCGCACCGAGGCGCCGCTGCTGGTCGACGCCTTCGACGAGCTGCCCGGCGACGGCACGATCGTCGGCATCGACATCCGGGACTCGAGCAAGGACCCCGCGCTGGCCTTCGAGCGCGAGTTCGACGTCCCCTACCCGTCGATCTACGACCCCGGGAGCGGCCAGCTCCTGAGCTTCCCGGCGCCGTTCAACCCGCGCGACATCCCCAGCACCATCGTGCTCGACCAGCAGGGCCGGGTCGCCGCGGTGATCCGCGGCGCCATCCCCTCGAAGCTCACGCTGCTCGAGCTCGTCGAGAAGGTCGCGGCCGAGAATGGATGACTGGCTCCGCGAGACGGCGTTCTCCGGCTCGATGCTCGTGGCAGTTCCGGTCGCGGTGCTGGCCGGGCTGGTGTCGTTCTTCTCGCCCTGCGTGATCCCCCTGCTGCCGGGCTACCTGTCCTACACGACGGGGCTCTCGGGCGCCGACCTGGCCGACTCCGAGGCCGCCCCGCGCCGGGGCCGGATGCTGGCCGGCTCGTCGCTCTTCGTGCTCGGCTTCTCGGTCGTCTTCGTCGGGCTGGGGGTGCTCTCCACCGGCATCAACCGGTGGTTCTTCGAGAACTCGCGCACCTTCACGATCGTGCTCGGGGTGCTGGCCGTGGTGCTCGGGCTGGTGTTCATGGGGCTGGTCCCGCTGTTCCAGCGCGACGTGCGGGTCCACAAGGTGCCGGCCGTCGGACTGGCCGCGGCCCCGCTGCTCGGCTTCCTCTTCGGCCTCGGCTGGACGCCGTGCATCGGCCCGACCCTCGGCGTGATCGTCGGGCTGGCCAGCTTCCAGGACCCGTCCCGCGGCGGGGTGCTGCTCGGGTTCTACTCACTCGGTCTCGGGGTGCCGTTCATCCTCGCGGCG
The DNA here is from genome assembly GCA_963766475.1 of uncultured Actinomycetota bacterium. GTDB lineage: Bacteria > Actinomycetota > Actinomycetes > Propionibacteriales > Nocardioidaceae > Nocardioides. The sequence continues at coordinate 91,785 of CAVXZS010000017.1, read as the reverse complement.
GTGCTGTGGCGACGGGCGCTCGGCGCGATCGCCGTCGTACGCCGCCACCAGCAGTGGGTGACCCGCAGCGGGGGCCTGATGCTGGTGGTGGTCGGGCTGCTGCTGCTCACCGGCTGGTGGGACCAGGCCGTGCAGTGGGTGCAGTACCACCTGGTCAGCGACTACCAGGTGAGCGTGTGACCCGCTCATGACCGCCACCGACACCAGGCCGACCGCGCCGGCGCCCGGGCGCCGCTCCGGCGAGCTGACCCTGCGCGAGCTGCTGCGGTGGACGTGGCGCCAGCTCACGTCGATGCGCATCGCGCTGATCCTGCTGCTGATGCTCGCGCTCGCCGCGGTGCCCGGCTCGCTGGTGCCGCAGGAGCGGGTCGACGCGCTCAAGGCCTCGCAGTGGAAGGACGCGCACGAGACGCTGACCCCGGTCTACGAGAAGCTCGGCATCTTCAACGTCTACGGCGCCCCGTGGTTCGCGGCCATCTACATCCTGCTCGTCATCTCGCTGCTCGGCTGCATCATCCCGAGGACCTTCGTCTACGCGCGCGGGCTGCGGGCCCAGCCGCCTGCCGCGCCGCGGAACCTCTCCCGGCTGCCGAGCCACGCGTCGTACGGCACGTCCGAGCCGGCGGACGTCGTCCTCGAGCGGGCCAGGACCGTCCTGCGCCGCAAGCGCTACCGGCTGCGACGCGAGTCCGACGGCGCGACCGTCAGCGCCGAGCGCGGCTACCTGCGCGAGCTGGGCAACCTGGTCTTCCACCTGGCGGTGCTGGTCGTGCTGGTCGGGTTCGCGACCGGCACGCTCTTCGGCTACAAGGGCGGCGTGATCCTGGTGCAGGGGCAGCCCTTCAGCAACAACCTGACCCAGTACGACGACTTCGTGCCCGGCAGCCTCTTCGACCCCGACGGCATGGAGCCGTTCACGTTCACGGTCGACGACTTCGGCATCGAGTGGCTGTCGTCGGGGATGGCGCGCGGCTTCGACGCCGACCTCAGCTACACCGAGGAGCCGGGCGCACCGGAGAAGAGCTACGACCTGCGGGTCAACCACCCCCTGAAGATCGGGGGCACCGAGCTGTTCCTCATCGGCCACGGCTACGCGCCGGTGGTCACGGTGCGTGACGGCGACGGCAACGTCGCCACCTCCGGGCCGGTGCCGTTCCTGCCGATGGGCCCGGACCTGTTCTCGTTCGGGGCGGTCAAGGCCCAGGACGCGAGCCCGGGCCAGATCGGGCTGGAGGGCTACTTCTACCCCGCGTTCGCCAGCGTGGACGGCACGCCGGTCAACCTGGGTGGCAACGACGTCAACCCCCTGCTCTCGCTCAACGTCTACACCGGCGACCTCAACCTCGACTCCGGCACGGCGCAGTCGGTCTACAGCCTCGACAAGTCGAAGACCACGGCCGTCAAGGACGAGGAGGGCAAGCCGCTGCGGGTCAGCCTCGCGCCGGGCGACACGGTCCAGCTGCCCAACGGCCTCGGCAGCGTCACCTTCGACAAGGTCGTCTCCTGGCAGCGGATCCAGATCAGCCGGACGCCGGGCAAGGACGTCGCGCTCCTCGGGGTGGTGCTCGCGCTGCTCGGGCTGATGGGGTCGCTGTTCATCCGTTCGCGCCGCGTCTGGCTGCGCGTCACGGAGGGACCGGACGGCACGCTGGTCGAGATCGCGGCCCTGGACCGGTCGGGGGGCGCCGACACCGACGTCGTACTGTCAGGACTGGTCGACGAGCTGCAGGAGGAACGATCATGACCGACGGTGCGTGGGCCACGCTGAGCAACCAGGCGGTCGCGGCCGCGGCCGTCGTCTACTTCCTGGCCCTGCTGGCGCACGTCGTCGAGTGGGCCTCGCTCCGGCAGGTCGACCGCACCCGCGTGCTCGTCGCCCCCGGCGGCGCCGAGGTCACCGACCCACCGGCCGCCCCCGACGCCGAGCAGCACCGCGTCCGCGTCGCCATGTTCGGGCGGCTCGCGCTGCTGCTCACCGGGCTCGCCGTCGCCGTCCACCTGCTCGCCCTGGTCGGCCGCGGGATGAGCGCGGACCCCAACCGGGTCCCGTGGGGCAACATGTACGAGTTCACCCTCGCCGGCACGTTCGTGGTGGCGGCGTTCTACCTGGTGATGAGCCGGCGCTACGCCCTCGACTGGCTCGGCCCCGTGGTCGTCTTCTTCGTGCTGGCCCTGCTGATGGTCGCCGTCGTGTGGCTCTACGACCCGACCGGCCCGCTGCCCGAGGCGCTCGACAGCTACTGGCTGGTGATCCACGTCGTCTCGGCGATCACCGCCACCGGTGCCTTCACGCTCGGCGGGATGACCTCGGTCGCCTACCTGCTGAAGCGGCGCCGTGGACCGGACGCGCCGCAGACCGGCCTGTGGGCGCGGGTCCCGTCGCTGGAGAAGCTCGACCTCATCTCCTACCGCATCCACGCGTTCGGCTTCCCGATCTGGACCTTCGCGGTCCTGATCACCGGTCCGATCTGGGCCCACCAGGCCTGGTCGTCGTACTGGAACTGGGACCCCAAGGAGGTCTGGGCGTTCATCACCTGGGTCGTCTACGCCGCCTACCTCCACGCGCGCACGACGGCGGGCTGGCGCGGCCGCAACGCCGCGATCCTGGCGCTGGTCGGCACGCTGACCCTCTGGTTCAACTTCATCGGGATCAACTACTTCTCGAGCTCGAGCCAGCACTCCTACGCCGGCGCGGCCCAGCTCGATTCGTCTGCGACGCCAGGCGGGTGATCACCCGCGAGACCACAGACGAATCGTGGTCTTGCCCGGCTCAGTCGAGCTCTTCCAGCTCCGCGGTGTCCACGTCCTCGTCGTCGGCGGGCGCGTAGCCGTCGGTGGCGTTGCGCTTCTCCGTCGGCGACTTCGCGAGGTCATCCTCGACGGTGCCGGAGTCCATGCCCTCCTCGTCGGGCACGGCCTCGACGTCGGAGCGGGGCTCGATGTCCTGGGGGTCGTTGGGGTCGGGCGGCGGTCGCATGCCGGTGCTGGTCATGTCCTCCGGTAACCGTCGGCCGGGCCTGCAAGCCTCAGACCGCCCCGAGGTCCTCGCTGATGAGGTAGCCGTCGCCGAACCGCTCGACGGCCAGCTGTCGTGTCTCCTGCTCGCTGCGCCCGTCGGTGGTGTAGGTCAGGGTCACCTCCACCACGTCGTCGCCGACCTCCTCGGTCCCGTTGACCCGCACGTCGTCGATCGTCGCCCAGAACCCCTCGAAGGTCCCTTCTCCGATCCGGTCCTGCAGCTGCGGGGTGAGCAGGTCCCAGGCCGTGCTCGTGTCCTCGGGCAGCAGTCCGTAGTAGGACGCCACCAGGTCGGCGGGAGAGGCGGCGTCCGCGCCGACGGGCTCGGCGGCAGAGGACGTGTCCGAGGGGCTGGGCGTGTGGCTGGGCGAATGGCTGGTCGAGGCGCTCGGCTCTGAGCTGGGCGTCGGGTCCGGTGGCTTCGGGGAAGAGGATCCCGTCGACGACCCCTGGCCGGTGGGAGTCGTCGGCGCGGAGCTCGAGGGCGTCTTCGCCGGCTTGCCCGTCGCCTCCGCGCCGGGCCGGTCGGCGCGCGTGTCCGTGTCCGGGTCGCGGGCCAGCCACCAGCCGCCCGCGCCCACCACCGCCACGACGAGCAGCGCCACGAGCGCCGGCAGCGCCCGCCGCCTGCGCGGTCCGGGCTCGGGCTGGTCGGGTTCGGGCTGGTCGAGCTCGGGCTCGACGGGTTCGGGCTGGACGAGTTGGGGCTCGACGGGTTGGGGCTCGTCCGGTTGGGGCTCGACGGGTTCGGGCTCGACGGGTTCGGGCTCGACGGGTTCGGGCTCGACGGGTTCGGGCTCGACAAGTGCGGGCTGGACGGGCTTGGTCGGCACCGTGTCCGGCGGCCGGTCCCCGCGGACCGGGGTCGGCACCGGCTCGTCGACCGGCGGCTCGTCGGCCGGCGGCAGGGGCTCGTCGACCGGCGCCGGGGACTCCTCGACGGGGAGCGGGTCGATCGCGACGTCACGCAGGACGTCTGCCGACCGCGCCATCGTCCACCGGGCCTCCGGGTCCGGGTCGAGCATGTGCTCCATCGCCGTGGTCAGCGGCCCGGCCTGGGTGGGGGCGGGAGGTGGCTGGTGGGCGATCGTGTTCAGCAGCGCCAGGGCGTTGACCTGCTCGTCGTACGGCGACCCACCCTCGACCGCGACGTAGAGGGAGACGCCGAGCGCCCACACGTCCGAGGCGGGCGAGGGCTCCTGGCCGCGCGCGAGCTCCGGCGCGAAGTACGTCGGGGTGCCCGTGACCAGGCCGCTGCGGGTCAGCTGCTCCTGCCCGACGGTGCGCGCGATCCCGAAGTCCGCGATCAGCCCACGGCCGTCGTCGGTGCGCACCAGGATGTTGCTGGGCTTGACGTCGCGGTGCACGGTGCCGAGCGCGTGCGCGGCGGCGAGTCCGTCGGCCACGTCGGCGGCGATGCGTGCGGCGAGCCGCGGGTCCAGCGGCCCGTCCTCGCGCACCATCTGGTCGAGGGTCCGCGAGGGCACGTACTCCATGACCAGCCAGACGTGGTCGCCCTCCTCGAGCGCGTCGAAGATGGCCACGACGTTCGGGTGGTTGAGCGCGGCGGAGTGCCGCGCCTCCCGCAGGGCGCGGGCCAGGTGCAGGTTGGACTCGCCGGGCAGGCCTCCGACCTGCTTGACCGCGACCTGGCGGCCGAGCCGCTCGTCGCGGCACAACCAGACGCTGCCCATGCCGCCGCGGCCGACCTCGCGCTCCACGCGGTAACGGCCGGCGATCACTTCAGGTGGCACGGCACCCCCCACCGCTCGGAAACCCCTCCACAGGCGCTACCCAGCCGGGGGGTCCCTCACGCGTGGAAGCTCATTCGCGAGTCAGTCGGCGAGCTCGACGCCGCCCTTGTTGTCGACGTCCAGGGAGCGGGCGATCACCATGCGCTGGATCTGGTTGGTGCCCTCGAAGATCTGCATGACCTTGGCCTCGCGCATGTAGCGCTCGACCGGGAAGTCGCGGGTGTAGCCGTAGCCGCCGAAGACCTGGACCGCGTCGGTGGTGACCTTCATGGCGTTGTCGGTGGCGACCATCTTGGCGATCGAGGCCTCGCGGCTGAACGGGAGCCCGCGGTCGCGGAGCCGGGCGGCGTGCAGCGTGATCGCGCGGGCGGCCTGGGTGTTGGCCTCCATGTCCGCGAGGATGAACGCGAGACCCTGGTGGTCGATGATCCGCTTGCCGAACGTCTCTCGCTCCTGGGCGTAGGCGACCGCGGCGTCCAGCGCACCCTGGGCGAGGCCGGTCGCGACGGCGGCGATGCCGAGCCGGCCCGAGTCGAGCGCGGAGTAGGCGATCTTGAGCCCCTCGCCCTCCTCGCCGATCAGCCGGTCGGCGGGGATCCGGACGTCGTCGAAGTTCATCGCGGACGTGGTGGAGCCGGTGAGCCCCATCTTCTTCTCTGGCGGGTTCGCGCTCAGGCCGGGGGCGTCGGCGGGGACCATGAAGCAGGAGATGCCGTTACGGCCCTCGCCGGTGCGGGCCATCACCTTGTAGAAGTCGGCGAAGCCGCCGTGCGTGGTCCAGGCCTTGGTCCCCTTGATCACCCACTCGTCACCGTCGCGGCGGGCGGAGGTCCGCATCGCGGCCGGGTCGGAGCCGGCGTGCGGCTCGGAGAGGCAGTAGGCGCCGAGCAGCTCGCCGCCCAGCATGTCGGGCAGCCAGCGCTGCCGCTGCTCCTCGCTGCCACGGGTGGCCAGGCCGTAGCAGGACAGCGCGTGCACCGAGACGCCGACGCCGACCGACGCCCAGACCGCACCGATCTCCTCGAGCACCTGCAGGTAGACCTCGTAGGGCACCCCGCCGCCGCCGTACTCCTCGGGGTAGGGCAGGCCGAGCAGCCCGGCCCGGCCGAGCTTGAGGAAGATGTCGCGCGGGAAGGTCCCGTCGGCCTCCGCGGCGACGGACCGCTCGGCCAGCTCGTCCGCGGCGATCTGCCGCACCAGCCGGACCAGCTCGGCGGTCTCCTCGGTGGGCAGGACGCGTCGGGCGGTCATGAGCACACAGTAGTTGGATGTCCTTGCATCTCCAGGCGCCCATCGGCAGCCGCCTACTCTGTGGGCCGTGCCCGAGACCGAGCCAGGGACCCGACCGGAAGAGGACGTCGACGACGACGAGCCGCTGCGCTGGTACGTCATCGCGGCGTTCATGGTCACCGTCGTGGCCGGGTTTGCGCTGACCGTCCTGCTCACGGCGACCTGGTTCAAGGACTGCGACGAAGGCACCGGCACCGGGACGTCGACGTCGTTCGCCGGCGACTCGACCCGCGCGGCGCTGTGCGAGTCCGGCCACGGCGCCGCGGGCCTGCTCGTCCCCGGCGGCTGGCTGGTCGGGCTGGCACTGGCGACCTATGCCCTGACGCGGTGGAGCGGCGGCGGGGCGAAGGCGGTGCTGCTCGCCGTGCTCCTCGTGAGCCCGGCAGCACTGCCCGCGGCGGCGTACGCCGGGCTCGGGCGTTCGGGGGACGCGTGCACCGGCGACAAGCTCGAGACCTACCGGGCGTGGGTCGACGACGGAGCCAAGGGGCGGGCGCCCTTCGACTGCCGGACGTACTGACCGGATGACGTCCCTGGAGGCAGGCGGGTCGGGACGGGGTCGGCGGGCGACCGTGTTCTGCGTGGTGCTCCTCGTGATGGTCCTCGCCGCCGGCCTGCTGGTGGCGCTGCTGCTGCTGGTGGTCCAGGAGCTCGACTGCTTCGACGGCGACGGTGGCTCGCCGTACGTCGCCGACGACTCACCGCGGGCGGCGCTCTGCCGCACCGGCGGTGGTGTGGTGGGGCTGCTCATCCCCGCGGCCTGGCTGATCGGCCTGGTGCTGGCGGTGGCCGGCGTGGTCCGCTGGGTCCGCCGACGCAGCGGCGCGGTGGTCCTGGTGCTCGCCCTGGCCGCGCCACTGGCGCTGCCCGGGCTGGTCTTCTTCGGGCTCACCCGGCCGAGCGGGAGCTGCACGGGCGACAGGGCCGCCGCCTACAGGGAGTGGCTCGACGCCGGTGCCGACGGACCGGCACCCTACGACTGCGACAAGTACTGACCCGGCGAGAGGAAACCATGGCCGACGAGGCTGTTCTGACCGAGGAGCGCAACGGCGTCCTGGTGATCACCATCAACCGCCCCGAGGCGCGCAACGCGATCAACGGCGACGTGGCCCGCGGCATCGCGACCGCTCTCGACCGGCTCGACGGGGAGGACGGGCTGCGGGTCGGCGTGCTCACCGGCGGCGGCGGGTTCTTCTCCTCGGGCATGGACCTCAAGGGCTTCCTGTCCGGCGACGTGCCGATCGTGGAGGGCCGGGGGCTGGGCGGGCTCACCGAGCGGCCGCCCCGCAAGCCGCTGATCGCCGCCATCGAGGGCTATGCCGTCGCGGGTGGCTTCGAGCTCGTGCTGGCCTGCGACATGGCGGTGGCCGCCGAGGACGCCCGGCTCGGCGTGCCGGAGGTGAAGCGGGCGCTCGTCGCCGGCGCCGGTGCGGCGATCCACCTGCCGCAGCGGATCCCGCCGGCGATCGCGATTGGAGATGCTCCTGACCGGCGAGCCGATCTCCGCGGCGCGGGCCGCAGAGCTCGGCCTCGTCAACCGCGTCGTGCCCTCCGGCACGGCGCTCGACGCGGCGCTCGCCCTCGCCGGCGAGGTCGCGGCCAACGGCCCGCTGGCCGTCGCGGTCACCAAGCAGATCGCCCGCTCCGCCCCGGACTGGTCGTGGGAGGAGGGCTGGCAGAAGCAGGCCGAGCTGATGGGGCCGGTCTTCGTGTCCGAGGACGCGCAGGAGGGCGCCCGCGCGTTCGCCGAGAAGCGCGCGCCGGTCTGGACGGGCCGCTGACCCGTGGGCACCGCGACCACCCTGGTCTTCGTCGCCGTGGTGGGCGCTCGGTTCCTGCTGCCGCTTGCGATCCCCTACTACCCGCTGCCCGCGATCGCCGCCTGCCTGATCCTCGACGGTGTCGACCAGACGATCTTCCAGGTCTTCGGGCACGACCCGCCCGGCTACCAGTCCTACGACAAGGCGATGGACGTCTTCTACCTGTCGATGGCCTACCTGGCGACGCTGCGCAACTGGGTGAGCATGCCGGCGTTCCGGATCGGCTGGTTCCTCTTCTTCTACCGGCTCGTCGGGGCGCTGGCGTTCGAGCTCACCCACGCCCGATGGCTCCTGCTGGTCTTCCCCAACGTGTTCGAGTACTTCTTCATCGCCTACGAGACGATCCGGTCGCGCTGGCAGCCGGTGCACCTGCTCGTCGGCTGGTGGCTGAGCGCGGCCGCCGTGATCTGGGTGGTCGTCAAGCTGCCCCAGGAGTACTGGCTGCACGTCGCCCAGCTGGACGTCACCGAGGAGATGGGCCGGCACCACTGGCTCATCGGGCTGCTCATCGTCATCGTGCTCGGGCTGGTGCTGGCCTTCCAGAAGCTGGTGCGGCCGCGGCTGTGGCCACCCGACTGGTCCTGGCGGTTCCGGCCCGAGCCGTTGCCTGAGGCGATCGACGAGCCCGAGGAGCAGGACGCCTGGCGGATGAGGTTCGACGCGATCCTCTCGACCGGCACGCTGGAGAAGGTCGTGCTGGTCGGGCTGGTGGCGGTGATCTTCTCCCAGATGCTGCCGGACTTCACCGGCTCCACCACCGACGTCTTCATCGGCGTCGCCGCCGTCGTCGTGGTCAACTCCGGCATCACGCTGGCCGCGGCACGCCGACGCTGGACGATCAGGTCGACGGCCCTCGCCTTCGCCGCGCGGCTGGCGATGAACGTCGGCCTGGTGCTGGTCGCCGACCCGCTGCTGGGCCGCCACAACGCCCGGCTCGACGGCTACGACACGATCTTCTTCCTGATGCTGATCTCGCTCGTCACGACGTTGCACGACCGCTGGCGTCCGGTGCACGAGGTGCGCGAGGTGCTGGCCCGCGGCGAGCCCGCGCCGGAGCTCGAGGTCGAGCGGGACTGACGGTCGTGGGCGATCACCCAAGTCCCTCCGGTGTCACCAGGCAGAACGGATGTCCGACGGGATCGGCGTAGACCCGATAACCGATGGGCTTGTCAGAGCCTTCCAGGAGCCTGCCCCCGAGGCTCAGGACCTCTCCCTCGGCGTCGTCGAGGTTCTTGACGAGGATGTCGAGGTGCAGCTGCTGGGGCGGGTCACCGGACGTCCAGTCGGGAGGGCGAAACCGATCCGTGCGTTGCAGGGAGAACGACGGACTGCCCTCGCCGGCCGCGAGGGTCACCCATGCGGCGCTGTCCTCGAGGCGCTCGGCCCCGAGCAGTGCCTCGTAGAACGGCGCCAGGGCGCGGGGGTCTGGACAGTCGATGACAATGCCGGCGAGTCGTCCGATCACGCTCGCGAGTCTCCCCGACCGGCGCGAGCACTCGTCAGCCGGTGGTGGGCAGGTGGGCCTTCAGCCAGTCGGCCAGGTCGCCGAGGACGAGCTCCTGCTCGGGCTCGTTGAAGACCTCGTGGTAGAGGCCGTCATACATCTTGAGCGTCTTGTCGGTCGACCCGGCCAGGCGGTCGACGAGCCTGGCGCCCTCGGGGTTGACGATGGTGTCGGCGGTGCCGCTGAGCACCAGGAGCGGGAGCTTCAGCGACGGCAGCCTGGCCGGGAAGGTGTCCATGGTCCGCAGCATCGCGCCACCGATGCCGGCGGGGAGCGCGCCGCGGAAGTTGAGCGGGTCCTCGTCGTAGGCCTTGACGACGGCGGGATCCCGCGAGATCGAGGCGGAGCTGAGCTTCTGCCCGGGTAGGCCGGGGACCACCTTGCCGATCACCTTGGCGACCCTCATCAGGACCGGGCTGATGTCGTCGCCGGGGAGCACGGCGGGCGCGGACAGCACCAGTGCGGCCAGCACGTCCTGGTGGTCGAGCGCGTAGTCGAGGGCGATCTCGCCGCCCATGCTGTGCCCGAGGAGGTACGTCGGCCGGCCCTCGACCACCTCGAGCCGGCGGAGGGTCTCGAGGTCCGCGGTGAACTCGGAGAGGTCGCGGGCGAGCAGCCGCTTGCCGCCGGACCGGCCGTGACCGTGGTGGTCGGGGATCGCGACCCGGAGGCCGAGGCCGACCAGCACGTCGGCGACGTGGTGGTAGCGGCCCGCGTGCTCGGCCACGCCGTGGGCGACGAGGATCAGCCCGACCGGATCGCCCGCCGGCTCGTAGAGGTCGTACACGATGGTGGTGCCGCCCAGGCCCGCGAACGACTTCTCGACCGGCTTCGTCATGGCGACATCATGCCGCCCCGGCCGAGACCCGCCAGCGTGCCAGCGTGTGACCCCGGACACCATCAAGGCGCGGTTGACGAAACTCGGGTGAACCGCGTCGGTGCCTCGACCTACCGTGGTCCGGTGACGACCGAGACCTCCCCCACGCACGCCACCGAGGGCGGCGACGACAGGCTCGACCGCGGAGTGCTGCTGGTCGCCGGCGTCGTGGTCCTCGGCGCCATCATGTCGATCCTCGACATCACCGTCGTGTCCGTGGCGCAACCCACCTTCCAGTCCGTGTTCGACACGTCGCCGGCCACGGCCGCCTGGACGATGACCGGCTACACCCTGGCCCTGGCCACGGTGATCCCGCTGAGCGGGTGGGCCGCCGACCGGTTCGGCACCAAGCGGCTCTACATGCTCGCGGTGGTGCTGTTCGCCGCCGGGTCCGCGCTCTGCGCCGCGGCGTCCAGCATCGAGATGCTCACTGCCTTCCGGGTCCTGCAGGGCCTCGGCGGCGGCATGCTGATGCCGGTCGGCATGACGATCATGACCCGCGCCGCCGGTCCCCACCGCGTCGGCCGGGTGATGGCGGTGCTCGGCGTCCCGATGCTGCTCGGCCCGATCTTCGGCCCGATCCTGGGCGGCTGGCTGATCGACGTCGCCAGCTGGCACTGGATCTTCCTGATCAACGTCCCGATCGGCCTCGGCGCGCTCCTCTACGCCGCCAAGGTGCTCCCGCAGGACGAGGTCGCCCCCTCCGAGAGCTTCGACTTCATCGGCATGCTGCTGCTGTCACCGGGCCTGGCGCTGTTCCTGTTCGGCGTCTCGTCGATCCCCGGCGAGGGCACGGTCTTCGCCGCGCGGGTGCTGGTGTCGGCGGCGGTCGGCCTGGCCCTGATCGTGCTGTTCGTGGTCCGCTTCTTCGCGCGCAAGCTCGAGCACCCCCTGATCGACCTGCACCTGTTCCACAACCCGCGGCTGACGGTCGCGGTGATCGCGATGGCGCTGTTCGCGATCGCGTTCTTCGGCGCCAGCCTGCTGTTCCCTCAGTACTTCCTGCTCACCCGCCACGAGACCACGTTGAGTGCCGGCCTCCTGCTGGCTCCGCAGGGCATCGGCGCGATGCTCACCATGCCTGCGTGCGGCGTGCTCACCGACAGGATCGGTCCCGGCAAGATCGTGCTGAGCGGGATCGTGGTGATCGTGATCGGCATGGGGATGTTCACCCAGGTCGGCGTCGGTGCCTCCGACGTCGCCGCGTCCGGCGACTCGTTCGCGGCCGGCTCGCCGTCGTACCTCTACCTCATCGCCGCGCTGTTCGTCATGGGCCTGGGCATGGGCGGCACGATGATGCCGATCATGACCGCGGCCCTGCAGACGTTGCAGGACCACGAGATCGCCCGGGCGTCGACGCTGATGAACATCACCCAGCAGGTGGCGGCGTCGATCGGCACGGCGCTGTTCTCGGTGCTGCTGACCAACGGCTTCAACGACTCCGACGCCACGACGCCGACCGGCGTGATCAGCGACATGACCGGGTCGTTCGCGTTCTGCTTCCTCGTCGGCGCGATCCTGGTCGCGGCCTGCCTGGTCCCGGCGTGGTTCCTGCCGCGCAACAAGCCGGCCAAGGAGCTCGATCCCGCCGCGGTGATGGGTGGCTAGGCCCGGTCAGGCGGTCGTCGCCTCGGTCTCCTCGCCGAGGTAGGCCTTGCGGACCGCAGGGTCGTTGCGGATCTCCGCGGGTGTGCCCTCGGCGATCTTGTGGCCGAAGTCGAGCACGACCACCCGGTCGGCGGTCTCCAGCACCAGCGCGACGTCGTGCTCGATGAGCAGCACGCCCATGCCCCACTCGTCGGCGAGGCGGCGGACCAGCCGACCCAGCTCGGCGCTCTCGGTCTCGTCGAGGCCGGCGGCCGGCTCGTCCAGCAGCAGCACCGACGGGCTGCAGGCGACCGCCCGCGCGATCGCGACCAGCCGGCGCTGGCCGTAGGAGAGGTCCTCCGCCCGGCGGTCGAGCAGCGGACCCAGCGCCAGCTCCTCGACCGCGGCGACCACGGCGGTGGGCAGCGGCGGGTGCCCGGGGACGAGCAGGTCGGTCACGTAGGCGAGCCGGTCGCGGGGGTCGGCGGCGGCGAGGAGGTTCTCCCGCACGGTGAGGTCGTCGAACAGCTCGAGGGACTGGAACGAGCGGGAGAGGCCGGCTCGGGCGCGGCGGTAGGGCGCCCAGTGGGTGATGTCGAGCGGCTTGCCTGCGCGTTCCCACGTGATCGAGCCGGCGGTGAGCCGGTTGTTGCCGGCCACGCAGTCGATGAGCGTGGTCTTGCCGGCGCCGTTGGGTCCGAGCAGCCCGACCACCTCGCCGGGCGCGACGCCGAGCGAGACGTCCTCGAGGGCGGTGAAGCCACCGAACCGCTGGGTCAGGCCGGCGATCGACAGCGTCCCCGCCGGCACCGGGGTGCGGGAGGCTTCCGGGAGCGGCTCGGGCGCGCCCGGCCGCAGCCCCGGGACGCGGGAGCGGAAGCCACGGGTCAGGGCGTCGACGCGCTCCGCGACGCCGTTCTGGTTGAGGATCAGCACGACGAGCAGCAGGATCCCGGTCGCGATCGGCAGCTTGTCCTGCCAGGTCGACGAGGCCTGCACCGCGGCGTTCACGGGCTCTCCGGAGGACGTCAGCGTGACCACCCCGCCCGACGCGAGCAGCGAGCCCACCATCGGGCCGGCCAGGTAGCCGGTGCTGCCGATCACCGTGAGCACGAGGACGCTGATCGAGGAGTCGGAGCGGAACAGCGACTGGTAGAGGATCGCGGAGTTCGAGAAGCCCAGCAGCACACCGCCGAGGCCGGCGATCCCGGCCGAGAGCGTGAACGCGTAGAGCTTGGCCTCGAAGACGTTGACGCCGATCGCGGCGGCCGCGCGCTCGTTGGTGCGTACGGCGAGCAGCCGGCGGCCGGTCCGGCCCCGGCGCAGGTTGGCGACCGCCAGCGCCGCGAGCACCAGGAAGGCGAGGCAGAGGAGGGCGTAGCTGCGCGGGTGTCCCACCGGGTCGACCTGGAGCCCGAGGAAGGAGAGGTCGTCGGGTGCCACGCGGGCGTTCTCGGTGTAGGAGCTGTTGCTGAAGACGAGCACGAACACCGCGAAGCCCAGGCCGAAGGTGACCACCGCGAGGTTGACGCCGCGGGTCCGCAGGGCGGGCAGGCCGAAGACGAGGCCGATCACCATGGCGACGAGCACGCCGACGAGCAGGGCCGGCTCGAACCGCCAGCCGTGGGCGGCCGCGAGCTTGCCGGCGGTGAACGAGCCGATGCCGGCCAGCGCGAACTGCGCCAGCGACAGCTGGCCGGTGTAGCCCGTGAGGACGACGACCGACAGCCCGACGATCGCGAAGGTGATGCTGATGATCGTCGCGACCTCGCGCTGCACGTTGGTGCAGCCGCCGTCGGTGCACGATGCCGGTGAGGTGAGCAGCCACAGCACGGCGAGCCCCGCGAGGACCACGACCAGCATCGGGCGCACCCGGCCGGTGCCGACCCGGGGCAGCCGGTCGCTGATGCTGCCCCGCAGGGGCAGCCCGCGACCGCGGACGACGAGCACCAGGATGATGACGAGGAACGGCACCGCGTCCGCGACGCCCTGCCGGTGCGGAGCCGCCAGCAGGTCGTTGCCCCAGTGGGTCGCCAGCGACTGCGCCACCCCCAGGAAGAGGCCACCCAGCAGCGCCAGCGGGTAGGACCTGAAGCCGCCCAGCAGCGCGGTAGCGAGCCCGCCGATGATGAGGATGCTGAAGGTGATCGGCGAGATGAACCCGGCCGTGGTCGCGGGCATCAAGGCACCCGCCACGGCTGCGAGGCCGCCGCCGACGCCCCACGTCACGGCCGCCAGCAGGTCGGGCGACCAGCCGAGCGCGGACGCCGCGCGCGGGTTCTCCGCGGCCGCGGAGATCGCGAAGCCGAACCGGGTGCGCACGCTGGTGACGGTGAGGAGGAGCGCCACGAGGGCCGCGATCGCGAGCAGGTAGAAGCCGTAGCGGCCGACCACGATGTCTCCGGGCAGCGTGACCGCCTCGGTCGGCACCGGCGACTCGGCGATGACCTGCTGCGCGCCGAACTTCAGCACCACGGCCTGGGACAGCACGGTGAGGACGCCGAGCGTCGCGATGACGCGGGTCAGTGGGCTCGCCGAGCGCAGGGGGCGCATCACGAGGAAGTGCACCGCCACGCCGAGGGCCGCGCAGGACAGGACGGCGACGGTCAGGGAGACGACGGCGCCGTGCCCGCCGGTGACCTGGAGCCGGTAGGTGAGGTAGGCGCCGACCAGCGCGAAGCCGGACTGCGCGAAGTTGATGACGCCCGACCCGCGGTAGATGACGACCAGGCCAAGACCGAGGAGTGCGTAGATCCCGCCGGTCCCGAGGCCGAGCAGCGAGAAGCGGAGGAGGTCAGTCATGGCTGCCGCCGTCGACCGAGAGGTAGTGGGCCGCGATGCTGTCGGCATCACCCCGCAGGTCTGCGGCGTCGCCGGACATCACGACCCTGCCGCGGCGCAGCACGTGCACCCGGTCGGCGACCGCGAGCGCCTGGCGGACGTGCTGCTCGACGAGGACCACGGCGACGCCCTGGTCAGCGGCCGCGCGTACGGCGGTGAGCAGCCGCTCGACCACCATCGGCGCGAGGCCGAGCGAGAGCTCGTCGGCGAGCAGCACGCGGGGCTCGGAGGCGAGCACGCGTCCGAGTGCGAGCATCTGCTGCTGGCCGCCCGAGAGCAGGCCCACCTTCTTGCCGAGGTGCTCCTCGAGCTCCGGGAAGAGCTCCAGCGCCCGGCTCGGCCGCCCGCGGCCGAGCTTGAGGTTCTGCCACCCGGTGAGCTGCATGAAGACGCAGCGCTCCTCGGTGAGGAAGCCCAGGCCGTGCCGGGCGCGCTGGTGCAGCCGACGCCGCCGGGTGTCGCCGTGGAAGGCGACGGTGCCGGAGATCGGCGCGATCTCGCCCGCGAGCGCGAGCAGCGTCGTGGTCTTGCCGGCCCCGTTGGCGCCCAGCAGCGCCACGACCTCGCCGGCCCGGGCCTCGAGGTCGAGGTCGTGGACGGCCGGCGTGCCGGCGTACCCGGCGGTCAGCCCGCGCGCCTCCACCACCACCTCCCCGCGGGTCGGCGGCGCGGCCGACCCGGGCGTGACAGTCGTGGTCACGTGGCACTCAGGAGGCGGGGACCAGCGCCTGGCGCTGGTCGGTGTACTCGGCGCCCTCCTGCACCAGCTTGCCGCCCTCGATCTTGAAGGTGAGCTCCTGGTAGTTGAAGACCCGGTTCAGCCCCGGTGCCGGGAAGTCCTCGGCGAAGCTGAACGGCGGCGCGAAGCCGTCGGTGTCGACCTGGGTCGTCGCGTCCAGGGTCGCCTTGACGCCGGCGGCGCTCAGGTCGTCGTTGCCCTTCACCAGCGACAGGAACGTGCGGTAGGCCACCCAGGTGTTCTGGAAGTAGAGCGCGGACCAGCCGCCGTTCTCCTCGTCGCTGAGGTCGCCGACGTACTTCTTGGCCTCGTCCCAGATCGGGTCGTCGGAGCCGGGGAAGTTGCTCAGCGTCACGGTGCCCTCGACCGCCTCGCCGCCGTTCTCGGCGACGGTGTCGGTGAGACCGCCGGGCACGACGTAGTACTTCGTCTCGCTGCCCAGCTGCGCACCGGCTGCCGCGATGCCGAGGAACGGCTGCGGCGGCGTCCCGACCACGGCGCAGTCGTAGTCGCTGGTCTCCTGCGCGATGGTGCTGAAGTCGGTCGTGGTCGGCGGGACCTTGATCAGGGCGGACGGCTCGTGGCCCTCGCTGCCCAGGCCGACGTCCACGAGCTGGCTGATCTGGCCGGCCGAGGGCAGGTCGTAGTTGACCGAGGCGACCTTCTCGCAGCCGTCCTCGGCGGCCAGCTTGCCGAGACCCGCGAGCCCGAGCACCCCGGAGGTGATGGGGTAGCTGTCCGCGCTGGACAGCTCTCCCGAGGAGATGCCGGGCGGTGCGAACCACGGGATGCCGGCCGCCTCGAGGATCGGCATGATCGCGTCGCCGTTGGCGGTGAAGCCGCCCACCAGGGCCGCGACGCCCTCGTCCACGGCCTGCCGGGCGCAGTCGGCCGCCTTGTTGGGATCGGCACTGTCGTTGCAGGTGATCAGCTTGAGCTCGTGGCCGCCGAGGCCGCCGGCGTTGTTGATCTGCACGACCGCGCCCTGGGCGATGTCCAGCACGGCCTTCGCGTTGAGGGTGTCCGTGTCATAGGTGGAGATCGTCATCACCGTGACCGGGTCACCGGTGAAGGACACGTCGGGGTCCTGCGTCGGCTTGCCTGAGCTCTCCTTCTTGTCGTCGTCCCCGCCGCAGGCCGCCAGGCCCAGCAGCAGGGTCACGGCACTCGCGGCGGCGAGCCATTGGGTGCGCGTACGCACTGCAGTCATCGGTTCCCTCTCCCAAGGCGCTTCTGCTTCCCTCCGAGCACCCGGGTGGCGCGAGCGACCCGTGTGATCGGCGACACTCTGCCAACTAGAACGTGTTCTCGTCTATGGCTCGCTCGGATGGTTGGCCGAATCGTCACCTGCTCGGCCCGCGACGCTTCTAGAGCGTGGGAGTTGACGGGTACGGGGCGGCACTCCGTAGGCTTGTCCGGCCGCATTTCCGCGGCGCCTTTCTCCGATCTCGGGCAGGTGATGGTGGCCGGTTGGCTCAGGCGGGTCCTCCTCCCGTCGCGACGTACGTCGTCGGGACCGACAGCGGAAGCCGAGCGACGACGCCCGCTCGCCGGGCTGAGCACGGCGCAGCTCTGCGCCCTCTGGCGCAAGAGCCGGGCCGGGCTGCGCGCCGCGCCCACGGCTGCGGAACAGGCGAGGGTCGCCAACGCCCGCGCCCTGCTCCTGGAGGAGCTCGAGCGCCGCGAGCCCGAGGCGATGGCCGACTGGCTGCAGTCGGGCGCTCGCGAGCCCGAGGGCCCCTCGGCCTACCTCGTGCGCTGACACCACACCCGACCGGCGAACGCGGGGTGGTGAGGGTCACCGGTCTACGGTGGCGTCATGGGTACTGGCCGACCATGACAGAAGACTCCGAGGCCGCCCGTGATCGGCTCCTGAACGAGGAGCTCGATCGCCAGGACGGCGATCCGCTGCGCGGGTCGCGCACCAGTGGCTTCTGGGCCGCGACGGTCGGGCTCGGCGTCGTCCTGCTGCTGCTCATCGTCTTCATCGCGCAGAACACCCGGCAGACCACGGTGTCGTTCCTCGCCTGGGACGGCCAGGTCCCGGTGTCGGTCGCGCTGTTGATCGCGGCGGTCGCAGGCCTCTTCCTGGCCCTGCTGGCCGGGCTCTTGAGGATCCTGCAGCTACGGCGCCGGGTGCGTCGCGACCGGCACTAGCTGGTGTCCTGATTCAAACGTCCGTGCGCGCTTCGCGCACCACGGCGTCCGTTTCCGCATCGCCCGGCTCGACGGCGTCCGCGACACCGTGCTCCTCGAGCGTCGCCGCGCGGACGAGGGCTGAGGCGCGCTTCGACTCACGCAGCCGGCGTCGGTGCCACCAGGCCCTGCTCGGCCAGGGCGGTCCAGAGGCCGTCAGGAGTCGTGCGCTCCCACCTCGCGACCAGCTCGCGCACCTCGACCGGCGTCCGGAGACCGACCACCACGCTCGTCACCGCCGGGTGACTCCTGGCGAAGGCCGCGGCGGCGGTCGGCAGGTCGACCCCGAGCTCCTCGCAGACCACGGCGATCCGGGTCGCGCGCTCCAGGACGTCCGCGGGGACGGGACGGTAGTCGTACGTCGCGTCTGCGCGCGGGCGCGACCGTGAGAGCAGGCCGGAGTTGAAGACTCCGGCGTTGATCACGCCGACCCCGCGCTCGAGCGCCGCAGGGAGGAGGTCCTCGCCGGCGCTCTGGTCCAGCAGGGTGTACCTCCCCGCCACCATGACCACGTCCACGTCCGTCTCGCGCACGAACCGCGCGAGCACGGGCGCCTGGTTCATGCCCGCTCCGTATCCGCGGATGACGCCCTCGGAGCGCAGCTGGGACAGCGCCGGTGCCGCCTGCTCGAGGGCCTCCCGGGCGTGGTCGTCCGGGTCGTGGATGAGCACGAGGTCGATGCGGTCGAGGCCCAGGCGCTCGAGGCTGGCCTCGACCGAGCGCCGTACGCCGTCTCGGCTGAAGTCCCAGACCCGGCGATGGGTCGCGGGGACGGCGAAACCCGCGGGATCCTGCTCGTCGCCGGTGTCCGAGGGCTCCAGCCATCGGCCCACCTTCGTGGAGACGACGAGCTCCTCGCGGGGGTAGGCGCGCAGTGCGCGACCCAGCCGTCGCTCGGACAGGCCGAGGCCGTAGTGGGGCGCCGTGTCGAAGTAGCGGATGCCCGCGTCCCAGGCCGCCGCGCACCGTTGCGTTCGCCTGCTCGTCGGTGACGGCGCACTGCAGGTTGCCGAGCTGCGCGCCACCGAACCCGAGCTCGGTCAGCCTCGGGCCACGGGCAAGGCTGCGGCCCTTCATCGCGGTGGCTCGAAGTCCAGGCGTCGTCCGGCCTGCGCCGGTCTGATGTGGGGTCCGGCCCGCAGGGGGACAGCGTCCGGGACCTCGACCACCGCGATCGCGTCCTCGTCCACCTCGATCCCCAACCCCGGGCTGTCGCCGAGCACGAAGCAGCCGTCCTCGACGCTCAGGTCCAGCGAGAGCCCCTCGGGTGGAGTGAGGTCCTGGAGCTCGGTGGCCATGTGGTTCGGGACCGCGGTCGCGGCGTGGACCAGGCCGACCGGGGTCGTGCCGATCGGGCTGACCGGCAGGTCGAAGGCATGCGCCAGCGCGGCCACCCGCAGGAAGTGCGTGATCCCCCACCCCGCTGCGGTCTGGACGACGTCGACGGCGCCGGCCGCCAGGAGGGGCCGGAACTGCTCGAGCCCGGTGAGGTTCTCGCCGGCCGCGATCGAGGCTCGCACCGCGCGCCCCACGGCGACCATCCCGGTGGCGTCCCAGCGGCGGACGGGTTCCTCGACCCAGATGAGGTCCAGGGTGCGCTCGAGCTCGGCCACGTGCCGCACGGCCTGCTTGCGGGACCACGACTCGTTCGCGTCGAGCATCAGCCCCGGCCTCGACCTGGGGTTGGCGTCGGCGAGGACGTCGCGCACGAGGCTCAGTCTGGTCAGGTCCTGGGCGACGTCCAGGCCACCCTTGAGCTTCGCCGCCCGCAGCCCTCGCTCGGCGTACGCCTGGTAGACCGATGCGAGCTGGTCCTCCGACAGGGCGATGTCCAGCCCCGAGGCGTACGCCGGGACGGTCCGGTCCAGCCCGCCGAGCAGCTGCCACAACGGCTGACCGGCGGCCTTCGCCTTGATGTCCCACAGGGCGGAGTCCAGGGCACCGATGGTGCCGAAGACGGCTCCGGCGTGGCCGGCCTTGAACACGTGGTGGAGCATCCGGTCGTACAGCGCGACCGTGGCCCGCGGGTCCTCTCCCTCGATGGCGGTGAACACGCTCTCGAGCCCGAGGTGAGGCCCCAGCCCGACGCCGGTGATCCCCTCGTCGGTGTCGACGAGGATCAGCGGGACCGCGAGGAGCCCGTCCTGGAAGACGCCGTTCGCGTCACCCACGGGACGGCCCCAGTCGTGGACCGTGGTGAGGGTCCGGTATCCGGTGATCTTCATGTCAGCCGGCCTTCGCGTCGGGCATGGGTCACTCCTTCACCCCGCCGCCGACCAGCCCGCGCACCAGCGCGCGCTGCGAGAGCATGAAGACGATCGCGACGGGGATCACCGCGAGGAGGGTGGCGAGGGCCAGCTCGGGCCGGAAGATGCCCACCTGCTGACCGCCGCCACCGACCGCGGGGTTGAAGGCGGGCGTGGACGACAGCAGCGTCGAGAGCCCGACCTGGATGGGGTACTGCGTGGAGTCCCCGAGCACCGTGTACGGCAGGAAGAAGTTGTTCCAGTCGGAGACGAAGCTGAAGAAGAGCACGAGCGCGACCACCGGCTTCGCCAGCGGCAGCGCGATGTGGCGGAACGTCGCCCACTCCCCGCAGCCGTCGACGCGTGCCGCGTCGAGCAGCTCACGAGGCACGGCCGTCGAGTAGTAGATGTAGGCCAGGTTCACGCCGAACGGGAAGAAGGAGAACGGCAGGATCACCGACCAGACGCTCCCGATCAGGTGCAGCGCGTTGAGCTCGAGGAAGATCGGAAGCACCAGGGACGCCGCCGGCATGATCATCACGACCAGCGTCGTGGTCAGCACCAGCCGCCGGCCCGGGAAGGTGCCGAGAGCGAGGGCGTAGCCGGCGGGGATCGCCGTCACGAGGACGATCGCCGTGGCACTCACGGCGTAGACCAGCGAGTTGCCGATCCAGGTCAGGTAGATGTGGTCGCTGAAGGCGTAGAGGTGCTGCCATGCGCTGGTGACGTGGTGGAAGGTGCCGAACGTGAAGGGCCCCCTCGAGACGAGCTCGTGGTCGGACTTCGTCGGGGCGAGGACCAGCCAGACCATCGGTGCCACGAAGAAGATCGCGAAGGCGACGAGGACCGTGAACCGCACGCCGCGGAGCAGGAGGGCCATCAGTCGTCGGCCTTGAACAGCCCGGTGCGGGTGATGATCACGATCGCGCCCAGCAGCCCGATCGCGAGGAGGTCGACCGAGATCGCGGCGGCGGAGTTGAAGTCGGCGTAGCGGAAGGCCAGCTGGTAGCCCAGCTGGTTCGACGACCACGTGTCCGGGACCATCCCCAGGCTCGCCTGGTTGACCAGCTGCGGCTCGACGAAGAGCTGGGTCCCGGTCGCGAACGAGAGGATCGTCATGTACGCGATCCACTTGCGGATCAGCGGGAGCTTCACCCGCAGGGCGAGGGTCAGCGGCCCCGCCCCGTCGATCCGCGCCGCGTCGTCCAGCTCCTGCGGGATCGTGTTCAGGGCGCCGTACATCACCACGACCCAGCCGCCCGCGCCGGTCCAGAAGGCGATCATCGCGAAGATGAAGGGGAGCTTGCCGGGCGCGATCGACTCGACGAACAGGTCCGCGCGGAGCACGTGGTGGACGAAGAACGACCCGGGACTGACCGACGGGTCGAGCATGAACAGCCAGACGAGCACCGACGCCGCGCCTGCCAGCGCGCCGGGCAGGTAGAAGAGGAAGCGGAACGCCGAGGAGGCGCGGCTCGCCCTCGCGTGGAGCAACAGCGCCAGGGTGACGACGAACAGCATGAGCAGGACCAGCCAGACGCTGGTGTAGACGAGCACGTGCACCAGCGCCGGCTGGAAGCGGTAGTCCGTGGCGGTGTGGGTGAAGTTCTGGATGCCGGCCCACGCACCGCTCTCCTTGGTGAAGGCGAGCTTGAGTGCGTAGAGCATGGGGAGCACCCCGAAGAGGATCAGGAACACCAGGTAGGGGACGACGAACGCGAAGCCTCGCCACCCGTGCAGGCCACGCGATCGCGTGACCCTCACGGGCGACGGGCTGCCAGTGTCAGTTGTCGGCGACGGCATACCCAGCCGCTTCGGCCGCGTCCTTGAGGGCGTCGCCGAACGGTTGCAGGAGCGAGCTCAGCGAGTCGCCCGCCACCAGCTTGGTGACCACCGTGTCGGACCAGACGGGCTGGTCGGGGTAGGTGACCAGGCTCCAGCCCGACCAGATCTCGTCCGCAGCGGCCTGGAGCGCGGGTGTCGGGTCCGACGCGAAGTAGGGGTTGGCCGCCTGGGCCTCCAACCACTTCTCGGCGAGCGGCGCGTACGCCGGGTAGCCGGGCCTGGCGTCGTCGCCGGTCGGGTTGAACTCGGTGGTCGCCCAGATGACGAAGTCCGCGGCAGCCTGGGAGTCCTTCGCGTGGCGGGAGATGATCCAGGGCCCCCCACCGACCTGACCGGTCACCACCGGCTCGTCCTCCCACTGCAGCGGAGGGGCGGCGGTCATCTCCCCGGCGGGGATCTTCAGCGCGTCGTCGAAGACGGCCTGGGCGTACCACGCCGGTCCCGGCATCAGCAGGACCTTGTCGTCGTCGCCGCCGTAGGCATCGACGAAGTCAGGGGTGAACACGCTCAGCGGGGGGACGGTCCCGTTCTCGATCAGGGGATCGAGCAGCTCCGCGGTCCGGGTGCAGTGCTCATCGGCGGCGTTGATGGTGACGTTGTCGCCGTCGACCTGCTGGAGCGGGCACTGGTTGCCCCACAGGTAGATCCAGTGGCTGAACGACTCACCCATGTTGCCCACGATGTAGCCGGGGTGCTCCTTGGCGACCTTGTCGCCCAGGGCGGCCCAGTCCTGCCACGTGGTCGGGACGGTGTAGCCGAACTCGTCCATCTTCTTCTGGTTCACCCAGAGCACCACCTGCGCGAGGTTGTCCTGCACGCAGTACTGCGTGCCGTCGATGGTGCACTGGGCCGTCGACGTCTCGGGCCACTGGCTGCGCACCTCCTCGGGGATCAGGTCCTCGAGCGGAGCGGCGAACTCGAACGGGTCCTGCGACATCCAGATCGGGTCCTGGACCTGCTCGCTGAAGATGACGTCCGGCCAGCCCTTGCCGGACCGGTTCCACAGCTGGATCTTCGTCTGCAGCGTGGTCGCGCCGTTCCCGTCGCCGTCGAAGGTGACGATGTCCATCTTCACGTCGGAGTGCGCCTTCTGGTAGGCCTTCGCGACCGGAAGGCGGGCCGCGTCGACCCACACGGTCAGGTCCGCGTCGTCGGACCCGCCGCCCGAGGAGCCTCCACACGCACCGGTGAGAGCCAGCATCGTCACCAGGACGGCCGACCAGAGACGTCGTTGTTTCATCGCTGTTCGCTTCCAGACAGGGCCCTGGCTTGCCTGCCGAGGCCGCGGAATTTGGAGAAACATAAGTCGTATGATGTCTGATGTCAATCGTCTGAGCACTACACTGCAGATCCACGAGGTTCCGGAGTCGACCGGGCCGTGACGGAGGTCGAGATGGCGAGTGCAGGGCCGGCAGCTGACGGCAACCCGGGCCTCCCCGACTGGGCCCGACGACCCGCGAGCCTGGCGAGTGCCCTGACCGGTGAGCTGGTCCAGCGCATCGTGCGCGGGCAGTACCCGCCGGGGTCAGCGCTGCCGTCGGAGCCGGCGCTGTGCGAGAGCTTCTCGGTGAGCCGCACGGTGGTCCGCGAGGCGGTCAAGATGCTTCAGGAGAAGGGCCTGGTCCAGGTCCGCCGCGGCTCGGGCACCACGGTGAACCCCCAGGTGATGTGGAACATGCTCGACGAGCTCGTGCTCACCGCGAGCGTCACCGAGGACAGCGGGCTCGACGTCCTCGACGACCTCGTCGTCACCAGGCGCATCCTCGAGTCCGACATGGCCCACGTGGCGGCCCGGGAGGCCGACGACGAGGTGGTGGCGCAGCTGGAGCGCCTGGTCTCCGCCATGGACGGCCTCGTGGACGACCCGGCGGCGTACGCCGTCCAGGACCGAGCCTTCCACGACACGATCATGCGCACGTCCGGGAACTCGATCGCCCGGGCTGTGGTCAGGGCACTGGAGAGCCAGGTCGTCAACACGGCCCGCTACCTCGGCGAGATCCGGCGCGACCTGTGCGTCGCCTCCAACCGCGGGCACCGCGAGATCTACCTGCGGATCGCCGCCCACGACCCGGACGGCGCCGCCGCCGCGACGTTCACCCACATCACCGAGGCCTGGCTGGTGCGCCGGGGTGGCCCCGGCGACCCCCTTCGGTTGCGTCGCTGACCCGAGCGCCGTCGTCCCGCTCGTACCACGTGCCCTGCTTGCCGCCCACGTCCGACGGGTCGGCCGGCCCGGCCTCGGTGAACCCGGCCTTGGCCAGCACCCGCTGGGATGCGACGTTGCCGGTCGCCGTTGCGGCGCGGAGGGTCCTGATGCCGTGCTCCGTCGAAGCGAGCGCGCAGATCTCGCGCACGGTCGCGGTCGCGACCCCACGGCCGGTCACGTGCTGCGCGACCCGGTAGCCCAAGGTCCCGACCCCGTCCCCGACGAGCTCGAGGTTGAACCGGCCCAGGACCGACCCGTCCTCGTCGACGAGCACGTAGAACGCGGCGTGGCCCGCTTCCTGGTCCGCGAGCAGCTCGTCGAGCCGCTCGGTGAAGTGCTCGAAGTAGTCGTCGCCGCGGTCGGTGATGTGGCTCGCGAAGTAGGCGCGGTTCGCCGACTCGAAGGCCAGGATCGCCGCGGCGTGGTCGGCTCGCAGGCGCTGCAGCGCAGGCATCTGCCGACGCTAGTCGACCGTCTGCCGGACGGCTCAGGCGAGGCCGTCGAACGGACGCACCTCGACCTTGCCCCGGCAGGCCTTGGAGGCGTCGGCCGCCAGCGCCAGCGCCGTGTCGAGGTCGGGGGCGTCGATGACCCAGAAGCCCCCGATGACCTCCTTGGTCTCGAGGTAGGGGCCGTCGGTCATCAGCGGCTGCTCGCCCTGGCCGTCGACCACGGTCGCCTCCGTCGCGGGCGCGAGCCCACCGGCGAAGACCCAGTAGCCATCGGCGCGGAGCTTGTCGTTGAACGCGCCGGTCTCGGCGAACGACTCCTCCATCTCCTCCTTGGAGCCGTAGCCGCCGAACTCGGTCATCTCGGCTGGGCCGTGCACGGTCATCAGGTAGTGAGTCATCGACTTCTCCTCAGCGTCCGGGTGGTCTCGGTGACCACCCTCTACCACCACCACGAACGCCATGGCCCCACCACGACCGGGTGCGACCTACGAAAAACCGAAGGAAAAAGGGAACCGGGTAGGCCCTGTCGGGCTCGAACCGACGACCAGCGGATTAAAAGCCTGCCCGAGGCACGCGACGAGGGAGCTGAAATGCCGTCTGACCTGCGCAAACGTTGCTGACGGTTCTCGTCGGTTGTGGCACATTTCGGCTCTGGTGTGCCACACATGTGCCACAGATCGTGGCCCATTCTCGAGACGCGCACCTCGCTTCGGACGTTCAATATCGGTCCCACCACATGGAGCCGTCACGATGTCGAAGCCCAAGCCCTACTCACGCCAGAAGTTGCGAGATCTGCGCCGCGACTGGGCGCGTGACAACTTTCGGCTGTTCTTGATGCTCACGCTCGGGATGGTCGCGCTGCTAGCGGTGATCACGGTCGGCCTCGTGGTGTTCGCCGATGGCCGGGCCCCCTACTGGTATCTCCTCGGCGCCCTCCACGCGGCCTTCATCGCCCTCTATCTGGCCATGCTCAACGCCGTCATCCTTGCCAGCGATGGATCGGCGATCCGTCACCTTCGCGGCGCGTGGGGTGAGGAGAACACCCGGTCTGAGCTCGCGATCGCCAAGAGGCGCCGCACCATCTGGGGCTGGGTGGACAGCATCAGCCTCCGTGGCGGCGACCTCGACCACGTTGTCGTAACGCGCAACGGCGGCGTGGTCGTCATCGACTCCAAGTGGCGCAATCACGCGGGCGTGGACGATGTTGCGAGCATGGCTGCCTCCGCCGACAAAGTGCAGCGTCGAGCCGAAGGCACTTGCTGCCCAGGTGCTCGGCGCCCAACGGGGTGCGCATCGTGCCCGCGGTCGTGCGGTGACTGTGACGCCCGTGGTGGTCCTGTGGGGACCCGAGCAAGGGCGACTCTGCCGCCGGCTCTGCGAACGTGCACGGCATCGACTTCGTGGCCGGCCGGCATCTGCGCAAGTGGCTGCGCGGTCTCGACGGCGATCCCGTGGACAAGGACGTAGGAGCAGAGCTGGTGAACTGCCTTCTCCGGTTCAGAGCAGGCGTGTCCGAAAGCCAGTCGAAGATCCGGGCTTGACCCACTGCTCACCAAGCCTCGGGCCGGCCGGTTGAGCCCGGTGGTGAGTGGGGTGGTGAGCCGCAAGTGCAGCCGGAGTCGCGTGTAGCCCGATCGAGTGCTGACAGGAGAGCTTGACGTAGTCCTCTCGGGTAGTCCACGGGTAGTTCACGACCACGAGCACCACCAGCACGATCGCCTCGGGATACGTTCCCGGGGCGTTGCACATTTCGCACAACTCGACGGGGAGAGAAACAACCCATGAAGCGCATCATCGTCGCATTACTGCTCAGCACCGCTCTGTTCAGCGTCACCGCCTGCGAGGTCCCGGACGACAGCGGCACCGCCGCCGACCGCACCGACACCAAGGACGCCGCCAGCAAGGACGCGAAGCCCAAGGGCAACTCGACCAAGAAGGCGAAGCCGGACGCACCGAAGGAGACGGCCAGCCAAGCGCAGGCGCGCGGTTCGGCCGAGCAGTACCTCGATGTGACGGCGTTCTCCCGCGAGGGGCTCATCGACCAGCTGGTGAACGGCGAAAGCTTCTCAAAGGCGGACGCGACCTATGGCGTGGACGCCCAGAAGGCGGACTGGAAGCAGCAGGCCGCGCTGTCCGCGAAGCAGTACCTCGACATCAGCAACTTCTCACACGCGGGGCTGGTCGATCAGCTGGTGAACGGCGATAAGTACACCAAGGCCGAGGCCGAGTTCGGCGTCAACAAGGTCGGCCTCTGATGCGCAGGCTGATGGGCGGAGTGTGCGCCCTGGCGGTCGCCGGCGTTCTCGTCGCAGTCCCGAGCACCGCTCATGCCGCGGGCTGCGTGTCCAAGGCCGAGTTCAGTGCGGTGAAGAAGGGGTGGCCTGAGAGCAAGGTCCACTCGAAGTTCGGCACTGCGGGCAAACGTACGGCGATCGCCTCCTCGGGCGGGTATGCCTCAGAGGTCCGCAGCTACAACGGATGCGGCAGCACCTACAACGTGGTGGCCGTGTCCTACGACCGGGAGCCGGGCGGCGTGTTCCGGCTAGCCGCCAAGTCTGCCGTGTGGGTGGGCTGACATGCGCAGAACGCTCGTTGCGCTGGCCGTCGTGGGTCTACTCGCAACCGGTTGCGGCGAGGACAAGCCCGACGCCGGCGTCCGCGCCGAGCCGAAGGAGACCAAGCTCGAGAAGGCGTACGACGAGTGCGACCCGGGCAGCACGGTCGAACTCGCTGACGGCAACAGCAGCATCATCATCAGTGGCGCCATGGCCGAGGACATCACAGACGTGGCCTGCCTGATGCTCCAGCTCGACACCCCGGAGTACATCGTCTCCGCGATGGACAACACCACTGCGATGATGGGCGCCCAGAGGAGGAGGATGACGGGATCTCCTACCGCTGGTCCTACCATCCCGACAACGGGCTGGACATGACCATCCACGAGGGCTGAGCCCTGACGGCGGCGCGGTGAGGCAGCAGGCCCTCGATGATCGGACGCTCACGGTGCTCTCGTCGATCTCGAAGCCGGCACGATCCGGATTGAGCGGTCGACGACGCAGATTCGTGGCATGAGGGTCACGACAACCCCCAAAGAACCACGAGCGACGCACACACGGTTCTTGTGTGCCACGTGTATGCCACAGACTGTAAGGGATCTCGAGGCTGCTCGCAGCGACACGTACCACTCCCGCCCGCGAGTGGCTAGAGGGGCGAGTGTCTGCCCAGACCGACGGGCGCGAAGGAACGGTGCGTAGTGACCGGGCATTCGTTTAGGTCGAGTATCTGTGGATCGTGCATGCCAATCGAGCGGGCACCCAACTCGGTCCGAATCTTGTCTACAACGGCGATCCACCAAGCCTCCGACTCCTGCGAGATATCGCCCTCGTGGAAGGCGGCGAGTTGCACCCAGCTTGGCTCGAGCATGCTGTCGGATCTCGCACCAACCTCGCGAATCTCGGAAACAAGCGCGACATAAAGGTCTCTATTGCTCTTCTTGACATCTCGTAGTTCCAAGTCGAGCACACGACCGACAGCGTCAGTCACGTCCTCCGACCACGCGGGCCGCTTGCGTACTTCCGCTACAGCTATCGGTACTCGCCGCGCCTCCTCCTCAGAGTCGAAACCCTTAATGGGTGTGCGCCCAACGAGCCAGCTCTTCTCGACGGGCAACTCAATACGGAAGTCTGCGATCCAAACGCCCGGTCGAATCTCGCTCAGGGCTGGGAGATGAAGAAAAGCTTGAACCTGTCGACCCTTCTTCAACAGGCTCAACGTTTGCGCATCCAATATTCCGGTGCCGTCGAAAACGGGCGACACGGCCAGGAACGGCTTGGACGGGCGAGGGAAGTCAATTTCTCCAATGTCGCATGTCTGAGACGTGATCACCCCGAAAGGGGAGGCAATGTCCGAGGCATCCACGATCTCGGACGTTGACGAATTTCCGTCGTCATATCGCTTAGTTAATTCCATAACCGCATGCGCCGGGTTGGCGACATAGAAGTACGGCGGGTCCTCTACAACGTCGCCGCAGGTGAACAGAGCGGCCGCGTCTAAGACTTCGGGGGGCCAGTCTTCCCGAGAGTTGGGCATGCCAAAGGAAACAGACACTGCGCCCTCAACCTCCCGACTCTCGATCTACACCGCGCCTCGCGGCCCTCAGGGTTTTCGCACTCGCCGCGCCGGTCCATCTGGGACCGCTTGGGCGGACCGAGCGCTTGCCATGAGATCGGAGACCTCTCGCTCCGTCATGCCGGCGTTGACATCGAACCCGCCACCTTGCGAAGTCGTCGGGAACAGAAGTGGTTCCGCAGCTCTCAGGACGTATCTGCACGCCACCTTCGGTCACAGCGAGTCGCTCAAGCCTTGTCAGCCCTTGACCCGACTGGTCGTCGGCGCTGAACCAAAGCAGTGCTCTCTCAGAGCCAAGAACCTGGTGAAGATGACTAACCAAAGCGTGAGTGGCGTATAGACGACGAGTCGACGCGCCGTAAGCGCTGGTTCCCTTTCGCCAGTTGGTAAGACTGCGCCTCGACACGCCACATAGAGACGCGACCTCAGCATCGTTCAAGACCAACCATGACTTAAGGTCGTCGACCGCTTCACTAGTGGCCGCGCGAACACCTACTGGGGGTGACGCGATCGAGTTAGTTGGCGCTTGCTGCGCTTCTAGACGACGCGCGGCCTCCTTGTAAGCGGACTCGCGGGCCACCTGGTTGGCTCGCCGCTGATGCGCGACCGTTGTGCCTACCTCGGCCGCCGCAGACACGCTCGTCGCTGACCCACACAAGAGCGCGCCTGCTGCTGCCAGCCCGGCAACACCCCGAAGAAGGTCCCTCGACGAGGGCGTACCCGTCCGGAGCCAGAGAGAAGTGGTCGTCCGGGCACGAACTCGTTGAGGTTCTAGACCTACGGGAGCTCGGCGCCAGCGCGTTGTCCAGCTCGTCAAACTCGTCGAACGGGGAGAGGTCGGCGTTGCTAAGCCTCTCTATCTCCGCCACATCACGGTCATGCTGGATCGCGGTCATCCGCGCATCTCTTCGAGGTACTGCTCAGTGACCACCTGTTGGAACAACTGAAGACAGAGCGTGTGCAGGTCGTCAATTGTGCTTCGCACCGCGTCAGCTTCGAACGATTGAGAGCGCTCGTCAAAACAGTCGGTGTCAAGAACCATCGAGAACTTCGACGGAGTGGTGTCTGGTGCCAGACTAGACCGCATTACCGCCCTGTAGTCTCCGAGTGAAAATTCGCAGTGAGTTTGAAGAGCAAGCACAGCCTCTCGCGTTTCTTCGATTCCAGCGAAGCCAAGGATTGCGCCGCTAAGAAGGCCATTCCAGTCACTTGGCTTTTGGGAGCCCGCACGCCACATCCGATCGACATACCGGACGCCGACACGTTGGACAATCTTAGGGTCGAAGACTGTCAAGACCGCATCGATAAGATCAGAGAGCAGGGTGCGAAATTCTGACCAGGTCGTATACTTTGAGGACTCAATGGCGAAAGAGTCAGGCGTGAGGACCACGCTCCACCCGCCGGCGGGGGTGGAGAGTTTCCACCCAGCCGTTTGAGTGACATTGGGCGGAACGATACCCATCGGTCCGAAGTTGATCTCCGCAGACATTTGAGGTTCAAGTTTAGAAAAGCCATTGCCGAACGTAGCCTGCAGTGCAAGCACCTTCTTCGGATCCAGAGAAGGGCCAAGTGGTTCATGCCTGATCTGGCAGACCACCAATTCCAGCGGAGGATTCTTCAGGGTTTCCGTGTGGGGTGCTGGCATGGGAGCCGTTGGGGCCATGGGTTGCCTTCCGCGCAGGATGTTTCGGGGCAGTATTGCGCAACTTGTGCGCATAGTCTACGCAGGTGCTGGGCAAGTGTGAGCCTTTTTGGCGTGGTCGGCGGCTAGCGTTGAGACGTGGACCTTCCGCTGAACGGCTCCTGACGGGCGGACCGCATCGGTCGAGCGCAGACCGGGGAGCGTTGTCGGGGATCGTGCATGACGGGTCAAGTCCTGCGGGGTGGTGTACGACGTCTCGTGATTCGTCGTTGTTTGGTTAGGCGCTGATCGCGCCGGCGGTGTTGGTGTCCTCCTTGGGGTTCTCGGTGGTGATCAGGACCAGGCGGCTGCGGTTGAGGATGTCGAGTCCGAGGTAGCGGCGGCCGTCGGCCCATTCGTCGTTTTGTTCGGCGAGGACGGCGCCGACCAGTCGGATGATCGAGGTCCGGTCGGGAAAGATGCCGACGACGTCGGTGCGGCGGCGGATCTCGCGGTTCAACCTCTCGTTGGGGTTGTTGGACCAGATCTGGCGCCACAGGCCGCGGGGGAACTTGGTGAAGGCGAGGATCTCCTCGCGGGCAGCGTCGAGATGGTCGTGGACCTCGGGCAGCTGCTCGGTGTGGTCGAGGAGCTTGTCGTACTGGGCGTGCACGGCGTCGGCGTCGATCTGGTCGAAGACCGAGTGCAGCATCGCCTTGACCCCGCCCCAGGCGTGCTTGGGACAGATCGACATCAGGTTCACGGTGTAGTGGGTGCGGCACCGTTGCCAGCTGGCTCCGGGCAACGCGGCCCCGATCGCCTCGACCAGGCCGGTGTGGGCGTCGCTGGTGACCAGCGCGACCCCAGACAGGCCGCGAGCCACGAGGTCCTTGAAGAAGCTGTTCCAGCCAGCACCGGATTCCGCGGTGGAGGTAGCGACGCCGAGGACCTCGCGGAACCCGTCGTTGTTGACGCCGGTGGCCACCATGACCGCGATCTTGATGACCCGTCCGCCTTCGCGGACCTTCATCGTCAACGCGTCGGCGGCCACGAACGTGTACGGCCCGGCGTCCAGGGGGCGTTCGCGGAAGTCGCGCACGAGCTCGTCGAGGTCGCGGGCCATCACGCTGACCTGGGACTTCGAGAGGCCGGTGATGCCCAGTGACTGCACCAGCCGGTCCATCCGTCGGGTGCTGACACCCAGCAGGTAGCAGGTCGCGACCACACTGGTCAGCGCCGCCTCGGCGCGGCGACGCCGCTCCAGGAGCCACTCGGGGAAGTAGGAACCCTCACGCAGCTTGGGGACCGCGACGTCCAGGGTCCCAACACGTGTGTCGAGATCACGGTGCCGGTAGCCGTTGCGCCGGTTGGACCGCTCGGGGTCCCGGGTGCCGTAGGAGGCGCCACAGACACTGTCGGCGTCCGCAGACAGCAGGGTGTTGATGAACCCCTCCATCAGCTCACGCAGCAGGTCCGGGCTGGCCTGGGCCAGGTGCTCGTGCAGGAACTCGGCGGGGTCGATACTGGAGCCAGCGGTCATCGCTGTGCCTCTCTTCGAGTGGGTTGTAGGAGATTCCTCGAAGAATCACGCGGTGACCGCGCCTACGTCTACGACCGCGGCGTCACCACGTCGTACACCACTCTGCTGGACTCAACTTGCATGACGGCACGGCGTACCCTACAGGCGGGCTCGCCCATCGTCGGGCGGTGTGCAGCACCTTCTCGGCACGCCCGAAGCGGACGACGGTGACACACCGGACCCCTGTCCGTTCCGGGCCGAAGCCAGGACTAGAGCCAGCGTTGCGGCGAACGTCGCGCGGTCGTGCTGGTGATCTTGCCGAGCAAGGTGCTCAGCTCCTTCCTCGCTGGCTCCCAGCGGAGCTCTGTGGCCACGTCCCCGAGCCGACTTGATTCGCCGAGCGACCGCAGTAGACGCTTCACCGCAGTTGGTGAGTCCGCGACGTTCTTCACGCAGGTCGAGAGGTCGTGGTCGGTCACCTTCGAGACCTCGACCTCGCGGACGGCTATCGCGCCCGCCGCTGCGGCTCGACGTTCTTCGTACGCGGCGCGGCGGCAAGCCTGGGAGCACCACTTGCGCGGACGGCCGCTCGGCCTCCCGACCCATGGCGCGCCGCAGCGTAGGCAGGTGCCTCGCGGAGCGGCCGCTGTTGGCACTTCTCCAGTCGTCAGAGAGCTCATGAAGTCAGAGGCAACGAACGTACGGACGAAACGGACATTCCGATAGTGCATGGGGTGCGAGGTAGGTGAGGTCGTGTCTGGCGCGGTGGATTAGCTCGACGTTGGTGTCGTCGTGTCAGGGCCGGCGACGAGCGGTCGTCGTGCTGCACGTAGGTCGGGCGTTCCGTGAGCACGTGCATGGTGGTGGTCACTCACATGCAAGGTGGCCTGTGGACAC
This sequence comes from uncultured Actinomycetota bacterium, assembly GCA_963766475.1. GTDB lineage: Bacteria > Actinomycetota > Actinomycetes > Propionibacteriales > Nocardioidaceae > Nocardioides. Next base: position 59,245 of record CAVXZS010000017.1, on the reverse strand, counting down.
GCGCTGGTTGTCCACAGGCACGCGGAGTCCGCCCATGGATGTGAGGACCGAGATGGTTCCCTCCCGACATGGACGGCCCCTTCGTGCTCGCCAACCTCACTCCGGATCAACTGTTCACGGTGGTCCTGCGCCTTGCGTGGGAGCTGCACGGCCAGTCGGTCGAGCGGCAGGTCCCAGACGTCGCCCTCGACCTGGTCGTGGCGATCGGAGAACTGGAGCAGGGGCCGTGGCGGAAGGTTGGTGACGCGCCGGTGGTGTTGCCGCTGCCGATGACCTTGGGGTGCTCGCTGCTCGACGTTCTCCTGGACGAGCTCGAGCGCGTCGCTCCCGGCTTCGGTGCTCGGGTGGCCATCGCGCAAGCACGGGCTGCGCTGGACCCGCTCCACGCCGGTTCGCCCCGCCGGGAAATGTGCCGTGGTTTCTGTCCGTTTCGGTCGACTGCTTGTTGCTTCTCTCTTCATCGACCGAACAACGCGGAGGAGACATGAGCACAGCAGACATCCCGGCCCTCGACCCCGATCAGCTCCCGCTCTGGGAGGACGCGCCAAGCGAGCCGGCGCGGCAGCCGGACGGCGACCGGCTCTGGAGCATCAAGGACGTCGGGCGCTACCTCGACGTGCCGGTGGCGACCATCTACCAGTGGCGGGTCCGGGGCGAGGGGCCGCGGGCGACCCGGATGGGCAAGCACCTGCGGTTCGAGCCGGAGATCGTGCGTGCCTGGGTCAGTGAGCACCGCGAAGGCGCCTGATGGCAGGTGTCGTCAAGGATCCCCGGGATGGCCAATGGCTGGCGAGATGGCGCGACCCGGGCGGCAGGCAACGGAAGAAGTCGTTCGATCGCAAGGTCGACGCGCAGCGGTGGCTGGACCAGATGCGCGCCGACACCCACCGCGGCCAGTACATCGACCCGCGGGCGGGAACGGTTCTGGTGGGTGACCTCGCGAGGACCTGGGCCGGCGGGCTGAGCCACCTCAAGGAGTCCACTGCGGCGACGTACCGCGGGATCGTCAGGGTGCACATCCTGCCGGCGTTCGGGGCCTGGCGGCTCGACGAAGTGCGCCGTTCCGACGTCCAGGCCTGGGTCGAACGGATGAGCAAGAGCGGCAAGGCGCCCGGAACGGTCCGCCAGTCCCACCGCGCGTTGTCGCTGATCCTGGACACCGCGGTCGACGACGGTCGGGTCGCCCGCAACCCGGCGTATGGCGTGAAGCTGCCCCGGCAGCGGCGAGCCGAGCCGCGGTTCCTCGATGCCCCCGAGGTGGCGCGTCTGGTGAGCGCCGCTGGAGACCAGGGACCAGCGATGTCGATCCTCGCGCTGTGCGGCCTCCGCTTCGGTGAGCTCGCGGCGCTCCGGGTGCGTGATGTCGACCCGGTGCGGCGTCGGCTCACCATCGCTGGGTCCGTCACCGAGGTCGGCGGGAGACTGGTGAGGTCGTCGCCGAAGACCGGCCGCACCCGATCCGTGCCCTACCCGCCCTCGCTCGGAACGTCACTCCACACTCTGACCAAGGGCAAGCACCCGGATGACCAGCTCCTGACCGCGCCCGAGGGCGGGCCGTTGCGCCTCCGCAACTGGCGCGCTCGTGTGTTCGATCCCGCGGCGCGAGCCATCGGACGCCCGGACATCACCCCCCACGATCTGCGGCACACCGCGGCGAGCCTTGCGATCAAGGCCGGCGCCAACGTGAAGGCGGTCCAGCAGATGCTCGGCCACGCCTCCGCCGCGATGACGCTGGACGTGTATGCGGGGCTGTTCCCCGACGATCTCGACTCCGTGGCTGAAGCGCTCGACGGACTGATGACGCGGGCACAGCTGCAGATTCCGAGTCTCGAGAGTCACCCATCAACCGGAGTAGGTGTCACCCATCAGCCGAAGTCGTCACGTCCGGTTGCTGATGGTCCTTCGCCTGGCTGATGTGCCACATCTGTGCCACAAACGGCCTGGTGAGGGCTGTGGTGAGTGGTGGCCAGCAGGCACACACCACCCCTGACCTGCGGAAACATTGAGTAGGCCCTGTCGGGCTCGAACCGACGACCAGCGGATTAAAAGTCCGATGCTCTACCAACTGAGCTAAGGGCCCGCAGAAGTCAGGAGTCTAGGGAACGACAGAACGTCCCGGCTCCTTTGGGGCAGCCGGGACGTCCGGAACGACGGAACGTCCCGGCCCCCCCTGTGGGGGCCAGCCCGGGACGTCCGGGACGACGGAACGTCCCGGCCCCCCTGTGGGGCCAGCCCGGGACGTCCGGGACGACGGAACGTCCCGGCCCCCCTGTGGGGCCAGCCCGGGACGTCCGGGACGACGGAACGTCCCGGCCCCCCTGGGCCGGGACGTCCGGTGGACCTCAGTTCCTGTCACCCCCCGGGCTGGCGGTAGGAGACTGGGTCCGGTGCGGGAGTGAAAACCTTCCGCGGGGGTTGGGAGTGGAGGCTCCCATCCGAGCCCGGGGAACCCCGACCCCTTGGGGTCCCCCGGGCCAGGTCTCAGGGGCGGGTTGCCAGGCGGTGGTTGTTGCCGCCGTGGTGCTTCCCGCCGTGGTGGTGGTTCTTGCCGCCGTGGTGGGCGTGGTGCCCGCCCTTGCCGCCTTTGCCGTCCTTGCCCTTGCCGCCGCCCTTGCCGCCCTTGCCCTTGCCACCGTTGCCCTGCTTGGAGCCGTGGCCCTTGGCCTTGGCCTCGTAGGCGCCGATGTCGGTGCCGCGGCGGCCGTCACCGTTGCCGTCGACGCCGACCCGCACGCCGTTCAGGTCCTTCTTCATGGGGGCGGGCCGTCCGGCGTCGACCAGGGGGCTCTTCACCGAGGGGATGAGGCGCGAGCCCTTGAACTGCGGGTCGACGTACCGGTCGCCCGCCATCAGCTGCAGGGCGCCCATCGAGCCGCGCCAGTAGACGTTGTTGCCGCCGCTCATCGAGCCTTCGAGGTAGCCGATGCTGCCGGCGATGTCGAGCACGTTGTTGTAGAGCGTGAAGTAGGCGGCGGTGCAGCCGGCGTAGCAGGAGAAGCCGAGCGAGTTGGCCCCGGTGAGCTTCACCGAGTTGTTCACCGCGACCGTGCCGCGGACCGGGCCGAAGAAGTCCGCGTCGCCGCGGGTGATCAGGAACTCGGTGTCGGTCAGGCTGGAGGTGACCTGGTTGTAGGCGTAGGTCGTGTTGGCCGAGCGGTTGTTGCCGAGCTCGGTGAAGGTCCGGTTGTTGTTGGCGGTGTTGTGGTGCACCAAGGTGCCGATGCCGCCGTAGATCTCGACCGCGGAGCCGTCGGTGCCGAAGTCGGCCGAGACCGCCCAGTTGTCGGTGATCGTGTTGTAGGCGACCTCGGTGTTGTCGCCCTGGACCACCACGCCGACTGCGCCGTAGTCGTCGAAGGCGCCGGGGGTGTTGGGGGCCATCCGGTCGTTGTGGTGCAGGTAGTTGCGGATGACCTTGTTGTTCTGGGCGTGCTCACCCACGTCGATGCCGTGGATGTTGTGGGTCGCCTCGACGCCGGTGATGACATTGCCGGTGCCGTCGCTCCAGATGCCGTTCTGGGTGCAGTTGGAGACCGTGAAGTCGGTCATGGTGATGTAGGAGCCGCCGACCTCGAGGCAGTCGCCGGTGACGACGGGCTTGTTGCCCGAGCCGAAGGAGCCGATCGTGATCGGGGCGCCGGCGGTGCCGGACCTCCAGACGGCGAGCTTGCCGGAGAAGGTGGCGCCGCGCTCCAGGAGCACCTGGTCGCCGGCGTTCAGCTGGAGACCGGAGGCCCTGGCGAGCGTCTGGATCGCGCTGCCGGGAGAGGTGCCGTTGTTGGCGTCGGAGCCGTTGGGCGACACGTAGTACGTCGTGGCGCCGGCGGCGTGCGCGGTGGAGAGCGGCAGGGTCAGCGAGACGCCGACCGCTGCGACGGCAAGGAGTGCCAGCCGGGAGGGGATGCTGAGGTTCGTGGACATCGGGGCCATCCAGGGGGTTGTGGTCCGTCGTACGTGTGCCGTTGGCCCTAGGGGGAAGGGCGGGAACGGCCGGGGGTTCACGTCCGGCGGACCGGTGGGGGGTCCGTGACCTTGGGGTAGGTCACGTCCCTAGGTTGGCCGCTGGGTAACAATCCGTGAAGACGTTCTGTAGATGATCAGTAGATAGCCGGTGGCATAGTCACTTTTGACTAGGCCGATCGACCCACCAATCTGTGGTGCACGTTGTCTCATGGGGCAGACGGGACTCGTGGGGACACGACCCGGTATAGACAGTGCCAACGGACGGACTCCCCTGATACACAGAACGGTGACAGGAATCGACCACCAAAGACCGCCGGCGCCACTCAACCGGCCTCCCCGGCGTCGGCGTACCTCACGCCGCCGTCGCGGGCTCGTCGCCCAGGCAGGAGCGGGGCTCGGTCCAGATCTCGGCTCCGACGGGTTTCCTCCGCGCCGGGTCTTGGTACTGTTTGCGCCAGCAAGAGGTGCAACATCCAGCTGGTCTGACGCCGGTGGGTTTGGGACCAACGGCGTTTCTGCTTGTGGGGGAGACCCCCAGGTCGGGAGCGGCGAGTCACCGCATCTATTGCGGGGTCGTCGAGTTGGCGGCCTCACGCCCCGACTAAGGAGTAATCGAGCAATGGCTCAGGGCACCGTGAAGTGGTTCAACGCCGAGAAGGGTTTCGGCTTCATCGCGCAGGAGGACGGCGGCGACGACGTCTTCGTGCACTACTCGGCGATCCAGTCCCAGGGCTACAAGTCCCTGGACGAGAACCAGAAGGTCGAGTTCGACGTCACCCAGGGCCCCAAGGGCCCGCAGGCGGAGAACGTTCGTCCCCTCTGACTTGGACCACCGTCGCGAGACCCCACCCCTACGGGTGGGGTCTCGTGCGTTGTGAGGGCCGGGGAGGCGTACGGCCCTTGTGGGTGGTTTCCCCACCACCCGATCGGATCACTGTCTCCTGTGACCGCGCCCACTACGCTGGAGGCACCAGGTGCATCCCGGGCCCTGTCCTGCTCGGGAAGGTAGGTCTACGTGGAGGGAGGGCTCGGCGTGCACGACCAGTTCGACGTGACCCTCGAGGACGCCGACCTCCTGGGCGAGGTGGAGCTGACCACCAACCTGATCATCGCGGCCAGCGAGGCCGACGATCACATGACGACGGCTGAGATCGACCGGATCCTCGGCCTGGCCTGATACCCCGCGCCGTCCTGAGCGGTCCGGCCCACTCAGGATTCGTGAACGCACGCCTTGCGCTTCATACCCTAGGGGGGTAGGGTAGGCGGCATGGAGAACGTGCACGGCTACACCTATCGCAAGGACGACGTCCTCAAGCGGCTGCGCCGGATCGAGGGACAGACCCGCGGTCTGCAGCGCATGGTCGACGAGGACACCTACTGCATCGACGTGCTGACGCAGGTGGCCGCGGTCACCAAGGCGCTGCAGGCGGTGTCCCTCTCTCTGCTCGAGGACCACATGAACCACTGCGTCGTGAACGCCGCCAAGGCCGGTGAGGCCGAGGGTCGCGAGAAGGTCACCGAGGCCCTCGACGCCATCGGAAGGCTGGTGCGCTCATGACCACCTCGACGACGTACGCCGTCACCGGCATGACCTGCGGGCACTGCGAGATGTCCGTCCAGGAAGAGATCGGCGAGCTCGAGGGCGTCCTCGAGGTCAGTGCCGACCACGCCACCGGCCAGGTCACCGTGACCAGCGCCGAGCCCCTCGACCGGGCGGCCGTGGCCGCTGCCGTCGAGGAGGCCGGCTACACGCTGTCGTGAACACCTCCACACGGCTGGTCGCCTTCGTGGGCGGGTGCCTCGCGCTGTTCGCGGTGGCGCTCGGCGTGGGCCGCCTCGTCGGCCCCGTGGCCGCCGAGCCGGTCGCCGACGACCACGGGATGGGAGAGGAAACCATGGACATGTCCGGTCAGCACCACGACGTCCTGGGAGTGACCTCGACCGCGGGCGGCTACGCGCTGACCCTCGGCGCGGACCGACTGCCCGTCGGCCGCCAGCGGCTGTCGTTCACCATCTCCGACCACGACGGCACCCCGGTCACGGCGTACGACGAGCAGCACGAGCGCGACCTGCACCTGATCGTGGTGCGTCGCGACCTGACCGGATACCAGCACCTGCACCCCACGCTCGACACCGCGAGCGGTGAGTGGAGCATCGACGCCGACCTGACACCGGGTGCCTGGCGGGTGCTCGCGGACACCAAGCCGACGGGTGGTGACCCGATCGTGCTGGGCGCCGACCTGCTGGTGCCGGGCGACTTCACGCCGGAGCCCCTCGGCCCGGACCGGCTCGTCGCCGAGGTCGATGGCTTCGACGTCACTCTCGACGGCGACCTCGTCGCCGGAGCGGAGACCGTGCTGACCGCGACGGTCTCGCGCGACGGCGCACCGGTCACCGACCTGGAGCCCTACCTCGGCGCCTACGGGCACCTCGTGTCGCTGCGCGACGGCGACCTCGGCTACCTGCACGTCCACCCGGACGACGACGGCGGCCCGGGTCCGCGCATCGGCTTCCACACCGAGTTCCCGAGCGCCGGCCGCTACCGGCTGTTCCTCGACTTCCAGCACGGTGGCGTGGTGCACACGGCGGTCTTCACCGTGACCGTCGACGAAGCGGTGGAGGGTGGTCATGACGACTGACGTCACCGACACCCGAGCGGTCGAGCTCGACATCACGGGGATGACCTGCGCTTCGTGCGCGAACCGGATCGAGCGGAAGCTCAACAAGCTCGACGGTGTCACCGCCAGCGTCAACTACGCCATGGAGCGGGCCCGCGTGACCGCGCCGCCCGCGATCAGCACCGAGGACCTGCTCGCGACGGTGGCCGCCGCGGGGTACTCCGCCGCGCTGCCGCACGCGGCCGCTGCCGGGGCCGACAACGAGGTCGAGGGTCCCGACGCCCGCGACCCGGAGGTCGACGCGCTGCGGCAGCGGCTGCTGGTCTCGGCGCTGCTGACCGTGCCGGTCATCGCGATGGCGATGGCGCCGGCGCTCCAGATCGACGGCTGGCAGTGGCTCTCGCTGACCCTCGCCGCGCCCGTCGTGGTCTGGGGAGCGTGGCCGTTCCACCGGGCCGCCCTGGTCAACCTGCGGCACGCCGGCACCACCATGGACACTCTGGTCTCGGTCGGCGTGCTCGCCGCCTTCGGCTGGTCGCTGGTCGCACTGTTCCACGGCACCGCCGGCGTGATCGGCATGACGCACCCCTTCCGCTTCACGCTGGAGCGGACCAACGGCCTCGACAACATCTACCTCGAGGCCGCCGCGGGTGTGACGACGTTCCTGCTGGCCGGGCGCTGGTTCGAGAAGCGCTCGAAGCGCCGCGCCGGGGCCGCGCTGCGGGCCCTGATGGAGCTCGGCGCCAAGGACGTCACCGTGCTCCGCGACGGTGTCGAGACGAGGCTTCCCGTGGCCGAGCTCCGGGTCGGGGACCTGTTCGTGGTCCGGCCGGGGGAGAAGGTCGCGACCGACGGCGTCGTCGAGAGCGGCACGTCGGCGGTCGACGCCGCGCTGCTGACCGGCGAGTCGGTGCCCGTGGACGTGGGCCCGGGAGAGCCGGTGGCCGGCGCCACGGTGAACACCTACGGGCGGCTCGTCGTCCGGGCCACCCGGGTGGGCGGCGACACCCAGCTGGCGCGGATGGCCCGGATGGTCGAGGAGGCGCAGCACGGCAAGACCCAGGCGCAGCGGCTCGCGGACCGCATCTCAGGGGTCTTCGTCCCCGTGGTGATCGCGCTGGCGGTGGCCACGCTGGGCTTCTGGCTCGGCACCGGTGCCGCGCCGGCGACGGCGTTCACCGCCGCTGTGGCGGTGCTGATCGTCGCCTGCCCCTGCGCGCTGGGGCTGGCCACGCCGACCGCGCTGATGGTCGGCACCGGCCGCGGTGCCCAGCTCGGCATCCTGGTCAGTGGCCCCGAGGTGCTCGAGGCCACCCGCCGCATCGACACCGTCGTGCTCGACAAGACCGGGACGGTCACCACCGGGCAGCTCGCGCTCGTCCAGGTCGTCGCGGCCGAGGGAGAGGACGCGGACGCCGTACGCCGCCTCGCGGGCGCGCTCGAGGCCGCCTCGGAGCACCCGATCGGCCGGGCGCTGGCCGGCGACGGGCCGCACGCCGCGGTCTCCGGGTTCCGCAACCTCGAGGGGCGCGGCGTCCGCGGCACGGTCGACGGGCACGACGTGCTGGTCGGCCGTCCCGAGCTGCTCGCTGACGAGGGTTTCGCCCTGTCCGCCGAGCTGGAGGCCGCGGTGGCGGCCGCCCGGACCGCGGGCCGGACCGCTGTGGTGGCCGGATGGGACGGCCGGGCCAGGGGAGTGCTCGAGGTGGCGGACACCGTCAAGGAGGGCTCGGCCGACGCGGTCCGCAGGCTGCGCGGGCTCGGCCTGGAGCCGGTGCTGCTCACCGGTGACCACGAGCAGGTGGCGCGCGCGGTGGCGGCCGAGGTCGGGATCGACGAGGTCGTGGCCGGGGTGCTGCCCGAGGGCAAGGTGGCCGCGGTCCGCGACCTCCAGGCCCGCGGCCGGGTGGTCGCGATGGTCGGCGACGGTGTCAACGACGCTGCCGCCCTGGCCACCGCCGACCTCGGCATCGCGATGGGCACGGGCACCGACGCGGCGATCGCCGCCTCCGACCTGACCCTGGTCCGCGGCGACCTGCGGGTGGCGGCGGACGCGGTCCGGCTGGCCCGGCGCACGCTGGCGACGATCCGGGGGAACCTGTTCTGGGCGTTCGCCTACAACATCGCCGCGCTGCCGATCGCCGCGGCCGGACTGCTCACCCCGATGCTCGCCGGCGCGGCGATGGCCCTGTCGTCGGTCTTCGTGGTGACCAACAGCCTGCGGCTGCGCTCGTTCAGCTGAACCAGCAGAGTTTCACCGGGTACCCGGTGAAACTCGGAGAAGCGGGCGGCCTAGCAGGTGGCGAACAGGACAGGGCCGGTCGACAGGTCGGAGAGCACCGGGGTCTCGTCCACCGGCTTCAGCTCCATCCGCACCACCGAGCCGTCGGCGGTGACCGGGCCGAGCGTGAACCGCTCGGCGAAGTCGCCGCCCTGGCCCGGGGCGGGTCCGGCCGCGAGCGCGGCGCGGCTGTCGGCGTTGCGGTGCGCCTGGTCGTCGGTCTCGAACGCCATCGCCACGGTCACCCCCCGGTCCGGCTCGAGGGCCATGGCGAAGCCGGTCATCGGGTCGACCCGGCCGGCCTGCGCGAACAGCTGGTCCGCGATGCTCTGGTCGTCCTCGTCGGCCTGCGCCATCGCGAGCGACTTGCAGGCGAAGTCGCCGGTGTAGACGGCCGCGGAGAGCGGCTCGTCCACGGCGGACGCGACGTCGCGGAGCCCGTCGTCGTCGAGGTCGTCGTCCACGCCGCCGACCGCGTCCCGCAGGTAGGGCCCGTTGTCGCTGGCGAGCAGCAGGTGCCGGTCGCGGTCGAGAGCCAGGTACTGGAACTGCGGCGACAGGCTGCTGCCGTTGCCGTCGGAGATCCGGGCCACCAGCTCCTCGCCGCCGTTCCAGACGCCGTCGTCCTTCTCCGGTCGCTCGTAGCCCAGCGCCTCGAAGTCGTCGGCCAGGTCGTCGGCGTCGAGGCCCTCCGGCAGGCCGGCGATCAGCACGGAGCCGGTGTCGCTCTGGGCGAGCAGCTCCCAGTCGACGTCGGCGGGGGAGAACCCGAAGGCCTGCTGCAGCACCGTGGCGGACTCGACCATCGCCGAGCCGGAGGTGAGGTCGGCGTCGAAGCCGTCCGACAGGAACTGCTCGACGGACTCGGCCGACGAGTGGTCGTCGAGGTCCGCGCCGAGCTCGCGGCGTACGCCGGCCCAGTCGGTCCACGAGTAGCGCGCGGTGCTCGCCGGCGCGTAGGCCAGCGCCGTCTCGAGGTCGGTGCGGTGACTGCGCTGCCACCAGCGCACCCCGGCCACGGCTGCGGTGGCGAGGAGCACGAGGACCAGCGCTGCGCCTGCGACCACGGTCAGCCGGCGTCTCCACGGCGGTGCCAAAACCGGGTCTCCTTCTCGTCACTTGATGGTGTGACACTACGTGTCATGCCTTCGCCGTCCGGTCGTGCGCGCGAGGTCGTCTCGGCCGGGGCCGTGGTGCTGGGTCCCGGCGGCACGGTGCTCCTGGTGCACCGGCCGAAGTACGACGACTGGTCCTTCCCCAAGGGCAAGCTCGACCGCGGCGAGCACGCGACCGCGGCCGCGGTGCGCGAGGTCGAGGAGGAGACCGGCCTCCGGATCCGGCTCGGCGTGCCGTTGCGGAGCCAGCGCTACCCGATCCGGGTCGGCATCAAGGTCGTGCACTACTGGGTCGGCCGGGCCGTGGGTGACGTCGACGTCGGTGGCTACGAGCCGAACGCCGAGATCGACGAGGTCGCCTGGTTCCCGGTCGACAAGGCCCGGCATCGGCTGAGCTACGAGTTCGACAGGGACACGCTGGACGAGGCGCTCGCCCGCGCACGGAAGACTCGGACCCTCGTCATCCTGCGGCACGGCGAGGCCCGGTCGCGCAAGGCCTGGCGCGCCGACGACCGGCAGCGTCCGCTGCTGGCCGCCGGCAAGCACCAGGCGGACCGGCTCGTGCCGGTGCTCGCGGCGTACGACGTCCGCCGGCTGGTCAGCTCGTCCAGCACGCGCTGCGTCCAGACCCTCGAGCCGTACGCCGCGGCGACCGGCAGCAAGCTCCGCACCGACGACCTGCTCAGCGAGGAGGACGCCAGCCCGGACGCGGTGCGCGACGTGCTCGCCCCGCTGACGGAGGGCCTCCACGAGCGCCCGGCCTCCGCCGGCGGGCTGGTCGTCTGCACCCACCGGCCGGTGCTGCCGTGGGTCTTCGACGCCCTCGGGCTGGAGGACCCCGAGCTCGAGACGGGCGAGCTGGTGGTGCTGCACCTGCGCAAGGGCCGGGTCCGGACGGCGGAGCGGCACCTGGTCACCTGACGTTCACGCGCGGTTCGCGCGACGTCGGTCGCGTCGAGCGCCAGAGCCAGACGGGCATCCCGTGTTCATGCGCCGTTCACCGGCGCCCACGGGTCCGGTCACCTGCTCTCCCTACGTTCACCGCGTAAGTCCCGAGACGACTCAGGAGATACGTGTGAAGAGCACGCTTGTGAACGCGCGCAGGATCCGCCGTGGATCCGTGCCCGCGACCATCGCCGCACTCGCCTTGGCGGTGTCCGGCTGCGGTGCCGCCAACGACAGCGGTGACACCGACGACACCGGATCGCTCGCCGGCGGGGACAGCCTCAGTGGCACCCTGAACGGCGGCGGTTCCTCGGCCCAGGAGGCGGCTCAGGGCGTCTGGCGCGCCGGCTTCCAGGGCGAGAACTCCGGCGTCACCGTCAACTACGACCCGGTCGGCTCCGGCACCGGGCGCGAGAACTTCATCAGCAAGGCCTACTCGTTCGCCGGGTCCGACTCGGCGCTCAGCACCGACGAGGGCGAGCTCGACGCCGCCAAGGCGCGGTGCGGCGGCGAGGACCCGATCGAGGTCCCTGCCTACGTCAGCCCGATCGCGGTCGTCTACAACCTCGAGGGTGTCGACGAGCTGAACCTCACGCCGGAGACCATCGCCGGGATCTTCGACGAGAAGATCACCACCTGGAACGACCCGGCCATCGCGGAGAGCAACCCGGACGCCGACCTGCCGGACACCGCGATCACGCCGGTGCACCGCTCCGACGACTCCGGCACCACCAAGAACTTCACCGACTACCTCGCGAAGGCGGCCGGCGGTGCCTGGAGCTACGACGCCGACAGCATCTGGCCCAAGCAGAGCGGTGAGGCCGCCGAGGGCACCTCGGGCCTGGTCGCCGCCGTCAAGTCCGGCGCCGGTGCGATTGGCTACGCCGACGAGAGCCAGGCCGGTGGACTCGGCATCGCCGCCATCGGCGTGGGCGAGGAGTTCAACACCCCGTCCGCCGAGGGCGCCGCGATGGTGCTCGCGAACTCGCCGCGCACCGAGGGTCGCGCCGACGTCGACATGGCGATCGACATCGACCGCACCATCACCGACTCCGGTGCCTACCCGCTGCTGCTCACGTCGTACCTGATCGCGTGCCAGCACTACGACGACGCCGACGAGGCCGCGCTGGTCAAGGGCTTCCTCGCCTACGCCGTGTCGTCCGACGGTCAGCAGGCCGCGGCCGACCAGGCCGGCTCCGCGCCGCTGGACTCGGAGCTCGCGGACGAGGCCGCTGGCGTCGTCGACAAGATCGCCGGCAAGTAAGGACGCAGCGGTTCTGCCAGGACGTGGTGATGCGGCGAGTCGGCCCAGGTCGGCTCGCCGCAGCACGCGCTCCGGAGCAGTCACCAGGCTGACGGCCGACCCGAACCGAGCAGGAGCAGCGTGACCACCACCATCGATGCCGAGCCGCAGGTGAGCCCGCCGACGGCCCGCGGCGACAAGATCTTCCAGGGCCTGGCCACCGCGGCCGGGATCACCATCCTGGTCGCGCTCGCGGCCGTCTTCGTCTTCCTGGCCATCGAGGGCATCCCCGGCATCGACAAGCCGGCCCAGAACTACCGGCCGCTCGACAGCTTCTGGCCCTACGTCGGACGGCTGCTGTTCGGCACCATCTTCGCCGCCCTGGTCGCGCTGGTGATCGCGGTCCCCTTCGCGCTCGGGATCGCGCTGTTCATCTCGCACTACGCGCCCAAGGCGCTCGCCGTGCCCGTCGCCTACGTGATCGACCTGCTCGCCGCGGTGCCGTCGGTCGTCTTCGGTCTCTGGGGCGCCAGGGTGCTCGGCCCCTACCTCGTCCCGGCGCACGCCTGGCTCGACAAGCACGCGGGCTGGCTGCCGTTCTTCGACGGCCCGGGCTCGGTGACCGGCAAGACCGTGCTCACCGCCGGCACGATCCTCGCGGTCATGATCCTGCCGATCATCACCGCGATCTGCCGGGAGATCTTCGCCCAGGCGCCGCGGCTCAACGAGGAGGCCGCGCTGGCTCTCGGCGCGACCAAGTGGGAGATGGTGCGGCTCTCGGTCTTCCCCTACGCGCGCTCCGGCATGGTCTCCGCGATCATGCTCGGCCTCGGCCGGGCGCTCGGCGAGACGATGGCCGTCGCGATGGTGCTCTCGGCGAGCCCGGTCTACACGCTCAACATGATCTCGAACACGAACCCCGCGACCATCGCCTCCAACATCGCCTCGAGCTTCCAGGAAGCCACGCCCAACAAGCTGGCCGTGCTGATCGCGACCGGCCTGGTGCTGTTCGTCTTCACGTTCGCGGTCAACTTCGCGGCCCGCGCGGTGGTCGCCCGCAGCGAGCGGAAGTTCCAGCGATGACGACGACCCTCGAGAAGTCCCCGCCACGCCGGCCGCTCCCGCTGAGCGCGCCCCGGCTGCCCGGCTGGGCGCCGGCCCTCGTCGGGGCTGCTCGCGGTCTGCGGGTCCGGCCTGCTCGCGCTGCTGGCCGGCTGGGGCATCACCGCGTTCGTCGCGCTGGCCGCGCTGGCCTTCCTGGCGGCGTTCCCGCTCTGGTCACTGGGCGTGGAGGGGAGGCGGAGCGCGACCGACCGGCTGATGACCTCGCTCGTGTGGACCACCTTCGGGGTCGCCGTGATCCCGTTGGTGTGGCTGATCTGGACGGTGCTCGACAACGGCCTGCCCGAGATCAACGTCGAGTTCCTCACCTTCGACATGCGCAACGTGGTCGGCGACGCCCAGGGCGGCGTCTACCACGCGATCATCGGCACCCTGCTCGTGACGTTCGCCGCCGCGGTCATCTCGGTGCCGATCGGGCTCTTCTGCGCGATCTACCTGGTCGAGTACGGCAAGGGGAAGCGGCTGGCCCGCTGGGTCACCTTCCTCGTCGACGTGATGACCGGGATCCCGTCGATCGTGGCCGGTCTCTTCGCCCTGGCGCTGTTCGTGCTGATCTTCGGCCCGGACATCCGGCTCGGCTTCGGCGGCTCCGTGGCGCTGTCGCTGCTGATGATCCCGATCGTGGTGCGCTCCACGGAGGAGATGCTCCGGCTGGTGCCGGACGACCTGCGCGAGGCGTCGTACGCTCTGGGCGTGCCCAAGTGGCGGACGATCGCGAAGGTCGTCCTGCCCACCTCGCTCGGCGGGATCATCACCGGCGTCATGCTCGCCACGGCGCGCGTGATCGGCGAGACCGCGCCGCTCCTGGTGGTGGCCGGCAAGACCGACTCGGTGAACTTCAACCTCTTCGGCGAGCGGATGACGACGCTGCCGGTCTACATCTACTACCAGTTCACCCAGCCGGGCACCGTCGCGTTCGACGCCCCGCCCGGGACCGAGGCGCCGGGCATCGCGCGCGCCTGGGGTGCCGCGCTCGTCCTCATCGTCATCGTGATGGCGCTCAACCTGATCGCGCGCCTCATCGGCCGGATCTTCGCAGTCAAGAAGGGCTGACCCCCATGGCCAAGAGCATCGACGTCTCCGACCTCAACATCTACTACGGCGACTTCCTCGCCGTCGAGGGCGTCAACATGACCATCAAGGCGCGGTCGGTGACCGCGTTCATCGGGCCGTCCGGCTGCGGCAAGTCGACCATGCTGCGGTCGCTGAACCGGATGCACGAGGTGATCCCCGGTGCCCGCGTCGAGGGCAAGATCATGGTCGACGGGCAGTCGCTCTACGACCCGACGATCGACCCGGTCGCCGTACGCCGCCAGATCGGCATGGTCTTCCAGCGCCCGAACCCGTTCCCGACGATGTCGATCTACGACAACGTGCTGGCCGGCAACCGGCTCAACTCCAAGCGCATGAAGAAGGCCGAGGCCGACGAGATCGTCGAGAGGTCGCTGCGCCACTCGAACCTCTGGACCGAGGTCAAGGACCGGCTCGGCAAGCCGGGGATGGGTCTCTCCGGCGGTCAGCAGCAACGGCTCTGCATCGCCCGCGCGATCGCGGTCGAGCCGCAGGTGCTGCTGATGGACGAGCCGTGCTCGGCGCTCGACCCGATCTCGACCTCGGCGATCGAGGACCTGATCCACGAGCTCAAGGCCGACTACACGATCGTGATCGTCACCCACAACATGCAGCAGGCGGCCCGGGTCTCCGACGACACCGGCTTCTTCAACCTCAAGGCGGCCGGGCAGCCGGGACACCTCGTCGAGTTCAACACCACCAGGAAGATGTTCAGCAACCCGGACAACAGCGCCACCGAGGCCTACATCTCCGGCCGCTTCGGCTGAGCTGCGACGGGCTGGCGATAGTCCCAGACGAAGTGGCCGCCGACACGCCGTACGGCGCGCCACAACGTCAGGGACTATCCGACCCCGGCCCGTCTGGCTGGAGCTGGCGATAGTCCCAGACGAAGTGGCCGCCGACACGCCGTACGGCGCGCCACAACGTCAGGGACTATCCCGACCCCGGCCCGCCTGTGGACAGCCCACTTCGGCCTGTCGTCAGCGGGGCAGGACTCGCCCATGCAGGAGTGGGGGAGTGCGCACGGTGTGGTGGTGCCGGTCGGCAGGAGCATGCTGTCGCGGGCCGAGCTGAGAGATGCCCGCCAGCCGTGGGGAGAGTTCCGGCGCAGCAGCCACGGCCGCTTCGTGCCGAGGGGCATCCCCTCGTCGCGCGAGCAGCGGGTCGCCGAGGCAGGTGTGCTGGTGGTCGCGCCGGCGGCGGTCACGGGCTGGGGCGCGCTGGCGTGGCTGGGGTCGCGCTGGTTCGACGGGCTGGAGGGGGACGGCGAGACGCCGCGACCGGTCCCGATCGCGCAGCCGCGTCGGCTCGTGAGGCCGCAGCCCCACGTCAGGGTGTGCGAGGAACGCTTCGACCACAGGGAGGTCATCGTCGAGGACGGTCTGCGCATCACCAACGCTGTGCGGTCGACCTGCTTCGAGATGCGCTACGCGAGACACCTCCGAGCGGCGGTGGTCATCCTCAGCATGGCCACCTACAACGACCACGTGTCCATCGACGAGGTGGAGGCCTGGGCGATGCGCCACCCCAGCTACACCGGCATCGACCAGT
This sequence comes from uncultured Actinomycetota bacterium, assembly GCA_963766475.1. Lineage (GTDB taxonomy): Bacteria > Actinomycetota > Actinomycetes > Propionibacteriales > Nocardioidaceae > Nocardioides. Next base: position 43,336 of record CAVXZS010000017.1, on the reverse strand, counting down.
GCCGGCGAGCGGTGCTCCTCGCTGACGAGAACGCCTGGTCGCCGGCCGAGGTCGAGATGGTGCTCGACTGGACGGACCTCGTGGGGTTCCGGCCGTTGATGAACCATCCGCTGTTCGACCTGGAGGGTCGACACCTCGGGACGCCCGATGTCATCGATCCACGCACGGGTGTCATCGGGGAGTACGACGGTCCATTGCACCTCAACGGGGCTCGGCGTGCAGTCGACCTCAGGCGACAGACGGTCTTCGAGCGGCACGGGCTCTTCCCGGTGACCATGGTCACCGAAGACCGGCGCGACCAGTCGGCGTGGCAGGAACGGGTGCGGGCGGCGTACGCCCGTGCCGCGCGTACGCCGGCCACCGAGCGTCAGTGGACTCTCGAGCCGCCGCCCTGGTGGGTGCCCACGTGCACCGTCGAGCAGCGTCGTGCTCTCACCGAGGAGCAGCGCGACCGTTTCCTGGCGTTGCGGAAGGCGGGATAGTCCCAGACGTTCCGGCCGCAATGGCGGCGTGTCGCCGGTCATTTCGTCAGGGACTATCGGCCCGGCCGGCCGTTACGCCGCCATTGCAGGGACCCGGTGCGACGAACTGAGCGACAGGGTGGTCAGGGCAGCTGGAAGACGTAGCGACAGAGGAAGTAGACCAGCGCGGCGGCCGAGCCGGCCATCGGGAAGGTCAGCACCCACGCCGTGACGATCGAGCGGGCCACGCCCCAGCGCACGGCGGAGAACCGCTTGGTCGCCCCGGCGCCCATGATCGCCGAGGTGATCGTGTGGGTGGTCGAGATCGGGGCCTCGAAGACGAACGCCGTCGTGTAGAGCACGAGGGTGCCGGCGGTCTCGGCGGAGAAGCCGCGGGCCGGGTCGAGGTGGATGATCTTGCGGCCCAGGGTCCGCATGATCCGCCAGCCGCCGGAGTAGGTGCCGAGCGAGATCGCCGTCGCGGCCGAGATCACGATCCACAGCGGCAGGTGCTCGTCGGCGGCGGAGTAGTAGCCGGCGGTGGTCACCGCCAGGAAGATCACGCCCATCGTCTTCTGGGCGTCCTGCAGGCCGTGGCCCAGCGCCAGGCCGGCGGCCGAGAGGGTCTGCAGCATCCGGAACCCGCGGAAGACCCGGTGCGGGTTGCGGCGGCGGAAGATCCACATGATCGCGAGCATGATCACGAACGCGAGCGTGAAGCCGACCAGGGGCGAGGCGATCATCGGGATGACCACCTTCTCCAGGATGGTGTGCCACTCGATCGTCACCCCACCCGCCATGCCGGCGCCGACCAGGCCGCCGATCAGCGCGTGCGACGACGACGACGGCAGCCCGAAGTACCACGTGACCAGGTTCCAGCTGATCGCCCCGATCAGGCCGGCCAGGATGATGACCAGCCCGTGGTTCTCCGACACCCCGTCGATGGTGAGGACGCTCTGGACCGTCTTGGCGACCTCCTGCCCGAGCAGCGCGCCGACGAAGTTCATCACCGCAGCCAGGATCAGAGCCACCCGCGGCGTGAGCGCGCGGGTCGACACCGAGGTGGCGATGGCGTTGGCGGCGTCGTGGAAGCCGTTCGTGTAGTCGAACGTCAGGGCGACGACGACCACCGCGATGACGATCGCGAGCTCCATAGGTGGTGCTCAGCTCTCCTTGACGGCGATCTGCTCGACCGTGTGGGCGACGCTCTCGAACGCGTCGATCGCGCGCTCCAGGGCCTCCACGATGTCCTTGAGCTTGAGCACCTCGATCGTCTTGAACTCGCCCGAGAAGAGCTTGGCCAGCATCCGGCGGTGGTTCTTGTCGCCGGTGTTCTCGAGACGGTTGATCTCGATCCAGTACTCCTCGAGCTTCTGCGGCGACTGCAGCGCCGGCATCGCGGCGGCGGTCAGCTCCGCGCACCGCTGCAGCACGTCGACCTGCTGCGACAGCTCGGGCGGCAGCACCTTCACCTCGTAGAGGAGGATCAGGTCGACGACCTCGTCCATCATGTCCATGACGTCGTCGAGGCCCGAGCCGAGCCGGTAGATGTCCTCGCGGTCGAACGGCGTGACGAACGTCGAGTTCACCCGCTTGAACAGCGCGTGGGTGGTCTCGTCGGCCTCGTGCTCGGCCTGGCGCATCCGGGCCGCGACGTCGTCGTGCACGGCGGTCTCGCTGAGCATCTCGGCGAGCAGCCCGGCGCCGACGACCAGGTGTGCTGCCTGGTCGGTGAACAGGTCGTAGAACGCCGTGTCGACCGGGCGGAAACGCAATGCCACTGACTACTCCTGGCGAGACGGCGGGTGTCCACTACGGAGGCCGGTGAGGGCCGCCCGACAGCCTAGGGGGTGTCCCGCCGCGACGCGCAAGTCAGGGGCGGCTCTGGCTGTTCACCCCCCGGAACGGCGCCGCCGGTGGCGCTCGATCAGCGCCTCCTGGTAGGGCGTCGTGCCGGCGTTGTGGACCCAGTCGCCGTTGCTGTGCAGCTCCCACGCGGCCGTGTCCGGCCGGAACGCCAGGTCGAGCAGCTCGCCGACGACGGTCACCAGCGGGGTCTCGGGCAGCCGGACCAGCACCTCGACGCGGCGGTCGAGGTTGCGGTGCATCATGTCGGCCGAGCCGATCCACGCCTCGGGCTCGCCGCCGTTGTCGAACCAGTAGACCCGGCTGTGCTCCAGGAACCGGCCCAGGATCGAGCGCACCTCGATCGTCTCCGACAGCCCGGGGACCCCCGGCCGGAGCCCGCAGATCGCGCGGGTCAGCAGCTGGACGGGGATGCCCTCCTGCGAGGCGAGGTAGAGCGCGTCGATGACGCCCTCGTCGACCAGCGAGTTCATCTTCATCCGGATCCGCGCCGGGCGACCGGCGCGGTGGTGCTCGATCTCGCGGTGGATCCGCTCGACCAGCCCGGTGCGCACGTTGTCGGGCGCGACCAGGAGCTCCTCGTAGGACGGGTTGCGGGCGAAGCCGGAGAGGTTGTTGAACAGGTGTGCGACGTCCTCGCCGATCGCCTCGTCGGTGGTGAGCAGGCCGAGGTCCTCATAGCTTCGCGCGGTCTTGCCGTTGTAGTTGCCGGTGCCGATGTGGGTGTAGCGGTGGATCCCGTCCGGCTCGTCGCGGACCACCAGGGCCAGCTTGCAGTGCGTCTTGAGCCCGACCTGGCCGTAGACCACGTGGGCGCCGGCCTGCTCGAGCTTGCGCGCCCACCGGATGTTGGCCTCCTCGTCGAAGCGCGCCTTGATCTCGACCAGGACCAGCACCTGCTTGCCGGCCTCGGCGGCGTCGATCAGGGCGTCGATGATGGGGGAGTCGCCGGAGGTGCGGTAGAGGGTCAGCTTGATCGCGAGCACGTGCGGGTCGGCGGCGGCCTGCTCGATGAAGCGCTGCACCGAGGTGGCGAACGAGTCGTAGGGGTGGTGCAGCAGTACGTCGTGGCGCCGGACCGCCTTGAACACGTCGACGGGCGCGGAGGACTCCACCTCGGCGAGCAGCGGGTGGGTCGCCGGGACGAACGCGGGGTACTTCAGCGCCTCGCGGTTCTGGTCGGCGATGCCGTGCAGGCCGCGCAGGTCGAGCGGCCCGGGCAGCCGGAACACCTCCTCGTCGCTCACGCCGAGCTCGGTGACCAGCAGGTCGAGGACCCCCTGGGTCATCGACTCCTCGACCTCGAGCCGGACCGGCGGGCCGAACCGCCGCCGCAGGAGCTCCTTCTCGAGCGCGGCGAGGAGGTTCTCCGCGTCGTCCTCCTCCACCTCGAGGTCCTCGTTGCGGGTCACCCGGAAGGTGTGCACCTCGAGGATCTCCATCCCCGGGAACAGGCGCTTGAGGTGCTCGCCGATGACGTCCTCCAGCGGGACGAACCGCTGGTTCCCCAGCGGCACGAACCGCGCGAAGATCGGCGGCACCTTGACCCGCGCGAAGTGCTGCTTGCCGGTCTTGGGGTTGCGGATCGTCACGGCCAGGTTGAGCGAGAGGCCGGAGATGTAGGGGAACGGGTGCGCCGGGTCCACCGCGAGCGGGGTGAGCACCGGGAAGATCCGCTCCTTGAACAGCTTCTTGCAGTACTTCTGCTCGTCGCGGTCGAGGTCACCCCAGCGCACCAGCTGGATGCCGGCGTCGAGGAGCGCGGGCACCAGCTGGTCGGCGAACAGCCGCGCGTGCTGCTCGCTGAGCTCGCGGGCCTTCTCCCAGATCCCCTCGAGCACCTCGCGCGGCAGCAGCCCGGAGGCCGCCTTGACCGCCAGCCCGGCGGCGATCCGGCGCTTGAGGCCGGCCACCCGCACCATGAAGAACTCGTCGAGGTTGCTGGTGAAGATCGCCGCGAACCGGACCCGCTCGAGGAGCGGCTGGGTCTCGTCCTCGGCCAGCTCGAGCACCCGCTGGTTGAGGCGCAGCCAGGACAGCTCGCGGTCGAGGAAGCGGTCCTCGAACTTCTCCACCCCGGCGAGCGCGGCCTCGGTCGCGACGTACGGCGGCTCGACGTCGAAGCTCTCCTCCGGCACGCCGTCGCCACGGCTTGCGACGGCGGTGTCGGCGCTGTCGAGGGTCATGTCACTCAGTGTGGCACCGGGTGGTGAACGGCCGGTGACGAGAACTGTCCCGGTGAGAGGGTCAGAACCGCCGGGAGCCGCCGGAGCGGCTGGAGGAGCGGCGCGAGCTGCCGCCGCCGAAGGAACGCCGGGAGCCGGAGCTGCCGGAGAACCGGTGACCGCTGCCGGACCCCGAGCCGCCGGACCCGCCCGAGCCGCCGTCGCTCTCCCAGACGAACTGGATGCCGCCCCAGCCCGGCTCGTCGTGCCGTGACACCGCGGGCAGCGGTGCGTATCGGACCCGTTGCACGCTCGGGTCGGCGAAGCGGTGGCGCTGCCAGTAGCCGTTGACGTAGGGCCGGGTGTAGCGGTCCCACTCCCAGTAGGGCTTGACCACCCCGCTCAGGCTGAAGGTCCGCACCGCGGGCTTGTGGCCGGCGTCGACCTCCTCGGCGCACTTCGCGCAGACGGGCACCTGCCGCTCCAGGCCGAACTCCGGCTTGAAGGGGCGCTCGGCGACGCTCGGTCCGTGCCGCGGGTCGAAGAAGCACGGCGCGGTCTTCTCGGGCGCCGGCCGCCCGCTGCGGAGGGCGTCGATGACGACCAGCTCGTAGCGCGCGTCGGCGAGCCGGCGTACGACGTCCTCGACCTCGTCGGGGGTGTCCATCCGGGACAGGCCCTCGCCGGCGCCGCTGCCCGCGTCGGTGCCGGCGTCCAGCCGGTGCCGGGCCTCCTCGACCAGGTCGAGGACCTGCCTGGTGTGGTTGCTGAGCTCGTCGTCGCCACCGGCGACGCCGGTGGGCACGGGTGGCAGTGCCGCCACCGTCCGTGACAGCTCGACGACCTCCTCCTGGAGCGAGGGACGCAGCGCGTCGGCGACCTGGGCGTCCTCGGCCTTGCGCCGCCGGTGCCGCTGCCAGCGGCGGCCCCCGATGATGAGCGCCAGCACGAGGCCGATCCCGCCGACCAGCCAGCCGATGACCGGCCACGGGTTCGTCTGCTCCTCGCCGGCGTGGGCGAGGAAGGCCTCCAGCATCGACACGTAGTCGGGCGCGCAGCAGTCGACGGCCTGGTCGAGGGCGTTCTCGACCTCGTAGAACGGCCGCTCCTCGGAGAACTGGTAGGCCGAGAACGACCGGCCGTCGTACGACGAGTCCGCGTCCACCAGCACGGCATAGGTGCCGTCGACGCCGACCCGGTCGTAGAGCTGGCCGGGCAGCTCGTCGTCGGCGTAGGAGATGTCGTTGCCATAGGCCGCTTCGGGGTCGTCCGGGTCGTGCTCGCGCAGCGCGTCGGCGGGCACCACCAGCACCCGGACCGGCCCGGCCGTCCTCGCAGCGAGGGCGTCGAGCCGCTCCGCCTCGGCGGGGCTGATCTCGGTCACCTCCGGGTCGACGTAGACGCCGGGGTCGGCGAGCTGGGTCGCCACGGAGTCGAAGTAGGCGTCGGCCCGGCCCGTGTCGGGGGTGTCGTAGCCGTAGTCGTAGCCGTCGTCGGGCGACTCGTCGGTGCCGGTGTTCTGGGCCGCGGCCCAGAGGAGGAACACGACGACCATGGCGAGGAACGGCACCACCTTGGCCAGGTTGATCCTCACTGTGCGCCCCCGTCGGTCAGCCGGTCGTAGCAGGCCCGGCAGACCGGGACCGGTCGGAGCGTGCCCCCCGGCGGCGCCCACGACACATCCGCGACCGAGACACCGTGGGTCGGGTCGACGAAGCACGGCAGCCGACGGGCGGGAGGCGGCCCGCCGGCGAGCAGTGCCCCCGCGCAGGCGAGCTGCCAGCGGGCGTACTCGGTGACCTGGGCGAGCTGCCTGAGCTCCTCGTCGCTGGTGAGCGAGTCGACCCGCCGCGAGGCGTCGGCGTAGGCGTCGAGCGCGGCCTGCACGTGGGCGGCGACCGCGGGGTCGGTGAGCGGCGGGTCCGCCAGGTCGAGCTCCTCGCCCAGCCGGGTCACGTCCTCGCGGGCCAGCGCGGCCCGGTCCTCGACCGTGTCCTCCTGGTCGCCGTAGGTCGGGAAGCTCGGCCGGTAGTCGGCCGGGCCGGCCCAGGTCTCACCGGAGGGGCGCCGGCGCGGACGACGATGCCAGCGCCCGAGGATCGCGGCAGCCGCCACCGCGGCCCCGACCAGCAGCGCCACGACCACCCAGACCGCGGAGACGCCGCCGTCGTCCGGGGCGCCGAGCTCGTCGAGCGTGCCGCCGAGGATCTGGTCGACCTGGCCGAGCGTGTGGTCGTGCACCTCGTCGGCCATGATCCGCCCGACGTCGATGGCGCCCGGGGCGTCGCCGTAGCCGGCCGCGTAGGTGCCGGCGCCGCTGAGGTTGACGACGTAGATGCCGTCGAGGCGACCCATGCCGTCGTACAGCTCGTCGAGCAGCGCCGAAGCCTCGTCGGCGTCCTCGCCCTCGCCCTGGCGGATCGCCTTCGCGGGAAGCACGGCGATGAAGACGTCGTCGCGCCAGCCGGTGATGCGGTCGCGCAGGGCGTCGGCGTCCTCGTCGGCCAGAGCGCCGCTGTCGGGGCTCACGTAGACCGGGTCACCGCCCTGCCACGCGGCCACCGTCGCGTCGACGTACGCCGTCGCGTCCGGGCTCGAGCCCGCACCCGCGGCCACGGACGGGACCAGGAGCAGGGCAAGCGCCCAGAGGGCGGACAGCAGGCGGGGCACGCGCTGTTCCTACCCCATAGGGTCGGCGGACCATGCACCTGCGGACGCGCCTGGAGCGGATCGGCCTCTCACGAGCGATGGCGCTGCCGGAGCCGGCGCAGCGCCTGCTGGCCGGGCGGCCGGTGCGGATCGACGGCAACACGCTGGCCACCGACCTCCAGGTGATGCTCAAGCTCCAGCGGCTGGCTCGGGTGCCGGGCGCCGAGGACGTGCCGCTGCCGGAGGGCAGGGCCGTGCTCCGGACGACGACCTGGCTCGTCGGCGGGGACCAGCCGATCGGGTCGGTGCGGTCGCTGTCGGTCGCGGACCTGCCCGCCCGGCTCTACGTCCCGACCGGCGCACCCGGGGTGGGTCCGCTGCTGGTCTTCTTCCACGGCGGCGGCTTCTGGTGCGGCGACCTCGACACCCACGACGCGGCGTGCCGGCTCTACGCCGAGGCGTCGGGCGTCCGGGTGCTGTCGATCGGCTACCGCCTGGGTCCTGAGCACCCGTTCCCCGCGGCCCACGACGACGCGGCGGCGGCGTACACCTGGACGGTCGAGCACGCGGCCGAGCTGGGCGCCGACCCGGGGCGTCTCGGCGTCGGAGGGGACTCGGCCGGTGGCAACCTCGCCGCGGGCGTGGCCATCGAGGCGGCCCGGCACGGGTGGCCGTGCGCCGTGCAGCTGTTGATCTACCCGGCCACCCAGGCCGGGCGCGAGACGAGGAGCGCCGAGCTGTTCGCGCGTGGCTTCTACCTGACCCGCGACTTCATGGACCGGGCCGACGAGTTCTACGCCAAGGACGTGCCGGCCGACGATCCGCGGCTGTCGCCGATGCGTGCCGACCTGCCGGACGGTCTGGCTCCGGCTCTCGTCTACACGGCCGGGTTCGACCCGCTCCGCGACGAGGGCGAGGCCTACGCCGACAAGCTCATGGCGTCCGGCGCGAAGGTCGACGCGACCCGGTTCGCCGACCAGATCCACGGGTTCGTCAACATCGTCGGTGTCGGCACCACGTCGCGGTCCGCCAACCTCCGGATCGCTGGCGCCCTTGCGTCCGCGCTGTCCTGAGGACGGGCGCTAGTGGTCACCGACGGAAGTTCGTCGGGTGTCCCGCACCCCGGGCACGCACCCCGCGGCGTTGCCGTCGCTAGCTGGACGACCAAGTAGAGCGTCGCTTCGGCGCCTTGCGGTGCACGCACCCGGAGCACGGGCCACCTCCGACGAACTTCCGTCGGCAACCACTACCCTCCGCGGGTGCGCCGGATCCTCTGCCTCGTGGTCCTCGCAGCGCTCGCGTCGGTGGCGTTCGGTGCGCCCGCTCCGGCCATGGCGCCTGCTGAGGCCGGGTCGGCCGCGCGGGGCCATCCACGGGCGCTGTTCTTCGGTGACTCCTACTTCGTCGGCGGTGGCTGCAGCCCCGACCCGAAGCGCGACATGGCCTACCTCGCGGGCACCCGGCTCGGCTACCGCACGACCGTCCGGGGCGCGGGCGGCACGGGGTTCGTCGCCGCGAACCCGGAGTACGGCATCCCGCCCTACCTCGCGCAGGTCGACGCCGGCGCGCTCGACGTGCGCAACCCGGGGCTGGTCGTGATCGAGGGCGGCACCAACGACGTGGGCAGGCCGGTCACGCAGGTGAGGAAGAACGCTCGCACGATCCTCCGCATCGCCCGCGACATGCACCCGCGCGCGCTGCTGGTGCTCGTCGGGCCGATGGACCCCTACGGCGGCTACGACGACAGCATCCCGGTCCGCGACGCGCTGCGCGCGGTCGCCAGGAGGCTCGACGTGCCGTTCGTCGACGCCATGACCTGGCTCGCCGGCCACCCCGAGTGGCTGTGCGACGACTACGTGCACCCGACGTACGCCGCCGAGGTGCCACTGGGGAAGCGGCTCGCGAAGGCGCTGAGGAAGCACGGCGCCTGATCCATCCTGGTCACGCGCCTCGGTGGTGCCGCCTACAGTTGCGGTGTGGCACGCCTGGTCCGAGCGCTCGCGCCGCTCGCCGCGGCCCCGCTGGTCCTCGTCCTGGTGGGCTGCGCCGCGGGAGAGAACGGCACGCCGCACGCGAGCCCGGCCAGCCACGCGCCCACGCCGACCGCCGTGGTGACGCCGACGCCGTCCCCGACCCCCACACCGGCACCGACCGTGTCCGCACGGGCGAAGGGTCCGACCACGTCGCTGTTCTTCGGTGACTCCTACATCGTCGGGGGCGCCTACACCGGCCCCGACAACTCCATGGGTGCGGTCGCGGCCCGCCGGCTCGGCTGGAAGTACCAGATCCGCGGCGGCGGCGGCACCGGCTTCGTGTCCGGCAACCCGGACTACGACATCCCGTCCTTCCTCGGGCAGATCCGCAACGGCGCGCTCGACGTGGGTCCGGTGGACTGGCTGGTGATCGAGGGCGGCGGCAACGACAAGTACGACGACCCGGGGGTGATCACCCGGCGCGCGGTCAGGACGCTCAAGGCCGCGGCCAGGCGGCACCCGGAGGCCCGGCTGGTGCTGGTCGGGACGATGGACCCGACGATCGACAGCTTCACGGACACCGACGGCGTGATCGGTGCGCTGGCGGCCGCGGCCCGCGGTCTCGGGATCCCCTACGTCAACGCCCAGCACTGGCTCGAGGGCAGCCCCGCGCTGGTGGGCCCGGACTTCGACCACCCGACGCCGGCGGGTCACCGGGTCTGCGGGCGCAAGCTCGCCCGGGCCCTGCGCGCCCTGCGTTGACTCGACCGCACCACTAGGCGCGGGAGTCTGCCTCTTCGAGCTCGAGGAGCCGCTGCCGGGCCTCGGTGAGCTCCTCGGCCAGCCGGGCCGCGGCGCGCTCGGCGTTCGCCCGTGCCGTGATTGCCTCGGCGGCGGCCTCCTCGGCCGCGACGCGGGCGTCGATCGCCTCGCGCAGCCGCTCGTCGTGCTCCTCGGCCGCGACCTGCAGGTTGGCCAGGGCCTCGGCGGTGCGCCACTCGGCGGTGGCCCGCTCCTTGCCGGCGCGCGTGGCCCGCTCGGCCTGGGCCTTCGCGGTCTCCTCGGCCGTACGCCGCGCCTCCTGGGCCTCGAGCGCGGCGTTCTCGGCCTCGGTGCGGGCGTGGTAGGCCTCGGTCGCGGACTCCGCGTGCGCCCGCGCCGTCTCCTCCGCGGCGGCGCGGGCGTCGTGCGCCGCGCGGGCCAGCTCGGCGTGCTCGTCCGCGGTCCGGTGCGCGGTCTCCTCTGCGGTCGCGGCGGCGACGGTGAGGGCGTGCTGGTCGAGCGTGCGCCGCTCCGCCTCCTCGCGCAGCCGCTGGGCCTCCTCGGCCCGCGCGGCGGCCTCGGCCGCGAGCCGCTCGGCCGTGGTGCGTTGCTCGTGGGCTGCGGCCGCCGCGGCGCTGTGCTCGCGGGCGGTGACGTCGGCGGCCTCGCGGGCCCGCGCCGCCGCGTCTGCCGCACGCTCCGCCTCGGCCCGCGCCTCGTGGGCCGCGGTCGCCTCGGCCAGCTGGGTGGCGGCGACCTCCTCGGCGGCGGTCCGGTCGGCATGGGCATCTGCCGCCTCGGCGGCCCGCGCCTCCGCGGCCTCGTGTGCGGCCCGCTCCGCCTCCGCGGCGCGCTGGGCGGCCTCGGCGGAGGCGGTGCCGGCCTCCTCCGCCACCGTGCGGGCGGCATGAGCGGTCTCGGCGTCGGAGGCCTGCATCGCGGCGACCTGCTCGGCGGCGGCGCGCTCGGCGACCGCGGCGCGCGCGGCCTCGGCCTGGCGGCGTACGGCCTCCTCGGCGGCCCTGCGGGCGTCGAAAGCGGTCTGCGCGGCGGCCTCGGCCTCAGCGCGAGCGTCGTAGGCCTGCGCCGCGGCCGCTGCGTGCTGGGCCGCGACGTCGTCGGCATCGGCTCGCGCGTCGTGCGCGATCCGGGCGGCCTCGGCCCGGGCCTCGGCGGCCTCGTGCGCGGCCAGCTCGGCGGCCGCTGCCTGGCCGGCGAGGGTGGCCTGCCGCGCGGCGACCTGCTCGGCCTCGCCGCGCTGTGACTGGGCCTCGTCGGCGGCGCGCTCGGCCTGGAGGCGCGCGTCGTGGGCCTGCCGGGCCAGCTCGGCCTGCTCCGCGGCCGAGCCCTCGGCCGAGGTGCGGAACTCGTGGGCAACGCGGGCAAGTTCCTCGGCAGCCGCCTGGGCCTCGTGGGCCTGCCGGGCGGCCTCCGCCTGCTCCGCCGTGGCCTGCTCGGCGGCGGTCCGGGCGTCGTGCGCGGCCTGGGCGGCGGTGGCGTGCTCGGTGGCGTTCTCGTGGGCGGCGAGCTCCGCCTCGGCCGCCTGCGCCGCGGCGGTGCCCTGGGCGGCGGCAGCCTCCTCGGCCATCAGCCTGGCGGCGTGCGCCTCGTCGGCCGCGCGCTCGGCCGCGAGCCGCGCCTCGTGCGCCGCCCGGGCCAGCTCCACCTGCTCGGCGGCGGCGGACTCGGCGGCGGCGCGCACCACCTGGGCGGACTGGGCGATGTCCTCGGCGGTGGCCCGGCCCTCGTGCGCGAGCCGCGCCTGCCAGGCCTGCTCGGCCGCGGACTCCTCGGCGGCCTGCCGGGCGGTGTGCGCCTCGGCGGCCTCGGCGGCCCGCGCCTCGGCGGCCTCGTGCGCTGCCCGGGCATCGGCCCCGGCCTGCTCCGCGAGAGCGGCCTGCTCGGTCGCCGCCTGCTCCGCCCGCTCGCGGCCTCGCTGGGCCTGCTCGCCGGCGTCGGCCGCCTCGAGGGCTGCCTGCTCGGCGGCGGTGCGGGCCCTTTGCGCCCCCTCCGCGAGCCGGGCGTGCTCGGCCGCCGCCTCCTCGGCGCTCGTCCGTGCCTCGTGCGCCTTGCGCGCCAGCTCCTCGGCCGCGGCCCGGGCGTCCTGCGCCTGGCGGGCCGCCTCGGCGTGCTCGGCGGAGCGGTTCTGGGCCTCGGTGTGGGCGGCCAGCGCGGCCTCGGCCTCCGCGGCGCGGGCCTCGGCGGCCTCGTGAGCGGCGTGCTCGGCGGCGGCGGACTGGCCGGCCGTGGCGGCGTGCTCGAGCGCGGCCTCCTCCGCGGCGAGCCGCGCGGTCTGCGCGGCGTCGGCGGCCTGCTCGGCGGCCAGCCGGGCCGCGTGCGACTGGCGGGCGAGCTCCGCCTGCTCGGCGGCGGACTCCTCGGCGGCGGCGCGCAACGCCTGGGCGGACTGGGCGATGTCGTCGGCGGTGGCCCGGCCCTCGTGGGCGGTGCGCGCCTGCCAGGCCTGCTCGGCCGCGGCTTCTTCCGCGGACTGGCGAGCGGCGTGCGCCTCGGCGGCCTCGGCGGCCCGCGCCCCGGCGGTCTCGTGGGCGAGCCGCTCGGCCTCGGCGGCCTCCGCCGCCCGCTCGGTGTGCTGGCGGGCCAGCTCCTCGGCGTCGGACCGCGCCTGCGCCGCGGCCTCCGCGGCGGTCTCGGCGCGGGTGCGACCGGCGTAGGCGTCCTGGGCCAGCGACGCGTGCTCGGCCGCGGCCCGGTCGGCGGCGGTCCGCGCCTCGTGGGCCGCCCGCGCCAGCTCCTCGGCCTCGGACCTTGCCTCGTGCGCGACCCGGGCCAGCTCGGCGTGCTCGGCGGCCAGTGCCTCCGCCTGCACCCGGGCGGCCTGCGCGCTCTCGGCCTCCTCGGCCCGCTCGCGGGCCGCCTCGTGGGCGGCATGCTCGGACAGCGCGGCCTGGCTCGCGAGCTGGCCGTGCTCGCGGGCCGCCTCCTCGGCCTCGGTGCGGGCGGCGTGCGAGGCCTCGGCGGCCACCCGCGCCTCCTCGGCGACGTGCTCCGCCAGCCCGATCGCGTCGCGGGCCGTCCCCTCGGCGCGCGCGATCGTCGCCCGCGCGCGCTGCTCGGCCTCGGTGACGACGGCCCGCGCCGTCTCCTCCGCCGAGGCGACCAGGTCACGGGCGCTCTCCTCGGCGGCCAGCCGGGCCTCGTGGGCGCTCTGGGCGTGCTGGGCGTGCCTGGTCGCGGCCTCGTCGGCGATCTGCCGCGCCTCGGCGTGCTCGGCGGCCGCCCGCTCGGCCTCCTCGCGCAGCGCGGCCTGCTCGCGCGCGGCGGCCTCGGCGCGCTCGCGCGCCAGCGTCGCGACCTGGGTCTCCTCGAGCGCCTGGGCCCGGACCGTCTCCAGCTCCTGGGCCAGGGCGGCCAGCCGGGCCTCGGCCTCGTTGCGCTCGCGATGGGCCTGGGCGGCGCTCGTGGCGTGCAGGCGGGCCTGCTCGTCGGCCTCGGCCCGCGCCGCCAGCGCGGCCGCCGCCGCCTCGTTCTGCGTCTGGGCCTGCCCCTCGGCCTCGGCCCGAGCTGCGTGCGCCTGGGCGGCCAGCTCGGCCTGCTGCCGCGCGACCTGCTCGGCGGCGTGCCGAGCCCGGGCCTGCGCCTCCGCGAGCTGCTCGGCCTGCGTGCGCTCCACCGCCGCGGCCTCGGCGGCGCGCGCCTGCTCGAGCGCGGCCTGCTCGGCAAGCTCGCGCTCCCGGCTGCTGGCCAGCGCGGCTTCCTCGGCGGCCTGCCGACCCTCGGTGAGCTCGGCGGTCGCCCGCTCCGCGACGGTCCTCGCCTCGTGGGCCTCCTGCGCCGCGGCGGCGTGCCGGGTGGCCAGCTCCTCGGCCCTCCGCTGCGCCTCGGCGGCGCGCTGCGCCGCCTCCTCCGCGGCCAGCCGCTCCGTGGCCTGCAGGGCGGCCGCCTCCTCGGCGACCCGGCGCAGCTGGGCCGACCTCTCGGCGGCCCGCGCGTGCTCGAGCAGCCGCGCCTGCACCGACTCGACGTCGATGGACCCGGCGTCGGCTGCCGCGCTGGCGTCCGAGACCGCAGTTACGTCGTCGGGTGGGGCGGTCGGCGCGGTCGAATGGGGGTCGGCCGCTCGAGTCATCGCAGCGAGTCTAGAGGGGTTCCGCCATGTCAAGCGACTCGCCGGAGCAGTGGTCTGCCGACTGCGGGATCAGTAGACCAAGGCCTGTGTGCCGTCTGTGAGGGCCTCCTCGGTGAACACCGCCGCGCCCGCTATCCGCACCCCGGAGATCACGTCGCCCTCCCCGATCTCGCGGCGCGCGGCGCACTGCGAGCAGACCGTGACCCGGCCGCCGGCGAGCACCGATCCGAGCAGGTCGGCGAGCGGCGTCGCGAGTGCGAGCGAGAACTCCTCCGCCCGGCCCGGCACGCCGAACCACGCCGCCTCACCGGTCAGCCACAGGGACACCTCGGCGCCCGCGGCCACCGCGGTGGCCGCCACGGTGAACCCCTGGTTGCAGCGCTCGGCGTCGTTCACGCCGCAGGTCACCTTGACGACCAGCGCTCTCACCATCCCCACAGCCTAGGGTGGACGGCGTGCCGTTCGAGCTGCCCGACAACCTCCACCCCGACTGCGCGCCGGTGGCGTGGCTGCTCGGCACGTGGCAGGGCAACGGGCACGGCGACTACCCGACGATCGAGCCCTACCGGTTCGGGCAGGAGCTGATCTTCACCCACGACGGGCGGCCGTTCTTCCACTACCTCTCGCGGGCGTGGATCGTCGAGGAGGACGCCGATGGTGGACTGAGCAAGGTGCGCGACGCCGCCCTCGAGACGGGCTTCCTGCGCTGCCGCCCCGAGGGCAGGCTCGAGCTGCTGCTCACCCACAACACCGGCTTCGTCGAGATCTGGTACGGCGAGGCGGAGACCGCGAAGTTCGAGGTCGTCACCGACGCCGTGGCGCGGACCGAGTCGGCCAAGGAGTACGTCGCGGGCAAGCGCCTCTACGGCCTGGTCGAGGGCGACCTGCTCTACGCCTTCGACATGGCGGCGATGGGCCAGGAGCTCCAGCCGCACACCTGGGCGAGGCTGCAGCGCCAATGACCACCGACTGGCGCGAGAAGCTGCGGGAGAAGGGCTACCGCCTCACCCCGCAGCGCGAGCTGATCCTCGACGCCGTCGACACCCTGGGTCACGCGACGCCGGACGAGGTGCTCGCCGAGGTCCGCAAGAGGTCCTCGGCGCTCAACATCTCCACCGTCTACCGCACCCTCGAGGTGCTCGAGGAGCTCGGCCTGGTGCGGCACGCCCACCTCAGCGACCGCGCTCCGACGTACCACTCGGTCCGCGACCACGAGCACTTCCACCTGGTCTGCCGGAATTGCCAGAAGGTGATCTCGGTTGGACCTGACGTGCTCGACCCACTGCTCGCGCGCCTGCGCGACGAGTTCGACTTCGAGGCGGACATCGGGCACCTCACCGTCTTCGGCCGGTGCCTGGACTGCCCGCCTCACGAGCAAGGAGACTCATGACCGGCCCCGCGAGCGACCTGCTGAGCCTGCCCGGGGCGGTTGCGGGTGACGGCGTCGACGCTCCGGTCGCCGCGCACTACGGCTCGTTCAACGTCGAGCAGCGCGCCCTCGAGAACGGCGACGGGTTCGTGGACCTCTCGCACCGCGACGTGGTCCGCATCGAGGGACCGGACCGGCTGACCTGGCTGCACTCGCTGACCACCCAGCACCTCGAGTCTCTGGCCCCCGGCGTCACCCTGCCGGCGCTGGTGCTCGACCCGCAGGGCCACGTCGAGCACGCGTTCGTCGGTGCCGACGACGGCACCGCGTTCACGCTCCACACCGAGCCCGGGCGGGCCGCGGCGCTCGTGGAGTTCCTCGAGCGGATGAAGTTCATGATGCGCGCCGAGCTCACCGACGTGACGTCGTCCTACGCCGTGACCTGGCGCCCGGCCCGGGGCGAGGCCTACGACCGCTACGAGCTGGTGCCCCGAGACCAGCTCACGTCGTACGCCGAGGCCGCAGGTCCCGCCGCCGGGCTGTGGGCGTTCGAGGCACTGCGGATCGCCCGCGGGGAGCCGCGGTTCGGGGTCGACACCGACGACCGCACGATCCCCAACGAGGTCGGCTGGATCGGCTCGGCGGTGCACATGGACAAGGGCTGCTACCGCGGCCAGGAGACCGTCGCGCGGGTGCACACCCTCGGGCGGCCACCGCGGCGGCTGACGCTGCTGCACCTCGACGGCAGCGAGAACCGCCTGCCTCCGGTCGGCGCCGACCTCCTGCTCGGGGAGAAGCCGGTCGGCTTCGTCGGCTCCTCGGCCCGCCACCACGAGCTCGGGCCGATCGCGCTGGCGCTGGTCAAGCGCAACGTCGACCTGGGCGCCGAGCTCCTCGTCGACGGCATGCCCGCCGCCCAGGAGGTCGTGGTCGACCCGGAGGTCGGGCTGCACGTGCGGCCGCTGCGGTAGCGCCGTTCCTGCGTCGAGATGTGGAAAGTGGTTGCCGCGCGTACGGAAAGCCAGCCACTTTCCGCATCTCGACGGGGGACCCCGATCAGCCGCCGAGCCTGGGCCGCCACGGCCTGAGCGCCTCGACGAAGGGCTCCGGGTCGACGAGCCGCGCGTTGACCTCGTACGGCGCCGAGCCCTTGCGGAAGATCAGCACCCTCCAGCGCCGCTCGCCGGGCTTGCCGACCATCTCCACCTTGGTGTCCGGCGTGGTGAGGTCGAACTGGCGGCGGCTGTCGCCCTCGTCGACGTGGAGCACGCCGCGCTCGAGCCAGACGTGGCCCACCGAGCCCTTGGCGCGGCCCACCAGGAGGACCAGCACCAGCGTGACCGCCCCGGCGACGAGGCCCGGCGTGGTGGTGAGCTGGTCGAGGTAGGCCTCGTAGACCGTGACGCCGGCGGCCACGAGGGCGCCGAGGCCGAGCAGCAGGGTGAGGACGGCCGAGCTGCCGGGGGAGTGGAACCGGACGACCTCGGGCACACCCTCGGGCTGGATCTTCGGCTCGGGCTCGGGGGCCTCCGGTGCCGGGGCCGCGGCGGGTGCCGGCGCGGGCTCCGGAGTAGGGACGGGGGCCGGCTCGGCGGCGATGGTGGCCTGGGTCTGCTCGAGCAGCGCGGCCCGCGCCTCCTCGAGGGACACGGCGAGCTCCCTGGCGCGCGCCTCGGCGGCGGAGCGGTCGGCCAGCGCCCGCTCGGCGGCCTCGGCCTGGACCCGGGCATGGGCCTCGGCCGCCTCCCGCTCGAGGCTGGCCCGCAGCGCGGCCTCCTCGGCCTGCGTCCGGGCCAGGTGCGCGGCCTCGGCGGCTGCGGCCGCCTCGCGCGCCTCCTGCTCGACCCGCAGGCGCTCGGCGTTCGCGAGCGCCATCTGCTCGACGGTCTCGGAGGCGAGCTGCTCGGCGACCGTACGGCGCTGCGCCTCCGCGCGGGCCCGGGCGGCCTCGTCGCGAGCCGCCTGCTCGGCGCGCTCGCGGTCCCTGGCGGCCCGCGTCGCGGCGGCCTCCGCCCGGGAGGTCTGCTTGGCGTGCACCGCGGCGGCGCGCTCGGCGGCCTCGCGGGCGGCCGTCTCGCGGGCGGCGCCCGCCTCGAGCGCATCCTGGTCGACGTCCGCCGGGGCCGGCGAGGAGCGCCCGCTCCTGCGGCCCAGGAAGCCGCGGCGCGCCTCGGGCTCGACGTGCCCGTCTGCGGACGGACCTCCTGTGACGGAGGTAGCCCGCTCGTCGTCGGGTGATGCCGAGCTCATCACATCGAGACTAACGACGCCGCGGCCCGCGGGTGACGAGGGCCCGACAGGACTAGGGGCGCCGGTACTGCACGTGCGTGTCCGCATCGGCGTGCGTGAACCCGAGGCCGGCGTAGACCCGCACCGCCGGCTCGTTGTCCGACTCGACGTAGAGCAGCACCTCCTGGACCCCGGCCTCGTGCAGGTGCAGCAGCCCGGCCAGGGTCAGCACCCGGCCCAGGCCGTGGCCCTGGTCGGCCGGGTCGATCGCCACGACGTAGACCTCCCCGAGGTCGGCGTCGTGCTGCTTGGTCCAGTGGAACCCGCGCAGCCCGGCACCCGTGTCGGCGACGAGCAGACCGGCCGGGTCGAACCACTCCTCGGCCATCCGCGCGGCGAGGTCGTCGGCGTCCATCGAGCCCTGCTCGGGGTGGTGGGCGAACGCCGCCGCGTTGACCCGCAGCACCTCGTCGCGGTCCGACTCGCGGTAGCCGCGCACCGTGACGCCGTCGGGTACGTCGAGCGGGGGCAGCGGCTCACTGGCGCGACGGCGCATCACCCACAGCTCGCGGGCCCGGCGCAGTCCGTGCCGCTGGGCCAGGACCGCGGCGGCCGGGTGGTCGCCGTGCGACCACGCGCTCACCGGGCCGTCGCCGTCGAAGGCCGCGGCCGCCAGCTCGCCGCCCAGCCCGCGGCCCCGCGCCGCGGGCGCGACGGCGAGGTCGACCGCGCCATCGTGTGCGAGCGCGAACCCGTCCTCACCGGCGAGCCACAGCGTGCTCCCCTCGAGCCCGTGGTGCTTCACGCGCAGCTGGGCGGCCTCGTCGAGGGGGTCCTGCTCGCCGGCCGCGCGACCGGCCGCACGCACGGCCTCGAGCACATCGCGCCAGGAGTCAGCTGTGCCGTCGACCCGGGTGACCACACCCGGACACTAGTGGCCGGAGTCGGCCGGCTCGCGGGTCTCCTGAGTGGTCGCCGGCTCCTTGGCCGGGATCACGAACCGGTAGCCGACGTTGCGGACGGTGCCGATCAGGGTCTCGTTGTCCGGGCCGAGCTTGGCGCGGAGCCGGCGCACGTGGACGTCGACGGTGCGGGTGCCGCCGAAGTAGTCGTAGCCCCACACCTCCTGGAGCAGCTGCTGGCGGCTGAACACCCGGCCGGGGTGCTGGGCCAGGAACTTCAGCAGCTCGAACTCCTTGAAGGTGAGGTCGAGGTGGCGCTTGCCGATCTTGGCGGTGTAGGTCGCGTCGTCGACGATCACCTCGCCGGAGCGGATCACGTGCGCCTCGGGGTCCGCGGCCTCCCGCTGCGCGGCCAGCCGGCCGATGGCGAGCTTGATGCGGGCCTCGAGCTCGGCCGGGCCGCAGGTGTGGAGCAGCACGTCGTCCATGCCCCAGTCGTGGGTGACGACCGACAGGCCGCCCTCGGTGACGGCGAGCAGGACGGGGACGTCGGTGCCGGTCGTGCGGATCAGCCGGCACAGGTCGCGGGCGTGCGCGAGGTCCTGGCGTCCGTCGACGAGCACGAGGTCGGAGTCGGGGGCCTCGAGGAGCGCGCTTCCCTCGGCAGGCAGGATCTTGACCTGGTGGCGGAGCAGGGCGAGCCCGGGCAGCACCTCGGCGGAGGGCTGCAGCGCGTTGGTCAGCAGCAGCAGGGTGCTCAACGGGTCCCTCCCAGCTGTCGGGGGTCGGACCGAGGCACAGCACTGGGCTCCGGTTGTCGGACCAGTGTAGGAAACTCGGCGGACACAGTGGAGGATCCGATCCGTGGCTGAGACGAGCGTCATCCGGGTTCGCTACTGGGCCGCCGCGAAGGCGGCCGCCGGGACCGACGCGGACGACGTGCCGGTCGACGGCCCGACCACGCTGGCCGAGCTCCGCTCCGCGGCCGCCGCGCTGCACCCCGGCACCCGCCTGGCCGAGGTGCTCACCGCCTGCTCCACGCTGGTCGGCGAGCAGCCGGTCGGCACGGCCGACCCCGCGACGTACGTCATCGAGCCCGGGTCCTCGGTCGAGTTCCTGCCGCCGTTCGCCGGCGGCTGACGAGCCGCGCCGGCCGCGCTGCCCACACGGGGTTGGCGTTTTCGGCCCGATTCCGGCCTGCGTCTGCAACCGTGGGCACCCTGGGGGTGCGGGTCACACCCGCGCGAGGAGGGGTGACGAGGTGACGGTGCAGGTGGCCGGGGGCGAGCAGCTGTGGCAGCTGACCGTCGAACACTCACCGGTGGGCACGACGCTGGTCGCGCCCGACGGCCGGCTCCTGAGCGCCAACCAGGCCCTGTGCGACATGCTCGGCTACACCGAGCAGGAGATCGTGACGCTGACCTTCCAGCAGATCACCCACCCCGACGACCTGGCCGAGGACCTGGCGCTGGTCGAGGAGAGCCTGGCGGGCCAGCGGTCGTCGTACCGGCTGCGCAAGCGCTACCTGCACGCCGACGGGCACGTCGTGCACGGAGACCTGTCGGTGGCGCTGCTCCGCGAGCCGGACGGGACCCCGATCCACTTCATCTCGCAGATCCTGGACGTCACCGAGGCGCACGAGTACGCCGAGCGGCTGGCCGAGACCTCACGGGCCCTCGACCGGCAGCGCCGTCACCTCGAGGCGATCCTCGACTCCGTCGACATCGGGGTCGCGGTCCTGGACCCCGACAGCGGCTATCTCGTGGTCAACCGGCGCCACCAGCAGTACCTCGAGCTGGCCTACCCGGCCGGCGCCCAGGGTGCGGTCGGCGGGCCCGGTGACGTCTTCGCCGAGGACGGCCGGCAGCTCGAGGCGTACGAGCTGCCCTCGGCCCGCGCGGCGGTCGGCGAGGAGTTCGACGACCTCATCATCCGTGTCGGCACCGACCCGGTCACCCAGCGCGCGCTCTCCGTGTCGGCCCGGTCGGTCCGCGGGGACGGTGGGGAGTTCTCCGGCGCCGTGCTCGCCTACGCGGACGTCACCGAGCTGGTGCGGGCGCTGACCGCGAAGGACCACTTCGTGGCGGCGGTGTCCCACGAGCTGCGGACGCCGCTCACCTCGGTGCTCGGCCACCTCGAGCTGCTGGCGGACCTGCCGGACCTGTCCGACGAGGCGACCGAGCGGGTCGGGGTCGTCCAGCGCAACGCGGTGCGGCTGCGCGAGCTGGTCGCCGACCTCCTGCTCGTCGCGCAGATGACCGACGGCCGCCTGGCGCTCAACCGCCTGCCGGTCGACCTCGCGGAGCTGGTGGTCGAGGCGGCGGACGCGGCCCAGCCGGCCGCGGAGGGCGCCGGGGTCGAGCTGTACGTCGACGTGCCCGCGGGACCTCTGGTGGCCAAGGTCGACTGCCCGCGCCTGCGGCAGGTCATCGACAACCTGGTCGGCAACGCGGTGAAGTACACCGAACCGGGAGGGTCGGTCTCGATCTCGCTCCGGCAGCGCGGCGAGATGGTCGAGCTCGCGGTGTCCGACACCGGGATCGGCATCCCACCCGAGGAGGTCGGCAGGCTGTTCCGCCGCTTCTTCCGAGGGACCAAGGCCACGCAGCGCAACATCCCCGGCGCCGGTCTCGGCCTGAGCATCGTGCGCGCGATCGTCGAGGCGCACGGCGGGCTGGTCACCGTCGACAGCGCGCCCGACGAGGGCAGCACCTTCCGCGTCGAGCTGCCGGTGGTCGTCGACGCGACCCCATAGCTCGGAGGCTGAGGAACATCTGGCCGCGCACGGCGTTGAGTACGACATGACCACGGGGCTCGTCGTGCTGGCCGCCGCGGTGCTGGCCGCTCTCGCGCTCGGCATCTGGCGCGCCGCGTCGGACGGCCGGTTCCGCGGCACCCACGCGGTGCGCGGCGTGGTCGAGCCGAGCGCCGACTCCGAGCCGGGATCGGTGCTGACCGGCACGACGTACGACGGACAGCTGGGCGATCGCGCGACCCTGCTGCAGTTCTCGAGTGCGTTCTGCGCCCCGTGCCGCGCCACCCGACGGGTGCTGGCGGACGTCGCCGCGATGGTGCCGGGGGTCCGCCACGTCGAGGTGGACGCCGAGCACCACCTCGACCTGGTCCGCCAACTCGGCATCCTGCGGACCCCGACCACCCTGGTGCTCGACCCGGAAGGACGCGAGGTCACCCGCGCCTCGGGCGCCCCCACGAAGCAGGCGGTCATCGCCAGCCTGGGCCCGCTGGCCTGACCACTCGATGGTGCGCGGAGTGTCCGACCCGGATCACGCGCCGAGCAGCCGCGTCATCTGCTCGATGTCAGCGTCGACCATGATCTGCGCCAGCCGGTCGGCGTTGGTCTCGGCCTTCCAGCCGAGCACCTCGCGGGCCTTCGACGCGTCACCGATCAGCGCGTCGACCTCGGTGGGCCGCTCGTACTGCTTGTCGTAGGTGACGTACTGCTCCCAGTCGAGTCCGGCGTGGGCGAACGCCGCCTGCACGAACTGCTTGACCGTGCGACCCTCGCCCGTAGCGAGGACGTAGTCGTCCGGCTGGTCCTGCTGGAGCATCCGCCACATGCCCTCGACGTACTCCGGTGCGTAGCCCCAGTCGCGGACCGAGTCGAGGTTGCCCAGGTGCAGTGAGTCGCGCGCGCCGAGCACGATCGCGGCGACGCCGAGGGTGATCTTGCGGGTCACGAAGCTCTCGCCGCGGCGTGGTGACTCGTGGTTGAACAGGATCCCGGACACCGCGAAGAGGTCGTAGGCCTCGCGGTAGTTGACGGTCACCCAGTGCGCGTAGAGCTTGGCGGCGCCGTAGGGCGAGCGAGGGTAGAACGCCGTCGTCTCGTCCTGCGGCGGCGGCGTCCCGCCGAACATCTCCGAGGTCGAGGCCTGGTAGTAGCGGCAGTCGATCCCGGCCGCCCGGATCGCCTCGAGCAGCCGGAGCGCGCCGGTGCCGTCGGTGGACGCGGTGTACTCCGGCATCTCGAAGGACACCTTCACGTGGCTCTGCGCGCCCAGGTTGTAGACCTCGTGCGGCTCGATCGCGTGGATCAGGTTCACCAGGCTGACGCCGTCGGTCAGGTCGCCGTAGTGCAGGTGCAGGTCAGGGCTGTCGATGTGGTCGATCCGGCCGCGGTTGATGGTGGAGGCTCGCCGGACGAGGCCGTGGACCTCGTAGCCCTTCGCGAGCAGCAGCTCGGTCAGGTAGGACCCGTCCTGGCCGGTTATCCCGGTGATGAAAGCTCGTCTCGTCACGTGACCTCGTCCAGCTCGGCGTCGGAGCGACTGCCGCAGCATAAGGCGACGGGCGTGGAGGACCGGAGCCGTCCGGCCGGTCTGGGAGTAGATGTAGCCTCGGGTTGTGTCTCGACATTCGGGACGACAGTCCACTGGTTGAGATACGAGCTGGGTCGCCCGGCGGGCCGCCCCTACTCTCGAAGTGTGTCCACGACCTGGCTGACGAAGCGACGCGCGGTTGACCACTGCCGCGTCCGCTCGTCCCTGTGTCGCCTCTCCTGACGACGCCGCCCCTTCTGGTCCTCCCGGACCGAGCCGCAGCGGTGTCGTCGTGCGCCGGGCCCTGCCCGCCTGCCCCCGTGACCGAGGAGAGCCATGACCACGACCGCACCCGCACCGGCGCGGACCACCGCCGGGATCGACCCCCGCGGGCCTCAGCTGACCGCCGGCATCACCGCCGTCGTGCTCGGCGTGGCCCTGCTGCTGCCGAGTCCGTGGGCCGCGGTGCTCACCGGCGTCCAGGCCGTGCTGTTCGCCGTCGGCGCGACCCGCGGCGTGCAGCACACCCCGCACGCGTGGCTGTTCCGGACCGCCGTCCGCCCCCGCCTCGCGCCACCGGATGAGCTCGAGGACCCGGCGCCGCCGCGGTTCGCCCAAGGCGTGGGCCTCGCCTTCACGCTCGTCGCTCTCGTCGGCTTCACCGCCGGCGTGACCCTGCTCGGCCAGGTCGCGATCGGTCTCGCCCTGGTCGCGGCCCTGCTCAACGCGGTCTTCCGCTTCTGCCTGGGCTGCGAGCTCTACCTGCTGATCAAGCGGGCCACGCACTAGCCGGCGGTTGAGGAGGGCAGCGCCCGTCTCGAAACCCCGGCTACGTACATCGAAGCACCAACCAACAGAAGGAAATGACATGACCCGCGAGAGCTCGCTCGTCTCCGCCCAGTGGGTGGAGGAGCACCTCGACAACCCCGACATCGTCCTCATCGAGGTCGACGAGGACACGACGGCCTACGACAAGGGCCACATCAAGGGCGCCATCAAGCTCGACTGGACGACCGACCTGCAGGACCAGGTCCGTCGCGACTTCGTCGACAAGGAGCAGTTCGAGGCCCTGCTGTCCTCGCGTGGCGTGGGCAACGACCACACGGTGGTGCTCTACGGCGGCAACAACAACTGGTTCGCGGCCTACGCGTTCTGGTACTTCAAGCTCTACGGCCACGAGGACGTCAAGCTCCTCGACGGCGGTCGCAAGAAGTGGGAGCTCGACTCCCGCGAGCTCACCGACGAGCTGCCGACCCGCGAGCAGACGACGTACACCGCCAAGGACCAGGACGCCTCGATCCGGGCCTTCCGCGACGAGACCGTGGCCGCGATCGGCACCCAGAACCTGGTCGACGTGCGCAGCCCCGACGAGTACGCCGGGCGGCTGCTCGCCCCGGCGCACCTCCCGCAGGAGCAGGCGCAGCGCGCGGGTCACATCCCGACCGCGGCGAACGTGCCGTGGAGCAAGGCGGCGAACGACGACGGCACCTTCAGGTCCGACGACGAGCTGCGCGAGCTCTACACCGAGGCCGGCGTGGACTGGGACAAGGACACCATCGCCTACTGCCGCATCGGCGAGCGCTCCTCCCACACGTGGTTCGTGCTCAAGGAGCTGCTGGGCCAGGACAACGTCAAGAACTACGACGGCTCCTGGACCGAGTACGGCTCGCTGGTCGGCGTCCCGGTGGCGCTCGGCGACGAGCGAGGAGAAGCCTGATGTGCGGCGCCACGAAGGGCGGCCTGTCGCTCGACGGCGTCAACGTCGCCAAGGAGGCCGTCATCCAGGGCCAGGTGCTCAAGGGGGACGCGCCGGTGGGCAACGCGTACGTGCGGCTGCTCGACCGCACCGGAGAGTTCACCGCCGAGGTCCCGACCTCGGCCACCGGCCACTTCCGGTTCTTCGCCGGTGAGGGTGACTGGACGCTGCGCACCCTGGCCCCGCAGGCCGAGCCGGTGGACCGCGCGGTGCACGCCGAGGTCGGCTCGGTGGCCGAGGTGACGGTCGACCTCTGAGCCTCGCTGGGTCCGCTGAGCCGTCTGGCCGGTTCCGTCGCGCGGGTCGGGACGGTCCGCTCTCCCCCCGGGGGGAGCCAAGGAAGGGAGATGGCCGCTACCCTCCCACGCACTATGGCTGATCAGGGACGACGCTGGCGGGCGTGGCGCCAGCCCGGCGGATGGTCGCTCACCGGCTACCCGGCTCCCGGCCGGGCCACTCCCGGCCCGTCGGGCACCGTGCGGGTCGTGATCGTCGACGACTCCGCGGAGGTGCGCACCCTGGTCCGGACGAAGCTCCGGCTGTCCGGCGCCGCGGTCGTCGAGGGCGAGGGTGCGGACGGCGCCGACGCCGTCGACCTGGCTCGCCGGCTGCAGCCCGACGCGATGCTGCTCGACGTCTCCATGCCCGGCATGGACGGGCTCGAGGCACTGCCCCAGGTGCGGGAGTGCTCCCCGGGCACCCGCATCGTCATGTTCAGCGGGTTCGACGAGGAGCCGCTCGCGCTGCGGGCGCTCGAGCTCGGCGCCACGTCCTACCTCACCAAGACCTCGTCGCTCGAGGACGTCGTCCACGAGCTGGTGGCCGGTGTCCCGGGGGAGGGCGCGCCCGAGTCGCAACCCGACGACCGGGTGGACTCCGACCAGCGCGAGAACCAGGGTGTCGCAGACGTGTCAGGACCGCTCGAGGACCAGGTCGAGCGGTTCCAGAGCGTCTTCGACGATGCCGCGATCGGCATGGCCACGATGACGCTGCAGGGCAGGATCGTGCGGGCCAACAACGCCCTGTGCCGCATCCTCGGCAAGCCGAGCGAGCAGCTGCTCGGGAGCGCCTACGGTACGGCGGTCGAGGACGAGTCCGGCCTGGCCGACGCGACGGCCGCCATCGTGGACAAGGGCGCCGACGTGGTGACCCTCGAGCACCCGCAGGTGGGCGACGCCTACCGGCGCACCACGCTCACGGTGGTCCGCGACCGGGCGGGCCAGCCGCTGTACCTCTTCGCGCAGTGCCAGGACGTGACCCGGCAGCGCATCGCCGAGCTGGAGCTGAGACACAGCGAGCAGCGGTTCCGGCTCATGGTCGACGCCGTCCGCGAGTACGCCATCTTCATGCTGGACATCGAGGGACACATCACCAGCTGGAACGCCGGCGCCGAGCGCGCCAAGGGCTGGACCGCGGCCGAGATCATCGGCCAGCACTTCCGCGTGTTCTACCCGTCCGAGCAGCAGGAGGCCCGGCACCCGGAGCACGAGCTCGAGATCGCGGCGCGGGACGGCGTCTACCAGGAGGAGGGGTGGCGGGTCCGCAAGGACGGCAGCCGGTTCTGGGCCTTCGTCACGATCACGAAGATCAGCGACGAGGACGGACACCACATCGGCTTCGCCAAGGTCACCCGTGACCACACCGACCGGATGCAGATGCTGGAGCAGCGCGGGCAGTACGCCAACGCCCTGGCCGAGGCCAACGCCCGGCTCGAGCAGGCCAACGCCGAGCTCGCTGCGGCAGCCGAGGAGCAGTCCCGGTTCCTGGCGGTCACCGCCCACGAGCTCAGGTCTCCCGTCAGCGTCCTCAGCGCGTCGGGGCGGATGCTCGCGGAGAGCTGGGAGCGTCTCGAGCAGACCGAGCGCGACGAGCTCCTGGCCGGGATGCAGAGCAGTGCCGCCCGGCTCCAGCGGCTGCTCGGCGACCTCCTCACGACGGCGCGGCTGGAGGCGGCCACCCTCGACCTCGCGGTCGAGGAGCGGGACCTGAGTGAGGTCCTGGCTCCGGCGCTCCAGCGGCTGCGCATCGCGCACCCCGACGCCGCGATCGAGACCGAGCTGGGCGAGGGCGTGCGGGCCCTGGTCGACGCCGACCGGCTGGCCCAGATCGTCGACAACCTGGTGGCCAACGCCGTCTCCTACGGCCGCAGCCCGATCCTCGTGTCGACCCGCGAGGTGGGCGACATGGCCGAGCTCGTCGTCCGCGACGCCGGTCCCGGTGTCCCGCCCGACCTGCAGGACCGGCTGTTCGAGCGGTTCGCCACGACCGGCGGCGGGCACGGGACGGGGCTGGGCCTGCACATCGTGCGGGAGCTGGTCCGGGCGCTGGGCGGGGAGGCCAGCTACCTCCCCGGGGACAACGCGTTCGTCGTCCGCCTGCCTCGGGGGACGGCGACCTCGTGACCGTCCGGGTGCTGTTGGTCGACGACGTCGCGGACGTGCGCAAGCTGGTGCGCATCGCGCTCCGCTTCCACGGTGGCTTCGAGGTGGTGGGGGAGGCCGGGGCCGGGGTGCAGGCCGTCGAGCTGGCCACCCGGCTCCGGCCCGACATCGTGCTGCTCGACCTGGGGCTGCCCGACCTGGCCGGCCGCGACGTGCTCACCCAGGTGCGCGAGGTGGCGCCCGGTGCCAAGGTCGTGGTCTTCACCGGGGCCGACGACGAGGACCGTGCCTACTACGAGGAGCACACCGCGGGCTACGTCGTCAAGAGTGGCGACCTCGACTACCTCGTGGCGCTGCTCGACGACGTCGGCCGCACCAGCCACCAGGAGGAGTCCGCCCGCTTCGAGGCCGACGTGAGAAGCGTGCCCCTCGCCCGGCAGTTCGTGCGCCGATGGCTGCAGGAGAGCGGTGTCGAGCACGTCGCCGACGAGGCCTCGCTGATCGTCACCGAGCTGGCGGCGAACGCGGTGCTGCACGCGAGCTCGCCGTACGAGGTCCGGCTCAGCCGGGCTGGCGGGGTGGTCCGCATCGAGGTCGCGGACGGCGACCCGGGGACGCCGGAGCCCCAGCCGTTCAGCGCCGTTGCCGAGACCGGGCGCGGCATCGTCATCGTCTCGGCGATCTCCGCGTCCTGGGGCATCGACGCCCAGCCCGACGGCAAGGTGACCTGGGCCGAGCTCCGTCCGAGTGACCCAGCCGACCAGTAGCTCCATTGGTCCAGACCACCTGACCCCACGCGTCATCTACTCGCGCGTAGGTCGTTCACGACCCGAAAGCACATACGACTGGGGGGTCATGCGGGGTGCTGAGTCAGGCACAGGCGATGGAGGTCGCCAAGCGGTTCAACCCGCCGATGGGGCGGACCTACTGGTTCACCGACGACGGGTCTTTGCTCAGCCGGATGGAGACACACCGGGCGGTGGCCGCGCAGAGGGGCGAGATCTACGCGTGCCGGCGGTTGGAGAACGGCGGAGCCGTCGAGGTGGCGAGAGTGACGACCGAGGAGCTCGAGGCCGGCGCCGAACC
Source organism: uncultured Actinomycetota bacterium (assembly GCA_963766475.1). Lineage (GTDB taxonomy): Bacteria > Actinomycetota > Actinomycetes > Propionibacteriales > Nocardioidaceae > Nocardioides. Next base: position 15,367 of record CAVXZS010000017.1, on the reverse strand, counting down.
CGCGTTCGGCGCTCCCTGGTGAGCAGGAGGATCGTTCACCAGTCGTAGTGCGGTGGAGGTGGCGGGTCGGACGAGCCGCTCGGGGGGGCGCTCGGGGGCGGCGGCGTCTCGTCTGCCTCGTCCTGGTGCTTCTGCTCGTTGCGCTGGCGGATCCGCTCTGCCTGTTCGTTGCGCTCCTCGACCGACTGCGTGGCGAGGCCGGACGGCTCGGTCGGGGGGTTGTTCTCGTCGGGCTCCTGCGCGCCGCTCAGCTTGTCCGCCAGGCGCGAGTCCACCGCGACGGCGGTCAGCACCCGCCCCGGCGCTCCCGCCGCCGGGGAGCCTGCGGCGCTTGGGTCGTCGGTCTCGGAGGGCGACCCCGACGGGTCGACCTCTGCGGACCCGGTCGCGCCGGAGGTGCTCGTGCAGCCACCCTCGGCCAGGACCGCCCGCCCGGCGGCCCAGTGGTCCCGGGCGCCGGTGACGTCACCGTCCGCCACCGCGGCGTCGCCCAGCGCCTCCTCGGCGAGGGCGAGGTTGATGCGGACCCGGCACTCCGCCTCCGCCGGAGCCAGCGCGAGCGCCTCCTCGAGGTGTCCGCGGGCCGCGCCGAAGTCGTCCTCGCGATACTCCGCGGTGCCGAGGTCGTAGGGCGCCACCCAGCGCTCCAGGACGTTGCCGGCGAGCGTGCGCTCGAACGCGGCGTCGGCCGACGCGAACTCGCCGTCCTCGTAGGAGTCCCGGCCGTCGGAGTTGAGCTGCAGCATCACCGCGACCTTCAGCACCAGCACCAGAGTCAGGGAGAGAGGGAGCAGGCCGAGGACGAACAGCACCCGACGGGCCCGCCGTCGCCCGCCATGGCTCGGTGCCACGACGTCGGGCGGCGTGGGAGCGACAGCCGTGTCGACCTGCTCGCCGGTCCGGGCGCTCATGGCGTCGCCTCCCGGCGCCCCTCGAGCCACTGGCGCCATCCGCGGGCCAGCTCCGGTAGCGCCAGCAGCAGGAGCAGCAGCCCCCAGGCCCAGCCCAGCTGCCGCGCCGCGCGCACGGGTCCGAGGTCGGCGTACGCCGTGGTCTGCAGGTCTCTCGCCACCGCCGCCATGTCCTGGCTGCCGTCGCAGGGGACGTAGGTGCCGTCGACCGCGTCGGCGACCGCGGTGAGCGTGGAGGGGCTGGACCTCGAGACGGCGGGCTGGCCGGTGGAGGTGTCCGGCACCAGCGCACCGGCCTCGGCGGGCGGTGGCGGGGTCTGGTCGGTGTCCACCCGGACCAGGGGCATCACCCCGCCGGTGGGGGTGCCGTAGCCGAGCACCGCCGCGGCCCGCAGCCGTCCGTGCAGCTCGCCGACGACCTCGGCGTCCCACCGGTCGGTGTTCTCGCCGTCGCCGACGTAGACGAGCACGGGCCGGGTCTTCGGGGACTTCGTGGACGCGAGCCGGCCGAGCAAGTTGTCGACGAGCGGCACGAACCGGTCCGCCGAGGATCCGACGGCGGCGTCGGCGGGCTCGACCTGGAGGCTGCGGACGGCATCCTCGTAGGCGACCCGGTCGTTGGTCGTCGGCAGCACCACCTCCGCCTGCCGGCCCACGGTCACCACGGTGAATCGCGCCGACTCGAGCTGATCGCCGAGCGCCACCAGGTCGCGCCGGGCCGCGGTGATCCGGGAGCCGGTGGGGTCGTCGAGCGCGGACATGGAGGTGGTCCGGTCGACGACGACGAGCACGTCGAGCTCCGGGAGGCGGGATGCCTCGGGAGCGTCCCGGTCGCCGACTCCGAGCAGGATGGCGACCAGCACGACGACCATGCCCATACGTCGGACGGCGGTCATGAGGCCCTCCGGCGCTGGGCCACCCAGCCTGCGGCCAGGAGCGCGAGCCCGGCTGCGGCGAGCGCCGCCGCGACGTACGGCGTGTCGTACGCCGTGGTGCGCGGCAGCTGGCTGCTGCGGGCGCGGGCCAGGTCCTGGATCCGGCTGCTGACCTGCTCCGCCCCGTCGGCGCCGCCCGCCAGGGTGAAGATCCCGCCGGTGCGGGCGGACGCGTCGGAGAACTCCCGGCGAGCCGCCTCACGGTCCGGCCGCTCCAACGACGGCGCGCCGATGCCGTAGACCAGCACCTTGTGCTCGGCCGCGAACCGGGTCGCCTCGGGCAGCGTGTACTGACGCGGGCCGTGCGGGTCGTTGTCGGAGGTCACCAGCAGCACCCGGGTCCGGGTGGTGGACGTGTCGTCGAAGCGCTGGGCACAGGACACGATGCCGTCCCCGATGAGGGAGGCACCCGCGTGGGGGAGGTCGACGCCGGCGTAGAAGCCCTCGGGGTGACCCGCGAAGGCCTGTTCGGCGCGGTCGAGCTGGCTGCGCACGTAGTCGTAGTCGTCGGTCAGCGGGAAGACGAGCACCGCCGCGCTGCTCCAGATCATCATCCCGACCCGGTCGCCGCGCAGCTGGTCGACGATCTGCCGCAGCTCCTGCACGACCAGCCCGTTGTCGTCGTCCATCGACGTGGAGGCATCGAGGCACACCATGAGGTCGCGCGCCCGGGACTCGCGCGGCGAGGTCTCCAGGACCTGGGGCCGCGCCACCAGCAGCGCCGCTCCAGCCACGACCAGGAGTGCACCCGTCACGAGGAGGAGCCCGATCCGTCGCTGCCGCCGCGCCAGCCGCTGGTAGCGGGGCAGGGCCCGCAGCGCGGCAGCGTGGGCGACAAGGACGGGCGTGGCCGGCCGCCGCGACCGGGGCCGCCGTGACGACCAGGCCAGGAGCACGAGCACCGCGGCGCCGACGGCAGCGAGCGCCCAGGGCCAGGCCAGCTGGGTCGGGATCACGGCCACGCGGACACCAGCTCCCGGGCCTGGCGCAGGCTGTGCGCGAGGTCCTGCGCGGCCCGCTCCTGGCTGGGCCCGAACTCGGGCGGATAGAGCACCGCCACCAGGTCGGCGAGCGGCGCGGGACCGTCCCGACGCAGGGTCGCCAGCGTCATGGTCCCGGCGGGCAGGCCGCTCTCGGCCGCCACGAACTCGCGGACCGCCCGACTGACCTGCTGGTGCGCCTCGCGCGGTGCGAGCTCGCGAGCGGCGACGGCGGCCTCGATCCGGTCCAGCGCGGTCAGGCAGAGCTGGCGCGCGGGGGGCCGGCGGGTCCGGCTGCGGCCTCGCGGGGGTCGGGTGAGCCACCAGGAGAGCAGGTAGTAGGCGGCGACCGCGACGACGGCGGCCACCGCCAGCTCCAGCCACCGGTCGTCGTAGCCGACCGGCGGCTGCAGCTCACCGGCGGCGCGCATGGCGGTGCCGGAGCAGGAGGCGGCGTACGACGGCGAGCGGGCTGTCGCCGGGGTCGAGGTGCTCGTGGACGACACCCAGCTGGGCCAGCTCCTCGTGGAGCCGGTGGCGCCGGGCCGCCCGGTCCACGCTGAGCTCGGCAGCCAGCCGCTCGTCCTCGCGGACCCATGCCGGCAGCCGCCAACCGGAGTCGACGTCGGAGGTGTCGGGCGCGCCGGCCGGGACTGCGACGGGGTCGAGGTCCCCCACGGTGACCACCAGCACGTCGTGCTGCACCACGGCGCGGCGCAGGGCCGCGGTGAGCTCCGGGGACGCGTCCTCCTCGTCGCAGACCAGCAGGAGGATGACCCGGCGCTTCTGGGTGCGGGCGACATGCCGGAGCAGCGCGGCGGCGTCGGCGGCAGCACTCTCGGGCAGCGGTGGCCCGGTGCAGCGCGTCGAGCCCCCGCTCGAGGTGCAGCTCACCCGCCCTTCGGCGGCAGGCTCCGCTGGTCGCCGGCGTCGCCGTAGACCACGCCGACCAGGTCGGCCTGCCGGCTGGCCAGCCACCCGACGAGGCCGGCCAGCTCGACCGCGATGTCGCGCTTGGCCACGTCGATGGAGTGCCGGGCGGCCATGCTGCGACCGGTGGACACGACGAGCAGGACGGTGTGCTTGCGCACCGCCGAGAACCGCTTGACCAGCAGGTCGCCGGTGCGCGCGGTGGCCTTCCAGTCCAGGTCCTTGACGTCGTCGCCGCGCACGTACTCCCGCAGGTCGTGGAAGTCGGTCCCGGGCCCGGTGTGCAGCGAGACGAACTCTCCCTCGAGCTGGCTGAGCACCTTGCGCCGCGACTGCAGGGTCAGCTGCGACTTCACGCGGGCCAGGTGGGTGGACACGGGGCGACGCTCAGGGTGTCGGTACGGCGGCGAAGACCGCGTCGATGATCGTCTCCGGCTGGACCTGGTCGGCGAGTGCCTCGAAGGTCAGGTGCAGCCGGTGGCGCAGGACGCTGTGCCGCAGCTCGTGGACGTCGTCGGGGACGGCGTACCCACGGCCGTCGAGGACCGCCAGTGCCTGCGCGACGCGGAAGAACGCGATCGTCCCGCGTGGGCTCGACCCGGTCTCGACGTAGCTCCCGATCTCGGGCCCGAGCCGGGCAGCCGCGTTGCGGGTCGCGTGGACGAGCTCGACGATGTAGCGCCTGACCGCGGGGTCCACGTAGACCCTCCTGGCCAGCTCCTGCAGCGTCACGACGTCCTCGTGGCCCACGACGTGCACCGGCTCGGGATCGCTGGTGAGGGTGCCGTCGTCGATCCGGTCGAGCACCACCAGCTCCTCGTCGACCGAGGGGTAGTCGAGCACCTCCTTGAGGAGGAACCGGTCGAGCTGTGCCTCCGGCAGGACGTAGGTGCCCTCCTGCTCGATGGGGTTCTGCGTCGCCAGCACCAGGAACGGTCGGGGCAGGCGATGGTGCACGCCGGCGATCGACGTCTGCCGCTCCTGCATCGCCTCGAGCATCGCCGACTGCGTCTTGGCGCTGGACCGGTTGATCTCGTCGAGCAGCACGATGTTGGCGTGCACCGGCCCGAGCTGGGTCTCGAAGGTGTGGTTGCGCGGGTCGTAGACCTGGGTCCCGATGATGTCGCTCGGCAGCAGGTCGGGCGTGCACTGGATCCGTGAGTAGGTGGCGTCGATCGCCCGGGCCAGCGTCGACGACGCGAGGGTCTTGGCCAGACCCGGCAGCGACTCCACGAGCAGGTGCCCTTCCGCGAGCAGCGCGACCAGCATCGCCTGGCGCAGCCGGTCCTGGCCGACCACCTTGGCGCTGAAGGCCGCGGAGATCCGGCTCGCGAGCTCCGACGGCGCGGGTCAGCTCGGTCTCGTCGAGCTGGTCGGCGGTCGTGGTCATGCGCACACATTGTCACCCGGGAGGACGGTCTCGCGTCCTCACGGCGTCTCGAGCAGCACCGTGACCGGGCCGTCGTTGACCGACTCCACGCGCATGTCGGCGCCGAAGACCCCGCGCTCGACGTGCGCACCCAGCCGCTCGAGCTCTGCGCACAACCTTGCGTAGAGCGGCTCGGAGACCGGCCCCGGCGCGGCAGCCTGCCAGGTGGGTCGGCGACCCTTGCGGGCGTCGCCGTACAGCGTGAACTGGCTGACCACCAGGATCGGTGCACCGACGTCGGAGGCCGACTGCTCGTCGCGGAGCACCCGCAGCTCCCAGAGCTTGCGGGCCAGCCACACGACCTGGGTGGGACCGTCGGCGTGGGTGACACCGACGTAGGCCAGCAGCCCCGGCCCGGTGATAGCCCCGACCACCTCGGTGTCGACCGTGACCGACGCGCTGAGGACCCGCTGGACGACTGCCCTCATGTCCTCGAGCATCCCAGCCCGGGCCTCGTCTGGCAGCATGCGCGTCATGTCCGACCCGCTGCTGATCACCGTGGCCCCCACCGGCGCCGAGACGGCCAAGGACGACTGCCCCCAGCTCCCGACCACGCTGGAGGAGCTGGTGGCGACGGCCAAGGACTGCGAGGCCGCCGGAGCCGCGATGATCCACGTGCACATCCGCGACGCCGAGCACCGGCCGACGCTCGACCTCGGGCGACTCACCGACACCGTCGCCGCGCTCCGCGAGGGCACCGACCTCGTCGTCCAGCTCTCGACCGGCGGGTCCGTGCACGACCCGCTCGACCTGCGGCTGAAGGTCCTCGACGCGGCGCCGGACTCGTGCAGCCTCACCATGGGCACCACCAACTTCGGCGACGACGTGTTCTCCAACCCGTGGCCGTTCATCACCGAGCTCTACCAGCTGAGCCAGGAGCGCCAGGTCGTCCCGGAGTTCGAGCTGTTCGACCTGGGCCACGTGGCCGCGCTGCACCGGCTGCTGAACCGCTACGGGCTGCCGTACGGCGGCAAGGTGCACGTCGACTTCGTGATGGGCGTCCCGGGCGGCATGCCCGGCACCGCGGCGGCGCTGGTCGCCGGGGTCGCGGCCCTGCCCGACGCCGTGACGTCCTGGTCGGCCACCGGCATCGGCCGCACCACGCTGAGCGTCATGCTGGCCTCGCTGGCCCAGGGCGGCCACCTGCGGGTCGGCATGGAGGACGTGCTCACCATCAGCAAGGGCGTGCCGGTCGAGTCCAACCGGCAGCTCGTCGACCGCGCCGTCGAGGCCGGCCGGGTCGCCCAGCGCACGCCGATGACCACCGGCGAGGCCCGCGCGTTGTTGGGGCTCGCCGCCTAGCGCAACCGTTCAGGCACTCTCGGTCGGCGGGCTGACCCGCTCCGCGGGGACGTACCCCGCTGCCGTGATCGTCACCTGCACGGTGATCCGCTTGCCGAGCTTCGACCGCTTGATGCGGTACGTCGGCCTGTGCGCGCCCTTGATCGGCTTGCCGCCGGCGAACCACTGGTAGCTGCCGACGACGGCGCCGGCCGGGCACCCCGTCAGGTGCGCCGTCAGCCTGCGGCCCACCCGCGACTTGCCCTGCACCGTGGCGCCGCACTCGGAGCCGATCGTCCCGAGGGACGCTGGAGGCGTCGCGGGAGGGGGGTTGGTCGGGGGCGGGGGGCCGTCCGGGTCACACGTGGCTCCGCTGGGGGTCGGGGTCGCAGGCGGCCAGGCCGGCTTGTCAGCGTCGCACAGCCAATCCTGGAAGAACGCAGTCAGGTCCTGGCCGGAGATGTCCTCGGCCAGCGCGATCAGGGCGGTCCACTTCTTGGTCTGGCCGCCGAAGTCGATCTGCCACTTCTTGATGAGCTGGAAGAACGCCGGGTCGCCGATGGCCGCGCGCAGCGCCTCGTACGTCATCGCACCCCGGTCGTAGGACTGCCAGCCGAACAGCTGCGAGGGCGCCGTCATCCCGGACGGGGGCGTATGCCACAGGCTGCTGCCGGCCGGCGTGGTGCTCCACTCCCCGAAGAAGGCGTTCTCGTTGTTCCCGTCGAGGTGCTCCGGCGCCCAGGTGGCCATCCCCTCGTTGACCCAGATCCCGTTCCAGTCGGCCGGAGCGACTGCGTCGCCGTACCACTGGTGGGTCAGCTCGTGCACGAATGAGCCGGAGACAGAGCCGGCCGACGGCCAGGATGGCCGGTCCTGCGTCTCGAGTGCGTAGCCGACGCCCGTCGAGTCCACGACGATCCCGGTGCTGTGGCCGGGGTACGGGCCGAGGAACCCCTCCAGCCCGGTCAGCACCGGCGACAGCTCGGCCCGCCGGGCGTTGATCGTGGCCGAGCTGGTCGCCCAGATGCTGGAGTCGACGAACGTCCACTCCGGCACCGTCCGCCCGGCGGAGAGGTTGACCGTCCCGGTGAGCACCTCGTACTGACCGATCGAGACCAGCGCCAGCTCGCTGGCCATCGGCTGCGTCTCGTTCCACACCCAGGCGCTCCGCGTGCCCGTCCCATCGGGCAGCGGCAGGGTCGGCTCCCCGTTCGAGACCACCTCCAGCCCGGCGGGGACGTCCACCGTGAACGTGTACGTCGCCTTGTCCTTCGGGGTGTTGTTGTTGGGGAAGCCGGTCATCGAGCCGATCGGCTGGTTCATGAACGTCGCGCCGTCGGCGGTCGGGATCCAGCCCTCGTCGGAGCCGTCCGTGTCGTGCCGGGTCTCGGGGACGCCGCCGTACTCGACGACGACGGTGAAGGCGCCATCGACCGGGGTGGCGGGCGTGACCACCAGCTTGTGCTTGCCAGGCGTCGCGCCGTCCGGCTCCTCGATCCGAGAGAACCCCGCGGGGTCGCCGTCCACCTCGACCGAGGTCGACGGTCAGCCCCTCCAGGTCGAGACCGAACGACGAGAGCGGTGCGCCCGTCGTGGTCGCGGTGATCGTCGTGGTCGCGTCGATGGTCGCCGGCTCAGTGGCATGGCCGGGGTCCAGGCGATGTCGACGTCGTAGTGGCTGACGTCGTAGCCGCCGTTGCCCTGGTTGGGGTAGAGCGAGTCACCAGACTTGAGCGTCGCCGGCGACCGGTGGGTCGAGGGCCTGCGCCGGAGCGGCCACCAGGCCGGCCACCACAAGGGCGCCGCCAGCCGCCAGTCTTGCCACGCGCGTCCCGAGCCCCACTGCTGCCTCCCTCACCGACCGGAAACCTAGGCGCCGCCGGCCGAGCCTGTCGAGATCACCGCATCCGGGCTTCTCTTGTAGAGCACATCGCCGAGCGCGACGAACGGCGTGAACTCGGTGACGACCGGCTTCGTGACCCGGATCGCCGAGGGCGCTGGCGCAGGCGTGCCATATCTGTTGCCGAGTGACGACGTCCCCGTTCACGACGCGGATCAGCGTGGACACAGACGAGGACAGCGGTGTCCGCCAGGCCTGATCAATGATGAGAGTTCGGCCGTATCGAAAACCCTGACGTGCATTGTCGCCCAGTCTGTGGTTACCTATGCCTACTAGACCGTCCAACCGGGGGAGATTGCACCGCCATGAAGAAGCTCATCGCGGCTATTGCCGCCGCATTCATGTTCACCTTGGGCTTGGTCGCGATCTCGGAAGCGCCCGCCACAGCCGCATGCCCCTACTCGGCATGCATCAACACCACGACGACCGTCAAGGCTCCTGGCAGGGTGAGGAAGGCGCCGCGGGCGGTGCCCATCAAGGTCAGCGTCACCGCGCCCGGCAACGCCGTGCCGACCGGCAACGTCACCGTCACCGTCACCAAGAACGGTCACATGAAGTACAGCTCGACGCAGGCCTACGTCGGCGGCACCCTGACCTTCGTGACCCAGTCGCTGCGCAAGGGCACGTACTCCGTCACGGCCGCCTTCACCCCGCCGACTGGCTCGGTGTACAACCCCTCGAGCGCCTCGACCACGTTCACGCTCAAGAAGCGTCACCACCGCCACCACTGACCACGCTCGAGCAACTCTTTCGAGGCCCCCGTCACCTGGTGGCGGGGGTCTCGGCACGAAGGTGGTGAGTAGGTGCTGACGACCCGGCGCGTGGTCCTGGGCGTGCTGGCCGTGATCCTCCTCGCTGTCGCCTACTCGGCCTGGCAGGCCTGGCGGGTCGAGCGCGACCTGAAGCGCGCCGAGGCGAGCGGTGACCGACTGGTCGACGCGGTCCGGGACAAGGACCCGCAGGCCCGCGAGCGGGCGTTGTCGGACTTCCTGCTGTCCGCGAAGTCCGCCCACGACCACACGGACGGCGCCTGGTGGGGCGCCCTCACCCATCTCCCCATGGTGGGCGACGACGCCGAGGGCGTCCGCTCCCTGAGCGAGTCCCTCAACACCGTTGGCACCGGCGTCGAGCCCCTCGTCGACGTGGTCGACGAGCCTCGACACCCTCTCGTCGGACGGCCGAGTGGACGTGGACGCGGTCCGCGTCCTCCAGGACCCGGTCGCCCGGTCCAACGCCGCCTTCAGAGAGGGCTACCGCGACATCTCGGGCCTCGACAGCTCTGGCTACGTCGGGCCGCTCAAGACCCGCTTCGACAGCTACGTCGACCGGCTCGACGACCTCTCCCGTGCCCTCGCCTCGGCGGACAAGGCCGTCGCAGGTGCTGCCCGGCTTCCTCGGCGGCGACGGACCGCGCAACTACCTGCTGGTCTTCCAGAACAACGCCGAGATCCGCGCCACCGGCGGCATCCCCGGCTCGTGGGCCGAGCTGCACGCAGACGACGGCAAGCTCGAGATCGTCCGCCAGGGCACGGGCGGCGAGTTCGGACGACGCGACACCCCGGTCCTGCCCCTCAGCGACGGCGAGCTCGCCGTCTACTCCGACCTGCTCGGCGTCTACTTCCAGGACGCGACCTTCACTCCCGACTTCCCGCGAGCGGCCCAGCTGATGTCGGCGCGCTGGCAGGAGAAGTACGAGCGACCAGCTCGACGGCGTCATCTCCCTCGACCCGGTCGCCCTGTCCTACCTCCTGAAGGGCACCGGCCCGGTCAAGGTCGGCGACGTCACCCTCACCGCGGACAACGCGGTCGAGGAGCTGCTCAATCGTCCCTACCTCGAGCTGGAGCCCGGGCAGCAGGACGAGTTCTTCGCCAAGGCCGCCAAGCGCCATCTTCAACGCCGCGACTGGCGGCCTCGCCTCGCCGCTCGACTTTGTCAAGGCATCGACCGCGCCGCCGACGAACGCCGCTTCTTGGTCGCGTCCGTTCACCGACGACGAAGCCGAGCGCTGGCGGGCACACAGGTCCTCGGCGCCTGCCCCGGACGACGGCACGACCCGCACGTCTTCATCGGCCTCAACGACGCGACCGCCAGCAAGATGTCCTACTACCTGCGCTACCGGGCCGAGGTCGAGTCCCAGAGCTGCGGCGACGGCTACAGACTCTCAGCGGCACGATGTCGCTCAACCAGACGATCACGCCGGCGCAGGCCGAGCAGCTGCCCGATTCGGTGACCGGCGCGGGGAGTTCGGCACGCCCGAGGGTTCCCAGCTGGTCGGCGTCCGCATCTACGGACCGACCGGCGGCGACATCAGCGACATCAAGGTCGATGGCACGGCGGTCGACGCGGCGCCGTCGACTGAACGGCCGGCCGGTGGTCACGCTGGTCGCCCTGCTGTCGGGCCCGGACGACGTGCTGGTGACCTGGTCGATGACGACAGGGACCGGACCAGACCGGAGACGGCACAGTGGACGTCACCCCGAGCGTCGTCGCGGGCACAAGTCGTCGACTTTCTCGTCGTCGTGCTGAGATGGTCGACTGCGTGGATCGCGTACGCCGAGCGGTGCATGTGGTTCTTGCTGAACCCCAGTCCCAGCGAGCGCCGCCTCCGTGGGGCCTGCTACATCCGCTCGATCTCTCGCGGCTCGGATTCGCGTTGCCGGCTCGACCCGTGGAGTTCGCTCATGAACATCGCCGTGTTCACTCCCGTTTCCAGCCGTGATCTGGTTCGCGACCCGGCTTCGCTGGAGTCCGTTGGGCTCCTGGGGGCCTCGGAGCCGTTGTCTCCCTCGCCGTGGAGGCCGTGCAGGGCTCTGTTCATGCCGCACCGGTCCGCTGAGCTGGTTCGACGTCGTGGCGAACGGCTTAGGTGCCGGACTCGGGGCGTTCCTCATCTCAGGTGAGCGGGCGATGTCCTGAGCCGTACGGCAGGACGCGCTGCTTGCGTGATTGGAGCCGGCAGCATCGATCGCGAGCTGCACGCACGTGACCACCGGGGAGGGTGATCGCATGTACCGCGTCCTGATGTCGCCGCCCGACACCGGCGAGCTCGAGATCGAGTACGTCACCGCGGCGATGCGCTCCGGCTGGGTGGCGCCGGCCGGCCCGGACCTAGCGGCGTTCGAGGAAGAGGTGGCCGACCGCGTGGGCGTCCCGCACGCCGTCGGCCTATCTCCGGCACCGCCGCACTACACCTCGCACTGTCTCGTGGGGAGTGGGTCCCGGCGACGTCGTCCCCGTCTCCACCCTCACCTTCGCGGCGACAGTGAACGCCATCCGGTACGTCGGCGCCGAGCCGTACTTCGTCGACTGCGACCCCGCGACCGGCAACATGGACCCGGCGCTGCTGCGCGAGGCGCTGGAGTCGCTGCGTGCGGCGGGTCAGCAGGTGCCGGTCGTGTTCCCGGTCGACCTGCTCGGCAAGTGCGCCGACTACGAGCGCGATCCTCGCGGCTCGCGCCGAGCACGGCGCGCGGGTGCTCTGCGACGCCGCCGAGTCCTTGGGCGCCACGCTACAGCGGCCGGCCGGCCGGCTCGTTCGGCGACGCGTCGGTGCTGTCCTTCAACGGCAACAAGATCATGACCACCTCGGGCGGCGGCATGCTGCTCACCGACGACGGCGACCTGGCTGACCACGTCCGCAAGCTCTCGACGCAGGCCCGCGAGCCTGTCGCCCACTACGAGCACACCGAGGTCGGCTACAACTACCGGCTGTCGAACATCCTGGCCGCGCTGGGTCGAGCCCAGCTCGCGCCGGCTGGACGGCATGATCGCAAGCGCCGGCGAGTCTGGCGCGAGCGCTACCGCGCCTCGTTCGCCGACGTCCCGGGTGTGCAGCATCCTGGGCGGCGCCGACGACCGGAGGACAACTGCTGGCTGACGGCCATCGTCGTCGATCCAGCCGTCGGCGGGCTGGAGCGCCGACCTGGCCGCGGCGATGGACTCGACGCGCCGGTGTCGAGACGCGCCCGGTCTGGAAGCCCATGCACCTGCAGCCGGTGTACGCAGGGCCTGCCGGGCACCCTCGACGGCAGTGCCGAAGGGCTGTTCGAGCACGGTCTTACCCTGCCATCCGGCTCCGCCATGACCGAGGATCAGTTCGAGCGTCGCGGACGCGATCGAGGCGGCCATCGGACGATGACGACGCAGACGCTATGACCCTCTCAAACGCGGCGATCGACTTCGTTGGTCGCGCTCTTCGGACTGATGTTCACCGCACCGTTGCAGTTGCTCATTGCCGTGGTCGTCCGACGCAACCTGGTTCGCCAGTCCTGTTCCGGCAACTCGGCCGGGCAAGGACGAGCAGATCTTCGAGCTGGTCAAGTTCCGCACCATGAGGCACCCGGATCCCGCCGCCGGCCTCGTGACGGACGAGCAGCGTATGACCCCGTTCGGCTCTTCCTTCGATCCACCAGCCTCGACGAGCTTCCCACCCTGTGGAACGTGCTTAAGGGCGACATGAGTCTGGTCGGTCCGCGGCCGCTGCTCGTCCAGTACCTGGAGCGCTATAGCCCCTGAGCAGCGCGACGGCACGAGGTGCGCCCGGTGTCACGGGCCTTGCCCAGGTCAGCGGTCGCAACGCTCTGGCTTGGGAGGAGAAGTTCGCACTGGACATCGAATACGTGGACCGGAGTCCCTGGCCCTCGACCCCAGATCCTCGCGGCGAACCCTGGCGTCCTCCGCCGCACGGCATCTCCGACTGCGATCCGCTCACCATGACCGAGTTCACCGTTGCGCTCCGGGGTGTCTCTTCTTGACGTCTAGCCCTTCAGACGAAGGACCGCATCCACGCTACTGTTTGCTCGAGCCCTGTTCGCAGGTCGACTGGTGAGACGTCAGGGAACAACGCGCGGAGCCGGCTGTTGTCGGCTTGGGAATGCTTGACTCGCCCTGCTCGCGACGGGCCCTTGTCGACCTCCAGCGCGATGCCCGACTACCTGCTCCAGTTCGCAGATCAGCTCCCGTGAGTTCGGTGCGGGTGCCGAAGGCGAGATTGACCGGATCAGGACTGCTTATCGTTCGACGGCGGCCGACACAGGATCTTCGGCGACCGTTGCCACGTAGGTGAAGTCTCGCGACTGGAGACCGTCACCCTTGGACGGGCAACGGATTACCGCGGAGGCCGCTCGACGAACGCAGGGACCACGGCCGCATAGGCATGGCCGCCGTCTGGAGGGGCCCGAACACGTTGAAGAACCGAAACGCCAGAGTGTCGAGGCCGTAGACGGCCTGATGGCTCAAGGGTACGACTCTGCGGCCAGTTTGCTGACTGCGTATGGGCTCATCGGTACGGGCCTCAGGTCCTCGTGCTTCGGCAGAGTCCGATTGGCGCCGTAGACGCTCGAGGATGATGCCACTATCACGATCGGCGGCTGTGCCGCCGCCCGGGCCGCCTCGAGCACCGTCAGCGTGCCGGTGGCATTCACCTCGTCAGGCCATGGATCCGCGACGGATCGGGGCACGGACGGCCGGGCTGCGAGGTGAACTACCGCAGTCGCACCGACGATGACGCCGCGCATGAGCGCTTCATCGAGGATGGTTCCACGAACAATTGCACCGAGGCCGTCGAGGTTCGCTTCGCTCCCTGTGGACAGGTCGTCTACTACTACGACCGAGGACACGTCCGGGTGGACACAGCTCTGCGCACAGGTTCGCACCGATGAGTTTTACGCGCCATCGTTGGAGCTGCGCTTGGCGCGGTGTCCGACAACGGTGTTGTCTCCCAGCTCGGGGCGACTGCGCTCGCGCATGCCAAGAACAAGCTTGCAACGTTGCAGCAGGACACCCGCTTCAAGCCCGAGGAGCGGCAGTTCCTGGTCGACCAGTGGAAGCTGCGGGCGTCCGAGACCGAAACTGCAACCGACGAACTCGCCGTCGCGCGCAGGCATTTCGCCGAACTCTTGCGGACACTTCAGACCAACGAGGATTTCATCGAGGAGCTGATCCAGATCCGCCAGGCGCAGAGTGCGATCGATGTCATCCTGCAAATTGACCAACGAGATCCGCGACGTATCCGAATCCTTAAGGAACTGATTGGCGGCATCAAGCCGCCCGGCGCCGAGCGATGCACGTGGCCGGCCGGGTGATCCTCGGCCTGTCGGGACGCATGCTCGCGGGTTGCATCCGGCCGGGCGACGCCGGCTACGTGGAGATCAAGACCGTTCCCATCGCGTCGCGCACGTCGACGACGCTGTTTCTTGAACGCGAAACTCGAACCGATAAGAAGGGTGTCGCGGTGCTGCGCCAGCGCCTCGGCACGGCGAAGCTCGCGATCGAAGGCGGTGGCGGACAAATTGCCGTGCTGTGCGACATCGTGGTGAACAAGAACCGCATCACCTCGGTCACCATCTCCGGGCTCGACCGGCAGCCGCGCTGCCAATGCGGCAACCCGGCCGGCAAGGGCAAGGCCTGCCTGAGCTGATTACTTCATCGTCGGAATGACGAACTCGGCGCCGCCCTTGGTGCCCGAGGGCCAGCGCGCGGTCACGGTCTTGGTCCGGGTGTAGAAGCGGATCGAATCCGGGCCGTGCTGGTTGAGGTCGCCGAACCCGGAGCGCTTCCAGCCGCCGAAGGTGTAATAGGCGAGCGGCACCGGGATCGCGAAATTGACTCCCGACCATACCGACCTCGACGCGGCTTGCGAAATCGCGCGCGGCGTCGCCGTCGCGGGTGAAGATGGCGACGCCGTTGCCGTAGTCGTGCGCCGGACGGAAGCCGCACCGCCTCCTCATAGTCCTTGGCAGCGCACCACCGAGAGCACCGGTCCGAAAATCTCCTCCTTGTAGATGCGCATTGCGGGCGTTACCTCGTCGAACAGGCAGCCGCCCATGAAGAACCCATTCTCGTAGCCCTGCATCTTGAAGCCGCGGCCGTCGACGACAAGCTCGCCCCCTCCTCAGTTTCGATGTCGACGTAGCCCAGCACCTTGTCGCGGTGCGCGGCGCTGATGAGCGCGCCGTAGTCCGCTTGGGTGTCGGTGGACGGCCCGATCTTCAGGCTCTCC
>CAVXZS010000016.1:0-408543 GCA_963766475.1 uncultured Actinomycetota bacterium | reverse complement strand
GCGCGGCGCAACCTGCCGCCGGACCGGGTCTTCGAGGGCGACCTCTACGCCGGGCTGCCGGGCGGCCTGCGCGGCGAGGTGGACGTCGTGGTGGCCAACGCGCCGTACGTCCCGACCGAGGCGATCTCCCTGATGCCCCGCGAGGCCCGCGACCACGAGCACCGCGTCGCGCTGGACGGCGGACCGGACGGGCTCGCGGTCCAGCGCCGGGTGGTTGCCGAGGCACCCGCGTGGCTGCGACCGGGCGGCCACGTGCTGGTGGAGACCGGCCGGAGCCAGCTCGACGCGACGAGCGCGGCGTTCCGGGCGGCGGGGCTCACGGTGGCGGTGGCCTCCGACGACGAGACCGGAGGCCTCGTGGCCCGCGGCACGACGTACCTCAACGGCGGTATGGAAGGCCGGTCCCGCCCGACCTAGAATTCACCACGCACCGAGAAGTCTCTCGGTCGGCGACGGCTCCCATCCCCATGACCGCCGCAGCCCCGGTGGGGGGTGGCTGCGTTCGGGAGCCGTCGCCCTTGGCATGTCCGGAGCGGCTCGGGGTCACGCGAGGGCGTCGGCGAGCACCCGCTCGAGAGGCACGGGCACCGCGTCGTCGCTCAGCGCCTCGACCAGCAGGCGGCCGTAGCGGATCTTCCGTCCGGACCCGGAGCCGAGGAACCGGTGCAGCTGGTCCTCCGGCCGACGGTCGCGCTGGGCGGGCTGCTGCTGCAGCCCGCGCAGGTGCGCGAGGTCTCCCTGCGCCTCGACGACCGCGAGCACCGCGGCCACCCCCAGGGCGCGGATCAGCTCGTCCTCGAGGTCCCGGTCGCAGGAGTGGAAGCCGAGCGCCGCGAGCCCGCCCGCGTCGCAGCCAGCCGCCAGCCCCGCTCGCTCGAGACCGCCTCGGACGAACCGCTCCTCGGCCGCGTCGTAGAGCCCGGTGAGGCGGTGCGTGGGGGCCAGCTCGGCGGCGTACCGCGCGATGTTGGTGACCCCGCCCATCGCGACCACGTCGACCCCGCGGTCGGCCAGCCCGACTCCGCGCCTGGCCGCCAGCGCCAGCACCGCCTCGCGGTCGCTCTCGCCCTCGACGAGCACCGCCACGCGCACCCGGACACCTTAGGAGAGCACGAACTCGGAGATGAGCTCGTCGACGACCTCGGGCTTCTCGACCTGGAGGAAGTGCCCGGCGCCGGCGACCAGCTCGAAGCGCGCCGAGTCCGGCAGCCGCGCGGCCGCGTGCTCGGCGTACGCCGCCTGCAGGCAGCCGTCGTCGGCGCCGTGCAGCACCAGCTGCGGCACGGTCGGGACGCCGGCGATGGTCCGCGCCCACGCGCGGTGCGCCGGAGGCACGCGCCACGGCGCCCTGATCGCGCGGTAGTAGCCCACCGCCGCGGCGACGTGCGCCCGGGTCGGCCACGCAGCGCGGACCAACGCGACGTCCTCGGTGCCGTCGTACCCCGGGGACCAGTCCCGCCACAGCCGCGGCAGCCAGCGGTCCACGGTGCGCTCGGGGAGCAGCGGCAGCTGGTTGAACATCGTGTACCAGCTCATCCGCAGCTGCCGCGGCGTCAGCCGGACCGGCGCGCCCTGCATCGCTCCCAGCGGCGGGACCGCGATGGTCACGATGCGCCGGTACGGCGAGTCCGGGTGCGCCCCGAGCGCGTTGGCCGTGATCGCGCCCCAGTCGTGGCCGACCAGCACCGTCCGCTCGTCACCGCCGAGCGCGTCGTGCAGCGCGACGGCGTCGGCCATCAGCGCGCCCACGTGGTAGCCGTCGGTGGCCAGCCCGCTGGGTGCGTAGCCGCGGAGGAACGGCGCCACGACGCGCAGGCCCCCGGCGGCGAGGTGGGGGCCGAGGTGCCGCCAGGTCCAGGCCGTGTCCGGGAACCCGTGCAGTGCCACCACCAGTGGTCCGTCGGTCGGACCCCAGGCGAGGCACGAGAGCTCGACCTCGGGCCGCTGCACGCGGACCACCTCGGGCTCACCGCTCGACACGGTCGCCCACGCTACTGGCGTCGTCTCTATCGTGTCCGCCATGGCCGGGACCGCTCGAGGGCACCTCGCGAACGCGCGCGTGATCGCGCGGTCCGGGCTGCTCGGCCCGCTCCGGCCGGACAAGTACCTCAAGATGGCGGCCGCGATCCGCCGCCAGGGGCTCTCCGCGATGGCGGGGACCAGCCTGGCGGCCGCGCGCCGTCCCGACGGGCTCGCCCTCGTCGACGAGCGGGGCGCTCTGACCTGGGCCCAGCTCGAGACGCGCACCGACGCGCTGGCGGCCGCACTGTCGGGCCACCTCGACCAGCGGGGCGTCGACGCGAGCAACGGGCGGATCGGGCTGCTGGCGCGCAACCACCGCGGCTTCGTGGAGTCGCTGGTGGCGACCGGCAAGCTCGGCGCCGACCTGGTGCTGCTCAACACCGCCTTCTCCGGGCCGCAGCTCGCCGAGCTGCTCGACCGCGAGCACGTGGACGCGCTCGTCTACGACCAGGAGTACGCCGCGGCGCTGGCCGACCTGCCCGGCGCCGACGACGGCGGCCCGCTGCACGTGACCGCGTGGGAGGACGAGCCGGCCGACGGCCTGACCGTCGACGGACTCATCGACGACCACCTCGGCCAGCGGCCTCCCGCACCCACGAGCAGCCCGCACGTGGTGCTGCTCACCAGCGGCACGACCGGCGCACCCAAGGGCGCGCGGCGCGGGACCGGCGGCGGAGCCGGCGACCTGGTCGCGATCATCGAGCGGGTGCCGTGGCGCGCCGAGGACACGGTGGTGGTGGCCGCGCCGATGTTCCATGCCTGGGGGTTCGGGTGCCTGGTCCTGGCCGCGACCATGGCCAACACCGTGGTGATGCGCCGGCACTTCGACCCCGAGGAGACCCTCGCGATGGCCGCGCGGCACCGCGCCGGCGGGATGGCCGTCGTGCCCGTCATGCTCGAGCGCATCGTCGCCCTGCCCGCGGCGGTGAAGGGCCGCTACCCGCTGCCCGCGCTGCGGTTCGTGACGGCGAGCGGGTCGGCGATGGAGCCCACCGCTCTCCTGGAGTTCATGGACACCTTCGGCGACGTGGTCTACAGCAACTACAACGCCACCGAGGCCGGGATGATCGCGACCGCCACCCCTGCGGACCTGCGTCACGACCCGCGCACGGCGGGGCGGGCGGTGCGCGGCTGCCTGCTGCGGATCCTCGACGAGGACGGCGCCGAGCTGCCCGTCGGCGAGGTCGGCCAGATCGCGGTGCTCAACACCACGCCGTTCGAGGGCTACACCCAGTCCCAGGACGGGCAGAGCTCGAAGGAGCACCTCGACGGCTACATGCTCACCGGCGACCTGGGCCGGCTCGACGCCGAGGGACGGCTCAACGTCGAGGGCCGGGTCGACGACATGATCATCAGCGGCGGGGAGAACGTCTACCCGGCCGAGGTCGAGGCCGTCCTCGGGCAGCACCGCGACGTCGTCGAGGCCGCCGTGATCGGCGTACCGGACGAGTCGTTCGGGCAGCGACTGCTGGGCTACGTCGTGCTCAGGCCCGGGGCCGAGACGACCGCCCAGCACCTGCGGACCCACGTGCGCGACCAGCTCGCCAACTACAAGGTGCCGCGCGACATCGTGGTGCTCGACGAGCTGCCGCGCAACGCGTCGGGCAAGGTCGTGAAGAAGGACCTGCCTGCGTCATGACCCAGCGCTGAGCAGCGCCTCGTCGCCGGCCATCAGCAGCGTGTCCTCGGGCGTGGTCGGGTGGAACTTGGCGGCCCGGATGTCGCGGTAGCACCGCTCCACCACCGAGCCCCGGAAGAACGCCCCTCCGCCGGCCACCTCCATGGCCAGGTCGCACACCTCGATGCCGGCGAGCGCGATCTCACGCTTCGCCACCATCACGGCGGTCAGGGTCTCCGGTGACGGCTGCGGGTCGGGGCCGACGAGGTCGAGCACGGCGTCCAGCGCCCAACCGGCAACCTGGAGGCGGTGCCGCATCAGCCCGACCTGGCGCCGGACCGTGGCGTCGGCCGCCCGGGCGCGCGCCGCGTCGACCGCTGCCGTGAACGCCGCCTCGGCCACTCCGAGGTAGACGGCCGAGACGATCGGGAAGGCGATGCTGCCGATGACCTGCAGCGGCGGATCGACGACGCCGTACGGGCGGTTGGCCAGCACCCGCTCGTCGGGCACGAAGACGTCCTCGAGGACGACGTCGTTGCTGGCGGTGCCACGCATGCCGAGGGTGTCCCAGTTGTCGAGCACGGTGACGCCCTCCGCGGCGAAGGGGATGGCCAGGTTGAGCACCCGGCGCCCCTGCTCGGGGTCGTCGTAGGTCGCCATGGTCGACATCGCGGTCCCGACGGTGGACTGGCTCGCGAACCGCTTGTGACCGGAGACCAGGTAGCCGCCGTCCACCTTGACGGCTTCGCCGCGCGGGTGCGTCCAGTCGCCCCCACCGGTGGAGACGAGCACGATGCCCTCCTCCGCGACGCGGCGCAGGGTCGCCTCGGCGCCGGGCAGGCCGCGGCGGTAGCGCCACGCCGTGAAGCACACCACGTGCTGGTGCATCGAGGTGGCGAGTGCGGTCGAGCCGCAGTGGTGGGCCAGCTCGCGCTGCAGCGCCGCGAGCTCGCGGTTGTCCGCGCCGAGCCCGCCGAGCTCGACCGGCACGCCGGCGGCGAGCAGGCCGGCGGCGCGGATCGCGTCCAGCGACTCGGACACGACGCTCCCGTCGACGTCGTGGTGCCCGGCGTGCTCGGACAGGACGGGCGTGACGGAGGCCGCCCGGTCGAGCAGGTCTCCGGTGCGGGTTTCGGTGTGCATGTCTTCGACGGTGGTCATGGGTCGAGGGTCCGCGCCCGGAACATCCAGGAATAGTGCAGGTTCTGGACCTACCCGGTACAGCTTCTGGACTGCCGCCCGGGCCGGTGCGACGATGAGCCATGCCGGAGTACGGACGCTTCTGTCCCGTATCCCTCACCACCGAGGTCCTCGCCGACCGGTGGACCCCGCTCATCGTGCGTGAGCTGGTGCTGGGCAACACCCGGTTCAACGACATCGCCCGCGGCCTGCCCGGCATCTCGCGGTCGTTGCTGACCGCCCGGCTGCGCCACCTCGAGAAGCGGGGCGTGGTGGAGCGCTGGGCGTCGGAGTACCACCTGACGCCCGCCGGGCGGGACCTCGAGAAGATCATCGACGCGTTCGGCCGGTGGGCGGTCGAGTGGCTCTTCGACGAGCTCTACCCGCACGAGGTGCACCCGCACACGCTGATGTGGTGGATGCACCGCCGCACCGACCCGACGCGGTTCCCCGACCAGCGGGTGGTGCTGGAGTTCGCGTTCACCGCTCCCGACCCGATGACGGTCTGGCTGGTGCTCGAGCACGGCGAGGTCTCGGTTTGCCACCAGCACCCCGGCTTCGACACTGACGTGGTGCTGCGAGGGACCACCGCGACCTTCAGCGACATCTTCAACGGACCGCTCACCTGGACCGATGCCGTGCGGTCGGGCGCCGTCGAGGTCACCGGGCCGACTCGGCTGGTCCGCGAGCTGCCGGGCTGGTTCCTGTGGAGCCCGTGGGCCGAGGCGACCCGGGAGCGGATGTCGAGGGCCTGACTAACCTGCCCACGTGGAGCTGGTGGTGGTCGTCGGTGGCGCGAACGTCGACGTCAAGGCGCGCACCGCCGCGCCGCTGGTCGGGGCGACCAGCAACCCCGGCACCGTGGTCCGCACGCCGGGCGGCGTCGGGCGCAACGTCGCCGAGAACCTCGCCCGCCTCGGCAGCCGGGTCGCGCTGGTGTCGACAGTCGGCTCCGACCCGGACGGCGAGTGGCTCCTGGAGAAGACCTCAGCGGCCGGGGTCGACGTGTCGCCGGTGCTCCGCGGTGGGCGGACCGGGCGCTACGTCGCGCTGCTCGACGCGGACGGCGGGCTGGTCGCCGGTGTCTCCGACATGGCGGCGACCGACGCCATGGGACCGGACGTGCTCGACCACGACCTGCTCCGGTCGGCGGCCCTGGTCGTCGTCGACGGCAACCTTCCGGCGCCCACGGTCGACGCGGTGCTCTCCCTCGGCGTCCGGGCCGTCATCGACCCGGTCAGCGTCGCCAAGGCGGAGCGGATCGCGCCGCTGCTGCGCGCGGACCGGCCGGTCTTCGCGGTGACGCCGAACGAGGCCGAGCTGGTCGCGATGGGCTCGGTCGAGGGGCTGCACCGGCGCGGCGTCGAGGTCGTGTGGGTACGCCGCGGACCGGCCGGCTCGCTGCTCAGCACGCCGGACGGCGAGACCGGCCTCGAGGCGCCCGCGGTCGTGCCCGTCGACGTCACCGGCGCGGGCGACGCGATGCTGGCGGCGTTCTGCCACCGGCTGCTCGCCGGGGCCTCGCTCGCCGACGCGGCGGCCTACGGGCACGAGGCGGCCGCGCTGACGGTGGCCAGCCCCCACACCGTGCGCCCGGACCTCGGCGAGAGGATGGCTCGATGACCGGGTTCTCGAAGTTGGGGCTGACCGACGAGGTCGCCCAGGCGCTGACGACCGGCGCGCCGGTGGTCGCGCTCGAGAGCACGATCATCAGCCACGGCATGCCCTACCCGCAGAACGTCGCGATGGCGACCGAGGTCGAGGGCATCGTCCGCGCGCACGGTGCGGTGCCGGCCACCATCGCCGTGCTCGGCGGCGTGCCGAAGGTCGGTCTGTCGCCCGAGGACCTCGAGCTGCTGGCCAGCGACCGCTCGGTCGCGAAGGCCAGCGTCCGGGACCTGCCCACGATCATCGCCCGTGGCGCCCACGGCGCCACGACGGTCGCGGCGACCATGCGGCTCGCCCACCTCGCCGGGATCCGTGTCTTCGTGACCGGCGGGCTCGGCGGCGTGCACCGCGGGGCCGCGACCTCGTTCGACGTCAGCGCCGACCTCACCGAGCTGGCGACGACGCCGGTGTGCGTGGTGTGCGCCGGGGTGAAGAGCATCCTCGACATCGGCCTCACCCTGGAGAGGCTGGAGACCCTCGGGGTGCCGGTGCTGGTCGACGGCAGCGACGAGTTCCCGTCGTTCTACTCGCGAGGCAGTGGCTTCGCCGCGCCGCTGCGCGCCGACGGCCCGGACGAGATCGCCCGCGCGATGGACGCGGCCTGGTCGCTGGGCCTCACCAGTGGCCTGGTGGTCGCGCACCCGATCCCCGTCGCCGACGAGCTGCCGACCTCGGAGATGGACCCGGTGATCGCGCAGGCGCTCGCCGACCTGGACGCCCGGGGCATCGGCGGGCGGGACGCGACGCCGTACCTCCTCGGCCGGATCGTCGAGCTCACCGACGGCCGCAGCCTCACCGCCAACATCGCGCTGGTGCGGGAGAACGCCCGCGTGGGCGCCGAGATCGCGGTGCGCTACGCCGCGCTGACCGGCTGACCGCCGCGTTTGGAGATGCCGGCACCGCGGCACCGGGGAGGCGACCACCACTCCAGGGAGGACCCATGAGCACCGGACCATCCGACGACGAGCTCCTGCCCGGCGAGCACGCATCCCTCGACGAGGCCAACGAGGCCGACGTCCTCGAGCAGGAGCTCGAGGTCCCCGACGACGACGACGAGGACTACGAGCGCGGCTGACGTCGGCGGCTCGCGGACGACTACGCCCGCACGAAGACGAGGTCGTAGTCCTTGCGCCAGCTCGATCCCTGGTCCTCGGACGCCTCCCAGCGGCCCGCGATCCGGTCCGGTCCGACGTCAGCGACGAACCGCTGGTGCATGTCGGGGTCCTCGCGGGTCATCGTCCAGTGCGAGCCGTCGAAGGTCATGGCGAACACCCGGCATACCCCTCGCTCGTCGTGGTAGAGGGCGGTGAAGGCGTCGCGCGCGTCGCTGCGCCCGAGCACCAGGACCATGTCGCTCGTCGCCGCTCCGACCTCGTCCTCCGCCGTCCACCGGAAGACCAGGAACGCGTCGCCGAGCCACTCCCCCGTCGCCGATCCCGCGGGCCGGTCGGGTGGGTCCAGGAACCACGCGTTCTGCATGGTCGCCCGCCACGAACCGACCAGCACGTCCAGCTGCTCCATGGCCTCGTTGCTCATCGCTCCTCCTGTGCGTCGACGCCGGACGGTACGCCGTCACGCTCGGCACCGTCCTGAGGAAGGATGGCCGCCATGGCGAACATCCGGCTCGACATGACCATGTCCCTCGACGGGTTCGTGGCCGGGCCGAAGGACGACCACGACGACCCGATGGGCGTCGGCGGGTTCCGGCTCTTCAACTGGCTCGACCACCGCAACGAGCCCGGCCCGCACGGGGACGCGGTCGCCGACCTGATGGCCACCCGGGCGTTCATCTCGGGGCGGCACACCTACGAGCTGGCCGGCCACTGGCAGGGCGACCACCACGACGGCGTCCCGGTCTTCGTGCTCACCCACCACGTCCCCGACGAGCCACCGCCGGGCAGCGTCCGGTTCATGACCGACGTCTCCGCCTGCGCGGCGGCGGCGCGCGAGGCGGCCGGCGACGCCGACGTGGGGGTGCACGGCGCCGCGGCGGCGCAGTCGCTGCTCGAGGCCGGTGAGCTCGACGAGCTCGCGCTGCACGTCGTACCGGTCCTGCTCGGGCAGGGGAAGCGGCTCTTCGACCACCTGCCCGCCGAGATCGTGGAGCTCGAGCTGCTCGGTCAGGTCAGCACGCCCGAGGTCATGCACCTGCGCTACCGCCTGGCTCGCTGACGGCTCCCTCGGCGGCCGTCGACGGTCCGTTGACAGGGGCGAGTCGTGTGCCACCCTCTGGTCTCGTGGAGCCCATCGACGAGCACTTCCTCCGCAGCGTCGAAGCCTTCCGCGCGCCGGACGGGCCGAGCTCCGTCGAGGGAGCGGTCGTGGGCCGACTCGAGGCGCTGTTGGAGGCCCAGGTCGAGAGCCGACACCTCGACTTCGCGGCGCGGTGGCTCCAGCAGCGGGGCGCCGGTTTCTACACGATCGGCTCCGCCGGGCACGAGTCGAACGCCGCGGTCGGCCTGCTGTCGCGGACCACCGACCCCGCACTGCTGCACTACCGGTCGGGTGGGTTCTTCGCCGCCCGCGCGCACCTCGACGGAGGCGTCGACCCCGTGCGCGAGACGCTCCGGAGCCTCACCGGCTCGGCCGCGGACCCGATGTCCGGTGGCCGGCACAAGGTCTTCGGGCACCCGAAGCTGCACGTCATCCCGCAGACGTCGACGATCGCCTCGCACCTGCCGCGCGCGGTCGGGCTCGGCTTCGCCCTGGGGCTCGGGAAGGTGCTGGGCCGGGAGACGCCCTGGCCGGAGGACGCGGTGGTCGTGTGCAGCTTCGGCGACGCCTCGGTCAACCACTCGACGGCGGCCGGCGCGCTCAACGCGGCGGCGTACCTCACCCACCTGCATCGCGACTGCCCCGTGCTGCTCGTCTGCGAGGACAACGGCCTCGGCATCAGCACCCGTACGCCGCGGGGCTGGCCGGCCGCCGTGCTGCAGCACCTCCCCGGCATCCCCTACCTCCACGCCACGGGGAACGACCCGGTCGCGCTGCTCCGGACGACCGAGGAGGCGCTGACCGCCGTGCGCACCCGGCGCTCCCCCGCCGTGCTCCACCTCAGCACCGTGCGGTTCATGGGCCACGCCGGCTCGGACGTCGAGATCGCCTACCGCGGGCCCACCGCGATCCAGGCCGACTACGCCCGCGACCCGCTGCTCGGCACCGCTCGCGCGCTGGTCGACAGCGGTGCGTGGAGCGCCGATGAGGTGCTCACGCGCTACGAGCAGGTGCGGCGACGGGTCCTCGCCGTGGCCGCCGAGGTCAGCCTCGAGCCGCGGCTCGCGAGCCGGGCCGAGGTGATGGCCCCGCTGGCCCACCCGCGACCGCGGACCGGTGCCACGGACCGTCCGTCCGACCCGAAGCCGCTGACGCTCGCGCAGGCCATCAACCGGACGCTGGCCGAGGAGCTGCAGGACCACGACGACGTCCTCGTGTTCGGTCAGGACGTCGCGGTCAAGGGCGGGGTCTACGGCGTCACGCGGGGCCTGCGGGACCGCTTCGGGTCGAGCCGGGTCTTCGACACGCTGCTCGACGAGCAGACGATCCTCGGCACCGCACTGGGCACCAGCCTCGCGGGGTTCGTGCCGGTGCCCGAGATCCAGTACCTCGCCTACCTGCACAACGCCGAGGACCAGCTCCGCGGCGAGGCCGCCTCGCTGCGCTTCTTCTCCGGCGGCCAGTACGACAACGGCATGGTCGTGCGGATCCCCGGGCTGGCCTACCAGAAGGGCTTCGGCGGCCACTTCCACAACGACAACTCGCTGGCGGTGCTGCGCGACATCCCGGGGATCACCGTGGCCGTCGCCAGCCACCCGCACAGCGCGCCGGCGCTCCTGCGCGGCTGCCTCGACCTCGCCAGGGAGGGTCGGGTCTGCGTCTACGTCGAGCCGATCGCCCGCTACCACACCCGGGACCTCTTCGACGGCGACGAGGGCTGGCTCGCGCCGTTCGACGGGTCGACGCGGGCGGCCCCCGGCCACGTGGTGGGCTACGGCACCGGCAGGGACCTGCTCCTGGTCACGTTCGGCAACGGCGTCTTCATGAGCCTGCGGGCGGCTGCGACGCTGCGTGCGGACGGCTTCGGCTGCACGGTCCTCGACCTCGCGTGGGTGACGCCGCTCCCCGTCGCGGCCCTGGTCGAGGCGGCGTCGCGTGCGGCCGTGGTGCTGGTGGTCGACGAGACCCGGCACAGCGGCGGGGTCTCGGAGTCCGTGGTGGCGGCGCTGGTGGATGCCGGGGTCGAGGCGCCGATCTCGCGGGTGACGAGCGCGGACTCGTTCATCCCGCTCGGGCCCGCGGCGGATGCCGTGCTGCTGCAGGAGGAGGACATCCTGGCGGCCGCACGGGCCCTGCTGCGCCGGTAACTTCTCGGGCAATCCCTGAACTTCTCGGGTGTTGCAACGGCCGAGAAGTTCAGGGATCCCAGGTTAACCTGGGATCCCTCCACCCACCCGACCCGTTCAGACGGTGAAGTCCACGCCTTGCGCGAGCGGGAGCTCGCCGGAGAAGTTCACCGTGTTCGTCGCCCGCCGCATGTAGGCCCGCCACGCGTCGGAGCCGGACTCGCGACCGCCGCCGGTCTCCTTCTCGCCGCCGAAGGCCCCACCGATCTCGGCGCCGGAGGTGCCGATGTTGACGTTGACGATCCCGCAGTCCGAGCCCTCGTCGGAGAGGAACAGCTCGGCCTCCGCCTGGTCGTGGGTGAAGACGCTGGACGACAGCCCGTGCGGGACGGCGTTGTTGAGGGCGATCGCCTCGTCGAACTCGTCGTAGGGCAGCAGGTAGAGCAGCGGCGCGAACGTCTCCTGCGCCACCACCGACGTCTGCGTCTCCATCCGCACGATCGCCGGCTGCACGTAGTAGGCGTCGGCGGCCTGGTCCTCGAGCACCCGGCCGCCGCCGGTGACCACCTTCCCGCCGTCGTCGGTGGCCCGGGCGATCGCCGCCTGCATGCCGTCGTACGCCGCCCGGCGGATGAGCGGGCCCACGAGGGTGCCCTCGGCCATCGGGTTGCCGATCGGCAGCCGCTCGTAGACGCCGGAGAGCCGGTCGGTGAGCTCGTCGACCACCGACCGGTGCGCGATGACGCGACGCATGGTCGTGCACCGCTGGCCGGCGGTGCCGGCCGCGGAGAAGACGACGCCGCGCACGGCCAGGTCGAGGTCGGCGCTGGCGCTGACCACGGCCGCGTTGTTGCCGCCGAGCTCGAGCAGGGTGCGACCGAACCGGCCGGCGACCCGCGGCCCCACCGCCCGGCCCATCCGCGTCGACCCGGTGGCGCTGAGCAAGGCAACGCCAGGGTGGTCGACCAGGGCCTCGCCCACGTCGGTGCCGCCGACCAGCACCTGCGAGAGGTCGGGCGGGGCGTCGAGCTCGGCGACGGCCCGCTGCAGGATCGCCGCACAGGCCAGCGACGTCAGCGGCGTGAGCTCCGACGGCTTCCACACGACCGGGTCGCCGCAGACCAGGGCGACGGCGGTGTTCCACGACCAGACCGCGGCCGGGAAGTTGAAGGCGCTGACCACGCCGACCACCCCGAGCGGGTGCCAGGTCTCCATCAGCCGGTGCCCGGGGCGCTCGGAGGGCATGGTCCGGCCGTAGAGCTGCCGGGACAGGCCGACCGCGAAGTCGCAGATGTCGATCATCTCCTGGATCTCCCCGCGGGCCTCGGAGGTGATCTTGCCGACCTCGAGGCTGACCAGCGCCGCGAGGTCCTCCTTGTGCTCGGTGAGCAGCTCCGCCCACCGCTTGACGAGCGCGCCGCGAGCCGGCGCGGGCACCTTGCGCCAGGCCAGGAACGCGTCCTCGTGCGCGCTGGACGGCGTCGTCCACGGCGGCGCCGTCGCTCCAGGCCAGCTCGCTCAGCACCTCGCCGTTGACCGGCGAGGTCGCCGTGTGGTCGCCGCGAGCGAGCTCGACGCCGCACCGCGCGACCACGTCCTCGCGCGAGGGTCGTGAGCTCGTCTCGGGTGGGAAGGGTCATCGGGGCTCCTTGGGCGATTCCTCAGACGATGTTGAGCTCGGGTCGCACGCCGCTGTCGTGGAAGCGGCGCACGTCGAGGCCGCTGACGTCCACGACGGGCCTGACACCGTGATACAGGTCGCGGACCACCTCCCCGACGGCGGGTCCCATCAGGAAGCCGTGGCCGGAGAAGCCGGTGGCGTAGAGGAACCGCTCGACCCCTGCGGCCTCGCCGATCACGGCGTTGTGGTCGGGGGTGTTCTCGTAGAGCCCGGCCCAGCCGGAGGCCACGCCGACCGAGGCCAGTGAGGGCGCCCTCCGCTCGACGGCGGCGGGGATGAGGTCCGGGTCGGACATCCCCATCAGCATCCCCTGGCCCTCGGCGTGGAAGTAGAAGCTGGTCGCGAAGTCGATGGTGAACGGCGTCCGGGGATCCAGGCCCGGGATCGCCTCGGTCACGAGGATCTCCCGGCGTTCCGGCGTCACCGGCAGCGTCACCCCGGCCATCGCGCCGATCGCCGCCGACCACGGGCCCGCGGCGCAGACGACGGTGCCGGTGCGGATCGTGCCCCGGCTGGTCCGCACCGCGTCGATCGTCCGGCCGTCGTGCTCGATGCCCTCGACCGTGGTCTGCCGCAGCAGCCGGGCGCCGGCCCGGCGCGCCGCACCGGCGTAGCCGAGCACCACGGACTCCGGGGTGCAGTGGCCGTCGGTCGGCGAGTACGCCGCGGCGAGCAGCCCCTCGGTGCCGACGAGCGGCGAGAGCCGCTTCGCCTCGGCCACCTCGATCATCCGGCTCGGGACGCCGAGCTCGTTCTGCAGCGCGACGCTCCGCTCGAACAGCTCCACGTGCTCGGGATGGTCGAGCAGGAAGAGGTAGCCGACCTGGTGCAGGTCGATCTCCTGGCCGAACTCCTCCGCGAACGTCTCGAAGGTCCGCAGGCTCCGCAGGCCGAGCTCGATGTTCACCGCATCGGAGAACTGCGCCCGCACGCCGCCCGCGGCCTTGCAGGTCGAACCGGACCCGAGCTCGTCCCGCTCCACCAGCACCACGTCGCGCACGCCGGACGACGCGAGGTGGTAGGCCGCACTGAGCCCGATGACGCCGCCGCCGATCACCACGACAGAGGCGTGCGCCGGAGGGTGCATGCGGACCACCCAACCGACCCGCAGCGGCGACGGCAAGGATCAATGAGCGGCGGGCGCGCCCACTCCCGCGATCGGAAAGAGGTCGAGACGGCGTCGAGCGGCCCGAGCCCGAGGATCTGCCGGCCCTCGCCCCGGGAGCTCGAGCAACCGCCGACCGCCCACCGGGGTGGTGGGCGGTCGGCGTGGTCGTCAGCTCCTCTTGCGAGCGGTCTTCTTGGCCTCGGCCAGGTCGCTGAGGCGCTCACCGTCCGCGCGGGCCTCCGCGGCGGACTGGGTGGTCTCGCGCGCGTCGGCGAGCTCGGACTTCGCCTTCCGCTGCGCTGAGCGCTTCCTGGCCTCGGCGGCGGTTTCGACTCGTTCCTTGCGCTGGTCGACCGCGGCCTTCGCGGTCGCGGCGCGCTTGGCGGCGTCCGCTTTCTTCGCGGAGGCCGTCCTCGCCGCGGCGGACCTCGCCTGCTGCTTGCCGCGTGCCTCGGCGACGTCCGCCTCGTCGAGGCCCGAGACCACGCGGTCCTGCGCGGCGCGCCGCTTGCGCTCTGCCTCCTGGGCGCCGGCGCTGGCGGTCTCCTGCGCCTGCTCCCGCCGGGCCGCGCCTTCCTGCTCGAGACGTGCTGCTCTGCGCACCTTGTCGGAGTGCTCGATGCGGTCGGTTCCGCGCTTGGCGATCTCGCGGTCGCGGATGACCGCACCCGCGACCTTGTCGACCGAGCCGATGGCCCGGTCCAGCGTCATGCGCGCGGCAGACGTCTCCGAGAGCCTGGCGGTCAGGCGGTTGTCGAGGATCACGAGCGGGAGGCGGGCCAGCTCGTAGGGAACGGTGATGAGTGTGCGGATCATGGTGGTCCTCAGTTCTGGGTCTGGGCGCGCAGCCGCGCGGCCTCTTGGTCGGCGGCGGCGGCCTCGCGCTCGAGGCGCAGCCGCTCGGCGGTGGCCTCCCGCTCCGTGGCATCAGCCTCGGTGGCGAGCGCGTCGGCCTCGTCGAGACGGGTCTCGGCGACCTGCTCGGCCCGCTGCTCCGCGGCCTCGCGGCCCACCGCCTCCTGCCGCTCTGCCTCCCGGTCGGCAGCGGCGAGCTCGCTCGCGCGCTGTTGCTCGACGTGAGCCTTCTCGCGCTCTGCCCGGGCTCGCGCCGCGTTCTTCTGCTCGGCCGTCTCGAGGCTGGTCTCCTGCATCTCGTGCAGGGCCTCCTCGCGCTTGGCGTCGGCGACGGCCTCGTCCGCGAGAGCGGCCTTGCGCTTGCGCGCCTCGGCCTGCTGGAGCTGTCCCTCCTCCACCAGGTCGCCCTTGCCGGTCACGGCCCCGGCCACTTCCTTGAGCCTGCCGGTGATGCTGTCGGCCAGGCCCTCACGGGCCTGTGCCGCCTTGTCTGAGTCTGTCTGGTTGTTCGTCATGGACTCTCCTCAAGAGTTGTCGGTGCTGACTGCGCAGAACCGCCTCGGCGCATGCGAGCACCGAGGCGGCTGCGGACGAGCGGTGGACGGTCGGTCAGCGGTGGCCGGCCCCGTCGTAGGAGTCGCTGTCGGCGTCGTAGAAGTCACGGCTGCCGGACTTGGCCAGGCCACGGCTCACCATGTAGCCGATGGTCAGCAGGGTCACGAAGAACCACGCGTCCTGGGCGCCGAAGTCCGTGGCGTCGACGATCGCGGCTGCGGCCAGCACGCCGACGACGGCGGCCACGTAGGCGATGAACTCCGTGGTCTTGAAGGCTGCCTTGGTCTCGGTGCTGAGACGTCGCCCCGTGGTGATCCCCCGGTTCACGCCGATGGATCCGGTCTGAGCAGAGTGAGTAGACATGTTGGAACTTCCTTCTCTGGTCGCCGCGGCCGCGGTGGGCGGCAACGGTGTGTGTGGTGCGCCCTCACGGTGCCCGGACGGGGCCGGGCCCCATGCCACCCTTATGGGTTGTTGGGGGTGACCCGGCTCACTGTCCGCCGGCCGGGGGATGGCTGGCTGGGGCTGCCTGTCGCAGGCTCCTGACCTGCGCAAACCACTAGTTGCCAGCCTCAAGACGACCCACGTGCGCCAAGACGGTGACCCTTCGGGCCTCGCACATCTCCAGCGCCAGCCGTAGCTGTGCACCACGCCTGTGGGCGCCCTGGATCAAGACCCGGCCCGGCCTGGGGCCACCGAAACTCACGAGCCGACTGGCTGGGCGACAACCTAGGCTGGACGCCGCCCCCGTCCAGCAGACCAGCGCGGCCGATACGGCGCGCGGGAAGAGCCCCATGACGTCCACGCCTGCCACCACCGACCACCCGGACCACATCGATGCCGCCGTCCTGAAGATCGCCGGCGTGGTCGTGCTGGGGGCCATCATGTCGATCCTGGACATCACCGTGGTCAACGTCGCGCTGCCCACCTTCCAGGGGGAGTTCGGCAGCCGGGGTCACGAGGTCGCCTACTCCCACGTCGCATGGACGGTGACGGCCTACACGCTCTCGCTCGCGACGGTGATCCCGATGGCGGGCTGGGCCGCCGACCGGTTCGGGACCAAGCGGCTCTACCTGACCGCCATCTTCCTGTTCACCCTGGGTTCCGCCCTGTGCGCGACCGCCACGAGCATCAACATGCTGATCGTCTTCCGGGTCCTGCAGGGGCTCGGTGGCGGCATGCTGATGCCGCTCGGGATGACGATCATGACCCGCGCGGCCGGCCCGCACCGGATCGGCCGGCTGATGGCCATCCTCGGCGTCCCGATGCTGCTCGGTCCCATCCTCGGCCCGATCCTGGGTGGCCTGCTCATCCAGAAGGCCAGCTGGCACTGGATCTTCCTCATCAACGTGCCGCTGGGTGCCATCGCGCTGGTCTACGCGTGGCGGGTGCTGGCCAAGGACGACCCCGAGCCGTCGGAGTCCTTCGACTTCCTCGGCATGGCGCTGATGTCTCCCGGACTGGCGCTGTTCCTGTTCGGCGTCTCCTCCCTCCCGCAGGAGGGCGGCGACTTCTCGGCGCCGCGGGTGTGGGTCTCGATGCTGGTCGGCGCTCTCCTGGTGATCGGCTTCGTGGTGCACTCGTTCCGGCCCGAGCACCCGCTGCTGGACCTGCGGCTGTTCACGAACCGCAACCTGACGATCTCGATCATCACCATGTTCATGTTCGCGGCGGCGTTCTTCGGTGGCCTGCTGCTGGTCCCGACGTACTTCCAGCAGATCCGTGGCGAGTCGACCCTGCACGCCGGGCTGCTGGTCGCACCCCAGGGGCTCGGCGCGATGATCACCATGCCGATCGCCGGGCGGCTCGTCGACAAGATCCCGATCGGGAGGATCGCGCCGATCGGCATCTCCCTGATCGTGGTGGGGATGTTCGGGCTGACCCAGATCGACGAGAACACCTCCTACGCGCTGATCATCCCGATGCTGGTGGTGATGGGCCTCGGCATGGGCGCGACGATGATGCCGCTGTTCACCTCGGCGCTGAAGACGCTGACCGCGCAGCAGGTCGCCCGCGGCTCGACACTGCTCAACATCAGCCAGCAGATCTCCAGCTCGGTCGGGGTCGCGACGATGTCGGTCGTGCTGACCAGCAACCTCAACGACTCGCCGATCGTGCCCGGGACCGACACGGCGCCCGGCCTGGACGGCGGCATCACCGAGACCGGTGCCGCGATCCTGTCCAACACCCGGCCGGAGGTCTTCGCCCAGCTCGGCATCGACCCGAGCTACGTCGCGCGCGGCCTGGCCGACGCCGCGTCGTCGTTCGCGCACACCTACTGGGTCGCGTGGGCCCTGGTCGCCCTCACCCTGGTGCCGGCGCTGCTGCTGCCGCGCCGGCACGAGGTGACCCACCTGCTCGACGAGGAGGGTGAGCGCCCGGTCGTGGTCCCGTGAGCTGAACGCCGCGTGGCAGCAACCGGACCGCGGGTGCGGCTCGTCGGACCGCGCTGCGCACCACCCCTCAGCTCTCGGCCGCCACGGCCTCCTGCCAGCGCGAGACCTGGCAGTCGGCCACCGAGAGCGGGATCGCGCCGTTGCGGATCAGCGCCCAGTGGAAGGCCGGGAGCTCGAACCTCGTGCCGAGTGCCTGCTCTGCTCGTGAGCGCATGCGGAGGATCTCCCGCTTGCCGACGGCGTACGCACAGGCCTGGCCGGGCCAGCTGATGTAGCGGTCGACCTCCTGGGCGATGTGCTCCCGCGTCGTCGCGGTGTGCTCCCACATGAACGTGTTCGCCCGCTCCCGGGACCAGCCGAGCGCGTGCATGCCGGTGTCCACGACGAGGCGGCAGGCGCGCAGGGCCTGGAACGACAGCATGCCCAACCGGGAGAAGTCGTCGCCGTACAGCCGCAGCTCGTCGGCGAGGTCCTCGGTGTAGAGGCCCCAGCCCTCGTTGAAGCCGCAGACCTCGGCATCGAGGTGGCGGCGGTAGCGGGGCAGGTCCAGCAGCTGGGAGGTGGCGAGCTGCAGGTGGTGTCCGGGCACGGACTCGTGGAACGAGAGCGCTTCGTACTCGTAGCGGTACCGCGTCGTGGGGTCGGAGGTCGCGATGCACTGCGCTCCGTTGCGGCTGCCGTCGTCGGCGGGCGGCCGGTAGTAGGCCAGCGCGCTGTTCTCGGACTCCTCGGCGTCGAGCTCGAGGACGTCGCACGGGCCGATCGGTACGTCGGTGGGGAAGTAGCGCGGCAGTGCGTCCTCCGCCCGCCGCATCGCGCCACGGACGAGCTCGACGATCTGCTCGCGGTTCTCGAAGCGGAGCGCGGGGTCGTTGCGCAGCCGCTCGGTGATCGCGGCCCGGTCGGTGAGCCCGAAGGCTTCGCGGCCGACCGCGGCCCAGCGCTCGTCCAGCTCGGCCAGCATGTCCATCCCGAGCTGATGGATCTCCTCGGCGGGGCGCTCGGTGGTGGTGTTCTGGAAGAGCGCGTCGGCGTACGCCTGCTCCCCGTCGGGGATCCAGCGGATCCCGACCCGGTCGTCGCCGCGCCCGGCCGGGAGCACCTCGTCCTCGAGCAGGTCGGCGAGCTCGCCGAGCGCGGGCACGACGGCCGCGGCCAGCTCCTCCGCGCGGGCCCGCCACGCGCCGCCTGCGGGACCGTCGACCGGGCGGAGCAGCGTCTGCGCGGTCGTCTCCGAGCG
This sequence comes from uncultured Actinomycetota bacterium, assembly GCA_963766475.1. Classification (GTDB taxonomy): domain Bacteria; phylum Actinomycetota; class Actinomycetes; order Propionibacteriales; family Nocardioidaceae; genus Nocardioides. The sequence goes on along the minus strand of CAVXZS010000016.1, from coordinate 389,881 downwards.
CAGCTGGCCGATCGCGTGGTGCACGCCGACCCGGGTCGCCGGCCGGCCCGCAGCCAGCTCCTCGCGGTAGCGCCGGCCCAGCTCGCCGAAGTACGCCGGCAGCGCGGCCAGCCGGGCCAGGTAGCGCTCGCCCGACTCCGGGCCGGTGACCTCGGTCGCCGACAGCGCCTGGAACAGCGTGCCCTGCCGGCTCACGTAGCCGGCGCCCGAGACGTTGGCCGCCCAGAGGCTGTGCCTGGCGTCGGTCTCGGCGCCCCGCAACAAAGCTCCCAGCACCTGCCGGTCGACCCGCTGGTCCTCGTCGAGCTGCTCGGGGTCGAGGGCCTCGGCGCGCGTGCGGAGCCCGGCGAACGTGCGCTCCGCCTCGGCCGAGGTCTCGGCGCTGGGCGACCCGGTCAGCCCGTCGAACTCGGTGAGGCCCAGGAGGGTCGCGTTGAAGGGGTCGTACTCGCTCTTGGCGCGGAAGTAGCGCTCGCCGAGCTCGGCGAGCTCGGCCCCTGGCCCGGCCTCGGCCACGTCAGCGACCCCCGGCCTGGCGGGTGATGTAGTTGACGGCCACGAAGCGCCGGAACACCTCGAGCAGGTCGTCGCCCGCGATGGCGACGGTGCGCTCGTCGACCCGCTCCACGCCGCCGACCCACGTCGCGACCTCCGCCATGTCGCCGGTCCGGTGGTCCAGCTCGAGCCGCACCGGCGTGTCGATCGCGGCAGCCGTGACGTTGCCGGCCGTCACCTTCTCCAGCGCCGTGGTGGCCGCGGTCCGGATCCGGTCGCAGGACTCCTCCGGGTGGAGGTTGAGCGCTGCGAAACGGGTGATCGACTCCTTCGTGACGACGTACTCCGCGTCGGGTGCGAAGGGCTCGGTCTCGCTCCTGGTCACCTGGTCGCCGCTCACGAGCGCGATCGGGACGCCGAAGTGCGCCGTGACGAGCGCGTTGAGCCCACTCTCGCCGACCCACTGCCCGTTGACCCGCGCGCCGGCGAACACGTCCGGGTTGTAGGTGTGCGACATCGCCGACGGGGCGCCCGAGATCGAGCCGTGGTAGCCGACGAGGAAGACCGCGTCGACGCTCTCGTCGAGGCCCTGCATCATGTAGAGCGGCTTGTGGCGGCCCGCCAGGTAGCTGGCGCGGCCGTGCAGCCCGGCAGGGTCGAGGTTGAACATCCGCCCGTGCGAGTCGTTGACCACGATCTCGTCCGCCCCCGCGGCGACCGCCCCGTCGATCGCGGCGTTGACCTCGGCGAGCATCAGGGCGCAGCCCCGGGCGTACGCCGGCGGGTCGTCGGGCATGCACTGGGCCCAGTCCACCACTCCTGCGACACCTTCCATGTCGCAGGAAATCCACACCTTCACGCTTCCTCCTCGGTGAGCCGATCGCTAGATGAGCAGGGTCCTGCTGCGAGCCAGCGCGGCAACCCTCGCCATCTCGTTGCCGACGATCATGAGTCCCTCGTCCACGCCCATGCCGGGCTTGGCCAGGACCTGGTCGGCACCGCACGCCATCGCGATCTGGGCGCAGACCCGCGCCGACACGTCGGTCTCGTTGCAGGTGCCGCCGGAGAACGCACCGATGCCGGCCCTGCGCACCTCGAGCAGCGCCTCGATCGTGTTGCCGACCCCGCCGAGGTCCGGTGTCTTGACCTGGATCATGTCGACGGCCGCGGCGGCGACGAAGGCGCGGATGTCGTCGAGGGTGTTGCACCACTCGTCGGCGACGAGCTCGACCGCCGAGCCGCGCGCGGCGAGCTTCTCGCGCAGCGCGACGAAGGTCGCGATCTGCCCCTCCCGGTCCCCCGCGTCCACCGGGTGCTCGATCCGGAACCGGAACGGCCGGGCCTGCTCGCCGAGGCGGGCGAGGTAGGTCGCCACGGCGTCGAGGTCGCCGTCGAAGATGAGGCCGACCGTGCCGTAGACGTCGATGTGGAGCACGGGGGCATAGCCGTCGAGGCCCAGCTGCAGGATGCGGTCGCGCACCCACCCGACGTAGTCCAGCAGGAGCTCGCCCGTGCGGCCGAGCTTCCCGTCGACGGTGTTGATGAGGCCGTGCGGGAGGACGTCGACGCGCTTGACGATCATCTTGTCGACGTTGACGTAGCGGTCGTCACCGCTCTGGGCGTAGAGCGGCACCGGGGCCAGCTCGACGCCGGTGGTGTACTCGTCGCGCACGATCTCGGCCATGGTGACGCCGGCCGCCTGCGCAGCCGCGTCGAGGAGCGCCTGCGAGATGCCGTAGCGGAGCGGGAGCGTCATCGGGTGGCCGTCGACCGCCAGCACGTCGACCTGCTCGGCCAGACCGCGGAAGCCGGCGACCTCCCGTCCCACCAGCGCGGGCCGGAGCACCCGCTCGGCCTCGTCGAGCAGCCGCGCGGGATCGAGGAGGGCCGACCGTCCCCCGACGCCGGCGTACTGCACCTCGGCGCAGTCGCCGACCGCCACGCGACCGTCCTCGAGCACCAGCATCAGGGAGAGGGCGTTGCCGGCCTCGCGCACGGTCCGGAACCCCGGGGTGGCCGGTGCGCCGACGTAGAGGAAGCCGTCGTGCTCCGCGCCCGCCCGGATGCTCTCCTGGTCGTCGCGGAAGAACCCCGAGCGCACCGGAACTCCGATCAGGTCGACGATCCTCACGCCGGGTCCTCGACGTGCCAGCACGCTGCCTGGTGCGCCGTCGGTCCCTCCACGGTGAGCAGGCCCGGCTCCTGCCCGCACTTCTCCATGGACACGGGGCACCGGGGCCGGAACCGGCAGCCCTCGCCCTCGCCGTGCTCGACGGTGTGGGCGGAGTACGGCGACTCGTCGGCCTCGGGCTCCCCGTCGACCACCGCGAGCGGGTCCGCGGTCCCGAGCGCCGGCTCCTGCGGGACCACCGCGTGCGGGGTGGTGAGCATCCGCGGCACCGAGGCGAGCAGCAGCTGGGTGTAGGGGTGCGAGGGATCCTCGAAGACCTGCTGGGTCGTGCCGAGCTCGACGATGCGGCCGCGGTACATCACCGCGACCCGGTCGCTGACCTGGCGGACCACAGCCATGTTGTGCGACACGAAGATCATCGACAGGTCGAGCGTCGCCTTCAGGTCGACGAGCAGGTTGATGATCGTCGCCTGCACCGACACGTCGAGGGCGGAGACCGCCTCGTCCGCGATGAGGACCCGGGGCTCGAGGGCCAGGGCCCGGGCGATGCCGACGCGCTGGCGCTGCCCACCGCTGAACTGCCGGGGCCGACGACCCAGCGCGTCCTCGGGCAACCCGACCAGGTCCACCAGCTCGCGGCTGCGCTTCTCGACGTCGCCCCGTGCGACGACCTGGTGGTAGCGCAGCAGCTCACCCAGCATCTGGCCGACGGTCATCCGCGGGTTCAGGGAGCTGTAGGGGTCCTGGAACACCATCTGCACCTGGCGGCGCTGCTCTCGCGTGGGCATCCCGTTGAGCGGTGCGCCGTCGTAGCGGACCTCGCCCGACGTCGGCCGGTAGAGACCCATGAGCGCCCGGCTCAGCGTCGACTTGCCGCACCCGGACTCGCCGACGAGCCCGAGGGTCTCCCCCTCCGCCAGCGAGAACGACACCCCGTCCACGGCCCGCACCGGCTCGGGCGGGGCCTTGCCGGTGAGCCGGTCGGTCCACGGCCGGCTCACCGAGAAGTGCTGGACCAGGTCAGTGACGCCGAGCACCTCGGTGTCCTGCCGCGGCGCGCTGTCGGTGATCATGCCCGCTCCTCGGTGAGCTGGCCGTCAGTGAGCTGGGCCTCGGTGAGCTCGGGCGTCTCCCTGAGGTCGATCTCCTGCCACCGGACGCAGGCGTTGGCGTGGCCGGGGGACACCGTCACCAGCTCGGGAGGCTCGGGGCGCGCGGTGCAGATGTCACGGGCGAAGGCGCACCGCGGCGCGAAGGCGCAGCCGGGTGGTACGTCGATGAGGCTCGGCGGCTGCCCCGGGATGGTCAGCAGCCGCTCGGCCGGCGCATCCGGGTCCGGCACGGACCGCAGCAGCGCGTAGGTGTAGGGGTGCTGCGGCTCGCCGAGCAGGCCGGCGGCCGGGCCCGACTCGACCACCCGCCCGGCGTACATGACGAAGATCCGGCTGCACGTCTGGCTGACGACGGCGAGGTCGTGGCTGACCAGCACCAGCCCGAGATTGCGCTCCACGCGCAGTCGGTCGATCACCTGGAGGACCTGCGCCTGGATGGTCACGTCGAGCGAGGTCGTCGGCTCGTCGGCGAGGATCACCCGGGGATCGGTCGACAGGGCGATGGCGATGCAGATCCGCTGCCGCATGCCTCCGGAGAGCTGGTGCGGGTACGCGCGGTAGCGCTGCTCGGGATCGGGGATCCCGACCTGGTCCATCAGCTCGACGGCACGGGCCCGCGCCGAGCTCTTCGACATCCCCAGCCGGAGCCGGGGGACCTCGGCGATCTGGTCGCCCACCCGCATCACCGGGTTGAGCGCGGTGAGGGAGTCCTGGAAGACCATGCTCACCGCGTCGGTGAGGGCCCGGTGCCGCTGCCTGGGGGACAGCCCCAGCACGTCGACGCCGTCGAGCAGCAGCGCGCCGCCGGTCACCCGGGCGGGCACCGGGAGCAGGCCGAGCAGGGCCCGCAGCGTGATGCTCTTGCCGCAGCCCGACTCGCCGACCAGGCCGACGGACTCGCCCGCGTGAACGCCGAACGAGACGCCGCGGACGGCGTGGAGGCGCCCGTGTGGGAGCGGGATCTCCACGTGGAGGTCGACCCCCTCCAGCACGGGGGTCTCGCTCGGCTGTCCTGTCGCCGGCACGGTGCTCTGCACGGGTGTCCCCTCCCCTACCGGCGGTTGAACCGGGTGACGAGGCCGTCGGCGACCAGGGCGAGCGCCAGTCCGACGAGCACGACGCACAGACCGGGGATGGTGGACAGGTACCACTGCGACAGCAGCGAGTTCTGGCCGTCGGCGATCATCACGCCCCACTCCGGGGTCGGCGGCGAGATGCCCAGGCCGAGGTAGCTGAGCGTCACGATCGCGAGGATGGACAGCACGATGTCGCTCATCGAGTAGACGACCGCCTGCAGCAGCACGTTCGGCATCAGGTGCCGGACCAGGATCCGCCAGGTCGGGAGCCCGCTGGCGCGGGCCGCCAGGGCGTACTCCTGCTCCTTCGCCACCAGCACCTGGCCGCGGACGATCCGGCAGTACGCCACCCAGCCGACCATCGAGATCGCGATGTAGATGCTCGTCGCGCCCTGGCCGAGCGCGAAGACCAGCGCGATCACCAGGATGTAGAAGGGGAAGGCGACCACGACGTCGACGACCCGCATCACGAGCATGTCGAGCCACCCGCCGAACCAGCCGGTGAGCAGCCCGAGCAGCGAACCCACGACCAGCGGCGTGATCACGGCGAGCACGCCGACGCGCAGGTCGACCCGGGCGCCGTACAGCAGCCGGGCCAGGACGTCGCGCCCGAGCTGGTCGGTGCCGAGCAGGTGGCCGGGGGAGCCGGGCGCGAGCCGGGCGCTCAGGAGGTCCTGCTTCAGCGGGTCGGCACTGGTGAGCAGCGGCGCGAAGACGGCGGCCAGCACCATGAGTCCGAAGATCGACAGCCCGACGACCAGGGAGAGGTTGCGGTGCTTGCGCTCCCGGCGGGGCCGGTCCGCCTCGTCGGCGGGCGTGCCCGGGAACGGGAGGGTGATCTGCTCACTGGTCGTCATCCGAGCCTCACCCGTGGGTCGAGGGCCGCGTGGGCGAGGTCGGTGGCGAGGTTGACCAGCACCACGAAGACGGCGAAGACCAGGGCGACCCCCTGGATCACCGGCAGGTCGCGGCCCAGGATGGCGTTGTACATGGTGTAGCCGATGCCGTTGAGGGCGAAGACCTTCTCCACCGCGACGGTGGCGCCGACCAGGTAGGCGAGGTTGACGCCGAGGACGGTCACGGTGGCGACCGACGCGTTGCGCAGCGCGTGGCCGAACAGGACCCGCGAGCGGCTGAGCCCCTTGGCCCGCGCCGTCACGATGTAGTCACTGGCCAGCACCTCGAGGAGCGAGGCGCGGAGGCTGCGGATCAGGATCGGCATCTGGATCAGCGCCACCGTCAGCCCCGGCAGGATGATGTGCTGGACGTGGCCGAGGACGCCGCTGCCGAACCCTGACACCGGCAGGAGCGACGCCTTCAGGCCGAGCAGCAGCACCAGCATGATGCCGACCCAGAACGACGGCATGCCGATGCCGACCAGCGGGATGACGCGCACCACGCTGTCGGCCGGACCGCCGGGCCGGCTCGCCGAGATCATCGCGAGCGGCACGCTGAGGACCAGCGCGAAGACGGCTCCCGTGACGACCAGCCACACCGTGGGCGCCAGGTTGCCGAAGACCAGGCTGGAGACCGAGACCCCGCGCAGTGCGTAGGAGGTCCCGAGGTCGCCCTGGAGCACGTTGCCGAGGAAGGAGAGGTACTGCTGCCACCACGGCTTGTCGAGCCCCAGCTGCTCGTGCAGCGCGGCCACGCCCTCGTCGGTCACGTGGGTCCCGAGCAGGGTGACGGCGGGGTCACCGGGCACCAGCTTGATGAGGAGGAAGACCACGAAGGTGATGCCCAGCAGCACCGGGACGAGCGTCACGAGCCGACGCACGATGTAGAGGACGTACTGCATGAGTACGGGGGCGGTCAGCTCACGCGGTGAGGCTGACGACGCCCATGTCGTAGAGGCCCGTCGGCTTCACGTAGAACCCCTGGACGTTGGTCGCGGTCGCGTAGGCGAGCGGCTGGTAGAACAGCGGTGCGACGTACGCCGACTCCGCGAGCACCTTCTGCAGCTCGGTGTAGAGCGCCTGCCGCTTGGTGTCGTCGAACTCCTGCTGCGCCTGCTTCGCGATGTCCTCCGCCTCGGGGTTCTCGTAGCCGGTCACCATCGAGTGGCCGCCGCCCTCGGGCAGCACCGCGAACTGGACCAGCTCGTCGGGGTCCGGGATGTCCATCGTCCAGTAGGTGTGGCTGATCTCGTACTGGAGGTCCTGCTGCTGGGTGTGCAGCGCGGTCGGGTCGACGTTCTTGATCTCCATCGTGATCCCGAGCTCGGCCAGCGAGGCCTGCAGCACCTGGCCGATCGCCGCGTCGACCTCGTCGCCGGACGACGCGGAGTAGGTGCAGCTGAAGCCGTCGGCGTAGTTCGACGCTGCCAGTGCGGCCTTCGCCTTCTCCATGTCGTAGCTCTGCCCGGGCGTGCTCTCGTCGTAGAACGGCACCGTGGGCATGAACAGCGAGTTGGCCGCCGTGCCGTTGCCGAACAGGACCGCCTTGATCAGCGAGTCCCGGTCGATCGCGTAGGAGACCGCGAGGCGGACGTTCTGGTCCTGGAAGAACTCCGACTTCTGGCACATGACGACGTAGTCGGTGCGGGTCGAGGGGAACAGGGTGACCGCGACCTTGCCCGAGCCCTGGAGCTGCTCGATGGTCGAGAACGGCGGCGTCTCGTTGATCTGGACCTCGCCGCCCTCGATCTGGACGTTGCGGGTGTTGCTGTCCGGGACCACGGTCCAGGTGACCGAGTCCAGGTAGGGCAGCTGGGTGCCCTTCTCGTCCTGGCGCCAGTAGTTCGGGTTCTTCTTCAGGGTGAGGTCCTGGCCCTTGTTCCAGGTGTCCCACATGAACGGGCCCGTGCCCATCGGCGAGTCGTAGTAGTCCTCCTTGGAGCGGCCTCCGTAGTCCTTCGGCACGATGCCGTTGTTGGGGCAGGCCAGGTCGGCCAGCAGCGGCGCCCACGGGTACTTGGTCTCGATGACCAGCGTGGTGTCGTCCGGCGCCGTGACGGTCTTGATCGCGGCGTTGATGAACTCCCACCCGCCGTCGGTGCTGCTCGCCTCGTCGAGGCTGAACTTGCAGTCGGCGGCCGTCATCGGCGTGCCGTCCGCGAACGTCACGCCCTCCTTGATCTTGAGCGTCCAGGTGAGCTGGTCGTCGGACTGGGTCCAGCTCTCGGCCAGCCACGGCTCGACGCTCTTGCCGTCGGCCGAGCCGATCGTGAGGTACTCCCAGAAGTTCACGTAGACCCAGATGGAGGAGTTCGCGAACACCATCGTCTTGTCGAAGCCCTGGGAGTCAGCCGCGCGGACGACCGTCACGGTGCCGCCCGGCGTGCCGGCGGGTGCCGACGGGTTGAGGCTGCCGGCGGCGCTGGGGGTGGACCCGCCGCCGGACGGGCCGGAGTCCTCTCCGCCGCAGGCGGCGAGGATGTCGGCGAGGACGAACGCCCCGGCACCGAGCCCACCCGCCTTGAGCATGTTGCGCCGGCTGAGCTGGTAGGCGCCCATCACGGCCTTACGTCGCTTCATGTTTTCGCTCGACTGCGAGAACACCATGACGCACCCTCCGCTTCGGTGAGAGACAGAAGCTCGCCCAAGAGCATTCTGTATGCAGAGCACCGTACTATATGCACCGTCGGCCGTACATCGGCCACGAGCAGGTTGCGTTCCAGTCACGATTTCTGCGCCACGGAGGGGAGGGCCGAGGGCCCGCATGCAGTTCACCGTCATCGGATCGGGTGCCATCGGCGGCACGGTGGGCGCCCACCTCGTGCGCGATGGTCACGAGGTCCTGTTCTGCGACGCGGACGCCGAGCACGTGGCGGCCATGAACGAGCGCGGCCTGCACATCTCCGGACCGGTCGACGACTTCGTCGTACCGGCCCGGGCGGTCACCCCCGACGGGCTGCCGGACCCCCTCGAGGGGGTCGTGCTGGTGGCGGTGAAGTCCCAGCACACCGAGGCTGCCGTCGCACCGCTGCGGGACCGGCTGGCTCCCGACGCCGTCGTCGTCTCGCTGCAGAACGGCCTGACCGCCGACGCGATCCTCCCGGCCGTGGGCAAGGAGCGGCTCCTGGTCAGCTTCGTCAACTTCGGCGCCGACTACCTCTCCCCCGGCGAGGTGATCCAGGGCAACGTCGGGACGTTCCGCATCGGCGAGCTCGACGGAAGCATGACCGAGCGGCTGGCGCGGATCGCCGACGCCATGCCGTACGCCGAGGCCACCGACAGCATCTTCGGCTATCTCTGGTCCAAGGAGGCCTACGGCGCGATGCTGTGGGCCGGCGCCGTCTCCGACCTCTCCATCGCGGACAGCCTGGAGGACCCGCGCTACCAGCCGCTCATGCTCGCCCTCGCCCGCGAGGTGCTCGACCAGGCGCCGGTGACCCCGATGCCGTTCGACGGCTTCGAGCCCGACGACCTGCCCGGCTCGCTGGCCCGGCTGGTGACCTTCAACCGCGGGAGCGCCAAGTCCCACAGCGGGATCTACCGCGACCTGGCGATCCGGAAGCGTCCCACGGAGGTGGCCGAGGGACTCGACCCGCTCGCCGGCCCGCTCACGACGTACGTCGCGGCCCTGATCCGCGCGATCGAGCGTGGCGAGCGGCGGTGCGAGGTCGCGAACCTCGACCTGCTCGCCGCTCTGGAGCGGCTGGAACGGCTCGGCCGGCCCCTCAACGCCGTGGTGACGGCGCTCCCGGCACCGGCGCGGGCCGAGGACGGACCGCTGCACGGCGTCGCGGTCGCGGTGAAGGACATCATCGCCGTGGCCGGCTCGCCGCGTGGCAACGGCAACCCGGAGGACATGGCCGGGCCACCGGAGACCGACGACGCCCCGGTGGTCGCCCGGCTGCGGGCCGCCGGTGCCGACGTCTTCGCACTCTCCACCCTGCTGGAGTACGCCGCGGGCGCCCCGCACCCCGACCTGCCGGAGGCCCGCAACCCCATGCGCGCCGACCGCACCGCGGGCGGGTCGAGCGGCGGGTCCGCGGCCCTGGTCGGCGCCGGCGTCTGCCGGGTGGCGCTGGGCACCGACACCGGCGGCTCCATCCGCATCCCCGCGGCCTACTGCGCAGTGGTGGGGCTCAAGCCGTCGTACGGCGCGGTGAGCCTCGACGGCGTCTTCGCACTCTCGCCGTCGCTCGACCACGTCGGCGTGCTGGCCGCGAGCGTCGCCGACTGCGGTCCGGTGATGGCCGCGATCGCCGACCTGACCGAGGTGCCCGAAGCTGCCGGCGGACCGGTGCGGCTCGGCGTCCTCACGGAGCAGCTGGAGGACCCCCGGCTCGACCCGGAGATCGCCGAGCTGACGCGGGCGGCGCTGGAGAGGCTCGAGGCGGCCGGCATGGAGCTCACGCCGCGCGACGCCACGCCGCTCGCCGAGCTCGGAGCGCTGCTCGAGCCCATCGTGCTGGTGGAGGCGTGGCAGGTGCACCGCGACGCCATGACCGCCCGACCGCAGCACTTCGGCGAGCCGACGCGCCGCCTGTTCGACCTGGCGGGCCGGACCGATCCGCAGCTCCTGCCCCAGGCGCTCGCCCGGCGCGCGGAGCTGCTCGCCGCGGCGGCCGAGCTCTGCGTCGGGGTCGACGCCCTGGTCGGCCCGGTCGTGCCGTACGTCGCGCCGGAGCTCACGCCTCCGATCGACACCCCCGAGGGCGAGATCGAGGGCATCTACACCGGTCCCTACAACGTCACCGGCCAGCCGGCCATCAGCATCCCGTGCGGCACGACCGCCGAGGGCCTGCCGGTGGCGATCCAGCTCGCGGCGCCGGTCGGCGCCGACGCCGCGCTGCTGCGGGTGGCGGCCGCCGTCGAGGCCGTGCTGCAGTCCTGACCCCGTTGACCCCGTCGTGAGAGGAGTGCTCCGTGCGCGCTGCGCTGTACCTGGATGCCGGAAACGTGGTCGTCGAGGACGTCCCGGACCCGAGGATCGAAGCCTCGTCGGACGCCGTGGTCCGGGTGGTGCGGTCCTGCGTGTGCGGGTCGGACCTCTGGGCCTACCGGGACACGTTCAAGCGCGAGCCGCGCTCCCGCCTCGGCCATGAGTTCGTCGGCGTCGTCGAGGAGGTCGGCTCGGCGGTGACCAGGACGCAGGTCGGAGATCTCGTGGTCGCCCCGTTCAGCTACGGCTGCGGCGCCTGCTGGTGGTGCCTGCAGGGCCTCCCCACCTCCTGCCCCGACGGGGGCACCTGGGGCGGCGGCGGCCACGACGGCGCGCAGGGCGAGGCCCTGCGCGTCCCCTTCGCCGATGCCAACCTCGTGGTGGCTCCCGGTGGCCTCGACGCCTACGACGACACCGGACTGCTGAACCTCCTCGCCCTGTCCGACGTGATGGCCACCGGGCTGCACGGCGCGATCATGGCCGGGGTCACCGAGGGCTCCACGGCGGTCGTCGTGGGCGACGGCGCGGTCGGCCTGTGCGCCGTCCTGGCCGCGGTCGAGGTCCTCGGGGCCGAGCGCGTCATCCTGCTCAGCCGCCACCCGGACCGCCAGGCCGTCGGCAGGCGGTTCGGAGCCGCCGAGATCGTGGCCGGGCGCGGCGAGGAGGCGAAGCAGGCCGTGCTGGACCTGACCGACGGCACGGGCGCCTCCTGCGTGGTCGAGGCCGTGGGCACCCCCGACGCCTGGCAGACGGCCGTCGACACGGTCTGCGACGGCGGGCAGATCGGTGCGGTCGGCGTACCCCACACGGCGCCGACGATCGCGACGATGCCCCTGCTCGCTCGCAACCTCGGCGTCCGGGTCGGCATCGCCCCGGTCGGTCGCTACCTGGACGGGCTGGTGGAGCACGTGGTCTCCCGCGGGCTCGCGCCGGCGCCGGTGTTCGACCTGACCCTGCCGCTGGCGGAGACGCCGCAGGCGTACGCCGCCATGGACCGCCGCGAGGCGATCAAGGTCGCGCTCGTCCCCTGACCGGGCTCAGGCCGGCCAGATCGCGCGCAGGGCCCGCAGGATGTTGCCGCCGACGACGGCCTGGATCTCCGCGTCGCGGTAGCCGTGCTTGACCAGCCAGCCCACGATGTTGTGGAAGCACTCCGCCGGGCTCTCCAGACCCGGCGACGTAGGGCACCCGTGGGTGCTCCGGAGCGGAGTCGGTCGCCCCGGCCAGCAGGTGGGCGAACTGCCGGTGCAGCCCGACGTGGTCGACGAACAGGGTGTCGGGGCCGAAGGCGACGTGGTCGAGGCCGACGAGGTCGGCGCAGTACTGGAAGTGGTCCATGACCGACTCCAGCGAGTGCTCCCGGTGGGCCGTGGAGATCGTGGTGTGGGGCGCGGCGGAGATCCCGATCACGCCGCCGGTGTCCGCCACGGCCCGGAGCGCCGCGTCACCCTTGAGCCGCGGGATGTCCCACAGCGCTCGCGCCCCGGCGTGCGTCATGAACACGGGAGCGGAGCTCGCCGCGCAGGTCTCGATGCCGGTCCGGTCGTTGGAGTGCGAGACGTCGATCGCCAGCCCGACGGCGTTCATGCGCGCCACCGCGCGCCTGCCGAAGCCGGTGAGGCCGCCGTCCGGGCCGTCGCTGAGCCCGGCGCCGAGCATGTTGGAGTCGCTGTAGGCGATCCCGATGTGGCGCAGCCCCAGGCCGAAGAGCACGTCGAGCCGGTCGAGCTCGTTCTCGATCGGTGTCGCCGCCTCCAGTCCGAAGGCGAGCGCCACGGTGCCGTGCGCGTGGGCGGCGAGGATGTCGTCGACGGTCCGCGCCACCACGACGTCGTGCTGGTGCGCGAGGTCCGCCTGGCGCATCCCGAGGTCGGTCACGACGTCGTCCCAGCGCCAGGGCGCGTGGCCGGTGATGCACGCCGTGCCGTCGGCCATCCCGTCGAAGACGGCGGTCATGCCGGACCGTCGCAGCCCCTCGAACGCCGTGCGCTGGCGGCCGGTCCGGTTGTAGGCCGGGATCTCGCCGACGTCCTTGGGGAACACGACCGGGTGGTCGTGCAGGCTGATCACCAGCGACTCACTCAGGAGCCGCTCGGCACGCTGGGCCTGCTGCTCGTCGAGCCCCAGCGAGTACGCCGGCACCCGGTCGAGCTCCGGGTCGAGCTCGAACTCCGGGAGCTCGCCCTCCGGGAGGTAGCCGTAGGAGCTGTAGCTCATCGCGCGGCCCGCACGGGCTCCAGCCGGTGCTCGCCCTCGGCCAGCAGCCGGAGCAGCACCTCCCAGGCCCGCATCCCCTCGCGGAGGCGTCGCACGCGCATGAACTCGTTGGGCGCGTGGTGCCACTCGTCGGCGTAGGCGAAGGAGAAGAACAGCAGCTTGGTGCCGAGCACCTCCTCGAACAGCGTGGTCGCCGGAAGGGTGCCGCCGATCCGCGCCAGCAGCACCTCCTCGCCGGGGTAGACGTGCTCCAGCGCGGCCCGCGCCGCGCGGACGGCCGGGTGGTCGGCGGGGATCGTGTAGGCCGGCACCGCATTCGGCTCCTGCGACACCGTGACCCGCACGCCGGCGGGCCGTCGCGTGTCCAGGTGGCGCCGGATCGCCGCGAACACGGCCGGCGGGTCCTGTCCGGGGACCAGGCGACACGTGATGTGCGCCGACGCGGCCCGCGGCACCACCGTGTAGGCGCCGCCACCGCTCACGCCGTTGACCTCCAGCGTCGGGCGGGTCCACAGCCGGGCCAGCGTCGAGAGGCCGGGCTCGCCGACCAGCTCCTCCAACCCCAGGTCGGAGCGGTAGGCGTCCTCGTCGAACCGCACCGCGGCGATCTCCGCGAGCTCCTCGGGCGACGTGCTGACGCCGTCCTCGAACCCCTCGACCGCGATCCTGCCGTCGGGGTGGTGGAGGGAGGCGAGCAGCTCGGCGAGTGCATGGATCGGGTTGGGCACCGTGCCTCCGTAGCGCCCCGAGTGCAGGTCACGGTTGGCGCCGGTCACCTCGACGTCCAGCGCCAGCAGGCCCTTCGAGGCCGTCGAGATCGAGGGCTCGTCGGGCCGCCACATCGCGCCGTCCGCGGAGATGACGAGGTCAGCGGCCAGCGCCTCGGGGTGGGCCCGGACGTACGACGCCAGGTGCGGGCTGCCGATCTCCTCCTCGCCCTCGAACAGGAAGCGCACGTTGAGAGGCAGGCTGCCCTCCTGGGCGAGGAACTGCCGGCAGGTCTCGACGGCGAGGTAGGTCGGCCCCTTGTCGTCGGTCGCACCGCGACCACGAACCCGGTCCTCGCCGGACTCGGGGTCGCGGTAGCGGACCAGCTCGAACGGCGGCGTCACCCACTCCTCCAGCGCGCCGGTCGGCTGCACGTCGTAGTGCCCGTAGACGAGGACGGTCGGCGCGTCCGGCCGGCCGAGCCAGGCACCGACCACCGCCGGGTGGCCGCCGGTCTCCACGAGGTGGGGATCGGCGAAGTCGATCTTCGCGGCGATCCACTCGGCCGCGCGCCGCATCGTCGCCGCATCCGCATCGCGGCTGATGGACGGGATCGCGACGTACTCCGTCAGCTCGGCGACGTACCGCTCGTCGTCGTCCTCGAACCTCAAGCTCTGCACGGCCGCCATCAGGCTGTGTCCTCTCTCAAAACATCGCCGAGCCGCCGTCGATCGACAGCACCTGCCCACTCACCCAGTCGGCCAGGTCGGAGGTGAAGAACCGGACACCGTTGGCGATGTCCAGCGCCCGCCCGGTGCGGCGCAGCGCGATCCCCTGGACCAGCGCCTCCTGACCGTCCGCGCCGTAGCTCTCCCACTGCTTCTGGGTGGAGGGGTTGGAGAGCACGAAGCCCGGCGCGATGCAGTTGACCGTGATCCCGTGGGGCCCCAGCTCGTGCGCCAGCTGCCGGGTGAAGCCGATCTGCCCGGCCTTGGCGGTGGTGTAGGCCTGGATCCCCGTCAGGCTGACCGAGCGTCCGGCACCGGACGAGATGTTGACGATCCGCCCCCAGCCGGACTCCTTCATGCCGGGCGCGACCGCCCGGGTCATCAGGAACGTCGAGGTCAGGTTGGCGTCCACGACGGCCGCCCAGGCCTCGTCGGTGACGTCCTCGATGGGACGGTGCACCTGGCCGACGACCCCGCCCGCGCAGTTGACCAGCACGTCGACGCGGCCCACGCCGGCGACGTAGTCGGCGACGGCCGCCGGGTCCGTGACGTCGCAGTCGTCCTTGTCCACACCGTGCACGCTGGCGCCCTCCTCGGCGAGCACCTCCGAGATCGCGGCGCCGATGCCGTGGGCGGTGCCGGTGACGAGAGCCGTCTTCCCGACCAGGCCGGCACCGATCACTGGAACGCCCACCCGTCGGTCAGCAGGTCGCGCACCTCGGCCACCCCGGTCTGCCAGATCTCGTCCATCACGTCGTCGGGGAGCGCGTAGGAGCCGCCGAAGCTGCCGTCCGGCGTCAGCTCGCGGATGTCGGCGGGCGAGGCCTGCTCCACGACGCCCCGGGAGAGCACCGGCTTGCCGCCCTCGGGCAGCTCGACGCCGGGCAGCCGGGTCCACGGGAAGTTCTCGAACCAGCCGCCGTGGGTGGGGTCGGCCTCGTGGCTCTCGGCGAGCGCGGCCACCTTCGGCGCGGCGTACCAGCTCGTGAAGACGACCTGGACGCGGTGCTCGCGCGGCTGGGCCACCCAGTCACGGGCCAGGTGGAGTGCGGGGGTGTTGCCGCCATGGCCGTTGACGATCGCGAACCGCCGGAAGCCCTGTCCTTCGAGGGTGTCGAGCAGGTCGCGCACCACGTTGAGGAACGTCTCCATCCGGAGGGTCAGGCTGCCCGGGAACGCGGTGAAGTAGGGCGCCAGGCCGAACGGCAGCACCGGCAGCACCGGGATCCCCAGCGGCTCCGCCGCCTCGACCGCGACCCGCTCGGCCAGGATCGCGTCGGTGCCGAGCGACAGGTATCCGTGCTGCTCGGTCGAGCCGATCGGGAGCACCACGCGGTCGTCGGTCGCGAGATAGGCCTCCACCGCCTGCCAGTTCATGTCGTGCAGATGCACGTGCACCTCCTTGGGTCGACGAGCCGCGGCCGCGACCGGCTAGTTCAGGGCGAGCCCCATCAGCAGGCCACCGGCCACCACCGCGGGGCTGCTGGTGATGAAGAGGGGTACGCCGGCCTCTGGCGCGCGGATCTCGGTCGGCTCGCCACCGAGCACGGGGCCGACCGTCCCGAGCAGGGCGCCGGCCGGCACGTCCTCGCCGGTCGCGACGGCCGGCTCCCACCATCCCTCCCTCTCCGTGGAGAGCCACACCCAGCTGTCGTGCTCGGCCGGGGGCGGGAACTCGGTGGGCACCCCCTCGGTCATGCCGAGGTGGCACAGGACGTTGCGCAGGCCACGGAGGTGGCGCTCGACGGCCTCCCGGTCCAGGATGCCGCACTCTCCCGACTCGGCGGTGATGGCGGGGATGCCGAGGTCGGCCGCCACCGCCGACGTGCTCCCGCCCACGGTCCGGTCGGCGCCCGCCTGACGGACGACGTGCCCGAGACCGTAGGCCACGGCAAGGGCGCGAGCCTGCTCGGCCACCGGCGACTCGTCGTAGAGCGCGAACGGCTCCAGCGCCTCGGGCAGGTCACCGGCGTGCAGGTCGAGGAGGTAGTCGGAGCCCTTGATGAACCGCTCGGTCACCGCCGCGGCGATCCGCTCGGCCGCGGTGCCGTCCGGGTCACCCGGGAAGCTGCGGTTGAGGTTCTTGCCGTCATGAGGCACGACGAAGGGCGAGCGTGCCCAGAACGCCGGCAGGTTCACCACCGGCACGACCGTGAGGCGTCCGCGGAGCTGCGCGGACTCCACGGTCGCCGCCAGCTCCCGGGCCGCGCCGATCGAGGTGTACTCGGTGCCGTGCACGCCGGCGATGACCGTCACGTGCGGCCCGCCGCCGGCCTGGCCGACCACATCGACGTACGGGATCGTCAGCGGCCCGGCCTCGCCGAGGTCGACGGTGAGCTCTTCGACGGACAACGGGTCCTCCTGGACGGTCACTTCCCGGTCGGCAGCTTGGTGAGGATGGACAGCAGCTCCTGCCGGCTCCACTGGAGCAGCTCCGTCGCGGCCTGCTCCGCCTTGTCGGCGTCCCGCTTGCGCACCGCGGAGTGCACCTTGCCGTTGCGACGCAGCGACTGCGCGCTGTACTGGCCCGAGTGGCGCACCATCAGGGCCCAGTAGCGCAGGGAGTTGCGCCAGGTCGACTCGGCGTGGCCGAAGAGGATGCGGTTGGGGCAGGCGTCCAGCAGCTGCTGGTTGTAGGCGGTCAGGGCGCGGACGTAGGCCTCGGAGTCGGAGGCCTCGGCCGCCGCACGCATGTCGTCGAACGTCGCCTCCAGACGGGCCAGCGAGTCGTCGTCGATGCCCCGGACGGCCTCTCGGATGCACGCCGGCTCGACCAGCAGGCGGCAGACGTAGAGGTCGTCGGCGTGGTCGGCGTCGAGCTCCGAGACGAACGCGCCCCGGCGCGGCTCCACCACGATGAGCCCCTGACGCGAGAGCGACCGCAACGCCTCGCGCACCGGCGAGCGGCTGATGCCCATCTGCTCGGCGAGCGCCACCTCGGCCAGCTTCTCGCCCGGCTTGATCCGGCCCTCGATGATCTGGGCCGCGATCCAGTCCTGGGCCATCGTGGCCAGCGACGCATGCTGCGCCGCCACGCTCGTCAGCGTGCCGCCTCCCTCGCGAAGCTGGGCCACGGTCCCTCCTTGCGGTCCCTAGATCGTACTCAGTACTTTGCATACTACCGACAATCTCGGGACGGCTGCCACCAACGACACGGCGCGACCTCGGCGTGGCGCCCGCTCGGGCGCAGGGCGCCCGAGCTCCGTCCATCATCCGCTCGTCAGGGAGCGAACTCGTGGACCTCGCTGGCTGGTGCTCCGCACCCGGCGGCGGTAGGCCCAGGTCAGGGTGAGCAGGGCGGGGCCCCAGAGGTTCAAGGGCGCGTAGCAGATGGCGAAGACGGCCGTCCAGAACGGAGTGGCCATCCGGGCCGCCTGACCACCTGTCCACACATCCCAGAACCCCACCGTCCAGATCAGCATCAGGGCCACAGAACCCGCGGTGGCGGCAACGACCACGCTCCTCGGACGGACGGCGCGGCCGCCGAAGAACGGCACCCACCGCGGGACCTCCTCCCCCTGCGGGCGGACCAGCCCGAGGGCGGTGAGAGCGACAGCCTCCGTCACGAGGCTGATGACGGCGACGTAGACCGCGGGCCAGCCCCGCATGACCTCGAGATCCCCCGAGCCGTCCACCATGCCCATGGAGAAGCCGAAGGCCGCCGCAAGGCGCCACAGGCCGGAGGGCAGGACGAGCAGCGGGATCACGTGTGCCAGCCGTTCTGCCCATGCGGGCACCGACGGCTGCTCCAGGGGTCCGAGGGCCGCCGCAGGAGGAGGAGCACCACGGCGTCGGGACTCGGGTCGCCGGGCCCGGTAGCGAACAGCGAGGAGCCAGAAGATGATGCCGCCGGCGAAGAAGTAGGTGTCGATCGCCCAGTCGGCCCATCGGAGATGGGCATGGCCCGTCGTGGCCTCGAGCGAGAGCCCGGTGATGCCGTTGTGCAGGAGCCCGGTGGCGCGGGTCACGTCATCGAGGAGCCCGGATGCGCCGCGCAGGAGGAGCAGCACACAGCCGATCCAGACCAGGATCTGCGCGACCCCCGCGAGTCGCCCTCGGGGCCATCCGCGAGCGATCGCGAGACACACCCACGCACCGATCGGCCAGGCGGAGTCGACCGGCACGCTGACGATCATCGCGACCAGCTGCACACGTGCGCGTGCCGAGCCGTCCCCATCGGAGTGCGGCACGAGCGGGGGCAGCTCGCCGGGGCTCGCGAAGGAGCCGCCGAGGTACCAGTAGACGTGGAAGGCGAAGAACAGCACCACCCATCCCAGCGCCGTGTACGCCGTGACGGCGGTGCGCCGGGCACCGTCCGCGGCTTCGCCCGGAGCCGTCCTGTCGATATGAGTCGTGGTCATGCTCGTCATACCTCGACGGTCGCCGAAACCCGGCTGTCGGCCATCCTCCAGCGGAGGGAACCGTCTCACTCGTTCGAGGGTGGAGGGGCCGACCACGGCATGCGAGGCTGACGAGGTGAGGCGTTCGGCACCGTCGGTGTGGCCCGGCGTCGCGCACGTCTTCCTGGCGGTCGCCCTCTGCCTGCCGCTGGTCGCGGCCACCTCCACGATCGGCGCCTCGCTGACCGCCCCGGACCTGAGCACGCTCAACAGGTGGCTGCTGACCCTGCTCGGCGTCGTCTTCCTGGCCGTCGTCGTCTGGGCCTCCCTGCTGCCGCCGGTGCGGCAGGTCGAGGTGTCGACGGCGCGGGCCCTGCTGGACCACGACGAGGCCACGCTGCCCGATGTCGGTACGCCGCGCGCGTGGGCGTCGCGGCGACGCGGCGCCGCCTGGCTTGCGCTGCTCGCCGGCGTCGGGCTCGCGGTTGCGGCGGCGGTCCTCTACCTGGTGCCGTTCGGGGTCGGCCTGCTCGTCTTCCCGTTCTCCGGTGATAGCACCATCACCTGGCCGGGGACCGCGACGACCAGTCACACCGGGGCCGGCTGGCACGCCGCCTGGCTGGTCGGTCCCGGGCTGCTGGCCCTCGTCGTGTGCCTGACCCTGGTGCGGGCCGCGGCCCGCCTGCTCGTCGCGCTCGCGCCGCGCGTGCTCGGCCCGACCCTCGTCGAGCGGGTCGGCATCGCCGCCTCCCGGGAGCGGGCGCTGGCCAGCGCCAACGCGGTGGCCCGCGACCTGCACGACCAGCTCGGCCACACGCTGACCGCGATGACGGTGCAGGCCACCGCCGCGCGCCGACTGCTGGCCACCGACCCCCAGGCCGCGGATCGAGCCCTGGCGGCCGTGGAGGACCTGGGCCGAGGGGCGCAGGAGGTCGTCGACGGCGTGGTGCGCACCTTGCGCGACGGTGTGGACGGGGACGGCGGCACCGCAGCGTTGGGCGTGCCGGTGGACCTGGTGGGCGCCGCCCGGGCGCTCGCCCGCGAGTCGACGCTGGAGGTCGCGCTCCGCGCTCCCGAGGCCCTGCCCGTTGACCAGCGCTGTGGCGACGCCGCGCGGGCCGTGATCCGCGAAGGGCTGACGAACGCCACCCGCCACGGCGCCGGATCGGCCACCCTCCGGCTGCACGCCGACGAGCAGTCTGTGTGCATCGAGCTCCGCAACGCGATCGGCCGCGGCGGTCCGACGGCACCGGAGCGAGGGGAGCTGGGGCGAGCCGGGCTGGGCGGCCTGCGCGAGCGCGTGCTGCTCGCCGACGGCGAGATCACCGCGGGCCCGGACGGGGGTGACTCGTGGCTGCTGACCGCCAGGCTGCCGATCGGCCGGCCGACGACGTGATCCGGCTCGTCGTGGTCGACGACGACGAGCTGGTGCGCTCCGGCCTCGCTGCGATCCTCGACCTCGAGCCCGACATCGAGGTGGTGGGCCAGGGCGCCGACGGCGTGGACGTGCCGACGCTGGTGGCGCGGAGCCGGCCCGACGTGGTGCTGATGGACGTCCGGATGCCGCGCATCGACGGCATCGCCGCCACCGCTCGGCTCGCTGGGCGGCCCGACGGTCCAGCGGTGGTGGTGATCACGACGTTCGAGAGCGACGACGCCGTGCACGACGCGCTGCTGGCCGGTGCGCGCGGCTTCGTGCTGAAGCGGGCGCGTCCCGAGGAGCTGCTGGCCGCGGTGCGTACCGTCGCCCGCACGGACTCGCTGGTCTTCCCCGAGGCGATCCGACGGGTCGCGGCTCGTCGCCGTACCCCGACCGAGCCGGCCTGGGTCGCACGGCTCACCGCACGGGAACGCGAGGTCCTCACCCACGTGGCCGTAGGCAAGACCAACGCCGAGATCGCCGGGTCCCTGGTGGTGTCGGTCGAGACCGTCAAGAGCCATCTGCGCTCCCTGCTGGCCAAGTCCGGGTCCCGGCACCGCACGGAGCTGGTGGTGCGGTGCTACGAGGCCGGCGTGCTCGAGTAGCACGGTGAGATCGTGCAGGTTGCGCCCACTCGTGCGCGACCCATGGCGCACGCGGGCTGGTCGATCCTGCCCCGTTGGCGGCGAACGGACGCACCTACTACTGGTCAGTGAGGGAAAGCCTGCCCACCTTCTCGTTCAGCGACCGCATCTCGTTGGCTATCTCATCCAGGCGCTGGGAGTTGGTCTCCTTGAGCTCGTCGAGGACAGCGGCAAGCAGCTCGTTGGTCGTGGCGAGGGCGCTTTGGAGTGCACCGACGCCGGACATGTCTTTGAGCAAGAGGGGCTCCTTCGAGTAGTCGGTGGGTTACGACGGTTCCCATTCTGGGCTACTTGGACGATTCCGGTCCGGCCGCACGGCTCGGGGCGATCCGCTGTCCGATTGGCGGCGGAATGGGTCACTTCGGACAAGGGTTGGATCGGCTCAAGATCCTGCGCGTCGCCCTGGCGGCGTGCGCGTGCCTTCGGGGGCGACCTCGTTGACATCCGTCCACACCTCGGTGATGGCCATGATCTGCCCGTTCGTGCTCGAGAGGAACGTCGCGACTTCGTAGTGCGCCAGCTGCCCATCGACGGTTCCGGTGACATGACAGCGAGCAACTGCTCGATCGTCAGCGGCGATCAGATCCTCGACGACCAGGTGCTCGAACCCTGGGTAGTCCGCGTTCAGTCGGATCCATGACGCCTTGTCGAAGGTCTCGCCGGTGTGCACGTACCGGCAGACGAAGTCCTCGTGCAGCAAGGGGCCGAGCTGGTCCCACGCGTGGGCGTCCAACGCCTCGCACAGCTCGATGAGCAGCTGTCGGGCATCCATACCGCCAACCTAGGCGGGTGGGTGAGCGACTGCGCACGCGGATGGTCGGGTCCAGGGCGCGGCGGTGGCGCGGGAGCGTTGTCTCGTGTGCCGCGCCATGAACGACTGTCAAGGAGGAACCGGCGCCACCGTCAAGCACCTACCGGAACCCTGTAAGGCAGGAACCCGAGCCACCTCGGTCAAGGAGGACCCGGGCTCATACATTGGGAGGGGAGCCGCCTGTCGGAATCGAACCGACGACCTATTCATTACGAGTGAATCGCTCTACCGACTGAGCTAAGGCGGCGCGCTGCCCGTGGGCAACCCGCGGAAGTCTACGGATCGGCCCATTCAGTCGCCAAAACGCAAAAAAGCGCTCCCTGCCTGTCGGCAGGGAGCGCCTCTGGCCGCCGAGTGCACGCGGCGACGAGGTCAGGCGGCGACGGGCGCGCGGTGGCCGACGGCGCGGCCGGTGAGCATGGTCTGCTCGGCGCCGCACCAGCACTCGAAGGCCACGATGATGCCGTGCTCGGTGTTGACGAGCGAGGTGACCTGGCTGGGGAAGATCAGCTGGCGCTTGTCGCACGCAGTGCAGTGGTGGTCGAACATGGGGAGCCCCCTTCAGGTCGCTCGCGAGAGTCAGTACTGCCGAACATCTCCAGTGTGACTGACCAGTAGCCATAGGGGTAGCCTGACTTTCCAGTGTCTCCTCAAGGAGAGTCCTATGCTTTCGCTGCACCAGCTGACCTGCTTCCTCAGCGTCTACGAGCACGGGTCGCTGACCCGGGCGGCCGAGGAGCTCGGGTACGCACAGCCCTCGGTCTCCGAGCAGGTCCGGGCGCTCGAGAGGTCGCTGGGGGTCCAGCTGTTCCGCCGGGTCGGGCGCGGCGTCGTACCGACCACGGTGGCCGACACGCTCCGGCCGCACGCCGAGCGCACGCTGGCCGCGGCCGAGGAGACCCGGCGGGCCGTGCAGGCGGTGAAGTCGTTCGAGACCGGGACGATCCGCTTCGGGATGTTCGGCACCGCGCGGCTCTACGCCGGCGCCGGGCTGGTCGCGGACGTGCTGGAGCGCTACCCCGGCGTCCGGGTGGAGCTGATCGGCCAGAACTCGGCCGAGGTCGCCGAGGAGCTCCGGCGGGGCCGGCTGGAGGCGGCGATGATCGCGATCCACTCGGTGGAGAGCGAGGGCATGCAGGTGACGCCGGTGGCGCGCGACGAGATCGTCTACATCAGCAACGACCCGGAGCGGCTGGCGAGCCCGGTCACCCCGAAGCGCCTCTCCGAGGCGCGTCTGGTGATGCCCGAGACCACCTGGCGGGGGACCGACTCGATCCGGATCATGCTCCGCCAGCTGCTCCACGAGACCGGCCGCAACCCACCGACGCGGATCGAGGTCGAGGACGTCGAGATCGCCGTCGAGCTGGTCGGACTGGGGCTGGCCGACTCGGTCATCCCGCGCGGCGCGGCCGAGCAGCTGCTGCCCCGGCTGGCGCCCAACGCGGGCTGGGTGAGCTTCCGCCCGAGGCTCTACGACAACTTCGCGATCGTGCACCGCCGCGGCGCCACCCTCTCCCCCGCCGCCCAGCTGATGATCGAGCTGGCCACCAGGCGGATCCGCGCGATCGCGCAGGCACTCTAGGCACCAGGTAACTAGGCTCGGTACCTACGCTTGGCGCATGGACCCCGAGCAGACCGTCAGGGAGTTCTTCCGGCTCCTGGCCCTCCCGGACACGAAGGCAGCAGCCGCCCTGCTGGGCGAGGACGTCGTGTGGAAGAACACCGGGCTGCCGACCTTCACCGGACGCAAGGTCGGCGGCATGCTCCTCGACGCCGAGAAGCGCGGCGTGACGGTCGACATCACGATCCACCACGCGGCCGCCAACGGCGACGTCGTGCTCACCGACCGCACCGACGTGCTCCGCTGGGGCAGGTGGCAGTCGTCGTTCTGGGTCCGCGGCACCTTCGAGGTCCGCGACGGGAGGATCACCCTGTGGGACGACGCGTTCAGCTGGGTCGACTTCACCCGCGGCAGCCTGGTCGGGCTGACCCGGATGCTGCGCTGACGTCAGCCGGTCAGCACTCGAGCCCGTCCTGCGGGACGTCGCCCTCGATCAGGTAGCCCTCGACCGCCTCGTCGACGCAGTCGTTGCCCGTGTTGTAGCCGGTGTGCCCGTCGCCGTCGCGGGTGACCAGCACGCCGGACTCCAGCTGGTCGGCGAGGTGCACGGCCCATTGGTACGGCGTGGCGGGGTCGCGGGTGGTCCCGACGACCACGATCGGTGCGGCGCCCGCGGCGTCGATCTGGTCGTCGGTCTCGGTGGCCTCGGCCTGCACGCCGTGGCAGCCCATCAGCCCCCACGCGAACACGTCGCCGAACGTCGGCGACGCCTCCTCGAAGGCCGGGATCTCGTCGGGCACGTCCTCGGCGGGGATCGAGTAGGGGTCGTCGAGGCAGTTGATCGCGAGGATCGCCTCGGCACTGTTGTCGCTGTAGGTGCCGTCGTCGTTGCGCGACTCGTAGACGTCCGAGAGCTTGAGCAGGAGCGTGCCGTCGCCGTCGTCGATCGCCATCTGAAGCGCCTGGTCGAGGATCGACCAGTACTCCCGGTTGTAGAGCGGCGCGACCAGCCCGTAGAACGCGTTGCCCACCTCGAGGGGGCGGTCCATCTGGGTCGGCAGCGCCTCCTCGTCGATGCCCGCGATGAGGTCCTGGATGGTGGCCAGACCGTCGTCGACGGTGTCACCCAGGAAGCAGTCGCCGTCGTCGACACAGTTCTGGACGTAGGACCGCAGTGCGACCTCGAACCCACCGGCCTGCTCGAGGCTGAGCTGGCGCGAGTCGATGGACAGGTCGACCGCTCCGTCGAGCACCAGCCGGCCGACCTTGTCGGGGAACAGGTCGGCGTAGGTCGCACCCAGCTTCGTGCCGTAGGACGCACCGAAGTAGAGCATCTGCGACTCGCCCAGCGCGGCCCGCAGCACGTCCATGTCGCGGGCCGTCTCGACCGTCGTGACGTGGCCGATGAGGCTGTCGGAGCTGTCCACGCAACCCTGGTGGAAGGCCTCGAGGGACTGCTGGAGCTGCTGACCCTCCTCGGGGGTGTCCGGGTCGGGGTCGGCCGCGACGAACGCGTCGAGGTCGGAGTCGGAGATGCAGTCGACCGGATCGGACTCGCCGGTGCCGCGCGGGTCGAAGCCGACGATGTCGAAGGCGTCGCGGAGCTGCGGGCGGAAGGCGAACGAGGAGTTCTCGGCGTACGACGTGCCGGGCGCGCCCGGACCGCCGGGGTTGACGACCAGCGAGCCGACCCGGTGCGCCGGGTCGTCGGCGGGATCCTTGAGCAGCGCCAGGTCGATGGTCTCCCCGGCCGGGTCCTGGTAGTCGATCGGCACCGTCAGCGTGGCGCACTCGAAGTCGCCGCGGCACGGCTCCCAGGTCAGCTCCTGGGCGTAGAACGTCGCGAGGTCCGCCGCCGGCGGGTCGCTGGCGCCCGGCTCTGGCGTCGGGGTGGGCGCGAGGGTGGGCGTCGAGTCGCCATCGTCGCCGGACACGTCGTCCTGGGCGAAGCTCTGGGCGACCGCGAACACCACGACCGCCACGAGCGCGAGCACGACGAGCCCGGCGACCAGCCGGGACGCCTTCATCCGCGCGCCCGGTCGGGAGCCTTGAGGGCAACCATCATCGACTCCAGAGCAAGGGCCACGGGGACATTGAACTCCAGCATCTGCTCGCGTGCGGCGAAGATGGCCGCAATCCGCTGGAGGTTGAGCTCCGGGGTCGAGGTGCGGGCGACCAGCTCGACGTCGCCGCGGATCTCCTCGTTGACCAGCGTCCCGGCGGCGCCGGTCGCGAGCGCGATCGCGTCGCGGTAGACGGAGATGAGGTCCATCAGCCCGCGGTCGACCATGTCGAGGTGGCGACGCTTGGCGCGGGTGCGCTGGCCGCGCTCGAGGGCGGAGAGCGCCGGCGCGTAGTCGCGCGGCCGGCGGCCCCGCTCGACCACGCCGTAGACCGTGTCGAGGTCGCCCTTCTCGCGGGCGTCGAGGTCGCCGGTGAGCTGGTCGGCCTCCTCCTTCGTCACCTCGGCCAGGTTGGCGGCGGCGGTCATGCAGGCGCCCAGCGAGGTCAGCTTGGCGGGGTAGGAGACCACCTCGCGCCGGCGGTTGCGGGTGCTCTCGTCGCGGGCCAGGGCGCGGGCCCGGCCGATGTGGCCCTGGCTGGCCCGGGCGGCGTACGAGGCGAGCGACTCGGGCACACCGTCCTTGCGGACCAGGAACGCCGCGACGTCCTCGGTCGTCGGCGTGGTGAGCGTGACCAGCCGGCAGCGGGACCGGATGGTCGGGAGCACGTCCTCGACCGTGGGCGCGCAGAGCATCCAGACGGTGCGGGCGGTCGGCTCCTCGATCGCCTTGAGCAGGGCGTTGCAGGCCTGGTCGGTGAGCCGGTCGGCGTCCTCGACGATCATCACCTGGGAGCGCCGTCCCGACGGCGCCAGCGCGGAGCGGCGGACCAGGTCGCGGACCTCGTCGACGCCGATCGAGAGCTTCTCGGTGCGGACCATGGTCACGTCGGCGTGCGAGCCGGCCAGCACCGTGTGGCACTCGTGGCACTCGCCGCAGCCGGCCTCCGGGCCCTGCCCGCGCTCGCACTCGAGCGCTGCCGCGAAGGCGACCGCGGCGTTGGAGCGGCCCGACCCGGGCGGCCCGGTGAACAGCCACGCGTGGCTCATCCCGTGGCCGCCGGCCGCCGCCCGCAGCGCCTCGATGACCCGGTGCTGTCCGACCAGGTCGTCCCAGACCGTCATGGTCGCCGCGCCTGCTCGAGCAGTGGCGCCAGCCGGACGTCGATGGCCGCCGCGATCTCGTCGACCGGGCTCCGCGCGTCGAGGACGAGGTAGTGGTCGGGGTCGGCGGCGGCCAGATCGAGGAACGAACGGCGCGCACGCTCGTGGAAGTCCAGCGACTCGGCCTCGATCCGGTCGCGGCCCTCGAACCTGCCCAGCCCCTCACTCGGGTCGACGTCGAGCACCACGGTCAGGTGCGGGCGCAGCCCGTGGGTGGCCCACCGCGCGACCACCTCGACCTCGGCCATGGCCAGCTCGCGGCCGGAGCCCTGGTAGGCGAGCAGCGTGTCGACGTAGCGGTCGGTGATGACGACCTCACCCCGGTCGAGGGCCGGCTGCACGACCGTGTCGACGTGCTCGGCCTTGTCGGCGGCGTAGAGCAGCGCCTCGGTGCGGTGCGACAGCTCGCCGGTCTCGGGGCTGAGCACGATCCGGCGCAGCTCCTTGCCCACGGCCGTGTCACCCGGCTCGAAGGTGAGGAGCACGGCGAAGCCCTGCTCCGCGAGCCGCTGGCTCAGCAGCCGCGCCTGGGTGGACTTGCCGGACCCCTCGCCGCCCTCGAAGCACACGAAGACGCCGGTGGGGGCGTACGTCGCGGGCAGGCTCACGGGCAGGCTCACGGGCAGAACCTACGGGGCGCTGGGGACACGACCAACCCGGAGCCGGCCCGATAGCGTTCCGGCCATGTCGGCCACCGCTCCCCATCCCCCCGCCGCGACCTTCATCCGCTCCGACAAGTTCGTCGTCGGCGGGGCCGCGGGGCTGGTCCTGCTCGCCGGCCTCGCGCACTTCGGCGGGTGGAACTCCGTGCTCGCCTTCGTGCTGGCCGCGGGCGCGATCGGTCTGCTGGCCTCGCTGGTGGGACTGTCCGTGGAGCAGCTGGGCGACCGGTTCGGTGCCGGCGCGACGGGCGTCCTGCAGTCGGCGCTCGGCAACCTGCCCGAGCTGTTCATCTGCATCTTCTCCCTGAAGGCCGGGCTGGTCGACGTGGTCAAGGGCGCGCTGGTGGGCTCGATCCTGGCCAACCTGCTGCTCGTGCTCGGCCTCGCGTTCTTCGTCGGCGGCCTCAGGCACGGCACCCAGCAGCTCGGCTCCGCGCGGGCCCGCACGATCGTGGTCCTGATGCTGCTCTCGGTGACGGCGTGGGTGATCCCCTCGCTGGCCCACTTCGTGCACTCCCCGGCCTCGGAGCACGAGAGGACGTTCTCGCTGATCGTCTCGGTCGTGCTGCTGATGCTCTTCGCGCTGTCCCTGCCGTTCTCGCTGCGCCGCGACGCCAACGACGACGAGGGCGAGCCACCCGGTCACGCCGCGCCGCGCTGGCCGATCGGACTGGCCATCGGGATCCTCGCGGCGGCGGGCGCCGGCGCGGCCTTCGTCTCCGACTGGTTCGTGATCGCCCTCGAGCCGACGATGGACTCCGTCGGGATCTCGGAGGCGTTCGCCGGGCTCGTGGTGGTGGCGATCGCCGGCAACGCGGTGGAGAACGTCGTCGGGATCCAGCTCGCGGCGGCCGGCAACTCGGAGTACGCGTTCTCGATCGTGCTCAACAGCCCGATCCAGATCGCGCTGGTGCTGGCGCCGGTGCTGGTGATCGTGTCGCAGGTCTTCGGTCTGGCCTCGCTGACGCTGGTGCTCAGTCCGCTGCTGGTGGCCTCGCTGCTGCTCGCGATCATCATGGCGGCGTTCATCGCCTTCGACGGCGAGTCCACGTGGCTGGAGGGTGCCTCCCTCGTCGCCCTCTACGGCATCATCGCCACCGCATTTTGGTGGGGATGAACACGCCGCGAGCGAGGAACGAGCTCGCGGCGTGAATCATCCCGTCGAGCGAGCGTGAGGGCCGAGCTTGCGAGGACCTCACGGCGAGCCGAGACGACCGCAGCGAAGGCACCCAGGTGAGTGCCCCTCGCTGCGGAGGTGTCGACAAGCTCGACCAGCGGCGGGGAGGGTCCCAGCCCCGGGTTGGGCGGTTTCGAGACGGTTGCTGCGCAACCTCCTCAACCAGCGGCGGGGAGGGACCCAGCCCCGGATTGCGCGGTTTCGAGACGGTTGCTGCGCAACCTCCTCAACCAGCGGCGGGGAGGGACCCAGCCCCGCGTTGCGCGGTTTCGAGACGGTTGCTGCGCAACCTCCTCAACCAGCGGTGACTGGGTACCACCCGTCGTGACCGCCGACCTCGTCTACCTGGTGGCCGGCGCCAGCCTGCTGCTCGCCGTCGTCCTCCCCGACCTGCTGCACCGGTGGGCCGTCTCTGCGCCGATGGTGCTGGTCGGCGTGGGGATGCTCCTGGGGCTGACGTCCCTCCCCGACGACCTGCCCCTGGACCCGCAGGCCAACCGGGCGGCCATCGAGCACGTGACCGAGCTCGTCGTCATCGTGGCCCTCATGGGTGTCGGGCTGGCCCTCGACCGGCCCCTGCGACTCCGCGACCCGTCGAGCTGGGGGCGGTGGGGAGTGACGTGGCGGCTGCTGGCGATCGGTATGCCCCTGAGCATCGCGGCCGTGGCGCTGCTCGGCTGGGCGGCCGGGCTCGCGCCGGCGGCCGCCCTGCTCCTGGGTGCGGCCCTGGCGCCCACGGACCCGGTGCTCGCCTCCGACGTCCAGGTGGCGGGCCCGCAGACGGGCGACCACGAGGTGGACGAGAGCGACGAGGTGCGCTTCTCCCTCACCTCCGAGGCCGGTTTCAACGACGGCCTCGCCTTCCCGTTCGTGTACGCCGCCATCCTGATCGCCACCGAGGGGTCGGTCTGGCAGTGGGGGCTGGAGTGGCTCGGGTGGTACCTGCTCGGCAAGGTCCTGATCGGCGTGGCCGCCGGCATCGTGGTCGGCCGGCTGCTCGCCGCCGTGGCCTTCCGCGCGCGCAGCGACGCGCTGCGCGTCGCCGAGCGTGGTGAGCCGCTGCTGGCGTTGGCGGCCCTGGTCTCGGCGTACGGCGTCGCCGAGGTGGCCGACGGCTACGGGTTCCTGTCCGTGTTCGTGTGCGCGATGACCTTCCGGTCCGCGGAGCGGTCGCACGACTACCACGCCGCCATGCACGAGGTCGTCGAGCGGCTCGAGCGGCTGCTCACCCTGTTCGTGCTGCTGGTGCTGGGCATCGCGCTCACTCGCGGCCTGCTCGGCGCGCTCACCTGGTCGGGGGTGGCGATCGGGCTCGGGCTGATCGTGGTGATCCGGCCGCTGGCCGGCTGGGTGTCGCTGTCCCTGCGACGACCCGGCGACGAGCCGTGTCTGGAGCGCGGTGAGCGCTGGGCGGTGGCCTTCTTCGGCGTGCGCGGGGTCGGGTCGATCTACTACCTGGCCTACGCCGGGAAGGAGGACTCGGTCCTGGCCGCGGACACCCTGTGGTCGACGGTCGCCTTCGCCATCGTCGCGTCCGTGCTGGTGCACGGCGTGCTCTCCGGCCCGGTCATGGCCCGGCTGCGCGACGAATGAGCGAGCTCAGCTCTTCTTCGCGGCCTTCTTGGTCGTCTTCTTCGCCGACTTCTTGGCAGCCTTCTTGGTCGTCTTCTTGGCCGTCTTCTTGGCGGCCTTCTTCGCCGGGCCGCGCTCGCGGCGCTCGGCGAGCAGCTCCGCGGCGCGCTCGAGGGTGATCGACTCGACGCTGTCGTCCTTGCGGAGCGTGGCGTTGTAGTCGCCGTCGGTGACGTACTCGCCGAACCGGCCCGACTTCACCACGACCGGCTGCCCGGACACGGGGTCGTTGCCGAGCTCCTTGAGCGGCGGGGCCGCGGCGGCACGGCCGCGCTGCTTGGGCTGGGCGTAGACCCGCAGCGCCTCGTCGAGGCCGATCGTCAGCAGCTGGTCCTCGGAGGTCAGGGACCGGGAGTCGGTGCCCTTCTTGAGGTAGGGGCCGTAGCGCCCGTTCTGGGCGGTGATCTCCTCACCGGACTCCGGGTCGGCGCCGACCACGCGCGGCAGGGACAGCAGCTTGAGCGCGTCGTCGAGGGTGATCGTGTCGAGTGACATCGACTTGAACAGCGAGCCGGTGCGCGGCTTGGCCGTCTTGGGTGCGTCCTCGGGCAGCACCTCGGTGACGTAGGGGCCGTAGCGGCCGTTCTTGGCCACGACCTCCAGGCCGCTGTCGGGATGGACGCCGAGCTGGATCTCCTCGCCCGCCGGGCTCTCGAACAGCTCGCGAGCCTTCTCGAGGGTGAGCTCGTCGGGCGGCAGGTCGTCGGGGACGTTGGCGCGCTTGCCGGCCGGGTTCCCCTCGTCGTCGGGACCCTCGAGGTAGGGGCCGTAGCGGCCGACGCGCAGGTTGATCCCCAGCTCGGGGTCGCCGATCGGGAACGTCGCCAGCTCGCGGGCGTCGATCTCGCCGAGGTTGGTGATCAGGTCGTGCAGCCCCTGCACCCGTGCGGAGCCGAAGTAGAACTCCTGCAGCTCGGAGACGCGGTCCTTGTTGCCGGCGGCGATCTCGTCGAGCACGTCCTCCATGCCGGCGGTGAACTCGTAGGAGATCTGCCGCGGGAAGTGCTCCTCCAGCAGCCGGATCACCGAGAACGCCAGCCAGGCCGGCACCAACGCGGTGCCCTTCTTGTAGACGTAGCCGCGGTTGAGGATGGTGCCGATGATCGAGGCGTACGTCGAGGGCCGGCCGATCTCGCGGTCCTCGAGCTCCTTGATCAGCGTGGCCTCGGTGTAGCGGGCCGGCGGCTTGGTCTCGTGGCCGAGTGCGTTGAGGGCTGCCGCGGAGATCGGGTCGCCCTCGCGGAGCTCGGGCAGCGGCACCTGGTCGTCGTCGGAGCGCTTGCCGCCCTCGGTGCCCTCGACGTAGGCCTTGAGGAAGCCGTGGAAGGTGATCACCCGGCCGGACGCGGAGAAGACGACATCGCGGCCGTCGGACGCCGCGCCACCGATGCGGACCGACACCGACTGGCCGACCGCGTCCTTCATCTGCGAGGCGACCGTGCGCATCCAGATCAGCTCGTAGAGGCGGAACTGCTCGCCGGTCAGGCCGGTCTGGGCCGGCGTGCGGAACGACTCGCCGGACGGGCGGATCGCCTCGTGCGCCTCCTGGGCGTTCTTGACCTTGCTGGCGTAGACGCGCGGCTCGTCGGGGACGTACTCCGCGCCGTAGAGCTCGCGCACCTGCGACCGGGCAGCGTCGACCGCGGCGCTCGACAGCGTGGTCGAGTCGGTGCGCATGTAGGTGATGAAGCCGTTCTCGTAGAGCCGCTGGGCGACCGACATGGTCACCGACGCGGACATGCCGAGCTTGCGGCTCGCCTCCTGCTGCAGCGTCGTGGTGCGGAACGGCGCGTAGGGCTGCCGGCGGTAGGGCTTGGCCTCGACCGAGCGGACCTCGAACGTCGTGTCGTCGAGTGCCCGCACCAGCCCCTCGGCGCCGGCGCGGTCGAGGTGGACCCGGCCGCCCTTCTTGTCCTTGATCTGGCCGTCGTCGCCGAAGTCGGAGCCGCTGGCCACCCGGGTGTCGTCGATGGAGTGCAGCCGCCCCGGGAACATCCGCGGGTCCTTCTCGGCGCCGGCGTCGAAGGTGCCCTCGAGGTCCCAGTAGGACGCGACGCGGAACCTCATCCGGTCGCGCTCCTTGTCGACGACCAGCCGGGTCGCGACGCTCTGCACCCGGCCGGCGGACAGGCCGGACATGACCTTCTTCCAGAGGACCGGGCTGACCTCGTAGCCGTAGAGGCGGTCGAGGATGCGCCGGGCCTCCTGGGCCTCGACGAGGTCGTCGTTGATCTGCCGGGGGTTCGCGACCGCGGCGAGGATGGCCGCCTTGGTGATCTCGTGGAAGACCATCCGGTGCACCGGGATGCCCTTGGGCTTGAGCTCGTCGAGCAGGTGCCAGGCGATCGCCTCGCCCTCGCGGTCCTCGTCGGTGGCGAGGTAGAGCTCGTCGGCGTCCTTGAGCAGCGTCTTCAGCTTGGAGATGTGTGCCTTCTTGTCACGCGGCACGACGTAGTAGGGCTCGAAGCCGTTGTCGACGTCGACCGCCAGGCGGCCCCACGGCTTGTCCTTGATCTTCGCCGGCGTCTCCGCGGCACTCTGCGGGAGGTCGCGGATGTGGCCGATGGAGGACTCGACGACGTAGCCCTGGCCGAGGTACCCGCCGATGGTGCGGGCCTTCGCCGGGGACTCGACGATCACCAACTTGTGTGCCACAGCCTGCCTTTTCCTTCTCTGTCCACGCTCTCTGCGTGCCGCAACCCACCGTCCGAGCGGGGGTCACGGCTGGTCACGGTAGCGCGTGGTGACGACTTCTGATTCCCCGAGGGGCCACGCGGGACGCCACCGATGAGTGCACCACACTCGCCGGGTCAGTCCCTTCATGTCCCGCCATCTCGGCGCGAGCATCCTGCTCGCCAGCACCGATCCCGACCGGCTTCGCACCTTCTACAGCACCGCGTTCGACGTCGTACCCGACGAGAACGGCACGATCGTCCTCGGTGGCCTCGGCATCCTCTTCGACCGCCGCGACGACGTGGCCGAGCGTACGGCGGAGCCCCGCGTCGTGCTCAACATCGACACCGAGGACGCCGCCAGCGTCGTCGAGCGGATCGAGGGAATGGGCGTGACGTTCTCGGTCCGGCTCGAGGACCGCGGCCCCGGCATCTTCTCGACCTTCGAGGACCCGGACGGCAACCTGACCCAGGTCCTGCAGATGACCCAGGAGTACCGCGACGCGCATTCCTGACGTGCGCGGCGGGCCTGTGGAGGAGCGGATGCGGAGGCGTTCGACCTGTGCCAGCGTGGCGCGGTCCGCGACGCCGCACTCGGAGGCCAGCCAGGTACGACACCTGTCCCTACGACGTCCGCTACGACGGCCAGGGGCGATCCGACCTCGACCGGCTCGGCTACCGCGACCCGTCGGGCCAGGGCTGGTGGCGGCCGGACGGCCTCCCGGACCTGCTGGCACTCGGACACCCGGACCTGCTCCTGGGATCGGTACGACGACGGCTGGTGCGGGTGCGCGACCGGGCCGTGGAGGCCCGGGACTTCTCGGCGGCGTGAGTTCTACCGTGCACGGTAGAATCGCCTCCGTGCCCACCTTGAACATCAAGGACCCCGAGGTCTACAGGCTCGCCCACGAGCTCGCCCGGCGCCGGGCGACGTCGATGACCGGCGCGGTCCGTGACGCCCTCAGCGAGGCCCTCGAGCGGACCCGGCTCACCCCGGAGGAGAAGATCCGCCGGATGACGGAGATCGCGAAGCGATCTCAGGCGATCGATGCACCCTTCCTCACCGATGATGATCTCTACGACGAGTGGGGGCTGCCTCAATGATCGCCGATTCGTCCGCACTCGTGGCGATCCTCAACGGCGAGCCGGAGGAGGACGAGTTCAAGGCCGCGATCGCCACTCACCCCACCAGGATCTCGGCGACAACCGTGCTGGAGATCGCGATCGTGATCAGGGAACCCCGCTACCAGCTCCTCGATGTCCTGCTGGAGGACACCGAGATCGCGGTCGTTCCGTTCGACGGTGCGCAGGCCAGGGTCGCACGAGAGGCCTACGCCCGATTCGGCAAGAAGTCCGGCTCGCCAGCTCGGCTCAACCTCGGTGACTGCATGGCCTACGCGCTCGCCAAGGTCAGCGGAGAGCCACTGCTGTTCAAGGGCGACGACTTCACCCACACCGATATCACGCCTGCTCGCTGACCAGGAACCCCTCGTCGACCAGCTCCCGGACGACGGGGACGTGCGTCGCGCGGGTCTCGGCCGCGTCCGCATCGACCAGCTGCGCCACCGCGTCCAGGATCGCGCCGACCGGCAGCTCGCCGTCGCACGCGCCGACGAGGGCGGCGGTGACGGTGTCGGCCTGCCGGGCGCGACGGAAGCCACGCTGCTGCCGGAGCACGATGGTCCCGGGATCCTCGGCGCCGGCCGCGCCGACGGTCTCCTGCACGACGTCGTCCCGGATCCGCAGCCGGCTGTCCACCCCCGCCTCGGTGCCGATCGCCGAGCCCCAGTCGGCGATCGCGGGCGCGATCGGCTGCTCGACGTCGTACGGCCAGTCCCAGAGGTCGTGCCGGCCGGTGCCGCCGTTGCGCAGGTTGACCCAGCCGAACCCGACCGCCTCGACCCGCTGCTCCTCCAGCCAGGACAGCCAGGTGTCGTAGCGACGGCGGTACTCGGCAGGATCCCCGCCCGTGGCCGGATGGTGCCCGGAGTCCTTGAGCCACAGCTCGACGTACGCCGCGGGGTCGACGAGCTCGCGCTGCACGACCAGTGCGTCGACGTCCGGGGTCAGCCAGTCCGCGAGCCGCTCGTCCCAGGCTCGGTCGCGCTCGACCACCCAGTTCGCGAGCACCTGGCACCAGCCACGCTCGGTGAGGTGGTCGGGTGCCGCCCTCACGATCTTCTCCACCACCTGGTCCCCGGGCAGCCCCGAGTCGCGGTAGACGAGCTGCTCACCGGTCGCGGGCGAGATCACGAACGGCGGGTTGGTGGCGATCAGGTCGTAGCACTCGCCGTGCACCGGCTCGAAGAACGACCCGTCGCGCACCTCGACCCGGTCGCCGACCTCGTTGAGGGCTGCGTTGAACCGCGCGATGCCGAGCGCCCGCTGGTTGACGTCGGTCGCCACCACGCGGTCGCTGTGCGCGGCGAGGTGCAGCGCCTGGACGCCGCAGCCGGTGCCGAGGTCGAGGCTGCGGGCGACCGGCGCCCGCACGGTGAGCTGGGCCAGCGAGGTCGAGGCCGGGCTGATGCCGAGCACGTGGTCGGCGCCGACCCGCTGCGGCAGCCCGTCGAGGCCGGGCGTGAGGTCGCTGACCACCCAGAGGGTGCTGTCGTCGGCGGCGTACGGCCGCACGTCCAGGCGGGCCGCCACCTCGCCGACGGACCTGTCCAGGATGCCGTCCGCCACGAGCCGGTCGACCAGGTCCGGCAGGGCTGCCTCCGCCGCCGTCGCGGTCACCGTCGTCTGGAGCAGGAACAGCCTGGTCAGCGTCGCCAGCGGGCCCTGGTCGCTCGCCATCCGGCGCAGCGCGGGCGTGGTCTCGTTGCGCAGCAGCGCGGCGTCCGCCACCTCGCCGAGCAGGGCCCGGACGGCGTCGACGGTGAAGCCCGCGGCCTCGAGCGCCCCACGCAGCCGGACGGGAAGGTCGGGCGAGGTGGCACGCATCCCACGAGCGTAGGGGCCGTCAAATGACGCTGACCCGCCCGGATAGTCCGGGCGGGTCAGCGGGTGGAGCTGGGTCAGGCGGTGGTGACCGGGTCGGTCTCCGTGACGCCGGGGGCGGCCGGAGGAGCGGCGTCGCCCATGACCGTCTCCCGCTGCTTGGAGATGTAGATGACGGTCACGATGATCGCTGCGGCCACCACGGCGATGACGATCCGCCACACGTCGTGCTGGTCGTCACCGGCGCTCATGGAGACCACGGCGCTGGCGATGAGGAGCGAGACCAGGTTCATCACCTTGAGCAGCGGGTTGATGGCCGGGCCGGCGGTGTCCTTGAACGGGTCACCCACGGTGTCGCCGATGATCGTCGCCTCGTGGGCGGGCGACCCCTTGCCACCGTGGTTGCCGTCCTCGACC
This sequence comes from uncultured Actinomycetota bacterium, assembly GCA_963766475.1. GTDB lineage: Bacteria > Actinomycetota > Actinomycetes > Propionibacteriales > Nocardioidaceae > Nocardioides. Next base: position 354,077 of record CAVXZS010000016.1, on the reverse strand, counting down.
AGCTTCTTGGCGTTGTCCCAGGCGCCACCCGAGTTGGCCAGGAAGACGGCCATCAGCGTGCCGGTGCCGATCGCGCCGGCCAGGAAGCCGGCCAGGGCCGTGAAGCCGAGGCCGAAGCCCACCGCGACCGGGGCGAGCACCGCGAGGACGCCCGGCGTGATCAGCTCACGCAGCGAGTCCTTGGTGACGATGTCGACGACCTTGCCGTACTCCGGACGGCCGGTGCCCTCCATGATCCCGGGGATCTCCCGGAACTGGCGGCGCACCTCGTAGACCACCGCACCGGCGGCGCGGGCGACCGCGTTGATGGCCAGGCCGGAGAAGAGGAACACCACGGCCGAGCCGAGGAGCACTCCGACCAGGACCGACGGGTCGAAGACGAAGAAGCCGAGCAGCTCCGTCGCGTCCGCGTTGTTCTCGGCCAGGGACTCCAGCACCGAGGTGGCGTAGGACCCGAACAGCGCGGTCGCGGCCAGCACCGCGGTCGCGATCGCGATGCCCTTGGTGATCGCCTTGGTCGTGTTGCCCACGGCGTCGAGGTCGGTCAGGATCTGCGCGCCCTCGGGGCTCACGTCACCCGACATCTCCGCCACGCCCTGGGCGTTGTCGGAGACCGGGCCGAAGGTGTCCATGGCGACGATCGAGCCGACGGTGGTCAGCAGGCCGCAGCCGGCCAGCGCCACCGCGAACAGCGAGATGGCGAGCGAGCCGGTGCCGAGCAGGAACGCGCCGAAGACGGCCGCGCCGATGACCAGCGTCGTGTAGACCGCCGACTCGAAGCCGACCGAGAGGCCGGACAGGATGACGGTCGCGGCACCGGTGAGCGAGGTCTTGCCGACGTCCTTGACCGGCTTGTACTCGGTGCCGGTGAAGTAGCCGGTGAGGCCGAGGATCGCGGCCGCAAGGATGATGCCGATGACCACCGCGACGGAGGCGATCAGCGCCGGGTTGCCGTCCGGGGTCGCGTCGGACGAGATCTGGCCCAGCGTCCCGCCGAGCGGGCCGAAGTCCGCGAACGAGGTCGGCAGGTAGACGAACGAGAGGACCACGCTGGCCACGGCCGCGACGGCGGCCGAGATGTAGAAGGCGTTGTTGATGGTGGTCAGGCCGTTGACGCCGGCCTTGGGCGTGGTGATGTAGACGCCGCCCACCGCGCACAGGGCGCCGATCGCGGGGATCAGCAGCGGGAAGACGAGGCCCTTGTCGCCGAAGGCCTGCGAGCCCAGGATCAGCGCGGCCACCAGGGTGACGGCGTAGGACTCGAAGAGGTCGGCCGCCATGCCGGCGCAGTCGCCGACGTTGTCGCCCACGTTGTCGGCGATGGTGGCGGCGTTGCGCGGGTCGTCCTCGGGAATGTTCTGCTCGACCTTGCCGACCAGGTCGGCGCCGACGTCGGCGGCCTTGGTGAAGATGCCGCCGCCGACCCGCATGAACATCGCGAGCAGGGCGGCACCGAAGCCGAAGCCCTCGAGCACCTTGGGCGCGTCGCCCTGGAAGGCGATCACCACGATGCTCGCGCCGAGGAGGCCGAGACCGACGGTGAGCATCCCGACCATCGCGCCGGTGCGCAGGCCGATGGTCATCGCGACCTCGCGGCCCTTGGTGTTGGCCGCCGCGGCGACGCGCAGGTTGGCGCGCACCGCCAGCGACATGCCGAGGTAGCCGACCGCCGCGGAGAAGCCCGCGCCGACCAGGAAGAAGACGGACCGGAAGATCCGCACCACCATGCCGTTGTCGATGTCGCCGACCGGCAGCGCGAGCAGCGCGAAGAACGCGATCACGGCGAAGACGGCGAGGGTGCGGAACTGGCGCTGGAGGTACGCGTCCGCGCCCTCCTGGACGGCCAGGGCGATGTTCTTCATGTTGTCGGTGCCCTCGTCGGCGGACAGCACCTCGCTGCGGAACATCGCGGCCATCCCGAGCGCGGCGAGCGCGATCAGGGCGACGACGATGACCAGCACGAGATTGCCACCGGACAGGTCGACGACAGCGGGATTGATCCCGGTCATTCGTATTCCTCCATGCGGATCTGGATCGAGCTCGACAGGCCGCACCGGCCGTCACGGAACGACGCGTGAGCCGGGCGCGGAACGAGCCGGAGTCTACGCATGGGCGCGGGAATCACCGCATCGGGTGTGACCGGTCGCACTCGTGCGCCGTAGGACGCCACGGTCGACGCCACGGACGACGCCACGGCGTCGGAGGAGCGAGAAGGCTCAGCGGGCCGCGAGCGCCCCGTCGGCCGAGTCGTGGATGACGAACACCTTCGCGAGACCGGTGATCCGGAAGATCTTGAGCAGCCGGTCCTGGGTGCAGATCGAGCTGGAGCGAGCCGTCGTGGGCGCGGACCTTCTTGAGGCCGCCGACCAGGACCCCGAGCCCGGTGGAGTCGAGGAACTCCACGGCCTCCATGTCGACGATGATGTCGTAGACACCGCCGGCCACCAGCTCGGTGATCTTGTCGCGGAGCTTGGGAGCCGTGTAGACGTCGATCTCACCGCCGACGGCGATGATCGTTGCTCCGTCGACCTCGTTGGTCGCAAGCGTCAGGTCCACGTCCCACTCCCCTGTGATTCGGCGGCGAGCACAGGGGACATCCTCGCCCCCGGCACTGAGCCAGCACAATGAAACCACGCCGACCCGAGACTCGTACAAAGGTCGCACCACAAAGGACGTCGCATGCACAGGTCTGGTTCCCGGTGCCTCCGCCGTCTGGTCCTGAGCCCGTCGGCGGCCTTTGCCATGCTCGGCTCGTGACCACCTCCGCCACTCCGTCCCGCCACCGGCGACCGGGTCGGTCGATGGCGGAGGTGATGGACCGGTTGGCAGCCGTCCCGGGCCGCGAGGGCCGGCTGACCCACCTCGAGCTCCTTCCGGCCCGGCCGGCGCGCACAGCGCCGTGGCCGGAGTGGGCCGACCCGGAGGTGGTGGCGGCCTACCGCGCCCGGGGAGTGGCCGAGCTCTGGCAGCACCAGGCCGTGGCGGCGGACGCGGCGTACGCCGGGCAGCACGTCGTCCTCGCCACCGGCACCGCGTCGGGCAAGTCGCTCGCCTACCAGCTGGCGGCTCTGACCTCGGCGCTGGCCACGCGCGGCTCACGCGGCCAGCGCGGCTCCACGACCCTCTACCTCGCGCCCACCAAGGCGCTGGCCCAGGACCAGCTCGCCGGACTCACGGGACTCGGCCTCGACGTCCGGGTGACGACCCACGACGGCGACAGCAGTCGCGACCAGCGCGAGTGGGCGCGCGACCATGCGGAATACGTGCTCACCAACCCGGACATGCTCCACCGGTCACTGCTGCCCGGCCACGAGCGCTGGCGCTCCTTCCTCTCCCAGCTCCGCTACGTCGTGGTCGACGAGTGCCACCACTACCGCGGCGTCTTCGGCGCGCACGTCGCCCAGGTGCTGCGGCGGCTGCGGCGGATCTGCGCCGCCTACGGCGCGCGGCCGACGTTCGTGCTCGCCTCGGCCACCGTCGCCGAGCCCGAGGCCGCGGCCGGCCGGCTCACTGGTCTGGACGTGCTCGCCGTGACCGGTGACTGCTCGCCGCGCGGCGAGGTCTCGCTGGCGATGTGGCAGCCCGCGCTCACCCGGTTCACGGGCGAGAACGGCGCCCCGCTCCGGCGCGCCGCGTCCTCCGAGGCCGCCGACCTGCTCGCCGACCTCGTCGCCGAGGACGTCCGGACGCTGGCCTTCATCCGGTCCCGCCGCGGCGCCGAGCAGGTCGCGATCACCGCCGCCCGCCTCCTGGCGGAGGTCGACCCCTCGCTGCCGGGGATGGTCGCCGCCTACCGCGGCGGCTACCTGCCCGAGGAGCGCCGCGAGCTCGAGCGCCAGCTGCGCGCCGGCGAGCTGACCGGTCTGGCGGCCACCAACGCCCTGGAGCTCGGCATCGACGTCAGCGGGCTCGACGCCGTGCTGCTCGCCGGCTTCCCGGGCACCCGGGCGGCGTTCTGGCAGCAGGTCGGCAGGGCCGGCCGCGGCGCCCAGGACGCCCTGGGGATCCTGGTCGCCCGCGACGACCCGCTCGACACCTATCTCGTCACCCACCCCGAGGCGCTGCTCGGCGTGCCCGTCGAGGCGACCGTGTTCGACCCCACCAACCCCTACGTCCTCGGCCCGCACCTGTGTGCCGCCGCGGCCGAGCTGCCGCTGACCGAGGCAGACCTGCCGATGTTCGGGCCCACCGCCCGCGAGGTCGTCGACCAGCTGACCCGGGCCGGACTGCTGCGGCAGCGCCCGCGCGGCTGGTTCTGGACCGACCGCAGACGGGCCAGCGACCTCGCCGACATCCGTTCCGCCGGCGGTCCCCCGGTGGCGCTGGTCGAGGCCGAGACCGGCCGGGTGATCGGCACCGTCGACTCCGGCAGCGCGCACTCCACCGCCCACGCCGGTGCGGTCTACGTCCACCGCGGTGAGACCTGGCTGGTCGAGTCGCTCGACCTCGAGGAGCACGTCGCCGTGATCGGCCGCACCGACGCGCCCTACTCCACCACCGCCCGCGAGACGACCGACATCTCCATCGTCGCCGAGCGGGAGCACCGCGGCTGGGGCGACTGCCGGCTGTCGCTCGGCCAGGTCGACGTGACGCACCAGGTCGTCTCGTTCCAGATGCGGCGCCAACCCTCCGGAGAGGTGCTCGGCGAGCAGGAGCTCGACCTCCCCGAGCGCACCCTGCGCACCACCGGTGTCTGGTGGACCGTCCCCGACCGTGCCCTGCGGACAGCCGGGCTGGCCGAGGCCGACCTGCCCGGCTCGGCGCACGCCGCCGAGCACTGCTCCATCGGCCTGCTCCCGCTCTTCGCGACGTGCGACCGCTGGGACATCGGCGGGGTCTCCACGGCGCTGCACGCCGACACCGGCCAGCTCACCGTCTTCGTCTACGACGGCCACCCCGGGGGCGCCGGCTTCGCCGAGCGGGGCTTCGCCGCGGCGCGCGAGTGGCTGACGGCGACCCGGGAGACCATCGCCGCCTGCGAGTGCTTCGAGGGCTGCCCGTCGTGTGTGCAGTCACCGAAGTGCGGCAACCAGAACAACCCCCTCGACAAGTCCGGCGCGATCCGGCTCCTCGACGTGCTGCTCGGCGCCTGACCGGTGGTCGGGCGCGCTCCGTGTGGCCCGTGACTCGGCAGCCGGCGGGCGTTAGGGTCCCGGCATGGTCATCCTGGGTCTCGTCCTCATCGCGCTGGGCGCGCTGGCGATCGTGTGCGGGCTCTTCACCTCCGAGCTCGACGGGACGCAGCTGCAGTTCCTGGGCCAGGACATCAACCCGGTGGCCCTCTTCTTCATCGGCGTCGGCTCGGCGGTCGCGATCTGGTGGGGCCTGTGGATCCTCAAGTCCGGCTCCAAGCGGTCGTGGGCCCGCCGCAAGGAGCAGAAGCGGCTCGAGAAGCTCTCCGACCAGCTCGACGACGTCGAGGCGAACCGCCGCATGGACGTCGACAGGCACGAGGACCAGGACCGCCCGACCCTCTGACGCACGCGATGGACTGGATCGTGGCCGGCGAGCAGAGATTCGCCGTGGACCGGGCCCGGCTCGCCGACCTGCCGGCCATCGTCGCGCTGCTTGCCGACGACCCGCTCGGTGTGCGCCGGGAATCGAGCGACCTGACGGTCTACGAGCGAGCCTTCCGGGCTCTCGACCGCGATCCGAACCAGTTCCTGGCCGCGGTCCGCGACCCGGCCGGCGACGTGGTCGGCACCATGCAGCTGACCCTCCTCCCCGGGTTGTCCCGTGGCGCGACCACGCGGCTCAACATCGAAGCCGTGCGGGTCGCCGCGTCCGCCCGGGGAGCGGGACTGGGGGACGCGATGTTCCGCTGGGCCCATGACTACGGCCGCGAGCACGGCGCCGGACTTGCGCAGCTGACCACCGACAAGGCGAGGACGGACGCGCACCGCTTCTATGCGCGGCTCGGGTACGTCGCGACCCACGAGGGCCTCAAGCTGCCGCTGTGATCACGGCCCCGCCCTCACGCGGGACCGGCTCGCGCCTGGGCCGACAGGTCGTGGGGCTGCCCCAGCCAGTGCGGCCCGGCGACGGTGACCTGCAGCCGCACGTCGAAGCCCTCGACGGCACAGCTGTCCAGCTCCGCACCGTTGGCCCGCGCGACCCCGGCCGCCGCCGCGCAGGGGTCGCCGCCCCGGCCGCCAGCCTCGGCTCCGGCGAGCGCCGCGAGGTCGGCCGCGGCCTGGGCCGCCCGATGCGCGTGGACCATCGCGCCGACCACCCCGAGCGCGGCACCGACGAGGACCAGGAGACCGATCACCGCGACCGCGAACAGCGTCGCGGAGCCGCGCTCGTCCGGCCTGCCGCCGGTCATGGCGTCACGCCTTCCTCCTCGTCGGCGGCCACCGCCTCGGCCCGCAGCCTCGGGGAGGGGAGGTGGGCGAACAGCCCGCCGGGACCCTCGACCCGGCCGGTCACGGTCACCCGCACCTCGCCACCTCCGCGGCTGACCGTGACGTGGCTGCCCTCCGGTGCGACCGTGAGGCCGCGCGCGACGGCGGTCGCCTGGTCGTCGCCGCGGGCCAGGGCGCGCGCGGTCTCACGCGCGGCATCGACGGTCCGCACCTGGGCGGCGCCCACCGCGAGCAGCCAGACCAGCCCGATCGACACGGCGACGAGCAGCGGCAGCACCATCGCCAGCTCGGCCGTGGCCGCCCCACGCGCGCTCCTGGCCTTTGGCATCTCAGCTCAGCCGATGCCGAGCAGGCCCAGGACGTGGTCGTAGAGCAGCTTGAGCAGCTTGTCGCCGAAGCCGCCGGTCAGCATCTTGTAGAGAAGGCCGGCGAGCCCGGCGCCCGCGGCGGTGCCGACGGCGTATTCGGCGGTGGTGATGCCGCGCTCGTCGCGGACGGGTCGGATCGTGCGGTGCATGTGACTCCTTCGGGGACGTGGCCGCGGCGCGGCCGGGATCCGAACTCTGCGGGCCCGGGCCCCCGGCGTGCGCTGCGTGGGGAGCCGGCTGTGGAGAGCGGCGCCGGAGACGCCGGTTGTGGACGGTTGGCGGTGTGGACGGCCGGCTCCGTCAGATCCCGAGGCTGGTCAGGAGCCCCGCGACCACGGGCACGATCCCGATCAGGACGAACGCCGGCAGCAGGCAGAGGCCCAGCGGTACGGCGGCCTTGACGCCGACCGCCCTGGCGCGGTCCTCGACCTCGGCGCGCGCCGACCGGGTCAGCTCGTCCGCGAGCCGTTCGACCGCGGGCACCACGGGAGCGCCCGTGCGGTGGGCCCGGGCGAGCGCGCGGCCCAACGGACCGAGGGCCGGGTCGGCGGCCAGGTCGGCCCAGACCTTGACCGGGTCGACCCCGAGCCGCAGCCGCGGCACCACCTCAGCCAGCCGGGCCGCGGCCGGTCCGGGCAGCGCTCCGGCGACCACGGCCAGCGCGTCGACCGGCGGCTGGCCGGACCGCAGCGCGTCGGCCAGCAGGCCGACCACGTGCGGCAGGTCGCGGCGCGCCAGCTCGCGGGTGCGACGGACCGAGCCGGGCTCGGACCGCTCGATGACCAGCCAGGTCGTGACCGCCGCCACCGGCGCTGCCGCCAGACCCACCGCGCCGCCGAGGAAGGCGGCCACCGCGGCACCGGAGAGCAGCACCCACAGCGGCCGCCAGCGCCGGAGCCAGTCACGGTCAGGACGGATCCTCGCCGCCGCGACCGGCAGGGCCAGGGTCGTCTGAGCGGGCACCACAAGCGCCGTCGCGGCGCACGCGGCCACGATCGCGAGCCAGGCCGGGTCGCTCACGTCGTCGGGGCGTTCATGCGCCGCGGTCCGCGTCACGCGCCAGCGCCTCGATCCACCACAGCCCGGCCAGGCCGAAGGCCAGTCCGGTCGCGAGGCAGAGCCAGCCGGCGGGGGTGCGCAGCAGGAAGCCGACCGGGTCGCCGCCGACGCCGGAGCCCATCAACAAGGCGGCCACCGGCAGGATCGCGACCAGACGGGCCGTCGCCCGGGCCGACGCGAGCTCGCCGTCCACCACCCGCCTGGTGGCCCGGGCGTCGACCAGCTGCCGGGCCACGCGGTCGACCGCGTCGGCCAGCCCCTGCCCCGTCCGGTGGGCCACGTGCCAAGCGGCGGCGAGCAGCCGGAGGTCGTCGGCTCCGGGCCGCGCCGCGACGGTGCGCAGCGCCGCGGGCACGTCGGACCCGACCCGGAACGCCTCGGCCACCGGCGCGAGCACCGGCCAGTCGTCCGCCGCCCTCGCCAGGGCTGCACCGGGTGGCTGCCCGGAGGCCAGCTCCGAGGCGAGGTGCTCGCACGCCTCGAGCACGCGACCGCCGGTCACCTGAGCGCGTCGGCGCTCGCGACGGCGAACCCACAGCAGCCAGGCGACACCGAGGGCGCAGGCGCCGACGACGGAGGGCACCAGCCATCGGGGTGGCAGCCAGACCAGCAGCGGAACGAGCACCAGCAACGACGCCGGCCCGCGGCCCAGCGGCCTCGACTCCGGCGGTGCGGGCAGCCGCGGCCGCACCGGAGCGAAAAGTGCCAGCGCGGCTGCGGCGGCCAGTGCCGCCACGACGACCAGGCCGGTCATCGGCCGAGCACCCGGGCCAGCTCGGCCGCTCCAGCCCCGTCACGGAGTGCTCCGCCGACCAGCGAGACGGCGGGGAGCATCGTGACGAGCCCGTCGGACCCGCGACGGGGCACCGCGATCTCGGCCAGCCGGCGCACCCCGTCGCGCCCCCGCGCCAGGTGCACCACCGCGGCGACCCCTGAGGCGAGCTGGCTGTGCGTCGCCGCCCGATCGAGGCCCGCGGCAAGAGCGAGTGCCTCGAGCCGGGCCGGCACGTCGACGGCGGAGTTGGCGTGCAGGGTGCCGCAGCCGCCGTCGTGGCCGGTGTTGAGCGCGGCCAGCAGGTCGACCACCTCGGCACCGCGCACCTCACCGACGACCAGCCGGTCGGGACGCATCCGCAGGGCCTGCCGGACCAACGTGCGGAGGTCGATGGCCCCCGCGCCCTCGACGTTGGCCGGCCGGCCCTCCAGCGCGACGACATGGGGATGGTCCGGGCGCAGCTCGGAGGCATCCTCGACCAGGACGAGACGCTCGGCGGGGTCGACCATGGACAGCAGGGCGGCGAGGAGCGTCGTCTTGCCACTGCCGGTGCCGCCGCTGACCAGGAAGGCCACCCGGGCCGCGACCAGCGCCTGCAGCAGCTCGGCGCCTCCCTTGGTCAAGGTCCCGGCACCGAGCAGCTCGTCGAGGGTGAAGGCCCGCGCGGGCGGCACCCGGAGCGAGATGGCGGTGCCGGGCCGGGACACCGGCGCGAGCACGGCGTGACAACGGCTGCCGTCGGGAAGCCGCAGGTCGGCGAACGGCGCGGAGTCGTCGAGACGCCGCCCGGCCATGGCGGCCAGCCGCTGGGCGAGCCGGCGCACGGACTCGTCGTCGGAGAACCGCACCGTGGTCGCCTCCAGCCCGTCACCACGGTCGACGAAGACCTGGTCGGGACCGTTGACCAGCACGTCGGTGACGCCCGGCTGGCGGAGCAGCGGCTCGAGAGGCCCGGCGCCGAGCACGTCGCGACGCAGCGCCTCGTACACCGCGAGCACCGTCGCGTCGCCGACCGGGCGGCCAGCCGCCCGCAACGCCTCGGCCACCCGGTGCGGGGAGAGGTCGCCGGGGCGGTCGGCGAGACGTTGGCGGACACGGTCGACGACCTCGGGCTCGACCTCGGCGATGCTCATGCTGCGACCGCCGTCGGTCCCAGAGCGGCGAGCAGCTCACGGGCGGCGACCGCGAGCGGGCCGCGCCGGGACCGGACCGGGCCCAGCCCCAGGTCGAGCGCCTCGGCGAGCCCGCGCTGGTCGGCCATGGTCGTGAGCACCGGGGCTCCGACGAGGGCCGACACGCGGCGCGGGTCGGCACCGCGGCCCCTGACCAGCAGGCCGACCCGGCCCCGGTCGGGCAGCGCGGCCACCCACCGGGACGCCGCGGCGACCCCCGTGACGGTGGGCACGACGACCAGGACGACCAGGACGCAGCGCGCGACCGTCTCGACCACGAGCTCGCCCGAGCGCGGGAGGTCGACGACCACGAGGTCGTGACCCCGTCGCGCCGCCGACAGGGCCTCACGAACTGCGCCCACGTCGAGTGTGGAGGGAGTGGATGCCCACCCCAGCACACCGAGCCGGTCGCGGCGAGGGACCGCCTCTCGCAGCGAGCGCCCGCTCAGGCGGCCCGACGCCGTGCCGAGGGAGTCCCACCGCACGCCGGGCACCTCGTCGAGCGCAAGCACCCGGTCGCACCCGGGCCCCAGCGGATCGAGGTCGACGACCAGCGTGGGCCCCCGGCCCGCCGCCACCTGGCCGAGCCCGCAGGCCAGCGTGGTCGCCCCGGCGCCACCGGAGCCGCCCACCACCCCGACCAGGACACCCTCGCCCCGGCCCACCTCCTCGAGGTCGGTGAGCAGCTCGGCGACCAGCTCGGCGCCGACGGGCAGCTCGACGACCCGCTCGGCGCCGACGAGCAGCGCGTCACGGAACGACCCCGCCGGCGCGGGCGCCCACGCCACGACCTGGACCCCGGGCCGGCGCGGCGGCGCCAGCTCGACGAGCGCCGGCACGAGGTCGGCGCCGACGAGCACCACCGGCGCGGTGCTCCACGCGCCCAGCACCTCGGGCGCCGTCGAGGCGACCTCGACCGCGGCCCCCGCGGCGGCGGAGAGCCGGGTGAGCTCCTCGGCGAGGGCGACGTCGGAGGTGGCGAGCAGCGGCTGGCGCGCAGGGTGGTCCATGCGACGAGGGTCGCCGGGTGGACAGACGCGATCGCGCAGTCGGCCGCCCGCCTGTGGACAGGCCGCCGGGGAGGCTCACCTGTGGACGGCTGCGGGATCCCTACCATGGAGGCATGGCCGCTCCGCTCGTTCGCAGCGCGGCGTTCTTCGACCTCGACAAGACGATCATCGCCAAGTCGAGCACCATGGCCTTCAGCAAGCCGTTCCAGGCCGGCGGCCTCATCTCGCGGCGCGCGGTGCTGCGCTCGACGTACGCCCAGTTCGTCTACGTCCTCGGCGGCGCCGACCACGACCAGATGGAGAAGATGCGGGCGTTCATGTCGACCCTCGTCGCCGGCTGGGACGTCGCCACGGTCCGCGAGATCGTGGCGGACACGCTGCACAACGTCGTCGAGCCGCTGGTCTACGACGAGGCGGTCAGTCTCATCGAGGAGCACAAGCTCGCCGGTCGGGACATCGTCATCGTCTCCACGAGCGGCACCGAGGTGGTCGAGCCGATCGGCGCGATGCTGGGCGCGGACATCGTGGTCGCCACCCGGCTCGAGGAGGTCGACGGCAAGTACACCGGCAACATCGACTACTACGCGTACGCCGACGAGAAGGCCCGGGCGATCGTGGAGCTGGCCGAGCAGCGCGGCTACGACCTGGCGGCCAGCTTCGCCTACAGCGACTCGGTCACCGACCTCCCGATGCTGGAGGTGGTGGGCCACGCCCACGTGGTCAACCCCGACAAGGAGCTCCGCCGGGCCGCCGCGACCCACGGGTGGCCGATCCTGGTCTTCACCAAGCCGGTGGCGCTGAGGAGCAGGGTCCCGGCCAGGCCCACGCTGGCCGCCCTCGCGGTCGGCGGCGTGGTCGCCGTCGGCGGCGTGCTCTGGGCCAACGCGCGACGCAGGCGCCCGAGCGACTGACCTCGAGTCCTCGGACAGGTCCGCAGCCCCGGGGCAAGAACCCCGGGGCCGCCCCGAACCGGTGCCACGAGCGCAGGCCCAGACCCCCCGCCCGTGACATGCAGGTGGCACCCAAGGTCTTGGACCTCGGATGCCACCGCTGACACGTGAACCCGGCTACCAGGCGTGCAACATCTAACTACTGCCGCGGACAGTTTCCGCATGGCAAGCGCCCTCTGCGAAGGGTAGATCGCCGCGTGGGTACCCGGTTCACGTGTGGCTTCTTGAGTTGTCGCCACATGTCTACGCCGGTTCGGCGGGACTCTCAAGACCTTGAAATCTCGGGCGCACAGGAGGATCTTGAGGGGCGGGTGCGGCCTCCTCGGAGGCCGTTTCTGTGTGTCCAGCAGGTGGTGCAGCAGGTGGCGCAGCAAGTTGCGCACCGGGTCGCGCAGCGCGCTTCCGGCTACCCCGCGGCGCGGCGCAGCGGGCTCGCCTCGGCGGCCGCGGCGTAGGCCTCGGCCGCGTAGAGCAGCCACGCGTGGACGCCGTCCGGGCCGCCCTCGCGGTAGGCGCGGAGGTTGGACTCGTACTCGGCCCGCAGCGCCAGGTGCGCCGCCTCGGGCACCGTCAGCGACTTCTCGTCCACCCCGCGCGCGACCAGCACCAGGCGCTCGGCGGCCCGGGCGACGAGCCCGTTGTGGGTGACGAACGGCGTCGTGGTCGCGAGGTCCGCGTGCACCACCGCAGCGAGCAGCAGGGCCGGCACCGTCGCCGGTCCGCTCAGCAGCCGCGCCACTCCCTGCAGCCGTCCGGCGGAGCCGGCGTCCCGCGGCCGGCCCAGCTCGGAGTCGTCGACCGAGCCCGCGGCGGCCAGCGTGTGCAGCCGCGCGAGGACCTGCAGCGGCTGCCGGCTCAGCGTCGGCGCCAGGCCGAGCAGCCCCGCCGAGAGCCGCACCGCGGCGGCGGCGACCGGGTCGACCGAGCCGGACCGCACCTCCGCCAGCGACGACGAGGACCCCTCCAGCACCGCCGATGCGTGGGCGCCGCGGAGCAGCGACTCGGCGGTCGTCTCCGGCGACGTACGACGCAGCCCCCGGTCCCTGAGCACGACGTCGATGCCGTCGCGCGCCGCCGCGAACGCCGACGGCACGCCCTCCAACGACGCCAACCAGGCGAGGGGATCGTCGGAATGGCTCACGTTGATGAGGCTATCCAGCGGCTACTTTGGGAGGGATGAGCATCCACCCTGACGGCAGGCCCGAGCCGGCGCGCTCCTTCGGCGGCGTCGCGGACGCCTACGACCGAGGCCGCCCCACCTACCCGCGCGAGGCCGCCGCCTGGCTGACCTCCGACCCGCACCCCCAGGGTCAGTCCCAGGGACAAGCGTTGAGCGTCCTCGAGCTCGGCGCCGGCACCGGCAAGCTGACCGAGCAGCTCGTCGCCCTCGGCCACGAGGTGCACGCCACCGACCCGGACCCGAAGATGCTCGCCATCCTCGGCAAGAAGCTCCCCGACGTCCGGGTCTCGCAGGCCACCGCCGAGGAGATCCCCTCCGGCGACTCGTCGTACGACGTGGTGGTGAGCGCCCAGGCGTTCCACTGGTTCGACCACGACAAGGCACTGCCCGAGATCGCACGCGTGCTGCGTCCGCGCGGCCGGCTCTCCCTGGTCTGGAACCAGCGCGACGAGCGCATCCCCTGGGTCAAGAGGCTCGGCAAGCTGATCGGCACCCTCGACCACCTGACGGACCCGGCCGAGGTGCTCGCGAGGTCGAGGCTGTTCGGCGAGGTCGAGCAGGAGGCGTTCCGGTTCTGGCAGGTCGTCGACCAGCACTCGATCCGCGACCTGGTCCGCTCCCGCTCCAACGTCGCGAGCCTCTCGGCGCCCGAGCAGGAGGCGAAGATGGCTGAGGTGCTCGCGTTCTACGAGGACTACGGCCGGGGCCGCGACGGCATGCAGCTCCCCTACACCGCCACGTGCTTCCGCTCCCAGCTGCTCGACCGCGTGACACCGACGCTCACCGACAACGGCTCGACCGAGGACGGCGACGGCCTCGTCTCCGACGGCTCGTCGACCGACATGCTGCTCATCGACTTCAACTAGAGCACGGGGTGTGACCGGAGCCACATCTGGCAACCGGACGTGCATGTTTCAACAGGACCTCCAGCCCGTCAGTGACTCGCTCGCCCTGAGCGCGCTGTGCGGTGCACTGCCGCTGCTCGCCCTGTTCGTGCTCCTGGGCGGGCTCAGGATCAAGGCCTGGGTGGCCGGCCTGATCTCGCTCGCCGTCGCGCTGCTCGTGGCGATCACGTTCTTCGAGATGCCGGTCGGGCAGGCCCTGCTCGCCGGCACCGAGGGCGCGGCGTTCGGGTTCTTCCCGATCCTCTGGATCGTCATCAACGCGATCTGGGTCTACAACCTCACCGTCGCCTCGGGGCACTTCGACGTGCTGCGGCGCTCCTTCGAGAAGGTGAGCCCCGACCAGCGGGTCCAGGCGATCATCATCGCGTTCTGCTTCGGGGCGCTGCTCGAGGCGCTGGCCGGGTTCGGCACGCCGGTCGCGATCACCGTGGTCATGCTGATGGCCCTGGGCTTCCAGCCGATGAAGGCCGCCGTCGTCGCCCTGGTCGCCAACACCGCGCCGGTCGCCTTCGGCGCGCTGGCCACTCCGATCGTGACGCTGGGCACCGTGGCCTCCGGCGCCTCCGACGACCCGCGGCTCGACACCGACACGCTCGGCGCGATGGTCGGCCGGCAGACACCACTGCTCGCCGTCGTCGTGCCACTCATCCTGGTGCTCATCGTCGACGGCCGCCGCGGCGTCCGGAACGCCTGGCTCCCGGCGATCACCTGCGGCGTCGCGTTCGCGGTGGCGCAGTTCGTCGCGTCCAACTACATCTCCGTGACGCTGACCGACATCATCGCCTCGCTGGTGGCGGCCGGCTCGGTGGTGCTCCTCGTCCGGGTCTGGCAGCCGGCGGAGGTGCTCACGGCCGAGCCGTCGACGCTCCCGGAGTCGGTCTCCGTGGGCAGCGGTACGTCGTCCGGCGGGACCTCCTCGGGGCCCGACGACCTCAGCCACCCCGACCACGTCGACACGCGCGCGGACGTCGTGCGCGCCTACGCGCCGTACGCCGTGATCATCGCGATCTTCTCGATCACCAACATCACCGCGGTGAAGGAGCAGCTGGCCAAGGAGCCGTGGACCAAGATCTTCGCCTGGCCCGGCCTCGACGTGTTCAACCCCGCGGGCGACCGGGTCGCGACGACCAACTACACGCTCAACTGGCTGCCGGCCGCCGGCACGCTGATGGTCCTGGCCGGCATCATCACGGCGGTGATCCTCCGGGTGAAGCCCGGCCAGGCCGTGCGCACCTACGGCAAGACCTACGTCGAGCTGCGGTCCGCGATCGTCACCGTGATGGCCGTGCTCGGCCTCGCCTACGTCATGAACCTCTCCGGCCAGACCGGCTCCCTCGGCGCGTGGCTGGCCCAGGCGGGCAGCGCCTTCGCGATCCTGTCGCCGATCATCGGCTGGCTCGGCGTCGCCGTCACCGGGTCGGACACGTCGTCCAACGCCCTCTTCGGCGCCCTCCAGGTGCAGACGGCGGGCTCGGCGGGGCTCGACCCGGTGCTGATGGCCGGCTCGAACTCGTCGGGCGGCGTGCTCGGCAAGATGATCAGCCCGCAGAACCTCGCCATCGCCGCGGCCGCCGTCGGCCTGGCCGGCAAGGAAGGCGACATCTTCCGCAAGGTGATCGGCTGGAGCCTGTTGCTGCTCGCGGTGATGTGCGTGCTGGCCTGGCTGCAGTCGACGGCGGTGCTGGACTGGATGGTGCCGTAAGGACGGCACTGGAGCAGCGGTACGCCGCGTCGTACGCCTGCACCTCGCTGCCGTAGAGCCCGGGGACGTGCCTTCCGTCATGCTGTCCGCATGCGCGTGTGGCGTCGGACCCACCTGGGCTCGGAGGCGGACCGCGCCGCGTTCCGGACGCTGCACACCGCGTCCCTCGCCTCGCCCGGCGCTGCGGGAGGGGCTGACCAGTGCCAGTGCCGAGCGCGCGGTGCGCCACCTGCGCGACCTGCTCGGCACACCGGCGCTGGCGGTCACCGACACCGCGGGCTGCCTGGCGTGGGACGGCGAGGGCGCGCACCACGAGGGCCAGGTCAGCGCGCTGGTGGCGACCACCGTCGACAAGGGTCGGACCCAGAGCTTCGGGCGGGGCGACCTGCCGTGCGACGTCCCGGGCTGCGCGGTCCGCACCGCGGTCGTGAGCCCGTTGGTCGTGGACGAGCGGATCGTCGGCACGCTGACCGCGTTCGCGCCGTACCCCACCGCAGGCCTCGCGCTTGCGGCCGACGAGGCCGCGCAGTGGGTCTCCGGCCAGCTCGAGCTGGCCGAGCTCGACGCGAGCCGCACCCTGCTGATGGAGGCGGAGGTGCGCGCCCTGCGCGCCCAGATCAGCCCGCACTTCATCTACAACTCGCTCAACGCCATCGCGAGCTTCGTGCGCACCGACCCGGACCGGGCGCGCTCGCTGCTGCAGGAGTTCGCGGACTTCACCCGCTACTCCTTCCGCAGGCACGGCGACTTCACGACCCTGGCCGAGGAGCTCCGCTCGATCGAGCGCTACCTGCTCCTGGAGCAGGCCCGGTTCGGCGACCGGCTGTCGGTGAAGCTCAGCATCGCGCCCGAGGTGCTGCCGGTGGCGGTGCCGTTCCTCTGCATCCAGCCCCTCGTCGAGAACGCCGTCCGGCACGGGCTCGAGGGCGCCCAGGGCACCGGCACCATCACCATCCAGGCCCACGACCGTGGCCAGGAGTGCCTCATCGAGGTCGAGGACGACGGTGCCGGTGAGGACCCGGAGAAGGTACGCCGCGCGCTCGCCGGCGACGTCAGCATCGACTCGATCGGGCTCGGCAACGTCGACGCGCGGCTGCGCGCGACGTACGGCGACGACTACGGCCTCGTCGTGGAGACCGCCCGCGGCGCCGGGACCAGGGTGACCGTGCGGGTGCCGAAGTTCGCACCGGGGGTGACGGCGTGAGTCCCGCTCCGGGTGCTGGTCGTCGACGACGAGCGACCGGCGCTCGACGAGCTGCAGTACCTCCTCGAGAACGACGAGCGCATCGGCGAGGTGGTCGCCTGCGACTCCGCGACCGCGGCGCTGCGGATCCTGCACGAGCGCGAGGTCGACGCGGTGTTCCTCGACATCCAGATGCCCGGGCTGACCGGGCTCGAGCTCGCCCAGGTGCTCAAGCGGTTCCGGGCCCCACCGCCGGTCGTGTTCGTCACCGCCCACGAGGCGCACGCGGTCGACGCGTTCGAGCTTCACGCGGTCGACTACGTGCTCAAGCCGGTCCGCGAGGACCGGCTCGCCGAGGCGATCCGCAGGGTGATCGAGGGCGGCGACCGGGCTCCCGCGCCGGCCGAGGACGTGCAGATCCCGGTCGAGCTCGGCGGCGTGACCCGGTTCGTCGACCGCTCCGACGTGACCTACGTCGAGGCGCACGGCGACTACGCCCGGCTGCACACGGCCGAGCGCGCGCACCTGATCCGGGTGCCGCTCGCCACTCTCGAGGAGGAGTGGGCCGGCGCCGGTTTCGTCCGGATCCACAGGTCGCTGCTGGTCGCGCTGCGCCACATCACCGAGGTGCGGATGGAGGCGGGGCGCTGCACGGTGGCGGTGGGTCCGCGCGACGACTCCACCGACCTCGTGGTCAGCCGCCGGCACACCCGGGAGCTGCGCGAGCTGCTGGGCAGACGAGCCACCTCATGAACGAGGAGCGCCCGCCCGCCCGGGTGCGGGTCACCGGACCGCCACGACGCAGGCACGTCCCGCTCGCCCGGACCGGCGACATCGACGAGCAGACCGCGCTGGGCGACGTCTACCTCGGCAGCCTGCTGCGCGAGCAGCTCGCGCTGGGCGTGCGGATCCTCGGGCTCCTCGCCCTCACCGTCGGCTCGCTCCCGCTCCTGTTCCGTCTCTTCCCGGACCTCGCGGAGGTCCACGTCCTGTGGGTGCCACTCGCGTGGCTGCTGCTCGGGGTGCTCGTCTACCCCTGGCTGCTGCTGCTCGGCATCCGCTTCGTCCAGCGGGCCGAGCGCAACGAGCGCGACTTCGTCCTGCTGCTCGAGGTCCTCGACGAGGAGGACGACGCGTCATGACCACCGACGGCGTACCCGGCCTGGTCGCGCTGCTCGTGGTCAGCCTCGCGACCCTGGCGATCGGCAGCTACGGGCTCCGGATCTCCCGCACCACCAGCGACTTCTACGTCGCCTCCCGCAGCGTCCGGCCGGGCCTCAACGCGTCGGCGATCGGCGGCGAGTACCTCTCCGCCGCGTCGTTCCTCGGCGTCGCCGCACTCGTGCTCACCGCGGGCGCGCAGATGCTCTGGTACCCGATCGGCTGGACCGCGGGCTACCTCGTGCTGCTGGTCCTCGTGGCCGCTCCGCTGCGCCGCAGCGGCGCCTACACGCTCCCCGACTTCGCCGAGGCGCGGCTCGGCTCACGGCGGGTCCGCGCCCTGTGCTCGGTGCTGGTCGTCGCGATCGGCTGGCTCTACCTGCTGCCCCAGTTCCAGGGCGCCGGCCTCACCCTCACCGCTGCGGTCGACGCACCGAAGTGGGTCGGCGCGCTGGTCGTCGGTGCCGTCGTCGTGGTCAACGTGAGCAGCGGCGGGATGCGCAGCATCACCTTCGTCCAGGCCTTCCAGTACTGGCTCAAGCTCACCGCCCTGCTCGTCCCGGCCGCCGTCCTCCTGGTCATCTGGTCCGGTGACGGCCGGCCCGACCCGACCGGCGGGGGAGCCGGCTGGTCGCTGCCGCTGGGCGAGGGCAACCAGGGCCTCTACACGACGTACTCGATCGTGCTGGCCACCTTCCTCGGCACGATGGGCCTCCCGCACGTCGTGGTGCGCTTCTACACCAACCCCGACGGCGGGGCGGCCCGCCGGACCACGCTGACCGTGCTCGCCCTGCTCGGGGTCTTCTACCTGCTGCCGCCGGTCTACGCCGTCCTCGGCCGCGCGTACGGCGCCGACGCCGACGACACCCTGGTGCTCGAGCTGCCCCGGCTGATGCTCGGGGGGCTGAGCGGCGACCTGCTCACCGGCCTGGTGACCGCGGGCGCGTTCGCGGCGTTCCTGTCCACCTCCTCGGGGCTCGCGATCGCGGTGTCCGGCGTGCTCGCGCAGGACGTGCTCGGCGGCCGGTTCTCGGGCGTCTCGGCGTTCCGGGTCGCCGCCACCTTCGCGGTCGGCGTCCCGCTCGCGGCCGCGATCCTGGCCCCCGACCTGTCGGTCGCCCGGGCCGTCGGCCTGGCCTTCGCCGTCGCCGCGTCGACGTTCTGCCCCCTGCTGGTGCTCGGCATCTGGTGGCGCGACCTCACCCCGGCCGGCGCGGTCGCGGGGCTGCTCGCCGGCGGGCTCGGCTCCAGCGCCGGCGTGGCCTGGACGCTCTACGACGGGACACCCGAGACGTGGCGTGACGTGCTGCTGGGCCAGCCCGCGGCCTGGAGCGTGCCCCTCGCGTTCGCCGTGATGGTGGGCGTCTCGATCGCCACCCGCGCGAGCGTCCCCGGCCACGCGGGCCGGTTCATGGTCAGGCTGCACACCCCGGAGGTCGTCCCGCTCGACCGCGGCTGACCGTTCGTCGCGCCCTACCGACCGTTCGGCGACACCCGCCGGCCACCCGCCGCAGCCTCCGCGCGCGCTCGGTGCCGGTGCCTCCGCGGGCTCCTAGTGTGCGGCGCATCACATCGTTTCTCGAGGGGGTCAGTGATGTCCACCGATGCAACCGATGCCTATCGCCCGCATGACCAGGCCAGTCGGCACGACCCGGTCTACGACGAGCTGCACGAGTCCGCCGACTTCAAGGAGCTGCGGCGCAGGTTCCGCAACTTCGCCTTCCCCGCCACCGCGGTGTTCCTGGCCTGGTACCTGCTCTACGTCGTGATGAGCAACTGGGCCGACGACTTCATGAGCAAGAAGGTGGTCGGCCACATCAACGTCGGCCTGGTCTTCGGGCTCCTGCAGTTCGCCTCGACGTTCCTGCTGGCCTGGCTCTACTCGCGGTACATGAACCGCAACGTCGACCAGCTGGCCCGCGACGTCGAGCTCCGCTTCAACACCGAGAGCAACGGAGGTGCCGGGCGATGAGCTCCGAGACACTCGCGACGATCCTGTTCATCGTCGTCGTCGGCATCACGGTCGCGATCACGTTCTGGGCGAGCCGCCAGAACAAGAGCGCCGCCGACTACTACGCCGGCGGCCGGTCGTTCAGCGGGTTCCAGAACGGCCTGGCGATCTCCGGCGACTACATGAGCGCGGCGTCGTTCCTCGGCATCTCCGGGCTGATCGCCCTGGCCGGCTACGACGGCTTCCTCTACTCGATCGGGTTCCTCGTGGCCTGGCTGCTCGCGCTGCTGCTCATCGCCGAGCTGCTGCGCAACTCCGGCCGCTTCACGATGGCCGACCAGCTGGCGTTCCGCATGAGGCAGCGCCCGGTCCGTACGGCGGCGGCCACGTCGACGGTCGTCGTGTCGATCTTCTACCTGCTCGCCCAGATGGTCGGGGCGGGCGCCCTGGTGACGCTGCTGCTGGGCGTCGAGGGCGACTTCGCCAAGGGGCTCACCATCGTCCTGGTGGGCGCGCTGATGGTCTTCTACGTCACCGTCGGCGGCATGAAGGGCACCACCTGGGTGCAGATCGTCAAGGCGGTGCTGCTGATCAGCGGCACCATCCTGATCACCGTCCTGGTGCTCGCGAAGTTCGACTTCAACCTCAGCCACCTGCTCGGAGGGGCCGCCGAGCACACCGGCAAGGGCGAGGCGTTCCTCCAGCCCGGGCTGAAGTACGGCGCCACCACGACCAGCCAGATCGACTTCCTGTCGCTCGGCCTGGCGCTGGTGCTCGGCACGGCCGGCCTGCCGCACATCCTGATCCGCTTCTACACGGTGCCGACGGCCAAGGACGCGCGCACGTCGGTCAACTGGGCGATCGGCATCATCGGCGGGTTCTACCTGATGTCGCTGGTGCTGGGCTTCGGCGCGGCCGCCCTGCTCGACACCGGCCCCGGCAGCCAGGTCGTCGCCACCACCGGCAACCTGGCGTCACCACTGCTGGCACAAGAGGTCGGCGGAGGGGACGGGACCGCGGGCGGCGCGATCCTGCTGGCCTTCATCTCCGCGGTCGCGTTCGCGACGATCCTCGCGGTGGTCGCCGGACTGACGCTGACGTCGGCGTCCTCGGTCGCCCACGACCTCTACGCCACGGTGTGGAAGCGCGGGACCGCGACCGAGAAGGACGAGGTCAGGGTGGCCCGGATCGCGGCGTTCGTCATCGGCGGCATCGCGATCGTGCTGGCCATCCCGGCGCAGAAGCTCAACATCGCGTTCCTGGTCGCACTGGCCTTCGCGGTCGCCGCCTCGGCCAACCTGCCGTCGCTGATCTACAACCTGTTCTGGCGACGGTTCAACACCCGGGGCGCGGTGTGGGCGATCTACGGCGGACTGATCGTCTGCGTCGGACTGGTGTTCTTCTCGCCGGTGGTGTCCGGCCCGGACACCGGGACCGCGCTGTTCGCCGACCACGACTGGTCCTGGTTCCCGCTGAGCAACCCGGGCATCATCTCGATCCCGGCCGGGTTCCTGTTCGGGTGGCTCGGCACGGTCACCTCGAAGGAGCCGGAGACCGCCGAGCGCTACACCGAGCTCGAGGTCCGCGCGCTCACGGGCGCCGGCATGGAGCGGGCGGTCCAGCACTAGCGCGTGCACGACGCCCGGCCGGGGGGACCTCGGCCGGGCGTCGTGCCGCGCCCGGTCCTGCCTACTGGCCGGAACCTTCCACCTCCCGGATCACGGCGTGCCGCCCTAGCGTCGGGTCATGACGCCTTCCCCCACTGCGGACCCGGGCACCCCGGAGCCGGCGGACCCGCCGGCGGTCGGGATCCGCCTGGTGGCCGCGCACGGGGAGACCACCCGGCGAGTCGACCTGCAGCTGGTCGGCACCCGCGGCCTGGCCGTCGAGGACGGGCTCGCCACCCCCTTCGAGGCGGCCCGGCTCTGGCCGACCGTCCGCGGCCTGCTCCCGCCCCTCGACCAGCTGGTCGCCGAACCAGCCGGGCACCCCGCGGTCGAGCCCGCGCGGAGGCCGGGAACGGGCTGGGACGAGCAGTGCCGGGCGATGGTGAGCCTCGCGGTCGTGGCCGACCCGGGGGCCACGGACACCGGGGACACCGGGGCCGCCGGAGCAGCGGACGCGGCGCCCAGCGTCGTCGTACGCACGTGGTTCGCCACCGAGGACGGCGGCCTGTGGTCCGCCACGCCCCTTCCCGACGGGTCGACCGACATCCGGCTCGCGCCCGAGGGCGCGCTCGCGGACCTGCTCATCTGGGACGTCACCGGGGCGCTCGAGGCGCTCGTGGCCAGGGCCGCGTCATGACGGCCACGCTGGGGATGGACACCGTCGCCGGCCGGCAGGCCGGCGAGCAGCTCGACCACGGCTCCCAGCAGATCGCCGAGCTCGCGCAGCGGCTGGACACCGTGGTCATGACCCTGGAGTGGGTGGGCCTCGACGCCGACCGCTACCAGTCCGACTGGCGCGACCGGCAGCGCCCCACACTCGACGCCACCGCCCGGGTCCTCTCCGAGGTCGCGGCCCTGATCCGGGGCGAGGCGGAGGCCCAGGACCAGGCGTCCGACAGCGGCGGTTCCGTGGCCGCTGTCGGGTCCGTCGCCGCAGCGGCGACCCCGGGCGGTGGCGGCGGCATCCTCGGCTGGCTGGACCGGCACGTCGGCAGCTTCTTCCGCGGCCTGGTCCGGACCGGCGAGCACGCCGGCGACTTCCTCGGCAAGCTCGACGACGTCCTGACCGGCGAGCGGGACTGGTCGGTGGCGGCGCTGGCGGCCAGCGCGCTCGGCACCGTCGGGTCCGCGGCCGGCGCCGTCGTGAACGGCGTGACCGGCGAGGACGCGCACTGGTTCGACGAGGGTGCCGGTGTGGCCGGCACGCCGACCGCCGCGCCGACCGACCCGGCGCAGGCGAGCCAGTACCGTCCGGTGGTCGCGCAGCCGCACGACCTCCCCTCCCTGATGCAGGGCGTCACCGACGCCTACCAGGTCGGCAACGACCCGAGCAGCCACGGCGACGTCCGGATCACCCGCATCGACAACGGCACCGGCACGCCGGCGTACGTCGTCTCGATCCCGGGCACCGAGACGTGGAGCCCCTCGGCCGGCGCCACCGGCCGCGACCTGTCCGCCAACCTCGGGCTGGTCGCGGGCACGCCCACCGCGGCGGCCGAGTCGGTGCGGCTGGCGATGGACCAGGCCCACATCCCGCCCGGCTCGCCGGTGATGCTCGTCGGGCACAGCCAGGGCGGCATCATCGCCGGCACCCTCGCCGCGGACCACGACTTCGTGCAGCACTACGGGGTCACCAACGTGATGACCTACGGCGCACCGATCGACCACCTCGACATCGACCCGTCGGTGCAGGTGCTGCAGGTGCAGCACACCACCGACGTGGTGCCGAGGCTCGACCTGGGCGGCATCCGCACCGGCCTCGACCCCATCCCGGGCTACCGGCCCACGGTGACCCTCGACAACCCGGGCCACTTCTGGGAGGTGGCGACCAACCACAGCTACGTCGAGTACGCGAGCTCCGTGCGCGACGAGCTGGGGGCGAGCACGCCGGAGGGTGAGATCCTGCGGCAGTACCAGTCGTCGCTGGGCCAGTTCTTCGTCGGCCCCGGCGGCACGGTGACCGCCATCGACGTCCCCGTGAGCCGCGCGCCTTAGGGCGTGTCTCCCATCCCTGGTGGATGTCGGCGTCGTCCAGGCGCGGGCTGGCTAGGCGCCGGCACGCGCGCAGACTGGGCGTCTTCGAAGGGTCGGCAACGCCGCCAGCGCGTGATCTGGGCGGCGTACGGCGCCGCCAGGGATGGGAGACGCGCCCTACAGCCCTGACACCCGATGATGGGCGGGTGAGGCTGTTCCGCAGGCGCCCCGACGAGGCCGAGGTGAGCGCGGCCGTGTCGGCCGCACTGGGCGCAGGAGGTGGCCTACAACCATCTCCAGTACGGCGCCGGCGCGCTCTCCGGTGTGCTCGAGCTGCCCGACGTGGCGGCCTACCGCCGCGCCATGACGACGGCGTACGCGCAGCTCGCCGAGCTCCTCGGGGACGACGTCGACCGGGTGGTCTTCTACCTCAGCGCCGTGACGCCCGAGGGCAGCCTGGACGCCACCGCGCTCGGCCTCCCCGTGCAGCCCACCGGCCGCGACCTCGCCCAGCGGCTCGGCTGACCGCCCACCGCGCCGCACCGACCGTCCGGCGCAACCCTCCGGCAACCACCGGTCGCCAGCCTGTTTCGTGCGGGCTAGTTTTACGAAAGACCCAGAGGAGGAGTGGACGTGACCAGCACCGAGGAGACCCTGTCCAACCTGTCGAAGGAGGACCGGCGCTTCGACCCGCCCGAGGACCTCGCGGCCGACGCCAACGTCAAGGAGGAGGCCTACGCGCGGGCCGACTCCGACCGCGAGGCGTTCTGGGCCGAGCAGGCCGAGCGGCTGCACTGGGACAAGACGTGGGACCAGGTGCTGGACTGGTCGAACCCGCCGTTCGCGAAGTGGTTCGTCGGCGGGACCCTCAACGCGGCGTACAACTGCCTCGACCGGCACGTCGAGAACGGCCTCGGTGACCGGGTCGCCCTCCACTGGGTGGGCGAGCCCGACGACGACACCCGCTCGGTGACCTACGCCGAGCTGAAGGACGAGGTGTGCCAGGCCGCCAACGCGCTCCTCGAGCTCGGGGTCGAGAAGGGCGACCGGGTCGCCATCT
Source organism: uncultured Actinomycetota bacterium (assembly GCA_963766475.1). Taxonomy (GTDB): domain Bacteria; phylum Actinomycetota; class Actinomycetes; order Propionibacteriales; family Nocardioidaceae; genus Nocardioides. The sequence continues at coordinate 329,595 of CAVXZS010000016.1, read as the reverse complement.
ACATGCCGATGCTGCTCGAGACGGTCGTGGCGATGCTGGCCTGCGCCCGCATCGGCGCGCCGCACACCGTGGTCTTCGGCGGCTTCTCCTCCGACGCCTTGGCGACCCGGGTCGTCGACTGCGGCGTGAAGGTCATCATCACCGCCGACGGCGGCTACCGCCGGGGCGCGGCCTCGGCGCTCAAGCCGGCGGTCGACGAGGCCCGGGCCAAGTGCGAGAAGGACGGGCACACCGTCGAGAAGGTCCTGGTGGTGAAGCGCACCGGCCAGGAGGTCGACTGGGACGACGACGTCGACGTGTGGTGGCACGACAGCGTCGAGAAGGCGTCGACCGACCACGAGTGCGAGTTCTTCGACTCCGAGCACCCGCTCTACGTCATGTACACCTCCGGCTCGACCGGCAAGCCCAAGGGGATCCTGCACACCACGGGCGGCTACCTGACCGGTGCGGCCTACACGCACTGGGCGGTCTTCGACCTCAAGCCGGAGACCGACGTCTACTGGTGCACCGCCGACGTCGGCTGGGTCACCGGCCACAGCTACCTCGTCTACGGCCCGCTCGCCAACGCGAGCACCGGCGTCATCTACGAGGGCACGCCGGACACCCCCGAGAAGGGGCGCTGGTGGAAGATCGTGCAGGACTACAAGGTCTCGATCTTCTACACCGCGCCGACCGCGATCCGGTCGTTCATGAAGCAGGGCCAGGAGATCCCCGACAAGTACGACATGTCCTCCCTGCGGGTGCTCGGGTCGGTCGGTGAGCCGATCAACCCCGAGGCCTACATCTGGTACCGCAAGGTGATCGGCGGCGACCGGACCCCGGTGGTCGACACCTGGTGGCAGACCGAGACCGGCGCGATCATGATCAGCCCGCTGCCGGGGGTCACCCACGGCAAGCCGGGCTCGGCGATGATCCCGATCCCCGGCGTCTCGGCCGACGTCGTGACCGAGGAGGGCGAGTCGGTGCCCCACGGCTCCGGCGGCTACCTCGTCCTCACCGAGCCGTGGCCCTCGATGCTCCGCACCATCTGGGGCGACGACGAGCGGTTCCAGGACACGTACTGGTCGAAGTACGAGAAGCAAGGCTGGTACTTCGCCGGCGACGGCGCCAAGAAGGACGAGGACGGCGACCTCTGGGTGCTCGGCCGGGTCGACGACGTCATGAACGTCTCCGGCCACCGGCTCTCCACCACCGAGATCGAGTCCGCGCTGGTCTCGCACCCGAAGGTGGCCGAGGCCGCGGTCGTCGGCGCCAAGGACGAGGACACCGGCCAGGCGGTCTGCGCGTTCGTGATCCTGCGCGACGAGGCCGGCGACGGTGGCGAGGACATCGTCGAGGAGCTGCGCAACCACGTCCGCAAGGAGATCGGCGCCATCGCGAAGCCGCGCCAGATCATGATCGTGCCCGAGCTGCCCAAGACCCGCTCCGGCAAGATCATGCGCCGGCTGCTGCGCGACGTGGCCGAGCACCGCGAGATCGGCGACGTGACCACGCTGGCCGACAGCTCGGTGATGGACCTGATCTCGGAGGGGATCGACTCCGAGAAGGCGGAGGACTGAACCAAGTCGCCGCTCCCCGCATCGGAGGAGGTATGCGACATCTCCTCGCCCCGGCCGCGCTCGTCGCCGCCACCCTGTCCCTGCCGGCCGCTGGCCCCGCGTATTCAGCGACGGCCACCTGCCACGGCCTGCCGGCCACCATCGAGGGCAGCACCGGCAATGTCACTGGCACGTCGGGCAACGACGTGATCGTCGTGTCCGGCTCGCTGACCGGCTCGGTGGACCGCGTCGACGGCGGCGCCGGCGACGACCTGATCTGTGTGGTCGGCCTCACCGGCCAGCTGTCCCTCCACTCCGGCACCGGGAACGACACCATCGACGCCAGCACCGCGGGCTCGCTGATCTTCGCCTTTCTCGGCCCGGGCGCCGACACCTACGTGGGCGGACCGCAGAGCGACGAGGTCGACGCGTCCGGCAACCCGGACCCCGTGGTCATCAGCACCGCGGGAGGCGACGACTACGTCGCGGCCACCGATGGCCCGGCCACCGTGGACACCGGCCCGGGCGCCGACGTGGTCGATTACGCGGCGCCACCCGGCCGCGCGCCGAGCTCCCTCGAGCTCGGCGCCGGTGAGGACTGGCTGGGCGTCGAGGGCCTGGCCGACGTGCGGGTCGACCTGCGGCGGCACACCATCCGCCAGAAGGGCGTCACGACCGCCGTGCACCACGCCGAGGACGTCGTGGCGGGCGGCGAGCACGTGGTCGTGCGCGGTAGCGGTGGTGACAACACCCTCATCGCGATCGGGTGCCGAGTGGACCTCTACGGTGCAGGGGGTGACGACCGCCTGTCCGAGGTGGCCGACTTCGATCTCGGGGTGGGTCCGTGCCACCCGCAGCGCGCCCGTCTGTACGGCGGCTCCGGCGACGACTTCCTCCGCGGGTTCGCCGGCGACGACCTCCTGGTCGGCGGTGCGGGCAGCGACGTCGCGGTCGGCTCCCGCGGCTCGGACCGCTGCCTGGCCGAGGACCGCCGGAGGTGCGAGAGCTGAGCGCCAGCCCGTCTCAGCGCGGCTTGATCACGCCGCCCTCGACCAGCTTCTGCCGCGCCTTCACCAGGCGGTAGACCCAGATCCCCACGACGGCGAGGACGCCGGTGTCGTCGACGAGGCCGAGCGGCCCGAGCAGGGCCTCGGGGACGACGTCGACCGGCACGGCCAGGTAGGCGAGGGCGCCCAGCATCGCGAGCAGGCCGCGCGGCGGGATCTTGAAGCGCCACATCAGGAACGCGACCAGGGCGAGCCCGGCGACGACCAGCACGGCGAGCGTGATCAGCACCGCGCGCAGCAGGTCGTCCATGCCCCCAGTGTGGCCGACGCGCTCGCCGAGGCGGTCGCTGTTTCGGGAAGCCCGGACGGGGTCGACCGGGGCCCCCCACAGCCCCGGTCTGGAGGAACCGTAGGCGGCCGGCCATCACGTACCGGGGAGGAGAACTGTGAACCCCGGTGTTTTCCCGTTCCGGTTGCGGGCTGGTCCGGACCAACCCACGCTCGACCGCATGCCCGCGCGCACCAGCACGGCCCGGCCGCCGGACGAGGACGGCTTCGCGGCCCTGCTGGCCCGGACCCTCGCCGCGCGCGGCGTCTCCTTGGTGGCGCTGCAGCGAAGGCTCGCCGACCGGGGTCACCGAGTGAGCGCGGGCACGCTGAGCTACTGGCGCTCGGGACAGCGACAGCCCGAGAAGCCGGCCTCCCTCGACGCGGTGGCGGAGATCGAGGCGCTGCTCGGACTCGGCGCGGGCGCACTGCGCAGCCGCATCGGGCCGTCCCGGCGGCCGGGTCCTCCGTTGCCGCAGGTCGCGCTCGGCGGCGCCGCACCGCCCGACGTGCCGGTGAGGGACGCCCTGCGGGACCTCGGTCTCGAGCAGGCCGCTCACCACCTTCAGGACCTCAGCCTGCACGTCACGCTGGACGTCGACGTCGACGGCCACATGACGCGGCAGACGGTCCGCACGATGCTGCGGGCCACGGCGAGCGGGGCGCAGCGGTGGTACCACGTGATCTTCGCCGAGAAGCCCCTGCCGGAGCCGCTCGTCCTCGACCGGGTCGTCGGCGCTCGCCTGGGCGCCACGGTCGGCCGGCCCGAGGTCGGCCTGGTCGCCTCGGAGCTGGTGCTGCCCCGGCCGCTGGAGGTCGGCGAGACCGTGATCGTCGAGACCAGCACCCGGCTGGTGGACCTCGGCGAGCGGGACACGACGTACCTCCACCACATCGACCGGCGGATGTCCGAGGTCGTCATCTGGGTGCGCTTCGACCCCGCGGCCCTCCCCCGGCGGTGCACGCAGACCGTGCGGCCCCTGGACCGGCCGGCCGTCGAGACCGCGGTCGGACTCGGCGGGCTCGACACCGCGCACGTCGCGGTCCGGTCGTTCGGCCCGGGCAGCGTCGGTCTCACCTGGGAGTGGTGAGCGATACCCTCGTCGTCGGTGCGCCGGGAAGTCTGGTCGGCAGACGAGCACACGAGCCCGGAGGACGCCGATGGACGACCTGGTCCCGTTCGCGCACGCCGTCCTCCTCGTCGCGGCCGTCTGCGTGCTCGCCGTCGGGTCCAACCGGCTGGCCGAGCGGCTCCGGGTCCCGGCTCCGGCGCTCTTCCTGATCGTCGCCGCCGTGGCCTCGGACGTGGTGCCGCGCCTCGGCGAGGTGCCGATCGTCACCGACCAGCGGATCGTCACGGTGGCGCTGGTGCTGATCCTCTTCGACGGCGGCATGCACATCGGCTGGGAGCGGATGCGGCCCGCCCTGGCAGGAGTCGCCTGGCTGGGCGTGGCCGGGACCGTGGTCACCACCGGGGCGCTCGCCGTGCTGGCACACACCATCTTCGGCTTCGGGTGGGAAGCCTCCTTGCTCATCGGCGCAGCGCTCGCCCCCACCGACCCGGCCGTGGTGTTCTCGGTGCTCGGGAGGCGCGAGATCACCGGTCGCTCCGGGACCCTGCTGGAGGGCGAGTCGGGGGCGAACGACCCGGTCGGCATCGCCATCATGGTGAGCCTGCTCGGTGCCAGCGGCGGCGGGTGGGAGGCCGCCGGACACGGCGCGTGGCACTTCTTCCTCCAGATGGCGGTCGGGGCGGCCGTGGGCGTGGGCGGTGGCTGGGCCCTGCTGCAGCTGATGCGGCGGGTGCCACTGCCCAGCGCGGCCCTCTACCCGGTGCAGACGGTGGCGCTCGCCCTCGGGCTCTACGGGCTGGCGGGGAGCCTCGAGGGCTCTGGCTTCCTGGCGGTGTTCATCGCCGGCGTGATGGTGGGCGACCAGCGGGCGCCCTACAAGCGGGACATCGAGCAGTTCGCGGGCGCGCTGGCCGGGCTGGCGGAGATCGTCGCGTTCGTCGTCCTCGGCCTGTCGGTCGACCTCGGCGTCATCGTGCGCGACGACCGGCTGTGGGTCGCCATCGGGCTCGCGGTCCTGCTGATCCTGGTGGTGCGACCGGTGGTCGTGGGGCTGGTCCTGCTGCCCGTCCGCCTGTCGCGGGGCGAGCGTGCGTTCGTCCTGTTCAGCGGCCTCAAGGGCGCCGTCCCGATCCTGCTCGGCACCTACGTCCTGCTCGACGGCGCCGACCGCTCCCGCGAGATCTACGACATCGTCTTCGTGGTGGTCCTGGTCTCGGTCCTGGTGGGCGGGCTGGTGCCGACGGCGGCGCGGGTCTTCGGCGTACCGATGCGGCTCGCCGAGCCGGAGCCCTGGGCTCTCGGCATGCGCTTCCGCGACGAGCCCATGGGCCTGCGCCGCTACGTCGTGGCGGAGGCCTCCCCCGCCGAGGGGTGCACCCTGGCCGATCTCGATGTCGGCGAGAGCTTCTGGGTGAGCATGGTCAGCCGCGGCGGCAAGCTGGTCCAGGTCCGCGGCGACACGGTGCTGCGGGCCGGCGACGAGGTCCTCGCGCTCGCCGAGGAGGGCGACCACCCGGACCACCTGTTCGAGCCGGAGCGGTGACGCCGGCCGGAGATGGATACTGTCGGGCCATGGCTATCGACGACACGCCCAGGACCACGGCGGGCGGTCGCGCGGGCGGAGACCGGACGCCGGTGCGCACACCGTCCCGCGACGATCCCACCATCGGGCGCCTCGTCGCCGACGCCAGCCGCGACATCTCGTCGCTGGTCTCCAAGGAGATCGCGCTCGCCAAGTCCGAGCTGAAGGTCAGCGTCAAGGCCGGCGGCCTGGGCATCGGCCTGCTGGCCGGCGCGGCGTTCGTCGCCGTCCTCGGCGTGATCATGCTGTCCTTCACGATCGTCTACTTCATCAACTGGGGCGGCTCCGGCCTGGCCCTGCACTGGGCCTACCTGATCGTGACCGGCTTCTGGTTCCTGGTCACCGGGCTGATGGCGTGGATCGGCGTCAAGAAGCTCAAGCAGGTCGGCCCGCCCGAGAAGGCCATCGAGCAGGGCAAGGGCATCCCCCGCGCTCTCCGCGGCAAGAGCTAGCTCGTCGACTACTCCGCGCTCGCTTCCTCAGCACGGCCTCGAGCGATGGCGGGAGCGCAGCGACCCGGCCGGGCGAAGCTCGCGCTCCCGGCGATTCGGCCTCCGAGCCGCGACGACGGCGAAGCCCGCGAGCGCCCGCTCGCGAAGCGAGCGCTCCCCGCGCTTTCGGCCTCCCGCGCCACGACGACTGCGAAGCCCGCGAGCGCAGCGAGCGTCGTCGTGGGGTGGGGGCCGAAGCTCGCGGGGGTAGACAAGCAGCGAGCGTCGTCGCGGGTTGGGGGCCGAAATTTGCCGGGGTATCTAGCTTGCGCGGGGTATTCAACCCGCGCAGCCCTCGGTCGACTGCTCGGTGTCGCTGACGCTGCCCTCATCGGCGGCGTCGCGCACCTGGTCGGCGGTGAGCGCGTAGCCGGTCTCGTCGTCGGTGACCGACGCCGCGAACACCACGCCGACCACCTGGCCGGCGGAGTCGACGACCGGGCCGCCGGAGTTGCCGGGCCGGACCAGCCCGCGGATCGAGAAGACGTCGCGGATCACCGCGCCGTCGCCGTAGATGTCCGGCGAGCGCAGCGTCTGCTTGGCCCGGATCCGGGCGCTCTCGATGTCGAACGGCCCGTCCTGCGGGTAGCCGAGGATCGCGATCGGGTCCTTCGGCTGCGCCGGTCGGGCGGGCGGGGTGAACGGCAGCACCGGCGTCGCGCCGCTGTCGAACTCGAGTACGGCGACGTCGAGGTCGGAGTCGTAGAAGACCACCGTGGCGTCCGTGGTGTCGTCACCGACCACCACCTGGGGGTCGTCGACGCCGGCGACCACGTGGGCGTTGGTCATCAGCCGGTCCTCGGCGTAGAGGAAGCCGGAGCCCTCGATGCCGCGACCGCACGAGTTGGTGCCGCGCACCTTCAGCACGCTGCTGCCCGCCCTGGTGACGTCGGGGTCACGGACCATCCGGCGGTCGCCGGGCTCGACGTCGACGATGCGTTCGGGCGAGAAGGGCTCGAGGTAGCGGGGGAAGAAGCTGGTGCCGACGACGTCGTTGAACGCGTCGAGCACTCCGCCGGCGCGCTGCGGCAGCACCTCGTTGACCTTGGAGAGGACCATCGAGCTGCGCACCATCGGGGTCACGCCGTCGATCCGCGAGCCCGAGACCGCGACGCCGAGCGCCCAGGCCACGATCAGGACCGCGCAGGCGCTGAGCGCCGCGCCGCCGATCGCGTCGAGCGCGCGTGCCGGCTGCCAGGTGATCCGGTCGCGGATCTTGGCGCCGCCCCACTGGAGCAGTCCCTGCCCGAGCGAGGCGGCCAGGATCACGATGAACAGCGCACCCAGCGACACCAGCAGCGACGGGTCCGCGTCGCCCAGCGCGACCGGAGCCAGCCAGACGCCGAGGAGCCCGCCCAGGAGGAGGCCGGCGGTGGCGAACGCGCCGGTGACGAACCCCTGCCAGTAGCCGGAGACGGCGTACGCCAGCACCAGCACCACCAGGAGCCAGTCGAGGAAGTTCATCGGCGGCGCCGTTCCTCGAAGTCTGTGTTGGGCGGGAGGACGTCCTGCTCCGGTCGGCGGCCGACCAGCATGTAGGCGGGCAGCTCCTGCTCCGGTGCGTCGGGGAGATCCTCGATCCAGCCGAGGTACTCGAAGAGCCGGGCGATCACCCCGGCGGTGAACCCCCAGCAGATGACGTCCTTGCCGGGCCCGATCAGGAAGCCGGGGCTGCGCCAGCCGCCCGGGCCCATGACGGTGATGCGATGCGACGGGTCGCGCAGCTCCGCGATCGGGACCCGGTAGACGGCGTGCACCTCGTCGGCGGAGACGGCGTGTACGGCGCTCGGCTCGCGCCACCAGGCGAGCACCGGCGTGACCGAGAAGTTGCTCGGCGGCAGCCACAGCGGGGGCAGCTCGGCGAAGACCTCGACGCCGTCGGGCCGGAGCCCGGTCTCCTCCTCGGCCTCCCTCAGCGCGGTCTGCTGCGCGGTCTCGCCGGGGTCGACCGAGCCTCCGGGGAACGAGACCTGCCCGGGGTGCGAGCGCATGGTGTGGCTGCGCTCGGTCAGCAGCAGGTCGGGCCCGTCCGGGCCCTCGCCGAAGAGCATCAGCACGGCGCTGACCCGCGTCTCCTCGTCCTCCGGTGGCATGAACCGGGTCAGGTCGTGGACGCTGATCGAGCGCGCGGCCTCCTCGACCGGCCGCAACCAGTCGGGGAGGTCGATGGTCACAGGCGCACTCCGAGGTGCTCGCGGACCAGCTCCACGATGTCCTCCTCGGAGTCGAGACCACCGGTCTCCTGGTAGGCGATCTTGCCGTGCTCGTCGACGAAGAACATCGTCGGCATGCCGAAGATCTTCGCGAACTCGTCGAACGACTGGAGGTCGCCGCCCGGGTCGGCCAGCGACGGATAGGTCACGCCGCGCTTCCCCGCCTCCTCCAGAGCACTGCCGGGGTACTGGTCCTGGAAGTCGACGCCGAGCACCGGCACCCGGTCGCCGTAGTGCTCGTGGAACGCCTGCAGCGCCGGCATCTCCTTCTTGCACGGCTCGCACCCGGCGAACCACAGGCTCAGCACCATCGGGCCCTTGAGGGAGGCGAGGTCGACGCTGGAGCCGCCGCCGAGGCACTGCAGGGTGACGTCCGGCAGGGCTCCGCCGCCCGGGCCGGGCACGCAGTCCTCCATCCCGATGTCGGCCTTGAGGTCGCGCAGCTCGGGCGTGTCGACGTCGACCTTGCTGGGGCCGGGCCCGGGGATGATCGGCGTCTCACGGTCGTCGTCGCAGCCGGCCAGCAGGAGCACCACCAGGGCCAGCGCGGCGACGACGCGGGTCACGCTCGGCCCTCGGTGCGGAGCAGCTTGGCGGCCGTCTCGGGGTCGGTCGGGCCGGCGCCGTAGGACGGGCACCAGCGCGCGACCGGGCAGGCGCCGCACGCGGGCTTCTGCGCGTGGCAGCAGCGCCGGCCGTGCCAGATCAGGTGATGGCTCAGCATCACCCAGTCCTTCTTGGGGAACAGCGCCCCCACGGCGTGCTCGGCCTTGACCGGGTCGGTCTCCTCGGTCCAACCGAACCGGCGGGAGAGCCGGCCGAAGTGCGTGTCGACGGTGATGCCGGGGATGCCGAACGCGTTGCCGAGCACGACGTTGGCCGTCTTGCGGCCCACGCCGGGCAGCTCGACCAGGTCCTTGAGCCGGGGCGGCACCTCACCGCCGTGCCGCTCCACCAGGGCGGCGCTCAGCTTGAGCAGCGACTCGGTCTTGGCCCGGAAGAAGCCGAGCGGGCCGATGATCGTCTCGAGCCTCTCGCGGTCGGCGGCCGCCATCGCGGGGGCGTCGGGGTAGGCGGCGAAGAGGGTCGGGCGGACGGCGTTGACCCGCTTGTCGGTCGTCTGCGCGCTGAGCACCGTGACCACCAGGCAGCTCGAAGGGGTTGTCGAAGTCGAGCTCGCTCTTCGCGTCGGGGTAGGTCTGCCCGAGCACCCGGTCGATCTTGCGAGCCCGCCGGACCAGGCTGGTGTGGCTCTCGGTGGTGGGCTCGGTCGTCAGTGAGGTCGCCGGTGGGGTCGTGGGAGGGGCCGCCGGCCGGGGGTCGGGCACCGCTCAAGGATAGGTGCGCCCACCCCCGCTGCGGGCCGGGTGGTGACGCCCTCCGGGCGCCCCCTTCGGCCGGGCGGTAGTTCCTGTGACGCATCCCACTGGATAGGATTCCGACGGCCATGAACCGAGCGGGCCACGAGGCGGAGGATCCAGTGGACAACGACGTGCTTCGTCAGGCGCCGCTCTTCAGCGCGCTCGACGACGAGGCGGCGACCGCCCTGCGGTCCTCCATGGCCGAAGTGCGGCTGCGCCGCGGCGACGTCCTCTTCCACGAGGGCGACTCCGGCGACAAGCTCTACGTCGTCCTCGACGGCAAGGTGAAGCTCGGTCGCACGTCCTCCGACGGCCGAGAGAACCTGCTGGCCATCCTCGGTCCCGGCCAGATGTTCGGCGAGCTCTCGCTCTTCGACCCCGGCCCCCGCTCGGCGACCGTCACCGCGGTCACCGACACGACGTTCGCCTCGCTCTCCCACGAGGACCTGCTGCGCTGGCTCGAGGGCCGCCCGATGGTCGCCCGCGGCCTGCTCACCCAGCTCGCCGGCCGGCTGCGCAAGGCCAACGACGTCGTCGCCGACCTCGTCTTCTCCGACGTTCCCGGCCGGGTCGCCAAGGCCCTGCTCGACCTCGCCGACCGCTTCGGGCGCACCGCCGACGACGGCGTCCACGTCCACCACGACCTCACCCAGGAGGAGCTGGCCCAGCTGGTCGGCGCCTCCCGCGAGACCGTCAACAAGGCGCTCGCCGACTTCGCCTCCCGTGGCTGGCTGCGCCTCGAGCCCCGCTCGGTCGTGATCATGGACGTCGAGCGCCTGGCCCGCCGCGCCCGCTGACCGATACGCCTAGCGTGGGGCGCCGCCTCGAGACCCTTTTCGGTGCAATCGCGCGGGATTGGTCTTGTTTCACGCGTGAAACAAGACCGGATCCACGCAATTGCGCGAAATTGGTCTTGGCGAAAGCCCATTGGGCATCGTTCACGCGGCGAAGTCCCGGCGCCACCTGTCGTTGAGTGACGGAACGTCGCCCCAGCCACAAAGGATCAGCTGGCGGCGCACCTGCCGGAGCGTGTCTTCCGGGGTGACGTAGATGTCCTCCGCCTCGAACGCAAGGATGGAGTAGCCCTCGCGCTCGAGCTCTTCCGTCCTTGCCGCGTCCTCTGACCGCTGTGGCTCCTCACGGTGGTGTCGGCCGTTGTACTCCACGACGAGTTTGATCTTCGGGTAACAGAGGTCGAATCGCCGTCGCCACGACCCGTCCTCGTGAACGAGGACCAAGTTGACCACCGGCTCGGGCAGACCGGCGAGCACGATCAGCATCCGCAGCCGAGTCTCCATCGGCGAGTCCACACCTTTTCGGACGTACGCCGCGGCTCGACGAGCTGCGGCCGCGTAATAGTCGGTGCTGTTCCTCGCGGCCTCGAGCAGCCGCGCAGGCGGGATCCGGTACCTCCGAACGATCGCGTCCCCCAGGACGACCAGCTCGACCAGCGAGATGAAGCCCGCCATCTGCAAGAACGTTGTGATCGGATCCGTGACGGGCATCCCGCGCACCACGATCACCCCACGCTTGCGGATCGTCACGTGCGGCTTGAGCCACGGTCGGTAGTGACGGTCCTCCCTCTTTCGCACGGTGACGTGCTCGAAAGCGTTGTCCGGGACGGGAAGGTCCAGCACCCGAGCCGCGCTCCAGTGGCTTGCGAATGCCCCCTCCGGATGGATCATGAGAGCAGCGCGGACACGCGAGTCCCGGTCGTCCTGTTCCACCTCGACAAAGATGGTCTTGGCGATCTCCCGATACCGCACCCCTCGTAACGCGCTCCTTCCCCCACCGGCTGCCAGGTACTCGGCCCTGGTGAACGGTCGGTCGAACGTGATCAGCTTCGGCTTCTTGCGCACGACAGGGGTGCTGCCCCGCCAAAGCCCTGCCCAGCGGCTATCCACAGGACCGAATCAGCGCAATTGCGCTGATCCGGTCTTAGCGGCGCTGGGCGAGATAGGCGAGCTGGGCGCGTACGGACCACTCGGCCGCGCCCCAGAGGGACTCGTCGACGTCCTGGTAGACGATCTCGACGACCCGGCGCGGCAGGTCCTCGTCCTCGGGGTCCGGTACGCCGACGCCCAGCCTGGTGAGGGCGTCCTCGACCTGGGCCAGACGCTGGCGGCGGTGGACGAGGTAGTGGTCGAGCGTGCCGAGCGCGTCGTCGAGCACCGGGCCGTGCGCCGGCCAGATCCGGTCGAACTCGCCGTCGGCGGCGAGCGCGCGCATCCGCTCGATCGAGTCGAAGTAGGGGCCGAGCTGACCGTCCGGGTAGGCGACCACGGTCGTGCCGCGGCCCAGCACCATGTCGCCGGACAGGAGGGCCCGCTCGGCCGGGAGGACCAGCGAGACCGAGTCGGCGGTGTGGCCGGGCGTGGTGATGACGCGGAGCCGCAGGCCGTCGACCTCGACCAGCTCGTCGTCGGTCAGCGGGTCGGCGTCGAAGCAGTAGGCCGGGTCGAGGGCCCGCACCGGGCAGCCCTTGCGGGTCGCGAGCTCGACGGCCACCTCGGAGTGGTCGAAGTGGTGGTGGGTCAGCAGCACGAGAGCGACGTCACCGGTCGCCTCGTCGAGCTCGTCGACGTGGCCGTCCTCGATCGGCCCAGGGTCGATGACGACCGACCGGGACGCACCCGGCTCGGTGAGCACCCAGCTGTTGGTGCCGTCGAGCGTCATCAGCCCGGGGTTGGGGGCGAGCAGGCACCGGGCCCGCTCGCCGAAGGCGCCGCCCGCCCAGGGCTCGGCGGTCACCGGCGCCGCGCGGCCAGGAGGGGCCGCAGGTGCTCGGGGACCGAGAGCGTCCACCCCTCGCCCATCGCCTCCAGGCCGGGCGTGTGCATCTCGACGCGCCGACCCTGCGCGGCTCCGACCACCTCGGTCGGCCCGGCGTACTGCGCCACCTCGAGCGAGGTGAGGTACGTCGGCGGCATCAGGAGCATCTCGCCGCGCTCGGCCATCGCGACCGCGTCGGCGGCAGGCAGCCAGGCGACCTCGGACGACTCGGAGGACACGTCGCGGGTGCGCTGGCCCATGGGCAGCAGGGCGACGAAGAACCAGGTGCGGTAGCGCTTCGGCTCGAAGACCGGCGTCTGCCAGGCCGCCCAGACGCCGAGCAGGTCGGTGCGCAGCACCAGCCCGCGCCGGGTCAGGAAGTCGGTCATCGCCAGCTCGCGCGACTCGAGCGCGACCCGATCGGCCTCCCAGTCGTCTCCGGTGGTGTCGGCGACGACCTCGTCCTCGTGCGGACCGGCCAGCAGGACGCCGGACTCCTCGAAGGTCTCGCGGACGGCGGCGCACACCAGCGCTCGCGCCATCTCCTCGGGGCAACCGAGCCGCTCCGCCCAGTCCGCCGGCTCGGGTCCCGCCCACGCGACGTCCGCGTCGAAGTCGCGGGGATCGACGCCTCCGCCGGGGTAGACGCACATTCCCGCCGCGAACTCCATCGAGACCTGGCGGCGCAGGTAGTAGACGGCCGGGCCGCGCTCCGAGGGCCTGAGCAGGATGACCGTCGCGGCTTCCCTCGGCTCGACCGGCTCCCGCCGGCCGGCGGCGAACTCGTGGGCGACCTCGACCAGGTGGTCCGGCAGCGCGATCGGCGGGATCGGGATCTTCATGCGCAGCGGATCACAGCTCGACGATGACCTCGACCTCGACCGGTGCGTTGAGCGGCAGCGCCGCCACGCCGACCGCGGAGCGGGCGTGCACGCCGGCGTCGCCGAAGACCGTGCCGAACAGCTCCGAGGCGCCGTTGGCGACCTTCGGCTGGCCGGTGAAGTCGGGCGAGGAGGCCACGAAGACGACCACCTTCACGATGCGCTTGACCATCGACAGGTCGCCGACCTCCGCGTTGATCGCCGCGATCGCGTTGAGCGCGCACTGCTGCGCGCAGGCGTAGGCCTCCTCCTCGGTGACCTGGGTGCCGACCTTGCCCGCCGACATCAGCTCGCCCGCGCGGATCGGGAGCTGGCCGGAGGTGAAGACCTGGTTGCCGCTGCGCACCGCGGGGACGTACGCCGCGACCGGCTTGGCGACCTCGGGGATCGCGAGGCCGAGCTCGGCCAGCCGCTCCTCGGGGGTGGTCATGAGGCGAGCGGCCGCTTGAAGTAGCCGACCAGGTTCTCCGGGTTCATGCCCGGCGCGATCTGCACGAGCTCCCAGCCGTCGGCCCCGAAGTTGTCGAGGATCTGCTTGGCCGCGTGCGTGAGGATCGGCGCGGTGAGGTACTCCCACTTGGTCATGCCCGGCACCCTACTCGCGGGGCGCACGGGTCATTTCCGCGGCACGAACGCGCAGAACTCGTTGCCCTCCGGGTCGGCCAGGACGTGCCAGGAGACCTCGTCGTCGGGCTCCCTCAGCACAGTGGCGCCGTGGTCGAGCAGTGCCTGCACGTCGTCGACGTCGACGTCCCAGTGGACGCGGTTCTTGACGGTCTTGGGCTCGGGGACCCTGGCGAAGACGATGTTCTCGAACGGGACCGACGGCAGCTCGTCGAGCCAGGCCCAGCCCATCTCCTCGTTGCCGCCGAGGTTTCCGCCGAGCACGCCGTGCCACCACTCCGCGATCGCGGCCGGGTCGGCACTGTCGACCACGATCTCGTAGAGCCGGTAGTCCGGCACCTCGTCACGGGTGAAGACGCACAGCTCGCCACCCTCCGGGTCGTGCACGGTGTCCCACTTGAACGACTCGGTGTCGACAGGCGTCGCACCGCGCGCCAGCACCTCGTCGGTCGATCCGGCGTGCACGTCGAGGTGGATCCGCTGCTTCACCGTCACCGGCTCGGGCACCTTGTTGATCCATACGCCGTGCTGGGAGGTCGGTCCGTCCAGCCGGACGTCCCCGTCGTCGAGGCGGACCAGGTCGAGCCCGAGGGTCGGTGCCCAGAACTCGCCGAGGAGCACCGGGTCGAGGGCGTCGAGGCAGAGGTCCTTGAACGTCGCGATGGCCACCGGTTCAACCTAGATCGTCGTGCCGACACCGGTCGCCCGGGTTTCGGGTGGACCATGCCCACATGTGGAACGCCATGTTCGACCTGGACCTGTCGCTCGCCGAGAAGGTCATCCGCGCCGTCGTCATCTACCTGTTCCTCGTGATCGCCCTCCGGCTGGTGGGCAAGCGCGAGCTGACCCAGCTCAACACCCTCGACTTCGTGGTGCTCCTCGCCGTGGCGAACGCCGTCCAGAACGGCCTGATCGGCGCCGACAACTCCGTCACGGGCGCACTGGTCGGCGCGATCGTGCTGTTCGCCGTCAACAGCGCGCTGGCCTACGTCCTCTTCCGCTACGCCCGGCTGCAACGCGTCGTCGAGGGCACCCCCACGGTGCTGATCCGGGACGGCCGGATCCTCGACGACGCTTTGAAGCGCGAGCAGCTCAGCCGCGACGACCTGCTCCTGGAGATCCAGTCGGCCGGGGCCGACAGGTTCGACGACGTGCGCACGGCGTCGTTGCTGCCCAACGGCAAGGTGATCGTCGTGCAGAAGGAGGCCAACCAGTCCTCGGTGCAGTACGACGACCTCAAGGCGCGGCTCGACCACCTCACCGAGCTGGTCGAACGGCTGGCGGCCAGGAGCTAGCGACCTAGACGAGCTCGGGCTCGGTCTTCTCGCGGACCTCGTCCTCGGTGACCCCGGGCGCCAGCTCGACGAGCCTGAGCCCTCCCCCTTCTGACGCAGGGATCACGTCGAGGACGCACAGGTCGGTGATGATCCGCTGCACGACGCCGCGACCGGTGTAGGGCAGCGAGCACTCGTTGACGATCTTGTAGGAGCCGTCCTTGGCGTTGTGCTCCATCAGCACGATCACCCGCTTGGCGCCGTGGACCAGGTCCATCGCGCCGCCCATCCCCTTGACCATCTTGCCGGGGATCATCCAGTTCGCGATGTCGCCCTTCGCGGAGACCTGCATGGCACCCAGGATCGCGGCGTCGATCTTGCCGCCGCGGATCATCCCGAACGACGTCGCGGAGTCGAAGAACGACGCCCCGCGGCGCAGCGTGACGGTCTCCTTGCCGGCGTTGATCAGGTCCGGGTCCTCGTCCCCGTCGTAGGGGTAGGGCCCCACGCCGAGGATGCCGTTCTCCGACTGCAGCACCAGCTCGACACCGTCGTCGACGTAGTTGGGCACCAGCGTCGGCAGCCCGATCCCGAGGTTGACGTAGGAGCCGTCGGTCAGCTCCGAGGCGGCGCGGGCCGCCATCTCCTCGCGCGTCCAGCTCATGAGGTCTCACCCTCGCTCCCGGACCGGGGGCGGACGGTCCGCTTCTCGATCCGCTTGTCGGCCGCCTGCTCGGGGCTCAGCGCGACCACGCGCTGCACGAACACACCGGGCGTGTGCACCTCGTTGGGGTCGAGCTCGCCGGGCTCGACCAGCTCCTCGACCTCCGCGATCGTCACCCGGCCACACATCGCGGCGAGCGGGTTGAAGTTGCGTGCGGAGTCGCGGTAGACGAGGTTGCCGTGCCGGTCGCCCCTCGCGGCCCGCACCAGCCCGAAGTCGGCCACGATCGCCTCCTCCAGCACGAACTCCCTCGCCACGACGCCACCAGCGCCGTCCTTGGTCTCGAACGTCCGGGTGTCCTTCGGCGGGCTCGCCACCACCACGTTGCCGTCCGAGTCGTAGCGCCACGGCAGCCCACCCTCGGCCACCTGGGTGCCGCCGCCGGTCGCGGTGTAGAACGCCGCGATCCCCGAGCCGCCGGCGCGCATCCGCTCGGCCAGCGTGCCCTGCGGCGTCAGCTCGACCTCGAGCTCCCCGGCGAGGTACTGCCGCGCGAACTCCTGGTTCTCCCCGACGTACGACGCCACCATCCGCCGCAGCCGACCGGCACCGAGCAGCAGCCCGAGCCCCCAGTCGTCCACCCCGGCGTTGTTGGAGACCGCCTCCAGGTCCTTCGTGCCGGTCTCCAGCAGCGCCGCGATCAGCACCGAGGGGATCCCGCACAGCCCGAAGCCGCCCACCGAGATCGTCGCGCCGTCCGGGATGTCGGCAACCGCCTCCGCTGCCGACGAGACCACCTTGTCCATTCGACCTCCCTATTCAGCCAAAACGAAACCTAGCCCCTACGGTCCGACCTACGCTGCTGAGGTGAAGCTCCTCGTGCTGGCCGTCGCCGCGTCGCTGGTGGCCGCGGCCGCGCCGACCGTGGCCCCCGCCGCCCACGCCGCCGGCCCGACCTTGGCCGTGACCTCGGTCGTCAGCGTGGACCGCCCGCGCCAGGTCCCGGCCGCCGCGAGCGGGCAGACGGTGACGCTCTCCTTCACCGTCAGCAGCAGCGAGCCGATCGCAGACGTGACCGTCAAGGCATACACCGAGGACGGCGGCCTGGTCGTGGGCAACGCCAACCAGTCGCTCGGCACCGTGACCGCACCCAGGACCGTGTCCTTCCCGGTCGCTGGGGCGACGCCGGGCCTGCACGAGCTGTTGATCGACGTCGTTGCCCCCACCACCTCGGCGTACGGGTCGATCCCCGACGTCTTCACCAGCGGTTCACCGCTGTTCCCCGGCACCGACGAGCTCGACCCGATGACCTTCGGCTGGCAGGGCACCACGCACGTGGCGGGCTCGGAGAGCTCGACGCGGGCGGTCGCCATGCTCACGATCCTCCCGGGTGGCTTCGCCTACGTCGGGCTGCCGGCCAAGGGGAGGCCCAAGTGCACCCACGAGGGCAACGGCTGCCTCCGCTATGCCTACGACGACGAGTACGAGATCCTCCAGGTCGGCAACCGGATCATCGGGGAGCTGCAGGGCGAGGGAGACCCGCCGGGCCTCTACACCGAGGGCCTGGCGCCGGACGACCCTCAGCACGGCGCGCCCTTCGGCGGTGCCGACGTCACCGGGACCAGCGACTTCGCCGGGCCGACGACCACGCTGCTGGGCACGTACGCGTACTCCTCGGCCGACCACCCGACCGGCATGAGCTACGAGAAGGTCACCTTCCGCCCGCACGGGAAGTACCGGCTCGCGTACGCCGTCAACGGCGGCAAGGTGAAGAAGCTCACGGGCACCTTCAGCCTGCGCCGCAAGGGGAAGATCACCTTCCGCAGCAAGGCCGGGCACGTGGTCCAGCGCGGGACCGTCCTGGTGCTCGACAAGACCTCGCCCGACGCCGGGCCGTTCCGCCCCGGGATCTGGCTGATCCTGAGCGGGAAGAAGGCCAAGCGTCCCGACGGCAACCTGCTGCTGCAGAAGTGACCCCGGCGGGATAGTCCCTGACGTTCCGGCCTCGACCGCGGCGTGTCGCCGGCCACTTCGTCTGGGACTATCGCTCCCCGCGACCTGGCTCGGCCCACCCGCGAGCCGACGGCACTAGGGTTCGGCCCGTGAAGGTCCTCGTCGCCGCCGTCGCGGTCGCTGCCACTGCGCTGACCCCACTCCCGGCCCAGGCCAGGCAGGCGCCGGTCCTGGCGGTGACCGCCGTCCCCGACGCGTCGTACCCGCAGGAGGTGACGCTGAACGGCGACACCGAGGACATCGGGTTCAACGTCGAGACGACCGAGGCGACCACGGTCACGGTGACCGCGAGCGGCACCGGCCTCACCGCCACCCCGGACCAGCCCCAGGCGGTCTCGACGTACGGCGGGTACGTCCGCGTCGCCGTCACCGCGACCACGCCGGGGATGCACACGCTCACGGTCACCCTCTCCGCCCCGAGCGCGGCGCCGGTCGTGGTCACGTTCCCCTACATCTTCGCCGAGGGCTCGCCGCTGCCCGCGAGCACCGGGTCGTTGGCCGGCCGGGCCTACGGCTGGCAGGGCTACGAGAACTACATGGAGGGCTCGGCCCGCGCGGTGAACCTGCTGAGCTTCATCAACGCCACCTACGCCTACGTCGGCGTGCCGCCGGCCGGGCGGCCGAAGTGCAAGAGCGCCGGGAAGGGCTGCCACCCCTACGCCTACGACCCCACCACGGGCGTGTTCCAGGTCGGCGACGACATCGTCGGCAAGGTGCTCGGCGAGGGGGTGGCCACCGACGGCTGGGTCGTGGCGGACGAGCAGGTGCCCGAGCTGTTCGCCTCGGACACGGAGACCGACCCGCTGACCTACGCCGCCAAGGGGACCCGACTCGCCGGCGTCTGGCACTTCCGCGACGACGACTACCCCGTCGGGATCTGGGCGCAGTCGGTGACGTTCCGCAAGAACGGCACCTACGAGCTCTACTACCAGGTCGGCGACCGGGATGAGCGCCACAGCTACTCCGGCAGCTACCGGGTGACCCGCACCGGCAAGGTCGTGTTCAAGGCCAGGGGCAAGGTCGTGCAGATCGGCACCCTTGCGCTGGCCGGCCCCAAGGTGGGCAAGCCCAAGCCGAAGAAGCTCGGGCTGTGGCTCGTGCTCAGCGGCAGGAAGGGCAAGAGCGGCGACGGCAACCTCCTCGCGCCGGCGAAGGGCAAATGACCCCTCAGTAGGGTTTCGCGTGTGAGCGACTGGTCCGGCGTGCGGCTGCACGTGGTGACCGGCAAGGGCGGCACCGGCAAGTCGACCGTCGCCGCGGCGCTCGCGCTGGCACTGGCCTCGCAGGGCAAGGACGTGCTCCTGTGCGAGGTCGAGGGCCGGCAGGGCATCGCCCGGATGTTCGACGTCGACCCGTTGCCGTACGCCGAGCGCCGGATCGCGACCGGCCTGCGGACCAACGGTCCGCCGGGCGTCGTGCACGCGCTGCACATCGACGCCGAGGCGGCGCTCATGGAGTACCTCTCCATGTACTACCGCCTCGGCCGGGCCGGCCGGGCACTGGACCGGTTCGGGGTCGTCGAGTTCGCGACCACCATCGCCCCCGGCGTGCGCGACGTGCTGCTCACCGGCAAGGTCTACGAGGCGGTGCAGCGCAACAGCCGCAACAAGGGAGCGATCGAGTACGACGCCGTCGTGCTCGACGCGCCGCCGACCGGCCGGATCACGCCGTTCCTCAACGTGAGCGACGAGCTGGCCGGACTGGCCAAGGTGGGGCCGATCAAGAGGCAGGCCGACACGATGATGACGCTGTTCCGCTCCCCTCGGACCGCCGTGCACTTCGTCACCGTGCTCGAGGAGATGCCGGTCCAGGAGACCGCCGACGGGCTCGCACACCTGCGCGAGGCCGGCCTTCCCGTCGGCGGCGTGGTGGTCAACCAGGTCCGTCCGCGCGACCTGCGGGTCAAGGACGTCGGGGCGGCGCGCAAGGGCGAGCTCGACCGGTCCGCGATCGGCTCCGACCTGGTCGCGGCCGGTGTGGACGTCTCGGACGACCTGCTGGACGGGCTGCTCGACGAGGCGCGTGACCACGCGATCCGGCGGGCGCTGGAGGACGCGCAGCGCAAGCTGGTCAAGAAGATGGGCGTCCCGAGCTACGAGCTGCCCCGGCTGGCCGCCGGGGTCGACCTGGGCGGCCTCTACGAGCTGGCCGGCGACCTGCGCGACCAGGGCATGGCATGACGAGGGCACGTCCCCGCGTCGGTCCCCTGGTCTCGCGGCCGGCGTCCACCCGGGTCCTCGACGTCGACGCGCTCATCGACGACCCGAGCACAGGCATCGTGGTCTGCTGCGGCTCCGGCGGGGTCGGCAAGACCACCACGTCGGCGGCGCTGGCGCTCCGGGCCGCCGAGCGTGGCCGGAAGGTGGTCGTGCTCACCATCGACCCGGCCCGGCGGCTGGCGCAGTCGATGGGCATCGAGACCCTCGACAACACCCCCCGGCCGGTCACCGGGGTCGGCGGCACCGCTGAGCACGGTGGCTCGCTCGACGCGATGATGCTCGACATGAAGCGGACCTTCGACGAGGTCGTGGAGGCCCAGGCGACCCCCGAGAAGGCCAGGCAGATCCTG
Source organism: uncultured Actinomycetota bacterium (assembly GCA_963766475.1). Lineage (GTDB taxonomy): Bacteria > Actinomycetota > Actinomycetes > Propionibacteriales > Nocardioidaceae > Nocardioides. The sequence continues at coordinate 309,206 of CAVXZS010000016.1, read as the reverse complement.
GAGAACCCGTTCTACATCGCGCTGTCGTCGTCGTTCGCGGGGACCCAGGAGTACATGGCGATGGAGAAGCTCGGCCAGCTCCAGCGCGACGCCCGCGCGGCCGGCACCTACGACCTCATCGTCGTCGACACACCCCCGTCGCGCTCGGCGCTGGACTTCCTCGACGCCCCCGAAAGGCTCTCGTCGTTCCTCGACGGCCGGTTCGTCAAGCTGCTCCTCGCACCGGCCCGCGGCCCGGCCCGCATCATGACCGCCGGTCTCGGGCTGGTGACCGGTGCCCTGTCGAAGATCCTGGGCGGCCAGTTCATCACCGACCTGCAGACCTTCGTCGCCGCCCTCGACACGGTGTTCGGAGGCTTCCGGGCCCGCGCCGAGCAGACCTACGCGCTCCTGCAGGCGCCCGGCACGGCCTTCCTCGTCGTGGCCGCGCCCGAGGCCGACGCGCTGCGCGAGGCGGCGTACTTCGTCGAGCGGCTCAGCGAGGACCGGATGCCGCTCGCCGGCCTGGTCGTGAACCGCGCCAGCCCGGCCGGGCAGGGGTCGCTCTCGGCCGACGAGGCGATGGCGGCGTCCGCACGGCTGCGGCGGGAGGTGCCGTCGCCCACGGCACCGCTCACGGCCGGGCTGCTGCGGCTGCACGCGGACCGGGAGCGGATGGTCGAGCGGGAGGCGGTGCTGCGGCAGCGGTTCGCCGCGGCACACCCGAGCGTGGCGACGGCCGTCGTCCCGGCTCTGGCCGGTGACGTGCACGACCTCGACGGCCTCCGGACCGTCGGAGAGCTGCTCGCCGGCCCGGCCTCGTAGCCCTCGCACGAGCGCGCCGGCCCCGACGTACCCGGACCCGCCCGGCGGCATTCCCCCAGTGGTCCGCCCTGGGGTCGCCTCGGGTCGCACCGGGGCGAGGCAGATCGGCGTGGGCTGTGCAACCCCGACACGCCAGGCCAGGCCTGGTTTCTCGGGCGACTGACGCCCGAGCGTCGCCTTTTCGGCCTCCCCCCAGGGGGGTCAATGGTCCCGAATGACTAGTTAGTTCGGACTATGGAGGTTGAAACGTTCACCCGTACACGCCAGCCCCTCAGGTTCGTAACTTCATACCCACGGGGAAGGAACAGCTCGAGTCCCCGGGACAGGTGCCCAGAAATCAGCAGGGCAACAGGATTCATCTCTCGGAGATAGCAGGGCAGAGAAATGTGGATCGAGGACTGGACCCCCAGTGCGGCGTGCCGGAAGGCACAGCCGGACGAGCTCTTCGTCCGTGGTGCCGAGCAGAACAAGGCCAAGCAGCTGTGCACCGGATGTCCCGTGCGCACCGAGTGCCTCGCCGAGGCGCTCGACAACCAGATCGAGTGGGGCGTGTGGGGCGGCATGACCGAGCGGGAGCGCCGTGCGCTGCTGCGTCGCCGCCCGAACGCCTCCTGGCGGGCCGTGCTCGAGGCCGCCCGCATCAAGGCGGAGCAGCAGGCGCAGGAGATCTCCGCCTGACCGCTTCACCCCGGATTTCCCCACAGAAGATCCCCCACAACTGAATTCCCCCACCAGCTCCTGACTCGCGTCAGGACACGCTCGCGGCCGGTTGACGCCCTTCCCTGAGGGCCTTCAGCCGGCCGCCAGCAATTTTCATGACCCTCCGCGAGCTTCGGCCCCGGTCCACGACGGACCGCTCGCTGCGCTCGCGGCTTCGCCGTCCGTCGCGGGCACCGAGCCGATCGCGGAGGCGCGCTCGCTCCGCTCGCAGGTCGCTTCGCTCCGTCTCCTGCTTGTCGATCGGTGGGTCGCCCTCGGATCGCCTGGCCCGCTCCCGATTGCGATGCGCACCGCCTCACGAAAGCCGGCAACTGTGGCCCCGTGCGATACGTCCGTACGATGTGGGCGTGTCCATGCCCCGCCAGGAGCGCCTCCCGGCCCACCGCGTGCTGTCCCACCTGCTGGTGATGGCCGCGGTCGCGGCGGTGCTGGGCGTGGTGGTCGCGGGGCTCGCGATCCCGTTCGCCGGCCTCGCCGGCATCGGCGCCCGCAACGTCGCCCACACCATGGACAACCTGCCCGAGGAGCTCGTCACCGCCGACAACCCGCTCTCGCAGCGGAGCACCATCCTCGACGGCAACGGCAACCGGCTCGCCGTCCTCTACGACGAGAACCGGATCACGGTCCCGCTCAAGGGCATCTCGCGCACCATGGTCAAGGCGGTCGTGGCGATCGAGGACTACCGGTTCTACCAGCACGGCGCCCTCGACCTGAAGGGCACGCTGCGTGCCCTGATCACCAACAAGGCCAACGACGGCGTGGTCCAGGGTGGCTCGTCGATCACCCAGCAGCTGGTGAAGCTGACTCTTCTCAGCCAGGCCAAGACCAAGGCCGAGAAGAAGGCCGCCACCGACGACACCTACGCGCGCAAGCTCAAGGAGCTGCGCTACGCGATCGCGCTCGAGCAGAGCCACTCCAAGGACTGGATCCTGTGGCGCTACCTCAACACGGCCTACTTCGGCGACGGGGCGTACGGCGTCCAGGCGGCCGCCAAGCACTACTTCAACGTCAACGCCCGCGACCTCAACCTGCGTCAGTCCGCGCTGCTCGCCGGCCTCGTGAAGAACCCCACCGGCTACGACCCGACCAACTCCCCCGACCGTGCCATCGAGCGGCGCGACGTCGTCCTGGACCGGATGGCCGAGCTCAACGTCGTCCCGCGCGAGAAGGCGGAGAAGAACAAGCAGAAGGACCTCGGGCTCAACGTGCAGGAGGTGAGCCGGGGCTGCGTCAACTCCACCGCCCCGTTCTTCTGCGACTACGTGCTGGCCTACCTCCTGCAGGACCCGCAGCTGGGCGCCACCGTCCAGGAGCGCCAGAACCTGCTCAAGAACGGTGGTCTGACGATCAAGACCACCGTCAACATGACCGACCAGCACGCCGCTGACAGCGCCGTCCAGGCACACGTCTACGCCAAGGACAGCGCCATCGGGGCGATGGCCGTCATCGAGCCCGGCACGGGCAACGTGCTGGCGCTCGCGCAGTCGCGACCGATGGGAGCGAACCGCAAGGAGGGGGAGACCTACCTCAACTACGTCATTCCCGAGGAGCTCGGCCACTCCAAGTGCTGCCAGGCGGGCTCGACGTTCAAGGCGTTCACGCTGGCCGCCGCCCTGCAGCAGGGCTTCCCGCTCACCACCTCGTTCCAGTCGAACTCACCGATGACGTTCAACTACGACGACTACGCCACGTGCCCCGGCGAGCCCGGCTTCGGCTACGGCACCTTCGAGGTGCCCAACTCGACGACCAGCGGCAACATGAACATGTACTCCGGCACGAGGCTGTCGGTGAACACCTTCTACATGCAGCTCGAGCAGGACACGGGCGTCTGCGCGCCCTTCGAGCTCGCCAACCAGATGGGCGTCAGCCTCACCAACCCCCGCGGCGACGAGCACGGCAACGGCGCCGAGCTGATCCCCAACTTCACCCTCGGGACCGCCAGCGCCAGCCCGCTGGAGATGGCCGAGGCCTACGCCACCTTCGCCGCCCGCGGCATGCACTGCAGCTCGCGTCCGGTGACCCAGATCCTCGACTCCAGCGGCAACGTCCTCAAGGACTACCCCGAGCAGTGCCAGCAGGTGATCGAGCAGCAGAACGCCGACGCGGTCAGCGACGTGCTGCGCGGCGTCCTCGAGGGCGGCTTCGCCTCCGCCCAGCAGCTCCCGGTCCCGGCCGCCGGCAAGACCGGCACCACCAACGACGGCAAGTCCGTGTGGTTCATCGGCTACACCCCCCACGTCGCGACGGCCGTGATGCTCGGCGGCGCCAACCAGTTCGGCACGCCGATCTCGCTGGAGGGCGTCTACGTCGGCGGCAGCCCGATCTACGGCGCGTCCGGTTCCGGCGTCGCCGCCCCGATCTGGGGCGATGCGATGCGCGTGATCACCGCCGGCGCCCCCTACGACGACTTCGTCTACCCCACGGGCGTCGAAGGGGTGGGCGTCACCTCGGTGCCGCAGCCCCCGCCGCCCAGGGGCCACCACGGTGGCGGGCACGGCGGGCACGGCGGGCACGGGCGATAGGCCCCGGCTAGCCGAGCTGGCGGCGTACCTCCGCGGCCACGGCGCCACCGTCGGCGCGGCCGCGCACCTGCGGCTGGACCACGCCCATCACCTTGCCCATCGCCTTCATCCCCTCGCCCGCGGCGCCGACCTGCTCGATCGCGGCGCTGACCAGGGCGGCGATCTCGTCGGCGGAGAGCTGCTCGGGCAGGTAGTCGGCGAGCACCGCCGCCTCGGCCCGCTCCTTGTCGGCCATCTCGGCGCGGCCGCCCTCGTCGAAGGCGGTGGCGGCCTCGCGCCGCTTCTTGGCCTCGCTCGAGAGCACGCCGATCACCTCGTCGTCGCTGAGCTCGCGGGCCTCCTTGCCGGCGACCTCGGCGTTGGAGATCGCGGTCAGCACCATCCGGATGGTCGAGGAGCGCACCTCGTCGCGCGACTTGATCGCGGTGGTGAGGTCGGAGCGCAGACGGTCCTTCAGCATGGCCATGCCTGTGATTGTGGCAGCCTTGCGGGATGGGGCTCATCCGACTTCTGGGCGGCGTCCTCGGCGCCGGCACGGTCGCGGGGGCCGGGCTCACGGCGTATGCGACCTGGGAGGCGCGCCAGTACACACTCCGCCGCGTCGAGGTGCCGCTGCTCCCGGCCGGAGCGCGGCCGGTGCGGGTGCTGCACCTGAGCGACCTCCACATGACTCCGGGGCAGCGGCGCAAGCAGGAGTGGGTGTCCGGGCTGGCCACCCTCCGCCCGGACCTGGTCGTCGACACCGGCGACAACCTGGCGCACGCCGCCTCGGTGCCGGTGGTGCGCGACTCGCTCGGACCGCTCCTCGACGCTCCCGGCGTCTTCGTCTTCGGGTCCAACGACTACTTCAGCCCGACCCTGCGGAACCCGCTGCGCTACCTGCTCCCCGACGACGGACACCGCAACACCTCCTCGACGAGGCTGCCGTGGCGCGACCTGCGCGACGTGTTCACCGCCTCGGGCTGGGTCGACCTGACCAACCGGCGCGAGGTCGTGAAGGTCGGCGAGCTGTCGTTCGCCTTCGCGGGGGTCGACGACCCCCACCTGCGCTACGACCGGCTGGAGGACGTCGTCGGGCCGGCGGACCGGGGCGCCGACGTCCGCCTGGGAGTCGCGCACGCGCCGTACCTCCGGGTCCTCGACCAGCTCGCCGCGGACGGGTACGACGCGATCCTCGCCGGCCACACGCACGGCGGCCAGGTCTGCCTGCCGGGCGTCGGAGCGCTCACCACCAACTGCGACCTCGAGCCCGCACGCGCCAAGGGCCTGCACCGGCACCCGGCCGCGTCCAGGGACGGCGACCCGGGCTCGGCCTGGCTGCACGTCTCGGCCGGGCTCGGCACCTCGCCCTATGCGCGGATCCGGGTGGCCTGCCGCCCGGAGGCGACCCTGCTCACGCTGGTGCCGCGCACCCGCTGAACCGATTGGGGCAGGTCCCGTCTGCTCCGGTATGCTCGCGACCTTGTGAGCCCTGCTCACGTTCGGGCTGTGGCGCAGCTTGGTAGCGCGCCTCGTTCGGGACGAGGAGGCCGCAGGTTCAAATCCTGTCAGCCCGACCGACGTTATCCCAGGTCAGACCCCATTTGGGTCTGACCTGGGAGGACAATGTGCCATGAGCGTGCCATCAACCAAACAGCACCTCACGAGCGAGCGTGCCGAGGGTGATGAGCTGTTCACGCCCTTCGCGGCCTCTCCTCGATCGGAGGCCGCCGACGCCTACACTCATTCCATGCCCGAGTCTCGCATCGTCGCCGATCACCGCATCATGGGCGGTGTCCCGTGCATTCGAGGGACTCGCATCCCGGTTGCCACGGTCGTCGGGCTTGTCGCGTTGGGGCAGTCGGTCCAGGAGATTCTGGTCGACTATCCCCAGCTGGCGGAGGAAGACGTGCGTGCCGCCCTCGAGTTCGCTGCCCAGGCGGTCAGTGAGCGGCAGGTTCCACTGCGCACGTCGGCGTGAGGTTCCTGCTCGACGAGTGCATCAGCGCTCGTCTTGCACCGCTCGTTGCCGAAGCCGGGCATGACGTGGTCCACGTCTCCGACCGCGGCCTCACAGGGCACGTCGACGATGAGGTGCTTGCAGCAGCACGTGACGAGGGGCGCGTCCTTGTGTCGGCCGACACCGATTTCGGCGAGCTTCTTGCCAAGCAAGGTCTGGCGCTGCCGAGTCTCGTGCTCTTCCGACAAGGGAACCGCGGTCCTGAGCACCAAGCTGCAACCCTCTTGGACAACCTCGACTATGTGGCCGAAGACCTGGCCGCTGGCGCAATTGTCGTGTTCACCGACGACAACATCCGGATTCGAAACCTCCCGATTGGGCTGACCTGAGGGCCATCGGTGCGCACCGCTGGACGGTCGTCCGCCCGTCACCGCGGAGGAGCGGGCCAGATTCCACCCGAACCCGCAGGTGGCGGTCGCCGTTCCTCCGGTCGACGGACGCGCGAGGTGTCATTCGCGTCTCTCCATCCGAGTCCCACCGCTGGCCGGTCGATTGCGGCGATGTGGGCAGTCTCGTTGTGGGCTGCGTCGAGGAGCCGGTTGAGGTCGAGAGCTGGACCGCGGATCGCGCTGAGATGGAGCCGGGCTTTCTCGACGGCCCCGTGCGGGGTCGCCACCGTCGGCCGTGGCGTCCATCTTGAGCAGGTAGTCATCCTCTGGCCCGCTTGAGGATGTCGCCGAGCTGGCCCGCGACCTGTGGCAGCGCCGCGGTAGCGGCGGCGAGGTCGGCCAGGACCGCGCTGACGTCGGCCGGCGTCATTCGCGGCCGTGACCCGCTGGCGCGGCACAGCTGATGGATTGCCGTCTCGACCGCGCGTGCGCAGTCCATGATCTTCGTCGACGTTCTTGTCTCGGCTGTCCACTGTCGCTCATCACGTCACCACCTCGCGGACGGGATCTGCCGCGGAGTGGACTCGAGGTCCTCGAGCTTGATCCGGATCGCCCGCTTGCCGCACCGGTACGCCGGGAGGATGCCGGCGGCGATCCAGCGGCGGATGGTCTTGACCGAGACCGACATGGCCTCGGCGGCTTCCTCGAGGCTGAGGTAGACTCGGGATGGCGCGTCGCTCAGCCATCGGAACGCACCTCCGCCCGGGTGACGGTGGCGGAGGCGAGGAAGCGGCGGGCTTCGGCGACGGTGATGTAGAGCCGGCCGACGCCTTGGAAGCGGGTCCATCGGGGTCCTACGCCACGCCGTTTCCAGTCTCGGACGGTGCGTTGTGGTGTGCGGATGAGTTCGCAGAACTCCTCGAACAGGATCAGGTTGTTGTCGTCCCAGTCGTCGGGGATGCCGATGGGTGTGACCATCACGTCGCCTCTCGCCGTGGCCGCCGACCGTTCGGCGACTCCTACCTGGAGAAGCAACCTCGCGCTGCGACGGATCGGACATCTGTGGCCGCTGCTGTCGAGACATGAGCCTCTCCTGATCAACAAGTGTCATTCGGGGCGCTCCGGGCGATCACTCGGACGCGAGGAACTTGCTCAGCGGCCGATCCCGCGGGCGGCGGCGGGGGAGTCGGGATCGGTTGGGGTGGGCGACGTGGGCCGTCGCGCAGCGCCGCGGCCTGCAGTCCCACGAGCGGTGCCGGCGCGCGTCGGTCCGTACCGGTCGACGTCGTCCGCGGCCCGCTCGGCGGCGTGCCCGGGGCCGAGGTCGGCGCGGTCGCGGTTGAAGACGTCGACCCATTGGCTGCGGGCGTCGTCGACGGACTCGGCGACGAGGTGGGCGACGTTGCGGTGGCGGCCGCGGGTCATGCCGACGTACGCCGAGGCGGCACCGGTGGTCTCGCCGAGTGCGAGGTGGGCGGAGTCGACGGTCTCGCCCTGGGCTCCGTAGGCGGTGGTGGTGAAGGCGAGCTCGACGTGCTCGCGGACGTAGTCGGCGGGGAGGGCGCGTTGGCCGGCGCGGCCGGTGACGAGCAGGCTGCCGTCCTCGCCGATCCCGGCGACGGTCCAGGTGTCGCGGTTGGCGACGTCGAGGTCGCGGTCGTTGCGTCGGGTGGCGACCCGGTCGCCGAGACCGATTCGCTCACCAAGACGGGTGATGGGCTCACCAGCACGCTCACCGGATGGCTCGTCGGCGCCGTGGCGACGGTCGCGGATGGCTGCGTTGAGCGCACCGACCTGGTCGCGGGTGTCGGCGATGACCAGCTGCTCACCTTGTCGGCACCGTCGGCGCCGATGGCTGCGAGGGCGGCGGTGCGTTCGACCTCGCTGGCATGGAGGACGATCTGGCCGCGCTCGAGGAGCGCGTCGAAGACCTCACCAGACCGCTCACCAGTTCGCATCAGCAGGCTGAGGTCGGCGTAGCGCGGGGTCGGTGAACCGGTGGACCGACTCGACCTCGTGGTGCGCTGCGGGTGGCACCCAGCGTGCGGCGAGGTCGAGGACGCCGCCGCGGCCGACGGCCGGCAGCTGGTGGCGGTCGCCGAGGAGCGCGATGGTGGCGTGGGCTCGGTCGGCGATGGCGAACAGCGCGCGGGCGGTGTCCTGGTCGAGCATGCCGGCCTCGTCGACGAGCAGGACGTCGCCGGGCAGCAGACGTGCGCGGGCTTCGGGTGCGGCGTCGGTCTGCGACCAGTAGCCGTCCTCGTCCCACCGGTAGCCGTGCTGGTGGACGAGCCAGGCGGCCGAGAACGCGTCGGTGCCGACCTGCTGCTGCGCGGCTTGGGCTGCCTTGAGGGTGGGCGTGACGACCACGAGTCGACGATCGGCGTCCTCGAGTACGTCGCGGGCGGCGGCGAGGGTGGTGGTCTTGCCGGTGCCGGCGGCGCCTTCGATCACCAGGAGACGGGCGTCGCCGGCCAGCGCCGCGACGACGCGACGTTGCGCGGGGTCGAGGTGGCCGACGCCGCGGAGCCGGCGGGCGTCCTTCACGGGCCGTGCGGAGCGTGCCGCGATGCTGTCGACCAGGTCGGCTTCGACGGCGAGCACGCGCTCGGACGTCAGGCTCCGGACGTGCTCGGGGACGTCGTCGCGTTCCAGCAGCGGCACGCAGCGCGTCCGCGCACGGTCGGCGATGTCCTCGACCAGCTCGTGCCGGACGGGTCGCTCGGCGACCACGCCGACAGAAGCGATCAGCCGCTCGACCTCGCCTCGGATGTCTGCCGCGTTCCACGCCGACCGCTTCGCGCCGAGTCGGGTGAGCACGAGGTCGGCGGCGACGTCGCGGTTGATCCGGCCGATCTGGAGACCCGGCTCGTCGTCGTGCGCCTGGTCGGTGGGGTGAAGCCGAGGTCGCGCAGTTCGTTGTTCCACGCGGCGACGAGCTCGGCGCCGCCCTGCGGGCACGACCTTGTCGGGCCGCGCGTCCGCCCACGCGCGTCGGTCCCAGGCACGGCGAAGTCGCGGCCCGGGCTCCTGGCCGGGGTGCTCGGCTCGCCAGTCGGCTTCGTAGCGGTCGACGTTGCGGTTGATCTGCGCGGCGCGTTGGCTGAACCCGCCGGCGTACGGCGCGAGCTGCTCGATCTCACCGTCGTCGTCGAGGGTGTAGCCGCGGCGCCGCGAGCGCGGCCCGGAACTCGGGGTCACACATCACCGCGGCGTGCCCGATCCCGTTCAGCGCCTCGATGCTGTCCACAATCCCGACCGAATGCAGTCCACGCCACGCCCCGCACGCGAAGACCCGCGCGTTGATCTGCACGTGAAGGTGACGGTGCGGGTCACCGGCCCGCGAGGTGTAGTGCCGCACGACTGCGGCCTCGAGCTTCTCCACCGGGATCTGGACCTGTCGGCCGCGAGGGCCGACGCGCGTCGTCGCGTGCTGGGCGACCCACGCGATGATCTCCTCGGCGGCGCGCGTCTGGGCAGCGTCGTAGGCGTCGGCTATCTCGGGATGGAGAGCTGCGGCGAGCGACCAGGACTTGGGGCCGTTGACGACGACCTCGACGAACCGAAGTGCATGGTCGTCCTCACGCAGCCGGCCCTTCGCCGCGCCCGTGGCGACGTCGTAGCCCGCGACCCACCGCTCGTAGGCCGGCCCGTCCATGGGCCCAGCGGCTACGGCATGCCCCGTGCCGTGGCCATGGAAAGAAATGAAACGACTAGTAGGTGATGGAACGGGTTCCGGCATGGCGACGTATCGCTCCGCGACACCGCTGCCTTCGGCGAGGTAGTAGTCATCGGCGCGAGAGTGGTCGGTCTCCAGGTAGGACCGCGCGGCAGCCGCCGATCCCCTGTAGAACTTCACCCCACCGTGCATGATGTGCTCGCCACCGCCCGTCACTACTCGTCAAAACCCTCGGAAATGACGCTCGGCCCGCCCAGTGGGGCGGACCGATCTACGGACTTTCGTAGCATGCGTGCCGCTCGGTTTGAAGGCCTTCAGGGCCAGTGCGGTGGTGCGGATCCGGGACTCGTCATTTCTCGCATCGCGGCGCGCGGATGACGGCAGTCGACGTCGTGGTGACGACGTGACGATGCCGTGTGCGACCACTCATCGGTGCGTGCATCTCAACGAGGAGATGCGCCGCACAACGCGCCCGTTCCGGAATTGCCTCCGGACGGGGCTTGCGGGATGACCCGCCATCCGAAGCCTCGGCTACCGCGCCGTCGCCGCAGAAGGTTCCCCGTTCGGGATGGTGCAGGCGTAGCGAACCGAGGCTCGCCGCAATAACCAGAATGACCCAGACCGACTGGATCCTCTGAGACGTCTCTAGTCCCTCTCACCCGATCCCGGCTGAGCCGACAAGCCCGTGCGAGCATCCCGTCGTACGCTGCTGGCGATGTTGCAGATCAAGGCCGCGTAGCTCCACGTGGAGCAGCCGCCTCCAAATCGGCGGGTTCGAGTCCCGCCAGGGTCGCCGGCGATTGAAGCCCACGTCTCGGGAGGCTCGATTACGCTCGGAGATCCATCCCGAACAGGTCATGGGGCACGATGAGCTTAGAAGAGGACGCACAACGCGCGATCGACGCCGAGCGCGAAGAGAAGCGCCGCAGGGACGCGTTGGCGAACCAGTTCGCGACGGTCGACGACATACCGCGGCTACGGGAACTTCTTCAACTGCTCCGCAAGTACGACGTACGGACACGCGGTCTGTACAGGCTGACGAAGAGCGGAACCTCGATGTTCGGCCTCGGCAGCCCGTACTGGCGTTACTCACTCGAGTCCCGAGGCTGGGCGTGGTTCGACACGACCCCCGATGCGGTCACCTCAGTCGTCTTTGTGTGACCGTGGATGAGCGGATGTACCGCGGCGCGATGATGGAGTGGGTCGGCAGCAACCACCGCGGCATCGCACGTGAAGACTTCGTGCACGAGCATGCTCTGCGCCTCAGGGACGACCTACGGCTCACACTGGGCGACGTGCAGCCAGAGTCGCATCCGTGGTGGGCGCGCCGGATTGAAGGTTGGGCACAGGACGCGGTCCGTGGGCTGGATCGCGACGCCACCTAAGGCCGGAGCGCCTGAGCTGGGCGTGAACCGTCCACGCCGGTTTCCCGACCCAACGCTGGCTGGTCGATCATGGACGAAGCCACCAGTGCAGCGCGTCTTATCGGACCGAGTCTGGCCAGACACGATCCCGTACTGGTCACGCTCCGCGTGAGGATCCCGTACTGGTCACGCTCCGCGTGAGGATCCCGTACTGGTCACGCTCCGCGTGAGGATCCCGTTCTGGTCACGCTCCGCGTGACGATCCCGTACTGGTCACGCTCCGCGTGACGATCGGCTTGCGGCACCGCAGTCGAAGCCGCAGGCAGGGCCACCGGTTGCAGTTGCTGTCACGCGAGGTGATCAGACAGCGAGCGCCGTGGGAAGCCGGTCGATGGAGATCGCCCCGGTGAACAATCGCTCCTTCTTGTTCGACAGCAGCTGGGCGGTCCAGTCCACGAAGCCGCCGTCGCCTAATTCGAACAACCTCTCTCCGCGTCCGCCGCGGATCATGAAGCATGCCTCCCGGTAGTAGCCCCTACCTCGCTCTCGGGCCGGGGCGGCGATCACATTGACCCGGTGTCGACCTGCCATCGCCGCTGCCACCTCTGCCACCGGGTCGAAAGCTCCATCGGAGAGGTCGGTCACGGCCACTTCGACGTGTTCGATCCCCACCGAGAGCAGGGCGTCTGCCAGTAGGCCGACCTCGCGCTGGAGGCAAGCCCTTTCAAAGGACCGGCTACCGACGTCGCGGCCGGCTGCGACCAGCGCCAGGAGTGTGGAAATGCTGCTGATACCCGGCTGTGCCGAAACGCTGGCCACGCAACACCCGGTGTACCGCAGCCAGCCGCATCTGGGTTGCGCTGCGCGGATCTCCCCGGAGCAGCGCCGAGCGTCGAACTGCAGCCTCGAGCGCCAACACGTTGGTCGGGTCTGACACCACCTCGGTGTTGCGCACGGTCGAGACCATCTTGTCCTGGTGCACTGCTGCCAAAGCAGAGCTGGCGCCGAGGGGGGCGACGGGCGAGAGCCCGACCACGTCCACGTCCTCTGGTAGCGAATCGACGAGGAGGTGGGCGAGCCGCACCATTGCACGACCCTCTGGTGCTGCAGGCTCGACGAAAGCGTCCTCACGGTAGCGGCTCAGCAGATCGGCGGGCGACACCACGCTGCTGCGCCGCCGCGCGACCTCCAGCAACAACGTGGTGAGATCGGCAGGGCTGAGCTTTCCCGCGAGCCCTTCAAGGGTCACTCCTTCGCCCAGAGCCCGGAGAACCCGCTGCAGGGCCGCCGCGCGCACATCAGTCACCCAGCCAGTCTGGCCGATGGGGTCTAGATCGCTCTCGCCGACTTCCCGCATGTTCTGCCTCCGCGTGACGATCCCGTTCCGGCCGCTCACACGCCACCACACCGTTGAGGCTGGCGCCCTAGAGGTCTTCGGCAGAAAGGAACGTTGAGATGTCGGAGGATGGAATACACGGCTCAGCGAGCCTGACGGCGCGCTCGTCCTCGTCGAGCGGGACGGCCGACCATGCCTCGGGGTAGGGCTCCTTGGCGCCGCATCGAGGGCAGGTGCCCTCGGTCACCGCGTAGGAGCCGCACTCGATGCAGCGACGGTGACCCTGACGCTCCCAGCGCATCCACGCCGCCGTGTAAGTCGACAGCAGGTGGCTGACGGCGGCCACTGCGATTTCGGCGTCTTGGTGCTGGGCCTCCCGGCTGTGGGTCACATTCTGCGCGAGGTCCCAGGTACGGACACCGAGTTCACGCAGGTAGCCACGGAGTCGGCTGGCCGCACGCCCGGGGGCCATGTAGGCGGAGAACAGGTCGAGCCAGTCCCGGGCAGCCCCTTTGGGCACAGGGGTGTTGTCAGGTACAAGGGAGTCGTCTTGGAGCAGCTCGACGAGGGAGACGAGGCACTCTCGCAGGCGCAGGCTGACGCTCTGGAAGTCTTCTGGATATGCCGCCGCGGTCATGGCATTGACCGCTCGATCCCATCGCTCCCACGGCTCATCGAGAAGCATCGCTGGCAGCTCGTTGATCGGCCGCCGCGTCCGAGCGGCGAGACGGGTCATCAGTCCGATGTGGAAGGTGAGTACGACGTCTCGACTCTTGAAATCGTCCTGTGTGTAGAGGTTGGTTGGGTTCGTGACGACCCACCATCGGCCGGTCTCGGTACTGACGTCCCAGATGTCGTAGACAACGCCACCGACATTCTGGGTGGTCGCCTTCTCTAGGTGGACCGCCGGATCGCCATGGCTCTGCGAGTCGAAGTATGACCTGATGCTCTCGCGTTCACTTCGATCAGATTCCACACGCGAAAGCGTAGTGACCAGCGTTTCAGCAGCACCGTGCTTCTGCCCATCCCCGCGGTGGGTGCAGTTCTGGCCCCGGGAGGACGGTCCCGGTACGGGATCCCGTACTGGTCACGCTCCGCGTGACGATCCTCTATCGGCGTAGCCGTCCCGCATCCGACACCTCAGCGGGAACGCCGACGTCCCTGGTCGTCAGCACGACGAAGGCTGGCTCTCAGGGGTTGGGCTCATGGTCATAGACGGGGCCTCTGTTATAGGACGGGTCCCGAGATCTTCCTCGTGATTCTCTGCGGGTGTTCTGTATCGATCTCCAGGCGCCGCGCAATGACTCCCCGGTCACCCCCTGGGGCTGGGTGGACTAGCCGCGGACCACCCAACGTCGCATATCGTGGACAGGAAGTTCCTGACGTCCTTATGGTCCTCGAAGCTCGGGACTCGGGAGGTGGCTTCGTGGCCAGATCTCAGCGCCGCATCACTTCCTGGACGGCTTGGGGCGATCTTCGCGATCGACGGCAGCGACCTCTTCTTCCCGACCGAGACCTTGACACTGAACGTGTCCGAGGGGACGAAGACCCCATGGCATCGGGAAACCAAGGCGCACAAACAGCCTCATGGAGTTCGAAACCTGAACGTCCCGAATCAAGCAGGGCGGCAGCCGTGAGCAAGCTGCTGTTGATCATCGCGCTCACGATCACGCTCACAGGCTGCCTCCCCGAGGACTTCGGCGGGTCCTTCACCATTGTTAACGACAGCCAACAGACCGTGTACTACGGCACCGTCCCCATACCTCCGGATGGCCAGTACGTCTACGATTCCGGCGGATGCTTGGACCCGGGTCTGGAGCTGCACGACCGCGCGGGCGCGATCGTGGTCCGCGTAGAGGAGGAGGTCTGTGACGGACAGATGCTGACCGTGCGGGGTCCCGACGACTACACACTCGAGTCGACGTCCGGGTGACAGTGTTGCGTTCAAGGTGACCTCGGCCGGACTGACGCCGAGCGAGTTCTGCGGCGCCTGGCCGGCACCCCACGGATCGCCAGAGGCGGAGCTATTTGCACACGGTCGCCCGGCGCGGTAGGGAGCCCGCTGACCCGAACCGAAGCGGCGACGGCCCCCCACGGGCGACGCTTGCGCTAGGACGGCCCGATGCCGTTAGCGATCCGGGAGAGGGCGGCGGCGATCTGCGCGTCGCGGCCTGCGGCGGCGTGCTGGTACCGCAGCGCCGCGCCGGGAGTGGAGTGTCCGAGCCGGGCCATCAGTTCCGCCAGGGTTGCGCCGGTCTGCGCGGCTAGGACGGCACCGGTATGCCGCAGGTCGTGAAACCGCAGGTCTGGCCGGGCGGCGGCCTGCCGCGCACGATCGAACGGCCGTTTGAGCATGTCGTGAGTCAGTTGGGAAGCGCCGTCGACGGCGGTGAACAGCAGTCCGTCGCGACCCTTTCCTGCGTGCCGCAGCAGGTGCTCGGCAACGGCAGGGAGCAAGTGCGGGGGTATCGCGACTACCCGGACGCCGGCGTCGGACTTGGGGGTACCGATCACTGGCTTGCCGCCGACCCAGGTGACGGCGCGGCGGACACGCAGCACTCCCTCCTTGGTGTCGATGTCCTTGCGGCGCAGCTCCACCAGTTCCCCGAACCGCAGGCCGCACCATGCGGCCAGGAGCACGATCAGCCGGAGTCGTCCGGGCATCGCCTCGACCACTTTGGCGAGCTCGTCCAAGGTGGCGGGGCGGATCTCCTTGACCCGGCGCGACTGGCCGGCGCCACGGAGCCGGCACGGGTTGGCGGGCATCACGTCGTCGGCCACGGCGGTGTTGAGGATCGTCCGGAGCAGGCTGTAGGCGTGCGCCCGGCGGGTGGGCCCTGTGTCGAGCCCAGAGTGCCAGGCGCGGACCGTGGCCGGCCTGATCTCATCTAGCCGCTTGCTCCCGAGCGTCGGATGCAAATGGCCGGCAATCAGCCCGCGGTAGAGAACGGTGGTCCGGGGCTTCAGTTCGCGGGAACGCGAGGACAGCCATTCCTCGGCGTACTCGTCCAGGGTGGGCACGCGTTCGGGTTGCCGAGACGGCGGTTGCCAGGTCGACCTTGCGATGTCGGCGCGAACGGTAGCTAAGAACGTCTCCGCATCCCCTTTGGAGGAGAACGTGACAGGAGCGCTGTGGCTCTCCCGGTCCGGGCCAACGTAGCGAACCTGGTAGCGGCCGGACGGCAGCCGACGGATCGAGCCGAATCGGCGCGATGTGGTGGCCACAGTGCTTCTCCCTGTCGCTGCTTCGTGCCATGAACGTGCCACCAATTGTGGCACTCTGCGTCCTTCAGTGTCATCTACTGACCACGTCATGGAGACACATTCGTGCAGGTCAGAGGCTATTTTGCTACTTCAACAGCATTCTGTCGACCGGCGGTGGCCACAGGTTCAAATCCTGTCAGCCCGACTCTTCATCGTTGGCTCCCGGTCGCCTCGCGACCGGGAGCCAGCGTCTGAGTGCGCGCCTGCACCGATGACGCCGAGATCATGGCGGCGTGGAGGACCGGGTCCTCGGGTCAGACCGGCAGCCGGCCGTCGGTGTCCTTCGTGCCGTCCTTGGAGGTCTCGACGACGCGGCTGAACCGCTCCCAGGCGGCCTGGCGCGAGACGCCCAGCGCCTTGCCGATCTCGGCGTAGGAGATGTGCCGCTCCCGGATCCGGCCGACCCACATGCGCAGGTAGCGGTCCACCTGGGCCGCGGTGGCGGCGATGAGCGGCAGCCGGGCGAGCATGTCGGCATCCGACATGGAGCCGTCGGTCCAGCCGATGACCCGCTGGTTGACGTTCTCGGGTGCTGCGAAGGCCTGCGAGAACGACGTCAGGCAGTCGGTGCACATGAAGGCGCCGAGTCCGGCGGCGTACCGAGTGTCCTCGGTGCCGCTTCTACCGCAAAAAGAGCATGACCAGGCGGTCGGCTCGAAGTCCATACAAGCCCCCCTTGGACGAACTCAGCACTACCGAGCGTAACCAACGGGTGTGTCAATGCCCCATCGGGCATGGTCCTTGGTGGACTGGTCCAGTCCGGAGTCATGGCCGTATTGGCAGTGCAGGCAGGGATTCCGGCAGTCTGAGAGACTGCGCTCATGGCCGAGGATCGCGACAAGGACGCGCCGTCCCTGGAGCCGCCGTCGCTGTTCGGACGCAAGCGCCGGAAGACCTCGCGGTCGGCGCCGATCGCTCCGGTCGCTCCGGTCACTCCGGTCGAGCCCGTGCGAGCCCGTCGAGCCCGTCGAGCCCGTCGACCGCGTGTCGAGCCGGTGGATCGGGTCGACCCCGTCGAGCCCGTCGCCACCGCGGCTCCGGTCGTCACCGCTGCCCGGCTCGACCCGGACACCATCTTCGACGACACCACGGAGCCGACCACGGTCTCGCCGCTCACGCCGCCGCCCGCTCCGGAGGCACCGAGCGAGCCGAGGGCCCCACGAGAGCCGTGGCTGACCGGACGCCCGGCCGCGATCGTGACCGGGCTGGTCGTCGGTGGCCTCATCGTCGCCGCGACCTCGGGCTCGATGCGCCTCTGCTCGGAGGTGAAGGGCACGTCTTCGTGCGGCGGACAGGGCTTCTTCCTGATGATCGCGATCCTCGTCGTCGCCGTGCTGGTCGGCGCCGCGATGCTGCGGCTGGCGCAGGTGCCGGAGCCGGGCAGCACGAGCTTCCTGGCCGTCGGGCTGCTCAGCGTGGCGACGCTGCTGTTCCTCGTCGGGTCGATCTTCGAGTGGTGGATGGCCATCGCCATCCCGCTGGTGTCGCTGGCGACGTTCCTGCTGTCCCACTGGGTCACCAGCAACTACGTCGACCCGGTGAGCGCGGGCTCCGTGCCCGACGTCGAACCGGAACGACACGATGTTCGCTGAAGGGGCCTTCCGAGGTTGAGCTCCAGCCCAGGTTGCGGCGGTCTCGACAAGCTCGACCAGCGGTGGTCCGGTCAGCGTCCGGCGACGACCAGCTCGGCGATCTGGATGGTGTTGAGCGCGGCACCCTTGCGGAGGTTGTCGCCCGACACGAAGAGCGCCAGGCCGCGGTTGTCCGGGACGCCGGGGTCCTGGCGGATCCGGCCGACGTACGACGGGTCCCTGCCGGCCGCGTGGAGCGGGGTCGGGATGTCGGTCAGCTCCACGCCCGGCGCGCCGGCCAGCAGCTCGCGGGCGCGCGCCGGTGTCATCGGCCGCTCGAACTCGGCGTTGATCGAGAGCGAGTGCCCGGTGAAGACGGGCACCCGCACGCAGGTGCCGGACACCAGAAGATCCGGGATGCCGAGGATCTTGCGGGACTCGTTGCGGAGCTTCTGCTCCTCGTCGGTCTCCTCGAGGCCGTCGTCGACGATGGAGCCGGCGAACGGGAGCACGTTGTAGGCGATGGTGCGTGCGTACTTCACCGGGTCGGGGAACGCGACCGCTTCGCCGTCGTAGGACAGCTCTCGGGCCTTGTCACCCGCCGCTACCGCCTGGGTGGCCAGCTCCTCGACGCCCGCGACTCCGGTGCCGGAGACGGCCTGGTAGGTCGAGGCGACCAGCCGGACCAGCACGGCCTCGTCGTGCAGCGGCTTGAGCACCGGCATCGCGACCATGGTGGTGCAGTTGGGGTTCGCGATGATGCCGCGGCCGGCCGCGATGACCGCCGAGGCGTCCTGCGGGTTCACCTCCGAGACCACCAGCGGGATGTCGGGGTCCTTGCGGAAGGCGCTGGAGTTGTCGACCACGATCACGCCCGCGTCGGCGTACTTCTGCGCGAGTGCGCGCGACGTGGTCGCGCCCGCGGAGAACAGCGCGATGTCCAGCCCGCTCGGGTCCGCGGTCGCCGCGTCCTCGACGATGATGCTCTGCCGGCCACGGGGGCCGTCGTAGGGGAGCACGGTGCCCGCCGACCGCTGCGAGGCGAAGAATCGAATGTCGCCGACCGGGAAGTCGCGCTCGGCCAGGATCTGGCGCATCGCGACGCCGACCTGGCCGGTGGCGCCGACGATTCCGACGTTGAAGGTCTGTGCGCTCATCGTCCGGTCCCCCCGTAGACGACGGCCTCGACCTCGTCGGCGTCGAGGTCGAAGGCGGAGTGGGTGACCCGTACGGCGTCGTCGACCTGGCCCTCGTCGACGATCACCGAGATCCGGATCTCGGAGGTCGAGATCATCTCGATGTTGACACCGGCGGCGGCCAGGGCCGAGAAGAACTTCGCGGTGATGCCGGGGTGGGAGCGCATGCCGGCTCCGATCAGCGACACCTTGCCGATCTGGTCGTCGTAGAGCAGCTTCTCGTAGCCGACCTCGTCCTGGATCTTGGCCAGCGCGCCCATCGCGGTGTTGCCGTCGGCGCGGGGCAGCGTGAAGGAGATGTCGGTGAGGCCGGTCGCGGCGGCCGAGACGTTCTGGACGACCATGTCGAGGTTGACCTCGACCGAGGCCAGCGCCTCGAAGATCCGGGCGGCCTCGCCGACCTTGTCCGGTACGCCGACCACGGTGACCTTGGCCTCGCTCCGGTCGTGAGCGACTCCGGCGATGATGGCCTGTTCCATGGCTTCTTCTCCCTCGGGGACGGGGACGATCCAGGTGCCCACCTTGCTGGAGAAGGAGGAGCGGACGTGGACCGGCATCTGGTAGCGGCGCGCGTACTCGACGCACCGCAGGTGCAGGATCTTGGCGCCCGAGGCAGCCATCTCGAGCATCTCCTCCACTGAGATGCGGTCGAGCTTGCGGGCGGTGGGCACGATGCGCGGGTCGGCGGTGAAGACGCCGTCGACGTCGGAGTAGATCTCACAGACCTCGGCGCCCAGCGCGGCGGCCAGCGCGACCGCGGTGGTGTCGGAGGCGCCGCGGCCCAGCGTGGTGATGTCCTTGGTGTCCTGGGAGACGCCCTGGAAGCCGGCCACGATAGCGATCGCGCCGTCGTTGATGGCCTGCTCGATCCGGCCCGGCGTGATGTCGATGATCTTCGCCCGGCCGTGCGCGGAGTCGGTGATCACGCCGGCCTGCGACCCGGTGAAGGACTTCGCGGTGTGGCCGAGCGCCGCGATCGCCATCGCCACCAGCGCCATCGAGATCCGCTCGCCGGACGTGAGCAGCATGTCGAGCTCACGGGGCGGCGGCAGCGGCGTCACCTGTTCGGCGAGGTCGCGCAGCTCGTCGGTGGTGTCGCCCATGGCCGAGACCACGACGACGACGTCGTGGCCCGCCTTGCGGGTGTTGACGATGCGCTGCGCCACGCGCTTGATGCCCGCGGCATCAGCGACG
The DNA here is from genome assembly GCA_963766475.1 of uncultured Actinomycetota bacterium. Lineage (GTDB taxonomy): Bacteria > Actinomycetota > Actinomycetes > Propionibacteriales > Nocardioidaceae > Nocardioides. Next base: position 289,228 of record CAVXZS010000016.1, on the reverse strand, counting down.
GACGAGCCACCGTACTTCTGGACGACGATTCCCACGATCCAAAAGTCTAGGCGGGCGCAACGGGCGGGACCGATTCCTTTCGCCCCCGTGGACACGCGTCACCGAGCCGACAGCACCCAATTGGAGCAGCGAGCTTGCGAGCGGAGCGAGCGCGCCCCGCGATCGGCCTCGGCGCCTGCGACGACGGCGAAGCCTGCGAGCGCCAGCGAGCGTCGTCGCAGGCCCGGGGCCGAAGCTCGCGGGGGTATCCAACCCCGGGCCGAAGCTCGCGGGGGTATCAGCTCAGCAGCTCGTCGGCGGCGGCGATGGTCTCGAACTCCCCGGTGAACTCGTTGTCGAGGCGGTCGTGGGCGACCACCGACAGCAGGGCGTTGAGCGACGTGCCGGCGAGATTGCCCCACGAGGAGACGTAGGAGAACTGCCACCACCACAGCGCCTCGGCGACGTCGCCCTCGCGGTAGTGGCGCAGGCCGTTCTCGAGGTCGCTGGCGATGCTGGTGAGGTCGTCGGAGAGCTGGCTCTCGACCAGCTCCGGGACGTAGGGGTCGAAGACATAGCTGTAGGTGTCTAGGTTGTCGAGCATCTCGGCCAGCCGCATACGCATGTCGTCGAGGTCGGACTCCGGGCCCACATCGGGCTGGTACTCCTGGCGGGGCTCGAAGTCGCGCTGCGCGCCGAGCCGCGCACCGGCCAGCGAGATCTGGCTGATCTCGAGCAGCAGCAGCGAGATGGCCCTGCCGACGTTGCCCTCCCTCGCGATCTCGCGCAGCGCGAGCAGGAAGCTCGAGAAGGAGTCGGCGACGCTCTGGGCGAAGTCCTCCGTCTCGCTGGTGATGTCCTTCTCTTCGTTCACTGGGCACTCCGCCTTCCAGCCAGGGCTCGTCCGAGGGTGACCTCGTCGGCGTACTCCAGGTCGCCGCCGACAGGCAGCCCGCTCGCGAGCCGGGTCACCGTGAGGTCGAGGTCCTTCAACATACGGGTCAGGTAGGTGGCCGTCGCCTCACCCTCCAGGTTGGGATCGGTCGCGAGGATGAGCTCGGTGACCGTGCCGTCGGAGAGCCGCATCATCAGCTCGCGGACCCGCAGCTGCTCCGGGCCGATGCCGTCGATCGGCGAGATCGCGCCACCGAGGACGTGGTAGCGGCCCTTGAACTCACGCGTCCGCTCGATCGCGACGACGTCCTTGTACTCCTCGACCACGCAGAGGACGGTCTGGTCGCGCCGCGGGTCGCGGCAGATCCGGCACTGGTCGTCCTCGGACACGTTGAAGCAGATCGAGCAGAACTTCACGCGCGCCTTGACCTCGATCAGCACCTCGGCCAGGCGGCGTACGTCGGGCTCCTCGGCCTGGAGGAGGTGGAAGGCGATCCGCTGGGCGCCCTTGGGCCCCACGCCCGGCAACCTGCCGAGCTCGTCGATGAGGTCCTGGACCACGCCTTCGTACATCTAGGGACCGCTCTGGAAGCCGAGCTGGCCCGGCGCGGGCGGTGGGCCGCTCGGTCCGCCCAGCCCACCGGCGAGGGGGCCGAGGGCCTCGGTCGCCATCGCGTCGGCCTTGGCCTTCGCGTCGCGGTAAGCGGCGACGACCATGTCGCCGAGGTCGGAGAGGGCGTCGGCGTCGGAACCGTCGAAGCTGCCGGGCTTGACGTCGACCGAGGTCAGCTCGCCGACACCGTTGACCTTCACGGTGACCGAGCCGACGCTGCCCTCGACCTCGGTGTCGTGCAGCCGCTCCTGGGCCTGGGCGAGCTGCTCCTGCATCTGCTGGGCCTGCTGGAGCAGCGCGTTCATGTCGAAGCCACCGGCGCCGAGCGCCTCGAAGGGGTTCTGGTTCTCGGTCATCTGGGGCGGGTCTCCTCGTCGGGGGTCATGAGTGCTTGATCTCCTCGATCATGGACGCCCCCAGCTCGCGGGCGAGGAGATCCTCGCCGCCGAGGTGGTCGGGGTCCGCGTCGAGGTCGTCGCGGCTGACCTCGGCGTCCGCCTCGGCCAGGCCGTCCGGCCGCCGGACCTCGGCACCCTGGGCGCGGGTCTGCTGGATGGCCTCGCGGGCGGCGGCCTTGGCCGCGCTCGGGTCGGGGGTCGGGGTCGAAGGGTCCTCGTCGCCGGCCCACTCCGGCGGTGACGTCGGCGTGGCCGGGCTCGGCGCGTGCGGGAGCGTCGGCCTCGGGCGCCGCCGACGGTGCGGGCGGTGCCGGGGGCGCCGGGTCGGTGGCCGCCCTGGTGACGGTCGGCGTCCCCTCGGGCTGGGCCCCCGGGTCGACGATCGTCTCGATCTTCCAGTCCGCGCCGACGACGTCGATCGCGGCCTGGTGGACCACCTCGGAGCAGCCGCTGGACTCGAAGCTGTCGCGGGCGCCGGCGTTGGCGAAGCCCAGGGTGAGCACGTGGCCGTCGAGGCCGACGACCTGGCAGTTCTGGGTCAGGTGGATCCAGGCCATCCGGCGGCGGGCCTTGGTGGACTCGACGACGTCGGGCCAGAGGCGGCGTACGTCGACGAGGGACAGGCCGCCACCGCCACGGGCCGGCTGTGCGGCAGGAGCAGGTGTGGGCTCGACAGCCGGCGCCGCCTCGGGTGCCTGGGCGACCGGCTCGGGCACCGGCTCGGGGACCGACGTGCCGGCCGCGGAGGGCGTGGCCGGCGCCGGCCGGTCCTGAGCGGGCGGCGGGGGCTCGACCGGAGCCGTCGGTGCGGCCGCCGAGGGAGTGCCGGTGATCGAGGCGCGGCGCTCCAGCCGGTCGAGCCGGGCGGCGATCCCCTGGGTGGTGTGGTCGGCCCCGGGCAGCAGCACGCGGGCGCAGAGCAGCTCGAGCAGCAGCCGTGGTGCGGTCGCGCCGCGCATCTCGGTGAGCCCGGTGGCGAGGATGTCGGCGGCTCGGCTGAGGTCACTGGCGCCGATGCGCGCCGCCTGCGCGACGAGCCGCTCGCCCTGGTCCTCGGAGACGTCGATGAGGCCGGTGGCGGTCGCGCCGGGCACCGCGGCCACGATGACGAGGTCACGCAGCCGGCGCAGGAGGTCCTCGGTGAAGCGGCGCGGGTCCTGGCCGGACTCGATCACCTTGTCCACCACGCCGAAGACGGCCGCTCCGTCGCTTGCCGCGAACGCGTCGACCACCTCGTCGAGCAAGGAGTCGGGGGTGTAGCCCAGCAGCCCGGCCGCCAGCTCGTGGGTGACCCCGGCGGGCCCGGCGCCCCCGATCAGCTGGTCGAGCACCGAGAGGGAGTCGCGGGCCGAGCCGCCGCCCGCGCGCACCACGAGCGGCAGCGCCGCGGTCTCGACGGTCACGCCCTCCTTGGCGGCGAGCTCGGACAGGTAGGAGGACATCAGCCGCGGCGGGATCAGGCGGAACGGGTAGTGGTGGGTCCGCGAGCGGATGGTCGGGATGACCTTCTCGGGCTCGGTGGTGGCGAAGATGAAGCGGAGGTGCTCGGGGGGCTCCTCAACCAGCTTGAGCAGGGCGTTGAAGCCCTGCGTCGAGACCATGTGGGCCTCGTCGATGATGTAGACCTTGTAGCGGCTCTTGACCGGCGCGAAGAACGCCTTCTCCCGCAGGTCGCGCGCGTCGTCGACGCCGCCGTGGGACGCCGCGTCTATCTCGATGACGTCGATCGACCCCGGGCCGCCCCGGGCCAGGTCGCGGCAGCTGTCGCACTCACCGCACGGGTCGGCGATCGGAGCCTGCTCGCAGTTGAGCGACCGCGCGAGGATCCGGGCGCTCGTGGTCTTGCCGCACCCGCGCGGGCCGCTGAAGAGGTAGGCGTGGTTGACGCGGTTGCCGGCCAGCGCGGCGCGCAGCGGCTCCGTGACGTGCTCCTGTCCGATGACCTCGGCGAAGGTCTCCGGCCGGTAGCGGCGGTAGAGAGCGAGAGGGGACTCCATTTCCCCTGAACCCTAGTTGGCGGCATCGACACCCGAAAGGCACGCCGGCAGGTCAGGCCCAGCCGTACGCGCGCAGCTGGCCCTCGCTCAGGCCCAGGGCATGCCCGACCTCGTGGCCGAGCACCTTGAGCACCCGCGGGGCCACCTCGTCCGCGCTGCGACAGACCCTGAGGATCGGCAGCCGGTACAGCGTGATGACGTCGGGCAGCGAGCCCGGCACCTGGCCACCGGCCCGGGTGCGGGCGATCCCGCGGAACGTCCCGAGCAGGAGCTGCCCCGGGGTCACCTCGTCGGGCTCGGGCTGCTCGCGCACGACCACCGCGATGTGGGCGACCAGCGCGGCCGCCTCGTCGGGGAGCTGGTCGAGCGCGCTGCGGACCATCTCGTCGAAGACGTCCGGGGGGACCTCGTCCGGGTGCACTCCTAGATCGTGCCGGACCGGGCATGAACCGGGCATGAAGAGGCCCCCCGCGTACCCGGCAGAGCTTGCCGACCCTTGCTGCCTTCCGGCCCTGGGGGAGTTGAGCTAGGTGCCGCCACACGGGGGGTTGCGACGAGTGTAGGTGAGGCCGCGGTGGCCCTCCAACGCGGCGGAGTCGATTGGGAGGCCCCCGCCGGCGGCCGGTACTCTCCTCGGCGGAGGATTCGCCTAGTGGCCTATGGCGCTCGCTTGGAAAGCGGGTTGGGTTAACGCCCTCGCGGGTTCGAATCCCGCATCCTCCGCCACTCCCCGCTCCGGGCTACGTCGAGCGCCACGTGCTCCAGCGCCGCGAGCACCCGGTGGTCGACGATCCCTGCGAGATCAGCTCGAGGGGTGACGGCATCGTCGGCGCAGCTGGCACTCACGGGCATGCCCAAAGTCCAGCAGAAGAGTTTCCTTGAGCAACTACCACAGCGTGCCCGGCTCGTCCGGACGCTCGTCGGTGTCGAGCGGCACGGCGGCCGCAACCGTCGGCGCCTGGTGGCTCGCCTCCACCGCCAGCCGGTCCACGAAGTCGTTCATCTCGTGGCCGGAGTGGCCCTTGACCCACTGGAAGGCGACGTCGCCACGCTCGGTGACCAGCGCGACCAGCGGCTCCCAGAGGTCGCGGTTGGCGACCGGCGTCTTCGCGGAGGTGACCCAGCCCCGCGCCCGCCACCCTGCGTGCCAGCGGTCGCGGAAGCAGTTGACGACGTAGGTCGAGTCCGAGACGACCAGGAGCGGACCGGACAGGGACCGGACGGCCTCGAGCGCGGCCCGGATCTCCATCCGCTGGTTGGTCGAGGGCGCCTCGTGGCCCGAGGCGAACTCCGTCGTCGAGAGCGCCCAGGCCCAGCCGCCCGGCCCGGGGTTGCCGGAGCAGGCGCCGTCGGTGAACACCGAGCGGGCGCCGACCGGAACGGCCATGTCGGCGGGGCGAGGACGAGCCGGGCGAGCCATCAGCGCGAGACAGTACGCCGACGCCGGGCCAGCACCGGCCGCAGCAGTAGGGTCAGCAGCAGCACGCCCCCGCCGACCACTCCCCACCAGACGGCGTCCTCGCGCGTCGAGGCGAGCACGTCGTCCGGCTCCTCGGGCACGGTGAGCAGCTGCGGCTCGTGCTCGACCGTGCCCGCGCCGAGGTCCTCCCCGGTCTCGCTGTCGATGTCCATCGGCCGGGTCAGCGCGTCCATCGCCTGCACCTGGCCGGCACCCACGAGGGTGTTGGGGATGTCGGGCCGGCCGTCGGCCGTGGCCAGCAGCCGGCGCACCGAGGCAGCGATCGACTCGTGGTAGGCCGACTGCAGCAGCGCCAGCACCCCCGACACCTCGGCGGTGGCGTAGGAGGTGGCGGGCTCGGCCAGGTAGCACGACTCCCCACGCAGGGAGTAGGAGACGGCGTTGGCCGAGGGGGCGGCCACGTCGGTCATCGAGTTCTCCAGGACCCAGGCGAACGGGTCCTCGTTGGTCGATCCCTCCGGTGTGACGCTGACGCCGAGCACGTGGTCGTAGTCGGCCGGGTGGACGTACGCCGCGGCGTCCTCGCCCGACGTGTGGGCGGCGTACGACGAAGGCACGCCCTCCGGCAGCTCCGAGCGGTTGCCGGTGGGGGCGACGACCACCACTCCCATCGACCAGAGCTGCTCGATCTTCGCGCGGATCTCGGTGTCGTCGGGGATCGCGAGCGAGATGTTCACGATCCGGATCCCCAGCGGGGCCACCGCGCCGATCACCGCATCCAGCCCCGCGCGGAGGTTCTCGCGAGTGATCGGCGACTCGGTGCTGTCCGGCTCCGTGGAGCCCTCGGGGTCGTCGTAGACCCGGACGTCGTAGATCCGCGCGCCCGGCGCGATGCCGACCGCGCCGCCGCCCGGCCGCGGCTTGCCCGCGATCAGCCCGGCGACCGCGGTGCCGTGGTAGTAGACGGGGTCCGGATGCAGCGTGCCGGCGCGCACCATGTCGGCGATGTCGATCCGGTCGGCCTTCGGGGCGACGCCGGAGTCGATCACCGCGACGGTCACGCCGGCCCCGGGCACGACGTGCTGCCGCTTCAGCCGCTGCTGCGCCTCGTCGACCGCCATCTCCGCGAGTGGAAGGCTCGGCTGGTCCGTCGCGAAGTGGGTGGGCTCCTCGACGGGGATCGACGAGCAGTCCGCCGGCGTCCCCTCGTCGTCAGCCGACGCCGCAGGCGCGGCCACGAGGGCTGCGGCGACCACGGCGAGGGCGAGGACCGGCTGCCAGGCCACTACGGCAGCGCCTGACAGTCGTCGCTCGGCTGGTCCTCGCCGGGCTGGTCGGCGGGAGGACAGAGCGCGGCGTACGTCGACAGCGAGACACCTCGGTCGAAGAGGGTGACCCACTCGTCCGGGACGAGGGGCGCCTCGTCCATGTCGTACTGGAGCTTGGACACCGTGATGGGGACGTCGACCAGCTGGTAGGCCTTCCCGAGCGGGTCGATCACGAACGGCGAAGTGCTGGTGGTCTCGTCCCAGCTGCCGTCGAGCACGAACGCGCCGTGTCCGCGGTCGATGGTGACCCGCCGGTCGCCGACGTCGATCTGGTCCTCGGCGCCGAGCTCCGGCGAGACCGCGTCACCCTGCGGGTCGCCGGCCAGCCACACGTGTGGTGCCCGGCCGGTCTCGACGTCCAGCTGCGCGCAGGGCGGCGAGTTGAGCGGGGCCAGCCCGGTCTCGGGCCAGTGCGAGCTCAGGAACGTCGACTTGAGGTAGGACGGCGGTGTGGACCCCTGCTGCTCGGTGGGGCCGGTCATGTTCTGGAGCATGGCCAGCGAGAAGGGGTCGAGTGGCTGGTAGCCGTGGTCGTCGACCATCGCGCCGCGCCCGTCGTCGAGCACGACGTAGTCGCCGACGTTGGCGCCCGGCACCGGTGACTCGATGGCCGGCTTCCCGAACCGTGGCAGGTCGAACCCGCCCGGGCCGATCGCGCCGCCCTCCGGGAACAGCGCCAGCCACTCCGGCGGCACCTGGATCGCCTGAGCCTTCTGGCCGAGGCCGTAGTCGACGAAGAACTGGTCGCCCTCCTCCTCCGAGATCGGGTAGCGGTAGGCGCGCTGGTCGTCGGCCTCCCTGCTGCTGGACGTGGCGATCAACCAGTAGGACCCGACGCTCTGCACGACGATCGCGTCGCTCATCGTGCGCTCGACCAGCTCGTCCTCGGTCACGTCGACCGCGATGCCGACCTGGTCGTCGGTGCACGCCGTCCAGCCGGTCTCGATGAACTGCTTGGGCTTCGGCAGGGTCTGCGGGGCGCCGAGGATGCCGATCGGGATGCCGGGCGTCTCCTCGTCGATGACGTCCTGGTCGACCCAGGTCGTCTTCACGTCGGCACCGAGGATCAGCTGAGCGGAGGTGAGGTTGATGACCGGGATCAGCTCGGGCGGCTCGTGCTCCTCGAGGACGACGTAGGTCGCGGGCTGGTCGCCGCGGGTCGAGACGAGACCGACCTGGTTCCAGTCCACCGGGGTCCGCGAGGCGAGCACCGACGCGATGGCCGCACCGGCGACGAGCAGCACCGCGAGCGCCAGCCCCCCGACCACGGTCCGGCCCGGTCGCGACGGCTCGACCTCGCGACCGCCTGGGGCGCCGGAGAGGAACGCCGTGATCAGCCGGCGGCGGGAGAACGAGTAGGCCTCGACGAGGTCCTTCTTGGTGGCCATCAGATGCTCGTGGTCGTCACGTGCGGATCGCGTCGTAGATGCCGGTGGCCAGCACCACCAGCGGCAGCACGGCGAGGAGCGAGACGGTCTCGGCGAGGTCGCCGAGCCGGCCCCGGCGCAGCGAGGGCGTGCCGGGGACCAGCGACACCGCGAGCAGCACGGCGCCGGTCGCGGCCAGGGTCACCGCCACGGTGGGCCGCCAGTCGGGGTGCATCCACAGCAGCGACACCGCGACCGAGACCAGGCCGAGGATTCCGGAGCCGAGCCCGACCAGCACCTCCTGGCCGGTGCGGTACTGGCGGGTCCGGAGCATCACGACCAGGCACGAGACGACCGCGAGCAGCGTGCCGGAGAGGCCCAGGCTCACCGCGAGCGGCGCGACGAGGACCAGCAGGAGCCCCACGGTCGCCGAGGTCGCGACCAGGATCTCGTGCGCGACCCGGGCATCGGCGCCGACCCGCACCGGGTCGATCTCCTCGGGGTCGGCGGTGATGTCGGCCGGCGCGAAGAGCTGGTCGACCCGGGTGCCGGTGACGCCGAGGGCCAGCCACGGGAAGACCGAGCCGGCGAGCACGACGACCGCCAGGGCGGTGGTCAGGACCACCGCCGGGTCGAACGAGCCGGCCCGCGTCAGCAGCCCGGTGGCGAGGAAGATCGCGCCCACCACGACGGGTGGCAGCGCGAGGGTGCGTCCCTCGCCGAGGCCGATCACGCAGATCAGCCCGGCGACCAGCGCGCCGCCGCCGGCGCAGGCGACCGGCAGCCCGAAGAAGTCGGAGTCCTGGCGCAGCACGAGCATCAGCCCGGCCAGCGCCGCGTAGACGCAGCCCATCCACGTCACGACCACCGCGGCCTCGGGCTCGTGCTGGGCGCGGGACAGGACGATCGCGCCCGCGACCAGTGCCACCGCGACGACGACGGCCGCGGCGCCCGCGAGCAGCGAGGTGTACTGGATCAGCAGGGCGACCGCGCCGAGCGTCATCAGCAGCCCCGCGGCCACGAGGGCGGTACGGCGGCCGGACGCCGGGGCCCACGGCCGCAGGTCGCGCTCGACCACGTCGGTCATCGCCTCGACCACGTCGTCGTAGATCCGAGGCGGCGCCTCGTCGACACCGGCCGTCACGGTGAGCAGGCCGCCGTCCTCGACGCCCTGCGGGATCAGCCCGGCCTCCGGCGCGAGCTCGCGGCCCTCACGCGTGAGCACCCGGTAGCCGCCGTAGACCGTCGCGGCGTCGAGGAGCCCGACGCTGCGCGCGAGCTCGGGAACCAGCTCCGCCAGCGGCACCGATCCGGGCAGCACCAGGTCGACCCGGCGGGTGCCGGACGACACGCTGACGCGCACCAGCCCGGACGTGCTGACCGGTGCCTGGCTCATTGTTGGACCTCCCGAATGGTGACGGACGGGACTTTACGGAGGTACCCCCGCGGACACAGCAGGAGGACCGGCGCCGGGCGCCGGTCCTCCTCTGGGTGTGCGTGCGGCCTGCGAGCTCAGCCGATGTTGAACGAGTTCGCGCCGCGCATGTCGGCCGAGTGGTAGTCCTGGTTGGACTGGCCGACGGTCACGCCGGTCTCGTTGAGCAGCTGCATCATCTCGCCGATCGCCTGGTCCCACTGCTGCTTCGCGTGGGTGTAGGCCTGCTGGGCGTTACCGGCCCAGTCGCTCTGCAGCGGGTTGAGCTCGCTCTCGAGCTGGTTCATGCGGTTGTCGATCGACTTGACCGCGCTGGCGATGTCCTGCGTCGCCTGGTCGAGCTGGCCGTGGTTGACCAGAAGTCCGTCGTAGCCCATTTCAGTTCTCCTCAAGTCGTGGGTGGGTGGCTGCTGGAAGGTTCAGGGACCCGGTCAGCCGACGCTGTCGAGCCGGCCGGTCAGCTTCGACATGTTGGCGTGCTGCGTGTCGTCGGTGCTGGTGTTGTCGCGCTGGGTCTGGGTCAGTGCGCTCTCGAACTCGTCGAGGGCCCGCACGATCTTGTTCTGCTTCTCGGTCCACGCGGTCTGCAGGGCCTGGAAGGCGGAGCCACCCTGGCCGACCCACTTGGAGCTCATCGCGCTCAGCTGACCCGAGAGGTTCGCGGAGAGCTTGTCGAAGTCACCCTTCGCCGTGGCCACCATGCCGGCCGCGCGCTGGAGAGTGTTCGCACCTGCCTTCATTTCTTGCACCATGTCGCCTCATCCCTTTCTGTGAGCGGCATGTCGCAGCCACCCGGGTTGTGTTCCTCAGATCGTCCTGTGGGTCGGATCGCTGGCGTGTGATCCGGACAACTCCCGGTCTACCCGTGCCGAAATCTGCTAAACCCGGAACTTGATTTCCCACAGGGCCCGGAACAGTCCGCACGCCACCACGAGGGCGGCGATCGTGCCCGCGCCGGCGAGCCCCTCGGCCACCTCGGCGCGACGCGACCACCACGCGGAGCGCCAGCCGCGGCCGGTCGCGACGGCGACGACGACGAGCAGGACGGCGAGCAGGATCCCGGTGATGCCGAGCGCGAACCTCTGCCCGGAGTCGATCACCCCCAGCATCACGACGACCAGAGCGGACCAGCACGTGAGCCCGGCGCCGCGGAGCATCGCGCGGGCCGCCGCGTGCCGGTAGCTGCGCGCGGCAAGCAGCAGCGCCGCGCCGGAGAGCCCGACCATGATCCTGGCCCCGATCCGGTCCACGGGCAGGTCGGCGGTGGCGAGGAGCATCGGCGCGGACACCGCGACCACCGCCCAGACCCCCGCGGCGGAGGCGGTCACGATCCGGGCGCCGCGCGCCGCGACCTGTGCGACGGCGGCCGGCGGCACCACCGTCCGGCCGCGCCGACCGTGCGGCCGGTCGCGTGCCGACCACGCCGTCACCGCCAGCCGTTCGAGGTCGATGAGGAACTGGTCGGGTACGTCGACGGAGATGGCGGGCACGAAGCGTGCGGCCAGGGTCGCGGCGAGCAGCAGCACGCTCCACACCACCCGCGGGTCTGCGTGCAGCAGCGCCCCGGCGGCGGTCACGAGGAACAGCCCCACGCCCACGACGATCCAGACGCGGAGCGCCTCGTCGCCCTGGACGTCCAGCGCGCGGGCCACCCCGGCCGCGACGGCAGCGACCAGCGCGGTGACGCCGACGACCGTCGGCAGCCGCTCCGGCTCGGGCGCCCAGACCACGACGAACGCCGCGGCGGCAGCGAAGGCCGGCGCGGCGACCATCCGGTGCGCGCTGAGCCGACCGATCGGCAGCACGCCGAGGAACGCCGAGAAGCCGAGCAGCCCGACGGTCAGCCGACCCTCGTCGCTGTCCAGCCCCCCGACCCGCGAACCGAACCACCCGGCCAGCGCCGCCATCGCGACGGCCACCGTGAACCACGTGGCCGAGAACGCGCCGGGAGGGGCGGCCTCCGCCTCCCGCGAGACGTGGTCTCCCGCGTGCCGGCGCACGGCGCCGCCCGCGGCCAGCACATCGCCGCTGCGGATGCCGAGGTCGGCCAGCGACGACGACGCGACCAGGACCTTCCCGAGCCGGTTGTGCAGGGTGGGCGCGAACTGGAGGCCGGCCTTGGCGGCGTACTCCCGCGCCACGTCGTCGACCGACGCCTCGGGCGGCACGACGAGGTCGAGGACGCCGGCAGGGCCGTGCACGGTCAGCGCCACGGTGCTGTGGGCCAGCCGCCTGCCGCCGTCCATGCTCACCACCGCCGCTCTCGTGTGTCCTCGGGCCGTCCGTCTCCCGGCCGGCACCGCGCCGGACCAGCCCACCCGATCGGGCGGGCCCTCGGGAGACTAGTTCCCCCGATCGGGGGCACACCTATCATCGAGGGACTGGTCTCGGGCCAACGAAGGGGAGCTGTGACGACGACGGACAGGCCGCCGGTGCCGCGCGCCGCGCCACCGGCCGGCGGCGGTCTCACGCCGGCGTTGTCCGCCACCGGCTCGACCACGCAGACCTCCGGATCGGGCGCCAGCACGCTGAGGGGCAACCGGCTCGACGAGCCCGAGCTCCCCCATGGCCAGCTCCAGCTGCAGCCGCCGCCGCAGATCGAGCAGGCCGAGGGCGCGAGCGGCGTGCTGATGAACGCCATCCCGATGCTCGGCTCGCTCGGCTCGATCGTGCTCGTGGCGACGATGAGTGGCTCCAGCACCGGCGGACGCCAGTACATCGCGGCCGGCATGTTCCTCTTCGCCACGCTCGGCTTCGTCGTGGTCCAGATCGACCGGCAGCGCAAGCAGCGGATCCAGCAGGTCACCGGCACCCGCACCGAGTACCTCCGCTACCTCGGCAACGTCCGCCAGCTCGCCCGCGAGGCCGCCGACCAGCAGCGCCGCGCGCTCACCTGGCACCACCCCGAGCCGGCCGCGCTGCCCGCGATCGCCGAGGACCGCACCCGCATCTGGGAGCACGGCAGCGGCGACCAACGATTCCTGCACGTCCGCTACGGCGTGTGCCACCAGCCGCTCTCGCTCGAGCTGGTGCCTCCGGAGAGTGCCCCCATCGACCAGGTCGACCCGGCCGCCGCCTCCGCGCTGCACCGCCTGCTCGTGGTGCACCGGCTGCAGCCGGACCTGCCGGCATCGGTCGACCTCCGCGCGTTCGACCGGATCGAGGTGTGCGGCTCGGAGGAGCCGGCCCGATCCCTGGCCCGGGCGATGATCTGCTCCGCGACTGCCTTCCACGCGCCCGAGCACCTCGTGGTCGCCGTGCTGACCACCGAGCAGAGCCTCAGCCACTGGGACTGGATCAAGTGGCTGCCGCACGGCCAGAGCGCCCAGCAGTCCGACGCGGTCGGGCCGAGGCGGATGGTCTCCACGTCGCTCGACGAGCTGGCCTCGATGCTGCCCGCCGACCTGAGCGAGCGACCGCGGTTCGGGGCCGAGGAGCGACCGGCCACCCCGCACATCCTGCTCGTCATCGACGGCGCCGAGCTGCCCCCCGGCAACCACATCGTCCCCCCCGACGGCGTGCACGGCGTGACCGTCCTCGACCTCCCGCTGCGCTGGGACGAGCTCGAGGACGCGACCCGGCTCCGACTCCAGTTCGAGACTGACGAGCTCGTGGACGGCCGCTACCCGGTGCAGGCGCTGCGGCTGCGCGACGAGGTGATCCGGGCGAAGGTCGACCACTGCTCGCTGGCGACCGCCGAGGCCTTCGCGCGGCGGCTCACGCCGCTGCACACGGTCAGCGGTGTGGTCGACAGCAGCAACGCCGAGTCCAGCGGTGACGCCGACATCATGGAGCTGCTGGCGCTCGGCGACGTGCACCGGTTCGAGCCCGAGCAGGCCTGGCAGCAGCGGCCCGCCCGCGACCGGCTCCGCGTCCCGATCGGCACGGGCGACGGCGGCGCCGTCGTGCACCTCGACATCAAGGAGTCCGCCCAGCAGGGCATGGGCCCCCACGGCCTGGTGATCGGCGCGACGGGGTCCGGGAAGTCGGAGTTCCTGCGCACCCTGGTCCTCGGGCTGGCGATGACCCACTCGCCCGAGCACCTCAACATGGTGCTGGTCGACTTCAAGGGCGGTGCGACGTTCGCCGGCATGTCGGAGCTGCCGCACGTCTCGGCGGTGATCACCAACCTCGCCCAGGAGCTCACCCTCGTCGACCGGATGCAGGACGCCCTGAGTGGCGAGATGGTGCGGCGCCAGGAGGCCCTCCGCGAGGCCGGCAACTTCGCCTCGATCCGCGACTACGAGAAGGCCAGGGCCAGCGGCGAGCCGCTCGACCCGCTGCCGTCGCTGTTCATCGTGGTCGACGAGTTCTCCGAGATGCTGGTGGCGAAGCCGGAGTTCATCGACCTCTTCGTCGCGATCGGCCGGCTCGGCCGCTCGCTCGGGCTGCACCTGCTGCTCGCCTCGCAGCGGCTCGAGGAGGGCCGCCTGCGTGGCCTGGAGTCGCACCTGTCCTACCGGGTCGGCCTGCGCACGTTCTCGGCCCAGGAGTCGCGCGCGGTGCTCGGCGTACCGGACGCCTACGAGCTGCCGCCGATACCGGGCCTTGCCTACCTCAAGCCGGACCCCACCACGATGCTGCGGTTCAAGGCCGCCTACGTCTCCGGGCCGCCCTCCGGCCGGGTCCGGGTCCACCGTGACCAGGGCGGCAAGCTCCAGGGCATCCTGCCGTTCACGATCTCGGAGGTGCTGAAGCTCGACGTGCCGGTCGACGAGCCGGAGCCCGAGCCGACCCCGGTCGACACCGGCGACCAGGTGTCGCTGCTCGACATCGCGGTCGACCACATGGTCGGGCACGGCCCGCCCGCGCACCAGGTGTGGCTGCCGCCGCTCGACGTCCCGGACACCCTCGACGAGCTGATGCCGGACCTCGCGGTCGACCCGCAGCTCGGCCTGGTGTCCAAGGAGTGGCGCGCGCTCGGTGGCCTCGTCGTTCCCCTCGGCACCGTGGACCGGCCGCGCGAGCAGCGTCGCGACACGCTCTCGGTCGACCTGTCCGGCGGCGCCGGCCACCTCGCCGTGGTCGGCGGCCCGCGCAGCGGCAAGAGCACGACGCTGCGAGCGGTCGTCGCCGGGATGGCGCTGACGACCACACCGCAGGAGTCGCAGTTCTTCGTGCTCGACTTCGGCGGCGGCACCTTCGCCGGGATGACGGGGCTGCCCCACGTGTCCGGCGTCGGCACCCGCTCCGAGCCCGACGTGGTGAGCCGGATCATCGCCGAGGTGACGGGCATCGTGGACCGGCGCGAGAAGTACTTCCGTGCCAACGGCATCGACTCGATCGAGACCTACCGGTCGCGCCGGGCCCAGGGCCGCGCCGACGACGGGTACGGCGACGTGTTCCTGGTCATCGACGGCTGGAGCACGCTGCGCGCCGACTTCGACGACCTCGAGCTGGAGATCCAGCAGCTCTCCACCCGCGGCCTCACCTTCGGCCTGCACATCGTCGCCGCGACCAGCCGGTGGGCGGACTTCCGGGCGGCGATGCGCGACATGTTCGGCAGCCGGCTCGAGCTGCGCCTCGGCGACCCCCTGGACTCCGAGATCGACCGCCGGGTCGCGGCGCTGGTGCCGGCGAACCGGCCCGGTCGCGGCCTGGTGACGACCAAGCTGCACTTCCTCACCGCACTGCCCCGCATCGACGGCGACCCGCAGGCGGACACGCTCGGCGACGGCGTCGACGACTTCGTCAAGCGGGTCACCGAGGCCTGGACCGGGCCGGCCGGACCCAAGCTGCGGCTGCTTCCGGAGCGGATCACGCTCGACGACGTACGCGCCCAGGCCGGCGTACCGGCCACGATGCCCGACGACGAGAAGGGCCAGCACCGGCTGGTCGTGGGCATCAACGAGAAGGAGCTGGCTCCGGTCTCGCTCGACCCGGAGACCGAGCCGCACCTGCTCATCCTCGGCGACGGTCAGTCCGGCAAGAGCTCGATCCTGCGCGGCCTGGCCCGCGAGATCATGCGCACCCGCACGCCGCAGCAGGCGCAGCTGGTCGTCGTCGACTACCGGCGCGCGCTGCTCGGCGAGGTCCCCGACGAGTACCTCCTCAACTACCTCACCTCCGCCAACCAGGCCCAGCCCGCGCTGCGCGACCTCGCGACGTACCTCGAGAACCGCATCCCCGGCCCCGACGTGACGCCCGACCAGCTGCGCAACCGGTCGTGGTGGAACGGCGCCGAGGTCTTCGTGCTCGTCGACGACTACGACCTGGTCGCCACCCAGCAGAGCTCGCCGGTCGCGGCGCTGCAGCCCATGCTCGCCCAGGCCCGCGACGTCGGGCTGCACGTGACGGTCGCGCGGCGCTCCGGTGGCGCCTCCCGCGCCCTCTACGAGCCGGTGATCCAGTCGCTCCGTGACCTGGCCATGCCCGGGCTGATGCTCTCCGGCAGCCCCGACGAGGGCCCGCTGCTCGGCAACCTGCGCGCCGTCCCCTCGGTCCCCGGCCGCGGCCGCTTGATCACCCGAGAGCGCGGTGTCGAGGTCGTCCAGATGGCGTGGACCGACCCGACCCTGTAACTCGCTCCGCTGGAGGGGAGGGATCCCAGGTTAACCTGGGATTCCTGAACTTCTCGGGTGTTGCAATGCCCCAGAAGTTCAGCGATCCCAGGTTAACCTGGGATCCCTCCACCCGAGATGGGCCGCGTCACGTATGGGTGTGCACGCCGGGGCCGGTGAGCTTGAAGCCGGGCAGGTCGCCGAGGTTGTACGTCGCCTCGAAGGTCCGGCGGTAGCCGGTGTGGACGACCCGCCAGCCCTCCGGCGTTCGCACGTAGCGGTCGCTGTAGAACGCGCCGCCCTCGAGCATGAACGAGAACGCCTCGACGATCACGCGGTCGTAGAGGTACCAGCGACCGGCGGCGGCGTCACCGGCCACCTCGATCTCCGGGTGGTGGGCCTGGTGCAGGGTGATGAGCCCCTCGCCGAGGTTCTCGCGCATGTAGGAGACCAGGGCGGCGCGGTCGTCGAAGACCAGCCCGTTGTAGTCGCCGGTCGCCTCCGGCACGAAGCACTGCTCGAACCCGTCCCAGTCCTTGGAGTCGAGGGTGCGCAGGTAGCGGTACTTCAGCTCGCAGATCGCACGGACGTCGCGCTCCTCGAGGACGGCGGCGGCGTAGTCGGGCAGCTCGTCGGTCACGGGGGCAAGGTAGTGCACCCGCTGGTCCCGCGTAACGCGCTGTCAACCCGCCGTCAACCTCCCCGCGATCTTCACCGGTCACGATCGGTCCATGACCGAGCGTGCAGCCCTCCCCGACCGTGACCCTGACCCGGACCTCGACCCGGACCTCGACCCGGACCTCGACCCCGAGCTCGAGCGGATCCGCGCCCAGCGCGCGGCGATGCAGCACCGGCACAGCCAGGCGCTGGCCAGGCTGATGGCCGAGCGCGAGGACCTCCAGGGCGTGCACGCGCTCGCCGACCTGGTCAGCGACTCGCTGCGCTGGTCGGCCTGAGAGAGGCCCCGAGCCACCGCAGGCTCGCCAGCGCGGCGACGGCGTAGAGCGCACACGTGGCCAGCCCGGCCGCGTGCAGCCCGGCGAGGAAGTGGCCGGCCCTCGCCGGTGCGCCCGCCAGCGCGCCGAACGCCGCGATGCCGAGCGCGCCGCCGGCCTGGCGGGCGGTGTTGTTGACCCCGGAGGCGAGCCCGGACCGGTCCGGCGGCGCGGCGGAGACCGCGGCCGTCACGACCGCCGGGGTCAGCGCGCCCAGCCCGCAGCCCCACAGCACCAGCGCCGGGAGGAGCGCGGCGTACGACGACCCGGAGCCCCACGTCGCGAGCAGACCCACCCCGGATCCCGCCAGGACCAGGCCGGCCGCGGCCACCGGGGCCGGGCCGCGCCGGGCCACCCACCGCCCGGCGATCGGGGGTACGACGGCCAGCGGCAGGGTCGCGGGCACCATCGCCAGCCCGGCCTCGGCCACCGGCCGGTCCTGCACGCCCTGCAGGTAGAGAGTGACGAGGAAGAGCAGGCCGACCGAGCCGAAGTTCATCGCCCCGGCGACGGCGTTGGCGGTGCTGAAGGCCGGGCGGCGGAACAGGGCCAGCGCGCTGCGCAGCCCACGCTCCTCGTGGGTGCCCCGGGACCTCGTCGGCGCGACGCGAGCCACGACGGCCGCGGCGACGGCGACCACCGGGACGTTGAGGAGGAAGACGGACCGCCAGCCGAACGCCTCCACCAGCAGCCCACCCAGCAACGGGCCGGCCGGGAGCGCCACCGATCCGATGGCCGCCCAGACCGCGATCGCCCGGGCTCGCTCTCCCGGGTCGGGGTGGGTGTCCACGATGATCGCGAGCGTGCCGGGGAGCAGCACCGCGGCGCCCACGCCCTGCACCACCCGCGCGGCCACGAGCAATGTCGTGGTCGGCGCCAGCCCGCAGCCGAGCGAGCCCAGCCCCACGACCGCGAGCCCGACCAGGACGACCGGCCGGTGGCCGACGCGGTCGCCGAGCGCCCCGGCCGGCAGCAGCAGCGCGGCGAGGGCCACCGTGTAGCCGACGACCACGCCCTGCAGCCCCGCCACGGAGGCGCCGAGGTCCTCGGAGATGGTCGGGAGGGCGACGTTCACGACGGTCACGTCGAGCAGCACGAGGAAGTACCCCACGCACATGACGACCAGGAGCAGGCGGCGAGACGGCATGTCTCCACGGTGTCCCGACCTTGCTTCCACCGCCGTGGAACCGTCCCCGTTGCAGACTGGACGCATGGTCACGACCCAGACATCGGCACAGCCCTACGTCGAGGCGGGCGGGGACGTCGACATCGCCGCGGTGGCGACCCTGTTCGCAGACCGGACCCGCGCCTCGATCCTGGGAGCCCTGGCCGACGGCCGGGCACTGGCCGCCAGCGTCCTCGCCGACGAGGCCGGGGTCAGTGCGCCGGCCGCCAGCGCACAGCTGGCGAAGCTGACCAGGGCGGGGCTGATCGGGGTCGAGGTGTCCGGCCGGCACCGCTACTACCACCTCGCCTCGGACCAGGTGGCGACCGTGATCGAGGCGCTGTCCTCCCTGGCTCCCCCGCGGCCCGTCCGGTCACTGCGTGAGGGCACCCGCGCGGCCGCGCTGCGCCGGGCTCGGACCTGCTACGACCACCTGGCCGGACGCTACGGCTGCGCGGTCACCCAGGCACTGCTCGACCGAGGTGTCCTGGTCGCGGCCGACGGGATCGCCGACACCCGGCGCCGCAGCCACGACCCGCTCTCGTCGCAGCTGCACGAGCACCCCTACGAGCTCGGCCCGCACGCCGCACACGTGCTGGGCGAGCTCGGCGTCGACCTCGACGGCGTACGCCGCGGGGGCGGGCAGCGTCCGCTGCTCCGCTTCTGCCTCGACTGGAGCGAGCAGCGCCACCACCTCTCCGGACGGCTCGGCTCCGCGGTGCTGGACACGTTCCTGGCCAAGAGGTGGGTCGAACGGCGCACCGGTCACCGGGCGGTGACGGTCACCGATGCCGGCGAGGCGGCACTGACCCGGCTGGCCGGCTAGCGCCGGCGGCCGGTCCCGAACATCCCGCGGGCGATCTCCGCGGCCGCGGTCCGCATGAACTGGCGGAAGGCGCTGGACTTCACCACCTGGGTGACCACGCCCTCCTCCTCCTTGTGGCTGCGCCGCGAGGTCGAGCCGGACTTCTTCGACGCCTTGGCGTCCTGTGCGGCCTTCTCCTGCGCCGCCTCCTCCTGGGCCGCCTTCGCCGCGCCCTGCTCGAGCTTGGCGGCGAGCATCTCGCGCGCGGACTCGCGGTCCACGGCCGTCGCGTACTTGGCGTTGCGCGGGCTGGCCGCGACCGTCGCCGCCATCGCTGCGGTGTCGGTCGGCGCCATCAGCGACTCGGGGGCGCGCAGCCGCGTCCAGGCGACGGGCGTCGGGGCACCGCGCTCGTTCATGACGGTCACGATCGCCTCGCCGATGCCGAGCCCGGTGATCACCTCACCTAGGTCGTCGTAGGCGGAGGTGGGATAGGTGTTGACGGTCGCCTTGAGCGCCTTCGCGTCGTTCGGCGTGTGCGCGCGGAGCTGGTGCTGGACCCGCGAGCCGAGCTGGGCCAGCACCGCGTCCGGCACGTCGGTCGGGCTCTGGGTCACGAAGAACACCCCGACGCCCTTCGAGCGGATCAGCCGCACGGTCTGGGCGATCTGTTCGAGGAAGGCCTTCGACGCGTCGTTGAACAGCAGGTGCGCCTCGTCGAAGAAGAAGACGAGGTTCGGCTTGTCGACGTCCCCGACCTCGGGCAGGTCGTGGAACAGGTCCGCGAGCAGCCACATCAGGAACGTCGAGAAGACCTGCGGCCGGTCCTGGAGGTTCGGCAGCTCGACGAGCGAGATCAGCCCCTTGCCGTCGGCGGTGGTCTGCAGGAAGTCGCTCGACTCGAACTCCGGCTCACCGAAGAACGCGTCCGCGCCCTGGTCGGAGAAGCCGATCAGCTCGCGCAGGATGACCCCGGCCGTCGCCGCGGAGAGCCCGCCGAGGTTCTTGAGGTCCGCCTTGCCCTCGTCGCTGGTGAGGAACTTGACCACCTCGCGCAGGTCGGCGAGGTCGAGCAGCGGCAGCCCGGCCTGGTCGGCGTAGTGGAAGACCAGCCCGAGGCTGGACTCCTGGGTGTCATTGAGGCCGAGCACCTTGCTCAGCAGGGTCGGCCCGAACGCCGACATCGTCACGCGGAGCGGGATGCCGGTGCCCTGGCCGCCGAGCGCGTAGTACTCCACCGGGAACCCGGTCGCGGTCCACTGCTGCCCGACCGACGAGGTGCGCTCGGTGAGCCTGTCGCTGGGCTCACCCGGCGTCGCGAGACCGGAGAGGTCGCCCTTGATGTCGGCCGCGAAGACGGGCACGCCGGCCGCGCTGAGCTGCTCGGCCATCAGTTGCAGGGTCTTGGTCTTGCCGGTCCCGGTCGCACCGGCCACCAGGCCGTGCCGGTTGAGCATCGCGAGCGGGATCCTGATGTGGGTGTCGGTGAGCGTGGTCGCGTCGAGCATCAGCCCGCCGAGCTCGAGCGCCGCGCCTTCGAACGCGTAGCCCGGGGCCACCGCCTGGACGATCGGGCTGTCCTCGTGCGCCTCGGGCGGCGTGGCGGTCATGGGGCAACCCTAGGACCTGCCGGAAGGCGGGCCGGGGGCCGGCGTCGCGCGGAAGAAGGCCCGGGTCGGAGCGCTCGTTACTATCGCCGCGTGATCTTCAAGCGCGTCGGTGAGGGGAGGCCGTACCCCGACCACGGCCTGTCCTCCAAGGCGTGGGCGGCGCTGCCGCCGCGGCAGGTCCGGCTCGACGAGCTGGTCACCACCAAGGACACGCTCCAGCTGGCTGCTCTGCTCGACGAGGACTCGACGTTCTACGGCGACCTGTTCGCCCACGTCGTGGAGTGGCAGGGCGAGTACTACCTCGAGGACGGCCTGCACCGGGCCCTGCGCGCCGCGCTCCAGCAGCGCAACGTCCTGCACGCGCGCGTGCACACGATGGCGGGGTAAGAAGTGATGGAGTGGCAGCTGACGGCGAAGTTGCGGACGGCGATCACGCTTGCCGCGCTCGCCGTGCTCATGGTCCTGGGCGTGACGTGGGGCTGGGGGCAGATGACCAAGCCGTTCCCGGGCAAGGTGGACGCGCCGATCTGCGTGGACACGACCTACCACGAGGGCGACGAGCTGTTCGTCCAGGACGTCACGGTGAGCGTGCTCAACGCCACGGCCCGCGAGGGGCTGGCCGGCCGGACCCTGGCGGACCTGGAGGACGCGGGGTTCGCTGAGGGGCAGGCCGCGACCGCCCCCAAGGGCACCAAGCTCGACGGCCCCGCCGAGATCTGGGTCGACGACGCCGACAACCCTGGCGCCAAGCTGCTGCGCGCCCGGCTGGGCAAGGTGCCCGTCGTCGCCCATCCCGAGGCCGACTACGCCGGCGTCGTCGTGGTGGTCGGCGACGCGTTCGCGGCGCTCCGGGAGGGTCCCGAGTCCGTCGTGCTCACCGACGACGCGGTGGTCTGCAGCCCGCCGGTGGCGTAGCCGAGTCCCAGCCCCGGCCTGCGGAGATGTCGATCAGCCCAGCCACTGGGCCAGCCGCCCGCGGGCGCTGACCTGGCGGAGCCGCTCCTCGGTCCGCTCGCGCTGCCGGCGCGGCGCCACCACGAGCAGCTCGTCGCCGTGCTTGAGCACGGTCCGGCGCTCGGGGACCAGGGCCTCGCCGTCGCGCACGATCATCGAGACCGAGGACCCGGGTGGCAGCCTGAGCTCGCCGACCTCGACGCCGTGCATCTTCGAGGTGGGCGCGATGCTGACCTGGAGCAGGTCGGCCGCGACGCGTTCGAGCGGCGCCGCCTCGATGTCGAGTCCGCGGGGCTCGGAGCGCCGCGTCACCCGGAGGGTCTTCGCCACCCACGGCAGCGTCGGGCCCGTGACCAGGGTGTCGACCACGACCAGCACGAAGACCAGGTCGAAGAGTCGCTTCGAGTCGGCAACCCCCTCGGCCAGGGGGATGGTCGCGAGCACGATCGGCACCGCGCCGCGCAGCCCGGCCCAGGAGATGAACGACAGCTCGCGCACGGGCAGTGGCTGCGCGACCGCGCTGACCGCGACGGAGAGCGGGCGGGCGAGGACGGTGAGCACCGCCCCGGCGACCAGGGCGAAGAGGACCGTCTCGAGGTCGAGGCGGCCCGGCGAGAGCAGCAGGCCGAGCATCACGAACAGACCGATCTGCGACAGCCAGGCCAGCCCCTCGGCGAACGAGCGGGTCGCCGCGCGGTGCGGGAGCTCGGAGTTGCCGAGGACCAGCGCGGCGACGTAGACGGCGGCGAACCCGGAGGCGTGCAGGCCGGCGGCGCTGCCGTAGGACAGGAAGCACAGCGCCAGGACCGACAGCGGGTAGAGACCGGACGACGGCAGTGCGGCCCGGCGCATCAGCCAGGCGCCGGCGAAGCCGACGAGCAGGCCGAGTGCGACACCACCGACCAGCTCGTAGGCCACCAGCCCGATGTTGTAGGCCGGGCCGTGCTCGTCGAGGCCGCCGGTCGAGATGATCGTGACGATCACGATGATCGGGGCGTCGTTGAGCCCCGACTCCGCCTCGAGCGCGCCGGTCAGCCGTTTGGGGAGCGGTACGACGCGCAGCACCGAGAACACCGCGGCCGCGTCGGTCGGCGAGATGATCGCGCCCAGCAGCACCGCGGTCTCCCACGACAGCCCGAGCAGGTAGTGCGTGGAGACCGCGACCACCAGCACGCTGACCGTGACCCCGATGGTGGCGAGCGAGAGGCCGAGTCGCATCGACGGCCGGACGTCGGCCCACGGGGTGGTGAGACCGCCCTCGGCCAGGATCACGATCAGTGCAGCGAACCCCATGGCGTGCGCCAGCTCGGCGTCCTCGAACCCGATCCCGAGTCCGGACTCCCCGAGCGCGACGCCCATCGCCAGGTAGAGCAGCAGCGACGGCAGCCGGGTGCGGGAGGAGACGCGGACAGCCAGGATCGCGAGGAACGTGACCGCCGAGCCCCACAGCACGAACACGTCGAGCTGGTGGACGTCGATGCTCATGTCACCTCGTGCGTTCGGGGTGGCGGGTCACCACCCTATCCGGCAGAACCAGGTGACTAGGACGAGCCGGACGACGCCCAGACGGGCGCGACCTCCTTGCGGTACCTGCGGCCGAAGATGCCGCTGAGGACGGCCAGCACCGGGCCGGGCACGCTGTGGCGCAGGGCCGCCTTCTCGTCCGCGCTGGCACCGTCGTCCATCCACGCGAAGAACGTGCCCGCAGCGGCGGGACCGGACCGGCGGCTGAACTGCTTGGCCATCTGCTTGTACGCCGGGTGGTCCGGGTTGGCGGCCAGGACGGGCTCGGTCTCCCGCTCCTCGTGGTCGAGGTGGGTGACCGTGGTCGTCTCGAGCTTCGCCATCGACGCCGCAGCGGTGTCGGCGTCGGCCCGGGTCGCGCTGCGTCCGAACTGGGCCATCGTGTCCCGGGTGGCCGCCAGGTCGGCCGCCATCGCCTCGTGCTCCTCGTCGAACGTCGAGATCGAGGCGTCCGCGACGCCCATCGCCGTGAGCGCGGGCCAGGCGATCTCGTGCTCGCCCTCGTGGTGCTCGGTGAGCTGGGCATCGAAGTTCTGCCACGCGCGGTGGAGGGCCACCGCCCGGTCCTTGTCGCCGTCCGGGAACGTCTCGAGCGCGGCCCGGAACCGCTTCAGGTCCCGGCGTACGGCGCAGTGGATCACCTTGTTCATGCTCATGCTCGTGGCCATGCGGCCAACGCTATTCACTCAGGCGGTCGGTGTGTAGCCCGGACGGCCGGCCGAGTCCCACTCCTCCCAGAACGACGTGAACTCCTCGCCGAGGAACGGGTCGCCGCCGGTCATCGCGATGCCGCTGCGGCGTACGGTCCAGTCCCACGGGGCGAGCTCCTGCGCGGCCGCGAGGTGCCGCTTGGCCGCCGCGGTGTCGCCGCTGCGCTGGAGGTGGGCCGCGAGCCGGCGCTCGGCCAGCGCCTGCTGCTCGGCGTCGGTCCGCTGGTGCGCCTCGAGCTCCGCGCTGGCGGGCAGGACGCCCTCGCGGACCCAGCGGCGCAACGCGTCATGGTGCTGCTCGCTCGAGATCCCGGTGAACTCGACGAACTGGTCGTCGCCCGGAGCGATGGTCGGCGGCTTCACGATGTGGTCGTCCTCGTCGACCCAGACCACCGACGGGACGTTGGTGATGCCGTAGCGCTCGGCCGTCACGTGTGCGGTGTCCACCGCGACCGGGTACGACGGGTGGCCGGCCTCGATCCACGGCCGAGCGGCCTCGGGGTCGTCGTCGAGGGCGACGGAGAACAGCCTGAGACCGGAGCCGGCGAGCTCGTCCTGCAGCTTCTGCCAGCCGGCCAGCTCGTGGCGACAGCCGCACCAGCTCGCCCACGTGACCAGCACCCGCTTGTGCCCGGAGAGGTCGTCGAAGGACACCGGGCTGCCGTCGACGTCGTGCAGGTCGAGCCGAGGCGCCCTGCCACCCGAGAGCTCACGCCGGCGAGCCTCGGCGGACGGCGCGAGCGCGGCCACCCCGGCGGGCTCGTCGTGCACCACGAGCAGCCCCAGGGCCTCGATGACCGACCGGCCCAGCAGGGGCACGCAGACCTCGCCGCGGCACAGCCCCTCGGCCTTGAGCGCCCAGCCGAGCGCCTGCGCCACCGCCTGCCCGTCGTCGAGGCCGCCGGGGAGCGGGTGCTCTCGTCCCTCGACGTCGATCAGGATCACCGGGACAGGATTCCACGGAACCTAGGAGGCGTTGGTCCACCGCACGCGGCGCCACCGCCGCCCAGGCGGCGCGCTGGCTTTGTTGCCGACGCTCGAAAGGCGCCCAGCCTGCCATCGCGCCGGCGCCGCGCCATCGCACCACCTGTACGACGCTGGCATCCACGTGGGCTGGACCAACCCCTCCTAGAACTTGTTCTAGTCTGCAGCCGTGGCCGGCACCGATCTCCCCGACGTCCGCTCCGCGGCCGACGTCCCCGCGGACGCGCCGGCGTACGACGTCGTGGTGGTCGGCTTCGGCATCGCCGGTGGCTGTGCCGCGCTCGAGGCGGCCCGGTCCGGTGCGCGGGTGCTGCTGCTCGAGCGGGCCGCCGTGCACGGGGGCACCTCGTCGTTGTCCGGCGGCCACTTCTACCTCGGCGGCGGCACCGCGGTGCAGGTGGCCACCGGCCACGACGACTCGGCCGAGGAGATGGAGAAGTACCTCACCGCCACGTCGAAGGAGCCCGAGCCGGACAAGATCCGCGCCTACTGCGAGGGCTCGGTCGAGCACTTCGGCTGGCTCGAGGCGCTGGGCTTCGAGTTCGAGAGGTCCTACTACCCGGAGAAGGCGGTGATCCAGCCCGGGACCCAGGGGCTGATGTTCACCGGCAACGAGAAGGTCTGGCCCTACATCGACGAGGCGAGGCCGGCGCCGCGTGGCCACAAGGTGCCGGTGCCCGGTGACACCGACGGCACCAAGCTGGTGATGGACCTGCTCCGCGACCGGGTCGAGGAGGCCGGGGTCGAGGTGCGCTACGAGACCGGCGCCACCCACCTGGTGACCTCGCCCTCGGGTGACGTCGTCGGGCTCGAGTGGAGGTCCTTCGACACGACGGGGGTCGTCCGAGCGGGCGCCGTCGTGCTCGCCGCCGGGGGCTTCGTGATGAACCCCGACATGGTCGCGGCGTACACGCCGGCGCTCGGCTCCAAGCTGTTCACGCTCGGCTCGACCTACGACGACGGGCTCGGCATCCGGCTCGGCGCCTCGGTCGGCGGCGAGCTCAGGCACATGGAGGAGCCGTTCATCACCGCGCCGTTCTACCCGCCGTCGGTGCTGGTGAAGGGGCTGGTCGTGAACCGCCTCGGCGAGCGGTTCGTCGCCGAGGACAGCTACCACGCGCGGACGTCGTACCACGTGATGCAGCAGCCGGACCAGGTCGCCTACCTCGTCGTCGACAGCGCGCACATCGAGCACCCGAAGATGCCGCTGGCACCGTTCATCGACGGCTGGGAGACGGTCGAGGAGATGGAGGCCGGGCTGGACCTGCCGCCCGGCTCGCTGGCCAGGACCCTCGACCGCTACAACGAGCACGCCGCCCGCGGCGAGGACCCCGACTTCCACAAGCACCCCGACTGGCTGGCCCCGCAGGACACCGGGCCGTGGGGCGCCTACGACCTCACCCTCGGCAAGGCGCTCTACGCCGGCTTCACGCTCGGCGGGCTGCGGGTGACCGTCGACGGCCAGGTGCAGCGGCCGGACGGCTCCGTGGTCGCTGGCCTCTACGCCGCCGGCGCCTGTGCCTCCAACCTGGCCCAGGACGGCGCCGGCTACTGCTCGGGCACCCAGCTCGGCGAGGGGTCGTTCTTCGGCCGTCGGGCCGGCCGGCACGCGGCGGCAGATTGCTGACGTTCCGGAGGGCCCTCGTCCGGAATCACTGACAAGGTGTCTGCGTGACCGAACCAGAGGAGTTCCGGGACCGCGACCTGAGCGGGGCGCGGTTCGTCGAGTGCTCGCTGTCCGGCGTGAAGATGCGCGGCGTCGACGTCTCGGGGATGGACATCGACGCGCCGTGGCTCTGGGAGGGTGCGGGGCTGTTCGTCAACGGGGTCGACGTGACGTCGTACGTCGAGGAGGAGCTCAACCGCCGTTTCCCGGGCCGCGCGCTGTGGCGGGCCACCGATCCGGCCGGGCTGCGCGAGGCGTGGCGGGTGCTCGAGGAGGCCTGGGACGCGGCCATCGCCAGGGCCGCGGCGCTCCCGGACGGCGCGGTCGACCAGCGGGTCGATGGCGAGTGGTCCTTCGCCGAGACGGTGCGCCACCTCGTGCACGCCAGCGACGTCTGGCTGGGCAAGGGTGCGCTCCGCTGGGACGTCGACGCCTTCCATCCCCTCGGCCTCGGTGACGGCGGCCTGCCCGACGCGGCCGCGCCGTTCGCGGACGTCCTGGCTGCCCGCGCCGACCGGGTCGCGAGGATGCGCGAGTTCCTCGCCGACGTCACCGACGCCACGCTCGACGAGGAGCGCCCCAACCCGCACGACCCCGAGCGCACCGAGACGGTGCGCCAGTGCGTCCAGGTGGTCATGGAGGAGAGCTGGGAGCACCTCCGGTTCGCCCTGCGCGACCTCGATGACGTCGCAGGCCCAAGGCCAGGCTCCTAGTCTGGCTCCGTGACGTCCACCGCCGACCGCTGGCAGGTGGCGAGCCGCGCCAACGTGCCGCCGTTCCACGTCATGGACCTGCTCGCCGCGGCCCACACCAGACGCCGCACGCACGGCGACCTGCTCGACCTGCTGGCCGGGCAGCCCGCGACAGGTGCGCCGGCTCCGGTGCGCGAGGAGGCGATCCGCCTGCTGCAGGGCACCGACCCGCTCGGCTACACGCCCGCGGTCGGGATCCTCGAGCTGCGCGAGGCGATCGCCGGCCACCACCGGCGGACCTACGGCGTCGACGTCGACCCCGACGAGGTCATCGTGACCACCGGCAGCAGCGGCGGGTTCCTGCTCGCGTTCCTCGCGGCGTTCGAGGTGGGCGACAAGGTGGCGATGGCCAGGCCGGGCTACCCCTGCTACCGCAACGTGCTCACCGCGCTCGGCATCGAGGTGGTCGAGGTGCCGACCGGGCCGGAGACGAGGTTCCAGCCGACCGTCGAGCAGGTCGCCGAGCTGCACGCGCGGCACCGCCTCAAGGGGCTGGTGGTCGCGAGCCCGGCCAACCCGACCGGCACCATGCTGCTGCCCAGCGAGCTCGCGGCGCTGGCGCAGTGGTGCGAGGCCGAGCAGGTGCAGCTGATCAGCGACGAGATCTACCACGGCATCGAGTACGCCGCCCTCGACCAGCAGAGCCGGATGGCCCGCAGCGCCTGGGAGACCAGCCGCGAGGCGGTCGTGTTCGCGAGCTTCAGCAAGTACTTCTCGATGACCGGTTGGCGGATCGGCTGGATGCTGGTGCCCGACCGGCTGCGCCGGGCCTGCGACGTGCTGACCGGGAACTTCACGATCTGCCCACCGGTGCTCGCGCAGCGCGCCTGCCTCGCGGCGTTCGACGACGCGTCCTACGCCGAGCTCGACGGGCACGTGCGGCGCTACGCCGACAACCGCAGGATCCTGCTCGACGGGCTGCCGCGACTCGGCATCACCGAGCTCGCCCCGGCCGACGGCGCGTTCTACGCCTACGCCGACGTGGGGCACCTGAGCCAGGACACGATGGCGTTCTGCCACGACCTGCTGGCGCGCACCGGGGTGGCGATGGCGCCCGGCATCGACTTCGACACCGAGGTCGGCGACCGGTTCGTCCGCCTCAGCTTCCCGGGCGACGCGGCGGTCATCGAGGAGGCTCTCGAGCGGCTCTCCACAGCTCTCTGACCGCGGGTTTCCTCCACAGCGCGCGGCGGGCAGACCGCCCGCATGTACGGCGACACCGAGACGATCCGCGGGCTGGCCCGCACCATGCGCGACCAGGGAACGGCGCTGCGCTCCCGCGCGGACAGGGTGCTGTCCCGCGTCGATGCGGTGCCCTGGGAGGGGCTCGCCGCCGACGCGATGCGGGCCCGGGTGCGCGCGCAGGTCGGGGCATTGCGGCGTACCGCCGGGCTGGCCGACGACGCCGCGGTCGCCCTCCAGCGGCACGCCGACGAGGTCGACCGGCGCAAGGCCCTGATCGCCGAGATCGAGCGGAAGGCGATGGCGCTGGTCGCCGCGGCGCGGGACCGGCTCGCCGGGCTGGTGGCCAGCGTGCTGCCGGACCCGGTCGACGAGCTGCTCGACCGGTTCGTGCCACCGCCGCCGGGCCACCGCGACTGGCTGCTCGTCGACCTCCCGGGGCTCTCATGACCAGCGACCCCGAGATCGTCGACGTCCGCGGCGGGTCGGCCGGCGTCGCCGCGTCCTACGCCGCCGCCCGCGCGCTCGCCGACGTCTTCGACCGGACCGGCGACCGGCTGCGCGGCATGGGTGCCGACGGGCTGCGCGTCATGCGCGACCCGGACCTGCTGGAGTCGGGGCTGCTGTGCCCGGGGAGCTGCGCGGCCGCCGAGGCGGCCGTGCTCGCGGCCACGGGCGGTCCCCACGGCGTGGTGGCCGCGTCGTTCGGCTGGGAGGCCGACGCGATCGCCGTCCGCACCGCGATCGAGTGCCTGGAGGCGGCCGACGACTCCGTGCGGCTCGCCGTCCAGCAGCTCGACCGGCAGCTCGTGCTGGCCCTGGCGCCGCTCGGGGCCGTCGCGATCGCCGCCGATCCCGACGTGCTGACCGACCATCCCGGGCTGACCGAGCACCTGGTCGACGGGCTCGGCGGCCCAGTCTCGGCCGGCGTGCTCGCGATGCTCTACGGCGGCCCCGGCCGCCCGGTCGTGACGCCCTACCCCGCCGAGCTGGGCATCGGCCGGCCCGCGTCGGTGCGCGACCTGATCGAGCACCTGCACGAGGTCGCCGGGCTCTCCGGTAGCCCGGACTCCCCCGCCAACGGCACCATCGAGGTGCAGACGATCACCGGGCCGGACGGTGCGGTCCGACACGTCCTCTACCTCCCCGGCACCGACGACTTCAACCCGCCGTGGGACCAGGACGCCGACGTCCGCGACCTGGAGACCGACCTCGACTCCGTGGCCGGGCGGCCGGACACCTACCGGGACGGCATCCTCGAGGCGCTCGCCCGGGCCGGCGTCGGCAAGGACGAGCCCGTGCTCGTCGTCGGCCACTCCCTGGGCGGGATGGAGGCGGCCGCGATCCTGGCCGGCCACGGGGGCTACGACGTCACCGACGTGGTGACCGCGGGGTCGCCGACCGCTCAGGTGCCGGGCTTCCCCAGCGGCTCGCACGTGCTCTCCCTCGAGCAGCAGGGAGACATCGTCCCGGAGCTCGACGGAGCCCCCAACCCCGACTCGGTCGAGCAGACGACGGTGACCTTCGACGCGCACCCCGGCGGCGGCGTCGTGGCCCACCACTCCTACGGCGTCTACGAAGCGGGCGCCGGCCTCGTCGACGCCGCCACGGACCCGTCGGTCACCGACGCGGTGCAGTCGCTGCACGACCACGGCTTCCTCGGCACCGGCGGCCAGGTCACCAGCCAGGTCTTCCAGATCACCCGAGCGCCGTGAGCGCCTCCAGCTCGGCGGTCGACAGCTCGAGGTCCGCGGCGGCGAGGTTCTCCACCAGATGGGCCTCGCTGCCGGTGCCGGGGATGACGAGCACGTGCGGGCCGCGGGAGAGCGCCCAGGCCAGCCGGACCTGTGCCGGGGTGGCCCCGTGGGCCTGGGCGATCTCGCTCACCCGCTCGTCGACGGCCACGCCTCCAGCCTCGCGCCCCTCGCCGGTGAGCGCGAAGTACGGCACGAACGCGATCCCCTGCTCCCGGCAGGTCGCCACCAGCTCGTCGTTGACCCGGCCGAAGTCGACGGCGTACCTGTTCGACACCGCCACCACCGGCGCGATCTCCTGGGCCTGGGCCAGGTGCTCGGGACGCACGCTGGACAACCCGAGGTGCCGCACCAGGCCGCGTGCCTGGAGCCCGGCCAGCACGCCGAAGTGCTCCGCCACCGTGTCCAGCCCGGCCTGGCGCAGGTAGACGAGGTCGAGGTGGTCCCGCCCGAGGGCGCGCAGGTCGGCCTCGACGAGGGCGGGCAGCTCGTCGGGACGGGCCAGCCCGCTATCGGTGGGGCCGACCTTGGTGGCGATGAGCAGGTCGTCGGGGTAGGGCGCCAGCGCCTCGCGGATCAGCTCGTTGGCGATGCCGAGGGGGGTGAAGCCGCCCGGCCCCTCCTCGTCGTTGGCGATGCTCGGGTAGAACGCCGCGGTGTCGAGGTGCCCGACGCCCAGCTCCACCGCGCGGCGCAGCAGCCCGACCGCAGCCTCGCGGTCCTGGGCGGTGTATGCGCGGTCGCGCAGGAGCCTCTTGGTCCCGAGGCCGACCCGGTGCACGAGGTGTCCCGCGAGCTCGAAGGTGAGGTCAGAAGTCGTAGGTCTCATCCCGACAAAACTAGGCATCCTCACCGTCTTTGCAACTCGTGTTTCAGCCGCGACCTGAGGGGTAGGTCACTGTCGGGCCGGCGGAAGGAGGCGCACCGGATGTACGGCGACACCGACGTGATGCGCAAGCACGCCAACCGGCTGCGCGAGCAGGGCAGCGAGATCCGCGCGATGGCCGACAAGCTCGTCTCCCAGGCCGAGTCCGTCACCTGGGCGGGCCGCGCCGGCGACTCGATGCGGCAGCGGATCCGTGAGCGCGCCAACCGCCTGCGGGAGGCCGCGGACCGCCACGACCACGCCGCCGACACCCTCGAGAGCCACACCCAGCTCGTCGACGAGCTGAAGGACTCCATCGCCGAGACCGAGCGCCGGGCGACGGCGCTGCTCGAGGACGGGGCCCTGCCCAGCTTCGAGCCCCCCGCGCCGGGCCACAAGGACTGGCTGGCGATCACTCTTCCCGGGGTGGGAGACAGAACCTGATGCCGACCATCGACCTGGGGCCGCCGCGACCGACTCCGCACGACCTGCTCGACGGGCTGCCCCGGCGGGTGGCGCTCACCCTGCCCGAGCTGCGCTTCGCGGCAGCGCGGGCCAACGGCGCCCCTCTCCCCTTCGACCTGCGCGAGGACGACGCCGGCGAGGGCGGGCTCGACGACCGGCTCGGCGGCAGTCGCGGCTCCGCCGAGCAGGCGGCGTACGCCGAGGCGCTCACCCGCCTCCACGACCCGGCGACGTCGCTCTCCCGGCGCGGCCTGCTGGTGGGAGGTCCCGATGACGGGGTGGTCGAGGAGGGTCTCCTCGGTGCCATCGGGCTGCTGGCCACGCCGTCCGTCGCCGTCGACCTCGACGTCGCCGCCGGGCCCGTCCAGGTCAAGTCGTGGCACCGGCAGAGCGGTGGCGCCGTCGCCGCGCTGTCCACCCAGGACGGGCTGGTATTCGAGCTGGCCTGGTTCCCCACGTGGGCATGGGCAGCGGAGCTCGCACGAGCCGCCGTCGTGCCCGAGGACCTCCCGTTGCACGACTCGGTCGTCCCCGACCGGGTCAGCCTCCCCCACGAGCTCGCGGACGCAGCGCTCGAGGCAGCCCGCACCCATCGCACCGACCTCGTCCCCGTCCTCGTGGCCCAGCACGCCGCGGCGGTCGTCGACGGCTCCGGGCGGGCACTCGCCGACAGCGAGGTGGTCCAGATGCTCACCGGACTGGCCACCGAGGCGCGCGGGAGGCTGCGCGTGCTCGTAGCCGACGTCTCCGGCGAGGAGACCAGCACGGTCGGGGTGGTGGCCTGGACGCTGGTGGCCGACGGGTGGCGCGCCCTGCGCACCCACCAGGACGACGACGGGCTGCTGCTCGAGGTGTGCCGGGTGATCCCCGAGGACCTCGCCTCCGAGCTCGCCCCGGTCCTCGCGGAGGTCTCTCCATGACCGTCCGCGTCGCCGAGCGATCCGACAAGTACGACCAGCTGCTGCAGCTGGCCGACGTCTTCGACCGCTCCGGCGACGAGCTGCGCGCGATGTCGGGGCTCGGCGCGGAGGTGCTGCGCGACGACGCGGTGGCCGACTCCGCCGACCTCTCCGCGAGCTCCCACGCGCGCGCCGAGGAGGACATCCGCGCCGCGACCACCGGCAAGCACGGGCTGCTCTCCCGCTCGATCGAGCTGGACGCCGACGCGCTGGTCGTGCGGGCCACCGTGCTCACCTACCAGTGGATCGACGAGCTCCGCGACGCCGCCTACGAGTCCATGGGTGCGATCGCCGGTCGGGCCATCGGCTACCTCGCTCCCAACGTCGCCCTCGGCGGCGCCATCGTCACCGCCGGCCTGATCGAGACCGACGCGCTCGACCGCGACGGCGTCGCGAGGTTCCTCAGCGAGCTCGCCGAGGCCCACCCAGAGCTCCTGGACCAGGTCGTGTCGGGTGGGGGAGGCCTGCTCGACGGCCTCCAGATGCGGGCGGCCCTGACGTCCGGGTTCTTCTCGGGTGAGCCCGGCCGTCGGGCCGCGCGGGGCGGACTGCGCGCCGTGGGCGTCGACACGATGCGCCAGGACTCCTCGGCCGCGCTGCGCGACGTGGCCGGCCTGCTCCTCGCCGCCCCCCGACCACGCGTGGACGACACCCCGCAGGTCGAGGCGCCCCGCCTCCCGACGTCCTTGACCGACCTGATGGCGACGCTCGAGTCGCAGGACGGCCGGGTGCTCGTCCACCGCACCGCGCCCGGCCGCTACGTCGCCTACGTCGGGCGCCCGCCTGCCGGCCCCGTTCCGGACGACGGCCCGGCGGTGCGGCTGGTGGCGGGCGACCTGACCCCCTACGCCGCCGAGGTCGCGCAGACCATCGCCGCGGCGGTGGCCGGCGACGAGGACGCCCACGTGATGCTGGTGGGCTCCGGTGCCGGTGGCGTGGTGGCCGCCGAGCTCGCCGCCCTCGAGCAGCCGCTGCCCTTCGTGGTCGACCAGGTCGTCACGGCGGGCTCCCCGGCCGCGCAGGTGCCCCGGCTCCCCGGCGAGACCCGGATGCTCGCCCTCGAGGACCGCGCCGACCCGGTGGCCCTGCTCGGCTCGCTCCTCAGCGCCGGCGACGACCACCGCACCACGGTGGTCTTCGACGCGGCCGGCTCGTCGTCCGAGGGTGTCTACGTCGCGGGTGCTCGCGCCGCCGACGCCTCGCCCGACGTGGTCGTGGAGCTCGACCGGCTGCGCGACCTGGGCTACCTCGCGCCTGCCTGAGCCCCGATTCGTCTGCACGTCCCCGCGGGCATCTCCCCGTCAGACCGCAGACGAATCGTCGAAGCGCTAGAGGATGTCGTGCACGAACTCGCCCAGCTGGGTCAGGTTGCGGCACTCGACCATCGGCACCACGTCGGCGTACCGACCGGCCACCGAGTCGCCGGTGTCCCAGTGCCGGCGGTGCTCGGGGTTGAGCCACCAGGCGTGCCGGGTGTTGCGCTGCATCTGCCCGAGCTTGTCGAGGGCGAGGTCGGAGTAGTTGGAGCGCGCGTCGCCGAGGATCAGCAGTGACGACTTCGGTCCCAGCGCGTCGGAGTGCTCCTCGACGAACTTGGTGAACGCGCGGCCGTAGTTGGTGCGGCCCCAGAGTGCAGCGTGCGACGTGCTGGCGGCGAGGTCGGCCATCACGTCGACGACGTCCGCGCCCGGCCTGAAGTGCGGGGTGACCTCGTGGACGTGGTCGACGAAGGTGAACGCGCGGACCTTCTGGAACTGGTCGCGCAGCGCGAAGACCAGCAGCAGCGTGAACTGCGCGAAGCTGGCCACCGAGCCGCTCACGTCGCAGAGCACGACGAGCTCGTTGCGGTGCGGGCGCTTGGGTCGCTGGTGGGTGACCAGCGGCACGCCGCCGGTGGAGATCGAGGCCCGCACCGTACGGCGGAAGTCGAGCGGGCCGCGGCGGCGGGCGTGGTGCTCCTGGGTGAGCCTGGTCGCGAGCCGCCGGGCCAGCGGGTAGATCTCCCTGCGCATCTCCTCCAGGTCGGCCTTGCGCGCAGCGGTGAAGTCGATGCGGTCGATGCTCGGCCGAACCGCGACCTCCGCGACGTGGTCGGGCCCCTTCTCCTCGGCGATCCGGCGACGGGCGTCGTCCTCGACCTGGCGGGTGAAGCTCCCCACCCGCCGCCCGGCGACCCGGGCCGCCTCCTCCTCGGTGCGCCCCTGGGCGAGCAGCCCCTGGACGATCCGGTCGACGAGCTCGCCCGGCGAGACCCGCTGCAGGGCGGTGTACGCCGACCAGCTCGAGAGGCCGGGGCCGCGGCCCGGCATCGCGCCGAACCGAGCCACCATCTCGACGGCCAGCCGCGCCAGCGCCTCACGGTCTCCGTCGGCCAGCGCTTGGGCGAGCTGCTCCCGGAACTCGGCCAGCGCCCGGCCGTTGTCCCGGACGCTGCCGCTGTCCTCCGGGCCGGCCTCGTCGCTCTGCCCCTGCCGGGCGCCCTCGCCGACCAGCCGCGGGAAGTAGACGTCGAAGAGCGCGTCGAAGGTCGTGCGCTGGCTCTGCTTCTTGACCAGCGTCGCGGCGTACGCCGCATGGACGGTCGCGCGCTCACCCCACGGCAGCACGGAGAGGGCCGCGACCGCGTCGAGGTCCTCGGCCAGCGACACCGCGAGGCCGGCGCCGCGCAGCGCCTCGAGGAACGCGATGTGCCGCTCGACCAGCCCGCTGCTCACGACCGGCTACTTCCGCAGCCGCAGCTCGCGGATCGCGCGCTCGTGGTCGGAGGCGTGCTTGAGCACGACGCCGAGCGTGTCGTCGACCGCCTTGTCGTCGAGGTCGCGGATCTCGAGCGCGATGAGGGTGCGCGCCCAGTCGACGGACTCGGCGATCGACGGCGGCTTCTTCAGCTCCAGCTCGCGCAGCCTGGCGACGGTTGCGACCAGCTGGGCGGCCACCCGCTCCTCGAGGTCGGGCACCTGGGACAGCACGATCACGCGCTCGCGCTCCTCGTCCGGGTAGTCGAGGTGCAGGTAGAGGCAGCGCCGCTTGAGCGCCTCGGACAGCTCGCGGGTGGCGTTGGAGGTGAGCACGACGTAGGGGCGGCGTACGGCGGCCAGCGTGCCGAGCTCGGGGATGGTCACCTGGAAGTCGGAGAGCACCTCGAGCAGCAGCCCCTCGACCTCGACGTCGGTCTTGTCCACCTCGTCGATGAGCAGCACGGTCTGTTCCTCGCGGCGGATCGCGGTGAGCAGCGGCCGGGTCAGCAGGAACTCGTCGGTGAAGATGTCGTCGTGGGTCTCCGACCACGTGTGGTCACTCTGCCCTTGAGGATTGGCGGTCGAGGCCTGGATGCGGAGCAGCTGCTTCTTGTAGTTCCACTCGTAGAGCGCGCGGGCCTCGTCGAGCCCCTCGTAGCACTGGAGCCGGACCAGGTCGGCGCCGGTCGCCCGGGAGACGGCCTTCGCCAGCTCGGTCTTGCCCACCCCGGCGGGGCCCTCCACCAGCAGCGGCTTCTCGAGCGCACCGGCGAGGTAGGCGGTCGTCGAGGTGGCCGCGTCGGCAAGGTAGCCGGCCGCCGCCAGCCGCTCGGTGACCTCCTCGGGCGAGGCGAACCAGGACATGACGACATCCTCCCGCACGCGGGTCACGCACCATTTCGCGGTGGTCCACACCGGCCGGAACCCGGTCCGGCCGGCCTCGTTGACCCTGCGTGGACCTCCCCCGGCACCGACGGACGACCCGGCGTCCCGGTGGCGTGGTCCTGGCGACGGTCAAGGGCGCCGCACTGAGCGGGTTGCTCACCCTCGTGGTGGCCGGTGCCCTCGACTCCCGCGCTCCCTCCGCGCACCCGGGCTCCGCCGCGCACCAGCGCGTGGTGGAGCAGGCGGTCGCCGACCACCACTGCTCCTACTCCGGGTTCGGGGACGAGGCGGACCCCGCGTCGGCCCTGATCCGCACCGCGGCCGGGAAGGTGCGCCAGGTCAGCTTCGAGGTCGGCTGGGACGTCTACACCGGCAGGCGCCCCGGCACGCTGATCGCGGTCTGCCTCGACGAGGGCTAGCTCCAGGCCTGCGCGCCGTGCCGTCCCTCGCCGGACGCGAACCGCTGGGCACCCTCGAGCGCCCCGGACTGCAGGCTCGTGAGGCCGTGACGCAGCTCGTTGGCGATCGCCTCCTCCTCCGTCCTCCCCTCCTGCTCGAGGAGCGACAGCCGGTCCTGGCGCAGACAGACCTGGGGCAGCTGCGCGAGCTGGTGCGCGAGCTCCTCGGCCGCGGCGCGCGCCCGGCCGGGTGGCACCACACGGTCGACGAGACCGATCCGGTGGGCCTCCTCGGCGTCCACCTCACGCCCGGTCAGGACCAGGTCCAGCGCCCGGCCGGTGCCGACCAGCCGGGGCAGCCGGACGGTGCCGCCGTCGACGAGGGGCACGCCCCAGCGGCGGCAGAAGATCCCGAGCCTGGCGTCGCTCGCCGCCACGCGGAGGTCGCACCAGATCGCCAGCTCGAGGCCCCCGGCGACGGCGTAGCCCTCGATCGCGGCGAGCACCGGCTTGCCGAGCCGCATCCTCGTCGGCCCCATCGGGCCGTCACCCGACTCCTGCACCTGGTTGCCGCGCTCGGTGCCGATCGCCTTGAGGTCGGCGCCGGCGCAGAAGGTCCCGCCCTCGCCGTAGAGCACGGCGACGCTGGCGTCCTCGTCGGCGTCGAAGGCGCGGAACGCGTCGGCGAGCGCCCGCGCGGTCGGTCCGTCGACGGCGTTGCGGGCCTCCGGGCGGTGCAGAACCACCGTGGTGACCGCGCCGTCGTGCTCGACACTGACTGGTCCGGTGCTCTCGCCAGGCATGAGGCGACGCTAGTAGCCGCCCACCAGCCGCTGACACGGACCCGCGACCAGTCGGGGCCCCGCCGATGTCCGAAAGGACCAATTTGTCCGAAAGGCCGAATGCACAGGGGGGCGTGTGAAGGACACTTGACGCATGTGGAACACGTCTCGGGCACTGCGAGAGACCGTGATCCGCGCCCTGGCGAAGGTCTGCCTGGTGTGGGCGGTCGCCGTGCTCGGCACGCTGTTCGTCACGATGACCGCGCAGGCCCAGCGCGCCGACGCCTACACGCCGTCGTTCTCACACCGTCACGCGGAGTCGTCGGCCTTCTCGGTCGCCTCCAGCGAGGCGCCGCGCACCGCCGGCCTCGCCCTCGCCCTCCTCGTGCTCGGTGGCGGCGCCACCGTGCTGGCCGTCGGCGCCTCTCGTGGCAACCGCGCCGAACGCGCCGAGCTCAAGTACGCCGCCGACCCGGACCCCGTGGCGGACCTCCCGCTCGCCCTGGGCCTCGGCATCCTGGCCTGAGGCAGCAGAACGCCCCGGACCACGACGTGATCCGGGGCGACGGCATGGCGGTGGCGGTGGGATTTGAAGCGGCCGCCACGTCAATTGGACAGTCCAAGACTCTCGAGGACACAGCGAGACTTTGAGCGTCTGACCTGCGACAACGACGAACTGGCCTGCACCGCGCTTTGACCACGAGCGGACTCACGTGTGCTTAGATCTGGCACGTATCTGGCACGACGAGGCGGTGGTCATGGCGAACAGTCGAACCAACAAGCGAGGCTTCGGCAGCATCAGGAAGCTGCCGAGCGGACGCCTCCAGGCGCGGTACACCGGCCCAAGCGGACAGACCGTCACGGCGCCATCGACGTTCACGGCGCGAATCGACGCGGAGGCATGGCTTGCGGCTGAGCGGCGCCAAGTCGAGGCGCCCGAAACCTGGGTATCACCGAAGGCGCGGCTCGAGCTGGCACGACGGGCGGCAGAGGTCGATCGGC
Organism: uncultured Actinomycetota bacterium; assembly: GCA_963766475.1. Taxonomy (GTDB): domain Bacteria; phylum Actinomycetota; class Actinomycetes; order Propionibacteriales; family Nocardioidaceae; genus Nocardioides. Next base: position 251,102 of record CAVXZS010000016.1, on the reverse strand, counting down.
TGCCATCGTTCCGTGAATACGCCGAAGCTTGGATCGCCTCGCGACGCAACAGCAAGGGCGAGCCCCTGCGCCCGACCACGCGCGACAAGTATCTATCGTCATTGCGCGTGCATATCTACCCGACCTTCGGAGACACCCCGCTGGACGAGATCACCAGGGCCGCTGTCCGGTCATGGCACGAGAGTCTCGACGCGGGCCCCGTCACGAAGGCGCATGTGTACACGACGCTTCGCACCATCTTGAACACCGCCGTGATGGACGACGAGCTCCTCGAAAAGAATCCGGCCTACCTGCGCGGCGCCGGGGCTCGATCGAGCCACAGACAGATCAAGCCCGCGACATTGGACGAACTGGCCATCATGGTGGCGGCCATGCCGAAGCGACGCCGGCTCTTGCTCCTCCTGGCCACGTGGTGCGCGCTCCGTTCTGGTGAGCTCCGTGAGCTGAGACGTGAGGACTTGGTCCTCGGGCGTGACGAGAACGGCGAACCATTCGGATGGGTCCACGTGCGAAGGGGTGTCGTGCGCGCGAGTACCGGTCAAACAGCTCCGGGAGCCCGCACAGCTGTTCACGTGGGCCCGCCCAAGACCGACGCAGGTGTCCGCACGGTTTCCATACCAGCCTTCCTGTTGCCCACGGTGCGGGAGCATCTCCTTCAACACGCCTCGCCGGGAGAGAACGGCCTTCTCTTTTCATCCGAACGGGATCCGACGGCCCACCTGTCCGAAGCCACCTTGAACGGCCGGGCCGCCGTCCTGGACAGCGGCGGCGACGTGCGCAAGGCAGGCTTCGGCTGGCGAGAAGCCCGGCGACGCGCGGGCCGGCAAGATCTGGACCTACACGATCTGCGGCACACCGGCGCCTCCATGGCGGGAGAGGAGGGCGCGAGCATCGCCGAACTCATGCATCGACTGGGCCACTCCACGCCGTCGATGGCCATGAGATACCAGCACAGCCGTCTCGACCGCGACCGTGATCTCGGTCGCCGCCTGTCCGCAAGGGCCGAGCGCGCTGCGAGCGGCGACTGACGAGCCGTGGGTGGCCGATCTCGGTCAGAGAAAACCTCCACTTGCTTCTCGACTCGAGGGTTGTTCGCGACCGGGAACTGAGTGGATCACCCCGCTCACTGACGCCCGCCGCGCCGGCGGGCTGCCCGGGAGCCTGACCACCTGAGGAGCTACGAGCTGATCATCGCCGCCGAGGTCGGCTACCTACCGTTCGAGCAGACGCCCCGGGTCTTCGCGTGTCGCCTCCTGTCGCGGCGGCTTCGGACCGTGCTCTCAGAGTGCCCGCACTCGCAAGATTGTTCCTCGACTTAATTTCCTGCTGTGCCGCACAATGGCATCTATGCCATTTGACGATCAGGGACGATTCACCTGGGCCGAACCCCCTGGGAACCTGGTGGCGGAACTCCAAGTACAAGGGTTCGAGCCGTTGCACAACGTCACTGGGATGGGAGATGAGCTCGGCAGTCTGTGGCCCGCAAGCCTCGCGCGAGACGCGCGAAATCTCGGGAGTCCCGACGTAGATCCGGACCTAGCCTGGTTCGTTCGGAGTCCTTGGTCCGATATTCCGCTCCGCGAGGTGGTCCGGCTGATCAATAGGTGGGCCGACCCCGCCAGTCCGGATTGGACCGAACGCGTGACCGAATTTCTTTCATGGTCGGACGACCGTATCCGCTCTTTTCAAGAATCATCCCCGCCGTTCGACCGGTAGTGCACCTCGCCATTTCACCGAGATCTAACAGTCTTTGATCTACAACTCCAAGGATCAGAACCCGTATCTTTGACGGCCCTGAGCCTAAAAAAGTACCGGCCCGCTGGTAACTCGGCCTCAACAGCGTGAGCTCCTCCTCCTCTCAGTTTGAACAGGGCTTTGCCCTCGCGATCCTCCCCAAGCACTCGGCGGGCTTTGAGGATGTATGACCGGATGTCCAGGGCGCCAATGAGTGGGGGAGTCCAAGACACCTGAACAGTCGAGATCCCACCTGGATCGCCACCGCGTACATAGGCGAACGTGGGCAATCGGTCTAGCGCCACCCCGGCGGGACAGTTGGTACCCGATGACGCTTCGGAAGACGTCTGCGCGCTGGAACCCCCTGCTGTGGCAAGGACCAGCGCACTACATAGAAGGTAGCCGCCAACGTGCAGACTGACCTTGAGCCGGTCCACGCCTAACCGCCGGTGCCCGAAACAGCTGCCATTTGCCATTCACCATATCGGTATCTAACGTCCCAGCCCCTCAGCAAGCCATGAATAGACTCGCCCTGCACCGGCCACTCTATCTCAAAGTCCAGCATGGGAAACTTGGCTTTATCCTTATACTTGAACCCGAACGAACGACCAATACGCTGCTTGTTGTTATAAAGAGCCTCTTGCGCCAGGGTGAACGGCCCAACCCCGCTTGGGTCCGCCGATTCATCACCGGTGCGGCACGTAAAGTCATTACCCGGGGCATTTACACCGCACCAGATGTACCACCCGGCGTTGTACCAAGGCCCCTTCACGTAGTCAGTGTGGGCCGTCAGTATCCAAGCAATGCTTTCACCACCGTTGAGCCGCTGCCGAAACCACATATTAATCTTTCCGACATTATCGCATCCCGAGGTGTCGCAATAGTCGATATATGCCGGAAGCCTATGTGATTGATACAAGTAGTCCGTTTTAACGCTGGTGCCGTGTAGTACGAACCCGTCGGGCGTGTCAGACATCTGGTAGTTGTCCACCATGCCGCTCGGCGTCTCATCGCCATCCGGGATTCCCACAAATGGAGCCCGAGCGCTCGCGGGAGCCTGGCTCGGCTCCGGGTCATCCGGGTCGGCCCACCAAGCGGGGTCTTGATACTCCGGCCAGTAGTCGCTCGCACTAGAGCCCCTTGCCACTGTGGTATTCCCGCTCGCGTCACTGTTTCCAGCCAATTCCTCCGAACGAACAAAGTCCGCCATTCCTGGCTGACCGCTACTCGCCGGCGTGGTTGCGATCTCGCCCGTGTCGCCGCGCTTTATGTACCGTGACCCATCTTCGTACTCAATCCATGTTCGGTAGAAGCCCGAGCCCGGTAGCGTGTAGCGGATATTTAGGGTCGGGTCATATCCGTAGTACTCACTGGAAATGAAGGCGACCACGTTGTTGGTGGTCTCTGGGCCAGTCTGTTTCAGCGCGATCCCGCTATTGGGGAGACTGCCCTGGTACCAGCCGGTTGCTAGGTCCGTGATGTTGAAGTAGCGCCAGACGCTCGCTGCCGAGAGGGTTTGGCGGCTATCCGGAGCAACAGCGCCGAGCGTTCCGCCTGGTCCCCCTGCCCAGGCGCTGTAGCCGGACCCGCCCCAGCTGGCGGAGTTGGTCCAGCCCGCCTTGATGGGGTAGGCCGCATACTCAGTGTGATTGCCGGGGTTGATTGTCCCGGGGCCGTCTTGCCAGACCTGGACGTTGGCGTGGGTAATCGACGCCCCGGCCGGCATGCCACTCATAGTGAAGTAGAGGATCGCCCGCCGACGCTGTCCAGCGGTGACCCGCCCGGCCCACAGACCATTGCTCGCGCAGAAGGTGCTCCAATACTGTTCCTCAACCAGGGAGCAATCCATAACAGGAAGCTTCTGGAACAGCAGGGGCGGGTCGAGGACCACCGGGTAGACCCGTTCCGGGTCGGTCAGCCAGCCGATCGATGGCGCCATGGTAAGCCGCCAGCTGGCGCCATTCGGGCTCAGAGCATAGGTCACCTGCGTGCTGTAGGCCGGTAGGGGCTCTGCTGAGTCGGTCAGGTTGGCGATCGGGATGGTCGCCTGTACGGCATCGGCCGCATCGACGAACTCGACCGACCCGTCCACGGCGAGCCGAGGCGTCAGCCCCTCACTCGCGTCGACGTCATACACATAGGTCGGCGGGTCGGCCACACTCGGCGCCTGGCTGAGAGTGATCGCCTCCTTCAGCCCGACTCCGATCGACCGGAACTCCACAGAGTCCGCGTCCGGCAACTGCTCGAAGGTCGCCGCCTCGTCCTCGACGTCCGCAGCTCCCTTCAGGCCTCTCAGCTTCAGGCTCACCCACCGCTCGTCCTCAGACACCTTGATCGGTGTAGTTGCCGGATCCGCGGGATCTTGACCTCGACATCCGAGGCAGCGTTCTCCACCGCGTACGCAGCCCCAGGTGAGTCGACGAAGGTGTTGTCGATGGGCTGCCATTCGCCGGCGTCGTCCTGAAAGTTGACGACCTCAGTCGACTCGACGAGGTTGTAGGAACCGTCCGGCAACACGTAGGTCGACGAAGTCGGTGTGGACCTGTCGGGGATCAGAGTTGGCTCCCCCATCACCCCAGCCTCCGACGCATCGACTGGGCCATCCTGCAACTGAAGTGCAGGCGAGGTCACTGAGGCTGCACTGGCGTTCGCTGGAGCGACGGTGGGTGCGACGAGCAGGGTCGCGCCAAGCGTTGCGGTGATACCCCACATGACGCTGTGACGAACGACTCGGGCACGGTGACCCACGGATCCTCCAAGGCTGCATGCCAAGGAGCACTGCGACCCCGAGGCCTTCGCGAATGAATCAAGCCGGACCGTACATGGATGGGCCGACGCAAGCACCCCGCGATCACCCTAGAAGTAACCACCCGTACGGGCTAGTAGCACCGCTTGGGTATAGCCCCAGTGGGTCACCTCAAGCGAATCGCCGCATTTCTCAGTTGGCTGGATCCTAAGACGCCGGCACCCGTTGCTTCTTGAATCGGAGCCATGGTCGGGGCCCGCACGCACGTCGGCATACTCGGAACGGAGCCCGCAACTCGACATGGTCGGCCGGCCCGTCACAGGGGTGATCGGGCGGAGCCGGGTGGCGGGCAGTGATCGTGCTGGCGCGGTACGCAATGGCCGATCTGGTCGCCGATCGGCTGGGGCGCCCGACCAACGGAGTCGAGAGTGCACGATCCGCCCGACACACTGGTCTCGCGCGACACCTTGCGATCGCCACCTCGACACGCGACACCCAACGCAGGTCCCCCGGCTATCGCCCGCCCGCTGACGACACGTGACGAGTCCAGATCCGCCACCCTCACGCCCTCCGCCACGCCCTCCAATTCGAGCGGCACGCATGCTACGAAGGTCCGTAGTTCGGTCCGCCCTCGGGGCGGACCGAGCGTCATTTCAAGGCTAGGTGACGAGTGTTGACGGGCGGTGACGAGGCTCGTGCACGGTGGGGTGAAGTTCTACCGCGGCTCCGGCACGGCGGCGCGCTCCTACGTCGAGGCCGACCACTCCCGCGCTGACGACTACTACCTGGCCGAGGGCACCGGCCTGGCCGAGCACTACCTCGCCGGCCCCGGCGCGGTGCAACGATTCGGCGATCTCGACGGCCCGAGCTACGAGCGTTGGGTCGCCGGCTACGACGTGCTCACCGGCGCGGCCAAGGGACGGCTGCGCGACGACGCGCACGCCCTGCGGTTCGTCGAGGTCGTCATTAACGGGCCGAAGTCCTGGTCGCTGGCTGCGGCGCTCGATCCCGACATCGCGACGGCGTACGACGCGGCGACGACTCGGGCGGCCGACGAGATCATCGGTTGGGCGGCCGAGCACGCCACCACCCGAGTCGGTCCGCGTGGCCGGCAGGTGCAGGTGCCGGTGGAGATGGTCGAGGCCGCCGTAGTCCGTCACTACACCTCGCGCGCCGGCGACCCGCACCGTCACCTCCACGTCCAGATCAACTCACGCGTCTTCGCGCGCGGAACATGGCGTGGGCTGCACTCGGTCGGCGTCCTCGACTCGATCGAGGCGCTCAACGGGATCGGGCACGCCGCGGTGATGTGCGACCCCGAGTTCCGGGCTGCGCTCGCGGCACGGGGCTACACCCTCGACGACGACGGCGAGATCCAGCAGCTCGCGCCGTACACCGGCGGGTTCAGCCAGCGCGCCGCGCAGATCAACCGCAACGTCGACCGATACGAAGCCGCATGGCGAGCCGAGCACCCCGATCAGGAGCCTGGGCCGCGGCTGCGCCGCGCTTGGGACCGACGCGCGTGGGCGGACGCACGGCCCGACAAGGTCGTACCCCACAGCGGCGCCGATCTAGTCGCCGCGTGGAACAGTGAGCTGCGCGACCTCGGCTTCACCCCACCAACCCGCCCAGCCACAAGCCCGGTGACGGGGCCGGGTCTCCAGATCGGCCGGATCAACCGCGACGTCGCCGCCGACCTCGTGCTCACCCGACTGGGCGCGAAGCGGTCTGCGTGGAACCCGGCCGACATCCGCGGCGAAGCCGAGCGGCTGATCGCCTCGGTCGGGGTGGTCGCCGAGCGACCGGTCCGGCACGAGCTGGTCGAGGACATCGCCGACCGGGCCCGCACGCGCTGCGTGGCGCTGCTGGAACGCCAGGACGTCCCCGAGCATGTCCGCAGCCTGACCTCCGAGCGGGTGCTCTCCGTCGAAGCCGACCTGGTCGACAGCATCGCTGCACGCGCCGCGCGACCCGTGAACGACGCCCGCCGGCTCCGCGGCCTCGACCACCTCGACCCCGCGCAACGCCGCGTCGTCGCGGCCCTCGCCGGCGACGCCCGTCTCCTCGTGATCGAAGGTGCCGCCGGCACCGGCAAGACCACCACTTTGGCCGCCACCCGCGACGCACTCGACGCCTCCGATCGTCGGCTCGTGGTCGTCACCCCCACCCTCAAAGCCGCCCAAGCCGCGCAGCAGCAGGTCGGCACCGACGCGTTCTCCGCCGCCTGGCTCATCCACCAACACGGCTACCGCTGGGACGAAGACGGCCATTGGTCGCAGACCGACGCCGCACCCGAGGCCCTCGCACGGCTGCTCCCCGGCGACGTCCTCCTCGTCGACGAGGCCGGCATGCTCGACCAGGACACCGCCCGCGCGCTGTTCGCCATCGCCGACCGAGCACACGCCACCATCGCGCTCTGCGGCGACCGCCACCAGCTGCCGGCCGTTGGCCGCGGCGGCGTCCTCGACCTCGCCGCACGATGGGTGCGACCCGCGGCGCACCACGAGCTCGAGTCGGTGCACCGCTTCGCCGATCCCGCCTACGCCGACCTCAGCCTGCTCATGCGGACTGGTGAGCGGTCTGGTGAGGTCTTCGACACGCTCGAGGAGCGCGGCCAGATCGTCCTGCATGCCAGCGAGGTCGAACGCACCGCAGCCCTCGCCGCCATCGGCGCCGACGGTACTGACAAGGGTGACCAGCTCGTCATCGCCGACACCCGCGACCAGGTCGCTGCGCTCAACGCAGCCATCCGCGACCGCCGCCACGGCGCTCGCGACCAACCTGGTGAGCAATCTGGTGAGCGCGCTTATGAGCCCATCACCCGTCGTGGTGAACCGATCGGTCTCGGCGACCGGGTCGCCACCCGACGCAACGACCGCAACCTCGCCGTCGCCAACCGCGACACCTGGACCGTCGCCGGGATCGGCGACGACGGCAGCCTGCTCGTCACCGGCCGCGACGGCCAACGCGCCCTTCCCTCCGACTACGTCCGTGAGCACGTCGAGCTCGCCTTCACCACCACCGCCTACGGAGCCCAAGGCGAGACCGTCGACTCCGCCCACCTCGCACTCGGCGAGACGACCGGCGCCGCCTCGGCGTACGTCGGCATGACCCGCGGCCGCCACCGCAACGTCGCCCACCTGGTCGCCGAGTCCCTCGACGACGCCCGCAGCCAATGGGTCGACATCTTCAACCGCGACCGCGCCGACCTCGGCCCCCACCACGCGGCCGAGAGGGCCTGGGACGACATAGACCGCTACGGACCGAACGCTCACCCACCCGCCATCGGACTGCAGGCCGCAGCACTGCAGACCGCGGCGCTACGCGACGGCCCACGTCGACCACCCCCACCGATTCCAACCTCCCCCACCACGCGTGGGATCGGCCGCTAGTCAACTTTCGCGCGCCGAATGATCGCCCAGAGGCCCCCAGATGACATTGGTCAGTCGGAGAGGCTCAGATCTCGACAGCAGCGGTCACAGACGTCCGAATCATCGAGCGCGATGTTGCTTCTCCGAGCATGAGTTCGCCGAAACCGTCGGCGGGCACGAGGAGAGGCGAAAGTGATGGTGACACCCATCGGCATCCCCGACGACTGGGACGACAACAACCTGATCCTGTTCGAGGAGTTCTGCGAGCTCATCCGCACACCGCAACGCACGGTCCGTGATTGGAGACGTCGTGGCGTAGGACCCCGATGGACCCGCTTCCAAGGAATCGGACGGCTCTACGTCACCGTCGCCGAAGCCCGCCGCTTCCTCGCCTCCGCCACCGTCACGAGGGCGGAGGTCCGTTCCGATGGCTGAGCGACGCGCCATCCCCGTCTACCTGAGCCTCGAGGAGGCAGCCGAGGCAATGTCGGTTTCGGTGAAAACCATCCGACGCTGGATCGCCGCCGGCACCCTCCCGGCGTACCGCTGTGGCAAGCGCGCCATCCGGATCAGGGTCGAGGACCTCGCGGCCACACCGCGCAAGATCCCATCCGCGCGGGTTTGACGAGGCTCGGACCCGCGGCCTGTACACGTTCCGCGCCACCGCCGTACCTCGAAATCCAACCCCCACGCTGCACCCCGGCGGCCCTGTTGCCGATCCGACGGGCCGGCCTACGGGGCCCATGGAGACTCCAGCTGCGTGGCATGCGTCCCGCTTAGATATCACGGCTTTCCAGCGGCTGTGAGGGTTCCGGATCTGCACTTGTCATTCGCGTGAGCGGACGAGACTTCGGCCGTGGCTGGAACGAGCCTTCCGAAGGCTCAAGTGAGTGCCCGTCGGACAGGCCGTGGGCCCGATCAGAGCGGAGTCATTCCGCCGTAGACAACGATCCTGTGAGCGTCGGCTTCGCCGAACAACAGTCCTGGCTCGCCTCCGACAGAGGCGCTGTACCCCAATGATCCTGAGGGAACGTCCGTCACCGTGAACGGAAAGGCGCACACGTCAGTTGCCCCGTACTCCTCGATCGAGGCCACATGACCTTGCTCTAAGCGTCCATGGGCGACCACCTCAGTCGAGGTTCGCTCGACCTTCTCGATGACGACCTCGTCACCGCCAGGCAGCCCGGAAGATGAACAGTCACCATCGGTCGTAGCCCCAGGGACCGGGTAGAGGTACATGCCCGAAATGTCGAACGTTTCCCCATCGTCGTCACAGCTACCTGCGGCAAAAATCAGCGCGATTGCTGCACTGACACAGTAAGCGCGTCGGTCCATGTCTTCCCCTATGCCGGGTCCGGGTCCCGCCGATCCTCCCAGTGGGTCTCCCCTGCGTTCAGGACTTTCGCCCATGTCGCCCCGGGACCAGCACTGAGAAGCGGGAGGACGGCGCGATACCAAGAGCCGGTGCGGGCCTAGAACCAAATGGGACGGTTGTCGTCGGAGGTCCGTACGCCGGAACGCTCCTGAAGGGCGGGCGATCTACTGTCCGCGTACTGTCCGCAAGGTTCCCGTTACCGCCCGTGAGAGGCCGTCGACTGTCGTCACGTTCGTGCAGGTGAGCACGCATGTGCCAGCAACGACCGCAGACATCCATTCACGCAGGGACCCTTCCCGGCCTACAGGCCAGCGCGTCCGCACACCACCCGCTGACCAAGCACAAAGGTTGTCAGCCCGTGCTCTACTACCCGCGCTCGGGCTCGTCGAGATCACCCGGCTCCGCCTCGACACGATCATTAGCCGGGCTGCGGACGCTGTCTCGTCTCCGAAACGCTGCTCACAACGAGACCGCCCACATCGCGGCAGCCGAGCGGCTGGTGCAGGTCCACCTTCCCGAACAGGAAGACCTGTGGCGCGTCCGTCTGCCGGAGGACCGGCCAACGGCCCACGGCCACCGGCCACCGGCCACCGGCCACCGGGCACCGGGCACCGGACGAGCCTGGGCCCACCCGTTCCCAGTGAAAGGCTGGGTGCGGCCGGAGGTCGATCTGGCACGTATCTGGCACGAACGCGGTCGCGCGATCGTCGCGAAACGCATCCTTGCAGGTCAGCGTGCAGTTATCTTGGCGGTGGCGGTGGGATTTGAACCCACGGTGGGCTTGCACCCACACACGCTTTCGAGGCGTGCTCCTTAGGCCGCTCGGACACGCCACCGCCGGAGAGGGTACCCGAGCGGCGGCGGGCCGTTGAAATCGCTCAGGGGGCCCAACCCGGGTCGCGGCCGGTGGCGCCGATGAGCCGGTCGAGCTCGGGCGCATCGGCCGGCACGTCGACCCGCGGGCCGAACAGACCGCCGTCGTCCGCGGTACCGCCGGGCGGCGGCTCGAACGCGGCGACGAAGTCCCGGCAGGCCGCGACGGCCGCGGGGTCGGCGGGGTAGGGCTGGCCGGTGGCGGCCGCGAGGTCCCACGCGTGCACCGTGACCTCGTCGAGCGCGACGAGGGCCGCCTGCTCGGCGGGCAGCTCCACGGGACCGGCCATGGTGACCCCGTCGTACGCCGCCGGGTCCTGCCATGCCTCGCCGAGCTCGTGGAGGGCGGACGCGATCCGGTCACGGAAGCCGTCCTCGAGCCGCGAGCCGTCGACGGACGGGGCCTGGGGCGAGAGGTCGTCCTTGCGGGCCGCGTGCGTGAACGCCACGGCAAGCCCACCGATGTGGTCGAGGAGGTCGGCGACGGAGTAGTCCGGGCACGGCGTCCGGCCGGTCAGCTGGTCGTCGCGGACGCCGTGGACGAGGGCGGCGAGGGCGGTGGCGGTCGGTCGGAGGTCAACGTGTCCCATGCGAGTCGGACTCGCTGGGCGACCCGGACTCATCGGCCGCGTCGGTCGGACTCGCGGCCGGCGAGGACGCCGACCCGCTCACCGACTCGCTGACCGACTCGCTTACCGACTCCGTGGCGGACGCGGTCGCGGACGGGGTCTCGGACTCGCCCGTGCCTGTCGAGCCCGAGGCTGACGTGGGCTCGGACGGCGACACCGTGGGCGGCGTGGACGGCGTGGCCGAGGGGGTCGAGGAGGGGGTCGCCGAGGGCGACTCGGTCGGCAGGGTCGGCAGGACGTCGAGCAGCAGGGCCAGCGAGGCGTTGCCGTCGGCGAGCGGCCGCTCGACGAACCGCCACCGGTAGAAGGCGCGCTCGTCGCGCTCCACCGAGGCGCGCACGCGGCCCTCCTCGACGTCGGCGACCAGCACCCTCTTCCACACCCGGCTGCCGGGAGTACGGCGCTCGAGCACCATCGTGGCGTGCGGGATCGGGTCGCCGGTCGCCGTGCGCAGCTCGCCGGCGATCGTGACCTCGTCGTCGGAGTCCGCCGCGCTCCTGGGCGATCGAGACCAGGGTCTTGAGCCCTTCGACGTCGTACGTCGTCACCTCCCCGGGAGGGCCGACCCGCAGCTGGTCCATCGAGAACGGCGTCCCGTCGCAGCCGAAGCCGATCGTGTAGATGCCGGGGCCGTCGCCGCCGTGCGCCGCGAGGAAGCCGGCCACCGTGGTCGGCACCCCGGGCCGGCGGCCGCCCGCCGGCTGGTGGCCATGTCGTACTTGGTCCAGGTGTAGACGCGGGTCGTCGCGTCCACGGTCTGCCAGGCACCGCCGGGTGTGGCCAGCTCGGCGCGACCGAGCCACAGCAGCGAGGTGCCGGCGTCGGCGGGCTCCTGGTAGCCGGCGTACGCGACGCCGGTGGCCCGACCCACGGAGCTGACCGCGAGGCTCGCCGTCGTCGTGACCATCGAGTCGACCGGGAACATCGCGCCCACGGCGTTGCCCCCGGCAAGGTCCCAGCCGAGGCTGCGGGTGCCGGACGGTGCGTCGCCCGGGCCCGACGCCGATCGTGGGTGCCAGCGGCTCGTCGGTGCGCTGGTAGAGGTCGGCGCAGCCGACGAAGGAGAGGTTCGCGCGCGCGGGGTCGGGGAACGCCGTGCCCTGGACGGTCACCGTGTCGTCGGCGTACGACGGCGCGGCCAGCCCGGCGACGCCGACGCCGCCACGCCGAACGCCGCCACCGACCGACCGGCCCGGAACCCTCCCACGAGCGCATTCTCACCCCGAGGACCAAATGCACGGCACACCCGGAATGACCATGTCGTGAACCGCCCCTGCGCGCTAGGCCGGTGGTGCGCGAAGAAGTCGTCGAGCAGCGCCGTCGACTCCTCGGCCCGGACGCCGCTGACCACCTCGGGCCGGTGGTTGAGCCGCCGGTCGCGGACCACGTCCCACAGGCTGCCCACCGCGCCGGCCTTCGGGTCGAAGGCGCCGAAGACCACCCGCTCCAGCCGGGCCAGCACGGCGGCGCCGGCGCACATCGTGCAGGGCTCCAGCGTGACCACCAGCGTGCAGCCGTCCAGCCGCCAGGAGCCCAGGGCGGCCGCCGCGGCCCGGATGGCCACCACCTCCGCGTGCCCGGTCGGGTCGTCCTCGGCCTCGCGCACGTTGCGGCCGGCTCCGATCACGGCCCGGGCCGGGGACAGGACGACGGCGCCGATCGGCACGTCGTCGGTCGCCAGCGCCGCGCGCGCCTCGTCGAGGGCGGCGCCCATCGCCGCCTCCCAGGGACCAGGGCCATCAGGCCGACGTCAGCCCGACGGCGTCGTCGAACTGCTCGCCGAAGCCGATCCGCCGCGCCACGTCCGAGAGGATCTCGTCGGGGTAGAGGTCGGCGTCGTCGAGGAGCAGCCCCATCTCCATCGCGTGCATCCCGAGGTCACCGAGCAGGTCGAGGTCGCCGGCCGGCACCTGGTCGTCCTCGTCCTCGAGCTCCAGCTCGGGGAGGCCGAGGAACTCCACGGCCGACCCGGCCAGCTCCCAGTCCTCGGCGGCGGTGACGTCGGAGAGCAGCACCCGGGTGGTCGCGCCCGGCGACGCGGACGATGACGAAGAAGTCCTCGTCGACGGCGACCATCGCCACCGCGCCGCCGTCGCCCGGGACGCGGCGCAGCGCGTGGGCGATCGTCTCGATGTCGCCGAGGTGGTCGTGGGCCAGGTCCTGCACGGTCCACTGACCGTCCGCGCGGAAGGCCGCGAGGGCGAAGTCGATCCTGTCGTCGTGCTCGACCACCCGACCAGCGTGACAGACCCACCCCTGCGCGACCAGCCCCTTTGAGCCCGCCCGCGACTGGTTCGGACACCGTTCACCGACCGTCGGTATGGGCGCGAACGTGACCGCCCTCGCCAAGTTCGCTAGGTTCGATGCCCATGTTCAACCGGACCTCGTCCCGTCCCCGCCGCGCGCTCGCCGCCGGCACCGCCACGCTGATGGCTGCTAGTCGCTCGGCTCGCTCGGCGGAGCGGCGCAGCGCCGGTCGTCCCGACGACGCGGTCGGCACCAGCGGCCGCGCGGCGCCCGGCCCGATCCACGCCGGCAACACCTTCGGCTGGTACGGCCACGGCGGCCTGGTCTACGACGAGACGTTCGTCGGACCCCTCAACCACAAGCGCTGGCGCGTCGAGGGCCCGGGCGCGGTCCGCACCCAGCACGGCATGCTCACCCTCAACACCGCCACCAAGGGCAGCGTCTCCGCCCAGATGACGATCCCCGGCCGCGCGTACGGCCGCTGGGAGACCAGGCTCCGGCAGCGCCAGTACGGCCACCAGCACACGCCCTACCGCGTGCTCACCGAGCTGGTCCCCGTCACCGAAGGAGGGCGAGGGCTGCGGCGAGCAGAACATCGCGCTCAACAAGTTCACGATGGGCGACAACCAGGTCAACTTCTACATCCGCACCCGCCCCGACAACCTCTACCAGGCGTCGACGAAGCGTGGCTTCGGCCAGGACCAGTGGCACACCTTCGCCGTCGAGGTGACGCCGAAGCGGATCTCCTGGTTCGTCGACTCCCACGTCGTCCGCTCCGAGACCCGGCCCGAGGCGCTCTCCGGCCGCAAGTTCCAGGTGCGCTTCACCATGGAGGCCGAGAAGGGCAAGCGGATGAACAAGGCCCGGATGCAGATGGACTGGCTGCGCTACTGGACCCTGCAGGCGAAGAACGAGCGGTCGACCAAGGCGCCCCTGGCCAAGGAGACGTCCTACACCAAGTCCTGCCTGGGCGAGCACGCCCAGGACTGAGCCAGGCGCTGACGCCAGCACTAGGCTGCCGCCCGTGCGCACTCACGTCGTCGACCACCCGCTCGTCGCCCACAAGCTCACGGCCCTGCGCGACGAGAAGACGGACTCGCCGACGTTCCGCAGCCTGGCCGACGAGCTCGTGACGCTGCTGGCCTACGAGGCCACGCGTGAGGTCCGGGTGGACCCCTACGACATCGTCACCCCGGTCGCGCCGACCACCGGCGTGAAGCTCGCGACGCCCAAGCCCCTGGTGGTCCCGATCCTGCGCGCCGGCCTGGGCATGCTCGACGGGATGATGCGGCTGCTGCCGACCGCCGAGGTCGGCTTCCTCGGGATGATGCGCAACGAGGAGACGCTCGAGGCCACGACGTACGCCGAGCGGCTGCCCGAGGACCTGGCCGGCCGCCAGTGCTACGTGCTCGACCCGATGCTCGCCACCGGCGGCACGCTGTCGGCGGCGATCGCGTTCCTCACCGACCGCGGCGCCAACGACATCACCGCGATCTGCCTGCTGGCCGCGCCGGAGGGCTGCGCCCGCCTCGAGGCCGACCTCGCCGGGCTCGACGTCCCGGTCACCGTGGTCACCGCCGCGATGGACGAGAAGCTGAACGAGAAGGGCTACATCGTCCCCGGCCTCGGCGACGCCGGCGACCGGCTCTACGGCGTCGTGGGTTGACCCGCCGGTGTGGAGGGATCCCAGGTTAACCTGCGGTTTCCTGAACTTCTGGGGCGTTGCAACGGCCGAGAAGTTCAGCGATCCCAGGTTAACCTGGGATCCCTCCGACCCCCGTAGAGCGCCTTGACCGCCGTGAGCACCTTGCCGAGGGTGTCCTTCGCGTCGCCGAACAGCAGCGTGGTCTCGGGCTCGAAGAGCAGCTCGTTCTCGATGCCGGCGAAGCCGGGGCGCATCGACCGCTTCAGGAACACGACGGCCTTGGCCTGGTCGGCGTTGAGGATCGGCATGCCGTAGATCGGCGCGGAGGGCGTGTTGCGGGCCGCCGGGTTCACGACGTCGTTGGCTCCGACGACGAGCACCACGTCGGCGTCCTTGAACTCGTCGTTGATCTCGTCCATCTCGATGAGCTGCTCGTAGGGCACCTGGGCCTCGGCCAGCAGCACGTTCATGTGGCCGGGCATCCGGCCCGCGACCGGGTGGATCGCGTAGTCGACCTCGGTGCCGCGGGCGATCAGCAGGTCGACGAGCTCGCGGAGCGTGTGCTGGGCCTGGGCCACGGCGAGGCCGTAGCCCGGCACGATGATCACGCGGTCGGCGTAGCCGAGCATGATCGCGACGTCCTCCGGGCCGGCGGACTTGACCGGCCGGTCGGAAGCCTCGCCACCGCCGAGCGTGGAGCCGCCCTTGAGCGCGCCGAACAGGATGTTGGTGACCGAGCGACCCATCGCGTTGGCCATCAGCAGCGTGAGGAACGTGCCGGACGCGCCGACCAGCGTGCCGGCCACCAGCAGCAGCGTGTTGGACAGCACGTAGCCACCGGCGGCGACGGTGAGGCCGGTGAACGCGTTGAGCAGCGAGATGACGATCGGTACGTCGGCGCCGCCGACCGGCAGCACCAGGAGCACGCCGAGGAGCAGGCCGAGCAGGGCCAGCACGATGCCCAGCGCCACGTTGGCCTCGCGCACCATCAGGACCGAGAGCACGACCGCGGCGACGAAGCCGCCGCCGAAGAGGATCGGCAGGCCAGGGAAGACCACCGGCCGCGAGGTCATCAGGTCCTGGAGCTTGGCGAAGGTGATGATCGAGCCGGCGAAGGAGACCGAGCCGACCAGGATCGTGAACGCCGTGGCGACCAGCGTGAACTTCTCGACGTCGTAGCCGGGCACGTGCCGCAGGCCGTCGACGATCTCGTGCAGCTCGAGCAGCGCCACCAGCGCGGCCGCCCCGCCGCCGACGCCGTTGAACAGCGCCACCATCTGCGGCATCTGGGTCATCTGCACGGTGCGGGCGCCGTAGACGCCGCCGACCGTGCCGACCGCGATCGCCGCGAGGATCAGCGGCACGTGGTCGAGGTCGCCGTAGAAGAACGGGATGGCGCAGGCCAGCACCGCGGCGAACGCGCCGATCAGGTTGCCGTTGCGCGCGGTCCTGGGCCCGGAGAGACCCTTGAGCGCGAGGATGAAGCAGACGGCTCCGAAGAGGTAGAGCAGCTGGGCCCAGGTGGGGATCACGCGTCGGCCCCTTCAGACGGCTTCTGGGCAGGCTTCTTGCGCACGAACATCTGCAGCATCCGGTCGGTGACCACGAAGCCGCCGACCATGTTGACCGCGGCGAGCACGATCGCGATCAGGCCCACCACGAGGGCCAGGTTGTTGTCGGTGCTGCCGGTCACGATGATCGCGCCGAGCAGGATCACGCCGTGGATGGCGTTGGCGCCGGACATCAGCGGCGTGTGCAGCGTCGACGACACCTTCGAGATCACCTCGATGCCGACGAAGACGCTGAGGATGAAGATCGTCAGCCAGACGACTGCCTCGTTCATGAGGTGGGCTCCCCCTCGCTGGGTCCTTCCAGGGCGACCCTGGTGGGCTCGTGGCGGATCGCGCCGTCGTGGGTCACGCACGCGCCGGTGACGATCTCGTCGTCGAAGTCGGGCGCGAAAACGCCGGTATCGCCCTCGGCCTTGCTGGTCATCAGCGTGAGGAGGTTGACGACGTTCTGGGCATAGAGCCTGGACGCCGGACCGGGCATCTGGGAGGGCACGTTCTTGCCGCCCCACACCGACGCGTTGCCGATCCGGGTGACCTCGCCCGCGACCGAGCCCTCCACGTTGCCGCCCGTCTCGGAGGCGAGGTCGACGACCACCGAGCCCGGCCGCATCTCCTCGACCATCGCCGCGGTGACCAGGAGCGGCGCCTGCCGGCCGGGGACGGCGGCGGTGGTGATCAGCGCGTCCGCGTTGGCGATGTACGGCGCGAGGCGCTCCATCTGCAGCCTGGCCCGGTCCTCGGTCATCTCGCGGGCGTAGCCGCCAGCCCCCTCGAGGGTGTCGAGCTCGAGGTCGATGGACTTGGCGCCCATCGAGCGGATCTCCTCGGCCGCGGCCGCGCGCACGTCGTAGGCCTTGACCACCGCGCCGAGCCGCTTGCAGGTCGCGATCGCCTGGAGCCCGGCCACACCGGCACCGAGCACCACGATCTCGGCGGGCTGGACGGTGCCGGCCGCGGTCATGTTCAGGGGGAAGAAGCGGCGCAGCATCCCGGCGGCCACGATCGCGCAGCGGTAGCCGGAGACCAGCGCCTGCGACGACAGCGCGTCCATCGACTGGGCCCGCGAGATCCGCGGGACCAGCTCCATCGCGAACGCCGTCGCCCCCACGTCCCGGAGGTCGGCCACGAGCGACAGCTCCTGGTTGGTCGGCAGGAACGAGACCGTCGCGGCGCCGCGCCTGAGGCGGCGTACGCCGTCGGGGGCGAGCGGCTGCACCGAGACCACCACGTCAGCCGACGCGACCGCGTCGGCGTCGAGCTCCGCGCCCGCCTCGGCGTAGTCCTCGTCGGAGAGCAGGGCGTGCCGGCCCGCGTCGGGCTCGACCGCCACGTCGTAGCCGAGACCGGTCAGCTTGCCCACCAGCTCCGGCACCATCGCGACGCGCGTCTCGCCCTCCCGCGTCTCCTTGGCTACGGCGATCTTCACGAAGGGGGACCCTATCGGCTCGCCCTTCCGCACCGACCGAGGCGTTCGCCACAGCGCCTCGGGGCAGCACCCTCGAGAAGTTCGGTGCTGGCCCTGATGCGGCCCGGCGCACCCGCCCCTAGCGTCGAGGGCATGAGGCTTCTCACCGCGATCACGGCCATCACCCTGAGCTCCGCCGCGCTCACCCTCACCGGCGCGGCGCAGGCGACTCCGGTCACGACTTCGGGCACGACCTCGGTCGCGACCTCGGTCACGACCTCGGGCAGCAACGGGCCCATCGTCTTCACCCTGGAGCTGCCCCACAGCCAGCAGCTCGAGGTCCTGGACCCGGTCACCGGCTCGCTGCGGCTGCTGACCCATCGACAGGGCGTGGATGCCGCCAACGCCGACTGGTCACCCTCGGGGCGCCAGGTCGTCTTCGAGGCCGGCGCCAACGACCGGGCCTTCATCCAGGTGGTCCACTCCGACGGCACGCACCGGCGGACCCTGCACCCGGGCCTGACCGGCTACCTCGGGCAACCAGCGTTCGTGCCGCACAGGAACCTCGTCGTCTTCGAGCGGTTCGACCCGGCCACGGGCGACGACAGCCTCTGGGTGATGCACCGCGACGGCACGAACGCGCGACGGCTCACCACCAACCCGTTCCCGGACGAGGGTGGCGACACCGACCCGAACGTGTCGCCGGACGGGCGCACGGTCAGCTTCGTGCGGGCCTCGGTGTGGGACGACCAGCAGGCCCTCTACTCGGTCCGCCTCGACGGCTCGCACCTGCGGCGGCTGCTGCCCTACGCCGCGGACGTCGGAGTGAAGCACGACTGGTCACCCGACGGCAGGCACATCGTGGTCAGCCTCAACGCCAACGAGGGCTCCCGTCCGCACGCGTCCGCCAACGTGGCCACCATCCGGCCCGACGGCAGCCACCTGCGCCGGCTCACCCACTTCAAGCACCGGGAGCTCAACGCGCTCGTGGGTGGCTACTCCCCCGACGGGCGGTGGATCGTCTACCGGGTCGAGACGGGCGCCGGCGAGCCGACCCTGCCCGGCGAGCGCTACGCCCTGATGAAGGTCAGCCCGCAGGGCGGCGAGCCCGTGCTCGTCGCGGCGGTCGACGGCCGCCCGCGGAACATCGACTGGGGCACGTCCTAGTGCCGCACTAGCGCCCGAGCGGGAAGGTGCCCACGGGCACGTGCCGGGGCCGGCCGCGCGGCCCCTCGCCGAGGTGGGACCGGACGAGTGTCAGCTCCGATGCCGGCCACCGGGGCCCGGCGTAGGAGTCGAGGAGCCGGACCCAGTTGCTCACGTCGTGGGGATACCTGGTCCGCCCGACGGTGAGGTGCGGCCGGAACCGCGCGCCGCCCACCTCGATGCCCGCCCGGTTGGCCGCTGCCCGGCAGCCGGTCGCCAGCCGGTCCAGCTCGGTCCGGCCGGGCTCGTCGAGGTCGAGGCCGGTCCACAGCACCTTGGCCAGCCCCGCGTTGGGGAAGGCACCGCCGCCGGAGATCGCCGCATCGAAGGCGGCCCGTCGGGCTGCGGCCCGGCCCAGCCGCTCGACCAGGTCGTCGAGCTTCCGGTCCGGCACGTGGTGGAGGAACGCGAGCGTCACGTGCACCTGGTCGGCCTGGACCCAGCGGAGCTCGCCGGCGTCGCGGCGTACGTCGAGGAACTCGTCGAGATGCTCCAGCGCCTCTGTCGGCGGGACCAACGCTGCGAAGAGCCGCATCCTCCTCAGGCTAGACGTGGGCCCCGAGCGCGGTCCCGATCGCGTAGGTGACCGCCATGGCGAACAGCCCGCCGAGCACGTTGCGCCAGACGGCCCGGCCCGAGGGGCCGTAGCCGAACCTCGCGCTCCCCCAGCCGGTGAGCGCGAGCGCGAGGGTCACCGAGATGACGGTGACCCAGATCCGCAGGGTCGGGCCGAACAGCGTGATGGTGAGCAGCGGCAGCAACGCGCCCACGGTGAACGCGAGCATCGAGGCGAGGGCGGCGTTCCAGGGGCTGGTGATGTCGTCGGGGTCGATGCCGAGCTCGGCCTCGGCGTGCGCGCCGAGCGCGTCGTGCTCGGTCAGCTGCCGGGCCACCTCGAGCGCCAGGTCCTCGGTCAGCCCCTTCTCGACGTAGAGGCCCGCGAGCTCCTCGAGCTCCTCCTCCGGCTCGTCCCGCAGCTCGCCGCGCTCCTTCTCCAGCAGCGCCAGCTCGGAGTCCTTCTGGGTGCTCACCGACACGTACTCCCCCGCGGCCATGCTGAGCGCCCCCGCCGCCAGCCCGGCCACGCCCGCGACCAGGATCGTGCCGCGGGCGCTGGTGGCCCCCGCGACACCCATCACGATGCCGGCCGTCGAGACGATGCCGTCGTTCGCGCCGAGCACACCGGCCCGGAGCCAGTTGAGCCGGTTGTTGAGCCCGCCCTCGTGGGGCTCGTCCTCGTGCGGCCCGGCCTCGAGGTGCGTGAGGTCGAGGTCGTCGGTGGTCATGGGCTGATCGTCGTCTCCGTCCCGCGGGCAGGCAACCAAGGCAAGGCTCCTCTGGCGTCCTACTCGAGCAGGTCGGCGACCGTCTCGATGCCGACCTCGATCTCGCGGGTGCCGGTGTTGCCGAAGCCGAGCACCAGCTGGGGCGGCGTGGTCCGGTGGGTGGAGCGGAAGGCACTCATCCCCCGCAGCCGCACCCCGCGCTGCCTGGCCCGGTCGACGACCTTCTCCTCGTCGGCGTCGTCGGGCAGGTGCGCGACGGCGTGGAAGCCGGCGGCCAGTCCGGTCAGGGGCACGTGGGGTGCATGCGCCTCGAGTGCGGCGACCAGCGCGCCGCGGCGGCGCGAGTACTCCGCGCGCATCCGGCGCAGGTGCCGGTCGTAGCGACCGGACTCGATCAGGGTGGCGAGGGCGGCCTGGTCGATCCCCGAGGTCCCCCGGTCCGCCACCTGCTTGTGGGCGGCCACGTCGTCCGCGAGCGCGGCCGGTACGACGGCCCAGCCGAGCCGCAGCGCGGGCGCCAGGGACTTGCTGACGGTCCCGAGCCCGACGACGCGATCCGGGTCGAGACCCTGGATGGACCCGACGGGGTCGCGGTCGTAGCGGAACTCCGCGTCGTAGTCGTCCTCGATGATGATGCCGTCGCAGTCCCGCGCCCAGGCCAGCAGCTGGTGCCGGCGCTCCGGGCTGAGCACCACCCCGGTCGGCCACTGGTGCGCGGGGGTGACCATGGCGACCCGGGCGCCGCTCGCGACCAGCGCCTCGACGTCGATGCCCTGCTCGTCGACCCGGATCGGCACCACCTCGCCCCCCGCGGCCGTGGCGGCGGCGGTGACCGTGCCGATCGACCCGGGGTCCTCGCAGGCGACCCGGGTCAGACCGCGGCGGGCCAGCGCGCTGAGCGTGATCGCCAGGCCCTGCCCGAAGCCCGAGCAGACGATGACCTGGTCGACGCCGGCGTCGACCGCGCGGACCCGGCCCAGGTAGGACGCCAGCACCTCCCGGGTGGCGAGGGTGCCCCGCGCGTCGTCGTAGTGGAAGCCCGCCTTGGGCAGCGCCCGGCAGGCCTCGCGGACCGCCCACGCCCAGTCCTCACGCGGGGCCAGGCTCAGGTCGGGTACGCCGGACTCGAAGGAGGCGACGTACGCCGCCGGGGCGGCCTGCGCCCGAGGGACGGACGCGGGCGCGGCCGCCCGCACGCCGGACAGCTCGGCGACCCGGGTGGCGGAGCCGCTGCGCGAGGTGAGGTAGCCCTCCGAGCAGAGCTGCTCGTAGCACTCCTGGACCAGGCCGCGCGACAGGCCGAGGTCGCGGGCGAGGGTGCGGCTCGACGGCAGCCGCTCGTCGGCCGCGAGCCGCCCGCTGCGGATGGCCGTGCGCAGCTGGGCCTCCAGCTGCGCACGCAGGGGACGGTCCCTGTCGAGCGTCACCAGCAGCTCCGGACCGGAACCGGACCACTCGACAGACATGAAAGTGGACCTTAGCAGCGATCCAGTTCCGCTCTAGCGTCGTCTGCATGACGACCTCCACCGCTCCGCTGGTCACCCGGCCCCTGATGCTGCGCTTCGTGTCGATCGTGGCGAGCTCGATCGGCTTCTACCTGCCGCTCGCCGCGGTCCCGATGTACGCCGCCGCCGCGGGTTCGGCCACCGCGGGCGGTCTCGCGAACGGCACGCTGCTCGTGGCGACGGTCCTCGGCGAGCTGGCCACCCCGCGGTTCGTCGCCCGGGTCGGCTACCGCTGGGCCCTCGCGATCGGCCTCACCCTGCTCGGCGCCCCCGCGCTGGTCCTGCTGGCGACCTCGTCGTTCGCGGCCGTGTTCGCGGTGAACGCACTCCGCGGAGTCGGCTTCGCGATCACCGTCACCGCGGGCGGGGCGCTCACCGCCCAGCTGATCCCGCAGGCCCGGCGCGGCGAGGGCCTGGCACTCGTCGGGCTGGTGGGCGGCGTCCCCTCCCTGCTCGCGCTGCCCTTCGGCGCGTGGGCCGCCACGCACTGGGGCTTCGGCCCGGTCTTCGCGCTGACCGCAGCCGCACCGCTGCTCGCGGTGGTGACCGTCCCGTGGCTGCCGAGCCGGACCTCGGTCAGCGAGAAGCACCTGGGCGTCGTCAGCAGCCTGCGGAGCGGCGCGCTCATGCGGCCGGCCACGATCTTCGCGGCCTCCGCCGCTGCCGCCGGCGTCGTCGTCACCTACCTGCCCCTGGCGCTGGGCGGGAGCGCGGCCTGGGTCGCCCCCCTCGCGCTGCTGCTGCAGCCGACCGCGGCCACCGCCGGACGCTGGGTGGCCGGCCGGCTCGGGGACCGCGGTGGCCAGTCCCGGCTGCTGGTGCCCGGCCTGGCGCTGTCGATCGCAGGCGTGGTCGCGATGGCGGTCATCGGCTCCGACGCACTGGTCCTGACCGGCGCAGCGACCTTCGGGGCCGGCTTCGGGGTGCTGCAGAACGCCACGCTCAGCCTGATGTACGCCCGGGTGCCGGAGAGCGGCTTCAGCGCGGTGAGCGCGATCTGGAACGCCGGCTTCGACCTGGGCATGGCCGTCGGCGCCGCGGGCGTCGCCCTGCTGGTCACTGCGGTCGGCTTCGGCCCGGCCTTCCTCGTCACCGGCCTGGCGATGGTGCCCGCGCTGTGGCTCGCCGGTCGCGACACGGCCCGGCAAGCGGACCACTCCGCGAGCACGGAACCGGCCCTGTCCGCCGCCCCGGCCGCTGCCTAGGTTCGAGATCATGAGCGAGAGCACTGGCAACGGCAACGGCAACGGCAACAAGGTGATCGTGTGGATGCAGGCCTCCCTGGACGGCCGCACGAGCGGTCCCAACGGCGAGTTCGACTGGCCGGTGATCGGCGACGAGCTGCACACCCACTTCGTGACGACCCTGGCCGGTGCGGGGGCGTTCTGCTACGGCCGCCGCGTCTTCGAGATGATGGCGTCGTTCTGGCCGATCGCCGACGAGCTCCCCGACAGCACCGCCAACCAGGCGGCGTACGCGCGGATCTGGCGGCCGATGCCGAAGCTCGTCGTGTCGAGGACGCTGGAGGACCCCGGATGGAACAGCACCGTGGTCGGTGACGCGGACCGGATCCCCGACCTGGTCCAGTCTGCGGCCGGCGACATCTACCTCTTCGGTGGCGCCGCGACCGTGGCGGCGTTCGCCGAGCGCGACCTGGTCGACGAGTACCGCGTCTTCGTCCACCCGGTGGTGCTGGGCGGCGGCGCCCCGCTCTTCGCCCCCGGCCCGGAGCGGCGCGCGATGACGCTCCGGGGCACGCACACCTTCGACGACCGGGTCGTCGAGCTGCACTACGCCCGCTCACGAGACTGAGGAGAAGCACCATGCGCAAGGTCGTGCTCTACAGCCTGCAGTCGCTCGACGGCGTCGCCGAGGACCCGGGCGAGGGCGAGTGGTTCGTCGATGCCGACGAACGGCTGGTCCAGAACCTGGCCGACGTGATCTCCACGCAGGACACCGTGCTGCTGGGCAGGGGCACCTACGAGTTCTGGGTCCACCACTGGCCGACGTCGGACATGCAGCCGTTCGCGGACTTCATCAACCACACGCCCAAGGTCGTCTTCACCTCGACCACCCCGGACACCTCGTGGTCGGCGGCCACGGTGGTGCACGAGCCGGCCGCGGCGTACGTCGCCGGGCTCAAGGCGCAGGACGGCGGGGACATCGGGATCCACGGCAGCCTCACGCTGGGGCAGTCGCTGCTCCGCGACGGTCTCGTCGACGAGCTCCGCCTCGTGGTCGCGCCGAGCCTGGCCGGCACCGGCCGACGGCTGTTCCAGGACACGGGAGCCCTGCAGACCTTCGAGCTCGTGGACCAGGACCGCTCAGGCGGGTGCCTGCTCCTCGGCTACCGCGCCCGGCGCTGACGAGGTCTCCTCCACCCGGCCCGGCATCAGCAGGCTGACCGCGACGAGCGCCACGGCGACGAAGACCGACCACACGAACGTCGTGTGGATCGACGGCTCGAGCACGGCCGGGGAGAGGTGCTCGAGGTCGGACGTGGCGTGACCGATGCGGTCCGCGATCTGGCTGTTGACCAGGGCGCCGAACACCGCGACCCCTAGGGCGCTGCCCACCGAGCGCGCGAACATCGTGGCGCCGGTGGTGACTCCCCTGGACTGCCAGTCGACCGCCGACTGCGCCACGATCACCGCCGGCGCGGCGGAGAACCCGAAGCCGAACCCCATCACGAAGCAAGGCACGGCCACCCACCACAGCGAGGAGTCGCCGTCGATGGTCAGGGTCAGCAGCGTGCCCGCCAGCGCGATGACCGCACCGATGAGGATGGTGGCCCGGAAGCCGATGCTGAGGTAGAGCCGCCCGGCGTTGGAGGCGGCCAGCGGCCACCCGAGGGTCAGCGCGGCCAGCGCGAGCCCCGACGAGACCGCGCCGTGGCCGAGCACGCTCTGCGCGAACAAGGGGATGTACGACGTGAGCCCCATCAGCAGGACGCCGATCACCAGCGAGACCAGGATCGCCGGCGCGATCGCGCGGTGCCGGAACACCCAGAGCGGCAGCACCGGCTCGGACGCCCGGGTCTCGACCACCACGAAGCCCACCAGCAGCACGGCGGCTGTCGCGAACAGGATGGCACTGGTCGCGGAGTCCCACTCCCACTCGAGGCCGCCCTCCAGCAGCGCGAGCAGCAGCAGCACCCCGCCGACCGTCAGGAGTAGCGCGCCGAGTACGTCGAACCGGTGCTTCCCGCGAGTCACCTGCTCCTCGAACCGCCACATCATGAGCATGGCCGCGGCGCCGATCGGCAGGTTCACGAAGAAGATCCACCGCCACGAGACGTAGTCGGCGAAGACGCCGCCCAGGGTCGGGCCGACCACCGCGGCGATCGCCCACACGCTGGCCAGGTAGCCCTGCACCTTCGCCCGCTCGGCGATGGAGTAGATGTCGCCGACGATCGTCATGCCGATCGGCAGCACCGCACCGGCGCCGAGCCCCTGTACGGCACGGAACGCGATCAGGCTGAGCATGTTCCACGCGAGGCCGCACAGCAGCGAGCCGACCAGGAACAGTGCGACACCGACCAGCATCATCGGCTTGCGGCCGTACTGGTCGGCCAGCTTGGAGTACAGCGGCACCGACACCGCCTGGCCGAGCAGGTAGACGGAGAACAGCCAGGGGAACTGGCTGAAGCCGCCGAGGTCGTCGACCACCGCGGGCACCGCGGTCGCCAGGATCGTTGAGTCGATGGCCACCAGGCCGATGCTGAGCATCACGGCGAGCAGGATCGGGCCCCGCTCGCTGCGCAGCCCGACGTCGACTCGGCTGATCGCGGGCGGGGCTGTCACGTCCGGCGGCAACCGCCCGGGAGCTCGATCTGTTCCCCGGGCGCCGGGGCCGGTCGGGTGACCGCCCGGAGTTCACCCCTGCGGGTGTCCGGTAGCGGCCGCCGCCGATCACTGTGCTTTGATCGATCCAATGGAGATCTGGCCGGGGCGCGCCTACCCGCTTGGCGCGACGTTCGACGGGAGCGGGACCAACTTCGCGCTGTTCAGCGAGGTGGCCGAGAAGATCGAGCTCTGCCTCTTCGACGCCGACGGCGTCGAGACGCGGGTCGAGCTGACGGAGGTCGACGCCTACGTCTGGCACTGCTACCTGCCGCGCATCCAGCCGGGTCAGCGCTACGGCTACCGCGTGACCGGGCCGTGGGACCCGGAGCAGGGGCTGCGCTGCAACCCGCAGAAGCTCCTGCTCGACCCCTACGCCAAGGCCACCGCGGGCGACATCGACTGGAACCAGAGCCTGTTCGGCTACACCTTCGGCGACGAGGACTCACGCAACGACGACGACTCCGGCCCCCACATGACCAAGGCCGTGGTCATCAACCCGTTCTTCGACTGGGAGGGCGACCGCCGCCTCGACGTGCCCTACAACGAGTCGGTGATCTACGAGGCGCACGTCAAGGGCATGACCCAGCTGCACCCAGCGGTCCCGAGCGAGCAGCGCGGCACCTACGCCGGGCTCGCACACCCCTCGGTCATCGACCACCTCCAGCGGCTCGGGATCACCGCGATCGAGCTGATGCCGGTGCACCAGTTCATCCAGGACAGCACCCTGCTCGACAAGGGGCTGCGCAACTACTGGGGCTACAACACCCTGGGCTTCTTCGCGCCGCACGCCGACTACGCGACCGGCGCGGGCCAGACGGCGGAGGGCCAGCCCGGCCAGCAGGTGCAGGAGTTCAAGACGCTGGTGAAGACGATGCACCAGGCCGGCATCGAGGTGATCCTCGACGTGGTCTACAACCACACCGCGGAGGGCAACCACCTCGGCCCGACGCTGAGCATGAAGGGCATCGACAACCCGGCGTACTACCGGCTGGTCGAGGACGACCTGCGCTACTACATGGACTACACCGGCACCGGCAACTCCCTCAACGTGCGGCACCCGCACTCGCTGCAGCTGATCATGGACTCGCTGCGCTACTGGGTGACCGAGATGCACGTCGACGGCTTCCGGTTCGACCTCGCCTCGACCCTGGCCCGCGAGTTCTACGACGTCGACCGGCTCGCCACCTTCTTCGAGCTCGTGCAGCAGGACCCGGTCGTGAGCCAGGTGAAGCTGATCGCCGAGCCGTGGGACATCGGCCCCGGCGGCTACCAGGTGGGCGGGTTCCCGCCCCAGTGGACCGAGTGGAACGGCGCCTACCGCGACACGGTCCGGGACTTCTGGCGCGGCGAGCCCTCCCTCGGCGAGTTCGCCTCGCGGGTGGCCGGGTCGGCCGACCTCTACGAGCACACCGGCCGCCGCCCCGTCGCTTCCATCAACTTCGTGACCGCCCACGACGGCTTCACCCTGCGTGACCTCGTCTCCTACAACGAGAAGCACAACGAGGCCAACGGCGAGGACAACAACGACGGCGAGAGCCACAACCGGTCCTCCAACCACGGCGTCGAGGGGCCGACCGACGACCCGACGATCCTCGCCCGGCGCTCGCGGGCGCAGCGGAACTTCCTCGCCACGATGCTGCTCAGCCAGGGCACGCCGATGCTGCTGCACGGCGACGAGGTCGGCCGCACCCAGCAGGGCAACAACAACACCTACGCCCAGGACAGCGAGCTGAGCTGGGTGCACTGGGACCAGGTCGACGAGCCGCTCGTCGAGTTCACCGCCGCACTGATCGAGCTGCGCCGCCAGCACCCGACGTTCCGCCGCCGCCGCTTCTTCACCGGCAACACGGTCCACACCGGGCCGACCGGCGCCGAGCGCCTCAACGACATCGTCTGGCTGCACCTCGACGGAAGACCCATGGAGGACTCCGACTGGGAGGGCGGCAACCAGGCGATCGGCATGTACCTCAACGGCCACGGCATCGCCGGCGCCGACGCCCGGGGCGGCACGATCGTCGACGACCACTTCCTGCTCTACTTCAACGCCGACGGAGACGCGACGATCACGCTTCCACCGGCGGAGTACGCCGAGTCGTGGGACGTGTGCATCGACACCGGCGGCTCCCCGGACGACGTCGAAACCCTGGCGGCGGGCGCGCAGGTGCCGATGACGGAGAGCAGCGTGCTGGTGCTCCGCGAGTCGGTGCCGCCCACGACGGACCCGGACCACTCGGTCGCCGCGTCGGTCGCGGCGGCGTCGGTCGCCGCGGCGTCGTCGCGCGGCTAGCACGCAGTTGGAGCGGGCGAGCCCTCTCGCGCAGCGAGCGCCCGGCGATCGGTCCCGATGGCCGCGACGACTGCGAAGCCAGCGAGCGCCAGCGAGCGTCGTCGTGGCCTCGGGCCGAAGCTCGCCGGGGTAGCGGAGCAGCGAGCTGTCCGTCGCGGGCCCGGGCCGAAGCTCGCGGGGGTAGACAGCCAGCCAGCTACTGCAGCGTGCTCAGGTCGATGACCTCGTCGTCGCCCGGGGCGGTGACGTCGAACTCCTTGTCGAAGTCGCTGAAGTCGAGGTGGCCGGGCTCGTCGCCCTCGGTGCGCTCGAGCTTCACCAGGTAGTGGTCGTCCTCGACGAGGACGTAGCCGACCGAGCTGCCCTTGTCGTCGGTCTGCTCGACCTTGACCACCTTGTCGCCGTCGAGCTCGTCGGTGCCGGTCGTCTTGTAGCCGGACGAGTCCGCGTCGTTCTTGAACAGGTTGTCGAAGAAGGCGTCGAGGTCGCAGAACTGCGCGAAGTTGGAGTCGGTGTCGAGCACCCACTTGTCACCGACGGCGGTGATGATCGCGTCGGCCGTGTCGCCGGCGTTCGCCCGCCAGAACGCCTCGTCGGGCTTGAACCAGTTGGTGCCGTCCTTGGCCAGGATGTCCGCGCTGCCCCCGCCGAGCCCGATCGAGCCCACGCAGTCACCGGCCGAGCTGGCCTGGAGGTCGAGGGTGATGGTGTCGCCCTCGGAGGTGATCTCGCCGCTGAACCGCACCTCGTCGAGGTCCTTCATGTCGGCCTTGGCCTGGGCCGCGATCTTGTCCCCGGACTGCTTGGCGAAGTCGCTGTCACCGCCGTCGTCGTCCTTGCCGCCGCAGCCGGCCGTGAGCACGAGGGCCGCAATGACAGCGAGCGCGGCGGCCGCGCGGATCCGGGAGGACGTCATGGCTGGGCATCATAGGAGGAGCGGGCCTCGAGCACCTCGTCCATGTGCGACTCCGCCCACCCCTTGAGCCCGGCGATCACCTGGTGCAGGGACCGCCCGAGACCGGTCAGCTCGTAGCTCACGGTCACGGGGACCGTCGGAGTCACGGTGCGGGTGAGCAGCCCGTCGCGCTCCAGCGTGCGGAGGGTCTGGGTCAGCATCTTCTGGCTGACCCCGGCGATCGTCCGCGCCAGCTGCGAGTAGCGCTGCGGCCCGCCCTCAAGGGCGGCCAGCACGAGCGTCACCCACTTGTCGGAGATCCGGTCGAGGAGCTGCCGGCTCGGGCACTGGGCCAGGAACGCGTCGTAGTCGGCCTTGTCCGCCGCGCGGCGCTGGGCCGCCGTCATCGTGGGCACGGGTGGGCTCCTTCTGGTCGGTTACGCACTTGCAGGTGCCTGCTCTCCAACGGGAAGCACCTCCGCGCGCCGCATTGTTCCGGCCGGTGCACGCATCCGACAACTCCACCGGAGGAACTCCCATGACCACCCACCACAGCACCTTCCGCGCCGCCGTCGTCACCAAGCCCGGCGAGCCGGACGCGATCTCCCTCCTCGACCTCCCGGTCGCGCCACTCGAGGCCGGCCAGGTCCGGGTGGCCGTGACGGCGGCCACCGTCAATCCCGTCGACGTCGCGGTCCGCGAGGGCGTCATGCACCGAGCCGGGGTGATCAGCCAGCCCGAGCACACCGGACTCGGCTGGGACTTCGCGGGCACCGTGCTCGAGTCCGGTCCCGGCACCGACCTGGCCCCAGGCACCCGCGTGGCCGGTCTGGTCGGCGGGCTGGACCGCGACTTCGGGACGTACGCCGAGCAGCTGGTGCTGCCGGCCGCTGACGTCGCCGTCGTACCGGACGGTCTCGACCTGGTCGAGGCGGCGACCGTCCCGCTCAACGCGCTCACCGCGCTCCAGCTCGTCGGCCTGCTCGGCGACGGCGAGGGACGCGCCCTGCTGGTCACCGGTGCCGCCGGGGCGGTCGGCGGCTACGTCGTCCCGCTCGCGCTCGAGCGCGGCTGGCGGGTCACCGGCCTCGCGCGGGCCGCGGACGAGGAGTTCGTGCGCGGCCTGGGCGCGGACTTCACCGCCGAGGCGAGCCGCGGGTGGGACGTCGTGGCGGACGGCGCCGTGCTGCAACAGGACGCGGTGGCGCTGGTGCGCGACGGCGGCCGGTTCGTCGGCGTCCAGCCGTCGTTCCCGCCGGACTCCGAGCGCGGCGTCTCCATCGAGGCCGTCGGCGTGGTGCCGGACGGTGCGGCCCTGGCCGGCCTCCTCGACCGCGCGGCGCGCGGCGAGCTGCCGGTCCGGGTGGCCGAGGTGCTGCCGCTCGACCGCGTCGACGAGGCGCACGCCGCCGTGCGCAAGGGCGGCGTCCGGGGCCGCTACGTGCTGGTGCCCTGACCCGGGCCGATAGTCCCTGACGTTCTGGTCGCCGACACGCCGGTCGGGGAGGTCAGAACGTCAGGGACTATCGCTAGACGCCCGCCGCCTCGGGTTCGAGGGAGGGTTCCCCCGAGGCGGCGTCGTCGCCCTCGCGGAAGCCGTAGCGCTCCCACCAGCGGATCAGCGGGCCGGGGGCCCACCAGTTCGCCCTGCCGAGCAGCTTCATGGTCGCGGGGACCAGCAGGGCGCGGACGACGGTCGCGTCGATCAGCAGGGCGACCAGCATGCCGATGCCGAGCATCTTCATGAACACGATGCCGCTCAGCGCGAACGCCCCGATCACCACACCCAGCAGCACCGCGGCGCTGGTGATGATCCGGCCGGTCTTCTGCACGCCGGTCGCCACCGCGACGTCGTTGTCGCCGGTGCGGTCCCACTGCTCGCGCACCCGCGAGAGCAGGAACACCTCGTAGTCCATCGACAGGCCGAACAGGATGGCGAGCATCAGGATCGGGTTCGTCGCGTCGAGGAAACCCTGCGGGGTGAACCCGAGCAGCCCGGACAGGTGGCCGTCGCTGAAGATCCAGGTGACCACGCCGAAGGACGCGGTGATGGAGAACAGGTTCATGACCACGGCCTTGACCGGCAGCACCAGCGAGCCGAACGCGACGAAGAGCAGCACCAGCATCACCAGCGCCACGATCAGGGCCATCCACGGCAGGTGGGCGCCGACCGAGTCGATGAGGTCCACGGTGTCGGCGCTCAGGCCGCCGACCAGCACCTCACCCGACGCCGGCTGGACGGCACGGATGTCATCGATCACGGCCTGGCTGTCCTCGCTCTGGCTGTTGCCGGTCCACGACGCCCGCAGCAGGGTCGAGTCGCCCTCGGTGGCGACCGGCTGCACGCCGGTGACCCCGTCGATCGCGGCCACCCGGTCGGCGTACGCCGTCACGTCGGCCTCGGACGCACCGCGGACCAGCAGCTGGGCGGTCGAGGTCTCCGGGCCGAAGTCGGACAGCTTCTCGGCCGCGACGTGCGCCGGCGCGTCGGAGGGCAGCACGCGGTAGTCGACGCTGCCCCACTTCACGCCGAGGAACGGCGAGGCGATCAGGAGGAGGCCGGCCACGGTGCCGACGATGACCAGCCAGGGCCGGCGCATCACGCCGCGGGCCAGGGCGGCCCACCGCCCGTGCGCGTCGGCGACCACGACCGGCCGCCTGCGGCGCCACGGGAGCCGGCCGGCGTCGACGCGGCGACCCAGCAGCCTCAGGGTCGCGGGCAGGACGGTGAGGGCGGCGACCATCGCGACCAGCACCGCGGCCACGCCGCCGTAGCCCATGCTCTTGAGGAAGGCCTGCGGGAAGATCAACAGGCTCGAGAGCGCGGCGGCGACGGTCAGGCCCGAGAAGAGCACGGTGCGCCCGGCGGTGGTCATCGTGCGGCGGATCGCGGTCGGCACCGCCTCCGGGTCGTCGACCGGCAGCAGCGCGAGCTCCTCGCGGAACCGGCTGATCACGAACAGCGCGTAGTCGATGGCGAGGCCGATGCCGAGCAGCGAGATCACGTTGACCGAGAAGACCGAGACCTCGGTGAACGTCGCGATGACCCGGACCAGGGCCAGTGCGCCGACCATCGCGAGCAGGCCGACCAGGGCAGGCATCGAGGCGGCCACGAGGCTGCCGAAGATCAGGAAGGCCAGCAGCACGACGACCGGCATCGAGATCGACTCGGCGCGGGCGAGGTCCTCGCTGGTGATCTCGTTGACGTCGTTGTAGACGGCGAACGCACCCGCCAGGTCGGTCCGCAGGCCGGTCGACCGGGGTGCCTCGAGGGTCGGCGAGAGGTCGTCGTAGTTGGAGAGGTAGTCGTCCTGGCTCTCCCCCGCGAGCGAGATCAGCACCTGGGCGGAGTGGCCGTCCTTGCTGACCAGCCCGGAGTCGGCCGGGGCGTCGTAGTAGGGGACGACGCTCGTGGTGGTCCGGGGCGCGAGGCCCGCGACGACGTGCTCCACGTCCGCCCGGAACTCCGGGTCCGAGGCGACCAGGTCGTCGCTGGTGTAGATGGCGACGACGTCGACGTTCTGGTTGCCGAACGTGTCCCGCTCGGCCTGCAGCTCGCGCGCCGACTCCGAGTCCCGGTCGTCGAAGCCGCCCTGGGACAGGTGGTCGAAGACCCCGAAACCGTAGGCACCGGCGGCGAACGTCACCGCGATGCCGGCCAGCAGCACGGCGAGGGCCCGGCGGGCGACGAATGCTCCCCAGCGCTCGATCATGGTGACTCCCCACAACTCTCGTGATGTATGTAAAGTTTGTGAACGCTGTTCACCGTAAACGGTGTAAACTTCCGGTGTCAACCGACTGGAGGATGAAATTGGGCAGCCAGGTGCAGACCAGCTCCGAGGTTCCGCAGACGCGACGCGAGCGGCAGCGCGAGGCGACGTTCGACGAGATCACCCGCGCCTCGCGGGAGCTGCTGGCCGAGGGTGCCGAGCTCTCGCTCCGCGCGGTGGCCGGCCGGATGGGGATGACCGCTCCGGCGCTCTACCGCTACGTCGGCAGCTACCAGGAGCTCGTCGACCTCGTGGCCTTCGAGATCGACAAGGCCGCGACCGAGACGTTCGCAGCGGCGGCCGACCGGCTGCCCGAGGACGACCACGCCGGGCGGCTGGTGGCCTCGGCGACCGAGTTCCGGATGTGGGCGCTCGGGAACCCACGGGAGTTCGGCCTGGTGTTCGCGAACCCGATCGCCGACGCGCAGTGCGTCCGCCGCGAGACGCTGACCCAGGCGGCCTCCGGCCATCTCATGACCGGACAGATGCGCGCGCTGTGGGAGCACACGCACCACCCGATCCCCGCGCTCGACGACCTGCCCACGGCGGTGCGCGAGTCAGTGCTGGATCCGCTGATCCCGGCGAAGGTCGACGACCTCGCCCAGGAGGACCGCGGCCTGGTGTGGCTCTTCCAGCAGGGGTGGACGACGCTCTACGGCGTGGTCGCGCTCGAGGTCTTCGGCCACATGGACCCGCGGATCATCGAGTCCGGCGAGATGTTCGTGCACGTGGTGCGCGAGTTCGCCCCCAAGCTCGGGCTCGCCGACGACATGGACCGGCTCGAGGAGATCATCCGCGAGCGGATGGCCGCGGGCCAGGGTCAGCCCAACACGCCGTAGTTCGGCAGCCGGTAGGCGCGCTCGTAGCCGTCGCCGACGAAGTCGGTGTCGTTGTTGCCGACGTTGGCGATCAGCGTGTAGCCGTCGTCGATGAACGTGTCACGGCAGCGCTGCTTGCCGACCGGCAGCGCCTCACCCTTGTTGCGCAGGCAGACCCCCGCGACCGGGAACCCGGCCCGGGTGAGCTGGCTGACGGTGCGCTGCTGCTGGTCGGCCGACCGGCCGCTGTTGAAGACCAGCGCCACGCCGAGCCGGTCGAGCAGCCTGGCGAAGCGCAGCATCCGCGGGATCGCGCCGCCGCCGTCGTAGTAGGTCGCGATCACGGTGTTGTCGATGTCGAAGTTGACCGCGAGCCTCTCGTCCGCGTCCTTGGCCGCGACCCGCTCGCGCACGTAGGGGCGGGAGCCCTTCATCGCGGCCTTCACGTCGGCGAGCCACTCGTCCCGCGTCGGCACCGTCCGCTTCGCGACGACCTGCGCGTCGGGGGCCGAGGCGGAGGCCTCGACCGCCACCGAGGCCGGGCCGACGGCGACCGAGAGGGCGAGGAGCAGTCCGAGCAGACGCGTCATGCGGTCACCGTAGCCGCGACACCGGGCGCTCACCCCAGCACCTCGTCCACCCACGCGGGCACGATCTCGCCCGCGAGGCCGTGCCGCGCCTCGTCGAAGAGGTGGCTGCCGTCGCTCGGCACCAGGTTGAGCTCGAGCGTCCGGGCGCCGTACGCCGCCGCTGCCTGCACGAAGCCCGCGGCGGGGTAGACAGCACCGGAGGTGCCGATCGACACGAACAGGTCCGCGCGCTCGAGCGCGGCGAGGATCCGGTCCATCTCGTAGGGGACCTCGCCGAACCACACCACGTCCGGGCGCAGCTCCATGTGGTGGCACGACGGGCACGGCGGGAAGTCGCCCAGGTCGCCCTCCCACTCCGTCCTGGTGCCGCAGGACCGGCACAGCGCGGAGCGCAGCGCGCCGTGCATGTGCAGCACGCGGGTCGAGCCGGCGCGCTCGTGGAGGTCGTCGATGTTCTGGGTGACCACGAGCAGGTCGTCGCCGAGCTCGGCCTCCAGCCGGGCCAGCGCGAGGTGGGCGGGGTTGGGCTGCACGCCGGAGAGCGCGGCCCGGCGAACGTCGTAGAAGCGGTGCACGACCGCCGGCTGCCGCTCGAAGGCCTCGGGCGTCGCGACGTCCTCGACGCGGTGGCCCTCCCAGAGCCCGTCGGCGTCGCGGAACGTCGGCACCCCGCTCTCGGCGGAGATGCCGGCGCCGGTCAGGACGACGATCCTCACGTCACTGTCACCGGGGCCGCATGCCGCCCTGGTAGTAGTCGATGATGTCGGCGCCGGTGATCGGCTCCGCGGTCTTGCGGCCGAGGAAGAAGACGCTGCTCGCGCCGTCGACGGAGTGCTTCGGGTCGAGGACCCGGTCGAGCCAGCTGAGCCAGAAGAAGCACAGCGACACGATCCGTCCCAGGGGCACCGAGCGGGTCAGCGCGCGGACGAAGTAGTCGACCGACCAGCGCAGCGCGGTCCCGGCACCGGCGACGCTGCCGGAGTCGATCCGCTCGAAGCGGCGGAACAGGAACCGGTGGCCGCTGTCGGTGAACCGGGTGAAGTCGTAGGCGCCCTCGTGCACCTGCTGGAGGAACGGCGTGTCCGCATAGACGATGCCGCCGGTGCGCAGCACGCGGTGGATCTCGTCCGCGACGACCGTCGGCTCCAGCACGTGCTCGAGCACGGCCTGGACGATCACGCCGTCGACGCTGCCGTCCGCGAGCGGGATCGAGTGGCCGTCGCCGACGAACTGGGTGACCGGGCTCGCGTAGACGTCGAACGAGATGAGGTCGACGGTCGGGTCGTCGTACAGCGTCTCGAGGCCGTCACCCACCGTGCCTCCGCCGATCACCAGGATCCGCGGGTTGCGGTCAGGAGTGTCGGCCTTGAGCAGCTCCTCCATCCGCGCGACGTTCGCGGGCGCCGTGGTGTTGGCCGGGTGCAGCAGCCGGCGCAGCGGCCCGGCGAACCTCGAGCGCCGCACCTCGGACGCGCCCTCGACAGCGCGCAGTCGGCCCGCGTCGAGCACGCTGGTCTCGAAGTCGACCAGAGCCGGCACCCCCGCCACCACCGGGAACGGCTCGTCCGCGAACGCGCACGACGCCCCTGCGCAGTGCCACACCCCGTCGACCGGACGGACCGGGCTCCCGCAGCGCGGGCAGATGAACAGGTCCTGGTCGACCATCGCGTCGAGGGCGAGCACGGCTGCAGCCTAGGACTCAGCGGACCGATCCACCGCTGGTTGAGGAGCTCGCGCTGGCGAGCGTCTCGAAACCTCGCAAGGTTGCGCTGTGACCGGTCCACCTCCGTCGAGTCCCAGCCCCCGGCTCACCTGGTTTCGAGGCGGGCGCAACACGCCCTCCTCAACCACCGTGGCGCGAATGCACGGTGACGACGTAGCCGACGGAGTCGTCGTACGGCGCGCGGTCCCACGTCGAGAACCTGTCGACCGGCTGCAGGCCGGCGGCGGCGAACGCCGCGTCGCACGTCCTCGAGCGGCGTGACCGGGCAGCCGCGCGGCAGGTGCGCGTGGTCGAGGCCGAACCCGCAGACCAGCCGGCCGTCCTCGTCGAGCTGCGCGGCCAGGTGCCGGGCGGTGGCGTCGAGCGTGCCCGGCTCTAGCAGCGGGATGGTGTTGCCGGCGACCAGCACGACGTCGAAGAGCTGTCCGGTGTCGAGGACCGCGAGGTCGGCCACCCGCCAGTCCAGCTCGGGCGCCTCCTCGCGGGCCATGGCCAGCATCGAGGCGTCGACGTCCACGCCGACCACGTCGTAGCCGAGCTCGGCCAGCCGGATCGCGACCCGGCCGGTGCCGCACCCCGCGTCGAGCACCCGCGCGGGCGGGTCGACCAGGCCGGTGACGAAGACGGCCTCGCCGTGCACGTCGTCGCCGCGCGCGGCCAGGGCACGGAACCGCTCGGCGTACGCCGCCGCGTAGTCGGGGCCGGCCGCCTCGCGCGCGATCTGCTGCCAGCGCGTCATGTGCGGGTCATGTGCGGCACCGACTCAGCCGCGGTCGCCGAGCAGCGTGTTCAGGTCCCCGACCGGCCCGAGGTGGCCGAGCTTGTCGGGGTTGAGGACGTTGTGGAGCCCGACGATCCGGTCCGTGTCGACGTCCATCGTCATCACGCCGAGCAGCGCGCCGTCGGCGGCCCGGGTCCGCAGTGCGGGCTGGCCGTTGGCCTGCACGAGGTCGAGGAGCACGCCGAACCGCTCGCCCCGGCGCATCAGGCCGAGCAGGAACCGGGCCACGGACCTCGCTCCCGTCATCGGCGTCTGGATCGCCGGCGCCCGGCCGCCACCATCGCCGACGAAGACCACGTCCTCGGCGAGCAACCGCTCCAGGCCGGTCAGGTCGCCGTCGCTGATCGCGGCGAGGAACTGCGTCGCAAGCCGGTCGCGGTCCTCGCGGGAGGCCTCGAACCGCGGTTTCCTGTCGTCGACCCGCTTCTTCGCCCGGGCGAAGATCTGCCGGCAGTTGGCCTCGCTCTTGTCGACGACCGCCGCGATCTCGGCGTACTCGTAGCCGATGACCTCGCGCAGCACGAAGACTGCCCGCTCCACCGGCGAGAGCGCCTCGAGCAGCACGAGGAACGCCGTCGACACCGTCTCGTCGAGCTCGACCCGGTGCGGCGGGGTCGGTTTCCGCCGAGTCGACGATCGGCTCCGGCAGCCACGGGCCGACGTACCGCTCCCGACGGACCCGGGCGGAGCGCAAGGTGTCGATGGCGAGCCGGGTCGTGATCGTGGTGGCGTAGGCCTCGAGGTTGTCCACGCCCTCCAGAGAGCCGCGGTGGAGCCGGAGGAACCCTTCCTGCACGACGTCCTCGGCCTCCACGACGCTGCCGAGCATGCGGTACGCGATCGAGAACATCAGCGGCCGCAGCTCGTCGTGTGCCTGAGCGAGGTCGGTCATCATCTTCCCGCTCAGGCTAGTGGTCACCGACGGAAGTTCGTCGGGCGTCCCGCACTCCGGGCACGCACCTCGCGGCGTTGCCGTCACTAGCTGGACGACCAAGTAGAGCGTCGCTCCGGCGCCTTGCGATGCACGCACCCGGAGCACGGCCCACCCCCGACGAACTTCCGTCGGCAACCACTAGACCCGCTGACGGCGTGAATCCTTCCGGTATCTGTCACAGGCGGGTGGGCACTCCCGTCGAAGGGGCCACAACCGAAAGGAGAAGGATCATGCGAGTGTTCATCGCCGGCGCGACCGGAGCGCTGGGAAGCCGTCTTGTGCCCCTGCTGACCGGGGTCGGCCACGAGGTGTTCGGATCGACCCGGAAGGAGCCCGGGCGCAGCGCCATTGACGCGCTGGGCGCAACCGGCATCGTGATGGATCCGCTCGACGCCGACAGCGTGCGAGCCGCCGTCGCCGAGGCGAAGCCGGACGTCGTCGTCC
This sequence comes from uncultured Actinomycetota bacterium, assembly GCA_963766475.1. Classification (GTDB taxonomy): domain Bacteria; phylum Actinomycetota; class Actinomycetes; order Propionibacteriales; family Nocardioidaceae; genus Nocardioides. Next base: position 213,422 of record CAVXZS010000016.1, on the reverse strand, counting down.
ACGAGCTCACCGCGTTGAGCGCGATGTCGGGAAACATGAAGAAGTGGGACCAGGACTTCGCGATGACCAACCGGCTGCGGACCGAGGCCACCGACCACCTGCTCGCGGCCGCACACGAGTCCGGCGCACGACGATTCGTCGCGCAGAGCTACGGCGGGCACTGGGTCAACCAGCGCACCGGCGGGCCGGTGAAGACCGAGGCCGACCCGGTGGTCGACGACCCCGGCAAGGAGGCGCGGCAGTCGCTGCGCGCCATCAAGCACCTCGAGAAGGCAGTGACAACTGCGCCCGGCATCGACGGTGTGGTGCTGCGCTACGGCAACTTCTACGGGCCCGGCAACACGATGTCGCGCGCCGGTGAGATGGGCGAGCTGGTGCGCCGCGGCAAGATCCCGGTGGTCGGCGGCGGGACCGGGGTGTGGTCGTGGATCCACATCGACGACGCCGCTACCGCGACCGCGGCGGCGATCGACCTGGCTGCGCCCGGCGTCTACAACATCGTCGACGACGACCCGGCCCCGGTCGCCGAGTGGCTGCCCTACCTGGCCGAGCAGCTCGGCGGCAAGAAGCCGATGCGGCTGCCCGGCTGGCTGGCCCGGCCGCTGATCGGCCAGTTCGGCCTGGCGCTGATGACCACGGTGCGGGGCTCGTCGAACGCGAAGGCGAGACGCGAGCTCGGCTGGACGCCGCGCTACGCCAGCTGGCGCGAGGGTTTCCGCACGGGGCTCGGCTAGGCCGGTCAGTAGTACCAGGGGTACGGCGACCAGTCGGGCTCGCGCTTCTCGAGGAACTGGTCGCGGCCCTCCTGGGCCTCGTCGGTCATGTAGGCGAGGCGGGTGGTCTCGCCCGCGAACAGCTGCTGGCCGACGAGGCCGTCGTCGATGAGGTTGAAGGAGTACTTGAGCATCCGCTGCGCGGTGGGTGACTTGCCGTTGACCAGCCGGCCCCACTCCAGGGCGGTGGCCTCGAGCTCGGCGTGCGGCACCGCGCGGTTGACGGCGCCCATCCGGACGCCGTCGTCGGCGGAGTACTCCTGGCCCAGGAAGAAGATCTCGCGGGCGAACTTCTGGCCCACCTGCCGGGCGAGGTAGGCCGACCCGAAGCCGCCGTCGAACGAGCCGACGTCGGCGTCGGTCTGCTTGAACCGCGCCTCCTCCGCGCTGGCGATGGTCAGGTCGCAGACGACGTGCAGGCTGTGGCCGCCCCCGGCGGTCCAGCCGGGGACGACGCAGATGACGATCTTGGGCATGAACCGGATCAGCCGCTGGCACTCGAGGATGTGCAGCCGTCCCAGGCTCGCCCTGTCGACGGTGTCGGCGGTCTCACCCCCGGCGTACTGATAGCCGGTCTTGCCACGGATCCGCTGGTCGCCGCCGGTGCAGAACGCCCACTTGCCGTTCTTCTCGCTCGGTCCGTTGCCGGTGAGCAGCACGCAGCCGACGTCGCTGGAGGTGCGCGCGTGCTCGAGGACCCGCAGCAGCTCGTCGACGGTGTGCGGGCGGAACGCGTTGAGCACGTCGGGGCGGTCGAAGGCGACGCGGACCGTGCCGTGCGCCTTCGCGCGGTGGTAGGTGAGATCGGTCAGGTCCCCGAACCCCGGCACGTCGTCCCAGGCCTCCGGGTCGAAGATCTCCGACACTCCGTGGATCGCGCTCATGGTTGGTCACGGTAACGGTCGGTCGCTGCCACGATGTCCGGGTGATGGCCCGGTGAGGACACCGTGAGCACTCCGGCCGCGCTGGCGGAGCCGAGCGTCGTACCGCCGACCCGGTGGGTGGCGCTGCTGGCGGTGGCCAGCGTCGGGCTGTGGGCCGGGTTCTTCGGCCCGATCTCGGTGCTGCTGGCCCAGCAGGCCGAGGCGCTCGACGCCGCCGACAAGGAGCAGGTGCTCGCCCTGGTCACCGGGGCCGGCGCGCTGGTCTCGGTCATCTGCAACCCGCTGGCCGGGGCGTTCTCCGACCGTACGACGCTGCGCGCCGGCCGCAGGCTGCCCTGGCTCGTCGGTGGCGCGCTCGGCGGGGCGGCCTCGCTCGCCGTCCTGTCGGTCGCCCCGAACGTCGCGGTGATGCTCCTCGGCTGGTGCGGTGTGCAGGCCGCCCTCAACGCGATGCTGGCCGCGGTGACCGCGATGATCCCCGACCAGGTCCCCAGCAACCGGCGCGGCCGGATCGGCGGCATCGTCGCCGTGGCACAGACCATCGGCGTCGTCACCGGCACCGGGATCGCGGCGGCGACCGGCAGCATCGCGGCCGGCTACCTGGCCATCGCGGCGTTCCTGCTGGTGCTCGCGGTCCCCTTCTCCCTGTCGTCGCGCGACCTGGCCCTGCCGCCCGAGGCCCGGCCGCCGTTCGACGTACGCCGCTTCCTCGCCTCGTTCTGGATCTCGCCGCGGCTCCATCCCGACTTCGGGTGGGCCTGGCTGACCCGGTTCCTGGTCAACCTCGGCAACGCGCTGGGCCTGCTCTACCTGCTCTACTTCCTGCAGGACGTGATCGGCTACAGCTCCGACGAGGCCGAGGACCGGGTGTTCGTGCTCACCGCGGTCTACGCCCTCACGCTGGTCCTCACGACCGTGGTCTTCGGTGCGTGGAGCGACCGGCTGGGGCGGCGGAAGGTGTTCGTGATCTGGTCGGGCCTGGTGTCGGGCTCGGCCGCCGTCCTGCTCGGCGTCGGCCAGAGCTGGCCGGCCGCCCTCGCGGCGGCGGTCGTGATGGGCTGCGCCTACGGCATCTACACCGCGGTCGACTTCGCGCTGATCACCGAGGTGCTCCCGACCGCGGTCGACCGGGCCAAGGACCTCGGCGTCATCAACATCGCCAACGCCCTGCCGCAGGTCTTCGCGCCCGTGCTGGCCGGGGCGCTCCTGTGGCTGGTGGAAGCAGGAGGCGGCGTGGTCGAGTCGGAGGGACACGGCTTCTCGACCGGCTACCTCGCCCTCTACCTCCTGGCGTTCCTGGCCAGCGTGCTCGGCTCGGTGTTCGTCACGCGGATCCGCGGCGTGGCCTGACCCCTGGAGGAATGCCGGACCCCCGCCGTGGGTTCCGGGTGGACGTGACACTTACAGGTGAGTACGAGCCCAGCGCGGCCGACTGGGTCCGCGAGCAGGTGGAGAAGTACGAGCGATCCGGCGGCACCGAGGCGAACATCCTGCGCGGCCACCCCGAGTGGCCGATCGTGGTCATCACCTCGCGCGGCCACAAGTCCGGCAAGCTCCGCAAGAACCCCGTGATGCGGGTCGAGAAGGACGGTGTCTACGCCGCCGTCGCCTCGCAGGGCGGTGCCCCGGAGCACCCGACCTGGTACCACAACTTCATCGCCGACCCGCACGTCGACCTCCAGGACGGCCCCGAGCCGAGGCCCTACGTCGCGCGGCTCGCCGAGGGCGCCGAGCGCGAGGAGTGGTGGGAGCGCTGCGTGGCGCAGTACGCGCCGTACGCGGAGTACCAGGAGCGCACCGACCGCGAGATCCCGGTCTTCCTGCTCGAGCCCGCCACCTGACTCGTCGACCCGTCAGCGTCAGGGGCGGGCGAGCGAGGCGGCCAGGCCGACCAGGTGGCCGAGGCGGGCGAGCTCGGAGTCGACGAACTCGGGCCCGCCGCGGCGACCGATGACGACCACGTTGTTGCCGTCGATGCGGGCGCCGGCGTAGAGGTTCACCTCGTCGCCGTCCACGTCGATGCGGGCCGCCTTCTCGATCTCGACGAACGGGAGGCTGTCCGGCGCCGCGTCGGTGCTGCGGACCACGCCCTTGCTGCGGTGGATCAGCATCGCCCAGTCGGAGCGGAACGCGACCGGCAGCAGGTCGACCACCCGGTCCAGCGCCTTGCCCGGGTCGCCGGTGAGCTCCTCGACCACCTCGAGGTCGAGGAAGATGTTGCCGCCCGCGGCGTAGCGAGAGATCCACATGACCCGGACGCCGTCGAGCGCGTTGCAGGCCGAGACGATGGAGTCGGGCATCGCGCCGTCGTGCATCTCGAGGAGCACGTCGTCGACCGCGGTGCCGTCGCGCTTCTCGACGATCTCGATCGCCTCGATGTCACCGCCCGCCTCACCGATCGCGGTGGCGACCCGGCCCAACGAGCCGGGGACGTCGGGCAGCTCGACGCGGAGGAGGAACGGCACCCAGCCGACATTAGGCGATGCAGGTGACGCGAGCGTTTCGCGATGCTCAGGGTGCGGACGGCGCCCGCGGTGCGACGGGGTCGCGCAGCGCGGCGAGGAAGACGAGGAACGCCGCCGCGAGGATCGGCAGGCCGATGGTGAGGATGGCGAGCAGCCCCAACAGGCCGAGCAGCCCGGTGGAGACCAGCAGCACCGGCACCCGGTGCGTCACCCCCGTCGGTGCGCCGGCCAGCGCCAGGAGTGCGCCGGTGACCAGCACCGCCTGCACCCAGAGCGCGGGATCGTCCCCGCCGTCCTGGCTCTCGATCACCCCGCGGTAGACGACCGCCATCGCGCTCGCGACGACCGCGGCGCCCACGGCCAGCAGGTCGATGCCGCGGGCCACCAGGAACGTCATGGCTCAGTCTCCCACCGGCGTGGCAGGGCCTCAGGCTCCGGCCAGCCGCTGCCGCAGCCCGGTGGCTCGCAGGGCCCGGCGGTCGATGGCGGCCCGCACGTCGTCGGGCGAGCCGACCACGACCACCCGCTCGCGGGCTCGGGTGATCGCGGTGTAGAGGAGCTCGCGGGTGAGGAGGCGCGACTCCGGCGGCGGCAGGATCACCACCACGTCGTCGGCCTGGGACCCCTGGCTCTTGTGGATGGTCAGCGCATGCATCGTCTCGACCTGGCCGAGCCGGCTGGTGGCCAGGTCGAGGCGGCCGGCTGCTGCCTGCGACCGCGGCCCGCAGGGCACGGCCGGCGCCGCCCCCGGGGCGCACCGCGACACCGGTGTCGCCGTTGTAGATGCCGAGGCCGTAGTCGTTGGCGGTCACCAGGAGCGGGCGGCCGGCGTACCAGGTCGCGTAGATCGGTTCTCCGGTCGCCTCGCCCAGCCAGCGCTCGACCTGGGTGTTCCAGTGGCGTACGCCGAACGGCCCCTCGCGGTGCGCGCAGAGCAGCCGGCGCCGGTCGAGGAGCGCCAGTGCGAGGTCTGCGTCGCCGGCCTCGGCCGCCCGGAGCACGCCGAGCGCGTGCGGCACGACGAGATCGCGGATGCGGCGCGCGGGGTCGTCGACGTGGACGAGCTCGACGTGCTCGCCGCCCGCCTCGAGCAGCGCGACGGCCCGGTCGGCGTCGCCGGATCGGACCGCCTCGGCCAGGGCGCCGATCGACTCGCCGAACCGGTGCGAGGTGACGAGCGAGGCGACGCCCACGCGGGTCTTCTCCTCCACCGTCTCGACGAGGTCCGCGAGCACCGCGCCCGCCTCCACCGAGGCGAGCTGGAACGGGTCGCCGACCAGGATCAACCGGCTGCCGAGCCGGACCGCCTCCAGCAGCCGGGCCATCATCGTCAGCGAGACCATCGAGGTCTCGTCGACCACGACCACGTCGTGGGGCAGCCGGTTGTCGCGGTGGTGACGGAACCGCGACGACGTGTCCGGGCGGGCCCCCAGGAGCCGGTGCAGGGTGACGGCGCGCACGCCGGCCAGCCGCTCGCGGTCGGCGGTCGGAAGCTTCGCGACCTCCGCCTCTACGGCCTGCTGCAGCCGGGCGGCGGCCTTGCCGGTCGGCGCGGCGAGGGCGATGCGGACCGCGGCGTCGCCCGCCAGCTCGGCCTGCTCCGCGCACAGCGCCAGCAGGGCCGCGACGGTCGTCGTCTTGCCGGTGCCGGGCCCGCCGGTGAGCACCGTCGTGGCGTGGGTCAGGGCCACGCGGGCGGCCGCTCTCTGCTCGTCGTAGCCCACCCGCGGGAAGACGCGGTCGAGCGCCGCGGCCAGCCAGGCCTCGTCGGGCGTGGCCGACCCGGCCGGACGGCCGACGAGGTCGGTGTGCACCTGCTCCTCCTCGCGCCAGTAGCGGTCGAGGTAGAGCAGCCGCACCCCGCCGTGCTCGAGCAGCCGGAGCACCGGCGGCTCGGAGGTGACCAGGGAGCTCGCGGCGAGGGCGGCGTGCCACGCCTCGGCGTCGGGCCACGGGAGGTCGAGCAGCTCCTGGGCGACCGTGGTCAGGTCGACGCAGACCGAGCCACCGCGCACGGCTCGCACGACGAAGGCCACCGCGAGCGCGACCAGCTCCTCGTCCTCGGCGGCCAGCGCGCACAGGCGCCGCGCGACGTGCACGTCGGCGGCGTCGAGCACGCCGGCCTCGTTGAACGTCCGCAGCAGCCCGCTCGCGCCGCGTGCGAGCCGCGGGTCGTGCGGGTCCTCGAGCTCGAGGGTCAGCAGCGTCACGAGGCGCCGCCCTGGAGGCCGTCGAGAAGGTCGGACAGCGCGGTGACCAGCGCCGCCGGCGGTCGCCAGGAGAAGACGCCGGCCGGGTGGCCGTCCTCCTCCGGGGTCTCCGGGCCGCACATGCCCCGCACGTAGAGGTAGAGAACGCCGCCGAGATGCGCCGCGGGGTCGTAGCCCGGCAGGCGCCAGCGCAGGTAGCGGTGCACCACCACGACGTAGAGCAGCGCCTGCAGCGGGTAGTCGGAGTGGAGCATCGCCTCGACCAGCCGGCCGCGGGAGTAGGAGGCGGCGGTGAGCGGCTGGTCGGCCGGCCCGAGCCAGTTGGTCTTGTAGTCGACGACGAGGAACCGGCCGCCGTCATGGTCGCCGGGCACCCGCAGCACCACGTCGATCGACCCGGACAGGTAGCCGCGCAGCGACTGGGCGCCGAGGCCGGGCGTGCGCAGCCGGTCGGCATAGGGGCGCAGCGGGTCGTCGTCGTCGAGGTGTCGCGCCAGCAGCGCGCCCAGGTCGGCCAGGCGCACCTCGATGCCGGGAGCGACGTCGCCGCCGGCCAGCGGGATCTCGAAGTCGAGCTCGCGCAGCCGGTCGGGCAGCCCGATCTCGCCGAGGGTCAGCCCGCCGGCGAGCGGCCCCAGCGACGTGTGGTGCAGCGGGACCAGCGCCGCCGCGAGCTCCGCGGCCGGGGTGTCGACCGGCCACCACACGCGCTGCTCCTCGACGTGGCCGCGCAGCTCCTCCTCGAGATCGGGGGCGAACGGGTCGGCCAGCTCGAGGACGCCGTGCACGAGCGACCCGAACGCCGCACCTGACGGCAGCCCCGCCATCGGAGACAGCGGCGCGGCCGGCGCGTCGGGCGGCGGCTCGGGAGCGGCCGCGTCGGGAAGCTGGGACTCGTCGGCGAGCTCGTCGTCACGGACCGACAGCTCGGGCTCGGACGTCACGCCCCCGGTCTCCTCGGCGGCCCGGACCAGCGCGGAGTAGGACGTGCGCCTCCAGTCGACGTCGATGGGCCGGTCGAAGCGGCGTACGCCGAGGCCGGCGGGCCTGGCCGGAGCCGGCGGCTCCGGCACGTCACCCGCCGGCTCGGCCCGCTCGAGGCTCGGACCCCCGGCGGCCTCCCACTTGCGCAGGTGGTCGAGCACCGCCGCGTCGTCGACCTTGGGGGGCAGCGAGTCGGGCACCGCGGCCTGGCCGAGCACCCGGCCGCGCAGCAGGCGGGACAGACCGCCGTTGACCTCGTCCCACGACGGCGCCCACCAGGCCACCACCTGCGACTGCGCGCGGGTGAGGGCGACGTAGGTGAGCCGGATGTCGTCGCCCGCCATCTCGGCGCGGCCCTTGGCGGTCACCGCGGCGTAGCCCGGACCGCCCGAGCCGCCGATGTCGAGGCAACGGGTGCCGTCGGGCTCGTGGTAGAGCACCGCCTCGCCCATCCGGACGTTGCGGTTGAAGGCGAAGGGCAGGTAGACGAGGGGGTACTGCAGCCCCTTGCTCACCCACACCGTCATGATCTGCACCGCAGCCGCGTCGCTGTCGAGCCGCCGGTTGCGCTCGGCGGCGCCGGCCCGCTCCTCGCGCTGCGAGCGCAGCCACTGGAGCAGCGAGGGCAGCCCGAGACCCTCGCGGTGGGCGACCTCGTGGAGCAGCTGGGTGAGGTGCTCGACGTCGGTGAGGTGGCGCTCGCCGCCACGCCAGGCGAGCACCCGCTCGGCCATCCCCGCGACGTACGCCGCCTCGAGGACCGCCGCGATCCCGCGCGCCCGGGCGTGGTCGGCCCAGCGCCGCATCGTCTCGGCCACCGTGTCGGTGAGGTCGGGGTCGGTCGCGAGCTCCGCGGCGGTGCGGCCGAAGAACATGGTGACCGCGGCGGCGCGCACGAGCCCGGCCCGGCCCGGCTGCTCGAACGCCTCGAGCAGGCACTGCCAGTCGGCCGCCGCCTGCGACGCGAACACGTCGGTGTCGCCGGTGTAGACGGCCGGCACGCCCGCCGTCGCCAGCGCGTCGCGGCAGGCCCGGGCGTCGCGGTGGCTCTCCACGATCACGGCGACGTCGCGGGCCCGGACCGGCCGGACCTCGGTGCCGTCGTCGTAGGTCGCGTCGGAGGCGAGCAACGCCTTGACGTCCGCGGCGAGGTCGGCCGCGATGAACGGGCGCAGGTCGTCCATCGGGATGGTGCGCGTGCCGCGGATCCCGAACGAGTCGCGGGAGACGACCCGCAGCCGGAACGGGTCGTTGGCCGGAGCGCCCGCCAGCCGGTGGGTCTCGCGCCGCGCCCGGACCGGGCGCACCACGATGTCCTCGTGGCCCAGCGCGGCGCCGTCGAGGACCCGCAGCAGCCGCTGCACCAGCGGGGCGTCGCTGCGGTAGTTGGTGTCGAGGGTGAGCAGCGCGTCGGCCCGGTCGCGGGCCCGGAGGTAGGTGACGACGTCGCCGCCCCGGAAGGCGTAGATCGCCTGCTTGGGGTCGCCGATCAGCACGAGCGTCACCCGGCCGACGAACGCGCGCTCGATCACCTCCCACTGCACCGGGTCGGTGTCCTGGAACTCGTCGACCATCACGATCGACCAGCGCCGGCTCATGCGGTCACGAGCGGGCGCGTCGTCGGCCTCGAGCGCGACGGCGAGCCGGGACAGCAGGTCGTCGAAGCCGAGGATGCCGAGCAGCCGCTTGCGTCGCTCGAGCTCGCGCACGACGTCGTCGGCGAACGCGCGGCGCACGCCGGCCGTGGTCTCGGCCGGCGGGTCCAGCGGGGTCAGCCGGGTGCGGGGGTTGCGCACGACCTCGCGGGCCAGCTCCAGCGCCTGGGCGCGCGTCAGCTCCGGGGTGTCCTTCACGTCGCCGAACCGCTGGAGGTAGAGGTCGTCGACGATCTCCCCGACCAGCTCGTCGAGGTTCTCGACCAGCGTCACGCCCGCATCGGTGTCGCCGGCGACGCCGAGCGAGCGCAGCACCAGCTGGCAGAACTGGTGGGTGGTGGCGATGGTCGCGGCGTCGAAGCCGGCCAGGGCGTCGCGCAGGTTGCGGCGCCGGGCGGCCAGCTCGTCGTCGGTGCCGGTGACCAGGTGGGTGAGCAGCTCGTCGTCGGCGCGGGCCGGGTCGTCCAGCGCCTCGGCCGCCTTCACCAGCTGGTCGCGGACCCGCTCGCGCAGCTCCTGGCTGGCCGCCCGGCTGAAGGTGATCAGCAGCATGTCGTCGAGCAGCGCCGCCCCCTCGGCGACGTAGCGGGTGACCAGGGCTGCGAGCGCGTAGGTCTTGCCGGTGCCGGCGCTGGCCTCGAGGACGGTGGTGGTCGGGCCGGCGGGCAACGGCGCGAGCAGGTCGAACGAGGCCGTGGCTTCCGGGGGCCATCGTGGCGTCGTCACAGCGGCCCCCGCTCGCTCTCCAGCAGCGGGAACCACAGCCGCTCCGCCAGCGCGGGCAGCTCGGTGAGGGCGTCGAGGTCGGCGTGCTCGCCCCAGACCCGGACGTGGGCCGGGTCCGCGTCCTCGCCGGGGAACCGGCTGCTCCGCCACTTCTTGAGCGCCTCGGGCTTGGGGTCCTGCCCCATGCGCGCCGCGGACGCCCACGCGAACGACGTCTTGAGCGGCAGCTGGAGCGGGGCCCGCCGACCCTCGTCGAAGAGGTCCACGAGCGCGGAGAGCAGGGCGAGCGGCTCCTCGACGAGTCGGGCCCAGCAGCCGCTGGGCGGCCTGGGTGCCGCGCGGGCGCGCGGCCGATGGTCAGCGCGGTCCAGTTGTGGTCGGGGTGGCCGGCGGCGAGCGCCAGGAGCCGGACCCACGACTCGAGCAGGTGCTTGCCGTCGAGCCTGGAGTAGCCGACCGCGACCAGCCGGTCGCCGTAGACCGGCGTGATGGTGCCGGTGAGCCGGCGGCCGCCGGGCAGCGCGATGTCGACGTCGTAGGCCCGCGGCGCGACCTGGCGGTGGGTGAGCGCCGCGACCGCGAGGTTCATCGCGGTCTCGCGCACCTCGGTGGCCTTGCGCCAGCCCGAGCTGGCCGGGCGGCAGCGCACCCCGGCGCCACTCGATCTCGCGCGCGGTGTCGGGGTGGATGCCGCGCATCATGTCGGCGAGCATCCGGTCGCCCACGCCCCAGGTCTCCAGCTGGTCGATCTCGACCGGCATCGCGTCGCTCACGCCGTCGACGTCCCACGGCAGGGTCAGCTCGAGGGCCCGGAAGAACCCCTTGACCGGGTCGCGGAAGAAGGTGACGAGGTCGGTCAGGGCGATCTCGTCGGCACCGGCCCGGCGCGACCGGCTCGGCCAGCGGCCGCACCAGGAACGGCGGTGGGGCGGGCCGCGGACCGGTCGCGACGGTGGCGGCCGCCAGCATCTGCGGGTCGAAGGTGAACGGCGTGGGGGTGCCGAGCCGGCCCGGCTCGACGTTGCGCAGGTCGAAGCCCTGGAGCGGGTGCTTGACCACCAGGTCGGCGCGGACCGGCGCCTCGGTGGTGCGGTCGAGCGCGTCGAGCAGCTCGCCGAGGGGTACGGCGGGCGGCCGGTCCTGGCCGCTGTGCGGGTCGGCGCCGGTGTAGGTGACCACGAGCTTCTCGGTCGCGGCGCCGATCGCGTCGAGCAGCAGCTGGCGGTCCTCGGAGCGGACGTCGCGCTCGCCGGTGACCGGCGTGCGCGCCAGCACGTCGTCGCCGTCGACGGTGCGCTGGCGCGGGAACACTCCGTCGTCGAGCCCCAGCAGGCAGACCACGCGGTGCGGGACCGACCGCATCGGGACCATGGTGCAGACGGTGAGGCTGCCGGCCCGGAAGTTGGCCCGCGTGGGCCGGCCGGCGAGGTGGTCGTCGAGCATCGCGCGGACGTCGGTCAGCCGCAGCGGGCTCGCGCCCCGCTCGCCCGCGTCGACCGCGACCCGGGCCAGCTCGCGCTGGACCTGGCCGACCTGCCACTGGTCGGCGCGCTCCACGCGGGTCAGCTCGGCCACGCCGGTCGCCAGCCCGTCGAGCCACTCGGCGAGCGGCCGGGTGCCGGTCAGCCGGTCGGTCGCGGCGACCAGCCGGTCGACGTACTCGGAGAACCGGCCGGCCAGCTCGACCCGGTTGCTCCCGACGTCGTCGAGCGGCAGCGCGGTGCCGAGCCAGGCCTGGGAGTCGTCGGACAGCGCGACGCCGGTGAGCACCCGGTCGAGGCCGAACCGCCAGGTGTTCTGGAGGTAGCGGACGCCGAAGGGCTGCCGGTGCTCGGCGTCGAAGCCCCACCGGACGCCGGCCTCGCGCACCCAGTCGGCCATCGCGTCGAGGTCGTCGTCGACGAAGCCGAAGCGGCGCCGGACCGTCGGGCTCTGGGCGAGGTCGAGGACGGCGCTGGCCGTGGCGCGGCCGCCCGCGATGTCGAGCAGCTGGGCGGCGACGCCCGAGCAGGGGGTTGGTGCGGGCCAGCGACCGGTCGGCCAGCTGGACGCGGAGCCGGTGCGCTGGGTGGCCGCCCTCGACGACGTCACCGAGGCCGAACGCCGCGGAGATCAGCGGCGCGTAGTTCTCGATGTCGGGGCACATCACGAGGATGTCGCGCGGCTCGAGGCGTCGGGGTCGTCCTCGAGGAGCCCGAGCAGCACCTCGCGGAGCACCTGGACCTGGCGCGCCGGGCCGTGGCAGCGGTGCACCTGGACCGACCGGTCGCGCGTCGGTCGAGGACGCGGCCGCTGGGGCCGGACGGCGTCGGCGCGCAGGTCGCCCTGCAGCCAGCCGAGCAGCGTCTCGGGGAGCGACGACGTGGCGACCTCGGCGTCCGTGCCGGCGTCGGCCGGGCCCAGGCTGCGCTGGAGCTCGCGCTGGTCGCGGCCGAGCGAGGCGAGCAGCGGGTGCCGGACCCGGCGGTGGCTGTCGTCGTGCACGGCGGGGGGTGGGTCCCGCCAGGTCGGCGAGCCGCTGCCACAGGTCGTCGCTGGGGTGCGGGCAGCCACAGGTGGAGGTCGTGGTGGGTGGCGAGCGCGCGCAGCAGCTCGATCTCGGTGGCCGGCATGCGGGTGTGGCCGAACAACGAGATGCGCGGCGGCAGGTCGGACGGGCCGGCGCGCAGCCGCTCGAGCGTCGCCGCGTGCCGCTGCGCCGGGACCGGGGCGCCGACCGCTGCGGTCAGGGCTCGCCACAGCGGGGGCTGCCAGGCAAGGTCGGCGTCGAGGTCACCGCCCGAGGCCGTCGCTGTCGCGGCCGGCCGACCAGTCGACGAGCAGCTGGGGCCGCTGGGCGGCGTAGGACGCGAACAGGCCGGCGAGCCGGCGCGCGACGGCGTAGCGGCGGCCCCGCCGGAACTCCGCCTCGTCGCCGGTGTCACGGTGGCCGAGGTGGCTGCGCCAGGGTGGCCGCCCACGGCTCGTCGAGGCACTCGTCGAGCACCGACAGCAGCGGCCAGGCGAGCGCGTCGGGCGCCCACGGGTCCTCGTCGCGGGTGCCGGTCAGCTCGGCGATCAGCGACCGCGGGAACCGGAACTCGACGCCCGCACACACCCCGTCTCCCCGCGCGCTCCCCGCGCGCGGAGGTGCCGAGCCGGTGGGAGAGCCGCTGGCTGAGCCACCGCTCCACCCCGCGCGCGGGCACGAGCACGAGCTCGGTCGCGAACGGGTCGTCCAGCGGGGTCGACAGCAGCTCGCCGAGGGCGTCGGCGAGCAGGTCGGTCCGCGGGGCGCGGTGGAGGTGGAGCACCACAGCGCGACCCTATGCGCCGCCGCCGACGTACGGCGGGCGCGTCAGCTCGCCCCAGAACCCCTTGCGGTCGTCGTCGGCCTCCGCGGCCTCCTCGACCTCGGCGATCGCCTCCGGGTTGCCGTGGAACTTGCGGTAGCTCCACACCAGCAGCCCGACCGCGAGGGCGGCCGGACGCGAACTGGGAGATGCTCGTGGCCTTGCCACCGGGCAGCCACCAGCGGTCCGAGACCGGCCACCAGTCGGGGCGACTCCGGGCCGACGAACCAGAGCACGCCCGCCGCCGCGATGAGCACGATCAGCGTCGCGGTCGCGATGATCCGCGGCCAGGTCTCGACCGAGTTGGCCGCGCCCTTGAGCGCCTCGCGCTTGATCGGCTCGACGCGGCGCTCGGCCCACTCGTACTGCTGGGAGAGCAGCACCAGGCCGCCGGCGATCATCAGCAGCCCGGGCCCGGGGAGGATCAGCGCGGCGATGCCGACGACGACCAGCAGCCAGCCCACGAGCTCCAGGCCGATCCGCTTGGCCGCCGCCTTCATGTCGCGAGCATGTCAGGTCCGAGGTAGCTCGACGAGACTGGGACGCCCACGCCGAAGGTTCGTGGACGGGCGCACAGCGCCTACTCAACCACCGTAGGCGTCCAGGTAGGCGCGGCCCTCGTCGCTCAGGTTGCCGTGCGCCTCGGCGATCCTGGCCCACGTCACCGACATCCGCGCGAAGCGCAGCGGGTTGTAGACGTCCTCCTCGCGGGAGAACAGGCCGTCGCCGGCGTAGGTCATGATCGTGAGGTTCGGCTCCTCGAGGCGGGTCCCGTCCCCGGGGTCGGGCATCAGGTTGCGCACCTCGCAGATCAGCCGTGACGTCGGGGCGTCGACGACCTGCCAGGCCAGCGGGAAGCCGGTCATGATCCCGCCCGGGAACGTCGTCATCGTCGCGCACCGACCAGGCCCGGATCTCGTCGCGACCCCGGAAGGTCCCGAACGCGTGCTCGACGTAGACCGCGTCCTCGGTGAAGTTGTCGGCGAACCCGTCCCAGTCGCCGGCCTCGACGTAGCCCTGGACCCGCGCGTGCACCGCGGCGTACGCCTCGGTGATCTCCTCGACGGAGAACCGGCCCTCGCTCACCGCGCCATCAAACCAGAACACGTTCTAGTCCGTGCGCCGCGAGACCAGCGACGGCCGCGACCGCCAGCGCGCTGGTGAGCGTCAGGACCGCGACGAACGGCGCCCAGTCGGAGGCCGGCCCCACCGTCGTGAACAGCAGGCCGGTGAGCGAGATCGCGGTCGCGCCGCCCACCGCGTCGGAGATCGACATCGCGGCGCTGTTGCGGCCCTGGTCGCGCTCGCCGGAGGCGGCCAGCACCACGGCGGAGATGCGCGGGAACATCAGCCCCATCCCGGCGCCGGCCAGCACCCAGGCGGCGCCGAGGACGAACGGCGTCAGCTGCAGCGCGGTCGACGCCAGCTCGCTCACGATGCCGGCCAGCAGGAGCGCGGCCCCGATCCGGAGCGCGGCGTGGTGGTCGAACCGGGCACCGAGCCGGGCCTGCACCTGCGAGGCGCCGGCCCAGCCCAGCGCTCCGACGGTGAGCGTCACGCCGGACAGCCACGGCGGCACGTCGTAGTGCTCCTGGAGCAGGTAGGGCAGGTAGATCTCGGTCGAGAAGAACGTCGCCGCGATCGCGCCGCGCAGCAGGACGACGGCAGGCAGGCCTCGCGCGCCCGAGAGGGTGCCGACCGGAAGCAGCGGGCGTACGGCGAGCAGCACGACCACCAGCGCGACGGCAGCGGCCGCGAAGCCGACCGCGGCCGAGGCCCGGCCGGCGACGTCGAGCGCGACCACGGCACCGGCCACGACGACGGCCAGCGCGAGCCGCCCATCGTGTCGCCACCGACGACGGCTCCCCCGCAGTGGGATCAGCGTCGACCAGGCGGCGCAGCCCGGGCAGCAGCATTCCGGTGGCCGCGACCGCGAGCGCCACGACGCCGAGGAAGACCCACCGCCACCCGAACGCCTCCAGGACCAGGCCGGCCACGCTCGGCCCCACCATCGACGGGATCACCCAGGCCGCCGCGAAGGCGCCGAAGATCCGGGGGTGGTCGATGGGGGCGTAGATGCGCGCGACCACCACGTAGAGCGCGACGGTCATCGCCCCGCCCCCGAGCCCCTGCAGGAACCGCGCGGCCACGAACAGCTCGATGCCCGGCGCCAGGCCGGCGAGCAGCAGCCCGCCCGCGAAGACCGCCACCGAGGCGAGCAGTGGCCGCCGCGGCCCGCTCCGGTCCGACCACAGGCCGCCGGCGACCATCCCCACCACGCTGGCGGCGAGCGTCGCCGAGAACGCCGCCGAGAACCACGCCCGTCCGTGCAGGTCAGCACTGACCGAGGGCATGATCGTCGTGACCGCCAGCGCCTCGAAGGCCGCAAGGAAGATCAGGCTGACCATCCCGATGGTCGCCCAGCGGTACGTCGGGGCGAGCAGGGACGTGGTCACCGGGTCAGTCTCGGCGGCTGTCCCGGCGACGTCCTCGGGGCGGTCGGTCAGGGTCACGCGTCGACAGTAGGAGTTGAAGTGCAGTTGAGCTCAAGTCGCGACGAGACCGGGTTCGACGACGCGGTGGCCACCCATCGTCGTGAGCTGCTCGCACACTGCTACCGGATGCTGGGCTCGCCGCACGACGCCGAGGACGCGCTGCAGGAGGCCCTGGTCGGAGCCTGGAAGGGGTGGGGCGGCTTCGAGGGGCGCAGCTCGGTGCGCACCTGGCTGTTCCGGATCGCGACCAACGCCTGCCTCAAGCAGGCGCAGCGTCGGCCCGCGAGGGTGCTGAGCACCGATCTCGGCCCGGGCTTCACCCAGACCGCCGACCTCGGCCGGCCCGACACCGAGCACCTGTTCGTGGAGCCGTGGGCCGACGAGCCGGACGACGGGGGCGACCCGGAGGCGGCGTACGCCCGGCGTGAGCGCGTCGAGCTCGCCTACGTCGCGGCGCTCCAGCACCTGCCCGCCACCCAGCGCGCCGTGCTGCTCCTGCGCGAGGTGCTGCAGTTCTCGGCCGCCGAGGTGGCCGAGCTGCTCGACACGTCGGTGCCGGGTGTGAACAGCGCGCTGCAGCGCGCCCGCGCGTCGATGGAGGAGCGCACCCACGGACGCTCGCAGCAGGCGGAGCTCGCGGCGCTCGGCGAGGACGGCGTACGCCGGCTGGTCGAGGACTTCCTGACCGCCTGGGAGGCCGCGGACGTCGACCGCCTGGCGAGCCTGCTCGCCGAGGACGCGCGGTTCACGATGCCGCCGCTGCCGGCGTGGTTCGACGGTCGCGCGATGGTGGTGCGCTTCCTCACCGACCGGCTCTTCGCAGACCCCGTGGCGGCTCGAGCCGCGGACGATCAACGGTCAGCCGGGTTTCCTCTGCCGCCAGCTGGTGGACGGCTCAGAGGAAGGTCTGGCGGCCCGGTGCGGTCAACGTGCTGGCGTGCGCGACGGGCGGATCTCCCACATCGCCGGGTTCGTCGACCCGCAGGTCGTCGAAGACTTCTTGCGGCAACCGATGAGTTCGTGACTCCGGCTGTCCTCTGCACCTGTGAGACCACACCACTACGCAGAGGAGAAGTCAGATGAGCAAGGTCGTCGTCACCAGCATCGTCAGCGTGGACGGCTACACCGAGGGCCCGGGCGGCAACGTCATGGCGATGCCGATGGACCACGCCTTCGACGAGCACAACGCCGAGCGGATGCGGGCCGCGGGATCGATCCTCTTCGGCGGCACGACCTACCGCGGCATGGCCGGCTTCTGGCCCGCCCAGCGTCGGCAACCCGGACCTCACCCCGGGCAGCGCCTACATCGCCCAGCGGTACGCCGACGGCATCCCGATCACGGTCGTGTCGGACACCGTCACCGAGGAGGACACCGGTGCCTGGCGCGACCAGACCACGATCGTCCGGCGCGCCGAAGCCCACGACCACGTCGCGCGGTTGCGCGAGCGGCGACGGCGGCGACGTGGTCGTCTTCGGCAGCCGCACCCTGTGGGGCGACCTGCTCGCCCACGGACTTGTCGACGAGCTGCACCTGATGGTCGGCCCGACCGCTGGTCGCCGGTGACGAGCACGCCTTCGCCGGCGTCCCCGCGACCGCTCTCCGGCTGCTCGACGTACGCCGCTGGGACGGCTCGGACAACGTGCTGCTCAGCTACGCGGTCGGCTGAAGTCGGTGCGGTGCCTGGCCAGCCAGTGCGCCAGCGATCCCGCGGGCCGGCCGAGCAGCCGCGGGACCGTGTGCTGGACCTCCGACTCGAGCTCGGGGTGGTGCCGGAAGATGTCGACCCCCGCGGCCCCGGCCTCGTCGTCCGGCTGCTCCTCGAAGGCGAGCTCCCGGCCCACGGCGTCGCCGAGCAGCCGCACCTGCTCGGGCGGGGCCAGCGCCTCCGGCCCGCTGAGCCTGTGCACCGCGCCGAGGTGGCCGCGCTCGGTGAGGGCGACCACGGCCACCGCGCCGACGTCGGCCGGGTCCACCATCGCCACGGGGACGTCCGCGAACGGTGCCCGCACCACGTCCCCGTCGGCGAGCTGGTCGCGCCACCGCAGCAGGTTGGCCTGGAACGAGCACGGCCGCAGGAACGTGTGCGCAAGCCCGGACGCGAGCACCGCCCGCTCGGAGTCGAGGTGCATCCGGGCCAGGGGGTTGTCGCCCGCGCCCAGGCCGGCCGAGCTGGCGGACAGCAGCACGACGTGCGCGTTGCGCAGCGCCGCAAGGAGGCCCGGCTCCGCGGCGTACCCACTCATCATGAACGCGCGGTCGGCGCCCGCGGCCGCCTCGTCGAGCGAGCCGGCCTCCATCGGGTCCGCCACCACTCCGGTGACGCCAGCCGGCCAGTCCTGCTCCTGCCGGCTCACGGCCATGACCTCCTCGCCACGTTCGACCAGGCCGCGCACCACCGCCGCCCCGACGTTTCCGGTCGCTCCCATCACCAAGACACTCACGTCTCAACCCTAGGTGCGGCACCGCCGATCGAGCCTGTCGAGATGTCCGCAGTAAATTCTGAGATGTTCCGGAATCCCTTGTGGAATGGGGCTTTCGGGGCCCGGACTGTCGGTGGACACGTCTAGCGTTGGCTTCATGAACGACGACCTGCCCGACCTCGACGCAGCGGCCCTTCTGGCCGAGGCGGCCGGTGCGGTGCGGGCTCGTCGACTGGCTGAGGTGCGGGATCTGGAGGTGCTGGTCCAGTGGGCCGCGGTGCACTCCGGTGATCCGGCTCACCCGCGGGATGAGCTGGTTCAGCTCGGTGGTGAGGGCACCCCGCTGGTGCAGGAGTTCTGTCTCGGTGAGATCGCACTGGCCCGCGGCACCGGGGTCACCGCGACCGTCAATGCGACGGCCGACTCCCTGGACCTGGTCTACCGGCTCCCGGAGACCTGGGGCGCCTGCCTCAGGGGTGACGCGGAGATCCAGATCGCGCGCCGGGTGGCGAAGCTGTCGCGACACCTGCCGGCCGACAAGATCGGTCTGGTGGACCGGGCGGTGGCGCGGATCATCGGGGCCGAGTCCGGCGGCCGGGTGCTCGCGGTCGCCGAGGCGAAGATCATCGAGGCCGACCCCGCGCTGCACGAGGAGCGGGTCGAGGCCGAACGCCGCCGCCGCTACGTCTCCTCCTCCCGCACCGACGAGTTCGGGCTGCGCACGGTGATCGCCCGGGTCGAGGCCGGTGACGCGGTCTGGGTGGAGGCGATCGTGGCCCGGGTCGCCGAGATCATCGCCCCCGGTCACCCCGACGCGACCGCCGATGAGCTGCGGGCGATCGCGTTCGGATGGCTGGCCCGCCCCGCCGAGCTGCTCCAGCTGCTGCTGGAGCACCGCGACCCCCAGGAACAGCTCGACCTCGAGGTCGAGGAGCCGAGCCGGGCGACGGCGTTCCCGGCCGACCTGCTCGACGCGCTCCGCGACGGTCGACCTCGTCGCCGTTGGCGCCCACGGCGGTGCTCTACGTCCACCTCCACGAGGCCGCCCTCCAGGGTGCCGGTGGCGTGGCGCGGGTCGAGGGCCTCGGGCCCGGTCACTATGTGCCGGGCTGCAGTCACTGCTGGCGCGGACCGCGCTGACGGTGAAGCCGGTGCTCGACCTCTCCGACCGGGTCCGCACCACCGCCTATGAGCACCCGGAGTCGCTCAAGGAGCGGGTCCACCTGACCACCGGTGGTGACTACTGGCCCTACGCCACCTCCACCGCCAGCAACGTCGACTACGACCACCCCACCCCCTACCGAGATACGGGCCCACCGGGGCAGACCGGCACCCACAACTCCGGCCCGCTCGGCCGTCGACATCACCGCTACAAGACCCACGCCGGCTACCGGTCACGACAGTGCGGCGCAGGGCAGGTACGTCTGGCTGACCCCGCACGGGCTCGGCTTCATCGTCGACGCCCGCGGCACCCGCCGATCAGCGCCACAGCACGCCCGGATGATCCTCGACGCCCCACCCGGCGTCGACCTCTACCCGGTCTGACGGCGACCACGCCTGCCACCATGTGACCCGTGGGCACGACTGCGCTGGTGCTGTTCGTCGTGGCGCTGGCGCTGGAGACGGGGCTGCTGGTCACGGTCGGGGCTCTCTGGCTGGCCGGCCGCCGGACCCAGCGACGGCTCCGGTCCGAGCTGGAGCAGGCGAGCTCCCCGCGTCCGGGGCGACGCCCGCCTCGCCGGCTGGTCCCGACGCCGGACGAGGCGGTGAAGGCGGTCTGGGAGACCGTCGAGCGGGTCCGCGAGAAGGGGTTCGGCGGTGCGCTCCGCAGCTCGATCGACGACCTCGCCGGCTGGGCGCAGGTGGAGCGTCCGGCGCTGGTGCGGCTCGCCGGGGCGGACGGCCAGGTGGCCATCTTCTTCTCCGACATCGAGGGCTCCACCGAGCTCAACGAACGGCTCGGGGACAAGGACTGGGTGCGGCTGCTGGCCCGCCACGACTCGTCGGTGCGCTCGGCCATCGAGCGGCACGACGGGCAGGTCGTCAAGACCCAGGGCGACGGGTTCATGGCGGCGTTCGGCTCGCCCGAGCAGGCGGTCCGCTGTGCCATCTCGATCCAGCAGGCCTTCGACGGGGGCCGGCGCAAGGACAAGGCCGCCGCGGTGCTGGTCCGGATCGGCATCCACTACGGCGACGTGGTGCATCGCGACAACGACATCTTCGGACGCAACGTCGCCCACGCGGCCCGCGTCGCGGCACTGGCCGAGGGCGGCGAGATCCTCGTCAGCGAGCCGGTCGCCGAGACGCTCGGCGACTGCGACGACATCACGCTGGCCGAGCCGCGCGAGGTGCGGCTCAAGGGGCTCGCCGGGGAGCACGTCGTCTCCGCTGTGGAGTGGGTCGGCTGACTGCCGTGTGCAACGCTTCCGAGGTGATCGAACCGGCCGTCCCACGCCGTGGGCGGCCGGGGCACGACCAGGCCGCCGTGCTCCGGGCCGCGATCGAGCTCTTCAACCGCAAGGGGTACGACGCCACCAGCATCGGCGACGTCGCCGAGGAGCTCGGCGTCACCAAGTCGGCGGTCTACCACCACGTGCCCAGCAAGGAGCACCTGCTCTCCGAAGCACTCGACGAGGCGCTCCTCGAGCTCGAGGCCGCGGTGTCCCGGGCCGCGACGGCCGACGGGTCGGCCTACGAGCGGCTTCGCGGAGTGGTCCGCCGCAGCGTCGAGGTGCTGGTCGAGCACCAGCCCGCGGTGACCCTGCTGCTGCGGGTGCACGGCAACAGCGAGATCGAGAAGGCCGCCCTCAAGCGGCGGCGCCGCATCGACACCCGGCTCGCGAGCCTGGTCGGCCGGGCCGCCGACGAGGGCGCGCTGCGCGCCGACGTCGACCCCGACCTGGTCAGCCGGCTGCTGTTCGGCATGGTGAACTCGCTCGTCGAGTGGTACCGCCCCTCGGGTCCCGTCGACGTCGAGCAGCTCGCCGACGCGGTGACAGCGATCGCGTTCGAGGGACTCGACCGGTGAGGGAGGACTGATGGAGGACCGGCTCGCGCTGCACCGCGAGGCGATGGCGCTGCTGGACGGAGTGGTCCAGCACGTCACCGACGACGACCTGGAGCGCCCGACGCCGTGCGCCGGCTGGACGGTGGCGGACCTGCTGGCGCACGAGGTCGGCCAGCACCTGGGCTTCGCCGCCGCGGTGCGCGCCGGCGACGCGCCGGTATCGGCGTTCGCGCCGGTGCCGTTCGACGCCGAGACCTGGCGCGACTCCGTCGAGACGATCCTGAGCGCCTTCGCCCGCGCCGATCCAGAGGCGCCGGTCACCGCGCGCGAGCTCGTGGAGGACCCCCTTCCGCTGCGGATCGTCGTCGACGCCCAGCTGCTCGACCTGCTCGCCCACACGTGGGACCTGGCCCAGGGGCTCGGCCACGACTTCGCCCCGCCGGACCACTTGGCCGAGGACTTCCACCGGATGGCGCGGGCGATCCCCGACCGCGCGTACGGCGAGGGGCACGCGTTCCGCGAGCGGCTGGATCCCGAGGGCAGCCCGTGGGAGCAGGGGCTGCGCCTGCTGGGCCGCGACCCCGACTGGACCCCCTAGTGGCGAGCCGCCAGCGGCCGCCGACGATGACCGACGTCGCCGCCCGCGCCGGGGTCTCGCACCAGACGGTGTCGCGGGTGATCAACAAGGTGCCGGGAGTGCGACCGGAGACGGCGGACCGGGTGCTGGCCGCGATCGCCGACCTCGGGTACCGCCCCAACCAGTTCGCCCGGCTGCTCGCGTCGTCGCGCTCGCGGATGATCGGCGTCGCCACCTGGGGGACCGGACTCTACGGACCCCAGCAGGTGCTGCTCGCGCTCGACGCCGCCGCGCGCGGGGCCGGCTACCGGATCACCGTCAGCACGCTGCACGAGCTGACCGAGGACGACACCCACCAGGCGGTCGAGGAGCTCATGGAGCTCGGCGTCGAGGCCGTGGTCCTGATCATCCCGCACGAGACCGTGCTGAGGTTCGCGACCGAGGTGGAGCTCGGCGTGCCGACGCTCGTCCTGGAGGGCGACCTGTCGCGGACCCCGCTCACGGCAGGGGTCGACAACTTCCAGGGAGGCCAGCTCGCGACCCGGCACCTCCTCGCGCTCGGTCACCGCACGGTCGCCCACGTCGCCGGCCCTCCCGGGTGGGCGGAGTCGCGGGCCCGCACCGACGGCTGGCGGACCGAGCTGGAGACGTGGGACCGCCCGGTGCCGTCGCTGCGGTGGGGAGGCGACTGGACGGCGCGCAGCGGCTACCAGGCGGGGGTGTCCCTCGCCCGGGATCCCGACGCCACCGCCATCTTCGCCGCCAACGACCAGATGGCGATGGGCCTCATCTCGGCGCTGCGCGACGCCGGTCGCCGGGTGCCCGAGGACGTCTCCGTCGTGGGGTTCGACGACCTGCCGGAGGCGCCGTACGTCGCCCCGCCGCTCACCACCGTCCGCCAGGACTTCGCGGAGCTGGGGACGCGGGCCATGGGCCTGCTCGCGCGGGTCCTCGCGGGTGAGGACCAGCCGTCGACCGAGCTGGTGCCGACCTCGCTCGTCGTCCGCGCGTCGACGGCCCCACCACGCTCCTGACCGCCGACCCGGCGATTGCCCCTTGACAGAAATGTGAGCGTTCACAATGATGTGAGCGTTCACATATGACGCGTGTCACAGGAGGTCCCGGGTGGAGGCACCCCATGGCGGGCTCGTGGTCGGAGTGGACTTCGGCACCCTGTCCGGGCGCGCGGTCGTGGTGCGCGTCGAGGACGGGGCCGAGCTCGCCTCGGCCATCCACGAGTACGAGCACGGGGTGCTCGACCGGGCCCTTCCCGACGGCACGCCGCTCGGACCCGACTGGGCCCTCCAGGTCCCCTCCGACTACGTCGACGTGCTCCGCCACGCGGTGCCGGCCGCGCTCGAGTCGGCGTCGGTCGACCCGGCCCAGGTGATCGGGATCGCCACCGACTTCACCGCCTGCACGATGGTCCCCACGACGGCCGACGGCACTCCCCTCAACGAGGTCGACGGGTTCGCCGGCGACCCGCACGCCTACGTCAAGCTCTGGAAGCACCACGCCGCCCAGCCCCAGGCCGACCGCATCAACGACCTCGCGGCCAAGCGCGGAGAAGCGTGGCTCAGCCGCTACGGCGGGCTGATCTCCTCGGAGTGGGAGTTCGCCAAGGGACTGCAGCTGCTCGAGGAGAGCCCCGAGACGTACGCCGCGATGGAGCACTGGGTCGAGGCGGCGGACTGGATCGTCTGGCAGCTGTGCGGCTCCTACGTCCGCAACGCGTGCACGGCGGGCTACAAGGGCATCCACCAGGACGGCACCTACCCGACCCGCGACTTCCTCACCGAGCTCAACCCCGACTTCGCCGGCTTCGTCAGCGACAAGCTCAGCCCGGTCACCGGGCAGCTCGGCGAAGAGGCCGGCCGGCTCACTGCCGAGGCGGCCGCGTGGACCGGCCTTCCCGAAGGGATCGTGGTCGCCGTCGGCAACGTCGACGCCCACGTCACCGCGCCCGCCGCCCGGGCCACGGAGCCCGGCCACATGGTCGCGATCATGGGCACCTCGACGTGCCACATCATGAACGCCGAGGTCCTGCGCGACGTGCCGGGCATGTGCGGCGTCGTCGACGGCGGCATCGTCCCCGGCCTCTGGGGCTACGAGGCCGGGCAGTCCGGTGTCGGCGACATCTTCAACTGGTTCGTCACCAACGCCGTCCCCGCCGCCTACGCCGCCGAGGCGGACTCCCGCGGCCTGTCGGTGCACGAGCTGCTCACCGAGCGCGCGACCACCCAGGCCGTGGGCGCGCACGGGTTGGTCGCGCTCGACTGGCACGGCGGCAACCGGTCCGTGCTGGTGGACCACGAGCTCAGCGGGATGGTGCTGGGCCTCACGCTGAGCACCCGTCCCGAGGACGTCTACCGCGCGCTGATCGAGGCCACGGCCTTCGGCACCCGCACGATCGTCGAGGCGTTCGCGAAGGCCGGCGTGCCGGTCCGCGAGCTCACCGCCGCCGGAGGGCTCATGAAGAACCCCCTGCTCATGCAGATCTACGCCGACGTCCTCGACCTCCCGATCTCGACCATCAGGTCGGCGCAGGGGCCGGCGCTGGGCTCGGCGATCCATGCCGCGGTGGCGGCCAAGGCCTATCCCGACATCCACGCCGCCTCGACCGCGATGGGAGGGCTCGACCGCGACGTCCACCGACCGGACCCGGCCCGGGTCGCGGCGTACGACGAGCTGTACGCCGAGTACGTCCTGCTGCACGACCACTTCGGCCGGGGCGGCAACGAGGTCATGCGACGGCTCAAGGCCGTCCGGCGCCGGGTCCACGAAGGAGCAGCGGGATGAGCGTCACGTCCCGCGAGGTCCGGGCCGAGGTCGACCGGCTCCGCGCGGAGCTCGCGGCCCTGCACACCGAGCTGACCCGCTACCAGCTGGTCGTCTGGACCGCCGGCAACGTGTCCGGTCGCGTGCCGGGCGCGGACCTGTTCGTCATCAAGCCGTCGGGTGTGTCCTACGACGAGCTCGACGCCGGGGCGATGGTGGTCTGCGACCTCGACGGCAACCTGGTCGAGGGCGAGCGCCAGCCCAGCTCCGACACCGCCGCCCACGCCTACGTCTACCGCCACCTGCCGGAGGTCGGCGGGGTCGTGCACACGCACTCCACCTACGCCACGGCGTGGGCCGCACGCGGCGAGGCGATCCCGTGCGTGCTGACGATGGCGGCCGACGAGTTCGGGGGCGAGGTCCCCATCGGCCCGTTCGCGCTGATCGGGGACGACTCGATCGGACGGGGCATCGTCGAGACGCTGCGCGGCAGCAGGTCGCCCGCGGTGCTCATGCAGAACCACGGCCCGTTCACCGTCGGCAAGGACGCCCGCGCGGCCGTCGCGGCGGCGGTCATGGTCGAGGACGTCGCTCGCACGGTGCACGTCGCCCGTCAGCTCGGCGAGCCGCTGCCGATCGCGGACGAGGACGTCGACGCCCTGCACGACCGCTACCAGAACGTCTACGGCCAGGCCGGGGGTGACGAGTGAGCGAGCAGCCGCTCGAGCCCGAGGTCTGGTTCCTGACCGGGAGCCAGCACCTCTACGGCCCCGAGGTCATCGACCAGGTGACCGCGAACGCCGCCGAGATCGTCGCCGCCCTCGAGGCGTCGGCCGAGGTCCCGGTCCGGGTGGTCGCGAAGCCCGTGCTGACCGAGGCCGACGCGATCCGGCGCACGCTGCTCGACGCCACCTCCACCGACGCGTGCGTCGGCGTGATCGCCTGGATGCACACCTTCAGCCCCGCGAAGATGTGGATCTCCGGCCTCGACGTCCTCCACAAGCCGCTGCTCCACCTGCACACCCAGGCGAACCAGGCGCTGCCGTGGGCCGAGATCGACATGGACTTCATGAACCTCAACCAGGCCGCGCACGGCGACCGGGAGTTCGCGGCGGTCCAGACCCGGTTGGGCGTGCACCGCAAGACCGTCGCCGGCCACGTGTCCGACCCCGAGGTCGCGCGGCGGGTCGGGGTGTGGGTGCGGGCCGCGCTGGGCCGGGCGGCCATGACCACGATGCGGCTGGCGAGGTTCGGCGACAACATGCGCAACGTCGCCGTCACCGAGGGCGACAAGGTGGAGGCCGAGCGACGGTTCGGGGTCTCGGTCAACACCTGGGGGGTCAACGACCTGGTCGCGGTCGTCGACCAGGTGGGCGACGCCGAGGTCGACAGGCTCTGCGAGGAGTACGCCGACCTCTACGACGTCGTCCCCGAGCTCCTGCCCGGCGGCGACCGCCACGAGTCACTGCGCTACGGCGCCCGCATCGAGGCCGGCCTGCGTGGCTTCCTCACCGACGGCGGCTTCACGGCGTTCACCACCAACTTCGAGGACCTCGGCGGCCTGCGCCAGCTCCCGGGCCTGGCGGTCCAGCGGCTGATGGCCGACGGTTACGGCTTCGGCGGCGAGGGCGACTGGAAGACGTCGGTGATGCTCCGCACCCTCAAGGTGGTCGCCGACGGCCTGCCCGGCGGCACCTCGTTCATGGAGGACTACACCTACCACCTGGTCCCCGGCGAGGAGAAGATCCTCGGCGCGCACATGCTCGAGGTCTGCCCGAGCATCGCCGACGGCCGTCCCTCGCTGCAGATCCACCCGCTCGACATCGGCGGCCGGGAGGACCCGGTCCGGCTGGTGTTCGACGCGGCGCCGGGTCGGGCGGTGGTGCTCGGCATCGCGGACCTGGGCGAGCGCTTCCGGCTCGTCGCCAACGACGTGGAGGTGGTGCCACCGGACGCACCGCTGCCCCACCTGCCGGTCGCCCGCGCGGTGTGGCGACCCGCACCCGATCTCCGGACGTCCACCGAGGCCTGGCTCACGGCCGGGGGCCCGCACCACACGGTGCTGTCCACCGCCCTGAGCGCGGAGCACCTGGACGATCTGGCCGAGATGACCGGCACCGAGCTGGTGCTGATCGACGCCGACACCAGCATGCGCAGCCTCCGGCAGGAGCTGCGGTGGAGCCAGGCGTACCACCGACTGGCGCAGGGGTTCTGATGGAGCTCCTCGCCGGTCCAGGGGGACGGGACCTACCCGTCACCCACGTAGTGGAATGGAGAAGGTGCATGCGCAAGCTACTCACCATGATCGCCGCGGGCAGCCTTGCGCTGGCAATGGCCGCCTGCGGAGGCGACGACGACAGCGCCTCGGACGGCGGGGACAAGGGCACGGTCGGTGTCGCGATGCCGACGAAGTCGTCGGAGCGATGGATCGCCGACGGCAACAACATCAAGAAGCAGCTCGAGGACGCGGGCTACGACGTCGACCTGCAGTATGCCGAGGACGACATCCCGACCCAGGTCAACCAGGTCGAGAACATGATCACCAAGGGCGTCGACACCCTCGTGATCGCGGCGATCGACGGCACCGCCCTGGGCGACGTCCTCGAGACGGCCAAGAGCCAGGACGTCGAGATCATCTCCTACGACCGCCTGATCCGGGACTCCGACGCGGTCGACTACTACACGACCTTCGACAACGAGAAGGTCGGCGTGCTGCAGGCCCAGTCCCTCGTGACCGGCCTGCAGGCGACCGGCGAGCCGCCGTACAACGTCGAGCTGTTCGCCGGCTCTCCCGACGACAACAACGCCACGTTCTTCTGGAACGGCGCGATGTCGGTCCTGCAGCCGATGATCGACTCCGGTGACATCGTGGTCCCGTCCGGTCAGACCGACTTCGAGCAGGCCGCGATCCTGCGCTGGGACCCCGCCACCGCCCAGAAGCGGATGGAGGACATCCTCACCGGCACCTACGCCAGCGAGACGGTCCAGGGCGTCCTCTCGCCCTACGACGGCCTCTCGATCGGGATCATCGCCGCGCTCCAGGGCAACGGCTACGGCGGCGGCGGCAAGGCACTCCCGGTCGTCACCGGCCAGGACGCCGAGGTGCAGTCGGTGAAGTCGATCCTCGCGGGTGAGCAGTACTCCACGATCTTCAAGGACACCCGTGACCTGGCCAAGGTGACCGTCGACATGATCAAGGCGCTCGCCGCGGGCGACGACCCGGAGGTCAACGACACGGACACCTACGACAACGGCGTGAAGGTCGTCCCGTCCTACCTGCTCGACCCGGTGCTGGTGACCAAGGACGACGTCCAGTCCGCGCTCATCGACACCGGTTACTACACCGACGACGACCTGAAGTGAGCTCCTGCGGGCGGGCCTGGTGATCCCCGGCCCGCCCGCAGGCAACCACCCCGAGGAGGTGGCCCCATGGCCCAGCCGATCCTGGAGATGCGCTCGATCACCAAGCGCTTCCCCGGCGTGCTGGCGCTGTCCGACGTCAACCTGACCGTGGCGCGTGGCGCGATCCACGCGATCTGCGGCGAGAACGGCGCGGGCAAGTCGACGCTGATGAAGGTCCTGAGCGGGGTCCACCCGCACGGGACCTACGAGGGCGACATCGTCTTCGAGGGCGAGCCGGTGTCCTTCAAGGACCTCCGGCAGAGCGAGGCCGCGGGCATCGTGATCATCCACCAGGAGCTGGCGCTGATCCCGGAGCTGTCGATCGCCGAGAACATCTTCCTCGGCAACGAGACCGCGACCCGCGGCGTCATCAACTGGGACGAGGCCAACCACCGGGCCATCGAGCTGATGGCTCGCGTGGGGCTGAGGGAGAACCCGCTGACGCAGGTCAAGGACCTCGGCATCGGCAAGCAGCAGCTGGTCGAGATCGCCAAGGCGCTGAGCAAGGAAGTGAAGCTGCTCATCCTGGACGAGCCGACCGCGGCCCTGAACGACGACGACTCCACGCACCTCCTCGACCTGCTCAAGGGCCTGCAGGCCAAGGGCATCACCTCGATCATGATCAGCCACAAGCTGAACGAGATCGAACGGATCGCCGACGCGATCACCATCCTCCGCGACGGCCGCACCATCGAGACCCTGGACGTCCGGGCCGGCGGTGTGGACGAGGACCGGATCATCCGGGGCATGGTCGGCCGCGACCTGGAGCACCGGTTCCCCGAGCACACGCCGCAGGTCGGCGAGGTGCTGCTCGAGGTCCGCGACTGGACGGTCATGCATCCGCAGGACCACCACCGAGCCGTCATCCAGGGCGCCGGCCTGACCGTGCGCCGCGGCGAGATCGTCGGGATCGCCGGCCTGATGGGCGCCGGCCGCACCGAGCTGGCCCGCAGCATCTTCGGCCGCTCCTACGGCAGCCGGCACACGGGCACCCTGATGCTGGACGGGCGCGAGCTGCAGCTGCGCTCGGTCCATGACGCAATCGCGGCCGGCATCGCCTACGTCAGCGAGGACCGCAAGGCCCTCGGCCTGAACCTGCTCGACGACGTCAAGACGTCGATCACCTCCGCCGGGCTGGGCCGGCTGCGCAAGGGGCTGACGGTGGACGAGCACGAGGAGATCGTCGTCGCCGAGCGCTACCGCCGCGACCTCAACATCAAGGCGCCCAGCGTGACCGCCGGGGTGCGCAAGCTCTCCGGGGGCAACCAGCAGAAGGTCGTGCTGAGCAAGTGGCTCTACACCGAGCCGAAGCTGTTGATCCTCGACGAGCCGACCCGCGGCATCGACGTGGGCGCCAAGTTCGAGATCTACGGGATCATCCAGGAGCTCGCCCGCGACCAGAAGGGCGTCCTGGTGATCTCCTCCGAGCTGCCGGAGCTGCTCGGCCTGTGCGACCGGATCTACACCCTCGCCGAGGGCGTGATCACCCACGAGTTCGAGGCGAAGGACGCCACCCAGGAGTCCCTCATGCGCTACATGACTGTGGATGCGAGATACCGATGAACAACCTGACCAACATCCTGCGCGGCAACATCCGCCAGTACGGCATGATCATCGCCCTGGCGGCGATCGTCGTCCTGTTCCAGGTCACCACCGACGGGGTGCTGCTCAAGCCGCTCAACGTCTCCAACCTGGTCGTGCAGAACGCGCAGATCCTGATCCTGGCCATCGGCATGGTGATCGTGATCGTCGCGCGGCACATCGACCTGTCGGTGGGGTCCGTGGCCGCCTTCGTGGGCGCCGCAGGCGCGATCATGATGACCGACTACGACGTCCCGTGGCTGCTCGCGGTGGTCATCTGCCTGGCGCTCGGTGCGCTCGTGGGCGCCTGGCACGGCTTCTGGGTCGCCTACGTCGGCATCCCGGCGTTCATCGTGACCCTGGCCAGCATGCTGCTGTTCCGCGGTCTCACGCTGGTCCTCCTCGAAGGCAGGACCGTCGGCGGCCTGCCCGACGGCTTCAAGAAGATCGGCAACGGCTTCCTGCCCGAGGTCGGGCCCGACACCGACCTGCACAACCTCACGCTGGTCCTGGGGGTGCTGGTCGTCGGGATCCTGGTCGTGCTGGACTTCCGCAAGCGCGCGGCGGCGAAGCGCTACAACTTCGAGGTCCTGCCGTTCCCCCTCTTCGCGCTCAAGCAGGTCGTGCTGGGCGCGGTGATCATGGAGTTCGCCTACCTGCTGGCCGACGCCCGCGGCCTGCCCATCGTCGGCCTGATCCTCTTCGCGCTGATCGCGATCTACACCTTCATCATGTCCCGCACCGTCTTCGGCCGGCACGTCTACGCGATCGGCGGCAACGTCGACGCGGCCACGATGTCGGGCGTCAACACCAAGCGGGTCGACTTCCTCGTGATGACCAACATGGGGCTGCTGGCCGGGCTCGCCGGCCTGGTGACCACCGCCCGCCTCACCGCGGCGAACCCCAAGGCCGGGGTCAACTTCGAGCTCGACGCGATCGCCGCCTCGTTCATCGGTGGCGCCGCGGTGACGGGCGGCGTCGGCACCGTCATCGGTGCGATCATCGGCGGCCTGGTCATGGGGGTGCTCAACAACGGCATGTCGTTGCGGGGTGTCTCGATCGACTGGCAGCAGGCGATCAAGGGGCTGGTCCTGCTCGGCGCCGTGGCCTTCGACGTGTGGAACAAGAAGCGCGCGGCCGGGACCGGCGGTGCCGGAGCAGAGGCCGAGGTGACACCACCACCACCTGACGAGCTGGTCGAGGAGCTCGACCGACTCGACACCGAGGC
Source organism: uncultured Actinomycetota bacterium (assembly GCA_963766475.1). Taxonomy (GTDB): domain Bacteria; phylum Actinomycetota; class Actinomycetes; order Propionibacteriales; family Nocardioidaceae; genus Nocardioides. The sequence continues at coordinate 182,904 of CAVXZS010000016.1, read as the reverse complement.
GCCACCGGGTCGCGAGACGACCACCGGGGTGCCCTAGGGAGACCTGCCCTCACGCAGCGCGCGGCTCCGGCCCCGGAACTCCGCCACCACGGTGTCGTCGCGACGGACCGTGACGTCGTAGATGCCGGAGCGGCCGCGCAGGGCGCGCTCCTCGGCGGTCGCCTCCAGGACGTCGCCGTCATGGGCGGGCTCGAGGAAGGTGACGTCGAAGCCGGCGGCCACGGTGGGGGTGCCGCGGGAGTTGCAGGCCAGGGCGAACGCGCTGTCCGCGAGTGCGGCGACCAGGCCGCCGTGGGCCACGGAGTGGCCGTTGACCATGTCGGGCCGGACGGTCATCACGACGACCGCCCGGCCGGGCCCGAGGTCGCGCAGCTCCATGCCCAGCGCACGGCTGGCCGGGTCGTCGGCCCACATCCGCCGGGCGGTGTCCAGCGGGTCGATCATGCGTCGTAGTCCACGGTGACGGCGTCGCCGAGCGGGTAGGACTGGCAGGTGAGCACGAAGCCGGCCTCGACCTCGGACGGCTCGAGCGCGTAGTTGCGGCGCATGTCGACCGTCCCGCTCACCACCTTGGCGCGGCAGGTGCCACAGACACCGCCCTTGCAGGCGAACGGGAGGTCGGCGCGCATCGCCTGGGCGCCGTCGAGGACGGGCAGCTCACGCGGCACCGCCGCGGTCGTGCTGAGCCCGTCGAGGACGACGGTCACCTCGGTGGTCTCTCCGGTGACCTCGGCCTCGACGCGGTGCAGCTCGGGAGGCGGCTCATCGACGTAGAAGAGCTCGAGGTGCACCCGGTCGCGGGGCACACCGAGCTCCGCCAGCACCTCCTGCGCGGCCAGCAGCATCTCGTGGGGGCCGCAGAGCCAGACGTGGTCGAACAGCTTCGCGGGCGCCAGCGTGGTCAGGAGCCTGCGCAGCCGGTCCGCGTCCAGGCGGCCCGAGAAGAGCTCGACGTCCCGAGGCTCGCGGCTGAGCACGTGGACGAGCTGGAGCTCGGGGCCGTAGCGGTTCTTGAGGTCGGCGAGCTCCTCGGCGAACATCACCGACCCGGTGGTGCGGTTGCCGTAGAGCAGGGTGACGTCCCCGCCGCCGGCCAGCACGCTGGAAGCGACGGACAGCATGGGGGTGATGCCGGAGCCGGCAGCGATGCACAGGTGCCGGCCGCCCGCGAGCAGCGCCGGGTCGGGGCAGAACCGGCCGCTCGGCGTCTGCACCTCGATCTCGTCGCCGGGGCGCACGTCGCGGACCAGCCAGCGCGAGAACAGGCCGTCGGGGATCTCGCGGACCCCGACCCGCGGCCGCCCGCCCGCCGGCGCGCTGATCGAGTACTGGCGCCGCTGCTCGACACCGTCCACGACCCGGCGCAGGGTCAGCGACTGGCCGGGCACGAACGCGAACTCCTCCGCCAGGTCGTCGGGCACCTCGAACGTCACCGCGACCGCGTCATCGGTGAGCTCCTCGACGTCCGCGACCGTGAGCGTGTGGAAGGCGACGCTCATCGGGCTGCCGGGCCGGTTGCGTCCCAGCCTCGGCTCACGAGGTTTCGAGACGGTCGCTGCGCGACCTCCTCAACCACCGGTGGTTGAGACGGTCGCTGCGCGGCCTCCTCGGCCACCGGTGGTTGAGGAAGGCGCGCTAGCGCCTGTCTCGAAACCCCCGCAGCGTAGGCACCTGCTCGGCCCATCAGATCTCCTTCACGTGCTCGAACGGCTCGAGGCAGTCCGAGCAGCGGTAGAGCGCCTTGCAGGCCGTCGCGCCGTACTCCGAGGTCAGGTCGGTGCGCGCCGACCCGCACCGCGGGCAGGTCACGGCCCGGGCGGTGGGCATCAGGGTCAGCGGGATCGGGCCACCGGACCTCGGCGCCGGGCCCGGCGCGGAGAGCCCGTGGTCGCGCAGGGCCTGGCGGCCGCGCTCGGTGATCCAGTCGCTCGACCAGGCCGGGCTCAGCGCGACCTCGACCCGGGCGGGGTAGCCGGCGTCGGTGAGCCGGTGCACGAGGTCGTCGCGCATGGTCGCCATCGCCGGGCAGCCGGAGTACGTCGGGGTGATGGTCACGACGACCTGCCCCCGCTCCTCGCGGACGTCACGGAGGACACCGAGGTCCTCCAGGGTCAGCATCGGCATCTCGGGATCGCGCACCTCGGCCGCGATGGCGCGAGCGCGCACGGCGGTCCTCACCAGAGTCCCGTGGGGTGGGCGCGGGCCACGACCTGCATCTCGGCCAGCATCCGCGAGAGCGCCTCGGTGTGGCCGCGGCCGGACATGGGCGCGACGTCCGGCCGGTCCACGCCGCTGACGGCGAAGACCTGGTCGAGGACGACGTCGACCTCCGGGCCGACGTCGTAGGCCGCGGCGAGCTCGGCGTGGAGCGGCCAGAGTGCGGCCAGCCCGTCGAGCAGCCGCCGTCGCGACTCGTCGGTGCCCTGGGCCAGGGTCAGGAACCAGCGGCCGGCGTAGTCGCGGTGGTAGGTCAGCTCCTTGACCCCCTTCGCAGCGATCGCGGCGAGCACCGGGTCGCTGCCCCAGGGATCGCCAGGTCCGGTCAGGCGCTCGAACGCCGCCAGCCGCACCGTCGCGAACAGCAGCAACCGGGCGATGGTGTGGGCGAAGTCGCCGTGGGGGACCTCGACCAAGCGGACGTTGCGGAAGTCGACGGCCTCGCGGAAGAACGCGAGCGCGTCCTCGACCGGCACGGGAGAGCCCTCGGGCAACGCCGGCACGACGCCGGGGTCCGCCGCGGCGGCCCTGGCCAGCAGGAGCCGCGCCTGACCGAGCAGGTCCAGCGCGATGTTGGCCAGCGCGATGTCCTCCTCGAGGTCGGGGGCGTTGCTGCACCACTCGCTGAGGCGGTGGGAGAGGACGAGCGCGTCGTCCCCCAGCGCGAGGCAGTACGCCGCGAGGTCGCCGGCGTCGAGATCGGCCGGGACCGTCGTGTCGACCCCGGCCAGGGGGTCCTCGAAGTCGGTGCCGAAGGCCCACTGGGACGTGTCGGTGCCGAGCAGGCCGTCGTAGACGCTGCCGTGCTCGTCGTTCGGGTCAGGGGTCGAGTGGGTCATCTCAGCGCCATCACATGTGGGGGACGTCGTCGGGGATCGTGTAGAACGTCGGGTGCCGGTAGACCTTGTCGCCGGCCGGCGCGAAGAGCGGGTCCTTCTCGTCCGGACTCGAGGCGGTGATGGCCTCCGCCTTCACCACCCAGATCGAGACCCCCTCGTTGCGACGGGTGTAGACGTCGCGCGCGTGCCGGACCGCCATCTCGTCGTCCGCCGCGTGCAGCGACCCGACGTGCACGTGGTTGAGGCCCCGCTTGCCACGCACGAACACCTCGTAGAGCGGCCACTCCAGCTCGTCGCTCATGCGTCGTCCGCTCCGGGGTTTCGAGACGGGCGCAGAGCGCCCTCCTCAACCACCGGAGCCGCCGCCGGTGGTTGAGGAGGTTGCGCAGCAACCGTCTCGAAACCCCGGCCCGACTTGGCTGCAAAGGCCGTGGCGGCCTCCCGCACCCAGGCACCGTCCTCGTGGGCGCGGCGACGGTGCGCGATCCGCTCGGCGTTGCACGGCCCGGCGCCCTTGACCACCTGCATGAACTCGTCCCAGTCGGGCTGGCCGAAGTCGTGGTGCCCGCGCTCGTCGTTCCAGCGCAGCTCCGGGTCGGGGAGCGTGACCCCGAGCGCCTCCGCCTGCGGGACCGTCATGTCCACGAACCGCTGGCGCAGGTCGTCGTTGGTGTTGCGCTTGATGCCCCACGCCATCGACTGCGCGGTGTTGGGCGAGTCGGCGTCCGGCGGGCCGAACATCATCAGCGCCGGCCACCAGAACCGGTCCACCGACTCCTGCACCATCGCGCGCTGCTCGTCGGTGCCGCGCATCATCGTCATCAGCAGCTCGTAGCCCTGGCGCTGGTGGAACGACTCCTCCTTGCAGATCCGGATCATCGCCCGCCCGTAGGGGCCGTACGACGTCCGGCACAGCGGCACCTGGTTGCAGATCGCGGCACCGTCGACGAGCCAGCCGATGGTGCCGACGTCGGCGTAGGACAGCGTCGGGTAGTTGAAGATCGAGGAGTACTTCTGCCGGCCCTCGATCAGCATCTCGGTGAGCTCGCGGCGGGAGATCCCGAGCGTCTCGGTGGCGGAGTAGAGGTAGAGCCCGTGGCCGGCCTCGTCCTGGACCTTGGCGAGCAGGATCGCCTTGCGCCGCAGCGACGGCGCCCGGGTGATCCAGTTGCCCTCGGGCTGCATGCCGATGATCTCGGAGTGCGCGTGCTGGGCGATCTGCCGGACCAGGGTCTTGCGGTAGCCCTCCGGCATCCAGTCCCGCGGCTCGATGCGCTCGTTGTGCGCGATCACGGCCTCGAACCCGGCTTCGAGCTCGGCGTCACTCTCGGTGGTGGTCACTGACCCTCCGGGGTATTTACTGACCTATCGGTCTGTAAATGGTTGCAGACACGACGCGGCGACGCAAGGCGGCACTCGGTGGTTGCCGAACAAGCCGGCGCTCGGTGGTTGAGGAGGTCGCCGGCGCTCGGTGGTTGAAGAGGTCGCCGGCGCTCGGTGGTTGAGGAGGTCGCCGGCAGCTCGGTGGTTGAGGAGGTTGCCGGCGCTCGGTCGTCGAAACCTCCGAGCCAACAGCCCAAGCGAGTCCCAGCCCCACCTCACGAGGTTTCGAGACGGGCGCAGAGCGCCCTCCTCAACCACCGAGTGGGAGCCAGCCCCACCTCACGAGGTTTCGAGACGGGCGCAGAGCGCCCTCCTCAACCACCGAGTGGGAGCCGTCTCAACCACCGCGGGGCTGAGACTGGCCGTGGCGCAACCTGCCCGCATTGGCGAGGATGCAGGGATGGCGACCGAGCGCTCCACCTTCCTCCTCGACGAGACCCAGATCCCGACGCAGTGGTACAACGTGGTGCCCGACCTGCCGGCCCCGCCGCCGCCCCCGCTGCATCCGGGCACCCGCGAGCCGGTCGGGCCCGAGGATCTCGCACCGCTGTTCCCGATGGCCCTGATCGAGCAGGAGGTCACCGGCGAGCAGTACGTCGACATCCCTGGCGGCGTCCTCGACGTCTATCGCCTGTGGCGGCCCTCCCCGCTGGTCCGGGCCCGCCGGCTGGAGAAGCTGCTCGACACCCCGGCCAAGATCTTCTTCAAGTACGAAGGCGTCAGCCCGGCCGGCTCCCACAAGCCCAACACGGCGGTGCCGCAGGCGTTCTACAACCACCAGGAGGGCGTCACCCGGCTGACCACCGAGACCGGTGCCGGCCAGTGGGGAACGGCCCTCGCGTTCGCGACGGCGCAGTACGGCATGGAGTGCGAGATCTGGCAGGTCCGGTCGTCCTACGACCAGAAGCCGGCGCGGCGCACGATGATGGAGATCTACGGCGCGACGCTGCACCCGAGCCCCTCCGACCTCACCGAGGCCGGGCGCCAGATCCTGGCCGAGCACCCCGACTCCACCGGCTCGCTCGGCATCGCGATCTCCGAGGCGGTGGAGGCGGCCCTGCAGCGCGAGGACACCCGCTACGCGCTCGGCTCGGTCCTCAACCACGTGCTGCTGCACCAGACCGTCATCGGCGAGGAGGCGCTGATCCAGCTGCGCGAGGCCGAGGCGGTGCCGGACGTCCTCGTCGGGTGCACGGGAGGCGGGTCGAACTTCGGTGGCCTCGCCTTCCCGTTCCTCCGCGAGAAGCTGGCCGGCCGGATGGACCCCGTGATCCGCTGCGTCGAGCCCGCGGCCTGCCCGTCGCTCACCCGGGGCGAGTACCGCTACGACTTCGGGGACACCATCGGCATGACCCCGCTGCTCAAGATGCACACCCTGGGCCACGGGTTCATCCCCGACCCGATCCACGCCGGCGGGCTGCGCTACCACGGCATGGCACCGCTGGTGTCGCACGTCTACGACCTCGGGCTCGCGGAGGCGGAGGCGATCCCGCAGCTCGAGTGCTTCCAGGCCGCGCTGATGTTCGCGCGCACCCAGGGCATCGTCCCGGCACCGGAGCCGACCCACGCCATCGCGGCCGCGATCCGGGAGGCCAACCGCTGCAAGGAGAGCGGTGAGTCCAAGACGATCCTCACCGCGCTCTGCGGCCACGGGCACCTCGACATGGCGGCCTACGAGTCCTACCTCGCCGGCACCATGCAGGACCTGGACTTCCCCGAGGACGAGCTCCGCGAGGCGATGGCCGGCGTACCCGTGCTCGAGGGCGCCTGACGTCCTTCATCACTCTTGATCACTCTTCATAACAGAATCTCTTATTCGCCCTGATAGTTTGTGATCGTGGACCCGATCGCCAACCCCTACCGCCCCGGCGCCGGCCGTCGTCCACCGGTGCTCGCCGGGCGCCAGGCGCTGCTCGACTCCTTCGAGGTCGTCCGCCGGCGGGCCGAGACCTTCGGCGAGGGCGACCGGAGCTGGATCCTCAACGGCCGCCGCGGAGTGGGCAAGACGGTGCTGCTCAACGAGCTCTGGACCCAGGTGTCGGGACGGGGCTGGATCTCGGCCAAGGTCGAGGCCAGCTGGCACGTGCCGTTCCCGGTGGTCCTCACCAAGGCGCTGGTGCAGGCGATGCGGACCGCCACCGGGCGGCACCCGGTCTCGAAGCTGCGCCGGCTGCTCGGTGTCTTCCAGGCGTTCTCCCTCAAGGTCGACCCGGCGCTGGGCCTGGTCTCCCTGGGTGCCGAGGTCGACCTCGTGAAGGGCGTGGCCGACTCCGGCCGGCTGGGCGACGACCTGACCGCCCTGCTCCAGGTCCTCGGCGAGACCTCGGCCGATCTCGGCATCGGCACCCTGCTGCTCGTCGACGAGCTGCAGGAGGCCAAGGCCGACGAGCTCACCGCGATCAACATGGCCATCCACCAGCTCGGCCAGGGGCCGACGCCACTGCCGGTCATGCTGGTCGGCGCGGGGCTCCCGTCGCTCCCGACGCAGCTGGGCGAGGCGACCAGCTACGCCGAGCGGCTCTACGACTACCGCGCCATCGGGCTGCTCGACGAGCCCTCGGCACGGCTGGCCCTGGTCGGCCCGACGTCCGAGCTCGGGGTCGCGTGGCGCGAGAACGCCGTCGAGGCAGCGCTGACCCGGGCCGGCGGCTACCCCTACTTCCTCCAGTCCATCGGCAAGCACGTGTGGGACTCGGCCCGCAGGTCGCCGATCACCCTCGAGGACGTCGAGGTCGGCCTGCGCTTCGCCCGCGAGGAGCTCGACGACGGCCTCTACCGCACCCGCTGGGAGCGCGCGACGCCCGCTCAGCGGTCACTGCTGCGGGCCCTGGCCACCGAGGGCGGCGACGAGCCCGTCACGATGGCCGCGCTCGCCACGGCCACCGGGCGCAAGCGCACCACGGACCTCTCGGTGGCCCGCAACGAGCTGATCAAGAAGGGGCTCGTCTACCCGCCGGAGCGCGGCTACATCGCCTTCACCGTGCCGGGCATGGGCGAGTTCATCCTGCGCCAGGAGTGACCCGCGCATCTCTCGGGCAGATTTCCTGACCGATCGGTCTGGATTACGGTGAGTGTCATGCCACGACTGCTCGAGAGCTACGCCGCCGGCCGTTGGTTCACCGCCGAGGACGAGGGTCGGCCGCTGCTCGACGCGTCGACCGGCGAGGAGGTCTTCCGGTTCTCTGCGCAGGGGCTCGACCTCGGCGAGATGACGTCGTACGCGCGGAGCGTGGGCGGGCCGGCGCTGCGGGCGCTGACCTTCCACGAGCGCGCGGTGATGCTCAAGGAGCTCGGGAAGTTCCTGATGGAGCACGTCGCGGAGTTCCACGAGCTCTCGCTGCGCACCGGCGCCACCAAGGGCGACGGGATGGGTGACATCGAGGGCGGCATCGGGACCCTGTTCGCCTCCGGCAGCGTCGGGACCCGGCAGCTGCCCAACGACACGGTCTACCTCGACGGCGACCCGATCCCGCTCGGCAAGGGCGGGACGTTCGTGGGCCAGCACGTCTTCACGAGCCGGCCGGGCGCGATGGTGCAGATCAACGCGTTCAACTTCCCGGTCTGGGGGATGCTCGAGAAGCTCGGGCCGGCGTTCCTGGCCGGGATGGCGAGCATCGTGAAGCCGGCCGCCCAGACGTCGTACGTCACCGAGGCGGTGGTCCGGCGCATCGTGGAGTCGGGCATCGTGCCGGAGGGCTCGATCCAGCTGCTGCTGGGCAGCCCCGCCGGCCTGCTCGACGAGCTCCAGGTCCAGGACCACGTGGCCTTCACCGGCTCTGCGCACACCGCGGGCCTCCTGCGGACCCACGCCAACGTGCTGCACGGCGGGGTCACCCTCGGCGTCGAGGCGGACTCGCTGAACTGCTCGATCCTCGGGCCCGACGTGTCCACCGACGACCCGGAGCTCGACCTGTTCGTCAAGGGCGTCGTCACCGAGATGACCTACAAGGCCGGGCAGAAGTGCACCTCGATCCGCCGCACGCTGGTCCCGGCGCCGATGGTCGACACCGTCATCGAGGCGCTCACCGCCCGGCTGGCGAGGACGACGGTCGGCCATCCCGCGGCCGAGGGCGTCCGGATGGGTCCGCTGGTCAGCCTCGACCAGCGCGAGGAGGTGCGGAAGGCGATCCAGTCACTGCGCGCCTCGGCCGACGTCGTGTACGGCGACCCCGACCGCACCGGCAACCCGGACCTCGTGGACGCCGACGGCGAGCGCGGTGCGTTCCTCGGCCCGGTGCTGCTCCGCGCCGACGCGCGCGCGGTCGAGCCGCACGACGTCGAGGCGTTCGGGCCGGTCAGCACCGTGATCGGCTACGACACCCTCGACGAGGCGATCGCCCTGGCCGCGCGCGGCAAGGGCAGCCTGGCGGGGTCGCTGGTCACCCACGACCCGGAGGTGGCGCGCACCGTCACCCTCGGCGTCGCGCCGTGGCACGGCCGGATCCTGGTCCTCGACCGCGACGACGCCGGTGAGTCCACGGGCCACGGTGTCCCGCTGCCGACCCTCGTCCACGGCGGCCCCGGCCGGGCCGGCGGCGGTGAGGAGATGGGCGGTCTCCGCGGCGTCCTGCACCTGATGCAGCGCACCGCCCTGCAAGGTTCGCCCGACATGATCACCGCGATCACCGGGCGGTGGACCAAGGGCTCGGCGCGCACGCTTCCGTCAGCGGGCGACGGCCGCCACCCGTTCCGCAAGAGCCTCGCCGAGCTCCGCGTCGGCGACACCATCGAGTCCGCGCCCCGCCGGATCACGCGAGCCGACATCGACCACTTCTCCGAGTTCACCGGTGACACGTTCTACGCGCACACCGACGAGGACGCGGCGACGCAGAACCCGTTGTTCGGCGGGATCGTCGCGCACGGCTACCTGGTGGTCTCGCTCGCTGCCGGGCTCTTCGTCGATCCCGACCCCGGCCCGGTCCTGGCGAACTTCGGCGTCGACAACCTGCGCTTCCTCACCCCGGTCAAGGCCGACGACACCATCGCGGTGGCGCTCACGGTCAAGCAGATCACGCCGCGCACCAACGCCGACTACGGCGAGGTGCGCTGGGACGCACTGGTCACGAACGCCGCTGACGAAGCGGTCGCGACCTACGACGTGCTGACGCTCGTCGCCAAGGAGTGGCCGACCTCGTAGCAGGTCAGTCGAGAACCTCCGGCGCGGCGCCCTCGTCGTCGATCCAGTCGGCGCCGTCGTCGAAGAGGTCGCGCTCCTCGCCCTGGCGCTTCTTGTCCTTGCCCCCGCGGCCGCGGCCGGTGCCACCAGCACCTGCACCTGCACCGCGCGAACCGGCCGTGCCGCGGGCACTGCCGCGCCCACCGCGACCGGCGCCGCGACCGCCGCTGCCACGGCCACCGGTGCCACGGCCGCTGCCGCGACCACCGGTGCCGCCGGCTCCGGCGCCACGCACACCCGCGCCGGCGCCGCTGCCACGGCCGAGCACCGAGCCGGCACCGGTGCCTCGGGCGCCGATGCTGCCGATGCCGCGCACGCCGGCCGCCGACAGTCCGCGTCCGCCGGCACCGCCGAGGGGCATGAGGCCGTTGAGGCCGCCACCGACGAGACCGCCGGCCAGACCGGCTGCGGCCGCGCCACCGAGCGCGCCGCCACTGGCTGCGCCGAGGCCACCGACGGCGCCGGCACCGCCGCCAACGGCGGGCAGGTGCGGCGTCGACACTCCGGGCGGTGTCGTGGTGACCCCAGGTCCGGTGGGCGTGCCCAACGGAGGCTGCGGGTCCACCGGCCCGGGCGGGTCGTACGGTCCGGGCGGGTCGAACGGCGGTGGCGGGGAGGTGGCGGAGGCGGCGGAGGCGGCGGGGGCGGAGGCGGCGGGGGCGGGGGCGGAGGAGGCGGCGGGGCGGAGGGGCGGAGGTGGCGGAGGGGGCGTCCACCCCGGCCCGTCGTGGCCCCCGCCGTGGGTGGGGACGAACGACGTCGGAGTCGGGCCACTGTGCGTGGTCGGTGTGGTCGGCGGACCCGTCGGCGGAGCGGGCGGCGGCTCGCCGTGGATCTGCTGGAACACCTTCGCCTGGGTGGTGTGGTTGGTCTCGAGGTGCGTGATCGCTGTATCGGCCGCTGCCTCACGGGCGTGGTAGCCGTCCCAGTAGCTGGCCGTCGCCGTGTTGAAGTCGTGCATCTTGCGCACGTCCTCCGGGTCGTTGGAGCCCGGGGTGACATCGGGTCGGCTGGGCGGCGCGTCGCCGTCGTGCTTGGCGAACTCCTCGCTCTTGCTGCGGGCGTGGCGGACCGCCCCGGCGGCCGCGTGGAAGGCCTCCGAGCCCTTCCCGAGCTCGTGGGCCTTGTCCGTCATCGTCTTGGACGAGTGCGCGAACGACTTCTTGGCGGTCTTCGCGGTGTCGCCGGTGAAGTCGGGGTCGTCGCCGATCTGGTCCGACCGCTGCTGCAGCTCCGCGGCGTACTGGCGCAGGAGGCTGGCGCCCTGCGACCACCGCGACCCGAGGTGGTCGAGGGTCGCGTCGTTGGCGGGCGCGACGTAGTCGGCGAGACGCTGCTGCTTGGGTCCGCGGGTCACCGGTCGCCCCCCTCGCTCGGCGCGGGCAAGGAGCAGGTGCTCGGCGAGGCGACCGTCGGGGTGTTGCAGGCGTCGACGGCATCGAGCGTGCGCTGAAGGTCGACGTGCGCGCTGTCGTCGGCGGTGTGCGCCATGCGGCTCATCTGGTGCAGCCCGGTGCGGTAGCCGAGCAGGCCGGCGGACATGTCGTTGAGGGACTTGACCACCTTGTCGCGAGCCTTGGCGGCATCTCCGGCGCAGCCCAGGCTGGCGGGCGAGTCGCCGAACACCCGGTCGTGGACGTCTCCGACATCGACGTTGGACAGCGCCGTGGAGGTCTCGTCGAGCCAGGCCAGCGTGTCCGAGATGAGCTGGTCGCTGAACCCCAACGTCTGAAGGGCACCGACATCGAGTAGCACGACAATCTCCCCAGGTACGAAGGACGTTGCCGGGCACCTACCCCGGTTCTCGTCCGGCGAAACGGCTCCTCGCAGCCAAAAGGTACGGTGGGCCGCGGCCCGTCACCCACCCGAGAGGAGCGCCCCGGATGCGCGGCGAACGCGCGAGGTCCACGGTCGGCCTGGCGACGCTCCTGGTGCTGACGGTGGCCGCGTGGGTGAGCGGTTGCGACGACGGGTCCGACGGCGAGCCCACCACGACCCCGACCAGCGCGTCGACCGCCGGCCCGAGCGACGGCGCCACGTCGGCCACCGCGCCGACGACCACCACCGCCACGAGCGCCACCACGAGCGACACACCGAGCGTCGCGCCCGCGGCCGGTCCCGAGCTCGTGGTCAAGACGGCCTCGGTGCACGCGCCGGAGGGCTGGCGCGCCTCGGGCTCCCTGATCGGCACCGACCAGGGCGCCCTGCAACCCTCCACCTTCAACACGATGAGTCTCGACGACCACGTCAACCTCAGCGGGGGCTCCTCCTCCGACCTCGATGCGATGTACGACGCGTTCCTCAGCGTGTCGAAGGGCCTGAAGGACGTGACCCGACTGCCGGACGTGTCCCTCGCGGGCACCCCAGCACTGCACGTCCGCTACCAGAGCGAGGACCGCTTCGTCATCACCGAGACGATCACCACGGTCCGCGCGGACCGCAGCGTCACCCTCACCTTCTCGTTGGAGCCGAAGACGCTGCGCCAGCAGCCCGAGCTCGTCGACTCGGTCGTGGCGAGCTTCGCCTGGCTCTGACCGACGTCGCTACCGCTCGGGCCGCTCGTCCACGATCCGCCGCATCTTGCCGACCGACCGTTCGATGCCATCCGGGTCGACGACCTCGACGGTGACCGAGACGCCGATGCTCTCCTTGACCAGCCGGACCAGCTCGACCCCTGCGGCGGCGCCGGCGTCTGGCTGCGGCGTCGGTGCGTCGCTCCACGCGGACCGCGAGCTCGTCGAGGGTCCCGCCGCGGCTGAGCACGCACTGGAAGTGCGGCGACAGCGCGGGCACCCTGAGCAGGAGCTCCTCGATCTGGGTCGGGAACAGGTTCACGCCGCGCAGGATGATCATGTCGTCGGTCCGCCCGGTGACCTTCTCCATCCTGCGCATGGTCCGCGCGGTCCCGGGCAGCAGCCGGGTCAGGTCGCGGGTGCGGTAGCGGATCACCGGCATCGCCTGCTTGGTCAGCGAGGTGAAGACCAGCTCGCCCTTCTCGCCGTCGGGCAGCACCTCGCCGGTGACCGGGTCGACCACCTCGGGGTAGAAGTGGTCCTCCCACACGTGCAGGCCGTCCTTGGTCTCCACGCACTCCTGGGCCACGCCGGGACCGATCACCTCCGACAGCCCGTAGATGTCGACCGCGTCGATGCCGAGGATCTCCTCCATCTCGGTGCGCATGCGGTCGGTCCACGGCTCGGCGCCGAAGATGCCGATCCGCAGCGACGACTGCCGCGGGTCGCGGCCCTGGCGGCGCATCTCGTCGACGATCGCGAGCATGTACGACGGCGTGACCATGATGATCCGCGGCTCGAAGTCGGCGATCAGCCTGACCTGCCGCTCGGTCATGCCTCCCGAGACCGGGACGACGGTGCAGCCGAGCCGCTCCGCTCCGTAGTGGGCGCCGAGACCGCCGGTGAACAGGCCGTAGCCGTAGGCGTTGTGCAGCACGTCGCCGGGCCGGCCGCCGGCGGCCCGGATGCTGCGGGCCATCACGTCGGCCCACATGTCGACGTCCTCGGCGGTGTAGCCGACGACGGTCGGCTGGCCGGTCGTGCCGCTGGAGGCGTGCACCCGCACCACCTGCTCGCGCGGCACCGCGAACATCCCGAAGGGGTAGTTGTCGCGCAGGTCGGCCTTGGTCGTGAACGGCAGCCTCGCCAGGTCGGACAGCTCGCGGACGTCGTCAGGGTGCACGCCGGCGGCGTCCCAGGCCTCGCGATAGTGCCTGACGTTCGCGTAGGTGTGCTGGAGCGTCGCGCGGAGCCGCTCGGTCTGCAGCGACCGCAGCTCGTCGACCGAGGCGGTCTCGATGGGGTCGAGCTCCTCCCTGCCCATGCTCGCGAACCTACCCCGCGACATCGCGGTGCCTACGGTGGTCGCATGGGCGTGCGTACGACGAGGCGGATGCTGCTGCGTGGCGGCGCCGGCGCTTCGCTGGCCGCGCTGGCGGCGTGTTCCTCTGCCGATGACAGCGGCGGCACGCCGAGCGCTCCGAGGCCGACCACGTCATCGACGCCGGCCAGCCCGTCAGCCACCACCGTCTCGACCGGCACCCCGAGCGCGACCACGTCGGCGGTGCCCGACCCGCAGATCGCCGGCGAGGTGGTGACCGGTCTCGCCGTCCCGTGGGGCATCGCCTTCCTTCCCGACGGAACCGCGCTGGTCGGAGAGCGCGACACCGGCCGGCTGCTGCGCGTCTCCGACGGCAGCGCCGACCCGGTCGGGACCCTCGACGTACGGTCCCGGCTCGACGAGGGCGGTGAGACCGGGCTGCTCGGACTTGCCCTGCACCCGCAGTTCGCGACCAACCGGCTCCTCTACGCCTACACCTCCACCGACGACGACAACCGGGTCGTCCGGATGACCTACGACGGCAGCCTCGGCGAGCCGGAGCCGGTCCTGACCGGCATCGGGACGTCGACGCACCACAACGGCGGCGCCCTGGTCTTCGGACCGGACGGGCTCCTCTACGCGGCGACCGGCGACGCCGAGGACCCGGCCAGCGCCCAGGACCGGGGCTCGGTCGACGGCAAGGTGCTGCGCATGACAGACGCCGGCGGCGTGCCGGACGGCAACCCCTTCGACACCCTCGTCTGGAGCTACGGCCATCGCAACGTCGAGGGGCTCCGCTTCGACGACACCGGGCGGCTGTGGTGCGCGGAGTTCGGCGACAAGGGCGCCGACGAGCTCAACCTGATCCGGAAGGGGGAGAACTACGGCTGGCCGGACGTCGAGGGCTCCGACGGCACGGGCGGCTTCGCCGACCCGCTGGCCGAGTGGCCGGTCGACCAGTGCTCACCCAGCGGCATCGCGATCGCCGCCGGCCGGGCCTGGCTCGGCGCGCTGCAGGGTGAGTGCCTGTGGTCCGTCGTGCTCGACGGCCCCGACGCCGGGACGACCGCGCGGCACTTCGCCGGCGACCACGGCCGCATCCGATCGGTCGCCCCCGCGCCCGACGGCTCGCTGTGGGTCACGACCTCCAACCGGGACGGCCGCGCCGACCCGCGACCCGGCGACGACCGGATCCTCCGGGTCACGCTGTAGCCGGCCCTTGTGCAATCGATACCATCTGGGCGTGTTCCGTGCTCTCGGTCAGCTCGCGTCCCGTCGCCCCTGGTACGTCATCGCCGCCTGGATAGTCTTCGCCGTCGCGGTCGTGGGACTCGCGCCGGCGTTCAAGGCCACCCAGGACCAGGCCGAGTTCCTGCCCGGCCACTACGAGTCCATCAAGGCCTACAACCTGCAGGACGAGGCGTTCCCGCAGAACAGCCAGGTCGGCGCGATCGTGGTCTTCGACCGCGAGGACGGCGGCAAGCTCACCGCCGACGACCAGGCGCAGGTCGAGCAGGTGGTGGCCGGGCTGAGCGGCAACCTGGAGAAGGCGTTCACCGGCATCCAGGCCCAACCACCCTCGGAGAACGGGCTCGTCCAGCTCGCCGTCCTCGGCCTCTCGGACGACGTGACGGGCTACGACACGGCCTCCTTCGACGCGGTGAAGGCGCTGCGCGCAGACCTGGAGAAGTCAGTCACCGGCGACCTCCACTACGGCGTGACCGGCACCGTCGCCCAGGGCTATGACCAGCAGGAGTCCGGCAACAAGGCGCTGCTCATCGTCGCGGTCGCGACGGTGCTGCTCATCATCCTGCTGCTCGCGCTGATCTTCCGCAGCGTCCTGATCTGCCTGATGCCGATCATCGTGGTCGCGATCGTCTCGCAGATCGCCACCGGGCTCATCGCCACGGCCAACGAGGTCTTCGACCTCAAAGCGAGCAGCGACATCCAGACGATCCTCGTCGTCGTCCTCTACGGCATCGGGACCGACTACATCCTGTTCTTCCTGTTCCGCTACCGCGAGCGGCTGCGCGAGGGCGAGGAGAAGCGGCCCGCCGTCGCCCACGCGCTCGAGCGAGCAGGCGAGGCGATCGCCTCGGCCGGCGGCGCCGTGATCGTGGCGTTCATGGCCCTGGTGCTCAGCTCCCTGGGCATCTTCCGCTCGATCGGGCCTGCCCTGGCGATCGCCGTCGCCGTGACGCTGCTGGCGGCACTCACGCTGGTGCCGGCCGTCGTGACCGTGCTCGGCCGGGCCCTGTTCTGGCCCTCCAAGAAGTACCTCGTGGAGCCGGAGGCGGCCCGCTTCGCCGCCATCGGGCAGTCCCTGTCCCGCAACCCGGGCCGCTTCGCCCTCGCCTCGGGCGGCATCCTGGCGCTGCTCGCCATCGCGGCGTTCTCGTTCAACCCCTCCTTCGACCTCGGGGGCAGCAGCACCGCGGGGGACGAGGAGTCGGCGGTGGCGCTGAAGACCCTCGAGAAGGGTTTCCCTGCCGGCGCCACGGACCCCACCACGATCTTCCTCCGCTCCACCGACGACCACCAGCTGAGCCCGGACGAGCTCACGTCGTTCCAGACCGAACTCGACAAGGCGGACGGGGTCGCGCAGACGACGGCCGGCGAGGCCAACGAGGACGGCACGGTCGCGCAGTTCAGTGTCTTCCTCGACGACGACCCCGCCTCCGACGCGGCCATCGCGGCGGTCAAGGGGCCGATCCGCGACGCCGCCCACGCGGCGGCCCCTGACGGGACCGAGTCGCTGGTCGGCGGGACCACGTCGGTCTACGTCGACTTCCAGGCCGCGATGAACCGCGACTACTCGGTGGTCTTCCCCGTCGCCGCCATCGTGATCATGCTGATCCTCGCGCTGCTGCTCCGGAGCCTGGTGGCACCGTGGTACCTCATGGCCGCGGTCGGGCTCGGCTTCGGCGCGACGCTCGGCGCCACCGCGCTCGTCTTCCAGAACCTCAAGGGCGACGCGGGGATCCTGTTCCTGCTCCCGATCTACGTCTACCTCTTCGTGGTGGCGCTCGGGACCGACTACAACATCCTGATGATCGCGCGGCTCAGGGAGGAGGCCCGCGACGGGCTGGAGCCGAGGGAGGCCGCCGCCGAGGCGGTGAAGCACGCGGGCCCGACCGTCGCCGCCGCGGGCATGATCCTGGCCGGCACGTTCGCGTCGCTGATGCTCGCCGGCAACGCGTTCTTCCTGTCGATGGGGTTCGCGCTGGCGTTCGGCATCTTCGTGGCGGCGTTCGTCATGGCCATGTTCTTCGTGCCGGCTCTCACCGCGCTCATCGGCCATGCCGCCTGGTGGCCGGGCCACGGCGACGAGAAGAGGCCCGAGAGGGAGCGGGTCGAGGAGCCGGCGGGCTCCGTCTAGTCCTTCCCGTCTAGTCCTGCTCGTCCAGGAACCGCACCGGGCCGCCGGGCACGTGCTGGTCCTGCGGGTCGAGCGTCTGCTGAGCCTCGTTCTCGAGGACGATCCGCACCTCTTCACGCTGGGCGGGACCCAGCGGGCACATGATGACCAGGGCGTGCACGTCGTCGGGGTCGGCGACCGCCTCGAAGCCATGCCGCGAGAGCGCGACCAGCACGGCGGCCGGGTCCTGACCCGCCGGCACCTGGTAGCGCAGGGTGTGGGCGGCGCTCACCACCTCCTCGTGCTGCGCTGCGCGGTCCCTGCCCAGTCTCGAGAGCAGCACGCCCGCGACCACCAGCGCGACCACGACCAGGATCACCAGCACGTATGCGGCACCCAACGGAACCTCCCAGGATCGGTGTCCCCGAACCGGTGCCCGCTCCCCGGACCGCCCACGCTTCACCCCGAGGGGTGAGTGACCTCAGCCGCGACCGCGCACGCAGATCGGCGGCGGGTGCTTCTGGAGCTTGCGCAGCGACAGCGTCGACATGGTCAGCGTCAGCCAGTCGGCCGTGAGGTAGCGCGCCTTGCCGATGCCCACGTCGCGGACGCTGCCGGGGTCGGCGCCGACGTACTGGTCCAGCCAGTAGTCGGCCCCGGCGCTGGCCAGGTAGCGCGCGAGATCCCGCTCGTCGACGCCGTTCGGGTCGTCCATGATCACCCGGGCCGAGTACGTCGACACGACGCCGGCGACGTCGTACGGGTCGATCTTCGCGCGCCCGCGGATCGAGTAGAGGTGAAAGTTGTAGCCACCACCGAGGGTCGCCGACACGGCTCCGTGCGGCTCGTTGCGGAGGCTGGCCGGCTTGCTGGAGTTGCCGCTGAAGTCCTCGACGTAGTTGGCACCGTTGATGACCTTGGACGCGTTGCAGCGGCGCCACGTGCCCGTCTTCTTGGAGAGGATCCAGACCGCGATGTCGCGGCAGGAGACCCGGACGTTGCGGGCGGGGCTGCCGTGGAGGTCCTCGTAGATCTGGCCCCAGGCGCTGACCGCGTGGAAGCCGTGCCGCTCGGGGCCGTTGCCGACACCGATGCGCGGGCCCTTCGCCCAGTTGAACGACAACGGGACGCCGTGCATCCGGCCCTCGTGCTTGCCGCTCATGTCGCGCTTGAGCAGCCTGGCCACCTTGTCCTGCGGCGCGCAGTCGCGGCCGCGCAGCGACGGTGGGCCGAGCGGCTCGAGGCCGTCCGAGCGACCGGGGGCGGTGAGCAGGACCGCGGGGGCGAGCGCTGCGCCGCGCACCAGGGAACGTCGGGTCACGGGATCCATCCGAAGCACCGTAGGGCATCCGGCATACCTGGCGGGGCATCGGGCGGGGGCAACCTTGAGGGGTCCAGTCAGGTGCCGACCCGCGCCAGCCACTCGGCCACGATCTGGCCGAAGGCCACCCTGAGGTCGGTGACCAGGCTGTGGGTGGCGCCCTCCAGCAGCTGCACGTCGGCCTGGTGGATGACCGCCTTGAAGGCGTGGCCCGCGCGCTGGTTGAGCTCGAAGGCCTCCTTCGGCTCGGTGGCCAGGAGCAACAGGGTCGGGGTGCCCTCCTCCTGCAGCGCGGGCCAGGTCTCGGTCTGCCTCGACCGGCCGAGGTGGAAGAGCGCAGCACCGTTGGCCTCCGGCGACAGCCGCTGCACCAGCCGGCCACCGTCCTCCACCATGCCCAGCAGCAGGTCGTCCACGATTGGGTCGTCGGCGGCCACCTCGACGGCTTCGGCCAGCGCCTCCCGGTCCGCCACGACCAGGCGGCGGTCCCGGGCGCGCTGCACCCACTGGTCGAGGGTCAGCCCCGCGTCCGCGCCGTTCACGTCGGCGTAGTCGATGTGGCCGCTGTCCACGAGCACCAGGGCATCGAGAGCGCCTGGCGACTGGGCCTGCATCTGCATCGCGATCGCGCCGCCCCAGCTGTGCCCGACCAGCGTGAGCCGGCCCGCGCCCAGGGCGTCCACCCAGGCCCAGACCCGCTCGGCCAGCAGCGCGACGTCGTACTCCTCGGGCGCCAGCGGCGCCGTCAGTCCGTAGCCCGGCAGGTCCGGGGCGACGACGTGGTAGCCGGCATCGACCAGCGGCCCGACGGCGCGGTTGTAGAGCGCCCCCGTGGACACCGGACCCATGGAGTGCAGAGCGACGAGCAGCCTGCCGTCCGGGTCACCCCACTCCCGGATCGCGACGTCGCCGTAGTCGGTCGAGACGGTGCGGGTCTCCATGGATCCACCCTCCCCGGTGTCGGGCCAGGGCACTAGGTTGCGGCACGTGGCGTGCGAGATCGCGGACTTCGTCGAGCTGGTCCACCAGCTCGACGACGTCACCCAGCACGACCGCGAGCGGTGGTCGGCGTTCGAGGTGGGACGCAGGACGTTCGGCTACCTGTGGCCGCGGACCCGCACCGTCGGCCTGAAGCAGACCATCGCCGAGCAGCTCGCCCTGGTCGCCGAGCGGCCCGACGTGTTCGAGAGGCAGTTCACCGCCTACGGCTTCGGCTGGGTGGTGGTCCAGCTCGAAGGCATCGAGCGCGACGAGCTCGCCGAGCTCACGTTCGAGGCGTGGCGGCTCACCGCGCCGGCGGCGCTGGTCGAGGCGCGGGCGGACCGGCTGCCCGACTGACCACACCGCCCTTGACGACCGCGCGCCGCTCGGGCGCCAGCACCATCACTTCGGCAGCGTGGGTGGCGGGGACGACGACCAGGTCGGCCACGGCGCCCGGCTCCACGCCGCGGAAGTCGCCGGTCAGCAGCTCGCGTCCGCCGGTGGTGGCCGCCCGCAGCACCAGCTCGAGGTCGTCGTCGCGCCGGAAGCCACTGCGGTACGCCACGTGCCGGGCCCGTTCCAGCAGGTCGCCGGTGCCGTAGGGACCCCACAGGTCCCGGATGCCGTCATGGCCGATCCCGGTCACCACGCCCGTCCCGGCCAGCAGGCGGAGCGGCGGCACCGGGAAGCTGTACGGCGCCGCGGTCACGACCCCGATGCCGGCACCGGCGAGCCCCTCGGCCAACCGCCCGGCCGCGGCGTCGTCCAGGTCGCCGAACACGTAGCAGTGGCTCGCGACCACCCGGCCCTGCAGCCCCAGCGCGGCCGTCCGCTCCACCAGCAGCTCCAGCTCGCGGAGCCCGTCGGCTCCGTGACCGTGGAAGTGGAGGTCGGCCGCGGCTCCGTGCCGGGCGGCCAGGCCGAGCACCACGTCGAGGTAGGCCTCCGCGTCGCCCTCGGCGGCCGGGTCGAGGCCTCCCACGACCGTGGCTCCGGCCTGCATCGCCTCGTCGAGGAGCTCGGCGGTGCCCGGGAGCGAGAGCAGCCCGTGCTGCGGGAAGGCGACCTGCTGGACGTCGATCCGGTCCCGCACGTCGTGAGCGAGCGCCGCGACCGCGGCGACACCGCGCAGCCCGACGTCCGGATCGACGTCGGTGTGGGTCCGGAGCGTGGTCGTGCCGAAGCCGGCCATCGCGTCAGCGAGCGCGCGCATCGCCTCGGGGTCCGGGATCCCCAGCTCCGCGCGGCGCCCGCGGTCGTGCGCGATCCGCGAGGCCAGGTCGTCGGCGGCCAGGTGCGAGACCCACGGCCGGCCGAACAGCGTCTTGTCGAGGTGGCAGTGGGCCTCGACCAGGCCGGGGAGCACCAGGCACCCCGTCGCGTCGAGGGACGAGGTCGCGGCCGGCGCCGTCCCCGCGGGTACGACGTCCTCGACCCGCCCCTCAGAGACGACGACGTCGCACGGACCGGCGGCTCCCACCAACAGCCCGCCGGTGACGACCAGATCAGGCACCCACCAGAGGCTAGTGCCGCGCCTTGGTCGTCAGAAGGGCTGCTGCTGACCCGGCGCGGTCTGCACCATCGTCACGAGCTCCTGCTCGGTGAAGAACGGGCTGTCCATCTCGATGATCCTGCCGTCGCCGTAGCGCGGGTCCTGCATCCAGATCGCGGCCCACCCGCTCTCGGGGTCGGTGCCGGACCACGCCTTCTCGAGGTCGTACGGCTTGTCGACCGGGGTGGCCCCGTCGGGCAGCTTCGCGCCGAGCTGGCACCGGATCCAGCGGTCCGGCTCGTCGGCGGGCTTCTGGTAGCGGAACTCCCGGCCCACGAAGTCGAACGACGCCATGACCAGCTTCACGTGCTGCGGCGAGGTTCCCTTGCCTCCGCGTCCGGGCTTCCCGAAGCTGCCGTCCACGTGCGACGGCACGGTCTGGGTGGTCCGCGGCGGAGCGGGAGTCGTGGTCGGTGCGCCGCCGCCCCCGCCGAGCTGGGGCAGCACGATCACGGCCGCGGTCGCGGCGGCGATCGGGACGGCGGTCCACGGGACCAGCGTCCGCCGCGGCGCCGGCACCCGGCCGGCGTACGTCAGGCCCGCGGCCTCGTCGCGGAAGCCGGCTTCGAGCTCGCGGATCAGGTCCTCATCGGTGAACATCGGCGTTCTCCTTCTCCCAGCCCTGGTCAGAGCTCTCTGCCAAGAGCGCGGCCCGCAGGCTGGCGAGCGCGCGCGAGGTCTGTGACTTGACGGTGCCGGTCGTGATGCCGAGGGCGTCCGCCGTCTCCTCGACCGTCAGGTCGTCGAAGTAGCGGAGCACCAGCACCGCACGCTGGCCCGGCGGCAGCCGACGTGCGGCACGCATCAGCGCGTCCCGGTCGAGCAGCCCGTCGGGCACCGGCACCGGTACGTCGTGCACCAGCGGCGCCTCGGCCGGCCGGCGGCCCAGGCTGCGCCACCGGTCCTTGGCGAGGTTGGCGACCACCGTCCGCGCGTAGGCCTCCGGCGAGCGCCGGGCCGACCGCCAACGGCGCGCCGTCCGCAGCAGCGCGGACTGGACGACGTCCTCCGCGTGGCCGCCGTCGCCGGTCAGGAGGTACGCCGTCCGGAGCAGCCGGTCGGAGCTCGCGACGACGAACGCCTCGAACTCCTGCCGGTCCCGGCCGCCGATCACGCCCGCTTCTCTCTCGTCACACCACCCAGAACTCCGGCGGAGACGATCAGGTTGTCACGGCAGCGTCGTCAGCGGGGGCAGCAGCACCCGGAACGTGGTGCCGTTGCCGAGCTCCGACTCGACCTCGATCCGGCCGCGATGGCGACGCACGACCCGGTCGACGACCGCCAGCCCCAGCCCGGTGCCGGGACGGGCGCGCGCCTCGACCCTCTCCGAGCGGAAGAACTCCTCGAAGAGGCGGCCCTGGTCCTCCTCCGCGATCCCGATGCCCTCGTCGACGACCAGCAGCTCGACGTACGCCGATCCGCCCTCCACCACGCGCTGCACGCGGGCGGTCACCGAGCCGCCGGGGTCGGAGTACTTGATCGCGTTGGACACCAGGTTGCCGACCAGGTCCTCGAGCTCGCCCGGGTCGCCCCGCACCGGCACCGGGTCGGCCGGTAGCTCCAGCCGTATCTTCACGTCGTCCGCCGCGGCACCGGCGCGCACCGAGTCACCGACCACCCGGACCAGGGCCGAGAGGTCGACCTCGATCTCGTGGAGGGGTCGGTGGGGGTTGTTGACCTTCGCCAGCGCCAGGAGGTCCTGGATCATCGCCTGGATCCGGCCGGTGGCGCGCTCGATGGCACGCAGTGGCCGCTCGGTCGGGTCGCCGGGCTGGAGCTGGTCGAAGAGGAGCTCGAGGTTGCCGGTGATCGCGGCGACCGGGTTCTGGAGCTGGTGGGACAGCGCGTCGATCAGCTGTCCGCGGTAGTCGGAGGTCGCGCGCTCTCGCTGCATGCCGGACTCGAACTCGTGGCGTTCGAGGAGGGTGACCACCGCGCGGCCGGCCTGCCGTGCGTGCTGCTCGATGACCCGGCGCTGCTCCGCGTCGGGACGCAGTCCGTTGCGGGGGACGTCGACCGACAGGACGCCACGCAGCTCACCGGCGTCGTCCTCGAGCAGCGCGACCAGCAGGTCCCGCGGGTGCCACGCGTCCGGCGCGTCGAGCGGCGCGAGGTCCGGGACGTAGGAGAGGTCGGCCAGCCTGCGGGACCCCCGCTCGTGGGGGACGAACTTGAGCAGGCCCCAGTCCTCGGCGTCCTCGAGCTCCGCGAGCACCGCCGACACCGGGGGGTTGAGCGTGGACAGCTCGGGCTGGACGTGCTCCGCGCCCGCGACGGCGATCGGGTGCAGGCGGCCGTCGTGGACGATGCTGATCGCGGCGAGCTCGAAGCCGGCGAGCTCGGTCACACCCTCGGCGATGAGCTGAAGCGCGGCGCGGTCTATCGCGCCCGGCTCCACCCCGTCAGCGGTCCCCATGGGGCAGATGTAACACAGCATCCCGGTCCGACGGCGTGTTTCGGGCGGGTTCGGGGCGGCGGATCACCAGGGCCGCGCCCCCGAGGAGGAGCAGCGCGACCGCTCCATCGAGCCAGTAGTGGTTGGCGGTGACCACGACGACGAGCACCGTGACGGCGAGGTGGGCGGTCGCGATCCAGGCCAGCCAGCGCGGCCCGGTGCGGTGGATGACGTAGGCGATGAGGGCGGCCCAGCCGATGTGCAGGCTCGGCATCGCGGCGAACTGGTTGGCCATCGCGCCGCTCGTGCCGGCATAGGCGTTGGGGCCGAAGGCCGCCATCGTGTCGACGAAGCCCCACTGCGGGAACATCCGCGGCGGCGCCAGCGGGAACAGCACGTGCACGACCAGGGCGCTGCAGGTCAGTGCGATCACGAGGTTGCGGGCCCAGCGGTACTCGGCGCGCGGCCGGAACACGTAGCCCCAGACGAGGAAGGCGATCATCGTCGGGAAGTGCACCGAGAAGTAGTAGACGTTCGCCGCGTGCAGCACCGAGTCCCACGGCACCAGTCCCTGCACCGTCGCCTCGGAGGGCAGGTGCAGGACCCGCTCGAGGTGGTGGACCTGCAGGGCGTGCGTGTAGGCGGCTGCGCTCTCCCCGCGCGCCAGCAGGCGGCCGAAGCGGTAGAGCTCGAAGAGGGCGAGCACGAGGGCGAGCTCGAGCACGGCGCGCAGGACCTTCGGCGCGACGCTGCTGAGCGTCCGGCGCACGAGCGTCGGCGTCTGACTCGGGCTCAGCAGCGTCATCTTTCCTCCTCGCTGACCTTTCTATCTAGAGCAAGGCATTCCCGTCACCCGGGATTCCCCCGAGTCGTCCCTGAGCGGTACCCCAGCGGGTTTCTGCTGGTGTTGACCTGTCCGCTTCCTGCAAGTCATCGCGCGGGGATGCGGCGTTCTTTGCGGCATCCCGCAGAATGCGTCAAGGGAGAGCGAACCTCCGGTGCCTTTCGCGCGTCAATGGTGTGTGCGGAGGAGGTCTCCGGTCGGAAAGGGTGCACGTGAAGAAGATCCCGGCCTTCGTGGCCACGGCGGCCACGGCGGTGCTCGTCACCGGCCTGGGTGTCCAGACCACCTCCGCCGCCCAGGTCGCCGCGGACGGCTCGCCGGGCCCGGCGTCGTACACCGCGAGCGCCGGCGCTGATCACGGCTCGTTCTCGAAGGTGCACCCGCCGCGCGGGGACAGCGCGAGGGGCAAGGGCGGTCGCTACCACGTGCCGACCGGCGCCTACTTCAACAACCCCCGCGGCAGCTGGAACGACCGGATGAAGATCGAGCGCCAGGTGATGCACGCGATCAAGGCGACGAAGAAGGGGGCGGTGATCCGGATCGCGCTCTACTCCTTCGACCGGATCCCTGTGGCCAAGGCCCTGATCGCGGCGAAGAAGCGCGGCGTGCACATCCAGATCCTGCTCAACGACCACCAGGACACCAGGGCCATGAAGATGCTGCGCGGCTACCTGGGGACCAACACCAAGAAGCGCGACTTCATCTACAAGTGCCACTCCGGGTGCCGCACCGACAACCGCAAGCGCTTCCTGCACACGAAGTTCTACACGTTCACCAAGGCCGGCGGCTCGAAGTGGGCGCTCTTCTTCGGGTCGCACAACCTCACCATGAACGCCATGCGGCACCAGTGGAACGACCTCTACCTGATGGACGGCAACAAGGAGCTGTTCAACCAGTACGTCGCCCTCTTCGACGACATGGCCAAGGACTACGAGAAGCAGCAGCAGCCGCTTCCCGACTTCTGCGGGATCCCGGCCAACGGGGTCGCGTGCGACGACGCCGTCGACTCCGGGACGACGGTGACCTTCCCCCGCTACCTCGGCCCGGGCAACGACCCGATCATCAAGATCCTCGACCGGGTGCAGTGCATCACCGTGAACGCCGACGGCAAGCGCGTCCGCACCAAGCTCGCGGTCAACATGCACACGATCCGGGGCCACCGCGGCAACTACCTGGCCGATGCCTACCGCCAGAAGTTCGCCGAGGGCTGCAACGCCCGGTTCAGCTTCGGCCTGGTCGGCGCGATCACCAAGGGCCACCTCGGGGCGAAGACCCCCCGCGGGCGGATGCCGCTGCGGTCCACCGGTTTCGACTACCACCCCGACAGCGATCCCGTGCCCAACCCGGACGACAAGGTCGACCTGTCACTCGACTACTACTCCCACCAGAAGTTCCTGGTGATCCAGGGCAACTACGCCGGCAACCCCGACGCGAACCTCGTCTTCACCGGGTCCGAGAACTGGGGCGCGCTGGGCGCCTTCAACGACGAGATCCTCGTCAACGTCATCGGGAAGAAGGTCGCCCGCCAGTACATGAAGCAGTTCAACTTCGAGTGGCGCCCCGGCAACTCCCGCAACGCCTACACCACCTCCTACACCCACTTCCGGGTGCCGGTGGTCCGCATGGGCCCGAACGGCGAGAAGGTCGTGACCTACAAGACCGTCACCCGCAAGAAGGTCACGGTCGACCCGAGCCTGGTCTACCGGCCGGGCGTGGACTACGGCCCGTTCTGGGAAGACGACTGATCCTCGGGTCGGGACGACGGTCGCGCCGCCACGGGTTGACCGAGCGCGCGCCCGCCGGTGAGGTTGGGGCACTAAGACCCTGTCGACGGGCGACGCGACGACGGAGAGTTGACTCTCGTGACCGATGAGACCCAGCCCACCCCAGGTCCGCAGCTGTCCGACGACGAGCTGGCGCTTCTGGACGCCTGGTGGCGCGCGGCCAACTACGTCGCGGTCGGGCAGATCTACCTGCTCGACAACCCGCTGCTGCGCCGGCCTCTCGAGCGCGAGGACATCAAGCCGCGGCTGCTGGGCCACTGGGGCACCACCCCCGGGCTGAACCTGCTGTGGACCCACCTCAACCGGCTCATCCGCCGGCGCGACGTCAACGCGATCTTCCTGGCCGGGCCCGGGCACGGCGGTCCGGCCGCGGTGGCGAACGCCTGGCTCGAGGGCACCTACAGCGAGGTCTACCCCCACGTCGGCCCGGACGGCGCCGGGATGCAGCGGCTGTTCCGGCAGTTCTCCTTCCCGGGCGGGATCCCCAGTCACGTCGCGCCGGAGACGCCCGGCTCGATCCACGAGGGTGGTGAGCTCGGCTACGTGCTGTCGCACGCCTATGGCGCGGCGATGGACAACCCGGACCTCCTCGTCGCCGCAGTCGTGGGGGACGGCGAGTTCGAGACCGGCCCGCTGGCGGCGTCGTGGCACGCGAACAAGTTCGTCGACCCGGTCCACGACGGCGCGGTGCTCCCGATCCTGCACCTCAACGGCTACAAGATCGCCAACCCCTCCGTGCCGGCCCGGATCCCGCGGGAGGAGCTGGTGAGCCTCCTGCGTGGCTACGGCCACGAGGTGCTCACCGTCGAGGGTGACGAGCCCGCCGACGTGCACCGTCAGCTGGCGGCGGCGCTCGACCAGGCCCACGACACGATCCGGGAGATCCAGCGCGCCGCCCGCGAGGACGCCGACGTCGTACGACGACCGTGGCCGATGGTCCTCCTCGTCACACCCAAGGGCTGGACCGGTCCCGACGTCGTCGACGGCGTCCAGATCGAAGGCACGTGGCGGGCCCACCAGGTCCCGCTCGCAGCCACCCGCGAGAACGACGCGCACCGCGCGCTGCTCGAGGAGTGGATGCGGTCCTACCGCCCCGAGGAGCTGTTCGACGAGGACGGCCGCCTGGTCGCGTCGCTGCGTGCGCTCGCCCCCGAGGGTCACCGGCGGATGAGCGCCAACCCGCACGCGAACGGCGGCCTGCTGCGCCGACCGCTGGCGCTGCCCGACTTCCGCGACCACGCCGTCGAGGTGTCCGCGCCGGGTGCCTCGGTGCACGAGCCGACCCGCGAGCTCGGTCGCTACCTCGTGGACGTGGTGCGCGACAACCCGGACAACTTCCGCATCTTCGGTCCAGACGAGACCGCCTCCAACCGTCTCGACGGCGTCTACGAGGTCACCGACAAGGTGTTCGCGGGGGAGATCCTCCCCGTCGACGAGCATCTCGCCCACAGCGGCCGGGTCATGGAGATCCTCTCCGAGCACACCTGCCAGGGCTGGCTCGAGGGCTACCTGCTCACCGGCCGGCACGGGCTCTTCAGCTGCTACGAGGCCTTCATCCACATCGTCGACTCGATGCTCAACCAGCACGCGAAGTGGCTCAAGACCACACGTGAGCTCGAGTGGCGCCCCCGCATCGCCTCGCTCAACTACCTGCTCAGCTCGCACGTGTGGCGGCAGGACCACAACGGGTTCTCGCACCAGGACCCCGGGTTCATCGACCACGTGATGAACAAGAAGGCCGAGGTGGTCCGCGTCTACCTGCCGCCGGACACCAACACCCTGCTGTCGACGATGCAGCACTGCCTGGCGAGCCAGCACTACGTCAACGTCGTGGTGGCCGGCAAGCAGCCGCAGTTCGACTGGCTGGACGCCGACGCGGCCGACCTGCACTGTGCCCGAGGCCTCGGCATCTGGGACTGGGCGTCCCACGAGGGCGACGACCCCGACGTCGTGATCGCCTGTGCGGGGGACGTGCCGACGCTCGAGGCGCTGGCGGCCACCAGCATCCTCCGCGAGCGGCTGCCCGACCTTCGGGTGCGCTTCGTCAACGTGGTGGACCTGATGCGGCTGCAGGACGAGCGCGAGCACCCGCACGGGCTCTCGGCGCGGGACTTCGACACCGTGTTCACGACCGACCGGCCGGTGATCTTCGCCTACCACGGCTACCCGTGGCTGATCCACCGGCTCACCTACCGCCGCACCAACCACGACAACATCCACGTGCGCGGCTACAAGGAGGAGGGCACCACCACGACGCCCTTCGACATGGTGATGATGAACGACCTCGACCGCTTCCACCTCGTCATGGACGTCATCGACCGGGTGCCGTCGCTGGGCTCGCGGGCCGCGGCGCTGCGGCAGGAGATGGGAGACCTGCGCCGGCGGGCCCGCGCGTGGACCCGCGACCACGGCGAGGACCTGCCCGAGGTGCGCGACTGGTCCTGGGTCGACACCGACATCCGACCGGAGCGAGGCGCGTCACCCTCGACGACGGCCGAGCCCGCGAACCCTGCGGACCAGACCTGACGCGCTCGGCTCACCCGAGCAGGTCGCGGACCTGCCGGGCGATCGCGAGCTCCTCGTCGGTCGGTACGACCAGCACGTCGACCCGCGACCCGTCGGCGCTCACCCGCCGGGGTCCGTCGGTGTCGGCCCGGTTGCGGTCCGGGTCCACCTCGATCCCCAGGGCGGTGAGGTCCTCGAGTGCGTCCTCGCGCAGCCGGGACACGTGCTCGCCGACTCCGGCGGTGAAGACCACGGCATCGGCACCGCCGAGCACCGCGAGGTAGCCGCCGACGTACATGCGGAGCCGGTGGACGTAGACGTCGTACGCCGTCCGCGCGTGCTCGTCGCCGTTGTCGACGGCCGCCAGCAGGTCCCGGAAGTCGTGCAGACCGGCCAGGCCCTGGAGGCCCGAGCGGTGGTAGAGGAGGTCCTCGAGCCGGTCGACGTCGTAGCCGCGGCGCAGCAGGTGCAGCAGCACGCCCGGGTCGAGGTCGCCCGGGCGGGTGCCCATCACCAGACCCTCGAGCGGGGTCAGGCCCATCGACGTGTCGACGGGCCGGCCGCCGCGCACCGCCGAGGCGGAGGCGCCGTTGCCCAGGTGGAGGACCACGAGGGACAGCTCGGCCGCGGGCCGACCGAGGAACCGGGCCGACTCGGCGGCGACGTGCTGGTGGCTGATCCCGTGGGCGCCGTACCGACGGATGCCCGTCGCCGCGGCCACCTCGCGGTCCACGGCGTACGTCGCGGCCGCGGCCGGCAGCGCGGCGAAGAAGGCGGTGTCGAACACCGCCACCTGGCGCAGGCCGGGGAACGCCGCCCGGGTGGCGCGGAGCCCCGCCAGGGCCGGCGGGTTGTGCAGGGGGGCGAGCGCGACGAGCTCCTCGATGCCCCGCTCCACGTCGTCGTCGACGACCGTGGCCTCGGTGTAGCGGTCGCCGCCGTGGACCACCCGGTGCCCGGCGGCCAGCAGGTCACCGGGCCCGACCTCCGCGTCGTCGAGCGCCCGCGAGACCTGCGCGAAGGCGTCGTCCCAGCCCTTCTCGTCCACCCGCTCGACCGTGCCGCGCACGACGGTCTCCTCGGTGTCCGCGTCGAGCAGCCGGAACTTCAGCGACGACGACCCGGCGTTGAGGACCAGCACGTTGGCCATGCGACCACGCTAGCCAGCCGCCTAGGTGAGGCACCGCGGCCCATGTGTGACGTACGAGTCCAGGCCGGGGAAGAACAGGGTCACCTGCCCGTCGTCGGTCCAGCGGACGCGGTACGGCGGGCGGCCGTCCATGCGCTCGACCTCGACGACCTCGCCGTCGCGAGCGCGGCCACCGAGAGGTGTGCCCCGGACGACGACCCGGTCTCCGATGCGGGCGCGCACGGCGTGCTCCGTGCCCGGATCGGGCGCCGTCAACAGCACCGGGCAACCTGCCCGGGCAAGGAGGTCCCTGGCCCGCGGACCGAGACGCGACTCGTCCGGCACTGCCGGGCGATGCCGTTCGATGACCAGGAGGTCGGAGGACGCCGCTGCGGCCTCGAGCGCTGCGACCAGGTCGTCGGAGGTGCGTTCGACCACGAGGTCGCACGCGTCCCCGCCCAGCCGTACGAGGCGGGCTTCCACGTCCACGGGAGCGGCGCCTGCACCTACGACGACGACGCGCAGCACGGAGCGTCGCAGTCGCGCCAAGGACATGGCCGCGCGCACCGCGGTGTCGTCGGCCGCCCCGGCATCCAGCCCGACCGTGACCACGCCGCGGAGCGGCTCGACCCAGTCGGTGGGCACGACGACGACGGGCGTGTCCGTGGCCGCTGCCAGGGTGACCGCCGCAGACTCCGACGGCACTCGCTGCGAGCCCGACCGCAGCTGCTCCAGCACGACCAGCGAGGCGGTGGCGGCCACCACTGCCGTCTCGTGCGGACCGCTGCCGCGCAGCAGCTCGCTGCGCACGTCGACCCGCCCCGCCACCTCGGCCTCGGCAAGGGCGTGGGCCAGGCGCAGCGAGTCCCGGCCGACGGTCCGCAGCCAGCTGTCGCCGGGCGACGCGATGTGCACGAGCCGGATCGGGCGGCCCAGGCGCAGCGCCTCCGCGGCGCCGTAACGGACGGCGGCACCGGAGCCGCCGCGGTCGACGAGGACCACGACCGCGCCCGGAGACGGACCCGCGACCTGGGACGTGTTCACCATCGCGACGTCATCTCCTTGCTGCGGACCGGACCCGGGTGGCGACGAGAGATCCCTCCGTGCGAACACGGTGTGCGCTCCGGGCCGTCCTCGCGCTCCCACTCGACGACGTCGCCGGCGCAGCATCATCGGGATCCTCGCCACCACCACCAGTGCATCGCGGACGGCCGTCGCCGAGCAGGGGCGTTGGTCCTGACCTGACCCGACCGAAGGCCTCTGCCCTGGGCTCCCCGGTCCGGCGAGGCTTGCGGTGCACCCAGTGCACCCAGTGCACCCACTGCGTCGGAGGAGGAGACATGAGAGCCCTGGTGGTGTTCGAGTCGATGTTCGGCAACACCGAGAAGGTCGCGGGAGCGGTCGCGCGCGGGATCCAGCTCGAGGGTGTCGACACCGGTCTGGTCGAGGTTCGCTCGGCGCCGGACCGCCTGGAGCCCGACCTGGACCTCCTCGTCGTCGGCGGGCCCACCCACGCGTTCGGCATGAGCCGAGCCAGCACCAGGGCGGACGCCGTACGCCAAGGTGCCTCCAGCGAGCGGGCGACGACCGGACTCCGTGAATGGCTGGGGTCCGTCGAGCTCGGCTCGCACGCCGCTCCCGGACTCGCGACCTTCGACACCCGCGTGAGCAAGGTGCGGTGGCTCCCGCAGGCAGCCGGACCCTCGGCGGCCCGCGCCGGTCAGCGTCGAGGGCTCGAGAGGGTCGCCACGCCGTGTGGGTTCCTGGTCGAGGACGTCCGCGGCCCCCTCGTCGAGCGGGAGCTCGAACGAGCGGTCGAGTGGGGCCGGCGCCTGGCGGTCGCCCTGGTCGTCCGGGCCGCCGCGACCGAGACGGTCAGGACCCCGGACCGCGACTGACCGTCGAGTCGGCCGGCACCGCCCACGTGACCGTGGTGCCGGTGCCGGACTCGGAGTGCACCACGAACGTGCCACCGTGCTTGTGGGCGCGCTGGCGCATGTTGTCCAGCCCGCTCTCGAGCACCTCCTCGCCCATGCCCCTGCCGTCGTCGGTCACCCGGACCACGACCTCGTCGCCGGCGGAGACGAGCACCTCGACCGCGGTGGCGTCGGCGTGCCGGCTGGCGTTGCTGAGGGCCTCACCGAGCACCGCGAGGACATCCGGCGCGACGAGCACGCCGATGACGGACCGGACCGGGCCCTCGATCCGCAGCGTCGGCCGGAACTTCAACGTGGCGGCGGCGCGGTCCACGATCCGCTCGATCTCGGTCTGCACGTCGGTGGAGGTGTCCATGGCCCCCAGCGCGAAGATGGTGCGGCGGATGTCCTTGATCGTCCCGTCGAGCTCGTCGACCGCTCGCTCCAGCCGGGCGGAGACGTCGGGGACCTGGGCCACCTTGGCCGCGCTCTCGAGGCTGAGCCCGACCGCGAACAGTCGCTGGATCACCAGGTCGTGCAGGTCCCGCCCGATGCGGTCGCGGTCCTCCAGCAGGTCCAGCCGCTGCTGGGCCTCGCGGGACCGGGTGACCTGGAGGGCGAGGGCCGCCTGCTCGGCGAAGCTGGCGGGCAGGGCCGCGTCCACGGTGTCGAAGCCCGCCGCGTGCGCGGGCGTCCAGGCGAGGGCCAGCGCACCTTCCACGCCGCCGCCGGACCCGAGCGGCACCACCACCGCGGGACCGAGTCTCGGCCACCCGAGGGTCGAGGAGGGGTCCACGGCGCGCGGGTCGGCCGCGAGGTCGCGCACGGCGAGCGCCTCCCCCGTCCTGACCACCTGTGCCGCCAGGGAGTGGTGCATCGGGAGGTCGCGCATGGCACCGCGGTCGGCGGTCACGCCCGAGACCACGCGCAGCTCCAGGGTCTCGCTGTCGGCTCCGGCGACGACCCACGAGACGTCGGCCCCGGAGACCTCCCGGGCACGGTCGGCCACCAGCTGCAGGGCATCGCGGCCCTGGCTCGCGTCGGCCAGGAGGGCGGTGATCTCCGCCGTCGCGCGCAGCCAGAGCTGGCGCCGTTCGGCCTCCTCGTAGAGACGGGCGTTCTCGACGGCGACGCCGGCCGCCGCCGCGAGGGCGATCACGACCGTCTCGTCGTCGTCGGTGAAGTCGCCGCCGCCCGCCTTCTCGGTCAGGTAGAGGTTGCCGAAGACCTTGTCTCGGATCCGGACCGGAACCCCGAGGAACGAGCTCATCGGAGGATGGTGGTCGGGGAAGCCGTACGACGCCGGGTGGGCGGCGATGTCGTGCAGCCGGATGGGCCGCGGCTCGTCGATGAGGAGGCCCAGCAGCCCGTGGCCGGTGGGGAGCTCTCCGATCTCGGTGACGACGTCGGAGTTCATGCCGTGGTGCACGAAGGTGCGCAGCCGCCGCTGCGGCCCGGTGTCCAGGACGCCGAGCGCGGCGTACTGCGCCTCGACCAGGGTGCTGGCGATCGCCACGATGCGGGAGAGGACCCCGTCGAGGCTGAGGTCGGCCGCCATGGTGACCACGGCGTCGAGCAGCAGGCGCAGCCGGGCCTGCTCGTCGAGCACGCCCTGCACGCGGTTCAGCACCTCGCGCAGGAGGTCGTCGAACTCCACGTCGCCGAGTGCGCGCGTGTCGAGGTCGGCGCGATGGTCGTCGCCGGGGTCCGTCGTTCGCTCCTCGGCCACAGACTCCTCCCGGGGTCGACTCAACCTAGCCTGAGCCGGAGTCAACCCCGAGGATGCTTGGTCGCGAAGATCGCCGCCTGGGTCCGGCTGGAGAGCCCGAGCTTGGCCAGCATGGACGACACGTAGTTCTTCACGGTCTTCTCGGCGAGGCGCATCCGCTCGGCGACCTGGCGGTTGGTCAGCCCCTCCCCGATCAGCTCGAGGATGCGCTGCTCCTGCGCGGTCAGCCCCTCCAGCTCCCGGTCACGGGGTGGGCCGTTGCGCACCCGCTCGAGCACCTGGGCAGTCATCGCCGGGTCGAGCGTCGACTGCCCGGCCGCGACCCGTCGCACGGTGTCCACGAAGTCGTTGCCCCGCACCTGCTTGAGGATGTATCCCGAGGCGCCCCCCATGATCGCGGCGAACAGGGCGTCATCGTCGTCGTACGACGTGAGGATGAGCGCCTTGATCGAGGGATCGACCGAGCGGATGTCGCGGCAGACGTCGATGCCGGAGCCGTCGGGCAGCCGGCCGTCGAGGATCGCCACGTCCGGGCGCAGAGCCGGGATCCGACGGGTGGCCTCCTGCGCCGAGCCCGACTCGCCGACGACGACGATGTCACCCTCGCTCTCGAGCAGCTCCCTGATCCCCCGCCGCACGAGCTCGTGGTCGTCGAGCAGGAAGACCCGGATGGGAGCGGGTGCGGCCGCGTCCGAGGACGTGGCACGGGGAGCGTCGGTCACCTCCTCACGGTAGTTCCTTTCGGTCGAGGACGGACCGGGCGAAGCGACCCGGATCCTCGGGACCAAGGTCCCTGTGCTCGCGCCGGGCCGACCCGCAGGCTGGATCGGTGACCGCGCGACGAGTCCCGAGGAAGGCGCTGCGAGACATCGTCGCGCTCGCCACCCGGGCTCCGAGCGTGCACAACACCCAGCCCTGGCGCTGGCGCGGTGGCCCGCACTCGCTCGAGCTGTACGCCGACCGGTCCCGCCAGCTCGCCGCGACCGACCCCGAGGGCCGCAACCTGGTCATCAGCTGCGGCGTCGCGCTGCACCACGCCCAGGTGGTGGCGGAGGCGCTGGGCTGGTCCGCCGCCGTGACCCGGTTCCCCGACCCCGGTCAGCCCGACCTGCTGGCGCGTCTCGACCTCGCGCCGAGCACGCCCTCCCGCCACGCGCCGCAACTGCTCGACGCCATCGACAGGCGGTGCACGGACCGCCGCCGGTTCACCTCGTGGCCGATCCCCGACGACCAGCTCACCCACCTCGCTGCCCAGGCGTCGTCCCGAGGTGCCCACGCACTGCCCCTCTCGGACGTCTCCGAGCGGTTCCACGCCGAGTTGCTCATCAACCGTTCCGTCGACGTCCAGGACGACGACGGCGGGGTGATGCGCGAGCAGCGCGCATGGGTCGACCGCGGCACCACCGACGGCGTTCCGTCCGGGGTGCTCCCCCGCGCCGACGACCTCAGGGCCCACGGTCGCCGCAGGTTCACGACCGGCCTGGTCGACGACATGGGCGGCCGTGAGGTCGAGGGCTCCGACGGCCTGGTCGTCCTGTGCGCTCCGACGGACGACCACGCGGCCCACCTCACCGCGGGCGAGGGCCTGAGCGCGATGTGGCTCGCGGCCACCAGGGAGGGCCTCTCCGTCGTACCGATCAGCCAGGTGATCGAGGTCGCCGAGACCCGCGCCGCCTTCCAGCTCGGTGTCCTGGGTGACCTGGCGCGACCCCTCGTCGTCATCCGCGTCGGATGGCAGGCGATCAGCCGCCGTCAGCTGCCGCGCACGCCCCGTCGCCCGGTCGCCGAGGTCCTCGAGCTGACCTGAGCGCCGGCGGTTGCCGGCGGGTCAGGTCACCGGGCGCAGCTGCCGGGGAGCCGAGCTGTCGGGTCCGACAGGCGTCGCGAGCCGCACCTTGGCGTCCACGACGGCGCAGCCGTCCGCGCTGACCATCACGGGGTTGAGGTCGAGCTCGGCGACCTCAGGGACGTCGGCGGCCAGGCGGCCGAGGGCGGTCACGAGCCCCGTCAGCCCGGCGAGGTCCCCGGCAGGAGCTCCCCGGAAGCCCTCGAGCAGCCGCGAGATGCGGAGCGAGCCGATGGCGCGGGCCGCCTCGGACGGTGACACCGGCGGCACCAGGAAGACCCGGTCGTCCCACACGTCGGTGGCAACACCGCCGCTGGCCACCATCACCAGGGGACCCATCGAGGGGTCACGGACGAGGCCCAGCGCGATCTCGGTGCCCGAGGCCATCGGCTGCACCAGCACCTCGGGGGCGTGGCCGACGACAGTCCGGAAGTCCCGGTAGGCCTGCCGCACCTGCTCGCGGGTGCGGAGCCCGGTGCGCACCAGCCCGAGCTCGGTCTTGTGGACCACGCCCGGGTCGGTCACCTTCACGGCCACCGGGAACCCCAGCTGGTCGGCGCAGTCGACGGCCTCAGCGGCCGAGTGTGCGGAGCGGCCCAGCAGCGGGATGCCCCACCGCTCGAGCAGGCCGGCGCTCTGCGTGGCGTCGAGCCAGCCACTGGCCGCTGCCCCCATGGTGCGGCGGACCCAGTCCCGTGCTTCGACCAGCCGGACCGGGTCGCTCGGCTCGGGCGCCCCGGACTCGCCGGCGAGCCACTCTGCGTACCTCGCCGCCCGGCCGAGAGCGCGGAGGGCTGAGGCCGTGGTCCGGTACGTCGTGATCGGGGCTGCCGCCGGCGCCGCGGCCGGGAGACCGCCGAGAGGTACGCCGACCACCGGGATCTCCGGGTGGCCCGCCCGGGCCCGCACGAGCTCGGTCATCGTGGCGCTCCCGTCGGTGACCCCGGTGGCGACGGGTACGACCAGCACCGCGTCCACCTCGCCCGAGCCCATGACCGTGGCGAACAGGTCTGCCAGCTGCGTCGGCGACACCCCTGCGCCGGCGTCGACGGGGTTGGACGTGCCGGTCGTGCCGTGCACCAGCTCGCCGAGCCGGCGCTGGAGGCCCGCCGAGAACTCGGGGACCTCGAACCCCTCCTCGGCGGCCGCGTCGGCCGCGAGGACGCCCATGCCGCCGGCGTTCGACAGGATCGCCAGCCGTCGCCCCGCGGGCAGCGGCTGCTCGGTCAGGAACACCGCCGTGCGCGCCAGGTCCTCGGCGTCGCGGCACCCGATCACCCCGGCCTGGGCGAAGAGCGCGTCCACGCCGACCCCGGGCGTGGCCGCGGCCGCTGTGTGCGAGGCCCCGGCGCGGCTGCCGCTGGCGGACCGGCCCCCGACCACCGCCAGCAACGGCTTGCGGCGGGCGAACCGGCGTGCGAACCGCGCGAACTTCGCGGAGTTGCCGAACGACTCGAGGTACAGCGCGGCTGCACTCACCTCGGGGTCGTCGTACCAGGCTGCGAGCAGGTCGTTGCTGGAGACGTCGGCCTTGTTGCCGAGCGAGACGAAGGTGTGCACGCCGAGGCCGAGCTCCCGGGCGAGATCCATGAGGACGATGCCGACGCCGCCGGACTGGCTGGCGACGGCCAGGCCGCCCACCGGCGGCACGGAGCTGTGGAAGGTCGCGTTGAGGCGCACGTCCGGGTGGTTGCAGAGGAGCCCGAGGCAGTTGGGCCCGACCACCCGGACGTCGTGGGAGCGCGCGAGCGTCACCATCTCGTGCTGGATCCGGGCGCCCTCCTCGCCGAGCTCGCCGAACCCGGAGGAGACGACGACCGCCGACCGCACCCCGGCCTCGACCGCGTCCCGGAACACGTCCAGGACCCGACCGGCCGGGACGCAGATGACCACCATCTCGACCCCGCCGGGCACATCGAGCAGCGAGGCGTACGTCGGCACGCCCGCCAGGTCCTCGACACGCGGGTGGATGGCCACCACGCGACCGCGGAAGCCGGCGTCGACGACCGAGCAGAGCACGGTCGCCCCGATCCCGGTGCCGTCCGAGCGGGCGCCGACGACGGCGACCGAGGACGGCCGCAGCATCGGCCGCAACGACCGGGCCTCGGCCCGGAACTCCCGGTCGTCGGCACGCTCGGTCGACTCCTGCGTCGCACCCGTGCCCAGCGTCAGCACCACGGTTCCGAGGTCGAAGGTGCGCTGGTTGGTGTAACCCGCGTCGGAGAACACCCGCAGCATCGCGTGGTTCTCGGTGAGGACGTCCGCCTCGAGCTCGGTGACCCCCCTGGCCAGCGCCAGGGCCGCCACGTGCTCCAGCAGCAAGGTGCCCACGCCCTGGCCGCGCGCCTCGTCGGCGACCAGGAAGGCCACCTCGGCGCGCCCCGCCGTGAGCAGCTCGGCGGTCGCGAGGCCGACGAGCCGGCCCTGCCGCTCGGCGACCAGTGCCAGTGTCTCCGGGTCGCCGAGCACGTGGTCGACGTACGCGTGCGCGGCGTGCCGGGCGACGCTGAAGAACCGCATCCGGATCGCCTCGTCGGACACCTGCTCGTGCAGCTCGTGCAGGGCGGGGCCGTCACCAGGTCGCAGGCGCCGGATCACGGCGATCGACCCGTCGGCCAGCAGCACGTCGGCCGGTGGCGGCCCCAGCTCACTCGTCACAGACATAGCCGCAGCCTCTGCCGCGCGGTCCGGGCGCGCGAGGGTCCTTGGTCCCAGGCAGGTCGGGACCTTGGAGAGGCAAAGGGCTGTCTTCCGCCCCTGATCGCCGCCTCCCGGCGCTCATAGCGTCAGAGACACCGCGGAGCAGTAGGGCCCCGCCGATCCCAGGAGAAAGATCATGCGCTCCGCATTCGACAAACTGATTTCGTTCACCGGACTGGTGCTCGTCGCCGTCCTGATCACGTCGGGCGGTCTGCTCGTCTGGGCCAACACCTTCATCGGCAACCAAGTGCACGACCAGCTGGTCATGCAGGACATCACCATGCCGACCGCTGAGGCGACCGCCGACCTTCCGAAGGCCGACCAGGAGGCCCTCAAGCCGTACGCCGGCAGCAAGCTGGACACCGGTCCCGAGGCCAAGGCGTTCGCCGACCACTACATCCTGGTGCACATGAACGCCTCCAGCGATGGCCGCACCTACGAAGAGGTCAGCGGGGAGTTCATCCAGCTGTCCGACGAGCAGAAGGCGGCACCTGAGGGCCAGGCGCTCGGTCAGCTGCGCCAGACACTGTTCATGGGCGACACCCTGCGCGGCCTGCTCCTCTACGGGTACGCGTTCGCCACGATCGGCACCATCGCGGGCATCGCCGCGTTCGCCTCCTTCGGTGCGGCCGCCCTGCTCCTGGTGCTCGTCATGCTCGGGTTCTGGCACGCTCGCCGGGTCGAGCACACTGACGACCACACCGTCGAGCAGGTCGTCACGGGACGGGTCGCTCAGCACGCCTGACC
Organism: uncultured Actinomycetota bacterium; assembly: GCA_963766475.1. Classification (GTDB taxonomy): domain Bacteria; phylum Actinomycetota; class Actinomycetes; order Propionibacteriales; family Nocardioidaceae; genus Nocardioides. The sequence goes on along the minus strand of CAVXZS010000016.1, from coordinate 144,648 downwards.
AGGGCTGACCAGGCCTGACCACCTCCCGGGTGCCCCAGGGCACCCGGGAGGTTCGTCTGATTCCGTCCAGTCCGAATCGATGGTCCCTCGTCCTGCTCGAGTGCCAAGGTGAGTCCGTGAGCACCACGTGGGCGGCAGCCGGCCATGTCGACGACCTCGGCGTCCCGGGCACGCCGGCTCGCGGAGCGACGGCGTGAAAGCGCTCGGCCAGGGAGTGGTCGAGCTACGGCAGTACACGCTCCACCCCGGGCGTCGCGACGCGTTGATCGAGCTGTTCGAGCGGCACTTCGTCCGAGGTCAGGAGGATGTCGGCATCCACGTGCTCGGACAGTTCCGGGAGCTCGACGATCCCGATCTCTTCGTGTGGCTCCGTGGCTTCGACGATCTCGACGCACGGACCAGGAGCCTGGAGGCGTTCTACTACGGGCCAGTGTGGAAGGCGTATCGCGAACCCGCCAACGCGACGATGATCGACTCGGACAACGTCCTGATGATGCGCCCGCTGCAGCTGCGGACGGACACCTCACTCTCGGCCGGGTCGTCGGCCGGCGTCTTCGAGATCGTCGTGCAACCGGTCGCCTCGGCCGCCGAGCTCGACGACCGGATCATGCGGTTCACGGCTCAGACGCTGCCCGACCTCGAGGAGACCGGCGCCACGGTCGTCGCGGCGTTCGCATCCCTGGTCGCGCCGAACGGCTTCCCCGCCCTTCCGGTGAGGGACGACCTGGTCCTCTGCTGGGTCTCCCGGTTCACGGACCGGGCCGCTCTGGAGAGCTCCAGGGCAGCGAGGGCGAGCCTCGTGGGACCGGGCTCGCAGACCCTCACGCTGACGCCGACGGCGGGATCGCGCCTGCGTTGACGGCGGCCCTGGTGGGGCGGCCCGCGGGTCTCAGGCCGACTCGCTTGCGGCCGCGGGCTCGCTCGCGGCCAGGACCGAGGTGGCCAGCGAGGTGCGCTGGTACATGACACTGCGACCCGCGCGCGTCGAGCTCACGAGCCCGTTGCGCCGCAGGACCGACAGGTGCGCGCTCACCGAGCCCGGGCTGCTGCCCAGGACCCGCGCCAGCTGGGTGGTCGAGTGCGGCGTCGCAAGCCGGACCAGGATGGCGGCCCTGGTGCGCCCGACCAGCGCGGAGAACGCGCTGCCGTGGTCCTCACCAGCGGCGAGCCCCTCCCACACGCGGCCCACGCCGCGCGTCGCGTACTGCAGCTCGAAGCAGTCCGGAGCACTGTGCGCGACGACCAGCTGGGGCCACGCGAAGACCGACGGGATGAGCGTCAGGGTGGGGGTGGCGAACGCCGCGTCCGGGTGCTGGGGCTTGTCGACGGCCAACACCTCGTCCCGCACCGAGACCTCGGGGTGCAGGTCCTCGAGGACCCCGTAGAGCCCGTGCGCCAGGACCCGGCTGGCCCGGTAGGCGATGTCCTCGTCGATCGCGGCGCGGATCCTCGGCCAGAACGGCCGCACCGCGACGTCCCAGTACGCCGCGAGCCCGGTCACGAGCTCGGTGCGTCCTCCTCCTGCCAGGAGGTCCCCGAGCCGCTCCGGCGGTCTCCGCCCTTCCCACACCTGGCGCAGGTCGCGGGTGACGACCTCGGCCGGGACGTCCTCGAGTGCCGCCAGCTGCTGCTCGATCGTCGTGCGGGGATCGGGCGACCACGCGAACATGAAGTCCGGGGCGACGTAACCAGGGGGTACGACGGCCTGGAGCAGCGAGAGGTCCACGGCCCGGAGGCCCGCTGCGACCTCCTGCAGCCATGGCCGGAACGGGGCTCTCGCCCTGCCGTGGCCCAGAGCCCGGAGGCTGGCGGCGAGCTCCCCGAGCGGGGAGAAACCGAAGCTCGTCTTGCCCAGGACCTCGAGCGTCAGCCGGAACTCGATCACGGTGCTAGGACGACCCGAGCGTCCGTGCCCAGGTCATGACCCAGTTGGTCTCCCAGCTGGCCCCGTCGTCCTGCGAGAAGGCCTGCTCCCACTGAGCGCTGGTCGGCGTGAGTCTCGACCACAGGTAGCGGGCGCGGATCGGTCGGCCCTCGTACTCGTCGACGCCGTGCGCCTCGAACACGCCGTCCTTCCAGTGCCCCCTGACGGGAGCCTGCAGTGCTCCGTCCCGGCTGTTGACCCAGAAGATGGTCCACTCGTCGGTCTCCGGGTCCCGCAGCCGCAGCGACATCCCCCGTTGACCATCAGCCAGCTCGACCTCGTCGACGCTGACTCCCCCGTCCAAGAGGACCTGGCCGCGCGCATCACCGCTGAACTCGTACCACTCCTCTTGCCGGAGAGCGGGGCGCGGAGCCTCTGGTGGAAGACCGTCCACGTGCCCACCAGGAACCCGAAGTCCTCGACCACTGCTGTCGTCATGCGGCGCAGCGTGGCACGTCCGTGCCTCCGGGCGTCATCGATTCACTTGGGAACGAATCCATTCGCGGCACTCGGCTCCGGCGTGGTCCACTCCACCGAGGAGCGCGGCGGGACAGTCGGATCTATCCGGGGTCGGCGTTGCGGACCAAGCTGCACATCCATGCTGCCACCAGGCAGAGGGCGAGGCAGCCAAGCCACAGGGTCCTGGGGCCAGCCAGACCGAGCACGAGCACCCCGGCAGCTGGCCCCGTGAGCAGCCCGACGCTCCATGCTGAGCCCCAGATCCCTTGGTACCGGCCGAGGGCGTGCGAGGGCGAGAGGTTGCCCACGACCGTCGGCGCCCCGGCGTTGAACGCGATCTCACCCAGTGACCACACGAAGACGCAGGCACCGAATCCCCACGGGCCGTTCACGAAGGCCACAGCCGCGAACCCGCCGCCGGTCACGACCGAACCCAGAGATGTGAGGCTTCGAGGCGTGAGCCGCGACATCACCCGAAACAGCGCCGGCTGGATCGCGATCACCGTGAGCGGGTTGACCGCAGCCACCAGTCCGTAGACCGTGGACGTACCCGTGTCGCGGGTGACCACGAGCGCGAACGTGCTGGTGCCTTGCATGAAGACGAGTGCGTAGAGCGCGGTCGCGCAGGTCATCAGGATGAGGTCCTTGTCACGGAGGGCTCGATCCTTCCCGGCCGTGGTCTGCGGCGAGGAGGAGGACCGCCGCGACTCTCGGGGTACGCCGCCCCAGACCAGCGCCGCGAACGCCAGGCTCGTCACGCTGTCGACGACGAGCAGCGGTTCGAACCCGGCCCGTGCGATGAACCCGCCACTGACGGCCCCCACGCCGACACCGACATTGATTGCCCAGTAGAGCAGCGCGTACGCCTGCAGACGATCCTCTCGGGGAACGAGGTCGGCCACGAGGGCGTTGACCGCCGGTCGGTACGCGTCCGTCGCGGCGCCGGCGGTGAACAACAGCAGTCCCGTCACCAAGAGATCCCAGCTCGGCAACAGCGCGACGTACGAGACGGCGGTCAACAGCATCGAAGCGGACAGCGTCCGCGCCCGTCCGAGTGCGTCGGCCGCCACTCCCCCTGCGAGGCGGCCGAGGACGGATCCCGCTCCCCACAGCAGCAGCAGAACCGCTGTCTGGCGAGACGAGAATCCTCGCTCGCCCGCGAGGAACACGGCAAGAAACAGCCCCACGAGTGAGCCGATGCGGTTGACGATGGTCCCGAACCAGATGAACCAGAACTGACGAGGCATCGATCGTGCGAGCGAGCTGAGCCGGCTCATCCATCAAGCCCTTCGTGGTCTCGCGGCGGGTCCTGCGTGCAGACGGCGCGGTCTGCCGCGTGATCGCCGGCTACTCGCTCTGCGCGGCTACTCGGCCGGTGAGGTGGTGGTGCTGGATGGCCGGACGGCCCCTGCCCTGGATCCAGGGATGAGCAGTACTGCGGCGAGCAGTGCGAGCAGGAAGGGCGCCGGCTCGAGAATCACGCATGCGACTGCGAGCTTCGCCCTCACCCGTCCATCTCCCTTCGTGGCCCCTCCCTGTCTAGGACGCTGCAACCTGCGGGGGACGTGACACGGAGCCGCCACTCACCTGCTGGAGGTCCCGGCATTCCTTGTGGCCTCAGGCCACCAGCCCGTGTGACCTCCAGCACTCTGCGGCGAACCTGCCCGCTCCCCTGTCACCACCCGCACCGTCGCGCGCGTCTACCGGGTGTCCGCAACGCCTCGATGGACGGGCGGCAGCAACGACGACGCGAGCGGGGACTTGGTGGATGGCGCCGTAACGGCAGCAGCGCTGGCATCAGCGTTGTTGCACGCCACGTGGAGCTCGATGGCGTACCGGTTCAAGGACCAGGCGCTCGGGTTCACGATGATGGGCTGGGTGAGCGTCGGGTTCGGACTGCTTCTCATCACGCTCTCCACGCCGCCGGGGCGGGACAGCTGGATGTGGATCGCCAGCTCGGTCGCAGTCCATGTCGTCTACACAGTGGCCCTTGTGCACGCGAACGGGCTGGCGCAGTTCAGTCAGGTCTACCCGATCTCTCGCGGCCTTGCCCCGGTCCTCGTAGCCTCGACCGTCCTCATGGGCGTCGGGGACCCACTGACGGGACGCCAGGTCATGTCAGTCGGCGTCATCGTTGCGGGACTGATGATCTTCGCGTCGGTCAAGGCCGACACCTCAGCCCTGTCCACCAAGGCGGTCCCTGTCGCGATTGCCGTGAGCGTGCTCATCGCGTCCTACACCGTCATCGACGGGCTGGGCGTACGCGTATCCGGCTCGGTGCTGGGCTACACCGGCTACCTGTCCCTGGGACAGGGCCTGCTCACGATCGTTGCTCTCCAGATCCGCCGCGGCACTCGCGCGGCCCTCAGGGATCACCACGACCTGTGGACGTGGGCGATCATCGGGGGAGTGTTCGCATCGACCGGCTACGCGACCACGATCTGGGCGCAGCAGCACGGCACACTGGCGGTGGTCGCCGCCCTGCGTGAGACCAGCATCCTGTTCGCAACTCTCATCGGAGTGCTGGTGTTCCGCGAGGGAGCAAGTCTTCGCCGTGTGGTCGCAGCTGTCGTCGTGGTGTCCGGGATCGTGCTGCTGCACTCCGCGTGACCGTGCCACTCACGCGAGCTGCCCCAGCTGGGCCCACCCTCCCCCCCTCGTCACCGGCGAAGACCTGACGTGTCTCTCCAGAGGCGGGCGAGAGGGCGAGAAGCAGCCGGCTCAGCCCGCATCCCATCGCAGCCGCGTTCAGACCTGCGACCACCGCTTCCACCTGCGGTCGTCTGACGGGCGCTGCACGCCCGGGATCATGGACGTGGAGGCGAGCACGGCGACTGAGCTGCCTGACTGCCGGCTCGGTACGACCCAGAACGATCGCGATGTCGTTGTAGGTGTAGTCCAGACCGTCGTGAAGGACGAACACGATCCTCTCCAGTGGGGAGAGACGCTCCAAGACCATGCGGGCAGCTGTTCGGGTCGCCAAGTGCAGCGAGGCCGCAGCGGCCGGGTCGCTCGCCTCGGAAGCCGGTTCCTCAGGCACGAGATCCCACGCGACCTCGCGGCGAGCCTTCAGCCGCCGGGACCTGTCGATGGCGGCTCGGGTCGTCACCTGGGCCAGCCAGGCGCGTGGCGAGCGAACCTCGTGATGGCAGGCGGCCCACTTGAACCAGACCTCCTGCACGACGTCCTCGGCGTCCGCACCGGTCCCCGTGACCCGATGGGCGATGGCGACAAGCGCATTCCGGTACTCCAGGAAGGTTTCCAGTTCCAACACCTGGCGCTCGGGCACAGCAGTATTAGATCATCTGCTCTAGAACGATCGCTCTATGGGTCGCTCAGCGAGGGAACGCGGGCGCCGAGGTCTGGCTACGCTCTCCGCCATGCCCCGGCCCCGCACCCACACCGACGAGCAGATCCTGGGTGCCGTCCGCGAACTCCTCCTCGAGTCCGGGCCCCGGGGCGTGACCACTGCGGCAGTGAGCCAGCGGAGCGGTGCGCCTACAGGGACGCTTTACCACCGGTTCGGTTCTCGTTCGAACATGGTTGCCCAGCTGTGGGTGCGGACCGTGCAGAGGCTGCAGGCCTACCTCGTCGATGCTGCGCAAGCCGAGTCCGACCCCATGGAGCAAGCAGTCGCGATGGCGCTCGGCATGATCGACTTCTGCTCCCGGAACCCCGAGGACGCGAGGCTGCTCACACTCGCCAGCAAGGAACGACTGGAACGCGACCCTGAGCTGCCCAGCGACAGCCGGGAGGCTCTGGCGTCGCTCAACACACCGGCCCAGCGTCAACTGACATCGGTGACGCGCAACCTGTACGGCACCGCATCCAAGGCGAAGCTGCGGCAGGTCACCTTCGCAGTCGTCTCGATCCCCTACGTAGCAGTCCGACAGTGCCTCGGCGAGGGCACGGACCCGGCGCTGGTGAGGCACATGGTTGAGACAGCGGTGCGAGCTGTTCTCACCGCTGACCCGGCCCGGACGCACTCCAGCGCGACCCGACCGGACGTCAAGGCTCCCGCCGGTAGTGGATAGCCCGCGACGCGGGCCGCTATCGCGCCGCTGGCACGGTCCCGGACGCGAGCGGATCCGGGGCGCCTGGCGTCGCCCAGCGCAACGTCGCGTCGGCAATACGCCTGCCGAACGCTTCCGCGTCCGCACGATCGACGGCCGGTGGCGCCTGCGCGGGACCTTGGTCGGTGTTGCTCTGGGCCATCAGGCCGAGGAAGGTGCCCAACCGGTTCGGCTGCTCCTCGGTACCGGTGCTGGTGATGTGTCCTGGCAGCGTGCCGACGGACACAAGCAGCATCCCGTGCTGAGCCGCGAAGACCGTGAGCTGCAACAACGTCGAGAGCTTGTCCCCCGAGCGGGCCGCCGAGTTCGTGAAGACGCCGGCGAGCTTGTCCTTCCAGGCCTGCTGCCGCCATGCCGGGAAGCTGTCCTCCATGAACTGCTTGAAGGCAGCCGACACAGACCCCATGTAGGTCGGACAGCCGAACACGATGGCGTCAGCGTCGCTCAGAGCCGACCAGCTCGACGAGACCTCCGCGACCGGGATGAGGTGACTGACGACGCGGTCGGCCGCCTCCACGCCTCGACCGACCGCACGCGCCACCTCCGCGGTCCGACCGCGGGTCGCCGGGTCGCCCGCGCTGCCGCTGTCGTAGACGATCACCACCCTCGTGCCCGCACGTGGGAGACCTGCGATGTCTGCCGCGACGGACGCCTCGCTGACCGCCGCGCTGTCGATGTGAGCCATGACTACCGAGACGCGACATGGACCCGAAGCGTGACACCTGCCGGCGCAGGGGTGCTCCGTCACGGGCGGGTAGCCCGGTGCGTCTTCCTTGTGTGAAGAACAGTGCACCGAACGGATCGACGGAGGCAGACCTGGCCCGCGACATCAGGCGCGTCGTGCGAGGCGCCCTGGACGAGGATCATGCCTGGCGGGACGTGACGACCCTCTGGAGCGTCCCTGCGGACGCGACAGCCGAAGCGAGGATCATCAGCAAGCAGGCAGGTGTGCTTGCCGGCCTGGCCATGGTCGACGAGGTCTACCGTCAGATCGACCCTCAGGTGAAGGTCGTGAGACACGCCGTCGACTCCGACCCGCTCGTCTCACGCCAGACGATCGTGACGCTGTCCGGTTCGGCGCGATCCATCGTCACCGGCGAACGCACGGCCCTGAACCTCCTCCAGAGAGCATCCGGGATAGCCACTCACACCAGCAGGTTTCTCCGTGAGCTGGCGGGCCTGGACGTGCTGCTGAGAGACACCCGGAAGACCGCACCCGGGCTGCGTCGGCTGGACAAGTACAGCGTGGTGTGCGGCGGCGGGGCCAACCACCGCATGGGACTGGACGACCTCGTGCTGCTCAAGGAGAACCACCTGCGAGCCGCCGGTGGCATAGGAGCGGCCATCGACGGGGTTCGACAGGGACAGGCGGTCACGTCCGGCTCGCACCTAGGGGTCGAGGTGGAGGTCACCTCGCTGGCCGAAGCCGACGAGGCCCTCGACTGCGGCGTGGAATGGATCCTGCTGGACAACATGTCACTCGATGAGCTCCGCGAAGCCGTCCGGCGCCGCAACGCCAAGCGTGCCGCCACCCGCCTCGAGGCGTCGGGAGACGTCACCCTTGAGACAGTGCGCGACGTCGGTCTGACCGGGGTCGAGGCGATCGCCGTCGGCGCGATCACTCATAGTGCCCCGGCGCTTGACGTCTCTCTGCTCGTCAACCGATCGCTCCGCAACGTCCCCACTGCCGCCGGTGGCCGAGCCGTGATCGCCTCAGCGGGCACCTGAGGTCCTTGCCTGGCTGAGCACCTCGAGCGCCTGGGAGGACATGCGCTCAACTATCCGAGCGGCCGACGCTTCCACAGCGATCTGCCCTACCCCCTGCCCGGCGTACAGGGCCATCTCCCCGGTGAGGCCGGTCGCGCCCCGGGTGGGCGCAACGTCTGCGTAGCGCTCGATCGGGGTGCCGTCCGCCGACGTGGCGATCACGTCGTGCGACCCGGGGCGCTCCTCGCCGACAGGCCGGCCAGCCGTCTCCCAGTCGCGGACGGTCTGGTTGCGGATCATCCGGTGCGGCGCGTCCGGCCAGCCCTTGTCGAAGACGATGCCGTGCACCGTGTCGTCCGCGGTCGACCGTCGCACAGCGGCTCGGTAGGCGTCCTGGGTCGCGGCCTCGGTCGCCAGAAGGAAGGCGGACCCCACCCAGGCTCCTTGCGCGCCGAGAGTCAGTGCGGCGGCAAGCCCGCGCCCGTCGCTGATCCCGCCCGCCGCCAGGACGGGTACAGGCGAGACCGCGTCGACGACCTCGGGAACCAGAGCCAGCAGCCCGGTGCTGCCTCGAACGTGTCCACCCGCTTCCCAGCCTTGAGCCACGATGACGTCCACACCGCAGTCGGCGGCTCTCTTGGCCTCGTCGACGGATCCGACGGTGTGGACATGCACCGCGCCGGCACCGTGCACGAGGGGGGTGACGTCGCCAGGTGGACCCCAGAAGGTGGAGACGATCCGTATCCCTGCGTCCAGGCAGTACCGCAGCTTGCGTTCGAACGGCCACTCCAGGACGAGGTTCACAGCCACGCGATCGCTCCTGCCCCGGGTGAGTGCCGCGACTCGTTCTTCGAGGTGCGCGTCGGTGTCCCACGTGACGGGCAGGACGCCGAGAGCGCCGGCCGCCGAGGACGCGAGCACCAGCTCCACGCTGCACGGCGACCCGATCGGTGCCTGCACGATCGGCACGTCGATGCCGAGCATGTCCATCAGTGGGTTGCGTTGCCACTGCAGCAAGGTCTCGGTTCCTTTCCAGCTCCGCGGCGTCGCAGGTCGGCCGCCTGCCGACACGGGCGCGCCACTTCGGCGAGGGCAGCAGCAGCTGCGCGTCTCCTGCTCAGGATGTGACGAGGAAGTAGATCAGGCTGCACGCCGCAAGGGCGAGGAAGATCAGCGGAAATCCGATGCTGTGGAGGACGCTGGCCCGAAGGTGGGCGAGCACGGCGACGACGAAGAACGCCACGAGCTCCGACGACGCCGCCACCCCGACGACCGGGGTCCCTAGCAGGCCTGCCACGAGGCCCGCACAGCCCAACCCCTCGAGGACGGCCAGAAGAGGGACGTGCCGAGGCTTGAGCCCGACTTCCAGCACGTTGTCCATCACGAAGTGCGCGCTCACCGTCTTCGCGACGACGATCACAAGGTTCGCCGCCAGGCAGACGAGGGTGACAACCAGAAGCACCCGCTCCGCGGCGAGACTCACCGATTCCGCCCGACCCGGGGGTCATCGCCCTGCGCAGCGGTGCTCACGCCGGCACCGGCGTCTCGAGGTCGGCGGCGAAACCGGTGCGCCAGGACGGGTGCGCGGGCTGCCACCCGAGCTCTGCCTTGGCCTTGACGTTGGACGAACCGCGCGCGCTGACCATCATGTGGACGAGGCCGCGACCACCAGCGAGCCGGGCAAGCCAGATCGGGACCCGGCGGGGTGTCGGTGCCTGGCAGACCCGGGCCAGCTCGGGAAGGAACTCGGCGACAGCGACCGGCGCGTCGTCTGCCACGTTGTAGACGCCGCTCCCGGCCGTGATGGCTGCGACCGCCGCATCTGCCGCGTCGTCGACGTGCAGGAAGGACCAGACGGCCGTGGCCGGTCCCACCAGCGGGAACTGGCGCTTCCGGATCGCCTCGATCTGGTCCCCGCCCAGGGTCAGCGAGGTCCCTGGCCCATAGAGGGCCCCGTATCGAAGGACCACCCCCTGCGGGTACGCCCGGACGAGTTCTTCGAGCCTGCGGAGGGCCGCGAACGTACGGCGGAAGGAGGGTGCCGGGTCGGGGTCCCAGTCGTCGTCCTCGGACTTGACCGGACCTCCCGTGGGTGCCCAGGGCCAGCCGCAGAAGCTTTGGACGATGAGCCGAGGGGGGCTTTCCAGCTCCCCAGCCGCCTCGATGAGGGTGGCGGTTCCCTCGGTGCGGAGTCGGTTCGTGGTCTCGAAGGCAGCGTCGAACCGGCGCAGGTTGTTGCCCAGCCCGGTCAATGCCGTTGCCTGGTGGATGATGACATCGGGTCGAGTTGCCAGGACGAGATCTCGGGCCTGCGGCGCGTCCAGAAGGTCGATGTCTTCGTAGCGCACGCCCGGGGTGCTGATGTCTGGTGTGTGGCGGGCGCCGCCGACGACGTCGTGGCCTGCGCTGGTCAGTTTCGGTAGCAGCCGGCTGCCGACCGCTCCTGTGGCACCGAGGACAAGGACTCGCACTGTGGGCCTCCGTCAATGGTCGTCGCGACTGTGTAGGTGAGACGCGGCTGAGTGCTGGGCTGTGACGCGTTGGTCGGCGCCGCTGAGGTGCACGTATCGCGCGACCATCACGAGCTGTCCTCCGACGGCATGCGTGAACCGGTGCCCGGTGTCACTCCAGTGGTGCGCCTCGTAGAACCTCCGCGCGTTGAGGTTGTGGACGATGACGTTCAGGTGCAGGCGCCGGGCACCCCATTGCTCGGCCGTTGCGACCAACCGCATGAGCAGCAGTGACCCCGTCCCCTCCCCGTGCCGGCCGGGACGTACGTGAAGGGCACGAAGCATCGCCGCGGAGGCATTCCCCTCGCACAGTCCGAAGGCGACGAGGCGGGCTGAGTCCTCCGCCACGAGCAGTGCCCGGCGTCGCTGCGGCTGTTGGGCGAACCAGTCGGTCCAGAACGCGTGTGCCTCGTCGGGCACCGCGTCCCTGGCCCTGTCGTGGAGGAACGGTCCGTAGGTGGCCAGCTGGGACAGCGCGTGCAACGCAGCGATCTGCTCGAGATCGCCGGCGTGCCCCTCCCGGACGGAGACGGGCACTACGACGCGACGCATGTATGGCCTTCTGATCGGTGTCTCCCACGGGGTCACCCTCAGTCAGACGGTGGCGGCGCGGCCTCGCGTGACATTCCGGAGACGAGGTGCGACTCGCTGGCTGGCCTGGAGGTCACCCGGGAGCCAGGGGCGTCGCACGACGGGGTCGCTTGGCCTGGCTCAGCGGGGGAACAGCCTTGAGTGCCTGGCGCGCCCGGAGGGATTCGAACCCCCAACCTTCTGATCCGTAGTCAGATGCTCTATCCGTTGAGCTACGGGCGCCTGTCCGCGGGTGGGTTCGTCACCTGTCCGCAGGACTGGTCGAGGATAGCGAACGCCGCGGGAGCCTCCGAATCGCTGTGTGGAAGGGGACCCGGCAGCCAGTGTGATCCGGGCCATAGCGGTTGGACCGATCCAATATGTACGGGCTCCGGACGGAGGTAGCGTCGGGGCCCCAGGCCACCGGGTGTCCGTCGTGGTCATGGGACCACCACAGAGTCGCCGACAACGATGCCGTGCGATCCCCGTACCGCGACGCTGCCAGAGGAATACACACCGGATGACCGCCACGCAGGACGCCAGCGACACGACCTCGGCCCCGGAGTCCAGCTCCGACTCGGGCACCCCTCCCACGACCCACCAGGGCATCCTCGACTTCGTCGACGAGGTCGCCGCGATGACCCGCCCTGCGCGCATCCACTGGTGCACCGGGTCCGACGAGGAGTGGACCGAGCTCACCGACGCCCTCGTCTCGACGGGCACCTTCACGCGGCTCGACCCCGCGATCAAGCCGAACTCGTTCCACGCCGCCAGCGACCCGACCGACGTCGCGCGCGTGGAGGACCGCACCTACATCTGCTCGGTCGACGAGAAGGACTGCGGGCCCACCAACAACTGGATGGCCCCGGACGAGATGAAGGCCATCATGCGCAAGCTCTACGACGGCTGCATGGCCGGGCGCACGATGTACGTCATCCCCTTCGTGATGGGCCACCTCGAGGCCGAGCAGCCGATGTTCGGCATCGAGATCACCGACTCGGCCTACGTCACCGCGAGCATGCGGGTGATGGCGCGGATGGGCTCCCACGTCCTCGACCGGATGACCGAGCTCGACGCCGCCGGAGAAGACGTGCACTGGGTGCCGGCACTGCACTCGGTCGGCCACCCGCTCGCCGAGGGCGAGGAGGACGTCCCCTGGCCGTGCAACGACACCAAGTACATCGTCCAGTTCCCCGAGGAGCGGGCGATCTGGTCCTACGGCTCCGGCTACGGCGGCAACGCGCTGCTCGGCAAGAAGTGCTACGCGCTCCGCATCGCCAGCGTCATGGCGCGCGACGAGGGCTGGCTGGCCGAGCACATGCTGATCCTCAAGCTGACCAGCCCCGAGGGCAGCACCAAGTACGTCGCCGCGGCGTTCCCGAGCGCCTGCGGCAAGACCAACCTCGCCATGCTGGAGCCCACGATCCCGGGCTGGAAGGTCGAGACCCTCGGCGACGACATCGCGTGGATGAAGATCGGCGAGGACGGCCGGCTGTGGGCGGTCAACCCGGAGTACGGCTTCTTCGGCGTCGCGCCGGGCACCAACGAGCACACCAACCCCAACGCGATGAAGACGATCAACAAGGGCAACTCGGTGTTCACCAACGTCGCCCTCACCGAGGACGGGGACATCTGGTGGGAGGGGCTCGAGAACGAGCCCGCCCGCGCCACGTCCTGGAAGGGCGAACCCTGGACGCCCGACAGCGAGGAGCTGTCCAGCCACCCCAACAGCCGCTACTGCACGCCGATCAAGCAGTGCGACATCCTCGCGCCCGAGTACGACGACCCGCGGGGCGTGCCGATCGACGCGATCCTCTTCGGGGGCCGGCGCAAGACGACGGTGCCGCTCGTCTACGAGGCCCGCGACTGGACCCATGGCACCTTCCTCGGCGCGACCCTCTCCAGCGAGACGACCGCGGCCGCGGTCGGCCAGGTCGGCGTCGTGCGTCGCGACCCGATGGCGATGCTGCCGTTCATCGGCTACCACGCGGGCGACTACTTCGGCCACTGGATCAGCATGGGCAAGGAGAACGACGAGGCGAAGCTGCCGCGGATCTTCTACGTCAACTGGTTCCGGCCGCGACGACGAGGGCGGGTTCCTGTGGCCCGGCTTCGGTGAGAACAGCCGGGTGCTCAAGTGGATCGTCGAGCGGATCGACGGCCAGGCTGCGGCGGTCGAGACGCCGATCGGGCACGTGCCCGCGCCGGGCTCGCTGGACGTGGACGGGCTCGACATGAGCGAGGAGGCCCTCGCGGCGGCCCTCGAGGTCGACCCCGAGGAGTGGAAGGCCGAGATCCCCCAGATCCAGGAGTGGTTCGAGAAGTTCGGCGACCAGCTGCCGACCGTCCTCTGGACCGAGCTCGACGGCCTCAAGGCCCGGCTCGGGGCCTGACCGACAGCTCGCCGGCAGTAGGGCCGGACGCGCCGAGACCCGGGTCGAGAAGCTCGACTCGGGTCTCGTCAGGTCCGGGCGCCCTCTCGGGCCATGGCGTGGGGTGCCGACCGGGGTGGAACAGCCAGGATGCCCGGCGCCGGGAGTGCATGTGGGGGGCTCCCGGCGCCAGGACATTTCCTGACAAGTCTCGCGCGCGGTGGGGGGCCTGTGCTGAGACAGGGTTGCGCCGAGGCTGTGTTGCCCACTCTATGGCAAGTCCTGGCAACTTGTCTCGGAGGTCCATACCACCAGGGCGTGCCAGTAGGCCCGGGTCCCCGTCCCGGGCCTCAGACCCCGTTGTTCAGCTAGCGGTCAGCGGCAGCACCAGAGTCGTGCGCGCGTGGTGGTCGGTGCGCGCGGCGGCGGACGCCGGCGCCTGGCTCAGACCGAGGACGCTCAGGACAGCGACGCTGACCATGGCGAGACGGACGGACTTGTGCTTCATCGGGGTGACTCCTCGCGTCAGGGGGGCGGGACGTTCCCGCCGGTGGGGTCAGGAGCAGACAACCGGGTCCCACCCGTCACTGCGTCCCCAAATTCGGGGACTTGACGACTTTTTCGGCAATTCGAGGCAAGATGTGCCTTATGTCTCCGGAACTCGCGCTTCAGCTGACCGCCCTCGACCCGGCGGTCCTGGGTGGTCGGATCAAGGCCGCCCGGGTCGCGGCGGGGCTCACCCAGCCCGAGCTGGCGGGTGCCGACGCCTCGGTCGCCTACCTCTCGCGCATCGAGAGCGGCCAGCGGCGCCCCAACGTCGATCTGCTCCAGACCCTCGCCGGCAAGCTGGGCGTGACCATCGAGTTCCTCGCCCACGGCGATGGCTGGGCGGACGCGAGCCGACTGGAGCTGCAGCTCGACCACGCCGAGCTGTCCCTGGCGGGCGGGGAGGGCGACACGGCCCTCGCCCTCGCGCGCGAGGCACTCGGCTCGCCCGGACTCCAGGCCGTGCCGGGTGGCGTCGAGCGTGCCCGCTACGTCGAGGCCGCGGCCCTCGACCGGCTCGGCGATCCCTGCCGCGACACCTGCGCTTGCAGGCCCTGCTCCACGACGCGACCGACTCGGTCATCCGGCTCAAGGTCGCCACATCGCTCTGCGGCATCTGGCGCGAGGCGGGACAGTTCGAGCGCGCCATCGCGGTCGCGCAGGCCCAGCTGTCCACGCTCGCCGACGAGGCCTTGGGCACCGAGGAGGGCATCCGTCTCGCGGTGACCCTGGCCGCCGCCCTGTTCGTCAGCGGCCGCGCCGAGGAGGCCGCGGAGCTGTGCGACCGGGCCATCTCCGCCTCCGAGCGGCTGAGCTCGCCCGTGGCCCGCGCGTCGGCGTACTGGAACGCCAGCTCGTTCCGCGCCGAGTCCGGCGATGTCGCGGGCGCGCTCCCGCTCGCCAAGCGGGCTCTGCACCTGCTCGAGAACACCGAGCGGTCGCGTGACGTCGGGAGCCTGCGGACCCAGACTGAGCGCGATCATGCTTCGCACCGACCCGCCCCGGCTCGAGGACGCCCGCGAGCAGCTCCGGCTCGCGGACAGGGAGCTGGAGTGGAGCCAGGCCAGCCCCGGCGAGCGCGCCCGCAACCAGCTCGTGAACGCGCAGGCGCTGCTGGTCGCGGGAGACGCGCAGGGCGCGGCGGAGAAGGCGCTCGAGGTGGTCGAGCTCTACGCCGACGCCGAGCCGCTGATCGCCGTGGATGCCCTGGTCCTGCTCGGGCAGACCGCCTGGATGTCCGGCGAGCGCGAGGAGGCCCAGCAGTGGTATCGGCGGGCCATCGGCACGCTGACCGGGGTCGGCGCCGACCGCGAGGCTGCGCAGGTGTGGTTCGAGGTCGGCACCCTGACCGCGCAGGCGGGTCTGGTGGCCGAGTCCGCCGACGCCTTCCAGCGGGCCGCGGCCTCTGCCGGACTCACCTCCCGGCTGCCGGTCATCAACACGCCTCCCGTGTCCTCGCCACGCACGACGCCGGCGCACGCGCCGGCCGGCCGGATGCCGGTGATCGACACCCCGCCCGCGTCCTCGCCGCGCACGACGCCCTCGCAGTCGCCGCGCAGCCTGGTCTGAGCGCCTGTGTCCTGACGACACGGGAGGCTCTCCGCGCCGCGCTGCGGTGTGGGATCATCGGCGTTGCGTGAACTGCGGCCGTCGAGAGGTGGCGAGAGGTGGGTAGTCATGCCGGGCTACGGAGCCGATGAGCGCGCTCTCTTCGAGGATGACGCCACCAAGCTCTACGAAGAGGTCTGCCAGAAGGGCCAGATCGCTGCGTCCGACTACCGCATAGCGGAGGACGGCGAGCTGCGCGGCGCCTTCGACCTGCTCGTGCAGATGGGGCTGCTCGTCTTCGACAGCGAGCAGGACGGCTGGGCGCCCGAGGACCCGACCAGCGTCCAGTCCCGGGTGGTCTCCCCGATGAGCCAGGAGGCCGCCAAGCTCCTCTCGGAGTCCTCGCAGTGGTCCTCGGCCTTCAGCAACCTCGCGCAGAGCTGGCGACGGGCCCCGCAGTCCTCGGCCCGCGGGCCGTTCCAGTACCTGCGCGGCAACGTCATCCAGACCGTCCTCGAGCAGCTCGTGGGCGAGTGCGAGGAGGAGATGCTCACCGCCCAGCCGCAGGCCGGCCGCGACCCGCGGTTCCTCGCCAAGGCGGCGCTGCGGGACATCGAGCTGCTCGAGCGCGGCGCGAAGATGCGCACGCTCTACCAGCACAGCGCCCGGCGCAGCTCGGTCACCCACAAGTACGTCTCGGCGGTCACCGCCCGGGGGGCAGAGGTGCGGACCCTCGACGAGTTCTTCAACCGGATGATCCTGGTGGACCGGCGCGTCGCCGTGATCCCCTACGCCGAGGAGTTCGGCGTCGCGGTCCTCGTGCGGGAGCCGGCGCTGGTCGCCTACCTGGTCGACATCTTCGAGCGGTCGTGGGAGCGCGGCCGGCCGTTCACCAACCGCGAGACCTCGTTGATGAAGGACATCGCCGCCGAGCAGCGGGCGATGACCATGCGGATGCTGATCGAGGGTCACAGCGACCCGGTGAGCGCCAAGCGGCTGGGGGTCAGCCCGCGCACCTACGCGGGCTACGTGGCCGACCTCAAGGCCGAGTACGACGCCGACACGCGCTTCCAGCTCGGCTACACCATGGGCCGGATGGGCATCTCCGGCCACGAGGACGTCGAGGACGACCCGACGGAGTGATCCCTGGCCTGAGACCCGATCACTCCGCCGGCGCCCTTCCTCGGACGTTCCGTGTGCGTCCGAGGAAATATCACGAGGGCAGCGACCTCGCGGTCACTGCCCTCGTGCTGTTGAGACGGGCCTGGGGGGTAGGCGCTAGAACCAGACAAGTGGGGGGAAGTCGGGTCCTCGTCTCAAGTCTGTGGTGTGGTCAGCTCGGCCAGCTGGAGTCACGGCTCTGCTTGACGACCGAGCCACCGCCGTCAGCATGGGCGGGTGCGGCGGCTGCGCCGATCAGGCCGACGGACAGTGCTGCGGCGCCGACGACGACGGCGATCCTGCGCACGAAGTTGGTCATTGTTTTCCCCACCTTGCTCGTTATGGGAGCCCACGGAATGGCCCACCTCCGGTAGTCTGTCGGCAGGGTCATACAAGGCGTGAGCCCCCCGATGCCTCAACAAATTGCATTGCAAAAACATGCAGTTGGATGGTGCTTGACCAGCCCGTGATGGAGCATGCCCGCAATTGGGTATTGAAGCCTCGTGGGGCCCCTGAGACCACTGTGACGCCCTCCCGCACGCGTGGTTCGAGGCTGAGTTGCATCAAGTGACAGGCCATGCCTGACAGCTGGCGATGCGGATGACGGCGGCCCGGCCGCGTCGCCGGACCGGCGGAACGTCGGATCCGGGGTGAAGAACGGTCCTGCGACGCGCCGGATGCAGAAATATGCCGAAAATTGTCGTCGGCTCCCACCCGCCCGGGTGGGAGCCGACCGGCGTCGTCGCGACGCGCAGCGGAGGCGGCGGGATTTGAACCCGCGATGGGCTGTTGACCCAAACCCGCTTAGCAGGCGGGCGCCATAGACCGGACTAGGCGACGCCTCCGCGGAGCAGGCTACAAGGACGCCGCGGGCAGGTCGAAACCGCGCGGGCCCCAGCCCGGGCGCCGCCGGGTCACAGCGGTCGCAGCCCGTGGCCGCGCTGCAGGCGGCCCTGGAGCTCGCGCACGAGCTCGTCCTTGTCCACAGCCAGCACGCCGACCGGGATGGTGGTGGTCCGCCCGTCCCGCAGCCGCAGCTCGAGGCAGGCGACGCCGCGACGGTACGCCGCCACGGCGTCCTCGACCTGGCTCCACCGCCCCTCCCTCACCCCGGCGCCGCGGACCAGCCGCACGCGATAGCCGGCGTCGGTGCAGCGGAGCACCCAGGCCCGCGACCGCAGCCACCAGGCGAAGCCGCCGGCGGCCAGCACGCAGACGAGCACCACCCCGATCAGGAGGTCCGGCGGCAGTCCGGCCAGTGCCACCACGGCCGTGCCGGCGAAGAGCACCAGGGCGATGCCGACCAGTGAAAGGCCGAGCAGCCGCGCCACGAAGGCGGATGCCATCCGGTAGTCGGCGGGCTCGCTCACGGTCACAGGCGTGATTGAACACGGGACGGTCTCAGCACCCAAACGCGGGCTTGTGGGCCGCAGTGACCTGCGTCACACTCGAGTACCCCGGCCCGAGGAGGCCGCCTGATGACCACCGTGCCCCCCGGCCTTCCGGCCGCCCTCCAGTCCCTGGACCAGGCTCTCGACGCCCCCCGCAAGCCCGGGATCCCGCTGGGCAACTGGCGCTGGCTGGTCCGGCAGCGGATGGCCGGCGTCCGCGACGCGCTGGTCGGCGAGGCCGCGGGGTCCGACGACGGATGGCTGGCGGCCCGTGGCGGCTCGGCGTTCCGTGAGCGCAACGCGCTCCTGTCCCGGATCAGCACCCTGGGCGCGCAGATCCTGGAGACCCACGACGTGGAGGCGACCCGGGTCGAGCTGAAGCGGCTGGTCATGGACGTCCAGCGACACGTCCAGCGCATCAACGACCTCGCCTACGACGAGGTCGAGCTCGAGCTGGGTGGCTCGGAGTAGGTCCCGGCGCCACCTCTCCTAGTGTGGACCCGTGCCGTCGGAGCGCCGGCGGGCACGGAGGGGTGCCGGAGTGGCCGATCGGAACCGCCTTGAAAGCGGTCGCTGGCAGAGATGTCAGCCGCGGGTTCGAATCCCGCCCCCTCTGCTGAGATCGCGAACGGCTCAGTCGGTGAGCACGAGCTCCAGCAACACGTCGCCCTCCTGCACGACGTCGGCCGGCGCGATCTTCACCGACCGCACGGTGCCGTCGTCCTCGGCGAAGACGGGGATCTCCATCTTCATCGACTCCAACAGGACCAGGACGTCGCCTGCCGCCACCGTGTCGCCCGGCTCGACGGCCACGCTCATCACGTTGGCCACCATCTCCGCCACGATCTCGGACACGCGCTCCCGGGCCATGTGTCGAACCTAGTGCCTCGGGTGCGTCACAGCAGAGCGGCCGTGCGCGGAGGCTCGGGCCGGACCGCGCTGGCCTCTTCCAGGCGGCGACCGCCCTGCCCTCGGGAGCCGGTGAGCGCCAGGTCGGCGCGGATGATGACGTAGCCGATCACCAGGCCGACGACCAGCCCGTAGAGCACCGAGAGGCCGCACTCCAGCAGCGAGATGGCCGGGTTGACCAGGGCGTTGGCCACCGGGGCGGTCGCCGCGACGCCGAAGGCGCACAGCCACCAGCCCTGCCGGCGGCGGGCGCGCATGTGACAGCCCCACGCCAGCGCCGGGACACCGAGGACCGTCTCGATCGGGCGTGGGAAGGCGCCGAGGTGGTCGCGGCTCCAGCGGACGCCGCCGAGCAGGTGGTCGACCAGGTCCTGTGAGCCGTAGCGACGCAGCATCTCGGCGTACAGCAGGGTGACCGCGAGCAGCACGCCCCCGATCGCCACGACGAGCAGGCCCCGGCGCCCGAGGCCGTGGAGGCCGGCGCCGAGCCGGTGGACGACGCCGAACGCGCCGGCGATCGCCAGGCCCAGGGTGACGTACTCGAACCGCACCACCGACACCACGGGGTCGAAGCCGATGGTGGCCATCGCACCGATCGCGGCGACCAGGACGGCGACCACGCACTCCTGGGCCGCTCGCGCGAACTGCACCGCCGGCGTCGTCGCCATCACCGCCAGCACGGCCGAGACGACGCAGGTCATCACCGCCGCACCGGTGCGCAGGTAGTCCTGGTCCAGCACCAGCACCAGCACTCCCAGCACCAGGGTCAGGGCGCCGAAGACGACCGGCCGACCGCCGGTGCGGGCCGCCAGCCCCCAGGAGTACGCCGTCACCACGGCCACCGCTCCCACGCCGTCGAGCCAGGCCGGGCCGGTCGGGACCAGCGCAGCGACGAGGGCCGCCAGGCCAGCTCCGACCACCAGCAACCACAGGGTGACGAACAGCCGGTTCCCGACCGGGAGGTCATCGGTCGCGGTCGCGCTCGGGACGGCGCTCGAGCCCGGGACCCCCGGCTCACGACGCCGCTCCGTGCGCGGCGGAGCCGGGGCGGCGGCCGGGACCGGCGCCGGTGCGACAGCCCGGTCCTTGAGCCGCTCGTGGCGCGTCGCGCGTCGTCGAGGAGCGGTTCGTGGCACGACAGAACAGGTTACAGAGCGGTGGACAGGCGCGCCTCAGAGCCGCCTGTTGGCGAGGGAGGGGTTGGTGCGCCGGGCCTCGTCCAGGACGCTGCGGTCGAGCGTGGCCCGCAGCACCTCCGAACCCTCGCCCGCCTCGGCGAGGACGTCGCCGAGCGGGTCCACGACCATCGAGTGGCCGGTGTAGCGAGGCCCTGGCTGGGCGGCTGCCACCACGAAGACGGTGTTCTCGATCGCGCGAGCTCGCGCGAGCGTGCGCCAGTGCTCGGCCTTCCGCGGGCCGGCCACCCAGGCAGCGGGGACCAGCAGCACCTCGGCGCCGTGGTCGACCAGCAGCCGGGCCAGCTCCGGGAAGCGCAGGTCGTAGCAGGTCATCAGCCCGACCCTGAACCCGGCGACGTCGACGACGACGGGCGAGAGCGGACCGGCGTGGAGGGCGTCGGACTCCTTGTAGCCGAAGGAGTCGTAGAGATGCATCTTCCGGTACGACGCGGTGGCCGCTCCGCGCACGAGCAGCGTGTTGTAGGGGCGCGCGGGGTCCTCCGAGATCTCGAACATCCCGGCGACCACCGTGGTGTTGCGCTCTGCCGCGACCGCGGCCAGCTCGGTCCCGAACGCGCCGTCGAGCGCCTCGGCGTAGGGACTCAGGTCGGAGCCGGCCTCCCCGAAGTCCCGGGCGAAGGCCTCCGGGAGCACCACGAGGTCGCTGTCGGAGGGGACCAGCTCGTGCAGCCGCGCGCGGTTGTCCGCCGGGTCGAGGCCGGACGCCTCCTGGACGACGGTGACCGACAGCATGCTCACCAGTGTCCCGTACGGAGGTGTTGGGAGGATGGGCCCATGGCGTTCAGTGCGGTGATCCTGGCCGGCGGGGTGGCCGCGCGGCTGGACGGTGCCGACAAGGCCTCGCTCGAGCTGCATGGCCGCACCCTGCTCACCTGGGCGCTCGACGCCGTGCTCGACGCGGCCGAGGTCGTGGTGGTCGGCGACCCGGTGCCGACCCACCGGCCGGTGACCTTCACCCGCGAGGACCCCCGACACGGCGGTCCGGTGGCCGCGCTGCTCACCGGGCGCGACGCGCTGCTGGACCCTCGCGGGACGGTCGCGGTGCTGGCGTGCGACATGCCGTTCCTGACCGCGCAGAGCTTCCAACGGCTTCGCGACGGCGCCGCCGGACACGACGGCGCGGTCCTCGTCGGCCCGGACGGCCGCCGCCAGCTCGCCATGGTGCTCGACGTGGGCCGGCTCGACGACGTCCGACCGAGCATCGAGGAGCAGCACGGCCTGGCGCTGCACCGGCTGCTCGAGCCCCTCGACCTCGTCGAGGTGCCCGCCGAGGGACGCGAGCACCGCGACGTGGACACCTGGTCCGACGTCAGGGACCTCACCTCGTGACCCCGGGGCTCCTCAGCCCTTTTCGGGAGTTCTCACTTGCGGGACGCGAGTCGGCGCGTAAGTCTGAGGCCGTGAACCTCCACGACTGGATCGACGAGCTGAGCGACGTCCTCGATCTCGAGGACGTGGAGGTCGACGAGGGCCTGCTCGGCGACCTCACCAAGGTCGCCGCCCACAACGTCGAGCGGCTGGCCGCGCCGGTGACGGCCTACCTCCTCGGCTTCGCGGCCGGAGCCAAGGGCTCAGACCCCGACGCGATCGAGGCGATGGCGGCGCGGGCCCAGGTGCTCGCCGAGGGCTGGGACCGCCCGGCCGATGCCCCCGACCCCGACGACGTCAACGACCCCATCCCCGACGACCGGTCGGTGGACCACAGCGGCGAGGTCTACGTCGACGACCGGGCCGACGAGCTCGTCGAAGAAGAGGTCTGACGAGCCGATGCGGGCCGTACTCGCGGACGGGGCCGGTGGTCCCGAGGTCCTCACCGTGCGCGAGCTCCCGGACCCCGAGGCCGGTCCGGGTGAGGTGGTGCTCGACGTCGCGGCGGCCGGACTGAACCGCGCCGACCTGCTGCAGCGTCAGGGCCACTACCCCCCTCCTCCCGGGGCTTCCGAGGTCCTGGGCATGGAGTGCAGCGGCACCGTCGCTGCGGTGGGCGACGACGTCGAGGGCTGGTCGGTCGGCGACCGGGCCTGCGCTCTGCTCTCCGCCGGCGCGTACGCCACCCGGGTCGCAGTGCCGGCAGGCCAGCTGATGCCGGTGCCCGACGGCGTCGACCTGGTCGCGGCGGCGGCGCTGCCCGAGGTGGCGTGCACGGTGTGGTCGAACGTGTTCATGGTCGCGGCCCTGCAGGCCGACGAGGTGCTGCTCGTGCACGGCGGGGCCGGCGGCATCGGCAGCTTCGCGATCCAGCTCGCGACCCAGCTCGGCGCGCGGGTGCTCACGACTGCCGGCACCGCCGAGAAGCGCGCCTTCTGCCTCAGCCTCGGCGCCGAGGTGGCCATCGACTACCACGACGAGGACTTCGTCGAGGTGGTCAAGGAGCGCACCGGCGGCGCCGGCGCGGACGTCATCCTCGACAACATGGGCGCGTCGTACCTCGGGCGCAACGTCGCCGCCCTGGCGACCGAGGGGCGGCTCGTCGTCATCGGCATGCAGGGCGGGAGCACGGGTGAGCTCGACCTCGGCGCCCTGATGCGCAAGCGTGGCGCGATCGTCGCCACCACGCTGCGGGCCCGGCCGGCCGAGGAGAAGGCCGCGATCTGCGCGTCGGTGGTCGAGCACGTGTGGCCGCTGGTCGCGGACGGCAAGGTGCGCGAGATCGTGGACACGACCCTCCCGCTCGACGAGGTGGGCCGCGCACACGAGCTGATGGAGTCCGGCACCCACAGCGGGAAGATCCTGCTCGTCGCCCGCTGAGACCCTCTCGCTACCGTGGCGACATGGATGAGGAGCAGGCGACGGGGTCCGCGCAACCGCTGGACGGCGGCGAGGAGGGCGAGCGACACGTCCTGGTCGTCGGCCCGGACGGCCAGCCGGTGGGCTCCGTCCCGGAGTCCGCGCTGGCCGCGGCCCAGGGGGACGACGGCACCGAGGCGCGCCTGCTCACCGACCAGGTCGAGCAGCCCGCCAAGGTGATGCGGATCGGCAGCATGATCCGGCAGCTGCTCGAGGAGGTGAAGTCGGCGCCGCTCGACGAGGCCAGCCGCAACCGGCTCAAGGACATCCACAAGGCATCGGTCCGCGAGCTCGAGGCCGGGCTGGCGCCGGAGCTGGTGGAGGAGCTGGAGCGGCTCGCGCTGCCCTTCTCCGACGACCAGACACCCTCGGAGGGTGAGCTGCGCATCGCGCAGGCCCAGCTCGTCGGCTGGCTCGAGGGCCTCTTCCACGGCATCCAGACCGCGATCTACGCCCAGCAGATGGCCGCACGCGCGCAGTTCGAGCAGATGCGCCGCGGCCTGCCCATGGGATCGGGCGGCCGGCCCCAGCAGGCGGAGGACGCCCCGCCGCAGCAGCCGGGCGACTCCGGCGGCATGTACCTCTGACGCCTAGGGTCTAGGGCACTAGCGACTGCGCCGGCTCACGCCGCGCACGACGACGAGGCCCAGCAGCCCGACCAGCACCAGGGCCGCGCCCGGCGCGGCGGCTCGCGAGAACGACTGCGGCTCGTCGGTCTCGACCGGCGTGAAGACCGCCGTCTCGGGAGCGGGCGCGATCGGCGGGTCGCCGTCGCCGAGCAGCCCGGTCACGTCGGCCACGACCTTGTCGTTCTGGGGACGGGTCCCGCTGGTGCTGTCCGCGATCCACGGCTCGCCGTTGCCGCTGACGAAGAACATGTAGTCGCGGTTGAGCTCGAGCGCCCCGAGGTTGCACGGGGCGCCGCGGTTGCGGTCCGTCTGCACCTGGACGGTCTCGGTGCTGATGTTGCCGCGATAGACCAGGGAGACCGTCACGGTCTGCAGGTAGACCGCGCCGGGCAGCCCGTCCGTCCGCGGTCCGCGCGCGGGCTCCGCGCTCACCGTGCCGCTGAAGACCGCGGTGGCCGCCTTGGAGCTGTCCTCGATGTTCGGCCGGCACTCCGAGGCCGACTTGTGGGGCTTGTGCGGCTTGGCTGCGTGCGCCGGGGCGGCTGCCCCGAGCACCACGAGAGCCGCCAGCGCCGCACCGAGCACGGTCGTCAGCAGGCGGCGCAGCACCCGGTCATCACAACAGATCACAGGTCGAAGATGCCAGCCAGCACCTGAGCGACGCCGTCCTCGTCGTTGCTCGGGGCCATGTGGTCGGCGACCTCCACCACCGACGGGTGCGCGTTCGCCACGGCGTACGACGTGCCGGCCCACGCCAGCATCGGCACGTCGTTGGGCATGTCGCCGAACGCGACCACGTCCTCCGCGGCGACGCCGAGGCGGTCGCAGACCCGCGCCAGCGCGGCCGCCTTCGTCACGCCGGCGGCGCTGATCTCCACCAGGCCGTCCACCGACCAGGTCGGGGTGGCGCTGTCACCCACCGCCGACGACACCACGTCGCGCAGCGTCGCCGGGTCGGTGCCGGGCGCCTTGACCAGCACCTTGACGGCGACCCCGGACAGCACCTCCTCGGCCGGCCCGGACGGGCTGTCCTCGTCGGCGTGGTTCGGCTCGTCGTAGGCCGGCTCGTGGGCGAAGCCCGACACCATCTCGAAGGCGAAGACCGCCTCGGGCAGGGCGGCACGGATCGCCGCGACCAGGGCGAGGCCGGCCTCGACCTCGATGCCCTCGAGCTCGTGGATGCGCTGCTCGGCGACGTCGTAGACGATCGCGCCGTTGGAGACGATGCCGACGCCGTGCCGACCGACGACCGGCCAGAGCTCGGTCATCCATCGCAGTGGCCTGGCCGTGACGACCACGAGCGGGACGCCGGCGTCGTCGAGCCGGTCCAGGACCGAGCGGGTCCGCACCGACAGGTTCCCTCGCGAGTCGACCAGCGTCCCGTCGAGGTCGGTGGCGACGAGCTTGGGCAGGCTCACCCGCGCGGACGGGCCAGCACGAGCTCGCCGTCCTCGTTGCTGCCGCGCAGCTCGGTGAACCCGCACTTCGCGAGCACCCGGATGCTGGGCGCGTTGTCCGGGAGCACGCTGGCCCGGATGCGGACGCGCTCCTGGTCGGCGGCGTCGAGCACGGCGGTCAGCGCCTCCGTGGCGACGCCGGCACCGCGCGCCTCCTCCACGAGGCCGTAGCCCACCTCGGTCTCGGGCACGCCGTCGTCGGCCTGGGACGGCGGGCCGAAGAAGCCGATCGAGCCCACCACGACGCCGTCCAGCACGATGGAGCGCGGCCCCCACGGGTCACCGTCGTGCCACATGGAGGCGGCGTCGCGGTCGTCCTCGCGCGGGAAGTCGCGGTGCCAGTCGCCGTCCCGCTCGGGCCCCCGCAGCCGGGCGACGTCCGCCGCGGTCCACAGCGGAAGCCGCAGCCGCTCGGTCTCGACCACCTCGGGCAGCATCAGAAGTACCTCCCCAGCTCGACCGCGGCGCCGTCGTCGGCGACCGAGGATGTCACATCGTCGGCGGCGTCCAGCACCTGCTGGACCGCCTGCCCCATGGCCACCCCGCGACCCGCCCACTCGAGCATCTCGACGTCGTTGCGGCCGTCGCCGATGGCGAGGACGTCGGCCTGGTCGACGCCGAGCTGCCGGGCGACGTACGCCAGGCCGGAGGCCTTGGAGACGCCCACCGGTGCCAGGTCGAGCCAGGCCGTCCAGCCGACGACGTAGTCGGTGCCGTGCAGACCGAGCTCCGCGGCCAGTGCGACGAAGTCCTCGGCCGTGGCGTCGGGGTCGCGGATGATCACCCGGCTGACCGGTGCGGCCACCAGGTCGTCGACCTCGGCGATGATCATCTCGCCGGACAGCTCGCCGGTCGGGAACTCCTTGGTGACCCGGTAGCCGACCCCGCGCTCCTCGACCGCGACCAGCGCGGTGGGGTGGCGCTCGAGGATCGCCTTGACCGCCGGCGCGGCGTCGAAGGTCTCCTCCATCACCACCTCGAGCGGGGGGTAGCGGAACACGACGGCGCCGTTGCTGGCCACGATCCAGAGCGGTTCGTCGTCGTCGAGGTGCAGGTCCAGCAGGTCGGCCACGGGGGTCATCCCGTGCGGCGAGCGGCCGCTGGCCAGCACGATGTGGCAGCCGGCGTCACGCGCCCGGCGTACGGCGTCGCCGACCGCCGGCGCGATCTCCTCGTAGGTCATCCCGGCGCCCTCGACCCACTTGAGCAGGGTCCCGTCGATGTCGAGCGCCACCAGGCGTGGGACCCAGGGCTCAGTCATTTATCGGCTTGAGGACCTCGAGCCCACCCATGAACGGCCGCAGCGCCTGCGGGACGGTCACCGAGCCGTCGGCGTTCTGGTGGGTCTCGAGGATCGCCACGATCGTGCGCGTCATGGCGCACAGCGTGCCGTTGAGGGTCGCGAGCGGCTTGGTGCCGCCCTGGTCGGCCGGGAACCGGCCGCGGATGTCGAGGCGCCGGGTCTGGAACTCGGTGCAGTTGGAGGTGGAGGTGAGCTCGCGGTAGCGGCCCTGGGTGGGGATCCAGGCCTCGCAGTCGAACTTGCGGACGGCGGAGAGCCCGAGGTCGCCCGCGGCGGTGTCGATGACGCGGTAGGAGAGCTCGAGCTTGTCGAGGAACTCCTTCTCCCAGGCCAGGAGGCGCTGGTGCTCGGCGTCGGCCTCCTCGACGGTCGTGTAGACGAACATCTCGACCTTGTCGAACCAGTGCACGCGGATGATGCCCCTGGTGTCCTTGCCGTGCGAGCCGGCCTCCTTGCGGAAGCACGGGCTGAACGCCGCGTAGCGCAGCGGGAGCGAGGCGACGTCGAGGATCTCGTCGGAGTGGTAGGCGGCCATCGGGACCTCAGACGTCCCGACGAGGTAGAGGTCCTCCCCCTCGATCCGGTAGACGTCGTCGGCCTGGCCGAGGTAGCCGGTGCCCTCCATGGCGCGCGGCCGGACCAGCGACGGCGCGATCACCTGGGTGAAGCCGGCCCCGCGGGCCTGCTCCATCGCGAGGTTGACCAGCGCCAGCTCGAGCTGCGCACCGACGCCGGTGAGGAAGTAGAAGCGCGACCCCGACACCTTCGCGCCGCGCTCGATGTCGATGGCGCCGAGCATCCGGCCGAGCTCGACGTGGTCGCGGGGCTCGAAGCCCTCGGCGGCGAAGTCGCGGGGCGTGCCGATGGTCTCGAGCACGACGTAGTCGTCCTCGCCGCCCGCCGGGGCGTCGTCGTGGGCGAGGTTGGGGATCGAGAGCACCGCCGCCTGCCAGGCCTCCTCGGCCTCGGCCTGCGCGGCCTCGGCGGCCTTCACCTCCGCTGCGAGCGTCTTCGTGCGGTCGAGAAGCGCTTGCTTCTCCTCGCCCTGGGCCTGCGGGATCTGCTTGCCGAGGGTCTTCTGCTCGCCCCGCTTGGCCTCGAAGTCGCCGATCGCCCGGCGCCGCTCCTCGTCGGCGGCCAGCGCCTCGTCGACCACCGCGTCGGACAGCCCGCGCTTGGCCTGGGCGGCTCGCACGCGGTCGGGCTGGTCACGGAGGATGCGGGGGTCGATCACCCTGGCAAGGCTAGTCGGCCTCCCCGGCCGGCCTCACCCGAGATTGCACAGGCCCACGCGGTCGTCGTTCGCCGGTGACGGGATCGGGCTGCTGCCCCGTCATACTTCTGCCCGTGCTCGACCGACCCCGCCTCGTGCTCCTGGGCTGGGCGCTGCTGTCGTTCCTGCTGTTCGGGGTGGTGGCGATCGCGGTGGTCCAGGGCTGGGGGCCGGTGAAGCAGTTCGACGAGCGCGGCTCGCCGGCGGTGGAGTACGCCGTCGACTCGGGCTGGCTGGTCGGGCCGCTGCGGGTCGTCGAGGTCATCTTCGCGACCATCGGCATGACGATCATGACCGGCGCCGTGGCGCTGCTCATGGTGCTGCGCCGCCACCGGCGGGCCGCGCTCTACACCGTCGGAGTCATGGTGACGACCACGGCGGCGTACACCGTGATCAAGCTGATGGTCGGCCGGGCCCGTCCCGAGTGGCAGGTCGAGCAGTCGCTGCTCTCCTCCAAGTCGTTCCCGTCGGGGCACGCGGCCTCGGTCACGGCGTTCGGTGGGATCCTGATCGTGCTCGTGGTGATGCTCGTGCGCCGGGGCAACATGCGGCGCCTGCTCTACGTGCTGATCGGGCTGATGATCGCGGTCGTCTGCCTGGACCGCGTGCTGCTCGGCCGGCACTTCCCCTCCGACGTGCTCGGAGGGTTCCTGCTCGGCATGGGGATGGTGGCCCTCGGACTGGCCGTCTACACACCGCTGCCGCGCAGCCACGCCCAGCTGCTCCCGGACCTGCCGTCGGCGCTCCCCTCCGAGCGCAACCTCGCCGTCATCCTCAACCCGTCGAAGGTCGAGGACATCGAGGACTTCCGCAAGATCGTGAACTCGATGGCAGCCGATGCCGGCTGGTCACTGCCGGTCTGGCACTACACGACCGTCGAGGACCCGGGGACCGGCATGGCTGAAGCCGCCGCCGTCGCCGGGGCCGACCTGGCCCTGGTCTGCGGCGGCGACGGCACGGTGCGCGAGGTCTGCGCCGAGCTGGCAGGCACCGGGATCCCGGTCGGGATCATTCCGGCCGGGACCGGCAACCTCCTGGCGCGCAACCTCGACATCCCGCTGTTCCTGCGCTCGGCCATCGACGTCGCGCTCACCGGCCAGGACCGGGCCATCGACATGGTGCGGGTGAGCGGCGACGGCGTGGAGGAGGGCACCCACTTCATGGTGATGGCCGGCATGGGCTTCGACGCCGCGATCATGGAGGGGGTCAACGAGGACATCAAGGCCAAGGTCGGCTGGATCGCCTACGTCCTCTCGGCGCTGAAGTCGCTGATGTTCCCCGCCGTGCGGGTCGAGATCTCGGTCGACGGCGGCGAGTTCACCACCCACCGGGCCCGGACGATCGTGGTCGGCAACGTCGGCTACCTGCAGGCCGGGATGCCGCTGCTCCCGGACGCGTCGATCGACGACGGCATGCTCGACGTCGTCCTGCTGCACCCTCGCCGGTTCCTGTCCTGGATCCCGCTGGCGTTCCGGGTGCTGGCCAAGCGGCCGCGCACCGACGAGCTCGTCGACCGGATGACCGGCCGCACGATCGTCGTACGCGCGAGCGCGGACACGCCCCGCCAGCTCGACGGCGACTCGATCGGCCCGGGCCGCGAGCTGCACATGGAGTGCATCCACGGCCGGGTGCTCGTCCGCGTGCCACGCTGAGGCCATCCTGTAGGCATGGACCATGCCGCCGCCCAGGACTGGCTCGACCGCTACGTGACCGCCTGGCTGACCTACGAGCCCGAGCTGATCCGAGACCTGTTCAGCGAGGACGTCGTCTACCGCTACCACGCCTACGACGACAACCCCGTGGTCGGCCGCGACGCCGTGGTCGCGTCGTGGCTCGGCGACGAGACGGCCACCGCGTCCAGCCGGGACCCCGAGGGCACCTACGACGCGAGCTACGCGCCCGCCGCCGTCGACGCCGACGTGGTCGTGGCGACGGGCATCTCGTCGTACCGGGACGACCCTGGAGGGCCCGTGGTCCGCGTGTTCCACAACTGCTTCGTCATGCGTTTCGACGGCGACGGACGCTGCCGCGACTTCACCGAGTACTACATGCGGCAACGCTGACGGTCACCCCGCCGGAGGCTCCGACGGTCCCTGCGCGACGAAGTCCTTCTGGCGGATCAGCACGAAGCAGCACACCGCGGCGGCGAAGGCCAGCACCATGGCGATCAGGGTGATCTGGTTGAGCGCGTCGACGAAGCTCGACGTGGCGACCGCGGCCAGCTGGTCGCGGACCCCGGCCGGCGCGGACTGGATGACCGCGTCGGTCTGACCGCCGGTCACCGCTCCAGCGATCCGGTCGGACTGGTCCGCGGCCGGAGTGCCGGCGAGCCCGTCGTGGATCCCGTCCGCCACCCGGTGGCTGAAGATCGTGCCGAGCACGGCGATGCCGGTGGCGACGCCCACCTGGCGGAACGTCGAGTTGATCCCCGAGGCCATGCCCGAGCGCTCCACGGTCACCACGCCGACCGCGGTCGACGCGAGCGGGGTGTTGATCATGCCGATGCCGACACCGCTGACCAGGAGGCCGGGGATCAGGTGGGTCCAGGAGGAGTCGACCTCGATGCCATGGACGAGGAGCAGCCCTGCGCCCAGCACGACGAAGCCCGGCGCGATCAGCCACTTCGTCGGCACGTGCTCGGTGAGGCGCCCGGCGATCGCCGCCGCGAAGAACGCGGCCCCGGACAGGAACAGGAACCGGACGCCGGCGCCCACCGCGGAGTAGCCGAGGACGTTCTGGACGTAGATCACCAGGTAGGTGAGCAACGAGAAGATCGAGGCCGAGACCGAGAACGCAGCGATCAGCCCGCCGGTGAACGTCGGCTTGCGGAGCAGCCTGAGGTCGAACATCGGGTGCTCCTGCACCACCTGGCTGCCCACGAAGACCGCGAGCAGCACCGCCGCGGCGATGAGGCAGAACGCCACCCGGCCGTTGGTCCACTCGGTCTGCCCGGCGCGGATCAGGCCGTAGACCAGCCCCCCGAGGGCGAGGCTGAAGGTGACGAAGCCGAACCAGTCCGGCCGACCGGCGCGCGGGTCGCGCGACTCACGGACCCGGGTCGCTGCGATCAGGATCGCGAGCAGGCAGATCGGGATGTTGACGAAGAAGATCCACCGCCAGGAGAGGCCGCTGGTGAGCACGCCGCCCAGCACCGGACCGACCGCGACGGCGACCCCGGTGGTCGCGCCGAACGCGCCGAAGGCCACCCCACGGTCCCGACCCTGGTAGGCCGAGGCGATCAGAGCGAGGGCGGTCGCGAACATGGCTGCGCCGCCGATGCCCTGGAAGGCACGAGAGAGCTGGAGGAAGAAGATGTCCTGCGCGGCTCCGCAGGCGATGGAGCCGAGCATGAACAGCGCGGCCCCGACCACGAAGACGAGCCGCCGGCCGAACAGGTCGGCCAGCGAGCCCGCAGTGAGGAGCAGGGCGGCCAGGCTCAGCGCATAGGCGTCGATCACCCACTGCAGGTCGGAGAGGCTGGCGCCGAGGTCGTCCTGGATGTCGGCGAGCGCGACGTTCACGATCGTGATGTCGAGCAGCAGGATGAAGATGCCGAGGCAGACCGCGACGAGGGTCCACCACTTCGGGTCTCGGCCCGGGGACGTCCGGCCGGACTCGGGCGTGGGGGGCGCGGTGGTCTGCTCCGTCATGAACTTCCTTCTCTCGACCTCATCACCAGCGGAATCATCACTGGCTGAATCATCAATGACCTAACGATTACCTTGTGTACGATACTCCCGTCGTGCAATTCGTCAAGTGATTAATGATCAGGGGATGAACGAGTGGGGCTGCAGGAGGCCACCGACAGCCAGGAGCTGGTGCCTGGGCTCGAGGACCAGCCCGGCCACCTCGTGTGGCGCGCCGCGGCGCGGGTGACGGTGCACCTGGACCGGGTGCTGCCGCCGGGGGTGGACATCCACGCCTACGCCGCCCTGCTCACGCTCGCCGGCGGCGCCACCCGGTCGCAGCAGTCGATCGCGGACACCATCGACGTCAGCCGGACCACGATGGTCAAGGTGGCCGGCGCGCTGGTCGACCAGGGACTGGTCGAGCGCGTGCGCAACCCCGACGACCGGAGGTCCTACCTCCTCACCCGGACCGCGGAAGGCGCCGCCGCGGCCCGGCGGTGGCGACGGCACGCCGAGGACCTCGAGGAGGCGCTCACGCCGGGCTTCTCGCTCGGTGAGCGTGAGGAGCTGCGCCGGCTGCTGCTCGGGATGCTCTCCGGCGAGCTCGCGGCCGACACCCCGGAGCCGCTGCTGGAGAGCCTGGGCTTCCTGATCACCCGCGTGCACCTGCGGATGCACCGCTCGTTCTCGGAGATGCTCGCACCGCTCGGCATCGTGCCCGCGCACTTCGGCCTCCTGACCGCCGTGGCCACGCTCGGGCCGGTCCCGCAGGCCGAGGTCAGCAGGCGGCTGGGCATCAGCGGAGCGAGCGTCGTGCAGCTGGTCGACCAGCTGGAGGAGCGGGGGCTCGTCGAGCGTCGCCGCCTGGAGTGGGACCGCCGTACACAGGTGCTCCACCTGCGCCCGGGCGCGACCGACCTGCTCCAGCAGGCTCGGGACCTGAGCGACGAGACGGTGGCCTCGCGGCTGGGCAGTCTCGGCGCCGCCGAGACGAAGCGGCTGGTGCCGCTGCTCCAGCGGTTCGTCACCGGCGGGTGAGCACCATCCGCCACAGCGGGTTGACCCGGCCCTCGGGCAGCACCTCGTCGAGCGACTGGAGCTCGACGCCGTCCCCCGCCACCGCCTCGATCTCGGCCCGGGTCAGCGTCCAGGGCGGCTCAGCAGTGACCGGTTCGTCGTCGCGGCGGACCACCTGGACGACGAGGGCCGTGGCACCCGGCGCCATCAGGCGGTGGACGCCCGCGACCGCGCGCTCGCGCAGCGACGGGTGCAGCGCCTGCAGCGTGTAGATCTCGACCACGAGGTCGAACGCGCCGCGCAGGTCGGCCGACTGCCCGGCGAGGTCGAGCAGGTCGCCCTGGCGGTAGTCGACCGGCGAGTCGGGGTAGCGCTCACGCACCGCGTCGACGGCGGCACGCGAGATGTCGAAGGCCGTGGTGCGCCACCCGTGGCGGGCCAGGTGCTCGGAGTCCGCGCCGAGCCCGCACCCCACGACCACGGCGCGAGCGCCACCGCCGTCGCCGTGCTCGGCCACCCACACGTCCACCCAGTCGGCGAGCACCGGGTGCGGGTCGGTGTGGTCCCAGGGCAGCGCCACCTCGCCGCGCTCGGCGGCCGACCAGAGCTCGTCGTACCAGCGGGTCGGCTCGCCCTCGGCGACCGCCTTGACGCCGAGCTGGTCGGCCAGGTCGTCCCACTCCCGGTTCACGGCTTCGCGGACGCCACGGCGTCCTCCTCCTCCGGTGACAGCGGTTGCTCGCAGGTCCAACCGGCGAGGCTCTTGGCATAGCTGCGCGCCTCGCTCCGGCCGTGGATCGCGGTCAGCACCACGCCGTCGCCCCCGTCGTCGACCAGCGCCAGCGACCACGAGAGACGGCCACCCACGTCGGCGAAGGCGTCGTAGCGGACCAGCCCGAGGTGGCGCAGCGACCCCTTGGCCTCCGCCCGCAGCGCGGCGACCTCCTGGCGCAGCCCGACGACGTCCGCGGGCACGGCGTCGAGGTCGTCCCCGCGCCTGGGCGTACGGCGCACCGCGACGACCGCGACGACGAGCGCCGCGACGGCGACCAGCGCCGTGGGCACCACGATCAACAACACGTCTCCCAAACTACGATGCGTCGGTGACCGAGCCCCCGCGCCGCCCCGAGAGGATCGCCTACCAGGGCGAACCGGGCGCCAACTCCCACCAGGTGTGCCGCGAGCACTACCCGGACCTGGAGGCGGTCCCCTGCGCGTCGTTCGAGGACGTCTTCGCGGCGGTCGAGGGCGCCCCAGGAGTCGAGCCGAGCGCGGACCTCGCGATGATCCCGATCGACAACTCGATCGCCGGGCGGGTCTCGGACATCCACCACTTCCTCCCCGACTCCGGGCTGCACATCGTGGCGGAGCACTTCCTCCGGATCCGCTTCCACCTGCTCGGGATCCCCGGCGCCCGGCTCGACCAGATCCGCACCGTGCACAGCCACGTCCACGCCCTCGGCCAGTGCCGCAAGGTGATCCGCGCCCACCACCTGACCCCGGTGATCTCGGGCGACACCGCCGGCGCCGCCCGGGAGATCCTCGAGGCGGGCGACCCGACCCAGGCCGCGATCTCCCCGCCGCTGGCCGCCGAGATCTACGGCCTGGAGGTGCTCGCCGAGGACATCGAGGACGAGGACCACAACACGACGCGGTTCGTCGTGCTCTCCCGGGACCTCGTCGAGGCGCCGCCGGGCGACGGCCCGGTCGTGACGTCGTTCATCTTCAACGTGCGCAACCTGCCCGCGGCGCTCTACAAGGCGCTCGGCGGCTTCGCGACCAACGGCGTGAACATGACCAAGCTGGAGAGCTACATGGTCGGCGGCTGGTTCACCGCCACCCAGTTCCTCGCCGAGGTGGACGGCCATCCGTCCGATGCCGGCGTGGCGCGCGCCCTCGAGGAGCTGCGCTTCTTCACCACCGACGTCAAGATCCTCGGCGTCTACCCCGCGGACTCGTTCCGGGAGGACCACGCCTAGGAGCCCCTCACTTCGGGCGGGCGGTGCTGGTTCATCAACGCCTCCCGCCGCGGCTCAGACGTCCGGCGGGTTCTGCAGGAACGCGACGAGGGCGCCCTGCGGGTCACGGACCGTGGCCGTCCGGCCGACGCCGGGCAGGTCGTACGGCGCGACCAGCTCGCCCGCGCCGAGCTCGACCGCCCTGGCCACGGTCGCGTCGCAGTCCTCGACGTTGAAGTAGACGTCCCAGTGCGGAGGGATGCCGGCGATCTGGGGCGGGAAGGCGCCGGCGACCGGCCGGCCGGCGACCATGAGGCAGGTGTAGTCGTCGCCGGTCTCCATCGGCATCGACTCCCACTCGACGCCGAGCACGTCGGCGTAGAAGGCCGTCGCCGCCGGGAGGTCGGGGCTGGTCAGCTCGTGCCAGATCGGGCAGCCCGGCTCGTTGACCCGCACCGAGCCGATGCTGCGGCCGGCCTGCCAGAGGTTGACGCGCACGCCGGTCGGGTCCTGGATCGACGC
Organism: uncultured Actinomycetota bacterium; assembly: GCA_963766475.1. Classification (GTDB taxonomy): domain Bacteria; phylum Actinomycetota; class Actinomycetes; order Propionibacteriales; family Nocardioidaceae; genus Nocardioides. The sequence goes on along the minus strand of CAVXZS010000016.1, from coordinate 109,704 downwards.
CATCCGGCCCAGGTCCATCACGTCGAACGGCCCGGCCTCGACCCTGCCGCCGGCCGGCTCCACCTTCGCCGCGGTCGCCTCCACGTCGTCGACGGTCAGGTAGACACCCCAGAACGCCGGATGCCCCTGCAGCTGCGGCATCTGACCGGCGATCCCGGCGATCGAGTCACCCTGGACGGACACCGCGACGTACGTCCCGGCCTCGCCCATGTCGAGGTCCTCGAAGTCCCAGCCGAGAAGCGGGCCGTAGAACTCCTTGGCCGCCCGCTGGTCCGGCGTCGTGAGCTCGACGTAGCTCGGCGTGCCCTGCGCGTAGTGGTCGACGGTCGTCACCCCACCAGCCAACACCCCCACCGGTCGGCACGACTAGCCTGACCCGGTGGACCAGGACCCCCGCACCGAGGACCTCAGTCACGATCTGGGCTTCGCGCGCGTCGACCTCGACCGCGCCCGGCGGACCGGGGACGCGGAGGTGGTCTTCGGGGCCGGGAAGACCCCGGGCCAGGTCATCTCGATCCTGCGCACCCTGCACCAGAAGCACCCCGAGCGGGCGGTGCTGGCGACCCGGCTCTCGGAGGAGGCGCTCGCCCAGGTGGCCACGTCGCTGCCCGACGCGAACATCGACGCCGTCGCCCGGGCGGTGACCCTGGGGCCCTTTCCCGAGCCTCGGGGGACCGTCGCCGTCGTGTCGGCGGGCACCAGCGACGCTCCGGTGGCGGCCGAGGCCGCGCTGTCGATCCGCGTGCACGGCTCGGCGGCCGAGGTCATCGAGGACGTCGGGGTGGCCGGCCTGCACCGGCTCCTGGCGGTCCAGGACCGGTTCGAGGCCGCGGACTGCCTGGTCGTCGTGGCCGGCATGGAGGGCGCGCTGCCGTCCGTGGTCGGCGGGCTGACCGGCGTGCCGATCGTGGCGGTCCCGACGAGCGTCGGCTACGGCGCCTCGTTCGGCGGGCTGGCCGCGCTGCTCGCCATGCTCAACTCCTGCGCACCGGGCGTGACGGTGGTCAACATCGACAACGGCTACGGCGCGGGCGTGTTCGCGGCGCGCGTGGCGAGAGCCGCCCGATGACCACCCTCTGGGTCGACGCGTCGTCCGGCGCCAGCGGCGACATGCTGCTCGGCGCGCTGGTCGGCGCGGGCGTGCCGGTCGAGACCCTGCAGGCGGCCGTCGACGTCGTCTCCCCCGAGCCGGTCGCGCTGCGGGTCGAGGCGGCCACCCGCAACGGCTTCGCCGCCACCCGCGTGCACGTCGAGGTCGCCGACTCGGCCGAGCACCGGTCCTGGCGAGACGTCCGGACCCTGCTCCTCGAGTCCACGCTCGCCGACGAGGTGCGCGACCTGGCGCTGCGCGTCTTCGAGCGGCTCGCGGTCGCCGAGGGCACCGTGCACGGCCACGACCCGCTGGACGTCCACTTCCACGAGGTCGGCGCGCTGGACGCGATCGCCGACGTCGTGGGGGTCAGCGCGGGCGTCGCCCACCTCGGGGCCGCCGAGGTCGTGGTGAGCCCGATCGCGGTCGGCTCCGGCACCGTCCGCAGCGCGCACGGCACGCTGCCGGTCCCGCCACCCGCGGTGGCCGCGCTGCTCACCGGCGCCCCGTCGTACGCCGGCCCGGAGGGCGCGCCCGCGACCGAGCTCTGCACCCCGACCGGGGCCGCCCTGCTCACCACGCTCGCGACGTCCTATGGCCCGCAGCCGCCGATGACCACCCGGCAGATCGGCGTCGGTGCCGGCGGCCGCGACCCCGAGGGGCACACCAACGTGCTGCGGCTGCTGGTCGGCAGCCCGGCGGCCGCCCGCGAGGGGCAGGACGACCTGCTCGTCCTCGAGACCAACGTCGACGACCTCGACCCGAGGCTCTGGCCCGACGTGGTCACGGCGGTCCTCGCGGCCGGCGCCCTCGACGCGTGGCTGACCCCGATCCTGATGAAGAAGGGCCGCCCGGCGCACACCTTCCGGGCCCTCGTCGCACCCGACCTGGCGGCCGAGGTGCGGGCCACGGTCTTCCGGGAGACGACGACCATCGGCATCCGGGAGTACCCCGTCGCCCGGCACGCGCTCCCGCGCGAGACCACCACCGTCACCGTCGGAGGGGTCGAGATCGCCGTGAAGCTGGCCCGTCTCGACGGGGTCGTCGTGACCGCGCAGCCGGAGTACGACGACGTGGTCCGCGCCGCCCGGGCGCTCGGCCGGCCGATCCGTGAGGTGCTCGCCGAGGCTGGCGCGGCCGCCCGGGTGCTGGCGCTGATGGACTACCGCTGATGGGCTCCCGCTGATGGACTCCCGCTGATGGACTGGCCCGCTCTCGCGCTGACCTTCGGCGCCATCTTCGTGGTGGAGCTGCCCGACAAGACCTTCCTCGCGACGCTGGTGCTCGCGACGAAGTACCGCCCGGTCCTGGTCTGGATCGGCGTCGGAGCGGCGTTCGCCGTGCAGACGACGGTGGCGGTGCTGCTCGGCCATGCCGCGTCGTTCCTGCCGGAGTACGTCGTGCGCTCCGTCGCGCTGCTGATGTTCCTCGCCGGCGCGGTGATCCTGGTTCGCGAGGGCTGGGGCCACCAGCAGGACTCCGGCGAGGAGTTCGCTGAGAACGCCACGGCCGTGACCGGCTTCCGCGCCGTCCTGGCGTCGTTCCTCGTGCTGTTCGCTGCCGAGTGGGGCGACCTGTCCCAGCTGCTCACGATCTCGCTGGTCGCCCGCTACGAGGCGCCGGGCAGCGTCTTCGTCGGCGCGCTCGGCGCGCTGCTCGTCGTCAGCGGCCTCGCGGTGGTGGTCGGCCGGACCCTGATCCGCTTCGTCTCGCTGCACGTGCTCCACTACGTCGGCGCCGGCGTATGCCTGCTGCTCGCAGCGCTCACGCTGACCGAGCTGGTGCGGTGACGTGCGGTGACTAGAGTGCCCGCCATGACGGAGGCGAGCCCGCAGGATGGCGCACTGGCGCCGCACGGCGCGGACAGCGAGGTCGGCCGGCTGCGGACCGTGATGCTGCACCGGCCCGGACCCGAGCTGAAGCGGCTCACCCCGCGCAACAACGACAAGCTGCTCTTCGACGGCATCCCGTGGGTGCACCGCGCGCAGGACGAGCACGACGCCTTCGCGGCCGAGCTGCGCAAGCGCGACGTCGAGGTGCTCTACCTGACCGACCTGCTCACCGAGACCCTGGAGCAGGAGGACGCCCGGGCGTCCGCCATCGAGGAGGCGCTGCGCGACCTCGACCTCGGCGACACGATGCGCGGCTACCTCGAGGGGCTGCTGGGCGAGTCGAGCCCGGCCGAGCTGACGACGTACCTCACCGCGGGCATCCGCAACGACGAGGTGCGCGGCGGCTTCGGCCTGGTGACGTCGCTGCTGGCGCACGACGACTTCCTCATCGACCCGCTGCCGAACCTGCTCTTCACCCGCGACTCGTCGGTGTGGGTGCGCGACCGGGTCGCCATCACGTCGCTGGCGATGCCGGCGCGCAAGCGCGAGACCGAGCTGACCGAGCTGATCTACAGCCGGCACCCACGGTTCGAGGGCACTCCGCGGATGCACGGAGCGCACCTCGAGCACGTCGAGGGCGGCGACGTGCTCCTCCTCGCTCCCGGGGTGATCGCGGTCGGGGTCGGCGAGCGGACCACGCCGGCCGGCGTGGAGCGGCTGGCCCGGCAGTGCTTCGCGGCGTCGCTCGCGCACACGGTGCTCGCCGTACCGATCGCGCAGGAGCGCGCCACCATGCACCTCGACACGATCTGCACGCTGGTCGACGTCGACAAGATGGTCGTCTACCCCAACATGGCCGACTCGCTGATGGCCTACTCGGTCAAGCCGACCGGCGAGACCGAGCCCGACGGCGACCTCGTCCTGGAGGTCGGCAAGGCCGAGCCGTTCCTCGTCGCCGCGGCCGCCGCCATGGGCATCGACATGATGCACCAGATCGACACCGGCCTCGACCCCGTCACCGCCGAGCGCGAGCAGTGGGACGACGGCAACAACACCCTCGCCCTCGCACCTCGGGTCGCCGTCGCCTACGAGCGCAACGACGAGACCAACGACCGGCTGGAGGACGCCGGCATCGAGGTGGTGCGGATCGCCGGCTCCGAGCTGGGGTCGGGTCGCGGCGGCCCGCGCTGCATGAGCTGTCCGATCTCGCGCGAGCCCCTGGGGTAACGCGCATCACCGTGCCCTCAGCGAGGCTCGGTCGTTCTGCTAGACAGACCCAACCCGAAAGGCCGGCCATGTCAGACACCTTCTTCTCGATGTTCACACCCGAGGAGATCGCACGCATCAGTGCGTCCGGCACTCGCGTGAAGCTGCCGGAGGGCTGGGCGCCCATCTCCGAGAAGACGGGCGCCGACAAGGCCTACGTCATCCTCAACGGGACCGTGTCGGTCCGCAGCCACGGCCAGGAGGTCGCCCAGCTGGGCTCCGGCGACATCGTGGGCGAGGCGGCGATCCTCAACCACTCGCTGCGGACGGCGACGATCGTGGCACTCACGCCCCTGGAGCTGATCCACTTCACCAAGGAGCAGCTCGACAAGCTCAGCGAGGACATGCCCTCCTTCCACGAGGCGCTGGAGAAGACCGCTGCGGAGCGGTTCCCACCGAAGTCCTGAGGTGGACCAGCCGGACGAGGTCGACCTCTCGGAGGCGCTCGACACCGTCGAGCGCTACCTCCTCGGCGACACCCCGTCGCTCACCAGGGTCCAGGTCGCCGAGCAGGCGGGCGTCCCGCTCGAGGTCGCGACCGAGCTCTGGCGGCTGCTCGGCTTCGCCCAGCAGCCGGACGACGCCGTCGCCTTCACCCGTGCCGACGTCGAGGCCCTCGAGTACACCCACGACCTGGTGAAGCTCGGCATCCTCAGCCCCGACCGGCAGTCGGCGCTGGTCCGGACCTGGGGGCGGAGCTTCGCCCGCCTGGCCGAGTGGCAGACGCGGCTGCTCACCGACGTCGCGCTCGAGAGCCCGGACCCCGTCAAGCAGGTCACCGACCTGGCGTCCGAGGTGCTGCCGCGGGTGGAGGCGCTGCAGAACTACGTCTGGCGCCGCCACCTGGCGAGCGCCGGCGTGCGCCTGATGGCCAGCGACTCGGCGGGGTCGGACACCTCGAGGCTCGCGGTGGTCTTCGTCGACATCGTCGGCTTCACGTCTCGCAGCAAGGAGCTCGACGAGACCGAGCTGGTGGAGTGGCTGGAGTACTTCGAGGCCGAGTGCTCGGGCCTGGTGATCGACCACGACGGCCGGGTGATCAAGAACATCGGCGACGAGGTGCTCTTCGTGACCGAGGACGTCGCGGAGGCTGCCGACGCAGCCCTCGTCATGACCAGCCGCGGCTCGGACCCCGACGACAGGTTCCCGGAGGTGCGCGCGGGCGTGGCGTACGGCGAGGTGGTCTCCCGCCTCGGCGACGTCTTCGGCCCGACGGTCAACGTCGCGTCGCGGCTCACGTCGATCGCCCGCCCCGGCGCGGTGCTCATCGACCAGGGTGCGCACGAGGCGCTCACCGGCCACACCGCGGGCTCCGACGAGCACGACCACGAGGAGCGCGCCGGCTTCAGCTTCCGCCGGATGCGGCGTACGTCGGTGAAGGGGTACGCGCGGCTCCAGTCGTGGGTGCTGCGTCGGGCCGGCGGCCGCTGAACCAGGGCGGGCTCGTCGTGGCCCGCGCGGCACATCCGGCGTCAGTCGTTGGCGACCCAGGGGCCGAACGTGTGCCGTGCCGGCGACCACGCCCAGGACCCGTTGAAGTCCGCACCTCCGTAGGCGAAGAAGACACCCACCGACATGCGCACCGACCCGGGCAGGTGTCCGTCCAGGCGCAGACAGCTTCGGGGCACGCTCACGTCGACGTCGCCGGTCTGGGTGAGGCGGCCGCGGACAGGGCAGCGGCGCGGTCGCTCCCGAGCAGGGCCCGCGAAGCCCTCAATGCGGTCGAGCGCGATGTCGGGGATGGCCGCACCGTTGGAGTTGAACTCGTCGAGGTAGACATGGACCCGGAACTCCGGACCGGGGCTGCTCCTGCGGGTGTCGAGCCAGTAGTAGATGTCGCCCTCGTAGAACCCGCCCCTCCAGCTGGTGTGCAGGAAGAGGTGGTGCGGAGCGTTGTCGAGCCGGACCTGCTCCATCACGTCGTGGTCGCCGGTGAAGTGGTCGGAGGTCCACGCGTCCGCAGTCGCGGCCCCCACCGGGAGCGCGAGCGCAACGAGTGTCGCGAGGACGGTCGCCGCGGCCATCCCCCTCGCGCGCGTCATCGGCGAGCGCCCTGGGCCAGGCTCGCCAGGGACTCGAGTATCTCCCGGCGCTCGGCCGGGACACCCACCTCGAGCACGACCCCGTCGTCGGCTGCGGACAGCCCGAACTCGAAGAACGAGCAGCACGCGCTCTCGCGCGCGGTCAGGTCGGCGACCCGTTCCCGCAGCCCTGGACCGCCGGACAGGGACAGCCGCAGCCGGTCGCCGGCCCACGAGAGGTCGGTGAGGTGGTCGGCGAAGAGCTCCTCGAACTCGGCCAGTCGCAACGGCCGCTCAGCGGTCGGGAGGGTGCACGCATCCGTGGTCAGCAGCTCCAGGTGCTCCATGTAGCCATGATCCCCCCGGCCGTGGGTACCGGTGGCGCGTCTCGCTGTGAGATATCGCCCGTGGACGCGCTGCTACCGCGTCCCGGGCTTCTCTCTGTCTCCGTCGTCGTGGGTCAGCGGATCGTGACCTGCCGGTTGGCGAGGCCCGAGCGCGCGGCGCGCTGGTCGGCGCCCAGGTCCGAGTCGTCGGCCAGGGCCGCGGCGAGGTCCTCGGCGAACGTCGACGCGGGGTCCTCCAGGGCCTCCGGGCCGGTGCCGAGGGGCAGGTCCCAGACCGGCGCCAGCAGGCCGTGGGCGCGGAACATGCCGACCAGCCGGGCGCCGTCGACGATGACGTCCTTCCCTGCGACGTGCAGCCGAGCGAGGGCGTCGAGCAGCTGGTCCTCCGGCTGGGGCATCACCCAGCGCAGGTGCTCCTTGGTGCCGACGTCGGTCCAGTACGCCGCCTCGACCTGGGTCAGCCGCGCCGTCGGGGTGGCCGCGGCGTTCGCCTGCTCCAGCGCGGCCGCGAGCTCGGCCTTGTCCTCGACGTCGGCGACCCAGAACTCGAACCCGTCGTGGACGGTGACCTTCAGCTCCTGGTCCTTCACGAGGTCCTGGAGGCGTGGCCCGTCGCCCGGAGGGTCGGTGAGGCCGAGGACGCCCGGCTCGTCGGCGGCCATCGCCAGCTGCAGGACGGCGGCCAGGTCACGCGACGGGTCGCCGAAGTTGTGCTGGACCTGCAGGCCCAGCCAGAGCTGGCCGCTCTCGCGAACCATCGCGGGGGCCGCCATCGGCAGCAGCGAGCACAGGGTGACCGGCTTGTCGGTGCCGTCGACGCTCAGCGGCGCGGTCGCGCTCGGCACCAGCTCCCGCATCGCGACGATGTCGCACTCCGAGGGAAGCCCCTCGAACGGCCGTCCGACGTACACCCCGGCGGCGCCGCCCTCGGCGCCGTGGCAGGCCTTGTAGCGCCTGCCGGAGCCGCACGGACAGGGCTGCCGCGGACCCACCTCGCCGGGCCGGGTCTGGGTCTCTCGGGCCTTGGTCCGCGACTTCTTCGCCATGACCGTGACGCTACTTGCCGAGCAGCTCCAGCACGTACGCCGGGCGGTCGGTGATGACGGCCTGCACGCCGAGGTCCTGGCAGCGGCGCAGGTCTGCCTCCGTGTTCACCGTCCACACATGAACGTCGTGCCCGGAGTCCACGATCCGCTCCGCCAGCCGCGGGTGCTTCTTGAGCAGCATGATGTCCGGTCCCACCAGCCAGTCCGCACCCATGAGCCGGCGGACCACTGGCCAGTACGACGCCCGGTAGATCAGCTGCACCAGGCGGACCGCCGGCGCCAGTCGGTGCATCCGCTGGAGCGCGGCCGGGCTGAAGCTCATCACCCGGGCCGGGCTCGGCTCGCCGTCGCCGGGGACGTCCCACCCGAAGTCGTGCAGCAGCTCGGCCACCCGCTTCTCGACCAGGCCGCCGTACCGCGTCGGGTGCTTGGTCTCGATCACCACCTCGACCCGGCGGTCGTAGTCGGCGACCATCTCGAGCAGCTTGCGCAGCGTCAGGACGCTGTCCAGGCTCCGGTCCCGGTCGGGGGCCTCGTCGTCCAGCTCGGCCCACGGGCTCTTCCACGCCGCGAAGTCCAGCGCCTCGAGGTCCTCGAGGTTCGAGGTGGAGATCAGGCCGCGCCTGGACGCGGTCCGCCGCAGGTCGCGGTCGTGCACGCAGACCAGGTGCCCGTCGGCGGTGAGCCGGACGTCGCACTCCAGCCCCTCGGCGCCCGCGTCCAGGGCCTTCACGTAGGCACCCAGGGTGTGCTCGGCGTTCTCGAAGCTCGCGCCACGGTGCGCGATCACCTGTGGCAGCGACGCCGAGCGGGGCATGACGCCCATTGTGGTCGTGGCTCGCTGGCCCGGGTGGGGAGGCGCGACGAGGGCGGGCGGCGTGCGTCAGCCGTCGCGGCGGCGCGCGTCCCGGTAGACCCAGGCGCAGGCGATGGCCACGGCGATCAGGGGGCCGATGCTCAGCGTCAGCTCGATGTCGACCATCGCGAAGAGGATCAGGACGAACGCCCCGCAGAGGACGAACGCCCCGATGGACAGGACCAGCGCACGCTCCTGGCTCATGACAGGGTCGATACCCACTGCCCGGCGGCGCTGAAACGCCTTCGTCGGCGCGAACTGGTACGACAGACCTCGTGGCCACCCACACCGAGTCGACCGCCAAGACCTACCTCTACCTGCGAGTCGGGCTGGTCTCGCTCGCGCTCTTCCTCGGCGCCTCACTCGTCATCGAGCTGGCCTTCGGCGACACGGAGTGGCTCGACTCCATCAGTGCCTACTACTACACGCCGGTGCGCAGCGTCTTCGTCGGGACGCTGTGCGCGATGGGGGTCTGCCTGATCGCGATCAAGGGCCGCGACCGGCCCCGCGAGGACCTGATGCTCAACCTGGCCGGGATGTGCGCTCCGGTGGTCGCGCTGTGCCCCACCCCGATCGAGGACGCGTCCGCGTGCGGCGGCGCCACCAGCTGTGTGCCGGACGAGTTCGTGCCCGGTGTCGTCAACAACATCGAGGCGCTGCTCGTCGTCGGGTCGGTCGCCGTCCTGTTCGCCGCCCGCACGGTCCGCCGCGGCCGGTACGAGCGCGGCGACCTCGTCGCGTTCGGTGTCTCGGCCGGCGGGCTGGTCGCGTTCTCGCTGTGGTTCGCACTCGGGCGCGACTCGTTCCTCGACTACGCCCACTACGGCACCGCCGTGCCGATGTTCGGGCTGGTCGTCGCCGTCGCCCTGGTCAACGCGGCCCGGGTCGACGAGTTCGTCGCGGCAGGCGGCACGCTCACGATGGGCCAGGCCGCGACGTACAAGAGGGCCTACCGCTGGATCGCCTACGTCATGGGGTGGGTGATCGGCGGCGCGCTGGCGCTGTTCGCGGTGGAGGCCGTCACCGGCTCCGAGCCGTTCGCGCACTGGGTCTTCGTGGTGGAGGCGCTGCTGCTCACGGCGTTCACGGCGTTCTGGATCCTCCAGACCCTGCAGTACGCCGAGGACGGCGCGCCGGAGTAGGCCTCTCCCCGATTCGTCTGCGGCCGCAGGCGGAGACGTCCCGGTCAGCGCGCAGACGAATCGGGTCTGCCGGGGTCTGGCGCGGACGACCAGGCTCTTGCCAGCATGCATCCATGCGGTCGCGCAGTGCGACCACCTTCGGTCGCGACGATGAGCTGCGCCAGCTGCTGACGCTGGCCGCGAAGGCGCGCGCCGGAGCGGCGATGCCGGTGCTCGTCCACGGCGAGGCGGGCGTTGGCAAGACCCGGCTGGTGAGCGACCTCGTCACCGCCCTCCGGGAGCACGACGCGCTGGTGTTCGTCGGGCACGGTGTGCACCTGGCCGAGGGCGAGGTGCCGTTCGGCGTGCTCAGCGAGTCGCTGCGCGACCTGGTGCGCAGCGTCGGTGCCGACGCGGTCCGGGTGCTGCTCGGCGCCGATGCCGAGCAGCTGTCCCCCCTGGTGCCGGCGTTGCGGTCGGGGCCACGCATCGACGCGGACCGGGCGCGGGTCATCTCCGCGACCGCCGACCTCATCGAGGCGCTGGCTGCCGATCGGCTGGTCTGCTGGGTGGTCGAGGACCTGCAGTGGGCCGACACCCCGACCAGAGACGTGTTCGCCTACGTGACCCGGTTCCTGACCTCCGCGGCCCTGCTGGCCGTGGCCACCTGGCGCGACGAGGACGACGGTCCGCCGCGTCCCAGCGACCTGGGCGAGGCGATCGGGCTCCAGAGGCTGGGCGAGGATGACGCCGGCGCGCTCGTTGCCGACCTCGCGCCGGGGCTCGACGCCTCCGACCGCGAGCGGGTGCTGCAGCTGAGCCAGGGACTGCCCTTCATGGCTGAGGAGCTCGTGGACTCCTGGCGGCCCGGGTCCGGGATCGACCCGGACTACCTGCGGCGGCTCGTGCTGACCCGGCTCCCGGACCTCTCCGCGGCCGCGCGGGACCTGGTCGAGCTCGCCTCCGTCGGCGAGGGCCACCTCGACGTGCGCCTGCTCGAGGACGGCCTGGGTGTGGACCCGGCCGCGATCCGGGAAGCCGCGACCGCCGGGATCCTCGAGACAGACCCTGGTGGCCGGCAGCTCCGGTTCCGGCACGCGCTGCTGCGCGAGGCGATCGTCGACGCCGTGCCGCCGGGCGACCGGCGCCGGCTGCACCGCCGGTGGGCAGAGGCTCTCGATGCCGACGACGGGGCTCTGACCGCCTCCGCGCGCGTCACCGCCCAGGCCACGCACTGGCACGAAGCCCAGGATCCGGCCAGGGCACTGCCCGCCCTGGCCGAGGCGGTCCGTACGGCGAGGCGGCTGCCGGCTCCCGCGATGGAGTACGCCTCCCTGAGCAGGGTCCTCGAGTGGTGGGATCACGTCGCGGACGCCTCCGCACTGACGAGCCTGACCAGGGAACAGGTGCTGGTCGACACCGTCAGCCTGGGTATGACCGTGTCGGAGTTCGACGCGGTGGCGGCCCTGCTGGACGCGGAACGCGTCCGACTCCGGCCCGGAGACGACCCGGTCGGCGCGGCCTGGCTCGAGCTGCGGCGCGCGGTGTTCGATGACAACTTCCGCACCACGCTGCCAGACCCCGCCTGGATCGAGACGCTGCTCGCCGCCGAGGTGGACGATCCGCGGTTGACCGACTGCCTCACCCTGCTCGTGTGGACCGGAATGTCGAGCGACCTCACCAGCAGGGTCACGGAGGTCGCCGGGCAGATGCTCGCCCGAGCCGTCGATCCCGGCGCTCGGCTGTACGCCGCGCTGTCAGTGGTCCAGCTGCTCGAAGGCGCCGGCGAGTTCGAGCAGGCGCTGACCAGACTTCGGGCCGAACGACCCGCCCTGGCCGGGGGGACCCTGGACGAGCAGTGGATGGTCGCCGTGTTCGAGGCCTGGCTGCTCATCCTGCTGGGGCGGGCCGAGGAGGCGGTCCCGCTCCTCGAGCACGAGCTCGGGCGGCTCTCCCGCCCGAGCACCATGTCGGGCCACTACGCGTCGTTGGCCGAGAACCTGGCCCATGCCTACATCGCCCTCGGCCGCTACGACGACGCCCTCGTCCTGACGTCGGAAGCACTGGCGACCGTGCCCGAGCTGGCCGAGGACGACGAGGTCCTGCTCGTGGGGGACACGCTGCGCGGGCACGCGATCGACGTGCTCGTCGCGCGCGGCGACCTGGTCGAGGCCCGGCGTACCTCGCGGCTGGTCGAAGCCCACGCTGGTCGCAACCCCTGGGCCGATCGGGCTCCGAGTGCCGAGATCATCGCCCGGCTCGCGACGCTCTCGGCTGCGGAAGGCGACCTGGGCCGCTGCCGGGCGGAGCTGGCCGGCGCCTGGGACCTGCCCCCGTCGCCAGCGCTGAGCGAGCAGCTCCCCCGCGCCGTGCTGACCGCCCTGCGCGCCGAGTCGAGCCTCGTGGACCGGCACGACCCGGCTGCGGCCGCCGAGTCCGCGGCCCTCGTCGACCGGGTGCTGGCCATGGCCGAGCACCTCGCCCGCCCCGGGGCGCGCGGCCGCGCCTGGTGGGCCGAGGTGCATGCGCACGCAGCCCGCAGCCGCGGTGGGGACACGGCTGCGGGCTGGGCGCCGGCGGTGGCGGGCTGGCGGGAGTGCAACCAGCCCTACGACGTCGCCCTCTGCCTGCGGTTCCTCGGCGAGGCCGCGCTCGGCGAGGGCGACTCGAGGACCGCCGCGGAAGCGCTCTCCGAGGCCTACGACATCTGTGGCGAGCTGGGGGCCCGACCGCTCGGCGACGCGGTCCTGGCGGTGGCCAGGAGGGGACGTCTGCCGGTGGGGCCTGCCGGCGTTCCCCCCGGGCCGGGACCTCTCACCGCCCGCGAGACCGAGGTGCTCGGTCTGGTGGCCCAGGGCCGGAGCAACCAGCAGATCGCCACCGAGCTGTTCATGTCGCCGAAGACCGTCTCGGTCCACGTCTCGCGGATCCTGGCCAAGCTCGGCGTCGCGAACCGCACCGAGGCCGCCGCGACAGGGCGACGGCTGGGGCTGGTGGACTGAGGTCAGACGGCCGCGGCGGGACGGCCGACCCACGGCCGTGCCGGCCACGACCGCCGCTGCGAGGGGGCCCGGCGGGCGCGCCGCGCCGGCGTACGGCGGGCCGCGGCTGCGCGGCGTACCCGCTCGTCGATGACGGCGTGGGCCAGGTCGAGGGCGAGGCCGGGGCTGTGGGTGATCGAGTTCATGACGTCCTCCTGGGTGGGTCCTGCTGACGTCATCAACAGTCGTCCTGAGACGGCTCGGGCGAATCGGGCCAAATCCCTATCTTCGGGCCGGTCCGGCCTCAGCTCGCCCCTAAGCCGGTCGCGCTACCTCAGGCGTGCTGGCGCAGGTAGCGTCCGAAGTGGGGCACCGTGAACGCGATGCGGCCGCGCTCCCCGGAGTAGATCAGCCCCTTCTTGAGCAGCGAGTCGCGGGCCGGCGAGAGCGACTGTGGCTTCTTGCCCAGCACGCCGGCGACCTCCGCGGTGGCGACCGAGCCGACCGGGTCGTCGTGGTCCGACCCGGGTCCGGCGGCGTCGGCCATGGCGCGCAGGTAGTCGCGCTCCCCTGGTGTGGCGCGCTCGTAGCGGCTTCCGAAGAAGCCGACCGCCAGCTCGCGCTCGGCCTCCGGCGCGGCGACCGCGACGTCGGCCGCGGTGATCGGCGAGCGCGGGGCGAGGTCCCAGACCGTCTTGCCGTAGGCCTGGATGAAGTAGGGGTAGCCGCCGGTCGCGGCGTACATCGCGGCCAGCGCCTCGTCGTCGTAGGCCGCGTCCTCCTCGGCGGCCGGAGCGCCCAGCGCCCGGTCGGCCTCCTCGCGGGCGAGCCGGTCGATGCGCTGGTAGGAGAAGAGCCGCTCGGAGTAGGACTTGCTCGCGCTGAGCACCGCCGGCAGGTGCGGCAGCCCGGCTCCGACCACGATCACGGGGAGGCCGGACTGGCTGACCTCGTGGCAGGCGGCGCACAGCGCCGACACGTCCTCGGGGCCGAGGTCCTGCATCTCGTCGACGAAGACCGCCACCCCCTTGCCGAGGTCGGCCGCCAGCCCGCCGACGTCGTTCATCAGCTCGACCAGGTCGATCTCGATGTCGCCGGAGTCGGCCCGGCCACGGACGGGAGGCACGTCGATGCCGGGACTCCAGCGGTCCCTGAGCTTCGCGTCCGGTCCGGCCTGCCGCTCGGCGAAGGACCGGATCACGCCGAGCACGTGGTCCGCCTCTCTCCCGTCATCAGCGGAGTGCCCGAGCTCGCGGACCGCCTGGTGCAGCGCGCCGGACAGCGGTCGGCGCAGCGACTGGTCGGGGCGCGCCTCGAGCTTGCCGGTCCCCCAGCCCTTGCGCACGGCCTGGCCGCGCAGCGCGTTGAGCAGCACGGTCTTGCCGACGCCGCGCAGGCCGGTCAGCACCAGCGACCGCTCCGGCCGGTGCCGCGCGACCCGCTCGAGCACCACGTCGAAGGCCCGCACCTGCTCGTCGCGCCCCGCCAGCTCCGGCGGCCGCTGCCCGGCGCCGGGCGCGTAGGGGTTCCGGACCGGGTCCACGACGACGACGGTATGAGGCTCTCTAGCGGGATCCCTAGATTTGCCCGGCGCGTCGGGCCGGCTCAGGCGGCCTCGACGGGGTGCCCGGCGGCCACCCACCCCGCGATGCCGTCGCGTCGGTCGTCGGCTCGCGCGCGCTCATCGCGGGCCCCGGGCGAGACGGGTGGCCAGGATGCCGGTGACGACGTAGCCGCCGAAGCGGCCGATGGGGATCAGCCAGCCGGCGTTCTCCCACCGGAAGTACGCCGGGGAGAGGACCCCCGCGGTGGCCGTGGCCAGCCCGGCCCGGGTCGCAGCGGGACCCAGCAGGCCGGCGTCGCGCCCCGCGACCGAGGCCGCTGCCGTGAACGCCCCGTAGACCACACCGTGCAGGGGGCCCCCGACCACGAAGACCCGGCGGCTGAGCCTGCGCACGTCGCTGTCGCTGCGAGACGCGGGGACCGTCAGGGAGGCGTGGGTGAACGCCGAGACGGCCAGCGAGGCCGCCGACAGCGCACCCGTGGACCAGACGGCGGCGCGCATGGCCCGCGGCCGGCTGGAGCGGCCGGCGAGCCGGGCCACCGACGCCGTGAACCGGGCCAGCATCAGGATCGAGACGAGCTGCCCGGAGGCGCTGAAGCGCGCGGCCACGGCACTGTCGCGGTAGTAGCCGCGGACGGCGTCGGGCTCGGCGCCGGGCCGCGGGATCGGGTCCTTCGCGAGCTTGATGGCGCCCACGATCGCCCCCACGAACGTGACACCGGACAGCAGTCCGGCGATGGCTCCCCGGTCCTCGGGGACCGTCCTGTGCGGCATGTCGTCGTCTCCTCGTGTCTCAGGGTCGGAGATGATAACGTTAGATCTCTAATTGATAGAGGTCAAACTATTATGCGGGCTGAGTACGTTGCTCCCATGTCACCGCCGGCGGGGCCGCCCCTCGGAGTCCGCCTCGACTCCGTGGCCCGGCGGGTCAGCAGGGCGTTCGAGGAGGCGATGTCGGCCGCGGGCGGCAGCCGCTCCATCTGGCTGGTCCTGCTCTCCGTCAAGACCGCCGGCGAACCGATGACCCAACGCCAGCTGGCCGACCGGCTCCGGCTCCGCGGTGCGACCCTGACCCACCACCTCTCGGCCATGGAGGCGCGGGGCCTGGTCGAGCGGGTCCGCAGCGAGGTCGACAAGCGGGAGGTGCGGGTCGCGCTGACGCCGGAGGGTGACGCCTTGTTCGGGCAGCTGCGGCTGGTGGCCGTGCGGTTCGACGGCGTCCTGCGACGTGGCCTGACCGACGACGAGACCGGGGTGCTCCACGACCTGCTCGGCCGGCTCGAGCGCAACGTCGAGAGCGGCTGAGCAGCAGCGTCAGGCGGGCTGGCGGGTGGGTGCGTGCAGGTAGGCGCGGTCGAGCCCGGCGCGCAGCATCGCGATCAGCTCGGGGACCTCCTCGACGGCCAGGCGGAACGACGCCGCGCACACGTTGTCGCGCCAGAGGGAGAGCACCACGAGATCGGCCTCGGAGTGCCAGGAGACCCGGAGCGCGCGTTCGCTGCCGCGGGCGTCGAGGAAGATCGACCCCGGCTCGGGCAACGGCCGAGCGGCGCTCATCGGCCCATTCTGCTCCGGACCGGCAAACCTGTCACGGGGTCCGGTCGGCTCCCGCCTCTAAACTTCTGAGGTGCCCGAGCTGCCCGAGGTGGAAGCCCTGGCCCTTGACCTCGAGGGCCGGCTCGCCGACCACGCCATCGCGACGGTGCACATCGCGGCGTTCAGCGCGCTCAAGACCTTCGACCCGCCACTGCGCGCGCTCGAAGGGCTGATGGTCGACGACGTCACCCGGCACGGCAAGTTCCTCGACATCGGCGTGGGCGGCCTGCACCTGGTGATGCACCTGGCGCGCGCCGGGTGGATCCGCTGGAAGGACGAGGTCCCGGCGCTGCCGCCCCGTCCGGGCGGCAAGAACCCGCTCGCGGCCCGCGTGGTGCTCGACGACCAGTCCGGCCTCGACATCACCGAGGCAGGCACCAAGAAGAGCCTCGCCATCTACCTCGTGCGCGACCCGCAGGACGTCCCCGGGATCGCGAGCCTCGGTCCCGACCCGCTCACCGACGACTTCACCCTCGAGAAGTTCCGGCAGATCCTCGCGGCCGAGGGCCGCAAGCAGCTCAAGGGCGTGCTCCGCCACCAGGGCACCATCGCCGGCATCGGCAACGCCTACTCCGACGAGATCCTGCACGCGGCACGGATGTCGCCGTTCAAGGCGGCGTCGAGCCTTTTGGAGACCGACGACGACACCGACCTCGTGATCCTCTACGACGCCATCCGGATCACCCTCGGCGACGCCGTCGAGCGCTCCCGCGGCCTCGCCGCGAGCGAGCTCAAGAGCGAGAAGAAGTCCAACCTCGCGGTGCACGGCCAGACCGGGAAGCCCTGCCCGGTGTGCGGTGACACCGTGCGTGAGGTCTCGTTCGCCGACTCGAGCCTCCAGTACTGCCCGACCTGCCAGACCGGCGGCAAGCCGCTCGCCGACCGCCGGATGAGCAAGCTGCTCAAGTAGCCCCGGTCAGACGCCGGCGAGCAGCAGCACCGCCGAGACCAGCAGGCCCACCTCGACCACCAGCACGAACGCGCGCTCGCTGATCCGGCGTACGACGTGCCGGCCGGCCCACGCCCCGAGCATGGTGGCGGGCGCGAGCAGCAGCCCGAGCACCAGGACGCGGGCCGACAGGAGGGCGCCGACGCCGTAGGCGACGAGCTTGGCGGCGTGCAGCACCACCGCGGACGCCGCCTCGGTGCCTATGTAGGCCTCCTTCACCAACCCGCGCGCGAGGAAGAACGGCGCGGTGAGCGGGCCGACGCTGCCCAGCAGCGCCGAACCGAGACCGGAGGCCGCGCCGACCGCCACGAAGGCCGGCGGCGAGAGTCGCGGCGGTTGCGGTCGCAGCCGGCGCCAGACCACCACGACGACCAGCAGCAGCCCGAGCAGCCGCTCGAGCGCAGCCAGCGGCGCGGTCGCGAAGAGCAGCCCGGCGCCGAGCGCGCACGGCACCGCACCGAGCGCGAACCACCCGACCAGGCGACGGTCGAGCTCGCGCCGGTTGAGCGCGACCCGGCTGCCGTTCGAGACCAGCTGGGTCAGGGTGAGGACCGGCACCGCGGCCCGCAGGCCGAAGAGCGCCACGAAGACCGGCAGCAGCACCACGCCGCCGCCGAAGCCCGCCACCGCCGACAGCATGGCCAGCAGGAAGGCGGCGACCATCGCGACGGCGAGGGTGGTCGGATCGAGGTCGAGCGGCACGTGGTCCACTGGACCACATGAGTGGCGTCCCGACCGTGGCCATTTCCGGCGTCCCGGACCCGCTGCCCGACGGGCTCGCGGTCGTGGACGTCCGTGAGCCGGTGGAGTGGCAGCACGGCCACATCGCGGGCGCGATCCACATCCCGCTGGGTGAGCTGTCCGGCCGGCTGGACGAGCTGCCAGCCGGTCAGACCCTGGTGGTCTGCAAGGTGGGAGGACGCTCCGCGCAGGCGGTGATGTGGCTTGCCCAGCAGGGCCGCGACGTCGTCAACCTCGACGGTGGCCTGCTCGACTGGGAGGCGGCCGGTCGGCCCTTGGTGAGCGAGACCGGCGGGCCGCCCACGATCGTGTGACCGGCCGCCGACGGCTGGTCGGTGCGGCGCCTCAGCCGCTCGAGCTGGACGTGCTGTCCGGTTCCCCGTCGAGCTCGGGGCAGGTCTTGGCGACGTAGTCGTCGAGGGCGTCGAGCTTCTTCTGGTCCTCGTCGCCGACGTCACCGATGCCGGCGAGGTCGTCGACCGTCGCGCTGTCGTCGAGGCCCTTGACCTTCTCGACGTAGAGGTCGAAGCCGCCCTGGGCGGCGGCCGGGATGTCGTCCGGCGTACCGACCTCCTCCAGCGTGTCGGCAGCCTCCTTGAGCATCGTGATGTAGGCCTTCAGGTCCTTCGTCGGGTCGGTCGTGGCGAAGTCGTCCTGGAAGTCCTTCAGCGCGCCACAGAAGTCCTCCGTCGACGCCGCACCGTCGGCGTCGCCACCGCCGCCACCGCCGCCGTCGTCGTCGCTGCAGCCGGCCACTCCCCCGGCGACCAGGACCAGGCCTGCTGCGAGCAGGCCGAGCCGCATCAGCTCCCTCCGTCGGACTCGCTGCCGGAGTCGTCGCTCGCGGTGTCACTGGGGTCACTGGTATAGCCGGAGCCGGAGTCGCTCTCGGGCGCGCCGCTGCCGCCGAGGTCGGGGCAGGTCTTCTCGAGGTAGTCGGAGAAGGCGTCGGTCTTCGCCTTCTCGTCCTCGGAGAACTCCTGCTCGAGGGTCGTCATGTCCTCGGCCGTCGCGTCGTCGGGCAGAGCCGCGATGGCGTCGAGGGTCAGCTGGAGGCCCTCCTTGGCATCGTCGGAGATGTCCTCGGGCGTGCCGGCGTCCTCGATCCGCTGCGCCGCCTCCTTCAGGATCTCGCCGAGGTTGGGCTCCTCGCCGGTCAGTCCTTCGAGGTCGTCGGAGAAGGCCGCGAAGGCGCCGCAGAAGTCGTCGGTGGAGGTGCCGCCGTCGTCGCTGCTGGCGCTGGCGCTGGCGGTCGCGTCGTCCTTGGCGCTGCCGCCGCCACTGCTGTCGTCGTCTCCGCAGCCGACCGCGCCGCCTGCGACCAGGACGAGGCTGGCAGTGAGCAATCCGAGCTTCATGTGTTCTCCCCACATCGGTTACGCCGGCTCCCCACCCTCGCACGACGGGTCCGACGAGGTTTCATCCGGCCATGCAGGCGGCGGCAGCTCGAGCGCCTCCTCGAGCATGCGGAGGTACGTCGGCCGCGACACCTCGACCGCGCCCAGGGTGGCCAGGTGCGGGGTCACCCACTGCACGTCCAGCAACCGGCCCTCCACCCCGTCGGCGGTCAGCAGCGAGACCAGGCCGACCAGCGCCACCTTCGAGGCGTCGCGGACCCGGTGGTACATCGACTCGCCGGCGAAGAGCCCACCGATCCCCACGCCGTACAGCCCGCCGGCCAGCTCGCCGTCCCGCCACGCCTCGACCGAGTGCGCCCAGCCCAGCCGGTGGAGCTCGCCGTACGCCGCCGCGATGTCGCGGGTGATCCAGCCGGAGTCGCGCGCCGGGTCACCGCAGCGGGCCACCACCTCGTCGAAGGCGGTGTCGACCCGGATCTCGAAGTCCCGGCACGAGCGGCGCAGCGACCGGGACACCACCAGCCCGGCCAACGGCACGATCCCCCGCCGGAGCGGGGAGAACCAGTGCATCGGCGGCCGGGTGCCGTGCTCGGGCATCGGGAAGATGCCGCGGCGGTACGCCGCCAGCAGCGTCCCGGGTGCGAGGTCGGCGCCGACGCCGACCAGGTCGCCCTCGGCGCCGCGCGGGTCGGGGAGGACCCACGGGGAGGGTGGGGGCTCGACCGGCACGTCCCTAGTGTCCCGCGGTGAACGGCCGGGTGCGCTTCGCGCGCCCAGAGGCGTTCACCGCGGGACACATAGGATCGATGACATGGGCGTGACCAGCAAGGCGGCGGGCATGGTGAGCAAGCAGCTCGCCCCGCGGATCGGCGAGCTCGCGCCCGGGCTCACCACGTCGTTCGTCCGTGAGGCGCTGCACCGCGCGATCGTCGGCGTCGGCCCCCTGCCGCCGGCCAGCAAGGCCGCCGACGCACAGCTCAAGGAGCAGAAGGGCGACGTCGAGAAGGCCGTCCACGAGGTGATCGAGAACCACGTCCGATACGCCGCCGCGCAGGGCTTCGTCACCAACCTCGGCGGCCTGGTCACCATCGCGCTGGCCATCCCCACCAACATCACCGGGCTGGCGCTGATCCAGTGCCGCATGATCGCGGGCATCGCCCACCTCCGTGGCTACGACCTCGACGACCCGCGGGTCCGCAACGCGATCCTCACCACGATGATCGGCGAGGACGTCGTCAACGCCCTGATCAAGAAGCGCAAGCTGCCCGCGCCGCCGATGGCGCTCGCCACCGCGCCGCTCCACGACCCCGACCTCGACATCGTGATCTCCTCCGAGGTCGCGGCCGAGCTGGTCACCAAGGTGGCCGGCAAGCGGCTCGCCATCACGGTCGGCCGCCGGATCCCGATCGCGGGCGGCTTCGTGGGGCTCGGCGCGGACGCCTACGCCACCTGGAAGGTCGGCCGCTACGCCGACCGCGAGCTCCTGCCCCGCGCGCGCCGGTAGATCCCCAGCAGCGCGCGGCCGACGCCGCTGTTCTCCAGCCGCACCACGATGGCGCGGCGGACGCGGTAGGACGGCGTCGCGTAGGCCCGCTCCAGCGCACCCCGCACGTCGTCGAGCTCGGCGTGCAGGCGCTCGTCCTCGCGCCGGAGCCGGGCGTTGTCGAGGAGCAGCGCGGTGATCGCGTCGACCCCTGCGGCGGCCACCTGTCGCTCCCGCGGCCGGTCGGGGTCGGCGTAGTCGGCCACCGGCGGTGCCCCCACGAGGTCGCCCAGGTCACCGATCACGTCGTAGCCGCGGGCCTCGATCTCGGCGATCCAGGACGCCGACAGCTCCTGGACCCACGGGTTCAGGTCCGGCGGCAGCGCGAGCCGAGGCGAGCCCGTGCGCCGGGAGAGGGTCTGGTGGGCCAGCAGCTCGCGGACCAGCGGCCGGTAGTCGGTCGGGGGCAGCTCGGCGTTCGCCCTCCGGTTGATGCGGCGCAGCAGCGTGGTCTCCGGCACGCCGAGGGAGGGGTTGTGCCGCTCTCCCTCGAGGTCGAGGTCGACGCCGTCGAGGCCGAAGGCCTGGCTGAACCGCTTCCACAGCAGCTCGGGCGCGCCGCCGGGCGGCGGCACCGTGACCAGGTGCACCTGCTCGGGCGGCAGCTCCTCGCCCCAGCGATCGAGGATCTCGGGGATCTCCTGCACTCCCCAGAACCACGCCCCGATCCGCGTCGCCCGCTCGGGGTCCCGGATCTGGTCGAGGAAGGCGCCGTAGCTCAGCTGGGCGCGGTGCTTGACGTTCTCCTGCCACTCCGCAGGGATCTGGCGGACCAGGTCGCGGACCGACAGCACGAGGTGCACCTCGGTGCCCCCTTGGTGGCCGAGCGACTCGAGCGCGCGGCCGATCTGCGCCCGCGACGCCGTGGCGAGGATCTCGTGGCTGATGATCGCCGTGCCCTCGTGCTCCCGGACCTGGCGGGCCAGCTCGTCCCACGCGCCGATCGCCTCGGCCTGCAGCCCTCCCCAGGGCAGCTGCATGAGGTCGAGCGCCGCCAGGAAGTGGCTGTCGTGCCGGGTCGCGGGGTAGCGGATGCCCGCCGCGGCCAGTGGCTCCCGGTTGCGGAACAGGACGTCCTGGAAGTACGACGTGCCGGTCTTCGGCGTACCGACGTGGAGGAGGACCTTGCGGCTCATCTTTCGGGGTCCCCGCGGCGTTGTCCGGCGGAGGAGCGCAGCGGGGGAGGCGAAGAACGTCGTGGGGTATTCATGGCGCCTCCTCCAGCAGCAGCTCGATCGCGAGACCCAGGACCGAGCCGGGCGGACGCTCCGACCAGCTGGGCAGCAGCCCGTCCGGATCCCCCACCACAGGGTAACGAGCGCGCAGCAGCCGCTGCCGCAGGCCGAAGGCGGCGTCCTCGACCCAGTCCCGGTGCTCCGGCGGTACGCCGGGGAGCGCGCCCTCGACGCCCGCCAGCCGTGGCCGCAGCACCGTCGTCAGCAGGGCGGCCTGGTCCGCGGGGAGCAGGTGCAGGCTGAGCGCGCCACCCACCTGCCTGGCCAGCTCCGTGGCATGGGCGGGTGCATCGGCGACGGGTGCCAGCCGGCGTACGCCGACCAGCCCGGGCAGCGCGCCCAGGTCGAGCACCACACCGACCCGGCCCGTGTGCGGCCGGGCCTGGAAGCGCTCGACGACGCCCGGCAGGTCGACCCGGCGCGGCAGCCGCCGGCGGGCCCGGATCCTGGCCAGGAAGTCCGGCCAGCTCGGGACGCCCGTGCCGAACGCCCCGGCGGCCCAGGTGTGGGCGAGCATCGTGGCGAGGTCGGTGCCGAGCACGTGCACCGACCGGCCACCACCGCCGGGCGGGCGGCCGTCGGCCACCAGCTGCGCCGTGTGGGCCGCGGCCAGCCACGGGTCGCCGGCGAGCTCGTAGCGGGTCCGGAGCCGCCGCGGCCGCCGTCGAGATGCGGGAAGTGGCTGTGCCGTGGGCTGATCCACGACCACTTCCCTCATCTCGACGCGAGAGGCGAGCTCCTGGGCGAGAAGTCCGGTCGCGACGCGCAGCAGCTCGTCGTCCGACAGGTCGGCGGGGTCGACCGGCGGTGGCCCGAACCGGCGCGCGGCATCGACGCCCACGAGCTCGAGGTCCGGCCGGCCGCGACCGGGAGCGGAGGCGGCCAGCACCCGCTCGACCAGCGCCGGCGAGGGGTGGCCGGCCAGGTTCAGGCGGCGCAGCAGCTCGAGCTGCTGGGCGCCGGGCAGGTAGCGCCCCCGGCGAGCGGAGTGAGCGCTCCCCGCGATCGGCTCGGCCCGGGCCGAAGCTCGCGGGGGTGGAGCAGCGTCGGAGAGGTCGGTCGCGGTCCACGAGCGCCACGGCGTCGTACCGCCCGCGCGCAGGTGCGCGATCCAGGCCCAGGCGCGGGCCCGGCCGGCGTCCACGGACGTGCTGCCCGGCGGGCTCGTCGGCGGGGTCATCGGCGGGTCATCGGCGGAGTCATCGGCGCAGGTGCCTGGCAAGCTTCGCGGCGCGCGAGCCGAGCGTGTCGTCCGGGTCGGGCCGGCGGGCGGCCTCGAGGGTCAGGGCCACGATCGCGTCGATCGCGGCGGAGGTGACGTCGCGCGGACGGGGGCGGTCCGGGTCTCGCCACTCGGCCTCGGCGGGCGGGCGGACCGGCCGCAGCTCCTCCAGATCGCCGACGACGTCGACGTTCGCGTCCTTGACCCAGTCGATCCAGCCCTGCGCGACCTCCTCCGCCCAGTCGTAGGCGTCCGGAGGCAGGGACACCGGCTGCGTCCGCTGACGCGCTGCGAGCGTCTCGTGCACCACGAGCTGGCGGACCAGGGCGCGGTAGTGGTCGGACGGCAGCCCGGCGTCCTTGAGCCGCGCGTTGACGTGGCGCAGGAGCGTGCTCTCGGCGGCACCGATGGAGGGGTTGCGCCGGCTGCCGTCGCGCGGTGCCCAGGCAGGGTCGATGCCGAGCACGGTGCAGAACCGCTGCCACAGCTCCTCGGGCGGTCCGCCCGGACGCGGCACGGTCACCACGTGCACCTGGGCAGGAGGAAGCTCGCTGCCCCATCGCTCCAGTACGCCGGGCAGACCCTGGACCCGCCAGAACCACCGGGTGGCACGCTTTGGACCGGCACCGGCGTGGTCAATCTCCTTGATCTGCCGCAGGAACGTCTTGAACGTCACCTTCCGCTGGTGCTTGAGCTGCTCCTGCCACTCCGCCGCGACCTGGCGGGCCACGTCTCGCGCGCTGTAGACGACGTGCACCTCGGCGAAGGAGAGGTCGCTCAGCGCGCGCCGCGCCTCCGCGGGCTTGGCGCCCGCCAGGATCTCGTGGCTCAGCACCACGGTCCCGCGGGCCCGGCGCGCGCGGCGTACGAGCGCCTCCCACTCCCCCTCGGCCTGCGGTCGCATCCCGCCCCAGGGCCGGTCGAGGAGGTCGAGCGCGGCCAGGAACATGTCGCCGTGCGCACCGGTCGGGTAGCGATAGCCGTGCTTGCGCAACGTCGCCGCGTTGAGGGCGAGCCGGTCCTGGACGTACGTCGTGCCGGTCTTGGGCGCGCCCACGTGGAGGTAGACGCGCTTAGTGGCGGGCACGGGGAGTCCTGTGATGCTTGGCGTGCCCACCGTGCGTGCATCGCAAGGCGGCGGAGCGACGCTCTACTTGTACGTCCAGCGAGCGACGGCAACGCGGCGAGGTGCACGCTGTGGGCGCGCGAAGCGCGAAGGCCGTCCCCGTGCGCGCCACTACTCACGACTCCGATTGTGACAGTGCGCGGACCACCGCGGACGGCGACGGGCGCCCTAGCTCGCCGGCCATCCAGGCACTGGTGGCCACCAGCGCGTCGAGGTCGACGCCGTGGTCGATGCCGAGGCCGGTGAGCATCCAGACCAGGTCCTCGGTGGCGAGGTTGCCGGTCGCGCTCTTCGCGTAGGGGCAGCCGCCGAGACCGCCCGCGCTGGCGTCGAAGGTCGTGATGCCGGACTGGAGCGCCGAGTAGGTGTTGGCGAGGGCCTGGCCGTAGGTGTCGTGGAAGTGCATCGCGAGGTCGTCCTCCGACATCCCTGCGGCGACGAACGCGGCGATGAGCGCGGTCACCTGGCCGGCGGTGCCGACACCGATCGTGTCGCCGAGGCTGAGCTGGGCGGCGCCGAGGTCGAAGAGCCGCTTCCCGACGCTCACCACCTGCTCCACGGGGACCGCGCCCTCCCACGGGTCGCCGAAGCACATGGAGACGTACGCGCGGACGTCGAGCCCGGCGCCGCGGGCGCGCTTGACGGTCGGCTCGAACATCGCGAACTGCTCGTCGAGGCTCCTGTTGAGGTTCTTCTGCGCGAACGTCTCGGTGGCCGACCCGAAGATCGCGACGTGCCTCAGCCCGAGCTCGAGGGCGCGGTCGAGGCCGCGCTCGTTGGGGACCAGCACCGGAAGCGCCTTGCCGTCCTCCCCCAGACGAGTCATGAGCTCCTCCGCGTCGGCCAGCTGGGGGACCCACTTCGGGTGCACGAACGACGTGGCCTCCACGACCGGCAGCCCGGCGGCGAGGAGGCGGCGTACGAACTGCTCCTTCACGTCGACGGGGACCATCGACTTCTCGTTCTGCAGGCCGTCGCGCGGTCCGACCTCGTAGATCGTGACGTGCTTCGGCAGCTCAGCCATCGTGTGCCTCCACCCCCTGTTCGACGACGAACAACGCGTCACCCAGCTTGACCTGTTCCCCGGGGGCCGCACCCACCGTCGTCACGGTGCCCGCGAACGGCGCCTTGACGCTCAGCTCCATCTTCATCGCCTCGAGCACGCCGAGCACCTGGCCCGCCTCGACGACGTCGCCCTCGGCGACCCGGACGTCGAGGACGGTGCCCGGCATCGGCGCGGTGAGCGCGCCGTCCGCGACCGCGCCCGCGTGGTCGCCCATCACGTCGGGGCGCTCGAAGACGAACCGCTGCCCGTGGTGGACGACCTCGACCCGGTCGTGCCGCACCGTGGCCACCGGCCGGGTCGCCGGCTGGACACCCAGGGTCACCGGCTCGTCGAGCTCGACGACGACCGGGGCGGGGTCGGCCGCGATCCGGAACCCGTCGGACGCGAACGGCCCGGTGTCCTCGCGGTCGCGGAGGAAGACCTCCCACGCCGCGAGCTCACGCGCCGGCGCCGGGTCCGGCGCAGGTAGCTCGTGGCGGTCGAGCCACGCCGTGTCGATGGTGGCGTCGCGGAACTCGTCGCTGGCGACCAACGTGCGCAGGAAACCGGTGTTGGTGGTGAGGCCGAGGATCGCGGTCTCGTCAAGTGCCGCGACGAGGGCCAGCCGCGCTTCCTCGCGGGTGGCTCCGTGTGCGATCACCTTGCCCAGCATGGGGTCGTACGCCGTGGACACGATCTGGCCCGACTCGAGGGCCTGGTCCACGCGCACCGCGGTCGACCACTTCACGTGAGTCGCCGTGCCGGCCTGGGGCAGGAAGCCACCGAAGGAGTCCTCGGCGTAGATCCGGGCCTCGATCGCGTGGCCGCTCACGGTCACGTCGGCCTGGGCGATCGGGAGCGGCTCCCCGGCAGCGATACGCAGCTGGAGCTCCACGAGGTCAAGCCCCGTCACGGCCTCCGTGACGGGGTGCTCGACCTGGAGCCGGGTGTTCATCTCCAGGAAGTAGGCCTCGTCCGTGTCGGCGTCGAGGAGGAACTCGACCGTCCCGGCGTTGGTGTAACCGACCTCGCGGGTCAGCGCGATGGCGCTGGACGTCACGAGCTCACGGACCGCAGGGCTGATGGTCGGCGCGGGCGCCTCCTCGAGGACCTTCTGGTGCCGGCGCTGCGTCGAGCAGTCCCGCTCCCAGAGGTGGATGGCGTGCCCGTGCGCGTCGGCCAGCACCTGCACCTCGATGTGCCGGCCGTGCTCGACGTACTTCTCGACAAGCAGGGTGTCGTCACCGAAGGCGCTGCGCGCTTCCCGGGCCGCAGCCGCCTTCGCCTCCTCGAGCTCGGACTCCTCGCGGACGACGCGCATGCCCTTGCCGCCCCCGCCGGCGGCGGCCTTGACCAGGACCGGAAGCCCGGCGTCCTCCCCCCGAGGTACGACAGGCACACCGGCGGCCACGGCGATCTCGCGGGCGTGGTCCTTGCGCGCCATCGCCTCCATCGCCTCGGGGGGTGGGCCGATCCACACGAGACCGGCGGCCGCCACCGCCCGGGCGAAACCAGGGTTCTCCGAGAGGAAGCCGTAGCCGGGGTGCACCGAGTCGGCACCCGCCGCGACCGCCTGGGCGACCTGAGCCTCCGGGTCGAGGTAGTCGCCGCTGCTCACGGTGGCCCGGATGCCGAGGCGGTCGCAGGTGCGCGCGATCCTGGCCGCGATCTCGCCACGGTTGGCGATGAAGACGTGGGTGAGCATCGGTTACCTCGGGTGCCTAGGTTGCGGTGGTCTCGACGCCCGTCGCGACCTCGTTCCTCGGTCGCGGGGCTTGCTCGACCTGCGCTCGCCCACGCGCCGTGCTCGTTCCTCGCACGCCACTGCTCGCTTCACATCCTGAAGACGCCGTAGGCCGGCGCCGGGATCGGGGCGTGGGCGGCCGCGGCGAGCCCCATGCCGAGCACGCGCCGGGTGTCGACGGGGTCGATCACCCCGTCGTCCCACAGCCGGGCGGTCGAGTAGTAGGGCGAGCCCTGGGCGTCGTACTGCGCGCGGATCCGGTCCTTGAACTCCTCGACCGGCTCGGGGTCGTCAGGGCGGCGGACCTCGGCGAGCACGGCGGCCGCCTGCTCACCGCCCATCACCGAGATGCGCGCGTTGGGCCACATCCAGAGGAAGCGCGGGTCGTAGGCGCGGCCGCACATGCCGTAGTTGCCGGCGCCGAACGAGCCGCCGATGACCACGGTGAACTTGGGCACCACGCTGCACGCGACTGCGGTGACGAGCTTGGCTCCGTCGCGGGCGATGCCCTTGTTCTCGTACTCCTTGCCGACCATGAAGCCGGAGATGTTCTGGAGGAAGACCAGGGGGATCCGGCGCTGGTTGCACAGCTCGATGAAGTGCGCACCCTTGAGCGCCGACTCGCTGAACAGGATCCCGTTGTTGGCCACGATCCCGACCTCGTGGCCCCAGATCCTGGCGAAGCCGCAGACCAGGGTCTCGGCGTAGAGCTGCTTGAACTCGTGGAAGCGACTGCCGTCCACGATCCGCCGGATCACCTCGCGCACGTCGTAGGGCGTGCGGGTGTCGGTCGGCACCACGTCGTAGAGGCCGAGCGGGTCCTCGTGCGGCTCCTCCACCGGGTGCGCCGCGAGGCTGGGGCCCTCCTCGGGCAGGGTGGCGATGATCGAGCGGACGATGTCGAGGGCGTGCGTGTCGTCGTCCGCGAGGTGGTCGACCACCCCCGAGGTGCGCGCGTGCACGTCGCCGCCGCCGAGCTCCTCGGCGGTCACGACCTCGCCGGTGGCAGCCTTCACCAGTGGAGGCCCGCCCAGGAAGATCGTGCCCTGGTTGCGGACGATGATGCTCTCGTCCGACATCGCCGGGACGTAGGCGCCGCCGGCGGTGCACGAGCCCATCACGCTCGCGATCTGCGGGATGCCCTGCGCCGACAGGTTGGCCTGGTTGAAGAAGATCCGGCCGAAGTGCTCGCGGTCCGGGAACACGTCGTCCTGCATCGGCAGGAACGCGCCGCCGGAGTCGACGAGGTAGACGCACGGCAGCCGGTTGTCGGCGGCGACGGCCTGCGCGCGCAGGTGCTTCTTCACGGTGATCGGGTAGTACGTCCCTCCCTTGACCGTCGCGTCGTTGGCGACGACCACGGTCTCCCTGCCGCTGACCCTGCCGATGCCGGTGACAATGCCGGCGCTGGGGACGGCGTCGTCGTACATCCCGGTCGCGGCGAGCGCGCCGAGCTCGAGGAACGGGCTGCCCGGGTCGAGCAGCCGGTCCACCCGGTCGCGGACCAGGAGCTTGCCGCGCGCGATGTGCTTCTGCCGCGCCGACTCCGACCCGCCCCGGCGTACGACGGCGAGCCGCTCGCGCAGGTCGGCGACCAGGTCCCGCATGTCCTCTGCCACGTCGTACAGGTTAGCGATCATTAACCTGTACGACCAGCCACCCGGCGGGTGGCAAGGTCACTGCATGAGCCTTCAGTGGCAGTGCGTCATCGTCGACTGCGCCGACCCCGAGCCGGTGGCCACCTTCTGGGCGGCGGCGCTCGGCTGGCGGCGCACCCACGCCTCGGCGGACGGTGGCGAGATCGTCCTCGAGCCGCCGGAGGGCAGCCCGGCGGACGGCGTCAGCCCGGACCTGCTCTTCATCCGGGTGCCCGACCCCACGCCCGGCAAGAACCGGCTCCACCTCGACCTGCGCCCGAGCGACCAGGCCGCCGAGGTGGCCAGGCTGGAGGCGCTCGGCGCCAGCCGGGCAGACGTGGGCCAGAGCCAGCGCGCCGACGCCTCGTGGATCGTGATGACGGACGTGGAGGGCAACGAGTTCTGCGTCCTTCGCGCGTACACGCCGGAGGAGCTGGCGAGCTTCGACCGCGCCTGAGGAACCACCTGAGGAACCGCGCCTGAGGAACAAAGCCTCCACCGGACGGCGTTCTCCCACCATGAGCGCAGTACCGCTGACCGCTGAGTCCTTCGAGGAGACCGTCACCACCAGCGACATCGTCCTGGTGGACTTCTGGGCCTCCTGGTGCGGCCCGTGCCGGCAGTTCGCGCCGGTCTACGAGGCGGCGTCCGAGCGGCACGACGACGTGGTGTTCGGCAGCATCGACACCGAGGCCGAGCAGTCGCTCGCGCAGGCCGCCCAGGTGACGGCGATCCCGACCCTGATGGCCTTCCGCGACGGGATCATGGTCTTCCGGCAGGCGGGTGCGCTTCCGGCGCCCGCGCTGGAGGAGCTCATCACCGCGGTCAAGGGCCTCGACATGGACGACGTCCGCGCCCAGGTGGCGGCGGCCGAGGGCACCGAGGGTTAGCGACCGCTAACCTCGGGGCATGGCCCGCCGCGACGAGATCCTCGCGACGGCGGCGCAGCTGTTCGCCGCGCGCGGCTTCCACGGGGTGAGCGTCGCCGACATCGGCGCGGCGTGCGGGATCTCGGGGCCGGCGCTCTACAAGCACTTCGCGTCCAAGGACGCCGTGCTCGCCGAGATGCTGGTCTCGATCAGCGAGCGGCTCCTGCAGGTCGGTCGCGAGCGGTCCGAGGCCGCGGCAGACCCGGGAGCGGCGCTGGAGGCGCTGGTCGAGTGGCACGTCGACTTCGCGCTGCGCGACCGCCCGCTCATCGTGGTCCAGGACCGCGACTGGGAGTCGCTGCCCGCGGACGCGCGCGAGCAGGTCCGCCGGCTCCAGCGGGAGTACGTCGACCTCTGGGCGGACCGGCTCCGCGAGGTGCATGCAGGGCTCCGGCCGGACAGCGCACGGGCGATGGCCCACGCGGCGTTCGGACTGATCAACTCAACCCCGCACAGCGCCCTGCTTCCCGACGCCCGGATGCGCGAGCTGCTCACGCAGATGGCCGGCGCCGCGCTCCGGATTGCCTAGGCTTCGCAGATGCGCGCACGGGTGGTGGCCCCTCTGGTCGCCGCGGTGCTGGGGATCGGCGGCGGCGTCACCACCGCGCTCGTCGTCCCCCCCGACGACGAGCCGGGCACCGCGACGCACAGCGACCCGCTGCATCTCGGCATCCCGCTCGTCGACCAGGACTGCTCGGGCGAGTCGCTGCTGGTGGTCGGCTACGGCAACAGCCTCGCGCCGCTCGGCACCGCCGTCGCGAACACCGGTAACGAAGGGGCGCGCTACCTGCGCTCCGACACGTCCTGCTCCACCGTGCTCGGCCCCGAGCGCGAGGACCCGCCGACGTACGTCGTCTACCTCGGGCCCTACGACACCCTGCAGGAGCCGTGCCGGCTCCGGATGACCCCACGAGCACCGCGCGGACTTCGTCACGGTGCTGCGCTCCGGCAACAAGACGCTGGTGAAGTGCCCCTGCGCGCTGCCGACGAGCGAGGCGCCGGTGCTGAGCGTGGACATGGTGGCCGACGCCGAGGACGTCGTCTGGATCCGCTCGCTGCAGTCGATGCTCCACGACTACGACCCGGAGGAGTTCCCGCACTCGGCCATCACCGGGGTCCTACGACGAGCCGACGGCCGCGCGGGTCGCCGAGGCTCCAGGAGGAGGCGCCCGGTCGGCAGACCGACCCGGGCGTGGTCGACGAGCGCCACGTGGCAGATCCTCACCGACCGGATCTGCCGGATCTACGAGTACTGAGTCGCCGCCCTTGGCCCCGCAGCGGCCGGGGGTGGGCGCATCAGCAGTGCCGGGTCGATGGTGCGCAGGGTGTCGGGCTTGAAGCCGTTGTCCACGCCCCACAGCACCGCCTGTGAGCGGGAGGTGACGTCGATCTTGCGGTAGGCACTGCGGATGTAGGTCTTCACCGAGTTGATGCTGAGGAACGCACGGGTGGCGATGTCCTGGTTGCTCAGCCCCTGGGTGATCAGCGCCAGGACCTCGGCCTCGCGCGGGGTCAGTCCGGCCGACCGGCCGGGCCAGTCGCCGGCTCCGTCGACGCTCGTCTCGTTGTCGCCGGGAAGGATGACGATCTCGCCGCGCATCACGCGCTCGAGCGCGGCCACGATCTCGGGCCCGGTGAGCACCTTCGAGAGATAGCCTCTGGCGCCACCGGCGATGGCCTCCTCGATCAGGCCACGCTGGAGGTTCCAGCTGTAGATGACGACCTTGGCGCCGCTGTCACGGACGAAGTCCTCGAGGTTCATGCGCTCACCGTCGACCTGGGCGAAGGTGTCGTAGAGGACGATGTCGACGTCGGAGAGCACCGGCCGCGACGCGCCGGTCTCGACGACCTCGATGCGCTCGTCGGCGAGGAACGAGGCGACTCCCGCGATCACGACGGCGTAGTCGTCCACGATCGCCAGCCTCAGCGGGGCACTCACCGACTTCCCATGATGCCACCAGTGTAGGTCCGCCCCCGCCCGCGACAGCGTGGTCAGCCGTGACACCTGTAGGGGTGTGACCGCTTCGCCCCGGCTCGCGTAGCGTCGAACGCGCCGAGAGCTTCTCGCGACTCGCCGGTCGAGGCGCCCGCCATTCCCGGTCACCTTCAAACAGTGAATGGGGCCGACCATGGACCTCTCCGCATCCCTCATCCGCCAGGCGGACCAGGGGCACCTCACGGTCGTCGGCGAGCTCGACGCCGTCACCGTGGTGCAGGTGCGCTCGCGGCTCGACGACGCCCTGTCGCACGGGTGCACCCGCTTCACCGTCGACGTGGCCGGCCTGACCTTCATCGACGCGGCCGGGCTGGGCGCGTTCGTCCGCCTGTTCAACGCCACCACCCGGGTCGGTGGGGACGTCACCTTCGTCGCGACCAGCCCGACGTTCCTGCGGGTCTGCGGGATCGCAGGACTGACGGAGGCCTTCCGGCTGGTCACCTGGGCGGCGTGACCTCGGAGCGCTCGAGATCGGCGAGCAGTGCGGCAGCCCGCAGCGCCGCGTCGACCGCGATGTCGAGGTCGATGTCTCCGTCGGCAACCGCCCCGGAACCGGCCGACTGGTCGGCACGGTCGTGCAGCCGCGCAAGCAGGTCGTCACGGGCCACACCGCGCAGGTGCAGCAGCACGAACGGGTCGTCGTCGAGGAGCCACGCGAGCTGGTACATCACCGCGAGCGCGTGGGGACAGGGGTCGGCCCAGGCCTCGCAGGTGCAGGTCGAGCCGAGCTCGGTGCCGTAGGGGAGGAGCTCGACACCGGCCTCCTCGGCGTGCTCGACGAGGGTGTGCGGCAGGTCGCCGGCGAGGAGTGCCGCAACCCGTCCGGCCTCGGCGGCGACGATCTCCACCAGGGTGTCGCCGGCGTGGCGGTCGAGCACCGGCACCGTGCCCAGGACCGCCCAGAGGCCACGCTCGTCCTCGACCGCCGCCACGAACCGGCCCGCCTCGACGCTGATCTGGCCGATCCGCCCGGACCGGGAGATGACCCGGGCGGTGGCCAGGTCGGCCGAGGAGTAGGACGCCTCCTCGACCGCGCGCACCCACGCCTTGGCCCACCAGCGGCTGGCCCGGGCGGCGCCCCGGCGAGCCGGGGTGCGCGGGTGGACGACGGTGGTCACGGCACGGCGTCCTCACCCTGGCGACGGGCGTCGTCCCGGCGCAGGGTGACCAGGTCGCGCAGCTCGTCGTCGTCGAGCTCGGTGAGCGCCGCCTCGCCCCCGCCGAGCACCGCGTCGGCGAGCGCCCGCTTGCGCACCAGCAGCTCGGCGACCCGCTCCTCGATCGTGCCCTGGGTGACCAGCCGGTGCACCTGCACCGGCCGGGTCTGGCCGATGCGGTAGGCGCGGTCGGTCGCCTGCTCCTCGACGGCGGGGTTCCACCAGCGGTCGAAGTGGATGACGTGGTCGGCGCGGGTGAGGTTGAGGCCGGTGCCGCCGGCCTTCAAGGACAGCAGGAAGACCGGCGCCACGCCGGCCTGGAAGCGCGTCACCATCGCCTCGCGCTCGCGCACCGGCGTGCCGCCGTGGAGGAACTGGTAGGGGATCCCGGCCTTCGTCAGGTGTGCCTCGAGCAGGCGACCCATGGCGACGTACTGGGTGAAGACCAGCGCCGCGCCGTCCTCGGCGAGCACGGTGCCGAGCAGCTCGTCGACGAGGTCGAGCTTCTGGGAGCGGCCGGTCAGCCGGACCACGCCCGACTCCTTCAGGAAGTGCGCCGGGTGGTTGCAGATCTGCTTGAGCCCGGTGAGCAGCGCGAGCACCAAGCTGCGCCGGGTGACCTGGTCGTCGTGGCCGGCCCGCTCGATGCGGGCCATGGTGTCGCGCACGAACGACTCGTAGAGCACCGCCTGCTCGCGCGTCAGGTGCAGGGGGTGGTCGGTCTCGGTCTTGGCCGGCAGCTCCGGCGCGATGCCGGGGTCGGACTTGCGACGGCGCAGCAGGAACGGCCCGATCAGGTCGGCGAACTGCCGGGTCTTCGACTCGTGCACGCCGGCCTCGATCGGCGAGGCCCAGACCCGCCGGAACGCCTGCCGGCTGCCGAGCAGCCCTGGGATCACCCAGTCGAGGATGGCCCAGAGCTCGGTGAGGTTGTTCTCCATCGGGGTGCCGGTGAGCGCGACCCGGACCGTGCTGGGGATCTTGCGGAGCGCCTTGGCGGTGGACGAGCGCGCGTTCTTGACGTGCTGCGCCTCGTCGGCGACCACGAGGTCCCAGCCGACCGCGGCGAGCTCGTCGTGGCTGACCCGCATGGTGCCGTAGGTCGTCAGCACGAACCCCTGGGTCAGCCCCTCGAGCGAGCGGCTCCCTCCGTGGAAGCGACGGACCTCGACGCCCGGCGCGAAGCGGGCGAGCTCCTGCTCCCAGTTGCCCAGCAGGCTGGCCGGGCAGACCACGAGCGTCGGACCCTGGTGGGCCTGCTCGACGCGGTGCAGGTGCAGGGCGATCAGCGTGATCGTCTTGCCCAGCCCCATGTCGTCGGCCAGGCATGCGCCGAGACCGTGGGAGGTGAGCTCGGCCAGCCAGGTCAGCCCCTGCCGCTGGTAGTCGCGGAGCGCGCCGTGCAGCCCGAGAGGAACGTCGACGGGCTCCTGCTCCGCGGCATGGAGCAGCCGCTCGCGGACCCGCAGCAGCGAGGCGCCGACGATCACCTGCTCCTCGACCGGCTGCTCGGCGGTGCCGAGCTGGACGGTGCCGGTCAGCGCGGCTGCGATCGCCTCGGCCGGCGTCGCCGTCCGCACCACTCTCTTGCGGGCCTTCCGGGCGATCGCCGGGTCGATGACCGTCCAGTTGCCGCGCAGGCGCAGCAGCGGGGCGGCGCTCGAGGCCAGCTGGTCCATCTCCTCGTCGGTGAGCGGGTCGCCGTGCACCGCGAGCTGCCAGCGGAAGCTGAAGAGCTCACCCTCGCCGAAGATGCCGGTGCGGAGCTGGGCCTCGCGCCCCGACATCGGCCGGGACCGGTCCAGCACGGCGCTCGCGGTCAGCTCGCGCCCGAGGGTCCGCGGCCACAGCACGTCCACGCCGCGCGTGGCCAGCGCACCCACGCCGTGCTCGAGCAGGCTCTCGAGCTCGGCGCCGTCGAGGGTGAGCTGGTCGGGGACCCGCAGCTCCAGCAGCCGGTCGAGCACCGGCCACGCCTCGGCCGCCCCTCGGAGCGCGATCGCGGCGTGGGTCCGCGCCCGGTCGCCGAACCCGTGCTCCTGCTGGTCGGCGGTCCACAGCAGCGCGGCGTCGCAGAGGTGGAGGGGGTTCTGCTCGTCGTGGACCTGGAGCACCAGCCGCACCTCCCCGGCGACGAGCTCCTCCTCGTCGGCCTCCACCCGCAGCGAGATCCGCACCAGCTGGGGCAGCTCCGGCCGCGGCTCGGTGTAGCGCCGGAGGCGCTCGCGCAACCTGTCGCTCGAAGTCCTGCCGAGGCACCGCGTGCGCGCCGCTGGGCCGTCGGCGCGGCGCGCGGCATGGCGTCGGCCACCGCGTCGAGCACGGCGCGGACGACGTCCTCGGCCGCGTCGGCCGCGAGCCCGTCGTGCGCCCGCGCCGCGGCCAGCCGCACGACCCGGTCCTCGTCGTCGGCCGCGAGCGGTCCCATCCGCCAGCTCGGCTCGCTGCCGGCCGGCTCGATCTGCCCGGCCGCAACCAGCCGCAGACCGAGCAGCGCGGCTCCGGACAGCAGTCCGACACTGGGATGCAGGTCGTCGCGGCTGTGTGCCTTGGTGAGGACCGGCAGCGCGGCCCGGATGGGCAGCGCGACCGTGCGCCGCTCGTCGGTGAACTCGACCACGCCGTCGCGCGGCGGCTGCCCGGCGTGGAACGTCGCAATGCCGGTGACCGGGACGAAGCTCACCTCTCGAACTTAGCCGGGGCCGCCGACTCCTCCCGGTGCCGTGCCTAGGATCGACGGGTGAGCATTCTCGACGCCAAGATCGCCCGTCTCGACGGCACGCCCACGACCCTCGGGGAGATCACCGCGGGCCGGTCGGCACTGCTGGTCAACGTCGCCAGCAGGTGCGGCCTCACCCCGCAGTACGCCGGCCTCGAGCAGCTCCAGGAGACCTACGGCGACGAGACGTTCACGGTGGTCGGGATGCCGTGCAACCAGTTCCACGGCCAGGAGCCCGGCTCGGCCGAGGAGATCGCGGAGTTCTGCTCCGCGACGTACGGCGTGACCTTCCCGATGACCGAGAAGATCGCCGTCAACGGCGACTCCCGCCACGACATCTACGCGGAGCTGGTGAAGACGCCCACCGAGCAGGGCGAGTCCGGCGACGTGAGCTGGAACTTCGAGAAGTTCCTGGTCGCCGCTGACGGCACCGTGGTCGCGCGGTTCAGCCCGCAGGTCGAGCCGGAGGACCCGAGGCTGGTCGACGCCGTGAAGGCGCTCGCCTCCTCCTGACGAGCTAGGTCCTGATCCGCCCGGTGACCGGCGGCAGGTCGGCGAGGGTGACGATGCCCGGCCTGGCCGCCACGACGTACGGCACCGCGTTGGTGACCGGCATCGCCGTGTAGATCATCCCGAGGCCCATGAAGCCCGGCTCGGTCCAGTCCTCCGGCGGGAGGCAGTGCAGGACGGTGCGCATGTTCGGGAGCCCGAAGACCTGGATCACGTGTCCGTGGGCCAGCGGCTTCGGCGGCACCGTGTGCTGGCCCATCACCCAGTTGAAGCCGACGCTGACGACGTTGCGGTCCCCCACCCAGCCGCGGTGGTAGCCCATCACGCCCCCGACGGTCCCCTCAGGGATCGTCATGAAGCCGAGGTCGCTGTCGCCGGTCGCGGCGGTGAAGGTGGCGTCGAAGGTCAGCTCGTCGAGGACGACCCCCATCGCGCCGGCCATCATCGCGGCCGACTCGGCGAACACCTCGCTCTCGCGGCGCACGCTGTCGGCCAGGCCGGGGGTGTCGGGGCGCTGGGAGAACCCCATCGCGATCTGGGTGTCCGCCGACTCGTACGTCGAGCAGTCCACCGACTCGGTGATGACCACCGAGTCGACGCGCTCGCACGAGCCGCTGAGCGCCATGGCGACCAGGTTGGTCATCCCCGGGTGCGCGCCCGAGCCGAAGATCGTCGAGTGCCCCCGCTCGCAGGCGTCCAGGATGCGTCCGCGGTCGGTGTCGCTGTGCTTGCCGCCGGTGATCCACGCAGCGCTGGTGCAGACGTTGACGCCCGCCTCGAGCAGCGTGACGAGCTCGTCGACGCTCGGCCACAACGGGTTGTAGCAGCAGGCATCCGGCGCCAGCGACAGCAGCGCCCCGACGTCGTTGGTCGCCAGCACGCCCGTCGGCTCCGGCCACCCGCACAGCTCGGCCGCGTCCTGGCCGACCTTGTCCGCACCGTGCGCGTAGACGCCGACGAGCTCCAGGTCGTCGCGGCCGATGATCGCGTGGAGGGACCGGCGGCCGATGTTGCCAGTGGTCCACTGGATGACCCGGATCGGTGGCACGACCCGAGACTACCGCGAACTAGAACACGTTCTAGGAGCCAGCAGACTCCTAGTGGCACATTGGGCGACGTGACGATCTCGGAACAGGACCTGACCCACCTCCGCTCGGCAGTGGCGCTCGCCCGCGAGGCGTTCGAGGCCGGGGACCAGCCGTTCGGGACGGTCCTCGTCGATGCGGACGGGGACGTGCTCTGGTCGGGACGCAACCACGCCGGCGCCGGCGACGAGACCCAGCACCCCGAGCTCGCCGTCGCGCAGTGGTCGGCGCAGCTCACGCCCGAGGTCCGCGCCCGATGCACGGTCTACACCTCCGGCGAGCACTGCCCGATGTGCTCGGCCGCGCACGGGTGGATGGGGCTGGGCCGGATCGTCTACGCCGTCTCGTCCGCGCAGCTGCTCGGGTGGCGCCAGGCCTGGGGCGCCAGCGAGCCGGTCGTCAACGTGCTCCCGATCAGGGCGATCGCTCCGCACGTGCCGGTCGACGGCCCGGCGCCGGAGCTCGAGGACGAGCTGCGGGGCCTGCACCGGGCGGCCGCCCGGCGCCAGTAGCCGCCCGGCCACCACGGGTCCCATCGCGGGCTACAGTCAGGGAATGGTCGCGTCGTACCGCGAGTACGCGTCACCCACCGGCCTCAGCGACGTGGTCGCCTGCCTGTGGGAGAACGACGGGGTGCGTGACCGGCCGCAGCTCGTCATCCCGGACGGGTGTGTCGACCTGGTCTGGCTCGGCGACGCTCTGCTGGTCGTGGGGGCCGACACCGGCCCGCACACCGTCGAGCCGGTGGGGTCCGCGGTGACCGGCATCCGGCTCCGGCCGGGCGCCGCCGGTGGCGTGCTCGGGGTCCCGGCGTCCGAGGTGCGGGACCAGCGCGTCGACCTCTCGCTGCTGTGGGGGAAGGACGCCGCGTCGGCCTCGGAGCCTCTGGCCGAGGCGTCGTCAGCGGATCGGCTCACCATCCTGACCCGCGAGGTGCTGCGCCGGCGACGGCCTCCCGACCGGCTGGTGGTCGTCGCCGCCGCCGCGCTCTCCCGGCCGGCGGCGCAGGTCGGCGCGGTCGCCGCGGAGCTCGGGGTCAGTGAGCGTCAGCTCCGCCGGCGGACGCTGCACGCCGTCGGCTACGGCCCGAAGACGCTGGCCCGGGTCGCCCGGCTGCGACGGCTGATCGCCCTCGACCGCGAGGAGCTGGGAGTGCGCGCCGCCCTGGCCGGGTATGCGAGCCAGTCGCACATGACCGAGGAGGTGCGCCGCCTGACGGGGCACACGCCTGTCCGATTCCTGAAAGACGCCAGGCTCACCGCTGCCTAACGTCGGTGGCATGACCATCGACATCGAAGCCGCGAGACAGTTCGTCCACGCCAACGGCCGGCTCATCGATCGCCATCGGTTCGCCACCATGCTCGACGGCACCTCCGTCGAGCCCCTCCTGACCGCCCTGCGCGCCTACCGCAACGCCGACGGGGGTTTCGGCCACGCGCTCGAGCCCGACGTCCGCTGCCCCGGGAGCCAGCCGTCGGCCACCCTCCAGGCGCTCGAGGTGCTCCTCGAGGCAGGCGCCCCCGACGACGCCATGGTGGCGGACGCCGCCGCCTGGGTGGCCTCGGTCGCCGAGCCCGACGGTGGCGTGCCGACCGTCCTGCCCTCGGCCGCGGGGCACCCGCGAGCGCCGTGGATGGAGCCGGCCCCGGGCAGCGGCTTCCTCACCTACGCGCTGGCCGCCAAGCTCTGGGAAGCCGGAGCCGGCGCAGCCGTCGCCAAGCAGTGGCTGGACCGGGCCACCGAGTGGTGCTGGACCCAGCTGGAGCAGGACGAGGAGGTCGGTGGCTACACGGTGAAGTTCGCCATCGACTTCCTCGACGCCGTCCCGGACCCATCCCGTGCCGCGGACGCCCTGGATCGGCTCCGGCCCGCGCTGGATGGCGACGGCTGCGTCGCGGTCCCCGGCGGCACCGAGGACGAGAAGATCACCCCGCTGGTGCTCTCACCACGTCCCGGGCTGCCCAGTCGCCGGTTGTTCACCGAGCAGCAGGTCGAGGCCGACCTGGACCGGCTCGAGGCCGGACAGCGCGACGACGGCGGGTGGACCGTCGACTACCTCCAGTGGTGCCCGGGCCAGGCGCTGGACTGGCGCGGCATCGCCACCATCCACGCCATCGGGACGCTGCGTGCCAACGGGCGACTCGATGGCTCGACAACGGAAGGGACGCTCTGATGGGCGAGCTCGTGAACTCGACCTACCTCAGCCTCGACGGTGTCATCGAGCACCCCGAGACCTGGCCCGCCACGGGCGGTTTCGGAGAGGAGGGCAACAGGATCCAGACCGAGCTGGTCGAGCAGAGCTCGGCGGTCCTCATGGGCCGGCGCACCTACGAGAGCTTCGCGGCCGTGTGGCCCACGCTGTCCGGGCCGCTCGCGGAGAAGATGAACGCGATGCCCAAGTACGTCGTCTCGACCACCCTCACCGACCCGTCGTGGACCAACACCCACATCATCGACGAAGACCTCGAGGCGAGGGTCCGACAGCTCAAGGCCGAGGCCGAGGGCGGCCTCGTCCAGTTCGGGTTCGGACCCGTGGCCCGCAGCCTGATGGCGGCCGGCCTCATGGACCGCCTCCGGCTGTGGCTGCACCCGTTCTTCATCGGGCAGGGCGGCCTCCAGGACCTCCTGCATCGGGACGCTCCGGAAGCACGGTTCACCCTCGAGGACACGGTTGCGCTCGAGTCCGGGATCGTGGTCCTCGACTACCGGGTCAAGACCCAGGACTAGTGGTTGCCGACGGACGTTCGTCGGGGGTGGCCCGTGCTCCGGGTGCGTGCATCCCGACGAACTTCCGTCGGTGACCACTAGAACGCCGTCCGCACCGCCGCCATGTCGTCGCCGCCGTGGCCGCGCTCCTCGGCACGCTCGGCGAGCGTGAGTACGGCGCGCGACAGCTCGGTCGCGATGCCGGCCTCCTCGGCCGCGGCCAGGATCAGCGCGAGGTCCTTGCGCAACCCCTCGACGTCGAAGGCCGGCGGGTAGTCGCCGTCGATCATCATCGCGGCTTTGCCGCGGGCGAGCGGCGAGTCGGACGCACCGCCCGAGATGGCCTCGAGGAAGAGCTGCGGGTCGAGCCCGAGCCCCTCGGCCAGGGCGACCGACTGGGCCGTCGCCGCAGTCTGAGCGCCGGTGAACGCGTTGCAGACCAGCTTGAGCCGGCTGGCCGCGCCGACCTGGTCGCCGACCCAGACGGTGCGTGCTCCGATCGCGTCGAGGACCGGGTCCGCGACCTCGCGCAGCGCCGGCTCGCCCGAGGCCAGGACGGTCAGCGTGCCCTGCTCGGCCGGCTGGCGGGTGCCGAGCACCGGCGCGTCGAGAAGCCCGACGCCGAGCCGGTCGGCCTCCTCGGCCACGCGCCCGATGTCGAGCCCCACCGTCGAGACCTGGACCACCACGGTCTGCCCGGTCATCCCGGGCCCCGCGGCGCGGAGCACGTCGAGGACCGAGCCGGCGTCGAAGAGCACCACCAGCACCACGTCGGCGCCCCGGACGGCGTCCGACGGGTCGTCGGCCACCGTGGCGCCATCGTCGGCGAGCGGGGCCGCCCGGTCCCTGCTGCGGTTCCAGACCCGCACGGTGTGGCCGTGCTGGAGGAGTCGTCGCGCCATGCCGGCGCCCATCTTGCCTGTCCCGAGGACTGCGACAGTGGTCATGCTCCGACGGTAGCGACCACCCCGATCAGTTCTGCACCGCCAGGGTGAGCGGCAGCACGGCCGAGGCGCCGGCGGCGCGGATCGCCCGGGTGGCGAGGGTGAGGGTCCAGCCGGTGACCACCTGGTCGTCGACGAGGAGCACGCGCGCGCCGGGGGGGACGTCGGCCTCCAGCGTCGCCCGGCGCCCGACGGCCGCGACCCGCTGGGCGGAGTTGGCGGCGCCGCGTCCCGGCGCGACGTCCGGGTCGACGATCGCCCAGCGGCCGACCACCGGCACCTGGAGCCGCCGGGACAGTCCGTGGGCGAGGGACTCGGTGAGCGTCGGCCGGGTCGACGACTCGACCACCACGATCGCGTCGACCTCGGGGCGCCAGTCGTCGAGCAGCGTCAGCACGGCCCCCACCAGCGGCACCGGGACCTCGCCGTCCGGGGTGCCGGGCCGAAAGAGCGCCCGCAGGGCCTGCCCGTGGCCGAGGTCGGTGAGCCGCGCGACCGCGCGGCCCTCCTCCGCGGGCTCGGCGATCTTGCCCTTGAGGTCGATGCCGAGCGTGGCGAGGGCGGTGGGCCACATCTTGCGCGGCTCGATCGGCACGCCGGGGCGGGCCAGCCGGGCGTCGGCGGCCTCGACCGCTTCGGCAGAGACGGCGGCATCGAGGCTGAGACCGCCGCAGTTGTCGCAGCGTCCGCAGTCGGCGGCCTCGGGGTCGTCGAGCTGCTCCCGCAGGAAGCGCATCCGGCACCCGTCGGTGTCGAGGTAGTCGAGCATCGCGCTCTGCTCGCGCTCGCGGGCCTCGCGGACCCGCTGGTAGCGCTCGGCGTCGTAGGACCACGGCTTGCCGGTGGCCTCCCAGCCGCCACGGACGCGCCGCACGGCGCCGTCGACGTCGAGCACCTTGAGCATGGTCTCGAGCCGGTTGCGGCTCAGCTCGACGCGGGTCTCGAGGGCGGGCGTGCCCAGGATGCCCTCGGTCGCGAGGGTCTCGAGCGTCTGGCGCACCTGCTCCTCGCGCGGAAAGGCCAGGGAGGCGAAGTAGGCCCAGATGTCACGGTCCTCGATGGCGGGCAGCAGGACCACGGTCGCCTCGTCGGTGCCGCGCCCGGCGCGGCCGACCTGCTGGTAGTAGGCGACCGGTGACTGCGGGGCGCCCATGTTGACCACGAAGCCGAGGGTCGCGTCGAACCCCATCCCGAGCGCACTCGTGGCGATGAGCGCCTTGACCCGGCCCTCGGCGAGGTCCTGCTCGAGAGTCTGCCGCTCGGTGGTCTCGGTCTGGCCTGAGTAGGCGGCGACGTCATGGCCCCGCGAGCGCAGGTAGTCGGCGATCTCCTTGGTCGCCGCCACGGTGAGGCAGTAGACGATGCCGACGCCCGGCTGCTCGGCGAGGTGGTCGGCGAGCCAGGCCAGCCGCTGCTGGGCGGTCTTGAGCCGCACCACCCCGAGCCGCAGCGACTCGCGGTCGAGTGAGCCTCGCAGCACGAGCACCTCACTCGGTCGATCGGGAGGGGCGAGCTGCTCGGCGACATCATGAGTGACTCGCGCGTTGGCGGTGGCGGTCGTGGCCAGGACGGGGATGCCGTCGGGGAGCTCTTCGAGCAGCGTGCGGATCCGGCGGTAGTCGGGCCGGAAGTCGTGGCCCCAGTCGGAGATGCAGTGCGCCTCGTCGACCACCAGCAGTCCGCACGTCGCGGCCAGCCGGGGCAGCACCTCGTCGCGGAACCCGGGGTTGTTGAGCCGCTCGGGGCTGACCAGCAGGACGTCGACCTCGCCGGCCCGGATCGCGTCCTGGATCGGCTGCCAGGACTCGATGTTGGTCGAGTTGATCGTCACCGCGCGGATGCCCGCGCGCTCGGCGGCCGCGATCTGGTTGCGCATCAGCGCCAGCAGCGGGCTGATGATCACCGTCGGGCCGGCCCCCTCGGCGCGCAGCAGCAGCGTGGCCACGAAGTAGACGGCGGACTTGCCCCAGCCCGTGCGCTGCACGACCAGGGCGCGCTGGTGCCCCACCGCGAGCGCCTCGATGGCCCGCCACTGGTCCTCGCGCAGCTCGGCGTCGTCGCGGCCGACGAGCGCGCGCAGGTGGCGCTCGGCGTCGCGGCGTACGTCGGCCTCGGCGGTGGCGGTCATGCGTCCTGTGTACCAGCGGCCGCCGACTTCCGGTCACCCTCGTCCACAGGTTCGGTCTCGTCCCACCCGTGACGACTGGTGGCCCACAGGTCCGCGCGGGAGCTTCCTGTCGTGTGGTCCAGGGGACCGTCGCCCGCTTGCGATCCACGGCGCGGCATCGGCGGCGGAACGACTCGGCCTGGAAGGCTCGAGTCGGCGCGATCGTCCCGCTGGTCACCGCCGGCTGCACGTGGCTACCGGCCCACCCTCGCCTGGTCGGGACCGGCGCCGTACTCGCCCTCTCCGCCGCCGTCGCCAGGCCCGCCCTGGTTCCGCTGCTCCCGGCCCCGACGTACGCCGGCTCCTTCTCCACCGCCTCGGCGGAGAGACGGGCCCGGGTGGCGCGTGCACCACCCGCGGTCGGGCGCTCGCGCTACCGACGCCCCGGCCCTCCGCGCCTAGCGTCGAGCAGGTGACCACGAAGCGAATCCGGCCAGCGCGCCTCGGCTACCTGCTCCTTCTCCTGGGAGGCCTCGTGTCGATGGCCCTGGTCGTCCTCGCACCGCCCGGCGCCTCGGCCTCAACCGGCACTCCCCCTGCCGCTGCCCCTGCCTCTGCCCATGCCGCTGCCCATGCCGCTGCCCCTGCCAGCAGTCCCACCTCCATGCCGGCGGACTCCCTCGCATGGGGCGACTGCCGGCTCGATGCCCATGACGAGCAGGGAGCGCAGCTGGCCGCCGCCGGCGCGGAGTGCGCCACGGTCGCCGTGCCCCTCGACTACGCGAGGCCGCGAGGGAGGTCCATCGACGTGGCCATCTCGCGGATCCCGGCCGACCCCGCGCGGCGCCGCGGCGTCCTCCTGTTCAACCCCGGCGGGCCGGGCGGGTCTGGCCTGAGCTACCCCGACGACCTCCGGGAGCTGCTCGGCGAGGTGGCGGATGGCTACGACCTCATCGGGTTCGACCCCCGCTTTGTCGGCCGCAGCCACGCCGTCACCTGCGGCCCCGTCCGCATCGCGGACCTGTTCGGCACCTCGGTCACGCGACCGGCGTTCGAGCGCTCCGCGCAGAGCTCCGCGCTCTTCGCGGCGCGGTGCCACGAGCGGAACCCAGGCCTGCTCCGGTACGCCAGCATCCAAGCGGTCGCGCGCGACATGAACCAGATCCGGCTGGCGCTGGGGGTCTCGACGCTGTCCTACTACGGCGTCTCGTGGGGCGCCGACCTCGGCGTCGTCTACAGCCAGCTGTTCGGGGACACCGTGGACCGGATGGTCATCGACAGCGTGACCGACGTGGAGGGCTCCGAGTATCACCATCTCGACACGGGGGAGCGCACCGAGGCCGCATTGGACGAGTGGGCCGCGTGGGCGGCCTGGCGGAACGCCCGCTACGGGCTCGGGCGAACGGGGACCCAGGTCCGCGCGACCGTGACCGGGTTGCTCGCCCGCGCCGCCCGCCGGCCGATCCGGATCGGCGGCCACCGGCTCGACGAGACGTCGCTGCCCTTCCTCCTCCAGTCGCCGCTCGGCGACGAGAGCGACTACCCCCTGATGGCGCGGAACGTGCGTACCCTCGTCCGCGCGGCCGCCGGCCACACCGCCCGACCGACCCCGGCCCTCGCGGACCTGATGGGCGTCTACTTCGGCACCGACCCGGCGATCACCGCCTTCGCGGCGGCGTCGTTCTCGTTCACCTGCAACGACCGGGGCTGGCCGCGGGACACCGAGCGCTACTGGCGAGACATCCAGTCATCGCGCGCCCTGCAGCCCATCTTCGCCCCCAACATCCTGCCCTGCGCGTTCTGGCACGACCGGACCCGGGAGCGTCCGATCCGCATCCACAACGACGTGCCGATGCTGATCGTCCAGGCCGAGCGGGACAACATCCCGTTCGCCTGGG
This sequence comes from uncultured Actinomycetota bacterium, assembly GCA_963766475.1. Lineage (GTDB taxonomy): Bacteria > Actinomycetota > Actinomycetes > Propionibacteriales > Nocardioidaceae > Nocardioides. The sequence continues at coordinate 65,333 of CAVXZS010000016.1, read as the reverse complement.
CCCAGCGGCTGCACCGCAAGCTCACCGGCTCCACCCTCCTGTCGTTCGACCGGCGGGCGCACGGCGTCTACGACGCCCGGGTGCCTTGCGCCGTCCTGCAGGTGAACACCTACCTCGAGACGGGCCAGGCGGGCCGAGTCGCCCTCGAGGGCACGTGCGGGTGACCGGCGACCCGCCCCAGGAGACCGCCCGAGCGTCACTGGCCAGTGTCCCGTCAGGGACACTAGGCGGCAGGCCCCTTGCTGCGTACGTCGGCCACGGCCGTCATCGCGTCGCGGAGCTCGCTGAGCCAGTCGTCCTCGTGCTGCCCGACCAGCCGCACGCACCAGGCCAGCGCGTCCGAGCGGGAGCGCGCGACGCCGGCGTCGACCAGGGTGTCGAGGACCAGCCGCTGCGGCTGGCGCAGCCTCGTCATGACGGGAGCGGCGACGTGGGTCCAGAGCTCGTTGTGGTCGCCGACGTTGACACCCCACGACACCTTGGCGTCGTAGCGGTGCTCGGCCTCGCGGGCGATCTCCATCCGCTGGCCGCGGGTCTCCTCGCGGAACGCCTTGGCCCGTCCGGCGCGGGCCTCGGCCCGGGCCACGTCCGAGGCGTCCGCTCCCAGGTCGACGTCGGGGATGGTCAGCCTGACCGTGATCTCCTCGCGGTCGATGGAGATGTCCGCCGGGGCGACGGCCTGCCAGTCTGCTGGCAGCCGGCCCGCGAACCAGCCGGCCACGCGCTCTCGCGCTTCATCTGTAATCATGTAAACATGTAAGCACGCACCGGCGCGCGGGACAAGGAGCTCTCAGATGACCGAGCCACCCAGCCTCTACCACTGGGCCGGCGGAGCGGACGCGCTCGAACGGCTGACGACGGCCTTCTACCGCGAGGTGCTGCGCGACGACCTGCTCGAGCCGCTGTTCCGGCACATGGATCCCGGCCACCCGGTCCACGTCGCGGCGTGGCTGGGCGAGGTCTTCGGCGGCCCGCCCACCTACACCGAGGAGCGCGGCGGCTACGCCCACATGGTGCGTGAGCACCTCGGCAGGGCGATCACCGAGCCGCAGCGGCGGCGGTGGGTCAACCTGCTCATGGATGCCGCGGACGAGGTCGGGCTGCCGGGTGACCCGGAGTTCCGCGCGGCGTTCGCGAGCTACATCGAGTGGGGCACCCGGCTCGCGGTCACCAACTCCCAGCCCGGGGCCGAGCCACCGCTCGAGGCGCCCGTGCCGCGCTGGGGCTGGGGCGTCGCGCCGCCGTACGACGGCTAGTGCCCCGCACAGCTCGACTGGGTCGGGCGACCGCCGAACTGCCAGGGGTGCACCTCGAGCTCGGCGTAGGCCTCGGCGGTGAGGACGGCCCGTGCCGACTCCTCGTCAGCTGCCCGGAGCAGAGCCGCGGTGCCCAGCCACGTGTGGCCGTCGTCCGACAGCAGCGGCCCGTAGGCGACCAGCTCGTCGCGGGGGCCGGGCGGCTCGAGGTCGGCACCCTCGCCCGTGCCGAGGCCGATGACGAGGAAGCGGTTCCCACCCTCGCGGCCACCGGGGAAGTCCCACATGGTGCGGCCGAGCACGTTGCGCCACCGGCGCAGCATCACGTCGCGGTAGACGCCCGCCTGGTAGCCCGGCTCGTCGAAGGCGAACGCGCGGGCGGCGGCCGGATCGGGCAGCTCGAGGACGTGCACGCTGCCGGTCGCCGTGTCCCCGTCGGCGGCCAGGGTCGGCCCTCGCGCGATCATCTGCGTCGCGAACCCGTCCATGTAGGACAGGTGCCGCTCATACAGGCTGTCGCGCAGGCCGGAGGACCCCGCCCGGTCCCGGTGGTAGCAGAAGAACTCCATGCGACCGGTGCGCGTCACCAGATCCGGACGCGCTGCTCCGGGTCGACCCACAGTCCGTCGCCCTCGGCGGTGCCGAACACCTCGTGGAACTCGTCGAGGTTGCGCACGATGTTGGCGCGGAACTCCGGAGGGCTGTGCGGGTCGATGGTGAGGTACTGCTGCGACTGCTCCAGCCGGCGCTTGGTGCGCCAGCAGTAGGCCCAGTTCATGAACAGCCGCTGCCGCTCCTCGAGCGACGCCTCGCCACCCTGGGAGATCAGGTAGGCCCGGTGGCCGATGGTCAGCCCGCCGAGGTCGCCGATGTTCTCGCCGACGGTGAGGGCGCCGTTGACGTGCTCGTCCGGGAGCTCGCGTGGTGCGAAGCCGTTGTACTGCTCGACCAGCGCCTTCGACTTCACCTCGAACGCCGCCTTGTCGTCCGGCGTCCACCAGTCGTTGAGGTTGCCGGCGCCGTCGTACTGCGCACCCTGGTCGTCGAAGCCGTGCCCGATCTCGTGGCCGATGACGGCGCCGATGCCGCCGTAGTTCTCGGCCGCCTCCGCGTCGGGGCTGAAGAACGGCTTCTGCAGGATCCCGGCCGGGAAGCAGATCTCGTTGGTCCCCGGGTTGTAGTAGGCGTTGACGGTCTGCGGCAGCATGAACCACTCGTCGCGGTCGACCGGCGACCCGATCTTGCCGAGCTGGCGGTCGGTCTCGAACGCCGCGGCGGCGGCGACGTTGCCGAGCAGGTCGTCGGGGCGGATCCGCAGCGCAGAGTAGTCACGGAACTTCTCGGGGTAGCCGATCTTCGGCCGGAAGGTGTCGAGCTTCTCGTAGGCCCGGGCCTTGGTCTCCTCGGTCATCCAGTCCAGCCGGCCGATCGACTCGCGGTAGGCCGCGAGGAGGTTCGCGACGAGCTCGTCCATCTGCTGCTTGGACGACGGCGGGAAGTGCCGGGCGACGTACTCCTTGCCGACCGCCTCGCCGATCGCTCCCTCGACCAGGCCGACACCGCGCTTCCACCGGGCCCGCAGCTCGGGGGTGCCGTTGAGGGTGCGGCCGTAGAAGTCGAAGTTGGCCTCGACGAAGTCGTCGGTGAGGTAGGGCGCCGAGGAGCGCAGCACCCGGGTGAGCAGCCAGGTCCGCCAGTCCTCGATCGGGACCTCGCCGAGCACGGTCGAGAGGTGCTCGAAGTACGACGGCTGTCGCACGCAGGTCTCGGCGAGCAGCTCGTCGGCCTCGTGCGCCGAGGCGCTGAGGTTGGTGACGTAGACGTCCCAGTCGAAGGCCGGGCAGAGCTCGCGGAGCTCGGCGACGGTCCTGAGGTTGTAGGTCTTCTGGACGTCGCGGGTGTCCGCGCGCTCCCAGTGACCGGCGGCGAGCCTGGTGTCGATGTCGAGCACCGCGCGAGCCCCGGCGTCGGGGTCGCCCTGCCCGTCGGCGTCGATCAGCCGGAGCACCGTGGCCAGGTAGGCGACGTAGGCCTCGCGGATCGCCGCGAACTTCTCGTCGCGGTAGTAGGACTCGTCCGGAAGCCCGAGGCCGCCCTGGACCAGGTGGAACAGGTAGCGGTCGGAGTTGCGGTCGTCGGTGTTGACGTAGGAGCCGAACAGCCCGTGGCCGCCCAGCCGCTCGAACTCGCCGAGGAACGCCGCCATGTCGCGCACGTCGCGCAGCGCCGCCACCGCGTCGACCAGCGGCTTGATGGGGCGGGTCCCCAGCCGGTTGATCCGCTCGGTGTCCATGAACGACGCGAACAGGTCACCGATCTTCTGCGCGTCGGCGTTCAGCTCCGTGCCGCCCCCGTCGACGGGGCCGCTGTCCGTGGCCACCTTCGCCAGGTCCTCGATGATCGCGTGGACCTGCTCCTCGGCCACGTCGGCCAGCTGCACGAACGGCCCCCAGCTCGACCGGTCCGCGGGGATGTCTGCTTCGGCCAGCCAGCGGCCGTTGACGTGGCCGAACAGGTCGTCCTGCGGCCGGACGTCGAGGTCCATGCCCTCGCGGGCGTCGTCCAGAATGCTCACGGGTCCGAGATTAGTCGGCCACGTGCGATCAGCAGATTCACACGCGATCTCCGTCCGCCTGACGGATGCAGATCACGCGTCAAGGCACGTGGGGCATCGGACGAACGGTCCTGGCCAGCCCCGTCGCTCCAGCAGCGCCGCGACCTTGGCGATGGTCTCGCAGCCGCGGTCGAAAACCTGGCCGTAGGTGAGCCGAACGGTTGTCGAGTCGTCAGCGACCACGGTGTCGAGGTCGCGTTCGGCGTCGCTGTCGCGTGCCCGCGCGTTGTCGTGGAACGCCCTGCCGTCGAGCTCCACCTTCACTCCGTAGTCCGCGTACGGCGCGTCGCGGTGAACGGTGCGTCCGGCGAGCCGATCCGCACGCTGGCGGCGCGCATCCGGCAAGCCATGGGCGCGTTCGAGCCGGAGGTACTCGCGCTCCAGGACGGAGCAGGCTCCCGTCGCGAGGTCTCCGAGCAGTTCCACGAGCAGCGAACGATCCGCCACGCGGCGGCGGGTGGTCAGCGCTTCCAGGATGGCGCCGGCCGTGGTCTCCCTGGTCTGGCACGCATCCGCGAGGACTCGAAACATGTCCGCAACTGTTGCCTTGGTCAGAGCCACGTCGACCGCCGTGTGCTCGAGCCTCACTCGCGGTGGCGACAGCATCCAGTTGGTGCGCTGGTCGAAGTCGGCCATCCGGTGCACCACGACGCGCGCGGGTGCCCGGACAGAACGCCGGTGGTCGACGGCCACGTGGACAAGGCCGTCGCTGGACGGGTGGGGGAGCGCTGACTGATGGCTCAGCGCTGCCGGCCAGCAGGCGAGCACGGCCACCCAGGCTCGCTGCACCCACGTGAGCTTCCCGGTGTGGAAGACATAGACGCCCGGGTGCACGGCCACCAGATCGCGCCGACGCACCAGCCTGACGATGTCGTGATCACGGGCGCCGAGCTCACGCAGCTGCCGGCGCGAGACCACGCCGTCCTGCACCCGCGTCAGCAGGTGCTCGAGCTCCTCGGTGTCCAGGCCTTCCGGTTCGCGCCGCTCGTCTGGCCGCTCGGGGTCGGGCGTAGACATGGCTCGATGCTCCGGCGTACGTCGCCGGACCGCCACCCGCACCTCGCGACCTGTGGAGAACCCCTTGGCGCGCGATCCGCATCTGCCAGGCGGATGGGAATCACACGCCAGACGCGCGGTTCGCGCTGGCTACGGCCGTGGCGGCTCTGATCCCGCGACCAGCACTCGCGGCGGCGAGTGCCACCGCTTCCGGTGCATGTGCGCGCGACGCAGCGGTTGCCGACGCACCCGGGCCCACTCCGGCGGCGCCTGGCGCGACCGAGCCCGCCTCTCATCCGCATCCGATCGGCAACATGTGCACCTGCTACACCAGTGGCACGACCGGCACCTATCGGATCACGTTCATCAACGACTTCTACCGACCCACCAGGCACAAGTTTCCGGCCGAGGCGACAGTTACCGGCGTACTGCCCTGAACTCCCCGTCAGCCAGCAGCGGTACGACGTCGCTGACGTCGAGCTCGGCGGCAACGTCGACGTCCTCGGCGAAGTCGGCGGCGGTCAGCTCGAGGCCGCTCGCGCAGCCGTGCACGGAGCCGGCGACCGAGGCCTCGATCGCCAAGAAAGCATCCGCGGCGAGGCGAGCCTCCGGGGACAGGTCGTCGCGAGGCAGGAGGGCCAGCACCGCGCCGGCGCCCCAGAGGTCCTCGACGGCCGGGCGCAGCGAGCCGTCCGGCCAGCGCTCGCCGGCAGCGACCACCGCGACGGTGCCGCCGCGTGCGGCGACCCAGTCCGCAACGGCTCTTCGGTTGCGCAGGCACGCGCCGACCACCGTGGCTCCGCTCTCGGCGAGACCGAACGAGATCGACGAGCCGTTGGGCGACGGGAGGACGATCCGGGAGACGCCGGACACCCGGGCCATCGCGGCCGGGGAGAGGCTGACACCGGCGCCACCGGGAAGCGACCTGGCCTCGAACCTGCCGACGGCGAGCGTGGCCGCCCGTTCCTCGGCGTACGCCGCGGCGCGCTCGTCCTTCCAGCGGTACGGCAGCACCGTCATGCCATGCTCCACCGCGACGCAGAGCGTGGTCGTGAAGGAGAGCACGTCGACGACCACCGCGACGTCCGCGCCCTCAGCGATCGCGGCCGCGCCGGTCGGGCCCCAGTCAAACCGCACCCGGTGGTCGAGCTGGCGATGACGCGGGTTCATCGCACCCGCACGACGGACTTGCCCAAGGTCTTGCGCTGGTCCATGTCGAGCAAGGCCTGCCCGAACTCCTCGAACGCGTACGTGGTCCCGATCGGCGGCTTGACCACGCCCGACTCGATCATCGGGAGCAGCGCCCGCCACTGCTCCTGCATGTAGCCGGGCCGGACCATCGCGTAGGCGCCCCAGCCGACGCCGCGCACGTCGACGTTGTTGAGGAGCAGCCGGTTGACCTTGACCTCCGGGATGCCCTGCCCCGACGCGAAGCCGACCACCAGCAGCCGGCCCTGGGTGCCGAGGGAGCGCAGGGAGTCGGTGAACACGTCGCCGCCCACGACGTCCAGGACGACATCGACCCCGCGGCCGCCGGTGAGCGCGGCCACGGCGTCCTTGAACCCCGCGAGCAGGACCACCTCGTCCGCGCCCGCCGCCCGCGCGGTCTCGACCTTCTCCTCGGTGCTCACGACCGCGATGGTGCGGGCGCCGTACCCCTTGGCCACCTGGATCGTCGCCGTCCCCACGCCGCCCGCCGCACCGTGCACGAGGACGGTCTCGCCCGTCTGCAGGTGGCCGCGCTCGGCGAGGGCGAACTGCGCGGTGAGGTAGTTCATCGGCAGCGCGGCGCCCTCCTCGAAGGAGAGGGCGTCGGGCAGCGGGAACACCGAGTCCCGGTGACAGGCGGTCAGCTCGGCGGCGTTGCCGTAGGGACCGACGCCGGCGACCCGCTGGCCGGGCTCGAACCCGGGCCCCGACACCACGGTCCCCGCGAAGTCGACACCGAGGGCGAACGGCGGCTCCGGCTTGAGCTGGTAGTGCCCGCGGCTGAGAAGCAGGTCGGGGAAGGAGACTCCGACGGCGTGCACCTCCACCAGGACGTCGTCCGGACCCGGCGTCGGCTCGGGGACCTCGCGCACCTCGAGGTGCTCGGGACCGGTGGGCTCGACGACCAGGACCGCGCGCATGGACGCCGAGGCTACCGACGCGGCCGTTTCCGCGCGCAACCTGACAGGCTCTGGGCGTGACCTCGCAGTACAACCAGCTGTCCGGCCAGAGCGTCGAGCGGCTCCAGGTCCTGGCGGACGGCGTGTTCGCCGTGGCCATGACCCTCCTGGTGCTCGACGTCCGCCTGCCCGACGTCGAGGCGGGCGGCAACCACGCGCTCTGGGACCAGCTGCAGGACCTCGCTCCGCAGTTCGCGGCCTACCTGCTCAGCTTCACGATGCTCGGCACGTTCTGGCTGGCGCAGCACACGTTCCTGGAGCGCTGCCGACGTTCGGACCGGATGCTGGCCTGGGCGACACTGATCTTCCTGTTCTTCGTCTCGACCCTGCCGTTCTCCGCGTCCACGCTGGCCGAGCACGTGCACCTCTCGCTCGCGGTCGGCATCTACTGGGCGAACCTGCTCGGGCTCGGCCTCACCCTCGGCTGGCAGATCTGGCACGCCGACCGGGCCGGCCTCGTCGAGGACCCCGACCAGCTGAGCCTGGTCCGGCGCCGGCTGCTCCTCGCCCAGTCGCTCTACGCCGTCGCGGCCGCCCTCGCCCTGCTCAGCCCTCCTGCCGGGATCGTGGGGCTCGCCGCGGTGCAGCTGTTCTTCATCGTCTCGCCCCGGCTACCGGTCCGGGCTTGACGCCCGCGCGGTCCGGGTTCTACTTCTGGGGCTACTTGCGGGCGGACTCAGGCGTCGGCGTGCGGATGCTGTTGAGCTCGAAGTGCATCGGGTCGGTGTAGCGCCAGTCGCCACCCCAGGTGAAGCCCCACTTCTCGAACGCAGCCACCACACCACGGTCGATCAGGCCGACGGTGCCGCGCTGGTTTTCCACGGCGTTGATGTCCAGAGCCAGGCCGAACGCGTGGTTGGAGAGCGTCGAGGTGCCCGCGATGAACCGCGGGTAGTAGCAGCCGGCGTACTGCTCGGGATGGATCTTGTCGTCAAGTCCCTGCTGGTGGATGTCCTGGAGCGCCGCCCTGAGCTGCGGGAACACGACCTTGTTGCAGGTGACCGCTCCGAGGATCGGCACCACCTCGGTGGCGATGTGCTGGCGCGCCCACTCGGCATCCGGGGCGATGTGGCCGCCGCTGAGGACGGTGTAGCGGTAGACGCCGACCGCGTCGGCGACGGTGCCGGTGACGACCGCGATCTGGGCGGCGCCCGGCTGCAGCCCGATGCGGGTGGCCTTGTCGACGAGCGTGACCGAGGCCGCGTCGCCGAAGATCTTCTCGAGCTTCTTCGCCACCTCCGAGGGCGCTCGGGGACCGGTGCGGACGAGCAGCGCGTTGTCCGCCGTCATGCCCAGCGTCTCGACCCAGGTCGGGTTGACGACGGCATCGATCAGGGGCTGCTGCTGGACGTAGGCGCCCACGTGCACCGACGGCGCGTCGGTGGCGCCACCGAGGCGGAGGTAGCCGTTCGCGTCCGTGCTGAGCCGGCCCTTGAGCCGCACCTTGAGGGCGAGCTCGCCGCCGGCGACCCGGTCCCAGGCCTCCTGGAAGCCGGCGTACTTCGGTGGGGTGAAGCTGCGGTAGGCGCCCGGGTCGACGGCGGCCACCGTCAGCTCCTCGTTCTCGATCACCGGGTTGGACAGCGAGAACTGCATGGTCGTGACGTGCTCGAGCTTGTCGACCGCGGCGACCTGGGCCGGGTCGAGAGCCTTGGCCCCCACGACGAGGATGTCCGCCGGCGCGAGGATGCCGGGCTGGCGCGGCCCGGGTGGCGGCACCGAGTGGCTCTGCTCGATGGTCGGTGCGGCCGTGGTCCCCGAGGTCCGCGGTGAGCTGCTCGAGGACGGCTTGGGGTCGGCGGAGCGTGCGTCACCCGAGCACGCGGCACACAGCGCGAGCACGGCGACCGCAGCGGTCGCCGTCAGCGCGCGTCGTCCCCCAGTCATCGCCCCTCCCGGGGACAAGGGTAGGCGGCGGTCAACCCCTCCGGCGCCGGATCTCCTCGTTGATGGCCGGGACCACCTCGTGCAGGTCGCCGATGACGGCGTACGTCGCGCGCGTCACCATCGGCGCCTCGGGGTCGGTGTTGATGGCGAGGATGTGCTTGGCGGAGGAGCAGCCGGCCCAGTGCTGGATGGCGCCGCTGATGCCGCACGGGATGTAGAGCTCCGGGGAGATCCGGCTCCCGGTCTGGCCCACCTGCTCGTGGTGGGGCCGCCACCCGGCGGAGGTCACCACGCGGGAGACCCCCAGGGCGCCACCGAGCAGTGCGGTCAGCTCCTCGAGGTCACCGAACCCGTCGGCCCCACCGGCGCCGCGGCCGGCGCCGACCACGACGCGCGCGGACTTCAGGCCGCCGGACTCGTCGGACTCGAGCTGCTCGACGGAGACCACCCTGGCCACGAGGTCCTCCCCCGCGATCTCCGGGGTGACCTCGACGAGGTCGGCCGCACCCGGGCTCTCGGCCGGCTTGGGCTCGACCGCGTGGCCGGCGACGGTGAACACGGCCGGTCGCTGGTCGAGGACCATCTCCTCCAGCGCCGCACCGCCCACGACCTGGCGGGTCACCTTGAACGGCGACAGCCCGTCGAACTCCAGCACGTTGGCCGCCATCGCCACGCCGGCGCGGGCGGCCACGTGGGCCATCAGCTCGTTGCCGCGGTCGGTGCCCGCGCCCATCACGACGACCGACTTCGACTGCTCCCGCACCGACAGGATCGCCGAGGCCCAGCCCGCGCCCGAGTAGGCCGCGACGTCCTCGCCCCCGACCTGGTGCACGTGCCGCACGCCGTACGTCGCCAGCGTCTTGCGCAGGTCGTCGGAGACGCCCTGCCCACCACTGGCCACGACGACCGCGTCGACGGGAACGCCGCCGCCCTCGGCGGACAGCTGGCGCGCGAAGGTCAGCGCCTCCAGCGAGGTCTCGACGGCGGCGCCGTCGACCGTCCTCTCGACCAGGGTCAGGATCATCGGCCCAGCACCCCCAGCTCCTCCAGCAGGTCGACCACGGCCGGTGCCGCGGCCGCGCCTTCTCCGAGGATCTGCACGTTCGAGGGCACCGGCGGAGGCAGCGTCAGCCTCACCCTCTTGGGTCCGGTGGGCTCGGCCGAGGGCGTGCGCTCCTCGACCGGCACCTTCTTGGCCTTCATCCGGCCGGGGACGCTCGGGTAGCGCGGCTCGACGCCGCCCTCCCGGATCGTCACGACGGCGGGCAGCGGGACCTGGTAGGTCTCGGCTCCGTCGGGGCCGTCCACGCGAGCGGTCACGGTGCCGTCCGCGACCGACACGACGCGCGCGCCGTTCACGACGGGGCGCTTCAGCTCGTAGGCCAGCCGGATCCCGACCTGGAAGTCGCCGCTGTCCGCGGCGTCGTTGCCGAGCAGCACCAGGTCGTGGGTGGTGCCTTCCGCCTCGTGCGCGCGGACCACCGCGGCGATCTCGCGGGCCACGTCGGCGGGACCGAAGGTCGAGGCCTCGGCCTGGACCAGGGTGGCGGCGGAGGCTCCGACGGCCAGCGCCGAGCGCAGCTGCTCGACGGCGTCGGCGTCGCCGAGGGTGAGCACCGCGGCCTCGCCACCGGTCGCCGCGACGACCTGCACCGCCAGCTCGACCGCGCACTCCTCGTGCGGGCTCATCGTGAAGCCGGCGAACCGGCCGTCGACCGCCTGCGCGTCCTCGGTCAGAACCACCTCGCTCGACGAGTCCGGCACCCGCTTCACGCAGACCAGGACGTTCGTCATCAGCCCCTCCTCATCAGCGGAGCCGCTCGTTGGCCGGGTCGAGGAGCGGGGTCGCGTCGACCGAGCCGACCGTCACCGGGTAGAGCTCCTCCATGTAGGAGACCGCGAGCTCGTTGCCGACCGTCGCCTCCTCCGGCGGCAGGTAGGCCAGCAGCACGTGCTTGCCCAGGGACGGGGCCGAGCCCGCGGACGTGACGTAGGGGTGATGGCCGTGACCGTCGGTGAGGGTGCCGCCGTCCCGGGTCAGGATCGGCTCGCCGCCGAGCATGTAGCGCTTGGTCCCGGACGCCGAGGTGTGGTCGTCGACGGTCAACGTGCACAGAACCGTCTTGGGAGCGGCCTCACGCTGGGCGAGGTAGGCCTCCCTGCCGGTGAAGTCGGCGGCCTTGACCTTCGGCCGCTGCATGCCCGCCTCGACGATGGTGCGCTCGCCGTCGAGCTCGGCGCCGTAGGCGCGGTAGCCCTTCTCGATCCGGCCGGTGGTGCCGTAGACGCCGATGCCGACCGGCACCGTGCCGTGGCTCTCACCGGTGTCGAGCAGTGCCTCCCAGAGCTGGGCGGCGTCCTCCATCGCGACGTAGAGCTCCCAGCCGAGCTCCCCGACGTAGGAGATGCGGGACGCGAGCACCGTCACGCCGGCCGCGGTGATCTCGCGGCAGGTGAGGAAGCCGAACCCCTCGTCCGAGACGTCGGTGCTCTCAGGGTCGGTGAGCGTGGCGAGGATGTCGCGGGCCTTCGGTCCCCACAGGCCGATGGTCGAGACGTCGTCGGTCTTGTCGGTGAGGGTGGCCCCGTCCACGAGGTGGTCGCGGAACCACTTGCGGTCGGCGGGTCCGTGCGCTCCACCGGTGACCACGCGGAAGTGGTCGTCGCCGAGGCGCATGACGGTGAGGTCGGAGCGGAAGCCGCCGTGCGCGTCGAGCACCGGGGTGTAGATGACCTTGCCGACCGCCACGTCGCACTGCGCGACGCAGGTGCGCTGGACGCTGTCGAGCGCACTGCCTGAACCAGCGGGACCTTCGATGTCGAAGATCTGGAACGCCGTGAGGTCGACGACGCCCGCGGCCTCGCGCATCCGCAGGTGCTCGGCGTTGATGATCGGGCTCCACCAGCGCGAGTCCCACTCGTGCTCGCGGGGCATCACCGCGTCGCCGTACTGCTCGAGCAGTCCGGCGTTGGACTCGTACCAGTGCGGACGCTCCCAGCCGGCGGTCTCGAAGAAGAACGCGCCGAGCTTCTGCTGGGAGTCGTGCATCGGGGAGAGCCGCTGGTTGCGGTCGGACTCGTACTGCTCGGCCGGGTGGATGATGCCGTAGGTCTTGATGAACGACTCGGTGGTGCGCAGCCGGGTGTGCTCGCGGCGCTTCTGGTGCTCGTGGAACCGCGCGATGTCGCTGTGGCTGACGTCGATCTCGCTCCAGCCGTGGGTCATCCACTCGGCGACCGCGCGGCCGACGCCCGGGCCCTCCTTGATCCAGACGGCGGCGGCCGTCCAGAGCCCGGCGACGTCGCTCTCGCCCAGGATCGGCAGCCCGTCGGCGGTCAGCGAGAGCAGCCCGTTGATCGCGTAGCGCATCTCGGCGCCCTCGGCGCCGAGCAGCTCGGGCATCAGCTCGTAGGCCTGCTCGAGCTGGGGGTCGAAGTCGTCGGAGGTGAAAGGCAGCTCGGTCGGGCTCAGCTTGGACTGCTCGATCGACGGGATGTCCTCGGGCTCCATGAGGATCGCGCGGTGCGCGTAGGAGCCGACCTCCATGTCGGCGCCGTGCTGGCGCTCGTAGCAGAAGGTGTCCATGTCGCGGACGATCGGGAAGGTGATCTCGCCCTCCGTCCCGGCCAGCTGCGGGCACGGGCCGACGCTGATCATCTGGTGCACGGCGGGGGTCAGCGGCAGGCGCACCCCGGCCATGTCGGCGATCTTGGGGCTCCACACGCCGCACGCGATGACCACGGTCTCGGCCTCGATCGTGCCGCCGGTCGTCACGACGCTCTTGATGCGGCCGCCCGCCACCTCGAGGTCGGTGACCTCGACGTTCGGGACGACGGTCAGCACGCCCTTCGCCAGCGCGCGCTCGCGCATGATCGTGCCGGCGCGCAGCGAGTCGACGACGCCGACCTTGGGCTGCCAGAACGCACCGATGATCTGGTCCTTGTCGAGGAACGGCACCTTCTCCTGCACGAACTCCGGGCTGACCAGCTCGCCCTCGATCCCCCAGGCCCTGGCCGACGACATCCGGCGCCGCAGCTCCTCCATCCGCTCCTCGGTGCGGGCCACCTCGAAGCCGCCGGGCTCGATGAGCACGCCCATCTCGCGGTACTGCGCGACCGAGTCGAGCGTGAGGTCGGTGATCTCGCGGGAGTGGTCGGTCAGGAAGATGAAGTTCGACGCGTGGCCGGTCGAGCCGCCCGGGTTGGGCAGCGGCCCCTTGTCGATCTGCACGATGTCGGTCCAGCCGAGCTCGGCGAGGTGGTGGACCAGGCTGTTGCCGACGATGCCGGCGCCGATGACGACGCACTCGGCCTGGGTGGGGACGTCTGCCACGACAACTCCTCGGTGCAACTGTTGTTGCGTATTGCGCATCACTGTGCGCTATAGGGAACGGATTCAGTGTGGACTCGACCCCCGCCGCCGGTCAACCTCTCGGGCAGGCCGCTCAGGGGCCGCCCGGGAATCGCTGCGCGTGCTCCACCGCACGCCGGACCCGCGAGGGCAGCGTGGACTCGAAGGTCTCGTGGCGCAGTGACTTCATCAGCGAGACGCACATCCCGATCAGGATCAGCATGAACGGCGCGGCCACCAGGATCACCAGGGTCTGCAGCGCCGCGAGCCCGCCGGCCCAGAGCAGCACCGCGGCGACCGCCCCGGTCGCGACACCCCAGAAGACCACCAGCCAGCGACGAGGCTCCTCGACGCCGTTCTGGCTGAGCATCCCCATGACGATGGAGGCGGCATCGGCACCCGTCACGAAGAAGATCGCCACGAGGAACACCGCGAGCGCCACCGTGATGCTGGCCAGCGGGAACTCCCGCAGGGTGTCGAAGAGCGAGGCCTCCAGTGCGATGTCACCGCCGTCGGTCGTGGGCGGGTCCCAGCCCTGGTTGAGCTGGAGGTCGATCGCCGTGCCGCCGAGGATCGCGAACCAGACGAAGGAGACCAGGCTCGGGACGAGGATCACGTAGACCACGAACTGGCGGATCGTGCGGCCCTTGGAGATGCGCGCGATGAACATGCCGACGAAGGGCGTCCACGAGATCCACCAGGCCCAGTAGAAGATCGTCCAGGTGCCCAGCCAGGAGCTGGCGTCCGAGTCGTAGACGCCGGTGTTGAACGACATCGCCGGCAGGTGGGTGAGGTAGTCACCCACGGTCGTCGTGAAGGTGCCCATGATGAAGACCGTCGGCCCGACCACGAAGAGGAAGAAGACCAGCAGCCCCGCGGCCACCGCGTTGGCGTTGGAGAGGAACTTGATGCCCTTCTCCACACCGGAGACGGCCGAGAGCACGAAGCACGCGGTCAGCACCGCGATCACGGCCACGGCGAGGGTCTTGCTGCCACCGCCCTCGCCGAACACGTCGTCGATGCCGCCGGTGATCTGCAGGGCACCCAGCCCCAGGGACGTCGCGGAGCCGAAGAGGGTCGCGAAGATCGCCACCACGTCGATGGTCCTGCCCGGCCCTCGGCACACCCGGTCACCCAGGAGCGGCCGGAAGGTCGTCGAGATCAGGTTGCCGTAGCCCTTGCGGTAGGCGAAGTAGCCGATCGAGAGACCGATCACGGCGTACATCGCCCAGGGGTGGAACCCCCAGTGGAAGAAGGCGTACTGCATCGCCATCTCGGCCGAGTCCGGCGAGCCCGGCTCGCCCTCCCCCAGCGGCGGGGTGTTGAGGTGGGTCAGCGGCTCCGCGACCCCCCAGAACATCAGGCCGATGCCCATGCCGGTGGCGAACATCATCGAGACCCACGAGAACGTCGAGAACTCGGGCTCGGAGTCGTCGGGGCCGAGCTTGATGTTGCCGTAGCGGGTCAGGGCCAGGTAGCCCGAGAACAGCACGAAGCCCGCGCTCGTCAGCACGAACAGCCAGCCGAAGTTGTCGGTGACCCAGGTCAGGGCCTTGGTGGTGTTCTCCGAGAAGCCGTCGGGCCAGACGGCTCCGGCCGCCACGAACGCCACCGCGATGGCCGCGGCGACGCCGAAGACCAGCCTGTCGACCGGGATCCCGCTGTCGTCGCGCACGTCCGCGGCGTCACCGGGCCGGTCCTGGATGTCAGTCATGTGCTGCTCCGTCCGAGAGAGCGTGGTTCAAGGACCGGGCCGGGGCGCCAGCCGGGTGGCGTCGCCCCGGCCCGGTAGTGCGTAGGCGGCTCAGCCGAGCCAGGCGTCGACCTTGTCCTGGTTCTCGTCGATCCACTTCTGCGCGGCGTCGTCGGGGTCCATGCCGTCCTGGCCGATGTAGCTGGCGACCAGGTTCTGGTCCTCGTTGGTCCACTCGAAGTTCTTGATCAGGTCGACCGCCGGTGACCCCGACTCGGAGAAGTCCGTCGAGATCAGCTTGTTGAGGTGGTACGGCGGGTAGTCGCAGGCCACCGCCGCCGGGTCGGCGTCGCAACCATCCGTGTACTCCGGCAGGGCGACGTGGGCGATCTGCACCGGGTCCTTCACACCCGGCGTGGACTGGCCGTCGACCTCGGCGTACCACTGGGGCGTGTAGAAGTAGGCGAGCAGAGGAGTCTGGTTCTCCTCCGCGCTGCGGAAGCTCTGCAGCAGTGCCGCCTCGCTGCCGCCGACGACCACCTGGTAGTCCAGGTCGAGGTTCTTGACCAGGGCCTCGTCGTTGGTGACGTAGGACGGGTCGCCGTCGAGCAGCTGGCCCTTGTCGCCGGACTCCGAGGTCTTGAACATGTCGGCGTACTTGTTCAGGTTGTTCCAGTCGAGGATGTCGGGGTACTTCTCGGCCATCCACTGCGGGACGAACCACCCGATGAGCCCCTCGTTTCCGGTCAGGCCGGCGTCGACCACCGACTTCTGCTCGTCGATGTACTTCTTGATCAGGTCCGGATGGCCCCAGTTCTCGACGATGGTGTCGATCGACCCGTCGGCCATGCCCTGCCAGCCGACCTCCTCCTTGACCTCCGGGTAGGAGACGTTGCAGCCGAGCTCCTTCTCGGCCACCATGCCGATCACGTGCGCGTTGGCGACGTAGCCGGTCCACGGGTTCACTGCGATCCGCAGGTCACCGCAGTCCTTGCCGCCGCTTCCTCCGGAGGCGCTGTCCTTGTCCTTGATGTCGCTTCCCCCACAAGCGGTGAGGCCGAGTCCCACGACCGCAGCAAGGGCAACCAGCCGGGTACGGCGTAGTCGTCGTGCCATAGGTGTTCTCCCCTTCTTCTTCTCCACGTCGGTCGCGGAGGAAGTCACTGTGCTGTTCATCGGCCGTACCTCGCCGCGGCGTACCGAGCGATCCGGTCGAGCATCACGCCCAGCGCCGCGATGGCGACGCCGGCGGCCAGGCCCTTGCCGAAGAGCTGGTCCTGGCTGAACCCCGAGACGACGATGTAGCCGAGGCTGCCGCCGCCGACCATGCCGCCGATGACGACCATCGACAGCACGTAGAGGAGCCCCTGGTTGGTGGCGAGCACCAGCGACTCCCGGGCCATCGGGAGCTGGACCTTCGAGATCATCTGCCAGCGGGTGCTGCCGCTGGCTCGTGCCGCCTCGACCGTCGTCGGCGAGACGCCGCGGATCCCGTCGGCGACCAGCTTGGTGGCGATCGGGACGGCATAGGCCACGGCGGCCATGATCGCGGTGAACCGGCTCGGCGAGAACAGCGCAAGGGCCGGGACCAGGTAGACGAACGGCGGGATCACCTGGAAGGCGTCGAGGAACGGGCGGATCCCCAGGTCGGCCCGGCGGCTCCGACCCATCGCCACACCGAGCGCGACCGCGATCAGCATCACCAGGGCCGTCGCCAGGATCGTCATCGCCAAGGTGACCATGGTGTCGTTCCACAGCCCGGTCCAGAGGATCACGGCCTCGCACACGGCGGTGATCACGGTCGGACGCCAGCCGCCGAGCACGTAGGCCACCGCCAGCAGGACCAGCGCCATCACCCACCACGGCGACTGCGCCGTCAGGTCCTGGAGCGGGTTGATCACCCACGAGGTGACGTGGTCCTTCAACCAGATGGTGACGGTGTCGGCCCCGCCGACGAACCAGTCGGTGAAGTCGTTGATCCGCTTGGTGAGCTCCGGACCGCTGATCCACTTCAGCACCGGGGTGTCGTTGACGTCGGGGAACAGCGCGTAGCGGAGCTGGTAGCGCGAGAGGTAGACGCAGAAGGCGACCGGGACCAGCAGCAGCCCCTGCAGCAGCCAGCGCCCGGACACCGTCAGGCGGGGAAGCCGCTGGCCACGTCCGGCGTCCTCGGTGGCCCAGCGCGGCAGCCGTTCGAGCACGACCCCGGTGAGCATCACGCTCATCCCGCTGGCCGAGCCGACGTCGGTCCTGCCCGAGCGCTCGCTGGCCGCGGTGGTGGTGCGGTCGAGCATGATCGCCATCAGCACGATGCAGAGACCGGCCACCGAGGCGGCGCCCACGTTGAGTGACTGGAGCGCCGAGACCACCGGCTTGCCCAGGCCCGGACCGTTGACCAGGGCGGCGATGGTCGCCATCGACAACGCCGCCATCGTGGACTGGTTGACGCCGACCACGATGGTGCGCTTGGCCATCGGCAGCTGCACCCGGCGCAGCATCTGCCCCGAGGTCAGCCCCATCGACCGGGCCGCCTCCACGGTGGTCGAGGAGACCGAGCGGATGCCGTGCTCGGTGATCCGCACCAGCGGTGGCAGCGCGTAGATGAGGGTCAGGATGACCGCCGTGGCCGCCCCGATGCCGAAGAACAGCGCGAACGGCGCCAGGTAGCAGAACGGCGGGAAGGTCTGCATCACGTCCAGCACGGGGGTGATCGCGGTGGAGGCGCGCTTGCTGCGGGCCATCAAGACGCCGATCGGGATGCCGATCACGATGCAGATGACGACCGAGAGCATCGTGACGATGAGCAGGTCCATGCTGAACGACCACAGCCCGACCACGCCGAAGAACAGCAGCGAGAGGGTGACCAGCACCGTCGAGCGCAGTCCGGCGAAGACGAAGGTGACCCATGCGGCGATGGCCACGACACCGAGCCAGCCGATCTGTGGCACCTCGGCCGGGAAGGCCGGGATGCTGATCAGCTCCTGCAGATGCTCGACCAGCGAGCTCAGGGCGTCGCCGATCGAGCCCAGGACGCCGCCGAAGAACCAGTTGTCCTTGCCGTCGAGCTGCACCCAGTCGCGGGCGTCGTTGAGCTTTCGGTGCAGCGAGTTGGTGTCCTGCAGCCCCAGCGACTTGGTCCACCGGCCGTCCAAGGCAAGGTAGGCCACGACCCAGACCACCAGGATGCCGAGCAGCTTCCGGCCGGTCTGCCGTGGCTTGCGGGTCTCGACGTACGGCAGCTGTTCCTTGGGGAGCGCCGCCGGCCTGACGGCGGTGTCGGTCACGAGACGTCCTCTTCGGCGACCACGACCCGCAGGATGTCCTCGTCGTCGACCAGGCCGACGACCCGCTCGCCGTCGACGACGCGGCACGGGCCGTGGTGGTCGAGCACGACCCGCGCGGCGTCCCGGACGATCTGGTCGTGCTGGAGCAGCGGGCCGTCCACCGGGATCTCCGAGGACTTGCCGTCGTCGGCGCTGGGGTCGCGCATCACCCACTTCAGGGTCAGCACGTGCGAGCGCGGCACGTCGCTGGTGAAGTCCTTGACGTAGTCGTCGGCCGGAGCGCCGACCACCTCGTCGGGCGTCCCGATCTGCACGACCTCGCCGTCGCGCATGATGAGGATCCGGTCGCCCAGCTTGAGCGCCTCGGCGAGGTCGTGGGTGATGAAGACCATCGTCTTGCCGACCTCCTCGTGCAGCCGGATGACCTCGTTCTGCATGTCGCGCCGGATCAGGGGGTCGAGGGCCGAGAAGGGCTCGTCGAACATCAGGATGTCGGGGTCCGCCGCGAGCGCGCGGGCCAGGCCGACGCGCTGCTGCATGCCTCCGGAGAGCTGGTCGGGGAAGTTGTTCTCGTAGCCGGAGAGGCCGACCAGGTCGACCATCTCCTGGGCCCGGTTGCGCCGGTCGGACTTGCCCTCGCCCCGGACCTCGAGCCCGAACGCGATGTTGTCCACGACCTTGCGGTGCGGCAGCAGCCCGAAGTGCTGGAACACCATCGAGACCCGACGCCGCCGGGTCTCGAGGAGCGACCGGTCGGACATCGCGGTGATCTCGTCGTCGAACAGCCTGACCGTGCCTCCCGTGGGCTCGATCAGGCGGGTCAGCAGCCTGACCAGCGTGGACTTGCCCGAGCCCGAGAGCCCCATCACGACGAACACCTCGCCCGGCGCGACGTCGAAGGACACGTCCCGGATGCCGACCACGTGGCCGGTCTTCTCCTGCAGCTCCTTGCGGGTGAGCTGCGCGTCCGGGCTCTTCATGATCTTGTCGGCCCTGGGGCCGAAGATCTTCCACAGGCCGTCGACATGCACCGCGACGTCGCCGCTCGGCGCCCCGTTCGGCGCGGTGGACTGGCTGGGTTCAACGGTGGCGGTCATGAGGCATCCTCAAGGTTGCGGGTGTCGCCGGGCGGGTGGAGTGGGCTCACGCCGTGTCGATACCAACGCACGTCGGCGGGCGCAAGGGGTGTGTTGCCGGCGATCAGGTCGGCCGCCTTCTCGGCCACCATCATCACGGGCGCGTAGATGTTGCCGTTGGTGACGTAGGGGAACACCGAGGCGTCGACCACCCGGAGGCCCTCGGTGCCGTGGACCCGCATCGACGCGGGGTCGACCACCGACATGTCCTCGACCCCCATCGCGGCCGTGCAGGACGGGTGCAGCGCGGTCTCGGCGTCGGCGCGCACCCAGTCCAGGATCTCCTCGTCGGTCTCCACCCGGGGGCCCGGTGAGATCTCGCCGTCGTCGTACTGCGCGAACGCCGGCTGGCTGAGGATGTCGCGGGTGACCCGGATCGCCTCCACCCACTCGCGGCGGTCGGTCGAGGTCGAGAGGTAGTTGAACTGCATCGACGGGTGCACCTTCGGGTCCGTCGACCGGATCCGCACCCAGCCGCGGGTGTCGGCGTACATCGGCCCGACGTGCACCTGGTAGCCGTGGCCCTCCGCCGGGACCGAGCCGTCGTAGCGGATGGCGACCGGGAGGAAGTGGAACATCAGGTTGGGGTAGTCGACCTCCTCGTTGCTCCGGGCGAAGCCACCGCCCTCGAAGTGGTTGGTGGCGCCGAGGCCGCGCCGGTGGACCAGCCACTGGTAGGCGATGCCCGGTCTGGCCCGCCACCGCAGCCCCGGCCGGATCGAGACGGGCTGCTTGGACGAGTGCTGCACGTAGACCTCGAGGTGGTCCTGCAGGTTCTCGCCGACCCCGGGCGAGTGCTGCACGACGTCGATGCCGAGGCCGCGGAGCAGCGTCTCGTCGCCGACGCCTGAGAGCTGGAGGAGCTGCGGGGTGTTGACCGCGCCGCCGCACAGGATCACCTCGCCGGCGTCGACCGTGCGGCGCAGCCGCCCGCCGCGCAGGTAGTCGACACCCACGGCGCGCCGGCCTTCGAACCGCACCCGGGTGACCATCGCCAGCGTCTCGACGTCGAGGTTGGGCCGGTGCCGGACGGGGTGCAGGTACGCGCGGGCAGCGGAGAGGCGGCGGCCCCGGTGCAGGTTGCGGTCGAAGGGGGCGAAGCCCTCCTGCCGGTAGCCGTTGACGTCATCGGTGAGGGGGTGGCCCGCCTCTTGGACCGCGGCGAAGAACGCCGCGAAGAGCGGGTTCGCGACCGGGCCGCGCTCGAGCACCAGCGGCCCGTCGCCGCCGCGCCAGGCGTCGGCGCCCACGGTGCCGTCCGAGAGCAGGCGGGTCTCCATCCGCTTGAAGTACGGCAGGCAGTGGGCGTAGTCCCACTCCTTCAGGCCCGGCTCGGCCGCCCAGCGCTCGTAGTCCATCGGGTTGCCGCGCTGGAAGATCATCCCGTTGATGCTCGACGAGCCGCCGAGCACGCGGCCGCGGGCGTGGAAGACCTCGCGGTTGTTGAGATGGGGCTCCGGGTCCGTGCGGTAGCGCCAGTCGTAGAAGCGGCTGCCGATCGGGAACGGCAGGGCCGCGGGCATGTGGATGAACGGGTCGATCTTCCAGTCGGCGTGCCCCGCCTCCAGGACCAGGACGCTGGTGCCGCTGTCGGCGGAGAGCCGGTTGGCCAGGGCACATCCCGCCGACCCGCCACCCACGATCACGACGTCGTAGCGCTTCATGGAAGTTCCCGACGGATCGGCGACGTCCGGTGGTTGAGGAGGTCGCGCAGCGACCGTCCCGAAACCCCGGACCCCGACGCTGGCTCGTGCCGACGACTGTTGCGCGGGTGCCCGGGCTGCAGGGGTTTCGAGACAGGCGCCAGCGCGCCTTCCTCGACCACCGACGTCGGCCTCACGAGGAGAACCAGCCCTGGACCTCGGGACGGATGTTGTGCCAGACGTGCTTGGTCTCGCGGTACTCGGCCAACCCGGCCTCACCGAGCTCGCGGCCGATCCCGGACTGCTTGTAGCCGCCCCACTCGGCCTGCGGCACGTAGGGGTGGTAGTCGTTGATCCAGACCGTGCCCATCCGCAGCCGGGCGGCGACCCGCTGGGCCTTGCCGGCGTCCTGGGTCCAGACCGCGCCGGCCAGCCCGTAGATGCTGTCGTTGGCGATCGTGACGGCCTCGTCCTCGCTCCCGAAGGTCTCGACGGTCAGCACCGGCCCGAACGACTCGTTCTGCGCCACCGACATGGCGCTGGTGCACCGGTCGAGCACGGTCGGGAGGTAGTAGAAGCCGCTCTGGAGCTCGGGGTCGTCGGGCGCCGCACCACCGCAGCGGAGCACGGCGCCCTCCTCGACGCCGGCGGCGACGTACGCCGCCACCTTGTCGCGGTGGGCCGCGCTGATGAGCGGCCCGGTCTCGGCCTTCGCGTCGTGCGGCCCACCCAGCCGGATCGCGCCGGCCCGGTCGACCAGCGCGTCGACGAAGGCGTCGTGGATCTCGTCCTCCACGAGCAGCCGGGCGCCCGCCGAGCACACCTGGCCGGAGTGGAGGAAGACGGCGGTCAGCGCGTAGTCGAGGGCGACGTCGAGGTCGGCGTCGGCGAAGACGATGTTGGGGTTCTTGCCGCCCAGCTCGAGGGCGACCTTCTTCACCGTGGCGGCGGCCGCGGCCATGAGGTGCCGCCCGGTCTCCACGCCACCGGTGAAGGAGACCAGGTCCACCCGGGGGTCCTCGGCGAGCAGGGCGCCCGCCTGGGGGCCCGCGCCGAGGACCAGGTTGCCGACACCGGCCGGCAGCCCCGCCTCCTCGAGCAGCCGCAGGAGGTGGATGCTCGTGTGCGGCGTCAGCTCGCTGGGCTTGAGCACGAAGGTGTTGCCGGCAGCCAGGCAGGGCGCGACCTTCCAGCTGGCCTGGAGCAGCGGGTAGTTCCACGGCGCGATGAGACCGCACACGCCGAGCGGCTCGTGGACGATCCGGCTGACCACGTCGGCGTTGCCGGTGTCGACGACCCGGCCGGAGTCCTCGGCGGCGGTCCGGCCGTAGTGACGGAACACGGACACGACGTCGGCGACGTCGTACCTGCTCTCAGCCAGGCGCTTGCCGGTGTCCGCGGACTCGGCCTCCGCGACGGCGTCCGCGTCACGCTCGAGCAGGTCGGCGGTGCGGAGCAGGAGGTCTCCGCGCTCGCGCGCGGACGTCGTCGGCCACGGTCCCTCGTGGAAGGCGCGGGACGCCGCGTCGATCGCGGCCGCCGTGTCCTCGGGCCCGGCCTCGTCGACCTCAGCGACCACCCGGCCGTCGGCCGGGCAGACGATCGTGCGGGTGCCGCCGGCGCGCGCGCTCACCCACGATCCGTCGACGTAGAGGTCTGGCACCCGGTCGTCCCCCTCGCAGGTCGCCCCGCCGGAGTTGTTGCGTCTTGCGCAACCCGTTGCGGAGTTCGCAACGTTCATTGCCCTCGCAGAATAGGACTCCTGCCCGCTGTGTCAACGGTCTGGCGCGCGCGGGGTCAGGTGCGCTGCCCCCAGCCGAGCCGGTGCGAGACCTCGGTCGCCGCCGAGACCAGCATGGGAATCGTCCTCTCGAGCTTCTCCCCGGTGAGGCGGAACGTCGGCCCCGAGATGCTCATCGAGGCGATGATGTCGCCGTGCGCGCTCCGGATCGGGGCCGCGGCCGCGGTGAGGCCGAGCTCGAGCTCGTCGACGGCCACGGCGTACCCGGTCTCGCGCACCTCGGCGAGCTCGGCCCGGAGCTTGGAGCGGCTGGTCACGGTCCGGTCGGTGACCCGGGGCAGGGCCCGCACGGCGTCCTTGAGCTCGGCGTCGGTCAGCTCGCTCAGCAGCACCTTGCCGTTGCTGGTCGCGTGGAGCGGGATGTGCTGGCCCACCCAGTTGTGGGACTGGACGGCGGAGGACCCGACGACCTGGTCGAGGTAGAGGGCGCTGGTCTCGCTGCGGACGGTGATGTTGACGGTCTCACCGGTGTCGGCCGCCAGCTGTCGGCAGACCGGGCGCGCCTCCGTGACGAGGTCGAGCCTGGCCGTGGTCGCGCCGGCCAGGCGCAGGTTGCCGACGCCGAGCCGGTAGCGCCCGCGGTCGCCGTCCTGCTCGACGAGGCGGTGGGACTCCAGCGTGGCCAGCAGCCGGAACGCCGTCGACTTGTGCACGCCGAGGTCGGCAGCGATCTCGGTGACCCCGGCCTCGCCCTCGCGGGCGAGCATCTCGAGGATGGTCAGCGCGCGGTCGACGGACTGCACCGACGCCGTTGGCGCCGTTTCTGCATCACTCACCGCCGGCATGCGCGCACCGTACCCCCGCGGCCGGGCCTAAGGCTCGATCGCGCGCTCGTCGCTGTCATGACCGGCGTCGAGATGGCTGGCGTCCGAGACCCGCAGCGGCTCGAAGCTCTCGCCGCTCACGGCCGAGGTCACCCGGGTGGTGAGGCAGACATGGTCGCTGCCGTCGTCGAGCAGGGCGATCCGCTCGAGCGTGAGCCGGTGGGGACACGCTCTGAGCAGCGGTACGCCGTGGTCGTCGAGGTCGACGTCCACGCCTGCGAACTTGTCGGTCTCCTCCCCGGTGAGGGTGCCGAACCGCTCCGCGATCGAGAGGTCCGCCGAGGTCAGGAAGTGGACCGCGAAGTGCGAGGCGCGCAGGCCCACCCGGTAGGTGTGGTTGGCCTTCGAGAGCCACACGCAGTAGTGCTGGGGGTCGATGCTCGACTGCGCGTGGAAGCCGACCAGGCACCCGGCCCGTTCGTCCTCGGCCACGGTGGTGACCACGACCAGCGGCGGGTCGACCGAGGCCATCAAGGTGTCGAAGGCGTCATCGCTCATGCCGGTCAGCCCCCTCTGGCGCCCGCTCGTAGCGCAGGAACAGGGTGTCATCCTCGGCCAGGACGCCTCTCAGCTCGAACCTGGCCAGGCCCGACCCCGGTGGGGTCACCGAGACCGGCAGCGGGTCCCCGCCCATCAGGGGGGAGATCGAGAGGCACAGCTCGTCGAGACGATCCGCCGCCACGAGCTCTCCGAGCCAGGTCGGCCCGCCCTCGCAGAGCACGACGCGTCGACCCATCGAGGCCAGCGCCTGCAGTGCGGCCGCCGGATCGACGCTGTCCTCACCGGCGACGACGACCGTCGCGACCTGCTCGGCCTCGGCCAGACGTCGCGGGTCGGCCGCCGCGCAGGTGATCACGTGGGTGCGGGCGTCCTCGGGTGCGTCGGTGAACACCTTCGCCGTCCAGTCGAACGACAGCGACCGGCTGACCACGGCGAGCGGGGGGATCGGCGACTGCCCCTGCCGGCGGCGCTGCGCCTGCGCGTCCTCGCTGAGCCGGACCGCGCCGTACCCCTCGCGCCGCACGGTCTCGGCACCCACCATGACGACGTCCGCGATCTGCCGCATGCTGCGGAACAGCGCCTGGTCGGGAGTGGTGGAGAGCGAGCCGACCCGGCCTCCCACGGCCGCCGTGCCGTCGAGCCCCGCCACCATGTGCCCGGTCACCCAGCACTCGTGCTTCGGCCGGCTGCGGTCGACCTCCAGGTAGGGCGCGAGCGCGTCCGCGATCTCGGCGCCGCGCTGGAGGGCATGCACACGGTCACCCTAGGGGGCCTCGGGGTGGGTGGCCTCAGGGTGCGGGCAGGGCTCTTCCCGATGTGCCGGGTGCCGTCGGCGGCACACACTGAGGAGGTGAGGGAGAGACCCTCACACCGACGAAGGAAGTGCACCCACATGAACGACATCCAGCAGAGCTTCGCCACCCGCGGGCTGGTCCGACCGCAGCAGGGGCGGGTCCTCGGCGGCGTGTGTGCAGGCCTGGGCCAGCGCTTCGGCATCGCGCCGTGGACGGCCCGGCTCCTCTTCGTCCTGCTGCTCATGGTCATCCCGGGCAGCCAGATCCTGATCTACCCCATCCTCTGGATCCTGATGCCGTCGCAGGAGACCGTGACCGTCCAGGCGTCCACGCCGACTGCCGCCACCGGCTGACGAGCTCGACCAGCGCGGTCAGGTCCCGGCTCACCCTTGACCCGCTGGTCGATGAGGACATGATGTGCCTGAGGACATCATGAGCAAGCCGTTACGGTGCCGGCTCGGCTGGCACAGATGGGTCACGACGTACGCCAGCGACGGCACCACCCGGTACCTGAAGTGCCAGCACTGCGCCACGGAGGACGACTTCTCCCCACGGCAGTTCTGGATGGGCGAGTAGGCGCAGCGCCGAGGGTTTGTGTGCTCAGGCGTCTGGGCCCCAGTCGGGTGAGCCTTCTTCCTCGGGGGTCTGGGTGACGGGTTGGACGTGCTTGCCGTCGATGGAGGCGATGTAGATGTCGTTGGCACCACCGGTGCCGGAGCGTCCGAAGGCGATCCAGCGGCCGTCAGGGGAGAACGAGACCTTGTGGCTGACGACAGTGTCGGTGAAGTGCGTGAGCTGCGTGAGCTCGCTCCCGTCCGGCCGAATGGTGAAGATGTTGCCCACGCCCGACTCCTCGTCCTCCACGGCGCGGAACCCGATGAGGTCGTCGGAGGACCAGTCCGGAGGACCTCCGGCTCCGAGCTCCCACGGGGTGAGGCGGCGTAGGCCTGTCCCATCCGCGTTGATGACGAACAGGGCGAGACCGCCGGCCGGCGTGCCGTGGCCCGCCACCCACAACGAGAAGACCAGCCTGGTGCCGTCGGGCGACCAGGCGACACCGTCGCGGTCGCCGGAGTAGGCAGGACCCTTGGTCAGGTTTCGAGCATGGCTTCCGTCTGCGTCGCTGATCCAGATGTCGACGTGCTGGAGCTGGCTGCCCGACCCGTCCGCATATTCCTTGACGTCCCCACCGTCGTGCTGGAAGGCGATGTGACGGCCGTCGGGCGAGAAGACACCGCGCTTCGCCAGGTCCCGGCTGGTTTCGGTGGCCGGTTCTCCGGATGTGAGGACCTGCAGATCGGTCTTGTCAGGATCCAGCAGCACGAGCCGGTTGAGCTCACCCTCAGTGCCGACATCCTGGTACCTCGTGAAGAGCACCCCTCCGCCCGGGGCCCAGTCGGGCTCCTCGAGGGACTCCCCAGCGGCTGCTTCGACGAGCAGTCGTTCGTCGCTGCCGTCCGTGGCGCTGGAGAACAGGGTGCCGTCGGAGTCGGACCCGACGGAGTAGCGCCGGAACGCGATGCGACCGGGCGGCACCGGCAGGTTGAGCTCCTCCGTCGCGCTCGGCGGGGCCGAGGGCTCCCCCGAAGCTGATGCCGACGCCGGGTCCGCAGCCGACGAGGTCGGACTGGCCTTCGCGGGCTGCGCGTTCGCGGTGGGGTCGCCACCACTGCTGCAGGCGACGCTCGTCCCGGCCAACAGCGCGAGCCCGGCCGTGGCGGTAACAGCTCGTCGTACCAGGCGGCGGCTCGTCATCCGGCTGTCCTGGTTGTCGAGGCCCATGGTCCTCACGCTGGTCGGGGAGGGCCGACGGCCGACCGTATGGGCAATGAAGGAAACGCGATAGCGCATGACGATCTCCTCTGAAAACGTTGGCAGAAGGGCTCCGCCTGGCCATCACGTCCAAGGGCGAATGCTTGACGTGACATTTCGTGGTTGCTAGTGATCGAGCCGTTGTCGGCGAAGGACGCTGGGCAACCCGTATCAATCACTGGCGGCGCGCACCGACGCCCCAGTCCGGAAGTTCATCTCCGTCACCGACCGAGACCCGCTGAGGGTCGCTTCCGTCTGCCTGCGCGACGTAGATGCTGGAATCGCCGGCGACCACGGCGAATGCGATCCGATGACCATCGGGTGACCAGGCCGGACCGTTGCACCCGATGGAGTCGGGGTCCTCCAGCGGCCCCCCGCAGGCGATGCCGTCGACCAGAATCTCGTGCAGCCCGCTGCCGTTCGGGCGCATCACCCACAGACTCTGACGGGCCTCTGGTGTCGTGCGCATCGAGAAGACGACATGACGCCCGTCCGGCGACCAGCTTCCGCCGGAGCCGGCGACTGCACCCGCAGGCAGCAGCTGCTTGATGTGGTGACCGGTGGTGCTGGCGACGAACAGCCCGGTGCTGTCGTCGACCGTGCTGAACCCCGCGAACACGATGTGCCTCCCGTTCGGCGAGAAGTCCCCCAGGACCTGACTCAGGTTGGGCGTCGGAACGAGCTCCCTGAGGTGCGTCCCGTCGGACGACCGGATCGTGTAGATCCCGTTACGGGCCGGGTTGTCGTCGCTGCCGCCCTCGCACGCGAGTCGCCTGCCGTCAGGCGTCCACAGGTAGCACGCGGTGAAGAGCGTCGGGTCTGGCATGGGGAACAGCGTCGCCACTCCGGTGTTCGCGTCCAGGATCGCGGTCGCGCCCCCGTCAGAGTTCCCGCACGTGGCGATCCTGCGTCCGTCGGGCGACCAGTGCGGACACTCCAGGGCGAGCGGAGACAGCTGCCGCTCTCCAGTGCCATCCGGGTTGACCACCATGACTACGTCGACGTCGAGGCTCGGGTCGTACCGCATGTACGCGATCCGACCCTGATCGGCCTGGCGGCTCTGCGCTTCCGCGGGCACGCCGGGGGCCAGCATGGCGAGCGAGATGGTGGCAACGAACAAGGACGAAAGGCGCATGACAAGCTCCATGTGAGGAAGTTGACGGAAGGGCTCCGCCTGCTGCGGTCCAGCTGTCGAATGACGACGGTGCTGGTCCAACCCCTTCTCAGGCCCAGATGAGTTCGAGCTGGATGTTGTCCGGGTCGCGAAAGGCGAGGGTGGCGTAGGGGAAGGGGTCTGTGACCTCGGTGATCTCGCCGCGGGTGACGCCCAGAGCGTCGAGGTGAACGGCCCACAGGTCCAGGTCCGCTCGGTCGTTGACGTGGATCGACACGTGGTCCAGGCCCGTGCGGTGCTCCTGGAAGCGCTCGCCCTCATGCGAGGGGTGGTGATCGAGCCCGAGGTCGAGATCCCCGCCCGGACGATGCAGGAGCACGGTGTGCCCGGTGCCGCCGTTGTGGGCTTCGACGCCAAGGCGCTCCAGTCCGAGAACTCGGCAGTACCACGCCTCGCTGGCCACGACGTCGTTCACCGTGAGCCCCACGTGGTGGATGCGACCCAGTGCTGGGGTTGCTGACCGTCCGACATCATCGGTGTCGAGGTGACCGCTGGTGACCATGAGGCCTCGGCTCATTGTGTAGCATCAATGTGTAATGTGATTCTAGGTTAGTCGGCCAAGTCTTGTCAAGGGGGATTGGTGGCCAGAGGCGGGAAGACCGCGCGGGGACGGCAGACCGCGGCTCGGATCGCTGACGGCGGCCGCCCGGCTGTTCATCGAGCACGGCTACGTGAACACGACCATGGCGGACATGGCGGAGAAGGCCGGCGTCGCCGTGCAGACCCTCTACCTGGCCTTCGGCTCCAAGGCGGCCATCCTGGCCGAGGTCCACGACCTTGCCGTGGTCGGCGCCAACGAGAACATCCCGTGCTCGAGCAACCCTGGATGGCCCACGTGCGCGCCGAGGCCGACGGCCTGCGAGCCCTGAGACTCGTGATGGACAACGGCCTGGGGATCAGTGAGCGAGCAGCCTCGGTGTACGGGACGATCCAGACCGCCGCGGCGGATACCGAGGTCGCCGACCTGCTGGCGAAGGTCCGGCACCAGCGTCTGCTGTCGGTGCGCGAAATGGCGGCGATCCTGGCCACCAAGCCCGGCTTCGCCGCGGACGGAGCCGACCAGCCGCCGACATCCTCTACGCACTGGTCAGCGTGGAGGTCTACCACCTCTACGTGGTGGAACGGCACTGGACCACGGATGAATGGAAGGCTTGGGCCTACGACGACGCAGCCCGCTGCCTGTTCCCTACCGCGCATGCGAGCAGCGACGCGGCCCCCGTGCCCCTCGGACAGCGACGTGCGATCGACCGCCCCGGCTAACGGAAGACGACGGTCCGGTTCCCGTGCAACAGCACCCGCGTCTGCGAGTGCCAGCGCACCGCCCGCGAGAGGACGGCGGCCTCCACGTCGCGGCCGGCGGCGACCAGCTGCTCGGGCGAGTGGGTGTGGTCGACGCGCGTGACGTCCTGCTCGATGATCGGCCCCTCGTCGAGGTCGCCGGTGACGTAGTGGGCGGTGGCGCCGACCAGCTTCACGCCGCGCTCGAACGCCGCGTGGTAGGGCTTCGCGCCCTTGAAGCTCGGCAGGAACGAGTGGTGGATGTTGATCGCTCGTCCACCGAGTCGCCGGCACAGCCCGTCGGACAGGATCTGCATGTAGCGGGCCAGCACCACCAGGTGCACCTCGTGCCGCTCGACCAGTGTCATCAGCTGCGCCTCGGCGTCGGCCTTCGTGTCCGGCGTGACCGGCACGTGGTGGAAGTCGAGCCCGTAGGACTTCACGAGCGGCTCGGCGTCGAGGTGGTTGGAGACCACGCCCACGACCTCGATCTGGAGGTCGCCGGTGCTGTGGCGGAACAGCAGGTCGTTGAGGCAGTGCAGCTGCTTGGAGACCATGATCAGCGTGCGGTAGGGCGCCGCGGCCGACCACAGCTCGAAGTCCATCTCGAACTCCGTCGCGGTCGCGGTGAAGTCGGTCCGCAGGTCATCGGCAGAGACGGGCGAGGAGACCTCGAAGTCGATCCTCATGAAGAACCGGCCTTGCAGCTGGTCGCCGAACTGCTGGCTCTCCATGATGTTGCCGCCGTGCCGCATCAGGAACGAGGTGACCGCGTGCACGATGCCCGGCCGGTCGGGGCCGGAGAGGGTCAGCACGAAGTCGCCGACCGGCTCGTTGGGAACAGACGTCATGCTCAGTCCCCCAGCTCCGCCCGGCGGCGGACGACGTACTCCTCGAGCTCCTGGCGCACGGCCTCGTCGAGCGGCGGTGGCTCGTACTCCTCGAGCTTGTTCTTGTAGATCTCGCCGGCCCGGGTGGCGGTGTCCTTGGCGCCGTTGCGCATCCAGCGCTCGTAGTTGTCGGAGGAGTTGAGGAACGGCCGGTAGAAGCAGGTCCGGAACCGCTCCATGGTGTGCATCGCGCCGAGGAAGTGGCCGCCGTGGCCGACCTCCTCGTGCGCGCCGAAGGCCATCGACTCCTCGTCGATCTCCAGCGGCGTGAACTCGTGCTGGAGCATCTCGACGATCTGCGCGTCGATCACGAACTTCTCGAAGCCGGCGACCAGGCCGCCCTCCAGCCACCCGGCGGAGTGCATCACCCAGTTGGCGCCCGCGAGGAACGTCGGCATGAGGGTCATCAGCGCCTCGTAGCCCGCCTGCGCGTCGGGCACCTGGGAGGACGTCAGGCCCCCGCCGGTCCGGAACGGCAGGTTGAAGTGGCGGGCGATCTGGCCGGTGCAGAGCAGGCCGATGCCCGACTCCGGCGTGCCGAAGGTCGGCGAGCCGGACTGCATGTCGATGTTGGAGAGGAACGAGCCGAACACGACCGGCGCACCCGGGCGGATCAGCTGCGAGAGCGCGATCCCCGACAGCGCCTCGACGATCTGCTGGACCAGGGCGGCCGGGATCGTCACCGGCGACATCGCGCCCATGAGGATGAACGGCGTCAGCACGACGGGCTGGTTGGCCGCGGAGTACTCGAACTGCGACTCGAGCATCCGGTCGTCCCAGCGCAGCGGCGAGTTGCAGTTGATCAGCGAGATGATCGCCGGCGTCTCCTCGATCGCCTCCCGCGAGCCGAACAGGATCTCGGTCATCGCGATCGTGTCGGCGGCGTTGGTCCCCGAGACGACGTTGCCCATGTAGACCTTGTCGGTCAGCGTCTGGAGCGCGTAGACCATGTCGAGGTGCCGGCTGTCGAGCGGGGTGTCGTTGGGCTCGTTGACGACGCCGCCGGCCGAGTCGAGCACCGCGAAGCTCTGGGCCAGCTTGCTGAAGTTGCGGAAGTCCTCCATCGTCCCGTCGCGGCGTACGTCGCCCTCGCGGACGAACGGCGGCCCGTAGACCGCGCCGAAGGCCATCGAGTCGCCGCCGATGTGCACCGAGTTGTCGGGGTTGCGGGCCTGGAGGTCGAACTCGCGCGGTGCCTTGGCCACCTGCTCGAGGACGAAGTCGGGGTCGAGGAAGACGGCGTTCCCCTCGACCTTCTGCCCCGCGGCGCGGAACAGGTCGAGGGCCCGCTCGTCCATGAACTCGACGCCGATCTCGGTCATCAGCCGGCGCCAGCCCGTCTCGAGGGTGGCCATCGCGTCCTCGGAGAGGATCTCGTAGCGCGGCATGCGGTTGACGAACATGGGGACTCCCTGCTTGACCGGACTGCTTGACCGAAGCTGGGACGGGATCCTAGCCTCATCATGTGGAACTGTGGTTCCATCATGTGGAACCTTTCCCGTGAGGTCAATGAGGAGCACCGGTGGCGAACGGATCGGCGAGCGGCACCCAGGCGGTCGACAGGGCCGCGCTGCTGGTCGCCACGGTGGTCGAGGCCGAGGAGCCGCTCTCGTTCGCCGACCTCCAGGAGGCCTGCGACCTGCCCAAGTCCACGACCTCGCGGATGCTCACCGCCCTCGAGCGCTCCCAGCTGCTGGAGCGCAACGACGACGGCAGCTACGTCGCCGGCAGCCTGTTCTGGCTCTACGCCGCGCGCCACGACCCGGGCGAGGACCTGGTCCGGCTGGCCGGGCCGACGCTGGCGGCGATCGGCGAGGAGACCCACGAGACCGTCAACCTCAGCGTGGCCCGCGGTGACCGCGTGGTGCAGGTCGCGCAGGTCGACTCGCAGTTCATCCTCGGCACGCGCGACTGGACCCAGATCGACGTGCCCGCCCACTGCTCGTCGCTCGGCAAGGTGTTCGTGGCCTGGGACGTCGTCGCGGCCCGCGAGCCGCTCGAGCGGCGTACGCCGGCCTCGCTCCCCGACCTGGCCGCGGTGCGATCCGACGCGGCGCGGGCCCGCAAGCGCGGCTGGGCGGTCACCGTCGACGAGCTCGAGGTCGGCCTGTCCGGCATCGCCGTGCCCGTGCTCGGACCACGGGGCCGGATCGTCGCGGCCCTGGGCGTCTCGGGGCCGACGTCGCGGCTGGAGCAGCGCTTCGAGGAGCTCGGACCTCTTTTGACCCACCACGCCACGGAGCTGACCGACCTGCTCCACGGCAAGACCCCTGAGGAGGGCGCCGCATGACCACCCCCGACGACGTACTGAAGGGGCTCTACGACGAGACGCTCGTCGGCAACGCCCCGCGCGTGCTCGAGCTCACCGAGGAGGGCCTGGCCCTCGGCATGGAGCCGCAGACCCTGCTGTTCGACGCCCTCATCCCCTCCCTCGAGGAGGTCGGGGCGCGCTTCGAGCGCGGCGACTTCTTCGTGCCGGAGATGCTCATCGCCGGCCGCGCGATGGCCGGCGCGATGGAGCGGCTGCGCCCGCTGCTGGTCGCGGGCGGCATCGAGACCATCGGCAAGTTCCTGATGGGCACGGTCAAGGGCGACGTGCACGACATCGGCAAGAACCTCGTCAACATCATGCTCGAGGGCGCAGGCTTCGAGGTGATCGACCTCGGCGTCCAGGTGGCGCCCGAGAAGTTCGTCGCCGCCATCGAGGAGCACCAGCCCGACATCGTCGGCTTCTCGGCGTTCCTCACGACGACCATGCCGATGTTCAAGGCCAACATGAACGCGCTGGAGAAGGCCGGCATCCGCGACACGGTCATCGTGATGGTCGGTGGCGCCCCGGTCACCCAGGAGTACGCCGACGCGGTCGGCGCGGACGGCTACGCCGCCGACGCCTCCCAGACGGTCAAGCGCGCCAAGTCCCTGCTCCACGAGAAGCGCAGCAAGGTCCCGGCATGATCACCCCATTCGAATGCTCGCTTCGCTGCGCTTCGAACGGGGACCCCGAATGAACCTGACCTCGGAGCTCCACGAGACCGTCCTCCGCTCCGCCTCCAAGGAGGTCGTGATCGGGCACGGGCGCCGGTTCTGCCTGATCGGCGAGCGCATCAACCCGACCGGGCGGCGGATCTTCCAGGAGCAGCTGCGCGCTGGTGACCTCTCGGCGATCGAGCGAGACGTGAGGGCGCAGGTCGAGGGCGGGGCCGACGTCCTCGACGTCAACATGGGCGTCCCGCTCACCGACGAGCCCGAGCTGCTCGCCAAGGCGATCCAGCTGGTGCAGTCGATCACCGACCTGCCGATCTGCATCGACTCCTCGGTGGTCGAGGCGCTCGAGGCCGGGCTCTCGGTCTACCAGGGCCGGGCACTGGTCAACTCGATCACGGCCGAGGACGACCGGATGGCGGCGATCCTCCCGCTCGTCAAGAAGTACGACGCCGCGGTGATCGCCCTGCCCAACGACCACGACGAGATCCCGATGGAGGCCGACAAGCGGCTCGACCTCACGGCCAAGATCGTCCGGGTCGCGACCGAGGAGTACGGCCTCGCCAAGGCCGACATCGTCATCGACCCGCTCGCCATGCCGATCGGCGCCGACACCTCGACCTCGCTGGTGACCCTCGAGGTGATGCGCCGGATCCGTGAGGACCACGGCATCAACATGACCTGTGGCGCCTCCAACGTCTCCTTCGGCATGCCCGACCGGCACACCCTGGGCGCGTCCTGGCTGCCGATGGCGATGGCAGCGGGGCTGACCAGCGCGATCATGGACACCCGCACGCCGCAGATCGTGGAGGCCGTCAAGGCGGCCGACGTCTTCCTCGGCCACGACGACTGGGGCATGGCCTGGATCTCGGCGCACCGCGCCAGGGCCGCCGCCGCCACCGCATGACCGAAGGCGACGAGCTCGCAGCCTTCGACGTCGACGCCGTACGCCGCGAGGGGCTCACCGCCGTCCGCGGCGCCGAACTGCCGTCCCACGACGGCACCGGCCGGGTCGACCTCGCCTTCACCGTCGAGGACAAGGAGGGACCCCCGACCCAGCGCGGGGTGCGCGTGCCCCCGGGCGTGACCGTCTTCGACTCGGCGTCGTGGAACGGCATCGCGATCGACTCGACCTGCGGCGGCCACGGCACCTGCCACAAGTGCAAGGTCCGGCTCACGCCCGCCACCCCCGCGACCCGGCACGACGTCAAGACGTTCGGCCGCGAGCAGCTCGACGCCGGGTGGCGGCTGGCCTGCCTGGCCCGGGCCACCCGCGACCTCGAGGTCGTGGTGCCGCCGCTGACCACCCGGCCCAAGGCCGCCACGGTCGGCGTCGGCCGACAGGTGATCCTGAGGCCGGCCGTACAGAAGCGGTACGTCGAGCTGACCGAGCCGACCCTCGCGGACCAGCAGACCGACCTCGACCGGCTGCTCGCCGCCATCGACGACCTCGAGCCGCGCGCCGACCTCCACGTCCTGCGCCGGCTCCCCTCGGTGCTGCGCGAGGCGGACTTCAAGGTGACCGCGGTCGTGGTCGACGAGGACCTGATCGACATCGAGCCCGGCGACACCACCGGGGTCCGGCACGCGATCGCCTTCGACCTCGGCACCACGACGGTGGTCGCGACGCTGCTCGACCTCGTCACCGGCACCCCGGTCGCGGTGGCGTCGATGCTCAACAAGCAGCAGCCGTTCGGCGGCGACGTGATCAGCCGGATCAGCGCCACGATGATGGACCCGACGGCGGCGGAGCGGCTCCGCGTCGCTGCCTGCGAGACCCTCGCCGAGCTGGCCGCCCAGGTCTGTCACGAGGGCGGGGTCGACCCCACCCATGTCTACGAGGCCGCGATCGCCGGCAACGCCACCATGACCGCGCTGGCCCTGGGCATCGACCCCGAGCCGCTCGGCGTGGCGCCGTTCATCATGTCGACGGCCACGCCGCCCGCGGTGCTCGCCTCCGACCTCGGCCTGGCGCTGCACCCGCGGGCCCGGGTGATGCTGTTCCCGGCCCTCGGGGCGTACGTCGGCGGTGACATCGTCGCGGGCATGCTCGCCTCGGGCATGGACCGCGACAAGCGCACCCGGCTCTTCATCGACGTCGGCACCAACTGCGAGATCGTGCTCAGCGACGGCGACCGCATCCTGTCGACCGCGGCGCCGGCCGGGCCGGCGTTCGAGGGCGGGGCGATCCAGTGCGGCATGCGCGCGGACGACGGTGCCATCGAGGTGATCACGCTGGATCCCGCCGAGGGCGGCGGCGTGGAGCTCGGCGTCATCGGCGACACCGAACCCAAGGGCCTGTGCGGCTCGGGACTGGTCGACGCGGTGGCCGAGCTGGTCAGGGTCGGGCTGCTCGACGCGAGCGGGCGGTTCGTCCCCGAGGACGTCGCCAAGGAGCTCGCGCCCGGGCTCTCCGACCGGCTCACGGTGCTCGACTCCGCGAAGGGCCAGGAGCGCGTCTTCGTGCTGCACCGCCCCGCCGTCGACAGCGACCCCGCCGACTGCGTCGTGCTGACCCAGCGCGACGTGCGCGAGCTGCAGTTCGCGAAGGCCGCGATCTCGACCGGCTGGACGTTGCTGCTGGAGGAGCTGGGCCTGGAGCACCGCGACGTGCAGCAGGTGCTGCTCGCGGGCTCGTTCGGGAGCTACCTCTCCGCCGCCTCGGCGATCCGCATCGGCCTGGTGCCGCAGCTTCCGGTGCTGCGCATCGTCGCCGCGGGCAACGTGGCCGGCGAGGGCGCGAAGATGGCGCTGCTCTCGATCCGCGAGCGGGCCGGGGCTCTCGCGCTGCTGGAGGAGGTGACCTATGTCGAGCTCTCCGACCGCCCCGAGTTCAACGACCGCTTCGTCGAGCAGCTCTCCTTCTGAGTCCGCCGAGGTCGCGCTGGTCGCCTGCGGCGCGCTGGCCCAGCCGGTCGCCGACATCGTCGAGCGCCGAGGCTGGCCGGTGGCCGTGCACCCGCTGCCGCCGCTGCTGCACAACCAGCCGCACCTGATCGCCGACGAGGTGCGCCGCCTCGCCTCCGAGCTGTCGCTGCGCCACGGGACCGTCGCCGTGGCGTACGCCGACTGCGGCACCTACGGCGCCCTCGACACCGTCTGTGCCGAGCTCGGCCTGAAGCGGCTCCCGGGGCTGCACTGCTACGACCTCTTCGCCGGCGAGTCCCGGCTGGCGGCGTTCCTCGACGACCAGCCGGGCACCTACCTGCTCACCGACTTCCTCGTGCGGTCCTTCGACCGCACCGTGGTCCGCGAGCTCGGTCTCGACCGCCACCCCGAGCTGCGCGACGACTACTTCCGGCACTACACGCGGGCGGTGTGGCTGGCCCAGGAGCCCGACGAGACCCTGCGCGGTCTGGCGGAGGAGGCGGCCCGCAAGATCGGCCTCCCGCTCACCGTCGTCGAGACCGGGCACGGCCGGCTCGAGGCCGCGCTCGAGGACCTGCTCGGTCTCTCCGCTGGTTGAGGAAGGCGCGCGAGCGCCTGTCTCGGCCCCTCCGCTGGTTGAGGAAGGCGCGCTAGCGCCTGTCTGCCCCTCCGCTGGTTGAGGAAGGCGCGCTAGCGCCTGTCTCGAGCCCCGCCGCTGCTTGAGGAGGCGTAGGCCGTGAAACCGCAGCCCGCCGACGGGCGTTCGCGACCTTGCGTGGTTTCGAGACGGTCGCTGCGCGACCTCCTCAACCAGCGATACGACGGGTCGCTGCGCGACCTCCTCAACCAACGAGGGGAGCGAGGCGGTCGAGCAGGGTGCGACGCCACTCCACGGTCGCCGGCACCTGGTTGAACGTGAAGACGTGCAGCCCCTCGACCAGTGACCCGGGGGCGGACAGCGCGGGGGCCACCTTCTCCAGGAACCGCTCGCCGGTGAACCCCCCTGGCGCGGCCAGCCGGGCGAAGGTGCCCTTGTGCTTGGCCAGGAACCTGGTCGACTCCCCCACGCCGATCTTCGCGGCCATCGAGAGGAGCTTGGTGCGGTCGACGGGCCCGGGGATCCCGAGCAGCAGCGGCATCGTGATCCCGCGCTTGCGCATCCGGCCCACCCAGGTCGCGAGCACCTCGGGGTCGAAGGTCAGGTTGCTCACGACGTGGGTCGCGAAGCGGCGCTTGTCCCACATGGCCTGGATCGTGAGGTCGTCGCTGATCGTGGGGTGCGACTCGGGGTAGCCGGTGATGCCGACGTGGGGGAAGGGCCGTCCCAGCTCGGCGAGGTCCTCGAGCACCGAGAGCGCGTCGGGGTAGGCGCCGGGCTCGTCGGCGTCGCCGCCCGGCACGAAGATCCGGTCGATCCCGGCCCCGGTCAGGCGCGCGCAGATCTCGGACAGCTCGGCGCGGTCGCGGATCATGCGCGCGGCCAGGTGGGGTACGGCGGGGTAGCCGTGCCGGGTGAGCCGCTCGGTCAGGTCGAGGGTGGCCTCGAGCCCCTTGCTGGGCGAGGCGGTGACCGTGACGGTCGTGCCTGCGTCGACGTGCTCGAGGATCGTGGCCTCGATCGAGGCGGTCGGGAGCACCTCGTAGCGCGCGTTCTCGAGCAGCCGCACCATGGTGGCCGTAGCCTGAGATTTGTTGCGCATTGTGCATCCTGTTTCGTGATGCGCACCGACTCTTGCCACCCTAGTCCGCCGCGGCGCCCCCGTCGAGAGCCTCGGGAGCCGGGTCGCCGCCCGGGTCGCCGTCCGGGTCGTCGTCCGGTTCCAGGACCGTCGCCCGGATGGTGAACCACGAGATCAGGCCGCCGAGGGCGATCGCCACGGCGCAGGCCATCATGGCCATGCCGTAGGCGTCGTCGAAGGCGACCGGGTCGGCGTACTCCTCGCCGTGCAGCCCGACCGCGATCGGCAGCGCCGCGACCGCGAGCAACGGCCCCGCCCTGGCCACCGCGTTGTTGACGCCGCTGGCGACGCCGGCGTGCTCGTCGGGAGCGGCCGCCAGGACGGTCGCGGTCAGGGGCGCGATCATGAGGGACAGCCCGAGGCCGAAGACGACCACGCCGGGCAGCACGTCACGGACGAAGGACACGTCGGGGCCGATCATCAGCATCAGCAGCACGCTGACCGCGATCACGAGTGGGCCCACGGTCATCGGGATGCGCGGCCCGATCCGCTGGCCCAGCCGCCCTCCCCAGGAGGCCAGCCCCAGCATCACGATGGTCGTCGGCACGAACGCCGCGCCGGCCGCCAGGGCGCCGTAGCCGCTCACGGTCTGGAGCTGGATGGTGACGAAGAAGCTGACCGCGCCCAGCGCGCCGTACACCAGCAGGGTCATCACGTTGGCGGCGCTGAACGTGCGGTCGGCGAAGATGCCGAGCGGCAGCATCGGCTCGCGCTCCCGCGCCTCGACCGTGACGAAGCCGACGGCGGCCAGCACCCCGATCACCAGGGCCACCCACCCCGCCGTACCTCCCCACTCGATGAGGGCGTACGTCGTCCCGCCGAGCGCCGCGGACGCCAGCACCGCGCCCACGACGTCGAGGTGCGTCGACGCGTGGGGGTCCCGGGTCTCCGGCACCCACCTCACGGCGACGACGACCGTGACCACCGCGATCGGGGCGTTGATGAAGAAGATCCACCGCCAGTCGACGTAGTCCACCAGACCGCCGCCGAGGAAGGGGCCGATCGCTCCGGAGACGCTGGTCAGCCCCGACCAGGCGCCGATCGCGGCGGCCCGGTCCTCGTGGGCGAAGGCGCCCTGGATCATCGCGAGGCTGGCCGGGGTGAGCATCGCGCCACCGATCCCCTGGAGCACCCGCGCGCCGATCAGCACCTCCGGGTTGGGGGCGATCCCGCAGATCACGGAGGCAGTGGCGAACCACACGGTGCCGATCACGAACACCCGGCGCCGGCCGAACCGGTCGCCCAGCGAGCCGCCCAGCAGGATCAGGCTGGCCAGCGAGAGCAAATAGCCGTTGGAGATCCACTGCAGCTCGGCGAGACTGGCGTCCAGGTCGGACCCGATGGTCTTGAGGGCGACGTTGACGACGGTCCCGTCGAGGAATGCGATGCCCGAGCCGAGCGCTGCAGCAGCAATGACCGCCCGACCTGGACCAGTGCCCATCCGTACCGCCGCCGGCGCCGAATCAACCACGTCCTGAAAGGTAGCCTTCTGCCGTGTCTCGTGCTTATGCCCCCTCCGCCGAGCGCCGGCTGGCCGAGCACGTCGCGAAGCTGGCCGACGAGCACCCGCCGATCAGCCTCGACTCCGTCGACTTCACCGTGCGCAACCCGCGCGAGTTCGACGCGCGCTTCGGTCACGTCCTCGACTACATGGCCCGGGTCGAGCTCGAGGTCGACCGCAACGTCCTCGAGCTCACCACGATGCTGCCGGACCCGCCGGAGGTCGACCGGCAGTTCTACGCCGTGTGGCAGCCGCAGGAGATCCAGCACGGACTGATCCTCGACCGGCTCCAGGTCGAGCTCGGCCGGGAGTCGGCCGACGCCGACCTCGAGTCGGTCGGCCTCAAGCTCAGGATCCTCGGCGCGCTGGCCCACCTCGGCCCGTTCCAGGACGTCTGCCGGATGCTCTACTACCTGACCGGCATGGCCACAGAGCGCTCCGCGGTCCTGGCCTACAACCTCCTCCACCGCGGCACCCTCGACCTCGGCGAGCACGCCATCGCCCAGTCGGTGGTCGGCCAGATCAAGCGGCAGGAGCCAGGCCACTTCGTCTTCTACCAGCTCTCGGCCCGGGCCCTGTGGGCCGAGCTCGCCGCGTGGCAGCGCTGGATGGTCCGCTTCATGAGGCGGGCGTCGTTCGCCCCCGTCGGCGCCAACAACCCCCGCCAGAAGGCCGACTTCGGCGACGTGATGGCGGCCCTCGGCATCACCGAGGAGCTCGACGACTTCGCGGTGCAGGTCTCGCGCGTCGAGAAGGAGCTGCTCTGGGCGCGCGACCGCGGGCTGAAGGTCCCCGACTACGTCTCCCGCGCGTTCCGCGAGGCCGTCGACCTGGCTCGCGACCGGGCGCACCTGCCGCACGTGCACCGCTAGGGCTGGCGTGACCCGGCCCCGGCTGGCACGTTCTCCTGCTAGGTGTGACCGGATGAGGTGACTACGGCGTGGTGACGACGCTCCAGATCGACTGGTTCTTCACGCACGTCGACGGAGCGTCCGACTGGCTGCACATCCTGACCATCCCGGTCTTCACCGGCGTCGTCGGCTGGCTGATCAACTGGTCGGGGCTGTGGATGCTGTTCTCTCCCGAGCGGTTCCACGGCGTCCACGTGGGCGGTCTGAAGACGCTGGCCCGGGCGATGCCGAGGAAGGTCCAGGAGATCCCGGGGCTGCTCGAGGGCGGCGTCGGCTGGCAGGGCATCGTGCCCGCGCGCGCGGCCAAGATGGGCAGCATCGCCGTGGACAAGGTGATCGCCAAGGTCGGCACGCCCCGCGACTTCTACGAGCAGCTCGAGCCCGAGCGGATCGCCGAGCACATCGTCGACGTGTTCCGCCCGGACCTGCCCCAGCTGATCGACGAGATCATGCGCCGCGAGCACCCGCGGCTGTGGCAGGACCTGCCTGCGTGGGGAAGGCAGGCGGTGGTCGCAAGGGTCGACGCCCAGCTGCCCAAGGTGGTGCACAACATCACCCAGGAGATCGGGCAGCACATCGACCAGCTGCTCGACCCGAAGATCATGGTGATCGAGCACTTCCGCCGGCACCCCGGCCTCGTCGTCTCGATCTTCCGGGAGGTGGGCAGGCGCGAGCTGCAGCTGATGGTGACGTTCGGCTTCGTGTTCGGCTTCGCGCTCGGCGTACCGGTGGCGGTCGTCGACCACTGGTTCGGCATGTGGTGGCTGCTGCCGCTGCTCGGGATCGTGGTCGGCTGGATCACCAACAAGCTCGGGATGTGGCTGATCTTCGAGCCGCTCCAGCCGCGGCGGGTCCTCGGCGTCACGGTGCACGGCCTGTTCCTCCGCCGCCAGGACGAGGCGGCGGAGGTCTACGCGCGCAACATCGCCGACGAGGTCATCACGCTCGAGCGCATCGGCGACTTCCTCATGAACGGCCCGCGCGGCGACCGGACCCGGCAGATGCTCGCCCGCGCGCTCCGGCCCGCGATCGACGACGCGGCCGGCCCGCTGCGCCCGGCGATCCGGGTGGCGGTGGGCGCCGGCCAGTTCGACCGGATCCGCGACGCGGTCGCCGTGGAGGCGGTCGGCCGCACCGACCTCGCGTTCCGCGACCCCGAGTTCGGCCGCCAGCAGGGCGACCGGATCAGGACGCTCGTCGCCGAGCGCACCAAGGAGCTCCCCGCGGAGGACTTCGTCGAGATGATGCGGTCGGCGTTCCGGGAGGACGAGTGGATGCTCTACGCGCACGGCGCGGTGATGGGCTTCGCGGGTGGCGTGCTGCACCTGCTGCTGTTCGGGGCGGGTGGCTCATGACCGACAGGGAGAGCAGCGCCGAGGTGAGCCGCTGGGTCGAGACGACCGACGCGCTGCCGGGCCTGGCGCGGATCGTCGCGGCGACCACCGCCCGGTCGATGGCCTGGACCGCGGGCTCCTACGTCCGGTCCGGCCGGCTGCTCGCCCGGGCCCTGACCGACCGCAAGGCCGCCGAGGAGCTCATCCAGGAGGTCGCCGAGGACGTCTCGTTCGCGACCCGCACCGTCTCCGACGTGGCCCGCGCGATCGCCGAGGGCGTGCCGGTGTCCCGCGCCCTGCTCGACGGCGGCGCCGCGCTGGTCACCGTGATCCCCGACCCCGTCGGCGACACCGTCCCGGAGCACGAGCCGACGCTGCGCGAGCGAGGTGAGGACCTGCTCGAACGCTCGCGCGACGTGTGGAGCGACGAGGAGCCGCACCCGGCGTACGTCCGGATCCTCGACGACCTGGCTCCCGACGAGGCTCGGATCCTGGTGCACATGCTCCGCAGCGGCCCGCAGCCCGCCGTCGACGTCCGCACCGGTGGGCCGGTGGGGATGGTCAGCTCCAGCCTCGTCGCGTCCGGGCTGACCATGATCGGCGCCCGCGCGGGCGTGAGGTACGGCGACGAGGTGCCGGCCTACCTCAACAACCTGTTCCGGTTGGGCCTCGTGTGGTTCTCCAGCGAGCAGGTGGAGGACCCGATGGACTACCAGGTGCTCGAGGCGCAGCCCGACGTGCTGGAGGCGATGCACTCGGTGCGGTTCGCCAGGCTGGTGCGCCGCTCGATCCACCTGACGCCGTTCGGCATCAACTTCTGCCGGACCTGCCTGGTCGACCCGGAGCAGGCCACGGACCTGCCCGAGCACGGGGCTCCGCTGGACTGAGCGGCCGACCCGCCACTCGACTTGTAACTCCGTGTTCGGGTGCATCTTGGCCGTGTTTGACACACCGGTCCAGTGGCACGAACACGGAGTTACATGCGAGATCGAGCGTGCCCCTTGCCACGCCGCTTTACATTCCCTATGGTTTTGTAAACCGATCATGGGGAGACCGCAATGGACACCATCGCGAACACCACCGTCCCGGCCGGTTCGACGGAGCAGTGGCGGGACCCGAAGCGCTACCTGTGGCTGATCGGCCTCGTGGTGCCCAGCCTGTTCTTCCTGGGGTACGCCGGCTGGCTCGCCACCGGCTGGCCGGGGCTGTTCTGGATCGGCCCGGTGGTGATCCTGGTGATCGTGCCCGCGATCGACCTGGTCGCCGGGCTCGACCGCTCCAACCCGCCCGACGACGTGATCGAGGCGCTGGAGCGGGACCGCTACTACCGCTGGATCACCTACCTCTTCCTGCCGATCCAGTACGTCGGCTTCGTGGCCGCGATGTACCTCGTCGCCCGCGGCGACCCGCTCGGCGTCCACGGCGAGCTTCCGCTGTGGGCCAAGATCGGCCTCGCGGTCTCGATCGGCTGCATCGGCGGCATCGGCATCAACACCGCCCACGAGCTCGGCCACAAGAAGGAGAGCAACGAGCGCTGGCTGTCCAAGATCGCTCTCGCGCAGAGCTTCTACGGCCACTTCTACATCGAGCACAACCGCGGCCACCACGTCCGGGTCGCCACGCCGGAGGACCCGGCGAGCAGCCGGGTCGGCGAGAGCTTCTACGAGTTCTGGCCGCGCACGGTCATCGGCTCACTCAAGAGCGCGTGGCGGATCGAGAAGCGCCGCTACGCCCGCAAGCACCAGCACCCGTTCCGCATCGGCAACGACGTGCTCAACGCCTGGCTGATGTCGGTGGTGCTGTGGGGCGCGCTCGTCGCGTGGCTCGGCCTCGAGATCGTGCCCTACCTCGTCATCCAGGCCGTCGTCGGCTTCTCGCTTCTCGAGGTCGTCAACTACATGGAGCACTACGGGATGCTGCGCCAGAAGGTCGGCGTCGGCGAGCGGCAGCGCTACGAGCGGGTCGACCCGTCGCACTCCTGGAACTCCAACAACATCGCGACCAACGTGCTGCTCTACCACCTGCAGCGGCACAGCGACCACCACGCCAACCCGACCCGGCGCTACCAGACGCTGCGCGACTACGAGGAGTCACCGGTGCTGCCCACCGGGTACGCCGGGATGATCGTCCTCACGATCGTGCCCGCGATCTGGCGTCGGGTCATGGACCCACGGGTGCTCGCCCACTTCGAGGGAGACCTGAGCCGGGCCAACCTCTCGCCCCGCAAGCGCGACCGGATCCTGGCGAAGTACCCGCCGAGACCGGTGGTCGAGGAGGTTGCGCCGCACCTGTCTCGAAACCCCGGCGAGGCCGTGGCTGACGAGGTGCTGGCCGCGCAGTGCCCGGGCTGCGGCTACGTCTACGAGGTCGAGGCCGGCGACGAGCACGAGGGCTTCGCGGCCGGTACCGCCTGGGCCGACATCCCGGACACCTGGTGCTGCCCCGACTGCGGCGTCCGCGACAAGGTCGACTTCGTCCGCCTGGACCGGGAGCCGGCCCGCTGACCCACGGCACCTAGCCTCATGACCGTGACCACGCGACCGCTCACGCTGCGCGAGCGCGTCATC
Source organism: uncultured Actinomycetota bacterium (assembly GCA_963766475.1). Taxonomy (GTDB): domain Bacteria; phylum Actinomycetota; class Actinomycetes; order Propionibacteriales; family Nocardioidaceae; genus Nocardioides. Next base: position 21,329 of record CAVXZS010000016.1, on the reverse strand, counting down.
GACGCCGCCGTGGCGCTCACCACCGAGGACGGCTGGGCCCAGGTGACCATGGCGCGGCTGGCCGACGTGGTCGGCGTGAGCCGGCAGACGGTCTACAACGAGGTCGGCTCCAAGCCGCTGCTCGCGGAGGCGATGATCCTGCGCGAGCTGGAGCGGTTCCTCGGGCTGGTCACCGTGGCCTTCGACGCGCACCCGGACGACCTGGTCGGCGCGATCCGCGACGCGTCGTGCGCCGTGCTCGAGGCCTCCCAGGACAACCTGCTGCTCAAGGCGATCGTCTCGGCCACCCATGGTGCAGACACCGAGCTGCTGCCGCTGCTGACCACCCACGCCGGCGCGCTGCTCGCGACCTCGAAGGCCGTGCTGGTCGAGCGGGTGGCGCCGTACGACGTCGAGCTGAGCGCTGAGCGGCTCGACGCGGCCATCGACATGGTGGTCCGGGTCGTGCTCAGCCACGTCATGCAGCCCTCCGCCGTGCCCACCCGCACGGCCGACGACATCGCCTGGATCTCGGCACGCGTGCTCAAGCCCCTCGGTGGTTGAGGAGGGCGCTCTGCGCCCGTCTCGAAACCAGGTGACTCGAGGCTGGGACTCGACCACCGCTCATCGAGCTTGTCGAGATGTCCGCAGGGTCGGCTCCCAGCCTTCCTTGCGGCGGTCTCGACAAGCTCGACCAACGAGTGGTCGAGCAGGTGCCTTCGCTGCGGCGGTTTCGAGACGGTTGCTAGCGCAACCTCCTCAACCAGCGGAGAGCGTCACGCATTTTCCTTGCGGAAGACGCTCGCGCCCCACCACATCGCGAGCGCGAAGATCAGGACCGCCCAGCCGGTCCCCCACATGACGTCGCTGCTGCCCAGGTCGCCGGTGAAGGCGTCGCGGGCCGCGTCGACGATGTAGCGGAACGGCATGAAGTCGGAGATCCGCTGCAGCCAGCCCGCCCCGAGCGTCATCGGCAGCAGGATCCCGCTCAGCAGCAGGATCGGCATCATCACGACGTTGACGACGGGGGCCATCACGTTCTCGTCCTTGGTCGCCATCGCGAGCGCGTTGGACGCCGCGGCGCAGGCACCACCGACCAGGAGCGTGATCACGACCCCGAGGACGACGCCGGCGAACGAGCCGCGCATCCCGATCGCGTAGCCCAGGCCGACCAGGATCAGCGCCTGGACCAGCAGCTGCAGCACGTCGCGCCACAGCCGGCCGACCAGCAGCGCCGAGCGCGCGGCCGGGGTCACCCGCTCGGCCTCGATGACACCCTCACGCCACTCGCCGATCAGCGAGAAGCCGGCGAAGAACGCCCCGAACATGCCCAGCTGCACGAGCAGCCCGGGCACCAGGAACGTGTAGGCGTTGGTGGTGCCGGTGTCGAACTGGGCGACCAGCGGCTTGAGCAGCGGCCCGAACAGCAACAGGTAGAGGACTGGCTGCAGGATGCCGATCAGCACCCAGGCCGGGTTGCGCAGGTTCATCCGGATCTGCCGGCGGAACACCACCGAGCACTCGCGCAGATAGGTCGTCACTGCTCTTCTCCTTCTGCACCGGTGGTCTGGCTCGGCTGCCTCGTCGGCGTCGCGGAGCGAGCGCCCGGTGAGGGTGAGGAACACGTCGTCGAGGGTGGGCCGGATGACCTCGATGCCCTCGAGCCCGACGCCGGAGGCCTCCAGGTCGCGCAGCAGCCCCGGCACCGCCTTGCCGGCGCGGGCCACCCGGCCGTGGACGTGCCGGCCGTCGACCTGCACGTCGTCGCTGATGGTCGCCAGCTTGTCGCGGGCCGCCGAGACCTGGTCGTCGGAGGACAGCTCGAGGGAGACCTGGTCGCCGGAGACGCTGGCCTTGAGGTTGTCGGAGGTGTCGCTGGCCACGATCTCGCCGCGGTCGATGATCACGATCCGGTCGGCCAGCGCGTCCGCCTCGTCGAGGTAGTGAGTGGTCAGGAAGACGGTCGCGCCCTCGTTGCTGCGCAGCCCCTCGATGTGCTCCCAGAGGTTCGCGCGCGCCTGCGGGTCGAGACCGGTGGTCGGCTCGTCGAGGAAGACCAGGGAGGGCGAGTGGATCAGCCCCATCACGATGTCGAGGCGGCGCTTCTGCCCGCCGGACATGTTCTTGTTCATCCGCTTCCAGAGGCCCTCGAGCTGGAACTTCTCGAACAGCTCGTGGCCCTTGGCCACGGCCGCCTTGCGGGACATCCCGTAGAGCATCCCGTGGTCGACGACCTCGTCGCCGGCGTAGGCGCCGGAGAACGTCGAGCCGACCTGGGAGCAGTAGCCGATGCTCCGGCGGACCTCGACCGGCTGGGTGGCCACGTCGTAGCCCGCCACCCGTGCGGTCCCCGCCGTCGGCTTGAGCAGCGTCACGAGCATCCGCAGGGTGGTCGTCTTGCCGGCGCCGTTGGGGCCGAGGAACCCGACCACCTCGCCCTCGGCCACGTCGAGGTCGACGCCCTTCACGGCGTGGACCTCCTTCTTGTTCTTGCCCTGTCCGGTGTGGAAGGTCTGCACGAGTCCTCGTGCCTCGATCATCGGGTCTCCTGGTGAGGGGTCGGGGTGCACGCGCCAATGTTCAAGGTTGAACACTGCCACTGTTCAACCTTGAACACAACTCAGTTCCATCGGGCGTAGAACAGACCCCGCCCGGCGTTGGGACTCATCGGGGTCAGCGACCGAGAAGGGCGCGATACCTCTCCCGGTCGGCCTCCATCTGCCACCCCGGGTCGTCCGGCGCGGGCATCCAGTCCCAGTCCTCGGCGTTCTCGAACTTCAGCGCCCTCGAGCCGATGTCCGCGATCACCTCGCGCAGCCAGTCCAGCTCCGCCGTGGCCAGGTCGAGCCACAGCACCATCGCGCGCATCGCGTGTGGCGGGGCCGTGCCGGGCTTGGTGGAGGCGAACTCGCGCACCGTCTCCTCGAGGCGGCCACGGCGCACGGCCAGGGAGCGCAGCACCTGCGCGCGGTCGAGCAGCGGCAGCTGGCTGAACGCCACGGTGAACGCGGCGCGGTCGTAGGCGTCGACCGTCTCGAGCGCCGTCACCATCAGCGAGCGCAGCTCGCCGCGGCCCTGGTCAGTCATCTCGTAGACCGCCACCTCGCGACCGCCGTCGACCAGGTCGTGGCGGACCAGGTGACCCTGCCGGGCCAGCGTGGCCAGCCCGCCGTAGATGGACCCCGGGTTGACGTTGGCCCACCGGTCGACCTGCCACGACAACAGCTCGCGGCGGATCTGGTAGCCGTTGACGGGCTCGAACATCGCGACCGCCCCGAGCAGGAGCATCCGGGTCTCGTGCGCCGCCATGCGGCGGAGTCTAGGAGGGGGAGACGCGTTCAGGACCAGGTCACGGCGGTCATCCGCCGCCAGTCCTCCGGCGGCTCGGTGCGGTTCCACAGCCGCAGGTAGAGCTCGACGGCGCCGCCGGTCAGCTCCCAGTCGGGGTCCTCGGCCGGCTCTTCCGCGGGCGTACGCCGGGTGGTGATCGCGGGCCGCGGTCCCAGGGCGACCTCCCACCAGTCCGCCAGGTCGTCCGGGCGTACGACGAGGAGCGCGTCGTCCTCGCAGCGCAGCCGCGCGCGAGGCCGGGTGAGGAACCCGCCGAGCAGCTCGTCGATGCCGTCGCCGGCCAGCTCGGGGTCGACCCAGACCTCGCGCGGTCGCGGCGCCCTGCCCAGCGAGGCGGCCAGCGCGTCGACCGCGTGGATCGTGGTCTCGTGGCACTGCCGACGGGCCCAGAATGCACGCGCCGGCGGCGCGTCGTTGAGGAAGACCGGGGCGGTCAGGTCGTCGGGCGCTGCCTCGATCGACCGGGCCAGCCCGGCCGCGCCGTCCCGCAGCCACGCCAGCGGGTCCGGGGCGGTCCGTCCGGCCGCCTCGTAGCCGCCGACCTCGTCGTCGGACTGGTCCTCGCCGCGCACCAGAGCGGCCGCCCAGCGGTGCACCATCCCCTGGTGCGCGACCAGGTCGAGCACCGTCCAGTCCGGGCACGTGGGTACCGGAGCCTCGAGCCCCGCCCGTCCGGCGTGCGCCACGAACGCGGTCACCGCTTCGCGGAGCCCGTCGAGATGACGGACCGTGGTCAGGTGGGTCGGCACCGGCCGAGTCTGACCCCGCCGGGGCCGCACCAGCGAACGATTTCCGGACCGACTCAGCAATAGGTTGGAGCAATGGAGGAGCTTCCGTTCGGCATCGACTTCGGCGGCACCGGCATCAAGGGCGCGCCGGTGGACCTGGAGAAGGGCGAGTTCGCGGCCGAGCGCGAGCGCATCAAGACTCCTTCGCCTTCGACGCCCGAGGCCGTGGCGGAGGTGTTCGTCGAGCTGCTCGGGCACTTCCCCGACTCACGGGGCCCGGTCGGCGTCACGGTCCCCGGGGTGGTGCGCCACGGCGTGGTCCACTCCGCCGCGAACATCGACGAGTCCTGGATCGGCACCGACGCCGACAAGCTGTTCACCGAGGCGACCGGCCGCGACGTGCACGTCGTCAACGACGCGGACGCGGCCGGCCTCGCCGAGGTGCGGTACGGCGCCGCGAAGGGCCGGCGGGGCCTGGTCATCCTCACCACGCTCGGGACCGGCATCGGCTCGGCGCTCGTCCACGACGGCGTCCTCATCCCGAACTCCGAGCTCGGCCACCTCGAGATCGACGGGCACGACGCCGAGTCCCGGGCCGCCAACAGCGCGCGCGAGCGGGAGGATCTCTCGATGAAGCACTGGGCCAAGCGGCTCACGACGTACTACCGGACCCTCGAGATGCTCTTCTCGCCGGACCTGTTCGTCGTCGGTGGTGGGATCAGCAAGGAGTCCGACGAGTTCCTGCCGATGGTCGACATCGACACCGAGATCGTGCCCGCGACGCTGCTCAACAAGGCGGGTGTCGTCGGGGCCGCGCTCTACGCCACCGAGGAGGGTCAGGTCTAGTGTCCCGTCGCCGCATCGGCTCGGAGGAGCGCGGTTCGGCCAACACGGACGCACGGCGCGACCCGCCTGACCGGGGACAGTGGGTGCGGTAGGCCACAATGAAGGGGAAGCGCGTGGGGCGCTTCGGGTCATGGGAGCTGGGGGGAGCTGGGGGATGTCCGACGTGGTGGGCACGCGCCCGCGCTGGCGTGACGCGCTGGTGGTGGCTGTGCTCGCCGCGGTGATCATCGGCGGGCTGGTGCACTACGGCCGTGGCCTCGGCGACGACGACGAGCCGGCGGCGGGCGGCCCCGGCAGCCCCGAGAGCCCCGCGGCGAGCCAGTCGCCGACCAGTGACGCCACCGCCCAGCTCGAGGGCGCCCCGCCGACCGACCCGGCCACACCGGCAGCGCCTGTCGCGCCCCGGGGTGGCACCTGCTGGGACGGCCGCGAGATCGCCTCCCTCAAGCTGTGCGGGCTGCCCGCCGGCGCGGAGGGCCTGGCGTGGGTGTTCCCGTCGTTCGCCCGCGACCGTGCCCAGTGCCACAAGGCCCGTCCCAACGACGACAGCTACCCCGTGGTCCAGTCCTACGAGTGCTTCCAGGAGGCGCTCGGACAGCCGGTGACCGTCACCTACGACCAGGTGAAGGACCCCGAGCAGGTCGAGCACTGGCTCGTGGCCAGACTCGGCACCAAGCACCGCCGGGACATCCCGGGTGCCCACGGCGGCCGGTGCATCTTCAGCGACGGTGCCAACCGGCCGGCCCGCATCACCGGGATGTACGAGCAGTTCCCCTACGTCGTCTCGGTCTACGCCGCGAGCCCGCAGGCTGCCGTCCGCGCCTGGCGGAAGATCGTGCGGCAGCGCCCGCCCGAGCTGGTCCGCGGCGTCCGCAACACCTGAGTGGGCGTCAGGCGCCGGCGCCGCGGATGGCCGCGGCGACCGCCTTCGGCACCTCGGCGTTGAAGACCGTCGGGATGATGAAGTTCGGGTTGAGCTCCTCGTCCTGGACGACGTGGGCGATGGCGTCCGCGGCGCGCAGCAGCATGTCGATGGTGATGTCGCGAGCACGCGCGTCCAGCAGCCCCCGGAAGACGCCGGGGAAGGCCAGCACGTTGTTGATCTGGTTGGGGTAGTCGGAGCGGCCCGACGCGACCACCGCGGCGTACTTCTCGGCCTCGGCGGGGTCCACCTCGGGGTCCGGGTTGGCCAGCGCGAAGACGACCGGCTGAGCTGCCATGGTGGCGATCCACTCCGGCTGGAGGATGCCGGGCGCGCTGACGCCGATGAACACGTCGGCGCCCTCGAGGCAGGCCCGCAGGTCGCCCCGGACCTTCCGCGGGTTGGTGACGCCGGCCAGCTCCCGGTGCGCCGTCGAGAGCGCGTCGTCGCCCTCGCACAGCGCGCCCTCCCGGTCGACCACGACCACGTCGCCGACCCCGGCGGCGAGGAGCAGCGTCACGATCGCGGTGCCGGCCGCACCCGCGCCCGAGACCACGACCCGCACCTCGGTGAGCTGCTTCTCGACCACCCGCAGCGCGTTGGTCAGCGCGGCGAGGACGACGATCGCGGTGCCGTGCTGGTCGTCGTGGAAGACGGGGATGTCGAGGCTCTCGCGCAGCCGCTGCTCGATCTCGAAGCAGCGGGGCGCGGCGATGTCCTCCAGGTTGATGCCGCCGAACCCGGGCGCGATCATCTCGACGGCCCGGACGATCTCGTCGGTGTCCTGGCTGGCCAGGCAGATCGGCCAGGCGTCGATGTTGGCGAACCTCTTGAACAGCGCGGCCTTGCCCTCCATGACCGGCAGCGCCGCGCCGGGGCCGATGTTGCCGAGTCCGAGCACCGCCGACCCGTCGGTGACCACCGCGACGCTGTTGCCCTTGATCGTCAGCCGCGAGACGTCGTCGGGGTTGTTGGCGAGCGCCATGCTGACCCGCCCCACCCCGGGCGTGTAGGCCATCGACAGGTCGTCGCGGTTGCGCAGCGGGACCTTGGACTGGACCTCGATCTTGCCGCCGATGTGGAGGAGGAAGGTCCGGTCGCTGACCTTGTAGACCTCCACGCCGTCGATGGCGTCCACCGCCGCCACGAGCTGGTGGGAGTGGTCCTCGTCGCTCGCCGAGCAGGTGACGTCGAGCACGAGCCGGTCCCGGGTCGAGTCGACCACGTCGATCGCGGTGACCACGCCGCCGGCCGCGGAGATCGCGGTGGCCGCCGCCCCGACGATGCCGTGGTCGGGCGCCGTGTGCAGGCGCATGGTGATCGAGTAGGACGAGGCGGTGGCGGACACCCGCTCAGCCTCATGCCCCAGATGGCTACGAGCAAGTAACCGGTCGTTGTGGTCGCGGGAGTGCTTGGGTCAGCCGGACCGCTGCTCTGCGCCGAGGTGCTCGAGCAGGTTCTCCGAGAAGCGGTCGCCCATCCGGTCGACCACCTTGCGCATCGCGGCGCGCACGGCCGGTCCCGACACCTTCGGCAGCGGCAGGTCGAGGGTGATCTCGAGGTCGGTGACCAGCTCGGTGCCGTCGTGGGTCGGGGTGAGGGCGTACCAGCCCGCGACGCCCGCCTGCTCCGACGTACCGGCCGGAGGGTCGTGCCGGAACTCGATGCGGTCCGGCTCGCTGAACACCATCTTCTCGGTGAACGCCGGCGCCACCTTCGCGCCCAGCACGTTCAGCCCGGACAGCTGCCAGCGCCAGTGGTCACCGTCCGCGGTGATGCTGTCGAGGAACGGCGTGAAGCGCGCCATCAGCTCGGGGTCGACGAGGGCGTCCCAGATCGCCTGCTGCGGCGCCAGGACCACCGCCTCGGCGTGGGTGCGTGCGGAGAACGAGGTCACGCGGCGCCGGTACCCATCCGGTCAGCGGTGGCCGCGACCCTTCTTCTTCTTCTTGATCTTCCAGGTGTACGTCGCCGGCGTGGGGTCCACGTTGCCGGCGATGTCGGTCGCGACCACCTGGACGGTGTGCTTGCCGCGCTTCTTGAACCTCACCTTGAACGGCGAGGCGCAGGGCCGCACCGGCCTCTTGTCCACGAGGCACGTGAACGTCGAGCTCTTGCTCGCGTGGAAGGTGAAGAACGCCTTGTGCTTGTGGCTCCTGCGCTTCGGGGTGTGGTCGAAGGCGACGTCCGGGGGCGTGGGGTCGTACTCGTCCGCCCCGATGTCCACGGTCGCGCCGATCTTTCGCGGGTTGCCGTCGAGGTCGAGCAAGCCGAGCAGGCCGTCCGCCTCGCCCTTGTCGATCGTCGGCGAGGTCCTCGTCTGGTGGAAGCTGGAGTCGGCGAACACCGGTGCCGCCGTCTGGTTGCTGCTGACCGACCCCACGTTGGAGACGTTGCCGCCGCCGGCCTCCTCGATCTTGTCGTAGTTGGAGTACGACAGGAGCACGTCGCTCTCGCTGTCGCCGACCTCGGTCGACCGGACGTCCGCAGCACTGCCGTAGGCGATCACGTTGCGCCCGCTGATCGCGAGGTTGGTGTTGTCGCCCGTGGAGTCGGCGCGGATCCCGTAGGAGCTCGGGCCGGTCGCGACGGCGGTGAGGTTGCGCACCAGGAACACCCCGAAGCCGCCGCTCCACGAGTCGTCCAGCGCGACGCCGCCGGCCGCGGTGTTGCCGCAGACGAGGTCGCGCGCCAGGCCGGAGTACCCCAGGCCACAGGTGACCGGCGCCGACGAGTGCACCTCGACCCGCTGCACCGAGATGTTGGCGGCGAAGACGTTGAGGCCGAAGAGGCTGCCGGTGTGGTTGATGGTCAGGTCGGCGACCTTGGCGCCGTCGCCCTTGAGCTCGAGGCCGATGCTGGCCGAGGTGTTCACCACCGGCCGCGGCTGGCCGGCGGTCCCGTGCACGTTCACGCCGGGCTGGCCGCTCGACAGCCCGGTCCCGCCCAGCTCGTAGGTGCCCGGGGCGAGGACCACCTCGTCACCCGCGGCCGCCTGGTTGACCGCCTTGTCGATGCTGCAGGCAGTCGCCGGCGAGGCGCAGCTGTTGGCGGCGCTCCCTCCGGGTACGGCGTAGCGCACGGTCGCGGCCTGGGCGGGTGCGGCCAGCCAGGCCTGCGCCACGAGCGCGCCGACGACGAGCGCGGGCACGAGGCGGCGGCCTCTGACACGGGAGGTGCTCACGAGGCTGAAGGGTAGACGGTGTCCGGCAGTCTCAGTCGCGCATCGTCCCGGTGGCCCGGACCGGCTGCTGGTAGCCCGCCGGGTTGTGGTGGCCGTCGAGGACCACCCGGACCCGACGGTCGCCCAGGTCGAGGACCACCTCGTCGTCCTCGATGGCCGCGACCTCGCCGCACACGACGAAGCGGAGGCCCTCGACCTGGTCGAGCACCGAGCCCGGCGGACAGCGCTCCAGGTCCTCGGTGGCGACCAGCACCATCTCCTGGCGCAGCCGGGAGCCGAAGCGGAGGAGCAGCAGCACCAGGATCAGCAGCGAGAGATCGGCGACGACGGTGATGACCAGCCCGATGTCGCTGTGGGTCTGGCCCTCGACCCGCCAGACCGTCGACGAGCCGGGGATCACCCGCACCTGCACCTGCCGCGTGGCCACCGCGTCGTCGTACGTCGCCTCGTCGACGGACACGGTGCCGCCGAAGCCGGGCTGGTCATCGGTGTCGGCGACCTCGAAGGTGAGGCGCCGCTCGCCGCCGTCCACGTCGTGGTCGGTGACGGTGCCGGTGACCTCGACGCCGTCGTCGTCGATGCGGTGCTGCTGCCAGGTGCTGTGCACGAACGGCAGGTTGATCATCACCACGACCAGCCCGACGAGCAGGACGTTCTTGAGCCGGCCGGTCACCCGACGAGTCTCGCACTGGCGCCCAGCCGGACCGCCGGGACGTCATGACCGAGGTCACGGCCCCGGGAATGGGGTGTGGGTCGACGAAGGAGGACCATGGAAGGGTGACCGACCCGACCTCCGTGCGACGCCCGCGGCACCTCATGGACCCCGCGAACCCGGTGCGGCAGGTCAACGACCGCCGGTTCACCCAGGTGCAGCGGTGGGTGGTCTCGGCGCTGGCGGTCACGACGATCCTGCACCTGTCCGTCGGACTGGTGATCGGCGCCTTCTTCCTCGACGAGAGCGCCACCGTCTCGAGGTTCGGCCTCTGCGTCATCGGCGGCCTGTTCGGGGTGGTGGCCGCGGGCGTCGGCCGGCTGATCCACCAGAAGCCGATCGCGTCGCCGTGGCTGGCGGTGGGGTTCGTGCCCGGCCTCGTCGGCATCGTGCTGCTGCTGACCCGCTGATCCCGCGTCATGATCACTCCGCTCGACTGATCATTACCCAGCGCTAGGGTGACGTCGTGGCGCACGCGCACGACCGGGAGATCCTGCGGCTCGCCGTGCCGGCGTTCCTGGCGCTGGTCGCCGAGCCGCTGTTCCTGCTGGCGGACGCCGCGATCGTGGGCCACCTCGGGACGCCGGAGCTGGCCGGCCAGGGCATCGCGGCCGTGGTGCTGCAGACCGCGGTGGGACTGTGCATCTTCCTGGCCTACGGCACCACGGCCAGCGTCGCGCGACACGTGGGCGCCGGTGACGAGAAGGGCGCTCTTGCCCAGGGTGTCGACGGGGTCTGGCTGGCGGTGCTGATCGGGCTCGTCGTCACCGTCCTCGGCGTCACGCTGACGGGGCCGCTGGTGGGGGCGTTCGGGGCCGGGTCGTCGGTCGAAGGGTTCGCGACGACGTACCTCCGCATCGCCTGGCTCGGCACCACCCCGCTGCTGGTGATGCTCGCGACGACCGGGGTGCTCCGGGGCCTGCAGGACACCCGGACCCCGCTGGTGGTGGCGGTGCTCGGCAACGGCGTCAACGTCGTGCTCAACCTCCTCCTGGTCTACGGCGTCGGCGGGTTCGACGGTCTCGGCATCGCGGGCTCGGCGATCGGGACGGTGCTCGCGCAGGTGGCCAGCGCCGGGGCGCTGCTCCTCGTGGTGGTGCGCGGTGCCCGGGCGTCCGGTGCGTCCCTGGCCCCGGACCTCCCCGGCATCCGCTCCGCGGCCAGGGCCGGGGTGGCGCTGGTGATCCGCACGGTCACGTTGCGCGCCTCGCTCCTCGTCACGACGGTCGCGGTCACGGTGGGCGCCTCCGGACCGGACCGCCCCGTCGCACTGGCGACCCACCAGGTCGCCATCACGCTGTGGACGTTCCTCGCCTTCGTGCTCGACGCCATCGCGATCGCGGCGCAGGCGATCACCGGCCGCTACCTCGGTGCCGGCGACGTCGCCGGCACGCGTGCGGTCACCCGCCGCATGGTGCAGTGGGGCGTGGTCGGCGGCGTGGTGTGCGGGGTGCTGCTCGCGGCCGCGTCGCCGCTGCTCGGCCCGCTGTTCAGCAGCGACCCGGAGGTGCACGACCTGCTCGTGCCGGTGCTGGTGGTCGCCGCGCTCGGGCAGCCCGTCGCAGGCGTGGTCTTCGTCCTCGACGGCGTCCTGATCGGCGCCGGGGACGGCCGCTACCTGGCCTGGGCCGGGCTCGTGGTGCTCGTGGTCTACACGCCGGCCGCGTTCGCGGCGGCGTTCGTCACCGGCGGCCTGGTCGCGGTCTGGGTCGCGTTCGCGGCCGTGTTCATGGGTGCGCGGTTCGTGGTGCTGACCCGGCGTGCGCGAGGCGACCGCTGGATGGTGACCGGGCCGACGTTCGCCCGGTGACGAATCGTTTGAAGCAGGGGCCGGCCCGGCGCCAGCATCCGAGAATGCCCGCGCCACGTGTCCGGACCGCCCTCGTCAGCCTCGCCCTCGCCGCCACCTCGGTGGGGCTGTGGTCCGGACACGTGGCGGCGGCTCCACCGGCGGCCGGGACGGACGGGCCCGGCATCGCCTGGCAGCCGTGCACCGACTTCCCGACCGACGTGTGCGGCAGCCTCGACGTCCCTCTCGACTACGCGCACCCCGGCCGGGGCACCATCCGGCTCCAGGCCGAGATGCGTCCGGCCGACGATCCGGCCCACCGGATCGGCACCCTGATCCTCGACCCGGGCGGGCCGGGCGTCCCCGGCACCCCTGTGCCCAGGGAGGCGGCGAGCCGCTTCGACCCGTCGGTGCTGGCCAGGTTCGACATCCTCGGCTTCGACCCGCGCGGGACCGGGCAGAGCCAGCCACTGCAGTGCTTCGACACCGACGACGAGGCCGGCGCCGTGATCGGTCCGGTGCCCGACGCCCCGCTCGGCCACGACCAGGTCGAGGGCGCCCTCGCCGCCCTGAGGACCTACACGGACGCCTGCGGCCGGCACGGCGGCCCGATCCTGCACCACATGTCCACGCTCGACGTGGCCCGTGACCTGGACCGGCTCCGCGCGGCGGTCGGTGAGCCCCGGCTCACCTACGTCGGGTTCTCCTACGGCACCTTCATCGGGGCGACCTACGCGAACCTGTTCCCCGACCGGGTCCGCGCCATGGTCCTCGACAGCCCCATCGACGCCAAGGCTCGCTCGCACCACGAGCTGCACGCCAAGCTGGTCCGGGCCGGCGCGTTCACCGACGTGCTCGACGCCGCCCTGCAGGACTGCGAGGCGGCCGGTCCCGCGCGATGTGCCCTGGCCGGCGGCGACCGCACGGCGGCGGAGAAGTTCGCCAGGCTGGTCGACCGGCTGCGTGAGGGCCCGGTCGGGACGGGTGAGGACGCCGTGACGTTCTCGAGCTTCGTCATGGGCACCCAGAGCGCGCTCCAGACCCGGGCGAAGCTGGCGCCGTTCCTGGCCTCGGTGGAGAGCTTCTACGAGTCCACGTTCGGGGCCGCGCGGCGGCCCCGGTCGACCACCCCCGCGGCGGCCACCGACTACGGCTACAACGTCCTCGACGCCTACTGGGGCACCAAGTGCGTGGACGCGCCGATCCCGCAGGGCCAGCAGCAGTACTACCGCATCGCCGAGCGCTTCGACAGGCGCTACCCGACCTTCGGCTCGTGGGAGCTGTTCAACGACGTCGGCTGCGCGACCTGGCCGGGGATGGGACAGGAGCGGTACGCCGGGCCGTGGGACCGGCCGACCGCGGCACCGATCCTGGTGGTCGGCCAGACGCTCGACCCGAACACGCCGTACTCCGGCGCCCTGCGCCTCACCTCGGAGCTGGGGAACGCCCGGCTGATCACCGTGCACGGCTACGGCCACCTCGTCCAGGACAGCCAGTGCGCGCGGGCCGCCGTCGCGGGCTACCTGGCCACGGCGACCCTGCCGGACCAGCTCCCGGACTGCGCCCAGGACCTACCGCCGTTCCCGTGACCCGTGCGCCCGCTCAGCCGGCGCGCTGGTCGTGGGCGCGATCCCCGACCAGGCGGGCACCCAGCGTCGACCACGCGTAGTAGACGTGCCGGCCCTGCCGGTCCGCGGAGACCAGGCGGGCGGCGGACATGACCGACAGGTGAGCGCTGACGGTGGCGGGCGCGAGCTGGTGGCGACGGGCCAGCTCGGTGGTCGTACGCCGGACGCCCAGGTCACGCAGCAGAGCCGCCCGCGAGACCCCCAGCAGCGGGCCGAGCCCGTCGTCCTCGCGGTCACGGGAGCGCCAGACGTCGTGAGCGCCCTGGGCCGGGTAGCCCAGCACGACCGGGCCCGGCACGTCGACCGACAACGTCACGTGCGGCCACCGGAAGACCGACGGGACCAGCACGACGTCGCGACCGGCGGCGGCGATGAGGCTGGCACACCCCGGGAACCGGGCGTCGAGGCTGTCGCCGTCGAAGCTCACGTCAGGATGCAGGCCGTCGAGCACCGCACCGACGCCGTTCCGGGTGACCAGGCCCGCCTGGCGGGCGAGGTCGACGTCGTAGCAGTCGAGGATCGCCTCCCACACCGGCTCGACGCGACGCGTCCAGATCGTGCGCAGGCAGCGGTGCAACCACGCGAGCATCTCGTCGGCGCGCATGCCGACCCAGGGCCGGACCCCGTGTGCTGTCAGGACGGCCAGGTCACGCTCCACGACGTCCATCGGCACCTGGAGGACGCGGTCGAGGTCGTCCCCGTCGCCCGCGCCACTCGAGGGTGCCACCGCGAGCGAGTCGGGCAGCCAGCCGGGCACCTGCTGCAGCGTGGCGAGCAGGGCGATGGCGCGGCCGCTCTGAGCGTCGATGTCGCGACGCCAGCTCCGGTGCAGCTGGCGCGCGGACGGCATCGTGACCGCATGCACGCTGGCCACCGTCTCCCAGGTGGCGCTGGTCGTGAACCGGACGCCTGCCACCTCGGCAGCGGTGAGCCTGATCCGTGTCACGAGTCCTCCCGAGGTCGACGACCTCCCCAACCTAGTCGCCCGACGAACTCGTCGGTGCGACCGTCCCAGGAGTGACGCGGCTCATGCCGAGATCTCTTGGATCGATCCAATAGGGCCCGCACCATGGGTGGTGAGGCCCCGTACGAGGCCATGTCCGAGGCAAGTTTCCCCACCCCACCACCGGAGGCCCCCATGACCAGGCTCAAGCAGCTGTTCCGCCGTATCGACGCCTACACGCTCGAGGCGTTCAACCCGCCCCGCCACCGCCGCCCCCGCTGACCCACCGCTGAACCAGCGCTGAGGACCGGTGGAGACTGGCGCCATGGTGGCGACGGTCGCGGTCCTCTCCGACATCCACGGCGTGCTCCCGGTGCTCGACGCCGTGCTCGCCGAGCCCGACGTGGCCGCGGCCGAGCGGATCGTCGTCACCGGCGACCACGCAGCGGGCCCGATGCCGGTCGAGGTCCTCGACCGGCTGGTCGGGCTGGGCGACCGGTGCCTGCTGGTGCGGGGCAACGCCGACCGGGAGCTGGTCGAGGTCGCGCGCGGGCGGGACTCAGCCATCGACGTGTCCAACTGGGCCGGGCGGCAGCTGCGGCCCGACCAGGTCGAGCTGCTCGACCGGCTCCCGCACCCGGCGCGGCTCGACGTGGCCGGTTTCGGCACCGTGGTGTTCTGCCACGGCAGCCCCCGCGACGACGACGAGGTGGTGCTGGTCGACACCCGGCTGTCGCGCTGGGCCGAGGTCCTCGCCGACCTCGACGACGCCGACCGGGTCGTCGTGTGCGGGCACACCCACATGCCGTTCGCGCGCCTGGTCGACAGGCGCCTGGTCGTCAACCCCGGCAGCATCGGCATGCCCTACGGGCGCGCCGGCGGCTCGTGGGCGTTGCTGCGCGATGGTCAGGTCGAGCTGCGCCACACCGCCGTCGACATCGAGGCCGCGGTCGCCGCCGTGGTCGCCGGGTCGGCGTACCCCGACCGGCAGGCCTGGGCCGACGAGTACGTGCGCTCGGTCAACAGCGACGCGGACGCCGTGGCGGCGTTCGGACCCAGAGACGGGCGCGCGCCCGCCGAGTGAGCCGGCGCTCGTCAGGGATGGCCCCGCTGACTGGTCGTGCGCTCCACGATGATTCTGGTGGCGTACCGCGGGGTGCCGGGCGGTTCGACGTCGGTCCACGTCCCGGCGTACTTCTCGGCGATGGCCCGCTCCAGCGCGAGGTCGGGGTCCGGGGTCAGCTCGTCGATCCGGCCGCGCAGCTCGAGGTAGTACGTCGGCCTGGCCGGGTCCACCACCGCCACCGAGATCCGCGGGTCGCGCCCGAGGTTGCGCAGCCGCTGTCGGCCCTCGACCAGGCTGATCCGCACCATCTCTCCGTCCCAGAGGAACCAGCTGGGCGTGACCTGCGGCTCTCCACCCTTGCCGATGGTGCCGACGAACGCGACGGCCCTGGACGACAACAGCTCGTGAAACTCCGCTGGGATCTCCACACAACCTCCGTAAAGACCGTCGCCGACGAGGAGCGAATTTCAGACTGCCGAGATCTTGACGTCGAAGCCGTCGACCAGGAGCTCCAGGTCGGATTTGTCGCCCGTCATCACGACCGACGGGGCCAGCCCCACCGCGGTGGCAGCCACGATGGCGTCCACGGTGAGGTCACGCCTCTTGCGTCGCACCTTCTCGGCACGGGCGCGCAGAGCGCCGGCCCGCATCGCCACACCTTGGGGGAGGTCGACGGTGGGGATCTTCCCCAGGACGTGCCAGATCGCGGCATCCGTTGGCGCGCCGGTCGCAACCTCGGCGAGGACCACCGCGGGGATCAGCACCCGGTGATCGGCTTGCTGGGCGGCTGCCAACCGCTCGGCCATGCCCTTGCGCTTCTCCGCCAGGGCCGAGACAGCTTCGGAGTCAAGGATCAGTGCCCGCGCCACCCGCCTCAGCGCCACTCGTCGACGTGCCGGGCGACGGCATCGGCGTCAAGGGGTCCGTTGACCTCGACCAGTTCGCCGATCAGGTCATCGAGGCCGTCCCGCTCAAGCTGCCTGCGTAGGGCCAGGGTCGCGTACGCCGACACCTTGCCCGGCTCCACCCGATCCCGGACGCGGTGAAGGACGTCAGACTCGATCGTGAGACTGACCTTCTCGAAGGCCTGGTGGCTGGTCACCACTCAATCCTACCGGCAAGGCGATCCCATGAGGTGCGGGGCGCCTTGGGTTAGTCATCCGACCGCGCCACTCTGGACCTCCTCCTACCACCAACCCCCTCCCCTCATCCTTCACTCCTACTAACCCTCTTCTCCCTTCCTGCCCCGGGCGACTCGGCCGGCGCGCCGTAGCCCCAGGTGGCCCGACGAGGGGCACCGAAGGAATCCTCGGAGCCGACCGTGCGCTTGCGGCACCGACGCGCGGCCAGCCACATGTTGACGCGTCACTCGCGGCTCCGACGCTGGTCGAAACCTGCCAGATCACGTGCACAACAAGAGCGAGGACGTCCCGGAAGCCGATCCCCTGCGAGACTGTCAGGTCAGGCAGGGTCGCGCGCGTTCAGATGCGGCACGGGAACCTCGGGGACAGGGACGTCGAGGGCGGTGCAGACGGGTTGCCAGCCATCAGAGACCCGCCATTCGATCAGGCGGTGTGCAGGACAGTCGTGGCGCACGCTCTCTACGTGGGCGTCGTATGCCGCGATCGCACGTTCGCGGTCGAAGAACGCCTCCCAGCCGCCGAAGTGCTGATCCCAAATCCCCGCGAGCAGGTCAGCAACCTCCGGGGGCCCGACGTCCTGCCCCGGTCTTGTCCACTCGTGGATCGAGCCAAGAGCACTGTCATACCAAGACTCGGCCTCGCGCACGGTCAGCAGGACCTTGGCGTCCGGCCACAGCTCGGCGAACTCATGCCACTGCCAGCAGCCCGGCCAGTCCACACAGGACTGGAACTCGCGCAGCTCACTCCGCCAGTCCACGGGCCCACCGGCACGATGCTTGTTCCACAGCACTGCCAGCTCCGGACGTGGCCAGACGTCTTGCATCTGAAAGCAAGGGCCGAAGCCGAGCAGTTGCAGCGCTGCCGCGGCCGAGGTCGTCCCGGTTCGACCCCAGCTTGCCCCGATGACTCGCATGACGACAGTGTGCGCCAGTTGACCCAGGCTCACCACGGGACGCCTTGCCGGACGCTCTCACGAGTCGCCGTAGAAGGATGGGCAAGCGGAGCGTGCCACAAGCCGATCGGCACGCGGAGCGTGCCACAGAGGGGATCCTCTATCGGGCTCTGAAGCGCACAGTCAGGAGCTGTCAGGAATGACTGTCTGTTGGTAGAGCGCGAGCCGCCACTCGTCGTTGCGCTGGATGTAGACGCTGGACATGAGACTTATGAACGCCGGCTCGTCCGATTCGCGGTACGCGGTGCCGCGGTACACCAGGGCGGCACTGCCCGGTCCGGTCGGGACGAGTCGATCGTCTCTGATGTCGTAGGTGCGCCAAGGAGGAGCCTCTCCAAGCGCGGCGACCACCGTGTCTCGATCCATGACCTCACCGTTGGCCAGCACCATGACGGCGTCCTCGGTCATGACTTGCCCGTAGAACGCATCCCCTGTGCTGTCGCAGAGCGAGTCCCATCCCTTTCGCTCCAGAGCGAGCAGAGCGCCATGCATGTCTCGATCCGCCATCCAGTCACAGTAGGCCCGATCGCTCCTTGCCGCTTCGCACGGGATGGCACGCTGAGCGTGCGGCGACCATCCGGTCCGGTGCGCGTCTCACATGACGATCCCCGCGTAGGTTGGCCCGGGCCACCGCGGCAATGGCGGAAGAAGACGCGCCTTCAGGGAGCCCGGCCGTCGCCGCTCGCATCGTGACGTCACGGCTTCGCGAAGTCGAGAGACCTGCGGTCGAGCCAGCGTGGCGATGCTGCGCGATGGGGGCTTGTACGCGGCCCCGAACTTTTCGAGCAGCGCCGACTAAAACAGAGAAGCACGAGTTAGTCCAGGCCGCCATGAACCCCGCGTTGCAGCTCGCACGGGCAGGGGTCAGCGGGCTTGGTCGACGTACGCCACGACTCGGTTCAGCAGCGAGGCTGCCTGCAGACAGTGCCACCGGCGGCGGGGCGGGGTTGTCGGCCAGCTCGTAGAGCAGCGGCGCGCCCTCGGGGTGGCCGAGCTGCTGAGCGGCCTGGGCGCAGGCGCGTGCGGCGTCGCGTACGGCGCCCGGCTCGACGGTCCATATCGCCTCGAACAGCCGCAGCCGGTCGGGGACCGTGGACTGTCCCGGCAGCTCCCACGCGGTCAGTATCGCCGGGTAGTCCGGGGCGTCGCAGACGACCGCCCACTCGCGCCGCATCGGCGCGTCCTCGGGCAGGTCCACCATTGTCGTGCGGTCGACCGGGTCGGGCTCCTGCGAGAACGCCGCGAACACCATCGTGGACCGGGCGATCCGGGCCAGCTCGGTCCAGCGCTCCTCAGAGGCGCGGTAGTAGCGCTCCTGCTGGAAGCCGCCGAAGATCATCGGCTGCTCCGCCCGTGAGCAGCACTCGTCCTCGATCGCCCACGAGACCGCGAGGAGCGTGGACTTCTTCAGCCGCTGCGGCTGGAGGTCGGGGTGCAGGCGGCGCATCGTGGCGTACACCGACGGTGCACCCGGCGGGGTGCCGGTGGTAGTCCGCGCGCGCGACACCGGCGATAGCCACCTCGAGCCGCATGCCGCTGTCCCGGCGCCGGAGCACCTGGGTGACGAGCTCGACGTCGTGCTCGTCGTAGCGGCGGTGCCCGCTGGCGCGACGTCTCGGTCGCGGAAAGCCGTGCCGGGACTCCCACATCCGCAGCGTTGCCGGCGCCACGCCGGTGCGCTGGGCCAGATCGCCGATGGTGAGGGAGCTCGTCTCAATGGCGGCTTGCGTGGGGAGGGGTTCCGGGTGCACTATGTCATCGTAAACCTAAACAGAGCGTTGAGGAAAGTGTTTAGTTCTTCAAGCCCGTGTCTTCCGAGGAGCTCCATCATGAGCACTGTCATCAGCACCGAGCAGGTCGTCGACTGGACCGATCTGGGCCGCGAGATGTGGTCCTTCCTGACCGGCCGCGAGGCCGCTATCAACTACCGCTTCATCGACATGGCGGTCGAGGTCCCACGCGACACCGGCCCCGAGGCCCCGCGGGCCACCTGGAAGCTGAACGGCACCCTGCAGATCACCACGAAGGACAACACCGAGGGCGGCTCCTGAGCCATGTCCACCGATCTCACGGTCGACGCCGACCTGGAGTTCACGCTGGACCTCCCCGGCGCCCGCACCGTCCGCGGCTCGCTGACCGGCTCGGGCAAGCACCTCCAGCTCCGGGTCAGCGACCCGTTCCTGTTCGCGGGGAGGTCCGACGCCTCGGCCGTGCGGGGCATCGCGGACGGGCTCGCCCGGCACGGCGTCTCGCTGACCGTCGTGGCCCCGGCAGGTCCGCTCGTCACCCTCGGGGTGCCGCGGACCTCCTGGCTGCAGCGCCGGGTGACCGGGTCACGGCACATCCGGGTCGAGCGCGGAGCAGGGCTGTGGTCGCTGGTGCGAGGCCGCGCGCAGGCCCCGGCCGGCGGCGCCCTCCCAGCGGCCGAGCTGGCGCCCCCGGCCACGTTGTTCCCCGTCGCCCCAACATTCCGCAGGCGCCCACGGCAGCCGGTCACCACCACGCATGATCCTGGCGGAGGCGGGAACCCAAGGCTGATCATGGCTCCCGCGGCGCATCCGTTGCCGGGGGACCGACAGGAGGTGTTCCGGTTGCGTGGCGACGTCACGACGATTGGCTCCGACGCCTCCTGCGACATCCGGCTGGCCGGGCTGGACCCGTTCGAGGCGGAGGTGCGACACGACGCCGCCGACGAGTTCGTCGTGGTCCGCCTCGGTCGTCGCGGCAACACCCGGGTCAACGGAGCACCGATCGACACGGCACTCCTGCGCACCGCCTCCCGGCTCAACATCGGCGACTGGACCATGTCGTTCTACCGTGAGGAGTACGCCGACCACGGCCGCCCCTACGGCGGCCGCCTCGGCGGCGAGATCGGCCACCAGCGTCGGCAGCCTGCCCGGCACCTGCGACATCCGCACGCCGAGGAGAGCAAGTGACCTCATCTCGACCCGTCCTGGTCGCGGGGGCGTCCGGCTTCGTCGGCCGACGCCTCTGCCCTGCGCTCACCGAGGGCGGACACGTCGTACGCGCCATGACCCGGCACCCCGACGCCTACACCGGCGAGGGTGAGGCGGTGTACGGCGACGTGCACGACGCGGACACGTTGCCCACGGCCCTCGCGGGCTGCCACGCCGCCTACTACCTGGTGCACTCGCTGGACTCCAAGGACTTCGAAAGGCTCGACTCCCAGGCAGCCCAGGCGTTCGGCAAGGCCGCCGCCGAGGCCGGGGTGCAGCAGATCATCTATCTCGGTGGTCTCGGCAGCGAGTCCGACCAGCTCTCCTCGCACCTGCGCAGCCGTCGCGAGGTCGAGGGTCTGCTCGGTGAGGCCGGGGTCCCGGTCACCGTGCTGCGGGCCGGGATCATCGTGGGCAGTGGCGGCATCTCGTGGGAGATGACCCGCCAGCTCGTCGACCATCTGCCCGCCATGGTCACGCCCACGTGGGTCCGTACCCGAACCCAGCCGATCGCCGTCGCGGACGTCGTGCGCTACCTGGTGGGGGTGCTCGGCGAGCCCCGGGCAGCCGGCAGGGTCTTCGAGATCGGCGGGCCCGAGGTGTTGGAGTACCTCACGATGATGCGCCGGGTGGCCCGGATCAAGAACAGCCGTTTGGCGATCGTGCCCGTCCCCCTGCTTACCCCGGGGCTCTCGTCCCGGTGGCTGGCGCTGGTCACAGACGTGAACACCCAGACCGGCCGGTCGCTGATCGACTCGATGAGCAACGAGGTCGTGGTGCGCGACGACAGCATCACCCGGGTGGTTCCGTTCGAGCCGATGGGTTACGACGAGGCGGTCCGCATCGCGTTGGCCGAGCACGCCGCGCGGCGGGACCCTCGATGACCTCGGTGCGCACCGCCGCGCGGTGGCGGCGTGCGCGACGCCTGCTCGAGGCGCGACTGCCTCTCCCGATCACCCACGTCGTACCCGTCGAGCACCTCGTGACCGCGGCCGTCGTACGGCGTCGGCGCCGCGTAGTCGCCGGGGTGTCGGTGCTCGGCACCGGGCTTCTCGGCCTCTCGCTGGCGACGAAGCCGGACTCCAAGGCGTTCTACGCGATGACCTCCGCCGTCGCGGCCACCTGGACCG
>CAVXZS010000015.1:0-348248 GCA_963766475.1 uncultured Actinomycetota bacterium | reverse complement strand
GCGACTGTTGAGCCATGAACACAACCCGCACACCAGTCCGCGAGATCGTCGCCTACCTCGGGATCGCCTACGCGCTCGCCCTGTCCGTCTCGTTGGCGCTGCCGGACGCCAACATCAACAAGCTGCTGAGCATGCTGGTTCCGATGGTGACGGTGGTGATCCTGACCTTCACCATCACTCCGCGCGGGAGCCGCCGGCAGGCTCTGGCGCGAGACCGGGATCGGGCGGCTCGGCTTCAAGGTCTGGCCGAGCGCGCTCGTGGTGCCGTTCCTGCTCGCCGGCGGGGCCTACGGCACCGCGCTCGTGGTCGGGGCCGGGCGGCTGAAGCCGGTCGATCTCGGCAGCGCCCCTGACTGGGCGATCAACGTGCTCCTCTCCCTGGTGATCGGGACGCTGTACGCCATCAACGAGGAGATCGGGTGGCGCGGCTACCTGCTGCCGCGGTTCCAGCAGCTCACCAGCAAGACGACGCGCGGCGGTGGTCACGGGCTTCTTCCACGGCTGCTTCCACCTGCCGCTGATCCTGCTCGCGACGACGTACGACACCGGCAGCGCGAAGTGGTTCGCGGCGCCGATGGCGGTCGCTGTGATCACTGCTGGCGGCGTCTTCTATGCCTGGATCTGGGACCGTGCGCAGACCGCGTGGCCCGTGGCGGTCGCCCACAACGCGGTCAACACGATCTTCGACATCGGCGCTGCCTCGGTCCTGACGGTCTCGGGCTGGAACATGGCGTACGTCGCCGGCGAGACCGGGTTCGCCACGCTGGGTGTCTGCGTGGTCGCGGCCGTGGTGCTGCTGAGGCGGGCGAGGGTCTGGCGTGAGGCCGACGCGGCTTCGAGGCTCGGCGCTGGCGCGTCTCACACCTCAGCCACCGTGTCCGCGGCTGCGTAGTCTCCGGACATGAGGGCGCAGGGAGGGTGGGCAGAGGCGTCACGACGGCTCTCGCCGTACCTCGACCCCGCCATCGGGATCGTGGCCGCGGCGCTGGCGCTGTGGTCGCACCTCTCCACCGACCTCGGCGCGATCGACTCGAGGCTCGAGGACCCGAGCGTCGTCTCGGCGGTCGCCACGGTGGCGGCCGCCGGGGCGCTGGCCTGGCGGAGGAGTCGGCCGGCGGCGTCGTACGCCGTGATGGTCGTCGGCTGTCTCGTCGTGACCCTGACCGGGCATGACGTCGGGCTGCTGTCGATCATGATCCTGCTCAGCCTCTACTCGCTGGCCGCTCACGGCCGGCGTCGGGACGCGTTCGTCGGGCTCCTTGTCGGCCTCGTGTCCTTCGTGGGGCTGGCGCTGCTCGACACACCGGACCTCGGTACGTCGGTCCTGCTCCAGTCGCTGGCGCTGCTGGTGGCGGCGTGGGCGTTGGGCGACGCGATCCGGTCGCGGCGGCAGGCTCAGCGCGAACAGGTGGTCGCCGCCGTCACCGAGGAGCGGCTGCGCATCGCCCGCGACCTGCACGACGTCGTCGCGCACAGCATGTCGCTGATCGCGGTGCAGGCCGGCGTGGGCGCGCACGTGATCCGCACCGACCCCGACGCCGCCGAGCACAGCCTCGAAGTCATCGCCGACACCAGCCGCAAGGCGCTCGAGCAGACCCGGTCGATGCTCGGCATGCTGCGGGAGACCGAGGACGGCACCCGCCCGCCCACCCAGGGCTTGCACGACCTCGACAGCCTGGTCGACGACGTACGCCGCTCGGGGCTCGACGTCGAGCTGAGCCAGTCCGGCACGGCGGACGACCCGAACGCCGCCGTCTCCCTCACGGCGTACCGCGTCGTCCAGGAGTCGCTGACCAACGTCATCAAGCACTCGGCAGCAACAAGAGCCCAGGTCACCGTGGCAGCGAGTGCGGACAGCATCGACATCGTGGTGACCGACCCCGGTCCCGCCCGACCAAGCGCGGGAGCACGGTCGGGGCACGGGCTGATCGGGCTCGACGAGCGGGTGCGACTGGTGGGCGGCGTCATGGAGGCCGGCGCAAACGGCACCGGGTTCCGGGTGTGGGCCAGCTTGCCGACCGGGGGCCCGCAGTGAGTCGGGTCGCCGGGGTTTCGAGACGGGCGCAGAGCGCCCTCCTCAACCACCGGCGGTTGCGATGATCCGCGTTGCCGTGGTCGACGACCAGGAGCTGGTGCGGTCCGGTTTCGTGCTGCTGCTCCGCTCGGCGGCCGACATCGAGGTGGTCGGCGAGGCCAGCGACGGCCTGGAGGCGATCGCGCTGTGCCGTCGTACGGCGCCCGACGTGGTCCTGATGGACGTCCGGATGCCGCACCTCGACGGCCTGTCGGCGACCCGGACGATCCTGGCCGACCCCGCCTGCGCGGGCACCCGGGTGGTGGTGCTGACGACGTTCGACGAGGACGAGCTCGTGCTCGAGGCGCTGCGGTCGGGGGCGAGCGGGTTCCTGCTCAAGGACACCCGACCCGACCAGCTCCTCGAGGCGATCAACGTGGTCGCGGCCGGCGAGGCGCTGCTGCACCCGCGGGTCACGAGGCGGCTGATCGAGCGGTTCGCCGAGCTGCCCCAGCCGCGGCGTACGCCGGAGGACGACGGCCTCACCGACCGCGAGCGCGACGTCCTGCTGACGGTCGCGCAGGGGCTCTCCAACCACGAGATCGCGGCGCAGCTGCACCTCGGCTACGGCACCGTGAAGACCCACGTGAGCCACCTGCTGACCAAGCTCGACTGCCGCGACCGGGCGCAGCTGGTGATGTATGCCTACGAGTCTGGGCACGCCGTGCCAGGTGGGAGCTAGGGAAGCGGCAGGGCCGCCGGCGCGGTGTCGGCCTCATTCGTCATGAAGTCGAGCCAGCCGTGCTCGGTGACCAGGATGTCGCGGACGGGCCACACGCTCGCCAGGAAGTTGGCGTACCGCTCGGCGAGGAACCAGACTGCCTCGTTGGGTCCGAAGACGCAGAGACCGGGCCGAACGATCACGAGGACCGGCGTGTGGCGGGGCCTCCCCGGCTCGAGGCCGACCGGCCACCCTTCGACGACAGATCGAAGCTCCTCACTGCCTTCCTTCCAGTCGACGATCTCCGCCGGCAGCCTGAGCGTGTGGACGCGCAGCACCTCCTGCTCCGTCGAGACGTCGCGCACGAGCGCCAGGTGAGCGGTGCCCTGCACGAGCCGGACTCGCTCAGCGATATCTGCGATGAGGCGGGCGGGGTCGCGCACGTCGTATGCATGGAGCTCGGGTGCCTTCGTCGTCATGCGGTCGAGCCTGCCGCAGAGGTTCGGGTGGCGGCCGGAGTCATCCACAGGGCTGTGGAGACGGTCCGACGCCACCAACGCATCCGGGGCAGGCTCGTCGTCCATGGGATACACAACAGACTTCGTGGGCCACATCGACATCGAGCCAGCGCTCAACCAGGACGAGACCGAGTTCCTCACGGCGTTCAGCCAGTCACGCAGGTTCGATCGGCCGGACGGGCCGTACGCCGTGCCGGGCAACCCGATGGCCGAGCGTGACCGCGGCGACATCGACATCGACACCTACAACCGGGTGGCGCCCGGTCAGCCCCAGCTGTGGTGCCAGTGGGTGCCGTGCCTGGACGGCTGCTGTCTGGCCTTCAGCGGCCACGAGAAGTTCTACGAGCCGATCGCCTGGCTGCGCTACCTCATCCAGCACTTCCTCAAGCCCGAGGCCGCAGCGTCGAAGAGCAGGCTCCCGGCGTTCGAACACTTCACCTTCGACCATCGGCTCGACGGGCTGGTGGTCGGCTGTCGTCGCGACACCAAGGAGTTGTTCGCCATCGAGGTGAAGAGCAACCGGGTCACGGAGCGGGTGCTGCGCCTGGGACGGTCCGAGTTCGGCGAGCACGAGCCTTTGCCCTACGAGCAGGAGATCGACCTATGGGAGGCGGGCCGGCGTCGACGACGAGTCCCTCCGCCCGAGGAGACAGCCGATGTGGTCGATCTCGGGTCGAGGAGGGGTGCCGGTTGAGGCGGTATGATGAAAGTATGACCACGAAGATCGCGGTGAGCCTGCCAGATGACCTGGTCGCGCTCGCCAAGGAGGCAGTCGCGTCGGGGTCAGCGGCCTCCGTGTCGGCGTACGTCGCCGCCGCGATGCGCGTCTTCTCCAGGACTGACAGCCTCAACAACTTCCTGGACGACCTGGACGCTCAGTTTGGGCCGCCGGGTCCTGAAGCAGAGGCCTGGGCGAGGGAGGCACTGGGACTGGACGACGATCAGTGACCGACCAGGGTCTCAGCCTCGACACAGGCGCGTTGATCGCCTTGGAGCGCGGTGACAAGTTCGTCAGGCAACTCCTCCGGAGTGCCCTCTCGGAAGGAGTGGCCGTGCACGTCGTCTGCGAGGTCGTCGCCCAGGCGTGGCGCGGCGGCTCGCGGCAGGTGGTGCTGGCCCGATTCCTGAATCTTCCCGAGATCGTGTTTCCCGTCATGGACCTGCCCATGGCGCGAGCGGTCGGTGAGGTCAGCGGCCGCTCTGGTCACGCCGACGTCGTCGACATACACGTGGTTGTCGAAGCGCAGCTGCATGGTCACCAGGTCGTCACGTCCGACCCCGACGACCTTCGGCGGGTGGATCCGCGCCTGCCCATGGTGGTCATCTGACGAGCATCGACGCGCGCCCCGGCCCCAGAAGTAGGTCATAGCGAGTACGTTGAAGCGTTCTCCTGCGAGGCGAGGCCGGGCCGCCGTACCTTCAGAACAGACGGCTCAGGAGGACCCCATGGCACAGCTCGCACCCGCGGAAGTCGACATGGTGATCGAGCGCGCGCTGGCCGAGCTTCCCTTCGACGACTGGAAGATCATCGACACGCGGCGTGAGGGCAAGGTGCTGCACGCTGACTTCGTGGTCGTCGGCCCGCCCGGCGTCTTCGTCATCGCCTGCGGCCGCCGGCACGAGAAGGAGCGCGCGCAGGCCAAGGAGCTGATGAGGCTGCTCGATGTCGCGCACCAGATGGCCGAGGTGGCCGGCGTACGCCCCGACGAGGTGCACCCCGTGCTGTGCCTGACCGGCGACCAGCCCGAGGACTCGTGGAGCCGTGGCGTGAGCGTCTGCGGGATCGTGAACCTGGCGGACACCCTGGTGTTCAAGCGGGACCGGCTGGACCGCGACCAGGTCGAGGCGGCCGCGCTCGCCGTCGGCCGCAACATGCGCGGCGGCGGCAAGCACCGCGCCCACGCCTGAGCGGCCTGGATCCACCGCGAACCGTCACGACATGATGGGCGGGTGGCAGAGCTCACCGAACGCCTGCTCCTCGAGGAGGCCGGCGACCTGAGCTTCGAGCGCGGCCAGGACTACGTGAAGTACGTCGTCGGGTTGCGCGTCACCGACAAGCGGGCGCACGCGTCGATCCAGGCCAAACGCGTCTACCAGGTCGAGCTCGACTGGGCGCAGAAGGACGTTCGCTGCCTGTGCACGTGTCCCTTCTTCGAGCAGGGCTTCTTCTGCAAGCACCTGGTCGCGGTCGGCCTCGCGGCCATCGACGCAGGTCACGGTGGGATGACGCCGCCGAAGAGTGTCGGGCCGGAGGTCGCTGAGCTGGTCGCCCTCCTCGAGGACAACGAGGTCCGTGCGCTGCTCGTCGAGCTGGCCGGGCGCGACGACGGCGTACGCCGTGTGATCGAGCTCCGAGCGGCGGCCCGCACGGGCGACTCGTCAGTCCTCGCCGAAGAGCTCGAGGGGATGGTCAAGCAGGCACTCGCCGTGCGCGGGCACGTCGACTACCGACGCTCGTTCGGCGTGGCTCGCGATGCGCAGGACCTGCTGGACGAGCTCGAGACGTATCTCGAGGCAGGCAATGCGGAGGCGGTGCGTCCGGCGCTGTTGCGGGCCACCACGAGGCTGCGGAAAGTGGTGCTGCAGGCAGACGACTCATCGGGGCTGCTCGGCGACGCCGGCCAGCGCGCGGCGAACCTCTACGCACGCGCCTGCCGAGAGGGCACTCCGGATGGCAAGAAGCTGGCGAGGTGGCTTGTGCAGTTCCGTGACTCGTCGCCCGGCTGGCCCGAGCTCGAGCTCAGCGACTTCGTCGAGGCGTTCGACGACGTAGCGCTCGAGACCTACCGCCGGGGAGTCGCCAAGCTCGACAAGCACTCCAGCGCCCCGGAGGACTACAAGCGGTTCGAGATCGACAGGATGCTGCTCGAGCTCGCAGACCACGACGGAGACGTCGACCGAGCAGTGGAGCTCCTGGCTGCTGGCGAGCATCCCCGCTACGGCTCGATCATCGACCGGCTGCGGGCCGTGGGTCGTGAGGAGGAGGCGATCGGCTGGATGGATCGCGCCGTGGCGGAAGGTCGTGTGTCTGGATACATGGGCGGGAACGAGTACTGGCTCGACCCGGCGACCGTTGCGGACACCTACCGATCTCTGGGCCGCGATGCAGACGGGGTCGCGGTGTGGCGATCGGAGTTCGTGCGCCGCCCCGAGCTCGCGACGTTCCGGCACCTTCTGGCGTACGCCGACGACTGCGGTCAGAAGGACGCCGAGCGGTCCTGGGCGCTCGCCAAGGGGCTGGAGCTCGCGGCCAGGCCGTACGGCGACGGCGCGCTCCTCGTCGAGATCGCCTTGAGCGACGGCGATCTGGAGACGGCGTGGTCCGCCGCCCGCGACCTCGGGCCGGGCCGGCAGTGGCGGGCGCTGGCCGATGCGAGCCGCGACTACGCGCCGCGCGACGCGGCCGAGCTCTACCGCATGGACATCGAGAAGGACCTGGAATACGCCGATACGCAGAAGTACGCCAGCATCGCCGAACGTGTGGCCGCGATGAGGGAGCTCTATCAGCTCGCCGGGGCCGAGGCTGACTTCGCCGACTACCTCACCGAGCTTCGGGCGACCTATCGTCGTCGAACGTCTTTCATGAGTGCGTTGGACCGTCAGGGACTCCGAGGTCCCGTGGACTGACGTCGGTCCACAGGCCTGTGGAGAGCGGCCGACGCGATCTCGTGATTCGGGGCAGGGTCGTCGGCATGGCAATCACCACGGACTTCATCGGACAGATCCGCATCGAGCCGCCACTCGGCAGCGATGAGATCGGCTACCTCGCCCAGCTTCGTGCGACGGGCCGCGGCGGCGGCCGGCCACCGCTCTCGAGTGGGTGGGTCACGTCCGAGGACGGACGCTGCCTGACGGTCGAAGGGGACGACGAGCACGGAGACCCGGCCGACTGGCTGCGCTTCATCATCAAGAGCTTCATCAAGCCCGGCGGCCTTCGCGCCGACGGGATGGTCGTCGGCTGCCGACGCGACACCGAGGAGCTGTTCGCCATCCAGGTGAGCGGCAACCGGGTCAGCGAGAGAGTCCTGTGGCCGCGGTCGGCCCAGTCCCGCGAGGCCCGGCGACAACCGCCTCCCCACATGCCGACCGCCAAGGTGATCGACCTCGCGGCCCACCGAGCCCGGGCCTAGAGGCGGCGCGACATGACCACTCTCGGGAACCGTCACGTCCGCACGCCTGACTGGCAGGTCACGGCCGTCTTCGACCCCCACGGCGAGGGCCAGGACTTCGCCTACACCGTCGGCCTCGTCGACCGCGGCCTGCCGGAGCTGCACCTCTGGGCGCGGCCGTCCCTCGGAGACGACCCGGGCGCGGACTGGATGTTCAGCCCCCAGGACTGCTTCTTCATCCTCAACGAGCTGGCCTGGCGGCTCATCGACGGTGAGGTGTCGATCGGCGACCGCTGGGAGCAGGCGTACGACGACGGCCAGGTCACCTGCCGCTTCCGTCTCGATCCGCCGGGCGACCGCGACGAGCTCCAGGCCTACGGCGTCATGTGGGGCGCCGAGGTCCTGCCGGTGCGGTGGTCGCTGCACCGTCGGCCGATCGGTCGGCCGCGGCCGCTGGGCAAGAGGAGCCTGGAGCGCGCCAGCGCCGAATACGCTGCCATCCTGGATCGTCTCGGCGACGACGCGGCGGTCCCGGAGGGCTGGACGCTGCCGCCGGCGTTCGAGCCCGGCGGGGAGTTCGGGCCGCTCACGCCGATGGTGGCAGCCCGTGTGGCAGAGCTCTGGTCGGGGGACGCCATCACCCTGGGCAACCTGCTGTGGGCGGCGGTGACCATGCGCCAGGGCGGCTCGATCACGTGGTCAGCGGCCGCCGCGCACGCGCTGGCGCGCGACGTCGGGCGGGTCGACGAGGCTGCCAGGACGAAGGACGCGTCCATCGCCGTCGTCGAGGCGCGGACCGACCGCCCCGACTGGCCGCAGATCGAGCGAGAGGTCGGCGCCGTCATCGGCTTCGAGCCGGGAGAGATCGGCGACGGAGAGCTGCGGCGATCGGTGCACGGCAACCTCGGCGAGCTCCTCTGGACGGTCCTCGTCACGGAGGTCGTCGCGGACCGGCTGACGAAGGAGCAGCGGCTGCACGGCCGAGGTGCCTGGCTGAGCGGGCTCGGGCCGGTGGGGGACCTCCCGGGACCGGAGTGGCGGGCGCCCAGACCGGTCCTCGACCGGCTCTACGCCGCGCTGCGGCCGCTCAGCACCGCCTCCCTGCTCCAGATCGCCAGGCGTCATCTCGACGACGACCTCGAGGAGTTCCAGCGACTCGCCGGCGCCGTGCAGGGCTGGGCGCTCACGGCCCCGGCCGGCTGTCCCTTCGCGGGCGGGCTCGACCGGCTGCCCGGTGTCACGTGGCCGCGCGCGCTCGACGACCTCCAGGAGTGGGCGACCGTGATGACGTCGGCCGCCTGCCACCGCGACGCGGCTCTCGGCCGACGACGTGGCGACGCTGACCACGCCGTTCCTCGACCTCGTCCCGGAGCTGCCGTCGGTGATCAGTGCGGGAGGTCGGTGAGCATGCCGAAGTCTCGAGCTCGCAAGTCGGGTCGCCGGTCCGCTCCGAAGGGCACGAGGCCCCCCAACCAGCCCTTCCGCTCGATCACCAGCCAGCTGACGCCGGCCCACGAGCGCGCCGTGTGCGAGAGCGCCGACGCCGAGCTGCGCGGCGATGCCGCCACGGCGCTCAGCCTCCACCGTTCGGTGCCGTTCTTCCGTCGGTCGACCCATTGTGAGCGGTTGCAGCAGCTGGCCGATCTCGGCCCGGCCGCGCCCGGCTGGATCGTCAACCGCTGGGTCACCGTCCAGGCTCGGCGGCGCGCATGGAGTGGCGGCGACCAGTCCGGCACCAACCGAATGCTTCAGCTCCTGGTCCCGCTGATCTACCCCGACCACATCCCCTTCGAGCGCATCGGGTGCGAGCACCCCGAGCAGGTCCCTGCGTGGATCAACGAGCTCGACTGGGTGGTGCGGCAGGCCGACGTCTACGACCTCGGCGCCCTGCGGCGGTTCATCAACGATCAGGCGTCGGACGAGCTGCTCGAGCGCACCGACGAGATCATCGGCTGGGCCGACGCGCTCATGCGCGCCTGGCGGGTCGAGTACGTCGACCGGGAGCGGACGCGGCCGATGCGGGTGCAGGACCTGACCTCTGGGGAGGAGCTGGAGCTGCTCGATCTCGGAGCGGCCGTGGAGCCCGGTCAGCACGTGCTCGGGAGGGTGGTGCCGATCAGCACGGCGCCCGGTGCGATGTTCGACTGGCGACCCATGCCGGTGGGCGCCGAGGCGGCCGAGGCCGTGGCCGAGGACCCGCGGCGCTGGCTCACGACAGTCAACTCGCTGCTCGTCGACGGCGTCCTCGAGCCCGGGTTCGCCCACCTTCCCGAAGCCTCGCTCACCTCGGATCTCGACCACCACGCGTGGATGACCGAGCAGGATCGCTCCGACCACGTGGACCCCAGGTCGGTCGTCGAGAGTGCCGTCCGCGAGGCCCTCACCGAGCCCAGTTTGCAGGCGGGCAACCGGCACCGGCTGGGGGACCTGGTCCTCGACGCGACGTTCGACCCCTCGGTGCGTTGGCGGTTCGTGTCTCCGGACCTGGTGGCTGCTTGGGATCGGCTGGCCCGAGCACTTCCCGACCACGCTCGTCCACGCTGCGAGGAGATGGCCATGTGGTGTGCGGCCGCGCCCGAGCTGCCGGACGCGACGGCGTGAGAGGTGGCTCGATGAAGCGCAGAGGCAAGCCGAAGAAGTCGACGATCCGGCGTACTGACCCCTCCCGAGCCGCCTGGGGCGAGCACGAGCCGTGGATCCGCGCGATGTTCCAGCTGCAGGAGGCGGAAGCGCGTGGAGACGCCGCCGAAGGGCTCGGAATCATGGACGCCTTCTACTTCGGCCCCGACGGCAGACCGTTCTGGAGCACCGAGCGAGCCAACGAGCTGCACCTGATCGCGCAGTGGGGTCCCGTCCTGCCGGGCTGGGCGTGGTCGCGCTGGGTGTGCAACCAGGCAGTGCGCGCGATGCACGAGGAGCTCCGCGATCCCTCTCTCGACGCCGAACGCCGGGCTGGGCTGCACCATGACACCGACCAGGTCTGGGCCTACCGCCAGCTCCGGCTCTTCGACGACGGTGACCTTCAGTTCTTCGTACGCCGGATGGCCGGATCCGTGCTGCTCGCACGATCCGACCAGGTCGAGGCCTGGCCACGGGCGACGATGGGGGGTTTCGAGCTCATCGAGGCCGATCCCGTGTCGATCCGGTGGCTCGATCTCGCCGAGCGCAAGGAGCTCTCGACGCCCAACATCGGCAGCGCGGTCCTGTTGCTGCCCGGCGACCGGGTCATCGGGCGGCTGGTGCCCACCGAGGGTGGCCCGATGTTCGAGAGCCGGCCGCTCGGCGTACCTCCGGCTGTCGCGCAGGCAGTGGCCCACGCGCCGGGGCGGTGGAGCGAGCTGCTGCGGGCCGCCCGTCCGGGCCGTCACGGGCTGCTGCACGACCCACGCCCGCGTGAGTCCCTCGTGACCGATGTGCTGTCGACGGTCTGGAGGCTTGCGATACCCGCGCGAGGCGAGTCGCAGGACGCAGACGCGCGGACCGTGCTCGACAGCATCGCCGGCGTCCTGGCCGGCCCGGTCGGTGCGGGGCCGGGGCGTCCCGACCCCTGCGCGTGCTTGGCTGCGGCCCTGCTCGAGCCTCGCATCTGGACGGTGCTGCCCGAAGTCGTCCGGCCAGCTGACCGCGAGCTGCTTCGGCAGTTGAGCGGCCTCATACCCGAGCCGGCGGCCGCGATCTGCCGTCAGGCGGTGGAGCAGCTGTTCGACGCAGCCTGAGCTCCTTTCCACAGACACGAGCGGGGCGCTGGACGGTGTCGGCGGCGCCTTCTACAATCGAACGTATGTTCGAATTCGGGAGTGCCGAGGTGCCGACCGTGGACGATGTCCGCGGCGTCACGGTGCGCTTTCCCGGATCGGTGAGGGATCTGACGACGTCGAGCGGATCGACCAGATCCGCGCGCTCGAGGAGCTGAAGTGCTCGGCCGAGGCCGCGCAGGCGCGGCTGACCGCGGCGTTCGACCGCTCGCAGCGCGAGGCCGAGGCTCGCGCCGGGATCCCCAGAGAGCGGCAGGGCCGCGCGGTCGCCGCCCAGGTCGCCCTGGCCCGGCGGGAGTCGCCCCATCGCGGGCGCCAGCACGTCGGTCTCGCGCTGGTCCTCGACGAGATGCCGTGCACGCGCGAGGCGTTCCGGGCGGGCCGGATCACCGAGTGGCGGGCGACCCTGATGGCCCGGGAGACCGCCTGCCTGTCGCGGGCCGACCGGGCGGAGGTGGACCGACGGGTGGCCGGCGACCTCGACGTCCTCGAAGGGATGGGCGACGGCGAGATCGTGGCCGCCGCGCGCGAGGCCGCCTATGAGCTCGATCCCGTCTCGTTCGTGGAGCGCCGCCGGCGGGCCGAGGCCGACCGTCGAGTGTCGCTCCGGCCCGCGCCCGACGTGATGAGTCAGCTCTCGGCCCTGCTGCCCGTGAAGGACGGCGTCGCCGTGTGGGCGGTGCTCACCCGCGAGGCCGATCGGCGCCGGGCCGCGGGCGACGAGCGCTCGCGCGGTCAGATCATGGCCGACACGCTCGTGCGCCGCGTGCTCAACCCTGGACAGGACGAGGCCTCCCCGGCGCTGACGATCAACCTCGTCGTGTCCGACTCGGTCTTGCTGGGCGACGACCACGGGTTCGGCTGGGTGGAGCACTACGGTCCGGTCCCCGGCGACCTCCTCCGCGAGTGGATCGCCGCCAACGCCGAGCAGGGCGTCGACCAGTGGGTCCGGCGCCTCTACGTCACGCCGGCCACCGGTGAGCTGGTGGCCATGGACTCCTCGAGCCGCCGGTTCGAAGGGAAGCTGGCCGACTACCTCCGGCTCCGCGACCGACGCTGCCGCACCCCGGGATGCGATGCGCCGGTCCGTCACCTCGACCACGTCAAGGACCATGTAGACGGCGGCGAGACCAGCGCCGACAACGGCCAAGGTCTCTGCGAGGAGTGCAACTACGTCAAGCAGGCGCCCGGCTGGAGCGCACGCCCACGGCCCGGACCCCGCCACACCATCGAGACCGTGACCCCGACGGGTCACCGCTACCTCAGCACGGCGCCGGGCCTGTCCGTCGCCGAGCGCGGCCTGGCGATCCTGCTCGACGGCTACGTGCTGGGTGCCTGATCCGGCACCAACACCTGCAACGGCACGTCGATGGCGCTGTCAGAGTCGAGGTCGAAATCGAGTGGCGTGTCGGGCTCGAACGGTTGTGCCTTCTCGAGCTCGAGTGGCCACGGAACCCAGACGACCTTGGTCGCGTGACGAGACGTGAAGACCGTGAATGCCTGCTCGGCCAAGGTGTGCTTCTCGTCAGCCGTTCGTACGCCGTCGTTGAGCTCCCAACCGAGGAGGTAGAGAGGGAAGTGGTCGAATGCGCCGTAGTACTCCTCCATCTCGTCGAGGAGGTGGGCGATGATCTCGGCGCTCACAGGACTGGGTTTCCGAGTAGGGGGACCTTGATCGCCGGACCATTCCCTTGGGAGATGACGGCGTACGGCCCCTCTGTGATCGGGTCCGGCCGAGTCCCTGGTGGGTAGCCGTCCATGATGCGAATCTGGCGTCCGCTGCGCAGCGGATCAACGTGCACGATTCCCTCACCCCGCGAGCTGTCGCGCACCGGCCAACCCTTGCACAGCGACTCCACGTCGGCCTTGGAGAGCCCACGCAGCTCGTGCGGGTCGAAGAGGCGAGGATTCCGGAGCAGGCTTCGCAGCCGCTCGACGCGGGCTACACGCTCGGCCTTGTACGCCGACGCAACCGTGACCCGCGCCCGCCGGAAGACCGCAAGCTCGAGCCGCACGTCGCGCAGCGCGGTGGCGGCGAAGCGGAGCGGCGCCGCGCAGGAGGAGGCCAGCCCTCGCAGCGTGGAGATGATGCGGAGCAGGCGGGGAGCCGCCGCGGCGATGCGGGCGGCGTTGAGGGCGGTGGCGCCGGCTGCGGTGGCTCCGGCGGTGAGGGCGCCGAGGACGATGCCGATCCCCTCGATGATCACCGCGTCGCGGAGCAGGTCCTCGACCAGGTCGAGGATCGCGGCGCGCTGCTCCTCGACGTGGTCGGCGTAGGCGTCGCACGCGCGGGCCAGGACCGCGCACTGGTCACCGACGGCGCGGCAGCGGTCGGCCAGCCCGGAGGCGACCTCGATGGCGACCGGGACCTCGGGGGAACGGAGCGAGGAGAAGGACCGGATCGCCGTGGAGCAGTAGGCCGCGAGATCGGCGACCTGGAACGACGCGTCGCGCCAGGCCGAGGCGGCCGCGCGCAACCGCGAGGTGTCGGCGTCCGGCCAGACGAAGCCCTCGACCTGGTCGAGGATCCACGAGGCCCACGAGGGCAGCCCCGAGAGATCGCCGCCGAGCGAGGACGGGAGCGAGCAGGAGAGGACGGAGACGTAGCCGGCGACGCACGGGGTGCCGGTGAAGACGGTCCGGCCGGAGATGAGGGAGTGGTTCTCGGCGTGGCCGTGGTTGGCGAGGGTGGCGGCGGTGAGCCGGCCACACGCCGAGAACGCGTCGACCAGGTCGCCGACGGCGGCGAGGCAGGTGGCGGCGGCGTCGTCGTAGGCCGCGGCGAACTCCTCGGCGATCGACGCATCACCCGCCATCGCGCCGCAGCCCGAGAGCCGGCGGCGCAAGGTGTCGTGGACCAGGGCCGCGCTCTGGTTGCCGTGCTCGAAGCACGACGAGGCGTCGACCAGCGGGGCGGCGTCGATGAGGATCACCGGACCGCACCCCACATCGACGAGTTGGCCGAGGCTGCGGCCGAGTAGTTGTCGGCAGCGGTGCGCAGGGCGGCTCGCATCGCGATCAGCGCGTCGTGCATCTCGTCGTAGGACGCGCACCACGCGTCGTGCGCTTCGAGGTGCGCGGCCGCGGCCGTGCCGGCCCAGGTCTCGTGCAGCCGCGCCACCCGCCAGCGCAGGTCGACCACGACTTCGGCGAGCTGGCGGTCGACGGCCGACAGCGAGGCCACGACCTTGGTGGCGAGCTCGAGGTCGACCGAGTAGGAGAAGCTCACGACAGCCGCCCTTCCAGGACTGACAGCGACGACGCGGCGCAGGCGTCGCGCTCGCGGAGATCGGTCTGGAACATCGCCAGCGCGTCGGCCAGGTCGGCGAGCGAGGACGCGACGACGCCAGAGGCCCGGAGCCACGACGTCCATGCCTCCGCGAACTCGGTGGCCGCGGCCCCGCGCCAGCCGTCGAGCAGCAGGTCGACCTCTCCGGACGCGCGGGCCCGGGCATCGGACAGGGAGGCCGCAGCGCGCCGGACCTCCGCCACGGACGCGTGGAACTCAGGAGTCGAGAACTGGATCGTCATGACCCCCACGCTGCCCGGCGAAGGTCGCTCCCAACGGGGCCGGAACGCAATCTGTGGATTACTCCCAGGGTGGGGTCTCGTCCATCTTCGCGTAGTACTTCGCGAGGTGGTTCTTGATCCGCGTCCGCTCCTTCTGCGGGACGTCCTCGACCCCGCCGCGCGCTCCCTGCATGATCCCGGCGGCGGCCATGATCCCGCGCGGCACGGCGACCAGCTTGCCGTCGACGACGTCGGCGATGAGCAGCTTGTAGGCGGTGTAGTTGTCCTTGTTGTCGGCGTCGTACCAGAGGTGCACGCGCCGGTAGGCGGCGTTGGGCGCCTCCGTGGCGCCGGTGAGCTTGCGCACCCGCTTCTCCGCGGCGTCGCCGTTCCAGCGGCGCGAGCGATCGGCGAGCGGGAGGTCCTGGAAGGCAGGGACGGCCATGCTGAGTGGGTACCCGTTCCCCATGCACCGACGCCTCCCCATCGCCGCGCTCGCCCTCGTCCTTGCCGGCGCCGGCCTCACCCAGTCCTCGTACGCCGCCCAGGAACGCCCGCCGGCGACCGCCAAGCGCGGCCCCAACCAGGGTTTCACCGAGGCGGACAAGGCCGGCTTCGGCACCGCCCGCGGCCGGCAGAGCCGGGTCTGGTTCACGCTCGAGGGCGGCCGGCTCAGCGAGGTGTTCTACCCCGACCTGTCCACGCCGAGCCTGCGGACCCTCGAGCTCACGGTGATCGACGGCGACCGCGCCGACCGGCAGGCCCGCGACATGACGACCGTGGTCACGAGGCCCGACGAGCGGAGCCTGCGGTTCACCCAGGTCAGCACCGACAACGACGGCCACTACCGGCTCACCGAGGAGGTCGTCACCGACCCGGTCCGGAGCGCGGTCGTCATCCACGCGAGCGTCGAGTCCCTCGACGGCGGCCAGCACACGCTCGGGGTGCGCTACGAGCCCGCGCTGGGCAACGGCGCCGCCCAGGACCACCTGCGCAGCACGAAGCGCTCCCTCAAGGCGGTCGACCACGAGGCCCGCGTGGCCAGCACCCTGGTGAGCAGCCCCCAGCTGACCGACACCAGCCGGCAGCAGGCCTACATCAGGTCGACCACGGCGACGATCAGCCTGGGCTTCGGCCACACCCCGCAGCGGTCGTCCAAGGCCGCCAAGCAGGCGCTCGCCCAGCCGTGGGCCACCACGGCCGCG
Source organism: uncultured Actinomycetota bacterium (assembly GCA_963766475.1). Lineage (GTDB taxonomy): Bacteria > Actinomycetota > Actinomycetes > Propionibacteriales > Nocardioidaceae > Nocardioides. Next base: position 332,416 of record CAVXZS010000015.1, on the reverse strand, counting down.
CAGTACGACGCCGGCTGGCACGACTACCTCGCGACGCTCAAGCCCGTGCCCGCCAGCGCGAGCGCGATCCAGCGCCAGTACCTCGCCTCGGCGCTCGTCCTCGCCGCCGGTGAGGACAAGGCGAACCCGGGCGCGTTCGTGGCCAGCCCGTCGATGCCGTGGGTCTGGGGCGACGAGGTCAAGGACCTCAGCTTCCCGTCCGCGTCCTACCACGAGGTCTGGGCGCGCGACCTCTACCAGATCGGCACCGCCCTCTACGCCATGGGCGACGTGGCCGCGGCCCAGCGCGCGGTGAAGTGGCTGTTCCGCACCCAGCAGAAGAAGGACGGGTCGTTCCCGCAGAACTCCGACGTCGACGGCACCGAGGAGTGGACCGAGCTCCAGCTCGACCAGGTCACCCTGCCGATCGCGCTGGCTCACCTGGTCGGCCAGACCGACAGGCGCACCTACCAGGGCATCAAGAAGGCCGTGCGCTTCCTCATGACGTTCCGCGACGACGAGTCGCACCGGCGGGCGCCGTACTCGCCCCAGGAGCGCTGGGAGAACCAGTCCGGCTACTCGCCCGCCACCATCGCCGCCCAGATCGACGGCCTGGTCACCGGCGCGGCGATCGCCCGCGAGCACGGCGACAGCGGCCTGGCCCGCCGCTGGGAGAAGGTGGCCGACCGCTGGGCCCACCGGGTCAAGCGCTTGACGATGACGACGAACGGCCCGCTCAGCGACGCGCCGTACTTCCTGCGCGTCACGAAGGACGGCAAGCCCAACAAGGGCACGACCTACGCGATCGGCGACGGCGGCCCGGCCCGGGCCGACCAGCGCCGGGTCGTCGACCCGAGCTTCCTCGACCTGGTCCGGTTCGGGATCCTGTCGCCGACCGACCCGGCCGTGCTCAACAGCCTGGCCGTGGTCGACGCGGACCTGTCCGTGCCCACTCCCAACGGCACCTTCTGGCACCGCTTCTCCTTCGACGGGTACGGCGAGACGCGGACCGGCGCCGAGTGGGAGATCAGCGAGGACGGCGAGCGGAGCACCCTCGGGCGCGGCTGGCCGCTGCTGGCCGGCGAGCGGGGGGAGTACGCCGTCGCGGCCGGCCAGAGCGGCGCGCCGTACCTCGCCAGCCTGGCCGCCTCGGCCAGCGGCAGCGACATGATCGCCGAGCAGGTCTGGGACGGCCGTCCCCCGACCGGGAGCGCGTGCTGCCCGGCGGGCGAGGGCACCCGCTCCGCGACCCCGCTGCTGTGGTCGCACGCGGTGCTGGTCCGGCTGGCGTGGACCATCCAGAACGGCCGCCCGGTCGACCTGCAGCAGGTGGTCGCCGACCGGTATCTCGGATGAGTTGGTCCAGACCGGCTGTTTGTGGAGGCCCCTGACACGGTAGGAGTGTCCCTAGTCGGCCATACGAGTGGGGGGAACCGACTCATGCAGCTCTCGTGGAGTGATCCGCGCCTGTCCGTGGCGAGCGACTCTCGCCGCACGGCGCGCTATCGCTTGCTCCAGTCCTGGTACCGGGAACAGGTCCTCAACGCCGAGTACGGCGACTACCGCGTCAACGGCGGCAGCCGCCCGCTCGGCAGCCTGCTCGCCCTGCACGACGTGGTCGAGCGCCCGGAGCTCAACTTCCTGACCAAGGGGGCCGCGACCTACGCGCGCGAGCGCGCCGACCTCGTGCAGGCGTCCGGCGGCTCGATCGACAAGGCGCGGCTGGCGCGCAACATGCTCTCGAGCATGCCGATGGCGTTCTCCATCTTCGGCGAGCTGAGGGCGGCCGAGGACCGCGGGCTCGACATCGTCCGCGCGTTCCTCGACCCGGAGGCGGTCGCCGTCGAGGTCATGGAGTGCGTGTGGCGGCCCGCGATCGACCTGCTCGGTGACCGCTCGGTCTTCGACGCCGCGGTGATCACGGTCCGCGCCGACGGCAGCCGGCACCTCATCGGGATCGACGTGAAGTACACCGAGCAGTTCAACCGCACCATCTACAACAGCGACGGCTACCGGCAGGTGCACGAGTACAGCGGCTGGTTCCACCCCGGCACGGCCCGCCCGCTGCTCGGCCCGGCCACCAACCAGCTGTGGCGCACCAGCCTGCTCGCGGCCGCCTGCGCCCGGCACGAGGTGATGGGCGTCAGCTCGGCGTCGGTCGTGGTCATGTGCCTGGGCGAGGACACCGACGCCACCCGCGCACTGGCCGGGCTCAGCGCGGCGCTGCGCGAGCCGCAGGAGCACTGCCGCATCGTCAGCCTCGAGTCCTTCGTCTCCGGCGTGCGCGACGGGCTCGGGCCGCAGGACGGGTGGGGCGACGCGTTCGCCGAGCGCTACCTCCAGCCTCCGGGCATCCATGCCGAGCTGCCCCACGAGGACGCCGAGTCCCTGGAGCTGTGACGACCGGAGCGGCGGCGCGGCTCGAGGAGGAGCGGCGGCGTACGACCCAGCGGCTGGAGCGGCTGCGCCACGACCACGAGGGGTTCGTGGCGGCGTCGCTGAACTCCAACGCCGACGACGAGCACGACCCGGAGGGCGCCACCATCGCCTTCGAGCGCTCCCAGGTCGAGACCCTGGTCCGCCGGCTGCAGCAGCACCTCGCGGACATCGAGGCAGCCGAGCAGCGGCTCGCCGACGGCACCTACGGGATCTGTGAGCGGTGCGGGGGCCTGATTCCCGAAGGCCGGCTCGAGGCCCGGCCCACGGCCCGGACGTGCATCGCCTGCGCTGCCTAGGATGGGCGCCACCCCCACACCGATCTCGGGAGCCCCCCATGACCCTCCGCCCGTACGCCGCAGCGGCCGCCACCGGTGCCGTTGTCCTGACCACGCTCGCGACCGTGCTCGCCACCGTGCTCGTCGCTGGGCCCGCCGAGGCGCTGCCCCCGACGACCCGGACGGTCAAGGACGCGACCGAGCCCGGCAAGGCCTACGACATCACCCAGGTCGCCCTGCGCAGTGCGCCCAAGAGCACCCGCCCGGCGGTCGTGCTGGTGACGCACGGGCGCGCGGTCAAGACCGGCGACTCGCTCGACGTGTGGTTCGACCTGGACGGTGACAAGGTGCCCGACCTCCACCTGAGCGGCGACGCGTTCTCCGAGTTCTCCGTGCACAAGACGCAGTCGTTCACCAAGGACGGCAAGGACATCTCCGACCAGGACGTCGCCAGGCTCTCGATGGCCGGCTCGACCTCCAAGATCCGGTTCTTCCCCTCCCGCATCGGGCAGCCCGTCGGGTTCGCCGTGGCGGTGCGGTCGTCGTCCCAGGGCATGCCGGACAGCACCGACGACTGGGCGCCGGGGACGCGGAAGTTCACCAAGAGGGTGCTGTCGACTCCGCTGACCTGAGGGTCGCGCCGTAGTGTGGGCGAGTGGCCGAGGAGTACTGCGATCTCTGCGACCTGCCCCTGAGCACCTGTGTGCACGGCATGCCCAAGCCGCCGCCCCCGCCGCCGCCGTCCCCGCGGACGCCGCGCGCCCGGACGTCGACGACCCGGACCTCCGCGGTGCGCACGACGAGCGCACCGGCGAGGATGCCGAGCAAGGTGACCGACTCGTCGTCGTTCCGCCCCCACATCGTGCGGATCCTCCGCGCGGAGGGCAGCCTGGAGACCGAGGACATGCTCCTCGAGCTCGAGATGGCGATGGAGGACGAGCTGCGCGAGCGCGACCGGCAGCCGACGCCGACCGGTGAGGTCCGGTGGCACCAGTCTGCGCGGTCGGAGCGGAAGGCGATGATCGACGCGGGCCTGATGGCCGGCGGCAAGCCGGGGGTCTGGGAGCTCACCGAGGCCGGGCGCGCGATCGCCGACTGAGCGACCTGCTGAGCGACCTGCTGGGCGACCGGGTCCACCAGGGCTGGGGGCGCTCGGTCCGGTAGACCGCGATCTCCTCGCCCAGCGTCGCGCCGAGCCCCAGGTCGAGGTCGTCGCCGGACCAGAACTTCCCCGGGTCGTAGTAGTTCGACGGCCGCGAGCCGTCCAGCAGCCCCATCGCGATGTAGGCCTCGGCGACGACCTCGGCGCAGTAGGCCAGCTCGGCGGGCGCCCTGCGGTGCAGTCGGCCGCGGGCGACCCGCCCGAGCAGGCCGATGGTGGAGGGGAACGGCAGCCCGTCCATCCGCGCGATCGTGGTGAGCAGCGCGTCCTCCATGGCCGGGGTGACGTCGAGGGAGAGCTGGCGCAGCCACCCGCGCTGCTCGTAGCGGACCATCCACTGCGTGGCCGCGGCCTCCAGGTCGTGGAGCTGCACGCCGCGCTGGTGGTTGCCCGTCCAGACGTCCTGGAGACCCTTGCCGAGCTCGGCGTGCCACATCAGCGGCGGCAGGTCGTCGAGCACCACGGCCATGCCGACGTGGTTGACCGGTGCGTTGGTCAGCGTGCGGATCGCGTGGTCGGCGACCGAGCCGCCCCGGAACAGCCACAGGTCGCCGGTGCGGGTGAGCTCGACCGCCTCGGGGAGCGAGATCCGCGCTCTGGGTGACACTCGGGACGCCATGACACGATCATCGCGTGAAGCTGTGGAAGTGGCTGGGGCTCGCCGGTCTCGCCGGCGTGGCGGCCACCGGCGTGGTGATCGCCCGCGACCAGCGCCAGCGCACCCAGATGACCCCCGACGACGTACGCGCGCGGCTGCACGAGCGAGTGGCGAGGACCACGAAAGTCGCCGGGAACGACGAACGTGCGTGAGCTGCCAGGCGTTCTCCGCACCGCGCTCACGCTGCTGGTCCGGCACTGGCCGGCGCTGCTGTGCCTGGCCTGCCTCGGGGTCGCGGTCCGGTCCGCCGTCCTGTGGTTCGCCGTCCACGTCAGTGCCCACCACCACGTGTGGGGTCAGCTGACCCTGCTGCTGGGTCCTCCCGGGTTCATGCTCGGCGTCGTCGGCATGTTCTACGTCTGCCGGTCCTCGATGCCCAGGCTGACCGAGCTGAGCAAGGTGCCCGCCACCGACCTGCCGACCGAGAGCAGGCCGGCGCGGCTGGTCGACCTCGCGGCGAGCGTGCTCATCCCCTTCATGGCTCTCTACGAGGGCTACGGGCTGCTGGACGACGACATCGGACGGTTCCGCAACCAGGCGGCCGTGGACGAGCTCAACCGCGCCGTCCTCGGTGCGGGCGACACCGACCTCGCGGGTCGGCTCGGCATCTACGGAGTGACGGGTGCCGCTGCGATCGTGGGGGGTGCGTGGGTGGTCCGGTGGCTCCTCGGGGTGGGGGAGCGGGTCCTCCACGTCGCCGCTCTGGCCTACCTGGGCGTCGCGGCCGACGTCGCCTACACCGCGCAGCTGGCCGGACAGGCCGTCGTGGCCCGCACCCAGGGCGCGCAGTGGATCGGCGACCGCAACGCAGCACACTGGGTCAGATCGGCGTACGACTCGATCGCCGACGTGCTCGGTGTGCTGGCCGAGCCGTTCCGGGCGGCCGTCGAGTTCTATGCCGGCGCCTCGGCCTCGTGGAACGAGGTGATCCTGGTGCCCCTGGCATGGATCGGGCTGGGCGCGGTCGTCCTGGCCCGGAAGCAGGCCGACGAGGAAGAACAGGCCGGCGCGCACGGGGCCGCGGAGGGCAGCGTGCCCGCCGGGAGGTCGCCGATGGTCGTCAGGGTCGTCCGCTCCCTCCTCAATGACATCTGGAAGCGGCTCAGTGCGCTGTGGCAGGCGCTGCGGCTGATGGTCAGCGCCGGGCTGGTCCCCATGCTCGTGCTCAGCCTGGTCGTCCTCGTGGTGATCCGCTTGCCGAACGCGGTGCTCACACCCGCGGCCCACGCACTCGCCGGCCCGATGAAGAGCAACACCTATCTCGCCTTCTCCCCGCTGCTCGACTCCGTGGTGCTCGCCCTCTCGTTCACGCTCGCCGTGCCGCTCGTGGCGGCGATGGTGGACTGGCTGGTCCGCCGCCGCCTGACCAAGGAGGGACTCGCCGCCGACCTGGACCGGCGGACGGGTGCGCCGGTCGGCACGGCGGCCGGCGACGCGACCGGCGACACGACCGGCGACACGACTGGTCAGGGCGCCGCGAGCTCCACGAAGTAGGGACCCGTCCAGTAGACGAGGACCGTGGCGACGTGAATGCCTTGCGGGACCTGGAAGACGACGGTCGTCGTCCACGAGGGCGGTCGCTCCATTCCCGGGGCGACGTAGCCGCGGGGGTGCTCCTTGGTGATCGGCTGGTCCGGCCCCTCGTGGTCCTCGGGCACGCACAGATCGGTCTGACCGGTGAGGCCGCTCGGGACCTCGTAGCGCCGGCCCTCGTCGTCGACCAGGTCGACGTGGCACAGAGTCAGCGACTGGTCCGGGTCGGCCGACCACGCCAGCTCCGTCGCCAGGGCCTGCGTGCCGGCTGAGGGGAGATCGCCGGTGTTGGTGCCGTCGAAGCCGGCGAGCCGCTTCTGAGCATGCACGTCGACCAGACGCACGGTGAAGGTCCGGCTGGTCTCGCCGTAGGCGTCGGAGTAGTGCTCGGTGTACGTCGCCGACGTGCCTGCGGCCGCCGAGGCACCGACCCGGTGCAGACCGGTGCTCCACCAGAGGCCCTTCACGCGGTAGGCGGAGGTCCCGAGCATGAGGCCCACGCAGACCGGGAGCACGAGCAGCCACCACCGGTTGCGGCGCAGCCAGCTCACGAGCTCTCCTGGATCGCGACGGGCTTCAGCTCCAGGGGCTCCTGACCGCTCTGCGCCACCTGGTAGGCCGCGTCCGTGTCTGCGCTGGTGGCCTCGTCGTCGGGATCGATCCCGAGGTCGATGTCGGCGACGTCGTCCTGCCTGGTGTCGTTGCTCTTGTCGCTGCCGCGGGATGCCTCGAGGTTGAGCTCGTCGAGAGGTGCGACGGGCACCTCGAAGCAGACCATGAGGTAGGTCGGGATGCCGGTGTCGGTCTCCACAGAGCTGTCGCAGCTCGACCGGCTGGAGGGTCGGTACTTGTTGCCCTCGTCGTCCTGCAGCCAGATCGACGAGAAGGTGGTCGGCTCCCGGGTGGCCGTCACCTCGAGGACGGCGACGACGAAGACCGAGCTGGCGATGATGGTCGGACTGTCGGTGACCCAGGGGGTGAGGTACTTGGCGGTCCGGACGTCGAGCACCCGGATGTCGCCGTAGGACAGGTGTGCCGTGTGGCCCCTCGCGACCGCACGCACGAACGGCTTCTGGTCCTGGGCGAGCGGCTGCACGTGGCTGCTCAGGACGTAGCCCAGGGACAGCGCCACCACGACGGCGACGATCTCGCCGAGTCGCAGCGGGAGTCGCGCCAGCAGGCGTCTCACGGCTTCACCTCGACGTCGACGTGACCGCTGGCGACGTAGCGGTTCTGGACCCAGCGGCCATCCGCCGAGAGCGTGGTGACGTCCTCGTCGCGATGGACGAAGCCGAAGACGGTGAGGCTGAAGTCCTCCGGGTCCCATCCCGGCGCCTGCTCGACGACGACGGCGAGCTGGTAGGTCTGGCCCGGGTTGAACGCCTCGCCGGCCATGTCGCTGGTGTCGGCGACGTTGAACACCTTCGGGGTCGCGGCCTCCGGCGGCGCTTCACCGCTCTCCTCGGCGAACTCGACGTCGTCGGGCCAGGGGACCGCGCCGGTGTGGTCACCACCCAGGGTGCCGAGCACGAGGGAGATGGGGAAGTCGTCCTCGGTGTGGTTGGTGACCGTGATCTCGATGACCAGCAGCCGGTCCCCCTTCTTCTGCGGCTTGACCGCCGGCTTCAGGTCGGAGACGGTCACCACCTTGTCGACGGTCAGGTCGAACGGCCCCAGGTCGTAGCGGTGCCCCAGCTCGAGCTGTGCCTCGTAGCCCTCGTGGTCCTTCAGCCCACCGAACGGCGCGGTGAGGAGAACCGCGACCACCGCGACGGCACCGATGCGCTGGGTCGCGGAGCGTGAGCCGACGAACGTGCGCAAGCGGCCGCGCGAGCGGACTGGTCCTCCCGAGTCGCCCGACACGCCGACGATCGTAGGCGTCGCGCCCGGCCGTCGGTGCCGCGCCGTAGCGTTTCGGGCGTGGACCTGCGCGACGCCTTCGCGATGGCGGAATACCTCCTCGAGGTGCACGGCCTCGACGACTGGGAGGTGTCCTACGACAACGCCAAGCGCCGGGCCGGGATCTGCCACTTCACCGACCGGGTCCTGGGGCTGAGCGCGCCGCTGACCGCGGTCCACTCCGAGGACGACGTGCGCGACACCATCCTCCACGAGATCGCCCACGCCCTCGTGGGCCCGGCCCACGCCCACGACGCGACCTGGCGGGCGATGGCCCGCCGGATCGGCTGCTCGGGCGAGCGGTGCGTCTCGCCGGACGCGCCGACGCCTCCGGCGGCCTGGCTCGGCACCTGTCCCGGGGGTCACACCCTCGACCGGCACCGGCGCCCGGAGCGGGTGCTGACCTGCGGCCTGTGCTCCTCGGTCTTCGACCTCGCCCACATCTACACCTGGACCCACCACGGCAAGCCCGCGGTGATGCCTCCCAAGTACGCCGCCGAGCTGGCCCGGCTCGGCGTGACCTCGACGGCCGGCGCTCGTTGACCCTGATGGTGGGGCACGGTGTCCCGCGGAGGCGAACCCGGAGATCGGGGAAGCCCGGATTGCTGGCCTTCGACCCTTCCCGGGTGGGCCGAACGCAGATCCGGACTCGGGCTCGCCGTGCGGGCACACCGACTCCGCGCCCTGCCTGCTGTCGGCCTGATGTCGGCCTGATGTCGGCCGGATGTCGGCTCGATGTCGGCAGCAGCCGATATCCACTACGTTGCTCCCGTGACGACGCCGGATGAGCGAGCGGACAACGACGCCCGCAACGCTGCGATCAAGACGGTCGAAGAGGCTCTGAAGTCCGGGCGCATCGTCCAGGCGGACCACGACATGCGGGTCCAGCAGCTGCGCGCCGCGCAGACCATGCAGGACGTCGACCTCGCCGTCCGCGACCTGCGTGCGCCCGTCCCCTCCGCGCCGACCACGTTCGCGCCGGTGCCTCCCACGCCTACGGGCCAGCAGCCCAGCGGCCAGGCGCCCGCGGGTGGTCAGCCGTGGCCGCTGGTCAACTACGGGCCCGGTGCCGGGAGCTCCGGCGCCACCGAGATCGCCGCGGCGGTCAACAAGGGCGGCAAGGCGATCGGCGGGATCATCGCGGCGATCATCCTGGTGTCGGTCGTCGTGCCGATCGCCGGTGCGGTGATCGCGTTCGTCTCCGCCCGCGACTCCTTCCCCGACTTCGGCGACATCGGGCCGACCGACGACACGACCTACCTCCCGGGCGAGGCGCCGGGCAAGAGCGGCGTCAACCTGCACACCGTCGACGGCTACCACGAGATGGTCGACGCGCTGAAGGGCGAGACCGACGACGCCTACGCCTTCACGGCGGTGCTCTACCCGCGCTACGGCGTCCTCGAGGTGCCGACCGGCACCAACAACCGCTACCAGAACTTCTACTGGAACGGCGAGGAGCTCGAGCTCCAGGACATCAAGGGCACCACCGACGACGTGCAGGTCGACCTCAGCCTCGTCGACCCCCAGCAGATCATCGACATGCTCAACACCGTGCGGGGCAGGCTGGACAACCCCGAGAGCTGGTACGTCATCATCAGCGACTCGTTCGGGTCGGGCCCCCAGATCAGCGCCTACGCGAGCAACGACTTCAGCGAGACCAGCTCGCTCACCGAGTCCCTCGACGGCACCGTCATCTACGACTCCGAGGCGCAGTCGTAGGACCCGTCGCTGGACCGCCACGGTCCGGGTACTGGTCCGGCATGACCTCTCCTGGCCATCCCCTCGTCGTGATGGGGGTGTCCGGCTCCGGCAAGTCGACGGTCGGTGCGGCGCTGGCCGGTCGGCTGCGGGTGCCGTTCGAGGACGCCGACGACCTGCACCCCCAGGCCAACATCGACAAGATGACCCGGGGCGAGCCGCTCGACGACGGCGACCGGTGGCCGTGGCTCGAGCGGATCGGCGAGTGGCTCGCGCAGCACGAGGACGGCGGCGTGATCGCCTGCTCGGCGCTGAAGCGGAAGTACCGCGACCAGCTGCGCCACCACTGCCCGACCGTGGAGTTCCTGCACCTCGAGGGCGGGCCCGAGCTGATCCAGCGGCGCCAGGCCTCGCGGCCGGGCCACTTCATGCCGCGCTCGCTGCTGACCTCCCAGTTCGAGACGCTCGAGCCGCTGGCCCCGGACGAGCGGGGCGAGGTCCTCGACGTGGCCGCAAGTGTCGACGAGATCGTCGAGGGGTACCTCGCGAGGAGCCGACGCGAGGAGGACTGATGTCCGTCGTACCGCTCACGGTCATGGCCGAGGACCTGGTCGAGCCGGTGGCCCCGGGGTGGCAGCTGATCACCGCGACCCTGGTCGCGATCGCCCTGCTGGTCGTGCTGATCACGGTGGTCAAGCTGAACCCGTTCCTGGCCCTCATCCTGGGCGGGCTCACGGTCGGCGCGATCGCCGGCGAGAACCTCAACGACGTCATCGCGTCGTTCACCACCGGCTTCGGCACCACCGCCGCCGGAGTCGGTGTGCTGATCGCGCTGGGCGCCATCTTCGCCAAGCTGCTGGCGGACTCGGGTGGCGCGGACCAGGTGGTCGACACGATCGTCGGCAGGGCGTCCGGGCGCGCGCTGCCGTGGGCGATGGCCGCGGTCGGCGCGATCATCGGGCTGCCGATGTTCTTCGAGATCGGCCTGGTCCTGCTGATGCCGGTGATCTACCTGGTCGCGAGGCGCGCGCGGGTCTCCCTGATCACCGTCGGGATCCCGGCCCTGGCCGGCCTCTCGGCCATGCACGGGTTCGTGCCGCCGCACCCCGGTCCGGTCACCGCGATCGGGCTCCTGCACGCCGACCTCGGCGTCACGCTGGGCCTGGGGATCCTGGTCGCGATCCCGACCGTGATCGTGGCCGGGCCCGCTCTACGGCACCATCGCGGGCCGCTGGGTGGTGGTGGAGCCACCCGACACGTTCGCCGGGCCCGACGAGCGGGAGCCGGTCGACGAGGGCAGCCGGCCGTCGTTCGCCGTCACCATCGCGACGATCCTGCTGCCGGTGGCGCTGATGCTCGCCAAGGCGTTCGCCGACATCGTCATCGACGACCCCGAGGACGGCGTCCAGAAGATCTTCGACGTGATCGGCAACCCGTTCATCGCACTGCTCGTCGGCGTGCTCGTCGCCATGCTGACCTTCGGCACCAACGTCGGCATGGACAAGGACAGGCTGTCGGAGACCGTGACGTCGTCGCTGCCCCCGATCGCCGGGATCCTGCTGATCGTGTCGGCGGGCGGCGGCTTCAAGCAGGTGCTGGTGGACAGCGGCATCGGCACCCTCCTCGCCGACTGGGCGCGCGACGCCAACGTCTCGGTGCTGCTCCTCTCGTGGGTGCTCGCGGTGCTGATCCGCCTCGCCACCGGCTCCGCGACCATCGCCACGATCACCGCGTCGTCGCTGATCGTCGACCTCGTGTCGGGGATGTCGACCGGGGAGGTGTCGCTGGTCGTGCTCGCCGTGGGCGCCGGCTCGGTGTTCTTCTCCCACGTCAACGACGCGGGGTTCTGGCTGGTCAACCAGTACTTCGGGATGACCGTCGGTCAGACCATCAAGACCTGGTCGATCATGGAGACGGTCCTGTCGGTCAGCGGCCTGGTGTTCGTGCTGCTGCTGTCGCTGATCATCTAGAGGTCGTACACGTAGCGGCTGCCCGGCACCAGGTCGAGGTCGTGGTCGAAGCCGATCCGGCCGACGCTCGCCATCAGCCTGGTGAGCCGGTCGTGGAGCTCCGCGTCGTCGCCGCCACTGCCGTAGAACGCGTGCATGTCCGTCATCCCGGCGCTCGGGAACAGCTCCTCGACGAGCGCGTCGACGCGGCGCGGCAGGTCGGTCAGCTCGCGCGTGACGATGTTCTGCACGTAGCCGAACGTCGCCTGCGTCGCGATCGCGACCGGCGTGTGGTCGACCAGCCACCGGCGCAGCCACTCCTCCCGTTCGAGCTCCGCGGGTCGCTGCAGGACGGCGACGTTGGCGAGCGCGTCCATGCGCACGCCGTTCGGCGTCCCGGGCGGCGGGATCGGGAGCCGCTCGTCCACCTCCCAGCCGGCCAGGGTCGTCGTCTCGCTCGCGAGCGTCGCTGTCACCTCGGCGTCCGTGTCGGCCCACACGCTGACGATCGCGTCGATGTGGTCGGCTCCGGCGGCGATCCGCATGGCCGGGGCGACGTCGGCGTCGTCGAGGTTGAGCTGGAGGCGGCGTACGCCGGCCGCGGCGAGCCGCTCGTGCAGGTGCACGTCGCGGAGGCGGTCCGTGAGGCCGTCGCCCCACGCGGCGTACATCAGCTTCACGAGGACAACGCTTGGCGGTAGACCTCCACGGTGCGCTCGGCGATCGCGGCCCAGCTGAAGGCGTCGATGGCGCGCTGGCGGCCGGCCTTGCCCATCTCGGCGGCCCGGCCGGGGTCGGAGACGACGTCGGTGAGCGCGGCGGCGAAGTCGGCGACGTAGCGGTCCGGGTCGAGCGGGGTGCCGGTGCCGTCGGTGGCCTGGTCGATCGGGACCAGCCGGCCGGTGGCCGGGCCGTCGGTGGTGCCGAGTCCCGAATGTGGATCGACGACGACCTCGGGGATGCCGCCCGTGGCGGTGGCGACGACGGCAGTCTCGCAGGCCATCGCCTCGAGGTTGACGATGCCCAGCGGCTCGTAGATCGACGGGCAGGCGAACACGGTGGCGGCGGTGAGCAGCGCGACCACGTCGGCGCGGGGGAGCATGTCGCGGATCCACACGACGCCGTCGCGCGACTCGCGCAGGCCCTCGACCAGCCCCATCACCTCCGCCTCGATCTCCGGGGTGTCCGGGGCTCCGGCGCACAGGACGACCTGGACGTCCGACGGCAGCTGGGCGACCGCGCGCAGGAAGAGCGGGAGCCCCTTCTGCCGGGTGATCCGGCCGACGAAGACCACCGAGGGCCGGTCGGGGTCGACCCCCAGCGACCGGACCCGGTCGGGGTCCGGCATGGGGGACCACAGCTCGGTGTCGATGCCGTTGTGCACGACGTGGACCTGTTCGGCGTCGATCGCCGGGTAGGCGTGGAGGATGTCGGCGCGCATGGCGGCCGAGACCGCGATCACCGCCGCGGCCGCTTCGTAGGCGGTGCGCTCGGCCCACGAGGAGACGGCGTAACCGCCGCCGAGCTGCTCGGCCTTCCACGGGCGCAGCGGCTCGAGGGAGTGAGCGGTGACCACGTGCGGCACGCCGTGCAGCAGCCCGGCGAGGTGGCCGGCCAGGTTGGCGTACCAGGTGTGGGAGTGCACCAGGTCGGTGCCGGCGCAGCTGTCGGCGATCGCCAGGTCGACGCCGAGGGTCTTGATGGCGCCGTTGGCGTCGGCGAGCTCGGCGAGGTCGGCGTAGGACGCCGTGCCCTCCTCGTTGCGCGGCGCACCGAAGGCGTGCACCCGGGTGGTGAGGTCGTCGCGGGCCCGGAGCGCGCGGACCAGCTCGGCCACGTGCACCCCCGCGCCGCCGTAGACCTCGGGTGGGTACTCCTTGCTCAGCACGTCGACCCGCACGGGGCGACGCTACCGCGGTCCGACCCGCGTGCTCGCCGGGCTGACCTGCGGTGCGTTCGTGGTTACTGTCCTGAGCATGACCGTCAAGCGCCCGAACGTGCTCGCGATCGTCCTTGCTGGCGGGGAGGGCAAACGGCTGATGCCGCTGACGGCGGACCGGGCCAAGCCGGCGGTGCCCTTCGCCGGCATCTACCGGCTCATCGACTTCGCCCTCTCCAACGTCGTGAACTCCGGCTACCTCAAGGTGGTCGTGCTGACGCAGTACAAGTCGCACAGCCTGGACCGGCACGTGACCCAGACCTGGCGGATGTCGACGCTGCTCGGCAACTACGTGACGCCGGTCCCGGCCCAGCAGCGGCTCGGCAAGCACTGGTACCTCGGCAGCGGGGACGCGATCTTCCAGTCGCTCAACCTGATGCGCGACGAGCAGCCGGAGATCGTGGTGGTCGTGGGTGCCGACCACGTCTACCGGATGGACTTCTCGCAGATGGTCGACCAGCACATCGAGAGCGGCGCGGCCTGCACGGTCGCCGCGATCCGGCAGCCGATCTCGCTGGCCGACCAGTTCGGGGTGATCGACGTGGAGCCGGACTCGCCGACCCGGATCCGGGAGTTCCTCGAGAAGCCGACCGACCCGCAGGGGCTGCCGGACAACCCCGACGAGGTGCTCGCGTCGATGGGCAACTACGTCTTCGACGCCGACGCGCTGGTCGAGGCGGTGACCCGGGACGCGACCACCGACGGCTCCAAGCACGACATGGGCGGCGACATCGTGCCGGCGTTCGTACGGCGCGCGCAGGCCGGCGTCTACGACTACAAGGACAACGTCGTGCCCGGCTCGACCGACCGGGACCGGGGCTACTGGCGCGACGTCGGGACCCTGGCGTCGTACTTCGCGGCGCACATGGACGTGGTGTCGCCGCTGCCGGTGTTCAACCTCTACAACTTCCAGTGGCCGATCTACACGTCCTACGGCCCGCAGCCGCCGGCCAAGGTGGTGCAGGGCGCCGACGGCACCCCCGCGCGGGCGGACGAGGCGGTGCTGTCGCCGGGCGTCGTGGTCAGCGGCGGCACGGTGCTGAAGTCGGTGCTGTCCCCGTCGGTGGCCGTCGCGAACGGTGCGCACGTGGAGAGCTCGGTGCTGATGAACGGCGTCCGGGTCGGTGAGGGCGCGGTGGTCCGCAACGCGATCCTGGACAAGAACGTCATCGTCCCGCCGGGCGCGGAGATCGGCGTCGACCCGGTGGCCGACGAGAAGCGCGGCTTCCTGGTCGAGGACGGGCTCACCGTGCTCGGCAAGGACCAGCAGTTCCCGGCGGACGGTGGTTGAGGAGGGCGCTCTGCGCCCGTCTCGAAACCTCGTAAGACGATGCTGGGACTAGATCACTCCGGCGGCCCGCGCGGCCGCGGCGTACGCCGTCGCGAGCGTGGGCACCGTCTCATGGGCGTTGAGCCCGCTCGGGTTGGGGACCACCCACAGCTCGGCGCCGCCGAGCGTGTCCTCCTGCCGTCCGAGCACGGCCGTGCGGCGGCCGAAGGCCGTGCGGTAGGCGGTGATCCCGGCCAGGGCGACGACCCGCGGCCGCACCCGCTCGACCAGGGCCACCAGACGCTCGCCGCCGTCACGGAGCTCGTCGTGGGTGAGCTCGTCGGCACGCGCGGTCGCCCGGCGTACGACGTTGGTGATGCCGATGCCGCGCGAGGTCAGGTGCTCGCGGTCGGGGTCCGTCATCCCGGCGGCCGGGTCGATCGGCCGCTCGATGATCCCGGCGGCGAGCAGCGCGGGGTAGAAGCGGTTGGCCGGGTGTGCGAAGTGCGTCTGCGTGGCCGCCGTCCAGAGCCCGGGGTTGATCCCGACGAAGAGCAGCCTGAGCCCGGTGGCAGGCAGCAGGTCCGGGACCTCGGCGTCGCGGAAGGACTCGAGCTCGGCCCGGGTGAAGCGTGCCACGCGGGCAGCCTGCCGGAACCCGGCCCGAGCCGCTACCGTCCCATGGTCATGCGACGGTTTCTCGGACCTGCCCTGCCCGCGCTCCTGCTCGTCACCGTGCTCGCCTCCGGCTGCGGGGACGACGAGTCCGGCACGGCCACCGACGACGCCACGCCGACGGCGTCCGGCTCGCCGTCGACGGGCACGCCCACGGCCGACGGGAACGACGAGGTCGACTTCGAGCTGGTCGACACCATCACGGTGACGGCCGCGGGAGGCGCCGTGATGCCGGTCGCGGTCCCGCTGAGCGACGAGGCGAGCGTGGCGGGGTTCAACGCGCAGTTCGACAGCGACGACATGGTCCAGCAGATCAACGATGCGGTCGCGGGAGCCGAGGTGCCTGACGGTCAGGAGCTGTATGCAGCGGTCGTGGCCATCGGCTGCGACTCACCGACCGAGGTGTCCGTGGACGAGACCGGCGCCGGGCTCGTGATCACGGCCGCCAAAGTGCCCAGCCCGAAGGTGGAGTGCTTCGCGCCGATGACCACGGTCGCGCTGGTGGTGGCTCCCGCCAGCTGATCAGCGCGCGGCGGGGGCCGCGTCGTAGGTGACCTCGAGGCCGTTGGCGACCGGCCGTGGGTGGCCGTCGGAGGGCGAGTTCAGCACCGCGAGCGACCCGTCGGCCGCCCGGGCGAGCATGATCGAGGAGCCACCGCCGTCGAGGTTGAGCGCGTCCTCGGCGCCGAGCTGCTGGAAGAGGTCGGCGAGCTCCTTCATGGTGGACCCGCGGCTGATCTCCTGGCGGCCGTCGACGACGAGCAGCAGCAGCTGTCCGGTGTCGCGGTCGATGCCGATCGCGGTGCGAGGGTGCAGGTCGACGTCGTCGGTCGCGACCCGGACCCCGTCCCGCACGAGGAACATGTTGCCGGTGAGGGCCATCGCGACGTCCTCGGAGAGCGAGACGTCGGCGGTGACCCGCTGGCCGGCCCGGAGCGGCGCGAGCCGCCCGGCGCCGGCGCCGCGGCCCACCAGCACGAGGTCGCTCACCCGCAGCGAGCGGGGGAACCGAGACTGGTTCGAGACCACCCGGCCGCGGCGGACCACCACCATCCGCACGCCGCGGCGCTGGCCGTCGACCACGCGGTACTGCTTGAGCGTGCCCCACCTCCCGGTGTAGAGCCCGACCTCGCCGGGCCGGACGGAGGGCGAGTTGACGCTCGTGATGTCGAGGTCCGGCCGCTGCCGGAGCACGGCGTCGGCGTAGAGGTCTCCGATGTGGGGGACGCCGGCGGCGTCGACCCAGAAGGCGGTGTTCCAGCCGCTCTGGACGCCGTTGAGGATCCCGCGCTGGCGGTCCTTGGCCACGCCGAGCGGGGCCTCGGTGTCGCGGATGTCGAAGAAGTCGCCGTTGACGCCGACCACGGCGTCGGGATCCATCATGTCGGCGACGACGTGCCGTGACGCGACGTTGCGTCCGGACACCAGGTCGAGGCCCACGCCGGGCGTCGCCGGGTCGATCCGCACCAGCTGCCCGCGGGTCACGCCGCGCATGCCCGTGAGCGTGAACTGCTCGAAGGTCACGCCGGGCGCGATCGGGTAGGCCTGCAGCGTCGTCCACACGTCCGGGACGCGGAACGCGCGGGGGATCGGCAGGGCCCGCGCGCCACGGACGCCGTCGGAGGTCTGGCTGTCGTCGGCCCAGCCCGGCCCGCCCGTCAGCGCCGTGGTCGCCGCGAGGGCGATCGCCGCGAGGAGTGGTCCGAGTCGGCTGCGCATCCCTCGAGGGTAAGGAGATCCGCCCGCCGCTTCGGGGAGCCCACGCGTGATGTTCCTCGTCTAGGCGCAGGGGAGGTCGTGCAGCCGCTGCAGCCCCTCGCGGTCGCCGGGGCCGAAGCCGTCCTGGCCGACGTACTCGGCGTTCATCAGCTCGTCGACGTCGTCGACGTGGTCGAGGCCGAGCACGTGACCCAGCTCGTGCGCGAGGATCAGCTGCTCGGACCGCCCGTCGCCGCGCCGCTCCATCCGGTCGTAGGCCTCGGTGTCGAGCACGACGATGCCGGTGACGAACTCCACCCGGCCGCGGACCGGCGCGGGCGTGCTGCCGCCGATGCCGGCGGTGGAGCCCGCCAGGTCGGGCACCTCGTCGGCGTCCGCCCAGGCGATGAGCACGGGCGGCGGGTCGTCGGTGTCGGCGACGCGCTCGTCGAAGCCGCGCTCGATCGACGTGCCGTCGTACTGGAAGTCGAAGCCGCTCGCGTCGGTGATCTCGGCGACGCCGCCACGGATGATGTCCTCCCACTGGTCGGGAGCGCCGGCGGGGTTGACGACGTAGTGGATCGCCTTGCAGTGGTCCCAGCCGACGGGGTCGCCGTCGGTGGTGTTGACGACGAACGCGTAGGAGCCCTCGCCGTTGCCGTTCAGGTGGTCGACCAGCTGGCGGAACCGGTAGCCGGTCATGCCGGGGTCGTGCAGCATCACCAGCCCGGCCAGGATGCCGCTGATCAGCAGTCCGGGCAGGACCGGCCCGACGGTGCGCCGGGGCTTGACGGCCCGCCGAAGACCCGGCCCCGCGACGGCCGCCCGGTCGAGCGCACGGAGCTGGCGCTGCATCCGGCGCTCCCAGCGCCGCTGCTCGCGGCGCTCACGCCGGGATCCCTCCACCTCCACAGTGTTGCTGGTCAGCCCCAAGGACCCTCAGGTCTGCTCCCACGCCTCGCCATCCGGACTGGCCACGGCGACGACGTAGCCGTCGGGGTCCTTGACCCAGATCTCGCGGTGGCCCGGGCCGTTGCCCTCGCCCTCGGGCGGGTTGCGGTGCGGCGCCTTCACCACCTCGACGGCGAGCCGTCCGGCGCGCTCCACCACGCCGTCGAAGTCGCTCACCGCGCCGAACCACACGAGTACGCCGTTGCCACGTGCCTCGCCGGGGTTGCCGATGGGACCGTGGTGGTGGTCGGTGTCCTCGTGGTGGAGCTGCAGCACCAGGTCGCCGTCCGCGAGCAGCCGCTCGTAGTCGGGGCCGCCGTGGTCGCTGGTGAGGCCGAGCAGCTGCTGGTACCACCGGCTGCTGGCCTCGACGTCGCGCACCATCAGCATGGTCTGCGACCGGGCCGTGGGCGCCGGTGCGACCAGGCCGAGCCGGTTGCCCGAGGGGTCCTGGATCTCGACCAGCCACCGCTCGCCCTGGTCGAGCTGTGGTCGTCCGCGCACCGTGCCGCCGTGCTCGGTGACCCGCTCCAGCGTGGGGTAGAGGTCCTCGACGGTGAACCACGGCACGGCGCCGGTGTCGCCGGGCGTCAGCTCGGTGGTCCACTGGCCGATCAGCCCGGGCGCCTCGAAGCTGGCATGGGCCGCTTCGCCGCGCCAGCCGAGCACCGCCTCGTAGAACGCGATCGACGCCTCGACGTCGGTGGTCGGCAGCTGCAGGTAGCCGAGGGCTCCTCGGGTGGCGCTCATGGGTCTTCCTGTCGGTCGGGGACGAGCAGGTGCTCGGCCGAGGTGGCGAACCATCGTTCGTAGCGGGAGCGGGTCCAGCCGAGCCGGCGGACGAGCTGGACGTGGACGGCCGGGTCCATGAGCGTCCAGAGGGTGTCGACCGAGTCGCGCTCGGATTCGCGCAGCCTCGAGGTGCGTCGCAGCTCGCGCACGATCCAGGTGGCGGTCCCGCGGCGCTGGCGGGTCAGCTCGTCGGCCAGCCGCGCCAGGCCCTCGTCGGACGCCGCGCCCTCGAAGCCGGCCAGGACGAGGCCGGCGGAGCGCTCCTGGGCCGGGCCGAGGACGCTCGCGACGGTCGTGAGGACCTCCCGCGGGGAGGCCGCCGCCCGCGCGCTCGCGGTCCACTCGCGCTCGAGCATCGGGACGGCCTCGTCGTCGCCGGCGATGGCCACGTCGATGCACGCCTTGAGCAGCCGGGGCTTGCTGCCGAAGGCCTGCTCGACGGTCTGGACCGAGACGCCCGCGTCCGCAGCGACCGCGCGGACCGTCGTGGCGGCGTACCCCTGGCGCTCGAAGAGCCCGGTGGCCGCGGCCAGCACCCGTCGCCGCGTGAGCCGGGCCTGCTCCGCGCGGCGTTCGGAGTGGTAGGTGCGCGGCACGCTGTCGATGATTCGCTAGGGATCACCCCTAGTCAATAGCCCTCAGCTGCACGGTACGTCGTGCAGCCGCTTCAGCCCGTTGAGGTCGCCCTTCCCGAAGCCGTCCTGACCGTGGTAGCCGGCGTACATCAGCTGGTCGGAGTCGCTGGTGTGGTCGAGACCGAGGACGTGGCCGAGCTCGTGCTCGAGCACCATCTGGGTCGCGACCGGGTCCTCGACGTTGGAGTCGAGACTGACCTGGCCGATGACGAACCGCAGCCGCCCGTCGACCTCGATCGGCGCGGAGCCACCGCGACCGATCACGCCGCCGTCGAGGGAGAGGTCCTGGTAGCGGTCCGACCAGAGGATGAGGACCGGCTCCCACTCGTTGCCCTGGTACCTCGACCCGATCAGCTGGGTCTTCACCGTCGTGCCACGGTCGGCGAAGACGAAGCCGCTGGCCTCCTCGACGTCGGCGACGGCCCGGTCGACGATCGTCGCCCAGTCCGCGGGCGCGCCCTTCGGGTTGACCTGGTAGCGGATCGCCTGGCAGTGGTTCCACGTCACCGGGTCGTCACCCTGCATCTCCATGAACGCATAGCTGCCCCCGCTGAGCGCCCCCAGCAGGCCCAGGACCACCTTCACGGCGAGCAGCACGCCCGCGACGCCCAGGGCGATGCCGACGCGCCACTTCCATCGCTCGGCGACCGGCGGCGGCTCCGGCGGGGGAGGCTGCGCGACCGGCAGCGGCCCGGGGAGCACCATGTGCGGAAGTATCCGGACCGTCCCTGCTCCTGTCCGCGGAATCGGGTCATCCACAGGGGCGGATCTGTGGGTCGCGGGTTGTCCGGGTGCGGCGGTAGGTTCGGGTCAAGGTTCTCTTTTCTCGGGGGTGGACCCGCATGATCCGCACGCGTTGGGCGCTCGCCACGTTGCTGGCTGTGTGCTTGGTCGGTGCGTGCTCCGACGACGACCCGAAGCCGGACATCGGCGATCCCACGCCGTCGGCCTCGAGCTCGTCGGCGACGGTGAGTACCTCGCCGACGGTGTCGGCTACGCCGGCGCTGGGTCCTGAGGACACGGTGCGTGCGTGGGTGGAAGCGTGGAACTCGGCGCTGGCAGTCGGGATACGACACGCCCTGGGTCGGCTACGACGCCGACTGCAGTGCAACTGCGACGAACTGATCGGGCTCATCGAGGACGTCATTCGAGCTGGCGGCTCATTCGACCGGAGGTGGAGATGGACAATCGTCGAGCAGCCCTGGTCGTCCGATCAGTGACCGACCGTCAAGGTCAATGCTGGCGGTGTCATGTCGCCGCAGGGATCTACGACGATCAACAGCGCAGGTGCCGAACCGTCACTCCGAAGCCGCAAGCGAATCGCTGTGTACCTTGAGCTGTAGAAGGCGTCCGACGACTGGCTTTTCGATGTCATCGAGTTGCTCTCGTGATCAGCGCTGCCTGGTGCCACTCGTGCTTGCTCCCGCTGTCGGTCGATGCCTCGCGATGGCGAACGCAGCGGCATGCCATTTCGAGACAGTCACCGCGATCGTCAACGGCGTGCATCGCGTTGTCACGGTTGACGGTCTGCCAGCCAGACTGTGATGGCTGATGCCAGACGACCACCGCAGGACCTACGGACTCCGGATCTCGATGCCATCTGCGTCGCAACGGCGATCACGCATTGGGGAGGACCCATTCGCGTTCTGCGGCATCCCGCCGACGGAGGTCGCTCCGAGATCACTCCGGCATGGTTGCGGCCGCTGTTCGCGCGTGCTTCCGTTGCCACCTTCGTCGCTCGAGGTTCAACCAGCCAAACGGTCGGACCCTGGTCAACTTCGACACGAACTTCTTCACCGGACACCCGGCCTTCGACAGAACCGTGATCGCTGCTCGGCCAGCGCGTGGACCTGCACATCGTGCCGAGCAGGTTCGGCTGGCGGTTCGGGGACGGTGAGTCGCTCGTGACCGACCGGCCGGGGGCGCCGTACCCGGACCTCGAGGTGACGCACCGCTACCTCGAGAAGGGCAGGGTCGCGCCGAGCGTGGACACGACGTACACGGCGACCTACACCGTCAACGGCGGTCCGTCGGCCGCCGTGAACGGCGAGGTGACGGTCCCCGGCCCGCCGGTCGACCTCCAGGTGCTCACGGCCACGCCGACGCTGGTGGGGTACGACCGCGGCTAGGGTCGCCGGCGTGGCCGACCTGCCGTGGAACACGTTCATCGAGGGCGACAACCTCGACGTGCTTCCGACCCTGGAGGCGGCGTTCGGGAAGGTCGACCTGGTCTACATCGACCCGCCCTACAACACCGGCAACGAGTTCGCCTACCGCGACGACATCCGCGGCGAGCAGGGTGGCAGCCGGCACGACGCGTGGGTGGCGATGATGCGCCCGCGGCTCGAGGCGGCGCGCGAGCTCATGGCGGAGCGGGGCGCGATCTTCGCGAGCATCGACGACAACGAGGCGGCGTACCTGCGGCTGCTGATGGACGAGGTGTTCGGGGAGGCCAACTTCCTGGCCCAGGTCGTGGTGAACCTCAACCCGAAGGGGCGGCAGCTGGGGAAGGGGTTCGCGACCAGCCACGAGTACCTGCTGGTCTACGCCAAGGATGCGCGGTCGACCGCGCTCGACGCGAGCAGCCCGGACGCCGTGGTGGAGAGCGACTTCCCGCTGGTCGACGGGGAGGGGCGCAGGTACCGCCACCTGCCGCTGCGCAACACCAACAAGAAGTTCAACCCGGTGACGGCGCGGACCCTGCACTTCCCGGTCTACGGCGACCCGGACAGCGGGCTGGTGCGGACCCGGCCGTTCGAGGGTGGCCACGAGATCGCACCGGTCTTCGGCGACGGCACGCCGGCGGTGTGGCGGTGGAGCGCGCCGCTCATCGACGAGCGCGGCGGTGACCTCGTGTGTCGGCGGATCAAGGGCAGGCACGGCGAGCGGGTCGACGTGTTCCAGAAGGACTGGCTGCACCGCGACACCCCCGGCGGCCGGCGCAAGAAGCTCCGCACGATCTGGCTGGCCGAGGAGGTCGGCTCGACCGACACCGCGGTGGCGGAGCTGAAGGAGATCGTCGGCCACGTCTTCGAGTCGCCCAAGCCGACCGGGCTGCTCCGGCGGATCCTGGCGACGATGCCCGACGACGCCCTGGTGCTCGACTTCTTCGCGGGTAGCGGCACGACGGGGCACGCGGTCGCGCTCGCCAACGCGGAGGACGGCGGGACGCGGCGCTGCGTGAGCGTCAACTCCGCCGAGCCGACCCGCGAGGGCTCCAACGCCCGCAACGCCGGCCTGCTCACCGTCGCCGACATCACCCGCGCGCGGCTCCGCGCGGTCGCGGCGAGACTCGGCGGCGGGCTCGACGAACGACCGTGAACCTCGGCCCTCGCCCCCTGGTGGCGGTGGGTCAGCAACCCTTGTGCACAGGGCGGCGGTGGGCCAGCAACGCTTCTCCCCGTGGACAACGGTTGCTCCGCCACCGCTCCCGCGGGGCTCCCGTCAGGGGCCGGCGGTGTTGGTCTTGTAGTCGAACGACGAGACGACCGGCTGGCCCGACGTACCGTCGGGGTTCTGGGTGAAGAACCGCTGGGTGACCTTGGCGAACTTCAGGCGCACCAGGTCGAGGGGCACGCCGTCCTTGGCGTCCGGGGTGACGTAGTAGCCGGTGAGGATCACGTCCTCGAACGTCAGGGTCATGAACGTGAACGGCCGGTTGCCGGGCTTCACGCAGGTGAGCACCGCGGAGCGCAGGTGCTTGCCGGTGTTGACCGCGGTGAGGATCTTCGGCGAGTGCATGCCGGTCCGGGCGCGGAGGACGACGTCCTGGGGGGTCGGCTTGCCGGCGCCGGCGCCGCCGCCGACGAGCACGGTCGCGGAGGAGTCGACACCCCAGCCCCACGTGAGCAGCGGGATCTGGCCTTCGAAGCCCTTGGCCGTGGACGAGCCGGCGATCGTCGCGAGGTCGAGGAAGAACGTCGAGCCGGGCTCGGACGGGGTGGTGGGCTCGGTGGCTGTTGGCGCCGGCTCGGACGTCGGCTCGGACGCGGGTGCTGTGGTGATGGGGACCTCCGTGGGTCGGTCGGGTCAGATGCCGGCTGCCTTCTCCAGTGCCGTCACCTCGTCGTCGAGATAGGTGAGCAGCCGCTGCAGGTGCGGCACCGTGCGCCGGCAGCCGGTGAGGCCGAAGGCCATGTTGCCGTCGTACGACGTGCAGGTGATGTTGAGCGCCATCCCGTTGATAGGGATCGAGAGCGGGTAGGTGCCGACCATCTTGGCGCCGTTCCAGTAGTGGGTCGTGCGCGGGCCGGGGACGTTGCTGATGATGAGGTTGTAGGGCGGCCGGATGATGCCCTGCATCCGCAGCATCGGCGTGAGGATCGCGGGGGCCTGGCCGAGGGCGCTCATCGCGAGGATCTGGACCGGCGTCATCCCCTCGAGGGCCTGCTTGCCGTCCTTCATCGAGGCGTGGATCGACCGGAGCCGGTTGCCGGGGTCGCTGCGGTCGGTCGCGAGCTGGCACATGACCGCGCCGACGGCGTTGCCGCCCTCGGCGGAGGCGACGTGCGACTGCTTGGCGTTCAGGCCGACCGGCACCATCGCGACCAGCGGGGCCTCGGGGAGCGCGTCGAGCTCGAGCAGGTAGGCGCGGACGGCGCCGCTGCACATCGCGAGCACGACGTCGTTCAGCGTGGTGCCGGTGGCCTTGCCGATGCCTCGGAGCCGCTCGATCGGCCAGTCCTGGGCCGCGAACCGTCGTGAGCCGGTGATCTTCTGGTTGAACAGCGTGCGTGGGGCGTAGAGGGAGAGCGCCGAGGTCTCGTTGCGCAGCCCCTTGGCGAGGGTCTTGACCAGGGCGCTGGGCATGCCGGCCGCCTCCGCGGTGATGCCGAGGGCGCCGCGCAGCGCAGTCATCGGAATGTCGGAGAGGTTGTGGTCGAGTGCGGGCTTGCGGCTGCGCGACCCGGCGGCCGCGCCCCAGGGGGCCGGCATGTCGCGCTTGTCGGGGTCGGTCGTGAGCACGCTCTGGAGCAGCCGCATCGCCGAGATCCCGTCGACGAGGGCGTGGTGGAGCTTGGAGTACTGGGCGACGCGGCCGTCGCGGAGCCCCTCGATGATGTGCGTCTCCCACAGCGGCCGCTCCCACGCGAGGCGGGTCGAGTGCAACCGGCCGCAGAGCTCGAGCAGCTCACGCACCCGTCCGGGCTTGGGCAGGGCGCTGTGGCGGAGGTGGTGCTCGATGTCGAACTGGTCGTCCTCCTTCCACACCAGCTGGCCGCCGGTGCGGATGGAGCGGTGGGGATGCTTGAGGTAGAGCGGCCGGATCTCCTCGACGTCGCGCATCGACTCGAACATCTCGCGGGTGTAGTTGCGGCCCGCGTCGTCCGGCTTCTCGAACAGCTGCAGGCCGCCGACGTGCATCGGCATGCTGCGGTTCTCGGCGATCAGGAACGCCGCGGAGGTCGGATCGATCGGTGTGGCCACCGGACTCCTTCTGGTTTGCGGGGATGGCTGGCGATCCTTCCGCGCGGTGCCGGGCGCCACAACCCCAGCCAACCCTTACCCGGTCGCCGCGATCTTTGGCGACCCTCCCGGCCACCTGCTCTCCACAGCCGAGCGCCGACGGCCCCTTGTCCACAGCCGGCCCTTCTCGGCCGGCAACCGTCGCCCGTCCGCCCTAGCGTCGATCCGAACCAGCCGATCACTCGGGGAGGACCCATGCACCTGCCACAACCCTTGCGCACCCTCGGCCTGCTCGCCGCCGCCGGTGCAGCCGCCGTCGCGCTCTGGGTGGCCGCCTCGCCGCCCGCCACGACGACCCTCGCACCCGGCGCCACGAGGCTGCCGTGACCGGCGTCCGGCGCCGCGGGCCCACGGACTCCGCGGTCTGGCAGCATCGACCGACATGGAGGCCGAGGCGGAGCTGGTCGACCGGCTGTGGGACCGCGGCAGGGACTCCCTGCGGGCTCGCGTCGACCGGGTCAGCGCCAAGCGGTGGCAGGTCGCCCAGTGCGCGGCCGCCGCCGGTGTCGCCTGGCTGATCGCCGCCGACCTGCTCGGCCACCAGAGGCCGTTCTTCGCGCCGGTCGCCGCAGTGGTGAGCCTCGGCACGTCCTACGGCCAGCGGCTGCGGCGGGTCGCCGAGGTGATGACGGGCGTCGCCCTCGGGGTGCTGCTCGCCGACCTGCTCGCGATCCTGATCGGATCGGGCTGGTGGCAGCTGACGCTGGTGGTCACGCTGTCGATGACGTCCGCGCTGCTGATCACGAGCGGCCAGATGTTCGTCACCCAGGCGGCGGTGCAGTCGATCATCATCTCCGCGCTGGTCCCGGCGCCGTCCGACGCCCTGGTCCGCTGGAGCGACGCCCTGGTCGGGGGGTGCGTGGCCCTGGTGGCGGCGACCCTGGTGCCGGCTGCTGCCCTGCGTCGCCCGCGGGAGCGTGCGGCGATCGTGGTCAGGAAGATCTCCGCGCTGCTGCGCGCCGCCGGCGAGGTGATGGTCGACGGCGTGGCCGAGCGAGGCCTCGAGCTGCTGGCCGACGCCCGGCAGACCGACACCCTGATCCGGGAGCTGCAGGACGCCGCCGACGAGGGGATGGCGGTGGTGTCGTCCTCGCCGTTCCGAGTCCGGCACCGCCCCGACATCCGGCGGATGGCCGAGCTGGTCGAGCCGCTCGACCGGGCGTTGCGCAGCACTCGTGTCCTGGTGCGTCACACGGCCGTGGCGGCCTACCACCAGCGGCCCGTCCCGAAGTCCTACTCGCTGCTGGCCCTCGACCTCGCGGACGCCGCCGACATGGTGGCCGACGAGCTCGCGGCGGACCGGATGGCGGTCGCCGCGCGTGACGCGCTGATGCTGGTCGGTGAGGCGTCGGGGCTGGTCGAGCGGTCGGAGGAGATGACGGCGGAGCTGGTCCTGGGTCAGCTGCGCTCGGTCATCGTCGACCTGCTGCTCCTCACCGGGATGTCCCAGATCGAGTCGACCGAGGCGCTGCCGCCGCCGCCGCGGTGGGAGTCCGCCCCGGGTCCGGGCGGCTCGGTCGGCGATGAGTGAGGGCGACCCGGCCGGTCCGACTGGCGTGCAGCCGAGTGAGCACCCGATCGAGCACCCCATCGAGCACCCGATCGAGCACCCGATCGAGCACTGGGTCCTGCACGTGGACCTCGACCAGTTCATCGCCGCGGTCGAGGTGCTGCGCCGGCCCGAGCTCGCCGGGCGGCCGGTCATCGTCGGCGGCGACGGCGACCCGACGAAGCGCGGCGTCGTGTCGACCGCGTCCTACGAGGCGCGGGAGTACGGCGTCGGCTCCGGCATGGCATTGCGGATCGCGGCCCGCAAGTGCCCGGACGCGGTGTTCCTGCCGGTCGACCGGGAGGCCTACGACGAGGCGTCGGCTGCGGTGATGGGCACGATCCGCTCGCTCGAGTGGGGCGGCCGGCCGGTCGTCGTCGACGTCCTCGGCTGGGACGAGGCGTTCCTCGCCGCCGGACCTCGACCCGGCGACGCCAGCGCAATCGCTCGCAGTGGCCAGCTCGGTCGCGGCCGGCCGTGGGCCGGCGCGGCGGAGGAGCTCGAAGCCGAAGCAGCAGCAGGAGCAGCACCACCGGTGGAGGAGGCGGGGCAGGGGAGCCTCCCACCCGTGCAGCAGGAGGGGCCCGAACCCTCCTTGGGGAAGGGGGCCCCGGGTGGGTCCTCGGACCCCGTGGCGTTTGCGGAGCACATTCGGGCGCGGGTGCTGGAGGAGACGCGGCTCCATTGCTCGGTGGGGATCGGTGACAACAAGCTGAGGGCGAAGATCGCGACGGAGTTCGGGAAGCCGCGGGGCAGCTACGTGCTGACCGAGGAGAACTGGTTCGAGGTGATGGGCGACCGGCCGACGACCGCGCTGTGGGGGATCGGGGGCAAGACGGCGAAGAAGCTCGCCGCGCTCGGCATCGACACGGTCACCCAGCTCGCGCAGTCGGACGCACGGGTGCTGGCCGCGGAGCTGGGGCCGACGATGGGCCCGTGGTACCACCGCCTCGGCCGTGGGGTCAGCGACAGCGCGGTCACGGGAGAGGCGTGGGTGCCACGGGCGCACGGGCGGGAGACGACGTTCCAGGAGGACCTCGACGACTGGGACCGCATCGCCGAGGAGGTCCGCACACTGACCCGGCAGGTGGTCGCCGACATCGACAAGGAGGGCCGGCCGGCGGCGCGGGTGGGGCTCAAGCTGCGCTACAAGCCGTTCTTCACGGTGAGCCGCAGCCTGACCCTCCCCGGGCCGAGCAACGACCCCGAGCACCTGGCCGAGCACGCGGTGAGCCTCCTGGACCGGGTCGAGCACGATCGTCCCGTGCGGCTCCTCGGCGTACGCCTGGAGATGGTGCCACCCGAGGGCGGCTACTGACCGCGGGCTGCCGGGGGACGTCATACGCCGTCAGCCTTGCCAGTGGCACCGTCCGTATGACGTCACGGGCCGGGTGGCGACGTCACGGGCCGGGTGGCGACGTCACGGGCCGGGTGGCGGCGTCAGCCCCGACTCCATGGCGAAGACGACCAGCTGGGCCCGGTCTCGCGCGTGCAGCTTCACCATCGCCCGCGACACGTGGGTGCGCACGGTGTCCGGGCTGACCACGAGGACCTCGGCGATCTCCTGGTTGGACCGGCCGCTCGCCACCCAGGCGACCACCTCGCGCTCTCGTTCGGTGAGCTGGTCCAGCTGGGGATGAGGGGTACGGCGGGCGGACGTCGTCCCGAACTGCTCGATCACCCGGCGGGTCACGCTCGGCGCGAGGAGGGAGCCGCCGTCGGCGACGACCCGTACGGCGTCGAGCAACGCAACGGGGTCGGTGTCCTTGAGCAGGAACCCGCTGGCGCCGTTGCGCAGGGCCTCGAAGACGTACTCGTCGAGCTCGAAGGTGGTCAGCATGACCACCCGCACGTCGGCGAGCGAGGCGTCGGCGGTGACCTCGCGCAGCAGCTCGAGCCCGTCGACGTCGGGCATCCGGATGTCGCACAGCACCACCTGCGGCCGCGTCGATCGGATCAGGCGGAGCCCCGCGCGCCCGTCCGCGGCCTCGCCGACCAGCTCGAGACCCGGCTCGGAGCCGATCAGGGTGCGCAGCCCCATCCGGACCAGCTCCTGGTCGTCGATGACGGCGACGCGAACCGGTACGTCGCCCGGGGGCGCGTCGTTCACAGCGGCAGCACCGCGCGCACCGCGAAGCCGCCCGCGGGTCGGGGCCCCGCCGTGAAGTCGCCGCCCAGGGCCCGGACCCGCTCGCGCATGCCGCGCAGCCCCATGCCCTCGTCGGGCGGGCCCCCGTCGGTGGAGCCGTCGGGGCCGCCGCGCCCGTCGTCCTCGACGGAGACGGCCAGCCGCTCGTCGGACCGGTCCAGCCGGACCCGGACCGACGTGGCCGAGGCGTGCCGGAGCACGTTGGTCAGCCCCTCCTGCACCACGCCGTAGACGACCGCGTCGACCGGCCCGGCGAGCTCGCCGGGCGAGCCGCTCAGCTCGACGGAGAGGCCGGCGGAGCGCACCCGGTCGACCAGCGCGTCCAGGTCGGCGACGCCCTGACGTGGCCGACGGGGCGCCGGGCCATCCGAGATCTGGGTCCCCGAGATCTGGGCCAGCTCGGAGCGCAGGGCGTCCAGCGACTCCCGGGCGCTGTCCCGGATGGCCTCGAGCGCGGTGCGGGCGGCCGCGGGGTCGCGGTCGAGCACGTGCAGCCCGACGCCGGCCTGCATCGCGATCACGGCGAGCCCGTGCCCGACGCCGTCGTGGAGCTCCTGTGCCATCTTGAGCTGCTCCTCGGTGGCCACGGTTCGTGCTCGCTCGACCAGCGCGATGCCTCGCGTCCGCACCAGCGTCCCGATCGCCGCGCCGGCGGCGCCCACCGCGAGGACGCCGAGCAGCTGCCACATCGAACGCTCGTTGTCGTAGTTGGCGACGGCCCGCACGACGAGCGCGGCGCACACCGCCAGGATGCCGCCGACGACCACTCGCAGCCACCGCCGGACGGGTACGCGGACGGCAACCAGGAAGGCAGCCGCGGCGAGGCTCAGGTAGACGGGACCGTCGCGGACGTCGGCCACCACGAACACGGTCACCGCACCGAAGGAGGTCACGGCGCCCCGGAGTGGCCAGCGCAGTGACAGGAGGAGCCCGCCGACCGCGACCAGGCCGATGCCGGCCGCGAGCCAGGGCTGGTAGCCCGACGGTGCCGCGTGGTCGTCGGAGACGTTGGTGAAGAACGAGCCTGCCACCACGACCCAGGCCAGCGGGACCAGCCAGAGCAGGTCCACGCCTGAGCTGCGTGGGGGCGGGTTCACGCCGTCGAGCCTAGGCCCGCGACCGGGCCTCGGACGTCCCCTCGGCGGCGTAGCCGGGCTACGCAGATCTGCGTAGCGCGCAGCCTCTGTCCGTCGGATGGCACGGCGGCCAGACCCGGCGATCGTGGACGGCATGAACCTCAACCATGACGACTCCGGCACCGACACGGGCACCGTGGTGCAGACGAAGGAGCTGACCAAGAAGTACGGCGACCGGCTGGCCGCCGACCGGGTCAGCCTCACGGTCAGGCGCGGCGAGGTCTACGGCTTCCTCGGGCCGAACGGCGCGGGCAAGACCACCACGCTCCGGATGATCCTCGGACTCATCCGGCCCACCTCGGGCTCGGCCGTCGTCCTCGGGAAGCGGGCCGGCACCGCGGAGGTCAACGCCCGGATCGGCGCCCTGGTCGAGGGCCCCGGCTTCTACCCCTACCTCAGCGGGCGCGACAACCTCCGGGTGATGGCGCGCTACCGCGGCCTGCCGGAGACCGACGCCGACCAGGCGCTCGAGCGGGTCGACCTCGGCTCCCGCGGCGGCGACAAGTTCAAGTCCTACTCGCTCGGCATGAAGCAGCGGCTGGGCGTGGCCTCGGCGCTGATGGGCGACCCCGACCTGGTGGTGCTCGACGAGCCGACCAACGGCCTCGACCCCGCGGGCATGGTCGACATGCGGCGCCTGATCGTCGACCTGGCGCGGGGCGGCCAGACCGTGCTGCTCTCCAGCCACCTGCTCGACGAGGTCCAGGAGATCTGCGACCGCGTCGGCGTGATCAGCAACGGCGTGCTGCTCAAGGAGTCGACGGTGTCGGACCTGCGCGGTGGCGCGTCGCTGGTGGTCCGCGCAGAGCCGGTCGACCGGGTCCTCGCGGTCGCGATGGGCATGGCCGGCGACGACGGGGCCCACGTGGACGGCGACCGGGTCCTGGTCGACCTCGCCGCGGACCGCGCACCCGAGCTGGTCCGCCAGCTGGTGGCCGACGGTGTCGAGGTGCACGAGGTCGGCAGCGTCGCGCGAACCCTGGAAGAGGTCTTCTTCGAGATGACCCGCACCGAGAAGAGCACCGAGAAGAGCACCGAGAACAGCACAGACATGAGCACCCCGAAGAGCGACGAGCTGGAGGCGACCCGATGACCACGACGACGAGTGCGACGAGCCCGACGACCACCACCACCGGCCCGCTCGCCGGCGCGCTGGCCAGCACCAGGGCCGAGCTGCTGCGGCTGCGGAAGTGGCCGGCGGTCTGGATCACGATCGGCGCGTGGATGGCGCTGACCACGATGTTCGGCTACCTCTTCAACTACCTGTCGTACCGGACCGGGGACTCCAGCTTCTCCAACGAGGGGGAGACCGCGGACAGCCTGCTCGCCGAGATCCTCCCGGCCAACGTGCCCCACGTGATCCTCCAGGGCATGCCGATGTTCGGCGGGGCGCTGATGCTGGTGCTCGGCGCCCTCGTGGCCGGCAACGGCTACGGGTGGGGCACCTGGAAGACCGTGTTCACCCAGGGGCCGGCTCGGCCGTCGGTGGTCGTGGGCTCGTTCGCGGCGCTGACGGCGTTCGTGGTCTGCACCGTGCTGGCGACCCTCGCGTGGGCCTTCGGGATCTCCCTGCTGGTCGCGGCCACGGAGTCCCAGCACGTCGTGTGGCCCGGCCTCGGCGACCTCGGCGAGTCGCTGGGCGCGGGGTTCCTGGTCATGGAGATGTGGGCCCTGATCGGCTTCCTGCTCGGCACCCTGGCGCGCGGCCCGGCGCTGTCCGTCGGCCTCGGACTGGTCTGGACCCTGGTCGTGGAGAACCTCCTGCGCGGCGTCGGCGAGCTCCTCGGACCGGTGGAGGCGTTCACCAAGTTCCTGCCCGGCACGGGCGGCGGTTCGCTGGTCGGCTCGATCGTCGGCGCCGGTGGCCCCGACCCGACGCCCGGCGTGCTCGACGCGCTCAGCGGTGGGCAGGCGACCGTGCTGCTGCTCGGCTACCTGCTGCTCACCCCGGTCGTCGCAGGGTGGCTGGTGACCCGGCGCGACGTCGCCTAGTCAGCCAGGTCAGGGATCTGCTCGCCGGCCTCGACGGCGAACGGCAGGGTGTTCGCCGCCGGGGGCAGCGGGCAGGTGGCGTGCTCGGTGTAGGCGCAGGGCATGTTGAACGCCCGGTTGAAGTCGATGCGCACACTCCCGTCCGGCGATGGTGGCGCGACGACGAGCTGACGGAGGGCGGCGTACGTCGTGACGCCCGACGTGGCGTCGCGGAACAGGATCCAGAGGCTCCCGTCGTCCTCGCCCCAGGCGACCAGCCGGTGCTCGGCGCCGTCGTGCTCGAAGGCGATCTCGCCGACCGCGTCGCCGTCGGGCTCGTCGTAGGGCTCGAACCGGCCCGGCCGGACCCATGCGGGGTCGGCGGGGTAGCAGGGGGTGCCGCGGTAGGCCCGGAGGCTGGGCGAGTCGGGATGGCGCGGACGCACGATCGGGCGGCCGTCGCGCTCGGCCACCTGGGCGACGGCGTCGCCGAACGCCAGCCGGATCCCGACGGCGTCGAGCGGCCCGAACCGGTGCTCACCCTCGGCGAGGGTGGCGCCGCCCTCGACGCCGAGGGTCTCGCCCGGGGCGAGGGTGACCGTGGCCCGGCCCTCGTCGTCGCCCGTCCACTCCCCGGGGACGTCGTCGAAGCGCTGGGGGTCGGAGCCCAGCCAGTGGATCGCGGTGATCGCCAGCCACCCGTGCGGGTCTCGAAGCCGCTCCTCCCGCGCGTCGTGCCAGGCCTGCCACTCGGCCTGGAAGTCATGCACCCACCGGACCTCGCCGTCCTCGACGACGTCGGTGGGTCGCAGGCCGAGCCGCGCGCCGACGAGAGCAGAGGCAGCGTGGTCGGGGTGGACGTGGGCGACGAGACGGCTGACGCCTGCGGAGGTCAGCCAGTCCACGACCGCGGTCGCGGCCTCGGTGGCCAGTCCCAGGCCCTGGTGTGCCGGGGACACCACCCAGGCGATCTCGGCCTCCGCGCCCACGACCGTGGCCTGGACGTAGCCGACGGGATCGCTGCCGAGCACGACGACCCAGTTGAGCCACAGCTCCGAGCCGTCGGGCGAGTGGCCGGCGGACTGGCGGTCGTAGCGCGCGGAGAGCTCGGCCAGCGTGGGCGGCGAGCCGCCGGTGAACTCGTAGAGCGAGGGATCGGCCAGGACGGCGACCATGGCGGGGGCGTGGTCGACGGTGAGGGGCTCGAGACGCAGCCGCTCGGTGGTGAGCTGCTGGGCGATCACGTGAGCTCCGAGCGGAGCTCCTGCACCACCGAGTCGACGACCGCGACGAGGTCGCCGTCCGTGGCGGCGGCGACGGCGCGCTGCCGCTGGTAGGACGCGCCGCGGACGGGGATGTCGAGCACCGACGCGAGCTCGGCGGTGCAGCCGAGGCGCTCGGCCACGGGCTCCAGGCGGCCGACGAGGTCCGCCAGGTCGTCGGTGAGCGGCGCCTCGCGGGAGTCGGCGTCGAGGATGATGATCGCGTCGAGCCCGTAGCGGGCGGAGCGCCACTTGTTCTCCTGCACGTGCCAGGGCGGCAGCGCCGGCAGCTCCTCGCCGGCGGCCAGCCGGGTGTCGAGGTCGACGACGAGGCAGTGCATCAGCGCGACCAGGGCGGAGAGGTCGGCGAACGTGGAGACGCCGTCGCAGACCCGGTTCTCGAGCGTGCCCAGCTTGGGCGCCGGGCGCAGGTCCCAGCGGATCTCGCTCAGCTCCTCGATCACGCCCGTGGTGACCTCGTCGCCGACGAACGACTCGAACTCCGGCCAGGTCGCGAACTGGAACGGCAGCCCCGCGGTGGGGAGCTGCTGGAACATCAGCGCGCGGTTGGACGCGTAGCCGGTGTCGACGCCGGCCCAGATCGGCGAGGACGCGGAGAGCGCCTGGAGGTGGGGGAACTGGTTGAGCAACGACGACAGGACCGGCAGCACCCGGTCGCGGTCCGGCATGCCGACGTGCACGTGCACACCCCAGATGAGCATCTGCCGCCCCCACCACTGGGTGCGGTTGATCAGCTCCTCGTAGCGGTGGCCCTCGGTGAGCTGCTGCATCGTCCACGACGCGAAGGGGTGGGTGCCCGCACCGAACAGGTCGAGCCCGAGGTCGTCCCCGGCCGGGATCACGACCTCGAGGGTGCGGCGCAGGTCGGCCATCGCCTCGCTGGTGGTCGAGCAGACGCCGGTGACGATCTCGACGGTGTTCTTCAGCAGCTCCTTGTGGAGCCGGCTCGGCTCGGGGAGCCGGGCCTTGGCCCGGGCGAAGAGGTGGGCGGCGTCGTTGCGGAGGTCGCGCGTACGCCGGTCGACCAGGGCGAGCTCCCACTCCACGCCGAGCGTCGGCTCGGCCGAGGCGTGGAAGTCGATGCGCACCTCGTCAGGCTGTCACAGGCACCCTCGTCACGAGGTCACGGTCCGCAGTACGTCGAACCACGGCTCGGCCGACCCGTCGAAGGGCGGGTGCTTGTCCCGCACCGCGGTCAGCACGACGTCGCGCGTCGCGATGGCCAGGTCCACGATCTCCCGCGGGTAGCCGAGCTCGACGCGGTGCTCGTCGAACTCGTCCTGGTCGTCGACGTAGACCTCCCGGTCGAGGCCCTCGATGACATCGAGGTCCAGGTCGACCGCGCGCACCGTGCGGCCGGTCCACTCGGGGACGGTCGTCATGTCGACGTAGGTCCACACGCTCCCTCCCGGACCGTGGAACGTGGCCAGCCACGCCCGGCCGACCGCGGTGCCGGCGGAGGGGACCAGCCCCACCTGCTCGTTGCTGGTCGTGATCGCCACGCCCGGCCGCGACATGCCGGTGCCGATGGGGAAGCCGATCCAGTCACCGGCGGCGTCGGCGCCGAGGTAGACCGCGTCCATCTCCCAGTGCGGCAGGTCGCCCCACTTGGTCATCTCGAGACGTACGGCGTCGCCGGGGGTCAGAGCCACCCGACGGTTCTACAGCAAGGACGGCGCGTCAGACGACGGTGGCCTTGTCCGGCAGCACCCGCTTCGACGTCCTGGCGACGACGTCCTGGTAGCGCGAGCCGAGCAGCTTGGCGAGGTGGTGGATGGCGTGCGCGTCGATGCCGACGAGGACGCGGGCGCGGTTCTTGAGGATGCCGTTGACGATGATCTCGGCGGCGCGCTCGGGCGTCATCCGAGCCAGCTTCTCGTCGAAGAGCTGGGCCGTCTCCTCCTTGCTCTCCTTGGCCGAGACGCGTGCGTTGCGCGCAATCGCGGTCTTGATGCCGCCGGGGTGCACGGCGGTCACGCCGACCGGGTGACCGGCGATCAGCATCTCCTCGCGCAGGGCCTCGGTCATGCCGCGGACGGCGTACTTGGTCGCGTTGTACATCGACTGGCCGGGCATCGACACCAGCCCGAACAGCGAGGAGAGGTTGACGACGTGACCGTCACCGGAGGCGATCAGGTGCGGCAGGAACTCCTTGGTGCCGTGCACGACCCCCCAGAAGTTGACGCCTACGACCCAGTCGATGTCGGCGTACTCGAGGTCGTTGAAGTCGCCGGCCAGCGCGACGCCGGCGTTGTTGATGACCACGTTGACCCGCCCGAGCTCCTGCACGACGTCGAGCGCGTAGCGCGCGACCGCGTCGCGGTCGGCGACGTCCAGCAGGTCGCTGCGCACCGGCACGGGACCGGCCTTCTCGACCAGGGCGACGGTCTCGGCCAGGCCGGTCTCGTCCACGTCTGACAGCGCGAGCAGCGAGCCGCGCCGGGCCAGGTTGAGCGCCAGGGCCCGGCCGATGCCGGACCCGGCGCCGGTGATCACGACCACCTTGTCGTCCAGGGTCCTCATGCCGGCACCTCGACGTACGCGTCGGCGTCGAAGGACGCCAGCCGGCGCCGGAAGTCCACGGTGGACCGCGGCCAGAGCGTGGTGTTGCGGCCGTGGGCGTCGAGGTACCAGCTCTGGCAGCCGCCGGTGGTCCACACGGTACGGCCCATCCGCTTCTGCAGGCTGCTGTTCCAGCGGTCGGTGACCTCCTGGGTCGGCTCGACGCTGGACAGCCCCTCCCGGCGCATCCGGCGCAGTGCGTCGCGCAGGTAGGCGACCTGGGACTCGATGATGAAGATCATGCTGGTGTGGCCCTGGCCGGTGTTGGGTCCCACGAGCATGAACAGGTTCGGGAAGCCGGGCACCGTCGTGCCCTTGTAGGCCGCCATGCCGGTCTCGCGCCAGCGGTCGGCCAGCGTCTGCCCGGCGCGGCCGGTGACGTGCTCGGTGATCGGCAGCTCGGTCGTGTAGAAGCCGGTCGCCACGACCAGGACGTCGATCTCGCGCTCCACGCCGTCCGCGGTGACGATCGCGTTGCCCGTCACCTTGGCGATCGGGTCCGTGACCAGCTCGGTGTTGTCCGCATCGAGCGCCGGGTAGTAGGTGTTGGAGCGCAGCACCCGCTTGCACCCGAACGCGAAGCTCGGGGTGACCTTGGCTCGCAGCTCCTCGTCCTTGATGCCCTTCTCGATGTTCTTCAGGGCCACCTTGCGCGCGGGGGCGGCGATCCTCGGCTCGATCGTGAACGCCGGCACGTAGGCCTCGTGGGCCCAGTAGAGGCCGGTCCGGTAGAGCTTCTGCAGCCCGGGCAGGCGGCGGAGCGCGGCCCGCTCGAGCCTGCCGTAGGTGCGGTCGTTGCGCGGGATGACCCAGGGCGCGGTGCGCTGGTAGACGTCGAGGTGGCCGCCGGTCTCCTGCAGCAGCTCCTGCAGCTCGGGCACGATCTGGATCGCGGAGGCGCCGGTGCCGATCACGGCCACCCGCTTGCCGCTCAGGTCGACGTCGTGGTCCCAGCGCGCGGAGTGGAAGACCTCGCCCTGGAAGGTGTCGAGCCCCTCGATGTCCGGCAGCCGGGGGGCCGAGAGCCCACCGGCACCGACGACGAGAGTCCGCGACACCCACGTGCCGTTGCTGGTGCGGACCGTCCAGCGCTGGGTCTCGTCGTCCCACGCGGCGTCCTCGACCGCGGTGTCGAAGACGAACCGGTCCAGGGTCCCGGACTCCTCCGCTACCCGCGTGACGTAGGCCTGGATGTCCGGCTGCGGTGAGTAGGAGCTGGGCCAGTCGTAGGCGGCGAACGAGTAGGAGTAGAGCTGGCTCGGGATGTCACACGTGGCGCCGGGGTAGGTGTTGTCCCGCCAGGTGCCGCCCACGTCCGCGCCCTTCTCGAGCACGACGAAGTCGGTCTCGCCGTCCTCCTGGAGCTTGATCGCGGCGCACAGCCCCGCGAACCCCGCGCCGATGATCAGGTGGTCGACGGTGTGCTCAGAGGCCATGTCCCGACGGTATTGTCGTTATTGAACAAGTGTCAATAGAGTGGGTGCGTGACCGCCACCACGCGCTCCCGGCTCGCGCCCGACGAGCGCCGCAGCCAGCTGCTCGACCTGGGCGTCCGGCTGCTGGCCACCCGCTCGCTCGACGAGGTGTCGATCGACCTGCTGGCGGAGGAGGCCGGCGTCTCGCGTGGCCTCCTCTACCACTACTTCGGCAACAAGCACGCCTTCCACGAGGCGGTCGTGCGGCGCGCGGCAGACGACCTGATCGCCCAGACCGAGCCCCCCGCCGCGGGGGACCCCGTCGACCGGCTCCGGGCCTCCCTGACGGCGTACGTCGACTACGTGCTGGCCAACTTCGAGGGCTACGTCTCGCTGCTCAAGGGCGCGGGAGGGGGCAACGAGGCGCTGCGCGCGATCTACGAGGAGGTCCGCGGCGCACTCTCCGAGCGGATCTTCCGCGAGGACCCGGACGGCCTGCTGATCGCGGACACCCCGCACAACCGTCTGGTCGTCCGCGGCTGGTCGGCGATGACCGAGGAGCTGGTGATCGCCTGGGGCACCGACCCCGCCGGCGTCACCAGGGACGAGCTGCTCGAGATCGTCACCGGCTCGCTCCCGGCCCTCGTCGGCCAGGAGCAGGCTCCTAGGCCCCGGAGACCACGGCCTCGAGCTGGTCGAGGCCCCACATGAGGTCGTCGGGGGAGACGACCAGCGGGGGTGCGAGCCGGATCGTGGAGCCGTGGGTGTCCTTGGCCAGCACGCCGCGGGCCATGAGCGCCTCGCAGACCATCCGGCCGGTGCCGATCTCGGGGTCGACGTCGACCCCGGCCCACAGGCCGCGGGTGCGGACGCCGACCACACCCTGGCCGAGGAGCGTGTCGAGCCGCTCGCGCATCAGCACGCCGAGCTCGGTGGCGCGGGCCTGGTGCTCTCCGGTGCGCAGCATCTCGACCACGGCGAGCCCCACCGAGCACGCGAGCGGGTTGCCGCCGAAGGTGCTGCCGTGCTGGCCGGGGCGGAGGACGCCGAGGACGTCCTGGTTGGCGACGATCGCCGAGACCGGGACGATCCCGCCGCCGAGCGCCTTGCCGAGGATGTAGATGTCGGGCACCACGTCCTCGTGGTCGCACGCGAAGGTCGTGCCGGTGCGGCCGAGGCCGGACTGGATCTCGTCGGCGGCGAACAGCACGTCGTGCTGGGTGCAGAGGTCGCGGACGCCGCGCAGGTAGCCGTCGGGCGGGATGACGACGCCGCCCTCGCCCTGGATCGGCTCGATGAGGACCGCGACGGTGTTGGCGTCGATGGCCGCCTCGAGGGCCGTCAGGTCGCCGTAGGGGACCATGACGAAGCCGGGCGTGAACGGGCCGAACCCGTCGCGCGCGTCGGGGTCGTCGGAGAACCCGACGATGGTGGTGGTCCGGCCGTGGAAGTTGCCGGACGCGACGATGATCTTCGCCTGGTCGGCGGGGACGCCCTTGACCTCGTAGCCCCACTTGCGGGAGACCTTGATCGCGGTCTCGACGGCCTCGGCGCCGGTGTTCATCGGCAGCACGAGGTCCTTGCCGCACAGGTCGCCGAGCGCCGCGGTGAAGTCGGCGAACCGGTCGTGCACGAAGGCCCGGCTGGTGAGCGTCAGCTGGTCGAGCTGGGCGTGGGCGGCGGCGAGCAGCGCGGGGTGGCCGTGGCCGAAGTTGAGCGCGGAGTAGCCGGCCAGCAGGTCGAGGAAGCGACGCCCGTCGACGTCGGTCATCCAGGCGCCCTCGGCGTGGGCGAGCACCACGGGCAGCGGGTGGTAGTTGTGCGCGGTGCGCGCCTCGGCCCGCTCGAACTCGGTCCGTCCAAAGCTGGCCGAGTGGGTCGGCTGCTGCTGGGTCGCCGTCATGGTGTCGCCTCCTCCGTGCGTGAAGATTGTCAGACAATCCGGGTACGCCGTCAGGGTAGCCGCACCGCGATGGTCGTGCCACTCGGCGCGCTGTCCAGCGTCACGGTGCCGGCGTGGGAGCGCACGATCGCCTCGACCAGCGAGAGCCCGAGCCCGGCTCCGCCGCCGTGGTCGGCACGCCGCTCCCGGGACTGGTCCACCCGGGCGAACCGCTCGAAGGCGTGCTCGACGAAGTCCGCGGGGAACCCGGGACCGTCGTCGTGGACGTCGAACCCGTCCGGGCGCCCGGTCACCGTCACCGTGGTGCCTGCAGGGGTGTGCTTGCGCGCGTTGGTCAGCAGGTTGGTGACGACCTGGTGGAGCCGCTGCTCGTCGCCCTCCACCTCGAGCGGGGCGTCCGGCAGGTCGAGCCGCCACCGGTGGTCGGGCGCCACGACGCGGGCGTCGGAGACCGCCTCGAGCAGCATCCGGGTCAGGTCGACCGGCTCTCGCTCCAGCGGGCGACCAGCGTCGAGCCGGGCCAGGAGCAGCAGGTCCTCGACCAGCGAGGTCATCCGGGCCGACTCCTCCTCGACCTTTCCCAAGGCGGTCCGGACGCTGTCGCCGTCGGGACGTCGCCGCGCCAGCTCGGTGTAGCCGGCGATCGTGGCCAGCGGGGTGCGCAGCTCGTGTGAGGCGTCGCCGACGAACTGCCGGACCTGCTGCTCGCTGCGGTGCCGCTCGTCCAGCGCGGTCTCGACGTGGTCGAGCAGGACGTTCAACGCGGCGCCGACCCGGCCGACCTCGGTGCGCTCGTCGGTGAGGTGCCCGGGGACCCGCTCGGTCAGGTCGATGTCGCCCCGGGAGAGCGGCAGCTGCGCCACCGCATGGGCGGTGGCTGCCACCTCGGTCAGCGGGCGGAGCTGTCGGCGGACGAGCAGGAGGCCGCCGCCTGCCGCCAGGAGCGCACCGAGGGCGATCAGGATCGCCTCGTAGGTGATGAGGGAGTGGACCGCCTCATCGACGTCATCGGTGGGGAGGGCGACCACGATCGTGCCGGCTTCGCCGTTGACCCGGCCGTCGACGGCCTTGGCGCGGTAGCTGCCGATGCCGGCCACGTCGACGGAGTGGACCTCGCCGTCGACGTGGACGTCGCTGAGCGAGGCGAGCTCGTCGTCGTTGAGCTCGGTCCGGGAGTCGGGGCCGAGGCCGTAGTGGTAGCCGACGGGATCGGCGCTGCCGCCGGGGTAGCCGGCCTGGACGGTCCCGGGCCGGGTGTTTCCAGGGTCGCCCCCGCCCGGTCCGCCCAGGCGCAGGATCGTCTCGGAGAGCTGGTCGTCGACCTGCCCCGTGAGCCGGTTCCGGATGGCGAGGGTGGCCGCCGTGCCGATCAACACCGACACCACGACCACCAGCGCGACGGCGGTCAGGACCAGCCGGATGCTGAGCGACCTCACGACGCCGGCTTCAGGACGTACCCCGCGCCGCGCATCGTGTGGATCATCGGCGCCCGGCCGGCGTCGACCTTCTTGCGCAGGTAGGAGATGTAGAGCTCGACGACGTTCGCCTGCCCGCCGAAGTCGTAGTTCCACACCCGGTCCAGGATCTGGGCCTTGCTCAGCACCCGCTTCGGGTTGCGCATCAGGAACCGCAGCAGCTCGAACTCGGTCGCGGTCAGGAAGATCTCCGCTCCCGCACGGGTGACCTCGTGGCTGTCCTCGTCTAGCTCGAGGTCACCGACCACCAGCAGCGAGGTCGTCGCGGCACGTTGTGCGCCGGACCGCCGCATCAGTCCGCGCAGCCGGGCCACGAGCTCCTCGAGGGAGAACGGCTTGGTGACGTAGTCGTCCCCGCCCGCGGTCAGGCCCGCGACCCGGTCCTCGACCGCGTCGCGTGCGGTGAGGAACACCACGGGTACGTCGGGCAGCGAGGTCCGCATCCGGCGCAGCACCTCGAGGCCGTCGATGTCGGGAAGCATCATGTCGAGCACGACGGCGTCGGGACCCTGCTCGCGGGCTGCGTTGACCGCGGAGGTCCCGGTGTGGGCGGTGTGCACCTGCCAGCCCTCGTAGCGCAGCGCCATCGAGATCAGCTCCGCGATGTTGACCTCGTCGTCGACCACGAGCACGCGCAGCGGCGAGCCGTCGGCGCGGGTCAGGTCGGCGGTGGAGCCTGCGGTCATGCCGTCAGCGTGTGCCCGCTCCCTGTGCGTTTCCTGTGAGGACGCTGCCAGGGACCTTGAGACTTCAGAACCCACGCACAGCCGGGGCACAGGTCCGCGGACCACGGTGGTCGCCATGAGCGACACCGAGCCCACCGAGCCCACCGAGCCCACTGCCACGCAGCCTCCTGCCGCCCCGGAGCCGACCACTCCCGCGGCGGATGCCGCACCCGTGAGACCGAGGCTGAGGGACCGCGTCTTCGGGCTCAGGTCGCTGGTGGCGGTCGCGCTGGCCGGGTTGGTCCTCGGTGGGGTGGGAGGATTCGGCATCCACGCCGCGACCGACGACGGCGGCGGAGACGGGCGGATGGACCGGTTCGGGCCGGGCGGCGCCTTCCCGGGTGGCCCCTTCCCGGGTGGCCCCGGCGGCCGGGGCGGACCGGGCGGTTTCCCACCGGGTCCCGGCCAGCAGGGCCCCGGAACCGGCCAGGACTCCTGACTTTTTCTCCCGTTCCAGCCAACCGATCCGGGTCGGACCTCGTCAGAGGGGTAGAACAGAGGTTCGGTCACCGACATTCGGAGCGGGCGCTTGGGCGGCACACGGGACGACGGCTTCACGGCGTACGTCGCCGGTCGCCGCGCGCACCTGTTCCGCACCGCCTACCTGCTGTGCGGTGACCCGCACCGCGCCGAGGACATCGTGCAAACCGCGCTCGCGAAGCTCTACGTCGCCTGGCCCCGGGCCTCCCGGGCCGACTCCGTGGACGCCTACGTCCGCCGGGTGATCATCAACAGCCATCTCGACGAGACCCGCCGCCCGTGGCGCCGGGAGTCACCCACCGAGGACGAGCGGCTCGACCGCGCCGCTCCGGCCGGGGTCGCTCCCGAGGACTCCGACGCCCTGTGGGCGGCGCTGAAGGACCTCGGCCCCAAGCAGCGTCGCGTGGTGGTGCTCCGTCACTACTGGGGCCTGTCGGTGGAGGAGACCGCCGCCGACCTCGGCGTCAGCCCGGGCACCGTGAAGAGCCAGACCTCGGCCGCCCTGGCGACGCTCCGGACGGCGCTCCTGGCCGCCACCTCCGCGACCCACCGAGGAGGACGGCGATGACCGACCCCGCCGACCGCTTCCTCGAGGAGAGACTGCACGCCCTGGCCCGGGGCGTCAGCGTCCCGATCGTGCCGACCGAGGACGACGTACGCCGCGGCCGCCGCCGGCTGTTCCGGATGCGCGTGGCGATGGCCGGCGCGACCACCGGGACCCTGGCCGTGGTGGTCGGCATCACCAGCCTGACCGCCGGTGACCCCCACGCGACCGAGCTGCCGCCGGTCAAGCCCCCGACGAGCACGGTCCCCGCGCCGCCCAGCACCTCGCCCGCCGCCGACCACGGTGAGGACGCGCGGCCGGAGCCCGGCAGGGGCGGCGGCAACCAGGACGCCCTCGACCTGGCCGGTCACCCCAGCAGCCAGCACACCGCAGGCGACGAGTCCCCGGCCAAGAACGCCCCCCACGGCACCACGCCCGGCGCCACGACCACTCACGACGGGACCACCACCGGGCCCCAGGACCAGCCCACCCACGGCTCCGGACCGACGGAGGAGCCGACCTCGACCCCGAGCTCCACCCCGAGCGCGACCCCGACGCCGACCGACTCGTCCTCGCCCACCCCGACCGAGACGCCCAGCGAGACCCCGACGACGACGCCGACCCCCACCGTCCCGCCGACCGAGACCCCGAAGGTCCGCGTGAACAAGGTGCTGCGCTACTACAACGACGTGCTCGCCGAGCGCCTCGACGCCGACCGCCTCCACCTGCAGCCCTACGACCGCCAGGTCGACCCCAAGGAGACGACGACCGTCGACGGCACGCTCTACGCCCTCGGCGCGACCTACCGGTGGGAGACCGGCCGGACGCGCGCAGCCGGCCTCCAGGTCGAGGTCGCCAGTGGGTGGGACGAGGTCGAGTGGCTGTGCGGCACCTCCGACGCCGACTGGGACTGCCACCTCGCGAGCAGCAGGACCACGGCGCCGTCCGG
The DNA here is from genome assembly GCA_963766475.1 of uncultured Actinomycetota bacterium. Classification (GTDB taxonomy): domain Bacteria; phylum Actinomycetota; class Actinomycetes; order Propionibacteriales; family Nocardioidaceae; genus Nocardioides. The sequence continues at coordinate 289,257 of CAVXZS010000015.1, read as the reverse complement.
CGCCGCACCCGCGGAGGTCGCCACCCACGACGGCGTGACCCAGGTGGCGGTCGAGCACGCCTCCGGGCAGGTCGTCGTGCTGACCACCGACCCGACGCGCGACCCGCGCGCTCGGGGCGCTGCCCAGGTCATGAGCACCGAGGACGACCTCGTCGCGGCTGCCGCCGACGACCGGCTGATCCTGCCCGGGGTCGCGCCGGTCGCGCCGCCGAGGATCGACGTCGACGAGTTCACCGCCGCGGGTCTGGCCGCTCTCCTGAAGCCGGACGAGACCTTCGAGCAGACCGGGCTCAGCAGGGCGCCGTGGGTGCGCGGCGTGCGCAGCGTGGACGGTGTCGCGCGGGGCACGGTGTCCTGGACGGTGGACCCGATCTACAGCGGCGGCGAGTTCACGTGCGCGACCACCTTCCGCTCGTGCTCCGAGGTCACCGTCGACGACCTCGGCACCACCGTGCACCTGGCGTTCCTGAAGAAGCGGGCGGGCGGCGGCTGGCTGGTCCAGTACGACGGTGCCTCCTACGGCGTCCGGGTCTACTCCTCGGACCGGACGCTCCCGAAGAAGCGGGCCTACGCGTTCGTCACCGACCACGCCTGGCAGCCGGTGCGCTGACCGGGTCGGGCAGCCGCCGCGTCGGGGCCGTGCTCGGCGCCGGTCAGCCCTGCCGGTCAGCCCCGCCGCATGTCCTCGACCGCCAGGGCGGCGAAGACCATCGCCGAGCCGAGCGGTGCGCCGGGGCCCGGGTAGACCGAGCCGAAGACCGACGCCGCGGTGTTGCCGGCGGCGTAGAGGCCGGGGATCGGGGTGCCGTCCGCACGCAGCACGCGACCGGCGGCGTCGGTGACCAGGCCGCCCTTCGTGCCGAGGTCGGAGAGGACGAACCGGGCCGCGAAGTAGGGCGGCGCGTCGAGCCGTGAGAGGGCCTTGTTGTGCCCGTGGCCGCTCGCGAAGAACACGTCGTACTCGTCCTCGCCGCGGTGGAACTCCTCGTCGACGCCCGTCTCGGCGTAGGCGTTGAACCGCTCGACCGTCGCGGCCAGCTGGTCCGCCGGGAGACCGGCGGCCTCCGCGAGCTGCTCGACCGTGGCGGCGCTGACCCAGGTGCCGGCCTCGAGGTGCGCCGCGGGGTCGCCCTCCGGCATCGCGATCGCCGGGAGCCTGCCGTCCTCGCGCGAGTCGAAGACGTACCAGGACGGGATCCGCTCCGGTGCCTTGGCCATCTCGCGGCCGAACCGGTCGTAGGGCAGGCACTCGTTGGCGTAGCGGCGGCCGGTCTGGTCGACCATCAGCCCGCTGCGGAAACCCAGGGTGAACGAGCCGCTGCCGTCGGGCTGCTCGAGCCCGGGGCAGAACCAGCCGAGCGCGCCGAAGTCGGTCGCGGCACCCAGCGCCACGGCCGCCTCGATCGGCTCTCCGGTGTTGGTGCCTCGCGGGGCCATCGTCCAGGCGGTGTCTCCGGGCACCCCGTGGTCGCGGCGCATCTCCGCGTTGCCCTCGAAGCCGCCGGCGGCCAGCAGCACCCCGCGACGGGCGCCGAGCTCGATCGGCCCCTCGGGCGACATGGCGGCGATGCCGGTGACCCGGCCGCCGTCGCCCGTCCTCAGTCCCGTGACCGGGAGGTTGGTCCGGACGGTCCCGCCCTCGCGGACCACGATCGTGGCCAGCCGGGCGATGAGGGACTGCCCGCCGCGCAGGGTGCGGCGGCCGCCCTCGCCGGCCCGGTCGCGCTCCACCGGCGGCCGGACGAGGTCGGCGACCTCCGGGCGCAGGTCGGCCCGCTTGACGGCGGTCGGCTGGATCGACCGGCCGAAGGGCACCCGGCCGGGAGCGTCGTAGTACTCCGAGAACGGGAGCCACTCGAAGTCGAGGTCGGGGTCGTCCTCGAGCTCGGCGACCAGCCGCGGCGCGGTCGCGAGGAACGCCTCGACCTTGGACCCGTCGACGTCCTCGAGGATCGCGCCGAGATAGTCGCGCGCACCCTGGGTCGAGTCGGGGATGCCCGCGCGCTGCTGGACCTGGCTGCCGGGCAGCCAGCAGGCGCCGCCGGAGTAGGCCGAGGTGCCACCGATCAGGGGTGTCTTCTCGACCACGCACACCGAGAGCCCGGCCTTGGCGGCCAGGGCCGCGCCGGTGAGGGCACCGCCGCCCGAGCCCACGACCACGACGTCGTAGTCGGTCTCGTCGTCGTCGCTCACCGCGCGATGGTCGCAACTAGAACGTGTTCTAGCAACTGCTCAGGCCTTCGCCAGCGCCTGCCGCATCGGGTCGAGTCCCAGCGAGCCGAGGTCGAGTGCCTCGCGGTGGAAGGTCTTGAGGTCGAAGTCCGCGCCCTGCCGCTGCCGCTCCTCGTCGCGGGCCTGCAGCCAGATCCGCTCGCCGACCTTGTAGGACGGCGCCTGGGCCGGGAGCCCGAGGTAGCGGTTGGTCTCGGCGACGATCATCGCGTCGTCCATCCGCACGTGCTGACGCATGAACTCCAGCCCCAGCTCACCGGTCCAGCGCTCGCCGGGGTGGAACCCGAACGGGTTGTCCCGCGGGATCTCCAGCTCGAGGTGCATGCCGATGTCGACGACCACCCGGGTCGCACGCATCCCCTGGGCGTCGAGGAACCCGAGCCGGTCGGCCGGGTCGGACAGGTAGCCGAGCTCGTCCATCAGTCGCTCGGCATAGAGCGCCCAGCCCTCGCCGTGGCCGGAGACCCAGCACATGCTCCGCTGCCACCGGTTCAGGAGATCGTGCTGGTAGGCGGCCTGCGCGCACTGCAGGTGGTGACCGGGCACGCCCTCGTGGAAGACGGTGGTGGCTTCGCGCCACGGCGAGAACTTCTCGGTGCCGTCCGGCACCGACCACCACATCCGCCCCGGGCGGGTGAAGTCCTCGCTCGGCGGCGTGTAGTAGATGGCGCCGTCGTGGGTCGGAGCGATCCGGCACTCGATCACGCGGAGCGGCTCCGCGATGTCGAAGTGAGTCCCGTCGAGCTCGGTGAGGGTGCGGTCGGCCAGCTCCTGCATCCAGTCGCGGAACTCTGCCGCGTCGTGGAACTGCCGGCTCGGGTCGGCGTCGAGGGCGGCCACGGCGTCAGCGACGGAGGCACCGGAGCCGGCGATCTGGCCGGCCACCTCGGCCATCTCGGTCTCGATGCGGTGCAGCTCGTCCCAGCCCCACGCGTAGGTCTCGTCGAGGTCGATCACGCTGCCGAGGAAGTAGCGCGAGTCGCGGACGTACTGTTCGCGGCCCACGGCCTCCTTGTCGCGGCCGCGCGGCGCCAGCTCCTCGTCGAGGAAGGCCGCGGTGTCGGCGAACGCCGCACTCGCCTCGGCAGCGTGTTTCGTCAGGTCGGTCCGGAGCCCGTCGGGTGCGTCGGTCGCCTCCTCGACGAGAGCTGCGAAGAAGTCGCCTCCGGAGCCCGACCGTCCGGTCCAGGTGCGCACCTGCTCGGCGACGAGCCCGATCTGCCGACGGGGGCTGACCCGGCCTGCCCCGGCCTCCTCCTGCAGCGTGGTGCGCCACTGGTCGAGGGCGTGCGGCACCGCTGCCAGCCGCGAGGAGATCGCGGACCACTGCTCCTCCCCGTCGCGACCCATGAGATCGAACACGCTGCGCAGCTCGTGCAGCTCGCTGTAGATCGAGCTGACCTTGGCCTGCCGGTAGTGCGCCTCGGCCTGGTCGAGCTCGACGTCGGCGCGCTCGAGGAACGACAGCTGGGCGATCTCCTCGCGCACGTCGACCGGAGTCGCCGCGGCGGCAGCCTCGCGCGCCCGGCGCTGGAGGTCGGCCCGAGCGTCGTAGCCCTCCGGGCTGAGGTCGGCGAGCTCGCCGTCATGCCCGGCGATGCCGAAGAACGTCGCGGCCACGGGGTCGAGGGCGGCGTAGTCGACGACGAACTGCTCGGCGACGGCATCGACCTCGCGGACGGGGGTGAGCGTCGGGTCCTGGGTCATGGCACGAACCTATCCGTGGGCCCCGACAGCCATCGATCCCGCAGAATGGGTCGGTCATGGCCGTGGAGCAGCTCGAGATCACCTACCCGCCCGAGCTGCCCGTCAGCCAGCGGCGCGAGGACATCGCCGCGGCGATCCGCGACCACCAGGTGGTGGTGATCGCGGGCGAGACCGGCTCCGGGAAGACCACCCAGCTGCCGAAGATCTGCCTCGACCTCGGCCGGGGCAGGGACAAGATGATCGGCCACACCCAGCCGCGCCGGATCGCGGCCCGCTCCGTGGCCGAGCGGATCGCCGACGAGCTCGGCACCGAGCTCGGTGACCTGGTCGGCTACCAGGTGCGGTTCACCGACCGGACGTCGAAGCGCAGCCGGGTCAAGCTGATGACCGACGGCATCCTGCTCGCCGAGCTGCAGCGCGACCGCGACCTGCGCCGCTACGACACGATCATCATCGACGAGGCACACGAGCGGTCGCTCAACATCGACTTCCTGCTCGGCTACCTCAAGCGGCTGCTGCCGAAGCGTCCCGACCTCAAGCTGATCATCACCAGCGCGACCATCGACGTGGAGCGGTTCGCCGAGCACTTCGACGCACCGGTGGTCGAGGTGTCCGGCCGCACCTACCCGGTCGACATCCGTTACCGGCCCCTCATCGAGCTGCCCGAGGAGGACGAGGAGGGCGAGCCGATCGTCCGTGACCAGACCGAGGCGATCCTCGAGGCGGTCCGCGAGCTGTTCGCCGAGGGTCCCGGCGACATCCTGGTGTTCCTGCCCGGAGAGCGGGAGATCCGCGACACCGCCGATGCCCTGGCCGAGGTGGCCGACGCCCGGACAGAGGTCGTTCCGCTGTACTCCCGGCTCTCGGCGGCCGAGCAGCACAAGGTGTTCGCCGCGCACACCGGGCGCCGCGTCGTACTCGCCACCAACGTCGCCGAGACGTCGCTGACCGTCCCGGGGATCAGGTACGTCGTCGACACCGGCGTCGCGCGGATCAGCCGCTACTCGGTGCGCACCAAGGTGCAGCGGCTGCCGGTCGAGGCGATCAGCCAGGCCTCGGCCAACCAGCGCTCCGGCCGCTGCGGCCGGCTCGGTCCGGGCATCGCGATCCGCCTCTACTCCGAGGAGGACTTCGCGGGTCGCCCGGAGTTCACCGATCCCGAGATCCTGCGGACCAACCTCGCCAGCGTCATCCTGCAGATGGCCTCGCTCAGGCTCGGCGACATGGCGCGCTTCCCGTTCGTCGAGCCGCCCGACCGGCGCAACGTCAGCGCCGGCGTGCAGCTGCTCGAGGAGCTCGGTGCCCTGCACGGGGACCGGCTGACCAAGGTCGGCCGGCGGCTGGCCCGGCTGCCGATCGACCCGCGGCTGGCCCGGATGGTGCTCGAGGCCGAGCGGCTCGGCTGCGTCCGCGAGGTGATCGTGATCGCCGCGGCGCTGTCGCTGCAGGACCCGCGCGAGCGGCCCGCCGAGCTGAGGGCGCAGGCCGACCAGCAGCACGCGCGGTTCAAGGCCGAGGCCAGCGACTTCCTCACCTGGCTCAACCTCTGGCGCTACATCAAGGAGCAGCAGCGCGAGCTGTCCTCGTCGGCGTTCCGCCGGATGTGCAAGCGCGAGTTCCTCAACTGGCTCCGGGTCCGCGAGTGGCAGGACTTCGAGTCGCAGCTGCGCCAGGTCTGCAAGGAGATGGAGATCAGGCTCGGCTCGCCCGCCGACCTTCCTGATGCGGACGGCATCCACCAGGCGCTGCTCTCCGGGTTGCTCTCGCACATCGGTCTGCTGGAGGAGCGCGATCGCAAGGACTCTGCTCGATCCAGGGGAGGACCGCGGGAGTACCTCGGCGCCCGCGGCGCGAGGTTCGCGATCTTCCCGGGCAGCGGGCTGCACCGGAAGAACCCGCAGTTCCTCATGGCCGGCGAGCTGGTCGAGACCTCACGGCTCTGGGCCCGGCAGAACGCCGCGATCAGGCCGGAGTGGGCCGAGCAGCTCGGCGCGCACCTCGTGAAGCGGACCTACTCGGAGCCGCACTGGTCGAAGAAGCGCGCCTCGGTGATGGCCTACGAGCGGGTGACCCTCTACGGCGTACCGCTGGCCGCCGACCGTCCGGTCGCCTTCGGCACGGTGGACGTCGCGCTCTCGCGCGAGCTGTTCATCCGGCACGCGCTGGTCTACGGCGAATGGAACAGCAGGCACCGATTCCTGGACACGAACCGGCGGCTGCTCGAGGAGGCCGAGGAGCTCGAGCACCGGGCCAGGCGCCGCGACATCGTGGTCGACGAACACACGCTCTTCGACTTCTACGACGCCCGGGTGGGCGCCGAGGTCGTGAGCGGCGCCCACTTCGACCAGTGGTGGAAGCGGGAGCGGCGGGAGCGGCCCGACCTGCTCACCTTCGACCCGGCGATGCTCACCCACGGCACGGCCGAGACGGTGACTGAGGCCGACTACCCGGAAGAGTGGGACAGCGGCGACCAGGGACTCACCTTCCCGATCAGCTACCACTTCGAGCCCGGCGCGGCCGAGGACGGCCTCACCATCGACGTGCCCGTCGCGACGCTCAACCGGGTCGAGGCCGACGACTTCTCGTGGAACGTCCCCGGCCTGCGCGAGGAGCTCGTCACGTCGCTGATCCGGTCACTGCCGAAGAACCTGCGGGTCTCCTTCGTGCCGGCGCCCAACAAGGCCAAGGAGTTCCTCGCCGCGGTGCCGGCCGGGGAGGAGCCGCTGCTCGACGCCCTGGAGCGCTGGCTGCGCTCGACCACCGGCGTCGTGGTGCCCCGCGAGGCGTGGGACTGGTCGAAGATCGCACCGCACCTCCAGCCGACCTACCGGGTCGTCGACGACGGCGGCACCGAGCAGGCGCGCGGCAAGGACCTGGAGGCGCTCAAGGCGCCGCTGCGGCCGCAGTTCGAGCAGGCCCTGGAGGAGGTCGCGGCCGACAGCGGCCTGGCGCGCAGCGGCGAGACGACCTGGGCGTTCGGGACCCTCGAGGAGTCCGCGACCCTGACCCGCGCCGGCCACCGGGTCACGGTGTTCCCGGCCCTGGTCGACGAGGGCGCGACCGTCGGGCTCGGCGTGTTCGGCTCCACCGACGAGGCCGAGGCGCGACACCGGCTCGGCGTGCGCCGGCTGCTCCTGCTGGCGCTCACGCTCCCCTCCGACGCGGACCTGCTCGACGGACTGTCCACCGCGGAGCGGCTCGGGCTCGCCGGCACGCCGTACGGCGCGGTGGCCGGGCTCCTGGCCGACGTACGCGCGGCCGTGGTGCAGGGGCTGGTCGACGCGGCTCCCACCGTGCGGTCGCAGGAGGCCTACGACGCCCTGCTCGGCTCCGCCCGCGCCGCCGCCCCGGACGGCGTCCGGGCCCTGCTGGCCGAGCTCCTCCGTGTCCTCGACACGTGGCGCGGCGCCGACAAGGTGCTCAGCGGCCGCGCGGACATGACGCTCCTGCCGGCGCTCGCGGACATGAAGGCGCAGCTCGAGCGGCTGGTGCACCGGGGGTTCGTCGCCGAGGCGGGGCCGGAGCAGCTGCGCCGCTACCCGACCTACCTCCGGGCGCTCTCGCTGCGGCGCGAGGCACTCGACCAGGGCGGCGCCGCGGTCAACCGCGACCGGGCGCTGATGGACCGCGTCGCCGACCTGCAGGAGTCCTACCTCCACCAGGTGGCGGCGCTGCCCGAAGGACGGCCACCGGGGGAGCGGCTGCGGCGGGTCCGCTGGATGCTCGAGGAGCTGCGGGTCTCGCTGTGGGCGCAGCAGCTCGGGACGGCGTACCCGGTCAGCGAGCAGCGGGTCCGGAAGGCGCTGTCGGAGCCGTGAGCTTCGAGGATGCCAACGAGCGGCGGCTGGCGCGGCACGGGCTCACCGCGCGGCTGGCGTCGATCATCGAGGCGGCGACGGCGATGGCCGGCGCCCATGCCCAGGTGATGGGCGCCGCCGAGGTCTCCCTGGCACTGCGGGTGGACGGGCGCGACCCGCGCTGACGTCGCGTCGGCCCTCTGGCACGAGCGCTCGCTGGTCAAGACGTTCGGGCCGCGTGGCACGGTGCACGTGTTCGCGGCGTCGGAGCTGCCGTGGTGGTGCGCGGGGCTCGCCTCCGTGCCCAGGAGTGGCGGGCACGCGCCGGGCGTGCGGCTGCTGCCCCAGGAGACAGACGCGATCGTCGCGGCGCTCGACGTGGCTCTGCGCGAGGGCGACCGCACGACCGAGGAGCTCGACTCCGACGTCGCGGACGCCTGCGGTCCCTGGGCCGCCGAGGAGTCCATGCCCGCGTTCGGTGGCTTCTGGCCGCGATGGCGCCAGGCGCTCGGGACCGCCGCAGTGCGCGGGGTGCTCTGCTTCGGGCCCAACCGCGGGCGCAGGGTCGCCTACGCGAGCCCGAGCCGCTGGCTGCCGGACCTGGTGCTGCCCGACCCGGAGGACGCGCAGCTGGACCTGCTGCGCGCGTACCTGACGGCCTACGGTCCGGCCACACCGGCGCATCTCGCCCGGTGGCTGGCCACGACGCCGGCGTGGACCAAGGAGCTGTTCGCCCGTGCCGACCTCGACGAGGTCGAGCTGGAGGGCGAGCCGGCCTGGGTGTGGCGGGGCGACACGACGTTCGACGCGGCCCAGGCGCCGGTGGTGCGGCTGCTGCCCTACTTCGACGCGTTCCAGGTCGGCTCCCAGCCGCGCGGCCTGCTGTTCCCTGGCCGCGCGGCGGAGCGGGCGCTGGCCGGGAGCCAGGCCGGCAACTACCCGGTGCTGCTCCTCGACGGGGTGGTCGGCGGGGTGTGGCACCAGAAGCGGTCGGGCAAGCGGCTGTCGGTCACCGTCGAGCCGCTGGGCCGGTTGACCCAAGCCCAGCGCACCGCGCTGGAGGTCGAGGTCGAGCGGCTGGGAGCGATCGAGGAGGCACGGGTCGAGCTGACCGTGGGTCCGATATCGGTGGGGGCGCACGCGTAACCTCGCCAGAGTGTCGGACCGCCAGCACCACCGCCCCATGAAGCCGGGTGCCGAGTTCTTCGCCGAGATCATCGGCGGCGAGGACCCGGCCCGGGTCAGCGAGGCGGCCGACCGCGCCGCCAACCTGTTGGTCCGCGGCGCGCGCGGCACCGACGACCCCGTCGTCGCCGAGCGCGTGCTGCACCTGGCTGACACCGAGGGCATCGAGACCATCGCCGAGGTCTGGGCCGGGTCGCCGGCCGACTCGCTGGCCGGCTGCCTGTGGCGGCTGTTCGTGCTCCGCTCCTGGGTCTACGCCGATCCCTCGGCCGTCGCGCGTGAGTACGACGCCGGACGCCGTACCGCCCAGGTGGCGCAGGTCGTGGCCGGCGTCGCCGACCCGCCCGGTCCGGAGGAGCTGCGGACGATGGTCGACGAGGTGTTGCGTGGCATCGCGAGCGGCGACTTCGCCGACGTGCTGTTCCGGGCGGCGGCGTTCGCCCGCGTGGTGGCGACCGGTCGGGCCGCTCTCGACGCGACCGACGGCCCGTCGATCGACCACGTCGCGCGGATGCTCGTGCTCGCCGAGCAGCTCGAGGCGGCGGGTCACGAGGAGCTCGCGCACGGCCTGGCGTGAGGCTCGTCAGCCTTCGAGTAGGTGCGTGCCGGACCGGGAGCGCCTCACGGCGCGTGGCCGCTCGTAGCGGCTGATTTTGGGACCCGGGGCTGCCGCGGCCCGGCACGCACAGTCATTGTAACGGCCATCCCAGGGTGTGCATTCCAGGTTCTCCTCAGAAAGGGCCCCTAGGTTCGACCGCGTGACGTCCTACGAACCCGAGGCAGACGGCCAGCCGGACCCCGGCGAGGTGGTGTGGGGCTGGGTGCCCTTCGAGGAGGACCCGAGCCAGGGCAAGGACCGCCCGGTGCTCCTGATCGGCCGCACGCACGTCGACGGCACGGACCACTGGGCCGGCCTCATGCTGACCAGCAAGGACCACGACCGCGACGCCGAGGACGAGGCTCGGCACGGGCGGCACTGGATGGACATCGGCGCCGGCGCCTGGGATCCCGAGCACCGGCCGAGCGAGGTGCGCGTGGACCGGCTGGTCATCCTCGAGGACGACGCGATCCGTCGCGAGGGTGCCGCGGTGAGCCGGGAGGTCTTCGACCGGGTCGTGGCCGAGGCGAAGCGCTTCCACGCCGTCCGGTGAACCGCGCCCGGAACGAGCGCCCGGCCGTCGGTGGGGGACGGGTGGGCCATGGGTAGGGTGGCCCGGGCCGAGAGGAGTGAGTGGGTGCAGCGCAGGTGGATCGTGGTGTCCCTCGCGCTCGTGCTGGCTGCCGCCGTCGCTGGGTGCGACGGTGACGACGAACCCGGCCCCACCCGTCCGTCGACGACCGGCGCGGTCTCCCGGGTCAACCTGACCTTCGGCGTCTGGGGCTCCCAGAAGGAGACCGAGGCCTACCAGGCCGTCGTCGACACCTACGACGCGACCAACGACGAGGCCAACGTCAAGGTCAAGTCCTACGCCACCCACGACGACCTGGTCGCGGCCCTCGACAGCGGCGACGTGCCCGACGTCTTCCTGGTCAGCCGGAGCGACCTCGCCGACCTCCAGGCGCAGAAGCTCAACCAGCCGCTCGGTGCGCTGCTCGACGACCGCGACGTCGACTTCGGCGACGGCTACTCCAGACCCGCGCTCGAGGCGTTCTCCGGTGACCGCGATCTCCAGTGCATGCCCTACGGCATCTCGCCGATGGTCATCTACTACAACACCAAGCTCGTCGACTTCGAGGCGATGGCCGAGAAGGACCTCGACGTGCCCACCGTCGACGACGAGGACCTCGCCAAGAAGCCCGCCTGGAGCCTCGAGCAGTTCCAGACCGCCGCCGCCTACGCCAGCCGCCCGCGCCGCGGCATCGCCGGCTTCTACATCGCGCCCACGCTGCGGGGTCTGGCGCCGTTCGTCTACTCCGGCGGCGGCAAGATCTTCGACAACGACGACGAGCCGACCTCGCTGGCCTTCTCCTCCGGCGACACCAAGTCGGCCCTCGAGAAGGTGCTGCCGCTGCTGCGCGACCCGAAGCTGTCGCTGTCCCCGGAGATGCTGTCGGAGAAGACACCCCTGGAGTGGTTCCGCGAGGGGCGGCTCGGGATGATCGCCGGGTTCCGTGACCTGGTGCCGGAGCTGCGCCCGACCGGCGTCCTCGACTTCGACATCATGCCGATGCCCGTGGTCGACGACGCGGCGACGGTCGGCGACCTGACCGGCATCTGCATCTCCCGGGACTCCACCGACGTCTCCGAGTCGGCGGACTTCCTGGTCAACTTCATCTCGACGGAGTCGGTGAGCGCCGTGACCGCCGCCGGCTACCTCGCCCCCGCCAACACCAAGGTCGCGCTGTCCGACGCGTTCCTGCAGGTGGGCCGCGCGCCCGTCCACTCCGGAGTGTTCAACAACAGCGTCAAGAGCATGCGGATCCCGCCGCTCCTCAGCAACTCCGCCGACCTCGAGGCGGCCGTCTCCGAGCCGCTCCAGCAGCTGATGGAGGTCGAGGTCCCCGACCTCGACCTGCTCACCGCACAGATCGACGAGGCCTCGCAGACCGTGCTGGCCCCGCCCGAGGACCCCGAGGACACCCAGGCCACCGAGTCAGCCAGTCCGGACGACTAGCTCGGGCCCGGCGGGTCCGGCCGGTCGGACGAGGGCTCCGGAGCCGGCTGCTCCGCCCGGTCCGGTGCCTCCGCCGCCGGCGGCGGAGGCCGGTCCGCCTCCAGGATCGCCTCGGTGACGACCGGCCCGGCGAGCCCGATCTGCCAGGCCCGGGCGCCGAGCTCGGCGAGCGCGGCGTCGACGGCGGCCGCCAGCGACTGCGGGTCCCGGGTCGGCGGCGGGGTCCACAGCACCCGCCGCAGGTAGTCGGGGGTGAGCACGTTCTCGACCGGCAGCCCCTGCTGCTCGGCCAGCGTGCCGAGGGCCGCGCGGGCCAGGCTGAGCCGGCGGGCGGCGACCGGGTCGCGGTCGAGCCAGGCGCGGGGGAGCGGGGGGCCGTCGGAGCGTGGGGCGCGCGAGGGCAGGTCGGCCTCGTCGAGCGCCGCGACCGCTCGGAGCGCGGCGACCCAGCGCGAGGCGTACCGCTCGGCGCCGCGGCCGTGGAAGCCCTTCACCGCGAGCAGTGCGTCGCGGTCGGTGGGCATCGCCTGGGCGGCCGCGACGATCGCGGAGTCGGGGATGATCCGCCCCGGGGTGACGTCGCGGCGCTCGGCCAGCTGGTCGCGGGCCTCCCACAGCGCGCGCACCGCGCCCAGCCCGCGGCGGCCCCGGACCCGGTGCATCCCCGACGTACGCCGCCACGCGTCCACGCGCGCCACGGCCTCGAAGGAGAGCAGCGCCTCGAACTCCTGCCGCGCCCACTCGTCCTTGCCGGCCTCGACCAGCTGGGCGGCCAGCGCGTCCCGGAGCTCGACGAGCACCTCGACGTCGAGGGCGGCGTACTCCAGCCACGGCTCCGGAAGCGGCCGCCTCGACCAGTCGACCGCGGAGTGCTCCTTCTTCATCCGCCCGCCGAGCACCGTCTCGACCAGGGTGGCCAGGCCGACGCGCGGGTAGCCGAGCAGCCGCCCGGCGAGCTCGGTGTCGAACAGGGACCCCGGTCGCAGCCCGACCTCGGTGAGGCAGGGGAGGTCCTGGGTGGCGGCGTGCAGGATCCACTCGGTGCCGTCGAGCGCCGCGGCCAGCGGCGCCAGGGACTCGAAGGCGATCGGGTCGATCAGCCAGGTGCCGGCGCCCTCGCGCCGGAGCTGGATCAGGTAGGCGCGGTTCGAGTAGCGGTAGCCCGAGGCCCGCTCGGCGTCGATCGCGACCGGCCCGGTGCCGGCCGCGATCGCGGCGCAGGCGTCGGCCAGCCCGGCCTCGGTGTCCGTGATCGCCGGCAGCCCGTCGCGGAGCAGGAGCAGCGGGCGCTCGGGCTGGGTCTCGGTCTCGGGCTCGGTCTCGGGCGCGTCGGGGCCCGGCTCCTCGAGGTCGGCCGTCTCGTCCTGGTCCGGCACGCCCTAGGCCCCCGAGCCGCGCTGTCCCCGGCGGCTCGGGATCACGGCCACGCCGTCGGGCACCGGTGGCAGCCCGACGGCCGTGCAGAGCAGCTCTCCCCAAGCCTCGACGTGCGGGCCGACATCGAGGTCGGCCCCGATCTCGACGCCGTCCGGGACGCCCGGCGTCCACGAGGCGCGGATCTCCAGCTGTGCGGCGGTGCTGTCCTCGGCCATCCCCCCGAAGCTCTCGGTCGCCACGCGCGTCACCGTGCCGGACGCCATGTGGTAGGACGCGCCGTGCGCGTCGAGCGCGTCGGTGAGCCACGTCCAGCCGACCCCCGCCAGCATCGGATCGGTGATCAGCTCCACGTCGATCTCGGCCCGCGCGTAGGCGACGCAGCGGAACTCGCCGTCCCACGCGTCGTTGCCGAGCGGGTCGTGGAGCAGGATGATCCGCCCGGTGCCCATCTCCTCGCCGTCGACCGTGACGTCGGCCGAGAGCGCGGCCGCGAACGGCGCGATGCGCTGCGGCGCGGGCATCTCCTCGCAGTGGATCTCGGGTCGGAGCCGGGCCGCGCGCATCGTCGCGACGGCCGCCGTGAACTCCGGCGGCTCGTCAGCCGCGCCCGCTCCGGGGCGCTTCTCCTGACGCACGACCATGCGCACACAGTAAGTCGGGCCGCAGATTCTCGATGCCCGAACACGCCGGACGGGCTCCCGCCCCCGCCTGGGCCCGCACGGGATTGGGTGGGGCGTGGCGCCTGCTGCGAGGCTGTGGACGTGACTGATGCTGCCAAAGAACCCTTGACCGGTGCGCTCATGCGCGCGCTGCGGGGCGAGCCCGTGCCGCACACGCCGGTGTGGTTCATGCGGCAGGCCGGCCGCTCGCTTCCGGAGTACCGCAAGCTCCGCGAGGGCGTCGGGATGCTCGAGTCCTGCATGGACGCCGACCTGGTCACCGAGATCACCCTCCAGCCGGTGCGGCGCTACGGCGTGGACGCCGCGATCTTCTTCTCCGACATCGTGCTGCCGCTCAAGGCCGTGGGCGTCGACCTCGACATCAAGCCGGGTGTCGGTCCGGTGGTGGCCGCGCCGGTGCGGACGCTCGCGGACGTCGCGGCGATCCCCGACCTCACTCCGGAGCACGTCCCGTTCGTCACCCGGGCGGTCGGCCAGCTCGTGGCCGAGCTCGGGGGGACGCCGCTGATCGGCTTCGCCGGCGCGCCCTTCACCGTCGCGTCCTACCTCGTCGAGGGCGGGCCGTCGCGCGAGCACGCGCTGACCAAGGCGATGATGTTCGGCGCCCCGGACGTCTGGGACGCGCTGATGCGCAAGATCGCGGGGATCTCGGCCGCCTACCTCGAGGTGCAGGTCGCGGCCGGCGCGTCGGTGGTCCAGCTCTTCGACTCCTGGGCCGGCGCGCTCGCGCCGGGCGACTACGCGGCGTACGTGCAGCCGCACTCCGCTGCCGTGCTGGCCCGGGCCGGCGCCCTCGGCGTCCCGCGCATCCACTTCGGCGTCGGCACCGCGAACCTGCTGGGACTGATGGGCGAGGCCGGTGGCGACGTCGTCGGCGTCGACTGGCGGACTCCGCTCGGCACCGCCATCGGACAGGTCGGCGACCGGGCCGTGCAGGGCAACCTCGACCCGACCCTGGTCTTCGCCCCGACCGAGGTGATGACCCAGCGCGCCGCGGAGATCATCGAGGCCGGGCGCGCCGCCCGAGGGCACGTGTTCAACCTCGGCCACGGCGTCCTGCCGGCCACGGACCCCGACCAGCTCAAGCGGCTGACGGAGTTCGTGCAGTCCTACCCGGTCCGGGACGAGTCCTAGGTCCTGTCCTAGCGGGACCTACCGCTTGCGCTCCGAGCGCTTCCGGGTGGTCACCGTGTGCTTCACCGGCTCGGGAGCGGGCTCCGGCTCGGGGGCCGGCAGCGGCTCCGCGGCCTTCTTGGTCGCCGACCGGGTCGTCGACCGGCTCGTCGACCGGGTCGTCCCGGTCGTCGAGCGGGCCGTCGCCTTCCGCGTGGTGGTCTTCTTCGCGGCCGGCTTCCGGCCCGTCCGCATCCGCACCCGGACCGAACCGCCCTCGGGCTGGTCGACCTCCAGGTAGTCCTGGGCCCGGACCAGGTCGACGAGCTTGGACGCGCCGTAGTCCTTGACCGAGAACGACGGGTCGACCCGCGTCACGTGGTTGGCGATCGACGAGAGCGAGGCCCAGCCGTCGTCGTGCGCGGTGCCGTTGACCGCGCGCTCGAGCAGGCGGCGCAGGTCCGGGATGCGGCGGGGCTCGGTGTCCTCGGGGACGGCGGCCTCGGCCTGCGGCTCCTCGACCGCGCCGCCGTCGTGCAGGTCCTCCAGGAAGATGAACCTGTCCACGGCCTGGCGCAGGGACTGCGGCGTCTTGCGCAGCCCCATCCCGTAGACGGTGCGGCCGGAGCCGCGCAGGCGGATCGCCAGCGAGGTGAAGTCGCTGTCGCTCGAGACCAGGGCGAAGGCGTCGACGTTGCCGGAGTAGAGCAGGTCCATCGCGTCGATGATCAGCGCCGAGTCGGTGGAGTTCTTGCCGGTGGTGTGGGCGATCTGGAGCATCGGCTGGACGGCGTACTTCGGCAGCTCGCTGCGCCAGCTGTTGAGGTGCGAGTTGGTCCAGTCGCCGTAGGCGCGCTTGACCGTCGGCACGCCGTACTTGGCGACCTCGTCCAGCAGCGCCTCGGCGTGCTTGGGCGAGGTGTTGTCGGCGTCGATGAGGACGGCGATCCGGACGTTCTCGGGGGCGGGCACCCTCCGAGACTAGTCAGGACGCTAGGGCGTGGCGGCCGTCGCGGGCTCGCGCCGCCGCAGCCGCCGCACCAGCGGCCAGCCCGGTAGCGCCAGCACCAGCAGCAGCACCAGCCACGGCAGCAGCGCGCCGGCCACGGTCGACGCGCCCACCAGGAACGTCTTGAGCGCGCCCCAGCCGTCCGACAGTCCGGACAGGAAGCCGGCCTCGTCCTCGTCCTTCGGCTCGGGCTTGGCCTTCTGGGGGGTCCGCTCGACCGCGAGCGTGATCGTCGACATCGAGGTCTGGTCGGCCAGGTAGTCCTGCTGCGCCTCCAGCGAGGCGAGGTCGGCCTGGCGGCGGGAGAGCTCGCCCTCGATGCTGACGATGTCCTTGATCGTGGTCGCGTGGTCGAAGAGGACCTGGATCCGGTCGATGCTGCGCTGCTGGGCCTCCACCCGGACGTCGACGTCGAGGACCTGGGTGGTCACGTCCGCGCTCTGGCGCTTCGAGGAGACCAGGGCCCCGACCTTCTCGAGCTCGCTCATGGCGTCGTCGAAGTCGGCCGTCGGGATCCGCAGCACCATGCGGGACCGGTACGCGTCGCCGTCCTCGTCGGTCTCGGTGTCGTCCTCGGCGATCGTCCCTCCGTGGAGGTCGACCACCTTGCGGACGTCGAAGACCGCCTGGCCGACGTCGTCGGAGCGGAGCTGGACGTTGCCGGTCGAGATCACCTTCTGCTGCTCGACGGGCGCCGCGCCGGAGGCGTCCCTGCTGCCCGACTGGGAGGCCACCTCGGCGACCCCGCCCGCCTGGTCCGCCGGCGCGTCTTCCTGGGCGGGTGCCGCGGCCGCGACCTCGGCGTCACCCCCGGCGCCGCTGCCGACGTCATCGGAGCTCGAGGAGCAGCCGGCGAGAAGCACGAGGGCGATCACGGCCCCCGCCGTGGCTGCCATGGACCGGAACCGCGGAGCGCGTCGAGTCGCCATCATGGCGACTCGGACGGCGACCGGAGAGGGGCGGTTCCGGCCGTGACCGGATCGTGACGCGAGGCCGTGCGCTAAAGTGCAGTTGGCAAGTTGATTTACAAGACACAACCGCCAGAGGCTCCTCGTGCCGCCCCGACCCGCACCCGGTCGGGCGGCACGAGGTCTGGGACCCTGTACGCGTGCGGGTACTGGTCGTCGGCGGGGGGCTCGCCGGGCTGACCGCCGCGCACGTGCTCGCGGGGGACGGCCACGACGTCACCGTGCTCGAGGCGGGGGCCGAGCCCGGGGGGAAGCTCCGGCGGGCCGAGGTCGGCGGCGTGGTGGTCGACGTCGGTGCCGAGGCGATGCTCAACCGCCGTCCCGAGGGTGTGGCCCTGGCCGGCGAGCTCGGCCTGGACGTCGTGCACCCGGCGGTGCAGTCATCGCGGATCTGGACCCGCGGGGCCCTGCGGCCGCTGCCGCGCTCGGTCATGGGCGTGCCCGTGGACCTGGGCGAGCTGCGCGACTCCGGTGTCCTTTCCGAGCGGGGCCTGGCCCGGGTCGAGGCCGAGCGGCCGGGGCTCCCGGTCGAGGGTGACCTCTCGGTCGGCGAGCTGGTCGCGAGCCGGCTGGGCGACGAGGTCGTCGACCGGCTCGTGGAGCCGTTGCTCGGCGGGGTGTACGCCGGCCACGCCCGGCAGCTCTCGGCGCGGGCCACAGTGCCGCAGCTGGTGTCGCTCGCGAGCGGCGGCCCGCTCCTCGGCACCCGGCTGCCGACCAGTGACGAGCCGGTCTTCGCCGGCCTGCCGGGCGGGATGGCCAGGCTCACCGAGACCCTGGCGGCAGGGCTGCCGGTGCGGACCGGCGTGACGGTGCGCGAGCTGACCCGCACCGAGGCCGGCTTCGCGGTCGTGGCCGGTCCGACGACTGCCGCGGAGCGGATCGAGGCGGACGCCGTCGTCCTGGCGACTCCGGCGGCACCGACCGCCCGGCTCCTGACCGAGCTGGTGCCCGCCGCCGCCGCCGAGCTGGCCCGGATCGACTACGCCTCGGTGGTGGTGGTCACGCTGGCGTTCCGCACCGACGACGTCACGGACCTGGACGACTCCTCGGGCTTCCTCGTGCCGCCGGTCGACGGCCGCGCGATCAAGGCCTCGACGTTCTCGTTCGCCAAGTGGGGCTGGGTGCGCGAGGCCGGCGCCGAGCACGGCCTGGTGCACCTGCGCACCTCGCTGGGCCGGCACGGCGAGGAGGCCACGCTCCAGCGCGCGGACGAGGAGCTGGTCGCCGCCTCGCTCGTCGACCTGGCCGACGCGGCCGGCATCAGCGCGCCGCCGGTCGCGACCCACGTGCAGCGGTGGGGCGGCGGGCTGCCGCAGTACGCCGTGGGTCACCTCGACCGGGTCGCCCGCATCCGCGCGGCGGTCGCCGAGGTGCCGGGGCTGGCGCTCTGCGGCGCGGCCTACGACGGGGTCGGGATCCCCGCGGTGATCGCCTCGGCGCGGGCTGCGGTCGCCGGCCTCCGTGGGGGCTAGCGCGGGCGCAGCTCCACGCAGCACTCACCCGGCCGCGGGTCCAGCGCGGCGGACACGCGGTCGGCGGCGTCCAGCCCGTCGACCACGCCGGCCAGGTAGGCACCGTTGAGGCCGCACACGAGGCCCGGCGCCAGCTCGGCCATCGGGTGGAACGGGCAGCTCCGCAGTCGCAGGGAGTCGCCCTCCCGGAACGGCTGGAAGCCCTGCCTGGCCAGCAGCTCGGCGCTCGTGGCCAGGGCGCGCTCGGCCCCGACCCGGCCGCCGCGCAGGCGGGCCCGCTCGGTCGCGCCGAGGGCCGTGCCGCGCTCCCGGGCCACCCGCAGCACGGCGTCCTCGGCGCGCTCGTCGGCCCGCTCGGTGGTGACCGCCTCCACGAGGATCGAGGCCAGGAGCTCGGGGCTGCGCTCGGGCAGCCGGACCGCGATGTCCTCCTCGGCCGGCTCGTAGCGCCGCGGCGCACGGCCCACCCGCCGGCCGGTCGCCGGCCCGAACCCCGACCGCAGCACGCCCAGGTCGACCAGCTTGTCGAGGTGGAACGCCGCGAGCTTGCGCGAGATGCCGACCGCGGTCGCGGCCTCCTCGCGGGTGACCGGCACCCCGGCCGCGCGCACGTGCTCGTAGAGCGCCCGGCGCACGTCGTCGTCGAGCGCGGCGATCGCTGCGACTGCCGCCCGGTCCACGGTCCCATTGAACCAACAAGTGCTGGTTCATGAGAATACCGACGCGCAACTTGACGGCAGCGAAGAATAAAGACAGTCTGCATTGGTGAAAAGAACGGAGCGGAGATGACTGTGTCACCTACCTCGTCACCTACCTCGTCACCTGCCTTCTCACCCGTCCTGCGCGTGGTCCCGCCGGCGGCGACCGTCGACCTCGTGGCCGCGGAGCGGGCCGCCGCCGACCTGCTGCACGCGCTCGGGATCGAGACCGACACCGAGAGCCTGCGCGGCACCCCGGGCCGGATGGCCCGCGCGTACGCCGAGCTGTTCAGCGCCCCGGAGTTCGACCTCACGACGTTCCCCAACGACGAGGGCTACGACGAGCTGGTGCTCGCCCGCTCGATCCCGCTGCGCGCGGTCTGCGAGCACCACCTGCTCCCGTTCATCGGGGTCGCGCACGTCGGCTACCTGCCCGGCGAGCGCATCCTCGGCCTCTCCAAGCTGGCCCGGGTGGTCGGGCACCTCGCCGCGCGCCCCCAGGTCCAGGAGCGGCTGACCACCCAGGTGGCCGCCTGGCTGGAGGACCAGCTCGCCCCCCGCGGGGTGGGCGTGGTCATCGAGGCCGAGCACACCTGCATGACGATCCGCGGGGTACAGGCACGGGGGACGACCACCGTGACCTCGACCCTGCGAGGTGTGCTGCGCGACGACCCGAGGTCGCGGCAGGAGTTCTTCGCACTCACCAGGATGGAGGCACGGCATGGCTGACGCGCCGGATGCGGTCGTGATCGTCGGAGGCGGGCTGGCCGGGGCCAAGACCGCCGAGGCGCTGCGCGAGCAGGGGTACGACGGCTCCATCACGCTGGTGGCCGCCGAGGACGAGCTGCCCTACGAGCGGCCGCCTCTCTCCAAGGGCTACCTGATGGGCAAGGACGAGTTCGAGAAGGCCGTCGTCCATCCGCAGGAGTGGTACGCCGAGCACGACGTCGACCTGCGTCGCGGCGTACGCGCCACGGCGATCGACCGCGAGGCGCACGAGGTCGAGCTCGACGACGGGACCCGGCTGCCCTACGGCGCCCTCGTGCTCGCCACCGGCTCCGAGCCCAGGACCCTCGACGCCCTGCCCGATCTGGGGGGCGGCGCCCAGCCGCTGACCCTGCGCACCCACGCGGACAGCGACCGCATCAAGGCGACGTTCGGGGAGGGCAAGCGCCTCGCCGTCGTCGGCGGAGGGTGGATCGGTCTCGAGGTCGCGGCCGCCGCGCGCGAGGCCGGCACCGACGTCACGCTCGTCGAGGGTGCCGAGCAGCCGTTGCTGGGCGTGCTGGGCGCCGAGATGGGGAAGGTCTTCGCCGACCTGCACCGCGCGCACGGCGTCGACCTGCGGCTGGGGAGCACCGACCTGAGCGGGCTCGACGCCGACGCGGTCGTGGTCGGCGTCGGTGTCCGGCCGCGCACCGAGCTCGCCGAGGCGGCCGGCCTGGACGTCGACAACGGCGTCCTCGTCGACGGGTCGCTGCGCACCAGTGACCCCGACATCTACGCCGTCGGCGACATCGCCAACCACGACCACCCGCTGCTCGGCCGGCGGATCCGGGTCGAGCACTGGGCCACGGCGCTCAACCAGCCGGCCACCGCCGCCGCGGCGATCCTCGGGAAGGACGCGCCCTACGACCGGCTGCCCTACTTCTTCAGCGACCAGTACGACCTCGGCATGGAGTACGTCGGCCACGCCACCCGCGAGGACACGGCCCGCGTCGTCGTGCGCGGCGACGTCGAGGGTCTGGAGTTCGTGGCGTTCTGGCTCGACGACGAGGACCGGATCCTGGCCGCGATGAACGTCAACGTCTGGGACGTCCCCGACGAGGTGAGGCCCCTGATCGTGGCCGGGACCGTCGTCGACCCGGACAAGCTCGCCGACCCTGACGTCCCCCTGATCGACGTGGGCAGGTAGGTCGGGAAGACCCGGCAACTCTGCCTTCTTGTCCCTGCCGGCCGGGACACCGCGCCCGGCACCGTGAGGTCATCGCACACCAACGACCTCCGAAAGGGACCCGCGATGACCACCGTCACCACGCAGAACCCGGTTCGCTCCGACCTCGCCTCGATCGAGGCCTCCGGCGCAGACCGCAGCAGCACCCCCTCCCGCCTCTGGGCCGTCGCCGGCATCGGCGCCGCGGTCCTCGGCGCGGGCACCATCGTCACCAGCTCGGCCGCCGGCTTCGTCTACGAGGACCGGTTCAGCCACGGCTCGGTCGACGGTGTCGCCGAGGCGCTGCACGACAAGGCCGGGCTGCTGTTCGCCTTCCACTCGATCACCGCGCTCGGTGCCCTGCTCATGATCGTCTTCGGCGCCGGCCTGTTCCGGCGGCTCCGGGCGACCGGCACCGACAGCCTCGCCCCGGTCGTCGCGGTCGTCGGCCTGGCCGGCACCGCGGTCGTGTCGGTGCTCGGCTCCGGGCTCGACACCGAGTTCATGATGGCTGCCACCCAGGACGACGTGACCGTGGACGACGGCTCGGCCGCGGTCTACGGGCACTGGATCGGCACCATCCCGTGGCTGTGGACCCTGGTCGGCCTCGCCGGCCTGGCCGTCTACGTCGCCGGCCGGGCGGGGGCCGTCCCTCGCTGGCTCGGCGTGGTCGGGCTGGTGCTCGGCGGTCTGACCGTCGTCCTCGGCGTCTCGCCCCTGGAGTACATGTCCGGCATGACCGGCGTGCTGTGGCTGCTGGTCACCGCGGTCGGCTTCACCGTCGGCGACAGGGCGCACCGCGCCGCGCGATGAGCCCAGCCGATCGCGACACCCCGGTCGACAGGGTCCGACAAGGACCCGGTCGACCGGGGTTCGTCGCGCAGAATGTGCCGGTGCGTGCCCCGTGGACCGAACATCGCTGGGGTGCGCTGGTGCTCCCGCTGGTCGCCGTGGGGCTGCTCGGCGTCACCGATCTGGCTGGACGTCGCGAGCCCGGCGCACGGACCCGGCATCGAGCTGGCTGCCGGCTTCGGCTGGCCGTACGCCGCCATCGGCCTGGTCTTCGGCGGCTGCTGTGCAGCCGTGCTGCTGAACGAGCGGCGCCACGCCTTCGGCTGGGCGCTCGGGTGGCTCGCGCTGTTCTGGGGCATCGACGGCCTCTCGCAGAGCTACGTCCGGTTCGGCATCCGGGCCGATGAGGGGCTCGCCGGGGTCAACGCCGCGCTGTGGGTGCTCAACCGGCTCGGTGCCCTGCTCCCACTGACCGTCGCGGTGCTCCTGCTGATCTTCCCGACCGGCCGCTTCCTCGCCGGCGGCTGGGGCCGGGCCGGACGCGTCGCGGCGCTGCTCATGCTGGTCGCGGCGACGCTGGTGATCCTCGCCCCGGCCAACGGACGCAGCACCGCCGTGGCCCTGCCGCCCGGCGTGGACCTGGACGTCGGCGCGGTGCCGATGTCGGAGACCTTCACCGACATCGCCGTTCCGGTCACCCTGGTGGTGACCGTCGCCGGGCTGCTGACGTCGATGGTCTCGGTCGTCGTCCGCTACCGGCGCTCGACCGGTCTCGAGCGTGAGCGCATGCGGTGGCTGCTGTGGGCCGTCGTGGTCATGGCCGTCGTGATCGGCCTCTCGGCGTTCTCGACGACGACCGCCCTCCGCGACCTGACCATCTTCGTCGTGGCGTCCCTCCCGGCGGTCGCGATGACGATCGGCATCGTCCGGCCGGGGCTGGTGCCGGTGCTCGACCTGCTCAGCGTCACCGTCGTGCTGGCGGTGCTGTCCGGGGTGCTGGTCGCCGTCGACCTGGCCGCGGTCGCCGTCCTTGACCGCGCCCTCGGGGACGCGCTGGCCGAGCGGCAGGTCGTCCTCCTCGTCCTCCTGCTCACCGTCGTCCTCTACGGGCCGCTCCGGCTGCGGCTGACCGGCGTCGTACGCCGCCTGGTGCGCGGCGAGCGCGACCGCCCCTACGACGTCGTCGCCGCCCTCGCCTCCACCCTCGAGCGCTCCGACGAAGGGGTCGAGCAGCTCGCGGTGGTGGCGGAAACGGTCGCGACGGCGTTCCGGGTCGCCTACGTCCGGGTCGAGGTGGACCGACCGAACGGGGAGCGGCTCGCGGCCACGCACGGCACCGCCCCCGCCGAGGTCCGCACCCTGCCGGTCACCTACCGCGAGCAGGAGGTGGGCCGCGTGGTGCTGCCGGCACGGGGGCTGCGCAGCCGGCTCTCCCGGCGCGACGAGCAGCTGCTCGCCGACCTGGTCAGGCAGGCGGCCACCGCCGCGCGGACCAGCCAGCTCGCCGCCGAGCTCCAGGACAGCAGGGAGCGGCTGGTGGTCGCGCGCGAGGAGGAGCGCCGCCGGATCCGCCGCGACCTGCACGACGGGCTCGGCCCGTCGCTGAGCGGCGTGGTCTACCAGCTCGAGTCGGCGCGGCTCCTGGTCGACAAGGACCCGCAGCGGGCCAAGGAGACCATCGCCGGCCTGAGCGGGCACGTGCAGGACGTGGTCGCCGACGTGCGCCGGCTCGTGCACGACCTGCGCCCGCCCGCGCTCGACGACCGCGGCCTGGTCGGTGCGCTGGCGCAGCAGGCCGAGCGCATCAGCGGCAGCGGGGGCCCGTCCGTCAGCGTCGATGCCGCGGAGCTCGGAAGCCTGCCGGCGGCGGTGGAGGTGGCGGCGTACCGGATCGCCGGCGAGGCCCTCACCAACATCGCCCGGCACGCGCACGCCCGGCACGCCACCGTCCGCCTGCAGCGGGACGAGCGCGACCTGCTCGTCGAGGTCGCCGACGACGGCGCCGGCATCGCCCCGGACGCCCAGGCCGGTGTCGGCCTGGTCTCCCTCCGGGAGCGCGCCGCCGAGCTCGGCGGCCGCAGCGAGGTCACCTGCCCGGACACCGGCGGGACCCTGGTCCGCGCCTGGCTCCCGCTCACCCGTTCGGAGCACCCCACGAAGGAGAGGTCCCGATGACCGAGGGCATGGGCACCGAGGCGATCCGCGTCGTCGTCGTGGACGACCACCAGATCGTGCGCGACGGGCTGGTCGCGCTGCTCGGAGCGCTGGACGGCCTGGAGGTCGTCGGCACGGCCGCCGACGGCAAGGACGCCGTGCACGTCGTCGACGACACCCGCCCGGACGTGGTGATCATGGACATCCAGATGCCCGAGCTGGACGGCATCGAGGCCACCCGGTTCATCACCGGGCGGCAGCCGGCGCCGCGGGTCGTGATGCTCACCATGAACGAGGACGACGACACCGTGCTGAGCGCCATCCGCGCGGGTGCCTCCGGCTACCTGCTCAAGGGCTCGTCGGCCGCCGAGGTGCAGAACGCCGTCCGCGCGGCGGCGACGGGCGGCATGGTCTTCGGGGCGTCGCTCGCCGACCGGGTGGCGACGTACTTCTCCTCGGCGCGCCCGGGGGCGCAGGTCGAGGACCCGTTCCCCGACCTGACCGACCGGGAGCGGTCGGTCCTCGACATGCTGGCCGCGGGGAGGTCGAACGACGCGATCGCCCGGGAGCTGTTCGTCTCCGGCAAGACGGTGCGCAACACCGTCTCGTCGATCTACACCAAGCTGCACGCGGCCGGTCGCGGCGAGGCGATCATCAAGGCCCGGGAGGCGGGCTACGGCCGGGAGTGACCGTCGGTCGGTCGCCGAGGGCCGACCGGCACAATGGAGCCATGAGCGAGCCGCAATCCAACGCCGCCCGCATCCGTGAGATCAACGACTCGATCCGCTACACCATGTGGTCGGTCTTCCGGCTGGCGGACGTGCTCGGCGACGAGTCTGACCGGGCCGCCGAGGGCGCCGAGGCCGAGAAGCTGTTCGCGTCGCTGGCCGAGGAGGACGTCGTCGTCCGCGGGGTCTACGACGTGAGCGGGCTGCGGGCGGACGCCGACCTGATGGTCTGGTGGCACTCGGCCGACTCCGAAGCGCTGCAGGGCGCCTACCACCGCTTCCGGCGCACGGCGTTCGGCCGGCGCTTGGCGCCGGTCTGGTCGCAGGTCGCGCTGCACCGGCCCGCGGAGTTCAACCGGAGCCACGTGCCGGCGTTCCTCGCCGACGAGGACCCCAAGCGGCACGTGTGCGTCTACCCCTTCGTGCGGTCCTACGAGTGGTACCTGCTCGGCGACGAGGAGCGCCGCCGGCTGCTGGCCGAGCACGGGAAGATGGCCCGCGACTACCCCGATGTGCGGGCCAACACGGTGGCCAGCTTCGCGCTCGGCGACTACGAGTGGATCCTCGCCTTCGAGGCCGACGAGCTGCACCGCATCGTGGACCTGATGCGACACCTGCGTGGGTCGGAGACCCGCCGGCACGTGCGCGAGGAGGTCCCGTTCTACACCGGTGCGCTGACCCCGGTCGCCGAGCTCGTCGACCGGCTGCCGTAGGCCCCGGCAGCCGGGGGAACCCGTGCGCTCCGGCGGGCGTCAGAGCCCCGTGCGGACCTCTCCGTCGTTGTGCGCCGCCCTGGCCACCCTCGTCCTGGCCGGGTCGGCCTGCGGTGACGCGGGGTCCGACGACGTCGCCCGCGACCCGGTCCCGTCGTCAGCCTCGTCTGCTTCGTCCGCCTCGTCTGGCTCGCCCGGCCAGCCGCCTGCGGCGGCGATCCCGGACGGGCCGGTCCGCACGGTGAACCTGGCCACCGTCATGGACACCCACTCGCCGGAGCTGTGCCTCGGCCCGGTCGCCGAGTCCTACCCGCCGCAGTGCGGCGGTCCCGCCCTCCTCGACTGGGACTGGGCCGAGCACGAGGGCACCTTCGACCAGCAGGGCGACGTCCGCTGGGGCACCTACGCGCTCACGGGCACCTGGGACGGCACGTCGTTCGCCGCCGACGAGGCGGTCCCCGGGGCGCTCTACGACCCCGCGATGCCGACGCCGGCACCGACACCGACGCCGGCGACCGCCCACTCGGACGGCGAGCTCGAGCAGATCGCCGCCGAGCTGCAGGGCGCTGCCCGGTGTGCTCGGCGCCTACGGAGGCGAGGGCAGCGAGGGCCACGTGCTGGTCGACGCCTACTACGACGACGGCACGCTGCAGGAGTGGGCCGACGCGACGTACGGCGCCGGCGTCGTGCTGGTCAGCTCGGCCCTGGTCGACGCCGGCTGACCGCAGCCCCGGCTGGGACCGGCTCACCGCTGCGGGGATCTCGACAGGCTCGATCGGCGGTGCTTCGGTCAGGCGGGGTCGCTGGGGGCGGCTCCGTCGGCCGGCTCCAGGGTGAGGCTGATGGAGTTGATGCAGTAGCGGTCGCCGGTGGGGGTGCCGTAGCCGTCGGGGAAGACGTGGCCGAGGTGGGAGCCGCAGTTGGCGCACCGCACCTCCACCCGCTTCATGCCGAGCGTGGTGTCCTCGATGTATTCCACGGTGTCGGTGAGCGGCTGGTAGAACGACGGCCACCCGCAGCCGGAGTGGAACTTGGTGTCGGACTCGAACAGCTTGGCGTGGCAGGCCTTGCAGGAGTAGACGCCCTTGGTCTCGGTGTCGGTGTAGGCGCCGGTGAACGCCCGCTCGGTGCCGGCCCGCCGCAGCACGGCGTACTCCTCGGGGGAGAGCTCCTCGCGCCACTCGGCGTCCGACTTCTGCACGGCGTAGTCCATGCCGAAAGAGTAATGAATGCCACAAGGACGGGTACTGCTGTTGACGAGTTGGGAGAACACTTGTTCACTGAAATCCCAACGCCGTGGAGGGGGACGAATGTCGGGGACGATCCCGTGGGAACGAGTCCGTCGCGCGGGCTCGAAGCTGACCACGCCGCTGCTGCCGGACGACTACCTCACCCTGCTCAACCCGCTGTGGAGCTCGCGGGAGCTGCGGGGCCGGATCGAGCGGGTGGATCCGGAGACCGACGACGCCGCCACGGTGGTGATCCGCCCCGGGTGGGGCTGGCGCTACGACCACCGGCCCGGCCAGTACGTCGGCATCGGCGTGCAGGTGAAGGGCAAGTTCGTGTGGCGGTCCTACTCGGTGAGCTCCGCTCCCAAGCGCAGCGGCCGGACGATCGCGATCACGGTGCGGGCGATGCCCGAGGGGTTCGTGTCCGAGCACCTGGTCAAGGGCCTCGAGCCGGGGACGATCGTCCGGCTGGCCCTCCCGGAGGGCGACTTCGTCCTGCCGGACCCGCCCCCGGAGAAGATGCTCTTCCTGGTCGGCGGCAGCGGGGTGACACCGGTGATGGCGATGCTGCGCACGCTCGACCGGCGCGCCCAGGAGAACGGCAGGGCGATGCCCGACGTCGTCCTGCACTACTCCTCGCCGACCGAGGACCGGATGATCTTCCGGGAGGAGATCGAGAGGCTGGAGAGCACCTACGACGAGCTGACGGTGCACAAGCTCTACACCGACACCGACGGGATGCTCGAGCTCGCCGACCTCGACGAGCTGTGCCCCGACTGGCGCGAGCGCGAGACCTACGCGTGCGGGCCCAGTCCGATGCTCGACGCGATCACCGAGCACTTCGAGACGGCGGACCTCGAGGACCACCTGCACCTGGAGCGGTTCTCGCTCGAGCTGGGCGGTGACGGTGGCGAGGGCGGCACCATCACGTTCCGCAACACCGGCAAGACCGTCGAGATCGACGGCGCGACCACCGTCCTCGAGGCCGGCGAGGAGGCCGGCATCGGCATGCCCTACGGCT
Source organism: uncultured Actinomycetota bacterium (assembly GCA_963766475.1). GTDB lineage: Bacteria > Actinomycetota > Actinomycetes > Propionibacteriales > Nocardioidaceae > Nocardioides. The sequence continues at coordinate 261,831 of CAVXZS010000015.1, read as the reverse complement.
GCCGGATGGGGATCTGCCACACCTGCACGCTCACCCTCGTCAACGGCAAGGTCCGCGACCTGCGCAACGGCGACGAGTTCGACTCGCCCAACGAGCCCGTGCAGACCTGCGTCACCACCGCCGTGGGCGAGTGCACGCTCGACATCTAGTCAGTGGTTGAGGAGGTCGCGCAGCGACCGTCTCGAAACCCCGGAAAGGAACACACATGGCCATCTCGGACGTCCAGGAGTACACCCACCTCACCGACGAGGAGGTGGAGCAGCTCGGCCGCGAGCTCGACGCGATCCGCAAGGACATCGAGGAGTCGCGCGGCGACTCGGACGCGGCGTACATCAACCGGATGATCCGCATCCAGCGCGGTCTGGCCGTGGCCGGCCGGATCACGCTGCTCCTCGGCACCCAGCTCAAGGAGACCCGGAAGCCCGCCTGGGCCCTCGGGGCGACGTTGCTCGGCCTGCACAAGATCCTCGAGAACATGGAGATCGGCCACAACGTCATGCACGGCCAGTGGGACTGGATGAACGACCCGGAGATCCACTCCTCCAACTGGGAGTGGGACACCGCGCAGCCGGCCGAGCAGTGGAAGCACAGCCACAACTACATCCACCACCAGTTCACCAACGTGCTCGGCTACGACAACGACATCGGCTACGGCATCCTGCGGATGGCCCGCGAGCAGAAGTGGCACCCCTACTACCTGGGGCAGCCCGTCTACAACGCGCTGCTCGCCTCGCTGTTCCAATGGGGCGTCGCCCTCCACGACCTCGACCTCGAGCGGATCCGCAAGGGCGAGAAGGACCCCAAGGAGATGAAGCGGCAGCTGCGCCAGATCGGGCGCAAGGGCCGCAACCAGGTGCTCAAGGACTACGTCGTCTACCCGGCGCTGTCCGGGCGCCAGTGGAAGACGACGCTGACCGCCAACGCGACGGCCAACCTGATGCGCAACCTGTGGGCCTACGTGATCATCTTCTGCGGCCACTTCCCGGACGGTGCGCTGCACTTCACCGAGGAGGAGCTGGAGGACGAGACGCGCGCCCAGTGGTACCTGCGCCAGATGCTCGGCTCGGCCAACTTCAAGGGCGGCCCGCTGCTGCACATCATGTCGGGCAACCTCGGGTTCCAGATCGAGCACCACCTCTACCCCGACCTGCCGAGCAACCGGTACGCCGAGATCTCGGTGCGGGTCCGCGAGCTCTGCGCGAAGTACGACATCCCCTACACGACCGGTCCGCTGTACAAGCAGTACGGCCAGGCGCTGCGCACCATCGTCAAGCTCTCGGTGCCCAACTCCTGGACCTCCAGCGACCAGCCGGAGCCGCCGACCCCCTCCCGCTCGCGCAAGCGGAAGTCCGACGCGGAGCGGCCCTCGCGGATCCAGGAGCTCGGGGTCTGGTCGCGCGGCAAGTCGCGGGAGCGGCAGGCGTCATGACGTCCACCCCACAAAACCGCGCGGAGGGAGCGCTACGCGCTGGCGACCGTGCGCTTCCGCGGGGACCCCGGAAAAGCACGCTGACGGAGGCCTCGCGGATCCACGACAAGCGCTGGGTGACCCAGTGCGCGCTGTCGCGGATCTGCGGCGGGTGCGCGATGTCGCTGGGCCGGCCGGTCGCCTTCCTCGGCACGCCGGAGGAGCTCGGCCGCAACGCGTTCCACCTGCCGCCGATGCACGTCGCCTGTGCCGAGGAGCTGCGCACCGCGCCCGGCGCCGACCCGCGCTGGGAGCTGGTCACGACGTCCGGCTTCGAGTTCGTCCGGCCCACCCGCGACGACCTCGACCGCGAGCCGAGGTTCGAGCCGAACTCGCTCATCGGGAATTGAGTCCCAGCGCAGGCTTCCGCGGTTTCGAGACAGGCGCTAGCGCGCCTTCCTCAACCAGCGTGCCTCGTTGGTTGAGGAGGGCGCTCTGCGCCCGTCTCGAAACCAGGTGACCCGGGGCTGGGACTAGGGTCCGTCGCGTGGACGGAACAGGAACCGCGGACGACCCCTGGCAGCTCACCACCGCGCCGGGCAGCTCGTCGTACACGATGCACAAGGACGAGGCGGCCGACCCGCCGCTGCTCGTCTGCCAGGTCGGCTCGACGAAGCTGACCTATCTGCTCCGGGCGATCGACGACCTCTCGGCATGGCTCAAGGAGCAAGGGGACTGGGTGCCGCTGGGTGCTGCCGACGAGCAGAAGGCTGCCTCCGACGGGACGGTCGAGGCGTTCGGCCGTGCCGAGGACAACCCGGTGGGCGGCTGGTACGGCCAGCGCAAGGGCTACCGCGGTCGGTTCGGGATGTATCTCCCTCCCCTGCTCGAGGGACTCGGCCTGGTCGAGCTGGAGCACAACCCGCGCAACAACCGGGTGCGCGCCCTGTAGGTAGGGTCCCGGCATGGAGCTGGTGGTCAACGACAAGTACGTCGACCAGGCGCCCAGCTCGGAGGCTGTGGTCGCGCTGTTCGAGGGGCAGTGGACGTCGGCGCTACCCGGGCTACCGTCGGGCGAGGTCCCGCTCTTCAGCGACGACCGGGTCCAGTGGGCCATCGACCTCGCCGGCGGGATGACGGGCAAGCGGGTCCTGGAGCTGGGGCCGCTCGAGGGCGGCCACACCTACATGCTGGAGCGGGCCGGGGCCGCGGAGATCGACGCGATCGAGGCCAACACGCTGTGCTACCTCCGGTGCCTGCTGGTGCAGCAGCTGTTCGGCCTGGACCGCACCAGGTTCCAGCTCGGCAACTTCGTCCCCTGGCTGAAGGACAACACGACTCGGTACGACGTCGTGTTCGCCGCCGGGATCCTCTACCACCTGTCCGACCCAGTAGGGGTGCTCGACGCCATCTGCCGTACCGGCGACCAGGTCTACCTGTGGACGCACTACCTCGACTTCGAGGTGATGCCGCGGACGGACAAGCGCTACAAGCGGTGGTTCATCGGCGAGGAGGAGCACGAGTTCCGCGGCCGGCCCTACACCCTGCACCGCCGCGCGTACAAGAAGAACCCCACCAACGAGGCGAAGTTCATCGGCGGAGTGCACACCACCACGGGGTGGATAGAGAGGCAGACCATCCTCGACGTCTTCGGGGCGCACGGATTCGAGGTCCAGGTCGCGCACGAGGTGACCGACAACCGCAACGGCCCGGCGGTGTCGTTCTTCGCCAGGAAGCGAGGCTGACGATGGCCAAGGCGGCAGCAGTCGAGGTCGAGGCGGGCGGTCGTGCCGTCCGGGTGTCCAGCCCGGACCGGGTGATCTACGAGGCCACCGACACCACGCCCGAGGTCACCAAGCTGATGGTGGCGGAGTACTTCGTGTCCGTCGAGGACGGCCTGATGCGGGCGCTCCGGGAGCGGCCGACCGCGTTGGAGCGCTGGACCTCCGGCGTACGTCCCGGGATGAAGCTCGCCACCTCGCGGATGGACCGCGACGCGGACGCGTTCTACCAGAAGCGCGTTCCCAAGGGAGCGCCCGACTACCTCCAGGCCGTCGAGATCACCTTCCCGTCCGGGCGCACCGCCGAGGAGATCTGCCCGACCGAGATCGCGGTGCCGGTGTGGTGCGCCCACATGGGCACGCTGACCTTCCACCCGTGGCCCGTACGCCGCAGCGACGTGGACCGTCCCGACGAGCTGCGCCTCGACCTCGACCCGCAGCCGGGCACGACATTCACCGACGCCGTGCGGGTGGCCGGCGTCGCGCGCGAGCTGCTCGAGGAGCTCGGGCTGCGCGGGTATGCGAAGACGTCGGGCAACCGGGGCATCCACATCTTCGTGCGGATCGAGCCGCGCTGGGAGTTCCTGGACGTCCGGCACGCGGCGATCGGCTTCGGCCGCGAGCTGGCTCGTCGCGACCCCGGCGTCACGGTGGAATGGTGGAAGGAGGAGCGCGGCGAGCGGATCTTCATCGACTTCAACCAGAACTGCCGCGACCGCACCATCGCCTCGGCGTACTCGCTGCGGCCGATCCCGGGCGCGCCCGTCTCCACGCCGCTGTCGTGGGAGGAGCTCGCCGAGGTCACCGACCCGCGCGAGCTCAACCTCTTCACCGTCCCCGAGCGGCTGGCGGCCTCGGGCGACGCGTGGGCGACCATCGACGACACGGCCCACTCCATCGAGCCGCTGCTCGCGCTCTACGAGGAGCTGCCGGGCGGCGAGATGCCGTACCCGCCGGACTACCCCAAGATGCCGGGGGAGCCGCCGCGGGTGCAGCCCAGCAAGAAGGTCGAGGAGCACTGGGACGCGGACGGCAACCGGATCGAGCCCTCGTAGGGCCCGCTGGGACTCGAGCACCGCTGGTCGAGCTTGTCGAGACCACCGCGGCCCGCGCTGGAGCCTGCCCGCCGGCGGTTGAGGAGGTTGCGCAGCAACCGTCTCGAAACCTCCGCAGCGAAGGACTCGGTCAGGTCCCAGCATCGGCTGAGGTGGTCGCGAGCCTGCTCGCTCAACGCGAAAGGGCCCGCCCGGCGCATCCCCACGAGCACCTGGACGGGAACCCTTTGCGAAGGAACCCGATGGCCCGTCCCCCGACGAGCCCCTCTGGGTGGTGTCCCCCGACACCCCCGGTGGAGGTCCTTTCTCACTGAGCTCCTGCCGTCTCGCGCTCCCCCCAGAGTTGCGCGATTCTGCAGTTCCCCAGATCAGTTGCCCGAAGGCTCCTGACTTCTGAACGGTAGGCTGAGCGAGGTAAGCGCAGGTCACTGCGACCCCACAGCGGCTACAGCGTTCGGTAACAGATCACTAACAAACCGGCGCGGAGCACTTGCCAACTGGTCCAGATCAGTTCCCGCGCTCCCACGGGGCAGCCACAGGGAAGTATGCCGCCATGAAATCGGTGAGGGTGCGGTCGAGCCGCTCCTGGTCGAGAGCGTGGTCGTGGTGGTCGGCCAGGCAGACGAAGTCCTGGCCGCGCTCCAGCGCCTTCTTCAGCTGCCACTCCAGGTCGCTGTTGCTGATGTTGATGTAGGCGCGCTCGGACTGGTCGGGGTGCTCGGCGACGTACGCCGTCCCGGTGAGCAGCCCGAAGTGCTGCGCGAACGAGCTGAGCAGGGACACGTTGGCGTCGGAGCGGAACGGCGAGCGGCTCGTGGCCGCGATCTCGGCCGGGAACCGCCGCTCGATCTCCTCGAGCACGGAGCGGCGGTGGGGGTAGGGCGCGTGCGCCAGGTTGTCGGTGACGACCGCACCGAACGCGTCCTGGAGGAGCCGGCGGTTGTTCCACGCGGCCTTGAGGTACGGCGCCGCGCTGGGTGTCTCGTCGAGACCGATGCTGGTGGGGGAGAACCACACCGCGGACAGCCCGGCCGGGCTGAAGAACGTCTCGGGCCCGAGTGGCCGGCCGAGGAAGAAGTCGTCGTTGAGGTAGACGAAGTGCTCGGCAAGTTCTGGCAAGTGGTGCAGGGCCGACTCGATCGCGTGCGAGTTGAAGGTCGGGAGCGCGTCCGGCGGCAGGATCTCGGAGTGGTCGACCACCGCGACCTGCGGGTGCGACGGGTCCAGCCAGTCCGGGACCTGGCCGGCGGTGACCAGGTGGATCGTGCGCACCCACGGCGCGAACAGGTGGATGCTCCGGAGCGAGTAGCGCAGCTCGTCGCGCGACACGAACCGCGCCTGGCCGCTGGACTCCCGGGTGGTCGCGGTGCCGGACAGCCCGGCCAGCCGGTCGAGGCGGGCCTGGTTCCAGGCGGGGTCGCGGCCGTCCACCCAGGTGATGACGACGTCGACGGGGAACGTGCACTCGTGGACCGTCGGCGCGGCCATCAGCGGCAGGGTCGGCACGTCGAGGCCCTCGACCGCGGTGGTGACGGTCGGCGATCGCCGGGGGAGCCGCTGGGCGTAGCGGTTGCGGGTCGGCGCCACGAGCTGCCCGTCGACGCCCTCCTCCCAGAACTCCACCTCGACGGTGCAGCCCTGGCCCAGGACCGAGCTGTGGCCGAGCCGTCCGGGCCGGCGGTCTGCGGCCAGGGCTCGATCGCCACCATCGACGTCCGCCCGCGGAGCAGGTCCGAGGCCAGCACGGGGACGGGAGCTCGGCGCTCGTGCCAGCCGTTCGCGGCCGGGTCGCGCAGCGAGAGGTACGACGGCACCTCGGCCGCCGCGAGCTCCTGGAGGAACCGGTGCCGGGCGGCCATCGGCAGCACCACCACCGGCGTCCGCGTCTCGTGGGGCGGCACCACCAGCCACTCGTCGGTCGACGACCTGGCCGAGGCCACCGCCAGCGAGAGCGCGGCGTGCCGGGCCGCCGCCGGGGTGACGCCGGACGCGTCGTACGCCCGGGTCTCGGGCCTCTCCGGCGCGGGGGCCGCCGACAGCGCGGCGTACCGCGGCCGGCCGGCCCGGCGCGCGATCGCGGCCTCGAAGACCTCCACCCACCGGTCGGCGATCGGCCCGGCGGCCCACGCGGTCGCCGACTCCAGGGCGCCGGCCCCCAGCCGGTGCCGCAGGTCGTGGTCGGTGCCGAGCCGCAGCAGTGCCGCGGACATGCCGGCCACCGACTCGGGCGCGACGAGCAGGCCGTTGACCTCGTGCCGGACGATCTCCCGGGGCCCGGAGGCGCAGTCGAAGGTCACGCAAGGGACGCCGGCGGCCATCGCCTCCTGGAGCCCGAGCGGGAACCCCTCCGCCCGCGAGGTGAGCGCGCAGATGCTCGCGCGGGCCCACTCGCTGGGCATGTCGGTCGTGCTGCCGGGCAGCTCGACCCGGTCCCACAGCCCGCGCTTGCGGGTCTCGCGGACCAGGTGGGGCCGCTGGTGACCCTGGCCGAGGATCCGCAGCCGCCAGCCCGGCAGCTGGTCGGCGACGTCGCCGAAGGCCGCCACCAGCTTGGTGAACTGCTTCTCCATCACCAGCCGCCCGGTCGCCACGATCGTCCGTGAGTCGAGCAGGGAGCGCGGTGCGAACCCCTGCGGCAGCGGGTTCGGCATCACCACGATCTCGGGTGCGACCGCGCCGAGCTGGCCGCGCAGCCACTCAGCGATGCTCGGCGTCAGCAGCGCGACCACGTCGGCGCGGGGCGCGTTCACCAGCAGCGGCTCCATCCCCGACGTGCGCTGCGAGGACGACCGGTGCTCCTGGTGGACCACGACCACCGCGTCGGGCGCGAGCTCCAGGGCGCAGGCCAGGAGGGCCGGCGTCACCGTCACCAGGACGTCGGTCGCGAGACCGCGGAGTCCCTGCTCGAGCCCGACGTCGGTCAGCGCGGAGAACTGCTTGTCCCACCGCTCCGGCACCAGGCGGGAGGGCTGGGCGTGCCGCGCCTCGTCGTAGGTGCCGGTGAGGTCGACCAGGTGCTCGACCGTGACCCGGTCGTCGATCGCGAAGACCGGCTCCTCGGCGGCCTTGACCACGGAGAGGATGCGCACCTCGTGGCCGGCGTCCGCAAGCGCGTTGGCCTGGCTGATCGCCGACCGCTCGGTGCCGCCCAGCTTGTGTGCCGACTGGACCAGGAAGGTGATCCTCACCCGTGTCTCACCCGGCCTCGTCGGGGTCGATCGAGCGCAGCGCCAGCAGCCCGTCGGGGTTCCAGCGGAGCCGGGCGCGGGGCCGGTCGGGCTCCTGGACGTCGTGGAGCTCGGGCAGCAGGACGGCGCGGTTGGGGTCGGCCAGGTCGTTGTCGCGGCGCCGGATGCGCGTCCACGACGTGTCGGTGCCGACCGCGAGCCGGAGCACGCCGAAGTAGCCGGCGGGGAGGTCGTCCACGCCGACCAGCGTCTCGACCATCCCCTCGTGGGCGGTGGCCGGCAGGGTCTCGAGCACCTCGTCGTCGGTGTCGAGGAGCAGGAGGTGGCAGCCGGGCTCGACGCCGCCGGCCGGCCGGATCCGCAGGTGCACCCGGTCCCCGCGGACGTCCACGGCGTCCAGCTCGGCGGTGGCCGGGACGGTGTGGCGAGCCAGCTGGAGCCGGCCGTCGTCGAGCCGGACGACCTCCCACTGGGTGACGCCGTCGGGCGAGAGCGGGGTCCGCGCCGTGGGCCGCTCCCGGGCTGCGGCCAGGTGGAGGGGCTTCGTGCCGGCCAGCACGTCGTACGTCGAGCCGGCGAGCCCGCTGAGGTCGCACGGCTGCTCCCCGAGCTGGACGACGGCCTTGGTGCCGGTGTCCCGCACAGCCACCGGTCCGTCGTGGTCGAGCCACAGGTGCACGCCGTCCAGCACCGCGGCGTACGTCGCCATCGCACGGTCGTCGCGACGGCCGAACACCCGGCCGAGAGGTCGGGGCATCAGATGAGCGACGCGCCCTCGCCGCCGCCGGCCTGCTCGTCGAAGTTCTCGTGCTCGAGGAGGTGCAGGACCGGGACGCCGATCTTGCGGCGCGCCTGGGAGGTCCAGTCGACGTGGAAGAACTCGGCCACCACGTGCGGGCTGGTCAGGATGATCGCCTCGCGGCCGTCGACCTCGGAGACCTTCGCGGCCAGCGCGTCGATGGGGTGGTCGGCGACGACCTGGCCGGTGGCCCTGGCGCCGGCCGCCTTGAGGGCGGCCATCGTCGCCTCGAGCGCGGCGTCGGCCTCGTCCTTGGTCTCCTTGGCGATCTCGCCGAGGTCCGGGGGCGGTACGCCGAGCGACGGGCCGGGCACCAGGTCGTGCCCGGTGACGCTGCCCATCGCGGCCTCGATCCGCGCCGCGGCGTCGTCGACCGGGAGCAGCACGTGGTAGGTCACCGGCTGGTCGAGCCCCTCGTGCAGGGAGCGGACCTGCCGCGCGTCGGCGTCGGTCAGCGCCCGCTCGACGAGCAGGACGACGTCGTAGTCGGAGGCGGTCTCGGGTGCGTTCTCGGCCACGCGCCGACTCTAGTGGTGGACGCTACTGGCCGCCGCTCAGCACCTCGCCGAGGTCGTAGGACGCGACCTCCTCGAGCTGCGCGTAGCCGCAGGACTCCGGGTCCCGGTCGGGCCGCCAGCGCTTGAAGTGCGCGGTGTGCCGGAAGCGCCGGCCCTCCATGTGCTCGTAGGCGACCTCGATCACCCGCTCGGGCCGCAGCGGCGTGAACGAGAGGTCCTTGCCCTGGCTCCAGCGGCTCTGGGTGCCCGGCACCCGGTCGGGGTTGGCGGTCAGGAACTCCTGCCAGTGTCCCCACGGGTGGTCCTCGATCGGGCAGACCAGGGGCTGCAGCTCCTCGATGAGCTCGGCGCGGCGGCCCTCGGTGAAGCTGGCGCTGACGCCGACGTGCTGGAGCCTCGGGCCGTCGTCGGTGTCGTCGTACAGCCCGAGCAGCAGGCTCCCGAGCAGCGGTCGCTCCGGCGTGGACTGCTTGTGCTCGCGGTAGCCGGCGACCACCACGTCGGCGGTGCGGGCGTGCTTGATCTTGAACATGGTGCGGCCGTTCTGGGTATACGGCGCGTCGAGCGGCTTGGCGACCACGCCGTCGAGCCCGGCGCCCTCGAACTGCTCGAACCAGCGCTCGGCCTCCGCCGCGTCCTCGGTGGTGCGGGTCAGGTAGCACGGGCCCTCGGTGCCGAGCCCGCCCAGCGCCTCCTCCATCGCCGCCCGCCGCTCGCGCAGCGGCCGGTCGGCGTACGACTCGTCGCCCAGGGCGAGCAGGTCGAAGGCGACGAACCCTGCCGGCGTCTTCTCGGCGAGCATGTCGACCCTGCTCTTGGCGGGGTGGATCCGCTCCTGCAGGACCTCGAACTCGAGCCGGTCCCCGATCGCCACGAAGACCTCGCCGTCGAGCACGATCCGCTCGGGCAGCTGCCGCTTGATGGCCTCGACCAGGTCGGGGAAGTAGCGGGTCAGCGGCTTGGTGTTGCGGCTGGTCAGCTCCACCTCGTCGCCGTCGCGGAACACGATGCAGCGGAACCCGTCCCACTTCGGCTCGAAGATCAACCCGGCGTGCTTGGCCGGGTCGGGGATCCCCTTGACGGACTTGGCGAGCATCGGCCGCACGGGCGGCATCACGGGCAGGTCCACGATCGCGACCCTAACCGGGCGCGGTCGGGCGGGTGGGACGTCATACGGAGGGAGCACCCGCTTGCTCTGTCCGTATGACGTCCCCGGAGGAGCGAGTGGGACGTCCACGTCATGTCCACGTCATGTCCACATCCGGGCCGCGGACGCCGGCCCTCCACAGTCGGGTCCCATGTCGTCTCTGCCGGGGTGAGCCGCGGCCGAGCATCGCGGCATGGCACGCATCCCCGTCGACGACGATCGCTTCGCTGCTGCCCGCGCGCTGGCTGCGGAGCAGGGCTGGGTCCTCTCGCGCAAACAGCTCTACGCCGCCGGCATCACCAGGTGGGAGATCCGCGGCCAGGTCCGGATGCTGCGCTGGCAGCTCATCGGCGACCAGTCCGTCTGCCTCCACAACGGTCCGATCGAGGACTGGGGCCAGCACTGGGCCGCGGTGTTCCAGGGCGGACCGAGGGCTCTCCTGGACGGCGCGTCGTCGCTGGTGGCCGCCGGTCTCGAACGCTTCGCGGTCGAGCGGATCCGGGTCTCGGTGCCTCGCGGCGCGCGGATCCGTCGCAACCGGCTCTTCAACATCCGCCAGACACGCCGCTGGGACGTTGACGACCAGGCGCCCTCCGGCATTCCCCGCACCAGACCGGAGGTGGCCGCGATCCGGGGCTTCCTGTGGGCGGGCACCGACCGCCAAGCGACGTACCTCCTGACCCTTGCGGTCCAGCAGGGCATCGCCAAACCCGAGGCCATCGGAGAGCAGGCGCTGCGGATCCTGCGGGACAAGCGGCGCGGACTCCTGCATGCCGTCATCAACGACCTGCTCGACGGAGCTCGATCGCTCGGCGAGCTCGACATCGGGCGAGAGCTCGCACGGCGCGGCCTACCACAGCCGGCGCGACAGGTGCTGCGTCGCGACAGGAAGAACCGCTACTACCTCGACCTCTACTGGCCCGACTACCACCTGGTCGTGGAGGTCGACGGCATCCACCACACCTGGGCCGACAACGTCGTCGGCGACGCCCTCCGTCAGAACAGTCTGGCCATCGCCGGCGACACGGTCCTGCGCGTGCCTCTGCTGGGGTTGCGGCTGAACCCCGATGAGTTCTTCGGCCAGATCGAAGAGGCACTCGTGATGGCCGGCTGGAGTGCGGCAGCCTGAGGTGAGTGGGACGTCATACGCTCGGAGCACCCGGTTGCTCCCTCCGTATGACGTCCTCGGCCAGGGGAGTGGGACGTCATACGGATGGAGCACACGCTTGCTCTCTGTCCGTATGACGCAATCCCACCCCACGCCGCCGCAGGACCTAAGGTTTGAACCCAATCCCCGGTTGGTCTGCCGGCAGGGCCCGCCTGACTTTGAATCAGGACTAGCGACGTAGGTTCGACTCCTACCCGGGGAGCGTGGAGCGGGCAACGAGTCCAAATCGTTGCCGGAGGCCCTTGATTTGCGGAGGCGTTGGGGATCACATAAGGCGTCCCATCCTCGTCCTCGGAAGAAGCCGCGATGCGCTCCGCACGACTCCTCAGCACCCTCGCGGGTGTCTCAGCACTCACCCTCACGGCCGGTCTCGTGGCCTCGACCGGCGCCGCGTACGCGGATGGCCCGCTCGGGCCCAAGACCACCTTCACCATGGTGGTCGACCCGAGCACCGGGCTCACCAACACCCCGAGCGACGGTGAGTCGGTCCCCAACATCGACTCGGTGAAGTCGACCATCCGCGCCTACTACAACGCGTCGAGCGCCGGGGTCTCCAACAAGTCGAGCTCGCGCTACATCAACGAGGTGCACGCGATCGAGCAGGAGCTCCTGCACGCGCTGCCCGCCGACCCTGCGGCGAACGCCGCCGTCGTCTTCGACGTCGACGACACCCTCCTGTGGACCTACGACTACACGGACGGCATCTCGCACTTCAACTTCGACCCCACCACGAACGCGGCGGCCGTCGCGGCCGGCTTCCCCGCCGTTCCCGGGATGCCCAGCCTGCTGCGGACCCTCCACAACCGCGGCTACGCCATCTACGGCCTCACCGGCCGGCCGGCGAGCCAGGAGGGGGTGACGATCGACAACCTCAACAACGAGCACTTCACCACGGACGGCAGCACCGACCCCGCCGCCGGGCTGTTCACCGCCGCCAACCTCTACACCAAGGACAACCCCCTGCCGTCGTACGTCGACTGCACCGCTGACGGCGTCACCCCGGCCTGCTCGACCGTCGAGTACAAGGCGTTCACCCGCCAGAACATCGAGCAGCACAACACTCCGGCCAACCCCGCCGACGACGTCGAGATCGTGATGAACGTCGGCGACCAGTGGAGCGACCTCCAGGGCGGCTTCTCCGACGACTGGACCAAGATCCCCAACCCGACCTACTTCCTGGCCTCGCCGGACCTCCTCACCGCGCCGCCGAGCGACGCCGTGATGGTGCCGCCGACGTCCTACGTGATGCAGCCCGACGGCTCGAGCGGCTACTCGGTCGCGACCGGCGACGACATCCCGAACGCCGACCCGGTGCGCAAGATGATCCGCGCCTACTACAACGCGGACTCGTCCGGCATCGCCAACAAGTCGACGTCGCCCTACATCACCCAGCTCACCTCGCTGGAGTCCTCGTGGACGGCGCAGGTGTCCAGCAACTGCACGAACATGGCCACCGCGTACAAGGCAGCACTGGCGAAGCAGACCGCGGCGAAGGCGAAGGTCGCCAAGGACAAGAAGAGAGTCAAGAAGGCGAAGAAGGCGCTCAAGCACGCCAAGACCAAGGCCGCCCGCAAGCGCGCGCACCGGAAGCTCGACAAGGCCAAGAAGGCGCTCAAGAAGGACAAGGCCGCGCTCGCCGCGATCACGCTGCCGGCTCAGCCCGCCGTGGTCTTCGACGCCGACGACACGACGCTGTGGACCTACGACATGGAGGACGGGGAGATGAAGTTCTTCTTCGACCCGGCCCGCCAGGCCACCTGGGTCTCCCAGCACCTCTTCCCCGCAACGCCCGGGATGACGGGGCTCGTGAAGGCCGCAGCGGCGGCCGGCTGCACCGTGTTCGGTCTGACCGGTCGGTCCGCCGGCCAGCAGGCCGACACGATCGCGAACCTCACGGAGCGGGGGTACGTCGACGCCGCCGGCAAGCCGCTGTTCACCGCCGCGCACTACTTCACCAAGGGTGCAGTCACGGTCTCCAACGGCAACGCCTCGATCCCGACCCAGCCGTGGGTCCACTGCGGATCCGACAGCGCGTGCTCGACGATCGAGTACAAGTCCGGCACCCGGGCGCACATCGAGGACCAGGGCTTCGACATCGTGGGCAACTTCGGCGACCAGTGGTCCGACCTGCTCGGTGAGCACGCCGACCACGTCTACAAGCTGCCGAACCCGACGTACTACCTGCCCTGAGCACTGGCTGTCCGGGCACCGGCTCACACCGCCTAGAGTGAGCCGGTGCCCGGAGAGCTGACCGTCATCGTGCTGGCCGCCGGCGGCGGCACCCGGATGAAGTCGAAGACCATGAAGGTCCTCCACCCCGTGGCGGGGCGGAGCATGGTCGGGCACGTGCTGGCGGCCGTCCAGCAGGTGCAGCCACGCAGGATCGTCGCGGTGGTCGGCCACCAGCGCGACCAGGTCGGTCCCCACATCCACGCCCTGGTGCCGGACGCGCTGCTCGCCACCCAGGAGGAGCAGCACGGCACCGGGCACGCGGTGCGCGCCGCCATGGAGGCGGTGGCCGCCTCCGGGGAGGTGCCACAGGGCACCGTGCTCGTGGCGTACGCCGACACGCCCCTGCTCGAGGCCGCGTCGCTGCGGACCTTCGCCGAGGAGCACGAGGCCGCCCAGCGGGCGGTGAGCATCCTGTCCGGCGTGGTGGCCGACCCGCACGGCTACGGCCGGGTGGTCCGCAACGCCGACGGCGAGGTCGAGGGGATCGTCGAGGAGCAGGACGCGACCGACGAGCAGCGAGAGGTCCGGGAGATCAACTCCGGGATCCTCGCCTTCGACGCGGCGTTCCTCATGGAGGCGCTGCCGAAGCTCTCCAACGACAACGCCAAGGGCGAGTACTACCTCACCGACACCGTCCAGCTCGCGCGCGAGGCCGGGCTGCACGTCGGCGCCCACGAGATCGCCGACGTGCTCCAGACCGAGGGCGTCAACGACCGGGTCCAGCTGGCGCGCACCGGCCGGGTCATGAACGAGCGCATCGTGACCCGCTGGATGCAGGCCGGGGTCAGCGTCATGGACCCCGCCACGACCTGGGTCGACGCCGACGTCGTGCTCAACGCCGACGTGACGCTGCTGCCCGGCGTACAGCTGCTCGGCGCGACGGTCGTCGAGGAGGACGCCGTCATCGGGCCCGACACGACGCTCAAGGACTGCGAGATCGGGGCCGGCGCGCGGGTGACCCGCACCCACGGCGAGCTGGCGGTGATCGGCGGCGGGGCGAACGTCGGACCCTTCGCCTTCCTGCGCCCCGGCACCACGCTCGGTATCGACGGCAAGATCGGCGCCTTCGTCGAGACCAAGAACGCCCAGATCGGCGACGGGTCGAAGGTGCCGCACCTGTCCTACGTCGGCGACGCGGAGATCGGCGAGGGCACCAACATCGGCGCCGGCACGATCTTCGCCAACTACGACGGCGTCGAGAAGCACCGCACGACCGTCGGCCGGCACGCCAGGACCGGCGCCAACAACACCTTCGTGGCCCCGGTGGAGATCGGCGACGGCGCCGGTACGGCGGGCGGCACCGTCGTACGCCGCGACGTCCCCCCGGGTGCCCTCGCGGTCAGCGGCGGCCCGCAGCGCAACCTGCCGCGCTGGGCTCTCGCGAAGCGGGCCGGGACGGCTCAGGCGGACGCCGCGGCGGCCGCACTCGACGGCGTGGAAGACTGAGCGTGGAAGTTCGGCATGACACCTGACCGCGAGCCGGGAGCCCCCTCACCCATGACGGGCATGAAGCGCACCACCGAGAAGAACCTCATGGTCTTCAGTGGGAGGGCGCACCCTCAGCTCGCGGAGGAGGTCACCCAGCTGCTCGGCACGCAGCTCGTGCCGCAGTCGGCCTACGACTTCGCGAACTCCGAGATCTACGTGCGCTACGAGGAGTCGGTCCGCGGCTGCGACGCGTTCGTGCTCCAGAGCCACACCGCTCCGATCAACGAGTGGATCATGGAGCACCTGATCATGGTCGACGCCCTCAAGCGGGCGAGCGCCAAGCGGATCACGGTGGTCATGCCGTTCTACGGCTACGCGCGCCAGGACAAGAAGCACCGCGGCCGCGAGCCGATCTCGGCGCGGCTCATGGCCGACCTGTTCAAGACCGCCGGCGCGGACCGGCTGATCACCGTCGACCTCCACGCCGACCAGATCCAGGGCTTCTTCGACGGCCCGGTCGACCACCTGATGGCCCTGCCGATCCTCGCCGAGCACGTCCGGGCGAAGTACGGCGACCAGGAGCTCGCGGTCGTCTCCCCCGACGCCGGCCGGATCAAGGTCGCCGAGCGCTGGGCGTCACGGCTGGGCGGCGCCCCGCTGGCGTTCATCCACAAGAGCCGCAACATCGACCTGCCCAACGAGACCGTCGCCAACCGCGTCGTCGGTGAGGTCCGGGGCCGGCTGTGCGTGCTGGTCGACGACATGATCGACACCGGCGGCACCATCACCAACGCGGCCGAGGCGCTGATGGCCGGCGGCGCGGCCGGGGTCGTCATCGCTGCGACCCACGCGATCCTCTCCGAGCCCGCGGTGGACCGGCTCAAGAACTGCCCGGCCACGGAGGTCGTCGTGACCAACACGCTCCCGCTGACGCCCGACCGCGAGTTCGACAAGCTCACCTGCCTCTCGATCGCGCCGCTCGTCTCGCGCGCGATCCGCGAGGTCTTCGAGGACGGCTCGGTCACCTCGATGTTCGACGGCCATGCCTGACTGGATACCCCCGCGAGCTTCGGCCCCCGATCCGCGGCGACTGCTCGCTGGCGCTCGCGGGCGCCTGGCTCGCTGCGCTCGCTTCGGCGCTGTCGCCGCGGCTCGGAGGCCGATCGCGGGGCGCCTCGCTGCGCTCGGAAAGACCGGGTCGCTTCGCTCCCACCGCTCCCATTGCTGGCCGGGCTTGCTGCACCCGCCGGTGCCATCATTCGTGGGTGCCGGTGTTTCCCAGTCGTGAACCCGACCTGGTCGGTCCGCAGGCGGACCCGGCCGACGAGTTCCTGCGGCTGGCCTGCCTGACCTACGGCGCTGACGACCCGGTCCGGCTGACCAACGCGCGGGCGATGGTCGAGGCGCAGCCGGCGCTCGGCTGCGGACAGCGTGCACGTCGCGGCGGCGCGCTCCGACGGCGCCGTCGCTGCGACGGTTGCTCGCCGCAGACCCGACGCTGGCCAACGCCGAGGGCGGACCGTTCGGGTGGCCACCGCTGCTCTACCTGGCCTACGCGCGCCACGACCCCGACGTGACGGCCGAGGCGGTCCGCGACGCGGTCGCCGCGCTCCTCGAGGCCGGCGCCGACCCGGACGCCGGCTACCTGTGGCACGGCAGCTCCCCGCCGTTCACCGCGCTCACCGGTGCCTTCGGCGAGGGTGAGGGCGGCCCGGCGCACCAGCCCGCGCACCCGCAGTCGGAGGTGCTGGCCCGCGCGCTGCTGGAGGCCGGGGCCGATCCCAACGACGGCCAGACGCTCTACAACCGGACCTTCCGGCCCGACGACAGCCACCTCGAGCTGCTCTTCGAGTTCGGGCTCGACGACGCCGAGGAGCTCGCGTTCCAGCTCGGCTGGGCCGTGTGGCACGGGATGGACGCGCGCGTCGAGCTGCTCGTCCGCCACGGCGTCGACCCCGGCACGCTGGTCGGCGGCCGCTACGGCGTCGGCACGCGCTCGGCGTACGCCGCCGCCCTGGTCACCGGTCACCCCCGCACCGCCGAGCTGCTGCTGCGGCTGGGTGCCTCGCCCGACCTGTCGCCCGCGGACCGGGTCGTCGCTGCGGTGCTCGCCGGCGAGGAGGTGGACGCGGCCGAGGTGCCGGCGGCGATCGCGTCCCGACCCGGGCTGGTGGCGTGGGTCGCCGGCCTGGGCGACCGCGACGGCGTACGCCGCGTGGTCGGGCACGGCTGGGACGTCGACCGCCGGGCCCGCACCGACGTGCCGTCGGACCAGGAGTGGGAGACCGGGCTGCACGTCGCCGCCGGCAACGGCGACGAGGAGATGGTGCGGCTGCTGCTGGAGCTCGGGGCCGACCCGCGCGTGACCGACAGCCGCTTCGGCGGCGTGCCGGCGCAGTGGGCCGCGCACTTCGGTCACGACGACCTGGCGGGACTGCTCAGCGGCCGTTCCGGCTGAAGTGCTGGTAGTCCTTGAGCGAGCTCCAGGTGCCGCCCCAGGTCCAGCCGATCGACTCGAACGCCCGCACCACGACGCCGTCCGGAGTGATCATCCCGGGCCGGACCTCGCCGCGCTCGAGGTAGGACGAGGCCAGCTCGGGCAGCACCAGGTCGCCCTTCGTGTAGGGGTTCTGGAACGGGTCGAGGTCGATGGCCAGACCGTAGGCGTGCTGGCTGAACGTCGTGGTCGATCCGGTCGTCGGCCGGCAGACGAACGACTCGGTGTTGTTGCCGTCGCCGGTCGGGTGCTCGTCGAGCTCGGAGCGCGGGGTCACCCTCAGCTCCTCGAAGGGGAACCGCGCCTCGTAGAGGGTGCGGAACACGCCGACCACGTCGTCCGCGACCGACCGGTCGAGCAGCAGCTCGCCGGTGTGCCGCTGGTCGTCGAAGCCCCAGAACGCCAGCCGCACGTACGCCAGGTCGGCGGCCTCGACCGGGCAGCCGGGCGCCCAGGTGGAGCGGGCGAGGACCTCGGCGGGGACCTCCTCGACGACGGAGGCGAAGCCGTGGCCGGGGAGCGGCGGGAGCGTGTCCGGCAGGGTGAACCGGCGCGGGTCCAGCTCGGGCGGGGTCGGCTGGGCCTCGCCGTAGCCGTCCGGGCGCAACGGCAGCGGCCGGGTGCCGAGCCAGGGTGGCGGCACGGTGCCGGGCTGGGCCGGGGTGCCGCTCGGCGTCGGGGCCGTCGTGGTCGTGGCAGGGGTGGTCGAGGCCGGGGTCGAGGCGGGGATCGAGGCCGGAGTCGAGACCGGAGTCGAGGCCGGCGGGGTCGAGGGCCGCGGCGGCTCGGCCACCGGGTCGTCGGACGTGCAGGCGCCGAGCGCCAGGACGAGGAGGAGCGCGGCGAGTGGGCTACGCCCGGTCATCCAGGATGTCCTGCCAGTGCCGTCGCAGCACCGTCGGTACGTCGCCCGCCAGCGCCTGGCGCAGCAGGTCGAGCTGCGCGTCGTCGAGGTGGAACGCGGGGAAGCAGTGGCCGACGACCAGTGAGAACGCCGGCCCCCGGGAGGCCCAGCGCGGCCCGGCCTCGAGGTAGCGGGGGAGGTACGGCGCGGCGAGCTCGGCCTGCTCGGCCGGCCAGAGGCCGGCCGCGATGGCGCTGAACCGGCGGTTGGAGATGTCGTCCTCGGTCAGCGCCGACCACGCCTCCGCCTTGGCCTCGGCGGTGGGTCGCGCGGCGAGCGCGGTGGCGGCGCCGAGGTCGCCGTCCGCGGTGCCGTCGCGGCGGCGCTCTTCCTCGATCGCCTGGGCGTCGAGCTCGCCCAGACCGGCGAGGCGGCGCACCACCCGCCACCGGAGCTGCGGGTCGAGGTCGACGTCGTGGTCGGTGCGGTCCTCGGCCAGCCAGCGCCGCAGCTCGTCGGCGTCGCGGCTGGCGCGGGCCAGGCCCCGGGTGAACGCCACCGCGTCACCACCGCGTTCGAGCCCGGCCCGGCAGGCGGCGGCGAGTCGCTCGTGCGCCGCGACCGCGTCTGCCGCGGGGACCCGCGTCGACAGGACCGGCCCGAGGGTCGCGTCCGCGACAGCGGTGATCACGCTGACGTGCCGCTCCGCCGGCAGGTGCCGGTCGACCATCGTGAGGTAGCGCTCGGCCGTGAGGTCCCGGCTCGCCACGCTGTCGATCGCGGTCGCCCAGAGCACCGACCGCGCGAGGCCGTCCTCGAGCGCACCGAGGCCGTCCTCGACCGCGGACCAGGACCGCTCGTCGAGCTGGAGGCGCGCGAACGTCTCGCCGTGCGAGTTGGGCACGACGACCCGGCCGGCCCAGTCCTCGAGCCGCACCGGCGCCGCCTCGAGGTCCACGACCCTGCGGTCGAGCTCGGCCATCGCGTCGTCGTACGCCGCGACGAGGAACCGGTGCGGCCGGCCGCCCTCGCGGACCAGCACCGGCACGTCGCCGTCGCGCTCGACCCGGATCGTGTCGTGCCCCGACTGCCTCAGCCACACCTCCGCCCACTCGCGGACCTCCCGCGGGGACGCCTCGTCCAGCGCGCCGACCAGGTCGGCGAGGGTGGCGTTGCCGAACCGGTGCTTGGTGAGGTGTGCGTTGACACCGGTCAGGAAGTCCTCGTCGCCCATCCAGGTGACGAGCTGGCGCAGGGCGGAGGCACCCTTGATGTAGGAGATCGCGTCGAAGTTCGTGGACGCCGTGTCGACGTCGGGAACGTCCTCGGGGAGCGGCGCGACGGGGTGGGTCGACCGGCGCCGGTCGGCGGTCAGTGCCCACGTCTTGGTGAGCTGGAAGCCGACCCAGGCACCCGCGAACCCGGCCGCGTCCTCGCTGACCCGGAAGCCCATGTACTCGGCGAAGGACTCGTTGAGCCAGATGTCCTCCCACCAGGTCTGGGTGACGAGGTCGCCGAACCACATGTGCGACATCTCGTGCGCGATCACCATCGCCCGGTGCTGCCGCTCGACGTCGGTGATCCGGCCGCGCGGGATGTACTCGTCGCGGAAGGTCACGCAGCCCGGGTTCTCCATCGCGCCCCAGTTGAGCTCCGGCACCATGCACCTGGTCGTAGGTGTCGAACGGGAACGGCTCGTCGAACAGCCCGGCGTAGTGGTCGAAGCACTGCTCGGTGACCCGGCGCAGCTCGTCGAAGTCACGGTCCAGCTCCTGGGCGAGCGACCGCCGCGCGTGCCAGCCCATCGGAAGGCCGCCGTGCTCGAAGGTCCGCGAGTGCCACGGCCCGGCGCACAGCACGAACAGGTCGACCGGGATCGGCGGGGTCGGCGCGAACTGCCACGCGTCCCGCCGGCCCTGCCCCTCCCGCGAGGCCACCGCGCCGTTGGACAGCACCGTCCACGCGGGGTCGGCGAGCACGCGCAGCGCGATCGGCGCCTTGAGGTCGGTCTGGTCGAAGCAGGCGAAGACCCGCTGGGTGATGTCGACCCCGACGTAGGCGCTGACGTAGCGCTGTCCGTCCGCCGGGTCGGTGAAGGCGTGCATCCCGTCGCCGTCGGTGACGTAGGGCAGCCGCGCGGACACCACGACCTCGTTGCGCTCGCCCGGCCCGGTCCGCAGCCCGGTGAGCGGGATCCGCGCGCCGTCGTACGCCGCCTCGACGGGTGTCTGGTTGAGCGTGACCTGCACGTCCTGCCCGCGGTGCAGCTCGAGGAAGGTCTCCGGGTGGTGGGCCGCGAACCGGACGGTCGCCCGGCTGCCGAAGGTCTGCAGGTCGGTGAGGTCGATCTCGACGTCGTAGGACACGTCCGAGATGCGGGCGGCCCGGGTGCGGGCCTCGGCGAGGGTCAGGGAGGGCACGGGCCCACGCTACGGTTCCGAGACGATTCGCTGGTGGACCGCGCCCCTCGGTAGACTGCTGCGGTTGCCTCGGCGAGGGAGCCCGGTCGTCCGGACTCCGTGATCGACAGGGCGGCGCTCCGGTTCCCAGTGCTCATCGGCTGGACGGGTGCCTCCGCGATCGCGTCGAGGCCCCAGACCCAGTGAGACACCAGAGGAGCACGTCAGCATGGCCACCGAGAAGATCCCCGCCGAGACCCGCACCGAGTTCGGCAAGGGCGCGGCGCGCCGGATCCGCCGCGACAACAAGATCCCGGCGGTCGTCTACGGCCACGGCAACGAGACCGTGCACCTCGCCCTGCCGGGCCACGACACGATGATGGCGCTCAAGCACGGCGGTGCCAACGCGCTCCTCGAGCTCGACATCGAGGGCACGGCCCAGCTGGCGCTGGCCAAGGCCGTGCAGATCGACCCGATCCGCCGGGTCATCGAGCACATCGACTTCGTGGCCGTGCGTCGCGGCGAGAAGGTCACCGTGGACGTCCCCGTCCACCTCTCCGGCACCGCGGCGTCCGAGACCCTCGTCGTCACCGAGAACACCACGGTGCAGATCGAGGCCGAGGCGACCAACATCCCCGAGCACATCGAGATCTCGATCGAGGGCCTGCCCGCAGGCACCCAGATCCTGGCCGGGCAGCTCGGCCTGCCCGAGGGCTCCACCCTGCTGGTCGACCCGGAGACGCTGATCGTCAACGTGACCGAGCAGCAGAGCGAGGAGGCCCTCGAGGCCGAGCTCGAGGAGGCCGAGGCCGAGGCCGGCATCGAGCGCGAGGACTCCGACGCCGACATCGAGGCCGCCGAGGCCGAGGCCGCGGAGGGTGGCGAGTCGGCCGAGGGCGGCGAGGCTGCTGCCGAGGGCGACGCCTCCGAGGAGTGACGCAGCCGCAGGACACCGGCGCCGAGCCCTGGATCGTCGCGGGGCTCGGCAACCCCGGTCCGGCGTACGCCGGCCACCGGCACAACGTCGGCTACCTCGTCGCCGACGAGCTGGTGCGCCGGCTCGGCGCGCCGTTCAAGGCCCACAAGGCCAGCCGCGCCGAGGTGGCGGAGGGCAGGCTGGGCCTGCCCGGCCAGCCGGGGCCGCGCCTCGTCGTGATCCGCCCGCGCTGCTACATGAACGAGGTCGGCGGGCCGGTGAAGGCGCTGCTGTCGTTCTACAAGGTCGGCCCGGAGCGGCTGGTCGCGGTGCACGACGAGCTGGACATCCCGTTCGACACGATGCGGCTGAAGTTCGCCGGGGGCGACAACGGCCACAACGGGCTGCGCTCGATCCGCTCCTCGCTCGGGACCGGTGACTTCTACCGGGTCCGGGTCGGCATCGGCCGGCCGCCGGGCCGGCAGGACCCGGCCGACTTCGTGCTCTCGAACTACTCGAGCACCGAGCGCAAGGAGCTGCCGTTCCAGGTGGACCGCGCCGCCGATGCCGTCGAGTCGCTGCTCACCCTCGGGCTGGCCGAGACCCAGCAGAGGTTCAACAGTTAGAGCTCCCCAGGGCATGAAAGCCCAGCCACTGCATGCGAGCGCAGCGAGGCGTGCGAGCGCAGCGAGCGCTCCCCGCGATCGGCCCGGCTCCCACGATGGACGGCGAAGCTGCGAGCGCAGCGAGCAGTCCGTCGTGGGACCGGGCCGAAGCTCGCGGGGGTATCAGCGGGGGTATCAAGCCGGCGCGCGCCAGCCGATCTCGTGGGCGATGCCGACGGCGGCCAGCTGCGAGGAGACCTCCAGCTTGGCCAGGATCGACTTCACCTGGGTGCGGACCGTCGCCTCGGAGACGACGCTGAGGCCGGCGATCTCGCGGACCGCGCGTCCCTTCATCAGGTGGCCGAGCACCTCGCGCTCCCTCACGGTGAGCAGGTCGAGCCGTTTGCGGACGCCCTGGGCCTCGAACCGGAACCGGTTCCACTCCGCGACCAGCTCCTCGCGCTCCTCGCGGTCCATGACCGGCAGCCCGGCGATGATCCGGCGGACCGTCGCGAGGATGTCGCGCAGCGGCTGCGACTTGGACAGCACCTTGCGGGCGCCGGAGCGGACGGCGTCGCCCCACCGGGCGCGGTCGACCGACCCGGTGACCACGACCACGTTGGCGCCCGAGCGCGCGATCGGCTCGATCAGCCGCACTCCGTCACCGAACCGTCCCAGGTCGAGGTCGAGCAGCACGACCCGCGGCCGCAGCTTGATGATCCCGGCGACCAGCGTGCCGGGGGAGCCCGGGTCCTGGGGGACCTCCATCCGGCGTACGTCGTAGCCCTCGACGGTCAGGGCGAGGTCGACGGCCTCCGCGAACAGCCGGTGGTCCTCGACGATGAGGACCCGCTGCTCAGCTCGCCCGGGCGACGTGCTCACCGGCACTCACCTCCTGCGGCACCGAGGGCAGGTGGACCGCGAAGGTGGCCCCGACCGCCGTCGGCACCAGCTCGAGGCGACCGCCCAGCTCGTGGGCGATGTCGGCGGCGATGTGCAGGCCGATGCCCTGGCCCGGCGATCCCGCTCGGCTGACGCCCCAGTCGAAGAGCCGCTCGCGCAGCTCGGGAGCGATGCCGGGACCCTGGTCGGAGACGGTGAGGATGACGCCGTGACCGTCGGGGTCCGGGGTGACTCGCACCGAGACGGCGTCGGGACCACCGTGCACCGCGGCGTTCTCGAGGAGGACGTTGACGACCTCGGCGATGTCGTCGCTGCGGCCCATGGCCCGCAGCCCGGACGGCTGCCAGACGACGACCCGGCCGCGCGCGAGGTGGGACAGGACGATCTGACCGATCACCTCGTCGAGATCGACGCTGCGGTGCCGGCTCGGCATCCGGTCGGCGACCAGCCGCTGGAGCCGCTCCACCTCGGCCCGCATCATCGAGGCGAGCGCATCGGCGCGGTCCGCGCCCAGGCCGTCGCTCAGCAGCCGCTGGGCCGACGCGATGCCGGCTACCGTCGCGTCGATCTCGTGCCGCCGGGCGCGGTCCTCACGGAGTGCGGCCTCGGCGGTGTCCACCCGCAGCTGCAGGTCCTCGAGCTCCTGCTTCTCGGCGGCGATGGCCCGGTGCAGCACCGCTGCCGCGGTGGCCGCCAGCAGCGCGACGCCGAGCAGGCCGGTCGCGAGCGCCACCGCTCCGCCGAGCGCCGAGCCCAGCCCGAGCAGCACCAGCGCGGCCGCGACCCAGGCCCGCGCCCAGCGCGGGAAGCCGTCCAGCCGGACGACCGAGGTCGTGAGGAGGGCGGTCAGCGCCAGGAGCACGATGAGCCGGAGGACGGCGTGGTCGGGCACGAGCGTGAGCGTCGCCAGGACCGGCGCCAGGACCAGCACCAGGATCAGCACCAGGGCGCGCCAGTCCCGGGTCCACACGCCCGAAGGAATGCGCAGCGCTTTCATCGGACCCCCCCACAGGCTCCGTTGACGTCCCAGAGACACGTCGGGCGGAGACCCCGAAATCCTCGCGACGACCCGCGCACTCTAGTACCTAATTTGGGGGATGGGAACTAGTACTTCCCCGGGCAGGTGACTAGGCCGATCGGCCCATGGGCGGCAGGCGGCCCCTGACGTCCCTAGGCTGGGCCGGTGACCTTCGACCCCGGTACGCCGCCACCCGACGCCGACGACCACGTGCTGGCCGGCTGGGTGGCCGAGACCGCCGGCCGCCGGCTTCTCGAGGTCCGCCGGGAGGGCCTCGAGGGCCGCGAGCTGAAGGACGCCGGGGACCGGGCCGCCCACGAGCTCATCCTCGAGCTGCTCGCCGAGCACCGGCCGGGCGACGCCGTGCTCTCCGAGGAGGCCAGGGACGACAAGGTCCGGCTCACCCGCGACCGCGTCTGGATCGTGGACCCGCTCGACGGCACCCGGGAGTTCTCCGAGCCACCGCGCGACGACTGGGCGGTGCACGTGGCGCTCTGGCAGGGCCACGACGGTGCGGGCGACCTGGCCGCCGGGGCGGTCGCCCTGCCCGCGCTCGGCGAGACGTTCACGACCGGCGCGCCGCCCGCCGTTCCCCCCGGCTCGTCGGCCCGGCCCCGGATCGCGGTCTCACGCAGCCGCCCGCCGGCGTTCACCGACGGGCTGGTCGCCGCCCTCGGAGGCGAGACGGTCGCCATGGGCTCGGCCGGCGCCAAGGTGATCTCGGTGGTCCGCGACGTGACCGACGCCTATGTGCACGCAGGGGGTCAGTACGAGTGGGACTCCGCGGCGCCGGTCGCCGTGGCCCGCGCCGCCGGCCTGTTCACGTCGCGGGTGGACGGCTCGTCGCTGCGCTACAACCAGGACGACGTCTACCTGCCCGACCTCGTGGTCTGCCGCCCCGAGCTGTCCGAGCGGATCCTCGCCCACCTGGCCGCTAACCCGGTGGACTGACGGCCCGTGCCCGGGATCGGATGAGCCATGACCTCCTTCGTCTCGCACACGACCATCGACTGCCGCAACGCCTACGAGCTCTCCGAGTGGTGGAAGCCCGTGCTCGGCTACGTCGACCTCGAGGGCGACCCCAACCTGCCCGGCCACGAGGAGTGCATGATCCGCGACCCCGCGACCGGCCACCAGCTCCTCTTCATCGAGGTGCCGGACGAGGAGCTGCCCGCCAAGCGGATCCACTTCGACCTGCGGCCTCGCGAGGGCAGCCGTGACGACGAGGTCGAGTGGGTGCGCTCCTACGGCGCGACGGAGATCGCCGACCACCGCGGGCAGTACGGCCCCGGCACGGGATGGGTCATCTTCGCCGACCCCGAGGGCAACCAGTTCTGCATCCTGCGGTCCGAGGCGGAGATCACCGACGCGCAGGTGGGGGAACCGAGCTGACGGGCGCGACGTCCGACCGGGCATGCTGAGTCGGCGGGAGCTGGTGCGCGCCGGGATGCTGGGCGGCCTGGTGGTCGCGGCGCCCGGGATCTTCGCGGGATGCTCGGGCGACAGCTCCCCACCGCCGAAGGACTCCCCGTCTGAGGGCGCCGACGGGATCCGGCTGGTGTCCTCCGACGTGGCCCGCGACCCGGCCGACCCCGCGGCGATCGGCACCGGCGCCGCCGCGGTCCTCGCCCTCGGCGCGGGGCTCTACGGCCGGCTGGCCGGCAACCCGGGCAACGTCGCGCTCTCGCCGTTCTCGGCGGCCGTCGCCCTGGGCATGACCGTCAACGGTGCCGTGGGTCCCACGCGCGACGAGATGCTGGAGGTCCTGGCCGCCACCGACACCGGAGCCCTCGACGACGGACTGAACGCGCTCACGTCGTACGTCGAGTCGCTGGCCGGACCGGTCCCGGACGTGAAGGACGCCCAGATCGACCTGGCCTCGGCCAACCAGCTGTTCGGCCAGGCCGGGGTCGCCTGGCAGCAGCCGTTCCTCGACTCCCTCGCACGAAGCTTCGGCGCCGGGCTCCGCGAGGTCGACTACGAGACCGCCGTGGAGAAGGCCCGCACCGCCATCAACGGCTGGACCGCCGAGCAGACCCACGACCGGATCCCCGAGATCGTCCCGTCGGGCGCGGTCGACGAGCTGACCAGGCTGGTGCTGGTCAACGCGTTGTACTTCAAGGCTCCGTGGTCGACGCCGTTCGAGGTCGACGCGACCACCGACGATGAGTTCCACCTCGGCTCCGGGGAGTCGGTCACCGTGCCCACGATGCACGGCGACGCCGGCTACGGAGAGGGTGACGGCTGGCGCGCGGCGCATCTCGGCTACGCCGGCGGCACCCTCGCGATGACCGTCGTGCTCCCGGACCAGGGCCGCGAGGACGACCTCGACGCCCAGGTCTCGGGCGGAGGCCTCGGTGTGCTGCTCGAGAGGCAGCCGGCCTCGGTCGACCTGTCGCTCCCGCGCTGGAAGTTCCTCGTGGGCGCGCTGCTCTCCGACGCACTCGTCGAGCTGGGCATGAAGACCGCCTTCGACAGCGAGACGGCGGACTTCTCCGGGATGACGACCGAGGACGAGATCTTCGTGGGCAACGTGCTCCAGCAGGTGTTCATCGCGGTGGACGAGGCCGGCACCGAGGCGGCCGCCGCGACCGCGGTCACGATGGGAACCACCAGCGTGCCGACCGATCCCCCGCCACCGCTGGTGGTCGACCGGCCGTTCCTGTTCGTGATCCACGACCTCGAGCACGGGACCCCGCTGTTCCTCGGCAAGGTCGTGGACCCGCGCGAGCAGCCGTGACGCTCGCGTGACCAGCCTCGCCGCGCGGATGTACGCCGCGCTCGCCGGCGAGGCCGGCAATCTCGCGGTCTCCCCGCACTCGATCGCGGTGGCGCTCAACCTCGCGGCGTACGGCGCCCGCGGGCGGACCCGTGACGAGATCGAGGCCGTCGTGGGCGGGGCCGGCCAACCCGTCGAGGGTGGGGAGTGGGTCGAGCTGTCCTCGGCCAACCGGCTCTTCGGTCAGCAGGGCCTGACCTGGCAGCCCGACCTCGAGGAGCTGCTGACCGTCGTCGACTACCACGACTCCGACGCCGCGCGAGCGGTCATCAACGCGTGGACGTCGGTGCAGACCCACGAGCGCATCCCCGAGATCGTGCCGGACGGCGTGCTCGACGAGGAGACCCTGCTGGTCCTGGTCAACGCGCTCTACCTCAAGGCTGCGTGGCAGGACCCGTTCCACGAGACGTCCACGGCCGAGGCGGACTTCCACCTCGCCGACGGCACCGTGGTGCAGGTGCCGACGATGTTCGGGCACGTCGGAGCCCGGGTGGGTGCCGGCGAGGGGTGGCGCTCCGCGCGGCTGCCGTACGTCGGCGGGACGCTCGCGTTGACCGTGGTGCTGCCGGACCCGGGCCGGCTGGCCGACGTCGAGAACCTGGTGACGGAGCGCGACTGGTCCGCCGTGCTGGAGGCTCCCTCGCAGGAGCGGCTGGAGCTGAAGCTGCCCCGCTTCACGGTGCGGGCCTCGTCCAGGCTCGGGGAGCTGCTCGCCGCGCTCGGCATGCCCACGGCCTTCACCGACGACGCCGACTTCTCGGGGCTGACCGTCGAGCCTCGCACGGAGCCACTGAAGATCAGCGAGGTGCTGCACGAAGCCTTCGTCGCCGTCGACGAGCAGGGCACCGAGGCCGCGGCCGCGACCGCGGTCGTCATGCAGCGGGCCGGCGCGATGCCACAGCCGCCCGTGCCGTTCGTCGTCGACCGGCCGTTCCTGTTCGTCATCCACGACGTCGAGCACGGTGCACCTCTGTTCGTCGGCCGGGTGGTCGACCCGCACTAGCCGAAACAGTTCACTAGAACACCCTTGTATTCAACTCAAGGTTGTTCCATACTTCTCGCATGCCCACCACCGCCTCCTCGAAGCGGCCCTACGACTCGCCCCGGCGCCGCGCGTCGGCGGCCGACACCAGGCGCGCCGTGATCGCCGCCGCCACGAGGCTGTTCGCAGAGCGTGGCTGGGCCACGAGCGTGCGCGACATCGCCCGCGAGGCGGGGGTCGCGGTCGAGACGGTCTACAGCGTGGTCGGCTCCAAGCGCGAGCTGCTGAAGGTCGCGATGGACGTCGCCGTCGTCGGCGACGACGCGCCCGTCGCGCTCGCCGAGCGGCACGAGTTCGCGGCGCTCGGGGAGGGCGACCGACCCACCCGCCTGGAGAGGGCCGCCGCCATGATGGCCGACCAGTACTCCCGCGTGGCCGCGCTGCACCACGCCCTCGACCAGGGCGCCGAGACCGACCCGGAGCTGGCCGAGCTCAAGCGGCACACCCACGAGCAGCAGATCGCGACGTTCGGCGAGGGGCTGACCCTGGCCCTCGGTCGCCGTCCCGAACCCGAGCTGGTCGACGGCCTCCAGGCCATCAGCAGCCCAGGCACCTACCTGCACCTGGTCCGGCTGGCCGGGTGGAGCCAGGAGCAGTACCAACGATGGCTGGCGCAGACCCTGCTCCGGCTCGTGGCACACATCCCCGAGGAGACAGCATGACCGCGCACCAGCTCGACCTGCTCGACCAGCACACCGTCCCCGCCGACACCCGGATGATGGGCATCGTCCACTCGGCCCTCCGCCGCGACCTGGTCCGGCTGCGCCTGGTGCTCGGGACGCCGGCCGCGCAGGAGCCGCGCCGTCGCACGGCGCTCGCCGAGCACGCGATCTTCCTGATGGATTTCCTGCACCACCACCACACCGGCGAGGACGAGGGGCTCTACCCGCTCGTCGTACGCCGCAACCCGGCCGCGCGCCGCCCTGTGCGAGCGGATGGACGTCGACCACGACACGATCACGCCGGCCATGGACGGGCTGCGCGCCGCCGCGGAGCGGCACCTGGCCGACCCGGCCAGTCCGGACTCCGACCTGCTGGCGGCCCTGGCCGCTCTCGAGGAGCCGCTGGTGCCGCACCTGGCCCGTGAGGAGCTGGAGATGATGCCCGTGGTCTCGGCGAGCATCAGCAACGCCGAGTGGGTGGCGTGGCACGAGTCGATGGTGCACGGGACCATGCGCCAGCTGGCGTTCGAGGGACACTGGCTGATCGACGGTCTCGACGAGGAGCACACCCGGATCGTGGTCGGGCCGGTCGCCGCGGTTCCGCGCTTCATCCTGGTCAGGCTGCTGGGCGGTGCCTACCGCCGCCGCCGGACGCTCCTGTGGGGCGGCACGCCGGCCGAGGCAGTGCCGCCGCTGCGCGTCGACGACACCGGGGCGTGGACTCCATGAAGTGGCACGTCGAGTGGGAGGGAGAGCTGACCGCCGACGTCGCCGCCACACCCGCCCAGGTCTGGGCGGTGCTCTCGGACCCCACGCGCGTCGGTGAGTGGAGCCACGAGTGCCGCACCGTCACCTGGGTCGAGGGCCACTCCCGGGCCGAGGTGGGTGCGAGGTTCCGCGGCGACAACCAGGTGAAGTCGTTCACGTGGTCGCGCATCTGCACGATCACCGAGCTGGAGCCCGAGCGGCTGCTCGTCTTCCGCACCTCGGGCGGCCTGCCTCCCGACTCGACCGAGTGGCGGTTCCGGCTCGGACCCGTGTCCGGTGGCACGCGGATCACCCAGTCGTTCCGGATCCTGAAGTTCCCGCGCGTGATCGAGCTGGTCACGGTCCTGTTCAACCCGGCGCACCGCGATCGCACCGAGGCGCTGCGCGGCGACCTGGTCCGGCTCGGCGAGGTCAGTGCGACGGTCGACGCCTAGCGCCGGAAGCACGGTCGCGGCGGCCCGCCGTAAAGTGGAGCACCGCACCCCCTGCCAACCGTGGCCGGGGGCTGCCGTGTTGTCCCCACACCCGCTCAGGAGCCACTCGTGCCACTCGCCGGACCCGTCCTCTCCGGTTTGGCGGACACCGTGCTCGCCGACCCGACGCTCGACGAGGCGATCGCCGATGCCCGCGCCGGCATGGTGCGCGCCCTCGACCTCACCGGCCCGGCCGCGATCCGCCCGTTCGTGGTCGACGGCCTGGTCCGGGTCGACCGCACCGTGCTCGCGGTGACCGCCACGGTCCGCGAGGCCGAGGACCTCGTCGAGGAGCTGGGGTCGCTGCTCGACCCCGACACCGTCGCGCTCTACCCGAGCTGGGAGACGCTGCCCCACGAGCGGCTCAGCCCGCGCAGCGACACCGTCGGCCGCCGGCTGGCGGTGCTGCGCAGGCTGGCGCATCCCGACGCGCACCACGGCGCCCTCAAGGTGGTCGTCGCCCCGGTCCGCTCGGTGCTGCAGCCGCAGGTCAAGGGGCTCGGCGACCTCGAGCCGGTCGAGCTGGTCGCCGGGCAGACCGCCCCGATGGACGAGGTCGTGCAGCGGCTCGCCGACGCGGCGTACTCCCGCGTCGACCTGGTCGAGCGGCGCGGCGAGTTCGCGGTCCGCGGCGGGATCGTCGACGTCTTCCCGCCGACCGAGGAGCACCCGCTGCGGGTGGAGTTCTGGGGCGACGACGTCGAGGAGATCCGCAGCTTCTCGGTCGCCGACCAGCGCACCCACGAGACGGTCGACCGCTTGTGGGCGCCGCCGTGCCGCGAGCTGCTGCTGACCGACGAGGTGCGCCGCCGCGCGTGGGAGCTCGGTGAGCAGCACCCCCAGCTGGTCGAGCTCACCGACAAGATCTCCGCCGGCATCGCCGTGGACGGCATGGAGGCGCTGACCCCGGCCCTGGTCGACGAGATGGAGCTGCTGGTCGACCTGCTCCCGGCCCGGACCCACGTGCTGGTCCTCGACCCCGAGCGGGTCCGCCGCCGCGCCCACGACCTGGTCGCGACCAGCGAGGAGTTCCTCGGCGCGAGCTGGGCGGCCGCGGCCAGCGGCGGCGAGTCGCCGATCGACCTCGGCGCCGCGTCCTACCGCGCCCTCGGCGACGTCCGCGCCCACGCGCTCGCCGCCGACCAGAGCTGGTGGACGGTGAGCCCGTTCGGGCTGGCCGACGAGGCTGAGGTCGGTGCCTTGGCTGCGGAGGTCTCGACAAGCTCGACCAGCGAGGACGACAGCGGCGTGCCCACGCGTGCGCTGCCGATGCAGGCCGCCGACGCCTACCGCGGCGATGTCGACCGCGCGTTCGCCGACCTCGCGCGCTGGCGGTCCGAGGGCTTCCGCACCGTCGTCGTGCACCCCGGCCACGGTCCCGCCCAGCGCACCGTGGAGGCGCTCGGCGAGCGCGACGTCGCGGCCCGGCTGGTCGAGGCGCTCGAGGACCCGCCCGCCGCCGACGTGGTCACGGTGGCCTGCGGCGCGCTCACCCACGGCTTCGTCGACGAGACCAACCGGCTGGTGCTGCTCACGGGCGAGGACATCTCCGGCCAGCGCGCGTCCACCCGCGACATGCGCAAGATGCCGGCCCGCCGCAAGCGCCAGATCGACCCGCTCGAGCTCTCCGCCGGCGACTACGTCGTCCACGAGCAGCACGGCGTCGGCCGGTTCGTCGAGATGAGGCAGCGCGAGGTCGCCGGCGCGGTCCGGGAGTACCTCGTCCTGGACTACGGCGCCAGCAAGCGCGGCGGGCCACCCGACCGGCTCTACGTCCCGGCCGACTCGCTCGACCAGGTGACCCGCTACGTCGGCGGCGAGCAGCCCAGCCTCGACCGGCTCGGCGGCGCCGACTGGGGCAAGCGCAAGGGCCGGGCCCGCAAGGCGGTCCGCCAGATCGCGGCCGAGCTGATCAAGCTCTACGCCGCCCGGCAGGCCACGAAGGGGCACGCGTTCGGACCCGACACCCCGTGGCAGCGCGAGCTCGAGGACGCCTTCCCGTTCACCGAGACCCCCGACCAGCTCACCACGGTCGACGAGGTCAAGGACGACATGATGAAGACCGTCCCGATGGACCGGCT
This sequence comes from uncultured Actinomycetota bacterium, assembly GCA_963766475.1. Lineage (GTDB taxonomy): Bacteria > Actinomycetota > Actinomycetes > Propionibacteriales > Nocardioidaceae > Nocardioides. The sequence continues at coordinate 230,120 of CAVXZS010000015.1, read as the reverse complement.
GGTCTGCGGCGACGTCGGCTACGGCAAGACCGAGATCGCGGTGCGGGCGGCGTTCAAGGCCGTCCAGGACGGCAAGCAGGTCGCCGTGCTGGTGCCGACGACGCTGCTGGTGACCCAGCACCTCTCGACCTTCCAGGAGCGGATGAGCGGCTTCCCGATCCGGGTCGAGGCGCTCAGCCGGTTCCAGACCGACAAGGAGGCCCGCGCGGTCATGGACGGTCTGGCCGACGGCACCGTCGACATCGTGGTCGGCACCCACCGGCTGCTCAACCCCGACATCCGGGTCAAGGACCTCGGGCTGATCATCGTCGACGAGGAGCAGCGGTTCGGCGTCGAGCACAAGGAGCAGATGAAGCGGCTCCGCACCTCGGTCGACGTGCTGTCCATGTCCGCGACCCCGATCCCGCGCACCCTCGAGATGGCGATCACCGGCATCCGCGAGATGTCGACGATCACCACCCCGCCCGAGGAGCGGCACCCGGTGCTGACCTACGTCGGCGCCTACGAGGACCGCCAGGTCACCGCCGCCGTCCGCCGCGAGCTGCTGCGCGAGGGCCAGGTCTTCTACATCCACAACCGGGTCCAGTCGATCGAGAAGGCCGCCGCCAAGATCCGCGAGCTGGTCCCCGAGGCGCGGGTCGCCGTGGCCCACGGCCAGATGGGGGAGCACCAGCTCGAGCAGGTGATGCTCGACTTCTGGGAGAAGACCTTCGACGTGCTGGTCTGCACGACCATCGTCGAGTCCGGCCTCGACGTCTCCAACGCCAACACGATGATCATCGAGCGGGCCGACACCCTCGGGCTCTCCCAGCTGCACCAGCTCCGCGGCCGGGTCGGCCGCTCCCGGGAGCGCGCCTACGCCTACTTCCTCTACCCCGCGGAGAAGCCGCTCACCGAGACCGCCCACGAGCGGCTCGCCACGCTGGCCCAGCACTCCGACCTCGGCGGCGGCATGGCGATCGCGATGAAGGACCTCGAGATCCGCGGCGCCGGCAACCTGCTCGGTGGCGAGCAGTCCGGCCACATCGCCGACGTGGGCTTCGACCTCTACGTCCGGCTGGTCGGGGAGGCGGTGCACGAGTTCCGCGGGGACTCGGAGCCCGAGCTCAACGAGGTCCGCATCGAGCTGCCCGTCGACGCCCACCTGCCGCACGACTACATCCCGAGCGAGCGGCTGCGCCTGGAGATGTACAAGCGGCTGGCCGAGGTCCGCAGCGACGACGACGTCGACCTCCTGCTCGAGGAGCTGAAGGACAGGTACGGCGAGCCGCCGGTCGAGGTCGCCTCCCTGCTGCTCGTCGCGCGGTTCCGCGCCCGGGCCCGGCGGGCCGGCATCGGCGAGGTGACGATCGCGGGCAAGAACGTCCGGTTCGCCCCGGTCACGCTGCCGGAGTCGCGCGTCGTACGCCTCCAGCGGCTCTACCCCAAGTCGATCGTCAAGGCCCCGGTCCAGACGATCCTGGTGCCGCGCCCGCACTCCGGCGGGGTGATGGGCAAGCCGCTCGACGGGATCGCCCTGCTCCAGTGGGCGCACGGTGTCATCGACGCCGTCGTCGACCCGGTCGAGGCCACCGCCTCCGCTGGTTGAGGAGCTTGCGCAGCAAGCGTCTCGAAACCTCGCAGTGATGCGCTGGGACTGGCCCACGGGCGTTCCAGCCCCGGGTCGCGAGGTTTCGAGACGGGCGCAGAGCGCCCTCCTCAACCACGATGTGGTCATGACAGGTCCGCCGGCGGCGGTATCAGGCGTCCCGGAGGGCGCTCCTGATGGGCATTCGCTCCCTCCCCGAGACACCGAAGAGGCCCGTCATGATCCCGCAGCCCACGCCCCTCAAGCCCGCCCGACGCAGGGGCGCTCTCCACACGCCCGCCGGCTGGTCCGACCACCGCACCCGCACCGCGGCGCTCGACGGCTGGCTGGCCCGTGAGGAGGCAGTGGCGGCCGGTGCCGCCGCTCCCGTCGACCCGGTCGCGCTCGGCCTGCCCACGCGCGAGACCCTGCTCCGCGCGCTGTTCCAGCGCTTCACCACGACGCTCGAGGGCGTGCTCGACAACGAGCTCGAGCTCGGCGTCGACGTCGCGCCGTACGCCGCGGTGCGGGCCGCCTACCACCGCGCCGCCGCGCACCGCCCGACCGACTGGCGGGCCCTGCAGCGCGAGGCCGGCGACCCGGTGGTCGCCGAGCTGACCCGCCGCCAGCACGCCCGGATCGCCGGGCGGGCCGGCATCACCGCCCCCGAGGTGGGCGCGGTCGCCGCCGAGCTCGCCCTCGCCGGCCGCACCACCACCATCGGCCTCTCGCCCCGCGCGCGCCGTCGCCGGGTCGGGCGGGTCCTGGCGCGGCGCGCCGGCTGACGGCCCGGGCCGGGTCGGCCGGGCGCCCGGGTGCGGTGTTCAATGGCGCTGTGCTGAATCGACGCGTGCGGTCGCTGCGTGCTCTTGTCGCCCTCCCGGTCGGGTCCGTGCTTCTGCTCACCGGCTGCGGCGTGGCCGGCACCGAGTTCCACCCGGGCATCGCGGCCCAGGTCGGCGACCAGACGATCTCCACCCGCCACGTCGACCAGGTGACCCACGACGCCTGCACGGGTCTCGAGAAGCTCAACAAGGACTCCAGCCAGCCCAACTCCCCGACGCCGCTGGGCACCCTCACCCACCAGGTGACCCGGGCCCTGGTCGAGAGGCTGGTCGCCGAGCAGCTGGCCGACGACTACGACGTCACGACCACCCGCGACTACAAGGACAACCTCACCCAGACCGAGCAGCAGCTCTCGAGCCTGAGCGGGGCTTCGAAGGACGCCGTCCAGGAGGTCGTCGAGGCACAGGCCTACACCCAGAACGTGCTCGTCCAGATCGGCGAGATCGAGCTGAAGAAGCAGGGCAAGGACGAGAGTGCCGACCAGGACAAGTACGACGAGGGCCTGAAGGTGATGGACGCCTGGGTCGACGACCACGACATCGACATCAACCCGAAGTACGCCCTCGCGCTCGGCTCCGACGAGCCGGTCGACACCACGCTCTCCGTCGCGGTCGGCCAGCACGCCAAGGACGGGCTCTCGGCCGACCCCGGAGCGGCCTACATCGGGTCGCTGCCCGGCGACCTCGTCTGCTTCGACTGAGACCGTGACCTCGACGGGCTCGGGCGGCGAGTCGCTGCTGGAGTTCCTCGCGGTGATGCGTCGGCTGCGCGCCGAGTGCCCGTGGAAGCGGGAGCAGACGCACCGGTCGCTGGCTCGCTACCTGCTCGAGGAGACCCACGAGAGCCTCGAGGCGATCGACGTCGGCGACGAGACCGGTGACTGGGACCACCTCCGCGAGGAGCTCGGCGACCTGCTGCTGCAGGTCTACTTCCACGCCGTGATCGCCGAGGAGTCGGGCGCCTTCACCATCGACGACGTGGCCACCGGGATCACCGAGAAGATGTACCGCCGCAACCCGCACGTCTTCGGCCCGCCCTCCGACGACCCACCCCGCGACGCCGCCGCGGTCAACGAGGTCTGGCAGACGATCAAGGAGCGCGACAAGCCGCGCGCGTCGCCGGCCGACGGACTGCCCGACACCCTCCCGGCGCTGCTCTACGCCGCCAAGGTGCTGGAGCGAGGGGCGATTCGTCTGCAGGCCTCAGCCGAGGAAGACACGTCGGACCACAGACGAATCGGGGAGCGGCTGCTCGGGCTCGTCCAGGAGGCGGTCGGCGAGGGGATCGATCCCGAGCAGGCGCTCCGCGACGCCGTACGTCGCCTTCGGTGACGCGGGGCTGACCACCTCCCGAGATCGGCGCCGGGGCCCCACTAGGCTGGCCGGCGCAGCGACTTCCCCTACTTCCCCGGCCCTACTTCCCCGATCCAGGAGCACCCCACCTGTGGCATCCATCGAAGCTGTCGGCGCCCGCGAGATCCTCGACTCGCGCGGCAACCCCACCGTCGAGGTCGAGGTGCTCCTCGACGACGGGACCTTCGCGCGTGCGGCCGTCCCCAGTGGCGCGTCGACGGGCGCCTTCGAGGCGGTCGAGCTGCGCGACGGCGGCGACCGCTACGGCGGCAAGGGCGTCCAGAAGGCCGTCGACGCGGTCATCCAGACGCTCGGGCCCACCATCGAGGGGCTCGACGCCGACGACCAGCGGCTCGTCGACCAGGCGATGCTCGACGCCGACGGCACGCCCAACAAGGCCCAGCTCGGCGCCAACGCGATCCTCGGTGTCTCGCTCGCCGTGGCCCGGGCGGCGGCCGACTCCGCCGGGCTCCCGCTCTACCGCTACGTCGGTGGCCCCAACGCGCACCTCCTGCCGGTGCCGATGATGAACATCCTCAACGGTGGCGCGCACGCCGACTCCAACGTCGACGTCCAGGAGTTCATGATCGCGCCGATCGGCGCCGCGACGTTCAAGGAGGCGCTGCGCTCCGGCGCGGAGGTCTACCACGCGCTGAAGTCGGTGCTGAAGAAGAAGGGGCTCTCGACGGGGCTCGGCGACGAGGGCGGCTTCGCGCCGAACCTCGACTCCAACCGCGCCGCGCTCGACCTGATCGCCGAGGCCGTGGAGGCGTCCGGCCAGAAGCTGGGCACCGACATCGGCCTCGCCATGGACGTCGCGGCGAGCGAGTTCTTCTCAGACGGCTCCTACACGTTCGAGGGCGCGGCCAAGACGAGCGCCGAGATGACGGCCTACTACGCCGAGCTCTGCGCGGCGTACCCGATCGTCTCGATCGAGGACCCGCTCAACGAGGACGACTGGGACGGCTGGAAGGCCCTCACCGACCAGCTCGGCGACCGGATCCAGATCGTCGGCGACGACCTCTTCGTCACCAACGTCGAGCGGCTGCAGCGCGGCATCGACGGTGGCAACGCCAACGCCATGCTGGTGAAGGTCAACCAGATCGGCTCGCTCACCGAGACCCTCGACGCGGTCGAGCTGGCGCACCGTGCGGGGTTCCGCAACATGATGAGCCACCGCTCCGGCGAGACCGAGGACACCACGATCGCCGACCTCGCGGTCGCCGTGAACTGCGGCCAGATCAAGACCGGCGCCCCCGCCCGATCCGACCGGGTGGCCAAGTTCAACCAGCTGCTGCGGATCGAGGACGAGCTCGGCGACGCGGCGCGGTACGCCGGCGCGGGCGCCTTCCCGAGGTTCAATCGTTCCTGATGCCTCTCGACCGCAGCAGCCACAGCCGCGGACCCCGCCGGCGCACCGGACCGGGCCGCGGACCGGGAGCGCCACGGCCGGCGCGTCCCGTGGCCGCCCGACCCGCGCCGGCCGCGGCCGCCGTGGCCGAGCGGCCGCGCTCGCGGCTGACCGGCCGGGCCGCCGTGCTGGTGCTGGTGCTCGCCGTGCTGATGGTGTCCTACGCGTCGTCGCTGCGGGCCTACCTCCAGCAGCGCGCGCACATCAACGACCTCAAGTCGCAGATCGCCGAGCACGAGGCGAACATCGACTCGCTCGAGTCGGAGAAGGACCGGTGGGAGGACCCCGCCTACGTCGCCAAGCAGGCCCGCGAGCGGCTCGGCTACGTCATGCCGGGCGAGAAGACCTACCTGGTGCTCGGCGAGGACGGGAGCCCGCTCGAGCCCGCCTCCCACCTGCAGGACCCCAGCACCGTCATCTCGACGACGCAGACTCCCTGGTGGAGCGACGGCTGGGCGTCGGTCGAGCTGGCCGGCAACCCGCCGAAGGCCGACAAGCCGCCCGTGTCGGAGATCGACGGCACCAAGAAGGGCACCGGCGGCGAGGACTCCGCGGGGGAGACCCCCGAGGCGCCGTGACCTCGCCGACCTCCCCGACCGACGCGGACCTCGAGGCGGTCGGCCGGCAGCTGGGGCGGCCGGCGCGAGGGGTGCACGCGGTCGCGCACCGCTGCCCCTGCGGGCTGCCCGACGTGGTGGCGACCGAGCCCCGGCTGCCCGACGGCACGCCGTTCCCGACCACGTTCTACCTGACCTGCCCGCGGGCGGCGTCGCGGATCGGCTCGCTCGAGGGTGCCGGGCTGATGAAGGACATGGAGGCCCGGCTCGAGTCCGACCCCGGGCTGGCGGCGGCGTACGCCCGGGCGCACGAGCGCTACCTCGCAGGCCCGAGCGCGAGCTCGGCAGCGTCCCGGAGATCGACGGCATCTCCGCCGGGGGCATGCCCGACCGCGTGAAGTGCCTGCACGTGCTGGCCGCGCAGGCTCTCGCCCAGGGTCGTGGCGTGAACCCGCTCGGCGACGAGGTCCTCGACGAGCTGGGCGACTGGTGGGCGCCCGGACCGTGTGTCGACGCCGATGAGTGAGACCGTCGCGGCGATCGACTGCGGCACCAACACCATCCGGCTGCTCGTGGGCGACCTGCCCGCACATCGCGGTGCGCGAGTCGCGCATCGTCCGGCTCGGCCAGGGCGTCGACGCGACCGGCCGGCTGGCGGACGAGGCGCTGGCGCGGACGTTCGCGGCGCTGGACGACTACGCGGCCACCATCCGGGAGCCACGGCGCGACCCGGGTCCGGCTGTGCGCCACGTCCGCGGTGCGCGACGCCGGCAACGGCGAGGTGTTCGTGCGGCGGCGTCGAGGAGCGGCTCGGCGTGGCGCCGGACATCCTCACCGGCGAGCAGGAGGCCGCGCTGGCCTTCGACGGGGCGGTGCGCAACCTCACCGGCCCGGCGCCCGAGCCGGTCCTGGTCGTCGACATCGGCGGCGGCTCCACCGAGCTCGTGCTCGGCACCGCCGGGCGGGCCGAGCAGGCCCACTCGATGGACATCGGCTCGGTCCGGCTGCACGAGCGCCACCTCGCCGGCGACCCGCCGACCGCCGAGCAGGTGGCGTCCTGCGTCGCCGACATCGACGCCCACCTCGACGCGGCACCGGTGCCGATCGGCGACGCCGCGCACCGTGGTCGGCGTCGCCGGCACCACCCTGACCGTGGCCGCCGGGGTGCTGGGGCTCTCGTCCTACGACCGCGCGGCGATCGACCAGTCCCGGCTGGCGGTCGCCGACGTGACGGCGTACGTCGAGCGGCTGGTCGCGATGCCCGTCGAGGAGCGGCTCGCGCTGCCGTTCATGAACCCCGGCCGCGCCGACGTGATCGGCGCCGGCGCGCTGATCCTCGCGCGGGTGCTCGCCCGCGCCGGCGTCGGAGACCATGGTCGCCTCGGAGTCCGACATCCTCGACGGGATCGCCTGGTCACTGGTGTGAGTGGGCGTGGGACGCCGGGGTACCGGCCCGCCATGAGCACCCAGCAGACCGACGAGCCCATCGGCGCCGTCGTGCACCGGCTGTCGGAGCAGATCCCCGAGCTGGTGCGCTCCGAGATCCGGCTGGCCCAGGCCGAGCTGACCGAGAAGGGCAAGCACGCCGGGGTCGGCCTCGGCCTGTTCAGCGGTGCGGGGCTGCTGGCGCTCTACGGCCTCGCGGGGCTGCTGACCACCGCGGTGATCGCCCTCGATCTGGCGCTGCCGCTCTGGCTGGCCGCGCTGATCGTCACGGTGGTCCTGTTCGCGGCGGCCGGTGTCGCCGCCCTGGTCGGCAAGAAGCAGGTCAGCCAGGCCACCCCGCCGGCGCCGGAGAAGGCGATCGCGGGGGTCAAGCAGGACGTCGAGGCCGTGAAGGGGAACCACTGATGCCGTCGCAGAACCAGGCCGAGCTCGAGGCCGACATCGAGCGGCAGCGTGAGCAGCTGGCCGCCACGGTCAACGAGCTCACCGAGCAGGTCCAGGTGCGCGCCAAGACCACCGCCAAGCAGGCCGCCGTCGTGGCGGGCGCGGTCGCGGTCGTCGCCGTCGTCGTCATCGTCGTGAAGAGGAGAAGGTCATGAGCAAGCTGTCACTGCTGGCTGCCGCTGGGGTCGGGTACGTGCTCGGAGCCCGGGCCGGCCGCCAGCGCTACGAGCAGATCGCCGCGACCGCCCGCAAGGTCGCCGACAACCCGAAGGTGCAGCGGGTCGCGCACCGCGCCCAGGACGCCGCGGCGCAGCAGGCCGCGGCGGCGGCCGAGGTGGCCAAGGACAAGGTGTCCTCCGCCGCGTCCAGCGCGGCCGACAAGGTCCGCGGCAACGACTCGCAGATCGGGATGCAGGCCACTCCGTAGCCTCATCTGGACCTGACCGAGCTCCCGCACCCGGCGACCGGACAGCCGTTCCCCTCGCCGGTCCCACCCGGCACCGGCTGGCCCGGCGACCCGGCCACGCCCGCGACGCCGGTGGCGCGGACGGCGGCGCAGGTGCGCCGGCTCGCGGCCGCTGCCGACCTCGACGAGCTCGATGCCGAGGTCTCGGTCTGCCGGGCCTGCCCGCGCCTGGTCCGCTGGCGCGAGGACGTCGCGGTGGCCAAGCGGGCGTCGTACGCCGGCGAGCCCTACTGGGGCCGGCCGATCCCCGGCTGGGGCTCGCCGACCCCGGCGGTGCTCGTCGTCGGGCCTGGCGCCGGCGGCCCACGGCGGCAACCGCACCGGCACGCATCTTCACCGGCGACCGCTCGGGTGACTGGCTGTTCGCGTCGCTGCACCGGGTCGGGCTGGCCACCCAGGGCACCAGCGTCCACGCCGCCGACGGTCTCGAGCTCGTCGACACCCGGATGGTCGCCACGGTCCGCTGCGCGCCGCCGCAGAACAAGCCGACCACCGCCGAGCGCGACACCTGCGCGCCCTGGATCGAGGCCGAGCTCGGGCTGCTGGTCGAGCACGTCCGGGTCGTCGTCGCGCTCGGCTCGATCGGCTGGGACGCGACGCTGCGCTCGTTCCGCGGGCTGGGCTGGCGGCGCCCGCCCCCGAAGCCGCGGTTCGGCCACGGCGCCGAGGCGGTGCTCGAGCGGCGCCGGCCGCGAGATGACGCTGCTCGGCTGCTACCACCCCAGCCAGCAGAACACGTTCACCGGCCGGCTCACCGAGCCGATGCTCGACGACGTGCTCGGGCGGGCCGCCGCCCTACGCTGACGCGCGCCCCCGTATCCCAACCGGCAGAGGAAGTCGCCTTAAAAGCGACCGAGTTGTGGGTTCGAGTCCCACCGGGGGCACCAGTGGTCAGTGGCAGGATCGGCACGTGGACGAGCCGGACGAAGCGGATACCTTCACCCAGGAGTTCTGGGACCAGAAGTACGCCGAGCACGCAGCGGGTCTGGTCCGGGCAGCCCAACCAGCGGCTGGTCGAGCTGGTGACGGACCTGCCGGTCGGGACCGCGCTGGACGTGGGGTGCGGCGAGGGCGCCGACGCGGTGTGGCTGGCCGAGCGCGGCTGGCGCGTCACCGGTGCCGACGTCTCGCCGGTCGCGCTCGAGCGGGCCGCGCGGCACGCCGGCGAGGCCGGGGTCGCGGACCGGACCGAGTGGCGGCACGTCGACCTGCTCTCCGACGACCTGCCTGGGGACGCCGACCTCGTCTCGGCGATGTACGTGCACGTGCCCGAGGCCGACTTCGACCGGGTCTATGCCGCCATCGCCGGGGCCGTCCGGCCCGGCGGCACCCTGCTCGTCGCGGGCCACCACCCCGACGAGCGGCACACCGACCTGCGCAACCCGAGGCTGAGCCACCTCTTGTTCGCGCCCGAGCGCGTGACCTCGCTGCTCCAGGACGGCTGGACCATCGAGGTCGCCGAGGCACGGACCCGCGAGGTCGGGGGCGACCACGGCCACGGCCACGGGCACGGGTCGGCGGTCGCGACGGACACGGTGGTGCTGGCACGCCGGGCGTGACCTGACCGGCGCCGCGGAGTTGTCAGCGGTGTGCAGCGGCTTCGGGTCCTGATCGTCCTCGCCGGCCTGGTCGTCAGCGGCCTCGGGCTGGTCCCGGCGTCCGTTGCGGCGGTCCCATCCGGGTCGCCCCCTTCGGTGGGGGCCGAGCGTCGCGAGCCTCCTCAGCTGCGCCGCGAGGGGCGGTGGCTGGTCGACCCGCAGGGACGGGTCGTGATCGTGCACGGGCTCAACCTCGTCTACAAGCGCAAGCCCTACGTGCCCCCCGACGGGCCGGCCGGGTTCACGAGGAAGGACGCCGCCTGGCTGGCCAGGCACGGCTTCAACGCCGCCCGGGTCGGCACGCTGTGGGCCGGGCTCACGCCCAGCGGCCCCGGGCAGGCCGACCCGGCCTACCTCGACCGGTGGCAGCGGGTGCTCGACCTGCTGGCGCGCAAGCGGATCTGGATCCAGCTCGACATGCACCAGGACCAGTGGCACGAGGAGTACGGCGGCGAGGGCGTGCCGGACTGGGCCGCGGCGCGTCAGCTGCCCTACAGCCTCACCCCGCCGGTCGTGGCGCCGTTCCCGACCGGCTACTGGACGCCCGAGGTCTCGGCGATGTTCGACGACTTCTGGGCCAACCGCCGGGGCCTGCTCGACGGCTGGCTGGCGGCCTGGCAGGTCGCGGCGCAGCGGTGGCGGAACCAGCGCTACCTGATGGGCTACGACCTGCTCAACGAGCCCTGGATGGGGACCGAGTGGCCGACCTGCCTGACCGACGGCTGCCCGGCGTCGTACGCCGCCGAGCTGCAGCCGGCGATGGAGGCCGGGCTGGGTGCGGTCCGCGCGGTCGACCCCGACAACATCGTCTGGTGGGAGCCGCAGCAGTTCGCCGGCGGTCAGCCGGTCGACACCTTCTTCACGCCGCCCGCGGGCGCCGTGGGAGGCGAGGAGCAGCTCGGCCTCTCGTGGCACAACTACTGCCCGGCGGTCTTCATGGAGAGCGTCGGCGCCCCGGGCAGCGACGTGCAGAGCTGCCGCGCGTACTCCGACGGCCGCGAGCAGCACGCGCTCGACCAGGCGGCGCGGATGCACGCGGTCCCGATGATGAGCGAGTGGGGCGCGACCGACAACCTCACCGCGATCAAGATCGACGCGGCCTCGGCGGACCGCCACCTGATGGGCTGGACGCACTGGGCCTACAAGTTCTGGGACGACCCGACCACCGCGGACGGCGACCAGGGGCTGTTCGCGGACGACACGGACCTGTCCTCGGTGAAGCAGGCCAAGGCTCGGGTGCTGGTCCGCACCTACGCGCAGGCCGTGGCCGGGACACCGCTGGCGATGCGGTTCCGCCCCGGCAGCGGCCGGTTCCGGTTCCGCTTCCGGCCGGACCGGTCGGTGACCGCACCGACGCGGATCTTCGTGAGCCCGCTGCACTACCCGCACGGCTACCGGGTCGTCGTCCGCCACGGGTCCTACCGGCGGGCCGGCCACTTCGTGCTCGTGCGCCCCAGCTCGAGCCGCAGCGTCTTGGTGCGCATCCTGCGACGGTGACCCACGCCGAATCTCAGCGAATCCTCAGCCCCGGCGGGAACGCCAGACGGCGTACCTGCGTTCAACCTGACGAGTCCGTAGACTGGGCTCATCGGTGAGTCGTCACAGCGACGGCCGCCACCCCGGCCTCCAAGGAGGAGACCATGCAGAGCAACAACCCCATCTTCCGTCGTTCCGAGGAGTTCAACCGCGGCGGCGCGAACATGTACGGCAACCAGACCTACGCCGGCAACGGGGCGCCGATGGCCGGCTACGGCCAGACCGACCCGTCGCAGTGGTCCGTCGGCACGCCGGGTGACGCCACGCGCGCGCCCGCCACGACCGGCCCGATGACCATCGACACGGTCGTCCAGAAGACGGCGATCACCCTGGGGCTGGTCATCGTCTCGGCCGCCGCCACCTGGCTGGTGACCGGTGACATCACCGCCGACAGCGTCCCGGGCAGCCTGATCACGGCACTGACCCTCGGCTCGCTCGTCGCCTTCGCGCTGTCGATGGTCAACTCGTTCAAGCGGGTGATCAGCCCGGGCCTGGTGATGGCCTTCGCGGTGGCGGAGGGCGTCGCGCTCGGCGCGTTCAGCAAGTTCATCGACGCCGTCTACAACGAGCCCGGCACCGGCCACAACCTGGTGGTGCAGGCCGTCCTCGGCACCTTCGCGGCCTTCGCCGGCACGCTGGCGGCCTACAAGTTCTTCAACATCCAGGTCGGCAGCAAGTTCCGGAAGTTCGTCGTCGCGGCGGTCTTCGGCATGATCGGCCTGAGCCTCCTCGAGCTCGTGCTCGGGATGTTCGGCTCGTCGTTCGGCCTCTTCGGCTTCGGCGGCCTCGGCATCCTGACCGCGATCGCGGGCCTGGTGCTCGGCGTCTTCATGCTGATCCTCGACTTCGACTTCGTCGAGCAGGGGATCGCCAACCGGATCCCCGAGCAGGAGTCGTGGCGCGCGGCGTTCGCGATGACGGTCAGCCTGGTCTGGATCTACACCAACCTGCTGCGGCTGCTCGCGATCTTCAGCGACAACTAGCAGTCCAGCTCCGGCGGCCTCGGGACCTCGGTCCCGGGGTCGTCGTCATTTCCCCGTCGAGATGAGGGGAATGGTTGTCCCGGGGCGGTCAGGACAGCCACTCCCCGCATCTCGACGGGTCCCTACTGGCCTTGCAGCCAGGTCAGGACGGCCAGCACCCGGCGGTTGTCGTCGTGGGCCTGCGGCAGGTCGAGCTTGGTGAAGATCGCGTTGGTGTGCTTGCCCACCGCCTTCTCCGAGACGAACAGCCGGGCGGCGATGGCGGCGTTGGAGCGGCCCTCGGCCATCAGCGTGAGCACCTCGCGCTCGCGGTCGGTGAGCCGGTCCAGCGGCCTGCCGGCCGACCCGGCGACCAGGCCCGCGACCACCTCCGGGTCGAGCACGGTGCCGCCCGAGGCGACCCGGCGTACGGCGGCCACGAACTCGTCGACGTCGGCGACCCGGTCCTTGAGCAGGTAGCCGATCGCACCCTCGCCGCTGGCCAGCAGGTCGCGGGCGTAGAGCGGCTCGACGTGCTGGCTGAGCACCAGCACCGGCAGCCCGGGGCGGGCGGCACGGGCGGCGATCGCCGCCGCCAGCCCCTCGGTGGAGAACGTCGGGGGGAGCCGGACGTCGACGATCGCGATGTCGAAGGCGACGCCGTCAGCGTCGTCGGGTGCCGCCAGCAGCTTGTCGAGCTGGGGGGCGTTGTCGACCGCCGCGACCACCGCGATGTCGCTCGCCTCGAGGATGCGGGTCAGCCCGACCCGGAGCAGGGCCTGGTCCTCGGCGAGCACTGCCCTCAGCCGGGACTCGGGCACGGCACCTCCATCGTCACGACCGTCGGCCCGCCGGTCGGGCTGTCGACCGCCATCGTGCCGTCGAACGCCGCGAGCCGCTTCGCCACCCCGGCCAGACCCGAGCCGGCCGGGTCCGCGCCGCCCCGCCCGTCGTCGCCGACGACGAGGTGCAGCACCTGGCCGTCGTGGCGGACCCGCACCCACGCCCGGGTCGCGTCCGCGTGCTTGACCGTGTTGGCCAGGCACTCGGCGACCGCGAAGTAGGCCGCCGACTCGACCGGCGGCGGCAGCGTCGGGGCGGCCACGGTGACCGTCACCGGGAGCGGGATCGGCAGGGCCAGCGCCTCGATGCCGCCGGCCAGCCCGCGGTCGGCCAGCGCCGGCGGGTGGATGCCACGAACGACCGAGCGCAGGTCCTCCAGCGCGTCGACCGTGGTCTCGCGGGCCTCGCGGAGCAGGGCGGCCGCTCCCTCGGGGTCGGTGGCGATCAGCTTCTCGGCGAGGCCGACGTTCATGCCCACCGAGGCGATCCGGGCCTGGGCGCCGTCGTGGAGGTCCCGCTCGATCCGGCGCACCTCCGCGGCGCCGTGGTCCAGGGTCTCGGCGCGCGAGACCGACACCTCCTCCACCCGGCGCTCGAGCTGCTCCACCCGGGCCGCGCCGAGGATGTTGCGCTCGGCGACGGCTCGACCGCGGACCAGCCCGGGTGTGACGCACCACCACACCACCAGCAGCGGCCCGGACAGCACCAGGAGCAGCCACCACCAGATCCCGCCGTCGACCAGGGCGCCGGTGAGGTGGGTGAAGGGCGTGACCAGCAGCGCGATCGGCAGCAGCGACATCACGAAGCCGCCGGTCACCGAGAACCACAGGAAGCCGACGTCACGCCAGCGCGCCTTGTCGGTCAGCCAGCGCAGGGGTCGGGCCACCACGCCGGTGCCCTGCGTGTCGGCGTACCCGGACGCGATCTCCTCGCCGAGCAGCGCCCCACTGATGCGCCGGTGCACTGCGGCCAGCCGCTCCGTGGCGGGGACGACGAGGTGCGCGAGCAGGAAACCCGCCCCGATCGGCCCGAGGGCCACCGCCAGGATGCTGAGGATGGCGAGCACGAGCGCCGGCGCGAAGAGCAGGGCGTTCACGAGGGCGACCGCACTCAGCCGGAGCCGGTCGACGAGCGCGTGCTCGTCGACCGGCTTCGGGCTCACCGAACGGATCGGCGGCAGCTGAGCGAGCGGGCTGGCCATCGCGGACCAGTCTGTCATCGCGCTGCGGCGATCGAGGTCGCCACGGGCTGCGGTACGGGCGCCGCGCGGCGCACGGCCGAGCGAGCGGCAAGGAGCGTCAGCCCGACCGCGGCCGCGACGACCAGCGGCGGCAGCCAGAGCTGGCCGTCGGGGACCACACCTTCGTGCCGGGCGATCCCGAACGGCACGATCGAGGCCAGGGAGGCGAGGGTCCCGAGCGCCGTCCCCACCGCGGCGACCACGCCGGCCTCGGCCAGCACGGAGGCCTCGACCTGCTGCGGGGTCGCGCCCAGCAGCCAGAGCCGGTGCAGCTCGGCGCGCCGGTGGGCGACCGCGGCCGCGAAGGAGTTGACCACGACCACGGCGGCGAACAGCACCAGCATGCCCACGACGACGTTGTTGAGCAGGTTGATCGTCGCGGAGTCGTCGTTGCCGTCCGGCAGGGTCCGGCCGTCGGCGCCCACCACCATGAGGGTGCTGGTCGCGGCCGAGGTCAGGACGATCACCGGTGCGAGCACGCCGGAGAGCAGGTTCGCCCGGCGCCGGGTGTTGAACGCCGCCAGGTGGCCGGCGACGCCGGAGGGGACCAGCGGCCGCGCGACCACGGACAGGTGGCGCAGCAGCCACGGCGACAGGCAGGCCAGGCCCAGGGCGACGAGGATCGAGCACGAGCCGGAGGTCTGCATCGCGGCATAGGGGTCCGGGTCGTCCGCCGACACGGTCACGGTGACGACGCCCATCGCGAGCGCGTAGCCGATGAGCAGCACGGCGACCACGACCCGCCAGCGGGGCAGCCGCCGGGCGGCCCGGGAGTCCTCGGTGGGGGTGACGGTGGCGGGTCCGCGGGTGGCCCGGCGGCTGGCGAGGCCCGCGGCCACCAGGCTGACCAGCACCACGAGCAGTGCCGTGCCGACCGGCGCCGCGCCGGCGTCGTAGCGGACCGAGTCGGCGACGAGGTCGCCGCGCCGCAGCATGGCGAGCAGCCCCCGGCCGGCCAGCGACGCGATGACTGCGCCGATGGCCGAGGCCACGAGGGCGACGAGCAGCGTCTCGGCGCGGACCAGGCGGCGGACCTGGCGCGGCGTCGCGCCGATGGTCCGGAGCAGGCCGACCTCCGTCTCGCGCTGGCTGACGGTGATGCCCACCGTCGAGACGACCGCGAACAGCACGATCAGCGCACCCCAGCCGCCCACGACGGCGCCCATGATGATCAGAGTCTCCCGGTCTGTGGAGGAAACCTCCCCGGTGGAGGTCTGCGCCAGGGTGGCGAAGGAGCCCATCAGGGCGGTGCCGAGCAGGGTGGTGACGAACGTCGCGGCCGAGGCCGTGGGGCGGTGGCGCAGCGACGCGAGGGCCAGGCGCCTCATGACGCCACCGCCGCGACCAGCTCGTCGAGGTGGGCCATCTGACCGGCGACGGCGTCGGCAGTCGGGGCGGCCATGGTGCCCGCGACCCGGCCGTCGACCAGGAAGACCACGGTGTCGGCGTACGCCGCCGCGACCGGGTCGTGGGTGACCATGACGACCGTCTGGCGCAGCTCGTCCACGCAGGTCCGCAGCAGGGTCAGCACCTCGTGGGCGGTGGCGGAGTCGAGCGCGCCGGTGGGCTCGTCGGCCAGGACGACGGCCGGCTCGGTGACCAGAGCCCGGGCGATGGCCACGCGCTGCTGCTGGCCCCCGGACAGCTCGGAGGGCAGGCGACCGCCGCGCTCGGCGAGGCCGACCCGGCCGAGCAGCTCGCGGACCCGCTTCTTGTCCGGGCGGTGGCCGGCCAGCCGCTGCGGGAGGCCGACGTTCTGCTCGGCGGTGAGGTAGGGCATGAGGTGGAAGGACTGGAAGACGAAGCCGATCCGCTCGCGACGCAGGCGCGTGCGGTCCTCCTCGCTCCACTCGGTGATGTCCTCGCCGGCGATGACGACGCGACCCCCGGTGGGGCGCTCGAGCCCGGCGGCGCAGGTGAGGAACGTCGACTTGCCGGACCCGGACGGTCCCATCACCGCGGTGAAGGTGCCGGACGGGAAGGTGAGGTCGACGCCGGCGAGGGCGCGGACGGAGCCGGCCCCCTCGCCGTACGTGCGGGCGAGGTCGTGGACCTCGAGGGCGGGTGTGGTGTGTGAGTTCATGCCCTTGACGCTATGAACGCGCGGCGGTCGCAGCGATGGGCCTGGACCGCCAGTAGGGGTGGGGTTTTGCCTACCCTCGGACCCGGCCAGCCGGGGGTCCAGGCGGGGGTCACGCCGAGGCGGTGCCTGCCGGCTGGTCCTGGTCCTCGGCGCCTCGTCCTCGGGCGCCTCGTCCTCGGGCGCCTCGCCCTCCGGTGCCTCGCCCGCGGGCTGCGGCTGGCGGCGACGGTGCCGCAGCTCGACCCAGAGGCCGCGCACGCCGCGGGCCCGGCCGCCGACCTCGGTGCCCTCGAGCTCGGTGCCGGGGACGTTGACCGCCTGCAGCGCCGCGGTGGTGATCGGCAGCACGCCCTCGCCCCGGAGCGCCTCCGGAGCGGCCTCGTCGTCGGGGATCAGGCCCAGCGCCGCAAGCATCGACGGCACCAGCACCGCGGCCAGCGACCGGTAGCCGGCCGCCGAGGGGTGGAACTGGTCGGGCCCGAACAGCAGCGCCGGCGCGGCCGCGAACTCCGGTCCGAGGACCGAGCCCAGGGACACGGTCCGGCCGCCGCCCTCGAGCACGGCGATGGTCTGCGCGGCCGCCATCCGCCGCGACCAGGTCCGGGCCACCTGCTTGAGCGGCGGTGGGATCGGCTTGACGGTCCCGAGGTCGGGGCAGGTGCCGACGAGGACCGCGACGCCCCTGTCCCGGAGCCGGCGCACGGCCTCGGCGAGGGCGCCGACGGAGGTGGCGGGCCGGACCCGGTGGGTGACGTCGTTGACGCCGATCAGGATCACCGCGACGTCGGGCTCGATCGGCAGCGCCTGGTCGAGCTGGCCCTCGAGGTCGGAGGAACGGGCGCCGACCTTCGCGAACGCGCGCAGGTAGACCCGCCGGTCGGCGCGCTCCGCGGCCCCGCTCGCGAGCAGCGCCCCGGGCGTCTCCTCGACCCGGTCGACGCCGTAGCCGGCCGCGCTCGAGTCGCCCAGCAGCACGATCTTGATCGCCGGGCCGGGCCGGTCGCGGCCGTACCAGCCGGTCGCGTCGGGCGTGCGGGTGTCCACGGCGTCACCGATGGCGCGCCGGGCGAGCTGCGCCTCGGCGGTCAGCAGGCCGTAGAGCGCGCCGCCGAGGACGGACAGGCCGCCACCGCCGTAGACGGCGGCGGAGGCAAGCTTGCGTGCGGCCCCGGCCTTCCCCACGACTCCATGCTACGGACCGGTAACTGGAAGGATCGGCAGGGTGCAGTACGCCAACTCTCTTCTGGACCTGATCGGCAACACCCCACTGGTGCGCCTGCGCCGGACGCTCGACCTGCCCGGTGACGGCGGGCCGCTCGTCCTGGCGAAGGTGGAGTACCTCAACCCGGGCGGCTCGGTGAAGGACCGCATCGCGACGCGCATGATCGACGCCGCCGAGGCCTCGGGCGAGCTCCAGCCCGGCGGCACCATCGTGGAGCCGACCTCCGGCAACACCGGCGTCGGGCTGGCGATGGTCGCCCAGGCCCGGGGCTACAAGTGCGTCTTCGTCTGCCCCGACAAGGTGAGCGAGGACAAGCGCAACGTGCTCAAGGCCTACGGCGCTGAGGTGGTCGTGTGCCCGACGGCGGTGGCGCCGGAGCACCCCTCGTCCTACTACAACGTCTCCGACAAGCTCGCCTCGCAGCCGGGCGCGTGGAAGCCGGACCAGTACTCCAACCAGCACAACCCGCGCTCGCACTACGAGACCACGGGGCCGGAGATCTGGGCGCAGACCGACGGGAGGATCACCCACTTCGTGACCGGCATGGGCACCGGCGGCACCATCTCCGGCGTCGGCCGCTACCTCAAGGAGCAGAACCCCGCGATCCAGGTCGTCGGCGCCGACCCGGCCGGCTCGGTCTACTCCGGTGGCAGCGGTCGGCCCTACCTCGTCGAGGGCGTCGGCGAGGACTTCTGGCCCGAGACCTACGACCGCACCGTCGCCGACCGGGTCATCGAGGTCTCCGACGGTGACTCCTTCGCCTTCACCCGGCGGCTCGCCCGCGAGGAGGCGATGCTGGTCGGCGGCTCGTCCGGGATGGCGGCGTACGCCGCGCGCCAGCTGGCGCGGGAGCTCGCCGAGGCCGGGCAGGACGACGCGGTCGTCGTGGTGCTGCTCCCCGACAGCGGCCGCGGCTACCTCACCAAGGTCTTCAACGACGACTGGCTCGCGCAGTACGGCTTCCCGACCGAGTCGACCCGCGACAAGTCCCAGACCGTCGGCGAGGTGCTGCGCGGCAAGGACGGCCGGCTGCCCGACCTCGTGCACACCCATCCCAACGAGACCATCGCCGAGGCGGTCGCGATCCTGCAGGAGTACGCCGTCTCGCAGATGCCGGTCGTGCGGGCCGAGCCGCCCATCGTGGCGGCCGAGGTCGCCGGGTCGGTCTCCGACCGGGCGCTGCTCGACGCGCTCTACGCCGGCTCCGCCCGGCTCACCGACCGGGTCGAGGACCACATGTCGCCGCCGCTGCCGACGGTGGGCTCGACGGAAGACGCCCGCGACGCGGTCGCGCTGCTCGAGAGCTCCGACGCGGTGCTCGTGCAGGAGGACGGCAAGCCGGTCGGCGTGCTGACCCGGCAGGACCTGCTGGCGTTCCTGTCGCGGTGATTTCACCCCCGCGAGCTTCGGCCCCGGGCCCACGACGACGCTCGCTCCGCTTCGCGGGCTCCGCAGTCGTCGCGGCCACCGGGGCCGATCGCGGGGCGCGCTCGCTCCGCTCGCAGGGCTCGCCCCGCTCGCTCGCATCTTCCCTGTGCCGAGGACACGTGGGGCCACTAGGATGAGAACACGTTCTAGTTCGGAGGCGGGATGAGCGCGCTCGAGGGGTGGTTCACCACCGGGCCGGAGCCGACGCTGCTCGGGTCGCGGTGCACGACCTGCACCAGCGTGTTCTTCCCTCCGATGGCCGCGGACCGGGCCGGCTTCTGCCGCAACCCCGCCTGCGACGGCGAGGAGTTCGAGACCGCCGAGCTGAGCCGGCGCGGCACGGTGTGGAGCTACACCGACGCGCAGTACCAGCCACCGCCGCCGTACGTCGCGCGCACCGACCCCTACCAGCCGTTCGCGCTGGCCGCGGTCGAGCTCCCGGAGGGGATCACCGTGCTGGGCCAGGTGGCGGACGGCTACGGGGTCGGCGACCTGAGGGTCGGCGCCGAGGTAGAGCTGGTGGTCGAGGCGCTCGACGACGAGCTCCTGGTCTGGCGCTGGAAGCCCGTCACCGAGCTCGGCGAGGAGACCGACCAGTGAGCGTGAGCGACGTCGCAGTCCTCGGGGTCGGCATGCACCCGTGGGGCAAGTGGGGCCGGCCGTTCACCGAGTACGGCGTGCACGCCGCCCGGGCCGCGCTCGACGACGCCGGCATCGACTGGGGCGAGGTCGACCTCGTGGTCGGCGGCGAGACGGTCCGCAACGGCTACGCCGGCTACGTCGCCGGCGCGACGTTCGCCCAGGCGCTCGGCTGGAACGGCGCCCGGGTCGCCACGTCCTACGCCGCCTGCGCGACCGGTGCCCAGGCCCTCGACACCGCGCGGGCCCGGATCCTCGCCGGCCTGTCCGAGGTCGCCCTGGTGGTGGGTGCGGACACCACGCCGAAGGGGTTCCTGGCGCCCAACGCGGGGGAGCGGTGGGACGACCCGGACTGGCTGCGGTTCCGGCTGCTGGGGATGACCAACCCGGCGTACTTCGCGCTCTACGCCCGGCGCCGGATGGACCTTTACGGCGCGACGCCGGAGGACTTCGCGCAGGTGAAGGTGAAGAACGCGCGGCACGGGCTCGACAACGTCAACGCCCGCTACCGCAAGGAGGTCAGCATCGAGGACGTGCTGTCCAGCGCGGTGGTGAGCGATCCGCTCCACCTCCTGGACATCTGCGCGACCTCCGACGGCGCCGCTGCGGTGGTCGTCGCGAGCACGGCGTACGCGCGGAAGATCGGCCTCGAGCGGCCGGTGCGGGTCAACGCGGTCAGCACGGTGACGCCGACGTTCCCCCACACGGTCCTCGACATGCCCAACATCTCGACCGACCCTGCCGCGGACGGGGAGCCCGAGCGGACGTTCAAGGAGTCGATCGCACACGCGGCCTACGAGGAGGCGGGCATCGCGCCGGAGGACGTGGGCCTCGCCGAGGTCTACGACCTGAGCACCGCCCTCGAGCTGGACTGGATGGAGGACCTCGGCCTCTGCAAGCGCGGCGAGGCCGAGCTGCTGCTGCGGGCAGGGGAGACCACGATCGGCGGCCGGATCCCGGTGAACCCCTCCGGCGGCCTCGCCTGCTTCGGCGAGGCGGTGCCCGCCCAGGCGCTCGCGCAGGTCTGCGAGCTGACCTGGCAGCTGCGCGGCCAGGCGACCGGTCGCCAGGTCGAGGGTGCGACCGTCGGGATCACGGCCAACCAGGGGCTCTTCGGACACGGCTCGTCCGTCCTGCTCAGCCGCTGACGTCTTCCGCGACGGCGCGCCGGGTTGGCAGGGTGGTGCCATGGCGATCCTGAACCCCTACCTCAACTTCGACGGCAACGCCCGCGAGGCGATCGAGTTCTACCGAGACGTCTTCGGCGGCGAGCTCAACGTCATGACGTTCGGCGACATGGGCATGACCGAGCACGAGGGCCAGCCGATCCCCGCCGACGGCGTCATGCACGGCCAGCTCACCACCGCCGAGGGCTTCACGCTGATGGCGTCCGACAACGTGCCGGGCACGAGTGACGGCCAGACCCCCAACGGGCACCTCAGCCTCAGCGGCGACGAGGCCGAGCTCCTGCACGGCTACTTCGACAAGCTCGCCGAGGGCGGCCACGTCGACGTGCCGCTCGAGAAGGCGCCGTGGGGCGACGAGTTCGGCCAGGTCAAGGACCGGTTCGGCGTCAACTGGCTGGTGAACATCGCCGGGTCCAGCGCCTCGTAGAGCCTCGTCACACCCCGTCGAGCGCGGCGATGACGTCCGCCGTCGTGCACACCGTGCCGAGACGTGGGAAGACGTAGTCGACCGCGAACTCGTGGGCACGGTCGTCGAGCCCGCTCATGGCGTCGACCGGGTAGACGGTGTCGTAACCGAGGTCGTCGGCCGCCCGGGCGGTCGACTCGACGCCCCAGTTGGTGACCAGCCCGGCGATCACGAGGGTCGAGATCCCCCGGCTCCTCAGCTGGCCGTCTAGGTCCGTCGTTGCGAAGGCGCCGACGCTGGTCTTGACGAACACGAGGTCATCCGGTCCCGGGTCGCACTCCGCTGCCAGCTCGCTGCCGGGCGGCTGCTCAGCCACGTTGGGCCGGTCGACCCGGACGAAGACCACGAGCCCGCCGGCCGCGCGCAGCCGTCCGGCCAGCCTGGTGCACCGCGACAGGACCTCCTGGCCGGTGCTCGGCCGCGTGTCGAGGGAGATGATGCGCGGCATCAGGTCGACCAGGACGAGCGCGGTGCTTCCGGGATGCAGCTCGACCTCGGTCACGAGACGTCAGGCTACCGCCGGGCACCCCACGCCAGACGGGAGTCGGGGTCGGATCCTCACCCAGGCTCGCCCGAGCGGCCGACGTCGCCGTCGACGTAGACCCAGCGGCCGCGGCGGCGCTCGAACCGGCTCCGCTCGTGGCGGCGACCCACGCTGCCGCCGCGCTCGTAGGTCGCCTCGAACTCGACCTCCCCGGTCTCGTCGCCGGAGCCGCCGTCGACCACGTCGAGCACGCTCAGCCCGGTCCAGGTGAGCGTGGGATCCGGCTCGATCGACTCGGGCCGGGTGCGCGGGTGCCAGGTCCGGAAGACGTGGTCGAGCTCGCCGACGGCGTACGCCGCGTAGCGCGAGCGCATCAGCTCCTCGGCCGTCTCCGCCTCGGACTCGCGGCGGTGCAGCCGGCCGCAGCACACGTCGTACCGCCGTCCGGATCCGCACGGGCAGGCCTGGCCGAGCACGACTGCACGCTAGCCCCTAGGGTCAGCCGGCATGGAGCGCTCGCTGGAGGAGCTGCAGGCCGAGGGCCGGGAGCTCGACGAGGCGCTGGCCGCGGTCGCCCAGGCCCGGCGGCGGGTCGGCGAGGCCAGGGAGCGGCTGGGGTCCGCGCACAGCTGGGGCACCTACGACACGTGGTTCGGCGGCGGCCTGTTCTCCAGCATGATCAAGCACGAGCGCATCGACGAGGCGGACCGCGCCATGGGCCAGGTCGACGCCGCGCTCGAGACCGTGCGACGCGAGCTCGCCGACGTGGGCGTCGGGCCGGTGGGCAGCGTGGGCATCGACCCGCTGCACCGCACCCTGGACGTCTGGTTCGACAACTTCCTGAGCGACCTCGGCACCCAGGGCCGGATCAAGGACGCCCAGGGGCGGCTCGACGGGCTGTCGGCCGCCCTGGACGGCGCCGAGCAGGAGCTCGACGCGCCGGATGACCGCGCTCGAGGCCGAGCTCCGGGCGGCCGGGGGTTAGTGGGTCGCCACAGTGTGCAACCGGAGAGGCCGTCCAGTTGTTGGGGCCCTGAGTAGCGTGGAAGCGTGACTTCTGCTCCCACGGCTCAGCCCACTGCCGGCACCCTCGGGGAGCTGCGCGCGTCCGGCCACGTCCAGAAGACGCTGCGCACCGAGCTCCGCGACAACCTCCTCGACGCCCTCCGCGAGGGCCGCGACCCGTGGCCCGGGCTGCACGGCTTCGACGACACCGTCATCCCGCAGCTCGAGCGGGCCCTGATCGCCGGCCACGACGTGGTGCTCCTCGGTGAGCGGGGCCAGGGCAAGACCCGGCTGCTGCGCACCCTGGTCGGTCTGCTCGACGAGTGGACCCCGGTGATCGGCGGCGCCGAGCTCGGCGAGCACCCCTACGAGCCGATCACCCACGACTCCAGGCGCCGCGCGCTCGAGCTCGGCGACCAGCTGCCCGTCGAGTGGCGGCACCGCGACGAGCGGTACGCCGAGAAGCTCGCCACCCCCGACACCAGCGTCGCGGACCTGATCGGCGACGTCGACCCGATGAAGGTCGCCGAGGGCCGCTCGCTGGGCGACCCGGACACCATCCACTTCGGGCTGATCCCGCGGTCGCACCGCGGCATCGTCGCGATCAACGAGCTGCCCGACCTGGCCGAGCGGATCCAGGTCGCCATGCTCAACGTGATGGAGGAGCGCGACATCCAGATCCGCGGCTACGTGCTGCGCCTGCCGCTGGACGTCCTCGTCGTCGCCAGCGCCAACCCGGAGGACTACACCAACCGCGGCCGGATCATCACGCCGCTCAAGGACCGGTTCGGCGCCGAGATCCGCACCCACTACCCGACCGAGCTCGAGGACGAGATCGCGGTGATCCGGCAGGAGGCGCAGCTCGTCGCCGAGGTGCCGGACCACCTCGTGGAGATCCTCGCCCGGTTCACGGGCAACCTGCGGGAGTCCTCGTCGGTCGACCAGCGCTCGGGCGTCTCCGCCCGGTTCGCGATCGCCGGCGCCGAGACGATCGCGGCGGCGGCCCTGCACCGCTCCACCTCGCAGGGCGAGGACGAGGCGGTCGCACGCGTGGTCGACCTCGAGACCGCGATCGACGTGCTCGGCGGCAAGATCGAGTTCGAGACCGGTGAGGAAGGTCGCGAGACCGAGATCCTGACCCACCTGCTGCGCACGGCGACCGCCGAGACGGTCCGCCACGCGTTCCGCGGGCTCGACCTCTCGCTCCTCGTGGACGCCCTCGAGAGCGGCATGATGGTGACCACCGGCGAGCAGGTCACCGCGCGCGACTTCCTCACCGGGCTGCCGGTGCTGGGCGAGTCCGAGCTCTACGACGAGATCTGCGACCGGCTGGGCGCGACCAACGACGGCCAGCGGGCCGGCGCCATCGAGCTGGCGCTCGAGGGGCTCTATCTCGCGCGCAAGATCAGCAAGGAGTCCGGAGGCGGGGAAGTGGTCTATGGCTAGCCGCCACACCTCCAAGCAGGTCCGCTCGCGCTACGGCCGCTACGACGGCGGCGACCCGCTCGCGCCGCCGGTCGACCTCGCCGAGGCCCTCGACGCGATCGGCCAGGACGTGATGGCGGGCTACTCGCCCGAGCGTGCGATGCGGGAGTTCCTCCGTCGCGGCGGCCGCGACCAGCGCGGTCTCGACGACCTGGCCAGACGGGTCGCGGAGCGGCGCCGGGAGCTGCTGCAGAAGCACAACCTCGACGGGACGCTGCAGGAGATCAAGGAGCTGCTCGACAAGGCGGTGCTCGAGGAGCGCAAGCAGCTGGCCCGCGACGTCGACCTCGACGACGGCGACCGGGCGCTGCGCGAGATGCAGCTCGAGAACCTTCCTCCCAATGTCGCCGCGGCCGTGAGCGAGCTCTCGTCGTACGACTGGCAGAGTCGCGAGGCCCGGGAGGCCTACGAGCAGATCAAGGACCTGCTCGGCCGCGAGCTGCTCGACCAGAGGTTCGCCGGCATGAAGCAGGCGCTCGAGAACGCCACCGACGAGGACCGCGCGGCGATCAACGAGATGCTCACCGACCTCAACGAGCTGCTCGAGAAGCGCAACCGCGGTGAGGACTCGCAGGAGGACTTCGACGAGTTCATGGCCAAGCACGGGGAGTTCTTCCCGGAGAACCCGCAGAACCTCGACGAGCTCCTCGACGCGATGGCGGCTCGTGCGGCGGCCGCGCAGCGGATGCTGAACTCGATGTCGGCCGAGCAGCGCGCGGAGCTGATGCAGCTCTCGCAGCAGGCGTTCGGCTCACCCGGCCTGATGGAGTCGCTCGCCCGGCTCGACTCGAACCTCCAGGCGCTGCGGCCCGGCGAGGACTGGTCCGGCTCCGAGCGGATGGACGGCGACCAGGGGCTCGGGCTCGGCGACGGCACCGGCGTCTTCCAGGACCTCGCCGACCTCGACGAGCTGGCCGAGCAGCTGTCGCAGTCCTACGGCGGCGCCCGGATGGACGACCTCGACCTGGACAAGCTGACCCGCCAGCTGGGCGACGACGCGCGGGTCGACGCCCGGACCCTCCAGGAGCTCGAGCGGGCGCTGCGCGACGGCGGCACCCTGCGGCGCGGCTCCGACGGCAACCTCCAGCTCACCCCGAAGGCGATGCGCCAGCTCGGCAAGGCGCTGCTGCGCGACGTGGCCGAGAAGATGTCGGGCCGCCAGGGCCAGCGGGAGCTGCGCCGCGCCGGCGCGGCCGGCGACCTCTCCGGCGCCACCCGGCAATGGGAGTTCGGCGACACCGAGCCCTGGCACGTGCCGCGCACGATCACCAACGCCGTGATCCGCACGGCCTCCGAGGGGGTCGATGCCCGTGCGGGCTTACGACTGACGGTGGAAGACATCGAGGTCCAGGAGACCGAGGACCGCACCCAGGCGTGTGTGGCGCTGCTGGTCGACACGTCGTTCTCGATGGCGATGGACGGCCGCTGGGTGCCCATGAAGCGGACCGCGCTGGCCCTGCACACGCTGATCCGGTCGCGGTTCCGCGGCGACGCGCTGCAGCTCATCGGGTTCGGCCGGCACGCCGAGGTCATGGAGATCGAGGAGCTCACCGCGCTCGACGCGATGTGGGACAAGGGCACCAACCTGCACCACGCGCTGCTGCTCGCGAACCGGCACTTCCGCAAGCACCCCAACGCCCAGCCGGTGCTCCTGATCGTCACCGACGGCGAGCCCACCTCCCACCTCGAGCCCGACGGCGAGGTCTACTTCAGCTACCCGCCGCACCCGCTGACCGTGGCCTACGCCGTCCGCGAGCTCGACAACGCGCGGCGACTGGGCGCCCAGACGACGTTCTTCCGGCTCGGCGACGACCCCGGGCTGGCGCGCTTCATCGAGTCGATGGCGCAGCGCGTCGAGGGCCGGGTCGTGGCCCCCGAGCTCGACGACCTCGGCGCCGCGGTCGTCGGCTCCTATCTCGGCTCCCGCGGTGCCGGCGGCACGGCCATGCCCTACCGCGGCGGCTACGGCGACTGGTTCGGCGGCCGGGGGTTCTGGGTCGGGGACTGACGCTCTCGCCGGGCAAGGAGACTGGGATGACTCGGACGGAGGACGTGCGCCGCCTGCTGCACGCGGAGCTGCCGCGCCTGGTGTCGGCACACGACGTGCCCGGCGCGTCCGTGTCGGTGCTCGTCGACGGGCAGACGGTCGAGGCCTCGGCCGGCGTGGTGAACCTGAGGACCGGGGTCGAGGCGACGCCGGACGCGGTGTTCATGATCCAGTCGATCACCAAGGTCTGGACCGCGACCCTGGTGATGCAGCTCGTGGACGACGGCCTCGTCGAGCTGGACGCCCCGGTGCGCGCGTACCTGCCGGGCTTCCGAACCGGTGACGAGCAGGCCAGTGCCGGCATCACGGTCCGTCATCTGTTGACGCACACGGGCGGGTTCGAGGGGGACATCTGGGTCCCGACGACCTCCGGCCCGGATGCGTTGCAGTTGTTCGTCGACGAGCTCGTCGCGCGCGCACCGCAGCACTCGCGCCCGGGCGAGCTCTACTCCTACTGCAGCGCCGGTTTCGGGGTGCTCGGTCGCCTCGTCGAGGTCCTGCGGGACCTGCCCTACGCGCAGGCCCTGCGGCGCCATCTGGCCGACCCGCTGGCGATCGAGGAGCTCGCCTTCTGCGCTGACGAGGCACTGCAGTTCCGCACGGCCATCGGTCACGCCCGTCCGAGCTCCGACGAGGCCCAGCGTCCGCTGAAGGCGTGGGCGGTGATGCCACCGTCCAACCCGGCTGCCGGCAACCAGTTGGCGATGACCGCCCGCGGGCTGATCGCCTTCGCCCGCATGCACCTCGCCGACGGGCTCGCGCCCGACGGCACGCGCATCCTGTCGGAGGCCAGCGCCAGGGCGATGCGGGAGCGCCAGATCGACCGCCCCGCCGCTCTCGGCGCCAGCAGCGGGCAGGGCCTGGGCTGGGTGCTGCCGCGCCGACCCGGGGTGGTCGAGCACGGCGGCAACGCGATCGGCGTGGACGCGATGCTCCGAACCGTCCCTGAAGCGGGCGTGGCCGTCGCGGTCCTGAGCAACGGCGGGAACGCCGGCGCGCTGATCGCCGAGCTCGTCGACCCGTTGCTCCTCGAGCTCGCCGCGATCCCACCGGCCACCCAGGTGCCGGCCCCCGACCCCGGCCTCCGGGCTGCCGAGCCCGAGAGATACCTGGGCCGCTACGCGACCCGCACTGCCGTCTACGAGGTGACCCGCGACGAGGTCGGCCGGCTCTGGCTCACCTCGTCGTCGCGCAACGAGGCTCTGACCATGGCGGAGGCGGCCGGCGTGGCGAGCGACCCGGAGCGGGACGAGCTGCGGCCCGCAGGCGGCGACGTCTTCGTCGCCACCGACTCCGATGGCGTTGCCGGACCGCCGATCGAGTTCCTGGGTCGTGACGCCAGCGGGCGGGCCCGGTTCCTTCACACCGGTCGCGCCGCCCCGCGATCCGAGTCGAGCGCGTCACCCGCCGCGGTGAGTGGCTGACGTGCTCACGTCCGAAGGTGGCGCAGGAAGAAGCGACTTGCGTCCTCCGCCGCGTGGGGCGGGATTCCCGTGTGCCCGCCCATGTTCGCTTGGAGTGTCTTCTCCGTGGAGCCGAGGGCGTCGAACAGGTCCAGAGCCGCCTGCCGGTCGTTGTCGTGGTCGTCCCACTGCAGAAGGACATGCACCGGGATGGTGACCTGGCGTGCTTCCTCGACGGTGACGCGAGGCACGAAGCTGCCAGCGAACAACCCGGCTGCCACGATGCGCGGCTCGATCAGCGCCAACCGGACGCCTATAGCCGTGACGCCTCCGGAGATGCCCACAGGGCCACCGATCTCAGGCAGTTGCAGGACGTTGTCGATGACTGCACGCCACTCGGGACCGGCTTGCTCGACCAGTGGAAGGATCAGGTGGTCGATGACGTCGTCTCGTGGCCGCTCGCCGGCCTCCATTGCCGCACGAAGGGCGCCGCGAGCTTGGTCGACGACGTCCAGGTGAGGTCGCTGCCCGCTCCCGGGTAGCTCGATGCTCGCGGTGGCGAACCCCAGCGCCGCGGAGTGTCGTGCGCGGGCCAGCAGCCGGGGATGCATCGCGCGTAGGCCACCTGGATGACCCATGAGGATCAAGGGCAGTGGCGTGGCCCGCTTCGCGCCTACCGGGGTCCACAAGACGCCCGGAATCTCGTCCAGCGTGAACTCGCGTTCGAGGATGTCTCCGTCGAGCAGCTGCTCGGAAGTGATCTGCATGGTGGTACCTCTCGGGAGTGCTCAGAACGGCGCTCCCGGACGAATTACCGCCCGGCCGCGAACTCGAAGGAGAGCGCCCATGTCGATGCGTGCACGGGTACCACCTCCTCTTCGTCAGGTCCGGCATCCGCAAGTATCAACGAGTCGTCCGCCTCGGACAATCAGGATGAGCTGTGATCGGATCTGCCGGCGACAGCGCGCCGAACACCCCGCTCGGGTGGTCCTCAGCGGGGTGTGGGGCTCGGTGGTCAGGGTTCGAAGTGGGCGCGGAACTCTCGGGCGAGGCGGCGTCGGTCTTCGTCGGGGGTGACGTCGAGGGTGCCGGTGTGGTCGCGGAGGAACTGGTAGCCGAGCGGGCTGCGCCACAGGTAGACGCCGGGTTCGACGGTCACGTAGGTCCAGCCGCCGGTGGTTTTGGCGCGGTGGTGGCCACGACAGGTGGGGGCGAGGTTGCAGCTGCAGGTCGGCCCGTTATCCAGGTGGGGGACGCGGTGGTCGCAGTCGCAGTCCTCGGCGGGGCGGTAGCAGAACGCGAAGACGCAGGTCCCGTCGCGTAGCTGGGTCTGGAGCTTGAGCCGGGCGGAGGCTTCGTAGGAGCCGACCTGGAGGTGCTCACCCAGGTCCAGGACGGGTTGGACGGTGACGTGCGGTGTCGGGGTTGGCGCACCACTGGCGGACCTGGGCGACGGTGACCGGGCCCTTGGTCTCCTGGACCCTGGCCAACCCACCCGCACCGAGCGAGGGCGGCGTCGGCGAGGTGGACGTGCAGCACCACCTCCCGCTTCCGCGTCGGCGGGCTGCCGGTTGGCCGTCCGTGTCGGTGAGGTCGAGGGTGAGTTGGTGGCGGGCCAGGTTGCCGGCGGCGATGGAGCGGCGTACGTCCAGCGACTCCGTGGAGCCGAGCAGGAGCTGGGCGTGGGCGTCGGCGGCGAGGGCGGTGTTGAAGTCCAGGGCGTCGGCGAGGTCGAGGTCGCCCTCGACGTGCACGGTCCCGGCGACAGAGACCTGGGCCAGGTCGACGTTCAGGTGGCGGACCTCGGCGGCGGCGAGCCGGTCGGCCTCGGTCTGCTCGGGGTCGAACCTGGCGGTGGCTTCCTCGATCAGCCGGCCCAGCTGGGCGGGGCCGATCTTGTGGGCGACCGGGGCGACGTGGGCGTCCACGAACGCCGCCGCCGCCGGGGTCAGGGTCATGGTGCGGTCGGCGATGTAGCCGAGTCGGAAGGCCTGCAGGTCACCGGCCTCCAGCCGTTCCCAGCAGCGCCGGAGCCGGTAGCGGCCCTCGACGGCTTGGGCGAGGAAGCGGCGCCCGGACTCGGTGGAGCGGCCCAGCGCGGCGGCGAGCTCGACGACCGCGAACTCCGCCACCTCCGGGCAGCCTTCGCCACCCAGCGGCAGGCCGACTCGTGCCAGGACTCGTGCCAGGAGGCGACCGGGCCGACCACCGAGTCGCTGGAGTGCATCGCCGCCCACCGCGCGGCGGCCTTCATCACCTCACGGGCGGCGTCGTCCTCGACCTGCTTTGGGCCCGCGCGTAGGCCAGCACCGAGCGGGGTCGTCGCACTCGGCGGGCTGGAGGCGGGTCGAAGTCAGAGGTCATCGTGGGGTCAACACTGCCATCGACCACCGACAGTCCAGGGCCCGGAAAGCCCCATTCCACAAGGGATCCCGAAACATTTTCGAGAATCTTCTCGGCGGGCTCGCTGACCACGGGCTCGACCGGCGGTGGGCGAGCGGAGTGCCTTCGCGGCGGAGGTTTCGAGACGGTCGCTGCGCGACCTCCTCAACCACCGGTGGGCGGTCCCGGGGTCGGGTGCGGTGATCTCGACAGGCTCGATCGGCGGTGGTCGGCCAGGTGCCTTTGCGGCGGCGTACCGCACCACCGCCCGACCGCAGCCACGCCCCGCGCGGCAACCCGACAGCCAGCCCGCCTTTGACCCTCGCCGGGGCTGTCAACCCACCCCGAGAACCGCAACGAGCGGCACCCAGGATTGACAGCCCCGGCGAGGGTCAGACACTCAGCTGTCGGGTTGCCGCACCAGCACGGCCCCAGCACCGACTTGCGAGGTTTCGAGACGGTCGCTGCGCGACCTCCTCAACCAGCGGTGGGCGAGTCCCAGGTCCGTTGCGGTGATCTCGACAAGCTCGATCGGCGGTGGGTCGAGCGGGTGCCTTCGCGGCGGAGGTTTCGAGACGGTCGCTGCGCGACCTCCTCAACCAGCGGTGGGCGAGTCCCAGGGTCCGTTGCGGTGATCTCGACAAGCTCGATCGGCGGTGGTCCAGCGGGTGCCTTCGCGGCGGAGGTTTCGAGACGGTCGCTGCGCGACCTCCTCAACCACCGGCACCCGCGCCCGACAGATCCTCGTGTGGACCTCGTCGTCAATGTCGTCGGCTGGCTCGGCATGGTGCTGCTCATCAGCGCGTACGCGCTGGTCACCACCGGGCGGATCCTCGGACTCACCCGCGCCAGGCTGCGCTCGGTGCCGGCGGACTGACAAGGCAGGAGGTTGGCCTCTACTCCGGATGCAGGACGGCGGCCAGCTCCTCGACGCCGTCGATCAGCCGGGGTCCCGGACGCGCCCACGCGGCGTCGGCGTCCACGGCGAGCACGGCCGCACGTCGCGGCAGCAGGTCGCCGAGCCGGTCCGCCTGAGCCTGCGCACCCGCGCGGTCGAACCCGCACGGCGCCACGACCACGAGGTCCGGGCGGGAGGCCGCGACGTCCTCCCAGGTGACCCGCACGGACTTCCGGCCGGCCGCGCCGAGCACGTTGGTGCCGCCCGCGGCCTCCACCATCTCCGGGATCCAGTGGCCGGGCGCGTACGGCGGGTCGGTCCACTCGAGCACCGCGACCCGCGGCCGGGACCTGTCAGCGACTGCGGGCGCGACCCTGGCCCGGACGGCGTCCAGCCGCGCGCGTAGCGAGTCGACGAGGTCGTGGGCGGCGGGCACGCGGCCGGTGGCCCTGCCGAGCAGCAGCACCGAGTCGAGCACCTCGTCGAGGGTGTGCGGGTCCACGGTGAGCACGTCCGCGGTGCACCCGAGGTGCCCGAGCGCGGCATCGACCGTGGTCACGTCGACGGCACAGACCGCACAGAGGTCCTGGGTGACCACGAGTGTGGGATCGAGGGAGCGCAGCGCGTCGGCAGCGAGGTGGTAGAGGTCCTCGCCCCGGGCCACCGCCTCGACGACGTACGCGTCGATCTCCGCGGGGCTGAGACCGGGCGGCATCGCGGACGTCGAGACGACCGTGCGGGTCCGCGCCTCGGGCGGGGTGTCGCACTCGAACGTCACCCCGACGACGTCGTCGCCGGCGCCCAGCGCGAACAGGATCTCGGTGGTCGCCGGGAGCAGCGAGACGATCCGCACGCCGACCAACCTAGGGCCCGACCCTAAGGTGTCCCCGATGAGCGACCCGACGCTGACCGTGCTGGTCCTGCTCGGGCTGGCGGCCGTCGCCGCCGGGTTCGTCGACGCGGTGGTCGGTGGCGGCGGGCTGATCCAGCTCCCGGCACTGCTGGTCGGACTGCCACACGCCACTCCGCTGCAGATCCTGGCCACCAACAAGCTCGGCTCGATCTGCGGCACGACCGTCAGCTCCGCGACCTACTACCGCAGGATCC
This sequence comes from uncultured Actinomycetota bacterium, assembly GCA_963766475.1. Classification (GTDB taxonomy): domain Bacteria; phylum Actinomycetota; class Actinomycetes; order Propionibacteriales; family Nocardioidaceae; genus Nocardioides. The sequence continues at coordinate 198,016 of CAVXZS010000015.1, read as the reverse complement.
GGCCCGACCCGCGCACCTTCCTGCCGATGATGCTGCTCGCGCTGGCGGGGTCGTTCGCGGGTGCTCTGGCGGCGTCGCACATCCCGCGGTCGGCGTTCGAGCCGCTCGTCCTGGTCGTGCTGGTCCTGGTCGGCGCCTACGTGCTGCTCAAACCGGAGGTGGGGGACGCCACGGTGCTGCGGTACGGCGGCGGGCAGCACCTCGCCGCGGCGATGGCGGTGGGCGTCGTCATCGGGTTCTACGACGGCGCCCTGGGGCCCGGGACGGGCAGCTTCTTCGTCTTCGCCCTGGTCGGGCTGCTGGGCTACAACTTCCTCGAGGCCTCCGCCAAGGCCAAGCTCGCCAACTGGGCCACCAACCTCGGCGCACTCCTGCTCTTCGTGCCGCAGGGCGGGGTGATCTGGAAGGTCGGGCTGGTGCTCGGCGTCTGCAACCTGGTCGGTGCCTACGTCGGCGCGCGGGTCGCCGTCTCGCGGGGCGCGCGGTTCGTGCGGGTCTTCTTCATCGTCGTCGTGTCGGCGTTCATCGTCCGGATCGGCGGGGATGTCGTCGGGATCTGGTGACTAGTGTCCTGATTCGACAGTCCGTGCGCGCTTCGCGCACACATAGCACGCACCTCGCTGCGTTGGCGTCGCTCGGAAGACGCCCAGTCTGCCAGCGCTCCGCCGCCTGGCGATGCACGCACTCTGAGCACGCCACGTGCACATGGACTTTCGAATCAGGACACTAGCCTCGCTCCATGAGCATCCCCGTCGAGATCGATGACCTGGCCACGGCCCTGCAGGACTTCGGCTCCGGCTACCTGCTGACGACCGCAGGCGGCAGGGTCAAGGTCGTGACCGTCGACCCGGCAGCGCAGGACGGCGTCCTTCTGGTCGCCGGCCCCGGGAAGGGCACGATCGCCAACCTGGCCAGCAACGCAGACGTCACCCTGGTCTTCCCGCCGCTCGAGCCGAAGGGGTTCACGCTCCTGGTCGACGGCACCGGCGAGGTCGCGGGCGAGGACGTCCGGGTGACGCCGACCGGCGCGGTCCTCCATCGGCCCGGACGCCATGCCGACGGGCCACCACCGCCGCCGTTCGCCGGCGAGCAGACCGACAGCTGCGCCAACGAGTGCGCCCCGGTCACGTGACGCCGGGCAACCGCGTCACCCGGTGCCGACCAGGAGACCGGCTGCAGTGAACGACGAGATCGCGAACCTGAGCCTGTTCCTCGAGGACCACCGGGCGATCTTCCGGCGCAAGGCCGGCGGGCTCAGCCGCGAGCAGCTCCAGCAGACGCTGTCGCCGTCCGACCTCACCCTCGGCGGGATGGTCAAGCACCTCACGTTCGTGGAGGACTGGTGGTTCTTCCGCCACCTCAACGACGCGCAGTCCGAGCCCTGGGTGTTGGTGGACTGGGCGGCGGACCCTGACTGGGACTGGCACTCGGCCGCCGACGACACCCCCGAGGAGCTCTGGGCGGGGTGGGAGGACGCCGTGGCCCGCTCCCGTGCCGCAGTGGCCGCCGACCCCCGGCCGGAGCGGCTCGCCCTCCGGCAGCGACCGCACGGCGCGGACCAGATCACCCTGCGGTGGATCCTCGCGCACATGATCGAGGAGTACGCGCGGCACAACGGCCACGCCGACCTGATCCGCCAGTCCATCGACGGCCAGGTGGGCGACTCGTGACGATCCGCCCGATGACGGAGGAGGACTGGCCGCAGGTCTGGCCGTTCTTCGACGAGATCGTGCGCGCCGGCGAGACCTACGCCTACCCGCTCGACCTCACCTCCGAGCAGGCGCGGGAGCTGTGGACGATGAGCCCGCCGGGCCAGACCGTGGTCCTGGAGGAGGATGGCCGGGTCCTCGGCAGCGCCACCATGGGTCCCAACCGGCCCGGCCGCGGCCGCCACGTCGGCACCGCGTCGTTCATGGTCTCCGCCGACGCCCGTGGGCGCGGCGTGGGCCGCCGGCTGGGGGAGTACGTCGTGCAGTGGCACCGCGACCAGGGGTTCCGGGCGATCCAGTTCAACGCGGTCGTCGAGACCAACACCTCGGCGGTGCGGCTGTGGGAGGCGCTCGGCTTCCGGATCATCGGGACCGTGCCGGCGGCGTTCGACTCAGCCGCGCACGGCCTCGTCGGCCTGCACGTCATGCACCTGCCGCTGGACTGACCGCACCAGCGCGAGCGCGTCGTCCACGCTGCCGGTCACGTCGCGGATCGGGAACAGCGTCCCGCGCACCACCCGCCCGGCATCGACCACCAGGGTGAGGCGCTTGAGCCGGGTGACGCCCTGGAGCCGGAACGTCGGCAGCCGCAGCGCCGTCGTCAGCGCCAGGTCGGCGTCGGAGACCAGCGGGAACTGGATCCGGTTCTCCGCCGCGAACACCGCCTGCTCCTCCGGCAGCTGGGTGCTCACCCCGACCACTCGTGCCCCCAGCTCGGCGAAGTCGGCGAGCCGGTCCCGGTAGGTGCACGACTCGAGGGTGCAGCCCGGGCCGCCGGGCACCTCGTCGATGCCGGCCAGCGCGGTGCCGGGGTAGCAGTAGAGGACGGTGAGGGACGTCGCGTCCAGCGGGTCGTGGGGCAGCGCCGGCACGGTGCTGCCCACGAGCTCGGCCACCCGCTGCGCCTCCGCGCTGGAGGGCGCCGCCGTGGCGCTCGTCGTACCGTCGCCGAGCAGCCAGGTGTCCCCCCACTCCTGCAGCGCGGCCAGCACCGGCAGCAGCGCCCGGCCCCGGTCGGTCAGCACGTAGTCGTGGCGGACCGGGCGCTCCTGGTAGGCGACCCGGACCAGCACCTCGGCGTCCTCGAGCGCGCGGAGGCGGGCGGCCAGCACCTTGCGGGAGATGCCGCTCTCGGCGAGCAGTCGCTCGAAGCGGGTGCAGCCTCGGGCCACGTCGCGCAGCACGAGCACGGTCCAGGCGTCGCCGAGCAGCCCCATCGACTGCGCCACCCCGCAGTGGTCGTCGGCCATGAGTGCAGTCTAGAGTGAGTTTCCAATAGAGACTGACTCAAGGAGCGCGCGTGTGGAACTTCCCCCGAGTGGTCTGGGCGGTGGCGGTCGGCCGGTTCTTCACCTCGGCGAGCTCGTTCCTGATGCTGTTCCTGACCCTCTACCTCACCGGCCCACGCGGGCTGGGCGTGGTGGCGGCGGGTCTGCTCACCGGTACGTCGGGGGTCGGCTGGCTGGCCGGCAACTTCACCGGCGGCCGCTGGGGTGACCGGCACGGCCACCGGCGCACGGCGCTGGTGGCGTCCACCGTCTCCGGCCTGCTGGTCGCCTCGATCCCGCTGCAGCCCGTGTGGCTGATGGCGGCCACGCTGCCGGTCTCGACCTACCTGTCCGCCGCCGCGGGGGTCTCGCTCGGCGCGCTCACGGCCCTGTCGGTCGAGCGCGGCAACCGGCGCACGATGGTCGCGGTCACGCGGGCGGCGAGCAACGCCGGGTTCGTGATCGGGCCACCGCTCGGCGCGCTGCTCGCGGCCTGGTCCTACGACGCGCTGTTCGTGGTGGACGGGCTGATGCTGCTCGCCGTCCGCGCCGTGCTGGCGCCGCTGCTGCCGCACCAGGAGCCGCCGCCCGCGGACGCGCCCACGACCGGGCTCCTGGCCGCGCTGCGCGCCGACCGTGCGCTGCTCCGGCTGCTGCCGGCGGTGGTGGTCGTCGACCTCGTCTACCGCCAGCTCTACACGACGGTGCCCCTGCACCTGCGCGACTCCGGCCAGCCGCTGGGGCTCTACGCCGCGCTCACCGCGGTCGGCTCCGGGCTGATCCTGCTGCTCGAGGTCCCGGTCGCGCTGCGGCTGCGCGGCCTCTCGTCGTACCCGATCATCGCCGCCGGCTACGCCCTGGTCGGGGTCGGGTTCGCGCTGTTCGGGCTGCCGGTCTCCGCGGCCACCGCGGTGCTCGCGATGGTGGTGCTGACCGCGGGCGAGATCCTCTACAAGACCACCGCGACCGCGCACGTCCTCGACGCGGCGCCGGACCACCTCGTGGGGCAGTACCAAGGGCTCTACAGCGGTGCCGCGACCAGCGGCAGCATGCTGGCCGGCCCGGTGGGCGGGGCGCTCTACGCTTTCGTGCCCGGCCTGCTCTGGCCGCTGTGCGGCGTCGCCGCGCTGGGCGCGGCTGCGTCGGTGCTGGCCGGCCGGTCCCGGTTCACCCCCACGTCAGCGCCCGGCTGCCCAGCGCTAAGTCATGTCCCGCGGAGGAGCGCAGCGACCTGCGCGCGAAGCGCGCGCGCCCCGCGATCGGCCAGGTGCCCGCGGTGGACGGCGAAGCTGCGAGCGCAGCGAGCAGTCCGCCGCGGGTCCTGGCCGAAATTTCGCGGGGGTATTCAACCAGCGAAGCCCGGGAGGTACTCGGTGAGGATCGCGTGGAACGGCGCCTCGGCCTCGAGCTGGCTGAGCACGCCGATCCCGCCGATCCAGGTGCGGTGGATGAGGAGGTAGGACGGCGGCAGGTTGAGCTTCATCGCGATCGTGTACGTCGGCTCCCTGGGGTTGTTGATGCGCTGGAACTGGGTGCGCATCCACTCCCTGGTGAACCTGAACCGCTCCACCCTGGTCGGCTCCACGAACGGCGAGAGGTAGTCGAGCAGCAGGTCGGGGTCCAGCCGGATCCGGTCCTTGACGAACCCCTCGTCCCGCAGGCCGTCCAGCAGCGCCTCGCGGTCCTCGAGGGCCGCGATCCGGATCAGCGAGCCCATCGCCGTCGGGAGCCCTCCCGACCCGAGCCGGGCCACGGCGCCGAAGTCGAGGATCCCGAGGCGGCCCGGGGAGCCGTCGTCGTTCGGCAGGATGCGGAAGTTGCCAGGATGCGGGTCCGCGTGCAGCATCCCGGTCCGCCGCGGACCGTCGAAGAGGAACCTGACGAACAGCTCGCCGTAGTGGTCGCGCTCCTCCTGGGTGCCGTCCCGGATGATGCTGGCCAGGCTGGCCGGGCTCTCCAGCCACTCGGTGACGAGGACCTCGGCGCCCTGGGCGACGACGTCGGGGATCACGATGTCGGGGTCGTCGCGGAACGCCTCCGCGAAGGCCGCCTGCGCCTGGGCCTCGAGCTCGTAGTCGAGCTCGTCGACCGCGCGCGCCTGCATCTCCTCGACCAGGGGCTTGATGTCCACGCCGGGCACCAGCGGCGCGACGGTGCGGCCCAGCCGGCCGATCTGGCGCAGGTCGGACATCAGGGCGTCGCCGGCGCCGGGGTACTGGACCTTGACCGCGACGTCGCGGCCGTCGTGCCAGCGGGCCTTGTGCACCTGGCCGATGCTCGCGGCCGCCGTCGGTCCGCCGTCGAGCCAGACGAGCTGCTCCCGCCAGTCCGGGCCGAGGCTCTTCGCGATCTGGTCGCGGACGGTCTGGGTCGGCATCGGCGGCGCGGCGTCCTGCAGCCTGGTCAGCTGCTCGCGGTAGGGGCCGGCGATCTCCTCGGGCAGCGCGGCCTCCAGCACACTCAGCGCCTGGCCGAACTTCATCGCGCCACCCTTGAGCTCGCCGAGGGTCCGGAACAGCTGCTCGGCGGTCCGCTGCTGGATGTCGGTCAGCACCGTCTCCGCCGATGCCCCGCCCAGGCGCCGGCCGAGCCCGAGCGCGCTGCGCCCGGCGTAGCCCAGCGGCAGGGCCGCCAGTCGCGCGGTGCGCGCGGCGGCCTTGCGAGGCAGGTCCCGGTCCGGCATGGGCCCATTCTCCCTCGCACGTCCATGGGCCGGCGCAGCCGCCGGGCCTCGGCCCTCCCTCGCCCTCGGGTCCAGACCAGGTGCCGAGAACCTCTGGACAGGCGGCGCCCTCGGCGACCAGACTCTCCGGACGCACACTCGGACCGGTGTGGAGGCACCACCGGCGAGCTCGGGGCGATCGGTCCAGGTCCCCAGTTCGTGTGCGTGACGGGTTCGCCCGTCGAGGGGGGAGAACATGAGCAGCACCTATGACGACCTGCGCCTGGACCGCGCCGGGACCGACCCAGAGACGCACCTGGAGGCCGACCTGGAGGCCGACCTGGAGGGCGGCGCCGGGCTCGATCCCGACCCGGTGGTGGACGGCGTGGCCCGCCTGCTCGCGCTCGCCGCGCAGAACGCCGACGAGCTGCTGGCGGAGGCGACCGCGGAGGCCGAGCAGATCAAGGCGGTCGCCATCGCCGAGGCGGACCAGGTGCTGGCGGAGGCCCGGGACCAGGCCCAGCAGCTCACGGCCGTCGCCGAGGAGAACGCCGGACGGCTGTGGGCGCAGACCCGGGACGAGACCGAGCGGGCGAAGAGCGCCGCCCGCGAGGACGCCGAGCGGCTGCTCGCAGACGCACGTGCGGAGGCCGACAGGAGGTCGGCGTCGGCCAAGAAGGAGGGCGCCCGGGTCAAGGCGGTCGCACGCGAGGAGGTCGACGCCCTCCTGGCGGCGGCCCGATCGACGTTCGAGCAGGTGCAGACCGACGCCGAGGAGCTGCTGGAGCAGACCCGGGCCGAGACCGCCCAGCTGAAGGCCCGCGCCCGGGCGGACGCCGACCAGATCCACGCGGCGGCACGCCACGAGGCGCAGCGGCTGCGCGCGGCGCTGACCGAGTCGCGGGCCCGCATCGACGAGGACATCGCCCGGCTCCGGCAGGCGCGGCAGGAGCGCCACGAACGGGCCCGCGGGCACCTCGGGGGGCACCTCGACGGGCACGTCGAGGAGCAGGTCGGCGAGCAGCAGTCGGAGGTCGGGCCGACCGAGGTCGACTGACCGACGCACGGTCTTAGCCGCGAAATGCGCGACAACGGGGCGCGCTTGGCACACACTGGTCTTGACCGCGCGCCTGGCAGCACGGCCGTACTGCCGGTGGTCAGGGGCCTGGACCTTTGCCCGCCGCATCGTGTGAGGCACGGGGAAGACCCTGGGGGACTAATGAGTGCGTACGAAGAAATGATGGCGCAGCGTGGCGGGGCGACCGAGCCCACCACGGAGTCCGGCGCGGGATCTGACACGGCGTCCGACGCGGGACCTGACGCCAGCACTGGCGCCAGCCCTGGCGCGGACACCGCCTCCGGCGGCATGGCCCGGCTCCTCGAGCTCGCCGCGCGCAACGCGGACGAGCTCGTCGCCGAGGCCCGGGCCGAGGCGGAGGAGGTCACGTCGACCGCGCGTGCCGAGGCCGAACGCCTGGTGAGCGAGGCGCGGGCCGAGGCGGACAAGGTGCGCGCGGAGGCCGAGCAGGAGCGGGACCAGGTCAACGAGCAGATCTCGGGTCTGCGCGAGACCGAGAAGGCCCATCGCGAGCGGATGCAGTCCCACCTGCAGGAGATGCTGGCGAAGGTGGAGGCCAACTCCATCGGATGACCGGGACGACCGAGGTCGGGTGACCTCGGCCGTCTCCTCGTCATCGGTGGCCGGTCAGCCCCCGGTCGGAAGGCTCACAGGTCTTGAGGCCGCCGCCCGAACAGCCGGACCTCCTGCGGCCAGCCGCAGGCCTCCGCGATCTTGCCGGCCCACACCCTGGCCGCCTCCTCGTCGGCGACGTCGACGATCGTGAGCCCGCCCAGCCACTCCTTGGTCTCGACGAAGGGCCCGTCGGCGAACGTCAGTGTGCCGCTCGTGGCGTCGGCACTGAAGACCGGGCCGTCCTCCTCCAGGCCGCCGGCGTAGACGTAGTCACCGGCCTCCTGGATCTCCTTGACCACCGCCGCGGCAAGTGGCCCGCGCCCCCGGAACCACTCCTCGGTGTGGTCGCCCACCCACTGCTGGTTGAAGTAGATGAGGTATTCGGGCATCGCTGCTCCCTAGGCTCGGGCAGACCCGGTGTCCGCCGCTACATACGCTACGAACGGAGTACGGCGGATACGACAACCTCAGGCGGGGAACTTCACGCCGGTGTTGGCGTGGCAGCGGTAGCCGAACGGGTTCTTCGCGAGGTACTGCTGGTGGGCGTCCTCCGCGTAGTAGTACGGCGTCTCGCTGGCGGGCCGGATCTCGGTCGTGATCTCGCCGAGACGGCGCTTGGTCAGCTCGGCACCGTAGGCCGCGGTCAGCTCGCGCGCGAGCTGCTCCTGCTCGGGCGTCGTCCAGTAGATCGCCGAGCGGTACTGGGTGCCGACGTCGTTGCCCTGGCGGAAGCCCTGGGTCGGGTCGTGGACCTCGAAGAACTTCTTCACCAGGTCGGCGTAGGAGACCACCGTCGGGTCGAAGACGACGCGCACGGCCTCGGTGTGGTTGGTCCGGCCGCTGCAGACCTCCTCGTAGGAGGGGTTGAGCGTGGTGCCGCCGGCATAGCCGACCGAGGTCGACCACACGCCGGGGGTCTTCCAGTAGATCTCCTCGGCCCCCCAGAAGCAGCCGAGCCCGAAGATCGCGACCTCGTAGCCCTCGGGGACCTCGTCGGTGACGACCGGAGCATCGAGGACCTGGTGGCGGCCGGCGATCTGGAACATCCGCTCGGAGCGGCCGGGCAGCGCCTGCTCGGGCTCGACGAGGGAGGACTTGGTGCGGGAGAAGATGGACACGTGATCTCCTTCTGTTCTGCCGGGCCCACGATCGGGTCCCAGCACAGTGTCCAACACCCCTCGCGAGCGTTACGTTCCCGCTAGCGGGTACCCACCCCGCATGCATGTCGTGGTGACCGGGGCGACCGGCAACGTCGGGTCGGCGCTCCTCCGAGCCATGCGCGCCGGCCCGCACAGCGTGACCGGCGTGGTCCGGCGCCCGCCCGCGAGCCCGGAGCCGCCGTACGACGGCGTGGACTGGCAGCCGGTCGACCTGACCCGCGACGACCACGTCGACCGGTTGCGGGCCGCGGTCCGCGGCGCGGACGCGGTGGTGCACCTGGCGTGGGGGTTCCAGCCCTCCCACCGGCTCGACCACCTCGCCGAGCTCGGCATCGGGGGCACCCGGCGGGTCGCGCAGGCGGTCGCGGCCGAGGGCGTCCCCCACCTGGTGCACATGTCCTCGGTCGGCGCGTACTCCCCGCGCAGCGGCCCGGACCCCGTGACCGAGGCCTACCCGACCGACGGCGTCCCGACGTCGCCCTACAGCGTCCACAAGTCGGAGGCCGAGCGCTGGCTCGACGGCTTCGAGCGTCGCACCGACGGTGTCACCGTCACCCGCCTCCGCCCTGGGATCATCGGGCAGTCCGGGGCCGGCAGCGCGCTGCTGCGCTACGCCGTGCCGGGGCTGGTGCCCGCCGCCGCCCTCCGCTTCGTCCCGGTGCTGCCGCTGGACTCGCGCCTCAGCGTCCCCGTCGTGCACGCCGACGACGTCGCGGACGCGGTCCTCCGGGTCCTGGAGCGCCGGCCCGGGGGCGCGTTCAACCTGGCCAGTGGCCGGCCGATCACCTCCGAGCTGGTGGGCGCCGCGCTGCACGCCCGGTCGGTGCACGTCCCCGCTCGGGTCCTGCGCGCCGTGGTGTCGGCGCTGTGGCACGCCCGGCTCGAGCAGCTCGACCCGGGATGGGTGGACCTCGCCTACGCCGTGCCGCTCCTCGACAGCGGCCGCGCCGAGACCGAGCTCGGCTGGCAGCCGGCGCACACCGAGACCGAGGTGCTCGAGGAGATCGTGGCGGGAATGGTCACGGCCGCGAGCTCACCCACCCCGGTGCTGCGACCCCGCCGGCTCGCCGACAACCTGGCACGCGCCTTCGCCGACGGCCCGGTCCACCGGCGGGCCCGGCCGTGACGCTGGATACCCTCGCGGGATGACCCAGGAGCACCGCCAGAAGTCGGGTTTCGAGACGCGTGCGATCCACGCGGGCTGGGAGCCCGACCCGTCCACCGGAGCGGTGATCCCGCCGATCTTCGCGACCTCGACCTACAAGCAGGACGGCGTCGGCGGCCTGCGGGGCGGCTACGAGTACAGCCGCTCCGCCAACCCGACCCGCACCGCGCTGGAGGACACCATCGCGGCGCTGGAGGAAGGGGAGCGCGGCTTCGCGTTCGCCTCCGGCCTGGCGGCCGAGGACGCCGTCGCCCGCGGCCTGCTGGACCCGGGTGACCACGTCGTGCTGCCCAACGACGCGTACGGCGGCACCCACCGCCTCTTCGACAAGGTGCTCCGGCGCTGGGGGCTGGCCCACACCCCGGCGGCGCTGTCCGACCTCGACGCGGTCAGCAGCGCGATCACCGACCGGACGAAGATGGTCTGGGTCGAGACGCCGACCAACCCCCTGCTCGGCATCGCCGACATCGCGGCCCTGGCCAACCTCGCCCACGAGGCGGGTGCGCTGCTCGCGGTCGACAACACGTTCGCGACGCCGTACCTCCAGCGTCCCCTGACCCTCGGCGCCGACATCGTCATCCACTCCACGACCAAGTACGCCGGCGGGCACAGTGACGTCGTCGGGGGAGCGGTCGTGGTGCGCGACCTCGACCTCGCCGAGAACGTCGGCTACCACCAGAACGCCATGGGCGCGGTGGCCGGCCCCTTCGACGCCTGGCTCACCCTGCGCGGCCTGAAGACCCTCGCCGTCCGGATGGAGCGGCACTGCGACAACGCCGAGCGGGTGGTGGAGTTCCTGACCGCCGACGAGCGCGTCGAGCACGTCTTCTACCCGGGGCTCGCGGCCCACCCCGGCCACGAGGTGGCGAAGGCCCAGATGAGCCGGTTCGGCGGCATGGTCTCCTTCCGCGTGAAGGGCGGCGAGGAGCAGGCGCTCCAGGTGTGCGACCGGGCGCGGGTGTTCACGCTGGCGGAGTCCCTCGGCGGCATCGAGTCGCTGATCGAGCACCCCGGCCGGATGACGCACGCCAGTGTCGCCGGCACCGAGCTCGAGGTGCCCGCCGACCTGGTCCGGCTCAGCGTCGGTATCGAGACCGTCGACGACCTGCTCGCCGACCTCGACCAGGCCCTCGGTGGCTGACCGACTCGCGGTCTGCGTCGACTTCGGCTCCACCTTCACCAAGGCGCTGCTCGTCGACCTGACCAGCGGGTCCGTGGTGGCCGGTGCCGAGCACCCCACCACCATCGACACCGACGTCCTGGACGGCTACGACGCCTGCCTGGCCGAGCTGGCCGGTGCCGACCCCCGGGCCACCGACGCGGAGGTGCTGGCCTGCTCCTCGGCCGGCGGCGGGCTCCGGATCGCCGTGGTCGGCAACGAGGAGCTGGTCACCGCGGAGGCCGGCCGCCGCGTCGCGCTCTCCAGCGGCGGCAAGGTGGTCACGGTCCGCGCGGTCGCGCAGGGGCACGACCTCGACCTCACCGCGGACGCGCCCGACGTGGTGCTGCTCACCGGCGGCACCGACGGCGGCAACCGCCAGCCGATCCTGCGCGCGGCCCAGGGGCTGAGGGACGGCGGCTGGCGCGGCCCGACGGTCGTGGCGGGCAACCTCGCCGCGCGCGACGAGGTGAGCGCGATCCTCGGTGGGCTGCCGCACGTGCTCGCGGACAACGTCGTCCCCCAGATCGGCGTCCTCGTCCCGACGGGCGCGCGCAACGCCATCCGTGAGGTCTTCCTCTCCCACGTCATCGGCGGCAAGCAAATGAGCGCGAGGGCCGACTTCACGGCCATGGTCCGTGGCGCGACTCCCGACGTGGTGCTCACCGGTGTCGAGCTGCTCGCGACGGCGGTGGGGGAGGTGGTGGTCGTCGACGTGGGCGGCGCCACCACCGACGTCCACTCCGTGGTGGACGTCGACCCCGAGCAGGCCGGTCTCGCGCGGGACGTGGTCGCGCCGTCCCCGGTCACCCGCACCGTCGAGGGCGACCTCGGAATGCGCTGGTCGGCGGTGAGCACGGTGGACGAGGCGGGACTGCCGGAGCTCGAGGAGGCCGCGAGGACGCGGCACGCGGAGCCCGGCTTCCTCCCGACCAGCGAGCAGGAGCACGACGAGGACGAGGCCATCGCCCGCGCCGCGGTGGGGCTCGCGCTCCGTCGCCACGCGGGCCGCTCCAAGGTCGTGGTGAGCCCGGAGGGCCGGGTGGTCGAGCGCACCGGCATCGACCTGCGCGAGGTCGATCTCGTGGTCGGGTCGGGCGGCGTGCTCCGGCACGGCCGCGACGGCGTGGCCGACCGGGTCCTCGGCCCGAGCGTGGGCACCGACGGCGACTGGCAGCTCCCCGAGCGGGCCAGGGTCGTGGTCGACTCCGACTACGTGCTCGCCGCCGCCGGGCTCCTGGCCGCCGAGCATCCCGACGCGGCGTACCGCCTCGTGACCGGCCTGGTGGCGACTCGTGGATAGGCTCACGCCGTGAGCGACCACGACGGTGCCCCAACGGGTCGCTCCGAGGACGAGGAGCGGGCACACCGCGAGGGGGTGGCCGCCCGGCTCGCCCAGCAGTGGGCCGCGATGCGGCGCGCGGAGCGCCGCGAGCCCGAGCCGCTGGTGATCACCGCCGGGCCGTCGAACTTCCGGCGCGGTGAGGTGCCCTACGGCGTCGACCTGGCCGCCGCCTGGTCCTGGCGGCTGCTGGTGATCGCCGCCGCCGCATGGCTGCTCGGCTACCTGGTGTCGTTCCTCGCCGTGATGGTCATCCCGGTCGTCGTGGCCCTTCTCATCTCGGCACTGGTGGTGCCGGTCGTCGACTCGCTCGTCCGGGTCGGGGTCCGCCGCAGCATCGCCGCGATCGTGGTCGTCATCCTCACGATCGCGACGGTGGGGGCGCTGCTCACGTTCGCCGGGCAGCAGGTCGCCAACGGCGCCAGCGACCTCGCCGACCAGACCGTGGCCGGCCTGCAGGAGATCAAGGACTGGCTGCGCGACGGGCCGCTGCACGCCAGCGACTCGCAGATCGACAAGTACATCAAGGGCATCCAGGACGCGATCACCGAGCAGTCCGGCGAGGGCGGGTTCGTCAAGAACGTCACCGAGGTCGGCACCGCGGTCAGCCACGTGCTGGCCGGGTTCTTCATCGTGCTCTTCTCGACCTACTTCTTCCTCGCGGACGGCAACCGGATCTGGGCCTGGGTGGTCCGGCTCGCGCCGCGGGCCGCGCGCGAGCGGGTGGACAGCTCGGGCCGGGTCGCGTGGATCTCGCTGACCCAGTTCGTGCGGGCCACCATGATCGTGGCCGCGACGGACGGCATCCTGATCGGCGCCGGGGCGGCGATCATCGGGGTCCCGTTCTCGCTGGCCATCGGCGTCCTGGTCTTCCTCGGCGCCTTCGTGCCGATCGTCGGCGCGACCGTGGCCGGCACGGTCGCCATCCTGGTGGCGCTGGTCGACCAGGGGCCGGTCACCGCGCTGATCATGCTGGCCGTCGTGATCGGCGTGCAGCAGCTCGAGGGCCACGTGCTGCAGCCGTTCCTCATGGGCCGCTGGGTGTCGGTGCATCCCCTGGGCGTCATCCTGGCCATCGCCGCCGGCGTGCTCACCGCCGGCGTCGCGGGCGCGCTGGTCGCCGTACCCCTGGCGGCCGCGGTCAACGCCGTGGTCCAGCACCTCGCCGCCTTCACCGAACCCGGCGACGATCCCGTCGAGGAGCTGGCCGAGGACTACGAGGAGACGGGGGAGACCGGTCGCGTCGAGGAGGACGAGCCGGAGGCGCCGCACGACTCCGACGACCCCGGGGACGGTGCCGTCGGTGGCTGACCAGGGGACGTGCCTGGTGAGCCTGGCGGACGTCGAGGCGGCCCGCGAGGTGATCCGCGACATCGCGATCGTGACCCCCATGGAGCAGTCGCGCTGGCTCTCCGCCCTGGTCGGTGGGCCGGTCTGGCTCAAGTGCGAGAACCTCCAGCGCACCGGCTCGTTCAAGATCCGCGGCGCCTACGTGCGCATCTCCCGGCTGTCCCCGGAGGAGATGGCCCGCGGCGTGGTGGCGGCCTCGGCCGGCAACCACGCGCAGGGCGTCGCGCTGGCCGCGCAGCTGCTCGGCATCAAGTCGACCGTGTTCATGCCCGAGGGCGCGCCGATCCCGAAGGAGCGAGCCACCCGCGCGTACGGCGCCGACGTGGTCTTCGAGGGCACCGTCCTGGAGGAGTCGCTGGTGGCCGCGCGGCGGTTCTCGGACGAGACGGGGGCGGTCCTGATCCACCCCTTCGACCACCTGGACATCGTGGCCGGCCAGGGCACCCTCGGTCTCGAGGTGCTCGACCAGGTGCCGGAGGCGCAGACCGTCCTGGTGCCCACCGGTGGCGGAGGCCTGCTGGCCGGGACCGCGCTGGCCATCAAGGCGAAGCGTCCCGACGTGCGGCTGGTCGGCGTGCAGGCGGCCGGCGCCGCGGCCTACCCGGACTCGCTCGCGCACGGGTCGCCGGTCCAGCTGCCGACGATGAAGACCATGGCCGACGGCATCGCGGTCGGCCTGCCGGGTGACATCCCGTTCACCGAGGTGCGCAACCACGTCGACGAGATCCGGACGGTCTCCGAGGACTCGCTGTCGCGGGCGCTGCTGGCCCTGGCCGAGCGGGCCAAGATGGTCGTCGAGCCGGCGGGCGCAGCGGCGGTCGCCGCGCTGCTGGACACGCCGCACGACTTCACCGGCCCGGTGGTCGCCGTGCTGTCGGGCGGGAACATCGACCCGCTGCTGCTGGGCAAGGTGATCCGGCACGGCATGGCGGCCGCGGGCCGCTACCTCAACCTGCACGTCACGATCCCGGACACCCCGGGCGGCCTGGCGCGGCTGCTCACCGAGGTCGGCGCGTCGGGCGCCAACGTGCTCGAGGTGATGCACGAGCGGATCTCGCCGGTCCTGCGCCTCGACGAGGTCGAGGTCCAGCTCCAGCTCGAGACCCGCGGCTCCCAGCACTCCGAGCAGGTGCTGTCCCGGCTCCGCGAGCGCGGCTACCGGGTCATCGAGTAGCTCAGTCGGAGTAGGGCTTGGCCGAGACGACCTCGACCTTGTTGGTGCGGCCGTTGGGGCCGGTGAACTCGACGACGCTCCCGGTCTCGGCGCCGAGCAGCGCCGCCCCGAGCGGGGCCTGGGGCGAGAAGACCGTGAGGCCCTCGACGTAGCCCTCGTTCTCGCGGGCGCCGAGCAGGATCGTCTCCGCCTCGTCGTCCTTGTCGCCCTCGAACTTGTAGGTCACGACCTTGCCGGCCGCGACGACGCCGTCGTCGGTCGGGACGGTGGTCTCCGCGTTGAGCAGCACGTGCTCGAGCTGGCGGATCTGGCCCTCGAGCTTGCCCTGCTCCTCGCGGGCGGCGTGGTAGCCGCCGTTCTCGCTGAGGTCGCCCTCCTCGCGGGCGGCGGAGATCCGGCCGACGATGTCCTGCCGCCGGGGACCCTTCATCTCCTCCAGCTCCGCCGTCAGCTCGTCGAAGGCCTTCTGGGTCAGCCAGATGGGGCCTTGCTGATCGGTCTGCTGAGTCATGGGTGTACTCCTGCGCGGTATCTCGATGGATCGGTAGGGCGTACCCGATGGGATGGGTGTTCACGCCGGTCTCGCTGGGTCGTCCTGACGGCTGTCCTGACGGCTTGGGTGCCCGCCGCCGGGGGCGTCGCGGGACGACCAGACCGGCAAGTCTAGCCGTGAAGCGCCGCAGGACTAACTCGAAGCGCGATCGGGGAGGTCGGCGAGGCTTCGGCGGCGGGTCAGCGGGGCCGGTCCTGGCCCGGGGCGGTGCACCCGATCTTCTCCACCGACGTCGCGCGGCGCTCGGTCCGGATCGTCTCGACCTGGCGCCGGCCCTTGCTGGGATCGGGGGTGAACGTGAGCTCGCCGACGGTGGTGTGGTCCTCGGCGTACGCGCGGATCGTGCAGGACGCCTTCACCTCGGGGCTGTCGAGGCTGACCACGAGCACGGCGGTCACGGTGTGGTCGTCCTCCACCGAGAACGTCTCCAGCTCGGAGGTGACCTGCGGCGTCGCGTGCTCGTAGACGCTCCAGGCGAGCCAGGCCAGGAACACGACCGCCAGCGCGACGGACGCGGTCACGAGCGCGCGGCGCCGCCAGGGTGCGGGCGCGCCGTACCGATCGGCCATCGGGTCGACCGGGGTGTCCTGCGCGCTCACGCCGCAAGCCTCGCACCTAGGCTTGCCGGGTGACTGGAGGACCCCGAGCCGGCCGGCCCCGCGCCGGTATGCGCCTGATGCACGTGCACGCCCACCCCGACGACGAGTCCAGCAAGGGCGCTGCCTCGACCGCCAAGTACGTCGCGGAGGGCGTGGACGTCCACGTCGCGACCTGCACCGGCGGCGAGCGCGGCTCCATCCTCAACCCGAAGATGGACCGCCCCGAGGTGCTCGAGAACATCACCGAGATCCGCCGCCAGGAGATGGAGCGGGCCCGCGACATCCTCGGGGTGCGGCAGGACTGGCTCGGCTTCGTCGACTCCGGCTGGCCCGAGGGCGACCCGCTGCCGCCGCTGCCCGAGGGCTGCTTCGCGCTGGTGCCGCTCGAGGAGGCGGCCGCGCCGCTGGTGCGGCTGATCCGGGAGTTCAAGCCGCACGTGATGACGACCTACGACGAGCGCGGGGGCTACCCGCACCCCGACCACGTGAAGTGCCACGAGATCTCGGTGGAGGCGTTCGCGGCCGCCGCCGACCCGGAGCGCTACCCCGACCTGGGCGAGCCCTGGCAGGTCCTGAAGCTCTACTACCACCACTCGTTCAACCGCCCGCGGATGCAGGCGATCCACGACGCGATGATCGCCCACGGCCTGGAGTCGCCGTGGGAGGAGCGGCTCAAGGAGTGGGACCGCGAGCCGGAGTGGGACGCCCGGATCACCACGCGGGTGCCGTGCTCCGACTACTTCGGCGTGCGCGACCAGGCGCTGCTGGCGCACGCGACGCAGATCGACCCGGACGGGTTCTGGTTCGCGATCCCGCGGGAGATCCAGACCGAGGTCTGGCCCACCGAGGACTTCGAGCTCGTCACGTCGCACGTCGACAGCTCGGTGCCCGAGGACGACCTGTTCACCGGCATCACCCCCGTCGAGCGCGCCGAGTCGGCCTGAGAGACTGGAGCCATGTCCGTCGCCGCCGCCCTGCTCCCTGCTGCCAGCACGGTGGCCGGGCTGGTCGTGAATGCCACGGACAAGCCGCCCAAGGACGAGGACGTGAAGGCGGGCTGGACCGCCTTCGTGCTGTTCCTGCTGCTGATCGGGGCGGTCGTCGTGCTGGCGTTCAGCTTCGTCAAGCAGCTCCGCAAGGCGCAGGCGGCGAAGGACGCCGGTGTCTACGGGGACGAGGCCGAGACGGACCCGGAGGCGGACCCCACGCCCGACCCCAACGACGGACGTGGAGCCGGCCGAGCCCGAGAACCACTCGACTCCCTAGTGGCTGGCTAGTGGCGGGCTAGTGGCGGGCGCGGCCAGACTCGTCGCGGTGCGGGAGCCGTCCTCGGCCGACGGGGTCGTGCTGGTGCTGCACGGCGGAGCCACCCGGGGCGAGAGCGTCCCGGTCAGCCCCACCCAGCTGTCGGTGGTGCGGATGATCCCCACCGCACGCGCCTGCGCGGCGGCCGGGCGGGGCCGGCTGGCGGTCTACCGCGTGCTCAACGCGTTCCGCGGCTGGGACACGACGCGCACGCCGGTCGCCGACTGCGACTGGGCGATCGAGCAGGTGGCCGGCCGCTACCCGTCCGTCCCGGTCGGCCTGGTCGGCCACTCGCTCGGTGGCCGCGCCGCCCTGGCGGCCGGCGACAACCCGGCCGTCCGCTCGGTGGCGGTGCTGAACCCCTGGGTCTACCCCGCCGACGACCCGGACCTGTCCGGCCGCTCGGTGCTGTTCGTGCACGGCGGTCAGGACCGCGTCGCCTCGATCAGCAAGGCCGAGGCGGTCGCCCGCCGGCTCGCCCGCCGTACGTCCGTCGGCTTCATCCGGATCCCCGACGGCAAGCACGCGATGCTGCGCCACGGCGCGGAGTTCGACCGCTACGCCGCGTCGTTCACCGCGGCGGTGCTGCTGGACGAGCCGTCGCTGGCTCGCGGCGCGGTCGCGCGGGTCCTCGCGGGTGAGTCCTGGGTGACGACCTAGTGCCCCGCCGGGCTGCTCGAGCCGATGGTGTCGCTCGCAGCCGAACATAGGGTGCGAAGCGTGAGCTCGCCCGAGGTGATAGTCCTCCCCGGTGGCCAGTACGGGCCGCACAGTCCGCTGCTGATGTACGCCGCCGATGCGGCCGAGCGACGAGGCGCCAGCATCCGGCCGATCTGGTGGGACGAGCCCGACCGACCGCTGACCCTGACGCCTGACGAACGGGGGCCGTGGGTGCTCGAGCAGCTCGCGCGTGCGGTTCCCGAGGTGCCCGTGGACGCGGTGCTGATAGCGAAGTCGCTGGGGACGCACGCGGCCGCCGTCGCGGCTGACCGCCACCTCCCGGCAGTCTGGTTGACACCGGTGTTGACCAGTGCCTTCGTGGTCGACGCACTGCGGCGATCGACGGCGCCGTTCCTGCTGGTGGGCGGTACCGAGGATCCGTTGTGGGACTCCACGCTCGCCAAGGAGCTCACCCCGCACGTGCTGGAGGTCGACGGCGCCGACCACGGCATGTACGTCTCCGGCCGGCTCGCCGCGTCTGCGGCAGTCCTGGGGCAGACGGTGACGGCCGTCGAGGACTTCCTGGACCAGGTGGTCTGGGCCTAGTGCCCCGCACAGAGGTCCGTCGCGGCGGCGCCAGGTCTCGGGCGCACGTCGGCCAGGGATGGGTTCTAGCGCCTGCTGATCAGCAGGGGCTGGGCGACGTGCGCGAGCACGCCCTCGCGGTCGGACATCGTCGCGTGGGCCACGCCGCGGCCATGCGGGGAGAGGTCCGTCCTGGCGTCCATCCACATCCACTCGCTCGTCGGGACCCGCTCGACGGTGACGGTCAGGGAGCTCGGGATCGACCACCACTCCCGGATCGGCAGCCGCGCCGAGACGCCGTTGGTGGAGTCGGCGACCACCATCAGCCGGTGCAGCGGAGCGGTGTCCTCGCCGGCCACCAGCGGGATCCTCGGGCGGGTCCACAACCGGGCCCGACCGGTCGCCGGGCCGTCGAAGCCGCCCTCGACGAACCGCCACTCGACGGACGGCCCGTAGCCCCACTCCGGCGGCACTCCCTCGAAGTACGTCGTCACCCCGCTCTCCGGGATCCGCGGCAGCTCGGCCGGCGGCTCGACCAGGTGTCGCGTCGACTCGGGCTGCTCCCGCACCCGCCAGGCGGTCGCGGTGCAGGCCAGCACGTCGTTGGTGAACAACCGGGCGGCGACCAGCTCGACCCGCCGCCCGGGCCTCACGACCTCCGCCTCGGTCCGGACCACGCCCTGCGCGATCGGGCCCAGCATCTCGACGGTCAGGCGCGCGATCGTGAACGCGGGGTCGTCGGTCGTGCGGTCCACCGCCCGCGCGAGCAGCGCCGACGGAGGCCCGCCGTGCTGAGCGGCCAGGTCCCACGGGCTGGTCGTGGCGGCCGTGGACTCGAAGGTGTCGTCGCCGACGGGCAGGTAGTAGGCCTCGGGCAGCTCCACCGCCCCAGCATCCCCCAGCGCTCTTCACGCCCGATCCGCGGTGGTCGGTCACTCCAGGTCCGGAAGCTCCTGCTCGACGCCGAGGAGCGACCGGAACGGGTCACCGACGGTGGCCAGCCGGTCGAGCACGGTCCGGACCGTCCACCGGTCCGGCCGCAGCTCGGGGTCGTCGAGCTCGTGCCAGGCGATGGGGACGGACACGGGGGCTCCGGCCGACGGCCGTGGTGAGTACGGCGCGACGAGGGTCTTGTTGACGGCGTTCTGCGTGTAGTCGAGGCGGGCCAGGCCCTTGCGTGCCTTCACCTCCCACTTCCAGCTCACCAGCTCGGGCACGACCTGCCCGACGGTGCGGGAGAGCTGCTCGACCCAGGCCCGGGTCTCGGTGAAGGTGTAGCCCGGCCGGATCGGCACCCAGATCTGGATGCCCCGGCGCCCCGTCACCTTGGGCCGGCCCACCACGCCGAGGTGCTCGAGCGCGGTGCGGTGCAGCCGGGCCAGGGTGAGGAGCTCCTCCCAGGACGTCTTCTCGCCGGGGTCGAGGTCGACCAGGGCGTAGGTCGGCTCCTGCGGCGACTCCTTGCGCGAGGTCCACGGGTGCCACTCGAGGGCGCCGAAGTTGGCCACCCACACCAGGGCCGCGGGCTCGTCGACGACGACGTAGGCCTGCGTCTCGCCCTCGTCGGCGTCCGGGTTCTCCCAGCACTCCAGCCACGACGGGGCGTGCTTCGGCCGCTCCTTGTGCCAGAAGCCGGGCCGTTCGGCGCCGTCGGGGTAGCGGTGCATGTTGAGGGGGCGGCCCTCGAGGTAGGGGAGCGCCACGGGCGCGATGCGCGCGGCGTACGCGAGGAGCTCGCGCTTGGTCACGGGCTCCTCGCCCTCCAGCCCCGGGAACAGCACCTTGTCCAGGTTGCTCACCTTCAGCCGCCGTCCGAAGACCTCCCAGGTGCCGCCCTTCGCCGGGAGCACCTCCAGCGCGTCGATGGCCTCGTCCGGCAGCGGGTCCGGCAGCAGCACGACCTCCGCCTCCGCTGCCGGCGCGTCGGAGCGCCACTCGCGGTCGGGGTCGGCGGCGACCTCGTCGTTGGTCCGGCCGGTCAGCACCGAGCGCGGGTGCTCCTCGGGGTCCCAGCCCGCGACGGCGTCCTCGTCCCGCTTGTGCAGCAGCATCCAGCTCTCGTGGTCGTCGCGGCCCTCGTCGCGGCCCTCCTCGCGCCGCACCAGCACGAACCGCCCGCGGAGCTTCTGGCCGTGCAGGTCGACGTGCAGGTCGCCCTTGCGCAGCGCCTTCGCGGGGTCGCCCTTGGCGGGCTCCCACGTGCCGGTGTCCCAGACGATCACGTCGCCGCCGCCGTACTCGCCCTTCGGGATCACGCCCTCGAAGTGCAGGTACTCCACCGGGTGGTCCTCCACGTGCACGGCCAGCCGGCGCGCCTCCGGGTCCAGCGTCGGCCCCTTGGGCACCGCCCAGCTGACCAGGACGCCGTCCAGCTCGAGCCGGAAGTCGTAGTGCAGCCGCGACGCGCGGTGCCGCTGCACCACGAACCGCCGCTGCCCCTCCGGCCCGACCTCGCCGGCGGGCTCCGGTGTCCGCGCGAAGTCCCGCATGCGGCGGTACGTCGCCAGGTCGCCGGCCATGCCGCCCCGGTGCCCGTTCGGGGCCGCTCGAACGCGACCCCTTGAGTGCCGGCCTCAGTGGTCGTCGATGCTGAGCCCCTCGCGCTCGTCGTCCCACGCGACTCCGCTGATCCGCCAGCCGGCGGCGGTCCTGACCAGCTGCATCGTCTTCATGCCGCGGCCGGTGAGGGGCTCCCCGGCCTGGACGCCCTCCTTGGCATAGCTGCAGAAGTGGTGGGCGATGTCGCCGAACAGCTCGGTGCGACCCGAGAGCTCCCACTCGTGGAACTCCTCGAGGGTGCCGTCGGTGAGGATCGCCTGGCGGGGCGCGATGAAGCCGTCGACGTCGTAGACGGCGGGCTCCCCGCCGCCCGTGCGCACGACGACCGCCTCCGGGAGGAACACCGCCCGCAGTGCGTCCATCCGCTCCTCGCAGCCAGGACCGGACGTGAACGCCTCGAAGAAGGTGCGGACGATGCCCGCGATCTCTGCCCGGTCCGCGCTGACGTCTGCCACGCGCCCCATCATGTCGAAGCGCCGTTGCGGCCACCTGACAGGCTGGTCGCATGGCCAACCGGCTCCAGGACGCGACCTCGCCCTACCTCCTCCAGCACGCCGACAACCCCGTCGACTGGTGGGAGTGGGAGCCGGCGGCGTTCGAGGAGGCCCGGCGGCGCAACGTGCCGGTGCTGCTGAGCGTCGGGTACGCCGCCTGCCACTGGTGCCACGTGATGGCGCACGAGTCGTTCGAGGACGAGGCGACGGCGGCGTACCTCAACGAGCACTTCGTGAGCATCAAGGTCGACCGCGAGGAGCGGCCGGACGTCGACGCGGTCTACATGGACGCGACCACGTCGATGACCGGGCACGGCGGCTGGCCGATGACCTGCGTGCTCGACCACGACGGCAACCCGTTCTTCGCCGGCACCTACTTCCCGGACCAGCCGCGGCACGGGCAGCCGAGCTTCCGGCAGGTGCTCGAGGCACTGACCGACGCCTGGCAGACCAAGCCCGAGGACGTCCAGCGCGTGGCCGCGAACCTGCGCGAGCACCTGGGCCGGGCGACCGCGATGGCCGCGGGCGCGATCACCGAGGAGACGCTGGGCCGGGCGGTCGCGCTGCTGGAGCGGGACTACGACGGAGTCCACGGCGGGTTCGGCACGGCGCCGAAGTTCCCGCCGTCGATGGTGCTGGAGCTCCTGCGCCTCCGGTGGTTGAGGAGGTCGCGCAGCGACCGTCTCGAAACCCCGGAGGGCGCGATGCTCACTCGCACCCTCGACGCGATGGCGCGCGGCGGCCTCTACGACCAGCTCGGCGGCGGCTTCGCGCGCTACTCGGTCGACGCGTCGTGGGTGGTGCCGCACTTCGAGAAGATGCTCTACGACAACGCCCAGCTGCTCGGCCTCTACGCGCGGGTCGGCGGCCCGCTCGGGGAGCGGGTCGCCCGCGAGACCGCCGACTTCATGCTGCGCGAGCTGGGCACCGCCGAGGGCGGCCTCGCCTCGGCGCTGGACGCGGACAGCGAGGGCGTCGAGGGCAAGTTCTACGCCTGGACCCCCGCCCAGCTCGTCGAGGCGCTGGGGGAGGACGACGGCGCCTGGGCGGCGCAGGTCTTCGAGGTCACCGCGGCCGGCACCTTCGAGCACGGCGCCTCCACGCTCCAGCTGCTGGCGGACCCCGAGGGTCCGGGTGCGGCTCGGCTGGCCGACGTACGCCGGAGGCTGTTCGAGGCGCGGGCCGCTCGCGTGCGGCCGGCCCGCGACGACAAGGTGGTCGCCGCGTGGAACGGGTTGGCCATCACCGGCCTCTGCGACGCCGGGCTGCGGCTCGACGAGCCGGCGTACGTCGACGCGGCCGTCGCCGCGGGTGAGCTGCTGTGGCGGGTGCACGTCGTCGACGGTCGGCTGCGCCGCGTCTCGCGGGACGGCGTCGTCGGCGCGCCGGCCGGGGTGCTCGAGGACCACGGCTGCGTGGCGTCCGGGTTCCTCTCGCTGGTGCAGGCCACCGGCGACGCCGTCTGGCTCGACCGCGCCCGCATGCTCCTCGACGCGGCGATCGAGCACTTCCGCGCCGAGGACGGGGGCTTCTACGACACCGCCGCCGACGCGGAGGTGCTGGTGGCCCGCCCGCGGGACCCCGGCGACAACGCGTCGCCGTCAGGGCTCTCGTCGATGGTCCACGCGCTGGTCGACGCGCACGCACTGACCGGCGAGGGCCGCTACCGCCACGTCGCCGAGGAGGCCCTCGCGACCGTCGCGACCCTGGCCGAGAAGGCGCCCCGGTTCGCCGGCTGGTCGCTCGCGGCGGCCCAGACCACGGTCTCCGGCGGACCGCTCGAGGTCGCGGTCGTCGGTCCTGCGGGCGAGGAGCGCACCGCGCTCGCGCGGCGGGCCCGTGAGCATCCCGGGGCCGTGGTCGTCGAGTCCGACGGCCCGCGCGACGACGTACCCCTGCTGTCAGGGCGTACGCCGGTCGACGGCCGGCCCGCGGCGTACGTCTGCCGCGGCTTCGTCTGCGAGCGGCCGGTCACGACCGTGGAGGACCTGGACCGCGTCCTGCTCTTGCCGTGAGGGTGGAGGGATCCCAGGTTAGTCTGGGATCCCTGAACTTCTGGGGCATTGCAACGGCCGAGAAGTTCAGGCTTCCCAGGTTAACCTGGGATCCCTGCAGCAGCCCGGGCGCGGGCCCTGGCTTCGCCAGCCTCGATCTCCTTCATCAGGTCGACGCAGTAGCGGCCGAAGTCGATCTGGATGGTGTGCCGCGGCGCGGAGTAGTACTGCTCGAGGTGGAAGGCCTCGTCGGCGCGCATGATCTCCTCCTGCTCGGCCACCGACGGCAGCGCGTAGGTGCCGTCGAGCAGACGGGCGAGCAGCTTCGACTGCTGCTCGGCGAGGTTGACGATCGTGGGCGACGACTGGGCCAGGCCCATGAAGAAGAGGTGGTCGACGCCGGGCTTGATCATCCGCTTGAACAGCGGGTAGCGGTGCTCGGAGTCCGGGTGCAGCTCGACGTCGTCCGGGTCGAAGAACGGGAACGACATCTCGTAGCCGGTCGCGCAGATGATGACGTCGGCCTCGACGGACGAGCCGTCCACCAGGTGCACGGTCGACCCGGACAGCGACGCGATCTCCGGCAGCATGTGGATGTCGCCCGAGCCGGCCTTGGTGAGGAAGTCCGCCGACACCGACGGGTGCGCGGCCAGCGGCTCGTGGTCCGGCTCCGGCAGCCCGTAGTCGCTCATGTTGCCGACCAGGCCGCGGATCAGCTCCCGCGATGCCGCGAGCGCGACGTCCTTCGGGATGTCCGGCGGCGCCATCACCTTGTCCGCCGGCTGCCCGTTGCGGTACTTCGGCAGCACCCACACGCCGCGCCGCGCCGACACGTAGAGCTTCTCCGCCATCCACGGCGACGACAGCTCGCTGGCGATGTCCATCGCCGAGTTGCCCATCCCGACCACGACCACGGTCCGGCCGCGGATCTCGACCGGCTCGAACGGCGAGACGTAGGCGTGGCTGTGCATCACCACGCCGTCGAAGGAGTCGCGGTGCTCCGTCGCCCAGGCGGGAAGGCGCGGCAGCCAGTGGTGCCCGTTCGCCACGGCCAGGTCGGTGTAGGAGCGGGTCTCGCCGGTGGAGAGCGTGACCTCCCAGCCGTCCCCGCGGCGTACGGCGCGGTCGACTCCGACCCCGAACTCGATCCGGTCCCGCAGCCCGAAATGGTCGGCGTAGGCCCGGAAGTAGTCGTGCATCAACCGGTGGCTGGGGAAGTCCGGCCACTCCTCGGGCACCGGGAAGTCCTCGAACTGGAGCCGGGTCTTCGAGGTGTCGATGTGCAGCGACTCGTAGACCGCGGAGCGGCCGTTGGGGTTGCGGAAGTACCAGTTGCCGCCCACGTCGTCCGCCAGCTCGAACTGGTCGTAGTCGATGCCGTGGTCCTTGAGCCGCTTCGCGGTGGTGATCCCCGAGCAGCCGGCGCCGATGACGCACACCTTGGGAGTGGCGGTCACAGCGCACCCTCCAGGCATTCGAACGCGGTGCGCACGTAGGCGTCGGTCCGGGGCG
This sequence comes from uncultured Actinomycetota bacterium, assembly GCA_963766475.1. Classification (GTDB taxonomy): domain Bacteria; phylum Actinomycetota; class Actinomycetes; order Propionibacteriales; family Nocardioidaceae; genus Nocardioides. The sequence continues at coordinate 173,073 of CAVXZS010000015.1, read as the reverse complement.
AGGACGTGAAGTGCTGGTCCATCCGGTTCATCGCGTAGGCGACCGTCGTCCGGCGTGTCGAGGTCGTTGACCACGATCGAGCCGCCCCAGCCCGTCCACCAGCACACCCGGCGGTCGGGCACGGCAGGCCCGGACACCGGGTTGGGCAGCGCGTAGCCCACACCCCACGTCATCGGCACCAGGAGCACCTGGTCGGTCCCGTCGGCCTGGACCTCGAAGATCCGGCCCACCGTCTCCGGCGACAGCAGGCGTACGCCGTCGACCTCGCCGCCGTGCGAGACCACCGACTGCGCCCGGGCGATCGAGCGCGCGTTGCCGTGCCCGTTGATGCCGGCCACCGACGCCCGGCGGAACCAGTCGCTGTTGCAGCCCTCGGCGACGTCGAGCCGGGGGTTGGTCAACGTCGGCACCAAGAAGTTGCCCGGCGGGAGCGCGGCGTAGTCGACCACCGACCCCGTCGGCGGGACGAGGTCCGCGCAGCGCTCCAGCGCGGAGTCCGGCACGCCGAGGTGGAAGTCGGCGCCGAGCGGCTCGGCGACCAGGGTCCGGAACTGGTCGGCCAGCGGGACGCCGGTGGCCGCCCGCACCAGCCCGTCGACCAGGTGGCCGAAGGCGATCATGTGGTAGCCCGAGCCCTGCCCCGGCGGCCACCACGGCTCCTGCTCGGCCAGCATCCGCTCCGAGGTCTCGAGGTCCACCAGACCGGCCATGTCGAGCGGCTCGGTCCACCCGGCGTACCCGGACGTGTGCGAGAGCACGTGCCGGACCAGCACGTCCTCGTTGCGGAACTCCTTCCAGTACGACGAGACCGGGGCCTCCAGGTCGAGCTCGCCGCGGTCTGCCAGCACGAGCGCGGTGAGCGCGGCCATCGGCTTGCTCACCGACCAGACCATCACCAGGGTCTCCTCGGTCCAGGGCACGCCCGGCCGGGCCTGGCCGCCCCAGAGGTCCGCGACCAGCTCACCGTCGTGGACCACCGCCACCGACGCGCCGAGGTCGCTGCCGTCGGCGAGGTTGGCGTCCAGCAGCTCGCGGAGAGGCTCGAAGGCGGGGGAGCAGGTCCCGTCGGCTGTCATACCTGCACGATAGGAACACGTTCTAGTTCCGGGAAGAGGGGTCTCGCCACCCGGAGCAGTGCTGGCCGCGCCGGCGGCGCAGGTCAGCGCAGTGCGTAGGTGGCCATCGAGATCCCGACGTAGTGGGAGACGAAGGCGAGGATCGTGAAGGAGTGGAACACCTCGTGGAAGCCGAACCAGCGCGGCGAGGGGTTGGGTCGCCGGAAGCCGTAGACCATGCTGCCGAGGGTGTAGAGGGCGCCCCCGGCGAAGATCAGCACGAAGACGGCGATGCCGATGCCGAGGCCGAGCGCCGTGGCACCGTGGAAGAACGCCGGGACGAAGAAGATCGCGGCCCAGCCGAGCGCGATGTAGATCGGCACGTAGAGCCAGCGCGGCGCGTCGGTCCAGAAGACCCGGAAGAGCACGCCCAGCACCGCACCGGTCCAGACGGTGGTGAGCAGCACCACCTGCGCGGTCCCGTGCAGGAGCAGCAGGCTGAACGGCGTGTAGGTGCCGGCGATGAGGATGAAGATGTTGGCGTGGTCGAACCGGCGTAGGAACGCCCAGACCCGCGGTGACCAGGTGCCGGTGTGGTAGATCGCCGACACCGTGAACAGCACCATGGCCGAGGCGATGAACACCGCCGAGCCGATCCGGGTGGTGGCGTCGGGGGAGAGGCTGATCAGCACGATCCCGGCGACCAGCGTCAGCGGAGCGGTGCCGAGGTGGAGCCAGCCCCGCAGCTTCGGCTTGACGTTCTCGAGCCGCTCGGCGACATCGGCCACGGAGTCGTGGAGGGTGTCCATGCCTGCGCGCACAGCGTCGGACACCGGGTGGCTCATGTCGCGAAGGTACCCGGCTGACGTGTACGTCCGACGTCGATGCGCCCAACGTCACCCGATCGGATCGTTACCATCGTCACCGTGGCGGACTGGAAGCGTGGCCTTCGGAGGGTCATCTACCCCGTCTACGAGGCACGGATGCTGCGCCGGATGGCGCTCGACCAGGTGCCCAAGCACGTCGGCGTGATGCTCGACGGCAACCGTCGCTGGGCCAGGGCGGTCGGCCTCGGCACGGCCGCGGGCTACCAGGCCGGCGCCGACAACATCCGTCCGCTGCTGGGCTGGTGCGACGACGTCGGCGTCGAGGTCGTCACGCTGTGGCTGCTCTCGAGCGACAACCTGACCAGTCGGCCGCCCGACCAGCTGTCCGACCTGCTCACGATCATCGAGGGCGCGGTCGACTCGCTCGCGGCCGAGGGTCGCTGGCGGGTGCACCCCGTCGGTGCGCTCGACCTGCTGCCCGCGGGCACCGCCGAGCGGCTCAAGGCCGCCGAGGAGGCCACCCGTGACGTCGACGGGCTGCTGGTCAACGTCGCCGTGGGCTACGGCGGCCGCCGGGAGATCGCCGACGCCGTCCGCTCCCTGCTCCACGAGCACGCCGCCGCGGGCAGCAGCCTCGAGGAGCTCGCCGAGGTCATCGACGTCGAGCACATCGCCCAGCACCTCTACACCAAGGGGCAGCCCGACCCCGACCTCGTCATCCGTACGTCGGGCGAGCAGCGGCTCGGCGGCTTCCTGCTGTGGCAGAGCGCCCAGTCGGAGTTCTACTTCTGCGAGGCCTACTGGCCCGACTTCCGCCGCGTCGACTTCCTCCGCGCGATCCGGGCCTACGCACAGCGCGAGCGCCGCTTCGGCGCCTGATTGTCTACGCCGCGCGAGCTTCGGCCCCCAGTCCGCGGCGACGCTCGCTGCGCTCGCGGGCGCCGACGCTCGCTGCGCTCGCTTTGGCGCAGTCGCCACGGCCCGGAGGCCGATCGCGCGGGCGCGCGGGCTTCGCCCGCAGGTCGCTGCGCTCCTCTTGTGAATCGGTGGTCGGGTCAGGTGACGTCGTCGCGCACGATGTCTGGACGTCACCGGCTCTTCACCTCGTGGTCGGGCGTGTCGCACCTGACGGCCGCCCGCGGCGGCGTACGTTCGCGACATCGGCGAGTGGGGAAGCTTGCCGTATCGGGAGGCCCGAATCTTGCGAAAGCACGATCCACAACTGACCGGCGGCAGCTCTGCAACGAGTGGCTGGCCGGTCGCACGTGGGGGCCGGCACTTCGGCCTTCGGGCTCCCTCCCGGTCCGTCCGCAGGTGAGTTCAGGACCGGGCGAGGAGTGCGCGTGCCGGTCTGCGAGGGGTGACCGTGCCGACCAAGGTCAGCTCGTCCAGCAAGGTGTCCTCCCAGCCGCGTCGTCCCGCCGGGATCCGGACCTACGTCCTCGACACCAGCGTGCTGCTCTCCGATCCCGGGGCGCTCAGACGCTTCGAGGAGCACGAGGTGGTGCTGCCCGTCGTGGTCATCACCGAGCTCGAGGGCAAGCGGCACCACCCGGAGCTGGGCTACTTCGCACGCACCGCCCTGCGGATGCTCGACGAGCTGCGGATCACCCACGGCCGGCTCGACGAGCCGGTGCCGGTCGGTGACCTGGGCGGCACCATCCGCGTCGAGCTCAACCACACCGACGCCGACTCGCTGCCCTCGGGCTTCCGGCTGGGCGACAACGACACCCGGATCCTCGCGGTGGCCCACAACCTCGCCCACGAGGGCGCCGCGGTGACGCTGGTCAGCAAGGACCTCCCGCTGCGCATCAAGGCGTCCGCGGTCGGCCTCGACGCGCAGGAGTACCGCGGCGAGACCATGAGCGACTCCGACCCCGGCTACTCCGGCATGGCCGAGCTGGAGCTGGCCGCCGCCGACCTCGACGCGCTCTACGACGACGGCACGCTCGACCTCGCGGCGGCCCGCGACCTGCCGTGCCACTCGGGCCTGGTCCTCCTCTCCGACCGCGGCACCGCGCTGGGCAGGGTCGGCCCCGACAAGCTCGTCCACCTGGTCCGCGGCGACCGGGAGGCGTTCGGCATCCACGGCCGCTCCGCGGAGCAGCGGGTCGCGCTGGAGATGCTGCTCGACCCGGACGTCGGCATCGTCTCGCTCGGTGGCCGGGCCGGCACCGGCAAGTCCGCCCTCGCGCTGTGTGCCGGCCTCGAGGCCGTGCTGGAGCGCAACCAGCACCAGCGGGTCGTGGTGTTCCGGCCGCTGTTCGCGGTCGGCGGCCAGGAGCTCGGCTACCTGCCCGGCTCGGAGTCGGAGAAGATGGCGCCCTGGGCGCAGGCGGTCTTCGACACGCTCGGCGCGGTGACCTCACGGGACGTGATCGAGGAGGTCCTCGCGCGCGGGATGCTCGAGGTGCTCCCGCTGACCCACATCCGCGGCCGGTCGCTCCACGACTCCTTCGTGATCGTCGACGAGGCGCAGTCGCTGGAGCGCAACGTGCTGCTGACCGTGCTGTCCCGGATCGGCGCCGGGTCCAAGGTGGTGCTCACCCACGACGTCGCCCAGCGCGACAACCTCCGGGTGGGACGCCACGACGGGGTGGTCGCCGTGGTCGAGAAGCTCAAGGGGCACCCCTTGTTCGCGCACGTGACGCTGACCCGCTCCGAGCGGTCGCCGATCGCTGCCCTGGTCACCGAGATGCTGGAGAACGTCACGCTGTGAGCCACCGCGACCCCCGACGTCTGGGGCTCGAGTGGCTGGTGTGACTCCTGAGTCATACGTTCGACCAGCGTTGCCTCGTTCGGTTTGCAACGACTTCCGGTCTCGGGCAAGGTAACCGGACTGCCCCGCGCTGAGGACCAGCGCCTCGTCACCTCCTGGATTAGGCCCTCAACACGTGTCGTCGTCACAGCCACAGGCACCGAAGCACCGTGCCTCCAGAGCTCGACGTGCACCCCGTGCCGCGCTCAAGACCTCCCTGACCCTGTCGTCCATGGCGGTCGTCGCGACCGGCTTCGCGGTCGGCAGCGGCTCGCTCTCCCTGAGCGCCGACGACGGCCCGGACTCGGGGACCACGAGCGTCTCCGACCTCGGTGCGGCGGTCACGGGGACGTCGGTCCTGTCGTCCGGGGCCGGTGAGGAGACCGAGGCCGCCGAGGCCGCCGAGTCCGCCGACGCCGCCGAGGCCGCCCGGGCGGTGCCGCCGGTCACCCGCTCCGACAGCCGGGCCAAGGCCGACCCCCTGAAGAAGGACACGCTCTCCCTGGGTGCCGGCAACACCATGTCCCGCACCGAGGACCTCTCCGACGAGGACCCGCGGGACATCGCGCGGGCCCTCCTCTCGTCGTTCGGCTGGGACGACGACCAGTTCGGCTGCCTCGACTCGCTGTGGACCCGCGAGTCGAACTGGAACCCGCACGCCGACAACCCGAGCTCCTCGGCCTACGGCATCCCGCAGGCCCTGCCCGGCTCCAAGATGTCCTCGGCCGGCCCCGACTGGGCCGACAACCCCGTCACCCAGATCAGGTGGGGCCTCGGCTACATCCAGGACCGCTACGGCTCACCGTGCTCCGCCTGGGGCCACAGCCAGTCGCACGGCTTCTACTGATTGTCTACCCCCGCGAGTTTCGGCCCGGCACCCACGACGGACGCTCGCTAATTGTCTACCCTCGTGAGCTTCGGCCCCGAGACCATGGCGACGCTCGCTGCGCTCGCGGGCTTCGCAGTCGCCATGGTCGCCGGGGCCGATCACGAGGCGCGCTCGCTCCGCTCGCACCCGCGCGATGCGCGACCTCAGCTTGGTGGGGCCGCCTAGCTCGCCGTGAAGACGGTGACGTACCCGGCGTACTCGCGCGGCCAGCCGTCCTCGGGCGGTGACCAGTCGACGTCCTCGTCGGACGAGCGCAGGTAGGCGAGCGCGGAGTCCCGGTCCGGGAAGACCGCGCGGGTCTCGACGTCCTGGCGGGTGACCGAGTCGAAGTGGCGGCGCAGTGACGCCTCGCCGTTCTCGCTGCTGAACCTCGTGAGTACGGCGTCGCCACCCGCCTCGCGTCGCAGGTCGGCGGTGTGCTCGTCGCCGTTGGTCACCGCGACGAACCGGCCACCGGGCCGGAGCACCCGGCGCACCTCGGCGAGGCCACGGTCCAGGTCCGGCACGTGGTAGAGCATCCAGGCCGCCAGCACCACGTCGTACGACGCGTCGGGGGCGAGCAGGTGCTGCACGTCCTGGAGCTGGGCCGGCACGCCGCGCTCCCGGGTCAGCTCCACGAACCGCTGCGACTGGTCGGTGGCCAGCAGCGCGATGCCCGGCAGCTCCTCGACCAGCCGGGCGGCCAGGACGCCCGTGCCGCACCCGACCTCGAGCACGTCGGGCATGGCGCCCTTCCCGACCACCGCCGAGCGGACGGCCTCGACCACCAGGTCGACCGGGTCGACCCCGGACGGGCCCGGCTGCCACACCGAGCGCCGCGTCTCGAGGTTGCCCTCATGGCCGTACTGGCGTTCGACGTCGAACATCGGGTCGCGGCCGGTCACGGGTGGGTCATCGACTCCACGTCGAGCGCCTCGTCGAGCTGCTCCTCGGTGAGCTCGCCGCGCTCCACGTAGCCGAGCTTGAGCACCGTCTCCCGGATCGTGGCGCCGTCGGCGAGGGCCTGCTTGGCGATCTTGGCGGCGGCCTCGTAGCCGACGTACTTGTTGAGCGGGGTGACCACCGAGGGGGAGGACTCGGCGTACTGGCGCATCCGCTCGGTGTCTGCCGTGATCCCGTCGACGCAGCGCTCGGCCAGCAGCCGGGAGCAGGCGGCGAGCAGCCGGACCGACTCGAGGACGTTGCGCGCGATGACCGGCATCGCGACGTTGAGCTCGAACGCGCCGCTGGCACCCGCGACGGTGACGGCCGCGTCGTTGCCGACCACCTGGGCGCAGACCATGAGCGTGGCCTCGGGCAGCACCGGGTTGACCTTGCCGGGCATGATGCTCGAGCCCGGCTGCAGGTCCGGAAGGTGGATCTCGGCCAGGCCGGTGGTGGGGCCGGACGACATCCAGCGCAGGTCGTTGCAGATCTTGGTCAGGCCCACGGCGTAGGTCTTCAGCACGCCGCTCAGCTCGACCAGCGAGTCGCGGGTGCCCTGGGCCTCGAAGTGGTTGCGCGCCTCGGTGAACGGCTCTCCTGTGGACTCCGACAGGGCGGCGATCACCTGCTCGGGGAAGCCGGACGGGGTGTTGATGCCGGTGCCCACGGCGGTCCCGCCCAGCGGCAGCTCGCGCACCCGGGGCAGCACCGACTCGAGGCGCTCGGCGGCGTAGCGCACGGTGGCGGCGTAGCCGGAGAACTCCTGGCCGAGCATCACCGGCGTCGCGTCCATGAGGTGGGTGCGGCCGGACTTCACCAGGCCGGCGAACTCGCTCGCCTTCGCCTCCAGCGACGACGCGAGCACGTCGATCGCGGGGAGCAGGTCGCCGGTCACCTCCCGCGACGCGGCCACGTGGATCGCGGTCGGGAACGTGTCGTTGGACGACTGGGAGGCGTTGACGTGGTCGTTGGGGTGCACCTCGACGCCGGCCCGGCCCGCCAGCGACGCGATCACCTCGTTGGCATTCATGTTGCTGCTCGTGCCGGAGCCGGTCTGGAAGACGTCGATCGGGAACGCGTCGTCGTGCTCGCCGGCGGCGACCTCACGGGCGGCAGCCTCGATGGCCGCCGCCGGCTCCGCGTCGAGGACGCCGAGCGCGGCGTTGACCTGCGCGGCCGCGGCCTTCACCTCGCCGATGGCGTGGACCAGCGCCGGCTCGATCGGCGTCCCGCTGATCGGGAAGTTCTCGACCGCGCGCTGGGTCTGTGCCCGCCACAGCGCGTCGCGCGGCACCTGGACCTCGCCCATCGAGTCGTGCTCCGTGCGGTACTCCTGATCACCCATGGTCCGAACGTACCCACCGGACGCTTCGAAAGGCGTTGCCGGTGGGCTCGGGACACGTGAGGCTCGTCGCATGGACATCGCAGACCTGTGGCCGCCGTTCGGGCTCCGCGTCAGCTGCGGGCCGCTCGTGATGCGGCCGATGCGGGACGACGACTTCCCCGAGGTGGTGGCCGTGGTGCACGCCGGGGTCCACGCGCCGGACCGGATGCCGTTCTCCTTTCCCTGGACACAGTTCAAGGGCGTCGAGCAGGAGCGGCAGTTCGTGCGGTACCACTGGCGAGCCCGGGCCGAGCTCGAGCCGGCGCGCTGGCAGCTCGACCTGGGCGTCTGGCACGACCGGCGGTTCGTCGGGGTCCAGGGCATCAGCACCCAGGACTTCCCGGTCACCCGGACGGGGGAGACCGGCTCGTGGCTGGGACAGGAGTTCCAGGGACGGGGCATCGGCACCCTGATGCGGCAGGCGATCTGCGTGCTCTGCTTCGACCACCTCGGGTTCGCAGAGATCACCTCGGGGGCCTTCACCGACAACCCGGCATCGCGCGGCGTGAGCCGGAAGGTGGGCTATCGCGCGAACGGCGAGCGCCGCTTCGCCCGCGGGAAGGATCTGGCCACCATGCTGCAGCTGGCGCTGCGGCCCGAGGACCTGGTCCGGCCGCCGTACGACGTCGAGGTCGAGGGGGCCGAGGCCTTCGTCGACTTCGTTCAGGCCCGCGCGACGTAGAGCCAGTAGTGCTCGTCCCGCTCCTGCAGGCGTACGGCGTGTGGCTGGGCCTCGACGTCGCCGAACACGGTCCGCAGCGCCTCCTCGAGCTCCGGTGCCTCGGAGGCCGACCAGACGACGAGCGCCCCGCCCGGCCGCAGCACGCGCCGCGCGTCGGTGAGGGCCGGCGACTCGTAGAGCGCCGCGTTGGCGGCGTGCACGAGATAGCCCGGACCGTTGTCGACGTCGAGCAGCACCAGGTCGTAGGACTCCTCGCGGGCCTCGGCCAGGGCGACCACGATGTCGGCGACCACGACGGTGACCCGGTCGTCGGCCAGCAGCGCCGGTCCGTCCGGCACCAGCCCGGTGCGCAGCCACTCGACCAGTGCCGGCTCGATCTCGACGACGGCACACTTCTCGACGCGGGAGTCGGCGAGCAGCTCGTGCATCGTGTAACCGAGGCCAAGACCCCCGACCACCACCGCGCGCGGCTCCTCGACCAGCGCGAGTGCCGCGTGCGCCATCTCCCGCTCGGTGCTGACCTCGACGGTGTCCATCACGAAGACCCCGTTGGCCCGCAGCTCCAGCGAGGTCGGCCCGCCGTCGACCGGACGTCGCTCGCGCAGGACCAGCTCGCCGCGCTCGCTCTCGGCGCGCGCGACCTCGACGTACTCCATCTCGGGCGTCACGTGACCACCCAATCAGGCGGGCCGCGACGGGATCAGACCGGGAGACCGGCGTCGTCGGTGTGCAGGGACTGGGAGTTGAACTTGACCTGCCAGGCGGTGACGGTGTCGTCGGCCTGCTGCAGCAGAACGGCGCCGTCCTGCCAGACCCCGTCGTCGTCCTGGTGCGATCCGGGCGGGTCGCCCTGGTTGAGATGCACGTTGTGCACCCCGAGTCCGGTCGTGAACGGCTCGCCGAAGATGTAGATCCTCGCGGCGCCCGCGAGGAGCCCGTCGAGCCTGTCGAGCGCGTTGTCGCCGTCGCTGGCGACCCAGGGGAACGCGCGCTCGGGCAGCCACCCCCCGACGAGCTCGACGATCGAGTCGACGGGCGTCGGGCTCCAGGGCTGCGCCGCGGGGGCGGCGAACCGCAGCCAGGCAGGGCCCCAGAGACGCAGCTGCTGGACGAGGGCCGGGTCGGCGAGCAGTGGGCTCCTGAGGTAGTCGAGCGCGCCGGACGTGGCGTTGGGCTCGAGCAGGTGGAGCCCGTCGCCCAACCCGGCCAGCCCTGCCAGGTCGGAGGTGGCCAGCCCCGTGACCACGCGGTAGCTGACGCCGACTCCGGTCGGGGTGTCGACGTCGAGCGCGGCTTCGTACTGCCCCTCGGGTGTCGCGATCCTCAGCTTGCCGTGGTACCAGTGCCCGAAGTCGTTCGGGTCCTCGCGGGTGAACGACACGAAGGTGCCGATCGCCACGCCGTACCCGTTGTCGAGCGGCATGTCCGCCCCCTTCCCTGTCGGACTCTCCGACGGTCCGAGTGTGCGCTGACGTCGCTGCCGGTCCAATCCTCTCAGGACACCACGGTCACCGTGATCGTCGAGTTCGTGCAGCCGGCGGCCAGGTCGTCGAGGGCCGCCTTCTCGGCCGAGTCCTGGCTCAGCCCCCAGCGGATCTTCGCGGTGACCCAGTCCTTGATGTAGCGGCAGTCGTTGATCGGAGGCAGCCACTCGGCGACGTCCTGGTCGCCCTTGCTCCGGTTGAGCGATGCGGTCACGCCGACGAGGGTGTGGCTGTCGGCGAGGTCGTTGGCGTAGGCCTCGCGGCGACTCGCCGACCACGACCGGGCGCCGGAGTCCCACGCTTCGGCAAGGGGTACGACGTGGTCGATGTCGAGCGCCGAGGCCGAGGTCTGGGAGACGCCGTCGTAGTAGGAGTACCAGCGGCCGCCCGACAGCGCGCAGCCCGAGCCGATCGTCGGCGGGTCCTCCGCCTCCGAGATCAGCACCTCCGCGCGGGTGTCGCACCCGTCGCCGTCGGCGTCGACCCACAGGTGGAACAGGTCGCGGCTGTAGCCGCTGCGGTTCTCGGTCGCCACCGGGACGTGGTCGATGGCCTGGGTGAGGGTCCCGGTCCACTGACTGTCCGCACGGGCCGGACCACCCGTGGTGAGGAAGACGGACAGGACCGCTGCCAGGGCCAGGGCGGCCCTCCCGAGAGTGCGCATGGCGCCCACGGTCCGCCGGTGCGGGTGGCAGCACCACCCGCATGTTCGTGCAGTGCAGCGATCTGCGGTTCGGCGTACGGTCGCAGGATGCACCCTCGCGTCACCCTGGTCGCTCTGGCCCTGACCGCCGCCGTCCTGCTCCCGAGCGGGCCCGCGGCGGCCGAGAGGTACGACTGGTTCCCCTCCGGCGACTACAGCCAGGTGGTGTTCTCGCAGACCGAGCCGTCGGCGCACGACCTGCACCTGCACTTCAAGTTCAAGCGGTACGGCGGCAAGGGGCTGCGCGAGGTGCGCATCCGCGAGCGCGCAGGGAACCCGGTCCAGGCGTGGTACACCCACCCGGCCGTGCGTCTCGAGAAGGGCGAGAAGGCGGTCTTCACCACCCGGGCCGCGATGGCGTGCGAGCCCGCGCTCCAGCCGGTGCAGTACGACATGCAGATGCGGGTCCGGATGCCCGGCAAGCCGTGGTCCGACTGGCTGGGCTACATCGGCGGCGCGAACCGCATCCTCGACTGCGTCGAGAACCCCTAGTCGGCCGAGCGCACCCTGGTCCCGCTGATCGGGATCGTCACCGCGCCGGCCGGGTCGGTGAGCCGCCGGCTCGTCTCCGGGGCCACCTGGAGGAACGTGCGGGTGCGATCGTCGACGGTTGCCTCGAACGTGGAGACACCCGCGGTCGTGACGAGGCGTACGGCGTGTCGTCGGGCCCGATCGGAAGCACGTCGGAGTACCGGAACGGCGGCTCGTCAGGCACGGCTCCCGAGCGTACTGTGAGCGGCGCTGGTCACTGGCGACAGTCCGTCCTTCACCGGGCGGACCCGCCCGGTCCTCGCGGTGTTCACGTGCCCGGCGCTCGATCCGGCGACGGTTCGGCAGCGCGATCTCGCGCATCGACTAGGAGGTCCTGTGAAGGTTCGGAAGTGGCTGATCACCCTGGTCGCGCTCAGCGCAACCACCGCGCTCGCAGCGTGCGCAGCGCCCGACGATGACGACGACAAGGACAGCGGGAGCGGGGGCGGGGGCGGCACCGACGCCAAGACCGCCACCTCCGCCGACGACTTCGGCGGCATGGACGAGCTGGTCAAGGCCGCCCAGAAGGAAGGCAAGCTCAACGTCATCGCGCTGCCGCCGGACTGGGCCAACTACGGCGCGATCATCGACGCGTTCTCCGAGAAGTACGACATCGAGGTCCAGTCCGACCAGCCGGACGGTGCCAGCCAGGACGAGATCAACGCCGCCGACCAGCTCAAGGGCACCGACCGCGCCCCGGACGTGTTCGACCTCGGGCAGTCGGTCGCCCTCGCCAACACCGACAAGTTCGCGCCCTACCAGGTGGCGACGTTCGACGAGATCCCCGACGAGTTCAAGGACGCCGACGGCGCCTGGGTCAACGACTACGGCGGGTTCATGTCCGTCGGCTACGACTCCGCCAAGGTCCCCGACGTGACCACGCTGGACGACCTGCTCGGGCCCGAGTTCAAGGGCAAGGTCGCGCTCAACGGCGACCCGACCGCCGCGGGTGCCGCCTTCAGCGGCGTGCTGATGGCGTCCGTCGCCAACGGCGGCTCGGCCGACGACATCGCTCCCGGGGTGGAGTTCTTCAAGAAGGTCAAGGAGGCCGGCAACTTCCTCCCCGTCGACCCGACCGGGGCGACGATCGAGTCCGGCCAGACGCCGGTGGTCATCGACTGGGACTACCTCAACGCCGCCGAGACGGCCAAGCTCCCCACCTGGACGGTCGTGGTCCCGGAGGGCGCCGCGATCGCGGGCTACTACTTCCAGGCGATCAACGCCGACGCGCCGCACCCCGCGGCGGCCCGGCTCTGGGAGGAGTTCCTCTACAGCGACGAGGGCCAGAACCTCTGGCTCGCCGGGGGAGCCCGTCCGGTGCGCGCCGACGCCATGGTCGACGCCGGCACGATCGACCAGGAGAAGTACGACGCCCTGCCGACCGTCGAGGGCACGCCGGTGATCCCGACCAACGAGCAGACCGAGGCGATGGCGGCCTACCTGTCCGAGAACTGGGCGAAGGCGATCGGCTGAGCGGCGGGCAGCAGACGGGTCGGCCATGAGCCTCCCCGTAGCTCCGGTGGCGGCCCCGACCGCCACCGCACCGCCCGCACCGACGGGCCGGCGCCTCAGCGTCGGCCCGTCGGTCGGGTTGCTCCCGTTCCTCGTCTATCTCGGGATCTTCCTGGTCGTCCCGACGGTGACGGTGCTGGTCGGCGCGTTCCAGGACAACGACGGCGGATTCTCGCTCGAGAAGCTCAGCAAGCTCGACGACGAGACCCCGCTGCACGTGCTGCGCGAGAGCCTGCTGCTGTCCTTCACGTCGGCACTGGTGGGCGCGGTGCTCGGGGCCCTGCTGGCCTACCTGATCGTCACGGCGTCGCCGACCAGCGTGCTGCGACGCATGGTCACCGCGGTGTGCGGGGTGCTCGCGCAGTTCGGCGGGGTCACCCTGGCCTTCGCCTGGATCGCCACGCTGGGCTTCGGGGGCCTGCTCACCGAGGTGCTGGCGGACACCGTGGGCACCGACCCCAACGGCATCTCGCAGCTCTACGAGCTGCCGGGCCTGACGCTGGTCTACACCTACTTCCAGATCCCCTTGATGGTGATCGTGTTCCTGCCCGCGCTCGAGGGGCTGCGGCCGCAGTGGCGCGAGGCCGCGGTCAGCCTCGGCGCGTCCACCTGGCAGTACTGGACCCAGGTCGCCTTCCCGCTGCTGCGGCCGGCGTTCCTCGGCTCGATGCTGCTGCTCTTCGCCAACGCGTTCGCGGCGTACGCGACCGTCGCGGCGCTCGTCAGCCAGGGCTCGCCGATCCTGCCGCTGCTGATCCGCAACTCGCTCACCAGCGAGATCGTGCTGGGCCAGGAGAACTTCGCCTACGCCCTGTCGTTGGAGATGGTCGTGGTGGTCGCTGTCGTCATGGCCCTCTACGCATGGCTTCTCAAGCGCACCTCGAGGTGGCTGTCGTGACCGGCACCGGCTCCCTTGCCTGGCGCCTCCTGCGCTGGCTCCTGCTGCTCGCCTTCGGGACGTTCTTCGCCATCCCGCTCCTCGCGCTGCTCAACTTCAGCACCAAGGACGTCGCCACCAAGGAACGGTCCGGTGCCGCCTGGCGGGCGCTCACGCAGGACCCCACCATGACCGATGCGATCACCACGTCGCTGCTGCTGGCCCTCCTCACGGTGGTCGGCATGATCGTGCTGCTCGTGCCGACGATGATCTGGGTGCGGCTGCGGGTCCCGGGCGCCACCAGGATGGTCGAGTTCCTCTGCCTGCTCCCGCTCACCATCCCCGCGCTGGTCATCGTGGTCGGGCTGAAGAACGTCTACTCCTGGGTCAACTACCTGGTCGGCGACTCGGCGCTCACGCTCGCGTTCGTCTACGTCGTGCTGGTGCTGCCGTTCGCCTACCGCGCCATCGACTCGTCGCTGTCCGCGCTCGACGCGACGACGCTGGCCGAGGCGGCACGCTCGCTGGGCGCGAGCTGGTTCACCGTGATCACCCGCGTGATCGTGCCCAACCTGTGGTCGGGAGTCCTGGGCGCGGCGTTCATCGCCGTCGCCCTGGTGCTGGGTGAGTTCACGATCTCGTCGCTGACGCACTACAACACGCTGCCGGTCGTGATCGTCCAGATCAACAAGTCCGATGCGCCGGAGTCCATGGCGGCGGCGCTCGCCTCGCTCCTGTTCGCCGCCCTTCTCTTGGTGGGCCTGTCCTTCCTCGACCGCCGCCGACACCTGACCACCGGAGACAAGTAGATGACCAGCACAGCCGAGGCACGCAGCAGGGAGTCCAGCAACGGGGTCGCCGTCGAGATGACGGGGCTGCGCCGGTCCTACGGCGACGTGCACGCCCTCGACGGGCTCGACCTGCACATCGAGCCGGGCGAGATGGTGGTCCTGCTCGGGCCGTCGGGCTGCGGCAAGACCACGGCGCTGCGGATCCTGGCCGGCCTGGAGAGTCAGGACGCCGGCACCATCAGCGTGGGCGGCAAGGACCTGAGCCGGGTCCCCGCCAACAAGCGCGACATGGGGATGGTCTTCCAGGCCTACAGCCTCTTCCCGCACCTCACGGTCCTCGACAACGTGGCGTTCGGCCTCAAGCTGCGCGGCCGGTCGCGCGCGGACCGTCGCCAGCGGGCCGGAGACATGCTCGACATGGTCGGCCTCGGCGAGCACAAGTCGCGCTACGCCAACCAGCTCTCGGGCGGCCAGCAGCAGCGGGTCGCCCTGGCCCGGGCGCTCGCGATCGAGCCGGCGGTGCTCCTGCTCGACGAGCCGCTGTCGGCCCTCGACGCGAAGGTGCGGGTCCAGCTGCGTGACGAGATCCGGCGGGTCCAGCTCGACGTCGGCACGACCACGCTGTTCGTCACCCACGACCAGGAGGAGGCGCTCGCCATCGCCGACCGGGTCGGTGTCATGAACGCCGGCCGGCTCGACCAGCTGGCGCCGCCCGCGCAGCTCTACGCCGCGCCGGCCACGCCGTTCGTCGGGCAGTTCGTCGGCCTCAGCAACCGGATCCCGGCGACCGTCGCGGACGGCAGTGCCGACGTCCTCGGCACCTCCGTCCCGGTGCTTCCGGGCTCGGCCACCGGGTCCGGCGTCGCCCTCGTGCGCCCGGAGTCGGTGCGGGTCGTCGCCGACGCCGCAGGCACGGCGTCCGTGGTGGCGGTCGCCTTCCTCGGGCCGGTGTCGCGGGCGACGCTGACCCTGCCCGACGGCACCCTGGTGCTCGCGCAGCTGCCGAGCTCGGAGGCCGCGGCGCTGGAGACCGGCCAGCCGGTCCGGGTCACGGTCGAGCCGGTGCCGGTCCTGGTGGTCGCCGACTGAGGCTGATCTAGTCTGGGTCGCATGGCGGGAGAGCTCCAGCAGCCGGGCGGCGGCGCCGATCCCGCCAGGCTGCGCATCTCCGACACCGAGCGCCACCAGGTGGCCGAGATCCTGCGCGAGGCCGCGGGCGAGGGCCGGCTCGACATGGACGAGCTCGACCAGCGGCTCGAGGCGACGTACGCCGCGCGCACCTACGCCGACCTGGTGCCGATCACCCTCGACCTGCCCGCCCACCCGCACCAGCGGCCGGTCGTGCGACCCGCGGCCGCGTCTCCCGACGTGGTGCCGGGCGCCGACAAGGAGAGCCACCTCGCGATCCTCAGCGGGCTCAGCCGCACCGGCGTGTGGGTGGTCCCCAAGCAGATGACGATCCTGGCGCTGATGGGCGGCGCCCAGCTCGACCTGCGCCGCGCGAAGTTCGCCGCCAAGGAGGTGGTGATCACCATCAACGCCTTCATGGGCGGCGCCGAGGTCATCGTGGGTCCGTCGACCCGGGTGCAGATGGAGGGCACCGGGATCATGGGCGGCTACTCCGGCCCGTCCGGCCTGGTCGACGCCACCCTCGACGAGAGCTCACCGGTCGTGCGGATCAAGGGCGTGGCCATCTGGGGCGGCGTCAGCGTGGAGCGCAAGCACCTCTGAGGCCCCTTCGCAGCGACCGAAACGGTCGCTCCCCGGATCGCGGGTGGACAGATCGGGCAATTCACGACTAGATGTGACGTACGGGACCCACACTCGGGAGGGCGTGTATGACCCAGGCACAAGTCCAGCCACCAGCACCGCAGCGAGCGGTCGGGGCGACCAGGTCTCGCCCACGACGTGGCTGGGCCATGGGTGCCGTCGCGGTGCTCCTGGGCGCGGGGCTGAGCGCCTGCTCGGGAGACTCCGGCAAGGCGAGCCTGAACTGGTACGTGAACCCCGACGGCGTCGACACGCTGACCGCGCTCGCCAAGTCGTGCAGCACCGACGACTACGACATCGACATCCAGCTGCTGCCGTCCGGCGCGACCGACCAGCGCACCCAGCTCGCCCGTCGGCTCGCGGCCAAGGACTCCTCCACGGACCTGATGAGCCTCGACCCCGTCTTCGTCGCCGAGTTCGCCAACGCCCACTGGCTGGAGCGGCTGCCCGACGACGCCGCGGGCAAGGCCACCGACGACGACGTCCTGGCGGGGGCGGCTGAGACCGTCACCTGGGACGACGCGGTCTACGCCTTCCCGCAGTGGGCCAACACCCAGGTGCTCTGGTACCGCAAGTCCCTCGCGGAGGCGGCCGGGCTCGACATGACCCAGCCGGTCACCTGGGACCAGGTCATCGACGCCGCGGCTGACAACGGCGGCACCGTCGGCGTCCAGGCCAACAAGTACGAGGCGTACGTCGTGCTCATCAACGCCCTCATCCAGGGCGCCGGCGGCGACATCATCTCCGACAACGAGGCCGGCAAGGACGCGAAGATCGACATCGACTCCGACGCCGGCCGCGACGCCGCCACGGTCATCCAGAAGCTGGCGTCGTCGAAGGCCGCCCAACCCGACCTGACCACGTCCAACGAGGGCACCAGCCTGGGACAGATGTTCGGGGGGCCCGGGGAGTTCATGACCAACTGGACCTTCGTCTACCAGAACTACAAGGGACTCGTCGACAGCGGCGACCTCACCGAGGACGACTTCGCCGACCTCGGGTGGGCCCGCTACCCGGCCACGGTCGAGGGCGAGGAGTCCAAGCCGCCCATCGGCGGGATCGACATCGGCGTCGGCGCCTTCAGCAAGCACCCGGACTTCGCGCTCGAGGCCGCCGCCTGCGTCACGTCGTCCGAGGCGCAGGTCGACCTGGCCGTCAACGAGGGCCTGATGCCCTCGCGCACCTCGGCCTACCAGGCGCCGGAGCTCGCCGAGGCCTATCCCGCCGACCTGCTGGCGCTGTTCAGCGACAGCGTGGACAACGGGGGACCGCGGCCCAAGAGCGCCTACTACGCGACCATCTCGGCCGCCGTCCAGAGCGTGTGGCACTCACCGACCTCGGTCGATCCGGACAAGACCCCCGAGGAGTCGGCGAAGTTCCTCCGCGAGGTCCTCGACGGGAAGGCACTCCTGTGACCACGACAGTGACAGCTCCGCGGACCAAGCGGGAGCCCAAGCCCGAGATCAGCGACCGGGCCCGGGCCGAGACCCGCCTGGGCCAGAAGCTGGTCGCCCCCGCCATCGTGCTGATGCTCGTGGTCACGGCGTTCCCGATGGTCCGGGCGCTCTACCTCTCCCTGTTCAACTACTCCCTCACCGCTCCGGAGGACCGGGAGTTCGTCGGGCTGAGCAACTACGTCACCGCGCTGACCGACCAGCTCTTCTGGAAGACCACCGGCGTCACGGTGCTCTACATGCTGGTGACGGTGGGCGTCGAGCTGGTCATCGGCTTCGTGTTCGCCATGGTGATGCACCGGGTGATCTTCGCCCGCGGCGTGATCCGGACGTCGATCCTGATCCCCTACGGGATCATCACGGTGGTCTCCGGCTTCGCGTGGCAGTTCGCGTTCAGCTTCCAGAACGGCTTCGTCAACGGCTGGCTGCCGTTCCTCGACACCGACTTCAACTGGTTCGGCCAGACCACGCCCGCGGTGATCGCGATCATGGTCTCGGAGATCTGGAAGACGACTCCGTTCATGTCTCTGCTGCTCCTCGCCGGGCTGGCGCAGGTGTCCGAGGACATGGTCGAGGCGGCCAAGGTCGACGGGGCGACCTGGTGGCAACGGCTGTGGAAGGTGATCCTGCCCAACATGCGGGCGGCCATCATGGTGGCGGTGCTGTTCCGGGCCCTCGACGCCTACCGCATCTTCGACAACATCTTCGTGATGACCGCCGGAGCCGTGAACACGGAGTCGATCTCGTTCCTCACCTACCGCCAGACCATCGAGCAGTTCCAGCTCGGGATCGGCTCGGCGCTCTCGGTGCTCCTGTTCCTCTCGGTCCTGGTGATCGCGTGGCTGATCGTGAAGCTGTTCAAGGTCGATCTCGCCGCCGCACGGCAGGAGGGCTGACATGCGCAAGCTCGGAACCGCACTCGGCTGCGCGCTGATCCTGGTCTGGTGCCTGCTGCCGGTGGCCTGGATCATCTCGCTGTCGTTCAAGTCGCAGGCCGCCATCACCAACGGCAGCCCGGGGTTCATCCCGGCGTCCGGCGACAGCGCGGGCTGGCAGAACTACAAGGACGTCCTGGACAACGAGCAGTTCCGCCGCGCGATCCTCAACTCCATCGGCATCAGCCTGATCGCGACCGCGCTGTCGGTGATCATCGCGACGCTGGCGGCCTACGCCATCGCCCGGCTGGAGTTCCAGGGCAAGAAGTTCGTGCTGACCACGGCGCTGGCGATCGCGATGTTCCCGGTCGTGTCGCTGGTGGGTCCGCTGTTCGACATGTGGCGGACCTTCGGCCTCTACGACACGTGGCCGGGCCTGATCATCCCCTACATGTCGTTCACGCTGCCGCTGGCGATCTGGACGCTGTCGGCGTTCTTCCGCGAGATCCCGTGGGAGATGGAGCAGGCGGCGCAGGTCGACGGCGCCACGTCGTGGCAGGCGTTCCGCAAGGTGATCGTCCCCCTGGCGGCACCCGGGGTGTTCACGGCGGCGATCCTGACGTTCTTCTTCGCCTGGAACGACTTCGTGTTCGGGATCTCGCTGACCTCGACCGAGCGGTCGCGGCCGATCCCGGCCGCGCTGTCGTTCTTCGTCGGCGCCGACCCGTTCAACCGGCCGGCCTCGCTGCTGGCCGCGGGAGCGGTCGTCTCGACGGTCCCGATCATCATCATCGTCCTGATTTTCCAGCGCAAGATCGTCGCCGGCCTGACCTCCGGCGCAGTGAAGGGTTGACCGATGGCTGCCATCGAGATGAAGAACATCGTCAAGAAGTACGGCGACGGCTTCCCGGCCGTGAACGACGTCAGCATCGACGTCGCGGACGGGGAGTTCGTGATCCTCGTCGGGCCGTCGGGCTGCGGGAAGTCCACGCTCCTGCGGATGATCGTGGGCCTCGAGGACATCACCGAGGGTCAGATGGTCATCGGCGGCAAGGTGGTCAACGACCTGGCCCCGCGCGACCGCAACCTGGCGATGGTCTTCCAGAACTACGCCCTCTACCCCCACCTGAGCGTCTACGAGAACATCGCCTTCCCGCTGCGCCTCGCGAAGGCGGACGACAAGACGGTCGACGAGAAGGTGCGCGCGGCGTCCAAGACCCTCGAGCTCGACGAGCACCTGGAGCGCAAGCCGGGCAACCTGTCCGGCGGTCAGCGCCAGCGCGTCGCGATGGGGCGCGCCATCGTGCGCGACGCCGACGCTTTCCTGTTCGACGAGCCGCTCTCCAACCTCGACGCCAAGCTGCGCGGCCAGATGCGCAGCGAGATCTCACGGCTGCAGAAGAAGCTCGGGATCACCACCGTCTACGTCACCCACGACCAGACCGAGGCGATGACGCTGGGCGACCGGGTCGCGGTGCTGAAGCGTGGGCTGCTGCAGCAGCTCGCCACGCCGCGTGAGCTCTACGGCAACCCCGGCAACCTGTTCGTGGCCGGGTTCATCGGGTCGCCGCCGATGAACTTCCTGCCCGCCACGGTGGAGGGCACCTCGGTGGAGCTGCCGTTCGGGACCGTCGAGATCTCGGAGGACAAGGCGAAGCGGGCCGCGGGCAAGGGCCTCCTGATCGCCGGCATCCGGCCCGAGGCGTTCGAGGACGCGTCGGTGGTCGACTCCTCGCGCAAGGGCTCGACGTTCCGGGCCACCGTGGACGTCGTGGAGTGGCTCGGCAACGAGGCCTACGCCTACATCCCGTTCGAGGCGCCGCCCGAGGTGCGCGAGCAGCTCGAGCAGCTCGAGCGCGACCTGGACGGGGAGGCGCTGCGGACCCAGCTCGTCGTGGGACTGGACGGCTCGACCAAGATCGCCGAGGGCGACGAGGCCGAGATCTGGGTCGACACGTCGAAGATGCACCTGTTCGACCCGGCCACGGGCGAGAACCTCACCGTGGATCTCGACAACGCCGGCGAGATCCCCGCGGCCGCGACGGGCCGGACCGCCGGCGAGTGAGCCGTTCCTACAGCGCGTCGGCGTCCGGTCAGGTCGGCGGCGGGGGGCCGGTGCTCCCGCGCTCGAGGAGCGCGGTCGGCAAGATCACCTGGTCGGGGTGCCAGCCCGCCTCGGTCGTCGACGCCGCGAGGGCGTCGAGCACCTGCTGAGCCGCCACCCGGCCCTGCTCGAGGACCGGCTGGGCGACCGTGGTCAGGTCGAAGAAGTCGGCCAGCTCGTGGTCGTCGACGCCGACCACGGACACGTCCTCGGGGACCCGGAGGTGCAGCTCCCGCGCGGCGCGGAGCACCCCGATCGCCATCTCGTCGGAGGCGGCGAAGATCGCGGTCGGCCGGTCGGGGCGGGCCAGCAGCTGACGACCCGCCTCGGTCCCGCCGGCGAGCGTGAACGCCCCGTCGACCTCGAGGCCCGGGTCGTGCGGCAGCCCGGCCGCCAGCAGGGAGCTGCGGTAGCCCGCCTGCCGCGCGATGGGGGCGGTGAAGTCGAGCACCCCCGGGCCGCCGACGTAGGCGATCCGTCGGTGGCCCAGACCGATCAGGTGCTCGGTCGCCGTACACGCGGCACGCTCGTCGTCGATGCGGACCGTGGCCCAGCCGGGCACGTCGGCCCCGACGAAGGTGACCGGCCGGTCCAGGGCGGCCAGCCGGGTCAGCTCGACCTCCGTGGGCTGCAGGCTCAGCACGAGGACCGCGTCGACCCGCTTGGTCAGCCGGCCACCCTCGAGGACCCGGTGCCGGGCCGCGTCCGAGCCGGCCAGGTTGTAGAGGAGGAGGTCGTAGCCGCCCTCCCGCAGCACCTCCTCGGCGCCCTGGACCACCGAGGCGTAGAACCAGCGGGTGACGAAGGGGACGACGACGGCGACCGTGCGGGTCTGGCCGCTCGCGAGTCCCGCGGCACTGGGCGAGGGGACGTAGCCCAGCTGCAGCGCCGTCTGCCGGACCCGCTCCCGGGTCGCGTCGGAGACCCCGGGCAGCCCGCGCAGCGCCCGGGAGACCGTCGCGGTCGACATCGCGAGCTCGCGCGCGACGTCCTTGATGCCCGTCATTGTGGGAGCGCTCCCGAAGAGCGGTCCATGTCGGCTAGGTTGGCGTGGTGCCGAGCTACCTGCCTGACCGAGAGACCCTGGCCTACGGCGTCGCCACGGCGGCCTACCAGATCGAGGGCGCGGCGGCCGAGGACGGCCGCGGCACGTCGATCTGGGACACCTTCGCGGCCCGCCCCGGGGCCGTGCGCGATGGTCTCGACGGCTCGGTGGCCTGCGACTCCTACCACCGCTACGAGGAGGACGTCGACCTGGTGGCCCGCTCGGGAGCCGGCTGGTACCGCTTCTCGATCGCCTGGCCGCGGGTCGTGCCGGAGGGCGTCGGCCCGGTCGAGCCTCGGGGACTGGACTACTACGACCGGCTGGTCGACGCGACCCTGGCCCGGGGGCTCACGCCGACCGCCACGCTCTACCACTGGGACCTGCCGCAGCCGCTCGAGGACCGCGACGGCTGGCTGAACCGCGACACGGCCGAGGCGTTCGCGGACTACGCCGCGGCCGTCCACGACCGGCTCGGCGACCGGGTGCACGTCTGGGCCACCCACAACGAGCCCTGGTGCGCGGCCTACCTGGGCTACGCCGCGGGGGTGCACGCGCCGGGTCGGCGCGAGGGCGGCAGGGCCCACACGGCGGCCCACCACCTCCTGCTGGGGCACGGCCTGGCCGCCGCGCGGCTGCACGAGGCCGGTGCCACCGACGTGGGCATCGTGCTCAACCTGGCGCCGTTCTGGCCCGAGGACGCCGACGACCCCGACGTCGTGGCCGCCACCGACGAGCTCGACGCGCTCCGCAACCGGGTGTGGCTCGGCCCGCTGGTCGACGGGCGCTACGACGACGGGCTGCTCGCCCTGGCCCCCGAGCTGGCCGACCCCGCAGTGGTCCGGGACGGCGACCTCGACCTCGTGCGGGGGTCGGCCGACTGGGTGGGCGTCAACTACTACACGCCGTTCCGCATCGCGGCCCCCGACGCCGGCGCGGAGGTGCACCCCGAGGCCGAGGCCTACCCCGGTGCCCGGCCACTGTCGTTCGTGGTCCGCGAGCCCCGCACCGACATCGGCTGGGAGGTCGACGCGGCCGGCCTGGAGGAGCTGCTGGTCGACACCCATCGCCGCACCGGCCTGCCCGTCCTGGTCACCGAGAACGGCGCGGCCTACCCGGACGACACGACCGTCCCGGGCTCGGCGGGCACCGTCGACGACCAGGACCGCATCGGCTACCTGCGCGACCACATCACCGCCACCCTTCGGGCGCGCGAGGCCGGGGCCGACGTCCGCGCGTACATCGTCTGGACCCTTCTGGACAACTTCGAGTGGGCCGAGGGCTACACCAAGACCTTCGGCATCGTGCACGTCGACCCGCGGGACCAGACCCGGACGCCCAAGGCGTCCTTCCACTGGCTCGCGGAGCTCCTCGACAGCTCGGCGGCGGACCTGGTGGTCACCCCTTGACGCTTCCGGCAAGCAGCCCGCGCACGAAGTAGCGCTGCAGGGCCAGGAAGACGATCAGCGGGATGACCAGGGACACGAAGGCGCCGGCGGACAGCAGGTGCCAGTCCTGCCCGCGCGTGCCGGACAGCTCGGCCAGCCGCACCGTGAGCGGTGAGACGTCGAGGCTGCCACCGCCGAAGACCAGCGCCACGAGCAGGTCGTTCCAGACCCAGAGGAACTGGAAGATGCCGAACGCCGCGATGGCCGGGCCCATCAGCGGGAGCATGATCCGGCTGAAGATCTGCACGTGCCCGGCGCCGTCGACCCGGGCCGACTCGATGAGCTCGCCCGGGATCTGCGACATGAAGTTGTGCAGGAGGTAGATGGCGAGCGGCAGCGCGAAGATCGAGTGCGAGAGCCAGATCGTGTAGAAGCCGCCGCCCGGTGCGTCGCCGCCGGCCAGGGACTGGAAGTGCGCGCCCCCGATGTGCGGGTCCACGTAGAGCTTGAGCAGCGGGATCATGGTCACCTGGATCGGCACGATCTGCAGGGCGAAGACCGCCACGAACAGGAAGTCGCGACCGGGGAACTTCATCCACGCGAACGCGTAGGCCGCCAGCACCGCGAGCGAGATCGGGATCAGCACCGAGGGGATCGTGATCACGATCGTGTTGATGAAGTACGTCGCCAGGTCGACGTCGGTGCCCTTGAGCACCGAACGGTAGTTCTCGAAGGTGAAGGGGCCGCTGAGGCCGGTCCACCAGCCGGTCGTCTTGACGTCGTCCTCGGGGCGGAACGACGAGATCAGCAGTCCCGCCGTGGGCAGCGTCCAGAGGAACGCGATGAGGACGGCGAAGATGGAGGCCGACGGGGACGACAGCTTCTTCTTGGCCTGCGAGGAGGCGGTCTCCCGCTCGACGACGGCTTCGACGGAGACGTTCGGGTCGGCGATGGTCATCGTGCCTCCAGCTTGCGCATCTGACGGACGTTGTAGACGACGACGGGCAGCACCAGCACGAAGATGACCGTGGCGAGCGCGGCGCCGAGACCGGCGTTGTTGGAGCGGAAGCTCTGCACGTAGAACTCGTAGGCCAGCACGCTGGTGTCGAAGTTGCCGCCCGTGGCGGTGCGCACGATGTCGAAGGCCTTGAGCGTGGTGATCGTGATCGTGGTCAGGACCACGATCAGGGACGGCCTGATGCTCGGGATGGTGATGAAGCGGAACATCTTGAGCCCGCTCACGCCGTCGAGGCGGGCGGCCTCGACGATGTCCTCGGGGATGGCCTTGATGGAGGCGGAGAGGATCGTCATCGCGAAGCCGGCCTGGACCCAGATCATGATCACGATGAGGAACAGGTTGTTCCACGGCTCGTTGAGCAGGAACTGGTAGGTGTCGAAGCCGAACGTCTTGAGCACCTGGTTGGCCAGGCCGATCTGGGCGTTGCTGCTGTCCTTGTAGTCGTAGACGAACTTCCAGATGATCGACGCACCGACCAGCGAGATCGCCATCGGCAGGAAGATCAGCGCCTTGGCGAACTTCTCGAACCGGGAGCGGTCCACCAGCACGGCGTAGACGAGCCCGATGAACGTCGAGAGGGTGGGCACGAGGACCACCCACATCGCGGTGTTGCGGAGCACCCTGAGCTGCTGGGTGTCGGTGAAGACGGTGTGGTAGTTGTCCAGGCCGACGAACTCGGCCCCGGTGTTGTCCTTGAACGACGAGTAGATCGTGTTGATGGCGGGGTAGAGCAGGCCGATCGCGATGAGCAGCACGGCGGGCAGCACGAAGACGACGAACTGGATGCGCTCGCCGCTGCGTGACCTGAGCTTGGAGGTGGCCAGCAGGATCAGCGCGACGACGCCGAAGAAGACGGCGATGCAGATCAGCAGCTGGACGAACTTCTCACCTGAAGACATGGGCACTCCCAGGATCTCGAGCGGCTGGGCCGCCGGGGCCGGTCATGGGGCGCAGCGGCTCCCTGCCACCGTGCGCTGGACCAACCCGGTCCCGGTCCCGGCCGGCACGAGGCCGGCCGGGACCCGGGTCGGGTCAGGCGTCGGTCAGGACGGCCAGGAGCTCTCGATGTGGTCGAGGGTGTCCGCGGTGCTCTGACCGGTGATCCAGGCAGTCATTTCCTTCCAGAAGGAGTTGGCGCCCACCTCGCCCGGCATCTGGTCCGAGCCGTCGAAGCGGAACACCGCGTCCGGGTCCTGGAGGATCTGACCGGAGAGCTGGTCGATCGGGCTGACCAGGTTGGCGACGTCGAGCCCCTTGTTGGCGCTCACCCAGCCGCCGCCAGGCGTGTTCTTCGCCTTCTCGTTGGCCCACACGTCGGTCGACAGGTAGGTCTGGAGTGCCTGGACCTCCTGGGTGTCCTTGAACGCCGTGACGAACTCACCGCCGCCGAGGACCGGTCGCCCGAAGTCCTCGCTCATGGTGGGCAGGTAGAACGCGAACACGTCGCCGTCCTCGGCCACGTTGGTGCCCTCCGGCCAGTTGGCGGCGTAGAAGCCCGCCTGGCGGTGCATGGCGCACTTGCCGTCGAGGATCGGCAGGCCGCCCTCCTGGAAGGCGGTCGTGGCGATCGACTTCACGTCACCGATGCCGCCGTTGACGTACTTGTCGTTCTTCAGGATCCCGCCGACCTCGTCGAGAGCCGAGGCGACCTGGTCGTCGTTGAACGGGATGTCGTGGCTCACCCAGTCGTCGTAGACGTCGGGGCCGGCCGAGCGGAGCAGGACGTCCTCCAGCCAGTCGGTGGTCGGCCAGCCGGTCGCCTCACCGGACTCGATACCGGCGCACCACGGCTTGATGCCCGTGGCCGCGATGGTGTCGGAGAGCGTGAGCATGTCGTCCCACGTCTCGGGGACCGTCCAGCCGTTGTCGGCGAACATCGACGGCGAGTACCACACGAAGGACTTCACGTTGGCACCCAGCGGGGCGGCGTACAGCTTGTCGTCGACGCTGCCGTAGGCCCGCCAGTCGTCGCCGAAGAACTCGTCGACGTTGTCGGACACCTGCGAGGGCGCCTCGACCACCTTGCCGGTGGCGACCAGGGTCTTCAGCAGACCCGGCTGCGGGACGAAGGCGATGTCCGGGGCGTTGTTGGCCTGCACGCGAACCGGCAGCTGCGCCTCGAACTCCTTGGAGCCCTCGTAGGTGACCTTGGCTCCGGTGCAGGTGGTGAACAGCTTGTAGGAGTCCTTCTGGGCCTGGTCCTCGGGGGCCACGATGGAGGTGTAGACACCCACCTCCTTGCCGGTCAGGTCGCCGAAGTCGGCGAGCTGCTCGAGGTCCTTGCACTCGGTCTTGTCGGCTCCGGGCCAGGTCCCGCTCGCGGAACCGCCGCCCTTGTCGTCATCAGCACAGCTCGCCAGGGCGAGCCCCGCGCCCAGCACCGCGGCAGCCAGGGCCGCCACTCGACGCGTGTTGCGTGATCGCATGCGTTTTCCTCTCCTCATGGTCAGCAGGTTTCTGCCGCTCTCCCTCGACCGCCCGCCCGCTCCGTACGAGCATGTAAACGCTTACTCCCGAGGCGGTCAATAACTGCGGATAACGTTTCTGTAACGTGGGTCACATCCGTGGGAACGCTCCCACGTCGGGCCATCGACGTCAACCCAGAACCGCCGCAGACGTCTCACGAACGGGGTGCCCCTTCCACGAAACGCGCGCCCCACCTAGGGTGACGCGGGTCACTTCACTACGGATCGTCCGGCACGTACCTGCCGGTGAAGGGAGCACATCACCATGGCCACAGTGACTTTCGAGAAGGCACAGCGCTGGTATCCAGGGGCGGACAAGCCCGCGGTGCCCGGCATCAGCCTGGAGATCGGCGACGGGGAGTTCATGGTCCTCGTCGGCCCGTCCGGGTGCGGCAAGTCCACGACCCTGCGGATGCTCGCCGGGCTGGAGGAGGTCAACCAGGGCAAGATCTTCATCGGCGACCGCGACATCACCAACATGCCGCCCAAGGACCGCGACATCGCGATGGTCTTCCAGAACTACGCGCTCTACCCGCACATGACCGTGGCGGACAACATGGGCTTCGCCCTGAAGATGGCCAAGGTGCCGGCGGAGGAGCGGAAGAAGCGGGTCGCCGAGGCCGCCCGCATCCTCGCCCTGGAGGAGTACCTCGAGCGCAAGCCCAAGGCCCTCTCGGGTGGCCAGCGCCAGCGCGTCGCCATGGGTCGCGCGATCGTCCGCAGCCCCCAGGTCTTCTGCATGGACGAGCCGCTGTCGAACCTCGACGCCAAGATGCGCGTCGCGACCCGCACCGACATCGCCAAGCTCCAGGCCGACCTCGGCACCACCACCGTCTACGTCACCCACGACCAGGTCGAGGCGATGACGATGGGCGACCGCGTGGCCGTGATGAACCTCGGTGAGCTCATGCAGGTCGACACCCCGCTCAACCTCTACGACAAGCCGGTCAACCTGTTCGTCGCCGGCTTCATCGGCTCGCCGCAGATGAACCTGATCCAGGCCAAGGCGGCCGACGGTCAGGCGAAGATCGGCGAGTACCTCGTGCCGGTCGACCCGGCCGCGTCGAAGAAGATGAGCGGCAACATCACGGTCGGTGTGCGCCCGGAGGCCTGGCGGATCGTGTCCAACTCGGAGGGCGGTCTTCCGATCACCGTCACCGTCGTCGAGGAGCTCGGTGCCGACGAGTTCATCTACGGCACGTGCGACGTCGAGGGCACGCCCAGCAACGTCGTCGTCCGGATCTCGGCTCGCGACACCGTGCACAAGGGCGACACGATCTTCGTGACCACCGACCCGCACAACGTGCACGTCTTCAACACCGACACCGGGGACCGGATTTCTGACTGACTGTTCACCCCCGCGAGCTTCGGCCCGGCACCCACGACGGACTGCTCGCTGCGCTCGCAGCTTCGCCGTCCGTCGTGGGCGCCGGGCCGATCGCGGGGCGCGCTCGCTGCGCTCACCATCGCTCGCTGCGCTCGCCCGCTCGAATTGCGGTGCCTCGGTGACGGGAGAGCGGGTCAGCGTGCGCGGTCCGCAGTACGGCGTCGGGTGGGGTCGAGCCGTCGTTACCCGTCACCGGTAACGACGGCTCGGCGTCAGCGCTTGCGGTCCGCCGTACGGCGGATGCCGTCGGCGAAGGTCTCGAAGAGCGCCGGCGGGAGGTCGTGGCCCATGCCGTCGATGAGCAGGAGCTCCGCGCCATGGATGGCGGCGGCCGTCGCGCGACCGCCGGAGACGTGCACCATCTTGTCGTTGAGGCCGTGCACGACCAGGGTCGGGATCTTCAGCGCGCGCAGCTTCGGCGAGCGGTTCGGCTGGGTCAGGACCGCGACCATCTGGCGCAGGGTGCCGCTGGCGGTGACTCCGCGGTCGTATGTCTCCGCGGCGTGCGCGCGGGTCCACTCCTCGCTGGTCGGATAGCCCGGCGACCCGATGATCCTCCAGGTCTTGACGCTGGTCTCGATGTAGCCGGCGCGGCCCGCCCGCCGGCCCAGCAGGTTCGGCAGCAGCGCGGGGTGCTGCCAGCCGACGGTGCGCTTGCCGGTGGTCGACATGATGCTGGTCAGCGACCGCACCCGCTGCGGGTGTGCGATCGCCATCGTCTGGGCGATCATGCCGCCCATCGACACGCCGCAGACGTGCGCGGACTCCAGCCCCAGGTGGTCGAGGAGCCCGAACGCGTCCTCCGCCAGGTCGGACATGGAGTACGGCGCCCGCACCCGGCGTCCGGCTGCGGCCCTGAGCAGCATGGCCCGCGTCACCCGGCCGACGCCGCGGCTGGAGCGACCGGAGTCACGGTTGTCGAAGCGGATCACGTAGAAACCGCGGTCGGCGAGCAGCTGGCACAGCTCCGCGTCCCACCAGGTCATCGCCCCGCCCAGCCCCATGACCAGCAGCAACGGCTCGTCGTCGGGGGTACCGAACGTCTGGTAGCAGAGCTCCACGTCACGACCGACGGGGGCGAAGAGCTCCTCGGAAGCGGTGACGGTCACGGTGAAGAGTCAACCAAATGGGCCGATGTCCGCCGCCTCCGGGACACCACCGCGTAACGTTGAGCGTGTGGGGCCGTCAACGGGGACCAGCTCTCGCGAGGAGAACCCGAGACTGGGTTCGTTCCTCCTCCCGGACGGGTTCAGGCGTCCACGCACCGTCGCCGTGCTGCGCGAGGGCACGGTGCTCCTCGAGGCGGGCCGCTACGCCGCCGGGTCGCTCGACGAGCGACGCCGCCGCTGGGCGACGTCCTACGCCACCCGCCACGAGCCGCGCACCGAGGAGCCGGTGATCCTGGTCCCGGGGTTCATGGCCGGCGACGCCACGCTCCAGGCCATGAGCCGCACGCTGCGCCGCCGAGGCTTCCGGACCTACCGCTCGCACATCCGGGCCAACGTCGGCTGCACGCTCGCCGCGGCCGCCGAGCTGGAGACCCGCATCGAGTCGATCGCGATCAAGCGCGGCAGCCGGGTCCGCGTCGTCGGGCACAGCCTCGGGGGCATGCTGGCCCGCGGCCTGGCCGTACGCCGGCCGGACCTGATTGCCGGGATCGTCACCATGGGCAGCCCGATGCTCGCGCCCGGCGCCCATCACGTGCTCCTCACGACCGGCGTCGACGTGCTGGTGCGGCTCAGCCGCGCCGGCGTGCCCGGGCTGATGTCCGAGGACTGCGTCGCGGGCAGCTGCGCGAGGCAGAGCTTCGACGAGAGCCGGGAGCCTGTGCCTGCCGACGTCTCGTTCACCGCCGTCTACTCGCGCCGCGACGCCATCGTCGACTGGCGGGCCTGCGTCGACCCCCAGGCGCACGCGGTCGAGGTGACCTCGTCCCACGTCGGCATGGCCCTCGACCCGCGGGTGATCGACGTCGTCACCGCCGCACTCCGCCTCCCGGCGTACGCCGGACGGCCGGGTCGAGCCTCGATGCCGAGTCGGTCAGTGCTCGAAGTCGATCGCGGAGAAAGCGCGTAGCTTCGAGAGCTGGTGCTCGCTCTTGATCGAGCGGATGGTGCCACTGCGCGACCGCATCACGAGCGAGTCGGTCGTGCAGCCGCCGGCGCGGTAGCGGACCCCGGCCATCAGGTCGCCGTCGGTGATGCCGGTGGCCACGAAGAAGCAGTCGTCGCCGGTGACCAGCTCGTCGGTGGTGAGGATGTGGTCGCGGTCGAGGTCGTGGCCGGCGTCGAGGGCCTTCTGCCGCTCCGCGTCGTCCTGGGGCCACAGCCGGCCCTGGATCACCCCACCCATGCACTTCATCGCGCAGGCCGCGATGATCCCCTCCGGCGTACCGCCGACGCCCAGCAGCAGGTCCACTCCGCTGTTGGGACGGGCGGCTGAGATCGCGCCCGCGACGTCGCCGTCGACGATGAACTTGATCCGCGCACCGGTGGCCCGGATCTCCTCGGCCAGCGCCTGGTGCCGCGGCCGGTCGAGGACGACCACGGTGACGTCCTCGGCCTTGGTGCCCTTGGCCTTCGCGACCTGGTGGATGTTCTCCGCGACGGGGTAGCGGATGTCGACGACGTCGGCGGCCTCGGGCCCGGTGATCAGCTTCTCCATGTAGAAGACGGCAGACGGGTCGTACATCGAGCCGCGCGGTGAGACCGCGAGCACGGCGACCGCGTTGCTCATCCCCTTGGCCGTGAGCGTGGTGCCGTCGATCGGGTCGACCGCCACGTCGCACTGGGGTCCCGTCCCGTCTCCCACCCGTTCGCCGTTGAAGAGCATCGGGGCGTTGTCCTTCTCGCCCTCGCCGATCACGACGATGCCGTCCATGCCGATCGTCGAGATCATCACGCGCATCGCGTTGACGGCGACGGCGTCCGCGCCGTTCTTGTCGCCCCGGCCGACCCAGCGGGCCGCGGCCATCGCTGCCGCCTCGGTCACCCGGACCAGCTCGAGGGCGAGGTTGCGGTCCGGCGACTGGGGGGAGGGGACCAGGCTGTCGGGCTCCATAGCCGCACCCTAACGGGCCAGCAGCGCGAGTGTTCCCACCCCGAGGAGGAGGGAGACCGGGGTGATGGTGAGCGACACGCGGTGGAAGGCGGCGCTGCTCACCCGCTGCCCCGAGTGGACGAGGGTGCGCCGCCAGAGCAGGTTGGCGAGCGAGCCGGTCCAGGTCAGGCCCGAGCCGATGTTGAGGCCGAGCAGCGCTGCCAGCACGGCGGTGGTCCCGAGCGGGGCGACCATCGGCACCAGGAGGATCGTGGCGGAGAGGTTGGTGAGGAGGCTCGCGAGCACGCTGGCCAGCACCGCCACGGCGAGGAGCGCGAGGAACGACGTGCCGCTCGGCACCACCTGCTCGACGAGGTCGCCGAGGAAGCCGGTCGCCACCGCAGCGACCGCCACGCCCAGGGCCAGCACCAGCAGGGCGAACGACGGGTGCGCGGCCCGGGCCACGTCGCGCGGCCCCACCAGCCGGCGTCCGCCGGCCCAGGCGACGAGCACGACGGCCGCGGCCGACGACACCCATGCGGGGGCCACCTCCCAGCGCGACAGCACGGCGAAGCCGACGAGCATCAGCGCGACCACGACGACGGGCACCGCGGGCACCGGCGGCCCGGTGACGTCGCCGTGCTCCGGCGACTGCACGGTGAGCTCACCGCGGAACAGCAGGCGCAGGCCGACGTACTCCACGACGAGGACGACCAGGAGGACCGGTGCCATCCGGCCCGCGAAGCCGATGAAGTCGAGGTGGAGGTGCGGGAGGGCGAGCAGGTTGGTGAGGTTGGACACCGGCAGCAGCAACGAGGCGGAGTTCGCCATCCGCAGGCAGGCGAACGCACCGGGGCGGTCCGAGGTGCCGAGGGCGACCGCAGCGCCGACCACGATGGGGGTGAGCAGCACCACGGTGGCGTCGAGGCTGAGCACCGCGGTCACCAGCGCGGCCAGCAGGAAGACGCCGAGCAGCAGCCGGTCCGACCGGCCACGGCTCGCCCGTCCGACCACGCGGGCCGCCGCGGCGAAGAGGCCGGCCCGCGCACACACGTCGGCGACCACGAGGATCGTGACGAGGAAGACGACCACCGGCAGCAGCTCGCGGACCGTGTCCGTCACCGCTTCGGGGTCGACCAGCCCGGTGGCCACCACGAACGCGGTGGCCACGACCGCGGCAGCCACCTCCTGGCGCCACGGCAGGTGCAGGATGGCGACGACGAGGAGAGCGGCCAGTGCGGCCAGAGCGACCGAGTCCGCCAGCAGGCCGCCGAGGTCAGTGCTCAGCCCCGACCCACCGCCTCGAGCACGCTGCCCCGCACCCTCACCTTCCCCTCGCCGACCGGCCCGGCGGCCGGGCAGTCATCATGGCCGACCGGGCGCCTGTGAAGATAAATACCGTGAGCGAGGAGCCGGCGACGACACCCGACCCGGTGCCGGAGCAGCCGAGCCGCTACGACCGGAACTTCCGCGGGCTGCTCGCGGCGATGGTCGTGACCGTGCTCTTCGTCGCGGCCTACGTGGGTTTCCGGGCGCTCACCCGCGACCAGCCCGACCTCGACCCGGACGTCGACTACGCCTCCTGTGTCGCCTACCTCCAGGAGGCGGACGTCGCGGTCGCCTACCCCCAGGAGCTGCCGTCGGGCTGGCGGGCCAACGTGATCCACTACGCACGCGGCAACCCGCCGGGGTGGCGGATCGGCCTGCTGACCGAGGGCGACGAGTTCGTCGGCGTGGTCCAGCAGCAGGACGACGTCGACGACCTGCTGGCGGAGTACGTCGACGAGAACCCCCGCCAGGGCGAGGACGCGGCACCGGAGAACGGCCTGGGCGCGACGTCGTGGCAGACGTGGTCGGACGCGGGCGGGGACCACGCGTTCTCGACCGAGCTGACCTCCGGCCCGCTCGCCGGCGAGACGTTGCTGGTCTATGGGTCGGCGTCCGTCGCCGACCAGGAGACCGTCCTGCGGGCACTCACGCTCGACCCGGTGTCGGGTGGCGTGTCGGCCGGTGACTGCGACACCGACGAGTTCTCCTAGTCGTCCCCCGGGTCGCCCGCCTGGTCGTCCTTCTCCAGGGTCTCGTCGAGACGCTTGCGGACTCCGTCGAGCCACTGCTGGCAGATCGTGGCGAGCCGCTCGCCGCGCTCCCAGAGCGCCAGCGACTCCTCCAGGGTGGTGCCGCCGGCCTCGAGCCTGCGCACCGTCTCGACCAGCTCCTCGCGGGCCGCCTCGTAGGACAGCTCGTCCTTCGGGC
Organism: uncultured Actinomycetota bacterium; assembly: GCA_963766475.1. Classification (GTDB taxonomy): domain Bacteria; phylum Actinomycetota; class Actinomycetes; order Propionibacteriales; family Nocardioidaceae; genus Nocardioides. The sequence goes on along the minus strand of CAVXZS010000015.1, from coordinate 139,858 downwards.
CTGCCTGGTCGGGCTTGTTGTCAGCCATCGTTCTCCTCGAGGAGCTCGGTGTGGGTCGTGCCAGTGGTCACGGCGTGCACGCGGCCGTCGGCCACCCGCACGCTGATCGCGGCCTCCGGAGCCACCCCGGCCACCGAGGTCACGACGTGCCCGTCGGCGTCCTGGAGCACGGCGTAGCCCCGCTCCAGGGTCGCCAGCGGTGAGAGCCCGCGCGCCCTGGCCCGGTGGTGCGCGATGTCGTCCTGGGCCCGGGCGATCCGGTGGTCGAGCGTGCGACGGGCGCGGTCGCGCAGCTCGCGCACCTCGGTGGCGCGCTCGTCGAGCAGGCCGCGCGGGTCGCCGAGCACCGGCCGGGAGCGCAGTGCGTCGAGACCGGCCTGCTCGCGGGCCAGCCAGCCGCCGAGCACGTGGCGGAGCCGGTGGCGGGCCGCGTCGACGAGCCTCAGCTCCTCGGCGACGTCGGGCACCACCAGCTTGGCGGCGTCGGTGGGGGTGGACGCACGGACGTCGGCGACGAGGTCGAGCAGCGGCTGGTCCTGCTCGTGACCGATCGCGGAGACGACCGGAGTCCGCATCAGGTGCACGGCCCGGATCAGCGCCTCGTCCGAGAACGGCAGCAGGTCCTCCACCGAGCCGCCGCCACGGGCGACGACGATGACGTCGACCTCGGAGTGGCGCTCCAGCCGGCCGAGGGCCTCCATCACCTCGGTGGCGGCGCGCTGGCCCTGCATGGTGGCGTAGGCGACCTCGAAGGCGACGTTGGGCCAGCGGCGTCGCGCGTTGTCCAGCACGTCGCGCTCGGCTGCCGACTCCGGCGCGGTGACCAGCCCGACCCGGTGGGGGAGGAACGGCAGCGACCGCTTCAGCTCGCGGGCGAACATCCCCTCGGCCGCGAGCAGCTGCCGGCGTCGCTCCAGCCTGGCCAGCAGCTCACCGAGGCCGACCATCCGGAGCTCGCGGACCGCGAGCGAGAACGAGCCGCGGTTGGCGTAGTAGGACGGCTTGGCCAGCACCACCACGCTGGCGCCCTCGACCAGGGGCGTGGCCAGGCTGTCGACGGTCTGCCGCGGGACGGTCAGCGGCACCGAGATGTCGGCCACGGCGTCGCGCAGCGTCATGAACACGGTCTGGATGCCGGGCCGGCGGCTGATCTGGGCGATCTGGCCCTCGACCCAGACGGCGCCGAGCCGGTCGACGTAGTGGGAGATCAGGTTGGCGATCTGGCGGACCGGCGCGGGCGACTGCGCGGAGGTTTCCAGAGGCATGATCGCTGAGATTAGGGGATCGCGGGGACATCCCTACGATGGAGGCATGACGACCGACCTCGGTACGCCGCGCGTGCTGCCCGCCGACGAGGGCGAGCGCGCCGTGCTGCTCGCCGCGCCGCGGGGCTACTGCGCGGGGGTCGACCGGGCGGTCGTGACCGTCGAGAAGGCCCTCGACCTCTACGGGTCGCCGGTCTACGTGCGCAAGCAGATCGTGCACAACAAGCACGTCGTCAGGGATCTCGAGTCGCGCGGGGCGATCTTCGTGGAGGAGCTCGAGGAGGTGCCCGCCGGTGCCACGGTGGTCTTCTCGGCCCACGGCGTCTCGCCCGAGGTGCACCGCCAGGCCGAGGAGCGTGAGCTCAAGACCATCGACGCGACCTGCCCCCTGGTGACGAAGGTCCACCACGAGGCGAAGCGGTTCGCGAGCGACGACTACGACATCCTGCTGATCGGCCACGCCGGCCACGAGGAGGTCGAGGGCACCGCGGGCGAGGCGCCCGAGCACATCCAGCTCGTGCAGAGCCCGGCCGATGTCGCCGGCATCGTGGTCCGCGACCCCGCCAAGGTGGCCTGGCTGTCCCAGACCACGCTGTCGGTGGACGAGACCCTCGAGACGGTGGCCGCGATCCGGGAGCGGTTCCCGCTGCTGCTCGACCCGCCGAGCGACGACATCTGCTACGCCACCCAGAACCGCCAGCTCGCGGTCAAGGAGATCGCGCGCGAGTCCGACCTGATGATCGTGGTCGGCTCCGGCAACTCCTCCAACTCGGTCCGGCTGGTCGAGGTCGCCCTCGAGGCCGGGGCCGGCGCCGCCCACCGCGTCGACGACGCCTCCGAGATCGACGAGACCTGGCTGGACGGCGTCCGCACCGTCTCGGTCACCTCGGGTGCCAGCGTGCCGGAGTCGCTGGTGGAGGAGGTGCTCGCGTTCCTGAGCGAGCGCGGCTACCCCGACGCGCGCGCGGTGCACACTGCCGAGGAGTCGCTGATCTTCGCGTTGCCCAAGGAGCTGCGCCGCGACCTCAAGGCCGCGGGCCGTAGCTGACCGGCTGACGCAGCGCTAGCGGCGCCGCCGGGTGCGGCGCTTGGCCGGACCCTTCTTCGGTGCGGGTGGCTTGCTCGGCGGCTCGGGCGGCTTCGCCGGCTCGCTCACCTCGGGAGGCGTGCTCGAGGCCTCCCGGTCGCTCCAGCGCCGCCGGGGAGGCGTCGGCTCGGGGTCCGGCTCGGGCTCGTCGCCCCAGTCCTCCCACTCCCACTCGTCGACCTCGGTGGACTCTCCGGCGGTCTCGGTCTCGGGCTCTGGTTCGGGCTCTGGTTCGGGCTCCGGCTCGGCGGACTCCTGGTCCTCGTCGTACTCGTCGGCCTCGACGACGGGGATCTCGCCGGTGTCGTCGATCTCGTCCACCGGGACGTCGTCCAGATCCTCGTCGAGGTCGTCGTCCAGCTCGTCGTCCAGCTCGTCGTCCAGCTCGTCGTCCAGCTCGTCGCCTCCAGGTCGCCGAGGTCGGCTTCGTCCTCGGCCTCGGCCTCGTCCTCGGGCTCGTCCTCGGCCTCGTCCTCGGGCTCCTCGGCCTCGGTCTCGGCCTCGGGCTCGTCCTCGGGCTCCTCGGCCTCGGGCTCCTCCGGCTCCGGGGGCGCGACCGTGTAGTCGTGCACCTCCAGGTCGTCGACGTCACCGAGCTCGTCCACCTCGTAGTCCGCTTCGTCGTCCGGCTCGTCCTCGTCCTCGACATAGGCCGGGACGTCGCCCGGGACGTCGTCCTCGCGCGCTCGCGAGAGCCGCCAGTCACGGCGGATGGCGAGGAAGAACTGGAGCGCGAGCACCAGGAGCAGCGCCGAGATGACGATCACGAACAACGTGGCGTAGGACTTCTCCTCCTTCACCTCCTGGTGCGGTGCCAGTGACCGGCTGGCGGCGACGAAGGCCGGGTTCGCCTCGTCGGCGATGACCAGGTCACCGTCGAGGTTCTCCCAGCCGGTGTTGACCACCGCGTCGACGACCTTGCGCGCCAGCTCGCCCGGAGCGGCCTTGTTGTCCGGCGCCCAGCTGCCGAGCATCAGCACCAGCCGGTTGTTGCGGTCGATGGACTCCAGCGCTGCGTAGGGGTCCTGGGAGGTCAGCTCGACGGTCTCGTCCTCCCGGTCGAGCAGCCGGGTCGACGACAGCTTGAGCGGCGCGTCGAGGGCCTCGGAGTCGGCGGCCAGCGCGCCGACGATGAGCCCGGAGCGGTCGTCGGCGAGGAACGCGTCCGGCTCCATCAGCTGGATCTCGAGCGGCGAACCGCTGGCCCGCTGCAGGCCCGCGATGAGCGCGGCCGCGTTGATCGCGGCGCTGGCCTGCCGCTCAGGGGGGCTGCGCAGCGCGACCGGCAGGGTGCCCTCGAAGATCTGCGGGAAGAGCTGGAAGCCCGCCGTCTTGCCGGTCCCGTGGGCGACGGTGGCCGTGGACGCGCCGGTGTCGAGGTCGACCTCGGCGGGCGGGATGGACGGCGGCGTGCAGGCCGAGCCGTCGGGCGCCACGGCGTTGAGGGAGAGCTGGACCTCGTTGACCGAGCGGAGCTTGCTGCTCGGGACGTGCGCCTCGACGTCGAACGTCGCCTCCTCACCCAGCACCGCGGAGCCGACCAGGTCGTCGTTGACGCGCACGTCGAGCCGGGCGCCGCTCGCCTCGGCGAACGCGGTGTGCGACCCCTGGAGGTGCAGGTCCAGCGAGGAGACCGGGACGCCGAAGGAGTCCTGCGGCAGCTCGAACTGCTGGGTGACCGAGCCGTAGCCGGTGAGGGCCAGCGACTCGATGCCGAGGTCCGCGAGGGTCCGCGTCTTGGCGGTGCTGCGCGGCTTGACCTCCTGGGACAGGTTCTCCGGGTCGGAGCCGGACAGGCCGAGCACGTCCGTCGAGAGCACGCGGGCCGCGTCGACCAGGTTGTCGCCGGCGCCGGTGAGGGTCAGCATCGGGATGCCCGACGTCGTCGACACCGCGGTCGTCACGTCGCCCGGCGGGCCATCGACCAGGGCGACCACCCGCTGGGTGGCGGAGGCGGTGTCGGCCGCCGGCACCGTGAGGCTGAGGGAGACCGGGGCGTCGTCGTAGCGATAGGCCAGTGCCGCCACCGCGGTCAGCCCGGCGGTGATCATGTCGGTGTCGGCATCCTCCGGGATCACCACCGTGACGCCGGCCGACGTGGCCGGGAAGAAGTCGGCGACCGACGTGGGCGCGACCTCGGCGCCGCGGTAGTCGAGCTCGATCTTGCGCATCGACGCGACCCCGCCGGCCGGGGCGCAGGTGGCGCCGGCCGGGAGCGGGCCCTCGGTCGTCATGGTCAGCCCGATGGTGCCGTCGGCGACCACGTCCGCGGGGTCCACCGGGATCCGGACCTTCTGGTAGAGCGCCGACGGCACCGTCTCGCGGACCGCGCCGTTGACCCGGAAGGTGATGGTGCCGCCGTCGACCACCTCGGCCATGGTCACCACACCGGTGATCGCCCGGACCTCGACGCCGCTGGGGGCCGGCACCGCGAAGCTGCTGGTGTTCTGCGCCGCGGTCGACATGGTGCCGGGCACGGCCGTGAGGTCGGCGTGGGCGGGCGCGGCCTGGAGCCCGACCCACGAGGCGGAGCAGAGGGTCGCGAGCAGGCCGACCAGCGCCCACGCCCCCAGGCGTCGGCGTCGCTCGTCTCCGGCCCCCCGCACGTAGGCACCCTAGGGCGTGTCTCCCCATTCGTGGTGGATCTCGGCGTCGTCCAGGTGCGGGCTGGCAAGGCGCCGGCACGCGCGCAGACTGGGCGTCTTCGAAGGGTCGGCAACGCCGCCAGCGCGTGATCTGGGCGGCGTCCGGCGCCGCCAGGAATGGGGAGTCACGCCCAGATGGGCGCAGGAGATCGCGACCGGGACTACTCGACATACGCTCGGAGGTGTGGCGCGCTACGTCGACATCCATCCGGACAACCCGCAGGGGCGGCTGCTCCAGCAGGTCGTCGACGCGCTGCGCGACGACGCGCTGATCGCCTACCCGACCGACTCCGGATACGCCCTCGGGTGCCGGATCGGCAACCGCGAGGGGCGCGACCGGATCCTGCGCATCCGCGGCCTCGACGAGCGGCACCACTTCACGCTGGTCTGCAAGGACTTCAGCCAGCTCGGGCAGCTGGCACACGTGGACAACGCGGCGTTCCGCGCGATCCGGGCCGCGACGCCCGGGCCCTACACGTTCATCCTCAGGGCCACCCCTGAGGTGCCGCGGCGGCTGCTGCACCCACGCAAGCGCACCGTCGGCGTGCGGATCCCGGACCACGTCGTGGTCCACGCGCTCCTGGACCTGCTCGGGGAGCCGCTCGTGTCGAGCACCTTGATCCTGCCCGGCGAGTCCGAGCCGCGGACCCTCGGCTGGGACATCAAGGAGGAGCTCGACCAGGCCGTGGACCTGGTCATCGAGGCGGGGGAGACGCCGGCCGAGCCGACCACGGTCGTCGACTGGTCGGACGGCGCGCCCGAGGTGCTGCGCTACGGCGCCGGCGACGCGAGCCGCTTCGTCGCGTAGAGATCGCTAGAGAAGCGGGCGGGCCCTGGCGAACCGGTCGCGGACCGCGAGGCAGAGCAGGCACGCGGCGTACCCGACGCCGAGTGCGACCGCGTGGTGCGAGAGCCCGGTGACCACGGCACGCGCCAGGCTGTCGTCGTCACCCGCGATCGCGACCCGGTGGGAGACGCCGACCAGCACGAAGACCGCCAGCATGATCAGCGGTGGCAGCACCCCGACCGTGAAGAAGTCCTCCGGCCGCACCAGCAGGGCGAGCGTCAGGCACACGGCGACGAACGCGAGATCGAAGAAGAGGCCGACCCGGCCCCCGATGCCCACGTCGATGGCCACGACCGTCAGGGTGAGCGCGAGGCCGAGGGCCACCATCTGGCGGCCCGGTTCGTGACCCTCCTCCCAGAGGGTGCGAGCCCCGCTCACACCGCCACGGTAGGGCCGAACCCGGGCGCGTCGTGGGTGCCGCGCCGCCTGGGGCTCCACGGTGCGGCTCGTGTCAGTCGAGGTCGACCAGCACCGGGGCGTGGTCGGAGGCGCCCTGGCCCGCGCGCTCCTCGCGGTCCACGAACGCGTGGGTCACCCGGGCCGCCAGCGTCGGCGAGGCCAGCACGAAGTCGATCGTCATGCCGCGGTTGCGCTCGAAGCGCTGCCGGTAGTAGTCCCAGTAGGTGAACGCCTCCGGCCCGCTGGTGTGGGGGCGGACCACGTCGACGTAGCCGTCGTCGAGAAAGGCCTGGAAGGCCGCGCGCTCGCGTGGCGTCACGTGGGTGGACGTCGCGAACCGCGTGATGTCGAAGACGTCCTCGTCCTGCGGGGCGATGTTCCAGTCGCCGACGAGCGCGACGTCGTCGCCGAGCCAGCCGCGCGCGGTCTCCCGGAGCCGCGCCAGCCAGTCGAGCTTGTAGAAGTAGTGGGGGTCGTCGACCTTGCGGCCGTTGGGGACGTAGAGGGACCACACCCGCAGGCCGCCGCAGGTGGCGCCGACCGCGCGGGACTCGGCATCCACCGGGTCGCCCCAGCCGGGCATGCCGGCGAACCCGACCTCGACGTCCTCGATCCCCACCCGGCTGAGGATCGCGACGCCGTTCCACTGGTTGATGCCGCTGTAGGCGAGGTCGTAGCCCATCGACTGCAGGCCCATCAGCGGGAGCTGGTCCTCGCGCGCCTTGGTCTCCTGGAGAGCCAGCACGTCGATGTCGTGGCGCTCGAGGAGCCGCTCCACCCGGTCGATCCGGGACCTCAGCGAGTTCACGTTCCAGGTGGCCAGCCGCACGGGTCCAACCTAGTGACCCGCGGTGACCACGTAGCGTGGCCCCAATGGAGCGTGTGTGGGCCTGGCTGGTGCATGCCTACACGACCGCCGGCGTGGTGCTGGCGCTGCTGATGGTGCACTTCGCCTACCAGGGCGAGGTGCGCACCGTGCTGTGGCTCTTCCTGGCGGCGATGGTGGTCGACGGGACAGACGGCATGCTCGCGCGGCGCTGGCGGGTCAAGGAGCTGGTCCCGTGGTTCGACGGGGCGCTGCTCGACAACATCGTGGACTACCTGACCTACGCGTTCGCCCCGATGGTCCTGCTCTGGACCGCCGGCTACCTGCCCGGTGACCCCTGGAGCGGCTTCGTCGCGGCCCTGCCGCTGGTGGCGTCGTGCTTCCAGTTCTGCCGCACCGACGCGAAGACCGAGGACCACTTCTTCATGGGGTTCCCGAGCTACTGGAACATCGTGGCCTTCTACGTCGTCGTGTTCGACCTCGGCGAGGTCGCGACCACGGCGGTCCTGCTCGCGCTGACGGTGCTGATCTTCGTGCCGATCAAGTACGTCTACCCCTCGCGCACCGAGACGCTCTGGTACACCAACATGGCGCTGGCGACGGCGTTCCTCGTCCTCTTCGGAGCGATCACCTCCCAGCTGCCCGACGTGCCGGTCGTGCTCACCGGGCTGTCCCTGGCCTACCTCGCCTACTACGTCGCGATCAGCCTGTGGCTGACGCTGCGCACCGGGAATTCGGTGGCCGCACCGGTGGTTGAACCCACACCATGATCACCATGTTCGCTGCTCCCCTCGCGCCGCTGACCGAGCCCTGCTCGTCGGCCGGCCTCGCGCGGGTCCTGGACGCGCGAAGCTGACTCACCTCCTGCAGCAGCAGGACCAGCGGAGGTGAGTCGTCACCTCCCCTGTGGAGGCACGTGGTCCTGCGCCTCCCACCTGCTCGCAGAGAGCCGCTCAGAGAAAGCACAGTCATGGCCAAGCGCCAGTTCGTCCGCACCAAGCCTCATCTCAACATCGGGACCATGGGCCACGTCGACCACGGGAAGACGACCCTGACCGCCGCGATCACCAAGGTGCTCGCCGACGCCGACCCCGCTGCCAACCAGTTCGTGGCGTTCGACGGCATCGACCGCGCGCCCGAGGAGGTCCAGCGTGGGATCACGATCAACATCGCGCACGTGGAGTACGAGACGGCGACCCGTCACTACGCGCACGTCGACATGCCGGGCCACGCCGACTACGTGAAGAACATGATCACCGGCGCGGCCCAGGTCGACGCCGCGATCCTGGTCGTCTCCGCGCAGGACGGCACCATGCCGCAGACGCGGGAGCACGTGCTGCTCGCGCGGCGGGTCGGCGTGCCCTACCTCGTGGTCGCGATGAACAAGGCGGACCTGGCCGAGGACGCCGAGCTGCTCGACCTCGTGGAGCTCGAGGTCCGGGACCTGCTCTCCGAGTACGGCTTCCCGGGCGACGAGGTGCCGGTGGTCCGGGTCTCGGCGCTGGGTGCCCTCGAGGGCGACCCGCGCTGGACGCAGTCGGTGCGCGACCTGCTCGACGCCGTGGACGCCTACGTCCCGCTCCCGGAGAGGGCGTACGGCGAGCCGTTCCTGATGCCCATCGAGAACGTGCTCACCATCAGCGGCCGCGGCACGGTCGTGACCGGTGCCGTCGAGCGCGGCGTGCTCACGGTCGGCTCGCCCGTCGAGGTGGTCGGGATCGGCGACACGGTGGCCTCGGTGGCCATCGGCATGGAGTCGTTCGGCAGGACGCTGGACGCCGTCCAGGCCGGTGACAACGCAGCGGTGCTGCTCCGCGGCGTACGCCGTGAGGAAGTGCGCCGGGGGCAGGTGCTCGTCGTGCCGGGCTCGGTGACGCCGCACGCGCGGTTCACCGCAAACCTGCACGCGCTCACCGCGTCCGAGGGCGGCCGGCACACGCCGTTCGCATCCGACTACCAGCCGCAGTTCTACTTCCGCACGACCGACGTCCCCGGGTCGCTCGACCTGGGTGACGTGGCGGTGGTGAACCCGGGCGACTCCGTCGAGGTGACGGTCTCGCTCGGCAAGGCGGTGGCCATGGAGCCGGGACTCGGCTTCGCCGTACGTGAGGGCAACCGGACCGTCGCCGCCGGCGCGGTCACCAAGGTCCTCGACTAGACCCGCTACCAGGGAAACCCCGGCGCGGCCCGTGACCTGGTCAGTCACGGGCCGCGTCGGCTCTAGGTTGGCGCCATGCGACGCACCATCGAGGTGATGCTCGTCGGCGCCCTGGTGCTCGACGTGGCCTACTGGACGATCTGGTTCACCTCCCGCGACACGCTGGCCAGCGAGCACCGCGCGGCGTACTACGAGTTCGAGAACGCCTTCCCGCTCGCCGACGCCTGGCTCGGGCTCGCCTGCCTGCTCGCCCTGGTGTGCCTGCGGAGGGGATCGCCGGCGGCGCACTTCTGGCTCATCTGCTCGGGCGCGGCGGGGCTCTACCTCTTCGGCATGGACTTCCTCTACGACGTGGAGCAGGGCATCTTCACGTCGGGAGGCGGAGGCGTGATCGAGGCCGGCATCGTGGCGGTGACGCTGCTGTTCTCGCTGACCGTGCTGCGGTTCGCCTGGACCCGTCGCGATGCATTGCTGGCGGGCAACCCCACCTAGAGTTGCCCCTCGTGGCTCTCACGATCGGCATCGTCGGACTCCCCAACGCGGGGAAGTCGACGCTCTTCAACGCGCTGACCAAGAACGACGTCCTGGCGGCGAACTACCCGTTCGCCACCATCGAGCCGAACGTCGGCGTGGTCGGCGTGCCTGACGAGCGGCTGCCGCGCCTGGCCGAGCTGTTCGCCTCGGAGCGCACCGTTCCGGCCACCGTCGAGTTCGTGGACATCGCAGGCATCGTCCGCGGCGCCTCGGAGGGGGAGGGGCTCGGCAACAAGTTCCTCTCGCACATCCGGGAGTCGGCCGCGATCTGCCAGGTCACCCGCGTCTTCCGTGACGAGGACGTCACCCACGTCGACGGCGAGGTCAACCCCGCCAGCGACATCTCCACGATCCAGACCGAGATGGCGCTCGCCGACCTCCAGACGCTGGAGAAGGCGATCCCGCGGATGGAGAAGGAGGCGAAGGGCAACAAGAGCCTGCTTCCGGCCGTCGAGGCGGCCAAGGAGGCGCAGTCCGCGCTCGAGGGCGGCACGCCGGTCATCGCCACGAAGATCGACACCGCGCTGCTCCGGGAGCTGTCGCTGCTCACCGCCAAGCCCTACATCTACGTCTTCAACTGCGACGCCGACGAGCTCTCCGACGACGAGCTCAAGGCGAGGATGCAGGCGCTGGTCGCGCCCTCCGAGGCGATCTTCCTCGACGCCAAGTTCGAGGCCGAGCTGGTCGAGCTCGGTGACGACGACGAGGCCCGCGAGATGCTCGCCGAGATGGGCGTCGACGAGCCTGGCCTCGACGTGCTCGCCCGCGTCGGCTTCGGCACCCTCGGCCTGCAGACCTACCTGACCGCCGGCCCCAAGGAGTCCCGGGCCTGGACCGTCCGCAAGGGCGCCACCGCCCCCGAGGCCGCCGGCGTCATCCACACCGACTTCCAGAAGGGCTTCATCAAGGCCGAGATCGTCTCCTACGACGACCTGATGGCCGCCGGCTCGATGCTCAAGGCCAAGGAGCTCGGCAAGGTGCGCATGGAGGGCAAGGACTACGTCATGCAGGACGGCGACGTGGTCGAGTTCCGCTTCAACGTATAGCTCGAAGCTGCGCTCGCGGATAAGGGCGCGGTGTCGTCACCGGCTGCGAGGCGACGTGTCGAGCTCGGTGACGAGGGCGAGGCCCCGCCGGGCCCACCGGATCTCGGCCCGGGCCTGGTCGATCAGCCCGTCGTAGGCGAAGACCTTGAACCGCACGATTCGCTCGTGCTGGTGCTCGGGGTACTTCTCGAGCCGACGAAGCAATGTGGGATGGGTCCGGTCGAGCAGGCTGGCCCGCGTGGTCTCCAGCAGCTCGAGATGCTGGGACCAGTAGTCCGCGTGCTGTCGCAGCTGACTCCGGGCGGCCTCCGGGTCGGCCCACTCCAGGTAGGCGGCCTTGAGGTAGGCGGGGTCACGCTGTCGTCGGATCTCCAGGGGTGAGTCGATCCAGTCCCGGAAGGCCTCGAGCCCGTGGTCGGTGACGTGGTACTCGGTCTTGCGCCCCTTCGGCCCCCACGGCACGTCCACCGCCTCGAGCAGCCCATCTGCCTGCATCCGCTTCAGCTCGGGGTAGATCTGCGAGTCCGGCGCGTGCCACACGTGTGCCACCGACTGGCTGAACTGCTTGGCCAGGTCATAGCCGGTCAGCGGCTGCGAGCTGAGCAGTGCCAACAGGGCGAAACGCAACGACATCAGGGGTTGCCACTCCCTATCTAGATAGTTAGTGTGTGACGGACGCAACCACTATCTCGATAGGGAGTGCACATGTCCAGCACCGACACTCGCGCGTCCGTCACCCTGACGGGGGGCGTGACGCCGGGGCCAGTGGACCCATCGGCTCCACGCTCCGCGGCGGCCAAGATCTTCGCCCACCCCCGCAACGCCTGGTACGTCGCTGCCTGGGACCACGAGGTCACTCCCACCACACCGATGGCGCGGACGGTGGCGGGCCGGCCGCTCGCGCTGTGGCGCGACTCCGGTGGCCGGGCCGTGGCCCTGGCCGACGCGTGCTGGCATCGGCTGGCGCCGCTTTCCCTGGGCAAGATCCTCGGCGACGAGCTGCAATGTCCCTACCACGGCCTGCGGTACGACGGCGCCGGTCGCTGCACGCGCATGCCCGCCCAGGAGACGGTCAATCCCAGCGCCGGCGTCCCGTCCTACCCGGTCGTCGAACGCCACCGCTTCGTGTGGGTCTGGCCAGGCGACCCGGACCTCGCCGACCCCGACCTCGTGCCGGACATGGGACAGATGGACTCCTCCGAGTGGGCCGGTGACGGGCAGCTGATCGAGGCGCCCTGCAACTACCAGCTCGTGCTCGACAACCTGATGGACCTCACTCACGAGGAGTTCGTCCACTCCTCGAGCATCGGTCAGGACGAGCTGAGCGAGTCCGAGTTCGAGGTCACCCACGACGACCGGCACGTCTCCGTCAGCCGCTGGATGCGCGACATCGAAGCGCCGCCGTTCTGGCGCAAGAACATGCGCGACAAGTTCCCCGGCTTCGAGGGCCGCGTCGACCGCTGGCAGATCATCCACTTCGAGGCCCCTTCGACGATCTGCATCGACGTGGGCGTCGCCAAGGCCGGCACCGGCGCGCCGGAAGGTGATCGCAGCCAGGGCGTCAACGGCTACGTCATGAACACCATCAGCCCGGCCGACGACCGGTCCTGCCACTACTTCTGGGCCTTCATGCGCAACTACTGCCTGGAGAGCCAGCTGATCACCACCCAGCTCCGCGAGGGCGTGCACGGGGTGTTCGGAGAGGACGAGGAGATGCTCGTGGCGCAGCAGCGTGGCATCGACGCCAACCCCGATCACGAGTTCTACAGCCTCAACATCGACGCCGGAGGCATGTGGGTACGCCGGATCCTGGACCGGATGCTGCAGGCCGAGGGCCGAGCGGCGGACCACTCGAACGCCGGCTGACTCGTGGCCGCCAATACCCAACACCTCTGGCAGACCGGCCGGGTCGTGGACGTGAGCGACCCTGCCGAGGGCGTCCGCCGGATCGTGCTCGAGCCCGAGCAACCCCGCCCGGCGCCGCCGGGCGCCCACGTCGATCTCGACCTGGCCGTGGCGGGCCGAACCCTGCGCCGCTCCTACAGCGTGGTGCGTTCGGAGGACGGCGGCCGTCGGATCACCATCAGTGCCCAGCTCGCCGAGGCCTCCCGCGGCGGCTCGCGTCACCTGCACACGCTCACGCTGGGGGACGAGGTCCGGATGAGCAGCCCGGTCCAGAACTTCCCGCTCGGCGTGGGCGCCGCGCGCTACGTCCTGGTCGCGGGCGGGATCGGAATCACCGCCCTGGTCGCGATGGCCGAGGTGCTTCGGCGACGCGGAGCCGACTACGCACTGGTCATGGTGGGCCGGTCCCGCAGCCGGCTCGCCTACCTGGAGCAGCTGCTGGAGGAACACGGCGACCGGCTGCGGCTGCACGTCAGCGACGAGGGGACGCCCTTCGACCCGGAGGCTCTCGTCGAGGAGATCGCAGGCGCCCCTGACGCGCGGTCCACCGAGCTGTACGTCTGCGGACCGATTCGCCTCATGGACGCCGTACGGCGCGCCTGGACGAGCGACGGCCCTGCCCCCGGCTCACCTGCGCTTCGAGACCTTCGGCAACAGCGGCAGCTGGCCCGCCCGCGAGTTCACGGTGCACATCCCCGACCTGGGCCGCGAGGTGGAGGTCGGGCGCGACGAGTCCGTGCTCGACGCGCTCGAGGAGGCCGGCATCGAGGTGATCTCGGACTGCAGGAAGGGCGAGTGTGGACTGTGCACGCTCAAGGTGCTCGACGTCGAGGGCGAGCTCGACCACCGTGACGTCTTCCTCAGCCAGGCCCAGCAGCAGCGCAACGACGTGTTCTGCGCCTGTGTCTCCCGGGTCGCTGGGACGGCCGGCGCCAGCGTCACCATCGCGCGGCCCTAGTCCCGTCAGCACCTCGTGGTGGTGGCGGCTCGGATGGGCGTGGTGTAATAATCAGGAAACCTGTTTATTACGGAGGACGCCTTGGCCGGTACGACGCCCCAGGGGAAACAGCTCCCCGCCCTGCCCTCGTCGTTGCGAGCCGAGGTGGTGGACCGGGTGGCGGTCCTGACCCTGGCGCGTCCGGACAAGCGCAACGCGTTGAGCGACGAGATGGTGCTTGGCATCGAACGGTTCTTCACGAGCCAGCCGAGCGAGGTCGCTGCCGTGGTCATCGCCGCGGACGGTGACCACTTCAGCGCCGGTCTCGACCTGGCCGAGATGTCGGCGCGGGACACCATCGCCGGCGTCCAGCACTCGCGGACGTGGCACCGCGTCTTCGAGCTGATCGAGTTCGGCCCGGTTCCGGTGGTCGCAGCGCTCAAGGGCGCCGTCGTCGGTGGCGGCCTCGAGCTCGCCGCGGCTACGCACATCCGGATCGCCGAGCGGTCCACGTTCTACGCGCTCCCGGAGGGCCAGCGGGGGCTGTTCGTGGGCGGCGGCGGCGCCGTGCGGCTGCCGAGACTGATCGGGGTGGCCCGGATGACAGATCTGATGCTCACGGGTCGTCGGTACGACGCGGAAGAAGGTGCCGCCGCGGGGATCAGCCAGTACGTCGTCGAGGACGGTGCCGGGCTCGAGGCCGCCCTGGAGCTGGCCGGCCGCATCGCCGAGAACGCACCCCAGACCAACTACGCCGTGGTCCAGGCGCTGCCGCGGATCGCGGAGGCCAACCCACGCGAGGGCTACCTCATGGAGGCGATGATCGCCGCGATCGCCCAGGGCACCGACGACGCCAAGCAGCGGATGCAGGCCTTTCTCGACGGCCGCGGCGCGAAGGTCGCCGACCGGTGACTGCGACGATCAGCGCCGGCGACGTCGTCTGGTCACCACCACCCGACGTCCTGCAGAAGAGTCAGGTGGGGCGGTTCATCGGCTGGCTCAAGGAGCACCGCGGACTGGAGCTGCGCGACCACCCCGCCCTGTGGCGCTGGTCGGTGGATGACCTCGACGGCTTCTGGTCGGCGGTCTGGGAGTTCTTCGAGGTGACCGACCACGGCCGACGCACCGCCGTCCTCGCCGAGCGCACCATGCCCGGCGCAGAGTGGTTCCCCGGCTCGCTGGTCAACTACGCCGAGCACGCCTTGGGCGGTGCCGGCGCCGCGGACGCGACCGTCGCCGTGCACGCCCGGTCCCAGACCCGCCCCGACTTCGAGCTGACCTGGGGTGAGCTCCGTGACCAGGTGGCCAGGGCCCGGCGGGTCCTTGTCGACCTCGGGGTCCGCAGCGGCGACCGGGTGGTGGGTTACCTGCCGAACTGCCCGGAGGCGCTGGTCGCCCACCTCGCGGCAGCCGGGCTCGGAGCGGTGTGGAGCAGCTGCGCCGTCGAGTTCGGCGCCCGCAGCGTCGTCGACCGCTTCGGCCAGATCGAGCCGGTGCTCCTGCTGGTCGCCGGCGGCTACGCCTACGGCAGCAAGGAGGTCGATCGCCGTGGCGAGGTCGCGGAGATCCGGGCTGCCCTCCCGAGCGTGCGGCACGTCGTCGACATCGGCTACGGCTCGTGGTCCGTCGACGACTGCGCCTCCTGGCCCGAGCTGCTCAACGCCGTCACCGACCCGGTCCCGGAGACCGTCGCGGTGCCGTTCGGCCACCCGCTGGTCGTGCTCTTCTCGTCCGGCACCACCGGCAAGCCGAAGGCGATCGTGCACGGGCACGGTGGCATCGTGCTCGAGCACCTCAAGAACCACGCCCTGTCCTGGGACCTCGGGCGCGGCGACACGCTGCTGTGGTACTCGACCACCGCGTGGATGATGTGGAACGCCCTGGTCTCCTCGCTGCTCGTCGGCGCGGCGGTCGTGATGATCGACGGCGACCCGGCGTTCCCCGACCTGGCGTGGCAGTGGCGGCTCGCGGAGGAGACCGGGGCGACCATGATGGGCGCCAGCCCCGGGTTCGTGATGGCGTGCCGGGCGGCCGGCGTCGCCGTCAGCGACCTGGACCTCCGGGTGCGGGTCGTCGGTTCGGCGGGCGCCCCGCTGCCTCCCGAGGGCTACGCCTGGATAGGCCAGCAGCTGGGCCCGCAGGTGCAGCTCAACGTCGGTAGCGGCGGCACCGACGTGTGCAGCGGCCTCGTGCAGAACAACCCGCTGCTGCCCGTGCGCGCCGGGATGATCTCGGGGCGCGCCCTCGCCGTCGACGCGCACGCATTCGACGAGGACGGCCACGACGTCGTCGGACAACCGGGCGAGCTCGTCGTGACCGCACCGATGCCGTCGATGCCGGTCGGGCTGTGGGGTGACGACGACGGCTCACTGCTGAGGGCGACGTACTTCGACCACTACCCGGGAGTCTGGCGGCACGGGGACTGGATCGTGTTCGAGCCCGACGGGAGCTGCGTGGTCACCGGGCGGAGCGACGCCACCCTCAACCGGGGCGGCGTGCGCCTGGGCACGGCCGAGTTCTACCGGGTCGTCGAGGAGCTGCCCGGCATCACCGACAGCCTGGTCGTCCACCTGGAGGATCCCGCGGGCGGCAACGGCCAGCTGCTGCTCTTCGTCGTCGTCGGCCCTGAACGAGCGCTCGACGAGACGCTCACCGGCGAGATCCGCACGGCGCTGCGGACCTCGCTCTCCCCGCGCCACCTCCCGGACCGGGTGGTCGAGGTGCCGGCGATCCCGCGCAACCTCACCGGCAAGAAGCTCGAGCTGCCCGTCAAGCGGATCCTCCAGGGCACGGCTCCCGAGCTGGTCGCCAGCCCCGACGCTCTCGCGCGCCCCGGCACGTTGGACCCGTTCGTCGCCCTGGCCGCCCAGTACGCCGCGGACGCAGCCCGATGACCGTGCGGCGCCGGCTCGACCAGGTAGCGGTCGTCGGCACGGGCTCGATCGGGGGCAGCTGGGTCGCCCTCGCCCTCGCTCACGGGCTGGCGGTGCGGGCCAGCGACCCTGCGCCCGGATCGGAGCCGCGCCTCCGCGCACAGGTCTCCGCACAGCTCATCGACCTCCTCGACACCCCCGCAGCCGACCTGGGCCCGCTGCTGGACCGCCTCGACTTCTGCGAGGACCTGGCGCACGCCGTCGAGGGCGCCGACCTGGTCCTCGAGGCCGGCCCCGAGCGGGTCGACGTCAAGCGCGAGCTGTTCGCCGCGCTCGACGCGGCGACGGATCCCGACGTGCTGCTGGCCAGCAGCTCCTCGGGGCTGGGACCGAGCAGCTTCCAGGACGTCTGCGCCCACCCGGAGCGGGTGCTGGTCGCCCACCCGTTCAACCCGCCCCACCTGGTCCCGCTGGTGGAGGTCGTCGGAGGACGGGCGACCAGCGAGGAGGCGATCGACGCCGCGATGACGATGATGACCCGGCTCGGACGGCTGCCCGTGCGCGTGCGTGCCGAGCTGCCGGGTCACGTCGTCAACAGGCTGCAAGCGGCGCTGTGGCGCGAGGCCTACGACCTGGTCGGCAGGGGCGCCATCACCGTCTCCGATCTCGACGCCGCGGTGGCGTCCGGACCGGGGTTGCGCTGGGCACTCCTGGGCCCGATCGCGACCCAGCACCTGTCCGGTGGCCCCGGCGGTCTCGCACACGTCCTGGACCACCTCGGTCCGCCGATGGTCGGCTGGTGGGACGACCTCGGAGCGCCCGAGCTCACTCCCGAGCTGGTCTCGACGCTCGTCGAGGGCGTCACCGAGGAGCTCGGCGGTCGCGAGGTCGAGGTGCTCGCGGCCCGTGACCGCGCGCTGCGCGAGCTGGTCGCGACCAAGCAACGACTGGGCCTCGCGCCGGCGCCGCACGAGGAGCTGGGATGAAGGACCACGGTCTCGGCTCGTGGACCGGTCGCCGCGCCCGCATGACACCGGCCAGGGCGGCCCTGGTGCAGGACGGCCGCAGCACGACGTACGCCGAGCTGCACCGCGACGCCACCCGCCTCGCTCTCGGGCTCCGGGCGCGGGGCGTCGGCCGGGGCGACCGGGTGGGCTTCCTCGGCCTCAACTCCGTCGAGCTGGTCGTGGCCATGTTCGCGACCGCGAAGCTGGCCGCGGTCTTCGTGCCGGTCAACACCCGGCTGGCGCCGCCCGAGCTCGCCTACGTCCTCGAGCACAGTGGCGCGGAGACACTCCTGGTGGAGGACTCCTTCTCCCACGCGGTCGCCGCGCCCGAGGTGGCTGCGCTGGGGCTTGATCCCGTCGGGTTCTCCCGGGCGGGCGGCAGAGGTCTTGACGGCCTCCTGAGCGGGTCGTCCGAGGGCCCGGTCGAGGAGGTCGACGAACCGGTCGGCCTCGACGACGTCTTCATGATCCAGTACACGTCCGGCACGAGCGGGCGCCCCAAGGGCGTGATGCTCACGCACGGCAACATCGTGTGGAACGTCTACAACCTGATGGTCGACATCGACCTGGGCAGCGAGGAGGTTGCCCTGGTCACGGCGCCGCTCTTCCACACCGCGGCGCTCAACCAGCTGCTCTTCCCGACCATCCTCAAGGGCGGCACCGCCCTGCTGGAGGCCAGGTTCGACGCCGAGCGTGCCATCGAGCTGATCGAGAGCGAGCGGGTGACCCTGTTGTTCGGCGTCACGTCGATGTACCTCGCGCTGGCCGCCGCGCCACGCTTCGACACGGCCGACCTGTCGAGCCTCCGGATCGCGCTCAGCGGTGGGGCGCCGATCCCCGACACCCTGCTCCGCACGTGGCTGGACCGAGGTCTGATGATCGTGCAGGGCTACGGCCTCACCGAGGCCTCGCCGGGCACCACGATGCTCCGGGCCGCCGATGGCATCCGCAAGCTCGGCTCGGCCGGCACCTCGTGCTTCTTCAGCGACGTCCGCGTCGTCGACCCCGACGGCAACGACGTCCCCGTCGGTCGACCGGGGGAGGTGCTGGTCTCGGGACCCAATGTGACGGCCGGCTACTGGCACGACGACGAGGCCACGGCCCGCGCGTTCACCGGTGAGTGGCTGCACACCGGCGACCTGGCCACGGTGGACGACGAAGGCTACCTGCGCATCGTCGACCGGCTGAAGGACATGTACATCTCCGGCGGGGAGAACGTCTACCCCGCTGAGGTCGAGCAGGCTCTCCACAGCCACCCCGGGGTCGCCGAGTGCGCGGTGATCGGCGTCCCCGACGAGCAGTGGGGCGAGGTCGGCCGCGCCTTCGTGGTGCTGCGAGCCGGCGCGGCGACGACCGAGACGGAGCTGCTCGCCCACCTCGACGGCCGGCTGGCCCGCTACAAGCTGCCGAGGTCCGTGGTGCTGCTGCCCGAGCTTCCCCACAACGCCTCCGGCAAGCTGCTCAAGTCCCGACTCCGAGAGGCAGACTGATGAGCCGCTACGAGCCCCGCATCGACGTCGAGGCGATCCGCGCTCTCGACGTCCATGTGCACGTCGAGGCGGACGACCACGGTCACCTCTCCCTCGACCAGGAGCTGCTGGACGCCTCCGCGGCGTACTTCAAGGGTGCCGAGAGCCGGACGCCGACGGTCGCTGACCTGGCGGCCCGCTATCGCGAGGCGCGGCATGGCCGCGGTCGTGTTCACCGTCGACGCCACGACCGCCACGGGACACCCGGCGCTGTCCAGCGAGGAGATCGCCGAGCAGGCCACGGAGCACGCCGACGTCCTGATCCCGTTCGGCTCGGTCGACCCGCACCAGGGCCAGGACGCGATCCGGCGCGCGCGGAGCCTCGTCGACGTCCACGGCGTCCGCGGTTTCAAGTTCCACCCGAGCCTGCAGGCGTTCTCGCCCGACGACCCCGCCTTCCGCCCGTTGTGGGGTGCGCTGGAGGAGCTCGGCGTCCCGGCGCTCTTCCACACCGGTCAGAACGGGATCGGCGCCGGGCTCCCGGGAGGCCGAGGCATCAAGCTGCGCTTCTCGAACCCGCTTCTGATCGACGACGTCGCCGCCGACTTCCCCGGACTCGTCGTGATCCTGGCCCATCCGTCGGTGCCCTGGCAGGCCGAAGCCATCTCGATGGCCACCCACAAGGCCAACGTGTTCATCGACCTCTCGGGCTGGCGGCCGAAGTACTTCCCGCCCGAGCTGGTGCGCGCCGCCGGGAGCCAGCTCCGCGACAAGGTGATGTTCGGCAGCGACTATCCCCTGATCACCCCCGAGCGCTGGCTCGAGGACTTCGCCGAGCTCGGCCTTCGCGGAGGAGCGCCTCCCAGCCATCCTGAAGGGGACGGCGGCCGGCATCCTGGGGTTGTCCTGAGCGTGCCGTGGCCCGCCACTACTCTCGCCGGGTGAGGTGTCCATGACCGACTCGAAGGGTCGGGCCGGCGGGACGGCGTCCGGGCCCACGCTGCTCTACCTGATGAAGCAGGTCGAGCTGGCCGTGCGAGCCAGGCTGGAGGAGCTGGCTCGCCCCGCCGGTCTCACCGCTCTCCAGTACACCGCCTTGACGGTCCTCGAGCAGCACCCCGACCTCACGTCGGCCCACCTGGCGCGGCGTTCCTTCGTGACCTCACAGACCATGGCCGACATGGTCACCGCGCTGCTCGACCGCGGCCTGATCGAGCGGCATCGCGACCCGGCGGACCGGCGCCGGCTGGTGATCGCGCTGACCCCTGCGGGCCGCGAGCTGCTCGAACGGATGCGTCCCCGGGTCGCCGACCTCGAGCTCGAGATGCTGTCGCTGCTCTCGCAGGAGGAGTCGGCGAAGCTGCGGCAGTCGCTCCAACGGTGTCGAGAGGCGCTGGCCGCCCGCTCGCCGGAAGGCTCTCCGCCGGCGGAGTGAAATCGATCATCAGGAAACCTGTACATCAGGTTTCCGACATGGTTTGCTCTGATTCATGAGCGAAGCCACCGCCTCCACGACCGCTCCGACCACCAGCAGAGGCTGAGCGTCGGGACCCTCGTGGCCGCTGCCGGCGCCGTCGCCGTCGCCCAGATCGGACTGTCGATCCCGGCCGTGATCAACGGCTACATCAACCAGGACCTCGGGACCACGTCGACCCAGCTCACCTGGGTCTCCGACGCGTTCCTGGTCCCGGTCACGCTCCTGGAGCTCTCCTTCGGCGTCGCCGGAGACCTGTTCGGCCGCAAGCGGCTCCTGGCGATCGGTGCCGTCCTCATGATGGCCGGGGGACTCCTCGGGTTCTTCACCCCCGGCGGCGGAGTCGGCGTGCTGCTGACCGGGCAGGTGATCTCCGGCATCGGCGCAGCGGCGATCTTCCCGACCTCGATCGCCATGCTCGCCGCCGGCACGCACAGCGTGAAGCAGCGGGCGCACGCCATCTCCATCTGGGCGGCCGCGCTGACGGGTGCGGGGTTCATCTCGCCGGTGCTCGCCGGTGTGCTGGCCCGGATCGACCACTCGGGTGGGGAGTTCTCGAGCTGGCGCTACGCCTTCCTCGCCATGGCCGTGCTGGCTGCGGTGAGCGCCTTGATCACCCTGACGATGGCCGAGAACTCCTCTGCGCCCCAGGGCAGGTCGCTCGACTGGCCCGGGCAGATCACGATCGCGGTGGCCCTCTTCGCACTGCTCTACGCCGTGATCCAGGGTGCTGACGACGGCTGGGGGAGTCTGACTGTCGTCGGTGGGTTCGTGGTCGCCGCGGTGTTCCTCGTCGTCTTCGTCGTGGTCGAGCGTCGGGTCGACCGGCCGTTGATCCAGCTGGACCTGTTCAGCAACCGGACCTTCACCGTCTCGGCCGTCGTCACCGTGATCGGGATGTTCGCCTACCTCGGGACGGCGTACGACACGAGCATCCGGCTCTCGGCGATCCAGGAGTACACACCGTTGAAGACCTCGATCGGCTTCTTCTGCCTGAACGTGATGGGTGTGGTGCTGTTCCCGGTCAGCAGCCGGATGATCGAGCGGTACAAACCCGGGTGGGTGCTGGCTGCCGGCATGGGTCTGATCGGCGTCGGCGACCTCGTGCTGGCCGCCATCCCGGCGACCAACCTCTCCATCGCAGCAGTCGCGGTGCCGCTCCTGGTCGTCGGTGCGGGGTTCAAGCTGGCGGTCACCTCGATCACGGTGGTCGCGGTCAACAGCGTGCCGACCACGAAAGCGGGCATGGCCAGCGGTGCGACCAGCATGCTGCGCGACTTCGGACTCACCCTCGGGCCGGCCATCGTCGGCGCGATCGCCTTGACCAATGCGGCCAATGCGATCAACGCGAAGGTCGCCGGGTCGCCGACCCTCCAGTCGGCACTGGCGAGCTTCTACGCCTCGCCGGAACACGTGCCGGCCGACAAGAGGGCGAGCGTCGAGGCTGCCGTCGGCGCGGTGAAGTCCGGTCCGCTGGGGCAGAACGGCGTCCCCGCCCAGGTCCCCGGTCCCGACGGCAAGCCGATCCCCTTCAACCCGCTGCAGGACACCGCGTTCCACGCGCTCTCCCACGCCTACGCGATCGGCTACCTCGTGTGCGGCATCGCGGCCTTGGTCGCGGCGCTCATCGCCGCGGTCATGCTGGGCGGTCGCGCGATGGAGCACTCGTTCGTGGAACCGGCCGAGGCCATCACCGACCGAGGCCGGCCGGCTCCCTGACCTTTCGACGCGCCTCGCCGCCCCTGCCGGTGCGGCCGGGTAGGTCTCGACGGGTGCGGCTCGAGAAGGAGACCGAGGTGCGCGGTCTTCGCGTCGTTGTCCACCGACGCGTCAGTCCTCGAGCGTTGTCGTAGTCGTTGTTCGGGGACGGGGCGTGGTCGAGCTCCGCTTCAACGTCTGACCCTGACTGGGCTCTTTTGGAGCGGACGCGAGGATTTGAACCTCGACTCCTTCCCTGGAAGGGAAGCGTGCTGCAACTACACCACGTCCGCGAAGCCAGCCTCTGACGAGGCTGACACGTTCCTAGTATGAACACCTTCAGGACTGTCGGGCGCGCGGGTGCGACTCCCGGACATCAGAGCTTTGCGCCAGATGAAGCGTCCCGATCGCGGCGGAGGTAGCGCGCCCGAGTCCTAGGCCATCGGTCTTGCTCGGATCGCGGCGCTTCGGCCGCGAAAACCGGAGGCATGGATGGCGCGGCGCGTGCGCGTGTGCTCACCGCGAACGACTCCCGGCCCCGGTCGATCCTTGAGAACGGGCGTCGCCTCCTCGGTGACCCAGCCTGCCAGGTCCAGGGCCTTGTGCAGACCGCGGCGGTTGAAGATGAACCACTCACTGCCGTCACGGCGTGCGTCGAGGCGGGCCAGGGGTGCCGGGAGCAGGTCGAGGGGGCGGCTCACGGTGTCGAGCACGATGAGGTGCCCTCGACAGACCCGCCGTACCGCTTCGAGCCCGCGCAAGGGGTCGCGCAGCATCTGCAGCACGTATCCCATCACCACAAGGTCGAATTCGCCGACCTCGGCTGGGTCCAGGTCGTAGACATTCAGGTCGCGGAGCTCGGCTCGCGACCCGAGCAGCTCGGCGGCAAGAGCGAAGTTCTGCTCTGACGAACGACGGAACCGACTGCCGGACAGTCGGTCCGCGACAGAGTGGTCGAGCCTGTGCGCGTCGAGAACGTCACCGGCGACGACCTCCTGTGCGCCTCGCCGTTCCAGTTCGAAAGCCCAGAAACCGTCCATGGTGCCGACATCGAGACAACGCATGCCGGCCAAGGATGGCGGCCAGGGCATTCGCTCGGCGGTGGTACGCAGGTCCCAGCCCCCCGGCGTCAGGACGCCGGGAGCGACCTCGATCGTGTGCCACCAATCAAGCTCGGCTACCCGTCGTCGCGCGTGGTCTGGATCCATATGCGACATCTTCGACCAGGCACGACCAGCCGACCACGTCAACCTTCGTCGGTCGGTGTCAAGGGCGGCCGCGACCCATCTGAACGGAAACATTCAACCCATCACCACACGCCCGCCCACTCGCGGCGTAAAGCGGGTCGGGAACGGCGACCCCGCACCGCCGCCCAGTGCCAGAGATCTGGCTCCGCATGCGGTGCGCTCGAGGATCTGGTCGTACAGCGGAGCCATCTGAGAGGAGCTTGGGACAGATTCGGTGATGGACTGAGCACCATGGACACATCTGTGCGGCAAGCCCACGCCGAGGCCACCTACGAGAGGCTGTTCGGCCCGCGCGACGCCGGTGCACCCGAAGACGATCCGGAGCTGGGAGACATCCTGCGTCGATTCATCTTCGGCGACGTCTTCGACACCGGCGTACTCAGCGACCAGACCCGTGAGCTGATCACCGTGACGGTCCTGGCCTGCCTGCAGGCCCTGCCCCAGCTCAGGTCCCACACCTCAGCAGCGCTGCACGTCGGTGTGCAACCGATCCAGATCCGTGAGGCGATCTACCAGCTGGCACCGTTCATCGGCTTCCCACGCACGCTCAATGCCGTCACCACGATCAACGAGGCCTTCCGAGACCGGGGCGTGGACCTACCGCTACCTCCCCAAGGCACGGTCTCCGACGCCGACCGCTACCCCAAGGGCCTCGCCGAGCAAGCTCCGTTGTACGGGACCGAGATCAAGGAAGACATGGCCGACCTGCCCGAGCCGTTCAACGAGGCGCTTCCTCGGTTTCTGACCGAGTTCTGCTTCGGCGACTTCTACACCCGCGACGGGCTCACCCTGGCCGAGCGCGAGCTCCTCGTGCTGTGCGCGCTGGCCACGCTCGGCGACACCGCGGCACAGCTCGGCCCTCATGGCCGCGCCTGCCTCCAGGTAGGCAACTCCAGGACCGCCGTGGTCGCCGCACTCGTGCATTGCTTCCCATACATCGGCTTTCCGCGCGCCGTCGCCGCCATCCGAGCAGTCAAGAACCTCTAAGACGGCGACCGAGTGCACACCCCGCCTCGGCATGTCTGATCAGAGAGACCGCGTCACCCGTCGACCAACCGCCGCAGACTTCAGGCCGGAGGGTTGCTGCCGTCTCCATGCGACAGGTGGACGGAGACGTGCGCGGAACCAGTGAGGATCCGCCGAACAACGATGAAGGGACGCTCGGCAGGACGTTCGAGCACCTGAGTCGGTGTAGAAGAGTCGGCAAGCACGGAGATCGGGTCGTGCCGGCCCGGGCGGCGTCAAGGGAGGGAGGATCGCACGATGATCCTGGACTCGTCGGCGCGGATGCCGATCTCCCTCATCCTGGTGGGAGGGCCTCCGGGTGTGGGCAAGAGTCGCCTCGCGCACGCCTTGGCTCGAAAGATCGGGAGCACCGTCGCGCAGATCGATGACCTGCAGACGGCCATCGAGGCCTTGGTGCCGCCGGACCGGCTGCCGGAGTACTACGAGCCCTCGAGGACCTACCTGCGCACCGACTCGGCCGACGAGCTGGCCGAAGCCACCGAACAGGTCGCAGCCTTCTTCGCGCCGGCCGTCCTGGCCGCCCTCTCGAACAGGGTCGAGAGCGGGACCTCCACGGTGTTCGAGGGTGACTTCATCTCGCCGGAAGTGGCGGTGCAGGCCCGCGCGGTAGGCGCCCGGTCGGTGTTCCTGCTGGGTCTCGAGGACGAGATCAGAGCGAACCTGTTGCGGCGGCACGGTGACGAGCACGGTGACGAGCACGGCGGCGAACACGGTGACGAGCACGGCGGCGATCAGCGTGCTCGGGCGAGGGCTGCGGCACGACAGAGCGAGCGGCTCGCCGAGCGCTGCGCCCAGCTCGGAGTACCGGCCATCGGGGCGCGCCCGTTCGACACCCTGATGTCGCGGGCCGGCACGGCGCTGGGCATCCGCCTCTCCCCAGCGACGCAGACTGCACGTCGAGGTCGGCCACCGTCTCCTTGACGCTCTGGTGGCGACCTGGAGGTCGGTGGTCAATGCTGGCTCCTGCGGCCGCTCGGCACCCTGCTCATTTGCCCACACCGTTGCGGGAAACCTGCCCTTGGGGTCGCGGTGTCAGCGGGAACGGCCAAGAGCCTGGTGCGCTTGATGCAATGGGGGGCACGACAGTCCATAGATGTGAGGAGCGCAGGACATGGACGAGATCGGCGACCTCGGGGCAGCGCCGGTGGGCCACGACAGCGCCGTTGGGTGGGAGGCGGCCCGGGACGCCAACCGCGAGCTGTGGGAGGACCGTGCGGTCCTGCACGAGGACCTCTACGGGGCCCATGCGCTCGCGGCCGACCCCCAGGCGATCAGCACCGTGATCCGCGACGACCTCCCGGTCCTGCTGCAGCACCTCGTCGGCAGCGCACCGATGCCCGACAACGCGGGTGACCTCGACGAACCGCTGGCTGGCCTCGATCTGTTGCACCTGCAGTGCCACATCGGTACGGACACCCTCTCCCTGGCGAGGTTGGGGGCACGCGTCACGGGGCTGGACTTCTCGCCGGCTTCGCTCGACGTCGCCCGGCGTCTCGCCGACGAGGCCGGCCTCGAGATCGCCTGGGTGGAGTCGGATGTCCTTGCCGCACGCGAGGCCGTGTCCGGGGACTTCGACGTCGTCTACACCAGTGTCGGCACGATCGTCTGGCTGAGCGACCTCGCTGCCTGGGCCCGCCAGGTCGCCGCTCTCCTGCGCCCGGGCGGTGTCTTCTACATCCGCGACGGGCACCCGACCCTGTTGGCGCTGGACGAGGCGGCCGGCACGCCGGTGGTGGGCTACCGCTACTTCGCCAACGGTAGCGCGCAGACCTGGGACGACGGCTCGACGTACGCCGGCGAGGGCACGACCGCCCATACCCGCATCTACGAATGGCCTCACTCGCTCTCGGAGATCGTCGGATCGCTTCTCGCGGCCGGCCTGGTCCTGGAGCGCTTCGACGAGGGCAAGTCTCTCCCGTGGTGCTTCTCCGAGCTGACAGCGCCCGTCAACGGGTCGTGGGAGTTCGGCCCCGAGTGGCGCGACAAGATCCCCTGTACGTTCACGATCGCGGCCCGGAAACCGCTCGAGCGGCCCCACGAACCATCCTGCACCTGACCGGCCTCAACGCGCGCTCAACGACCGATGCGCGTGGGCTGCGGTCGCGGTCAGGGCGTGGTGAAACCGCCCTCGGGCGTCCAGGTGGTGCGGCCGACCCGGAGCTCGTCGTTCTCGACCAGGGGCTGGTTGTGCACGTCAGTGATGAAGGTCGCCTCCCAATGGGTCAGGTCAGGGGAGGCGGCGACGGCGTAGGCGTCCCCGAGCCAGACGTTGTGCGCCTTCCCGGAGTGGCAGGTCATCGTCACGGCGTACCCGTCGCCGACCTCGTGGCCCTCCATCCAGGTGCAGCGGTAGCCCGGTGGCGCACCGGGAAGGAGGGTGGGCTCGCTCCAGCTCTCCTCGCCCAGCAGGTGCGACTGCACCAGGATCTGGTGGCCGTCGGGCGAGCCGTAGGCGATGTCGTTCCAGTGGACGAACCCGGCGATGCCGGTCTCGCAACAGCCCTTGTGGACGTCGACGAGTCGCAGTCCACTCGGATCGTGACCGCTGGCGGACCAGGCGTCGCCGTCCCGGACGAACCAGAAGTTGCGCGCCCGGTGGTCGCTCGGGTGCACCGCCAGCCAGTGGGTGCTGAAGGTGTCGTTGTACGACGAGCAGTCGGACCGGCCCGGGCCGCGCAGCGGTTCGGTGGTTGATCCCACCGGGGTCAGGTCGGCGGACCCGGGTGCGCTGGCGAGGAGCTCGAACGTGCAGTGGCCGCGCGAGGGTCGGGACGCGACGACGCGCAAGGACCCGTCAGGAGCGAGGACCGGCACGGAGGGCGACTCCTCGTGATAGTCGAACCCGGGGTGACCCGACCACGGGGCGCGGCGGATCCCGCGGTCCGGCGTCCAGAGATAGGCCCCTTCCCGGTCCTGGCCGAGGTAGGCAGTGCGGCCGTCGGGCGCAACCTGGGGCTCGCCTCCGGCCCCCGTCGACCCTTGAGCCGTGCAGGTGCGCTCTCGGCACACGATCGCCACGTCCACCGCGTCGATGTCGCTGTCGCTGTGGACATCGCGCGTGTAGGTCTCATAGATCGCGACCGTGCCGCCCCCGTATCGGACGACGTCATCGACGAGAACCTTCTTCTGGTCGGTCCAGACGGTCTCCGGAGCGGTCCACCCGTGCCCGTCCGGATCGCGCCACTGCACGACGATCCGGTGGTCGTCGGGCGACCCGATGGACAACTGGGCATCGCCGTCATCGAGGTTCACGTAGCGGTTCGGCTCTCCGCGGTCCCCGTCGTACCTCACCAGGGAGTGCCGGTAGGGAGAGTCCTCCTGTGATGCCGCCCAGCCAAGCGCTGCGGCGAGTCCGGCACAGCCGAACGCAACGGAGAGCGCGACCCACCTTCCCCGCCGAGACATGACGCGAGGCTACGTCGGCGTCCGCCTCGAGCCTTGACCACCGTGACTCACATCGCGGCTTGGGACCACGGGATGCTCGCCGCGAGTGGCACCGGACATGCGCACGGTCCCCCGCCCGCACAATGTCCGCAAGCCGTCACGAAACGGCCACCACGAGCCATCGACCGCGCCTAGCTGCAGTGGCCGAACTCGCCGTTCGGGTTGTCGATGCAGACCGTGCCGAGCGCCATGGCGGTGACGGTGGGGCCGTGGGCGGTCGACTCAGACTTCTCGACGGTCCACTGCCACACCTGCGACTCGAACGTCGAGCCGTCGACGACCCCCTTGACCGTGTAGAAGTGCCCGTCCTGGCCCAGGTACGTCGTCCAGCTGACGTTGTTCGCGAGGTCGGTGCGCCCGCCGAACGGCACGTCGCCGACCACCTCGGCCGCGGTGAGCGAGCCCGCCTGCAGCTCGAACACCATGAGGTGCGTGACGCCGTCCGCCACCGTCTCGGTCACGTAGCCGGTGACCTCGCCGGGGGAGGCGGCGACGGTGCTCTCGCCGAGGTCGAGCTGGACCTGGTCGAGGGTCGGGTTGCCGACGGCGACGTCGATGGCGGCGGTGAGCGGCTGACGGGTGCCCGGCGGCGTGATCATCAGGTAGGGGTCCGGGGCGTCCTCGACAGCCACGCGACCCACGGTCCCGTCGGGGAAGGTGTAGTCCTCGTTGGCGTTCGTGGAGCCGTAGGTCCGAGCCGGGAGGATGTCCGGGAGACCGTCGCGCGTCCACCCGTGCACCGGCGACGTCGACGGGTCCGTGGATCGTGGGCTCGACGGGGTGCTCGACGGGGTGCTCGACGGGGTGCTCGACGGGGTGTTTCGACGGGATGTCCCTCCGCGCCGGGCCGGCCGAGTCGTCGCCGAGCGTGACGGC
This sequence comes from uncultured Actinomycetota bacterium, assembly GCA_963766475.1. Classification (GTDB taxonomy): domain Bacteria; phylum Actinomycetota; class Actinomycetes; order Propionibacteriales; family Nocardioidaceae; genus Nocardioides. Next base: position 111,095 of record CAVXZS010000015.1, on the reverse strand, counting down.
CAGGCCGACGACCAGCGCGACGCATGCGGCCGCGGTGAGGCCGAGCGCCGTGGTGCGACCCCAGCGCCTGATCGGGGTGACGGCGGCGACCTCCGGCGGCCCGGCGGGCGTGAGGTGCTCGGCCCGGACGAGGTCGGCGCGGGCGTCCAGCGCCGCGGCGATGCGGTCCTCGAGGGCGGTCATCGCGCCCCTCCCTTCACGATCTGCTCGAGCGCGTCGAGCGCCCGGCTGGCAGTGGACTTCACGGCACCGCGGGAGATGCGGCAGGCCTCGGCGATCTCGACCTCGGAGAGGCCGGCCCAGTAGCGGAGCACGAGCACCTCACGCTGGCGCGGCGCGAGCCGGTCGAGGGCCTCGAGCACCTCGCGGTGCTCCTCGGCGAGCACGAGCGCGTCGTCCGGAGCCGCCTGCGGCTCGAGGGGTGGCTCGTAGGCGCGAGCGGTACGACGTCGTCGCAGGGCCGAGCGTGAGCCGTTCACCACCGAGGTGCGCAGGTAGCCCAGAGCCGCGGCGGGTTCACGCAGCTGGTCGAGCCTGCCGGCCAGGCGGGTGAACGCGTCCTGGACCACGTCCTCGGCCGATGCCTGGTCGTCGACGAGCAGGACCGCCAGGCGGACGAACGAGAGCCGGTGGGCGGCGTACAGCTCGGCCAGGGAGACACCGCTCTCGACGGGGGTCCTCACCGGAGTGCTCCCGTGTGGTGCGCGGCTGGTGGTCACTCTTGGTAGACGCCTGTCCCGCGGTCAGGTTGCTTCCGCAGGGGCATTCCCTGCCGCAGAGCGACGCGAGATCCCGGGAGGCGGGCTGCAGTCCATTCGTTCTCGTCATCGGTGCCGGCACCGCGACGGCCATCCTGTCCGCCACCGTTGTCGTGTACCGCCCCGAGCTCGCGCGCGCCTCAGTAGGGAACGGCAAGGGCCGCGGCCGTGAACAGCTCAGCCAGCCGGGCGTAGCCCCGGTTGTTGGGATGGAACAGGTCAGCCGACCGGTGCCCGAAGACATAGCGCGCCGCGGGCCGCACGCTGAAGGGGTGCAGCCGTCGCTTGGCCGTCGCCGCATCGATCCGTGCGTTGATCCGACGGGCGAGGGGAACGGGCTGCGGCAGGTAGGCGAGCACGGTGTGCTCAGGGAGCCGGCAGAGGATCTCCTCGAACCGCCGCTCGAGGTGCGCCCGCTCGTCCCGACGAAGCATGTCGTTGGATCCGATCAGCAGTGTCGTCAGCGCCGGCGGGTCGACCAATCCTTCCAGGCTCGGGAGCTGATGACCCAGCACGTCGGCCGTGGTGGCTCCCGATCGGGAGAGGTTCACGATGCGGTAGTGCCGGCCACGATCGGCCAGGGCCGCCGCCGCCCGGTGCACCCAGCCATGGTCGTAGGCGTCGGCACCGATGCCCTGGGACATCGAGTCACCCAGCACCACCCACAGCGGCCCGCTCGCCCTCAGCGCCCTGGCGTTGTCGAGCTCCCAGGCTGCGGCGTACGGCACCCACCTGGGCTTGCACGAGATCGATGCCGGGGAGGACGCGACGGGCCAGTCGGCTCGTCGCCGCCCTCGTTGCGCCCTCGTTGACGCCGTCATTCGTCGCTCAGCTCTGCGACGTTGATCGCCGCGCTGCCCGCTGTGGCCCCCGGGCTTCTCGTCCACGTGATGCTCCACCTCCAGGGACCGCCACGGTAGTGCAGCCCGACGGCGTACCACGCCGCCACGACCAGTGCCGCTCCGACGGCTGCGTCGGCGGTCCAGTGGTTGGCCGTGCCCAGCACCACCGCGCAGGTGGTGGCCGGGTAGAGCCACGCAAGATGGCGTGCCGGACCGGTGGTCGTCGCGACCACGGCGAGGGCCACCCAGACGGCCCAGCCCACGTGCATCGAGGGCATCGCCGCCAGCTGGTCGGTGGCACCACCCAGGCCACGCGGCGCCGACGCGTCTCCTGACCACCAGCCGGCCCACGACGTGCGCTCGAGGGTGTCGGTGTAGCCCGGGAGGAACCGCGGCGGCGCCATGGGCAGGGTCAGGTAGAGCAGCAGGGCGGCGGCCGTGGCGCACCCGAGGGTCGCGCGCAGCCGGCGGTACGCCGCGGGGCGGTGTCGCCAGAGCCAGACCAGCAGGGCCGCGGTGACCACGTAGTGGGTGAGCGAGTACCAGTAGGCCGCGGCGACCTCGATGACCTCCCGGCCGGTGATCAGGCGGTTGAGCTGGCCCTCGACGTCGATGTGCCAGGCCCGTTCGCGTGCCTGGAGCGCCGCTGCCCGGCCGACCGCCCGAGACCGGTTGGCGTCGGCCACCATCCGGCTGGCCGTGTAGCCGACGTACAGGAACGCCACCAACGTGACCTCACCGACGGCGCGGGGCCGCCCGGCGACCGTGCTCATGAGCTGTGTGAGATGTGCTTGGGCTCCTCGGACTCACTGCTCGCTCGGTCGTCGACGAGGCGCGGCCGGGCTGGTGCGGCAGCCAGGTCGCGTCGCCGGTAGCGGGAGGCGGGGCCCGCCGTGAGCAGCAACAGGCCGACGGCGACCCACGCCGTCAGGACGGCGACCGGTCCGCTGGCACCGTGTTGGTCGTAGAACCCGACCGAGCGCAGGGCCGAGGTCAGGGCACCGGGCGGCATCGACTGGCCGAGGACCGACCAGCCGTCCGGCAGGAGCTCGGGAGCGGACGTCGCACCCGACAGCGGGTTGCCGAGCAGCAGCAACGAGGCCGCGGCTGCCACCATCCCCGCTCGGCCGAAGACGTTGTGCAGCCCGACGATGGCGCCCGTCACGGCCCCGACCGCCAGCGTGTACAGCCCCCAGACCGCCCACCAGCTGCCATCGAGGGCGCCGAGCCAGTCGTGCATGACGACCGTGAGCAACACCCCGGAGAGGCTGCTGACCCCGACCACTCCGAGCAGGCGTCGGGACCGGGTGCCGCCGTAGATCGAGAGCAGAACGCCGGCCGCGATGGACCCGAGGATCGTGGGCAGTGCCGACGCGGTGAAGACGGCCGAGCGCGGGTCGTCGGACGGCGCCGCCACCGTCGTGACGACGGTGGGCGGCGCGCTCCTGCCCGCCATCGAGGTCTCGACGGAGGTGAGCAGCTGCGCGACGGCCGGGCGCCCGGCTGCGGCCAGCCGCAGCTGCGGACCGGAGCCGCCCTCCTCAAAGAACCCGTCGACGTCGTTGTCGCGGAGCAGCCGGTCCCCGGCGGACTCGTCAGGAGCGACTGTGATGTCGAAGGCATCGGCTCCGGCGGCGTCGAGAGCGTGCGTGGTCTGGTCGACGAAGTCGGGGGAGCCGCTCACGGCGACCGGCACCCCACGCGGCTCCAGGTGGCTGGTCGGCCAGGTGAAGGCGGTCACCAGCAGGGTGACGAGAAGGGCGGGAGCGAGCGGCGCGGCGACCTGCCGGGCCGTTCCGCGCAGGCGCGAGGCGAGAGTCGAGCTCATGTGAGATCTCCAAGAGAACGAATGTTCGGTTTGTGTTCTCCACTGTGTCGACGAGGGCGTTCACTTGTCAAGAACGGATGTTCGTTTTATATTCTTCCTGTGCCCAAGGTCTCCGCTGCCCATCGCGAGGCACGGCGCCGCCAGATCCTGGAGGCGGCCACGGTCCGCGCCGCGCGCGACGGGTTCCACGGGATGACGATGGGTGACCTGATCCAGGAGGCGGGTCTCTCTGCCGGTGCGGTCTACGGCTACTTCCCGTCCAAGACGGCGCTGATCCGCAGCATCTGCGACGAGGCGCTCGGGTTCACCGCCCATCGTCTGGAGGAGCTCGCGGCCCGCGATGGCATCCTCGCCATGCCGGTGGTGCTCTCGGAGTTCCTCGGTGCCGCCATGCAGACGCACGGAGACAACTCGCCGCGGATCGCCGTCCAGGTCTGGGCCGAGGCGGGCCGCGACGCAGAGGTGGCGGCGATGGCGGCCGAGCGGCTCCGCGGGCTGCGCGACGCGCTGGCCACCCTGCTTCGGCGATGCGTGGAGGACGGCACCCTGGTCACCGAGAGCGACCCCGATGCCATGGCCATGGCCCTGGTGGCATTCCTGCCCGGCTTCGTCGTCCAGCACCTGGTGGCTCCGGACATCTCAGCCGACGCCTATCTCGACGGCGTGCTCGGCCTGCTCGGTGCGCGGCTGGTCGACCCGGACGCCGAGTAGTCGAGCGACCGGTCCTGGCACCGTCGCGCGGTCAGCCGCTCTCGGTGCCGCGCAGCTCGCCGAACCCGTCGCGCCAGCTGGAGTAGCGCGGCCGCCAGCCCAGCCGGAGCCGGGCGCGAGCGTTGTCCGCGCCGCGCAACCGGGTCATGTAGGCGACACCGAAGCTTCCCGCCGCGAGCCGGGCGACGAACGCCGGCACGTTCTTGGGCGGCCTCGCGCCGACCACGTCGGCGAAGTGCGGCAGCCAGGTCGACATCGGGGCGGGGTCGTCGTCGACGACGTTGATCGCTCCGACCGGACGCCGGTCGACCGCGGCCGCGATGGCCGTCGCGACGTCGTCGACGTGGCTGAACGAGAAGACCGAGGTGCCGCCACCCACCATCGCGACCTTGCCCGCCAGCACCTGCTGGGTGAACGAGCCGTCGGCCGCATAGATGGTGCCGGGGCCGTAGAGGTGGCCGACGCGCAGCACGGCGCCACCCGCGCCCACGGTGAGCCGCTCGAGCACGCGCAGGGCCGCGAGGTTCGGGGCGAACTGCTTGGGCGGCTCCGCCCACAGGGGTGTCTCCTCGTCGGCCGATCCGCTGGCCGGCTCGTAGGCGTAGGCGAGCCCCTCCGAGACGACGTAGGCGTCGGGCAGCGTGCGGGTCGCCTCCAGCAGGTTGGCGGTGCCCTCGCGGCGGAGCCGGTTGGTCAGCTCGAAGTCGCGGGCCAGGTGACGCGGGTCGATCTGGTGCGGGATGGCGGTGAGCAGGTTGACGATGACGTCCGGACGGACCCGTGTGACCAGCTCACCGACCGCTGCGGGGTCGAGGGCGTCGGCCTGGACCGGCTCGACCTGTCCGGGTACGCCGTCCCACACCGTCGACGGTCGCCGGCTGTGCGCCACGACGTCGTGGCCCCCCGCGCTCAGGACCGGCACGAGTGCCCGGCCGATCGCCCCGGTGGCGCCTGCGACCAGCACCTTCATCGGACCTCCTCCGCAGAGTCTCCGGTGTTGACGGTGTCGGCAGGCTCCAGCAGGAGGATCTCCGCACCCTGGTGTGAGACCGGGCGGTGCTCGACTCCGCGCGGCACGACGAAGACGTCGTCGGCGCGAAGCGACACCCGGCGTTCGCCGTCGGCGTCGCGCAGGTCGATGTCCAGGGCGCCGCTCACGACGAGGAACAGCTCGTCGGTGGCCGTGTGGCGGTGCCACACGAACTCGCCCTGGACCCGCACCGCCTTGACGGCGTAGTCGTTGACGCGGGCCAGCGGCTGCGGGCTCCAGAGCTCGTCGATGTCGCCGAGCGACGCTCGGACGTTGCTGACGGTGTCGTTCATCGTTCCTCCGGTTGCTGTGCCGACCTGATGACGACGAGCCTGCGGCGCGGGCCGCCCGGCGACATCCGCCACCTGACCGATCTCGCTGGTGCGACGAGGTCGAGGGCACCCTGCTCTCAGCGCGAGACGGCTGGCTCACGCACCTGTGCGAGCGCCCTGCTCCACGTGACGACCTGGTCGAGCATCTGGCTGAGCGCCGCGGACTGGTGCGGGCTCGGCCTGAACTCCTTGTAGTCCTGGAAGTCGTTGCCCAGCGTCAGCGCGACCTGCCGGGACACGTCGGCCATCCCGAGCTGGCCGCAGATCTGGCGCAGCTGGGCCGCGGCGCCGGTCCCGCCCCAGATCCCGTACGACACCAGCCCGACGGCCTTGTCCCGCCACTCCGGGTAGAGGTAGTCGATCGCGTTCTTGAGCACGCCCGGGACGCCGTGGTTGTACTCGGCGGTGACGAACACGTAGCCGTCGTAGGAACCCATCGTCCGGGCCCAGGCGCGGGTGTGCTCGTGCTCGTACTGGCCCAGCATCGGCGAGAGAGCCTCGTCGAGGTGGGGGAGTGCGTGGTCGCGCAGGTCGACGAGCTCGCTCTCGATGTCGTCTCGCGCCGTCGCGTTCTCGAGCACCCAGGTCGCAACCTGCGCGCCGACCCGTCCGGGCCGGCTGCTGCCGAGAATGATTCCGATCCTGGTCATCTGCCTTCTCTCTTTTAGGGGGCTTCCTCACGACGAAGCGGCCGCGCGGAATGTCACGCGCGGTCCGGCGCCGTGGATCGGTCGGGGTGGGATTCGTCGGGGCGGGATCGGTCGGGGCGGGATCGGTCGGGGTGGATCGGCCAGGTGGCTCCGTTGGTGGCGAGCATGATCGAGTGCAGGCTCGTGGTCGCGCAGATGTAGAGCACGTTGCGCCGCGGACCACCGAAGACGACGTTGGCTGCGGCGTCCGGCGTCCGGATGGTGCCGAGGTGGACACCGTCCGGGTCGTAGCAGCGAACACCGTCGCTGCACGCGATCCAGATCCGGCCCTCGACGTCGGTCCGCATCGAGTCGAGGCTGGGCGCGGTGCCGGTGACCAGCACGTCACCGCCCTCGAGCGAGCCGTCGCGGCCGACGCGGAAGCTCCGGATCGTGTTGGCGCGGCTGTCGGCGACGTAGAGCAAAGAGCCGTCCGGCGAGAACGTGATGCCGGTGGGTCGCTGGAAGCCGTCGGCCATGACCTGCGCCTCGCCGGTGTCCGGGGCGACCCGGAAGAGGTAGCACGCGTCGAGCTCGCTGGGGGCGCGGCGCCCCTCGTAGTCGCTGTCGATGCCGTAGCTCGCGTCGGTGAACCAGATGGCTCCGTCGGCAGCGACGACCACGTCGTTCGGGCTGTTGAACCGCTGGCCCGGGCGGTAGCGGTCGGCCAGGACCGTGAGGGTGCCGTCGTGCTCGGTGCGGGTGACCCGGCGGTTCGAGTGCTCGCAGGTGATCAGCCTGCCCTGCGGATCCGTGGTGTTGCCGTTGGGATGCCCGGCCGGGCTCCGGAAGACCGACACCACCTCCGACAGCTCGTCGAAGCGGAGCAGTCGGTCGTTGGGGATGTCGCTCCACACCACCGTGCGGTGGGCCGGGAAGTACGCGGGACCCTCGGCCCACCGGCACCCGGAGAAGTGGGTCGTGAGGGCCGCGTCACCGCGGACGGCGTAGAAGCGTTCGTCGAGGACCTCGTAGGTCTCCAGCTCGAGGATCATCTCTGTTCCCTGCGGGTCACTCGCCGAAGAGGACGCGCGCGGCGTAGGCGGTGTCGAAGTACTCCCGGACGGCCTGGATCCGGCCGTCCCGCACGTGGAACACCACCGCGTAGTCGTTCTCGTACGCCGCGCCGGACCGGGTCGTCGCCCGGCTCGTCCACTCCGCCACGGCGTAGTCGCCGTCCGCGATCACCCGCCACAGCTCCTGGCTGAGGGACTGGGTCAGGTCGAGCCGTGCGGTCATCTGGGCGAGGAAGCCGTCGAGGATCTCGGCCGGCCCGATCCAGGTGCCCGACGTCGGCAGGTCGCCCCGCAGCGACCACGTCGCGGCGGGCGCGAAGCTGGCCCGGAGCGCGTCCAGGTCACCGCGCTGCAGGGCGGCGACGTACTCCTCCACGACCGTCCGGGTCTCCTCCGTCGTGCTGGTGGCTGCGGTCATGTCTCCTCCTGGTCGTGGGGGTGGATGCAGTGCGAGCCTGGAGCGTCTGCGGGGATGCGACATCCGCCACCTGACGGATCTCGGGAGAGCGCGTGGAAATGGGCGATCTCCGCCAGCTCACCGATGTCGCGAGCGGTCAGCGGCCCGACCCTCGGGGCATGAGAACGCTGGACTCGCGAGCGGACACGCTGGTCGCCGGTGCCACCGGCGGGGGAGCGGGCCGGCCGGCGCCGGCGCGACGGTTGCGGGTCCTGCCGGAAGCGGCACTCGTGGTCGGCCTGTGGCTCGCCTACAACGCCGGGCGGCTCCTCGCGGCACGCCACACCGGCCGTGCCTACGCGCATGCAGCCAGCGTCTGGCGCGTAGAGCGCCGGCTCTCGCTCCCGGACGAGGCGGGCGGCCAGGCGCTGCTGCTCCGGCACGCTGTCGGTGCCGTGCGACTGGCGGACGACTACTACCGCTGGGTCCATCTGCCGCTCACGGTCGTCGTGCTGGCGGTGCTCTTCCGGTTCCGGCCCGCCGGCTACCTCTGGGTGCGCACCGCGATGGCCTACGCGACCGCGGCGGGCCTGGCCGTCCACATCGCCTACCCCGTGGCACCGCCCCGGATGCTCCCGCGGCTGGGCTTCGTCGACACGGGGTTGCAGTTCGGGGAGTCGGCCTACGGTCCGCGAGGACAGGACCATCTGGCGAACCAGTTCGCAGCGATGCCGAGCCTCCACGTCGGCTGGGCGGTCCTGCTGGCGGTGGCGGTCATCGTGTCGGTGCGTACGCCGTGGCGCTGGCTCGCCGTCGTCCACCCGGTCGTCACCGCGCTCGTGGTGGTCGTCACCGCCAACCACTTCTGGCTCGACGGGCTCGCTGGCACCGCTCTCGCACTGGCCGGGCTGGCGCTGGCGTCCCGACGCCCGATGTCGGCGCACTGGCGGATGTCCGCGGCGGACCGCGCGGAGAGGCTGGCGGACGTCCCGCCCGTACCGACCAGGAAGCAGCCATGACCACCCACCCCTCCGTCCGGACCAGCCCCCACCAGTCCCGCGCGGTGCTGCCCGTGATCATGCTGGCGTTGGCCGCCGTCGTGTCGGCGGTCGCGTCGCTCAACGTCGCCCTGCCCTCGGTCGCCCGCGACACCGGCGCGAGCCAGACCCAGCTGTCCTGGATCATCGACGCCTACGCGCTCGTCTTCGCCGCGCTGCTGCTGCTCGGCGGGGCGGTCGGTGACCGCTACGGTCGCCGGCGCGCTCTGCTCGTCGGCCTCGCCGTCTTCGGCGGCGGCTCGGTGGCGGCGATGCTCACCGACAGCCCCGACCGGCTGATCGTGCTGCGCGGGATCCTCGGAGTCGGTGCCGCCCTGGTCATGCCGGCCACGCTGTCGACGATCACGAGCACCTTCCCGGCCGAGCAGCGTGCACGCGCCGTGGGCGCGTGGGCCGGAGTCGCCGGTGGGAGCGCGATCCTGGGCCTGGTGGTGTCCGGACTCCTGCTCGAGCAGTGGTCGTGGCGCTCGGTGTTCGCCGTCAACGTGGTGCTGTCTCTCGTGGCGCTGGTCGCCACGGCCCGGGTGATCCCCGAGTCGGCCGACGAGACGGCCCCGAGGCTCGACCTCGGCGGTGCCCTGCTGACCGTCGTGGGGCTCGGCCTCGGCGTCTACTCGGTCATCGAGGCGCCGGTCGAGGGGTGGCACAGCGCCCGGACGCTGGCCGGGATCGCTGCCGGGGTGGGCGTCCTCGTCGTCTTCGCTCTCTGGGAGCTCACCCGCGCGCACCCGCTGATCGACCCTCGGCTGTTCGGCCATCGCGCGTTCAGCGCGGGCGTCGTCTCGATCACCCTCCAGTTCTTCGCCTTCTACGGCTTCATCTTCCTGGTGCTGCAGTACCTCCAGCTGGTGCGTGGCGAGCGCCCCATCGTCGCCGCGCTGTCCCTGGTCCCGATGACCCTGACGCTGATGCCGTCGGCCAGGTCGCTGTCACCTCGCCTGACGGCGCGCGTCGGCGCGGCCGCGGGATGCCTGGTCGGCCTGCTGCTGATCGTGGCCGGCCTGCTCGTGCTGGCGCAGCTGTCGCGGTCCAGCTCCTACTGGCTGATGCTGGCCGGACTGCTCCCGCTCGGAGCCGGCATGGGACTGGCGATGACGCCGGCCACGGCGGCGATCACCGAGGCGCTGCCCCGGGCCAAGCAGGGTGTCGGCTCGGCCATGAACGACCTGGCCCGCGAGCTCGGTGGCGCCCTGGGCATCGCGGTGGTGGGCAGCCTGCAGCAGACCGTCTACCGGAGCGACCTGGCGCTGCCGGGGCTCCCGCCGGACGCCGCCGACCAGGCCCGCTCGTCGCTGGCCGTCGCGACCCACCTCGGGGCGTCCGTGTCCGGGCAGGCCCAGGCCGCCTTCGTCGACGGGATGCAGAGCGCGCTCCTGTGGGCTGCCGCCGTGATCGCCGTCGGGTTCGTCGTCGTCGGCCTGCTGCTCAGAGGCACCAGGGGCTAGCGCACGGCCGCTTCGGTCCCCGACTTCTGACGCGTGACCTCGACCGCCAACTGGCTGCGTGAGGTGACCCCGAGCTTGGCGAACACGTGGGCCACGTGCGTCTGGACGGTGCGCCGCGACACGTACAGACGGTCACCGATCTGCGGGTTCGACAGCCCCTCGGCGACCAGGCGGGCCACGGTCTCCTCGGTGGGCGTCAGGCTCGCCCAGCCGAACGCCGGCCGGCCCCGGGCGATGCGCCGGCCCCGCCGGATGCCGGCGCTCCGCAGGACGGCCTCGGCCCGGGCGAGGTCACGGTGCATGCTCCGGGCGTCGTACGCCTCCATCGCGCGCTCCACCAGCGCTCGGCCCCGGTCGAGGTCACCGCGCCGGAGGTGGGCGGCGCCGGCATCTTCCTGGGCCGCGGCCCGTTCGACGGCGCGGGGGCTCTGGGCGTACGCATCGACGGCCGCGTCCAGCAGTGCCGGGTCGTCCTCGAGCAGCCCCCGACAGCGCAGGACCATTCCGTCGAGGGAGGACACGTCGCTCGCGTCCGCGAGCTCGGTCAGGCCCGCAACCGCCCGTTGGGCGAGCTCGCGGTCCCCGCACAGGAGGGCGACCCGCACCAGGTCCGGACCGATCACCCGGAAGTCGACCATGAGGCCCATCTCGGCGCACTGCTCCCAGGCCTCGGCCAGCACCTGCAGGGCGCCGGCGAGGTCACCCTGAGCCTCGCGGACGAGTCCGGACGCGAGCATGGCCCACTGCTGGTGGTAGCGCGCACCGGTCGAGGCCAGCTGCTCCATGGCGCGCCCGGCGGTGTCCGCGGCCGCCGCGACGTCGTTGCGGTGCAGCTGCAACAGGGCCTGCACACCGCGGGTGATGATCAGGTGGTAGCCCTCACCGGTCACCTGGGCGAGCTCGTCGCTGGTGTCCGCGTCGTTGCCGGCGTCGTCCCACTCGCCCGCGAGGTAGCGCTGCACGGCGGAGGCCATGAGGTAGCTCGCCTGGTGCCAGTGCGTACCGAGCCGGTCGCTCAGACGGGCGCCCGTGTCCAGTGCGAAGCGGGCCTCGTCGAAGCGGTCGAGCTCCATGAGGACGAACGTCTTCGGGACGTGGAGCGGGTAGTCCATGCCTCCGCGGTCGACCCCCGCGCCGGCCCGGGCGAGGGCGTCCTCGATCTGCCGGTCCGCCTCCTCCACCTGCCCCGCCCCGAGCGCCACCATCGAGTCGATCGAGGCGGCGATGCTCGAGGTCAGCTCGTCGTCGGAGCCTGCGGCCGCGGCCCGGGCGTCGTCAGCGGCACGCGCGGCGCCGGTCAGGTCGCCCAGCCACAGTCGGGCGATGCTGACCCAGCCCAGCGCGCGAGCCCGGTCGGGCTCGTCGAGCTCCGGGGAGCCCGCCGCGCCCTCCAGCTCGTGCAGGCCGGCGGCCGGCCGGCCGCTCGTGAGCAGGGCAAGGCCGAGGCAGGCCCGAGCCGCGGCCTCGGCGGTGGTGTCGTGGGTCCGGCCGACCACGTCGCGACAGGCCAGCTCGGCCTCCGCCACCCGGCCGGCGGACATCAGGGTGGCGGCCCGTGCCGAGGTGATCCGATCGCGGTCCGGGTCGCTCGGCTCCATCAGCTCGAGGACGCGGTCGAAGAGGTCGACCGAGATGTCAGGCGACCTCTGCGCGGCCTCCTCGGCGGCCGCGGTGATCCAGGCGATCGCTTCCCGATCCCCGACGACGGCACCCCTGGCCAGCTGCTCGGCCACTTGGCGCACGGGTGCGCCGCGCTCGGCCAGGCGGCGACCCGCCTCGCCGTGCAGGGCGAGGCGAGCACTCCGCGGGATGTCGTCGTAGATCGCGTCCCGGATGAGGTCGTGGCGGAACCGCAGCCGTCCGTCCTCGTCGGCCAGGACGCTGCCTCGGATCGCTTCGCGCAAGGCTTCCGACAGCGCAAGGACGCTGCCCGTCGTGGTGGTGGAGAGATCCGCCAAGCTGAAGTTGCTGCCGAGGATGGTGGCCGCCCGGAGCGCCCCCATCGTCTCTTCGGACAGGAAACCGAGACGCCGGAGGATCGTCAGCCTGAGCGTCGGAGGCACCGTCACGTGGGTGACGTCTGCGAGCCCGTCCAAGGCGACGAGGCTGCCCTCCTCGCGGATGGCGGCGAGCAGCTCGGTGATGAAGAACGGGTTGCCTCCGGCTCCCGCGATCTCGCTCAGCAGCCGTGCAGAGGGCGGTGCATCGACGGCCTCGGTGACCAGCTCAGCCACTGCGTCGTCGTCGATCGGCCCCAGGCCGATCCGCTCGGCGCGGTCGCCGGTGAGCGCGTCGATCAGCCGCTGCAGCTGCGGCGCGCGCGGGGCCGGGCGCAGACACCCGATGAGGGCCACAGGCAGGTGTGCGAGGCGACGGCTCCAGGCACCGAGTGTCATCAGGCTCGACGGGTCTGCCCACTGGAGGTCGTCGATGCCGATCACGACGGGGCCGCCGATGGCCAGCCCCTCCACGAGGTCGACGAACGCGTCGACGACCCGGAACTGCAGCCCGGGGTCGCTGGTCACCGTCACCGGTCCGCCCTCGGAGCTCACGTGCGAGCTCAACAGCCGCCCCACCTTCGCGAGCTCGGGGTCTCCCGACGACTCCCGGCAGCCGAGCGCCTCCGCCACGACGCCGAAGGGTCGGGTGCGTTCGAGCTCCTCGCCTCGCGCCGAGACGACGCGGAGGTCGCGCGCCCTGGCTCGGTCGAGCGCATCGAGGAGCAGCCGCGACTTGCCGATGCCGGCCTCGCCCTCGACCAGGAGCACCGTGCTCCGGCCCGAGGCGACCTCGTCGAGCGCCCCGGCGATCACGCCGAGCTCGACGTCGCGGCCGTGCAGCGACCTGACAGGGATGGCCCCGCCCATGGCCGCGATGCTACCCGCCATCGGCGGCCGCACCACGGGTCGCGCGGTCATGGCGGATCGGGGGAGCTGCCCGGCGCTCCGATGAACTCGTCGAGGACCCTGAGCAGGCCGAGCCAGCCCACGAACTCGACTGCTCGTTCACCCTCGTCGGGCGTCGGCCGGTCGTCCGGGCGGCAGGTGATCCACCCCAGCGGTGGGTCGAGAGAGGTGACGGTGATCTCGATCTTCATGCCGGTGGCGGTCCTCGCGTCCTTGGTCGTGGGGCCCTCGCCGACGAGGGTGTGTCAGGACGACGTTCGTACGCGCCACGGCATCGGACATCCGCCACCTGGCCGATATCGGCCACGGCGCGGGGCCGGCCTCACCGGCCGCTACTCCCACAAGCGACGCAGTGGACGCAGACCCTCGTCGACGTAGTCGGCGATCGGCTTCGTGGCGCCGTCGCGGTGCCACTCCTCGAGAGCTCCGAAGTAGCCGAAGACCAGGGCGTTGGCGGCCACGCGTGCCTGCACGTCACTCAGCTCGCGACGCCGCAGCAGGGGAGCGATGCGCTGACCGGCCCGGTCGAGGGCGGCGCACGCAGCCATCCGCACCGAGGGCTCCTCGAAGAAGTAGCGGATCCGCCTGGCCGGGTCGGGTCCGCCGCGGTCCTCGGCGCTGGGCGCGTTCTCGTAGCGCACCACGATGTCGACCAGGCTCCCCACCGGATCGTCGAGGTCCAGCAGGCCCTCGACCGCCTCCTGGCTCATGCTGTCGAACTCGTCGGCGACGAGCAGCCCCTCCTTGGTCCCGAACAGGCGGTAGACCGTCGACGGCGACACCTCGGCCGCCGTCGCGACCTCCTCGATCGTGACCTGAGAGAAGCCACGCTCGTCGAAGAGGTCCAGGGCCCGCTCCTGGATGGTGCGCATCGCCTCGGATCGCCACCGTGCCCGGAGCCCGCCTGCCATGGGGCGAGCGTAGGTGAACTGCCCCACAATGAGCAAGTCACTGTCTAATTGGCATTGACTCTCTTCAGTCCTGTTCGTACAGTCACGTGCTATGAGACAGTCACTATCTGTAAGTACCCGGGGGCCCGTGCGGACCGCGCGCCGGCCCGGCGCGGACGTCGGGCTCCTGACCGGCGCCGTCGCCCTCTCGGTCGCGCTGGCCGTGGCCGCGTTCGTCGACCAGACGGGCGCTCGCACGCTCATGGACCACGCCCACGACGTCTACGACTCCCACGGCACGTCGCCTGGTGCCGGTGTGGTCTACGGGCTCGTGTACGCCGTGGCCGGCCTGGGCGTGCTGCTCTGGCTCGTCGCCCTTCTCGGCGCACGCTCGGGCCGCCGCTGGGCGTCGTGGGCGACGGTCACCGCCACCGTCGTGATGGCCGGGCTGGCCGTCACGCTGCTCGCGGCCAGCGAGTACGGCGAGCAGGTCTACCCGGCGTTCTGGGGGCTCGTCGCGCTGCTGTCGCCACTGGCCGGCGCCCTCGCCGTCGTCCCGCTCGTCCGGCGTCGCTAGTCACCCCGGACCGGAACGCGGCGCCCGACTTCCGGCCGGCGGTGCCGGCCACCGTCGGCGCGGACGCGTAGGTTCGGCACGTGAGCAACCGATGAGCCACAGATGAGCCACAGATGAGCAAGGAAGCGGCCCTGCGAGCGATGCGCGAGGCCAACTACCGCCGGCGCGAGTCCGGATCGACGGCCGCCCCCAAGAAGGTCACGCCGGCGGCCCCACCCGCCCGGGCCAAGGCCGTGGCTCCTGCGCCCGCGGCCGACGCGCTGTGCGGGCACCGGTCGATGAATGGGCGCACGTGCACCCGGGAGCAGGGACACGCCGCCAAGAGCCACCGCTACTCCAGCAGCTGAGGGGCTCAGTCGGTGCCGTCCGTGGCCACCAGCTGGGCGATCTCCAGCTGCCGCAGCAGGAACGCGCCGTCGTCGAGCTTCTTGCGGCGCAGCCAGGTGGTGACCTCGGTGTTGCACTTGCTCGCGTTGCACGAGCCGCAGGCCGGCACGACGTTGGCCAGCGTGTAGCGCCCGCCGCGCGAGATCGGGAGCATCGTGTCCTTCTGCAGCGCCGCGCCGTCCCCGCCGCAGTAGGCGCAGCCGCCCCACGCGTCCATGAGGGCGGCCCACTGCTCGTCGGTGAGGTCGTGCTCGACGCGCGCCATCCGGCGCTTGCGGCGGCGGGCGTACGTCGCGGCGCGGGTGCGGGAGGCCACGGCCCGAGGGTAGGCGCACCAGGCGGCGTACTCCGGGACCTCGGTGCCGTCTGGGCCTGATCAGCTCCTCACCCGGAGGTGCGTCACCCCGCCGTCCACCTCCAGCGCCGTGCCCGTCGTCGAGCCGGACCGCGGGCTGGCCAGGTAGGCGACCGCCCCGGCCACCTCCTCGGGCGTGACCATGCGTCCGGTCGCCTGCCGCGCATCGAGCGCGGCCCGCTCCGATTCGGGGTCGTCGAACTGCGTCAGCATCCGGTCGACGAACGCGGTGTGCACGGTCCCCGGGCTCACCGCGTTGACGCGGATCCCCTCCCGGACGTGGTCGGTCGCCATGGCGAAGGTCAGCGCGAGGACCGCACCCTTGGACGCGCTGTAGAGCGCCCGCTGGGGCAGGCCGTTGAGGGCGGCGATCGAGCAGACGTTGACGATGGCAGCGGAGGGCGAGCGCCGCAGCGCCGGAAGGGCGGCGGCAGACATGCGGGCCATGCCGACCACGTTGACGTCGAGGACGCGATGCCACTCGGCGTCGTCGTTGTCCTCGACGGTGCCCACCGCCGCGATGCCGGCGTTGTTGACCAGGACGTCCAGTCGCCCACAGGTGGACAGCACAGTGCGCACCGCCTCGTCGACCTGGGCCCGGTCGGTGACGTCGCACCGGACGTGGCCGTCGCCGGGGGAGTCCTGCACGTCGAGGACCGCGACGGTGGCGCCCCTCGCGCGCAGCTCGCCGACCGTCGCGGCGCCGATGCCCGCGCCCCCGCCGGTGACCACCGCGACCAGGCCCTCGAACTCGTCGGTGGCGCCGCTCATGGAGCGGCCTCGGGACGCGGTGCTGTGCTCATCTCTGGACGCGCGCCCCGGCGCCGCTCACCAGCGCGGCGACCTCGGCGAGGGTGGCCATCGAGGTGTCCCCGGGGGTGGTCATGGCCAGCGCCCCGTGGGCGGCGCCGTACTCGACCGCGACCTCGAGGCCTGCCCCGGTCAGCAGCCCGTAGGCGAGGCCGGAGGCGAAGCTGTCGCCACCGCCGACCCGGTCGAGGATCTCGAGGCCGTCGCGCTGGGTGGCCCGGACGAGGCCGTCCTCGGGCGACCAGGCGAGGGCACCCCAGTCGTTCCGGGTGGCCGTGTGCACGCTGCGGAGCGTGACGGCAGCGACGCGCAGCTGCGGCAGGTCCTGGGCGACGGTCTCGAGCATCGAGGCGTAGGCCTCGGGCCGCAGCTCGGTCAGGTCCTCGGACGCGCTCTCGACGGCGTACCCGAGCGAAGCAGTGAAGTCCTCCTCGTTGCCGATGAGGACGTCGACGAGCCCGGCGATCCTGCCGTTGACCTCTCGGGCGCGGCCCGGCCCTCCGACCGAGCCCCACAGGCTCGGCCGGTAGTTGAGGTCGTAGGACACCACGGTGCCGTGCCGGCGTGCGGACTCCATGGCGGCGATCACGACGTCGGCGGTCCCGGCCGAGAGTCCGGCGAAGATGCCGCCGGTGTGGAACCAGCGGACGCCGAGGGTGCCGAAGAGGTGCTCCCAGTCGACGTCGCCGGGCCGGAGCTGGCTCGCCGCTGTCCGGCCCCGGTCCGAGACCCCCTTCGCGCCACGCACCCCGAAGCCGCGCTCGGTGAAGTTGAGCCCGTTGCGGACCTCGCGTCCGATGCCGTCGTCGGCGACCCAGGTGATCCAGCCCGGGTCCACGCCTCCGGCGAGCACCAGGCCCTCGACCAGGCGGCCCACCTCGTTGTCGACGAGCGAGGTGACGATCGCCGTCCGGAGCCCGAAGCAGCGGGCCAGGCCGCGAGCGACGTTGTACTCGCCGCCGCCCTCCCAGACCGTGAACTGTCGCGCCGTGCGGATCCGGCCCTCGCCGGGGTCGAGCCGCAGCATCACCTCACCGAGTGAGACCGCGTCGTAGGCGCAGTCCTCGCGTGCGCGGATCTCGAGGGTCATCGCAGCTCCTCCACCAGCGACGTGGCCGCGCGCGTCTCGCGGGCGATCGACTCGAAGTCGCCGGCGTCGACGACGTCGCGAGGTGCCAGCCACGTGCCCCCGACGGCGAGGACGGCGGGCAGGCGCAGGTAGCCGGCCAGGTCGGCGGCGCGGATGCCGCCGGTGGGCACGAACCGGGCCGAGGGGAACGGCGCCGAGAGCGCTGCCACCATCGCCGCGCCGCCGGCGGCGGCGGCCGGGAAGAACTTCACGACGTCGCGGCCGGCGTCGAGTGCCGTCTGCAGCTCGGTGGCGGTGGCGACGCCCGGGACGAGCAGGACGTCGAGGCTCCGGCACTCCCGGTCGACGGCTGCGCTGTAGCCCGGCGAGACGACGTAGCGGGCGCCGGCGGCGAGGACCTGCTCCACCTGCTCGCAGCCGACGACGGTCCCCGCGCCGACCACGAAGCCCGGGTGTGCCGACATCGCCGCGATGGCGGACAGGGCCGCGGGGGTCCGCAGCGTCACCTCCGCCGAGGGGAGGCCGTGGGCGCTCAGGGTCTCTGCCAGTGGCAGCGCTCGGTCGGCGCGGTCGAGGACGACCACCGGCACCAGCCGGTGCGTCGCGTGGAACTCGACGACGTCGTCCTGTCGGTCGCTCACCGCCCGAGCCACCCCCCGTCGACGGCCAGCACGGTGCCGTGCACGTAGTCCGAGGCCCGGCTCGCCAGGAAGACCGCTGCGCCGCCCAGGTCGTCGGGCGACCCCCAGCGACCGGCCGGGATGCGGTCGAGGATCGCGCGGCTGCGGTCGGGATCGCGCCGCAGCGCGTCGGTGTTGTCGGTGGCGAAGTAGCCGGGAGCGATCGCGTTGACGTTCACGCCGTGCGGCGCCCACTCGTTGGCGAGCGCCCGCGTCATCCCCGCGACCGCACTCTTGGCGGCGGTGTAGCTCACGACGTTGACCCCGCCCTGGTAGCTCAGCATCGAGGCGGTGAAGATCACCTTCCCGCTGCCGCGGGAGACCATCTGCCGCCCGACCCCGCGGGTCAGCACGAACTGGCTGGACAGGTCGACCTCGATGACGCGGTCCCACGACGCGTCGGTGTGGTCGAGGGCGGGCGCCCGCTCGATGGTTCCCGCGTTGTTGACCAGGATGTCGACGGGAGGGCCGAGCGCCAGCCGCTCGGCGAGGGCGGTGACGGCGGCACGGTCCGCGAAGTCGACCCGGTGGCCCTCGAACCTCCTGCCGAGGGCCTCGACCTCGGCCTGCACCTCGCTGCCGTCGGGCTCCAGCGACGCACTGACCCCGACGATGTCGGCGCCCGCGGATGCGAGGGCAAGCGCGATCGCGCGACCCAGGCCCCGGCGCGCGCCGGTGACGACCGCGCGGCGACCGCTCAGGTCGAAGCCCGGGAGCCCGTCCGCCGGCCCGGCGTCGGTCACGGCTGCCGTCCGGAGCGGCAGTCGACCAGGACCTTCATCACCCGGCCACCCTGGGCGAGGCCCTGGAAGGCCCGGGCCGCGTCGGCGAGCGAGTCCGTCCTCGAGACCAGCGCGTCGACCGGGATCGCCCCCTGCTCGAGGAGCCCGACCGCGGCGGTGAAGTCGGTGCGGTCGTAGACGCGCGCGCCCAAGATCTGCAGCTCCCTCCAGAACACCCGCTTCATGTCTACCAGCCGAGGCTCCGCGTGGATCCCGACCGCCACGAGCCGGCCGCGGGCGCCGAGGGCGGACACCGCGAGGTCGAGGCCGGCCTGGCTGCCCGACACCTCGAAGGTCACCGCCGCGCCGGCGCCTTCCGACCACGCGTCCAGCCAGCCGGGGAGGCCGGTCGCACCGGAGTCGAGCACGTCGAGGCCCAGCTCCGCCACGACCGAGCGGCGGTAGGGGTCGGGCTCGACCAGGAGGGCCTTGGCGCCCCGGGCCCGGGCGATGACGGCGATGAGCACCCCGATGGGACCGCCCCCGACGACGAGGACCAGCTCTCCTGCGGACAGCGAGGCGCGCGCGACGTCGTGGTGGGCCACCGCCACCGGCTCGACGAGTGCGGCAGCGCGCAAGGACAGGTCGGGTGGCAGCGGCACCAGGAGCTCCTGCGGCACGTTCCAGAGCTGCTGCATCGCGCCGGTGGAGTCGATGCCGACGAAGTCGAGGCGGTCGCAGATGTGGGTGTTCCCGGCCAGGCACGTGGGGCACCGGCCGCACCAGCGCAGCGGCATCACGGTGACCGGGTCGCCCGTCGACCAGCCGGTGACGCCGTCGCCCACCGCCGCCACACGTCCGGACATCTCGTGCCCGATCACGTCGTGGTCGGCGACCCGGTCGTCCATGTGTCCGGCCAGGATGTGGAGGTCGGTCCCGCAGATGCCGACGTAGGCCACCTCCACCTGGACCTCGCCGGGCCCCGGGGACCGAGGCTCGACCTCCGCGACCTCGATGCCCTGGCCCGCGACGTACTGGGCGGCCAGCATCACGCGTCCCTCCAGACGGGGCCGTCGGGGAAGTGGTGGTCGAGGACGGACTGCCGGTGCATCTCCGCACTCGAACCCGGCACCGACGGGAGCAGGTAGCGACCCCCTCTGACCTCGGCCGGGTCGATGAAGTGCTCGTGGAGGTGGTCGACGTACTCGACGAACCGGTCCTGCATCGTCCCGCTCACCGCGACGAAGTCGAACATCGACAGGTGTCTCACCACCTCGCACAGCCCGACCCCTCCGGCGTGTGGGCACACGGGGACCCCGAACTTGGCCGCGAGCAGGAGGATCGCGATGTTCTCGTTGACGCCCGCGACCCGGCTGGCGTCGATCTGGACGACATCGAGCGCGCCGGCCTGGAGGAGCTGCTTGAACATCACCCGGCTGTGGGCGTGCTCTCCGGTCGCGACGCGCACGGGCGCCACCTTGGCACGGATCAGGGCGTGGCCGAGGATGTCGTCGGGGCTGGTGGGCTCCTCGATCCAGTAGGGGTCGAACTCGCTCAGCCGGTTGACCCAGGTGATGGCCTCGTCGATGCCCCACCGCTGGTTGGCGTCGATCGCGATCCCGATGTCCGGCCCGACCGCCTCGCGGGCGATCGCCAGTCGGCGCAGGTCCTCGTCGAGGGAGGCCCCGACCTTCAGCTTGATCAGCTCGAACCCGTCCGCCACGGCCTCCCGTGCGAGCCGGGCGAGCTTGGCGTCGTCGTAGCCCAGCCACCCGGGCGTGGTGGTGTACGCCGGGTAGCCGTGCTCCGCCAGCGTGCGCTCCCGGTCGGCCCGGGTCGCCTCGCGGTCTCGCAGGACCGACAGCGCGTCCTCCCGGGTGAGCGCGTCGGTCAGGTAGGTGAAGTCGACCAGGTCGGCGATGTCCTCCGGGCTGAGCCGGGACAGGAGCTGCCACAGCGGCAGGCCCTCGCGCTTGGCGCGCAGGTCCCAGAGCGCGTTGATCAGCGCGCCGCAGGCCATGTGGACCACGCCCTTCTCGGGGCCCAGCCACCGCAGCTGGGGGTCGTTGGTCAGCTCGCGCCCGAACGGTCCCAGGTGGGCGAGCACGTCGTCGACGTCGCGGCCGAGCAGCCACGGAGCGAGCGCCGCCGTCGCGACCGTCTGCACGTCGTTGCCGCGCCCCGTGGTGAAGGTGAACCCGTGCCCCTCGAGGCCGTCGTCCGCGTCGGTGCTCACGACGACGTACGCCGCCGAGTAGTCCGGCTCCGGGTTCATGGCGTCGGAACCATCGAGGGTCCGCGAGGTCGGGAACCGGACGTCGATCGGCTCCACTGACACGAAACGCGACATCTCCACCCCTCCGCAGTCCTGGCTGGAGGCTAGGACCACGATTCATCGGATGTCAATGGGCGAACATCCGTCTCAAGACGCCGTTTGCGCCCAAACGACCTGAATTGATCCGATGTTTCGAGGTCAGATCATCGGACCATGCGGAGCCACGCCTCGACCCCGGCGACGTGCGCCACCATGGCGGCGTGCGCGAGGTCGGGCTCGCCGGCCGTGACCGCGTCGAGGATGGCCTGGTGCTCGCGGACGGTCCGCTCGTGGGCGCCGGCCTGGGTGCGGCCACGCCAGATGCGGGCCCGGTTGGTCGGCCCCGAGAGGCCCTCGATGAGGGAGGCCAGCACCGCGTTGCCCGAGGCGCTGCCGACCAGGCGGTGGAACTCGATGTCGGAGGTGAGCAGCTCCTCCGGCGTCGCGTCGGTGTGGGACGCGTCGATGATGTCCTGCATCTGCTGCACCTGCTCGGGGCTGGCGGTCTGCGCCGCCATGGCGGCCGCGGCCGGCTCGAGGATGCGGCGCACGCGAAGGAAGTCGAGCACGGTGTCGTCCCGGTGGAAGTCGACGACGAACGTGAGCGTGTCCAGCAGCAGGTTGGGGTCCAGGCTGGTGACGTAGGTGCCGTCACCCTGGCGCACGTCGAGGATGTTGATGAGGGCGAGGGCCCGGACCGCCTCGCGCAGCGAGTTGCGGGACAGCCCCAATGTCTCGGCCAGGTCTGCCTCGCGGGGCAGCCGGTCGCCGGGCTTGAGCTGGCCGCCCAGGATCATCTCCTTGATCCGCAGGATGGCCTCGTCAGTCAGAGCCATGGCACGGATCCTTCGCTCGAGCGGCGCGGTTCACCGGATCATAGGTCGCTGTCACGGTGCCGCTGAGCACCCACCTGCGGTCCGCCTCGCCCAGGCCGGTGAGCGTGTCGAGGACGGTGTCGCACCACTGGGCATAGCTGCCGACACCGGTCAGCACGGGCCAGTCGCTGCCGAACATGCACCGCCGTGGCCCGAAGGCGGTCAGCGCGTGCTCGAGCCACGGTCGCAGGGCGTTCGTCGTACGCCGCTCGGCGGGCGCCTCGGACATCAGCCCGGACAGCTTGCACCGCACGTTCGGACGCTCGGCGAGCCGGGACAGGTCGGCGGCCCAGGCGGCGAGGTCCTCGGCATCGATCCGCGGCTTCCCGAGGTGGTCGAGCACGAACAGCACGTCGGGGCAGCGGTCGACCAGGTCCACGACCTCCCCGAGCTGGTGCTGCCGCACGCACAGGTCCATCGACAGGCCGTGCCGGGCGAGGAGCTGCACGCCGGCCACCAGGGACCCGTCGGTCACGAATCCCGGCGGCTCGTCCTGCAACAGGCGCCTGACCCCCGACACGAGAGGTGCTTCGTCGACCAGGTGCTCCAGCTCCGGCGCACACCGGAGCCCCTCGTGGAGCGGCGTGTGCGCCACGACGGCGAGCACCTCGGCACCCGAGCCGGCCAGACCGTGGACCCACGCGACCTCCGCGCGACCCTGGTCGGAGCGGCAGTCGGCCTGCACGAACACCAGGCCCTCGGGCCGGACCCGGGTCAGTGCGTCGAGCTCAGGCGCCAGGTGCTCGGGGAGGTAGTCCCGCTCGAGTGCGGAGCCCGCGCCCGCGAGCCACCGGTAGTCCAGCCTGCCCCGGTCCCAGAAGTGCACGTGGCTGTCCACCAGGGCAGGTGGCGTCGTGCCGGCCGCCTCGTCGAGGCGGCCGGCACGACTGTGCTCGCGCCGGGTCAACAGCTCACTGGAAGTCGCCGACGTTGTCCTTGGTCACGATCTCGGTGCCGGTGTCGATCGCGGGCTCCACGTCCTTGCCACTGACCGCGTCGAACGCCGCCTGCACGCTCATGCTGCCCATCTTGTCGGGGAACTGGGCGACCGTGGCGGTCTCGGTGCCTTCGGCGATGGCTGCCAGCTCGTCCGGTGCGGCGTCGAAGCCCACCATGATCAGCCCGGTCATACCCGCACCGTCGACGGCTTCGATGGCACCGATCAACGACGGGCTGCATGCTGCGTAGATCGCGTCGAGCTCGGGGTTGGCGGTGAGGATGTCCTGGGCGGCGTCGAGGCCCTTGGTCTGGTCACAGTCGGCCGCCGGCTCGGCGACGATCTCCGCGGCATCCCCCAGCCCCTCCTTCATGCCGGTCACGCGGTCGTCCAGGGACGGGTTGCCGAGCACCCCCTGCAGGATGGCGAGCTCCGCGTCCTCGGGCAGGTTCTCGGCGAGCCACTGGCCGGCGAGCACTCCACCGGCCTTGTTGTCGGTGGCGACCACCGAGGTCTTGCCGTCCCAGTCGGGGATGTCGTTGTCGACCAGGACCACCACGATCCCGGCGTCGACGGCCTTCTGCAGGTCGTCCTGCACGTTCGGGCTGGTCGGCGCGATCACGATCGCGTCGACCTGCTGGGTCACGAACGACTGGATGGCAGCGATCTCGCCCTCGTCGTCGGTGCCGCTCTTGCCCTGGGCGAACATCACCTCGGCGCCGTCCTCGCCGGAGTCCCACTCCTTGGCCGCGTCGACCATGATGTCGTAGAAGTCCACGGGGAACTTCGTGATGAAACCGATCTTGACGGCGTCGCCGCCTCCGCCTCCGTCTCCGGAGCCGTCTCCGCTCGCGCTCGCGTCGTCGTCCGAGCATCCGGCGGCGATCAGTGCCATGACCGCCACGGCGGCCAGGAGGTGCATCCTTCTCTTCATCCTTGGGTGTTCCCTTCCGAAAACAGGCGTGTCTCGCCACGCCGACCGCGATGCGGTCCGGCGAGGTGATGCGGGGTCGGGTCGAATGGCGGTCAGCCCTCACCCCCCACGATCAGCGAGACCAGCCGCGATCTGTTCTCAGGCCGTGGCACCTCTTCGCCCACCACCCGGCCGCGTCGCATGACCACGGCCCGGTCCGCGATCTCCATGACGTGGTCCATCGCGTGGGAGATGACGATCACGGCGCACCCCTCGGCGCGCAGCCGCAGGATCAGGTCGAGCACCTGGCGCGACTCCCGCAGCCCCAGGGCCGCGGTCGGCTCGTCGAGGATCACGATCCGAGAGGCGAACGCCGCCGAGCGAGCGACCGCCACCGCCTGGCGCTGGCCGCCCGACATCATGCCGACGCTCCGCGCCCCGTCCGGCAGCGATATCTGCAGCTTGCGCAGCCGCTCGGTCGAGGCTCGGTGCATCTCGCGGCTGCGCATCCAGCGCATGCCCCGGGGGAGCCACGAGGGCACCGACTCCTCACGTCCCGCGAACAGGTTCGCGGTCGCGTCGAGGTTGTCCATGAGCGCGAGGTCCTGGTAGACGGTCTCGATCCCGGCAGCCCGCGCCACACCCGGGCTCGACATGGAAACCTCGTCGCCCTCCACCTCGATCGCGCCCGAGTCGAGCCGGTGGACGCCGCTGATGCACTTGATCAAGGTCGACTTGCCCGCACCGTTGTCACCGAGGAGCGCCAGCACCTCGCCGTGGTGGGCGACGAGGTCCACGTCGTCGAGGGCCAGGACCGCGCCGAAGCGCTTCGTGGCTCCGCGCACCGCCAGGGCGGTGCTCATGTTTGTGGGGTCTCCGCCGCGTTGTTCGGCGAAGGAGCGAAGCGGGGGAGTCGAAGACCGTGGTGGGGTGTTCATGCCGCCGCCGCCTTGAGGACCCGGAACCTGGACTCGAGCCGACCACGGAGCACGTCGCTCTCGACGGCGATGACGATGACCACGCCGATGACGATCAGCTGCAGGTAGGCCTCGATGTTGAGCAGGTTCATCCCGTTGCGGATCACACCGATCATGAACGCCCCGACCAGCGCGTGGCCGACATGACCGCGGCCTCCCAGGAAGCTCGCGCCGCCGATCACGACCGCCGCGATGGCGTCGAGCTCGGCGAGGTCGCCGAAGGTCGGTGAACCGGCGTTGAGCCGGCCCGAGGTCACGATCGCCGCGACACCCGCCAGGAGACCGCTGCACACGTAGACAGAGATGAGCACCCAGTTGCGTGGGATACCGAGCCGCCGCGCGCCTTCGGGGTTGCCTCCCACGACGTAGATCCAGCGTCCCCACACGATCCGGGTCAGGAAGATCGTGGTGCCCACGGCCACGCCGATGACCAGGAAGGTCGAGTTCGGCAGCCACGCTGCCAGCCAGGTCGCCGTGTCGCCACCGATGGTGACCACGATGTCCGGCATCCCGCGGATGGGTTGACCCCCGGAGATACCGAGGGCCAGGCCGCGGGCGATGCTGAGCGTGGCCAGGGTGATGATGAAGGGGTGCGGCAGCCGGCCGTAGACCAGCACCAGCCCGTTGACCGCCCCCACCGCCGCACCGGTGCCGAGCATCGCCAGCACCGTGAGCGCCCCACCATGGCTCGACCCGAAGACCGTGGCGCCCACCACCGCCGACAGCGCCAGGGTCGAGCCGACGGAGAGGTCGATGCCCCGGGTCAGGATCACCATCAGCTGCCCGATCGCCAGAATGGCGATCACCGCGGTCTGGGACAGCACGTTGCCGAGGTTCTGGGTGGTGGCGAAGACCGGGGACAGGTTCGACATCACCAGGACCAGCACCCCGAGGATCAGCACCGGGCCCAGACGCAGCAGCACCAGCAGGCTGCCGACCACCCGCAGCTTGAGCTGGCCCACGGTCTCCTGCTCGGGCTCGGGCACCTGCGCCTCGTCCCCCTGTCGCGATGACTCCACGTCGCTCGACGCCGGGGTCCCCGCCCGGTCAGTGCGGGTGCTGACCCGATGGGGTTCCATCGCTTCGATGTCCGGCACAGAGCGCCTCCTCGTCCAGTGGCCGCGACTCTAAATGCGAATACATCGGATGTCTACACCCAAAATTGACCAAAGTGACCGCGAATCGGCCTCCGAGTGGCACATAGATCCGATCAAGGGCCGGGGAGGCGAGAGGATCGGAGAGGTCGGCGCGGGGCTCTCGCCGGCCGTGACATCTTTTGACCCCCGACGCTCGTAGAGGGGGCATGGATCTGGACACCGACCTGGCGCGCGAGCTCGAGCGCGCCATCCCTCACCTGCCGACTCCCCCCGCCTCGTCGTACCTGGGCGCCGGTCGTCGGGCGCGGCGCCGCAGGCACACGTACGCCGTCGTCGCGGGCGCGGCAGTGGTCGCGATCATGCTCGGTGGAGCCCTGTCCGGCGTGGACGGCACGTCCTCGAAGGCCGAGGACAACCCGGTCGCCGGCTCCCCCTCACCCGACATCCCCGCCTGGGCGGAGGAGTACGGCAACCACGGCCCCGCCTCCATCTATCCCGACGGCCGCCTCTGGGTGGCTCCCGACGCCCGGCTGATCCGGAGCGTCGACAACCCGCTCGACATCGATGACGAGACGCTCGTGAGCTCCTACGCCGTCGAGGCGGAGATGGACGGCGAGGTCGACTGGTCGTTCGTCTACCGCGACGCCTACGGCGTCTTCGGCGAGATGGACCAGCCCGGCAGGTGGACGAACGACTTCGACGTCTGGATCGCGGACGTCACGTCGGACCTCGAGCACCGTCCGTCGCTGGCCGAGCGGCTCGTGCACTTCGCCGACGACGACTCCGAGCGGCTGGTCGCGGGTCGGGGTGCGGTCGTCATCGACCAGGACCCCGACGTGGTGCTGCCGAACTGGCAGAAGCACCCGCGCATCGCGGTCGCCCAGGTCACCTTCGAGGGGAGGACCTGGTTCGTCCTCGCCATGGGCCCCGCGCATGACGTGCCCTTCTACTCCGCCTACGAGGGGTCGGTGGTGCCCGCCCCGACGCTCGACGGGTTCCTCGACTTCCTGCGCGACGACTCCGGGTCCGACAAGTGAGAGGGGTTCGCACCGGGCAGGACCACGACGCGGCGTACGTCGAGTTCGTCACCGCGCGTCAGGACCGGCTGCTGCGCATCGCGTACGCCGTGTGTGGCGACGCGAACCGGGCCGAGGACGTGCTCCAGGAAGCCCTGGTCAAGCTCTACCTCGCCTGGCCCCGCGTGCGTAAGGACGGGAGCGAGGAGGCCTACGCGCGGCGGATCATCGTGCGCGCCGACCTCGACGACCGTCGACGTCCGTGGCGGCGGCGGGTGCTGGTCGCCGACGACACCCTCGAGCGGATGCCGGCGCGGTCGGAGCTCCCGGCCGAGGAGCGGTCGGCCCTGTTCGACGCCCTCCAGGAGCTGCCACCCATGCAGCGGCGAACGGTGGTCCTGCGGCACTGGCTCGGGCTGTCGATCGAGGAGACGGCCGCCGAGCTCGGGATCGGCATCGGCACGGTGAAGAGCCACAGCTCGCGCGGTGTCGCCGCGCTCCGTGGTCTGCTGGCCGAGCAGCACGTCTAGCCCCGGATCATCGCCGTGGCCGTCGCCGTGGCGACCACCACGTCGCCCTGCGCCAGCTCGCCCGCGAGGAACGCCACGGACCTGCCGCGCTTGACCACCCGCGCGCGGCCGACCAGCCGGCCCACGCGAGCGGGCGCGAGGTAGTGGGCGTGCAGCTCGAGGGTCGGCGCCCACTGCCCGGGGTCGAGGGTCGCCACCAGGCACGGGCCGAGGGTGTCGTCGAGCATCGCCCCGAGGATGCCGCCCTGCACGTCGCCGACCGGGTTGCGGAACTGGTCGGTCGCCGTGAAGGCGACCTCGATGGTCCCGGCGTCCGGGTCGACGGCGACGAGATCGAAGCCGAGCAGCGTCGCGATCGGCGGCGGGTCGACGCGGCCGGCGACGAAGTCCCAGAAGGGTCCCGTGCGCTGCTCGCCCGCCATCCGTCCCGCCATGTGCACGGACGCTAGGCCGACCCACGGACAACCGGTCCGGGGGCGGGGTATATTGGGCGGCGGAACACCGGCCGCCGTACGGCCGGACAGGCGCCGATCAGGCGCCGCATCGCGTCGGAGGGCCGAGCCAGGTCCCTCCGCACTGCGGTCAGCGCCGTAACCGCTCGCCCCGGGCACGGCGTCTAGCAGTGCCGCGGCCCTAGGGGGGCCCGCGGCAGTCGAAAGGGAGACCTTGGCCAGACGAGGCCAGCGCCAGTCCGGGAACACCCGGAACCAGGCCAGCCAGCGCAACGGACGCCGGCACGGTGACAACGAGGGCATCATTCCGGTCCTCGCGCGCGCCGTCCGTGAGGTCGAGGCGCGCTCCCAGCGCGGACCGGTCTCGCCGTCGGCCCGCACCAAGTTCCAGGTCGTGGCGCTCCTGGTCCGCGAGGAGCGGGCCCGGATCAGGACCGACACCGAGCTCACCGAGTCGAAGAAGGCCGACCAGCTCAAGCGGCTCGACGGAGTGGCCACGATCCTGGCCAAGACCGCGGCCAGCGACACCACCCTGCTCGCGCTGCTCGCCGAGGACGCGGGAGTCTCCGACGCCGCCAAGGAGCTGCGCCGCGAGATGATCGCGTCGGCCGGCATGGAGATCGAGGAGGAAGAGGAGCCCGAGCCGGACGAGGCCGAGCTGCTCGCCGGCGATCGCCGGGTGGTCCCGCAGTCCGTCATCCAGCGGCGGCTCTCCAACCCGTTCCTGGTCCCCGACTTCTCCGCCGCCGACGAGCGCCGGCCCAAGGCGCGCCGGCTCGCGACCTGGGAGCTGCTCGGTCCGCTCTTCCGCTCCTTCGAGTACGGCGCGGGAACAGGCCGGTCCGGCCTGAGACCGCCTAGCTCGTAGTAGCGGAAGATGATGTCGGCGACGCAGCTCGGCTTCGGCGCGCCCTCGACCTCGAAGGTGAAGCGCATCGTCACCTGGGCGCCGCCGGCGATGTCGTCGACGCCGGTCAGCTCGGCGCCCAGGCGCACCTTCGACCCGACCGGCACCGGCGACGGGAACCGCACCTTCTCGCAGCCGTAGTTCACGCCCATGCGTGATGCCGTCGACCCGCATGATCTGCGGCGCGAGCGTCGGGCCGAGCGACAGGGTGAGGTAGCCGTGGGCGATCGGGCCGCCGAACGGGCTCTCCTTCTTGGCCCGCTCGGGATCGACGTGGATCCACTGGTGGTCGCCGGTGGCGTCGGCGAACAGGTTCACCTGCTCCTGGGTGATCTCGACGTAGTCGGAGTACCCGAGGTGCTCGCCGACCTTCTCCTTCAGCCCGTCGATGCCGTGATGATCGTCGTCATGCCGCGATCATGTCAGGCCGTCTACTTGAACCAGACCTGCTCGTACTCGCGGCTCTGCGGGTGGACCAGCAGCGCGAACAGGGCCACCGGGAAGAGCAGCGTCGATCAGCAGCGCTGATGTCGAAGATCTCGCCGGGTCGTCGGCCGAGCGACGAGCACGAGCGGCGATCAGCGCGAGGGCCGACACGGCCGACGCCGAGCTTCCAGCCCCACTTGTGCTCGTTGGCGATGCCGAGGCCGGCGCAGCGCGCGAGCCGACCACGAGCAGCCAGGCCGATGCGGCCCGATCGGTCCGCGCAGCCCGAGCAGCCCGAAGACCGCGTCGAAGTAGAGCAGGAACACCGCGATCTGCAGCGTCTGGGGCTGCGACGGGTTCGTCCAGCGGCTGAACTGCGCATGGCTGACAGTGTGGCAGGCGTCGTGCTGGCCGCCGGCGCCGGGACCCGGCTGCGGCCGCTCACGCGGCTGCGGCCCAAGGCGCTGTGCCCGGTCGACAACGTCGCGCTCGTCGACCACGCGCATCGCCCGCGCTGCGACCGCGTCACCGACGTCGATCGCGGTCAACGTCCACCACGGCCGCGACGCAGATGGAGCAGCACCTCGCGCGGCGCGGGTCCGGTGCACGTGTCGATCGAGCGCGAGCGGGCGCTCGGCACCGCCGGCGCGCTCGGGCTGCTGCGCGACTGGATCGACGGCCGGCCGGTGCTCGTCGTCGAACGCCGACGCCTGGCTGCCCGTCGACCTCGGCGCCGTTCGTCGACGGCTGGGACGGCGAGCGGATCCGGCTGCTGGTCGTCGAGGACCGGGTCCGGCCCGACTTCGGCTCGCGCCCGGTACTGCGGCGTCGCGCTGCTGCCGTGGTCGGACGTCGCCGGGCTCGAGCCGCAGCCGTCGGGCCTCTACGAGGTGAGCTGGCGCGACGCCTTCGAGCTCGGGCCGGCTCGACCTCGTCGACCACGACGGCCCGTTCGTCGACTGCGGCACGCCCGCCGACTACCTGCGCGGCCAACCTGCTGGCGACCGGCGGCGCGTCGGTGTCGGACCGGGCGCGCACGGTCGACGCCGGCGCGGTCGCTCGAGCGCTCCGTGGTGTGGGCCGGCGCGGTGGTGCGCGCCGGGCGAGCACCTCGTCGACGCGATCCGCGCCGGCGAGCTCACCGTGCTCGTCCGCTGACGCGTCGGCTCGTCAGGTCGAGCGACGCAGGTGCGGAGCTGGCGCACCGCGGTGGCCCGCAGCTGGCCGCAGGCGGCGTCGATGTCGGTGCCGCGGTTGCGGCGGACGGTGGCGTTGACGCCGAGCTGCGCGAGCCGGTCGTGGAAGGCGCGGACCGCCGGCGGGCGACGTGCCCGCGCGTCGGCGTAGCCGGGCGTCGGGTTCAGCGGGATGAGGTTCACGTGCGCGCCGCAGCGGGCGGGCGATGGCGGCCAGCTCGCGCGGCGTCGGCGCGTCGGTCGTTCACGCCGTCGATCAGCGCCCACTCGAACGAGAGCCGCCGGCTCTTGGCGGCGACGTACGCGGCGGCAGGCGTCGGCCAGCACCGTCGAGCGGGTAGCGGCGGTTGATCGGCACCAGCTCGTCGCGCAGCTCGTCGTTGGCGGCGTGCAGCGACACGGCGAGGTTCACCGGCAGGCGCTCGCCGGCGAGGCGCCGGATGCCGGGCACGACGCCGACGGTCGACAGCGTGAGGTGGCGGGCCGAGAGGCCGAGGTCGTCGTGGATGCGCTCGACCGCGGCCCACGTGCGGTCGTAGTTGGCGAACGGCTCGCCCATGCCCATGAACACGACGTTGGACAGGCGCCGCTCGCGGTCGCGGGCCCAGCGCGCGGCGCACGCACCACCTGCTCGACGATCTCGCCGGTGGTGAGGTGGCGGTCGAAGCCGGCCTGCCCGGTGGCGCAGAACCCGCACGCCATCGCGCAGCCGGCCTGGGTGCTCACGCACACCGTCGCCCGGTCGCGGTAGTGCATCAGCACGGTCTCGACGCGCGCGCCGTCGGCCAGCGCCCACAGCCACTTCACGGTCTCGCCGCCGTCGCTCACCGACTCGGCGACCGCGGTCGAGCGCCGGCGGGCAGCGCGTCGGCCAGCCGGGCCCGCAGCGCCTTCGGCAGGTCGGTCATCTCGTCGGGCTCGGCAGCCGGCGGTAGAGGCCGTCCCACACCTGGTCGACCCGGTAGCGCGGGCTCGCCGGCCGAGCAGCGTCGGCGAGCTCGTCGCGGTCGAGGTCGTAGCGGGTGGGCACACCAGGCGGTGTCATGGCTGCTTCACGGTACCGGTGCACCAGCGTTGTCCCGGAGCCGGTCGATCCGGTACCGCGCATGGTCGACCCGCGCGATCGCGCCGTCGCATCGAGCACCACCACCGCGACGTCCAGGGCGGCATCGGCCCGGGCCGCGGTGTTCGGCGTGTCAGCGACGGGCTCGTGTCGAACGTCGTCGCTCATCCTCGGCGTCGCCGGCGCCGACCCGGAGCCGGGCGTCGTGCGCCTCGCCGGGCTCGCCGGGCTCATCGCCGGCGCGGTCTCGATGGCGGCCGGCGAGTACGTCTCGATGCGGGCGCAGACCGAGCTGCTCGAGCGCGAGCTCGACCTCGAGCGCCGCGAGCTGCGCCGCAACCCGCACGTCGAGACCGTCGAGCTCGCGCAGATCTACCAGTCGCCGCGGCGTGCGAGCCCGACCGGGCCCGGGCGCTGGCCGAGGAGATGATGCGCGACCCCGAGCTCGCCCTCGAGACCCACGCCCGCGAGGAGCTCGGCATCGACCCCGACGCGCTCGGCTCGCCGGTCGGGCGCCGCGGTGTCGTCGTTCGTCGCGTTCGCCCTCGGCGCGCTCGTCCCGCTGCTGCCCGTGGTTCTTCGGCCGCGGCACGCGGCGGTCGTCGCGTCGGTCGTGCTCGGCGCCGTCGGCGCGGTCGTCGTCGGCGTCGCGCTCGCCCGCTTCACCGGGCGCTCGCCGCTGCGGCTCGGCGGCTGCGCCAGCTGCTCATCGCCGCCGTCGCCGCCGCCATCACCTTCGCCGTCGGCCGGGTCGTCGGCGTCGGTGTCGCTGACCGACCCGCGACCGCAACCGAGCCGCGTCGCCGCCGGGCTGGTACCCGACCGTACGGCTGGCAGTGGTGGGACGGTCGGCAGTGGTACCCGCCGCAGCGCCGCACGAGCGGCGCCACGACGAGAAGACGCTCGCGATCCTGAGCCACCTCGGCCCGATCCTCGGCGGCTTCGTGCTCCCGCTCGTCCTGTTCCTCGTGGCCAAGGACAAGCCCTACGTCCGCCACCACGCGTGCGAGGCGCTCAACTTCGCCGATCACCTACACGGTCATCTCGATGGTGGCGATGGTCCTGGTGTTCGCGGCATCGGGTCGGCGGCGCTTCGCTGACAGCGAGGGCGGCGGCGCCGGGTTCGGGATCGCCTCGAGCTCGGGTTCCTGCTGCTCTTCGCCGTGCCATCGCCGGCTCGTCTTCGCGATCATCGGCGCGGTGAAGGCGGCCCGCATGGAGTGGTGGCGCTACCCGATCAACATCCGCCTCGTGAAGCCCTGAGCCGGCTACCGCGTGTAGACCCGGTCGCGGTGGTGCTCGGTGAAGCCGAGGCGGGCGTACAGCGTGCGGGCGCTGGTGTTCGACTCGTCGACGTAGAGCATCCCGACGGTCGAGCCCGCGGCCGGCGAGGTGGTCGAGGCCGGCGACCGTGAGCGCGCGGCCGAGCCCGCGCCCGTGCGAAGTCGGGGTCGACGGCGATCACGTAGATCTCGCCGAGCGGCGGGTCGTGCCCGCGTGCACCTTCGTCCAGCAGAAGCCGTCGAGCTGGCCGGCGCGCGGTCCGTCGGGTCGGCGTCGAGCAGGAGGAAGCCCGCCGGGTCGAACCACGGCTCGCGCTCCTGCGCCGTCGAGGTCGGCCCGGGTCTAGCCGCCCTGCTCGGGGTGCGAGGCGAAGGCGCGGTTGTTGACCTCGAGCCACGCGTCCTCGTCGACGCCCGGGCCGGAACGGCCGGGTGGCGATCGACCGGCAGCCGCCGGCGCGGAGTCGCGTCGCTCGACCGGGCAGCGGCCGGCGGCAGCTGGAACAGGTCACGCCGCGAGCGTGAGCCCGGCCGTCGCCGGCCGGCGCGTCGTCGTCGGCCGGTCGGTCGGCGACGACACCACCCATCGCTCGTCGGCCACGCCGCCGAGGGTACCGACGGCCGTACCCTGCCGAGCGATGGCGCGACCGCGGACACCGAAGGGCCGGGCCCGGGAGACCAACGCGCCGGCTCGAGTCGAGTACCCCGAGGCCGCGCTGCGAGCTCGACCACGACGAACGCCGTTCCAGCTGCTCGCGGCCACGATCCTCTCGGCGCAGACCACCGACGTGCGGGTGAACATGGTCACGCCGGCGCTGTTCGCCCGGTACCCGACGCCCGAGGACCTGGCCGCCGCCGACCCGGCCGAGGTCGAGGAGATCATCCAGTCGACCGGCTTCTTCCGGAACAAGACCAAGAGCCTCATCGGCATGGCCCAGGCGCTGGTCGAGCGCTTCGACGGCGAGGTGCCCGGCGCGATGAGCGACCTCGTGACGCTCCCGGGCGTCGGGCGCAAGACCGCCAACGTCGTGCGCAGCGTCGCCCTCGGACCTGCCCGGCCTGCCGTCGACACCCACGTCGGCCGGCTGTCGCCGCCGCCTCGGGCTGACCGACGCGAGACCGATCCGGTGAAGGTCGAGCTCGAGCTGAACGCGATGGTCCCGGCCGCCGAGCGGGGCGAGTTCAGCCTGCGGCTGATCCTCCACGGCCGGCGCGTCTGCGTCGCCCGCTCGCCGCGCTGCGACGACTGCGTGCTCGCCGACTTCTGTCCGTCGGCGACCGTGCCGAACGGACCAGCCCGCGACCGGTGAGAACGTCGCGGAAACGCGGCGAACTTCCCCGCGAAGACACCGGGTTCGTATATGGTGAGCCGCGACCAGGTTCCCGCCACCTGGTTCCTTGCGACGCCGGGATCCGCCGCCTGGTGTCGCACGACGAGGGCGCCTCTCAGGAGGCGCCCTCGTCCGTTTTCCGGCGCGGCGTCGCTCAGCCGAGCGACGCTCGACGGCTCGCTCGAGCCGACCGCGCCGCGGTGCGCAGCGCCCGCTCGGCCTCGTACAGCGCGGCGCGCCGACGTCCTCGGTCGGCGACGCGGTCGAGGTCGTCGCCGGCTCGGCTCGACCCGGTCGGCGAGCTCGCCGCAGCTGCGTGAGCGACGGACGCCGAGCTCGGCGCGCGAGGTCGGTCATCGGCCGAGTGTCGCAGGCGCCGCCGTGCTCCGCGTCAGCCGGCATCCGGCGTCGGACGGCGCAGCGGCCCGGTACCGTCCGCGCCGTGCTGCACCGGCTCGACCTGCGCGGGCGTGACCGCGGCGACCTGCCGAGCGGGTCCGCTGCCCGCGGCCCGAGCCGGCCGGCGCCGAGCCGGTGGCGGCGGTGCGGCGATCCTCGCCGACGGTCCGCGACCGGGGCGACGCCGCCGTCCGCGAGCTCACCGAGCGCTTCGACGGCGTCGGCCTCGACGACCTGCGGGTGCCCGCCGGCCGAGCTGCACGCCGCGCTCGACGCGCATCGACCCGCGCGCTGCGCGACCGCGCTGCGAGGCCGCGGCCGACGGCATCGAGGACTTCCACCGCGACCAGGTCGCGCCCGACCGCACGCTACGAGCGCGACGGCCTCGTGGTCGCAGGGCCTGCACCGGCCGGTCGACCGGGCCGGCTGCTACGTGCCCGGGCGGCCGGGCCGTCTACCCGTCGACCGTGCTGATGACCGCCGTGCCCGGCCCGGGTCGCCGGCGTGCCCGAGGTCGTGCTGTGCGTGCCGCCCGGCCGCCGACGGCCAGCGTGCCCGACGTCGACGCTCGCGGCCGCGGCCATCGCCGGGGTCGACGAGGTCTACCGCGATCGGCGGCGCCCAGGCGATCGGCGGCGATGGCCTACGGCACCGAGATCGATCCGGCCGGTCGACGTGATCGTCGGCCCGGGCAACGTCGTACGTCGCGCGTGGCCAAGCGCGAGGTCGCCGGCGAGGGTCGGGTCGGCGTGCCGTCGGCGTTCGCCGGCCCGTCCGAGGTCGTGGTCGATCGCCGACGACGTCGACCGCCGCCGACCTCGCCGCCGTCGACGTCATCGTGCAGGCCGAGCACGGCCCCGGCGGCCTGGCCTGGCTCGTCACCTGGGACGAGGCGGTGGCCGACGCGGTCGTCGACCGAGATCGACCGCGCAGGTCGCGGCGTCGCCCCGGCGGGCCGACATCGAGTCGACCTTCGCCGAGGGCGGCTACGCGGTCGCTGGTCGACGGGCCCGAGCAGGCGGTCGAGGTGGCCAACGTCATCGCCCCCGAGCACCTCGAGCTGCTGTGCGCCGACCCGGCGTCGCTGGTGCCGCGGGTCCGCCACGCCGGCGCGGTGTTCTGCGGGCCGTGGTCGCCGGCGTCGGTCGGCGACTACGTCGCCGGGCCCGAGCCACGTGCTGCCCACCGACGGCTCGGCCCGCTTCGGCTCGGCGCTGACCGTGTCGCGACTTCACCAAGCACGTCCACGTCGTCACGCTCGACCGCGAGGCCGCTGCTCGAGGTCGGCGCCGCACGTCGAGGCGCTCGCCGACCGCCGAGGGCCTCGCCGCCCACGCCGACTCGATCCGCCGCCGCCGGAGCGAGCCGTCGTGAGCGCGACGCACGCCGTGCGCGCTCGACGCCGCGCGACGACCTCGCGCTCATGGAGGGCTACCACTCGCCCCAGGTCGACGTGGACGGTGCGGCTCAACACCAACGAGTCGCCCGATGCCGCCGCCGGCCGCGTTCCGCGAGCGCGCTGGCCGACGAGCTGGCCGGCGTCGACTGGCACCGCTACCCCGACCGCGCCGCCACCGAGCTGCGCACCGCCATCGGCGCGCTGCACGGCGTCGGGCCCGAGCAGGTCTTCGCGGCCAACGGCTCCAACGAGGTGCTGCAGACGCTGCTGCTCACCTACGGCGGCGCCGGGCCGCTCGGTCGCCGTGTTCGAGCCCACCTACGCGCTGCACGGCCACATCGCCCGCATCACCGGCACCGACGGTGGTCGTCGGCGAGCGCACCGACGACTTCGCGCTCGACCTCGACGAGGTGCGCCGCGTGCTCGGCCGAGCCGGCCCGGCCATCACGTTCCTGTGCTCGCCCAACAACCCGACCGGCATGGTCGAGCCGCGAGGCGACGGTGCGCGGCGGTGCTCGACGCTGGCGCCGGGCCTGGTCGTGGTCGACGAGGCCTACGGGCAGTTCGCGCCGTGGTCGGCGCTCGAGCTGGTCGACGACGACGTGCCGCTCGTCGTCACCCGCACGTACTCCAAGACGTGGTCGATGGCCGCCGCCCGCCTCGGCTACCTCGTCGGCCCGGCGTGGGTCGTCGCCGAGCTCGAGAAGGTCGTGCTGCCGTACCACCTCGACGCGGTCAAGCAGGTCGCCGGGCGCGCTCGCGCTGCGCTTCACCGACGAGATGGAGGCGCGGGTCGGCCGAGCTCGTCGAGGAGCGGGGCCGGCTGTCGGCCGCGCTCGGCGACCTCGCCGTCGACGTGTGGCCGTCGGGCGCCAACTTCGTGCTGTTCCGGCCCGCGGCCGCGCGACGGCGCCGACGGTGTGGCAGGCGCTGCGTCGACCGCTCGGTGCTCGTCCGCAACTGCTCGTCGTGGCCCCGCCTCGACGGCTGCCTGCGCGTCACCATCGGCACCCGCGCCGAGGACGACGCGCTTCCTCGCCGCGCTCGAGGAGGTCCTCGACATGACGCCGCACCGCGACCGCGCGAGCGCGACGACCAAGGAGACGTCGATCGCCATCGACGCTCGACCTCGACGGGCCGACCGGCACGGTCGAGGCGACCACCGGCCTGCCGTTCTTCGACCACATGCTCGACCAGCTCGGCCGCCACGGCGGCTTCGACCTCGACGGTCGAGGCCGACGGGCGACCTCGCACGTCGACGGCCACCACACCGTCGAGGACGTCGGCATCCTGCTCGGCGAGGCCTTCGCGCGAGGCGCTGGGCGACAAGGCCGGCGTGCGCCGGTTCGCCAGCGG
The DNA here is from genome assembly GCA_963766475.1 of uncultured Actinomycetota bacterium. GTDB lineage: Bacteria > Actinomycetota > Actinomycetes > Propionibacteriales > Nocardioidaceae > Nocardioides. The sequence goes on along the minus strand of CAVXZS010000015.1, from coordinate 74,101 downwards.
GCTGTTCCCGCTCGACGAGGCGCTGGTCGAGGTCGCGCTCGACCTGTCGGGCCGGCCGTTCGTCGTCTACGACGTGCCCTTCGGCGAGGTGCTGCCGCTCGGCGACCCGCCGTTCAACCCGCGAGATGGCCGAGCACTTCTGGCAGTCGTTCGCCACCGCCGCCGGCATCACGCTGCACGTCACGCAAGAAGGCCGGGCGCAACACCCACCACGTCGTCGAGGCCACGTTCAAGGGCGTGGCCCGCTGCCTGCGCGACGCGGTGCGGGTCGAGGGCGACGGGCGTGCCGTCGACCAAGGGGACGCTGTGACAGCGGCGCCGCTCGTCGCCGTCCTCGACTACGGCATCGGCAACCTGCGCTCGGCCCAGAAGGCGCTGCAGCGCGTCGGCGCCGACGCCCGCCTCACCGCCGACCCCGGCCTCATCGCCGACGCCGCCGGCGTGGTGCTGCCCGGCGTCGGCGCGTTCGGCCGCTGCATGGAGGCGCTGCGCGACGCCGGGCTCGACGACGTCGCGCGTCGAGCGCGGCCGACGACGGCCGGCCGTTCCTCGGCATCTGCGTCGGCATGCAGATGCTCTACGAGGTCGTCGAGGAGACGCCCGGGCGTCGCCGGGCCTCGGCGTGCTGCCCGGCCCGATCGTGCGGCTGCCCGACGGGCGTGAAGCACCCGCAGATGCAGTGGAACATGCTCGACGTGAAGCGGCCGAGCCCGCTGCTCGACCGGCCTGTCCGACCCGGCCGTGGGTGTACTTCGTGCACTCGTTCGCGCCCGAGGACACGCGCCGACGCGGTCGCCACGTGCGACTACGGCGGCCCGGTCGTCGCCGCGGTCGAGCGGGACAACGTGTGGGCCACCCAGTTCCACCCCGAGAAGTCGGCGGCCGAACGGCCTGCGCATCCTCGCGCAACTTCGTCGAGCGCTGCGCCGCCGGACGAGCGTGATGGACCTGTACCCGGCCATCGACCTGCGCGGCGGGCGCTGCGTGCGCCTGACCAGGGCGACTTCGACCAGGAGACCGTCTACGGCGACGACCCGGTGGGCCAGGCCGCGCGTCGTTCGCCGACGCCGGCGCGCCGTGGATCCACGTCGTCGACCTCGACGCGGCCCGCACCGGCGAGCCGGTGAACCGGCCGGTGGTCGCGGCGATCGCCGGCTGCGGTCGGCACGCCGGTGCAGGCCGGCGGCGGGCGTGCGCGACGAGGCGGCGGCCGAGGCGCTGCTCGACGCCGGCGTGGCCCGGGTCGTGATCGGCACCGCCGCGCTCGAGCGACCCGAGCTCGTGCGCCGCGCTCGCCGGCCGCTGGCCCGGGCAGGTCGCGCTCGGGCCTCGACGTGCGCGGCGCGCGAGGTGGCGGTGCGCGGCTGGGCCGAGGGCATCGGGCCGCGACCTGCTCGACGTGCGTCCGCGAGTTCGAGGACGCCGGCGTCGCCGCGCGTCGTCGTCACCCAGATCGCCGCGACGGCATCGGCTCGAGGGCCCGACCTCGACGGCCTACGCCGACGCTGCTGGCCGCGACCGAGCTCGACGTCGATCGCGTCCGGCGGCGTCGGCTCGCTCGACGACCTGCGCGACCTCGCCGCGCTCGACGTCGGCGGCCGGGAGCTCGCCGGCGTGATCGTCGGCAGGGCGCTCTACGACGGCGCGTTCACGGTCGACGACGCGCTGGCCGCCACGACGAGCGGTGGTCTGACGTGCGCACCGCCCGGGTCATCCCCTGCCTCGACGTCGACGCCGGCCGGGTGGTCAAGGGCGTCAACTTCGTCGGCCTGCGCGACGCCGGCGACCCGGTCGAGCTGGCCGCCCGCTACGACGCCGAGGGCGCCGACGAGCTCGTCTTCCTCGACATCACCGCGTCGTCGCGACGCCCGCGACACGATCGTCGACGTGGCGCCGGCGCACGGCCGAGCAGGTGTTCATCCCGTTCACCGTCGGCGGCGGCATCCGCTCGGTCGACGACGCCCGCGCGCCTGCTGCGGGCCGGGCGCCGACAAGGTGTCGCTCAACACCGCGGCGGTCGCCCGGCCCGAGCTGATCGGCGAGATCGCCGACCGAGTTCGGCGCCCAGTGCGTCGTCGTGGCCATCGACGCCCGCCGCCGCGCCGGCGACGGCGCGGTCGGCTGGGGCGTCTTCACCCACGGCGGCCGCACGCCGACCGGCGCTCGACGCCGTGGCGTGGGCGGTCGAGGCGGTCGAGCGGGGCGCCGGCGAGATCCTGCTCACGTCGATGGACCGCGACGGCACCCGCGACGGCTTCGACCTCGAGCTCACCGCGGCGGTCGCCGACGCGGTCGACGTGCCGGTGATCGCCAGCGGGGGCGTCGGCACGCTCGACCACCTGGCCGACGGCGTGCTCGAGGGCGGCGCCGACGCCGTGCTGGCGGCGTCGATCTTCCACTTCGGCGAGCACACCGTCGGCGAGGCCAAGGCCGCCATGGCCGCCCGCGGCATCACCGTCCGCCCCGTCTGACCGGTACGTCGGCCTCGCCTGGCGGTGCGCACGGCCGATGGCGAGCGCGAGCGCCGCGAGCGACCATGCCGAACGCGACGCCGACCTCGACGCAGGTCGCGAGCCGACAAGCTGCCGATCAAGATGCTGAACGACCGGATCCTGGTGAAGCTGGAGGCGGACGGCGAGCGGCGGACGTCCGGGCGGCATCCTCATCCCGGCCACCGCCCAGATGTCGCAAGCGGCTGGCGTGGGCCGAGGTGGTGGCCGCCGGGCCCAACGTGCGGGCCATGGAGCTCGGCGACCAGGTGCTGTTCAACCCCGAGGACCGCTACGAGGTCGAGGTCCGGGGCGACGACTACATCATCCTGCGCGAGCGCGACGTCCACGCCGTCGCCGCCGAGCGCCTCGAGGAGGGCAGCACCGGCCTCTACCTCTGAGCTTCCGGTGACTCGGTACCGCCGATCGTGTGCAATCGGGCCGACGAACGTCCAGCACGCCCCGTACGATGTGCGGCCATGCCGACGGCCACCCCCATCCCGGTCCGCCAGGACGACCTCGACGCCGTCACGTACGACGCCGACGGCCTGGTGCCGGCCATCGTGCAGGAGCGAGGGCACCGGCGAGGTGCTGATGATGGCCTGGATGAACCGAGGCCACGCTGCGCCAGAGCCTCGAGGAGGGCCGCACGGTGTTCTGGAGCCGGTCCCGCCAGGAGGTGTGGCGCAAGGGCGACACCTCGGGCGACCGCCAGTTCGTGCGCGAGGCGTCCTACGACTGCGACGGCGACACGCTGCTGTTCGTCGTCGAGCAGGAGGGCCGCGGCGCCTGCCACACCGGCGAGCGCACCTGCTTCTTCCGGGCCTTCGGCGACGGCCGGCGACGCTCGGCCGATGATCCGCCCGAGCCGGGCCGAGTTCCGGGCCCTGGCCCGCGACCACACCGTCGTCCCGGTGTGGCGCGAGCTGCTGGCCGACCTCGTCACGCCGGTCGCCGCGTTCGCCCGCCTGTGCCCCGACGACGAGCCCGGGCTTCCTGCTCGAGTCGGTCGAGCACGGCGAGCGCTGGGGCCGCTGGTCGTTCGTCGGGCCGCCGGGCCGCCGCCACGCTCGTCGCCCGCGACGGGCGCGCTCGAGGTCGACCGGCGGGCCGCCTGCCCGACGGCATCCCGCTCGACCAGGGCGTGCTCGCCGCGCGTCGAGGCGCTGCTGGCCGTGTACCGCTCGCCGGCGCTCGACGGCCTGCCGCCGCTGCACGGCGGGCTCGTCGGCTACCTCGGCTACGACGTGGTGCGCGAGGTCGAGCACCTGCCCGACGTCGCCCGACGACGACCTCGGCCTGCCCGACGCCGTCCTGTCGATCATCGGCGAGCTGGCCGCCTTCGACCACTGGCGCCAGCGGGTCACGCTCATCGCCAACGCCTACCTGTTCGGCGAGCCCGACCGACGCCGAGCATCGACCGCGCCTACGACGAGGCGGTGGCCCGGCTCGAGCAGCTGGCCGACCGACGGCGCCCGCCCGATCGACGAGCCGCTGCTCGACCCGCCCGACCCCGACGAGCCGCTGCCCGAGGTGCGCTCGACCATGGCGCGGCGGTCGCGTACGAGGCGGCGGTCGAGGTGGCCAGCGAGCACATCCTCGCCGGCGACATCTTCCAGGTCGTGCTGGCCCAGCGCTTCGACCTCGACCTCGACGCCGACCCGTTCGACGTCTACCGGGTGCTGCGCCAGGTGAACCCGAGCCCGTACATGTACTTCGTGCGCCACCCCGAGGTCACGCTGGTCGGCGCGTCGCCCGAGCCGATGGTGCAGCTGCTCGACGGCCGGGTCATCTCCCGGCCCGATCGCCGGCACCCGCTACCGGGGCCGCACCGAGGAGGAGGACCGCCGGCTCGGCGCCGAGCTGCGCGAGCACCCGAAGGAGATCGCCGAGCACATCGATGCTGGTCGACCTGGCCCGCAACGACGTCGGGCCGGGTCGTGCGCTTCGGCACCGAGAAGGTCGACGAGATGTTGACCCTCGAGCGCTACAGCCACGTGATGCACCTCACGTCGCAGGTGTCGGGCGAGCTGGCCGAGGGCCGCACGCCGATCGACGTGCTGCGGGCCACGCTGCCGGCCGGCACGGTGTCGGGCGCGCCGAAGGTGCGGGCGATGGAGATCATCGACGAGCTCGAGCCGACCAGGCGCGGGCCCTACGCCGGGCGTCGTCGGCTACCTCGACTTCTGCGGCAACATCGACACCGCCATCGCCATCCGCACGATGGTCTGCCGGCCCGACGGCACGCGCGTCGGTGCAGGCCGGCGCGGGCATCGTGGCCGACTCGGTGCGCGGCCCACGAGGACCTCGAGTGCCGCAACAAGGCCAAGGCCCTGCTCGCCGCCGTGCCGGCCGCCCGGCGCATGACCGCCGCCCGCCACAGCGCCGCCATGCTGCGTGCGGAGCGGTCGTCCTAGCGACCACCCCCTGCGGGTCTGCGTAGAAGATCGGTCGTCCTGGCGAGCCACTTTCTACGCAGAAACGGATCAGGCGGGTGGGCCGGCGGCGATGGCGGCGCGGACCGCGGCGGCGTCGACGGTGAAGGGGTCGAAGCCGGCGGCCCACCAGGTGGCGCCGGCGTCGAACCAGGCCGCCGGGTCGTCGCGCCTCGCCGGCGGGACGGGCGATCATCACGTCGTAGGGGTCGCTGGTGAGCCGGTGCTCCTGGACCACCGCGAGCATCTCGGCCAGCTGGTCCGGCTCGTCGACCTGCACCGGGAACAGGCCCTCGTAGCGGGCCGCCCGGCGCAGCGGGCGGGGTTGCCGTGGCGGGCGCCGACCCAGATCGGGATGCGGGGCTGCTGGACGGCCGGCGGCGCATGCGGGCGGCCTCGGCCACGTAGTGCTCGCCGCGGTGCAGCACGCGGCTCGCCCGACCACAGGTCGACCAGCACCTCGAGGGCCTCGTCGAGCATCCGGCCGCGGGTCTTCGGGTCGAGCTCCTCGCCGAAGGCGGTCAGCTCGCCGCCCGGGTCGCCGCCCATGCCGACGCCGAGGACGAATCGGCCGGCCGACAGGCGGTCGAGCGACAGGGTCTCCCGGGCCAGCTTCTGGGGCCGGCGGCGGGGGAGCGGGCGTGACCATCGGGCCGATGCGGACCCGCTCGGTGGCCATCGCGACCGCGGCCAGCGTGATCCACGGGTCGGCGATGTCGGTGACCGGCGCCCGGTACAGCATGTGGTCCCAGACGAACACGCCGTCCCAGCCGGCCGCCTCCGCCTCGGCGGCCAGATCGGCCACCACGCGCGGCTCGGCCAGCTCCCCGAAGATGGGCAGGAAGATCGCGGCAGGGCATCGCGGCGACCGTACGACACACTGACGGGGTGACAGCACCGACGGTGACCCGGATGACCCGTGACGTGGTGCGGGCCGAGGGCCCGGACGCGGTGGCGTTCCTGCAGGGTCAGCTCAGCCAGGACGTCGAGCGGCTCAACGCCGGCGAGAGCGCCTGGTCGTTCCTGCTCCAGCCGCAGGGGAAGGTCGACGCCTGGTTCCGGGTCCTGCGCACCGGCAACGACCGGTACGAGCTCGACGTCGACGAGGGCTGGGGCGAGGCGGTCGTCGCCCGCCTCGAGCGGTTCAAGCTGCGCACGAAGTGCGAGCTGACCCTCGAGCGGTCGGTGCCGGTCCTGGCCGTCCGCGGCGCGCACGTCGACGGCGGCCGTCGGACCGGGTGGCCGGACCTCGACGGGTCCGACCTGTTCGGCGACGCCGTCGGCTCCGGCGGACGCGCAGGAGCTCGACCACGACGGCGTACGAGGCGCTGCGCATCGACCACGGCGTGCCGGCCATGGGCGCCGAGCTCACCGAGGACACGATCCCGGCCGAGGCCGGGCCAGTGGGTGGTCGACGCATCGGTGAGCTTCACCAAGGGCTGCTTCACCGGCCAGGAGCTGGTGGCCCGGATCGACAGCCGCGGCGGCAACGTGCCCCGCCACCTGCGCATCCTCGACGTCGACGGACCGGCGCCGGCCCCGGGCACCGAGCTGGAGCTCGACGGCGCGGTCGGTCGGCCGGGTCACGAGCTCGGCCGGGCTCGGTCGCCCTCGCCTACGTGAAGCGCTCGGTCACGCCGCCCGCCGCGGTCACGGTGGCCGGCGGCGGCCCGGCGGCGCACCATCGCGCTCAGCCTGAGCGGGGCAGCCGCACCGACAGGCGGGTGCCGCCCGTCGGCGGTCGATCGGCGACTCGGCCCAGACCTGACCGCCCATCGCCGCCGACCAGCTCGCGCACGATGGCGAGCCCCAGGCCCGAGCCCGACTCCCGTCGGGCGGGCTGGTGCCGGGCCACGTAGAGGCGCTCGAACACGTGGGGCAGGTCCTCCGGCGGCGATGCCGCCACCGTCGTCCTCGACCGCCACGACGACCGCGTCGGCGTCGGCGGCGGTCGTCACCCGCACCCGGCCGGCCGCGTGCCGGCACCCGTTGTCGACCAGGTTCGCGACCACCTGGCCCAGCCGGTCGGGGTCGACGACCGCCACGCGCGCCGCGATCCGGTCGTCGGCCACGTCGAGCGCGACGCCCGGTCCGCTCGGCGGTCGGCCGGAACCCCTCGACCGCGGCGGCCACGATCCCGCCGACGTCGGCCGGGCGCAGCTCGAGGCGGAACCGGCGGGCGTCGAGGCGGGCCAGGTCGAGCAGGTCGGCCACCAGCCGTTCGAGCCGCTGCGCCTCCGACAGGATGACCCCGGCCGCCGGCTCGGGCTCGATCCGGTGCCGTCGCCGATGGCCTCGGCGTAGCCGCGGATCGAGGTGAGCGGGGTCCGCAGGTCGTGCGACACCGACAGCAGGAACTGCTGCTCGAGCCCCCGCGACCGCTCGAGGCCCTCGGCCATCGTGTTGATCGAGCGGGTGAGGTCGCTCGAGCTCGTCGCGGGCCCCGTCGCGGCGGCGCGGCGAGCCGGGTGCTCAGGTCGCCCGCCGCGATCCGGTGGGTGGCCGCCTCGGCCGCCCGCAGGCGGTCGGTGAGCGCCCGGCTGAGCAGCACCGCGACGACCGCCCCGGCGACGAGGGTGAGCGCCGCCGAGAGCACGAACCACCGGAACGCCCGGCCCGGCGCGAGGTCGACCGACCGGGTGAGGACCGCGACGAGCGCGCCCTGGCCGACCGGGGCGGGGGCCAGCGCGTAGACGGTGCCGCCGTCGTGGCCGCTCAGGGTCTCGCCGGCCAGCAGCCGGTCCGGGTCGAGGTGGTCGGTCGCCGACGCCCTGCGGGGGCCGGCCCACGACCCGGCCCTGCCGGTCGAGGAACACGAAGTCGATGCCTTCGAGCTCGAAGGCCCGCAGCACCCGGGCGAGCGCCGGGCGGCGCACGCCGGACCTGCCGGTCGACCGTCGGCGCGGTCGAGCGTCGGCCAGGCCCTCGGCCTGGTCGCGCAGCTCCGACTCGGTCGGCGGCACGGGCCCCAAGCCGGTCGAGCACGAGCGTGCCCAGGCCGGTGAGCACCAGGGCGGCGAGGACCGATCCGAGGATGGCGACGGTGATGCGGGCTCGCATCGTCCGTCCGGTCGCCCGCTCAGCCGAGCCGGTAGCCGGTGCCCCACGACGGTGGCCGAGCGGGCAGGCCCGTCGCCGAGCTTCTTGCGGAGCTGGCCGATGTGCACGTCGACCGTGCGCTCGTCGCCCTCCCAGTCGGGCGCCCCACACGCTGTCGAGGAGCTGGCGGCGGCTCAGCGCCACCCCGAGGTTGTCGGCCAGGTGCTGGAGGAGGTCGAGCTCGCGGGCGGCCAGGGGCACCGGCCGCCCGTCGACCCGCGCCTCTCGGCGGGCGCGGTCCACCTCGACGTCGCCGGCGACCACCACGTCGACGGTGACGGGGCGGGCCGTCGGCGCGGCGCAGCACCGCCTTCACCCGGGCCACCAGCTCGCGGGGCGAGAACGGCTTGGTGATGTAGTCGTCGGCGCCGAGCTCGAGGCCGAGCACCCGGTCGACCTCGTCGTCGCGGGCGGTCAGCATGATGACCGGCAGCGCGCCCGTCCGCGCGGATGCGCCGGCACACCTCGATGCCGTCGATCTCGCCGGGCAGGCCGATGTCGAGGATCGCCAGCCTGGGGCGCCGGGTGCGCACGTAGTCGAGGCCCTGCTCGCCAGAGGTGGCCTGGTAGACGCGGAACCCGGCGTCGCGCAGGTACAGGTCGACCAGGTCCGCGATGTTGGGATCGTCCTCGACGAGCACGATCGCCGGCGGCTTCGGTGACCATCGGACCGGTATCTTCGCCGCGGACTGTGATGGAATGTGTGCAGCGCCGCCGCAGGCGGTCGATCGGGGCGGCGGGGTCGGCGGACGTATGTGCAGCCAGGTGAACGGGGCGGATCCCTACGAGGTGCTCGGCGTCGGGAACGGGTCCGGCCAGGCCGAGATCCGCCGCGCCTACCTCGCCCTCGCCCGCCGGCACCACCCCGACGCGCACACCGCGCGACGGGCCGGCGGCGAGGGCCCGGGCCGAGGCCCGCATGCGCGAGATCAACGACGCCTGGGCGCTGCTCTCGGACCCCGAGCGCCGGCGCCGCTACGACGCTGACCGTCGACCCGGCCGGCGCCGGGCCGACGGCCGGCGGGGCCCGCACGGTGCCGTCGACGCGGCTGGCGCCCCCGGCAGGACGACACCGGCTGGATGGACGACTTCGAGGCGTGGAAGCACGAGACCGACGACGTCGTGCCGCCCGGACCCGCCCAGCGTCGGCCCGCAGCACCCTCACGATCTTCCCGGTCGGCTTGTTCGTCGGCTCCGTCGCGACAGGCTGCCTGGCCATGGTGCTCCAGTCCCGGCCGCTCCTGGCCGTCTCCTTCGTGGGTGTGGCGCGTCGCGGCGCTCCTCTTCCTGCTCCTGCCGATGCTCGTGATGGCGCAGCGGCCGGGCCGCCGCCGGGCCGCGATGAGCGACCGCCGCGACCTACCTCGACGCGATCCTCGAGGACCACCGCGCGCAGGCGGCGGCCGACCGCCGCCCGATCGAGGAGCTCGTCGCGGCGGCGCGGGCCATGCCGCCGGCCCGGGGGTTCGGCGCCGCGCTGCGAGCCGCGACCGGCCTCGGCGGTGATCAGCGAGGTGAAGCGGCGCTCGCCGTCGAAGGGCGCATCTGGCGCCCGACCTCGATCCCGGCCGACGCTCGCCGCGCGGTACGCGGTCGGGTGGCGCCACCGTGCCTGTCGGTGCTCACCGACGAGCGCTGGTTCGGCGGCTCGGCCGCCGACCTGGCGGCCGCCCGCGCCGCGGTCGAGCTGCCGGTGCTGCGCAAGGACTTCACCGTCGGCCCGCACGACGTGTGCGACGCCCGGACGATGGGCGCGGACTGCGTGCTGCTCATCGCGGCGGCGCTCGACGACGCGCGAGCTGGCCGACGCTGCACGCCCTGGCCGTCGAGGTCGGGATCGACGCCCTGGTCGAGGTGCACGACGAGGCCGAGGTCGAGCGGGCGCTGGCGGTGGGCGCGACGCTCGTCGGGGTCAACCAGCGCGACCTCGTCACCTTCGAGGTCGACACCGACCGGGCCGTCCGGGTGGCCCCGCACATCCCCGACGAGCGTGGTCCGGGTGGCCGAGTCCGGCATCCGCGGCCCGGCCGACGCCGCCCGCCTGGCCGACGCCGGCTACGACGCCGTGCTCGTCGGCGAATCGCTCGTGACCTCGGGCGACCCGGCCGCGGCGGTCGCGGCCCTGCGCGAGGCTGGGTAGACAGGTCCGCATGACCGACCGCCACCCCATCTTCGAGCTGAGCGACCGCTTCGTCGACCAGCTCGCGGCCCTCCAGCCCACGCTCGCCACCGCGCTCGGCCTGCCCGGGCCACGACGCCGAGTGGGACGACACCTCACCGGCCGGGGTGGCCGAGGTCGGCCGCCTTCCTCGGCGCAGCAGCGGGCCGCGCTCGACGCGCTGCCGCCGGCCGAGGACCGGTGGGCCGCCCTCGCGGTCGCGGGTGCTCGGCGAGTACATCCAGCGCTCGCTCGAGCCGATCGAGCACCACGACCACCAGCGCGACCTCGGCCACCTCCAGGGCCTGTTCCCGGAGCTGCGCGAGACGTTCGACCTCATGGACACCGACGTCGGAGGAGGGCTGGCGCAACATCGCCACCCGGCTCGCGCACGATCGGCCGAGCCGCTGGCCGGCCTGCGGGCGTGCCTGGCCGAGGGCATGGCCGCCGACCGGTGGGCGGCGAAGCGCCAGGCTCGCGAGCACCGTCGACCAGCTGCGGGCGTCGGTCGGCACCGAGGGTGCGTTCACCCAGCTCGTCGCCCGCTTCCCCGAGAGCGGCGTGGACGACGCCGGCCTGTCCGAGGCGCTCCGCGACGCGCTCGACGATGCGAAGCAGGCGGTGGAGGACGATGGCCACGCTGGCTCGAGCAGGAGTACCTGCCGGGCGCGCCGACAGCCGACGGGGTGGGCGCCGACCGCTACCGCGCGCCACGCCCGGTCGTTCCTCGGCACCGACCTCGACCTGGCCGAGACCTACCGCTGGGGCTGGGACCACCTGCATCGAGATCCGGGCCGAGATGGAGGCGCTGGCCGAGCGAGATCCGGCCCGGCGCCGGGCTGGACGGGGTGGTGGCCGCCCTCGGCCACGCGATCCCGACGACCCTCGGCCGGGTCGCCCGAGGAGTTCCGCACGCTGATGCTCGAGCGGGAGCGGGCCGCCATGGAGGAGCTCGAGGGCACCCACTTCGACATCCCCGAGCAGATCCGCACGATCGACGTGCGGCTCGCCCCGAAGGGCGCGGCCCTCGGCGCGTACTTCATCCCGCCGTCGGAGGACTTCAGCCGGCCCGGCACCACGTGGTGGTCGCTCGGCGACAAGGAGCAGGTGCCGATCTGGGACGAGGTCACGACCGCCTACCACGAGGGCTTCCCCGGCCATCACCTCCAGTGCGGCCTGCAGGTGTGCCTGGGCGACCGGCTCAGCCGGGTCCACCGCCTCCTGTACTGGCTCTCCGGCTACGGCGAGGGCTGGGCGCTCTACGCCGAGCGGCTCATGCGCGAGCTCGGCTACCTCGACCGGCCCGAGTTCGTGCTCGGCCTGCTGGCGTCGAACGCGCTGCGGGCGGTGCGGGTCGTGATCGACATCGGGTCGCACCTCGAGCTGCCCGATCCCCGACGACGTGCCGTTCCACCCCGGCGAGCGGTGGACCTTCGACCTCGGCGGTCGAGGCGCTCGAGCACTACGCCTTCCTCACCAACGACCTGGCGCGTCTCCGAGATCACCCGGTACCTCGGCTGGCCGGGCCAGGCGATCTCCTACAAGGTGGGCGAGCGGGTCATCCTCGGCCTGCGCGACGAGGCCGAGGCCAAGCGAGGGCGACGCCTTCGACCTCAAGGCGTTCCACGAGCGGGTGCTCGGCTCCGGCCCGGTCGGGCTCGACCACCTGCGCGACATCGTCCTGAACTGACGCGTCGTGCCTGGGCCACGCCGGCGTCGGCCGTAGCATCGCGGCGGATGTTCGTGAAGATCTGCGGGATCACCAGCGAGGAGGACGCCCTGCTCGCGGTGGCCATGGGCGCCGACGCGGTCGGGTTCATCTTCGCCCCGTCGCAGCGCCAGGTGCCGCCACGCCGCGCCCGCGACATCGCCAAGCGGCTCCCGCCCGAGATCCTCACCGTCGGCGTGTTCCGCGACGAGGCGCCGCAGCGGGTGGTCGACATCGTGCAGACGCGCCGGGCTGCGGGCCGCCCAGCTCGCACGGCCACGAGACGCCCGACGTCACCGCGTGGGTCCGGGCGCGCGTCCCCTTCGTCATCCAGGCGTTCGCGGCCGGCGACCGCAACCTCGACCGGGCCGACGAGTACGGCGCCGACGCCATCCTCATCGACTCGCCGCCCCGGGCACGGGCGAGGTGTTCGACTGGTCGCTGGCCGAGGGCGCGCCGTCGGGCCGCAGGTGATCCTGGCCGGCGGGCTCACGCCCGAGAACGTGGCCGACGCCATCGAGCGGGTCGGCCCGTGGGGCGTCGACGTGGCCACCGGGGTCGAGGCGGACGACGGCGAGCCCGGCCAGAAGGACGCCCGCAAGGTCCGGCGAGTTCATCGCCAACGCCAAGGCCGCCGCGCCCCGCCGGCTACTCGGCCACGAGGCCCCGGCCCCTACGACTGGCTGGAGGACGAGTGAGCGACCGACCGCGCCGACGGGCCGTCGCTGGCGACGCCGGATCGCGGCGATGGCCGACCCGACGACCGGCCGCTTCGGGCGCTTCGGCGGGCGCTTCGTGCCCGAGACCCTCGTCCCGGCGCTGCGCCGAGCTCGAGGCGGCGTTCCGCGACGCGTGGGCCGACCCGGCCTTCCGGGCCGAGCTCGACGGCCTGCTGCGCGACTACGCCGGGCCGGCCCGTCGCCGCTCACCGAGTGCGCGCCGCCTGTCCGAGCTGCTCGGCGTCCGGGTGCTGCTCAAGCGCGAGGACCTCAACCACACCGGCAGCCACAAGATCAACAACGTGCTCGGCCAGGCGCTGCTCGCCCGGCGCATGGGCAAGCACCGGCTCATCGCCGAGACCGGCGCCGGCCAGCACGGCGTGGCCACCGCCACGGCCGCCGCCCTGCTCGGCCTGGAGTGCGTGGTCTACATGGGCGAGGTCGACATGGAGCGCCAGGCGCTCAACGTGTTCCGCATGCGCCTGCTCGGCGCCGAGGTGCGCCCGGCCACCACCGGCAGCCGCACGCTGAAGGACGCGGTCAACGAGGCCATGCGCGACTGGGTGGCCACCGTCGAGTCCACCCACTACTGCCTCGGCTCGGTGATGGGGCCGCACCCGTACCCGTGGATGGTCCGGGAGTTCCACCGGGTGATCGGCGACGAGGCCCGCGAGCAGTGCCGGGCGCTGCTCGGCGGCGCGACCCCGACGTGGTCGTGGCCTGCGTCGGCGGCGGGTCGAACGCGGCCGGCATCTTCTGCGGCTTCGGCGAGCATCGCGCGGCACCGAGCTGTGGGGCGCCGAGCCGGCCGGCGGCGCCGCCGTCGGCCACGGCGTGCCCGGCATCGTGCACGGCATGAAGTCGTTCCTGCATGCAGGACGAGTTGGGCCAGGTGCTGGAGGCGCAGTCGATCTCGGCCGGTCTCGACTACCCGGGCGTCGGGCCCGAGCACGCCCACCTGGCCGACATCGGCCGGGCCCGCTACGAGCCGGTCACCGACGACGAGGTGCTCGACGCCTTCGCCACGCTGTCGCGCACCGAGGGCATCATCCCGGCCCTCGAGTCGGCCCACGCCCTCGCCTTGGTGATCCGGGCGCCGGGAGGAGCTGGCCGGGCGCGACCGTGCTGGTCAACCTGACCGGCCGGGGCGACAAGGACGTGCAGCAGGTGTCCGACATCTTCGGCCCCGACGCCGGGCGCGAGCCGGGGCCTGCGGTGACCGGCAGCGGGACTGGGCCGCTCGAGGCGCACCTGCGGGCCCGGCGCGACGCCGGCCGCAAGCTGCTCGTGCCCGTACGTCACCGGCGGGATCGACGCCGACTGGGTCGACCTGCTGCGGGCCGTCGCCGCGGCCGGCGCCGACGCCATCGAGGTCGGCATCCCGTTCTCCGACCCGGTCATGGACGGCCCGACCATCCAGGCGGCGTCGCTCCAGGCGCTCGAGCGGGGCACCACCCCGGCGTCGATCCTGTCCGACCTGCGGGCCGGGGCCGCCGACGTCGACGTCCCGCTGGTGGTGATGACCTACTCCAACATCGCCGTTCCGCATGGGCGCCCGCCGGTTCGCGGCCGAGCTCGTCGAGGCCGGCGTCGCGGGCGTGATCTGCCCGACGTGCCGCATGGAGGAGCTCGACGAGTGGGCAGCCGGCCGCCGACGCCGCCGGGCTCGAGACCGTGCTGCTGGCCAGCCCGATCAGCCCCGACGACCGGCTGGTCGCGCTCTGCGAGCGCAGCCGCGGGTTCGTCTACGGCGTCAGCCTGCTCGGCGTCACCGGCGAGCGGGCGGCCGTGGGGGAGCGCGGCCGCGCTGCTGGCCAAGCGGCTCAAGGCGATCACCGACCTGCCGGTGGTCATGGGCTTCGGCGTCTCGACCGCGCGAGCAGGCCGCCGAGGTCGTCGGCCGACGCCGACGGCGTGGTCGTCGGCTCCGCCATCATGCGGCGGTGCTCGACGGGGCCGGTCCCGAGGCCATCGGCCGCTTCGTCGCCGAGCTCCGCGCCGGCCTCGACGCCTGAAGGCTGCGGAGCGCCAGCGGAGCTGAGCGCCACGGTGAGAGCCGGATGGCGAAGCCCGACCTGCGGAGCAGGTCGGAATGTCATGCGTCAGTTGTCGATCGTCATGTAGACGGCGGTGACGATCCAGCCGATGGGCGCCTTCTCGGCGGTGATCGAGGCGTAGCCCTGGGTGGCCCGGTTGCGGTAGTTGCAGGTGCTGGTGTCGAACTCGCCGGTGTCGCAGCCGTACAGCTCGAAGCCGGCGCCGGGCTGGGTGAAGACGTTGCGCACGGCCTCGGCGGTGGCGCCGTCTGTGCGCGGCCGCCCGGTCGTCGGCCATCCAGGCCGCCACGAAGTGGTCGATGGCCGGGCGGGCGCTGCCGAAGCCCTGGGTGGGCCGCGGGCCCGCGGGGCGCTGGTGCGCCGTCGGTCGCCGGGCGTGGTCGGCGCCGTCGAGGCTGGTCGACGTCGTCGTCGGCCGTGGTCGTGGTCGTGGTCGATCGCTCGGCGCCGTCGTCGGAGCCGCCGCCGCAGGCCGGCCAGCACCGAGGCGGCGAGCAGCGACCGCCGACCACCGCCGTCCGCCTGCGGCCGCATCGGGCCGACGCTATTCGGAGGGGGTGCCGCCCAGGTGGTCACGGAAGAACTCGACGGTGCGCTCCCAGGCCAGCTCGGCGGCCCCGGGTCGTAGGCCGGCGGCCGGTCCTCCTCGAAGAACCAGTGGCCGGTGCCGGGGTACAGGTGGAACTGCCACGTCCTTGTCGAGCAGGCGCAGGTGGGCCTCCATCTCGACCCGCTGGTCCTCGCTGACGAACTCGTCGTGCTCGGCGAAGTGGCCGAGGAAGGCGGACCGCGGCCGCCTCGAAGTCGATGTCCTGGCTGCCGTAGAAGACGCGTGGTCGCGGCCACGGTCTCCGGCGCCCGGGTGGCGAGCCACATCGCCCACGAGCGCGCCCATCGAGAACCCGAGCACGCCGATCGGGCCGTCGACGGTCAGCGGCATCGTCGCGCAGCGTGGCCGCGGTGGAGAGGACGAGGTCGGCGGTGCGGTTCGGGTCGGTCGAGGCGAGCAGCGCCTCGGCCTCGTCGGGCGTGTCGGCGGTGCGGCCGTCGCCGTGGAGGTCGGGCGCGATGGCCGCGAACCCGGCGTCGGCCAGCCGGTCGCACACGCCCTGGAAGAACGGCGTGAGGCCCCACCAGCCGTGCAGCACGAGCACGCCCGGGCGCGGGCCGCTGGTCCGCGGGCCCGACGACGTACGCGCTGCCGATCACCGGGCTCGAAGGTACCGGCGGCTCCCGTTCATCCGGGCCGCTCAGGCTGCGCCTCGGCAGCCGTACCGTCCCCGCCATGACATGCGACCTGTGCGAGGCGGCCCGGATCACCCCCTGGTTCCACGAGGACGACCTGTGCTGGATCGCCGAGTGCGAGATCTGCGCGACGCCGATGGTGGTGCTCCGGGCCCACGACGCCGACCCCGCCCCGGAGGTGAAGGCGCAGCTCCACGAGCGGCTCGCCGCGGTCGTCTCGGAGCACTTCACCTTCGAGCACTACGTCGACGACAACATGCGCAACATCCCGGACCACTACCACGCGCACGCCCGTCCGGTCGGGTGGCTTCTTCGGTCACGGCCTGAAGCGCAAGTCCGTCGACTAGAGCCCCCATCCCCCTTTTCGGGCGGCGGATCCCTTTAGGTTCTTGGGATACCGAGCAGACCAAGGAGGACTCGGGCATGAACAAGAGTGAGCTGGTCGACGCGATCGCCGACCGAAGTGGGGTGTCCAAGAGTGATGTGGACGCCACCCTGAAGGGCATGTTCGAGGTCGTCGCACAGACGGTCTCGAAGGGAGACGACAAGATCACCATCCCGGGCTTCATCTCCTTCGAGCAGACCTACCGGTCGGCTCGTACGGGACGCAACCCCCAGACGGGCGAGACCATCCAGGTGGCCGCGACCAACACCGTCAAGGTGTCGGCCGGTGCCAAGCTGAAGGCGATCGCCGCCGGCAAGGAGCCTGCCCCGAGCTGAGCCGTCGGGTCGGACCCGAGTCCGGCCAGATCGATCGCCCCCGCGCCCCCTCCCCAGGGACGGTGCGGGGGCGGTCGTCGTTCTGGCACGATGCCCCCATGGCAGTCAGCACCGGCGACCGGGCCCCCGCGTTCAACCTCTCCGACCAGCACGGGAACAAGATCCGGCTGTCGAGCTTCAAGGGCCGCAAGGTCCTCGTGTACTTCTATCCGAAGGCCGACACGCCCGGCTGCACCACCCAGGCCTGCGGGCTGCGCGACATCGCCGGCGACATCGGCGACACCGTCGTGCTGGGGATCAGCCCCGACCCGCCGGCGAAGCTGGCGAAGTTCGACGACAAGTACGGGCTCGGGCTTCGCCGCTGCTGTCCGATCCCGAGCACACGCGCCGCCGACGCCTACGGCGTCGTGGGGCGAGAAGAGCATGTACGGCAAGAAGTACATGGGGATCATCCGGTCCGCCTTCCTCGTCGACGAGAAGGGCCGGGTCAGCCACGCCTGGCCGAAGATCAGCCCGAAGGACACGCCGGCCAACCTGCTGAAGGCGCTGGCCGAGTAGTCGCCCGACCTCACGCCGGGCGGGCTCCCGGCGTTGCACCCGTGATGGCCGCGCTCCCGCCCTTCCAGGCGCTCCTCGACGAGCACGGCGCCCGCGGTGTGGCGCTTCCTCCGGGCGTCGCTCGGCGAGCACGACGCGGCCGACTGCTACCAGGAGACGGTCCTCGAGCGCGCTGCGGGCCTACCCGTCGCTGCGCCGGGCCGACAACCTGAAGAGCTGGTTGTTCACGATCGCCCACCACAAGGCGATCGACCACCACCGCCGGGTGGCCCGCCGCCGCGAGGCCGACGGGGTCGCGCCCGAGCCGGCCGTGGCCCCGGCCCGAGCCGGTCGACGAGGCGCTCTGGCTGGCCGTCGCCCGCCTGCCCACCAAGCAGCGGCTGGCCGTGCTCCAGCGCTACGTCGCCGACCTCGCCTACGCCGAGATCGCCGAGATCCTCGACTGCACCGAGGCCGCGGCCCGCCAGAACGTCCGCGCCGGTCTGGCCTCCCTCCGTAACCAGCCTCGACAAGGAGTCGCTGCCATGAGCCCCGATCCGCTCGTCGCCCGCCTGGCCGGGGACCGGTCCGGCCCGCCGGCGCACGTGCTCGACCGGGTGCGGGCCGCCGCGGTCGCCGACGGCCTGGTCGACGTGGCCTGGACCACCACCGACTCGCCGGTCGGGCCGCTGCTGCTGGCCGTCGACCGACGCCGGGCTCATCCGCATCTCCTTCGACGGCGACGAGGGCACCCTCGACGACCTCGCGGCCAAGGTGTCGCCCCGGGTGCTCGAGGCCCCGGCCCGGCTCGACGACGTGCGCCGCCAGCTCGACGAGTACTTCGCCGGCACCCGCCACGTGTTCGACCTGCCGATCGACCGCTCGCTGTCGTCGGCCTTCTACCGCCGGGTGCTCGAGGCGCTCTTCGAGGTGCCCTACGGCGCACACCGTCCACTACGTCGACCTCGCCCGCATCGCCGGGCAGCCCCGGCGCCACCCGGGCGGTCGGCACCGCCATGCGCACCAACCCGATCCCGATCATCCAGCCCTGCCACCGGGTGCTCCCGGCCGACGGCTCGCTCGGCAACTACGCCGGCGGCGTCGAGCGCAAGCAGGCCCTCCTCGCCCTCGAAGGCGCCGTCCTCGTCTGAGGCCGACCGGTACGCTCGTCCGGCTCGGCCCCGTAGCTCCAACCGGCAGAGAGCGCGGTCTCAAATCCCGTCCAGTGTGGGTTCGAATCCCACCGGGGGCACCCGTCACGTCTTCGGCCCGACCCACCGGTCCAGCATCGCGACGCTCTCACGTCGGGCCGACCGAGATGTTCCAGGGACCGTCCTGGCGCCAGTGGACGCCGAGGCCGGTCGCAGGCGTCGGTGAAGATCGCCTGGATGTCGGTCGAGCGGTTCGGAGAAGAAGTACCTCGGATACTCGTACGTACGTCACGCCCGTCGCTTCCGTCTTGCGAGCCACTCGGTTCATGCATCGACAGCCGTCAGAGTGGAGCAATCCTCGAACCAGCTAGCTCGGGGTAGAGCTCAAGAGTGCGAGCTCCTCCTGCCAGACGGCCGAGCTCGATCGGCCGCAGGTGCTTGGGGCCGGGACCCGCCTGTGGGAAGGCGCAAGGCCAGTGCTTCCAGTCGGAGTAGACCTCGGTGCACCCGACCCTGCGCCACGGAACCCGACGCGGTTGGCGACCATCGAGCGCCATCGCAGCCCGGCACTCCTCCATGATCATCGGGTACTGGTCGCAGCAGGCCAGTCGTAGTCGGTGGACGCCGCGTTTCATCGGGCTGATGCACCCGTCGCCGAGGTACTGCCCGAGCAGGTATGCGTAGGCCGCTGGTTCGCTGAACGCTCCGGACCGACAGGTCGAGTGGTCGTTCGGTCGACGCCGCGCGATGGACAGTGACAGGCCGTCGTCTCGCCAACGCCCGGATCGTGGATCTGTTCACCCCGCTCCGTCTGCTGATCTCGGACGAGCGGCAGACCCTCCGTCGAGGAGCTCGAAGACCGTTCGCACGTCTGCCGTTGACCGCATGCATGTCAGGTACGGCTCCACCGTGACGGTCCGCCACCGTTGCCAGCTGGGCTGCCGGGGCCCTTGCCGGCGTGGTCGCGGGCGAAGGCGAAGAGCGCGTCGCGGTCGAAGCGCCGCGCAGACCTGCTTGGTGACCCACGCGGTGGCGACACCTCGGCGCCGTCGGGCAGGTCGGGGTTGGGGGCGACGACGACGTGGCCGCCGGCCAGCGCCTCGAGCGCGCTCGCGGTCCGGCGGCGGCAGCCCGTGGTGCTGGAGCAGCACCCGGCCCTCCTCCAGCAGCCCCACCTGGACCGGCCGGGACAGCGGCTTGGTGACCACGCCCTCGACCGGCGGGGTGGGCTGGTGCGGGCCCGGAGGTGGGCGGGTCGGTCCGGTAGCCGGGGTCGGGCGCGCCGGGCAGCACGTGCACGAGGTACTGGCGGTCGAGCGGCTCGGTGACGCACCGGGTCGCAGCCATCCGCCGCCGACCCGCCGCCCCCGCCGCCGCAGCCGGCCAGCAGGCCGGCGAGCGAGCGCGGTCGCCACCGCGACCGCGCCCCGGCGGCGCACGCCCGCCGGAGCTGTTCACGAGGAAGACGCCGGCGATGATGAGCACGCCGCCGGCGACGATCCGCCAGCCGAACGGCTCGTCGAGCACGACGATGCCGACCGCGACGGCCACGACCGGGATGATGTAGGTGACGAGCGAGGCCCGGGTGGCCCCGAGGTCGGCGATGATCCGGTAGTTGAGGACGTAGGCGACGCCGGTGCCGACGACGCCGAGCAGTGACGATGGCCCCGACCCGGCGCCAGGTGATGTCGGCGCCCTCCATCGCGGTGGTCGTGATCGCGAACGGGGCCAGCAGGATCGTCGCCGCGGTCAGCTGCCCGGCCGCCGCCACCATCGGCGGGATGCGCCATCAGGTGCCGCTTCGACCAGGTGAAGCTGAGGCCGTAGCAGGCGCCGGCCAGCACCGACGCGAGCCCGCCGGCCAGCGACGAGCCGGTGAGGTCGCCGGCGCCGATCCCGGCGGCCACGCCCACGCCGGCGATGCCGACCAGCAGCCCGACCACCTGGACCGAGCGCAGCCGGTCGCGGAGCATCGTCGGCCGCGAACAGGGCGGTGAAGAGCGGCGTGGACGCGTTGAGGACGGAGGTGAGCGCGGAGGTGATCCGCTCCTCGCCCCAGGCCAGCATCGTGAACGGCAGCGCGGAGCCCGACCAGCCCGACCACGAAGAAGTGGCCCCAGATCCGCCGGTCGCGTGGGCAGCGCGACGCGCTGCACCCGCAGGAAGACGTGCAGCACGGCGGCGCCGAGGGCTACACGAACGGCGGCGACCGTCGACGGGGTGAGGCCCTCCACGCCGACCTTGATGAACAGGAACGACCAGCCCCAGATGAAGCTGAGGAGCAGGAGCCGGCGCATCCGGAGAGTCTGGCGGTCAGGAACCGGTCAGCGGTGCGCCACGGGCCGAACCCCGGTCCACGGGATGCGGCCCCTGGGGCGGTGGCGCAACTACGATCGCCCCGTGTCCCGGTCCCTGCTCGAGCGTCGCCTCACCGAGGTGTCCGACCGGCTGCGGCAGCTCCGCGAGGAGCTGCGGGTGGCCGACGAGCAGCTCGCGCACTTCGCCGACGAGGCCGACGACGCCCGCATCCGGGCGCTCGTCTCCGAGACGCCGCTGGCCGAGCAGGAGCACCGCGAGGCCCAGAAGCACGCCGACGCGATGGGTCGCCACCGCGCCGACGTGATCGCCGAGCTCGAGGCCCTCGAGCGCACCCAGGACGAACTGCTCGACCGCCTGGTCGCGGGGTCATCCGCCGCCGGGCCGACCTGACCGACCACATCCGAACCAACAGGGGAGCCAGCGTTGCCGACCCGCGTGTCTGATCGCCGAGGACGAGGCCATCATCCGCCTCGACCTGAAGGAGACCCTCGAGGAGGAGGGCTACGAGGTCGTGGCCGAGACCGGCCGGGGCGACGAAGCCGTCCAGCTGGTCAAGGAGCACGAGCCCGACATCGCCATCCTCGACATCAAGATGCCCGGGCCTCGACGGCCTGTCGGCCGCCCGGGAGATCGCCGGGGAGCGGCGGGCCGCGGTGCTCATCCTCACCGCCTTCAGCCAGCGTGACCTGATCGAGCGGGCCCGCGACGCCGGTGCCCTCGCCTACCTGGTCAAGCCGTTCCAGAAGGCCGACCTGCTGCCCGCCCTCGAGGTCGCCCTCGGCCGCTTCAAGGAGATGAAGGCGCTGCACGACCAGGCCACCAGCCTCGAGCAGCAGCTCGAGAACCGGAAGGTGGTCGACCGGGCCAAGGGCAAGCTCATGGACGACCACGGCCTGTCCGAGGGCAGCGCGTTCTCGTTCATCCAGAAGACGGCGATGCGCCAGCGCCGCACGATGAAGGAGATCGGCGAGGCCGTCCTCGAGGGCGACCCTCACGCCCGAGACGCCTGAGGTCACGGCTCGACCGGTACCGTGGGAGGGCGATGAGCGATACGCCCTCCCACCCTCATGCTCATCGACGGGAACTCGCTGACCTACCGCGCGTTCTTCGCCCTGCCGACCGACATGGCCACCGCGTCCGGGCAGGTCACCAACGCGGTGTTCGGGTTCACGTCGATGCTCATCAACCTGCTGCGCGACCACCCGCCACGACGGCGCTGGCGGTGGCCTTCGACCGGCCCGAGCCGACGTTCCGCCACGAGCGGGTCGACGACCTACAAGGCCAACCGCAGCGCGGCGCCCGACATCCTGCGCCAGCAGATGGGCCTGGTCCGCCAGGTCATCGACACGCTCGAGATCCCGATCGCTCGAGCAGGCCGGCGTCGAGGCCGACGACATCATCGCCACGCTCGCCACCCGGGCCCGCGACGACGGGCGACGACGTCATCGTCGTCACCGGCGACCGCGACAGCTACCAGCTGGTCGAGGACCCGGCCATCAAGGTCCTCTACAACCGCCGCGGCGTGTCCGACTACGCGTTCTACGACGAGGCCGGCATCGAGGAGCGCACCGGCGTCCACCCGACCCGCTACGTCGCAGTACGCCGCGCTGCGCGGCGACCCGTCCGACAACCTGCCCGGCGTGCCCGGGCGTCGGCGAGAAGACGGCGGCCAAGCTCATCAACAAGTACGGCGGGCTCGACGGCATCTTCGAGCACCTCGACGAGCAGACGCCCGAAGCTCCGCCAGAACCTCGCCGAGCACGAGGCGCAGGTCCGCGAGAACGCCGAGGTGATGGTGCTGCGTGCGCGACGTCGAGCTCGGCGTCGAGATCGACGACCTCGTGATGGGCGCCTACGACGTCGAGGCGGTCCGCAACCTCTTCGACTTCCTCGAGTTCCGCACGCTGTACGACCGGCTGGCCGAGGCGCTCGACACCGACCTCGGGCCCGCCGCGGCCAGCGAGGTCGAGGTGCTCGAGGCCGAGGTCACGCCGGTCACCGAGCCGGCCGAGGCGGTCGCGCTGCTCGAGCGGCTGGCGCAACGGCGACGGTCCGCTCGCGGTCGAGGCCGCCTACGAGGGCGTGCCGTACTGGTGCGCCGACCTCTCGGGCCTGGCGCTCGTCGTCGACGCCGACGGCGGCCGAGGTCGCGTGGCTGCCGCGTCGCGGTGCTCGACGACGCCGACGGTGCGCGACGCGCTCGGCCGCGCTGCTCGGCCCGGGCGGCCGGCCGCTCGCCGCCCACGACGCCAAGCCGCTGCTCGCGTGGCTGCTGCGCACCGGCCGGCCCGAGGCCGAGCTCGCGCATCGACACGTCGATCGCCGCCTACCTCATCGACCCGGCCGACACCGGCTACCAGCTCCAGAGCCTGCTGCTGAAGTACGCGTCGCTCGAGCTGCCGTCCGACGCCACCGCGCCCGACGGCCAGCTCGACTTCGACGACGACGGCGGCGTCGACCTCGGCCTCGAGGCCGGTCGCCGCGCGCTCGCCGTCGGCCGCGCTCGCGCCGCGGCTGCTCGAGGCGCTCGACAAGCAGGGCCTGCGCACGCTCAACGACGACATCGAGACGCCGCTGGTCGGCGTGCTCGCCCGCATGGAGGTGGTCGGCGTCGGCGTCGACGCCGACGCACCTGCGCGAGCTGCACGACACGCTCAAGTCGCGCTGCGACGAGCTGCAGCAGCAGATCTGGGAGGACGCCGGCGAGGAGTTCGTCGTCAACTCCACGCCGCAGCTGCGCGACGATCCTCTACGAGAAGCTCGGCCTCACCCCGCAGAAGCGGACGAAGACCGGCTACTCCACCGACGCGCAGACCCTCCAGAAGCTCGAGGGCCAGCACCCGATCATCGAGCACCTGCTCGCCTACCGCGAGGTCGAGAAGCTGCGCTCGACCTACGGCGAGGGCCTGCTGGCCGAGGTCGCGCGACGACGGGCGCATCCACGCCACGTTCAACCAGACCGTCGCCCGCACCGGCCGGCTCAGCTCCGACGCGCCGAACCTGCACAACATCCCGGTGCGCAGCGACCTCGGCCGCACCTTCCGGGCCGCGTTCGTGCCGGCGAAGGGCTGCAAGCTCCTCGTGGCCGACTACAACCAGATCGAGCTGCGCTGCATCGCCCACCTCGCCGAGGACCCGGGCCTCGTCGCCGCGTTCACCGCCGGCGAGGACATCCACACCGCCACCGCGGCGCGGGTGTTCAAGGTCGAGCCCGGCGACGTCACGCCGGCGCAGCGGGCCAAGTCGAAGATGGTCAGCTACGGCCTCGCCTACGGCATGGAGTCCTTCGGGCTCGCCCAGCGGCTCAACATCGAGGTGCGAGGAGGCGGCCGGAGATCCTCAAGGCGTACTTCGAGGCGTTCCCGTCGGTGAAGCAGTACATGGACCGCACCGTCTACGAGGCCCGCGAGCGGGGCTACACCGAGACGCTGTTCGGCCGGCGCCGGCCCGATCCCCGAGCTGTCGGCCAGCAACGTGCGCATCCGCCAGGCCGGCGAGCGCCAGGCCATGAACGCCGGCATCCAGGGCCTGGCCGCCGACATCTTCAAGGTCGCGCTCGTCCGCCTCGACCAGGCGCTGCAGGACCAGGAGGCCGGCCAGCCGGCTCATCCTCCAGGTGCACGACGAGGTGCTGCTCGAGGTGCCGCCGACCGAGCTCGACGCGATCGCAGGAGCTCACGCTCGCGTCGATGCACGGCGCCGCCGACCTGCGCGTGCCGCTCGAGGTCAACCTCTCCGTCGGCGCCACCTGGGCCGACGCCAAGGGCTGAGTCGAAGGCTGGCCAGCGGATCCGATGGCCCGCCTTCAGGTGGTTCGAGCACCACCGGGTCGCCGGCGCGGACGGTGCCGGGCTCGAGGACGCGACGCGTACATGCGGCTGATGCCCGGCTCGGTCTCGTGGTGCATGCGCATGCTGTCGCGGTCCGCGAACCAGCGTGCGGTTCTTGGCGCAGGGCAGCGAGTAGAGGCTGCACTCGGCCGAGCACCTCGCCGATCTGCAGGCGCATGCCCGGTCGGACGTCGGCCCAGTCGATGCCCGTGACCGAGATGTTCTCGCCGGCCGCGCCGTAGGTGATCGGGTGGCCCTCGGCCGCGAGCAGGTCGACCTTCTCCTTCGACCACAGGCAGAGCGCCTGCCACGGCCGTCCGTGGTGGCGCGCGTCTTCTGCACGTCGCCGACGACGCCCCGCAGGTCGACCTCGACCTCGTCGACCGGGAGCTTCGGCACCCCGCCGCCCGAGGTGAAGAGGCCGTGCGACCGCACCCGTCCCGGACGCGAACTGCCCGCTCGCGGCCAGCCGTCGCGCCGCCTCCTGGAGCAGCGCCAGCGACCGGTCGATCACCTCGAGCGGATCGTCGCCCGTCGCGAGGACCCGGGCCCCCTCGGTGACGAGGTCGGCGACCGGGTCGGGTCGAGGCCCTTCACCATCTCGTCCCACCACGGCTGGAGCGCCTGCAGCGTGCCGGCGACCTCCAGGTCGGTGTACTCCGAGGCCGGACACCAGGCCCGGGTCGGGTAGGCGTGATGCGGATCGTCGCGGTAGTCGGCCGCCAGCTGCTCAGCGGTCATCTGCAGCCCCTCGATCCCCGCCGCGTACTTGTCGAGGTAGCGCTCGAGCAGGCGTCCGGTGCTCGGTGAGCTCGGCGATCCCGTCGACGGTCACGACGTTCCCGCCGTGGCCGTCGTCGGACAGGTGCAGCGACACCCGCGGGTTCCTCCGATGTTGCGGACCTTCGCCGCGTGCTCCTGCGACCGGAGCCAGAACGACTCGCCGTCCCAGGAACCAGATCGGCGACGACTGCGGCTGCCCCTTGCCGGTCACCGTCGTGAGCCACGCGATCTCCTCGGTGGCGAGTCGCTCGGCGGTCGCGTCCTGCCGGAGGGTGTCGGTCATGGGGTCGAGGGTATCGACGCTCTCGGTCGGTCAGACCTTGCGGGCGCCCTGCCAGTGCTCGTCGCGGAGGACGCGCTTGAGGAGCTTGCCGGACTCGGTGCGGGGCAGCTCGTCGCGCACCTCCCAGGTGCGGGGCCGCTTGAAGCCGGCGAGGTGCTCGTCGGCGTACGCCGCGAGCGCGTCGAGGTCGATGGTGTGGCCCGGCCGCGGCTGCACGACCGCGTGCACCGCCTCGCCCCACTCGTCGGACGGGACGCCGAACACGGCGGCGTCCATCACGTCGGGGTGGGCGTGGAGCACCGCCTCGATCTCGGCGGGGTAGATGTTCACGCCGCCGCTGATGATCATGTCCTTCTTGCGGTCGCAGATGTAGAGGTAGCCCTCGTCGTCGAGGTAGGCGACGTCGCCGACCGACTTCCAGCCCTCGAGGTCGGTCACCTTCTCGTCGGTGGCGTGGTAGCCGTCGAGCGCGAGCGTGGTGCTGACGAACAGCTCGCCCGGCTCGCCGGCCGGCAGCTCCTTGCCGTCGTCGTCGACGACCTTCAGCTCGCACGGTGCCGTACGGCTTGCCGCACGAGCCCGGCTTGCGCAGCTGGTCCTCGGGCGCGAGCACCGTGTCGACGCCGAGCTCGGTCGAGCCGTACACCTCGAACAGGAAGCCGTCGCCGAGCTTGGCGATGATCTCCTCCTTGAGCGCGTACGGCACCGGCGCGGCGTTGGCGACCAGCGACCGCATCGACGACAGGTCGGCGCGGGCGAGCACCTCGTCGGGCAGGGCGACGATCCGCTTCAGCTGCGTCGGCGCCGAGAACGTGTTGGTGACCCGGTGCTCGCGCACGAGGTCGATCCACTGCTCGGCGTCGAAGTGCCGCATCAGGACGATCGTGCCGCCGAGGGTGTGGGTCAGCGTCGCCCACGCCAGCGGGCCCGAGTGGTACAGCGGGCCGGTCGTGATGTGGACCTCGTTGCCGGCCTCGAGCCGCAGCTCCTGGAGCAGCGCGCCGACCAGCCCCGGGTCGGTCGACGTGCGCAGCGCGCCCTTCGGCTTCCCGGTGGTGCCCGACGTGTAGATCATCGTGGCGCCGGCGCTGCCGCCGGCCCTCCGGCTCGACGTCCTCGCCGGCCGCCGACGACGTCGTCCCACGCGCCGGCGCCGTCGAACGGCGCGCCGCCGAACACGACGACCTCGCGGACCTTCGGGAGCTGGTCGCGGCACCGCCGCGACCTTGCTCGGCCTGCTCGGCGTCGACGACGACGAGCATGGCGTCGCTGTTGTCGATGACGTACTGCAGCTCCTCGGCGGTGAACCGGTAGGCGGCGGGCACGGCGACGAGCCCGACCTTGCGGGCGGCGTGGATGAACGTGAGCACCGCGTGCTGTTCGGGCCGCACCACACGGCCCGCTCGCCCGGCTGGATACCGAGCGCGAGGAGCCCGTTTGGCCAGCCGGTTCACCGTCGTGTTCAGCTCGGCGTAGGTGGTGACCCGATCGTCGTCGATGATCGCCGCCTTGTCCGGGGTGGCGGCGGCGTGGATGTCCGAGCGGGTCCATCAGGCGATCCTCCGGTGGCTCAGGCGAGGGGTGACCAGGGCGCGACCCGGAGCAGGCGGCTCTCCCAGCGGTCGCGCACCTCGAGGGCGTCGTGCATCCAGGTGCCCGGGCCGCGGTGCTCGGGCCGGCACCTCGCGGGCGAGGAGCGGCAGCAGCTAGTCGGGTCGGCTCGAGCCGCTGCCACAGCACGACCTCGCGCTCCGGGCCGGCGCCGAGCAGCGGCGTGAAGGCGGCGACGAGCTCGAGGAT
Source organism: uncultured Actinomycetota bacterium (assembly GCA_963766475.1). Classification (GTDB taxonomy): domain Bacteria; phylum Actinomycetota; class Actinomycetes; order Propionibacteriales; family Nocardioidaceae; genus Nocardioides. Next base: position 46,768 of record CAVXZS010000015.1, on the reverse strand, counting down.
GTCGACGCCGTGCTCCGCGGCGCTGCGCGCAGCGTCTCGACGTACAGCGTCCCGGCCCGCTCGAGGTACGTGGTCGAGCAGCCCCGGGTGGGGCCACGCCGTGTCCTCCATGAAGAGGGGCAGCTGCGGCCCGTGCGTCGTCGTCGCCGGCATCGGCACCGCTGGCGAGGTCGAGCTCGGTCAGGGCGAGAACGCGGTCGGCACGAGCACCTTGGCGATCGACTCGTGGCGGAGCGCGTCGAGCTCGGTCCACCAGTCGCGCAGGTCGCCACGCCGCACCCGCTCGTCATGGCGCCGAGGTCGTCGCGTCGAGCGCGACGCCGAGCAGCGAGACGAACGTGTACGCCGGGCCCGGTGCCGTGGGCCTGCTCGAGGCACCACAGGAGGCGCACGCCGTCGTCACCCTCGGAGCTCGCGCCACCCTTCGCGCAGGAGGTCGGCGAACGCCTCGGCCTGCTCGCCCCGCCACCCTGTGCGTCTCATGGACCACGAGCACGGGTCGGGACCCTAGGCCCGGACGAAATTAACCGCTGGCCGCGCCTGGCGCGCCAGCGCCTGGCTGGGCCGGGGTGGAGCCTGGCGATGCCCGTGACCACTGGTTCGAGGACCTGGCCGACCACCTCGGCTCGGCCTACCTGCGGTACTCGTTCACGAAGGGGACCGAGCAGGAGGTCGGCTTCCTCGTCGACGCGCTCGGCCTCGAGCCCGGGCATGCGGGTGCTCGACGTGGGCTGCGGGCCGGGCCGCCACGCCCACGCGCTCGGCCGGCGGGGCATCGCGGTCCACGGCGTCGACATCTCGCGAGCGCTTCGTCGACCTCGCCCGGAGCGACGCGCCCGCCGGGCGTGACCTTCGAGCGGCTCGACGCCCGCGCCCTGCCCTTCGACGGCGAGTTCGACGCGGTCATCTCCCTCTGCCAGGGCGCGTTCGGGCTGGCCGCCGGCGGGGGCGAGACGGCCGCTCGACCCCGACGCGGTCGGTGCTCGACGGCATGGCCCGGGCCGTGCGGCCCGGGCGGCCGGTGCGCGTTCACCGCCTTCTCCTCCTACTTCCAGGTGCGCTACCTGCAGGAGACGACCGACCTTCGACGCCGAGGCGCGGCGTGGCCCACGAGCGCACGACCATCAAGGACGAGGACGGGGCGCGACGCCGAGGTCGACCTGTGGACGACCTGCTTCACGCCGCGCGAGCTCCGGCTGCTCGCGCGCCGCCGGCGGGCTCGAGGTCGAGCACATCTGGTCGGTCGACCCCGGCGGCGTACGCGCGAGCGGGCGCCCGATCTGGAGCACGCGGAGCTGCTCGTCGTGGCTCGACGTCCCGCGCCTGAGCGGCTGGTAGCCTCGACGGGCCTTGTGTGCCCGCACCCCGTGGGCCGGCATCCGACCCCCTACCCGTTCCCGAGAAGAGTCTCCCTTGTCCGACCAGACCGCCACCATCACCCCACCAAGCTCCGACGACTCGGACGCTGACGAGTACGTGCCCCGCCAGATCATCGCCGACGACCTCGAGGGCAGCTTCGAGGACGCGGTGCTCGCGTCCATGGTGGACGTCGACGACGGCCAGATCGTCCAGGGGAAGGTGGTCAAGGTCGACAAGGACGAGGTCCTGCTCGACATCGGCTACAAGTCCGAGGGCGTGATCCCGAGCCGCGAGCTCTCGATCCGCAACGACGTCGATCCCAACGAGATCGTCAGCCTCGGCGAGGAGCTCGAGGCGCTCGTCCTCACCAAGGAGGACAAGGACGGCCGGCTGATCCTGTCCAAGAAGCGGGCGCAGTACGAGCGGGCCTGGGGCGACATCGAGCGCAAGAAGGAAGAGGACGGCGTCGTGCAGGGCCCGGTGATCGAGGTCGTCAAGGGCGGCCTGATCATCGACATCGGCCTGCGCGGCTTCCTGCCCGCCTCGCTGGTCGAGCTGCGCCGGGTGCGCGACCTGCAGCCCTACGTCGGCCGCACGCTCGAGGCCAAGATCATCGAGCTCGACAAGAACCGCAACAACGTCGTGCTGTCCCGCCGGGCCTGGCTCGAGGAGACGCAGAAGGAGCAGCGCGAGGAGTTCCTCGAGCACCTCAAGCCGGGCGAGGTCCGCAAGGGCGTCGTGTCGAGCGTCGTGAACTTCGGCGCCTTCGTCGACCTCGGCGGCATGGACGGCCTCGTCCACGTGTCGGAGCTGTCCTGGAAGCACGTCGACCACCCCGGTTCGGTCGTGGCCGTCGGCGACGAGATCACCGTGCAGGTGCTCGAGGTCGACCTCGACCGCGAGCGCATCAGCCTCTCGCTCAAGGCCACCCAGCAGGATCCGTGGCAGGAGTTCGCCTCCGGCCACCGCGTCGGCGAGCTGGTCTACGGCCGGGTCACCAAGCTCGTGCCGTTCGGCGCCTTCGTCCAGGTGGGCGACGGCATCGAGGGCCTGGTCCACATCTCGGAGATGTCGGCCCACCACGTCGACCTGCCCGAGCAGGTGGTCACCCCGGGCGAGGAGCTCTGGGTCAAGATCATCGACCTCGACCTCCAGCGCCGCCGGATCAGCCTGTCGATCAAGCAGGCCGCCGAGGGCGGCATCGTCGCCTCCGAGTACCAGGAGCACTTCGGCGAGCACGCCTACGACGACGAGGGCAACTACATCGGCTCGAGCGACACCGGGGCCGAGGAGGCCTGGGCCGAGTACTACGCCGAGGCCGGCCTGGAGGTCCCCGGGTCCGAGCAGGCCGCCGAGGGCGGCGCCGCCGGCCGCCGAGTGCCGGCGGCCGACGCCGCACGCCGCCGGTGCCGAGGCCGCCGACCGAGCCCGAGCCGCGGCCGAGGCACCGCCGCCGAGCGCCGACGAGCACCGGACGACTCGGCCGGCGACGGCGCCGACGACCGGCCGCCGACCACTCCGAGGAGCCGGTCGAGGGCTGAGCCCGGCACGCACCGTCGAACTTCGGACGCCTCGCCCCGCCAGTCACGGCGGGGCGAGGCCCGTTTTCGGGCGGAAACCCTGGATGCGACGGCGCAGGGGCCGACAGAAGGACCGTTGTAGACCTCCACCGACCGTGGTGCGGGTCTGGTTCCAGAAAGGTCCCCCAACGTGAGCTCTCGCCGGACGCTCATCCTCGTCGCCGCCATCGTCATCGGCGCTCTGGCCTCGTTCCTCGTGTACGGCTACGTGAGCGGCGTCCAGGACAAGGCCTACGACGATGCGCAGCGTCTCGAGGTCTACGTCGTCAAGCAGACGATCCCCAAGGGGACCTACGGCGAGGAGGCCACGGCCGCCAAGCTGATCGTCAAGGACCAGATCCCGAAGAAGTTCTATCCGCCGAACGCGATCAAGGACCCCGACGTCGACCTCGGCGGCAAGGTCGCGGTCAACGACCTCGCGGTGAACCAGGTCGTCACGACCGACATGTTCGCCGACCCGGCGACGGTGTCGTCGAGCTTCTCGGACCGCCTCGAGAAGATCAACGACGAGGACCAGGTCGCCATCACGCATCTCGGTCGACACCATCCGCGGCGTGGCCGGCCTGCTCCAGCCCGGTGACTACGTGAACATCATGCTGACCGACATCAGCGCCGGCGTCGGCGCCGGTGGCGGCGGCGACCGTCGAAGGCGAGGGCGAAGGCGCGACCGACGGTCACTGCGCCGGCGTCGAGAACATCCTGTTCGGGCAAGCAGGCCCGGTACCTCTACCAGAAGGCGCAGATCCTGGCGATCGACAAGACCCCGGTGGCACAGGCCGGCGAGGTGAGCGCCGACCGCCGAGGACGAGCGAGGCCGCCGCGACCGCGCCGACCAACAGCGGCCTGCTCACGCTATCGTGCCGACCAAGGCGGCCCAGTACATCGCCTCGCTCGACCCGGCCGAACATCTACCTGACCCTCGTGTCCCGGGACTACGAGCCGAAGCCGCAGTCGGCCGATCGACCCGACAAGCCCGCTCCCGGCCGAGGACCCCTCGGTGCTGACCCCCTACGGACCCGACGGCGCCGGCAGCGAGCGGTGACGAACTACCTGGACGATCTACCTGGAGTCGGCAGACGTGCCCGATGCGATGACCCAACCGAGGACTCGACTCGTCGTCGTCGAGGTCGACCAGTCCACCCGCAACCGGCTGGCCATGCAGCTCGGCGAGCAGGTCGCCGGGCTACACCACGGTCGAGGCCTTCGCCGAGGAGCATCGGCCCCGACCCGGTCGTGGTCGTGCTCGGCCCGTCGTGCGCCGGCGCCCCCGGCCTCATGGGTGCCGAGGAGCTGCTCCGCCAGCGCCCCGACGTCGGCGCCATCCTCATCGCCGAGGAGCTCACCACCGACGTCTTCCAGCGGGCGATCCGCAGCGGCGTGCGCGACGTGCTCGCCGCGCCGGTCGACACCGCGCAGCTCGGCGAGGCCGTCCGCCGCGTCGAGGAGGCGATCGGCGCCCACCGCGTTCGGCGACTCGCCGAGGTCGCCGACCGAGTCGGACGGCACCCTCGGCCGGGTCATCACCGTCTTCTCGACCAAGGGCGGCGCCGGCAAGTCGGTGGTCGCCAGCAACCTCGGCGTGTCGCTCGCCATGCGCACCGACAAGCCGGTCGTCCTGGTCGACGCCGACCTCCAGTTCGGTGACATCGCGGTCATGCTCAAGCTGGCGCCGCAGCACACGATCGTCGACGCGGTCAGCTCGATGGACCGGCTCGACGCCGGCCTCCTGCAGAACCTGCTGGCCACCCACCAGCCGTCGGGCCTGAAGGTCCTGCCGGCGCCGCTCGAGCCGGCCTACGCCGACCAGATCAGCGCCGACGACGTCACGAAGATCGTCGAGCTGCTCCGCACCTTCTGCGCCTACGTCGTCATCGACACGCCCGTCGTACTTCGACGACGAGGTGCTGAACCTCATCGAGATGAGCGACGACGTCCTGCTCGTGGCCGGCATGGACATCCCGAACATCAAGAACGTGAAGATCGGGCTGCAGACCATGCGGCTGCTCAACACGCCGATGTCGAAGATCCACCTGGTCCTCAACCGGGCCAACTCCAAGGTGAAGCTCGACGTGAGCGAGGTCGAGCGCACGCTCCAGGTGAAGGCCGAGGTGCCTCGTCCCGAGCGACGTCGTCGTGCCGCAGTCGGTCAACAAGGGCACGCCGGTGGTGCTCGACGCCCCGAAGGCCGGCGTGTCCCGCGTCGCTCGAGCAGCTCGCCGACCTCTTCCTGCCCGGCCGCCGACAAGGGCCGCCGCAAGAAGTGACATCGCGCGCCGCTCCGACCGAGACCCTCCGATGCCCCCACCCTGCGTGGGGGCATCGGTCGTTTTCGGGCCGGTCTCGATCACGTCCGCGGTGGCCGCGGAACTGCGCTGAACAGGCTGCGCACTGACCCTTCACATCGCAGGCGGCGAGCCGATGGTTTGGGCGATGTCCCTCTACAAGCGCCTCCACGAAGTCAACCCGCAGACGGGTGCGCCGACGAGCAAGCGTCGGGACCCCGTGCTCGACGAGCTGCGGCAGAAGATCCACCACCACCTCATCGACGAGCTGGGGCCGATCCTCTACGACAAGCGGCTGTCCGAGGACGACCTCCGCCGCCGGGTCCACGAGCAGCTGCACGCCGCGCTGGCCCAGGAGCGGGCGCCGCTGTCGGCCGCCGACAAGGCCCAGCTGATCCAGGACGTCTCCGACGACATCCTCGGCTACGGCCCGATCGACCGGCTGCTGAAGGACGAGAACATCTCCGAGGTCATGGTCAACGGCCCCGACAGGTCTACGTGGAGCGCAGCGGCAAGGTCGAGAAGACCGACCGCCACCTTCGTCGACGAGACGCACCTGCGGCGCATCATCGACAAGATCGTCGGCCAGGTCGGCCGGCGCATCGACGAGTCGACGCCGCTCTGCGACGCCCGCCTCCCCGACGGCTCCCGCGTCAACGCGGTGATCCACCCGCTGGCCATCGGCGGGCCGTTCCTCACCATCCGGAAGTTCTCCAAGGACCCGTACCAGATCGACGACCTGATCCGGTTCGGCACGCTCAACGCGGCGTCGGCCCGCTTCCTCCAGGCCATGGTCGTCGGGCGCCTGAACATCATCGTGTCCGGCGGTACCGGCACCGGTAAGACGACGACCCTCAACGTGCTGTCGTCGTTCATCCCCGACGACGAGCGCATCGTCACCGTCGAGGACGCCAAGGAGCTCCAGCTCCACCAGGACCACGTGCTCGCGCTCGAGGCCCGCCCGCCGAACATCGAGGGCAAGGGCCAGATCACGATCCGCGACCTCGTCAAGAACTGCCTCCGCATGCGGCCCGACCGCATCGTCGTCGGCGAGTGCCGTGCCGGCGAGGCCCTCGACATGCTCCAGGCCATGAACACGGGCCACGACGGCTCGATCACCACGGTCCACGCCAACAGCCCCGCGTGACACGCTGGCCCGCCTCGAGACCCTGGTGCTGATGGCCGGCTTCGACCTGCCGGTCCGGGCCATCCGCGAGCAGATGGCCTCGGCCATCGACTGCATCGTGCAGCTGACCCGCCTGCGGGACGGCACCCGTCGCATCACCCACATCACCGAGGTGCAGGGCATGGAGGGCGACGTCATCACCCTCCAGGACATCTTCCTGTTCGACTTCGGCATGGGCGTCGACGAGCACGGCAAGTTCCGCGGCCACCTCAAGGCCACCGGCACCCGCCCCAAGTTCGCCGAGAAGCTCGCAGGACCTGGGCATCCGCCTCGGCCCCGAGGTCTTCCAGCCCGAGGGCTTCGCCCGGCGCGCGAGCGGTGCCCGATGACGCGTCCACGCTCCGGCGGGCGGCGCTTCGCGGCGCTGGTCGCCGCCTGCTGCTGCGTCTTCGTCGTCGGGCCCGGCCGCGTTCGCGCAGGACGACGACGGCGGCCAGCGGCTTCGTCATCCGCCAGATCGACGGCACCGACCCGGACGAAGGTCGACGTCACCTTCGTCTACAACGGCGACCGCGGCCGACCTCGAGCAGCTGACCGTCCGCGAGGACGGCCGGCTCGCCACGACCGACCCGCCGTGCCGCTGGCCCGGGCCGGCATCAAGCGGCTCGCTCGTCATCGTGCTCGACAACTCCGCGTCGATGGCCGACGGCGGCGCTCGGCCAGCCGCCAAGGAGGGCCTCGACCAAGCTGGTCGCCGAGCCTCGGTGACGACGAGCCGGTCGGCGCTCGTCACCTTCGACTCCGACGTCGAGCGTCGCGGCGCAGCTCGACCACCGACCACGCCGCGGTGCGCCGCGCCATCGACGAGCGTCGAGCCCGGCGACGCAGGAGAGCGCGCTGTTCGACGGCGTGCACGAAGGCGCCGTCGCTCGTCGAGGCCAGCCGACACGGTGCAGCCGAACATCGTGCTCGTCACCGACGGCTTCGACGACATCTCGACCACCACCCGATCGCAGGTCCGTCGGCGACCTGTCGCGCGTCGAGCGCCAACCTGTTCGCGGTCGCCTACGGCGCGCCGAGCACGCCGACGACGCCGGGCTGCTCGGCCAGCTGGTCGAGCGGGCCGGCGGCGCAGTCGCGTCGCCGCCGACCGGCCAGGACGCTCGCCGCTGGCCTTCGGCACGGTCGCAGACCGACGCTCGACCAACCAGTACGTCGTGACCTTCGCGTCGACCGCCGAGCAGGGCGCGACGCAGCGTCGAGCTCACCGTCGCCGGCCAGTCGGCGACGAAGTCGTTCGTGCCCGGCTCGGTCGCCCGGGGCAGCTCGTCGCTCGACCCCGCCGAGGTCGGCGGCTCCCGGCTGCCCGGACTTCCTCAGCACCGGCACCGGCAAGGTCCTCGGCGTCGGCGCGATGTTCCTCGCGGTGGCGCTCGGCGTGTTCGCCATCGCCTCGCTGATGACGAAGAACGAGTCGGTCCTCGACAACGTCCTCAGCCCTACACCGACGGGCTGGACGCCGCGACGACGACGAGGACGAGGCTGGCTTCGCCCAGACCGCGCTCGTCCAGCGGGCCGTCGAGATCACCGAGGACTTCGCCGAGCGCCAGGGCTTCCTCGAGCAAGGTCGAGAAGCGAGCTCGAGCAGGCCGACCTGCCCGCTGCGGGCGGCCGAGGCGATCTTCTTCTACGTCGCCGGCGGTGGTCGTGCGTCGGCGTCATGCTGCTCGTGCTCAACGGGCCTCTTCGTCGGCCTGCTCGTCACGGTCGTCGCTGGCCCTGCATCCCGCCGGCGATCCTCAACTTCCTGGCCAAGCGCCGCCAGAAGCAGTTCGACGGCGCAGCTGCCCGACATGCTCCAGCTCCTGTCCGGCTCGCTCCGGGCCGGCTACTCGCTCATGCAGGGCGTCGAGGCCGTGTCCCAGGAGGTCGCCGAGCCGATGGGCAAGGAGCTGCGCCGGGTCGTGCACCGAGGCCCGCCTCGGCCGCGAGCTCGAGGAGTCGCTCGACGGCGTCGGCCGCCCGCATGGACAGCGCCGACTTCGAGTGGGCGGTCATGGCCATCCGCATCCAGCGCGAGGTCGGCGGCAACCTGGCCGAGCTGCTGATGACCGTGGGCGAGACGATGATCGACCGCGAGCGCCTGCGCCGTGAGGTCGCCGCGCTCACCGCCGAGGGCAAGATCAGCGCCATCGTCCTCGGCATCCTGCCGCTCGGCCATCGGCGCCGTCATGTACGTCGTCAACCCCGAGTACATGCAGGTGCTGTTCACCGAGACCCTCGGCAACATCATGCTGGGCGCCGGCGTCGCTGATCGATGGTCGTCGGGTTCGCGTGGATGAAGAAGATCATCAAGATCGAGATCTGAGGACGACCATGCTCGCCATCGGACTCGTCCTCATCGCCGGCGTCGATCGGCCTCGCGATCTGGGCGGTGCTCAGCCAGGCCGACGAGAAGGCCACCGTCCGGGCCTCGCTGCGCCAGCTCGAGGGCTACGAGGTCGAGAACGTCCGCGACCAGGAGCTGCTCAAGCCCGGTCACGCGAGCGGGCCCTCGCTGCCGGTCCTCGCCGGCCTCACCGGCCTCGGCCGCCGGTTCACGCCGGTCGGCTACGTCGACAAGGTCCGCAAGAAGTACCAGCGCGCTCGGGCGCGTCGGCGCCGACGCGCGTCGACCGCTTCCTCGCCGTCCGGGTCGTCACGGTCGCCGCTCATCCCGGTGGTGTTCATCCTCGTTCTTCTTCGTCCTGCAGCCGCCGGGGCATGCTGCGCATCGGCGGCGTTCGCTGCTCGTGTCGGCTCGCTGCTCGTCCTCGGCCCCGACGCCATCCTCAACCGCAAGGTCGAGGAGCGCCAGACGTCGATCCGGATCGCGCTGCCCGACGTGCTCGACCTGCTGGTCATCAGCGTCGAGGCCGGCCTCGGCTTCGAGCAGGCGCTCGACCGCACCGTCGGCCTCCGTGCCCGGGCCGCTCACCGACGAGTTCAGCCCGCATGCTCGGCGAGGTCCGCGCCGGCGCCGTCCCGGGCCGACGCCATGCGGACCATGGAGGCAGCGCAGCGACGTGCCCGAGCTGCGCTCGTTCGTGCTCGCCATCCTCCAGGCCGACACCTTCGGCGTGTCGATCGGCCGGGTGCTGCGGGCCCAGGCCGACGAGATGCGCATCAAGCGCCGCCAGCTGGCCCAGGAGCAGGCCCAGAAGGCGCCGGTCAAGATGCTGATCCCGATGGTGTTCTGCATCTTCCCGGCGCTGTTCGTCGTCGTGCTCGGCCCGGCCATCATCAACATCTCCCAGAACATCTGAGCCGCCGTGGCTGCGCCCGACGGCGACCGGCGCACCGGCGCCGGCGGCCGGCGACGCCGACGGCGACGCCGACGGCGCGCTCGGGCCGGTCCCGACGCTCGGCGACCGTCGGTCGGCGCCGGCGTTCGTGCTCTGGGGCCTGCTGATCGGCATCCAGCCGCTCCACGACAACAGCTTCCTCACCCACCTCGCCACCGGCCGGCTGATCCTCGACCACGGGCGGCATCCCCCGGACCGACCCGTACTCGTTCACCGCCCACGGCGACCCGTGGGTGGTGCAGAGCTGGCTGGCGTCGCTGCTCTACGCCTGGCCGACGACGTTCGGCGGCCTCGACGGCATCCGGGTGCTGAACGCGCCTGCTCGTGGCCGGCCTGGCCGCGCTGCGTGTGGCACCTCGCCCGGCCCGGCCCGCCTCGTCGCCCCGCGTGCGTCATCGCCGGCGCTCGTGCGCGTCGCTCGGCGGCGGCGTGTGGGTCGAGCGGCCGCTGCTGTTCGGGCTGCTGGCGCTGGCCGCGGTGCTGGTCGCTGGCCGAGGACCGGGTCGACCCGCGCTGGCCGTGCCGGTCATGTGGGTGTGGGTCAACACCCACGGCTCGTTCCCGCTCGGCCTCGTGCGCGCTCGGGCTGCTCGCCGCTCGGGCGCCGGCTCGACGGCGAGCCGCCCGGCCGCGAGCTCCGGGTCCTCGCCTGGTGGGCGTCGGGCACCGCCCTCGGCGCGGTCAACCCGCTCGGGCCCCGGCTGCTGCTGTTCCCGCTCGAGCGTGCTCCGCAAGCAGCGAGGCGTTCCGGGCGATCGTGGAGTGGCAGCCGCTCCGGCTCGACGGCGCGTGGCCGGTCCTGTTCGTCGGCCAGGTGCTGCTGGCCGTCGCCCTGCTGCGCCCGCCGCCGGTCGTGGCGGGTCGCGCTGCCCGCTCGTGGTGTTCGCCGGCCTGGCGCTGATGTCGGCCCGCAACGTCGCCGTCGCCAGCCTGGTCGCTCGCTGCCGGGCATGGCCGCGTGCGCGGCCGGGCTCGGCTCGGTCGACGGTCTGCGCCGCTCGCGGGCCGCGCTCGGCGGCGTCGCCGTGTGCGTGGTCGCCGGCTGCGTGCTCGCGGTGTCGCGCGCTGCACGGGCCCCGACGCCCAGCTCGGCGCCTACCCGGAGGCAGGCGGTCACCTGGCTCGACGGACCAGGGCCGCCTCGACGACCGGGTCGTCGCGCCCGACTTCGTCGGCAACTACCTCGAGGCCCGCTACGGCGCCCGCCGGTCACGTCTTCATCGACGACCGGGTCGACATGTACCCGGCGGCGGTCGTCGACGACTCGCTGCGTCCTGCTCCGGGCCGAAGCCCGGGCTGGTGAGGGCGTGCTCGACCGCTACGAGGCCGGCGTCGTCCTCTGGCCGAAGGACAAGCCCCTCACCCCGCTCCTCCGAGCGCAGCGCCGCTGGCAGCCCGTCTACGAAGACGCCGACTGGACGGTCTTCGAACCCGTCCTGACGGATCTCGGCAGCCTGCGCAGCGACATGGCTGCTCGCCGGACAGCGCCTGCGACGCAGAACCGGGGTGCTCAGTCGAGGCGGACGATGCCCATGCGGACGGCCTGGAGGACGGCCTGGGTGCGGTCCCGGGCGTCGAGCTTCTGGTAGATCGACGCCAGGTGGTTCTTCACCGTCTTCTGGCTGATGTAGAGCTGCTCGGCGACCTCGGGGGTGGAGCAGCCGTCGGCGATGAGCTGGAGGACCTCCTCCTCCCGCTTGGTCACCGACCCGCTCGGCCTCGGCGTGCGCCGGCTGGTCGAGCCGGCGGACCTCGTCGAGCATCGACGCGGCCAGCTCGGGGGAGAGGGCGGCGTCGCCGTCGGCGGCCATGCGGACGGCGTCGGCGATCTCGTCGGTCGAGCAGTCCTTGACCAGGTAGCCGCTGGCGCCGGCCCGGATGGCCGAGGCGAGGACGTCCTCGTCGGCGTGCATGGTGAGCATGACGACCCGGACGTCGGGGTGCTGGCCGCGGATGCGGCGGGTGGCCTCGACGCCGTCGACGTCGGGCATGGTGACGTCCATCAGGATGACGTCGGGCTGCAGCTCGGCGGCCAGAGTCGACGGCCTCGCTCGCCGTCGGCGGCCTCGCCGACGACGTCGAAGCCCTCGTCGGTCATCGACCGGCGCAGGCCCTCGCGCAGCATGCGGTGGTCGTCGGCCAGCATGAGGCGGATGGTCATCGGCATCCCTCCGGTGCGACGGTCGGCCGTCGGACGCGGCCACGGCCGTGCGGGAGCGTCGGTCAGGACGGCCCTCGTGTGAGGGACTCGCCCATGGAGCGAGGCAGCGGACGGTGGCGCCCTCGGCCCTCGGCGGAGTCGATGTCGAGGGTGGCGCCGATGCTGGCGGCCCGCTCCCGCATGCCGAGGATGCCGTAGGAGTCGAGCCGGCCGGCGCTGGCCGGCGGCGAAGCCCGCGCCGTCGTCGGTCACCTGCGAGCACGGCGCCGGCTGCCGTCGCACCACCAGCGCGACCCGAGCCGCGGTGGCCTCGGCGTGGCGCTCGACGTTGGTGACCGCCTCCTGGGCGATGCGCCAGATCTCCCGCTCCTGGAGCAGCGGCAGGCGGCCGGTGCTCTCGGTCGTCGAGCTCGATCTCGAGCCCGCTGCGGTCGCGCGACCCGGTCGAGGAAGGTCTGCGAGGATGGCGGCGAGGTCCTGCGTCGTCGGACACGTCGGTGCGCAGGTCGTAGAGCGTGTCGCGGACCTCGCCGATGACGCCGCGCACGTCGTTGCGGAGCCGCTCGAGCGGCGTCGCCGACGGTCGTCGCCCTTGCTCGTCGGCCTTGACGATGCGGTCGAGCTCGAAGGCGAGGTAGGCGAGCGACTGGCCGATGCGGTCGTGGAGGTCGCGGGCGATGCGGGTGCGCTCCTCGTCGGCGCCGACGGTGCGGAGCCGGGCGAACCAGCGGGCGTTGTCGATGGCCAGGCGCGGCCGGCTCGACGAAGCCGTTGAGCAGCTCGACGTCGCGGTCGGTGAAGTGGTGCGGCGTCGCCGTGCTCGAGCGCGACGCATGCCGATCGATCGACTCCGCGGGCCGGCAGGACGGCGTAGAGGCCGGAGCCGGCTGGTCGGGGCCAGGCCGGGCCCGTCGCCGCGAGCAGGTCGGGCACGTTGACCAGCCGGCGCTCGCGCGAGCGCCGCCCGCAGCGGGCGCGGGCAGCTCGAAGTCGTCGATGCGGCTCGGGCGGGCGGGTGCCCTGCCAGCGGACGACCTGCCCAGCCGCCGTCGGTGTCGTCGTAGAGCAGGATGGCGGCGGCGTCGAAGTCGAACAGGTCGCGCAGCCGGCTGCATGCGTGGAGTCGAGCACCTCGTCGAGGTCGAGCGAGGCCGGCAGGCTCTGGGCGACCCGGTGGAGCGAGAACAGCAGGGCGTTGGCGTCGGCCAGCCGGCCCAGGCGGTCGAGGGCGAGGGAGTGCTGGCGGTCGGCCTCGCCGGTGATCCGGCGGGCGTAGCCGGCGACGAGGGCCACGAGCAGCAGCTCGCTCGTCCACTGGACGCTCGTGCGCAGGTCGTCGATGCCGTAGCCCGCCTCGGCCAGGTCGGGGATGGCGACGGCGCAGCGCCGACACCGCGCCGATGCGCACGCGCGAAGCCGAAGCCCCGGGCGAACCCGGCGACCATGATCGCGGTGAGCAGCGAGAAGACGAACGGCGAGTCCCAGTAGCCGGTGGCGACGACGGCGAGCACGTGGATGGCCACCTCGGCCGATGACCCGCAGCAGGCTCGGACGTGTCGTCGTAGTACGCGCAGCGGGCGGAGGATGCGGAAGACGTTGTAGGCGACGAGCGCGGCGCACCAGCAGCACGACGGTGCGGCTCGGTGTCGCCGAACGCGCTGGCCGACAGCGCCACCGAGACGGCGGTGGTGCCCCAGCGGATGCCGAGGATGGCCGGGCCGGAAGGCGGCGACCTGGTCGCGCCGGCGGCGTGCCGTCGGCCGATCGGTGCTCCGGCAGGCCGTGCGGTTCGAGGCGGGCGGTCGTCGAGGGTCGGGCGACCGACGGCGCGGGCCGCGGAGACGGCGGGCGCCACCATGGGCTCGCGGAGGCATACCGGCGGTCGTCGTCGCCACAAGAGGTACGCTCGGCACGTTGCCGGCCGGCGTCTGTAGGTCCCGTACGCGCTACCGGCCGCGTGATCGCTGGTCGGGCTGACCGGCGGCATCGGGTCGGGGAAGTCGACGGTGTCGGCCCTGCTGGCCGAGCTGGGCGCGGTCGTGATCGACGCCGACGCCATCGTCCGCGAGGTGCAGGCGCCCGGCCACCCGGTGTTCGACGCCGATCGTCGAGCGCTTCGGGCCGGGCATCGTGCTGCGCCGACGGCACGCCTCGACCGCCAGGCGGTGGCCGACATCGTGTTCACCGACGCCGACGCGCTGAAGGACCTCAACGCGATCGTCCACCCGGCGGTCGGCGCCGAGATCGCCGAGCCGGCTGGCGGCGGAGGCCGAGACCGACCACGTGGTGATCCTCGACGTGCCCGCTGCTGGTCGAGTCGGGCCGGGACGACATGGCGGCGACTGATCGTCGTCGACGTCGACCCCGAGGTCGCGGTCGCCCGGCTGGTCGAGCAGCGGGGCATGTCGCGAGGCCGACGCCCGGGCCCGCATCGCGCCGCCAGGCCAGCCGCGAGGAGCGGCTGGCCAAGGCCGACCCACGTGATCGACAACCACGGCGACCGCGACGCGCTGCGCCGCCGGGTCGCCGAGGTCTGGGATCAGATCTCGCCGCGCCGTAGGCGGCCCGCCGGATCCGTGGCGCGGAAGCCCTCGCGCTCGTAGAGGGCCAGTGCGCCGGTGGCGTTCTCGGCTGTCGACGTCGAGCGACGGCGCGGTCGAGGCCGTCGGCCTGCATCGCCGCGACGATCCGGCGGAGCAGCGAGGTGCCCGAGGCCGCGGCCGCGCCACGGCCGGCGGGTGCCGAGCTGGCCGAGCCAGCCCGACGTGTAGCCGTGCGGCTCGTCCTCCTCGGGGTAGCGCTGGCAGAGCGTGTACGCCGCGACCTCGTCGCCGTCGAGCACGAGGAAGCTGAGGTCCGGCCGGAAGTGGCGGTCGCCGGTGAACCACTGCTGCCACTCTCCGGCGATGCGCTCCGACGAGCCCCAGTGGGTGGCGAAGCACTCGTTGTGGGCCACCCGCACCGCGTCGTCGTGCGCCCGGTCGAACGCGCACGAGCGTCGAGGTCCGGCGGGACGCCGCGGCTCGTCCACCGGCTCGGCCAGATCGCGCTCCATGTCGAAGAACCAGCGCTCGACCGCAGTAGCCGGCGCGCTCGAGCAGGCGCCGGCGGTCGGCGGTGTGGTCGAGCGCGTGCGACGACGAGCCGGCCGGGCTCGCCGGCGAAGCCGCTCGCCGGTGGATGCCGCAGCCCGGGCCTCGCATGCGCCCGAGCAGCTCACGGCCGATGCCGCGACCGCGGTGCGACGGCCGCACCCCGCCCCACAGCTCGACGAGTAGACGCCCGCCGGTCGGGGCGGTCGGTGTGCCGACGATCCCGAAGGCGACCATCTGCTCGCCGTCGAGGACCGCGAACGTGTCGCGCGCGAGGTCGAGCGTCGGCGCGCCGAGCTCGTCGGCGAGGTCGGCGGGCGTGTAGTGCTCGCCGAAACCGTCGGCCGCCTCGATCGCGCCCATCAGGTCGGCCCAGCGCTCGCCGTCGTCGGCGGTGAGCGGGCGCCAGGTCGAGCGCGGTGGGCGCTCACCAGCCCGGCGGCAGGTTCGTGAAGTCGGGCTCCCGCTTCTCGGCGAAGGCGGCGAGCGCCTCGGAGTTGGCCGGCCCGCCCATCAGCTGGACGAAGGCCTCGTTCTCGCCCTCGCGGGCGGCCTCGATGGCGGCCCGGTCGTGCACGCCCATGAGCCGCTTGACCGACCGCAGCGAGCTGATCGGCTTGGCGGCGAGCACCTGCGCGTGCTCCATCGTGGTGGCCATCAGCTCGTCGGGCGCGCAGGCACCGCAGGGCGAGGCCCCACCGCACGCAGTCCTCGGCGCCGAGCCACTCCGAGCTCATCAGCGCCCAGGAGGCGGCCTGGCGCCCATCAGCCGCGGGAACGTCACGCTCGACGCCGCCTCGGGCGCGACGCCGAGGCTGGTGAACGGGCACTTGAGCCGGGCCTCGGTGGACATGAAGGCGAGGTCGACCAGCCCGAGGATCGTGGCGCCGATGCCGAGGCCGAGCCCGTTGACCGCGGAGATGAGCGGCTTGTCGAAGGCCACCAGCTGGTCGATCAGGCCCGGGAAGCCGTGGCGGCCCGGCACGAAGTCCGGGTCGCTCATGCGGGCCGCCATCTCCAGCAGGTCGGTGCCCGCGCAGAAGGCCCGGCCCTCGCCGGTGAGCACGACCACCGCCACGCCGTCGTCGGCCTGCGCCTCGATCAGCGCGTCGGTGACCGCGTCGTAGAGCGCCTCGTTGAAGGCGTTGAGCGCCTCGGGACGGTCGAGGGTGAGCAGCCGCACCCGCCGGTGTCCTCCGACCGCAGCATCCGGCGAGCATTGCAGACGGCGGGTCGACCGATACCAGCCGGATCGGGTCACGGCTGACCCTACGGTCGGCCCATGGCCCCCGACCACCGATCTCGCCACCCGCTTCCTCGCGCTGCACCAGGGTCCCGAGCCCCTGCTGCTGGCCAACGCGTGGGACGTCGGCACCGCCAAGGCCCTCGCCGCGGTCGGCTTCCAGGCGCTGGCCACCACCAGCGCCGGCCACGCCGCCACCCTCGGTCGCAAGGACGGCAACGTGAGCCGCGACGAGGCCTCTGGCCCACGCGGCCGACCTGGTGGCGCGCGACCGACCTGCCGGTCAGCGCCGACCTCGAGAACGGCTTCGCCGACGCGCCCGACGAGGTGGCCGAGACGGTGCGGCTGGCGGTCGAGGCGGGCCTCGCCGGCTGCTCGATCGAGGACTACGACGGCTCGGCGATCTACGACGCCGGGCCTCGCCCGGGAGCGGGTGGCCGCCGCGGTGGAGGCGGCGCGCGGCCGGCTGGTGCTCACCGCCCGGGCCGAGAACCACATCCGCGACGTGCAGGACCTCGACGACACGATCGCCCGGCTCCAGTCGTTCCAGGAGGCGGGGGCCGACGTGCTCTACGCGCCGGGTCTGGTGGCCGAGGCCGACATCCGCCGGGTGGTCGAGTCGGTCGACCGGCCGGTCAACGTGCTCGCCCTGCCGGGCGCCCCGACCGTCGCCGAGCTGGGCGCCATCGGCGTCGGGCGCATCTCGGTCGGCAGCGGGTTCACGCTCGTCGCCTACGGCGCGCTCGTCGCAGGCCGGCCGCGAGCTGCTCGACCAGGGCACCTACGGCTGGTGGGCCACCGCCGCCCACACCGCGGCCCTGGGCGACGCCTTCGACTGACCCGTTTCCGGGACTTGGTCCAGGCGCTCGCCGGGATCGTGTCCCGGAAACGCCGTGTCACGGGCGGTCCGTACACTCGACACGATGCCAGTGAAGATGGGGATCCCGGCCGACCAGGCGGCGAGCTCACCGCCGTTCCGGGTGGTGTCGGACTTCTCGCCGGCCGGCGACCAGCCGAAGGCGATCGAGGCCCTGTCCGACGGGATCCACCGGGGCGAGCGGTTCCAGACGCTGCTCGGCATCACCGGCTCGGGCAAGTCCGCCACCATCGCCTGGACGATCGAGCAGGTGCAGCGGCCCACGCTCGTCATCGCCCCGAACAAGTCGCTGGCCGCCCAGCTGGCCAACGAGTTCCGCGAGTTCTTCCCGAACAACCGGGTCGAGTACTTCGTCAGCTACTACGACTACTACCAACCCGAGGCCTACATGGCGGCCTCGGACACCTACATCGAGAAGGACTCGTCGGTCAACGACGAGATCGAGCGGCTGCGCCACTCCACCACCGCCTCGCTGCTCACCCGGCGCGACGTCATCGTGGTCGCCTCGGTGTCGTGCATCTACGGCCTCGGCTCGCCCGAGGAGTACCGCGACAACCTGCTCGTCCTCAAGAAGGGCGACACCCACGACCAGCGGGCGATCCTGCGCAAGCTCGTCGACATGCAGTACGAGCGCAACGACATGAACCTCACCCGGGGCAAGTTCCGGGTGCGGGGCGACACGATCGAGCTGCACCCCGCCTACGACGAGACCGCGGTGCGCATCGAGCTGTTCGGCGACGAGATCGAGCAGATGATCGTGGTCGACCCGGTCACCGGCGAGAGGGTCCGCGAGCTCACACGACCTGATCGTCCTGCCGGCCACCCACTACGTCGCCGGCGAGGAGCGGATGCGCAGGGGCATCGTGCGCATCGAGGACGAGCTGCAGGAGCGGCTCGCCTACTTCGAGAAGGAGGGCAAGCTGCTCGAGGCCCAGCGCCTGCGCATGCGCACCCAGTACGACCTCGAGATGATGCAGGAGGTCGGCTTCTGCAACGGCATCGAGAACTACTCGGCGCCGATCGACGGCCGCGGCCGCGGGCGAGACGCCCAACACCCTGCTCGACTTCTTCCCGAAGGACTTCCTGGTGGTGCTCGACGAGAGCCACCAGACCGTGCCGCAGCTCCACGGCCAGTACGAGGGCGACCGCTCCCGCAAGGAGCAGCTGATCGAGCACGGCTTCCGCCTGCCGTCGGCGGCCGACAACCGGCCGCTGCGCTTCGAGGAGTTCATGGAGCGGGTCGGCCAGATGGTGTTCCTGTCGGCCACCCCCGGCCCCTTCGAGCTCGAGCAGTCGACCCAGGTGGTCGAGCAGGTCGTGCGGCCGACCGGGCTGGTCGACCCCGAGGTCGTCGTCAAGCCGACCAAGGGCCAGATCGACGACCTCATGGAGCAGATCAACGACCGGGTGAGCCGGGGCGACCGGGTGCTGGTCACCACCCTCACCAAGAAGATGTCCGAGGACCTCACCGACTACCTGCTCGAGCTCGGCGTGCGGGTCCGCTACCTCCACAGCGAGGTCGACACCATCCAGCGCATCGAGATCCTGCGCGACCTGCGCCTCGGCGAGTTCGACGTGCTGGTCGGCATCAACCTGCTGCGGGAGGGCCTCGACCTGCCCGAGGTGTCGCTCGTGGCGATCCTCGACGCCGACAAGGAGGGCTTCCTCCGCAGCGAGACCTCGCTCATCCAGACCATCGGCCGGGCCGCCCGGAACGTCGACGGCCAGGTGATCATGTACGCCGACAAGGTCACGCCCTCGATGCAGCGGGCCATCTCCGAGACCAACCGGCGGCGGAAGCTCCAGGTGGCCCACAACACTCGAGCACGGCATCGACCCGCAGACCATCCGCAAGGCGGTCACCGACATCCTCGCCTACCTGCGGCCGAGCGAGACGGCCCCGGTGCCCGGCAAGGACCGCCGCAAGGACCGG
This sequence comes from uncultured Actinomycetota bacterium, assembly GCA_963766475.1. Taxonomy (GTDB): domain Bacteria; phylum Actinomycetota; class Actinomycetes; order Propionibacteriales; family Nocardioidaceae; genus Nocardioides. Next base: position 27,771 of record CAVXZS010000015.1, on the reverse strand, counting down.
GCGATCGGACGAGGCCCGCGCGGGTCGAGCTGCTCGGCCTGCCGGGCGAGGAGCTCGGCCGGCTCATCCGGACCCTCACCGAGGAGATGCACGAGGCCTCCGGCGATCTCCGCTTCGAGTACGCGGCCGCGGCTGCGGGACGAGATCAAGGAGCTGAAGCGGGAGCTCCGCGAGGTGGGCTGACCGGCCTGGCGTACCAGGCCGATCCGAGCAGGCCGAGCCACACGCCGGAGAGCGCGAGCCCGCCCGGCCAGGTGTAGGGGTACGCGTCCAGGAGCAGGAACGGGAGCATCGGCAGGAGGACCGTGAGGCAGCGCGCACCGAGCCGCGCGCAGCGGAGCGCGAGCAGCGCCGAGCGCGGCGGTCGCCGCGAGGCCCGCGGTGACGCCCGCCTCTGCGGCGACGTGCAGCGGCAGGTCGTGGGCCGGCCTGAGCTCCACGTGATCGACGTCCTCCAACGCGATGACGTACCGGCCGGGACCCACGCCGATCAGCGGAGCCCCACCGATGAGGCGGAACGCCTCGGCGGCCCGATCACGCCGGCCCGAGTCGACGTTGGTGCGGTCGACGCTGTTCGCCGACTTCGACACCCAGCCGTCGCCGAAGCCGACCATGCCAACGCCCAGACCGATGACGAGGGCGACCACGACCCACAGCGACGAGCGGTCGCGGGTCCGGAGCCAGGACACCCCGGCGACGACGACCGTGGCCGCCAGCCCCAGCAGCCCGGCCCGCGAGAACGTGATCGCCATCCCCGTCGCGCAGAGCCCGAGTCCGAGGCACCACACGAACGGCTGCCGGGACCGGTGCACGCCGAGCACGGCCGCACCGATCGCGAGGGCGAGCAGGCACGACAGGTGGTACGGGTGCCCGAAGCCCCCTCGGCCGGCCGAGGACGAGCCGAACCGGTAGAGCTCACCGTCGAACGTGAACGGGTCGAGCGCGAGGGGGCGCCCGGTCAGGGACTGCGCGATGCCCAGGAGGGCCTGGGTGCTGCCGACCACGACGACCCCGCCGAGCAGCACGCCGCGGGGACGGTTCCCCGTGATGCGCCGGATCAGATCCGCGGTGGCGGCCGCGGCCGCGATCCGGGCGAGGAGCTCCAGCCCACGCGGCGAGGGGTGGACCGCCAGGGCCACCGCTTCGAGACCCACCGCGATCGTGACGGCCCAGCAGAGCGGGCTGCCGCTCAGCCGGATGGGCTGGCGACGCGGACGGCCGCCGAACGCAGCCGCCACCCAGATCACGAGGATCGCGATGGAGGCGACGTCGGCCGGGCTGACCGACACCCAGCGGTTGGGGTCGGTGGCGATGCTCGGAGCGGTCCACAGGACCGCTCCCACCGAGAGCGGCACGAGCGCGACGAGCAGGACCACGAGCGCCAGCCCGCCGGGGGCGGCATCCTCCTCGCCCGGATCCAGCCGCGTTCTCGTCATCTCGAGCGAGGACGCCACTGATGTCCATCGGCCGCCGCTGCTGGGCGCTGAAGGACGGTCACGCTTCAAGTCCCTCCGGCCACGTCGATAGGAGCGGCGAGGAGTGACGGACGGATCCCGAGGGAGCAGGCACACGTGGCGCTGATCGACACCGCAGGCGGTGCTCGCTCCGACGCGCCGCGGACCGGGAGGATCCGCCCCAGGCTCAGGAGATCCGGCCGGCTTCGTCTCGCACGTGGCGGATGCCGCTCATCGGTCACGTGGTGCTGCTGGTGGTCGTCCTGGCCATCCTCACCCCGCTGGCCCGACCGACGGTGCCCACGCCCGACGAAGGGGCCTACGGGATCCAGGCCGAGCTCGTGGCGGAGGGCCGCTGGGACTACCCGCCGCCGCTCGCCCACCTCGATCCGGACGGGACGTACTTCCCGATCAGTCGAGCCGAGATGCTCGACGGTCGCTGGTACCCGTACGTGAAGCACCCGCTCGTCCCGGCGGCCATCGCGCCGCTCATCGGCTGGTTCGGGCGGGACGTGGGCGTCGGGGTGTTCTCGCTGGCCGGGACGATCGCCGCTGCCATCGCAGCCTGGTTCCTCGCCAAGGAGCTCGACCCCCGCCGGTGCCGCGTCGCGTTCTGGTTGGCGGCCACGAGTCCCCTCCTCGTCGACGGGTTCATCGCCGGAGCCCACACCTGGGCCGCGGCCTTCGCCGGTGCCGCTGCGTGTGCGGTCCTGCGCATCGAGCGCCGAGGACCGACCTTCGCGGCCGGCCTCGTGCTCGCGCTCGGGCTGTCCGGGGGCGCGCTCGTCCGCTCGGAGGGCGTGCTGTGGGCAGCGGCGTTGCTGCTGGCGTTCCTCGTCCACCGCGCCCCGGAGCGCGGGGCCGCACAAGGCGCTCACCGCGGTGGCCGCGCCGGCGGCCGTGGTCGGCGCCACCCTGTGGCTCGAGCGCCGCTGGGTGTCGGCCATCGTGCACGCCGGTGCACCGAGCGACCTCGTGACGCACGTCGAGCCAGACGGCCCGGGCGGCACGGCCGGGTACCTGACGGGTCGACTCCAGGGGATCTGGCACTCGACGTTCGAGGGCACGCTGGCCAACCCCGGGCTGATCCGGCTGCTGCTCCCCGCCGGGTTGCTCGTCGTCACCATGATCCTGCTCCGCGGGCGGCGGACCGACGGTCCCGCGGTCGAGGTCGCCATCGCCGGTCTCGCCGCGCTTGTGGTCATGCTGTGGATCGCGCACCCAGCGGTGCTCGTGTCCGGGTTCCTACCGGCGGCACCGGTCGTCGTCCTCGGGGTGGCCCTGGCGCTGGCCGCCCGACGGCCGCTCGGGACCGAATTGCTGCTGCTCGGGGCGGCGGCCCTGTTCGCGGCCGCGCTCTACGCGACCCAGTACGCGGACGGTGGAGCCTTCCAGTGGGGTGGACGGTTCCTGACCCCGGTCGTCGTGCCCCTGGCGGTCGTCGCGGCCGGCCGGCTCCGTGAGCTCGTCGCCCATCGTCCGCCGTCCGGGCGGCGACCCCTGGTCGGCGCGCTGGCGGCGCTCGCGCTCCTCAGCTCCCTGAGCGGCGTGACCGCGGTCGGCACGATCCGCGGGTTGGAGTCACAGCTCTACGCGCAGATCGCCGCCGCGGCGTCGCCGGTGAACGTCACCACGTCCGAGCTCCTGCCCCGCACGATGTGGCGCGAGGACATGTCGTGGCTCCGGGCGCGACCGGGTGAGCTCGATGGCCTGCTCGATCGCGTCCGGCAGGCCGGCGTCCCCTCGGTGACCGTGGTCGCGCCCCTCGCAGAGATGTCGGGCCAGCGCGGCGGGCTGGCCGGTCACCGAACGGCGGGGTCGGGTCGGAGCCACGTCGATGTACATCACCGTCCTGCGCCAGTGACCGCCGTGACCCCGTCGACGGTGGCATCTCCGCCCCGGAGCTCGCCGCAGCCGCCGCCGGACCCGTCGGCTCGCAGCGTCGTCGCCCGGGCGTGGGCGCGTCCGCTCCGCTGGCACGTCCTGGCGATGGCGCTCCTCCTCCTCGCGCTCGTACCGCTGGCCCGGCCGGGCGTGGCGACCATCGACGAGGGGGCGTACGGCATCCAGGCCCGCCTGGTCGAGGACGGGACCTGGGCGTACCCGGAACCGCTGGCCCGCTTCGACCCCGACGGCCGCTACTTCCCGATCACCCGGGCCGGGCACGTCGAGGGCCGCTGGTTCGTCTACACGAAGCACCCCGCGGTGCCGGCGACCCTCGCCCTGTCGAACCGCGTCCTCGGTGAGAGCGCCACGCTCATGCTCCTGCCCATCGCCGCGGCGATCGCGGCGGCGATCGCCGCCTGGCTGCTGGCCGCCGAACTGGGTCGAGAGCTCTCCCGTCCGGCCTTCTGGCTCGTCGCGTCCAGTCCGCTCGTCTTCAACGCGTACGTGATCTGGGCCCACGCACCCACGACCGCGCTCGCCGGCGCCGCGTTCGTCGCGATGGCGCGCATCATCCGGCAGGGTCCGTCCGCGGCCCGGCTGGCCGGCTTGTCCGCCGCCCTCGCCGGAGGTGTCCTCACCCGTTCGGAAGGCGTGCTCGTCGCCGGCGCGGTCCTGGCGGTCCTGGCCGTGGTGCTCTGGCGCGCCAGCGGCGTGCGCCGGGCCGTCACCGCCGTGAGCGTCCCTGCCGCGATCGTCGTTGCGACGCTCCTCGCCGAGCGGGCGTGGGTGGCCGGCATCGTCGGTGGACCGGCTCCCCGGGACCTGTCGATCCGGGGGACCGCCTCGGGCACAGCCATCCTCCTCGAGCGGTTGGAGGGCGTGTGGATGGGGCTCCTGCGGGGCAGCAGCCCCGGCCCGTTCCAGCCCCACCAGCTCATCCTCCCGGTCCTGCTGGGCCTCGGGGCGGCGGCGGTGGCCCTGGCCGCCCGGTCCCGCCGGGCCTGGGTCGAGGGCGTGCTGGTCGTGCTCGTTCGCGCTGTACGTCGTGCACTGGGCGGCCCGGCCCACGTCCCTCGTCACCGGCCTCGCGCCCGCCGCGCCGCTGCTGGTGCTCGGCGCCGTCCTCGCCGTCGGGCGGCTCAGGAGGTACGGGTTCGGACCGGTGGCCGCGGCGACCGGACTGCTCGGCGCGGCCGTGGTCGCCACCCAGTACTCCGACGGCGGCGGCTACTCCTGGGGCGGCCGGTTCTTCGCACCACTGCTCGTGCCCTCGGGGGTCATGGCCGCGGTCGGCCTCCGCCGGCTGGTCGACGCCCGCCCGCCGGATCTGCGGGTGACCACCACCAGGACCCTGGTCGCGCTGACGCTGGCGATCACGCTGATCCCGGTGACCGTCCTCGGCCTCACCCGCGCCGACGTCGAGCCCATCTACACCACCGTCGCGGCCTCGGCCTCCCCGGCCAACGTGACCACCTCGGAGCAGCTTCCGCGCCTGATGTGGCGACAGGACCTCGACTGGTTGGTCGCCCCGCCGGACGAGGTGGGCGACCTGCTCGAGTCGATGCGGCGCGCGGGCGTGCAGCAGGTGACCGCGGTGGTGCCGGACACGCTTCCGTTGCGTGAGCTCGGCGACTGGCCCGAGGCGACCGACCGCGGCGATCTCGACCCCACTGGCCTGCGCATCGTCGTCCTGCGCCAGTGACCCCGCCCCGCGGGCGGCTTGAGTCTCCACCGCCCCGACCGATGGGGAGGACATGACCATCGAGCCCGCGCTCGCTGACGCGGACTCGACCGTCGCCCGGTCGTCGCGGCCGGCTCTGGCACCGCTGCCCCTGCGCCGGCTGCTCCAGCTGGCCCTGGTCGGCAGCGTGCTCGTCCTCACCCTCGTGCTGGTCGACGTGGCCCGCTACGGCGGGAACCCCGTCAGCCTCGTGCAGCCCGGCGCCGAGGGACCCTCGGCCGAGGTGTTCGCCCGGGACTTCCCCGAGACCGAGCTGCCGGACGGCCTGGGCCACGACGGCCAGCAGTTCTACGCCGATCGCCCGCCAGCCGATGCACGTCGACGAGGCGGCGCCGGCCCTGGACCGTCCCCGCTACCGGCTGCAGCGGCCGCTCCTCCCGTGGCTGGCGTGGGCCGCTGCACCCGACCGGCGGCGGCATCGGTCTCGTCTACGCGTTCCTGCTGGTCGGGCTTCGGTGCGCTCGTGGTCGGCGGGGCGAGCCTCGGCGCGATCAGCGTGACCCTCGGTGGCCGCACGTGGCCGGCCCTCGTCTTCCCGCTGCTGCCCGGCGGCTACGTCTGCCTGCGGATCAGCGTGGCCGACACCCTCTCGGTGGCCCTGGCGCTCCTCGCCATCGCCCTCGCCCTCCGGTCCCGCTGGCGCACCGCGATCCTCGCCGCGGTGCTGGCCGTGCTGGCCAAGGAGGTCGCGGTCATCCTCCTGCTCGGGTTCGCCGTCTGGCGCCGCGACCGGCGCAGCGCGGCGCTGGTGGGCGTCCCGCTCGCTCGCCGGTGCGGCGTGGTGGGCCGGCGCTGCACCTGCTGCTGCCCGACGGTGGGGGACGGGTCGACGAGATCGTGGCCGCCGTTCGCCGGCCTGGCTCGACAGCGCACGGATCTGGCTCGAGGGCGACGACCTGCTCGGGCGCGGCCGCGGTGGTCGCCACGATCGTGCGTCGCGCGTGGTCGCGCTCGTCCGGCGGGGCTGGTCGCACCCCTTCGCGCCGGCCGCCGCCCTCCAGCTCGCCTTCGTCTGCGTGCTCGGCGTCAACGTGATCGGCCTCAACCTCAACGGACCCCGCGCCACCCTCGCGCTGGCGACGACGGTCGTCCTCCTGCGTCGCCGTTTCGAACAGGCGTTCCCCCCTCGAGTCACACCCGGCCGGTAGCGTTGAACGACGATGGTGGACCAGCTGGTGATCCGGGGCGCCCGGGAGCACAACCTCCGCAACATCTCGCTCGACCTGCCCCGTGACCGGCTGATCGTCTTCACCGGGCTGTCGGGTTCGGGCAAGTCCTCGCTCGCCTTCGACACGATCTACGCCGAGGGCCAGCGCCGCTACGTCGAGTCGCTCTCGGCCTACGCCCGCCAGTTCCTCGGGCAGATGGACAAGCCCGACGTCGACTTCATCGAGGGCCTCTCGCCGGCCATCTCGATCGACCAGAAGAGCGCGTCGCGCAACCCCCGGTCGACCGTCGGCACCATCACCGAGGTCTACGACTACCTGCGCCTGCTGTACGCCCGCATCGGCGTGCCGCACTGCCCGCACGACGGCACGGTCATCACCCGCCAGACCCCGCAGCAGATCGTCGACCGGGTCCTCGACGCTGCCCGAGGGCACCCGCTTCCAGGTGCTGGCGCCGGTGGTGCGGGGCCGCAAGGGCAACTACGAGAGCCTGCTGACCGACCTCGCCACCCAGGGCTACGCCCGGGCCCGGATCGACGGCGAGATGCACGAGCTCACCGACAAGGTCGACCTGGCCCGCTACGAGCAGCACACGATCGAGGTGGTCATCGACCGGCTGGTCAGCCGCGAGGGCATCGAGCGCCGGCTCACCGACTCGCTCGAGACCGCGCTGCGCCTGGCCGACGGCGTGGCCGAGGTGCAGCTCGTGCCCGCGCGAGGGCGACGAGGCCGAGGAGGAGAAGCTCACCTTCAGCCAGCACCTGGCCTGCCCCACGTGCGGTCGCAGCTACGACGAGCTGGCGCCCCGCAACTTCTCGTTCAACTCGCCCTACGGCGCCTGCGAGCACTGCGACGGCCTGGGCACCCGCTTCGAGGTCGACCCCGAGCTGGTCGTGGCCAACCCGGCGCTGTCGATCGCGCGAGGGCGCCATCCAGCCCGTGGGCCGGCGGGCACGCGCAGTACTTCCACCGCCTGCTCGAGGCGGTCTGCGAGGAGCAGAAGATCCCGGCCGACAAGCCGTGGGGCGAGCTCACCGCCGAAGCAGCGCAACGTGCTCCTGCACGGCAAGGGCGTCGGCCGGGTGCACGTGAAGTACAAGAACCGCTACGGCCGGGTCCGCAGCTACCACGCGCAGTTCGAGGGCGTGGTGCCGTGGATCCAGCGCCGCCACCAGGACACCGACAGCGACAGCCAGCGCGAGCAGTTCGAGGGCTACATGCGCGAGGTGCCCTGCCCCGAGTGCGGCGGCGCGCGGCTCAAGCCGTTCTCGCTCGGCGTCACCATCGCCGGCCACACCATCGCCGACCTCTGCGCGATGTCGATCCGCGACGCGGCCGCGGCCATCGAGGCGCTCGAGCTCTCCGAGCGCGACCGGCTGATCGCCGAGCGGGTGCAGAAGGAGGTCAACGCCCGGCTCGGGTTCCTGCTCGACGTCGGCCTCGACTACCTGTCGCTCGGCCGCTCGGCGGCCACGCTGGCCGGCGGCGAGGCGCAGCGCATCCGGCTGGCCAGCCAGATCGGCTCCGGGCCTGGTCGGCGTGCTCTACGTGCTCGACGAGCCGTCGATCGGCCTGCACCAGCGCGACAACCGGCGCCTCATCGAGACGCTCATGCGCCTGCGCGACCTCGGCAACACCGTGCTCGTGGTCGAGCACGACGAGGAGACGATCAAGGTCGCCGACTACGTGGTCGACATCGGTCCCGGGCGCGGGCGAGCACGGCGGCGGCGTCGTCCACGCCGGCACGGTGAAGCAGCTCCTCAAGAACAAGGAGTCGATCACCGGCCAGTACCTGTCGGGCAAGCGGTCGATCCCGGTGCCGGAGATGCGGCGCTCACCGGGCGACGAGTGGATCACGCGTCAAGGGCGCCCGCGAGCACAACCTCCGCAACATCGACGTCGACATCCCGCTCGGCTGCTTCGTGGCGGTCACCGGCGTGTCGGGCTCGGGCAAGTCCACGCTGGTCAACGACATCCTGCTGCGGTCGCTCATGCAGCGGATCTACACGTCGAAGATCCCGCCCGGGCCTGCACACCGTCGGTCGAGGGCATCGAGCACCTCGACAAGGTGATCGACATCGACCAGTCGCCGATCGGGCGCACGCCCCGGTCGAACCCGGCCACCTACACCGGCGTGTTCGACCACATCCGCAAGCTGTTCAGCCAGACCCAGGAGGCGAAGGTCCGCGGCTACCTGCCGGGCCGCTTCTCGTTCAACGTGAAGGGCGGCCGCTGCGAGGCGTGCGCGGGCGACGGCACGATCAAGATCGAGATGCACTTCCTGCCCGACGTGTACGTGCCGTGCGAGGTGTGCAAGGGCGCCCGCTACAACCGCGACACGCTCGACATCACGTTCAAGGACAAGAACATCGCCGAGGTGCTCGACCTGCCGTGCGAGGAGGCGCTCGAGTTCTTCGCCAACCAGCCGGTCATCGCCCGCCACATGCAGACGCATGGTCGACGTCGGCCTCGGCTACGTCCGCCTCGGCCAGCCGGCGCCCACGCTGTCGGGCGGCGAGGCGCAGCGCATCAAGCTGTCGTCCGAGCTGTCGAAGCGCTCGACCGGGCCACACGATCTACCTGCTCGACGAGCCCACCACCGGCCTCCACTTCGAGGACATCCGCAAGCTGCTCACCGTGCTCGGCCGGCTGGTCGACCAGGGCAACACGGTGCTCGTGATCGAGCACAACCTCGACGTCATCAAGACCGCCGACTGGCTCATCGACCTCGGGCCCGAGGGCGGCAGCGGCGGCGGCACGGTCGTGGTCGAGGGCCCGCCCGAGCTCGTGGCCAAGACCCCGGAGAGCTACACCGGCCAGTTCCTGGCCCATCTGCTGCCCGACACCGCCTGACCTGGGCCGTTCGGCCGCTGCAACCCACCTTCCGGTCGGGGCCCGTACCGTCCTGACCAGGTGGGTGCGGTCGGGCATGCACCGCGTGGGGCGTGGCCTCCTGTGCGCCGGCGTCCTCTGGGCGGCGATCTTCGGCCTCGGAAGCTGCACGCGAGGCCGCATACGCTACGACCTGAGCAGCTCGTCTTCCGCCTGCCGTGGTCGATCGCCTTCATCGCGCATCCTGCTGGTCGCCCTCTACGGCGTCGGCCTGCCGCGAGCTGCCGGACCACCGCCGAGGAGGCCTGGGTCCGGGCGCCATCGGCGTCGGCGCGGCCGCCGGCGTCGGTCTCGCTGCTCCAGCTCGCTGCTCGGCGACGCCCTCCTGCCCCGAGCCGTCGCTGTTCGGCAGCGCGCTGCGATCGTCGCCCCGTGGGCGGTGGCCTGCACCCGGCTCACGACCGACCACGCGAGCCGCGGCGACCGAGCGCGACCGCGTGCTGCTGGTGGCCGAGCCGCGCGACCAGCTCGGCCTGACGACGAGCTCGGACGGGTCGCCCGAGCGGCGCGCCCATGTGGTGGGCTTCCTCACCCCGGCCGCGGCCAGCACCGCGTCGGGCGGCACGGCGCCGCTGCTCGACCTGGCGCGAGCGTCAGACGCCACCGTGGTCGTGCTGCACCGCGAGGCGCAGGTCGACGAGTCGGTGGTGGCCCAGGCCGGCGCTCCTCCACGAGCGCGGCATGCGGGTGCGCACGCTGTCGCTGTTCTACGAGGAGTGGCTGGGGAAGCTCCCGCTCTCCGAGCTCGAGCGGATGTCGCTGCTCTTCGACATCAGTGAGGTGCACCGCGCTCCGCTACGGGCGGATCAAGCGGATCGTCGACGTCGCCGTCGGGCCTCGTCGGGCTGGTGCCGCTGCTCGTGGTCGATCCCCGTCGTCCTGGTCGGCAACCTGCTTCGCCAACCGCGGCCCGCTGCTGTACCGCCAGGAGCGGGTCGGCAAGGGCGGTCGGCGCTTCTCGCTCATCAAGTTCCGCACGATGATGCCCGGCGACGGCAGTGGCGCCCGCTGGACCGCACCCGGACGACCCGCGCATCACGCCGTTCGGGCGGCTTCCTGCGGCGCACCCACGTCGACGAGCTGCCCCAGGTGGTCAACATCCTGCGCGGCGACCTGTCGGTCGTCGGCCCCGCCCCGAGCAGCCGGACTACGTCGACGAGCTCGTCGCGAAGCTGCCCTTCTACGACCTCCGCCACCTGGTGCGCCCCGGCCTCACCGGCTGGGCGCAGGTGAAGTACGGCTACGCGGGCGACGAGCGCGACGCGCTGGAGAAGCTCCAGTACGAGTTCTTCTACCTGCGTCACCAGGGGCTACGCCTCGACGCCCGCATCATGGCCCGCACGGTGCGCAGCGTGGCCGGCGGCGCGGGGCACGGCCGGTGAGTGAGCGAAGCGAGCGAACCCTTCATGAAAGGTGGTCCCACGGCTCTGATGGTGGACCGGTGAGCGTCTCGGTCCGCGAGCGGGCGTTCTACCGCGCCTTCGGCGTCGACGACCTCCTGCGCCCGCTGCTCGTGCCCGGCGCCCGGGTCCTCGATGTCGGCTCGTCGGACGGGTCCGGGAGCGCGCTGCTCAAGCAGCGGCGGGTCGATGCGGTGGACATCCACCGCCCCTCACTGGAAGCGGCGCGGGCGGCCGGGGTGAGGGGCGTGTGCGTCCAGGCCGACATGATGGCGCTGCCGTTCGCGGACGGCAGCTACGACGTCGTGACCGCGCTCGACGTCATCGAGCACCTGCCGAAGGACAGCGGTTGGGCGCTCCTGGACGAGCTCGAGCGGGTGTGCCGCGGTCACCTCGTGGTGATGACGCCCCACGGCTTCGTCGAGCAGCCCGCCGCGCCGGATCAACCGTGGATGGAGCACCTGAGCGGCTGGTGGCCGGACGACTTCCGCACCCGCGGCTACGAGGTGCGTGGCGCCGGCGGCGTGCGCTTCGCACGGGGCGCCATGTCCGCCTTCCGCTGGGGCCCGGTCGGCAAGGCGGTCGGTCTGGCCACCGTGCCGATGGCTCGCTGCGTCCCCGGGGCGGCCTACGACATCGTGGCGGTCAAGGTGTCCGACTCGGCTCGCCGGGTCAGCACGTAGAGGGTCGAGACCAGGACGCAGACCGAGACCAGGTTGGCGATGGCTGCGCCGTTGCGACCGGCACTCGGGATGAGCACCGCGTTGGCGGCCAGGTTGACAGCGGCCGCGCCGACGAGCGTGAGGGCGTAGCCCCGGTCGGTGCCTCGCGCGAGGTACAGCGCGTGCAGCGGGGCTCCTGCGGTGACGACGGCCATCGAGGTGAGAAGGATCCACGCGGCGACCCGGCCGGACCGGTAATCGCTGCCGAAGATCGGCACGAGGGCCAGCGAGATCGCCGGTGCGGCCACGGCGAGCAGGAGCCCGAGCGAGCACGACCATCGGAGGAGCCGTCGCCGGAGGTAGCGCAGCATGCCGGGCTGGTCCTCGAGGGTCGAAGTGACCGCCGGGACCATGGCCCCGACCGCCAGTCCGACCGCCGTGTTCCAGGCGTTCGGGAGCCGATAGGCGGCCGCGTACACACCGGCGTCGCGCGCCGAGCGCAGCCACGAGAGGAGCAGGACGTCGGCGGTCAGCGAGACCTGGTCGCCGAGCGAACCGGCCACCAGCCAGTCCCCGGTGCGCAGCCGACCGCGGGTTCCCGGCGGCACCCGGTTCAGCAGGAGCGACACGATCAGGCCGGCGCCGTACCCCACGGCGATCGCGACGGCGGCGTCGCCCCGGTCGCCGCGGACGGCGGCGGCCGCCGCCACCAGTGCCAGGCCCTGCACGGCGCTCGGGATCGCCGACCGCAGGCCTCGCTCGTCGCCCAGCGCGACCCAGTCGCGGTTCAGTCCCCGGTTGAGCACCACCACACCGACCGGCCACAGCCACGGCTCGAGCGCGCCGGAGCCTGCGACGAAGGCGACGAAGAGGATCGGTGCGGCGAGCTGACGGCGGCGGACCAGCGCCCGAACCACCGACCACTCACCGCGTGCCACCGTCCGGGCGCCACCGAGGTTGGCCCCCCAGTCCGCCGCGAGCCCGAGGTACCGGGCGATGAGCAGGGCCGACCACAGCCGACCGAGGTCGGCGGCGCCCAGCGTCCGGGCGAAGATCACGAACGCGAGGAACTCGGCGCCCTGACCGGCCAGCCGGAGGAGGGCGAACGGGACCGCCACCCCGCCCACCCGGCGGACGAGCGGGTGCCGGTGCGTGGGATCGGTCATCGCAGTCCTCGGATGGTACCGACCGGTGCGGACCCGGCAGGGTGACCGATGTGACGCACAGGGGTCGCTACCTTGCAGTACGTGGCGAACGTCTCCTTAGGGACTTCTCCGGCCCGCCGATGGGTTCCGGTGGAGTTCCGGCATCCCATCGACGTCGTCATCCTCACGTGGAACGACGGTCCCCTGCTCGAGCGGGCCGTCACCTCGGCCCTCGACTCGGTGGGCGTCAACGTCCGCGTCTGGGTGATCGACAACGCGTCGGACCCTCCCGGCCACCGTCGTCACCGATCCCCGGGTGCGCCTCTACCGCAACCAGAAGAACCTCGGTGTGGCCTCCGGCCGCAACCAGGGCGTCCGGTGGGCGAGGCGCCGTTCGTGCTGCCTGCTCGACAGCGATGCCCGGTTCCACCCGAACACGCTCGGCGCGCTGGCCGCGGCGCTCGACGACGACCCGCAGATCGGTCTGGTCGGTCCCGTGTTCGACGACCAGGCACCCGAGGCCAGCGGTGGCTCAGCGCCCGAGCTGCTGCGCAAGGTGGGCACGGGTGGGTCGTACGCCCGGCCCCGAGGTGCTCGACCGGGTGCCGACCGGCGACCGGCGGGTGGTCGACTTCCTCAGCGGCGCCTGCCAGGTGTTCCGCCGGCAGACCTACTACCTCGTCGGCGGGTTCGACGAGTGGTACTTCCTCGGACCCGAAGACGTCGACTTCTGCCTCCGGGTCCGCGAGGCGGGCCTCCGGGTCCAGCAGGTGACAGCGCCGGCTATGCGTGCACACGCCGCGGCGGACGCAAGCGTCAGGGGCTCAAGGCGTCAACGGTGTCGCCGGTGCGGTGGGCCGACTCGGTCCTCGTGGGGGCCCGGAGCCGGGTACGGAGACCTGTCGACCCGGCCGGCAGCCTTGCGGCGAGCCAGCCGCTCCACGATCCGGCGCTGAACGTCCGTCCCACGTATCGGCGGCCGCCGTCCTCGCCCTCTGCCGGGCGAGCGCCGGGTGGTCGAGCAGGCGCGACGACCTCGTCGACGAACGCCGGGCCGAGTCGGCGACGGGCCCGAAGGGCACGTCGGACGGGAAGCCGGCGGCGGCGGCTCGGGGGTGATCACCTGGGCCAGACCGTAGGCCGCGCCCTTCGAGCACCTTGTTCTGGATGCCGCTGGCGTGCTCGAGGGGACGACCGCGACGCGGCTGCCGCGCACAGCTCCGCCGAGTCGTCGAAGTGCGGCGACGAGGGTCCAGCCGGGCCGCGTCGACCCGTGCCGAGGCCGTCGGTCGGGTGCGCGCCGGCGACGAGCACCGTCGTGCCCGGACGGCGCGGCGAGCACCGGTCCGGCCACATCAGGCCGGAGGGCCGAAGGGCGGCGACGTTGGGCGGGTATGAGAGGTTGCCGAAGAACAGCACGTCGTGGTCGGGCGGCGGGCGCCGTCCCGGGGCCGCCGGGGCTCCACCGTGTTGGGGACCCACTCGGCGCCGAGTCTCGGCCGCGTCCTCGTACCCGGCCAGGACCGTGACGAGGTCCTCGTGGTCCCGGGCAGCCGGCGATGGAACCGCTCGGCCGAGCGGGCCACCGCCGTCCACGCCGAGCCAGGCCCGCAGGCCGTCGGCCTCGCCGGCCCGGCCGCGGTAGCTGCGGTCGAGCCGGTCGACGAGGTCGAGCACCGTGAGCGGGCGCGACGCCGGCCAGCGCCGGGCGCGTGGGCGCGAGCCGTGACGAGGACGAGCAGCTCGGGGCCGCAGCGCTCGAGCTCCCGCCGGGCCGAACGGGCGACCACGCGAGGCGTCTCGACCACGGCCCGGCCCCGCAGCGACCGCGACCAGACGGCACGGCCAGCGGCGCGGACGCGCACCGGCGCGGTGGTCGCGTGCAGCAGCTCGATCTCGACCGGCGCTCGAGCCCCGCCGCCGAGGCGATGCCGCCCAGGACTCGACCCGCCGGCGCTCGCCCATGCCGCGGTCGCGGCCGAGCGACACGATGGCCGCCACGTCCCGGCGTGCGGTCGTCGGCCGTGGCGCACCGGCGCTCGAGCCGGCGCCGCCGGCCGATCGATGACCGCGGCGACGGTCCGCCACGCGGCGCCGTGCTGGCCGCGGGCGTAGGTGACCGCGCTGGCCGCGTGGTGGCGGGCGGTGGTGGCCGGCGTCGCCGCGACCCGACCCGCCGACGTCGTGGATGCCCGCCGGCACGTCGGGAACGACGATCCGCATCGCCGGGTACCGCTCGGCGAGGCGGGCGCACAGGTCGACGTCCTCGAAGTACAGGAAGAGGTCGGGCGAGAACCCGCCGACCTCCGCGAACCGCGCGGCCGGCAGCGACAGCACACCGCCGGACACCCAGTGGGTGGCGAGGGGCCAGGTGCCGCCGGCTCGATCGTGAAGCGACGCGGCGTTGGCGGCCGCGTAGCCCGCCGGCCGCCCGGGACAGCACGGCGCGCGCGCGGCTCCCGCGGCGCAGGACGCGACCCAGCCGCAGCCCGGTGGCCAGGTGGCCCGAGAGGCGACGGGTAGGGGTTGACGATGCTCGTCGGCACGCCCCGGCGGTCGACCAGCGGCAGCGCCACGATCTCGTCGTCGCCGCCGGACGCCAGCGCCGCGCCGTGCTCGGGCCGCAGCTCGGTGTCGGGGTTGGCCAGCACGAGCCGCCCCGCGCGGACGCCGGCCGCGGCCAGGTTCACCGCCCCGCCGAACCCGAGGTTGGTCCCGGGGTGAAGGTGCTCCACCGGCCGGTCCGGCGTGACCGTGCACGGGGTGTCGTCGTTGTGGACGAGCGACGACCGGGCGCCGTCGGGCACCCACGAGAGGTCCACCTCCGCGGTCCGGTACAGGACGACGACGACCGTCACGGCTGTTTCCGCGTGCGATCGTCTCCAGATTTGTAGACCCGCACGCAGAATCGGGATGGGGGTCAGTCCTTCGGGGGCGGCCTCGGTGATGTCGAGCATGCGCTGGAGGGCGACCTTGGCCCACTCGGTGGTGTCGGCGTCGACCGTGATCCGGTTGACGACCGTGCCCTCGACGAGGTTCTCGAGCACCCAGGCCAGGTGCGGCGGCGTCGATGCGGAACATCGTCGAGCACGGGCAGATCAGCGGGTCGAGCGAGACGACCGTCTTGTCGGGGTGCTCGTCGGCCAGCCGCTGCACGAGGTGGATCTCGGTGCCGATCGGCGATGCGTCGACGCCGGGCCGGCGCGGCCTCGACCGCCTTGATGATGTAGTCGGTCGAGCCGACCTGGTCGGCGATGTCGCACACGCTCGTGGCTGCACTCGGGGTGGGCGACGACGATGCCGTCGGGGTGCTCGGCCCGGAACGCCGCGACGTGCTCGGGCCGGAACCGCTGGTGCACCGAGCAGTGGCCCTTCCACAGCAGGAAGGTGGCCTCCTTGCAGTCGGCCTCGGTGAGGCCGCCGAGCTCGAAGCGCGGGTTCCACACCCGCATGTCGTCGTGGCCGTAGCCCATGGCCAGGCCGGTGTTGCGGCCGAGGTGCTGGTCGGGGAAGAACAGGACCTTGTCGCCCTCGGCCGAGGGCCCACTCGAGGACGGCCCGGGCGTTGGTCGAGGTGCAGACGGCGCCGCCGTGCTCGCCCGACGAACGCCTTCAGCGCGGCCGACGAGTTCAT
The DNA here is from genome assembly GCA_963766475.1 of uncultured Actinomycetota bacterium. GTDB lineage: Bacteria > Actinomycetota > Actinomycetes > Propionibacteriales > Nocardioidaceae > Nocardioides. The sequence continues at coordinate 11,790 of CAVXZS010000015.1, read as the reverse complement.
GTAGGTGATCGGGCACGAGCCGCTCGATGTCGATGACCGCGCCGAGCGCCTCCCAGGCCTCCTCGACCTCGTCGATGTCGGCCATGTCGGCCATCGAGCAGCCGGCGTTGAGGTCGGGGAGGATCACCTGCTGGTGGTCGTCGGTGAGGACGTCGGCCGACTCGGCCATGAAGTGGACGCCGCAGAAGACGATGAACTCGGCCTCGGGGCGCTGCTGGGCGAGCACCGACAGGCGGTAGCGAGTCGCCCCGGGCGTCGGCCCAGCGCATGACCTCGTCGCGCTGGTAGTGGTGGCCGAGGATGAACAGCGCGGTCGCCGAGGGTCGCCTTGGCCGCGCCGATGCGCTCGCTCGAGCTCGTCGGGGGTCGCGGTGGTGTACCGCTCGGGGAGCGGGGTCTGGAGCCGCAGCATCTGGGTTGGACCTCCGCTGAGGAGGGCTCCGATTCGAAGCCGGTGGGGACAGCCTGGTCGCCTCGCCACGGGGATGTCGGTCTCGGAGCCGATATGGCGCCGGATACCAGGCCGGCCGTGACGCAGCACCCTACCGTCCCGGCCGTCGACACCACCGTCATCCCGCGTCGACCCAGCCGGTCCGCCGATGGGGAGCGGTGGAACGGAACCCGGCCCGCTGGGTCGCCGAGCGGCGCTGTCGGTCGCGCCTGGCCGTCGGCGTACCTCGTCGCGCGTCCCGAGCAGGGCGGGCTCGCCCACATCGACCACCTCGGCGTTCCTCGAGCACGCTCGCGGCGCATGCGGGGTCGGTCAGCGGCTACGTACGCCAGCCGTTCCGCGACACCTACCGGACGCGACTGGGGCGTCGCGCCTCGGCGGTCCCCGCTGCGCTACCGGCTGCCGTACCTCTTCGAGGCTCGCTCCGGTTCGTGCCGCCTCGAGCTGCCTGCTCGGCGACCGTTCGCGGTGGTCGTCGTGGATCGGCACGCAGCGTGCTGCGTGGCCGCCGTCGACCAGGCGGCCCGCTGCGCGGTGCGTGCCGGTCACGCTCTTCCTGCTGGTCGCCGGCCGGACACCCGGCGGCGGCGACCGGCATCGAGTCGCTGGATGCTCGTCGAGCTCTGGGCGCGTGCCGCTGCCTCGCCGCTCGTCGTACTGGGGCTGGCGCGCGTGACCGGCCGTGGGTCGCGGCGCTCGGCGCGGCCGGCGCCGCCGCTCGTCCGCGAGCTCGCGCTTCGCCGTCGTGCTGCTCGGCCTCGGTGCTCGGCCGTCGGCACCGGCGGCGACCGCGCGTCCGTGGCTGGTGGCGACCGCCGGCCGCCGGCGGCCGGGCTCGCCGCTCCACGTCGTCGCTCGCCGCCGGGGTCGGGCCGCGCCGACGGGCACCGAGTCGACGCTGCCTCGGGCACCGGCGCCGCCCCGGTCGGTCGTCGGCGATGCTCCTGTTCGGCTGGCCCGGTCGGCGCTCGGCCTGGTCGCCGTGGGCCGCTCGGCCGCCGTCGCACGGTCGTGCGCGCGGCGCCGGCTCGTCGCGCCGGTCGACGGCGCTGCTCGGCCATCCCGCTCGCTCGGCGCTGGTCGTCGACCGGCCCTACTGGGGCGATCCTGGCCACCGCCGTTCGTGCTCGCTGCTGGGCGGGCGAGCTGGTCGGCGACGTGCTGGTCGCGAACGCGCCGCGGCCGGCGGGCTCGCGCGAGCCGCACAATGGAAGTGGTGCAGCGACCCCCGGCCGGCACCATCCCCGATGCGCCCGGCTCCTACCAGTTCAAGGACGCCGACGGCCGGGTGATCTACGTCGGCAAGGCGAAGTCGCTTCGCAGCCGGCTGTCGCAACTACTTCCGGAACCCGAACCTGCCGCCCCGCACCGCGCAGATGGTGGCGACGGCCGAGACCGTCGAGTGGATCCAGGTCCGCAACGACGTCGAGGCGTTCATGCTCGAGTACAGCCTCATCAAGCAGCACCGGCCCCGCTTCAACGTCCGGCTGGTCGACGACAAGAGCTACCCGTTCCTCGCCGTCACCGTCGACGACGAGTGGCCCCGGCCCGATGGTGATGCGGGGCGCCAAGCAGCAAGGGCGTCCGCTACTTCGGGCCCTACGCCCACGCCTACGCCATCCGCGAGACGCTCGACCTGCTGCTGCGCACGTTCCCGGTGCGGACCTGCTCGCGACAACAAGTTCGAGCGCCACCAGAAGCTCGGCCGGCCGTGCCTGCTGTTCCACATCGAGAAGTGCTCGGGCCCGTGCGTCGGCGAGATCGACAAGGAGCGCTACGACGAGCTCGTCGACGAGCTCATCCAGTTCCTCGACGGCGACACCGACACGGTCGTCAAGCGGCTCGAGACGGACGATGCGCGAGGCGGCCGACGAGCTCGAGTTCGAGCGGGCGGCCCGCCTGCCGCGACCGGCTGACCAGCGTCCGCAAGGCCATCGAGCGCCAGCAGATGGTGGCCGACCGCAACGAGGACCTCGACGTGATCGGCATCGCCGACGACGAGCTCGAGGCGGCGGTGCAGGTGTTCTACGTGCGCCGGGGCCGGGTGGTCGGCCGCAAGGGCTTCGTGCTCGACAAGGTCGAGGACCTCGGCGCCCGACGAGCTCGTCGGCCGCATCCTGCTCGAGCCTCTACGCCGAGCCGCCGCCGCTCGGCGTGCCCAAGCAGGTGCTCGTGCCCGCACGAGCCCGAGGAGATCGACGCCTACTCGGAGCTGGCTCTCCGAGCAGCGGGGCTCGACGGTCGACGATCCGGGTGCCGCAGCGGGGCGACAAGCGGACGCTGCAGGAGACGGTCACGCAGAACGCCAAGGAGGAGTTCACCCGCCACCGGCTGCAAGCGGGCCAGCGACCACAACAGCCGGGCCAAGGCGCTCAACGAGCTGCAGGACGCAGCTCGGCCTGCCCGAGGCGCCGCTGCGCATCGAGTGCTACGACATGAGCCACCTCCAGGGCACCGACTACGTCGGCTCGATGGTGGTGCTCGAGGACGGGCTCCCGAAGAAGTCCGAGTACCGCCGGTTCAAGCTCAAGGGCGTCGACGGCAACGACGACTTCGCGGCCATGGAGGAGGTGCTGACCCGCCGGCTCACCGCCTACCTGGCCGAGCGGCGCGAAGCCGGTGGCCGAGCGGCGAGGGCAAGTTCCAGTACCCGCCGCAGCTGCTGCTGGTCGACGGCGGCAAGGGCCAGCTCGAGCGTGGCCGTGCGGGTGCTCGAGGAGCTCGGGCTCGACGAGGAGATCCCGATCGCCTCGCTGGCCAAGCGGTTCGAGGAGGTCTTCGTGCCCGGGCCAGGCCGACCCCGATCCGCCTGCCCCGCCAGTCCGAGGCGCTCTACCTGCTGCAGCGGATCCGGGACGAGTCGCACCGCTTCGCCATCGACTACCACCGCGAGCTGCGGGACAAGCGCATGACCACGCTCGGTGCTCGACGACATCCCCGGCCTCGGGCCCGACCCGCCGCAAGCGGCTGGTGAAGGAGCTGGGCGGCGGTGAAGGCGGTGAAGGCAGGCGCACCGCTGCGAGCGAGCTCGCAGGCGCTCTACGCTGGCTGCCCGACCCGGTGGCCGAGCGCGTGCTACGCAAGCAGTGCCATCGCACGAGCCCGCGACGGGTCGTCGCGAGCGGCCGCGCGATCGTGCATGAACGGCGGTGACCGACGACCTCTGGGAGACGCAACGCCGGCTGGTGGCAGGACGGCTTCACCGACGGCGCCGACCCCGAGTACGTGGAGCAGATCCTGCCGCTGGCCGCCGAGCGCGCTGGCCGGCGCCCGGCCGGTGCTCGACGTCGGCACGCGGCGAGGGCCAGGTCGCCCGGCTCGCCCGCGGCCGCGGGCGCGAGCAGCGTCGTCGGCGTCGACCCGACCGAGGCGCAGATCGTCGAGGCGCACCGGCGCGGCGGGGGACCGGCCTACGCCCGCGGCGGGCGCGGCGGCGCTGCCCGTTCGCCGGACGGCACGCTTCGACGCGGTCGTCGCCTGCCTCGTGTTCGAGCACATCGACGACGTCGACGAGGCGATCGCCGAGGTGGCCCGGGTGCTGGCGCCGGGCGGCCGGTTCGCCTTCTTCCTCAACCACCCGCTGCTGCAGACGCCGAACAGCGGCTGGATCGACGACCAGGTGCTCGACCCGCCCGAGCAGTACTGGCGCATCGGCCCTACCTGGTCGAGGACACGACGATCGAGGAGGTGGAGAAGGACGTGTTCATCCCGTTCATCCACCGCCCGCTCAGCCGCTACGTGAACGCGCTGGCCGACGCCGGCCTCGTGCTGCGCCGCATGGAGGAGCCGGCCCCGCCGCCGGGCTTCCTGGCCCGGGCCGCCGAGTACCAGGAGGCCGCGTCGATCCCGCGCCTGCTCGTCCTGCTCACCGAGAAGGCGCGGTGACCGAGCGCGCCGGTCGACCCGCAGGCCGCCCGCCGCCGGTGGCCGACACGCCCATGTGGCTCAGCCACCACTGGCCGTCGGACTACGACCGGTGCGCGGTGGTCGCCGGCCGCCACGTCTGCCGGCGCTGCCTGGTGCTCTACCCGCTCGCGCTGGTGGCCGCGGTGCTCGCCTCGGCCGGGGTGACGCTGGCCGGACGGGCTCGACGTCTGGCTCTGCTGGCTGCTGCCGCTCCCGGCGGTGCTCGAGTTCGTGCGGCGAGCAGCTCGGGCTGCTCCGGCACCAGCCCGGCCCGCCTGGTCGTCACCACGGTCCTGCTGGCGGCGGCCTGCGGCACGCTCTACGCCCGCTACCTCGACGACCCCGGCGACACGCTCGTCTGGTCGGTCGTCGTCGTCTACGCGGCGATCTGCGTCGCCGCCAGCCTCTGGCGGGCCTTCCGCCCCCGTGCCTGACGGCTACTTGGGCGACGGCGGTCGCGGTGGTCGGTGCACGACCTGACCCGGGGGCCCGGCGGCGCAGGAGCTGAAGGTGCCGCGTCAGCCTCGGCCCGCACGCCGAAGAGCACGTCGTCGACCTCGAGGTCGACCGCTTCCTGTCTGCCGGTGCCCGCACCGTGTGCAGCCGGTCTCTCGTCGTCCTTGTAGGTCAACGTGAACACGAAGGCGACCAGTGCAGTCCGACGAGGCGGTGGTCCTCAGCACGCTCGTCTCGTCGTCCAGCGACGCCGGTCACCGTAGACCGTGCACGAACTGGCCGTGACGCCGGCGAAGTTCCGTGAAGCTCATCGTCGTCGCTCTGCTCGTCGGTGTGCACCGTCGCGCCCGCCGGCTGCGAGACGCACGAACGGCAGCCACCGCGATGACCAGCGACGCAGGCGATCGACCAAGCCCGATACGTCGCATCCCCATCGTGATCCCCCCTTTCCGCCGCCCGCGGCCACAACGGTAACCCAACCGCCCCAGCACGGGGTCACCCGCGTGCATGGTGCACGCCGACCACGGGTAGCGTTGGGGGCGAATGACCGAGTTCGTGGTCATCGCGGGGCTCTCGGGCGCGGGCCGGTCCACGGTGGCCGACGCGCTCGAGGACCGCGGCTGGTTCGTGATCGACAACCTGCCGACGCCGCTCATCCCGAAGGTCGCCGAGCTGGCCATCGTGCCCGAGTCGAGCATCGAGCGGGTGGCGCTCGCCCTCGGGCTCGAGCGCCCAGCCCCAGGACATCCTCCCGGCCATCGCCGACCTGCGGGCCGGCCGGCCCGGGTGCGGGTCGCTGTTCCTCGAGGCCTCGACCGAGCGCGCTGGTCCGCCGCTACGAGAGCACCAAGCGCCGCCACCCGCCGCAGCGCGGGCGAGCAGCTGGCCGAGGCCATCGAGCACGAGCGGTCGCTGCTCGAGCCGGTCAAGGCCGAGGCCGACGTCATCGTCGACACCACCGACCTCAACGTCCACCAGCTGCGGACCCGGGTCGCCGAGCTGTTCGCGCGACGACGAGCGCGACGAGCACCGCATGCAGACCACGCTGCTGTCGTTCGGCTACAAGCACGGCCTGCCCACCGACGTCGACATCGTCCTCGACTGCCGGTTCCTGCCGAACCCCTACTGGGTCGACGAGCTGCGCCCGCTCACCGGCCTCGACGCCGCCGGTGCGTCGCCTACGTGCTGGGCCAGCCGGCGCGCGCAGCAGTTCCTCGACCGGCTCGACGCGCTGCTCGACCTGCTGCTGCCCGAGTACGTGTCGGAGGGCAAGGCCTACCTGACGCATCGCCTTCGGCTGCACCGGCGGCCGCCACCGCTCGGTGGCCATCGCCGAGGAGGTCGCCGGCCGCCTGCGCCGGCGCGGGCATCGAGCCCACGGTCAAGCACCGCGACATCGACCGCTGAGCGCCGATCCTGCCGGAGCGACGTGGCCCAGCGGCCGGCTCCGATGCTGGTCGGATGGTGCCGCTCGACAGGACACAGAGAGGTGTCGAGGGGACATGACGCGTTCGCGTCGGGATCAACGGCTTCGGCCGCATCGGCCGCAACTTCTTCCGGGCGGCGAAGCAGCGGGAGCCGACATCGACTTCGTCGCCGCCAACGACCTCGGCTCGGTCGACGACGATGGCCCACCTGCTGAAGTACGACTCGGTCGCTGGGCCGCTCCCGGGCGACGGTCAAGGTCGTCCGACGACGGCATCGTCGGTCGACGGCGACACCCTCAAGATCCTCGCCGAGCGCGACCCGAAGGCGCTGCCGTGGGGCGACCTCGGCGTCGACGTCGTGGTCGAGTCGACCGGCTTCTTCACCGACCGCGACAAGGCCGCCGCCCACCTCGACGCCGGCGCGCCCGTGCGTCATCGTCTCGGCCCCGGCCACCGACGCCGACGCCACCTTCGTGGTCGGCGTCAACGACGACACCTTCGACCCCGCGCAAGCACAAGGTCGTGTCCAACGCGTCGTGCACGACCAACTGCTTCGTGCCCGATGGTCAAGGTGCTCGACGACGCCTTCGGCGTCGAGAAGGGCCTGATGACCACGGTCCACGCCTACACCGGCGACCAGGCGCTGGTCGACGGCCCCCACAGCGACCTGCGCCGGGCCCGCGGCGCGGCCATCAACATCGTGCCGACGTCCACCGGCGCGGCCCGGGCCACCGGCCTCGTGCTCCAGTCGATGAAGGGCAAGCTCGACGGCACCTCGCTGCGGGTGCCGGTGCCCGACGGCTCGATCACCGACTTCGCCGGCGTCCTCAAGCCGCGACGTCACCGTCGACGAGGTCAACGACGCCTTCCAGGCCGCGGCCGAGTCCGGCCCGCTGGCCAAGGTGCTCGAGTACTCCGAGGAGCCGCTGGTGTCGTCCGACATCGTCGGCTCGCCGGCCTCGTGCACGTTCGACTCGCGGCCTCACCATGGCCATGGGCAACCTGGTCAAGGTGCTCGGCTGGTACGACAACGAGTGGGGCTACTCGAACCGCCTCGTCGACCTCGTCGTGATCGTCGGCGCCGCCAGCAAGTCGAGCCGTGGCGTGCAGCGTCCCCCAGCTCGAGGACCTGGGCGACCTCGACGGCAAGCGGGTCCTGGTCCGCGCCGACTTCAACGTGCCCCTCGAGGACGGCGCGCATCACCGACGACCTGCGCATCCGGGCCGCGCTGCCCACGATCGACTGGCTGCAGGAGCAGGGCGCGCAGGTCACCGCGTGCAGCCACCTCGGCCGGCCCGAAGGGCGCGCCCGACCCGAAGTACTCGATGGACCCGGTGCGGGCCCGCCTGGCCGAGCTCGCGCCCGGCGTCGAGCTGCTCGAGAACCTGCGCTTCGACCCGGGCGAGACGAGGCAACGACCCGGCCTTCGTGCCGCGGCTCGATCGAGGGCCACGACGCCTACGTCAACGACGCGTTCGGCGCGTCGCACCGGGCCCACGCCTCGATCGTCGGCCCGCCGCCGCACCTGCCCGAGCGCGGCCGGCCGGCTGCTGGCCAAGGAGGTCGAGGTGCTGCTCGGCCTGCGCGACGCACCCGACGCGGCCCGTTCGTGGCCGTCCTCGGCGGCGCGAAGGTGCAGCGACAAGCTCGGCGTCATCGAGGCGCTGCTCGACGTCGTCGACAGCCTGGTCATCGGCGGCGGCATGTGCTTCACGTTCCTCGCCGCGCAGGGCCACCCGATCGGCGCGTCGCTGCTCGAGGACGACCAGGTCGACGACCTGCCGCGAGCTGCTCGCCTCGGGCGCGGCCGATCCACCTGCCGTCCGACATCACCGCGCTCGGCCCGGGCGGCAAGATCGGCGATCCCGGCGCCGGGGGCGAGGTGCGCCAGATCGGCGCGTCGATCCCCGACGGCTGGATGGGCCTCGACATCGGCCCGGGCACGGCCGCCGAGTTCAGCGACGTGATCCTCGACGCCCGCACCGTGTTCTGGAACGGGCCCGATGGGCGTGTTCGAGGACCCGCGCTTCGAGGCCGGCACCCGCACGGTGGCCGAGGCGGTGGCCGAGACGCCGAGGCTTCACGGTCGTCGGCGGCGGCGACAGCGCGGCCGCGGTCGCCGCAGTTCGGCCTGGCCGACCGCATCGACCACATCTCCACCGGCGGCGGCGCCTCGCTCGAGCTGCTCGAGCAGGGCGACCTGCCCGGGCCTCGAGGCCCTGCGCCGAGTGCCCCCAATGCGAAGGCTGCATGACGAGTGGCTGACCGCAAGCCGCTGATCAGCGGCAACTGGAAGATGCACCACAACCACTTCGAGGCGATCGCAGACGGTGCAGAAGCTGTCGTACCTGCTCGGCGACGAGGACGACTGCGCGCCGTCGACGTGTCGGTGCACCCGCCGTTCACCGACCTGCGCTCGGTGCAGACGGCGATCGAGACCGACCAGCATGTCGATCATCCTCGGCGCGCAGCACTGCCACTGGGAGGAGAAGGGCGCGTTCACCGGCGAGGTGTCGCCGGCGATGCTGGCCAAGCTCAACGTCGCGCTACGTGATCGCCGGCCACTCCGAGCGCCGGGAGCTCTTCGGCGAGACCGACGAGGACGTGAACCGCAAGGTGCAAGGCGATCCTCGCGCCACGGGATGACGCCGATCATGTGCTGTCGGCGAGACGCTCGACGAGCGCGAGGCCGGCGAGACCGAGGCCAAGGTCGACGGGCCAGGTGCGGGCCGGGCTGGCCGGGCGTCGCCGCCGAGGCGGTGGCCGGGCTGGTCATCGCCTACGAGCCGATCTGGGCGATCGGCACCGGCCGCACCGCCAGCGCCGAGGACGCGCAGGCGGTGTGCGCGCTCGTGCGGTCCGACGGTCGCCGAGCTCGCCGGCGCCGACGCGGCCGCGGCGGTGCGCATCCAGTACGGCGGGTCGGTCAAGCCGGCCAACGCCGCCGAGCTGATGGCCCAGCCCGACATCGACGGCGCGCTGGTCGGCGGGGCGTCGCTCGACCCCGACGACTTCGCCGCGATCGTCCGGTTCCGCATCGCGTCCTGATCTGGGCGAGGTGACGCACATCGCGTGTCCTCTGGCGGGCGCAGTGCGCGATGTCGTCGCAGTCAGAATCGATGACCGACCGCGGGCAGTTGACACCCCGTGGGTGGGGTGGTGCTACGGTCCCCGACCGTTCGTGCCCCGGTTACGGTCCGGCAACGATGTCGCGGCCAGAGGTTCGGACAGTCGCCCGGATGGGAACATGGAAGGCGTCCGAGGGTCACCACGGACCGCCGGACCGTGCCGCCACCCACCAGTCTGCCGGCATCCCATCACCCCCAACCCAGGAGGTCCGCTCCGTGAGTTCCCTGCGCAAGGGCCGCAAGCTCCTTGTCGTCATCTTCGCCTTCGCGCTGCTCGCAGCGGCGTGTGGAGACGACGACAACGCCGGTGAGGAAGGCACGGGTACGACCACCACGCCCGACACCGTCACCGACGTTCCCGAAGGAGGCACGGTCACCTACGCCTCGGACCAGGAGCCCACGGGCTGGAACGTCAACACGGCGAACGACAACCTCGCCGCGCTGAACTACATGACGATCCTCGTCTACCCGCAGGCGTTCGACACGACGCCGGAGTTCGAGGTCGTGATGAACAAGGACCTGCTGACGAGCGCTGAGCAGACCAGCGACGATCCGCAGACGATCGAGTACGAGATCAACCCGGATGCGGCCTGGTCGGACGGCACGCCGATCACCGGCAAGGACTTCATCTACAACTGGAAGCTCCAGAACGGCAAGGTCGACGCCGACGTCGGCGAGAGCGATCCCGAGGCCGCCGAGCCCGACGACGCCACCATCCCCGACGTCGCCTCCACCACCGGCTACGAGAACATCGAGTCGGTCGAGGGCGAGGACAAGACGGTCACGGTCACCTTCGAGACCCCCTACGCGGACTGGAAGGGCCTGTTCGGCAACATCATGCCGGAGCACATCCTGAAGGACGTGAAGGGCTGGAACGAGAGCCTCGACGAGGCGAAGATCCCGGACTGGTCGGGTGGCCCGTTCAAGTTCGACGAACTACCAGCCCGAGAAGAGCGTCACGATGGTCCCGAACGAGAAGTTCTGGGGCGAGAAGCCGAAGATCGACGAGCTCGTCGTGGTGTTCGGTCTCCTGCCCGAGGCGCTGCCCGAGGCCTTCGAGAACGGTGAGATCGACCTCGCCTACCCGCAGCCCCAGGTCGACCTGGTGCAGCGGCTCGAGGAGCTGCCCGAGATCAAGAGCCAGATCAACTTCGGTCTGTCCTACGAGCACATCGACTTCAACCTGCTCAACGAGCAGCTCGCCGATCCGGCCGTGCGCCAGGCCATCGCCTAGGGCCTCGACCGCGAAGAGCTGGTCGCCCGTACCGTCAAGCAGTTCGACGACCGGGCCGAGGTGCTCAACAACCGCATCTGGCTGAACAACCAGCCCGAGTACGAGGACAACGCCGGCGACTACGCCACCGCCGACAAGGAGACGGCGACCAAGACCCTCGAGGACGCCGGCTACGCCAAGGGCAGCGACGGCATCTACGCGAAGGACGGCAAGCAGCTCTCGTTCCGCATCTCGACCACCGGTGGCAACCAGCTGCGGGAGGACACCGAAGAGGTCATCCAGGACCAGCTGAAGCAGATCGGCATCGAGATCAAGATCGCCAACGTCGAGGGCTCCGCGGTGTTCGACCTGTTCTTCCCGGAGTCGGGTGACTTCGCCGATGCCGACTACGACATCGCGCTGTTCGCCTGGGTCGGCACGCCGTTCACGGCCAGCTCGAACCAGTCGCTGTTCATCCCGGGCGGCGGCCAGAACGAGATGAGCTACGAGAACGAGGAGGTCGGCACGCTCTTCACCGAGGCCATCCAGACGGCCGACCCTGAGGTCACGGTCGAGAAGACGAACGAGATCGACAAGATCCTCTGGGAGGATCTGCCGACGATCCCGCTCTACGCCAAGCCCACGCTGCTGCCGGCCCGTGAGACGATCCTCAACGTCGTCGACAACGCCAGCACCTACGGTCCGCTGTGGAACGCAGTCACCTGGGGCGTCAAGCAGTAATCGCCCCCGTGCACCGGTTCACCGGTCTGAACGACGGAGGGGCCGACCACCGCTTGGTGGTCGGCCCCTCCCGCTTCTGCTCTCGGGAGGTCCGCCATGCTCGGTTTCATCGTCCGGCGACTCGTCACCTCGCTGTTCGTCCTCTTCCTCGCCTCGATGCTGGTGTTCGGGGCGGTGTCGTCCCTGGGCGACCCGCTGGCGAGCCTGCGGGCCAACCCGCGGACGCCGCCGTCGGTCATCGAGGCGAAGAAGCGCGAGCTCAACCTCGACAAGTCCGGTGCCGCAGCGCTACGTGATCTGGCTGAAGGACTTCGCCTCGGGCGACCTGGGCAAGGACAACCGCGGCCGGGAGATCGCGCCTCGCCTCACCCGGGCGATGCAGCTCACGCTCCGGCTGGCGATCGGGGCGACGATCCTCGCGGCGTTCCTGGCGGTCGTGGTCGGCGTGTACAGCGCCGTGCGCCGTG
>CAVXZS010000014.1:0-242387 GCA_963766475.1 uncultured Actinomycetota bacterium | reverse complement strand
GCCGGCGGGTCGGAGCTCCCGGCCGAGGAGCGGTCGGCCCTGTTCGACGCCCTCCAGGAGCTGCCACCCATGCAGCGGCGAACGGTGGTCCTGCGGCACTGGCTCGGGCTGTCGATCGAGGAGACGGCCGCCGAGCTCGGGATCGGCATCGGCACGGTGAAGAGCCACAGCTCGCGCGGTGTCGCCGCGCTCCGTGGTCTCTGGCCGAGCAGCAGGCCTAGCCCCGGATCATCGCCGTCGCCGTCGCCGTCGCGACCACCACGTCGCCCTGCGCCAGCTCGCCCGCGAGGAACGCCACGGACCTGCCGCGCTTCACCACCCGCGCGCGGCCGACCAGCCGGCCCACGCGAGCGGGCGCGAGGTAGTGGGCGTGCAGCTCGAGGGTCGGCGCCCACTGCCCGGGCCCGAGCGTCGCCACCAGGCACGGGCCGAGGGTGTCGTCGAGCATCGCCCCGAGGATGCCGCCCTGCACGTCGCCGACCGGGTTGCGGAACTGGTCGGTCGCCGTGAACGCGACCTCGATGGTCCCGGCGTCCGGGTCGACGGCGACGAGATCGAAGCCGAGCAGCGCCGCGATCGGCGGCGGGTCGACGCGGCCGGCGACGAAGTCCCAGAAGGGTCCGGTGCGCTGCTCGCCCGCCATCCGTTCCGCCATGTGCACGGACGCTAGGCGGACCCACGGACAACCGGTCCCGGGGCGGGGTATATTGGGCGGCGGAACACCGGCCGCCGTACGGCCGGACAGGCGCCGATCAGGCGCCGCATCGCGTCGGAGGGCCGAGCCAGGTCCCTCCGCACTGCGGTCAGCGCCGTAACCGCTCGCCCCGGGCACGGCGCCTAGCAGTGCCGCGGCCCAGGGGGGCCCGCGGCAGTCGAAAGGGAGACCTTGGCCAGACGAGGCCAGCGCCAGTCCGGGAACACCCGGAACCAGGCCAGCCAGCGCAACGGACGCCGGCACGGTGACAACGAGGGCATCATTCCGGTCCTCGCGCGCGCCGTCCGTGAGGTCGAGGCGCGCTCCCAGCGCGGACCGGTCTCGCCGTCCGCCCGCACCAAGTTCCAGGTCGTGGCGCTCCTGGTCCGCGAGGAGCGGGCCCGGATCAGGGCCGACACCGAGCTCACCGAGTCGAAGAAGGCCGACCAGCTCAAGCGGCTCGACGGCGTGGCCACGATCCTGGCCAAGACCGCGGCCAGCGACACCACCCTGCTCGCGCTGCTCGCCGAGGACGCGGGAGTCTCCGACGCCGCCAAGGAGCTGCGCCGCGAGATGATCGCGTCGGCCGGCATGGAGATCGAGGAGGAAGAGGAGCCCGAGCCGGACGAGGCCGAGCTGCTCGCCGGCGATCGCCGGGTGGTCCCGCAGTCCGTCATCCAGCGGCGGCTCTCCAACCCGTTCCTGGTCCCCGACTTCTCCGCCGCCGACGAGCGCCGGCCCAAGGCGCGCCGGCTCGCGACCTGGGAGCTGCTCGGTCCGCTCTTCCGCTCCTTCGAGTACGGCGGCGGCGCGGCCTGCATGCCGCTGCCCGAGCCACGCGACATCCGGATGCCTCAGGGGCGCGAGCTCATGCTCCACCAGGCCCAGCTGATCCAGGCCGCGGCCGACGGGCACCGCACCTTCCTGCTCGCCGACGAGCCGGGCCTCGGCAAGACCGCGCAGGCGCTGCTCGCCGCGCAGGCCGCCGACGCGTTCCCGCTGCTCGCCGTCGTACCCAACGTCGTGAAGACCAACTGGGCGCGTGAGGCCTCGATCTGGACGCCCAACCGCCAGGTCACCGTGATCCACGGCGACGGCGACGACGTCAACGGGTTCGCCGACATCGTGGTCGTCAACTACGAGATCCTCGACCGCCACGTCGGCTGGCTCGGTGAGTTCGGCTTCCGCACGATGGTGGTCGACGAGGCGCACTTCATCAAGAACAAGCAGTCCCAGCGCTCCCAGAACGTGCTCCACCTCTCCGAGAAGATCCGGGCCCGCACCGCCCGCCCCCTGCTCCTGGCCCTGACCGGGACGCCGCTGATCAACGACATCGAGGACTTCCACGCGATCTGGGAGTACCTCGGCTGGATCGACGACAAGAAGCCGCTGGCCAAGCTCATGGACAAGCTCGAGGAGACCGGGCTGACCCCGGCCGACCCGGGCTTCTACCCCGCCGCGCGCAACAGCGTCGTCGAGATGGGCATCGTGCGCCGGCGCAAGGTCGACGTCGCCGCCGACATCCCCGCTCGCCGCATCGCCGACCTGCCGGTGGAGCTCGACGACGAGATCGGCCGCTCGATCCGCGAGGCCGAGCGCGAGCTCGCCAGGCGGCTGCTGGAGCGCTACGACATGGCGCTCGCCACGCGTCGTACCGGCTCGGTCATCGAGGGCATCGACCACGAGCTGGTCCGCCGGGTCGCGACGTGGGAGCGCGAGGACACCACGACCACGACGAAGGACGGCGACAACGTCTTCACGATGCTGCGCCGGATCGGCCAGGCCAAGGCGGGGCTCGCCGCCGACTACGCCGCCCAGCTGGCGCGCAACGTCGGCAAGGTCGTCTTCTTCGCCAAGCACGTCGACGTCATGGACATCGCCGGCGACACCTTCGCGAAGCGGGGCATCCGCTACTCCGAGATCCGCGGTGACCAGACGCCGAAGGCCCGCGAGGCGGCGATCACGGCCTTCCAGGAGGACCCCGAGGTCCAGATCATCGTCTGCTCGCTGATGGCGGCCGGGGTCGGCATCAACCTCCAGGTCTCGTCCAACGTCGTGCTCGCCGAGCTGTCGTGGACCGACGCCGAGCAGACCCAGGCGATCGACCGGGTGCACCGCATCGGCCAGGCCGAGCCGGTCACCGCCTGGCGGATCATCGCCTCGCAGACGATCGACACCAAGATCGCCGAGCTCATCGACAGCAAGGCCGGCATGTCGGCCCGGGCGCTGGACGGGTCCGACGACGAGGTCGGCTCGTCGGTCGACATCCAGCTCGAGGCGCTGGTCGCCCTGCTGACGGAGGCGCTGGAGGAGCGGGGCTAGTTGTTCACCCCCGCGAACTTTCGGCCCTGTTTGATACCCCCGCGAGCTTCGGCCCCGGACCAACGACGGACTGCTCGCTGCGCTCGCAGCTCCGCCGTCCATCGTTGGCACCGGGCCGATCGCGGGGAGCGCTCGCTCCGCTCGCAGGCTGAATACCCCCGCGAGCTTCGGCCCGCCGACGAGGCTCGCTCGCTGCGCTCGCAGCTCGCGTCCATCGTTGGCACCAGGACCGACTCGCGCGGCCGACGCGCTCGCTGCGCTCGCAACGACCGGGTCGCTGCGCTCCCACCGCTCCCATTGCGAGCTGGTGGTTCACGCAGCGACGATCATCAACTTTGCCACGGTGGTTGAACGTCGCAACTACAGTTCGTCCGTGCGACGACGGGTGGTGGGGGCGGTCGCCTCGGTGGTGGCGGTGACCCTCATGGGCGCGTGCCTGAGCGCGTGCGACTCCGCGTCGGGCGAGACCGACCGCAAGCTCGTGTGGAGCGACGAGTTCGACGGCGCCAACGGCGCCCTCCCGGACCCGGACAAGTGGACGCTCGAGCAGTACGCCGACCCCACCGACGACGAGAAGCAGTGCTACACCAACAGCGTCGACAACGTGCACACCGACGGCAGCGGCTACCTGGTGATCTCCGCCAACAAGGAGTCGGGCAACTGCTCCGACGGCTGGTACCGCGACATCACCTCCGCGCGACTCACCACCAAGGACATCGGGAGCTGGGAGCACGCGCGCTTCGAGATCCGCGCCAAGATGCCCAGCGGAGTCGGCACCTGGCCGGCCTTCTGGGCGATGGGTGACGACGACGAGGTCGAGTGGCCTGCCGTC
This sequence comes from uncultured Actinomycetota bacterium, assembly GCA_963766475.1. GTDB lineage: Bacteria > Actinomycetota > Actinomycetes > Propionibacteriales > Nocardioidaceae > Nocardioides. The sequence goes on along the minus strand of CAVXZS010000014.1, from coordinate 238,539 downwards.
GGCGAGATCGACGCGATGGAGTACGTCGGCCGGGACCGGTCGCACGTGATCGGCACCGTGCACGGCGCCACCGACGACGGCGACCACTGGTTCCTCCAGGCCGACACCGACAGCGACACCCTGCTCAGCGCCGACATGCACACCTATGCCGTGGAGTGGGACCACGACACGATCAGCTGGTACCTCGACGGCGAGGAGTACGGCACCGTCACCCGCGCCGAGGTCGAGGACGAGGGCGACTGGGCCTTCGACCGGCCCTTCTACCTGATCCTGAACCTCGCGATCGGCGGCGTGCTCGGCGGCGAGGTGCCCGACAGCCTGACCTTCCCGCAGGAGCTGGTCGTGGACTGGGTGCGCGTCTACGCCTGACCCATCAGTACGGTTCGGGCATGCATCGCTCTCGGATCGGAATCGTCCTGATCGACCACCCCGAGGAGGACTCGGAGGCGGCGCTCGCCTTCTGGGGCGGGGTCCAGGGGGTGACCCCGGTCGAGGGGGACCCCGACATGCCGGAGTACCGCTCGCTGGGCACCATGGGCTCGGTAGCCGTCTGGGGCCAGCGCACCGGCTCCGGCACGCCGCCGCGGGTGCACCTCGACATCGAGACCGACGACGTGCCGGCCGAGGTCGCGCGTGTGCTCGGACTCGGTGCGACGGTGGTCGAGGAGCGCAAGGAGTACACGATCCTGCAGGACCCGGCCGGCATCGTCTTCTGCGTCGTCCCCGTCCAGACCGGCGCCGACTTCGAGCGCGAGGCGCACACCTGGGATGGCTGAGACGGCTGAGTCCTCCGAGGGCTTCGAGTTCGACCGCCTCACCGCGGTCTCGCCCGACGGCGACGGGCGCTACGCGGCAGAGCTGTCGCCGGGCTGGGTCGTGGGCAGTGGGCTCAACGGCGGCTACCTGCTCGCGGTGATGTGCCAGGCACTGCGCGCCGCCGTACCGGCCAAGCCGGATCCGGTCGCCGTCAGCGCCCACTACGTCTCGGCGTCGACGCCGGGCCCGGCCACCGTGTCCGTCGACGTACGCCGCGACGGCGGCTCGGTCGCGACGGCGTCACTCGAGCTGACGCAGGACGGCACCACCCGGATCAGCGCGCTGGCCACCGTCGGCGACCTGGACCGCTTCGCGGAGCGGGCCGGGGAGAGGTGCGCTCGTGGGCCGAGGAGCCCGACCTGCCGCCACTCGAGCAGTGCGTCTCCGGTGCGGACGCGCCCGCGGAGCTTCGGGCCTTCGTGCCGATGCTGGACCGCTTCGACCTGCGGCTCGACCCGGCGCACGACGTCTGGGGCGGCGGCCCGCCGGGGATGTCTGGCTCGATCGCGGGCTGGTACCGCTTCGCCGACGGCCGCGAGCCCGACCCGCTCGCGCTGGTCACGATCTGCGACGTGCTGCCGCCGGTCACCTTCGACCTCGGCATGCCCGGTTGGGCGCCCACGATCGAGCTCACCGTGCACGTGCGGGCCCGACCCGCGCCCGGCTGGGTCAAGGTGCGCCACGCGACCCGCACCATGGCCGGCGGCATGTTCGAGGAGGACTGCGAGATCTGGGACTCCGCCGGCCGCTTGGTCGCGCAGAGCCGCCAGCTGGCGACTCGCTGCCGCGTTGAATACCCCCGTTGAATACCCCCGCGAGCTTCGGCCCCCGATCCGTGGCGACGCTCGCTGGCGCTCGCAGGCGCCGTCGCTCGCTGGCGCTCGCTAGGCGCAGTCGCCACGGCCCGGAGGCCGATCGCGGGGCGCGCGGGCTTCGCCCGCGAAAGACCGGGTCGCTGCGCTCCCACCGCTCCCATTGCGTTGTGATCAGCTGAAGCGGGACCTTTTCATCGAGTAGATCCAGCGCCGGTGGGGGTGCTCGGTGACCGACCACAGCAGGTCGGTCGAGGGCCACCAGGCGATGTCCTCGGGACCCATCGGGGTGGCCCAGCGGTAGCGCCGGAACGCGCCGGGCCGCCCGGCGTAGATCGAGCCGGGCACCCGCGGCCCGGTCGAACGGGTGAGGTACCACTGGCCGTGCGCGACCGCCGCACCCTGCGTGCGCACCACTCCGCCGTCGTCGACGACCGCCGGGCGGGAGACGCCGTCCTCGCCCACGGCGAGAAACTGCGTCTCCGGATCGAGAGCGAACCGGGCCAGCCGCCGGGTCTGGCTGTGGCCGCCGTACTCGCCGACCACCAGCTCGGCCGGCGAGGCGGTGCGGTCCAGGGAGAGGAACGAGTAGCGCAGCCGCTCCAGCCCCTCGTCGGTGACCGCCTCGTAGGCGAACCGGAGCGGGAGCACGTAGCGATAGCCGTACGTCGGCACGGGGCCGTCGTCGGGGACGCGCAGCAGGTCGTCGAGGCGGCAGGTGTAGACGCCGCGGGCGGTGGCTGCGACGTGCAGGTAGGGGCCATGCCACACGAGTCCGCCGGCGTGCACCTTCAGAGGCTTGATCGCGACCTGGCCGTCCTCCAGGACCGGCTCGACCAGCAGGACGTGACGGTAGCGCCGGGTCGACAGATCCAGGAAGGTCACCCGGGCGCCCTGGTCATGCTTGGCGTACCACGAGACGACCAGCATCCGACGGCCCTCGACGTCCTCGGTGTCGGAGGCGTCCGCGGAGGTCGAGATCCCCTGCGGCCACCAGAGCGGGTCACGCCGGTCCGCGCGGTCCCAGGTCAGCGCGCGGTGCACGGCGAGGCCGGGCGCGAGGGTACGGCGGGCCCGGCGGTCGAGGTCCTGGAGCAGGGCCGGCAGCCCGACCCGGCCTCCGAGCCGCTCGGCGAGCGCGTCGATCTCGGCGACGTTCTCCTCGGTGCGCACCAGGTGCACGCCGGGGGACCCCGGAGTCGACGTCACCTCCACAATCTAGGTGTGGTGGAGCGTCAGGTCGTGGTCGGCGCCGCGATCGTCCGCGACGGTCGCGTGCTGGCCGCACGGCGTACGGCGCCCGCCAGCGCGGCCGGGCGCTGGGAGTTTCCGGGCGGCAAGGTGGAGGCGGGTGAGACCGAGGCCGACTCCCTGGTCCGCGAGATCGGGGAGGAGCTCGGCGTCCGGGTCACCGTGGGACGGTGGCTCGGCGGCACGCAGCCGATCGGCGAGCGCTACCTGCTGCGCGTCGCTCTCGTGTCGCTCGACCACGGCGAGCCGGTCCCCACGGAGCACGACCAGGTCCGCTGGCTGTCCGCGGACGAGCTGCACGACGTCGACTGGCTCGACGGGGACCGGCCCTTCCTGACCGAGCTGTCGGAGCTGCTGCCTAGGCTGAACGAATGACCGACCGTCCCGACCTGCGCCTGCTCCTGGTCCACGCCCACCCCGACGACGAGTCGATCGGCCAGGGCGCCACGATGGCGCGCTACGTCTCGGAGGGCGCCGGCGTCACGCTGGTCACCTGCACCGCCGGTGAGATGGGCGAGATCCTGGTGCCGGAGCTCGAGCACCTCGCCGCCGACCAGGAGGACAAGCTCGGCGAGCACCGCCGCGGCGAGATCGCCGACGCGATGAAGGTGCTCGGCGTCACCGACCACCGCTGGCTCGGTGGCTTCCAGACCTACCGCGACTCCGGGATGAAGTGGCACGAGGACGGCTACGCCATCGCTGCTGATGACATCCACGACAACGCGTTCTGGCACGCCGACCTGACCGAGGCCGCCGACCACCTCGTCCGGGTGATCCGGGAGGTCCAGCCTCAGGTGCTGGTCACCTACGACCAGTTCGGCGGCTACGGCCACCCCGACCACATCCAGGCCCACCGGGTGGCGATGTACGCCGCCCAGCTGGCCGCGGTGCCGTCCTACGCCCGCGACCTGGGCGAGCCGTGGGACATCACCAAGATCTACTGGGGCGCGATGTCCGAGAGCCGGATGCGCGAGAGCCTGCGCGCGATCCGCGCGGCCGGTGACACGACGACCTTCGAGGGGATGGACCCCGACGGCCCGCTGCCGCCGTTCGTCACCTCCGACGACAACCTCTCGGCCGCCATCGACGGCTCGGCGTTCCTCGAGCAGAAGATGGACGCCCTGCGCAGCTACCCGACCCAGATCACCCTCGACGGGCCGTTCTTCGCGCTGTCCAACAACGAGGGCAACCAGATGTGGGGCGTGGAATACTTCCGGATCGCCAAGGGCGAGCGGGGCGACGTCGACGAGCACGGCCTCGAGACGGATCTCTTCGCAGGCATCGAGCCCTGACCCGTGGAGCTGCGGCTGGCCCCGGTGACGCTGCTGGCGGGCATCGGGACGGCCGTCGGCACGGTCGCGATCTACCAGTGGTGGTGGGGGCTGCTGCTGGCAGCCGCGGCGACCCTGCTGGTCCTGGTCGCCACCCCGCCGGGCTGGGCCACCCGGCTGCCGCTGGCGGTGGGCTTCGACGGCGCGGTCGCCCTGCTGGCGGTCCCGCGCGCGGCGGGCGACTACCTGGTCGCCTCGACCGGCTCCGGCTACGCCGTGCTCGGGCTCGCCCTGGTCGTGCTCCTGGTCGCGATCGCGACGCTGCCGCGACCCGGTCGGCGACCTTCCGAGCGAAAAGCGCCCTAGGAGTGACTGCTGTTCCTACAGTGAACATGTGAGGCGCACGAGACGACGCGGTGTCGGCCACGAGGCCGAGGGTGGGCAGGCGGTCGTCCTGATCCTGCTGGTCGTGCTGGTGATGGGCGTCGGCGGCTGGGTCGCGGCGTACGCCGGCGCCAACGGCAAGGTCCCGCGCGGCACCACGGTCGCGGGCGTCGAGATCGGCGGTCGGGACCAGACCGCGGCCGCGGCCGCCCTCGCGCGCGGCCTGCGCGGCCGCGGCCAGGACCCGATCACGGTCGCGGTCGGCACGGTCACCACCCAGGTCGCGCCCCAGGAGGCCGGTCTCTCGGTCGACTACGTCGCGACGGTCGCCAGGGCGCTCGGCCCGCGCAGCTGGGACCCCCGGGCGCTCTGGCGCTACTACGGCGGCGGCGACGAGCTGGCCCCGGTCGTGCACGTCGACTACCGCAAGCTCGACGGGCTGCTCGACGCGCTCGACCAGGTCGCCGGCCGGCCCGCCCGCGACGCCGGCATCTCCCTCCGCGGCGGCCAGATCGCTCTCACCAAGCCCCAGAACGGCGTCCAGATCGACCAGGACCACGCCCGGGAGGCGCTCGTCGACAGCTACGCCGCCGGCCGCTCCACGGTCCAGCTGCCCCTGCTGCTCAGCCAGCCCGACGTGGACCAGGCCGACCTCGACAACGCGCTCACCACCATCGCCAACCCCGCCGTGTCCGGGCCGGTCACGCTGGCGTTCGCGGGCTCGCAGGTGACGCTGGCGCCGCGGCAGTACGCCGACCTCCTCAGCCTCGTCGACCAGGACGGCACACTCACGCTCGACGTCGACTCCGCCGGGCTGGCGGCGCTGGTCGACCCCGCCGCCCAGGACACCGAGCCCGTCGACGCCACCGTCGCGCTGCAGGACGGCGCTCCCGCGGTGGTCAAGGCGGTCGCCGGCCAGACCTACGACGAGGCGGCGGTCACCGCGGCGTTCCTCCAGGGCGTGACCGCCGACGGCGCGGCGCGGACGGTGCCGGTGACGGGCGCGCCCACCAAGGCCACCTTCACCTCCAAGGACGCGAAGCACCTCGGCGTGACGGAGCCGGTCGCCACGTTCGCCGTCTCGGTGCCGTCGACGGTCGGCCCGTCGTTCGCCGAAGCCGTCAACCGGCTCTCCGGCGCGCTGCTGCGTCCCGGCGACACGTTCTCCTTCAACGCTCGCGTCGGCGCGGTCAACGGCTCCGGCACCCGCCTGGCCACCGCCGCCTGGAACGCCGGCTTCCTGGCCGGGCTCACCGACGTCGCCCGGACCGCCTCGCCGACGTACGCCGACGGGCTGCCGGAGGGCCGCGACGCGATGGTCGACGCCGCCACCGACCTGCAGATGCGCAACGACACGTCGTACGGCGTGCTCCTCTCGGCGCGGCTGGTGCCCGGTGGCCCGGGCACCGCCGGCTCGGTCGTGGTCGACGCCTGGTCGACCAAGGAGCTCGAGGTCAGCGCGTCGACCAGTGGTCGCTACGCCCCGACGGCGCGCACCACCGTCCCGAGCAGCGACCCCGCCTGCGTCGCGACCGAGGGGGCCGACGGGTTCACCGTCGACCTGGTGCGCACCGTCACGCAGGTCGGCGACCCGACCCCGCTGCGCACCGACACGGTCACGACGACCTACCAGCCGGAGCAGGCGGTGGTCTGTCAGCCCCCGCCGCAGTGACGTAGGTTGCCTTCATGATTTCGGGACCTCGCCCACTGTCGCGCCTCGTCACCTCCCTGCTCACCCTCGGCCTGCTCGCCTCGCTCGCGGCGCTGGCTCCCGCCCCGGCCCAGGCCGGCACCGGCCTGTCGTGGCGGGACGTGCAGACCGGCTCCGAGGCGCAGTTCCGCGGCCTGGCGCCGGTCTCACGGAACGTCGCCTGGGTGAGCGGCACCGAGGGCACCGTGCTGCGCACGTCCGACGGTGGCCGGCACTGGAAGGACGTCTCGCCCGGCGGAGACACCGCTGACCTGGAGTTCCGCGACATCGAGGCGTGGGACGCGTCCCACGCGGTGATCCTGTCGATCGGCACCGGCGGCGACTCCCGGATCTACCGCACCGACGACGGTGGCCGGACCTGGAAGCAGGGTTTCCGCAACCACTCGAAGGAAGCGTTCTACGACTGCCTCGGGTTCTGGGACCGCCGGCACGGGCTCGCGATGAGCGACCCGGTGCACGGGAAGTTCCGCATCCTCGTGACCAAGAACGGCGGACGCTCCTGGACGAAGCGGCCGGCCGCCGGCATGCCGCCGGCGCTGGACGGTGAGTTCGGCTTCGCGGCCAGCGGCACCTGCCTGGTGACCGCGGGCAAGACCGACGCGTGGATCGCCGGCGGCGGTGCGGCCGCCCGGGTCTTCCACACCGTCGACCGTGGTGACACCTGGTCGGTCACCGACACCCCGGTGGTGCGCAGCGACGCCGGCGGGATCTTCTCGCTGGCGGTCCGTGACCCGCGCACGCTGGTCGCCGTGGGTGGCGACTTCGAGAAGCCCAACAAGAGCGCCCACACCTCGGCGTACTCCCACGACGGCGGCGCGACGTGGACCGGCGGCGGCGACCTCGACGGCTACCGCTCGGGCTCGGCGTTCCTGCCGCGCACGGCGGCCACCGGCTCGCCCTCGACCGGCGTGATCGCGGTCGGCCCGACCGGCACCAACGTGTCCTTCGACGGCGGCGTCACCTGGGGGAGCGTGCGCCGGGGAGCCTTCGACTCGGTCGAGTGCACCGCCGACGGCGCCTGCTGGGCGTCCGGCTCCGACGGCCGGGTGGGCGTGCTCGTCGGCCTGTAGGGGGCGTGACCGCGGTCCGGCCCGCTCGTTGGGTGGACATGCGTGCACCGCTCGGGTTCCTCCTCGCCGGACTTCTCGCTGCCCTCCTGACCGGAGCCGGGCTCACCGCCCCGGCGCCGGCTGCGGCCGACGGGCTCCCCGTCCCGCTGCCGACCAGCCCGGAGGGCGACGTACCCGGCGTCAACGACTGGAGCTGCGCACCGACCGCCGCGCACCCACGGCCGGTGGTGCTCGTGCACGGCACCTTCGGCGACCGCCGGCACCTGCTGGAGAACCTCTCGACCGCGCTGCTCGGCCAGGGCTACTGCGTGTTCTCGCTCGACTACGGCAACCGTGGCACCCAGGACATCGCGACGTCGGCCAGCACCCTGAAGGCCTTCACCGACAAGGTGCTGGCGGCCACGGGTGCCCGCAAGGTGTCCATGGTCGGTCACTCGCAGGGCGGGATGATGCCGCGCTACTACCTCAAGTTCCTCGGCGGTCGCACCAAGGTCGACGACCTCGTCGGGCTGGTCCCCTCCAACCACGGCACCAGCGACACCGGGCCGGGCAACCCGCTCACCCAGGCGGCGTTCGGCGTGCTCTGTCCGGCCTGCGTGCAGCAGACCGCCGGCTCGGCGTTCCTCACCGAGCTCAACGCCGGTGACGAGACGCCCGGCCGCGTGAGCTACACCCAGATCACCACGCGCTACGACGAGGTCGTCACGCCCTACCTGTCGGCGTACCTCGCCCCGGGGCGGAGGACCACCAACATCACCCTCCAGGACCTCTGCCCCTACGACCTCTCCGAGCACGTCACCATCCCGACCGACCCGGTCGCGATCCAGCTCGTCCTCAACGCACTGGCCCGCAGGGGTCCGGCAGACCCGGCCTTCCGCCCCGCCTGCTGACGCTCTCCACCGGGGAGCGGTGGCTGAGCAACCGCTCTCCACAGGGGAGCGGTGGCTGAGCAACGTCTATCCCCGTGGACAACGGTTGCTGAGCCACCGCCACCCCGGGCGGGTCCTACGGCCGGGGAGCGGTGGCTGAGCAACGTTTATCCCCGTGGACAACGGTTGCTGAGCCACCGCCACCCGGGCGGGTCCTACGGCGCCAGCCGGTGCAGGTCGCGGGGGAAGAGGGTGACCTCGCGGATGTTCGCGGCACCGGTGAGCCGGGCGACCCAGCGCTCGAGGCCGATCGCGAAGCCGCCGTGCGGCGGGATGCCGCGGCGGAACGCCTCGACGTACGACGCGTACGGCGCCACGGGGTGGCCGCGCTCCTCGAGGGCGCGCACGTAGTCGTCGTAGCGGTGCAGCCGCTGCGCGCCGCTCACCAGCTCCACGCCGCGGAAGATCAGGTCGAACGAGCGCGACCAGCGCGGGTCCTCCGGGTCGGGGTGGCTGTAGAACGCGCGGTGCGCGGTCGGGTAGCCGTGCACGACCACGAAGTCGCTGCCGTGCTCGGCCTTCGCCCACTCGCCGAGGGCGCGCTCGTGGGCCGGCGCGAGGTCGGGCTCGTCGGCGGGCGCCCCGGCGATCTCGAGGGCGTCGCGGTAGTGGAGCGTCGGCAGCCGCTCGGGGACGTCCGGCACGTCGAGGCCGAGCAGCTCGACGGCCCGGCCGGCCCGTTCGTGGACCGCGTCGACCATCCCGGCGACGACGTCGCGCAGACACGCGATCACCTCGTGGTGGTCCTCGATGAAGCCGAGCTCGACGTCGAGGCTGACGTACTCGGCCAGGTGGCGCACCGTGTCGTGCGGCTCGGCCCGGAACACCGGCCCGACCTCGTAGACGCGCTCGAAGACCCCGACCAGCACCTGCTTGTAGAACTGAGGGCTCTGTGCGAGGTACGCCGGGCGGCCGAAGTAGTCGACCTCGAAGACGTTGGCGCCGGACTCGGTGGCCGACTCGACCAGCTTGGGGGAGTGCACCTCGGTGAAGCCGGTCGCGTCCAGCGTCGAGCGAAACCCGTGCACGCTCGCCGCCGCCAGCTCCCAGACGGCTCGCCGGCTCGGGTGCCGCCAGGTGGTGGCGGCGTGGTCGAGCAGGGTCGGCAGGCCGGTGTCGAGCGTCGGGCGCCACAGCTCGACCGGTGGGGTGTCGGCGGGGTCGCCGAGGGCGGTGATGCTCGGCGCGGTGACCTCGACCCCGCCCGGGGCCTGCGGGTTGGCGGTCGCGGTGCCGACCACCTCGACCGGCGTCTCCTCGGGTGGCAGCGCGGCGCGGCCGTCCGGGCCGGCCTTGACCACGACCTGCGCCAGGCCGGTGCGGTCGCGCACGACCAGGAAGGACACCGCCGCGAGCTCGCGGCGCCGGTGCACCCAGCCCTGTAGCCGGACCGGCTCGCCGGGGGCGGCGTGCGGGAGCTCGGCCGTCGTTGTTCGTCTCATCGTTCACCTCCAGTAGCGGGACAGCCCTGGAGGTGTGGGCGGGGGCAAGGTCGCGGTGCCACCACACCTTCGCCGGAGAAGAGACCCGGCCTCGTTGGTCGGCGGCCGCTGTCACGAGGGTTGTCAGGCCTCACGCCCGCCGGGCTCAAGGCTACGGCGACCCGCCCACCGCCGGAAACCGAGTTATCGCGGCGCGGCCAGGTAGCGGTAACGGTGGTGCTCGACGAAACCGAGCCCGTCGTAGAGCGCGTGCGCCCGCTCGTTGTCCCCGAGGACCTGGAGGTACGCCGTGGTCGCGCCGCGCTCGGCCGCCCACCCGAGCAGCTCGGTCATGACCAGCAGGCCGAGCCGGCGTCCGCGCTCGGCCGGGTCGACCTCGATGGTGCGGAACCCGACCCAGTCGTCGGCGTAGGCGGCCACGCCGCTCGCGACCGGGCGCCCCTCACCGGTGGCCACGCGGGCGGTGACCAGCCGGTCGTCGCCGACGAGCGCCACGTCCAGGGCGGGCAGCTGCACGCCGTCCAGCTTGCGCCGGGCCGACGCGACCCCGGCGACCTTGAAGACCGTGTCGTGGTCGTGGCTCTCCGGCACCCAGCCGTGGCTCCTGAAGAGCGCGTCCTCCTCGGAGTCGGGCAGCACGGCGGCGATCGGCCGCTGCCCCAGCGCCTCGTAGTGGGCGACCACCCGCTCGTAGCCCTCCTCGACGCCGGGCGGTCCCATCGCGAGCACCGAGTTGGCCCGGCGCGCCGTCGACGTCCGCGACCGGCGCAGCAGCCAGTCACCGAGCGGCGTGAGCTCGAGGTCCGGCCACAGCGCGAGCGCGCGGCGCTGGGCCTCGGCCGGCGAGACCCGGTGCCGGACGGACGCCCGCGGCGGGACCGGCTTGCCGGAGACGATGTCGGCCAGGGGGATGGTGACCGGGTCGTGCGGCCCGACGCCGTCCGGCACCACGACGCAGACGCCGTCCGCCCACGCCGTGCACGTCCCCAGCACGTCGGTCAGCGCCGGACCGCCGCTCGGGCCGGTCTCGCCCCGCACCAGCCGGCGTACGACGACCCGCCGGCCCACCACATGGGGACCCAGGGTGTGGGCACCCGTCTCGGACGACACGCCGGGATACTAGGCTGGCAGCGCTCTTCCGCACCGGAGGACCGTTCGACTCCCGAGACCCAGGAGGAATCCCGAGTGACCTATGTGATCGCGCAGCCCTGCGTCGACCTCAAGGACCGGGCCTGTGTCGACGAGTGCCCCGTCGACTGCATCTACGAGGGCAAGCGGATGCTCTACATCCACCCCGACGAGTGCGTCGACTGCGGTGCCTGCGAGCCGGTCTGCCCGGTCGAGGCGATCTTCTACGAGGACGACACGCCGGAGCAGTGGAAGGGCTACTACGACGCCAACGTCCACTTCTTCGACGAGATCGGCTCGCCGGGAGGCGCCGCCAAGATGGGCGAGATCGACCACGACCACGAGCTGGTGGCGGCCCTGCCGCCGCAGGAGCACGACGAGTAGCACCCTGAGCAGCGCACGCAGCGTCTCATCGCGGCTCCCGGACTTCCCCTGGGACAAGCTCGCCGGCCAGGCCGAGCGCGCCCGGGCGCACCCGGACGGCATCGTCGACCTGTCCATCGGGACGCCGGTCGACCCCACCCCGGCGGTGGTCCAAGAGGCGCTGCGTGCCGCGGCGGACTCGCCCGGCTACCCGACCACCGCCGGCACACCGCGGCTGCAACAGGCGTGCGCCGACTGGCTGTCCTCCTCCCACGGCGTCACGTCCCCCGGACGGGTGCTGCCGGTGATCGGTTCGAAGGAGCTGATCGCCTCAATGGCGGTGCACCTCGGCGTCGGCGCCGGTGACCTGGTCGTCTTCCCCGAGCTCGCCTACCCGACCTACGCCGTGGGCGCCGCGCTGGCCGGTGCGCGGGCGGTCGCGAGGGACTCGCTGACCTCGCTCGGGCCCGAGCGCCCGGCCCTGCTCTGGCTCAACTCGCCGTCCAACCCCACCGGCAAGGTGCTGCCGCCCGACCACCTGCGCAAGGTCGTGGACTGGTGCCGCGAGCGGGGCACGGTCCTGGTCTCCGACGAGTGCTACCTGGAGTGCGCGTGGGACCCGGCGTCACCGCCGGTCTCGGTGCTGCACCCCTCGATCTGCGGTGACTCCGTGGAGGGGCTGCTCGCGGTGCACTCGCTCTCCAAGCGCTCCAACCTGGCCGGCTACCGCTGCGCGTTCGTCGCCGGTGACGAGCACCTGGTGGGCGAGCTGCTCGCGGTCCGCAAGAACCTCGGCCTGATGATGCCCGGGCCGCAGCAGGCCGCGATGGCCGCCGCCCTGTCGGACACCGCCCACGCGAAGGAGCAGCACGCCCGCTACGCCGCGCGGCGTACGGCGTTGCGCTCGGCCCTGGAGTCGGCGGGCTTCCGCATCGACCACTCGGAGGCATCGCTCTATCTCTGGGCCAGCCGGGACGAGGGCTGCTGGGACACGGTCGGCTGGCTCGCGGAGCGGGGCATCCTGGTCGCGCCGGGCGACTTCTACGGCACCGCCGGCGCGCGCCACGTCCGGGTCGCCTTCACGGCGACCGACGAGCGGATCGACGCGGCTGTCGAGCGCCTGGGCTGAGCGCCCCTCGACCGTCCTCGGCGTTCTTCTGCGCGGCCCCGGTGCCGGGACCTACCCTCGAAGCGGCACGTCATCTCGACCACGCACAGCGGAAGCACTGGGGAGCGCCATGGAGCTGGCCCCGACTGGGACCGTCCTGCCCGGAATCACGCTCGGCAGCCGAGTCCTCCGGCGCCCGGCCGAGGTCGTGTTCACCTGGATGCGGCCCCGCGACCCGCGCATCGCGGCGCGCACGGTCTCCGCCCTGTGGGCGGTGGGCCTCGTCGTGACGGTGGCGACGCTCCCGATGGGGGCCAACGCCGGGACCGACCTGGACGGGTGGGCGATCGCGCTGGCGGGCTTCTCGCTCCTGCTCGCGGCGATGATCGGCGCCGCGGCCTGGTTCTTCGACGAGGCCAGCAGTCTGGCGTGGGCGCTCTGCCCGTTCGCGGCGATCCTCGTGATCGTGCTGGTCGACGTGGCCACGCACGACGGGTCGGTGGCGGCCCAGGTCTTCTTCTTCTTCCCCACCGTGTACGGCGCCGCACTGCTCCCGAGAGCGGGCGCGATCCTGGTGACCGGAGCGTCGCTCGCCGGCGAGCTGGTCGTGGTCTTCGCCGAGCTCCCCGTCCGGCAGGCCGTCGTGAGCAGCTGCTACGTCGCCGCGACCCTGGCGACCGTCGCCGTGATGCTGGTCCGCAGCATGGAGCGCCAGCACGAGCTCGTCATCGAGCTGGCCCGCCTGGCCACCATCGACCCGCTCACCGGCCTGGTGACCCGCCGCAGCTTCGACGAGGCCGTGGCCACGGCCCTGGCGCAGCGCGAAGGCGACGAGGGCACGTCGCTGGTGATCTTCGACGTGGACCGGTTCAAGTCGGTCAACGACCGCTACGGACACCCGGGCGGGGACAAGGTGCTCGTGCAGCTCTCCGAGCTGCTGGTGCGGGCCTCGCGCCGCGATGACGTCGTGTGCCGGATGGGCGGCGACGAGATCGCGATGCTGCTGCCGCGCTGCACGGTCGAGATCGCCATGCGCCGTGCCGAGGAGATCGTGGAACGGGTGCGCGAGAACGGGTTCGAGATCGCCGTGGGCGACCTGATCCAGGTCTCGATCAGCGCCGGCCTCGCCCACTCGCCCACGCACGGCTCGGACCCACGGACGCTCTACGCCGCGGCCGACGCCGCGCTCTACGACGCCAAGCGCGGGGGCCGCGACCGGGTGGTCACTCGCTAGTCGGGCGGATCGCCGGCCGAGTACGATCTGGCGGAGTGGATCAGGCGGAATGGATCAGGCGGACGTCGATCAGGCGGAGAGGGTGACGAGCTCGTCGTGGCCGTCGGGCGTCAGGTAGTGCCCGTCGTCGAAGAGGATGATCCCGTTGCACAGGCGGCACCAGCCCTGGCCGCTGCGGTCGGCGACCACGTGGGCGCGGCAACGGTCGGAGTCGTGCACGTCGGGGCACGCCGGTGTGTGGCTGCACATGTCGATTTCCTCCCCAGGTGTTCTGTCCCCATTGGACTCCTCAAATCGGTTGCGCGCACGCGCAGCGCGGAACTGGTGTGGAAAAGGGTCCGAACGGACTACTGAGGATGGTCCACCTGAGTCCTGGCGCCGCGAGGGTCGGTCCGCCGAGCGCTACTCGTACACGTCCACGTGCACGTGGTCGCGGTGCTCCAGGACCGCCGGGTCGCCGGAGCGCTCGGGCGGGTCGTAGTCGCGCCACCCGTCGCCGGACAGGCGGCCGGACGTCCAGATCCGGTCGTCGAAGATCACGGTCTCGATGCCGAGCCGGTCGGCCTGGCTGACGAGGTACTGCGCGATGGCCCAGCCCCGCGTCCTGTTGGCCGGCGAGACGGGCCGCACGAAGAGGTCGATCGCTCGGCCGTCGTAGTGGGCCGACCCTGCCATGTGGCCCGTCGATACCCCGCCCGGCGCGAACCCGCCCAGCGGCTGGTCGGGGAACCGCGCGAGCAGGTCGCGGCGTACGCCGTCCGCGCGGGCGGTCAGCCCGGAGCCCTTCAGCGAGGTCGGCGCGTCGTCGCTGTCGCCGAGGCGGCAGCTGAAGCCCTCGGGCGAGTTGCCGCTCAGCGCGGAGGCCAGCGTGCGGGCGTCGGCCTCGTGGTCGGCGTAGGCGTCGGGGAAGCCCGACCGCTGCACCTCCTGCGCGGCGACGGTGATCTCGAGCTGCTCGTAGCCGTCGACCTTGGCCAGCGCGTCGTAGAACGCGTTGACCGCGTGCACCGGGTCGCGGACCTCCTCGAGCGTGCCCCAGCCCTGGGAGGGACGCTGCTGGAAGAGGCCGGCGGAGTCGCGGTCACCGCCGTCGAGGTTGCGCAGGCCCGACTCCTGGTAGGCCGCGGCGAGGGCGATCGACGCCGCGCGCGCCGGCATCCCGCGCTGGACCGCGATCGCGGTGATCAGCCCGGCGTAGCGCGCCTGGGACGGCTCCAGCACCACGCTGTGGTCTCCGACTTCCGCGGTGCACCGGTCGGACGCGAGGAACGGCACCACGCCGTCGCGGAACGCGAACCAGCCCACGCCCGCGAGCAGCGCCACCACGGCGATGCCGACGAGCACCACCCCCCGACGCCTCACGGGCCAAGTGTCGGGGGTCCCTCCAACCTCAGCTGGCGTGCCTCAGTTGGCGTGCAGGGCCGCGTTGAGCTCGACGCCGTCGCTGCGCCACGGCACCGCCTCGACGGCGCCGGTGACGGAGTTGCGGCGGAACAGCACGTTGTTGGTCCCGGAGAGCTCGACCGCCTTGACCACCCGCTGCTCGTCGCCGAGGTCCTCGCCGAGAGACCCGCCCAAAGACACGGTGACCTTGGTGCCGGCGGTGACGTAGCAGCCGGCCTCGACCACACAGTCGTCGCCGAGGGAGATGCCCAGGCCGGCGTTCGCGCCGATCAGGCAGCGCCTGCCGACCGAGATCACCTCGGTGCCGCCCCCCGAGAGGGTGCCCATGATGGAGGCGCCGCCCCCGACGTCGGAGTCGGCGTCGATCACCACGCCCGCGGAGATCCGGCCCTCGACCATCGAGGTCCCGAGCGTGCCGGCGTTGTAGTTGACGAATCCCTCGTGCATCACGGTCGTGCCCTCGGCGAGGTGGGCGCCGAGCCGGACCCGGTCGGCGTCACCGATCCGCACGCCGGTGGGCAGCACGTAGTCGACCATCCGCGGGAACTTGTCCACGCCGTAGACCGTCACCCGCGCGCCACCGGTCATGAGCCTGGCCCGGGTGCGCTCGAAGCCGGCGACCGCACACGGGCCGGCCGAGGTCCAGACGACGTTGGTGAGCCTGCCGAAGATGCCCTCCATCGAGATCGTCCGTGGCCGGACCAGCCGGTGGCTGAGCAGGTGCAGCCGCAGCCACGCGTCCTCGGCGGAGCCCGGGGGTGCCTGGAGGTCGGGCACCTCGACCGTCCGGACCTCGCGGGTCACCCGGCGTACGTCGTCGGGCCTCGCCAGCTGGGTGAGCTCGGCCGGCGCCCGGCTGCCGTCCGGCGACCCCAGCGCCGGCGCCGGGAACCACGCGTCGAGCACGGCCCCGCCCTCGTCGAGGGTGACCAGGGCGTGACCCCAGGCGTTCGTCGGCGACTCGCTCACCCGCCGAACTCTAGACAGAGGAGCACCGCGGGACCCGACCACCGGGTCCCACCGTCGGCGCCGCTACCTAGAGTCACGGCGTGGTCCACGAGCTGTCGAAGGCCGACGCGCGACGGATCTGCGTGCAGGCCCAGCTGCTCGCCGAGCCCCGCCCCGACGACGTGCTGGAGGTGGTCCGGCACCTGACGGTGGTGCAGGCCGAGCCGACGGCACCGCTGGGTGCGCCGAGCGCCGACCTCGTGCTGTGGAGCCGGCTCGGGTCGGCCTACGACCGGGCGGAGCTGGCGGACGCGATCGACCGGCAGGTGCTGATCGAGCACCAGGGCTACATCCGGCCGAGCGAGGACCTGGCGCTGTTCCGGGCCGAGATGTCGGTCTGGCCCGGCCGCGAGCCGCTCACGGAGTGGCAGCGCGACACCGCCGCGTGGGTCGCGGCCAACGACGGCTGCCGTCGCGAGATCCTCGACGAGCTGCGGCGCGAGGGTCCGCTCCCGACCACGGCGTTCGAGGACAGCTGCGAGGTGCCGTGGCCGTCGTCGGGGTGGAACAACAACAGGAACGTCCAGCAGCTGCTCAGGCTGATGGTCGCCCGGGGCGAGGTGGCCGCGGCCGGCCGTGAGGGGCGGCACAAGCTCTGGGACCTCGCCGAGCGGATCTACCCCGACGACCCCGTCCCCGACCCCGACGTGGCGATGAAGGTGCGCGACGAACGGCGGCTGAGGGCGCTCGGGCTGGCGCGGGCCAGGGTCGGCGTGCCGCCGGGCGAGCCGCACCACGTCGGCGAGGCCGGCGAGGCCGCCGTGGTCGAGGGCGTGAAGGGGGAGTGGCGGGTCGAGCCGACGCTCCTCGACGCGCCGTTCGAGGGCCGGGCGGCGCTGCTCTCGCCGTTCGACCGGCTGGTCCAGGACCGCAAGCGGCTCGACCACCTCTTCGAGTTCGACTACCTCCTGGAGATGTACAAGCCCGTGGAGCAGCGCATCTGGGGCTACTACGCGCTGCCGATCCTGCACGGCGACCGACTGGTCGGGAAGCTCGACGCCACCGCCGAGCCGGCCGAAGGGGTGCTCCGCGTCGACGCGGTGCACGAGGACGAGCCGTGGCCGGAGGACACCCGAGAGGCGGTCGCCGCGGAGATCGAGGACCTCGCGCTGTGGCTGGGGCTCGAGGTCATGCGGATCGGTTAGTCTCCGTCCGCCAGAGGAGCCGCACCGAGCCACTCGAGGAGACCCGATGTCGCCCCCACGCCGCCTGACCATTGCTGTCGTCGTGCTCGCCGGGTCGCTCGCGGGCTCGCTGGCCGCGCCGCCGTCGTACGCCGACCAGCCGGGTCCGCACACCTACCGCGCGCGCGGCGCCGACCCGCTGGAGACCCCACCGGTGCACAGCCGGGAGCTCCGGGCGCGGGTCGCGAGCCTGGCCGCACCCGGCAACCGCGCGGCCGGGATGCCTGCTGCGGGATCCATGCCCTACGAGCAGCTCGGGACCGCGACCTTCCGGATCGACTTCCGGACGGGCTACGTCACCGTCTCCGGCACCCTGGTAGCGGCGCCGCCGGCCGACGACCTGCCGAGGCTGGCCGTCCAGGCCGGCGTCGTCAACGGGAGCAGCTGCGACGGCCTCCCCGGAGAGATGGGCGGCGAGTTCGGCACCACCGGCTCCCTCAGCGACATCGACAGCCTCCCGCCCGGCTGGGCGGACGCCAACTGCGTGATCGCACTGGTCTTCCCCCAGGGCAGCGGCCCGACCGACCCGCCGAGCGACGCGCTCGTCGGGACGCTGACCGACGTGCTCGAGTACCCCGTGCTGAGCCTGGGCCGGCCTGAGGTCCTGGGGGCGAAGAAGCTGAAGCTCGTCCGCGGCGTCTGGACCCCGGTCTCCGTCGAGGTCTCCAACTCGGGCACCGGCCAGGCCCGGGCGGTCACGGTGACCGGCACGGGCACTGGGGTCAAGGTCAAGCCGGGCGCCCTCGGCTCCGCGCTCGCCCCTGCCGAGGACGGCAAGGCGACCAGCGGCACCGTCGTCCTCGAGGTCAAGCTCACCAGCAAGAAGCGTGGCGCGACGCTCACGCTCTCCGCGAGCTCCGACGCAGAGACCGCGACGAGCGACGTCAAGGTCACAGCGACCCCGGCGCCGCCCGCACCGACCCCCGGCCGCTACGAGAGCAAGGACGGCGACGTGTCGTTCACGGTCCGCGGCGCCCGGGTGACGAGGTTCCGGATCCGCGCGCAGACCCAGTGCGGCGGCTACCCCGGCCTCCCCACCCACCAGGTCAACACCTACGACTTCCCCAAGACGAGGATCTCGCGCGCGGGGATCGTCTTCGACCGCGACCAGCACGACCTCTACACGGTCAACCTCGAGATGCTGGTGACGGGCTCGAAGGCGACCCGCGGGCGGTTCAGCTTCTACGGCCCGGACCGCTGCTTCGCGCTGGAGACGTTCACCGCGAAGCGAACCCAGCGCTGAGCCGGGCCGGCGGCGGGGTTGGCTGTCGGGGCTGGCTGTCGGGCTACTCGCCGGTCTGGCCGTCGATCGCCTCGCGGAGCAGGTCGAGGTGGCCGCTGTGGCGCGAGTAC
Organism: uncultured Actinomycetota bacterium; assembly: GCA_963766475.1. Classification (GTDB taxonomy): domain Bacteria; phylum Actinomycetota; class Actinomycetes; order Propionibacteriales; family Nocardioidaceae; genus Nocardioides. The sequence goes on along the minus strand of CAVXZS010000014.1, from coordinate 220,071 downwards.
TCGTAGATGACCTGGATCAGGGCGTCGCGGACCGAGCCGACCTTGTCGTCGGGGTCCCAGACGAACTCCAGGTCGGCAGGCTCCAGCCCGTCCATCACCGCGTCGGACCGGGCGCATTGAGACCGCCACGTGTCGAGCGCCTCGGCGACCACGGCCTCGTCGGCGACCGCGTCACGGAACTGCGCGTCCCAGTCGCCGTCCGGCATGTAGAGCTGCGGCTCCTCGGCCCGCGACAGGGTCAGCACGAACCAGTAGTGCTCCATCTGCGCGAGGTGGCGGACCAGCCCCAGGATCGAGAGGTCCGACGGCGGCACCGAGCGGGCGGCCAGCTGGTCCGGTGAGAGGCCCGCGGCCTTGCGGTCGACGGTCGCGCGCAGGTCGCCCAGCCAGCGCCGGTAGCTCGTCAGCTCGGTCACTGGCCGGTCCTTCCGTCGATGCACTCGCGCAGCAGGTCGGCGTGGCCGCAGTGCCGGGCGTACTCCTCGATCATGTGCACGACCAGGTCGCGCACGCTCACCACGCCCCAGTCCGGATGAGCGGGAATGGGCATCTCGCGCCCGAGGTCGGACTCCGGCACGCCCGCGAACCACTCCTCGGCCGCCCCGATCTCGCGACGCCAGCTCGCGAACGCCTCGTCCACGCACTCCTGGGTCGGTTCGGCGGCGTTGAAGTCGAGGTCGTCGTCCTCGGCGCTCCAGTAGATCCGCTCCGCACCGCTGGCCTGGGCCACGCGCTGGAACCAGCTGTGCTCGACCCGCGCCATGTGCCGGACGAGCCCGAGCAGGCTCATCGTGCTCGGCGGGACGCTGCGGCTGGCGAGCTGCTGAGGAGTGAGCCCGTCGCACTTCAGGCCCAGGGTGAGCCGGTAGTTGGAGAGGTACTCGACGTACGTCGCCTTCTCGCCCTGCGGGTTGCCGTAGGTGCGGGGGTCCTGGCCGGGCGGCTGCCACGTGTCGCTCATGACAGCCACCCAACCATCACATGAGGACGTTCGGCGTCCGGTTATCCCGCAGCCCTCGCCGCCCGCTGACCGTGAACTGATTCGCACCCGGGCCGTTCACCGCCGTACGCTGGAGACACAGGCGTCCGAGCCGTCATCAGCGGCGAGCCTCCGGAAGAACGGCCCCCGCACGCCGGCGGGCGGCCCACTAGAACCGGACGGGTAGGCCCGTCACAGCCGCCAATGAGAGGTCGTTCCCCGCCCGGGGAGCGGCAACCGAGGTGGTACCGCGGCAGCCCTGTCGTCCTCGTGAGTGGACCGAGACGACAGCAGGAGCCCCGCATGACCTACCCCAAGGCCTCGAGCTCTGGCGACCAGAGCGTGCCCTCCAGCCCGCGCTTCCCGAAGATCGAGGAGGACGTCCTCGCCTACTGGGAGAAGGACGGCACCTTCCAGGCCAGCGTGGACGCACGAGACGCGGGGGACGACGGCGCCAACGAGTTCGTCTTCTACGACGGCCCGCCGTTCGCCAACGGGCTGCCGCACTACGGGCACCTGCTGACCGGCTACGTCAAGGACATCGTCCCGCGCTACCAGACGATGCGCGGTCGCAAGGTCGAGCGCCGCTTCGGCTGGGACACCCACGGCCTGCCCGCCGAGCTCGAGGCGATGCGGCTCAACGGCATCAAGACCACCGACGAGATCCTCGAGCTGGGCCTCGAGAAGTTCAACGAGGCCTGCCGCGCCTCGGTGATGAAGTACACCGGCGAGTGGCGCGACTACGTGACCCGGCAGGCGCGCTGGGTCGACTTCGACCACGACTACCGCACCTACGAGCCGGACTACATGGAGTCGGTGATCTGGGCCTTCAAGCAGCTCTACGACAAGGGCTGGGTCTACGAGGGATTCCGGGTGCTGCCCTACTGCTGGAACGACGAGACCCCGCTGTCCAACCACGAGCTGCGGATGGACGACGACGTCTACCGGATGCGCCAGGACCCGGCGGTCACCGTCGGGTTCCGGATCACCTCCGACGGGCCGCTGCACGACGCCCTGCTGCTGACGTGGACGACGACACCGTGGACGCTGCCGAGCAACCTCGCGGTCATGGTGGGCACCGGCATCGACTACGTCATGGTGGCCGCGGACGGGCCCCTGGGCAACGACAGCTTCGTGCTCGCGGAGGCGCGCCTGCCGGCGTACGCCCGGGAGCTGGGTGAAGACCCGCGCATCGTCTGGCGCGGGAAGGGCGCCGACCTGTTGGGCCTGGCCTACACGCCGCCGTTCTCCTACTACCTCGGTCACGAGAACGCCTTCCGGGTCGTGCCGGCCGACGAGGCGGTCACCACGACGGACGGCACCGGGCTCGTGCACAGCGCCGGCGCGTTCGGTGAGGTCGACAAGGAGGTCACCGACCGCGAGGGCATCGAGGCGGTGATGCCGGTCGCCAAGGACGGCAGGTTCACCACCCCGGTCGACGACTACGCCGGGATGCTGGTCTTCGACGCGAACCTCCAGATCATCGACCACCTCAAGGCCGCCGCTGCCGGCTCCGGTGAGACCGGGTCCGTCACGCCCGGCACCGTGCTGCTGCGCCGCGAGACCTACGACCACAGCTATCCGCACTGCTGGCGCTGCCGCGAGCCGCTGATCTACAAGGGCGTCTCGTCGTGGTTCGTCGAGGTGACGGCCATCAAGGAGCGGATGCTCGAGCTCAACCAGCAGATCAACTGGGTGCCCGAGCACGTCCGGGACGGCCAGTTCGGCAAGTGGCTGGAGAACGCCCGCGACTGGTCGATCACCCGCAACCGGTTCTGGGGCTCGCCGGTGCCGGTGTGGCGCTCCGACGACGAGGCGTACCCGCGGATCGACGTCTACGGGTCCTTCGAGGAGCTGGAGCGCGACTTCGGCCGGCTGCCGCGCGACCGCGACGGCCACCCCGACCTGCACCGTCCCTACGTCGACGAGCTCACCCGGCCGAACCCGGACGACCCGACGGGCCGCTCCACGATGCGCCGCGTCGCCGACGTGCTCGACGTGTGGTTCGACTCCGGGTCGATGTCGTTCGCCCAGAACCACGTGCCGTTCGAGAACGAGGAGTGGTTCCTGCATCACTTCCCGGCCGACTTCATCGTGGAGTACATCAACCAGACCCGCGGCTGGTTCTACACGCTTGCACATCCTGGCCACCGCGATCTTCGACCGGCCGGCGTTCGAGAACTGCATCAGCCACGGCATCGTGCTCGGCTCGGACGGGCTCAAGATGAGCAAGTCGCTGCGCAACTACCCCGACGTGCGCGAGGTCTTCGACCGCGACGGCGCGGACGCGATGCGCTGGTTCCTCATGGCCTCGCCGATCGTGCGCGGCGGCAACCTCATCGTCACCGAGCAGGGCATCCGCGACGCCGTGCGGTTCGTGATGATCCCGCTGTGGAACAGCTGGTACTTCTTCCAGCTCTACGCGAACGCCTTCGCCAACGGGCAGGGCTACGACGCCAGCCGTCGCACGGACTCCGCTGACCCGCTGGACCGCTACCTCCTGGCCAAGTGCCGCCAGTACGTCGAGCAGCTGACCACCCAGATGGACGGCTACGCCATCGCGGACGCCTGCGACTCGACGCGGACGTTCATCGACGTGCTGACCAACTGGTACATCCGCCGCTCCCGCGACCGGTTCTGGGGGGACGACACCGCCGCGTTCGACACCCTCTACACGGTGCTGGAGACGGTCTGCCGCGTCACCGCGCCGCTCCTGCCGCTGACCACCGAGGAGGTGTGGCGGGGCCTCACCGGCGAGCGGTCGGTGCACCTCGCCGACTGGCCGCTGGCCGACGAGCTCCCTGCCGACGACGCGCTCGTCGCGGCCATGGACAAGGTCCGCGAGGTCTGCTCGGCCACCTCCGCGCTGCGCAAGGCCGGCAACCTGCGCAACCGGCTGCCGCTGTCGACGCTCACGGTCGTGGTCGAGGATCCCGCCGCGATCGCCGGCTTCGAGTCGATCGTCGCCGACGAGGTGAACGTGAAGGCGGTCCGCCTGCTCGCCACCGACGCCCCCGAGGCGGCGTCGTACGGCGTCTCGCAGAAGCTCACCGTGAACGCCCGCGCGGCCGGTCCGCGGCTCGGCAAGGACGTGCAGCAGGCGATCAAGGGCTCGAAGTCCGGCGACTGGTCGGTGTCCGACGACGGCACCGTCACCGTCGGCGGGCTGAAGCTGGAGGAGGGGGAGTACACCCTCGAGACCGTGGCGGGCTCGGCCGACGAGGCCGCCGCCGTCGGCGTGCTGCCCACCGGCGGCTTCGTCGTCCTCGACACCGAGGTCACTCCCGAGCTGGCCGCCGAGGGGCTGGCCCGCGACCTGGTCCGCGCCGTCCAGCAGGCCCGCCGCGATGCCGGCCTCGACGTCTCCGACCGGATCGCGCTGACCGTGGGAGGCTCCGAAGCCGTCCAGGCGGCGGCCCGCACACACGAGCAGCTGATCACCAGTGAAACCCTCGCGACGTCGTTCGAGGTCGTCTCCGGCACCGAAGGAGAACCGCAGATCACTCTGGCGCGCATCGGTGGTTGAGGAGGTCGCGCGCATCGGTGGTTGAGGAGGTCGCGCGCATCGGTGGTTGAGGAGGTCGCGCGAGTAGTCAGCGACCGTCTCGAAACCTCGCAAGCCGATGCTGGAACTGAAGTCCGCTGGCTTCCAGCCTCGGCTCACCTGGTTTCGAGACGCTTGCTGCGCAAGCTCCTCAACCAGCGGGGGTCAGTCCTCGCGGTGGTGCCGCGCGTAGTGAGCGCGGAGCGGGTCGGCGCCGAAGTCGTCGCGCAGGTGCCGCCACACGGAGTGGGCGTGGTTGGCGTCGTCCTGGGTGTTGTCGTACTCGATCAGGAAGTCGGGGGCGACGACGCAGTAGTAGTGACCGCGGCCGGGGCCGCGCTCGGTCGGGCCGGCCCAGGCGAACCTGATCGTGTCGAGACCCGCCTCCTCGGCCTCGCGCCAGCAGCGGTCGGCGTACGACGCCGGTGCCCGGTCGAGGTAGCGGCGGACGAGCCGGTCCAGGAGCTCCTGCTGGTCGGTCCGGAGGAGGCCTCGGTCGATGCCCGCCGGCAGCAGCGACGGGTCGGCCACCGGGTCGTGACGGGTGAGGATGTCGTCAGGGGCGACGTCGGCGCTGATGCCGAGCGCGCGCTGGTCGGGGTCGAGCCCGGAGGCGAGCTCGCGCGCCAGGTCCTCCTCGGGGCCGAGCAGGCGATGGCCCGCGTCCGGCCCCGACGGGATGACGGCGGGCTCGCTGCCGATGAAGTGGGGAGTGAGCGTCGTGGTGTCGCCGGCCACGACCACGTGGACCGCCAGGTGGTGGCCGTTGATCCGCCACCCCCACGGCTCGTCGCCGGAGGGGTCGCCCAGCACCCGCACCCAGTAGCGGTCGCCGCTGGGCGCGGCGCCGGTCGCCAGCTCCCGGCGTACGCGCTCGACCTCGATCGCACCTACCGCGAGCTCCGCGCCTGCCGCCGAGTGCGCCGCGTCGAGCAGCTCGAGGACCAGCGCGTGCTGGGCCGAGCCGAGGTCCTCCAGCGAGAGGCCCGGACGGTCACCGGGCAGGTAGCTCCACTCGCGGAGCCGCGGGTCGGAGAGCGACCCGCGCGCCTGGTCGGCCTGCGCGTCGTCCAGCGCGTCGAGCAGGGCGAGCGCAGTCCGAGCGGTCGGATCGGCCGTCTGGTGCATGGGTGGACCTCCTGACGTCAACGCAACGTGGCGAGGCGGCCGAAGTCAAGCCACCTCGGCGCCGGGCCTCGGTGGTTGAGGAGGTCGCGCAGCGACCGTCTCGAAACCGCTGTAGGTGGTGCTGGGACTCGATCCGGTCCCAGCACCGGGTTGCGAGGTTTCGAGACAGGCGCTGGCGCGCCTTCCTCAACCAGCATTGGCCTGGAGTCCCAGCCTTCCGGCCAGCTTGTCCAGGTAGGCCAGCACTTCGTCCTCGGACTTGTCGGGCACGCCCCAGATCAGCTCGGAGACACCGGCCTCGGCCCAGGCCAGCAGGTCGGCGGGGTCGGGACGGAAGGCGATGAGCACGCGGATGTCGGGGAGGCCGGCGCGGCCCTCCTCGGCCCACGCGGTCTTGAGCGCCTCGATCTGGCCGCTGATGTCGGTCTGGGTGGGCGTGGTCATCCAGCCGTCGGCGTGCCGGGCGATCCACCGGAACGTCTTCGGCCCGCCGCCCGCTCCGATGATCAGCGGGATGTGGCCCTGGACCGGCTTGGGGTAGGCCCAGGAGGGCCCGAACGACACGAACTCCCCGTCGTACGCCGCCTCCTCCTCGGTCCACAGGGCGCGCATCGCCTCGACGTACTCCCGCAGCACGGTGCGGCGCTTCCCGGCGGGCACGTGGTGGTCCTCGAGCTCGTCGGTGTTCCAGCCGAACCCGGCGCCGAGCGTGACCCGGCCGCCGGAGAGGTGGTCGAGGGTGGCGATCGTCTTGGCGAGCGTGATCGGGTCGGACTCGACCGGCAGCGCGACCGCGGTCGACAGCCCGATGCGCGTGGTGACCGCGGCGGCGGTGGCCAGCGAGACCCACGGGTCGAGGGTGCGCGTGTAGCGGTCGTCCGGCAGGGTCTCGTCGCCGGTGCCCGGGTGGGCCGCCGTGCGCTTCACGGGGATGTGGGTGTGCTCCGGGACGTAGAACGTGTCGAAGCCGCGCTCCTCGGCGGCCGTGGCGAGCCCGGCGGGCGTGAAGCCGCGGTCGGACGAGAAGAGCACGAGCCCGTTGCGCATGGCCGAAGCGTAGGGGAGAACTAGAACGAGTTCTAGTTTCTAGGATGACGTCATGTACTCCCAGACCGCGACCCGGCTGGTCCGCGCTCCGCGCGCGACCGTGTACGCCGCCCTGCTGGACGCTCGCGCCATCGAGACCTGGCGGGTGCCCGACGACATGACGGCCCGGGTGGCCGAGTGGGAGCCGGTCGAGGGCGGCCGGTTCCGGGTGTCGCTGACCTACCGGGCCGCGGATCGCACCGGGAAGACCGACGGCGCCACGGACGCCTACACGGGCACGTTCGCGCGGTTGGTGCCGGACGAGCAGGTCGTGGAGGAGATCGAGTTCGACACCGACGACCCCGGGCTGCGGGAGCGGATGACGATGACCTGGACCCTCCGGCACGTCGAGGGCGGGACCGAGGTCGAGGTGCTCCACGAGGGCATCCCCGACGCCGTACCTCCCGAGGACAACGCGACCGGCACCCGCATGTCGCTCACCAAGCTGGCGGCGTACGTCGAGGGGGCTGGTTGACTACCGGCGTGCCCCCTGACCGACCCACCCTCGACCTGACCGCCACCGCCGTCGACCTGACGGTGCAGCTCGTCGACATCGAGTCGGTCAGCCAGGACGAGCAGGCGATCGCGGACGCCGTCGAGGCCGCGCTGTCGGCGTACGACCACCTGACGGTGACCAGGCACGGCAACACCGTCGTCGCCCGCACCGACCTCGGCCGCGGCGAACGGGTCGTGATCGCCGGTCACCTCGACACCGTGCCGGTCAACGACAACCTCCCGGCGCGCCGGGACGGCGACCTGCTGCACGGGCTCGGCACCTGCGACATGAAGGGCGGCGACGCGGTCATCCTGCGCCTCGCGGCCACGGTCCCCGAGCCGGTCCGCGACGTGACGTACATCCTCTACGAGGGCGAGGAGATCGACTCCGAGTTCAACGGGCTCCACCTGCTCGGCCAGAGCCACCCCGCGCTGATGGAGGCCGACTTCGCGATCCTGATGGAGCCCTCCAACGCCGAGGTCGAGGCCGGCTGCCAGGGCACGCTGCGGGTCGACGTCCGGGCCACCGGCGAGCGCGCACACTCCGCGCGCAGCTGGAAGGGCGTCAACGCGATCCACCGGGCCACCCCGATCCTCGAGCGCCTCGCGGCCTACGAGCCGCGCAAGCCCGTCATCGACGGGCTGGAGTACCACGAGGGGCTCAACGCCGTCTCCATCCGCGGCGGCGTCGCCGGCAACGTCCTGCCCGACGAGTGCGTGGTCGAGGTCAACTACCGCTTCGCGCCCGACCGCAGCGAGGCCGAGGCGCAGCAGTTCGTGCGTGACCTCTTCGAGGAGTACGACGTCACGATCAGGGACAGCGCCCCCGGGGCGCTGCCGGGGCTGGACCTGCCCGCCGCGAAGGCGTTCATCGAGGCGGTCGGCCGCGAGGTCAACCCCAAGTTCGGCTGGACCGACGTGGCACGCTTCACCGGCCTCGGGATCCCCGCGGTCAACTTCGGCCCCGGCGACCCGATGCTCGCCCACAAGCAGGAGGAGCACGTGCCCGTGGAGCACATCGAGCGCTGTGAGCGCCAGCTGCGTGAGTGGCTCTCCTGATGGTCAGGTCCAAGCAGAAGGGGCCGATCGTGCAGCGCCGTGACCAGGTCGACGGCAGCACCACCGACCAGCGGCTGCTCGACTCGCGCGGCCCCACCGACTGGGTGCACGCCGACCCGTGGCGGGTGCTGCGCATCCAGGCCGAGTTCGTCGAGGGCTTCGGAGCCCTGGCCGAGCTCGGGCCGGCGATCGCGGTCTTCGGCTCGGCCCGGACCCCGCCCGACCACCCGACGTACGCCCTGGCCCATCGGCTGGGAGGCGCTCTGGCCGAGGCCGGCTTCGCGGTCATCACCGGCGGCGGGCCCGGCGCGATGGAGGCCGCCAACAAGGGCGCCAGCGAGGCCGGCGGGGTCAGCGTCGGGCTCGGCATCGAGCTGCCGTGGGAGTCCGGCCTCAACGAGTGGGCCGACGTGGGCATCAACTTCCGCTACTTCTTCGCCCGCAAGACGATGTTCGTGAAGTACTCCCAGGGCTTCGTGGTGCTGCCCGGCGGATTCGGCACCCTCGACGAGCTGTTCGAGGCGCTCACGCTGGTGCAGACCCGGAAGGTCACGCGGTTCCCGATCGTCCTCGTCGGGACCGACTACTGGGCCGGGCTGATGTCGTGGATGAAGGACGTCTGCATGGCCGACGGCAAGATCAGCCCGGCCGACCTGGAGATGCTCGTGCTCACTGACGACCTCGACGAGGCGGTGCGGCTGATGCTGGACGCGCGGGACTCCTGGTGATCGGCATGGTGAGGCGGTGAGGCTCCGATGATGTGGTTCTTCGCGATCCTCGTCGTCCTGGTCATGGGCGGCGTGGCGGCGCTGGCCGCCGGGCGGGGCGCCCCGATGTCGCAGGCGTACGACGACCGGCCCGACGCGCTGGTGCCGAAGGACGGCCCGCTGCGTGCCCAGGACGTGCGCACGGTGCGCTTCTCGCTGGCCTTCCGGGGCTACCGGATGTCCGAGGTCGACGCCCTGCTCGACCGGGTCGCGGCGCAGCTCGAGGCTGCCGACGCACCGCCCGCGGATCGGGAGGCTCGTGGCGACGAGCCGACGACGTAAGGCACACTCTCGCCCGTGTCGCTGCCCGTGGTCATCTACGTGCTCACCGCCCTCGCGGCGGTGGTCGTGGTGCTCACGCGCCTGAGGATGGGCGGTGGCCAGGGGGCCGGCCGCTTCCACGTCGGCAACCGGCTGCTCGACGTGCACACCGTCGCCGGCGTGCTCGCGCTGGTGGTCTGGACGACGTTCCTGATCGCCCCGGAGGACTCACCGGTCGGGACCTCGACGTTCGGGATCATCGGCCTCGGCCTGTTCTGGATCGTCACCCTCGCGGGGCTGATGATCCTGGTCCGCTGGCTGCCCAGCCACGGCAAGCACGCCTCCGAGGGGGTGCAGGACACGTGGTCCGAGGGGCCGGGCCTCTCCGTGCTCGCGCACGTCGGGATGCTGGTCGGCGTGGTCCTCTTCACCTACGCCTACCTGACCAACGTGGTGTGAGCCGGCTCGCCCGGAGCTCGGCCCTGGCCGTGGCCCTGCTGGCAATCGTGGCGGTGCCGCTCGGCGTACCGGCCTCGGCCGCGCCACGGACGGCGCACCAGCACGCCGCGCCCAGCGCCGGCAACGTGCTCGAGACCCGCGTGCTCGGCAGCTCCGTCCGCGGCCGGCCCATCACGGCCTGGCACCTCGACGACCGCTCCACCGGGAGGCGCCATGGCCCGACGGTGGTGCTGGTCGCCACGATGCACGGCAACGAGGGAGCGCCCCGGGCGATCCTCCAGGCGCTGCGCGATGCGCGCGCGATCCATGGCGTCGACCTGTGGGTGGTCCCGGTCTACAACCCCGACGGCTTCGCCGCCCACCACCGGCGCAACGCGCACGGCGTCGACCTCAACCGCAACTACCCCTACCACTGGGCCGACCTCGACGGGAACTACGAGTCCGGCCCGCGACCGGCGTCCGAGCCGGAGACCAAGGCCATGATGGGCTTCCTGCGCGACGTCCGCCCCGACTACGTGCTCAGCTTCCACCAGCCGCTGCACGGGGTGGACACCGACAACAAGCGACCGGGGTTCGCGCGTCACGTGGCGCGGACGCTCGGGCTGCCCGCCACCACCCTGGACTGCGGCGGGGTCTGCCACGGCACCATGACCGGCTGGTTCAACGACAGCTTCAAGGGCTTCGCGCTCACCGTCGAGTACGGCGCGCACCCGCCCAGGAGCCTCATGACGCGCACCGCGCCGCGCCAGGTGCTGCGGATCTTCGACGCGTTCGGGTCGTTCGCCGGGAGTTAGGTGCCGAGTCGGCGCGTCGGGACCGGTTTCATGGCCCGAGTCGGCGCGTCGGGACCGGTTTCATGGCCCGAGTCGGCGCGTTGGGACTGGTTTCATGGCTCGAGTCGGCGCGTTGGGACCGGTTTCATGGCCCGAGTCGGCGCGTTAGGACTGGCAGATCTGTGCCGTTGCGCCGACTCGGCGGTCTGCGGGCGTGCCTTTGCGCCGACTCGGCGGTTTTGGGGCGTGCCTTTGCGCCGACTCGGCGGTTTGGGGCGTGCGGTTGCGCCGACTCGACGGTCTGCGGGCGTGCCTTTGCGCCGACTCGGCGGTTTTGGGGCGTGCCTTTGCGCCGACTCGGCCTAGTTGCCGTTGAACACCGGCTTCTCCTTGGCCACGAACGCCGCGACCGCGGCGCGGTGGTCCGCGGTGGCGCCGGTGCGGGTCATCATCTGGCCCTCCAGGGTCACCGCCTCCTCGAAGTTGTGCGAGGCGGCGTAGGCGACCGAACGGCGCATCGAGCCGAGCGCCACCGTCGGGCCCGCCGCCAGCCGGCCGGCGAGGGCGGCGACGGTCGCGTCGAAGTCGTCGGGGGAGACGACCTGGGTCGCCAGGCCCAGGGACAGGGCCTCGTCGGCCGCGATGGTGCGGGGGAAGTAGAGGAGCTCCATGGCCTTCGCCGGTCCGACCAGCCGCTGCAGCGTGTAGCTCGAGCCGGTGTCGCAGGAGAGGGCGACGTTGGCGAAGGCCAGGTTGAAGCCGGCGGTGTCGGCGAGGATGCGCAGGTCGCAGGCGAAGGCGAGCGACGCGCCGGCCCCGGCCGCGACGCCGTTCACCGCAGCGATCACCGGCTTCTCCATCGACGCCAGCGCCAGCACGGTCGGGTTGTAGTGCCGCTCGACGGTCGTGAACAGCTCGTCGCTGCTGCCGCTCTCCAGCAGCTGGATGTGCTCCTTGAGGTCCTGGCCGGTGCAGAACGCGCGTCCGCTGCCGGTGAGCACCACGCACCGCGCGGCCGGATCACCGGCGGCCTGCTGCACCGTGTCGCGCAGCAGCTCCTTGGTCGCGATGTCCAGGCTGTTCATCGCGTCCGGCCGGTTCAGCCGGATCGTGGCCACCCCGTCGGTGACGTCGTAGAGAACCGGCGGGGCGGGGTCGGTCGTCGAATCTGGCGCACTCATGGACGCAGTGTGCCCTCTGCCACTGCCCATGAGGGATAATGGTCGGGCGCCCGTACGGCGTCCTCGGGTCTGCTGTCCCGAGTCTTGTGCGTATGGAAAGGCAGGGTGCCGCATGGCGGCGATGAAGCCGCGGACCGGCGACGGTCCGATGGAGGTCACCAAGGAAGGCCGCGGCATCGTGATGCGCGTGCCCCTCGAAGGCGGTGGCCGCCTCGTCGTGGAGCTGAACGCCGAGGAGGCGGGCGAGCTGGGCGACAAGCTGAAGGACGTCGTCGGTTGATGGCGTGAGCTCCTCGCCGACGCTGCCCGCCCAGGTCTCCCCTCCCGAGTTCGCCGTCACGGCGGCGCGTCCGCACGCCCTGGCGGGCGTGGACGTGATCGCCCTCCCGGTGCTCGAGGGTGCAGACGGGCAGGCCGCCGTCCTCGGTCCGGGTGCCGCCGAGGTCGCGGAGCTGCTCGGGGCCGACCTGGTCGCTGTGCTCGAGGCCGACCGCGCGTCGGGCAAGGTCGGCGAGGTGACCGTGCTGCCGGTCCCGCTGGGCGCGCCCGACAACGCCGAGCTGCGCCAGGTGCTGCTGGTCGGCCTCGGCACCGCGAGCGCCGACGACTTCCGCCGGGCCGGCGCCACGCTGGCCCGGGTGGTGCTCGACCGCGCCGCGGTCGCCACCACGATCGCGGCGGTGGAGCCGGCGGTCGGCCTCGAGCCGTTCGTGGCGGGCATGGTCCTCGGCTCCTTCGCGTTCTCGTGGCGCAAGGAGCGGCCCGAGCACGTACCGGCCGCCCGGGTCGTGCTGGCCGGCCTGGCCGACGCCGACCGGCCCGCGCTCGAGCGGGCGGTCGCGATCAGCGGGGCGAGCTGGCGCGCCCGGACGCTCGCCTCGGTGCCGTCCAACCTGAAGAGTCCGGCCTGGCTCGCCGACCAGGCCGTCGCGCTGGCCGCCGAGGCAGGTCTCGAGGTCACCGTCTGGGACGAGAAGCGGCTGGCCGACGAGGGGTTCGGGGGCATCCTCGCCGTCGGCCAGGCGTCGGCGACCCCGCCCCGGCTGATCCGGCTCGACTATGCGCCGCCCAGGAGGTCGCGCCGGAGGGGCGCGCGGTCTGCCCCCACGGTGGTGCTGGTCGGCAAGGGCATCACCTTCGACACCGGCGGCCTGTCGATCAAGCCCGGCGAGTCGATGGTCAACATGAAGCGCGACATGACCGGCGGCGCGGTCGTCATGGCCGTGATGGCGGCGCTCGCCGACGTCGGCTGCCCGGTGCCGGTCGTGGGGCTGGTCCCGGCGGCCGAGAACGCCATCGGCGGCAACGCGATGCGCCCGGGCGACGTGGTCCGCCACTACGGCGGCCGCACCTCCGAGGTCACCAACACCGACGCGGAGGGCCGCCTGGTGCTCGCCGACGCGATGGCCTGGGCGGTCACCCACCTCGAACCTGCCGTGCTGGTCGACGTCGCCACCCTCACCGGCGCGATCAAGGTCGCACTCGGCCAGCAGGTCGGCGGCCTGTTCGCCAACGACGACGGGCTCGCCGACGCGCTCCTCGAGTCCGCCACCAGCACGGGCGAGCCGCTGTGGCGCTTCCCCCTGTCCTCGGCCTACGAGGAGCGGCTCTCCTCCCGGGTCGCCGACGCCGACAACGCCCCCAGCGGACCGGGCGCGATCATCGCCGCACTCTTCCTCCAGCACTTCGCCGGTGACGTGCCGTGGGCGCACCTCGACATCGCCTCGAGCGGCGACGCGCCCGCGGACCACTACGAGTACTCCAAGGGCCCCACCGGCTTCGGCGCCCGGCTGCTGCTCGACTGGCTCGGCTCGGAGGATCCGCTCTCGGGGATCGGCACCGCGTGAACGGCCTCACCGTCCGCTGGTCGCTGGCCGACGCGCCCCCGGGGGTCGAGGACGCGCTCGCGTCGTACGTCGCGGAGACCTCGCACGCGCGGTTCAGCGTGATGGAGGGGCTGCGGTTCAAGACCTGGCGCTGCGTGCCCGGCGAGTGGTTCGAGGGCTGCTACGTCTTCGTCGACGACGCCGCGCGGGCGGCGTTCCAGGAGACCTTCACCGCCGGTGCGGCGGAGTCGCCCGGGTCGCAGATCGTCGGGAGCCCCCCGATCCTCATCGAGCCGTGCTCGATCGTGGCGGTCGCCGAGGGCGCCTCAGGGTTCGTCGCGGCGCCACGGGCCGAGCAGTAGGCACTACTCCGACTCGGGGGTCCACTCCTTCTTGGCGAGCAGCAGCCCGTCACCGACCGGCAGCAGCACCGGCACCAGGCTGTCGTCGGCGCCGACCTCGCGGATCAGCTCCCGGATCGCGAGCGTCTCGTCGTCGCGCACCGAGGGGTCGGCGACGCGGTCGTGCCAGAGGGCATTGTCGAAGGCCACGACGCCGCCGGGGCGGAGCAGCCGCAGCGCCTCCCGGAGGCACGCGGTGTACTCCGCCTTGTCGCCGTCCACGAAGGCGATGTCGTAGTGGCCGTCGGTGAGCCGGGGGAGTACGTCGAGCGCGGCGCCGGCGATCGTGCGGGCCCGCTGGGTCGCGATGCCCGCCTCGTTGAACGTCTCGCGGGCCAGCCGCTGGTGCTCGGTCTCGATGTCTACCGTGGTCAGGATGCCGTCGGAGCGCATGCCGCGCAGCAGCCAGAGCCCCGAGACACCGGTGCCCGTGCCGATCTCCACCACCGCGCGGGCCTCCATCACCGAGGCGAGGAAGCGCAGCGCGGCGCCGCCGCCGGGGCCGATCGCGACCACGCCGACCTCCTGGGCGCGCTCCCGCGCCCGGCTGAGGATGTCGTCCTCGGCGACGAAGGCCTCGGCGTAGGACCAGCTCTGAGTACTGATCGGGTCCGTCACGAAAGCAACGTAGCGCGATCAGGAACCGATCAGCGGGAACACCGCCGCCCAGTCGTCCGTTCACCACACTGACAGCTCACAGGGAACGTTTAGGAAGACGGCGTAGCCTCACCATCCCCAAGCACCCCCCAGCAACAGGAGACCCGAGGACCATGGACGACGTCGCTGGCACCGAGCCGGACGCCGTGCCGACCTGGGACGAGATCGTCGACCAGCACTCCGACCGGGTCTACCGCCTCGCCTACCGGCTGACCGGCAACCGGCACGATGCCGAGGACCTCACCCAGGAGGTCTTCGTGCGCGTCTTCCGCTCGCTGTCGACCTACACCCCCGGCACCTTCGAGGGCTGGCTGCACCGCATCACCACCAACCTCTTCCTCGACCAGGCCCGCCGCAAGCAGCGGATCCGCTTCGACGCGATGACCGAGGAACGCGCCGACCGGCTGACCAGCGCGTCCCCGAGCCCCGACACGTGGTACTCCGACCAGCGGTTCGACGACGACGTGGAGCACGCACTCCAGGCGCTGCCGCCGGACTTCCGCGCTGCCGTGGTGCTCTGCGACGTCGAGGGGCTGTCCTACGAGGAGATCGCCGAGATCCTCGGCGCCAAGCTCGGCACGGTGCGGTCGCGCATCCACCGCGGCCGGGCCCTGCTCCGCAAGGCGCTGGCCCATCGCGCCCCGGCGTCGGGGCGGGCGCGCTACTCCGGCCCGCTCGCCGCTCCACTCCGGACGCTCCAGGGACGCACATGATCGGACACCTGGGCGACCGCGTCAGCGCGCTCCTCGACGGCCAGATGTCCACCGCCGAGGAGGAGCGGGCCTGGGCGCACGTGCACGCGTGCCACCAGTGCCGCGACCTCGTCGAGCGCGAGGGCTGGGTCAAGACCCGGCTGGCCGGGCTCTCCTTCGACACCGCCTGCGCGCCGTCCTCGCTCAAGGGCTCGCTGATCTCGTCGCTGGCGGCGGGGCTGCCGCCGGGCGACCTCTACCTCGCCTCCGAGCCGGACCCGAGGCCGCGTCGGGTCTCGCTGGTCGCGCTGGGTGGCGGCGCCGCTGGAGCGGCGGTCATGGGAGTGCTGGCCCTGGGCGCGGCGCCCGCCGACGCCCCGACCGTGGATCGTCGCGCGCCCGCCACGTCGGTCACGACCCCCGTCCCCGCCGGGCTCAACGTCCACAACCGGCGCGCGGTGCCGCTGCCCTGACCGGCCCGGACTCGCCCCTTACGGTGTGGCATTTAGGTGGACCGGGAACAATAGGGATGTGAACGACGAGCCCGGCGCCCCCGGCCACGAGGAGACCCAGCCGCTGGGTGCGCCCCTCGGCCCACGGCCCGCCTGGACGCCGCCGTCGTACCCGCCGCCCGGCACCACCCCGATGGAGACCCTGCCGCCCACCCCGCCTGGCCCGCCCGGCCCTCCGGCGCCACCAACCTCTGGTGGCTCCGGACGTGGTCGGCCGAGCGGCTGGATGTGGCCGGCCATCGCGGTCCTCGCGCTGGTCCTCGGGCTGGCCGGCGGAGTGGCCGGCAGCGTGGTCTACCACCAGACCAGCGACGACACGTCCGCGTCCGACGGCGGCGACCCCGGCCCGGGCCTGGCCACGACCAGCGTCCAGACCGCGGCGCCGATCAAGGGCGGCAAGGCTTCCGTCGCCGCCGTCGCACAGGAGCTGCTGCCGAGCACCGTCCAGATCTCCGCGGAGTACGACGGCCAGGAGGGTGGTGCGACCGGCTCGGGCTTCGTGATCGACGACGAGGGCCACCTCGTCACCAACAACCACGTGGTCGAGCAGGCCGCCGACGACGACGGCCTGATCGAGGTCGTCGACCAGGACGGCAACCGCTTCGAGGCCACCGTGGTCGGCCGCTCGCCGGTCTACGACCTCGCGGTGCTCTTCTGCGAGGAGGCCAAGGGGATGAAGCCCGCCGCGCTGGGCGAGTCCAGGGCCCTGCACGTCGGCGACCCGGTCGTCGCGATCGGATCACCGCTCGGCCTGTCGTCCACGGTGACGGCCGGCATCGTCTCGGCGCTCGAGCGACCGGTCACCACCGGCGACTCGGCCGAGGAGTCGTCCTACATCAACGCCGTCCAGACCGACGCCGCGATCAACCCCGGCAACTCCGGCGGTCCGCTCGTCAACATGGTCGGCCAGGTGATCGGCGTCAACTCCGCCATCGCCACCACCGGCGGCACCACCGGCGGCGACCAGGCCGGCAACATCGGCGTCGGCTTCGCGATCCCGGTCGAGCAGATGAAGGTGACCGCAGACCAGATCCTGCGCAACGGCGAGGCCCGCTACCCGGTGATCGGCGCCAAGGTGCAGACCGGCCAGCGCGACGGCGCAGGTGCCGAGATCGACGAGGTCATCGAGGGCACCCCCGCCGAGGACGCCGGCCTGGAGAAGGGCGACGTCGTGGTCGCCCTGGAGGGCCACAAGGTCACCGACGGCATCGCCCTGATCGTCTCGATCCGCTCGCACCAGCCCGGCGAGACGCTCACCTTCACCGTCGTGCGCGACGGCGACGAGAAGGACATCGACGTCACGCTCGACTCCGAGGTCGGTTAGCTCCGAGGGGTCACAGCAGGTCCTGTAGGCGGGCGGCGAGGGAGGCCTTGACCGCTCGGGTGACGGCGGCGTTGACCTGGTCGTAGAGGTCCTGCTCGTCGTCGAGGTCGGCGAGGACGCCGCGCAGGTCGAGGTCCTCGATCGTGCGGGTGAGGACGTCGTCTGTCTTCAGGGCCGCGTCGATGACGGAGTCGGGAAGAGCGCGGATCGCGGCCTCGAGGAAGCCGTTGAGGTCCGCGTTGTCGAGGGCCTCGTCGACGAGGTCCGACGCAGGGGGGAGGGTCCCGTCGTCCTTCATCCGCTGGACCGCGGCCAGCAGGCCCTCGCGGAGGGCGTCGACCTGGGCGTCCGAGCGGGTGCCGGGCTGCGCCAGCTCCAGCGTCAGCGCCTCGCGGCTCACGTGCAGGCGACAGGCCGCGCCGTCGATGCCCAGCAGCACCAGGCGCTCGGTGAGGCCGTCCATTCCCTCGGCCCGTGAGGTGACCGTACGGGCGACGCACGGGTCGGCCGGGTGGAGTGGCTCGAACGACCCTCCTCCGTTGGCGAGCTGTACGCCGAGCACACCACCCACCAGGGCCAGCGCGGCGACCGGCATGCCGACCAGGCGAGCGAGACCGGTCACGACGTCACCTTCCGGCGGGGCGCGACCACGGTGAGCAACGCGAGGAGCGCGAGGCCGGCACCGATGAGGAAGGAGTCGCGGAACGCCCGGGTGGCGGCGCGCTCCAGCTGGGTGTCGAGGTCGCGCTCGAGCTTCGCCGCGGCGGGGCGCTCCTCGGGGGCGAGGTCCGCCGTCGCGAACGCGCGGTGCAGGTCGGGGATCTGACCCTCCTGCGCCGACAGCTCGCGCCCGAGGGCCTGGGCGATCGCGATCTTGTCGTCCGGCTTCAGCGGGGCGTCGAGCACCAGGGACGCGATCGCCTCCTGGGCCGGCTCCTGGGCGTCCTGAAGGTCCGCGGTGAACACCGGCGTCAGGATCGCCAGGCCCACGACCACCCCGACGTGGCGCGCGGCGATGGTCCACCCCGCGTGCCTGACCCGCGGCAGCCGCATCTCCATGGCCTGCGCGGTCAGCCGGTCGACGGTCAGCCCGAGGCCGAGGCCCACCAGCGCCTGCGGCGCGACTGTCCAGGCCAGGTGGGCCGACGGCGGGATCGCCAGGCCGACCAGTCCACCGGCGATGAGGAAGCAGCCCACCGCCACCTCGACCTCGGGCGGAGGTCGCAGGACGCGGGCGAGCGGGCGGGCGGCGAGAGCCGCGACCGGCACCACGGAGACGGTGAGCGCCGCGGTCCCCGGGGAGTGGCGCCAGCCCTCGACCAGGAGCAGGACGAGCAGGAACAGCGCCGCGGTGAGCGCGGCCGACAGCAGGGCGAGGGTGAGGTTGGGGCGTACGGCGGGACGGTGCCGGTCCGGCGTGAGCGCTGCCGGGGCAGGTACGGCGAGCGCGGCCGGCACCGCCAGCACCGCGAACGGCACCTGCACCACGAAGATGGCCTGCCACGAGAAGGCCTGGGTGAGCAGTCCGCCCGCGAACGGTCCGGTGGCCGTGCCGACCACCCCGGCGGTGACCCAGACCGTGACGCCACGGCGCTCGCCGTACTCCGCGACCAGGAGCTCCAGGCACCCGACCAGCGCCAGCGCGCCGCCGAGCGCCTGCACGCACCGCGCGGCGATCAGCACGTCGATCGACTGCGCGACCGCACACCACGCGGAGGAGCCGGCGAACACCGCGATGCCGATGGCGCTGATGATCCGCGGCTGTGCCCGGGCGAAGCCGACCGCGGTCGGCACGGCACACAGTCCCAGTACGACGTTGAACGCGATCAGCACCCACGCGACCTGCCCGACAGAGGTGTGCAGGTGCCGGAGGATGTCGGGCAGTGCGAGCGTGACGACCGCGGAGTCCGCGAGCACCAGCGCCACGGCCACCGCCAGCAGCGGAGCTACGGCACGACGCACCCGGTCATCCTTCCAGCGCGCCGGACTCAGGTCGTGACGTCGTCGTCCGCGGGGGTGTCGGCCGGGTCGAACGGGTGGTCGTCGATGAACTTCCGGGTCTCGACCCGCTGCTGGGCGATGTAGTCCTCGAGGTCGCCCTCGCTGACCCGCCACTGCCCGCGGCCGCCGATCTTGATCGCGGGCAGGTCGCCGCGACGCACCATCGCGTAGACCTGTGCGACCGAGGTGCTGAGGATCTCCGCGACGTCCGGCAGCGTGAGGAAGCGCGGGAGGTCGGCCATGGGCTCATCGTGGCACCTCATCGAACCCACCCGCCTCACGGATCACGATCTGTGGATGAGCGGTGGCACCGTCAAGCCGCGCTGGGCATGATGAGGGCGTGGCTCGCAATCTCGGGGATGCCACGGCAGCCGCATCCGCCAGCGGGGGCCTGCCGACGACATCGGACGTGCCCGCGGCGCTGCGCGGGCAGCGTCCCGCGTGGCGCGACCCGCGGCTCTGGATCGGCATCGTGCTGGTGGCGGCGAGCGTCGTCGTGGGCGCCCGGGTGCTGGCCGCCGCCGACGACACGGTGCAGGTCTGGGCGGCCGCCCGCGACCTCGGCGCCGGTCAGCGCGTCGGCGCCGACGACCTGGTGGCGCAGCGGGTCCGGTTCGCGGACACCGATGCGCTCGCGGGCTACTTCACCGTCGACGACGAGCTGCCGGCCGACCTCGAGCTGACCCGGAGCGTGGCGGCGGGCGAGCTGCTCCCCAGGGGAGCTGCCGGCACCCCGCAGCAGACCGGTCTGGTCGAGGTGCCCGTCGCCGTCGAGCCCGAGCTCGTCCCGCCCGGGGTCGCCCCCGGCGACGTGGTCGACATCTATGTCGTGGCACCGATCAGCGCCGACGCCGGCGCCGACCAGGCCCCGCCGCCGCCCGACGGCCCCGCCCTGACCGGCGCCACCGTCGTCGACGCCCCGGAGCTGGCGTCGTCGTTCGGCACCAGCGGCAAGCGCCAGCTCGTCGTCGCGGTGCCGGAGGAGGATGCTCCGGCGTTCTTCGCCCTGCTGGCCCGCTACGACGCTCCGAGCCTCACCGTGGTCCGGCGCGGATGAAGGTCCTGCTGCTGCTCGCCGCCGGCGCGGCCTGGGAGACCAGGGCTCTCGGACTGCTCAGCGCCCACCGCGACCTCGTGGTCCTCAAGCGCTGCGTCGACGTCGACGACCTGCTCGCCACGGCGAGCTCGGGCCAGGCGGACACAGCGGTGGTCGCGATCGAGGCGCCGGGGTTCGACCTCTCTGCCGTGGACCACCTCGTGAAGCACGACGTCCGGGCGGTCGCGGTCGTCGCAGACGAGCCCGGCACGGTGCGGGCCAGCCGGATCGGCGTGCGCACGACGGTCCACCTCGACGACCTCGAGGCCCTTCCCGAGGCGGTCACCACCGAGCATCGGCCGCCGCCCGAGCCGCCGCCCGCACCGGACCACCCGGCGCCGAGCCAGGGCCGGGTGATCGCCGTCTGGGGACCCGCCGGCGCACCCGGCAGGACCACGGTCGCCACCGCGCTGGCCGCGGTCCTCAGCCGCAGGGCCAGGACCACGCTCGTCGACGCCGACCCCTACGGCGGCACGGTCGCGCAGGCGCTCGGCGTGCTCGACGAGGTGTCCGGCCTGCTGTCGGCGGCCCGGCTGGCCGGCAGCGGGATGCTGGAGGAACGCTTCAGCAGCGTCCAGCGGGCCTTCGACCAGCAGTTCACCGTGGTCACCGGGCTGCCGCGTCCCGACCGCTGGGCCGAGGTCCGGCCCGGCACCGTCGAGCTCCTCGCCGAGACCGCGAGCCGGCACGGTCACGTCGTGATCGACACCGGGTTCGGCCTCGACGACGACGACCTCAGCGGCCGCCCCGGCCGCAACCAGCTCACCCTGGCCGCGCTCGACGTCGCCGACGAGGTGCTCGTGGTCGGCACCGCCGACCCGGTCGGCCTGTCGCGGCTGGTCCGGGCCCTCGTCGACCTCCGCGAGCGGAGCCCGCTGTCGGCCACCAGGGTCGTGGTCAACCGGATGCGGCCCACGATCGGCTGGACCGAGCGTGACGTCACCCAGATGCTCACCGACTTCGCGCGCCCGGTCGGCCTGCACTTCCTCCCCGAGGACCGGCCCACCGTCGACCGAGCCCTGGTCGCCGGCCGCACCGTGCTCGAGACCAACGCCGAGAGCCCGATCGCGGTCGCGGTCGGCCGGCTGGCCGACGCGGTCCTCCCGCGTCCGGTCCAGGGACAGAGCCAGGGTCGCGCGCGGGCCGTCCTCAGGCCGCGAACAGCAAGTACAACCCGCCCGCGGTGAAGCAGATCATCGCGACCAGCAGCGAGAGCTGGCCGGTGAGCTGGTGCCGCTTCGGCAGCAGGTGGATCGCGCGGTCATGCGCGGCGACCACACCGACCACGTGACCGGTGACGACGAACAGGACCTTGAGGGTCGCCAGCACGCTCGGGTGGTAGGAGAAGTAGTAGGTCGGCTGCCAGTCCGCGGTGCCGAACCAGTTGGACCCGTTGCTGAACGGGTCGCTCACGTAGGCGATCGTCTGCCCGCCCACCACGATCAGGTAGGTCAGGTAGTGCGCGAGGACGTAGCCGATCACGATCGGCACGATCGAGTGCGCGAACTGCCCGGGCAGCTCCCGCCGCGGCTGGTCGGGGCCGACGCCGGTCAGCATCGTCCCGATCGTGAACACCACCGCCACCACCAGCACGAAGCCGAGCAGCCCCAGGTTGTCGAAGAGGTGGGTCAGGCCGTGGTCCTGGACGAAGTCTCCCTGGATGAACTTGACCCAGCGGGTCGAGTCCTTGAACGAGTCGAACGCCGTGCTCCCGAACATCACGGCGGTCACCGCGACCAGCCCGGGCGTGACCGGCGTGGTGGCCAGGTTCGCCAGCGGGCTCCGGACCACCAGCTGCTCTGCCCGGCGTCCCCACACCGACATCCGCGAGACCAGGGTGGAGTAGACCTCGAACGGATCGGCGTGCTCGTAGAAGGTGTCCCCGAACAGTGCGCCGCCGACCAGCATGGCCGCGACGTAGACCGCGCACCAGAGCCGCACCGGTCCCAGCTCGGTGGCGAACGGGTAGACCAGCTCCATCCACACGAACGCGTAGAGGCCCAGGGCCGCCGGCCAGTGGCCCAGCCACTCGGGGTAGGTGAAGACGCCCCGCTCGGGGTCCCCGCCGGAGAGCCGGGCGAACGCCGCGTTGATGGTGCGCACCGGGCTGATCGCCTTGTACGCCGGCCCGAGAAGGAGCGACGCGGGCACGAACCCCACCCACAGCAGCACGTAGAAGATCCCGAAGAACGGGTTGAGCAGGCTGTCCTCGCCAGCGATGGCGACCAGCACGGTGTAGCCGAACGCGACCAGGCCGAAGGCCCGCCAGAACACGAACCACGCCCGCGAGTCGACCACCCGCGCCAGCCGTCCGGGTGCTGGCCGGCCGGTCCGGCCGCCGTCGTAGCGCGGTGTCCGCCACGCGACCGCCAGGACCGTGAAGCTGACCGTCAGCGCCGCGACGGCGCCCGCGATGGTCAGCTCGAGCGGGATGGGCAGGTCCTTCGAGCCGCCGATCCCGTGCGCGAAGACCTCGCCCCACGACGGGGACCCCGGATCCACGCGCGGGGCTACTTCACTTCGAGCTGGACGATCGTCTTCTCCAGCGTGTGCGACTCGACGGTGACGAGCCCCGGCTTGTCGATCGTGAACGCCTTCAGGCTGGTGGTCCCGGCGCCGTAGGTGAACTCGTGCTCCGGGTCGGAGTGGACGTGGATCTCGCCCTCGGCGTCGGCCTTGATCACGAGCTCGATGGGCTGGTCGACGGCCACCTCGACCCGGTCGCCGTTCGGGGTGACGCTGTCGCCGTTGATGGTGACCTCGATGGTCTTGGTGTCGCGGTCTGTCCCGTCGCCCGAGCCGCTGGAGTCGTCGTCCCCGCAGCCGGCCAGGCCGGTGCTGCAGACGACGAGAGCGAGGACAGCGAGTGCGCGCCGCATCAAGTGGAGCTCCTGGTGGTGTGGGGAAGGGGTGAGCGGTCCTCACGATGGTGACGGACGGCATGAGCGGGCGTCCTGAGACCTCTGTAAGAATCCCACGACGGCCAAACCGGACGGATGGGGGTGTTGAGGCGCACATGAGCGACCGCCTGCGCCCCCGCGATCTCGCGTTCCTCGACCTCGAGACGCCGAGCACCCCGCGCCACAACGCCACCGTCGAGGTCTTCGACCCGGGCGACCCTGCCGCGTCGACGGGAGGGGGAGGCTTCGACTACGACCGCTTCGTGGCGCTCATCCTCGACCGGATCCCCTTCGTGCCGCGCTACCGCCAGCGCGTGCAGTCGGTCCCCGGCCACCTCGCCACGCCGGTCTGGGTCGACGACGAGCACTTCGACATCGGCTACCACGTACGTCGTTCGGCACTGCCGCGCCCCGGCAACACCGAGCAGCTGCGCGAGCTGGTCTCGCGGATCGTCTCGCGTCCCCTCGACCGGGCCCGGCCGCTGTGGGAGATCTACTTCGTCGAGGGCCTGGCCGACGGCCGGGTGGCGCTGCTCTACAAGACCCACCAGGCGCTGGTCGACGGCGTCGACACCGTCGACCTCGGCCAGGTGCTGCTGGACAAGGACCCCGAGGTCAAGATCCTCGGCGGCGAGGAGTGGCACCCGCACCGGCCCCCGTCCAGCGCCGGGCTGCTGGCCAGCGCGCTCCACGACAACCTCACCCAGCGCGACACCGCGCTCGACTCGGCACGGCAGGCGGTCGAGTCGGCGCTGAGGACCGCGGACCGGCTCAGCTCGCGTGCGGGCAAGGTCGTCGCCGGGCTGACCGGCCGCCGTCCTGACCGCGGCCACGCGCTCTCCGGGGAGCTCTCCCAGCAGCGCCGGGTGGTCGGTGTCGAGACCCGGCTCGCCGACTACCGCACCATCCGCGACGCGCACGGCGGCACGATCAACGACGTCATCCTCACCACCCTGACCGGTGCGCTGCGCGCGTGGCTGATGACGCGCTCGGAGTCGATGGGCGGACTGCGCCACATCCAGGCGGTGGTGCCGGTCTCGGTCATCGACCGTGAGCTCGAGGCCACCTCTCTCGGCAGCCAGATCGCCCCCCACTTCGTGACCCTGCCGATCGCCGAGGCCAGCCCGGTGGTCCGCCTGCACCAGGTGTCCTACTCGTTCCAGACCTACAAGGACACCGGCCGGGCGGTGGCCGCCAACCGGCTCGCGGGCATCGCCGGCTTCGCGCCCACGACCTTCCATGCCATCGGTTCGAGGGTCGCGGCCGCGGAGGTGCGCCGCGACTTCCAGCTCTCGATCACCAACGTGCCGGGCCCGCAGTCCCCGCTCTACGCCGCCGGCGCGCGGATGCTCCGCACCTTCCCGATCCCGCCGCTGCTGCCGGGCCAGACGCTCGCGATCGGCGTGACGTCCTACGACGGGCAGGTGTTCTACGGGATCACCGCGGACCGCGACCTGGTGCCGGACGCCGACGTCCTCGGCCAGTGCGTGACCGAGGCGCTCACCGAGCTGCTCGACACCGCGACCGGCGGCCGGCCGAAGATCCCGCGCGGCCGGCGCAAGAAGGCCGCCCCCAAGCCGTGAGCGCTCCTCCGTGAGGGTCTACCTCCCCACCACGCTGGGCGGGCTGGCCCGGCTGCGCGACGACGGGTCGCTGCCCGCCTCGGCCGAGCGGTACGTCGCCGACGGTGACAGCGAGGAGCAGGAGTACGCCGCGTTGCTGGCCGCCGCGGCGGAGTCCGCCGAGCTGGTCGGCGGCCCCGGCCGCCGTGTGGTCGTCGTCGCCGACGTGCCCGACCCGGACGGCGAGGTGGCACTGCGCGACGTGGTCGCCGTGCACGCAGACCCCGTGGACCGGCCGGCGGGGGCCGACCCGGACGAGGACCTCGGCTGGTACGCCACCCAGGAGATCGACGCGATTCTGGCCGGATAGTGTCCGAGGCATGGACGCGATCACCTTCCCGCCGGCTCCGACCAACGAGCCGAACCTGTCTTACGCGCCGGGCAGTCCCGAGCGGGAGGCCCTGCTGGTGGAGCTCGAGCGGCTCGAGAAGCGCGAGAAGAACCTGCGCGGCTACGTCGGCGGCCGGTGGAAGGCCGGTGGCGGCGCGGAGACGAAGGTGGTGCAGCCCCACGACCACCAGCACGTGCTGGGCCGGTTCAAGGCCGCCACCCAGGCCGACGCGCGGGCGGCGGTCAAGGCGGCGACGGATGCGGCACCGGACTGGCGCTCCCTGGACATGGACGACCGGTGCGCGGTGCTGCTCAAGGCCGCGGACCTGCTGGCCGGCCCGTGGCGCCAGCGGATCAACGCCGCGACGATGCTGGGCCAGTCCAAGACGGCGTTCCAGGCGGAGATCGACAGCGCGTGTGAGCTGATCGACTTCTGGCGGTTCAACGTCCACTACGCCAAGCAGATCCTCACCGACCAGCCGATCGCGAACAGCCCGGGTGTCTGGAACCGCACCGACCACCGTCCGCTCGAGGGGTTCGTCTACGCGATCACGCCGTTCAACTTCACCGCGATCGCCGGGAACCTGCCGACCGCGCCGGCGCTGATGGGCAACACCGTGATCTGGAAGCCGTCGCCGACCCAGCAGCTGGCGGCGTCGCTGACCATGGAGCTGCTGGAGGAGGCCGGGCTGCCGCCGGGTGTCATCAACATGCTGCCCGGCGACGGCATCGAGGTCTCGAAGGTCACGCTCGCGCACCCGGACCTGGCCGGCATCCACTTCACCGGCTCGACGCCGACGTTCCAGCACCTGTGGCGCACGGTGGGGGAGAACATCGCCTCCTACCGCTCCTACCCGCGGATCGTGGGGGAGACCGGCGGCAAGGACTTCGTGCTCGCCCACCCGACCGCCGACCCCGAGGTGGTCCGCACGGCGCTGATCCGCGGCGCGTTCGAGTTCCAGGGCCAGAAGTGCTCGGCGGCCTCTCGCGCGTACGTCGCGAGGTCGGTGTGGAACAAGATGAGGGACTCGTTCCTCGCCGAGATCGAGGCGCTGCCGATGGGCGACGTCACCGACTTCTCCAACTTCATGGGCGCGGTGATCGACGACCGGGCGTTCGCCAAGCACAAGGCCGCGATCGCGCGGGCCAAGCGGCAGGCCAAGCTCGACATCCTGGTGGGCGGCCAGACCGACGACAAGGTGGGCTGGTTCGTGCGGCCGACCGTCGTCGAGGGCGGCGACCCCACCGACCAGATGTTCCACACCGAGTACTTCGGGCCGATCCTGGTGGTGCACGTCTACGACGACGGCGACTTCGAGAAGGTGGCCCGCCAGCTGGAGGGCATCGCGCCGTACGCGCTGACCGGCTCGATCATCGCCCGCGACCGCCGGGCCGTGGCCTGGGCGCAGGAGGAGCTCCGGTTCGCGGCCGGCAACTTCTACATCAACGACAAGCCCACCGGCGCGGTCGTCGGGCAGCAGCCCTTCGGCGGTGGCCGGGCCTCGGGCACCAACGACAAGGCCGGCGCCGCGGTCAACCTGCTGCGCTGGACCTCACCGCGCTCGATCAAGGAGACCCTGGTGCCGCCGACCGACTACCGCTACCCCTACATGGGGTGAGCGCGGTCGTCGCGGACCTCGTCGCGCTGCACCTGGGCGGCCTGCACCCCTACGAGAAGGTGCTGACGCTGGTGCTCGCGTTCGGTCCGTTCATCGTCCTCGGTGGGGTCATCGCGCTGCGTCGCCGGCACGACGACGAGGACGCCTAGTCGTTGTCAGCTGACCCGCACCCGACCGCCGGACTGCACGGTGAACGCCTGGCGCAGCTCGTCGACGTCGATGTCGAGAGCGCGCAGCGAGTAGCGCATCCCGCGCCTGACCACGATCGTGAACATCCTCGGGTCGAGGCCGTCGTGCACGATGCCGGCATGCGCGGGGTCGCCCGGCGGGACCAGCCGGATCCGCAGCCTCCTGCCGCTCCAGGCCCGCTCGACGGCCACCGACCGGATGGTCTCCCACGGCGCCACCAGCTCACCGAACTGCGAGCGGGCGTGGAGGCCGTCGCCGTGCAGCCCGAGCGGGTGGGACACCTTGCGCATCCGGGTCCACGAGAAGACGTAGAGCCCGGAGTGGAACAGCCAGAACACCACCAGCGCGATCAGTACGACGAGCAGGGCGACGCCGTCGAGGAGGACGAACGCGACCGCGACGAGCCCGGTGAGGATCGCGGCGTACACGACGAGGGCGAGGGCCGCGAACAGGTCGAGCCGGGTCTGCGCGAGGGGGATCTCCACGTCAGCTCGTGAGGTAGCGGCGGCCGACGGCATTCTCTGCCCGGAGCGCCTTGCGCAGCAGGTCGGCGATCAGCGACTCGATCTTGCCGCCGACCAGGGGAATGCCGACCCGGACCTCCATCTCGACCGTCTCGGTGACGGTGCCGCCGGCCTCGCGGAGCGTCACGGTGCCGTTCATCTGCCCGGGCTTGCCGGGAATGACGATGCCGACGCGGCCGGTCTCGATGTCGGACCAGTACTCGGTCTGCACCAGGTGGATCTCGTCGCCGACGAACCGCTTGGCGAACCCGGGGATGCCCTCCGCGGCCTGCACCATGTCGACGACGACCTTCATGCCTGCGCCGTCCTGGCCCACGCTGACGGTCCGGCGCAGCGCGCCCTGGGCGTCGCAGACCTGCTCACGGAACGCGGGGTCCATCAGCATCTCGCCGACCTCGGTCAGCGTCGCGTCGTAGGTCAGGTCGTAGGTCAGTCGGGTCGCCACGGCGCCCATCATCGTGCATCCCCGGACACCTAGGGTCGCAGCGTGGGCCGACTCGTCAGGGACTTCGCCGGCGCCTCCGCGAGGGGCAGGAGCCTCGCCGGTGGGACCCCTGCCCTGGTCGTGGCGCTCTGGCTGGTGTGGAGCACCGCGTTCGTGGCGATCAAGCTCGGGCTCCGCCACGCCGACCCCAACAGCTTCACCGTCCTCCGGGTGGTGGCCGCGCTGGTCACCCTGCTGGCCGTGTGCGCTCTCGGCAACCGGTGGCACGGCCTGCTCGACCGGCGGCTGCACACCTACGCCGTCCCGCTCGGCCTGAGCAACGTGGCGGGCTTCCTGGTGCTGCAGAACCTCGGGCTGGTCGACGCACCGGTCGGCGTCGGCTCGGTGCTGATCTACACCCAGCCGTTCCTCGTCGCGCTCGGCGCGTGGCTGCTCCGGGACGAGCGGCTGCGGCTGTGGCAGGTGGCGGGGATGGCGCTGGGCTGGCTCGGTGTCGTGGTCGTCGTGGCGGGCGAGCTCGACGTGGGTGCCACGCCCCGGTCCGCGGTCGTCCTGCTGCTGCTGAGCGCGGTCTCGTGGGCGGCCGGGACGCTGATCTTCACCGGTGTGCCGTCCGACCTGTCGGTCCTCGACCTGCTGCTGCTGATGAACGCCTACGGCCTGGTGCCGATCGCCGCCCTGGTCGGTCTCGGGATCGGGCCCGCGCCGTCGGTCGAGTGGGGCCCGGCCCTGCTGGTCGCGGCGGTCTGGGCGGGCGCCGGGGCGAGCATCGGCGGGCTCGGGCTCCAGTTCCTCCTGCTGCGCAGGGGGAAGGCAGGGGTGGTCAGCAGCTGGACCTTCGCCGTGCCGGTGCTCGCCGCGGTCCAGGGCGTGCTGCTGCTGGGCGAGGACGCGCACCTCACGCTGCTGCTCGGTGGCGCCGCCGTGGCGCTCGGCATCTGGCTGGTCAACCGCCGCCCGCGCGGCCGGCCCGCCGGGCCACGCGGCTAGGCCTCGCTCGCCAGCCGGGCCAGCAGCGCGACGGACTCCCGGGCGGGGCTCCCCTCAGCGGCCGAGTAGGTCAGCAGACGGACTCCGGGACTGTCGGGCAGGTGCAGCACCTCGAAGCCCAGCTCGAGGCGTCCGACCTCGGGATGGTCGAGCTGCTTGGTGCCGCTGGCGCAGCTGTGGACCGGATGCTTGGCCCACAGTCCCGCGAACACCGGGCTGGCGATGGAGAGCTCCCCGACCAGCTCGGCCAGCGCGCGATCGTCCTGGAGCCGTCCGGCCACCAGTCGCAGCGACGCGACTGCCCGGCGCGCCTCCCCGTCCCAGTCGACGTAGAGCTCGCGGGTGTGCGGGTCCAGGAACAGCATCCTGGTCAGGTTGGGCCGGGTCGCGACGTGCTCGGGGGCATCGCGCGCCACGTGCCCGGCGACCAGGGCGTGCCCGAGGCGGTTCCACGCGAGGACGTCGGTGGACGGGCCGAGGGCCAGCACCGGGACGTCGCTCATCGCCTCGATCAGCGTCTTGATCCCCGGACGAAGGCGGGCCGGCGGGCGGGGCCGCCGCTCCCTGCGCGACGACGGCTTGGCGAGATCGTGCAGGTGCGCACGCTCGTCGACGTCGAGGCAGAGGGCGCGACCGATCGCGTCGACCACCGAGGCCGAGGCGTTGACGCTCTGCCCCTGCTCCAGGCGGGTGTAGTAGGTGAGGCTCACCCCGGCGAGCATCGCCAGCTCCTCGCGCCGCAGCCCCGGGACGCGTCGCGCGCCGTACGACGTCAGACCGACGTCTTCGGGGCTCAGCCGCGCGCGGCGGGTCCTCAAGAAGTCGCCGAGCTCGCCGGTGCGGCTCAGAACCTGCTCCATACGTCCCATCGTCCCTTCCCTGGCCGGAACCTGCCTGTCCCTGTCAGTGCCAGGCACGCCGGTGCTATTCCCGGCAGGGCTCTGGCTGGGTGTTTCGCCTGGCCGCAGCGTTGAGGCACGCGGCATCCGTCGCACCCCCCAGCCTGAGAGGAAAGACCCGTGAGCCGACTCGACCTGAGCGCCGTGGAGGAGGGCGCTCTCCCACCGGCCCCGGCCGTCAGCGAGACCGCCATGACCGGCCGAGAGCGGGTGGTGCTGGCCGTCCTGCTGACCGCGAGCTTCACCCTGGCCGTCGACTTCTCGATCCTCAACGTCGCCCTGCCCGAGATCGGCGCCGACGTGGGGTTCTCGCTGCACAACCTGCAGTGGATCGCCTCCGCCTTCGCGTTGTGCGCCGCCGGGTTCACGCTGACCTTCGGACGGGTCGCCGACCTGTTCGGCCGCCGCCGGCTGTTCCTGATCGGCATCGCGCTGCTCGGGGCGTCCTCCCTGGCCGGCGGGCTGGCCACGACACCGGGCGTGCTGCTCGGCGCGCGGGTCGCCCAGGGCCTGGCCACCGCCATCGTCACGCCCGCAGCCCTCTCCCTGCTGACCACGGTGTTCAGCGAAGGGCCGCGCCGCGACCGTGCCTTGGGCCTCAACGGCGCCCTGATGGCCGCCGGATTCACCACCGGCGCGATCGCCGGGGGTCTGTTGACCGACCTGCTCAGCTGGCGATGGGCGTTCTACGTCAACGTCGGGGTCGCCGCCGCGGTCCTCGTCGTGGCACCCGTCGTGCTCCGCGAGAGCCGCCCGGTCCAGCGTCCCCGGCTCGACCTGCCCGGCGCGGTCGCCGTGACCGTGGGGCTGCTCGCCGTCGTCTACGGACTCACCACCGCGGGCGCGGAGTCCTGGACGGACCCGAAGGCTCTGGTCGCGCTGGTCGGAGGTCTCGCCTGCCTGGTGGCGTTCTACGCGATCGAGAAGGGCGCGAGCGAGCCCCTGGTGCCCGTGGGCCTGCTCCGCCGGCGTTCGGTCGCCTGGGGCAACGTCGCCGGCGTGGTCGCGTTCGCCACCGAGACCTCGCTGGTGTTCCTCCTGACCCTCTACCTGCAGGACGTGCTCGGGTTCTCCGCCCTCGAGGCGGGCCTGACGTTCTCCGTCCTCGGAGCGGGCACCGTGATCGGCGGCGTGCTGGGACCACGGGTCATCGCGGCCCGCGGAGCCAGGGGCGCCGTCGTGGGAGGTCTGTGCGTCCAGGCGGTCGCGACCGCCCCGCTCCTCCTCCTGGACACCACCAGCGACCGGATGTGGCTGCTGCTGCTCTCGACGTTCCTTGGTGGAGTCGCCAACCTCGTGGCCATCGTGGGGTTCATGGTCACGGTCACGGGCGGGGTGCCGGACGACGAGCAAGGGCTGGTCACGGGCCTGGCCACCATGAGCCAGCAGATCGGGATCACCATGGGCATCCCGGTGATGTCCGCGATCGCGACCACGACCATGGGCTCCGCCGCCGGGGGGACCGACCAGGTCCTCCTCGGCATCCGTACGGCGATCGGGATCGACGTCCTCGTGGCCCTGGCGTGTGCGGTGCTGGTGGCGGTCTTCCACCGGCCCGGCAGAGTGCGCGGTCGACGAGCGACCGGCGGTGCGGCCTGAAGCGGTGTGGCTACGGTGAGGTCATGGCGCAGGAACAGGCAGACGACCGGTTCGTCTCGTTCGGGGAGCAGGGAGCGCAGCTGACCTACGGCAGCTATCTGCGGCTGCCGCAGCTGCTGGACTCCCAGCACCTCGAGTCCGACCCGCCGGCGCACGACGAGCTGCTGTTCATCACGATCCACCAGGTCTACGAGCTGTGGTTCAAGCAGCTGCTGCACGAGACGGCCGCCGCGCGGGACGCGATGACCGAGGGCAAGCTGTGGTGGGCCCAGCACCTGCTGCAGCGGGTCCATGTCATCGAGCGGGTGCTGGTCCACCAGATCGACGTGCTGGAGACGATGACCCCGCAGGACTTCCTGGAGTTCCGGCAGCGGCTGGCACCGGCGAGCGGCTTCCAGTCGGTGCAGTTCCGTGAGCTGGAGTTCCTCTCCGGCGCCAAGGACCCGGCGTACGTCGAGCGGTTCAAAGGTCTCACCGAGGCGGAGCAGGCCCGGCTGCAGCGACGCCTCGACGAGCCGACGCTGTGGGACGCGTTCGTCGACGTGCTCCGTGCCCGCGGGCTCCCGGCGGACAGCGACGACGACATCCGCGAGTCGCTTCGGACCGCGGCGCACGACCGGTCGCAGTACGCCGACGTGTGGGGCGTGAGCGAGGCGCTGCTCCAGCACGACGAGCTCGCCGCCAACTGGCGGGCCAGGCACGTGACCATGGTCGAGCGGATGATCGGCTCGAAGTCCGGCACCGGGGGGTCGAGCGGCTCGACGTACCTCCGCGGCCGGCTGCCGCTGCGCTACTACCCGCTGCTGTGGGGGCTCCGCTCCGATCTCTAGCGATTCGTCTGCGTCGCTACGCCGCGAAACCCCGGTCATCCCGCAGACGAATCGCGGGCGAGCGGGGACTAACCTCGGCCTTGTGTCAACGACGACGCACCAGCAGACGACCGAGCAGGCCAAGGCCGAGCTGATCGACAAGGCGATCGCTCTCGGCCAAGCGGGGAAGGGCACCGGGGGGCCGCCCCACGAGCACATCCCGGAGCTGGTGCGCGCCTACTACCGTCACGTCGCGCCCGAGGACCTCGTGGAGCGCAGCGACGCGGACATCTACGGCGCCTTCGCGGCGCACTACAAGCTCGCCGGCAGCCGCCCCCAGGGGACCGCGCAGGTGCGGGTCACCACGCCGACGCTGGCCGAGCACGGCTGGTCGGCCAGTGGGCACAGCGTGGTCGACGTCGTGATCGACGACATGCCGTTCCTCGTCGACTCGCTCACCATGGAGCTGTCCCGGCAGCTGCGCGACGTGCACGTCGTCATCCACCCCAGCTTCGACGTCGTGCGAGACATCACCGGTGCCCTCCAGTCGGTCCGGTCGGTGCCCGACGGCGCCCTCGACCCCGAGGGCGAGGCGGTCCGCGAGTCGTGGATGCACGTGGAGGTCGACCGGCTGCCGGAGGGCGACGACCCCGACGCGATCGTCGAGGACATCCAGCGCGTCCTCCGCGACGTCCGCGAGGCCGTCGAGGACTGGCGCAAGATGCACGCGCAGGTCGACGCGATCGTCGCCGACCTCCGCGATGACCCGCCGCCGCTCGACCCCGACGAGGTGCGCCAGGCGGCCGAGCTCCTCGAGTGGCTGGCCAACGAGCACTTCACCTTCCTCGGCTACCGCGAGTACAAGCTCGAGGTGCACGACGACGGTGACCACCTGCGGGCCTTGCCCGGCACCGGCCTGGGCATCCTGCGATCGGACACCGACATGTCCGAGTCCTCCGGCAAGCTGCCCGAGGCGGTCGCGGCCCGCGCCCGCGAGAAGACGCTCCTGGTGCTGGCCAAGGCCAACTCGCGCGCGACGGTCCACCGCCCGGCCTACCTCGACTACGTCGGGGTGAAGACGTTCGACGAGAACGGCGAGGTCAACGGCGAGCGCCGCTTCCTCGGTCTCCTCGCGAGCGCGGCCTACACCGAGAGCCTGATGCGGATCCCGCTGATCCGGGAGAAGACCAAGGAGGTGCTCAAGCGCAGCGGCTTCGACCCGCGCAGCCACGCCGGCAAGGCGCTGATGGACACCCTCGAGACCTACCCGCGCGACGAGCTGCTGCACACCCCGATCGACGAGCTCGCGCCGATGACCGAGGCCGCCATGAGCGCCCGCGAGCGTCGCGCGGTGCGGATGTTCATCCGCCGCGACACCTACGGCCGCTACGTCTCGGTCCTCGTCTACCTGCCCCGCGACCGCTACAACACCGGCGTCCGCGAACGGTTCGAGCGGATCCTCCAGGAGCAGCTGCACGGCGAGTCGATCGAGTTCACGGTCCGGATCAACGAGTCCACGACCGCGCGGGTCCACTTCGTCGTGCACCTGCCCAAGGGCGACACGATCCCCGACGTCGACACCGCCGACCTCGAGCGCCGCCTCACCGAGGCCTCCCGCTCCTGGCGCGACGACTTCACCCAGGCCGTGATCGCGGAGTACGGCGAGGAGGTCGGCACGATCCTCGGCCGGCGCTATGCCGAGTCGTTCCCGGAGGCCTACAAGGAGGACTTCTCCGCCCGCACCGCCGCGGTCGACCTGGGCCGGCTCGAGGCGATCCAGACCGACGGCCCCCACGACGGCGGCCTCGACCTCTCGCTCTACGAGCACCTCGACGCGGGTCGCGGCGAGGCCCGGCTGAAGGTCTACCGGATCGGCGCCCCGCTCTCGCTCTCCGAGGTGCTGCCGATGCTCTCGTCGATGGGCGTCGAGGTCGTCGACGAGCGGCCCTACGCGCTCGAGGGGCTCGAGCGCGAGTCGATGATCTACGAGTTCGGCCTGCGCTACGGCGAGCACCTGCGCAGCGGCTCGCGCGAGCTGTTCCAGGACGCGCTGCGGGCCGTGTGGGACGGCTACAACGAGATCGACGGCTTCAACGGGCTGGTGCTCGCCGCCGGGCTGACCTGGCGGCAGGCGACCGTGCTCCGCGCGTACGCGAAGTACATGCGGCAGGGCAACACCCCGTTCGCGCAGGACTACATCGAGGGCGCGCTGCGCGGGAACGTCGACATCACCCGGCTCCTCGTCGCGCTCTTCGAGGCGAGGTTCGACCCGGCCGGTGGGGGACCGGCGCAGGAGGAGGTCGAGAAGAAGATCCTCGCCGCGCTCGACGACGTGGCCAGCCTCGACCACGACCGGATCCTGCGCTCCTACCTCACCCACATCAAGGCGACGCTGCGCACCAACTACTTCCAGCCGGCGCGGGCCGACGAGGGCGGGACCGGCGGGCCGCACTCCTACATGTCGTTCAAGCTGGAGTCGTCGGCGATCCCGGACTTGCCGCAGCCGCGTCCCAAGTTCGAGATCTTCGTCTACTCACCGCGGGTCGAGGGGGTCCACCTCCGGTTCGGGCCGGTGGCGCGCGGCGGCCTGCGCTGGTCCGACCGGCGCGACGACTTCCGCACCGAGGTGCTCGGGCTGGTCAAGGCGCAGATGGTGAAGAACACCGTGATCGTGCCGGTCGGGGCCAAGGGCGGCTTCTTCTGCAAGCAGCTGCCCGACGCGGCCGACCGGGACGCGTGGCTGGCCGAGGGCGTCGCCTGCTACAAGACCTTCATCTCCGGGCTGCTCGACATCACCGACAACCTCGTCGACGGCGAGACCGTGCCGCCCGACGACGTGCTCCGACACGACGGCGACGACTCCTACCTGGTGGTCGCGGCCGACAAGGGGACGGCGACGTTCTCCGACATCGCCAACGAGGTCGCGCTCGACTACGGCTTCTGGCTGGGTGACGCCTTCGCGAGCGGCGGCTCGGTCGGCTACGACCACAAGGCCATGGGCATCACCGCCCGCGGCGCGTGGGTCTCGGTGCAGCGGCACTTCCGCGAGCGTGGGATCGACTGCCAGACCGAGGAGTTCACCGCGGTGGGCATCGGCGACATGAGCGGCGACGTGTTCGGCAACGGGATGCTCTGCTCCGAGACCACCAGGCTGGTGGCGGCGTTCGACCACCGCGACATCTTCCTCGACCCGACACCCGACGCAGCCACGTCGTACGCCGAGCGCCGACGGCTCTTCGAGCTGCCGCGCTCGAGCTGGCAGGACTACGACAAGAGCCTGATCTCCGAGGGCGGCGGTGTCTTCCCACGCTCGCTCAAGTCGGTCCGGCTCAACGACGCGGTCCGCGAGAGCCTCGGCATCGACGAGTCCGTGGAGAAGATGACCCCGGCCGAGCTGATGAAGGCGATCCTCCAGGCGCCCGTCGACCTGCTCTGGAACGGCGGCATCGGCACCTACGTCAAGGGCGAGGCCGAGACCCACTCCGACGTCGGCGACAAGGCCAACGACGCGATCCGGGTCAACGGCTCCGAGGTGCGCGCCCGGTGCGTGGGCGAGGGAGGCAACCTGGGGCTCACCCAGGCCGGCCGGATCGAATACGTCCTGAGCGGCGGTGCCGGTGACGAAGGGGGGCGGATCAACACCGACTTCATCGACAACTCGGCCGGGGTCGACACCTCCGACCACGAGGTCAACATCAAGATCCTGCTCGACCGGGTGGTCAAGGACGGCGACCTCACCGCCAAGCAGCGCAACGCCCTGCTCGCGGAGATGACCGACGAGGTCGCCGCGCTCGTGCTGCGCGACAACTACGAGCAGAACCTCGCCATCGCCAACGCCGTCGCGCACGCGCCGTCGCTGCTGCACGTCCACGAGGACTTCATGCGCAGGCTCGAGAAGGCGGGCACCCTCGACCGCGAGATCGAGGGCCTGCCGTCCCGCCGGGAGGTGCGCCGCCGCCTCGACCGTGGTCAGGGGCTCACCCCGCCCGAGCTGGCGGTGCTCCTGGCGTGGACCAAGATCGTGCTGGCCGAGGAGCTCCTGGCGGGGGACCTCCCGGACGATCCCTACCTCGACCTGGACCTCAAGGCCTACTTCCCCACGCCGATGCGCGAGGGGTTCCGCGCGCAGATCGAGTCGCACCCGCTGCGTCGGGAGATCATCGTGACCCAGGTGGTCAACGACCTCGTCAACGGCGCCGGCATGACGTACTGGCCGCGGCTCGCCGACGAGACCGGCGCCTCGGTGGCCGACCTGACCAGGGCCAACTTCGTGGCCCGCGAGATCTACGCCTCGCTGCCGCTGCGCGACGAGCTGAAGGCGCACGACAACCAGCTCGAGGCCAGGGTGCAGACCTCGATGCGGATCCAGATGCGCACGCTGGTCGAGCGCGCGTCGCGGTGGCTGGTCAACAACCGCCGCCCGCCCCTGGACAGCAGCGGGACGGTGGAGCTGTTCGCCGGGCCGGTCCAGGCGACGATGGCGCAGCTGCCGGAGCTGATGACGGGCCGGGAGCTGGAGGCGTTCCAGGAGCGGCAGGCGAGCTACGAGCGGCGCGGGGTCCCCGCGGAGCTGGCCCGCCACGTCGCCGTGCTCGAGCCGGCGTACATGCTGCTCGGGCTGGTCGAGGTCGCCCAGCGTGAGGAGCTCGCCCCCGAGGACGTCGCGCGGGTGCACTTCGCGCTGGGCGAGCGGCTCGGGCTGCCGGTGCTGCTGCAGCGGATCGTGGCCCTCCCGCGTGACGACAAGTGGCAGACGATGGCGCGCGCCTCGCTCCGCGACGACCTGCACGCCGTGCACACCGCGCTCACCGCGCAGGTGCTGCGGGCCACGTCGCCGGAGGACTCCGCTCCTGCCCGCATCTCGGCCTGGGAGGCGGGGGAGGTGGAGCTGGTCCGCCGCGCCGCCGAGACTCTGGAGCAGATCTGCGCCGACGAGGTCGGCGACCTCGCCCGGATGTCGGTCGGCCTGCGGGTCGTGCGGGGGCTGCTCGCGGGCTGAGCCGCCAGGGCTGCGGCTCACCCGCCCGGCGGCACCGGGAGGCAGAGCTCGTTGCCCTCGGGGTCGGTCAGCACGACCCAGGCGACCCTCGGCCCCTCGGTGCCGCCGCCGATCTCCGTCGCCCCCAGGGCGAGCAGCCGGTCGCGCTCGGCGAGGCTCGGCTCGGCGGTGCTGCGGAGGTCGAGGTGGACGCGGTTCTTGACGGTCTTGGGCTCGGGAACCTGTTGGAACAGGATCCGCGGCGCCCGGTCGAGCCCCTCGGGGTGCTGGATGGCCACCGCGGTGGCCCAGACGAGCGCGCCCTTGTAGGTGGCGGTGTCGGCGTCGGTGGCGAAGCCCTGGTCGATCATCGAGCGGATGAACGCCTCGTCCTGGGGCTCCACCTCCCAGCCGAGTGCCTCCGCCCACCAGGCGGC
Organism: uncultured Actinomycetota bacterium; assembly: GCA_963766475.1. GTDB lineage: Bacteria > Actinomycetota > Actinomycetes > Propionibacteriales > Nocardioidaceae > Nocardioides. The sequence goes on along the minus strand of CAVXZS010000014.1, from coordinate 182,489 downwards.
GAGCGGGTGCGGGTCGGTGCAGTCGACGACGACCTGGACGGTGTAAGGCTGCGGAGAGCTCATGCCTCCAGCCTGCCGCAGGACGCCGACAGTCGCGTGCCGGCTTGACCTCAACCGCGGTTGAAGGCGGATCGTGCGCTGTCGTGGCCAGAGCCAGCCGCCGTCGGCGTAAGCACCAGATAACGATTAGCCCCTGTCGGCGACCCGACCTAACATCGTTGACGATGACAACGCCGGAGCAGGTCGACCCACCAGCGGGGATCCACTCGCTGTGGCGGCTCCGGGGATACCTCAGGCCCCACCTGCCCGCCCTGGGCATCATGGCAGCCGCCGCGCTGGGCGCGGTCGGGCTCACCATCACCATCCCGCTGGTGACCAAGGCGATCATCGACGGCCCGATCGCCGACCGCGACCTCGGCGCGCTGCTCCCGCTCGGTGTCCTGGCGCTCGCTCTCGGCGTGCTCGAGGCCTTCCTGATCTGGGTGCGCCGCTGGGTGCAGTCCAACGCCGTCCTCGGCCTCGAGACCGAGATCCGGCACGACCTCTACGAGCGGCTCCAGGAGCTGCCGATGAGCTTCCACACGAGGTGGGAGTCCGGCCAGCTGCTCTCGCGCGCCACCCAGGACCTCTCGTCGATCCGCCGGTTCGCCGGGTTCGGCCTGCTGTTCCTGGTGCTCAACATCCTCCAGGTCACCGTGGTGACCGGGGTGCTCCTGAAGCTCTACTGGCCGCTGGGACTGGTCGTCGCCGCCACGGCCCTGCCGGTGATCTGGCTGTCGATGCGCTTCGAGAAGACCTATGTCGTCGTCTCGCGCCGGGTCCAGGACGAGCAGGGCGACCTGGCCACCCTGGCCGAAGAGGGCGCCGTCGGCATCCGGGTGATCAAGGCGTTCGGGCGCGCCGAGCACGTCTCCACGCAATACGAAGCGGCCGCCCGCAAGCTCTACGGCACCTCGATGGACAAGGTGCGGCTCTCCGCGAAGTTCTGGACCTTCCTCGAGGTGATCCCCAACGTCGCCGTCGTCATCGTGCTGCTGACCGGCGCGATCGGGGTCGGCAAGGGGCTGCTCACCACGGGTGAGCTCGTGGCCTTCATCAGCCTGCTGCTCTCCCTCGTGTGGCCGGTCGCCTCGCTCGGCGTGATCCTGGCCATGGCCCAGGAGGCGATGACCTCGAGCGCCCGGATCCTCGAGATCTTCGACATCGACCCTGACATCGTCTCCGGCGACCGGGTCATCGAGGAGCCGCGCGGCCACCTGCGGTTCGAGGCGGTGGACTTCGCGTTCCCCGGCTCCGACGGCTCGGTGCTGCGCGGGGTCGACCTCGAGATCCGACCGGGGGAGACCGTCGCGCTCGTGGGCGCCACCGGCTCCGGCAAGACCGTGCTGACCGCGCTGGTTCCCCGCCTCTACGACGTCACCGGTGGCCGGGTCACCATCGACGGGGTCGACATCCGCGAGCTCGACCTCGGACACCTGCGCTCGCTGGTCGCCACCGCCTTCGAGGAGCCGACCCTGTTCTCGATGAGCGCGCGCGAGAACCTCACCCTGGGTCGCGCCGACGCCAGCGACGCCGACATCGAGCAGGCCCTCGACATCGCCCAGGCCGGGTTCGTCCACGAGCTGCCCTGGGGGCTCGACACCCGGATCGGCGAGCAGGGGCTGGCGCTGTCGGGTGGTCAGCGCCAGCGGCTCGCGCTGGCCCGCGCCGTGCTGGCGCGGCCCAAGATCCTGGTCCTCGACGACACCCTCTCCGCGCTCGACGTGCACACCGAGAAGCTCGTCGAGGAGGCGCTGCAGAGAGTGCTGTCCACCACCACCGGACTGATCGTCGCCCACCGGGCGTCGACGGTGATGCTGGCCGACCGCGTCGCGCTGCTGCAGGACGGCCGGATCACCCACGTCGGCGAGCACCGCGAGCTGCTGGCCACCGTGCCGGCCTACCGCGACCTGCTCGGGTCCGACGCCGACCAGGCCGAGGCGCTCGCCAGCACCGAGGACGAGGGGGTGCCGGCATGACCACGGAGCGCACGGCGGGCTCCGAGGCGCCGCCCGACGTCCCCATCGACGAGACGACCGCGTGGCGCGGGCTGGCCAAGGTCGACGCCGACGAGGCCGCCGAGCGGATGACCGCGGGCAGCATCGGTGGCGGCTCCAAGCGGCTGCTGCGAGAGCTGCTCGCGCCGTACAAACGGGCGATCCGGATCCTGGTCGCGGTCGTGGTGGTGGAGAACGCCGCCCGGCTGGCCATCCCCTACCTCGTCAAGGAGGGCATCGACACCGGCATCCCGCCGATCCGTGCCCACGACGACCTCGAGCCGCTCTTCCTCATCGTGGGGCTGATGCTGGTCGCCACCCTGACCCAGGCGGTGGCGCGGCAGCTGTTCCTCGTCCGGTCCGGGCAGGTCGGCCAGGACGTGCTCTTCGAGCTGCGGCGCCGCGTGTTCCGGCACTTCCAGGTCCTGAGCCCGGCCTTCCACGACGGCTACACCTCCGGCCGGGTGATCTCCCGCCAGACCTCCGACGTCGACGCGATCTACGAGATGCTCGAGACCGGCTTCGACGGCCTGGTCACCGCGGCGCTGACGCTGGTCGGCACCGCGGGCCTGCTGCTCTTCCTCGACGTCAAGCTGGGCCTGGTCGCATTGACGTGCGGGCCGTTCCTCGCCTGGCTCACGCTGTGGTTCCGACGCGAGTCCGCGAAGTCCTACAAGGTCACCCGCGAGAAGGTCGCCCTGGTCATCGTCCACTTCGTCGAGTCGATGGGCGGGATCCGCGCGGTCCAGGCCTTCCGCCGCGAGCCGCGCAACCAGGAGATCTTCGACGACGTCAACGACCAGTACCGCCGCGCCAACCTGGTCGCGTTCCGGCTGGTCGCGTGGTTCATGCCCGGCATCAGGCTGATCGGCAACCTCACGATCGGCATCGTGCTGCTCTACGGCGGCTACCGCGCCTACCACGGCGACGTCACGGTCGGCGTGCTCGCGGCGTTCCTGCTCTACCTGCGCCAGTTCTTCGAGCCGATGATGGAGATCTCGCAGTTCTACAACACCTTCCAGTCCGCCTCGGCGGCGCTGGACAAGCTGGCCGGCGTCCTCGACGAGGAGCCCTCGGTGCCCGAGCCGCGCACCCCGGTCGCGCTGGGCGGCGGCGTCGGCGGCGAGCTCCGCTTCGACCACGTCGGCTTCGAGTACGTCGCGGGCCGCCCGGTGCTGCCCGACCTCGACCTCACCGTGCCGGCCGGCCAGACCCTCGCCCTGGTCGGCACGACGGGCGCCGGCAAGACGACGCTGGCCAAGCTGGCCACCCGGTTCTACGACCCGACCGAGGGGCGGGTGCTGCTCGACGGCACCGACCTCCGCGACCTGCGCACCGCCGACCTGCGCGACGCGGTCGTGATGGTCACCCAGGAGAACTACCTCTTCTCCGGCACCATCGCCGACAACATCCGCTTCGGCCGGCCCACGGCCACCATGGATGAGGTGGTCACCGCCACCACGGCCCTCGGCGCGCACGACTTCATCTGCGCGATGCCCGAGGGCTACGACACCGACGTGGCCAACTCCGGGGGCCGGCTCTCCGCCGGTCAGCGCCAGCTGGTCGCGTTCGCCCGCGCGTTCCTGGCCGACCCCGCCGTGCTCATCCTCGACGAGGCGACCTCCTCGCTCGACGTGCCCTCGGAGCGCCTGGTCCAGCAGGCCCTGCGCACCGTCCTTGCCGGCCGGACCGCGGTGATCATCGCCCACCGGCTCTCCACGGTCGAGATCGCCGACCGGGTCCTCGTCATGGAGCACGGCCGGATCGTCGAGGACGGCTCGCCCGCCGACCTGGTCGCCGGCGGCGACGGCCGCTACTCCGACCTGCACCAGGCCTGGCTCGAGTCGCTGGCCTGAGGGTCTCGGGCGTCGGTCTCGGGCGCCTGTCTCGGGCGCCTGTCTCGGGTGGCGGTGGGTAGGCAACCGCTGTCCACGGGGATGACGGTTACTGGCCCACCGCCCACCCGCACGACGCTGTGGACAACGGTTGCCCACCCACCGCCACCCCGGTCGGCAGGTGCGGCGCAACGCCGGCTTCCGCGCCCGGTAACGTCGAGGACGTGACCGCTCGGGCGATCGAGGTCGTCGACCTCACCATGACCTACGGCGACCTGCGGGCCGTCGACGGCGTCAGCTTCGAGGTGGGCGAGGGCGAGTTCGTCGGCATCCTCGGCCCCAACGGAGCCGGCAAGACGACGACCCTGGAGACCATCGAGGGCCTGCGCCGTCCCGACTCCGGCACGGTCACGGTGCTGGGTCTCCCGGTCTGGCCGCGCAACGACGCGCTGCTGCCGCGGATCGGCGTGCAGCTGCAGGCGTCGTCGTTCTTCGAGCGGCTCACCGCTCGTGAGCAGATCCACACCTTCGCCTCGCTCTACGGCGTCGGCGGGAAGGCCGCGGACGAGTGGCTGGCCCGGGTCGGGCTGGAGGACAAGGCCGACTCCCGCGTGGAGGACCTGTCCGGTGGCCAGGCCCAGCGGCTCTCGATCGCCTCCGCGCTCGTCCACGACCCCGAGGTCGTCTTCCTCGACGAGCCGACCGCGGCGCTGGACCCCCAGGCCCGCCGCAACCTGTGGGACCTGCTGTCGGGGCTCAACGAGTCCGGTCGCACGGTCGTGCTGACCACGCACTACATGGACGAGGCCGAGATCCTCTGTGACCGGGTCGCGATCATGGACCACGGCCGGATCCTGCAGCTCGACTCCCCGGCCGCCCTGATCCGCGGGCTCGACGCACCGGCCCGGATCACGGTCGCTCCGGGCCAGCTCACCCTCGAGGGGGGCCGGGCGCTGAACGGCGTCGACGACGCGGTCGAGGGGTCGGAGGGGGTCGTGCTCACCACCCGCCAGCCCACCGCGGTGGTCTCGCAGCTCGCGGACGCCGACCACCTCGACGGCGTCCGCGTGCAGACCGGCACCCTCGAGGACGTCTTCCTCGACCTCACCGGACGCGAGTACAGGGCATGAGCCGCGGAGGGGCGTTCAGGGCGCTGAGCCTGGCCATCGTCAAGGGGTTCGTGCGCGACAAGACCTCGGTCTTCTTCGCGGTGGTCTTCCCGCTGATGTTCCTGGTGCTGTTCGGTGGTCTCTTCGCCGACCAGTCCCAGTCGAAGGTCGACATGGTCGTGGTCGGCGACGTCTCGCTGATCGACGACCTGCCCCAGGAGGCCAAGACCGCCTTCGACGACACCTTCGAGACCGAGCACAGCGACGACCTGGACGCGGCGCTGCGCAAGGTCCGCAAGGGTGACTCGGACGTGGCCGTCGAGATGCAGGGCGACACACTGGTCGCTCACTACACCCAGACCGACCAGGTGAAGGCCGCGATCACCCAGGGCGCACTGCGGGCCTTCGTGGACGGCACGAACGTCGCCCTGCTCTCCTCCAGCGCGGGCAGCCCGCCCAAGTACGACCTCGAGGCCGAGAAGGTCGAGGACGACTCGCTCAAGACCATCCAGTACTACACGCCCGGGCTGCTCGGGTGGGCGGTCGCGATGAGCGCCGCCTTCGGCGCCGCCGCGACGATCCAGGGCTGGCGGCAGTCCAAGCTGATCCGCCGCCTCCAGCTGGCCCCCGTCTCGACCGGCACGGTGGTCGGGGCGCGGGTCTCGGTCACGGTGGCGATCGCGCTGGTGCAGCTGGTGATCTTCGTCGGGCTGGGCGCCGCGGCGTTCGGCCTCACGCTGACCGGGTCGTGGTGGATGTCGATCCCGCTCCTGATGGTCGGAACCCTCTGCTTCATGGCCATCGGACTGCTGGCCGGTGCCCTCACCAAGACCACCGAGGGAGCCGTCAACGCCGCCAACTTCATGGTGCTGCCGATGTCGTTCCTCTCGGGCTCGTTCTTCCCGCTGGACGGATCTCCGGGCTGGCTGCAGGCGTTCTCGAACCTGCTGCCGCTCAAGCACCTCAACGACGGGATGCTCGACGTGATGGTGCGTGGCGAGGGACCGTCCGCAGCACTGGTGCCGATGGCCATCCTGCTCGGCTTCGCCGTCGTGGTGACGGCGGTGGCCGCGCGGCTGTTCCGGTGGGAGACCTGACGTCGGTGGTCAGACCACCTAGAGCTCAGCCCAGCATCACCACGGCCGCGACGACCCCCATCACGACGATGCCGGCCCGGAGCACTGGCGCCGGCAGCAGCCGGCCGATCCGCGACCCGACGTAGCCCCCGACGACCGACCCCGCTGCGAGGAGTCCCACCGCCGCCCAGTCGAGGTCGGCCGCGCACACGAAGATCAGCCCGGACACCACGTTGCAGGCCATCACGGCGAGGGTCTTGAGCGCGTTGACCACCCGGAACTCGAGGTCCAGCCCGAGGCCGAGGACCGCCGTCATCATCACGCCGGAGCCGGCGCCGAAGTAGCCGCCGTAGACGCCGGTCAGCGTCGCGAACACCCGGGTCACCGGAGACATCGCGGTGCGTGGCGCCGGCGCCTCCTCGCCGTGCCGGGCGCGCAGCCAGGCGGAGATCCGCGGCTGGGCGCCCACCAGCAGGCAGGTGAAGAGGATCAGCCACGGCACCACGGCCTCGAACACGTCCGGCGGCAGCGCGAGCAGCAGTACGGCGCCCCCGACGGCCCCGATCGCGCACGTGACCAGCACGGCGGCGGTGGTCCGGGGCTGCTCCCGCAGCTCGCGGCGGTAGCCCCACGACCCGCTCAGCGCACCCGGCGTGAGGCCGACGGTGTTGGACGCGTTAGCGACGACCGGCGGCAGTCCCACGGCCAGCAGCACCGGGAAGCTGAGCAGGGTCGCGACGCCCATCGTGGAGGTGAGGATCCCCGCCCCGAACCCCGCCGCCAGGACCGCGAGGTGCTCGAGGCCGGTCATCGTGACCAGCCTAGTGACGACCCGACGACGACCCGACGACGACCAGGCGACGACCCGGGCCCGGTCTCGGCAGCGGGTCGGCTCGGTTGACACCGGCGAGCAGGGGTCAGTTGGATGAAAGGTGAACGACGTCACACTCGGGAAGGACGTGGGTCCATGGGCCCGGAATGGGTCGCGATCATCGGACTGGTCGCCCTCTTCGTCGTCGGCACCGCCGTACCGATCAACATGGGCGCGCTGGGGTTCGTCGCCGCCTGGCTGGTCGGCATGTGGTCCCTCGACATGGACGAGAAGGACATCGTCGCGGGGATCAGCGCCGACCTGGTGCTCACGCTGATCGGCGTCACCTACCTGTTCGCGATCGCGAGGAAGAACGGCACGGTCGACCTGATCGTGCGCGTCGCGGTGCGGGCGGTGCGTGGTCGGGTCGCGCTGATCCCGTGGGTGATGTTCGCGATCACGGCGGTGCTCACCGCGATCGGAGCGGTGAGCCCCGCGGCCTGCGCGATCATCGGCCCGATCGCGCTCGGCTTCGCCGGCCGCTACGGCATCAGCCCGCTGATGATGGGCATGATGGTCGTGCACGGCGCGCAGGCCGGCGGGTTCTCGCCGATCAGCATCTACGGCACGATCACGAACTCGGTCATGGAGGACGCCGGACTGCCGACCAGCGAGCTGACGGTCTTCTTCGCCAGCCTCGCGGTCAACACCCTGATGGCCGCGATCCTCTTCGTCCTGCTCGGCGGCCGGAAGCTCTTCAGCGCGCGGATCGACCCCGACGAGGCGGCGGCCGAGGAGGCCGAGAAGGCCGACGCCGACGAGGACAACGTGCGCCTCGACCAGATGCTGACCCTGCTCGCCTTCGTCGCCGTGGCGGTGGTGGCGCTGATCCTGGACAAGAACATCGGCTTCGTCGCCATCACCGCTGCGGTCGCGTTGTCGTTCATGGGCCCGAAGCGCTACCAGGACACGGTCAAGCAGATCGCCTGGCCCACCGTCCTGCTGGTCGCCGGCGTCAGCTGCTACGCCACGATCCTCAACGAGGCGGGCTCGCCCGAGTTCGTCGGCGACTGGGCGGCCGGCCTCGGCGTCGCGGCCATCGGCGCCCTGGTGCTCTGCTACGTCGGCGGGGTCGTCTCGGCCTTCGCGAGCTCGACCGCTCTCCTCCCGGTCATCATCCCGATCGCTGTGCCGCTGGTCGCCGACGGGGGCATCAGTGCCGCCTTCTTCGTGGCCGCCCTGGCGATCTCGAGCACGATCGTGGACGTCAGCCCGTTCTCGACCAACGGGGCACTCATGCTCGCGAACCGGCCGGACACGATCAGTGAGCAGGTCTACTACCGGCAGATCCTGACCTACAGCGTGATCGTGGTCGTCGTCGGACCGCTGCTCGTCTGGGCCGCGCTGGTGCTGCCCGGCTGGTGACCCTGCGGGACGGGTCGCGGCACCACCAGGGACGCGATGCCGAGCAGGGCGACGGCGACCAGGCCGTCGAGCAGCCAGTGGTTGGCGGTGACGGTGACCACCGCGACCGTGGTCACGGCGTGCAGGCAGGCCAGGAGTGCCAGCGGTCGAGGCCCGGTCCGGCAGACGACGAAGGCGATGAGGACCGCCCAGCCGATGTGCAGGCTGGGCATCGCGGCGTACTGGTTGACCAGCGCACCGCTGGCCCCGTCGTACGCCGACGGACCGTAGGTCGTCATCGTGTCGAGGAACCCCCACCGCGGGAACATCCGCGGCGGGGCGAGCGGGAAGACGATGTGCACGACCAGGCCGAGCAGCGTGACGACGACGAGCATGCGACGTGCCCAGAGGTACTCCGCTCGCGGACGGGCGACGAAACCCCACACCAGGAAGGCGATGGTGACGGGGAAGTGGGCCGAGACGTAGTAGACGTTGGCCGCCTCGAACAGCCGGACCGAGTGGACCGCGTCCTGGATCGTCGCCTCGGAGGGCAGGTGCAGGAGCCGCTCCAGGTGGTGCACCAGGCGAGCGTGGGTCCTCGCCGCATCCGTGCGGTCGGCCGAGAGCAGGCGGCCCAGCTTGTAGACGGCGTAGAGGCCGGAGATCAGCATCAGCTCGACGACGCCGAGCCCCACCTTTCGCAGGGCCAGACCGCCGCCGGAACGGGACTGCGACTCCATGCTCAGCACCGTAGGGACGTCACGATCCGCGCAGAACCGACGGCAGGCGGTCGCGGTACCACCAGAGGCAGGCATCGGGCCCCTACTTTCGTCGTAGTCGGGTCGGGCCGAGGTTCACTCCGCCCCCCAGGGCCGGAGCTTCTCGGGGTTCCGCACCGCCCAGATGCGGGTGATGCGTCCGTCGACCACGTCGAAGGCGAGGACGGTCACGGTCACGCCGTTCTGCTGCGCGACCAGGCCGGGCTGGCCGTTGACGGTCGCCTCGAGCACGGTCTGGTGGAGGTCGCCAGCAGCGATGGCGACGAACCGGTGCGCGATCTCCTCGGCGCCCACGACCGGCGCCAGCACCGCCTGGACGAGGCCGCCACCGTCGGCGATCGTCGTGGCGTCGGGAGCGAGCAGGGCGACCAGGGCATTGACGTCCTGCGCCGCCCACGCCTCCTTGAACTCGCGTACGACGTGGGCCCGCGAGGCCGCGACCGGCGCCGACGCCTCCGGGACGGGCGAACCCGACTCCTCGAGGTGCCGGCGCGCTCTCGACGCCAGCTGCCGGCACGCGGCGGGCGTGCGCCCGACCACCTCTGCCACCTCGGCGAAGGAGTAGCGGAAGACGTCGTGGAGGATCAAGGAGACCCGTTCGGCGGGGGTCATCGACTCGAGCACGACCAGGAACGCCATGCTGATCGACTCATCGAGGGTGACGCGGTCCGCCGGGTCGACGGAGGTGCCGCCCCACCGTCCGTTGACCCACTCGGCGCCGCCCGGCACCGGCTCCGGCACCCACTCGCCGACGTAGCTCTCCCGCCGCACCCGGGCCGAGCCGAGCACGTCGAGACAGATGCGACTGGCGACCTTCGTCAGCCACGCGCCCGGCCTCTCGATCTCGTCCCGCTCCTCGGGCGACATGGCGTACCACCGGGCATAGGTCTCCTGCACGACGTCCTCGGCGTCGGTCAGCGAGCCGAGGAGCCGGTAGGCGACGCCGGTCAGCTGGCGACGCTCGTTCATGACCACCCGCAGGCCCGCGTCCTGCATCTCATCGGAACTCCTCACACCATGTCGACACCGCAGGCCGCCGTTTTGTGACGTCAGGCGCCGGCGATCCGAGACATCAGGACCGCTCGGGTGGGCGCCTCGCACTTGGCCAGCACCGCCCGCACGTGGTCGTTGACCGTGTGCTCGGACAGCACCAGGGCGGCCGCCATGGTGCGGGAGTCGGCCCCGGTGGCGAGGTGGCCGAGCACCTCGCGCTCCCGCGGACTGAGCCCATGGGCGAGCGCGAACACCTCGCGCCGCTCGGCCACGGTGCTCCGCTCGATCGTCACGGCCACCTCGACCGCCCCCGTCATCCGCTCCGCACGGAGCGTCACCCACCGGCCGGCGCCCAGGTGCACCCGCGACCACGGCGGTCCGACCGGCACCCCGGCCTCGGCCGCCACCAGGGCCGCCGCGACGTTCAGCGCCGCGGCCGGGATCGGGTCGGGGATCGGCTCCTCGCCGGGCGGGTTGAGCACCATCAGCGCGACGGCGGCGGTGGCGGTCTGGCTCACCACGCGGTACGCGGCGTCGAGCAGGATGACGGCGGGCCCGGCGAGCTCCACCGGCTCGGCGTCCTCGACGAAGGTGCGTGCCTGCGCCCGCCGGATCCCCTCCGTGAGCGGGACCGTCAGGTCGCTCAGCAGCGCCACCTCGGCGTCGGCGAAGAGCCCGCTGCACCGCCAGAGGTCCAGCCAGGCCCAGCAGCCGAACCGGTCCGCGAACACCGACGACGCCACGTCGGTGACCGCCATCGCGTCCAGCGCCTCCCGCCACATCGCGGACCGGGCCGGCTCGCCACCGGTCGTCGCGTGCAGTGACGCCGCCGGCGTGCCGGCTCGCCGCAGCTCGGGCCAGCGGTTGACCGTGGTCAGGTAGCGGAGCCGGCCGATCTCCGGGAGCCGCGACCAGTCCAGCATCGGCACGTCGGCGAGCGGCGACGTGCCGACGCAGGTGACCGGGTCGGTCAGCAGCCACACGTGCGCGTCGAACGGCATGGCGCGGCGGAGGACCTCCAGCGTGCGCTCCCGCAGCTGCTTGGACGTCAGCGGCTCCCGGCAGAGCCGCTCGACGCGATCCAGAACGCCCGCCAGGCCCATGCGGCGAGCGTACGGCGATCCGAGCCACCGCAAGATCCCGAGGATCTGGGGTGTCGGGGGGACATCGACCGGCGCCACCCTCGACGCACCGAGCCCGTCCCGGGCCCCCGACCGAGGAGACGACATGGCCACGCTGCACGTCAGCAACACCGTGAAGGACTACGACGCCTGGAAGGGCAACTTCGACAAGTTCGAGCGGGCGCGCAAGGACCGCGGCGTCCGTGGCTACCGGATCTCCCGCGGCGAGGGGGAGCCCACTCGCGTGATCGTGGACCTCGACTTCGACAGCACCACCCGGGCCGAGGAGTTCGCGGAGTTCCTCCGCGGCGTCATGAACACGCCGCAGGCCAACCGGGAGCTCGTCGAGCATGACGCACCCGTCGTCCTCGAGGTCACCGAGGAGCGCCGGCTGGCCTGATCCGCCTGGGGCGCAGCCGGTCCTGACCGCCTCACCCGATTCGCCGATTTCCCATGGCCGGGGCGGGTTCCCGTCCTACCCTCGCCGTGTGACGGAGGTGCAGTGGCAGGGCCAGGTCGAGGGCTGGCGCGAGGATCCCTACGGCAGGCACGAGCTGCGCTTCTTCGACGGCCACCGGTGGACGCCCTACGTGCGCGACGGCGTGAGGAACGGACTCGACGACCCCGTCGGACCACAGGTCGAGGGCGTGGGGCCGTTCCGCAGCCCGCTTCTCGGTGAGGACGTCCTGGTGGTCGAGCGGTTCACCGACCTGGGCCGCCGCTGGTCGGACCGCTCCGTGCTCCGGCCGGACGGCACCAGGGCCGGGGTGCTGCGGCGCGCGGTGCCCGCCACCGATGGCGCCGAGCCCGCGCGCAGGTCGGTCGTGGTCCGCGACCACACCAAGAACGACGTCGTCGAGCTGGTGGACGACTCGCAGACAGTGGTGCTGACGCTCGTCCGCCCGACCGGGGTGCACAAGAGCTGGGTCGAGGTGCGCGACGGCGAGGGCCGCGACGCCGGCCGGATCGCCCAGCAGACCCTGCGCGGCAACGAGACGACCTATGCCTTCCTCGGCCCCAACGGCGGCTTCCTCGGCGACCTCCAGACGGACAACTGGCTCGCCTGGAACCTCCGGATCATCGACAACCACTCTCGTCAGGTGGCCACCATCACCCGGGACTGGACGGGCCTCGACCTCGCCAGGTTCTCCAGCCCCGACGGCTACGTCGTCCGGATCACCGAGACCATCCACGAGCCGCTGCGCACCCTCGTCCTGGCGTGCGCGCTCAGCATCGAGGTCGCCATCCGCCCGGACGAGCGCGGGCTCTGAGGCGCGGCGCCTGCCGGTCGGCCGTCGCTCAGCTGGCCTTGCGGGCCGCCGCCTTCTTGGTCGTGGTCTTCTTGGTGGTGGCCTTCTTGGCGGCCGACTTCTTGGCCGCGGCCTTCTTGGTGGTCGTCTTCTTGGCGGCCGACTTCTTGGCCGACTTCTTCGCCGTGGTCTTCCTGGCGGGCTTCTCGTCCTCGGTGTCCTCGTCGACGCCGTCGAAGATCTCCGAACCGGTCTCGCCCCGGCCCTTCTTCGCGGCGTCCACCGAGCGCTGGAGCGCGGCGAGCAGGTCGACCACCTCGCCGGAGGTCTTGGTCGAGGTCGGGGTGCGCTTGATCTCGCCGCCCTCGATCTTGGTCTTGACCAGCGTCTCGACGGCCCCGGCGTAGTCGTCCTCGAACTCGCTGGCGTCGAAGTCGCCGGCCAGGGTCTCGACCAGCATGTGCGCCATCTTCACCTCGGCGTCCTTGACCTCGCCGGTGTCGACCGAGAAGTCCGGCGTGCGGACCTCGTCGGGCCACATCATCGTCTGCAGGACGATCACCTCGTCCTTGACCCGCAGCACCGCGATCGTGGTGCGCTGGCGCAGCGCGACCGTCACCACGGCCATGCGGTCCGCGTCGAGCAGGGCCTGGCGCAGGAGCCCGTAGGGCTTGGCGCCGGACTTCTCCGGCTCGAGGTAGTAGGACTTCTCGAACAGCATCGGGTCGATCTGCTCGGTGGGCACGAACTTCTCGACGGCGATCTCCCTCGACGACGTCGAGGGCAGCTGCTCCATGTCCTCGTCGGTGAGGATGACCATCTCGCCGTCCTCGGTCTCGTAGCCCTTGGCGATGTCGGCGTAGGCCACCTCCTCGCCGTCGATCGAGCAGACCCGTTGGTACTTGATCCGGCCGCCGTCCTTCGCATGGACCTGCCGGAACGAGACGTCGTGCGACTCCGTCGCGGCGTACAGCTTCACGGGCACGCTGACCAGCCCGAACGAGACCGCACCCTTCCAGATCGCTCGCATCGTCTCTCCTCGTGTCTCCGGGTCCCCACACGGCCCGGGGTGCCCCCATTGTGAGTGAACAGTGTGACCGGTGTGACGGCCATAATCCATCGGTCTGTCGATCCCCACGGATGGGCAAGGATGGGCCCATGCGCCCCATGCTCGCCACGACCGGTACCCACGTGCCGACCGATGCCGGCTGGTCGCACGAGGTGAAGTGGGACGGCGTGCGGGTGCTCGCGGACACCACCAGGAGCGGTGCGACGCGGCTGCTGAGCCGCAACGAGAACCCCGTCACCGTGGCCTGGCCCGAGCTCAACCGCAGCCCGCTCGGCGACCGGGACCTGCTGGTCGACGGCGAGGTGATCGCGCTCAACGAGCGTGGCCTGCCCGACTTCCGGGTGCTCCAGGACCGGATGCACGTGCGCAACGCCGCCTCGGCCGCGCGGCTCGCCGACCGGCTGCCGGCGACCTACATGGTCTTCGACGTGATGCGGGTCGACGGCAAGGACGTGAGCGACCAGCCGCTGGGGGAGCGGCGCAAGATCCTGCGTGGCCTCGGCCTCGAGCACTCGACGTGGCAGGTCCCCGATGCCTACGACGACGGCCCGATGCTGTTCGAGGCCACCCTCCAGCAGGGCCTCGAGGGGGTGGTCAGCAAGCGGCTGACCTCGCGCTACGTCTTCGGAGAGCGGAGCCGCAACTGGCTCAAGTTCGCGCACCGCCACCGCCGCTCCTACGTCGTGGGCGGCTGGCGCCCGCAGGAAGGCACCGCCGACCGCCTCGCCGCGCTGCTCGTGGGCGAGATCACGGGGGAGGGCCTCGTCTACCGGGGCCGGGTCGGCAGCGGCATCGGCGCGGTGGCCAGCCGCGCCCTCACCCCGGTCGTCACCCCCCTCGCGCGGTCGGACAGCCCGTTCGACGACGAGGTCCCGGCCGTCGACGCGCGCGGCACGTTCTGGGTCGAGCCGGTGCTGGTCGTCGATGTCGAGACCCACGGCGTCGGCTACACCCGGCTCCGCCAGCCGTCGTACCGCGGCCTGCGCACCGACCTCACGCCGCAGGACCTGCGGAGCGACCCGTGATCGGCAGGCTGACACGGGTCCTCGACCCGGCGCGGGTCCCCGTCATCGTGGTGGGGCGCTGACTCATGGCCAAGGAGAAGTTCGAGGCCGAGGAGGTGTTCGTCGACGTCGAGGGCCGCACCCTCAAGATCAGCAACCTCGGCAAGGTCCTCTACCCGCGCACCGGCACCACCAAGGGCGAGGTGCTCAGCTACTACGCGCAGATCGCGCCCGTGATGCTGCCGCACCTCAAGGACCGGGCGGTGACCCGGATCCGCTGGCCGCACGGCGTCGAGGACATGAGCTTCTTCGAGAAGAACACCCCCGGCGGCACGCCGTCCTGGGTGCACACGGTCACCGTCCCCACCACCGGGAGCCGCACCGCCTCGAAGGAGGAGGGGACGCTCACCTTCCCGGTCATCGACGACCTGGCCACCCTGACCTGGCTGGTCAACCTGGCCGCGCTGGAGCTGCACGTGCACCAGTGGACGGTCGCCCGCAACGGCCGGCCGCGGGGCGCCGACCGGCTCGTCATCGACCTCGACCCCGGCGAGCCGGCCGGGCTGCACGAGTGCTGTCAGGTCGCGCTGCTGGTCTCCGACGCGCTCGAGGAGCGGGGCCTGGTGCCCAAGCCGGTGACCAGCGGGAGCAAGGGGCTGCACCTCTACGCCGACCTGCCCCAGCGGATGCCGTCCGACCAGTCCACCGCGCTCGCCAAGGAGGTGGCGGAGGCGCTCGAGAAGGAGCACCCCAAGCTGGTCACCGCGACCATGACCAAGGCCCGCCGCTCCGGCAAGGTCTTCCTGGACTGGTCGCAGAACTCCGGCTCGAAGACCACCATCTCGCCGTACTCCCTGCGTGGGAAGGAGAAGCCCTACGTCGCCACCCCCCTCGGCTGGGACGAGGTGGAGGCCGGCGCCGAGGACCCGGACGCGCTCGAGCAGCTCCGGTTCGACCAGGTCCTGGAGCGCGTCGAGGAGTACGGCGACCTGTTCGGGTGACCCCCTCCGGGTCCGGATCGACAGGCCGTGCGGCGTCCCCCACCGGGTGTTACCCAACGTTGGTGCAGTCGTGGACGGGGCGTGGACCCGGCCGGAGACAGTCCACCTAGTTTGGCGAAACGGGCGCTCGGGGGGGCCCCGACCTTCAGGGGGGTGCTGTGGTGGAGATCGCACCGGTTCCGCACCGGGCGACTCGAGGCGAGTGGCGGCGGCTCGCGCTCGGCCTGCTGGTGCTTGCGCCCGTCGTGCTGCTGGTGCTGCTGCCGACCGTGCTCGGGCTCCAGCGCTACGTGATCACCGACCGGTCGATGGAGGGCTCCCTGGGCCGTGGCTCCGTGGTCCTCTCCCGGGACGTGCCGCCCAGTGATCTCCGGGTGGGTGACGTGATCACCTTCCGGTCGCCGGACGGGAGCTCTGACGAGCGGGTGACGCGCCGCATCGTGGCGATCGAGCACGGCGTCGCGACCACCCAGGCCGACACCACAGGGAGCAAGGACCCGTGGGCGGTCCGGTTGGCGGGGCCGTCCTACGAGCGGGTGTTGCTGGCCGTGCCCTGGATCGGCTACCCGTTCGTGATGGACGGCGGCTGGGTGCTGCTGGCCGCGGCTGCTGTCGCGGCGCTCGTCCTGGCCCTCCTCGCGGGCCGCCGCGTCCCGCAGAAGGTCGACCGACAGACCCGGACGCGGCTGCCCGTTGGCTGAGCGCGGCCGTGCGATCGGTGCGTTGCGCCCCGCGCACCGCCTGTCTAGTCCTATCATCGCGGCATGCCGCAGAGAGTCCTCGTGGTCGAGGACGAGGAGGACATCGCCTTCCCGCTGGTCCGCACCCTCGAGCGCGAGGGCTACGACGTGCACTGGGTGGATTCCGGCCAGAAGGCGCTCGACGACGTCCAGGCGCGCCACGCCGACGTGGTCATCCTCGACCTGGGGCTCCCCGACATGGACGGGCTCGAGGTGTGCCGCAAGGCGCGCGACGCCGGCTACGAAGGGGCGATCATGATCGTCACCGCCCGGGCCGGTGAGCTCGACCGCGTGGTCGGCCTCGACTACGGCGCCGACGACTACATGGCCAAGCCCTTCGGCCTGGCCGAGCTCCAGGCGCGGGTCCGTGCGCTGCTGCGGCGCACCACCGCGGCGGCTGCGGCCGCCGACAACGGCAGCGAGGGCGGCCTCCGCATCGACGTCGCCGCCCGCCGGGTGTTCTCCGGCGACGACGAGGTGCCGCTGACCGGCAAGGAGTTCGAGGTCCTCAACGTCCTGGTCGCCAACAAGGACAAGGTCGTCTCCCGCACCCGCCTGATGGCCGACGTGTGGGACGAGAACTGGTACGGCTCCACCAAGACCCTCGACGTCACCATCGGGCGGCTGCGCCAGAAGCTGGAGAGCGTCGGTGTCCAGGAGAAGGTCGTTGCCGTGCGCGGTGTCGGGTTCCGCCTCGAGGGCAGCCCGTCCGACTGAGAGGTGATGGGTGCGTGCGCGCCTGACAGCATCGTTCGTCCTCCTCAGCCTCGTGCTGCTGGTCGGGGCGCTGTGGGTCCGCGGGTTCACCGAGTACTCCTCGCAGCGCAACCACGAGAGCCGCGAGCTGCGCGGCCAGGCCACGATCATGGCGCTGCTGGTCGACCAGCGCCAGGAGCTCGACCGGCCGGTGAACCGCGCCTTCCTGGCGGCGGTCGTCGACACGTCCGACCGGCTCCAGTACGAGCCCGCGGACGGCGAGCCGATCGTCGTGGAGGGCGAGGCGTGGGACGAGGACAACCCCGACGACGCGCTGCAGGCGACGGTCGAGGCCGGCGGGGGCACGCTCACCCTGACCCAGGCTGGTGACGTGCTCGGCGGGCTCACGGCGCGGGACCGGGGGTCGCTGGGCTTCCTCGTGCTCCTGCTGGGGCTGCTCGCGGCGATGGTCGGCTACCTGATCGCCCGGGTGCTGTCGGAGCCCTTCCGTCAGCTCGCGGGAGCCGCCGGGCAGCTGGGTCGCGGTCGGTTCGACCTCGACCTGCCCCGCACCCGCATGCCGGAGGCACGGGCGATCAGCCAGGCGCTGCTCACCTCCGCCGGCCAGCTGCAGGAGCGGCTCGCCTCGGAGCAGGCGTTCGCCGAGCACGCCTCCCACGTGCTCCGCACGCCGCTGACCGGGCTCCGGCTCGAGCTCGAGGACCTGGCCGCGCGCGACGACGTGCCGGACGACGTGCGGCAGTCCGCGACCCGCTCGGTCGGCCGGATCGACGCCATGGACGCCATCGCCGGTGACCTGGTCGCGCTGGCGCGCCGCGGCGCCCTGGTGGCCGGTGCCGAGATCCCGCTGCGCGACCTCGCCACCCAGTGCGCCCAGACCTGGGCGGACGCGCTCGGCGAGCAGGACCGCCAGCTCACCGCCGCGGTCGAGGGCAGCATCGAGACGACGTACACACCGGGCCCGGTCGAGCACATCCTCGACCTGCTCCTCGCCGACGTCCTCAAGCGCGGGCGGGGCGCGGTCCGGATGGTCTTCAACGCCGACGAGGAGGGCCACCTCTCGATCGGCCTGTCCTGCACCGACGTCCGCCAGCTCACCGGCGCGAGCGCCGACATCGCGATCACCCAGGCACGGGCGGTGGTGACCGCGCTCGGCGGCCGGCTCACCGGGGACAACCCGAAACGGCTCTCGATCCTGCTGCCGCGGCGCTAGCTTTCGGGCGCTTCCTTCTTCGGCGGGACCGGGCTGGGCAGGTAGCGGCCGGCGTTGCAGTGCGGCCGGGTGCCGTCGAGGTCGTCGATGCCGTAGCGCTCTGCCATGTCGCCCACGTCGACCACCTGCCCGGTGAGCCGCATCGCGTCCGGGTCGGCAGCCAGCGCGGCCATCACCCGGCCCGCGAGGTGTGGGGTCTCGGTCTTCCCGGCCAGCTCCTCCTCGCTGTGGTGGGTGAGCATCAGCTCGGTGCGCATCCAGCCGGGCGCCACCGCGATCACCGGGATGCCCTTGTCCTGCAGGTGGTAGCCGAGGGCGTAGACGAGGCGGTTCTTCGCGGCCTTGCTCGACTCGTAGGGCACCCACGCCGGCGGCTCGGGCGTGTGCCAGGTGGTGGTGAGGACGAGCCCGGAGCGCGCCGGGCCCATCGCGAGCCGGAGGGTCAGCATCGTGGTGACGAAGTCGGAGTAGGCGCCCGCCAGCAGCATCGCCCGGAACTGCTCCATCGGCTCGTCCCAGACCTCCTCGCCCTCGGGCTCCTCGTGGTGGTCGTGGCCGCCCCACGCGTTGTTGACCAGGACGTCGATGCGACCGTGCCGCGCGAGCAGGTCGCGCAGCAGCGTCTCGACCTGCTCCGGGTCGGTGTGGTCGCACCGGTGCCACTCGCCGTCCCCGCCGGCCGTCCGGACGGCGTCCAGGGTGCCCTCCAGCGTGAGGTCGTCGACCGCGGTCTGGGTGGCCACGTCGCGCGTGCTGCGCGCCGTGCAGACGACGTACGCCCCCGCAGCGGCCAGCTCCACCGCGGTCGCCCGCCCGAGTCCGCGTGAGGCCCCGCTGACCAGTGCGATCCGTCCGCTCAGGGGCCGCTCGTCCGTCATGCCCCGATCCTGCCCTGCATCGCGCTTGCCGGGTTGATCGCTCTTGCTCTCTGTCGGTCGCTCTCTGTCGAATGGTCTCTGTCGATGGAGGCGTCCGGGTGGGTACCGGCTCGGACGGCCCGGTCGCACGGGGTGGCCAGGGTCTCGCATCGGGAGGCGCGATGGCAGCCAGCACCGCCGTACGGGAACCGCTCACCTCCGACCAGCGCAACGCGTTCACCGCGGCGCTCCTCGGCTGGACCATGGACGCGTTCGACTACTTCATCGTCGTGCTCGTCTACGCCGATATCGCGGCGGACTTCGACGTCTCGAAGGAGAAGGTCGCCTTCCTGACGACCGCCACGTTGCTGATGAGGCCGGTGGGCGCGTTGCTCTTCGGCCTCTGGGCCGACCGGGTCGGTCGCCGGATCCCGCTGATCGTGGACGTCTGCTTCTACTCGGTCGTGGGGTTCGCGTGCGCGTTCGCACCCAACCTCACGGTGCTGATCCTCCTGCGCTTCCTCTACGGCATCGGCATGGGCGGCGAGTGGGGGCTCGGTGCGGCGCTGGCGATGGAGAAGATCCCCGTGGCGCGACGCGGGTTCTTCTCCGGGCTGCTGCAGGAGGGCTACGCGTTCGGCTACTTGATGGCCGCGGCGTCGTACCTCCTGCTGACCGAGGTCTTCGACCTGTCGTGGCGCTGGCTGTTCGCGCTGTCGATCTTCCCGGCGCTGATCTCGCTGCTGATCCGGACCCGGGTGGAGGAGTCCTCGGTGTGGAAGGAGAGCCGCGAGCAGATGAAGGTGACGCAGACGTCGTTCAAGGACGTCTTCCTCGACGCGAAGGTGCTGCGACGCTTCGGTTACCTGATCCTGCTGATGACGGCGTTCAACTGGATGAGCCACGGCACCCAGGACATCTACCCGACGTTCCTCAAGGCCACCGACGAGGGCGGCGCCGGCCTCGCCGAGCACACCGCGCTGGTGATCGCGATCATCTACAACGTCGGCGCCATCATCGGCGGGCTGGTCTTCGGCTCGCTCTCGGAGCGGTTCGGGCGGCGTTACACGATCGCGTTCTGCGCGGTGCTGGCGCTGCCGATCGTGCCGCTGTTCGCCTACTCCTCGACCGCGGGCTTCCTCTGCCTCGGCGCGTTCCTGATGCAGGTCTGCGTGCAGGGCGCCTGGGGCGTCATCCCGGCCCACCTGACCGAGATGTCGCCGGACGCTATCCGCGGCTTCTACCCAGGCGTGACCTACCAGCTCGGCAACGTCTTCGCCGCGCTCAACCTCCCTATCCAGGAGCATCTCGCCGCCTCGCACGGCTACCCGTTCGCGCTGACCGTGACGATCGTGCCGGTGCTGTGCGTGGTCGCCATCGTGGTGCTGCTGGGCAAGGAGGCGAAGGGCGTGGCCTTCGGCAAGCAGCCGACCGAACCACCGACGCGGGTGGGCACCACCTAGCGTCCACCAGCACCGCCTGGCGCCACCGGTCAAGATGTGGGCATGGACCACATCGACGCTCCCGATCTCGACGCACTGCCCGTGCTCAGCCACGCCGTCCGCGTGGGCGACGTCATCTACTGCTCCGGCCAGGTGCCACTCGGACCGGACGGGTCGCTCGTCGACTCGGACATCGACGCCATGACCCGACAGGTCGTTTCCAACCTCGAGCAGGTGCTGTCGGCCGCCGGCGCGACCGTCGCCGACGTCGTCCGCACCAACGTCTACCTGGCCGACATGGCCGACTACGCGGGGATGAACGCCGCCTACACCGAGCTCTTCGCGCACCGGCCGGCCCGCACCTGCGTCCAGGTGGCGGGGCTGCCGCTGGGCGCGCGCGTCGAGATCGACTGCATCGCCGTCCGGTCCTGACCGGCGGGCCCGATCATCGTCCGGCCCCGCGGGCGGTGTCCCGGGGCCGCAGGCCCTCCAGCACACGGAGGATGGCGCGGTCCCGCACCGCGGCGCTCGGGGCCAGACCGAGCGTGGTGTCGGCCGGGTCGAGCGACGCGAGCAGGAACATCAGCTCCTCCGCGGTCACCGTCGGGTCCAGCGCGCCGAGCTCGTGCAGCCGTCCGGTCAGCCCTCTGAACGCCGCGCGCGTTCGCTGCATGGCCGCCGAGATGGCCCCGTCGAACTCGGCCTCGAGGCTGTGGTTGACCCGACAGGTGATCTGCCGGATGCGCAGGTAGTCAAGGGCGAAGGCCACGAAGGCGTCCCACGGCTCACCGTCCTGACCCACGTCGGCCGCTCTCCCGCAGACCTCGTCGAGCAGGTCGACGACCACGGCCGCCAGCAGGGTCTCCTTGCGGAGGGCGCGACGGTAGAGCGTGCCGACGCCGACCCCGGCCCGGGCGGCGATCTCGGCTGCGGTCGGGTCCAGGTCGCCGCCGACCACGATGTCCCTCGTCGCGGCCAGCAGTGCCTCCACGTTGCGCTCGGCGTCCGCCCGCGGCGGGTGCTCGCCGAGGAGCAGCGTGCGCGCCGACGCGCCGGGTGGTCCCACGCCCTCATCCTAACGAACTGGACGACCGTCGTCCGCTTAGGTACCGTCGATAAGCGGAATACTGTCGTCCGTTTAGGAGTCCTGCCCATGCTTCCGCACCCTCGGCACCCGGGGCTCGTCCTGGTCGCGCTCGCGTCCGGGTTCGTCATGGCGTCGATCGACTCGACCGTGGTGAATGTCGCCGTGGTCGCCATCGGTGCCGGCCTGGGTGGCTCCCTCACCGAGATGACGTGGGTCGTGGACGTCTACGTGCTGACGTTCGCGTCGCTGCTGCTGCTCGGCGGCAGCCTCGCGACGGCGTACGGCAGCCGGCGCCTCTACCTGGCCGGGATGCACGTCTTCCTGGTCGCCTCGCTCGGCTGCGCGGTGGCGCCCACGGCGCCCGCCCTCATCGGCGCTCGGGCCCTGGAGGGGGTGGGCGCCGCCCTCTTCATGCCGAGCTCGCTGGCGCTCCTGGTGGGGATGTTCCCCGAGCGCCGACGGCGCGCCCGGATGCTCGGCCTGTGGTCGGCGATGGTGGCCACGTCCGCCGCCCTCGGTCCGACCCTCGGTGGCGTGCTGGTCGCCACCTTCGGGTGGCGGAGCATCTTCCTGGTCAACCTGCCGGTCGTCGTCGGCGGAGTCCTGTTGACCCACCGCGTCATTCCCGCGACGCGCGGCGGCGGGGGACCGGTCTCACCGGCCGGTCACGTCCTGGTGCTCGCGGCGGTCGCATCCGGCGCCTACGTCCTGATCCAGGGTCACAGCAGCGGCTTCACGTCGATCTCGGTGGCCGGCGCCGCGGTGCTGCTCGTCACCAGCGCCGTCCTGCTCGCGGCCCACCAGGCCCGCACCGCCAGCCCGGTCGTGCCCTGGCACCTGTTCACCAGGCCGGCGTTCGCGGTCCCCAACGTCGTGGGCTTCCTCTACAGCGGCGGGCTCTACGGCAACCTGTTCCTGACCGCCCTGTTCCTCCAGGACGCGCGGCACGTCAGCGCCCTCCACGCCGGGCTCCAGCTGCTGCCGGCCACGGTCTGCTTCCCGCTCGGGAACCTCGTCTACACCCGGATCCACGACCGCTTCAGCAACGCGTCCACGATGGCCTTCTGCCTGGGTCTCGCCGGGACCGCCACCCTGTTCCTCCTGCCGGTGACGTCGGGCACCCCGTACTGGTACCTCGCCGTGGTCCTCTGCGTCGCCAACAGCGGGGCGGGCCTGGTGACGGCGTCGATGACCGCAGCGGTTGCGGAGGCGGCCGGCGATCACTACGCCGGCTACGCCGGCGCCATCCTCAACGCCAACCGCCAGCTGGGCGTGCTGGTGGGAGTGGCCGTCATCGGTCTGGTCCTCCAGGGCACGGCGGACTGGTACCGCGGTCTGCACGAGGCGCTCGCGCTGGTGGCCGCGGCGTACCTGATGGCCAGCGCCACCGCGTTCGCCCTGGCCCGGCGCACCCGGCATGAGAGCGGCAGTGACGTCAGCGGAACTCCTCGGCAGGGTCCGCCCACCGTGCGAACGACCCCGGCGGGCTGCCGGTGAGCAGCTCGACGTGGTCGGAGACCAGTGCGGACGCGGGGCGGTGCACCGACGCCTGATCAGCGCATCGGCGAGGTGGGGCAGGACAGGACCCGCGGCGGCGGATCCGGAGTCCCGGCGGCTGATCGCATCGTTCGTCGACGGCCGGCGTTCTTGAGGGACCAGAGATCGGGCGACCATGAGGGTGGCCCCGGGTGTCGATCGCCACAGGAGTTGACCTCGTTCACCTCCGTCCCGGTTCATCCACAGATTCGCCTGCACCCCTTCCCTGCTCGCCAAGGACAGGCTTACGGTCGCGGTCAGCAGGGCTCCTTCTCGGGAAATCGGGGTCTGGATGACGACGACGCATGCCGGTGCGCCTGCGACGGCGCGCGACGAGCTGGTCGAGCGGCTCGACGCGCACGTGCGCGAGGTGGTGCGGCGCGAGGGCGTGGACCCGCAGGCCGACGCCGGCGTCGTACGCCGGATCGCGGAGTCGGTGGTCCGTGACCACGACGAGCGCAGCCTGACCGGCGTCGTGGCGGCGGTGCCCGACGCCGAGGCGGTGGTGGGTGAGCTGGTCGCGCGGGTGAGCGGCTTCGGGCCGCTGCAGCCGTTCCTCGACGACCCGGCCGTGGAGGAGGTGTGGATCAACGACCCGTCCCGGGTGTTCGTGGCCCGGCACGGCCGGCACGAGCTGACCAACCTGGTCCTGAGCCGTGCCCAGGTGCAGGAGCTGGTCGAGCGGATGCTCAAGAGCTCGGGCCGGCGGATCGACCTGAGCCAGCCGTTCGTCGACGCGATGCTGCCCGAGGGTCACCGGCTGCACGTCGTGCTGGAGGGGATCAGCCGTGGGTTCTCGGCGGTGAACATCCGGAAGTTCACCGTCCGCGCACACCGGCTGCAGAGCCTGGTCGAGCTCGGCAGCCTCAGCCCGCGCGCCGCGACGTTCCTGGAGGCGGCGGTGCGCGCCGGGCTCAACATCCTGGTCGCGGGCGGCACCCAGGCCGGCAAGACCACGATGCTCAACTGCCTCGCCGCGGCGATCCCCGGTGGCGAGCGCGTGGTCAGCGCCGAGGAGGTCTACGAGCTGCGGTTCACCCATCCCGACTGGGTCGCGCTCCAGACCAGGCAGCAGGGCCTCGAGGGCACCGGCGAGATCCGGCTCCGCGACCTCGTGAAGGAGTCGCTCCGCATGCGCCCGTCTCGGGTGATCGTGGGCGAGGTGCGGGCCGAGGAGTGCCTCGACCTGCTGCTCGCCCTCAATGCCGGGCTGCCCGGGATGTGCACGATCCACGCCAACAGCGCCCGCGAGGCGCTGGTGAAGTGCTGCACCCTGCCGCTCCTCGCGGGTGAGAACATCTCCGCGCGGTTCGTGGTACCCACCGTCGCGACCAGCGTCGACCTCGTGGTCCACCTCGGCATCGACGAGTACGGCGTACGCCGCGTCAACGAGGTCGTGGGGGTCCCGGGTCGCGTCGAGAACGACGTCATCGAGACCGAGCCGGTCTTCGTGCGCCACGGCACCGAGCTGCGGCGCACCGGCGGGCTGCCTCCGCGGCTCGAGCAGTTCGAGCGCCGCGGCATCGACGTGCACCGGATCCTCAGCGGACCGGTCGAGGGATAGGCCAGGCTGATGGGTGCTCTGGTCGGGCTGGGGGTCGGCGTCGGGCTGCTGCTGGTCTGGTCGGCGTTCTTCGTGCCGCCCCAGCCGAGGACCGCGAGGAAGCGCGGCCTCACCGCCGAGCTCCTGGCCCGCGCCGGGCTGGGCGAGGTGTCCATCACCGGCTTCCTGGTGCTCTGCACGGTGGTCGGAGGCGTGACGGCGTTCGTCGTGCAGGTCATGTCGAGGACCCCGCCGGTGGCGCTCGCGTTCGGCCTGATCGGCGGCTACCTCCCCGTCTCGGTGGTCGCCGGGCGGGCCAGGCGGCGGCAGCGGGAGCTCGCCGAGGTCTGGCCGGAGGCCGTCGACAACCTCGCGTCAGCCGTCCGCGCGGGCATGTCGCTGCCCGATGCCCTGGCCGCGCTGGGCGTCCGAGGACCCGAGACGCTGCGGCCGGCCTTCGACGCGTTCGCGCTGGACTACCAGGTGACCGGGCGGTTCGGCGAGAGCCTCGACCGGCTCAAGGAGCGGCTGGCCGACCCGGTCGGCGACCGCGTGGTGGAGGGGTTGCGGATCGCCCGGGAGGTTGGCGGCGGCGAGCTGGGCAGGCTGCTGCGGAACCTGTCCGGCTACCTCCGCGAGGACGTCCGCACCCGCGGCGAGCTCGAGTCGCGCCAGGCGTGGACCGTCAACGGCGCGCGCCTCGCGGTCGCGGCGCCGTGGCTGGTGCTCCTCTTCATGTCGTTCCAGACCGAGGTGATCCGGCGCTACGCCTCGCCGGCCGGCGCGCTGGTCCTCGCGGTGGGCGGCGGGCTCTGCCTGGTCGCCTACCGGCTGATGATGCGGATCGGCCGGCTCCCCGTCGAACGCCGGATCCTCCGATGACGCCCGCCACCTGGGGTGCGCTGCTCGGGGCGTCCCTGGCCGGCGGGCTGCTGCTCGTCGGGGCGCGGGTCATCGCCCTGCGGCGACCGCGCCTCGAGATCCGGGTGCTGCCCTACGTCCGCGACCTGCCGCAGATGACGACCCGGCAGCCACCGACGACGTCCGCCGCCAAGGGCGTCTTCGGGCCGCTCCTGCAGTCGGCCGGCGACGGCGTCGAGAGGATCCTCGGCGGCGCGTCCTCGGTCAGGAGGAGGCTGGAGCGGGCCGGTCTCGACGCGACGGTGGCGGAGTTCCGGGTCCAGCAGGTCGTGTGGGGCCTGGTCGCCTTCGCGCTCGCGGCGGCGTACTCCGTGCTCAAGGCCCTCACGCACCCCGGAGGGCTCGTGCCGGCAGCGCTGCTCTGCGTCTTCGCGTTCGTCGCCGGGGTGCTGGCGTGCGACCAGCACCTGTCCGCGCAGGTCAAGCAGCGCGAGCGACGGATCCTGGCGGAGTTCCCGACCGTCGCCGAGCTGCTCGCCCTCGCGGTCGCGGCCGGCGAGAGCCCGGTGGCCGCCCTGGACCGGGTCGTACGCCGCTCGGGCGGTGAGCTCTCCGCGGACCTGGCCACCGTGCTCGCCGAGGTCCGCACCGGCGAGCCGGTCGCGTCGGCGTTCGACCGGATGGCCACCACGACGGGGCTGCCGCTGGTGGCGCGGTTCGCCCAGGGCATCGCGGTCGCGATCGAGCGGGGCACCCCGCTGGCCGACGTGCTCCATGCGCAGGCCGCCGATGTCCGCGAGGCCGGGCGTCGCGAGCTGATCGAGGTCGCCGCCCGCCGCGAGGTCGCCATGATGGTCCCGGTGGTGTTCCTCGTGCTGCCGGTGACGGTGCTCTTCGCGTTCTGGCCAGGCGTCATCGGACTCTCGCTCACGGCCCCCTGAACGACAGCGAACACTCTCGGGAAAGGAAGCACCACCATGCAGCACCTCAACTCGGCACTGACCCGCCTCTGGGTCGAGCTCACCGCGCCACGCATCCGTGACGAGCGTGGCGACGTGCCCGGCTGGGTCCTCGTCACCGTGATGACCGCCGGGCTCGTGACGGTCATCTGGGGTGTCGCGAAGGGCCAGCTGAGCTCGATGCTGTCCAACGCGCTCGGGTCCGTGAAGTAGCCCGTGTCCCGCCGTCCCCGCCGCACCGAGCGAGGTGCGGCGGTCGTCGACATCGTGCTCGTGATGGTCGTGCTCGTGCCGGTCGTGCTCGGGATCGTGCAGGTGGCGCTGGTGCTCCACGTCCGCAACACCCTGGCGTCGGCGGCCTCCGAGGGCGCCCGGCTCGCCGCCACCGCTGACCGTGGCCCCGCCGACGGCGCCGCACTGACCCGCGCGCAGATCGCCGGCGCGGTGTCCGGGAAGTTCGCGGAGGACGTGTCCGCGCGGCAGGCGGGGGACACGGTGGAGGTCACCGTGCACGCGCACGTGCCGGCGCTCGGGATCGGTGGCCCTGGCATCGACCTGACCGTCACCGGCCACGCGGTGGAGGAGCCGCCGTGAGGCTAGGAGAGCTCCTGGTCGAGCCGGGCGAACGACAGCGTCCAGCCCTCCTCGTGTCCACCGTCGGCGCCGGCCTCCTCGTGCGCGAGCACCAGCCTGGTCCGCTCGTCCTCCGGGGTGATGGCCACGGTCACCGTGGTGGGGCCGTCGTCGTCGTGCTCCCAGTCGAAGGTGAAGACCATCCTGCTCGGCGGCTCGACCTCGACGTAGCTGCCGCCCACGACCCACTCGCCCATCACGACCCGCCAGGAGCCGCCCGCCCGGACGTCGAGCTCGCAGGTGGTGGGCACCGCCGGGTTGGGACAGAACCAGCGGGCCATCAGCTCCGGGTCGGTGAAGTAGGACCAGACGCGCTCCGGCGTCGCGGCGTAGGTCCGGTCCAGGGTGAAGCCGAGGTCGGAGACGGTCATGGGTGTTCCCCTTCGTTGTCGGAGTCGAGTGCACTGCCGAGGCGGTCGAGCGCGGCGGTCCAGAACGTGCGCCGGTCGGTCAACCAGCCCTCGAGCTCGGCCAGCGGCTCGGGCCGGAGCCGGCAGGTGACCACCCGGCCCTGCTTGTGTCGCTCCAGCCAGCCGGCGTCCTCCAGGACGCCGACGTGCTTGCGCACCGCGGTCAGCGTCATCGCGTACGGCGCCGCGAGCTCCGACAGGCTGGCCGGCCCCCGGGCGAGCCGCTCGACCAGCCCGGCACGGGTCGGGTCGCCGAGGGCGGCGCAGAGGACGGCGACGGTCACGACAACAGTGAACCATTTGGTTCAGTGTTGGGGCAAGCGGTGAGCCGGGACGAGCGGGCCAGAAGTGAGACGGGCAGCGCGCTGGTCGAGCTGACCTGGCTCGGCATCCTGCTGCTGGTCCCGATGCTGTGGATCGTGCTCAGCGTCTTCCAGGTGCAGGAGGGTGCCTTCGGTGTGAGCGGCGCGGCCCGCGCGGCGGGCCGGGCCTACGCCCTCGCGCCCAACGACGCGCTGGGCAGGGCGCGGGCCGAGCAGGCGGCCCGGCAGGCGCTGGCCGACCAGGGCCTGGCCGGTGCCCCGCTCACCGTGACCGTCAGCTGCACGCCGTACCCCCACGACTGCCACCAGGGCACCTCGGTCATCACGGTCCGGATCGCCACCCGGGTGGACCTGCCGCTGCTCCCGGACGTGCTCGGCGGCCGCGCCCCCAGCTTCGCGCTCGACGCCTCGCACACCGTCCCGATCGGCCAGTACCAGGAGGTCCAGGATGAGGGCCGGTAGGGCCGCTCGGAGGGATGAGCGCGGTCAGGCGACGGTCCTCATCGTCGGCTTCGCCGTGCTGATCGCGATGGTCGTCGCGCTCGTCGTCGACGCCTCGGCGGCCTACCTCCAGCGCCAGGGGCTCGACACGCTCGCGGACGGCGCCGCACTGCGGGGCGCCGACCTCGGCGCCACCGGCGAGGACGTCTACCAGGGCGGCGTCCCGCAGGACACCCTCGCGCTCACGGCGGCGCAGGCGCGGGCCGCGGTGACGGCGTACCTGCGTGACGCCGGCGCCTACACCCGCTATCCCGGCCTCTCCTTCACGGTGCGCATCGACGGCGACCGGGTCGAGGTCAGCCTGCACGCGCCCGTCGACCTGCCGCTCTCCATCCCCGGCTCGCCCGGGCGCGCCACCATCGGCGCGCATGGCTCGGCCGTGGTGGGGGTGGACGGCTAGCGTCTCCGGATGGACCACGAGCGATTCAGCGTCGCCACGTTCAACCTCTACAACTTCCAGCTTCCGGGTCTGCCGATGAACCCGTTCCAGAAGCCGTGGACCACCGACGAGTTCGACCACAAGGTCTCGTGGGTGGCCAGGATGCTGGACACCATCGACGCCGACGTCATCGGTCTCCAGGAGCTCTGGAACGCCGAGGCGATGGAGACCGTGCTGGCCCGGGAGGCGCTCGCCGGCAAGTACGACCTGCTCGCGACGCCGGCGACCGGGTCGAAGATCGTCTGCGCCGCCCTGGTCCGCAAGGGGCTGCTGCGCGGCACGCCGACGTGGGTCTCGGAGTTCCCCGCGGCGGTCCGGCTCGAGTCGACCGACGCCATGGACCCGCAGTCGCCCGCGATCGTCGTGCAGATCCCGGGCTTCTCCCGGCCGGTGCTCAACTTCCAGGTCGCGCTGCGCGACGAGCCGCCGCTCATCGAGGTCTTCGTCGCGCACCTGAAGTCCAAGCTGCCGACCCAGGTCAACGGCGAGGCGTGGTACGACGCCGACCCGGACACCTATCGCGACCACCGCAACGCCC
Organism: uncultured Actinomycetota bacterium; assembly: GCA_963766475.1. Taxonomy (GTDB): domain Bacteria; phylum Actinomycetota; class Actinomycetes; order Propionibacteriales; family Nocardioidaceae; genus Nocardioides. The sequence goes on along the minus strand of CAVXZS010000014.1, from coordinate 153,202 downwards.
TCGGCGGCGCGATCTCGACCATCCGGCGCACGGCGGAGGCCACCGCGCTGCGGGTGCTGCTGACCGAGGTCATGAAGGGCACCGAGACGCCCGTGCTGGTGCTCGGCGACCTCAACGACGGCGAGCACAGCAACACCATCAACATCCTCACCGAGCAGCCGAGCTACCTGGTGGGTGAGTCGCAGGGCGGCGCCGACATCGGGCTCTACACCGCGCAGACGCTGCAGGAGTACCGCGACACCCGCGACGTCTACTACACCCACGTCTACCAGGACCTCCGGGAGTCCCTCGACCACGTGCTGGTCAGCGAGCAGTTCTACGACCACAGCCTGCGGCGCAGGTGGCTCTTCGACGGGCTCAGCATCAACAACGACCACCTCAACGACGAGGACCACCGCGCCACCGGGACCGGCGACCACGGGGTCGTGAAGGTCGCGTTCCGGTGGAAGCCCCACACCTCCTGACCCGACCTCCTAGCCTGACTCTCATGCGCGGTCCCGTCGCCCTCGTCGCCTGGCTCACGATGCTCGCCGCCACCGGCGTCGCGGCCGCGCCGGCGCAGGCCCAGAGTTCGGCCCAGAGCTCGGCCCAGAGCTCGGCCCAGAGTTCGGCGGGCAGGTACGCCCAGCAGGCCGTCAGGGCCACCAACGCCAACCGCGCCGACCACGGGCTCGAGGCGCTCAGGCCCAGCGACTGCCTCAGGCGGGTCGCGGTCCGGCACGCCAAGGCGATGGCGCGGCAGGAGCTGATCTTCCACCAGGACCTCGGCGACGTGATGCGCGCGTGCAAGCTCACCGGCGCGGGCGAGAACGTCGCGTACGGCTTCCGCAGCGGCACGTCCGTGGTCAACGACGGCTGGATGACCTCCGCGGGCCACCGGGCCAACATCCTCGACCCGTCGTTCCGGCTGCTGGGGATCGGCGCCCGCAAGGGCCACAACGGCCGCTGGTACGTCTCGCAGGTGTTCGGCCGCACCTGACCAGACCTCCACCAGCAAGTGACCGGCCCCGCCTGCACAGCAGACGGGGCCGGTCGGTTCAGCTGGGCTTCCTAGTGGTGGTGGTGGTGGTGCTTCTTCTTCTTGACCTTCACCGAGACCGAGGCCTGGCTGGCGGAGGCGTTGGTCGAACCCAGGTACTTCACGGTGAGCGTGTGCTTCCCGCTCTTCAGGTTCTTGGTGATGTGGATGGCCACGCCGCCGTTCACCAGCGTGCCGGTCCCGAGCAGCTTCGACCCGTCGTAGACCTGCACCGTGCCGGTGTTGGAGCCACCGGCGGCGGCGACGGTCGCCATCACGTCGAAGTCCTTCTTGAACTTGACCTTCTTGGGAGCCGTCGCGGTCGTCGTCGACGCCGCCTTGCTGACGGTTGCCGTGACGGTCGACGTGCCCGGGTTGTAGTGCGTGTCCCCGCCGTAGGAGACCGTCAGGCTGTGCGCCCCGGCCGCCGTCGTCGCCGGCAGCGCGAAGGAGGCGTGACCGCTGGTGAGCGTGCCCGTGCCGACCGTGGTGGCACCCTCCTTCACGGTGACCGTGCCGGTCGCCGTGCCGGCGCTGCCGGCCACGGTGACGTTGACCGCGCTCGCCGTCCCGTAGGACGAGGGCTCGGGTGCGTGCACCGCGGTGACCGTCGGGTTGACCGGCGCGGTGACGCTCCACGCCAGGTGCACCTCACCGCTGTCGCCGTCGAAGCCGTCGGCAGCGATGCGGTAGGTCGTGCCCGCCGTTACTGGCGCGACGACCTTGCTGGTGGAGATCCCGTTGGGGAAGTCCTCGTCGTCGTTCGCGGCGACGAGGGTCAGGGCGTTGACCGCCGAGCCGGTGTAGACCCCCAGCACGGTGTCGAAGTCGCTGCCGGCCATCGAGATGGTCGCGGTGCCGCTGATGCTCGGCGTCCAGTGGTACCAGATGGACGCCGCACCCGCGTTGGCCGGCGCGGGCTCCCCGGTCTCCTCGGTGGCGTGGACGTTGCTTCCGGTCGTCGTGCCCGAGTTGCCGGTGAGCTCGACGGAGTCGGCGAAGTTGTCGTTCGCCGGCGGGACCGGCACGGGGGACGGGCCACCGAGGTGGGTGACGTCCACGTGCATGGTCGACGCGCAGGTGGTCTCGTCCACGCCCAGCGCCAGGTTCGACGCGGTGCCGTCGTGGAACTTGGAGTTCGGCGTCGTGGAGTCGCTGAGCGCCTGGTTGTGGTCGGTTCCCGGGTAGGGGTCGCCCGCGTCTCCGCGGTTGGTCCCGTTCTCGAGATCCTTGTCGCCATCGGCCTGGATGACGGCGATCAGCGGGTCGTCCTCGTCGGCGTTGGCTCCGTTGCTCGGCGTCACGGTCTCGTCGATGCGGTAGATGACGATGCCGCAGCCCGGGGTCGACACGTCGTAGCCCTGCTGGGTCCGGTTCTCGAGCAGGAAGAACTCGCCGGTGCCGCTGTGGTCGCCGAAGAGCCAGTCCGTCCCGCCCGGGTTGGGGCCGAGCAGCAGGCTCTGGTGCGCGGCGACCGCGACGTTGTCGCTCACCGTCGCGACGGTCGGCATGACCCAGCCCTGGTAGTAGAGCGAGTAGGCGTCGGGGTAGGACGGCGAGTTGCCCGGCTCGTGGCCCGGCGCGGCGTTCTCGCCCCACGAACCGCTGCCCATCAGGCTCCACTCGCCGACGCCCTCACCGGACTGGTCGGTGTCGTAGAGGTCGGGCCAGTTGATGTCGTGGCCGAACTCGTGGGCCATGATGCCCATCGTCGCCTTGTGCCCGGGGTTGTCGGTCGAGTTGCAGTGCCACTCACCGAAGGTGGTGTAGCCCGAGTTGCCGACCGTCTTGCCGTCCACGACCGGCGCGGGGATGCCGGCGGAGGCCAGGTCCCACTCGTGGCCCCAGATGCTCTTGCCGCACTCGTCGCCGCCGTAGGAGGTCTCGAAGCCCGCGCCGATGACGGTGATGTGCAGCTCGTTGGTCTCGATCTCGCCGTCGGCGGGAGTGGTGTCCAGGGCCGCGTAGTCGACGCAGTCCGCCGTCGCGGCGATGGCGTCGGCGACGTACTGCTCGGTCGCGCTGCCGTCCACGCCGGTGTTCGGGTGGTTGTAGGGCAGCGTGATCCATCCGGTCACACCGTCGTTGGGGGTGCCGCCGCAGCTCTCGGTGGCGGGCTTGACGCCGAAGTTGCCCTGGCTGGCCTCGTCGTAGAAGTCGTCGACGCTGCCGGTGGCACCGAAGTAGTGGTTGGCCCAGTCGGCCTCCGTGGACCCGGTGGCGTGGTGGGTGACGTCCTGGAACTGGACCAGGATCACGAGCTCGTGGTCGTTGCCCGTGCCGCCGAGCGGCGCCTTGGACGGCGTGGTCGTGGCGTTCGGGGCGGGAGCCAGGTTCTTCGCGGCGGCAGGCGCCGAGCCCTTGCCGGCGACGACGCTCGAGGCCTTCACCTTGCCCGCGGCGGTCAGGCCGGCGGCGTAGCGCCAGAACCCGTCGGCACCCTTGACCAGGGTGTAGTTGCCCTTGACCGTGGCGACGCCGTGGGACAGGTGGTCACCGAAGGCGTGCACCTGCACCTTCGAGCCGTCGGGCTGGGTCACGGTGTAGGGCGCCGGGTTGGCCGGCGCACCGGCGTATCCCAGCTTCTTCGGCGCGGCCGAAGCTGCCGAAGCTGCGTGGGAAGCCGCGGGGGCGGCGTCGGAGGGCACGGTCACGAGGGCCGAGCCGGCGGCTGCGAGAGCGAGGGCCGCAACGGCGGACAGCGCAGCTCGTGGGGGATGAGGTAAGAACTTCCTAAGAGACATGGGCGCACCCTAAACCGCGCCCTCCCCGCCGCGGCAAGGGCTGTACCGATGATTTTGTCAACCAATTCTGCGTGACGCACGAATCGGTGCGCCGTGGCCGTCCGCAGTAACGTTGCCACTTGTGGCAGGACCGGACTTCGACACCGAGATCAAGCAGCTCAGGGCGACGATGAGCACCATCGAGCAGGTGCTCGACCTCGACGCCATGCGCAAGGAGATCGACGAGCTCGGCGTGCAGGTCGCGGCCCCCGACCTGTGGGACGACCAGGACAACGCCACCCGCGTCACCGGCCGGCTCTCCTCGCTCCAGGGCGAGGTCGACCGCGTCACCGAGCTGGCCGGGCGCATCGACGACCTCGAGATCATGGTCCAGCTCGGGCAGGAGGAGGGCGACGCCTCGACGCTCACCGACGCCGAGGGGGAGCTCACCAAGATCAAGAAGACCGTCGAGGCGCTGGAGGTCCGCACCCTCCTCTCCGGGGAGTACGACGTCCGCGACGCCCTCATCACGGTCCGGTCCGGCGCCGGCGGGGTCGACGCGGCCGACTTCACCGAGATGCTCATGCGGATGTACACGCGCTGGGCCGAGCAGCACAACTACCCGGTCGAGGTCTTCGACACCTCCTACGCCGAGGAGGCCGGCCTCAAGTCGGCGACGTTCGCCATCCACGGGCGCTACGTCTACGGCACCCTCTCGGTCGAGGCGGGCACCCACCGGCTGGTCCGGATCAGCCCGTTCGACAACCAGGGCCGCCGGCAGACCAGCTTCGCCGCCGTCGAGGTGGTGCCGCTGCTCGAGCAGACCGACGACATCGAGATCCCCGACGAGGAGGTCCGCACCGACGTCTACCGCTCCTCCGGCCCCGGCGGCCAGTCGGTCAACACCACCGACTCGGCGGTCCGGCTCACCCACATCCCGACCGGGATCGTGGTCAGCTGCCAGAACGAGAAGAGCCAGCTCCAGAACAAGGCCAGCGCCATGGTCATCCTCAAGGCCAAGCTCCTCGCCCTGAAGAAGGCCGAGGAGGCCGCCCAGATGAAGGAGCTCAAGGGCGACGTGCAGGCCAGCTGGGGCGACCAGATGCGCAACTACGTCCTCAACCCCTACCAGATCGTCAAGGACCTGCGCACCGGCTACGAGGTCGGCAACCCGAGCGCCGTCTTCGACGGCGACCTCGACGGCTTCCTCGAGGCCGGGATCCGCTGGCGCCGCGGCGCCGAGCGCGCCGCGGAGAACTAGGAGCTACCCGCGGCTTCCAGCACGCCGACGCACCAGCGGCCGGCCCGGTCGACCGCGTCCCAGTCGGCACCCGCCGGCCGCACCACCTCGCAGACCAGCCAGGCGTCTCCGAAGAGCCCGCGGTACGACGCCCGCACGACCCCGTCCCTCGTGCAGGTCAGCGCCAGCGTCGGGGTGCCGAACGCCGGTCCGGTCCCGGCGTCGCAGCCGTTCGCCTTGCCGGCGGCCTTGACCAGCCGCTCGGCGCCGGCGGCGTCGACGGGGGGAGCGAACACCCACGCCTGGGCGATCGTCCCGTCCGCGGCGGTGTAGCGGCAGCCGAACTCGTGGACCACGTCTTTCACGCCGTTGCCGACGTCGATGCTGTCGCCGTTCTCCCACGACGCGGAGTCCGCCGGGTCGCCGTCGAGGGCCGCGGAGACCTGCCGCTCGTCGATGGCGTCGCAGAACGGCCCGCGGATGACAGCCGCGCGGCTGGCGTCGTACGCCGCCAGGGGCGTCGTCGTGAACGAGTCCGTGGCCGGCTTCCGGTCGTCGTGGTCGTCGCCACCGCCGAGCGCGACCACGCCGCCACCGACCACCACCGCGGTCACCACTCCCGCGAGCAGCAGGAAGGTGGCGGGCCGGCGCATGCCGACGAGCGTAGGGGCGGACCCGCGATGCGAGGATGCGAACGATGAGCGCACCTCGGGAGATCCATGCCGCGGCGGCCGGGCGGCTCGAGGGGGCGCTCGGCCTGGACGCCCTCGTCGGTGCCGTGGGGCTGAGCCCGGACCGCAGGCACCAGTTCGCGCTGCGGCTGGACCGTTACTGGCCGGACCTCGAGGCGGCGGTCGTCGAGCTCCACCCCGACCCCGAGGTCGCGGGCCCGCTGCTGACCGGGCTGGTGCGGGCCGCGGCCGCGGCGTACGCCGAGCGCCCGGCCGACCTGCACGAGCTCGACCAGCGCCGGTTGCTCACCCCGGACTGGCTGCAGCAGCCGGGGATGTTCGGCTACTCGTGCTACGCCGACCGGTTCGCCGGAGACCTGCGGGGCGTGGCCGAGCACCTCGACCACCTCGCGGAGCTCGGCGTCACCTACCTGCACCTGATGCCGCTGCTGAAGCCCCGGGACGGCGACAACGACGGCGGCTACGCCGTGCAGGACTACCGCGCCGTCCGGCCCGACCTCGGCACCACCGACGACCTGCGCGACCTCGCGACGGCACTGCGCGGCCGGGGGATCAGCCTGGTCGTCGACCTCGTCCTCAACCACGTCGCCCGCGAGCACGACTGGGCCGTGCGCGCCCGGGCCGATGGCCCCGAGTCGTCCCGCTACCGCGACTACTTCCACGTCTTCCCCGACCGCGAGCTGCCCGACGAGTACGAACGCACCCTGCCCGAGGTCTTCCCCGACTTCGCGCCCGGCAGCTTCACGTGGGACGACGAGCTCGACGGCTGGGTCTGGACGACGTTCAACGCGTGGCAGTGGGACCTCAACTGGGCCAACCCCGAGGTGCTGGCCGAGCTCGCGGAGGTCGTCCTGTGGCTGGCCAACCTCGGGGTCGAGGTGTTCCGGCTGGACGCGATCGCGTTCCTGTGGAAGCGGATGGGCACCACCTGCCAGAACCAGCCGGAGGTCCACGCGGTCACCCAGGCGCTGCACGCAGTGACCCGGATGGCGGCGCCGGCGGTGGCGTTCAAGGCCGAGGCGATCGTGGGGCCGCGCGACCTGGTGCAGTATCTCGGGACGGGCCCGCACGCCGGCCGGGTCAGCGACCTCGCCTACCACAACAGCCTGATGGTGCAGACCTGGTCGATGCTCGCGACCGGCAACACGATCCTGGCCCGGCGGGCCCTCGCCGCGCTGCCGGCGACGCCCAGCACCGGCACCTGGGTCACCTACGCCCGCTGCCACGACGACATCGGCTGGGCCGTCGACGACTCCGACGCCCACGCGGCCGGCGTGACCGGGGCGGGGCACCGGCACTTCCTCTCCGACTGGTACGCCGGGACCTTCCCCGGCTCGTGGGCGGAAGGGCTGGTCTTCCAGGCCAACCCCGCGACCGGTGATGCGCGGATCAGCGGCACGACCGCCTCCCTGGCCGGACTCGATGAGGCCCGGATCTTCCTGGCGCACGCGATCGCGGCCGGGTGGGGCGGGATCCCGGTGATCTGGAGCGGCGACGAGCTCGCCCAGCCCAACGACCCCGACTGGGCCGCGGAGGAGGGCCACCAGGGCGACAACCGGTGGGCGCACCGCCCCCGCCTCGACTGGAGCCGCGCGGCCGCCCGCCACGACCTGCGGACGGTGCCGGGCCGGGTCTTCTCCGGGCTCGCGCACCTGGCCCGGGTCCGCGCGTCGCTTCCGCAGCTGCACGCCTGCGCCGCCACCACCGTGCTGCAGGACACCGACGACGGCGTCCTCGCCGTGGTGCGCCAGCACGCGAGCGGCGCCTTCGTCGGCCTCTACAACGTCTCCGCCCACCGTCGGCCCTTCGACCTGCACCAGCTCCGCGCGGAGGGCCTCTCCGCGCCGTACGACGCACTGGGCGGGCAGCTCCTCGAGGCCGGCGGGGACGGCGTCCTCTGGCTCCCGGCGTACGCCGCCTGGTGGGTCGTCGACGATTCGTCTGCGACCTGACAGGTCCTGCGAGCGCACGAAACGCAGACGAATCGGGGTTTCCAGTGCGCAGCCGGTGGTCCCGTACCCTCAACTCACGTGATTGCCACCCCACGGAGTTCTTCGCCTCCCCCGCTGCGCTCCTCCGTCGAACAACACCGCGGGGACCCCGCATGATTCGGTTCGAGAAGGTGAGCAAGGCCTACCCGGGGACGGGCAGTCCCGCGCTCGACCAGGTGAGCATCGACATCGAGAAGGGCGAGTTCGTCTTCCTCGTGGGCCAGTCCGGCTCCGGCAAGTCGACAGCCCTGCGGCTGGTGCTCCGCGAGACCCGGTCGACCGGTGGCCGCGTGCACGTCGCGGGGAAGGACCTCAACCGGCTCGCCGGCTGGAAGGTGCCGCGGCTGCGCCGCCAGATCGGCACGGTCTTCCAGGACTTCCGGCTGCTGCCCAACAAGACCGTCTCCGAGAACGTCTCCTTCGCGCTCCAGGTCATCGGCAAGTCCCGCGCCGAGATCAAGAAGGTGGTGCCGCAGACCCTCGAGCTGGTCGGCCTCGACGGCAAGGGCGAGCGGATGCCCGACGAGCTCTCCGGTGGTGAGCAGCAGCGCGTCGCGATCGCGCGGGCGTTCGTCAACCGGCCGATGATCCTCATCGCGGACGAGCCGACCGGCAACCTCGACCCGACCACCTCGGCCGGGATCATGAAGCTCCTCGACCGGATCAACCGCACCGGCACCACCGTCCTGATGGCCACCCACGACTCCCACGTCGTCGACCAGCTGCAGAAGCGGGTCATCGAGCTCGACCACGGCCGCGTGATCCGCGACGACGCCCAGGGCGGCTACGGAGCAGCAGTCTGATGCAGTTCCGCTACGTCTTCTCCGAGCTCCGCCAGGGACTGCGCCGCAACCTCTCGATGCACATCGCGGTCGTGCTGACCCTGTTCGTGTCGATGACGCTGCTCGGCCTCGGCGTCCTGATGAAGCAGCAGTCGGACATCGCGACCCGCTACCTCGGCAACCAGCTCCAGGTCACGGTCTACCTGTGCCGTGACGGCGACTCCAACCCCGCCTGCACCGGCGAGGTGACCGACGAGCAGAAGCAACAGGTCGAGCAGGCGATCAAGGACAACCCCGAGACCGCGTCGTACCGCTTCGAGTCGCAGGACGAGGCCTTCGACAAGGTCAAGGAGCTCTACGGCGACGACCAGTTCGACGGTCCCAACCCCGCGATGACCTCCGCGGACATGCCGCAGTCCTACTGGATCACCCTGAAGGACCCGAAGAAGTTCGAGGGGGTCACCAGCGCGGTGGTCGGGCTCGACGGCGTCTCCCAGATCCGCGACCTGCGCGACACGGTGAAGATCCTCTACTCGTGGCTCGACGCGCTGAAGTACGGCTCGTGGGGCATCGCCGGCTTCCTGCTGGTCGCAGCGCTGCTCCTCGTCGCCAACACGATCCGGCTGGCGGCGTTCGCACGCCGCAAGGAGATCGCGATCATGCGGCTGGTCGGGGCGTCCACGCTCTACATCGCGCTGCCGTTCCTGCTCGAGGCGGTGGTGACCGCGGTCATCGGCGTCGCGCTCGCCGCCGGGACCCTCGGGGCGTTCATGTACTTCGTGGTGCACGAGCAGATCGCGGACTCGATCTCGTTCATGCCGTGGATCGGGCTGCCGGACTACACGACCGCCCTGGTCGTCATCGCCATCCTCGGGCCGGCGCTGACGCTGCTTCCGACACTCCTACTGACGCGCAAATACCTCAAAGTCTGACGTCGAGCCCCTACGGTCGGGGAGTCCGAACGGTAACTTCCCCGACCGATTGGTACGACAACCGTGCGCTACTTCCCCGGCGCCGCCAACCGTCCTGTGCTGGCGACCCTCGTCCTCGCGGCGACCCTGGTGGTCTCGGCCGTGGGCGCCGGCGTGCCCGCCGCGCAGGCCGGCCAGGGCGACGACCTGAAGGACAGGCAGGAGCACGTCCACGACCAGGTCGAGCAGGCCCAGGCCGACGTCGAGGACGCCAGCAAGGCGATCACGAGGGCGAAGGCGGCGCTGGAGCAGGCCGAGCAGCAGCTCGCCGCAGCGCAGTCCGACTTCGCGGCCAAGCAGGCGCATGCCGCCGACGTACAGACCCAGCTCCAGGCCGCCGAGGCGCAGAACGTCGCCATGCAGTCCGCGCTCCAGGTCGCCCAGGCCAACCTCGCGCAGGCCAAGGCCGACGTGGTCGCTGGCCAGGCCGCGCTGGACACGCAGCAGGCTGCGGTCAAGGACACGGTCGTCGAGATGTACCAGCAGGGCTCACCCGAGCTGCTGGCGTGGACCGGCTACCTCGACGCGCAGACGCCGGCCGACCTGATCCGGAAGCTGGAGTACGCCGACACGCTGGTCGAGGACCAGAACAGCGCCTTCGAACAGCTGCACGCCGCCGAGGTGGCGCTGCGCGCCAACAAGGACGCCGTCAAGGTGGCCGAGGACGCCGCCGACGAGCAGGCGGACCTGGCGGCGCAGCAGCTGGTCAACGTCCAGCACCTGAAGGACGAGGCGGACCAGGCGGCGAACGACGCTCTGCTCGCCCAGGACCAGGTCACGCTCACCGTGGCCGCCCGCGAGAAGGCGCAGCACCACGCCGAGCGGGCCAAGGCCGAGGACGAGGCCGAGCTCGCGAAGCTCAAGAAGCAGGAAGCCCACATCAAGCAGCTGATCATCGCGGCCGCCGCCGCGGACCACAGCACCGGCTTCGTCGGCGCCGACGACGGCTTCCTGCTGGCGCCGGTCGACGGGGCGATCACCTCACCGTTCGGCTACCGGATCCACCCGATCTACGGCTACTGGGGGCTGCACGACGGCACCGACTTCGGCGTCTCCTGCGGCGAGGGCATGCGCGCCGCCTCGGACGGCAAGGTGATCTCGCGCTACTTCTCCTCCATCTACGGCAACCGGCTCTACCTCGACGTCGGCAAGGTCAACGGCCACAACCTGACCGTCGTCTACAACCACGCGACGTCCTACCGCGTGGACGTCGGCGACACGGTCGCCCGCGGCGAGATCGTCGGCTACGTCGGCTCGACCGGCTGGTCCACGGGCTGCCACCTGCACTTCACCGTGCTGCAGGACGGCACGGCCGTGGATCCGATGAACTACCTCTGACCCGCTGGAGGGATCCCAGGTTAACCTGGGATCGCTGAACTTCTCGGCCACTGCAACGCCCCAGAAGTTCAGGAATCCCAGGTTAACCTGGGATCCCTCCAGCGGCGGACAACGCGGTTGCGAGGCACTGAGAGAATGGCCGGATGGCCAGGGAGCAGGGGCGCAAGGTCGTCGCGCAGAACCGCAAGGCGCGGCACGACTACGCCGTCGAGGACACCTACGAGGCCGGCCTCGTCCTGCAGGGCACCGAGGTCAAGTCGCTGCGCGAGGGACGAGCGTCGCTGGTCGACGGGTTCGTGGACATCGACGGCGGGGAGGCGTGGCTGCACAACGTGCACATCCCGGAGTACACCCAGGGCACCTGGACCAATCACTCCGCCCGGCGCAAGCGCAAGCTGCTGCTCAACCGCGACGAGATCGACAAGATCGAGCGACGGGTCAACGAGAAGGGGCTGACCGTCGTCCCGCTGTCGCTCTACTTCCTCAACGGTCGCGCCAAGGTCGAGATCGCGCTCGCCCGAGGCAAGAAGACGTGGGACAAGAGGCACTCGCTCGCCGAGCGGCAGGCCAACCGGGAGACCGAGCAGGCCGTCGGACGCCGGCTCAAGGGGATGGGTGACTGAGCTCCACGAGGACGTGGCCCCGGTCCGGGCGTTCTGGGAGGGGCTCGGCCTGCCGGGCGTCTTCGACGTGCACGTGCACTTCCTGCCGCCCAACATCCAGAAGGCGGTCTGGCGGGTCTTCGACACCGCCGGCCCGAAGATCGGCCGCGAGTGGCCGATCCGCTACCGGCAGTCCCACGAGGAGCGGGTCGAGCTGCTGCGCGCGATGGGGGTCCGCCGGTTCTCGACGCTTCCCTACGCGCACAAGCCCGGCGTCGCGACGTACCTCAACGACTGGTCGCGCACCTTCGCCGCCGGTGTGCCCGAGGTGCTCTGGTCGGGCACGTTCTTCCCCGAGGAGGGTGTGGGGGCGTACGTCGGCGAGCTGGTCGAGGCCGGCGTCGAGGTGCTCAAGCTGCACCTGCAGGTGGGCGAGTTCCACCTCGACGACCCACTGCTCGACGACGTGTGGGGGTTGCTGTCGGAGGCGGACGTGCCGATCGTCGTGCACGCCGGGTCCGGGCCGGTCGGCAACGCCTTCACCGGGCCGGCGTCGATGCAGCGGCTGCTGGAGCGGCACCCGCGGCTGCCGATCATCGTGGCGCACATGGGGGCTCCCGAGGTGGTGCGCTTCCTGCGGCTGGCCGAGGCCCACGAGCGCGTGCGGCTGGACACCACCATGGTCTTCACCGACTTCTTCGGCATGCCCTACCCGGACTCGTTGGTGCCTCGCCTGCTGGACCTGCAGGCCAAGATCCTGCTGGGCACCGACTTCCCGACGATCCCCTACCCCTACGTCCACCAGCTCGAGGGGCTGGCCCGCCTCGACCTCGGCGACGACTGGCTTCGCGCAGTGTGCTGGGAGAACGGCGTCGAGCTCTTCGGCCTGACGCGCTGACACACTTGTCGGGTGGACGATCCCTTTGCGCTGATCGCGACGGAACGCCGGGCGCTCGCCGACCTGGTCGACGGGTTGTCGGAGGAGCAGCTCGCCACGCCGTCCCTGTGCGGCGCCTGGACGGTCAAGGACGTGGCCGCGCACCTCATGGCCGCCGAGGAGGGCGCGGTCAGCGAGTTCCTGGTGGCCTGGGTGCGGAGCGGGTTCAGCTTCGACCGGGCCAACGTGCGGATGACCGCAGCCCGCGCCGGACGGCCGGTGGGAGAGCTGACCGCGCTGATGCGCGAGCACGCGGAGTCCCGCTTCACCCCGCCCACGATGGACTGGCACGCGCCGCTGACCGACGTGATGGTCCACCGCGAGGACATCGCCGTCCCGCTCGGGATCCCGTCCGACCGGCCGGTCGAGTCGTGGCGGCACGTGCTCGACTTCGTGGTGTCGCCGAAGGCCCGGCGCGGCTTCGGCGTACGCCGGCTGCCCGGCGTACGACTGGTCGCGACCGACGTCGACTGGTCGCACGGGGACGGTCCCGAGGTCGCCGGACCAGCTGCACCGCTCGCGCTTGCCATCTCCGGGCGAGCCGCCGGCCTGGAGGCCCTCAGCGGCCCCGGACGGGAATCGATGGCGACCGGGGTGGGTTGAACCGCGTAGAGTGGAAGCACAACTCAAGAGGGGCTGATCGGTTTCGACTTGGGACGTTAGTTCCAGGAGAAGCGGGTCGAGGAGCCAGCGACATCTCGTAAACGACCGCTGGAAAACACAACTGCCAACGCTAAGCGCAGTTCCTTCGCTCTCGCCGCCTGAGCGGTGATCGAAGCGTCAGACCGGGCATCTGTCTCCGTCCCGGATCCTGGCGTCATCTAGGGGACTTGCTGATCACCTCCAGTCAGGAGGGGTGATCGGGACTCAAACCTGACTGAGTCTGTCGGTGACGTGTCTGTGCGAGCACCGGGACTGAGAAGACGTCAATACAGACTGCACCCGGAGAAGACCTGGTTCGACGCTCGAGGACGCGGGTTCGATTCCCGCCAGCTCCACCCGACACCAGCACCCCCGCACCAGCGCTCGCGCGCTGATGCGGGGGTGCTGTCGTGATTCGACGATTTCTCACGTCGACGTAACACCACCGGACGTAGGCGACAGATGGGACCCAGAGCCATTCGTGGCTCTCGGGGGTTGCCGGCCATCCCAGACAGGTCGGCGACGCGGTCCGGTGGTCTTTCTCATGAAGACCACCGGGCCACCTTGGGAACGGCGGGTTCGCGCCGATCGATGACGAGGGAATGAATGAATCCTTCGCGGTCCGGGTACACGCGGCTCGGAGGGTTCTTGTCTGGGGATGAGGTCGCCCTACCAGAGGCGACCCGTCAGTGCCTGAGGGAGGCGCCGTCATCAGACGGCGTCAGGCATTGAGAGGGAGATCCATGTCCGCAGGCAGGATCGGTCTGGGAGTTGCCACCGGCTATCTCCTGGGCCGCACGAAGAAGATGCGACTGGCCATCACGCTCGGCAGCCTGATCGCCGGCCAGAAGGTGGCCACCAACCCTGTCGGCATGATCCGGCAGGCCAGTCAGCTGGCGGACAAGAACCCCCAGCTCGCCGAGCTCCAGCAGCGCATCAGCGGTGAGCTGTTCGGCGCCGCCAAGTCGGCCGCTCTCGCCACGGCGACCTCGCGCCTCGAGTCCGCCAACAAGGCGCTGCTCGCGCGGGGAAGCTCCTCGGACGAGGACGACGACGAGCAGGACGACGGCGAGGACGAGCGCGAGCAGCGTGGTCGCGACTCGCGCGACCGCGGGTCTCGCGGACGGCGTCGCCGGGGCGGCTCGCGCCGGCCCGGAGCGAAGCGGTCGCGCGACGGAGACCGCCGCTCCGGCTCCGACGACTCGCGCCCGCGGAAGTCGGCGGCGAAGCGGTCGTCGTCCGACGAGTCGCGCCCGAGGAAATCGGCGGCGAAGCGCTCGTCGTCCGACGAGTCGCGCCCGCGGAAGTCGGCGGCGAAGCGGTCGTCGTCCGACGAGTCGCGCCCACGGAGGTCGGTGGCCAAGAAGTCCGCCACGAAGCGGCCCGCGGCCAGGAAGTCCTCGTCGAGCAGGTCGTCGAGCGGTTCCTCGTCCGGCGGTTCCTCGGGCGGTTCGTCCGGGTCGTCGTCCAGCTCGTCCGGCGGGTCGTCGGGCGGCTCGTCCGGCGGGTCGGGCGGGTCGTCGGGCGGGTCCTCGACGGGCAGCTCGACCGCCAGGAAGTCCACGGCCAAGAAGTCCACCGCCAAGAAGTCGGCGGCCAAGAAGACCTCGGCCAGCAAGTCCACCGCCAAGAAGGCCTCGTCCAGCACGTCGACGGCGAAGAAGGCGCCGGCCAAGAAGTCGGCCGCCAAGAAGGCCTCGTCGAGCACGTCGACGGCGAAGAAGGCGCCGGCCAAGAAGTCGGCCGCCAAGAAGTCGGCCGCCAAGAAGTCGACCGCCAAGAAGTCGACCGCCAGGAAGTCGACGGCGAAGAAGTCGACCGCCAGCAAGTCGACGGCGAAGAAGGCGCCGGCCAAGAAGTCGGCGGCGAAGAAGACCACGTCCACATCCTCGAGCGGTAGCTCGAGCTCCGGGTCCGGGAGTTGAGCTCGATGGCTGACAAGGGAACAGAAGGCCTCGACCGCCTCAAGGGCGCGTCGCAGGAGCTCGTGCAGACGCTGGGTGACAAGGCCCTGAGCGGGCTCAACGACCGGTTGACCGGTCTCACCGACAAGCTGCTCGACCTGGGTGAGGGAGGTCCGTCCTCGAAGGCCCTGGCCAAGGGTGCGAAGGCGAAGGCGAACGGCGAGAGTGGTCTGCTCGGCGGCGTGAAGGGCGCGGTGTCGGGCGTCAAGGACAAGGTCGTCGACACGGTGACCGGCGGGGGCGGCAAAGGCGACGACGGCGACGACGGCGGAGATGCCACGTCGTCGACCAACATCATCGAGACGGTCGACGTGGGCGTACCCCTCTCGGTGGCCTACAACCAGTGGACCGAGTTCGGGGCCTTCCCCAGCTTCATGAAGAAGGTCGAGGACGTCGACGCCGAGGACGACGAGAAGCTCACGTTCAAGGCACAGATCTTCCTGAGCCACCGGACCTGGGAGGCGACGGTCCTCGAGCAGGTGCCGGACGAGCGGATCGTGTGGCGCTCGAAGGGCGAGAAGGGGCACGTCGACGGCGCCGTCACCTTCCACGAGCTCGCGCCCAACCTCACCCGCATCCTGGTGGTCCTCGAGTACTACCCCCAGGGGTTGTTCGAGAAGACCGGGAACCTGTGGCGCGCCCAGGGCCGCCGCGCACGAGCCGAGCTCAGGCACTTCCGCCGTCACGTGATGACGCGCACGGCGCTCGACCCCGACTCGGTCGAGGGCTGGCGCGGCGTGATCCACGACGGCGAGGTCGTCGAGACGCACGAGGAGCACGTCGAGCGCGAGCAGGACGAGCAGGGCGAGCAGGACGAGCAGGACGAGCAGGACGAGCAGGACGAGCAGGGCGACGGAGCCGAGGACGACTACGACGGTGACGACCAGGCCGACGACCAGGCCGACGAGGAGGCCGACGAGGAGCCCGAGGACGAGCTCGACGACGAGCCCGAGGACGACGACGAGCAGGACGACGACGAGGCCGAGGACGAGTACGACGACGAGCCCGAGGACGAGCTCGACGACGACGAGAGCCCGAGGACGAGGACGACGAGCAGGCCGAGCGACGAAGCCGAGGACGAGTACGAGACGAGCCCGAGGACGAGCACGACGACGAGGACGAGGACGAGGACGGCGAAGAAGACGAGGTCGACGACGAAGCCGAGGACGAGTACGACGACGAGCCCGAGGACGAGTACGACGACGACGAGGAACGAGGTCGACGACGAAGCCGAGGACGAGTACGACGACGAGCCCGAGGACGAGTACGACGACGACGAGGACGAGTTCGACGACGAGCCCGAGGACGAGTACGACGACGACGAGGACGAGGTCGACGACGAAGCCGAGGACGAGGTCGACGACGAGCCCGAGGACGAGTACGACGACGAAGAGGACGAGTACGACGACGAGGACGAGTACGACGACGAGGAGACGAGTACGACGACGAGGACGAATACGACGACGAGGACGAGGAAGTCGAGGAGGAGAAGGAGCCACCGCGACGCACCCGACGCTCTCGGCGACGTGCCGCCTGACCTGTGCGAACCAGCCTGACCTGACGCAAGGAGATTCCCGTGACTGTTCAGACCTCGTCCAGGCGATCTGGCGGCGGCTATCTGGAGCGCCCCGCGCCCAGTGGTCTCGCGGACGTCGTCGAGACGATTCTCGACAAGGGCATCGTGATCGATGCCTATGTCCGCGTCTCGCTGGTGGGCATCGAGCTGCTCACCGTCGACGCTCGCATCGTGATCGCCAGCGTGGACACCTACCTGCGCTTCGCGGAGGCCACCAACCGGCTCGACCTCTACGAGCAGGGTGGCAAGGACCTGACCGAGGCGATCGGCGACCTGCAGGAGTCCGGTGCCGGGGGCAAGGTCAGCGGGGCGGTGAGCGGCGTGAAGAAGGCGCTCACCGGCTCCTCGCGTGACGACGACGAGGACGACGATGACGACCGCGAGCGTGAGCGTGAGCGACCGCGGAAGCGGTCGTCGTCGGCGCGGAAGCGGTCCAGCTCTCGTGGCTGAGTCGGCGGTCCTGGTGGACGTCGGCTACTACTTCTACGGCGTGGTCGCCGCGGGGACCGACGTCGCCGGGCTGCGCGGTCTCGACCACGTGGACGTGGAAGCCGTCGAGCACGCCGGGCTCGCGGCCGTGGTCAGCCCGATGGTGCTCGAGCGCCCCGCCGGCCGCTCCGTCGAGCTGGTGGCGCACGCCCGGGTGGTGGACGGGCTGGCCGCAACCACCGCGGTCGTACCGGCCCAGTTCGGCTGGGTGCTCGACCACGACCTCGGCGCCGTGACCCGGGTCCTGGAGGAGGGTGCCGAGCGGTTCCACACGCTGCTCGAGCGGTTCGCCGGGCACGTGCAGCTCAACCTCCGGGCCTCCTACGAGTCCCAGCAGGTGCTGGCCGAGCTGGTGCGGCAGGACCCGGGAGTCGCCGAGCTGAGGGCCCATGTCGCGGGCCTGCCGCCGGGCAGTGCCCATCCCGACCTCGTGCGGCTGGGAGAGGCCGTGGCACGGGGCCTGGTGCGCAAGCGCGTGGAGGACGCCGACGCGGTGCTCGACGTGGTCCTGCCCCAGGTGACCACCCACGTCGTCCGGCCGGAGGGCGAGTACGACGTCCTCGACGTGGCCCTTCTCGTCGAGCGTGAGCGGGTGCCGGCCCTCGAGGCGGATCTGGAGGCGCTCGCCGAGGCGGTGCACGAGCGCATGCGGCTGCGCCTCGTCGGCCCGGTCGCGCCCTACGACTTCGTGGGGGATGCGACGTGGGGCTGATCAGCGGCCTGGTCACGCTGCCGCTCGCCCCGCTCCGTGGGGTGGTCGCGGTCGCCGAGCAGGTCCGCCGTCAGGCCGAGGAGGAGTTCTACGACCCGGTGCGGATCCGCGAGCAGCTCGCGGACGTCGAGCGGCGCCGTCGCGACGGTGAGCTCACGGACGCGGAGGCGGTCGAGCGGGAGGACGAGCTGGTGGAACGGTTGGTCGTCGGTCGCGCCCGGCATCAGGAGGCCCAGTCATGACGGCCCGCGACGCACAGCAGAAGGGCGGCCGGAGCACTGCCCCCAGGAAGGGCACGAGCAAGCGCGCCGCCACCAAGAAGGGCACGAGCAAGCGCGCCGCCGCGAAGAAGACCACGAGCAAGAGCGCCGAACGGCGCCCGGCAGCGGCCAGGACCCGGTCGCGTCCCCAGCCTCCTCCGCTGCGGATCGCCGGCAGGGCGGCCGAGCAGCTGGCCGCGATGACGGGCCGGCAGCCGGAGGGCGTGACCGGGCTCGAGCACTCCGAGGACGGCTGGACGGTCCAGCTCGAGGTCGTGGAGATGCGTCGCATCCCCGCGACGACCGACGTCCTGGCGCTCTACGAGGTCCGCACCGACGAGCGTGGTGAGCTCCAGAGCTACCGGCGGCTGCGGCGCTACGCCCGGGGGGCGTCTGCTGATGAGTGACCTGAGCCGGGCGGGGTCGTCACGCGCCGAGACGCGGAGCCCGGGGGGGCTCACCGACCGTCCCGCGTACGGCCCCGCCCCCTCCAACCTCGCCGATGTCCTCGAGCGGGTGCTCGACAAGGGCATCGTGATCGCGGGCGACATCAAGGTCAACCTGCTCGACATCGAGCTGCTCACCGTCAAGATCCGGTTGCTCGTGGTCTCGGTCGACAAGGCGGCCGAGCTCGGCATCGACTGGTGGCGCACCGACCCGATGCTCAGCAGCAGTGCGCAGGACGCGGAGCTGGCCGACGAGAACGATCGCCTCCGGGCGCGGGTCCGCGAGCTCGAAGGCGCGTCGGAGGGAGACCGGCGATGACCGGGCCGGCTCGCTACGTCTTCGCGGTGGCGAGAGGCCTCCGGTCCGCCGACCTCCGCAACACGCGAGGCTTCCGCGACGCACCGCTGCGCGTCATCGACCACGCGGGCCTGTCCGCGGTCGTGTGCGACGTCGGTCTCGAGGAGTTCGGTGAGGAGCCGCTGACCCGCAACCTCGAGGACCTGGTCTGGCTCGAACGCGTGGCGCGCACGCACAACGACGTGGTGTGGGCGGTCGCCGCGCAGGCGACCTGCGCGCCCCTGAGGCTGGTCACCATCTGCTCCGACGACGACAGCGTGCGGTCCCGGGTCGACGCCCTGCGCGTCGACCTCGACCGGGTGCTCGACCGCGTCGAGGGCCGTCAGGAGTGGAGCCTGAAGCTGCTGGCACATCGGGAGGCGTCATCCGAGCCCGCCACGGCCGGTGGGGTCCCCGGCTCGGGTGCGGAGTACCTGCGGCGCAAGAAGGAGCTCGCCCAGCGACGGCGCGAGCTCGACGACGGCGCGACGGCCGCGGCTTCCCAGCTCCACGAGGTCGCCCATCAGCACGCGGTCGCGTCGCGCCGGCTGCCTCCGCAGGACCCTCGGCTCACGGGCCGGACCGAGCCGATGGTCCTCAACGCCGCCTACCTCGTCGACGCGGCGCAGGGTGAGGCGTTCGCGGCCACCGTGCGGGCCGAGGCTGCCCGGCTTCCCGAGGTGACCATGGAGCTGGACGGCCCCTGGCCGCCGTACTCGTTCGCGGTGCTCGGATGAGCGCCCTCGTCACCGACGCCGGCTCCGGCGTCCCGTCGCCGTCAGGCGCCAGCCAGGTGTCCCTGGTCGACCTGCTCGACCGCCTGCTGGGCACCGGCGTGGTCCTGGCCGGGGACCTGGTGATCTCGCTGGCCGGCGTCGACCTGGTCGAGGTGCGGCTGAACGCCCTGATCACCACCATCCGGGCCGACCTGGCGCGTCCCACCACGGAGACACGGTGAGCGCCGACCCGCGCTCGTCGTTGCGCCAGCGCCTGGACACCGACGCGGAAGGGGTGGCGCGCGACCTCTTCAAGCTGGTGCTGTCCATCATCGAGCTGGTCAGGCAGCTGATGGAGGCCCAGGCTCTGCGGCGGGTCGAGGAGGGGGACCTCGACGACGACCAGGTAGAGGCGCTCGGGCTCGGGCTGTTCCGCCTGGAAGAGGCGATGGAGGAGCTCAAGTCGCGCTACGGGCTGACGTCCGCCGACCTCAACCTCGACCTCGGACCGCTCGGCACCCTGCTGTCCGACGACTTCTGAACCGACCGAAGTGGAGGAATGCCATGGCCGTGAGTGCCGATGACGCCCGCGGGGAGCTGGTCGCGACCCTGCTGCAGAAGGTGAAGGACGACCCTTACCCGTCGACGACCATGCTCGATCTCATCGAGGAGCTGTTGACCCCCGAGGAGGAGCCTGCCTACGTCGTGTTCCTCCAGGACCGGCTCCGCTCCGAGCGGTTCCCGAGCATCCCCATGCTCAACCGGCTGACGAAGCTCGTCGCGCCCTGATCGGAGCGTGGCTCACGAGCAGTCCAGCTTCGGCCGCCCTCGGAGCGTGTCGGCGCGCACCCAGATCACCGGACCGCAGGGTGAGGACAGCAACCGGTAGTTGTTCATGACCAGGGTGAGCAGCCGCCGGCTGTCGTCGATGTGCCACGAGTTGAGCGGCAGCACGCCGACGACCCAGGTGGGCGCGTCCGGCCCGGAGAGCAGGGCGCGCAGCTCGTCCTGATCGGGGTCGAGGGTGCGCATCGGGAGCGACCAGAGGTGCGGGTACGGCGAGGGCAGGCCGGACGCAGCGACCAGCTCGGCGTTGCCGTAGAGGCTCACGATCGTGTCGTCACGTCCCGACACCAGCGAGATCGCATGGCCGGCCTGCCAGGGGCCGGACGGCGTGGGGGAGACGAGGCGCTCCTCGGCGAAGCCGACGTACGCCGTCGCCGTGGCGATCACGGCGAGCGCCGCGACGAAGCGGGTCAGCGAGCGGAACGGCGGGGCGCACGACGCCGCCAGTGCGGCGAGCAGCGCGACGTCCGGGATCAGCGGCACCAGGTAGGCGTGCCAGTAGCTGCCGCTGACGACGACGCCGACCACGTCCACCACGGTGGTCGCGAGGAGGGCGAGCGACAGCGCCGGCCAGCGCGCGAACCACCGGCGGACCGATGCCACGCCGACCGCGACCACAGGCGCCATGCCGCAGACGACGAACAGCCGGAACAGGTCGTGAGCCCGCTCGACCGGCGCCCGCGAGTCGCTGGCGGCCAGCACCGCCGACGCGTCGGCCCGGAAGCCGACCACCTGGTACCACCCCGCCGAGATGGTCGCCGGGCTCACTGCGATCCAGGCGAGACAGGCCAGGACCGGCAGCGCGGCGCCCACTGCGAAGCGTCCGCCGGCCCGGAGCACGCGCCCTGGCGGCAAGCGGTCGGACACCAGGGAGGCGCCCAGCAGGACGGCGGCGAAGACCAGCCCGCCGACCAGGCTCTGCTTGAAGCCGCACGCCGTCATCGCGCACATGCCGGCCACGAGCGCGGCGCGGGACGAGCCGGTGTCCAGCGCTCGGACCAGGAGCAGCCACGACAGCGCCACCAGCGGCGTCCCCAGCACCTCGCCCTTCGATGTCCACGCGGACAGGGAGGGGTTGGCGAGCAGCGCCACGGTCACCACCGTCGCCACGCGCGCCGTTGCGGGTGACGACACCCGGGCGGCCACCAGGTGCACCGCGACCACGAGGGCCGCGGCCAGCACGAGGGCGAGCAGCCGCGGACCCGGAGCGCCGAGGAGGGCATCGCTCCAGCGGTACGCCGCGAGCAGGACCGGCGGGCGGTCCACCCAGTAGGGACCGTAGAGGCTCTCGGCGTTCGGCGCCCACGACCTGGCCACGAGGAGGAACCCGGCCTCGTCCGAGCTCGGGGTCGCCATCAGCCCGGGCAGCCGCAGCGCCGACGAGACGAGCACGGCCACGACGAGGAAGCGGTCCAGCCGCACGGTCCGCTGTCGCGGCACCGTCCTGGCGTCGGGCCACAGCGCGGGTACCGGCGTCATGCTGCACTGTCGCCGACCGAGGCGCTCGAGCGGCTACCTGGAAGCCGGTCGAGCCCGAATCGTTACGGAGGGCGGCGTCCGGCCTAGCGTCCCGGGTGGGAGTCGCGGACGCCCTCGTCGACGGCCACGATCGCGTGAGCCGCGGCCCGTCTCGCGCGGACGGACTCGGGGTCCTCGAAGACCGACGCCGCGGCGTCATGCAGGATCTGGCCGGCCACGACGGGCGTGACCCGGTCACCCACCTTGCGGAGCACGACGTAGTCACCCTGCGCGTCGAGCTGGCAGGTGGTGCCGGTCTCCGGGTTCATCCACTCGATGGAGCCGTGGGAGGCACCGACGAGGACCAGGTGGGGCGCGAGTGCCCACGCGCGGCTGTCGACGGTCGTCAGGTCCACCAGCGCTCCTCCGATCCCCCGACGGGGGCCATGCCGAAGCGCGATGGTAATTGAAGGAATCTTCATGTGCCAAACTGAAATATCGGGGCCGCGCGGGGGGCGTGGCTCGCCGAGAAGGGGGACGTGGGGCACACATGGCCGTACCGCTCTACCAGGCCAAGGCCGAGCTGTTCCGCACGCTCGGCCATCCGGCGCGCATCCGCATCCTCGAGCTGCTCTGCGAACGCCCGCACGCCGTGCACGAGCTCCGGCACCACGTCGAGATCGAGGCCAGCAACCTCAGCCAGCAGCTGAGCGTGCTGCGGCGCGCGCAGATGGTCGTCTCGACCCGCCAGGACGGCGAGGTCGTCTACTCCGCCTCGGCGCCGGACGTCCGCGACCTGCTGCTGGCCGGACGCCGGATCCTCGCGAAGCTCGCCCCCGACGTCGACCTCGAGTGGGCCGGCGCGGCCGCTGCCGGCGAGTAGTGCCAGGACACCGGAGTCCGCGGCTACGTTGACCACATGCGCGACCCGGGCTGCATCTTCTGCACGATCGTCGCGGGCGAGGCGGAGGCGGAGCGCGTCCTCGAGGACGACGACTTCGTGGCCTTCCTGGACCTGCGGCCGGTGTTCAAGGGCCACGTGCTCCTCGTGCCCCGCGACCACGTGGTCACGCTGCCCGACCTGCCCGCCTCGCTCCGCGACGGCTTCGTGGCCACGGCGCAGCGGCTCGCGACGGCGGTCGTCGACGGCCTCGGCGCGCAGGGCAGCTTCGTCGCGATGAACAACGTCGTCAGCCAGTCGGTCCCTCACCTGCACCTGCACGTGGTGCCGCGCACCAAGGGTGATGGGCTGCGCGGGTTCTTCTGGCCGCGCACGAAGTACGCCGACGCGGCCGAGCAGGCGGCGTACGCCGAGCGGCTGCGCGCCGCACTCGGGTGACTCGCAACTTCCTCGCCGCGGCGGACGTCTCCGGGGACATGACCCGCCGTACGGCTCTGTCCCTCCTGCTCACGACCTGTCTGCTGCCCGTGCTCCTCCTCGCACCGGTGCGCGCGTCGGCAGCGAGCGCTCCCGCCGACTCCGTGGCAGCGACGCCCGGTCCGGGCTGGTACCTCGCCGACGTCTCCCGCGCACGCACCCAGAAGCTGGTGCTGGTCTCGCCGACGGGGGAGACCAGCACCGTCTACAAGCGCAGGATCGCCAAGGTCTGGGGCGGGTTCCTGCTGCTCGACTGGTCGGCGGACGGACGCACCGCCCTGCTCAGCACCACGGATCGGCACGGGAGCCGCCTGGTGCGGGTGGACGTCACGACCGGTGCCGTCGCCGAGCTGCTGGCGCCCCGTCTCGACGCCGCGCTCCTCGCCGCCGACGGCTCGGGGGTGGTCGCGAGGAGCTGGCGGCGCGCCCGCAGCGACACCCTGGTCCTGGACAGGATCTCCTGGGACGGGACACGCACCCGACTGCTCGACTCGACCAGCGGTGCGATGGTGCTCGGGCACGACGGCACCGCCGGCACGGTGGTCACCGGTGACCATGTCCAGCTGCTGGTCTCGACGACCACCGGCGCGGTGCTGGGGCGGTTCCGCCCCGGGGGTTACTGCACCCCGGTCCGCTGGTGGGACCCCACCCGGCTCCTGGAGAGCTGTGACACCGACCTCGTCCTCGTCGACCCCACGACCGGCAGGACCGAGCGGCTGACCCGTGGGCACCGGCACGCAGCGGGCGACTACGCACACCTGGACGCACGTGAGGTGGGCGGTCGGCTCTACGTGCAGGTCGCGGGTTCCTGCGGCACCACGTTCGTGGCCCGGGAGACCCGGCACGGTGAGCTGCGGCACCTGCAGGTGCCCGGGGCCGTCGGCAACGTGGTCATGGTCGACTCCGTCGGCAAGGACCTCGTCCTCGAGCACGCCAGCAGCTGTGAGGGCGACCGGCCACGTTCGGTGCTGGCGCGCTTCGACCCCGTCCACCACGAGGAGACGGCGCTGGTGAAGCTGGGAGGGCGGGCGAGCTTCGGACGGGTCCTCGTGTTCGGCGAGGTCCGCGCGTCGCTGTTCTGAGCCGCGGGCCAACCCCGAATGTGCCTGGTGGGCGCGGTCCCCTATCGTGCTGCGACATGGGTCGATACGACGGACGGGTCGTGCTGGTCACCGGTGCTGCGCAAGGCATCGGGTTCGGATGCGCCACCAGGTTCGCCGAGGAGGGCGCGTCGGTCGCGATCGTCGACCTCGACCAGTCCGCGGCCTCGGCGGCCGCCGGGAAGCTGCCCGTGCAGGGTGACGCGAGGGCCGTCGGCGTGGCCGCCGACGTCAGCGACACGGACGCCGCCGAGGCGGCGGTCGCCCGGGTCGTCGAGGAGCTCGGCGGGATCCACGTGCTCGTCAACAACGCCGGCATCACCCGCGACAACCTGCTGTTCAAGATGACCGACGACGACTGGGACCTGGTCATCGGCGTGCACCTGCGTGGCGCCTTCCTCATGACCCGCGCCGCCCAGAAGCACTTCGTCGAGCAGAAGTACGGCAAGATCCTCAACCTCTCGAGCGTGAGCGCGCTCGGCAACCGCGGCCAGGCCAACTACTCGGCCGCGAAGATGGGGATCCAGGGCTTCACCCGCACGCTGGGCATCGAGCTCGGCCCGTTCGGGGTCAACGCCAACGCGATCGCGCCCGGCTTCATCGCCACCGAGATGACCGACGCCACCGCGCGCCGGCTGAAGATGGAGCCGGAGGAGCTGCGCCGCCTCAACGCGGAGGCCAACCCCGTGCGCCGGGTCGGCGAGCCCGCCGACATCGCCGCCGCCGCGGCGTTCCTCTGCAGCGACGAGGCGTCCTACATCACCGGACAGACGCTCTACGTCGACGGCGGGGCGAAGCTCGGCTGATCCCCCGGTCGGGGCGCTGCCGACCAAGACCGGCGCGCCTCCCGATGTCCGAGCGAGGGTGGGCGCACCATCGAAGTCCACCAGTTCACTAGAGATCCACCCGTGACCACACTTCCCCACGATCGGAGTATGCGTGTGCGACGTCGCAGCGTGACCACCAGAAGAGCGCGGCGCGGCGCCGCGGCCCTCCTCGTCACCTTCCTCGTTGCTCTGCTCCTCGCCGGGTGCGGGGACAACGGCGGCTCTGACGACCCCTCGGGCAGTGGGCCCGACGCGCAGAACGTCGCGGCCGGTGCCGAGATGAAGGCCACGTGGCCGCTCACGGGGCTGCCGGTGACCGGCGACGACGAGGCCGCCCAGAAGCACCCCGTGATGGTGCTCAAGATGGACAACACCTACGCCAGTGCGCCGCAGGTGGGGCTCGGCTCGGCGGACATGGTGGTCGAGGAGCTGGTCGAGGGCGGCATGACCCGGCTCGCGGCGTTCTACTACTCCCAGATCCCCGGTGACGTCGGCCCCGCGCGGTCGATGCGGGCCAGCGACATCGGGATCGTCTCGCCGGTCAAGGGCGCGATGGTCACCTCCGGTGCCGCGCAGGTGACGATCAGCCGGATCGACGACGCGGGCATCCCCTACTTCACCGAGGGCGACGAGGGCTTCTACCGCGACTCGAGCCGGTCCGCCCCCTACAACCTGTTCACCGACATGTCGGAGACGGCCACGCTGGTCGACCAGGACGACGCCGAGCGGCCCGACGACTACCTGCCGTGGGGTGACGAGAAGGACTTCCCGCAGGGCCAGCCGGCGCGCACCCTCGCCGCGTCGTTCTCGGGCGGGCACACCACGAACTGGGCGTTCCAGGACGGCACCTACGTCAACGAGAACACCTACGCCGGGGCCGGCGACGAGTTCCCGGCCGACACCGTGCTGGTGCTGCGGGTCAAGGTCGGCGACGCCGGCTACCGCGACCCGGCCGGCAACCCGGTGCCGGAGACGCAGTTCACCGGCCAGGGCCAGGCGCTGATCTTCCACGACGGCCGGCTCGTCCGCGGCCAGTGGACCAAGGAGTCGCTCGACTCCGCGCTGAAGCTCTCGACCACGGCCGGCGACCTGACCGTGCCGGCCGGGCACACCTGGATCGAGCTGGTGCCGCAGGACGGCGGCAGCGTGACCTTCGGGAAGTAGCGGCGATCTACCGGTCGTCGTCCGCGACCAGGGTGTCGGGCAGCCCGACGCCGGAGTCGGCGAGGGAGCGGAAGCCGGCGATGATGAAGCCGATCGCGGCCTCGACCCGGTCGGCGGCCTGCTCGGGGTCCTCCGCGGTGGCCACCGACTCTCCGGCCGAGGACATCGCACCGAAGAAGATCCGCGCGAAGGTCTGCAGCATCGCCTCGTCGAGCTCCCACGAGCCGGCGCCGAGCACGGAGCGGACGATGTCGAGGACGGTGGCGAACGTGGACCGCTCCTCCTGCTCGCGGTACCTCTCGTAGCCGAGCACCGCCGGGCCCTCCGAGATCACGATCCGGCGGTAGCGCGGCTCCTGGACCACCCCGAGGAACGCGCGGAGCCCGGCCCGCGCCTTCTCCCACGGGTCCCGCCTGCCCTTGAGCGCCTTGTTGATGGTCCTGGACGCGTCGGTCTCGACCCGCTCGAAGACGGCCTCGAACAGCGCCTGCTTGCCGCTGAAGTGGTGGTAGAGCGCGCCCTTGGTCACCCGGGCGCCGGCCACGATCGCGTCGAGCGAGGTGTTCGCGTAGCCGTGCTCGGTGAACAGGCCCTCGGCGACCTCGACCAGCGCGCGCTTGGTGGACGCGGAGTACTGCTGGCGCCGGCTGGCTCCGGGGACCGTGGGCACCTTCACCAGGCGGGTCACGGACTTGGGCATCCCGGCAGTGTAGGAACCGACTGGCGGTATGGCGAGACGCGCATCACACAGAGGCAGGTGGGCAGCATCACGGCGGCGGCGGCTGGCATACCGCCGGTATGCGTGTGTACTCTGGGTACGTACTTGCGGTATGTGAGTGCTCGGCCGCACCCGGCCGGACCCAGAGAGAGGACCAGCCCATGACCTGGACGTCCTTCCACCGTCGTGGAGACGTGCTCCGCGACGTCATCGCCGCGGCCGACCAGCGCCGCGACGGCGTGCTTCCCACCGACGTCGAGGGCGTGCCTGCGACCTTCGCAGACGACCTCGACCTGCTCGCCGCTCTCCAGCTGAAGTGGCACACCCGCCTCGCCGGCCGGATCGAGCGCGAGCAGATGACCCAGCCCATGGACCTGCGCGCCTCCGTCGTGCGCGCCTGGCACCGCACCGCGGACGAGCTGCCGGGCATCCGCGCGGTCCTCGACGAGCAGCGACAGCGCCCGGCCGACGAGGCGACCGCGGAGGTCATGCGCAAGTCCGCCGGCAAGGAGCACGTGCTGCTGGCGGTGATGGCCGGCCAGGCCAGCGCGCAGGACGACCGTGCCGCTGCCGTCGGCGCCCGCATCGAGGCCGAGGCCAGGGCGACCTGGCCGTCGTACGACGTGCTCGACGACCTCGAGCAGCACCACTCCCGTCGTCCGACCCTGCTGGGTCGGCTGAAGGCGGCCCTGGCTGCCTGACCGGTTTGGGGCAGTCGACGGTGCGCCATGATGTCGTCATGGTCGACGGTTCGCCCGAGGTGCGCGCCGGCATGCTGCTCGTGGCGACACCTCAGCTCCTCGACCCCAACTTCGTCGACTCCGTCGTCCTGCTGCTCGACGTCGACGAGGGCGGCGCCCTGGGCGTCGTCCTCAACCGCCCCTCCGGCGTCCCGGTCGCGGAGGTGCTCGAGACCTGGGGCGAGATCGCCTCGGAGCCGGAGGTGCTCTTCCGCGGCGGCCCGGTGAGCACCGAGGGAGCGCTCGGGGTGGCCCTGTTGCGAGACGGCGACGACGTCCCCGTCGGCTTCCGCGAGGTGCACGGGCTGCTCGGACTGGTCGACCTCGACACGCCGATCGAGCTGGTGACGGGCTCGCTGGCCGGGATGCGGATCTTCGCCGGCTACGCCGGCTGGGGTGCCGACCAGCTCGCCGCGGAGATCGAGGAGGGCAGCTGGTACGTCGTCCCGGGCGAGGCGGTGGACGTGTTCCGCCTGGATCCCGCGGAGCTCTGGCGCGACGTGCTGCGGCGCCAGCCGGGCCAGCTGGCCTGGCACTCGACGCGGCCTGTGGATCCGGAGCTCAACTGAGCGCGCCGGTGCTCGCGAGGAACGAGCGAGGACCGTGGCGCGCGAACGTCGAGACGCCCCGCGGCTGAGGAACGAAGCCGCGACGGGCGTCGAGACGACCGCAGCCGGGACTGGAACCCGCTCACGGTCAGTGGGGTTCCGGGGCAGGCTGCGGCCTCGAATGCTGCGCATGGACAAGCTCGACCTGCGCGTGTGCCGGGTCCGTCGATGGGACGCGCGCCGCGTAGAGTTGGCCAGGTGAGCACCACCGGTTTCGGGACCCAGACCGCCGTCGACACCGACGTCCGTCACGAGGACCGGACCGTCCCCACCGACGAGGGCGACCACGAGCGGTTCAGCCACTACGTCGACAAGGACAAGCTCACCGAGGCGATGGTGATGGGCACGCCCGTGGTGGCCCTCTGCGGCAAGGTGTGGGTGCCCAGCCGGGCGCCGGAGAAGTTCCCGGTCTGCCCCGACTGCAAGGAAGTCTGGGAGTCCCTCAAGGACGGCGGCAAGGACGGCGGCGGCGACTCGGGTCCCACCGAGTGACGCGCGGCGACGACGCCGCTCCCCTCGCCGCCGGACTCGGTCCGGCGTGGCCGGAGCGTGCGGCCTGGGGCACGGCCAACCCGCTGCGGGCCTGGCAGACCGCGGCGATCAAGAGCTACTTCGAGGCGATGCCGCGCGACTTCCTCGCGGTGGCGACCCCGGGGGCCGGCAAGACGACGTTCGCGCTCTCGGTCGCGGCCGAGCTGCTCGGGCGCCGGCTGGTTGACCGGATCACCATCGTGGCGCCCACCGAGCACCTCAAGCTCCAGTGGGCCGAGGCCGCCGGCCGGGCCGGCATCCCGATCGACCCGGCGTTCGCGGTCGGGAAGGGCAAGACCTCGAGCGACTACCTCGGCATCGCGGTGACCTACGCCGGGGTGGGGGTGAACCCGCTCGCTCTCCGCATCCGCACCGAGCGGTTCAAGACGCTGGTGATCCTCGACGAGATCCACCACGCCGGCGACGCGATGTCGTGGGGCGAGGGGGTGCGCGAGGCGTTCGAGCCGGCGCACCGACGACTCGCGCTGACCGGCACGCCGTTCCGCTCAGACGTCAACCCGATCCCGTTCGTGTCCTACGCCCCGGGGGCCGACGGCGTCCCGCGGTCGGTGGCCGACTACAGCTACGGCTACGCCGACGCGCTGGCGGACCGCGTGGTCAGGCCGGTGCTGTTCATGGCCTACTCGGGTGAGCTGCAGTGGCGCACCCGAGCCGGCGACGAGATCGCGGCCCGGCTCGGCGAGCCGCTGACCAAGGACCTCACCGCCCAGGCGCTGCGCACCGCTCTCGACCCGCAGGGCGCGTGGATCCCCTCGGTGCTGTCGGCCGCGGACCAGCGGCTCTCGCAGGTGCGCCGCCACGTCCCCGACGCCGGTGGCCTCGTCATCGCCACCGACCAGGAGGCTGCCCGCGCCTACGCCAAGACCCTGAAGGCGGTCTCGGGCGAGGCTCCGACCGTGGTGCTGTCCGACGAGAAGCGGGGGTCGAGCAAGATCGCCGAGTTCACCAGCAGCGACAAGCGCTGGATGGTGGCGGTCCGGATGGTCTCCGAGGGCGTCGACGTGCCGCGGCTCGCGGTCGGCGTCTACGCCACGACCACGTCGACACCGCTGTTCTTCGCCCAGGCGGTCGGCCGCTTCGTCCGCGCCCGGGGCCGCGGCGAGACCGCGTCGATCTTCCTGCCCTCCGTCCCGCACCTGCTGGGCTACGCCGCCGAGCTCGAGGTCGTGCGGGACCACGTGCTGGGGCGGCGGATCACCGACGAGGACGACATCTTCGCCGCGGAGCACGACCTGCTCGCCCAGGCGCAGGCCGGCGAGGCCGCCTCCTCGGAGCTGCAGAACCTGCCGTTCGAGGCGCTCGGCTCGCAGGCCCACTTCGACCGGGTGCTCTTCGACGGCGCCGAGTTCGGCCACGAGGGCCAGGTGCACGTGGGCTCGGAGGAGGAGATGGACTTCCTCGGCATCCCCGGGCTGCTGGAGCCCGAGCAGATGCGGCTGCTCCTGGCCCAGCGGCAGAGCGACCGGCGTGCGAAGAACCCGGCCCGGCCCGACCCCGAGCTCCCGGAGCTCACCACGCACGAGCAGCTCGCCGTGCTGCGCCGGGAGCTCAACGGCCTGGTCGCCGCCTGGCACCACCGCACCGGCCAGCCGCACGGCGTCACCCATGCCGCGCTGCGCAAGGAGTGCGGCGGCCCGGCCGCGGCGGTCGCGAGCGCGGACATGCTCCGCAAGCGGATCGACCGGATTCGCGAGTGGGCGATGCGCCAGACCTCCTAGTGTCCTGATTCGAAAGTCCATGTGCACTAGGCGTGCTCAGAGTGGGTGCATCGCCAGGCGGCGGAGCGCTGGCAGACCGGGCGTCTTCCGAGCGACGCCAACGCAGCGAGGTGCGTGCTAGGTGTGCGCGAAGGGCGCACGGACTTTCGAATCAGGACACTAGGTGTCCTCAGCCCCCGATGGCGGGCCGGTCCAGCAGGCGCCCGGAGTCGAGCTCGGTGCCGTCGGCGGCGTATGCGGTGGCGCTGGCGTGTGCGACGTCGTCCGCGGGGATATCCCTCGGCAGCCACGCGACCGCGAGCCGAGGGCCGACCCGAGCCTCGATGTCCTGGCCCGCGGCATGGAGGACCAGCCGCGCCACGTCCGCGGAGACCGAGAACATGACCGGGACGTCGGGCATCGGCGAGCCCGTACCGAAGGCGCCCCCGAGGCTCCCGAAGGACCAACCGGCCGGGAGCGGGGCCGAGTTGCCACCTGCGTCGGAGTAGACCGGGAAGAGCTGACCGTCCGATCCCTTCGAGACGATGCACACCGCGTAGTGCGAGGCATCCCGGTAGTAGAGCACCGAGGTCCTGCCAGTGGTGTCGGTCGTGGCGGGGTCGATGCCCGCCGGGATGGGCTTGTCGCGGACCATGGCCCGGCACTTGGAGTCGGCGGCCACGAGCTCCTCGGCTGCCAGGTTCACGAGCGGGCCCCCTCCGGGCGGCGTCGGCCTGGACGGGGACGAGGTGGGTGAGGGGGTGGGTGAGGGCCCGGTAGGTGACGACGGGGTGAACGTCGGATCCGCGTTGACGTCGTCCGTCACCATCGTGGAGGAAGAGCCGTGAGGCGCGCCGAGCCAGACGCCGCCGCCGGCGACGGCCAGGCACAGGGTGGCGCCGCCGGCCCGGACGGCGTACCGCCGGCGCCGGAGCCGGTTGCCGCGCGCAAGCACGCCGGACACCGGACGGGTGAGGTGGAGGTCTGCGCCGGCGGCCCGGAGCGTCTCCTCGAAGTCAAGGGTCATCGGTTCGTCTCCTCGGTGGCGAGCCGGCCGCGCAGTGCGGCCAGAGCGTGGTGCAGGGTGGCCCGGACGGTGCCGGGCGAGATGTCGAGCCAGTCCGCCGTCGCAGCGGTGTCGAGGTCGAGCAGGTAGCGCAGGACCACCACCTCACGCTGCCGCGGCGGCAGCGCGCGGATGGCGGCGACCAGGTCGGTCGGATGCGCGCGGTCCTCGGTGTGGGCGTCCGGCAGCACGGGTGCGACGACCTCGCGGCGGCGACGACGCCACCACGAGATGTCGGCGTTCACCGCCGTCCGCACCACCCAGGCGCGGGGATGGTCGAGCCTGCGCACCTTCGGCCAGGAGGCCCAGGCGCGTGCGAACGCCTCGGCCACGGCCTCCTCCGCGGCCGCCGGCTGCAGACCGCTGGCCACGGCCGCGCGGAGGCACCGGTCCTTGTTCGCGGCGTAGAACTCCGAGAACTCCTCGCTGGTCACACCTCTCTGACGCACGAAGGGCCGGATCCGCTTAGTCCGAGACGGAGGCGAGGGGCAGCACCCGGAACGGCACCTGGGTGGCGAGCGCGATCACGGTCGAGGAACGGACGATCGCGGGGTTGGCGAGCACCAGGTCGATGACGCGCTGCAGGTCGGTGTTGGAGCGCGCGACCACCCGGGCCATCAGGTCGCCGGCGCCCGTGATCGTGTGCGCCTCGAGCACCTCGGGGATCGCGGCCAGGTGGGCGCCGACGGTGTCGTGGCCGCCGCCGGTCCGCTCGTCCTGGCGGATCTCCAGGGTGAGGAACGCCGTCACCGGGTAGCCCAGCGCGGCGGGGGAGAGGCCGGGCCCCCACGAGGTGATCACGCCGGAGGAGGTCGAGCTTGTCGAGCCGGGCCTGGACGGTGCCCCGCGCGACGCCGAGCCGGCGCGAGGCCTCGAGCACCCCGATGCGGGGCTGGGTGGAGAACAGGTCGATCACACTGCGGTCGAGTGCGTCCATCAGCGGCTCCGGACTGGACAAAATGCTCAGTGGGTCGCCGTACTGTTGCACAGTTTGCCCTGATTCCGGGAGAGTGGGACGCATGACCCAGTCGACGCTCACCGCCCTGACCAACGAGGAAGTCCAGGCCGGGCTCTCCCTCGAGCAGCTCAAGCAGCTGGTCGGCCTCGTCGAGTACGACGCGACCAACGACCCGTTCCCGGTGGTGGCGCAGGACGCGGTCTGCTTCGTGGTCGGCAACGCGACCCAGACCGCGACCTTCTACCAGCTCGCGATGGGCATGGAGCTCGAGGCCTACCGCGGCCCGGAGACCGGCAACCGCGACTCGAAGTCCTACGTGCTCCGCTCGGGCAGCGCTCGGTTCGTCTTCACCGGCGGGGTCACCCCGGACAGCCCGGTCCTCGACCACCACCGCAAGCACGGAGACGGCGTGGTCGACCTCGCCATCGAGGTCGCCGACGTCGACAAGTGCATCGAGCACGCCCGCTCGACCGGCGCGACGATCCTGGTCGAGCCCCACGACGAGACCGACGAGCACGGCACGGTCCGGCTCGCCGCCATCGCGACCTACGGCGAGACCCGGCACACCCTCGTCGACCGCAGCCGCTACCACGGTCCCTACCTGCCCGGCTACGTCGCCAGGACCAGCACCGTGGTGCGCCGTGAAGGGCACCCCAAGCGGCTGTTCCAGGCCATCGACCACTGCGTCGGCAACGTGGAGCTCGGCCGGATGGACGAGTGGGTGGGGTTCTACAACAGGGTGCTCGGCTTCACCAACATGGCCGAGTTCGTCGGCGACGACATCGCCACCGACTACTCCGCACTGATGAGCAAGGTGGTCGCGAGCGGCAACCACCGGGTGAAGTTCCCCCTCAACGAACCCGCGATCGCGAAGAAGAAGTCGCAGATCGACGAGTACCTCGAGTTCTACGACGGCGCCGGCTGCCAGCACATCGCGCTCGCGACCAACGACATCCTGCGCTCGGTCGACATCCTGCGCGACAACGGCATCGAGTTCCTCGACACCCCGGACTCCTACTACGACGACCCCGAGCTGCGCGCCCGGATCGGCGAGGTGCGGGTCCCGATCGAGGAGCTGAAGAGGCGCAAGATCCTCGTCGACCGCGACGAGGACGGCTACCTGCTGCAGATCTTCACCAAGCCGATGGGCGACCGGCCGACGGTCTTCTACGAGTTCATCGAGCGGCACGGCTCGCTGGGCTTCGGCAAGGGCAACTTCAAGGCGCTCTTCGAGGCCATCGAGCGCGAGCAGGACGCGCGCGGGAACCTCTAGCCCCCCTAGTGTTCGGGGCGTGACGTCACAGCCCGGCTGGCATCCCGACCCCGTCCCGCCGCAGCCCGGGCAGCCCGCGCAGCTGCGCTACTGGGACGGCGCCCGCTGGACCGAGCACACGGCGCCGGCCCAGGCCCCGGCGGCGAGCCAGCAGTACGCCGCGCCCGCCCACCCCGCGAGCTACGGCACGCCGTACGCCGTGGCGCAGGCACCCCCGACCACGCCGGACGGGGCGCGGCTGGCCGGGTGGTGGCAGCGGGTGCTCGCGCTGGTCCTCGACTCCCTCGTCGTCGGGCTCGTCGGCGCGCTGGTCGCCCTTCCGTGGTGGCGTGACGTCGTCAACACCTACACCGACTGGCTCGACGAGGCGCTCTCCAGCAGCTCCAGCACGATCGACACCGGCCAGCTCCAGAGCGACCTCGCCAAGCCGCTGGCGATCATCGGGCTGATCAACCTCGCGCTGGGCTTCGTCTACAACGTCGGCTTCCTGATGTGGAAGCAGGCGACGCCCGGCAAGCTCCTGCTGGGCCTGCGGGTGCGGCTGCGGGAGGCTCCGGGCCCGATGCCGCTCGCGACCGTCCTGCTCCGCTGGCTGGGTCAGTACGCCGTCGGCATCCTCGGCATCATCCCGTTCGTGGGCGGGATCGGCGGCCTCTACTCGCTCCTCGACTACCTGTGGCCGCTGTGGGACGACCACAAGCAGGCCATCCACGACAAGATCGCGAAGACCAACGTGATCCGGACCCGGTGACCGGCGTGGCGACCTACATCGGCTTCCTGCGGGCGATCAACCTCGGGGCGAAGCGCAAGTTTCCCAAGGCGTCGATCATCAAGGCGGTGGAGGCGGCCGGCTTCACCGACGTGGCGACCCACATCAACACCGGCAACGTCCGCTTCGACACCACGCTGCGATCGCGGGCCAAGATCGAGGCGGCGCTGGAGAAGGCGTTCGAGGCCGAGGCGGGCTTCGCGGTGCCGACGATCGTGTTCACCCAGAAGGAGCTGCGCGAGATCGCCGAGGAGGCTGCCTCCTTCGGTCACGGCGGCAGGCACTACGTGTCGCTGTGCAAGGACGCGCCGACGGCCGCCGCCGTCAGGAGGCTCGAGGACAGCAGCACCACCGACGAGGTGGCCAAGGTCGGCGGACGAGCCGTGCACCTCCTGCTCGGGGACAACTACCACGAGGCCCGGCTCACCAACGCGGCCGTGGAGAAGCACCTCGGCGTCGCCACCAACCGCAACCTGACCGTGATCAAGGCCTTGGTGGAGAAGTGGTGCTGACCTGATATGAACGAGGTGACGACCCCATCAGCGTCGTCGACCTCGACATCTCACACTCTCGGGAGCTCGACCATGCCTGCTCATCCCCTCGACCCCTCGCCCGCGCCCCTCGACCAGGCGGGGCCTGACCAGGTAGGGCCGCACCCGGACGTCGAGGCGTTCGGCTCCTCGATGGCCGGCCGGCGGGGTGTCCTCACCGGTGCCGCCGCCCTGGCCGCCGCCGGCCTCGCCGCTCCGGCGTTCGCCGACGACGACGACCTCGACGAGCCCGGCGGCGAGCGGCACAAGCCGCCGCTGCGGATCCGCGTGACCGTCCTCGGCACCACCGACAGCCACGGCAACGTCTTCAACTGGGACTACTTCAAGAACAAGGAGTACGACGACACCGCGCACAACGACATCGGGCTGGCGAAGATCGCGACGCTGGTGAGGGCGGCCCGCAAGCAGTTCCGGAAGCGTGGCCCGGTGCTGCTCCTCGACGCGGGTGACACCATCCAGGGCACCCCGCTGGCCTACTACTACGCGCGGATCGCGCCGATCACCGCCGGCGGCACGCATCCCATGGCCGCGGCGATGAACAAGATGGACTACGACGCCGCGGCGCTCGGCAACCACGAGTTCAACTACGGCATGGACACCCTGCGTGCGTTCCAGGCCCAGCTGGACTTCCCGCTGCTGGGCGCCAACGCCGTCGACCCCGCCACCAAGCGGCCGGTGTTCCCGCCCTACGTCATCAAGAAGTACCGCGTCGCCAAGGGCCGCAAGCCGCTCAAGATCGGCATCCTCGGGCTGGTCACGCCGGGCGTGGCGATCTGGGACAAGGCCAACGTGCAGGGCAAGGTCGAGTTCCCCGGCCTGGTCGAGCAGGCCGCGAAGTACGTCCCCGAGCTGAAGAAGAAGGGCTGCGACCTCGTCATCGTCTCGGCCCACTCGGGCGCCGACACCTCCTCGTCCTACGGCGACGCGCTGCCCTACCCCGAGAACGCCGCGTCCCTGGTCGCCGAGCAGGTCCCGGACATCGACGCGATCCTGGTCGGCCACGCGCACAAGGAGATCCCGCAGCGGTTCGTCACGAACACCAAGACCGGCAAGAAGGTGCTGCTCTGCGAGCCCTACTACTGGGGCATGCGGCTCGCGGTGATGGGCCTGACCGTCGACTGGCAGCCGCGCAAGAAGAAGTGGAAGCTCGCGCGCTCGCACAGCCACCTGCTCAACTCCAACACCGCGAAGGAGAACGGCGGTGTCGCCAGGGCGGTCCGCGCCCAGCACGACAAGGTCGTGGGCTACGTCAACGCGCCGATCGGCACGTCGACCAAGCTGCTCTCCGCCGCTCGGTCGGTCGTCGAGGACGTGCCGATCATCGACTTCGTCCAGTACGTCCAGGCCAGTGCGGTGAAGGCGGCGCTGACCGGGGCCGACGCCAGCCTCCCGGTGCTCTCGGAGGCGGCGCCGTTCAGCCGGACCGCGTCGTTCCCGCAGGGCCAGGTGAGCGTGCGCGACGTCGCCGGCCTCTACATCTACGACAACACCCTGCTCGGCGTGAAGATCACCGGCGCCGACGTGAAGGCCTACCTCGAGTTCTCGGCCGCCTACTTCAAGAAGCAGACGACCGCGGGTCCCTACACGATCGCCCAGCTCACCAATGCCGTCACGCCGTCGGCGCCCAACGGCACACCCGACTACAACTTCGACTCGATCCGGGGGCTGGACAAGCCGCTGACCTACCGGATCGACGTCGGCAAGGACGTCGGCAGCCGCATCCTCGACCTCGAGTACGACGGGGTCCCGATCGACCCGGCCGCGCAGTTCGTGCTGGCGGTCAACAACTATCGCCAGTCGGGCGGCGGCGGCTTCCCCGCCGTCAAGACGGCACCCGTCGTCTGGAACGCACAGGTCGAGATCCGGCAGCTGCTCATCGACTGGGTGACCACCCACCACACGATCGACGTGGACACCGCGCCGACGAAGTTCCTCCCGGAGTGGAACCTCGCCTACAACAACGCGGACATCCCGAGCAACCAGATCACCTGACCGCTTCGGGCTCGCCGGCCCGCTGGAGGTCGCGCACCGAGCGCGACCCCAGCGTCGCCAGGCAGATCACGGCGTACGCGATCCCGCAGACCAGCAGGACGTCCCGGACGCCGAAGACGGCGCCGAGCGGCCCGACGGCCAGCTGGCCGATCGGGATGGCGACGAACGAGCCGAGGGCGTCGTAGGAGTACGCGCGCGACAGCATCTCGTCCGGCACGTGCTCCTGCATCGCCAGGCTCCAGCCGAGGCTGAACACCTCGATGCCGGCGCCACCGACGAAGGTGGCCACCATGACCGCGACGAGGCTGGGGTGCAGGCCCAGGACGAGCATCGGCACGCCGTAGAGGGCGCAGCCGAGCATCCCCCACAACAGGGGTCGCTTCAGCGGCACCCGGAGCATCACCACCGTGGTGGCCAGGAGACCGACGGCCTGGGCCGACAGGATCAGCCCCCAGCCGGCCTCGCCGATGTCGGTGGTCACCGCCACGACCGGACCGAGGGTGTTGAAGCCGCTGTGCAGGGCGTTGAGCAGCCCGAAGGCGACCACGACCACCCAGAGCCAGGTCGTGCCCCGGAAGTAGCGCCACCCCTCCCGCAGCTCGGCCACCATGCTCGCCTCCTGGTCGCGAGGCGGCGGCGGAGGGATCTTGACCAGCAGGAGCAGGGCTGCGGCCGCGAGGTAGGTGAGCCCGTCGACCGCGACGGCCCAGCCCGCTCCGACGGTGACGACCAGGACGCCGCCGATGGTCGGTCCGATGATGTTGAGGGACCCGCGCTGCATCGACATGAGGACGTTGGCGGGCTGGAGCTGGTCGCGGGGCACGAGCTGCGGCATCACGCTCGCCAGCGCGGGGAAGCTGATCGCCATCGCGGTGCCGCTCAGGGCACTGAGGACCACGAGCTGCCAGAGCTCGGCGGCGCCGCTGATGACGAGCCCGGCGACCGCGAGCTGGGTGAGTCCCGCTGCGACGTTGCAGACCTGGAGCACGAGGGTGCGGCCGAACCGGTCGGCGATCACGCCTCCGACCAGCAGGAAGAGCACCAGCGGGATGCTCTCCGCGGCGAGGACGATGCCGAGCGCCGTGGGGGAGCTGCTCACCTCGAGCACCGCGAAGGCCAGGGCGACCGCGGCCATCGTGGAGCCGGCGCCGTTGACCAGCCGGGACAGGAAGTAGAAGCGGAAGTTCGGCTCGCGCAGCGTGGCAAGCGCGTCGCCGCGCGCGGTCACGCGTCGCCACCCGCCATCCGAAAGGCGCACGCCGTGAAGCTGACGTGGATCGTGTCCGGGTGGGCCACCGCGCGCAGCGAGCCGATGTCGGACATGCGCTCACCTCCCGAGAACTGTGGCGGAGTGAGCCTGCCCCGGAAGGCCGCGACTGTCACACAGTTATTGGGGCGTCACTCGCCGCGGAAGTCGGGGTGGCGGCCCTGGTTGAAGGCACGCATCCCCTCGGCGACGTCGGCGGTCCTCAGCAGGACCGCCTGCCCGGTCCGTTCGCGCTCCAGCGCTGGCTCGAGCTGGTCGAGGGTGGCCGCGTTGACGGCCTTCTTCGTGGCGGCCTGCGCGAGGGGAGCGCCCCTGGTCAGCCGGGCGACGATCTTCTCGACCAGCGCCGGGAACTCCGCGTCCGGCGCCACGTGGCTCACCAGCCCCGCGTCGTGGGCCTCGCGGGCGGTGAGCGGCTCGGCCAGCAGGGCCATCCGCATCGCCCGGGCCCGGCCGATGGCGGCGGCGACCGTGGCCGACGTGCCGCCGTCGGGCATCAGCCCGATGCGGGCGAAGGCCAGCAGGAAGCTGGCCGACTCCGCGGCGACGACGAGGTCGGCGGCGAGGGCGGTCGAGCAGCCGACGCCGGCGGCGACGCCGTTGACCGCCGCGACCACCGGCTTCGGGCAGCGGGTGACGGCGCGGACGATCCGGTTGGCGGCGTCGAGGGCACGCACGTCGAACCGTTCGTGCGCGTCCTCGCCCGAGATGTCGGCGCCGGCGCTGAACGCCGCCCCGGTGCCGGTGAGCACGACGACCCGGACGTCGTCGTTCGACGCGGCGTCCTCGAGGCGTTCGGCCAGGGCGACCGACAGCTCACCGCTGAACGCGTTGAAGACCGTCGGCCGGTTGAACGTGAGCCAGAGCGCTCCGCCCTCGCGCGGCTCGACCAGGAGGTCGTCACTCTCCAGCAAGGCCGACGCCCGCCTCGCGCATCGCGACCAGGGCGGTCTGGGTGGTCTCGGGCGCCACCCCGGCGCACAGGTCGAGCAGCACGGTGGTCTCGAACCCCTCCCGCACGGCGTCGAGGGCGGTGGCCCGGACGCAGTGGTCGGTGGCGATGCCGCAGATGTGCACGCGGGTGACCTCGTGGGCCCTCAGCCACTCGGCCAGCGCCTGGCCGTCGTGGGCACCCTCGAACCCGGAGTAGGCCGCCTGGTGCTCGCCCTTGAGGAAGATCGCGTCGAAGGGTTGCGGGTCGAGGTTGGGGTGGAAGGCCTCTCCCTCGGTGCCGACCCGGCAGTGCACCGGCCAGGAGTCGACGAAGTCCGGATCTCGCGCCCAGTGGTCGCCGGGGTCGACGTGGTGGTCCTTGGTGGCGACGACGTGGTCGTACGCCGGTGCGTCGGGCTCGCCCGCGCTCCGGAGGTGGAGCAGCCGTCCGACGTCCGCGGCGACCTGGGCGCCGCCGGTGACGGGCAGGGACCCGCCCTCGCAGAAGTCGTTCTGCACGTCGACGACGATCAGCGCGGTCTTCACACACTCAACCTAGGTCCGTAGGGGCAGCCACGCGATGACGTCCTGGATCACCTCGTCCCACAGCGACCAGGCGTGCTCCCCCGGGCGGAAGTCGGTGGTGACCTCGACCCCGGCCGCCTGCGCCTCCTCGGCGAACCGCTCGCACGACGTGATCAGCCAGTCCTCGGTGCCGCAGGAGACGTGCAGCGGTGGGACGTCACGCGCTCTCGCCAGCAGGGCGAACAGGTCGTCACTCGGTTTGACCTGGTGGTCGAACACGCGACCCATGACCTCGTCCCGGTCGGGGTTCTTCGCGAACGCGACCAGGTCCAGCGCACCCGAGAGGCAGGCCGCCGCGGCGTACCGCTCCGGATGGGTCAGCGCCAGCTTGAGGGCGCCGTAGCCACCCATCGAGAGCCCCGCCACGAACGTGTCGCCCGGCTCCTGCGACACCCGGAAGAACTGGCCGACCACGCGGGGCAGCTCCTCGGAGACGTAGGTCCAGTAGGCGTGACCGTGCGCCTCGTCGGCATAGAAGCTCCGGCCCGCCGTCGGCATCACGACCGCCAGGCCGCGCGCCGCGGCGTAGCGCTCGATGGAGGTGTAGCGCAGCCACGCCGTGTGGTCGTCGGAGAGTCCGTGCAGCAGGTAGAGGACCGGCGGCGGGCCGTCGCGCACCACGTCGACGAGGCCGATCTGCTCCTCGGTCTCCTGCGGCAGGACGACGGTGACCGACGTGCCGACCATCAGCGACTCGGAGAAGAAGTCGCAGGTCACCAGCGCCATGTCACTGCTCTCCCTCGAAGATGGTGGGGATCACGGCCTCGCCGCGCGACATCTGCTGCGCGGCAGGGGGCAGCTCGGCCCGGGCCGCGGCGTGCCGCTGTCGGGCGGCCTCCAGCGGCTCGCGCCCGACCACCTCGCCCGCCTCGACCAGCTGGACGAGCAGCTCGCGGTCGTCGCCGTCGTTCTTCGCGGGAGTGCCGATCCCGAGCACCTCGGCCTCGGCGACGCCGTCCTTGCCGAGCCGTCGCAGCGCGTACTTG
The DNA here is from genome assembly GCA_963766475.1 of uncultured Actinomycetota bacterium. Taxonomy (GTDB): domain Bacteria; phylum Actinomycetota; class Actinomycetes; order Propionibacteriales; family Nocardioidaceae; genus Nocardioides. Next base: position 112,298 of record CAVXZS010000014.1, on the reverse strand, counting down.
CGGCCCCCGACCGAGACCTTGTCGACGCTCTTCTTGGCCACCGACTCCAGCACTCCCGCGTGGTTCTCGCGAGCCACGAGCTTGTAGACGAAGCCGGAGGTCGGGTGGCCGCTCCCGGTGACCAGCTGGGTGCCCACGCCGTAGCCGTCGACCGGTGCCGAGGCCAGCGAGGCGATCGCGTGCTCGTCCAGGTCGCTGGTCACCACGATCCGGGTCCCGGTCGCGCCGAGGGCGTCGAGCTGCGCACGGACCTGCACGGCAAGGACCCCCAGGTCGCCGGAGTCGATGCGCACCGCGCCGAGCCCCGGGCCGGCCACCTCGACGCCCAGCCGGACCGCCTCGGCGATGTCGTAGGTGTCGACCAGCAGCGTCGTTCCCGATCCGAGCGAGCTGACCTGCGCGCGGAACGCCTCCTCCTCGGTGTCGTGCAGCAGCGTGAAGGAGTGCGCGCTGGTGCCGGCCGACGGGACGCCGTACCGGTGCCGGGCAGCGAGGTTGGAGGTGCTCGCGAACCCCGCGACGTACGCCGCGCGTGCGGCTGCCACTGCGGCCTCCTCGTGGGTGCGACGCGACCCCATCTCGATGCACGGCCGGTTCCCGGCGACCGAGGTCATCCGCGAGGCGGCCGAGGCGATCGCCGAGTCGTGGTTGTAGATCGACAGGAGGACGGTCTCGAGCACCACGGCCTCGGCGAAGCTGGCCTCGACGATCAGCAGCGGTGAGTGCGCGAAGTACGTCTCGCCCTCGGCGTAGCCCCAGATGTCGCCGGAGAACCGGTAGTCGGCCAGCCAGGCCACCGTCGCCGCGTCGACCACGCCGTCCAGCGCGGCGACGGCCTCCTCGTCGAACCGGAACGCCTCGATCGCGTCCAGCGCCCGGCCGACGCCGGCCACCACCCCGTAGCGCCGCCCTTCAGGGAGCCGGCGCCCGAACAGCTCGAAGACCGACCGGCGGTCCGCGGTACCTCCGGCGAGCGCCGCCTGCAGCATCGTCAGCTCGTAGTGGTCGGTCAGCAGCGCGGTGGATGACACGTTGGAAGACTAGGCGTGCGCCCTGTGTAACCATGGAGCGGTGTCGACCGCCAGCCCTGTCGAGGTCGAGCCGACGACCACGCCGGACGAGATCACGGTGCTCGCGACGCCGTGGGTGACCATCGTCTGGAACGACCCGGTCAACCTCATGTCCTACGTCACCTACGTCTTCCAGAAGTACTTCGGCTACGACAAGAAGAAGGCCGAGAAGCTGATGCTCGAGGTCCACGAGGACGGGAAGTCCGTGGTCAGCTCGGGTAGCCGCGAGGAGATGGAGCGCGACGTCCAGGCGATGCACGAGTACGGCTTGTGGGCCACCCTGGACAAGCAGCAGTGACCAGCCGATGAGCGGCTTCGCCCGCCACCGCCGCAGCAAGCACCTCATCGCCACGTTCACCGGCTTCGAGGCCGACCTGCTGCGCTCGCTGGCGGCCCAGCTGGTCGAGCTGCTCCGCAACGAGGCGGCCGTCCCTCGCGACGACGCGGACCCGCTCGAGGCGATGATGGACTTCTCCGGGCCGACCACCGAGCCGGAGGACCCGGTGCTGGCCCGGTTGTTCCCGACGGCCTATCGCCACGACGAGGAGGCCGCGGCCGAGTTCCGCCGGTTCACCGAGGGCACCCTGCGCGACGGCAAGGCCAACGCCGCGATCACGGTCATCGACGGCCTCGAGGAGGCCGGGCTGCCGCCCGAGCTGACCGAGGAGGGCCTGATGATCGACGTCGAGCTCGACCAGGCCACGGCCGAGGTCTGGATGAGGTCGTTCACCGACCTGCGGCTGGCGCTGGCGTCCCGCCTCGAGGTGGAGGAGGGCGACGAGGACTACTGGCACTCGCTGCCCGACGACGACCCGCGCGCCCAGGCCCACGACATCTACGAGTGGGTCGGCTATCTCCAGGAGACCCTGGTCCAGGCGCTGTTCTCCCGCTAGGTGCTCGGACGCGCCGTGACGAGCTTGCGCCGCTGCGGCGTGACGTGCGAGGGCGTGGCGAGCACCCCACCGTCGTCGGTGAGCTCGGTCAGCCCGCGGACCAGGCCGTCGCGGGTCGTCCGGGAGAGGCCCGACAACGTCTCCTCGGTGACCCGGTCCACGATCACCCGTGCCTGCTCGTAGGCCTCACGGCCGCGTGGTGTCACCGCTACGACGCGGGCACGCCGGTCCACCTCGGACTGGCGACGCTGCGCCAGGCCGGACGCCTCGAGGCGGTCGAGGGTGACCACCATGGTGGTCTTGTCGAGCCCGGCCAGGGCGGCGATCTCGGCCTGCGTCCGCTCGGCCTCGGTGGCCTTCCACAGCACGCAGTAGTCGCGGGCGGTGATGCCCACCCCCGCGAGCGCCTCGGCGAGCCGGGCGGCGAAGGCGTGGGACGCCTGGTTGAGCAGGAAGGAGAGGTCGAGAGGCTCCATGCGCCCATGATACGCCCGTACAAGATTGTTCCGTACAAAACTATTTGCTACGGTCACATCCATGCGTCAGAAGACCACCCTTGCCCTGGCCGTCCTGCTCGCCACCCAGCTGATGGTGATCCTGGACGGCACGATCGTGAACGTCGCCCTCCCGACGATCCGGACCGCGGTGGGCTTCACCGACACCGGGCTGGCCTGGGTGGTCAACGGCTTCTTCGTCGCCTTCGCCCTGCTGCTCCTGCCGGCCGGACGGCTCGGCGACCTGGTGGGGACGCGCAGGGTCTTCGTGGCCGGACTGGCGCTCTTCACCGTCGCGACCGCCTGGTGCGGGGTGGCCACCAGCCCGACCGGACTGGTCGCCGCCCGGGTCGCCCAGGGTGCCGGCGGGGGGCTCACCTCGGCGGTGGTGCTCGGCATGATCGCCGGGCTGTACGCCGACCAGTCGGCCCGCGCCCGGGCCTTCGCCCTGGTCGCGTTCGTCGGGTCCGCAGGCGCGTCGATCGGGGTCGTCGCGGGCGGGCTGCTCACGGAGCTGGCGTCGTGGCGCTGGGTGTTCCTGGTCAACGTCCCGCTGGGGATCGGAGTCCTGGCGGCCGCGTTCGTGGTCCTGGACGAGACGCCGGACGCTCCCGGCCTGCGCCGAGGGCTGTCCGAGAGCCGGGCACTGGTGCCGCGCACCCTGCTGACCAGCCCGGCGTTCCTGCTGCCCAACGCGGTGCTCTTCACGATGACGGTGGCGGGGTTCTCCTTCCAGTTCCTCACCGCGCTCTACCTCCAGGACACCCTCGGCCTCGACCCGCTGCACACCGGCCTGGCCTACCTGCCGGTGACCCTGGCGATCGCCCTGGCCTCGCTCGGCGCGAGCGGGCGCCTGTCCGCGCGGTTCGGCTCCGAGCCGGTCCTGCTCGGCGGCCTGGCGCTGTTCGTCGCGGGGATGCTGCTCATGGTCGCGCTGCCCGACCACGGCAGCTACGCGGTCCACGTGGCGCCCGGGTTCGTGGTCATGGGGCTGGGGTTCGGGCTCGCGATGCCCCAGGTCACGGCCCTGGCGATGGAGGCCGCCCCGGAGCGCGACGCGGGGGCCGCATCCGGCTTCGTGAACACGATCCAGCAGGCCGGGGGTGCCGTGGGGCTGGCGGTGGTCGCGGTCGTCGCCGCCAGCCAGGGCAGGGCGGCGGGCTTCCTCGTCGCGGGCGGGGCACTGGTCGCGGGCGGGCTCGTGGCGGCGTACCTCTCCACCGCCGCTGTCCGCTCGCGCCGTCCGGACGCCGGGCGCCTCCAGTCCGAAGCCGCTGGCACCCATACCCTTGAAAGGTGCTGAGACTCGACCGCGCCACCCGCGACGCGATCGTCGCGCACGCCAAGCGCGACCACCCCGACGAGGCCTGCGGCATCGTGGCCGGCCCCGCGGGCAGCGACCGCGCCGAGCGGCTGGTCGAGATGGTCAACGCCGCGGGCAGCCCGACGTTCTACGAGTTCGACTCGACCGACCTGCTCCAGCTCTACAAGGAGATGGACGCCCGGGACGAGGAGCCGGTCGTCGTCTACCACTCGCACACGGCGACCGAGGCCTACCCGAGCCGCACCGACATCGGGCTCGCCATGGAGCCGAACGCCCACTACGTGCTGGTGAGCACCCGCGACTGCTTTGACGGGGACGGGGGGAATAACGAGGGCCCTGTCGAGTTCAGGTCCTACAGGATCGTCGACGGCGAGGTGACCGAGGAAGAGGTCGACGTCGTGGACCAACGCTGAGTCGAACCAACCACCTGCAAGGAGTTCAGCCTGATGGCCATCGAGGTCCGGATCCCCACCATCCTGCGCACCTACACCGACGGCGAGAAGTCCGTCACCGGCGAGGGCGGCAACCTCGGCGCGCTGATCGACGACCTGGAGTCGAAGCACGCCGGCATCAAGGACCGGCTGCTCGACGACAAGGACGGCAAGACCGACCTGCGCCGGTTCGTCAACGTCTACGTCAACGACGAGGACGTGCGGTTCCTCGGTGGCCTCGAGGCCGCGCTGAGCGACGGCGACCAGGTCGTGGTGCTGCCGGCGGTCGCCGGCGGCTGATGACCCGCTACGACAACCTTCTCGCCTCGGTCGGCGCCACACCGCTGGTCGGGCTTCCGAGGCTCTCGCCGAGCCCCGAGGTCCGGCTGTGGGCCAAGCTCGAGGACCGCAACCCGACCGGCTCGATCAAGGACCGGCCGGCCCTGCGGATGGTCGAGGAGGCCGAGAAGGACGGGTCGCTGCGTCCCGGCTGCACGATCCTCGAGCCGACGTCGGGCAACACCGGCATCTCCCTGGCCATGGCGGCGAAGCTGAAGGGCTACCGGCTGGTGTGCGTGATGCCGGAGAACACCTCCGAGGAGCGCCGCCAGCTGCTGCGGATGTGGGGCGCGGAGATCATCACCTCGCCCGGCGGCCGGCGGGTCCAACGAAGCGGTCCGGGTGGCCAAGCAGGTGGCCGAGGAGCACCCCGACTGGGTGATGCTCTACCAGTACGGCAACGAGGCGAACTCGCTCGCGCACCAGGAGGGCACCGGCCCGGAGATCCTCGCCGACCTGCCGAGCGTCACCCACTTCGTCGGCGGCCTCGGCACCACCGGCACCCTGATGGGGGTCTCCCGGTTCTTCCGCGAGGCCAAGCCGGGAGTCCGGATCATCGCGGCCGAGCCGCGCTACGGCGAGCTGGTCTACGGCCTGCGCAACCTCGACGAGGGCTTCGTCCCCGAGCTCTACGACGCCGACCTCATCGACTCCCGGTTCTCGGTCGGCCCGCGCGACGCCGTACGCCGGGTGCGCGAGCTGCTCGAGCTCGAGGGCATCTTCGCCGGCATCTCGACCGGCGCGATCCTGCACGCCGCGCTCGCCCAGGCCGCCAAGGCCGTCGCGGCGGGCGAGCCGGCCGACATAGCCTTCGTCGTGTGCGACGGCGGCTGGAAGTACCTCTCGACCGGGGCCTACGAGGGAACGATCGACGAGGCCGAGGACGCGCTCGAAGGACAGCTCTGGGCGTAGCCTCCTGGGCAGCCTCCTGGGGAGCCTCCTGGGTGAGCCTGCTCGCCGTCCTGCTGGTCCTCACGCCTCCGGCCCACGCGGCTCCGGTCACCCCGCCGTCGATCACGGGAGCAGCCGTCTACGGCAGCACCCTGACCGTCGACCCGGGGCAGTGGGTGCCCGCCGTCGCGTCGTTCGGCTACCAGTGGCTGCGTGGAGGGTCGCCCATCCCCGGTGCCGTGGGCGCGACGTACACGACCGGGCTCGACGACCTCGGCAGCACGCTGGCGGTGCAGGTCACCGCCGGTGACGGCTCGGGAGTCTCTGTGTCGCCGCCGACGGCGCCGGTCGCAGAAGCCGTGATGACCGCGAAGCGGCAGCGGGTGCTCGGTGAGGCGCGCTACACCCATCAGCTCACGGCTCGTCCGGGGCGGTTCTCGGCGCCAGACGCCACCGTGAGCTACCGGTGGCCGGGCGGGAGCACAGCGCGCACCTACGAGATCCGGCCACAGGACGTCGGCGTTCGGGTGGTGCTGCGGATCCGGGCGGAGGCGCCGGGCTACCAACCGCTGACCGTGAAGGTCCGCAGCGACGTGGTGCGGCACCGCGTCGACGTACGCCGCACGGTCCGCTACCACGTCGAGACACGCGGCCGGATCACCACGAGCCTCAAGGAGTTCAAGGCCCAGGCGCAGCAGACCTACGAGGACGCACGCGGCTGGCGCGGCGCCGGCATCCGGTTCGTGCCGGTGGCCCGGGGCGGCGCGTTCACGCTGGTGCTGTCGCAGGCCGGCCTGGTGCCGTCGTTCTCCTCCCAGTGCAGCGCGATGTGGAGCTGCCGGGTCGGACGGTTCGTGATCATCAACCAGGACCGCTGGAAGAACGCCTCGCCCGCGTGGAACGCCGCGCACCTCGCCCTGCGCGACTACCGGCACATGGTGGTCAACCACGAGACCGGTCACTGGCTCGGGCTGCACCACGCGTCCTGCCCGGGCCCGGGACGGCTGGCGCCGGTGATGCAGCAGCAGTCGAAGGGCCTGCAGGGCTGCAGGTTCAACCCGTTCCCGACGACCCGCGAGCTGAACAGCCGAACTCCGGCCGGACGGGCCATGGCGTACCTTCGAGCCCACCGTTACAGTCCGGATGTCGAGTAGGGACCCGACCCCAACCGTGTGCCCGGGGAGAGCAGTTGCGCGAGATCGTCGTCTTCAGCGGCAGCGCCCACCGTCCCTTCGCCACCGCCGTCTGTGAGTCGCTCGGGGTCGAGCTCAGCTCGGTCGAGCTGACCAGGTTCAGCAACGACTGCCTGCAGGCGCAGCTGCAGGCCAACTGCCGCCAGCGCGACGTCTTCGTGATCCAGCCGCTGGTGCCGCCGACCCAGGAGCACCTCATGGAGATGCTCCTGATGCTCGACGCCGCCCGGGGTGCCTCGGCGCAGCAGATCACCGCGGTGATCCCCTACTACTCCTATGCGCGGTCGGACAAGAAGGACGCCTCCCGGCTCTCGATCGGAGGCCGCCTGGTCGCAGACCTGCTGGTCGCCGCGGGCGCGAACCGCGTGATCACCATGACCCTGCACGCCCCGCAGGTGCACGGGTTCTTCTCGGTGCCCGTCGACCACCTCACGGCCCTCGGCATCCTCGCCGACCACTTCCAGGGCGAGGACCTGACCGACGCGGTGGTCGTGTCACCCGACTTCGGCAACGCCAAGACCGCCACCCAGTTCTCCCGGCTGCTCGGCCTGCCGGTCGCCGCCGGCTCGAAGAAGAGGCTCGCGGACGACCAGGTCGTCATCGACGAGATCGTCGGCGACGTCGAGGGCAAGCGGGCGATCATCCTCGACGACGAGATCGCCACGGGCGGCTCGATCATCGAGCTGCTCGAGCGGCTCTCCGAGCGGGGCTGCACGTCGGCCGCGGTGGCCTGCACCCACGGGCTCTTCGTCGGCAAGGCCATCGAGCGGCTCCGCGAGCACCCGATGATCACCGAGGTGGTCACCACCGACACGGTCCCGGCGCCCGAGGGCTGGCCCGGGCTCCAGGTCCGCTCGGTCGCGGGCCTGTTCGGCGCCGCGATCGAGCGCATCCACGCCGGTGAGTCGGTCAGCAGCCTGTTCGATGGCGTCGACCCCGCGCACGGGCCGCCGCAGCCGCGCCTGTTCGACTGACTCCCTAGGAGTCTGCTGAACAATCGCGCGGCGCCAGCCCCGCGACAGCCGCACACTGGCTTTGTCACCGCCCCTCGAAAGGCGCCCAGCCTGCCAGCGGGACGGCGCCGCGCCATCGCACGACTCTCGCGACGCTGGCATCCACGCCCTTGTTCAGCAGACTCCTAGGCGATTCGTCTGAGATCCCCCACGGGGATTCCCAGGTCTGTGCGCAGACGAATCGTCAGTCCCGGAGCGTCGACGGCGAGCCGCGGACCAGGTCGCCGGGGGCGACCTCACCGTCGAGCGGGCCGACCAGGTCGGTGATGATCGCGCGGGCGGAGTCGAGGGTGCGGCGCACGTAGTCGCGCACCGCATCGGTGTGGTCGAGCTCGAGGGCGTAGAGCGCGGCGGTGAGGCCCTGGACGACCGAGTCGTTGATCTCCAGGGCAGCCTGGCGGCGGGTCTGCTCCTCACGGACGCGGGCGCTCTGCGCCTCGCGCTCCTCCTCGGCGAGCACGCGATCGGTGATGTCGATGCACGTGCCGCGCAGGCGGACCGGTGTGCCGTCGTCATCGGTCACGACCTGTCCGTTGGAGGAGAGGTAGCGGACCTCGCCGTCGGGCCGGACGATGCGCTCGAGCATCTCGTAGGGCTCACCGGTGGCGTAGGCCTCCTGGTGGATCGCCTTGATCCGCTCCTGGTCCTCGGGGTGGATCATCGACAGGAACCGCTCGTAGTTCGGCTCGATCTCGCCCGGCTCGTAGCCGTAGATGCGGAAGAGCTGGTCCGACCAGGTGTTGGTGTCGGAGGCGATCTCCCAGTCGTAGTCGCCCATGTGGGCCAGCTCCTGGGCGTTGTCGATGCGCGCCTGCAGGTCGCGAAGGGCCTCCTCCGCGCTCCCTCTGTCCCTGAGCGCCTGCTCCAGGCGCTGCTGCAGCGGGTCCGCCACGCCCCCAGCGTGCCCCCCGACCCGCCCGCTTGTCTCGACATTGTGGGAACAGGTCGCGACGTGACGTGGCCGACGACACGGTGCCAAGGCGGAGTACGCCGCCTACGCTTGCTGGTCGTGCCTGCCGTCGATGCTCCGATCGGGATCTTCGACTCCGGATTCGGCGGTCTCACCGTGGCCCGGTCGGTCATCGACCAGCTGCCCCACGAGTCGGTGCACTACCTCGGCGACACCGCCCGCCAGCCCTACGGACCCAAGCCGATCGCCGAGGTCCGCGAGTACGCCCTGGAGTGCCTCGACCACCTCTACGCCCAGGGCGTCAAGGCGCTGGTGATCGCGTGCAACTCCGCGAGCGCCGCCATGCTGCGCGACGCCCGCGAGCGCTACGACGTCCCCGTGGTCGAGGTGATCCTCCCGGCCACCCGTCGCGCGGTCGCGGCGAGCCGCACCGGCCGGATCGGTGTCATCTGCACGCGCGCCACGAAGGAGTCCATGGCCTACGAGGACGCGTTCGCCGCGGCGCCGCACGTGGAGCTGACGACCCAGGCGTGCCCGCGGTTCGTCGACTTCGTGGAGGCCGGTGTGACCGGCGGCGACGAGCTCCTGGCCGCCGCGCACGACTACCTCGACCCGCTCACCGGCGCCGGGATCGACACCTTGATCCTCGGCTGCACCCACTACCCCCTGCTGACCGGCGTCATCTCCTACGTCATGGGCGACGCCATCACGCTGGTCAGCAGCGCCGAGGAGTGCGCCAAGGAGGTCTACAAGATGCTCACCAGCACCGGCCTGATGCGCGAGTCGGGCGACCCGGCCTACACCTTCGCCACGACCGGCGCCCCCGAGGAGTTCGAGACCATCGGGCGGCGCTTCCTGGGCGCCGAGATGATGGCCGCCAGCCAGTTCGCCGGCGGGATGCAGTGATGCTCTCGTGAGGCTCACGGTGGTCGGCTGCTCGGGCTCCTACCCCGGCCCGGACTCGCCGGCCTCCTGCTACCTGCTGGAGCAGGAGCACGAGGGCCGCACCTGGCGGGTGCTGATGGACCTCGGCAGCGGCGCGCTCGGCGCGCTGCAGCGGTACGTCGACCCGCTGAGCCTCGACGCGGTGCTCCTCAGCCACCTGCACGCCGACCACTGCCTCGACCTGTGCGGCTTCTACGTCCTGCGCAAGTACCACCCGGACGGACCGCCGCCGCGGCTCCCGGTGTGGGGGCCCAGCGGCACCGCGGGGCGGATGGCCCGCGCCTACGACCTCGACGAGGACCCGGGCATGACCGCGGAGTTCGACTTCCGGCCCTGGGTCCCGGGGGCCGAGGTGAGCATCGGGCCGTTCACCGTGCAGCCCGTCCGGGTCGAGCACCCCGTCGAGGCCTACGGGCTGCGGATCCGGGCCGGCGGCGCCCTCCTCGCGTTCTCCGGCGACTCCGGGCGCTGCTCCCAGCTCGTCGAGGTGGCCGCCGGCGCCGACCTGCTGCTCGCCGAGGCGTCGTTCCACCACGAGGAGGACAACCCGCCCGGCATCCACCTCACCGGCACCGACTGCGGTGAGGTCGCCCGGGCGGCGGGCGTCGGGCGGCTGGTGATCACCCACGTCCCGCCGTGGTACGACCCCCGCGACATGCTCGCGGCCGCCCAGCGGGTCTGGAGCGGGGCGGCCGAGCTGGCCCGCCCCGGGGCGACGTACGAGGTCGCGCCGAGCGGCTAGGCGAGCGGCTAGACCAGCCCGGCGTCGTGGACGCAGATCGCGATCTGCACCCGGTTGGTGACCTGCAGCTTGTCGAAGAGCCGGGACACGTGCGCCTTCACGGTGGGCACCGACAGGTGCAGGGTGCGGGCGATCTCGGCGTTGGTCAGGCCGCGGCCGACCGCCAGCGCGACCTCGTGCTCGCGCTCGGTCAGCACGCCGAGCCGCGCCCGCGCGACCTCGCCCCGGTCGTCCTCGGAGCTGTCGCGGACCCGTTCGATCAAGGTGCGGGTCACCGACGGGGACAGCATCGGGTCGCCGTCGACGACGGCCCGGATCGCGTCGAGGATCAGCGGTGGGGCCGTGTCCTTGAGGAGGAACCCGTCCGCTCCCGCGGCCAGGGCGCCGACCACGTGGTCGTCGGCGTCGAACGTCGTCAGCACGATCACGTGCGGCGGGTCGGGCCGGGCGTGCAGGGCGCGGGTCGCCTCCAGGCCGCTCATTCGCGGCATCCGGATGTCCATGAGGACCAGGTCCGGCCTGAGCTCGTCCACCCGCCGAAGCGCCTCCAGCCCGTCACCGGCCTCGCCCACCACAGCGAGATCGGGCTGGCCGCCGAGCATCAGCGCCAGTGCGGAGCGGACCAGCGGGTCGTCGTCCACGACCAGCAGCCGGATGGGGGTGCTCATGATGTCGGTGGGGTCATGCCGCCCACGGGATCCAGCCGTGCAGGACGAAGTCGGTCCCGTCGCGGTGGGCCTCCAGGCGGCCGCCGCGCAGCTCGGCTCTCTCGGACAGCCCGACCAGCCCGAGCCCCGAGCCCGGGGTCGCGCTGCCGAAACCGAGGGGGTTGCGTATCACCACGTCGAGACCCTCCTCGGGAGAGCCGGCCAGCGCAACGGTGAGCACCGACCCGGGTGCGTGCTTGCGGGCGTTGGTGATCCCCTCCTGCACGATCCGGTAGAGCGTGCGGCCGACCGCGTCCGGCACCGTGTCCGGCGCGCTGACGCTGTCCGTCAGGACCACGTTGAGCCCGCTCTCCCGCGCCTCGGCGACCAGGTCGCCCAGGTCGGCGTACGTCGGCTGTGGGGCGAGCGCGAGCTCGCCGTCGGCGCCGCGGAGCACACCCAGCACCCCGCGCAGGTCGGTGAGCGCCTCGTGGGCCTTGTCGCGGATGACACCGGCGCTGGTGCGCACCTCCCCGGGAGTGAGGTCCTCACGGAACGACAGCGCGCCCGCGTGCATGGAGATCTGCGAGATGCGGTGGGCGAGGACGTCGTGCATCTCGCGGGCTATCCGGGCCCGCTCGTTGGCGCGAGCCTGGGCGACCCGCAGCTCCTGCTCGGACTCGGCGGTCTCGGCCCGGTGCCGCAGCGTCCAGAACAGCTCGCGCCGCGACCCGACGTAGGCGCCCCAGCCGACGATCGCCACGGTGACCATCGCGTTGAGGGCGAGGTTGAGCCAGAAGGGGTCCGAACCCGTCGGCTGGGTGGCGGAGAAGAACTGTGCCGTCGCGAACCCGAGCACACCGACGGCCGCCATCTCGCGCGACCGGCGCCGCGTCATCACCGACACCGAGGCGAGCACGGCCGGCCCGCTGGCGCTGCCCGAGCCCATCGAGAAGAGCAGGATGACGATCGCCACCGGCAGGGGCCAGCGCCGGCGGTAGAAGACCAGGACGTAGCTGAACAGCCCGAGCCCGACGTCCAGCACGAACAGCCAGTCGGCCTGCTCGTCGGCGACCGGCAGCCAGGCGACGGCGGTGATGCTGAGCATCGCGACGAGCCGCCAGGTGTGCCCCCACGTGCTCAACCGGGGCTGGTAGGCCTCCGGGGCGGGTCGCGCACAGTCCTCAGGCACCCTGCAAGGCTAGGCCGACCAGGGTCCGTGCACAGGCACCGCGGGTCGCTGGCCGCCCCTACTTTGGTCTCGGCGATCGTGACATTTTGCCGATGCGTGCCGGCCACGACGTCGGGCAGGCTGGGGCCCATGATCAAAGTCGAAGGACTCACTCGGAAGTACGGCGCCTTCACCGCCGTCGACGACGTCAGCTTCGTCTGCCAGCCCGGTCGGGTGACCGGGTTCCTGGGCCCCAACGGCGCCGGCAAGACGACCACCATGCGCGTCATGGTCGGGCTCACCCCACCCACCCACGGCCGCGTCACGATCGGCGGCCACCTCTACCACGACATCCCCAACCCCGGCCGGCACGTCGGCGTACTGCTCGACGCCTCTGCCCAGCACGCCGGCCGCACCGGGCGCGAGATCCTCACCATCGGTGCCCAGACCATGGGCCTGCCGGAGTCGCGCGTCGACGAGATGCTCGAGCTGGTCTCCCTCGACGCGACGGAGGCGAAGCGGCGGCTGCGCAACTACTCCCTCGGCATGAAGCAGCGCCTCGGCATCGCGCACGCGCTGCTCGGCGACCCGTCGGTGCTCATCCTCGACGAGCCCGCCAACGGGCTCGACCCGGCCGGGATCCGCTGGATGCGCGGCCTGCTGAAGGGGTACGCCGACCGCGGCGGCACCGTGCTGCTCTCCAGCCACCTGCTCAACGAGGTCGAGCAGATCGCCGACGAGATGATCCTCATCGGCCGCGGCAAGATCGTGGCCAGCGGCACGAAGGAGGAGCTGCTCTCGTCCGCCGAGCAGAAGACCTCCTTCGTCACCGCTCTCGACAACGAGCTGCTCAGCAAGGCGCTGCGCGACAAGGGCCACACGGTCTCGGCAGCCGGCACCGGACTGCGGGTCGACGCCCCGCCGGTCGAGGTGGGCACGGTCGCCGCCGAGGGCGCGATCGTCCTCACCGACCTCCGGTCCGCCGACGGTGGGCTCGAGGAGCTGTTCCTCACCCTCACCGAGGACTCGCAGCGCGATGTCATCGCCGACGGCTCCGCGCAGGCGCCCGCCGTCACGGAAGGAGCCCAGGCATGAGCACCGCCACCGCCCCCATGACCATCGACTACTCAGGGACCAGCCACGTGCCCATGGCCCGGCTGGCCAAGGTCGAGATCCGCAAGGCGCTGGACACCCGGGCCGGCCGCTGGCTCGTCATCGGCATCCTCGGGCTCGTCGTCGTCATCGAGGTGATCTACTCGTTGGCGGCCGACAACACCGAGAAGAACCTCCAGGACTACATCCAGATCCCGGGCTTCACCCTCGGCTACTTCCTCCCGATCGTCATCATCATGCTCGTGACGAGCGAGTCCAGCCAGCGCAACGGCCTGGTCACCTTCACCCTGGAGCCGAAGCGGTCCCGGATCGTGTCCGCCAAGTTCCTCGCCGGCATCGCCCTCGCGCTCGGTGTGATGGCGCTCGCAGTGGTCCTGGCCGTGCTGGGGAACCTGCTGGGCATCGCCACCGGCGGGGAGGGGTCGTGGCACCTCGACGGCGGGCTGGTGTTCTACGCGCTGTTCCTGTCGAACATGATCGGCATCTTCATCGGGTTCGCCCTGTCCATGCTGATCATGAACACCGCCGGCGCGATCGTGGCCTACTTCGCCTACACCCTGATCCTGCCGACCGCGGTCGGCATCCTCAGCGCGATCAGCGACACCTTCGAGAAGATCGGGCCCTGGATCGAGTTCAACACCGCGCAGAGCCCACTGATCTCGAGCCCCTACTCGCCGACCGGCGAGGAGTGGGCGCAGATCGGCACCTCGGGAGCGATCTGGCTGCTGCTGCCGCTGGTGCTCGGCATCTGGCGGCTGCTGCGGATCGAGTTCAAGTGACGTCGGCCACGGTCGAGCCCGTCCCGGCCCTCGACCTGTCGGGGACGCCACACGTCCCGATGTCGCGGCTCGCGAAGGTCGAGCTGCGCAAGGCGCTCGACACCAGGGCCGGGCGCTGGTTCGTCATCTCGATCCTCGCCCTGGTGCTCGTCGTCGAGCTCATCTACGCGTTCGCCGCCGACGAGGGTCAGAAGGACTTCCAGGACTTCGTCGGGATCTGCGGTTTCACGCTCGGCTACTTCCTGCCGATCATCATCGTGATGCTGGTGACGAGCGAGGCCAGCCAGCGCAACGGGCTCGTCACCTTCACCCTCGAGCCCAAGCGGTCACGCATCGTGGAGGCCAAGTTCATCGCCGGCGTCGTGCTCGCGGGCGCCGTGATGGTCCTGGCCTTCCTCCTGGCCGTCCTGGGCACGCTGTTCGGGATCGTGACCGGAGGGTCGCCGGACTGGTCACTGGACGCCAACCTGGTGTTCAACGGCTTCGTGCTGATCAACCTGATCGGCGTGTTCATCGGCTTCGCCATCGCGATGCTGATCATGAACACGGCGGGCGGGATCGTCGTCTACTTCGTCTACAGCCTGATCCTGCCGACCGCGGTCGGCATCCTCAGCGCGCTGAGCAGCACCTTCGAGGACATCGCGCCGTGGATCGAGTTCAACACCGCCCAGACGCCCCTGTTCGACGGCGACTACCTGCCGACGGCCGAGCAGTGGGCGCAGATCGCGACCTCCGGCACCATCTGGCTGGTCATCCCGCTGGCCCTCGGCATCTGGCGGCTGTTGCGGATCGAGTTCAAGTAGCTGCGTGAGCGAACTCGGTTTCTAGCCGACGCCCTGCTGCGCGTCCGGGCCGACGTGCACGCTGGCCAGGAAGGTGAGCATCGTGTCGCGGGTCCAGCCGGTGTCGTCCGGGAACTGGACCATCACGTTCCCCGCGGGCTCGCCTGGCTGGGTCGGTGTCGCGATCGTGGTGTAGCCGGAGTCGCCTCTGACCCAGTAGGTCCGGCCGTCCCACTGGACCTGCTCGCCCGAGAGCGGGTTGCCGTCGAAGAGGATGACCAGCTTGCCGACGAAGGACGAGGGCTCCTGGTCGGGGAAGCCGACCGGCGCGATCGTGACGCCCTGAGGGTAGGACCCCTGGACCTCCCAGCCCACCGGGGTCTGGTCGAAGGTGTAGGGGCCGGCCTCGAACGGCTGGGCGAGGAAGGAGATGCCCGTGCTCTTCGTGTGCGTCGGGCTGTGGTCGGCTGCGACGTCGTTGCTGGGCCCGTTGCTGGGCTCGGTCACCCGGGAGATGCCGACGCCCACGACGCCGGCCGCGGCCACGCCGACCAGGCCGACGGCGCTGCGCCGGCGCCTGGTGCGAGACAGCGCCCGGTGGCCGCGGGTCAGATCGGCGTGCGCGTCGACGGCTGTGGTGGCCGGGCCGGCGGCTCGGTCGAGCAGGTCGTTGAGGTCGTTCATGGTTGCTCCTGGAAGGTGAGGGTGGCGCCGAGGGTGGCGCGGAGGTGGTCGAGGGCCTTGGCGTTCTGGGACTTGACGGTGCCGGTCGAGATCGCGAGCACGCGGGCGGTCTCGGCGATGTCGAGGTCCAGCCAGTGCCGGAGCACGACGACCGCCCGCTGCCGCGGCGCGAGGTCGGACAGCGCGTCCAGCACGGTCCGCGCGAGGTCGGCGTCGTGGCTCACGGAGGCGGTCTCGGCGGGCCGTTCGGTCAGTGCCTCGCGGCGCCGGTGCGCCCGGCGCTGCTCGTCGACGAAGGTGTGGGTGAGCGAGGTCCGGGCGTAGCCGACCGGGTTGCCGGCCCGGCGCACGCGCGGCCAGTGGACGTAGAGCTTGGTCAGCGTGGTCTGCACGAGATCCTCGGCGAAGGCGTCGTCCCCGGCCGTCAAGAGCCGCGCCATCCGCACCAGCGCCGTGCGCTGCGCGGTGACGAAGTCGACGAACTCGGTGTCGCGGTCGCTGGCCCGCATCAGCACCTCCTCTCACCCACCATGACGGGTGCGGCAAGCCGTGAGGTTGCCTCCCTCTAGGTTTGGTCGCATGACGCGTGCAGACGGACGGGCCGACGACGAGCTCCGACAGGTCAAGATCACCCGCAACTGGCTCGACCACGCCGCCGGTTCGGTGCTGGTGGAGTTCGGCAGGACCCGGGTGCTGTGCGCCGCCTCGGCGGCCGAGGGCGTGCCGCGCTGGCGCAAGGGGTCCGGGCTGGGCTGGGTGACGGCGGAGTACGCCATGCTCCCCGCCTCGACCAACACCCGGTCCGACCGGGAGTCGGTGAAGGGCCGGATCGGTGGCCGCACCCACGAGATCAGCCGGCTGATCGGCCGCTCGCTCCGGGCGGTGATCGACTACCGGGCCCTCGGCGAGAACACCATCCAGCTCGACTGCGACGTCCTCCAGGCCGACGGCGGCACCCGCACGGCCTCGATCACCGGCGCCTACGTCGCGCTGGCCGACGCGGTCGCGCACCTGCGTGGCGAGGGGCTCCTCGCCGGGGAGCCGCTCACCGGCTCGGTCGCCGCGGTCTCGGTCGGCATCATCGACGGCAGCCCGCGGCTCGACCTGCCCTACGAGGAGGACGTGCGCGCCGAGACCGACATGAACATCGTGATGACCGGGACCGGCGCGTTCGTCGAGGTGCAGGGCACCGCCGAGGGTGCGGCGTTCTCCCGGGCCGAGCTCGACGCGCTGCTCGCGCTCGGTGAGAAGGGCTGTGCCGACCTGACCACGTTGCAGCAGGAGGCCCTGTCTTCGTGACTGTCTTCGTGACTGGCTTCGCGAGCCGCGTGTTCCTGGCGTCCCGCAACGCGAAGAAGCTCGAGGAGATGGAGCGGATCCTGCGCGAGCACCTCCCGTCGGTCGAGGTGCTCGGTCTCGACGACGTGCCGGCGTACGACGAGCCGGTCGAGGACCAGCCGACCTTCGAGGGCAACGCGCTGCTCAAGGCCCGCGCCGGCCTGGCCCACACCGGCCTGCCCTCGCTGGCCGACGACTCGGGGCTCTGCGTCGACGCCCTCAACGGGATGCCCGGCGTGCTCTCGGCCCGATGGTCCGGGCCCCCGCTGGGCAACAAGGAGCGGGCCGACGAGCGCAACAACGCCCTCCTCCTCGCGCAGCTCGAGGACGTGCCCGACGACCGCAGGGGAGCCCACTTCACCTGCGCGGTCGCCTTCTGCGCGCCCGGCGTCGAGGAGATCGTCGTCGAGGGACGGATGGCCGGTCACGTGATCCGCGAGACCCGGGGGAGCGGCGGCTTCGGCTACGACGTCGTCTTCGTGGCCGACGACCGCCCCGGCCACACGACGGCCGAGCTCTCGATCGAGGACAAGGACGCGATCAGCCACCGCGGCAAGGCACTGCGGGAGATCGCCCCGCTGGTGGCCCGGGCGCTCGGCACCACGTAGGTTCACGCGATGGGCCGCGCGTTCTTCCTCCGTCGCAACCTGGCCCGCCTGGGGCTGCGGCTCGCGCGCTGGCAGACGGCGGGCTCCGTGCCGTCCCGAGGCATCCTCGTCGGCGCGCCCCACACGTCGAACTGGGACTGGGTGCTGACGATGTTCCTGGCCTGGGACAGCAACGTGCAGATCCGGCTCCTGGTCAAGGAGTCCTTCTTCCGCGGCCCCCTTGCGCCGGTCATGAGGTGGACCGGCGCCGTGCGACTGGACCGCGACAACCCGGGCGCGACGATCAAGGCGCTGCTGACCGACGCCGAGTCCGACGAGACGTTCCTGCTCGGCATCGCGGCCGAGGGCACCCGGGGCAAGGGCGACTTCTGGAAGTCCGGCTTCCACCGCATCTCGCGCCAGACCGGCATCCCGATCACCCTCGCCTACCTCGACGCGTCCTCGCGGACGGTCGGCTGGGGACCGACGTTCATGACGACCGACGACGTCGGCGCCGACATGGACCGGATCCGGGAGTTCTACGCCGACAAGACCGGGATCAGGCCCGAGCTGGCCACGCCGCCGCGGCTGCGCGAGGAGGGCTCGGCGTAACGCTGAGCTGGGACTTGCGCGCCGCTCATCGAGCTTGTCGAGATGTCCGCAGGGTCGGCACGTGGGTGACTCCCAGCGCAGGCTGCGGTGGTCTCGACAAGCTCGACCAGCGGTGGTCGGGCTGGGTGCGTTCGTTGCGTGCGCCCGGAGAGACTCGAACTCTCACTGGCCAGGACCTAAACCTGGTGCCTCTACCAATTGGGCTACGGGCGCAAGGGCACCGGCAGGCTAGACGATCGAGACGCCGCCGGGCTCGCGGCCGGTGATCAGCCGGAGCAGGAGCGGACCCTCGCCGCAGCGCGCGGCGACCTCGGTGGCGACGGCGAGCGCTTCCGCGAGGGCGGCGGACGGCGGCGTCCACCGGACGGGCACGGCGGCGGCGATGTCGAGCCCGTGCACGACGAGCTCGAAGCTGCGGGTCGGCAGGTAGTCGCGCAGCCGCATGCCACCGCCGTAGGTGGTGACCAGCTGGTCGGGGTCCGCGCCCGCCAGGTCGTCGGTGACGGCCTCGAGCAGGAGCCGCACGGCCCCGGCCGGGTCAGCGCCGAGCCTCTCTCCCGCCTCGACGCCGCGACGGGTCACGCCGGGGTCGGAGGAGACGGACGCCAGGCCGGCGACGTAGTCGACCGCCGTCTCGAGGTCGACCGACGTCGCGGGCTTGCGGAGGTAGTCCGACACGGTGACCAAGGAGCGCGCGGTGTGGCCGACCAGGGCCCGCAGGTCCCACTCACCCAGGCCGGGACCCGAGAGGGGAGCGGGGAGCGACGCGACCAGGTCGACGTAGGAGGCGGCCGCCTCCAGGTAGGTCGAGGACCACTCCTCAGGCGGCAAGCCCGAGGTCCCGTCGCAGCTTCGCCACGTGGCCGGTGGCCTTGACGGCGTACTGGGCGAGCTCGATCCTGCCCTTCTCGTCGACCACGAACGTCGAGCGGATCACGCCCTCCATCTCCTTGCCGTACAGCTTCTTGAGTCCGAACGCTCCCCACGCCCTCAGCACCGACTTGTCGGGATCGGAGAGCAGCGTGATCGTGAGCGAGTCGCGCGCACGGAACTTCGCGAGCTTCTCCGGCGTGTCGGGGGAGATGCCGAGCACCTCGTAGCCCGCCGCCTTCAGCGAGTCGAGGGAGTCGGTGAAGTCGCAGGCCTGCTTGGTGCAGCCCGGGGTCATCGCCGAGGGGTAGAAGTAGACGATCACCTTCTGCCCACGCAGGTCCTTCAGGGACACCGAGTCGCCGGTGTCGGAGGACAGCGTGAAGTCGGGGGCGGTGTCACCGGGAGCGAGGCGGTCGGTCACGGGCGGGTCCTGTCCAATCCGAAGGGGCCTTGTTGCGAATGACTTGCAACAACGTAGAGTGTGCGCAGCGATTAATCCAACGCTAGAGGAGACGCCGGATGCACGTGCCCGACGGGTTCCTGGACGCACCCACGTCCATCGGGACCGGTGTGGTGGCGGCCGCCGCCGTCGGGGTGGCCCTGCGGGGCGCCCGGCGCGAGCTCGACGACCGTACGGCGCCGCTCGCGGGGCTCGTGGCGGCGTTCGTCTTCGCCACCCAGATGCTCAACTTCCCGGTGGCGTCCGGCACCAGCGGCCACCTGCTCGGGGGTGCCCTGGCGGCGATCCTGGTCGGCCCCTACACCGGGCTCCTGTGCATGGCGACGGTCTTCCTCGTGCAGTGCCTGCTCTTCGCCGACGGCGGGATCACCGCGCTCGGCACCAACATCGACCTGATGGGCCTGGTCACCGTCGTGGTCGGCTGGACGGTCTTCAGGACGCTCCAGGCAGTGCTGCCCAAGCGGCTCTCGATGGTGGCGCCCTCGGCCGGGATCGCAGCCCTGGTCTCGGTGCCGGTCGCGGCGCTCGGCTTCGTGCTCCTCTACGCCGTCGGCGGCACCGCCCCGATCTCCCTCGACCACCTCGCCACGGCGATGGTCGGTGTGCACGTGCTGATCGGCGTCGGCGAGGCGGCGATCACCGCCCTCGCGGTCGGCAGCATCGTCGCGGTCCGTCCCGACCTCGTCTACGGCGCCCGGCCGGTGCTCGAGAAGCGCGAGCTGGTCCTGCGGACCTCCGCGAAGGCCGAGGCATGAGATCCCCCGGCAAAGCGTGGCGGCCCGGCACCAGGGCCATCGCCGCGGCCCTCCTGCTCGTCGCCCTGGTCCTGGCCGGCGTCATCAGCCGCTTCGCCAGCGGTGACCCCGACGGGCTGACCAAGGTCTCCGAGGAGCACGGCTTCGCCGACACCGGCACGACCCACGACAGCGTGCTCGGCGGCTACGGCAGCCTGACCGGCGCGCTCGGGGTGCTGGTCGTGCTGGTCCTGGCCGGCGGCGTCACCTACGCCGTCCGGCGGCGCGACCGCGACCGCGACCTCGACCTCGACGACGACCAGGAGCACGACGAGAGCCGAGCCGAGTAGTGGGCAGTCCGCACGGCCACCGGCTGCACTTCCACGGCCACTCGCCGGTGCACCGCGCTCCGGCCCACCTCAAGCTGCTGGCCCTGGTCGGCTTCGTGCTGGTCGTGGTGGCGACGCCACGCGACTGGTTCCCGGCGTACGCCGCCTACCTGGCGGTCGTTGCCGGCGTCGTCGCGGTGTCCAGGGTGCCGCCCACCTACATCCTCAAGCGGATGGTCGTGGAGCTGCCGTTCGTCGCGTTCGCGGTGCTGCTGCCGTTCGTCGCCGAGGGCCCGCGCACCGAGGTGCTCGGCCTCAGCGTCAGCGAGCACGGCCTGCTCGCGGCGTGGGCGCTGCTCGCCAAGGGCACCCTGGGCGTCCTGGCCAGCCTCACCCTGGCCGCGACCACCGAGCCGCAGGAGCTGCTGGCCGGCCTCGAGCGCCTGCGCCTGCCGCAGCTGCTCGTGCAGATCATGGGCTTCATGGTCCGCTACCTCGACGTGGTCACCACGGAGATGCAGCGGATGAAGGTCGCCCGCGAGTCCCGCGGCTTCATGGCGAGGAACCCCCGCCACTGGCCGGTGCTGGCCCGATCGGCCGGGGCCCTGTTCATCCGCTCCTACGAGCGCGGCGAGCGCGTCCACCTCGCGATGCTCAGCCGCGGCTACACCGGCAGGATGCCCCGTCCCTCGATGCCCCGTCCATCGATGCCCGGCCCTGCGAGGAAGCCGTGACGCCCGTCCTCGACGTCCGCGGCCTGGCCTTCGCCTACCCCGACGGCCACCAGGCGCTGTTCGGGGTCGACCTGCACGTCCACCGTGGCGAGCGGGTCGCCCTGCTCGGCCCCAACGGCGCCGGCAAGACCACGCTGGTGCTGCACCTCAACGGCATCCTCGCCGCCGGCGCCGGGAGCGTCGCCGTCAGCGGGCTGCCGGTCACCAAGGACAACATCCCGGAGATCCGGCGCCGGGTCGGCATCGTCTTCCAGGACCCCGACGACCAGCTGTTCATGGGTACGGTCCGTCAGGACGTCGCGTTCGGCCCGGCGAACCTCGGGCTCAGGGGTGCCGAGCTCGAGGCGTGCGTCCAGCACGCTCTGGAGCAGGTCGGCATGGCGGACTACGCCGACCGCCCGCCGCACCACCTCTCCTTCGGCCAGCGCCGACGGGTGGCGGTGGCGACGGTGCTCGCGATGGAGCCGGAGATCCTGGTCCTCGACGAACCGTCGTCGAACCTCGACCCGGCCTCGCGCCGCGAGCTCGCCGACATCCTGCGGTCGCTCGACGTCACCGTGCTGATGGTGACCCATGACCTGCCCTACGCCCTCGAGCTCTGTCCGCGCTCGGTGGTGCTGAGCGACGGCCATGTGGTGGCCGACGGCTCGACCTACGACGTGCTCACCGACGACGCGCTGATGGGGGCGCACCGGCTGGAGCTCCCGTTCGGGTTCGACCCGCGCGCCACAGGCGTCCCTGGGCTGCCCCCGACGGTGGGTTGATAGCCTCCCGAGCGTGGCCAGAGGCAAGGCGGTCGAGGGTCCCTCAGGGCTCGAGCGCGAGATCGAGGAGACCCGGGAGCGGCTCGCCGGCACCATCGACGAGCTGATCTACCGCTCGAACCCCCGGACCATCGTCAGCCGGGAGGTCTCACAGGTGAAGGCGTTCTTCGTCGACCCCACCACCGGCGAGCCCCGCACCGACAACATCCTCAAGGTCGCCGCGGGCGTCATCGGCACCGTCGTGGTCTTCGCTCTCATCCGAAGGGTCTCCCGCTGACACCCGGACAGTCATGACCGAGAAGACGCCCATCCGCATGCTGCACGACCGCATCCTGGTCGAGGTGGACCGGGAGGCGGGGGAGCGGCGTTCCTCCGGCGGCATCGTCATCCCGGCGACCGCCGCGATGGGCGCGCGGCGGCTGGCCTGGTCGCGGGTGGTCGCGGTCGGCCCGCACTCGCGCAGCGTCCAGATGGGCGACAAGGTCCTCTTCGACCCGGACGACAAGGCCGAGGTCGAGGTCAACGGCGAGACCTACGTGCTGATGCGCGAGCGCGACGTCCACGCGATCGCGGCGGAGCGGCTCGAGGGCGACGGCGAGTCCACCGGCCTCTATCTCTGAGTCATCCCTGGGTCAGCTCTGAGTCATCGCTGGATCAGCTCTGGGTCCTGCGCAACCCGCAGACCGCTGGACCCTCGAGGACGCTTCCGTCCTGGTCGAACCGCGAGCCGTGCAGCGGGCAGTCCCAGCTGTGCTCGGCCTCGTTCCACCTGACGATGCCGCCGAGGTGGGTGCAGACCCTCGACAGGCCGCCCTGGCGCAGGGACCGGGTCGCCACCGCGCCGATCCAGCCGCGGGTCAGCTCCAGGCCGACCTCTCCGTTGACCAGCGCCGCCGTGCCCAGCCCGGTCACCTCGTGCCGGCTCCAGGTCCGGAACGCGTCTGCCCACGAGATCGACCCGTCGAGCAGCTCCGCGCTCAGCACCAGCGCCGCGGCGACCGCGTTGGTCATGCCCCACTTCGAGTAGCCGCCCGCCACCAGGATGTCGCGGCCGCCGGGCACGATCGGCCCCGCGAACGGCAGCTCGTGGTGGGGCTCGTAGTCCTGGGCGGACCAGGCGTGCGTCTGCTCGGCGTCCGGCCAGTGCTCCATGGTCCAGCGCCGCAGCTCCTCGACGCGGGCGGCGGTGTCGACGTCGGCCCCGACCTTGTGACCGTTGCCGCCCACGAGCAGCAGCGACCCGGTCCCGTCCGGCGCGTCGCGAAGGGAGCGCGAGGGCTGGTCGACCGAGAGGTACATCGCGTCCACGACGGGGGTCGGCGTGCGGAAGGCCAGGATGTAGGAGCGCTGCGGCTTCATCCGCGCGAAGAACCCGCCGCGGTCCAGGACCGGCATGTTGGTGGCGACCACCACGCGGTCGGCCTCGACGGTGCCGGCCTCGGTCGTCAGGTGGACCGGGTCGGAGCCGCGCACCTTGGTGACCCGCGCCTGCTCGAACAGCTGCACGCCGTGTGCGGCGGCCTGCTCGGAGAGGGCGTCGAGCAGCTGCATCGGGTCGACCTGCAGCTGGCCCGGGAGGCGGACCGCGCCCCGGGTCGAGAACGGGAGCGGCAGCTCGTCGGCCCACGTGGCCCCGAGCCCCGCGGTGTTCGCGACCTCCAGCTCGCGTCGCACCGTCGCCTCGCCCTGCGAGGTGTAGGCGTAGCTGACCGCGTCACGACGCTCCACCGGGACGTCGTGGTCCTCGCAGAAGCGCTCCAGCCACCCCAGGCCCTCGCGCTGCGCCTCGACGTACTGCTTGACCACCGAGGTCGCGTGCTTCCGCGCGATCGTGGACAGCCGGCTGCCCTGGAGGCAGCTGATCTTGGCGGTGCTGCGGCCGGTGGTCACCGCGCCGACGTGCTCGGCCTCCAGCACCGCCACCGACCGCCCCGCCCTGGCCAGCAGCAGCGCGGTGGTGAGGCCGGTGAGCCCGGCGCCGACCACGGCCACGTCGAAGCGTCCCTCCACGGTGCCCGGCTGGGGCCGGGCGGTGCGTGGGTTCCTGTCCTGCCAGAGCGAAGGCAGCGTCATGTCAGTCCTCCCGGGTGGTCTGGGCGCGGTCGCGGAGCTCGCGGCCTCGGCGTACGTCGTCGCGCTCCCGCGCGGCCGACTTCTCCAGGTTCCTGTCGTCACGCGGCGGCAGCTGGATCTCCTCCTCGGCGGCGATGCCCGACTGGAGCTCCCGGGCACGCTCCAGCTCGGCGTCGAGCTCGGCTCCGAAGAGCAGGGCCAGGTTCGTCAGCCACAGCCACAGCAGGAAGACGATGACGCCGGCCAGGGCGCCGTAGGTCTTGTCGTAGGACGAGAAGTTCGCCACGTAGAAGCCGAACGCCACGGACGCGACCGCCCACACGAGGATGGCCAGGACCGCGCCCACGCTCACCCAGCGGAACCTCGGCTGACGCACGTTCGGGGTGAAGTAGTAGAGCAGCGCCACGATGAGCACGACCACGGCCACGATCAGCGGCCACTTGACGATCGAGAAGACCGTCTGGGCAGTCGACCCGACCCCCAGGGCGTCGCCGACCGCCTCGGTGACCGGCCCGCTGACGACGAGGCCGGCCAGGGCGACGGCGACCAGCACCACCAGCACCGCCGTGAGCAGCAGCATCGCAGGACGCAGCTTCCAGACCGGGCGACCCTCGCCCCGCTCGTAGATCCGGTTGAGGGCCCGGCCGAACGCGCCGACGTAGCCGCTGGCCGACCAGAGGGCGCCGAGCAGCCCGAGCACGAGGCCGAGCCCGGCCGACTGCGAGCCCGCGAGCTCCTTGAGCGTCGGCCCGACGCTGTCCACGATGCTCGAGGCCCCGACCTGGTCGAGGATCTTGAGCACCTGGTCGACCGCCTCCGTGCCCTGCCCCACGAGGCCGAGGATCGAGGTGAGCGCGATGGCGGCGGGGAAGAGCGCGAGCACGGCGTAGTAGGTCAGCGCGGCCGCCAGGTCTGTGCACTGGTCGTCGGAGAACTCCCGGAGCGTCTTGCGCAGGACGTAGAGCCACGACCTCGTGTCGAGGTCGGTGGGGTCGTCCACGTCTCCGGGGCGCTCCGACGCGGCCCGGGTCCTGGTCGCAGGCATGGCCGTGCAGTGCCCGCGAGCGTGGGCGGCACACCTCACCCCTAGGGCGATGTTTCCCGGGGGCGTCGCTGTCACCCCGCGGGGTGGTTCGCGGCGCGTGCGGCACGGATACCCGGTGGCATGACCAACGACTCGAGCATCGAACGCGGAAGCGGTGGCACGTCGTACGACGTGGGCGCCGCGGGTTTCCTGAGGCTGGTCGCCGGCACCTTCGGCGCCGTCTTCCTCCTGGTCGGGATCCTGGGCTTCATCCCGGGCATCACGACGAACTACGACGACCTGAGCTTCGCCGGGCACGAGAGCGGGGCCAAGCTGATCGGCATCTTCCAGGTCTCGATCCTCCACAACCTCATCCACGTCGCCTACGGCGTGGCCGGCCTGGCGGTCGCCCGCCGACCTCGCCCCGCAGCGCTGTACCTGCTCGGCGGCGGTCTCGTCTACGGGGTGGTGTGGCTCTACGGTCTCCTCGTCGAGCACGACAGCGACGCGAACATCGTGCCCCTCAACAGCGCGGACAACTGGCTGCACTTCGTGCTCTTCGTGGCGATGGTCGTGCTCGGGGTCCTCGGGATGCGGCGGCTCCAGCCGGGCAGGCACGGACCGTCCCTGGCCTGAACCCAGGACCGCGCGGTTCCGACCCGGATCCCGGGGGTCAGCCGGCGGCGGGCTCGCCGAGCGGGGAGGCGATCGCTACCACCGAGCGCTGGTAGGTCGACCCGTCCCAGCCCTCGGCGGAGACCATGACGAGGCGGCCGGCGCCGCCGTCCTGCTTGAACAGCTGCACTCCCACCCGCTCCATGGTGGCCGGGTCGAAGGTGCGCACCGAGCTGACCTCGTAGCGCATCGTGCCCTGCTTGGTGAGCAGCTCGACGAAGTCGCCCTTGCCGAGCTCGGCGATCCGGGTGAGCCCGCCGCCGGCGCCGCTCGCGTGGGCCAGCAGGATGGTCTGACCGTGCGGCGCCCCGGCCTTGGCGCTGGAGTCCCACCACCCGACCAGGGGCGCGTCGTCCGGTGGCGTCCGCAGGGCCTCGCGGGGCTCGAGACCGGTGCTGACCAGCGGCGCCACCAGCTGGACGCCCGAGAGCCCGCCCACGGCCAGGCGGACCGGGGCCGCCGGCGTGAGGTCGGTGTACGCCGGCCGGTCGGCCTGGTCGCGGCCGCCGAGGTCGAACCACGACGTCGGGAGGCTCAGCGCCACGGCGGCGAGCAGCCCGAGGACGCTGACGACGGCCGCGAACCGGGCGAAGCCGTCGGCGAACCTCTGAAGCGGTGCGCGGCCGGCCGGCGTGGCGATGCTGGACACGTCCTGACAACGCCTGGACCGCGCGCGGGGTTACGCGCGCTCAGGCTCGCGGCGGCACCGCACCAGCCGCCGGCACCAGTCCCAGCTCGCCGTCCGCCGCATCGGCCAGGTGGCCGCCGGTCTGCTGCTCGTGGGCCTCCGGGATCAGCACCGCCGCGAGCGCGGCCAGCGCCATCACGACACCGAGCACCACGAAGCCGATCGTGTAGCCCCGCTCGGCCGGGTAGCCGCCGGTCCCGACGTGGGCGGTGATGATGCCGGCCATCACCGCGGAGCCGATCGAGCCTCCGATGGTCCGGATGTTGGCGTTCATGCCACTGGCGACGCCCGTCTGCTCGGCCGGGACCGCCGCGACCACCACGCCGGCCAGGCTGGAGAAGACCAGGCCCGAGCCGAGGCCCTGCACCGTCGTGGCGGCGTACAGCTGCCAGGTGTGGTCGTGGAAGAGCCCGACACAGGCGAACGCCGCACCGGTCACGAGCAGGCCGCTGGTGATCACTCCCCGCGCGCCGACCCGGCGGATCAGCATCGAGGTGGTGAAGCCGACCAGGAAGCTCGCGACGGCCGAGGGCAGGAGGAGGTGGCCCGACTCGGTGATGGAGGCCCCGAAGCCGTAGCCCGCCTCGCGGGGCGTCTGCAGCAGCTGCGGCAGGAAGCCGAACGACGCGAACATCCCGAAGCCGACGCAGCCGGCGACCACGTTGGACGTCCACACGCCGCGTCGCCGCATCATGTGCATGTCGATCATCGGGACCGGAACCCGGAGCTCGACCGCGACCCAGACGACCGCGAGCACCGCGGCGGCCGCGAAGAGCCCCAGCACGGCCGGCGAGGTCCAGCCCCAGGCGTTGCCCTCGCTCAGCCCGATCAGCAGCGCCACCAGCCACCCGGCGAGAAGCACGGCGGGACCGACCGGCAGGCGCGCCGGCGTACGGACCGGCGACTCGGGCACGAACAGCAGCGCCGCCGTCGCGGCGAGCAGCGTGACCGCCATCGGGAGCCAGAACAGCCCCTTGTAGCCCAGCGAGTCGACGATCGGCCCGGCGACGACGATGCCGACCCCGAAGCCGACCGCGGTCAGCGAGGCGATCACGCTGAGCGCCATCGTCATGCGCTCGCGGAACTCGTCGCGGATGATCCCGAACGACAGCGGCAGCACCCCGCCACCGATGCCCTGGAGCGCCCGCGCCGCGATCAGCCAGCCGATGCTCGGCGCGAGCGCCGCGGCCAGCGAGCCGAGGGACAGCACGACCAGGGCGATCACCAGCATCCGGACCTTGCCCACGACGTCGCCGATCCGGCCGAGCAGGGGGGTGCAGATGGACGCGGACAGCAGGTAGGCGGTGAGCACCCAGGTGACCGTCGTCTGCGAGGTGTGGAACTCGGTCTGGATGGTGGCCAGGACCGGCACGATGAGCGACTGCAGGAGCGCGAACGACGACGCGGCCACGGCGAGCACGGCGAACGTGATCTCGCGGCGGCCACGGAGCCGGCTCGGAAGTGATGGTTGCATCGGGCAACCAGCATCCCAGACGTCGTGTCATCCCCCACGAGCGGGACGGTCACCGAGACGGTGGTTCCAATGCATAGGTATTGCATAGGTAACATGGAAGGCATGCGACTCCTCCTCTGCGGTGCCCTCCTCTCCCTGGTGGTCTCCGGCTGCGGCGGCAACGAGGAGTCGGGTGACGACTCCGGCGGGGCGACGCTGACCGTCTACGCCGCCGCGTCGCTCACGAGGACCTTCCAGGAGATCGGCGCGGAGTTCGAGAAGCAGCACGACGGCGTGACGGTCGAGTTCAGCTTCGGTGGCTCGTCCGACCTGGTCTCGCAGCTCCAGGAGGGCGCGCCGGCGGACGTGTTCGCGTCCGCCGACGAGGCCAACATGGCGAAGCTGACCGGCGACGACCTGCAGGCCGACGACCCTCAGGACTTCGCCTCCAACACCCTCGAGATCGTCACGCCGCCGGACAACCCGGCCGGGATCGCGTCGTTCGCCGACCTGGCCGAGGACGGTGTCAACGTCGTGGTGTGTGCTCCCGAAGTGCCGTGCGGCGCGGCGACCGTGAAGGCGGAGGACGCCACCGGCGTGGCCCTCACGCCGGTGAGCGAGGAGCAGTCGGTCACCGACGTGCTCGCCAAGGTGACCTCCGGAGAGGCGGACGCCGGGCTCGTCTATGTCACGGACGTGACCGCGGCGGGGGACGCCGTGCACGGCGTGGCCTTCCCCGAGTCCAGCGACATCGTGAACACCTACCCCATCGTGGCGCTCAAGGACTCGACGAACGGCGACCTGGCCCAGGACTTCGTGGACCTCGTGCTCAGCGACACCGGGCAGGGCATCCTCGACGAGGCCGGCTTCGGCCGACCATGAGCCCTGAGCCGACGATGAGGGTCGGCAGGCGAGCCCGGTCGGTGGCCGTGCAGCGGCCGGTCGGGCTGCCGGGGTGGGTCTACCTCCCTGCCCTGGTCGGGGCGGCGTTCGTGCTGCTCCCGCTGGTCGCCATCGTGGCCAGGGTCGACTGGAGCCACTTCGGTTCGCTGATCACGTCGGAGGGCTCGCGGGCGGCGTTCTGGCTGAGCCTCAAGACATCGACGGCCAGCACCGTGCTGTGCGTCGTGCTCGGGGTGCCGATGGCTCTGATCCTGGCGCGCCGCGACTTTCCCGGCCTCGGACTGCTGCGGTCGCTGGTGCTGCTGCCCCTGGTGCTGCCGCCGGTGGTGGGCGGCCTGGCACTGCTCTACACGTTCGGGCGGCGCGGCCTGCTGGGCTCGGAGCTGGACGCCCTCGGCATCCAGGTGGCGTTCTCCACGATCGCCGTCGTGATGGCCCAGACGTTCGTCGCCATGCCGTTCCTGGTGGTCTCGCTGGAGGGGTCGCTGCGGACCGCGGGGCAGCAGTACGAGGTGGTCGCGGCCTCGCTCGGGGCCGGTCCGACCACGGTGTTCCGGAGGATCACGGTTCCGCTGGTGCTGCCCGGCCTGGTGTCGGGTGCGGTGCTGTCCTTCGCGCGGTCCCTCGGGGAGTTCGGCGCCACCATCACCTTCGCGGGCAGCCTGCAGGGCCGCACCCGGACCCTGCCGCTGGAGATCTACCTGCAGCGCGAGACCGACCCCGACGCCGCCGTCGCGCTCGCGCTGGTCCTGGTCGTCGTCGCGGTGCTGGTCATCGGCCTGGCCCGGCAGAGCCGGGGTGTGCTGTGAGCCTCGAGCTGTCCTGCGTCGTGCCCGAGCGGGACGTCGACCTCGCACTCGACGTCGCGGCCGGCGAGACGGTGGCTGTGCTCGGTCCCAACGGTTCGGGGAAGTCCACGGCCCTGTCCGTCACGGCGGGCCTGGTCGCGCCGCACCCGGGCCGCGTGGTGCTCGACGGCCGGGTGCTCACCGACGTGGGCCCCGGGCGTCCGGGCGTCCGCGTGGCACCGCACGCACGGCGCATGGCCCTGCTCGGCCAGGAACCGCTGCTGTTCCCCCATCTCGACGCACTGGAGAACGTCGCGTTCGGCCCGCGCAGCACCGGCACGCCGCGCGCGACCGCCCGGCGCGACGCCCAGCGCTGGCTGGACGAGGTCGGCGTGGGCGAGCTCGCCGCCCGGCGCCCAGGGCAGCTCTCGGGAGGTCAGGCGCAGCGCGTCGCCGTGGCGCGCGCACTTGCGGCGCAGCCCGCGCTGCTGCTGCTCGACGAGCCGCTGGCGGCGCTCGACGTGGCCGTGCTGCCGGCGCTGCGGCAGACGCTGCGGCGGGTGCTGGCCGACCGGACCGTGATCGTGGTCACCCACGACCCACTCGACGCGCTGCTCCTCGCGGACCGCGTGGTGGTGCTGTCCGGCGGCCGGGTCGTCGAGGAGGGCACGAGCTCGGAGGTGCTGTCGCGACCGCGGAGCCCGTTCGCGGCGCGGCTGGCCGGCCTCAACCTGGTGGCCGGCACCTGGCGGGACGGCTGCGTGCGGACGGCCGACGGGCTGCGGGTGCACGGGCTGGTCGAGGGCGACGAGCCGGTGGTGGGCGAGGGCGCCATCGCGACGTTCCGGCCGGCTGCGGTGGCGGTCTACCGCGACCCGGTCGCCGGCAGTCCTCGCAACGCCTTCGACGTGACGATCACCGAGATCGAGCCGCTGGCGGACCTGGTCAGGGTGCACGCCGGCCCGCTGCACGCGGACGTCACCGTCCAGGCGGCTGCCGAGCTGGACCTCGAGGCCGGGCTGGTGGTGACATTCGCCGTGAAGGCGACCGAGGTCTCCGTCTACGGGTTTCGAGACAGCTCGCGCAGCCCGCGCTGACGCGCGGTCTGCGGCGGGCCTCCTCAACCTCCTCGCTGATCGGGCGCCGAGCGAGCTCGGCACCCGCGCTCGGACCTAGACTGCGCGCGTGGCGGAGTACCTGCGCATCGGCGAGGTGGCCCAGGCGGTCGGCGTCAGCGTCGACACGCTCCGGCGCTGGGAGGCCGAGGGCCGCGTCACCTTCGAGCGCCAGCACAACCAGCGCGTGCTGCCCGCCGACGGCCTGGCACCGCTGATCGCGTCGCTCGCCGGGTCGTCCGCGACGTCGAGCGCCCGCAACCGGCTGACGGGGATCGTGGTCGCGGTCAAGCGCGACGGCGTCATGGCGCAGGTGGAGCTGGCCTGCGGCGACTACCGGGTGGTGTCGCTGATGAGCCGCGACGCCGCCGACGAGCTCGGGCTCGAGGTGGGCCGGGCGGCGACCGCGGTGGTGAAGGCGACGAACGTGATCGTCGAGGTCGGTCAGGCGACGACCAGGTAGCGCTCGTCGGAGACGGGGCCGCCCCAGAGGACCGGGTCGGCCAGGGGGTACGTCGTGGGCTTCCGCCCGGCCCGCCTCAGCATCGCCTCGGTCTGGGCGGCCGTGAGACCGGCGCCCGTGTGCCAGAAACCCTCGACCAGGAGCAGCTGACCCCGTGGTGCCAGCAGCGCGATCCAGTGCTCCAGTGCCTTCGGCTGGTGGGGCAGGGTCCAGAGCACGTGCCGACAGAGCACGGCGTCGTAGGCCCCGGGCTCGAGCGGCGGCGCGCCCGCGTCGGCCACCGTGAACGTGACTCCCTCACGGCCGGCCGCCTTGGCCCGCGCCCGGGTGACCATCTCGGGCGAGAAGTCGACGCCGTCGACGGCGTACCCGGCATCTGCGAGCAGGACGCTCAGCGACCCGGTGCCGCTGCCGAGGTCGGCGATCCGCGCGGGCGGAGCGGGCAGGTGCGCGCCGAGGAGGTCGAGCCAGGCCGCGCGGGTCGCCCGGTCGCGCAGGCCGTGGTCGGGCTCGTCGTCGAAGGTGGCTGCCTCGGCGTCCCAGAGCTCGCTCATCACCCGAACCCTAGGACACTAAGCGGCGTCCGCCATGCCTCAGAATCCGATCGGCAGTCCGGCGTAGTTCTCCGCGAGGCCCGTGGCGCCGGCCTCGCTGGAGGTGACCCATCGGAGCTGGGAGAGCTGCAGCTGCTCGTCGAACGGGTCCCCGGTGGCGTGCAGCATCGTGGTCATCCACCAGGAGAAGTGGGTGCAGCGCCAGACCCGGCGGATCGCTGTGTCGGCGTACGCCTCGGCGAGGGACGCGTCGTCCTTGCGCAGCCACGCCACCAGCGCGGGGGCGAGGAGGGCGACGTCGGCGACGGCGAGGTTGAGCCCCTTGGCGCCGGTCGGCGGCACGATGTGAGCGGCGTCGCCGGCCAGGAACAGCCGACCGTGCCGCATCGGGGACTGGACGAACGAGCGCATCGGCAGCACCGACCGGTCGGTGATCGGGCCGGTCTGCAGCGACCACCCGTCGAGGTCGAACCTCGTCGCCAGCGCGTCCCAGATCCGGTCGTCGGACCAGTCGTCGAGCGACGTCTCGTGGGGGACCTGCAGGTAGAACCGCGACACCGACGACGACCGCATCGAGTGCAGCGCGAAGCCGTCGGGGTGCCAGGCGTAGATCAGCTCGTCGGTCGACGGGGCGACGTCGGCGAGGATGCCGAGCCAGGAGTAGGGGTAGGTGCGCTCCCAGGTCCGGGGGTCCGGCACGGCGCCCCGCGACGGCCCGAACGACCCGTCGCAGCCCACCACGACCTCGGCGCGCAGCCGGACCTCGTCGCCGTCGCGGGTGAAGGTGACCGACGGCTCGTCTGTCCCGAGGTCGTGCAGCGCGGTGTCCGCCACCTCGTAGTGCACGACCTGCCCGCGCTCGCGTGCGGCCGCGCCGAGGTCCTTCTGCACCTCGGTCTGCCCGTAGACCCACACCGAGCGCCCGGTGAGGTCGACGAAGTCGAGGTGGCGCCGCTCGCCGTGCCCATGGTCGTGCCACTGGAGATGGATGCCGCGGTGCTCGTCGCCCTCGCTCTCCAGCCGGTCGGCCAGGCCCACCTCACGCAGCAGGTCCACGGTCGACTGCTCGAGGATGCCGGCCCGGATGCGCGACGCGACGTACTCCTCCGACCGCGTCTCCACCACCACCGACTCGACGCCCTCGCGGTCGAGGAGGTGGGCGAGCAGCATCCCGGCCGGCCCGGCACCGACGATCGCGACCTGGGTCCGCTCCTCCCGCATGGCCTCAGTACATCGTCACCCGCGAGCAGCGGCGAGGGTCGGTTCCACTGGCCGAAAGGCTGCGCATGGCCAAGCGGTTACAGTCGGGCTCCGCCGCATCCAACGCTGCACCGACCTCGTCTGGGGACACCCTGTGCTGGACCCCGCTGGACTACGTGCGGCGCTCGACGGCGACCTGCTCGAGCCCGGCTTGCCGGCGTACGACGCGGTGCGGCGGCCCGAGCAGCGCGCCTTCGAGGACGTGCGGCCGCTCCTGGTGGCCCGGTGCGCATCCGATGAGGACGTCGTGCGGAGCCTGTCCTTCGCCCGCGATGCCGGCATCCGGGTCGCGCCGCGCGGCGGTGGGCACTGCTTCGCCGGGCGGTCGTCCACCGAGGGACTCCTGCTCGACCTGTCCGGCCTGGCCGACGTGGCGGTCCAGGGTGAGCGCGCCACGATCGGGGCGGGCGCCCGGCTGGGCGCGACCTACGACTTGCTGCACCTCGCCGGCCGCACCCTGCCCGCCGGGTGCGGGGAGACGGTGGGGATCGCGGGGCTCACCCTCGGCGGCGGGATCGGCCTGCTGGGACGCCAGTACGGGCTGACCTGTGACCGCCTGCTGGAGGCGCGGGTGGTGCTCGCCGACGGCCGCGTTGTGACGTGCGACGCGGACACCGAGCCGGACCTCTTCTGGGCGCTGCGCGGAGCGGGCGGCGGTCAGTTCGGCGTGGTCACCTCGCTGACGTTCGCCACGGTGCCGGAGCCGGCGACCACGCGGTTCGAGCTCGGCTGGTCGTCGGCGTCCACCTTCGACGTCGTGGCCGCGTGGCAGCAGTGGTCGCCCGGCGCGCCCGACGAGCTGACGGCCACCCTGACGGTCGTCGCCCAGCCGGGCGGTCCGGACCACGACGTCGTCCTGTTCGGTGCCTCGACCCTCGAGGAGGGTCCGACCCGCGGGGTCCTCGACGAGTTCTGTGCCGTGGCCGGCGCGAGCGTGCGCGACGACGTCCGCCCCGGCCTGCCCTACACCGAGCTGAAGCGATCGTTCCGCGACCTCGACGCGGCCGAGGACCCGGGCGACGCCCCGCTCATCCGGTCGGAGTTCTTCGCGACGCCGATGCGGGCCGGGACGCTGACCTCGCTGCTCGCGGCGTTCGAGGACCGGCCACCCGGCGAGCACCGCCAGCTCACGTTCACAGCGATGGGCGGCGCCTACCGGAGGGTCCCTGCCGACGCCACTGCGTTCGCGCACCGCGATGCCGACTTCCTCCTCGAGCACAATGGAGTGCTCTCCCGCCCCTGGGTCGACTCGTCCTGGGAGATCGCCCACGCCGACGGCTCGGGCGGCGTCTACACCAACTTCCCCGACTCCGGCCTGCTCGACTGGGCCACGGCCTACCACGGCGCGAACTACCCGCGCCTGACCCGGGTCAAGCGTGCCTACGACCCGGACCGGTTCTTCGACTTCCCGCAGTGCGTCGAGCCTGCCTGATCGTCAGGCCGGCTGGGCGTCCTTGCCTCGGACCATGCGGCCGAGCTTGCGCAGCTGGCTCCCGAGGTTGCGGCCGTTGGTCTCCTCGAGCCAGCCGTCGGGGAACGACAGCCGGACGACGCGGTGCCAGGCCGAGCCGACCTGCCGGACCAGCGGGCGGGTGTTGTAGCTGAGTCCGTAGCGCTGGAAGAGGTCCTCGACGTCCGGCGCGATCTCCCCGTAGCGGTTGCTGGGCAGGTCGGGGAAGCAGTGGTGCTCGATCTGGTGGGACAGGTTGCCGGTCATCAGGTGCATGAACGGGCTGCCCGAGATGTCGGCAGAGCCGAGCATCTGGCGGAGGTACCACTCGCCCTTGGTCTCGTTCTCGTCGAGGACCTCGAGCTCGAAGGTCTCGACACCCTCGGGGAAGTGCCCGCACATGATCACCGAGTGGCTCCACACGTTGCGGGTGAGGTTCGCGACCGCGTTGGCCGCCAGCGTGCGACGGAAGCCCTTGCCGGACAGAGCCGGGTGCACGACGTAGTCCTTGGCCACCTGCTTGCCCATCTTGCGCAGCATGCCGCGCAGCCGGGCCCGGGTCTCCGCCGGCATCCCCTTCTTGCCGCGGATGGACTCACCGAGGTCGGCGTCGTACATCGCGATGCCCTGCTCGAAGATGCACGCGGTGATGAAGTTGACGACCGGCTGGGCCAGGTGTCGCGGCTGCCACTCCTGCTCCTCGGCGACGCGCATGATGCCGTAGCCGAGGTCGTTGTCCTTGCCGACGATGTTCGTGTACTTGTGGTGCGTCTCGTTGTGCGCACGCTTCCACTGCTCGGGCGGCGACGAGTGGTCCCAGTCCCAGGTGGAGGAGTGGATCTTCGGGTCGCGCATCCAGTCCCACTGGCCGTGCAGGACGTTGTGGCCGATCTCCATGTTCTCGAGGATCTTGGCCAGCGAGAGGCTCGCCGTGCCGATCCACCACGCCGAGCGCCTCTTGCCGGCCAGCAGGATCACTCGCCCGCCGAGCTCCAGCGCGCGCTGGACGGCGATCACCCGGCGGATGTACGCCGCATCGCGCTCGCCTCGGCTCTCCAGGATCCGCTCGCGGATCGCGTCGAGCTCGGTGCCGATGGCCTCGATGTCCTCGGGCGTCAGATGGGCGGTCGGACTGTGGGTGGCGTTGGCGACGACGGTCACGCGACCTCCGTACTCGGCGATGGGGCGCCATCGGGGAACCGGGATGACGTGGTCGGCCCAGCATGTCAGAGACGGCAAGTGCGGGCCATCCAAACCCCCGGACCGGCGGGTTGTCTCCGGTCGGTACCCTCGCCGACGACGCGACCAGGGGAGTGGTGCCGCGTCTGAACGTCCTCGTCAACCATCAGAAAGGCATGTCCCTATGAAGTTTGCCCATCTCGCCTCGCGCGTGGCCGTGGGAGGCGTCAGCGCAGCGCTGGCGACCGCCGGTCTCGTCGGCGTCACCGGCACGTCGGCCTCGGCCGCCCCCGTGAGCACGACCTACAGCTGCACTGGCGCCGGCCAGACCTTCAACGTGCCGGTCACCGTCGACATCGCCACGCTGCCGAAGACGGCGCCGGCTGGCTTCCCTGTCCCGGCAGGTCTGCTCGGCTTCAACTCGACGCTGACCGTCCCCAACCCGCCCGCCTCGACACTCACGACGCTCGGCGTCACCGGCGGGAAGTCGGACGACTTCGGCACTGCCTTCGGCGACACGGTGGCAAAGGCGCCGGTCGTGTGGAACACCGCCACCACCAATCCTGACATGTCTGTCACCTACAGCGGGAAGGGCGCCAACGGGGCGTTCCAGCTGCCGAAGGCGGGCACCTACTCGGTGAACATGCCCAAGGTCTTCACGCTGACCACCACGGGCGGGTCGACGCCCATCACGGCCACCTGCACCAGCGCCACCCCGACCCAGATCGGCTCCATCGAGCTGAGCAAGCAGAAGTCGAAGGTGAAGGCGAAGGCCCCGAAGTCGGCCAAGAAGGGTGCGGTCGTCTCCGTCAAGGGCAAGGTCACCAACGAGTTCGTCAAGATCGGTGGCCCCGAGGCCACGGGCAAGGTCATCGTCAAGGACGGCAAGAAGAAGGTCGGCACGGCCAAGCTCAAGAAGGGCAAGTTCGTCGTGAAGCTCAAGGGCCTCGCGGTGGGCAGCCACACGCTGACCGTCCAGTACAAGGGCGACGACTACAGCGACAAGGGTGTCAGCAAGAAGGTGAAGGTCACCGTCACCAAGTGACCCCCTAGCTCGGCACGAAAACACAGCCACGGGCTGTCGACCCCCGCGGGGTCGACAGCCCGTGCTGCGTCTCAGCTCAACGCGTCGACTCGCGGGCCACCAGCTCCGGGGTGAAGAGGATCTGCCGGTGGTGGTGGGCAGGGTTCCGCGCCTCGTCGAGGACCAGCTCGGCCGCGGCCCGGCCGAGCTCGTGCCGCGGCTGGCGGACCGACGAGAGCGGGACCGCCGCGGCGGACGCGAACTCGATGTCGTCGTAGCCGACGATGGCGAGCTCCTCGGGCACGCTCGTACCGTTGCCGATCGCGTGCTGGAGCAGGCCGAGCGCGGTCAGGTCGTTGGCGCAGAACGCAGCGGTGGGACGCCGGGACGACGCCAGACCGGCCAGCCGGCCCCCCGCCTCGCGGCCCGCGGCCACATCCAGTGAGTCGGTGGTGATGACGGTCAGGTCCGAGGCCGGCCGGCCCGCCGCGGCCCACGCGCTCCGGGCACCCTGCAGCCGGTCCCGCACCTGGCCCAGCGTCATCGGGCCGCCGACGAACGCGATCCGCTCGTGGCCACGGTCGACCAGGTGCTCGACCGCGAGCCGTCCGCCGAGGAGGTCGTCGACGGCGACGGAGCAGAACGTCGAGTCGTCCCGGGTCCGGTCGACGATGACCAGTGGCGTGCCTCGGTGCCGGATCTCGTCGAGGGTGGGTGACTCCGGGTCCACCGGGGTGACCAGGATGCCCGCGACCCGCTGCTGCTGGAGCAGCTGCAGGTGGGCGTGCTCGCGCTGCTCGCGCTGGCCACTGGTGCACAGCAGCAGGGAGAGGTCGACCGTCTCGGCGGCGGCCTCGATGCCCTGGGCGACATCGGTGAAGAACGGGTTGCTCGCGTCGAGCATCACGTAGGCGAGGGTGCGACTGGTCCCGGCTCGAAGCTGGCGGGCGGACTCGTTGCGGACGAAGCCGAGCTCGGCCATCGCCTGCTCCACCCTGCTGCGGGTCGCCGCGCTGACCCGGTCGGGGCGGTTGAGCACGTTGGAGACGGTCCCGAGCGAGACGCCGGCGCGCGCGGCGACGTCCTTGACCGACGAGCTGCGAGCCACGGCCACTCCGCCTCCCGGTCGATTGAAACGTTGTCGCAGGCACTCTAGACCACTTTCTCGCTGCAAACCCTTGCAACGAGTGACCGTCGTCACCTAAGGTCCGTGCCGATGAATGAAACGTTCCAATCCGGACCGAGCAGCTGGCTGCTCGAGCTCGTCGACGTCGAAAAGTCCTTCGGCGCGGTCCGCGCGCTGCGCTCGGCCACGCTGCGGGTGGCGGCCGGCACGATCCACGCGCTCGTCGGCGAGAACGGCGCGGGCAAGTCGACGCTGGTGAAGATCGTCGCCGGCGTGCACCGCCGCGACGCCGGGACGTTGCGCTTCCGGGGCGAGGACGTCGACTTCGGCTCGACCGCCGAGTCGAAGGCCGCGGGCATCGCCGTCATCTACCAGGAGCCGACGCTCTTCCCGGACCTCTCGGTCACCGAGAACATCTTCATGGGCCGTCAGCCGCTGCGCGGCGGGCGGCGGATCGACCGGCCCGCGATGTACGCCGAGGCGACGGCGCTGTTCGAGCGGCTCGGGGTCGATCTCGACCCGCGCCGGCTCGCCCGCGGCCTGTCCATCGCCGACCAGCAGATCATCGAGATCGCCAAGGCCATCTCGCTCGACGCCAGCCTCCTGATCATGGACGAGCCGACCGCGGCGCTGAGCGGCATCGAGGTCGACCGGCTCTTCCAGGTCGCCCGCGCGCTGCGTGACGAGGGCCGGGGCCTGGTCTTCATCTCGCACCGCTTCGACGAGGTCTTCGCGCTCTGCGACACGGTGACCGTGATGCGGGACGGCGAGTACGTCACCACCGAGCCGATCGCGGACACGTCGGTCGACGCGCTGGTCGCCAAGATGGTCGGCCGCGAGGTGGGGGACCTGTTCCCCAAGACCGTCGCGCCGGTGGGCGACGTGGTCCTCCAGGTCGAGGGCCTCGAGCGTGGCGGCGTCTTCCACGACGTGACCTTCGAGGTCCGCGCCGGCGAGATCGTCGGCCTGGCGGGACTCGTCGGAGCCGGCCGCAGCGAGATCGCGCGAGCCGTCTTCGGCGTCGACGCCTACGACGCGGGCTCGGTGCGGCTGGCCGGCAAGCCGGTCAGGAAGCACGACCCACGGGCCGCCGTGCGGGCAGGCATGGCCTTCGTCCCCGAGGACCGCCGCAAGCAGGGGCTGGTCATCCAGGGCTCCGTCGCCCGCAACGTCGCTTCGGTGATCCGGCGCGGCCTGAGCACCGCGGGGGTCCTGACCAGTGGCGCGGAGACCCGGGCCAGCAGTCCGTGGGCCGCGCGGCTCCGGGTGAAGACCGGCGCCCTCGACATGGCCGCGACGACGATGAGCGGCGGCAACCAGCAGAAGGTCGTGATCGCCAAGTGGCTGGCCACCCAGCCTCGGCTGCTGATCATCGACGAGCCCACGCGCGGCATCGACATCGGCACCAAGGCCGAGGTGCACCGGCTCCTCTCCGACCTCGCCGGCCAGGGCATGGCGGTCCTGATGATCTCCTCCGAGCTGCCCGAGGTCCTCGGCATGGCCGACCGGGTGCTCGTCGTCTGCGAGGGCCGGATCACCGCCGAGCTGGCCCGCGCCGACGCCACCCCCGAGCGCGTCATGCACGCCGCGACCCACAGCGGCGCCGAGGCGGTGCCGGCCCCATGAGCGACGTCCTCGTCGAGCCGAGCTCGATCTCCCAGACCCAGCGGGTGGTCGGCGGGCTGCTGCGCTCCCGCGAGATCGCCGTGCTCAGCGTCCTCGTCGCCCTGGTGCTCATCACCACGCTGAAGAGCCACGGCTTCCTGTTCAGCGGCACCGGCTGGCGCGACCTGCTCCTGACGCCGTCACTGCTGGTGATCCTCGCCGTCGGCCAGACCGTCGTGATCATCACCCGCAACGTCGACCTGTCGGTCGGGTCGACGCTCGGCCTCACGGCGTACCTCACGGGCAAGCTGTTCACCGACCACCCCGGCCTGCCGATCGTCGCGGTGTTCGTGATCGGCATCCTCTTCGGGGCCGCGCTCGGCCTCGTCAACGGCGTGCTGGTCGCCTGGGGCAAGGTGCCGGCGCTGGTGATCACGCTCGGGACGCTCTACATCTATCGCGGCGCCTTCCTCACCTGGGCGGGCTCCGACCGGGTCAACGCCTCCGACCTGCCGCGCGGCTTCCTCAAGCTCGGCACCCAGCAGGTGCTGAGCATCCCGGTCCTGACGATCATCGCCGCCGTCGTGCTGGTCGTGTTCGGCTACCTCCTGCGCACCGCGCGCTCGGGCCGCGAGCTCTACGCCATCGGCTCCGACCCCGACGCCGCCGACCTCTACGGCCTGCCGGTCGCGCGCCGGGTGCTCCTCGCCTTCGTCACGTCCGGCGGGCTCGCCGGACTGGCCGGGATCGTCTACGTCGCGCGCTACGGCACCGTCAGCTCCGGGGCCGGCTCGGGCATCGAGCTCCAGGCCGTCGGCGCCGCGGTGATCGGCGGCGTCGCGATCTTCGGCGGGAGCGGCACGGTCTGGGGCGCCGCGATCGGCGGGTTCCTGCTCGTGAGCATCAACCGCGCGCTGCCGATCCTCGGCATCTCCGACTTCTGGCAGCAGGCCGTCGTGGGCGCCCTGATCCTCGCCGCCGTGGTGCTCGACCGGGTGCTCACCCTCCGACAGGAACGTCAGCTCGTGGAAGCCAGGGACCGATCATGAGCGCCCCCGTCCTCGACCGCGCCGCCGACGAGCAGGCCTACGCGACGCACGCCCGCCCCTGGTGGCGCCGCTGGTTCCTGACCCCGGAGATCGCGGTGATCGCCCTGGTGGTCCTCGTCTACTCGTGGAGCAACGTCAACGTCGACAACTTCGACAACCCGCTGACCCTCTACTACCTGTTCCTGGACACGGCGCCGATCCTGCTGATCGCGCTGCCGATGACCCTGGTCATCGTCACCGGCGAGATCGACCTCTCGGTGGCCAGCGTCGTCGGGCTGAGCAGCGTGCTGGTCGGGATGCTGCACCACGACGCCGGGCTCTCGATCCCGGCCGCCACCGTGCTCGCGATCCTGATGGGGATGGCGGCCGGCGCCGTCAACGGCTTCCTCGTCGCGTACGTCGGCCTGCCGTCGCTCGCGGTCACCATCGGCACCCTCGCTCTCTACCGGGGCATCGCGGTCGGCCTGCTCGGCACCGAGGCGGTCACCGACTTCCCGGAGAAGTGGACCGACCTGGCCAAGCAGCGGATCTCCGACGGGTCGAGCTACCCGGTCGTCCTGGTCCCGTTCGTCGTCCTGCTCATCGGGTTCGCATGGCTGCTCCACTACACGTCGTTCGGCCGGGGCGTCTTCGAGATCGGACTCAACTCCGAGGCCGCGCACTTCAGCGGCGTCAACGTCGAGCTCACGAAGTTCTGGCTGTTCGTGCTCTGCGGAGGTGTGTCGGCATTCGCCGGGGTCTACTACACGCTCCGCTACGGCAGCGCGCGTGGCGACAACGCCACGGGCCTCGAGCTGCAGGTCATCGCCGCCGTGCTGCTCGGCGGGGTCTCCATCTTCGGTGGCCGCGGCGCACTGCACGGCGTGGTCGCCGGCGTGCTCCTCATCGGCGTCATCTCCAGCGCGATGCGGCTGGAGAACTACACGGTCAACGTCATCAACATCGTCATCGGCACGCTGCTCGTGCTGTCGGTGATGACCACCAGTCTCCTCGGCCGGGTGCGTTCTCTGGCGGCCCGGGCGAGAGGTGGGGGACCGGGTCCCGGTTCCCCAAGGCGTCCGCATCCGGACGCCGCAGCACCCGCTGCCAGCTCACCCACGGCACCGCCCAGCACCGAGGAAAGGCACCCAGCATGAAGCTCAACAACCGACGGCTGTCCGCGCTAGCGGCGGTCACTCTCGTGGCAGGTCTCGCCCTGTCCGCCTGCGGCAGCGACGACGACTCCGGCTCCGGCTCCGACGGTGGGGGCGGCGGCGGTGGCGACGCCACCTACACCTTCCTGCCGAAGAACCTCGGCAACGCCTACTTCGACACGAGCGACAACGCCGGCAAGGCGGCGATCGAGAGCTTCGGCGGCAAATACCAGGAGGTCGGCCCCGACAAGGCCAGCCCCGACGCGCAGGTCCCGTTCATCAACACCGCCGCCCAGCAGGGCGTCGCCGCCCTCATCGTGTCGGCCAACGACAAGGAGGCGATCTGCGACGCCCTCAACGAGGCCCGCGACGCCGACGTCAAGGTCGTGACCTTCGACTCCGACGTCAACCCGGACTGCCGCGACCTGTTCATCAACCAGGCCACGGCCGACGGCATCGCCAAGGTCCAGGTCGACATGATCGCCGAGCAGATCGGCGACGCCGGCGAGGTCGCGATCCTGTCGGCCGCCGCCAACGCGACCAACCAGAACGCCTGGATCGAGGTCATGGAGCAGGAGCTCGCCGACAACCACCCCAACATCCAGCTCGTCGACACGGTCTACGGCGACGACGACGACCAGACGTCGTTCGACAAGACCGCGGCGCTGCTCCAGTCGCACCCCGACCTCAAGGGCATCATCTCGCCGACCACCGTCGGCATCGCGGCCGCTGCGCGCTACCTGTCCACCTCGGACGCGAAGGGCAAGGTCATGCTCACCGGGCTCGGCACCCCGAACCAGATGCGGGAGTACGTCGAGGACGGCACGGTCACCGAGTTCGCGCTCTGGAACCCCGGCGACCTCGGCACCCTCGCGGCGTACGCCGCCAAGGCGCTGGTCGACGGCGACATCAAGGGCGACGAGGGCGACACCTTCACCGCCGGCGACCTCGGGGAGTTCACCGTCGACGCCGACGGCACCGTGCTGCTGGGCGAGCCCTACCGCTTCAACGCGGACAACATCGGCGACTTCGACTTCTGATCGTCGAGAAACCGAAGGCCAGACGTGCGCGTGTGCTTCCAGCTCCAGGTCAAGAGGGACCGGCTGGCGGAGTACAAGGAACGCCACGCGCACGTCTGGCCCGACATGCTGGCCGCGCTGCACGAGACGGGCTGGCACAACTACTCGCTCTTCGTCAGGGACGACGGGCTGCTGATCGGCTACTTCGAGACGCCATCGCTCGAAGCGGCCCAGGCCGCAATGGCCCGCACCGAGGTGAACGGCCGCTGGCAGGCCGAGATGGCCGAGTTCTTCGAAGAGCTGGACGGTCGGGCACCCGACGAAGGGTTCCTGGTCCTGGAGGAGGTCTTCCACCTCCCATGAGACCCGAGACGATTTCGAGTGAGATGACGACGTTCGAGCAGATCGGCCCGTTGCTGGAGGCGCAGGCCATCGAGGTCCCCTCGTGGGCCTACGGCAACTCCGGCACCCGGTTCAAGGTGTTCGGCACCCCCGGCACGCCGCGCACGGTCGAGGAGAAGATCGCCGACGCGGCCACCGTGCACCGGTTCACCGGCCTGGCACCGTCCGTGGCGCTGCACATCCCGTGGGACCTGGTCGACGACTTCACCGCGCTGCGCGCCTACGCCGAGGAGCAGGGCGTCGCGCTCGGCACCATCAACTCCAACACCTTCCAGGACGACGACTACAAGCTCGGTGCGCTGACGCACACCGACGCCAAGATCCGGCAGAAGGCGATCGACCACCACTTCGAGTGCATCGACGTGATGCACGCGACCGGGTCGCGGGACCTCAAGATCTGGCTGGCCGAGGGCTCGAACTACCCGGGGCAGGCGGACATGCGCGGCCGGCAGGACCGGCTGGCCGAGAGCCTCGCGGTCATCTACGAGCGGCTCTCGGACGACCAGCGGCTGGTGCTCGAGTACAAGTTCTTCGAGCCGGCGTTCTACCACACCGACGTGCCCGACTGGGGCACGGCGTACACCCACGTCGCAGCCCTCGGCGACCGTGCCGTCGTCTGCCTCGACACCGGCCACCACGCCCCCGGGACCAACATCGAGTTCATCGTCGCCCAGCTGATCCGGCTCGGGAAGCTCGGCGCCTTCGACTTCAACAGCCGGTTCTACGCCGACGACGACCTGATCGTGGGTGCCGCCGACCCCTACCAGCTGTTCCGCATCCTCTTCGAGTGCGTGCGCGGCGGCGCGTTCGGCCCGACCGAGTCCGGTACCGGGCAGGACGTGGCCTACATGCTCGA
This sequence comes from uncultured Actinomycetota bacterium, assembly GCA_963766475.1. GTDB lineage: Bacteria > Actinomycetota > Actinomycetes > Propionibacteriales > Nocardioidaceae > Nocardioides. The sequence continues at coordinate 68,607 of CAVXZS010000014.1, read as the reverse complement.
CCAGTGCCACAACATCGAGAAGAAGATCCCCGGCCAGATCCGCTCGGTGCTCAACGTGCAGGAGATGACCGCGCGGGCGCTGCTGGTCGACCGCGAGGCGCTGACCCGGGCCCAGGAGGACGGCGACGTCCTGCTGGCCAACGAGATCTTCATGGACGCGTTCTACACCGACGTACGACGCGACCTCAGCGGCTGGCGCGAGCAGCGGGGCCTCCCCGCTGACCCCATGCGGGCCTATCTCGCCAGCGGCTACCAGGAGCAGATCGAGGCGGATCGCGTGGGCGGTACGCAGGCAGGATGGAACTGATGACCGACCTCGGGCCCCACCCGGTGCCAGCCGAGCTGATCGCCCGGTCCAACCGTCTCGGTGCCGACCCCAGGAACACCAACTACGCGGGCGGCAACACGTCTGCGAAGGGGACCGAGACCGACCCGGTCACCGGTGAGCCCGTGGAGCTGCTCTGGGTGAAGGGCTCCGGGGGCGACCTGGGGACGCTCACCGAGTCCGGCCTCGCCGTCCTGCGCCTGGACCGGATGCGCGCACTCGTCGACGTCTACCCGGGCGTCGACCGCGAGGACGAGATGGTCGCGGCGTTCGACTACTGCCTGCACGGGAAGGGCGGCGCCGCACCGTCCATCGACACCGCGATGCACGGGCTCGTCGAGGCCGCTCACGTCGATCACCTGCACCCCGACTCCGGGATCGCGATCGCCACCGCCGCCGACGGCGAGGCGTTGACCAAGGAGATCTTCGGCGACAGGGTCGTCTGGGTGCCGTGGCGCCGGCCGGGCTTCCAGCTCGGCCTCGACATCGCCGCGGTCAGGGCCGGCAACCCCGAGGCGGTCGGCTGCATCCTCGGCGGCCACGGCATCACCGCGTGGGGCGACACCAGCGCCGAGTCCGAGCGGAACTCGCTCTGGATCATCGACACCGCCGCGACGTACATCGACCAGCACAGCAAGGCCGAGCCGTTCGGCCCGGCCCTGGACGGGTACGCCCCGTTGCCGGAGGCCGAACGCCGCGCGCGCGCCGCGGCCCTCGCCCCCACCATCCGCGGCCTCGCGTCCGCGGACCGGCCCGTGGTCGGCCACTTCACCGACTCCCCGGTGGTGCTCGACTTCCTGGCCTCCGCCGAGCACCCGCGGCTGACCGCGCTCGGCACGTCGTGTCCCGACCACTTCCTGCGCACCAAGGTGAAGCCGCTCGTGCTCGACCTGCCGCCCAGCGCGACGGTCGAGGAGTCGGTCGCGCGGCTCCACGAGCTGGCAGTCGCCTACCGCGAGGACTACCAGGGCTACTACGAGCGCCACGCCACCGCCGAGTCGCCCGCGATCCGCGGCAAGGACCCGCTCATCGTGCTGGTGCCCGGCGTGGGGATGTTCAGCTACGGCAAGGACAAGCAGACCGCCCGCGTGGCCGGGGAGTTCTACGTCAACGCGATCAACGTGATGCGCGGTGCCGAGGGACTGTCGACCTACTCCCCGATCGACGAGGCGGAGAAGTTCCGCATCGAGTACTGGGCGCTCGAGGAGGCCAAGCTCCAGCGCATGCCGAAGCCCAAGCCGCTCGCCACCCGGATCGCACTGGTCACCGGTGCCGCGTCCGGCATCGGCAGGGCGACCGCGGAGAAGCTGGCGGCCGAGGGTGCCTGCGTGGTCATCGCCGACCTGTCGTCCGAGAAGGCCCAGGAGGCCGCGGCCGGCATCGGTGGCCCGGACGTCGCTGTCGGCGTCCAGGTGGACGTGTCCGACGCGGACGCCGTCCAGGCGATGGTGGACCGCACGGTGCTCGCCTTCGGTGGCCTCGACCTCGTGGTCAACAACGCCGGACTGTCGCTCTCCAAGTCCCTGCTCGAGACGACCGAGCAGGACTGGGACCTCCAGCACGACGTGATGGCCAAGGGCTCGTTCCTCGTCGCGCGGGCGGCGGCCAGGGTCCTGATCGAGCAGGGGATGGGCGGCGACGTCGTGTACATCTCCTCGAAGAACTCGGTCTTCGCGGGTCCCAACAACCTGGCGTACGGCGCGGCGAAGGCCGACCAGGCGCACCAGGTCCGGCTGCTCGCCGCCGAGCTCGGCGAGCACGGCATCAAGGTGAACGGCGTCAACCCCGATGGCGTGGTCCAGGGCTCCGGCATCTTCGCGGGCGGGTGGGGCGCCCAGCGCGCGGCTGTCTACGGCGTGGAGGAGAAGGACCTCGGCGCGTTCTACGCCCAGCGGACCATCCTCAAGCGCGAGGTGCTGCCCGAGCACATCGCGAACGCGGTCTTCGTGCTCTGTGGCCCCGACCTGACCCACACCACCGGCCTGCACGTGCCGGTCGACGCCGGCGTGGCCGCAGCGTTCCTCAGGTAGTCGTGACCGTCGCTGGTCGAGCGGGTGCCTTCGCTGCGGAGGTTTCGAGACAGGCGCTAGCGCGCCTTCCTCAACCACCGGTGGTCGCGCACTGCTCGGTGGTTGAGGAGGTCGCGCACTGCTCGGTGGTTGAGGAGGTCGCGCAGCGACCGTCTCGAAACCAGGTGACCCGCGGCTGGGGCCCTCGATGAGCACGGTCACCGTCGCGGCGGTCGACCTGGGCGCCTCGAGCGGCCGGGTCGTCGTCGGCCGGGTCGGACCTGACGAGCTCGCCATCGAGACCGTGGCCCGGTTCCCGAACGGACCGGTCGAGCGCGCCGACGGCCTGCACTGGGACCTGCCGGCGCTCCTCGGTCACAGCATGGCCGGTCTGCGGGCGGCGGGCCCGGTGGTGAGCATCGGCGTGGACGCCTGGGCCGTGGACTACGGACTGCTCCGCGGCGGCGAGCTGCTCGACCTCCCGTGGTGCTACCGCGACGGGCGTTCGGCGACCGGGGTCGAGGCAGTGCTGGCTCGCATCGCCCCGGACGAGCTCTACCGCCGCACCGGGCTGCAGTTCCTGCCGTTCAACACCATCTACCAGCTGGCCGCCGAGATCCGTCTGGCCGACGCGGAGCGGCTGCTGCTCGTCCCCGACCTGGTCACGTGGTCGCTCACCGGCCGGGCGATCTGCGAGCGCACCAACGCCTCCACGACCGGGCTGCTCGACGTACACACCCGCGACTGGGATCGCGAGCTGCTGGCTCTCGTCGGTCTCGACCCGGCGCTGCTGCCCGAGCTGGTCGACCCCGGGACAGTGGTCGGCGAGCACGACGGCAGGGCCGTGGTGGCCGTCGGGTCCCACGACACCGCGTCGGCTGTGGTGGGGGTGCCGATGACCGAGCCCGACGGGGCCTACGTCTCCTGCGGCACCTGGGGACTGGTCGGCGTCGAGCTCGACCGCCCCGTGGTCACCGAGGAGGCGCGCGCGGCGAACTTCACCAACGAGGGCGGCGTCGACGGCCGGGTCCGGTTCCTCACCAACGTGATGGGCACCTGGCTGCTCTCGGAGACGCTGCGGACGTGGGGCACCGGCGACCTGACCAGCCTGCTCGAGCAGGCGGCGGCGTACGACGGACCGGTGACCGTCTTCGACGTCCAGGACCCGCGCTTCCTCCCGCCGGGGGACATGCCTGCGCGCATCACCGACTGGTGCCGCGAACACGACCGGCCGGCACCTGACGGCCGCGTCGCGATGGTCCGCGGCATCGTGGTCAGCCTCGCCGAGGGGTTCGCGAGCGCCGTCGAGCGGGCTGCTGCGCTGTCGGGACGCGAGGTACGACGTGTGCACGTGGTCGGCGGCGGCGCCCAGAACCACCTGCTCTGCCAGCTGCTCGCCGACCGGCTCGGGATGCCGGTCCTCGCGGGCCCCGTCGAAGCGACCGCGCTGGGCAACGTGCTGGTGCAGGGTCGCGCGAACGGGGCGCTGTCGGGCAGTCTCGAAGACCTACGGGCGCTGGTCGCCCGCACCCAGACCATCGTCGTCACCCAACCGCACGGAGCCGTCCGATGAAGAGGCAGATGCCCAAGGCGCACGACCTGCGACCGCTGCTCAAGTTCAAGAAGCCCGAGCTGTCACCGCGCACCCGACGTCTCGAGAAGGCGCTGACCATCGAGGACCTCCGGCGGGTGGCGAAGCGGCGGACGCCGAAGGCGGCCTTCGACTACACCGACGGTGCCGCCGAGGGTGAGGTCTCGCTCGCGCGGGCCCGGCAGGCGTTCGCGGACGTGGAGTTCCACCCGTCGATCCTGCGGGACGTGTCCGAGGTGGACACCACCCGCGAGGTGCTCGGGAAGACCTCCGCGCTGCCGTTCGCGATCGCGCCGACCGGCTTCACCCGGATGATGCAGACCGAGGGCGAGATCGCCGGCGTCACGGCAGCCGAGGCGGCCGGCATCCCCTACAGCCTCTCCACCATGGGCACGACGTCGATCGAGGACGTCGCCGCCGCGGCGCCCGGCGCGCGGAAGTGGTTCCAGCTCTACATGTGGAAGGACCGCGACCGCTCGATGGCGCTCGTCGAACGGGCGGCCGAGGCCGGCTTCGACACGCTGCTCGTGACCGTCGACGTGCCGGTCGCGGGCGCCCGGCTCCGCGACGTCCGCAACGGCATGACGATCCCGCCCACCCTCACCCCGCGCACCGTGGCCAACGCCATCCCGCGGCCGGCCTGGTGGTTCAACTTCCTCACCACCGAGCCGCTGGCGTTCGCCTCGCTCGACGCCTGGTCGGGCACGGTCGCCGAGCTGCTGGACACGATGTTCGACCCGACGGTGACCTACGAGGACCTCGCCTGGATCAAGGAGCAGTGGCCCGGCAAGGTCTCGGTGAAGGGCGTGCAGACGGTCGCCGACGCGGTGAAGCTGGCCGACCTCGGCGTGGACGCGATCATCCTGAGCAACCACGGCGGCCGGCAGCTCGACCGCGCGCCGGTGCCGTTCCACCTGCTGCCCGAGGTCGTGAAGGAGGTGGGCTCCGATCTCGAGGTGCACCTCGACACCGGCATCATGTCCGGCCAGGACATCGTGGCTGCCATCGCGCATGGCGCCCGCTTCACGCTGGTCGGCCGCGCGTACCTCTACGGCCTCATGGCCGGCGGCCGCCCCGGCGTGGATCGCACCATCGAGATCCTGCAGGGCCAGATCGAGCGCACCATGCGGCTGCTCGGCGTCCGGTCGCTCGACGAGCTCGAGCCCGCCCACGTCAGCGCGCTGCGGCGCCTGGGCTGACGGCTGGGCTGACGGCTGGGGCTGACGGTCGGCTCCGGATCAGCCTCGGCCGAGGGCGTCGAGGGCGGCCATGTCCTCCTCGCGAAGCGAGAAGCCGGCCACCTCCGCGTTGGCGCGGATGCGATCGGGGTGCACCGACTTCGGGATCACCACCACGCCGTGCTGCAGGTGCCAGCGGATGATCACCTGGGCCGGGGTGCGCCCGACCCGGTCCGCGACGCCGCGGATCACCGGATGATCGAGGGTGCCGCCCCTCAGGGCGCTGTACCCCTCGAGCGCGACCTCGCGCTCCCGATGCTCGGCGAGCACGCCGGCGTCGAACAGCAGCGGGCTCCACTCGATCTGGTTCACCGCGGGGGCGACGCCGGTGTCCTGGGTGACCTCGTCGATCAGGGCGGCGTCGAAGTTGCTGACTCCGATCTCCCGGGCCAGCCCCGACTCGCGGGCCTCGACGAACCGCCGCCACATCTCCACGTCCGTCGACCCGCCTCCCGGCCAGTGGATCAGCCAGAGGTCGACGTGGTCGGTCTGCAGCAGCTCCAGGCTGCGGCGCAGGGTCTCGAGCTCCCGGCCCGCGGCGTTCGGCGGGCACTTGGTGGTCACGAAGACCTCGTCCCGCGGGACGCCGCTGTCGGCCAGCGCCTGCCCGACCTCGCCCTCGTTGCCGTAGACGGTGGCGGTGTCGAGGTGGCGGTAGCCCGTCTCCAGCGCCGCCGCCGACGCGCGCACGGCGTCCTGGCCCTTGATCTGCCAGGTCCCGAAGCCCAGGAGCGGCATCTTCGACCCCTGGGGCAGGGTGACGGTGTCTTGGGGGAGCGCGGCGTCGTCTGTCATTCCTTGGATGCTAGCCAGCGGTGCCATCTCGCGTCCTACGAGATCGCGCGCCCGATCCCGCGGGCGGCGACCTCGAGCGCGGACACCAGGCGCGGCTTGTCGCGCTTGAGGCTGGGGACCACGATCCCGAGTGCGGCGACCACGTCACTGTGTCCGTCGGGGCGGGCGCGCCGCACCGGCACGCCGACCGAGCAGGCGCCGAGGCTCATCTCCTCGACCGTCGTGGCGTAGTCGTCGCGGAGCACCGCCACGAGCTGGCGCTGGAGCGTCCCCGGCTGGGTGATCGTGTACGCCGTGACACGGGGCAGGTCGGCGAGGACGGCTCGCTGCACCTCGGGCGGGGCGAAGGCCAGCAGCACCTTGCCGACGCCGGTGGCGTGCATGGGCAGCCGGCTGCCGACGGTGCTCACGATCGGCACCGACGTGCTGCCGCGCAGCCGGTCGACGTACAGCACCTCGGTGCCCTCGCGCACCGCCAGGTGCACGGTCGCGAGGGTGGCGCCGTAGAGGTCGTGGAGGTACGGCGAGGCGAGCTCCACGAGGCCGGCCTGGTGCGGCGCGAGCAGGCCGAGGTCCCAGAGCCGTCGCCCGATCACGTAGTCGCCCGCGGAGGTGCGCGCCAGCGCGCCCCAGGCGACCAGCTCGCCCACGAGCCGGTGCGCGGTCGGGACCGGGAGCCCGGCGCGGTGCGCGAGCTCGGTGAGGGTCAGCCGCCGGTGCTCCTCGTCGAAGGCGCCGACCAGTGCCAGCGCCCGGCTGGTGACCGTGGCGCCGGGGGAGGTCGCGTTCCCGGCCACGCCACGACAGTCTCCTACGACGCGGAATTCGCTGACTTCGCCCCGCTGATCTGGTCGACCATGTCCAGCACAGGTGTCAGTATCAGGGTCCCGCCGGCAGCCGCGGCGACAGTGCCCAGCATGTCAAAGACAGTCCCCCAGTTCTCGCCGAGATAGAGCGCCTTCAGGCTGACCAGCGTGACGACGAAGATCGCAATCAACGTCGCCACGAGCGCGCCTCCTCCACGCGCCGACCTGGTCAGGAGTCGCTGGGCGGCCCGGAGAACCCTTGTGATCGGCGGAAGGTCGGTAGTCACGGGTGCGCGCACCGCAATGGTTCGGAACTCCGAGTTGCTCAGAGCGGCCAGATAGCGCGCCTCCTGCTCAACCTGCTCTGACAGGTGACGAGCGTCTTGAGTCCGGGCCGACAGTCGGTCGACCTCGAGCTCGAGTGCGGCGAGCCGAGCCGCAAGCTCTTCGCTGCGCTGGGGGGTCGCGCCCTGTCTTGCGATGGCCTCGGCGATGGCCTGCCCTTCTATGTGACATCGGATCCAAACCCGACGCAGCGATGCGTCGACGTCGCTCCCACCTGCAGGCTCCTTCGCCGCAACCTGCTTTTGCACTTCTTCGAGCTTCCGCCACGTCTTGGCGTCAGTCGCGAGTGCAGCGATCTCGTCGACGAGGGCCTGCAGACCTTTCAGCCCCGTGCGCGGCTCCTGTGTGTCTGGATCAGCAAACGCCTCAGCTTCGCCTTGCTTGATCTTCGCCGCCCGGTCAATTCGCCGTGGGGGCGCGGCCGCACTGTTGAGGTCGATTGACATGCCGGTCACCTTCTTCCAGTCGTGAAGGGTGGCACGCGCCTCGTCATGAGCCTTCTGCTGTTCCGTCACCACTCTCCCGGACTCGGCTGGCGGCAGGAGCAGCCAGCTGATGTACCAGTCTTTGCCGTTGCGCCCCGCATCGTTCATGGCCGTCTGCATTGCGTCGACCGACGCCTTCGTGGCTGTTAAAAGGGATGTGTAGGCGGCCGAATCGTTCGCCCAGGAGAAGGGGTTCGCTGGCTCCTCATGGGCGAGCTTCTCCAACTTGGTCCTGAGCTGTTGGGCGCTCCACCGGGCAGCCTGGCTGCGTGTCGCCAGTGAGGCTACGAATCCAAGTAGCAGGCAGATGAGGAAGACCCAGACAGGCGCTGACCGGTTCAACGTCACTGTCACATCTGTATCGCCGACCTTAAAGGTCCCCGTGTACTCGCCGGCCGACCACTTGTCCATGCCGGTGGCCTTGAGAGTCAGCATTGAGTCATTGCTCGTACAGGTCGCCGTCAGAGTTGCGTAGTCGTCTGGCCCTGCCAGCTCGATGTCGTCGATGTCCTTGCAGGTGCCTGCTTCGAGCGGGAGTGGAAGGATGTCGTCGGCGTGGGTGGTGCCCGGTCTAACCACGATCCGGTCCGCTACCGACTTCACAGCGGGCGTGGCTTCGCTCGCCTTCGGAGGTTCGATCGTGAAGTCCTGTCGGGCGACGAAGCCCGTAGTGAGGTCGACCGCAACCAGACTCCCCTTGACCGACTTCACTGCATCGGGGTCTTCGATCCGGAGAGCCAGGGACAGGGAACCTGCGGGAGGCAGGACCACGTCGAGTGGCTCGAAGGAGACGCCTTGATCGGCTCCCGGATCCAGGTCCATCGTGACGCGGACCCGCCGCTCGGTGGCCGTGTCGTTTTGTACAGTCGTCACCGCGCCATCCGGCAGCAACTTGAGCGCGGCAGCCCCCTTGAAGCTGATCGGATCTGCTTCAGCGGCCTGCGCGGCCGGGGAGAGCAGCAACAGCGCGCCGAGCAGCGCCGACAAGTTCCACCGTCGTGACACGGGACCTCCCTATCCGCATGCCCATCTGGCGCGATGTCTATCGCGGCTGCGAGGAAGGGTCAATGGCCCCTTGGCGCCCCGGAGATAGCCCATCTGGGTTGGCCCGTCGTGCGTGAACCCATGGTTACTCGAGATTGGCCGGGACGGTGGCCAGCGCGAGCAGCGCGAGCACCGCGCCACCGCGAAGGCGTAGAAGCTCCAGGGGTAGGCGACCCCGGCGGTCACCAGCGCGCCCCCGAGCGAGGGGCCCACGATCGCGCCGACCCGGCCGACGCCGGCCGACATGCCGAGCGCGGTCCCGCGCACCTCCGGCGGGTAGAGGTGGCCGACGAACGCGTAGACGAGCACCTGCGAGCTGAACACGAAGACCCCCGAGAGCAGCACGGCCGCGTAGACCAGCGTCGTGCCGTGCAGCTTGATCGACAGCAGGGCCAGGAAGACCGCGGCCAGGCCGAACAAGAGCAGCACGGTCGGCTTGCTGCCGCGCGCGTCGGAGAGCAGCCCGGCGACCAGGAGCCCGATCACCGCCCCGATGCTGAGCGCGAGGAGCAGCCCGGTGCCGGCCTTGATGGAGTAGCCCGCCTCACCCATGGTCTTCGGCAGCCAGGTGTTGAGGCCGTAGACGAGCAGCAGCCCCATGAACGACGCGACGCAGATCGCGACCGAGATCGGCAGGTAGCGACCGCGCAGCACCTGGCTGGTCCGCGTCGCCACCTCGCTCGCGTTCTGGTCGCGACCCTCGACGGAGGGCAGGCGCCTCACGCCACGGGTTCCGGTCAGTGGAAGTTCGTGCCTTCTTACCCGGGTGTCGTACTGTCAGGAGCACGCCGGTCGCCCGGCGTCCCTTCTTCCGAGGCCGCCTCAGCCGGTCAGATCGGGTCACATGTCTCTCGCGCAGCAACTGTCCGTGCCTGTCCCGACGGCAGCCCTCCTGCCACCTCATCCCACGCGCCCGCGGCTGCGCACCGTGCTGCGCAGGGTCGCGCAGAGCCTCACCGTCGCCTGCGTGGTCCCGGCCGCGCTGTTCTTCACCAGCTACCAGCTGTTCGGCGTGTGGACGGCGATCGTCGTCGCGCTGGGCTGGTCCTACGGCGCCATCGCGTGGCGGGCCGCGACCGGACGCCGCACGTCGGGGCTGCTGGTGCTGACCGCGATCATCCTCACCGGGAAGACCGTGGTCGCGGTGGTCGCGCACAGCACGTTCTTCTACTTCCTCCAGCCGATCATCACCGACGGCGTGGTCGCCGCGACGTTCATGTTGTCGCTCGCCTCCGCCCGACCGGTGGTCGCCCGGCTCGCCGGCGACTTCTACCCGATGGACGCCGAGCTGTCGTTGCGGCCGCGGATGCGCAGGCTGTTCTGGCACCTCACGGCGATGTGGGCGGTCGTGTGCCTGGCCAAGGCGATCGCGATGTTCTGGGCGCTCAACTCCCTCTCGCTCGACACCTTCGTGCTGGTCAAGAGCATCTCGATGCCCGCGGCGAACCTGCTGGCCGTCCTCCTCACGATCTCCGCCGCCGTGCTGGTGGGGCGCCAGGAGGGGCTGATCGGCGTCACCGCGGGGCCGGTCCCGGCTCACGCCTGACCGCGCCGTCGGCGGGTACCGGCAGTCATGACCTCAACCTCTGACTCCGACGACCGCGCGAAGCTCGTCGAGCTGATGTCCGACATGTACATCGCCATGTTCACGACCACGTCCGAGGACGGCACCCTGGAGGCCGTACCGATGGCACGCCAGGAGGTCGAGCCCTCGGCGGAGCTGTGGTTCATCAGCGCCCGCGACACCCGGCACGTCGCCAACATCGGCGCTCGGCCCCATGTGGGGCTCACCTTCTCCAGCCGCGACGCATGGGTGTCGATCCACGGGACCGCCGAGGTGGTCGACGACAAGGCCAAGCTCGAGGAGCTGTGGAACACCTTCGCCGAGGCGTGGCTCCCGGGTGGGCCCAGCGACCCGAACGCGACGCTGATCCGGGTGGACGCCGACGGCGGCGAGTACTGGGACACCCCCGGCGGGAAGGTCGCCTCGTTGCTCAGCTTCGCGAAGACCAAGCTCACCGGCGACACGTACGACGCGGAGCACGGCAGCGCCGACCTCTGAGCGGTTCGGCAGGTCGCTGAGGCAGAGTGGGCAGGGTGCCCGACCCGAGCGACTGGCTCCTGACCCAGCCCGAGCGCGGCAACCCCGCCACCCGCCTCGACGCGCAGCATCCGGGGGAGCAGGCCTGGTCGGAGGGCAACCTGGTGCGCCCGCTGATCCACGGCGCGACGTACTTCGCCGAGCTCTACGAACGGATCGAGGCCACCCGGGACGGCGACCTGGTGTTCTTCACGGACTGGCAGGGCGACGCGGACGAGCGGCTGACGGGCGAGCCGGGCAGCGAGGTCGCGGAGGTGCTCTGCCGCGCGGACGAGCGCGGCGTGGACGTCCGCGGCCTGGTCTGGCGGTCGCACTCGAGCGCGATCGGCTTCACCTCCGACGAGAACCTGCGGCTGGGACGGACCCTGCAGAAGCGTGGCGCCGAGGCGATCCTCGACATGCGGGTGCGGACCGGTGGGTCGCACCACCAGAAGCTCGTCGTGATCCGGCACCGCGACGACCCGACGCGCGACATCGCCTACGTGGGTGGCGTCGACCTGTGCCACTCGCGTCGCGACGACGCCGACCACCGCGGGGACCCGCAGGCCCAGGAGAACCTGGCCGAGGAGTACGGCGCGACGCCCCCGTGGCACGACATCCAGGCGGCCATCCAGGGCCCTGCGGTCCACGACGTGGAGACCGTGTTCCGCGAGCGCTGGGAGGACCCGACCACCCTCACCCGCAGCCCGATCCTCCTGCTCCGTGACCGCCTGCGCGGTCTCGACACCAAGCCGGACCCGCTGCCCGAGCAGACCCCGCCGCCCCCGCAGGTCGCCGGCGCGAACCACGTCGTCCAGCTGCTCCGCACCTACCCGAACCTGCGCCACGGACGTGACTACGCGTTCGCGCGCGGCGGCGAGCGAAGCGTCGCCCGCGGCTACACCAAGGCCGTGGCGCGGGCCCGCCACCTGATCTACGTGGAGGACCAGTACCTCTGGGGCGACCACGTCGGGAGCGTCTTCACCGAGGCGCTCCAGGCGCACCCCGAGCTGCACGTGATCGCCGTCGTGCCGCTGTTCCCGGACGTCGAGGGCTTCAACCGGACCGCCCAGCTCGTCGGCCGGCGCCGGGCCATGCTGGACATGGCTCGGGTGGCGCCCGACCGGGTGGCCGTCTACGGGATCGAGAACCACGCGGGCACCCCGGTCTACGTGCACGCCAAGGCCTGCATCATCGACGACACCTGGGCCACGATCGGCTCCGACAACTTCAACCGCCGCTCGTGGACCCATGACTCGGAGCTGTCGGCCGTCGTGCTCGACCCGGCCGGTGACTACGCGCGGAGCCTGCGGCTGGCGCTCGCGGCCGAGCACCTCGACCGCAGCCCCGACGACCCCGGTGGCATGGACGACTGCGTGGAGGCGGCGGGCATGTTCGCGGCCTACGAGAGCTGCGCGGACGCGCTCGACCGGTGGCACGCCGGCGGGGGTGTCGGGCCCCGGCCGCCGGGCCGGCTCCGCCGCCTGCAGCCGCCCGAGATCGGTCCGGTGACGAGGGCGGCCGCTCTCGGGCACTACCTGCTCGTGCACGACCCGGACGGCCGGCCCAAGCCGCTGCGCAAGAGGGACGAGTTCTAGCAGACTCCCAGGCATTCCACTGACCGGAAGCATCGGTGCGCGGTGACGTGCCCGCGACACCTACCGTCGGAAGGGTGACCGCTGCTGCTCGCACCTCGTCCGACAACGCCGGGAGCAGCCAGGCCGAGGTCACCGCGGAGATCGACGCGATCGCCGCGGCGTACGCCGGCGGGGAGTCGCAGACCCGGCTGGACTACCCGCCCTACCGCTCGAGCCTGCTGCGGCACCCGACGAAGTCGCCCCAGCAGGTCGACCCGGAGGGCGTGGAGCTGTGGGCTCCCGTCTTCGGGGAGCGGGACGTCGACGGCGCCGAGGCCGACCTGACCGTCCAGCACGACGGCGAGCCGCAGGGCGAGCGGATGGTCGTGACCGGGCGGGTGCTCGACGGCGACGGTCGCCCGGTGCGGCGCCAGCTGGTCGAGGTGTGGCAGGCCAACGCGGCCGGCCGCTACATCCACGAGCGCGACCAGCACCCGGCGCCGCTCGACCCGCACTTCACCGGGATGGGCCGCTGCCTCACCGACGACGCCGGCGTCTACCGGTTCACCACGATCAAGCCCGGTCCCTACCCGTGGCGCAACCACCGCAACGCCTGGCGTCCGGCGCACATCCACTTCTCGCTGTTCGGCACCGAGTTCACCCAGCGGATGGTCACCCAGATGTACTTCCCCGGCGACCCGCTGTTCCCGCTCGACCCGATCTACCAGTCGGTCGTCGACGCACAGGCCCGGGAGCGGCTGGTCGCGACCTACGACCACGACGTGACCGAGCCGGAGTGGTGCACCGGCTACCGGTGGGACATCGTGCTCAGCGGCCCGCACCGCACGCTCATGGAGGCGAGCACGGAGGCGGGCGACGCATGACGCTCACCCCCACACCGGGCCAGACCGTCGGGCCGTTCTTCGGCTACGCGCTGCCCTTCCCGCACGACAGCGAGCTGGTGCCGCCCGGAGCGCCGGGTGCGGTCCGGCTGCACGGGCGGGTCTACGACGGCGCCGGCGAGCCGGTGCCCGACGCGATCCTCGAGCTCTGGCAGGCGGACGCCGAGGGCCACGTGGTCCAGGAGCAGGGCTCGCTGCGTCGAGACGGGCCGTTCACCGGCTTCGGCCGCGCGTCGACCGACGCCGACGGGCACTACGCGTTCACCACCGTGGTCCCGGGTGCGCCGTTCTTCGCGGTCACCGTCTTCGCGCGCGGCCTGCTCGACCGACTCTTCACGAGGGCCTACCTGCCCGGGGAGACCGACGCCTTCCTCGACGGGCTGGACGTGGACCGCCGGTCGACGCTGCTCACCACGGAGGACCAGACTGGGTACGTGTTCGACGTGCGGCTGCAGGGCGAGGGCGAGACGGTCTTCCTGACCTACCCGCGCCACGAGCCCTGATGTCCGACCTCTTCTGGCCCGGCGACCGACGGGCGGGCGACCTGTTCACCGACGGTGCCTTCCTCGAGGCGATGGTGCGCGTGGAGTCCGCCTGGGCCGACGCCGACCTGGCGGTCCCCGACCTCGAGCTCGACACGGAGCTCGACACCGAGTCGGGGGGCAACCCGGTCATCCCGCTGGTCGAGGCGCTGCGCGCGGCGTACCCCGACCGGACCCTGCACGACGGGCTGACCAGCCAGGACGTCCTCGACACGGCGCTCGTCCTGATGCTGCGCGACGCCGTCGCGGCGGTCCGGCCGGTCGTGCGCGGCACGATCGCCCAGATCGAGGCGCGGGCGGACGAGGTCGGCTCCACCCCGATGATGGGGCGCACCCTGACCCAGGCGGCGCAGCCGATCACGTTCGGAGCGAAGCTGAAGACCTGGCGCCGGGGCCTCGTCGAGTCGGCCGTCGACCTCGACAGCCTGGACTACCCGGTGCAGAAGGGCGGACCCGTCGGCACCGACCGGCAGGGGCTGGACCTGCTCGCCGAGCGGTTGGGGCTCGGCAACGACGACCCGTGGCACACGTCGCGCCGCACGATCACGCGGGCCGGCGACGCGTTCGTCGGGCTGACCGACGCGTGCGGCCGGATCGCCCGCGACGTCCTCGAGCTGAGCCGGACCGGCGAGGTGAGCGAGGGCACCGGCGGTGGGTCGTCGTCGATGCCGCACAAGCACAACCCGGTGCTGTCCGTGCTGGTGCGCAGGGCCGCGCTGACCACGCCGATGCTCGCCGCCACGCTCCACCTCGCCGCCGCCGAGCAGGTCGACGAGCGCGCCGACGGTGCGTGGCACGCCGAGTGGGACACGCTCCGCCTCCTCGTGCGGCGCACGGTGGTGGCAGCCGGCCAGACCGCCGAGCTGCTCGACGGGCTGCAGGTCCACGTCGACGTGATGCGGGCCCAGCTGTGACCACCCTCGTCCTCGGGCCGTCTCTGGGCACCTCGGCCGACGCCTGCTGGGGACCCACCGCAGCGCTGCTGCGGGACGAGCTCGACGTCGTCGCGTGGGAGCTGCCGGGCCATGGGCTTCCGGGTGGCCATCCGGGTGGCACCGAACCGGGCCCGGTGCTCGACGACCTCACCATCGACGACCTGGCGCGGCGCGTGCTCGACGAGGTCGACGGCCCGTTCGTCTACGCCGGCGACTCCGTGGGCGGCCAGGTCGGGCTGCAGCTGCTCCTCGACGCGCCCGACCGGGTGCTCGGCGCGGTGCTCTGCTGCACCGGCGCCAGGATCGCCGACGAGTCGGTGTGGCAGGACCGCATCGCACAGGTCCGCGCCGGCGGCACGGCCTCGCTGGTGAGCGCCAGCGCCGAGCGGTGGTTCGCGCCCGGGTTCGTGGCGCGGGAGCCGGAGCGCTGCTCCGAGCTGCTGCACTCGCTCCGGGAGGTGTCGGACGCGGGCTACATCGCGGTCTGCGAGGCGCTCGCCGTCTTCGACGTACGCACCCGGCTCCCCGAGATCGCGGCACCGGTCGTCGCCGTGGCCGGGGCCCACGACCCGGTGTGCCCTCCCGGCCTGCTGCGCGAGATCGCGGACGGCGTCCAGCAGGGCCGGCTGGTGGTGCTCGACGACGTCGCGCACCAGGCGCCCGCCGAGGCGCCCGAGGAGGTCGCGATGATCATCCGTGGGCTCGTGAAGGAACTGGCTGTAGGAGCGTTGGCATGACGAAGTACGACGACGGCATGGCGGTGCGTCGCGAGGTGCTCGGAGCCGAGCACGTGGACCGCGCCGCCGCCGGCACCACCGACTTCACCAGGGAGTTCCAGGAGCTGATCACCGAGTACGCCTGGGGCACCGTCTGGACCCGCCCCGGCCTCGACCGGCGCAGCCGCTCGCTGATCACGCTGACCGCGCTGGTCGCCCGAGGACATCACGAGGAGCTCGCGATGCACGTGCGGGCGGCCCTCACCAACGGGCTCACCGCCGACGAGATCAAGGAGACCCTCTTGCAGACCGCGATCTACTGCGGAGTCCCCGCGGCCAACACGGCGTTCCGCATCGCCCAGCAGGTGCTCGAGGGGCCGGCCGATGAGTGACGCGTTCCTCTACGCCGCCGCCCGCACCCCGTTCGGGCGCTTCGGCGGCGCCCTGGCCGAGGTGCGCCCCGACGACCTGGCCGCGGCCGCGATGACCGCGGTCCTGGCCAAGGCGCCCGGACTGGACCCCGCCGTGATCGGGGACGTGGTCTGGGGGTGCGCCAACCAGGCCGGGGAGGACAACCGCAACGTGGGCCGGATGGCGGTGCTGCTGGCGGGGCTGCCGGTCGCGGTGCCGGCGGTGACGGTGAACCGGCTCTGCGGGTCCTCGCTCGACGCCGCCATGCAGGCGTCGCGCACCATCGAGGCCGGTGACGCCTCCGTGGTGCTGGCCGGGGGCGTGGAGTCGATGACGCGCGCGCCGTGGGTGCTGCCGAAGCCGTCGCGCGCGTTCCCGGCGGGCAACGTCACCGCGGTGTCGACCACGCTGGGGTGGCGGCTGGTCAACGACCGGATGCCTGCGGAGTGGACGGTCTCGCTCGGTGAGGCCAACGAGCTGCTGGTCGACCGGTTCTCGATCTCCCGCGAGCGCCAGGACGAGTTCGCCGCGCGCTCCCACAACCTCGCCGAGGCGGCGTGGAAGGCGGGGTTCTACGACGACCTCGTGGTGCCCGTGCCGGCCGCGGTCGGAGGGGGAGACCTGGCGAGGGACGAGAGCATCCGGCCCGGCACCACCGTGGAGAAGCTCGCGGGCCTGAAGCCGTCGTTCCGTCCCGACGGCACGATCACCGCCGGCAACGCGTCGCCGCTCAACGACGGCGCGTCCGCGCTGCTGCTCGCCGCCGACGGTGCCGTCCCCGGCCTCGACCCGATCGCCCGGATCGCCGGCCGGGGCACCCACGCCCTGGCGCCGCAGGACTTCGGGTACGCCCCGGTCGAGGCCGCGGAGAAGGCCCTGGTCCGCGCCGGCATCTCCTGGGCCGACGTGGCCGCGGTCGAGCTCAACGAGGCGTTCGCCGTCCAGTCGCTGGCGTGTGTCGACGCCTGGAAGGTGGACCCCGAGATCGTCAACGCCAAGGGCGGCGCGATCGCGATCGGGCACCCGCTCGGTGCCTCCGGCGGCCGGATCCTGGGCACCCTCGCGCACCGGCTCCGCGAGTCGGGCGACCGGTGGGGCGTGGCCGCGATCTGCATCGGCGTGGGGCAGGCGCTGGCCGTGGTCCTCGAGAACGTGACGGACCCTGTGACGGGGCACGTGTCGTGACGGGGGCGGTGTTCTGCGACGGCGACTCGGGCGCCGACGAGGCGGTCGCCGACGTTCCGGACGGCGCGACGGTGCTGATCGGCGGTTTCGGGATGGCCGGGATGCCGGTCGAGCTGATCGAGGCCCTGATCCGGCAGGGCGCCTCCGACCTGACCGTGGTCAACAACAACGCGGGGAACGGCGACACCGGGCTGGCGGCGCTGCTGGCCGAGGGGCGGGTCCGCAAGATGGTCTGCTCGTTCCCGCGGCAGAAGGACTCGTGGGTCTTCGACGAGCTCTACCGCGACGGCCGGATCGAGCTCGAGCTGGTGCCGCAGGGCAACCTGGCCGAGCGGATGCGGGCGGCCGGGGCCGGGATCGGGGCGTTCTTCTGCCCGACCGGTGTCGGCACGCCGCTCGCGGAGGGCAAGGAGACCCGCGAGATCGACGGGCGCACCTACGTGCTGGAGTACCCCATCCACGGCGACGTCGCCCTGATCGGCGCCCACCGCGCGGACCGCATGGGCAACCTCGTCTATCGCAAGACCGCGCGCAACTTCGGCCCGGTGATGGCCACCGCCGCGTCCGTGGTCGTCGCCCAGGTGCGTGAGGTCGTGGACGTCGGTGAGCTCGACCCGGAGTCCGTCGTGACGCCGTCGATCTACGTCGACCGGGTGGTGACCGTATGACGGACCCGGGGCCGCTGGACAAGGAGCAGATGGCTCGGCTGGTGGCGCGCGACATCCCGTCCGGGTCCTACGTCAACCTCGGCATCGGCCAGCCCACGCTGGTCGCAGACCACCTGGAGCCCGGGTCGGGCGTGGTGCTGCACACCGAGAACGGCATGCTCAACATGGGGCCGGCGGCTACGCCGGGCGAGGAGGACCCCGACCTCACCAACGCCGGCAAGCAGCCGGTCACCGAGCTGCCCGGGGCGTCGTACTTCCACCACGCCGACTCCTTCGCCATGATGCGCGGCGGCCACCTCGACGTCTGCGTCCTGGGGGCGTTCCAGGTCTCCTCCGGGGGCGACCTGGCCAACTGGCACACCGGGGCCGCGGACGCGATCCCCGCGGTCGGCGGCGCGATGGACCTCGCGACCGGGGCGAAGAGCGTGTTCGTGATGATGAGCCTCTTCGCCAAGGACGGCACCCCGAAGCTGGTCCCGTCCTGCAGCTACCCGCTCACCGGCGTCGGCTGCGTGGACCGGCTCTACACCGACCTCGCCGTCTTCGACATCACCCCCGACGGGGTGCTGGTCCGCGAGACGTTCGGGACGTCGTACGACGACCTCGCCGAGCGGCTGGACGTGCCGCTGCGCCGAGCACCCACGACGTGAAGGGCTTGGGGAGTGGCACGCCGCCCCGGCGGGCTGACGCCCGGGGGCGGCGCACCTACCCCCCAAGCACTCGAAGGCTAGCCGCGCCCCGAGCGCTCCGCGAGTCGGTCTAGAGAGGTGGCCCACAGCTGAGATGCACGACGCGATAGTCGTAGACGTCGCTGGACTCAGCGTGGGCTGGGACCGCTGGTCGCCGAAGAGTCGGCCGTCAGCCGCTCCACGAACGGAAACTCCGTCTCGACGACAGCCCGGACCGGTCAGTTGTCCTCGCGGGAGTCGCCGAACATACTTCGAGCTCGAACTGACTGCCAAGGACCGGACCTGGGAGGGTCGATGCCACCCGACAGCAAGAGGCGGTTCGTCCTCGACCAGCGTGGCGGCAACCTCGCCCTGGACCTGTTCGTCGTCGACCAGCACCTCGGGGCGCTCCTCGATGCGACGTTCGCGCAGGCCGGCATCACCGCGAGCCTCTACGCCGTCTACAGCCAGCTCGCGCTGGGCCCGTGCACCCCGGGGGAGCTCAGCGAGACCCTCGCCATCCGCCCGACGACCCTCTCCGGCTACCTCGCCACGATGACGCGGTCGAAGCACCTGTCCAGGTCCAGGAACGAGCACGACGGCCGGTCGTCGGTGCTCTCCCTGACCGAGGCCGGCCACGCCAAGGTGCGGGAGTGCCTGCCGTTGATGCGCCGAGCCCTGAGCGCGATGAACGCCGAGATCGGCTCGGCCGACGACGTCGACTCCGCTCGGGCGCTGGTCGCCAGGATCGACGCCGCCATCCAGGTCGCTCGGGGGCAGCTGCCGCAGACGCCATGACCGGGTGGCGGGTCAGCCGATGTCGCGGCGGACGTCGTGCGCCGGCGAGTTCGCGGTGACGCAGAACGCCGTGCCGCTGGGGTCGCGCAGGGCGTGCCAGCCGCCTCGCCCGGCGCCGATGTCCTCCGCCCCGAGGTCCAGCACCCGGCGTACCTCCTTCGTGAGGTCGTCCGTGCCGTGGTCGAGGTGGGCGCGCACCGGCCCTTCCGGCTCGCCGAGGCGCTGGAACAGCAGCTGGATCGGTGACCCCGCGTCGTCGTGCCACTTGCCGGCGAACTCGGGGGAGCGAGAATCCGCCCACCGTCCGTCCAGGAGGGCCCGCCAGAACGCGACCTCCTGCTCGTGGGCGGCGACGGGGGAGTCGATGCACACCTGCACCATGCGGCTGCGGTGTCCGTCCGGCCAGGTCGTCGGCGGCGGCGGGTCGTGCCGTGCGGCCTCGACCACGCAGAACGGCAGGCCCCCGGGAGAGAGCAGGGTGCGCCAGCGGTCGTGCTCCGCAGCGAGGTCGGCTCCCTGGGCCACGGCACGCTCGACGGTGGCGTCCGGGTCCTCGCTCTCGAGGTCGAGATGGATCCTCGCCGGACCCCCGATCTCCTGCAGGTGGACGTAGGCCGTCCCCTCCGGCGGCTCGAAGCTGCGCAGCTCGGGGTGACCGGCCCACGGTGCACCCAGCGGCCAGCCGAGCACGTCGCTCCAGAACCGCGAGGCCGAGCCGTGCTGCTCACGGGGGACGTCGATGACGGCGTGGACCCAGGTCACCGCACCGTGCCCGGGTTCGGGATCACGCCTGGTCCTCCTGGCCGGCGTCGTCGCTGGGACTGTTCGGCCGGGGGCCGGTGGCCTGCTCGATCACCAGCCGGGCGACCGCGGCCTCGCTCACACCAGCGCGCCGGGCAGCCTCCCTCAGCCGGTCCCGCGCGACCGGCGGTGGGACGTCCTGCAGCGACGCCAGGATGCCCACGGCGATCTGGATCCGGGTCGCCTCGAAGAGCAGCCGCGGCGCGTCCTCGGCCGCCCGTCGGCTCGCGAAGCCGAGATCGGCGTTGGCGATCGCCCCCTCCGCCCACGCGCCCAGCACCCCGGCGACCTCTTCGTGCCTGCCGTCGAACGCGTGCCGTGTGCTCGCGTAGAGGTTGACCGACCCCACGATGCTTCCCTCCACCACGATCGGGAGGGTGAGCGTGCTCGCGACGGCGGCCGCGGCGGTGCCGCGGGCGAACAGGTGCCAGCGGCGCTCGTCGAGCACGTCGTCCTCGCTGAACTCGGTGGTCGCCATCTCGTCCACGGCCGCCACGCAGGGACCGTCGTCGAGGTACTGCAGCGCATCGAGCGCGGCCGTCGTCTCGTCCGAGGCGACCAGGGTGAAGGTCACGTCGTGCTCGCGGTAGGCGAGGCTGAGGCCGACACAGTCCGGCACGACCTCCTGGACCCGGGCGCCCATCCGTTCGAGCTCCGCGAGGAGGTCGTCGTCGTAGAGATAGGCGCCGAACTCGTCCAGAGCCTGGAAGGTCTCTGGGATCGGCTCCATGGGGAAGGGGTAACCCGGACCCGCCGACCTCATGCCGATCTCGTAGTCCCGAGAGGGCGGGCGCACGGGTTTCCCCATTGCCCAGCGTGGGCGTGGGGCAGTCCCTACGGTGGAGGTGATGGCGTCCGCTAGGCGCCCGGTCAGGGCGAGGTGCGATGTTCAGGCTGATGTCGCGCAGCTCGGCCGTGATCGCCGGGATGTGCCTGGCCGCCGCGCTGGGCCTGGTCGCACTGGCCGGCATCGCCATCTCGGGTCTGGACACCACGGCCGACGAGGCCGACGCGATCAACAGCGACGAGGTCGCGACCGCGACGCTCGCGGCGCGGTTCGCCCTCGCCGTCGACCGCGCGTTCGTCACCGGTCGGACCCTCGCCCTCTTCGAGAACACCTCCGCGCTGTCCACCGAGCTCTTCCAGGAGCAGATCCCCCGGGTCGAGGAGCTGCTCGTCGACGTACGCCGCATCAACTCGGGCCAGGCCGGCGACGACGCCAGGATCTCCGACCTGGTCGACGGGTGGACGGGGATCCGGGCGTTGCTCACCAACCCGCGGCTCACCGCGCCGGGCAACGCCGACCTCGCCGAGGACCTCAGGCGGAGGTATGAGCTCTTCAACGCGGACGTCCTGGCTCTGGTGGACCGTGAGGCGGCCGACGCGGGCAAGCGAAACGAGGCGACCTCCAGTGCGGTCGAGCAGACCCGGCGGCGCCTCATCGCCGGTGCCGCCACCGCGATCGCCGTCCTCATGGGGCTCGGGGTCGTCGGCAACCGCCGGCTCCGCCGGGAGATCGAGCCCGTCAAGGAGCAGGTCGAGTTCGCAGACACCCTCCAGCTCACCGCGAGCGAGGAGGACGCGCACGGCCTTCTCCAGCGCCGCCTGTCCCGGGTCGTCCGGGACAGCGCCGTGACCGTCCTCAACCGCAACAACAGCGCCGACCGGCTCGAGCCGGTCACCGACGTCTCCTCGGACCCCGCTCTGGCGGCGAGGCTCGAGCACGCCGAGCCCAAGGCCTGCGTCGCGATCAGGTCGGCCCGGGCCCACGACGAGGACATCAGTCGTCCGGGGCTGATCGAGTGCGGCATCTGCGCCCCGTGCCCGTCCTACTCGACCTGCACGCCACTGACGGTGGGTGGCGAGGTCATCGGCTCGGTGCTCCTCAGCGGACCCAGGACCATCCAGGAGCGAGAGCGGCAGCTGGTCCACGACTCCGTGTCGCAGGCCGCCCCCGTGCTCGCCAACCTGCGCAACCTGGCCATCGCCGAGCTCCGCGCCGCCACCGACTCCCTGACCGGGCTGCCCAACAAGCGCGCGGTCGGCGACACGCTCAAGAGGATGTTCGCTCACGCGTCGCGGACCGCGACCCCCTTCGCCGTCGTGCTCCTGGACCTCGACCACTTCAAGAACCTCAACGACCAGTTCGGCCACCCGGCAGGTGACCAGGCCCTCGCCAACGTCGGAGCTGCCATGCGGTCCACGCTGCGCGACAGCGACTTCGCCGGTCGCAACGGTGGCGAGGAGTTCGCCGTGATCCTCCCCGGCACCGACATCGCGGGCGCCTTCGACGCCGCCGAGAAGCTCAGGCTGGCCATTGCGCGCGTCACCGTCCCGGGGGTGGACGTCAGGCTCACCGCGAGCCTCGGGCTGGCCGTCTACCCGGACCACGCCCAGAGCCCCGAACGGCTGGAGCGGCTCGCTGACGCGGCCCTCTACGTGGCCAAGCGGTCGGGCCGCAACCGCGTCGAGGTCGCCGAGCGGACGGCGGACTCGCCCGAGGCACTCGTGGGGCTGGTCTCCGATGACCACAGCCCCTGAGATCACCGCAGCCCCTGAGATCACCGCAGCCCCTGAACGGGTCCGTGCAGGCCGGGGCCGATGTGGGTACGCCATCAGGGACTCGAACCCCGAACCCGCTGATTAAGAGTCAGCTGCTCTGCCAATTGAGCTAATGGCGCTCGCGCTTCCGCGACCCCCAACGTTAGCAGCGGAGGGTGCGGCGTCGAAATCGGTGACCGTCACCCGGAGGCGCCTCGTACGTTGATCCTCTCGAGCCGTCCTGGCCCCCTGCAGTGAGGACCCCATGAACACCGTCGTACGCCGCTCGCTCGTCGCCCTCGGGACCGCGCTGGCCCTCGCCGTGCCGACCGCCGCTCCGGCCCAGGCGGCGATCCCGCTGCCGCACGACGACCCCTTCTACACCTACTCCGGCGCGACGCCGCTCAAGGACCTGCCGCGGGGGTCGGTGCTCAAGAGCCGCAGCGTCACGGTGGGCGTGCCGGGGAGCGGAGCGGGCGCGCTGCCGGCGACGCAGCTGCTCTACCGCACCCAGGACGAGCGCGGCCGGCCCACGGCGACGGTGACCACGGTGATCAACCCGAGCGGTCCGGTCAACGGCGGCCTGGTGGCCTACCTGAGCTTCTACGACGCCCTCGGTGACAAGTGCTCGCCCAGCTACACGCTGCGCGGCGGCGACCCGGGGTCGGAGAACTCCGAGCTGGCCAACAGCGAGGCCGCGCTGGTCGTCGGCCTCGCCTCGCAGGGATACGCCGTGACCGTGCCCGACTTCGAGGGTCCCGACCTGCACTGGGTGGCCGGCCACGAGTCGGGCTGGAACACCCTCGACGGCATCCGCGCCACCGAGAGCTACCTCGGCATGCCCAGCACCCAGAAGGTCGGCCTGTTCGGCTACTCCGGCGGCTCGATCGGCGGCGAGTGGGCGAGCGAGCTCGCGCCGTCGTACGCCCCCGAGCTCAACATCGTCGGCACCGCGGTCGGCGGCATCCCGGTCCACCTCGCCCACAACACGGGCTACGTCAACGGCAGCGACACCTGGTCCGGTGTGATGCCGGCGGTCCTGGTCTCGCTGGGGCGCGCGTTCGGCATCAAGACCAACAAGTTCGCCTCGAAGTACGGCAAGAAGGTGATGGCCGAGGTGCAGGACCAGTGCATCGGCTCGTTCAACGGCAACTACCCGGGGCTGCGGGTCCAGAAGCTGCTCAAGAAGAAGTACCACGCGTTCCTCAAGGTCCGTCCGTTCGCCCGGACCATCAACAAGCTGATCATGGGCAGCGCGCCCGGCCACCCGCTGATGCCGATGTTCATGGGCGTCGGGAACGCCGACGGCACCGGCGACCACGTGATGATCGTCAAGGACGTCCAGGGCCTCGCACACGAGTACTGCGGGGAGGGCGTCCCCGTCCAGCTCAACGTCTACGACGGCGCCGAGCACACCCAGGCCGGGCTGCAGTTCTTCCCGCAGGCCATGGACTTCCTTGCCCAGCGGTTCGCGGGCGCCCCGTTCGCCGGCAACTGCTCCGAGATCCCCGTCGGCAACTCACTGGCGCCGCTGAAGATCAGGAAGAAGCACAAGCACCACCACCACCACGGTCACCACGGGCAGCACCACCACTGAGCGATTCGTCTGCGACCTGACGGGCCGGGCCCCGCTCGAGACGCCAGACGAATCGGTCAGCGCGAGGCCAGCACCGCGTGCGCGGCGTTGTGCCCGGCCACACCGGACACCGCACCACCGCGGCGCGCGCCGGCGCCGGCCAGGAAGACCCGGGGCAGTCCCGTCGGCACGCCCCACTGCTGGTCCGGCGTGTCCAGACGGGTCCGGTTGCCGGCCCACGGCCAGTCCAGGTGACCGTGGTGGGGGTGCCCGCCGGGCATCGCGAGCTCGGACTCGATGTCCTGCGGGCTCCGCGCCTCGAGGCACGGGTCGCCGTGCGGGTCGTGCGCCACGACCGAGGCGATCGGGTCGACCAGGTGCTCGTCGAGTGCCGCGATCGCCCGGCGCACCGCTTCGTCCCTGACCCCGGCCGGGTCGGCCGCGAACACGGACGCCGGCGTCTGCAGCGTGAGGATCGAGAGCGTCTGGGAGCCGGGCGGGGCGTCTCCCAGCAGGGAGGGGTCGGCGAGGGAGGGAGACGACACCTCGCACGGGATCCGGGCCGGCAGCCGACCCTGCCGCGCCTCCTCGTAGGCCGCCTGGAGGTCGGAGTACGCCGAGGCGACGTGCAGGGTCCCGGCGAACGCCACTGCCGGGTCGGTGCCGGACCTGAGCCGCGGCAGCCGGTCGAGCAGCAGGTTGATCTTGAGCTGGGCCCCCTCGGGCTTCGACTCGGGGTCGTCGGGCTCGCCGAGGAGGATGTGCAGGACCCACGGCGCCACGTCGGCGAGCACGAACCTCGCCTCGACGGTGGCCGGGCCTCCCGCGGTGTCGAAGTCGATCTCGTTGACGTCGTCACCGGCCCGGATCGCCGAGACGCCGGCGCCGACGCGGATCTCGGCGCCCGCCGACGCCGCCGCCCGGGCGAGCGCGTCGCTCAGCGCGCCCATCCCACCCAGCGGCACCAGCTGCTCGCCGGTGCCGCGGCCGA
Organism: uncultured Actinomycetota bacterium; assembly: GCA_963766475.1. Classification (GTDB taxonomy): domain Bacteria; phylum Actinomycetota; class Actinomycetes; order Propionibacteriales; family Nocardioidaceae; genus Nocardioides. The sequence goes on along the minus strand of CAVXZS010000014.1, from coordinate 43,578 downwards.
TGAGCCGGTAGAGGAAGCACCGGTTCTGCTCCAGCGACGGGTCGAGCAGCCCGCCGAACGTCCCGGCCAGCGCGTCGCTCGCCACGACGCCGCGGACCGTGTCGTCGGCGAACCGCTTCTCGATCACCTCGCCCAGCGGCTTGGTGACGAGGTCGCGCCAGGTCGCCTCGTCCACGTGTGCGGCGAGGTCCTTCTCCCAGGGCAGCGGCTCGAGGAGGGTCGGCTCCACGGCCCGCGCCATCTCCGCCACCTCGGAGTAGAAGCTGCACCACGCGTCGTACTCGCGGCCGCTGTCGGTCAGCTCGATGAACGAGGTGCGGGTGCGCTTGCCTTCGGGGTTCTCCACGAGGAGCCCGCGGTGCCGGCCGTCGCGCAGGCAGGGCGTGTAGGACGCGACCGGCCGCGAGGTCAGCGCCACGTCGAGCTCGAGCTCGCGCATCAGCCGCCCCGGCATCAGCGAGACCGTGTCCGCGTAGCGAGAGACGCGGGTGGGCCTGCCCACGAACGGCTGGCCGGTGACGGTCGCACCGCCGACCCGGTCCAGCCGCTCCAGCACCAGCACGGAGAGTCCGGCCCGGGCGAGGTAGGCCGCCGCCACGAGACCGTTGTGGCCGGCGCCCACGATCGCGACGTCGTACCGCCCGAAGGCGGTGTGAGGGGTCGTCACAAGACCTAACCTAGTCAGAGTCCACCCAGCCGGCGGGTGCGCGGCACGCGGAATATGCAACGTTCAACTACCGTTGAACCCGGTACCGACCAGCCCATAGGAGATGGGTGCCAATGCCCGCGATCACCGTCGACGACCTCACCGTCCTGCCGCGCCTTCGCGAGCCAGGACTGGGAGACCAGCCCCGCCCCGTCTGGCAGGTGACGACCGCTCCGGCCGGCTACGAGGGCGAGGGGTTCCCGGTGCGCCGCGCGTTCGCCGGCATCGACCTCCAGCACCTCGACCCGTTCATCATGATGGACCAGATGGGCGAGGTGGAGTACGCCCCCGGTGAGCCCAAGGGCACCCCCTGGCACCCGCACCGCGGCTTCGAGACCGTCACCTACATCATCGACGGCGTCTTCGACCACCAGGACAGCCACGGCGGTGGCGGCACGATCACCAACGGCGACACCCAGTGGATGACTGCCGGCTCCGGCCTGCTCCACATCGAGGCGCCGCCGGAGTGGCTCGTGCAGCAGGGCGGGCTGTTCCACGGCATCCAGCTGTGGGTGAACCTGCCGCGCGACGCCAAGATGAACCAGCCGAAGTACCAAGACATCCGCTCCGGCGAGGTGCAGCTGCTGACCTCCGCAGACGCGGGCTCGCTGGTGCGTGTCATCTCCGGCGCCGTCGACGGCCACGCCGGCCCCGGCACGACGTTCACCCCGATGAGCCTGGTGCACGCGAGCGTCGAGCCGGGCGCCCGGCTCGACCTGCCGTGGGACGTCGACTTCAACGCGCTCGTCTACGTGCTCAACGGCAGCGGCACGGTCGGCACCGAGGGACGCCCGATCCACACGGGGCAGTCCGCGGTGCTCGGCACCGGCGACTACCTCACGATCACCGCCGACCGGAGCCAGGAGAGCCGCTCACCCAAGCTCGACGTGATCGTGGTCGGCGGGAAGCCGATCCGCGAGCCGCTCGCGTGGGCGGGTCCGTTCGTGATGAACACCAAGGACGAGGTCCTCAAGGCCTACGAGGACTTCCAGCGCGGCCACTTCGGGCACATCCCCGCCTGAGTGCTGGTTGAGGAGCTTGCGCAGCAAGCGTCTCGAAACCTCCGCAGCCTGGGCTGGGACCCATCCGGTCCCAGCGCCGTGGCCAGAGGTTTCGAGACGGTCGCAGAGCGACCTCCTCAACCACCGGCGCGCCGCTGGGAGCCATCCGGTCCCAGCGCCGTGGCCAGAGGTTTCGAGACGGTCGCAAGCGACCTCCTCAACCACCGGTGCGCCGGCGCCACGTCTAAGGTCACTGCGTGGCCCGGATCTACCGCGATGCGTACGGCGTCCCGCACATCCGGGCCACCGACGTGCTCGACCTGGCTCGCGGGCAGGGGTGGGCCGCCGCCCGCGACCGCTCGTGGCAGCTGGAGTACCAGCGCCGCCGTGCGACCGGCACCGCCGCCGAGGTGCTCGGCGCACCCCAGCTGGCCTGGGACACCTGGGCGCGGCAGACCCGGATCGTCGACACCGCCCGCCGCGCCCTCGCCGGGCTGGGGGAGGAGACCCGCCAGTTCGTGGCGGCGTACGTCGACGGTGTGAACGCCGGCCTGCGGGACGCATCGTCAGACCCGGCCCCGGAGCTGGCCCGGCTCGAGATCGAGCCCGCGGCGTGGGAGCCGTGGACGCCGCTCGCGGTCTTCCACGCCCAGCACCTGCTGTTCGCCAGCATGCCCGGCAAGCTCTGGCACCACCGGGCGCGTGCCGTGCTCGGCGCCGACGAGGCGCTGCTCTCCCGCGACCCCGCCTACGCCTCCGGGAGCAACGCGTGGGCCGTCGGTGGCGCCCGCACCGCGTCGGGCCGTCCGCTGATCGGCGGTGACCCGCACCGCGTCTTCGAGTCTCCCGGCGTCTACGCGCAGGTGCGGCTCGCGACCGACGACCCTCAGGGCGACATCGACGTCCTCGGCTTCACGTTCCCCGGAGTGCCGGGCGTGCAGCACTTCGCCCACGCCGGCGAGGTGGCCTGGGCGATCACCAACGCGTGCGCCGACTACCAGGACCTCTACGAGGAGTCGCTCGACGACGTGGTCGACGGCCGCGAGGAGACCATCGAGGTGCGCGGCGCCGGCCCGGTCACCGTGGAGGTCCTCGCCACCGACCGGGGGCCGCTGTTCTTCGTCGACCGTGCCAGGGGGAGCGGCCTCTCGGTCCGTGACGCCCCCACCGTCCTCGGCGACCTCGGCTTCGAGGCGCTGCTCCCGCTGCTGCGGTCGCGGAGCGTCGACGACGTCGACCGCGCCCTCGACGCGTGGGTGGCGCCGGTCAACAACGTGGTCATCGCCGACCGCAGCGGCGCGGTCCGGTTCCGCAACGCCGGCCGGGTGCCGGTCCGCGACGGCGACAACCGCCGCGGCATCGTCCGGGGCCGAGGTGGCGACACCTGGTCGGGCTGGGTCGAGCTGCCGCGCCACGACGTGCCGCCCGACGGCCAGGTCGTGACCGCCAACGAACGACGCGGCAGCGAGAGCGAGCTGCTGGGCAGCGAGTTCGCCCCGCCGCACCGGGCGTCCCGGATCCATGCGCTGCTCCGCGGCCGCGACGACCTGACCGCGGCCGACTTCGAGGCCATCCTCGGCGACTCGTTCGCGAGCGCCGCGCTCCCGCTGTGCACGATGATCCGGGACCTGGCGCCCGGCCCGACCGGGGCACCGGTCCGCGAGGCGATCCTGGAGTGGGACGGCGTGATGACGGCCGGCTCCCGCGGTGCCGCGGCGTTCGCTGCCTGGCGCAGTGCGCTCGCCACCCGGATCTGTGCCGAGCCGGCCCTGGCGGAGCTGGGCGAAGTCTCGACCTACGGCCCGCTGTTCGAGCCCTACCTGTCCGTCGTGGCGAGCGTCGGCTGGGCGCTCGAGCGGCTCGCCGGCGCGCGAACGCCGTTCGGCATCGACGTACGCCGCCTCGCGACCGAGGCCCTCGACGACGCCGCCGAGCACCCCGGCGCCTGGGGCGACACCCACGTGTTCGCCCCGACGCACGCCTTCGACGTCGCCGACGCGGATCTGTCGGCACCGGCGGTACCGACCACGCCCCTGTCGGGCGACATCGACACGGTCCGCTGCACCGGGTGGCTGCCGGGGATCACCGACGTGGCCTACCGCGGCTCGGTCGCCCGCTACGTGTGGGACCTCGACGACCGCGCCCGCAGCGGCTGGGCGGTGCCGATGGGCGCCTCGGGAGACCCGCGGTCGGCGCACCACGTCGACCAGCTGGAGGCCTGGGCCGAAGCCCGGCTGCTGCGCGTCGAGCTCGACTGGGAGCGCCTCACGCCCGACGGCGAGCCGTGACCAGCTCCTTCTCGAACCACGCCTGCGCGTAGGGGTTGTCGTTGTAGCGGCCGATGTGCCGATAGCCCTCGCGCTCGTACATCGCGATCGCCTCGACGAGGGTGCCGTTGGTGTCCAGCCGCACCATGCCGTGGCCGAGGTCGGCGCACACCTGCTCCAGGTGGCGCAGGAGCCGTGACCCGAGGCCCGCGCCGCGCCAGCCCGGGTGCACCCACATCCGCTTGATCTCCCCGACCCCGGGCGCGAGCTCCTGCACTCCACCACAGGCCACGGGCTCGCCGTCGCTGGAGGCGACCACGAAGGCACCCGCGCCGGGTGCCATGGTCTCGTCGTCGTGGTGGTCGCCGGGGTCGAAGCCATCGGGGAAGCGCACGTCGAGCTCGTCGAAGTAGCTCTGCACCGCCCGCTTCGCCTCCGGCGACGCGGGATGCACGGAGCGGATGTCGACGGTCGCGGCCCGCACCAGCAGGTCGGCGGTCGCGAGCGCCTCGGTCAGCCGCTCCTGCTGCCGGCTGGTCAGCGGCGCGACGAGTCGCTCGGCGAGCTGCTCGGAGCGGTCGTCCAGCCTGGCGCGCAGCGCGCGGCCCGGACCGGTGAGCCGGACCGTGCGCCGCCGGCGGTCGGCGGCGTCGGGAGCCAGCCGCACGAGGCCGTCGACCTCCAGGCGGCGCAGCTGGCGGGCCAGCTGCCCGGAGTCGAGGCCGAGCCTGGCCCGCAGGTCGCGCACGGTCGCCCCGGACTCGCCGATCTCGAAGACCAGTCGCGCGGCGCCGAGCGGCAGCCCCAGCCCGAGGAACGACTCGTCGAGCGCCCCGATCCGCTGGGTGTAGGTGCGGTTGAACCGGCGCAGCACGTCCGTGACGGTCATTCTCTGACTGTAGTCAGAGGTTTTGGCTCAGGGAAGCCGGGCCGGCCTCACGCAGCGATGCCGGCACGCTCCCGAGGGAGCATGCCGGCATCGAGCTGTCGCGTGTCGTCGGTCAGACGGCGCGCACGTTCTCGGCCTGGGGGCCCTTGGGACCCTTGGCGAGGTCGAACTCGACCCGCTGGGCCTCCTTGAGCGACTTGAAGCCTTCGCCGCTGATGTTGGTGTGGTGGACGAAGACGTCCGGGCCCTCGTCGTCCTGGGCGATGAAGCCATAGCCCTTGTCGTCGTTGAACCACTTCACGGTGCCTTGCGACATGATTTTCCTTCGGTAGTGCCCGACTGGGTCGGGGTGAGGCTGAAGACATCTGATCGAGGACCTGATATCCAGCAAACCGAAGAGCAGGTGAGAGCGAGAGATGGACCGGCACGCGTCATGGTGCGTGCCGCGGAACTGTGCTCCGTCAACCGTCGAACTCTAGCACCGAAGGCGTGCCGAGCCGGTTTCGTGGCGTGACACCTTGGGGTGAGTGACGGGACTTGAACCCGCGACATCCGCGACCACAACGCGGCGCTCTACCAGCTGAGCTACACCCACCATGCGGCCCCGAGAGGTCCCGGGGCCGACGAGGAGTCTAGAGGAGTCAGGCGGGTTCCGCGGAATCGGTATCCGGCTCGGGGACCGGGGCGAGCGGCAGGCCGGTGAGCACTCCGCCGTGCTTCTCGGCGATGGCGCGCGCGGTGTCGCTGTCCGGGCCGGGGCTCGCGACGAAGACGGCTTCGCGGTAGTAGCGCAGCTCCTCGATGCTCTCCTGGATGTCTGCCAGGGCGCGATGGTTGCCGCGCTTGGTCGGAGCCTGGAAGTAGGCGCGGGGGAACCACCGCCGGGCGAGCTCCTTGATCGAGGAGACGTCGACGATCCGGTAGTGCAGGAAGCCCTCGAGGACAGGCATGTCACGCGACAGGAACGACCGGTCGGTCGCGACGGTGTTGCCGGCCAGCGGCGGCCGGGAGCCGTCGGGGCAGTGCTGCTTCACGTAGGCCAGCACCTCCTGCTCGGCCTCGGCGAGGGTCATCCCGCCGTCGAGCTCGGCCAGCAGCCCGGACTTCTCGTGCATCGTGCGGACGAAGTCGCCCATCTGGTCGAGCGCCTCGGCGGACGGCTTGATGATGAGGTCGACGCCCTCGCCGAGGACGTTGAGGTCGAAGTCGGTGACCAGTGCCGCGACCTCGATGAGGGCGTCGGCCGAGAGGTCGAGCCCCGTCATCTCGCAGTCGATCCACACCAGTCTTTCCTTCACGGGGCCAACCCTAGGGCGTCCGGCGCCGGCCGGTGCACCTCAGGAGCAGCCGGCACGCCTCTCAGCGTCGGTTCAGGCCCGCTGCCTAGAGTTGCTCACCGTGTGGGACTGGCTCGGTACGGCGGCGCGGCTGGTCACAGGCGGTGTGTGGGTCTGGGCGGGGCTGGTGAAGCTGCCGGACCCCGACCAGAGCGTGCTGTCGGTGCGCGCCTACCAGCTGCTGCCGGGCGACCTCGCCACCCCGGTGGGCCACCTGCTCCCCGTCCTCGAGGTCGTCGTCGGCGCCTGCCTGGTGGTCGGGCTGCTCACCCGTGGCGCCGCGGTGGTCTCCGGGCTGCTGTTCATCGCTTTCATCCTGGGCATCGCGTCGGTGTGGTCGCGTGGCATCACCATCGACTGCGGCTGCTTCGGCGACGGCGGCTACGACCCGGACGCGGCGTCGAAGTACCCGTGGGAGATAGCGCGGGACGTCGGGCTGCTCGCGCTCTCGGCGTTCCTGCTCTGGCGGGGCCGCACCCGCCTCGCCCTCGACAACCTGCTCTTCCCGGCGCGCGCCGCCTCGGAGCCCGAGCTCGACCTCACCGACGACGACCAGCACACAGGAGTCTGACCCATGGCGACCAAACCGATGTCGAACAAGGAGAAGCAGCGGCTCCGGGCGGAGCGCGCGGCGGCCGCCCTGCGGGAGAAGCAGCGACGGGAGCGACGCCGGCAGATCATCACTGCGGTCGGCGTGGTGGTCGCGATCGCGCTGATCGTCGTGGCCGGCTTCGTCATCAACTCCATGCGCGACGACACCAAGGAGACGGCGAGCAAGATCCCGCCGCCGGGCAGCCCCTACGGACTCACCATCGGCTCGGCCTCCGCGCCGCACCAGGTGGTCGTCTACGAGGACTACCTCTGCCCGTTCTGCGGAGAGTTCGAGAAGGCCGGGCACGAGGAGCTGGCGCAGCTCGCCGAGGACGGCAAGGTGCAGATCGAGTACCGGCCGTTCGTCCTGCTCAACGATCTCGGCCCCTACTCCACCCGGTCGACCATGATCTGGTCGCTGGTCCTCCAGCAGGACGGCCCGGACGTGGCGAAGAAGTTCCACGACCTGCTCTACGCCAACCAGCCGGCCGAGGACGGCCCGTTCCCGAGCCAGGAGGACCTGGTCGCGCTGGCCGGGCAGGCGGGCGCCGACACCGCCAAGCTGCAGAGCGCGATCGACGCCGGTGACGGGGTGGACTGGCCGGTGGCGGCGACGAAGAGTGCCCGAGACCTCCAGGTGAAGAGCACCCCCACGGTCGTCCTCGACGGGAAGCCCTTCACCACCGGGGCGGGTCCCGGCGATTTCGGCAGCCAACCTGATCAAGGCTGTTCAGTGATCACATGACCTCCGCAACGCCGGCGCCGCACGCGGGCCCCGAGCTCGCCCAGTTCATCCGCACGCTGCCCAAGGCCGAGCTGCACGTCCACCACGTCGGGTCGGCGTCCGCGCGCATCGTCAGCGAGCTGGCCACCCGGCACCCGGGGACCGTGCCCAGCGACCTCGACGAGCTGCGCTCGTTCTACGAGTTCCGGGACTTCGCCCACTTCATCGACGTCTACCTCGCGGTGGTCGCGCTGATCCGCACTCCCGAGGACATCCACTACCTCACCTACGAGGTCGCCCGGGAGATGGCGACCGAGCAGGGACTGCGCTACGCCGAGCTCACCTGCACGCCCTACACCTCGGTCAGGCCGGACCTTCCCGACGCCGAGGATGCCGATCGAGGGTTACACCGAGGCCATCGAGTCGGCACGGGTCGAGGCCGAGCGCGACTTCGGCCTGGTGCTGCGCTGGATCTACGACATCCCCGGCGAGTTCGGCGTCCCGTCCGCCGACGCGACCCTCGACTACGCCCTGAACCACCGGCCCGAGGGACTGGTCGGCTTCGGCCTGGGCGGTCCGGAGGCCGGCGTGCCCCGGTCGCAGTTCCAGTCCCACTTCGAGCGGGCGCGGGCGGCCGGTCTGCACAGCGTCCCCCACGCGGGCGAGACCACCGGGCCGCAGACGGTGTGGGACTCGCTCACGCTGCTGCACGCCGAGCGGATCGGCCACGGCACGTCGTCGGCCCAGGACCCGGAGCTGCTCCGGCACCTGGCCGAGACGGGGGTGCCGCTCGAGGTCTGCCCGTCGTCCAACGTCGCGACCCGCGCGGTCGCCACCCTGGACGAGCACCCGATCCGGGCGTTCCGCGAGGCCGGCGTGACCGTCACGGTCAACTCCGACGACCCCCCGATGTTCGGCACCACGCTCAACCGGGAATACGAGATCGCCGCGGACCTGCTCGGACTCGACGAGGCCGGGGTGGCCGATCTCGCCCGGACCGCCGTGCAGGCGTCGTTCGCGCCGGGCGACGTGCGGGCGCGGCTGATCGGTGAGATCGACGCCTACGCCGGGGACGAGCGGACACCGACCGGGCCGGTGGAAGAGTCAGGGCGCTAATGGGCCCCGCAACCTCATACGCAGCGGGGCCACCACCTTTCTAACGGGTGCGACCGCCCGATCGGGGGATTGAGCGCGCGTGTCGGATCGGACCTAGGGTGGCCCTGTGAATCCGTCAGGGCGCCCGGTGCGGGTTGCCATCGTCAACGACTACGAGCTGGTGGTGGTCGGTGTTGCCGCCCTGCTCGAGCCCTTCCGCGACCGCGTGGAGGTCGTGGAGGTTGACGCCAACCTCCCGGTGCTGCGCGACGTGGACGTGATCCTCTACGACACGTTCGGCCAGGTGCAGGGCCGCGGCGTGGACGTCGACTCCCTGGTCGACGGCGGCAACGCGAAGGTGGTCATCTACAGCTGGAACCTGCACGGGGAGCTCGTGCAGGACTCCCTCGTCGCGGGAGCCTCGGCCTACCTCTCCAAGGGGCTGGAGGCCAAGGAGCTGGTCGACGCGATCGAACGGATCCACGCCGGTGAGCGGGTCCTCCCCAGTGGTGGGGGCACCGTCAACCCGAAGCCCGAGTCGGCCTGGCCGGGCAAGGAGCACGGCCTCACCGTCCGCGAGGCGGAGATCATCGCCCTGATCACGCAGGGTCTCTCCAACCAGGAGATCGCCGACCGCAGCTACCTGAGCATCAACTCGGTCAAGACCTACATCCGCACCGCCTACCGCAAGATCGGGGTGGAGCGGCGCGCGCAGGCCGTGCTGTGGGGCATCAAGCACGGCTTCGAGCCCGACGTCGTCCGCCACGTCGACGGTGGTCCTGGCTGAGCAGCAGGCCCTGACGGTGGGTACCACCGGTCGTGGCTCTTGCTACCAGGCTCAGAAGGGTCGCCACGGCATCGGTCGTGGCCGTCGTCGTGGCGACGACCGGTGGCTGCGCGCCCGGCACTCCTGACGGCGACTCGTGGCGCATCGACGCCCAGCGAGCCGTGGGCGACGCGTCGTCGGCGGTGCGGACCGCCGAGCTGGCCCTGCGCGAGCACGGTCGGGGACACGTCTTCGACCGCTACCTGCAGACCGTCCTGGTCGACGCTGAGGACGGCGTCAGCATGGCCGGTGACGCGATCGGGTCCAGGCAGCCACCCCGGAAGGAACGCGAGCGCTACGAGACCGTGACCGGCCAGATCGACGAGGCGGCCGGCCTGGTGTCGACGGCGCGCATCGCGGTGGTCGACCGCGAGACGAGCCGGTACGACGCGCTCGCCGATCGGCTCGCCGATGCGGCGGAGGCGCTCCAGAAGCTCGAGGACGACCTCCAGCACCCACCTGTCGCGGGCGGGTGAGCGTGAAGAAGATCTTCGCAGTCGCGCTGGGCATCCTCACCGCCATCGGCGGCTTCGTCGACATCGGGGACCTGGTCACCAACGCGCAGGTCGGCGCCAGGCTCGGTCTGTCGCTGGGCTGGGTCGTCGTCCTCGGCGTGCTCGGGATCTGCGTCTTCGCGGAGATGTCCGGCCGGGTCGCCGCGGTGAGCGGCCGGGCGACGTTCGACATCGTGCGCGAGCGGCTGGGCCCACGCGTGGGCATGATGAACCTGCTCGCCTCGATGGCCGTCACCCTGCTCACGTTCGTCGCCGAGATCGGCGGCGTGGCCCTCGCCCTGCAGCTCGTCTCGTCGGTCAACTACGTGCTGATCGTGCCGTTCGTCGCGTTCATCGTCTGGCTCATCCTGTGGCGGGCGCGGTTCTCCGTGATGGAGAACGTGCTGGGCCTCCTGGGCCTGACGCTGATCGTCTTCATCGTCGCGCTGTGGCAGCTCGGCCCCGACTGGGGCGACCTGCTGCACCAGATGGCGGTCGTGGACAAGCCCGGCGACGAGCAGTGGCGGACCTGGGCCTACTACGCGGTGGCACTCTTCGGCGCCGCACTGACGCCGTACGAGGTCTTCTTCTTCTCCTCCGGGGGTGTGGAGGAGCGCTGGACGGCCAAGGACATCGGCACGATGCGCGCCAACGTGTTCATCGGCTTCCCGCTCGGCGGGCTGCTCTCCCTGGCCATCGCGGGCTCGACCGCGGTGGTGTTCGGGCCGATGGACGCGAGCGTCGACACCCTGGGCCAGGTCGGCCTTCCGGTGGCCGTCGCGCTCGGGAAGATCGGCCTGGCGGTGGCCCTGGTGGGCTTCGTCGCGGCCACGCTCGGCGCCGCGTGCGAGACCGGGCTCTCGGTGGGCTACAGCATCGCCCAGTACCACGGCTGGCAGTGGGGCAAGTACGTCCGGACCGACGTCGCCGCCAGGTTCCACCTGGTGCTCGCGCTGGTCACGATCCTGGCCACCGGGGTGCTGCTCACGACCGTCGACCCGATCCTCGTCACCGAGGCGTCGGTGGTCTTCTCCGCGGTGGCGCTGCCCCTGACCTACTTCCCGATCCTGGTGGTGGCCAACGACCCCGACTACATGGGTGAGCACCTCAACGGGCGGCTCGCCAACACCCTCGCCACCTTCTACCTCGCGCTGATCATGGTGGCCGCCGTGGCCGCCATCCCGCTCATGGTCGTGACGCGGATGGGGTCCTGACATGCCCGAGCCGAACCGCCTCGCCGGCAGCCTCGACGCCGTCCTGCACCTGCTCGACCGCCAGGTGGTCGATGCCGAGGGGCTGCTGGTGTGCAAGGTCGACGACGTCGAGCTCACGGTCTTCGACGACGGGGTGCTCGGCGTCACCGGCCTGCTCGCCGGGCCCGCTGCGTTGGTGCCCCGGTTCGCCGACGACGGGCTGGGCCGGCTGCTGCACGGCTACTGGCGCCGGCTGGGCGATGCCCAGGCCGACGCCGACGACCCCTACCGGCTCGACCTCGACCTCGTCGACCACCTGGGCAGTGGCGTGGTCCTGAAGGTCGGGCGGAAGGGCGTCCTGGTCCGGCAGGGCCAGCACGGCCACCGGCTCAACGACCTGCTCCAGATGCCGGTGCAGAGGCCGGACGCGACGAGGCTGGGCCGGGTGCTCGACGTCCGGCTGGAGCGCGAGCGGTCGGACCCGGGGGAGCGGATCCGGGCGGTCGGGCTGGTGGTGGGCCACGGCCGGCCCGGCTCCTACTTCGGCTACGACCGCCGCCCCGGGATGGGGCCGTGGCTGGTCAGCCGGCTCGTCCGGTGGCTGCACCGGCACTCGGCGTACGTCGACCTGGCGGACCTGCTCGAGCTGGACTGGGACGCCGGGATCATCCGCGTCGACCCCGCCCGGCTCCAACCCCTCGAGGCGGTGTGAGACCTGTGCGGACGGCCTTGCTGCTGATCGACCTGCAGAACGACTACTTCGCGGACGACGAGCTCGAGCGCTGCCGTGACGACCTGCTGGCCGCGTGCAACCACCTGATCCGGACGGCGAGGGACGCGGGCGCGCCAGTGGTCGAGGTGCAGACCGTGCACACCCACGACAAGAGCACGTGGGCGCTCAACATGCTGGAGGACGACCAGGGGATGGCGCTCGCCGGCACGACCGGGGCCGCGCGGCTGGACGGACTGCTCGAGCCCGACCACGTCGTGGTCAAGACCCGGGACAGCGCCTTCCACGGCACCGACCTCGAACGCTGGTTGCGGGAGCGGGACGTGGACAGGCTGGTCCTCACCGGGGTCTCGACGGAGTCGTGCATCGCCGCCACGGCCACCGACGCCTACGCCCACGACCTGCGCGTCGTCCTCGTGGAGGACGCGACCGCCTCTGTGGAGAGGCCGCTGCACGACCGGACCCTGGAGGGGCTGCACCAGCAGTACCGCCAGGACGTGGTGTCGGCTGCGGACGTCCGCTTCGTCTGACGCGACAGCAGCCCCCGCGCCGGAAGGCATCGTCCTTCCGGTCAGACTTCCGGCAAACCGCGAACAGGGACCGATCCGGACTCCTACCGTGAGCGCATGAGGGAGAAGACTCGGGTGTTGACCGTGGTCGTGGCGATGGTTGCGGGTGCCGTCCTGGCCCTGTCACCGCCGGCAGCGGCGCTCACCACGACGACCACCACGCTCGTCTCCGACGTCAACCCGTCCACCGCGGGACAGTCGGTGACCCTCACAGCGACCGTCACCGGTGGCGATCCGACCGGCGACGTCACGTTCACCGAGTCCGGCACCACCATCGGCACCGCGACGCTGAGTAGCGGTGCCGCGACGCTCGTGGTCTCCACGCTGCCCGTCGGGGACCACGCCCTCACCGCGACGTACGCCGGTGACGCGGAGGACGGCACCTCCCAGGGCACGTTGACGCAGACGGTGAACGCGGCTCCGGTCGTCACCCCGCCCCCCGTCCCGGTCGTGACCCCCGTCCCGCCCAAGGTCAAGCCGCCCAAGGTCAGGCTCGTCGCCTCGACGACCAAGGCGTCGGTCGGCGACATGGTGCAGCTCCACTGGCGCAGCCGGCGCGCAGACGTCGTGACGGCCTCAGGTGAGTGGGACGGCACCCAGAAGGCCAAGGGCTCCGCGGCCGTCCGGATCTCCGAGCGCGGCGAGCACGTCTTCAAGCTGACCGTGCGCAACGCCGCGGGCGCCAAGACCGCGACCGTGAAGGTGCTGGCGACCCGCAAGGCCAAGGAGCTCGAGCTGCTGGTCACCGACGAGCTGACGGTCGTCGGCTCGAAGGTCGACGTCAAGGCCGACGGGCTCGCGGCGTCCGAGGTCTTCACCCTGCGCCTGAACGGCGACGTGATCATGACCGGCAAGGCGGACAAGAAGGGCGACGTCGTGCGCACCTTCCAGCTCGCGAAGACCGCGCCCGAGGGCGCGTTGCCCTTGACCATCACGGGCAGCAACCCGGGCCGGGTCGGGACCGCGATCCTCAACGTGATCGCGCCGAAGACCTTCGAGATCACGCTGGCGCAGACACAGATCGACAAGCGCGACAAGCAGGAGATCACCGTCGACGGGATGCTTCCCGGCGAGGAATACACCGTCTCCCTGCTCGGCAAGGTCCTGGTCAAGGGCGAGGCCGACGACTCGGGGTCGTTCACCTACAAGTTCCGCGTCACCAAGCCGCTCGGGGAGCAGACGATCTCCGTCGTCGGTCTCATCCCGGGCCGCAACGGGAAGGCCACGTTCACGGTGACGGACCCCGGTCGCGGTCCCGGCAACGGCGGCTGACCCGGGCGACGGCCCTCCCTGATGGGGTCGCGAGAGGGCCGTCTACCCGTCCCCATGGGGTCCAAGGACGGGCTCAGACCAGCCTACGACTACCCGCGGTCGATCCGGTCCAGGACCGCGGTGCGCGCCTCGCCGTAGCGCGCGCGGATCTGGGGCACCACGTCGCCGTCGAAGCTGACGCCACCGGGCACGTCCCACTGAGGTGGGTCATCGGTCCCGGCAAGTGCCCACGCCGCCTGCCGCGCGGCGCCGTCAGCCACCGCCTCCATCTCGGGTGGGACCAGCACCTCGTTGCCGAACACCTGGGGTGCGATCCGGCGCACGGCCTCGGACCGTGCGGCGCCGCCGATGAGGATGACCCGGCGGATCGCGAGGCCCGAGTCGCGCAAGGCGTCGAGCGCGTCGGCGAGACCGCACAGCACCCCCTCGACGCAGGCCCGCGCCAGGTGGGCCGGCGTCATCGTGGCGAGGGTCAGCCCGTGCAGGGAACCGGTCGCGTCGGGCAGCGCCGGGGTGCGCTCCCCCTCGAGGTACGGCACCAGCACCAGGCCGTCGCAGCCCGCAGGAGCGCTCAGCGCGAGGTCGGCGAAGGCGTCGTGGTCGACGCCGAGCAGCCGGGCGCCGGCGTCCAGCACCCGCGCGGCGTTGAGCGTGGCGACCAGCGGCAGGAAGCGGCCGGTGGCGTCCGCGAACCCGGCGATCGTGCCGGTCGTGTCCGAGCTCTGGTCGGTGGCGACCCCGCAGGCCACGCCCGAGGTGCCGATGCTCAGGAGGACGTCGCCCACCTCGGCCTGGAGGCCGAGGGCCGCCGCCATGTTGTCGCCGGTGCCGGCGGCGACCAGCGCGCCCGGGGCGAGCTCGCGGGCCTCGCCGGCCGACTCGCTGGGACCGAGCACCCGGGGCAGCCGGGCACCATGGCCGAGCGCGAGCTCGACGAGGTCGTCGCGGTAGGTGTCCGAACGAGCGTCGAACCAGCCCGTCCCGCTGGCGTCGCCGCGGTCGGTCGTGAGCGCGTCGAGTCCGGGCGCCCCGAGCAGCCGCCAGCTGAGCCAGTCGTGCGGCAGGCAGACCGCGGCGGTGCGTGCGGCGTTGTCCGGCTCGTGATCGGCCACCCAGCGCGCCTTGGTCACGGTGAACGACGCGACCGGGACCAACCCGACCGCCTCGGCCCAGGCGCGCGGACCGCCGAGCTCCTCGATCAGTGCGGCTGCCTGGGGCGCCGACCGGTTGTCGTTCCAGAGCAGGGCGGGGCGGACGAGGTCGCCGCTGTCGTCGAGCGAGACGTAGCCGTGCTGCTGCGCGCCCACGGCCAGGGCGTCGACGTCGTCGAGGCCGCCGGCCGCGGCTGCCGCCTCCTCGAGCGCCTGCTCCCAGGCGCGCGGGTCCACCTCGGTGCCCGGCGGGTGCGACGCCTGCCCCTGGCGTACGAGCGAGCCGTCGTCGGCGTCGCGGACCACCACCTTGCACGACTGCGTCGAGGAGTCGATGCCAGCCACCAGTGTCACGTCTGCTCATCCCTTGTCGTAGGTCGAGCGCACGCTACCCAACGGTGAGCCTGGGCGGCGCGTGGAAGGATGCGTCCGTGCGGAACTCGTTGGCAGGGCGGGTCGAGAGCCAGCTCCAGGCCCGCCTCCTCGCGGAGCTGAGGGACGAGGGTCCGCTGTCGAAGGCACAGCTGGCCGATGCCCTCCAGGTCTCGCGCACCACGGTGGGCGCCGAGGTGGTCCGGCTCGGAGAGCTCGGGCTGGCCGTCGAGGTCGGGCCGGCGGCCTCGCGCGGCGGGCGGCGCTCGACGCTGGTCGACCTCTCGCCCGACATCCGGTTCGCCGGCATCGCGATCGGCGCCACCGGGCTGTCGGTGGGCGTGACCGACGGGCGGCTGGTCACCCTCGGTGTCCAGCACCGCGAGTGCGACATCAAGCAGGGACCGGAGGCCGTGCTCGCCCTGGCGCTCGAGATGGTGCGCAAGGTGATGGCCGAGGTGGGCGTTTCGGGGCTCAGCGGCGCCGGTGTCGGAGTCCCCGGACCCGTCGACTTCCATCGTGGCGTCCCCGTCTCGCCGCCGATCATGCCGGGGTGGGACGGCTACCCCGTGCGGGATGCGGTGTCACGTGACCTGGGCTGCCCCGTCGTCCTCGACAACGACGTCAACGTGCTCACGGTCGGCGAGCAGCACGCCGGGGTCGCCCGCAACGCCCGCGACTTCCTCTTCGTGAAGATCGGGACGGGCATCGGCTGCGGGATCGTCGTCGACGGAGAGCTCTACCGCGGCGTCGACGGCTGTGCCGGGGACATCGGTCACATCCGCGTCGACGACTTCGGCCCGACGTGCGCGTGCGGCAACACGGGCTGCCTCGAGGCGCTCGCCGGAGGCTCGGCGCTCGCCCGCGACGCGACCAACGCGGCCCGAGCCGGCCGTTCGGAGCCACTGGCGAGGATGCTCGCCGAGCAGGGCGAGCTCACCGCGGCCGACGTCGGTCGCGCGGTCGCCGCCGGCGACCCCGTCGCCGTCCAGCTGATCCGCGACTCGGGCCGACGGGTCGGGCAGGTGCTGGCCAGTCTGGTGTCGTTCTTCAACCCCGGGCTCATCGTCATCGGTGGTGGCGTGACCGGGCTCGGTCACGCGCTGCTCGCCGAGATCCGCGGGATCACCTATCGCAGGTCCCTCCCGTTGGCCACGGGCAACCTGCCCATCGTGCTCAGCGAGCTGGGCAGCGAGGGCGGCGTGGTGGGCGCGGCCAGGCTGATCAGCGGCGCGGTCTACTCCTCCGACTCCGGTCGCACCGCCTGAGGTCGTGCGGCACGGCGCCCGCCCAACTGCGCGGTCCGATTGCCAAACTTTGTCCACATCTGACGGAAGTTTGGCATTCAGTTTCCCTCTTGTGGTCCACAAGGCTTGCGGAACGGGCTTCAGTCCCTCTAGTTTGTGCTGCGCGCTGACAAACAGGTGACGGCAGTCACAGCAGTGAGGGATCGGAGGTGGGGTCGATGCGGACGCTCGACGCCGCCGACGGCAGCCTCAGTGCCGACCAGCTGACCCTCCGCCGGACCAACCTCAGCCTGGTCCTGCGCCGGCTGCGTGACCACGGGCCGCGCTCCCGCGCGAAGCTGGCCACCGAGCTGGGCATGACCCGCACCGCGGTCTCGACCCTGGTCGGAGACCTGGCCGAGCGTGGGCTGGTCCGCACCGGCGACGTCGAGCGCGGTGCGGTCGGCCGTCCCGGCACGAGCGTCGAGCTGGACGGCCATGCCGTGGCCGGGCTCGGCGCCGAGGTCAACGTCAACCACGTCTCGGCCATGGCGCTGGACCTGACCGGCGAGCTGCTGAGCGAGCACAAGCTCGCCCTCGACGCTCGCGAGCTCCCGGTCGAGGAGGTGCTCGACCGCCTCGTCGAGCTGATCGAGCAGACCGTCGCCGACCTGGCGCGCCGGGACATAGATCCCGTCGGCCTGACCGTGGGCGTGGCGGGCCTCGTCGACCGTGAGCGCGGCCGGCTCACCCTCGGACCCAACCTGGGCTGGCACGACGTGCCGGTCGGCGAGCTGCTGCGTGCCCGGCTCGGCGACGACTACCCGATCGCCGTGGAGAACGAGGGCAACCTGGCCGCGCTCGCCGAGGCGACGCCGGGCGACCCGGACCGCCAGGACGTGCTCGTGCTGTTCGGCGAGGTCGGCGTCGGCGGCGGGATCGTCACCGACGGCCGTCCCCTGCGCGGCCGGCAGGGCTACGCCGGCGAGTTCGGCCACATGATCGTGGAGCCCCAGGGCCGGCGCTGTGGCTGTGGTCGCGTCGGCTGCTGGGAGACCGTGGTCGGCCTGCGGGCCCTCCTCGACCTCGCGGCCGACCCGGACGACCCGGTACGCGACCCGGCCATGGCCATCGACGAGCGGCTGGCCGAGCTCAACCGGCGCGCCTCCCTCGGCGACACCCGGACGCTCGACGCGCTGGCCCAGGTCGGCGGCTGGCTCGGCGTGGGAGCCGCGATCCTGAGCAACGCGCTCAACCCCGCCGCGATCGTGCTCAGCGGCTACTTCGCCGCCGTCGGGCAGCACATGCGTCCAGCGGTCGTGGACCGGCTCGAGGCCGGAGTGCTCGCTCCCGACGCCGGCGGGACCCGCGTCGAGCTCTCGACGCTCGGGTTCACGGCCGCCGTCCGTGGTGGCGCCGGCCTCGCGCTCGACACCGTCTTCGCCGACCCGACCCGGGTCGAGCGCCGTACCGTCGCCGAAGGAGCCGTGCGGTGACCCAGGCCCCGATCACCGAGACCCCGACCGGCAGCGGTGCGCTGCTCCAGATGACCGGGATCGTCAAGGAGTTCCCAGGAGTCCGCGCGCTCGGTGGCGTGGACCTCGACGTCCGGGCCGGCGAGGTGCACTGCCTGCTCGGCCAGAACGGCGCGGGCAAGTCCACCCTCATCAAGGTGCTCGCCGCGGTCCACCAGCCCGACGAGGGCACGATCGTCTGGGACGGACAGCCGGTCAGCCTCGGCTCGCCGCAGGCGGCGCTCAAGTCCGGCATCGCCACGATCTACCAGGAGCTCGACCTGGTGCCCGACCTCAGCGTCGCCGAGAACATCTTCCTCGGCCACGAGCTCTCGACGGCCGGGTTCTCGCAGCGCTACCGCGCCAACGGGCGGGCCCGCGAGCTGCTGGCCCGGCTCGGCCATCCCGAGATCTCGCCGACGCGGGCGGTCGGCTCGCTCTCGCCGGCAGGTCAGCAGATCGTCAGCATGGCGCGGGCGCTGTCCCGCGACACCCGGCTCCTGATCCTCGACGAGCCGTCGGCGGTGCTCGACCAGAACGGCGTGGCCAACCTCTTCCGGGTCATCCGCGGCCTGACCGCCGAGGGCGTCGCGGTCGTCTACATCTCCCACCGGCTCGAGGAGATCCGCGAGATCGGCGACCGCATCACGGTCCTCAAGGACGGCCGCACGGTGGCCACCGGGCTGCCCGTGGCCGAGACTCCGACCTCCGACCTGATCAAGCTGATGACCGGCCGCGCCATCGAGTACGCCTTCCCACCTCGTCCCACTGTCGCCGCTGACGGCCCCGCCATCCTCGAGGCGACCGACCTCTCGCTCGCAGGTGTCTTCAGCGGCGTGAGCCTCTCGGTCCGGGCCGGTGAGATCGTCGGCCTGGCCGGACTGGTCGGCGCCGGCCGCTCGGAGATCCTCGAGACGCTCTACGGCGCGCGCCGGGCCACCACGGGCACGGTCGTCGTGGACGGGAAGCAGCTGCGCCGCGGCTCGGTGTCGTCGGCCGTCAAGGCCGGGGTGGGACTGGCGCCGGAGGAGCGCAAGAGCCAGGCGCTCCTGCTCGACCAGTCGGTGTCCAACAACATCACCGTCTCCTCCCTGGCGGCGTTCTCGCGGGCCGGCTTCCTCGACCGGGGTGCCGAGCGCGCACGGTCCACGGAGCTGACCGAGTCGCTGGACGTGCGGCCGGCCGGGGTGACCCGCGCAGCGCGCACCCTCTCCGGCGGCAACCAGCAGAAGGTCGTGCTGGCCCGCTGGCTGCTGCGCGACTGCCGGGTGCTGCTGCTCGACGAGCCCACCCGAGGGGTCGACGTCGGCGCCCGCACCGAGATCTACCAGCTGATCCGCCGGCTCGCCGACTCCGGCGTCGCGGTGGTCGTGGTCTCCAGCGAGGTCGAGGAGGTGCTCGGTCTCGCCGACCGGGTCCTCGTCGTCCGCGAGGGAGAGGTCGTCCACGAGGGACCGGCCACCGAGCTCGACGAGTCCAGGGTCCTGGACCTCGTGATGGAAGGAAGAGTTGCATGAGCGACACCACCCCCGACGCTGCGCCGGAGCCCGTGTCAGAGGCCGTGCCCGCCACCGACGAGACGGCGCGGGTCGAGACCGCGGCCCAGGCGACGGTCCGCGAGACCAACCCGATGATCGCGGTCCTGCAGAGCAGTGCCGGCCGCAACGCCGGGCTCGTCGTCGCCTTGCTGATCCTCTGTGTCATCGGCGCGGTCACGGCCGGCGACCGGTTCACCTCGTCCGACAACGCGCTGACCATCGTGCGCTACGCCACCACCATCGGCGTGGTCAGCATCGGGATGACCTTCGTGATCATCGGCGGCGGCATCGACCTGTCCGTCGGCGCGATCGTCGCGCTGGCCTCCATCTGGTGCACGACGCTCGCCACCCAGCAGACGGCCCAGGACAGCCACTGGATCGTGATGGTCTTCGTTGCCCTGGCCGTCGGGGCGGGCTGCGGCCTGGTCAACGGGCTGCTGGTGTCCTACGGCGGCGTGGTGCCGTTCATCGCCACCCTGGCCATGCTCGCCAGCGCCCGTGGCCTGGCCGAGATCATCTCGGACAAGAAGACCCAGATCGTCCAGGTCCCGGAGTTCGTCGACTTCTTCGACCGCGAGCTGTTCGGGATCGGGTTCTCGGTCTACCTGTTCGCGCTGGTCGCGCTGGTCGGCTGGGTGCTGCTCAACCGGACGACGTTCGGCCGCCGCACCATCGCCGTCGGCGGCAACCCCGAGGCAGCCCGGCTCGCGGGCATCAACGTCAAGCGGCACACCGTGCTGCTCTACGTGCTGCTCGGCATCTGCTGCGGCATCGCCGCCCTGATCCTGGTCGCCCGCACCTCCACCGGCAGCTCCACCCACGGCGGCTCTTATGAGCTCGAGGCCATCGCCGCCGCCGTGATCGGCGGCGCCCTGCTCACCGGCGGCCGGGGCAGCATCGTCGGCACCGTCTTCGGCGTGCTGATCTTCGCGACCCTCACCAACATCTTCGTGCTCAACAACCGCTCCCAGTCGGAGCAGCAGCTCCTCAAGGGAGCCATCATCGTCGCCGCCGTGCTGCTCCAGCAGAGGTTGGCGTCTCGGAACAGCAGTACCTGACGCCGCCGGCGTACCTCTCCATCCCAGCACCATCACTCTGCACCAAGGAGAAGCACCATGAAGTCCCTGCCCATCCAGAAGAGGATCGGGACCGGCCTGGTCGCCGGACTCGCGGTCTTCGCCCTCGCGGCGTGCACCGGCAACGACTCGAACGACGACAAGGCCGACCTCGGGGGTGGCACCTCGAAGGCCGACAACGGTTCCAACGACGAGGCGGGCGACAAGGTCGTCATCGGCTTCTCCGCCCCCGCGGCCGACCACGGCTGGATGGGCTCGATCACCCAGTCCGCCCAGGACGTCGCCGCGCAGTACGACGACGTCGAGCTGCGCGTCGCCGACGGCACCAACGACGTCAACCTCCAGATCAGCCAGGTGGAGACGTTCATCAACGACAAGGTGGACGCCATCGTGCTGCTGCCCTTCGACGGCGCTGCGATGACACCGGTCGCGCTGAAGGCGATGGACGCCGGCATCCCGGTCATCAACGTCGACCGTGAGTTCGACGACCCCAACGCCGCCCGCGTCACCATCCTCGGTGACAACTACGGCATGGGCGTCTCGGCCGGCAAGTACATCTGCGACAACCTCGACGGCAAGACCGACGCCGTCGTCGCCGAGATCGCCGGCATCGACTCGCTGCCGCTGACCCAGGACCGCAGCCAGGGGTTCAAGGACGCGCTCGCGGAGTGCGACCAGAACGTCGACAACCGCGTCGCCGCCGACTTCACCGTCGAGGGTGGCGAGGGGGCCGCGGCCGACCTGCTCCAGGCCGCTCCGAAGATCGACTTCCTGTGGAACCACGACGACGACCAGGGTGTCGGTGTCCTCGCAGCCATCAAGAACGCCGGCCGTGACGAGTTCGCCATGATCGGCGGGGCCGGCTCGGCCAACGCCATGCGCGACATCCAGGCCGACAACACGGTGCTCAAGGCGACGGTCATCTACCCGTCGACCCAGGCCGCCGACGGCATCAAGCTGGCACGGCTGCTCGTCCAGCAGAAGGCGCTGAGCGACCTGGTCGAGGTCGAGGTCCCACGCACGGTGCAGCTCTACGCGCCGGTCGTGACCAAGGACAACGTCGACCAGTTCATCGACAGCGCGTTCGAGTCCTGATCCAGCTCGACCGACTCCGGTGGGCCGGGTGCACGCGCCCGGCCCACCGGCACCACCGGACCGATCCACGACTCGACCCTCGTCCCGGAACGGAACATCACGATGACCAGCACCCGACCCACGCTCGCGGTGGGCATGGTGGGCTACTCCTTCATGGGGGCGGCCCACTCCCAGGCCTGGCGGACCGCGCCGCACTTCTTCGACCTCCCGCTGGCTCCGGCCATGCAGGTCGTGTGCGGCCGGGACGCCGAGCGCACCGCCGAAGCCGCCGCCCGACTCGGCTGGGCCGAGACCGAGACGGACTGGCACCGTCTCGTCGAGCGCCCGGACGTCGACCTCGTCGACATCTGCACCCCCGGTGACACGCACGCCGAGATCGCGATAGCCGCGCTCGGCGCCGGCAAGCACGTGCTGTGCGAGAAGCCGCTTGCCAACACGGTGGCCGAGGCGGAGGCGATGACCGCCGCAGCCGAGCAGGCGGCCGAGCACGGCGTACGCGCCATGGTCGGCTTCACCTACCGCCGGGTGCCGGCGATCGCGCTGGCCCGCCAGCTCGTCGCCGAAGGCAGGATCGGCGAGGTGCGCCACGTGCGGGCGCAGTACCTCCAGGACTGGATCACCGATCCGGAGGCTCCGCTGTCGTGGCGGCTCGACAAGGCCAAGGCCGGCTCGGGAGCCCTCGGCGACATCGGCGCGCACATCGTCGACCTCACCCAGCACATCACCGGCGAGCTGGTGACCGAGGTCTCCGGCCAGCTCGAGACGTTCGTCAAGGAGCGGCCGGTCGCGACCGACTCTGCTGTTCCTCTGGGCGCCGGGCTCTCCGGCTCGGCCGGGACCGAGCGCGGGCCGGTCACCGTCGACGACGCCGCGGTGTTCATCGCCCGGTTCACCGGCGGTGGGCTGGGCGTCTTCGAGGCCACCCGGTTCGCGACCGGACGCAAGAACGGCATCCGGATCGAGATCAACGGCTCGGCCGGCAGCCTGGCCTTCGACTTCGAGGACATGAACGTCCTGCAGTTCTTCGACGCCACCGAGCCCGACGAGACCGCCGGCTTCCGGCGCATCCTGGTCACCGAGCCCGGCCACCCCTACGTCGCCGCCTGGTGGCCCCCGGGCCACGGGCTCGGCTACGAGCACGGCTTCACCCACCAGGTCGTCGACCTGGTGACCGCGATCGCCGAGGGCACCCAGCCCATGCCGTCGTTCGCCGACGGGCTCCGGGTCCAACGGGTGCTGGCGGCCGTCGAGACCAGCTCAGACACCCATTCCTGGCAGGAGATCCCCTGATGACCGAGGTAGCGACCCCGACCGACTTCACCCCGCGCCCCGAGGACAAGTTCTCGTTCGGCCTCTGGACCGTCGGCTGGCAGGGCGTCGACGTCTTCGGCCCCGCCAGCCGGCCGCTGCTGGACCCGGTCGAGGCGACCTACAAGCTCGCCGAGCTGGGCGCCGCGGCGGTCACCTTCCACGACGACGACCTCCTCCCCGACGACGCGAGTCGCGAGGCGACGCTCGAGAAGTTCACCAAGGCGCTCGCCGACACCGGGCTGCGCGCCGAGATGGTGACCACCAACCTGTTCGGCCACCCGGTGTTCAAGGAGGGTGCGCTCACGGCCAACAACCGCGACGTACGCCGCTACGCGCTGGCCAAGCTGCTGCGCAACATCGACCTCGCCGCGAGCCTGGGCGTGGAGACCTTCGTGATGTGGGGCGGTCGGGAGGGCGCCGAGCACGGTGGCGGCAAGAACATCCGCGCCGCGCTCGACCGGATGGTCGAGGGCCTGAACACGGTCTGCGCCTACGTGCGCGACCAGGGGTACACGATGCGGTTCGCGCTCGAGCCCAAGCCCAACGAGCCCCGCGGCGACATCCTCCTGCCGACCATCGGGCACGCGCTCGCGCTCATCGGCGAGCTCGAGCACCCGGAGATGGTGGGCCTCAACCCGGAGGTCGGTCACGAGGAGATGGCGGGGCTCAACTTCGCGCACGGCATCGCGCAGGCGCTCTGGCACGACAAGCTCTTCCACGTCGACCTCAACGGCCAGCACGGCCCGCGGTTCGACCAGGACCTGCGGTTCGGCGCCGGCAACCTGCGCGGCGCCTTCTGGACCGTCGACACGCTGCTGGGCAGCGGCACGCCCAACCGCTACGACGGCTACGTGCACTTCGACTTCAAGCCCCCGCGCGCCGAGGCGATCGACGGCGTCTGGGAGTCGGCGAGGGCCTGCATGCGCAACTACCTGATCCTGCGCGACAAGGTGCAGGCTTTCCGCGCCGACCCGGAGGTGACCGCGGCCATGGCCGCCGCCGGCGTACCGGACCTCGACGAGCCGACGGTGGCCGAGGGCGAGTCCCTCGACGACCTGCGGGCTGCGTCCTACGACATCGAGGCCCTCGGCAACCGCTCGACCGCCCAGGAAGCCCTCGACCAGCTCGCGATGGAACACCTGCTCGGCGTCCGCTGAGCCCCACCCACCTGTCACTGGAGGAAACGATGCCGCGTCCGATCACGCTGTTCACCGGCCAGTGGGCCGACCTGCCCTTCGAAGAAGTCGCCCGCCTCGCCAGCGAGTGGGGCTACGACGGCCTCGAGATCGCCTGCTGGGGCGACCACCTCGACCCGTGGCAGGGCGCCGACGACGACGGCTACATCCAGGGCAAGCTCGACCTGCTGGAGAAGTACGGCCTCAAGGTCTACGCGATCTCCAACCACCTCAAGGGCCAGGCGGTCTGCGACGACCCGATCGACGCCCGGCACCAGGGCATCCTCTCCGCGCAGGTCTGGGGTGACGGCGACCCGGAGGGCGTGCGCCAGCGGGCCGCCGAGGAGATGAAGCTGACGGCGCGCACCGCCCAGCGCCTCGGCGTGCAGACCGTGATCGGGTTCACCGGCTCCTCGATCTGGAAGTACGTCGCGATGTTCCCGCCCGCCTCGGAGGAGATGGTGGCCGCCGGTTACCGCGACTTCGCGGACCGCTGGAACCCGATCCTCGACGTCTTCGACGAGTGCGGGGTCCGGTTCGCGCACGAGGTGCACCCCTCCGAGATCGCCTACGACTACTGGACCACCGTCGCCACCATGGAGGCGATCGGCCACCGGGAGGCGTTCGGCCTCAACTGGGACCCCAGCCACTTCGTGTGGCAGGACCTCGACCCGGTCGGCTTCCTCTGGGACTTCAAGGACCGGATCTACCACGTCGACTGCAAGGACGCGAAGCGCCAGACCGGCAACGGCCGCAACGGCCGGCTGGGCTCGCACCTGCCGTGGGCCGACCCGCGCCGCGGCTGGGACTTCGTCTCCACCGGCCACGGGGATGTGCCGTGGGAGCAGTGCTTCCGGATGCTCAACACCATCGGCTACGACGGCCCGATCTCGGTGGAGTGGGAGGACGCCGGCATGGACCGGCTGGTCGGTGCACCCGAGGCCCTGGAGTTCGTGCGAAGGCTCGCCTTCGACGCACCCGAGGCGGCCTTCGACGCGGCGTTCTCGACCCAGTAGTCGGCACCCAGGAGTCAGCCCCGCGCGGTGAGGGCCTCCGCGGTGAACTCGAGGGCCGACCGGGCGAGGGTGGGCGACAGCAGGTGGCCCTCGTCCGGCAGGTCCGCGAACGTCACCGTCGTGTGCTCCGACAGCCACTGGCGCGATCTCGCCGCCATGACGGGGAGGATGACGTCGTCGCGGCCGCCCAGGGCGTACCAGACGGGTGGTCTCCTGGCGCGCACGCCGGCGTGTGGCCGCACATCGGCGACGAACCCGGCCACGGCCGCCGCGCAGACGTACCGGGCCGGCTGCTGTCGCACCAGGTGCACCGCGAGCGCGCCGCCCTGTGACCAGCCCACCAGCGCCACCCGCTCCGCGCCCTGACGCTCGATCCACGCCCCCACTCCACGCGCAGCGGCGGAGAGCCCGGAGAGCGCGCGCGAGCGGGTCATCCCCGGCTGGTCGAAGTTGACCCAGGCCCACCTCTCGCCGACCGGCGCCGGCCCGCGAAGGGACACACCGACGGTCTCGGGAGGCAGGTCCGGGAACCACGCCGACCAGTCGGACTCGTGGCCGTAGAAGCCGTGCAGGAAGACCACCAGCGGCCGCCCGGCCCGTTCAGCCCGCGGCGCTGACCAGACGACCGCATCCTCGTCGATCGGTGTCGTGCTTCTCATCGCCGCCAAGTCTCGCGCACCCAGGATCGCGGCCACGGGGGCCTCGCGTGAACGTCAGCAGGGGTCTACGCGGCGGGCCACACGAAGTCGGGGGCGAGCCGGATGCTGGGCACCACGCCCGTGCCGAGCCGCGGTCGGGCCGGCCGCGTGAGCCGGGGCGCGACCGAGGTGTAGGTGTGGCCGGTGGGTGTCGTGGTCTCGACGGTGTGGCGAGGACCGGGGCGCGGTCGGGCCGACCACCCGAAGGCCTCCTTGGCGATGTTGCAGCTCTCGCACAGACCCTGGCCGTTGGCGGCCGACGTGGCGCCGCCCTCGGTGTGGGCAGTGGCGTGGTCGGCGTCGCGAGCCGGTGCGTCGCAGTAGAGGTTGCGGCAGCGTCGATCACGGAGCCGGAGGAACTCCGCCAGCTTGCGCGGGAACAGCCTGGCCTTGGAGTCCATGGCCACCAGTGCGCCGGTGGCGGGTGCTTCGAAGAGGCGCCGGACGAACACGGCGACTCCGGCCTCGAGGTGGTCGGCGATCCAGGACCGGAGCAGCTCCCCGGGCACTGGGCCGTAGCCCTCGACCTCCGCCGCACCGTCCGAGCCGCGGTCGCCGAGCAACACCTGGTCGGGCACGACGACGTTGATCATGAGCGGCACCCCGGCGACGCCCTCGGCCCCGCCGGGCGAAAGCACCCGGCTGGTCAGGGTGTCGGCCATGATCTGTCCGCGGGTGCGAGTGTCGCCGGCGGCCTTGCCGCGGTCGGCCTCCGCGCTCAGCGCGGCGTGCACCGCGACGCCGTTCTTGACCGACAGCAGGGCCGACAGGATCGCCATGGTGTCCGGGGCCGGCCGCAGGCTGGTGTGCCGGTCGGCCTCGGCGCGCCGACGGCGCTCGACGAAGGCCTCCGGGTCGAGGGCGTAGGCCCGGCGCCGGACCTGGGCCACCAGCTCGCCGGTGCCCATGCTCTCGATCACGGCCGGGTCGGCCGCCAGCTCGCGGTCGATGGTCAGCCGGTCGATCAGCGACAGGCAGGCGGTCTCGCGGGCAAGAAGCGTGACCCGCCACTCGTCGACCCTGCCTTCGGACCACGCAGCGTTGGCGCACGGCAGCTCGGTCGAGGCGATCTTCGCCAGCTGGAGCCGACGCTCTGCGCGGTGCGGCGACTCCCGCCGCGCCAGCGCCACCTGGTGGGCGACCCCGCGGCCGCGCCGCGCGGCCGGCACGCCCCGCGTCGCAGCAGCCGACCGGACCGACCGGTCGAGATCGACCGACAGCCGCGCCTGCAGTGCCTGGGCGGCACAGATCAGCTCCTCGGCCGCTCGGATGGCGTCGATGCGCTCGGCATCGGTCATGCCGTCGCCCCACCCGGCCAGCGCCGCGGTGACCTCACGCAGGTCGAGGCCTGCGAGGGCGGGCTCGGTCTGGGTGGGCATCCTGGGACCGAGCCTACTCGAACATATGTTCGAACACAAGCTCTGCATCACCGTGCTGGAACATCCAGCTGGCGGCGTTCCGACGGCCCCCGCGAGGGCACCTCCCCGGAGCCCGCGGTGCAGTCGTCCAAGGTCAGTGCCGTGCCGGATGCGCCCGAGTCATACCGGCTCGCCGCCACGCGGGCCCTGGGGTGTGCTCGCGTCGCGCGTAGCGGACGGTGAGCCAGCCCAGCAGAGGTGCCCAGGCGACGAGTGGCAGGTAGAGCACGCCCACCCACATGATGCCGGCGTCCGTCATGCCCGGATGGGAGATCGTCCACCACCCGACGAAGGGCGACCACAACCCGGCGAGCACCATGGTCCCGATGCCGGCGAGCACGATGACCAGGCGTCTCGGCAGCACCGCGGCGCGCGGCGAGACGAGCACCAGCGCGGCCAGGGCGGCGACCTCCACCGCCGCGGTCAGGGCCAGGAGCACCCAGGGCTGGCCACCGACCAGGTGGTCGTAGCCTGCGTCGGTGTAGCCGAGCGGTACGCCAGCCGCGAGGAGGATCCGCCAGATGCTGGAGGGCAGCGGCAGCAGCGCGATCGCGTGGGCGACTCGACGATCCGGGGTCGAAGCAGGTGCGGGGGAGGGCACGTTCATGAGTCCATCTCAGCAAGGGATGCTCGGGCTCGACACCGTCGTCAGGTGACGGGCGTCCGACTTTGGTCGGTGTCGACCCTGGCTCAGGGTCGCCCTCGCACCTGTGCGGTGGCATCGCGGTATGCCGAGGTCGCGCCTTCGAGGTAGGTGACGACTCCCGCTCGCTGTTCGTCGGTCAGCTGGTCGAGCACGGCCTGGATCGGTCCGCGGACGGTGGACAGGTGCTGCTTCAGCCGGTCGGGGAAGAAGCCCGTGTGCTCGACGAGCACTCGCCTCCGGTCTGTGGGGTCCTCGACGCGGCGCAGGTAGCCGGCCGCTGTCATCCGGTCGATCAGCCGCGTCGTGGCGCCTGTGGTCAGGCCGAGCTGCGCCGCGAGCGCTCCGCTGGTGAGTGGCCCGTCGAGCGCGAGCAGGTTGCTGGCTTGGAAGTCGGTGCCGCTGAGGCCGACGTCATCGGCGGTGGCGAGATGGAACTGCACCACTGCCGCGAGGTAGCGGCGGTAGGTCTCGGACGGTATCTCCGGGGGTGATTTTGCCATCGTCGGCCTCCGTGGCTAATATCTGCATGTGTGCAACTACTGCTCACATGCAGAGACTATCAAGAGGGGAACGAGAAGTGAACAACCTGATGACGAGTGCGGTCGATGCGTCCCTGGCACGGATGGTCGAGGCGTGGGACCGCGGAGACGCCAGGACGTACGCCGCGGAGTTCACCGAGCACGCGACCTACGTGATCTACGTGGGGCTGACCTGCGCGGGGCGTGAGGAGATCGAGCGGACCCACGTGCCGGTCTTCGAGAAGTACCAGCGCGGGAGCCGGATGCGCATGGAGGTCCTGCACCGGACGAAGCCGGCACCGGACGTCGAGGTCGTGGTCACCAAAGGCGGCGTCGGCAAGGGCAGGCGGATCAAGCTCGACAAGGTACAGACCTTCACGATGGTCCGCACGGCCGATGGCTGGCGCTGCGCGGCGTTCCAGAACACCAAGAAGAACTCGCTGTTCATCCGGATGAACGCCTTCACCGAGCGGCGGGCGGCCAGGAAAGCGCAGAAGTCGGCGTGAGGAAGAAGTTCTTCCGCGCCGCTCTCGCACTGGTCGCGGTGGTCGTGGTCGCCATGGGCGGCCTGACCACCTGGGCCTTCCTCGCGTACCGCGACGCCAAGGTCGACACCGTCGGCAAGGTCGACTTCGACCGGCTGCTGGCGATCCCTGAGCTCGCTCCGTCGACGGTCGAGGCCGACGGCACCCGCGTCTTCGACCTCGACATGCAGCGCGGCGAGACCGACCTGGGCAAGTCGGAGCCGACCCGGACGTGGGGCATCAACGGGACGTTCCTCGGTCCGACGCTGCGAGCGGAGCGCGGGGAGAAGGTGCGCGTCGAGGCTACCAACGACGTCGGTGAGCCCACGTCACTTCACTGGCACGGAATGCACCTGCCGGCGGAGATGGACGGCGGGCCGCACCAGATGATCGAGCCGGGAGAGACGTGGGAGCCGCACTGGACGATCGACCAGCCGGCCGCGACGCTCTGGTACCACCCACACCTGCACGGCAAGACCGCCTCCCACGTCTACAAGGGGCTCGCCGGGATGTTCATCCTCGACGATCCCGAGGAGTCGGCGCTCGCGTTGCCGAAGAGGTACGGCGTCGACGACCTGCCGCTGATCGTGCAGGACAAGAGGTTCGACAGCAGCGGCCAGCTCGACGAGGGCCACTCGATCTTCAGCAACCTCGGCACGATGGGCGACGAGATCCTCGTCAACGGCACGCCGTCGCCGTACGTCGACGTCACCACCGAGGCGGTCCGGCTCCGGCTGCTCAACGGCTCGGGCGGCCGGGCGTTCAACTTCACCTTCGACGACGGCCGGACCTTCGAGGTCGTCGCCACCGACGGGGGCCTCCTCGACTCGCCGGTCCGGCTCGACCGGCTCCAGCTCGCTCCAGGGGAGCGTGCCGAGATCGTGGTGCGCTTCACGCCCGGCGAGGACGTGGTGCTGCGCAGCGAGAAGCTCTCGGACGGTGGCGGACGCTTCGCGGGCAGCGACTCACGCTTCGACGTGCTCCAGCTGCGCGCCGCTCGGTCCTTGGCGCCGTCTCCCGCGACGCCCGCACATCTGACGACAGTGGAGCGGCTCGATCCCGATGACGCGACGACGATCCGGGACTTCGACATGGAGGGGGTGTCGATCAATGGCAGGACGATGGACATGTCGCGCATCGACTTCGCCGCCACGCTTGACACGACAGAGATCTGGCGGGTGACCAACACCGACGGGTCACACCACAGCTTCCACGTCCACGACGTGCAGTTCCAGGTGCTCGACATCGACGGAGAGGAGCCATCGTCCGTGCTGTCGGGCTGGAAGGACACGATCTGGCTGCCGCCGAACGAGCCCGTGCGGCTGATCATGCGGTTCAGCGACTACGCCGACCCCGACTCGCCGTACATGTTCCACTGCCACATGTTGCGCCACGAGGACGAGGGAATGATGGGCCAGTTCGTCGTCGTCGAGCCGGGGGAGTCGATGGGTGAGATGTCGATGGACGACATGGATCACATGGCCGGGATGTCGGACGAGTCGTCGAGCGAAGCCCATCACCACTAGCCCGAGCCGCAGCGACGAGGTCCAGCACGAGCCAACGACGCACCGCGGCTCCGATGAGGCGGGTCGGGGTAGGGCCGCAACCACAGCACCTCGCCGCCGGCGGTGGTGATCCCCACCATGGCGCGGAGAGCATGACCCGATGAGTTCGCGAGGCAGATCCGGTCGGTAGTGAGGTGACTGCGACCTACACCTTTGACATCTTCTCCACCATCGACGGCTTCGGTTCCTACGTGCCCCCTGCCGACTGGGGTGGCTACTGGGGGAAGCAGGGCCCCGAGCTGCTCGAGCACCGGCTCGCGGCGTACGACGGCGAGCAGCGCATGGTGTTCGGAGCCAACACCTACCGTGCGTTCGCGGAGATGCTGGCCGCCAGCAGCGAGGGCGACGACGTCCGCGACCCGTGGGTGGAGCGGATGCGCAACCTGCCGGCGTACGTCGTCTCCTCGACGCTGGAGGAGCCACTCGACTGGCCGGACGCGACCGTGGTCAGCGGCGACCCGGTCGAGACCGTCGCCCGGCTCAAGGAGGAGTCTGACCTTCCCCTGCGCTCGCACGGCAGCCTGACCCTCAACCGGGCCCTGATGGCGGCCGGGCTGGTCGACTGCCTGCAGCTGACGGTCTACCCCGTGATCTCCGGCCGGACCGGGGAAGAGCCGATCTTCGCCGGCGCGGCCGACTTCGACCTGGAGCTGCTGCAGAGCCGGACCCTCGACTCCGACATCACCGAGCTGGTCTACCGGCCCACCCTGCGCACCTGGGGCGGCTGAGTCGCCGCCCAGCGCAATTGGCCGGATCTGAAGCATGGCTGTCCGTGGTCGGCCTCGACGGCCGCTGACGCGTCGACCAGTGTCTGGCGACGTGCGGACGTTGCTGGAGGAGCAGTACGCCGTCCTCGCGGACTGGCTCGACGAGGTGCCGGTGAGTGCCCACCTCGTCGAGCCTGTCGGGCTGGGGGACTGGACCGTCCGCGAGCTGGTGGCCCACCTCGGGCTCGGGATCGGCCTCTGCCGCTTCGTCACGGCCGCGCCGCCCGGCGCCGTGCCGCTGTCGCTCGGGGAGTACGTCCGTGCCTACCCGCCTGCCTCAGAACAGATCTCCGGCATGACCCGCGAGATCATGGCGACCTTCGGTGACGACCTGGTCGGCGGCTTACGGCGTACGGCGGCCGAGGCGTTCGAGGCGATCGACGCGATCCCCGGGGACATGCTCCAAGCCCGGCGCGGCCCGATCGCCCGCGACGACTACCTGACGACCCGGCTGCTCGAGCTCGTGGTCCACGGCGACGACCTCCAGCGGGCGCTCGGCCGCACGGACGCACCGCTGCTGCCGGCGGCGGTCGCCGAGGTGAGCGACGCGCTCGCGGCGGCGTACGTCGAGCGGACCGGCGCGCCCGCACCCGGTGCCGGCCTCGAGTGGATCCGTCGGGCCGCCGGCCGGGTGCCGAGCGACGACCCGCACCTGCCGCTGCTCTGAGTCCGTCCCCCGGGACTGACTACGGCACCACGACGACCTTGCCGGTCGCCTGGTTGTCCTCCATGTAGCGGTGGGCGGTGACGATGTCGTCGAGACCGAAGACGCGGGCGAGGTGGGGTCGGTAGACGCCGGCCTCGACCTCGCCGACGATTCGCTGCAGCACGGCTCGGCCCGCGTCGCCCTTCAGGTTGTCGCTGTGGAAGGCGGTGAGCCTGGTCCCCGACGGGATCATCGCGATCGGCTCGAAGTCCTGGATCAACCAGCCGCTGAGCGAGCCCGACACGCAGACCGTCCCGGCCCGGCGGACCAGGTGCAGCGAGTCGACGGCCGTGCTCGCCCCGACGAGGTCCAGCACCAGGTCCGGCCCCTCGGGCCAGACGGCGTGCACCTTCGCCGCCAGTGCCCCGCCATCGTCGACGAGCACGTGGTCCACGCCGGCCGCGGCCAGCGCGGCGGCCTTCTCCGGTCGCCGGGTCGTGGCGGCGGTCTCGAGACCGTGGCCGGCGGCGATCGACGCGGCGGCCATGCCCACCGACGAGGTCCCGCCCCGGATCAGCAGCCGGCTGCCCGGCTCGGCCCCCAGGACGTCGAGCGAGCCCTGCGCGGTCAGGTAGGTCTCGGGCAGCGCGGCCAGGACGTCCCACGCCAACGTGGTCGTGACCGGCATCAGCAGCGAGTTCGGAAGCAGTGCGTACTCCGCGTAGCCCCCGTCGAACTCCCGGCCCATCCCACCCATCACCGCCGCGACGGTCGTGCCGTCGGGCACCTCGGGATCGGTCGAGGCGGCGACGACCCCGACACACTCGATCCCCAGCACTCGCGGGAACGTCACACTCGGTGAGTGCCCCTCGCGGGTCCGCAGCTCCGACCGGTTGAGCCCGGCGCCCTTGACCTGCACCAGGCTCCAGCCGTCGCGGACCGTCGGCAGCGGGACGTCACGGACCTCGAGCACCTCCGGCGCACCCGCTCTGACAGACACCGCTGCTCGCATCGTCGTAGGCATGCCTCCACCGTCGCGCGAGAGCCGCTTGGCTGGCCACCGGTAGAATGCCAACCAATGCTCGTTGGCCGCCAAGCCTCACTCGCACCCTCGTCACGGCTGTGGCCGTCCGGTGGCGCACACCTGTGGCCGTCGGGCGGGACGAGCACGGTGCACTCGCACCGACGGGGGCATCTCGTGTACGCCGCGCGTGGCGTGCTGTCCGTGCACACCGAGCGTGCGACCTGGATCGTTCCGGCCAACCGGGTGGCCTGGATCCCGGCGGGGTTCGAGCACCAGCACCGAGCCCACGGCCGCACCGACATGCGGATCGAGTTCCTGTCGGCATCCCTGGCCCGGCTGGTGCCGGACCATCCCGCCGTGTTCATGGCTTCCGACCTCGCCCGCGAGCTCCTCCTCACCCTCTCCGGCGCACGCAACGACGAGGGCGCCACCGGCAGCGACGGACATGGCTCGGGCGCGCGGCTGCGCCGGGTCCTCGTCGATGAGCTCCACCAGGCGCCTGCGCAGCCGCTGAAGCTGCCGGAGCCACGCGACGACCGGCTGCAGTCCGTCGCGCGGCTGCTGTGGGAGAACCCCGCGGACAACACCTCGCTGGCCGGGCTCGGCCAGAAGGTCGGAGCCAGCGCCCGCACCCTCAGCCGGCTGCTGCGCGACGAGCTCGGCATGACGTTCTACGAGTGGCGCACGCAGCTACGCATCTCCCACGCGCTCGTCCTGCTTGCCGACGGCCACGACACCACTCATGTGGCCCACGCCTGTGGGTGGGCGAACCCCAGCAGCTTCATCGCGGCCTTCGCGCACATCCTGGGCACCACCCCCGGCCGTCATCGAGCGCGTCCCTAGCGCACCCGCCGCCCCGCCGGCGGACCTACGGGCGGACCCAGGCCGACTGCCACGGCCCCAGCACCAGGCTGTCGACCTGCACGCCGCTCAGCAGGTCGAACCCCCGGACCTCCGGCAGGCTCACCTCGCCGCCGCTCACGTTGGTGATGCACCGCAGCTCGTCGGCGGTGTCCTCACCCCGGCGCAGCGCGAAGACCCGGTCGTCCAGGAGCTCCACGCGCTGGGTGCCGAACGGGGAGAACGCCTCGTGGCCGCGGCGTACGTCGAGGAGGTGGCGCAGCCCGTCGAAGATCCGCCGGCGCCGTGGGTCCTCGCGGAGCTCGTGGGCCAGCCGGTCGGCGTCCAGGACGGCGCGGTTGATCCGCCGGTTGATCCGGCTGCTGACCATCCCCTCGAGGTCGGGCGGCGAGCCGACGAGCGAGTGGTAGTAGATCGCGGGCACACCGAGGAACGCGAACAGGATGCTGTGCGCGGCGAGGGTCTTCGCCGCGACGGTCGCCGGGTCGCGCGCCTGGTCGACGGTGCAGAGCGCGTCGAGGTAGCTGAGGTTGAGCTCGTAGACCGTGCGCGTGCCGTCGGGCCGGGTCGCCCAGGAGATCTCGCCGCCGTGGGACCGGGTGCGCTCGACCAGCCCGGCGCGCTCGTCGTCGTCGAGGATGCCCTCGGTGGCGCGGAGCCCGATGCCGTCGTGGCTGGCCAGGAAGTTGAACCAGGTGGCGGTGTCGCTGACCGGACCGATGGTGCTGGCCCAGGCGCTCAGCCGGGCGGTGGACTCGGCCACGAAGGAGTGCAGCACCAGCGGTGGCAGGGCGAACTGGTAGACGAGGTGCGCCTCGTCGTGGCCGTCGCCGAAGTAGGCGACGTTCTCGTGGTGGGGCACGTTGGTCTCGGTCAGCAGCCGCGCGCCCGGTGCCACGTGGTCGACGAGCGCCCGCCAGAGCTTGATCACGGCGTGGGTCTGCGGCAGGTGCAGGCACGGCGTCCCGGACTCCTTCCACAGGAAGCCGATCGCGTCCAGCCGCACGGCGGACGCGCCGCGGGACAGGTAGCCGAGGAGCACGTCGGTCAGCTCGAGCAGCGTGCGCGGCTGGCGGACGTCCACGTCGACCTGGTCCTCGCCGAACGTCGTCCAGGCCCACACCGTCGTGCCGTCCGGCCTCGTGAAGGGGTGGTGGAGCGGCGTGGTGCGTGGGCGCACGACCAGCGAGTCGTCGAAGCCGGGGTCCCGCTCCAGGTAGAAACCGTCGTAGCGCGGGTCGCGGGCCAGCCAGCCGGAGAACCACGGGCTGCTGCTGGAGGTGTGGTTGGCGACGAAGTCGAACATCAGCCCGTGGTGGCCCGCCAGCTCGGCCACGTCGGACCAGCTCCCGAGCGCCGGGTTGACCTGCCGGTGGTCGACCACCGCGAAGCCGTCGTCGGACGTCCACGGGAACATCGGCAGCAGGTGTACGTCGCTGACGACGTCGCCGACGTGCTCGTCGAGGAAGCCGGCCAGCGTGTGCAGCGGCGCCTCGCCCGGTCGCCGGATGCCGTCGCCGTAGGTGATCAGGCACGCGGTGCGGTGGGTCGGCGCCTCGATCCGGCGGTCGACCAGCAGGGCGGCGTACCGCTCGGCCAGCGCGACCAGGTCGGCGCAGACCTCGGCCTGCTGGTCGGGGTAGAGGAACGCGACGAGCGGGGAGATCCGGGCGGTGAGCGAGTCCGAGGCCACCGCGGTCATGCGGCGCCCTCGTCCTGGGCGACGCGCGCGGCCGCGCGGACCCGGTCCTGCGGCAGAGCGTCGCCCGAGCCGCCGTCGGCCAGCATCGTGCGCACCGTCGCCAGGCCCCAGTCGTCCAGCTCGGCCACCCGGTCGGAGAAGGACCTGAGGCCACCCAGCTGCATGGCCGAGTCGGCCCACCGCTCGCGCTGGGAGTACGACGGCCGGGCCACCACGCAGTCGGGGTCGCTGGTCCAGAGCCTGCCCTGCTGCCAGGCCCGGGCCGCGAGCGGCATGAGGCCGCGCAGGCCGGTCGACCCGTCCTCGCCGCCCTCGTGGAACGTGTCCGGTGAGACGCGCATGGCGTCGACCAGGCCGACGCTGGGCAGCAGCGGCGCGCCGCACCCGACGAGGTAGGCGTCGGGCCCCGCCGCCTCCCTCACCAGGGCCAGCCCGTCGCGGTAGGCGGCCACGCCGTCGACATCGGCGTGCCGTCGGCCCGGGACCGCGCCGGCGTAGAGGAAGTCCAGCTTGAGGTAGTCGACGCCCAGGCCGACGAGCCGGTGCACGGCATCGGCGAGGAGCTCGCGCACGCCGGGGTGGGTGAGGTCGAGACCGAGGAGCGACTGGCCCCAGTTGAGCCCGGCCGGTCCGACCAGCCAGTCGGGATGCTCCCGGGCGAGCGTGGTCCGGTCGCCGACCAGGAACGGCGCCAGCCAGATGCCGGCGCGCCGCCCCGACGACCGGATCGCGTCGACCACCGCCGCCAGCGACCCGAAGCGCTCGGACTCGCGGAGGCCCTCGCCGAGGCCGGGGCTCCACCCGTCGTCGATCTGCACCACGTCGACGGCGAGGTCCTCGCGGGCGAGCGCGTCGAGGTTCTCCAGCACGTCGGCGGCGGTGACCTCCTCGAAGTAGCGGTACCACGAGCACCACACCGACGGCGGCGGGACCGTCGGCGCGGAGCCCCAGGCGTCGCCGTACGCCGCGAGCGCGTCCTCGGCCGCGTCGTCGGTGCGTACGTCGACCGGCCCGGTGGACCGGACGACCACACGGTCGCCCTCGAGCACCCCGCGCAGGGTGGGCACCGAGACGGCGTCGGTGCTGCCGTAGAGCCGGACGGGATCGCCCGTGCCCGGGTCGACGACGAGCAGCCCCTCGCCCTGGACGCCGTCGTCGGCCACGGGAGTGCCGGGACGGAACCGCATCAGGTGCTGCCACTCCCCATCGGGCCGCAGCCCGCGCGCGGTGAGCGGGTACCACGTGGCGGGGCTCCAGCTCTGCCAGCCCTCGGCGTAGACCCGGCCGGCGGCGGGGTCCACCGGCACCTCGTCGACCACGTCGTCGCCCGGATCGCTGACGTCGCTCACGCCGTGACCTCCACCGGCGCGCCGTCGCGCTCGGCGGACTCGCGGGCCGCGAGCACCACGGCGACCGAGCGCGCCGCGTCCGCCGCGGAGTTCTCGGGCTCGCGGTCGTCGGCGACGGCACACATCAGCTCGCCCATCGTCGCGGCGAAGCCGTCGACGAACCACGCGCCGGAGAGCTCGACCGGGGTGCGGGTCGAGCCGTCGTCGAGCTCGAGCCGGTCGGAGTCGAGGAGGACGCTGCCGCGCAGGCTGCCGGTGGTGCCGTGCACCCAGAACGGGCAGCCGGGCTGGGAGGCCACGTTGCTGCCGCTGATCCGCAGCGTCGCCGTCGCCCCCGAGCCGGTGGCCATCGAGAGCGTCGCGGACCAGGGGTTGCGCGCCTCGTCCGGCTGCCCCGGCACGCGCGAGTCGACGGCGTGCACCCGGGTCACCGGACCCGCGCCGCCGTCGGCCAGCCAGCCGCGGGTGATGTCGACCCAGTGCAGCAGGTAGTCGGTCAGCAGCATGTGCGGTACGTCGTCGAACGGCGTGCCGGCCAGCGGAGGAAGCGGCTTGTCGTGCAGGTGAGTGACGCCGACGACCTCGCCGACCGCACCGTCGCGCACCAGGAGCGAGGTGGCGCGCCACGGCGGAGCCCACCGCCCGTTGTGGTTGACCGCGACCCGGACACCGGCGTCGCGGGCTCGCTCCAGCAGGGCCGGCAGCCGGGCCAGGTCCGCGGTGGACAGGGTCAGCGGCTTCTGGGCCAGCACGTGCTTGCCCGCCTCGACCGCCGCCTCGATCCAGTCGAGCCGGCCCTCCGGCCCGGTCGCGAGGTCGACGTAGCGGACCTCGGGGTCGGCGAGGAGCTCCTCGGCGCTGGCGTAGACCCGCCCGACGGACGGGAACCGGTCGCGCACCGTCGCCGTGGTCTCCGGCGACCGGCTCCAGACGCCGGCGACTCCCACGTCGTACTGCTCGTAGGCGGGCAGGTGCGCGGACTGCGCGATCGTGCCGGCGCCCAGGATCGCGACACCACCGCGGTCGGCCGGGAAGCGCGGCGCGGTGTCCGGGGTCACGCCGACCCCGGGGCCGCGGGGAAGCGGAGCACCGCCTGCAGGATGGCGGGGTCCCCACCGTCGAGGCGCTGGAAGATCGACGCGACGTCGGCTGCCTCGACCACGTCGGTCACCAGCGACCGGACGTCCACCTGCCCGCGCCGGACCTGCTCCATGAAGGTGCGCACGAGCCTCGGCTGGTCCCAGCGGGGGCCGAGCGCGACGGGGGTGCCGGAGATCTGGCTGGCGACGATGCGGACCCGGTTGTGGTGGAACTCCTCGCCGAGCCGGAGGTGTCCGGCGCCGCCCTGGTAGAAGCCGGACGCGACGACGGTCCCGTCGACGACCACCGAGCGGACCGCTTCGTGCAGGGCCCGGTCGCTGCCGCTCAGCTCGATGGCCGAGTCGACCCCGCCGGGCGCCCAGTCACGGATGACCGGGCCGGCGCCGCCCTCGACGTCGGCGGTCACGACCTCGAGCGCGCCCATCGCGCGCGCCGCCTCGAGCCGGCGGGGCACGGTGTCGACGGCGACCACGTCGGCCCCGGCGAGGGTGGCCAGCCGGGTGGCGAGCAGGCCGATCACGCCCTGGCCGAAGACGGCGACCCGGTCACCGAGCCGGGCCTCGGCCGCCAGCACCGCGTTGAGCGCGATCGACCCGACCCGGGCGAAGGTGCCCGAGATCGCGTCGTCCGCGGTCCAGACCCGGTCGCGGACCGCGGCGGCCGGGACCACGGCTTCGCTGCGGTGCCCCCAGATGCCGTGCACCACGTCACCGAGCCGGGGTCGCTCGACGTCGTCGGCCACCTCCACGACCTCGCCGACCTCGGAGTAGCCCCAGCCCTCGACCGGGTAGGCGAAGGTCGGCGCCCCCGGCACGAAGAGCCGGCGCTCGGCGTCCCAGGTGCCGGTCAGGTAGGGGTTCGAGCCGCGGTACGCCGTCAGCTCGGTCCCGGCCGAGATGCCGGAGTACCACGTGCGGACGCGCACCGAGCCCGGCGCCATCGGCTGGGCCTCGCACGGGACCAGCGCGACCTCGTGGGGAGCGGTGAACGACACGACGTCGGGCATGGGGGTGTCCTCCTGGAAGGAGTGGGGTTGGAGGGTCAGCCCTTCTCGGCGCCGGCGGTGAGGCCACCGGCCAGCCAGCGTTCACTGAGGAAGAACAGGATGATGATCGGCAGGGTCAGGATCACCGAGCCGGCCATCAGGACCGTGGTCGGGACCTCGATGCTCCCGGAGAGCTGGGACAGGCCGAGCGAGACCGTCCACTTCTCCCGCTTCTCGACCAGGAAGAGCAGCGCGAAGAGGAACTCGTTCCACGCGATCATGAAGATGAACAGCGCGTTGGAGGCGATCGCCGGCATGGCGAGAGGCAGGCTGATGTGCCGCATCGCCTGGATCCGGGTGCAGCCGTCGATCGCCGCCGACTCCTCGAGGCTGGCGGGGATGGTGTCGAAGTAGTTGCGCAGCATGTAGATGGAGACCGCGGCGACCTGGGCGACGTAGACGACGAGCAGGCCGGTCAGCGTGCCGCGCTGCTCGATGCGCGTGAAGAACACGAACAGCGGGATGGCCAGCAGGATGGCGGGGAAGAAGTAGACGCCGAGGAAGACCGCGCTGATCTGGCGGCGTCCGAAGAACTCCAGCCGGCTGACGGCGTAGGCGCCGGGGATCGAGACCAGCAGGCTCAGCACGACCGTGCCGATCGCGACGAAGAAGCTGTTCTTGATGAAGTTCAGGAACCCCTGTCCGCCGTCGGACTGCGAGGCCAGCACGTCCCGGTAGGTCCCGAAGTCGATGTCGCTCGGGTCGGGCCAGAGCGCACCCGGGTCCTGGAGGACGGCGTCCAGCGGGCGGAAGGACAGCAGCACCATGTAGTAGAAGGGGAACAGGCAGATCACCAGCAGGAAGACGATGATGATCGGCCGCAGCGCGCCGAAGACCTTGCGCTCGATGAGGTCGCGGTTGAGCGTCGACACCTACGCCACCTCCTCGGAGCGGCCGAACAGCTTGAGGTAGACCCCCACCAGCACGGCGAGGATCGCGGCGAGCACCAGCGCCTGGGCCGCCGCGGCGCCGATGTCGCCTCGGTTGATCAGGTAGTCGTAGACCCGGACCGCGACGACCTGGGTGCCGGACCCCCCGCCGGTCAGCAGGTAGATGTCGTCGAAGTTGTTGAAGGTCCAGATGAACCGCAGCACCGTCAGCACCGCGATGGTCGGCATCAGCTGGGGCAGCACGATGTAGCGGAACCGCTGCGTCGGGGTCGCGCCGTCGACGACGGCCGCCTCCTCCAGGGTGTCGGGGATGGCCTGGATCCGGGCGGTGAGGAAGAGGAAAGCGAACGGGAAGGACCGCCACCCCTCGAACAGCACGACCGTGGCCAGCGACTTGCTGACGTGGAGGTCGAGACCGAACACCGAGAGCGGCTCGCCCGAGCTCAGGAAGGCGATCGGCTCGTCCCAGCCGAGCAGCGAGGTGCCGTAGTGGTTGACCACGCCGAACTGCGGGTTGAGCATCGTGGTCCACACGAACGTCGCGGCCACGACCGGCGCGACGTACGGCACCAGCATGCAGGCGCGCACCAGCCCCCGGCCGCGGAACGGCTTGCGCAGCGCGAGGGCCGCCACCAGCCCCAGGCCGATCGCGCACGCCGTGCCGCACACCGAGTAGACGAGCGTCGTGATCAGCGCGTCGACGAAGCCGGGGGAGGTGAGGACGTTCTGGAAGTTGTCGAGGCTGTAGTCGCCGATGAAGCCGGTGCGGCGCAGGTTGAGCAGCCGCACGTGCTGGAACGCCAGCGAGATGG
This sequence comes from uncultured Actinomycetota bacterium, assembly GCA_963766475.1. GTDB lineage: Bacteria > Actinomycetota > Actinomycetes > Propionibacteriales > Nocardioidaceae > Nocardioides. The sequence goes on along the minus strand of CAVXZS010000014.1, from coordinate 2,844 downwards.
TCCACAGGATCGGCAGGATCACCATCGTGAAGACGATGACGACCGTGGGGGAGATGAGCAGGTAGCCGGTACGGCGGTCCTCGCGGGACCGGGCGGACCGCCCCCGCTGGGGCTTCCGGTCGCGGTGCACCGGATCCGGTGCCTCGACCGTCGCCCCAGCGGGAGCAGTGGGGCCGCTGATGGTCACAGCGAGTCCGCGGCAGCCTTGATCGCGTCGGCGGCCTGCTGCACCGCATCATCCGCAGAGGTGCCGTTGGACACCTCGTTGACCGCGTTGGCCACCGGCTGCTCGCCCTGGATCGCGCCGAGCAGGTCACCCTGGCCCTGCGGGATCGCCCAGCGGCTCAGGGTGTCGGTGCCGGCGGTGAGCGCGTCGATGACCTCCTGGCCGTAGAACTGCGAGAGCGGCGCCTTGGTGTCGACGCCGACGTCCATGCCGGCCCACGCGTCGGCGTACTCCGTGGAGTCCGCGGAGGCGCCGGCTCGCACCGGGATCTTGCCCTCGGGGGCGATGGCGATCCACGGCTCGTAGCCGTCGGTCATCATGTACTCGATGAACTGCTTGGCCGGGTCGGTGGCCGCCTCGGCCGGGATCGTCCACGACGTGATCTCGCCGAAGGTCGCCGGCTCGTCACCGGACGGGCCCTGGAGGGCGGTGACCACGCCGCTGTTCTTGGCCAGGAACGACGGGTCGTCCGTACACTCGGGGCAGGTCGGCAGCCGCGTCGTTCCGCAGCCCCGCGAGCTCGTCGAGGATGAAGCTCGACCAGATGACCATCGCCGCCTGACCGGCGAAGTACGACGCCCGCGTGGTGTCGACGTCCTGGGCGCCGTCGACGGAGTAGTCGGTGAGGAGCTGGCCGTAGAAGTCCATCGCCTCGACGCACTCGTCGCTGCCGAAGGTGACCTCACCGTCGTCGTCGACGAGCTCGCAGCCGTTGCCGAGCCCGATCTCCTCGAAGGTCTGCTCGGTGAACGCGTCACCGGCCACGTTGGCGCCGACGAAGCCCGCCACGTCCGAGCTGTCCAGCGCCTCGGCGGCCGCCAGCACGTCGTCGTACGTCTCGGGCGCCGCCAGCCCGGCCTGGTCGAAGAGGTCCTTGCGGTAGACGAGCAGCTGGACCCACGACTCGCTGGGGACCGCCAGGGGCGTGTCGCCGTCAGAGGTCAGCTCGAGCGCGCTCTCGCTGAACGTGTCGGACCCGAGCTCGTCGATCACGTCGGCCACCGCGTCGGTGTCGAGGAGCTCGTTGGAGGACAGCGTGCGGATCTGGCCGAGCGGGATGCCGCCCATGACGTCCGGCAGGTCGCCGGCCGCCGCGTTGGAGGTGAGGATCTGGTTGAACTGGTCCTCGGCGACCGGTGTCAGCTCGACGTCGATGCCGGTCTTCGCCGTGAACGCGTCGACGATCGTCTGGGTGGCGGCCACCCGGTCGGGGAGGTCCTCCTCGATCCAGACGGTGATCTTCTTGGCGTCACCGCCGCCACCACCCCCGTCCCGCTGTCGTCGTCGGAGCTGCAGGCGGCCAGGGAGGCCGCCACGATGGTCGCGGTCGCGAGGAGCGCGGCGCCCCGAGCGCGGCGCGTGCGGTGTGTGGACATGGGGCCTCCGGGTGTGAGTCACACTTTTGTCCAGACACTGGACCTATGTCACACAACTGTCAAGCATTTGATGCTCAATCGCTACACTCAGGCCGTGCCCAACGGCCCCGGCGACATCCTCGAGCTGATCCGGCACGGCCGGGCGACCACGCGAGGCGACGTCCTGGAGCTGACCGGACTGTCCCGCATGACGGTGGCGCAGCGGCTCGACGCCCTGCTGGCCGCCGGGATGGTCGTCGAGGGGGAGACCGGCGAGGCCACCGGCGGACGCCGCCGGCGCAGCCTCGCGTTCAACAGCGGGCAGTCGCGGGTCGTGGCCGCGGCCGTCGACACCACCCACACCCGGATCGCGGTCACCGACCTGGGTGGCACGGTCCTCGGTGACACCGAGATCGACGTCCCGGTCGAGGCGGGGCCGTCGGTGGTGCTCGACGAGATCGCAGCGGGGCTGACCACGCTGCTCGAGAAGCACGACGTCGCTCCCGGCGACCTGTGCGGTGCCGGGCTGAGCCTGCCCGGTCCGATCGACCCCGTCTCCGGCCGGCCGAGCCAGCCACCGATCCTCCCGGGGTGGGACGCCTACCCGGTCGCCGAGCACCTGCAGGGCGCCCTGCCCGGCGTCCCGGTGCTCACCGCCAACGACGCGGACGCGGCAGCGCTCGGGGAGTACGCCGCCGGGCACGACGGCCTCCGCGCGCTGTGCCTGGTCAAGGTGTCCACCGGCATCGGCACCGGTCTGGTCATCGACGGGCGGCTCTACACCGGCGCGGACGGCGGCGCCGGCGACATCGGCCACGTGCGGGTCGCCCCGCGGTCCGACGCGCTGTGCCAGTGCGGCATGCAGGGGTGCCTCGCCGCGGTCGCCAGCGGGCGCGCCGTGGCCGCCGAGCTGACCGAGCAGGGCCACCCCGCCGCGTCGGGGCACGAAGTCCGGGAGCTCCTGCGGGCAGGGAACGCCGACGCCGCGCGCGTCACCCAGCAGGCCGGGCGACGCATCGGCGAGGTGATGGCGACGGTGGTGTGCCTGCTCAACCCCGAGGTGCTGCTCATCGGCGGCGACCTGGCCTCGGCGCCGCTCCTGGCCGGGATCCGCGAGACGCTCTACCGGTCCGCGCTGCCCCGCGCCACCCGGCACATGGCCCTGCAGCTGGGCGCGCTCGGCGAGGACGCCGCCGTCGTGGGGCTGACCCGGCTCGTCGTCGACCACGAGTTCGCCCCGGAGGCGGTCAACCAGCGGCTGCG
>CAVXZS010000013.1:0-20491 GCA_963766475.1 uncultured Actinomycetota bacterium | reverse complement strand
TTCGCGACACGAGCTCCATCCAGGGCGCTCTCACCTCCGGGCGCCGCGCCGCCCGCGCCGTCGTCTCCGACCTGAGGTGAACGCAGGACCGGACCTGTTCCGCCCGAGGCAGGAATGGACTAGTAACCGGTTGCCTGCGCGAGCTGGTCGAGCTCCTGGGCTGCTGACCCGATGCTCGATGCCAGCGTCTGGACTCCACCAGCAAGGTTCGCCGCGGATGCCCCACCGGCGCACACCGTCGGGACCGGGGCCAGGCTGAGCAGTCGCTCGGCGACCGCGACCGCGGCCGGGCGGTCCTGGGGCGTGACAACAGACATCACCGCTGCTCTGGCCTCGCGGCTGCGCACCGCCGCCTCCCAGCTGCTCACCGGCACGTTGGCACCGAGGTAGAGAACGTCCATGCCCCTCCTGCGGATCGCGGTGGCAAACGCCAGGGCGCCGAGGTCGTGCTGGCTGCCGGTGGGTAGCCCGACCACGACCGTCGGACCTCTGGACCTGCTGCCCGCTGCGTCGAACGCGGCGGAGAGCCGTCGATGGACCGCGTGGCTGGCCGCGTGCTCCCCGGCTACGTCGATCTCGCCGCGCGCCCAGCCCTCGCCGAGTGCCTCGAGGGCGGGGAACAGCCACGAGTCGACCACATGCTCGAACGATCCGAGCGCGAAACCTCCATCGAGGCTCTCCTCGATTCCCGCTGTGTCCATCTGCGCTGCCGAGGACAGGAACCGTTCCATGTAGCTGGCCGCGTTCGGTTGTCGGAGACCGTCAGAAGTCCCGGGGCTGACCACCTCGTCCCGAACGGCGGGGACTGTCCCGCTGCGAACCGCGTCGGCAGCCTCTGCCGGCGACCAGCCGTCGTTCACGAGCCGGCGCATGGTCGAGATGGCCGCCAGGGCCTCCTCGTCGTAGACGCGGTACCCGGACTCGTTCCGCTGCGGTGCGACGACGCCGTAGCGCCTCTCCCAGGCGCGCAGGGACGCCTCGGATACACCGGTGAGCCGGGAAGCCTGCTTGATCGTGTACATGGTTTGTACAGACTAGTGCCCACAGAACCTTGTGCAAACCCTCGACATCATGCAGAGTTGGCTCTGAGCCCAGCACGACCGAGACGCGAGGCAGCCAACGGTCAGGGAGAGGGATGGTCGGCGATGGAACTGACAGAACAGGCCCCTGGTCTGGTCGGCGCGCGCGCCCGTGTCCCGGGTCGCCGGTGGGGGCGGGCCGGTGAGGCCGAGTCCCGACGAGCACAGATCGCTTCGCGTGCCGAAACCCAGAGCGCACCCGCAGGATCGGTCACCAGGCGGGAACTGGAGGACCTGTGGGACCGCCACGGGTCGTCTGCCCACGCGCTCGCGTGCGCGCTCCTCGGGAACGAGGCGGCCGCTGCCGAGGCCGTGAGGCTCGCGATGGCCGACCTCGCCCGCTCGATTCGCGGCGTGTCGACCGAAGAGGCGCGGCGGTCCCTGGTTCGCCACGTGTACCGGCACACCCAGGAACCCGCCGGCGAGACGTCTGGTGCAGTGCTGCTGCCGCCTGTCATGGTGCAGGTGAGCCGGCTCGCCCGGCTCCAGCGCGCGAGCCTTGCGTTGTGCGTGTTCGGCGGGCTCACCTACCGTGAGGCGGCTGCCCTGCTCGACGTACCGCCTAGCACTGTGGCCGACCTCCTGACGGCCGGCCTGCGAGAGCTGAGGCGCCTCGCTGCCGGCGCAAGCTCGACCTGCGCGTGACGTGGACGCCTCCATAGACGAGCCAGACGTTGGCCACACCTCGCATCTCGCAGGGCCAACGTGGGCGCGGCCGTGCTCCATGCGTTCCAAGCCGTCGCGGTGCTCGCACTCGCCACCGACTTCGCTCTGCCGGTGACCGCGAGCTACCTGGCCGGGCCGCCGGGTAGGACGCCGCTGGACCCCGTGGTCCTCTTCGACATCCCCACCGGGCTCGCGGTCGCGGGTTTCCTTGCGCTCTCCGCGCCCGAGCACCTCCTTGTCTACACCACAGCCACGTCACCCCGACGATGCAGAAGAGCGCGATCGACCGCTTCGCCAAGCACCTCGAGGCGAACCCCGCAGGGGCTTAGCACCTATTTCGGCACATGAGCCCGCCGAGCACCCATGCGTGAACGACAAAGCCCCAGGTCGGAAGACCTGGGGCTGTTGTGTTTGCGCGAGGGGGGAGTTGAACCCCCACGTCCTTTCGGACACACGGACCTGAACCGTGCGCGTCTGCCTGTTCCGCCACTCGCGCGTGAAGCCCGCCAAGGTTAGCCCAGCCGTCAGAAGGCGGCCAAAACACCACAGGACAGACCACAGGACAGAACAGAACGGCACCTGACGGCGTCCCCGAGGGTGAACGGGTACCCCGATACAGTCGGGGCGACCGCCGACCGGTGCTCCACCGTTGGAACAGTGCCACCGCGGCTGGTCTGCACGCCATCACGACAGCGAGCGGGACCCCGAGCGGAAGGAGGCGACGTGGGCGGGCTGCAGCGGTTCGAGCAGCGACTGGAGAACATGATCTCCGGCGCCTTCGCACGCGCCTTCCGCAGCGCGGTGCAGCCGGTGGAGATCGCGGCCGCGCTGCAGCGCGAGTGCGACAACAACGCCCAGATCCTCAGCCGCGAGCGGCGGATGGTCCCCAACGACTTCCACGTCGAGCTCAGCCAGGTCGACCTCGACCGGCTCGCGCCCTACGACACCGCCCTCGCCGACGAGCTCGTCCACCAGGTCCAGGACCACGCGGACCAGCAGGGCTACGTGTTCCCCGGACCGATCGCCATCGAGTTCGAGAAGGCCGACGACCTGACCACCGGCCGGTTCCGGATCCGGAGCAAGGCGCAGGCGCGGGTGCAGAGCAACGCCACCCACACCCAGGTGCGCCGCGCGCGGGCCGTCCTCGAGATCAACCGGACCCGGCACCCCCTCCAGCCGCCCGGCCTGGTCGTCGGGCGAGGCACCGAGGCCGACGTGCGGATCAACGACCCGGGCGTGAGCCGGCGGCACATCGAGTTCGACGTGCGCACCGACGTGCGCCAGGGCAAGGACGACCTCAAGATCGAGGTCCGCGACCTCGGCTCCACCAACGGCATGCTCATCGACGGTCACAAGGTGACCAAGGCCGGGCTGCACGACGGCAGCCAGGTGCGGATCGGCAACACCACGATGACCGTGCGGATCGTCGAGGAGGACGAGGACGACCCCCTCGGCGGCCTGGGTGGAGCCGTTGTCTGAGCTCACCCTCTTCCTCATCAGGATCGCCTACCTGGCCATCCTGTGGATCTTCGTGCTCTCCGCCATCTCCGTCATCCGATCGGACATGTTCGGCGCCCGGGTGCCCGAGGCAGCGCGCGGAGCCGACGCCGCCCGCAAGGAGAAGCGCGGGGCGAAGAAGCAGCCGTCCAAGCGACGCGGGAGCCCCACCCACGTCATCGTGACCGAGGGCAGCAACGTCGGCGAGCGGGCCGACCTCGACCACGCGCCGATCCTCATCGGGCGCGGCAGCGACGCGGGCATCAAGCTCGACGACGACTACGTCTCGACCAGGCACGCCCGGATCGCGGCGTCCGGAGACCAGTGGTTCGTCGAGGACCTCGGCTCCACCAACGGCACCTACATCGGCACCGTCCGGATCACCCAGCCCACGACCATCACGCTCGGCACCCAGGTGCGCATCGGCAAGACGATCCTCGAGCTGCGCAAATGATGGGGACGGATTAGCCGTGCGGCTGGACTTCTCCGCGATCTCCGACGTCGGTCGCGTCCGCAAGGACAACCAGGACTCGGGCTACGTCGGCCCGCACGTCGTCGCCGTCTGTGACGGCGTCGGTGGTGCGGCGCGTGGTGACATCGCGTCCAGCACGGCGGTCGCCCAGCTGCGCAAGCTGGAGGACAGTCCGCCCGGCGCGGACACCAGCGAGAGCGACCTCCTCGGGCTGGTGAGCAACGCCCTGCACCGCGCCCACGACCGGATCGCCGAGCTGGTCGACGAGAACCCCTCCCTCAACGGCACCAGCACCACCGCCACCGTCGCGCTCTTCGACGGGCAGCGGGTCGGCATGGGCCACGTCGGCGACAGCCGCGCCTACCTGTTCCGCGACGGCGAGATCAGCCAGCTCACCAACGACCACACGTTCGTCCAGACCCTGATCGACGAGGGCCGGATCACCGAGGCCGACGCGCGGGTCCACCCCCACAAGAACCTCATCCTCAAGGCCATCGACGGCACCCACGACCTCGAGCCCGACCTGTTCGTCCTCGAGCTGCAGCTCGGTGACCGGCTGCTGCTGTGCAGCGACGGCACCGGGGTGCTCGACCAGGGCCGGCTCGCCGACATCCTCGCCAGCGGCTCCCCCGACTACGCAGCCGTCGAGCTGGTCCGGGCCAGCCTCGAGGGCGGCAGCTCCGACAACGTCACCTGCCTGGTCGCCGACCTCGTCGAGGGCAGCCCCGACGACCCGGGCCAGACCCCGTTGCTGGTCGGCGCCGCCGCCGACATGGGGGCGCGCCGCACGCGCAGCAAGGCCGCTCCGAGGACGGGGAGCCTGTTCCGCGGCCACCGCGCCGGCGACACCGGCGAGCTCGAGCCGGTGCGTGCGGAGATCCCCGAGGAGATCGGGTTCGCGATCAACAGCGACCCCGTCACCGACCCCGAGGCGGTCCGCTACGCGCCCATCGCACCGGGCCGCTACTCCTGGCTGAGCCGGCTGCTCGCGCTCGCGGTGCTCATCGGCGTGCTCTGGCTGATCGGCGCGGGCGCCTGGTCCTGGAGCCAGGACCAGTACTACGTCGGCGAGGACGACGGGACGGTGGTCATCTACCGTGGCATCGACGCGTCGCTGCCCGGCATCGACCTGTCCCACCCCTACGAGACCAGCAACGTCACCCTCGAGCGGCTCTGCGACTTCGACGCCGGCAAGGTGCGCGACGGGATCAGCGCGATGAGCCTGTCCGACGCCCGCAAGACCGTGACCGACCTCGCCGAGCAGATGACGGCGTCGAAGGCGGACTGCTGATGTCGCAGGCAGGGTTCGTCATGGGGTTCGTGCACCGGCGGCGCCGGGGCGCCGAGCTGTTCCTGCTCATCCTCGCCCTGGCCGTCGGCATCGGGGCCTACGCCGCGGTGGGCATCGGCGTCGAGGGCGAGGTGCCGCCCGACATCGTCGGCTACGGCGCCGGGCTGGCGGCGCTCGCGATCGCCGCCCACGTCGTGGTCCGGATCGTGGCGCCGTACGCCGACCCCGTGCTGCTGCCGGTCGTGACCGCCCTCAACGGCCTGGGTCTCGCGGTCATCCACCGTCTCGACCTGGTCTACGCCGACAACCCGATCAAGCCGCACGGCCTGCCACACAAGCAGCTGACCTGGATGACCCTGGGCGTGATCCTCTTCGTCGCCACGCTGGTGCTGCTCCGCGACCACCGTGTGCTGACCCGCTTCACCTACACCAGCGGGCTGGGCGCGATCGTGCTGCTCCTGCTGCCGCTCGTCCCCGGCGTCGGCGACACCATCAACGGCGCCAAGATCTGGATCAGCGTGGGGCCGTTCAGCTTCCAGCCCGGCGAGGTCGCCAAGGTGCTGCTGGTGGTCGCGTTCGCCGGCTACCTCGTGCTGCACCGCGACGCGCTGGCGCTGGCCGGACGGCGGATCGCCGGCATCGACCTGCCGCGCGGGCGGGACCTCGGCCCGATCCTGGTGATGTGGCTGATCAGCCTCGGCATCCTGGTCTTCCAGCGCGACCTCGGCTCCAGCCTGCTGTTCTTCGGCCTGTTCCTGGTGATGCTCTACGTCGCGACCGAGCGACCGGGCTGGCTGGTCGTCGGTGCCCTGCTGTTCCTGGGCGGCGCCACGGTGTCCTACCAGTTCCTCTCCCATGTCCAGAACCGCGTCAACATCTGGCTCGACCCGATGAAGTACTACGACCAGACCCCGGGCAGCGGGCAGCTCGTCGAGTCGTTGTTCGGCATGGCGTGGGGCGGGCTGATCGGCCGCGGCTTCGGCGGCGGCAGCCCCGAGCGGGTGCCCTTCGCCGAGTCCGACTTCATCATCGGGGCCATCGGCGAGGAGCTCGGGCTCACCGGCGTGATCGCGGTGATCCTCTGCTACGGCCTCATCGTCGAGCGGGCCCTGCGCGCGGCGCTGATCTGCCGCGACGGGTTCGGCAAGCTGATGGCGACCGGCCTCGCCGCGGTCTTCGCGCTCCAGGTCTTCGTCGTCATCGGCGGCGTCACCCGGCTGATCCCGCTCACCGGCCTCACCACGCCGTTCCTGTCCTACGGCGGCTCCTCCCTGATCGCGAACTGGGTGATGGCCGCGCTGCTCCTGCGCATCTCCGACCAGGCCCGCCGGCCGGTCCCCGACCTGTCCACCGTCGACGACGACGGCGCCGACGCCGACGACCAGACGACGCAGGTCATCAAGATGGGCGGGCCAGCTGCATGAACAAGCCGATCCGCACCATCTCCATCTTCTGCCTGCTGCTGTTCGTGGCGCTGATGATCAACGCCACCTGGCTGCAGTACTGGAAGTCCGAGGCCTACGACAACGACCCGCAGAACCGCCGGGTGATCGAGGCGTCCTACTCCCGCGAGCGCGGCGCGATCCTGGTCGGTCGCGAGCCGATCGCCGAGAGCGTGGAGTCCGACGACGACTACGACTTCCTGCGCACCTACGACGAGCCGTTCAAGTACGCCCACGAGACCGGCTACTTCTCCTTCTACGACCAGACCGGCGTCGAGCGCAGCCAGAACGACGTGCTCTCCGGAGACGACGACCTGCTGTTCGTCAACAAGCTGGTCGACCTGCTGTCCAACAAGTCGGGCAAGGGCGGCAACGTCCAGCTGACTCTCGACCGCGAGGCGCAGGACGCGGCCTACGAGGGGCTCGACCAGCTGCCCGGGGACGTCGAGGCGTCCGTGGTGGCGATCCAGCCGAGCACCGGCAAGATCCTCGCGATGGCGTCGATGCCGAGCTTCGACCCCAACAAGCTGGCCTCCCACGACTTCACCGCGGTCAAGGCCGACTACGACCGGCTGCAGGCCGCCGAGGACGAGCCGCTGCTCAACCGGGCCATCCAGACGACGTTGCCGCCGGGGTCGACGTTCAAGCTGGTCACCGCGGCCGCGGCGCTCGAGAGCGGCAAGTACGACGCCGACAGCGACGTCCCCGCAGGCCCGACCTACCAGCTCCCCCAGACCACCGGCAGCTCCGGCGAGATCGACAACGAGGGTCGCAGCTGCGGGACCGACAAGATCCCGTTCGAGCAGGCGCTGGCCCAGTCCTGCAACACGACCTTCGCCCAGCTCGGTGTCGAGCTGGGTGGCGAGGCGCTGCGCGAGCAGGCCGAGGCCTTCGGGTTCAACCAGCACTACCTCACCGACATCGGGCCGCAGGCCATCTCCAACTTCCCCGCCGACGAGACCGAGCCCGAGGCCGGCCAGTCCGGCATCGGTCAGTTCGAGGTCCGGGCCAGCCCGTTGCAGATGGCGATGGTGGCCGCCGGGATCGCCAACCAGGGAACCGTCATGAAGCCCTACATCGTCGACTCGATCCAGTCCCCCGAGCTCGAGACGCTCAAGCAGACCGAGCCCGAGGAGCTCGGCGACGCGGTGTCGCCGGAGACCGCCGACGGGCTCACCCAGCTGATGGTGGCGACCGTCGAGGGCACCAGCACCGGCGTGCCGGGCACTGCCGGTCCGGCCGCGATCGCGGGCGTGACCGTGGCCGGCAAGACCGGCACCGCCCAGAGCGGGCAGCCCGACGTGCCGCCGTACGCCTGGTTCGTCTCGTTCGCCCCCGCCCAGGACCCCGAGGTGGCGGTCGCCGTGATGATCCAGAAGATCGACGGCGTCGACCGCGGCGAGATCGCCGGTGGCCTGCTCGGCGGGCCGATCGCCAAGGCCGTGATGGAGGCGGTGATCAAGTGAGCGACACGCAGGGGCATCCGCGCTACGCCGACGACCAGCGTCGCTACCGGTTCGAGTCCCGGATCGCGACCGGCGGCATGGGCGAGGTCTGGCGGGCCACCGACACCTCGCTCGGACGGCCGGTGGCGATCAAGGTGCTCAAGAGCGAGTACGCCGACGACCCGCTGTTCCGCTCGCGGTTCGAGACCGAGGCGCGGCACGCCGCCGCGCTGCACCACCCGGGAGTGGCGTCGGTCTACGACGTCGGGGAGTCGCCGCTGCTCGGGGCCGAGGACGGCTCCGGGATGCCGCGGCCGTTCCTCGTCATGGAGCTCGTCGACGGGCAGCCGCTCTCGGCGCTGCTGCGCCGCGGACCGCTCGACCCCGACGCGGTCCGGGACCTGATGGCCCAGGCCGCCGACGCGATCGGCGCCGCGCACCGGGCCGGGATCGTGCACCGCGACGTGAAGCCGGCCAACCTGCTCGTCACGCCGGACCGGCAGGTCAAGATCACCGACTTCGGGATCGCCCGCGCCTCCGACGGCCTCGGTCTGACGGGCACGGGCCAGGTGATGGGCACGCCGCAGTACCTCTCCCCAGAGCAGGCCCGCGGCGGCACCGCGACGCCGGCCTCCGACGTCTACGCGCTGGGCGTGGTGGCGTTCGAGTGCCTGGCGGGACACCGGCCCTTCGACGCGGACTCGCCGGTGGCGACCGCGCTGGCCCACCTCAACGACCCGGTGCCGGACCTCCCGCCGGACGTCCCGGCCGACCTGGCCGCGGTCGTGCGCCGGGCGATGACCAAGGAGGCGGACCAGCGGTACGCCGACGGCGACGCCTTCGCCGCCGCACTGCGCGACCCGTCGGGCGAGACCACCGCGGCGTACGTCCCGCCGCCGGCCGCGGACGTCACGGCGTCCGAGCGCACCCAGGTGCTCAGCGTGCCGCCGCAGCCGGCGCCCACCCCCACCCCCACCCCCACCCCCACGCCGGTGGCCGACCCCCGCCCGCCGGACGACGGGCGCCGCAGCCCGTGGCTGGTCGTGCTGCTGGTGCTCGCGGTGGTCGCCGCGATCATCGGCATCATCGTGGTCGCCACCCAGGCCAACGACGGCGGCGGCAACGACGACCCGGCCGTCTCCGACAGCAACAGCAAGAGCAGCAGCAGCGCCCCCCAGACCTCGTCGGCGCCCACGTCGGAGGACACCGCGAGCGAGGACTCGAGCGCCCCGCCCGCGGAGGTGGACATCAACGAGGGCGACTACCTGGGCCGCAACGTCGACGCCGTCGCGAGCGAGCTGCGCGACAAGGGCCTCAAGGTCGAGACGCAGCCGGTCGACAACCCGGGGGGCAAGGACGCCGACACGGTCGCGTCGGTCAGCCCGACCAGCGGCCTGGTCAAGGGCGACACCGTCACCGTCGAGTACTACCGCGAGGCCGAGCCGACCTCCGAGCCGAGCTCCGAGCCGACCTCCCAGCCGACCTCCCAGCCTCCGAGCAGCCAGCCCACCTCGCAGTCGCCGCCCACCGGGTCGTCCAGCGCGACCCCGCCGGGCACGCCGAGCACCACGGCATCCGGTGCCCACGGCTCCCCGACCGCGACCGCGTCGACGTCCGCCCCGGCTGGACCCGCGTCCGGAAAGCCACGAGAAGGATGAGCGAGACACCTCCGGAGCCGCCCGTGAACCCGCCGGCCCCGCCGCCCCCGCCGCCGCCCCCACCGCCCGGCGGCGGCCTGGTGGGCGGGCGCTACGAGCTCGGCGAGCTGCTCGGGCGCGGCGGCATGGCCGAGGTCCGCAAGGGTCACGACACCCGGCTGGGCCGCGTGGTGGCCATCAAGCGGCTGCGCACCGACCTGGCCAGCGACGCGACGTTCCAGGCGCGGTTCCGCCGCGAGGCGCAGAGCGCGGCCTCGCTCAACCACCCGGCGATCGTGGCCGTCTACGACACCGGCGAGGAGACCGCGTCCGACGGGAGCGGCGTCTCGCAGCCCTACATCGTCATGGAGTTCGTGGCCGGCCGGACCCTGCGCGACATCCTGCGCGACGGTCGCAAGATCCTTCCCGAGCGCGCGCTCGAGATCACCAGCGGCGTGCTGTCCGCGCTCGACTACAGCCATCGCGCCGGCATCATCCACCGCGACATCAAGCCGGGCAACGTGATGCTCACCCCGAGCGGCGACGTCAAGGTGATGGACTTCGGCATCGCCCGGGCGATGAGCGACTCCAACACGATGACCCAGACCGCGGCGGTGGTGGGCACCGCGCAGTACCTCTCCCCCGAGCAGGCGCGCGGCGAGACCGTCGACTCCCGCTCCGACGTCTACTCGGCCGGCTGCCTGCTCTACGAGCTGCTCACGGGCCGGCCGCCGTTCGTCGGTGACAGCCCCGTCGCCGTCGCCTACCAGCACGTCCGCGAGCCCGCGCGGCCGCCGTCCGACCACGACACCGACCTGACCCCGGCGGTCGACGCGATCGTCATGAAGGCGCTGGCCAAGCGGCTGGAGGACCGCTACCAGTCCGCGGCGGCGATGCGCAGCGACATCGAGCGCTACCTGGCCGGCCGGCCGGTGCAGGCGCCGGTGCCGACGCCACCCCCGCCCGCCCCGCCCGAGCCCCCACCCGCGGACACCACCACCTCGGTGCGGCCGCCCGTGCCGCTCCTCGACGACTACGACGAGGACGACGACCTCGAGCGTCGACGCGGTCCACGCACCGTCGTGCTGGTCCTGCTCGCACTGCTGGTCCTCGCGCTGGTCGCCGGCGGCTACGTCCTGTTCAAGAGCGACCTGTTCGAGTCTCCGCCGGAGCAGGTCCAGGTGCCGAGCGTGATCGGCATGACCGAGGCCGAGGCGCGCGACGCCATCGGCGACGCCGGGCTCAGCGTCGACGCTCCCGACTTCGCGCCGGACGAGGAGGCGCCGGACGGGGAGGTGATCGACCAGGAGCCCAACCGGGACCAGTACGTCGACCCCGGGACCTCCGTCCACCTCACGGTCTCCTCGGGACCGCCGATGGTCGACGTCCCGTCCCTCGTGGGATCCACCCAGGACGAGGCGCGCACCCGGCTGCGCGACGCCAACCTCCGGCCGGAGTTCGAGACCGAGGAGTCCGACCTGCCTCAGGGCCAGGTCCTCGCGACCGCCCCGGAGGCCGGACAGCCGGTCGAGCAGGACTCCGTCGTGACGGTGACGATCAGCAAGGGCCCGCACGAGATCCCCAGCGTGGTCGGGCTGAACCGCTCCGACGCCATCAAGCAGATCGTCGACGCCGGCTTCCAGTACGACATCCGCGGCGACGACAGGTCCACCGAGCCGCGCGGCACGGTCACCGACCAGCTCCCGCCCGGTGGTCAGGCACAGCCGCAGGGCACGACGGTCACGCTGTTCGTGTCGACCTACGAGCCGCCGCCACCCCCGCCGACCGTCCCCCCGACGGTCCCGCCGACACCCACCGAGTCCCCGACCGACGGCACCACGCCGAGGGTCAGTCCGCGGGACCTTCCGCGGGCGCGGACGGGGTGACCGGGGTCGCGTAGGACAGGTCGAGCAGGCCGTCGTAGACCGGCGCGGTGAGCCGGTCCTCGATGTCGAGGTCCCAGCCGACGTCGATGGTCGGGTCGTCGGCCTGCTCACGGTAGATCTGCAGGTAGGGGTCGTCGGAGAGGGCACTGGTGAGCTCTCCGACGTCGCCGACCGCCTCGATGACGTAGGGCTGCGGGTAGGGCACGCCCTGGATCACCACCGAGTTGCCCTCGCACTTGATGCCCGTCGTGCTCACCACGCGCTGCCCCTGGAGGACCACCGCGGCCGCCCCGCCCTTCCACATCGCGTTCACCACGGCCTGGATGTCCTGCTGGTGCACGACCAGCAGGTTCTTGTCGCCGGTCGCAGCGTCGACCACCTCGTCCGGGGCGTCGGAGAGGGTGACCACGACGCCGGGTCCGGTGCGCTCGGTGAGGCCGGCCGGGCCCTCGAGCCCCGCGACCTGGTCCTGGTAGCGGCGTACGTCGTCGTCGTCGACCTGGTCGGTGAGGTCGCGGACCTCCTGGGTCAGCTCGCCCACCCGGGCCTGCAGGTCGGCGGCCCGGTCGGCCTCGGAGTCGGTGAGGGCGGCCAGGTCGTCGTAGCGGCCCGGACGCAGGTCGGTGCCGTCGCTGGACTGGGCGCTGACCACGAACAGCCCGCCACAGACCAGCACCACCGCGGCCGTGCCAGCCGCCAGCCCAGCCGCCAGCCCAGCCGCCAGCCCGGCCGCCAGCCCGTCGCCGACCGCAGCCGCCGCCAGCGGGAGGGTCGGGCGGTCGGAAACGAGTCCGGTTCGGGCTGGTCGACCACAGTGACTAAGGTAGCCGCGTGTCGAGGATGAAGGCCCGTGACCCACTGTCGTCGTTGGACCCCGGCGGGGGGCCCGTGGTCACGCCTCGGTCGATCCTGGCGCTGGTGCTGATGGTCCTCGGGATCGCGGTGATCGTCTACTACTACGTCGCCGTCCGCCCGGGACCCGACGACATCGACCCGAAGACCTTCAACCCGGTCTACGGCGGCATCAGCGTGTTCGGCGACCTGAAGAAGTGGACCTACGTCATCGGCTTCGGAGCGTTCCTGCTCGGCCTCGTCGTCGCCGCCCACCCCTCCACCCCGCTCGGCCGCGGCCGCGGTGTGGTGGTCGGCATGCTGGGCTGCTTCCTGATCGGCCTGCTGTGGATCTGCACCTACTACGTGTTCAGCAACAACCTCACCAAGGTGTGGGTCTTCAACGACCTCGGCCAGTACAACCTGATGGTCGGCATCGCCTTCATGGCCGTCGGCTTCACCTACGCGACCAGATGGGAATGACGACCCGTCCGAGGAACGAGGACGGGCGGCAGGCCCGTCAGGTCATCGCTGGTTGAGTAAGCGCGCACGGCTGAGCTTGCGAAGCCGTGACCGCGCGTCGAAACCACCGCAGCCTGCGCTGGGACTGGCTCCGCGTGTCGAGCGGGGGTGATCGATTCCCAGCGCTGGCTGCGGTGGTTTCGACGCCCGTCGCGGCTTCGTTCCTCAGCCGCGGGGCTCGCTCAACCTTCGCTCGCCTACGCCGACCGCTCGTTCCTCGCGGTCGCCTGCTCGCTCCTCCACACGTGTGCAGAAACCTGTGGAGAACTACACCGGTGTCATTCGGCTCAGCCGATGGTGGCGGTGCGGGCGGCGATGGCGAGGAGGATCAGGGCCGCGATGACCATCAGGCCCGCGACCTGGAGCGCGGTGCGCCGTGGGCCGCGGGGGGTGTAGACGAGGACCGCGCCGATCGCCGTACCGCCGATGAAGCCGCCGAGGTGGCCCTCCCACGAGATGGAGTTGACGAACACGACGGTGATCACGAAGTTGAGCGCGATCCAGGTCAGGATCCCGCGCACGTCGCCGCGCACCTTGATCGCGACGATCAGCAAGGCGCCCATCAGGCCGAAGATCGCGCCGGACGCGCCGAGCGCGCCGCGGTCTCCCCAGTAGACCAGCGCCGAGCCGGCCAGGCCGGACAGGAAGTAGAGCGCCAGGAACCGGGCCCGGCCCACGACGAGCTCGAGCTGCGGGCCCAGCGCGTAGAGGGCGAACATGTTGAAGCCGATGTGCCACAGCTGCACGTGGGCGAACATCGACGTGACGAGCTGCCAGTAGGCGCCGTCGGAGACACCGAAGAGCCAGGTGCCGCCGTTGGCGTCGCACGTCGCGTGGCTGACGTCGAACGCGCCACCCTGCGAGACGCAGAACGCCTCGGGCCGCAGCACCAGGTAGTCCAGGAGCCGGCTGTCGTTCCCCCCGGTGGCCAGGATCGCGATCCAGACCCCGACGTTGAGGGCGATCAGCACCATCGAGGTCAGCGACGCGTCGGTCGGCCTCAGCCCGCCGTACGCCGTGCGGCCGGCCCGCGTCGTCTTCGCGCCCTCCTTCACACACTCCGGGCACTGGAAGCCGACCGCCGCCGGGCGCATGCAGTCGGGGCAGATGACCCGGTTGCAGCGCTGGCAGCGGATGTGTGCCTCGCGGTCGGGGTGCCGGTAACAGGTCGGCGCCCCGATGCCCGCGGCCGGCAGGGGGTCGGTCAACCGCCCACGATCTCGAGGCTGTTGATGACCACCGGCTCGACCGGGCGGTCGCCCGCGCCGGTGGCGGTGGTGTTGATCTGGTCGACCACCTCGCGCGAGGACTGGTCGGCGACCTCGCCGAAGATCGTGTGCTTGCGGTTGAGCCACGGCGTCTCGGCGGTGGTGATGAAGAACTGCGACCCGTTGGTGCCCGGGCCGGCGTTGGCCATGGCGAGGAGGTAGGGCTTGTCGAAGACCAGCTCGGGGTGGATCTCGTCCTCGAACTGGTAGCCCGGGCCGCCGGTGCCGGTGCCGAGCGGGCAGCCGCCCTGGATCATGAAGTTCTCGATCACGCGGTGGAAGGTGAGGCCGTCGTAGAACGGGCCGCTGCGGTTGTCTGGCGTCGAGTAGGCCTTCTCGCCCGTGGCGAGGCCGGTGAAGTTGGCCACCGTCTTGGGGGCGTGGTTCGGGAAGAGGTTGACGGTGATGTCACCGCGGTTCGTCCTCAAGATGGCCTGCTGCTCTGCCATGGCTGCCTTTCGGGCTCTGGTGTGTGCGGCTGTCCTGGTCGGGAGTGGGTACCGCCCAGACGGACCGCGCTTGGCGTGCCCGTCGATCCTTTCACGGCTCGCAAGCAGGACCCCACTGGCCGCCCCTTGGGAGGGCGTGGTCGAATGGCAATGACCCGCTCCCACCAGGTGAAAGAGGAAGCGATGGCACTCAGGAAGAAGAAGTCCCTGCTCGACCAGGCATCGGACTACATCGACCAGGTCCGACCGCAGGTCGAGTCGGCCGTCGCGTCGGCGCTGGACGCCGCGGAGGAGTTCTACGAGAAGACGGCCCGCCCCGCGCTGGTCGATGCCCGGGAGAAGGCCGGCCCGGCCCTCGCAGACGCACGCGAGAAGGCCGCCCCCTACGTCGCCGAGGCGCGCGAGCGCGCCACCACGGCGCTCGCCGACGCTCGCGACCAGGCCGCGCCCCTGGTGGCCGCCGGTGCCGAGCGCGCGAGTGAGGTCGCCGCCCAGGCCAAGGAGGCCGCCGACGCGCGCGTGGCCCAGCTGCGTGGCGAGGAGAAGAAGAAGGGCAGCAAGCTCAAGAAGCTGGCGATCTTCGCCGCGCTCGCCGGCGCGGCCGGTTTCATCGCCAAGAAGCTGCAGGGCGGCGGGCAGAGCGCCAACTGGCAGTCGTCGTACGTCCCGACCCCGGCGCCGTCGCCCTCCGCTGACGACGCCGGTGCGGCCGGCCCCGACGAGGCGATCTCCGACGCGGCCGACGAGCCGCAGCCGGTGACCACCCCCGACGACCCCGCCGAGGTGGTCGACCTCGAGGCGCCGGTCAAGGACGCGCCCAAGAACAACTAGCCGCCGCTGCCCCCGGCGGGGGCAGGATGGCTCCGTGACGAGGTACGCCGCCGTGCTGGCCTGGCTGGCCGGCTTCGGCTTCGGCCTGCCCGGGGCCTACGGCGCGGCGTACCTCACCAGGCACGCCGAGGTCTGGACGTTCCTCGGTTTCCCGACGTACGGCGGGGGCCCGTTCGAGTCGTGGGGCCTCCCGACCCTGCCGATGCAGATGGCCTTCGTCCTGGTCTGCGTCGCCGAGCTCATCGCCGGCAACCTGCTGTGGGTGGGCCACCCCGCCGGCCGGGCCGTGTCGCTGGCGCTGCTACCGGTCGAGGTGTTCTTCTGGTTCGGCTTCGCGCTGCCCTTCGGCTTCGTCCTCGGTGCTGCGCGGGCCGCCCTGACCGTCGTGCGCCCGCGGCCGGCCTGAGAGCGGGTCCGGGCCGGTCCGGTGCTCGTCGATCCAGGCGTCGATGCGCTCCCACCAGCCGAACAGCCAGTCGATCCGGCCGTCGCGGTCCGGCGGGATGTCGGCCCGCGCCACCCGCCACCACCGCATCACGATCTGCTTGTCCATGGGCAGCTCGCGCCACACGTCGCCGACGGTGAGCAGGTGGTCGAGCCCGGTGTGCGCGACCAGGACGACGTCCGCCTCGGGTGCGGCGTCCAGGGCCGCCAGGAACCCGCCCGGCCGCGGGGCCAGCACGTTGGTCATCTGCTCGGCGCGCTGCGCCATCCGCTCGAGACCCAGCTTGCGGAGCCTGGCGATGGCCCGGTCGCGTCGCGCAGCGGTGAAGTTGCCGCCCTCGGGGAAGATCACGAACGCGTCGTCGTCGTCGAGGCCGGTCGCCAGCTCCCTGATCTGCGACTCGAGATCCTCGCCCTCCCCGGGGTTCGGGGAGATGAACCGCGCCGGGAGCCGGTGCAGCAGCACGTCGATCGCCGGGTCCCACTGGAGGGTGTCCTTCAGGACGACGCGAGGCTCCCGGGCGTACCAGTACATGAGCGCGTGGACGAGCGTGAACGAGTCACCGGGCCCGGCGTGCCGGCAGCAGACCAGCAGCGGCTGGCCGGGGTGGGCGTCCGGTGCCGGGCCCTCGGTGACGATGTCGAGCCGGAGCACCCGCTTGGCCTCCCGGAACAGGACCCACATCACCCCCTGCACCAGGTCGTAGTGGATCCCCTGCCAGTACGGCGACCGCACCCGGCGGCTGCCGCCCGCGGCGAGCCAGTAGCCGAACATCACCACGAGCATCAGCGAGTCGATCGTCGCGTAGAGGACGAGGATCCAGAGCAGCCGCAGCGCCCGCCAGCGGCCCGGCAGCAGGGGTGAGAGCGCCGCCGCGGCCACGAGCCACAGCGGGAGCAGCACCCAGAGGAACAGCGTCGCGCCCAGGACCGCCGACGCGGTGAGCACCCGGCGCACCTGGCGTCTCATGTGTGGTCTTGCAGGTAGGCGCGGGCGGCGTCGTACGTCGCGTCGATGCGGGCCTGCACGCCGGAGAAGTCCCGGCTGCCCAGCAGGGTGTCGTCGCGGGCCGACGTGCCACGCGCCGGCAGGACGTGGCACTCGACCGAGTCCGGGAGCTCGGCGAGCTCACGCACGAACCGGTGCCGGCGGGCGATCTCGAACGACACCCGCGCGACCTCCCACGGTCGCCTCGGCGGGGTGAGCGGACGGTCGAGCCGGCCGACCTGCAGCACGAAGACCCTGGTGGCGCCCTGCTCGACGGCCCGGCCCAGCGGGACCGAGTTGACGATGCCGCCGTCGAGGTAGTGCTCGCCGTCCACGACCGCCGGTGGCAGCAGGCCCGGCACCGCGGCGCTGGCGACCACGGCGTCCACGACCCGGCCGCTGGTGAACCAGTGCTCGGCCGAGCGCTCGATGCTGGCCGCGCAGACCTGGAAGGTGACCGGCAGCTCCTCGAAGGTGATCTCGCCGAGCTGCTCCTCGAGCCGCTGGCGCAGCGGCTCGGCCGACCACAGGTGGGTGCCCGACGCGACGGCCCGCCGGACGGTGCGGAGCGCGCGGTCGCCGTACCCCGCCTCGCGGGCGCTGCTCACCGACTGCCACAGGTCGGTGAGCCGGTCGACGACGGCGAGGTCGGGCTGGCTGGCGACCAGCGCGCCGTTGAAGGCGCCGATGCTGGTGCCGAGCACCAGGTCCGGGCGGATGTCGCGCTCGAGCAACGCGCGCAGCATCCCGACCTCGACGGCGCCCAGGACGCCACCTCCGCCGAGGACGAAGGCGGTGGTCACGCCTCGGAGTGCGCCACCCCGACGAGCTCGGGGTGCTCGTCCCGGAGCTTGTGCACCACGCGGCGCTCGACCCAGAAGATCAGCAGCGGGATCAGCCCTGCGGCCAGCGCGAGGATCGTGAAGGAGATGCTCCAGCCGGCCTTGCGGGCGAGGAGGAACGCGACCACGACGTAGACCATGAAGATCCAGCCGTGGAAGAGCCACATCACGCTGGCGTCCTCGCCGAACCGCTGGAGGTCGCTGCCCTCGGTGGCGAGGTACTTCGCCGGGAGCGCGACGAGCGAGCAGAACGCCAGCAGTACGCCGACCACGATCGCCAGCACGCGGTACGTCGTGAGCAGGCTCTTCACGAGTTCACGGTATCGGGCTGGTCCTCGTCCTCCGCCTGCGCCTCGTCGCTCGGGAGGGCGAGCTGCTCGGTGAGCCAGCGCCACCAGATCAGCACCGCGAAGGCGCCGAAGAACCACCACTCGACGGCGTACAGCAGGTTGCGGACGGCGGTGAACCGGCCGGCATCCGGGAGCTGGACCAGGTCGGCGGCCGGCAGCCCGGCGACGCCGTGCTGGGCCACGGCGTAGCCGCCGTAGAGGTCCTGGTCGACGTGCTGCACGAGGTCGGCGATCCGCAGCTGGGGGAGCACGTCGTCGTCCGGGTCGTCGTCGACGGCGCCCGAGCCCTCGGGTGGCTGCAGCCAGCCGACCAGGTCCGCGCTGCCCTCGGGTGGCGCCGGCGCGGCCGCCGGGTCGGCCACCCAGCCGAGGACGACCGGCATCGCCGGCTGGTCCGCGCCGCCGATGGCGAGCGGGGTCACCATCCAGTAGCCCTCGCGGCCGTCGCGCTCCCGGTCGCTCACGAACACGGTGCCGCCCGGCACCCAGTCGCCCTCGAGGGTCACCGGCTGGCCGACCGACCGGCCCGGGAAGGGATCGTCGGCCCCCATCACGCCGCTCAGGGCCACCGGGTCCGCGCGGGTCAGGTCGCGCGCCTCGTCGGCCCGGCGGGTCTGCCAGGCGTCGAGCTGCCAGAGCCCCAGGAGCACCGCGGCCCCGACGAGCGCCAGGGCCAGCAGATGTCCCAGCCACAGGCGCGGAGCGAGGGCGGCGGGCACACCGGTCAGGGTACGGGCGGCGGGCGCACCCGCCGTTCCCATCTGGTAAGACCACTTGACCTCTGGCCAGTGTGCCGCAGAGTGTGTCCCATGGCGTTCCAGTCGGTCACCCGCCGCTCCGTCCCCGACGAGGTCTTCGACCAGGTGCTCGGCGAGGTCGTCGACGGCGGCATCGGCGCCGGGGAGTCGCTCCCGAGCGAGCGCCGGCTCGCCGAGGTGCTCGGGGTGTCCCGCCCGGCGGTCCGCGAGGCCCTGCAGCGGATGGCCGCCATCCGGCTGGTCGAGGTGCGGCACGGCGGGGCGACCACCGTGCGCGACTTCCGGCGCTACGCCGGCCTGGACCTGCTGCCCCGGCTTCTCGTGCGCCGCGGCAAGCTCGACGCCTCCGTCGCGCGGAGCGTGCTGGAGGCCAGGCTGGCCATCGGTCCCGCGGTCGCCGCACTGGCTGCCGCGCGTGGTGGCCCCGCGCTCGCGGCCGCCCTGACCGACACGCTCGACCGGCTGGCCGCCACCGAGGACGGCCCCGCGGCCGACGTCGAGCGGCAGCTGCACGCCTTGGAGTTCTGGGACCAGGTCGTGGACGCCGCCGACTCGATGGTGTTCCGGCTGATGTTCAACAGCCTGCGCGCCGCCTACGAGCCCGCGCTCGAGGCGCTGGCGCCGCTGATGGCCGAGGAGGTCGGCCAGGTCGACGCCTACCGGGTGCTCACCGCCGCCCTGGGCGGCGGCGACCCCGAGACCGCGCGGGCCGCCGCCGACCGGGTGCTGCGGCCGGCGACCGAGAGCCTGCTGAGCGCGCTGGCCGCGCTCGCCGCCGTGCCGGACCCGCGACCGGAGGACTGACATGACCAAGCCGACCCCGGAGATCGAGGCGCTCGCCGCACAGCGGCTGGCCGCCGACGAGGACCGCATCACCGGCCAGGCCAAGCGCCGGCAGTCGCTGACGCTGCGCGCGGCCGGCGCCGAGTTCTGGAAGCACCCGAGCCCCTGGATGATCGCGCTGTTCCTGCTGGGCTCGATCGCCGGCCGCGTCGCGGCCGGCCGGGGCTCGTGGTGGGAGCTGGTGATCCCGGCCGCGCTGGTCGCGCTCTTCCCGGTGATCGAGTGGTGCATCCACGTCGCGATCCTGCACTGGAGGCCGCGCACGCTCGGCCCGGTCACGATCGACTCGCTGCTGGCCCGCGACCACCGCGCACACCACGCCGACCCCCGCGACCTGCCGCTGGTCTTCATCCCCTGGAAGGCGCTGGCGTGGCTGCTGCCGGCGTACGTCGTGATCGCCTGGCTCGCCATGCCGACCACCGCCTCGATGCTGACGCTGCTGGTGTCGGTCTACGCGATCAAGTTCGGCTACGAGTGGACCCACTACCTCGTGCACAGCGACTACCGGCCGAGGTCGCGCTGGTACCGCTCGGTGTGGCGCAACCACCGGCTGCACCACTACAAGAACGAGCACTACTGGTTCACGGTGACCAGTGCCGGGACGGCGGACCGGCTGTTCGGCACCTACCCCGCCGACCCGTCCGCGGTGCCGACGTCACCGACCGTCAGGCAGCTGCACGCGCTCGAGGAGACCCGCGGCTGAGGCGCAGGCCGGCCACGAGCAGCGCACCCCAGGCCGCGAAGAGTGGGTCCCACAGCGCGGCGTGGCCGAGCATCGCGCGCTCGTCGTAGCCACCCTCGGGCTCGATGACCTCGCCCAGCACCAGCCACGCGACCACCGTGTTGGCGAACCCGTAGACGAGCAGCACGACGCCGCCGCCCCAGCCCAGCGCGCGCCACCACCGGCGCCCGCCGATCCGGCGGGTCTCGGACAGCAGCGGGACGAGGGC
>CAVXZS010000012.1:0-468576 GCA_963766475.1 uncultured Actinomycetota bacterium | reverse complement strand
CAGAAGAAGTCGAACATGCTCGGCCGCACCTTCGAGCCCGGCTTCCGGATCGACCTGCACCACAAGGACATGGGCATCGTCGCGGCTGCCGCCCGCGAGGCCGGCGTCGTGATCCCACTGGGCGCGGTCGCGGCCCAGCTGATGGCCTCCGCCCGCGCGAACGGCGACGGCGGCCTCGACCACTCGGCCCTGCTGAGGGGAGTCGAACGACTCTCCGGACGAACGAGCTAGGAGCACCTGACATGACACGCATGACAGCGGCGAGGGCCGCCGTGGAGATCCTGAAGCTCGAGGGCGTGACCAACGTCTTCGGGTTGCCCGGGGCCGCCATCAACCCCTTCTACAAGGCGATGCAGGCCAGCGGCGGGCTGCACCACACCCTGGCGCGCCACGTCGAGGGCGCCTCGCACATGGCCGAGGGCTACACCCGCGCCAAGGCGGGCAACATCGGCGTCTGCGTGGGGACCAGCGGGCCGGCCGGCACCGACATGGTCACCGGCCTCTACTCCGCGAGCGCCGACTCGATCCCGATCCTCTGCATCACCGGCCAGGCGCCGGTGGCGAAGCTGCACAAGGAGGACTTCCAGGCCGTCGACATCGCCAGCATCGCCAAGCCGCTGACCAAGATGGCGGTCACGGTGCTGGAGGCGGCCCAGGTGCCCGGGACCTTCGCGCAGGCGTTCCACCTGATGCGCTCCGGCCGACCCGGTCCGGTGCTGATCGACCTGCCGATCGACGTCCAGATGACCGAGATCGACTTCGACATCGAGACCTACTCCTCGCTGCCGGCCTACAAGCCGGCGGCGACCAGGGCGCAGGTCGAGAAGGCCGTCGACATGCTGGTGGCGTCGGAGCGCCCGCTGCTGGTGTCCGGTGGCGGGGTCGTGAACGCCGATGCCGCCGACCTGCTCGTCGAGCTCGCCGAGCTGACCGGTGTTCCTGTGGTCCCGACGCTGATGGGCTGGGGCACCATCCCGGACGACCACGAGCTGAACGCCGGCATGGTCGGGCTGCAGACCTCGCACCGCTACGGCAACGCGACGATGCTGGCCGCCGACTTCGTGCTCGGCATCGGCAACCGCTGGGCCAACCGGCACACCGGCGGCGTCGAGACCTACACGCGTGGGCGTACCTTCGTGCACGTCGACATCGAGCCGACCCAGATCGGTCGCGTGTTCGCGCCGGACTTCGGCATCGTCTCCGACGCGAAGGCCGCTCTCGAGCTCTTCGTCGAGGTGGCGCGCGAGCGCAAGGCCGCCGGCACCCTGCCCGACCGGTCGGCGTGGGCCGCCGAATGCGTCGAGCGCAAGCAGTCGATGTGGCGGCGTACCAACTTCGACTCGGTGCCGATCAAGCCCCAGCGGGTCTACCAGGAGATGAACCGGGCGTTCGGCAAGGACGTTCGCTACGTCTCCACGATCGGCCTCTCGCAGATCCAGGCGGCCCAGCTGCTGCACGTCTTCGGGCCACGGCAGTGGATCAACGCCGGCCAGGCAGGGCCACTGGGCTGGACCGTGCCCGCCGCGCTGGGCGTCGCGACCGCCGACCCCGAGGGCACGGTGGTCGCCCTGTCCGGCGACTACGACTTCCAGTTCATGATCGAGGAGCTGGCCGTCGGTGCGCAGTTCAACATCCCCTACATCCACGTGCTGGTGAACAACGCCTATCTCGGGCTGATCCGGCAGTCGCAGCGGGCCTTCGAGATGGACTACTGCGTCCAGCTCTCCTTCGACAACATCAACGCCCCCGAGCTCAACGGGTACGGCGTCGACCACGTCAAGGTGGCCGAGGGACTGGGTTGCAAGGCGATCCGGGTCTTCGACCCCGAGGAGATCCTCCCGGCACTGGAGCAGGCGAAGAAGATGCTGGTCGAGCACCGGGTGCCGGTGGTCGTGGAGGTCATCCTCGAGCGCGTCACCAACGTCTCCATGGGTCTGGAGATCGACAACATCACCGAGTTCGAGGAGCTGGCGGAGTCGGGCGAGGACGCGCCCACCGCGCTCTACGCCAACCTCGACTGATTGCTGGACTGATGCCCCGCGTGGTGCTCGCCCCTGACAAGTTCAAGGGCACGTTGACGGCCGCCGAGGTCGCGGCGCACCTGAGCGCCGGGATCCGGTCGGTGCTGCCGGACGCCGAGATCGTGGTGGTCCCGGTGTCCGACGGCGGCGACGGGCTGCTCGACGCCGCCGGCGACGTCGGCTACGCGCGGGTCCCGGTCCGTGCCTCAGGGCCGACCGGGGTGCCCGGCGACACCGGCTACGCCCGCCTGGGCGACTCCGCCGCAGTCGAGATGGCCGAGATCTGCGGGCTGGCCCGGCTGCCGGACGGCGTTCCGGCACCGGGGACCGCGACCACCCGCGGTGTGGGCGAGGTGGTCGCCGCCGCGTTCGACGCCGGCTGCCGGGAGATCCTGCTCGGGCGTCGGCGGCAGCGCCTCGACCGATGGTGGGTCCGGCCTGGTCACGGCGCTCGGCGCGCAGGTGCTCGGCGCCGGGGGAGAGGAGCTCGGCGACGGCGGCCTGGCGCTCGTGGGCGCATCGGCCCTCGACCTCTCGGGACTGCACCCAGCCCTCGCCGACGCCGAGATCACGGTGGCCTGCGACGTCGACAACCCGCTGACCGGTCCCTCCGGCGCGGCCGCCGTCTACGGCCCGCAGAAGGGCGCCGGACCCGAGCTGGTCGAGCAGCTCGACGCGGCCCTGTCGCACTGGGCGGACATCGTCGCCGCCGCCACGGGCAGCGACGAGCGTGACCTCCCGGGAGCGGGTGCAGCCGGCGGCCTGGCGTACGGCGCGGTCGCCGTGCTGGGTGCCCGGCTGCGGACCGGTGCCGAGGTCGTGCAGGCAGCTGACCGGGCTCGAGGAGGCGCTCGCCGGGTGCCGACCTGGTCGTCACCGGCGAGGGTTCGCTGGACGACCAGACACTGCGCGGCAAGGCACCCGCGGGTGTCGCGGCGGCGGCCCGGCGGGCCGGCGTCGAGGTGGTCGCCGTGGCCGGCCAGTGCCTGCTCGAGGGCCAGAGCGCTGGCCGACGCCGGGATCGGCTCTGTCCACGCGCTGCTGGACGAGGCGTCGTACCCGGGCGAGGCGTTCGAGCAGGCCCGGCCCGCTTCTGGAGCAGATCGGTGCCCGGATCGCGCGCGACGAGCTGGTCCCCCGATGACCCTCGACCTGGTCGTCCGGGCCCGCCGGGCCGTGGTCGGCGACGCCGTCCTGCCCTGCGCTGTCGGAGTCCGGTCCGGGCGGATCGAGGCCTTGGCCGGCTTCGACGCGGTTCTCGAGGCGGCGAGGACCGTCGACCTGCACGACGACGAGGTGCTCGTGCCCGGGCTCGTGGACACCCACGTCCACGTCAACGAGCCCGGCCGCACGGAGTGGGAAGGGTTCGCCAGCGCGACGCGGGCCGCCGCGGCGGGAGGCGTCACCACGATCATCGACATGCCGCTCAACAGCGTGCCGCCCACCACGACCGTCGCGAGCCTGCGTGCCAAGCAGGACGTGGCCCGGGGCCAGATCGCAGTCGATGTCGGGTTCTGGGGCGGTGCCGTGCCCGGCAACCTGGCCGACCTGGCCGCGCTGCACGCCGCCGGCGTCTTCGGGTTCAAGTGCTTCCTCATCGACTCCGGCGTGCCGGAGTTCGGCCACCTCGAGGACCGAGAGTTCGCGGTCGCGATGGACGAGGTGGCCCGGCTCGGCGCACTGATGCTCGTCCACGCCGAGGACCCCGGGCTGGTCGACGAGGGTCGCGCGGCCGGCCGCGCGTACGCCGGTTTCCTCGCCTCGCGGCCGCCACAGTCGGAGGAGTCGGCCGTGGACGCCGTGGCCGAGCAGGCGCTGCGCACCGGAGCGAAGACGCACGTGCTGCACCTCAGCAGCGCCGAGGCCCTGCCACTGGTGCGGGCCGCGCGAGCTGCCGGTGCCGACCTGTCGGTCGAGACCTGCCCGCACTACCTCGTGTTCGAGGCCGACGAGGTGCGCGACGGGGCCACCGAGTTCAAGTGCTGCCCCCCGATCCGCGACGCGGGCAACCGGGACGAGCTGTGGGCCGCCCTGGGCGCCGGTGACATCGACATGGTCGTCTCCGACCACTCGCCGAGCACCCCCGAGCTCAAGCGCGGCGGCGGTGGGGACTTCGGGGTCGCGTGGGGCGGCATCGCGTCGATCCAGGTGTCGCTCCCGGCCGTCTGGACCGCCGCTCGGACCCACGGGCACGACGTCACCCAGGTGGTGAGGTGGATGGCCACCGGACCCGCCGACCGGGTCGGTCTCGCCCACAAGGGCCGGATCGAGATCGGTGCCGACGCCGACCTGGTCGCCTTCGCGCCGGACGAGGAGTTCGTCGTCGACCCCGCCACCCTCGCCCACCGGCATCCGGTGTCCGCCTACACCGGGCGCCGGCTCTCGGGCGTCGTACGCCACACCTGGCTGGGTGGGTCCCCGGTCACCACCGACCGCCCACCGCGGGGCCGATTGCTGGAAAGAGGAACGACGATGACGACGAGCTACTACGCACCCCAAGGGGGGCTGCCGCCCCAGACGCGGCTGACCACCGACCGCTCCAGGTTCACCGAGGCGTACGTCGTGATCCCACGCGGCTCGCTGACCGACATCGTGGCCAGCCGACTGCCGTTCTGGGACGAGACCCGGCTGTGGGTGCTGGCCCGGCCCTTGAGCGGGTTCGCCGAGACCTTCAGCCAGTACCTCGTCGAGGTGTCCGAGGGCGGGGGCAGCACCCGGCCGGAGACCGACCTCCGCGCGGAGGCGGTGCTGTTCGTGCTGGAGGGCTCGCTGCGCCTGTCGATCGGCGCGGACGACCACCTCCTCGAGCCCGGCGGCTACGCCTACCTGCCCGCAGGGGAGTCGTGGACGGCGACCCACACCGGGTCCGGTCCGGTCCGGTTCCACTGGCTGCGCAAGGCCTACGAGCGGGTGGACGGGATCGACGCCCCCGACGCTTTCGTGGTCAACGAGCGGGACGTGGAGCCGCTGGAGATGCCCGGCACGGACGGCGCCTGGACCACCACCCGCTTCGTCGACCAGGCCGACCTGCGCCACGACATGCACGTCAACATCGTCAACTTCCTCCCGGGAGGCACGATCCCGTTCCCGGAGACCCACGTGATGGAGCACGGCATCTACATCCTCGAGGGCAAGGCGATGTACCTGCTCAACGAGGACTGGGTCGAGGTCCAGGAGGGCGACTTCCTCTGGTTGCGCGCGTTCTGCCCGCAGGCCTGCTACGCCGGGGGCCCGGGCCAGTTCCGCTACCTGCTCTACAAGGACGTCAACCGGCACATGCCGCTCTCCCTCTAGGATCTCCCGTGATACGGAAAAAGTTTTCCGAAAACTCTTCCATTCGGCCGTTGGGCTCCCTAGCATCGGGCCACGAACGAGAGGCGGTGCACCAGTGAGCGGAGCAACAGCAGTGACCGGGTCAGCAGCGACCGTCAACCGCGAGCCCGCGTCCCTCGACGGCGTCCCACCGCGCACCACGGCGCTCGACTGGCTGCGCGAGCAGGGGCTGACCGGGGCCAAGGAGGGCTGCGCCGAGGGCGAGTGCGGCGCCTGCGCCATCCTGGTCGCACGCGAGTCCTCGACCGGCGAGGACGGCACCGAGTGGGTCTCGATCAACGCCTGCCTGATCCCCGCCGGGGTGCTCGAGGGCCAGGAGGTCCTCACCGCCGAGGGCCTCTCCCCGAAGTCAGGCACAGCGCCGAGCACGCTGCACCCGGTGCAGGAGGAGCTGGCCCTCCGCGGCGGGTCGCAGTGCGGCTACTGCACGCCGGGGTTCGTCTGCAGCATGGCCGCGGAGTTCTACCGGGCCGGCCGCTGTGCGCCGCCCGACGACCAGGCCGACCACGCCGACCACGACGAGCAGGCCGACGACGAGCACGGCCCCAACGGCTTCGACCTGCACGCGCTGAGCGGCAACCTGTGCCGCTGCACCGGCTACCGGCCGATCAGGGATGCGGCGTACGCCCTCGGCGAGCCCGCCGCCGACGACGAGCTGGCCGCCCGCCGTGAGCAGTCCCCACCCCCGGTGCACTCGGTCCGGATGGCAGCCGGCGGGGCCGAGCTGGTCCGGCCGGCCGAGCTGGCCGGCGCACTGGACCTGGTCGCCGAGCACCCGGACGCCGTGCTGGTCGCCGGCTCGACGGACTGGGGCGTGGAGGTCAACCTGCGCGGCTCGCGCGCGCCCCTCGTCGTTGCGATCGGGCAGGTCCCCGAGCTGCGCGGGCTGACCATCGGGGCCGACGAGATCAGGCTGGGCGCCGCCCTGACCTTGACCGAGATCGAGCGTCGGCTGGGCGGCGCGGTGCCGCTGCTCGCCGAGCTGTTCCCTCAGTTCGCGTCCAGGCTGATCCGCAACGGCGCCACGCTTGGAGGCAACCTCGGGACCGCCTCTCCGATCGGTGACAGCCCGCCCGCGCTGCTGGCGCTCGAGGCCAGGCTGGTCCTGGCCTCGGTGCGAGGGGAGCGGGAGGTGCCGTTGGCCGACTACTTCACCGGCTACCGGCAGAGCGTCCGCGCCGCCGACGAGCTCATCAAGGAGATCGTGCTGCCGCGACCGCTGGCGACCCTGACGGCGTTCCACAAGATCGCGAAGCGACGCTTCGACGACATCTCCAGCGTGGCCGTGGCCTTCGCGCTCGATCTCGACGACGACGGGATCGTGGGCCGGGCCCTGATCGGCCTCGGCGGAGTCGCCGCGACACCGATCCGCGCCCGCGACACGGAGGCGGCTCTGGTCGGCCGGCCGTGGACCGACGCGACCGTGCGGCAGGCGGCGGAGGTGCTGGCCGCTGAGGGCACCCCGATCGACGACCACCGAGCCAGCTCGAGCTACCGCGCGGCCATGCTCGGCCAGTCGCTGCTGAGGTTGCACGCGCACCAGCCGGAAGGACCCCTGGCATGAGCCACCTGTCACAGCGGCCGGAGGTCGATCCGTCGGTGATGGCGGTGGGCGCCGCGATCCCCCACGAGGCGGCGGCCCTGCACGTC
Source organism: uncultured Actinomycetota bacterium (assembly GCA_963766475.1). Taxonomy (GTDB): domain Bacteria; phylum Actinomycetota; class Actinomycetes; order Propionibacteriales; family Nocardioidaceae; genus Nocardioides. Next base: position 461,572 of record CAVXZS010000012.1, on the reverse strand, counting down.
ACCGGCCAGGCGCTCTACACCGACGACCTCGTCGTCCGCACCAAGGACTGCCTGCACGCCTGGCCGGTGCAGGCCACGGTGGCCAAGGCGCGGATCACCGGCCTCGACATCACCCCGGCGTACGACGTCCCGGGCGTGGTCCGGGTGCTCACGGCCGACGACGTGCCGGGTGTCAACGACGCCGGCGTCAAGCACGACGAGCCGTTGTTCCCCGACGAGGTCCGCTTCCACGGCCATGCCGTCTGCTGGGTGCTGGGCGAGACCCTCGAGGCGGCCCGGCTCGGCGCCGCGGCCGTGGTCGTCGACCTGGAGCCGCTGCCCGCGCTGATCAACGTCAAGGAGGCGATCGCGGCGCACGCGTTCCAGGGCGCCCAGCCGACGGTCGAGCGCGGCAACGTGGCCGCGGGGATCGAGGCGGCGACGCACGTGTTCAGCGGCGAGTTCGAGTTCGCCGGACAGGAGCACTTCTACCTCGAGACCCACTGCGCACTGGCCCACGTCGACGAGGGTGGCCAGGTCTTCGTGCAGAGCAGCACCCAGCACCCGTCGGAGACCCAGGAGATCGTGGCGCACGTGCTCGGCCTGCACAGCCACGAGGTGACCGTGCAGTGCCTGCGCATGGGCGGCGGCTTCGGCGGCAAGGAGATGCAGCCGCACGGGTTCGCCGCCATCGCGTCGCTGGGCAGCATCCTGACCGGCCGTCCGGTCCGGCTCCGCCTCAACCGGACGCAGGACCTCACGATGAGCGGAAAGCGGCACGGGTTCCATGCCGAGTGGCGGGTGGGCTTTGACGACGACGGCCTGATCCAGGCCCTCGAGGCGACGCTGACCGCGGACGGCGGCTGGAGCCTGGACCTCTCCGAGCCGGTGCTGGCCCGGGCGCTCTGCCACATCGACAACGCCTACTGGGTGCCGCACATCAGGGTGAGCGGCCGGATCGCGCAGACCAACAAGACCTCGCAGACGGCCTTCCGTGGCTTCGGTGGCCCGCAGGGGATGATCGTGATCGAGGACATCCTGGGCCGCTGCGCGCCACTGCTCGGGATCGACCCGGTGGTGCTGCGCCGGCGCAACTTCTACCGCTCACCGGACGGCACCCCGCAGACCACCCCCTACGGCCAGCCGGTCCGCCATCCCGAGCGCCTCGAGGCGGTCTGGGACGAGGTCATCGAGTCGTCCGACTTCAGCGCCCGCTCGGAGGAGATCAAGCGGTTCAACGCCGAGCACCAGGACAGGAAGCGCGGCCTGGCGATCACCCCGGTCAAGTTCGGCATCTCGTTCAACCTGACCGCCTTCAACCAGGCCGGGGCTCTCGTGCACGTGTACAAGGACGGCTCGGTGCTGATCAACCACGGCGGCACCGAGATGGGCCAGGGACTGCACACCAAGATGATCCAGGTCGCCGCCACCGCGCTGGGCGTCCCGCTGTCGACGGTGCGCCTGGCGCCGACCCGAACCGACAAGGTCCCCAACACCTCCGCCACGGCGGCCTCGTCCGGCGCGGACCTCAACGGCGGGGCGGTAAAGAACGCGTGTGAGCAGATCAGGGCTCGACTCGAGCAGGTCGCCGCCGGAGGACTCGGTGTCCCGGCCGAGGACGTCCGCTTCGTCGACGGCCAGGTGACCGGGCTGGGAAGGTCCGGGGTGTCGCTCACGTGGGAGGAGGTCGTGCGTACGGCGTACTTCCAGCGCGTGCAGCTGTTCGCCGCGGGCTACTACCGGACCGAGGGCCTGCACTGGGACTCCAGCGTCATGCGGGGCTCGCCGTTCAAGTACTTCGCCTACGGGGCGGCGGCCACCGAGGTCGAGGTCGACGGGTTCACCGGCGCCTACACCACCAGGCGGGTCGACATCGTCCACGACGTGGGAGACAGTCTGTCCCCGCTGATCGACGTCGGCCAGATCGAGGGCGGCTACGTGCAGGGCGCCGGTTGGCTGACCCTCGAGGACCTGCGCTGGGACGAGAGCGACGGGCCGCACCGCGGCCGGCTGTCCACCCAGTCGGCCAGCACCTACAAGCTCCCGAGCTTCTCGGAGATGCCAGCGGACTTCCGGGTCACGCTGCTCGAGCGGGCCCACGAGGACGGTGCCGTCTACGGCTCCAAGGCGGTCGGCGAGCCGCCGTTGATGCTGGCCTTCTCGGTGCGGGAGGCGCTGCGCGAAGCTGCTGCCGCGTTCGGCCCCGCGGGCACCACCGTCGACCTGGCGTCCCCGGCCACCCCGGAGGCGCTCTGGTGGGCGCTCTCGGAGGCGCGGCGTGGCCACGACGAGGGACACGTGGTCGAGGGCAAGCCGGGGCACGCCCCGGACCGCTCCGACCCGGCCGCTCCCACCCGTCGCCCCGAGTCCGAGGTCGACCGCACCGCCGTCCCACACCTGACCGAGGCATAGGGGCCGAGCATGAAGTGGCTGGACGCCGTGGAGGCGTTGAGGTCCCGCCGGGAGGCGGGCGTGCTGGTCACCGTCGCGGAGGTCCGCGGTCACGCGCCGCGCGACGCCGGCGCGAAGATGGTCGTGGCCGCGGGCGAGACCTGGGGTTCGGTCGGCGGCGGCAACCTCGAGGCGGTGGCCATCGAGCGTGCCCGGGAGCTGCTGGACCCCGCGGCCGGTCCGCAGCTGTTCACGTCCGGACTCACCGACAAGGCGCCCGTCCAGCACGGCGTCCAGTGCTGCGGAGGAGAGGTGACCGTGCTGCTCGAGCCACTGGCCGTGCTGCCGGCGGTGGCCGTCTTCGGGATGGGCCACGTCGGCCTCGAGCTGGCGCGGATCCTGGCGCGTCACGAGCTCGACCTGCACGTGGTCGACTCCCGGCCCGAGCAGCTCACCAACGAGGCGCTGCGCGTCCTGGACGACGCCGTCGCGCGGGTGCACCGCCACCACGTGCCGGTGCTTCCCGAGCTGGTCCTGGGTGAGCTGCCGCCGGGCGCACACGTGCTGGTGATGACACACGACCACGCGGAGGACGCCGCGCTGGTGGACGCCGCGCTGCGGCTCCCGCACCTGGGCTCGATCGGGCTGATCGGCTCGAGCGCCAAGTGGAGCCGGTTCCGCAAGAGGCTGACCGACGAAGGCGGCCACGACGAGGACGCGCTCGCTCGTGTCACGACACCGATCGGTCTTCCGGGACTGGCCGGCAAGGAGCCCGCCGTGATCGCGGTCAGTGTCGCCGCCGCCCTCCTGCAGGCCTTCGCCGGCGCCACGGGCCGGGTCCCGGAGCTGCACCGATGACGATCTTCAGGGGGAACTTCCTGGACACCCCGCAGGATCCGTTCGCGGGCGGGGAGCTGCGGGCCGCGGACGGCGCGCTGGCGGTCCGCGACGGGGTGATCGTGGCGCGCGGGTCCGTCGGCGAGCTGCGGTCGTCGTACGCCGACGACGTGGTCGACCTGAGTGGCGGGCTCGTGCTGCCAGGCTTCGTCGACACGCACGTGCACTTCCCCCAGGTCCGGATGATCGGGGCGCTCGGGATGCCGCTCCTGGACTGGCTGGAGCGGAGCGCCCTGCCTGAGGAGTCCCGCCTGGCCGAGACCGGCTACGCGTCGGCCGTCGCCGCCGAGTTCCTGAGCGGGCTGACCGCTGCTGGCACGACGACCGCGCTGGTCTTCGGTGCGCACTTCGCCGACGCGGTGGACGCGTTGTTCCGCCAGGCGGCAGAGGTCGGGCTGCGGATCACCAGCGGCCTGGTGGTCAGCGACCGGGTGCTGCGCCTCGACCTCCTCACCACGCCACAGGCCGCGTACGACGACGGGCTGGCGCTGGCCCAGAGGTGGCACGGCGTCGGGCGCAGCCGCTACGCCGTCACGCCGCGGTTCTCCCTGTCCTGCTCCGACGCGATGCTCGACTCGTGCGCGGCACTGAAGCGTGAGGTCGACGGAGCATGGTTCACCTCCCACATCAACGAGAACCCAGCCGAGATCGCCGCCGTCCGGGAGCTGTTCGACGGCTGCGACGACTACCTCACGACGTACCACCAGCACGGCCTCGTGGACCGGCGCGGCGTCTTCGCCCACAACGTGCACGCCACCGCCGCCGAGCTCGCGGTCCTGGCGGAGCGGCAGGCCAGCGTGGCGCACTGCCCGACCAGCAACGCCGCCCTCGGGAGCGGTCTGTTCCCGCTACGTGAGCACGTCGAGAAGGGAGTGCGCGTCGCGCTCGGTTCCGACGTGGGCGCGGGCACCGGCTTCTCGCTGTTCAAGGAAGGACTCCAGGCCTACTTCATGCAGCAGCTGCTGGGCGAGCGCGGCCTGGCCCTGTCGCCCGCCCACCTGCTGCACCTCGCCACGTCGGCCGGCGCCGCCGCGCTCGGCCTGGCCGACGAGGTGGGGGACCTCTCCGTCGGCAAGCAGTTCGACGCGGTGTGGCTGCGTCCACAGGCCGGCTGCGCGCTCGACGTCGGACTGCGGCACGCAGCGGACGCGTCTGAGGCGCTGGGCAAGGCGTTCGCCCTGGCGGGCTCCGGCGACATCGCCCGGGTGTTCGTCGCGGGTAAGCCGCTCCGGTGCGAAATGCACAGGGCGGCGCCGGCAGCGCCGTAGACTTCCGGCATACGGAACCAACGTGTCACAACCCCGAGCAGGAGCGCGATGACCACCGACGTCACGGAGCCCAATACCTCGGAGCCGAACGTCAGCCGGAGCTCCGGAGGAGTGCAGTCCCTCGACCGCGCCTTCGCGATCCTCGAGATCATGGCCGACGCGGGCGGCATCATCGGCCTGTCGCAGCTGGCCGAGAAGGCCGGTCTCCCGCTCGCGACCATCCATCGGCTGGTGCGCACGCTCGTCGACCTCGGCTACGTGCGCCAGGAGGCGTCGCGGCAGTACTCCCTCGGCCCGCGGCTCATGCGGCTGTCCGACAACGCGTCCAAGCGGGTGGGCGCCTGGACGCGCCCGGCGATGACCGCGGCGGTGAGCAGGCTGGGGGAGTCGGTCAACCTGGCCACCCTCGACGGCGACGAGATCGTCTACGTCGCCCAGGTCCAGCCGTCGGACAACTTCATGCGGATGTTCACCGAGGTCGGCCGGCGCACCCGGCCGCACGCCACAGCGGTGGGCAAGGCGATCCTCGCGAGCTTCCCTGGCGACGACGTGGTGTCGCTGCTCGAGCGCACCGGCATGCCGCGCTACACGCCCACCACCCTGGGGACGCCCGCGGAGTTCCTGGCCGCGCTCGAGCAGGTCCGGGACCTCGGCTACGCGCTCGACGAGGGGGAGCAGGAGGTGGGCGTGCGCTGCGTCGCTGTCGCGGTGCCCAACGCTCCGCAGCCCATGGCGATCTCGATGTCCGGGCCTACGTCGCGGATGACAGACGAGGTCGTCGAGACGGGTGCCGAGGTCCTGTCCGAAGCGGCCACCGAGATCGGCTCGGTGCTCGCCCGCACCACGCCCTGAGATCCCGTGGACCGCACCGACAACCTCGTACTCGGAACCATGTACGTCGGCACGCGCACCGACGAGAAGGCGTCGTTCGCGATGCTGGACCGCTACGTCGAGGCCGGCGGTCGGGTGATCGACACCGCGAACTGCTACTCGTTCTGGGCCTCGGGCACCGGCCACGGCGGCCAGAGCGAGACGGTGGTCGGCCGCTGGCTGGCGGCGAACCCCGGCCTGCGCGACGACCTGGTGGTCGCGACGAAGGTGGGCGCCGAGCCGCTGGACGGGGGCGGCCTGGAGGGGCTGTCCGCCGAGGTGGTCGAGCGGGAGGCCGGGCGGTCGATGGAGCGGCTCGGCGTCGACACCATCGACCTCTACTGGGCGCACGTCGAGGACCGCCGCACGCCCCTCGAGGAGCAGGTGGCGGCCTTCGGCCGGCTGGTGGCCGACGGTGCGGTACGACGGCTCGGCGCCTCCAACCACCCGACGTGGCGGGTCGAGCGGGCCCGGGCGCTGGCCGCAGCGAGCCAGGTGGAGCCGTGGACGGCGCTCCAGCTCACGACGTCGTACGTCGAGCGACGGCCCGGTGCGCACGTGCCGGGCAAGAACCACCGCTTCGGCTACGTGACCGACGAGACCATCGACTACCTGGAGACGCACCCGGAGCTCGAGCTGTGGGTCTACAGCCCCCTCGTGCAGGGCAGCTACGACCGTGCGGACCGGCCCTTCCCGATCGCGTACGACCACCCGGGCACGACGGCTCGCCTGACCGCGCTCGCGACGGTCGCCTCGCTCCGCGGTCTCGAGCTCTCGCAGGTGGTGCTCGCCTGGCTGCTCGCGCGCGGCTGGAAGCCGATCATCGGTGTCAGCACCCTGGACCAGCTCGAGTCCGCGCTCGCGGCCGCCTCGCTGGAGCTCTCTCCGGAGGAGCTCGCGTCACTCGACGCGCCTCGTTGAAGGCTCAGGACAGCAGGGAGATCTCGTCGTCGGCGGGCTGGTCGGTGGCTTCACCGCGGGTGCGGTCGATGAGGCGTGCGATGACCTCGGCGATCAGGAACAGGGCCAGCATGGGGACGGCGAGGAAGAGCATCGAGAAGGGGTCGGTCGATGGGGTGCCGACGGCGGCGAAGACGAAGGTGCCGACGATGATCCAGGGCCGGTACCTGCCGAGCTGGCGGCCCGAGACGACGCCGGCGAGGTTGAGCATGACCACGAACAGGGGGATCTCGAAGGCGATGCCGAAGATCAGCAGCATCCGGCTGATGAAGGAGAAGAACTGGGTGAACTCCACCAGGTTGGTCACGTCGTCGGGGGTGAACCCGATCAGGACGGTGATGGCCTTGGGCAGGACGTAGTAGCCCACGGCGACGCCGGCGAAGAACAGGGGTCCGGCGATGGCGGCGAAGACCCGGGACCACTTGCGTTCGCTGGGGTGCAGGCCGGGCACGATGAAGGCCCAGATCTGGTAGAGCCAGTAGGGGGAGGCGGCGACGAGGCCGGCCAGGCCGCAGAGCTTGAGCTGGAAGGTCAGGCCGGCGGCGACGCCGTTGAGGACGGCCTCGCTCTCGGTGCCTTCGGGCAGCTGTGCCTTGGCGTCCTCATAGGGGTTGAGGATGAGCTGGTAGAGGTCGTGGTAGAAGTACAGCGCCACGCAGAACGCGACCAGCACCACCAGCACCGAGCGGATGATCCGGGCCCGCACCTCCCGCAGGTGGTCCGACAACGCCATCCGGCCGTCCAGACCCACGGGATGGGCCGGACGGACCCGGAGCAGCCGGACCGCGGTGGCGATCAACGGTGTCGTGGCCGAGGGACGACGGCGGGATCGGCGACGGGATCAACGACGGGGACAGGGTCCACGACAGGTGCGACGTCGGTGCGCGCGAGCGCCGGGGCGTCCGCTGCGTCGTCGTCGTCGTCGTCCATCAGGCCCTTGGTCTCGGCCTTGAAGATGCGTAGGGCCCGGCCGCTGCCGCGGGCCAGCTCGGGGAGCTTGGCGGCGCCGAACAGCAGGATGAGGACGGCCAGGATGATCAGCAGCTCGGGGGCGCCGAGGCCGCCGATGATGAGTGACTGCACGAGAACTCCTTCAGGTGGGGGGTGGGACTGCCGCCGCGGGCAACGGGCCCGCGACGGCAGCCGGGGCGAGCGTCAGGCGGTCGGGACGTGGCGCTGCTGCTGGTGCTGCGGCGGGTGCACGACCAGCCAGGCGCCCCTCGAGAGCACTGCGACCCAGATCAGGAGCGCGAGCACCGTGAGGATCGGCATGTCCGTCACTTCCCGCCGCTCTGGTTGACGGCGCCGTTGACGCCCTTGGGGAAGAAGCCGCCCTTCTTCACGCTCTTCGGGTTCAGGTACACGATGTTGAGCACCTGGCCGGGCGAGCGGCTGAACGCGATGCCGTTCTTGTCGGTCGGCACCAGGTTGGCGGTGACGGGGTTACCGATGCCCTGGTCCAGCGGCTTCCTGCTGTCGAGGGAGTCCCGGGCGTCGGACAGCTTCTGCACCTCGGCCTGGAGCCCCTTGGAGTAGAGCGAGGTGCGCACGATGCCTGCGTGGTAGGCCTCGACCGCGAGGATGCCGGCTGCAGCCTCGAGGTAGGTCTTGTTCGTGATCAAAGGGGCGGCCCCCTTGTAGGCGGTGACCCCGACGTCCTCGAACAGGAACGCCGCCAGCAGGAAGTTGTTCTCGTTGGCGTAGGGGTCGAAGGTCTGCCCGGCTGACACCAGCCCGGCGGCCTGGGCGGCAGCGGTGAAGCTGTCCTGGATGTTGATCGCCGGGCGCGACACCTTCGCCGAGCCGAGCGCCTTGCGCAGGAACTTCACGTGGTCGAGCTCGTCCATGGCGATCTCGCGGGCGTAGCTCGCGATCGCGGGGGTCGCGAAGCTGACTGCTCGGCCCCCGGTCACGCCTCCGTGATTGCCCTTGCCGCTGGTGAGCTTGCCGGACAGCCCGGAGCCGAAGGCAGCGAACTGGTAGAACTCCGCCTCGAGGTACTCGAGGTTGAGCGCGAAGTTGAGCACTGCCGCGTCGGTGGCCTGCTCCGTGGCGGTCTCGGCGGCGGATGCCGAGCCCGCGCCGGCACCGATGAGGGCACTGCCCCCGACGGCGCCGAGCCCTGCGACTCCGGCGGCCTTGAGGAAGACCCTGCGGTCCGCCTCATTCTCCGCACTTCGTTCGATCATGTCCTTGACGACTGCTTTTCCAAACATTCGATCTCCTATTTCGAGCATGGCGAGGCACGGATATCCAGCGCCTTTGTGGCGCACGAATATCCGCCACCGGTGCACCCGCCTGAAAACTGACGAGAAGCTGAGCTGTCGGGTGCTCCGGCGCTGGTCAGAGCCGCCTTCTGCGGCTCTGGGGCCATCGGTGATGGTGAGGTGCCAGTGGGTGATATCTACTGGCGGTCAGACATTGCATTGGTACATCAGTCTGGGAAGATGACCAAGCAATCGAGCCACATTCATTGCATTCTTCTCGGTGGTCGAGATAATTCCGACCAATCCGATCCGGCGTCGACTTCGAACCCCTACTGCCGCATTGAGTGAGGCAGCAGTATTCGGCGATCGAGAGCCGCGACGAAGGGATCGGACGTGTTCCAAGGGGGCAACCGCACCATCCCTCGGGCCCTGGTCAAAGGCCCTCTTCCTCTCCTCGGCCCGGCCTTCGTCACCGCGATCGCGTACGTCGACCCGGGCAACTTCGCCACCAACCTGACCGCCGGCTCGACCTACGGCTACCTGCTGGTGTGGGTGGTCGTGGCCAGCAACCTCATGGCGATGCTGATCCAGTACCTCTCGGCCAAGGCCGGCATCGCCACGGGTCAGAGCCTGCCGGCGCTGTGCCGGGCGCACCTCCCCCGGCCGGTGACGCGGGGCCTCTGGGCCCAGGCTGAGGTCGTCGCCGTCGCCACCGACCTTGCCGAGGTGGTCGGCGGAGCGCTGGCGCTGAAGATCCTGTTCGGGTTGCCGCTCCTGGTGGGGGGCACGATCACCGCGCTCGTCGCCTTCAGCCTGCTGATCCTGCAGACGAGGGGCCATCGGCCGTTCGAGGCGGCGATCGCCGGCCTGCTGGGTGTGATCCTGGTCGGCTTCCTGTACGACGTGGTCCGGAGCGGTCTCCAGCCGCTGGCCATCGCGTCCGGCACCGTGCCACGCTTCGATGGACCGGACTCACTGCTGCTGGCGGCCGGGATGCTCGGTGCCACGGTCATGCCGCACGCGATCTACCTGCACAGCGCGCTGACGTCGCGGCGCTACGTGCGCCGTACCGAGGCCCAGCGGTGGGCGCTGTTGCGCAGCCAACGTGCCGACGTCGTGATCGCCATGACCATCGCCGGGGTGATGAACCTGCTGCTGCTGGTCGTCGCGGCCGCCGCGCTGCGCTCGGGCTCGCCCATCGACACGATCGAGGGCGCCCATGCCGCCTTCGGCGCCGAGCTCGGTGCGGGTGCGGCGCTCCTGTTCGCCCTGGCTCTCCTGGCCTCGGGCTTCGCCGCGTCCTCGGTCGGGACGCTGTCCGGCCAGATCGTGATGGAGGGCTTCCTCCGGCTGCACGTCCCCCTCGTGGTGCGCCGACTGGTCACCTTGGCGCCAGCCCTCGTGGTGCTCGGCCTGGGCGTCGACCCCACCAAGGCACTGGTCGGGTCCCAGGTGGTGCTGTCGTTCGGCATCCCGTTCGCGCTGGTGCCGCTGGTGCTGTTCACCAGGCGCGCCGACATCATGGGGACCCTGGTGAACCGGCGGGTGACCACCTGGGTGGCCTCGGCCGTCGCCGCCGTGATCATCGCTCTCAACGCCGTGCTGCTCTGGCAGACCGTCTCCTGACCGCGCCCGCATGTCCTGTCACGTCACCCCATCGTCCACCCACTGAAGGAGACACCACCGTGTTCGGTATCGGACTCCCCGAGCTCGCCGTCATCGCCCTCGTCGCCGCGCTGTTCCTCGGCCCCGACCGGCTGCCTGACCTCGCGCGCCAGGCCGGCGCAGTCATGCGCAAGGCCAGACGTCTCGCCGACGCCGCACGGGACGAGCTCCGCGAAGAGCTCGGCCCCGACTACGCCGACCTCGAGCTGCGGGATCTCGATCCGCGCACCGTCGTTCGCAAGCACATCATCGAGGCGATGGAGGATGCGGAGCGCGAGGCGGCAGAGCGCCGGCCGGTGCCGCTGCGCGTCGGCGAGAGCCCGGCCCACGACGACGAGGCGACCTGAGTCCGAGCATGCATGGGAGACCCAGCGCGGGGTAACAGGCATGCCCTCTGCTCTGGGCAGAACAGCCCAGAGCGGAATCGCTGGAACGGCGCCCCATTGCGGCACAGGCTCGGAGCATGACGCCATCCATGAGCTCGGGGCCCAACCCCGCCGGCCTCTCCGCGGCCGACCGACTGCTGCACCAGCGCATCATCGTCCTCGGCCAGGAGGTCGACGACGACATCGCCAACAAGCTCTGCGCGGAGCTGCTCCTGCTCTCCGCCGAGGACCCGCGGCGCGACATCGCGCTCTACATCAACTCCCCAGGGGGCTCGGTCTCGGCCGGCCTGGCGATCTACGACACCATGCGGCTGATCCCGAACGACGTGGCGACGCTCTCGATGGGCCTGGCCGCGAGCATGGGGCAGTTCCTGCTTTCGGCCGGCACGCCGGGCAAGCGGTTCGCGCTGCCGCACAGCCGGATCCTGATGCACCAGGGCTCGGCCGGGATCGGCGGGACCGCGATCGACATCGAGATCCAGGCCGAGAACCTCGAGCACACCAAGTCGGTGATACTGCGGCTGATCGCCGAGCACACCGGCCAGCCGGTCGAGAAGATCGAGCAGGACTCGCGGCGCGACCGGTGGTTCACCGCCGAGGAGGCCCGCGACTACGGCTTCGTCGACCAGGTGCTCACCGACGTCTCCTCGGTCACGCCCTACCGGGCGCCCAGCGCGTCTTTCGGGGCCGCGTGATGAGCAGCTACACGATCCCGAGCGTGATCGAGAAGACCATGCGCGGGGGCGAGCGGGCGGTCGACATCTACAGCCGGCTGCTGACCGACCGGATCGTCTACATCGGCACCGAGATCGACGACGGCGTCGCCAACGTCGTCATCGCCCAGCTCATCCACCTCGAGTCGGACCGTCCCGAGTCGCCGATCGACCTCTACCTCAACTCCCCGGGTGGCTCGGTCACCGCGATGCTGGCGATCTACGACACGATGCAGTTCATCAGCTCGCCGGTCGGCACGACGGCGATCGGCCAGGCCGGCTCGTCGGCCGCCGTGCTGCTGGCGGCGGGCGATGCGGGCCGCCGGACGGTGCTGCCGCACTCGCGGATGGTGCTGCACCAGCCGTCCGGAGGTGGCCAGGGCACGCTGCCCGACCTCGAGCTGCACGCCAAGGAGATCGTCCGGCTGCGCGCGCAGATGGAGGAGATCCTGGCGGCGCACACCGGCCGCACCGTGGAGCAGATCCGCGAGGACACCGACCGCGACCTGGTGCTGTCCGCGCAGGAGGCCGTGGACTACGGGCTGGCGGACGCGATCCTCGACAGCCGCAAACTCGCACTGGCTCGGGCTTGAACTCAACTTAACTTTAAGTTTCATGATGGGGGCATGACATCTCCTGTTGCCGTCATCACCGGTGCCTCCCAGGGGCTCGGCCGCGCGCTCGCCCACGAGCTGGCGAGCCGCGGCTGGTCCCTCGTCCTCGACGCGCGTCACGAGGCCGCGCTGGGTGAGGCCGTCCGCTCGTTGCCCGGAGGCCCGCACCCGGCCATCGCCGGCGACGTCGCCGACCCGGCGCACCGCCGCGACCTGGCCGACGTGGCCGCCGAGCTGGGTGGCGCGTCCGCCCTGGTCAACAACGCCAGCACGCTCGGCACCAGCCCGCTGCCGTCGTTCGCCGAGCTCGACACCGCGACGTACCTGCGCATCCTCCAGGTCAACCTGGTCGCACCGATGGCGCTCACGGCGGCGCTGCTCCCGCAGCTGCGACCGCACGGTGGCGTGGTCCTGAACCTGTCGTCGGACGCATCCGTCGAGGCCTACGAGACCTGGGGTGGCTACGGCTCGTCCAAGGCGGGGCTCGACCACGCGACCCGCGTGCTGGCGGCGGAGGAGCCCACCCTGCGGGTGTACGCCGTCGACCCGGGGGACATGCGCACCCAGATGCACCAGGACGCGTTCCCGGGCGAGGACATCGCCGACCGGCCGGAGCCGGCGGCCGCCGTACCCGCGCTGCTCAAGCTCCTGGACGGCTCGCTGCCCAGCGGTCGCTACCGCGCCTCCGAGCTGCTCGCCTCCGACACCGCGCTGGCCTCCGCATGACCACCCCACAGAACCGCGCGGTGAGCGCGCTCCGCGCGGACGAGCCCGCGCTTCCGCGGGGACCCCGGAAAAGCTTGAGCGCCGCGGCCACCGAGACGAGGTTCGTGCTGCCTCCGGACAGCGAGGCGACCGCGCCGCCCGAGGCGCGCGGGCTCGCTCGCGACGAGGTCAGGATGGCAGTGGTCACCGAGGAGCGCACGCACCACCGGCAGGTGCGTGAGCTCGCGATGTGGCTGGAGCCCGGCGACCTGCTGGTCCTGAACACGAGCGCGACGCTGCCGTCCGCGCTGGAGGTCGACCGGCACGGCTGCACCTGGGGACTGCACGTCTCGACAGAGCTGGACGACGGGTCCTGGGTGGTCGAGCTGCGACGGCCGGACGGGGCCGGGCCTGGGCTGCCCGAGCCCGGGGAGGTGCTGCGGCTGCCCGAGGGCGTGCGGCTGCGCATCGCGGAGCCGCACCCGCGCGGCCAGACCAGGCTCTGGCGGGCGACGACCCTGCCCGCGGTCGACCGGGTGGCGTACCTGCGCCGTCACGGGACGCCGATCCGCTACCCCTACCTGCACGGCGAGTGGCCGATCGAGGACCTGCAGAACGTCTACGCGGCGGTCCCCGGCAGCGCGGAGATGCCGAGCGCCGGTCGGCCGCTGTCGCGCGAGGTGCTGGTCGACCTGATGTCGGCGGGCATCGTGGTGGCGCCGCTGGTGCTGCACACCGGGGTGGCGAGCCAGGAGTCGCACGAGCCGCCGCAGCCGGAGTGGCTCTCGGTGCCGGAGTCGACGGCCCGGCTGGTCAACCTCACCAACGCGGCGGGCGGTCGGGTCGTCGCGGTGGGCACCACGGTGGTCCGGGCGCTCGAGACCGCGGCCTCCCGCGACGGCGCCGTGGCGGCGTACGACGGCTGGACGTCGCTGGTCCTCTCGTCCGCGCGGCCCGCGCGGGTGGTCGGCGGCCTGGTCACCGGGCTGCACGAGCCGGAGGCCAGCCACCTCGACCTCCTCGAGGCGGTGGCGGGACGGACGCTGGTCGACCGGGCGTACGCCGACATCACCGCGCCGGACGCGCCGCACTACCTGTGGCACGAGTTCGGCGACTCGATGCTCCTGCTGCCATGAGACCGGAGTTGAAAGCGGACGGCGGTCCGGTTAGATGGCTGGGTGACCGACACCCCCTCATCTCTCGCCGACGCGACCATCGCGGAGCTCCGCGCCACCCACGACCGCCTCGCGACGCTGGTGGGTGGCCTGTCCGCTGACCAGCTGACCGCTCAGAGCGGGGCCGAGGACTGGACGGTCGCCGACGTGCTCTCCCACCTGGGCAGCGGCTCCGAGATCGGCCGCTACCCGGTGCTCGCGGCGGCCGGCCTCGGCGAGGAGGCGCCGGAGAACCAGGACGTGTGGGACCGCTGGAACGCGCTGGCCCCGGTCGACCAAGCCGCCGCCTTCGTCGAGAGCGACGAGCGGCTCGTCTCGATCTACGAAGCGCTCACGCCCGACCAGCGCGAGTCGATCCACATCGACCTGGGCTTCATGCCGCAGCCGCTCCCGCTCGCCACCGTGCTCGGCATGCGGCTCAACGAGGTCGCGATGCACGGCTGGGACGTCGAGGTCGGCGTCGACCCCGCCGCGGCGCTCGGCGAGGGGTCCGCTCCGCTGCTGGCCCGGCACTTCTCCGAGACCATGACGTTCCTCCTCGGGTTCGTCGGCAAGCCCGAGAGCGCGCCGGCCGCCCGGGTCGCGTTGGGTGACCACACGATCGTGGTCGACCCCGAAGGCGTGCGGCTCGAGGCGGGCAACGAGGAGACGACCGCGACCTTCGAGGGTCCGCTCGAGGCCGGCATCAGGCTGATGGCCGGCCGACTGAAGCCCGACCACACGCCCGCGGGCGTGCGCGTGAGCGGCAACGTGACCCTGGACGAGCTGCGGAAGGTGTTTCCGGGCTACTAGGTGTACTCGGTCCTATGCGGCGAGGCAGACCGGTCCGCGGACCTCGCTGAGCCGGCGGGCCACCCGGATCGTCAGGTCGACGAGCCGCAGCCCGAGCGCGCCGGCGACCGCCTGCAGCACCTCCGAGCTCGGCTCCTTGCGGCCCCGCTCGATCTCGGAGAGGTACTGCGTGGAGACGCCCGCCTCCTCGGCGACGTCCGCAAGCGTCCGCCCGGCGTCCTGGCGCTCGTCGCGGAGCTCCTGGCCCGCAGCCTCGCGCCACAGCGGCTCGCGCTCGGCAGGCGCGTCGGTGTCCGGTGTCGGGAACGGGATCAGCTCGCCCATGTCCGGAGGCTACGCCTCGGCGGCGTACGGCGCCGCGCGTCGGACCGGCCGTTCGCGCAGGGCGAACGTCAGCTCCGCAGCCACTCGCCCAGCTCGGCGTCGGTCAGCAGCTGGCGAGCCTCGTCGGCCCGGTCGTCGGGCACGAGGACGCGCATCTGCAGCCAGCCCATCGAGCCCTCGAGGGCGCTCGTGTGCCGGTCCGCGATGTGGCAGGGGATCTCGGCCTCCTGGAAGAGGCCTTCGACCACCGAGATCAGCGCGACGTCGTTGGTGCGGATCAGCTCGGCCATGTCTCTCCAACGGACGACGGTTGCCTATGGTGCCGGGTATGCGAGGACGTCGCCGAGGTACGCCGGACCAGGACCGCTTTGAGCGCAGCGACTGGTGGGGGATCGTCATCGACTCCACCGACCCGAAGGCGCTGGCGCGCTTCTACGCCGACCTGCTCGGCTGGGAGCTGTGGAAGCCCGACGAGATGGACCCCGGTGAGGCCGCCATCGACTCCGGCGAGGGCGTCACCGGTATCACCTTCCACCTCAAGGAGGACTACGTCCGGCCGGTCTGGCCGAACACACCGGGGGAGCAGCAGATGATGATGCACCTCGACTTCGAGGTGTCCGACCTGGCCGAGGCCACGGCGTACGCCCTCGAGCACGGCGCTGTGCTGGCCGAGTTCCAGCCGCAGGACGACGTCCGGGTCTTCTACGACCCGGACGGCCACCCGTTCTGCCTCTACGGCTAGCTCGGCCTAGTTGGTCGGCCTCTCCGAGCCGACCACCCACATCGCGAAGAACTGCGAGCCGCCGCCGTACGCGTGGCCGAGGGCCTTGCGGGCGCCGTCGACCTGGTGCTCGCCGGCCGCACCGCGGACCTGGAGGGCCGCCTCGCCGAAGCGCAGCATGCCGGAGGCCCCGATCGGGTTGGAGGACAGCACGCCGCCCGAGCAGTTGACCGGGAGCCGGCCGTCCATCGCGGTGGCGCCGGACTCGGTGAGCCGCCAGCCGCCGCCGTTGGCCTCCGCGAAGCCGAGCGACTCCAGCCACATCGGCTCGAACCACGAGAACGGGACGTAGATCTCGGCGGCGTCGATCTCGTCGATCGGGCTGGTGATGCCGGCCTGCTTCCACAGCGCGGCAGCGGCGTCGCGGGAGGCCTGCGGGTTCACCTGGTCGCGCTCGGCGGCCGACGTCGCCTCGGAGCGCATCACGGTGCCGTGGATCCACGCGGGGTTGGCCGACCGGGCCGCCTCGTCCTCGGCGACGATCACGAGCGCGCAGGCACCGTCGGAGGACGGGCAGGTCTCGTCGTAGCGGATCGGGTCCCACAGCATCTGCGAGGCGAGCACCGACTCCACCGTGGTGTCGGGGTTCCTCAGGTGGGCGAAGGGGTTCTTGAGGGCGTTCTGCCGGTCCTTCGCGGCCACGATCGCGCCGACGTGGGTGGGCGCGTCGGAACGACGGATGTAGGAGCGCACGTGGGGCGCGAAGTAGCCGCCCGCACCGGCGTGCACGGGCATGTTGAACGGGATCGGCACCGAGAGGGCCCACATCGCGTTGGACTCGGACTGCTTCTCGTAGGCGACGGTGAGCACCTTCTTGTGGACGCCGGCCTGGACGAGCGAGGAGGCGACGATCGCGGTCGAGCCGCCGACCGAGCCGGCGGTGTGCACCCGCAGGAGGGGCTTGCCCGCCGCACCGAGCGACTCGGCCAGGAACAGCTCCGGCATCATCACGCCCTCGAAGAGGTCCGGGGCCTTGCCCACGACGATCGCGTCGATCTCGTCGAGCCCCATCCCCGCGTCCTCGAGAGCACGGTCGATCGCCTCGCGGCACAGTCCCGCCATCGACACGTCCTCGCGCTTGGCGCGGTGGTGGGTCTGGCCCACGCCGATAATGGCGGCCGGCTGCTTGGCCATCAGCTGTCACGTCCCTTGTCATGGGCCTTGTCATGGGCCTTGTCATCGGCCTTGTCACTGGCCAGCACGCACACCAGGTTCTGCTGGAGGGCCGGCCCGGAGGTCGCGTGGCCCAGGGTCTTCGACGCCTCGCCGGACCAGATCCGCTTCGCCGCCTCGCCGACGCGGATGCCGCCGGCGGAGAACATCGGGTTGCTGGTCAGCGCACCCCCCGAGGGGTTGATGC
Organism: uncultured Actinomycetota bacterium; assembly: GCA_963766475.1. GTDB lineage: Bacteria > Actinomycetota > Actinomycetes > Propionibacteriales > Nocardioidaceae > Nocardioides. Next base: position 444,485 of record CAVXZS010000012.1, on the reverse strand, counting down.
GTACGTCGTCCCCCAGGCCCAGCTCCGAGCGGAGGACCAGCTCCTGGTGGCTGAACGGCGCGTGCAGCTCGGCCACCTCGACGCCGTCGAGGTCGGCGGCGGCCCCCGCGCGCTGCGCCGAGGGCGAGCGGGTCAGGTCACGGGTGCCCATGCTCATCGGGTCCACGTAGTGCGACAGCGACCGGATCCAGGCCGGGCGCTCGCACACCTCGCGCGCCTTGTCGCCGGCGGCCAGCACCAGCGCGGCTGCGCCATCGGTCACCGGTGCGCAGTCGTGCTTGCGCAGCGGGTCGGCGTACATCGGCCGGCCGAGCAGCTCATCGACCGACGAGCCGCCCTTGCGGACGGCGTACTCGTTCTTCTCGGCGTCGGTGAGCGACCGGTTCGCGACCTCGGCCATCGAGCGCTCGTCCCAGAGACCGACGGCGATGCCCGCGCGGGCCTGCAGCCCCGCCAGCGACACGGTGTCGGGCCACAGCGGGGTCATCGTGTACGGCTCGAGCTGGAGCGCGAGGGTGCGCCGCAGCACGCCCGCCGAGCTCTTGCCGAAGGCGTAGACGAGCGCGGTGTCCACCTCGCCGGTCTGGATCTTGAGCCAGGCCTCGTACATCGCCCACGCCAGGTCCATCTCGACGTGCGACTCGTTGACCGGCGGGATCACGCCGATCGCGTCGACGGCCTGGACGAACGAGAACGACCGCCCGGCCAGGTAGTCGGAGGAGCCCGAGCACCAGAAGCCGACGTCCTTGCGGGTCCAGCCCGTCTGCTCGTAGCACTCCGCGAACAAGGGAACCAGCAGCTCGACGCAGGTCGGCGACCCGTCGAACTCCTTCATCTGTCGCTGGGCGAACCCGACGACCGCGACGTCTCTCACAGGTGCACCCGGTAGGTCTCGTAGTCCGCGTCCGGCTCGTCGATCGGTGCGAAGTGGTCGATGTTCTCGATCGTGGTGCCCCACTCGTCCCGGGGCTTCCACACCGCCTTGACCCGCATCCCCATCCGGACCTCCTCGGCCGGGATGTCGAGGATCAGGTGGAGGAACGCGATGTCCGCGCCGTCGAGCAGGATGTAGGCCGAGACGTACGGCGGCGTGATGCGCTGGCCGAGGAACGGCACGTTCACGATGCAGAACGTCGTCACCGTGCCGGTGTCGGGGAGCTCGACCTCCTCCGCGGTCGGCGTCCCGTCGGCCGGGCAGGCGCTGCGCGGCGGGATGTAGACCTTGCCGCAGCTCGGGCACCGCTGTCCGACGAGCTTGCCCTCGGACAGCGAGGTGTAGAAGAGGCTTTCTTCTGGAGATGCGGCATACAGATAGTCGAGCTCGATCGGCACCACGATCCCGGTGACCGGGTCGACGGTCTCGCGGACCTCACCACCGCTGATCGAGCCTGTCGAGATCTCCGCAGCGTCCGCCGGGACAGGCTCAAAGCACTCGATGTCCGTGATGTCGCCCTTGCGGTCGATGCGCCACCTGACGCGCACCCGCATCCCGGTCCGGACGTCCGCGGGGGAGTCGACGTCGAGCGCGTGCAGCAGGGGCACGTCGGCGCCGTCCAGGGTCACGAGCGCGAACGCGAACGGCCGGTCCAGCGGCTGACCCTTGACGGGCTCCGGCACCCAGGCCCAGGAGGTCACGACGCCGGTGTCGGCGACCTCGACGAACTCCTCGGTCGCCGCGTGCGTGACCGGGTCGTACTCGGGCGGTGGCACGACGACCGTGCCGTCCGACGTACGGGCGCCCACGACCACACCGTCCCGCAGCCCGGAGAGGAAGCGACCGAGCACCGGGCCGGTGGAACGGGTGTAGTCGAACGCTACGGTGACGGGCGCCGAGAGAGTTCTGGGCATGGACGCAAACTAGAACACGTTCTACAGAGTGGGCAAGTAAGCGAAACCTGAAACACGTTCTAGAATCAGAGGGGCGTGTCACCGCCTCGGGACGTGGGTGGCCCGGTGCTCAGGTTGGAGGGGTGTGCGCGATGAAACTGGGGTTGCAGCTCGGCTACTGGGGCGCCCAGCCACCGCAGGGCGTCGGCTGACCTGGTCGCGGCCGCCGAGGAGTCGGGCTTCGACGCGCTGTTCACCGCCGAGGCTTGGGGGTCCGACGCGTTCACCCCGCTGGCCTGGTGGGGCAGGGAGACCTCCCGGCTCCGGCTCGGCACCTCGATCGTCCAGATGTCCGGCCGGACGCCGACGTCGATCGCCATGCACGCCCTCACCCTCGACCACCTCAGCGGCGGCCGGGTCGTGCTCGGCATGGGCGTGAGCGGCCCCCAGGTGGTCGAGGGCTGGTACGGCCAGCCGTTCTCCAGGCCCCTGGCCCGCACCCGCGAGGTCGTCGAGATCATCCGGAAGGTGCTGGCCCGCGAGGCGCCGGTCACCAACGACGGCCCGCACCACCCGCTTCCCTTCGCCGGCGAGGGCGCCACGGGCCTCGGCAAGCCGCTCAAGCCGATCGTGCACCCGCTGCGCGCGGACCTCCCGATCTGGCTCGGTGCCGAGGGCCCGAAGAACGTCGCGCAGACGGCCGAGATCGCCGACGGCTGGATCCCGATCTTCTACACGCCGAAGTCGGCGGGCATGTACGGCCCATGGCTCGACGAGGGCTTCGCCCGGCCGGGCGCGCGACGTACGCGCGACGACTTCGAGATCGCGGCCACCTGCCACGTGCAGATCGTCGCCGACGCCGCCGAGAAGCAGTCGGTCATCGAAGCCATGAAGCCCGTCGTCGCCCTCTACATGGGCGGCATGGGCGCAAAGGACCAGAACTTCCACAAGCAGGTCTTCGACCGGATGGGCTACGAGGCGATCTCCGGTCAGGTGCAGGAGCTGTTCCTGGCCGGCGACCGCGACGCCGCCACGGCCCTGATCCCCGATGAGCTCGTCGACGACATGCACATCATCGGCACCGAGGCGGAGGTCAAGGACACCGCCCAGGCCTGGGAGGGCACCGGCGTCACCACGCTGATGCTCAGCGCCGGCTCTGCCGACGAGGTACGCCGGATCGCCGAGGTCCTGGCGTAGTGCCGCACTCACGCGCTCGTGGTCTCGTGCTGGGCCTGGCGCTCGGGCTCGTCCTGACGCTCGGCGCCTGCCCGTGTGTGACGCCGGCCTCGGCGGCGCCACCGCTGGGCCCGCCACCGCAGGCCGTCAGCGTGAGTCTCTCCGTGATGAGCCTGAACATCTTCTACGGCGGCGACGACTACGACCTGGCCTCCGGCGGCTTCTGCGCGGTCGCTGACGGCTGCCCGACCGCCCTGCGCAAGCTCGCCCGGATCATCCGGGCGAGTGGCGCCGACGTGGTCGGGCTGCAGGAGGCCGAGCGCAACACGGCGCGGCTGGCCCGGCTGCTCGGCTGGCACGCCGACCCCCGCGCGCAGGTGATCTCCCGCTTCCCCCTGCTGCGGCCCGCCGGCGGTCAGGGTCTCTACACATTCGTGGAGCCGGTGCCGGGCCGGGTCGTGGCCGTGGCGAACACGCACCTGCCGTCCACGCCGTACGGCCCCTACCGAGTGCAGAAGGGGAAGTCACGGGAGAAGGTGCTGGCCCTCGAGAACCGGCTGCGGGTCCCCGCGCTGGCGCACGTGCTTCGGGTCCTGCCCAGGCTGGCCGCGCGTGGGATCCCGGTGTTCCTCACCGGGGACTTCAACAGCCCGTCGCACCTCGACTGGACCCCCGCGGTCGCCGACGTACGCCCGGACGTGCCCTACCCGCTCCAGTGGCCGGCCAGCGCGACCCTGGCGGCGGCCGGCTTCAAGGACTCCTACCGCGTCGTGCATCCCGACCCGGTCGCCGACCCGGGCTTCACCTGGACCCCGGGCGGCCCGGAGGGACGGACCCACGACGTCTTCGACCGGATCGACTGGGTGCTGTCCGCCGGACCCGCCACCGCCGTGTCGAGCCGGCTCGTCGGCGAGACCGGGAACCCGCAGGTGGACGTCGCGACGCCGGGGCGGTTCCCGACCGACCACCGGGGCGTGGTGTCCACCTTCGAGGTGGTCCCGCTGGTGGCACCGCCGAGCGTGTCGCCGGCGGAGCGACGCGTGATCGTCGGCGACGGCAGCCGGCTGCGCGTCCGGTTCCACGGCAGCGGCGAGGCGGGCGAGGTGGTCGCCGTCGTCGCCCTCACGGGAGGCGATGGGCCGCCGGTAGTCGCCCGGTCGACCCGTGGCCGCACCTCCGGCGTGGTCTCGCTGCCCACGTCGCAGCTGCCCGCGGGCCGTTACGACGTCGTACTTCGGGACGACTCCGGTGCGACCTCGGCCCGGTCGCCCATCTGGGTCTACGAGCGCGGGACCCGCTCCCGGATGACGACGAACGCCGACACCTACCGCCCCGGCCAACCGGTGAGGGTGTCGTGGGACCGGGCGCCCGGAGAGCACCTCGACTGGATCGGCCTCTACCGGTGCACGCGGACCTGCGATGACCCCGGGAGCTACCTGGCCTACCGCTACACGCGGACGAGGATCGAGGGGTCGCTGACGCTCGGCGACGCCGTGCTACCCGGCGAGGCCGCGCCGCCCTGGCCGCTCCCGGCCGGGCAGTACGTCGCCAGGTTGCTCGTCGACGACAGCTACCGCGTGGTCGCCCAGACGCCGCGGTTCCGGGTCCTCGTCCACTAGCCGTCCACCAGGCCCGCCCGCCGGGCCGTTCTCCACAGGTCCGGTGCGCGAGTGTTCCAGGTGTCGGTGGCGCTCCGCAGGTTGGGGTGAATGCACCCCACCGAGGAGGGCTCATGACGAGCAGAACAGCGCAACGACGCAAGGCCGCCCGTTCGACCGACACCGCGGGCGATCCGCTCGAGAAGTCGTGGGGCGGCGGACCGCGGTGTGAGTGCGAGTGCCAGGGCGGTTGCCGCCGGCGCGCGACCTACCGCGTCAGCTTCCTGTGCGCGATCGAGGACTGCGACAGCGCGGTCCACGTGGCGCTCGCCTGTACGCCGTGCAAAGACAGCTGGGTCCACCGGGCCTCGCACGACCCGACGTCACCCCAGCTCCGCGTGACGCCCTTGTGAGCTCGAGGACGTCGCCGGCGGCGCTCAGTCCGCCAGGGCCTCGGCCACCAGGTCGACCGACTCGGCGGTGATGGGGTCCAGCACCAGCTGCAGGTGGGTGGCGCCGGCGCCGGCCAGCCCGCGCACGTGGTCCGCGAGGTCGTCAGGAGTGACCGTCGTGACCCTCGCGTCGTAGTCCTCACCCATCAGCCGGCCGCGGCCGCCGGGCAGCGTGACCAGGACGGCGGCGGTCGCCTCGACGTCCCGGCCGTCGGGCATGGCCGCGTCGACCTCCGACTTGACCTCCGCGAACCGCTCGAGCGAGTTGTCGTAGATGCTCCACCACACGTTCCAGGAGTCGACGACGGGCAAACCGATGCTCAGCATCCGCGGGCTGTTGGAGCCCAGCATGATCGGGGGCCCGCCCTCTCTGACGGGCCGCGGGTCGAGCACGCAGTCGTCGACGTCGTAGAACTCCCCGTGGAACGTCGCCCGCCCTTCCCGGAGCAGCGGCACGATGATCGCCAGCGCCTCCTCGAAGCGCGACACCCGCCGGTCGTAGGGGAAGCCGAACGCGTCGAACTCCCGCCGGTTCCACCCCGCGCCGAGCGCCACGATGAGGCGGCCCTGCGAGATCGCGTCGACCGTCGCGGCCTGTTTGGCCAGCATCGCCGGTGCGTGGAAGGCGGTCGACGCGACGAGCGGCCCGAGCTCCACCCGCTGGGTCACTGCCGCGATCGCCGCGAGGGTCGTCCATGCTTCGTACGGTCCCCGGGTCGACCCGTCGGGCAGGTCGTAGACCAGGTGGTCGCCCACCCAGATCGAGTCGAAGCCGGCCGCCTCCACCCGCCGGGCCAGGTCGAGGTACTCCGGCCACGGCACGAACCGCTCCACCTCGGGCAGCTGGACACCGACCTTGCAGGGGCGCGTCATGACCCGACCCTAGGCTCGAGGCATGACCTCTGCACCAGTGACCTACGGCGTGCTGGGCGTCGGCGCGCTCGCATCGGCGATCGTCACCGGCCTGTGCGAGGGAGTGGCGGACCCGCCCGCGATCGTCCTGTCGCCGCGGAACGCCGAGGCGTCGGCCGGGCTGGCCGCGACGTACCCCTCGGTGACCGTGGCGGACGGCAACCAGGCGGTGGTCGACGCGTCCGACCTGGTCCTCGTCACGCTTCGGCGCGCACACGCCGACCTGCTCGGCGATCTCACGTGGCGGCCCGAGCAGGTCGTGGTGAGCTCGGTCGCGGGACTGCCGCTGGGCAGGCTGACCGAGCTGGTCGCCCCAGCCGGGCAGGTGGCCCGCGCCGTGGCGATGCCGGCCGTGGCGACCCGTGGCAGCCGGACGCCCGTCCATCCGCCCCTCGCCCCGGTCGTCGCGGTGTTCGAACGACTCGGCGGGGCGATGGCGATCGAGGACGGGGACCAGTTCGAGGCGATCTTCACCTCGATGGGGACGGTGGCGCCGTTCTTCGAGTACCTGCGCGTGCTGTCCGACTTCCTCGTCGGCCGCGGGCTCCCGCCCGCCGACGCGCAGCAGCTCGTGGCGGCGACCTTCACCGGGCTGCTGGAGTCGCTCCAGGCGCAGGAGACGCCTGACTTCGCCGAGCTGGTGAAGGAGCACGCTCCGCCCGGGGGTGGCAACGACCAGCTCACCAGGCTGATGCGCGAGGCCGGCGTGTTCGACCAGATGGCGAGGGCCGTCGAGGAGGTGCACCAGCGGCTGACGGGCGGCGGTTCGTGAGGACCGAGACGCCTGGAGCTCGCAGGTTTGAGGGAGCCGCGGTGCGGTACCGGTCGGTCATGACGACATCGAACACACATTCGAACGACACGCTGGGTGGTCCGGTGGCCGACGGGGCGGTCAAGGACCCCGATGACTGGGTCACCGGCGACGAGCCGATGACCCCAGCGCAGCGCAGCTACCTCGACACCCTCGCCCGGGAGGCCGGGGAGGAGCTGTCGGCCGACCTGACCAAGGCGGAGGCCTCGGAGCACATCGAGCGGCTGCAGGCCAAGAGCGACCGGGTCTAGTCCGACCAGAGGTCAGGACGGCGGGCCGTAGAGGCCGGGAGCGCCGGGAGCGCCGGGCGCGCCGGACGGGCTTCGCGTGACGGAGTCGACGGTGAGGCCGTTCTGCTCGGCAAGATCCCGGATCTCGAGCTCGACCAGCTCCAGCAGCTCCTCGTCGTCGACGAGGTCGGTGTGGGTGAGCACCACGTCGACCGAGGTCGCGCCCCGGGCCTTGAGCGCCGTCAGCTCCTCGGCCGTCTGCGGCAGGGGCCCGTCCGTCGCGCTGACGACCACCGGATCCAACGTCATGGCCCGACGGTAGCGGCCGTCGCAGCTCGTTGCCGGAAACTGGAACACGTTCTAGTCTCGGCTCATGACCGGCGACCCTGGTGACCTCGACGACCCGATGCGGGTCGGGACCCACAACGGGCACCTGATGGTGGCCGCGCTCAGGCGACACCGGGACAAGCCCGTGATCCACCTGGGGGACACCACGCTCACCGGCGGCGAGGTGTCGGCTCGGATCAGCCAGTACGTCCAGGCCTTCGAGGCGCTCGACGCCGGCAGCGGTACGGCGGGCGCGCTGCTCGCCCTGAACCGGCCCGAGGTGCTGTTCATCCTCGGCGCCGGCCAGACCCAGGGCTACCGCCGCACGTCACTCCACCCGCTGGGCAGCCTCGACGACCACGCCTACGTCATCAACGACGCCGAGATCACCACCCTGGTCGTGGACCCGGTCTTCGTCGAGCGCGCGACCGGGCTGCTCGACACGTGCCCGGGGCTCAAGCAGGTGCTGACCATCGGCCCGGTGCCGGAGGCGCTCGCGCACGTCGGCAAGGACCTCGTCGCCGAGGCAGCGAAGTACGACGCGCAGTCGCTCGAAGCGGTCGTGCTGGCGCCGGACCACATGACCTCGATCACCTACACGGGTGGGACGACGGGCAACCCGAAGGGCGTCATCGGGCTCACCCAGTCGTTCAGCACGATGACCCAGATCCAGCTCGCCGAGTGGGAGTGGCCCGAGAGCCCGCGGTTCCTGATGTGCACGCCGCTGTCGCACGCCGGGGCGGCGTTCTTCGCGCCGACGGTGATCAAGGGAGGCTCTCTCCACGTGCTCGGCAGGTTCGACCCGGCCGAGGTGCTCGAGGTCATCGAGCGGGAGCAGATCACCGCGACGATGCTGGTCCCGTCGATGCTCTACGCGCTCATGGACCATCCCGACTCGCGCACCCGCGACCTGAGCAGCCTCGAGACCGTCTACTACGGCGCCAGCGCGATCAACCCGGTGCGCCTCAAGGAGGCCATCGACCGGTTCGGGCCGATCTTTGCGCAGTACTACGGCCAGTCCGAGGCGCCCATGGTGATCACCTACTTCGCCAAGGAGGACCACGTCGGCGGAAACGACGAGCGGCTGTCCAGCTGCGGCAAGCCGTCGGCGTTCCTGCGCACCGCGCTGCTCGGCGAGGACGGCAACCCGGTGCCGCAGGGCGAGCCGGGGGAGATCTGCGTGGCCGGTCCGCTGCTGTGCGGCGGCTACTGGAAGCTCCCCGAGGCGACGGCCGAGACGTTCCGCGACGGCTGGATGCACACCGGCGACGTCGCCCGCGAGGACGAGGACGGCTTCTGGTACATCGTCGACCGCACCAAGGACATGATCGTCACCGGCGGCTTCAACGTCTTCCCGCGCGAGGTCGAGGACGTCGTCGCCCAGCACCCGGCGATCGCGCAGGTGGGCGTGATCGGCACGCCCGACGAGAAGTGGGGCGAGGCGGTGACCGCGATCGTCGTGCTCCGGGAGGGGCACGAGCTCACCGACGAGGTCGTCACCGAGATCCGGGAGATGGTCAAGGAGCGCAAGGGCTCGGTGCAGGCGCCCAAGCAGGTCATCGCGACCGACGCGCTGCCGCTGACCGGGCTCGGCAAGCCGGACAAGAAGGCGCTGCGGGCGCAGTACTGGACCGGTGAACGCTCTGTCGGGTAGCCGGTACGCCGACCTCACCCGGGACCAGCTCGCGACGCTGGTGCCGGAGCTGCTGCTGATCGGCCAGCTGATCGACCGGTCCGGCATGGCGTGGTGCATCTCGGCGTTCGGCCGCGAGGAGATGGCGCAGGTCGCCGTGGAGGAGTGGGCGTCGTCCTCGCCGGTCTACACGCGGCGGATGCAGCGGGCGCTCGGCTACGCGCCGGCGACGCCCGGCGGTGGCGACGTGGTCACGATCTTCAAGGGGCTGCAGCTCGACATCGGGGCGCCGCCGCAGTTCATGGACTTCCGCTACACCGTGCACGACCCGTGGCACGGCGAGTTCCGCCTCGACCACTGCGGCGCGCTGATGGACGTCGAGCCGATGGGACCCGACTACGTGCGCTCGATGTGCCACGACATCGAGGACCCCACCTTCGACGCGACCGCGGTGGCCTCGAACCCGAGGGCGCAGGTGCGCCCGCTCCACCGTCCGCCGCGCCCGGCCGCGGACCTCGCGGCGGACCGGCGCCCGCACTGCGCGTGGACCGTGACCATCGACGAGTCCCACCCGGAGGTCGCGCCGATCCCGGCGCTGGCCGTCGTCGCCGGCTCCCGCGCAGCCACCCTCTCCCTCGACCCGATCGACGCGACGGACGCAGGGAGTTCCGACTACGCGGGGCCGCTCGTCTCCGACCTGGACTTCGCGGCGTTCTCGCACTCCGCCCTCGTGCGCATCGCCGACGAGGTGTGCCTCCAGATGCACCTCCTGGACCTCGGCTTCCTCCTCGCCGTGCGCGCCCGCGCGACCTCCGCCGAGCAGGCGACGGAGCTCGCCACCCGGCAGCTGGTGGGGATCGCCGGTGTCGCGGCCGAGCGGATCCACCGCGCCCTCGGCACCGACGCGCTGGCGACTCTCGCGCTGCACCCGATGCTCAACCCGGCGGCGTACGTCGATGCGTCGTTCGCGGACCGCTCGGTCAGGGTCTCCGCCAGCCCGGCCCACGACGACGGCGGCTGGCTCAGCCTGTGCGGACCCGACTCGGTGCGGCCCCTCCAGGCCGCGGTACGAGCCGTCGACCCCCACCTCGACGTCGAGGTGGCGGGCTCCGGGTCCGACTGGACGGCCACCGTCGTACGCCGCGACCAGCCCGCGGCCGTCTTCGACGAGGTCGCCGTGACCCGGATCAGCACCGGCGTCTCGTTCGCGTTCGAGCCCCGGAGGTCGCTGCCGATCACTCCGGTCTGACGGGCCGCACATCGCGCTGGTGCTGAAGCACACCGTCATCCAGCGGGATCGACACCTGGCACGGATGCTGTGGCAGCGTCCTTCACCTCGAAGAAGTCGCGCGCCTCGAACCGGAACAGCGCGGCCACCAGGTTCGAGGGGAACGTCTGCACGCGGGTGTTGTAGGAGCGCACGTTGCCGTTGTAGAAGCGCCGGGCCGCCGCGATCCGGTCCTCGGTGAGCGTCAGCTGGCGCTGCAGCTGCAGGAAGCCCGCGCTCGCCCTGAGGTCGGGGTAGGCCTCGACCCGGGCCAGCACCGACTGCAGGGCGAGGCTGACCGTCTCCTCGAACCCCTCGCGGGCACGGGGCCGGTCGTCGCGGTGTGCGGCGGCGTCCTCGCGGGCGCGCACCAGCGTCTCGAGCACCTCGCGCTCATGGGTCGCATAGCCCTGCACCGTCGCGACGAGGTTGGGGATCAGGTCGTGGCGTCGGGACAGCTCGACGTCGATGTCGCCCCACGACTCGTCGACCAGCGTGATCTGCCGGACGAACCGGTTGCGGCTCAGGACCACGCCGACCGCGAGCAGCACGCCGATCCAGATGAGCCACCAGACGGGAGCGGTCATCCCTGCCCCTTCAGCCGCATCCAGACGAACTCCGGCACCAGGTCGGCGATCGCGTCCATGACCGCGAGCGTGGCGTCGATGTCCTCGATGCTGCGGGTGCCGTCGGAGATGGTCAGCATGGCGTCGCCCTGGAACCGCCAGCCGAGGTCGGGGTGCTGGAGCAGGAACTCCATCATCCTCGGGTGCAGGACGTCGGAGGCGAACTTCCGGTCCGGACACGAGACGGCGAAGGCGCGGTTGAACTCGTCGGACTCCAGCTCGATGTCGTTGCCGACGAGCCGCCCGACGAACCGGTCCAGCAGGCCCTCCGGGTCCACGGTCAGCTCGGGCATCGACGCGCCCATGGAGAGGGCCAGCACCGAGAGCTGGTAGGTGGTGGTGCTGCTGTTCTGCCCGCTGCTGCGGACGCGGTACTCGTAGTCGAACGACACGAAGTCCCGGCCGTCGTGGCTGCCGTACACGACGTTGAAGGCACGTCTCCCGGATCCTTCGCCGAACGGCGAGCCGGTGAACCGGTCGACGAGCAGTGGCTCCTCCTCGACGTACCTCCAGCCGCGCGCGACGGCGTACGCCGCCATCGCCGAGCGGCGCCGTCGCGCCTGGACGAAGCCGAGGACGGCGATGACGAGGGCGATCACCAGGAAGGCGACGACCGCAAAGACGAAGTCCCCGCTCACCCGCACAGACTAGTGGTGCGAACGGTGGTGGTCAGGGGCTCTGCGGCGGTCATCCCTGTCCCCTCAGCCGCATCCAGACGAACTCCGGCACCCGGTCGGTGATGCCGTCCATGACCGCGAGCGTCGCCTCGATCTGCGCAGGGTCGCGCTGACCCTGCGCGACCACCAGCATCGAGTCCTGCTCGAACCGCCAGCCCAGCTGCCGGTAGTGGAGCAGGAACTCCATCATCTGGGGGTGCAGGACGTCCGAGGCGAACCTCCGGTCCGGGCAGCTGACCGTGAACGCCCTGTTGAAGTCCTCGGACTCCATGTCGATGTCGTTGCCGGTGATCCGGCCGACGAACCGGTCCAGGAAGCCCTCGGGGTCCACCCTCAGTGGAGGCATGTAGGTGCCCATGCGCAGCGCCAGGACCGTGAACCGGTGCACCTGGTGCTGCGACCTGCCGCCGTGGGTCACGTCGGTCGCGTACTCGTAGTCGAACGACACGAGCTCGCGGCCGTCATGGATGCCGAAGATCGCGTTGTACGCGCGCCGCGACTGCCCGACCCCGAACGGCGGGCCGGTGAACCGGTACCCGAGCAGTGGCTGGTCGGCGGCGAACCGCCAGCCGCGGGCGGCGGCGTACGTCGCCAGGATGCGGCGCCGCTTGAGCGCCTTGCGGTAGACGAGGTAGACCACCAGCACCGCGATGCCCAGCAGGACGGCGAAGCCCACCAGGATGTTGCCGACCGCGACCACGGCGGACACCCTAATGTCCGGTCGAATGTCCGGTCAGGGCGTCAAGCTCCGCGAAACTCGGCCGGGCGCTTCTCGCTGAAGGCCCGCGGCCCCTCCTTGGCGTCCTCCGACGAGAACACCGCGGCACCGACCCGGGCGTCGTCGGCCCAGCAGTCGTCCTCGTGCTTGCCCTCGGAGTCGCGCATGGTCCTGAGGATGGCCTGGACGGCGAGCGGGCCGTTGGCGGCGACCAGGTCGGCGAGCTCGTGCGCCTTGGCCAGCGCCTGGCCGTCCGGGACGACGTGGCCGATCAGGCCGAGCTCCTTGGCCTCGGGCGCCAGGATGTGCCGTCCCGTGAGCAGCAGGTCCGCTGCGACGGTGTAGGGGATCTGGCGGACCAGGCGCACCGCCGAGCCGCCCATCGGGTAGAGGCTCCACCGCGCCTCGGAGATGCCGAACTTCGCGGACTCGCCGGCGACCCGGATGTCGGTGCCCTGCAGGATCTCGGTGCCGCCCGCGATCGCCGGCCCCTCGACGGCCGCGACCAGCGGCTTGGTGAGCCGGAACCCCTTGAGCAGCGGCTTGATGACGGTCGGGTCGTAGTCGCCGGACTCGAAGCTCTCGCTCGGCGGCTTCTTGTCGGCGGCCTTGAGGTCCATCCCTGCGCAGAAGTAGCCGCCGGCGCCGGTGAGGATGCAGACCCGGATCTCCGGGTCGTCGTTCACCCGGTCCCAGGCGTCCGACATGATCGCCAGCATCTCGCCGGAGAGGGCGTTGCGCGCCTCGGGCCGGTTCATCGTGACGACCAGCTTGTGGCCGTCCTGCTCGACGAGGCAGTGCGGTGCCGTCTCCGGCACCAGGTCGACATCGTCGCTGGTCACACGGGGGATCGTAGACCGAAACGAGAACGTGTTCTAGTCTTGCGGTCGTGGCGCTGAACATCGCAGACCTCTTCGAGCACGCCGTCGACGCGGCCCCGGACAACCCGGCCCTCAAGGTCGGCGACCGGGTCGCGACGTACGCCGACCTGGAGCGTGACAGCAACCGGCTGGCGCACCACCTGGCCGCCCGCGGGGTCGAGCCCGGCGACCACGTCGCGATCTACTCGAAGAACTCGATCGAGCACGTCGTGGCCGTCCTCGCGACCGTCAAGCTGCGCGCGACGACCATCAACGTCAACTACCGCTACGTCGAGGGCGAGCTCGACTACCTCTTCGAGAACGCCGACGTGGTGGCGCTGCTCTTCGAGCGGACCTACGCCGACCTGGTCGCCAAGTGCGCCCCCAAGCACCCGCAGCTGCACACCTTCGTCGCGCTGCCGGACGTGCTCGACCCGGGCAACACCGACGACATCTCGTCCTTCGGCGGCGTGACGCTCGAGGAGGCCTGCGAGGGCCAGAGCGCCGAGCGCGACTTCGGGGAGCGCAGCCCCGACGACATCCACATCATCTACACCGGCGGCACCACCGGGTTCCCCAAGGGCGTGATGTGGCGCCACGAGGACTTCTGGCGGGTGCTCGGCGGAGGCATCGACTTCTACACCGGGGAGCCGCTGGAGGAGATGACCCAGTCCGCGCAGGCCAACGACCCGCGGATGACCACCTTCCCGCTGAGCCCGCTGATGCACGGTGGCGCCCAGGCCGGGCTCCTGATGCACCTGTTCGCCGGCCACCTCACGGTCCTGGAGCCGAAGTTCGACCCGCAGCGCACCTGGGAGATCATCGAGAGGGAGAAGGTCCAGCTGATCTTCATGACCGGCGACGCGATGGCCCGGCCGCTGATCGAGGAGTACGAGCGCAAGGCCGCCACCGGCGCGCCGTACGACGGGTCCAGCCTGTTCGCGATCTCGAGCAGCGCGGCGATCTTCAGCCCGGACGTGAAGAAGCGCTGGATGGACGTGTTCACCGACGCCGTCTTCACCGACTCGGTCGGCGCCACCGAGACCGGCTTCCAGGGCATGGGCATGCAGGACAAGGACCAGAAGATCTCCACCGACGGCCCGGTGGTCGGCCTCGGCCCCAGCAGCGTGGTCATCGACGACGACAACCGGCTGCTCGACCCGGCGACCGACATCGGCCGGATCGGGCGCCTCGGCCGCGGCGGCAACGTGCCCCTCGGCTACTACAAGGACCCGGTCAAGTCGGCCGCGACGTTCCTCGAGATCGACGGCCGGCGCTACTCGGTGCCGGGCGACTTCGCCCGCATCGAGGAGGGCAACCGGGTCACGCTGCTCGGCCGCGGCTCCAACTGCGTCAACACCGGCGGGGAGAAGGTCTACCCCGAGGAGGTGGAGATGGCGGTCAAGGCGCACCCCGCGGTCTACGACTGCCTGGTGGTCGGCATCCCCGACGAGAAGTACGGCCAGGCCGTGGCCGCCGTGGTCGAGCTGCGCGAGGGGACCACGCTCGAGCTCGGGGAGCTCCGCGACTTCCTGCGCCAGCACCTCTCGGGCTACAAGCTGCCCCGCTCGCTGACCGTCGTGCCCCAGATCCCGCGCAACGCCACCGGCAAGGCGCAGTACCCCGCTGCCAAGGAGATGGCTCTTGCGCACGTCACTGTGTGACCGGTTCGGGATCGACTACCCGATCTTCGCCTTCACCCCGTCCGAGCACGTCGCCGCGGCGGTCTCGCGGGCCGGCGGCCTCGGCGTGCTCGGCTGCGTGAGGTTCAACGACACCGAGGAGCTCGAGCGGGTCCTCACCTGGCTCGACGACAACACCGACGGCAAGCCCTACGGCGTCGACATCGTCATGCCCATGAAGATCCCGACCGAGGGCACCTCGCTCGACCTCGGCGCGATGATCCCCGAAGAGCACCGGAAGTTCGTCGACGAGACGCTGCTGAAGCTCGGCGTGCCGCCGCTGCCGGAGGGCGAGGGCCGGGAGGGGGTGCTCGGGTGGCTGCACTCGGTGGCGCGGTCGCACCTCGACGTCGCGCTGAGGCACCGGCCGGTGCTGATCGCCAACGCGCTCGGCTCGCCGCCGGTCGACGTGATCGAGAAGTGCCACGAGCACGGCATCGCGGTGGCCGCGCTCGCCGGCGCGGCCAAGCACGCGCTCTCGCACGTCGACAACGGCGTCGACATCATCGTCGCGCAGGGCTACGAGGCCGGCGGTCACACCGGCGAGGTCGCCTCGATGGTGCTGACCCCCGACATCGTCGACGCGGTCGGCCCCGAGGTTCCGGTGCTCGGCGCCGGCGGGATCGGCTCCGGGCGCCAGGTCGCCGCGTCGCTCGCGCTGGGCGCGCAGGGCGTGTGGACCGGCTCGATCTGGCTGGGCACCGAGGAGTACCGCAACCTGGCCAGCAACGAGGGCTGGGAGACGGCGTTCACCCGCGCGACCTCGTCCGACACGGTCCGCACCCGGATCTACACCGGCAAGCCGGCCCGCCTGCTCAAGACCAAGTGGACCGAGGCCTGGGCCGAGCCGGACGCGCCCGAGCCGCTGCCGATGCCGCTGCAGAACCTGCTGGTGGCCGAGGCGCACAACCGGATCAACGCCTCGCACGACCCCGACGTGATCTCGATGCCGATCGGCCAGATCGTGGGCCGGATGAACGAGGTCCGCCCGGTCGCCGACGTGATCGCCTCCCTGGTCGCGGAGTACGACGAGGCCGTCGAGCGCCTGGAGACCTACCGTAAGTAGCGCTCACCCGAGGAAGTCGAGCAGCGCGGACGCGACCTGCTCGGGTGCCTCCTCCGCCTGGTGGTGGCCGCTGTCGATGGTGCGGTGGTCCAGCGGCTGCTCGAGCCAGGGTGCCCAGATGGCCGCGGGGTCGCCGTGGATGTCGAGGTCGTCGTGGGCCGACTCCAGGAGCATCGTGGGGCAGCCGATCCGGCGGCCGGCGGCCCGGTCGGCCTCGTCGTGGCGGCGGTCGACGCCGAGTCCGGCGCGGTAGTCCTCGCACATGCCGTGCACCACCGCGGGGTCGCGGTACGCCTGCCACACGTCGGCGTGGTTGCCGGCGCCCATCACGTCCGGGTCGGGTGTCCGGTACCACGCGTCCGGGTCCGCGTCGATCACCCGCTCGGCGGGCTTGTCGGTCTGCCCCAGGAACCACCAGTGCCACCAGGCCTGGGCGAACGCCGCGTCGGTGCGCTCGAGCTGCTCGACCAGGGGGAGACCGTCCATCACCACCAGCCGGGTCACCGCCGCGGGGTGGTCGAGCGCTGTCCGGTAGGCGACCGAGGCGCCACGGTCGTGTCCGGCCACGGCGAACCGCTCGTGGCCCAGGTGGCGCATCAGTGCCAGCACGTCCGCCGCCATCGCCCGCTTGGACGACTGCGCGTGGTCGGGCAGGTCCGGTGGCAGCGTCGACCGGCCGTAGCCGCGCAGGTCGGGACACACGACGGTGTGCCGCTCGGCGAGCCGCGGCGCCACGGCGTACCACGTGGTGTGCGTGCGCGGGTGACCGTGCAGCAGCACGACCGGGCTGCCGCTTCCGCCGTGGCGGACCCGCAGGCGCACGTCGCCGACGTCGATGGTCTCCAGCGTGAAGTCGTCGAACACGCTGGTCCCGGTAACCAGAGTCAGCCGGTGACCTCGTCGATGCACATGATGTTGCCCTCGCTGTCCTTGAACCAGGCGGCGCGGCCCATGCCCTCCATGGTCGCCACGTCTCCGTCCCAGGAGACGCCCGGCATGTCGTAGTGCTCGAACCGGAGGCCCTTGGCCTGGAGCTCGGCGACCTCGGCGGCGACATCGGCCACGTGCCACTGCGCGATCGTGTGGCCGGCCTGCCCCGCGAAGGCGGTCTCGTAGAGGAAGAAGGACGTGCCACCTGAGGTGGTGAAGACGAGCCCGCCCGGGTTCTCGTCCACCGGGGTGAGGCCGAGCACGTCGGCGTAGAAGGCCCTGGCCCGGGCAAGGTCCGCGGCCGGGACGTTGGCGGTGACTGCGCTGTCGTTGAGCATCTGAACTCCTCGGGTCGTGGGCGCCCCGAGCCGCTCTTTCCCGCACCCTAGTCCTCGGGTGGCGTCGCGGCTGCTATCCGCGGACCCGATAGCGCAGGTGCGTGGCCTCGGGCGTGTCGACGACCTTCACCACCTCGAGCTCGATCTCCCGGGGAAGCACGTCGAAGAGCCGGCGGCCCCGTCCGAGCAGGACGGGGACCTGGCTGAGCTGGAGCTCGTCGAGCACGCCCTCGGCCAGGGCCTGCTGCGCGGTGTAGCCGCCCTGGACGTGGACGTGGCGGTCGCCGGCGGCTGCCTTCGCCTGCTCCATGGCGCTCGCGATGCCGTCGGTGTAGGTGACGTGGGGATAGCTCCAGCGTGCGGCCGGGCCGGGTGGGCGATGGCTCGGCACGAAGATCGGCACGCCGCCCATCAGCGTGCCGCCCCAGTGGTCCATGAGCTCCGCCGTGCGCCGGCCGGTGACGACCGCGCCGCCCGCACCCATCTCGTCCATCACCTCGCGGGCCGGACCGGTCACCTCGGCGAACTCGCCGCCGGGTGCGAACCACTCGTGCAGGCGGTTGCCGTCCGGCCCGCCGAGGAAGTCGTGGTCGTCGGCGATGAAGCCGTCGGCCGACACGGACATGAAGAGGATGCTCGTGGACATCGGGGGACTCTCCTTCGGATGCTGGGGCCGGATGGCTCCTGCCCTCACCACACCTACGAAGGAGATCGGCCCGCCACGACAGTCGGCAACGGCGTCGTTCAGCCGCGGTACGGCGTCAGCCGTGGCCACCAGCCCGGCACCGCACGCCGGTAGCGCTCGTAGGACTCCCCGAACTGCTCCGCGAGCCGCGGCTCCTCGTAGCCCTTGGTGAAGGCCACGACCGCGACCAGGAAGACGACGAGCCAGGCGCCCACGCCGGCGCTTCGGAACAGGAGCGCCTGCCCGGCGATCATCGAGGCGACCGCGACGTACATCGGGTTGCGCACGAAGCGGTAGAGGCCGCCCACCACGAGCTGCTCGGTCGGGGCGATCGGTGCCGGCGTGCCGCGTCCCTCGGTCACGAACCTCGCGAAGCACGCCACCGCGGCCAGCAGACCGAGGGCCACCAGCGCGGCGCCGGCCACGTCGGCGGCGCCGAGACCGCCGTCCGGCCTGTCCCACCCGGTGATCAGCCAGGGCACGAGCCCGGCGTTGGCCCCCGGCGCGAGCACGAAGAAGACCCCGGTGACGAGGGCCGGACGGAGCACGAAGGGACCCTAGCCCTCGCGCTTCTCCCGGTTCGCGGTGTCGGCGTCGCGGGAGTAGTTGGGGTCGGTGGCCAGCCGGCTGTGACTGGCCGAGTAGACGAAGTAGAAGACCAGCCCGATGGCCATCCAGACGAAGAACCGCACCCACGTCGCGGCCGGGAGGTTGAGCATCAGGTAGACCGCGGCCAGGACGGCGAGCACCGGGACCACGGGAACGCCGGGGCAGCGGAAGGCGCGCTCGAGGTCGGGGCGGGTGCGCCGCAGGACGAGCACGCCGATGGCGACGAGGACGAACGCGAACAGGGTGCCGATGTTGACCAGCTCGGCGAGCTCGGTCAGCGGCACGAACGTCGAGATGACGGCGACGGCGACCCCCGTCAGGATCGTGGTCCGGACCGGCGTGCCGAACCGGGGGCTGACCTTCGCGAACGCGGGCGGCAGCAGCCGGTCTCGGCTCATGGCGAAGAAGACCCGGCTCTGGCCGAGCATCAGGATCATCATCACCGTCGTCAGGCCGATCAGCGCACCGACCGAGATCACCGTCGCGAAGCCCGGATGGCCGACGGAGCGGAAGGCCTCCGCGAGCGGGGCGTCGACCTTGATCTCGTCGTAGGGGACCATGCCGGTCACCACCAGGCACACCGCGACGTAGAGCACCGTGCAGATCCCGAGCGAGGCAAGGATGCCGATGGGCATGTCGCGCTGGGGGTTCTTCGTCTCCTCGGCCGCCGTCGCGACGATGTCGAAGCCGATGTAGGCGAAGAAGACCAGCGCGGCCCCGGTGAAGATGCCGCTGACGCCGAAGGCGCCGGGTGCGAAGCCCAGGTCCTGCAGCAGGGAGGGCGTCGCCCCTCCGCCCGAGGCCGGCTCGGAGCCCGAGGGCGGGATGAAGGGGTGGTAGTTGCCGGACTTGATGAAGAACAGCCCGGCCACGATCACCAGCAGCACGATGCCCAGCTTGATGGCGACGAAGACGAAGTTGACCTGCGAGGAGATCTTGATGCCGATGCAGATGACCGCGGTGAGGACCAGCACGATGAGCGCGGCCACCAGGTTGTGCCCCTCGCCGTAGGCCCAGCCCGGTATGTCGATCCCCGCCTCGCCCATGACGTCCGCGAAGTACGTCGACCACCCCACCGCGACCGTGCTGGCACCCAGGGCCAGCTCGAGGATCAGGTCCCAGCCGATGATCCAGGCGACGAGCTCGCCGAGGCTCGCGTAGGAGAACGTGTACGCCGACCCGGCCACCGGCACGGTGCTCGCGAACTCCGCGTAGCAGAGCGCGGCGAGGGCGCAGGCGATCCCGGCGAACGTGAACGACAGGGCGACCGCCGGCCCGGCCTTCTCACCGGCAGCCTCGCCGGTGAGGACGAAGATCCCGGTGCCGATGACCACACCGACGCCGAAGACGGTCAGCTGGATGGGACCGAGCTCCTTGCGGAGCTGGTGCTCGTCCTCCTCCGTGTCGGAGATGGACTGCTCGATGGTCTTCGTGCGCGTGAGGTTCAACTCGTCGCCCGTCGTCAGTGGCGCCGCCCGGGTGCGCCCCGATGGGAACGTACCGCAGGCCGGAGAGTGCGGACAGCCAGGCGCCGTCAGCCGACCACGTCGTACGCCGTCCCGCGCTCCTCCCGGACCCACAGCACCCCGTCACCCGGGGTGGCGCCCTGGGCGATCAGGTCGCGCTTGAGCACCTTGTTGGTGGCCGTCATGGGGATCGTGGGGGCGATCCGGACATAGCGCGGCCAGCCCTTGCTGGGGAGGTCCGGCTGGGCGCCGAGGAAGTCGCTGAGCTCCCCGGGCGCCAGTGTCGCGTCGTCCTGGAGCACGATCGCCGCCATCACCTGGTCGCCCACGTTCGGGTCGGGGACCGCGTAGACCGCGACGAGGGCCGCCGCGGGCAGCCGCTGGAGGATCCGCTCGATGGGTGCGGCGGCGAGGTTCTCGCCGTCGACGCGCATCCAGTCGGCGGTGCGGCCGGCCAGGTAGATCCACCCCTCGGCGTCGCGGTAGGCGAGGTCGCCGGACCAGTACATGCCGTGCCGCAGCCGCTCGTCGTTGGCGGCCTCGTCGTTGTAGTAGCCCTGGAACATCCCGGCGCCCTGCGTGTTGACCAGCTGCCCGATCGCGCGGTCGGCGTTGGTCAGCCGCCCGGAGGCGTCGAACTGCGCGACCTCGCACTCGGTGACGGTCTCGGCGTCATAGATCGCCACGCCCTCCATGCCCTGCCCGATCGAGCCGCGGGGGGTGCCGGGCGGCCGGGTGACGATCACCGCCGACTCGGTGGAGCCGAACCCGTCGGTGACCTGGCAGTCGAAGCGCCGCGCGAAGTCCTCGATGTCGCGGTCGCTCGCCTCGTTGCCGAACGCCACCCGCAGCGGGTTGTCGGCGTCGTCGGGCCGCTCGGGGGTGGCGAGCACGTAGGCGAGCGGCTTGCCGACGTAGTTCATGTACGTCGCGCCGTAGGCGCGCACGTCGTCGAGGAACCTCGACGCCGAGAACCTGGCCGGCGCGATCGCCGCGCCGCTCGAGGCGGCGACCGCCCAGCCGGCCACGACCGCGTTGGAGTGGAACAGCGGCATCGACACGTAGCAGACGTCGTCGGCGCTGATGGAGAACCGCTCGACGAGGTTGCCACCGGAGAAGATCGGGAAGATGTGCGGCACCTGGACCGCCTTCGGCTCACCGCTGGTGCCGGAGGTGAAGATCATCATGAGCGTGTCCATGGCGCCGACCTCGGCGTGCGGCACGAGCGGGCCTGCGGGCTCCAGCGCGTCGACGTCGACCACGCGCACCCGGCCGACGTCGAGGCCGTCGAGCAGGGGCCTGTGCTCGGCGTCGACCAGGAGCAGCTGGCAGTCGGCGCGGTGGACGTCCGCCGCCAGGGCCCGGTCGCGCCGGGTGGTGTTCAGCCCGACGAGCACGTAGCCGCCAAGCGCCGCGCCGGCGATCGCCCGGAGCATGTCGGGGGTGTTGCCCAGCAGCACGCCGACGTGGAGGGGGCGTGCGGGGTCGGCGAGGGCGATCACCGCCGAGGCGTGGTCGGCCGCCTCGGCGAGGTGCTCGCGCCAGGTCCAGGTCCGGTCGCCGTACTTCACCCCGATGCCGTCGTCGTCCGCGCGCTCCCGGAGGAGCTGCTGGGCGGTCTCTGCCATCAGTGCTGCGCCATCAGTGCGGTGCCATCAGTGGGCGGCGCACGTCAGGCGGGCTCCGCCGCCAGCGTCCGACCGATGTGCAGGGCCTGGTCGGTCGCGCCGCCGTGGAGGAACTCGTAGCGCTTCGCCGAGGTGAAGAAGCGGTGCGCCTCGCCGTCGAGGTCGATCCCGACGCCGCCGTGCACGTGGACGGTCGTGTGCGCGATCCGGTGGCCGGCGTCGGCCGCCCAGAGCTTCGCGATCGCCACCTCGGTGTCGGCCGGCAGCCCCTCGTCCATCCGCCAGGCGGCCTGCCAGAGGGCGAGCCGCTGGGCGAGGGTGTCGATGTAGCCGTCGGCCAGCCGCTGGGAGACCGCCTGGAAGGTGCCGATCGGGCGGCCGAACTGCTCCCGGGTCCCGGCGTACGACGCGGTGAGGGCGAGCGCGCCCTCGCAGATCCCGAGCTGCTCGGCCGAGCCGGCGAGCAGCAGCAGGTGGCGGAGCCTGCGGTCCACGGTGCCGTCGTCGGGCCCGACCAGCCGGTCGGCGGCCAGTGCCACGTCGTCGAGGTCGACCCGCGCCACCGCGTCGCCGTCGGAGAACGTCTGCTCGGTGACGGTCACGCCCGGGTCGCCGGGCAGCACGAGGAAGACGCCGACCCCGGAGGAGGTCTCGGCGGGCACGAGGAAGGCGTCGGCGTGCGGACCCGCCTGCACGACCGCCTTGCTTCCGGTCAGCGTGTGGCCGTCGCCGGACGGGGTCGCCGTCGTGGTCGGCCGCTCGGGCGCGAACGCGCGCTCCTCGGCGACCGCGGCGGTCAGCAGGGCCGTGCCCGCGGCCGCTCCCGGCAGCCACTGCTGCTTCTGGGCGTCGCTGCCGTGCTCGGCGAGGAGCCGGGCCGCCGGCCCGTGCGCCGCCAGCGGCACCGGCGCGACCGTCCGCCCGACCTCCACCAGCACCCGGCAGAGCTCGACGAGCCCGAGCCCGGCGCCGTCGTACTCCTCGGGGAGCGCGAGCCCGAGCAGCCCGGCGGAGCCCAGCTCGGCCCAGAGCTCGCGGTCGAAGCGCGAGCCGTCTGCCTCGACGGCCCTCATCCGCTCGTTGGTGGCCCGGTCCGCGAGGATCCTGGCGGCCAGCGCGGCCGCCTCGTCCTGCTCGGGGGTGAACGTGAAGTCCATGGGTGATTACCTCTTCGCCGCGGGGAGACCGAGGCCGACGTAGCCGATGATGTCCCGCTGGATCTCGTTGGTGCCGCCGCCGAAGGTCATCACCAGCGCGCTGCGGTAGTAGCGCTCGATCCGGCCGGCGAGCACCGCGCCGTCGGAGGCGCCGGTGACGCCGGCGTTCGGCCCGATCACCTCCATGAGCGAGCGGTAGACCTCGGTGGCGAGCTCGGAGCCGTAGATCTTGGTCGCCGACGCCTCGGCGGGGGAGAGCGCCACGTCCTGGTCGGCGTCGGAGGCCAGCTTCCAGTTGATCAGCGTGAGCGCCTCGATGCGGGCGTGCGCCCGGCCCAGCGCGATCTGCACCCACTCGGTGTCGATCACGCGCGACCCGTCGGGGTTCTTGGTCTGCTGCGCCCACTCGCGGACCAGCTTGAGCGACATCGTGAGCGGCGCCGAGGAGGTGAGCGAGACCCGCTCGTGGTTGAGCTGGTTGGTGATCAGCGCCCAGCCGCCGTTGAGCTCGCCGACCAGGTTGCTCGCCGGGACGCGCACGTCCTCGTAGTAGGTAGCGCTCGTGGAGACGCCCGCCACGGTGTGCACCGGCGTGTAGGAGAACCCCTCGGCGTCGGCCGGCACCAGGATCATGGAGAGCCCCTTGTGCCGGGGCAGGTCGGGATCGGTGCGGCAGGCCAGCCAGATCCAGTCGGCGTACTGGATCAGCGAGGTCCACATCTTCTGGCCGTTGATGACCCACTCGTCGCCCTCGCGGACGGCCCTGGTCTTGAGCGAGGCGAGGTCGGTGCCGGAGCCGGGCTCGGAGTAGCCGATCGAGAAGTGCAGGTCGCCGGCCAGGATCTTGGGGAGGAAGAACTCCTTCTGCTCCTCGGTGCCGTAGCGCATGATCGTCGGCCCGACGGTGTTGAGCGTCAGGTAGGGGATCGGCACACCGAAGTCGGCCGCCACGTCGGTGAAGACCAGCTGGTCGACCATCGAGCGGTTCTGGCCGCCCCACTCCTCGGGCCAGCCGATGCCGAGCCAGCCGTCGGTGCCGAGCTGCTTGATGACGCTCTTGTAGACGCCGGCCTCGCCGAACTCGCCCCCCGAAGATCCAGCACTGTCGAACTGGCCGGTCGCCGACGCGAGCCCCGCCTTGACCTCTGGCGTGACGAGCGCGCCGAAGTAGCCTTGCAGCTCCTCCTTGAGGGCGACCTGCTCGGGATCCAGGGCGATGCGCATGGCGCAAAACTATAACGTGTTCTAGTCTGGAGTCCATGGAGACGAACACGCGGATGCTGGACCACGGCACCCCGCCGGAGCGGTTCGCGCGCGGCTGGCACTGCCTGGGCCTGGCCGACTCCTTCCGCGACGGCACACCGCACCGGATCGAGGCGTTCGGCGGCCAGCTGGTCGTGTGGGAGGACACCCAGGGCAACCTCAACGTGCTCGACGGCTACTGCCGGCACATGGGCGGCGACCTGACCCAGGGCACGGTGAAGGGCGACGAGATCGCCTGCCCGTTCCACGACTGGCGCTGGGGCGGCGACGGCAAGTGCAAGAAGATCCCCTACGCGCGCCGGGTGCCGCTGCGCGCGCGGACCCAGAAGTACCCCGTGGTCATCCGCAACGACCAGCTGCTGATCTGGCACGACACCGAGGCCTCCGAGCCGGACATGGACATCCTGCCGCCGGTGCTGCCGGGCCTCGACGAGGGCCTCTACACCGACTGGACCTGGGAGGTCGTGCCGATCACCGACTCCCACTGCCGCGAGCTGATCGACAACGTCGTGGACATGGCGCACTTCTACTACGTGCACTTCTCGTTCCCCACGAGCTTCCGCAACGTCTTCGAGGGCTCGGTCGCGACGCAGTACATGGAGTCGAAGGGACGGCCGGACAAGGCCGGCGGCTACGGCAGCCCGGACCTGTTCCTCAAGTCCGAGGCGACCTACTTCGGGCCGGCGTACATGATCAACTGGCTCGACGTCGACTACAAGGGGTTCCAGACCGAGGTCATCCTCATCAACTGCCACATCCCGACCGGCCCGGACTCGTTCACGCTCCAGTACGGCATCAGCGTCAAGCGGCCCGAGGGCATCGACGACGACACCGCGGCCTACATCTCGAAGAAGTACGCCCAGATGTTCGGCGAGGGCTTCCTCCAGGACGTGCACATCTGGAAGAACAAGGTGCCGGTCCAGAACCCCCTGCTGTGCGAGGAGGACGGCCCGGTCTACCAGCTGCGCCGCTGGTACGAGCAGTTCTACGTCGACAAGGCCGACATCGTCCCGGAGATGGTGGACCGCTTCGAGTTCGAGGTCGACACCACCAAGGCCAACGAGTACTGGCAGGAGGAGGTCGCCGAGAACCTCCGGCTGCGCGCCGAGGAGGAGGCGAACGGCGAGGGCGCCGAGGGCGCCGAGGGCGCCGAGGGTTCCGAGTCGCCGCAGATCATGAGCGGGACCTGACCGGAGGTCCTGCCATGCCGAGCTTCGTCCCGACCCGCGCGGAGACGCTGGAGGACCAGCGTCTCTACACGAGCGCCCGGCTGGTCGAGGTCGCCTGCCTCGACTGCCTGGCCCGGGTGGGTGTGAAGAAGAACAGCGAGCACCACACGTCGATCCAGTGGACCGCGGAGGCCCGTGGGCACTGCCCCGAGCTCAACCGGCGCAGCGGCGGCCGGGACTTCCAGCCGGCCTGCGGGCGGCTGGTGGCCAGCATCGAGGAGGCCGCGCGCGACGGCCGGGTGCCGATCGGCGCCGAGGACGGCTACTGAGGTGCGCTCCTAGATGAGCGAGCCGTCGTACGACCTCCAGGTGGTGGGGGTCGTGGAGGAGACCGCGGACGCGCACTCGGTGTCCTTCGCGGTGCCCGAGGGCGCCGAGGACGAGTTCGACTACAGGCCCGGCCAGTTCCTGACCCTGGCGGTGCCGAGCGACCGGACCGGGGTCGCGGCGCGGTGCTACTCGCTCTCGTCGAGCCCGCACGACGGCGGGCCGCTCACGGTCACGGTGAAGCGGACGGTCGACGGCTACGCGTCCAACTGGATCTGCGACCACCTCCGGGAGGGCTCGACGATCCGGTCGCTGCCGCCGTCGGGGATCTTCACCCCGGCCAACCTCGACGCCGACCTGCTGCTGTTCGCGGGCGGCAGCGGCATCACCCCGATCATGTCGATCACCCGGACCGCCATCGCGCACGGCAGCGGCAAGATCATGCTCTTCTACGCCAACGCCGACGAGCAGTCGGTCATCTTCGCCTCCGAGCTGGCGGCCCTCGCTGCCGAGCACCCGCACCGGCTGGTGGTCGTGCACTGGCTGGTGTCTGTGCAGGGGCTGCCCACCCAGGAGCAGATGAAGGCGTTCACCGAGCCGTTCACGACCTACGACGCGTTCGTGTGCGGCCCGGCGCCGTTCATGAAGCTGACCGTCGCGGCGCTGCGGGAGCTGGAGTTCCCGCGCGAGCGCCGGCACCAGGAGAAGTTCATCTCGCTCGGCGGCAACCCGTTCGGGGACCCCGAGGAGCAGGCGAAGGCGGAGCACGAGCTCGAGGAAGCCGACTCGGACGACGAGTTCACGGAGGGCGCGCCCGAGACCCCGCCCGAGGACGCCGTCACGCCGGAGGAGGCCCCGCACCAGGGCAGCGTCCGGCTGGAGGTGGAGCTGGACGGCGAGACCTACGCCTACGACGACTGGGCGCCGACCACCAAGCTGCTCGAGCACCTGGAGTCCAAGGGCGTGCGGGCGCCGTACTCCTGCCGCGAGGGCGAGTGCTCGGCGTGCGCGGTCCGCCTGCTCGAGGGCGAGGTCAAGATGCTCAACAACGACGTGCTGGACGACGAGGACCTCGCCGAGGGGATCCGGCTGGCCTGCCAGTCGCTCCCCGTCACCGACGTGGTGCGGGCGACGTACCACTGAGAGCGGCCGGCGGTGGTCGCCACCGGTCCCACCACGCGCCGATCAGCATGGCGAGCCCGGCTATGACGGCACCCATGATCGCGTCGACGAGGTAGTGCTCGGAGGAGTAGATCAGTGTCAGTGCCATGGCCACCGGGTAGAGCAGGAGCAGCCAGCGCCACCACCCACGCAGGTGGGTGACGGCGTAGAACGCGATCAGGAACGCGAACCCGCAGTGCAGGGACGGCATCGCGGCCGTCTTGTTGGGCAGCCCACCGAAGACCATGGTGGTGCGTTCGATCCCGAGGTGGTGGAAGCCGCGGCTGGAGATGCGCGTCAGCGGCGGCAGGAGCCCGTCGCGGGCCGCCATCCACGGCGGCCTCATCGGGAAGACGATGTAGCCGGCGAGCGCGAGGTAGCTGATCGTCACGTAGCGGCGGATCCAGCTGACGAACCGGCCGCGGTCGCGGAGCCAGAGGACGCCGGCGATGGTGAGCCCGGCCAGGAAGTGCGAGGCGTACGTCGCGCTCGCGGCGATGTCGTACCACCGCACCGGGCCGGCCGGGTCGCACGGCTCGCCGCAGTAGCGGTGCTGCAAGGACACCGTGGGCACGACCTCGCCGCCCCACAGGTGGGCCAGCCACTCGTCCGCCCTGATCGGCCACGACTCGTAGGGCGTGAAGCCGAGGTCGTCGGTGAGGCCGCGCGCCAGGCCGTAGACGGCGAGGGCCAGCAGCCACGGCCACCAGTCCCACGGGAACTGCCAGCACCAGTCGAGCCGCCAGCAGATCGCGAGCAGCCAGAGCCAGAGGGCGACACCGATCGGGTCGTTGGGGATGCCGACCAGCCAGCACCAGAGCACCAGTGCGACGGCGTACGCCGACAGCGCGAGGACGCGCGCGGTCCTGCTCCGGGTCATGCGTCGGTGCGGCGGTAGATGGTGAACTTGCCCGCCGTGGCGACCTTCTCGTAGCCGGCGTCGAGTGCTGCCTGGGCGCGGGTGAAGTCGAGCTCCCAGTCCTCGACGGACCCGCGAGCGACGACGACCCAGGTCGGGCGCGCGTCGCTCTCGAGCAGCCCGTCCAGGGTGGCCAGGTCGGCGTCCCGGACCCGGGCGGGCAGGCTCCAGAGGTAGGGGTACGACGTCACCAGGCCGGGATCCCGGATCACGTTGGCCGCGCCGAGCACCACCACGGCGCTGTCGCCCCGGTGCGCGTGGTCCTGGAGGTAGGCGATCGCCGGCTCCTCGTGCCGGTCGACCGGTGTCGCTGCCGTCCAGCCGAGCACGGCGACCGTGGAGACCCCGGCCACCGCGAGGGCGCCGCCGATGCTCCTGGTGACCGGAGCCGGCCGCTGCGCGAACGCCGCGGCGAACAGCACCGCCCCGGGCACCAGCCCCATCAGGTAGTGCAGCCAGTAGCTGCCTCCGAGGAAGACCACGAGGAGCTCGACGGTGAGCAGGGCGTACGCCGCCACCCGCAGGTCCGGCGCGGTCCACGGTCCCTGGACGGACGGCGCACCGCGGCCCTTCCAGGCGAAGGCGGCCACCACCAGTGGGACCCCGCTCCCGAGCAGGGCGCCCACCACCCCGACCAGCCGGCGCGGTGCGTGGCCGTTGTCACCGGCGAGCTCGCGGGCCGCATCGACGCGGAAGGTCACGACGGCGTCCCACAGGTCGGCGGGCACGGTCCCGCAGGCCCAGGCGATCGCCACCACCACGGCGGTCGCGGCCAGCGCGCCGGCCAGCATGCCCGGGAACTTCCTGCGGGCCGCGGCACTGGTGAACAGCAGGACGACCGCCACGACGAACACGTCGACCAGGCTCTGCTTGACCAGCGCCCCGAGCGCCCCGGCCGCACCCGCGGCGAGGCTGAGCAGGAAGCCTCTGACCTGGTGGCGGCTCGCCGCCGCCGCGACGAAGGCCAGGATCCCGAGGACCAGGAACGGCAGCCCGAGCAGCTCGCCGTTCACGACCGTCCCGCCGAACAGCGGGGTCGCCACGCACGCGGCCGCCGTACCGGCGGTGAGCAGGGGAGCGGACCGCCGCTCGGGCGCGGCGACCCGGCCGAGGACGCCGGACAGCACCACGGTCAGGATCGCGGCGAGCGCGCCGATCAGCCGCAGCGGCACCGCCCCGCCCAGCGCGTCGGCGGCCTCGAAGATCGCGATCAGCACCGGCGGCCGGTCCACCCAGAAGTCGCCGTACAGGCTGCTGCCGTCGCCCCACTGCCCACCGACGATGAGGTAGCCCGCCTCGTCGGGGCTGAGGGACCGCCCGACGAACGGCAGCCAGGCCAGGCAGACCCCGACCGCCATGGCGATCACCCAGCTCTTGGGCGCCGTGCCGATGCGGCGCCGCCACGGCGTGGACGGGGCGTCAGGCACGGGCGGAAGGCTACCGAGAGGTCAACCGACCGCCGCCACCAGCGCCGCGTAGGCGCCTTCGACGTCGCCGCTGCAATGACCTGGGTGACGGTGCTGAGCGGCCTGGCTGCGGTGCGCGGCGGCTGGCAACGCGCGCCGCTCGCTGGTTGAGGAGGTCGCGCAGCGACCGTCTCGAAACCTCCGCAGCGAAGGCACCTGCTGAATGCCGTGGGCGGGTGCGGCAACCCGACAGCTGAGTGTCTGACCCTCGCTCGGGCCGTCAAGCAGAGTGCCTTTGCTGGCTCTTCGCAGTTGAGGGTGTAGTCCGGTCGGCGCGTCGGTGGCCGGGTAGGGGTCGAGGTCTCCCGAGGATGGGGGTGACTATGATCTCGGGCTCGAAGTGCTCGGGCAGCGGTTGGAGCCCGATCGGGCGATTCTCCGGTGCCGGGTTGTCGAGCCCGACAGATGGTGTCGTCGCTGCGGATGCCCTGGCGCGGCCAGGGACACGGTGGTCCGGCGGTTGGCGCACGAGCCGTTCGGGTGGCGGCCCACGGTGTTCAGCCTCCGCCGATACCGTTGTAACGCCGCCTCCGACGACCCGGAACACGGACCGACGACGCGCCGCGAGCCGTCAGTCGCCGACGCTGCCGTCGATCATCTCGCGCAGGATGTCCGCGTGGCCCGCGTGCCGGGCGGTCTCCACGATCACGTGCAGGTACATCCACGTCAGCTCCCTGCCCCGCGGTGTGGTGACGGCGTAGTCGAGGCTGTGCTGGGCGGCGATCTCGCGGGAGCGGTCGCACTCCGCCTGGTAGGCGGCGATGACGTCGTCGAGCTTCTCGTTCGGCTCCAGCCGCAGGTCGGCCTCCGGGTCTGCGTCGGTCCACGGCGGCGTGGGCAGCTCCGCGGCGGGGATCTGCCCGATCTGCTCGGCGAACCCGCCCAGTTCCACCCACCGCAGGTGTTTGATCAGGCCGCCGAGGTTGGTGCCGGTCGGCACCGGGCTGCGCCGGGCGTCCTCCTCCGACACCCCGCGGGCCTTGCGCACGACGGCGTCGCGCAGATAATCCAGGAACGTCTCGAGCTGCTCGCGCTCGCTGGCGGCGACCACGCTGCCGAGGATCTCACCGGGTCGAGTCATGGCCGGAACGTAGCACGCGGGCCGACCCTCGCACCGGGGCTATTTTCGGGCTCTTCGCAGTCGCAGTTGAGGGTGTAGTCCGGTCGGCGCGTCGGTGGCCGGGTAGGGGTCGAGGTCTCCCGAGGATGGAGGTGACTATGCCGTCCATCTGGAAGACCTCGACGTGTCTGACGCTACCTTCGCCCGCCCTGACCTGACCACGTTCGCTCGTCTTGATGATCTCGGGCTCGAAGTGCTCGCGCAGCGGTTGGAGCCCGATCGGGCGATTCTCCGGTGCCGGGTTGTCGAGCCCGACAAATGGTGTCGTCGCTGCGGATGCCAGGGCGCGGCCAGGGACATGGTGGTCCGGCGGTTGGCGCACGAGCCGTTCGGGTGGCGGCCCACGGTGTTGGAGGTCAGCCTCCGCCGATACCGGTGCACCGGGTGCGGTCACGTGTGGCGCCAGGACACGTCGCGGGCCGCCGAGCCGCGGGCGAAGCTGTCGCGACGTGGCCTGTGGAGGGCGCTGGAAGCCCTGGTGTGCCAACACCTGAGTGTCGCCCGCGTCGCCGACGCTCTGGGGGTCTCGTGGAACACCGCCAACGACGCGGTCCTGGCCGAGGGCCGCCGGGTCCTGATCGACGATCCGCACCGCTTCGACGACGTGCAGGTCATCGGCGTGGACGAGCACGTCTGGCGGCACACCCGGCGTGGCGACAAGTACCTGACCGTGATCATCGACCTGACGCCGATCCGCGACGGCACCGGGCCGGCGCGGCTTCTGGACATGGTCGCCGGCCGCTCCAAACAGGCGTTCAAGGCCTGGCTCGCCGAACGGGACAAGTCCTGGCGCGACAATATCGAGGTCGTCGCGATGGACGGGTTCACCGGGTTCAAGACCGCCACCACCGAAGAGCTACCCGAGGCTGTGCCGGTGCTGGACCCCTTCCACGTCGTCCGTCTGGCAGGCGACGCCCTGGATCAGTGCCGGCGCCGGGTCCAGCAAGCCACCCACGGGCACCGAGGCCGCACCGGCGATCCACCATATGCCGCGCGACGCACCCTGCACACCGGCGCCGACCTGCTCACCGAGACCCAGCAGCACCGGCTGACGGAGCTGTTCGCGGCCGACGCCCACGTCGAGGTCGAAGCCACCTGGGGCATCTACCAGCGGATGATCGCCGCCTACCGTGAGCCCGACCGAACCCGGGGCCGCGAGCTGATGAGGCAGTTGATCGAGTCGATCAGCCGAGGCGTCCCCAGCCCGTTCAGCGAGATCATCACGCTCGGCCGCACCCTGACCAAGCGCGCCGCCGACGTGCTCGCCTACTTCGACCGGCCCGGCACATCCAACGGCCCCACCGAAGCGATCAACGGCCGCCTCGAACACCTCCGCGGCTCCGCCCTCGGGTTCCGCAACCTGACGAACTACATCGCCAGATCACTACTCGAGACAGGCGGCTTCCGACCCCAACTACACCCTCCATTGTGAAGAGCCCCTTTGCTGCGGTTCTCGAGGTGGGTTGACGGCCCGAGCGAGGGCCAAAGGCGGGCTGGCTATCGGGTTGCCGCCGGTGTCTGGCTGCGGTTCGGCGGTGGTCGGGGCGAGTCGGTCACCGCAGCGATGGCACCTTGCTGGATCCGACATTGGCCGAGGCTGTCTCGGCGGAGCCTTCGAGGCCGCGGCTCATGCTGGAACCCGTCAGATCACGCTTGGGTCACGGTCTCAGAACCCCTGTGGAACAAGGGCATCGAGGCGGTCGGACTGTCGGTGGACACCCCTAGCGTTGGCTTCATGAACGACGACCTGCCCGACCTCGACGCAGCGGCCCTTCTGGCCGAGGCGACCGGTGCGGTGCGGGCTCGCCGACTGGCTGAGGTGCGGGATCTGGAGGTGCTGGTCCAGTGGGCCGCGGTGCACTCCGGTGACCCGGCTCATCCGCGGGATGA
The DNA here is from genome assembly GCA_963766475.1 of uncultured Actinomycetota bacterium. Taxonomy (GTDB): domain Bacteria; phylum Actinomycetota; class Actinomycetes; order Propionibacteriales; family Nocardioidaceae; genus Nocardioides. The sequence goes on along the minus strand of CAVXZS010000012.1, from coordinate 412,495 downwards.
GCTGGTTCAGCTCGGTGGTGAGGGCACCCCGCTGGTGCAGGAGTTCTGCCTGGGTGAGATCGCACTGGCCCGCGGCACCGGGGTGACCGCGACGGTCAACGCGACCGCCGACACCCTGGACCTGGTCTACCGGCTCCCGGAGACCTGGGGCGCCTGCCTCAGGGGTGACGCGGAGATCCAGATCGCCCGCCGGGTGGCGAAGCTGTCGCGGCACCTGCCGGCCGACCGGGTCGGGCTGGTGGACCGGGCGGTGGCGCGGATCATCGGGGCCGAGTCCGGCGGCCGGGTGCTCGCGGTCGCGGAGGCGAAGATCATCGAGGCCGACCCCGCGCTGCACGAGGAGCGGGTCGAGGCCGAACGCCGCCGCCGCTACGTGTCCTCGGGGCGCACCGACGAGTTCGGGCTGCGCACGGTGATCGCCCGGGTCGAGGCCGGTGACGCGGTCTGGGTGGAGGCGATCGTGGCCCGGGTCGCCGAGATCATCGCCCCCAGGTTCCCCGACGCGACCGCCGATGAGGTGCGGGCGATCGCGTTCGGCTGGCTGGCCCGCCCCGCCGAGCTCCTCGCGCTGTTGCTGGAGCACCGCGACCCCCAGGAACAGCTCGACCTCGAGGTCGAGGAGCCGAGCCGCGCGACGGCGTTCCCGGCCGACCTGCTCGACGCGCTCCGCGACGTCGACCTGCGCCGTTGGCGCCCAAGGCGGTGCTCTACGTCCACCTCCACGAGGCCGCCCTCCAGGGCGTGGCGCCGGCGGTGTGGCCCGGGTCGAGGGGCTCGGCCCGTGCACCCTGACCAGGCTGCAGTCACTGCTGGCGCGGACCGCGCTGACGGTGAAACCGGTGCTCGACCTCTCCGACCGGGTCCGCACCAGCGCCTACGAGCACCCGGAGTCGCTCAAGGAACGGGTCCACCTGACCACCGGTGGTGACTACTGGCCCTACGCCACCTCCACCGCCAGGAACGTCGACTACGACCACCCCACCCCCTACCGAGATACGGGCCCACCGGGGCAGACCGGCACCCACAACTCCGGCCCGCTCGGCCGTCGACATCACCGCTACAAGACCCACGCCGGCTACCGGTCACGACAGTGCGGCCAGGGCCGCTACGTCTGGCTGACCCCGCACGGGCTCGGCTTCCTCGTCGACGCCCGCGGCACCCGACCCATCAGCCCCGAGCACGCCCGGATGATCCTCGACGCCCCACCGGGCGTCGACATCTACCCGGTGTGACTCACCAGCCGCGTTCGCGCCACTCAGCAAGATGTGGCCGCTCGGCGCCGAGCGTCGAGTCGTTGCCGTGGCCGGGGTAGAACCAGGTGTCGTCGGGGAGCCGGTCGAAGACCTTCTCCTCCAGGTCGTCCATCAGCGACGTGAAGTCCTCGGGGCTTGTCGTCCGGCCAGGACCCCCGGGGAAGAGCGAGTCGCCGGTGAAGAGGTGCGGGTGGCCGCCCTCGGACGCGGAGTCGTCGTAGAGCAGCGCGATCGAGCCGGGGGTGTGGCCGGCGAGAGCGATCACCTCGAGGGTGCACTCGCCCACGGGGACCGTGTCGCCCTGCACCACCTCGAGGGCGATCGGCACGCCGGTCTGCTCGGTGATCGCCGCGGCGTCGGGCACGCCGGCGACGGTGGCGGCCGAGGTGGCGTCGGTCACGTCGGAGAGCGCGCGGTGGTGGTCCCAGTGCTGGTGGGTCGTGACGACGTGGGTCAGCCCGGCGTCGCCGACCAGGGGGAGCAGGGTGGCGGACGCGTCGGCGGCGTCGATCAGGACCTGGTCGCCGGTGCGCTTGCAGGTGAGCAGGTAGCAGTTGTTCGACATCTGCTCGTCGACCGCCACCTTGGTGATCGTGAGGGCGTCGAGCTCCCGGGTGTCGGGCGGCCCGCCCGGCGTCACGTCTCCGCTGTAGGTCACCACGGCTCCATCCTCGGCACCCGGCCGTCGTCGCTGGTCAGCCCGTCGCCGGTGCCCCGGCCCGTCAACCACCATGCCAGAGCGCTGGCGGCGCCCGACACCGTGGGTCCGCCGGTCCCGAACTGCCAGGAGCGGCCGAGGTCGGTCGCGTGCCCGACGAACGGCTCGCCGTCGTGGTCCGCGCCGGCCCGGGAGTCCATGAGCAGTACGACGAACTCGGGCGGCCAGTCGGCGGCCGTGTAGTCGAGCGCCAGGTCGGCGTGGTGGATCTCGACCTCGCGGCTGCGCATGACGACGACGTCGCCGGCGGGAAAGCGCCGTCCGCCCGGCGTGCGCTCGATCATGGACCCGGCCAGGTTGTCGGCGAGCTCCTCCACCCACTCGCCGATCACGGTCGTCGAGGCCAGGAACCTGTCGCGCAGGGAGGAGGGCGACGTCATGGCCAGGTCGACGATGTCCTTGTCGCGCGCCTCGCTGGAGGCGTACATCGGCGCCGGGCGGCCCTCGTGTATCCCCTCGAGCGCGCCCGAGAGCCCCTCGGCGTTCAGCGTCAGGTGCGCGACCACGTGTGCGCGGCTCCAACCGGGCAGCAGGCTCGGCTGTCGCCACTGGTCGTCGGTCATCGTGTCGACGGACCGGACGAGTCGTCGGGTGCCGGAGTCGAGCAGCTCCAGGAGCTGGGGGTCGGACATGGGCTCATCCTGCCCAACCTGGTCGACGTACGGAACGCGACCGGCCGCCAGGGCGGCTGTCGGTGGCCCGTGAGAGGCTGCCGAATGAGCAAGATCGGCGGCGCGGCGGCTTGCTCGTGGACGGTAGGGTTGCGAACGTTTGTTCGAACAGCCACGACGAGAGATCGAGGTCTCGCAGGTGCAGGAAAAGCTCATCATTCGGGGCGCCCGGGAGCACAACCTCAAGGACATCTCCCTCGACCTGCCGCGTGACTCCCTCATCGTCTTCACCGGCCTGTCCGGGTCCGGCAAGTCCAGCCTGGCGTTCGACACGATCTTCGCCGAGGGCCAGCGGCGCTACGTCGAGTCGCTGTCCGCCTACGCCCGGCAGTTCCTGGGCCAGATGGACAAGCCCGACGTCGACTTCATCGAGGGGCTCAGCCCGGCGGTCTCGATCGACCAGAAGTCGACGTCCAAAAACCCTCGCTCGACGGTCGGCACCATCACGGAGGTCTACGACTACCTCCGGCTCCTCTACGCGCGGGCCGGCCGCCCGCACTGCCCGGTCTGCCACAGCCCGATCGAGCGGCAGACACCGCAGCAGATCGTCGACCGGGTGATGTCCCTCGACGAGGGCACCCGCTTCCAGGTGCTGGCGCCGGTCATCCGCGGCCGCAAGGGCGAATACATCGAGCTGTTCCGCCAGCTGCAGACCCAGGGCTTCTCGCGGGCCCGGGTCAACGGCGAGATCCACCTGCTGGAGGACCCGCCCAAGCTCGACAAGCAGAAGAAGCACACGATCGAGGTCGTGGTCGACCGGCTCGCGGTCAAGGCGTCGTCCAAGCGCCGGCTCACCGACTCGGTCGAGACCGCGCTCAACCTCGCCGCCGGCCTGGTCACCTTCGACCTCGTGGACCTGCCGCCCAAGGACCCGGGTCGCGAGCTGAAGTTCAGCGAGAAGATGGCCTGCCCCAACGACCACCCGATCGACACCGACGAGCTCGAGCCGCGGTCGTTCTCGTTCAACAGCCCGTTCGGCGCCTGCCCGGAGTGCAGCGGCCTCGGCACCCGCATGGAGGTCGACCCCGAGCTGGTCGTCCCCGACGCGCAGGCGACGCTCGGCGAGGGCGCGATCCAGCCCTGGAGCCAGGCCCACGTCGCCGACTACTTCCTCCGGCTGATGGGCGCGCTGGGGCAGGAGCTCGGCTTCGACCTCAACACCCCCTGGGAGGACCTGCCGCTCAAGGCGCAGAAGTCGCTGCTCGACGGTCACCCGACGAAGGTCCACGTGGTGACGCGCAACCGCTACGGCCGGGAGCGCGCCTACTGGGCGGAGTTCGAGGGTGTCCGCACCTACATCGAGCGCCGGCACAAAGAGGCCGAGTCCGACACCAGCCGGGAGCGGTTCGAGGGGTTCATGCGCGAGGTGCCGTGCCCGGTGTGCCAGGGCAGCCGGCTCAAGCCGGTCTCGATGGCGGTGACGCTCGGCGACATGGCTCTGCACGATTCTGGGCAGGGCGGCCTGAACATCGCCGAGGTCTGCGCCCTGCCGATCAACGAGACCGCGCAGTTCCTCCGCGAGGTCGAGCTCAGCGCCCGCGAGCGGCAGATCGGCGAGCGGGTGCTCAAGGAGATCCAGGAGCGGCTCAACTTCCTCCTCGACGTCGGGCTCGACTACCTCTCGCTCGACCGGCCGTCCGGCTCGCTGTCCGGTGGCGAGGCCCAGCGCATCCGCCTCGCGACCCAGATCGGTGCCGGCCTGGTGGGCGTCCTCTACGTCCTCGACGAGCCGTCGATCGGGCTCCACCAGCGCGACAACCACCGGCTGATCGAGACCCTGGTCAGGCTCAAGGACCTCGGCAACACCCTGATCATCGTCGAGCACGACGAGGACACCATCGAGACCGCCGACTGGGTGGTCGACATCGGCCCGGGCGCGGGCGAGCACGGCGGCCAGGTGGTGCACAGCGGCACCGTCGCGGACCTGCTCACCCACCCCGACTCCATCACCGGCCACTACCTCTCCGGCCGCCGCGAGATCCCGGTCCCGCCGATCCGGCGGCCCCGCACCAGCGGTCGCGAGCTGACGGTGGTCGACGCCCGCGAGCACAACCTGCGCAACATCGACGTGACGTTCCCGCTGGGGCTGTTCGTCGCGGTCACCGGCGTCTCCGGCTCCGGCAAGTCCACGCTGGTCAACGACATCCTCTACACGTCGCTGGCCAAGCAGATCTACCACGCGCGCGCGATCCCCGGCCGGCACCAGCGGATCACCGGTCTCGACCACGTCGACAAGGTGATCCACGTCGACCAGTCGCCGATCGGCCGTACGCCGCGAAGCAACCCCGCGACCTACACCGGCGTGTTCGACCACGTCCGCAAGCTGTTCGCGTCGACGCCCGAGGCGAAGATGCGCGGCTACCAGCAGGGCCGGTTCTCGTTCAACGTCAAGGGCGGCCGGTGCGAGGCGTGCGCCGGCGACGGCACCATCAAGATCGAGATGAACTTCCTCCCGGACGTCTACGTCCCGTGCGAGGTCTGTCACGGCGCCCGCTACAACCGCGAGACGCTCGAGGTCCACTACAAGGGCAAGACCATCGCCGAGGTCCTCGACATGCCGATCGAGGAGGCCGTCGACTTCTTCGCCGCCGTCCCGGCGATCAACCGGCACATGAAGACGCTGGTCGAGGTCGGGCTGGGCTACGTCCGGCTGGGGCAGCCCGCCACGACGCTGTCCGGGGGCGAGGCGCAGCGGGTCAAGCTGTCCTCCGAGCTGCAGAAGCGCTCCACCGGGCGCACCGTCTACGTCCTCGACGAGCCCACCACCGGGCTGCACTTCGAGGACATCCGCAAGCTGCTGCTGGTGCTGGGCCGGCTGGTCGACCAGGGCAACACCGTCCTGGTCATCGAGCACAACCTCGATGTCATCAAGACCGCCGACTGGATCGTCGACATGGGGCCGGAGGGTGGGTCGCGCGGCGGGCTCGTGGTCGCGGAGGGCACTCCCGAGCAGGTCGCCGACAACCCCGAGAGCTTCACGGGCGCCTTCCTCAAGCCGCTCCTCGACGGCCGCGAGGCCAGGCAGCCGGGCCGCAAGCGACCCGCCGCGACCGCGCCGGCCGCGAAGTCGCCCGGCCGGAGGACGGCCACGACGAAGACGGCCACCAGGAAGACGGCCACCAGGAAGACGGCCACGAAGAAGACCGCGACCCAGAAGACCGCAACGAAGGCGGCCGCGAAGCGCACCGCCCGCAGGTCCGCCTGAACCTTTCGACCGGGCCGCTCGTAGATGAGACAGCTCTCACGCGACTCACAGCGTCTCCTCATCTGCGCCGCGTAGACCGTAGGTAGTGTCACGTTAAACGACCCGTTCGACTCGACTTTGGCGAGAGGAACCCGCCGGATGACCACCGACAAGATCTCCCGTCGCACCCTGGGCGGCCTCGCGGCCGCCGGTGTCGGCGTGCCCCTGCTCGCCGCCTGCGGCAGCGACGACCCCGACGCGGCATCCGACCCGGGCGGCTCGTCGACATCGGCGGGTTCCACCGGCACTCCCGGCAGCGGCACCAGCGGCGGTGCCGGCGGCGGAGGAGAGTCCCTCGCCCAGACCGCGGACATCGAGGTCGGCGGCGGCGAGGTGTTCGCGGACCAGGAGGTCGTGGTCACCCAGCCGACCGAGGGCGAGTTCAAGTGCTTCACCGCGGTCTGCAGCCACCAGGGCTGCATCGTGGCCGACGTCTCCGACGGCACCATCAACTGCGACTGCCACGGCAGCAAGTACTCCATCGAGAACGGCGACGTCGAGGAGGGTCCCGCGACGTTCCCGCTCGCCGAGGTGCCGATCACCGTCACCGGCGACGAGATCAGCCTGGCCTGACCGCCCCGACGAGCTGGGTGGCGCACCGTCGCGCCAGCGCCGGTCGCGGGGTGCGTGCCGGCGGTCGAGCCGCGCGTCCAGCACCTCGCGCGCCTCGTCCAGCCGGTCGGCACGCACGAGCGCCGCGATGCGGGTCTCCTCCAGGATCTCCCGCTGCGCGTCGGAGCCACCCAGCCGCCGGCTGGGACCGGCGAGCGCGGCGAGCGCGTCGGCGGCCTCCGAGTGGCGTCCGGCAGCAAGCCACCCGAGGGCGCGGGCCAGGGGAGCGACGACCTCGCGCTGGGTCGGGTGCTCGTGCGCCGCCGCCCAGCAGGCGAGCCGGTCGAGGGCGGGCCGGTCGTCGAGCGCGAGCAGCGCGACGGCGCTGTGCATCGCGAGGAACGGCGTCGCGGGCCGCTCGAGCACGTCGCGGCCGGCCAGGCCGGCGACCTGCTCCAGCCCCGGCACGTCGCTGGCGTCCGGCGTCAGCGCCCAGCGGAACAGCAGCGAGCCGGTGTCCACCAGCGCCCGGCAGCCGAGGCCGTGCTCGGGACGCAGCTGGGCGTCGTACCTCCTCCGGACGGCGTCGAGGTCACCGAGGGTCAGCTCGTGCAGCGCGGCGTGCCAGGCGAAGTGGCTCAGGCTGTCGATCGAGGCGCCGTCGCCGGTGACCCAGCCGTCCATCCAGGCCAACCCCGCCTTGTGGTCACCGGTCTCGTAGTGCGCGTGTGCCCGCGCGTGTGCCGAGTGGCCGGCGCCGGGCTCGACCGCCAGGGACCGGCAGCTGAGCTCCATCGCCTCGTCGAAGCGGCCCTGCTCCTGGCGCACGAACGCCAGCAGCCCGGTGAACCACCAGTCGTCGCCGTACGCCGGGATCGCGCGCTCGACGATCGACCACGCCTCCTCCGGCACCTCGGTGACACCGGCGAACGCGATCGTCGGCACGGCGGTGGAGAGGAGCAGCGCGTCGAGGGGGTACGCAGCGAGGTGGGCCACGAGCGGTCGCGAGTCGCCGGTGACGTGGCTGACCACGGCGTGCACGTGGCTGCGTTCGCGGTCGGTCCCGCGCGCCGCGTGCAGGGACGCGTCGCGGAGCCGGGCGGCGATGTCCACCTCAGCGCAGAGCTCGTGGCCGAGCAGCGCGAGGGAGGCATGACCGAGGGCGAAGGTCGGGTCGTGGGCGAGGGAGGCCGCCAGGGACGGGAGGGCACCGGACCGGAGGCGCAGCACGTCCAGCAGCCCGCGCGAGTACGCCGCGGCAGCCTCGGGGCTGGTGGTGAGCGCATACCCGTACGGGTCACGGCACGGCATGAAATAACAGTAGATCACGTGACATTGACGACCAAGCCCATGCGGGAGTGTCGCCGTGGGCTCGTAGGGTTGAGGGGTGGCTGCCGCGTCGTTCCGTCCCGCGACCGGGTCGATCCCGACCCAGCCCGGGGTCTACCGGTTCCGCGACGCACGCGGCCGGGTGATCTACGTCGGCAAGGCCAAGAACCTGCGGGCCCGGCTCTCGTCGTACTTCCAGGACGTCGGCAACCTCCACGCCCGCACCGCGACGATGGTCACGACCGCCGCCGGCGTGGACTGGACGGTCGTCAACACCGAGGTCGAGGCGCTCCAGCTGGAGTACTCCTGGATCAAGGAGTTCGACCCGCGGTTCAACGTGAAGTACCGCGACGACAAGTCCTACCCGTGGCTCGCGGTGACCGTCGGCGAGGAGTTCCCGCGGGTGATGGTCGGCCGCGGCGCCAAGCGCAAGGGGACCCGCTACTTCGGCCCCTACAGCCACGCCTGGGCGATCCGCGAGACCGTCGACATCCTGCTCCGCGTCTTCCCGATGCGCAGCTGCTCCAACGGCGTCTTCAAGCGCTCAGGGCAGATCGGCCGGCCGTGCCTGCTGGGCTACATCGACAAGTGCTCGGCGCCGTGCGTCGGCAACATCTCCGCCGAGGACCACCGCGCGATCGTCGACGACTTCTGCGACTTCATGGCCGGCCAGACCCGGCCGTTCATCAAGCGCATCGAGCGGGAGATGTACGCCGCCTCCGACCGCGAGGACTTCGAGAAGGCGGCCCGGCTCCGCGACGACCTCGGCGCGATGGAGCGCGCCCTCGAGAAGCAGGCCGTGGTGCTCGGCGACGGCTCCGACGTCGACGTGATCGCGCTCGCCGAGGACCCCCTCGAGGTCGCGGTGCAGGTCTTCTACGTCCGCGGCGGCCGGATCCGCGGGCAGCGCGGCTGGGTGGCCGATCGCGTCGAGGCGGGCGGCACGCCCGAGCTGGTCGAGGACTTCCTCCTGCAGCTCTACGCCGGCCCCGGACACGACGATGCGGCGGACTCGATCCCCAAGGAGATCCTGGTCCCCGAGCTGCCCCCGGACGTCGAGACGTTCGAGCAGCTGCTCGGTGACCTGCGCGGCAGCCGGGTGCAGATCCGGGTGCCGCAGCGCGGTGACAAGAAGACGCTCCAGGAGACCGTCGCCAACAACGCTCGCGGTGCGCTCGCGCTCCACAAGACCAAGCGGGCCAGCGACCTCACCACCCGCAACCGGGCGCTGGAGGAGATCCAGCGCGCGCTCGAGCTCGACGACGTCCCCCTCCGCATCGAGTGCTACGACATCTCCAACCTCCAGGGCACGGAGGTGGTCGGGTCGATGGTGGTCTTCGAGGACGGCCTGGCTCGCAAGAGCGAGTACCGCCGCTTCGTCATCAAGGGCGTCGACGGGCAGAACGACGTCGCCTCGATGCACGAGGTGATCACCCGCCGGTTCCGCCGGCTGCTGGACGAGCAGGCCCGGTCCGAGCTGAAGCCCGGTGACCCCGACGACCCGTCGAGCGGCCCGATGCTCGTCGACCCCGAGACCGGCAGACCGCGGAAGTTCGCCTACGCGCCCGGGCTGGTGGTCGTCGACGGCGGTCCACCGCAGGTCGCGGCGGCGCAGCGGGCGCTCGACGAGCTCGGCGTCGTCGACATCCCAGTGGTCGGGCTGGCCAAGCGGCTCGAGGAGGTCTGGGTCCCCGGCCAGGAGGACCCGGTCATCCTGCGCCGCTCGTCCGAGGGCCTCTACCTGCTCCAGCGGATCCGGGACGAGGCGCACCGCTTCGCCATCACCCACCACCGCGCCCGGCGTTCCAAGTCGATGGTCGAGAGCCTGCTCGACGACGTGCCGGGCCTCGGCGAGGTGCGGCGCAAGACGCTGCTCAAGCACTTCGGCTCGCTCAAGAAGCTGCGGGAGGCGGAGGTCGCCGACATCGCCCAGGTGCCGGGCATCGGCCCGACGACCGCGGCCGCGATCAAGGATGCGGTGGCCGCCGGCAAGGCTGCTCGCCAGACTGTCTCCGTGAACACCGCCACGGGCGAGATCGAAGAGTGACCGCGGGACGAGCGACCACGGAGGACGCCACGGCCAGGCCGGGCGAGCTCGTCGTGGTCACGGGGATGACCGGCGCCGGGCGCAGCACCGCCGCCAAGGAGCTCGAGGACCTCGGCTACTACGTCATCGACAACCTGCCACCCGGGCTGCTCAAGGACGTGGTCCGGCTCGTCGACGAGAGCAAGGGGTCGGCCCAGCCCGTGGCGCTGGTGATCGACGTACGCTCCGGCGCGTTCTTCGACTCGCTGGCCGAGAACCTGGCGCACGGCGCGACCGGCCGGCACGCGACGCTGGTCTTCCTCGAGGCCAGCGACGAGGTCCTGGTGCGCCGCCAGGAGGCCGCCCGCCGCCCGCACCCGCTCCAGGGTGACGGCCGGCTGCTCGACGGGCTGCAGCGCGAGCGCGAGGTGCTGGCCGGGCTCCGCGGCGACGCCGACCTGGTCATCGACACCTCCGACTTCAACGTGCACCAGCTCACCGACCGGATCGCCAACGAGTTCGGCAACCCGCTGACGGTGCGGCTCAAGGTGAGTGTGGTGAGCTTCGGCTTCAAGTACGGCATCCCCGTCGACACCGACTTCATGGCCGACATGCGGTTCCTGCCGAACCCCCACTGGCTCCCCGAGCTGCGGCCCCGCACCGGCCTCGACCCCGAGGTCGCCGACTACGTGCTCGCCCAGCAGGGCGCCGTCGAGTTCGTGGAGCGCTGGGTCGACCTGATCGCCGGCGTCGCGGATGGCTACCTCGGCCAGGGCAAGCGGTTCGCCCAGGTGGCGATCGGCTGCACCGGCGGCAAGCACCGCAGCGTCACCGTGACCGAGGAGGTCGTCCGCCGGCTCCAGGCCCGCGGCATCGAGGCCCGGGCCTACCACCGCGACCTGGGGCGGGAGTAGTGCAGTAGTGGACCGCGCAGTGGCGGTGGTCGCGTTCGGCGGCGGACACGGGCTGCACGCCTCCCTGTCCGCGCTGCGGCTGCTCGTCGACGAGCTGGTGGTCGACGACCTCACCGCGGTCGTCACCGTCGCCGACAACGGAGGCTCGTCGGGCCGGCTGCGCGGCGAGTTCGGTGTCCTGCCGCCGGGCGACCTCCGGATGGCCCTGGCTGCCCTCTGCGGACGCAACGAGTGGGGAGTCACCTGGTCGCGGGTGCTGCAGCACCGCTTCGCCGGTGACGGCGACATGCGCGACCACGTCGTCGGCAACCTGCTCATCGTCAGCCTGTGGGAGCTCCTCGGCGACCACGTCGACGCCCTCGACTACGTCGGCCGGCTGCTGGGTGCGACCGGCCGGGTGCTGCCGATGGCCCTGGTGCCCATGGACATCACCGCGGAGGTGCGCGGCCTGGTGCCCGGCGAGCCCGACGTGCTCACCAGCGTCCGTGGCCAGGTGGAGGTGGCCACGACCGACGGGATCATCGACTCGATCTCGTTGGTCCCGCCCGACCCGCCGGCAGCACCCGAGGCGCTGAAGGCGATCGAGGCCGCCGACTGGGTCGTGCTCGGGCCGGGCTCGTGGTTCACCTCGGTGCTCCCGCACCTGATGGTGCCCGCGCTGCGGCAGGCCCTGGTCGGCACCGGCGCCAAGGCCGTGGTGGTGCTGAACCTCACGCCGGAGGCGGGGGAGACCCCGGGGTTCGGGCCGGCCGACCACCTCCGCGTGCTCGCCCAGCACGCCCCTGACCTGCGCGTCGACACCGTCCTCGCCGACCAGTTCCTGGGCCAGGAGGAGGTCGACGAGCTCGAGGAGATCGTCGCCGCGTACGGCGCGCGGCTGGTCTTCGACGACGTCGCCGAGGCGCCCGGCTCGCCGCGGCACGACCCCGTCAAGCTGGCCGCGGCGTACTCCAGGATCATGAGCGGAACCGGCTGAAAACAAGGGCGATCGATCCGCGGCGGAGGTTGTTGACGCGCGTGCGAGGATCGGCTCATGGCGATGACGGCACAGGTGAAGTCCGAACTGGCCAGCACGCAGATCACCAAGACCTGTTGCCGCAAGGCCGAGGTCGCCTCGATGCTCCGGTTCGCGGGCGGCCTGCACATCGTCAACGGCAAGATCGTGGTCGAGGCCGAGCTCGACACCGGTGCCGCGGCGCGTCGGCTGCGCACCGACGTCTCCGAGGTCTACGGCCACGAGTCGGATGTCGTGATGGTGCAGGGCAACGGCATCCGCAAGGGGAGCCGCTACATCGTCCGGATCAGCAAGCAGGGTGAGGCCCTGGCCCGTCAGACCGGGCTGCTCGACCAGCGCGGCCGCCCGGTCCGGGGGCTGCCCCCGGCCGTGGTGTCCGGTGGCGGGTGCGACGCGGTCGCCGCATGGCGGGGCGCGTTCCTGGCCCACGGCTCGCTGACCGAGCCCGGTCGCTCGTCCTCCCTCGAGGTCACCTGCCCCGGCCCGGAGGCGGCGCTCGCCCTGGTCGGTGTGGCCCGGCGGCTCGGCATCCAGGCCAAGGCCCGCGAGGTCCGAGGTGTCGACCGGGTGGTGATGCGCGACGGCGACGCGATCGGACAGCTGCTGACCAGGCTCGGCGCCCACGAGTCGCTGATGGCCTGGGAGGAGCGCCGGATGCGCCGCGAGGTCCGGGCCACGGCCAACCGGCTCGCCAACTTCGACGACGCCAACCTGCGCCGCTCGGCCCGCGCCGCCGTCGCCGCCGGCGCGCGCGTCGACCGCGCCCTCGAGATCCTGGGCGACGAGATCCCCGACCACCTCAAGATGGCGGGGGCGCTTCGCCTCGAGCACAAGCAGGCCTCGCTGGAGGAGCTCGGACAGCTGCACGACCCCGTGCTCACCAAGGACGCGATCGCCGGCCGGATCCGCAGGCTCCTGGCGATGGCGGACAAGCGGGCCGAGGACCTCGGCATCCCCGACACCGAGGCCTCCCTGACGCCGGAGATGCTGGCCGAGGAGTAGACCGGCCGACGAAGGAGGCTCGGGCGGCCGCTGGTTACTCGCACGTACGCCGGACGCCCGGTGTGGCCCGGAATCCCGTGCCGTTAGGCTCGAAGAGCGGGTGACTGAACGCCCGTGACCTTTCGTCCGGCGGGTGACCAAACGCCCGCGACATCGACCAAGGAGCACCTCTGTCATGACCATTCGTGTCGGCATCAACGGCTTCGGCCGGATCGGCCGCAACTTCTACCGCGCGGTCCGTGTCCTCCAGCAGAACGAGGGCCTCGACCTCGAGATCGTCGCGGTCAACGACCTGACCGACCCCTCCGCGCTCGCGCCGCTGCTGAAGTTCGACTCCATCCTCGGCCGCCTCGACGTCGACGTGCAGGCCAGCGAGGGGCAGATCTCGGTGGGCGACCAGATCGTCAAGGTCTTCGCCGAGCGCGACCCCGGCAACCTCAAGTGGGCCGACGAGGGCGTCGACGTGGTCGTCGAGTCCACCGGCTTCTTCACCGACGCCACCAAGGCCCGCGCCCACGTCGACAACGGCGGTGCCAAGAAGGTGATCATCTCCGCGCCGGCGTCCAACGAGGACTTCACCGTGGTGATGGGTGTCAACCACGAGGACTACGACCCGGCCGCGCACACCGTGATCTCCAACGCCTCGTGCACCACCAACTGCCTGGCGCCGATGGCCAAGGCGCTCAACGACTCCATCGGCATCAACAAGGGGCTGATGACGACCATCCACGCCTACACCGCCGACCAGAACCTGCAGGACAACATCCACAAGGACCTGCGTCGCGCCCGGGCCGCGGCCATCAACCTGGTGCCCACGTCGTCCGGCGCCGCCAAGGCGATCGGCCTGGTCCTCCCCGAGCTCAAGGGCAAGCTCGACGGCGCGGCGATCCGGGTGCCGGTGCCGACCGGGTCGCTCACCGACCTGACCTTCGAGGCCGGACACGACACCTCGGTCGAGGAGGTCAACGAGGCGGTCAAGGCCGCTGCTGACGGGCGGTACCTCAAGTACTCCACCGACCCGCTGGTCTCGAGCGACATCGTCACCGACCCGGCGTCGTGCATCTTCGACGCGCCGCTGACCAAGGTGATCGGCAACCAGGTCAAGGTGTCCGGCTGGTACGACAACGAGTGGGGCTACTCCAACCGGCTGGCCGACCTCATCAAGTACGTCGGCGAGACCCTCTAGCTGTGGGGGAGTACGCCGGGCTGGGCGAGGTATCGGGAAAGCGGGTCCTCGTCCGGTCGGACCTCAACGTGCCCCTGGACGGCCCAGAAGACAGTCCAGCGATCACCGACGACGGGCGGATCCGCGCCAGCGTCCCGACCATCAAGGCGCTGGTGGACGCGGGCGCCCGCGTGGTCGTGGCCGCACACCTCGGCCGGCCGAAGGGCGAGCCCGAGGACCGCTACTCCCTGCGGCCGGTCGCCGCACGTCTCGGTGAGCTGCTCGGGCAGGAGGTCGCGTTCGCGACCGACACGGTGGGTGACTCGGCCCGCGACACCGTCGCGGGCCTCCGGGACGGTCAGGTCGCCGTGCTGGAGAACGTCCGTTTCAACGCCGGCGAGACCAGCAAGGACGACGCCGAGCGGGGCGAGTTCGCGGACCGGCTCGCCGAGCTGGTGGACGCCTTCGTGTCCGACGGGTTCGGCGTCGTACACCGCAAGCAGGCGTCGGTCTACGACGTGGCGCAGCGGCTGCCCCACGCGATGGGCGGCCTGGTCGCCGCCGAGCTCGACGTGATGAAGCGGCTCACCGAGGACCCCGAGCGGCCCTACGTCGTCGTCCTGGGCGGCTCGAAGGTCTCCGACAAGCTCGGCGTCATCGACCACCTCCTCGACAAGGCGGACACGCTGCTGATCGGCGGCGGCATGGTCTTCACCTTCCTCAGGTCCCAGGGCCACGACGTCGGGAAGAGCCTGCTGGAGGAGGACCAGGTCGAGGTCTGCGCGGAGTACCTCCGGCGGGCCGAGGACACCGGGGTCCGCATCGTGCTGCCGACCGACATCGTGGTCGACACCGAGTTCCCCTCCGGCGACCGCGACCCGGAGCCACGGGTCGTCGCAGCCGACGCGATCCCGTCCGACGCGCTCGGCCTGGACATCGGTCCCGACTCGGCCCGGGCCTTCGCGGCGGCCATCGCGGAGGCCCGCACCGTCTTCTGGAACGGACCGATGGGCGTCTTCGAGACCTCGGCGTTCGCCGAGGGCACCCGGGTCGTCGCCGAGGCCCTGACCGAGGTGGACGGTCTGTCCGTGGTCGGCGGCGGCGACTCCGCGGCCGCGGTCCGCGTGCTCGGCTTCGACGAGGACTCGTTCGGCCACATCTCGACCGGTGGCGGCGCCAGCCTCGAGTACCTCGAGGGCAAGCAGCTCCCCGGACTCGCCGTTCTCCAAGACTGACTGGAAGGCTCACTCCATGGCCAGCACCCGCACCCCGCTCATGGCGGGGAACTGGAAGTCGAACCTCAACCACCAGGAGGCTGTGGTTCTCGTCCAGAAGCTGGCGTGGACCCTCGACGACAAGAAGCACGACTACGGCCGCGTGGAGGTGGTGGTCGTGCCGCCGTACACCGACATCCGCTCGGTCCAGACGCTGGTGGACGGCGACCGCCTGCAGATCCGCTACGGCGCCCAGGACGTCTCGGAGCACGACGGTGGCGCCTACACCGGCGAGATCTCCGCCGCGATGCTGGCCAAGCTGGGCTGCTCCTACGTCGTCGTCGGCCACAGCGAACGGCGGGAGTACCACGGTGAGACCGACGAGGTCGTCAACACCAAGGCCCACAAGGCGGTGGCCGCGGACATGACGCCGATCGTCTGCGTCGGCGAAGGGCTCGAGGTCCGGCAGGCCGGTGACCACGTCGCGCACTGCACGTCCCAGCTCGAGGGCTCCCTCGCCGGTTTCACGGCCGAGAAGGTGGCCGACCTGGTGATCGCCTACGAGCCGGTCTGGGCCATCGGCACGGGAGAGGTCGCCACTCCGGCGGACGCGCAGGAGGTCTGCCAGGCGGTCCGCAACCAGGTCCGCGAGGCGTACGGCGACGAGGCCGCTGACGGCGTCCGCATCCTCTACGGAGGGTCGGTGAAGGCCGCCAACGTGGCCGGGATCATGGCCGAGGACGACGTCGACGGGTGCCTCGTGGGCGGGGCCAGCCTGCAGGCCGACGAGTTCGGCGGGATCTGCCGCTACTACGACATGCCTCACCTGTGATCACCCTTTCGGGCGATCCACTCTCGTGACGTAGGATCGCGGCCGTGAACCTCATCTTCACGATCATCCTGATCACGTCCAGTGTTCTGATGATCATGCTCGTCCTCCTGCACAAGGGCCGCGGTGGCGGCCTGTCCGACATGTTCGGAGGGGGAGTCTCGAGCTCCCTGGGCGGCTCCTCGGTGGCTGAGCGGAACCTCGACAGGCTCACGGTCGGCATCGGTGTGATCTGGTTCGCCACCGTGATCGGGATGGGCCTGTTGCTGGCCTACCAGGGCTGAGGAAGGACCCGAGATGGCTGGTGGAGGAAACGCCATTCGCGGGAGCAGGGTCGGCGCCGGCCCCATGGGGGAGGCCGAGCGCGGCGAAGCCGCACCCCGCCAGGCGATCACCTACTTCTGCTCGCACGCGCACCGCTCCGTGGTGACCTTCGCCGTCGAGGCCGCGGTCCCCGACACCTGGGACTGCCCCAAGTGCGGCCTGCCGGCCAGCGTGGACTCGGACAACCCGCCCCCGGCCCCCAAGATCGAGCCCTACAAGACCCACCTGGCCTACGTGAAGGAGCGCCGCTCCGACGCCGAGGCCGCCACGATCCTCGAAGAGGCCCTCGACCTCCTCCGCTCCCGCCGCAAGTCCGGCGACATCATCTTCTGACGGTTCTGACGGGCTCCGACCGGCAGGAGTCACCGGTTAACCGGTGACTCCTGCGCTTCTGCACCGAAGCTTCGCTGTAGAAGCGCAGAGGTGGCTGGAGAAGCGCGCGCTCGGCCCTGTGGATGACTGCCGACGCGTCCGCGCCCGAGTGGGCAGCATCTGGGTCATGCAAACGGAGTGGACAGCGGACGACCCCCGACGCGGGCCGATCCATCTTCGCAAGGAGCTTCTGGCGCGCGGAATGAGCGACCGCGACATCGCGCGAGCCGTGGACGAGGGATCGCTGCACCGGGTCCGACATGGGGCATACGTCGCGGGGAAGGCGTGGTCCGAGTGCGACGACGTGGGACGACATGCCTTGACCGTCCGGGCGGTGTGGCGGCAAGCCAGGACTGGCATCGTCGTCTCTCACGTGAGCGGTGTCGGGGAATGGGACATCGCGCAGTGGGATCTTCCGCTGGACCAGGTGCACATCACTCGGGACGACCAGCGAGCCGGCAGGAAAGAGGCCGGTGTGCACCAACACCTCGGCGCGCTGCGCGAGGAGGACGTCGTCCTCCGCAATGGCATCCGGGTGACCGGTGTCCCCCGGACGTGCCTCGACGCCGTGTCCCTGGTGGACGTCGAGCACGGTCTGGTCGTCGTCAACGACGCCTTGCACAAGAAGGCGGTATCGGTCGAGGAGCTTGCGGCGTGTGCCGCGTTCATGGAGCAATGGCCCGGCAGCCTGCGCCACCGGGTCGTGCTCCGCCTCGCTGACGCGCGGATCGAGTCGGTCGGCGAGTCGCGGTTCTTCTACCTCTGTTGGGATCAGGGGCTACCTCTTCCGATACCGCAGTACAAGGTTTACGACGAGCGTGGGCAGCTCGTCGCAGCCGTCGACTTCGCCTGGCCCGAGCTGGGGTTGTTCGTCGAGTTCGACGGCAAGGTCAAGTACCGCGCCCCCGACCGAGAGGGTGAGACGGTCGTCGACGTCGTTCTCCGGGAGAAGAAACGCGAAGAGCTGGTCTGTCGTATCACTGGCTGGCGGTGCCTCCGCGTCGTGTGGGCCGACCTCTACCAGCCCGAGCAGACCGCAGCTCTGGTGAGGAGCCAGTTCCGAGTGCCGTCCAGCGTGCTTTGAGCAGCTTCCGGACCAGAGAGTCGCCACCCTTCTACAGCGACCGCTGCGCTTCTCCACCGAAACTTCCCTGTAGAAGTGCAGGAGTCACCGGTTAACCGGTGACTCCTGCAGGCGGCCCGCGCGCCTCAGAGCGAAGACGCCGCGTCCCGGTCGAGGAACCAGATGGTCTCCTCGGAGCCGCGTACGCCGGCGGCGGGGGTGTCGTGGAAGTCGGTGCCCTCGGCCAGCGCGCGGGCGACGGCCGCGGCCTTCTCGTCGCCGCTCACCAGGAACCACACCGAGGCGGCGCGGTTGAGGGCGGCGAAGGTCAAGCTGATCCGCTCCGGTGGCGGCTTGGGGGAGCCGGTGACGCCGACCGCGATCTCGTCGTCGACGTCGAGCTGCGGGAACCCCGGGAACAGCGAGGCGATGTGCCCGTCGGGGCCGATGCCGAGCATCACGACGTCGAACTCGCCGGCACCGAAGCTGCGCAGCTCGTCGCCGTACGCCGCAGCGCCCTCGTCGACGTCCGTCGCCGACTCGGTGGAGGGCATGGGGTGGATCTTGGCCGGGTCCACGTCGACCTGGTCGAGGAAGGCCTCCCTGGCCTTGCGCTCGTTGCGGTCGTCCGACGCCGGCTCGACGAACCGCTCGTCGCCCCACCACACGACGACCCGCGACCAGTCCACCTCCGCGGCCGCCGACAGCCGGGCGAGCTCGAGGTGGACGGCGTCGGCGATCGTGCCGCCGGTGAGTGCGATGTGCGGCTCGTGCCCGCTGGTCTGCGCGTCCGTCAGCCGGGTCAGCAGCTCGCCGGCGACCGCGGTCGCGAGTGCGTCGGCGGTCTCGTGCACCTCGATCCGAGGCGGGGTCACCGGCGTGCTCACAGCGACCTGCTCTTCGTCAGCGTCCTGGCCACGGCGGCGTAGACGTCGTCCTCGTCGAGTCGGCGCAGCTCCTCCGCCAGCAGCTCGTGCACGTCGCGGCGGCGCAGTGCGATGGGCCGGTCGGGGTGCCCCGGCGAGGAGTACGTCGCCAGCCGGCCGTCGGGGCGCGAGATGCGGATCGGCCCCTGGGCGGTCTCCATCTCCACCGCGGTGATGCCGGGACCCTTCGACGTCTTGCGGACCACCTCGACCTTGAGCTTGTTGCGCATCCACGCCGTGAGCAGGTCGGCGCTCGGGTTCACGCGCTCGGCGCTGACGGTGGCCGCCGTGACCTTGAGCGGGTGCTGGTCGAGCGCGGCGGCCAGCAGGGCGCGCCACGGCGTCAGCCGGGTCCAGGCCAGGTCGGTGTTGCCGGGCGTGTAGGCCTTGCACTGGTTGCGCAGCGCGGTGGCCCCTCCGCGGCTGACGTTGGCGGAGTCGGTGATGCGGCGCTGGGCCAGCTTCCCGAGCGGGTCGTCGGAGGGGTCGGCCGGCGGGTCGGTCGGCCACCAGACCGCGACCGGGGAGTCCGGCAGCAGCAGCGGCAGCACCACCGAGTCGGGGTGCTTGACCACCTCGCCGGTCAGCCGGATCAGCGCCGTCTCGCCCGTCCACCCGGAGCCGGTGCCGACCTGGGCGTCGATCTGCGACTCGCCCCGGCCGTCGCCCAGGATCACGCCCAGCACGCGCGCCGGGTGCTCGTGGGAGGCCTCGCGGGCCATCTCCATCGCGGTGTCGGCCTGGTCCTCCTCGGCGACGATGACCATGGTCAGCACCATCCCCATCGCCGGACTGCCGGCCCGCATCCGGGCCCGGACGAACTCCGCCGCGATCCCGGCGGAGTCGGTGTCGCTCAGTGCGATCAGCATGGCTAGTGCCCCGTCTCGGAGGTGGTTGCTTGCTTGGCGTGTTCAGAGTGCGTGCAGCGCAAGGCGCCGGAGCGACGCCGTACTTGCTCGTCCAGCGAGCGACGGCAACGCCGCGAAGTGCGTGCTGTGGGCGCGCGAAGCGCGCAAGCACCTCCGAGACGGGGCACTTAAGGCCTCCTCCAGGTCCGGCCGTCTCTCGCGAGCATCTTGTCCGCCGACTCGGGACCCCAGGTCCCGGACGGGTAGTTCTCCGGCTTGCCCTTGCGCTCCCAGAAGTCCAGCACCGGGTCGAGGATCTTCCAGGACAGCTCGACCTCCTCGTGGCGAGGGAAGAGCGGCGGGTCGCCCAGCAGCACGTCGAGGATCAGCCGCTCGTAGGCCTCCGGCGACGACTCGGTGAACGAGCCACCGTAGACGAAGTCCATGTTGACGTCGCGGATCTCCATGCCGGCGCCCGGCACCTTGCTGCCGAACCGGATCGTCACGCCCTCGTCGGGCTGGACGCGGATCACGATCGCGTTGTGGGTCAGCTCCTCCACCGAGGTGGCGCTGAACGGCTGGTGCGGCGCCCGCTTGAACACGACCGCCACCTCGGTCACCCGGCGTCCGAGCCGCTTGCCGGTGCGCAGGTAGAACGGGACGCCTGCCCAGCGCCGGTTGTCGACGTGGAGGGTCACCGCGGCGAACGTCTCGGTCTTCGAGGTCTTGCGGACGCCGTCCTCGTCGAGGAAGCCACGCACCTTCCGGCCACCGGACCAGCCGGCGGCGTACTGCCCGCGCGCGGTCGTGAGGTCGAGCCGGCGCGGCAGGGTGACGCTGGCCAGCAGCTTCTGCTTCTCGTTGCGCAGGTCGAGCGCGTCGAACGACGTGGGCTCCTCCATCGCGACGAGCGCCATCAGCTGGAGCAGGTGGTTCTGGATGACGTCGCGGGCCGCGCCGATGCCGTCGTAGTAGCCGGCCCGGCCCTCGATGCCGCCGTCCTCGGCCATCGTGATCTGGACGTGGTCGACGTAGTTGGCGTTCCAGAGCGGCTCGAACATCTCGTTGGCGAACCGCATCGCGAGGATGTTCTGGACCGTCTCCTTGCCGAGGTAGTGGTCGATCCGGAAGACCGTGTCGCTGGGGAACGCCGTCGCGAGGGCGTTGCTCAGCTCGCGGGCCGACTCGAGGTCGTGCCCGAACGGCTTCTCGATGACCACACGGCGCCACGAGTCGCCGTGGGGGTCGGCGAGGCCGTGCTTCTTCAGCTGCTCGGCCACGACACCGAAGAACGACGGCGGGATGGCCAGGTAGAACGCGTGGTTGCCGTCGGTGCCGCGCACCCGGTCGAGCTCCTCGATGGTGCGGCGCAGGTTGTCGAAGGCCACGTCGTCGCCGAAGTCACCCGGGACGAACCGGAACCCCTCGGCCAGCTGCTTCCAGGTCTCCTCGCGGAACTCGGTGCGCGCGTGCTGCTTGACGGAGTCGTGGACGATGTCGGCGAAGTCCTGGTCGGCCCAGTCGCGGCGCGCGAACCCGGTGAGGCTGAACCCGGGCGGCAGCAGCCCCCGGTTGGCCAGGTCGTAGATCGCCGGCATCACCTTCTTGCGCGACAGGTCGCCGGTGACGCCGAACAGCACCAGCCCGCACGGACCGGCGATCCGGGGCAGCCGGCGGTCCTGCGGGTCGCGCAGCGGGTTGGCCCTCGGAGACATCAGCGGCGCTGCTTCCTGTAGTAGGCGATCAGGGACTGCGTGGACGCGTCCTGCTCGGCCGCGACGCTCTCGTCGCCGGCCACGGCGGGTGCGAGCTGCTGCGCCAGCTGCTTGCCCAGCTCGACGCCCCACTGGTCGAAGCTGTCGATGCCCCAGACCGCACCCTCGGTGAAGGTGATGTGCTCGTAGAGGGCGACCAGCTGCCCCAGCACCGACGGAGTCAGCTCCGGCGCCATGATCGAGGTGGTCGGCCGGTTGCCCGAGAACACGCGTGCCGGGACGATCTCCTCCGCGGTCCCCTCGGCGCGGACCTCCTCGGCGGTCTTGCCGAACGCCAGCGCCTGGGTCTGGGCGAAGAAGTTGGCCAGCAGCAGCTCGTGGACGTCGGTGCTCTGTCCGTCGTGGGTGTCGCGCAGGGGGTGGGCGGGGTTGGCGAAGGCGATGAAGTCGGCCGGGATCACCCGGGTGCCCTGGTGGATCAGCTGGTAGAAGGCGTGCTGCCCGTTGGTGCCGGGCTCGCCCCAGAACACCTCGCCGGTGTCGGTGGTGACGGGGGTGCCGTCCCAGCGAACGGACTTGCCGTTCGACTCCATCGTCAGCTGCTGGAGGTAGGCCGGGAAGCGGTGCAGCAGCTGCGAGTAGGGGAGTACGGCGTGGGTCTGGGCGCCGAGGAAGTTGGTGTACCAGACGTTGAGCAGCCCCATGAGGAGCGGCACGTTGCGTGCGGGCTCGGTGGTGCGGAAGTGCTCGTCCATCGCGTGCATGCCGGCCAGCAGCTCGGCGAACCGGTCCGGCCCGATCGCCACCACCAGCGACGTTCCGATCGCGGAGTCGACCGAGTAGCGGCCGCCGACCCAGTCCCAGAAGCCGAACGCGTTGTCGGGGTCGATGCCGAAGTCGGCGACCTTGTCGAGGGCCGTCGAGACCGCCACGAAGTGCTTCGCGACGGCTTCCTCCTCGTCGAGGCCCTCGTCCTGCCGCAGACCGTCGAGCAGCCACGCCTTGCAGAGCCGCGCGTTGGTCAGCGTCTCGAGCGTGCCGAAGGTCTTGCTGGAGACGATGAACAGCGTGCTCGCCGGATCGAGACCGGCCAGCGTGGTGGCGGCGTCGGTGGGATCGATGTTGCTGATGAACCGGCACTCCAGCCCCGCCCCTCCATCCGGCAGAGTGCGGTAGGGCTCCAGCGCCTCGTAGGCCATCACCGGCCCGAGGTCGGACCCGCCGATGCCGATGTTGACCACGGTGCGGATCCGCTCGCCGGTGACCCCGGTCCAGGCCCCGGAGCGGACCTTGTCGGCGAACTCGTAGACCCGACGCAGGACGTCGTGCACGTCGCGCGGGACGTCCTGTCCGTCGACCTCGAGCCTCGCGCCCTCGGGCAGCCGCAGCGCCGTGTGGAGGACGGCACGGTCCTCGGTGGCGTTGATGTGCTCCCCGCGGAACATCGCGTCACGACGCGCGGCGACCCCGACCTGCTCCGCCAGGTCGAGCAGCGCGGCCAGCACGTCAGCCGTGACCAGGTCCTTGGACAGGTCGACGAGCAGGTCCGCCGCGGTGTGGGTCAGGGTCGAGACGCGATCGGTGTCCTCGGCGAACCATCCCCGCAGGTCAGGCTCGAAATCGCTCGCGAGGTCGCCGAGCCTGCGCCACGCCTCGGTCGTCGTGGCGTCGACAGGCCGCTCCGACACCTACACCTGCTCCATCTGCTTCTCGACGGTCTCGACCAGCTCCTGCCACGACTTCTTGAACTTGTCGACGCCCTCGTGCTCGACCGTGACCAGGACGTCCTCGAAGTCGACGCCGGCCTCCTCGAGCTTGGCGAAGATCTCGTCGGCCTCGCCGGTCCGGCCGCTGACCGTGTCGCCCTCGACCTCACCGTGGTCGGCGAACGCGTCGAGGGTCTTCTCGGGCATCGTGTTGACGGTGTTGGCCACGACCAGCTGGTTGACGTAGAGCGTGTCGGGGTAGGCCTCGCTCTTCACGCCCGTCGACGCCCACAGCGGGCGCTGCGGGTTGGCCCCCGCGTCGGCCAGGCGCTTCCAGCGGTCGCTGGCGAGCACCTCCTCGTAGGCGCCGTAGGCGCGCCACGCGTTGGCCAGCGCGACCTTGCCCTCGAGCTCCTTGGCCTCGTCGGTGCCGAGCTTCTCGAGCCGCTTGTCGACCTCGGTGTCGATCCGTGAGACGAAGAACGATGCGACCGACTGGATGGTCGACAGGTCGATCCCCGCCTCCTCGGCGGCCTCGAGCCCGCTGAGGTAGGCGTCCATCACCTCGCGGTAGCGCTCGGTGCCGAAGATCAGGGTGACATTGACGCTGATCCCCTCGGAGATCGCCGCCGTGATCGCCGGCAGCCCCTCCTTGGTCGCGGGGATCTTGATCAGCGCGTTGGTCCGGTCCACGGCACGCCAGAGCGCCTGCGCGGACTTGATCGTCCCCTCGGTGTCGTTGGCGAGGTCGGGCTCGACCTCGATCGACACCCGCCCGTTCGCCGGGTCGCCGTCTGCGACCGGCTTCATCACGTCACAGGCGTTGCGGACGTCCTCGGTGGTCAGCTCGAAGATCACCTTGGTGACGTCGGCGCCGTCCGCGACCAGCTTGCCGACCTGCTCGTCGTAGCGCTCACCGTCCGAGATGGCCGCGGCGAAGATCGTGGGGTTGGTCGTGACGCCGACGACGTGCTTGTCCTTGATGAGCTCGGCGAGGTTGCCCGTCTCGATCCGCTCGCGGGACAGGTCGTCGAGCCAGATCGAGACGCCCGCATCGGAGAGCGCTTGAAGTCGGTCGGTCATGGGTTTGCTCCTGGGGCTAGTTGCTCGCGACGTGGATGCTGTCGCGCGCGGCGTCGGCCACCGCGGTGGCGGTGACCCCGAACTCGGTGAAGATGCGCTGGTAGTCGGCCGAGGCGCCGTAGTGCTCGACCGAGACGATCCGGCCGTGGTCGCCGACGACCTCGCGCCAGCCCTGGGCGACGCCGGCCTCGACCGAGACCCGCGCCTTCACGGTCGGCGGGATCACGGTCTCGCGGTAGGACGCCTCCTGGGCGTCGAACCACTCGCGACACGGCATCGACACCACACGGGCTTGAACACCGTCCTCGGCCAGCATCTTCCGCGCCTCGACCGCCAGCTGGACCTCGGAGCCTGTGCCGATGATCACCACGTCGGGCGTGCCGTCGGTGTCGAGCAGGACGTAGCCGCCGCGGTGCACGTTGGAGGTGTCGGAGAACCCCTCCTCGCCGCGCGGGAAGACGGGCAGGTTCTGCCGGCTCAGCGCCAGGCCGGCCGGCCGGTCGGTGCGCTCGAGGATCGCCTTCCAGCACTCGACGACCTCGTTGGCGTCGCCGGGGCGGACGAAGTCCAGGCCGGGGATGGCACGCAGCGCGGCGTAGTGCTCGATCGGCTGGTGGGTGGGGCCGTCCTCGCCGAGCCCGATCGAGTCGTGGGTCCAGACGTAGGTGACCGGCAGCCCCATGATCGCGGCGAGCCGCACCGACGGCCGCATGTAGTCGGAGAACGTGAGGAAGGTGCCCCCGAAGACCCGGGTGCCGCCGTGGACGGCGATGCCGTTGAGGATCGCGCCCATGGCGTGCTCGCGGATGCCGAAGTGCAGCACCCGGCCTGCGTAGGGGTCGGCCTGCCACATCTTGGTGCCGCGGTCCGCGGGGAGGAACGACGGAGCGCCCTCGATGGTGGTGTTGTTGGACTCGGCCAGGTCGGCCGAGCCACCCCAGAACTCCGGCACCTTCTCGGCGATCGCGTTGATGACCGCCCCGGAGGCCTTGCGGGTCGCCACGCCCTTGGGGTCGGCGTCGAAGCTCGGCAGGTCGTCGGCCCAGCCCACGGGGAGGGTCCGCGTCTGCATCCGGTCGAAGAGCGCGACGTCGGCGGACGGCTTGGTGGTCCAGTGGCGGAACTCGCCGTCCCAGGCCTCCTGCGCGGCCTTGCCCCGGGCCACGAGCTCGCGGGTGTGCTCGAGCACGCCCGGGGGGACCTCGAAGGTCTGGCTCGGGTCGAACCCCAGCAGCTCCTTGGTCTTCGCGACCTCCTCGTCGCCGAGCGCGGAGCCGTGGGCCTTGCCGGTGTTCTGGGCGTCCGGTGCGGGCCAGGCGATGATCGTGCGCAGCACGATGAAGCTCGGCCGGTCGGTGACCGCGTCCGCCTTCCGGATCGCCTCGTGCAGGGCCGGCACGTCCTCGGCGTACGTCGTCTCGTCGTGGGTCCAGTCCACGGTCTGCACGTGCCAGCCGTAGGCCTCGTAGCGGGCCGCGACGTCCTCGGCGAGCGCGATGTCGGTGTTGTCCTCGATCGAGATCCGGTTGGCGTCGTAGAGGACGGTGAGGTTGCCGAGCCGCTGGACGCCGGCGATCGCCGACGCCTCGGCCGAGACGCCCTCCTCGATGTCGCCGTCGCTGCAGATCACGAAGATCCGGTGGTCGAACGGCGAGGCGCCCTCGGCGGCGTTGGGGTCGAGCAGACCGCGCTCCTTGCGGGCGGCCATGGCCATGCCGACGGCGTTGCCGATGCCCTGGCCGAGCGGTCCGGTCGTCGTCTCGACGCCCGCGGTGTGGCCGTACTCGGGGTGGCCGGGAGTCTTGCTGCCCCAGGTGCGCAGCGTCTTGAGGTCCTCGAGCTCCAGGCCCCAGCCGCCGAGGTAGAGCTGGATGTAGAGGGTGAGCGAGGAGTGACCGGCGGAGAGCACGAAGCGGTCGCGACCGGGCCAGTGCGGGTCGGCCGGGTTGTGCCGCATCACCTTCTGGAAGAGCAGGTACGCCGCGGGCGCGAGGCTCATCGCGGTGCCCGGGTGACCGTTGCCGACCTTCTGGACGGCGTCCATCGCGAGGACCCGGACCGTGTCGACGGCCTTGTCGTCCAGCTCGTTCCAATCCAGGTCTGGTGTGGTGCTCACTGCGCTCCTATCGGCGGGCTCTGGGCCCCTCACTGGGCGCCTCCGACACTACTCAGCGCCGCGGCTAGACTCACACCGGCTCCAGTGCCCAATCCCCTACCCGCCACGCACATCCTCGAGGCCCAGTGACCTACGTCGGACAGTCGGTCCCGCGCGCTGCGCGCACGGACGTCGTGTCACCGGCGGGACGGGCCTCGGTCAAGGACGTCGTGGCGGCGTACGTCGGGCTGACCAAGCCTCGCGTGATCGAGCTGCTGCTGCTCACCACCGTGCCGGTGATGTTCTTCGCCGCCCAGGGCGTGCCGTCGCTCGGGCTGGTCGCCGCCACCGTCGTCGGCGGCACCTTCTCGGCCGGGTCGGCGTCGGTCTTCAACTGCGTCTACGACCGCGACATCGACGAGCAGATGCGGCGCACCCGGCGGCGGGCGCTGCCGCGGCACCTCGTGTCGCCGCGGGCGGCACTCGTCTTCGGGTTCGTGCTCGCGGCCCTGTCGACCGTGGTGCTGCTGGTGTGGGTCAACCCGCTCTCAGCGATGTTGTCGCTGACCGCCAACGCCTTCTACGTGTTCGGCTACACGATGCTGCTCAAGCGGCGCACGACGCAGAACATCGTGTGGGGCGGGCTGGCGGGCTGCTTCCCCGCGCTGATCGGCTGGACCGCGGTCACCGGTGCCCTGTCGTGGGTCCCCGTCGTGCTGTTCGCGGTGGTCTTCTTCTGGACGCCGCCACACACGTGGGCGCTGGCGCTGCGCTATCGCGAGGACTACGCCAACGTCGACGTCCCGATGCTGCCCGTGGTCGCCCCGGCCCGCGAGGTCGGCCGCCAGGTCGTCCTCTACAGCTGGGTGATGGTGGCGGTGTCCCTGGCGCTGTGGCCGGTCGCCGGCACCGGGGTCGTCTACCCGGTCGCCGCGGTCGTGCTCGGAGCCGGGTTCCTGCTCGAGGCGCACCGCCTGTGGGGCCGCACCCGGGACACCGAGGACCTCACGCTGATCCAGCCGATGCGCCTGTTCCACGCCTCCAACCTCTACCTGTCGTTGCTGTTCGTGGCGGTCGCGCTCGACCCCCTGCTCACGCGGTAGGACACGCGCACGCATCACCTATGGCCGGACGGGGTACCTACCCGCTAGATTGACGCGGACTTGGGGGGCCTTGCCGCGGTGCGGTCGTGCTCCCCGTTTTGTTGAACTGGGGGGTTCAAGCGACGTGGCCAGCAGGCCGATCGAGATCACGGGGACCGAGGCCGCGCCGGTGCGGTCCGGGAGCCCCGAGCTCGCCACGACCCTCACCCCCTCGCTGGCCCCGACGCTGGAGCGCCCGCGCGAGCCGCGCATCAGCGTGGTGGTGCCGGCCCTCAACGAGGCCGCGAACCTCCTCGAGGTGCTGCCCCACCTGCCGCCGGTCCACGAGGTGATCCTCGTCGACGGCGGCTCCGTCGACGGCACCGTCGAGACCGCCCTGGCCGTGCTGCCGGACATCATTCCGGTCACCCAGTCGCGCCGTGGCAAGGGCAACGCCCTCGCCGCCGGTTTCGCGAAGGTGACCGGCGACGTGGTCGTGATGTTCGACGCGGACGGCTCCGCGGACCCCGACGAGATCCCGCGGTTCGTGGAGGCTCTGGTCGAGGGCGCGGACTTCGCCAAGGGCTCACGGTTCCGGCTGGGCGGCGGCAGCGCCGACATCACCCGGGTGCGCCGCCTCGGCAACCGGTTCCTCCACACCTGGATGAACGCCTCCTTCGGCACCCGGTTCACCGACCTCTGCTACGGCTACAACGCGTTCTGGGCCGACCTGATCCCGCTCCTGGACCTGCCCGACCACGAGCTGGTCATGCCGCCGGAGTCCGCGATGCTCTGGGGGGACGGCTTCGAGATCGAGACCGTGATCAACTGCCGCTTCGCCAGCGCCGGGCTGACCATCACCGAGGTCCCCAGCGTCGAGCGGGAGCGGCTGCACGGAGAGTCCAACCTCCGTGCCGTGTCCGACGGGTTGCGGGTGCTCCGCACTCTGCGCACCGAACGCGCCCGGTTGAAGCGCAACCGGGCACTGGACCGGGCGCTGCTCGACCAATCTCCCTCGGGAGGCTAGCCCCTCTGGGACGATTGTCCCCGTGACGCGAGTGGGGATGATCGCGACGCGGAGCCAGCCGGAGATCGGTGGCATCGAGTCGCACGTGGCCGAGGTGGCCGGGCGGCTCGTCGCGCGCGGCTACGACCTCGAGCTGCTCACGACCGACCGCAGCGGGCGCCTGCCCAGGCGCGAGCGGGTCGACGGCTACACGGTCCGACGGTTCCGGGCCTTCCCGGCGGGCCGCGACTGGTACCTCAGCCCGGGCCTGTTCTGGGCCGCGCTGCGCACGAGGTACGACGTGGTGCACGTCCAGGGCATCCACACCCTGGTGCCGCCGCTGGCGATGCTGGCGGCCATCGTGCGGCGTACGCCGTTCGTGCTCACCTTCCACACGGGCGGCAACAGCAGCGCGTTCCGCGAGAAGGCCCGCCGGACCCAGTTCAGGATCCTCTCGCCGCTGCTGCGCCGGGCGCACACCCTGATCGGCGTCTCGGTCTACGAGGCGCGTCGGTTCGAGGAGATCATGGGGCTGCCCGCCGGTGCGATCACCGTGATCCGCAACGGCGGCTCGCTGCCCCCGGTCCGTCAGGACGTCACGCCCGAGCCCGGGCTGGTGGTCAGCGTCGGCCGCGTCGAGCGCTACAAGGGCCACCACAAGGCGATCGCGGCCCTGCCCTACCTGCTCAAGACCCGCCCGGAGGCCCGGGTGGAGGTCCTCGGCTCCGGACCCTACGAGTCCGAGCTGCTCGCGCTGGCCGAGGAGCTGGGCGTCGCGGACCGGGTCAGCATCCGGTTCATCCCGCCCGTCGACCGCGCGCTGATGGGGGAGTGCATCGCCCGGGCCGGGGTGATGACGCTGCTCAGCGACTACGAGGCGCATCCCGTGTCCGTGATGGAGGCGCTGACCGCCGGACGTCCGGCCGTGATCAGCCGCACGTCGGGGCTGACCGAGCTCGCCGACCTCGGGTGGGCGGTCGGTGTGGACCAGCTCGCCAGCGCCGAGGAGACCGCCCGCGCCATCGAACGCCAGCTCGACGACCCCCTGCTCCCCGACCCGGCGGACCTGCCGACCTGGGAGACGTGTGTGGCTGGTGTGGTCGATACTTATGCCTCAATCGTGTCTCGCTGAGAGGCTGAGAGGTAGGCATGGCCACCGCAGTCGACGCACGCGTCGCCGTGCCCGAGGACGAGGTCCCGAGCGGGCACCGCCTCGAGGCCGTGGCCACGCTGCTGTCGTGCCTGGGCCTGCTGATCCAGGTGATCGGCTACGCCTGGGGCTGGCACGGTGACGAGGCCACTGCGATCGGGCTCTGGTACGTCGGCTTCGTCGGCATCGTGGTGCCCTTCGCGTGGCTGTTGCTCGCCCCGAGCCGGACCGGCCACCAGCGGCTCGGTGCGGCGCTGGCCTTTGGCCTGATCATGTACGCCTCGTGGTTCCTCACCGACCCGATCATGTCCACCCGGTTCGACGAGACCCTGCACGTCACCACGCTCGTCGACCTGGTCGACCAGCACGCGTTCTTCATCCCGAACTCCACGCTGCCGGTATCGCCGCACTACCCGGGGATCGAGTTCGCGACGGCCGGGGTGCACTGGCTGACCGGCCTCCCGCTCATCGTCTGCCAGGTGCTGGTCGTCGTCACCGCGCGGTCGACGTTCATCCTCGCGCTCTTCCTGCTGGCCAGCCGGATCGGCCGCTCCACGCAGGTGGGTGCGGCGACCGTGCTCCTCTACGCCGGCAGCGCCCAGTTCTACTTCTTCAACTCCCAGTACAGCTACCAGACCGTCGCGATCGCGATGCTGATGGCGGCGCTCTACCTGCTCGTGCGCGCGTTCGACTCCGAGGAGGAGCGGCCCTGGCGGCTGCTGATCGCCGTGCAGGTGTGCCTCGGCGGCCTCGCGATCACCCACCACATCACCAGCTGGCTGATGCTGGTCCTGCTCTGGCTGCTGACGCTGTTCTTCTGGCGCGGCGGGGAGGAGCGCCGGGCCAAGCTCACCCTCATCACCGCCGAGCTCGCCACCGTGGTCGTGCTGGCGTGGACCGCGATCATCGCGCCCCTGCTCATCAGCTACCTCGGCCCGATCTTCGACGTCGCCACCAGCCAGCTCCTCACCGTGCTGGACGGGTCCCGGCCCGAGCGCGCGCCCGGCAGCGGCAATGCCGGCACCCCCACCCCCACGTGGGAGCTGATGGTGATGGCCGGCTCGATCCTGCTGTGGATGGCGATGCTGGCGCCGGCCGCCTGGCGGGCCTGGCGGCACGGCAGCCTCGGGCCGACCAAGGCGCGCTACGTGCCGCTGGCCATCGCCGTCGTCTACCCGGGCCTGCAGGTGGCGCGCTTCGCGCCGTCAACGGCAGAGGTGGCCGACCGGGCCTCGACGTTCGTCACGATGGCGATGGCGCTGGTCGTGGCCGCCTGGCTGGCCCCGCGCATCCAGACCTTCGCGGCGCTGGTCGTCCCGGCCCTGGTGATGCTGATCCTCGGGGGCACCCTGATCGGCAGCGGCCCGGACTGGCAGCGCGTGCCCGGGCCCTACCTCGCCGGGGCCGAGCAGCGCTCGATCGACGCCGAGTCGGTCGCCGTCGCCCAGTGGACCGGCACCTACCTGCCGAAGGGCTCCCGGGTCGCCGCCGACTCGACCTTCATCCGGCTGCTGCCCAACTTCGCCCCGGTCACCACGATCACCCAGCCGGCCGGCTTCGACAGCATGACGCCGCTGTTCATCGCGCACTCGGTCGACCAGGAGGTGCTGCGGCTGATCCTCCAGAACGACGTGGACTTCATCGTCGTGGACACCCGGCTGGTCGGGCAGACCGTGCGGTCGGGCGGCTTCTTCGAGGGCAGCACCGGCTACGGACCGGACGCGGAGACCATCAAGCGCGACCAGGTCCAGAAGTTCGAGGACCAGCCCGGCTTCGACCTGGTCCTCGACGGCCCGGTCAAGGTCTACGACGTACGCCCGCTGCGCAACGCCGACCAGACCTTCGTGCACCGGGACCCACCCGGGCTGCCGGGCGGCTGGACCCCGTGGCAGGCGCTCGCGACCGCGATGCTGCTGCTGATCGGGCTGCTCGCCCGCGGCCGGCTGCTCGACCCGCGCCGGTTCCGCGCCCGCGACGTGTGGCGGCCGGCGGTGACGCTGCCCGCGGCGATGGTCCTCGGCGCCGGCGGCGTCCTGGCCGGGTTCAACCCCCTCGGCGGCCTGATCGCCGCGTCGGTGCTGCTCTTCGTGCTGATCCAGCTGAGCTCGCGGCCAGAGCCGATCGGAGTCGGCAAGCTGAGCAGCTGGATCTGGGGCGTCCCGATCGTGCTCGTCGCCGGGGTCACCGTCGCACTCGCGGTGTGGGCGGCGTGGCACGGGCTCCTCGACCACGCGGTGCTGCCACCTCCCGCGGTCGAGGGCGACGCGTGATGGCCGAGCGCGGCGAGGGTCCCGCCGCGGACCAGGCCACGGCCGAGGCCGTCGCCACCGGCATCTGGTCGCCGTTCCGGTCCCTGCTGACCGCACAGGTGCTGTCCGCCGTCCTCGGGTTGGTCTTCTGGGTGATCGTCGCCCGCCTCGTCGAGGCGCGCGACGTGGGCATCGCCGCCGCCGCGATCAGCGCCCAGACCCTGCTCGGCATCGTGACCGTCCTCGGCTGCAGCACCATGCTGGTCTCGGAGCTGCCCAAGGCGGGCCCGGCCCGCCAGCGAACGATGCTGCTCCGCTCGTTGCTGGTCGTGTTCGTGTCGTCGGCCCTCGGCGCGGGTGCCGTGGTGGCCTTCTCGCCGCTGCTGTCGGCCAACCTCGAGCAGGCACTCGGCAACCCGATCGGCGCCGCGACGTTCGTGCTGGGCACGGCGGGCTTCGCCTGGGCGCTGGTGGTCGACGACGCGTGCCTCGGGGTCAAGCGGTCGGGGCTGCAGGTCTGGCGCAACCTCGTGGCCTCCAGTCTCCGGTTCCCCGTCACCGCCGCCCTGCTCCTGCTGGGCTTCACCGACGCGCACGTGCTCCAGGTCTGCTGGGTGCTGCCCCTGCTCGCCTCGATCCCGTTCACGCTGTGGCGGCTCCGGCTGCCCCGGTCCGACGGCTCCAGCCCGCCGCTGCTCGCCGACATGCGTGCGTTCGTCGGTCTAGCGCTGCGCAACCACGCGCTGAGCCTGGCGCTGGCGGCCGCGTCGCAGATGGTTCCGGTCGTCGCCGCGCTCACCCTGGGCTCGGTGGAGAACGCGGAGTTCGCAATCGCGTGGCTGATGGCGACGTTCGTGTTCCTGCCGCCGTACCTGCTGGCCACCGCGCTGTTCGCGCACGGCGCCAGGGTCACCGAGGAGGAGTTCCGCAGGAGCATGGAGCGGACGATCCCGGCGGCCCTCTCCCTGAGCGCGCTGCTCTGCGTGGGCGCCTGGGTGCTCGGTGAGCCGGTGCTGCTCATCTTCGGAGGCAACTACTCCCGTCACTCCTGGGCGATCCTGGCGTTGTTGGTGCCAGCAGGGCTCTGGATGGTGCTCAAGGACCACCTGGTGACCCTGTGGAGGTCGCAGCGGCAGTTCGCGCTCGCGACACGACTCGCTGGTGCCGCGCTTCTCATGGAGATCGCCGGGGCCATGACAGGTGGGATCATCGGCGGTGCCCGTGGTCTCTGCATCGGGTGGCTGATCGCGATGGGAGTGGAGATGACGCTGGGCCTTCCATGGCTCCGCCGGGCCTTCGGCGGCCTGCACTGGCGTTGGCCGCTGCCCACCCGCCGCCGCACCGAGCTGGGCCGCGCGGCGGTGCAGATGGTCGTCGGCGCCGCGCTGGTCGTGGCCATCGGCGGCGTCGGGGTCTGGGCGACCACGCGCGGGGAGCCGGACACCACCGGGACCCCCACCGCGGACGGGCTGCCGGAGCCGGGAGCCCCGGTGGCCACCTGCGAGCCGAGCGAGTCCTATCGCGGCCCCAAGATCGACCTCAACGTGCAGTCCGCCACCGGCGACCCGGCGAACCCGATCCGCACCTATGACGCGGTGCGCGAGCTCGTGGGGCTCGCCCAGGCCGCGGGCGCGCAGGTGATCTCGACGTCCACGTCGTTCCGCACCATGCAGCCGGTCGAGGGTCAGCCGATCCAGTTCGACTACATCGACCGGACCATCGGCGCGGCCCGGTCCGCGGGGCTCCAGGTCAAGCTCCAGCTCGTCGGGATGCCGGACTGGGCGCTGGACGACCCGCAGGACGAGCGCCAGGCACCGCGCAGCGAGGCCGAGCTGGCGGCGTGGACCGACTTCGTCACCCGCGTGATGCGCCATGTCAACGGCAAGGTCGACTTCGTCGAGATCTGGAACGAGCCCAACGAGTCGAAGTGGTGGCCGACCGGCCCCGACCCCGTGGAGTTCGCCCGGCTGCTGTCGGTGAGCTACACCGCCGTGCACCAGGTCTCACCGACCACCCAGGTGATCAGCGGCGGCCTGGCCAGCAACGACATCGGCTACCTCGAGAAGGTCTACAAGGCCTTCGGCACCCTCGGCCTCAAGGCGAGCCCGTTCGACATGGTGGGGGCACACCCCTTCGCGGGTGACCACGCCCCCGACTCGGTCGATCCCGCCAAGCGCTACGACCGGGAGCCGTTCGGGCTGTACGACGAGAACTTCACCGGTTTCATGGGCCTGCACGCCGTGATGGCCAAGCACGGCGACGAGGCCCTGCCGATCTACATCACCCAGTTCGGCTACAGCACCCGGCCGGGCGAGGGCCGCAAGGCCGTGCCCGACGAGCTGCGCGCCCAGTACCTCACGCAGGCGCTCAAGCAGACCACGTGCGTGTCGTACGTCCCGGTCCTCTCCTGGTACGCCCTGCACCCGACCCCGTGGGACCCGCAGGAGTACACCCTGCTGGACAGGAAGTTCCGGCCCAACCAGTCCTACGAGGCCCTCGTCGCCTGGAGCCGGAAGGCCGCCGAGGCGGGTGCCGGCGGGTGACTCCCGCGCTCGTGACCACAATTAATCTCCGAAACGATCCCCACAGCAGGCCTTGCGCTGCCAGACTCGACCTGTTCGAACTCGGGGCGTTCGCTGTGGGCGAGGGATCGGAGGTGCCGGGTGCAGATAGCACGCCTGCTCCATCTGCCCTCCCGCGGGCCCGGCCCCAAGGGCTGCACGTGCGGCCATGCGGCCAACGCCCACGAGCACTACCGCCGGGGCACCGACTGTGCCCTGTGCACCTGCCCGAAGTTCCGCGCCGGGACGCCCGACAGGGGCCGCGACGGCCGGGACGACCGCGGTGAGCGGGCCCACGCCGCCTGAGGTCGTCTCCGTCGTCGTCGCCGCCCACACCATGGACCGGTGGGACGACATCGTGGCGGGCATGGACGCGCTGGCGCACCAGACCGTGCCGCCGCTGGAGACGATCCTGGTCGTGGACCACAACGAGAGGCTGCTGGCCCGCGCCCGCGACGCGTTCCCGGACGTGCTCGTCCTCGACAACCCGCGCACCGGCGGTGCCTCCGGAGCGCGCAACGCCGGGATCGCCCGCGCCAAGGGGTCGGTCATCGCCTTCGTCGACGACGACGCGAGACCGGAGCCGGACTGGATCGAGCGGCTGCTCGCGGCGTACGACGCCCCCGAGGTCATGGCCGTGGGCGGCGTGGCGACCCCGGTGTGGCCCTCGCGGCGTCCGGACCACCTGCCCCCGGAGCTGGACTGGATCGTCGGGTGCACCTACCAGGGGCAGCCGACCGTGCGCACCGACGTGCGCAACCTGTGGGGCTGCAACATGTCGGTGCGGCGTACGGCGCTCGACCGGGTCGGTGCCTTCGACGAGGAGATCGGCCGGATCGGGCTGATCCCGATCGGCGGCGAGGAGACGGAGCTCTGCATCCGGATCGGCCAGCAGCTGCCCGGGGCGAGGGTCGTCTTCGAGCCGCGCGCGGTGGTCCGTCACCGCGTCACCCCGGCCCGGACGACCTGGTCCTACCTCCGCACCCGGTCCAACGCCGAGGGCGTCTCGAAGGCGGCGATCGGCGCGCTCGTGGGGCCGCAGGACGCGATCTCGGTCGAGACCGACTACGTGAAGCGGGTGCTGACCCGGGGGTTCCTGCGGGAGCTGGGCCGCGGGCTGCGCGGACACGCGTCCGGGTTCCGGGGCGCTGCGGGGATCGTGGTCTGCCTCTGGCTGACCGGACTCGGCTACCTGCGGGGGCGGCTGGGCCATCGCGCCCGGGTCGCGCAGGTCGCGGCGCACCGCCGGGACCGGGCGCTGGAGCCGCTGGACCCGTCCGTCGACTCGTGAGGGTCCTGATGCTCGCGCAGTTCTACCCGCCGGTGATCGGCGGGGAGGAGCGGCACGTCCGGAACCTGTCACTCGCGCTGGCCGCGCGTGGTCACGAGGTCCACGTCGCCTGCCTGGACGTCGGCCGGCCACCCGTCGTCGACCCCGGCGTGACGGTGCACGCGCTGCCGAACGTCGGCGCGAAGGTGCCGGCTCTCTATCCCACCGCCGACCGGCCGCTGGCGCTGCCGATCCCGGACCCGTACGTCACAAGGGGGCTGTCCCGGCTGGTGGCCTCCGTGCGCCCGGACGTCGTGCACGCGCACAACTGGATCATCAACTCCTACCTGCCGCTGTCCGCTGCCCGGCGGCTTCCGCTCGTCTACTCGCTGCACGACTACAGCCACATCTGCCCGACCAAGCGGCTGATGTACCTCGACGAGGGGCTCTGCTCCGGACCGGGTTTGCGGAAGTGCTTCACGTGCACCACCGACTGGTACGGCGCCGGGCGCGGTCCGGTGATCCAGTCGATGGTCCGCACCGGCCGGCCGCTCCGCAACCGGGTGGTCGACGTGTTCACCCCGGTCTCGACGTTCGTCGGTGAGGCCAGCCAGCTGTCCGAGCAGGGCGTGCGCTGGCAGGTCGTCCCCAACTTCGTGCCGGACGCGCTGCTGTCGCAGTCAGGGGTCCCGCGAGACCCGGCGCTGCCCAGCGGCGACTACCTGTTCTTCGCCGGCGACCTGTCGGAGCAGAAGGGGGTCGGCACGCTGCTCGCGGCGTACGCCCGGCTGGACGCCGCCACTCGGCCGGAGCTGCTCCTGGTGGGCCGCCCCGCGATGGACCTCTCCTCGCTGCCACCGGGCGCCCGGGTCGAGGAGAAGTGGGACCACGACCGTGTCGTCTCCGGCTTCGCGCACGCCCGCGCCGCGGTGCTGCCCTCCCAGTGGCCGGACCCCTGCCCGACCACGGTCCTCGAGGCGATGGCCCTGGGGGCGCCGCTGGTGACCACGCACATGGGCGGCATCGCCGACATGGTCACCCACGAGGAGTCCGCACTCGTCGTACCGCCCGGTGACGTGGCGGCCACGGCGGCTGCGCTGACCCGGATCAGCACAGACCCGGGCCCGGGCGGCCGGCTGGCCACCCGGGCCCGGGTCGAGGTCGAGCGCTACGTGCAGAGCAGGGTCGGCGCTGACATCGAGGCGATCTACGCCTCGCTGCGGTGACCCGGCTGCGAAGGGTCAGTCGGCTCAGAGGCCCCGCCGGCCGCGCACCTGGCCGAGGATGAACAGGGCGAGCGCGATGATCGCCAGGATGATGAGAATGGTCCACAGCATGGTGTATCCCTCCGGTTCGGTGAGGCGTGCGGCGATCGCCGGGCGCCTCAGGTGTCAGACCGGTACCCCGATCGCGGGCGTACACGCCACCGGCGGAGCGAACCACCGGTAGGGCAGCTGCTGGCCCCGAGCCGCGAGCTCCCTCATTCCGAGCTCGGCCGCGGCCGCGACGGTCTCCTCCTCCGCGGGGAGGGCGCGCAGCACCCACGGCACCGCTCCCCACGAGGTGACCCACGCAGCCACCTCGCGGAGCAGGTCGGTCTGGCGGGGTCGGGAGGCGGCGTCGTCGATGGACCAGAAGGTGGTGACCGCGCTCTCGTCCGGCATGCCGTCGACGACGGTGCCGGTGCGACCGCAGAAGTCGGCGAGCCGACGCAGGTAGGCGCAGCCGAGCTCGCGGCTCCGGTCGTGGGCGAGGATCGCGTAGGCGTACGCCTCACCGGCGTCGTGCTCGGCCTCGTGCCGGGCGATCAGCTCACGGTTGGTCTCGATCGTGAAGCCCTCGGTGGACCAGCTGCCCGCGCTGTGGGCCCGGATGGCGTCGGGGCTGGACACGTAGGCCGCGGTGTCCAGACCCAGCAGGTCGAGTCGCAGCGGCTCGAGGGTCACGAGGCCGTGGTGGGCCGGCGGCGCCGGCCACGCGTCGCGCTCTGGCATCGCACCAGTGTGGCTCGGACCCGCGTCGGGCGGTGGGTAGGGTCCTGGCATGCGCGTGCCTCACCACGTCGCCGCCGGGCTCGGGGTGGTCCTGGTGGCGGGGCTCGTCCCCGGGTCGGCGCCCGCCGGGACACCGGCGAGCGGCGCGGCCCAGCGGGCCGCCGGCACGTGCACCTCCGAGGGCGGCACCGCCGCGGTGGAGGCGCCGAGGCTCGTGCGGCAGATCCCGACCGGGGAGACCGGCTGGTTCGCCTCCCCGGGCCTGGTCGACCTCGACGGGGACGGCCGGCTCGAGATCGTGGCGCCGTTCTACTCGACCTTCGTCTTCGATGCCGACGGCCACCAGCTGGGCCGCGGCCGGGCGAGCAAGGGCCGGGTCTACGCGCCGGGCGTGGTCGCCGACCTCGAGGGCGACGGCGTCAAGGACATCGTGGTCGGCGGCAACGAGGGCACCGTGGCGGCCTACGAGCTCCGGGGCGGCCGGCTGCGGCGCAAGGCCGGGTGGCCGGCGTCCACGAGGAGTGGCGGCCAGTCCCCGGAGGTCCGTGGGCTCGCCGCGGCAGACCTCGACGGCGACGGCCGGGTCGAGGTGGTGGCGACGACGACCAACACGTCCCCGCGCGGCGCGCAGGTCTACGTCTTCGACGCGAGCGGGCGGCTGTTCCGGCCCGCTGGTCATGCCCACGCCTGGCCGCGCAACCGCGGCTACGGCGCGTACGGCGAGAACGTCGGCATCGGCAACATCGACGACGACCCGGAGCTGGAGATCCTCGCCACCTTCGACAACCACCAGATCAACGCCTTCAACCTCGACGGCACCTCCGTCCTCGCCTCACCGTGGTTCACGAACCCCGAGTCGGGGGCCGAGGGGAAGCGGATGGCGTGGGGCGACTTCATCCGGTGGGCCGACCCCCAGGTCGAGCGGCGCCACTACCACCAGCACAAGGGGACCTGGCCGAGCCCCGCCCGCCAGCCGTGGCTGCAGTGGACGGCCTCACCGCCGTCGGTCGCCGACCTCGACGGAGACGGCCACAACGAGGTGATCGGGCTCCCGAACGTCGAGAAGCACATCCCCTACCGCACGCAGGGCTACGCGTTCATGGTGCTGGACGGGGCGTACGGCGACGGAAGCCGCTCGGCGATGCGTCACCCGGGCTTCGAGAGGCTTCCGACCTCCAACAAGCCGGTCCATCGCCCCGACGGCGACTGGTACCCGCCCTCCGGCATCCCCGCCCCGACGGTCGTCGACCTCACCGGTGACGGCCGGCCGGAGATCGTGGCGGCGCTGCCGGGCGGCAAGGTCTACGCCGTGGGACCGGACGGCCGGCGGCTCTGGACCACCACGTACGCGTCGGCGCGGGCGAAGACGTTCGCCTCGGAGGTGGTCGCGGCCGACCTCAACAAGGACGGCACGCCCGAGCTGGTCTTCGGCACCTACTCGCTGCACCGGAACGCCGGGCACCTGGTCGTGCTCTCGGCGCAGGGCGGGAGGGTCTCGGACACCCGGTTGAGCCACCAGGGTAGGGACGGCAACGGCATCGGCGTCGCGGCGGCCCCGTCGCTCGGCGACCTGACCGGCGACGGCACGCTCGAGATCGTCCTCACCACCTTCGACCACGGCCTCGACGTCTACACCGTCCCCGGCTCCGGCACCGGCTGCCTGCCGTGGCCGACCGGGCGCGGCAACCTGCTCCGCAACGGCATGGGTCCGGCCACGGCGCCCTAGTCGGAGAGCCGGATCTCCACCATCAGCTCGTCCGCCAGGGCCTCGAGCACCGCCCGGAGCGCGTCCGTGTCGCTGTCGGGGGCGGCCTGGAGCACGGCCCTGGCCTCGAACAGCGTGCCACCGGCCATGGGGGCCGCCCGCACGTCGGTGCTGAGCTCCTCGATGCTGACGTGGGCGTCGGCGAGAGCCGCGGAGATCTCCGCCACGATGCCGGGGCGGTCGGAGCCGAGCAGGTCGAGCTGGAGCCTCTGGGCGTCGAGCGGGGCCGGCTCGCCGGTGCGCTCCACGATCACCTGCAGCCCCTGGCTCGCGAGCGCGGTCAGGTCTGCGACCAGGGCGTCGACCTGCTCGGCCGGCGCGGACACGACGACGATCCCGGCGAACTTGCCGGCCAGCCGCGACATCTCGCTGCGCTCCCAGCTCGCCCCGTGGGCACTGATCGGCGCCGAGACAGCCGACACGAGCCCGGGTCGGTCGTCACCGAGGATCGTGAGGACGAGGGACGCCATGGCGGCAGGCTAGTGTCCGTCGCCAGCGGCCGTCGCTCACGCCGGTCTACAAGTCGCTGCCGCTGGGCTGAGGGTCGGGTCGTCGTCGCGGGCGCCGAGGCGGGTGTGCAGGGCCGCGAGGCCCCGCGAGGTGTGGCTCTTGACGGTGCCCTCGCTGATCTCGAGGTCCACGGCCGTCTCGGCGACAGACAGGCCCAGCCAGTGCCGGAGCAGCACCGCCCGGCGCTGCATCAGCGGCAGCTCCTGGAGCGCGGCGAACAGCTCGACGCGGTCCTCGACGGGCAGCGGCCTTCCCGCTTCGACCTCCGGGAGCACGTCCAACGGGACCTCCGGCCGCGCCGAGCGACGGCGGTGGCCGTCGATGTTGGCGCGGACCAGGATCCGTCGCAGGTAGGCGTTCTCGCTGCCGCCGCGGTGCACCCGCGGCCAGGCGAGGTAGAGCTTGACCAGTGCGGTCTGCAGCAGGTCCTCGGCGCGGTCCCAGTCGCCGCACAGGGCGTAGGCGACCCGCCGGAAGTAGGCCTGCCGGGCCGCGACGAACTCGGCGTACGCCGCGTCACGCTCCTCGCGACGGGTCACCCGAGCCCGCCCTTGGCCAGCAGGCCCTCCACGTGGGACAGGAAGCCGGCCATGGTGTCGGGCTCGTCGTCGGCGGGGTAGTAGAAGACCGGGACGTACGTCGGCCCTCCCGGCGCCTCACGCGCGACCAGCCACCACTCGTGACCGAGCACCTGTAGCCGCGCGAGCGTGGCCTGCTGCCCGTCGGCCAGCTGGACCGGGCCCTGCTCGACGACCGTGATCCCGTTGCGCGGCTCGAGCGTCCCGTCGGAGCCGAACGCGACCAGCTGGTCGGTCGACCGCGTCTGGTGTGCGGCCATTTGGGCATCGACCCACGCCTCGAGCGAGCTGAAACCCTGGCTCGCGGGGTCGTCGTCGCTCATCACGGCGGACGAGCCGTCCGCCTCCCAGTCGAGGAGCGCCCACACCACGTCGTCGCCCTTGGTGACGACGAGAGCCACGGACCTGACGACGGGCGCGTAGACCTCGTACTGGGTCCCGACCGGCCAGGGCGAGTCGATCCGCTGGGTGATCCGCCAGCCCGGCGCCAGCTCGATCTTGCCCTGGCCGTTGACGTAGTCGACAGGAGGGCGTCCCGGATCGCCCGGCCACCAGATTCTGACGGGCGACCCCGCGGAGGAGCCCGTCGTCGGTTGGGGAGCAGCGGTGCCGGCTCCGTCCGAGGCGACAGTGATCCCGGGCGAGTCCGGCTGGCCGGTGTGCAGGGCGGCGCCCAGCGTGCCGGCTCCGACGACGACGGCGACGGCGCCGACCGTGACCATCCCCGCCAGCTGCCGGTTGCGGGCCCGCCGGCCGGCCGTGAGGTAGTGCGCGGCTGGACGGTCGGGGTGTGGCTGGGTGGCGACGGCATCGTCGAGCTGCTCGGTCAGGTTCATGGCGGTCCTCCGCGGTCAGTCTGCGCTCGGTCGCCCCCACATACGCACGGTGGCGACGATCGGTTGTCAGCCGCGCGCCGGGTGCCGAACCCGCAGCAGCACCCACGTCACGCAGGCCGAGATCACCGCGGCGCCGAGCATGTGGAAGCCGACCAGGACGACGGGGAGGTCGGTGAAGTACTGGACGAAGCCGATGGACCCCTGGGCGACCTCGACGCCGAGCAGGACGGTGACGGCGCGCCGGGCGAGGGGGTTGCCGCCCACGGCCATCAGCGTGAACAGCAGGCCGAGGGTGAGCCCCACGAACAGGAAGACCAGATCGGCGTGGAGCTGGCTCATCTGGAGGGGGGACAGCCCGTTGCGCTCGGTCTCGGCGTCTCCGGCGTGCGGGCCGGACCCGGTGACGACGGTGCCGACGTAGAGCACCGCCCACGCGGCGGCGAACGTGGCCCAGGCGAGGCCGACCTGCGGGCCGCGGTGGGCGAGGGGGAGCGGGGCGGCGACCGAGAGCAGCAGGCGGACGGCGACCCCGATGATCGCCAGCGAGCACAGCAGGTGGAACGACACCACCCACGGGTTGAGGTCGGTGAGCACCGTGACGCCGCCGATGACCGCCTGCGCGGGGATGCCGAGCCCGGCGATCAACGCCATCGTCCGCAGGTCCCGGCGGCCGGTGCGCCACATCACGACGAACGTCGCGACCGCGACGGCGCTCAGCACGAAGGTCAGCGACCGGTTCCCGAACTCGATCGCCTCGTGCAGGTCGAGCTCCCCGTGCGGCCGGAACGACCTGTCCGTGCAGCGGGGCCAGGTCGGGCAGCCGAGCCCGGAGCCGGTGAGCCGGACCGCGCCGCCGGTGACGACGAGGACGACGTTGGCGACGAGGGTGGCCCACGCGAGCGGGCGGACCCAGCGCTGGGTCGTCATGGGGTGTCTACTCCCACGAGAACGTCCGGGTCGTGGCGCCGGTCCCGACCACCGCCCAGGCCAGGAGCACGAGGAGGTCGCGCCAGGCGACGGTTCCGTCCACGAACGCGTCGCGCATCGCCTCGCCCAGTGCCCCCGAGGGCAGCCATCGGGCGACCTCGCCGAAGCCGCCGTACGCCGACGCGGGGAGCACGACCGCTCCGGCGGCGAGCAGCAGCAGGTAGACCAGGTTGGCGGCCGCGAGGGTGGCCTCGGCCCGGAGCGCCCCCGCCATCAGCAGCCCCAGTGCGGCGAACGCCGCGGTGCCGAGCAGCACCGCGAGCACGGCGCCGAGCAGGGACGCGGGCGACAGGACCGGGTCCCAGCCGAGCAGCTGCCCGACCAGCGACAGCACGAGCAGCTGCAGCAGCTCGACCACCAGCAGCGCGCAGACCTTGCCGAGCAGCAGCCCCGAGCGGGGCAGCGGCGAGGCGCCGAGCCGCTTGAGGACGCCGTACCGCCGTTCGAACGCGGTCGCGATCGCCAGCGACGTGAAGGCCGTCGACATCACCGCGAGTGCCAGGATGCCAGGGGTGACGACGTCGACGACCGGGTGGTCGTAGTCGAGCCCCAACCGGCGCGCGCCGCGGACCATGCCGACCAGCACGACCACCGGGATCACCACGGCCAGCAGGAGCTGCTCGCCGTTGCGGAGCATCAGCTTGGACTCCATGCGCGCCTGGGCGAGCACCATGCGCGGGAGCGGCGCCGCACCCGGCGCGGGGGTGAAGGTGCCCTGCTGGCCGGTCATGGGGTCAGCTCCCGACCGGTCAGCTCCAGGAACACGTCCTCGAGGGTGCGGGTGCCCAGTGTCAGCGACTCGGGGAGCACGTCGTTGTCCTCGCACCACCGCGACACCTTGGCCAGCGTGGAGGCGTCGGCGGGCCCGGTGACGATCAGGCTGAGCTCGTCGAGCAGCACGACCTCGATGAGGGGGCCCAGCGCGGCCTCGAGCGACTCGGGCGCGCCGGGCGGGAACGGCCGGGTCACCACCAGGCGGATCGTCGACATGGACCCGCCGCGCGTCAGCTCGATCGGCGTCCCTGACGCGATCAGCCGGCCGTGGTCGATGATGTGGATCCGGTCGGCCAGCTTCTCCGCCTCGTCCATGTAGTGCGTGGTGAGCACCACGGTCACGCCGTCGGCGCGGAGCTCCGAGAGCAGCTCCCAGACCGTGTGCCGCGCGGCCGGGTCCAGCCCGGCCGTCGGCTCGTCGACGAAGACCACCTGGGGCCGGCCGACCAGCGCCATGGCCAGCCCGAGCCGTTGCTTCTGGCCGCCCGAGAGGCGCCGGTAGGGCGTCCGCCCGCACTCGTCGAGACCGAGCCGCTCCTCGAGCAGCCGCGGGTCGACCGGGTGGGCGTGCAGGGCGGCGATGTGACGGAGCATCTCGGGCGCGCGGGCGCCGCTCCAGGCTCCGCCGTCCTGGAGCATCACGCCGATCCGGGGGAGCAGCTCGCGCGCCTGGCCCCGCGGGTCCAGGCCGAGGACGCGCACCGTGCCCTGCTGTGGCGCGCGGTAGCCCTCGCAGGTCTCGAGCGTGGTCGTCTTGCCGGCGCCGTTGGGGCCGAGCACGGCGGTGATGGTGCCCGTCTCGACGGTCAGCGACAGGTCGTCGACGGCGGTCGTCGCGCCGTAGCGCATGACCAGCCCGTCGACGACGACCGCGGGCTCCGACACGGGCAGAGTCTAGGTAGGCCCGCGCCGCCGGCTCAGCCCAGGGCGGCCCGGACGGCGGCGACGAGGTCGTCGGCAGGAGCGCCGACGTCGCCGAAGACGAACTCGTCGCAGACGTCGACGAACGGCGCCACCGTGGCGGCCCCGTCGGAGAGGTCCTCGACGAAGAAGCCGGACGCGCGCCGGATCGCGGCCGGGTCGCGGCCGACCTCCGTGCAGCGCTGGTCGAGCACGGCGCTCTTGGCCGCGAACGACTCGGGCGTGCCCCACGTGTGCCACACGTCGGCGTACGTCGCGACCGTGCGCAGCGTCCGGCGCTCGCCGCTGCCCGCGACCAGCACCGGCAGCCTCTCCTGCACCGGGGCCGGCTGGTTGGGCGCGTCGTGGAGCGAGAAGAACCTGCCGTCGAACGTGGTCCGCGGCTCGCGCAGAAGCGACGCCACGACGTGCACGCTCTCCTCGAACCGGTCGGAGCGGTCCCGGACCGACAGCAGGTCGATGCCGTACGCCGCGTGCTCGTTGACCTGCCAGCCCGCGCCCAGCCCGGCGATCGCGCGGCCGCCGCTGACGTGGTCGAGCGCGGCCACCATGTTGGCCACCAGGGCCGGGTGCCGGTAGGTCCCGCCGAGCACCAGCGGCCCCAGCCGGCACGAGGTCGTCTGCTGGGAGAGCGCCGAGAGCAGGGTCCAGGCCTCCA
The DNA here is from genome assembly GCA_963766475.1 of uncultured Actinomycetota bacterium. GTDB lineage: Bacteria > Actinomycetota > Actinomycetes > Propionibacteriales > Nocardioidaceae > Nocardioides. The sequence goes on along the minus strand of CAVXZS010000012.1, from coordinate 368,090 downwards.
GCCGCGGGCCGTCGACGATCGCGCCGTCCGGGGTGTTGGGCATGAAGTGGTCCGGGATGTAGACGGCGTACGCGCCGGCCTCGTCGGCCGCCTTGGCGATCGCCTCGACCTCGGCCCACGGGCGGCCGCTGCTGACCAGCACGCTCACGTCGATGTTCTTCATCGTCAGACCTCCACTCCACCGTCGGCGTCGCCGCGCCGGATCTCGAGACTCTCGAACGCCGCCGGTGGCTCGCGCCACGGGTCGGGCAGGGTGCCCGCACGGGCGTCCTGGATGGCCCGCCACACGCGCTCCGGGGTGCAGGGGATGTCGATGTGGCGCACGCCGAGGTGCCGGACCGCGTCGACCACGGCGCTCTGGACCGCCGGCGTGGAGCCGATCGTCCCCGACTCGCCGATCCCCTTCGCGCCCAGCTCGTTGAGGGAGGTCGGGGTCTCGGTGCTCGAGGCCTCGAACGAGATCGTGTCGGCCGCGGTGGGCATCTGGTAGTCGGCGAACGTCGAGGTCAGCGGCTGCCCGTCCTCGGAGTAGAGGAACTGCTCCCAGAGCGCCTGCGACATCCCCTGCGCGATCCCGCCGTGCTGCTGCCCCTCGACGATGACGGGGTTGAGGATCCGGCCGCAGTCGTCGACGGCCACGTGCCGCAGCGGCACCACCCGGCCGGTCTCGGTGTCGACCTCCACGACCGACACGTGCGCGCCGAAGGGGAACGTCGCGCCGTGCTGGGGCACGTCGAGCTGGGCGTGCAGCGCCTCGCCGCGCTCGTCGGCGGCGGCGGCGAGCCGGGGCCAGTCCACGACCGCGCCGGGGACGCCGGACACGGTGAACCCGTGGTCGGTGAGCTCGAGGTCCTCCGGGGCGGCCTCGAGCAGCTCGGCCGCGAGCGTCCGGGCCTGGTCGCCGACCGCGGAGGCCGCGGCGGCCACGGCGCTGCCGCCCAGCTGGAGCGACCGCGAGCCGCCGGTGCCACCCCCGGTCGGCACCAGGCTGGTGTCGGACTGCACGTAGCGGACCCGCTCGACCGGGATGCCCAGCCGGTCGGCCACGATCATCGCGAACGACGTGGCGTGGCCCTGGCCGTGCGCGGACGTCCCCGACATCACGGTCGCCGAGCCGTCCGGCTCGATCCGGACGCTGCCGAGCTCCTTGCCACCGAAGCCGGTGATCTCGACGTAGGTCGACACCCCGATGCCCAGCAGCCGCTCCTCCCCGGCCTCGATGCGGCGTGCCTGCTCGGCGCGCAGCGTGTCCACGCCGGCGATCCGGAGCGCCTCCTGGAGGGCCGACTCGTAGTCGCCGACGTCGTAGGTCTGGCCGGTCCGGGTCCGGTAGGGGAACGCGTCCTCGGGGATCAGGTTGCGCCTGCGGATGTCCTCGGGGGTGAGCCCGAGCTCGGCGGCGGCAAGGTCCATCAGCCGCTCCAGCAGCGCGGCGGCCTCGGGACGGCCGGCACCGCGGAAGGCGCCGTTGGGGGCGGTGTTGGTCATCACCGCGATGGCGGAGTAGTCGATCTTCGGGATCTCGTAGGGGCCCTGGGCCATGATGTGGCCCGGCCCGACGACCAGCGTGCCTCCGAAGCCCGCGTAGGCGCCGCAGTCGCCGACGTTGCGGGCCCGGAGCCCGGTGATCCGGCCGTCCCGGGTCAGCCCGAGCTCGGCGAACTGCACCGCCGCCCGGCCGTGCATCGAGAGCATCGCCTCGCTGCGGGTCTCGGTCCACGCCACCGGCCGGCCCAGCGCCCGCGCCGCCCCGACGATCGCGCCGTGGGTGTACGTGATCCCGGCCTTGCCGCCGAAGGCGCCGCCCACGTGCGGCGCGACCACGCGCAGCTGCCGCTTCTCCAGGCCGGTGTACTTGGCCAGCAGGTCGCGGGTCAGGTGCGGGTGCTGGGTCGCGACGTACGCCGTGAGGAGCGTCTCGCCGTCCGCCCGCGGGTCGACGAGGATCGCGTTGCCCTCGATCGGCGCGGTCGCGATCCGCTGGTTCTCGATCCGCGCCCGCACCACCACGTCCGCGTCGGCGAGGGCGTCCCCGCTCTCGGGCGGGTACACCGCGCGCACCGACTCGGCGATGTTGCTGCCGACCTCGGGGAACTGCAGGGGAGCGCCGGGCGCCAGCGCCTCCTCCATGTCGACGACCACGTCGAGGGGGTCGTAGTCGACGTCCACGAGCTCCGCGGCGTCCACCGCCTGCGCCCGCGTCTCCGCGACGACGAGCGCGACCGGGTCGCCGACGTAGCGCACGACGCTCATCGGCCAGCGGCCCGTGCCCGACCAGCTCGTGGACCTTCGCGAACGACGGCACCCACTCCCGGCCGAGCGTGGCCGCGGTGTGCACGGCCAGGACGCCGGGCGACCGCTCGGCGTACGACGTGTCGACCGCGGTGATCCTGGCGTGGGCCAGCGGGCTGCGCACGAAGACCGCGTGCGCCGTGCCGGCGACCCGCAGGTCGTCGACGTAGGTGCTGCGCCCGTCGATGAGCTCCGGGTCCTCGACCCGGCGGACGCGGTTTCCGAGGATCGACCCGACCATGAACCGGAGACTATCCCCGGTTACCGTGGGTGTCGGCCCGGGTCCCGCCGGGCGAGGTAAGGGTCACCTTCCTTGAAGTGCCCTTCCCATTAACGGCACACTGGTGTTGTGATATTCGAGGAGGACCAGTCGACGCGGCATCGCGTGGCCCGGTCGATCCTCGTCGACGGACCCTCCACCGCGGCGGCGCTCGGCGAGCGGCTGGACCTCACGCCCGCCGCCGTACGCCGCCACCTCGACCAGCTCGTCGAGGACGGCGCCGTGGAGGCCCGCGAGCCGCGCGCCCAGGCGCACCGCGGCCGCGGACGCCCGGCGAAGGTGTTCGCGCTCACCGAGCGCGGGCGCGAGGGCTTCGACCAGCAGCTACGACGACCTCGCGGTCCAGGCGCTCCGGTTCCTGCACGAGACCGGCGGTGACGAGGCCGTGAAGGCCTTCGCACACCAGCGCGTGGCGTTCATCGAGGACCGGTTCGGCGAGGTCGCGACGGCCCGCCCCGAGCTGAGCCCGGTCCAGGTGCTCGCCAGCGTGCTCACCGACGAGGGCTACGCCGCCGCCGTGCGGGAGCTGCCGATGGTCCGGGCATCGGGCGAGCAGCTCTGCCAGCAGCACTGCCCGGTGTCCCACGTCGCCCACGAGTTCCCGCAGCTGTGCGAGGCCGAGACCGAGGTCATCGGCAAGGTGCTCGGCCGCCACGTGCAGCGGCTCGCCACCATCGCCCACGGCGACGGTGTCTGCACCACCTGCATCCCAGCCCCCATGACTCAGCAGAGCCCACCACCAACCGAGAAGGAGAAGGTCACCACATGACCTCCATCGAGGAGCGCAACCCAGAGCTCGAGGGGCTGGGTCGCTACCAGTTCGGCTGGGCCGACAGCGACGTCGCCGGCGCGGCGGCCAAGCGCGGCCTGAGCGAAGAGGTCGTCCGCGACATCTCCATGAAGAAGGACGAGCCGCAGTGGATGCTCGACCTGCGCCTGAAGGGGCTCAAGCTCTTCCACCGCAAGCCCATGCCCACCTGGGGCTCGGACCTGTCGGGGATCGACTTCGAGAACATCAAGTACTTCGTCCGCTCCAGCGAGAAGCAGGCCGCGACCTGGGACGACCTCCCCGAGGACATCAAGAACACCTACGACAAGCTCGGCATCCCCGAGGCGGAGAAGCAGCGCCTGGTCTCCGGCGTCGCGGCCCAGTACGAGTCCGAGGTCGTCTACCACTCGATCCGCGAGGACCTCGAGGAGCAGGGCGTCCTGTTCCTCGACACCGACACCGCGCTGCGCGAGCAGCCGGAGCTGTTCCGCGAGTACTTCGGCACCGTCATCCCCGTCGGCGACAACAAGTTCGCCGCGCTCAACACCTCGGTGTGGTCGGGCGGCTCGTTCATCTACGTGCCGAAGGGCGTGCACGTCGACATCCCGCTGCAGGCCTACTTCCGGATCAACACCGAGAACATGGGCCAGTTCGAGCGGACCCTGATCATCGTCGACGAGGACGCCTACGTGCACTACGTCGAGGGCTGCACCGCGCCGATCTACTCCTCCGACTCGCTGCACTCGGCGGTCGTGGAGATCATCGTGAAGAAGGGCGGCCGCTGCCGCTACACGACCATCCAGAACTGGTCCAACAACGTCTACAACCTCGTCACCAAGCGGGCGACGTGCGAGGCCGGCGCGACGATGGAGTGGGTCGACGGCAACATCGGCTCCAAGGTCACGATGAAGTACCCCGCCATCTACCTCATGGGCGAGCACGCCAAGGGCGAGACGCTGTCGGTCGCGTTCGCGGGCGAGGGCCAGCACCAGGACGCCGGCGCCAAGATGGTGCACGCCGCGCCCAACACCTCCAGCTCGATCCTGAGCAAGTCGGTGGCGCGCGGCGGCGGCCGGACGTCCTACCGCGGCCTGATCCAGATCAACGAGGGCGCGCACGGCTCCAAGTCCAACGTGCTCTGCGACGCGCTCCTGGTCGACCAGATCAGCCGCTCCGACACCTACCCCTACGTCGACATCCGCGAGGACGACGTGTCGATGGGCCACGAGGCCTCGGTCTCGAAGGTCTCCGACGACCAGCTCTTCTACCTGATGTCGCGGGGCATGGAGCAGGACGAGGCGATGGCGATGATCGTGCGCGGCTTCATCGAGCCGATCGCCAAGGAGCTCCCGATGGAGTACGCCCTCGAGCTCAACCGGCTCATCGAGCTCCAGATGGAAGGAGCCGTCGGCTAGTGGGCCTCGACGTCTCCTCCCACCTCCACCCGGTGGGCTCCTTCGACCTGTCCGACCACCCTGTCCCGACCGGGCGCGAGGAGGTCTGGCGGTTCACGCCGCTCAAGCGGCTGCGTGGCCTCCAGGCCGACGCCGCCGCTCGACGGTGACGGACGTACGACACCAAGCTGGAGGCTGCCCGACGGGGTCACCGCCGACGGCGTCGACGTCGCCGACTCCGAGCGCGGTCTGTCGCGGCTTCGTGCCGACCGACCGGGTCGCCGCCCGCGTGTGGGAGGCCTCGCCAGCACGTCTTCACCGTCGACGTGCCCGCCGAGGCCGAGCTCGCCGAGCCGGTCCTGATCACCTTCACCGGCCGCGGCGACGAGCGAGGCGATCGCCCGCCAGCTGCTGGTCAAGGTCGGCGCCCACGCACGGGCCACCGTCGTGGTCCGCTTCGAGGGCTCGGCCACCTGGGCCGACACCACCGAGATCGTGGTCGGCGACGGCGCCCAGCTCACCTACGTCACCATCCAGGACTGGGCCGACGACGCGGTGCACCACAGCACCCAGTCGGCTCGGGTCGGCCGGGACGCCTCGCTCAAGCACGTCGCGGTCACCTTCGGCGGCAGACGTCGTGCGCCACGACACCACGGCGTCCTACGACGGGCCGGGCGGCGAGATCGAGATGCTCGGCCTCTACTTCGCCGACGACGGCCAGCACATCGAGCACCGCCTCTTCGTCGACCACACCGCGCCCCGGACCAAGAGCAACGTCGTCTACAAGGGCGCGCTGCAGGGCCAGGGCGCCCACACGGTCTGGATCGGCAACGTGCTGATCCGCAAGGAGGCCGAGGGCATCGAGACCTACGAGGAGAACCGCAACCTCGTGCTCACCGACGGCTGCCAGGCCGACTCGGTGCCCGAACCTCGAGATCGAGACCGGTGAGATCATGGGCGCCGGCCACGCCTCGGCGACCGGCCGGTTCGACGACGAGCAGCTGTTCTACCTGCGCTCACGGGGTGTCTCCGAGCCCGAGGCGCGGCGGCTCGTCGTACACGGCTTCTTCAACGACCTGATCCGCAAGATCGCGGTCCCCGAGATCGAGGAGTCGCTGAAGGCGACGGTCGAGGCCGAGCTCGAGAAGAACGTGCTCAAGGACGTCTCATGACGTTCGAGCGAGCCTGCGCCCTGGCCGACGTCCCCGAGGACGAGGCCGTGGCCGTGACCCTGGGTGGTCAGGAGATCGCCGTCGCCCGCAACGGGGACGAGGTCTTCGCGGTCGAGGACATCTGCTCGCACGCCGCGGTGGCGCTCTCCGAGGGCGAGGTCGAGGAGTGCACGCTCGAGTGCTGGCTGCACGGCTCGCGGTTCGACCTCCGCACCGGCAAGCCCACCGGGCTGCCCGCCACCGAGCCGGTCGCGACGTTCGCGGCCGAGGTCCGAGGCAACGACATCTACGTAGACATCTCCACCCCACTGAACGGAGTCACCCCCCAATGACCACTCTGGACATCAAGGACCTGCAGGTCTCCGTCTCCACCGAGGACGGGCCCAAGGAGATCCTCAAGGGCGTCACGCTCACCATCAACAGCGGTGAGACGCACGCGATCATGGGGCCCAACGGGTCGGGCAAGTCGACGCTCGCCTACTCGATCGCCGGCCACCCGAAGTACGACGTCACCGGCGGCACGGTGACCCTCGACGGCGAGGACGTCCTCGCGATGTCGGTCGACGAGCGCGCGCGGGCCGGGCTGTTCCTCGCGATGCAGTATCCCGTCGAGGTGCCCGGGGTCTCGGTCTCCAACTTCCTGCGGACCGCCAAGACCGCCCTCGACGGTGAGGCGCCGAAGCTCCGCACGTGGGTCAAGGACGTCAACAAGGCGCTCGAGGACCTCAACCTCGACCCGTCGTTCGGCACCCGCAACGTCAACGAGGGCTTCTCCGGTGGCGAGAAGAAGCGCCACGAGATCGCCCAGCTCGAGCTGCTCAACCCGCGGGTCGCGATCCTCGACGAGACCGACTCCGGGCTCGACATCGACGCGCTCAAGATCGTCGCCGCCGGGGTCAACCGGTTCCGCGAGCAGGAGGGCAAGGGTGTCCTGCTGATCACCCACTACACCCGGATCCTGCGCTACATCGAGCCCGACTTCGTGCACGTCTTCGTCGACGGCCGGATCGCCGAGCAGGGCGGCCCCGAGCTCGCCGAGGCGCTCGAGGCAGAGGGCTACGACAAGTACCTCAACAAGGCGGCGGTCTGACCATGTCCGCGGTGTCCGAGCTGCCCGGCCTGCTGCCCGAGCTGGAGGTGGTCCGCAAGGACTTCCCCATCCTCGAGCGCACGCTCGCGGGCGGCTACCCGCTGGTCTACCTCGACAGCGCCAACACCAGCCAGAAGCCCCAGGTCGTGATCGACGCGATGGTCGACCACCTCGAGCGGCACAACGCCAACGTCGCGCGGGCCATGCACCAGCTCGGCGCCGAGGCCACCGAGGCCTACGAAGCGGCCCGGGACCGGGTGGCCACGTTCCTGAACGCGCCCTCTCGCAACGAGGTCGTGTTCACCAAGAACGCCACCGAGGCGCTCAACCTCCTGGCCCGCACCATCGACCTCGGTCCCGGCGACAACGTCGTGATCACCGAGATGGAGCACCACTCCAACATCGTGTCGTGGCAGCTGGCGTGCGAGCGTTCCGGGGCGGAGCTGCGCTGGTTCGGCCTCACCGATGACGGACAGCTGGACCTGTCGAACGCCGACGAGCTGGTCGACGAGCACACCAAGGTCGTGGCCTACACCTGGGTCTCCAACATGCTCGGCACGATCAACCCCGTCGCGGACCTCGCGGCGCGTGCGAAGGCGGCCGGCGCCTACTCGGTGATCGACGCGTCGCAGGCCGTCCCGCAGCTCCCGGTCGACGTGGCCGCGACGGGCTGCGACTTCCTGGTCTTCACCGGTCACAAGACCGTGGGCCCGACCGGCATCGGCGTCCTCTGGGGGCGCGAGGAGCTGCTCAACGAGCTCCCGCCGTTCCACGGTGGCGGCGAGATGATCGAGACGGTGACGATGGCCGGCTCGACGTACGCCAAGGCACCACACCGTTTCGAGGCCGGCACCCCGCCGATCGTCGAGGCGGTCGGCCTCGGCGCCGCTCTCGACTACCTCGGCCACCTCGGCATGGACGCCGTGCACGCCCACGAGCAGGCGATCACGGCCTACGCGCTCGAGGGGCTGCAGACCGTGCCCGGGCTGACCGTGCTCGGGCCGCTGTCGGCGGCCGACCGCGGGGGAGCGATCTCCTTCGAGATCGAGGGCGCGCACCCGCACGACGTGGCCACCGTGCTCGACACCCGCGGCGTCGCGGTGCGTGCCGGACACCACTGCGCCAAGCCCGCCCACGCGCGGTTCGGCGTGCAGAGCTCGACCCGCATGTCGTCGTACCTCTACACGACGCCGGCCGAGATCGACGCACTCGTCGAGGCCCTGGAATACACCCGCTCGTACTTCAAGTTGGGTTGAGAGACATGGACCTCGACAACCTCTACCAGGAGATCCTCCTGGACCACTACAAGAACCCCCACCACAAGGGGCTCCGCGAGCCCTTCGAGGCGGAGGTGCACCACGTCAACCCCACCTGCGGTGACGAGGTGACGCTGCGGGTGCACGTGACCGACGGAGTGGTCCAGGACGTCTCCTACGACGCGGTCGGCTGCTCGATCTCACAGGCCGCGGCGTCGGTGATGACAGACCTCGTGATCGGCAAGACCGTCGACGAGGCGATGGACATCCACGGCGAGTTCCTGGCGCTGATGCAGGGCAAGGGCACCGTCGAGCCCGACGAGGAGGTCCTGGAGGACGGGATCGCCTTCGCGGGCGTGGCCAAGTTCCCCTCGCGGGTCAAGTGCGCACTACTGTCGTGGATGGCCTGGAAGGACGCCACGGCCCAATCGTTGGAGGCAAGCAATGGCTGATCACGGCGAGCTGCCGGACGTTCCCGAGGCGACACCCTCAGGGGGCGGCACCGCGACGGTGACCATCGACGACGTCACCGAGGCGATGAAGGACGTCGTCGACCCCGAGCTCGGCATCAACGTGGTCGACCTCGGCCTGGTCTACGACGTCCACCTCGACGAGGGCCACAACTGCGTCCTCGACATGACGCTCACCTCGGCGGCCTGCCCGCTGACCGACGTCATCCAGGACCAGACCAACTCCGCCCTCGAGGGGCTGGTCAACGACGTCGCGATCAACTGGGTCTGGATGCCCCCGTGGGGCCCCGACAAGATCACCCCCGACGGCCGCGAGCAGCTGCGCGCCCTCGGCTTCAACGTCTGACCCGCCGACTCGGCTCGTCGGGACGCGCAAAGGGGTCGACCGGCTCGTCGGGACGCGTAAACGGGGTCGACTCGGCTCGTCGGGACGCGTAAACGGGGTCGACTCGGCTCGTCGGGACGCGCAAACGGGGTCGACTCGGCTCGTCGGGACGCGTAAACGGGGTCGACTCGGCTCGTCGGGACGCGCAAACGGGGTCGACCCGGCTCGTCGGCACGTGCCATTGCGCCGACTCGGCCCCTGCGGCTGTGCCGTTGCGCCGACTCGGCCCCTGCGGCGTGTGCTTTTGCGCCGACTGGGCCCCTCGGGCGTGTGCTTTTGCGCCGACTGGGCCCGTTGGGGGTGTGCCGTTGAGCCGACTGGGCCCGTTGGAGGTGTGCCGTTGCGCCGACTCGGCCCCCCTGGGGCGGGTCGAACGCCAGCTGGCAGGCGAGGGCGGCGGCGCGGACGCGCATGCTCGTCCGACGTACGGCGGGAGGTGCGGGTTCGGTTAGCGTCGCGGGATGCGCACCGTGCTCGTCCCCCGCGAGCGGTTCGAGCGGTGGGTGGCCAACTTCGCGGAGCGGCACGGCGGCGGACCGGGCCTGGTGACGGAGACCGGCGGGATCTCGGGGATGGCGCAGGACGGGTCGACGTTCCGTGCGCGACTGCCGTTCGACGCGCCGTACGACGGCCCGGCGGACGCCGCTGGGTTCGCCGCCGCCATGAGCGTGCCGGACGACTGGGGTCTGCTGCTCGTGCGCAAGGGCGGGTTCGCCGTGGCCCGGCTCGCGGGGGAGCGGCTGGTCGACTCGAAGGTCGGACAGCGGCACGTGCAGGGTCGGACCAAGGCCGGGGGCCAGAGCCAGCAGCGGTTCGCCCGGCGTCGCGACAACCAGGCCCGGCAGGCCTACGAGGCAGCCGCCGGGCACGCCGCCCGGATCCTGGCCACCGACGCGACCGGCACCGAGGTGGTCGTGGTGGCCGGCGGCGACCATGCCGCCGTCGACGAGGTGCTCGCGGACCCTCGGCTGGGACATCTGCGCGTCGTGGCGCCCTGGCTGGCGGTGCCCGACCCCAAGCGGGGCGTGCTCGAGCAGGCGGTCATCGACGCCTGCGCGGTCCAGGTGGGGGTGGTGAACGCGTGAGGCTGCTCATCCTGGCCGACACCCACCTGCCGAAGCGGGCGCGTGACCTCCCGACCGAGGTCTGGGCCGCCGTGGAGGCGGCCGACGCGGTCCTGCACGCCGGCGACTGGGTGCACGTCGCGCTGCTCGACGAGCTGGAGGCGCGAGCCACCCGGGTGGTGGGCGTCTACGGCAACAACGACGGGCCGGCACTGCGGGCGCGGCTGCCGGAGGTGGCGCGGGCGGAGCTGGGCGGCGTGCGGTTCGCGGTGGTGCACGAGACCGGCGGGAAGGCCGGCCGGGAGGAGCGCTGCGCCGCGGCGTACCCCGACGTCGACGTCCTGGTCTTCGGCCACAGCCACATCCCGTGGGACACCACGACCGCCACCGGGCTGCGGTTGCTCAACCCCGGATCACCGACCGACAGGCGCCGCGAGCCGTACCGGACCTACCTGACCGCCACCGCCGCGGACGGCGCGATGTCGGACGTCGTCCTGCACCGGATCGAGCCGGCTCAGTAGCCGAGCTCGGTCTTTCGCTGCTCCCACCTCCCGGCGAGCGCGTCCATCTCCGCCTCGACGAAGACCAGGAACTCGCGCGTCAGCGACAGCCGCACGTGGGCCGGCGCGTCCGGCCCCATCGCGACCAGCGCGTGCTCGAGAGACGACCTGATCGGCCCATAGATCTGGTCGTGGCGCATCATCGCGTCGTGCCAGGCGTCGTCGTCGACGACGTAGACGTCGCGGCGCGAGCCGCGCTCCCGCTCGCGGCGCAGCATCCCGAGCTGCTCGAGGTAGCCGACGGCCCCCGAGATCCCGGCCGCGCTCACCCCCAGGGCCTCGGCCAGCTCGACCGAGGTCATCCGGCCGTCGTCGTCGACCAGGAGGGCGGCGAACACCCGGGACGGCAGCCGGGCGAGGCCGGCCTGGGTCAGGGCTCCACCGATGCGCTCGACGGCGGACTGCTGGGCGGGAGTCACGGATCACATTCTACAGGTTTCGGAAATATCTGAAATAAGCGTATCGTCGGGGAACGTGAGTGAGGCAGTGATCGATGTCCACGGGCTCGTCAAGACGTTCGGGCCGCACCGCGCGCTGGACGGGCTCGACCTGGAGGTCAGGGCCGGTGAGGTGCACGGCTTCCTCGGCCCCAACGGCGCGGGGAAGTCGACGACGATCCGCGCGCTGCTGGGGCTGCTGCGGGTCGACGGGGGTACGGCGCGGGTCTTCGGCCAGGACCCCTGGCGGGACGCGGTGGCCATCCACCGCCGGCTCGCGTACGTGCCCGGCGACGTGGCGCTCTGGCCCAACCTGTCCGGCGGCGAGACCGTCGACATGCTGCTGCGGATGCGGGGCGCGGATCCCGGCGCCGGTCATCGCGAGGAGCTGCTGGAGCGCTTCGACCTGGACCCGACCAAGAAGGGCCGGGCGTACTCGAAGGGCAACCGGCAGAAGGTCGCCCTGGTCGCGGCGTTCGCCGCCGACGTGGACCTGCTGGTGCTGGACGAGCCGACCTCGGGCCTGGACCCGCTGATGGAGCGCGTCTTCAACGACTGCGTCGCCGAGCGGGTGGCCCAGGGCACCACCGTGCTGCTCTCCAGCCACATCCTCAGCGAGGTCGAGCGGCTGGCCGACCGGGTGACCATCATCCGCGAGGGCAGGTCGGTGGAGTCGGGGACCCTCGACGAGCTCCGGCACCTGCGCCGCAGCCGGATCAACGCGACCGTCGAGCGGGTCCCGGAGGGGCTCGACGCGATCCGCGGTGTCCACGACCTCTCGGTCGAGGACCACACGCTCACCTGCACCGTCGAGCCGGAGGCGCTCCCGGAGGTGCTCCAACGGCTGACCCAGGGCGGGGTCACCGCCCTGACGAGCGCACCGCCGACCCTCGAGGAGCTGTTCCTCGACGCCTACCGGACCCAGCCGGCATGACCGAGAGGTATGCGGGCACCCTGCTCGTCGCCAGGGCCGCCCTGCGCCGAGACCGGCTGCTCGTCGGCATCTGGACGAGCCTGCTGGTCCTCGTCGTCTACGCCTCCGCGGCCGCGACCGGCTCGCTCTACGAGTCGACCGCCGACCGGGTGGACGCGGCCCGGGCGATCAACGACAACCCGGCCGTGGTCGCGCTCTACGGGCCGATCCTCGACGAGCACAGCCTGGGTGAGCTGGCGATGACCAAGGTCACCGTGCTCTACGCCGTGCTCCTCGCCCTGATGTTCGTGGTCGTCGTCCGCCGGCACGCGCGGAGCGAGGAGGAGTCCGGCCACGCGGAGCTGCTCGCCGGCACCGCGATCGGCCGGGACGCCCTCCTGGCCGCGGCGCTGGTCGAGGGCGTCGCGCTCTCCGTGGGCGTGGGCGCGCTTGCTGCCCTGGCGGACCTCGCCGGCGGTCTCCCGGTCGCGGGTTCTCTCGGGTTCGGTGCGACCTGGGTGGGGATCGGGCTGGTCGCGGTCTCCCTCACCGCCCTGTGCTGCCAGCTCGCCGCGAGCAGCCGGACCTGCTTCGGGATCGCGGGCGCGGCCCTCGCCGCGCTCTACCTGATGCGCGCTGTCGGCGACGTCGGTGCCGAGTGGCTCAGCTGGCTGACGCCGTTCGGCTGGAACACCCGGGTCTCGGCCTGGTCCGAGCCGCGCTGGTGGCTGCTGCTGCTCTACGTCGCCCTCGCTGCGGTGCTCGGCGTGGCCGCGCAGGCGCTGCGGTCCCGCCGCGACCTCGGCTCCGGGCTGTTCGCGGCCCGGCCGGGGCCCGCACACGGCTCGCCACGGCTGGCCGACGTGCTCGCTCTCACCTGGCGGGTGCACCAGCCGGCGCTGCTCGGCTGGACCGTGGGCGTGCTCGCGCTCGGCACGGTCATGGGCGCCATCGCCCCGGGCGTCGGCGACCTGCTCGACACGGAGTCGGGCCGGAAGCTGATCGAGCGCATCGGCGGCACCGGTGCCCTGGAGGACTCACTGCTGGCCGCGGTGCTCTCGATCGCGGCCGTGGTCATCACCTGCTTCGGGATCGCCGTGGTCGCCCGCGGCAGCCAGGACGAGCACGACGGGCGCACCGAGCAGGTCCTCGCCACCGCGACCTCGCGCAGCAGCTCCCTCGCGGCCGCCCTGGTGGTCGCCCTCGGCGGCGTGGCCTGGCTGCTCCTGGCCACCGGACTCGCCACCGGCATCGGCCTCGGGCGCGACGTCGACGGCCTGGTCGAGGCCGGCCTCGCGCAGCTCCCGGCCGTCTGGCTGGTCGTGGGTCTGGCCGCCTTGCTCTACGCCGTGCGCAGCGGCTGGTCCGTCGCCGCGTGGGGCCTGGTGGGGCTGTTCCTGGCGCTGGGCCAGCTGGGCTCGCTCCTCGAGCTGCCGAGCTGGGTCACCGGCCTGTCGCCGTACGAGCACGTCCCGGCGATGCCCGTGGAGTCGTTCCGGGCCGCCCCGTCCCTGGCCCTGACGGCGATCGCGGCCGCGTGCCTGGTTGCCGCGTGGTGGCGCTACCGGAGCCGCGACATCGGCTAGCGTGCGGGCATGTGGCAGCCCGACCCGGGGTGGCTCCTGCTGCCCGGCGGGTCCGGGACGTCCACGGTGGGTGTCTGGCGGACCGTGCTCGGTGGCCGACCCGTCGTCGTGAAACGGCTCGGCGCGCCGTCGGACGACGATCCCGGCGAGCTGACCGACCCCCGGCACTTCGCCTACTGGCGGCGCGCGGCGGACGTCGTCACGGCTCGGGTCGGCCTCGACACGACTCCCGGTCTGCGGTCGCCCCGGCTGACCTCGGTCGAGGAGGACGCCGAGGGGATCACCCTGGTCCAGGACTGGGTCGAGGACGCCGCCAACAGCGGCCTGTTCTGCGCGGTGTCGCTGGGCCGGTTCGGCGGCGCCGAGCTCGGGGACCACGCGTGGCTGGCCCAGGGCCAGCTCCGCGACCGGATGGCGCGGGTCGAACGCCGCGGCGGCTGGCCGACGCTGGCCAGGACCACCGTCGCGGACGTCGCGGACCATCTCTGGCAGCGCCGCGCGCCGTTGCTCGACGAGCTCGATGCGCTGCCGCAGGTGGCGCAGCACGGCGACCCCACGCCGTCCAACCTGCCCGGCCGCGACGGGGACGACGTGGTCGCGATCGACTGGGGGAGCCTGGGCCGCGGGCCGGTCGGGGCCGACCTCGGGATCTACATGCTGGGTGCGCGGGAGGAGTTCGAGCCGCTGCTCGACGCCTACCTGCTCGGCCTCCCGGAAGGAGTCGCCACCCGTGACCAGGCCGCGCAGGGGGCGCGGGTCACCGCGGTGCTGACCGCGCTCAGCCGGGCGGAGTGGGCGCTGGCCCGCGTCGCGGGCGGTGAGGGTGCGCTGGCCGGGAAGTACCGACACCCCGCCGTGGCGCCCTATCTGCGGTCGCTGCAGCGCCAGTTCCCTCAGATCGAGGAGCTCGTCGGCTCCTAGCAGCCCTCAGAGGTCGTCGGTCGAGAACGTGTCGCACTGCGTGAGGTCGGTGGCGTCGTAGCCGGTGGTGAACCACCGCATCCGCTCCTCCGAGGAGCCGTGCGTCCACTGCTCCTTGTTGACGTCGCCGCCGCCCTGCTTCTGGATCCGGTCGTCACCGACGGTCTTGGCGGCGTCGAGGGCCTCGGTGATGTCGCCGTCGTCGATCTCCTCGAAGATCTGGACACCGCTCTGGTCGGTGGTGCCGGTGGCGCCCTTGGTCCACATGCCGGCGTAGCAGTCGGCCTGGAGCTCGAGCCGGACCGAGTCGCTGGTCGGGCCCGACTGGGTCCGGACGCGGCCCATGGTGCCGAGCAGGTTCTGGATGTGGTGGCCGAACTCGTGGGCGAGGACGTACGGCTCCACGAAGTCACCACCCTTGCCGCCGAGCTGCCCCTCGAGGACGTCCTCGAAGAACGTCGTGTCGAGGTAGATGGTCTGGTCGGTCGGGCAGTAGAACGGCCCGACGTCCGCGCTCGCGGACCCGCAGCCGGTCGACGTGCCACCGGTGAAGGTGACGATCTGGGTCGGCTGGAGCTGCTTGCCGGACTGCTGGGGCAGCACCTTCGCCCAGTAGTTCTCCAGCGAGAGCTCGACCGCCTGGCGCGCGCAGTCCTCGCTCTTGTTGGCGTCGGCGCCGGTCTTGCACTGCGCGTAGCGGTCGGTCGACTCGGCCGGGCCGCCAGAGCCGAGGCCGCCGCCACCGCCGCCACCCGCCAGCTGCACGATCACGTAGATGATGATCACGACGATCGTCGTGCCGATGCCGCCGCCGGTGATGCCGCCGATCGGGATGTTGCCCATCCGACCGCCCCCGCCGCCTCCGCGGACGTCGGTGACCCGGCCACCACTGATGTCGGCCTTCGGGTTGAAACGCACGGCCCACACCCTAGTGCTAGGTGGGCCGCCGATAGCTGGCCCGGATAGTCGGACCCGTACCCTTGATCAGCCATGATCACCGCTCACCAGCTGGAAGTTCGCGCTGGGGCGAGGCTCCTGATGGCAGGCGTCAGCTTCCGCGTCGGGGCGGGTGACAAGGTCGGGCTGGTCGGGCGCAACGGCGCCGGGAAGACCACCCTGACCAAGATCCTCGCGGGCGAGGGACTGCCGGCCGCCGGCCGGGTCGACACGACCGGGGCGGTGGGCTACCTGCCGCAGGACCCGCGCACCGGCGACCTCGACATGCCCGTCCGCGAGCGCATCCTCTCCGCGCGCGGCCTCGACGACGTCGTACGCCGGCTGCGCTCCTCCGAGCTGGAGATGGCGTCGTCGGACCCCACGGTCCGGGACCGGGGGATGAGGCGCTACTCCGCCGCCGACTCGGAGCTGCACGCCGGCGGCGGCTACGCGGCCGAGGCCGAGGCGGCCCAGATCGCGTCGTCCCTGGGCATCGCCGACCGGCTGATGACCCAGCCGCTGCGGACGCTCTCGGGTGGCCAGCGGCGGCGGGTGGAGCTGGCCCGGATCCTGTTCTCCGGCGCCGACGTCCTGCTGCTCGACGAGCCGACCAACCACCTCGACGCCGACTCGATCGTGTGGCTGCGGGAGTTCCTGCGCTCCTTCCGCGGCGGGCTCGTGGTGATCTCCCACGACACGGCCCTGCTGGATGCCACGGTCAACCGGGTGCTGCACCTGGACGCCAACCGCGCCGAGGTGGACGTCTACAACCTCGGGTGGAAGGCCTACCTCGAGCAGCGCGAGACCGACGAGCGGCGTCGCAAGCGCGAGCGCATGAACACGGAGAACAAGGCCAAGACGCTCACCGACCAGGCCAACCGGATGCGCGCCAAGGCCACCAAGGCGCAGGCGGCCCAGTCGATGCTCAAGCGCGCCGAGAAGATGATGGCCGGCCTGGAGGGCGAGCGGCAGAGCGACAAGGTCGCCCGGATCAAGTTCCCCGCACCCGCTCCGTGCGGCCGTACGCCGCTGACCGCCTCGGAGCTGTCGAAGTCCTACGGCTCGCTCGAGGTGTTCACCGACGTCGACCTGGCGATCGACAAGGGCAGCCGGGTGGTCATCCTCGGGCTCAACGGCGCCGGGAAGACCACCATGCTCCGCATCCTGGCCGGGGTCGACACCCCGGACACCGGCGAGGTGGTGGCGGGGCACGGCCTGAAGATCGGCTACTACGCCCAGGAGCACGAGACCCTCGACACCACGCGCACGGTGCTCGAGAACATGCAGAGCGCCGCCCCGCAGCTCACCGACAGCGAGGCCCGCAGCGTGCTCGGCTCGTTCCTCTTCTCCGGCGACGACGCCCACAAGCCCGCGAGGGTCCTCTCGGGCGGGGAGAAGACCCGGCTGGCCCTCGCCGCGCTGGTGGTCTCCAGCGCCAACGTGCTGCTCCTCGACGAGCCCACCAACAACCTCGACCCGGCCTCGCGCGAGGAGGTGCTCGCCGCCATCCGCAGCTACGAGGGCGCGATCGTCCTGGTCACCCACGACGAGGGCGCGGTCCGGGCCCTGGAGCCCGACCGGGTGCTGCTCCTGCCCGACGGCGACGAGGACCTCTGGAACGACGACTACGCCGACCTGGTGGCGCTCGCGTGATCTGATGGAGCCATGCGCTCCGTCCGGCTTCTTGTGCTCCCGCTCCTCATCGCGCTCGGCGCGGCGGGCCCGGCGTACGCCGAGCAGGTGACCGTGCGCGACCAGGTGCACGACGTCTTCACCCCTCGCGACGGGTCGCTGTTCGGCTACGACCCCGTCGGGTCGGCCGTGAACACGGACCTGCGCTCGACCCATGTGAGCTTCCAGGGCGGGGTCGTGACGGTGCGTGCCACCTTCGTCGACCTGCGCCGGGACGGCTCCAACGAGACCGACGTCACCGCCCTGCTGCGGACCCGCAGCGGCCGGTTCCTCGTCTTCGCCTACGTCCGCCACGACCTCAGCCTCGACGTCGTCTCGGTGTTCCAGCTCGTGGGGGACCACGGATACGGCGGCACCCAGGGCATCATGGACTGCCCGGGCGCCCACGGCGCGACCAGCGCCCGCGCCGACACGGTGACGTTCAGCGTGCCCGCCGACTGCATGGGCGGTGCGCGGTCGGTGCGCTACCAGGGAGCCGTGGTGACCTACGCCGACGCCGGGATCCTGGAGGACAGCGCCGACGGCCGGTCGCCGCACCCGCAGCACTACACCCGCCCCATCCACGACGCCCCGTGACACGGGCGCCGTCGGCGCCACCACCTACGCTCGGGGCATGACCCTGAGTGCCGAGGAGATCACCGCCGCGGGGCTGCACCTCGACGTCTCCGATGCCGTCGCCACGGTGACGCTGAGCCGGCCCGAGGTGCGCAACGCCCAGACGCCGGCGATGTGGCACGCGCTAGCGGCGATCGGTGCTCAGCTGCCCGACCTGATCCGGGTCGTGGTGGTCAGGGGAGCGGGTCAGAGCTTCAGCGCGGGGCTCGACCGGGCGATGCTCGACCCCGCCAACGGCGACGTCGCCCGGCTCGTGCAGCTCGACGACGAGGCGGCCAGCTCGGCGGTCGACGGCTACCAGCAGGGGTTCACCTGGCTCCGCGACCCGCGGTTCGTGAGCATCGCCGCGGTGCAGGGCCACGCCATCGGGGCGGGGTTCCAGCTGGCGCTCAGCTGCGACCTGCGGGTGCTGGCCGAGGACGCCCAGTTCTCGATGAAGGAGCCCGCGCTGGGCCTGGTCCCCGACCTGACCGGAACAAAACCGCTGGTCGAGGCGGTTGGCTACCAGAGAGCGCTGGAGATCTGCGCGACGACCCGGATGGTCGGGGCCGAGGAGGCGGTGTCCATCGGGCTGGCGCTGACCGCCGTGCCGGCCGACCGGCTCGACGCGACGGTCGCCGATCTCGCCCAGGCGCTCACCGCCAACGTCGCGGGCGCGGTGGCCGAGACCAAGGCACTGCTCCAGTCGGCGGCCGAGCAGGACCTCGAGACCCAGAGACGGCTCGAGCGGGAGGCGCAGGTGCGCCGGTTCCGCGAGCTCGCCCCTCTGATGAGGACCAGCCAGATGCAGAGTCAGGAGTAGCCAGATGTCCGGGATGCACGGTGCCGGCGCGGGCGTGGCCTGGCGTCACCTGCGTTCGGACCGCTCGGTGGTCAACAACCGCGTCGACCGGCGGACGGTGGGCCGGGTGTTCCGCTTCGCCGGGCCCCACAAGGCCCTGATCGGGGCGTTCCTGGCGATCACCGTGGTCGACGCCGCCATGGTCGTCGTCGTCCCGCTGCTGGTGCAGCGCATCGTCGACGACGGCATCCTCAAGGGCGACCGGGGGCTGGTCACCTGGCTGGCGCTCGGCATGGCCGGCGTCGCGGTCTTCAGCGCCCTGCTCAGCGTGGTCGGCGGCTGGCTGTCCAGCCGGATCGGCGAGGGGCTGATCTTCGACCTCCGCACCAAGGTCTTCGGGCACGTGCAGCGCCAGTCGCTGGCCTTCTTCACGCGCACCCAGACCGGCGCGCTCGTCTCCCGGCTCAACAACGACGTCATCGGGGCCCAGCGCGCCTTCACCTCGACCCTGTCCAGCACCGTCGCCAACACCATCGCGGTGGTGGTCGTCGGCATCACCATGATCGCCCTGAGCTGGCAGGTGACGCTGCTCTGCCTGGCGCTGTTCCCGCTGCTCTTCCTGGTCAGCCGGTTCGTCAGCTTCCGCCTGGCCGGGCTGACCCGCCGGCAGATGGACGGCAACGCCGACCTCGGCAACGTGATGACCGAGAGGTTCAACGTCGGCGGCGCGATGCTGCTGAAGCTCTTCGGCCGCCGCGGCGAGGAGGACGAGCTGTTCGCGGAGAAGGCGGCCGTCGTCCGCGACCTCGGGGTGCGGATCTCGCTCGTCACGCGCGTCTTCGGGGCGGCCATGATGCTCGTCCCCGCGCTGGCCACCGCGCTCGTCTACGGCGTCGGCGGCCAGCTCGCGATCAGCGGCACCCTCACCGTCGGCACCATGCTCGCGCTGGCCACCCTGCTGCTGCGGCTGCTCGGCCCGCTCCAAGGGCTCTCCAACGTCCGCATCGACGTGATGACCGCCCTCGTGAGCTTCGAGCGGGTCTTCGAGGTGCTCGACCTGCCGAGCCTCATCGAGGAGAAGCCTCACGCCGTCACCCTGCCCAGGAACGCCGGTCGGCTCGAGTTCGACCACGTCGCGTTCACCTACCCGAAGGCCGACGACGTCTCGCTCGCGTCCCTGGAGGCGGTGGCCCGCATCGAGTCGCGCGACCACGTGCAGGTGCTCCATGACGTGACCTTCGCGGCCGCGCCCGGCGAGATGGTCGCCCTGGTGGGGCCATCGGGCGCCGGCAAGACCACGATCACCCACCTCGTCGCGCGCCTCTACGACGTCGACTCCGGCGCGGTGCGGGTCGGGGGCCACGACGTCCGCGACGTGACGCTCCAGTCGCTGGAGGACGTCGTCGGCTACGTCACCCAGGACGCCCACATGTTCCACGACACGATCCGGACCAACCTGCTCTACGCCAACCCCGGAGCGGGCGACCGCGAGGTCTGGGCGGCCCTCGAGGCCGCCCAGATCGCGACCCTGGTCCGGGCCCTGCCCGACGGCCTCGACACCGTGGTCGGCGACCGCGGATACCGACTCTCCGGCGGCGAGCGCCAGCGGCTGGCCATCGCCCGGCTGCTGCTCAAGGCCCCCGCGGTGGTCGTCCTCGACGAGGCCACCGCCCACCTCGACTCCGAGTCCGAGGCCGCCGTCCAGCGCGCCCTCGACGCCGCTCTCGAGGGGCGCACCTCGCTGGTGATCGCCCATCGGCTCTCCACCATCCGCAACGCCGACCTCATCCTGGTGGTCGACGGCGGCCGGATCGTCCAGTCCGGCACCCACGCCCAGCTGCTGCACGCCGGCGGGCTCTACGCCGACCTCTACCGCACCCAGTTCGTCGACGACGTGCCCGCCTGACATCGACTCACTGAACCCACATCTGGCTCAGCAACGGCCCGATGGTCTCCGTGCCGTTCTGGTAGTTGCCCACCCGCTCCGAGGTGAGCCACCAGAGGACGAAGTTGGCCAGGGGGACCATCGGAGCGTCATCGGTGAGCGCCCGGTCTATGGCAGCCCAGGCACGGAGGGCCTCTCCGGCGTCCGTCTGGAACAGCTGGGTCGCCTCAGCAGCCTTCTCGTCCAGCTCCCGGTTGCAGTAGTTGAACGGCGACGCGACGTTGCCGGTCTCACACGCGACGATGCTGTAGATGTTCGATGGCAAGGGGTAGTCGGCGAGGAAGATGCCAGACTGGACGTGGACCCCGTTGCCCGGGTCGTCCAGGAAGTCCTGGCTCCGGTCCGAGACGGGTAGCAGGCGCAACCTCACCCGATAGCCGAGGGAGCGCAGGACGTCGGCGTAGTACGAGTCCAGCGAAGGTTGGCGGTCCAGGTCCCCGACAATGACCTCCTTGCCCCGGGTGCCGGACCGCTGCACAAGGGCACGGGCCCGGGCGAGGTCAGGCCCCCGGTAGGGGCCGTCCGGCGGGCCAAGTGTGTACGGACAGTAGGACTGGTACGACCGCACGCTCGGTGGCATCACCTGGCAGGTGGAGAGGGCCAGGGTAGGCCCTCCGAGGAACTTGACGACCTTTCTCCGGTCGATCGCGTAGTTGAAGGCACGGCGCGCCCGCCGGTCGTCGAAGGGAGGGATGGAGGAGTTGAGCACCAGGTAGGAGGTGCCCTGCCTGACGGACCAGTCGAGGCGAGTCGGAGCTGCCACCTTGAGCTCGCCCACAAGCGTCGCGAGCGAGTTGGGGTCGGGCCCGCCCGCATTGTTGAGCTCGGCCAGGTCCGCTCGGCCTTCCTCCACGGAATCCGCGGCCTCACGGGCATCAGGCACTTTGAGCCAGGTGATGGCGTCGACGAAGCCGGCGGGCTGGGCGGGCGCAGACCACTGCCCGAAGTAGGGGTTGCGGTTGAGCGCGAACGCCTTCTTCCGTCGGTAGGTGGCGACCTGGTAGGGCCCGGTGCCCGGTAACGGCGTCGTGAGCGTCCCCAGCGGAGTGTCAGGCGGCGTAGGGACGACGAACAGGCTCAGCTTGTAGAGGAAGGTCGGGTCCGGCGCGACCAGATGGAAGGTCACTCGCCCGGAGGCGTTGTCAACGTCGACCCCCTGGCTGAGGTCGCATGACCCCGGGTGCTCGGTGCACTCCTTACCTCCGACGATGCCCCAGTAGAAGTCCGGTCGCGCCGCGCTGGGCTGCAGCGCTCGTCGAACCCCGAGCTCGATGTCGGAGGCGAGGACCTCGGCACCGGTCGAGTACCTGATCCCGGGGCGAAGGTTGAAGATGTAGGTCCGGTCGCCGTCCGTGGGCTCGGGCAGCGAGGTCGCCAGGTCGGGAACGAGCACCTGCGGGTCCGCGCCGGCGTAGTGGAAGCCCACCAGGCCGTCGTAGACGACCCGCAGGGCCTGGAAGGTCCATACGTCGTAGTTGCGGGCGGGGTCGAGACCCGCCTCGTCGTTGCCCGGCAGCGCACCGGCCGCCACGCGCAGGGTGCCGCCAAGGTGGCTGGTCGACGCGAACGCTCCCGAGGCGACCCAGAGGCGGCCGTCGACGACCGCGAGGGCGCGCACGGCGGCCTTGATGTCGATGTGCACCCGCTCCGCGGTGGCGCGGTCGATGCGCACCAGGTCACCGGAGTACTTCTCCGCCACCCAGACCGATCCGCCCAGGACAGCCAGGGCCGTGGGCCCGTCGCCGACGGCGAACGACTCCGTCTGACCCGTCGCCGCGTCGATGCGGGTGACGCTCTGGGAGAGCTCGTCGGCCACCCAGACGTCGTCGCCGGCGCGAGCGATGCCGCGGGGACCTGCACCCACTTGTACGGGCGGCAACATCTTGACCCTCGCGACGGCATCGATCTGCATGACCGTTCCTTCGCGTCCGTTCGCCACCCAGACCGACGCCTCGTCCACCGCCAGGCCGTCCGGCCCGTCGCCCACGTTGACCGGCTCGCCGGCGACGCCCGTCTTCGAGTCGATGCGCTGGATGGTGTTGTCGTTGCTGTTCGCGACCCAGAGGCCGGCCGGCCCGGCGGCGATCGCGTCCGGGCCGCTCCCGACGACGACCTCGTCCACTACCGCGCGGGCGGGGATGTTGATCCGGGAGACGGTGCCATCAGCGAAGTTGGTGACCCACACGTCATCGCCGGTGACGGCCAGCGCGCGCGGGTCGTGACCGACTGCAACCTGCTGCCGGACCGCGTGCGTCGAGGGGTCGACCTCGGACACGGAGTCGTCGCCGGCGTTCACGACCCAGAGCGCACCGCCGGCCGGCGCCAAGGCGATGGGATTCGTGCCGACGGGGACCGAGCCCAGCACCGAACCCGAGGCGTCGATCTCGCTCACCGAGTTGCCCGGCACTTCAGCAGCCGCCCTCGGACCCTCGGTCACTGGCAGTGCCGCGCCACCTGCGAGCACTGCGACCGCTGCGGCGACCGCGGCCAGTCGCCGATGTCGTTCCCCTGTGAGCCGTGCGACCGGGCTGGGGCTCGTAGTCACGGTCGGGGGCTGGACGGACGGTGGCTCGGCCCGGCCGGGGCCCCGCACACGGTCGGGCCTCCAGTCGAGCGCCGGATCCTGCCGCAGCATCCTGTTGTTGAGCTCCTGCAGGGGAGGGCTGGGCTCGATGCCGAGCTCGGCGTCCAGCACCGAGCGGAGGTCACGGTAGGCCGCCAGGGCGTCAGACTGGCGCCCGGTCCGGTAGAGCGCGAGCATGCGCAGGGCGTGCAGACCTTCTCGCAGCGGGTGCTGGGAGACGAGGCTGCCCAGCTCGGCGACGACCGCTGCGTGGTGACCGAGGTCCAGCTCGGCCCGGACCCGCGACTCGAGCGTGGACGCCCGCAGCTCGTCCAGGCGGGCCCGGACCGGCGCCACGAAGTCGTGGTCGGCGAGGTCCTCCATCACGTCCCCGCGCCAGAGAGCCAGGGCCGACCCGTACGCCGCGGCAGCGGTGCCCGGCTCGCGGCGCTCCGCGGCGGAATCCCCGGCCACCACGAGCTCCTCGAACCGGGTCACGTCGATGCAGCGCGGGTCGACGTCCAGCCGGTAGCCACCGGGCGTGGTGACCAGGACGCTCCCGGGCGTCCCCCGCGGCCGGTCTGGCTCGAGCACCTGCCGGAGGTGGAAGACGTAGGGCTGCACGCTCGTGACCACCCCGGGCGGCGCCGGATCGCCCCAGACGCCGTCGACGAGGCGCTCGACCGACACCGCGTGGCCGACCTCGCACGCGAGCAGCGCCAGGATGGCCCGCTGTCGGCGGCCACCCAGTGCCAGGCTCTCGTCGTCGCGCAGGACCTGGAACGGCCCGAGGAGGCCGAACTCGACCGCCCCGTGTGCCATGTCGGTTTCGGTCATGCGCAAGCCACCTTGCGGTCCAGATCAGCGTAGTCGCGCGACCCGCCGCGCGTACACGCCGTCAGCTGCCCTGGCCGGGCAGCGGCACGGGGCGACCGGACGGCGCCAGGTAGAGCGGCTGAATGGCCTCGGGCGACGGGGTCGGCGCGGTGCAGGAGGACCCGGCGTTCTGGTGCTTAGCCTGGCCGACCAGGCACTCCGCCCGGTCGGCGGGCGACTGGCGCTCGGTCGACGCGGCCTGGGGCCCGCTGATGCTCCCCGGCGCCTGGCTGGCCGCCGTCTCGGTGCCGCAGGCCGAGGCCAGGAGGAGGACGGCGGTCGCGGCGGCCGAGGTGGCCAGGCCGAGTCGGCGAGTGTGCTGAGTGGTGGTGATGGACATGGTCTGCTCCGAAATCTCATGGCCGGTCCTCGGCCGGTGGATGGGATCGCGACCCGAGCAGCGCGACGGTCGAGATCAGACCCGCATCGGCTTGGAACCCCCATGGACCGTGGTTGGAGCGCCTTGGCGGCGGCCGGGAGACCTAGAGTTCAGGCATGGACCTCCAGCTCGCCGACCGCGTCTACGTCGTCACCGGTGGTGCCCGCGGCCTGGGCCGCGCCACGGC
This sequence comes from uncultured Actinomycetota bacterium, assembly GCA_963766475.1. GTDB lineage: Bacteria > Actinomycetota > Actinomycetes > Propionibacteriales > Nocardioidaceae > Nocardioides. The sequence goes on along the minus strand of CAVXZS010000012.1, from coordinate 343,527 downwards.
CGACGTGCTGGTCGCCGAGGGCGCCCGGGTGGTGCTGTCCGGCCGCTCGCAGGAGGCCCTCGACGCCGCGGCCGCGGAGCTGGGTGACCGCGTGGTCCCGGTGGCCGCGGACAACGCCGACCCGGCCACGCCCGGCCGGCTGATCGCTGCCGCCCAGGACGCCTGGGGCCGTCTCGACGGCGCCCTCATCAGCGTCGGCGGTCCGCCGACGGGGGCGGTCACCGAGGTGACCGACGAGCAGTGGACGGCTGCGTTCGAGTCGGTCTTCCTCGGTGCGGTGCGCGTGGCCCGCGAGGTGGCGGCCCGGCTCGAGGAGGGCGGCGCGATCGCGTTCGTGCTCTCCTCGAGCGTCCGCAGCCCCATCGCCGGCCTGGCCGTGTCCAACGGGCTGCGCCCCGGCCTCGCGATGGTGGCCAAGACGCTCGCCGACGAGCTGGGTCCGCGCGGGATCCGGGTCAACGGGCTGCTGCCGGGCCGGGTCGGCACCGAGCGCGTGGCCGAGCTCGACGAGGCCTCCGGGGACGCCGCGGAGGCGCGTGCGAAGGCACTCGCGACGATCCCGCTGGGCCGTTACGGCGAGCCGGCCGAGTTCGGCCGCGCGGCCGCCTTCCTGCTCTCGCCCGCGGCCTCGTTCGTCAGCGGCGCGATGCTGCCGGTGGACGGCGGCATGCTGCGGACCATCTGAGAGGCTGCCGGCGTGGAACACCGCACCCTCGGCCGCACCGGCCGCTCCGTGTCCGTCGTCGGCCTCGGCACCTGGCAGCTCGGCGCCGACTGGGGTGACGTGTCCGAGGCGGCCGCCCGCGACGTTCTCGAGGCCGCGGCCGAGCACGGCGTCACGTTCTTCGACACCGCGGACGTCTACGGCGACGGCCGCAGCGAGCGGGTCCTCGGGGAGTTCCTCGCCGCCCACCCCGACGCCGGGGTCACCGTCGCCACCAAGATGGGCCGCCGGCTCGACCAGGTGCCCGAGAGCTACACCGCCGACAACTTCAGGGGCTGGGTCGACCGCTCGCGGCGCAACCTCGGCACCGAGCGGCTCGACCTGGTGCAGCTGCACTGCCCGCCGTCGGAGGTGATCGAGACCGACGCGACCTACGACGCCCTCGACGAGTTGGTGGCGGACGGCTCGATCGCGGCGTACGGCGTGTCGGTCGAGACCTGTGTCGAGGCGTTGGCGGCCATCGCGCGGCCCGGCGTCGCCTCGGTCCAGATCATCCTCAACGCGCTGCGGCTCAAGCCGCTCGACCGGGTGCTCCCGGCCGCGGCGGAGGCGGGGGTCGGGATCATCGCGCGGGTGCCGCTGGCCTCGGGGCTGCTGTCGGGCCGCTACACCGCCTCGACCACGTTCGCACCCGACGACCACCGCAGCTACAACCGCGACGGAAGCGCGTTCGACGTGGGGGAGACGTTCGCGGGAGTCCCGTGGGAGGACGGCCTGGCCGCGGCCGCGGCGTTCTCGGAGCTGGTCGAGCGGCTGCCCGGTGCGCCGACGCCCGCGCAGGCCGCGGTGGCGTGGTGCTGGCAGCAGCCGGGCGTGACCACGGTGATCCCCGGCGCCCGCAACCGCGAGCAGGCGGTCGCCAACGCGGCCGCCGGGCTGGTGCCGCCGCTGGGTGCGGACTTCCTCGACGGCGTCCGCGAGCTCTACGACGAGCGCATCCGGGAGCTCGTGCACTCCCGCTGGTGACCTACCTGCCGGCGCGCTCCCGCTCGGCCTTCTCCCGCTCGATCTGCGCCCGGGCGGCCTCCGCTTGCAGCCGGGCCTTCGACTTCGGCCTGGGCTGCTTGCGCACCGGCCGCTCGCCACGCGGGCCGTTGCGCCACTCGTCGTAGAGCAGGTAGAAGAACCCGAAGATCGCCAGCAGCCCGAAGAACCACCACTGCAGGCCGTAGAAGAAGTGCGGCCCGTTGTCGAGCTCGGGCAGCTCGACCGGCTCCAGGGCGGTCTCCGGCTCGGGATCCTCCGACCTGAGCTCCACGAAGCCGCCGTAGACGGGGTGGTCGATGGCTGGGCCGATCGCGTCGCTGCTGATCGAGCGGGCGGACAGGTCCGACACCCGGGTGCTGTCGCCGCTGCCGTTGGCCCGCACGTACCCCGTCACCTCGACCTCGCCGTCGGGCGGGTCCGGGATGTCGTCGCGGTCCGCACCGCTGGGGTTGGTCTCGAGCCAGCCCCGGTCGACCAGGAGCGCGGTGCCGGTGGAGGTCACCAGCGGTACGACGACGTCGACCCCCTGCACCCCGTCCCGGTTGCGGTAGCGGATCACGACCGTGCGCGCCTCGTCGTAGGTCCCGGTCGCGCTGACCACCCGCCACTCGTCCTGCTCGGACGGGCCACGGTCCGGGCTCAGCACGTCGGCCACGGGGGCGACCGGGCGGTGCTCGTTGGCCCGGACGACGGCGTTCGTGGCCTTGCGGTCGTCCAGCCGGCGGAACTGCCACCCGCCCAGCCACCACGCGGCGTACGCCAGCACCGCCACGACCAGCGCGAACACGATCCAGCGCCGGCTCACCACGAACCCGAACGAGCGCACCAGCCGAGGCTACCCAGCCGGCCGCCAACCGCCGGAAACGTAGACTCTCCAGCGTGCAGCCACTCAGTGACGCCTTCGGCCGGGTCGCCACCGACCTCCGGGTCAGCCTGACCGACCGCTGCAACCTGCGCTGCACCTACTGCATGCCCGAGGAGGGCCTCGACTGGCTCCCGCTCGAGTCGCAGCTCACCGACGACGAGGTGGTCCGGCTGATCTCGGTCGCGGTGGAGCGGCTCGGCGTGCGTGAGGTGCGGTTCACCGGAGGCGAGCCGCTGGTGCGCCGCGGGCTGGTCGACATCGTGCGCCGTACGGCGGCCCTGGAGCCGCGCCCGGAGACCTCGCTGACCACCAACGCTCTGGGCCTCGCCAAGACCGCCGCAGCCCTCAAGGAGGCGGGCCTCGACCGGGTCAACGTCAGCCTCGACACGGTCCGCTCCGACACCTTCCACGAGATCACCCGGCGCGACCGGTTCGCCGACGTGGTCGCGGGCCTCGAGGCCGCCCGGGCCGCCGGCCTGGGGCCGGTGAAGGTCAACGCCGTGCTGCTGCGCGGCGTCAACGACGACCAGGCCCCCGACCTCCTCGCGTGGTGCCTCGAGCGAGGCTACGCGCTGCGGTTCATCGAGCAGATGCCGCTGGACGCCCAGCACGGCTGGAGCCGCGAGGAGATGGTCACCGCCGACGAGATCGTGGCCGCTCTCGAGGAGCACTACGTGCTGGTGCCCGCCGAGGAGCCCCGCGGCAGCGCGCCGGCCGAGCTGTTCCTCGTCGACGGCGGCCCGGCCACGGTCGGCATCATCGCCTCGGTCACCCGGCCGTTCTGCGGCGCCTGCGACCGGGTCCGGCTCACCGCCGACGGCCAGGTCCGCAACTGCCTGTTCGCCCGCGAGGAGTCCGACCTGCGCACCGCCATGCGCGCCGGGGCGACGGACGCCGAGCTGGCCGAGCGATGGGTCGTGGCGATGTCCACCAAGAAGCCCGGCCACGGCATCGACGACCCGACGTTCCTGCAGCCGGACCGGCCGATGTCGGCCATCGGCGGCTGACGGCCTCTCGGCGGTCCAGACCGCCGGACACCAGCTAGACGCTCTCGTCGGCCCCGTCGACGTGCTCGACGGTCTCCTTGAGGAACCCGCGGGCGCCCAGGAAGTCAGACAGGGACTCCCGGTGGTCGGCACACGCCAGCCAGACCTTGCGGCGCTCGGGGGTGTGCAGCTTGGGATTGTTCCAGCGCAGCGCCCAGAGGGCGGGGGCGGTGCAGCCCCTGGCTGAGCAGATGTCGGTCATCGGTCCCTGAAATGTAAAAAGTGGTGCCGGCCAACCACGGGGAGAGCTGTCCGGCACCACACCGCCCGAGCAAGCCCACGCGGCACTTGAAGTGTTCCACGTCCGCGCCGGGATTCAAACCGGAGGGGCGAAGATTTCTCAGCGACCCGGGTCTCCGGCCTCGAGCTCGCGGCGATCGGGGCCCCGGTCGACCAGCTCGAAGCCGTCGCCCTTGGTGGTGACGGCGTTCGCCATCACGACGGCGACGTAGGGCAGCACCAGGGCGCCGGCGATGAGGATCGGCCAGAGCCAGTGGATCCCGAGCAGCGAGGCGACGATCGCGCCGACGAAGCAGAGCGTGCGGATCGCCATGGAGAACAGGTAGCGCTTCTGGCGCGCTGCGATGTCGTCGTTGCGGCTGGCCGCTGCCGAGGTGATGCGGACCGCCTCGGGCTCGCGGCTGCGCTCCCGGGCCATTCCTCAACTGTACGCCGGGCTCGGGGACGCCCCACGCGTCGGTACATTGGGGCCATGACCAACCGCACCTACCGCGTCACCGAGATCGTCGGCACCTCCAACGAGGGGCTGGAGCAAGCGGTCCACAACGGCGTGGAGCGGGCCGCCAAGACGCTGCGGCACTGCGACTGGTTCGAGGTCACGGAGGTCCGCGGCCAGATCAAGGACGGCAAGGTCGAGCACTTCCAGGTCGGGATCAAGGTGGGCTTCCGCCTCGAGGACGAAGAGTAGGCACTGCTCACCCAGGACCAGGTCGACGGCCTCGGCGTCGCGCTCAACGAGGCCGACTGGCACGACCTGTCGGTCGACGAGCCCGCTGCGAGCGTGGACCTGCTGCTCACGGTCCTGTCGCGGGACGAGACGGGCGCCGAGACCTCCGACCCGCGCCGGACGCTGCGGCTCACCGGCTGCTCGCGGCTGGCGGCGTCCTACCGCGCCGGCACGTGGGACGACGCAGCGGCGCCCGTGCTCCCGCTCGACCTGGAGGGGCTGGACCGGCTGCTGCGCCGGCACGGCGGTGGTCCGGTCTACGGCTGGGAGTTCGTGGACTCACCGCGCAGCGAGCGCGAGTTCCGCAGCTGGGAGCGCCGGCTCAGCCTCGACCTCGCGATGTCGGGCCCGGGCGGCCACCACCTGACGCTGTTCCAGGACCTCGGCGGCGTGCACCACCTCGACGTGCGGGTGTGGTTCGCGGAGGTCTCGGTCCTCGACGGCGCGGGCCACCGGCTCGACCTCGACGCCTTCATCGCGGGCGGCGTGCGCTGGTGGGAGGCGATGTACGCCGGAGAGCGGTCCGACCTCGCGCCGAGCATCGTCCCGGCCGCCACCGAGTCGCGGCGGCGCCGGCGCTGGGCCCTGTTTCGGCGTACTCCCCGGTAGACGCTAGCGTCGATCCGGTGACCGAGGAGAGCCAGACGGAGGACAGTCCGGGCGGGCGGTCGGTGCTGGTCACCGGCGGCAACCGGGGCATCGGGCGGGCGATCGCCGAGGCGTTCGTCGCGCAGGGCGACCAGGTGGCCGTGACCACGCGCAGCGGTGGCGCTCCCGACGGCACCCTCGACGTGCGCTGCGACGTGACCGACCCCGAGCAGGTGGAGGCGGCGTTCGCGCAGGTCGAGGAGGCGCACGGCCCGGTCGAGGTGCTGGTGGCGAACGCAGGCATCACCCACGACACGCTGCTGCTGCGGATGTCGGAGGAGGACTGGTCCTCGGTCATCGAGACCAACCTGACCGGCTCCTACCGCCTGGCGAAGCGGGCCGCGAAGGGCATGCTGCGGCTGCGGCGTGGCCGGATCGTCTTCGTCTCCTCGGTGGTGGGGCTGCTCGGCTCGGCCGGGCAGGTCAACTACGCCGCGTCCAAGGCCGGCCTGGTCGGCATGGCCCGCTCGATCGCGCGTGAGCTCGGCTCCCGGTCGATCACCGCCAACGTGGTGGCGCCCGGGTTCGTCGAGACCGACATGACCGGGGTCCTGACCGACGACCAGAAGGCGGCGATCAAGGCGCAGGTGCCGCTCCAGCGCTACGCGACCCCGGGCGAGGTGGCCGCCGCGGTGACGTGGCTGGCCGGCGACGGAGCGGCGTACGTGACCGGAGCGGTCATCCCGGTGGACGGCGGACTCGGAATGGGCCATTGAAAGGGCTGAGCGACATGAGCGGCATCCTGACAGGCAAGAACATCCTCGTCGCGGGCGTGACGATGGACAGCTCGATCGGCTTCGCGGCCGCGAAGTACGCCCAGGAGCAGGGCGCCACCGTCCTGATCTCCAACTTCGGGCGCGCGCTCGGCATCACCCGGCGGATCGCCAAGCGGCTGCCGACCGAGCCACCGGTGCTCGAGCTCGACGTGACCGACGACGAGCACCTCGCGGGGCTCGCCGACCAGGTGCGCGAGCACGTCGACGGGCTGGACGGCGTCGTGCACTCGATCGCCTACGGCAACCCCGAGACGCTGCTCGGCGGGAAGTTCCTCACCGGCCCGTGGCCGGACGTCGCCCAGGCGGTGCAGGTGTCGGCGTACTCGCTGATGTCGCTGACCGAGGCCTGCCGCCCGCTGATGTCGCCCGGCGGCTCGGTGGTCGGCCTCACCTTCGACGCGACGGTCGCGTGGCCGGCGTACGACTGGATGGGCGTCTCCAAGGCCGCCCTGGAGTCGACCTCGCGCTACCTGGCCCGCAACCTGGGCGACCAGGGGATCCGGGTCAACCTGGTCTCGGCCGGCCCGCTGCGCACGCTCGCGGCCAAGGCGATCCCGGGGTTCAGCGACCTCGAGGACCTGTGGAGCGACCGGGCCCCGCTCGGGTGGGACAACGCCGACCACGAGCCGACCGCCAAGGCGATCTGTGCGCTGCTGTCGGACCTGTTCCCGGCGACCACGGGCGAGATCGTGCACGTCGACGGCGGGTTCCACGCCACCGGCGCCTGACTTCGCACATGAAGCGACAGAGTCGGTAGCGTCCGCGACGTGGCTGACGAACCCGCGTCCCTGGTCGAGCTGCGGGTCCTGGAGGGCCCGAACCTCTACTTCCCGCGCGCCGCGATCAAGCTGACCCTCGACATCGGCGGCCTCGCGGCGGTCCCGGAGGAGACCGCGAAGCGGTTCGCCCAGCGCATCGGGCTCCGCAACGCCCGTCCCGGGAAGCCCGACACCGGGTTCCGGCAGCGGTTCGCCCTGCGCGCGGTCGGCCGGCTCGTACGGGCGATCGCGAACGAGTCCGGGGCGACCCGGCTCGCCGTACGCGTGCGCCCCACCAGCGACCAGCACCGGATCGTCGTGGCCTTCCCCTGGCGGCACCGCACCCGTGCGCAGGTGATGGGCACGGCGGTCGCGGAGGTCCTCGACGCGGTCCCTGGCGGAGAGGTGGACACCGTGGTCAGCGCGGCGGCCGCTCGGGTGGCGGCGGCGGAGCCCGGCGCGGGACCGACCACGATCACGCCCCGGGTCCCGGTCGTCGCCGTGACCGGCACCAACGGCAAGACCACGACGTCGCGGATGATCGCGCACATCGCCCGGACCTCCGGCAAGCTCGTCGGCTGGTCCAACACCGACGGCATCTACATCGACGGCGAGCTGGTCGAGGCGGGGGACTACTCCGGCCCCTCGGGCGCCGGCAGGGTGCTGGCGCACCCGGCGGTGCAGCTCGCGGTGACGGAGACCGCCCGCGGCGGCATCCTGCTCAAGGGCATCGGCCTCACCCGCAACGACGTGTCGGTGGTCACCAACGTCTCCGCCGACCACCTCGGCCTCCAGGGCATCGACACCCTCGACCAGCTCGCGGAGGTCAAGGGCGTCGTGCCGCACATCACCCGGAAGGACGGCTGGGCCGTCCTCAACGGCGACGACCCACGGGTCTTCGCGATGCGCACCACGATCAAGGCGCAGCCCTGGGTGTTCTCCCGCGACCCGGACTCGCCGGCGATCCGCGAGATCCTCAACGACGGCGGCCGGGCCACCACGGTCATCGACGGCTGGATCTCGGTGCTCCTGCCCCACCGCGACCCGGACCCGCTGGTCGAGCTGGTCGACGTGCCGATGACGCTGGCGGGCCTGTCCCGCTTCAACGTCGAGAACAGCCTCGCCGCCGCCTCGGCCGCCCTGGCGATCGGGATCCCCCGCGAGACGGTCATCGAGGGGCTGCGGACGTTCCTGCCGGACGCCGACCACAACCCGGGCCGGATGAACTTCTTCTCGCTCCCCGCACCCGGCGGGCAGCGGGTCACGGTGGTCATCGACCTCGCGCACAACGAGGCCGGCCTCGAGGCGCTGCTCGAGATCATGAACGGCGTACGTCCGCCGGGCGCCCGCCTGCTGCTGGGGCTGAGCGCCGTGGGTGACCGGACCGACGACCTCATCGAGCTGCTGGGCGAGATCGCGGCGCGGGACAGCGACGTGCTGGCGATCGCCCACAAGCTCAGCTACCTGCGCGGGCGCACCGTCGAGGAGCTCGAGACGCTCATGCGGGCCGGGGCGGCCCGCGTCGGCGTCACGGACGTCCCGTCCTACGACTCCGAGGTCGAGTGCCTGTCTGCCCTGGTCGACCAGGCGCGGCCCGGCGACGTCGTGGGGCTGATGTGCCACGCGCAGCGGCAGGAGGCCTACGACTGGATCGCCGGGCGCGGTGGCACCCCGGACAGCCCGGAGACGCTGCGCGAGAAGGTCAGGGCCGCGCATCCTGCGTCCGAGATTGGCCCAGATGGGTCGGGCCGGATCGGCCCTTCGGCCGGGCCGCCGGACGCCTAGCGTTGGGCTCATGACCACCACAGAGGCCCTCCACCAGGTCCCCGCCCGGCTCGACCTGGACGCCGCCGTTCCGGCGTTCAGCAAGGCGATGGCCCACCTCGACACCACCGCCACCAGGGAGCTCGACCGGGTCGGCATCCCGGCCGGCCTGCGCGACCTCGTCCGCCTGCGCGCCTCGCAGCTCAACGGCTGCGCCTACTGCGTCGACATGCACAGCAGGGACGCGGCCGAGAACGGCGAGAGCCAGCAGCGGATCCATGCGGTGTCGGTCTGGGCGGAGTCGCCGTTCTTCACCGAGAAGGAGCGCGCGGCGTTCGGGTTCGCCGAGTCGGTGACCCGGCTCTCCGAGACGCACGTGCCGACCGCGGACTACGACGCGGTGGCCGCGCACTGGTCGCCCGACGAGGTCGGCGCGCTGCTCGCGCTGATCGTGGCGATCAACGCCTGGAACATGCTCGCCGTCGCCACCAGGGCGTGGGAGCCCGAGCTTCAGCCCTCGACGGGCGCCGGCGCGGCGGCGACGTAGTCGGGGTCGGCGGCCGGAGCGTCGGACGTGACCCCGGCGCCGGGCTGGGCCTGGGGGGACCAGTTCTCGAGCTCGGTCATCACCTCGGCGTGCTTGTCCACGCAGATGACGACCAGGTCGCCCTTGTTGGCGCGGGCCAGCGCGTGGCGCACCGCCTTGATCTCGTCGAGGTCCTCCTCGACCTGCTTGCAGCGTGCCCCGTCGGCCATCGCCGCGCGTACGCCCTCGATCACGAACCCGGCCACCTCACCGCGCTCGCGGCCACGGAGCGCGACGTCCTCGCGGACGATGACCACGTCGAAGTGCTGGGCGGCGATGTGCCCGAGCTCGCGCATGTCCTCGTCGCGGCGGTCGCCCGCGGTGGCGATGACGCCGATCCGCGAGGGCCGGGCCAGCTCGTGGGAGGACTCGAGCGTCTCGCCGACCCGGTCCACGAAGTCGCCGAGCATCTTCATCCCGGGGGCGTTGTGGCAGTAGTCGACGATGACGTTGACACCGTTGACCTCGACCTCGTTGAGGCGTCCGGGGGAGAGGTAGTAGTTCGTCGAGAACGAGCGCAGCCCCTGCCGGATGTCGTGCAGCGGGGCGCCGGCCGCGAACGCCGCCGCGGCGGCCGCCAGCGAGTTCTGGACGTTCATGCGGGCCCGGCCGCCGAACGTCGCCGGCAGCAGGTGGGTCCACGCGAGCTGCATCTCCCGCGGGCCGTGCTTCACGACGATCATCTCGCCGCGCTCCGACGGGTTGAGCACCAGCGCCTTGCCACCGCGGCGGCAGTGCGCGTCGATCATGTCGCGCGTCTCCGTGCCCGGCTCCTCCATCGAGAACCACACCACCTGGCCCGAGCACCGGCGTCGCATCTCGCGGACCAGCGGGTCGTCGGCGTTGAGCACGGCGTGGCCGTCGCGGGGGACGGCCTCGACGAGCACGGCCTTCACGTCGGCGAGCTGCTCGACGGTGTCGATGCCGCGCAGGCCGAGGTGGTCGGGCTGGACGTTGAGCACGACCGCGACGTCGTTGCGCTCGTAGCCGAGACCCTCCCGGAGGATGCCGCCGCGCGCGACCTCGAAGACCGCGAAGTCGACCCGCGGGTTCTGGAGGACCATCCGCGCCGAGCGCGGGCCGGACGCGTCGGCCCGGATCACCAGCCGCTCGTCGATCACGACGCCGTCGGTGGAGGTCATGCCGACCTTGCGGCCCATGCCCTTGAAGATGTGGCCGATCATCCGTGACGTGGTCGTCTTGCCGTTGGTGCCGGTGACGGCGACGATCGGGATCCGCGAGGTCGCGCCCGGCGGGAAGAGCATGTCGATCACGGGCTTGGCGATGAACTGCGGCTCGCCGATGGTCGGGTGGGTGTGCATCCGGAAGCCGGGAGCGGCGTTGATCTCGCAGATCGCGCCGCCGGTCTCTCGGACCGGTTCGGTGATGTCGGGGCAGATGAAGTCGATGCCGGCGATGTCGAGGCCGACCATGCGGGCGGCCTCCTCGGCGATCTCGACGTTCTCCGGGTGCGCCTCGTAGGTCCGGTCGATCGAGATGCCGCCGGTCGACATGTTGCCGGTGAGCGCGAGCTTCACCATCTGGCCCTCGGGCGGCACGTCGGTCATCGCGTAGCCCTGCTCGCGCACCAGCTCGACCGCCGCGTCGTCGACCTTGATCCGGGTCAGGACCTTCTCGTGGCCGACCCCGCGGCGCGGGTCGGCGTTCGCCGTGTCGACGAGCTGCTCGACGGTGGCGCTGCCGTCGCCGGTGACCGAAGCGGGCACCCGCTCGGCGATGGCCGCGATCCGGCCGTCGATGACCAGGCAGCGGTAGTCCTTGCCGATGATCAGCGACTCCACCACGATCACGCCGCGCCGGGACTGCTCCTGCGCGATCGGGAACGCCGCGCGCACGTCGTCCTCGTCCTGCAGATCGAGGCACACCCCGCGCCCGTGGTTGCCGTCCAGCGGCTTCACGACCACCGGGTAGCCGATCCGCTCGGCCGCCCGGACGGCCTGGTCAGCGGTGCGCACGGTGTCCTGCTTGGGCACCGGGAGGCCCGCGGCGCCGAGCAGCCGGGTGGTGAGGTCCTTGTCCGAGGCGATGTCGACCGCGATCGCGGACGTCGCCGAGGTCATCGTGGCGCGGATCCGCTTGGCGTGGACCCCCTGGCCGAGCTGGACCAGCGAGTACTGGTTGAGCCGGATCCAGGGGATGTCCCGCGAGACCGCCTCGTCGAGGATCGCCTGGGTGGAGGGGCCGAACGCCGTGCGCTCGGCCCGCAGGATGAACGACTCGAGCTCCTCGTCCCAGTCGAACTCCGGGTCCGCCTGGACCAGGTGGTTGACCAGGCGCACGGCGAGGCGGGCGGCTTCGAGCCCGACCTGCTCGTCGACGTACCCGAAGATGACGTTGTAGTGGCCCGGCTCGCCCTTGACCTGGCGCGTCTTGCCCCGGCGGATGTCGTGGCCGACGACCTGCTGGAGGGCCAGCGCGGTGTGCTCGGCGACGTGGCCCAGCCAGGTCCCCTCGTGGAGCCGCTCGATGAAGCCGCCGCGCTTGCCGCGGGAGCAGGAGTGCTCGCGCAGGCCGGGCAGCATCTCGAGCAGGTTGTCGGTGAAGCCGGGGAGGGTGTTGGTCGGGAACTTCTCCAGCGACCCGAGGTCGACGACGAGGTGGATCGCGCGCTCATAGGACCAGATGTTGGCGCCGCGGTAGACCCGCGTCTCGAGGATCGTGAGGTCGGGCGTGGGCCGCTCGGTCATGCGTCGTCTCCGTCCAGGTGCTGGTCGTCCGGCCGGTCCGGGTGGGGTCGGGAGTGGGACTTCCTGGTCCGCCGCAGCCGCCGGCGCAGCACGCTCGGGGAGGCGTCGCCGGCCGCGATGTCCCTGGCCATCCGGCGCAGGTCGTGGCCCGCCTCCTCGATCTCGGCGGCCTCGAGCGGGTCGACGTGGGTCTCGAAGGGCAGGAGCGTGCGGGTGAGCGAGGTCGAAGCGGGCGCCCTGCGGCAGCACGTGCAGGACCACGCCGCTGGCCAGCAGCGGAGCCGACCGCCTCGCGTCGAAGGCGTTGGTGGTGATGTTGCTGGGGTCGAGGATGGTCACCGCACCGCGGCCGCGCACGCTGAGCACGTCGTCCTGGACCACCGCTGCGGTGTCCTCGTCGATGCCCAGGCCCAGGAGCTGCGGCGACTGGGAGACGATCATCAGCAGCCGGCCGTAGCGGTTGCGCTGCTCGAAGTGCTGGTCGATGACCGTGCTCGGGAGCAGCCCGAGCCCGGCCGCCATCTGGGTCATCCGCTGCTTCGGGGTGCTGCCGCCGACCCCGAACGCGAGCATGTGGCTGGACTGGATGGAGGCACCGGCGGACGTGCCGCCCACCACCGCGCCCCGCGCGTGCGCGGCGACGATCGCGTCGCCGATCGGCGTCCCGCAGACGATCGAGCTGAGCTTGAGCTGGTTGCCGCCGGTCATGAAGATGCCGGTGGCCTTCTCGAGCACGCCGACCAGGTCGGGGTCGTGGGCCTGCTCGCGGCTCTCGGGCCGGACCACCGACACTTCGGCGGCGCCCTCGACACGGAACAGCGCGTCGTAGACGTCGACGATCTCGCACGCCGAGACTCGACGCCGTCGGGATCACCGCGATCCGGGCCTGCGGCCCGCCGCTCGCCGCCACGAACTCCCTCAGGATGCGCCTCTTGCGCAGCTTGTCCTCTGCGCCGCCGATGATCATGAGAGGTCCCCGGGGCATGGACCACCCTAGGGCCGCGTGCCAGACTCTCCGCGTGAAGACCCTGGTGGTGATGCGGCACGCCAAGTCCGAGCAGTCCGGGCCGAGCGACTTCGAGCGCCAGCTGACCGACCGCGGAGTCGTGGACGCGACCGAGGCCGGGCAGTGGCTGGCCGGCCGCGGCATCGAGCCCCATCAGGCGCTGGTCTCTGCGGCGGTCCGCACCCAGCAGACCTGGGAGGCCGTCAACGAGGCCGGTGGCTGGGACCTCGAGGGCACGCCCGAGGACTCGCTCTACGAGGCCGGCACGGAGAGCGCGCTGGACCTGATCCGGGAGACCGAGGACGTCATCGGCACGCTCGTGGTCGTCGGCCACAACCCGACCATGGCCTCACTGGCGGCGCTGCTCGACGACGGCGAGGGCGACGAGGAGGCCGGCAACGAGATGGCCCTCGGGTTCCCGACCAGCGCGCTGGCGGTGTTCTCGTTCGACGGCGACTGGAGCGACCTGGACGAGGCCTCGGCGAGCGTGGTGGCCTACCACGTCGGGCGTGGCTGACTTTCTTCTACCCCCGCGAGCTTCGCGGGGCGCCTCGCTGCGCTCGGAAAGACCGGGTCGCTGCGCTCCCTCCTGGGCGGAAGATCAGGAGAAGACTGGCTCGATCCTCGGTGCTGTCCTACACGGGCGGTGAGGGGGTGACGATGCCCTCGGCGGCGTCGGCGGCCTCGATCTCCTCGCGGGAGATGCCGAGCAGGTAGAGGATCGTGTCGAGGTAGGGCACGTTGACCGCGGTGTCGGCGGCGTCCTGCACCACGGGCTTGGCGTTGTAGGCGATGCCGAGGCCTGCTGCGTTGAGCATGTCGAGGTCGTTGGCGCCGTCGCCGATCGCGATCACGGACGCCTCGGTGAGGCCGAGCTCGGCCGCGAACTCGCGCAGCGCCTGGGCCTTGCCGGCCCGGTCCACCACGTCGCCGACGATCTGGCCGGTGAGCCTGCCGTCGACGACCTCGAGCTCGTTGGACCGGGAGAAGTGGATGCCGAGGTCGTCGGCGAGCCGCTCGGTGATCTGGCTGAAGCCGCCGGAGACGAGCGCGAAGCGGTAGCCGAGCCGGCGCAGGATCCGGACGAGGGTCCGCGCGCCGGGCGTCAGGACGATCGCGTCGTAGACCGCGTCGAAGGCGGACTCCGGGACCCCCTCGAGCAGCTTCACCCGCTCCCGCAGCGACTGCTCGAAGTCGAGGTCGCCCCGCATCGCCGCCTCGGTGACCTCCGCGACCTCGTTGCGGAAGCCGGCGTGCTCGGCGAGCATCTCGATCACCTCGCCCTGGATCAGGGTGGAGTCGACGTCCATGACGATCAGCCGCATGCCCCGGCGCTGCAGGTTCGCGGGCTGTACGGCGATGTCGATGCCCTGCGCGGACGCCTCCGCCGCCAGCGTGGCCCGCAGCGAGTCCGTGTCGATGCCCGACACGTGCAGGTCGATCGCCGTGACCGGGTAGCGCGCCATGCGCTCGATGCGGTCGATGTTGGCGCCGCTGTCGGCGATCCGGCCGGCGACCGCGGCCATCTGCGCGGCCCTGAGGGGGGTGCCGATCACCGTGACGTGCGAGCGCCCGCCCCGCCGCGTCTTGTTGTCGCCGGTGCCGCGGTCGATCTCGACGTTCATGCCGAGGTCGCGGGCGGTGGCGTCGACCGCGTCGCGGAGCTGCTTCCAGTCGCGCGGGATGGTGACCAGCACGCCCAGGATCAGCCGGCGTCGGAGCACGATCTGCTCGATGTCGACGACCTCGACGCCCGCGCGCGACAGGGTCGCGAAGATCGCCGAGGTGACGCCCGGCCGGTCCTTGCCGGTGAGCGTGATGAGCAGCGTCTCCGGTCGCGTCGCCCCGATGGTCGTTCATCGCCGCCACGGTAGCGCCGGGAGCCCGCTGTCGGTGGCCGGGTCCATGGTGGTGCCATGAGGCATCAACACCATTCCATCGACTACGTCGAGATCTACGTCGACGACCTCGCCAGCGCCAAGGCCTTCTATCGCGAGGCCTTCGGCTGGCAGTTCAACGACTACGGCGACGCCTACTCCGGCATCCAGGCTCCCGACGGTGACGGGGAGCTCGGCGGGATCACCGTCGGTGACACACGAGCCCGGAGCCCCCTGGTCCTGATGATCTCCGAGGACCTCGACGGAAGCCTCGAGGCTGTCCGCGGGGCCGGTGGCGAGGTCGTCGAGGGTCCCTACGACTACCCCGGCGGTCGCCGGTTCCACTTCCAGGACCCGAGCGGCAACGTCCTGGGCGTCTTCCAGCCCTCCGACAGCTGATCGGGAGGCCGGACTACCCCGGTGGCCACACCTCGGGGGAGGCCGCGGCGACCAGCGCCCGCCGGGCCGCGCGGCCCAGCGGCAGGAGCGCGGCGCGCCGGGACTCCGCCTCGAGGGCGGTCTGCGCGGCGCCGTCGTCCTCCAGGGCGAGCGCCACGATCTCCAGCGCCTGCCGGGCCCGCTCGGCGAGCTCCACGCAGCGCGGCGGCACTCCCGGTGGCGCGGCGGCGCGGGGCCGGTGCCGGAGGTTCATCAGCCGGTCCGCCACCTCCGGCCGCCAGCGCGCCACGTCGAGCGAGGCGAGCGCGTCCGCCGCCTCCGGCAGTGCGGCGCGCAGGGCACGGTCCGCCTCGCCGACATCGGGCAGCTGGCGGCGGTCGGCGTCCATGACCGCCCACGTGAGCACCGCCCCCAGCCGGGCCGGGACCAGCCCGTGCAGGCCGAAGCCCGCCGCGTCGAGTGCCACCACCGCCTCGCCCGCCTCGAACGCCGCGGTGTTGAAGGCCGCCGGGCCACCCAGCCCGACCGGGTCGCCCTCGGCGGGCAGCGCGGCTCCGAGGGCGTCGGCACCGGCCGTGCGGAGCCGGCCGAGGCCGGTGATGAGCGGCTCCGGAGCGGTCGCGCCGAACGCCACGAGGTGCGTCGCGTCCTGGTCGACCACCGCGTCGATCAGGTGGTCGGCCACCACGTGCCCACGCAGCCACGCCGTTCCCCACCACGCCAGCCGGACCGCAGCAGGCAGCGGGTCGGGTGGGGTGGTCACGCCCGGCGAGGTTACGCCCGGATTCGTCCGCTGCGGTCAGTAGGGTGGCGGCCATGGCCGCCGTCCTCGAGTTCGCTGGGGTCACGGTGCGCAAGGGCCGGGCCACGCTGCTCGACGACATCGACTGGACCGTCGAGGAGGACGAGCGCTGGGTGGTCCTCGGCCCCAACGGCGCCGGGAAGACCACCCTGCTGCAGGTCGCGTCCGCCCAGCTGCACCCCACGACCGGCGTCGCCGGGATCCTCGAGGAGGTGCTCGGCACCGTCGACGTGTTCGAGCTCCGGCCACGGATCGGCCTCACCAGCGCCGCGCTCGCCGAGCGGATCCCGCGCGGGGAGAGCGTGCGCGACGTGGTCGTCTCGGCGTCGTACGGCGTGGTCGGGCGCTGGCGCGAGCACTACGACGACCTCGACCACGGGCGCGCCCTGGCCCTGCTCGAGGAGCTCGGGGTCGGGCAGCTGGCCGACCGCACGTTCGGGACCCTCAGCGAGGGCGAGCGCAAGCGCGTGCAGATCGCGCGGGCCCTGATGACCGACCCCGAGCTGCTCCTGCTCGACGAGCCGGCGGCCGGGCTGGACCTCGGGGGCCGTGAGGACCTCGTCTCGACGCTCTCCGTGCTGGCGATGGACCCCGACTCCCCGGCCACGGTGCTGGTCAGCCACCACGTGGAGGAGATCCCACCCGGGTTCAGCCACGTCCTGCTGCTGCGCGACGCGAAGGTCGTGGCGGCCGGCCTGCTCGACGAGGTGCTCACCGAGGAGAACCTCTCGGCGACGTTCGGCCTGCCGCTCGTGCTCCAGCACGCCGGTGGACGCTGGTCCGCCCGCAGACGCCAACGACGCACGGTCATCCACTAAGGTCCCGGCCATGGACTGGCTGAACGACCACCTCGCCCGCCGTGTGGCTCGGCATCGCCATCCTGCTCGGTGTCGCCGAGCTGGCCAGCATGGACCTGATCCTCCTGATGCTCGCGGTCGGTGCGCTCGTCGGGATGCTCGTGTCGCTCGGGGCCGGCTTCGCCGTCTCGGCCATCGCAGCGGCCATCGCCTCGGTCGCCTGCCTGGCGCTGGTCCGCCCGCAGCTGGTGAAGCGGCTGCACAGCGGGCCGGAGCTCTCGCTCGGCCACGGCAAGCTCGTGGGGCAGCAGGGCGTCTGCACCCAGCGGATCACCGGCCTCGAGCCGGGCCGGTGCAAGGTGGGCGGCGAGATCTGGTCGGCGATGCCCTACGACGAGTCGCTGGTCATCGAACCCGGCAGCACCGTGGAGGTCCTGCAAATCCGCGGAGCCACGGCGTACGTCCATCCTGTACCGAGCATCGAGTCCTAGCCAGAACTTCTGGACGGACAGACCTGAAGGAGTACCCATGGGCGCACTCATCGTGCTGATCCTGCTGGTCCTGCTGTTCCTCTTCGTCGTCACCCTGCTTGCCAAGACCGTGCGGATCGTGCCGCAGGCGCGGGCGGGGATCGTGGAGCGGTTCGGCAAGTACAAGCAGACCCTGCCGGCCGGCCTCAACATCGTCGTGCCGTTCATCGACAAGGTCCGCTACCTGATCGACCTGCGTGAGCAGGTGGTGAGCTTCCCGCCGCAGCCGGTGATCACCGAGGACAACCTGGTCGTCTCGATCGACACCGTCATCTGGTTCCAGGTCACGGACCCGATCGCCGCGACCTATGAGATCGCCAACTACATCCAGGCGGTCGAGCAGCTCACGATGACCACGCTGCGCAACATCGTCGGTGGCATGGACCTCGAGCAGACGCTGACCAGCCGCGAGGAGATCAACTCCAGCCTGCGCGGCGTGCTCGACGAGGCGACCGGCAAGTGGGGCATCCGCGTGAACCGGGTGGAGATCAAGGGCATCGACCCGCCGCCCTCGATCAAGGACTCGATGGAGAAGCAGATGCGCGCCGACCGGGACAAGCGGGCAGCGATCCTCACCGCCGAGGGGCAGCGGCAGTCGGCGATCCTCACGGCCGAGGGCTCGAAGCAGTCCTCGATCCTGATGGCCGAGGGAAACCGCGAGTCCCAGATCCTGCAGGCTCAGGGTGAGCGGGAGTCGGCGATCCTGCGGGCCCAGGGTGAGGGGCAGGCCATCCAGACGGTGTTCCAGGCCATCCACGACGGCCAGCCGGACCAGTCGCTGCTCGCCTACCAGTACCTCCAGATGATGCCGCAAGATCGCCGAGGGCGACGCCAACAAGGTCTGGATCATCCCCAGCGAGATCGGCCGGGCCCTCGAGGGCCTCGGCTCGACGATGACCGAGCTGGCCGGTATCCCGAAGGAGCCGACGGGGCCGATCAAGCGCGTCGACACCGGGAGCATGGAGCCGGCCAAGCTGGCCGGCAGCGGAGCCCTTGCGGACGCCGAGGTGAGCAAGGCGAACGCAGCCGTCCAGGCGGCGATCGCCGAGGCGGCCAGTGCGGCCAACCCGCGCTCCGCCGGCATCAGTGGGCCGGATGACGCCGCGCCCGACGCACCGGCAGCACCACCGTCGAGCTCGGACGCCCCGCCGCCTCCACCGCCCCCCGCACCGCCCGCCTCCTAGGCGGCCTCGTAGATTCCTGAGGGTGTCGCTGCTCGAAGCCATCGCCATCGGCCTGGCCGGACTGGCAGCGGGCACCATCAACACCGTGGTGGGGTCGGGAACGCTGATCACGTTCCCGACCCTCCTGGCGTTCGGCGTGCCACCGGTCACGGCGAACGTCTCCAACACCATCGGCCTGGTCCCGGGCTCGGTGTCGGGTGTGGTCGGCTACCGGCGCGAGCTGGTGGGCCAGCGGCCGCGGGTCCTGCGGATCGGCGTCGCGTCCCTCATCGGCGGGGTGCTCGGCGGCGTGCTGCTCCTGGTGCTCCCGGACGACGCCTTCACGGCGATCGTGCCGGCCCTGGTCGGCCTCGGGATCCTGCTGGTGGTCTTCCAGCCGCGCATCTCGGCGTGGGTCGAGGCGCGGCACGACAGGCCCGGGGCGCCCGTGCGCGACCCCGTCATGGGGGCGTGGTGGGTGTGGCCGGCCGTGCTGGGGGCCGGCGTGTACGGCGGCTACTTCGGTGCCGCGCAGGGCGTCCTGCTGATGGGCGTCCTGGGCGTCGGCATCTCGGAGACGCTGCAGCGGCTGAACGCGCTCAAGAACGTCCTCGCCGCCATCGTCAACGCGGTGGCCGGGCTGCTGTTCGCGGTCGTCGCCGACGTCGACTGGAGGATCGTGGCCCTCATCGGGGTCGGGTCGGTGATCGGGGGGCAGGTCGGCGCGACCGTGGGCCGGCGCCTGCCGGCCCCGGTGCTGCGCTGGACGATCGTGGTCGTCGGCGTGGCCGCGCTGGCCGTGTTCCTGCTCGGCTAGCTCAGGACGCTGCCTCAGACCTTCTGACGCAGCCCGGCCAACCCGGACAGCACGGCGAGGACCGCGGGGACGATCAGCATCGCGCCCGCACGCACGGGCACCGACCTGTCCTGGATCCCGAGCACGCCGGTGGCGGCATCGGCGGCGTCGACGCCGATGCCGGCCAGCACGAGGTTGCGCCTCGTCGTGCCGCGTGCCAGCAGCGTGGCCGTGCCGATCGCGATCTCCCGGGACCCGAAGAGCCTGGCCAGGTAGGCGCCCTGCGGGTTGCTCGCGAGGTCGACGCCGAACGTCCTCGCGGCGACAGCGGGCCGGAACAACGAGACGACGCCGACCGCGATCCGGCCGAGGGAGAGTCCGGTCACTGGGTTCACATGAGGAACACTAGTGTCATGGAGCTCTACGACGTGATGCGGACGACCGCTGCGGTCCGGGAGTTCACCGACGACCCGCTGCCGGACGACGTGCTGGCGCGCATCCTCGACAACGCCCGCTTCGCCCCGAGCGGCGGCAACCGGCAGGGCGCCCATCTGGTGCTCGTCACCGAGCGAGCCACCCGGGAGGCGCTGGCGGAGCTCAACGAGTCGGGCGTGCGGCGCTACGTCGCGCAGTCGAAGGCCGGCGAGACGCCGTGGAACCCGCTGCGCCCCCCGGGGCCCTCGGCCGAGGAGATCGCCGTGGCGGAGGTGCCGTCGTACTTCGTCACCCCGGTTCTCACAGCGGCGGTGGTCGTCGTGGTCTGCGTCGACCTCGGTGCGGTCGCGGCCACCGACCAGGAGCTCGACCGCATCGGGCTGGTGAGTGGCGCGTCGGTCTACCCGCTGGCCTGGAACCTCCTGCTCGCCGCCCGGCAGGAAGGCTTCGGCGGCACGTTCACGACGATGGCGATCGCCGAGGAGCCGCGGGTCAAGGAGCTGCTCGGCATCCCGGAGCACTACGCCGTCGCCGCGGTGGTCCCGCTCGGGAGACCGGTCAAGCAGCCCACGAAGCTGCGCCGCCAGCCGGTCGCGGAGTTCGTGACGCGGGAGCGGTTCGACGGCGAGCCGTTCACCGCGTGAACACCCAGGAGGTGCTCCAGCTGCTGCAGGACGTCGCGGAGGAGGTGGTGAACCCGCGGTTCCGCTCGCTGTCCGACGACCAGATCGCAGAGAAGAACCCGGGCGACCTCGTCACCGTCGCCGACCACGAGGCCGAGGTGCGCATCACCGAGGCGCTGTCCCGCGCCTACCCCCACGCGCTGGTCCTCGGCGAGGAGGCGACCGAGTCCGACGACACCCTTGTCGACAGGTTCCGCGCCGCCGACCACGCTTTCACCGTCGACCCGGTCGACGGCACCAAGAACTTCGTCTCGGGCTCCCCGGACCACGCCGTCATGGCCGCCGAGCTCCGCGGCGGCGAGGTGGTGCGCAGCTGGATCTGGCAGCCGCAGCACGACACCGCGTACGTCGCCGAGCGTGGTCTCGGCGCCTGGCGCAACGGGAGGCGGCTGACGCGGCCGCCGGTGGGCGAGGAGCTGCGCGGCGTCACGGCCCGGCGCCGCTGGATCGGCCTGGCGCTCGACGGCCTCCCGCCGCTGGAGCTGACCTGGGTCTGCTGCGGCGTCGACTACCCGAAGGTCGTCGAAGGCGCGGCCGACTACATGCTCTACACCGGCACCCAGCCGTGGGACCACGCTCCGGGGTCGCTGCTGCTCGCGGAGTCCGGCGCCTACGTCGGCACGTTCGACGGTCAGCCCTATCGTCCTCAGGACGCCGCCCCGGCCGGCGTGATCGGAGCGGCCGACCGGGCGACGTACGACCGCGTCCAGGGGCTGGTGGGCCGGCTTGGCTGACGGGGTCGTCTCGTGGGATGGGTTGGGTCTGGGCCTGCGTTCGTGGCTCGGGTCTGGCCCGGCCCGCCGGGTCGGGGTCCCCGCGCCGACAGGGCAAATCGCCTGGCCGCGGGTGGCTTCCGCGGTGGTGGGGTGAGGCTTCCGCGGACCCAGGCTTTGCTTTAGCGACGCGGGGACCCCGTCCCGGCGTGCCGGCGACGCGCTCGGCCCTCACTTCGTCATCACGGGTGGGAGGGGGCGTCGGGCTCGCCAGCGCTGCGCGCTGCCTCGCCCGACGCGGGCGAGTGGGCCGCGTAGCGGCTCACGAGCCCGCCCGACCCCACCCCGTGATGACGTAGTGAGGGCAGTGCGCGGTGCCGGGACCTTCGGGACGGCCCCCCGCGTCGCTAAAAGCGCGGCGTGGCGCGCGCATCTCTACCCAGCCACGCTGGGAGCAGCCGCGCGCGACACGGCAAGCATGTCGGCGCGGGGGCCCGGCCCGAAGGGCCGGGCCCGACCCGGTGCCACGAACGCAGGCCCAGACCCCACCACCACCAGGACCCGACCCGGCTACAGCAGGGAAGGTTTCGGCGGGTCGACCCATGCGGTCATCCATGTCGCGATCGCGTCGTACGCCGCTCGCCGGGGCGCCTCGCGGGACAGCACGACGTCGTGGCGGGCGCCGTCGATCGCGACGTAGGTGACGTGTGGCCCCAGCGCCGTCGCCCAGCGGCGGATCTGCGCGACGTCGAGCACGATGTCGGTGCCGTGGACGTCCTCGCCCATCTCCTGGGGGAGGGTGGAGCGCCCCGACGAGAGCACCAGGACGGGGCAGGGGACCTGGAGGCCGCGGTGCAGGCGGGCGTGGCCGTCGCGGATGGCGCGCAGCCAGCCGGCGTAGACGGTGAAGGACTCGATGGGCTTCCACAGGAGGTCGAACTCCCACTCTCCGTCGTGGTCCTTGTGGAGGCTGCGGGCGTAGTAGCCGGTCACGTGCCGCTTGATCTCGCGCCGGGGCTGACGCGCCGCGATCGCCTTGAGCGCCGGCCGGCTGATCACGCGGAACACGGCGCTTCCCTGCAGGTCCAGCCAGGGAGAGTTCATGACCGCGCCCGCCAGGTGCGCGGGCCTCTGGTCGTCGACCCAGAGCCCGACGACGAGCCCGCCGGTCGAGTGCGCCGAGACCACGACCTCGGTGTGCCCGTCGCGCTCGGTGATCCGGCGCCAGGCCTCGTCGAGCTCGGGGTAGTACTCGCCGAGGTCCTCGACGTACGTCGGTGTCTGGTGCGGACGCAGCGAGCGGCCGTTCTTGCGCAGGTCGAGCGCGTAGAAGTCGTAGCCGCGCTCGGCCCACCAGTCGGCGTAGCCGGTCTGGAAGAAGTAGTCGGCGAAGCCGTGCACGTGCAGCACTGCCTTGGTGGTCGGGCCGATGGCGGTACGTCGCACCAGCGTCGCGACGACCTCGCCCTCGTCGTCGGGCGGCAGCGAGATGGTCTCGGCGCGGTAGGGCTCACCGAGCACGTCGGTGACGCTCTCCACCTCCGCGTCCGTGGCCACGACGACATCTTCTCAGCACGCCCGTGGAGGGAACTCGCGCACCCGTCGGCCCGTCCCTTGACGGTGGGGGCCCGACCCGACAGGGTCCTCACGGACCCGACGGCGGCCGGCACGCCGGCTGCCCCTACGAGAGAGCCACCAGATGAAGAAGATCGTCGCACTGTTCACCCTGCTCGCCGTGCTCACCGCGTGCGGTGGCGGGGACGGACGGCCGTCCACGGACGACATCGCCAAGGCCCTCAAGGACAAGGACAACCCCATCGGGACGGCCCTCGCTGCCTCGGGCACCGAGGCCAGCGACGACGTGATCGACTGCGTCGCGAAGGCGCTCCACGACTCCGACGTCTCCGACGAGGCGCTCAACGCGATCGTCGACGGCGACAACGACTACAAGGGCAGCCAGAAGGACGCCGACGCTCTGCAGGAGGCGATCACGACCGACCTCCCCACGTGCGTCAACGGCTGACGCCCGACCTCAGCTCCAGCGCCCGGCCGGGCTGGTTGGTCGTGACCAGCCAGGCCCGGCCCGGGCGCAGCCAGTAGCGGAGCGACTCCTCGGAGTCGACCGTCCAGACCAGCAGCGGCAGCTTCCGGCGCCGCGCGTACGCCGCCACACCCAGACGGGCCAGCGCGTGGTGGGCCACGACGAGGTTGGCGCGGGACTGCCGGATCCGCACGTGCGGGAACAGCTCGGAGCGGCGCACCTCGATCCGGCGCAGCCACGACAGCTTCTTGACCGAACGTCCCAGCGAGAGCCCGACCTTGAGGTCCAGACCGTGCGCGTCGCCCCAGTCGCGCACCGCGCGCACGGCCAGGTCGTGACCGGTGGTCACGATCATCCGGTCGTGTCCGAGCACGGCGACCGCCCGCGGCGCCGCCTCGACCTCCCACGCCGTCCCGGACCCGTAGGCCTCACGCGGGGAGGTGAACTTCAGGTCGATGTGCGCATGCGCCCGGCCGTCGATCGCCGCGAGCACCGCGTCGTAGGAGAGTCCCAGGTCGTGGTCGGGGTCGTGCGCCACGACGAACGAGCCGTCCTCGCGCCGCCACACGTCGAACTCGACGTAGTCGACGCCGAGCGCCACCGCCTCCTCCAGGGCGGTCAGGGAGTTCTCGCGCGACCGGTCGCCGCCGGCGCCCATCCGGTGGGCGCTGACCAGCACCTGCGTCCTACGAGCGGTACGCCGCCGCGGCGCGCACCAGCCCCGCGAGCAGGCCGACGTCGGCCGAGGTCTCCGGGTGCCACTGGACCGCCAGGCAGAACCGCTCGTCGTCGTCGACCTCCATGGCCTCCAGCGTGCCGTCCGCCGCGTGGGCGGAGGCCACGAACCCCGGGTGGTCGCTCACATTCTGGTGGTGGTGGCAGTTGACGGTGAGCGAGGACCCCACCAGGGCCGCGAGCCGGCTGCCGGCCTCGGTCGAGACGGCGACGGCGCCGAACACGTCGCCTCCGGGGCTGTGGTCGTCGTGGCCCACCAGGTCGGGCGTGTGCTGGTCGAGGCTCCCGCCCGCGTGCACGGCCATCACCTGCATGCCGCGGCACACGCCCAGCACCGGCAGCGCGACGGCCTCGGCCGCGTCGAGCAGCGCGAGCTCCCACGCGTCCCGGTCCGGCCGCCAGTTCACCGTCCGGGGGTGCGGCGCGGCGTCGTAGGCGGACGGGTCGACGTCGGCGCCGCCGCTGATCACCAGCCCGTCGAGGCGGGCCATCACGGTGTCCGCCGCTCCGGCGCCCTCGATGGGCGGCAGCAGGACCGGCACCCCGCCGCACGCGACCACCGCCTCGGCGTACTGCGCGGGCAGCAGGTCGGCGCGCTGGTCCCACACCCCCCACCGGGCCTGCTCCCGGTAGGTGGTGAGGCCGATCAGTGGAGCGCTCACCGGGCTGCTCAGATCGGGGTGACGTAGGCGCCGGAGATGCCGCCGTCGACCAGGAAGGTGTTGGCGGTCATGAACGACGAGTCGTCGGAGGCGAGGAAGAGGACCGCCGAAGCCATCTCCTCCGGCTCGCCGAAGCGGCCCATCGGGACGTGCACCAGCCGCCGGGCCGCCCGCTCAGGATCCTTGGCGAACAGCTGCTGCAGCAGCGGCGTGTTCACCGGCCCCGGGCAGAGCGCGTTGACCCGCACGCCCTGGCGGGCGAACTGCACCCCCAGCTCGCGCGTCATCGACAGCACGCCGCCCTTGGAGGCGGAGTAGGAGATCTGCGAGGTGGCCGCGCCCATCACCGCCACGAACGACGCGGTGTTGATGATCGAGCCCCTGCCCTGCTCGAGCATGTGGGGGAGGGCCGCCTTGCAGCACAGGTAGACCGACGTCAGGTTGACCTCCTGCACCCGCCGCCACGCGTCGAGGTCGGTCTCGAGGATCGAGTCGTCCTCGGGCGGGCTGATGCCGGCGTTGTTGAACGCGATGTCGACCGACCCGTAGGTGTCCTTCGCGGCCTGGAAGAGCGCGTCCACCTGGTCCTTGTCGGTCACGTCGACGTGGACGTACGTCGCGGCTCCGGCACCGCCGAGGTCCGCCACGACCTTCGCGCCGGCCTCGTCGTTGACGTCGCCGATCACGACCTTCGCGCCCTCCGCGACGAACCGCTGCGCGGTCGCCAGGCCGATGCCGGAGCAGCCGCCGGTGATGACCGCGACCCGGTCCTGGATGCGTCCTGCCACTTGTTGTGTTCCAGCCTTCCTTACGAGGTCTCGAGACGGTCGCTGCGCGACCTCCTCGACCACCGACTAGTGAGCGATGAAGACGTTCTTCTCCTCGGTGAACGCCATCGGGGCGTCCGGGCCGAGCTCCCGGCCGAGGCCGGACTGCTTGTAGCCACCGAACGGCGTCCAGTAGCGCACCGACGAGTGCGAGTTGACCGAGAGGTTGCCGGCCTCGACGGCGCGGGCCACCCGCAGCCCGCGGCCGAGGTCGCTGGTGAAGATCGAGCCGGACAGGCCGTACTCCGAGTCGTTGGCCTTGGCCACCGCGTCGGCCTCGTCGTCGAAGGGCATCACCGCCACCACGGGGCCGAACACCTCCTCGCGCCAGATCCGGGTCGCGGGGTCGTCGACGGTGACCACGCTGGGCGCGATCCACCAGCCGGCGCCGTCGGGCTTCGACCCCGCGAACGCCACCTCGACCTCGTCGAGGTAGCCCTGCACGGACGCCCGCTGCGCCGAGGACACCAGCGGCCCCATCTCCGAGGCCTCGTCGGACGGGTCGAGCACCCGCAGCGCCTGCACCGACTTCTCCAGGCCGGCCAGGAACTCGTCGTACGCCGACCGCTCGACGAGGATCCGCGACCGCGCGCAGCAGTCCTGGCCGGCGTTGTCGAACACGGCGTAGGGCGCGGACGCGGCCGCGGCCGCGAGGTCGGCGTCCGCGAAGACGATGTTGGAGCTCTTGCCGCCCAGCTCCAGGGTCACCCGCTTCACCTGCTCGGCGCAGCCGGCCATGATGTGCTTGCCGACCTCGGTCGAGCCGGTGAAGCACACCTTGCGGACCAGCTCGTGGGTCACGAACCGCTCGCCGACCACCGACCCCTTGCCCGGCAGCACGGTCAGCACGTGCTCGGGCAGCCCGGCCTCCAGCGCCAGCTCGCCGATCCGGACCGCTGTGAGCGGGGTGAGCTCGGCCGGCTTGAGCACCACGGTGTTGCCCGCGGCCAGCGCGGGGGCGAACCCCCAGCCGGCGATCGGCATCGGGAAGTTCCACGGCACGATCACGCCGACCACGCCCAGCGGCTCGTGGAAGGTGACGTCGGTGCCTCCCGCGACCGGGATCTGGCGCCCGAACATCCGCTCAGGAGCGGCGGAGTAGTAGTTCAGGCAGTCGCGGACGTTGCCCGCCTCCCACCGCGCGTTGCCCCAGGTGTGCCCGGAGTTGCGGACCTCCAGCTCGGCGAGCTCGTCGACGTGCGCGTCGACCACCGCAGCGAACCTGCGCAGCAGGGTGGCCCGCTCACCCGGCGCGACGTCGCGCCACGACTGGAACGCCTCGTGCGAGGCCGCGATGGCGGCGTCGGTGCCGGCCAGGTCGGTCAGTGGCACCTCGACCACCGGTTGCTCGGTGGCGGGGTTGACCACCGTGAAGGTGCTCGGGGGAGGCGGAACGGTCGGGGATCACAAGTCGTTCGAATCCTCTCCGGAGCTCCCAGTCGGTCACTGCTGCGCCGTACGCCGCGAGCTCGACGTCGGCCATGTTGGTGTAGTGCGCGACCACCTCCTCGCCGAACGCCTCCTTGGCCAGCTCCGAGGTGGCGAACCGCTCGCGGGCCTCGGCCATGGTGTGCGGCACCTGCGGCTTGTCGGAGTCGTAGGCGTTGCCCACCAGCTCCTCCTCGAGCGGCAGCTCGTGCTCGATCCCGTGCAGCCCGCCGGCCAGCATGGCGGCGAGCGCGAGGTAGGGGTTCACGTCCGCGCCCGGCACCCGGTTCTCCATCCGCGCGCCGGCCCCGTGCCCCACCAGCCGGACCGCACAGGTCCGGTTGTCCTGGCCCCAGGCGATCGTGGTCGGCGCGAACGAGCCGGCCGCGAACCGCTTGTAGGAGTTGATGTTGGGGGCGTAGAGCAGCGTGAAGTCCGCGACCGTGGCCAGGACGCCGGCCACGAAGTGGTCGTAGAGCGGCGTCCGCGCGCCCTTCCCCTGATCAGCGTCGGCGTCCCAGAACACCAGGGACCCGTCGGCGCCGCGCAGCGAGAGATGGATGTGGCAGGAGCTGCCCTCGCGCGCGTTGTACTTCGCCATGAACGTGATCGCCTTGCCCTGCTGGGCGGCGATCTCCTTGGCGACCGTCTTGTAGACGCTGTGGTTGTCGGCGGTCGTGAGGGCGTCGGCGTAGAGGAACCCGATCTCGTGCTGGCCGAAGTTGCACTCGCCCTTGGCGCCCTCCACGTCGAGCCCGGCGTCGTACATCGTGTTGCGGATGGCCCGCAGCAGCGGCTCGACGCGGCTGGTGCCGAGGATCGAGTAGTCGACGTTGTACTGGTTCACCGGCGTGAGGTCGCGGTAGGCCGCGTCCGAGGCCGCCTCGTAGGTCGTGTCGAAGGCGATGAACTCGAGCTCGGTGCCGGCCAGCGCGTCCCAGCCCTTCTCGGCGGCGCGGTCGAGCTGGTGCTGGAGGATGGTGCGCGGCGACTGCACGACGGGGGAGTGGTCCAGCCAGACGAGGTCGCACTGCACCATCGCGGTGGCCGGCAGGTGGGTCAGCACCCGGATCGTGCGCTCGTCGAGGGCGAACTCCATGTCGCCGTAGCCCCGCTCCCACGACGACATCGAGTAGCCGGCCACGGTGTTCATGTCCACGTCGACGGCGAGCAGGTAGTTGCACCCCTCGGTGCCGTGCTCGACCACGATGTCGGCGAAGTAGCGGCCGTGCAGCCGCTTGCCCTGCAGCCGGCCCTGCATGTCGGTGAACGCGACCACGACGGTGTCGATCTCACCGTCGTTGATCCGCGCCACCAGGTCGTTCATGCTCAGGTGTCGCTCGTTGCGCAGCCCGCTCTCGGTCATGCTTCCCCTTCGTAGCCTCAGCCCACGAGCCCGCGCAGCAGCGCGGCCGTGTCGTCGCAGTGCTCCTCCATGACCCGGCGGGCCAGGTCCGGCTTGCCGGCCACGATCGCCCGCACCAGCCGCGTGTGCTGGCGGTCGGAGTGGGCGATGTTCGTGCCCAGCACCGGGATCGCGAGCAGCATCTCGTGCAGCGTCGCCTGCACCGCGGTGACCGCCTCGACGGTCCGCGGCGAGTCGGTCAGCGAGGCGACGGTGAGGTGGAACCGCGAGTCGGCCTGCCGGTGCTCGGCCGGCTTCCGGGCCGACGCGACGTCCTCGTGAGCCTGCTGGAGCTGGGCGAGGCGTACGTCGTCCAGCTCGCGTGCGGCCGCGAGTGCGGCCGCGCCGGGCTCGACGATCCGGCGGAAGTCCAGCGCGTCCAGCCACTCCTGCCGGCGCGCGACGGTGATCCGCGCCGCCGCCCGGGCGGCGGGCAGCCCGGGCTTGAGCGTGACGACCGTCCCTCCGCCGCGGCCGCGGGTGGTCTCCACGAGCCCGGCCTGGCGCAGGGCGGCCATCGCCTCCCGCAGGGTCGCCCGGGAGACCTGGAGCCGCTCGGCGAGCTCGCGCTCGGCGGGCAGTGTGGTCCCGCGCGGGTAGACGCCCAGCCGGATCGCCGTCGCGAGCTGCTCCACGCACGACTCGAACGCGTGGTGGCCGCGCACCGGCCGCAGCACCGCCTCGGGGAGGTGCTGTGCCGGGGTGCTGCTCATGGCGGTCACTCTCGGTTCCTGCTCAGGTGGCTGTCAATCGTCCAGGGCACTTTTGGTCTGAGTTCATACCTTTTCTCATCAGACTGTTTACACCCCCCGCGGCGCGGGTCTAGTTTCTGGCCATCTCCGGATCCCGTGACGGGATCCGCCAGCACGCACCGAGGGGGCGGAATGGCTGCCGTTGACGACCCGCAGATCCACAACGACGACGAGGCGCATCTCGCGAAGCTCGGCTACAAGCAGGAGCTGAGCCGGACGTGGTCCGGGTTCTCCAACTTCGCGATCTCGTTCTCGATCATCTCGATCCTGGCCGGCTGTCTGACGACGTACGGCGCCGGCATCGCGAACGGCGGCCCGATCTCGATCTCGTGGTCGTGGCCGATCATCTCGATCTTCATCCTGATCATCGGCTTCACGATGTCCGAGCTGGTCTCGGCCATGCCTACCTCGGGCGGCATCTACTACTGGGCCTCCAAGCTCGGCGGTGCCCGCGCCGGATTCTTCACCGGCTGGCTCAACCTGATCGGCCTGGTCGCGGTCACCGCGTCGGTCGCCTACGGTTGCGCGACCTTCTTCAACCTCACCTTCCTGGCCTGGGGCTGGATGGATGAGTTCTCGCTGAACGCCGTCTTCCTGACCTTTCTCGTCATCCTGGTGCTGATCACCCTCATCAACATCTTCTCCAGCCACCTGCTGGCGCTGATCAACAACGTGTCCGTGTGGTGGCACGTGGCCGGCGCGGCGGTCCTGGTCGCGGTGCTGATCTTCGTCCCGGATGACCACCTGAGCTTCTCGCAGGTCTTCACCGACAAGTTCAACGGCTCGGGGTGGGCCGACGGCTCCACCGGCGGCCTCGTCTACCTCTTCGCGATCATCCCGTTCGGCTTCATCCTCACCCAATACACGATCACCGGCTTCGACGCCTCCGTGCACCTGTCCGAAGAGACCCAGGGCGCGGCCAACTCGGCGGCCCGCGGTCTCTGGCAGTCCATCTTCTACTCCGCGGTCGGCGGCTACATCCTGCTGCTCGCGGTCACCTTCGCCATCCCGAAGGTGGACGGCGCGCCCGACTACGCGAGCATCCCCGCGGGTGGCGTGGCCTACGTCTTCGACGCCGCGCTGGGGTCGAACTGGGCCGGGCTGCTGCTGTTCATCTCGTCGTCCGCGCAGCTCTTCTGCGCGACCGCGTGCCTCACCTCGACCTCGCGGATGATGTTCGCCTTCAGCCGTGACCGGGCCGTCCCGGGCTCGCGCCTCTGGTCGAAGGTCAACGCCCAGCGCACCCCGGCCAACGCGGTGATCTTCGCGGCGATGCTCGGCGCAATCATCACGTTGCCCGCGCTGAAGAGCGTCAACGGCATCCCGACCGCGTTCTACGCGGTGACGTCGGTGTCGGTCATCGGCCTGTACTTCTCCTTCGCGATCCCGATCTACCTGCGCTGGCGCGCGGGCGACTCGTTCGAGGTGGGAAGCTGGAACAACGGCGGCAAGTACAGGTGGATGAACCTGGTCGCCGTCATCGAGATCGTCGTCGTCGGCATCATGCTGATGCTTCCGACCTCTCCCTTCGGCGCGCCGTGGCGCGACGAGTTCGACTGGGCAGCAGTGAACTATGCGCCGATCGCGGTCATCGGAGTGCTCCTCCTGCTGGCCCTGTGGTGGTCGGTGTCGGCGAAGAGCTGGTTCAAGGGCCCGGTCCAGACGATCGACCCAGCCGTCGTCGACGCGTTCGACGAGTAACGCCTGCCTGTGGTCGAGCACCTGGACCGCCTCGCCATCCTGGCGGGGCGGTCCTGGCGCGCGACCGACCTTCCCGGCGGGCTGACCAACCACAACCTCCACGTCGTGAGCGACGATGACGGCCCGCCGCTCGACCTCGTGGTGCGCTGCTCCTCGACCGACGCCGGGATGCTGGGCATCGACCGCGATGCGGAGCACGCCAACAGCACGCTGGCCGCGGAGGCGGGAGTGGGCGCGCCGGTCGTCGAGTACCGGCCCGACCTGGCGATGCTGGTCATCGGCTACCTGCCCGGAAAGGCGCTGGCCGACGAGGACTTCGCCGACCCCGGGGTGATGACCCGGGCGGCGGACGCCTGCCGCAGGCTGCACGCGGGACCGCGCTTCGTCAACGACTTCGACATGTTCGCCCGGCAGGCCGGCTACCTGGGCACGGTCCGGGATCGGGGGTTCCGGCTGCCGGCGACGTACGACGACCACGCCGACGCCTGGACCGACGTACGACGTGCCCTCGCGGCGGCCCCGCGCCCGCCCGTGCCGTGCAACAACGACCTCCTCGCCGCCAACTTCATCGACGACGGGCAGCAGGTCTGGTTGATCGACTACGAGTACAGCGGCAACAACGACGCCTGCTTCGAGCTCGGCAACACCTCCACCGAGTGCAGCTTCACGCCCGAGCAGACCGAGGCCTGGACCGAGGCGTACTTCGGGTCACCCAGCGCGGCCACCCTGGCCCGGGTCCGGCTGCAGGCGCTGTGCAGCGAGTACGGCTGGTCGCTCTGGGGCTTCATCCAGGCCGCGACCAGCCCGATGGACTTCGACTTCCACGGCTGGGGCATGGAGCGCTTCGAGAAGGCCGAGGCCACGTTCCGCGGGCCGGCCTTCCGGCGCCTCCTCGACGAGGTCACCGCCGGTGGCTGACGAGCGGGGTCGCCTTCCAGCACCGGCTTCCGAGGTTTCGAGACGGTCGCAGAGCGACCTCCTCAACCACCGGAGCGGAAGGGCGTCGTGAGCGACCTTCCCACCCGCGCGGAGATCGTCGTCATCGGCGGGGGCGTGATCGGGGCGTCGGTGGCCTACCACCTGACCAAGCTCGGCCGGACCGACGTGCTGCTGCTCGAGCAGGGCCACCTCTCCGGAGGTACGACGTGGCACGCCGCCGGTCTGGTGGGGCCGCTCCGGGCCTCGGAGAGCGGCACCCGGCTGGTGCAGTACTCCGCCGAGCTCTACGCGTCCCTGGAGGCCGAGACCGGGCTGTCCACCGGCTACCGCAATGTCGGCGGCGTGATCGTGGCGCGCACCGAGGACCGGATGGTCCAGCTCAGGCGGACCGCGGCCAACGCGGCGGCCTACGACATGGAGTGCGAGCTGGTCACGCCGCAGCGCGCGCAGGAGCTGTGGCCGGTGATGCAGGTCGACGACCTGCTCGGCGCGCTCTGGCTGCCCGGGGACGGCAAGGTCAACCCCACCGACCTCACCCAGTCGCTTGCCAAGGGCGCCAGGATGGGCGGTGCCCGGGTGGTCGAGCAGGTGCGGGTCACCGGCTTCAGCCGCGAGGGGCGGCGTCTCACCGGCGTCGAGACCGACCGCGGACCGGTGGAGTGCGACGTCGTGGTCAGCTGCGCCGGCCAGTGGGCCAAGGCGCTCGGCGAGCTGGTCGGCGTGACCGTGCCGCTGCACTCCTGCGAGCACTTCTACGTCGTCACCGAGGCGGTCGACGGCACGCACCCCGACCTGCCGATCATGCGCGACCCGGACGGCTGGACCTACTTCAAGGAGGAGGTCGGCGGCCTGGTGGTCGGCGGCTTCGAGCCCGAGGCGAAGCCGTGGCGCTCGCCGGACGACCTGCCGCACCCCTTCGAGTTCCAGCTGCTCGACGAGGACTGGGAGCACTTCTCGGTGCTGATGGACGAGGCGGTGCGCCGCATCCCGGTGCTGGCCGAGACCGGGATCCGCAAGTTCTACAACGGCCCCGAGTCCTTCACCCCGGACAACCAGTTCCTGCTCGGCCGGGCGCCCGAGCTCGACAACTGCTTCGTCGCCGCCGGCTTCAACTCGGTCGGCATCGCCTCCGCGGGCGGTGCGGGGCGGGCGCTGGCCGAGTGGGTGGCCGGGGGCGAGGCGACGTCGGACCAGACCGGCGTCGACGTACGCCGGTTCGCGGCGTTCCACGGCGACAACGCCTGGCTGCGCGCTCGCGTCGCCGAGACCCTCGGCCTGCACTACGCCGTCCCGTGGCCCAACCGGGAGCCGGTCACCGCGCGCGACGTCCGGCTCTCGCCGGTGCACCCACAGGTGGCCGCGGCGGGCGCCGTCTTCGGCTCCAAGATGGGCTGGGAGCGGCCGAACGTCTTCGCGCCGACCCCCGGCGCCGATCTCGACTACTCGTGGGGCAAGCCGTCCTGGCTGCCCTGGTCTGCGGCGGAGCAGCGCGCGACGCGCGAGGCGGTCGCGGTCTTCGACCAGACGTCGTTCTCGAAGTACGTCGTCGCCGGACCGCGAGCGCTCGAGGCGCTGCAGTGGGTCTGCGCGGCGGACGTCGACGTGCCGGTCGGGCAGTGCGTCTACACACCCTGGCTCAACGAGCGCGGCACCTACGAGGCGGACCTCACCGTGACCCGCGACGGCCCGGACTCCTTCTGGGTCGTCTCGTCGTCGGCCACGACCGTCCGCGACCTCGACTGGCTGCGGCGTCAGGGTGGCATGGAGGGAGGCGACGTCACCGACGCGTTCGCCGTCCTGGGCGTCATGGGCCCGGCCTCGCGGGACCTCCTCCGCCGGGTCTCCTCCGAGGACTGGTCGGACGACGGCTTCCCGTTCGCCACGAGCCGGCGGGCCACGGTGGCGGGCGTCCCGCTCCGGGCCACCCGGATGACCTACGTCGGCGAGCTGGGCTGGGAGCTGACCGTCCCGGTCCGCGAGGCGGGGGCGGTCTACGACGCGCTCTTCGGCGAGGGTGCGGACCTCGGCGTCCGCAACGCCGGCTACTACACGATCGACTCGCTGCGGCTGGAGAAGGGGTTCCGGGCCTTTCCCCGCGAGCTCTCACCCGACTACACCCCGGTGGAGGCCGGGCTGGTCTTCGCCACCGCGCTGAAGTCGGACAAGCCGTTCCTCGGGCGCCAGGCACTCGAGGCTCAGCGCGAACGTCTGGCCCAGGGGGGTCCTCGACGCCGGCTGGTGTCGCTCGTGCTCGAGGACGCCGGCCCGATGCTCTGGGGCGGCGAGCTGCTGCTTCGCGACGGCCGCCCGGCCGGCCAGGTCACCAGCGCGGCCTGGGGCGAGACGGTCGGCGCCGCCGTCGGGCTCGCCTACCTCCGCTCGGAGGGGCCGGTGACCGCGGACTCGCTGGCGGCCGGCCGTCACGAGGTCGATGTGGCGGGGGAGCGGTTCGGCGTACGGCTGTCCCTGAAGGCGCCCCTGGCCTGACGTGGTCGGATGATCCCTGACCTGGTGTGACCCTGAGAGGCACGCCTTATCTTGGGACGGTCGTCGAGTAGTCGTCCCGAAGGAGTGCCAGGTTGTCGGTGCTCGTGCTGACCGGTGTCCAGGCCTCCGGGAAATCAACTGTCGCCCAGGCTCTTGCCGAGAGGGTCCCCAGGTCGGTCCACGTGCGCGGCGACGTCTTTCGGCGCATGGTCGTCAGCGGCCGGGTGGACATGGGCACGGTCGACCCACCGGCGGAGGCGATCAGGCAGCTACGTCTGCGGTACGAGCTGGCGTGCATGGTTGCGGACAGGTACGCAGAGGCCGGGTTCCACGTGATCCTCCAGGACATCGTGCTCGGACAGCACCTGGCCGAGATGGTCGAGCGGATCCAGGCCCGACCTCTCTCCGTCGTGGTGCTGGCCCCGAGCGTCGCGGCCGTCAGCGCACGCGATGCCGGCCGACGACTGGCGCGGGGGAAGGTCGCCTACCGGGAAGGCGGCCCGGATGTCGCCGAGCTGGACAGGGCTCTTCGCGAGGACACGCCCCGCACAGGGCTCTGGATCGACACGTCCGAGCAGACCGTTGAGCAGACCGTGGCGGAGGTCTTGGCGCGCATGTCGACGGACGCTGTCGTGAAGGCCTAGCCGCGTCGGGCTTGTCACCACTCCCGACTTGCATCAGCCCGACTCGCAGATGCAGAGCTGGAGCGGCTCAGTCCCGGTGAACGATCGGCCCGACCAGTTACCGAAGCGATCGACGAGCCGTAGTCCACCGAGCGTGAGGAGCAACGGAAGCTCCTGCGGGAAGATGCTCCTGATCTCCAGCGGCAGGACGATGAAGTCGGGCTCGGAGTCGGTCGAGAGGTGCCACGTCCCGCGGGTCACTTGCGCCGCTGCGTCGTAGGTCTCAGCGACGTCGACGCTCACGACGCCACGGTCGGGGTCGGTGAACGACAGCGACTCTCGCGTGCGCCGTACGCCGACGGCGTCGGCCAGGAGGCGCACGCTCGGGTTGAAGACGTCGAAGGCGAAGCGCGCGCCAGGTGCCAGGTGTCGCCGGACCGATCGGAGGCAGCTCACCAGGTCCTCAGCCTCGTGCAGGTGCAGCAGGGAGTTGGCCGCGATGAACACGAAGTCGAAGGTGCCGCCCAGGTCGAAGTCCCGCATGTCGCCGTGCACCCACTCCACGGCTACTCCGCGCTCGTCCGCCTTGTGGCCCGCCTCGGCCAGCATGTCCGCTGAGAGGTCCAGGCCGACGCACGGATGTCCGTCGGAGGCGATGGGGATCAGCTTGTCCCCGGTGCCGCACCCGAGCTCCAGGACGCGTCCGCCCGGCCGACCGGCCTCGGCCCGGTAGAAGTCCGCCGCGGGTCCGCCGCCCGGGAAGATGAGGTCATAGAGCTTCGCGTGCGAGTAGAACGCTTCGCTCATCAGATGTCTCCTTGCCGACTGGTCCGCAGCTGACCGCCCCGTGCCCTGCTGCTTCACGCGTTCCGACAGTGTGCCTGCCCGTGCCGCGTGGAAAGGGACGGAGGCCCGCACCGCGGCGGATCCGGGCGTCCGCAACGCATGTTGTCTGCAGCCGGTCAGCGTCGTCATCCCTCGGCGGGATTAGGGTGCGTGTGGGAGGCACGATGAAGAGACTGGCGAGGCTCGTGGCGGCAGGGGTGGTCGCGGCCGGCCTGACGGTCCTGGGCCATCCCGCGCCAGCGGCGGCGACCGCTGGCGGCGTGGATCTCCCGCGCGGCGACGCTCCTGCGGCGATCGACATCACCAGGTTCAGCGTCGACAACGCCGAGCGCACGTTCTCGCTACAGGTGCAGGTCCGCAACCTGGCGAGAAGGGGCGGCAGGTTCGAGTTCTACTACTGGGGCGGGCCGCTGAGTCAGACGCCGCCGGACCGCAGTCTGCTCATCATTGTGAGCAGCGTCGGGGGCCACGCCCGGACGAAGTTCCTCACGTGTGACACGGAGGTCTGCCTCCCGGACAAGTGTCTGGGCCTGCGTGCGCACTGGGACGAGGACAACGACCGCGTCAGCGTCTCTGCACCGCAGAGCTGCTACCCGCAGCGCGGCCGTGACCCGGTCCCGCTCGACACGGGCCGGTTCTTCGTCGGCAGCCTGAAGGGCCGAGCCTCCGACGACGGGCCGGCCGACCCGCTGCAGCTGACCCGCGGCTGAACCGACGAAGGCCAGTCGTCTTCAACTCACTCGCGGCTTGCATCGCACGTTCCGACGCACCGGGACAGCCCCTCAGCCAGCGGTCGCCTGGCCGAGTGGTGGCGGCCGGAGCTCAGGTCGTGGGGTGGTCGCTGCTCGGCCGACCGGTGAGGACCTGGGGTACGTACTCGAGCAGCTGGATCCTGCCGTCGAATGTGCGGCTGGTGACCATCTCGAGGCCGACGTCGGGATACCTGTCGTAGATGCGCTCCTCCCCGGTGCTTCCGGTGATGACGGGAAAGACGACCACCCGGAAGCGGTCGACAAGGCCGGCCTCGAGCAACGACCGGCAGAGCGTGAGGCTGCCGAGCTCCGGTCCCGCGAGGCCCCAGTAGCCCGGCCAACCCTCCGCCGAGCCGATCGCTCGTTGCGCCGAGGTCGGACTGTCGGTGGGCACGTCTAGCGTGGGTGTCATGAACGAGGACCTGTCCGACCTGGATGCGGGTGGCCTGCTGGCCGCCGCGACTGGGGCGGTGCGGGCTCGTCGGCTGGCTGAGGTGCGGGACCTGGAAGTGTTGGCGCAGTGGGCCGCGATGCACTCTGATCCGCCGAGCAGCGAGTGGGATGCGTTGGTCCAGGTGGGTGGTCAGGGCACCCCGGAGGTGCGGGACCTCTGCCTCGGTGAGATCGCGCTGGCCCGGGGCACGGGGGTGGGCGCGACGCGCAACGCGATGGCCGACGTCCTGGACCTGATGCACCGGCTTCCGGAGGTCTGGACGGTCTGCGTCGCCGGCGAGGCCGATCTCTACGTCGCGCGTCGGGTGGCGACGCTGTCGCGGCACCTGCCCGCCGACCGGGTCGGGGTGGTGGACCGGGCGGTGGCGCGGGTCATCGCCGGTGAGTCCGGAGGCCGGGTGCTGGCGGTCGCGGAGGCGAAGATCATCGAGGCCGACCCCGGGTTGCACGAGGAGCGGGTCGAGGCCGAGCGCCGCCGTCGCTACGTCTCTTCCTCCCGCACCGACGAGTTCGGGCTGCGCACCGTGATCGCCCGGGTCGAGGCCGGTGACGCGGTCTGGGTGGAGGCGATCGTGGCCCGGGTCGCGGAGATCATCGCGGACCGCCACCCAGAAGCGGCCGCGGATGAGCTGCGGGCGATCGCGTTCGGCTGGCTGGCCCGCCCCGCCGAGCTCCTCACCCTGCTGCTGGAACACCGCGACCCCCAGGAACAGCTCGACCTCGACGTCAAGGCTCCGAGCCCAACCGGGCCACGGCATTCCCGGCCGACCTGCTCGACGCGCTGCGCGAGGTCGACCTGGCCCCGTTGGCACCCACGGCGGTGCTCTACGTCCACCTCCACCAGGCCGCACTCCACGGCGCCGGCGGGATCGCCCGAGTGGAAGGTCTCGGGCCGTGCACCCTCACCGGCCTGCAGTCACTGCTCGCGCGAACACAGCTGGTCGTGAAGCCGGTGCTCGATCTGTCCGACCGGGTCCGCACGACGGCCTATGAGCATCCGGAGTCGCTCAAGGAGCGCGTCCACCTGATCACCGGCGGCGACTACTGGCCCTACGCCACCTCGACAAACCGCAACGTCGACTACGACCACCCCACGCCACACGCGACCGGCCCGCCGGGGCAGACCGGCACCCACAACTCCGGTCCGCTGGGCCGGCGACATCATCGCTACAAGACCCACGGCGGCTACCGCTCCCGACAGTGCGGCCAGGGCCGCTACGTCTGGCTGACCCCGCACGGGCTGGGCTTCCTCGTCGACGCGCGCGGCACCCGCCGGATCACCGCCACGCATGCCCGGATGATCCTCGATGCCCCACCCGGCGTCGACCTCCACCCCGGCGTACGGGTGGAGCTCGCCGGAGAGCTCGCGGGCCTCGACTGACGTGCCGACCCCCGACTACGTCCTGCAGCTGCGCGCCGGGATCGGCCACGAGCTCCTCTGGCTGCCCGGCGTGACCGCCGTGATCCGTCGAGGCGAGGAGATCCTGCTCGTCCAGCGCTCCGACAACCACCGGTGGACCCCGGTGACCGGCATCATCGACCCCGGGGAGGAGCCGGCGGTCTGCGCGGTCCGCGAGGCCCTGGAGGAGACCGGTGTCGAGATCCGGGTGGACCGGCTGGCCTGACCAGCGTGGGTGAGGAGGTTGTCTACGCCAACGGCGACCGCGCCCGCTACCTCGACCTCACGTTCGCGTGCACCTGGCTGTCGGGCGAGGCCTACGTCGCGGACGACGAGTCCGTCGACGTGCGCTGGTGCCCGGTCGCGGACCTGCCGCCGATGGGGGCCTGGATGGCGGAGCGGATCGCGGCGGCCCTGTCCGACGAGAGCGAGGCGCGGTTCCGCACCATGGCTGCTACAGCGGCTGACGAAGGGTGACCGTGTGCGGGGCGAAGCCTCGCCGTCCGTAGAACCGCTGCGCGCCGGTGTTCGCCGCGAACGCCGTCACGACGGCGTACGGCGCCCCGCGGTCCCGTGCCCAGTCCAGGAAGGCGTCGACCAGCGCCTCGAAGGAGGCTCGACCGTGCTGCTGCGGCCAGTCGGTGTTCATCACCTCGGGGTCGTGGGTGCCGGCGTCCTCGGCCCAGAGCCCCGAGGAGATGGTCAGCAGGGCATCGACGTCACCGGCCCCGGCGCGACGGACGCGGAGCTCGGGGTCGGCCACGCCCGCGAGTCTAGGGAGATCGAGCAACCACTAGTCTTTCGGGATGGCTGTCCGGGGGACTGGGTGGCTGCGATCGCGCGCCGACGCGTGGCGCAGCGGTTCTGTCCGCGCCCAGTGGACGGTTGCCGGTGTCGTCGTGCTGCTCATCGGCGCGTCGTTCGTCGTGTCGCTGGTCAACCGCGGCTGGATGCCGCTGACGGCATACTTCCTCTGGCTGCTCGTGGCCCGGATCCTGCTCAGCTTCCGGCCGCTGGCGGCGGTCGCGGTCGTGGACGCGGTCGCCGGGTCCCTGTCCCTCATCGTCAAGGAGGAGGTCTCGGCCATCCAGTGGGTGGCGATCACGGAGTTCCTCGTGGCGGTGCTGCTCGTGCTCTACGTCTCCGGCCGGGCGCACAGCAACCTGCCGTCGCCGCTGAGCGAGGCGCTCCTGGGAGACCTGAAGGGCCGTCTTCAGGCGCAAGGACGCATCCCCCCGCTGCCCGAGGGCTGGGAGTCGCAGAGCGCGATGATCGCCTCCGACGGGGTCGGCTACGCCGGTGACTTCCTGGTGGCCGACCTGCGCGAGGACGGGCACCTGGAGGTGATCCTCGTCGACGTCTGCGGCAAGGGCACCGGCGCCGGGCCGGCGGCGCTGCAGCTCTCGGGCGCTCTGGGCGGCCTGATCGGGGCGCTGCAACCCGAGCAGCTCTTCCGGGCTGCCAACGACTTCCTGCTGCGTCAGAAGGACGACGAGTCGTTCGCCACCGCGGTGCACCTGCTCGTGGACCTCCGGAGCGGCGGCTACCAGATCACCAGCGCCGGGCATCCGCCCGCGCTGCGCCTGGACCTGCCGAGCGGTGAGTGGCTGATCGACAACGCCCGCGGCACGGCGCTGGGCGTGCTGGCCGACCCCGAGCTCCACGTCAGCCACGGCAGGCTGTTCCCGGGCGAGGCGCTGCTCTTCTACACCGACGGTGTGGTCGAGGACCGCTCCGCGCACATCGACGTCGGGATCGCCTGGCTGCAGCGGGCCGCCCGGGAGGCGGTCGGCATGGGGTTCGGCGGCGCCGCGACCCGGATCATCGGCCAGGTCGAGAGCGGGGACGACGACCGCGCGGTCCTGATCCTGAGCAGGGCGGCGGTGCCGGCCACGGAGCCCGCCACGTAGGTCCTCGGTTCAGCGTGAGTAGAGCTCGCGGATCACGTCCTCGATGTCGGGCTCCTGCACGGACAGGTCCGCGACGTCGTACGCCGCCACCACGGCGGCCACGATCGGCGCGGCGGAGGCGTCGGCCGGGAAGCTGAGCCACTGACGCGGTCCCTCGACCCGGCGGACCGTGGCGCCCGCCACCGAGATGGCCGGTCTCTCGTCCACGAGGTCGACCACCAGGGTCCGGGTGGAGCCGCCCTGCTGGTGCAGCCCGGCCAGCGTCCCGTCGTAGACCGCGGTGCCGTGGTCGATCACGATCACCCGGCGACAGAGCGCCTCGATGTCCTGGAGGTCGTGGGTGGTGAGCAGCAGCGTGGTGCCGCGCTCGGCGTTGAGGGTGCGCAGGAAGTCGCGGAGGCGACCCTTGCTCACGACGTCGAGGCCGATGGTGGGCTCGTCGAGGTAGAGGATCTCCGGGTCGTGGAGGAGCGCGGCGGTGATGTCCCCGCGCATCCGCTGGCCGAGGCTGAGCTGGCGCACGGGCGTGTCGAGCAGGTCGCCGAGCGCGAGCAGCTCGACGAACTCCGCGAGGTTGGCACGGTGCCGGGCGGGGTCGGTCCGGTAGATCTTCTGCAGCAGGTCGAACGAGTCGCGCAGCGGGAGGTCCCACCACAGCGTGGTGCGCTGGCCGAACACCACGCCGATCCGGCGCGCCAGCTCGATGCGGTCCCGGCGCGGCTCCAGCCCGTCGACCCTGACGTGACCGCCGGTGGGCACCAGGATGCCGGTGAGCATCTTGATCGTGGTGGACTTCCCGGCGCCGTTCGGCCCGATGTAGCCGACCATCTCGCCACTCTCGATGCCGAAGGTGAGGTCGTGCACGGCCCGGATGGTGACCGCGGTCCGGCGCAGGCCGCGGGCGCGCTTGCGGACGACGAAGCTCCGCTCGAGGTCCCGGACGTCGATGAGGGCCA
Source organism: uncultured Actinomycetota bacterium (assembly GCA_963766475.1). Taxonomy (GTDB): domain Bacteria; phylum Actinomycetota; class Actinomycetes; order Propionibacteriales; family Nocardioidaceae; genus Nocardioides. Next base: position 302,581 of record CAVXZS010000012.1, on the reverse strand, counting down.
CGTCAGGATCCTGTCGAGGTGTAGCGGCGGACGCCCGTCCGCCAGGCGAGGAGGGCCACCGAGACCATCAGCACCGCCGCGACCGGGGAGCAGAACTGCAGCCACGCGGGCATGCCGAACGGATCGTCACGACCCAGCAGGTAGAGGCACGGATACCAGTTCACGAACGCCACCGGCAGGAGGAACGTGAGCGAGCGCATCAGCTCCTTCGGGAAGATCGTGAGCGGGTACTGCGTCAGGGTCGCGCCGCCGTAGGTGAAGGCGTTGGCGAACTCGGTCGCGTCGTGGGTCCAGAACTGGATGCACGAGAAGGTCACGAACAGCCCGAAGAACAGCGCGCCCCCGGAGGCGATCATCACGACGGCCACGCCCGCCCGAGCGGGCGTCCAGTCGACGTACGACGCGGCCCAGCCGAACACCAGGGCCGCCTGGGAGATCCGGCCGAGACGGCGAAGGGTGAACTGGTCGGCGCAGACCTGGAGCAGCAGCGGGAGCGGTTTGGTCAGCATCTGGTCGAGGCGCCCGGTGCGGACGTACTCGCCGACCCGCTCGACGCTGCCGATCAGGGTGTCCGCGATGCCCAGGCCGAGCGACGAGGCGCCGTAGAGCAGGGCGACCTCGTGGAGCTCGAAGCCGCCGAGCAGCTGGAGGTGGGTGAAGGTGATCCAGATGGCGACGGCGTCGAGCCCCGTGATGAGTCCGTTGGCCACCACGAGCGTGAGGAAGGAGGCGCGGTAGACCCAGGCGGCCCGGACCCACAACCAGGCGATGTCGACGTAGCGGCGGGTCAGGACGAGAGGCTCAGCCACCCTGCACCACGACCTTGCGCGTCGCTGCCCGGAGCATCAGCTCGCAGGCGCCGAGCAGGACGACGACCCAGAGCGCCTGGAACGCCAGCGCGCCCAGCAGGCCGAGCCCGTCGTGCTGGCCGAGCCAGATGTCGATCGGGACCTGGATGAACGCCGACCAGGGGAGCGCCTCCGCCAGCGTGCCGAGCCATCCGGGGAAGAGGACCAGGGGGAGCATCATCCCGCTGAAGAAGATCGCCAGGGCTCCGGAGAGGACGCGGAGCCCGGACGCGTCGAGGACCCAGAAGGCGCTGGCCGCGACCAGGAAGCGGATCGCGAAGCTCACGGTGACCGCGAGGGGGAGGGACGCCGCGAACGCGACCGCGTGCAGCGGCGTGGGCGGCATGGCGATCTCGAAGAGCACCAGTCCCACGATCGTCGGCGCCAGGCCCCGGGTGAGCAGGTGGTAGGTCGCGCGGCCGAGGTCGCCGGCCAGGAACCACGCCACGAACCCCACCGGGCGGTAGAGGTCGATCGCGACGTCGCCGGACCTGATCCTCTCGATGAGGTCGTCCGTCGTGCCGCCACCCCAGAGGGCGACGGTCATCAGCAGCGCCTGGCCGAGCCACACGTAGGTGACGGCATCGGTCGCGTCGTAGCCGCCGGCGTGGGGGTTGGCGTGCCACAGCGCCAGGTAGGCGTAGGAGTAGATGACGCCGAAGACCGAGTTCGTGAAGATCCCGGCCAGGGTCGCGGCGCGGTAGGTCGAGTACCTCCGGAAGGCCCGCGTCGCGACTGCGACGTGCAGGCTCCCGCGAATCACCGACGCGAGGCTACTCGCGCGACGAGGAGGGCCGCGAGAAAGGCTCCGGACGAGCCGAGCGTCATGTCGGCCAGCGTGTCCTCGTAGGCGGTGTCGAGCTCGGTGCCGTGCCGGATGAAGGTGTACCACTCGCCGATCTCCCACCCGAGCGCGAGCAGGCAGCCGAGCCCTGCGACCAGCAGCACCTGGGCCCACCGCGGCTGCAGGTCGCGGGCGATGATCAGCCCGATCCCCGACAGCAGGAAGAACCAGTTCACGAAGTGGTTCATGTCGTCCCACCACGTGATGCTGTCGTAGAAGTCGAGGCTGTTGCCGGTGGTGTCGACGAGGAAGCCGAGCATGATCAGCGCGAACGCGACGTACGGCGGGGTCGCCTGCGGACGGCGTCGCTTCACGGCCAGCCACCAGACCGCGGGCACCAGCAGCATCATCACCGGATACGCCGCGAGCCGGGCGCCGAACGCCTTGTCGGCGAAGCGCTCGATACCGGGCACGAAGGTCGCCACCGCGAGCTGCGCCACGGTGGCGGCGAGGACGAGCGCGGGCACCCAGATCAGCGCGTGTCGGGAGCGGTCCACGCGCTGCATCATGCCGGTCGTCGATGGCTCGCCCTAGGCTCCGCGCCGTGGGCGACATCTCCGACACCACCGTCACCAACCCGCCGGCGGTCGGCATCCTGCGGCCCGAGGTCAACGACGCGCTCGTGCGCCGCGACCGGCTCGACGCCGATCCGGGGCTGGCGACGTGGGTGGACCACTACTGGACCGTGGCGTGGGACCTCGACGGGCCGGGGTTCGTGTCCGAGGTGGTCAGTCACCCGTCGGTGCACGTCACCGTCGAGAGCGGGAGCCGTCCCCGGTTCGGTCACCGGATGCCGGCCGGCCTGGTGCACGGTGTGATCACTCGCAAGTTCAGCCAGGAGATCTCGGGGAGCGGCCGGGTGTTCGGCGTGAAGTTCCGCCCCGGCGGCTTCGGGGCGTTCACCGGAGCCCACGTCGGCGGATGGACGGACCGGGTCGTTCCGCTGAGCGCGGCGTTCGGCGAGCTCGCCGACGTCCTGGTCCGCGACGTGCTCCCGGTCGAGACCGATCGCGAGCGGGCCGGGGTGGTGGACGCCTTCCTGCTCGACCGGGTGCCGGCGCGCGACGAGCGCTACGACGAGGTGCTGGCGGTCGTCCGGGCCATCCAGGCCGACCCGACCCTGACCAGTGTCGGTCTCGCAGCGCGCCGGCACGCGATGTCGGAGCGGACCCTCCAGCGGCTGTTCCGCCGCTACGTCGGTGTCGGCCCCAAGTGGGTGCTGCAGCGCGCCCGGCTGCACGACGCCGTCGACCGGATCGACACCGGCACGGTCGTCGACCTGGCCACCCTGGCCCTCGAGCTCGGGTGGTTCGACCAGGCCCACTTCACCCGCGACTTCACCGCGCTCGTGGGCCAGTCGCCCGCGGCGTACGCCGCGCGGCGTTAGCTAGCCACGCGGACAGCGGGTCCGCACCTCGACCTGGCGGCAGGTGTCCACTCCGCCCCCGCCGTCCGCCTCGTCGTGGCCGCGGCCGCCGACGAGCAGGTTGCGCCCAGGGTCACCGGTCAGGAGGTCGTTCCCACCGTCGCCGTACGCCGATCGGACGCGTCGCTCCAGGCACGACGGGCTGTTGCGCTGGGTCAGTGACAGGACGTCGTCGCCGCCCCGGCCGTGGACCACGGCCTCGCCGCAGGCCTTGACGACGATCTCGTTCGCACCGCCGGTGCCCTTCACCTCGACGCGGGCGCCCGACACGAGCGCACTTTCGAAGCGACGAACCGTCCCGATCGGCCCGGGCGAGGAGTCGATCCGCCCACGGCGCAGATCGAGGTCGATCGACGTCGACCTGGAGCCCGCGAGCTCGACCGAGTCACGCCCGGCGCCGCCGTCGAGGGCCAGCTTGTTCTTGCCGGTGAAGGTCCAGATCGTCAGGTCGTCGTCGCCACCGCCCATCGCCGCGGACTGCAGCGTGGAGGCAAAACCGACAAGGCTCTCGGCCCGATCGCTTCCCACGAATGCGAACGGGTCGTCCCCGTAGGAGGCGTATTCGTCGAACTCGGAGAAGCGCATGTACACCGTGGCTCCGACGCGAACCTCTCCGGCCGCGGCGTCCAGGGTCCACTTCGGTCCCGGCGACCCCTCGAGCGACAGGCTGTCCGTGCCCGGGCCGCCACTGAGGGTCAGCCCGGTGGAGAAGCCCGTGTTGAGGGAAAGGACGTCGTCACCGGCGCCCAGGTCCACCGCGTCGGCCTCCGTGGTCACTGTCCCGGCGTAGTCGAGGAACACGGCGTCGTTGCCGTCCCCGGTGCTCAGGACGTCGGCAGGCCCGGCGTTGCTGCTGACGGAGTCCCGCGCCGCCGAGCCGTAGAAGATGTTGTTTCCCGTGCCGAGATCCGCGAAGCCCGTGGCCAGCGGATCCGCGTCGCCGCGACGGTCGACCAGGTCGTTACCGTCGCCGGCCATGACAACGACCGCGGAGTCGAACTCGTTGTCCACCGAGGCGGTCGTGCAGATGACGTCGTCACCGCCACCTGCGTCCACGCGCACCGCACCGTTGGTGACGATGACGTCGGAGCCGTCGGTACCGGTGACGGTGCTGCCCGGCGTCCCGACCATGGTGGCGGCGAGGCCGTTGCAGGTCGCACCGGCCGCGTCGGCGGGCGCGCCGAGGGCGATCTGCGCCGAGAAGCCCGCCAGCAGGCTGAGGACGAGGAGTCTGTTCATGTCTCCTTTGATGCTCCGAACGGCTGTGCGGTTCGCGAGGTCCCTAGTGCTGGTAGGTCCCGTGCACGATCGCCCGCGCAGCGGTCTTGAACGCGAGGTTGAACGACACCACCGCCGGTGAGGCGTCGGAGTCGACGCCGAGGGTCTCCTCCTTCACCGCGTGCACCACGAAGTAGTAGCGGTGCACCTGGTCACCCTCCGGGGGCGCGGCACCCATGAACGCCTTCGTCCCGCCGTCGTTGCGGCACATGAACGCCTTGCCGGGCAGGTCGGCGCCCTCGGCGCCCGCACCGGCGTCGAGGGACGTGCAGTCCGCCGGGAGGTCGACGAGGACCCAGTGCCAGAACCCGCTGGGCGTCGGGGCGTCCGGGTCGAAGCACGTGACCGTGAAGCTCTTGGTGTCCTCCGGGAAGCCGGACCACGACAGCTGAGGGGACGTGTCACCGAACTCGTTGACCTGGTCGTCCTTGAGCGGCTCGCCGTCGGTGACGTCGTCGCTGGTCACCGTGAACGACGGGACCGTGGGCAGCAGGTCGTAGGGGTCGGGACTCACCGGGCGGTCGATGGACATCGAGGCTCCTGTCGCAGAGGGGATGTGGTTCGCAACGTGGTCCGCGCTGTGGGCGCACGCCACGGCGCCGGTACCCGCAACCGGGATGATGGTGCCGTGGACGACCATCCTCCCTACCCCGCCGGCCTGCGGCTCGCCGGCCGCCGCGTCGTCATGGTCGGCGGCGGTCACGTCGCACAGCGCCGGGTGCCGCAGCTGATCGCGGCCGGCGCGGACGTCGTCCTGGTGTCGCCCGAGGTGACGCCGGCGGTGGAGGGCCTGGCCACGGCCGGCGAGATCACCTGGCACCGGCGGGGCTTCGAGGACGCGGACCTCGACGGCGCCTGGTACGTCATCGCGGCCACGGACGACACCGCCGTCAACGAGGCGGTGACGGCGGGCGCGGAGAGTCGCCGGGTGTTCTGCGTGCGCGCGGACGACGCCACCCGGGCCAGCGCCTGGACCCCGGCGGTCGGCCGGCATGCGGGCGTGACCGTCGCCGTCCTCGGAAACCGTGAGCCGCGGCGCAGCGCCGCGGTGCGCGACGAGATCCTCGAGGGGCTGCGCGAGGGCACCATCGTCGCCCGTCACCAGCGCGACCGGTCGCCCGGCGTGGTCCTGGTCGGTGGCGGGCCCGGCGACCCCGAGCTGATCTCGGTGGCCGGGCGCAAGGCCCTGATGGAGGCGGACGTCGTGGTCGCCGACCGGCTGGCCCCGCGCGAGCTGCTCGGGGAGCTGCCCGCCGACGTCGAGCTGGTCGACGTGGCCAAGCTGCCCCGCGGGCGGTCGGCCCTGCAGGAGGAGATCAACCGGATCCTGGTGGACCGGGCGCGGGCCGGGAAGCGGGTGGTCCGGTTCAAGGGCGGTGACAGCTTCGTCTTCGGCCGCGGCTTCGAGGAGGTCGAGGCCTGCCGGGCCGCCGGCGTACCGGTCACGGTGGTGCCGGGGCTGACCAGCCCCATCGCGGTGCCGGCCCTGGCCGGGATCCCGGTCACCCACCGCGGCGTCGCGCACGACTTCACCGTGATCTCCGGGCACCTGCCACCCGGGCACCCCGACTCGCTCACCGACTGGGACGCCGTCGCGCGGCTGCACGGCACCCTGCTGCTGATGATGGCGGTCGAGAACGCGCCCGCCATCGCCGGCGCCCTGCTGGCCGGCGGCCGCAAGCCCGACACTCCCGTCGCAGTCATCTGCGACGGGAGCATGCCGGGAGAGCGCACCGTGCTGTCCACGCTGGGCGCGCTCGAGGCCGACCTCGCGCGGGAGGCGGTCCAGCCCCCGGCGATCATCGTGATCGGTGACGTCGTGGCCGTGGCCCGCCCCGAGCACTACTGAGTCGCATGGCAGCGCTGGTGGAGATCGGGTCCGCGGACGACCCGCGACTGGCCGACTACCGCGACCTGCGCGACGTCGAGCTCCGCAAGCACCTTGAGGCGGAGCACGGCCTGTTCCTGGCCGAGGGGGAGAAGGTGGTCCGGAGAGCGGTCGAGGCCGGCCACCGTCCCCGCTCCTTCCTCATGGCACCGCGCTGGCTCGACGGCCTGGCCGACGTGCTGTCCACGACCGACGCGCCCTGCTTCGTGGTGCCGGAGGAGCTGGCCGAGGAGGTGACCGGCTTCCACGTGCACCGGGGGGCGCTCGCCTCGCTCGAGCGGAGTCCCCTCCCGCCGCTGGACGGCGTCCTGGCGGGGGCGAGATCGGTCCTGGTCCTGGAGGAGATCGTCGACCACACCAACGTCGGAGCCATCTTCAGGTCGGGCGCCGCCCTGGGCTTCGACGCCGTGCTCCTGGCCCCACGCTGCGCCGACCCGCTCTACCGGCGGTCGGTCAAGGTCGCGATGGGCGCCGTGTTCGCGCTGCCCTGGACCCGGCTGCCGGACTGGTACGACGCCCTCCCGGCGCTCGCCGAGCGCGGCTTCACCACGGTGGCGCTCACGCTGGCCGACGACTCGGTCCCCGTCGAGGAGGCCGTGGCCGGGGTGGACCGGCTGGCGCTGGTGCTGGGGTCGGAGGGTCACGGACTGTCCGCGCGGTGGGAGCGGTCCGCGGACCGCCGGGCGACGATCCCGATGGCCGCCGGCATCGACTCGCTCAACGTCGCGGCCGCCACGGCCGTGGCCTGCTACGTGGCGGCCCGGCGCTAACGTCGAGGGGTGACCGAGTACCGCACCCACGAGGCCGACTCGCCCTACCACCGCACGCTGCCGATAGGCGAGCGCCTCTCGGGCCAGCCCCTCGTCGACGACCGGCTGTCGTGCTTCGACGCGGTGACGCTCAAGGAGCTCGAGCCGATGCTGGTGCCCGAGGAGCCGCGGGATGGCGAGCTCGACCCGGCCGAGTGTCACCACTGCAAGCCCTCCGAGCACACGATCTGGGCCGACGACCTGTGGCACGTGAACGCCGGCTTCGCCCCGATGTCCCTGCCGTACGTCGGAGGGATCGCGCCCAACCGGCACTGCACGCTCGACAACGCCCCCCTCGACGTGCTGGCCACCTTGGGGGTGCTGCTGCAGCGGGTCAACGTCGCCGTCAAGCAGATCCCGGGGGTGGCCCGCACGCACTTCGCCCGCTGGGGCGACGGCTCCGAGCACTTCCACCTGTGGGCGCTCGCGCGACCGGCCGGGATGATGCAGGGCCGCGGCCCGATGCTGGCGTTCTGGGACGACGTCCTGCCCGAGCTGCCGCCGGACCTGATGAGCGAGCACCTGCGGATCGTGGCCGAGTCGCTCGCCGCCGGGGGCGGCACCGTCTTCCCCTATCGCTAGGGCGCGGCCTCGACCGACATCTCGAAGATCGTCTCGACGCCGTCCTCGTCGTCCCACTGCTCGCCCATCTCGACGAACGGGAGCTGAGCGACCAGGCCGAGGGACGCGGCGTTGGTCGGCGAGACCGTGACCCGGAAGACGCTGATCGACGGGTGTGACCGCGCCCGCTCGATCATGAGCAGCAGCGCGGCGCGGGCGTAGCCGCGCCGGCGGTACGCCGGGTCGACGCCGTAGCCGACCTCGACCATGCCGTTCTCGTCGGGCGCGCCGTGGAACCCTGCCGCCCCGACGACGTCCTCGGTGTCCTCGTCCACGAGCAGGCCGGTCACCCAGGGCAGGTCCTCCGGGGTGGAGACGACCTGCGCGGCACGGCGTCGCCAGGTGCCCACCGGCCCGTCGTCGGAGACCTGCCACGGCGTCAGCAGGTGCCCGGTCGCGGCCCGGGCCGCCTCGAGGTCGCCCGACGCCAGCGCAGCCAGGGCCTCGCGGGTGAGGTGCTCGATCCGGACCCGGGGCATCACGGGGCCGTCACTGGGCCGGCCAGTCCAGCGGGTAGTCCTCGGCCGCCTTCTCCATCGCCTTCTGCAGCTTCTTGCGCTGCTTGGTCGGCAGGCGGTCGCCGAAGACCTTGCCCCTCGTGTGGTCGGTCTCGTGCTGGAGGCAGCGGGCCAGCATGCCGGTGCCGCTGAACAGGACCGCCGAGCCGTCCAGCCCGGTGCCGCGGACGGTGGCGACGTCCGGCCGCGCGCACTCGACGAACGCGCCGGGGTAGGACAGGCAGCCCTCCTCGCTCTCGTCGAGCTTGCGGTCCCTGCCCTCGGGGAGGGTGACCTCGGGGTTGCAGACCACTCCGACCGTCCGACGGCCGTCCTCGTCGGGACAGTCGAAGACGAACACGGCCCGGTCGACACCGATCTGGCAGGCCGCCAACCCGACCCCGTCGGCGGCGTACATCGTCTCGACCATGTCGGCGACCAGCCGGGCCAGATCCTCGTCGTACGTCGTGACCGGCTGCTGCACCCGGTGCATGACCTCCTCGCCCCAGCGCGTGATGGGCCGGACGATCCCACCCCGGGGGAGCGGCCCGTACGGCGCGTGCTCGGTCTCGGGGGAGAGGTGGGCCATGCCCAAATCCTAGGTGGCACTGGCGCGGTGGGATGACGAAGGCTATTGTACTAGTCACCTAGTGGATTAGAGGAGCCGATGATTGAGTTCCATCTGGACGGGAGGTCGGGCGTCTCGCCCTACCTCCAGCTGGTCCAGCAGGTGCGCCGCGCGCTGCGGCTCGGACTGCTCAGCGAGGGCGACCAGCTCCCGACCGTCAAGGACGTGGTGGGACACCTCGCCATCAACCCCAACACCGTGCTGAAGGCCTACCGCGAGCTCGAGCACGAGGGGCTCGTCGCGGCGCGGCAGGGCGTGGGCACGTTCGTGACCCGGACGCTGACCGACAACACCCTCGCCGCGCACGGTCCGCTGCGCCTGAGCCTGGAGCAGTGGCTGGCCAAGGCCAGGCGGGCGGGGCTGGACGACGAGAGCATCGAGGCGCTGTTCCTGGCCACGTTTCGCTCCGCGGTGATCGAGGACACGGCATGAGCGCCGTGCTCGCCGCCACCGGACTTGGCAAGAGGTACGGACGCAAGTGGGCCCTCTCGGACTGCACCCTCGAGGTGCCCTCGGGCCGAGTGGTCGGCATGGTCGGTCCCAACGGGGCCGGCAAGAGCACCTTCCTCAACCTGGCCGTCGGCATGCTGACGCCGTCGGCCGGGGAGATCGAGGTGCTCGGTGCGCGGCCCACCGGCCGCGACGCCCAGCGGCAGAAGGTCGGCTACGTCGGCCAGGACACGCCCACCTACGCCAACATGAGCGTGGCCGACCACCTGCGCATCGGAGCACACCTGAACCCCGCCTGGGACGGCGCCCTGGCCGACGACCGGATCGAGCGGCTCGGCCTCGACCCGAAGCAACGTGCGGGCCGGCTGTCCGGCGGTCAGCGGGCCCAGCTGGCGCTCACCCTGGGCATCGCCAAGCGTCCCGAGCTGTTGCTGCTGGACGAGCCGGTGGCGAGCCTGGACCCGCTCGCCCGGAGGGAGTTCCTCCAGGACCTGATGGAGACGGTCGCCGAGCAGGAGCTCAGTGTCGTGCTGTCCTCCCACCTCGTGTCGGACGTGGAGCGGGCCTGCGACTACCTCGTGGTCCTCGTCGACTCCCGGGTCCAGGTGGCCGGTGACATCGAGCACCTGTTGGCGACCCATCATCTGCTGACCGGCCCGCGGCGCGCCGAGGAGAAGCTGCCGGCCGACCAGGACGTCATCTCCGCAAGCCACACCGACCGGCAGTCGACCTACCTCGTGCGCACCGACGCGGCGATCCACGACCCGGCGTGGGAGGTCAGCAAGCTCACCCTCGAGGACCTGGTCCTGGCCTACATGGGGCGCTCCGCGGTGGAGCGCAACCGCAGCGACGCCCGCCCGAGCCTGGAGGCACTGCGATGATCTGGCTGACCTGGCGACAGTTCCGCGGCTCCGCGGTCGTGGTCCTGGGCGCGCTGGCCGTCGCGGCCGTGGTGCTCGCGGTCACCGGCCCGCAGCTCGCGGAGACCCTCCGCACCAGTGGCGAGGGCTTCTTCACCCAGCTCAGCACCGACGGCAACAAGAAGGCCGTGTTCTTCGTCGGCACGTCGCTGGCCTACGCCGTGCCGGCGATCGTCGGCGCGTTCTGGGGGGCTCCCATGGTCGCCCGCGAGCTCGAGGCGGGCACCCACCGTCTGGTCTGGAACCAGAGCATCACCCGGACCAGGTGGCTGGCCTCCAAGCTCGGGCTGGTGGCCCTGGGAGCCGTCGCCGCGGGCTCCATCGGTCTGGTGATGACGTGGTGGGCCGGGCCGCTGGACGACGCCATCGCTCAGGGCTACACGGACAACAGCCCCTTCAGCGAGCCCCGCCTCTGGCCCGACCTGTTCGGGGCGCGCGGCGTCGTGCCGATCGGGATGACGGTGCTGGCGCTCCTCATCGGCGTCGCCGCAGGACTCGTCGTACGTCGTACCGTCGCGGCGATGGCGCTGACCCTCGCCACGGTCGTGGCCATCCAGATCGTGATGCCGGTGCTCGTCCAGGCGCATCTGATGACCCCGGAGAGCCTCACGACCACCATCACCTCCGAGAACATCCGGGGCTTCCTGATGAGCGGCGACGAGGGTGGCCCGGATCCGCAGATCCAGGTGGAGGTGACGGCGGGCCACCCCGGCGCCTGGACCATCGCGAACCGGACGCTGGGCCCGGACGGGGGCACGGTCAGATACCTGCCCGCGTGGGCGACGGCCTGCGCTCCGGATCCCAGGGCGGACCCCGCCACGGTGGACGCGTGCTTCCAGAAGCTCGCCGACGAGGGATACCGCCAGCAGGTGGACTACCAGCCGGCCTCGCGGTTCTGGAACCTGCAGCTGCGGGAGACCGGCCTCCTGCTCGTGCTGGCCGGCCTGCTGACCGGCTTCTGCTTCTGGCGGATCAGGCGCGACCTCACCTGAGACCAGCGGACGCGGGTGTGATGCGAGGCACCCGCGCCGACTGTAGCCGCGTGTGTAACTCAGAGTTACATTATCGACATGTCGTTGCTCCCGAACCTCCGGCCAGGCGGCAAGCACGGGGTCGCCTCCACGGAGACACGAGACCCGATCGGCTACCTCGTCGCCGGTCTCAGCCGGCTGGCCCAGACCGACCTCCTCGACCGGCTGGGGCTGCGCAGGCAGGCCGAGCAGGCGGTCTTCACGGTCACCCGCAGCGGGTTCAGCACGGCGACCCGGGCCGGCCGCACCTTCTCGCGCGCGGGGTCCCGTGGCAAGGACGGCGTCCGCCCGCCGGCGGCGAAGGCCGGCGGCCAGTTCGACCTGACCCCGACCGAGGACGAGCAGCTGCTCGTCGACGTCGTCACCGAGTTCGCGACCGAGGTCGTGCGGCCGGCCGCGGCGGCTGCCGACGCCGACTGCGCGGCACCCCAGGAGCTGCTCGAGGCCAGCCTCGAGATCGGGCTGCCGATCCTCGGGCTCCCGGAGTCGCTCGGCGGCGTCGCCGAGGAGCGCTCGGCCATGGCCGGCACCCTGGTCGCCGAGGCGCTGGCCAAGGGCGACATGGGGCTGGCGGTCGCCGCCCTGGCGCCCGGCTCGGTCGCCACCGCGATCGGTCTCTGGGGCAGCGACGAGCAGCAGCAGACCTACCTGCCGGCGTTCGTGGGGGGCCCCGGTCACGAGCAGGCTCCCGCCGCGGCACTGGCGCTCACCGAGCCGCAGGTGCTCTTCGACGTCCTGAGCCCGCGGACCACCGCGGTCAGGAAGGGCGACGGCTTCGTCCTCAACGGTGTGAAGTCGCTGGTCCCTCGCGGGGCCGACGCCGAGCTCTTCGTGGTCGGCGCCGAGCTCGACGGCAGGCCCGTGCTGTTCCTGGTCGAGTCGTCGACGGAGGGGATGGCACTGGAGGGCGACCCGTCGATGGGCGTGCGCGCCGCCGGACTGAGCCGGCTGACGCTCACCGACGTGCGGGTCGACGAGGGCGCCGTGCTCGGCTCGACCGACGGCTCGACGTACGCCGAGTGCGTGCGGCTCGCCCGGCTCGCCTGGTGCGCGCTGGCGGTCGGCACCGGACAGGCGGTCCTCGACTACGTCACGCCGTACGTCAAGGAGCGGGAGGCGTTCGGCGAGCCGGTCGCACACCGCCAGTCGGTGGCGTTCATGGTCGCCAACATCGCGATCGAGCTGCAGGCGATGCGGCTGCTGACCTACAAGGCAGCCGGCCGCGCGGCCGCCGGCAAGGACTTCGCCCAGGCGGTCGCGCTGGCCCGCAAGGCGTGCGCCGACCACGGCATGCGGATCGGTCTCGACGGCGTCCAGCTGCTCGGCGGCCACGGGTTCGTCAAGGAGCACCCGGTGGAGCGGTGGTACCGCGACCTGCGGGCCGTCGGCGTGATGGAAGGTGCGGTGCTGGTCTGATGGCGATCAATCTCGACGACCCCAAGAAGTTCCGGACCCTGGTCGGCCAGGCCCACCAGGTCGCGATGAACATGCTGCGCCCGATCTCGCGCAAGTACGACCTCGCCGAGCACGAGTACCCCAAGGAGCTCGACATGCTCGCGGCCATGATCGACGGGCTGAGCGAGTCGGGCGCGTCCGAGGGTGCCGGTGCCGCCGGAGTCCGCCGCGACGAGAAGGCCGACGACGGGTCGGTCAAGAACGGCACCAACCTGGCGTCGGTGATGTCGATCCAGGAGATGTGCTGGGGCGACGTCGGGCTGCTGCTCTCGATGCCCCGCCAGGGCCTCGGCAACTCCGCGATCGCGAGCGTGGCCGACGACGACCAGCTCGCCCGCTTCGACGGCGTCTGGGCCGCGATGGCGATCACCGAGCCCGGAACCGGCTCGGACTCGGCGAACATCAGGACCACGGCGGTGCTCGACGGCGACGAGTACGTCCTCAACGGCGAGAAGATCTTCGTCACCTCCGGTGACCGCGCCGACCACGTCGTGGTGTGGGCGACCCTCGACAAGGAGCTGGGCCGCGCGGCCATCAAGTCGTTCGTCGTCCCGAAGGGCACGCCCGGCATGCGCGTCGAGCGGCTCGACCACAAGCTCGGCATCCGCGCCTCCGACACGGCGACGATCCTCCTCGAGAACTGCCGGGTGCCGAAGGAGAACCTCCTCGGCTCGGCCGAGGTGGATCCCAAACAGGGCTTCGCCGGCGCCATGGCGACCTTCGACAACACCCGCCCCCTCGTGGCGTCGATGGCGGTGGGCTGCGCGGCGGCGGCACTCGACCTGACCCGCGAGCTGCTGGCGGGCGCCGGGGTGGAGGTCGACTACGACCGGCCGGCGTACACGCAGTCCGCGGCGGCCGCGAAGTTCCTCCAGCTCGAGTCCGACCTCGAGGGCGCCCGGCTGCTGATGCTCCAGGCCGCCTGGATGGCCGACAACCGCCAGCCCAACTCGCTGGAGGCCTCGATGGCCAAGGCGAAGGCCGGCCGGGTCGGCTCCGACGTGACGCTGTCGTGCGTCGAGCTGTGCGGCGCGGTCGGCTTCAGCGAGGCGGAGCTGCTGGAGAAGTGGGCGCGCGACTCCAAGATCCTCGACATCTTCGAGGGCACCCAGCAGATCCAGCAGCTGATCGTGGCCCGGCGGGTGCTGGGGCTGACCAGCACCGAGCTGAAGTGAGCTGCGCGACGGCGGAGTGAACAGTAGGGGTGGCGGTGGCTGGGCAACGTCTCTCCACAGCGAAGTCCGGGTGGCGGTGGCTGGGCAACGTCTCTCCACGGGGACGACGGTTGCTGGCCCACCGCCGTCCCGTGAGGACCTGTGCACAACGGTTGCTGACCCACCGCCCCCCGTGTGGCCCGTGCAGCGTCACCCCAGCAGGGGCGCCAGCCGCTCGACGTCGTCGGGACCCTCGAGGTCCGCGACACCGAGGAAGACCGTGTCCACGCCGAGCTCGGCGAGGCCGCCCCACCGGTCGCGCTGGTCGGCGGCGGTGCCCGCATGCGTGCGGGCGGCGTACGCCGCGGCCGCGGTCCGTCCGCGGAGCCGCTCGACCCGCGCCCAGGCGTCCTCGCGGTCGGTGCCGATCGTCGGCAGGTCGAGGACGGTGACCCGGACCGTCGCGGAGTGCCGGCGCAGTGTGGCGACGTGCTCGTCCAGCTTCGGCCGAGCCGAGGGGACGTTGGCGGCGTCGCCGAGGGTGGCCGCGATCCGCAGCATGCGCGGGCCGGTCCCGCCCACGATCACCGGCAGGTCGCCCACCGGCCTCGGGTAGCAGGTCGTCTCCGGGAGGCCGGCCCGCGCACCGGCGTACGCCTTGGTGCCGGGCGCCCACAGCGCCTTCATCGTCTCGATGCCACGCTCGAGGTCGTCGAGCCGCTGCCTGGGGGCCGGGAGCTCGAGGCCGTACGCCGCGTGCTCGCGCTCCCACCAGCCCGCGCCGACGCCCACGAAGGCCCGGCCACCGGTCAGCACGTCGAGGGTCGCCGCGGCCTTGGCGGTGATGCCGGGCGCGCGGAACGTCACCGGCGTGACCAGCGTGCCCAGCTCGAGCCCGGTGCCGAGCGCCGCCACGGCGCCCAGCGTCACCCATGGCTCCGGGATCGACGCCCAGGCCCGGTCCACCTGCGGGATCTGGATGAGGTGGTCCATGACCGACAGCCCCGCGAAGCCGGCCCCGTCGGCCGCCCGGGCCACCCCCGTCAGCCAGGCCAGCGGATCCTCGCCCCACGGGAACCGGCTCAGCTGGAGCACCACCTTGAGCCCCTGCGAGGTGCGCCGCTCCGCGCGGCCCGGCGCCGTCTCCACGCTGGTGACCGGACGCTCGGCCGTCTCGTCCACCCCGACCGTGTGGACGGCGTCCCAGCCCTCGAGCTCGAGCCGGGGGACGACCGCGCGGTGCCGCTTGAGCTGACCGGCCAGCGTCGGCGCCGGCACCGGCCGGTCGCGCGCGGAGTTGCGGCGCCGGCACTCCGCATCGGGCGTGTCCATGACGACCGCCGCCGCCGGCAGCCCGACCTCGCGGGCGCGGGCCAGCCAGGCCCGGCGCCGGGCCTCGTCGGTGCCGAGGGTGTCGATCACCGTGGTCAGCCCGCGGCCGGTGCGGGCGGCCACCACGCGCTCGAGCAGGTCGAACGCGTCCGCGGTCGCATCGAGGTCGTGCGGCCCGCTGCCGACGACGCCGCGCAGCGCGTCGGAGGAGACGATCTCGTCGCGGCGGTAGTGCGACTCGGCCCAGGTGGACTTTCCCGAGCCGGACGGGCCGACGAGGACGACGAGCGCCGGGTCGGGAAGCCTCACGCCTCTAGGACACTAGGACGTGCTGGTGCGCGGAGGTGGGAGCTTGGCCCCGGGGACGCTCTTGGGCCTCGCCGGCCGGGCGGGCTTCGCCGTCGGCCGCTGCGGTGGGATGTTGCGGGCCACCACGGCAGGTGACGGCGCCGCCGGCCCGGCCTCGTGGGTCTCGTCGGCGCGCTTCGACGGCGTGAACGTCGTCGGGCCGGCGTCCTGGGAGCCGCGCACCCTGGACACGACCTTGTCGGTCAGGCGCCCGAGGGGCGGGCCGGCCAGGGTGACCACGCGGTCGGCGGCGCCTCGGCCCAGGCGAAGACCGGTGGTCACGCCCCGGGTCAGGATCATGCGGGGGTCCATGGGCTCAACCCTTCTTGGCGGCGGCCTTCTTGGCCGGAGCCTTCTTCGCGGGAGCCTTCTTCGCGGGAGCCTTCTTCGCGGGAGCCTTCTTCGCCGCGGACTTCTTGGCGGGCGACTTCTTCGCGGCGGCCTTGGCGGGGGCGGTCACCGCCGCCTTCGCCGACGGAGCCTTCTTGACGGCAGCCTTCTTGGCGGGCGCCTTCTTTGCGGTCGTCTTCTTGACAGTTGCCTTCTTGGCGGTCGTCTTCGTCGCCGGGGCCTTCTTCGCGGGAGCCTTCTTCGCCGGGGCCTTCTTCGCGGGGGCCTTCTTCGCGGGCGCCGTCGTGGCCGCCGGCTTCACGGGGTCGCCCTCGGACTTGCGCGGCTCGTCCTGACGCTGGGCGACGGCACCGGTCGTCGCCGGCGCCGACGGTGCCTGCGTGCGACGGCGGCTCGGCACCTTGGCGCCGACGGCGCCGGCGACGGCCACCGCCTGACCGACCGCGGTGTCGACCATCTTCTGGCCCGTGCCGACGACGGTGACGGCTGCGTCGGCGGCGGCGTCCTTGATCTTGTCGAGAGGGCTCTTCTTGGCCACGGGACAGGTCCTTCCGAGCTGTGGATGCGAGCGGGTGTGCCGAGTCAACCACGGGAAGGCACGGTCCTACGAGACCGTCCGGAACGGGTCGTGCTCGGCCAGGATCTTGTCGACGCGCGCCTGGTCGAGGCGGGTGACGACCGACTGCGTCTCCTGGGCGTCCCGGATGCACTTGGCGAGGGTGAAGGACGAGGTCGTCAGGTAGAGGGTCCCGAGACCGAGGAAGGCCCGGACCCAGGGGTCGACCGGCAGGTACAGGACCGCGAAGAGCATCGCGAGCAGCGCGATGGCGAAGGAGATGCCGGCCTGGGCGAAGAAGGCGGCGGTGTTGCGGGCGGAGTTCGGTGTGTTCGTCATGCCGCAACCATGCTGGCCGGTCCGGGACGGCCGCGCGGGGCGGCGTACCCGAGTCGCCCTGAGTACGCCGACTCAACCGCGCATGACGCGGGCGCCGGCCGACGGCACGGCGACCAGGTGGGCGGGCGCGCGGAAGCCCTCGAGGACGAACGCCGCGTCGACCGCTCGCGTGACCGCCTCGACCCGCTCGTCGGGCACCACGGCGACGCTGGACCCGCCGAAGCCGCCGCCGGTCATCCGGGCCGCGACCGCGCCCGCCTGGACCGCGATCGCCACGGCACAGTCGAGCTCGGGGCAGGAGATCTCGAAGTCGTCGCGCATCGAGCGGTGGGAGGCGTCGAAGAGCCGGCCCACCTCGCCCCAGTCGCCGTGGCCGAGCGCGGCCACCGCCTCGGTGACGCGCTGGATCTCGGTCACGACGTGCCGGGCGCGCCGGCGGACGCGGTCGTCGGTCAGGGCCTCGACCCCCTCGAGGGTGGCGTGCCGCAGCGTCGGCACGTCGAGCGCCCTGGCCGCCTCCTCGCAGTCGGCCCGCCGGGAGCCGTAGCCCCCGTCGGACAGGGCATGGGACACGCGCGTGTCGGTGACGAGCAGGGTGTGGCCGGCCAGGTCGAGCCGGATGGCGGTCCGCTCGTCCGAGTCGAAGTCGATGAGCAGCGCGGTGCCCTCGGCGCCGTGCACCGCGACCGTCTGGTCCATCCCGCCCGTGGGTGCACCGACGACCTCGGCCTCCGCGCGGATCGCGGCGGCGACGAGGGTGCTGCGCACGTCGTCGGTGAGCTCGACGTCCAGCAGGTCGAGCACGGCGACCCCCACGGAGCACTCCAGCGCCGCGGACGAGGACAGCCCCGCCCCGACCGGCACCCGGCTGTCGACCAGGAGGTCCACTCCCGGCACCGGGAACCCCGCCTCGCGCAGCGCCCAGACCACCCCCGCGGCGTATCCGGCCCAGCCCTCGACCGACCCGGGGCCGAGCTCGCCGAGGGTGCCCTCCCAGACGTCCTCCTGCTGTCCGCTGGCGATCCGGAGCAGCTCGTCCGCGCGGGGCCGGGCGGCGGCGTACGTCGCATGGGGGAGGGCGACCGGGAGCACCAGGCCCGCGTTGTAGTCGGTGTGCTCGCCGATCAGGTTGACCCGGCCGGGTGCGCGGCCGACCGTGGCGGGCGGCTCGCCGTAGCGGTCGGCGAACGCGGCCCGCACCGAGGCGGCCAGGGCAGCCGGGTCACCGGCGTCGAGGAGAGCCACGGGGTCCACCCTAGAGAGCCCGTAGGATTCCCCCACGTGCGATTCCTCGACGACCGCGGGCCCGACCACGAGCTGACCTACGACGACGTGTTCATGGTCCCGCGGCACTCCTCGCTCAGCAGCCGCTACGACGTCGACCTGGCCACGTCGGACGGCACCGGCGCCACGATCCCGCTCGTGGTCTCGAACATGACGGCGATCGCGGGCAAGCGGATGGCCGAGACCGTGGCCCGTCGCGGTGGGCTTGTGGTGATCCCGCAGGACATCCCGATCCCCGTAGTGGCGGACGTCGTCGCCTGGGTGAAGCAGCGGCACCTGGTCTTCGACACCGCCATCGAGCTGGCGCCGACCCAGACGGTGGCCGAGGCGCTGGCCCTGATGCCGAAGCGGGCGCACCGGTGCGCGGTGGTCGTGCAGGACGGCCGCCCGCTCGGCCTCGTCACGGCCGCGGACTGCGCCGAGGTGGACCGGTTCGCCCAGGCACGGGACGTGATGAGGCCGGCCGAGGTGACCGTGTCCGCGGACGCCGATCCTCGGGAGGTCTTCGACAAGCTCGAGACGGTCCACGCGGGCATCGCGGTCGGGGTCGGCGACGATGGGCGGCTGGTCGGCGTCCTCACCCGCACCGGGGCGCTGCGGGCCACCCTCTACGACCCGGCCGTGGACGCCGGCGGCGGTCTGCGCATCGCCGCCGCGGTCGGCGTCAACGGCGACGTGGCCGACAAGGCCGGCCGGCTGCTCGCCGCCGGCGTGGACTGCCTCGTGGTCGACACCGCGCACGGGCACCAGGACCGGATGGTCGAGGCGCTCGGCGCGGTCCGGGCGCTCTCGCCGGAGGTGCCGGTCGCGGCCGGCAACGTGGTCTCCGCCGAGGGCACGCGAGACCTGATCGAGGCCGGCGCGGACATCGTCAAGGTCGGCGTGGGCCCGGGCGCGATGTGCACGACCCGGATGATGACCGGCGTCGGCCGGCCGCAGTTCTCGGCCGTGCTGGAGTGTGCCGCGGCGGCTGCCGAGCTCGGGAGGCACGTGTGGGCGGACGGGGGAGTGCGCCACCCGCGCGACGTGGCTCTGGCGCTCGCGGCCGGCGCCTCGTCGGTGATGATCGGCTCGTGGTTCGCCGGGACCCACGAGTCGCCGGGTGACCTGATCGAGGACTCGGCCGGCCGCGCGTACAAGGTCTCCTTCGGCATGGCCTCGGCCCGCGCGGTCGCCAACCGGACCGCGACCGAGTCGGCGTACGACCGGGCGAGGAAGGGCCTCTACGAGGAGGGCATCTCGTCCGCCCGGATGTACCTCGACCCGGCCCGCCCGGGCGTCGAGGACCTCATCGACGAGATCTGCTCCGGCGTGCGCTCCGCCTGCACCTACGCCGGCGCCGCCTCGCTCGAGCAGCTCCGCGAGCGGGCGCTGGTGGGCGTCCAGTCGGCCGCCGGCTTCACCGAGGGCCGGCCGCTCGCCACCTCCTGGTGAGAGGCTGCAGCGTCACCCCCGCGAGCTGCGCTCCGAGCGCCCGCGGACGACGCCGATGAAGGTCTGGATGCGCGGGTCGTCGTTGTCGACCAGCCAGGTCAGACCGATGGTCGTCGACGGCAGGTCGGTGACGGTCCGGTAGGTGACGTCCTTGCGGTGGTGCAGCCGGGCGACCGACATCGGGACCACCCAGACGCCGGTGCCGGCCCCCACCGTCTCGGCCACCTCGCGCGCGGTCAGCCCGGCCCAGTCCTGGTGCTCGCCGGCGAGGTCCTCGGTGGTCACCTCGTCGAGCAGCGTCAGCGCGTTCTCGACGTTCATCACCGCGACGGGCAGCTCGTCGTAGAGCGGGATCAGGTGGAGCCCGTCACGCTCCACCGGCAGCCGGACCAGCGCCATGTCGAGGGCGCCGGTCCGGACGCCGTGCTCCTGGACCTCCTGCGTCACCGGCACCAGCTCGATCGGCTCTCGTTGCCGCTCGCGCCAGGTGCCGGCCCACTTGTCCGGCGTCGCGCCGGTCACGAAGCCCAGGTGGAAGGTCACAGGTGACGGGTCACCCGTGGACGTCGAACCGGTCGGCGTCCATGACCTTGGCCCAGGCAGCGACGAAGTCGTCGACGAACTTCTGCCCGGCGTCGGCGCTGCCGTAGACCTCTGAGATCGCCCGCAGCTGGGAGTTCGAGCCGAAGACGAGGTCGACGTCGGTCGCCGTCCACTTCACGTCGCCGCTCGCCAGGTCGCGGATCTCGTAGACGTTCTCGGCCGACTCGGAGGTCGTCCACTCCGTGCCGGGAGCGAGCAGGTTCACGAAGAAGTCGTTCGTGAGCGTCCCCACCCGGTCGGTGAGCAGCCCGTGCTGCGATCCACCGTGGTTGGCCCCGAGCGCCCGCAGGCCGCCGACCAGCACGGTCATCTCGGGAGCGGAGAGCCGCAGGAGGTTCGCCCGGTCGAGCAGCAGTGTCTCGGGCTGGAGCTTCTCGCCGGCGCGCAGGTAGTTGCGGAAGCCGTCGGCCCGAGGCTCGAGCACGGAGAACGACTCCACGTCGGTCTGCTCCTGGGTGGCGTCCGTGCGCCCCGGCGTGAAGGGCACGGTCACGTCGTGGCCCGCGTCCTTCGCCGCCTTCTCGATCGCCGCGGAGCCCGCGAGGACGATGAGGTCGGCGAGCGAGACCTGCGCGCCGCCGGCGCCGTTGAAGTCGCTGCGCACCTGCTCGAGCCGATCGAGGACGCCGGCCAGCTCGGCCGGCTCGTTGACCTCCCAGTCCTTCTGCGGGGCGAGCCGGATGCGGGCGCCGTTGGCGCCACCGCGCTTGTCGGTGTCCCGGTACGACGCGGCGGAGGCCCACGCCGTACGGACGAGCTGGTCGACCGTCAGGCCGGAGTCGAGGACCCTGGCCTTGAGGTCGGCGACCTCCGCGTCGGAGACGACGGGGCCCTCGTGGGCCGGGACCGGGTCCTGCCACAGCTGGGGCTCTGCGACCCAGGGCCCGAGGTAGCGGTCGATCGGGCCCATGTCGCGGTGCAGCAGCTTGTACCAGGCCTTGGCGAAGGCGAGCCGGAACACGTCGAGGTCCTCGTGGAACCGGCGCGAGATCTTCTCGTACTCCGGGTCGACGCGAAGCGCCAGGTCCGTCGTGAGCATCGTCGGCCTGCGCTTGCCGGGCGTGCCGTCCGGGTCGGGGATCGTCGCCTCGGCATCCTTCGCCACCCACTGCTTGGCGCCGGCCGGGCTCTCCTCGAGCTCCCACTCGTGGCCGAAGAGGTTGTCGAAGAAGCCGTTGCCCCACCGGGTGGGCGTGGAGGTCCAGGTGACCTCGAGCCCCGAGGTGATCGCGTCGGGGCCCTTGCCGGTGCCGTAGGTGTTCTTCCAGCCCAGCCCCTGGCCGACGACCGGGCAGCCCTCCGGCTCCGCGCCGACGTAGTCGCCCGAGGCGGCGCCGTGGGTCTTGCCGAACGTGTGTCCACCGGCGATCAGGGCGACGGTCTCCTCGTCGTTCATCGCCATCCGCCGGAAGGTCTCGCGGATGTCGTGGGCCGCCTTGAGGGGGTCGGGCTCGCCGTTGGGGCCCTCGGGGTTGACGTAGATGAGCCCCATCTGGACCGCGCCCAGCGGACCGGAGAGCTCTCGCTCACCGCTGTAGCGCTCGTCGCCGAGCCAGGCGTCCTCGGGACCCCAGAACACCTCCTCCGGCTCCCAGATGTCCTCGCGGCCGAAGGCGAACCCGAACGTCTCGAAGCCCATGTCCTCGAGCGCGACGTTGCCCGCGAGGACGAGGAGGTCGGCCCAGGAGATCTTCTGGCCGTGCTTCTGCTTGACCGGCCACAGCAGCCGGCGGGCCTTGTCGAGGTTCGCGTTGTCCGGCCAGCTGTTGAGCGGCGCGAACCGCTGGCTGCCGTCGCCGGCGCCGCCCCTGCCGTCCTCGATCCGGTAGGTGCCGGCCGCGTGCCAGCTCAGTCGGATCATCAGGCCGCCGTAGTGCCCGAAGTCGGCGGGCCACCAGTCCTGGGAGGTGTTGAGGACCTGCTTGACGTCCGCGACGAGCTCGTCGACGTCGAGCTCGGCGAACTTGGCCTTGTAGTCGAAGCCCTCGCCCAGCGGGTTGCCCCGGGGGGAGTGCTGGTGCAGCACGCTCAGGTCGAGCTGGTTCGGCCACCAGTCCTGGTTGGTGTGCGGCCGGCCCTGCTTGGGCTCGGGTGCGTCGATGACCGGGTTTTCGCTCTCAGACACGCTCAGTCCTTCTTCTCGGTTCGGGTGACTCGTTCACTGGCTCGTTCATTGGCTCGTTCATTGGCTGGGTGCAGTCGGGGCAGGTGCCCCAGTAGATGACCTCGGCCTCGTCGATCACGAAGCCGCTGCTGTCGGATGCGCGTCAGGCACGGGACCTCGCCCACGGCGCAGTCGACGTCGGCGATCGCGCCGCACCCGCGGCACACGGCGTGGTGGTGGTTGTCGCCGACCCGGCCCTCGTAGCGCGCGACCTGGCCCAGCGGCTGGATCTTGCGCACCAGCCCGGCCTCGGTGAGCGCCTTGAGGACGTCGTAGACCGCCTGGTGACTGATCTCGCCGTTGTCCGCGCGCACGGCACCGATCAGCGAGTCGGTGTCCGCGTGCGGGAGCCGGCGTACGGCGTCGAGCACCGCCAGCCGCTGCTGGGTCACGCGCAGCCCCGCCTCCCGGAGCGACTGCTCGTGGGACGTGTGGGAGGGCACCGGGTCACTCAACCGCATCTTCTTGAATCGTTCAAGACTGACGTGCCGCAGGTCAGCGCTTGACGTGTTCGAACAGGTGTTCGAAACTGGCTGGATGACCCCGACCGCCGTCCTCGACCCGGCCCGCCCGGTCCTGGACCAGCTGCGCGAGCGGGTCACGGCGCTGGAGGGCGGTCCGGCGCGACTGCCGGTCCCGGTCCTGCCGGCGCTGTCGGGCCTCGTGACGCTCCGGACCGGCGGCAGCTACGGCGTGGACTGCGCCTCCCTGGCCCTCGCGCTGGCCGCCGGTGCCTCACGGGCAGGGGAGTGGGTCGGCTTCGCCGGCATGCCGGACTTCGGGGCCGAGGCCGCGGCCGACCTCGGGGTGGACCTCGCCCGCACCGTGCTGGTCCCCGACACCGGTGAGCACTGGCTCGAGGTGGCGGCCGCCCTGGTCGACGTGCTGCGAGTGGTGGTGCTCAGGCCGCCGGCTCGCGTCGACGCCCGGTCGGCAGGCGTCCTGGACGCCAGGCTGCGCAAGCGGTCGGCCGTGCTGGTGGTGTGGGGTGACTGGCCGCGCTGCGAGGCCCGGCTGAGCCTCGAGGACGCGCAATGGACCGGTCCCGACCGCGGGCACGGGCGGCTCCGGAGCAGGCGCCTGCGCGTCGCCTCACGCCGCGGGACCGCGCCGCCGGTGCGGGCCGACCTGGCGTTTCCGGGCGACTCGGCACCGCTGGCCCTGCTGGCGCCTGCCCTGTCGACAACCACAGAGCCCGTGGAGCCCTCGTGGAGGGCAGCATCCGGATGAGGGTCCTGGTCGTCTGGTGCCCGGACTGGTCGGTCGTGGCGGCGCTCAGGGACGCCGAACGGTCGCCGTCGGAGCCCGCCGCGGTGCTGGCCGCCGGCGTGGTCGAGGTGTGCAACGCGCCCGCTCGTGACGACGGGGTCCGCCGCGGCCAGCGTCGGCGCGACGCCCAGGCGCGCTGTCCGGAGCTGCTCCTGCTCGACGCCAACCCCGACCGCGACGCGCGACACTTCGAGCCCGTCCTCGAGACGGTCGAGGAGCTGCGGCCGGGGGTCGCGTCGTTGCGGCCCGGGCTGCTGGCGGTGCGGGCGCCGGGCCGGTGGTTCGGCGGCGAGGCCAACGCCGCCGCCGTGCTGGCCGAGACCCTCGTGGACGCCGGGGTGTGGGACTGCCGGCTGGGGGTCGCCGACGACCTGTTCACCGCGGAGCAGGCCGCGCGGCGCGCTGCCGTGCAGGAGTGCGAGGTCGTCGCGGCGGGCGGCTCCGCCGCCTACCTGCGCGAGCTGCCCGTCGAGGTGCTGGAGGCCGACGGCGCAGAGGGGCGCGACGCGGTCAGCCTGCTGCGCCGGCTCGGTCTGCGCACGCTCGGTGACGTCGCGGCGCTGCCGCTCGACGCGGTGCAGGACCGCTTCGGCCGCTACGGCGCCGAGGTCTGGCGCCGCGCCCGCGGACAGGCGCCGACGCGGATGGCGCCGCGCACCCCACCGCCCGACCTCACCGCGGAGGTCTCGTTCGAGCCGCCGCTCGACTCGGTCGAAGCCGTCTGCTTCAGCGTCCGTACGACGGCCGAGCGGCTGGTGACCGAGCTGGCGTCCCGGCAGCTCGTGGCGACGGGGGTGCGGATCGAGGCCGAGCACGACGGTGCGGTGGCCTCACGACGCACCTGGCTGCACCCGCGCTACTTCTCCGTGCGCGACCTCGTCGACCGGGTGCACTGGCAGCTGCAGGGCAGCTCGGGGCTGCGCTCGCGCCACGACGCGGGCCAGGTGCGCGCGCCGGTGGAGCGGGTGCGGTTCGTGCCGGAGGTCGTGGAGCCGGCCGCCGCGCACAGCGAAGGCCTCTGGGGCGGCGGGGGTGAGGAGCTCGTCGAGCGCGGGGTCGCCAGGATCCAGGCCATGGTCGGGTTCGACGCGGTGACCCGGCCGGTGCTCCAGGGCGGACGCGGCCCGGCCGACCGGCAGGGCGCCGTCCCCTGGGGTGAGCGGGCGACCGGGTTGCGGCCCCTCGACCGTCCGTGGCCGGGCCGGCTCCCCGGGCCGGCGCCGTGCCGGGTGTTCTCCGAGCCGCTGGCGGCCGAGGTCCGCGACGACACCGGCCGGGCGGTGGCGGTGACGGACCGCGGCGTCGTGAGCGGGGAGCCGGCCCGCTTCCTTCTCGGTGACGTCCTGGCCGACGGCTGGCAGCCGGTGGCGGCCTGGGCGGGCCCCTGGCCGCTCGACGAGTCCTGGTGGTCCGCCGAGGGTGGACGCGCCTCGCGGTTCCAGGTCGTGGGAGCCGACGGCCGGGCCTGGCTGCTGGTCTGCGGGCCCGACGGCTGGCGGGTCGAGGCGGGCTATGACTGAGGGCGCCGACTGATGGGCTGGAACAACCCCGCGATGTCGTGGAAGGAGCTGGAGCGCCGCCTGTCGGGGCTGCCGGGGGCCGACGACGCTCCGGTCTCGCGCCGCAAGCGGCGCCGTGCCGAGCCCCGCGACGTGGTGCCGGCCGTCGCGGACCCGGCCGCACGCACGCCGTACGCCGAGCTGCACTGCCACAGCCACTACAGCTTCCTCGACGGGGCCTCCTCGCCGGCCGAGCTGGTCGAGGAGGCCGTCCGCCTGGGGCTGCACGGGCTGGCCATCACCGACCACGACGGCTTCTACGGCGCGCCGATGCTGGCGGAGGCCGCGGCCACCTTCGGCGGCGCGGGGCTGCGCACCGTCTACGGCGCCGAGCTCTCCGCTCGGGCTCGGCGGGCCGCAGAACGGCGTGCCCGATCCCGAGGGCCAGCACCTGCTCGTGCTGGCGCGCGGCGTCGAGGGCTACCACCGGCTGGCCGCGGCGATGACGGCCGCCCACCTGCGCGGCGACGAGAAGGGCCGCCCGGTCTACGACCTGGACGAGCTCTCCGACCGCGGCCGCGGCCACTGGGTGGTCCTCACGGGCTGCCGCAAGGGGCCGGTGCGCTCGGCCCTCGCCGAGGCCGGCGTGGGAGCGGCAGCCGAGGCGCTGGACCGGCTGACCCAGCGGTTCGGCATCGACCACGTGCTCGTGGAGCTGTCGCCGAGCCCGCACCCCGCCGCCGACGAGACCAACGCGCTGCTGGCCGGCCTGGCCGGCGACCACGGCCTGCCGGTCGTCGCCGCCGGCAACGTCCACCACGCGACCCCCCGGTCGGCGCGGCTGGGGTCGGCCATGGCCGCCGTGCGCGCGCGGCGCAGCCTCGCCGAGATGGACGGCTGGCTCGACCTGTCCGGCGCGGCCCACCTGCGCAGCGGGGCGGAGGTCGCCCGCGCGCTGCGTCGCTGGCCCGACGCGGTGCCGCGCACCGTGGCGGTCGCCGACGAGCTCGCGTTCGACCTCCGCAAGGCGTCGCCGCGGCTGCCCAAGCACCGCATCCCGGAGGGGCACACCGCCGACTCCTGGCTCCGCCAGCTCGTGTGGAGCGGCTTCGAGGAGCGCTACGCCGGGCAGCCCCACGCCGAGGAGGCCCGCGAGCGGATCGAGCACGAGCTGCGGGTGGTGGCCGAGAAGGACTTCGCCGGCTACTTCGTCATCGTCCACGACATCGTCGACTTCGCCCGCAGCCGCGGCATCCTCTGCCAGGGGCGCGGGTCGGCGGCCAGCTCGGCCGTCTGCTTCGCCCTCGGCATCACCGCCGTCGACGCCGTCTTCTACAAGCTGCCCTTCGAGCGCTTCATCTCGGCCCACCGCGACGAGGAGCCCGACATCGACGTGGACTTCGACTCCGACCGGCGGGAGGAGGTCATCCAGTGGGTCTACGAGACCTACGGCCGCCACAACGCCGCCCAGGTGGCCAACGTGATCACCTACCGGCCCCGGATGGCGGTCCGCGACGCCGCCAAGGCGCTGGGCCACTCGCCCGGTCAGCAGGACGCGTGGTCGAAGCAGATCGACGGGTGGCATGCCGTGGTGACCGGAGACCAGGGCGACGCCACCGCCCACGACGTGCCGGCTCCGGTCGTCGCGCTCGCCGAGCAGCTGATGGGCGCTCCTCGGCACCTCGGGATCCACTCCGGCGGCATGGTCCTCACCGAGCGGCCGATCGGCGAGGTGTGCCCCATCGAGCGGGCCCGGATGGAGCGGCGCACGGTGCTGCAGTGGGACAAGGACGCCTGCGAGGCGATGGGGCTGGTGAAGTTCGACCTGCTCGGTCTCGGCATGCTCGGCGCGCTCGACCACATGATGAAGCTGGCCGCCGAGCACACGGGGGAGACCTGGGACCTGGCCACGATGCCCAAGGAGGAGCCGGGCGTCTACGACATGCTCTGCCGCGCCGACTCGGTCGGGGTCTTCCAGGTGGAGAGCCGCGCCCAGATCGGCACGCTGCCGCGGCTGCGTCCGCGCGAGTTCTACGACCTCGCCATCGAGATCGCCCTCATCCGCCCGGGCCCGATCCAGGGCGGCGCGGTGCACCCCTACGTGCGCCGGGCCACCGGCGTCGAGCCGGTCACCTACGAGCACCCCGACCTGGTGCCGGTGCTCGAGCGGACCCGCGGCGTGCCCCTCTTCCAGGAGCAGCTCATGGCGATGGCCGTCGCGCTGGGGGACTGCTCCCGCGACGACGCGGACCTGCTGCGCCGGGCCATGGGGTCCAAGCGCGGGGTCGAGCGCATCGAGAGCATCAAGCAGACCCTCTACGCCGGCATGGAGCGTCGCGGGCTGGTGGGCGACGTGGCCGACGGGATCTACGTCAAGATCCTGTCCTTCGCCAACTTCGGCTTCGCGGAGTCCCACGCCCTGAGCTTCGCCCTGCTCGTCTACGCCAGCTCGTGGTTCAAGCTGCACTACCCCGCGGCGTTCCTCGCCGGGCTGCTGCGCAACCAGCCCATGGGCTTCTACTCACCGCAGTCCCTGGTGCAGGACGCGCGCCGCCACGGGGTCGACGTACGCCGCCCCGACCTGCGCCTCTCGCAAGCGAAGGCCGACCTCGAGCCGGTGGCCGACGGCCCGGCCGCTGCGACGGGCCCCGACTCCTGTCTCCGGTCGCACTTCGAGCGCACCGAGTGGGACCCTGACTCACCCGACCCGACGCTGACCCATCGCCGCGACGGGCGGCACGCCGTCCGGCTCGGCCTCGACTCCGTGCGAGGTATCGGGCTCGACGTGGCCGAGCGCATCGTGGCGGCCCGCGACGAGGCGCCGTTCGCCGACGTCACCGACCTGTCCCGGCGCGCCGGTCTCACGTCCGCGCAGCTGGAGGCGCTGGCCACCGCCGGGGCCTTCGAGTCCTTCGGCCTCGACCGTCGCCAGGCGCTCTGGCTGGCGGGCGCGGCGGAGCGGTCCGACCACCTCGCCGGCTCGACGCCGACCCCGGCCCCACCGCCGCTCCCCGCCATGACGGACGTGCAGCTCACGCTCGCCGACCTGTGGGCCACCCGCATCTCGCCCGAGCGGCATCCGGTCGAGCACCTCCGCGAGGAGCTGACCCGGGCCGGGATCAGGTCCGTCGCCGACCTCCAGCACGCCGAGCCCCACCGCCGCGTGCACGTGGCCGGGCTGGTCACCCACCGCCAGCGCCCCGGCACCGCCCGGGGCACGACGTTCCTCAACCTCGAGGACGAGACCGGCATGCTCAACGTCGTCTGCTCGGAGGGCCTCATGCGCGCCCACCGCCAGGCGGCCCGCAACCGCGTCGCGGTCGTGGTGCGCGGCATCCTCGAGCGCGAGGAGGGGGCGACCAACCTCATCGCCGACCGGGTGGAGGGCATCGACGTCGTCGTCCCCGGCGCCGGGACGACCCTCGAGACGCGCGCCTCGTCGCGTGACTTCCGATGAGCCGAGGCTGTGGTGTCCGAGGGGGGACTTGAACCCCCACGCCCGATAAAGGGCACTAGCACCTCAAGCTAGCGCGTCTGCCAATTCCGCCACCCGGACGAGTGCGCCCGAAACGTTAGCAAAGAAGCGCCTCCGCCTCCGCATCGCCGGAGGATCCTCGGAGGGCGGCGCGACGAGGGTCCGTGACATGCTCGGGTCATGGCCGAGTCCCAGCCCGACGAGGGGAACCAGACCGAGGTCGTCGACCTGTGCCGCGAGCTGATCCGGATCGACACCACCAACTTCGGCGACGACTCCGGACCGGGCGAGCGCAAGGCCGCCGAGTACGTCGCGGGGCTGCTCGAGGAGGTCGGGATCGAGGCCCGCCTCTACGAGTCCGAGCCCGGTCGGACGTCGGTCATGGCGCGCTGGGGAGGCGAGGAGGCCGGCGACGGGCAGGGTGGCCTGCTGCTGCACGGCCACCTCGACGTGGTCCCCGCCGAGGCGAGCGACTGGCGGCTGGACCCGTTCTCCGGGGAGATCGAGGACGGCTACCTCTGGGGCCGCGGGGCCGTCGACATGAAGGACTTCGACGCGATGCTGCTCGCCGTCGTCCGGCAGCGCCAGCGGGAGGGCCGGGTCCCGTCCCGGCCGATCACCCTGTGCTTCACCGCCGACGAGGAGGCCGGCGGTCACCGCGGGGCCGAGGTGCTCGTCAACGACCACCCCGAGGAGTTCGAGGGGGTCACGGACGCCGTGGGCGAGGTCGGTGGCTTCAGCGTGACCGTGCGCGACCGGCGGATCTACCTCATCGAGGCCGCCGAGAAGGGCATGGCCTGGATGAAGCTCACCGCCCGTGGCCGCGCCGGGCACGGGTCGATGATCAACGACGACAACGCCGTGGCCCGCCTGACCGCGGCGGTGGCCCGGCTAGGCGCCCACGAGTGGCCGATCCGGCTGACGCCCACCATGGAGGTGCTCCTCGGCACCGTCGCCGAGCTGGCCGGCACCGAGGTCACGCCCGACAACGCCCGCGCGCTGGTCGACGAGTTCGGCGGCGCCACCCGGATGCTGGGCGCGGTCATCAGCAACACCGTCAACCCCACGATGCTCTCGGCCGGCTACAAGGTGAACGTCGTGCCGAGCGAGGCCACCGCGCACGTCGACGCCCGCTCCCTGCCGGGCTACGAGGACGAGTTCTTCGACACGCTGAGCGAGCTGATCGGCGAGGGCATCGACGTCGAGTACCTCTCCAACCAGGCGCCCTGGGAGACGCCGTACGACGGCAGCCTGGTCGACGCCATGCATCGCAGCCTGCTGGCCGAGGACCCCGACGCGATCGTCGCGCCGTACCTCATGAGCGGCGGGACCGACGCCAAGCACTTCCGCAAGCTCGGGATGCGCTCCTACGGCTTCGCGCCGCTGCGGTTGCCGGCTGACCTCGACTTCACCGCGCTGTTCCACGGCGTCGACGAGCGGGTGCCGACCGAGGCGCTGGAGTTCGGCGTGCGGGTGATGGACCGCTTCCTCGACGACGTCTGAGCCGACTCACGGCTGCTGTGAGGACACCACCCAGAAGTGCTCCTGGCCGGCCGCGAGGTCACGCTCCTCCACGATCCCGAGCCCCGCGGCGTAGAACTTCTGGGAGATCACCCGCGGCTCCAGGCGGCTCCACTCGAGGGTGCGCACGATGTCGGTGAACCGTCCGCCCGGCGAGTGGATCCCACCGAGTCGCTGCACGACCCACGCCTGGTCCTCGGCCACGCCCTTGTCGTACTCCATGCGGTTCGCGGTGGAGGGCTGCGGGTCGTGCGGGAGGATGATGCCCGGCACGGCGCCGCCCACCCCGGCCTCCCAGGAGCCCTCGCGGTCCTCGAGATGCCCCAGCGCGTCGTACGTCGCGGTGTCCTCGCCGAGGTACCAGACGTTGCCCTGGTCGTCGTCGGCGTACCAGTCGTCCGTGGCCTCGGCGACGGTCCCGTCGGGACGCCGGACGACGTCGCGGACCACCACGGCGGCGACGCCCGCGATCGGCTTGGTGCGGTGGGTGACCCGCACCTTCTCGGTGAACCGGTGCTCGCCGTCAGTGCCGTGCAGGTGCGTGACCAGCCCGGGGGTGAGCGGGAAGTAGACGTTGTCGACCGGGTGGGCGAAGGCCGCAGGGTCGAAGACCGGGGCGGTGCTCCTGGCCTGCTGGTCGGCAGTGGACGTGAGCGTGGATGCGGCGAGGACCGCGGCGACGACCGCGGCGAGGACGCCGGTCAGGCCGAGGGCCCCGGATGCGGAACGGGCGGAAGTCATGCATGCGACCGTGCCGCACCGCTCCTGAAGCCAGCCTGAAGCGGCGCGAATCAGGCGGTGCGCACGGCCCGGATGATCTTGCGCCGCAGCACGATGCGGCGGGTGCCGTCGGCGCCGATGCGGACCCGGTCGAGCTCCCAGCCACCGTGCTCGGCGCGCTCGACCAGCAGCTTGGTGACGACCGTGCGGGGGAACTCCCGCGAGAACGTCACCTTGTCGAACTCCCACTCGACCGCATGCCCCGGGCGCTGGCCCTGGGGTCGCGTCGACGAGTGGATGTAGCTCACGCTCGCCCCGCCGAGACGTCGTCGAGTGCCTCCATCAGCTCAGGGGGGAGGGTCTTCTCCTCGACCGCGAGCGCCTGCCGCAGCTGGGCGGCGGTGCGGGCTCCGACGATGGGGGCGGTCACGCCCGGCTGGTCGCGGACCCACGCCAGGGCCACCTCGAGCGGCTTCCAGCCCAACCCGTCGGCGGCCTTGACGACCGCCTCGACCACGGCGGAGGACGGGTCGTCGCGATAGCCGTCGACCCACTGGGACATGTCCGAGGCGCCCCGGGAGTCCGCCGGGGTGCCGGTGCGGTACTTCCCGGTCAGCACGCCGCGGCCCAGCGGCGACCACGGCAGGATGCCCAGGCCGAGCTCGACCGACGCCGGGACCACCTCGTGCTCGATCTGCCGGTTCAGCAGGGAGTACTCCACCTGGGTCGAGACCAGCGGCGCCCGTCCCGGCGCGGCCCGCTGCCAGGTGGCCGCCTGGGCGGTGCGCCAGCCGGACCAGTTCGACACGCCGACGTACGCCGCCCGGCCGGTCGCGACCGCGGTGTCCAGCGCCGACAGGGTCTCCTCGATCGGCGTCCTGTCCGACCAGACGTGCACCTGCCAGAGGTCCACGGAGTCCACGCCGAGCCGCTGCAGCGACAGGTCGAGGCAGCTCAGCAGGTAGCCGCGGGAGGTGTCCATGACCCGCGCGCCGCGCCGCATCCCCACGCCGGCCTTGGTCGCCACGACCACGTCGCGGCGCGACACGACCTCGGCGAGCAGCGTGCCGAGCAGCTCCTCGGACGCGCCGCCGGCGTAGGTGTGCGCGGTGTCGAGCAGGGTGCCGCCGGCGTCCACGAAGGTGGTCAGCTGCTCGCGCGCCTCGTGCTCGTCGGTCTGGTTGCCCCAGGTCATGAGGCCCAGGCCCAGCCGCGAGACCGCAAGGCCGGAGCGACCCAGGGACCTCTGCTGCACGAGGCACACCGTAGCCGTCCCGTGGGCGGCGCGGCGGCAACGACCCGTCCCCGACCCCGGCTCCGGTGGTCCGTACGCTGCTGTCGCGTGGACTACTGGGACGCCGTCGTGCTCGGCGTGGTCGAGGGGCTGACCGAGTTCCTGCCCGTCTCGAGCACCGGGCACCTGACCATCGCCGAGAAGCTGCTGGGGCTCGACGTCGACGACCCCGCGGTGACGGGCTACACGGCCGTCATCCAGATGGGTGCGATCGCCGCGGTGATCGTCTACTTCGTCCGGGACATCTGGAACATCATCAAGGCCTGGACGCTCGGGCTGGTGAAGTCGGAGTACCGCGGACACCTCGACCACCGCATGGGCTGGTACGTCATCGTCGCCACGATCCCCGTCGGCGTCGTCGGCCTCCTGGCCAAGGACCTCATCACCGGTGACCTGCGCTCGCTGTGGGTGGTCGCCGTCGCCCTGCTCGGCTGGAGCGTCGTCATGTGGCTGGCCGAGCGGGTGGCCACGCAGACCAGGCCCGAGCGCGACCTGGGCCTGCGCGACGCGATCGCGCTCGGGCTGGTGCAGGCGCTCGCCCTGGTCCCGGGCATCTCCCGGTCCGGTGCCACGATCTCGGTCGGCCTCCTCCGGGGGCTCGACCGCGTCACCGCCACCAGGCTCAGCTTCTTCATGTCGATCCCCGCGCTGCTCGCGGCCGGCCTCTACGAGCTCAAGGACGCGTTCTCGGGCGACATCGGCGCCGGGCAGGCGATCCTCGGCATCGTGGTGGCGTTCGTGGTGGCCTACGCCTCGATCGCGTGGCTGCTGCGGTTCGTGGCCCACCACTCCATCGCGTGGTTCGTGCCCTACCGCGTCGGCCTCGGCCTCCTGCTGCTGGTCCTGCTGAGCAGCGGAGCCCTCAGCGCGACGTAGTGGGCGCCGGGCCGAAGCTCGCGGGGGTAGACGACTAGAGCCAGCCGGACCGCTTGAACAGCACCCACAGGCCGCCCGAGATCGCCACCATCAGCAGCACGGCGAGCGGGTAGCCGACCGTCCAGCCCAGCTCGGGCATGTGGTCGAAGTTCATGCCGTAGACGCCGGCGATCAGGGTCGGCGCGGCGGCCAGGGCCACGCCGGCCGAGATCTTCCGCATGTCGTCGTTCTGCTGGACGGTGATCCGCGCCAGGTGCGCGTCGAACGCCGTGGACAGCAGCGAGTCGAGGTTGTCGACCACCTCGGTGGCCTGGTTGAGGTGGTCGAGGACGTCGCGGAAGAACGGCCCGGCCTCGCGCTCGACGCCGGGGACCAGCCCGTCGGAGAACTTGCGCATCGGCTCCCGGAGCGGCAGCACGGCCCGGCGTACCTCAGCGATCTCGCGCTTGAGCACGTAGATGCGCGACGAGTCGTCGGTGCGCGCGGGGGAGAAGACCGAGCTCTCGATCTCGTCGACGTCGACCTGGAGCTCGTCGATGACCTCGGTGTAGCCGTCGACCACCGTGTCGCACACGGCGTAGATCACCGCGGACGGTCCGTGCGTGAGCACGGCCTCCTCGCCCTCGAGCCGCGAGCGCGCCGAGTGCAGCTCGGAGCCGCGGCCGTGCCGGACCGTGATCACGAAGTCGCTGCCGGCGAACAGGTTGATCTCGCCCGTCTCGACGGCGTCCTCCGCGTCGACGTACCAGAGCGACTTGAGGGTGAGGAAGAGGCTGTCGTCGTAGCGCTCGAGCTTGGGCCGCTGGTGGGCCTTGAGCGCGTCCTCGACCGCGAGCGGGTGCAGGCCGAACGACGCCGCGACGTCGCCGAGCTCGCCCTCGCTGGGCTTGTAGAGGCCGACCCAGACGAAGTCGCCGTCCTCGGTCGCCTCGGCGCGCAGCTTCTCGAACTCGTGGGGGAAGCAGTCGACCTCGATGCGCTGCCCCTTGCGGTAGAGCGCGCTGTCGACGATCACAGGCACGACGGTAGTCCCCGTACGCTCTGGCGCGTGGCAACGGTGATCCTCGTGCGACACGGCCGGACCACGGCCAACACCTCGGGCGTGCTCGCGGGTCGGACGCGGGGGGTCCGGCTCGACGAGGCCGGCGTCGGCCCAGGCGTCCCGGACCGCCGAACGGCTCGCGGTCGTCCCGCTCGTCGCGGTCGTCACGAGCCCCCTCGAGAGGTGCCGGCAGACGGCGAAGGCGATCCTCGAGGAGCAGCAGGGCGCACCGGCGACCGCGACCGAGCGCGGCATCACCGAGTGCGACTACGGGGCGTGGCAGGGCAGGGCGATCCGCGACCTGGCCAAGGACCCGCTCTGGAAGACGGTGCAGACCCAGCCGTCGGCGGCGGCGTTCCCCGACGGTGAGTCGATGTCGGCGATGCAGGCCCGCGCGGTCTCCGCCGTACGCCGCCTCGACGCGGGGTACGAGGCCGAGCACGGCCCCGGCGCGGTGTGGGTCGCGGTCAGCCACGGAGACATCATCAAGTCGGTGCTCGCGGACGCCCTGGGCATGCATCTCGACCTGTTCCAGCGGCTCCAGGTGGACCCGGCCTCGGTCTCGATCGTGCGCTACACGGGCACCCGGCCCTACGTGCTCGCCACGAACACCCATGCCGGCGACCTCTCCTGGCTGAAGCAGGCACCCAGGAAGAGAGCCACCCGGTCCAGGAAGTCGGCCGAGGACGCCCAGGTCGGCGGCGGTGCCGGTCCGTCGCCCACCGCCCGGTGAGGCCCACTGGAACGGCCGCCTAGGGTGTTGGCATGCCGCTGATCCACGGATTCGACCCCCCGGAGAGGTTCGTCACGGGCACCGTCGGCGAGCCCGGGCAGCGGACCTTCTTCCTCCAGGCTCGCAGCGGCGCGCGGATCACCAGCGTCTCCCTGGAGAAGCAGCAGGTGGCCGCCCTCAGCGAGCGCATCGACCAGCTGCTCGACGAGGTGATGACCAGCGACAGCACCCAGTCCGTGGTCCCGGCGGTCGCCCCCCTGGGACTCGAGGACTCCGACCCGCTGGAGCAGCCGATCGAGGAGGAGTTCCGGGCCGGCACCATGACGCTGTCGTGGGACCCCGACGACGAGCGCGTGGTCATCGAGGTCTTCCCCTACACCGAGGCCGCGGTCGTCAGCCCCGAGCAGCTCGACGAGGAGCTCACCGAGCCCGAGCCGGACGAGGTGTTCCTGATCCGCATCGACGCCGGCAGCGCCCGGGCGTTCGTGAAGCGGGCCGAGCAGGTGCTCGAGGCCGGCCGCCCGAGCTGCCCCTTCTGCGGCAACCCGATCGACCCCGAGGGTCACCTCTGCGTCCGCGCCAACGGCTTCCGGCGGCGGGACCCCGAGGCTTCGTGAGCTCGCAGAGATGAGCTCCCGCAAGTGAGCCCAGCCCCGACCGCTGAGCTCGAGCAGGGCGAGCTCGTCCTCCACGGTCGGATCATGCCGGCGTCCAACGCCACGTTCCTGGGCCAGATCGGCGAGGTCCGCGTCGTCTACAAGCCGATCTCCGGGGAGCGGCCCCTGTGGGACTTCCCCCACGGGACGCTCGCCGACCGCGAGGTGTCGGCGTACCTCGTCTCCGAGGCCCTCGGGTGGGACGTCGTGCCGCCCACCTGGCTGCGCGAGGGCCCGCACGGGCCCGGGATGGTGCAGGTGTGGCAGGAGCCGGACCCCGGGCAGGAGGCCGTGACCCTGGTCGAGGAGGGCTCGGTGCCGCCCGGCTGGAAGCACGTCTTCGACGGCATCGACGGTCGCGACCTGCCGGTCTCGCTCGTGCACGAGGACTCCGAGCCGCTGCGCCGGATGGCGGTCTTCGACGTGCTCGTCAACAACGCCGACCGCAAGGGCGGCCACGTGCTGGAGATGGGCGACGGCCACCGCTACGGCGTCGACCACGGCGTCACCTTCCACGTCGAGCACAAGCTCCGCACCGTCCTCTGGGGCTGGCTCGGCGACCCGGTGCCGGAGGACGACCTGGCCGAGGTGCTGCGCCTGCGCAAGGAGCTGTCCGGACCGCTCGGCGACGTCCTGTCGGCGCACCTCACCGACCCGGAGATCGACGCGGCGGCCGCCCGGTGCCGCCGGCTCTGCGAACGCGCGGTGATGCCGGCCCCCCGCGGGTCCTACCCTGCGATCCCGTGGCCGCCGTTCTGACGGCTGCCTCTAGGCTTCCCGCATGCGTGCGTGGTCGGCTCCCGAGGTGCCCCAGCTCCCGGTCCGGGGACCTGAGGTCGCGCTGTTCGACACGGCGTCCGAGAGCCTGGTCACGACCAGCCCCGACGGCCCGGCCCGGCTCTACGCCTGCGGCATCACGCCCTACGACGCCACGCACATGGGCCACGCAGCCAACTACGTCGGCTTCGACCTGCTCAACCGCGCCTGGCGCAACGCCGGCCACGACGTGGTCTACGTGCAGAACATCACCGACGTCGACGACCCGCTGCTGGAGCGGGCGACCAAGGTGGGCGTCGACTGGACCGAGCTCGCCGAGCGCGAGACCGAGCTGTTCCGCCAGGACATGCAGGCGCTGCGCGTGCTCCCGCCCGAGCACTACATCGGCGCGGTCGAGTCGATCCCGCTGGCGGTGGCCCTGATCGAGCGGCTCCAGGAGGCCGGCTCGGTCTACCGGGTCGAGGACGACCTCTACTTCTCGGTGACCGCCGACCCGGCGTTCGGACAGGAGTCCCACTACGACCGCGACACGATGCTCGCGCTGTTCGCCGAGCGCGGCGGTGACCCCGACCGGCCAGGGAAGAAGGACCCGCTCGACTGCGTGGTCTGGCGCGGTCCGCGAGACGGCGAGCCGCACTGGGACAGCCCGCTCGGCCCCGGCCGGCCCGGCTGGCACATCGAGTGCGCCGCGATCGCGCGCGAGCACCTCGGCGTCGCCTTCGACGTGCAGGGCGGCGGGAGCGACCTGATCTTCCCGCACCACGAGATGTGCGCCGGCCACGCACAGGTGGCCGACCCGTCGGGACCTTTCGCGAAGCTCTACAGCCACGCCGGGATGGTGGCCTACGACGGCGAGAAGATGTCGAAGTCGAAGGGCAACCTGGTCTTCATCTCGGCCCTGCGCAACAGCGACGTCGACCCGATGGCGATCCGGCTGGTGCTGCTGCGCCACCACTTCCGCTCCGACTGGGAGTGGCTCGACTCCGAGCTCTGGGACGCCGTCGACACGCTCACCCAGTGGCGGCGGGCGCTCTCGCTGGGCGCCGGCGCCCCGGCCGAGCCGGTCGTCACCGAGGTGCTGGCCGCGATGGCCGATGACCTCGACGCCCCCCGCGCGGTGGCCGCGGTGCAGGCGTGGGTGGACGCGACGCTCGGCAGCACCGGCCACCTGGCCGACACGACCGACCAGGATGCTGCCCTGACGATGCACTCGCTGCTGGACGCCGCGCTGGGGCTCGCGCTGTAGCGGGTTCCAGCCTCGGGTTGCGAGGTTTCGAGACGGGCGCAGAGCGCCCTCCTCAACCACCGGGGGTTGACCGCCGGTGGTTGAGGAGCTTGCGCAGCAAGCGTCTCGAAATCTCCGCAGCCAGCGCTGGGAGCCGACCCGGTCAGTCCCCGCCGTTGCGGGGCTTCAGGTAGCGCTCGAACCCGCGCTGCAGCGGGTTCCAGCCTCGGGTTGCGAGGTTTCGAGACGGGCGCAGAGCGCCCTCCGCAACCACCGGGGGTTGACCGCCGGTGGTTGAGGAGCTTGCGCAGCAAGCGTCTCGAAGCCTCCGCAGCCAGCGCTGGGAGCCGACCCGGTCAGTCCCCGCCGTTGCGGGGCTTCAGGTAGCGCTCGAACCCGCGCTGCAGCGGGTTCCAGCCTCGGGTTGCGAGGTTTCGAGACGGGCGCAGAGCGCCCTCCTCAACCACCGGGGGTTGACCGCCGGTGGTTGAGGAGCTTGCGCAGCAAGCGTCTCGAAACCTCCGCAGCCAGCGCTGGGAGCCGACCCCGTCAGTCCCCGCCGTTGCGGCGCTTGAGGTAGCGCTCGAACTCGCGGGCGATCGCCTCGCCCGACGCCTCGGGCAGCTCGGTCGTGTCGCGCGTCTCCTCGAGCGACCGGACGTAGTCGGCGACGTCCTCGTCCTCCTCGGCGAGCTCGTCGACGCCGCGCTCCCAGGCGCGGGCGTCCTCGGGCAGGTCGCCCAGCGGGATGCTCGCCTCGAGCAGGTCCTCGAGCTGGCCGAGCAGCGCGAGCGTGGCCTTGGGGCACGGCGGCTGCGCGACGTAGTGGGGCACCGCCGCCCAGTAGGACACCGCGGGGATGTCGAGCAGGGAGCACGCGTCCTGGAGCACGCCGACGATGCCGGTCGGCCCTTCGTACGTCGACTGCTCGAGCTTGAGCCGGTCCACCAGCTCCGGCTCGGTGGCGGTCCCGGAGACCGGGATCGGCCGGGTGTGCGGGGTGTCCGCGAGCAGCGCCCCGAGGGTGACCACCAGCCGGCCGCCCAGGTCGTCGCAGGCCGCGAGCAGCTCGGCGCAGAACAGGCGCCACTTCATGTTCGGCTCGATGCCGCGCAGCAGGATGATGTCGCGGTCGAGGTCGGGCGGCGACGCGATCGCGAGCGTGGTGCCCGGCCACGTGATGCGCCGGTGCCCGGCCGGGTCGGTGCCGACCATCGGCCGGTTGACCTGGAAGTCGTAGTACTCGTCGGGGTCGATCGCGCCCACGACCCTGGCGTTCCAGACCCGCATGAGGTGGTCGACGGCGGAGGAGGCGGCGTCGGCGGCGTCGTTCCAGCCCTCGAATGCCGCGATGACGACCGGGTCCACGAGGCCGTCGACGTCCTCGAGTTCAATCACAAAGTGAGTCTAGGTGCGGCCTCGCGATTTCAGTGCGCGCTCGGCCCGGTGCCACCATGCGGGAATGGAGTCCACCTCGTGGACGCTGTTCTTAGGCTTGTCACCTGCGCCCGCAGGGGTCGTCGGCCACCCGCGCGAGAGGAGGCACCGTGAGCGCCCAGCACGACTGGCGTCCTGACGCCACCGAGGCACTGACCGCCGCCCTGCGCGAGCGGATCATGGTCATCGACGGCGCGATGGGGACCGCGATCCAGCGGGACCGTCCCTCCGAGGCCGGCTACCGCGGCGAGCGGTTCGCCGACTGGCCGAGCGACCTGCAGGGCAACAACGACCTGCTGACGCTCACCCAGCCCGACATCATCGCCGGGATCCACCGGGAGTACCTCGAGTCCGGCGCCGACATCATCGAGACCAACACGTTCAACGCCACCGCGATCTCGCTGTCGGACTACGGGATGGAGGAGCTCGCCTACGAGCTCAACCTCGAGGCGGCCCGGCTGGCGCGCAGTGCCGCCGACGAGGTCGGCACCCCCGACCGGCCCCGCTACGTGGCCGGCGCGCTCGGCCCCACGACGCGGACCGCGTCGATCTCGCCCGACGTCAACGACCCGGCCGCCCGCAACGTGAGCTTCGACCAGCTCGTCGCGGCGTACTCCGAGGCGGCCCGCGGCCTGCTCGACGGTGGCTCGGACCTGCTGTTCATCGAGACGATCTTCGACACCCTCAACGCCAAGGCCGCGATCTTCGCGGTCGAGACGGTCTTCGAGGACTACGGCCGGCGCTGGCCGGTCATCGTCTCCGGCACCATCACCGACGCCTCCGGCCGGACCCTGTCGGGCCAGGTGACCGAGGCCTTCTGGGACTCGATCCGGCATGTCGACCCGATCGCGGTGGGGCTCAACTGCGCGCTCGGCGCCAAGGAGATGCGGCCCTACATCGCGGAGATGTCGCGGATCGCCGACTCGTTCGTCTCCTGCTACCCCAACGCCGGCCTGCCCAACGCGTTCGGCGAGTACGACGAGACACCCGAGGAGACCGCCGCGATCATCGGCGAGTTCGCCGAGGCCGGCTACGTCAACCTGGTCGGGGGCTGCTGCGGCACCACGCCTGCGCACATCGCCGCCATCGCCGCCGCCGTCGAGGGCAAGCAGCGGCGAGACACCCACGAGCTGGCCCCCGCCATGCGGCTGTCCGGTCTGGAGCCGTTCACGCTCACCGACGAGAGCCTGTTCGTCAACGTGGGGGAGCGGACCAACATCACCGGCTCCGCCAAGTTCCGCAACCTCATCAAGGCCGGCGACTACGACACCGCGCTCTCGGTCGCCGCGCAGCAGGTCGAGAACGGCGCGCAGGTCATCGACGTCAACATGGACGAGGGGATGATCGACGGCATCGCGGCCATGGACCGCTTCCTCAAGCTCGTCGCCTCCGAGCCGGACATCAGCCGGGTCCCTGTCATGGTCGACTCCTCGAAGTGGGAGGTGATCGAGGCCGGGCTCAAGAACGTCCAGGGCAAGCCGATCGTCAACTCGATCTCCATGAAGGAGGGCGAGGACAAGTTCCGCGAGCAGGCCCGGCTGTGCCGCAAGTACGGCGCGGCCGCGGTCGTCATGGCCTTCGACGAGGACGGCCAGGCCGACAACCTCGAGCGCCGCAAGGCGATCTGTGAGCGCGCCTACCGCATCCTCGTCGACGAGGTCGGGTTCCCGGCCGACGACATCATCTTCGACCCCAACGTGTTCGCGGTGGCGACCGGCATCGAGGAGCACGCCTCCTACGGCCTCGACTTCATCGAGGCCACGCGCTGGATCAAGCAGAACCTGCCCGGCGCCAAGGTGTCGGGCGGCATCTCCAACGTCAGCTTCTCCTTCCGCGGCAACAACCCCGTCCGCGAGGCGATCCACGCGGTCTTCCTCTACCACGCGATCGAGGCCGGGCTCGACATGGGCATCGTCAACGCCGGCGCCCTGATCCCCTACACCGAGGTCGAGCCGGAGCTGCGGGAGCGGATCGAGGACGTGATCCTCAACCGCCGGCCCGACGCCGCCGAGCGGCTCCTCGAGATCGCGGAGGAGCACAACAAGCAGGGCGAGGTCACCGAGGCCCAGGCGGCGGAGTGGCGCAGCCTGCCGGTCGGCGAACGGATCACGCACGCGCTGGTGAAGGGCATCGACACCTACGCCGAGAGCGACACCGAGGAGCTCCGGCAGCTGATCTCGGACCGCGGTGGTCGCCCGATCGAGGTCATCGAGGGCCCGCTGATGGACGGCATGAACGTCGTCGGCGACCTGTTCGGGGCCGGCAAGATGTTCCTGCCGCAGGTGGTGAAGTCGGCCCGGGTGATGAAGAAGGCCGTCGCCTACCTCATCCCCTACATCGAGCAGGAGAAGCTCGACAACCCCGAGTACGCCACCGCCAAGGACACCAACGGCACGATCGTGATGGCGACGGTCAAGGGCGACGTCCACGACATCGGCAAGAACATCGTCGGCGTCGTGCTCCAGTGCAACAACTACGAGGTCGTCGACCTCGGGGTGATGGTGCCGGCGCAGAAGATCCTCGACACCGCGGTCGAGATCGGTGCCGACGCCGTCGGCCTGTCCGGACTGATCACGCCCGTCCCTCGACGAGATGGTCAACGTGGCCGGCGAGATGCAGCGTCGTGGTTTCGAGATCCCGCTGATGATCGGCGGCGCGACCACCTCCCGCGCGCACACCGCGGTCAAGGTGGACGGGAAGTACGACGGCCCGGTGGTCTGGGTCAAGGACGCCTCCCGTTCGGTCCCCACCCTCGCCGCCCTCCTCAGCGACGCGCAGCGGCCGCAGCTGCTCGCCGACGTGAAGGCCGACTACGACTCGCTGCGGGAGCGGCACGCCGCCAAGCACGACCGGCCGATGATCACGCTGCAGCAGG
This sequence comes from uncultured Actinomycetota bacterium, assembly GCA_963766475.1. Lineage (GTDB taxonomy): Bacteria > Actinomycetota > Actinomycetes > Propionibacteriales > Nocardioidaceae > Nocardioides. The sequence continues at coordinate 260,922 of CAVXZS010000012.1, read as the reverse complement.
CCCGGGACAACCGCACGCCGATCACCTGGGACGGCTACGAGCCGCCGGCGCCCAAGGAGCCGGGCATCCACGTGCTCGAGGGCTACGACCTGGCCGAGCTGCGCGACTACATCGACTGGCAGCCGTTCTTCAACGCCTGGGAGATGAAGGGCAAGTTCCCCGACATCCTCCACAACCCGACGACCGGCGAGACCGCCCGCGCCCTCTACGACGACGCCCAGGCCATGCTCGACAAGGTCATCGCCGAGAAGTGGCTGACCGCCAACGCCGTCTTCGGCTTCTTCCCGGCCAGCGCGGTGGGCGACGACATCGAGGTCTACACCGACGAGTCGCGCTCCGAGGTGCTGACCACCCTCCACAACCTCCGGCAGCAGGGCGAGCACCGCGACGGCGTACCGAACCGGTCGCTGGGCGACTTCGTCGCGCCCCGCGAGACCGGGCTGCCCGACCACGTCGGCGCCTTCGCGGTCACGGCCGGCCTGGGCGCCCAGGGCCGCATCGACGAGTTCAAGAAGGCCAACGACGACTACTCGGCGATCCTGCTCGAGTCGCTCGCCGACCGGCTCGCCGAGGCCTTCGCGGAGCGTCTCCACCAGCGGGTCCGCACGGAGTTCTGGGGCCACGTCCCCGACGAGGACCTCGCCAACGAGGACCTGATCGCCGAGAAGTACCAAGGCATCCGCCCGGCGCCGGGCTACCCGGCGTGCCCGGAGCACACCGAGAAGCAGACCCTGTGGGAGCTGCTCGACGTGAAGGCCAACACCGGCATCGAGCTCACCGAGAGCATGGCGATGTGGCCGGGCGCCGCGGTCTCCGGCTGGTACTTCAGCCACCCGCAGTCGCAGTACTTCGTGGTCGGCCGGCTGGCCCGCGACCAGGTCCAGGACTACGCCGAGCGCAAGGGCTGGACCCTCGCCGAGGCCGAGCGGTGGCTCTCGCCCAACCTCGGCTACGACCCCGACGACTGATGCAGCGCTGATGCAGGCCGTCCTCTGGGACATGGACGGCACCCTGGTCGACACCGAGCCCTACTGGATCGCGACCGAGTTCGCGATGGCCGAGCGGTACGGCGCCACGTGGAGCCAGGCGCACGCCCTCAACCTGGTCGGGAGCGACCTGGTCGACTCGGGTCACTACATCAAGAAGGTCATGGGGCTCGAGCTCACGCCCGAGGAGATCGTCGAGGAGCTGCTCGACGGCGTCGTCGCCAAGGTCGAGGTGGAGGTGCCGTGGCGACCCGGCGCGGTCGAGCTGCTGACGTCCCTGGCCGAGGCGGGCATCCGGTGCGGGCTCGTCACGATGTCCTACGAGCGGTTCGTCGCGCCGATCCTGGCCCGCCTGCCCGCCGAGACGTTCCGCGTCGTCGTCACCGGTGACCAGGTGAAGAAGGGCAAGCCGCACCCCGAGCCCTACCTGACCGCGGCCGCGGCGCTCGGCCTACCGCCGGGGGAGTGCGTAGCGATCGAGGACTCCAACACCGGCGCCAAGTCGGCCGAGGCCGCGGGGTGCCTGGTGCTCGTCGTGGAGAACCACGTGCCGGTCCTCGAGGGCCCGCGGCGGGTCTTCCGGGACTCCTTGGTCGGCGTGTCCGTCGAGGAGCTGGCGGCGCTCCGTCCCGTCGACGGGGGCTGAGCGGCTCACTGGCCGCGGGTGTCCGGATCCACTCCGGCGAACCGCAGGAAGCTCGGCGACGTCGTAGTCACCGCCGCCCGGCCCGAGGGTCGGTCGCCAGCCCGGCTGGCGACGCAGGTAGGACGTGGGGTCCGCCAGCAACAACCCGAGGATGACCTCCGCGACGACCCGACCGCCGACGGGGCCGAGGTACTGGCCGTCGTTGACGACGTCGGCCTCGCGCAGGACGTAGAGCCACAGCGGCGTCGAGCGGTCCAGCCGGTGCCCGTACGCCCCGAGGTCGGCCAGGTCGGCGCGGGCGAGGGGCGCCACCCCGAGCTCGCGGGCGATCGCCTGTCCCGAGGGCAGCGACCAGGTGAGGTGACGCAGCAGCGTGCGCTGCGGGAGCGAGGCCGGGCCGGGAGCCCCGGGCACGTGCGCGATGGCCGAGGTCGGCAGCGCGAACAAGGGGGTCGAGAGCGTGGTGTCGATGACCTTGTTGGGTCGCACGTCGGCGCTGTGCGCACCCCCGAAGTCGAAGAAGGTCTGCCAGCCGACGAACCGCCGCGGTGCCCGGAAGCCACCGCGCAGGTCGCCGGGGTCCGTCGTCGGGTTCTGGCCGTCCGGCACCTGGACCCGCGAGTCGAAGATCAGGCCGAAGAACGGGTTGCCGCCGTCCCCGGCGAGGTTCGCCCGGTAGGACGGGCGCACCATGCTGTGACCGAACCGGTAGGCCGCCCCGGAGAACTCGACGGGGACGAAGCCTCCGCCGTGCACGTCGTAGGACCGCGGTCCGTGACGGAGGACCTGGCGCACGACCCGGCGGCCGACGAAGGTGGGCAGCACCCGGTTGACCACCAGCCACTGCCAGTGCCACACGGTGAGTGCACGGGCCCGCTCGAAGGAGTCCAACGGGTCCTCGCCGGCGCGACGGGTGACGTCGACGGCCCGGTTGTGGAACCGCAGGAACGCCGCGTGCAGCCCGGAGATGATCACGTTGGAGTCGTTGCGGGGGTCACCGACCACCGCGGAGCCGTCCGCGCGGCGAGGCAGGTCCTCGAACAGACCGCCGCTCTCGATGCGGAGCTTGACCGGGTCGGCCGGGTCGTAGAGCTCGCCCTGCGCGATCGGGCCGAGCCCGTAGACCGAGTCGAGGTCGAGGCGCGGCGTGCGGGAGTTGGGGGTCCGGCCCGGGTCGCTCGCCACCCCCAGCCTCGAGGTGACGTCGAAGGTGAGGTCGTGGTCGAGGAACTGGCCGACGAAGGTCATCCCGGCGGTGTCGCGCGGGTTGTTGCGGTTGACCAGGCTCAGCGCGGGGTCGGTGATCAGCTTGACCGGTCCGCCGTTCGGGCCGAAGAGGTCGTCCTGTGCGTCGAGGAGGCTCCCCGGGGCCGCGAGCCGGACCAGCGCCGCACGGAGCGAGGCGGAGTTCTCTGCGAAGGGCGGTAGCCCGGGGAACATCCTGCCGAACGTCGTCGAGGCCCCGGCGGCTCCGGAGGAGGTGCCGCCTGCCATCGGACATCCGGCCGCATGGGCCTCGGTCGCCGAGAGACGGGTCAGGGCCGCAGCGCCGACCCCGGTCAGGCCGGCCTGGAGCAGGTGCCGGCGGGCTAGCTCGTCCACGAGCGTTCCTTTCCGCAGTCCCCGCGACTGATGGTGTGCGGACGAGGAGCGCGGCCGGGCCGCCCAGATACGTGTGACGGGCTCAGCGTCCTCGGAACCGGCGACGGACCCGGCGCCAGCGCCGTCGCACGGCCCGCCTGAGCCGGGCCCAGCGCGTGGGCGGCGCCGGCATCGGCAGCAGCTCGCCACCCCAGGCCGGGCAGTGCGCCTTGAACGAGCACCAGTCGCACTGCTTGCCGCGGCTGGGCAGGAACTCGCCGGTCGCCCTGGCCAGCTCGATCGCCTCCCAGAGCGCGTCGACCTTGCGCTCGGTGGCGAGCAGGTCGGCCTCGTCGGGCTCGTAGCGGACCATCTCGCTGGTGGTGCCGAGATAGACCAGCTGCAGCATCCGCGGCACCACGCCGCGGCTGCGCCACAGGATCAGGGCGTAGATGCGCAGCTGGAACAGCGCCTTGAACTCGAACGCCTCGCTGACCGCGGAGGAGGTCTTGTAGTCCACGATGCGCAGGGCGCCGTCGGGAGCCTCGTCGAGCCGGTCGACGATGCCACGCAGGGAGAGCCCGGAGTCGAGGGTGGCCTCGACGAAGACCTCGCGGTCGGCCGGCTCCAGCCGGGTCGGGTCCTCCAGCACGAACCAGCGGTCGAGCACGGTGTGCGCCGACTCGAGCCAGACCGGCTCGTCGAGGGTGGCGGCGACCTCCCGGGCCGACCGGGACAGCTGCTGCAGCTGCCGCCAGGCGGGCTCGAGCAGGCGGTGCGCCGCCGCGGGAGTGCGCTCGGCGGCCGGCAGGTCGAAGATCTCCTCCAGCACCTGGTGGACGAGGGTGCCGCGGACGGCGTCGGGGGAGGAGCCCTCAGGCAGCCGGTCGATGGTGCGGTAGCGGAACAGCAGGGGGCAGGACATGAAGTCGCCGGCCCGGCTCGGTGACAGCACACCGCGGACCTTGCGGTCGATCGGTGCGGCACTCATCGAGCCCATGCCACGACGGTAGTGCCGACCACGGACACCTCGCTGGTTGAGGAGCTTGCGCAGCAAGCGTCTCGAAACCTCTGGACCCGGTGCAGGGAGTTGATCCGGCCCCAGCACCGGCGTGCGCGGTTTCGAGACGGGCGCAGAGCGCCCTCCTCAACCAGCGGTGGGAGCCACTCCACGCGAGGACAGGTCGGATAGCGTGACGACGTGTCCGGTCCGCAGGCGAGCCCTCAGGTGCCGCGGCCCGCAGGCACGCTCAAGATCGGCACGATCGCCGGCAGCGACGTCCTGGTCACGTCGTCCTGGTTCATCGTCGCCGCCCTGATCTCGGTCGTGGTCGCACCGCGCGCGGAGGCGGCCCACCCCGGCCTCGGGGTCTGGAAGTACGTCGCCGGGCTCGCCTTCGCGATCGTCCTCTACCTCTCGGTGCTCCTGCACGAGGCCTCCCACGCCTACGTGGCCCGGCACTACGGCTTCCCCGTCTCCTCGATCACCCTGCACTTCCTCGGCGGCGTGACCGCGATCGAGGCCGAGGCGAAGAAGCCGCGCCAGGAGTTCTGGATCGCGGTGGTCGGGCCGCTGACGTCGCTGGCCGTCGGCCTGGGCGCGCTGGGGCTGTGGTTCGTCGTGCCGGACGGGCTGTTCCTGATGGTGATCGAGGGGCTTGCCTTCGGCAACCTGATGGTCGGCGCCCTCAACCTGGTGCCGGGGCTGCCGCTCGACGGCGGCCGGGTGCTCAAGTCCGCGGTCTGGCAGCTCACCGGCAGCATGCACCGGGGCACCGTCGTGGCCGCCTGGGGCGGCCGGGTGACCGCGTTCGCGGTGCTGCTCTGGCCGGTGGCGCAGCAGACCATCTTCGGCATCGAGCCGGACGTGTTCGACTTCCTCCTGGCCTTCGTCATCGGCTTCTTCCTCTGGAACGGCGCCACCGCCGCGCTCCAGACCGCCCGGATGCGGCGCCGCCTGCCGCAGCTCGTGGCGCGCAACCTCGCCCGCCGTACCCTCGCCGTCCCCGAGGACCTGCCGCTGGCCGAGGCCGTACGCCGGGCGCGTGAGGCCCACGCGGGCGCGATCGTCACGGTCACCGGCAGCGGCCGTCCGGTCGGGGTGGTCAACGAGGCTGCCCTGCTGGCCACCCCCGAGGACCGCCGGCCCTGGCTGGCGGTCTCGACGGTCGCCCGCGGGGTCGACGAGGGCCTGTCGCTGCCGGTGAGCATCACCGGTGAGGACCTGGTCCGGGCCATCACGCGGTCGCCCGCCACCGAGTACCTCCTCGTCGAGGACGACGGTGCGATCTACGGCGTGCTCACGACCGCCGACGTGGACCTGGCCTTCCGGTCCGTCCCCGACTGAGACCCGAGTCGCGCGGACTGTAGGTTCCCGGGGTGGCCGACGTCAGCGATTCCCCTCCCGACGACGGGCTGCGGTGGTCCGGGGTGCACCGCGGCCCGCTCCGCGAGGGCGAGTGGGTGCGGCTCGTCGACGGCAAGGGACGCCGCCACAACTTCTGCCTCGAGCCCGGCAAGCGGTTCTTCTCCAACAAGGGCCACCTCGACCACGACGAGCTGATCGGCCGCGAGGAGGGGTTCACGGTCACGTCGTCGGCCGGTGGCGAGTACCTCGTCTTCCGGCCGCTCCTCTCGGAGTTCGTGATCTCGATGCCGCGCGGTGCGGCCGTCATCTACCCGAAGGACGCGGCGCAGATCGTCGCGCTGGTCGACGTCTTCCCCGGCGCGCACGTCGTCGAGGCGGGCGCCGGGTCGGGTGCCCTCACCTGCTCGCTGCTGCGCGCCGTCGGCCCCGGGGGCAAGGTCACGTCGTACGAGCGGCGCGAGGAGTTCGCGGACGTGGCCCGCCGCAACGTCACCCAGTTCTTCGGGGGCGAGCACCCCGCGTGGACCCTCCACGTGGGGGACCTGGCCGAGCTCCTTCCCCAGCACGGTGCCGAGTCGGGGGAGCGGTGCGACCGGATCGTGCTCGACATGCTGGCGCCCTGGGAGTGCCTCGAGGTGGCTGCCGACGCGCTGCGTCCGGGCGGGATCCTGTGCGCCTACGTCGCCACGACGACCCAGCTCTCCCGCTTCGTCGAGACGGTCCGCGCGCACGGCGGCTTCACCGAGCCGGCGGCGTGGGAGTCGCTGGTCCGCGACTGGCACGTGGAGGGCCTGGCGGTTCGACCCGGTCACGCCATGATCGGCCACACCGCCTTCCTCGTGACCGCGCGCCGGATGGCGCCGGGCCAGAAGCCTCCGATGAAGAAGCGCCGGCCCGCCCCCGGCGCCTACGGCCCGGACTACACCGGACCCCGGCCTCCCGGGGTGCCGATGGACCCCGCCGAGGACTGAACCGGGCCCGCGATCATTCTCAATTCGTGATCAACGCCGCGCGAGATATCCCCTTGGGCCGCGGGTGTTCGCGAGTAGGGTCGTTTTTCACAGGAGGTGACGCCCATGACTTCGGACAGCCCGGAACGGTCCAGCGGCTCCGGCAAGACGCCGGACGAGCTCATGAGCCAGGTGCGCTTCCTCGAGGCCGAGGTCTCCGACCTTCGCCGACGTGCGAGCGAGGCGCCCACGGGCTCTCGTGGCCTCGAGCTGCGCCTGGCTGACGCCCAGCGCTCCCTCGCCGCCGTGACGTCGCAAAACGAGCGGCTGGCGCAGACCCTGCGCGAGGCGCGCGACCAGATCATGAAGCTCAAGGAGGAGGTCGACCGGCTGGCCCAGCCGCCGGCGGGCTTCGGCACTTTCCTGAGCCGCAACGACGACGACTCGATCGACGTGTTCACCGGCGGGCGCAAGCTGCGGGTCAACGTCAGCCCGAGCGTCGACCTCGACCACCTCTTCCGTGGTCAGGAGGTCATGCTCAACGAGGCGCTCAACGTCGTCGCCGCGCTCGACTACGAGCAGGTCGGCGAGGTCGTGATGTTCAAGGAGCTGCTCGCCGACGGCGACCGCGCCCTGGTCATCGCGAGCGCCGACGAGGAGCGCGTCGTCCGCCTGGCGGAGCCCCTGCGGTCCGACACGATCCGCGCCGGTGACTCCCTGCTGCTCGACACGCGGGCCGGCTACGTCTACGAGAAGGTCCCGAAGTCCGAGGTCGAGGAGCTGGTCCTCGAAGAGGTCCCCGACATCGCCTACGAGTCGATCGGTGGCCTCAGGGGCCAGATCGAGGCGATCCAGGACGCCGTCGAGCTGCCCTACCTGCATCCCGAGCTGTTCAAGGAGCACCAGCTGCGGCCGCCCAAGGGCGTGCTGCTCTACGGCCCACCCGGCTGCGGCAAGACGCTGATCGCCAAGGCGGTCGCCAACTCGCTGGCCAAGCAGGTCGCGGCCAAGACCGGTCAGGAGGGGAAGTCCTACTTCCTCAACATCAAGGGCCCCGAGCTGCTCAACAAGTACGTCGGCGAGACCGAGCGCCACATCCGGCTGGTCTTCCAGCGGGCTCGTGAGAAGGCGAGCGCGGGCACCCCGGTCATCGTCTTCTTCGACGAGATGGACTCGCTGTTCCGCACCCGCGGCTCCGGGGTCTCCTCCGACGTCGAGAACACCATCGTCCCGCAGCTGCTCAGCGAGATCGACGGCGTCGAGCTGCTGGAGAACGTGCTGGTCATCGGCGCCTCCAACCGTGAGGACATGATCGACCCCGCGATCCTGCGCCCGGGCCGGCTCGACGTGAAGATCAAGATCGAGCGGCCCGACGCCGAGTCGGCGCGGGACATCTTCTCCAAGTACCTCACGCCCGACCTTCCTCTGCACGCCGACGACGTGACCGAGTTCGGCGGCGACCGCGACGCCACGGTCGCGGGCATGATCCAGGCCACGGTCGAGCGGATGTACACCGAGACCGAGGAGAACCGCTTCCTCGAGGTGACCTACGCCAACGGCGACAAGGAGGTCCTCTACTTCAAGGACTTCAACTCCGGCGCGATGATCCAGAACATCGTCGACCGCGCCAAGAAGATGGCGATCAAGGACTTCCTCGACCAGCAGCAGCACGGTCTGCGGGTCGCGCACCTGCTCCAGGCGTGCGTGGACGAGTTCAAGGAGAACGAGGACCTCCCCAACACCACCAACCCCGACGACTGGGCCCGGATCTCCGGCAAGAAGGGCGAGCGGATCGTGTTCATCCGCACGCTGATCACCGGCAAGTCCGGCACCGAGCCGGGTCGCTCGATCGACACGGTGCCCAACACCGGTCAGTACCTCTAGCCAGGAAGGCCTGTCATGGGATTCTGGATCGGTCTCGCGGTCGTGGTCCTGCTCGTGGTCGTCCTGGCCGCGTGGGGCAACCGGACCCGCCGCGGCAACACCGCGCCCTGGCGGCTGAGCCGCGCACCCGGCGGCGGGCAGGCGGAGCGCAACGCGACAGGCTCGACCGTGACCCACAACATCCAGAACGAGCGCGGGCCGAGCGGGTTCTGAGGTGAGCACGCCGGTGGTGGTGCTGCTCCTGGTCGTCCTCGCCGCGGTCGTAGGTGCCACGGCCTGGTGGAGGAGACGGCGCCCGCGTGCCCGGCTGGAGGCCAACGACTCCTACGAGCGCGCGAAGGGGCAGGCCTACCTGCAGGCCCAGCACACCCGCAACAACATCGGCGACCCGTTTCACTGAGCGGCGGCCCGCACCGCCGTGGCCAGTGACACGAAGGTCCACGGCTTCGAGAGGCCGGGGCCGGGCAGGTAGGCCTGCTCGAGGCGCTGGACGGCGAACCCCGCCTCCTCCAGCAGGGCCGGGGTGTCGCGGCTCAGGTGGCAGCCGGCAGCGACCCGCCCCTGCAGCGGGTCGAGGCGGCGCTGCCACGCCTCGACCCCGGGGTCGGGTGCCAGGCCGTGCTCCAGGACGTGCAGCGCCCCGCCCGGCCGCAGCACCCGGCGTACCTCGAGCAGCGCCGTCTCCGCGTCGGGGATCGTGCACAGGGTGAACGTGGACAGCGCGGCGTCGTACGACGCGTCCTCGGCCGCCAGGCGCTGGCCGTCCAGCCCGACCCGCGCGACCGGCACCGACGACGCCGCGCGCCGGTCCGCGGACAGCTCCCAGCCCAGGTCGGACGGCTCCACGGCGTCCACCGAGGTGACCGCGGCGGGATAGGCGAAGACGTTCAGCCCGCTGCCGAACCCGATCTCGAGCACCCGGCCGGCCAGGTCGCGGCAGACCTCGCGGCGCCGCTCCATGATCGGCCGCGACGACAGGCTCCGGTCGGCCATGCGGGGGACGACCCGCTCCGACCACCAGCCCACGCTCCCAACATACGCGCGCACCGCCGCGGTGCCCTGCCCGTAGGCTGGAACCATGTCGGTGCGACGAGTCATGGGCACCGAGGTGGAGTACGGCATCTCGGTGGTGGGCCAGCCCCTGGCCAACCCCATGGTCGCGTCCTCGCAGGTGGTCAACGCCTACGCCTCGGCCACGGTCAAGGCGCGCCGGGCGCGGTGGGACTTCGAGGAGGAGTCGCCGCTGCGCGATGCGCGCGGCTTCGACATGTCCCGGCAGATCGCGGACCCCACCCAGCTCACCGACGAGGACCTCGGCCTCGCCAACGTCATCCTGACCAACGGCGCCCGGCTCTACGTCGACCACGCCCACCCGGAGTACTCCACGCCCGAGGTGACCACCCCCCTCGACGTCGTGCGCTGGGACAAGGCCGGCGAGCTGGTGATGCTCGACGCCTCCCGCCGGGCCGGGCAGCTCCCCGGCGGCTCCCCGATCGTCTGCTACAAGAACAACACCGACAACAAGGGCGTCTCCTACGGCTCCCACGAGAACTACCTGATGCGGCGCGCCACGCCGTTCGCGGACATCGTGCGGCACCTGACGCCGTTCTTCGTCAGCCGCCAGGTCTTCACCGGGGCCGGGCGCGTCGGCATCGGCCAGGACGGCCGTGAGCACGGCTACCAGCTCACCCAGCGCGCCGACTTCTTCGAGGTGGAGGTCGGTCTCGAGACCACCCTGAAGCGGCCGATCATCAACACCCGCGACGAGCCACACGCGGACCCCGAGAAGTACCGCCGGCTGCACGTGATCATCGGCGACGCGAACCTCGCCGAGATCTCGACCTACCTCAAGGTCGGCACCACCGCCCTGGTGCTGTCGATGATCGAGGAGCGGTTCATCACCCAGGACCTCACCATCGACGGGTCGGTCTCGGCGCTGCGGGCGATCTCGCACGACCCGACGCTCAAGCAGACGGTCACGCTGACCGACGGCCGCACGCTGACCGGCGTACAGCTGCAGCTGGAGTACCTCGACCTGGCGCGCAAGTACGTCGAGGACCGGTTCGGTGCCGACGCGGACGACCAGACCCTCGACGTGCTGGCCCGGTGGGAGTCGGTGCTCGACCGGCTCGAGCGCGACCCGATGCTGCTGGCCGGCGAGCTGGACTGGGTGGCCAAGCTCAAGCTCCTCGAGCAGTACCGCCAGCGCGACGGCCTGGACTGGGACGACGCCAAGCTGCAGCTCATCGACTACCAGTACTCCGACATCCGGCCCGAGAAGGGGCTCTACCACCGGCTCGCCCAGGCCGGCCGGATCCAGCGGCTGCTCGACGACGCGTCCATCGAGGCGGCCATGCACGACCCGCCCGAGGACACCCGCGCCTACTTCCGGGGCCGGTGCCTGGAGAAGTTCTCGTCCGAGGTCGCCGCGGCCTCGTGGGACTCGGTGATCTTCGACCTGCCCGGACGCGAGTCGCTCCAGCGGGTCCCGACCATCGACCCGCTGCGCGGCAGCAAGGCGCACGTCGGTGCGCTGCTCGACCGCTCCGACACGGCCGAGGCGCTGGTAGCCGAACTGACGCGGTAGCACCGGAACGGTCGGGGGGCCGTGGGGGCACCGCTGGTTGAGGAGGTCGCTCTGCGACCGTCTCGAAACCACGCAACGCGGGGCTGGGACCGGGCTCGTCGCTGGTCGAGCTTGTCGAGACCTCCGCAGCCCACGCTGGGTCTGGCCGGCACCGGTGGTGGTGGAGCAGGGGCCTTCGCTACGGACATCTCGACAAGCTCGATGGGCGGTGGTCACCTCCCTGCGGACGTTGCCGGGTGTCTATAGGGTTCTGTCATGGCCCAGGAGCAGAAGCAGCCGCGCAAGACGTCCGAGGTGGAGGAGTCCACCGAGGAGGTCACCGAGAGCGACGTCGCCGAGCGCAAGGAAGCGCTGGACGACGACGTCGACGCCATCCTCGACGAGATCGACGACGTCCTCGAGACCAACGCCGAGGACTTCGTGAAGTCGTTCATCCAGAAGGGCGGGGAGTGACCCTCTCCGACCGTGGGGGCAACCCGCGCCTGCCCGCGGCGTTCCTCCAGCCCGGCGTCTCGTCGTTCGCCGACTTCCTGGCCGAGCAGGCGCCCGACCTCCTTCCGTCCCGGCGCGCCGTACCGCAGGGCAACGCCGGCGACCTCGCCCCCCACGGCACCACCATCGTGGCGGCGACGTTCCCCGGTGGTGTGGTGATGGCCGGTGACCGCCGGGCCACCATGGGCAACGTCATCGCCCAGCGCGACATCGAGAAGGTCTTCCCGGCCGACGAGTTCTCCGCCGTCGGCATCGCCGGCACCGCGGGCGTCGCCGTCGAGATGGTCCGGCTGTTCCAGACCGAGCTCGAGCACTACGAGAAGATCGAGGGCACCACGCTCTCGATGGACGGCAAGGCCAACCGGCTCTCGGCGCTGATCCGCGGCAACCTGGCGATGGCCATGCAGGGACTGGCGGTCGTGCCGCTGTTCGCCGGCTACGACATCGACGCCGGCTTCGGCCGGATCTTCAGCTACGACGTGACCGGCGGCCGCTACGAGGAGACGGCATTCCACTCGGTCGGCTCGGGCTCCATGTTCGCCCGCGGCGCTCTCAAGAAGCTCTACCGCGAGGACCTCGACCTCGACGGCGCGATCGAGGTCGTCGTCCAGGCGCTCTACGACGCGGCCGACGACGACTCGGCCACCGGCGGCCCCGACATGACCCGCCGGATCTTCCCCGTGGTCCAGGTGATCACCGTCGAGGGCGGCCGAAGGATCCCCGACGACGACGTCGCGCTGATCGCCGACCGGGTCATCGCGGCGCGGATGACCCGCCCCGACGGACCAGCCGCACCCCTCACGTCGGACAGAGCGACCGGAGGTGGTGCGTCATGAGCATGCCGTTCTACGTCTCGCCCGAGCAGCTGATGAAGGACCGGGCCGACTTCGCCCGCAAGGGCATCGGGCGCGGCCGCTCGATGGTGGCGGTCCAGTACGCCGACGGCATCCTGCTCGCCTCGGAGAACGTGTCCCAGGCGCTCCACAAGGTCTCGGAGATCTACGACCGCATCGCGTTCGCCGCCGTGGGCCGCTACAACGAGTTCGAGAACCTCCGCATCGCGGGCGTGCGCCTCGCCGACATGCGCGGCTACGCCTACGACCGTCGCGACGTCACCGCGCGTGGGCTGGCCAACGCCTACGCCCAGACCCTCGGCACGATCTTCTCCAGCGGCGGCGAGAAGCCCTACGAGGTCGAGATCTTCGTCGCGGAGATCGGTGACTCCGCCGCCGACGACCAGATCTACCGCCTCACCTACGACGGGCAGGTCGCCGACGAGCACGGCTACGGCGTGATCGGCGGGGCGGCCGACGTGGTCTCGACCTACCTGGCCGAGCACTACCAGGAGGGCTGCACGCTCACCGAGGCCCTGACCCTGGCGGTCGCCGCCCTGGGTCGCTCGACCAACGAGCGCGGCGAGACCGACGACCGGGTGATCCCGGTCAAGGACCTCGAGGTCGCGGTCCTCGACCGGACCCGCAGCCAGCCCCGGAAGTTCAGCCGGCTGGGCCCGGGCCGGCTCGAGTCCATGCTCGGTGACCGTGGTCCCACCACCTCCAACCCGGTCGAGGAGGGGGCCGAGCACCCGCCCGGCACCGCCGCCACCGACGCCGACCCCGACGACCCGAAGGACCCCACCGACCAGGTCAGCGGCGACGTGCCGCCGCTGCAGGACCCGGCCCAGCCGGAGCCCGTCCAGCCGCCGCAGGACGACCTCCCGCCGGTGGCCCCGCCGCCGGCCGGGGGCGGAGGCGACGAGCAGGCCTGACCTCTGCGGAGATCTCGACAGGCTCGATCAGCGGTTGTTGCGGTCCCTGCCTCACCTCCGCCCGTAGGGTTGGGGTGTGGACCGGCGCATCTTCGGCATCGAGAACGAGTACGGCGTCACGTGCACGTTCAAGGGGCAGCGTCGGCTGAGCCCCGACGAGGTCGCGCGCTACCTGTTCCGCAAGGTCGTCAGCTGGGGGCGCAGCAGCAACGTCTTCCTGCGCAACGGTGCCCGCCTCTACCTCGACGTCGGCAGCCACCCGGAGTACGCCACCCCCGAGTGCGACGACGTCGTCGAGCTGGTCACCCACGACAAGGCGGGGGAGCGGGTCCTCGAGGGGCTGCTCCTCGACGCCGAGCAGCGGCTGCACGACGAGGGCATCGCCGGCGAGATCTACCTGTTCAAGAACAACACCGACTCGGCCGGCAACTCCTACGGCTGCCACGAGAACTACCTGGTCGGCCGGGCGGGGGAGTTCAGCCGGCTGGCGGACGTGCTCATCCCGTTCCTGGTGACCCGGCAGATCGTGGTGGGGGCCGGGAAGATCACCCAGACTCCCCGGGGCGCGTCCTACAGCGTCTCCCAGCGCGCCGAGCACATCTGGGAGGGCGTCTCCAGCGCCACCACCCGGTCGCGCCCGATCATCAACACCCGCGACGAGCCGCACGCGGACGCCGAGAAGTACCGCCGGCTGCACGTGATCGTCGGCGACTCCAACATGAGCGAGACCACCACCATGCTCAAGGTGGCCTCGTGCGACCTGGTCCTCCGGATGATCGAGGAGGGCGTGGTGATGCGCGACCTCACGATGGAGAACCCGATCCGGGCCATCCGCGAGATCAGCCACGACGTCACCGGCCGGCGCAAGGTCCGCCTGGCCAACGGCCGCGAGGCCAGCGCGCTGGAGATCCAGGGGGAGTACCTCAGCAAGGCCCGCGACTTCGTCGACCGGCGGCAGATCAGCACCCCGACGATCGAGGCGGCCCTCGACCTGTGGGAGCGCGGCCTGAAGGCCGTCGAGTCCGACGACCTCGGACTCGTCGACCGCGAGATCGACTGGGTCATCAAGTGGAAGCTGATCGACCGCTACCGGGCCAAGCACGGGCTCCCGCTGGGCCACGCGCGGATCGCCCAGCTCGACCTGGCCTACCACGACATCCACCGTGGCCGGGGTCTCTACTACCTGCTCGAGCGCCGCGGTGCGGTGGCGCGGGTCACCACCGACCTCAAGGTCTTCGAGGCCAAGTCGGTGCCGCCCCAGAACACCCGGGCCCGGCTCCGCGGCGAGTTCATCCGCCGCGCCCAGGAGCGCCGCCGCGACTTCACCGTCGACTGGGTGCACCTCAAGCTCAACGACCAGGCGCAGCGCACCGTCCTGTGCAAGGACCCGTTCCGGGCCTACGACGAGCGGGTGCAGCGCCTGATCGATGGCATGTGAGCGCGAAGCCACGCAACCCGAGGCTGGGACGCGCCTGGGAGCCTTCCCTGCGGTGGTTTCGAGACGGTTGCTGCGCAACCTCCTCAACCAGCGGTGCGAATGCGATGTGAGAACTCTCAGCCTCGCCCGTTAGGGTGCCGCCCGTGCTTCCCGTGCGTCGACGCCGCCTCAAGATCCTGACCCTGGTCCCCGCGCTGCTCGCCTGCAGCGCGCTGCTCCTGACCGCCTGCGGAGACGACAGCCCGCCCCAGGACCCGCTGATCGACGGCAAGTCCTACGACCGGCTCGACGCCGTCACGATCTCCGGTGACGTGGGCACGGCGCCCGAGGTGAAGTGGAAGGGCCCGATGAAGGCCGGGAAGATCGAGGCCAAGACCATCACGGAGGGCGACGGCGAGGAGCTCAAGGGCCAGGACGCCGTCCTCGCGCACCTGTGGATCGGCAACGGCTACTCGCAGGAGCAGACGTTCTCGACCTACGAGGAGAAGAAGGCCGAGCTGCTGACGGTCAACAACAAGCTGCCGGAGTTCCTCGCCGGCATCCGCGACGCCACGATCGGCTCGCGGATCGCGGTCACCGCGTCGGCCGAGGAGGCGTTCGGTGAGACCGGCAACTCCCAGCTCGGCATCGCCAACAAGGACACCGTCCTGGTGCTGGTCGACCTGGTGTCCAAGGTGCAGGACAAGCCCGAGGGCGAGCAGTCGCCGTACCCGGACTGGATGCCCAAGCCGAAGTTCAGGGAGGGCGTCATCAACGGGTTCGACTTCACCGACGCCCCGGACCCCACCGACGACCTGCGACGGGTCCAGCTGATCAAGGGCACCGGGCCCCGGGTCAAGAAGGGCCAGACGATCGCGGTCCGCTACCTGGGCCAGGCCTTCGACGGTGACAAGCCGTTCGACGAGAACTTCGGCGACAGCGGCGAGGGCGAGCCGACGACGTTCGGCATCGGCACCGGCGCGGTCATCAAGGGCTGGGACCAGGGTCTCGACGGCGTCCCGGTCGGCTCGCGGGTGGTGCTCGAGATCCCGCCGGAGCTCGGCTACGGCGCCGAGGGCAGCCCGGACAGCGGGATCCCCGCCAACGCCACCCTGGTCTTCATGATCGACATCCTCGCCGCGGCATAGTCGAGGGCCTCGCCCCTCCCCGAGATGGCAGGATCGGGGCATGACGGCAGAGAAGACCGAGCGGCTGCTCAACCTGCTGATCATGCTGCTCGTGCAGCGCCACTACGTCGCCAAGGAACGGATCCGGGAGATCCTCTACGCGGACTCCACGCGGGACGCGTTCGAGAAGATGTTCGAGCGTGACAAGGACGAGCTGCGCAGCCTGGGCGTCCCGATCGAGGTCGGGCAGATGGACGCCTTCTTCGACGACGAGCCGGGCTACCGGATCCGGCCGGACGAGTTCGCGCTGCCCGACATCAGCCTGACCGCCGACGAGGCCGCTGTCGTGGGACTGGCCACCAAGGTCTGGCAGCACGCGCGCCTGGCCGAGGCCACCACCGAGGCGGTCCGCAAGCTCACCGCGCTGGGCGTCGACGTGGACCTGACCGCCCTCGACATCGTCGAGCCGCGGCTGACCGCCGACGAGCCGTCCTTCGACGTGTTCTGGGAGGCGACCCAGGAGCGCTCGCCGGTGGTCTTCGACTACGTCCGCTCCGGCGACACCGAGGTGCGCACCCGCCACCTCCAGCCCTGGGGCGTCGCGCGCTACTCCGGTCGCTGGTACGTCGTGGGGTTCGACACCGACCGCGGGGCGGAGCGGATCTTCCGCCTCTCCCGGGTCGAGGGCCGCGCGGTGAAGGACGGCACGCCGGGCTCCTACGAGATCCCCGCCGGGACCGACGTGAGCGAGGTCGCCCGGCGTCTGGCGCCCGAGCCGTCGACCGAGCGCGTCGTGCTGCTGGTCCGCAAGGGGGCCGGCCACACGCTGCGCCGGGGCGCGGACCGGGTCGAGGAGGGTGTCGCCGGTCCGGACGCCCCACAGGAGGCAGGGTCGACCTGGGACCGGCTGGTGCTCGAGCGCGGCTCGGTGGGACTGGCCGACGAGGTGCTGGGCTACGGCGGCGACGTCTACGTGGAGGAGCCGGCGCAGCTGCGGGACCGCGTCGTGCAGCGGCTCCGGGCCACCGTCGGTCCCGAGGAGGCCGCGTGAACGCTCCGGCGAGCGCCAAGGAGCAGGTCGCGCGCCTGCTGACGCTGGTCCCCTACCTGCACGCGCGCGGCGAGGTCCGGCTCGACGAGGCGGCCCGGGCGCTCGGCGTCGCGCCGGACCAGCTGTTCGGCGACCTCAAGGTGCTGTTCATGTGTGGGCTCCCGGGCGGATATCCCGACGACCTGATCGACGTGGACATCGACGCGCTCGAGGGGCCCGACGGTCTCCGCTCCGACGGCGTGATCAAGGTGTCCAACGCCGACTACCTGGCCCGGCCGCTGCGCCTGAGCCCCACCGAGGCGTCGGCGGTCATCGTCGCGCTGCGGGCGCTGCGCAACGGGGCCAGGGACGAGACCCGCGAGGTGGTCGACCGGGCTCTGGCCAAGCTGGAGGCGGCGGCCGCCCAGGGATCGGCACAGGGGAGCGCCGCGGCCCAGATCGACCCCGGCGACGGCGCCGCCGACACCGACCTGGCGCTGCTCGCGAGCCAGCTCCAGACCGCGGCGGACCGCGGGCGGCAGGTGCGGCTGAGCTACTACGTGCCGAGCCGCGACGAGCAGTCCGACCGGGTGGTCGACCCGCGCGGGGTGGTGACCGCCGAGGGCCACCTCTACCTCGACGCCTGGTGCCACAGCGCCGAGGCGCCGCGACTGTTCCGCCTGGACCGCATCGACCACGCCGAGGTGCTGGAGACCCCGGTCGAGACGCCCCAGGAGGGGCCGCGCGACCTGGGCGACGGCATCTTCAGCCAGTCCACCGACGTCACCCCGGTCACGCTCCTCCTCGAGCCGGAGGCGCGCTGGATGACGTCGTACTACCCGGTCGAGGAGGTCCGCGAGGTCGGCGAGGACCGCATGGAGGTGGTGCTGCTCGTCGCCGACGAGCGCTGGCTCACCCGGCTGATGCTGCGGCTGGCCCCCCACGCGACCGTGCTGTCGCCACCGGCGTACGCCGAGACGTTCATGGCCGCCGCGCAGCGGGCGCTCAGTCTCTACGCCTGACCGGCGGGTACGCTGAAGACCACTGCACCGACCATGTGAGGACCTCATGACCCCGCTGCTCATCGGAGGGCTCGGCACCCCCGAGCTGCTGATCATCCTGGCCGTCCTCATCCTGCTGTTCGGCGCCGCCAAGCTCCCCGAGCTGGCCCGTGGCAGTGGTCGCGCGCTGCGGATCTTCAAGGCCGAGACCAAGGGCCTGATGGACGACGACGACGAGGACGCGAGCGGGTCGGCCGCACAGACCTCACCCGAGCGCACCCAGGCGCAGCTGGAGCTGGAGGCCAAGCAGCGCGACCTCGCCGCCCGTCAGGCCGAGCTCGACGCCGAGGCCGAGCGGATGAACCGCGGCGACACCGCCTGATCCACCCGGCCCCTTGATCAAGCGCCTGGCCGGCCTCCTGAGGGGCAGCCCCCATCACCCTGTCGGTCCGGACGGCCGGATGGCGTTGTCGGACCACCTGCGGGAGCTGCGGGCCCGGATCATCCGCTCGGTGCTGGTGGTGCTGGTCGCGTTCTGCGTGGCGCTGTACTTCTACCACGACCTCTACCAGCTCATCCTCAACCCGTACGAGGACGCCAAGGCGCAGCTGCCCGAAGGCACCGAGAGCGAGGCCGTCCTCAACGGCGTCGCCGCCGGCCTGACCTTCCAGCTCAAGCTCTGCGGCCTGGCCGGCCTCGTCGCCGCCTCCCCCTACTGGCTCTACCAGATCTGGGCCTTCATCGTGCCCGGCCTGCACCCCAGCGAACGCAAGTGGTCCCGGGTCTTCGCCGCCATCGCCGGACCCCTGTTCTTCGCCGGCGTCGCCGTGGGCTACTACGTCCTGCCCAAGGCGATCACGGTCCTGATCGGGTTCACCCCCGACGACGTGACCAACCTGGTGGAGTTCACCCAGTTCTTCTCCTTCATCAGCCGGATGCTGCTGATCTTCGGCATCGCCTTCGAGATCCCCCTGTTCGTGGTCATGCTCAACCTCGCCGGCGTCGTCTCGGGCCGCCAGCTCGGCAGGTACCGGCCCTGGATCATCGTCGGCACCTTCGTCTTCGCCGCCGTCGGCACCCCATCGACCGACCCCTTCTCGATGCTCTTCCTCGCCGTCCCCATGCTGGCCCTGTTCCTGATCGCCGAGGTCATCGCACGCCTCATCGACCGCACCCGGGGACGTGGTCGCGACTCGACCGGCCAGTGGGCCGATGACGAGGTCTCGCCCCTGTGACCTCACTCGTCACCGACCTCGACCCGTTCGACCTCCCGGACTGGCTGGGGGACGGTCCGGTCTCCTGGGCCTCCGACCAGGGCCTGGGCGGACACGTCGTCGCCGGCCACCTGACCGGCGCCCCCGACCAGGTCATCGCGTGCGACCTGCTCGCCGTCGACCAGGCCTACCCGGCTCCGGTGCTCGACGAGGCCACTCGCACCCGCGTCCACCAGGCCTGGCAGCACGGCCAGGTGCTGCTGCTCACCCGCGAGGGGCGGGCCACCGTGGCCGCGCCGGGGACGTCCTGGGACGCCGACCGGGTGCTGGACGCCTTCGCGCGGGTCGCCCGGGCGGTCGGCGCCGACCCGGGCCGGTGGTCGGTGCGGATCGGCCTCGGAGCGCTGCCGTCGCACTAGTGTCCTGCGCGTGGCCCGAGACATCGCCCTCCTCACCAACCCGACCGCGGGCAAGGGGCGCGGCGGCCGGGCGCGCGGTGCGGTGCTCGAGCGGCTGCGCGGTGCCGGTCTGGCCGTCCGGGACCTGAGTGGCCGGGACGCCGACGAGGCGCTCGACCTGGCGCGGACGGCGGTCCAGGACGGCGTCGACGCGCTGGTCGTGATCGGCGGTGACGGCATGGTGCACCTGGGCGTCCAGGCGGTCGCCGAGACCGGGACCGCGCTCGGGATCATCCCGGCGGGGACCGGCAACGACGTGGCGCGCTACTTCGACCTCCCGCGCAAGGACCCGGTGGCCGCTGCCGAGGCCGTGATCCGGGGGACGACCAGGCAGGTCGACCTCGCGAGGAGCGGGAGCAAGTACTTCGCGACCGTGCTCGCGGCCGGCTTCGACGCCCTGGTCAACGAGCGCGCCAACCGGATGACCTGGCCGAGGGGCCAGATGCGCTACAACCTGGCCACCCTCGCGGAGCTGCGCGTGTTCAAGCCACTGCACTACACGCTCGACCTGGACGGCCGGCAGCTGACGCTGGACGCGATGCTGGTGGCCGTCGGCAACGGTCCGAGCTTCGGCGGGGGCCTGAGGATCACCGAGGGAGCGCTGCTCGACGACGGGATGCTCGACGTGGTGGTGATCAAGCCCATGAGCCGCGGCGGACTGGTGCGCACCTACCCCAAGCTGTTCAGCGGCACGCACACGACCCACCCCCAGTACGAGCACCACCTGGTCCGGAAGGTGACCGTCGCGTCGCCGGGGATCACGACGTACGCCGACGGTGAGCGCTTCGGTGACCTCCCGCTCACGGTCGAGTGCGCCCCGGGCGCGCTGCTGGTCCACGTCTGAGACGTGGTCCGTAATGTGGGGGGAGTGAGCACCGGCGAGCTTTCCCCGTCGGAGCGGTACGCCGCGCACATGAGGAACAAGGACCACCCGGTGGTCCACGACTTCAGCGCCCTCTACGACTTCCCGCTCGACGACTTCCAGCTCCGCGCCTGCCGAGAGATCGAGGACGGGCGGGGAGTGCTGGTGGCTGCGCCCACGGGGTCCGGCAAGACCGTGGTGGGGGAGTTCGCCATCCACCTCGCGCTCGCCACCGGCCGCAAGTGCTTCTACACGACTCCGATCAAGGCCCTGAGCAACCAGAAGTACCACGACCTCGTCGAGCGCTACGGTCCCGACGACGTCGGCCTGCTGACCGGCGACAACGTCGTCAACGGCGAGGCACCGGTGGTCGTGATGACCACCGAGGTCCTCCGCAACATGCTCTACGCCGGCAGCCGGACCCTCCTCGGCCTCGGGTTCGTGGTGATGGACGAGGTGCACTACCTCGCCGACCGCTCCCGGGGTGCCGTGTGGGAGGAGGTCATGATCCACCTCCCGGAGTCGGTCACCGTGGTCAGCCTGAGCGCCACGGTCAGCAACGCCGAGGAGTTCGGCGAGTGGCTGGAGACCGTCCGCGGCGAGACCACGACGATCGTCGAGGAGCGCCGGCCGGTCCCGCTCTACCAGCACGTGATGGTCGGGAGGCGGCTGCTCGACCTGTTCGCGTCCTCCGATGTCGACGCCGCCGCCGGGTTCGTCAAGGAGGGCGCCCCGGTCAACGGCGAGCTGATGAAGATCGCCCGCGACGACTGGGCCAGCACCCGCCTGATGCGCGACCGCCGCTCGCCCCGCAAGGGCAGGCCGGGGTCCTCCAAGTCCAAGTACTCCAAGGACGGGCGCAACGTCGGCAACGGGCGCCGGGTCTGGATCCCCAGCCGCGCCGACGTCGTCGACCGGCTCGACCGCGAGGGGCTGCTGCCGGCCATCGTCTTCATCTTCAGCCGGGTCGGCTGCGACGCCGCCGTCCAGCAGTGCCTCAACGCGGGCGTACGGCTGACCAGTCCCGAGGAGCGGGACACGATCCACGCCTACGTCGAGGCCGCCCGCCAGAACCTGCCGGACGAGGACCTGCACGTCCTCGGCTACCACGACTTCCTCGACGGCCTGACCCGCGGCGTCGCCGCGCACCACGCAGGGATGCTCCCGGCGTTCAAGCACGTGGTCGAGGAGCTCTTCGTGCGCGGGCTCTGCAAGGTGGTCTTCGCGACCGAGACCCTCGCCCTGGGCATCAACATGCCGGCCCGCACGGTGGTCATCGAGAAGCTCACGAAGTGGAACGGCGACAGCCACGCGGACATCACCCCGGGGGAGTACACCCAGCTGACCGGCCGCGCCGGCCGCCGCGGTCTCGACGTCGAGGGCCACGGCGTGGTGCTCTGGCAGCCGGGCATGAACCCGCGCGAGGTGGCCGGGCTGGCCTCGACCCGGACCTACCCGCTCCGCTCGTCGTTCCGGCCGTCGTACAACATGGCGGTCAACCTGGTCCACCAGTACGGCCGCGAGACCTCACGCGAGCTGCTCGAGCAGTCCTTCGCGCAGTTCCAGGCCGACAAGGCCGTGGTCGGGCTGGCGCGCCAGCTCCGCAAGGCGGAGGAGGCGCTCGAGGGCTACGCCGAGTCCGCGAAGTGCGAGCTGGGCGACTTCATGGAGTACGCCGGGCTGCGGCGCCGGATCAGCGACGTCGAGAAGGGCGCGGTCAAGGCCCGGCGGGTCGACCGCCGGGAGGAGGCGATCGAGTCCCTGCGGCACCTGAAGCGCGGCGACGTCATCGAGGTGCCGACCGGCAAGTTCGCGGGCTACGCCGTGGTGATCGACAACGGCTGGGACGCCGTCAACCCGAGGCCCTACGTCCTGACGGCCGACCGCCAGGCCCGGCGGCTCGCGATCATCGACTTCCCGGTGCCGGTGGTGTCGATGGGGACCGTGCGGGTGCCGAAGTCCTTCAACGGGCGGAACCCGCAGGCGCGCCGCGACCTGGCCTCGGCCCTGCGCACCCGCACCCACGACCTGGCGCCGCCCCCACCGGGTAAGCGGCAGCCCACCAAGGCCGCCGTCGACCCCGCCGTCGACCGCGAGGTCCAGGGGCTGCGCGACCGGCTGCGCCACCACCCCTGCGACGCCTGCCCCGACCGCGAGGACCACGACCGCTGGGCGCAGCGGTGGTTCAAGCTGGACCGCGACGCCGCCACGCTGCGGCGCCGCGTCGAGACCCGCACCAACACCGTCGCCCGCCAGTTCGACCGGGTCTGCGACGTCTTGACCGCGCTGGGCTACCTGAAGGGTGAGGGCAAGGAGCTGCGGGTCACCGAGCAGGGCCAGCACCTGATGCGGCTCTACTCCGAGCTGGACCTCGTCGCGGCCGAGTGCCTGCGCACCGACCTCTGGGACGGCCTCACGGTGCCCGAGCTCGCTGCGGCCCTGTCGGTGCTGGTCTTCGAGGCACGGCGGCCCGACGACGCGTCGCCGCCACGGGTGCCCGGCGGCCAGGTCCGCGACGTGATCAAGGAGATGGTCAAGCTCTGGGGGCGGCTCGACGCGCTCGAGCGCGACCACCACCTCGACTTCCTGCGCCAGCCCGACGCCGGCTTCGCGTGGGCGGCCTACCGCTGGGCCGAGGGCGACGAGCTCGACGACGTGCTCAACGTCGTCGAGCTGGCCGCGGGTGACTTCGTGCGCTGGATGAAGCAGCTGCTCGACCTGGCCGGCCAGGTGGCCGACGCAGCCGGCGAGGGCCCCCTGCGGGAGACCGCACGCGGGGTCGTGGCCGCCGTACGCCGCGGTGTGGTCGCCTACTCCGCGCTGGGCGACGACGACTGACCGACGCCCACGGAGCGGTCAGCCCCGGCGTACGGCGTCCGCGACGGGAGTCTCGCCGTTCACGAGGTTCCACTGCCGGCCCACGCTGCGCGGTTCGTCGAGGACGGCGGCGAGCACGGAGGCGACGTCGGCCCTCGTGACGTCACCTCGGGCGACGTCGGGGCCGAGCGAGACCAGCCCGGTCGCGGGGTCGTCGGTCAGCCGGCCCGGACGGATGATCGTCCAGGCCAGGTCGCTGGCCCGTAGCGCCGCGTCGGCGTCGCGCTTGGCCTCGACGTAGGCCCGCCAGACCTCGTCCGTGCCCTCTGGGAGCGGCTCGTCGACGTTGATCGCCGACACCTGGACGAACCGGTCGATCCCGGCCGCCCGAGCGCCCTCGATCGACTTCAGCGAGCCCCCGAGGTCGACGGTCCGCTTCCGCTCCCGGTTGCCGTCGGGCCCGCCCCCGGCGGCGAAGACGACGGCGTCGCAGCCCTCGAAGGCCGTGGCGAACGCGGCGGCGTCCTCCTGCTCGATGTCGAGAAGCCGCACCTCTGCGCCACGCGACTCGAGCTCGTCGCGGTAGCTCCTCCCGGCGCACGAGCGCGACCGGGTCGTGCTCCGAGCGGCGCAGGGCGACGAGGAGATGACGGGCCACCTGACCGTGGCCCCCGACGACGGCGATGCGAGACATGCCCCCACCGTACGGAGGGGTGGGTCAGTCGTCGTCCTGGCGGCTGCTCGGCTCGAGGGCGAAGTGCTTCGGGTTCCTCGGGTCGACGCGGAGCCGGAACGTGTCGCCCTTCTCGGGCGTGGTGCCGATCTCGCAGAGCATCGGGAGCACGGCCTGGTAGGGCCGGCCGTCCTCACCCAGGATCTCCAGCAGCACCTTGCGGCGGATGTAGACGTTGTTGACGACGACGTTCATCCGGTTGCGCAGCACCTTGACCACCGTCCCCGTCGCCCGGCGTCCGGTGGTCTCGAGGGTGAACGTGCGCAAGGCCAGGATCATCATCGTCGCTGTCACGGCACCAGCGATGGCGATCCACAGCAGCGCCCAGCCCCAGCCGTACGGCGAGGCCCAGTCCACGGTCCAGGGCAGCAGTGAGGCGACGAAGACCCACCAGCTGCGCAGGTGTCCGGCCGCCTGGTGGACCACGGTCATCAGCCAGGCGAGCTGCACGAGGTAGAAGACGATCCAGCTCCCGAAGACCCAGCCGCCGAGCTCGGTGTCCGGCCCGATGTCGCCGAAGACCCCAGTAATGGTCAGGACTGCGGGGGCCACGGTGAGCCCCCACCACACGAAGAGCGAGAGCACGATCTGGAGCGGTCGGCTCATCGCATCAGGGCCTCCACCAGGCGCGCCGCCGGGCTCTCGAGGTTGTAGCGCTTCGCGAGCTCGGCCACCGCGTCGGGAGCGCGCGGCGTCACCGGGCGCTCCAGCCCGGTCCGGTCCAGGTCGAGGTCGCGGGCCACCGCGACGACCTTGGGTGCGACCAGGAGGTAGTCGGCAGCGGCCTTGATCTTGCCGCGTGGTCCGGGACCGAGGTCGGAGTCCGGGTCCTCCGCCGCCGCGATGATCCCCGCCATGTCGCCGAAGCGGGACAGGAGCGTGGCGGCCGTCTTCTCCCCGATCCCGGCCACGCCCGGCAGCCCGTCCGACGCGTCGCCGCGCAGGGTGGCGAAGTCGGCGTACTGCGCCGCGTCGACGGCGTACTTGGCCCGCATCCACGCGTTGTCCACGCGCTCGTGGTTGCCGACCCCGCGGGCGATGTAGAGGACGCGGACGCCGGCGTCGTCGTCGATCACCTGGAACAGGTCGCGGTCTCCGGTGACCACGTCGACCGGGCCCGCCGCCCCGGTCGAGAGGGTCCCGATCACGTCGTCGGCCTCGTAGCCGTCGGCTCCGCGCACGGTGATCCCGAACGCGTCGAGCACCTCGAGGATGATCGGCACCTGGACCTCGAGGGGGTCGGGCACCTCCTCGATGTCCGGCGCGGACGCACGCTCGGCGACGACGCGGTGGGTCTTGTACGTCGGCAGCAGCTCGACCCGCCACGCGGGCCGCCAGTCGTTGTCCCAGCAGCAGACGAGCTCGTCGGGGTCGTACTGGGAGACCAGTCGCGCGATGAAGTCCATGAAGCCGCGGACGGCGTTGACGGGTGTCCCGTCGTCGGCGGTGATCTCCGGGACGCCGAAGAAGGCCCGGAAGTACATCGAGGCCGAGTCGAGCAGCATCAGGCGGGGCCCGTCTCCGGGGCCGGATCTGGTCACCGCTGCATCCTGTCAGAGGATCGGACTACCCTGCCGCAGGTGACATCCTCCACGCTCGAGGCCACCGATCGGCAGATCCTCCAGCTGCTGGCGGCCGACGGCCGGATGTCGTTCACCGACCTCGGGAAGGCCACCGGGCTGTCCACCTCGGCGGTCCACCAGCGGGTCAAGCGGCTCGAGCAGCGCGGCCTGATCCTGGGCTACGGCGCCACGGTCAACCACGACGAGATCGGCCTGCCGCTGACGGCGTTCATCTCGATCCGCCCGATCGACCCGTCCGAGCCCGACGACTCTCCGGCCCGGCTCGAGGAGATCCCCGAGATCGAGTCGTGCTGGTCCGTGGCCGGCGACGAGTCCTACATCCTCAAGGTCCGGCTGCCCCGGCCCAGCGACCTCGAGGGACTGCTGGCCCGCATCCGCGCCGCGGCCAACGTCTCGACGCGCACCACGATCGTCCTCTCGACGTACTACGAGAACCGCCCCGTCACGGGCGGCTGATTGTCTACCCCCGCGAGCTTCGGCCCGGGGCCACGACGGACGCTCGCTCCGCTTCGCGGGCTTCGCTGTCCATCGCGGCCGCCGGAGCCGATCGCGGGGCGCGCTCGCTCCGCTCGCAAAGACCGGGTCGCTGCGCTCCCTCCGCTCCGATTGCGGGCCCCGCCGCGATGTCTCAGTAAGCCTGGAGCGCGGCCGTACGGCGCGACGCCTCCGCCATCTCGGCGGCCCGCAACGCGGACTCGTCGAGGGAGGCGTGCTCGGACCACCACGCCTGGCCCTCGGCGGGCAGCGTGTGGATCGGGTCGTAGTACTCGTAGGTGCGGGTCAGCGCCTCGGGGTCCGCGGCCTCGATCGAGGTGCGGTAGTTCTTGGTCCAGTGCGAGATGCCGCGCTCGATGTCGTAGGACGCGAGCTGGTGCACCCAGCGCTTGCCCACGAACGGGACGTCACAGACGATCCGCGGGGTCGCGAAGCCCGGCAGGTAGCCCATGATCGAGTGCTGCAGGCGCTGCGCGTCGGCGACCGAGACCCGCCAGTGCTCCGAGAACGGGATCATGTCGCACATGTAGAAGTAGTAGGGCATGATCTGCGCGCCATCGAGCAGCGCGAAGCACAGGTCGAGCAGCGCGTGCGGATCCGCGTTGACGCCGTTGAGGATCACGCCCTGGTTGCGGACGTCGCGGATGCCGGTGTCGAGCATCGTCCTGGCCGCCTCGGCGACCAACGGGGTGACCGAGTTGGCGTGGTTGACGTGGGTGTGGATCGCGATGGAGACCCCGCGCTGCCGGGCGATCGTGCCGATCCGGGTCATCCCCTCGACGACCTCGGGCTGCAGCCAGTGCTGCGGCAGCCCCATCAGCGCCTTGGTGGCCAGCCGGATGTCGCGGATGTTCTCGACCTCGAGCACGTCGGTGAGGAACGCCTCCAGCCGGGGCCACGGCATGTTCGCCACGTCGCCGCCGGACACGACGACGTCGCGGACGCCGGGGGAGCGGCGCAGGTAGTCGAGCATGTCGCCGAGCCGGTCGTTGGGCTTGCCGACGAACTTCAGCTTGTCGATGACGGCCGTGGAGTTGCCGACCAGGTCCATCCGCGTGCAGTGGCCGCAGTACTGGGGGCAGGTCGGCAGCAGCTCGGCCAGCACCTTGGTCGGGTAGCGGTGGGTGAGGCCCTCGGTGGCCCACATGTCGTGCTCGTGCAGTGAGTCCCGCGTGGCGTGCGGGTGCGAGGGCCAGTCGGTGCGGCGGTCGCTGAAGACCGGCAGCATGTAGTGACGCACGGGGTCGGCGTAGAACGCGTCGGTCAGCGAGCCCGGCCCGGCCGGCTCGTCGCGCGGGGCCATCGTGTTCATCATCTGCGGCGGCACCAGCATCGACATCGTCGCGCGCTCGGCCTGGTCGCGCTCGAGGTCGGCGTAGAACCGCTCGTCGACGAGGTCGCCGAGCAGCTCACGCAGCTGCTTGAGGTTCTTGACGCAGTGTGCGCGCTGCCACTGCACCGACGCCCAGTCGGCCGCCGTGACGTCCTTCCAGCCCGGGAACCGGGTCCAGTCGGGCTCGACCAGCTCGACACGCTGGTAGGGATAGGGCTGACCGGTTTCGAGCCCGATGGACGTTTCAATGGTCACTGTGCCACTGTAGGTGGAGGATCTGCGGCCTGTCCAAAGACATGCCGCAAATCGTCCCGTTCTCAACCACGTTACCGAGGAGAAACTTCGTGCGCGCCAGTGATCCGACCGGGTTGCACCGGGTCCTGGACGACCGCGTGGTGCTGCCGCAGGCGGCGGAGCGCCTCGACACCCGCAAGGAGCTGTGGCCCGACGAGGTCCGCATCCGGGTCGAGCGGCTCAACCTCGACGCGGCGTCGTTCCGCCAGCTCGAGGGCAGCCACGAGGACGGCGACGGCGTGCGCCGCGCGGTCCTCGACATCGTCGCCGCGCGCGGCAAGATGCAGAACCCCGAGACCGGGTCGGGCGGCATGCTCGTCGGCACCGTCGAGGAGGTCGGTCCCGACTCGCCCCTGGGACTGGCGGTCGGCGACCGGGTCGCGACGCTGGTCTCCCTCACCCTCACGCCGCTCGTCATCGAGGACGGCCTGTCCCGCTGGGACGGCCGGTCCGAGCAGGTGCCGTGCGACGGCTACGCCGTGCTCTTCGGTCGCTCGATCGCCGCCCGGATCCCCGAGGACCTGCCGGCCGACCTCAGCCTCGCCGTGATGGACGTGTGCGGCGCCCCCGCGCTCACCCGACGCGTGGTCCAGCAGTACGACGCCGCCGTGGTCGCCGTGATCGGCGGCGCCGGCAAGTCCGGCTCGATGAGCCTGGCGGCGGCGCGCGACGCCGGTGCCCAGCGCACCGTGGGAGTCGTGCCCCACGAGCACGAGGCCGAGCTCCTCCGGGGTCCGGGCTCGCCGACGACGTGGTCGTCGCCGATGCCCGTGACCCGGTCGCCCTGCGTGACGCCGTGGTGGCGGCCGCCGGGCGCACGGCCGATGTCACCGTGGTCTGCGTCGACGTGCCCGGCTGCGAGGGCGGCGCGATCCTGACGACGTCCCCGCGGGGAACAGTCATCTTCTTCTCCATGGCCACGTCGTTCTCGGCCGCCGCGCTCGGCGCCGAGGGGCTGGCCGCCGACGTGACGATGCTGGTCGGCAACGGCTACGTCCCCGGGCACGCCGACTACGCGGTGCAGCTGCTGCGGGACCAGCCGGGTGTCCGCGCGCTGTTCGAGCGCCGGCTGGAGGTTGCACCGTGACGAGGAAGCCCCAAGGCAAGCTCGACCTCGACCCGGCCACCGTCCGCAGGGCCCGGACCCTGGCCCGCAAGGCGGGCAGGCCGATCGTCGACCTGGCCAGGAAGCACACCACCGTCAGCGTGGAGCGCGCCACGCTGCGGATGGCCGGCCTCGCGGGCGCGGACGGCGACGGCATCCCGTGGGCCAACCGGCTCATGGACGTCGTACGCGCGGACGTCGGGCTCGAGCACGGCGTGGCGCTCCCGGTCTGGGACGCCCTGGTCCGCGGAGAGGCCGAGGACCTGGCCACGCTGGCGCAGAAGGCCGGCGCGGGTTCGGTGACGTTCCGGGTGCCCGAGGGCCGGGACGCCGTCCGGGCCCGGGCCGCCGCCCGCAAGCAGGTGGGCGCGGGCGTCAAGCGGATCGACACGCGGCGCCGAGAGCGCGAGCGGATGATCAAGAAGCACGGTGACGCCCCGCGGACACCATGGATCTACCTCATCGTCGCCACCGGCGACATCATGGAGGACATCCCGCAGGCCCAGCAGGCGGCCCGCGAGGGTGCGGACGTGATCGCGGTGATCCGGTCGACCGGCCAGAGCCTGCTCGACTACGTGCCGGAAGGTGCGACCCGGGAGGGGTTCGCCGGCACCTACGCGACCCAGGAGAACTTCCGGCTGATGCGGGCGGCGCTCGACGAGTCGAGCGCCGAGCTCGGCCGCTACGTCCGGCTCACCAACTACGCCTCCGGTCTGTGCATGCCCGAGATCGCGACCCTCGCGGGTCTCGAGCGGCTGGACATGATGCTCAACGACTCGATGTACGGGATCCTGTTCCGCGACATCAACCCGATCCGCACCTTCGTGGACCAGAGGTTCAGCCGGCAGGTGCATGCCCGCGCCGGGATCATCATCAACACCGGTGAGGACAACTACCTCACCACTGCCGACGCCGTCGAGGCGGCGCACACGGTGACCACCAGCCAGCTGCTCAACGAGTACTTCGCCAAGGAGGCCGGGCTCGAGGACTGGCAGCTCGGGCTGGGCCACGCCTTCGAGATCGACCCGGACCTGCCGAACTCCTTCCGGATGGAGCTCGCGCACGCGCTGCTGGCCCGCGAGCTGTTCCCCGAGGCTCCGCTGAAGTGGATGCCGCCCACCCGGCACATGACCGGGGACGTCTTCCGCGGCAACCTGCTCGACGGCTTCTTCAACCTGGTCGGCTCCTTGACCGGGCAGGGGATCCTCCTGGTCGGGATGATGACCGAGGCCGTGGTGACGCCCTGGATCTCCGACCGCGACATCGCGCTGCAGAACGTCCGCTACGTGCTCGAGGCGACCGGCGACCTGCACGAGGACTTCCGGCCGGCGTCGGACGGCTTCATCGCGAACCGCGCCCGCCAGGTGCTGGGCGAGGCCATCGACCTGCTCGAGGCGATCGTCGACCCCGACCGTCATCACGGGGGCCTGCTCGACGCCATCGCGGACGGCACCTTCGGCCTGATGAAGCGCCCGGCGGACGCGGGCCGCGGCCTCGACGGCGTGGCGAGGAAGTCGAGCGTCTACTACAACCCGGCCAGTGAGCTGCTGGAGGCAGACGGTGGTTGAGGAGGGCGCTCTGCGCCCGTCTCGAAACCTCGCAACCCGGTGCTGGGACGCAACCGCCCCGGGCAGGTCCCAGCGCAAGGTTGCGCGGTTTCGAGACGGTTGCTGCGCAACCTCCTCAACCAGCGATCGAGGAAGGACCAGGAGATGACCATCGTCCGCCCGTACGGCGACGCCACCGGCGACGGGATGGTGCAGCTCAGCTTCACGCTGCCCATCGACGGCCAGGGTGACCAGTCGAAGCTCGCCGAGGGTGCGGCCGTCCAGCTCGCCCAGAAGATGGGCATGGACCCGGCCCTGGTGGTGCACAGCAAGCCGATGGGACCCGGCTTCACGTTCTTCGTCGTCTACGGCCGGGTCAACCACCTCGTCGACACCAGCACGGTGGAGGTGGTCGAGCGCGACTACCCGCTGCTGACGCCCAAGGAGGTCAACGCCGCGGTGAAGCGGACCCTGCGCCGGCGGCTGGTGGTCGTCGGGGGGTGCATCGGCACCGACGCGCACACCGTGGGCATCGACGCGATCTTGAACATCAAGGGGTTCGCCGGCGAGAAGGGGCTCGAGTACTACCGCGAGCTCAAGGTCGTGAACCTCGGCGCCCAGGTCTCGGTGCCGCAGCTGGTCGAGCGGGCCCGGGCCGAGAAGGCCGACGCCGTGCTCGTCTCCCAGGTGGTCACCCAGCGCGATGCCCACCTGCTCAACACCCGGGAGATGTCGGCGGCGTTCCGCGAGGCCTATCCGGCCGAGCGGCGACCGCTGCTCGTCGTCGGCGGGCCGCGTTTCGACGAGAAGATGGCCGGCGAGCTGGGAGTCGACCGGGTCTTCAGCAGGGGCACCACCCCCGGCGAGGTGGCCTCCTTCATCGTGCACCGGCTGGCGCCTGTCACGGTGGCGGCATGACGAACCTCGACGTCGGCACCTCCGTGGTGCACCGCCGCTACGTGCCCTTCTCCGACGCCCACTACGCCGGGAACCTGGTCGACGGCGCCTACTCGATGAAGCTCTTCGGCGACGTGGCCACCGAGCTGTGCATCCGCACCGACGGCGACGAGGGGCTGCTCGCGTCCTACTCCGACGTCCAGTTCCTGGCACCGGTCCGGGCCGGCGACGTCCTCGAGATCACCTGCACCCTGACCCGGGTCGGCACCCGGTCACGCGCCCTCGACCTGACCGTGCACGTGGTCGCCCGAGGGGAGCCGACACCCGCACGGCCGGGTGCCGCGGCCGTGCTCGAGGAGCCGCTGCTGGCCACCACGGCCACGGCGACCGTGGTGGTCCCACCGCCGGGCGCCTGACGGACCCGCAGGACTGGTCTGGTCCGGGCGGCGACACGCCGCCGCGTCCCGAATATTTGTGAACTCCGCGTGAACACGAGGTGGCCTCTGACCTGCACCTTCGCGAGTTCCCGCAGGTCAGCGGGGTGTTGACGGGAACGCGGCGGGGGAGTTGGGTAACGGCCGTCCGCTCATGCAGATCGCGGCAGGGGCTCCGGTTCTCGAGTGGCCGGGTTCGAGGGCGAGGTGCCATCTCCCGACGACCCGACCCTTTCTCCGGAGCGCTCCGTGAGGGCCGGGCACGGAGGGGCCCGCACCCCCTAGACAACAGCCTGACCGCGGCAGCCGGTCGTGGACCGGGCTGGACCGAAGCGTTGCGGGACCCCTCCGACCCTTCTGCTTCACTTGGTGTGTGTTTCGGCAGCGGGTTCTCCTCGCGGTGTGCGCGGGGGTGGTGCTCTCGCTGGCCTTCGAACCCGTCGCGGTCGCCTGGCTGATACCGGTGGCCGTGGCCGGGTTCGTGCTCACGACGCGCGGGCTGTCGCTGCGACGCGGCTTCGTCATCGGCCTGTGCTTCGGCGCGGCGTTCTACTTCGTCCACATCTACTGGATGCGGGCCGTCGGTGTGCCGGCCTGGCTCACGCTGGCGGCGCTGGAGACGTTGTTCTACGGCTTCACGGGCGCCCTGTCCGCCGTCCTCCAGCGGCACCGGCTCTGGCCACTGTGGTTCGCCGCGGCGTGGACGGCGATGGAGGTGTGGCGCAGCGGCTGGCCGCTCGGCGGCATGCCCTGGGGACGGCTCGCGTTCGGGGTCGTGGACACTCCGGCCGCCGAGGCGCTGCCGTACGCCGGCGCGGTCGGCGTCAGCTTCCTGCTCGCCCTGTCGGGCGCGCTCCTGGCGTGGCTGGTCGGCGGTCCGGTCGCGGGTGAGGGCGGCCGCAAGGTGGCGGCACTCGCCCTGGTCGGGCTGGTGGCCGTGCTCGCCGTCCCGGCCCTGGCGCCGTGGACGGCCGAGGCCGACAGCGAGCTCACGGTGGCCGCGGTGCAGGGCGACGTGCCCGGCGACGGGGACGACATCCTCTACGACTACCGCCAGGTCACCCGCAACCACGTCGACGCCACCGTCGACCTCGCGCGACAGGTGGAGGCGGGGGAGGTCCCGCGGCCGGACCTGGTCGTCTGGCCGGAGAACTCCACCGCCGTCGACCCGTTCGACGACGCCGAGACCAACGCCGGGATCCGGGCGGCGAGCTCCGCGATCGGCGTCCCCATCCTGGTGGGCGCGATCGTCGACGGCGACGAGGAGGGTCAGGTGCTCAACCAGGGCATCGTCTGGGACCCGCAGACCGGCGCCGGAGACCGCTACACCAAGTGGCATCCCGTCCCGTTCGGCGAGTACATCCCCCTGCGCTCCATCTTCACGAAGTACAACTTCTTCGACCGGCTCCGCGAGGTGGGTCGCGACATGATGAGCGGCACCCGTCGCGAGCCGCTCGACATCGACGGGGTGCAGGTCGCCGACGCGATCTGCTTCGACATCGCCTACGACGACGGCCTCACCGCGCAGCTGCGCAACGGTGCCGAGCTGCTGGTGGTGCAGAGCAGCCAGGCCACGTTCATCCACACCGTCCAGACCGACCAGCAGTTCGCGATCACCCGCCTGCGCGCCATGGAGACCGGCCGCTGGGTCGCTGTGGCGACGACCAACGGCGTCTCGGGGCTCATCGCCCCCGACGGCCACGTCATGGCCACCGCCGACAAGCGCACCCGCGCGGTGCTGGTCGAGCGGCTCGGCCTCACCAGCCAGCTGACCCCCGCGACCCGCATCGGACCGTGGACCGGACGCGCCGCGCTCGGGCTCACGGTTCTCGGCGTCCTGCTCGTCCTGCTCCCGTATCGTCGGGGCCGACAGGACGAGGCCGGCTCGGGAGGCACGCCGGCCCGCGAGCTCGTGCCCACGACCACGGGAGGGACATGACCGAGCCAGTGGGCCAGCCAGTGGGCCAGCTGGGCCGCGTCGTCATGGTCGTCCCGACCTACAACGAGGTGGACAACCTCGCCTGGCTGGTCGGCCGGCTCCGTGCCGCGCAGCCGACGGTCGACCTCCTCGTCGTCGACGACAACTCTCCCGACGGGACCGGCGACGTCGCCGACGAGCTCGCCGCCACCGACCCGGCCGTCCACGTGCTCCACCGGCCCGGCAAGGGCGGCCTCGGGGCGGCGTACCTCGCGGGGTTCGCATGGGCGCTGGACGCCGGCTACGACGTCGTGGGGGAGATGGACGCCGACGGCTCCCACCAGCCCGAGCAGCTGCATCGCCTGCTGGAGGCGCTGCTCGACGCCGACCTCGTGATCGGCTCGCGCTGGATCCCTGGCGGCTCGGTGGTGAACTGGCCGCTGCGCCGCGAGGCGCTCTCGCGGGGCGGCAACCTCTACGTGCGGATGCTGCTCGGCATCAGGATCCGCGACGCCACCGCCGGCTTCCGGCTCTTCCGAAGAAGCGCCCTGGAGAAGATCGACCTGGCGTCGGTCGAGTCCACCGGCTACGTCTTCCAGACCGACCTCGTGACCCGCTGCCTGCGGGCCGGGCTCCAGGTGCGCGAGGTGCCCATCGAGTTCGTGGAGCGGGTCCGGGGGGACTCCAAGATGAGCGGCGCGGTGGCCGCCGAGTCGCTGCGCCGGATCACGCGCTGGGGGCTCCGCGAGCGACGCGAGCAGGTCCTCCGCGTGTTGCGACGGGACCGCTGATGGCCCGTCGTCGCTCCGCGGTCGGGTGGCTGCTGCTTGCGCTGTTCATCGCCGTACCCCTGGTCGAGATCTACGTGATCATCCAGGTCGGGCAGGCGATCGGCCCGTGGTGGACGATCCTGCTGCTGGTCCTCGACTCGATCCTCGGCTCCTGGCTGATCAAGCGGGAGGGGACGCGGGCGTTCCGGGGGCTGCGCGAGGCGCTCAACAGCGGCCGGATGCCTGCCAAGGAGCTCGCCGACGGTGCGCTCATCCTCATCGGTGGCACCCTGATGCTCGCACCGGGTTTCGTCACCGATGGCTTCGGGATCCTGATGATCCTGCCGTTCACCCGGCCGTTCTTCCGCCGGGCGCTGACCCGGGTGGTGTCCAGCCGGCTCGTGGTCCTGGGTCCGAACGGCCCCGGTGGTGGGCCCGGTGCGCGGTTCCCCGGCCGCCCGGATGCACGACGCCCCGGTCCCGACCCTGACGGGCCGGTGATCCGGGGCGAGGTGGTCGACGAGTAGCTCGCCGGGCCTGGCTCAGGCCGAGGCCTTGCGCTTCTTCTGGTTGGCTCGGTGCAGGTGGGCGGGGCCGATCTCGCCACCGCGCAGCAGCTCCAGGCGCTCCTTGAGGATGTCCTCGAGCTCCTTCTCCGAACGACGCTCGAGCAGCATGTCCCAGTGGGTGCGGACCGGCTTCTCGGCCTTCACCTCACGCTCGATCCCGGACGTGCTCTCGCCCTCTTCACCGCAGCGAGGGCACTCCCAGACAGCCGGGATGTCGGCCTCGATGGACATGGTGATCTCGAAGACGTGGCCCTGCGGGCAGCGATAGCCGACCTGCTGGCGCGCGGCGAACTCGATGCCGCGCTCGTCCTCGAAGCTCTGGCCTCCCAGCCGCGCCCCGCGTAGCGTGCGCTCCGCCATGAAGGCACCTCCAAACTGATGGTTGTTCCCCGATACAACGTGAAGACGGTCTGAACCGGTCAAAGGTTGCTTGCGGTCCCCGTTGACAAAATGCCGTCTGAGCAGATAACGGTACCCAGCCCGCGAAGATTCCCGTATTCCTCGCGGTGACCGACGGGTAGCACCAGCCGTTCAGTCGCGTCGCCAAGTCTAGCTTGGCACTGGTGACGGGCCGGGGACGTCGGCGTCCCGGCGCGTCGTCCGGGCGTTTCTAGAGAGCGGACGGCACGGCGTTCCCGGCCTCGGCGATCCCACGCTCCGGGTCGAGCCGGAGCAGGAAGAACGCACCGAGGACGAAGAAGACGACCAGCGAGACGATGGCCGGCCGGTAGGACCCGCTGAGCTGGAAGACCAGGCCGAAGAGCAGGACCCCGAACCACGAGGTGCCTCGCTCGAAGGCGTTGTAGAGGGCGAAGTACTCGCCCTCGCGGCCGCGGGGGATGAGCAGGCTGAAGAAGGAGCGGGACAGGGCCTGCGTGCCACCGAGCACGATCCCGATCGCGATGCCGACACCGAGGAAGAGCGCGATGTTCTTCTCCGGGAGGAACATCGCGATGACCACGATGGCCATCCAGGCGAACGTGCCCCACAGGATGGCGCGGTAGGCGCCGTACTTCGACGCCAGCCGGCCGAAGAAGAGGGCGCCCCCGAACGCCACGAACTGGATGAGCAGGATCGTCGCGATCAGCACCGAGTCGCCGAACTTCAGCTGCTTGGAGCCGTACGTCGACGCGGCGTAGATCACCGTCTGGATGCCGTCGTTGTAGAAGACGTAGGCGAGCAGGAAGGTCAGCGTCATCGGGTAGTTGCGCAGCTCCCGGAGGGTGGTGGCCAGCTGACCGAAGCTCCGGTCGATCAGGCTGCCTCCGCGCTTCATGGCCTCGGCCGGTGGCCGGTCCCTGAGGCGCCGGAACGGGATGAGCGTGAAGCCCGCCCACCACAGCGCCGCGGACAGCAGCGACAGCCGGACCGAGAGCTCCTTGTCCAGCCCGATCGCGTCGTGGCCGAGGACCATCGCCAGGTTGACGAGCAGCAGCAGTCCGCCGCCGAGGTAGCCGAACGCCCAGCCCCGCGAGGAGACGTGGTCGCGCTCCTCCTCGGTGGAGATGTCGCACAGGATCGCGTAGTAGCTGACCAGCGAACAGCCGCCCAGCACGCTGCTCAGCACGATGCACACCGCGGCCAGCTGCCACTGGTCGCCGTGCATGAAGAAGAGCAGCGCGGCGAAGAACGAGCCGGCCCAGGCGTACAGGGCCATCTGCCGCTTCTTGTGCGCGGAGCCGTCCACGAACGCGCCGACGATCGGCAGGATCACCGCGCTGAGGATGGTGGCGAAGCTGGTGAGGTAGAACGGCAGCGAGCCCGCCGCCAGGTGCAGCCCCAGCACGGTGACCGTCTTGTCGCAGGTGTCGTCCGCGTCGTCACCACAGCCGGCAGCGCGGCCGGCGACCGTGATCATGAACGGCGCGAAGAGCACCGTGAGGACCGTCGTGTAGTAGGCCGAGTTGGCCCAGTCGTACCAGTTCCAGGCCTTCTGCTCGCGCTGGCGTTCGGCCTGGTCGCGCAGCGGCCCGAGGTCCGCGAAGCCGGTCGGTGCTGTCATCGCTCATTCCCTCCAGAGGCCGCGCTCGGTGAGCACGTCCTTGAGCAGATCTGTCCGGTCCGTGAACAGCCCGTCGACGCCGCGGTCGAGGAGCTCCCTCATCTCCTCGGGGTCGTCGACGGTCCACACGTGCACGTGCTTGCCCGCCGCGTGCGCGCGGCGTACGAGCCCGGGAGTGGCGAGGGTCCAGCGCCCGCGCCGGTGCGGGATCTGGAGGGCGGCCACCCGCCTGCGGGTGAGCCAGTCCGCCACCCGCGCGCTGGGCACGAAGCGGAAGATGGCGACCTCGACCGGCGTGGCGGAGGTCGCGACCCGGTGACCGGTGAGCCGACGGAACTCGATCATCCGCTGGGGGCTGAACGAGCCGACCAGCACCCGGTCCCAGGCCTCGCGCTCCTCGACGAACTCGGCAAGCACCGGCACCGCGCCCTCGGACTTGATGTCGATGTTGAACCGGGCCCGCGGGAACTCGTCGAAGAGCTGGGCCAGCGTCGGCACCTGCTCGCGTCCACCGACCAGCGCGTGGCGGACGTCCTCGAACGAGAGGTCGGCGATCGCGCCCTCGACGTCGGTCACCCGGTCGAGCACGGCGTCGTGGAAGGCCAGCAGCACGCCGTCGCTGGTCACGTGGACGTCGGTCTCGAGGTAGTCGTAGCCGAGGGCGACCGCGTGCTTGAACGCCGCCATGGTGTTCTCGAGTCCCTCGATCTCGGGGTGGTAGGCGCCGCCACGGTGGGCGAAGGCCAGCACACCGCCCGGGTCTCCGGCCACCTCGTCGAGGTAGGCGAACCCGGTCATCGGCGCCGTCACAGCGAGCAGTATGGCCCAGCAGCGCGTCTGGCGGCGTGCGTCCGGGTCAGCCACGCTCGAGCGCGCTACGGTCGACGCATGGACGCGGACGCTGCCCTCGACTGCCCGGTGTGCGGAACGACCATGGAATCGCGGCCCCTCGGCGACGGCGAGATCAACGCCTGTCCCGACGGCCACGGCGTGTTCCTGCGCCGCGCCGACCTGGGCAGCCTCGTCGAGGCCGAGCAGGACTGGCACCGCCACGCCGGCCAGCACACGATGCCGATGCCGCGCATCACCGCCGACATGACCGTCCCGCCCACCGCCAAGGCGCCGGCCAAGGCGTGGGTGGAGACGCTGTTCGGGTAGCCGCCACCCGGTTGGGCCCGCGAACTCCGGGATGGCTCGACCACCGCGCATCGAGCGCTGTCGAGATGTCCGCAGGGTCGACTACCAGCCTTCGCTGCGGACTCGAAGGCTTCGCCGAGACAAGCTCGACCGGCGGTGGGCGCGTTCCGGCGCGGGCTTCAGTGGTTTCGAGACAGGCGCTAGCGCGCCTTCCTCAACCAGCGACGCCGGCGAACGGTGGTTGAGGAGGTTGCGCAGCAACCGTCTCGAAACCCCCCAACCCCGGGCTGGGACTCGACCACCGCGCATCGAGGCTGTCGAGATGTCCGCAGGGTCGGCTACCAGCCTTGCTGCGGACTCGAAGGCTTCGCCGAGACAAGCTCGACCGGCGGTGGGCGCGTTCCGGCGCGGGCTTCAGTGGTTTCGAGACAGGCGCCAGCGCGCCTTCCTCAACCAGCGACGGGCGTCAGATGTCGCGGAATGGCTCGATGTTCGCGCCGAGCTCGTTGAGGCGCTCGGCGAGGTCCTCGTAGCCGCGGTGGATGACGTAGGTCGACCGCAGCACCGAGGTGCCCTTCGAGGCCAGCATCGCCAGCAGGATGACCACGGCGGGGCGCAGCGCCGGCGGGCAGACGATCTCGGCGCCGGAGAAGTGCGTGGGGCCCTCGATCATCACCCGGTGCGGGTCGAGCAGCTTGACCTGGCCGCCGAGCTTGTTGAGCTCGGTGAGGTAGATGGCGCGGTTCTCGTAGACCCAGTCGTGGAGCAGGGTCTGGCCCTCGGCCACCGCGGCGATCACCGCGAAGAACGGCAGGTTGTCGATGTTGAGGCCGGGGAACGGCATGGGGTGGATCTTGTCCAGCGGGGCGTGCAGGTCGGAGGGCTGGGTGGTGATGTCGACCAGTCGGGTGTGGCCGTTGCGGGCGACGTACTCCTCCGAGCGCGAGTGCTGGAAGCCCATCTCGCCGAGGGTGGCCAGCTCGATCTCGAGGAACTCGATCGGCACCCGGCGGATCGTGATCGAGGACTGCGTGACGATCGCGGCCGCGAGCAGCGACATCGCCTCGATCGGGTCCTCGCTGGGGGCGTAGTCCACGTCGACGTCGATGTCCACGAGACCGGTCACGGTCAGCGTGGTGGTGCCGATGCCGTCGACGGTGACGCCGAGCGTCTGCAGGTAGAAGCAGAGGTCCTGGACCATGTAGTTGGACGACGCGTTGCGGATGACGGTGACGCCCGGGTGGAGAGCCGCAGCCATCAGCGCGTTCTCGGTGACGGTGTCGCCGCGCTCGGTGAGCACGATCGGGGCCACCGGCTCGATCGCCCGGTTGACCTGGGCGTGGTACTCGCCGTCGGTCGCCTTCACCTCCAGCCCGAAGGGGCGCAGGGCGTACATGTGCGGCTCGACGGTGCGGGTGCCGAGGTTGCAGCCGCCGGCGTAGGGGAGCTCGAAGACGTCCTCGCGGTGCAGGAGCGGACCCAGGAACATGATGATCGAGCGGGTACGCCGCGCGGCGATCTGGTCGATCGAGTCGAGCTTGAGCTCCTTGGGCGGCACGACCTCGAGGTCGTTGTCGTCGTTGAGCCACCGCGTCTGCACGCCGATGCTGTTGAGCACCTCGAGCAGCCGGTGGACCTCCTCGATGCGTGCCACCTTGCGCAGCGTGGTGCGCCCGCGGTTGAGGAGCGTGGCGCAGAGCAGCGCGACGCCGGCGTTCTTGGAGGTCTTCACGTCGATCGACCCGGACAGGTGCGTGGGGCCGGTGACCCGCAGGTGGGTGGGCCCGGCGCCGAGCGCGACGATCTCGGAGTCCAGCGCCGAGCCGATCCGCGCGAGCATGTCGAGGGAGAGGTTCTGGTGCCCCTTCTCGATCCGGTTGATCGCGCTCTGGCTGGTGCTCAGCCGCTCGGCGAGCTGCTGCTGGGTCAGCCCGCGATGCTTGCGAGCGTCGCGGATGATGCTCCCGATCCGGCCCTTGTAGCCCTCAGTCATGCGAACCACGGTAACTCATATGTGAGATATCGCAACACGGGGTCCGCGGCGTGGCGGAGGGCCAGAATGCAAGCATGCCACGCGTGAGGCGGTCATGATCCGGGCGGTCGTGCTCGACATCGGCTCGGTGCTGGAGATCATCGACGACACCGTGTTCCCGGCGCCGTTCGAGCGGCGGCACGGGCTGCCGGCGGGCGCCGTCCACGAAGCCGGTGTTCCCGGCGACGCGGGCGCAGGCGAGATCAGCGAGGCGCAGGTGCGGGAGCACTGGCGCCAGCACCTCTCCTTGAGCGACGCCCAGGTCGACGAGCTGGTGGCCGACTACTGGCGGTGGTACGTCGGCACGCTCGACCAGGAGCTGTTCGACTGGTTCGCCGGCCAGCGTCCGGCGCGCAAGACCGGGATCCTCTCCAACTCCGGGCCGGGCGCGCGCGACGCGGAGCGGCACTGGGGCTTCGAGGACATCACCGACGACATCGTCTACTCCCACGAGGTCGGCCTGCTCAAGCCGGACCCGCGGGTCTTTGCCCTGACTGCCGAACGGCTCGGCGTCCGGCCCCACGAGATCGTCTTCCTCGACGACGTTCCGGGCCACGTGGAGGCGGCCCGCGAGGCGGGGTGGCACGCCGTGGTGCACCGCACGACGCCGGAGTCGATCCGCGACGTGGAGCGGATCATCGAGGAGCAGGCGCTCAGGCCATGACGAGGTGCGACTCGCCCGGCATCAGCGCGGGCTGGCACTCGCAGCCGTCGTCGCACCTGAGGAAGGTGTGGAGGGCGTGGCCGCAGCGCTGGCAGGGCATGTCGTGAGAGAGGTGCGTGTCGTGGGCCTGCACGGTGTCCCACATGGTGTCCTCCTCCTTCCCGAGCGGTTACTCGACGGATGCGATGTCCACTCGACGGTGACACCTCCCGGGCCCGCTCGTGCGCAGAACCGCCGTGCGGATCCACAAACGGTCCACATTCAGGCTGATCGTTCGGTGGTCGAGTAGTCCGAACGGGCTATGCCGGGCGTCTGGGGTACCCCTGGCCCTGCCGTCGGTGTCCGCTGGCATGCTCGGGCCATGGCCGAGTTCCGCCACCAGGACCTGTCCGGGTCGGTGTTCGATGACGTCGACCTGACCGGCGCCCGCCTCAGCAACGTGCTGCTGCGCGGAGTGACCATCCGCGGCGCCTGGGCCGAGCGGCTCAGCATCGACGGCGGCTTCGAGGAGCTGCTGCTCAACGGCATCGACGTGGTGCCGCTCTGGCGCGCCGAGCTCGCGCGCCGGCACCCGGACTACACCCTGCTCACCCCCGACGACGCCGACGGCTATCGCACCGTGTGGCCGATCCTCGAGGAGCGGTGGGCGGCCACGGAGGCGCGCGCCCGGGCCCTCCCTGAGGAGCTCCTGCACGAGCGCGTCGACGGGGAGTGGTCGTTCATCGAGACCGTGCGCCACCTGCTGTTCGTCCACGACGCCTGGCTGCGCCGCGCCGTGCTGGGCGAGGTCGCGCCCTACGACCCCCTGGACCTCCCGCACGACGAGATGCCCGAGCTTGACGGCGTGTCCCGCGACGCCGAGGCCCGTCCCTCGCTCGACCACGTGCTCGCGCTCCGTGCCGAGCGGCTGGCGATCGCCCGCGAGTTCTTCGCCGCGCTGACCGACGAGCTGGCCGCGGCAGACACCACCGTCACCGGTCCGGGCTACCCGGAGGCCGACACCTACGCCGTGCGCCGGTGCCTGCACGCGGTGCTCGACGAGGAGTGGTGGCACCGCCGCTTCGCCGAGCGAGATCTCGCTGTGCTCGAGGCAGGTGAGCGGTGAGCGACGAGGGTCACCTCAGGGCGTCGAAGTCGAGCTCCTCGACGGGCACCGCGGTGTTGCTGACCTCGGCGTAGGACACCCAGGTCATCACGGTGTTGAGGTCGTCGACCACGGCCTCGGCGGCGTCGCTGGTGGTGGTGTGGGCGTCGCCGACCAGAGTCAGGTCGTAGCCGCGCTCCAGGGCGGCGTACGCCGTCGCGCGGATGCACCAGTTGGTCGCGGCGCCGGCCAGCGCGAGATGCGAGACGCCCAGCCGGGCGAGCTCGTCGTCGAGCGAGGTCTTCTCGAAGGAGGAGTTGTACTCCTTGGCCACCCGGCTCTCGCCGTCGGCCGGTGCCAGCTCCGGCACCCACTGCCATGGCGGACTCTCAGGGACCAGCTCCTCGTCCTGGTGCTGCACCCAGACCACGGGCACCCCGGCCGCACGGGCACGGTCGACAGCGACGGCGATGTTGCCGACCACGCGCTCGGACTCCCAGGCCGAGTCCATGACGCCGACCTGCACGTCCACCACGACCAACGCACCCTTGCCACCCTCGCGCACCGTTGCCATGGCGACACCCTAGAACCGGATCCGGACGATCGACGCCCGCTTGTCAGGCGGTGGCGAGAGGTCCGCGCGACCGGGCGGTCACCGCGATCGCCGGCACGATCGCGAGCGCCAGCAGGCCACCACCCAGGGAGAGCAGGGAGTAGCTGGCGAGGTCGACGACGACGCCCGACATCAGTCCGCCTCCGGCGCCGGCGACCGCGATCGACACGTCGACCAGGCCCTGGGTGCGGGCGCGGGTCTCGAGCGGCACGGCGTCGGTGATGATCGCGGAGCCGGAGACCAGGCCGAAGTTCCAGCCGAGGCCGAGCAGGGCAAGGGCGAGGGCGAGCAGGACCACCGAGTCGTCGGGCGCGGAGGCGGCGAGCAGCCCGGCGGCCAGCAGCGTGGCTCCGGACATCACCGCCATCGTGGTGCGGCCCACCCGGTCGACCAGCCGCCCGGTGAGCGGCGAGGGCAGGTACATCGCGGCGACGTGCACCGCGATGACCAGACCCGCAGCGGCGGTGCCGTGCCCGTGGTCGTGCATGTGCACCGGCGTCATCGTCATGATCGCGACCATCACGATCTGGGTCAGCACCATCACGACGGCGCCGAGGACGATGCCGTGGCTGACATGTGCGCTGGCCGCCGGCTGACCCGGACCGGGCATCTCGGCCGCGGTCTCGTACGCCGCCAGCTCGCGCGCGTGCAGCAGCGGGTCGGGGCGCAGCCTGGTCGCCAGCACGACGGCCGCCGCGACGTAGGCCAGGCTCGCCAGCATGAACGGCCCGGCCAGGTGGGGTACGCCGACCATGTGGGCCAGGTGGCCGGTCGGCGCGGCGAGCAGCGGGCCGACGACGCCACCCAGCGTGGTCGCCACCAGCACCGTCGAGATCGCGCGCGCCCGGTGGCCGGGGTCCGCGAGGTCGGCGCCGGCGTAGCGCGCCTGGAGGTTGGTGGCGCTGCCCGCGCCGTAGACGAAGAGCGTGACGAACAGCAGCACCGGGCTGTCCAGCACCGCCGCGACCACCACTCCCGCGCTGCCCACGGCGCCCACGGCGTAGCCGGCGGCGAGGCCGGGCCGCCGCCCGCGCGCCTGCGAGATCCGTCCGACCGCCACCGCGGAGAGCGCGCTGCCGGCGGTGAACAGGGCGCTCGGAAGGCCCGCCAGACCCGTGCTGTCGAGCATGTCCTGGGCGAGCAGCGCGCCCACCGTGATGCCGGCCGCGAGACCCGCGCCGCTGAGGACCTGCGCCGCCACCAGGACGCGCAGCGTCCGGCGCTGGAGCTCCGCGGTGGTGGTCATCGGTCCCCTTCTGCGGTCAGCAGCGAGCTCCGGCGAGGGCCGACGCGTCGTGGACCGGGGACGGTAGCAAGTCCGGTTCGGGCTGCACCGGGATGCGCTTCGTGCGGGACTGCGAGGCCGTCAGGATGCCCCCGAGGACCAGCGCGATGCCGACCACCTGGGCGAGGGTGAACCGCTCGTGGGCGACCACGGCACCGAGCAGCACGCCGGTGACCGGGTTGAGCAGCCCGACCACACCGACCGTGGCCGCCCGGAGCCTGGCCAGGCCGCCGAACCAGCACAGGTAGGCGACCGCGGTCGCGACCAGGCTCGTGAAGGCGAAGCCCGAGGCCGTGCCGCCGTCCAGCGCCGGGGGAGGGCCCTCGGCCACGGCCGCCGCGACGGCCAGGACGCCGCCGCCCGCGACGAGCTGCCACGACGTCATCGCGAGCAGCGGGGCGTCGGCGTCCGACCACCGCTTGGTCAGCACCGCACCGCAGCAGGACAGCGCCAGCGCGGCCAGGGACGCGGCGACACCGAGCGGGTCGACGGACCCGCTGGCGCCGCCGACGAGCAGAAGGACCCCGACGATGCCGGCCACCGCGCCACCGAGCATGAAAGGAGTCGGTCGCTCGGAGAGGAGGAGCCAGCCGAACCCCGCCATCGCCAGCGGCGCGAGCGCCATGACCGAGGCCGCGACGCTCGAGGGGAGCAGCTGGGCGGCGACGTAGACGAGGAGGAAGAAGGCGCCCACGTTCATCGTCC
Organism: uncultured Actinomycetota bacterium; assembly: GCA_963766475.1. Classification (GTDB taxonomy): domain Bacteria; phylum Actinomycetota; class Actinomycetes; order Propionibacteriales; family Nocardioidaceae; genus Nocardioides. The sequence continues at coordinate 216,534 of CAVXZS010000012.1, read as the reverse complement.
CGAGGACCGCCGAGCGCCACCACCACGCACCGCGCGGGAGGGTCCTGGCGATCGCGAGCAGGACCAGACCCGCAGGAAGGGCGCGCAGCGCAGAGCCCCAGAGCGGCACGTCGGCGGGCAGCAGCTGCTTGGTCACGACGTAGTTGGCGCCCCAGGCGACGGGCGCCACGGCGGTGACGGCGATCCATTTGGCTTCCACGGAAGGAATAATTCCTTCCTAGGAAGATATATTCCACTCCATGCCCGATGACCTCGATCACGTCGGACGGATCCAGGAGCAGTGGCGCCGGGAGCGCCCGGACCTCGATGTCGCGCCCCAGGGCGTCTACGGGCGGCTGCACCGGCTCGCCGACCGGCTGCGCGACGAGCTCGAGGTCGAGTTCCGCAGGTTCGGGCTGGGGGAGGGGGAGTTCGACGTGCTCGCGGCCCTGCGGCGCGCGGGCGCGCCGTACGAGCTGGCGCCGGGGGAGCTGGCCAGGCACACGATGGTCACCACGGGTGCGGCCAGCAAGCGGATCGACCGGCTCGAGGCCGCCGGCCTGGTCTCGAGGAGGATCAGCGAGGCGGACCACCGAGGACGGGTGGTCGCGCTGACCGAGGCGGGCAAGAGAGTCATCGACGACGCGTTCACCGCACACATCGGCAACGAGCACCGGCTGATGACGGCGCTGTCGCGGCAGGACGCGCAGGACCTCGAGCGGCTGCTCACGAAGTGGCTGGCGGCGTTCGAGGAGTGAGCGCCGCGGGTCAGGCGGCGAGCGACACCGAGCCCGGCATCACGACCGGCTCGCAGGGGCAGTGGTCACCGCAGGCCAGGAACGTGTGCAGGGCGTGGCCGCACCGCGGGCACGGCAGGTCGTGCGAGAGATGGGTGTCGCTGACCTGGACGGTGTCCCACATGGCCCTGCCTCCTTCCGGTTCCTGCCTCATATGAGGTCTGACTCCCGGTCCAGATACGAATCACCGGTGCGACACCGATTTCCTGGCATGACTTCCCGCACGTGGCACGATCTGGACGTGACCAGCAGCCCGGCGGAGGAGCAGCGCCTGCGTGATCTCAAGCTGCTGCGCCGGGTCAAGGACCGCATCGACCGCGACTTCGCCCAGCCGCTGAACGTCGAGGCACTCGCGCACGGCGTGCACCTGTCGGCCGGGCACCTGAGCCGCGAGTTCAAGAAGGCCTACGGCGAGTCGCCGTACTCCTACCTGATGACGCGGCGGATCGAGCGCGCCATGCGGCTGCTGCGGGTGGGAGAGCTGAGCGTGACCGACGTCTGCTTCGAGGTCGGCTGCCAGTCGCTGGGCACCTTCAGCACCCGGTTCACCGAGCTGGTGGGCGTGCCGCCCAGCGTCTACAAGCAGCAGGCGGCCGACGGGATGGCCGGGCTGCCGTCGTGTGTCGTCAAGCAGGTGACGAGACCGATCAGGACCGGATCGGTCAGGAATCGAGAAGCACGGCCGGTCAGCGCCTCCTAGCGTTGCCGCCATGGACCTGAAGATCTACAACGCGTTCCTTCCGCACGACGACCGCGACGCCGCTGTCGCCTTCTACTGCGACACGCTCGGCTTCGAGCTGCGCAACGACGTCGGCTACAACGGCGTGCACTGGCTCACCGTCGGCCCTCCCGACCAGCCCGACGTCAACCTGGTGCTGTTCCCGCCGGGTGCCGACCCGGGCGTCACCGACGACGAGCGTCGCATGATCACGGAGATGATGGCCAAGGGCACCTACGCCATGCTCACCCTCGCCACGAAGGACCTGGACTCCCTCTTCGAGCGGCTCCAGGCCACCGACGCCGAGGTCATGCAGGAGCCGACCGACCAGCACTGGGGCGGCCGGGACTGCGCGTTCCGCGACCCAGCCGGCAACACGATCCGCATCGACGAGGTGAAGTGACATGAAGACCATGACCTGCAAGCAGCTGGGCGGCGCCTGCGACCTGGAGCTCCGCGGCGAGACCGCCGACGACGTGATCAAGAGCCAGGACAAGCACCTGCGGGAGGCCGTGGCCGCCGGGGACACCGCACACCAGCCGGCTCTCGATGCGATGAAGGGCCGGTGGAAGCACCCCGTCAAGGGCATGGGCTGGTACAAGGACACCAAGCGCGCGTTCGCCGCCCTTCCCGACAGCTGACCGCACCCCGAGCCGCACCCCGAGCCGAACTCCGAGGAGACCCCACAGGATGCAAGCCGCCGACAGCCACGACCTGATCCGCGTCCAGGGTGCCCGCGAGAACAACCTCAAGGACGTGAGCGTCGAGCTGCCCAAGCGGCGGCTGACGGCGTTCACGGGCGTGTCAGGCTCGGGGAAGAGCTCGCTGGTCTTCAGCACCATCGCCGCCGAGTCGCAGCGGATGATCAACGAGACCTACAGCGCGTTCGTGCAGGGGTTCATGCCGGCCCTCAGCCGGCCCGAGGTGGACCTGCTGGAGGGGCTGACGACGGCGATCATCGTCGACCAGGAGCGGATGGGCGCCAACCCGCGCTCCACCGTCGGCACCGCGACCGATGCCTACGCCATGCTCCGCATCCTGTTCAGCCGGGTCGGGGAGCCGCACATCGGCGGGCCGACCGCGTTCTCGTTCAACGTGCCGACCCGCGTCGCGAGCGGCGTGATGAGCACCGAGAAGGGAGGCCGGACCGAGCGGAAGGTGGCCCGCAAGGCCGTCTATCTCGGTGGGATGTGCCCGACGTGCGAGGGCATGGGCTCGGTCAGCGACTTCGACCTCACCGCGATCTACGACGAGTCCAAGTCACTGGCCGAGGGCGCGCTGCTGGTCCCGGGCTACAGCATGGACGGCTGGTACGGGCGGGTCTTCAGCGGCGCCGGACTCGACATGGACAAGCCGATCGCCAAGTACACCAAGAAGGAGCACGAGAAGCTCCTCTACGGCGAGCCCGAGAAGATCAAGGTCGAGGGCGTCAACCTCACCTACGAGGGCGTGCTGACCAAGGTCCAGAAGTCGATGCTGACCAAGGACGTGGAGTCCATGCAGCCCCACGTCCGCCGCTTCGTCGAGCGCGCGGTGACCTTCACGACCTGCCCCGACTGCGACGGCACCCGGCTCACCAAGGAGGCCCGGTCCTCCAAGATCAACGGCACCAACATCGCCGACGTGTGTGCGATGCAGATCAGCGACCTGGCCGGCTGGCTGCGCTCCGTGAAGGACCCGGGGGTGGCACCGCTGCTCGCCGGGCTCCAGCACCTGGTCGACTCGTTCGAGGAGATCGGGCTGGGCTACCTGTCCCTCGACCGTCCGGCAGGCACGCTGTCCGGCGGAGAGGCGCAACGCACCAAGATGATCCGCCACCTCGGCTCCTCGCTGACCGACGTCACCTACGTCTTCGACGAGCCGACGATCGGCCTGCACCCCCACGACATCGAGCGGATGAACCAGCTGCTGCTGCAGCTGCGCGACAAGGGCAACACGGTGCTCGTCGTCGAGCACAAGCCGGAGACGATCGCGATCGCCGACCACGTCGTCGACCTCGGCCCGGGCGCGGGTACGGCGGGCGGCGAGGTGGTCTACGAAGGCACCTTCGACGGGCTCCGGAAGAGCAGGACCATCACCGGTCGGCACCTCGACGACCGGGTGTCGCTCAAGGAGTCGACCCGCACGCCGACCGGCGCGCTCGAGGTCCGCAAGGCATCGACGCACAACCTGCAGGACGTCGACGTCGACCTGCCGCTCGGCGTCCTGTGCGTGCTCACCGGCGTCGCCGGATCCGGCAAGAGCTCGCTGGTCCAGGGATCGGTCGCCGGGCGCGAGGGCGTCGTGGTGATCGACCAGGCCGCGATCAAGGGCTCGCGCCGCAGCAACCCGGCGACGTACACCGGGCTGCTGGAGCCGATCCGCAAGGCGTTCGCCAAGGCCAACGGCGTGAAGCCGGCCCTGTTCAGCGCCAACTCCGAGGGGGCCTGTCCCGCCTGCAACGGAGCGGGAGTCATCTTCACCGAGCTCGGCGTCATGGCCACCGTCGAGTCCACCTGCGAGGAGTGCGAGGGCAGGCGGTTCCAGGCCGCCGTGCTGGACTACACCTTCGGCGGCAAGGACATCACCGAGGTGCTGGCGATGCCGGTGGCCGAGGCGCTCGACTTCTTCGGCGAGGGCGACGCGTCGATCCCCGCCGCCCACAAGGTCCTGGCCCGGCTGGCCGACGTCGGTCTCGGCTACGTCAGCCTCGGCCAGCCGCTGACCACCCTGTCGGGCGGCGAGCGCCAGCGGCTCAAGCTGGCGGCGCAGATGGCGGAGAAGGGCGAGGTCTACGTGCTCGACGAGCCGACGACGGGCCTGCACCTCGCGGACGTGGAGCAGCTGCTCGGGCTGCTCGACCGGCTGGTCGACTCCGGGAGGTCGGTGATCGTCATCGAGCACCACCAGGCCGTGATGGCGCACGCCGACTGGATCGTCGACCTCGGGCCCGGTGCCGGCCACGACGGCGGGAAGGTCGTCTTCGAGGGGACGCCGGCCGAGCTCGTGGCGAAGAAGAAGACGCTCACCGGAAAGCACCTGGCGGCGTACGTCGCGGGCTGAGCGGTCCAAATCTAGGCACTTCTCCCGATGTCTCCGGCTACCTCAGACGCCGAGTCTTGAGGTACCTCAGACCACCCGTGTGAGGTAGCCCAGCCCGCACAACCAGGGAGTACGGAACCGTGTCGCCGTTACCGTGTCAGCGCCAGCCCGAGCTGTTCTTCGCCCTCCACGGCCGGGCGCTCGACCTGGCCAAGGAGCTGTGTGCCGCCTGCCCGATCCGGGAGCAGTGCCTGGCGGAGGCACTCCACCGTGGGGAACCGCACGGAGTGTGGGGCGGGCAGATCCTGGTCGACGGCGCGGTCGTCGCGGTCAAGCGCGGACCTGGTCGGCCCCGCAAGGTGGCGGCCTGAGGGCATCCGGCTGACAGACTCGGGGCCATGAAGTACGTGCTGCTGATCTGCGACAACGAGGTCGATCCACCCAGCCACGAGGAGCTGGCCGGCGACCCCGTCCATGACGAGTTCCAGAAGACCCTGGACCTGCGCGGCACCTCCCTGGGCGGCGCCCGGCTCCGGCCCTCGTCACATGCGACCAGTGTCAGGGTCAGAGAGGGCGAGGTCCTGGTCACCGACGGTCCGTTCGCCGAGACCAAGGACTTCGTCGGCGGCATCACGATCCTGGAGTGCGCCGATCTCGACGCCGCGATCGAGATCGCGTCGAAGCACCCCTACGCCCGCCGGGGGGTCGTCGAGATCCGCCCGGTCTGGGAGTGACCGCTCCGGACGAGGTGCGGGCCGCGGTCGAGGCGGCCTACCGCGACGAGTGGGGCCAGCTGGTCGGGACGCTGATCGGGCTGACCGGGGACTGGGACCTGGCGGAGGAGTGCACCCAGGACGCGTTCGCGTCGGCCCTCGCGACGTGGCCCCGAGACGGGATCCCGTCGCGTCCGGGGGCCTGGCTCACCACGACCGCGCGCAACCGGGCCACGGACCGGCTGCGGCGGGACTCGGCGGGGCGCGCGAAGCTGCGCCAGCTCGCGGTGCTGGGTCGCGCCCCGGACACTCCGCCCGTGGGGGAGATCCCCGACGAGCGCCTGCGGCTGATCTTCACCTGCTGCCACCCGGCGCTGGCGTTCGAGGCCCGCGTCGCGCTGACCCTGCGGACCCTGGCCGGGCTGACCACCGCCGAGATCGCTCGCGCGTTCCTGGTGCCCGAGCCCACGATGGCGCAGCGCCTGGTGCGGGCCAAGCGCAAGATCGCCGAGGCGGGGATCCCCTACCGCGTGCCGCCCGCCGAGGTGATGCCCCAGCGACTGGCCGCCGTCCTCGCCGTGGTCTACCTCATCTTCAACGAGGGATACGACGAGCACGACGAGCGCCGGGCGCTGACCGCGGAGGCCATCCACCTCGGGCGCGTGCTGGCCGGGCTCCTGCCACGCGAGCCGGAGCCGGGCGGCCTGCTGGCTCTGATGCTGCTGCACGAGGCGCGGCGCGCCACGCGGACCGACGCCGGCGTGCTGGTGACCCTGGAGCACCAGGACCGCTCGAGGTGGGACCGTGACCTGATCGACGACGGGGTGGCCGTGCTCGACCACGCGCTGGCCCTGCGACGCAGCGGTCCCTACCAGGTCCAGGCGGCGATCGCGGCATGTCACGCGACGGCGGCCGACGCGGCCAGCACGGACTGGCCACAGATCGCGGTGCTCTACGAGGAGCTGGCGCGGCTCGCGCCGTCGCCGGTGGTGGAGCTCAACCGGGCGGTGGCCGTCGCCATGGCCGACGGGATCCCGGCCGGTCTCGCGCTGGTCGACGAGCTCGCGGCGTCAGGACAGCTGGACGGCTACCACCTGCTGCCCGCGACCCGGGCCGACCTGCTCCGCCGCGCCGGGCGCCCGGCGGAGGCCGAGACGGCGTACCGGGAGGCCCTGGAGCTGGCCACGACCGATGCCGACCGTCGCTACCTCAGGGACCGCCTGCACCAGCTCTGACCTGCGGAAACTCCCTGTCGAGGTGATCCCCGCACGTCAGTTTGAACTTTCTTGGCGGAGCTGTCGATCTCGAGCCGCCTCCTTCGTCGGTGGGACACACCGACCAGTTGGAGGACCGACTCATGTCACGCATCAGCAACCTCAGGGGCACATCCAGCCACGCGAGGCGGGGCCTCGTGCTGGCCCTCGCCTGTGCGGGCATGGCGATGGTCGGTCTCGACACCGCGGTCGTCAACGTCGCCGTGCCGTCCATCCAGCGCGACCTCGGCGTCAGCCCGAGCGCGTCGCAGTGGGTCGTGGTGGCGTACGGGCTGGTCCTGGGCGGCTTCCTCCTGTTCGGCGGGCGGATGACCGACCACCTCGGCCGCCGGCGCATCTTCGTCACCGGGCTCGCCGTCTTCACGGCCGCGTCGTTCGTGGCGGGAGCCGCGCAGAGCGCCGGCCTGCTGATCGCCGCCCGAGCCGTCCAGGGCTTCGGTGCCGCACTCATCGCCCCGGCCGCCCTCTCGCTGCTGGCCGTCACCTTCGAGGAGGGCCGGCCGCGCGACAAGGCGCTGGGCATCTTCGGCGCCGTGGGCGGAGCCGCCGGCTCCGTGGGGGTCGTCGCCAGCGGGCTGCTGACCGCCGGACCTGGATGGCGGTGGGCGTTCTTCATCAACGTCCCCGCCGGCACCCTGGCCATCGTCGTGGCCCTCGTGTTCCTCGCCGCCGACCGGCCCACCGACCGCACCGCGAGGCTCGACCTCGGCGGCGCGACGACCGTGACCGGCGGGTTGCTGCTGCTCGTCTACGCGCTGCACCACGCCGCCGCTCACGGGCTGGCGTCGATCACCTCGATCGTGCTGTTCGCGGCGGCGGCCGTCCTCCTCGTGGCTTTCGTGCGGATCGAGGCCCGGTCCGCCGCGCCCCTCGTGCCCGCCGCCATCCTGAGGAACCGCACGCTGGTCGCCGCGAACCTCGCTGCCTTCCTCGCGTTCGCGGCCCTCCTGTCCTTCATCTTCATCGGCTCCCTGCTGATGCAGCAGGCGCTCGGATACTCGCCGACGAGAACCGGCCTGGCCTGGCTGACCACCACCACGACGGTGTTCGCGGCCGCCATGGCCGGCGCCCGGCTGGCCGCGCGGGTGCAGGTGCGGTGGCTGCTGGTCACCGGCCTGTCGGCCGTCACGGTCGGGACGCTGTGGCTGACCAGGGTGCCCACCGAGGCGGGCTACGTCGCCGACCTGCTGCCGGCGTTCCTGCTCGTCGGCGTCGGCTTCGGCCTCTGCGGCCCCGCCCTCCAGATCGGCGCACTGTCCGGTGTCACCGAGACCGAGACCGGCCTGGCCTCGGGCCTCGTCGAGACCATGCGCGAGGTCGGCGGCGCCGCCGGGGTCGCCGTGGTGTCGACCGTGCTGGTCGCAGGGTCGGGCCTCGGGGGCTTCCACGCGGCGTTCGCGTTCATCGGCGTGCTGGCCGGCCTGGGTGTCGTCGTCGCCGCGGGCGGGTTCGCCCGCGAGCGCCGGGCGCCCAGCACCTGCACGTCGGCGTGCGAGAGCTCGCCGACCTGCCCGCCGCGTAGTGCGACGGCAGTCCGAGAAGACACACCCACCGAAGGAGTAGTCATGTTCCACGAACCCGTCATGGCCGACCTGGCGGTCCGGCTCACCCACCACCACGTCAACAGCGCTGCCCCGGACGCACCGGTCGTGGCAGACCGGCGCAGACGCCGGCGCACGTTCGGTGCGGTGGTGAGGCGGTCTCAGCCGACCCGGTCGTAGACCAGCGTCAGTGTGCCGTGCTCGCCGGCTGCCTGGCGGGCGAGGCTCCACGTGCCCGCGGGCAGGCCGTCGTCGAAGAGGCGCGGTCCGCCGCCGAGGAAGACCGGTGCGACCACCAGTGCCAGCCGGTCGACCTGGTCGGCCGCCAGCAGCGCCTTGATGACGCTCGCGCTGGACAGGACGAGGATGTCACCGCCCTCGGTCTCCTTGAGCTCCGCGACCGCCTCGGCGGTCGGCTTGTCGACCATGGTGGTCCGCTCCCAGGGTGCCTCGTCGAGGCTCGAGGAGAGGACCACCTTGTCGACGCCCACGAGCCACTTCGCGAAGCCCACGTCGCGGGGGTCGGCACCCTCCATGTCGATGACGTGGGGCCAGAAGCCGAGGAACCCCTCGGCGTTGACCCGGCCCATCACGCCCGTGGTGGCCTGCTCCCAGAGGCTGGTCAGGTGGTCCCGCGCGACGTCGGTGATCGCGTAGGGGACCACCCAGCTCATGTCGATCGGGTTGTCCGGCGCGGCGTAGTGGCCGTCCAGGGACACGGCGATGTTGGTGACGACCCTGCGGCCGCCGTTCTGCTCGGTCATGTGGTGCTCCTCGTGTCGGTGTCGGTGTCTGCTGTGGTCGGTGTGGTCGGGTTGCGCGGCGAGGATCGCCGCGAGCTTGTCCAGGCTCTGGCCGAAGCCGAGCTCGATGCCGGCGATGAAGTCGGCGGAGTCGACGGTCGTGTCCGTGACGCGGTAGACGACGTCGAGGTCCGTCCCGCCGCCGGTGGCACCCAGGCTCAGGTCCGCATGGGCGGTGAACGCCGGCCGGCCGTCGGGGAGCACGGGGGAGGAGTGGTAGGAGAGCCGCTCGCCCGGCAGCAGGTCGTCGACTGTCCCCTCGGCCCGGCCCACCACCACGTCGGAGCCGTCGGCGTCCTCGACATCGCGGTACTCCAGGACGATGCGCCCACCCGGTCGCGCCTCGAAGACGAGCTCGGAGACCCGGAGGTCGTCCGGCGTCCACCAGCCGGCGAGCAGGGCCGGCTCGGTGAGGTGGCGCCAGACCACCTCGGGTCCTGCCACGAGCGACCGGTGGAAGCGGAACGTCCGCCCGTCGGCCCAGCCGGCATGCTCGGCGGCCAGTCTCTCCGTCTGGACGCTGAGGGCGTAGCGGTCGAAGCTCTCGTGTGCCCCGCCGACCCGCTCCGTGCTCTCCGCGAGCCCGTTGAGGGCGGCAGCAAGCTCACGCAGGGGAGCGGGCCGCAGCGAGTAGATCCGGCGCTGGCCCGCGCGCTGGGAGGAGACGAGCCCGGCCCGCTCCAGGGTCTGCAGGTGCTTGGTCGTCTGCGGCTGACGCGCCCCGGCGAGCTGCGCGAGCACCCCGACCGGGCGGGGCCGCTCGGCGAGGAGACCGACCAGGCGCCAGCGGGCCGGGTCGGCCAGCGCGGTGAGCAGTGCGTCCATGACGGTGAGTATTCTTTGTCACGTATATTCGTGTCAAGGAATATTTCGAGATCTATCCTCGGGGGATGGCATCTCGAGTCCTCGTGATCGGGCTCGACCCGTTCCGGGTGCCGGGGCCGTGGGACCCTCAGCCGGTCGCCGACGGCATCCAGCGCGCGACCGCGCGGTTCGCCGACGAAGGCATCGAGGTCCGCAACTGCCTGGTGGGACTCGATGGCAGCGACGACATCGACGCCGTCGTCACCGCGGCGTTGAGGGCGCGGCCCTGGGACTGCGTCCTGGTGGGAGGCGGCATCCGGCTCCCGGAGGGGCAGCTGGAGCTGTTCGAGACCGTCATCAACCTGGTCCACCAGCACGCGCCCGGGGCGGCCATCGCCTTCAACCAGACGCTCGACGACGTGGTGGACGCCGTGAAGCGCCGGCTCGCGCGCCGCTGAGGGAGCTCACAGCCCGCCCGGCTGAGGGCCGCTCCGAAGACCAGCGCGGGCGCACCGTTCTTGTGGATCTCGCGCTCCAGCGCGAGCCCGATCTTCCTCGCGACCCCCTGGGAGGCCAGATTGTCTGGCCGGATGATCGCGATCAGGTGCTCGACGCCGGCGTCTCGGGCGGCCACGCGCACAGCGCCGGCCGCCTCGGCGGCGTACCCCCGGCGACGAAGCGGCGACTGCACGTGCCAGCCGACCTCGACCATCGAGGTGCCTTCCACGTCCTGCATGGTCAGACCACAGTCGCCGACGAACTCGCCGGAGTGTGTCTCGATGACCCAGAGCCCGAAACCGTGCTCGACGTAGTTGTGACGGTTCCACTCGATCCAGCCCGCCGGGCCGCGGGAGCCGCCGAGCTCCAGGGTGGCAATCTGAGGCAGGTCGGACTCGCTCATCTCGCGGAAGCGGAGCCTGGCTGTGGGATGCGGCAGCACCGAGTCACGCTAGCGGACATGGAGAGCCGGTGCGCCAGCAGTCGAGCGTCCAACCGGCACCGAGTGGTACCGTAAAGTCGTACCACTTGAGGAGGTTCCGATGTCCGTCACCGCGAGCGAGGCCCGCAAGCAGCTCTTCCCGCTGATCGAGAAGGTCAACAACGACCGCGTCGCAGTGGAGATCACGTCGCGCCGCGGCAACGCGGTGCTGATCTCGGCCGACGAGTTCGCGGCCCTGGAGGAGACGGCCTATCTGTTGCGGGTGCCCGCCAACGCCAAGCGGCTTCTCGAGAGCCTTCTGCAGGCGAAGGCCGGTGAGCGGCAACAGCACGAGCTTGCCGAGTGAGGCTCGTCTTCACACCGCACGGCTGGGACGACTACCAGCACTGGCTCCAGACGGATCGGCAGATCCTCAAGCGGATCAACCGGCTCCTCGACGATGCCTTGCGGGATCCGACGGACGGCATCGGCAAACCCGAGCCGTTGAGGCACCTGCTCGCGGGCGCCTGGTCGCGGCGTATCACCGACGAACACCGGTTGGTCTACCTCGTCGATGACGACGATCTGGTCGTCATGCAAGCGCGCTTCCATTACAAGTGATCGCTCTAAGGCGTCGAGTGGGAGATATCGCCGATAAGCGACATTATGTCAATGAATACGTTCAGAGGGCTCCCCTGCATCTGTTGAGGTTCAGGTCCCTCGTGGAGCCCCAGAGCGGAATGTTCCATCTGCCGCCGCGCCAGCGCGACACCTATCTTCTGGCCATGACGGTCCTCGGGATGGACACGGTGGCGGGGCTGGCCACGGGTGACCAGCTCGAGAACGGCTCGCGTGAGATCAGTGCGCTGGCGGCGCGGCTCGAGGGGCTGCTGCACGCGTTCGACTGGACCGGCCCCGACGCCGAGCGGGTGCGGGACTCGTGGAGCACGACCGAGCGGCCGATGCTCGACCGCGCCAGCCAGTTCGTGGCGGCGCTGGCGACCCTGATCCGCCAGGAGGCGCAGGCGCAGGACACGGCGTCCGCCGAGACGAGTGGTGCCGCCGTCGCGCCGGCGGCGCTGACCCCGGCCGACCCGCGGGTCGCGCGGATCGACGCACTGGTGCAGCGCGCGCAGGCCTCGGGGCTGCGGGGTGAGGCGCTCCAGCGGTACGCCGCGCGGCTCGGCCAGCTGACGCCTGACCAGATTGCCGCCCTCGATCCGGCGAGCTTCCGGGGCGCCGACGCGGTCCAGCCGGACGGGACGACCTGCGGGTCGGCCAGCCTGGTGATGTCGCGGATGGTCAACAACCCGGCCTACGCGATGTCCGTCCTCACCGGCTACGACCCGGTGACCGGCCAGACCACCGGCGGCACGCCCCACGACCGGTTCGCCGCAGAGGCCCTGGCCATGCACGAGCGGACCAACGGGTGGCACGACCGTGACGGCAACTTCAACCCGGCCTGGCCGATGGGGCTCGGCACCCATCCCGACGACGTGGCCCGCGAGATGTCGGCCAGCGGCGGCTCCGGCGTGCCGGGCACGACGTACGAGGTCGACTACGTCCGGCTCGAGGACCGCGGCACCAGCTTCGACGAGATGTCGTCGGCCGCGCAGGCCGGACACACCGTCCCGGTCTTCGTCGGCAGTCCGGGGATGCCGCGGCACGTGGTCCTGGTCACCGGCGCCGAGTCCGGCGCGCTGACCTTCTACGAGCCGGGCGAGGGCCGGACCGTGACGATCACCCGCGACCAGTGGCTCAACGACAGCAGCCACCTCGGAGGCTGGGACAAGCCCTGGGCGATCGTGGTCCCCCGCCGCTGAGGAAGCCGGCTACGCCACGGCCTTCAGGATCTCGAGCAGCGCGGTGGTCGCCGGTGGGTCGGGTGGCTCGCCGTACGTCGCGGCGAAGATCTGCCGGGTGCTGCCCGCGAGCTCCGTCGTGTGGACGCCCGGGTCGCGATGCGCCTGGAGCGCCAGGCCAGGGAGGGTGGCGACGCCCATGCCCGCCGCGACCAGCGACTGGATGACGACCATGTCGTCGCTCGAGTACGCGATCCGCGGGGTGAACCCCGCCCGCTCGCACGCGGCGACCGTGGCGGCCCGACAGCGCTCGCATCCACCGACCCACGCGGAGTCCCGGTGGTCCTCGATCCGCTCGTCGGGCCGGCGGCTGACCAGGTAGACCGGGTCGTCGAGCAGGTGGAGGAGCCGGAAACCCTCGTCCTCGACGGGGTCGTCGGCGTGCCGGAAGATCAGCGCGACGTCGACCTGCCCGGCCCGCAGCAGCTGGAGGCCGTCGACCGGATGGACGTCGACCAGGTTCATCTCGATGCCGGGATGGGATCGAGCCAGCTCGGCCGCGGCCTTGGGGACGAGGGTGCTGAGCACGGTCTGGAAGCCCGCGAGACGCACCCGGCCGGCGCGCAGCCCCACGTGCATGGACAGCTCGGCCGCGGCCGCGTCGACCCGGCCGATGATCTCCGAGGCGCGCCCGGCGAGCACCAGACCCTCGGGAGTCAGCCGGATGCCGCGGCCCACGCGCTGGACCAGCTTGGCTCCCGTCGCCGCCTCGAGCCGTCCGAGGTGGTGGCTGACCGACGGCTGGGAGTAGTGCAGCTCCCTGGCCGCCTCGGTCACCGACCCGAGGCGGGCCACCGCGTCGAGCACCCTGAGATGGGTCAGGTTCAGCATCCATCAAGGATATCGATGGGACGGCGGAGAACCTGCGTCCGACGTCAGGCCAGGGCCGGTCCGGCGAGCCGAGCGGCTACGAGCTCTCGACCTGGCCGGCGAACCCGATCTCGTTGCCCTCGGGGTCGCGGTAGGTCACCTTGCGCACCCCGTTGTCGTAGGTCTCGTCGAGGTGCGGCTCGAGCCCTCGCCCGGTGATCGCCGCGACCCGTGCGGCCAGGTCGTCGACGAACAGCGTCACCAGCGCATGACCGGCGTGCTCCGGGCGGTCCTGGACGTAGACGGACCGACCGGGGGCGATCTCCCACACGGCCTCGGTGTCGTTGGGATGGAACGACGGCGGTCGACCGAACAGGCGCGCGTACCAGTCCTGCGCCGCCGAGTAGTCAGCGACCGAGATGCCGGCGAACAGCGCCGGCAGGCCGTCGGCCTCCCGGCGTACGACGTCCGCCAGCCGGTCCAGGGAGGCCATCAGGTTCTCCGGCTGGGTGGCCCGGGCGCGTCCGAGTCGCTTCTCGTCGGTGAGCTGGGTCCAGTCGTAGGTGTGGGTCACCAGCGTGCTGCCGTCGTCGCGCGGCTCGAGCTCCCAGCGCCACAGGTGCCCCGGCGGATCAGCGCCTACCTCGGAGGGTCGCCAGGCGATCCGCCGAGCCTCCTCGAACTCGACGACGTGGTTGTGCCGCACCGCTCCCTTGCTCAGCGTCATCGTGAACACGTCGCCGACCGCCCGCACCCGCTGGCCCGTCCGGGCCGAGCCCAGGTTGTCGTTGCCGTCCCACGACGGCTGCCGGGAGGGGTCGGCGATCAGCTCGAAGATCACCTCGGGCGGCGCCTCGACCACGCGGCTGGCGCTCACCACCTGTTGCTCGTCGGTCATGCCCCGACCGTATGCGAGGCTGCCGACGCCGGCGTAGCCGGTCAGAACGGCGGCGGGCCCAGGATCTCGATGCCGCCGTTGAGGCGGCCGCTCTCCGCGATCCGCCCGAAGTCGGTCTCCCGCGCCGAGCCGTCGAGCGGCTCGCTGGCCCCGAGGTAGAACGCCTCGCAGACGCAGGACGGCTGGATCGTGAGCATGCGCGCCTGCTCGCTGAGGACCAGGAACGCGTGTGGGACTCCCGCGTGAACCAGGACGAAGTCGCCCACCCCGACCTCGACATCCTCGTCGTCGATCCGGTAGCGCACCTCCCCCTCCAGGATCCAGTGCGACTCCGCGATCGGATGCGTGTGCAGCGGCGTGCGCTTCCCCGCCTCCATGGTCACCTCGACCACGCTCAGCTCGCCGCCGGTCTCGGCCGCGGTGAGCTTCCACGTCCACACTCCCCCGCCGAGGAACCACAGCTGCTCTCCCTCGCCGGCCCGCCGCACGACCGCCCGGTCCGTCGTCTCCATGCTCGACATGGCACCACCCGTCTCTTTCGTGGGACTGGCGTCCCATGATGAAACTGACATACCATGAATGCCGTGTCAAGGGACTACGTCGAGGCCGGCCGCACCCGACAGAAGCAGCGGACCCGCGACCAGCTGCTCGCCGCCGCGTGGGAGCTGATGGAGAGCGGCGACACCCCGCGGGTGGAGGACGCCGCCGAGGCGGCCGGCATCTCGCGCACGACCGCCTACCGCTACTTCGCCTCGCAGGGCGAGCTGCTGGCCGCGGCCTTCCCCGAGACGGCCACCACCTCCCTGCTCCCCGACCCGCCTCCCGACGGCGCGCAGGTGCGGGCGGCCGCGGTCGCCGCGGGGCTGGCCGACGTCCTCGACCGCACCGAGCACCTCCAGCGAACGATGCTCCGTCTGTCACTGGACGGCGCGTCCCACGATCTCCCGCTCCGCCAGGGCCGCGCCATCGGCTGGTACGCCGAGGCGCTCGAACCACTTCGCGAGGAGCTCGGTGACGAGGGACTGGCGCGGCTGGCAGTGGCCCTGCGAGCCGTGTCCGGCATCGAGACCCGCGTGTGGCTGAGCGACATCGCCGGGCTGGACGCCGAAGAGGTGCGAGGGCTCCAGCTGTGGATGGTGGACGCGCTGGTGCGGCGCGCACCGGACGAGCCGCCGCCCCTCGGCGAGCGCGGGCCCTAGCGTTCGACCGCGAGCCGGCCGGCGAAGCCGACCATCGCCACCCCGCCGACCGCCTTCACCATCCTGATCCGCCGAGGCCGACGCAGGAACCAGGACCGCAGGGACCCCGCGGCCGCGACCCACACTGTCTCGATGAGCACCTGGGCGGCCCCACCCAGGACTCCGATGACGAGCAGCTGCAGGCCGATGTCACCGCGTGACGGGTCGACGAACTGCGGGAGGATCGCGATGAGCGACACGATGCTCTTGGGGTTCGCGACGCCGACCAGGAACCCCTGCCGCACCAGTCGTCCCCGGCTCGAGGCCGGGGCCTGCTGCGTCTCGAAGTCGTTGGTCGACCCTGCCCGGGCAGACAGCAGCGAGCGGAGGCCGAGCCACAGCAGGTAGAAGGCGCCCACCACCTTCACGACCATGAACAGCCGGGCCGAGGTCGCGACGACTGCTCCCAGACCGGTCAGCACGAGCCCGAGCAGCACCATCCCTCCGGCAGCGCTGCCGAGCACGACCCACATCGCGGCGGTCCGTCCCTGCGTGATCGCACGGCTGGTCTCGAGCAGGACCGACGGTCCCGGGATCGCAGACAGCAGCGCGGACAGCATGAGGAAGCCGAGGACGAGAGTGGGGTCGACGGGCACGGTCGCGACCATATCTCCGCGAGTCCCCGGGCCGGCCGCGTCTTCCCTGGGTCTTGCGGAGCGTGAGGTCCTGTGCCAGTCTCGCCCATCAATAGGAAAGTTTCCTATCTATTGATGGGACGACGATGGCATCAGGGCTTCGAGGTCTGGCGCTCACACTGGTGGCGACGCTGCTCGCACTGGTGCCGGTCGTCCCGGCCCCGGCCTCCGCAGTGCCGAGCGCGCGAGTCGAGCTGCGGGTCAACCAGCAGGGCTGGCTGCCGCACGAGACCAAGATCGCGATGCTGATGGCCTCCGACCGACTGGGGCACACGACCTTCGCCGTCGTCGGCAGGCACGGCCGGGTCTTCCTCCGCGGCGTCGTCCCGAGTGACCCGGCGGGCGCGTGGAGCAGCCGGTTCCCCTCCGTCTACCTGCTGGACCTGACCGGCCTCCGCGCCAGGGGCCGCTACCGGGTCGTGACCGCCGGCGCGGTCCACACGGTTTCGCCGCGTTTCCGGATCTCGAGCGCCCGCGACCTTTACGAACCGCTCGTCGACCACGGCGTGCGGTTCGACCAGAACCAGCGCGACGGTGCGCATCAGCTTCCCGGGCCACTCGACCGCAAGCCGGCACACCTCAACGACGCGGCGGCGGGCGTCTACGCGTGGCCGCACATGGTCGCCGGCGAGGACCTGGTCACCGACCCCGACCTCACGAAGACCGGCGGTCCGGTCGACGTGGAGGGCGGCTGGGCGGACGCCGGCGACTACCTCAAGTTCACCCACTCCTCGGCGTACAACGACGTGGTGCTGTTCACGAGCGCGCGACTGCTGGGTGCCCGGGCTCCGCAGGCGCTGCTGGACGAGGCCCGCTACGGCGTGGCATGGCTCGACAAGATGTGGGACGAGTCGTCCCTCACCCTGCACCTGCAGGTCGGTCTCGGCTCCGGCAACAAGCAGGGCACCTTCACCGGCGACCACGACGGCTGGCGGCTGCCCGAGGCCGACGACGGCGACTCCGACCCGCTGCACCGGTACGTCGCCCACCGGCCGGTCTTCGATGCCGCCCCCGCCGGCCAGCCGGTCAGCCCGAACCTCGCCGGCCGGGTCTCGGCGGCGTTCGCCCTCGCGTCGCAGCAGGAGGCCGACCCGGGCAGGGCGCTGGCGCTGCTCGGGCAGGCGCAGGGGCTCTACGCCCGTGCCGCGACCGCGGCGCCCCCGAAGCCCCTGGTCACCGCACTCCCCCACGCGTTCTACCCCGAGTCGGTCTGGCAGGACGACATGGAGCTCGGCGGAGCCGAGATCGCCCGCGCCGCCCAGCGGCTCGGGCGCGACGCGGCGCCGTACGTCGCGAGCTCCGCGCACTGGGCCAAGCGCTACCTCAGGCTCCGCTCCCCCGACACCCTCAACCTCTACGACGTCGGCGCCCTCGCCCATGCGAGCCTCGCCGACGCCATGGAAGTCGTGCCGCACGGATCCCTCGAGGTGTCCCGCCGGCAGCTGACCAGAGACCTGGCCCGCCAGCTCCAGTCGGGCGTCCGGCAGGCGCGGCACGACCCGTTCGGCGCACCGGTCGACCTCACCGAGTTCGACGCGAACAGCCACAGCTTCGGCCTGGTCGCCACCGCCGCGCTCTACGAGCGCCTCACCGGCAGCCACCGCTTCCGGACCTTCGCCACCCGGGTCCGGACCTGGCTGCTGGGCGGCAACCCGTGGGGCGTCAGCGCGATGGTGGGCATCGGCTCGTCGTACCCGCGCTGCATGCAGCACCAGGTCGCCAACCTCGCCGACGCTCCCGACCTCGGCGCGGTGGTCAACGGCCCCAACGGCGCGGACAACTTCGAGGGCGGCCTCGGGGGGTTCCAGGACGGGATGCGGCACTGCTCGCGGCCGCGCTACGCCGCGTTCGACGGACGGGGCAGCCGGTACGTCGACGACGTGCGCGCGTGGCAGACCGACGAGCCCGCGCTCGACATGACGGCCGCGGCGGTCCTCGCGGGGGCCGCCCAGCTGAGCCTCGGACCGAAGGAGCAGAGGTGAACCCCGGGACCCCCAGCCTGCTCCGCGGCATCAACGACCGCGCCGCCCTCGACCTGCTCCTCGAGCGCGGCCCGCTCTCGCGCACCCAGCTGGGCGAGCTGACCGGGCTGTCCAAGCCGACCGCCGCGCAGCTCCTCACCCGGCTCGCGCAGGCCGGCCTGGTCATCGCCAGCGGCAACACCCGCGGTGGGCCGGGGCCGCGCGCCCAGCTCTACGCCGTCAACCCGGACGCGGCGTACGTCGCTGCCCTGGACGTCACCCCGTCGCGCATCCTCGCGGCCGTCGCGGACATCACCGGCCGCACGATCGGCGACTACGAGCTCAAGACCCCGCGCAGGGCAGGCACCGACGCGGTCCGCCACGTGCTGCACGCGCTCGACGGTGCGTCCGCCTCGGCCGGGATCGACCGGCACCGGCTGCACCGGCTGGCCATCGGCACGCCGGGTGCGTTCGACCCTGCGAACCAGAGGCTCCGCTACGCCCGGCACCTCCCCGGCTGGCACGACCCACACCTGCTCGACCGCCTCACCGAGACGGTCGGCACGCCGCTGGAGGTCGCCAACGACGTCAACCTCGCTGCGATCGCGGAGATGCGGTCTGGGCTGGCCCGAGGGGTGCAGGACTTCGTCCTGCTGTGGGCGGACGAAGGGATGGGCGCGGCCGTGGTCATCGACGGGCGCATCCACGTGGGCGCCACCGGCGGTGCCGGGGAGGTCGGCTTCCTTCCGCTCCCCGGCACTCCTCTGGTGCGCGACGTACGCCGCGGCAACGCCGGCGGGTTCCAGGAGCTGGCCGGCGGCCGCTCGGTGCTCGCGCTGGCCCGGTCGCTCGGCCTGCGCGCGAGCTCGCCCCAGGCTGCGGTCGCCACCGCCCTCACGACACCCGGGCCCGGCGACGAGCTGCTGGCGACGCTCGCGGAGCGGTTCGCGCTCGGCATCGCGGCGGTCGTCTCGGTGGTGGACCCGTCGCTGGTCGTGCTCGCCGGCGGCGTGCTGACCGCCGGCGGCACCCGGCTGCGCGACCAGATCGCGGAGGAGGTCGGCTCGCTCGCGCTGACCCGGCCCCGGCTGGAGCTCGCCGGCGTCAGCGACAACCCGGTGCTGGCCGGGGCCCTGCAGACCGCCCTCGCGGCCACCCGCAACGAGGTCTTCGACACCGTCCAACGCCGCACCGCAGCCCGACCCGTCACCAGGAGAGAGCCATGACACGAACCACCCGACGCCTCATCGCGGCCGCCGCGGCGCTCGCCCTGCCGCTGGCCGCCAGCGCCTGCACCGGCTCCTCCGGGGGCGGCTCCAACGACGACCCGGACGCGGCCGTCACGATCACCTTCTGGCACGGCTGGAGCGCGGACAGCGAGGTCGCGGCGATCCAGCAGACGATCGACGCCTTCGAGGACGCCAACCCCAACATCCACGTGAAGGTGGTCGGCAACATCACCGACGACAAGATCAACCAGGCGCTGCGCGCCGGTGGCTCGTCCGCACCGGACGTCGTCTCGTCGTTCACCACCGACAACGTCGGGCAGTTCTGCACCTCGGGCGCGTTCGCGGACCTGACGCCGTTCATGGAGAAGTCGAGCATCGACCCGGCGGAGACGTTCCCGCCGGCGCAGCTGGAGTACACGCAGTACGACGGCAACCAGTGCGCGCTGCCCCTGCTGAGCGACGCCTACGGTCTCTACTACAACAAGGACGCGTTCGCCGCGGCCGGCATCACCGAGCCGCCCAAGACGATGTCGGAGTTCGACGCGGACGCCGTGAAGCTCACCAAGGCCACCGGGGACAGCTACTCCCAGCTCGGCTTCATGCCGAACTACCACGGCTACGAGTCGAGCATCAGCCACTTCGCCGCGCAGTGGTCGCCGACGTACTTCACCGACGACGGGAAGTCCAACGTCGCGGACGACCCCGCGATCGCGCAGGCCATGGAGTGGCAGAAGGCCCTGGTGGACAAGCTCGGCGGCTACGACAAGCTCGAGAAGTACCGCTCCACGTTCGGTGACGAGTTCGGCGCCAAGAACCCGTTCATGACCGGGCAGGTCGCGATGGCGATCGACGGTGAGTGGCGGGCCGGCATGATCGAGGCCGACGCGCCCGACCTGAACTTCGGCGTGGCACCGTTCCCGGTCCCCGACGACCAGGCCGACAGCTACGGCAGGGGCTACATCACCGGCACCATCGTGGGCATCGCGAGCACGAGCCAGAAGCAGAACGCCGCCTGGCGGTTCGTGCAGTTCCTCGCCACCGACACCAAGGCGGTCGTGGACTTCGCGAACGCGATCCACAACGTCCCCTCGACCTTGGGCGCCCTCGAGTCGCCCGACGTCAGCCAGGACCCGTCGATGCAG
This sequence comes from uncultured Actinomycetota bacterium, assembly GCA_963766475.1. GTDB lineage: Bacteria > Actinomycetota > Actinomycetes > Propionibacteriales > Nocardioidaceae > Nocardioides. Next base: position 196,190 of record CAVXZS010000012.1, on the reverse strand, counting down.
ACCTTCATCGGCATCGCCTCCGACCCGGGCAGCAACACGACGCCGGCCAGCCCGAACGGCGGCGCCTACCAGCTCACGCTGCAGGACGTCGGCTACGCCTACGAGTCGGGCAAGCAGGACGACCTCCAGGCTGGTCTGCAGGAGGCGGCCGAGCAGATCGACACCGACATCTCCCAGAGCGAGTGACCAGAGCAAGTGACCGCGGACAGGTGACCCCTCGCCCGGTCACGGCGCGGAGCCGGCGTCGACGGGAGGCGCTGCGCAACCTGGCGTTCCTGTCGCCCTGGCTGCTCGGCACCGGGCTGTTCTTCGTCTACCCGCTGCTCTCGACGCTGTACTTCTCGTTCACCCACTACAACGGGTTCAGCCCCCCGGTCTTCGACGGACTGCAGAACTGGAGGTTCGTCCTCCAGGACTACCCGTTCTTCTGGCCGGCGCTGCGCAACACGGTCTGGCTGGTGGTGGTGCTGGTCTCGCTGCGGGTCGTCTTCGGTCTGGCCGTCGGCATGGTCGTCATCAAGATCAAGCACGGCGCGGGGCTGCTGCGCACCTTCTTCTACGCGCCGTACCTCGCCCCTCCCGTGGCCGGGACGCTCGCCTTCGTCTTCCTGCTCAACCCCGGGACCGGCCCGGTCGACACGATCCTGGGCAGACTCGGCCTGCCCCAGCCCGGGTGGTTCAACGACCCCGCGTGGTCGAAGCCGGCGCTCACGCTCCTCGCGCTGTGGGGCATCGGCGACCTGATGGTCATCTTCATGGCCTCGCTCCTCGACGTGCCGAGGGAGCTCTACGAGGCCGCCGACCTGGACGGCGCCGGGGCGGTCGGGAGGTTCCGCTACGTGACGCTCCCCCACCTCCAGCCGATCATCGGCTTCGCGGTGGTGACCGGCGTGATCGCCACCATGCAGTACTACACGCAGCCGATCGTGGCCGGCGAGGTCGCCAGCGGTCACATCCAGGGCTCCGGGCAGCAGTTCGAGCCCGGCTATCCGGACAAGTCCACGCTCACGCTGCCGCAGCTGGTCTACAACCTCGGCTTCCAGCGGTTCGACATCGGGGCCGCGTGCGTGATCGCGCTGGTGCTGTTCGCGCTCAGCATGGCCTTCGCCGCCGTACTCATGCGGCGCGGCAGCGTGTTCCTGGGTGGTGAGTCGTGACGCCCGTGACGCACCGGAGGCTGGAGTGGGTGGCGACGCACACGTTCGCGATCGCCTGCGCGCTGTTCTTCGTCCTGCCGTTCGTCTTCGTCGCGCTCACCGCCGTCATGACCGACGAGCAGTCGCTGACCCGGGACCTGTGGCCGCACCCGTTCCAGTGGCACAACCTGGTCGACGTCTGGCACACGCCGGGCTTCCCGACCTGGTGGCGCAACACCCTGGTCTACGCCGTGTGCGGCACCGTGCTCACGCTGGTCTCGAGCATCCCGGTCGCCTACGCGCTCGCGCACTTCCGGTTCCGCGGCCGCCAGCTGGCGATGATGATGGTGATCGCGACGATGATGCTGCCGCCCCAGGTGGTGATCATCCCGATGTACCTCGTGTGGGCCAAGCAGCTGCACCTGAGCGGCACCCTGTGGCCGCTGATCCTGCCGCTGGCCTTCGGCGACGCCTTCTCGATCTTCCTGCTCCGGCAGTTCCTCGTCACGGTCCCCCGGGAGTACCTCGACGCGGCCAAGGTCGACGGTGCCGGCGAGCTCCAGGTGCTGCTGCGGGTGGTGCTCCCGATGTGCCGCCCGGCGATCGCGGCGGTGGCGCTGTTCCAGTTCTTCTACTGCTGGAACGACTACTTCGGGCCGCAGATCTACACCAGCGAGAACCCCGGCGCGTGGACGCTCAGCTACGGGCTGAGCACGTTCAAGAGCGCTCACCACACGAACTGGAACTTCACCATGGCGGCCACCCTGCTGGTGATGGCGCCGGTGATCGCGCTCTTCTTCGTGGCCCAGAAGGCCTTCATCGAGGGCGTCACGCTGACGGGAGTCAAGGGATGAAGTTGGCGGTCGTCGGCGGCGGGTCGACGTACACACCCGAGCTCGTCGACGGGCTGGGCCGGCTGCGGGACGTCCTGCCCGTCGACGAGCTCGTGCTCGTGGACCCCTCGTCGGAGCGGCTCGAGCTGGTCGCCGGCGTCGGCCGACGGATCCTCGCGCGACTCGGACACCCGGGCCGGCTCGTCACCTCGACGACGCTCGAGCCGGCCCTCGACGGTGTCGACGCGGTGCTGCTGCAGCTGCGCGTGGGCGGGCAGGCGGCACGCAACGAGGACGAGACCTGGCCGCTGGAGTGCGGCAGCGTCGGACAGGAGACCACCGGCGCGGGCGGGCTGGCGAAGGCGCTGCGGACGGTTCCCGTGGTGCTCGACATCGCCGACCAGGTCCGGAGCGCCGCGCCGGACGCGTGGATCATCGACTTCACCAACCCGGTCGGCATCGTCACCCGCGCCCTCCTGCAGGAGGGGCACCGCGCGGTCGGGCTGTGCAACGTCGCGATCGGCTTCCAGCGACGCTTCGCCGCGTCGCTCGGCGTGTCCCCGGAGTCGCTGGAGCTCGACCACGTCGGCCTCAACCACCTCACGTGGGAGCGGGCCGCCCGCGTGGACGGCGTGGACCGGCTGCCGGAGCTCCTGGAGTCGCACGTGGAGGAGATCGCGTCGTCGGTCGGGCTGCCGCCCGAGCTGCTGCTCTCGCTCGGTGTGGTGCCCTCCTACTACCTCCGCTACTTCTACGCCCACGACGAGGTGGTCAGGGAGCAGCTCGCGGCGCCGTCGCGGGCCGCGGAGGTGGCCGAGATCGAGCGGAAGCTGTTGGAGCTCTACGCCGACCCCACCCTCGACGAGAAGCCGGAGCTGCTGGGACAGCGAGGCGGGGCGTTCTACTCCGAGGCCGCGGTGCGGCTCGCGGCCGGCCTGCTCGGTGACGGGCCGGCCTCGACGCACGTCGTGAACCTCCTCAACGGCGGGACCTTCCCGTTCCTGCCCGACGACGCGGTGGTCGAGGTGCCCGCGCTGGTCGACCGCTCCGGTGTGCAAGCGCTCGAGCTGGAGCCGCTCGAGCCGCTGTACGCCGGCCTGGTCGCGCACGTCACGGCGTACGAGCACCTCGCCTTGGAGGCCGCTCTGCACGGTGGCCGGCACCGCGTCTTCGACGCGCTGCTCGCGCACCCGCTGGTCGGGCAGGCCGAGACTGCGGAGGGGCTCACCGACCGGCTGCTCGCCCACAACAAGGAGCACCTGCCGTGGGCACGATGACCGGCACCGTCGCGGCGATCCTGGCGATCGACGCCGGCAACAGCAAGACCGACGTCTGCGTGGTGTCGGCGGACGGGGAGCTGCTGGGGAGCGCTCGGGGCGGGCCGTTCCGGCCGCACCGGCTGGGCGCCGCCGCGGCCATCACCTCGATCGCACCCGCGGTCGCCGAGGCGCTGTCGGGAGCCGGGTCGGTCCAGGTGCGGCACGTGGCCGCGTGCCTGGCCAACGCGGACCTCCCGGTCGAGCACGAGGCTCTCGAGGCAGCGATCGGCGACGCGGGCTGGGCGCCGTCCTACGAGGTCGTCAACGACACCTTCGCCCTGCTCCGCGCCGGACTGGACTCCTCACGCGGGGTCGCGGTGATCTGCGGGGCCGGGATCAACTGCACCGGCGTACGCGAGGACGGCACGACCGTACGGTTCGCCGCGGTCGGGCACATCTCCGGCGACTGGGGCGGTGGCGGCCACCTGTGGCAGGAGGCCATGTGGTGGGCGGCGCGTGCCGAGGACGGCCGCGGCCCCGGCACCGAGCTGTGTCCCGCGCTGCCACGGCACTTCGGGCTCTCGTCGATGGCGGACCTGATCGAGGCCGTGCACCTCGGCGCCCTCTCCGAGGAGCGATGCATGGAGCTCACCCCGCTGCTGTTCTCCGTGGCGGAGGCCGGTGACCCGGTCGCCCGCTCCGTCGTGCTCCGTCAGGCAGAGGAGGTCGTCGCCCTGGCCGCGACCGCGATCCGGCGGCTCGATGCCCTCGACTCCCCCATCGACGTGGTGCTCGGAGGCGGTGTGCTCACCGCCGGTCACCCGCTCCTGATGGGCGAGATCGACCGGCTCCTCGCGGGCCAGGCGCCGCTCGCGGTGGCGCGGGTGGTCGAGGCGCCGCCGATCGTCGGCGCCGCACTGCTGGCCCTCGACCGGGTCGGTGCACCGACAGGGGCTGCTGAGCGGCTGCGGGCGTCGTTCGTGGCCTCGGCGCGCTGAGCGTCGCGGTCTGGGCTAAGCCAGGAGGTCACGAACCAGCTGGACGTAGTAGCTGGTGCCGGACCCGAGGATCGCGTCGTTGAAGACGTAGTCGTGGCTGTGCAGAGGTACGCCGCCGGCGTGTGGCTCGGTTCCGTTGCCGAGGAAGGCGAGGCAGGCGGGTACGTGCTCTGCCAGGACGCCGAAGTCCTCGCTGGCCATGATGGGGTCCGCGTCGATGTCCACGTGGTCGGCGCCCAGGGCGGCGGTGGCCGCCCGGCCGGCGGTGGCGACGCATTCGGCGTCGTTCACGGTCGGTGCGAACTCACGGGTGTAGGTCACCTCGGCAGTGGCGCCGTGTGCGGCCGCGACGCCGAGGCTGATCTCGCGGATCCGGCGTTCGAGCAGCTCCTGCACGGCGGCATCGAAGCTGCGCGTGTCGCCACTGATGCGGACGTGGCTGGGGATGGCGTTGCGAGCGCCGTCGGTGACCAGGTCGGTGCAGGAGAGGACCGCCGTGCGGATCGGGTCGATGCTGCGGGCCACCACGTGTTGCAGGGCCACCACGATCTCGGCTCCGATGACGAGGGGATCGATCACGAGGTGTGGCGCGGAAGCGTGGCCGCCGCGTCCAGTGACGTCGATGGTGAAGTTGTCCTCGCTCGCCATGACGGGGCCGGTGCGAGTGCGGAGGTGGCCGACCGGAATGCCCGGCGCGTTGTGGATGCCGAAGACGGCGTCCACCGGGAACCGCTCGAAGAGTCCGTCGTCGACCATCGCCTGGGCTCCGCGCCCCGGCTCTTCAGCCGGCTGGAAGAAGCAGCGGACGGTCCCGTCGAAGCCACCGTCTTCCGCGAGCGCAGCGGCCGCGCCGAGCAGCATCGCCATGTGTCCGTCGTGTCCGCAGGCGTGCATGCTTCCGGGGTGCGCGGATGCGTACGCAAGGCCGGTGCCCTCCTGGATCGGGAGCGCGTCGAGCTCCGAGCGCAGTCCGACGGCGCGCCCCGACGTGCCGCGGGTGAGCGATCCGACCAGTCCCGTCCCGCCGACACCGGTGGTGACCTCGTAGCCGAGCTCGCGCAGCACGCGCGCGACGTATGCGCTGGTCTGGTGCTCGGCGAAGGCCGTCTCGGGGATCCGGTGCAGGTCATGACGCCAGGAGCGGGTGCGCGAGTCGAGAGCACTCATGGTGGTCCTCAGTCAGCAGCGCGGCGCTGTCGAGCGCGATGCAAGTCATCACTGGTCTCCTTCGGTGCTGAGCAGGACGACGATCGCATCTTCGGCGAGGTCCAACCAGCAGTAGGCGCTCCTGAGCTCGACGGCGTTCCTCTCAGGTCAGCCCGGCAAACAGGTCTGGTCGCGGGTCGAGGTTGTCACACGACGTCCAGTGAATCCTTTGGCGCCGACAGTGGCCCGTACGCTGATGGTCGGGCGGAGCCGACAGCGGCAGGTCCGGACGGTACATGCGGGCGCCAGTCGTATGCGGTGCAGTTTGCGGGGGTAGGAGGACTCAGCCACCAGGGCACTCGTCGGAGTCGCCGCCTGAGTAGCACCTCGGCCCCGAGTAGGCCGGGCGCGGCGGCTCGGGCTTCTGGTCATCGACCGGCCCCGCCGAGGTCACCGCGAAGAGCATGGCCGCTGCCACTCCCGCCACGGCGACGAGCGCGTGCCAGCCCCAGGCCACTCGCGCTCCGCGAAGGACGGCGCCCACCCACGTCGCCAACTGGCCCACCGCGAGCCCGCCGAGGATGACCCAGTAGTTCCGCACGTCCTCCTCGACGATGACGACGGGTTCGCCGAAGAAGGTCAGGTGGGCGCCGAACCAGTTCACGGCCAGCGCCACGATCGCGCCGACCGCCATCACCGAGCCGAGTCCTTCGATGACTCCGGCCGACGTACGCCGCCGCGTGGGGTCGACATCGGCGTGCTGGGTGTCGTTCGTGGCCACCCACACATGGTCCGGGGACCGCCCGCCGCGACACATGAGTACGCGGGCCTGACTCCGATGGCCTTCGCGGTGGACTGCCCGTCGTGACCGATGACCGCGGCCGGAGTGCGGCGTGATGTCAGCGGCAAGGTCGGGCGGAGCCCGTCAGCGGCATGGTCGGGCGGAGCCCGCCAGCGGCATGGTCGGGCGGAGCCGACAGCGGCATGGTCGGGCTGAGCTCCGTACGGCGGGCCTGGCGCTCGCCACGGGTCAATGACCCACCGAGCACATCCCGCTGCGGATCGACACCCCTCTGTCGTACAAGGTCACCGCCCGAGCCAGCCGCTCAGTCGGGGAGCCAGGTGACCCGCTCGAGGTCCGAGGAAAACTCGACTGTCCTCAGGTACTCGAGCGTGCGCTCGTCCGTGCCAGGCCGAGCGCAGACCATCAGGCGCTGCGGGCCGACGACCTCAGAGGTCACCGGCGGCCGTCCCCAGCACGCTTGGCTCCGGTATCCGGTGGCCTCGGGGTACTGAACGACCTCGAAGGAGTCCCACACCGCGCCGTCGTCGAAGAGCACCCAGTAGGGCAGCCTCCAGAAGCGGTCGCGGTCGGGTCGGGCATCGAGGTAATCGGTACCGAACGACTGGAGGAAGTAGAACTCCTTGCTGCGGTTCGCGCTGCCCTCCGGCAACGTGATCGGCAGGAGCGCGGGGTACTGGAAGTCGCGGATCAGATTGTCGTACACCCACGATCTCGGATGTCCCCCGGCCAGGGCGTTCGACGGCTTCGGCTCGCCCCGGTCGGTCCACGGCGTGGTGACCTGAACGACGCCGAGACCAGTCAGCACGGCGAACGCTAGGGCAGCTAGCCCGAGCCCCTTCACCAGTCGCATGGCGGGAGTGTAAGGCTCGACCGGACTGAACCCGAGGGTTATGCGCACGACCGGATGTCGACGGCTCGAACGCTGCCGCCGCACGTCGGGATGGTCGAGCTCCGCCCGCACGTCGGGATGGTCGGGCTCCGCCCGCACGTCGGCATGATCGTGCTCCGCCCGCAGATCGGCATGGTCGGGGCTGCGCGCGGTCCTCGGCATTGGCGGGCGCCGCCAGGTCCCCAACACGATCGACGCGGGCGGCCATCATCGAGCTCCGGTCGCAGCGATGCGCAACCACCACTGGCGTGATGGCGTCTACGGTGCGATGTCCATGACTCTGGGGCGGTCACGTGGCCGGGCGGGGGCGGTCGGAGCTGTGCTGCTGACCCTGAGCAGGTGGCTGTTCATCGACAACCAGACAGTCAACGTCGGAGCATCCGACTACGACGACGGTCATCCAGCTGGACTGGTGGGGTGCACCGTCGCTCCGTACGACGCCGGGTTCCTCGGCAACGATGACCCACCGGGCGGTGAGCACAGCAGTGACTACTCCGACGAGGTCGCTGCGGACTGCTACTCGGTCAACAAGCAGCGATTCCACTCTGGCGTAGCTACAGCGGCCACCGGCGTGGTCGTTCTTGGCGTCGCCATCTGGTCGAGAGTGCGAAGGCGTCCTCTGGCGTGACTGCGGCATGAGCGCGCGCTTCTTGTGGTCAGGAGAAGGCCACCTTCTCGCCTAGCCGGGTGCGTGTGGTGCTGGACGTGCCATCACGTGAGGCCTTCGGGCGTCACGAGGCAGAAGGGATGCCCCACGGGATCGGCGTAGACACGGAAGCCAATTGGCTTGTCAGACCCGTCCAAGAGCGTGCCCCCGAGGACGAGGACCTGACCTTCGGCATCGTCGAGGTTGTCGACGACAATGTCGAGGTGCATTTGCTGGGGCGGTTCACCTGAGGTCCAGTCGGGAGCGCGGAACCTATCGGTGTGTTGCAGCGAGACCGACGGTTGACCACCGTCCACCGCGAGAGTCACCCATTCGGCACTGTCCTCCACTCGCTTCGCGCCGAGCAGTGCCTCGTAGAACGTTGCTAAAGCACGTGGTTCGGGGCAGTCAATGACGATCGCAGCGAGCCGTCCGATCATGCCCGGGAGTCTCCCATGACAGACAGACAGGTCCGACGAATTCTTGACACAGAGAGAAGCCACGGTCGAGCGGGCCGACAGCTGCACGGCCAGACGGTTCAGGCTGGTTCAGCAAGATCGGTTTCGTTTCGCAGGAGCTCGGCGTACACGCCCGTTGAACGTCACCAGTCCGCATCCGGTCAAGAACGGCATCGTGCGCAGCCTGTGCGACCCCGGTGCCCCAGCGCTCGACCGCGATACCGAAGTGCAAGAACTCGTCTTCACGGACAGCGGCGAATCCAACGACAGCGCCTCCACGAGACACCACGAGGCAGTCGATACCGGGCGTCGCAAGTTCCTCCACCCATCGCTGGGCTATGACCTCGCTCGGAAATGGATACTTTCGGGCGCATCATGGGGTGACGGGAGCGGTCAGGGGCCGCCGCGCCAGTGATCGATACGACGGTGGTCGGGCAGGAATCCGTTCCGGACACCCCACAACACCGCTTGGGTCCGGCTGTCGACATCGAGCTTGCGGTACAGCCCGCGGATGTAGGACTTCACCGTGTTGGGACTCAGGTAGGTCAGTGCAGCGATCTCGGCGTTGTTCTTGCCCTGGGTGATGAGGGCGAGGATCTCGGACTCCCGATCGGTCAGGCCTTCGCCCCGGCCGGGCCAGTCGCCGCCTTGGCTCCGGGCCTTCGCGGGCGAGCGACTGACCACGATCTCGCCGGCGTGGACGGCCTCGAGGGCGGCCACCAGCTCGCGGGCGGTGAGCGCCTTGGAGAGATAGCCGTGCACGCCAAGGTCGTGGGCGATCGAGAGGAGCTCGGCGTGGAAGTTCCAGGTGTAAACCACGACCCGCCGTGCGTGCGGGTTGTCGATGAGCGCCTTGACCTCGTCGTGGTCCGACTCGGGCTGGGCGAAGGAGTCGTAGAGCGCGATGTCCACGTCGTCAGCGACGGCCTTGTTGGTGTCGAGCTCGGCCACGACGACGCGGTCGCGGTACGGCTCGAGCATGTTGGCCAGCCCGGTGACCACGACGTCGTAGTCGTCGACGAGGGCAACCCGGATGGGACCTCGGCGGCTGCTCACAGGGACAGACTAACCCACTTAGGGGTGTGTTGGACCCCTCCTGGGGGTGGTTACCTATACCCCAAGGCCGGCGATCAGTCGGCCCTCTCGAGAGAAAGGCACCCTCATGCTCGGACTCATCCTCACCATCATCGTCGTCGGCGCGATCGCCGGCTTCGTGGCGCGCCTTCTCGTGCCCGGGCGCCAGGACCTCTCGGTGGTGGCCACGATCGCGCTGGGCATCGTCGGCTCGCTGGTCGGCGGGCTCCTCGGCTACGTGCTGTTCCACAAGGACGCCGACGACGGCCTGTTGCAGCCCTCCGGCATCATCGGCTCGATCATCGGCGCAGTGATCGCGCTGCTGATCTGGCAGATGTCGCAGCGTCGCAGCTCCGTCCACGTCTGACGTCACGCCCGAACCCCCGAACAGGCCGGGGCCGCCTACGCGGCGGCCCCGGCCGCACGCGTTCGGGGACGTCGAGATGTACATCAGTGAGCTCGTAGGTCCACGTGACGAGGACGAGAAGTTCCTGGTCTTCTACCGGGGTGACATGGTCAGGTCGGTGCGAGGGGAGCTGCCCCCCGTCCGGGGCCGGGCGTTCGAGCGGAGGATCGCGCGGTCCCGGGCCGAACATCCCGACGCTGAGTTCGGGTGGTTCGCGTATCGACCCGAACCACGCGAACACGCGAACCACGAGGCGAGGACGAAGGCGGATGACCAGGCTGTGAACCGCTCCTTTGCCCACTCTTGACCGCGCGGTCAGCGGCATGATCGAACGGGTTGGCGCAGGCGTCAGGGTCGGGCGTTCGGTACCGGAACGTGCTCGCGGAGAAACGCGAGCTGGTCGGCGATGACGGTGGTGAATAGTGGTTCGACGTAGGGATCGAAGTGGCCACCGGAGTACACGCGCACGGTCGGCTCAGCCATACGCGCGGCGGTCGCCTCTGCGACATGGCGCGGGGTGACGGCGTCTGAGTCGGCGATCTGAACAAGGGCAGGGCACCGGACCCCGGCCGCCCATCGCTTCGGGGAGTAGAGGCCGATCTTGAGGACGATCCTGGCAGCGACCGTGACGGGGTAGTCCCCTTCCTTGAGCCCGGATTCAGTGATCAGTGCGTTCATGCCGGGCACGGCGTCGGGGGAGGTCATCACGCCGGTCTCGCCAGGTCTGCCTGCTGAGTTGACGTACACCGGCTGTCGCCCCGTCCAGGCACCCACCTGATCGCGGATGCCAGCAGCGCCGACGCGCAGGCTGGGAAGGAGTCCGGTTGCCCGCACCGCTGCGGGGCCGCTGACGTGAGGGACCTGGGCGATGATCGCTGCGAGCGGCTCCCCTTGCCCGGCGATGCTGATGACGTGGCCGCCAGCGAAAGACGTACCCCAGGCCACGACCTTTTCGGCGTCGACGCCGGGGAGGGCCCGGGCGTAGGCCAGTGCGGCGCGCCAGTCCTGGTGCTGCATGGCTACGTCGAGCAATTGGCGCGGCGTACCGGCACTCTCGCCGAAGCCTCGGTAGTCGAACACCGCGACCGCGTAGCCAGCGGTTGCGAACCTCTCGGCATAGGCGTAGAGGCGCAATGCCCGAACAGCACCGAAGCCGTGCGCCATCACAATCACCGGGATCGGGGTGCCCTGGACCGAGGCGGGCCGGTAGACGCGCACCGCGCAATCTGTGCCCTGCGACAGAAACGTGTCGTCGGACCAGGTGAAGGTGCTGTCGTTGGTGTCGCTCACGCGCGGACTGTAAACCGGCGAGAACGAGTCATCGAACGGCGTCCGCTCATCGGCAACGTTGGACTCCGCCCGCTTATCGGCAACGTTGGACTCCGCCCGCACGTCGGCATGGTCGGGCTCCTACCTGTCTTTGGCATGACCGAGCGCGTCGCGGCATGGTCGGGCGGAGCCGTACGCCGACTCAGCCCATCACTGATCCGAGTGTCGCTGCCGCTCTCGCAGCCGACGCAATCGGCGCAGGTACTGCCCACGGAACCGACGCCGAGTCGTCTCTTGGTGCATGAAGTCCGGATCGGCGGCCCACTCGTAGTACGTGTTCTCCGCCTCGTCGCGACCCCCGTCGGCATCAACGATCCGGGCGAGCGCCACCTTGTCAGGCTGCCCGCCAGGCAGCATGCGAACCCATCCCTTGGCTGTGTCGCGCTCGTCTGCCACCAGCCCAGTATGGGTCTGTCGATTCCTCCCCGCAGGATTGTTTCGGGCTCCTGACCCTCGGCGTGACGGAGCCGACAGCGGCACGGTCGGGCGTTTCTATGGTCCTCCGACCAGGCCGTAGGCACGGGTGTGATCGTGGTCCGAGACCCAGATGATCACGGACAATCCGACCTCGCCCGCTGGCTTGAACACGAGCTCACCAGTGCTGGTGCGACCACTTTCGGCGGCGTCATCGGGGATGACTATCTCCCGTCCACGGTTGTAGTCGCGGTTCTCGAAGTGGACTCGGTCGGGCAATCCCGACGGATCGTTGCCGTAGAGGCGTTGACCCCCGGCCACGACCACGACGACACAGGCCACGGCGGTGAGGATCGCGAGGACACGAAGCGGTCCACAGCCGAGAGGCGAATCAGACGGGATGGGGCTCACCTCTCACATGGTGCTCCTGATGGCTCGTGCTTCCCGGGCTTGGACCGTGGGACCCGAGCGAGAAGAGGCTAGTTGCCGTTGAGGCGCACAGATCGGACATCGGCGTGGTCGGGCTCCGCCCGCACGTCGGCAGATCCGCGGTCGGGTAGCCGCAGGGAGACCTAGAGTGCCCATCGTGAGCAACCCACCAGCTGGCTGGTACATGAATCCTGAAGGTCATGGGAGTCGCTACTGGGACGGCACTCAGTGGACCCACAAGTTCCGGCCAGGCCGGGACGACGACGTCGCACGGCCCAATGAGCACGCGGTTGGGCTGGCGGCGCTGTTCGGAGCCATCGCGTTCATATTCTTGCTGATCGTTCTCAATCCACATATTGGCGGCACTTCTGGGTACGGCGCGGGTCAGCTGTTCGTCCCCGCCGCAGCGGTGGCGGCCCTCGTTGGACTCGTCGCTCGAGGTTCCGCTCGCCGCCTGGGGTGGTGGGTGTACGCGCTGACGATTCCGGCCGGTGCGCTACTGCTCGGCCTGCTGCTCCTCGCTCGCGACGGGTGACGAGCGAGCGGGGCGCATGCCGCGCGGCGATGCGTGAGAGCCAGCCGCTCTGGACGCCGGCATGGTCGGGCGGAGCCGACAGCGGCATGGTCGGGCGGAGCCGACAGCGGCAGATCCGTGCACTTGCGGACCCAGGCGCTAACGTCCGCCCATGGTTTTGCTGAGCTTGATCGCAGTCATCGTGATTGCCGGACTGGTCTTCGGCTGGCGAATCTTCGCAGCAGAAACAAGCCCGCGCGCAGCCAACGCCCTTCTGATGATCCTTGCCGTTGTGAGCTTCGCCTGGTGGTTGGTCTCCAACATGTCCTTCGACGCGGGAATCTAGGCCGTCCGGCCTGCGCCCGCTCATCGGCATGACCTCGCGGATCGCGGCATGGTCGGGCGGAGCCGGCAGCGGCATGGTCGGACGGTTCGCGTAGTCCAGGCCGGTTGCTAGGCAGCGTCCTAACGACGTTTCCGCCAGTCGTATCGGCGCATACCCCATTCCACGCCATAGGCGATGGCAGCGACTTGACCGATGAGGCCACCGAGAGCCGCGATGCCTAACGCGATGGTCGACTCCCCTGTCGACGAGTCAACGGCGATGGCGCCAATCACCAGTGCCACTGCGGTCGCAATCCAAGGCCCCGGCGACTCTGGCGGTCTCGACATGCCGAGACCATAGTCGTTTCGCTCCTCGGCAATCGGGACTTCCCCGAGTGCGCGCCCGTCGGCATGGTCGGGCTCCGCCTGCACGTCGGCATGGTCGGGCTCCGCCTGCACGTCGGCATGGTCGGGCTCCGCCTGCACGTCGGCATGGTCGGGCTCCGCCTGCACGTCGGCATGGTCGGGCTCCGCCCGCACGTCGGCATGGTCGGGCTCCGCCCGCACGTCGGCATGGTCGGGCTCCGCCCGCACGTCGGCATGGTCGGGCTCCGCCCGCACGTCGGCATGGTCGGGCTGCGCCCGCACGTCGGTGCGGGTTCAGGCGGTGTGTCTGAGTGGCCCGCGATCGAGTCAGCCGACGAGGGTGGCTGGCCGATCGGCGTCGCGAGGCCGAAGTCCCGATGCAACTCTCGTTGGTCAACTAGGAGGGCGGGAACTGATGAACCGGGAGTTGCGGGAGAGTCGCCTGAGAAGGCGCAGGCGCGGTCGAACGAGTGCGTGGCGGATCGTCGAGAGCCGGTGAGCAGCATTGCGTTGTGGATGCTCCGGTCGCACGCCGGGCGAGAACGTGCACGTCGACCTTCTTGAGGATTGGCTCCGGGTTAGAGCAGGCCCACTTGGTGGGCCACGATTGCGGCTTGGACCCGGTTGGCTGCGTCGAGCTTTGTGAGGATGGCGCTGACGTGACCCTTGACTGTGCCCTCGACGAGATGCAGCTGTTGCGCGACCTGTGCGTTGGAGAGGCCGCCACCGATCCGGGTCAAGACCTCTCGTTCCCTGTCGGTCAGCAGCTCGACCTTCGCGTCGAGGTCCTCGAAGTTGGACAGGTCGCTGCGGACGTGAGTGATGACCCACTGGGCCACGGTCGGCGACAAGTAGGCGCCGCCCGCGGCCAGCGCGTGCACCCCTGCCTGCAGCTCGCGAGGATTGCCCGACTTCAGCATGAAGCCCTGGACACCTTCACTGAGGGCTCGCGCGATGTACTGATCCTCACCGAAGGTGGTGAGGATGCAGGTCGCCGTTGACGGCACGGTTCGCATGATCTCTGCTGCCGCTGCAATGCCGTCGAGCGCGGACATGCGGATGTCGAGCAGCGCAACATCGGGCCGGTGAGCCCGCGCCAGCTCGACTGCCTCGTGACCGTCGTGGGCCTCTGCGATCACGTCGATGGTGGGGTCGGCCGCGAGTATCGCCCGTACTCCGGCCAGGATCATCGCTTCGTCGTCGGCGATGAGGACGCGGATCATGGCGAACCCTGGTGCGGGATTCGCGCCACGATCGCGAACCCGCCGTCGCGGGGCCCGGCGTCGAGACTGCCGCCGCACGAGCGCACCCGCTCTTGCAGCGCGACCAGGCCGGTTCCCGATCCGAGCGTGCGGTGAAGCGGGGGCGTCGGGGGTGAGTTGGTCACTGTCACCTGTGACGCGTCGGGGCTGCTGTCGATCCGGACGGAGACCGTGGCGCCCGGGGCATGTTTCGCCGCGTTGGTCAGGCCTTCCTGCACCACACGGTGGGCGCAGCGTCCCGCGGCGGGTGGGAGGTCCTGGGATCCGTGCCAGTCGAGCGTCGCGTCCATGCCCGCCTCGACAGCCCGTCGCACCAGCCCCGCCGGGTCGGCACCAGGGGGCTCCCATTCCACGGGATCGTCGCCTCGCAGGACCCCGATGATGGTGGCGAGCTGGGCGATCGCAGACGATGCTCCGGTCCGCAGCTGCGATGCCGCGATCTGCTGTGTGGTCGACGTCGCCGGCGCCACCTCGACCGCCCCAGCGCGCAGGGCGAGCAAGTTCAACTCATGGCCCAGCGAGTCATGCATGTCCTGGGCGATCCGGCTGCGTTCCTCCAGGCGGGCCCGCTGAGCGGCTTCGTCGGCAAGCTGGTCCTGTTGCCGTAGATATCGTCCGCCGAACCAAGGGACGCCTGCCGCCACCACCAGAGGAATCAGGGTGGTCGCCCAGGCCGAGCCGGTGAACAGGCTCAGCGCGAGCGCTGCGGCGGCTGCTGCATGGAAGATCCATACCGCCGTCGCAACATGCGCCAACCGCCGCCCGGACAGGCAAGACACCGTGGCAGCGACGAGGCACACCGCGACCGCCCACGGCGACACCGCATTCGTCATGGTCTGTCCGGCGCCCACGCTCAGGGCCGCGCCCGCGACCAAGCCGACCTGTGGGTACTTGCCGGTCACGACCGCCGTTGCCAGCTGCCTTGGTCGACCACCGCGCGGCCACCCACCTTGCGGGCTCCTCATTGTCCAGATCCTAGGTCGCGGCACGCTGGACCTGTCGTATGGCTCGGACCCTGACGCCGACCACGATCAGGCCGATTGCGCTGGCGACGCCCGACCAGATCATCAGCGACGGAGCGAAGTAGAGCAGCTGGCCGAACGTGACGTCCCGGCCCCCGCCGTACAGCTGGCCCAGCAGCCGGGGCATCGCCATCAGCACGACCAAGGGGATGAATCGAGGCAAGAGCCGCAGCACCGCCTTCCACGTACGGCCGCCCGTCACCTTCTCGGCCCACGATCGGGCTCGCCGGATGGTCCGGATCCCCAGACCGATGCTGAGCAGCGTGAACGCGCCCAACGCCAGATCGATGTGGAGCCGGGTCGCCCCTATCTGCTTCGGCTGGCCCCCTTCGACGATCGTGGCCAGCCCATCTGCAAGCGAGTACGGGCCTTCGTTGCCCAGGCCGAGGCCGCTGTTGCTCATGACTGCGATCCCGTATCCGGACGGCAGCAGCATCTGGTAGGCCGTGTAGGTGAACCACACTCCGCTGTGTCCCCAGCGACCCTTCTCATCCTGACTCCAACCCATACCGTACGACGCTCCCGGCTCCCACGACGAGTGCATCGCCTCGATGCTCGCGGGCGTGACGAGACGTTCACCATTGGCTGCGAGGCCACCATTGCTTTGCGCGATCAGCCATTGCGCCATGTCGTCGGCGTTGGTGACCAACCCGTCCGAGCCGTTGACGAACCGCTCGGGCTCCTCCGCCGCTATCGATCCTCCGTAGAGGTAGATGTGACCTTCCTCCACGCCGTCCGGAAGGTCCTCTGGTGCTCTGTCGATCGTTCCGCTCGCCCGCATGCCGATCGGTTCGAGCACGTGACCGCGCAGGTAGTCGGCGAACGGTTGCCCCGCCATGACCTCGACCAAGCGCGCCGCGAGGTGATAGTTCGTATTGGTGTAGTAGTGCTTGGTTCCCGGGTCGGCTGCGAGGGTCGCGTCACGGGCCCGCAGCTCCGCTCCCTCAAGGGTCTCTGGTTGCGGGAGGCTCTTCTCGCGCAGCGTCCCGTCGGTGATCCCCGAGGTCTGGTTGAGCAGATCTCTCACCGTGATCTCCGAGCCGCGCGAGTCAGCGATCTCGAAGTCGGGGAGGTACTTCTGAACCGGCTCGTCCAGCGCCACCTTTCCGGCCTCGACCAGCTGCATGACAGCGAGCGCGGTGAATGACTTGCTCACCGACGCCACTGGCATCGCCGTCCGCGCCGTCATCTCGGCACCGGTCGAGTCATGCCCGTATCCCGAGGTCAGCAGGACCTCGTCACCCTTGGTGATCGCGATGGAAACGCCTGGATAGCCGGCTTTACTCATGTAGTCGGTGACGTACTTCTCGATCTTCGTGTCGAGGCCGGTCGCCTCTGCCTGCGCTGGCCCGCTGGGCACCAGCATCGCGCCAAGCGCGGCGAACGCCATGAGGATGGATCTGAGGTATCGGCTCGTCATGTTGAGACCGTAGAAATCTCACGGCCCACGAACACGACCCGAAAGCCAGCAGCTACCCCTGACCTTCGTCAGGGTCAGCTCGACATCGCGGTTCGTCAAGCTCCCGTTCATTTGACTGGCAATAAGCGTGTCGAAGTGGGACGAGTATCGGTGCTGGGTGCGGTCGTCCAGCCCGATGGAAACCCACTGTCGACCCGGCACCGGCTGTCGCGGGCCGGCAACCGGCGGATGAACCACGTCCTGCACATCGCCGCGACGTCCAGTTGCGCCACGACACCCCCGGCCGCGCCTACTACCGACGCAAGCCCGACGCCAGACAAGTCGAAGGTGCGGGTCCGGGAGGGCAAATGCGGGGCGACTCTTCAATCCAGCGCGGCCGACCTAGTCCCGCCAGTCGACACTTCGGATCAGCCACTTCCCGGACCCGCAAACCCGACGCTACAACCGAGCCGGCGCCTACGGAAGGCCACCGCCAAGGAGCCCCGCAAACACACCCGTTGACAACAGAGGTGTGCCATGGTCGGGCGGATCTGCCATCGCCACCCCCTCGAAACTACGGAGTGCAGGCTTGCTCGCGCCGATCGCCCTCGAGGTCACAACGGGTCGGCGGTCGAGATATAGGTGTGGCCTGTCGGAGTCGTGGTCTCGACCGTGTGGCGGGGACCGGGGATGGTCCGGGCACTCCAGTCGTCGGCTTCCTTGGCATAGTTGCAGTGCTCGCACAGTCCCTGGCCGTTGTCCGCCGAGGTGGGCCCGCCGCGAGCGCGGGATTCGACGTGGTCGGTATGTCGGACGAGTGCACCGCAGCCGACGGTGCGGCAGATCCGGTCGCGGACCCGGATGAAGGCGGCGAGCCCACCGTCGAAGAACGTCGCCCTCGAGTCCATGGCGACCAGCGCGCCGGTGGCGGGCCGCTCGTAGACCCGGCGCAGCCAGGTGGCGACGCCGGAGTCGAGGTTGTCGGCGATCCACTGCCGGATCAGGTCGGCGGGGACGGCGCCATGGCCATCGACCCACCCCGTCCCCTCCTCATCACCCAGGAGCACGCTGTCCCGGACGACCAGGTTGACCGTCACCGGGACGCTCGGCGTGACCGGCACGGTGTGGGGCGTGGTCGGCACTGAGGCACGTGCCCACGTGACCTCGCCCGTGGCCGCTCCCGCGAGACCGGGCCGGAGAACGCGGTCGACGAGGATGTCGGCCATCAGCTGGCCGACGCTGCGTGGATCGCCTGCGGCCCTCGCCGCGTCCGCGTCGCGGCGCAGGGTGGCGTGGACCGCGACTCCGGCCTTGACCGGGAGCAGCGCACCGAGCCACGTCATCACGTCGGGCGCGGGGCGGGAGGTCACGTGCCGGTCGGCTTCGGCGCGGCGACGGCGACGCATGACGGAGGCGGGGTCGAGCTCGGCTGCGGCCTTCTGCAGGCGCCCGACCAGCCGCCGCGGCGAGAGCGTCGAGATCGCGTCGGGATTGCCGCAGAGCTCCTTATCGACGGCCGCGCGGTGCTCACCGGAGAGGCCGGTGGTCTCGCGGGCGACCAAGGTGGCCTTGAACGCGTCGATCCGGCCACTGCGGAAGGCGGCTCGGGTGTGTGGCAGCTCGGTGCGCAGGGTCATCGCCAACGCCACGTCCTGCAACCCACGGTGCGGCGAGACCCGCCGCGCCAGGGCGACCTGGTCAGCCAGCCCCCGGTCGCGCCGCGCGGCCGGAACCCCGCGGTCGGCGGCGGCCTGGCGCTGCGAGACGACGAAGTCCGCGACCGTCTCGGACTGCGCAGCCTGGCTCGCACAGGTCAGGGACTCCAGCGCAGCGATCCGGTCGATCCGCTCCGCGTCGTCGAGCCCGACCGCGTCGGCACCGAGCCGTGACACGAACGCCACGATCTCGGCAGCCGTGGGTGCCGTGCCGCGGACAGCGCCGGCCGTCCGGGCCGCGTCGCTCCCGAGATCTCGCACGTCCACCACCGATCTGCGTTCCGTCTACCAACGATGAACATTCTAGAGCGGACCGCCGACACCCGTGCCGATCCTCCACAGGCACCCTCTGGCAGGCTGGCGACATGAACGAGCGCCATCTCCTGCGCGCCCGCGACCTCGCGGACCGGTCGTACGGCGAGCCGCTCGAGGTGGCCGACCTCGCCCGCGCGGCCGGGCTGAGCCCGGCGCACTTCAGCCGCCAGTTCCGCGCCGCGTTCGGAGTGACCCCGCACGGCTACGTCCTCACCCGACGGCTCGAGCGCGCCGCGGCGCTGCTGCGCAACACCGACCACTCGGTGGCGCGGATCTGCGCCGAGGTCGGGCTCTCCAGCCTCGGGAGCTTCACCTCCTCGTTCACGCGCACCTACGGCTGCTCGCCCACCGCCTATCGCGAGGCCTTTCCTGCCGCCGCTGACCGGGTCCCGTTGCCCGAGTGCGTGGTCCGCGCGTACGGCCGCCCGCAGAAGCGCAGTTTTCGAGAAGACCCCGCGCCGCCGCCCGCATAGGTTCGGGGCGTGCTGAGAATCTCCACCGTCAACCTGTGGGTGCACGACCAGGACGTCGCTCTCGAGTTCTGGACCGTGAAGGTCGGCTTCGAGCTGCGCGCCGACGCCACGTTTCCCGAGCTGGGCTCCTTCCGTTGGCTCACGGTCGGCCCATCCGGGCCAGCCGGACGTCGAGCTCGTGCCTGATGGCCGTGCCCGAGCCGCCGGTCCTGACCGAGGAGCAGATCGGCGTCGTACGTGCGGCGATGGGCCAGGGTCTGGCCGGCCCCGTCTTCCTCGTCACCGACGACGTCGAGCGGGACTTCCGTGAGCTCACGGGTCGCGGGGTCGAGTTCACCGAGCCGCCCGAACGGCGGCCCTTCGGCATCGACGCCGGGTTCCGAGACCCGTCGGGCAACCAGGTCCGGCTCACCCAGGTGCTGGCATGAACGAGCTGCAGCCACTCCTCGCGGCAGAGCTCAGCCGGCTCGCGAACGCCCTGGCTCCGCTCGACGACGCGAGCTGGTCCCGGCCCTCGCTGTGCGAGGCGTGGGCGGTCCGTCACGTCGTTGCCCATCTGACGATGGCGGCGAGGTACGACGCGGAGCAGTTCGGCGCGGAGCTGGCGGCGGACGGGTTCGACTTCCAGACCACGTCCGACCGGATCGCACTGCGCGATGGCGACCTGCCGCCCGAGACACTGCTCGCAGACCTGCGCAGCGACGCGCTGGCCACGTTCGAGCAGCCTGGCGGCGGATGGGCCGGCTCGATCAGTCACGTCGTCATCCACGGCCTCGACGTGTCGCTGCCTCTCGGGCTCGGACGGGCAGCCGGCGACGAGGCCACCCGGCTCGTCCTCGACGCTCTGGTCGCACCGGGCGACCGGACGCTGTTCGGGGTCGAGATCGGCGAACGGGCGCTGCACGCCACGGACCTCGGATGGGAGCACGGCCACGGGACCCCGGTCGACGCGACCGCGGGCGAGCTCGTGGCGATGCTGAGCGGCCGCACCGTGACCTAGCCTCGGCCCATGGTGAGCCCGGGCGAGGACGGCGCCGAGGTCCGTCCGTTCCGCGACGCGGAGGAGTTCGACACCTGGCTCGCCGAGCACCACGGCGAGCAGGCCGGGGTCTGGCTCAAGCTGGCGAAAGTGGCCTCCGGCATCCCCTCTCTGACCAGCGACGAGGCCGTCGATGTGGGCCTCTGCTGGGGCTGGATCTCCGGGCAGCGACGCGGGCTCGACGACGACTGGTACCTCCAGAAGTACGTCCCTCGCCGCCCGCGCAGCATCTGGTCGCAGGTGAACGTCGCCAAGGTCGAGGCCCTCACCACGAGCCGGCCGGATGAGACCTCCCGGTGTCGCGGAGGTCGAGGCCGCACGGGCGGACGGTCGCTGGGCGGCGGCCTACCGCGGCGTCGAGGGGCAGCGGAGAGCGCGCAGCTAGGAGTCTTCCGAAGCGAGTCAGTCCTGCAGCTTGCGCAGGATCCGGGCCAGGTCGGCGCGGTCGGTCGGGGTGAGCCGCTCGAGCAGCTGCTCCGACGCCACTCCCCTGGTCCGGCGCACCTCCTCCGCGAGCGCGTGCCCGCGGTCGGTGAGCGACACCAGGGTGGCCCGCCTGTCCCCCGGGTCGGGCGAGCGCCGTACCAGCCCCTTCTGCTCGAGGGCGTCGACGACCTCGGTCGCCGACCGCGGCGCGATCTTGAGGCGCTCGGCGAGGTCCTTCGACCGCACTCCCCTGTTCTCTGGCCCGCCCTCTTGGGCGGCGAGCACCCGGATCGCCCGCACCTGCGACGGCGTCACGTCGTGCTGCGCCAGGGCGGCCATGGCGGCCATCCGCAGCCGTCGGGCCACCGCGCCGAAGGCCTCCCCGAGGGAGTCGGCGGGCACGTCGGCGGTCACGGGAACAGACTACCAAGGTTTGGTGTTGTAACCTCATGATGAGGCTACCTCACTAAATGCCTCTCTCAGACCCTTCAGAGGAGGTCCACGTGGACTCCACCACCACTCCCACCCCGGGCCGGGGCCGCCTGCGCGTGCCGCAGAAGCCCACCGCCGCCGAGAAGCAGCAGGCGCGCGAGGTCTCGCTGCGTCGCATCGCGCGGCTGTTCACGCCCTATCGCTGGTCCGTCCTCGGCGTCGTCGCGATCATCGTCGCGTCGTCGGTGGTCGGGCTCGCCTCGCCGTTCCTGCTCCGCGGCATCATCGACGTCGCCCTTCCCGACCAGGACGTGCGCCTGCTCGTCATGCTCACCGGCGCGATGGTCGCCATCGCCGCGGTGACGTCCGTGCTCGGCGTCGTCCAGACCTGGATCAACACCCAGATGGGCCAGCGCGTCATGCACGGGCTGCGCACCGACGTCTTCGCCCACCTCCAGCGGCAGTCCGTCGCGTTCTTCACCCGCACCCGGACCGGTGAGGTGCAGTCGCGGATCACCAACGACATCGGCGGCATGCAGAACGTCGTCACCTCGACGGCCACCTCGATCGCCTCCAACCTGACCACCACGGTCGCCACCGCGGTCGCGATGGCGGTCCTCTCCTGGCGGCTGGCGCTGATCTCGCTCGTCGTGATGCCGCCCGCGGTCTGGCTGAGCCGTCGGGTCGCGCGGATGCGCCGCGAGATCACCTCGGCCCAGCAGCGCGAGCTCGCCGACCTCAACGTCACGATCGAGGAGGGGCTGTCCATCAGCGGCATCCAGCTCGCCAAGTCGATGGGGGCCGGCCCGACCCTCGTCCAGCGGTTCACCGAGTCCTCGGCCCGGCTGATCGACCTCGAGCTGCGCTCGTCGCTGGCCGGACGCTGGCGGATGGCGTCGATGAGTGTGCTGTTCGCCGCCATCCCGGCCGTGATCTACCTCAGCGCCGGGCTGCCCATGACCCGCGGCACCATGACGATCGGGACCTTGATCGCGTTCACCGCGCTGCAGGGCCAGCTGTTCCGGCCGTTGATGGGCCTGCTCAACACGGGCGTCCAGGTGGTCAGCTCGCTGGCCCTGTTCCAGCGCGTCTTCGAGTACCTCGACCTGCCGGTCGACATCGACGAGCCCACCGACCCGGTCGACCTGGACCCTGCGGCGGTGCGGGGCCACGTGCGGTTCGAGCACGTCGGCTTCTCCTACGACGACGCGGAGGTGCCCGCGCTCAGCGACGTGGACCTCGACGTACCGGCCGGCACCACGCTGGCGCTCGTCGGCGAGACCGGCTCCGGCAAGACGACGCTGGGCTCCCTCGTCGCCCGCCTGCACGACCCGACCTCCGGCGTGGTGACGATCGACGGAGTCGACGTACGCCGGATCCGGCTGGCCGACCTCGCCGAGATCGTCGGCATCGTGAGCCAGGAGACCTACCTGCTGCACACCACGGTGCGCGAGAACCTGCGCTACGCGAGACCGGACGCCACCGACGCCGAGCTCGTGGCCGCCGCACGGGCGGCGCGCATCCACGACCTGATCGCGTCGCTGCCCGACGGCTACGACACCGTGGTCGGCTCCCGCGGCCACCGGTTCTCCGGGGGCGAGAAGCAGCGCATCGCCATCGCGCGGACCCTGCTGCGCAACCCGCGGGTCCTGGTCCTCGACGAGGCGACGAGCGCGCTGGACACCGAGACCGAGCGCGCCGTGCAGGAGGCCTTCGACACGCTGGCCGAGGGACGCACGACGATCACTATCGCCCACCGCCTCTCCACGGTCCGCGACGCCGACCAGATCGTCGTCCTCGACCACGGCCGGGTGGTCGAGCGCGGCACCCACGAGACCCTGCTCGAGGAAGAGGGGCGCTACGCCGCTCTGGCCGCCTAGTGTCCCGGCGGGTACCTGTCGCGCATGACAGACCGCCCGCTGCCCCAGCACACCCGTCCCGAGGGGGTCACCGACGCCACGGTCGAGGCCCTCGGCAAGCTCTCCGAGGCCCTGGAGGCGGTCGAGGTCTGCCGGGGCCACCTCTACGCCTTCCACCGCCGCTCCGGCACCGCCGACCTGACCCTGGGCGAGGCGGTCGACCTGCTGCGCAAGGCGGGCCACGAGGAGCTCGCGGACCGGGTCGACACGGAGCTGGTCGGTCGCAACGTCCTCCAGGGCCGCTGGACCTTCCAGATCGTGGAGGAGTACGACGAGACCTACTGGACGCCGTTCCGCGAGCTCGAGCGCGAGGTCCGCGAGCAGCTCGTCGACGGCAGGCAGCACCTCTACGAGGCCGAGATGAAGGAGCGCGAGCGCTCCGCCGGCGACCCGCACCACACCGCCGTCCCCGACGACAGCGGTCCGCAGGGCTCCCGCTCGTCGGGATAGTCCCTGACGAAGTGGCGCGTGGCCCGGCGCGGCGCGCGCCGGAACGTCAGGGACTAACCCGACCCGAGCAGCCAGGCCGTCGGCCGGCGGACGTGTGGCGGGAGCAGGGTGGCCGCGCTCCCCCGGGCCGCGTTGAGCTGCGGCTGGGTGACGAAGAGAGCCGTCGACAGGTCGGCACCAGACACGTCGGTGTCGCGGAGGTCGGCGCCCAGCAGGTCGGTGCGGTCGAGCACGGCGTCCCGCAGGTCCGCGGCGATGAGCACCGCGCCCCGCAGGTCCGCCCGCGCCAGGTCGTGGCCACGGAGGTCCCGGCCGGCCAGGTCGTGCCCGGCGTACGACGGTCCGTCGCCGCGGACCGCGCGGCTCACCTCTCGCAGCGCCTCGCCGACCTGCACGGCCAGCCGGTCGAGGTCGGTGTCCAGGATCTCCTGGGGCCGCCCCGACGTGTGACTGGCGACCCGCTCGCGCAACCGGGCCGGCGCCGGGCCGGGTGCCAGCGCAGCGGCCTGGTCGAGCAGCACCAGCATCTCGTGCAGCCGCTGGACCACAGCGAAGACCGCGAACATCTCGGCGCCGCCGTCGGCGCTCCCCCGCCAGGTCGCGCCGGCATAGACGGCCTGGGTGACGTGCTGCCCGGCGCCGAAGCACTCGTAGGACGTGCAGCCGCCCATCCCCGCCTCGCGCAGCGACGCGTGGATCGAGCACCGGTGGTCGTCGTCGAGGTGGCGGCACGGCTCGCCGGCGTCCTTGGCGAAGGCGAAGCCGTGGGAGGGCCGGAACGGCAGCGCGACGCAGCACAGGCCGACGCACTGCCCGCAGTCCGGCTCGAGGTTGGTCATCACCACATGGATACCGTGCACGCATGGGACTTGCGAGCACCCCCCGCCAGCTCAACGACGGCACCACGCTCCCGCCGATCGGCTTCGGCACCGCCGGCCTCCGCGGTGAAGAGGCGGTCGAGGCCGTGGTCAGTGCGCTGGAGAACGGCTACCGGTTGATCGACACGGCCGTCAACTACGGCAACGAGGTCGAGGTCGGCGAGGCGATCCGGCGCTCGGGCCTGCCGCGCGACGAGATCGTGGTGACCAGCAAGATCCCCGGCCGGCACCACGCCTACGACGACGCGATCGCCAGCACCCGCGAGTCGCTCGAGCGGCTCGGGCTGGAGCGGATCGACGTACACCTCATCCACTGGCCGAACCCGGCCCAGGAGAAGTACCACGAGACCTGGCGCGCGCTCGTGCAGCTGCGCGACGACGGTCTGGTGCGATCGCCGGGCGTCTCCAACTTCACCCGGGAGCACCTGCAGAAGGTCATCGACCACACGGGAGTGACGCCGGTGCTCAACCAGATCGAGCTGCACCCCTACTTCCCACAGCAGGAGATGCGCGAGGTCGACGCCGAGCTGGGCGTGCTCACCGAGTCGTGGAGCCCGATGGGCAAGCGGCAGGCGCCGTTCGCCGAGCCGGTGGTCCGGGCGGCCGCCGAGGCGCACGGCGTCACGCCCGGCCAGGTGGTGCTGCGCTGGCAGCTCCAGCTGGGCAACCTGCCGATCCCGCTGTCCCGCAACCCGTCGCGGCAGCGCGAGAACCTCGACCTCGACGGCTTCGAGCTCACCGAGGCCGAGGTCGACGCGATCACCGGGCTCGCGAGGCCGGACGGCCGCCTCTTCGGCGGCGACCCGGACAGCCACGAGGAGTTCTGAGCCCACCCCGGCCGGTCGCGGCCCGCGGGCGCAGCGGCTGAGACGGTCCCCTTAGGCTGGCCCGCATGTCGAAGCGCCTCCTCCCGGTCCTCCTGCTGCTCGCGGCCGCCGTCCTGGCGGGCTGTGGCGACGACGACTCGGGAGACGACGCCGCCAAGGACACGTCCTCCGAGACGGCAACGGCGTCGAGCGCGGAGTCGAGCACCGCACCGGCCTCCGTGCCGGCGTCGGACGTCACGTGCGACTACCCCGCCGACCCCGACATCCCGGCCGCCAAGGAGGTCGACCCGCCCCCGAGCACGCCGACCGTCACGGGCCAGGTGACGGCCACGGTCGCGACGACGATCGGCGACATGACGTTCACCCTCGACGCCGACAAGGCGCCGTGCACGGTGAACTCCTTTGTCTCGCTCGCCCAGCAGAGCTACTTCGACGCCTCCCACTGCCACCGGCTCACCACGCTCGACACCGGAGGGATCGCGGTGCTCCAGTGCGGTGACCCGACGGGGACCGGCAGGGGCGGCCCCGGCTACACCTTCCCCGACGAGGTCGACGGCTCGGAGACCTACGGCCCGGGGGTGCTGGCGATGGCCAACCGCGGCGCCGACACCAACGGCTCCCAGTTCTTCATCGTCTACGCCGACTCGCCGCTCGACCCCGCCTACACCGTCTTCGGCACCGTCGACGACGCCACCGTCCAGACGATCACCGACCTCGCCGCCCAGGGCGTCACCCAGACCGACGACGGCATGACCGCTCCGAAGGAGGACGTCGAGATCGAGAGCGTGACCATCAAGTGACTCGGACTACAGCGGGAACCTGACCCCGCTCAGCCGCTCCGACTCCGTCCACAGCGCCTTCGCCAGGTCGGGGTCGAGCGCCCGCTGGCTGCGGCCCACCCCGGTCGGCCAGCCGTTCATCTCGCGGAGGCGGTGCGGCCCGACGTAGGTGTTGCCGGGCACGTCCATGGTGGCGGCGTAGAGCGTGGGCAGGGCCCCACGCCACGCCGGCATGCCGACCAGCTTGATGCCGTGCCTGCCGACGAACGTCTTGAGGCGGCTGCCCGTCGAACCGGTGATCGCGGTCGCGGTCGAGCCCGGATGGGCCCCGGTGACCCGGAGCGTCGAGCCGACCGCGGTGAGCCGGCGCTGGAGCTCGGCCATGAACAGCATGTTGGCCAGCTTGGAGTCGGCGTACGCCGCGTAGGGGCGGTAGGGCCGCCTCGACCAGGCCAGGTCCTCGACGTCGAGGTGTCCGTGCCGGTGCGAGGGCGAGCCGACGACCACGACCCGGTCGGTGAGCCGCGGGAGCAGCAGGTTGGTGAGCGCGAAGTGGCCGAGGTGGTTGGTGGCCAGGTGCAGCTCGACGCCGTCGGGCGACAGGCTCCGCGGGAGGGCCAGGGCGCCCGCGTTGTTGACCAGCACGTCGACCGGGCCGACGTCGTCGGCGAACGCCCGCACCGAGGACAGGTCCGCGACGTCCAGGAGCCCCAGCTCGACGTCGCCGTCCATCTGGTCGGCGGCCGCCTTGCCGCGGTCGAGGTTGCGCACCGCGAGCATGACCTGCGCCCCGCGCTCGGCGAGCACCTTGGCGGTCTCGAGGCCGATGCCGCTGCTGGCGCCGGTCACCACGAAGCGGCGCCCGTCCTGGCGCGGGACCTCCCGCCAGGGCTCGGTCGTCATCCGTCCGACGGCGTCGACACGAGGCCGGTGGGGTCCGCGCCGGGGCCGAGCACCGGCGCGAAGGTCACCTCACCCTCGACGTAGGCGACGGGCTCGCCGAGGGACACCGTCCGGCCCACGGTGCAGAGCCGGTCCTGGATCTGCTGGAGGGTGCGCGGCAGGATCGCGCGGGCCGCGTCGCCGCCCTCGCCCTCGGGGAAGGTGACGTCCAGGGTCACCTTCAGCTGCACCAGGTGCGAGCCGTCCTCGTCGCGCACCTTGTGGCCCTCGGCTCGGGCCCGGAAGGTCTCGAACGGCGCGCGCTTGCCGGCGATGTAGTCGAGGTCGGCGGCCCCGCAGCCGGCCAGGGCCGCGAGCAGCAGCTCGACGGGCGTGAAGTCGGGATCCTCCCCCGGGCCGATGGAGACGCCACCACCGCGGCTGTTGGTCGCCTTCCACCGGTGCGCACCGATCTGGTGGAGGTCGATGCTGCGAAGGGTCTGGTCATCCAGCTGGGGACCGCTCTCGGCTGCCATGGCGTCAGCCTGCCAGACCTCCCGGAGCGGAATCCGGTTCCCCTTGAAAGGACCGGCCGGAGCGACTTGCGTGGGGGTGCGGGTCCCTTCCCCCGCACGACGGACCCCGAGCCACAGTGGCTCGGGGTCCGTTGCTGGACGGTCGCCCGTGGGGAGCTCCGTCCGGCCGCCAGGCCCGCTGGGGGGATGCGGGCGCCGGCGGAGGATCAGTGCTTGCGGTCCTCGATGGCGCGGCGCAGACGCCGTTCCAGGCGGGTGAGCCCACTGGTCCGCAGCGAGGCTCGGTGGTTACCCCGGTCGGTACGTCCTTCGTCGATGAGACGGGACAGGTACAGCTGCGCGGACATGGTTCGCTCACTCCTCTGCGCCCCGGTTCCGGGGCCATCGTTGTAACTGGTAGATCGCACTTGCGACTCTTACAGAGTACTGGCCGGTACGGGCCGGTCCCAAACCGTGGCAGGGGTGATCTCCGACACCAGCGGTGGACGGCGGCAGGGCGCCGAAATCGCCACGGCGGGCCCGACCTGAAGGTCCGGGCCCGCCTCTCGTGGGAGCCTTCATCGTACGTCGGTGCAGCGAGGACAACCAGTCGCGCGTGCGGTGAGTTCTAGGGTGGGCTCGTGCCCAGCCCCTACGCCTCCCTCCAGCGCACCGAGGCCCTGGCCCGCCGCGACCAGCTCGACCTCACGTCGTACGACGTCGCCCTGGACCTCGCCTCCGACGATGCCACCTTCGCGTCGGTGACGACGCTGCGGTTCACGAGCCGGGCGGGGGCCACGTTCCTCGACCTCAAGCCGGTCCGCCTGGCCGCCGTCACGCTCGACGGGCGGCCGCTCGACGTCGACCTGCTCGACCGCGGACGGTTCCCCCTGGAGCTGACCGAGGGCGAGCACGAGCTGGTGGTCGAGGCGACCATGCCGTTCCGCAACGACGGCGAGGGACTGCACCGGAGCGTCGACCCCGCTGACGGGAAGCACTACGTCTACGGCATGTGCTTCATGGACGCCGCCCCGACGATCTTCGCCTGCTTCGACCAGCCGGACCTGAAGGCGCCCTACACCTTCCACGTGCGCGCGCCGCGGGACTGGGTCGTCATCGGCAACGCGCCCGGCCGGGAGGTCGAGAAGGGCGTCTGGGAGCTCGAGCAGAGTCAGCCCCTCTCGACGTACTTCGTGACGATCGTGGCCGGGCCCTACCACGTGCTCCGCGACGAGCACGACGGCATCCCGCTCGGCCTCAGCGCCCGCGCCAGCATCGCGGCCGACCTCGACAAGGACGCCGACGAGCTCTTCACGCTGACCAGGCAGAGCTTCGACGAGCTGCACCGGCTCTTCGGCATCCGCTACCCGTTCGGCGACTACCACCAGGCGTTCGTGCCGGAGTTCAACGCCGGAGCGATGGAGAACCCGGGCTGCGTCACCTTCCGCGACCCGCTCGTCTTCACCAGCCGCGTCACCCGGGGCATCCGGATCGCCCGGGCCAGCACGCTCGCCCACGAGATGGCGCACCAGTGGTTCGGCAACCTCGTCAGCCCGGCCTGGTGGGACGACCTCTGGCTCAACGAGTCCTTCGCGGAATACATGGGCAACCGGGTCACCGCCGACGTCACGGAGTACGACGACATGTGGGTCGACGACTCCTACGCGCGGCGTCAGTGGGGACTGGTCGCCGACCAGCGGCCGAGCACCCATCCCGTGGCCGGCAACGGCGCCGTCGACGCCAGCGCCGCGCTGCAGGACTTCGACGGCATCTCCTACGCCAAGGGCTGCGCCATCCTCCGGCAGATCAACGCCACGCTCGGCGACGAGGTGTTCTTCAAGGGCACCATCGACCACTTCGAGCGGCACCGCTTCGGCAACGCGACGATGCACGACCTGTTCGCCAGCTGGGAACGAGCCGGCGCCGAGGACATGTCCCTGTTCACCGACAACTGGCTGCGCACCGCCGGCCCCGACCGGCTCGAGCTGGACCGCGCCGCCGGCGTCGTCCGACGTACGCCGCCCGCGGACCACCCCGCCGACCGGCCGCACCGGATCCGCGCGGCGGTCGCGTCGGAGGACGGCACGTGGACCGACCACCCCCTGGAGATCGAGGGCCCCGAGACGCCCTTCGACGCCGGCGACCGGCCGGTGCTGCTCGACCCCTACAACGACACGTGGGCGCTGCTCATCCCCGACAAGCTGACCATGGACGCGCTCGAGAGCCTGCTCCCCCGCGTCACCGACCCCGAGCTGCGGGCCGGCGCCTGGAGCAACATCCGCAGTGCCCTCCACAACGCCGCGGTCGACCCGGTCGACGTGCTCGAGATCGCGGTGCGGAGCCTGCCGATCGAGGACACCGAGGACACCCGACGCCGCACGATGGCATGGCTGCTCGGCTGGGTGGTGCCCGTGCAGCCGGACCCCGCGCTGGCGCTGGCTCAGCTCAACGAGGCCGCGCGCGGGAAGCTCGCCATCGCCGCTCCGACGTCGGAGGAGCAGCTCGCGGCGTTCCGCGCCGCGATCGCCACGTCGTCCGACAGCGACCAGCTCGGCTCCTGGCTGGCGCTGGAGGACCTTCCCGAGGGGGTCACCTTCGACCTGGACCTGCGCTGGCGGGTGCTCGTGCAGCTCGCCTCGCTCGGGGCGGTGGACCTGCCGCAGCTCGACCGGCACCTGGAGAGTGAGCCCAGCGCAGTCGCGCGGGTGCGTCACGCGGCTGCCCGGAGCTCGCTGCCGGACGCCGGCGCGAAGGCCTGGGCGTGGGGCTGCTTCACCGGTGAGACCAACCTGCCCAACTACGAGCTCGAAGCGGTCGGCCTCGGCTTCTGGCGCGGAAGCCAGGCCGAGCTCACCGCGCCGTACGTCGAGCGCTACTTCGCCGACCTGCCCGACACCGTGAAGGTCCGCAGCGGCTGGGTGCTCGCCGATGCCACCGAGCACTTCTTCCCCAAGACGTCCCTCACCCGGGAGACGCTGGCACGGGCCGAGGCGCTGATCGCCGACGACGACCTGGACCTCTCGATCCGGCGCCGGCTGGTCGACGAGGCGGACACCCTGCAGCGCAAGCTCGCGGTGCTCGAGGCGTTCCCGCGGACATGAGGGCGCGCCGGCCGGGGCCGACCGTCCGGACCCGGGTGCACGAGCTCGGGGCCGAGGGCGAGCGGCGCCACGAGGACCGGCTCGCCACCGAGGAGCCGCTCGAGATCCGGCTGGGCTGGCCCGCGGCCCCGCCGCGCCGGGTCTGGGTCACGATGCGGACGCCGGGCCACGACTTCGAGCTCGCCGCGGGGTGGCTGGTCCACGAGGGGCTGCTCACCGCTCCCCCGCACACCATCGCCTACTGCACCGACGTCGACCTGACACCGGAGCAGGAGTTCAACGTGGTGACGGTGACGCTCGACGAGCCGCCCATCCGCGATCCCGGCCACCGCCACGCCGGCTCGGGATCGTCGGCCTGCGGGGTCTGCGGCAAGGACACCATCGCCGAGGCGCTGGCTGCGCCGGCGGCCGGCCGCTGGCCGGGCCAGGTCCCCGGTCCGGACGTCGTGCGCGCCCTCCCGGACCGGCTGCGCGCCGCCCAGAGCGTCTTCGACCTCACCGGTGGCGTGCACGCCGCGGCGCTGGCCACGGCCGAGGGCGAGCTGCTCGTCGTCCGCGAGGACGTGGGCCGGCACAACGCCGTCGACAAGGTGACCGGCGCGCGCGTCGTCGCGGGCCGGTCACCGAGCGAGGCCGCGCTGGTCGTGAGCGGCCGCGCCGGCTTCGAGCTCGTGCAGAAGGCCGTGGCCGCGGGCGTCGGGGCGCTGGTCGCGGTCGGCGCCCCCACGAGCCTCGCCGTCCGGCTGGCCCAGGACGCCGGGCTGGTGCTCTACGGCTTCACCTCACCGGAGCGCACGGTCCGCTACGCGTGAGCCCCGGGCTTGCGCTTGGGCTTGGGCTTCACCTTGAACGTGAAGCTGGACGGCGTCGGGTCGGCGTTCCCCGCGGGCTGGACGGCGCGCACGTGCAGCGTGTGCCTCCCGACCTTGAGCTTGCGGGTCCGCAGCTTGAACGGGCTCGCGCAGGGTATGAACGCGCCTGCGTCGCGCTGGCACTCGAACGTCGCGCTCGCGACCGACGCCGCGAACAGGAACGTCGCCTTGGTGCCGACCCTGACCTTCTTCGGGCCGTCGATGCGGCTGGTCTCGGGCGCGGGCAGCGCGACGTTCTCACACCCGCTCAGCGTGTCAATCCGGTCGGCGGTGACGGTGTCGACGCCCGGGCCGCACTCCACCACGTCTCCGAACCCGTCCCGCGCCGAGATCGTGTCGTCCCCGTCGCCGCCGAGCACGAGGTCGGAGCCGGGGCCGGGGTTGAGATCGTCGATCCCCAGGCCCCCGTCGGCGACGTCCGCACCGGGGCCGCCCACGAAGATGTCGTTGCCGTCCCGGCCGTGGAAGGAGACCCGGCCGCTGTAGGACGCGCTGTTGACGCGGTCCTGCCGGTTGAAGTCCGCCGCGGTGACGTCGTAGACCTCGACGCCGGCGGTGGCGGTCACGCCGTTGATGCTCGTGTCGGTGATCGTCAGCGCGACCGGCGGCGGACTGGTGAAGCTCGAGTAGTCGATCACGACGGTGTCGAAGCCGCCGCCGCCGTCGATGAGCTCGGCCGGCGCGCCGACGATCAGGTCGTCCCCGGGGCCGCCCCGCACCGAGACGGCGATCTCCCGCAGGGTGTCGTTGCCGTCGCCCCCGCTGGCGGTGCCCGCGCCGTCCACCCAGTCCGCGCCGAGGCCGGTCGACACGTCGTCCGCGAAGTCGGCCTGCACCACATCCCTGGCCTCGCTGCCGGTCACCGAGTCCGGGTCGAAGGCCGAGTCGTCCACGTCGACGGAGGTGCGGGTCAGTTGTGGGAAGGCGAGGTGGGTCACGCCGCCGAGGTTCACGGTGTGGGCCCCGTCCTCCGCATCCACCAGGACGCGGGTCACCGCCCCGCAGGCCAGCGCCGGAAGGGCCGGGTCGTCGTTGACGCTCGCCTCGTCGCCGACGCACGACATGGTCACCACGTCGGTGGCCTCGTCGCTCTCGACGATCACGGCGGAGCCCTCGGTGGTCGCCGACACGACCGCGAGCGCGGGAGACGCGGCCAGCACCAGCGCCAGGCCGCCGGCGGCGAGCAGGGGCGCTCCCCGGCCGAGGAGGTGAGCCATACCCGGCAGGTTAGGGGATAGCGGGCTCCCGGGCGTGTGGTCCGGGGTTCTGTCGGTGGTCTGGGTGACGATGCCACCATGACCACCGCACTGCTCGTAGTCCTCGCCCTGGCCGTCGGCGCCGGCGTCGGCGTGCTGGTCGGGCGCCGGCAGTCGACGGGCGCGGACCCCCTCGAGCTGGCCCGGTTGCACCAGGAGCTCGCCGACTCCCGGGTCGCCGCCGCGCGGGCCGAGGCCGACGCCGCCGTGGCGCTCACGCAGCGGGACGCCGCCGTGGCGCGCTCCGAGGAGGTCGAGGCCGGCCGGCAGACGATGGTCGAGCAGTTCCGGCTGCTCTCCCACGAGGTCGCCGAGCAGCAGCGCAGGTCGGTCGACACCTCGGCGCAGCAGCGGATGCAGGCGACCGAGCAGCTGCTCGCTCCGGTGGCCGCGAGCCTCAAGGAGTTCCAGTCCCGGCTCACCGACGTCGAGAAGGAGCGCGTCCAGATCGCGACGGAGATGCGGTCCCAGGTCCGGACGGTGCGCGACGCCGGCGAAGCGATGCGCCGCGAGGCGGCCACCCTGGTCAACGCCCTGCGCAAGCCGCAGGTGCGGGGGTCGTGGGGCGAGACCACCCTCAAGAACGTCGCCCGCCTGTCCGGGATGGTCGAGCGCTGCGACTTCGACCTCCAGGTCACCACGCAGTCCGACGACGGCCCCCAGCGCCCCGACATGCGGGTCAACCTCGCCGACGGCAAGCACGTCTTCGTCGACTCCAAGGTGCCGCTGAGCGCGTTCCTCGACGCCGCCGGCAGCGAGGACGACGCCCACAAGGCCCAGCACCTCCTCCAGTTCGCCCGGCACATCCGCACCCACGTCGACCAGCTCTCGTCCAAGCAGTACTGGAAGGCCGCCGAGTCGCCCGAGTTCGTCGTGCTGTTCCTGCCGAGCGAGGAGTTCTTCTCGGCGGCGCTCGAGCAGATGCCCGACCTCTACGAGTACGCCGTCAAGAAGGACGTCGTCATCGCCACTCCGACGACCTTGATCGGCATGCTCCGCGCCATCTCCTACGGCTGGAAGCAGGCCGCGCTCGCCGACAAGGCCGCCGAGGTCTTCAAGCTCGGTCGCGAGCTCCACGAGCGCCTGGGCCAGATGGGCGCGAAGTTCGACAAGCTCGGGCGCGCGCTCGCCTCGTCGGTCAACGCCTACAACGAGACCGTCGGCACCGTGGAGTCCAGGGTGATGGTGTCGGCGCGCCGGTTCCGCGACCTGCAGGTCAGCGAGGGAGACCTGGCGCCGATCCAGGCCCTCGAGGCGCCGGTGCGACAGGCCCAGGCCGAGGAGCTGACCGGGCGCGCGATCCCGAGCGTGGCCGAGCTCGTCGAGGCCGACCACGAGGCGCTCTGGTCCGACGACGACCTCTCGCAGGAGGCCTAGGATCTGGCTGTGGCCTTCGGGAACGCCGACTCCTACGCCCGCTTCATGGGGCGGTTCTCCGAGCCGCTGGCGCCCGAGTTCGCGGATCTCGTCGACGTGCCCGACGGACGGGTCCTCGACGTGGGCTGCGGCCCCGGGGTCCTGACCGCCGAGCTGGTCGGCCGCTACGGCGTGGACCGCGTCGACGCGCTCGACCCGACACCCGGCTTCGTCGACGCCGCCCGCTCGCGGCTGCCAGGGGTCGACGTCCGGTTGGGCACTGCCGAGGCGCTGCCCTACGCCGACGGCTCCTACGAGGTGGCGTTCGCCCAGCTGGTCGTCCACTTCATGAAGGACCCGGTCCGCGGGCTCAGTGAGATGGCACGGGTGGCGAGAGGTGGTCTGGTGGCCGCCTGCGTCTGGGACCACGGCGGCGGCCGCGGGCCGCTCTCGCCGTTCTGGGACGCCGTGGCCGAGGTCGACCCCGAGGAGCACCGCGAGCGCTCCTCGGCCGGCTCGACCGAGGGTGACCTCACTCGGCTGTTCGGCGAGGCAGGCCTGGTCGACGTCGTCGAGGGCACGCTGTCGGTCACCATCCACCTCGACTCCTTCGAGGACTGGTGGGCGCCGTTCGAGCAGGGCGTCGGCACGGTCGGCGACTACCTGGCACGGCACCCCGGGCAGGTCGACGTGGTCCGAGACCGGTGCCGAGACAGGCTCGGCGATGGCCCCTTCGACGTCGAGGCCGTGGCGTGGAGCGCTATCGGCCGGTCGCCGTCCAGTCGCTGAGATCAAGCCCCCAGTCGGACTCGAGGCGGGCCAGCTGGGGGCGATACATCACCTGCAGCGACTCCTGCAGTCCCACGGGCCAGTCCCAGTCGGCGCGCGAGCTCGAGCCGGAGGCCTCGTCGACACCGGCCAACGGTTGCGACTCGAGGCCGAGGCGACCCCAGACGTCGTCGACGGCGGCCTGAGGGGCCTGCCGGACCTGCTCGAAGACCATGACGACCATCCGCTCGCGGCCCACCGCGGCCGCCCAGGCCGCCAGCTGGTCGGCGTAGAAGCCGGTGAACGTCTGCATCGTGATCGGCACCGGGTAGGGCCACGGCGACGGGTTGCCGGCGGCCGCGCGGGTCGCGGCCAGCCGCATCGCGGAGCGGAACCGCTCGACCGGGTCGCGCAGCAGCACGAGCACCGGCCCGTCCGGCACCAGCCGGGCCGCGGCCGCGGGGACCGAGGCGTGGCGCAGGTACTGCGGCGTCCACTCCCCCCGGCGTACCTCGTCCGCAGGGAACAGGTCGACGTAGTCCGAGGCCGGCAGCACCCCGTCGGCCACCTTGTGCAGCAGGTGCTGCTCCTTCTTGCCGTTGGTGCCGAGCCCGACCTGCGGGTGCTGGGTGAGGAGGTCGGTGAACCAGGTGGTCCCGCTGCGCTGGGCCCCGATGCCCAGCCACGACGGGCCCCCAGCGAGGGCGGAGCCTGGCATGGGCGCCAGCCTATGCGGCAGATAGGTTCGACCCATGCCGGAGATCGATCCGACCTTCACCGCCCTCCCCTACCGCGAGCTCGGCGCGGTGGCCCTCAGCCGGGCCCAGGAGCTGGGGGCCGGTCATGCCGACTTCCGCTTCGAGCGGATCCGCCACCAGCAGCTGGTGGTGCGCGACGGCGTCCTCCAGACCGCGCTCGACGCCGACGACCTCGGGTTCGCGGTGCGGGTGATCCACCGGGGCTCCTGGGGGTTCGCGTCCGGCGTGGTGTTGACCGCCGACGAGGCCCGCCGGGTGGCGGAGACGGCGATCGCCGTTGCCGAGGTGGCTGCCGAGATGACGCCCGCGCCGGTCGAGATCGCTCCGGAGCCGGTCTACGCCGACGTCACCTGGGTGTCGTCCTACGACGTGAACCCGTTGGAGGTGCCGATCGCCGAGAAGGCCGCCCTGCTCATCGACTGGACCCAGCGGTTGCGACAGGGCGCTGCGGTCGACCACGCGACCGCAGCGGTCGGGCAGGTGCAGGAGAACAAGTACTACGCCGACCTGGCCGGGACGGTGACCACCCAGCAGCGGGTGCGGGTCGACCCCGAGGTCGAGGCGATGGGAGCCGGGGCCGACACCTTCGACTCGATGCGCAGCATCGCCTTCCCGGTCGGCCGCGGGTGGGAGTACCTCACCACCGACCTCTACGACTGGGACACCGAGCTCGACGAGCTGCCCGAGCTGCTGGCCGAGAAGCTGAAGGCGCCGACCGTCGAGGCCGGCCGCTACGACCTGGTCATCCACCCGTCGAACCTCTGGCTGACCATCCACGAGTCGATCGGGCATGCCACCGAGCTCGACCGCGCGCTCGGCTACGAGGCCAACTACGCCGGCACGTCGTTCGCGACCTACGACAAGCTCAACACGCTGCAGTACGGCTCCACCATCATGAACGTCACCGGCGACCGCACCGTGGAGCACGGACTCGCCACGATCGGCTACGACGACGAGGGGGTGGAGACCCAGAGCTGGGACATCGTCCGCAACGGCGTCCTGGTCGGCTACCAGCTCGATCGCCCCATGGGCCACATGAAGCCCGAGCTCAATGGCGGGAGGTCCAACGGCTGCGCGTTCGCCGACTCGTCGGGTCACATCCCGATCCAGCGGATGGCGAACGTCTCGCTGCAACCTGCCGAGGACGGTCCCAGCACCGAGGAGCTGATCGGCCAGGTCGAGCACGGGCTCTACGTCGTCGGCGACCGGTCCTGGAGCATCGACATGCAGCGGTTCAACTTCCAGTTCACCGGCCAGCGGTTCTACAAGATCACCCAGGGCGAGCTGACCGGCCAGGTGCGAGACGTCGCCTACCAGGCCACGACCACCGACTTCTGGGGCGCGATGGAGCAGGTCGGCGGCCCCCAGACCTGGCAGCTCGGTGGCGCCTCCAACTGCGGCAAGGCCCAACCCGGACAGGTCGCAGCGGTGAGCCACGGCTGCCCGACCGCCCTGTTCCGCGACATCCGCATCCTCAACACGACCCAGGAGTCCGGTCGATGAGCCCCCACGGGATCAGCCCCCAGTCGCTGGTCGAGCACGCGCTCGCCGCCTCGATGGCCGACGACTGCGTCGCGATCGTCCGCGACGGCACCAGCGCCAACCTGCGCTGGGCCAACAACACGCTGACCACCAACGGCGTGATGCACGGCGTGCACGTGTCGATCGTGTCGCTCGTCAAGCAGGTCGGCGGCGTCTCGGTCGGGTCGGTGACCGGCAGCGCCACCACGCAGGCCGACGTCGACGAGCTGGTCCGGGCCGCCGACGCGGCTGCGCGGGCAGCCGCTCCGGCCGAGGACGTGCAGGAGCTGGTCGCCGACCGCACCTCCGCCGACTGGGCGGACGAGCCGGCCAGCACCGGCATCGAGGTCTACGACGACGTCGCGCCCGCCCTGGGCGAGGCGTTCGGCCGGGCCGGGGCCGCGGGCCGGGTGCTCTACGGCTTCGTCAACCACGAGATGACCACCACCTACCTCGGCTCGACCACCGGGCTCCGGCTCCGGCACGTCCAGCCGACCGGCCACTTCGCGTGCACCGGCAAGACCGCGGACCTGACCAACAGCGCCTGGGTCGGCCGCGCCACGCGGGACTTCAGCGACGTCGACCCCCTGGCCGCCGAGGAGGAGCTCGCCCAGCGGCTGGCCTGGGGCAAGCGCCGCGTCGACCTCGAGGCAGGTCGCTACGACACCATCCTGCCGCCGACGGCGGTGTCCGACCTGATGATCTACGCCTACTGGCTCGCCGGTGCACGTGACGCGTGGGACGGCCAGTCCGTGTTCAGCAGGCACGGCGCGGGCACGCGTATCGGTGAGGAGCTGACCCGGCCCGAGGTGACGCTCTTCTCCGACCCGGCGCACCCCGGGCTCCAGTGCGCGCCGTTCTCGATGGCTGCGGCCTCGTCCAACGAGAGCTCGGTCTTCGACAACGGGCTGGAGCTCGGCCGCACCGACTGGATCCGCAAGGGCGAGCTCACTGCGCTGCGCCAGACGAGACACACCGCCGCGATGACCGGTCAGCCGCCCACCCCGGCCATCGACAACCTGGTCCTCGACGTGGACGGGGCCTCCGGATCGGTGGAGGACCTCGTCGCGGACACCGAGCGGGGACTCCTGCTGACCTGCATGTGGTACATCCGCGTCGTCGACCCCCAGACCGCGCTGCTCACCGGCCTCACGCGAGACGGCGTCTACCTCGTCGAGAAGGGCGAGATCACGGCCGCGGTCAACAACTTCCGCTGGAACGAGAGCCCGGTCGACCTGCTGCGCCGCTTCTCGCAGGCCTCGGCGACGGTGCCGAGCTTCAGCCGGGAGTGGGGCGACGACTACTTCTCGCGCACCGCGACCCCCGGGCTGCGAGTGCCCGACTTCAACATGTCGAGCGTGTCGCCGGCGCAATAGCCTCATTGTGGCCGCTCGGCGGCGTACTTTTCAGTGCATGGAGGCAGCCATGGATGAGAGCACCGAGCAGCAGGTCCACCCGCTCGACGAGCCGCCCACCCAGCCGATCCAACGGGCGCCGGAGACCGAACCCGTCGTGACGCGCGGTCGGCGCGGCCTCGGCGGCAACCGCCACATGGCCAGCGTGCTGCTGTCCTTCCTGGGTGTGCTCGGCGCCTACGGCGCCGTCGACTACGGCTTCTACCGCGCCCTGGGGCCCGATCTCACCGTCTACCAGGGCGGCGAGCTCTCCGACCGCGCCATGATCGCGTGTGCGGTCGCCGCAGGCTGCCTGTTCGTGGCCGCCGCGGCCGGGCGGATCTCCGGGCTAGGGCCGCTGCTCGCGGGGCTGGTCCTGGGCGCGGGCCCGTGCGCGTGGATCGCGCTCGACCATGCGTCCTACGTCGCCCGGGCCAACGACATCCCCGAGATGTGGAACCACACCAGCTTCGGCCTGGTCGGTGCCGCCGTCGTGCTCTACCCGACGGTGGCAGGCCTCCTCATCGGCACCGCCGTGGCGGGCCGCTGGCGTCGTCCCGCTCCGACCGCCTGAGCCGAGCCTGGTGACCTGAGGCCGCTCGGCACGTAGGGTCCGCGCATGAGCCCGCGCCGCGCCCTCGGAACTGTCCTGGTCCTTGCCGTCGGCGGGCTCGGCCTCGCCGTCACGCCCACCACCGTGCCGGCCGCCCAGGCGGCGACCGGGAGCCCGCCGGTGACCACACCCGACTCCGGGACCGTCTATCAGGGCGGCTCCGGCGGGGTGCAGCCCCTCAACAACGACCACGACCCGGACAACGAGGCGCTGGCGATCTGCCGGCTCGGGACCGAGAGCTATCCCGGGCTGACAGCAGCCTTCGTCGAGAACGACTGGGCGGTCTACGCCCGGCACAGGGCGAAGCCCGGCACCTACACGTTCACCTACTACGCCTGCGACTTCAGCTACCTCACCCCGGGAACCATCACGATCACCGTGAAGGCCGTGCCGGAGATCAAGGTCGCGAAGATCGCCACCAGGCCCGGGCGCCTCCGCGTGACCAACCCGTCAGACGTCAAGGTCCGGTTCCTCTACGGCTCCTTCGAGGAGGCGCGACCCGACGGCAGGCTGGTCATCGGCAAGGACTCCTCGGCCGTGATCTCGGTCCACCGCACCCAGATCGACTGGATCGCCACCGACCGCGCGGGTGAGCTCTTCTACGTCACCGGTCACGTCACCGGGATCAAGCTGGCGCGGGGCTCGGCCCGGCCGGCGGGTGGGGTGCCCCTACCGCCGCGGCTGGCTGAGGCATGGCGAACCGCCTAGACCTCGGCTACTCGGCGAAGGCCTCCGGCGGCGGACAGGCGCAGACCAGGTTGCGGTCGCCGTAGGCCTGGTCGATACGGGCCACGGGCGGCCAGTACTTGTCGGGGTCCACGCCGGTCGGGAAGACGGCCAGGTCGCGGTCGTAGGCGCGGTCCCAGTCGCCGACCAGCGCGCGGGTCGTGTGGGGGGCGCCGCGCAGCGGGGACTCCTCCGCACTCCACTCCCCCGCCCCGACCCGGTCGATCTCTGCCTTGATCGCGATCATCGCCTCGCAGAACCGGTCGATCTCGGCGAGGTCCTCGGACTCGGTCGGCTCGACCATGAGCGTCCCGGCCACCGGGAAGGACATCGTCGGCGCGTGGAAGCCGTAGTCGATGAGCCGCTTGGCGACGTCGTCGACGGTGACGCCGGTGTCCTTGGTCAGCCCGCGCACGTCGAGGATGCACTCGTGGGCCACCAGGCCGCCGTGGCCGCGGTAGAGCACCGGGAAGTGCTCACCGAGCCGGGCCGCGACGTAGTTGGCGCTGAGCACCGCCGCCGCGGTCGCCTTGGTCAGCCCGGCACCGCCCATGAGGCGGACATAGGCCCACGAGATCGGCAGGATCCCGGCCGACCCGTACGGCGCCGCGCTGATCGGCCCGATCCCCTCCCTCTTGGCCTCCTCGGGGTGCATGCCGTGCGAGGGCAGGTGGGGCGCGAGGTGTGCGCGCACCGCGACCGGACCGACGCCCGGGCCGCCACCGCCGTGCGGGATGCAGAAGGTCTTGTGCAGGTTGAGGTGCGAGACGTCGCCGCCGAACTCCCCGGGCTTCGCGAAGCCCAGCAGCGCGTTGAGGTTGGCGCCGTCGACGTAGACCTGGCCGCCGGCGTCGTGCACGATCCGGCACAGCTCGGTGACGGTGTCCTCGTAGGCGCCGTGGGTCGAGGGGTAGGTCACCATGATCGCGGCCAGGTCCTCGCGGTGCGCCTCGCACTGCGCCCGCAGGTCGTCGAGGTCGACGGCGCCGTCGTCGCCGGCCTTCACGACGACCACCCGCATCCCGGCCATCACGGCGGACGCGGCGTTGGTGCCGTGGGCCGACGACGGGATCAGGCAGACGTCGCGACCCGTGTCGCCGTTGGCGCGGTGATAGGCGCGGATCGCGAGCAGCCCGGCCAGCTCGCCCTGCGAGCCGGCGTTCGGCTGGATCGAGACCCGGTCGTAGCCGGTCACCTCGGCCAGCCAGCCCTCCAGCTGGCCGACCAGCCGCCGGTAGCCGGCGGCGTCCTCGGCGGGCGCGAACGGGTGCAGGTCGGCGAAGCCGGGCAGGCTCACCGGCTCCATCTCCGTGGTGGCGTTGAGCTTCATCGTGCAGGAGCCGAGCGGGATCATGCCTCGGTCGAGGGCGTAGTCGCGCGCCGAGAGCCTGCGCAGGTAGCGCAGCATCTGGGTCTCGGAGCGGTGGCTGTTGAACACCGGGTGCTCCAGGAACGGCGTGCGCCTCAGCAGCTCGACGGGCAGGGCGTCGGGCGTGCGGGTGTCGACGTCGGCCAGCTCGCCCGCGGCCACGCCGAAGGCGCCCAGCACCTTCTCGAGGGTGGCCTGTCCGGTCCGCTCCGAGCACGAGATCCCGACGTGGTCGCCGTCGACCAGACGCAGCTGGACGCCGGCCGCGTGGGCCGCGTCGACGACCTCTGCCGCGCGACCGGGGACCCGGGCCAGCACGGTGTCGAAGAACGCGCCGTGCACCACCTCGACGCCGCCCTCGCGCAGCGCCGCGGCGAGCACGGCGGCGCAGCGGTGGGTGCGGCGCGCGATCGTGCGCAGCCCCTCGGGGCCGTGGTGGACGGCGTACATCGAGGCCACGACGGCCAGCAGCACCTGGGCGGTGCAGATGTTGGAGGTCGCCTTGTCGCGCCGGATGTGCTGCTCGCGGGTCTGCAGGGCCAGGCGGTACGCCGGACGCCCCTCCGCGTCGACGCTCACCCCGACCAGCCGGCCGGGCAGGTGCCGCTCGAGACCCGCGGCGACCGCCATGTAGCCGGCGTGCGGCCCGCCGTAGAACAGCGGGACGCCGAAGCGCTGGGAGGAGCCGACGACGACGTCGGCGCCCAGCTCTCCCGGCGACTCGAGCAGCGTCAGCGCGAGCAGGTCGGCGGCCACCACCAGCTTGCCGCCCCGGGCGGCGACGTCCTCGGCCAGCTCGCGCGGGTCGAGGATCCGCCCCGAGGCGCCGGGGTACTGGAGCAGCACGCCGCAGAGCTCGCCGGCGGGGACACCGTCGGCCAGGTCGGCCACGACGACCTCGATGCCCATCGCCGCGGCGCGGGTGCGCACCACCTCGATGGTCTGCGGGAGCGCGTCGCTGTCGACGACGAAGGGGCCGGTCGCCTTCCGGTCGGCGCGCCGGACCAGGGTCATCGCCTCGGCGACCGCGGTGCCCTCGTCGAGGAGGCTGGCGTTGGCGGTCGGCAGCCCGGTCAGGTCGCCGACCACGGTCTGGAAGTTGATCAGTGCCTCGAGCCGGCCCTGCGAGATCTCCGGCTGGTAGGGGGTGTAGGCGGTGTACCAGCTCGGGTCCTCCAGCACGTTGCGGCGGATCACCGGGGGCGTGATCGTCGCGTGGTAGCCGAGCCCGATCATCGGCTCACCCGGGTTGTTCTCCGCCGCGATCTCCCGCAGCTCGCGAGCCACGGCGTCCTCGGGCAGCCCGGCCGGCAGGTCGAGCTCACCGCCGGCCCGGATCTTGCCGGGTACGGCCGCGTCCATCAGGGCGTCGAGCGAGGCGAAGCCCAGCGTCTCGAGCATGGTGTCGATGTCCTCGGGACGCAGGCCGATGTGGCGGTCGACGAAGGGCAGCGCGGCCTCGAGCTCGGCGAGCGAGGGGTGGTCTGACACTGGGTGGGCTCCTCAGGACGGGTCTCTTGGGGCCCTCCCCCTCTGTCGTCCCTCGCCGTGAGCTGCGGAGCGGGGGCCTTCAGAGTTGCCTGACCCGCACGGTCCTTGGCGCCTGAGAGGTTCCGGGGAGGATTTGCCCCTTCGGCGCTCCGGTCGGCCCTGGTGTGCGGCCGTCCGGAGACTCTCCCGTGCGGGATGGTCAGCGCGGCCCAGCCTACCTGCCGGCCCCGCGGTGGGCCGCATGCGCGGCCGAGGTGGAGTCAGCCAGCGCTACGGGCGGCCCGTCGCGCGGCGAGCTCGTCGCCGGGGGTCGGCTCCGCGGCCTCGACGCTGCGCTCGCTGGGCAGGTCGGCGAGGGTGCCCTCGATCTCGCGCCAGACGCCGCCGATCGCGATGCCGAAGACGCCCTGGCCACCCTGGAGCAGGTCGATGACCTCGTCGTTGTTGGTGCACTCGTAGACCGAGGCGCCGTCGCTCATCAAGGTCACGCGGGTCAGGTCGTCGGTGCCGCGCTCGCGGAGGAACTGGACGGCGGTGCGGATGTTCTGCAGGGAGATGCCGGCGTCGAGCAGCCGCTTGATCACCTTGAGGATCAAGATGTCGCGGAAGGAGTAGAGCCGCTGCGAGCCGGAGCCCGAGGCGCCGCGGACGGTGGGCTCGACCAGCCCGGTGCGGGCCCAGTAGTCGAGCTGGCGGTAGGTGATGCCGGCGGCGTTGCACGCGGTCGGGCCGCGGTAGCCGAGGTCGCTCGGCATGGTCGACACGTCGTCGGTGAACAGCAGCCCCTGCGCCTCGGCCGACTCGGCGGCCAGCTTGGCGTCGACGGTGTCACGCAGCTCGGCGGGTGTGTCCTGCTCGTTCACGC
Source organism: uncultured Actinomycetota bacterium (assembly GCA_963766475.1). Classification (GTDB taxonomy): domain Bacteria; phylum Actinomycetota; class Actinomycetes; order Propionibacteriales; family Nocardioidaceae; genus Nocardioides. The sequence goes on along the minus strand of CAVXZS010000012.1, from coordinate 152,741 downwards.
GATGCTCCTCAGCGGGGTCCGGTCTCGTTCAGCGTAGTCCGCCTGGGGCGGCCATGAGGCCACAACCACAACGGTGGAGTTACAACGAGGACAGTTCAAGGTACGGCGAGCCTCGGGACGGGTCAACGACCGACACCCGGTGTGTCTCACCCTCAGGTAGAACTTGATAGTTTGGGGCGAGGCTTCGCGCTCATCAGCTTCGAGGAGTCAGTCGCGGTGTTGTCTACCCCGGCGAGCTTCGGCCTGGATGTCCCCGACGACGCTCGCTTCGCTCGCGACAGCCCCGGTCGCTCGCTGACGCTCGCACCCGGGGCTGTCGTCGGGGCCACCAGGCCGATCGCCGGGCGCCTCGCTGCGCTCGGAAAGACCGGGTCGCTTCGCTCCCACCACCAACCCATGACCGACGGTTTAGTGGGAGCGTTGCCTCACCCCGGTCGCCAGCCAGTGGATGGGAGCGCAGCGACCCGGTTTGTCGCGGCGCAGCGAGCGCGCCCGGCGATCGGCCCCATGGCCGCGACGACTGCGCCGAAGCGAGCGCAGCGAGCCAGGCGCCCGCGAGCGCAGCGAGCTGTCGTCACGGACTGGGGCCGAAGCTCGCCGGGGTAGAAAGTCAGTGCGCGTCGAAGTCCTCGGGTGTCACCTGGTCGAGGAACTCCCGGAACTTCTCGACCTCGTCCTCCTGCTCGGCGGGCACGGCGAGGCCGGCCTCGTCGAGCACCTCCTCGGCGCAGAAGATCCGGGAGCCGGTGCGCAGCGCGAGCGCGATCGAGTCCGACGGACGGGCGCTCACCTCGGTGCCGGAGCCGAAGACCAGGGTCGCGAAGAAGACGCCGTCCTTCACCTCGGTGATCCGGACCTCGTCGAGCTGGTTGCCGGTCGCCTCGAGGACGTCCTTGAGCAGGTCGTGGGTCAGCGGCCGGGGCGGGATCACACCCTGCTGGGCGAAGGCGATCGCGGTGGCCTCGACCGCGCCGATCCAGATGGGCAGGTAGCGCTCGCCGGTCACCTCACGGAGCAGCACGATCGGCTGGTTCGACGGCATCTCGACCCGGACGCCCATGACATCCACTTCGCGCACGTCTTCACCCTACTCCGCGATCCATGCTCACCCAGGTCGGCGGTTCGCCAGAATTGCGTAGCCCCGGGTCGACAACCAGGGAGAGGGTGTGGCACATGGACGCTGCGCGCCCGGGCGACGCCCACCACCGCCGGTTCACGCCGCACCTGCGGCTCGAACCGGTCTCCCCCGCCAATGCCGCCGACCTGTGGCTGGTGCACAACGACGAGGAGGTGTCGAGCTGGTACGACAACAAGAAGCCGAGCCTCCGGGAGGCGCAGACGCGGGCCAGGTCGATGGGCGACTCGTGGGCCACCCACGGCGTGCACAAGTGGATCGCCTACGACCGCGTGCGCGGCGAGGTCATCGGTCGTGGCGGACTGTCACGCACACCGGTCGACGACGACTGGGGTCAGATCTACGCGTTTCTCCCGGCAGAGCCGTGGGTGCGCGAGGAGCATGAGGTCCGTCACCCCTCCCCCGTGCATGCGAACTGGCTCGAGCTCGGATGGGCTCTCCGACGCGAGTTCTGGGGGCGCGGCTACGCGACCGAGATCGGGCTCGCCGGCCTGGCGTTCGCGTTCGACGTGCTGGAGGTGCGGGCCGTCGTGTCCTGCACGGTGGTCCACAACCTGCGCTCCCGCAGCGTGATGGAGCGGATCGGCATGCGCTACGCGGGCGAGATCCGGAGCCGCGGCCTGGTCGAGGGGGTCGAGGAGGAGCAGGACGACGCACCTTTCGCCGTCTCCGTGCTCCTGCGCGACGAGTGGGACCGCAGCGTCGCGACCCCCGCGACCTGAGCCGGCGCGGTCAGAGCTTGCGGAGCCCAGCCTTCACCAGGGTCGCGTGCATCCGCACCGACAGCGCGGCCAGGCGCGAGACGGTGTCCTCGCGACGGGCGGACGCCGCGGGATCCGACGCGCGGTGCTGCGGCGCCAGCACCTGCTCGACCAGGCCGACCTCCCGGTCGGCGGCGGTCTTGAAGGCTCGCAGGTGCCGCGGCTCCAGACCGAACTCGGCCAGCTCGCGCGCCGTCGTGCAGATCACCAGGGCGTCGGAGTCGTAGTGACCGGTGCCCCGGCGCGGCACCACGAGGGCGTACTGCTCGAGCTGGTCGAGGAGCGCCTCGTCGATCTCGGCGATCTTGAGCAGCTCCCGCCGCGAGAGGCGCAGGTCGTCGTGTCGCCGGAACGACTCCGGGCTCGGCAGCCCGTCGGCGGAGAGCGCGACGTCCGGGACGGTCGGGTTGAGGTCGACCAGCGGCGGCGGCTCGAGGCCGCGGTCGATCGCGTCGAGGATCTCGACGATCCGGGCCAGCGGCTGGTGGTGGTCGCGCTGGAGCAGCAGCGCGTAGCGCAGCCGCTCGACGTCGGCGTGGGAGAACTTGCGGTAGCCGGACGACGTCCGGTCGGGCGTCACGATCCCCTTCTCCTCGAGGAAGCGGATCTTCGGGATGGAGACCGACGGGAAGTCCTCATGGAGCAGCTCGAGGACCTCCCCGATGTTCATCCGGGCCGTGTCGGAGGCCGGAACCGTTCTTCTCGTGGGCTCGTTGGCCACGGTGCGTCAGTGACCCTCGTGCCCAGAGAAGAAGACCAGGCGGTACTTGCCGATCTGGACCTCGTCGCTGTCGGTCAGCTGGACGGTGTCGATCCGGTCGCGGTTGACGTAGGTGCCGTTGAGGGAGCCGACGTCGGAGACCGTGAAGGTGTCGCCGTGGCGATGGAACTCCGCGTGCTGGCGCGAGACCGTCACGTCGTCGAGGAAGATCTGGCTGTCCGGGTGCCGGCCGGCGCGTACGACGTCCTCGTCGAGGAGGAACCGTGAGCCGGAGCCGGGGCCCCGCTGGACGACGAGCAGCGCATGCCCGGTCGGGAGCGCGTCGACAGCCGCGGCGTCCACCGGGTTGAGCGCCCGGTCACCGGTCTCGGTCTTGCTCGGGTCGCCCGAGCCGCCGAGCTGGATGGTCGCGGTGGTCTCGCCGACCGGCTCGCCCGGGACGACCGGGTTGGTCGTGGTCGGGGCATCGTCGGTGACGGTCTCCAGCCGGGTGCCGCACTGGGAGCAGAACCGGGCGTCGTCCGGGTTCTTGTGCCCGCAGTTGGTGCAGAACGGCACCGCGCTCTCCCTCCGTCGTGGTCGGTCACCTGGGCTCGAACCCTCAGGTTGAGGGTGAGGCCGCCGGTGCCAGCGAACCTATCAGCCGTGCGGGCGCCTGCCGAGGCAATGCGGTGGCCCTGTCAGCTCGGTCAGCTCGGTCAGCCCCGGGCAGCCCGGTCAGATGCGTCAGCCGAGCGAGGCTTCGTACGCCGCGGCGTCGAGCAGGCCTTCCAGCTGGGCCGGGTCGCTCGGCACGACCTCGAACAGCCAGCCGCCGCCGTACGGGTCGTTGTTCACGAGCTCGGGAGTCGCGTCGAGGGCCTCGTTGCGGGCCACGACCTCCCCGGAGACCGGTGCGTAGATGTCGCTGACCGACTTCGTCGACTCGAGCTCGCCGCACGTGGAGCCGGCCTCGACGGTGTCGCCGAGCTCGGGCAGCGAGACGTAGACGATGTCGCCGAGCTGGTCCTGGGCGTAGTGGGTGATCCCGACGCGGACGGAGCCGTCGTGCTCCCCCGGCCGGCGAAGCCACTCGTGCTCGGTGGTGTAGGACAGGTCGTCGGGGTACACGCGGTCTCCTCTGGGGTCCCGGGGGCGGGGTGCAGGACGGAACGGCTCCGAACGTTACTGCTGCGCCTCGGCCGCGTCAGCCTCGACCGGCTCACGGACGGTCTCCACGTCCACCGGGGTGACCTGCTGGAAGGTCAGCTCGGCGCCGTCGTCCTCGGCGAACTGGTCCTGCGGTCCGTCCGGGAACCGCAGCGCATCGACCAGGCTGTCGGGCGAGCCGATCGCGTCGATCGTGAACGGCGCCTCGAGAAGCCGCCCGTCGACGAGGATCCCTCCGGTGCCGTTCTCGAAGGAGGTCTGCGCGACCAGCCGCACCTCGTGGTTGATCTGCATCGCCTCGGCACCGGCGCTGCGCAGGGCCTGGACCATGTCGATGAACGGGCCGACCCCGACCGGCGCGGACCCCGCCTTGATGGTGATCGTGACGCCCGGGCCACGGACCGGGACGGTGCCGGCGAGGATGCCGAGCACCTGCGCCTGCTGCCTGGCCTCCTCGAGCGCGGTCTGCCGGGCGCTGGTGTCGGACTGCAGCTCGTCGCGGGTGGACTCCAGCCGCTGGATCTCGTCCTCCGAGCGCTGGGTGGTGCCGGCCAGCCCGTTGAGGATGTCGATGAGGTCCTGCTGACGCAGGCCGGCGTAGGTGTCGTCGACCTGGTTGGTGCGCACCTGGGTGACGCCGGCGAAGCCGACCAGCGCGAGGAGCACGGCCACCACGGCCTGGCCACGCGTGGGCCGGGTGAAGGCGCGCCACAGCCGGCTCCGGCCGTCCTCCCGCAGCTCCGCGGCAGTGCCTCCCCCGGCGTCGTCGCGCTCCGCGTGGCTCTCGGGATGCGGCGCCGCGGGCGGCACCGGTTCCGGTGCCGGGCGGGGCAGGTCCTGCTCAGGCATGGAACAGGTGTCGGCGGATCGCAGCCACGTTGGAGAAGATCCGGATCCCGAGGACGACGATCACGCCGGTCGACAGCTGCCCGCCGACCCCGAGCTTGTCGCCGAGGAAGACGATCCCCGAGGCGATCACGACGTTGCTCACGAACGAGATCACGAAGACCTTGTCGTCGAAGATCCCGTCGAGGTAGGCGCGCAGGCCGCCGAAGACCGCGTCGAGGGCGGCGACCACCGCGATCGGCAGGTAGGGGTCGAGGGCCAGGGGTACGTCGGGACGCAGCACCAGCCCCAGCACGATGCCCAGGACGAGACCCAGCACGGCGATCACGGAACGTCCTCCTGGTTGTCGGGGCCACCGCTCTCCTGCCCGGCGTAGCGCAGCCGCAGCTGCGTGTCCGGCGCCGCCGGGAGGACGAGCTCGGTCTCATTGTGCCGGTCGAGCACGAACCCGAACTGGTCGGCCAGTGCCTGGAACTGCGCGCCCGAGGTGCTGGCCTGCAGCTGGCTCGCCAGGCTGCCGTCGCCGATCGCGGAGACGACATAGGGCGGCGAGAGCGGCGTCCGGTTCACCTGGACCGAGATGTTGGCGTTCACGATCGCCGAGACGGCGCTGATCCGGCGGCCGTTGATCGCGACCGCCTCGGCGCCGGCCTGCCACAGCCCGTTGACCAGGAGCCGGAGGTCGGTGGCCCGGACCCGCCCGTCGGAGCTGCCGTCGGGGTTGTCGGACACGGTGATCCTGAGCCCTGGACCGTGCACGGCCACGAAGCCGGTGCTGATCTCGAGCGCCCGCAGCTGCACGGTCGCGTCGGCGAGCTGGCCCTGGACCCGCGCGCTGGTCGACCGCAGCTCGTCGTTCTGACGACGCAGCGAACCGATCCGCTCGCGCAGGGAGGCGACCTCCTGCCGGCTGTTGCCGATCCGGTCGACCAGCGCGTCACGGCTGGCCTCCCGGACGTCGGCGTTGCGTGCGGTCTGCACTGCGGCAAGCGCGATCAGCAGCCCGAACAGCACCGTCGCCACCGCCGCACCTCGCAGCGGCGTGCGGCCGGAGGGCTGCGACGCTCCTCTCGCGGCGCGCCGCTGGGCCGCGTGCACGTAGTCCTGGTCGACCGCCTCGCGCGTCACCAGCGCGAGGAGGGGCATCGTCACCCGGTCGGGCAGCGGCGCGGTCTCCCGGGTCGTGGTCGGGTTGGCCACTACGTGTCCCGCGCGGTGGCCTTGCGGGACTCGGTCGTGGCGAGCAGCTTGTAGACCTGCCACGCGTAGAGGATCCCGGCCCACCAGTAGAGGCCGACGCCCCAGACCGCGAACGCCCAGCCGAACACCTCGGCGAGCCTGGCCACGAGCCCGTCGCCGTCGCCGAGGAGCAGCAGCGGGAACGCGTAGAGCAGGTTGAACGTCGCGGCCTTGCCGAGGAAGTGCACGGGGAGCGAGCTGTAGCCCCGGGTGCGCAGCAACGGCACCAGTCCCCACATCAGCGCGTCGCGAAGCGGCAGCGAGATCGCGAGCCACCACGGGATCACGTCGCGCAGGGCGAGCCCGACGACCACGGCCAGGATGTAGAGGCGGTCGGCCACCGGGTCGAGGATCTGGCCCAGCAAAGTGCTCTGGTTGAGCTTGCGGGCCAGGTAGCCGTCGGCGTAGTCGGTGGCGCCGGAGACCATGAGCACCACGAGCGCCCAGCCGTCGGCCTCCGGGCCGAGGACCAGCCAGAGGAACAGCGGAACGCCGAGCAGCCGGGCGCCGCTCAGCAGGTTGGGGACTGTCAGGACGCGCGTGTCGCGTGACTCGTCCGTGCCCACCTCAGCCCTGCTCTTCTTCTCATCACTCGCCGCCTGCCCGGAGGGCTCCGGGCTCGCTGTCACCCTAGTGCCCAGCCGGGAGGCGGAGCGCTCATGACCCACCCACCGTGTCCTCGAGATGGGCGGCGTCGCGGATCTCTCCGACCAGCTCCTCGATCACGTCCTCGAGGGTCGCGACGCCCAGGGTGGCGCCGTCCCCGTCGACGACGCGGGCCATGTGCGCGCCACGACGCTGGAGCGTCTCGAGGGCGTCGTGCAGCAGGTCGTCGTCGGTGACCGTCGCGAAGGGCCGGGTCCACTTGTCCTCGATGACCCGCTGCCGCCGGGCCTCGTCGGTCTCGAGCACGTCCTTGATGTGGAGGTAGCCGAGCAGGTCGCCGCCGTCGCCCTCGACCGGGAACCGGCTGTAGCCGGTGCTGGCGCAGAGCGCCTCGACGTCCGCCGCGGTCGAGCCACGGCGCACGGTGGTGAGCGTCTCGGGAGCCATCAGGACCGTCGAGACCGGCTTGGTGGTGAAGCCGAGCGCACCCGCGAGCCGGTCGTACTCCTCGGGCTTGATCAGCCCCTCCCCGCGCGACTCCTCGACGAGGGCGGCGACCTCCTCGCGGGTGTAGGACGACGAGACCTCGTCCATCAGGCGCACGCCGAACAGCCGCAGGATGGCCGCCGCGATCGCGTTGATCACCACGATGACGGGGCGCATCACGGTGACTACTCCCCAGATCGGAGGTCCGAGGACTAGTGCGGCGCGGTCCGGCCCGGCCAGCGCGATGTTCTTGGGGATCATCTCGCCGAGCACGACGTGGAGGTAGACCACGATCCCGAGGCCCACGACGAACGAGACCGGGTGCAGGAGCGAGTCAGGCACCTGCGCGGCCTCGAACCCAGGCTCCAGCAGGTGGGCCACCGCGGGCTCGCCGACGGCACCGAGCACCAGCGAGCAGACCGTGATGCCCAGCTGGTTGACACCGATCACCAGCGACATGTTCTCCATGGCGCGCAGCGTCGTCCGGGCCATCCGGGAGCCGGACTCGGCGCGCGGCTCGATCTGGCTCCGTCGCGCGGAGACGAGCGCGAACTCGGCGCCGACGAAGAACGCGTTGCCGAGCAGCAGCAGCACCGCGACCACCAGCGCGGTCCCGCCGCTCACCTGTCCTGCCTCTCGGGCGTCGCCGGGCCGCTGTCGGGCTCGAGCAGCCTCAGCGTGAGCCTGTCGATGCGCAGCCCGTCCATGTGCTCGACGGTGAGAGCGACCAGCCGCTGGCGCGGCCCGTCGTCCTCGTCGCGCCGGACGTCGGGGACGGCGACCTCGGCGATGTCGCCCGTCGAGGGCACCCGGCCGAGCACCTGCAGGACCAGGCCGGCCACCGTGTCGTAGTCCTCACTCTCCGGCAGCGCGATGCCGGTGAGGTCCTCGACCTCGTCGGGGCGGAGCAGCCCGGAGATCAGCCAGGACCCGTCCCGGCGGGGCTGGACCTGCTCCCCCAGGCGGTCGTGCTCGTCGGAGATGTCACCGACGATCTCCTCGATGACGTCCTCCAGGGTGACGATCCCCGCGTGGCCGCCGTACTCGTCCAGGACCACGGCCAGCTGGAAGCCGTCGTTGCGCAGCAGCGCCAGCAGGGGGTCCAGGCGCAGCGAGTCCGGGACCACGATCGGCTTGACCATGAGGTGCTTGACCCGGGTGGTGGCGCGTTCGTGGACCGGCAGCGCCACGGCGTTCTTCACGTGCACCGTGCCGACGACGGTGTCCTCGGCGTCGAGCACCGGGAACCTGGAGTGACCGGACTCCCGGGTCAGCTCGATGACGCGGAGGGCCCGGTCGCTCTCGTCGAGGGACAGAGTGCGCACCCGGGGCGTCATGATCTCGCCGGCGGTGCGGGAGCCGAACTCCACCGACTTCTCCATCAGCTCGGCGGTCTCGGGATCGAGGGTGCCGACGTACGCCGAGCGCGCGATCAGCGAGGCGAGCTCGGTCGAGCTGCGCGCCGAGCGCAGCTCCTCCTGCGGCTCGATCCCGAGGCGGCGTACGACGGCGTTGGCCGAGCCGTTGAGCACCCGGATGGGCCCGCGCATCACGGCGGTGAACCCGCGCTGGAACCGCTGGGTGGCCTTCGCGGTGACCATCGGCTTGGCGAGCGCGAGGTTCTTGGGCACCAGCTCGCCGAAGATCATGGTCGCGACGGTGCCGAACAGCAGGCCGGTGGCAGCGGCGATCGGCGTGACCCACCCGTGCGGCACGCCGACCCGGTCCAGCGGCCCGTCGATGAGGTCGGAGACCGAGGGCTCGGCGAGGAAGCCGATCGCCAGGTTGGTGACGGTGATGCCGACCTGGGCGCCCGACAGCTGGGTGGAGAGGCTCCGCAGCGCTCGCTGCAGCCCCTGCGCGCCGGAGTCGCCCGCGGACGCCTCCTGCTCGACCCGGGCGCGGTCGACGGTGACGAAGGAGAACTCCGCCGCCACGAAGACCCCGCACGCCGCGACGAGTGCCAACGCGAGCACGAGCAGCAACAGGGAGGTCGTCACGGTGCCCAGAAGTCTGTCATGCAGTGGTTGAGGAGGTTGAGCCCCCGGGCTGCGGTGGTTGAGGAGGTTGCGCAGCAACCGTCTCGAAACCCCGCCACCCGATGCTGGGAGCGCCCTCGAGCGGCTCCCAGCCTCGGCTCACGACGTTTCGCTGCTCGGTCGCGACCTCGTTCCTCGGTCGCGCTCGCGGCTCAACGACCGACGATGCGGTCCGCTGGCGCGTCCCGCATCACGCCTGCAGGTCGACGTCGCACTCGTCCTTGGCGTGCTTGTTGATCTTGTCGCCGGCGGCCTGGAACTCCTCGGTGTCGAGCGCCTGGATCTCGGTCATCAGGCTCTGGAGGGCCGTCATGTCGACGCCGTCGGGGATCTGGCCGCTCTGGAGGGTGGCCATGTCGTCGTCGTCGAGACCGGCCTTCTTGAGCGCGTCGACGAGCTTGTCGACGCCCTTGACCAGGGTGTCCCAGTCGTCCTTGATCTCGTCGGGCGCCTCGTCGGCGAGCTTGTGCATGGCGTCCGTGGTCTTCTCGAGGTCGCTGAAGTCGCCACCCTTGAGCGCGTCGACCTCCTTCTTCGCGTCCTTGAGGTCGCTGCAGTAGTCGCCGCCGCTCCCCCCGGCCTTGTCGCCGCCGTCGTCACCGCACGCGGTGAGCAGGCAGAGGCCGAGGGCCGCCGCGGCGGCGGCGGAGAGGATGCGCTTCACGTGTGTCTCCTGTGTTCCGGGTCCGGGCTCATCGTGACGAGGCCCCTGAATGGTGTCAACGGGCGCCCGGAGCGGTCCGGACACCAGCACGATGGGACGAAGGCCCGAGCCTGCGCGTTCCACCATCGCACGCCGACGGGCGCACTTCGCTAGTCACCCCACCCCATCGGGAAGACCTCGAACGACGCGGCGAAGGCCACGCCCATCCGCTGGCCGGCCTGGCGCGCGTGCCCCTCGAGGAACTCGCGGCCGTCGAAGTGCTCCCAGCCGAGTCCGTCGATGTAGGCGCGGTGCGCCTCCAGGGAGGCGACTCCCACGTCGAAGGTGTCGGTGGTGTCGACCCCGTGGCCGCCGACGGGCGAGCCGAACGCCCAGACCTCGCGCACGCCGCCCCACGGCTCGAGACCACCGCCCTCCACCTGGTCGCGGAAGATCCAGCGGTTGCCGGCGTCGCGCACGGCGTCGACGACCGCCCGGCCCGTGGCGATGTGGTCGGCCTGGTTGAGGTTCGCCCCGCCCCAGGTGTCCCGGAAGTTGCCGGTGACGACGATCTCGGGCCGATGCCTGCGGACCGCCGCGGCGATCAGCGCCCGCAAGGGGACGCCGTACTCCAGCACCCCGTCGGGCTCGCCCAGGAACTCCACCTCGTCGACGCCGACGATCTCGGCGGACCGGCGCTGCTCCTCCTCACGGACCCGGCGGCACTCGTCGGGATCCATGCCGTCGATGCCGGCCTCGCCGCTGGTGACCATGCAGTAGACGACCGACTTGCCCTGCCCGGTCCAGCGAGCCACGGCGGCCGCCGCCCCGAACTCGAGGTCGTCCGGGTGCGCGACCACGCACAGCGCACGCTCCCAGCTCTCGTCCAGCGGGGTCAGGGGCTCGGGTTGCTCGGTCACCCGGCAAGCGTGCCAGACGCCTCAATCCGCGCGTCGGCAGACGAAGTGCACGTAGTCCGCGTCGGTGTGCGCCGTGCTGGGGGCCAGCTCGCTCCCGTCGTCGGCGTACGCCGCGACCACCTCGAGGCCGGCCGCGCCGGCTTCGGCGACCGTCTCCTCCATCGTCGCGAAGTGCACGACGAACCGGAACTCGTGGGCCCGCATCGAACGCATCCCCCAGCCGTGGCCGTCCTCCGCCTCCCCGCGGTTGTTCCTGTAGTTGCGCACGGACCGGACCATCGAGCCGGGATGCCGGACGGCGTGCGCGACGTGGTAGCGGAACCTCGGGCTCAGCGGGCCACCGGCCACGCGCAGCGGTCGCTCGTCGAAGCTGACGCCGTCGAGGTTGAGGCTCGAGAACACGACCCGCCCACCTGGTCGCACCACCCGCGCCATGGCCGCCAGTGCGGTTGCGCGACGGGCGTGGTCGAGGGCGTCCAGGCCGTTGTAGCTGAACACCACGAGGTCGAAGGCCTCGTCCGGGAGCCCGGCGAGCCCGGCGGCGTCCCCCTCGCGGAGGTCGGCGTCGGGGAAGCGCTGCCCGGCCAGGTCGAGCATCTCGCGCGAGATGTCCAGCCCGACGTAGGAGCGGGCCTCGGGACTCAGCAGTCCGGTGGTCCGGCCACCGCCGATCCCGATGTCGAGCACGTCGCCTCGCCCGTGGGCCGCCACCGCGGCCAGGGCCGCGGCCTCGCCGGCGTCGGAGTAGCCGTCGGTCGCGAAGTTGTCGACGACGTCGTCAGCACCCCACGAGGCGTCATCGAGGTCCGGCACAACCCCCATGGTGGGACAGGTACCCACGTCCCGGGGGGTCCCACGGCCCGGTCGGCAGGTTAACGGCAGGTTGGGCGGCCACCGCACGGATCAGGCCATGACCCCCGTGGACTGCCACGAGAGACCCGGGAAGACCTTCGCCACCGAGGCGTTGAACCGCCTCGAGACGATGTCGGCGAGCACCTGCCGGTAGTCGGTGGTGACCGTGAGGTCGGCCTCGTAGGTGTTGGCCAGGCCCGGCCAGCGGCCGTGGTAGCCACCGCGCACCCCCGCGCCGGCGACGAACATGACGTTGCCGTAGCCGTGGTCGGTGCCGCCGCTGTCGTTCTCGACGACCCGGCGTCCGAACTCGCTCAGCGTCACCAGGGTGACCTTGCTGCGCTGGGTGCCGAGGTCGGCGAAGAACGCCGCGATCGACGACGCGAGGTCCTCGGCGTTGTTGCGCATCCAGCCGCCGCCCACCCCGCCCATGTCGGTGTGCATGTCCCAGTCGCCCTGGTCGACGGTGATCACCTCGACCCCGACGTCGCCCCGGATGATCTGCGCAGCCGTGGACAGTGACTGGCCGAGCGAGCTGCCCGGGTAGGTGGCGTGGTTGTCCGCGGCGCCCTGCGCCGGCCCGAACGCGCTGATCGCCTCGAAGGTGGTCCTCATGCTGCGGCCCAGCGTGGACTTCTCCCGGTGCCACATGACCCGCAAGGACTTCTGGCGTCGGCCGTCCTCGTCGCTGCCGGGGAGCTCGACGTCGTCGACCCGGCCGGCGGACATCGTGGTCGCCGGGCCGACCAGCGACGTGGGGATGGTGCTGGTGCCGGCGCTGAAACCCTGGAGCGGCGACGTGCCGGGTGTGCCGCTGACCAGCCGGTTGAGCCACCCGACGCGCTCGCTCGACCCCGGGTCGGCGTCCTCCATCTCCTCCATCGCCGCGAAGTGCGAGCGGTTGGCCACCGGCAGCCCGGTGGCGTGCACCGCCGCGACGATGCCTTCCTGCCACAGCGGCACGAGGCCGGTCATCGCCGGGTGCAGCCCGAAGAAGGTGTCCGGCATCAGCAGCGACGCGGCCGGGATCGCGATCCCAGGCCGGGCGGCGGCGTAGACCGGGTCGCCGTGCGGGACGACGAGCGAGAGCCCGTCCGCGGCGCCGCGCAGCGACACGACGACGAGCACCGACGAGGCACTCTCCGCGCGGGCCGGCGAGGCGGTGACGACGGCGCCGCCGACCATGGTCGTGGCGCCGGCGAGGGCCACGGCGCCGCCGAGCAGGCCCCGGCGCGAGACCGTCATGGCGGCGTACTCGTCGCAGCAGTAGCCGTCGGCGCGGGGGGCCCGGGTGGGGGATGTGGTCATGGGGTCACCGGCTCAGGTGGTCGGGAGAGTCGAGCAGCGTCGTGAGCAGCTGGGGGAACTGCCACTTGACCAGGTCATGGTCCTTGTCGATCGGGTCGTAGGGCTTCACGTCGACAGCGGTGCAGCAGGCCTTCAGCAGCCTCTTGCTCGCCTCCTTGTGCAGCAGCTGCCGGCAGAGGTGGTCGACCAGCTCGTCGAACCGGGGATGCTTGCCCGGCAGCCACTGCACCGGCTTCCGGTAGTGGGTGCCCTCGTCGGCCCACCCCGCGGCCGCGCCCATGTGGAACCGCATCGAGGCCATCAGCCGGGCCGGGGAGGACCACGACTCGTTGTCGATCGGCTGGCCGTTGGGCTGCCCCCACGAGAACGGCGCGATGCCGATCGACTCGCTCTGCCAGACGAGCGCCTGGAGGGCGGACCCGTCGGCCTCCTCACCGGCGGGCGGCTCGAGCTTCACGTTCAGGACGCGGTACGTCGCGACGACGTCCTCGCCGGGATCGCGCACCTTCTTCTCCTGCGCCTGCCGGAAGGCCGGGGAGGCGACCAGGGCCCGGAGCACGGGGACGATCGCGGTGTCGCTGTCGAGGTAGACCTTGGCCAGGTGGCGCACCAGCGCAGGCGACGGCTTGTCCTCGACGAACTTGACGCAGAGCTTGTGAGCGAGGTGCTCGGCGGTGTCCTTGTGGTGGGCCAGGTAGCGCAGGTAGGCGGAGGTCGTGGCCTTGCCGATGATCTTGCCGTTCTTGTCCTTGAACCCCTTGACCTTGACCTTGCCGCGGTAGTGGTCCTCGGCGTTGTACTTCGCGCGCCAGGTCTCCCAGTAGTCGACGGAGTAGCCGGTCAGGATCCGCGCCGAGTCGCGGACGTCCTTCTCGGTGTAGTGGCCGACACCGACGGTGTGCAGCTCGAGCAGCTCACGGCCGAGGTTCTCGTTGGGGTGCTCCTTGGTCGACTCCCCCGCGCCGAGGTAGATCAGCATCGCCGGGTGGGTCGTGGTCGCACGCAGCATCTGGTCGAAGCGGCCCAGCGCGTGCTTGCGGATCGTGTTGCCGTAGTCGACCCGGTGCACGAACTGCGGGTCCCCCACCGCGGCCACGTGCAGGTGGTTCTCGAAGAACTCGGTCATCACCTCGAGCAGCTGCCGCTTCGAGGTCATCCGGCGCATCAGCACCCAGCGGGCATAGTCGTCCATGACCTCCCAGCCGCCCTCGACGCCGTCGCTCTGGCGCTGCCAGAGGTCGGCGGGGCTGCGGTGCAGGCTCGGCCACCAGCGCCCGATCTTGTCGGTCGGCTTGTCCGTGATCCCCTTCGGGTCGAGCTGTCGCTCGAACCACCGCTGGGCGCCACCCGCACGGCGTACGTCCCTGGCCAGCTTGGGCGTGATGCCGTAGGAGAACCGGCTGACCAGGTGGCGGTCGGCGGCGGACAGCAGCTCGGCCGCGGCTTCGTGCGTGCGGGGCTCGAAGCCGTCGAGGTCGTCGGGATCGTCGGCTGCGCTGGCGCGGCCCGCGGCGCCGCCGAGCGCGGCGGCGAGCAGCGCGCCGAAGGTCGCCGCGCGGCGGGGCAGCGCACCAGGCCGCTGCTCCGAGGCGTCGGCGGAGCGCGTGGGGGCAGCAGTCATGGGGGCTCCCGGGGGGTGGAGGCGGGGGTCGTGAAATGCCTCGGGGACGGCCGGCCGCAGCCGGTCGTCCCCGTGTGAAGCGTCTTCGGTTGTGGGTAGTTTCTAGCGCATTCTTCCTCAGTTCACGCTGCTGATCCGGTCGGTCGGGGTCGGGGTGTAGGGATCGTGGCTCTGCAGGAAGAGCCGCAGGGAGTCGATGTCCAGGCCGCCGATCAGCTTGTTGGTGCCGGCCTTGAACGTCGTGAAGCTGTCCCCGCCGTCGGAGAGGAAGTTGTTCGCCACGACCCGGTAGGTCGCGGCATTGTCGAGCGGAACCATGGGGGTGTTCACGTTGCCGTCCTGGTCGACCAGCACGCTGCCGACGATGGCGTCGCCGGTGCCCTTTGCCAGCTGCCGGTCCCACTGGTACTTGATCCCCGAGACCTGGAGGATCTTGGGATCCGTCGTCGCCGTCGGCTCGTTGGGGCCGTTCCACTGCTGGTTGAGGATCTCCCTGATCTGGGCACCCGTGAGGTCCATCGAGACCACGAAGTTGTTGAACGGCTGGACCGTGAACGCCGCCCCGTAGGTGACGTCGCCCGCGGCGTTCTCGACGAGGTCGGCCCGGATCCCGCCCGGGTTCATCAGCGCGATGACCGGGGCCTTGCCGTTCTGCACCACCGTGGGGTCGGCCTTCTGGGCGTCCGCGATCAGGTTGCCGAGGACCGAGTCGTCGCCACCGTCGACGAACTCCGGCGTGTTGGCGCGGTCGGGCTTCTTGCTGACCGTGGTCGGGTTGGTGCCCACGATGTGGCCGATGACCTGGTTGGCGATCGGCTGCACGAGGGTGTTGAACGCCGAGATGAGGCTGTTGACCTTCTTCGACTGCTTCTGGCCCTCGGCGTTGGCGTTGACGATGTTCTCGGCGTACGCGGCCGGCCGCACGATGTCATGCTTCTTCGGGTCGATGAGGAAGTGCAGCTTGGTCACCATCCGGCCGAACGACGAAGCGCTCGTGAACAGGCGCGAGTGACCGCGGGGGTCCTTGACGACACAGTTGTAGGGCTGGTGGGTGTGCCCGCTGACCACCGCGTCGATCTGCGGTGCGAGGTTCTGGGCGATCGCGAGCCCCGCTCCGCTCACCCCGCTGCAGCTGTTGTAGGCGGTGGGGTCGGCGGGCGTGACCCCCTCGTGCAGGAGCACGATGATCGACTTGACGCCCTTCTTCTGCAGCTTGGGCACCAGCGCGTTGGCCGTCTCGACCTCGTCCCTGAAGTCGACGGCGGCGATCCCGGCCTGGCTGACGATCGTGGGCGTGCCCTCGAGGGTCATGCCGATGAACGCGACCTTCTCGTCCTTGACGCGGAAGATCTGGTAGGGCTTGAACGGCGTCGGCCGCGGGTGGCTGCTGGGGTCCTTCCACGCCACGTTGGCGCCGAGGTACTTGAAGTCGGCTCCCTCGAAGGTCTGACCCCCGGGACACGAGTCCTGGCCGTTGAGGCCGTTGCCGTCCGCGAGGCAGCCGCCCCTCTGCATGCGCAGCAGCTCTGTCACGCCCTCGTCGAACTCGTGGTTGCCCACCGAGCTGACGTCGAGGTGCATCATGTTCATCGCCTTGATCGTGGGCTCGTCGTGGAACGCGGCCGAGAGCAGCGGACTGGCGCCGATCAGGTCGCCCGCGGCGACCGTCAGCGGGGTGGCGCCGTTGGCGCGGGACTTCGCGCGCTCCCGGTTGAGCAGGCTGGCCAGGAACGCCGCGCCGCCCGCCTTCGTGGCGTTGATCTGGCCGCTCGTGCTGGTCGGCGGCTGGAGGTTGCCGTGGAAGTCGTTGAGGGCGAGAAGGTCGAGCCGGACGAAGTCCTTCTTGGCCTTGGCCAGGCGGTGATAGGTCTTCGCGCCGGACGTGCCGGCGGTGCGCTCCTGGGGAACGACGGACTGGGCGCCCGGCGCCACGGCCATCGAGACCGCCAGCGAGAGACCGGCTCCTGCGGCGGCGAGCGATACGAGTGTTCGACGAGGTACGTGCATGTCTGGGTGCCTCCGAGACGGGACGACGAGGGTCTGCCCCGGCATCAAAACACGAAAGTCGCCGTGATGGGGCGCCGGGCTCGTCCGGAGGTCACGCGCCGGCGCCCTCCCACGGCTCAGATGAGGCTTCGTCACGAGACCTGGCGGGCTGGCACGGTCCCGGTCGACTGCCGGACCACCAGCTGCGTCGGCAGGACCCGGGTCGGCGGCTCGGCGGCCCGCGCGTACGCCTGGGCGGCCACGGCCTCGACCGCCCGCGCTCCGGCGTCCTCGGTCCGCTCGGCGAGAGTCGTGAGCGCGGGTGAGCAGAACTCGGCTCCGACGATGTTGTCGAACCCGACCACGCTCAGGTCGCCGGGAATGGCGACGCCACGCTCCACCAGCCGCTGCATGACGCCGATCGCGAGCATGTCGTTGTGCGCGACCACGGCGGTCGCACCCGAGGCCAGCACGGCGTCGGCGGCCGCTGGGCCGCCGCCGAGGGTGGGTGCGTAGGGCCCGAACCTGGTGGCGCTCAGTCCGCGCTCCGCTGCGGCGGTGCGCAGGCCCGCCCATCTGCGGGCGCCGGACCACGACTCCGGTGGACCACCCAGGAACACGAGCGAGTCGTGCCCGAGCGAGGCCAGGTGGTCGACGATCTGGCGGGTCCCGGCGTCGAAGTCCGCCACCACGCACGCCACCCCCGGCGTGGCCCGGTTGACGAGGGCCACCGGGTTGTCCTCGGCGGCGCGCAGCAGCTCGGCGTCCGGGAGCCGCGAGGCGCTGAGCACGAAGCCGTCCACCGCGGGGCCGAGCCGGCGGACCAGGTGGGCCTCGGTGGCGGAGCTCTCCTGGGTGTCGCCCAGGACGAGGATCAGCCCGGCGGCGGCCGCAGCGCGCTCGGCCCCCTTGATCACGCCCGCGAAGTAGGGGTTGGTGATGTCGGGCACGAGCAGGGCCAGCGTCCTCGTCCGCCCCGACTCGAGCGCCTGCGCCGCGGGGTTGGGTGCGTAGCCCAGCCGTTCGGCCACCTCGAGGACGTGGGTGCGCGTCTGGTGGTTGACCCGGCCGGGGTTCGTGAAGGCGCGGGAGACCGTCGACGCGGCCACGCCGGCGGCCTCGGCGACGTCGGTGAGGGTGACTCGGTGACGACGTTCCGCTCGGCTCACGGCCTCATTCTGGCAAGAAATGGCAAACGATTGCCAGCGTGACGGCGGTCACGTGACGGTGAACCGACGACTCCTGGCCGGGCCGGGAGGGGACCGGAGGAACGACGCCATGACCACGACCCATGATGCTGCGAAGGACGAGCGGCGGACACCTGGCAAGGCCGCGCTCGCCGCGTGGATCGGCAGCGCCCTGGAGTACTACGACTTCGCGATCTATGGCACCGCGGCCGCGCTCGTCTTCCCCGACATCTTCTTCCCCGAGGGCAACGACTCCGCCGCGACGGTGGCCGCGTTCGCGACCTTCGGGGTCGCCTACGTCGCCCGGCCGATCGGCTCGTTCATCATGGGCCACGTCGGGGACAGGCTGGGCCGCAAGCGGGTGATGATCGGGACGATCCTGCTGATGGGCCTCTCGACGTTCCTCGTCGGGTGTCTCCCCACCTACCCGCAGGTCGGCCTGCTCGCGCCGGTCCTCCTCGTGGCGCTGCGGCTGCTGCAGGGCCTGTCCGCCGCCGGCGAGCAGGCGGGTGCCAACTCGATGTCCTTCGAGCACGCGCCCGATGACCGTCGCGGCTTCTTCACCAGCTTCACCCTCAGCGGCACCCAGGGCGGCCAGATCCTGGCACCCGCCATCTTCCTGCCGCTCGCCGCAGTGCTCGACGACGACCAGCTGCAGTCGTGGGGCTGGCGGATCCCGTTCTGGATCAGCGCCGTCGTCGTGCTGGTCGGGCTGATCATCCGGCGGCGGCTCGACGAGACGCCCGAGTTCCAGGCCGAGGTCGAGACCGGCGAGCCGTCCGAGATGCCGCTGACCGTCCTGTTCCGTGACCACTGGCGCGGCGTCCTGCGCGTCTTCTTCGCGGCCTTCATCGCCACGGTCAACACGATGTTCGCGGTGTTCGCCCTCAACCTGGCGACCTCCGACGACTACGACATCGGCATCAGCAAGACGACGATGCTGTGGCTGGCCATCGTGGCCAACGTGGTGGCCATCGCGGTGATCCCGCTGTGGGCACAGCTCTCGGACCGCGTGGGGCGCAAGCCGGTCTTCGTCACCGGCGTCCTCGGCAGCGCCGTTCTGGTCGTGGTCTTCCTCGGCGCGATCGCGCATGGGCAGGTGGTGCTGATGTTCGTCACCGGCGTGCTCCTGGCGGGCGTCGTCTACAGCATGCCGAACGCGGTGTGGCCGGCGACGTACGCCGAGTACTTCCCGACCCGCGTCCGGCTCTCCGGCATGGCGATCGGCACCCAGTTCGGCTTCGCGCTGGCCGGCTTCACCCCGACCATCGCCAGCGCGCTGATCGGCTCCGACGCCGACAACTGGGCGCGGGTGGCGACGTTCGCCGCCGGTGCCTGCGTGATCTCCGCGATCGCGGTGGCGACCGGGCCGCGGGCCACCCACCGACTACCGACCAGCGACGTGGGCCACCGCGAGCCCGGCGAAGCCGACCGGGTCTCGGTCCGCGTGGCGTGAGCGTGGCACGACAGCAGACGTCCTACCTCCTCGGCCTGGTGGGCGCGGGCATCGAGGCCTCGCTCACCCCCGCCCTGCACGAGCGCGAGGGTGCGGAGTGCGGCCTCCGCGTCAGCTACCGGCTCATCGACACCGGGATGCTCGGCATCGGGGCCGCGCAGCTGCCCGACCTGCTCGACTGGGCCGAGCGGCTGGGCTTCGACGGGCTCAACATCACCCACCCGTTCAAGCAGGTCGTGCTGCCCCTGCTCGACGAGCTCTCCGCCGACGCGGCGGACCTGGGCGCGGTCAACACCGTGATCTTCCGCGAGGGCCGGCGCCTCGGCCGCAACACCGACTGGTCCGGCTACGGCCGGGCGTTCCGTGCCGCGCTGCCCGACGCCGTGCAGGACCGGGTGCTGCTGGTCGGCGCCGGTGGCGCGGGCGCGGCGGTCGGCTACGGCCTCCTCGACCAGGGGGCCGAGCACGTGTCGGTGCTCGACGCCGACCCGGAGCGGGCCCAGGAGTGCGTGGTCCGGCTCGCCAAGCGGTACGGCGACGCGCGCGTCGCGGCCGTCAGCAACCTGGACCGAGCCCTGGACGACGTCCAGGGGCTGGTGAACGCCACTCCGCTCGGCATGCTCGGCCACCCGGGCATGGCGGTGCCGGGCAGCGTGGTCCGCCCCGACCTCTGGGTGTCCGACGTCGTCTACTTCCCGCTCGAGACCGAGCTGGTCCGGCTGGCGCGCTCGCGCGGCTGCCGGGTCGTGCCCGGCGGCGGGATGGCAGTGCACCAGGCCGTCGGCGCGTTCGAGTACTTCACCGGCCGGGTGCCCGACACGACCAGGATGACCCGCCACTTCGAGGAGCTGGTCGCGGCGTGAGGCGAGGCATCGCGACCGTCTCCCTGAGCGGGCTGCTGACCGACAAGCTCGAGGCCGTCTCCGCGGCCGGCTTCGACGGCGTGGAGATCTTCGACAACGACCTGATCGCCTGCCCGCTCTCCCCGCGCCAGGTGGCGCAGCGGTGCGCCGACCTCGGGGTGGCCGTCGACCTGCTGCAACCGGTCCGCGACGTCGAGGGCGTGCCGCCGGAGCGGTTCGCCGAGGTGGAGCACCGCTTCCGCGCCAAGCTCTCGGTGGCCTCCGAGCTCGGCGCCCGGACCGTGCTGGTCTGCTCCAACGTCGCCCCCGACGCGGTCGACGACCTCGACCTGACCGCAGCGCAGCTGCACCGGCTGGGCGACCTCGCCGCCGACCACGAGGTGAGGATCGCCTATGAGGCGCTGGCCTGGGGTCGGCACGTCGATCGCGTCTCGCACGCCTGGGACGCGGTGAGCCGTGCCGACCACCCGCACGTGACGCTGGCCGTCGACACCTTCCACATGCTCGCCCGCGGTGACGACGGCCGGGCGCTGGCCGGCATACCGGGCGAGCGGATCGGCTTCCTGCAGGTCGCCGATGCGCCGCTGATGGACATGGACCTCCTCGAGTGGAGCCGGCACTTCCGCTGCTTCCCGGGCGAGGGCACCCTCGACGTGGCCGGGGTCGTGGCCGCGACCCTGGATGCCGGCTACCGCGGCCCGGTCTCGCTGGAGGTGTTCAGCGACGTCGTGCGCGAGGCCGACCCCGCGCGCACGGCTCGCGACGCGATGCGCTCCCTGCTCTTCCTGGAGGACCAGCTCGGGCTCCGCTCCGCTCCCCCGCCCCCGACATCGGTCGACCCGGCGTTCCTCGAGGTGCCGGGTGGTCCCGACGTCACCACACTGCTGGAGTCGCTCGGCTTCGCGCTCGCGGGACGGCACCGGAGCAAGCCCGTCACCTGGTGGCGCCACGGCGAGGCACACGTCGTGGTGAACGGCGGTGTCTCCAAGGACCCGGCGCTCGGAGTGGTGGCCGCCCCCGTCTCCGGAGTTGCCGAACGGGCCAAGGCGCTCCTCTGGCCCGAGGTCGACCGCACCCGTCGGGAGGGAGAGGCGCACCTGCCGGGCATCACCTCACCGTCCGGGCTGCACGTCTTCGTCAGCGCTCCGCCCGGCGACGTCGACGACTGGCGGGGCGACTTCGTGGCGGTCCCCATCGTGGCGGAGCAGCGAGCCGGCTACCTCGGCCTCGACCACATCGCAGTGGCAGTGCCGGGCGACCGCCTCAACGAGCAGGTCTCCTTCCTGCGCACACTGCTCGGGCTCGCACCCGGCGCCGTCGAGGAGTTCATCGAGCCGCACGGGAGGCTCCGGAGCCGTGCGTTCCGCCCGGCGTCGGGCTCGCTGCGACTCGTGCTCCACGTCGAGGAGGTCGGGGCGGGGCGCGAGGCCGTCTCCGGCATCACCCAGGTGGCCCTGGCCTGTGCGGACGTTCGGCGCCAGGTGACTGACTTGCGCGCCCGCGGCGTACCGCTCATGCCTGTGCCCGACAACTACTACGCCGACCTCGACGCCCGATTCGGTCTGGACCCCGACCTGCTCGCGGACCTGCGCGACCACCAGCTCCTCTACGACCGAAGCGGCGCGGGCGAGCTGCTGCACGCGTTCACGATGCCGCTGTCGACCGGGTTCCACGTCGAGGTGCTGGAGCGACGCGGCGGCTACGACGGCTACGGCAGCGTCGGCACCCACGTGAGGCTGGCGATGCAGCGCCCTGGCTGACCTCTTCGCCGCGGCAGGCGCTCAGCGCCGCGGCATCGAGACCACGAAGCACGCGCCGCCGGTCGACTCGGCCAACGTGATCTCCCCGCCGAAGGACCGGGCCACCCGACGCGCGATCCCGAGCCCGAGGCCGGCCCCGCCCTCCCGGTAGGTCACGCCGGGCTGGAAGACCTCCTCACGCCGGTCCGGGTCCACGCCGGGACCGTCGTCGGACACGGTGAGCTCGACGACGTCCGGCCCGTCGGTCGCGGTGAGCACGATCCCGCCGCGAGCGTGCTGGGACGCGTTGTCGACCAGCGGGAGGATGGCGCGCACCACAAGGTCCCTCGGCGCTGCGATGCTGGCCGACGAGGACCCGGTGCGGTCCTCCACCGGCACGGCGCCCGCGGCGGTCACCAGCGCGGGGACGAGGTCCGCGACCGTGCAGGTGCGCCGCCGCGAGCTCGGCGACTCGTCCCGGGCCAGGTCGAGGAGGGTGGTGATCACCGCCGACATCTCGCGTGCGGAGGCGGAGATCTGCTCCAGGTCCTGCCGGGTCGCGGCATCCCGTACGCCGCGGAGCAGCGCCAGGTCCGCCGAGCCCTGGATCGACGTCAGTGGCGTGCGCAGCTCGTGCGCCAGCTCGGCGGTGAGCCGCTGCTCGGACAGGATCGCGGAGGCCACCCGGTCGAGCAGGTGGTCGAGGGTCTCCCCCAGCGCCGCGAGCTCGTTGGTGGGCGGCCCGAGCGCGAACCTCGAGGTCAGGTCCCGCTCGCTCCACTCCGCGGCCCGCTGTGCCATCCGCGCGACCGGCTCGAGCGCCTGCCGCGTCACGCGCAGCGCGAACATCGCGGTGGTCGCGATGACGAGGACGGCGAGGATGCCGGTGGCGTAGAGCGCATACCGCTCCGACCGTTCGTAGGGCGTGGTGTCCTGGCTGACCACCAGCACACCGCGCTCGCCGCCCGGGGTCTCGAACGGCACCGCCAGCAGCCGGGCGACCCCACCCGGGCCGTCGCTGGTCCGCTCCCGGTCCGTCTCGGCCAGCTCCGCGGCGAGGTCGCGGGCGTCGTCGCCGACCGATCCGGCGACCACCTCGCCGTCCGCGTCGTAGACGACGATGCCGGGCTCGAGGGAGTCCCTCGGCACGGTGAGGCCGGTCACCGACGCGTCGCGGATCACCGCGAGCGCCGTGTCCGCGCGCTGGTGGAGGACCTCGTCGACGTCGTTCTCGGCAGCGCGGCTCAGGAGCAGCTGGATGAACAGGCCGACGACGATCATCGACACGGTCATCAGCCCGACCGTCGAGGCCACGATCGTGCCGCGGAAGGACCGCGGGCCGAGCCGTCGAGCGGCACGGCGCGCGACGGTCTCCATCACCTCAGTGTGTAGCCAACCCCGCGAACCGTCGTGAGCTGCAGCGGCGAGCCGATCTCCCGGAGCTTGACCCGGATGCGCCGGATGTAGGAGTCGACGGTGTTCTCGCTGACCTGGCCGCCGTTGGGCCACGCCGCGGCGACGACCACCCGGCGGCGTACGACCTCGCCCGGCCGGGACGTGATGGCCGCGAGCATGCGGAACTCGGTCGGCGTGAGCATCGCCTCCCGGGCCTCGCAGACCAGGGCGTGCCGGGCGGGGTCGAGGACCAGGTCGGTGGGCGCCTTGGCCGTCACGATCCGGCCGCGCTTGGCCAGTGCCTCGACCCGCGCGATCAGCTCCTTGACGTCGAACGGCTTGGGCAGGTAGTCGTCGGCACCCGCACTGAAGCCGGCCAGCCGGTCGTGCACGGCCCCCAGCGCGGTCAGGAAGAGCACCGGCGCGGGCTGGCCGGCCGAGCGCAGCGCCTGGCAGACGTCTCGGCCGTCGGCATCGGGCAGCCCGATGTCGAGGATGATCACGTCGAGGTCGTCGTCCGCGCCGAAGAGCTGCACCGCCTCGGCCCCGTTGTGCGCGAGGACGACGTCATGTCCTGCGAGCCGCATCGCGTCGTTGACGACCCGCCGGATAGCCGGGTCGTCCTCGCAGAGGCCCACCTTCGCCATTCGCACGCTCCTCGCCGGTTCCTGTCCGCCGAGGGTGCGTCACCCAACCTGTAAAGAACCTGACCGGCAGGACCAGTGTCCCCCATGCCCGGCCGACAGCCGCTGCGTCAGTCCCGGGGATAGAGGTTCTGCAGCCGCACCTGACCGCGCGCCACGACCCGGCCCTCGGCGTCGACGGTCTCGACGACCCAGACCTGCTGGGTCCGGCCGCGGTGGATCGGCGTGGCGGTCGAGGTCATCGCGCCCTCGCGCACCGCGCGGTAGAAGTCGGTGTTGTTGTTGACGCCCACGACCTGGCCGCGCTCGCCCAGCCACACGGCCGCACCGAAGCTGGCCAGCGTCTCGATGACCGAGCAGTGCACGCCACCGTGCACGATGCCGTAGGGCTGGTGGTGCTTGGCCGCCGCCTCCCACCTGCCCACGACGCGGTCGCCGCTCACGTCGGTCATCTCGAGCCCGAGGTGCCGGACGAACTCACCGGTGAAGTCCCCGGACCGGTCTCCGGGCAGGTCGCTGCTCACCCGGCCATCCAACCAAGGCGGCTCTCCCATCCGGCGAGCACCCCTTTTACAGCGGCGGTCGCTTCTCCGCCCACGGCTGCGCCTGCTCGAGCTGGGCGGCCAGTCGCAGCAGGACTCCTTCGGAGCCGAGCCGGCCGACCAGCTGCGCGCCGATCGGCAGCCCGTCCGCGGTCCAGTGCAGGGGCACGCTCATCGCGGGTCGACCGGTGAGGTTGGCCAGCTGGGTGTAGGGCACCCAGCCGAGGTTCTCGGTGACCAGCTGGTCGACCAGGGGCGTGACCCGGAGCAGACCGGCACCGCGCACCCTGACCAGCGCCGTCTGTGCCCGCTGCAGTGCCGGGGACAGGTCGAGGGCGCCGATCCTCGGCGGCGGCGCGGCGGTGCTCGGCGTGAGCAGGAGGTCGAAGGACTCGTGGAACTCCGCCAGGCGGCGCACGTGCACCTGGCGGTTCTCGATCGCGCGGACCAGGTCGACGGGGCTGGTGGCCCGGCCGAGCGCGGCCATGACCAGCGTGTCCGGCTCGAAGCCGCTGTCGCCGGAGCCGCCGAACGCCTTGGCCTGGGCGACGGAGTCGGCGGCGTAGACGAACCAGGTCGTGAGGAAGTCCTTGGCGAGCGCCTCGTCGTCGAACGGCGCGCTGTCGAGCTGCTCGACCTCGTGGCCCAGGGACTCGAGGAGGCGGCCCGCCTCCGTGGCCGCGGCCACCGCCTCGGCGTGCGGCTCCGGGTTGATGGCGCTGGCCGTGCACAGGCCGATGCGGAGCCGGCCGACGTCCTGGCCCACCTCCGCGGCGTACGACGTCTCGGGCAGCGCCGGGAGGTAGGGGCCGTCCGGTGTGCCGCCCACGAGCACGTCGAGCATCGCCGCGGTGTCACGGACCGAGCGGGAGACGACGCCGTGGGTAGCGGTGCCGCCGAGCCCCTCCTGGACCAGCGGGCCGGACGGCACCAGCCCCCGCGAGGGCTTCAGGCCGAACAGGCCGCACGCCGAGGCCGGGATCCGGATCGAGCCGCCGCCGTCGCTGGCCGCCGCGCAGGGCACGATGCCCGCCGCGACCGCCGCCGCCGACCCGCCCGAGGAGCCGCCCGGGGTGTGGTCGGTGTTCCACGGGTTGCGCGCCGGCCCGAACAGGTGCGACTCGGTGACCCCCTTGGCACCGAACTCCGGGGTGTTGGTCTTGCCGAACACCACCAGCCCTGCGTCGAGCCAGCGCTGGACGACGGTGGCGTTCTCGGTGACGGGGGTGGTCGCCAGCGACCGGGACCCGCCGCTGGTGGGGTAGCCCTCGAGGTCCTGGCCGAGGTCCTTGAGCAGGAACGGCACGCCGGCGAACGGGCCGGTCTCGCCGGCCGTCTCGCCACCCGACCGAGGCGGGTCGACGTCGACCACGATGGCGTTGATCCGGTCGTTGACCTCGGCGGCCCGGGTCCGCGCCGCGTCGAGCAGCTCCTGCGGGCTGACCTTGCCCTCGCGCACCAGTGCGGCCAGGCCGACCGCGTCGTGGCCCTCGTAGTCGTCCTGGTCCATCCGGCTCCCTCCGCCGGCGGTGACGCTATCGGGTCAGGCGGACGGCGCCAGCGGGGCGGTCGCCTCGAGGATCCGCACCTCGACGCGGACACCGGGGCGCGGCTCGTAGGCCACGGTCGATCCGACGGCCGCCCCGACGATGGCCCGGCCGGCGGGGCTGCCCGGGGTGATCGTGGGCACGCCCGCCGCGGCCTGCTCGACCGAGCCGACGACGTACTCCTCCGGTCCGTCACCCAGGTCGACCCGCACGGCGTCGCCCACGGAGACGAGGCCGTCGGAGTGCCGGTGCCGCCGGCTCTCCTCGATCTCGAGCTCGAGCAGCGCGATGCGCTCGTCGAGAAGCTGGAGCCGGATCGACGCCTCGACGTTGGTGGCCCGGTCGGCCAGGTCACCGGTCACGTCGCGGAGACTCGCGGTCACGGCCGCCGCACGGTCGGCGCGCAGCAGGTCGAGTCGGTGGGTGAGCAGTTCGAGCGAGCTGGGGACGTCCACGACCGCGCCAACGATCCGGCGCGACGGCTTGTTCCGCATGCCGGAGGAAACTTGGTCGGGTCTGAAAGATTCGGCTCGCTGCCGGACATGGGCAAGCAGGGGGATGGGCACCGTCCCCTGGTCCACCGGACCGCCCCGACCGACCGACCACGACACGCGGAGGGCTCGATGACCTCGCTCGCGACGACCGCCACGGTCGAGATCGACCATCGATGGGAGCTCCGTCTCGAGGAGTTCGAGGACGGTCACTCGGTCAGACGGTTCGAGTGCGTCGACTGCGGAGCGGTCCGCTTCGAGTAGTCTCCGCGAGCCGGTCCAGCTGGTCCGCGTGGTCGCGCTGGTGGTCGGGCAGGAACGCGACGATGTCCGCCAGCGTGAGGGGACCGTCGACCTCGTGCGTCGCCGTCCTCGACAGCTCGGCCTCGCGGACCTCTGCGAGTGCCGCCTCGAGTGAGTCCTGCGCGAGCTCGAGCCCGTCGACGAGGTCGCCCGGCACCGCGTTCAGATAGCGGTCGATCCGGTCCTGCTCGTCGGTGACGAAGTCCGCCAGCCACGGCGCCGCCTCCGTGCGCACCCGCCGGATGCGTTCCGCGAAGATGCGCGCGCTGTCGCCGAGGTGCCCGACCACGAGGCGTGCCGACCAGCCCACCTCTGCGTCGTACGTCGAGAAGTGGCCCTGGCGCGCGATGGCGCGGGTGACGCTCGGAGACGGCGGCGCGTCGAAGGTGGTCCTGGAGAGACCTGCGACGATCCGGCTGACCCGGCCGCGCTGTCGGTGGAACTCTGCGCGGGCCGCGTCGAGGGTCCGCACCTGGGCCGGCTGTTCGAGACTGGTCATGTCCCGATGGTGCGCAACAGGCGTCGCTCGAAACAGCCGCCGGGCAGCCAGGGGACCGGCATTTCCGGCCAACAGTGGCGGAGACATCGTGGGTCATACACGGTCAGCGCGCTGGTGCCGGACGTCGAGTTCACGTGGTCCAGCACGTCGGCCGGCGTGCGCACCACTGGTCGCCACGTGGTCGAGCCGCTGCCGGACGGTCGGGCGGGGCCGTTCCTCTCGATCGATCAGACCGGGCTGCTGGCCGGCCGATCGGGTTCCTCCTCGGCTCGAAGATCAGGCGGTTCCTGGCCATCGAGAGCGAGGGGCTCCGCGCCGCTGCCGAGGCTCCGGGCACCGGCGACGACCACGCCTGACCGACCCCGCCACGGGAGCGGCGGGCGTCACGGGGCCACTGCGCCTGCGGTGTGACCCAGGCCTCGTCGCGGCATGTCACAACCACGCGTCCTCCGGTGTCTGAAGAGTGACGCGCAATCCCTCTCAGAAGGGTCATGACATGGCTTCGGAGAAGCACGCAGTGGCAGCGGTCGCCGGCTGGGCCGACGACCGGGTCAGCCTGTCCACCGCGGGGCGGAGGTACCTGCGGAAGGTCTTCCCGGACCACTGGTCGTTCATGCTGGGAGAGATCGCCCTGTGGAGCTTCGTCGTCCTCCTGCTCACCGGCGTGTTCCTGTCGCTGTGGTTCACGCCGAGCATGTCGGAGTCGACGTACGAAGGCTCCTACGCCCAGCTGCGCGGCGTGCCGATGTCGGATGCCTACGCCTCGACGCTGCACATCACCTTCGACGTGCGCGGCGGCCTGCTCATCCGGCAGATCCACCACTGGGCCGCCATGGTCTTCATCGCCGGGATGCTCGTCCACCTGATCCGCGTGTTCGTGACCGGCGCCTTCCGCAAGCCCCGCGAGATCACCTGGCTGATCGGCGGCACGATGCTGCTGCTCGGGGTGCTCGAGGGCTTCGCGGGCTACTCCCTGCCCGACGACCTGCTGTCGGGCACCGGCCTCCGGATCGCGGACGGGATCGTCAAGGCCACACCAGTGGTCGGGAGCTACCTGTCGTTCCTCGCGTTCGGGGGCGAGTTCCCCGGCACCAACGCCATTCCGCGGCTCTACATCGTGCACGTGCTCCTGATCCCGGGCCTGCTGCTCGCGCTGGTCACGGCCCACCTGCTCCTGATCGTCTACCACAAGCACACGCAGTGGGCCGGCCCCGGCCGCACCGAGCGGAACGTCGTCGGCTACCCGTTCCTGCCCGTCTACATCGCCAAGTCGACGGGGTTCTTCTTCGTCGTGTTCGGCACCCTGGCCCTGATGGGTGCGGTGCTCTCCATCAACCCGATCTGGAAGTACGGGCCCTACGACCCCGGGAAGGTCACCGCGGGCTCCCAGCCCGACTGGTACATGGGCATCGCCGAGGGCCTGCTGCGGATCTTCCCGGGCTGGGAGACCCACGTCGCCGGTCACACGATCTCCTGGAACGTCCTCCTGCCCGGCCAGGTGCTCGCCCTGGCGCCCTTCCTGCTCGTCATGGGGTGGCCCTTCCTCGAGGCGTGGGTCACCGGTGACAAGCGAGAGCACCACCTGCTGCAGCGGCCGCGGGACGCGCCCACCCGCACGGCGTTCATGGCCGCGATGATCGCCGCCTACGGGCTGCTCTGGGCCGCCGGCGGCAACGACATCCTCGCGACCCGGCTCCACGTCAGCCTCAACGGCATCACCTATGCCGTCCGAGTGGCCATCTTCGTCGTACCGCTGCTCGTCTTCGTGGTCGCCCGACGCTGGTGCGTGGGCCTCCAGCGCGTGGACAACGACCGCCTGGCCCACGGCGAGGCGACCGGCGTCATCATGCGCTCCCCCGACGGCGCCTACAGCGAGCGGCACCGGCCGCTGCCGGCCGACCGGGCCGCGACCCTCAGGCAGCGAGCGCCGCACGCCGTTCTCCCTGCGCCTCCCGACGTCGACGACGCGGGGATCCCGAACCCCCACGGCGGCTCGGCCCGGCTCCGCTCCCGGCTCTCCCAGCTGATGTACGCCGACGAGCAGCCGCTGCCCGAGGAGGACCACGACACGAAGGCACTGCCCGGAGGGTGAGCAGGCCGATGGATGCTGGGTCCCCGACCTCCGACGAACGGGGAGATGACGGGTCGAGCGCCGTCGCCGTCTTCGAGGGCCATCGACCACACCTGATGGGGGTGGCCTACCGGATCCTCGGATCCGTCACCGACTCCGAGGACGTGCTGCAGGACGCGTGGCTCCGATGGTCCAGGACGGACCGCTCGGCGGTCTCGAACTCCGAGGCCTTCCTCACCACCGTCGTCGGCCGCCTCTCCCTCGACCACCTGAGACGCGCCAAGGCGCGACGAGAGAGCTACACCGGGTCCTGGCTACCGGAGCCGGTGGCCGACGAACCCGACCCGCAGCGGGACCCGGCGGCGGCCGCCGAGCTCGCCGACTCACTGTCGATGGCGCTGCTGGTCGTGCTGGAGACCCTGTCTCCCCTCGAACGTGCCGCGTTCGTGCTCCGCGAGGTCTTCGACCGGCCCTACCCCGAGGTGGCGGCCACCCTCGGGCGCACGGAGACGGCCGTGCGTCAGCTGGTCCACCGCGCCCGCGACCGCGTCGACGCCGGGCACGCCCGCTACCGCTCCGACCTGCGCGTCCACGCCCAGGTCGTCGACCGCTTCCTCGAGGCCTGTGCCCACGCGGACGTCGACGCCCTCATGGAGCTCCTGGCGCCGGACGTCGTGATCATCAGCGACAGTGGCGGACTGGCCCGTGCTCCTCGCCAGCCGGTGCACGGCCGCGACCGGGTGGCGCGGCTGCTGGCCAGCTTCGCTCCTCGTGTGCCCGAGGGGACCACCTTCTCCGTCGAGCACTTCAACGGGGCACCGGGCATCGTTGCCCGGCTCGACGGGACCACCATCACGACGATGGCGCTCTCCGTCGCCGACGGAAGGGTCCAGTCCCTCCAGCTCGTCGCCAACCCGCAGAAGCTGGCCTTCATGGAGACCTACCCGGAGCTGTGGTGACCCCAGCCGACGGCCGTCACCCCGGGTGACCCGGCCCACGTCCTCCCCCCGCCGTGTCACGCGGCCGCACCTCGCTGCGTCTTGTCGGCGAAGAGTTTCCCGAGTCGGAGGAGGACACACGATGCACGTCGAGGACCGGAGCCACCCGGCGGCACGTCGCTGGGACGAGCTGCCGACCATCCGGTCGACGTCCGAGCTCGAGCGCTTCGGTGTCCCCGAGCCCGTGGTCCGCGACAAGGTCGAGCCGCGCCTCGCCGAGGAGCACCGCGAGTGGATCGCCGGCTGTCCGTTCGTCCTGGTCGCGACGTCCTCCGCAGACGGCTCGTGCGACGTCTCGCCGAAGGGTGACCCGCCCGGCTTCGTGAGGGTGCTCGACGACACCACCCTCGCGATCCCCGAACGCTCCGGC
Source organism: uncultured Actinomycetota bacterium (assembly GCA_963766475.1). GTDB lineage: Bacteria > Actinomycetota > Actinomycetes > Propionibacteriales > Nocardioidaceae > Nocardioides. Next base: position 122,324 of record CAVXZS010000012.1, on the reverse strand, counting down.
AACCGGCGCATGGACGGGTTCCGCAACGTCGTGGACAACCCCCACGCCGGCCTGATCTTCCTGATCCCCGGCCGCCCGGAGACGCTGCGCGTGAACGGCGCCGCCCGGGTGGTCACCGATGGCCCCTTCTTCGACGACATGGTCGTGCGCGCCCACCGGCCGGCGCTCGCGCTCCTGGTGACCGTCGAGGAGGCGTTCTTCCACTGCCCGAAGGCGCTGGCGAGGTCCAAGGCCTGGAAGCCGGCATCGTGGGCGCCGACCGCCGTGCGGCCCTACGCGGCCATCGCCCACGGCCTCTGGCGACGCGGAGAGTCCCTCGAGTCCATCGCGGCACGCAACGCACCCGACGTGATCGACGGGCAGCTCTACCCGCCGTCCTCATGAACGTCCTGTCCTGGGCCCTGCAGATCGTGGCCGCGAGCGTCTTCCTCTACTCCGGCTCGCTCAAGTCCTGGATGTCCAAGGAGCGGATGATCGCCACGGGGCAGACCGGCGTGGCCCCCTACCCGCTGCCCGTCCTGCGCATCGTGGCCGTCGCGGAGCTCGCCGGTGCGGCGGGCCTGATCCTGCCGTGGCTGCTGGGCGTGGACCGGTTCCTGACCCCGCTCGCGGCCGGGCTCCTGATGCCCATCATGGTCGGCGCCCTGGTCGCGCACGCGAGCCTGCACGAGCTGAAGCAGGTGTTCATCGTCAACACGCCGCTGCTCGCGGCTCTGGCCGGCGTGGTGGCGATCCGAGTCGGCGACCTGTGACCCGTGCGCACCAGCCTGGGGCGCCCGGGCGCCGGGCCGTCTTGTGTCATAATCCTCCGAAGAGCTGTCCCTGGACCCTGGCCGGCTTCCCCTTCATCGTGAACGCCTCCAGGCGTCGTCAGGCGGGACCGCCCACATGGTCACCAGCGCCTCATCTTCAGTCCCGCTCGGGCAGGACGCTCCAGTGTGAAGCAGGGGGCGCAGCGCATGGATGCTCGCGCGAGCTATACGCCGGTGGACCTGGCGCGCGCCATCAACCGGATCGATGACGGCTTCTTCGACCTGGACCGGGACTGGCGGGTCCGGTTCGTCAACGTGGCCGCCGCGCAGATGCTGGACCGCACGGTCGAGGACCTCGTCGGCAGGAGCATCTGGGAGGAGTTCCCGACCGCGGTCGGCAGTGTCTTCGACGTCCGCTACCGACGAGCGCTCGAGACCCAGCAGGAGGACGAGTTCGAGGCGCACTTCGAGCTGCTCGACAAGTGGTTCTCGATCCGGGTCTACCCCTCCCCCGACGGGATCTGCCTCATCTTCCGGGACATCACTCCCCTGCGCACCCTGGCCGCGAGGCACGAGGGTCTCCTCGTCCGGCTCCTGGAGGCCGAGGACGGCGAGCGGGCCCGGATCGCCGCCGACGTGCACGAGGACTCCCTCCAGGCCCTGGGCGCGGTCACCCTCCAGCTGCAGCTGCTGCGTCACCACCTGCCTGGCGCGTCGCCCGAGGTCGAGTCGCTCCAGGCGGCGCTCAGCGAGCTGGTCATGGGCGCCACCAACCGGCTGCGCACCCTGCTCTTCACCCTGGAGCCCACACACACGAGCGTCCCGATCTCCGAGAGCATCCGGAGCTTCGCCTCCCAGATCTTCGACGACACGTCGATCCGCTGGTCGGTCGACGACCTGGAGGTGGGCCAGGAGCTCCCGCAGGTGGAGCGCAGCCAGGCCCTCCGCATCGCCAGGGAGGCGCTCAGCAACGCCCGGGCGCACGCCGAGGCCACCGAGGTCGTCGTGACGCTCCGGGGCACCGAGGAGGGGCTCGAGATCGTGATCAGCGACAACGGCATCGCGGTCGACCCGGAGTCCTTCGTGTCGGCCCCCGGCCACCGCGGGCTGGCGACCATGCGGGACCGGGCCGCCATCCTGGGTGGCACCTGCACCATGGAGCCCTCGTCGCCGCACGGGTGCACAGTGCGGGTCCACGTGCCCCGTCTCCAGACCTGGTAGCCCGTGGCCGGGGCCCTTCACGACACGGTGTAACGAGCCGCGAGGGCGACGGCACTGTGGGGGCATCGGTCTCGACTCGAGCGGGAGCGTTGCCCCACAGCCACCCGGCCCCGAAGCAGGAGATCTCCCATGACCGACCAGCACCTCCCCGACCAGGCGTTCGCCGACCTCAAGGCCACCTTCGTCAACTGCACGCTCAAGCGCAGCCCGGAGCCGAGCCACACCCAGGGGCTGGTCGACGCCAGCGCCGGCATCATGCGCCAGCAGGGCGTCGACGTCACCGAGATCCGGCTGATCGACCACGACGTCGCGACCGGCGTCTACCCCGACATGCGCGAGCACGGCTGGGAGAAGGATGCCTGGCCGGACCTCTACCCCGGGATCCTGGCCAGCGACATCCTCGTGGTGGCCGGGCCGATCTGGCTCGGGGACAACTCCAGCGTCACCAAGCAGCTCATCGAGCGGATCTACTCGCTGTCCGGCGAGCTCAACGACAAGGGCCAGTACCTCTTCTACGGCCGGGTGGCCGGCTGCCTGATCACCGGCAACGAGGACGGCATCAAGCACTGCGCGCAGAACGTCCTCTACTCCCTCCAGCACGTCGGCTACACGATCCCGCCGAACGCCGACGCCGGCTGGATCGGCGAGGCCGGCCCCGGTCCGTCCTACCTGGACCCTGGCAGCGGCGGCCCGGACAACGACTTCACCAACCGCAACACCACGTTCATGACCTGGAACCTGATGCACCTCGCCAGGATGCTCAAGGACGCGGGCGGCGTGCCCGCCCACGGCAACCAGCGGTCGGAGTGGGACGCCGGGACCCGCTTCGGCTTCGAGAACCCCGAGTATCGATGAGCGCCGCTGTGCGGGGCACTAGTCTCCTGGCGTGGCACAGGACGACGGCGAGCTCGTCGCCGCGCTCCGTGCCGGAGACGAGACGGCGTTCTCCCAGATCGTCTCCGACTGGTCGCGACCCATGCTGACCCTGGCGCGCGGCTTCGTCTCCACCCAGGCCTCGGCCGAGGACGTGGTGCAGGAGACCTGGCTGGCCGTGATCAAGGGGCTGGACCGCTTCGAGGGCCGGTCGTCGCTGCGGACCTGGGTCTTCCGGATCCTCGTCAACACGGCGAAGCGGCGAGGGGTGCGCGAGCACCGCACCCTGCCGTGGAGCAGCATCGCCGGCGAGGACGCCGGTCCGAGCCTGGACCCCGCGCTGTTCCACCCGGCCGGCGACGCACACGCCGGTCACTGGCGGGCCGCGCCGTCGGCCTGGCCCGAGGACGTCGCGGTCGAGGGAACGGCGCTGGCCGGCGAGATACGCCGTGAGCTCCGCAGCGTCCTGGACACGCTGCCCGACCGGCAGCGCGTCGTGCTGACCCTGCGTGACGTGCTGGGCCACAGCTCCGAGGAGGTCTGCTCGATGCTCGAGATCTCCCAGGGGAACCAGCGGGTGCTGCTCCACCGGGCCCGCACCATGGTCCGCGCCGGACTCGCGGCGTACCTGGAGGAGAGCTGACATGGCCGACATGTCCTGCCAGCAGGTGGTCGAGGTGATCACCAGCTACCTCGACGGCTCCCTCGGCAGGCGCGACCGCCGTCGCTTCGAGAGGCACCTGCGCGGTTGCGGTGCGTGCGGGCGCTACCTGGAGCAGATGCGCGAGACGCTGGACCTGCTCGGGGCCGTGCCCGTCGACACCCTCTCCCCCGAGGCTCAGTCGACCCTGCTCGACGCCTTCCGCGGGCTGCGCCGCTGACCTTCCCCGAGGCCGCCGCCATCGGCCCCGCCTGTCATGCGTCGATATCTAACACTCTAAAAGCATTTAGCCTGCTAGCATCGGTCGCATGGCGGCAACTCCTGCGCGATCGGTCCTGAGGTTCGAGGACGGCGGCTGGGCCGAGGCGATCGGCAACCACCCGGCCCTCGACCTGGTCAACACCGTGGCCTGGCGGCTCGACCCGGCCCGCACCGTCGACCGGATCCCGGACGGGGTCGCCCTCGTTCGCTGGGCCGCCTTCGTGGGGCTGCTGGACGACACGAAGGCCGCGGCGTTCATCGCTGAGCTGGACACCGACCCGGCCACCGACCGCCGGGTGGCCGCGCAGGTGCGGCAGGCTCGCGAGCTTCTCTACCGCGTGCTCCGTCCCATGGCGGTCGGCGAGCTGCCGGCCGGACCCGACGTGACCGCGCTCCAGCGGGAGCTCCTGGCCGCACTGGGACGCGCGGAGCTGGCGTCCGTGATGCCGCTGGACTGGTCGGCGGGCCTGCGGTCCGTGTCGGACCTGCCCGACGCGCTGCGTCTGGCGATGTGGCGCCTCCTGGAGCGCGAGGACCGCGGGCGGCTCCGGCAGTGCCAGGACAGCGACTGCGGCTGGCTGTTCCTGGACCGCACCAAGAACGGGTCCCGCGTCTGGTGCAGCTCCGCCGACTGCGGCAACCGGACCAGAGCCCGGCGTCACTACCAGCGACGTAGGGCGGCACCTGAGTGAGCACGCGCACGGACTTCGCGGCTGGGGCCCGCACGGCCGCCGGACCGGCCGCGGCGACCTACGCGCTCGGGGTCTCGTTCGGCGCGGCCGCCGCCACGGCGGGCTGGGGGTACGCCGCGCCGCTGACCCTCTCGGCCCTCGCGTTCTCGGGCTCGGCCCAGTTCTCGCTCCTGACGACCCTGCCGAGCGGCAGCGCGCTCGCCTCGGTCGCCGCGGCCGTCCTGATCAACGCCCGTTACCTGGTCATGGGGCTCGCGCTCAACGACAGCCTGCGCGGCGGCCGGGCCCGGCGAGCGGCCCAGGCCCAGGGCCTGATCGACGCCTCCTTCATGCTCGCCCACCGCGGCGGCGGCCGCTTCGACGTGCCCCGCCTCATGGGTGCGACGGCACCGCAGTGGACCTGCTGGGTCCTCGGCACGCTCACCGGCCTGCTGCTCCAACCCGATCCCGCCCTGCTCGACCAGCTCGGCGCGGACGTCGTCTTCCCGGCGTTCTTCCTGCTCCTCGTGCTCGACGAGGTGCGCTCAGGGCGAGCGGCGGCGGCCGCGCTGTGCGGGGCGGCCATCGCTGCCGGCCTGCTGCTGGTGACCCAGCCGGGCTACGCGCTGCTCGCCGCGACGGCCGGCGCTCTCCTGGGTGTCCTGCCCGGACGCCCCGACACGACGGAGGCCGCCGCATGACCAGGGTCTGGCTGTCGGTGATCGCGGTGATCCTGGCCAACTGGCTGCTCAAGGCCACGGGGCCACTCGTGCTGGGCAACCGCACCCTGCCGCCCGTGGCCCGCGAGATCGTCGGTCTGGTCGCTCCCGTGCTCCTCGCCGCCCTCATCGTGGTCGAGCTCGCCGGGCCGGACTGGCAGGGCCTGGACGCCCGGGAGCTCATCGGGGTGGGCGTCGCCGGCGCCGCATGGGCGCTGCGGGCGCCGCTGCTGCTGTCGGTGCTGCTCGGCGCCCTCGCCACCGCGGGCCTGCGGGCGCTCTGAACGAGCGACGGGGTGCTTGTGAAGGAAAGCACAAGCGTAGAGTGACGGTGTGTCCTTCTCGGTGGACCTGCTCACCGCACTGGCGACGGAGCCGGACGGGCTGCTCCCCGCGCGGAACCAGATGGCGCTCTCGCTGGGCTGGCACATCATCCTCGCGTGCTTCGGGGTTGCGTTCCCGGCGATGATCTTCGTCGTCCACCGGCGCGGGCTGCGACGCGACGACGAGGTGGCGCTGGACCTGGCCAAGCGGTGGTCGAAGGTCTCTGCGGTGCTGTTCGCGATCGGCGCGGTGTCCGGGACCGTGCTCAGCTTCGAGATGGGGCTGCTCTGGCCCGGCCTGATGGGGCCGTTCGGCGACGTGCTCGGGCTGCCCTTCGCCTTCGAGGGCCTGTCCTTCTTCGTCGAGGCGATCTTCCTGGGCATCTATCTCTACGGCTGGGGCCGGATGCCCGAACGCCTGCACCTGCTCATGCTGGCGCCGATGATGGCGGCGGGCGTCGTGGGTTCGTTCTGCGTGCTGTCGGTCAACGCCTGGATGCAGAACCCGACCGGGTTCCGCCTGGTCGACACCGCCGACGGATCCCTCGAGGTGACCGACGTCGACCCCTGGGCCGCGATGTTCAACGACTCCGTGTGGCTGATGTTCGCGCACATGTGGGTCGGCGCGTTCATGGTCGTGGGCTTCGTCGTCGCGGGCGTCTACGCCGCCGGCATGCTGCGTGGCAGGCGGGACCCACACCACCGGCTCGGCTTCATCGTCCCGTTCGCGTTCGCGAGCGTCGCCGCCCTGGCCCAGCCCCTGGTCGGCCACGTGCTCGGCCTCCACGAGGGCGACCGGCAGCCTTCCAAGCTCGCGGCGTTCGAGCTCGCCGAGACGACCGAGCAGCCGGCGCCGCTGCGCATCGGCGGGGTGATGATCGACGGCAGGGCGCGCTACTACGTCGAGATCCCGAAGATCGGGTCGCTGATCGCGCGCAACAGCTTCGACAAGCCGGTGCCGGGACTCGACACGATCCCGGCCGACGAACGACCGCCGGTCACCCTCACCCACCTCGCCTTCCAGACCATGGTCGGCATCGGAACCCTGCTGGCTGGGGCCGTGCTCCTGTTCTGGTACCTCCGGCGACGGGGGCGCGACCCGCTCAACGGGCGCTGGTTCCTCCGCTTCGCCGTGGTCGCGGGACCCCTGGCCATCGTCGCTCTCGAGTCGGGCTGGATCGCGACCGAGGTCGGCCGCCAGCCGTGGGTGGCCTACGGCGTGCTCCGCACCAGCGACGCGGCCGGCGACAGCCCGTGGATCTGGTGGAGCCTGGTCGGGACGGTCGTCGTCTACTCCGGCCTGACAGTCGGAGCCGCGGTGGTGCTCCGGTCGATGGCCGGCCGATGGCGACGCGGCGAGCACGACCTGCCGAGCCCCTACGGTCCGGAGGCGACGTGACCCTCGAGCTAGCCGTCGCGGCCGCCCTTTTCGCAGGCGTGGTCGCCTACGCGATCTTCGGCGGGGCCGACTTCGGCTCCGGGTTCTTCGACGCGACGGCGGGCGGTGACGTCCGCGGCGCCGAGGTGCGCACGCTCATCGACCACAGCATCGGCCCGGTGTGGGAGGCCAACCACGTCTGGCTGATCTACGTGCTCGTGATGTGGTGGACCGGGTTTCCCGAGTCCTTCGCCGCGACCATGACGACGCTCGCCGTGCCCTTCATGCTGGCACTGCTCGGCATCGTGCTGCGCGGGGCCAGCTTCGCGTTCCGCAAGTACGCCGCGACGCTGGGCCAGGCACGCCTGTTCGGCGTGGTCTTCGCCGGGTCCTCGCTCATCACGCCGTTCTTCCTCGGCGCCGTGGTCGGCGCGATCGCGTCGGGCCGGGTCCCCGCGGACGGAGAGGGCGACCTGTTCGCCTCGTGGCTCACCCCGACCTCGCTGCTGGGCGGCGTGATCGCGGTCGGCACCTGCGCGTTCCTGGCCGGCACCTTCCTCTCGGCAGATGCCGAGCGAGGCGCCCGCACCGACCTTGCCGAGCAGCTGCGCCGGCGGACCATCGGCGTGGGCCTCGTCACCGGAGCCGTGGTGCTGGGCACGCTGTGGCCGCTGCACGCCGACGCCCCGACCCTCTACGACGGGTTGGCCGGCCGCGCAGCGCCGCTGATCGTGATCTCGGCAGCCGCGGGCCTGGCCACCCTGTGGTTGCTGTGGCGACGTCGGTTGTCGCTGGCCAGGTTCACCGCCGTCGCCGCCGTGGCCAGCGTGGTCGTCGGCTGGGGCCTCGGGCAGTACCCCTGGCTCCTGGTCGACGAGGTCCGGATCGAGGACGCTGCGGGAGCCTCGGCGACGCTGCGGGGGCTGCTGGTCGCCGTAGGGCTGGCGGGCCTCATCGTGGTCCCGGCACTGGGCTACCTGTTCCGCCTGACCCAGACCGAGCCCTGGACCCGGGAGCACAGCACCGCGCCGTGAGCTCGTTGACGCAGCCGCAGAGGCCGCCCTTCCGGGCGTCGCGGTCAGGCACGACGATGTCGACATCGAAGCGCACCGCGGCCGAGCGCCCGTGCCGGAGGTCATCGCAGTACCCGAGCATCCGGTTCACCGAGCACCCCGAGCTGCGCGCGGTGATCGGGCCCTGACGGCCTGAGTGGCCCAGCCCCGACGGCACTCCAGTGGCCCTGTGCCTCTCCGCGTGACAGACCTAGCGTCGGACGCCCCGAGCCCCGTGGAGGTGTGGTGGCGTGGTGGCGACGACTACCGAGCCGTTGACGGACCATCGCGCGTTCGACTTGCTGGCGCTTTCCGCCACGCGCCGCGTCGTCGCGAAGGTCCGCGACGAACACCTCAACCAGCCGACGCCGTGTGCAGGCTGGCGCGTCGGCGACCTGCTGCGTCACATGGTCGGCAACAACCGCGGGTTCGCGGCGACCGCCCGGAGACGCACACCCGACCGGTTCGTGTGGGACGGCGCCGACCTCGACTCCGGAACGGACCTGCGTCACGAGTGGGAGGGCTCGGCCGTCGCGGTGACTGATGCCTTCGCGGAGCTCACCCATCGCCGGGACACGCTCGCGCTGCCCGGGTACGGCGACGTACCTGCGCTCGGCGCGGTGCGGATGCACTTCGTCGACTGCCTGGTCCACAGCTGGGACCTCGCGGTGTCGATCGAGGTCGACCCACACGTTGACGACCAGGCCTGCCGCGAGGTCCTGCGGATCGCGGCGAGGTGGCCCCAGAGCAGCCCGGAGGTCTGGGGTCCGGGGGCTCCGTTCGGCGCCCCGGTCCAGGTCGAGCCGGACGCCCCGGTGGCAGACCGGATGCTCGCACTGCTGGGCCGCTCGCCCTCCTGGGCCGTGGCCGAGCGGCAGGACTTCCGAGGTTGACGGGACCGCGCGTCGGCACGTTCGCCCCCGGGCCTCGGTTCGCCCTGTGCCTCGCCACGGCCGTGTGCGCAGCCATCCGGTGCTGACGACGCAGGCGTCGGGGACCGAAGATCGCCACCGCGACGTGGCGGCCGACCATGGAAGGTAGGGACATGACGGACATCCACGAACGGGTGGCCCTGGTCACCGGAGCGGCCAGCGGCATCGGACGCGGGGTGGCCGAGCACCTCGCCGGGCTGGGCCACCCGGTGGCGGTGCTCGACCGGGACGGCGCAGGAGCGTCCGAGGTCGCTGGGCTGATCCAGGGGGGTGGCGCGCGGGCCGTCGCGGTGACGGCCGACGTCTCGGAGGAGGCGGCTGTGCTCGCCGCGGTCGCCGAGGTCGAACGTTCGCTCGGGCCGGTCGCCGTCCTTGTCAACAACGCGGGGTTCGCGCGGGACAGCGATCTGCTCGACATGCCGACCGGTGACTGGGACGACGTGGTCGGCACCCACCTGCGCGGCGCCTTCCTGGCGTCGCGGACCGTCCTTCCGTCGATGCGGGACGCCCGCTGGGGCCGGATCGTCAACATCTCCAGCATCTCGGCGCTCGGCCACGCCGGCCGGGCCAACTACATCGCCGCCAAGGCGGGCATCGAGGGCCTGACCAGGGCTCTGGCCCACGAGGTCGCCGCACAGGGCGTCACCGTCAACGCCGTCGGCCCGGGTGTCGTGGTGACCCGGATGACGGAGCGCGGCGCCGAGCGGCGGGGCCGCAGTCTCGAGGACCACGTGGAGGCACTGAGGCAGACGGTCCCGGTCGGTCGGGTCGGCACCCCCTACGACATCGCGCGCGCCGTGGCGTTCTTCACCGACGCTGAGGCGGACTTCGTCACGGGGCAGGTCATCTACGTGAGTGGAGGCCCGCACGGCTGACCGCCGGGTAGCGCCCGCGTCCTGCCGTATGGACGAAGTCTGGGGAGAGCACCGTGCCCAAGATCGAATGACGACGCCGGCGGTCAGTCCGTGACCGACGCCCGGGGACGCTCGGAAGGATGCCGGTCACCGGAATCCAAGAGTCGGTAGTGCGATGCAGAGACCGACGTCGGGGGCGGTCGTGGGACTCCACGCCCAGGCGTTGCGTACCGAAAGGCTGCACGAGTCGTAGCCGAGGGTGTTGTGGGTGTTGTTGGGAGCGGTGAAGGTCCACGCCCGTTGCCACTGCTCGGCATGCTCTTGGGACCACTCAGGTCGGGCGAAGGAGTCGAACTGCCCCGGCAGCAGCAGGAGCGAGGTGCCGTCCGGGTCCGCGGGTGGAGGCGCATCGGCGCCGGGGGTGTCCCACCTCGCGCACGCCTCGAGGTAGGGCGACCGGGCGAAGACCTTCTGGTACGCCGGCTGGTCCCCTACCGCCGTACCGAGCGCGGCCGGGTCGATGCCGGGGAGCTGCTCCTTGCACTGCTCTGTGAGGTAGACACCCAACGCGAAGCCATCCATTTTGCGGCACTGTGGTCGGTAGCCGGCGCAGAACGGCGGGTCGCTCGCGACGAGGTCGGCGAGGTGGCGGTTGAGGTGTCCGGCGGACGCGTCGGTGATGGTGCGGGGCAGCCAGGTCAGGTTCTCGGTGCCTTCGCCACCGAGTGAGTACCGGACGAAGCGGAGCAGCTTGGCGTCGTCGACGAGCACGTCGAGTGGCTGGTGGTCGGCGGTCTGGCCGGTCCCGGTCAGCGGGCTCGTGGCAGTGCGCGCGAGGGCCCGTTTCCAAGCGGCCTCCAGATCGGGGTAGCGCTGGTGGCAGGGGTCGTCGGTCGCACAGGCGGCGAACAGCTCGGCAAGCGCCGAGCGGGTCCCGAGTGCGCCGCCGGTCAGGTCGTCGGTCTCCGGGAACCAGGGCGAGTCCAGCCAGGCCGCCTCGAGCCGGCCCGGGAAGTCGTGCAGGTAGCGAAACAGCACCCGCGACTGGGTGCCGTACGAGCCGGCTCCCCACCAGGCGTCGATGCCCATGGCCTTGCGGAGCTCATCCACGTCGGCCGCGGCGGCAGCGGTGTCGAAGTTCGCGGGCTCGACACCGGCGTCTCGCAGCCGGGCTGCGCAAGCGCTGACACTCTCCAGGAACTGGCTGCGCAGGCCCGGATCGTCGTCGGGCAGACCAGGAGCCTGGACGGCCAGGGCGTCCACCTCGGGGCAAGCCAGGGTGGGTGAGGACGGGTCGGTGCCCCGGAACGCCAGCTCGACGGCCACGCTGCGCAGCCGGGTGGCGCCGGCGGCCGAGCCGCCACCGAAGGCACGCGGGTCGCCGATGTTGGCCGCGAACCCGGTCGCCAGCCCCTCCCGCGGCTCCGTGCCGACGGGCCAGACCTCCAAGACGGCCAGGTCGAGCGTGGACCCGTCGGGAGCGCCGTAGTCCGCAGGCACGGTGAGGGTGCCGCACCGGTGCTCGGAGAGGAAGCTCGCCTCGATCCCAGCGTCGCAGTCGTGCCACCGCAGCGCGGATGCCGGGTCTGGCTTCTCCCGATGCGGGTCGCCGGTGCAGGCGGCCAGGGCCAGGGTCAGCGCCACCGCAACGGCCCCGAGGATGGCTGCTGTCCGTCTCATGCCTGCTGCCTGGTGTAGACGCCTTCGGTGACGAAGCGGACGAGCACCAGATCCTCCGGTCCGTCGGACGACTCGTGCCCGACGATCGTGAGGTCGAGCTGATCGCCGTCGAGCTGCCAGTCGTAGATGTAGACGCACGCGCCGCAGCCGTCGCTCTCGCTCGTCAACACGGCGTTGCCCTGCTGGTCGTACGTCATGGGGCCGCCGTCACCAGGCTCCGGGGCACCCCCACCTGGGGTCACGAACTGGGTCCACCTGTCCCCGCCGAACTTGTAGGTGAGGGTGGTGCTGCCGTCCTGACCGAAGTTGTTGCTCAGGAACTCCTGGTCCGTGATGCCCAGTGCCCTGGCGTCGGCCACGGTGACGGACTTGGCGTAGGTCCCGTCCGGGATGCTCGCCGCGCTCGGTGCAGGTAACGAGCTCGCGGCAGTCGCCGGCTCGGCGGACGCTGGTGTTCGGGTGCCGTCGCCGCCGCAGCCGATCAGCAGGGCTTCGAGCAGCAGGGCGGCGACTATCAGGTGGAGGTGACGCATCGGAAACTCCCCACTCGTGGACGCACGTCGGCTCACGGCGCAGTCGCCAGGGCGCGCTGGGCGACTGCGGCGGTGCGCCGGGAGCTCCTGGCGACGACGACCGACGCGGCGATCAGCCAGAACGGGAGCAGCACGTAGGTGACGAGGCCGCCGGGCGGGATGCCGGCATCGCCCAGGGCGCCGAGGACGCCCAGCACGACGGTGAGGATCGAGAACCACCTCGGGAGCACAGCACTGCGGGTGCCACCGAGTCCCGTCGCGATGAACGCCGCCGCGAGCCCGATGCCCATGCCGGCCCAGCCGAAGTAGCCCACGTAGCTCAGGGAGCCGAGCGCGGCGTCGTCGCCGGCGTCGGCGGCACCGTTGATCAGGCCCCAGTTCCACATGACCATCTGCGAGAGGCCGGCGACGACGATCACCCACCCGCCGTAGGCGACGCTCGAGTAGGTCGCCTCACGCGCCTCGCCCGAACGCAGGAGGTTGCGGACGGCGGTCGCGAAGAACAGCAGCGCGATCCCCATCAGGACCAGGCAGCCCTGCATCCCGTAGTTGAGGGCCAGGTGGTCGTGGATGACCTCGGTCGTCGCCGCACCGGGCTTGTCGTGGGTCTGCGTGTTCTGCAGCAGGTCCTGGCCGATCCAGCACAGGCCCGCGACGGCGCCGCTCCAGGGCAGCAGCTTCTCGAACGTGGTGAGTGGCATGTCGCACTTCCCCTTCTGAGGAGGGACCAGCGGTCCCTGGGGCACCGAGGGTCGCCCGCCTGCCGACCCGGGCGCACGATCTGGGCGTCCCGAGTGGTCCGGGAACAGTTCCCGGGCACCTATCGGCGCCGCGCGTCAGGCTCCAGACTCGTTGCATGAACCCCGTGGTCGCACTGGGCGTCGCTGCCGTGTCGGTGCTCGTCGGTCTCCTCGTGCTCCGCGCGGGACAACGCCGGATCGGGTGGCTCTTGATCGCGAACGGTGTCTTCTCCGGTTCCGCGCTCACCGCCTCCGGCACGAGCACCAGCCGGGCCGGGATGATCCTCGACCAGCTCGCCGCGGGCACGTGGGTGTTCATCTTCCTGTGGCTGGTGCTCGTCGCGTACCTGGTCCCGGACGGCCACACCCTCTCTCCGGGCTGGCGGCGATGGGTGCTCGTCGGTCTGGGAGGGGTCGCTGCCTTCTTGGTGGGTGCTGCTGGAGACGCCGACTCGTTCCGCCAGACCCACGACGGCACCGACCCGCCCCTGTCCCTGGCGCCGGTGTGGGCCTTTGCCGTCATCGGCACCGCAGGGCTGGCGCTCACCGTCGCGCTGTTCTTCGGCTCGATCCTGGCGGTGCGGGCCAGGCTGCGACGGTCCTCCGGGGAGCCCCGCCTCCAGCTCTTGTGGCTGGTCTGGGGTGCGATCAGCCTGCCACTCGCGCTGGTGCTCATCTGGGTCGGGCACTTTGCCCTGGACGACGACACCCGGGTCGTCTCCGCGGGCATCGCGCTCGCCGGTGTCGGCCTCCCAGTCACCATCGGGATCGCGATGCTGAGGCATCAGCTCTTCGACATCCAGCTGGTGCTCAGCCGCACCCTGACCTACGGCGTGCTGGTGACCGCCGTCGTCTCGCTCTACGCCTGCCTCCTCCTCGGCGCCGAGAGACTTCTCGGCAGCAGCACTCCTGGCGGCGTGCTCGCCGTTGCTCTCATCGCGGTCGCGGTGCAGCCGGCGTACTCGTTCCTCCGCCGGCGGATCGAGTGCTGGGTCTACGGCTACCGCGCCGACCCCGCGGCAGCCCTCCGGAAGCTCGGAGCGAGCCTTGACTCCGCAGACCCGCTGCGGGTTGTCGACACCATCAGGGCATCGGTCGCCGACGCGCTCAAGGTGGACCGCGTCTGGGTGACGGACGCCGGCGACGAGGGCTCGGCAGACCCGCGCGTCGTGCGCGTCCCGCTCTCACACCGCGGCGAGCACATCGGCGACCTGGCGGTCGAGGTGCCGCCGGGTCGCCGCCTCACACCCGCGGACTCTGCGCTGCTCCATGACCTCGCGCGCCACGCCTCCGTGACCGTCCGCGCGGCACAGCTGGCCGCTGAGCTGCAGGTCTCGCGGTCGCGGATCGTCACCGCGCGGGAGGAGGAGCGCAAACGGCTGCGACGCGAGCTCCACGACGGCGTCGGCCCCTCCCTGGCAGCCATCCTGCTGATGCTCGAGGCGGCACGGTCCCGCGACGACGTCGCCGACCGCGACGCCCTGCTGACGGAGATCCGTGACGAGACCAAGGCGGCGATCGTAGAGGTACGCCGCACCGTCGACGAGCTGCGGCCGCCCGCCATCGACGAGGTCGGCCTCGTCGGCGCCATCCGCCAACGCGCCGCCTCGCTCTCGACCGGCAACCTCGTGTTCGAGGTCGACAGTCCCCTCACCATGCCTCCGGTACCTGCGGCCGTCGAGGTCGCGGCGCTGCGGATCGCCTCGGAGGCGATGACCAACGTCGCCAGGCACTCCGGCGCCAGCAGGTGCAGGGTGCGCCTCGTTTGCGGCGCGACCCTCGACCTCGCGGTGTCCGACAACGGCCACGGCAGGGGGGCAACCAAGAACGGCAACGGCACCGGCGTGGGCTGGAGCTCCATGACGGAGCGGGCAGCGGAGCTCGGTGGCTCCTGCACGATCTCCTCACGTCCCGAGGGCGGTCTGGTGGTCCGGGCCATCCTGCCGCTCCGCGAGCACCTCCCCCTCGAGGTGCCCCGATGATCCGCGTCCTCGTGGCCGACGACCACCCGGCCTTCCGGCGCGGGCTCGAGCTGATGCTCATGGACTCCGACGACCTGGTGGTCGTCGGCGCCGCCGAGACCGGAGCACAGGCCGTCGAGCTAGCTGCGTCGCTCGCCCCTGAGGTCGTGTTGATGGATTTGCGGATGCCGGACCTCGACGGCATCGAGGCGACCCGTCGCATCACCGGCAATGACCCGACGCCCGCGGTCGTCGTGCTCACGATGTCCGAAGATGACGACTCGGTCTTCGCCGCGATGCGGGCCGGCGCTCGCGGCTACCTGCTCAAAGGAGCAGACCAGGAGGAGATCGTCCGCGCAATCCGCGCAGCGGCCGCAGGTGAGGCGATCTTCGGGCCCGAGGTAGCCGCCCGCGTCGTCCAACACTTCGCCCAGGGCGCCGGCTCCACCGCAGCAGCCTTCCCATCGCTGACCGAACGCGAACGCGGAGTGCTCGAGATGATCGCCGCCGGAAAGGGCAACGCCACCATCGCGCACGAGCTGATGATCAGCCTCAAGACCGTGCGCAACCACGTCTCCAACGTCTTCACCAAGCTCCAGGTCTCCGACCGTTCGGCAGCGATCGTGAAGGCCCGGAAGGCCGGCCTAGGCGGCGACTGAGCCGGGTCCACGCCGACCCGAGCTGATGATCGCCCGCGTGCGTTGTGATCGGTTGACCTGAAGCCTCTGGCGAAACCTCTGCCGGAGTGCGATGTCATCCAACTGCTTGCGCTTGCACGCCGCCCAGCAAGCCGCAGGGCGTCGTTGGCCGCCTCAGCGAATGCAGACCCTAGGTCAGCATCCCGAAGAATCCTCGAAGGTCGGTCACCAGGAGGTCGGGGACCTCGAGTGCAGGGAAGTGCCCGCCTCGCGGTGGGCGACTCCACCACCGGATGTCACTGAACCGCTGATCGGCCCACCTGCGAGAAGGCCGGATGGTCTCGGCCGGGAAGACCGTGCAGCCCGTCGGCACGCTGATCACGTCCGTTGTGCCGGTGGTGAACCACTCCTGGACGGTCTCGATGCTCTCCCAGTACAGCCGAGCCGACGAGGCTCCGGAGGCAGTGAACCAGTAGGTGCTCAGTGCGTCGAACAGATCGTCTCTCGCGAAGCCTGACAGGCCCTCGCCATCGGACCAGGAGACATACTTCTCGCCCACCCAGGCACACAGGGCAGCTGGAGAGTCGACCAGCGCGTATCCGATCGTCTGTGGCTTGGTCGACTGCACCGCCGTGTACCCATCCTCGTTGCGCCGGGCTTGTTCCAGGGCCTCCAACGCCGCCGATTCCTCACCGGTGAGGTCGTCGGCAACGCTCGGATCTGCTGCGACCAGTGGCGGTGCCAGATGGATGCCGATCAGGTGGTTCGGCGCGGCACGGGCCATCAGCGTGGTGATCGACGTTCCCCAATCGGTTCCGAAGGCGCCGAAGCGGTCATAGCCCAGCCGTCCCATGAGATCGATCCATGCGCGGGCAATCCGTTCGACCCCCCACCCGGCGGCTGTCGGTTTGCCACTGAACCCATAGCCGGGCAAGGACGGGCACACGACGTGGAACGCAGGTTGGCCGGGTGCACCATGCCTCTCGGGATCGGTCAGCGGGCCGAGCACACGCAGGAACTCGAAGACGGTGCCGGGCCAGCCGTGGGTGAGGATCAATGGGAGAGCGTCCGGCCGCGGAGATCGAGCGTGCACGACATGGATGGGGAGGCCGTCGGTCTCGACCAGGGCCTGGGGCCAGGCATTGAGCCGACGCTCAGCGGCACGCCAGTCGTAGACCTCGGCCCAGTACCGGCACAGTTCTCGGACCTCCTCGCGTGGAAGGCCCTGAGCACGTCCCGGGACCGTGCATTCCTCCGGCCAACGCGTCGCTCGCAGACGGGCGCCCAAGTCGTCGACTTCGGACTGCGGGATCGCGCACTCGAAGGGGGTGATTGCGTCACTCACGGACACATACTGTGCGGACGGGGCCAGCTGGACCAGGGGCAGGTCGGCGACCGCGCGAGCCAGTCGACCCGAGTGCCCCCGCGGTGCGTCACACCGCCGCCGAGCGGACGCGCGGATCTGCCGAAGAGCGGTCATGGCCGGCAGGTCGCCGCCGCGGCTGTGGTGGTGAGCCGTCGTGGGGAGGAGGATCTTGTCGTGGCCGAGCTGCGATTCTGCGCCTACCAGTACCAGCACCTCCCGCTGGTCGAGTTGCGCGAGCGGTCAAGACGAGCCGAGGAACTGGGCTTCGACGTGATGTGGAACGTCGACACGGTGGTCGAGCCGGACCGTGGGCGACATCCCATCTTCGACGGTCCTGCGACGCTGGTGGACCTGGCCTTGAGCACGTCGGTGATCCGGGTGGGAACGCTGATCTCGAGCCTCTACTTCCGCAGCCCGGTGACATTGGCCAAGGCGACGATGACGGTGGATCACATCTCGGATGGTCGAGCCGAGCTCGCCCTGGGCGTCGGCGACCCGTCCGCTGGCGCCGCGCAGGCGGGCGTCGACTGGTCTCCGGGGCAACGGGTGAGGCGGTTCCGTGAGTTCGTCGAGCTCACCGACTTGCTGCTACGGCAGGAGGTCACCACCTATGAGGGTGAGTTCTACCGCTGTGAGGAAGCCGAGACGATCCCTCTCCCACTGCAGCGCCCGCGGCCGCCGATCACGGTGGCCGCGCATGGGCCGAAGATGCTCGGAATCGCAGCCGAGTTCGCCGACAGCTGGAATTCATGGGGCGGGTCCGGGATCGACTCCGAAGACGAGTTCTACCGGGTGACACGCGAACGCGCGGAGCTGCTCGCCGAACTGTGTGAGGCGCGTGGACGCGATGTACGTTCGATCCGGCACTCGCTCGTGTGCTACCCACCCCTGACCCCATGGGCCTCGGTGTCTGGGTTCCGCGACATGGTCGAGCGCTACCAGGCGATCGGCGTGGACGAGTTCGTCCTCTACTGGCCACGCAACTGGGATGCGCAGGCGACCCACGAGGACGCTGTCTTCGAGGAAGTCATGTTCACCCTCGTTCCCGAACTCCGTGCCGCCTCGGCCGTCAAACCAGGAACGGCCGATCGACCGGCCCACGGAAGACCACCCGACTGAGCAGCCGACAGCGACCAGCCGCCTGAACCTCGATGGCGCTGCGCGACGTCCGTCCGCTACGCGGCCATCCCGCATGCCGCAATGAGTGCGTCTTACCGCCACGAAGCGGCCACACACCGTCGCGACGCACTCGCTGATCCGGTCTGGGTCCCATGTGCATCCGGACGGACCTAGGTGCTCGCCTCGCACTTCATCAGGCGAGAGCCGCCGAACCTGCCTCAGTGCTTGGTCTAGGAGCCGCGGGCTGGTTCGAGGCGAACACCGAC
Organism: uncultured Actinomycetota bacterium; assembly: GCA_963766475.1. Classification (GTDB taxonomy): domain Bacteria; phylum Actinomycetota; class Actinomycetes; order Propionibacteriales; family Nocardioidaceae; genus Nocardioides. The sequence goes on along the minus strand of CAVXZS010000012.1, from coordinate 104,324 downwards.
CTCGATAACGTGACCGTCCGGATCTTGCACGTACGCCGAGTAGTACGCGAACTCCGGTCGCTCGCAGGGTGCATCCAACGAGACTGCACCGTGGTCGAGCGCCGTTCTGAAGAACGCATCGACGGCCGCGCGGTCAGGCGCCACGAACGCCACGTGCGCCTGCTCAAAGAACGTACGGGGCGCCCGTGCGTAGAAGCCGAACTCGCCATGGCCGTCCCTGAGGTACTCGACACGACCGAACGAGTCCACCGATGCGGTGAGGCCGAGTTCTGCGAGGGCTGCGTCGTAGAAGTAGCGCGCGACCCCGGCATCGGCCATGTTCATGGTGACATGGTCGATGTGTCTGTGGATGTCCAACTCGTGCATGGTTGGGGAGTACCCGGCGCCACCCACAAAGGCTTCGGTCGAGCGCGTAGGCCGAAGCCTTCGTTCATCCCGCCACGGGCCCGGATCAGATCAAGACGCTCGACGACGTCGGCGAGGTGTCAGTGTCTTGCGAGGAGAGTTTGGTCGAGCTCGTCAAGATCACAAATCTCTCGTGAGGCGGTAAAGGTGCACGTGGCAACCAAGCCGACGACGTCAAGAGCGCCTGCCGCTCGTAGCGCGGTGGCCGCATGGATGAACGTTTGACCGGTGCGGTAGACATCGTCGACAAGAACGATGGTCTTGCCGTTTGCGTCACCGTCAACGCGGAAGACTTGCTTCTCGTCGGTGGAGGTGCGGAGCGTCACCGACTCCGACAGTTGGCGCTCACTCGCGATCATCTGCCCGAGCTCGAGGCTAAGTTGATGACTACTCGGAACGGCCACGAGCGACGAGGCTCGGGCAAGCGCGGGCGAGTCCTTGACGAGCAGCGACATTCGGCCAGCAAGGATGCGTGTCGCCTGAGGCCTGGAGAGGTCAGAATCGGCTCCGTACTTGGCGGCGCGCACCAACGCGCCTGCCGTTCGGTTCGCTCCGAGTCTCGCCTTCGCTGGCCTGTGGAAGTCAAGACAGATAGCTGGTCCGCCGAGACCGGGCTCTGTCACGTCAAGGTTTCTGGGCACCGCCTCCCTCCCTGGCGTCATCATGGTTTCCGGGCAGATGAGAACCAGCTGATCGAGCCTCTTCAGACTCCACTCGAGTGCGTCGCGGGTGTGCGCGTCGTGGCCACAAGCACAGGGCCATCGATGCTCCAGCAGGAGATCCAGAGCCGTGATCCGCGACCTTCGGGCACCATCCAACGCGAGCGCTCCGCGGAGCGCCTCGAGTCGTCTCGATGCCCGAGCAAGCTCTGTATAACCGCCGGCTCCTGCGATCGAGCGAGTGATGTCGTCGATGACTTCACGTATGACTACCTGGCCGTCCAAGTCCGACATCGCCCGGCGCAACGCATCATAAATCAGGGCCCGTGCACGTCCGGAGCGCTCGAACACCGAGGCCAGACATAGAGCCTCGAGTTCTTCGCGTTGTCGTCGCTTCCCCCCGATTCTGTGCACCCACCTCGTGGAGCTACCGCGGTGCGCGTTGCGGCGTATCCGCATAGCGGCAACCGCTGCGCTCTCCTTGGTCCCGTCGATAATGCTCCCAAGCCAACCGTCACGGCGCTGCCTTGAATACTGGAAGGCCGCGAATGCCAGAGATGCGGCAGCGGCGGCAGCCGCGATGGTTTCTCCACTCATGGCGGCCTCCCTAGGGCCAGCACCGCGTTGGCTTGTCATCTTGCTTATACCCCGGGGAGAGGCCTGGCAAGTGGTGGTCTGGGCGACAGGAGAGGGCTCAGTCTCAGAGACCAACGTCCCCGATGTATCGCTGCAGTTGGGTCCGATCCGGGCCGCAGGCACGCTTCGCGACGTGCGTCCTTCCGCCGCCATTTCCGCTTGCCGAGGCCCGCCGGTATCAGTCGCGTGAGGTCCACCACAAGCAGAACGCCTCCGCACTGCCATGCCGTGGGCAGTTCGTCGAGCCGGTCAGCTGAGCCGCCAGCTGACGATCTCGTCGGGCTGGTACGCACAGGTCGTGCCCATCCTGAGCGAGCTCCGGAGGTGTGCGGCGAGTTGCGGGTGTACCCGGTCGATCTTCGCCAGGGTGTCCCGGACCCGCGCGCTGACCGTCTTGCGGGCGCGCTCGCTCGGATCGCCCAGTCGTCGGTCCCGGCCGCCCAGACCGGTGGCTGAGGCGAGCTCGCGGACCAGTGCGGTGCGCTCCTTCTCGAGTCGCCCGGCACGGTCGGCGTCCCCGGCCCGCTCCGCGCTCTCGAGCTCCTCGGCGAGCTGGACGAGGCGATGTCGGTACTGCTCCTTCGCCTGGTCGTCCAAGACTGGGTCGGCCCCGGTCCGGCCGACCGTCGCCGCTGTCTCCGGACCGAGCAGGTCGAGCACGTGCACTTCGGTGCCAGCCGAGCCGAGCAACGCGTGCAGGTCGTGGAGCCCTTTGGCGTCAGGCAGGCTCACCCGCCGCCCGGCGTACGAGAGCACCCAGCGGCCGCCGTCGAGGCGGAAGTCCTGACGCTCGGCCTCGTTGCCGGCCAGATCGGCGATCGCCCGCTCGGTCACCCGGGACCACCCGGCTGCGCCCAGTCGATCGTGCATCCGGAGTGCGTCGCAGAAGTGACGTTCCGCGAGCCCCTGGTCGCCCAAGGAGCGCGCGAGGGTGCCGAGATGGTGGTCGACCGCCGCGTGGTACGCCGCACAGCCACCCACCACGACGTGCAGGCCGGCGTGTGGACGGAGCCGGTCGTAGGTCCACCGACGTTGCTCGTCACTGCCCGCTACCGAGAACACCACCGCCGCGACCGCATACCGCTCCAGGTCGTGGGTGACACCGATGTCGAGCACACTGAAGTTCCCGAGGACCCGTCGCGCGTTCTCCTCGTCGCCGCGCGCGGCATGGGACCAGGCGCGGATCAGCGGGAACAGTGGCCACATCGGGTCGGCCCCGTCGATCGGCAGCTCCGGCTCGGGAACCCCGAAGACCCCCAGCGACCAGCGGTGCGTGGAGAAGCAGCCCGTGGCGTCCGGCTCCTGGATCGCCAGTCCCAGGGTGAGCGCCTCCTCGCCGAGCCGGACGGCGTCGTCCACCTGACCGGCGAGCTGCGCGTACGTCGCCCGTCGGGTCAGCGCGCCCCAGCGACCGCGGGCATGGCCGAGGTCCTCGGCCAGGCCCACGTAGGCCAGCAGCTCGGCGCGGCCCTCTGGGTCCCCCAGCTCCAGCAGGGCTGCTGCCCGCAGCTGCCGCGCCTGGGCCACCAGGTCGCGGTCACCGGCTGCGGTTGCCGCGGCCAGCATCTCCGAGACCACGTCAAGGCGGGCCTCCGCGCTCCCCGGCGCCCACAGAGCGTCGTGGAGCGCGAGGAGGGCAGTGGCGAGGGCAGTCGAGTCGTCGGCGGCCCGGGCCAGCGCCACGGCACGCTCCGCGACGGCGACCAGGTCCACGTCCCGGCCATCGCTGTGACGTTGCGCCCGAGTGAGGGCGGCCAGCACCGATGAGCGCAGCGACAGCTGGTCCTCGCTGGTCTCCAGCCTCGCGTCGGCGTCCTCGAGCAGGGCGACCACCTCGGAGACGTGAGCGCCCGAGCGTGCGCCTAGGGACTGCAACCCGAGCGCTGCCCGGGCCAGGAGTGTCGCGTGATGAAGCGCGCGGGCCAGTCGGGCGGCCTCGCGATAGCTCTCGCGCGCCCGGTCGCGCCGGCCGGCGCGGTCGCACGCCCCGGCCAGATCCAGCAGGAGACGGGCCCTCTCGGCAGCGTCGTCGCCCAGCAACGTGAGGGCGCGCTCGAGGTGCTGGCAGGCATCGTCGTGGCCGAGCCGCTGGGTCGCCTCGTCGGCGGCCAGCACGGAGGCCTCGACGGCCTCGTGCCGCGCATCGGGGCCGGCGACGGCCAGGTGCGCGGCCACCTGGCTCGCGGTGCCCGGCCGGCCGCGCGCCCGCAGCTCGCGACCCACGACCATGTGGGCGTGCGCCAGGGTCCCAGCAGACATGCCGTCGAGCAGCGCCTCTCGATACAGGTCGTGGGTGAAGCGCGGCGTCTCCCCGGCCAGCACCACCCCGGCCGAGACCGCGGCGGACAGTCGGTCGACGACCGTGGCAGGGTCGGATCCGACGCAGACTGCCAGCTGGTCGAGGTCGATCTCGCGGCCGGCGACGGCCGCCCACTCCAGCAGCCGAACGCAGTCGGTGGGCAGCCGGGCCAGCCGACGACGCACCGCCTCGACGACGGCCGCCGGCAGCTGCGGGGCGGGTTGGCCGGCGTCGTGGGCCTGCAGCAGCCTGGTCAGCTCCCGCACGAAGAACGGGTTGCCGCCGGTGCGCTCCCACACCCGCTCGGCCTGCCCTGGTCCGGGAGGCTCCCCCGGCAGGTCGGCCATCACCGTCTCGACCTGGTCCCGGGTCAGCCCGACGAGCGGGACGTGCTCAGCGGACGTGGCCAGCTCCAGCAGCTCCGGGGTTGCCTCGCTGTCCCGGTAGGCGCCGATGATCAGCACCGGCCGCGCCACGGTGGCCCGGACCACGAACGACAGGAGCTGGAGCGAGGCGCGGTCCGCCCACTGGAGGTCGTCGAGCAGCAGCAGGACCGGGCTCTCGTCGGCCAGCCGTCCGACGCCGTCCGCGACCGCCTGGACCAGCATGAACTGCGCGTCCGCCGCCGCAGCGGCGCCGTCGACCTCACTGCCCGGCTCGGCCTTGAGCAGACGCGCTGCCTCCCCGAGCTCACTCGCCGGCAGCCCGCTGGCCCGCAGCACCTGGGTCCACGGCCAGTACGGCGGAGCGCCCGGCCCCTCCCAGCAGAAGCCGCGCAGCACGATGCACCCGGCGCCCTCGGCGGCCACCCAGGCGAGCAGCGCGGACTTGCCCATCCCAGGCTCACCAGTGACCAGGACGAGCTGGCCGGAGCCGTACTGGGCCCGTGAGAGCGCGGCCGAGAGCGTCTCCTGAGCCTGGTCCCGACCGACCAGTTGCGGGCCACTGTGCCCGGCGCTCATGGCTACATGATCGCGGCTCAGGGCCGCAGCTCCAAGACCAAGTTCAACGGCGCCGGCACGTCGATCCGACGTACCGTCCTGAACCCTGCCTCGGCGGCAACGTCGCGCAGCGCTGCCTCTCCGGCCAGCGTGCCCAGCGGCGGCGACGACGTGCTGGTGCGCTGCGACACCGCGTTGGGCGTGCAGATCAGCGTCGAGACGGCGTAGAACATCCGCCCGCCTGGGTTGAAGTTGTCGACGACGCGGTCCGCGCCGAGCGGCTCGAAGAGCACGCAGACGCCCGACGGGCCAAGCGCCTGGCGAGCCCGGACCAGAGCGGCACGGGGGTCGCCGAGGTCGTGCAGCGAGTCGAAGAAGGTGATCAGGTCGACGTCATCGGCCACCAGCTCCGTGGCCGCGCCGACCTCGAACCGAACGTTCTCGAGACCGGCCTCGGCGGCAGCGGCCCGGGCGTGCATCACCGAGGCGTCGTGGTAGTCGATGCCCAGCACTCGTGCCCCGGGGTGCTGGGCTGCGATGGCCAAGGTGGGGGCACCGTAGCCACAGCCCACGTCGACCAGGCTCCCGCCGGCGTCCAGCCGCGCCGCCAGGTCCGGCACCTGGGCCAGGGCCGCGCCGATCAGCTCCGGGGGCAGGGCGGTGCGGGTGAGCAGGTCGCTGCCGTGCCAGTAGTCGGCGGTGCGCTGGTGCCAGCCGTACCCGCGTCCGTTCTCGAACGCATCGCAGAAGTCGTCGAAGCCCTCGAGCATCGAGGTCAGCATCGAGATGCACGCCTCGACCATCGGCCCGCCGGGCCCGTGCACGAGGACCGCGGCGGTGGCGTCGTCCAGCTCGAACGTTTCCCTCTCGGTGTCGTAGCGGAGGTAGCCCGCGGCCGCCTGGGCGCGGAGCCACTCGCGCACCAGAGCCCGGTCCACGCTCACCCGCTCCGCCACCTCGGCGACCGTGAGAGGGCCGGCTCCGGCGAGTGCGGACCAGAGCCCGCTGCGGGTCCCCAGTGAGACCAGCAGCACGCCCAGGGACGACCCCAGGTCTGCCGCCAGCCGTCCCATCTGCTGCTCGACGGCCGACTCGAGGATGCCGGTCGCCGTGCCGGTGGCCGTGTCCGTTGCAGTCATGTCGCTCCTTCGTCCTGGGCCGGCCGTGCTGCCGGCGCCTGTGCTGGACAGGGCGCCAGATCACATCTCGCGGACCGCGAGACGCCGCCTCGCGCCCACTGGGCACACCCCCTATTCGGAAGGAGACGCCCAATGCACCTGTCCGCCTACCACTTCGACGGCGACCCGGCCCGGCTGGCCGTGGCGCACGACGAGATGACCGCCAAGTTCCCGCCAGAGGCCCTGCCGCTGCACATCTGTGTACGCACGGCCGACGGCATCCTGGTCCTCGACGCCTGTCCCACGCGCGGGGACGCGGAGGCGTTCCAGCAGAGCGCCGAGTTCGCCGCCGCCCTTGCCGAGGTCGGTCTCCCGACCCCGCGGGTGGAATCGCTCGGCGAGATCTCGTCGACCATGGGAGTCGCATGACCACCACAGACGCCGTAGCCGAGGTCGCCTCGCTCGACGGGGTGGCCCAGGCCGCGCTGGTCCACACCGGCGAGGTGTCGGCGACCGAGCTCACGGAGTGGGCGATCGAGCGCGTCGAACGGCTCAACCCCGTCCTCAACGCGGTGATCACGCCGGCGTACGAGCAGGCCCTCGCGACCGCCCGGAAGGTACCGACGGACGCCCCGCTGGCCGGCGTCCCGTTCCTGCTCAAGGACCTGATCACCGAGATGGCCGGCCTCCCCTTCGGCGAGGGGTCGCGTTACCTGCGCGGCGTCGTGTCCGACCACGACAGCGAGCTCGTCCGGCGTCTGCGGCGGGCCGGAGTCGTCATCCTCGGGAAGACGAACACCCCGGAGTTCGGGATGGTCCCGACCTGCGAACCGGTCGCGCACGGCGCCACTCGCAACCCGTGGGACACCGGACGATCGACCAGCGGGTCGAGCGGCGGGTCCGCAGCCGCCGTCGCCGCGCGCATGGTCCCGGCCGCTCACGGCAATGACCTGGGTGGTTCGCTGCGCTACCCGGCGTCGGCGTGCGGCCTGTTCGGGCTGAAGCCCACCCGCGCCCGGGTCCCGCTCGGTCCCGAGTACGGCGACGCCGTGAGCGGCTGGGCGTGCGAGCACGCACTCACCGTGAGCGTCCGCGACAGCGCCGCACTGCTCGACGCCGTCTCCGGCCCGGACGTCGGCGACCCCTATGTCGCGCCCGCACCGCGTCGTCGGTTCCTGGCCGAGGTGGGCGCCGACCCCGGTCGGTTGCGGATCGGGTTCACCACCCGCACTGTGGGCGGCGCTGCCGGCCATCCGGACTGCGTGGCCGCGCTCGAGGACTCCCTGCACCTGCTGACCGACCTCGGTCACGAGGTCGTCGAGGTTGCGCTCCCGGGTCTCGGCCCGGAGGTCGGAACCGCGATCGGGACGGTCTTCAACTCCGCGACCGCGTGGATCATCGCGTACTGGACCCGGCGGCTGGGACGCCCGCCCGCCGACGGCGAGCTCGAGCCGCTCACCCGCGCATACTGGGAGCTGGGGCGGCAGGTGACCGCAGCTGACTACCTGCTCGCGATCGAGGAGTGCCAACGGTTCGCGCGTGGCGTGGCCGCCTGGCTCCGCGAGGTCGACCTCTGGCTGACGCCCACGCTCTCCACACCGCCGGCGCCGTTGAGCGTCATCACGTCCTCAGACGACGAGCCGTTCAGGGCGCTCGAAGCCGGTGGCGCGACCGTCGCCTACGCTGGCGTCGTCGCCAACATCACCGGCAACCCAGCCATGTCAGTACCGCTGTGGTGGAACAACGACGGCCTACCCATAGGAGTCCACTTCATGGGGCAGTACGGCGACGAGGCGACCCTGTTCCGACTGGCCGGACAGCTCGAGGCCGCCCGACCCTGGGCAGAACGCCTGCCGCCGGTCTGCGCGTGACGTAAGCCTCCGCCCAGGGCACACCCGGTGGAAGGATGTCAGCAAGGCTGATGGTCAGCCGAAGGATGCCTTCAACCCATCCTGGTCGGGGCGGTGATACGTGCGGCGCCTGTTGCGTTGACTCCAAGGACCTTGCTGGCCCCGCTCTGGCACGATCTCGTTGTGTTCGACGCTAGCGACCGCTCGGTTCCCAGCCGGCCGGAGCGTGATGGGTGGCCCGATGTCTCATGATCAACCGGACTCAAGCTCTCGTGCTGGGGTTCTTTGTTCTCGCCTGGGTGATGCTCGCCGTGATCCTCGCCCTCTCGCAGGCTGTCCGCGAGGTGACGCTGGGCGGAACGCCAGCCAGTGGCACACCTGGGACGCTTGCATTCCTGGCCGCGTTGCTGGCGTTCCTGGGTGTGCTGGGGGTCGGCGTCGTGAGGCGATGGCGCTGGCTCTTCTGGCTGCTTCTCCTGGCGTTTGCCGTTGGGTTGGTCCGGGTGCCCCTGGCGGTGCTGCAGCTTTCGGATCGGATCTCGCCTGAGGGGCCAGACTGGTACGTCGTTGTCCAGGCCGTCATTGGTGTGGTCCAGGTCGGGCTCGCGTACGCGATGTTCGCCGGCTATCGCCGGGCCGGACCGTGGGGCGCGTTCTGAGCTTGACTGACGTAACCGGCAACTGCCGGCTCGGCACGTACGTCACTGCTCGCCAGACAGGATCTGGTCGACGACCTCGGCGATGTCGTCGCCGACCATGTCGGGCTGGCGGCCGATCGGGCTGAGCACCATCCCTGGCCGGGCGACGAACGCTGCCTTGCAGCCCGCTGCCATGGCACCAGAGATGTCCCAGGAGTGCGCCGCAACCAACCGTACGTCTTCGGTGTCGACGTCGAAAGCGGCGGCAACAGCTTGGTAGGGCTCGGGTGCGGGCTTCAGCCGCTGGACGGCGTCTGCCGAGATGACGTCGTCGAAGTAGCCACTGAGGCCGGCGTTAGTCAGCTGCTCCTTAGCCACCGATTGGACCGAATTGGTCAGGGCGACCACCTTGAGCGTGGTCTCCCGCAGCCGGGCGAGGGCATCGGCGACTTCGGGATGGGGCGGCAGTGAACTCATCTTGTTGACGATCTCCGTGGCCGCGGCCTCGGTGACAGCAAGTCCCTTTCGTTCGGCGAGCATCAGCAGAGCGGCGTGTTGTGCAGTACTGAAGTCCACGTACTCACCGGTCAGACCCCCCACGAATGAGAGCTGGAGCATCTGGGCGAACCACTGTCCGCTCAGGGCAGCCGAGCCCAAGACCTTCTCGAACCAGGGATCGAGCGCACTGAGGTCGAGCAACGTCTCGTTGACGTCAAAAGCGATAACTCTCGTCATGTCTCACAGCGTAGGTCGAGTCGATCCGCCGATCGGGGCCTGCCTGCGCCCGCGATGGCGCCTCCGACAACGACCTCCCGAAACCTGGGATCGGTCGCGATCGACGTGCGAAGGGTGCGTCCAACCACCGCGTGTGCCGCGGGTCTCGCTCATGTACTTCTCGGCGACGCCGACTCGGCTCGCCACATCACTGCCAGCCAGCTCTATGTGACACCGCACGTCTCGTGGGATGCCGTCCGCGCCCCTTCCGAGGGGCTTCGGGGAACCCCCGACGGCGCAGAGCCCCGGACGAGGGCTGACCGGGCCGCGCCGTGGACGACCAGCACACGCCCCAGACGACCGTGGACGAGCACAGAACGGGCAGTCCCGAGGTGGCAGATGAGGTGGCAGGCCCGAAAAGCAGGCGGCCCGCCCCACCCTGGAGACGGGCCACACGGCCTCTGACCTGCTGTTACTTCGGTCGGGCTGACAGGATTTGAACCTGCGACCCCTTGACCCCCAGTCAAGTGCGCTACCAAGCTGCGCCACAGCCCGAATGCCTCCCGGAGGAGGACGACGAGCAGGCTACCGGACTCTTGCAGCGGCTCCGGAATCCAGGGGCCGCGCCGGGGGCACACAGGCAGTTCCGCCGAAACCGGGGCGCGCCGGGTGTCCAGTCCCTACCGTGGACCGGACGGCTCTCGTCCCGATGCCCGTCCGCGTGACGGCCGACCATCCGTCGCCATGCTGGTCGAGCTCGATGTGAGGAGAGTGCGCGCGTGCGGACCACCGTTTCGCCACCGCATCGGCTCGCCGAACGCCGCAGCAGCGTGGCCCACGTGATCCGGGACGACGCCGTCCAGACCGTCTTCCAGCCCATCGTCGACCTGCTCACGGGCGAGATCGTGGCGCACGAGGCCCTGGCCCGAGGGCCGGAGGGCCCGCTGCAGAGCCCGGTGGCCCTGTTCGAGGCGGCCAGGAGTGCCGGCCTGCTGGGCGATCTCGACCGTGCCTGCCTGACCGCGGCGCTGCGCGCCGCTCGCGCCCGGTTCCAGACCCCGTCGATGGTCTTCGTCAACGTCGAGCCCGAGGTGCTGGACTTCACCTCGATCGGGGCACTGGCGAGCGTCGCGGACCCGACCTCGGGCCTTCGGGTCATCCTGGAGGTGACCGAGCGCGCGGTGGCGGCGCGCCCCGCGGAGCTCCTGAGCACGGTCGCGCGGGTGCGCGAGCTGGGCTGGGGCATCGCCCTCGACGACGTGGGAGCCGAGCCGGCGTCGCTCGCCTTCATGTCGCTGCTGCTGCCCGACGTCATCAAGCTCGACCTCGACCTGGTCCAGGGCGAAGCCACCAAGGCCACCGCCGCGGTCATGCACGCCGTCAACGCCCACGCGGAGCGCACCGGTGCCTGGGTGCTGGCCGAAGGAATCGAGAACGAGACGCACCTGACCGCGGCGCGCGCGTTGGGCGCGACCCTCGGCCAGGGGTGGAAGTTCGGGAGGCCGGCCGCGGAGCCGGCGCCGACGACCCACCAGGGGCTCGAGCTGCCCGCGGGGGGCACCGTCCGGCACGCGGGACTGGCCGAGACGCCGTTCGACCTCCTGCCGCCCGGCACCCGGACCCTCCGCTCACCGAAACGCCTGCTGGTCGAGCTCAGCAAGCAGCTCGAGCGCGAGGCGGGCCGGATCGGCGAGGCCTGTGTGGTCACGTCCGCGTTCCAGGAGGCCAGGCACTTCACACCGGCCGCCAAGGTGCGCTACGCCGAGCTGGCCAGACGCACCGGGTTCGTCTGCGCTCTCGGGGAAGGCCTCTCCGAGGAACCGCTCCCCGGCGTGCGAGGGGCGACCCTGCGCAACGACGACCCGGTCCGCGCCGAGTGGGACGTGACGGTGCTCAGCCCGCACTTCAGCACCGCGCTGCTGGCGCGCGACCTCGGCGACGACGGGCCGGACGCGGAGCGGATGTTCGAGTACGCGCTCGTCTACGGGCGGGACACGGTCGTCGAGGCGACGCGGTGCCTCCTGGCGCGCGTCACCGGGCTCGCGACCTGAGCAGTCCGGTCAGCGCACCTGCGCGGAGTCCGGGGAGACCATCAGCGACGCCGTGTCCACGGCGACGAACGCCGAGGCCGGGATCGTCTTGAGGTCCTCGACCAGCCGGTCGGGCCAGGCGTCGTTCTGCTCGCCCTGGAAGTACCACGCGGACCCGTTGTCGGCGAGGACCAGGCCGTACGTCTTCATCGCGGCCACGACGTTCTGGGCGTACGGCGACAGGCCGGACGCGTCGTAGGTCGCGGAGAGCCGGAACCGGGCGCCCATCGGCGGGTAGTCCGGTGAGGAGGTCGAGCCGGCGTCGTGCCGGGCGGGCCACAGGTGCGACTGCGACGTCTCCGGGACGGTGAACCGGATCGCGTGGTCGATCTTGTTCTTCTTGACCTCGTTCCAGCGCAGCAGCCCCGGCAGGATCGGGAGCCCGGCGGCGTCGGCCGAGGTCCATCCCTCGGGCCGGAGCTTGTTCTTCTTCAGCGACCAGACCGCTCCCGAGCCGGCATGCCAGCGGCCGTTGCTGACCGACGTCGCATAGAGCTCGTAGAGCTTGCACCTGTCCTTGTCGACGATGATCGCGTGCCGGTCTCCGTCGGAGCCGCGGCCGCCCTCGATCCTGGTGTCCCTGCCGAGCGGGTACTTCACGTGGTCGCTCTCGGAGGAGTAGTCGAACCGCACCTTGGACTTCGCGTGCTTCCTGCTGACCACGGTGATCGGGATGCCGTAGTTGGGGCCGTCGCCGTACGACGGCCCGAAGTCGGGGTGCAGGTCGACCTCGGTCGACATGTGCGAGAGCCAGGCCGCCGACCGGGCGTGCACGGGCAGCTGCGAGACGTCGGCGTGCCACCAGTTGTCGGCCGGGAACTCCGAGCAGTGGGTGCCCGAGATCGGCTTCGCCAGCTCCGGGCGTACGGCGGAGGCCGGAGCGGCTGCGCCGCAGACCAGCACCAGGGCGCCGACGAGACCGAGGCGGGGACTCATGGATGGTCGTACGGCACGACCTGGCCGTCCTCGTAGCACTCGTCGACTCCGATCTCACTGGGGATGTCGAACCTCTCCAGCTTGGCGCAGGCGACGACGTCCTGGGTGCCGATCACCTCTTTCCAGCCGCCGTGGCGGACCGCCCAGATCGCGACGTACCCGCCACCGGTAGCGCAGTGCCGCCGTGGCCTGGTGTTCACCCCGCCCATCGCGAAGCCGTCGGTGCGCAGCGCGTCCACGGTGATGAGCGGCGCGCTCTTGCAGCCCGCGGTGTGTCCGAGGTCGTCCCACATGGCGTGCAGCTGCTGCCTTCACGAACGCACGGAACTCCTGGGGCGCACCGGGCAGCCGGTTCGCCCGCAGTGGCAGGGTCGCCTTGGCCTCGGTGCCGTGGTAGTCGATCAGCGTGCCGACCCGCTCGGCCGACGACTGGGCCGACCCGGAGGGGAAGACGCGGTCGAGGTCGCCAGCCAGGTGCCGGACAGCACCAGGGCCAGGGCGACGAGGAGCAGTGCGGCTGCCCGGACGTTGGGGGAAACGGCCATCCGGCGACCTTACCTCCGGCGCTTCTCCCGGACGCGCTGCTGCAGCACGATCGGCGTGCCGACGAACCCGAACTCCTCGCGCAGGCGCCGCTCGATGTAGCGCTCGTACGACGCCTCGAGCTTGCCGCTGGTGAACAGCACGAACGTCGGCGGCGAGGTCGACGGCTGGGTCCCGAACATGATCTTCGGCTGCTTGCCGCCCCGCACCGGATGCGGGTGCTCGGCGACCAGGCGGCCGAGGAACGCGTTGAGCGTGCCGGTCCCCACCCGGGTCTCCCAGCCCTCGAGCGCCTTGTCGAGGGCCGGCACCAGGCGGTCGACGTGCCAGCCGGTGAGGGCGGTGACGTTGATGCGCGGCGCCCACTGCACCTGCACGAGCTCGCGCTCGATCTCCCGGTCGAGGTAGTAGCGCCGCTCCTCGTCGACGAGGTCCCACTTGTTGAAGGCGATCACCAGCGCCCGGCCGGCCTCGCGGACCGTCTGCACGATCCGCTGGTCCTGCTCGGAGATCGACTGCGACGCGTCCAGCACCAGCACCGCGACCTCGGCCCGGTCGATGGCGGTGGTGGTGCGGAGCGAGGCGTAGTACTCGTGCCCCGACGCCTCCTTGACCCGCTTGCGGATCCCGGCGGTGTCGATGAACCGCCAGGTGCGGCCGCCGAGGTCGACCAGCTCGTCGACCGGGTCGACCGTCGTGCCGGCGACGTTGTCGACGACCACCCGCTCGGAGCCCGCCACCTTGTTGAGCAGCGAGGACTTGCCGACGTTCGGCTTCCCGACGATCGCGATCCGCCGCGGCCCGCCGACCTCGGCGTCCCGCTCCGGCGGCGGCTCCGGCAGCGCCTCGAGCACGGCGTCGAGCAGGTCGCCCGAGCCGCGGCCGTGCAGCGCGGAGACCGCGTAGGGCTCGCCCAGGCCGAGGTTCCAGAGGCCGTGCGCCTCCGCCTCGCCGCGCTGGTCGTCGACCTTGTTGGCGGCCAGGATGACCGGCTTGCCGGACTTGCGCAGGATCCGCACGACGGCCTCGTCGTCGTCGGTGATGCCGACGGTCGCGTCGACCACGAACAGCACCGCGTCCGCCAGCGTGACCGCCACCTCTGCCTGCGCGCGGATGGAGGCCGCCATCCCGCGGGCGTCGGGATCCCAGCCGCCGGTGTCGACCACGGTGAAGGCGCGGCCGGCCCAGTTGGCGTCGTAGGACACCCGGTCGCGGGTGACGCCGGGCACGTCCTCGACCACGGCCTCGCGCCGGCCGATGATGCGGTTGACGAGGGTGGACTTGCCGACGTTGGGCCGGCCGACCACCGCGAGCACCGGGATCGGTCCAGTGGGCTCGTCGACGGGGTTCTCGCTCACATTGCTTCCTGGTCGGTGACCCCGGTCGCGGGGTCCGGATCGGCGTCGCCGGCAGGCACCGGGCCCGGGAGGGTCCGGCCGGTGAGCGCCTTGGCGTGGTCGAGATGCGCGATCAGGTGCTCGCGGAGCTCGAGGGAGGCGGCGGCGACGTCGTGCTTGCGCCGGGGCCACGGCGTCTTGGGAAGCACGAACGGGTCACCGAAGACCATGTCCACGACCACCCCCTTGGCCGGCAGCGAGTGGTTCCCGGCACCGGGCTCGCGGGTCCCGAACTGCACCACCGGGATGATCGGCGCGCCGGTCACCATCGCGAGGTAGGCCGCGCCGGTGTGGAACCGGTCGAACTCCCCCGCACCCCGGGAGCCCTCGGGGAAGATCCCGAGCACCCGTCCGCTGCGCAGCACCCGCAGGCATCGCTTCACCGCGAGCGGGTCCGGGTGGAACCGGTCGAGCGGGATCTGGCCGGCGCCGAGCAGGAACCCGTTCATGAACCCCTTGAACATCTCCTGCTTGGTCAGCGCGTGCACCGGCCGAGGCGCGAAGATCGCCAGGAGCGGGCCGTCCGCGACCCCCACGTGGTTGCTGGCCAGGATCACCGGCCCCTTCTTCGGCAGCTTCTCGCCGTTCACGACCCGGACCTTGACCCGGCGCCGGATCACCGTCCGACCCAGCGGGCGCAGCGGGTAGAGGAGGTAGCGGGCCGGATGGTGGCGGGCGCTCTCGGGCAGCTCGCTCATGCGTCGATCCCGACCTGCTCGACGAGGGCCACGACCTGCGCGATCACCTCGTCGAGGGAGTAGGCCGTCGTGTCGATGTGCACCGCGCCGTCGGCCATCACCAGCGGCGAGACGGTCCGGCCGGAGTCGATCTGGTCGCGCGCCAGCAGCGACTCGCGGGTCCGCTCGACGTCGGAGCCGCCCTCCTCGGCGGCGCGACGGGTGGCCCGCGCGGACGCCTCGGCGGAGAGGTAGACCTTGACCGGTGCCTCCGGCCAGACCACGGACCCGATGTCACGGCCCTCGACCACGATCCCGGGTCCGGCCAGCGCAGGGTCGATGGCGGCGTCGATGGCGGCGCGCTGGATGCTCAGCAGCCGGGCCCGCACCTCCGGCACCGCACTGACCGGGGAGACCGCGGCGTTGACGTCGGGCTGGCGGATCGCGGTCGCGACGTCCTCGCCGTCCACGGTGATCGAGGGCGCGAGCGGGTCGGTGCCGCTCTCGAGGAGCGGCTCACGCGCACCGGGCGGCGACCGCCCCGGAGTCGTGGACGTCCACGCCGTGCCGCAGCATCCACCAGGTCATCGCGCGGTACATCGCGCCGGTGTCGAGGTAGCGGAGCCCCAGCCGGTCGGCCACCCCGCGGGAGGTGCTGGACTTGCCGGATCCGGAGGTGCCGTCGACCGCGACGACGATCCCGGGGCTGGCGCTGCTCACAACCCGCTACCTTATCGGTGGGTGACCCATCCCCTTGATTCGAGAGAGGCGAGCAGGTGCTCGGCGCGCTGCTCGTCGACCAGCAGCTCGACCAGCCCGACCGGCCGGCCGGGGTCGTGGTCGATGTGGACGTCCTCGATGTTGACCTCGCTGGCGCCCGCGTCGGCGAACAGCCGGGCCAGCTCGCCGGGGTGGTCGGGCACGGACACGAAGACCGACCGGGTCGGCCGGGTGGGCCCGCCGTGCTTGCCGGGGATCGCGAGCGTCCCGGCCACGCCCTCCTGCAGCAGCTCCTGGAGCCTGGCCCGGTCGGACCCGCCGACCGCGTCGATCATGCCGTCGAGGCGCTCGCGCACCTCGGCGAGCAGGTCGAGCACCGCCGCGGAGTTGGCCGCCACGATCTGGCCGTAGAGCTCCGGGTCGCCGCCGGCCACCCGGGTCACGTCGCGGACACCCTGGCCCGACAGCGCGAGGTGGTCGACGGGCGCCCCGGCCAGCCGTCCCGCGGCCAGGGCCGCGAGCAGGTGCGGGATGTGCGAGGTCCTGGCCACCGCGCGGTCGTGCTCCACCGGGCTGAGCCGGACCGGTACGGCGCCGCAGAGCCGGGCCAGCGCCTCCACCAGCTCCACCGCCTCCGGGCGGGACCGCTCGTGCGGGGTCACCGCCCACGGCCGTCCGTCGAAGAGCGCGGCGTTCGCGGCCAGCGGGCCGGAGCGCTCGCTGCCGGCCATCGGGTGGCCACCGACGTACCGCTCCACGCCCGGGACCTCGGCGACGGCCGCCAGGGGGCCGGACTTCACGCTGCCGACGTCGGTGACGACCGCGTCGGAGACGCGCAGCGCCTCGGCGATGACCTCGCCGAGGTGGTCGGGCGGGACCGCCACCACGACCAGCTGGGGCCGGTCCGCGGTGGTGCGCGGCCGCCCGGCCCCCATGCCCGAGGCCGTGCGGACGTGGTCGGACGACTCGTCGCTCAGCAGCACCTCGAGCCCGGCCCGGCGCGCGGCCAGACCGACCGAGGCCCCGATGAGTCCCGCCCCGATCACCTCGACGGGACCCGTGAGCCCTGGGCCGGGCTCACTCATCCGGCACCGCCCGGACCCGGGTCAGGTCACTGCGGAGGGCGGCGGCGCCGTGCAGGTAGACGTGGGTGATGTCGGCTCGTGGCAGGTCGGTCTCGACGTGGGCGAGCATCCGGACCACCCGCGGCATCGAGCGCTCGATCTCGAGCTCGCGGGCGCAGAGCAGCGGGACGTCACCGAAGCCGAGCTGCCGCGCGGCGTACGCCGGGAACTCCGAGACCAGGTCGGAGGTCGCGGTGAAGATCACCGAGATGAAGTCGTCGACCTCGAGGCCGTTGGCGTCCATCGCGTCGAGCACCATCTCGGCGACCCGCTCGAGCATGTGCTCCCGGTCGTCCTCGTCCAGCTGGGTCGCCCCGCGTACCGCCCTCACCGCCACGGGCGCCAAATGTACGGGAGAGCCCTACTGGGGCTGGTAGTCCCCGAACGACCAGTGGTTGCCCTCTGGATCGGCCACGCTGCCGCCGCGGCCGCCGTAGTCCTGGTCGGTCATCTCTCGCTCGACGGTGGCTCCGGCCTCGACGGCACGCCGGAAGGCGCCGTCCGGGTCGTCGGTGACGAGGTACGCCGCGGAGCGGCCGACGTTGTCGAGCGCGCCGTCGGGTCGCCGGGTGCCGAACATGATCCCGCCGCCACCGGGCCACAGCCACTCGGCGTGCATCACGACCGAGGCGTCGGCGTCGTCGCGGTAGGTCGCGTGCTCGGTGAAGCCGATCGCCGTCAGCCACGCGATCATCCGGTCGGCGTCGGCGAAGGACATCGAGTGCCAGAGCCTGGTGTCAGCAGCAGTCATGGCCTCAGCCTGCCGGGTCGACGGCCTCGAGTTCTTGGAGGAATGGGAACTCCTCGCGCAGCCACGTGCTGGGCGGACAACCGGCCAGCTCGGACCAGTCCCGCGCGAGGTGGCTCTGGTCGGCGTAGCCGCACCCGGCGGCCACCTCGGCGAGCGGCCGGTGGCCCAGGACGGCGCGGGACGCCTCGAACCTCGCCACGCGCTGGTAGTCCTTGGGCGCCAGGCCGGTCTCCTGCTTCACCAGGGTGCCGAGCCGGCGCCGGCTGTAGCCGACGGCGTCGGCGACCTCCGCCACCCGCTCACCCCGGGTGAGACCCGCCAGCGCCCGGCCCACCTCGGACCGAGGGGCGGCCGCGCCGTTGCGGGCCAGCGCGCGGACCAGCGCGCGTGCCACCACTGCCGGCCGGTCCGCCGGGCTGGGTTCGGCCAGCCGCTCCGGAAGCTCCGCCAGGTCTGGGGCGACCTCCTCGAGCTCGAGCAGCTCACCTGCGAGCTCGGCCGCCGGCACGCCGAGCAGCGCCCGCGCCCCGGCAGTGGTCAGTCCCAGCTGGATGCCCCGCTGGGTGCCGTCGTGGTGGATGGACGCCGGGCCGGGCTTCAGCCCCGACACCGTCGACCACCGCTTCTCGCGCGACGACCCGTCGGCCCACCCCACGTCCAGCGGCTCCCCCAGGGGCAGCACCACGGTCAGGCTCGTCGTCGGCAGCCCCCGGTGCACCCCGGGCGCGCCGAGGTCGCTGTCGTAGGCCACCAGAGAGGTGACGTACGGCGCCAGGATCGACGGCACGCCCGCCATGCCGTTGACGGTACCCGTGAGCACCCCTGTCGGGTCAGCGGAACGCATGGAGGTGATCGCGCACCCACCGCGAGTACGCCGCCGCCGGGCGACCGAGGATCCGCTCCACGTCGGGCGAGACCACCTCCGGCTCGACCACCATCCGCGCCCACGCGTCCAGCGCCCCGTCCACGGTCTCGGCGGGCCAGCCCCAACCGATCATCTGCGTCCGGGCCTCGTCGCGGGGCAGCTCCTCCCACCTGACGCGGTCACCTAGGGCCGCACCGATGGTCTCGACCTGCCGGGCCTGGGTCAGCGTCTCGGGCCCGGTCAGGTGGGGCGCCTGCCCGACGAGGGAGTCGCCCGTGAGCGCGACGTGGGCGACCGCGGCGAGGTCCAGCTCGTGCACCAGGGAGCGCCCGGCCTCGCCGTACGGCCACGTCACCGCTCGCGTCGCCCGGATCTGGCCGGCCCAGCCGAGCGTGTTGGTGGCCATGCCGCCAGATCGCATGAAGGTCCACTCCACCCCGCTGTCACGAACGAGGTGCTCAAGCGTGCCGTGCATCCGGGTGATCGGGTCCGCATCGGGCGCCTCCGAGGCACCGTGGGAGGACAGGTAGACCACCCGTCGCCCCCGCAGCCGCTCCAGCACGTCCGCTGCGCCGGCCGGGACACCGAGCGGCCAGACCAGGAAGACGCGGTCGACCCCGACCAGCGCGTCGTCGAGCGACGCCGGGTCGGTGAGGTCGCCGAGCACAGGCTCGATGCCGCCGGGCAGGTCCACGTCACGGCGCACCAGCGCGCGAGCCTGGACGCCGGCCTCAGCCAGCTGCCCGACGAGCGCGCCACCGACGTTGCCAGTCGCTCCGGTCACGAGGATATGAGCAGTCATTCCTTCGACGCTACGACCTCAACCGTGGTTGAGCTCAAGTCTCAGAGCTCGGCGGTGTCCAGCAGCTGACCCAACTCGTCGAGCGTGAGGTCGCGGAGCTCGCCGGACTTGAGCTGGCCCAGCTTGACCGGGCCGATGCGGGTGCGGGTGAGGCGGGTGACCGGGTGGCCGACGTGCTCGAGGAGGCGGCGGACGATCTTGTTGCGGCCCTCGTGGATCACCAGCTCCACGATCGTCTTGCCGGTGCCGTGCTGCACGATCCGGGTCCGGGACACCGTGACCGGTCCGTCGTCGAGAGTGACCCCGTCGGTGAGCCGGCGCAGTGTGGCCTTCGTGACCTCTCCGGTGACCTCGGCGACGTAGGTCTTGTCCACCTCGTAGGACGGGTGTGCGAGCCGCTGCGCGAAGTCGCCGTCGTTGGTGAGGATGATCAGACCGGAGGTGTCGGTGTCGAGCCGACCGACGTGGAAGAGCCGCTCCGGCCGGTCTGCGACCACGTCCGACAGCGTGCGGCGCCCCTCGGGATCGGACATCGTGGAGACGACGCCACGGGGCTTGTTCAGCGCGAGGTAGACGTGTGGCGAGATCGGCGGCAGCCGCTTGCCCTCGACCCTGATCACCGCGGTGTGCGGGTCGACCTTGGTGCCGAGCCGGGTGACCACCTCGCCATCCACGACGACCGAGCCGGCCAGCATCAGCTCCTCGCAGCGCCTCCGCGACGCGACGCCGGACTGGGCGAGGAGCTTCTGCAGCCGGATGAGCCCGTCGTCGTCGAGGCCCGGGTGCGTCATGTGGGCTCGGTGCCGCCGTCGGGCTCGGTGCTCGGCCCCGGCTCCGGGGTCTCCGGGTGCGGGTGGGAGGCCAGGCTCTCCAGCTGGTCCTCCATGTCCGCCAGGTCCGGGAGGTACGGCGCGAGCTCGGGCAGCTCGTCGATCGACTCGACGCCGATCCGCTCCAGGAAGTAGCTGGACGTGCGGTAGAGGTGCGCGCCGGTCGACTGGTCCTCGCCGGCCTCCTCGACCAGGCCGCGGGTCAGCAGGGTGCGCATGACACCGTCCACGTTGACGCCGCGGATCGCCGACACCCGGGCCCGCGACACCGGCTGCTTGTAGGCCACCACCGCGAGCGTCTCGAGGGCGGCCTGGGTGAGCCGGGCCTGCTGGCCCTCGAGGACGAACGCCTCGACGACCGCGGCGTACTCCTCGCGGGTGTAGTAGCGCCAGCCGCCCGCCACGTTGCGCAGCTCGAAGCCGCGGCCCTGCTCGGCGTACTCCTCGGCGAGCAGCTGGAGCTCGGACACCACCTCGGAGACCGGGTAGCCGACCGCGGTCGCGAGCGACACCGCGTCGAGCGGCTGGTCGGCGACCATCAGCACCGCCTCCAGCGAGCCCCGCAGCGCCGCGAGGGGCACGTCGACGAGGGTCTCCTGGGTCGCGTCGGGCTCGGTCACGGTGGTCATTCTGCCTCCGGGGTCTCTGCAGGCTGGGCCTCGGGCGGGGCGCCGTCGAACTCGTCGGTCACCAGGTCCTCGACGTCCGCGTCGTCGTCGCCGGTCCAGCGGATCGTCAGCTCGCCGAGCGGGCTCACCTGGTCGAAGCCGACCGCGCCCTCACGGAACAGCTCGAGCAGGGAGAGGAACCGCGCCACCGTGGTCAGCGTGTCCGGCGAGTCGCCGCACAGCGCCCGGAACGTCATCGCACCCTGCCGGCGCAGCCGCTCGACCACGATCGCGGCCTGCTCGCGGACGCTCACACGGGTCGCGTGGATGTGGCTCAGACCGACCTCGAGCACCGGCCTGGGCTCGAGCGCCTTGGCCGCGAGCGCCGCGAACTGATCCAGACCGATGCCGATGAGCACCTCGGGGAGCAGGTTCGCGAACCGCTCCTCCAGGCCGACCGAGCGCGGGTGCCTCTTGGACTCCCCCGCCAGCCGTTCCTCGAGCACGGCCGCGATCCCCTTGAAGGCGCGGTACTGGAGGAGCCGTGCGAACAGCAGGTCCCGCGCCTCGAGCAGCGCGAGATCCTCCTCGTCCTCGACGTCGCCCTGCGGCACCAGCCGGGCCGCCTTGAGGTCGAGCAGGGTCGCCGCGACGAGCAGGAACGACGAGGTCTGGTCGAGGTCCCACTGCGCCGGCTCCTCGAGGGAGCCGGCCGCCTTGACGTGGGCGATGAACTCGCTCGGTGACCGTCGCGAGGGCGACCTCGGTGATGTCGAGCTTGTGCTTCGAGATCAGGCTCAGCAGCAGGTCGAACGGCCCCTCGAAGTTGTCGAGCCGGACCTCGAAGCCTGCCGACTCGGCTGCCTCGGCGGGCTCGAGCTCGGTGATGCTCATTCCTCGGTGAGGCGGCGGACCAGTGCGCTCGACTCGCCGTTCTGCTCCAGGTCCGCGAGGACGAGGTGCAGCGCCTCGCGGACCAGGCGGCCGCGGTCGACTGCCAGGCCGTGCTCCGCGCGCAGCGACAGCCGGGCGTGCTCGAGGTCCAGCAGCTCCTGGGCGGTGACGTAGACCGTCATCTTCTCGTCGTGCTTGACCCGGCCGCTGGCCTTGCGCGGGGCGTCGGGCTCCGGCTGGTCGGGTACGGCGTGGACGGGGCCGCGGGTGACCGCACCGCCGGCCTTGGCGGCCTTCCCCTCCTGGGTGGCCCGGAACAGGTCGTCGGCGGACGGCAGGCTCACTCGTCGGGCCATCTGCTGAGCACCTCCTTGGCGAGCTGGCGGTAGGCGTCCGCGCCGGCCGACGAGCTGGCGTAGGTCGTGATCGGCTCGCCGGCCACGGTCGAGTCGGAGAACTTCACGGTCCGGCGGATCACCGTGTGGAAGACCGTGTCGCCCCAGGCCTGGACCAGCCGCTGCATGACCTCGCGGCTGTGCAGCGTGCGGCCGTCGAACATGGTGCCGAGCACCCCGTCGATCCGCAGCCGGGGGTTGAGCCGCTCCTTGACCTTGTCGATGGTGCCCTTGAGCAGCGCGACCCCGCGCAGCGCGAAGTACTCGCACTCCAGGGGCACGATCACCCCGTCGGAGGCGGTCAGGGCGTTGACCGTGAGCAGCCCGAGCGAGGGCTGGCAGTCGATGAGCACGACGTCGTAGTCGGCCATCGCCGGAGCCAGCACGCGCATCAGCGTCTGCTCGCGGCCGACCTCGTGCACGAGCTGCACCTCGGCGGCGGACAGGTCGATGTTGGAGGGAAGCAGGTCCATCCCGGGCACGCCGGAGGGCACGACCACGTCGTGCAGCGTCACGTCCGGCTGCATCAGCAGGTTGTAGACGGTCAGGTCCATCTCGTGGGGGTTGAGCCCGAGCCCGACCGAGAGCGACCCCTGCGGGTCGAAGTCGACCAGGAGCACCTTGCGCCCGAACTCGGCCAGCGACGCCCCGAGGTTGATGGTGGTCGTGGTCTTGCCGACACCACCCTTCTGGTTGCACATCGCGACGACGCGGGCGTTGCCGTGGGTCGCCAGCGGTCGCGGCTCCGGGATCTCGGGCATCGGGCGACCGGTGGGGCCGATCGCGCCGATGGTGGCCGGCACCACGGGCGGTTCGGGGTCGGGCTCGCGTCGCTCGAAGGGGAGGGTCTCGGTCACGGGGCTCTCTGTGGTCGGGGTCGGGGGCGCCGTCGGCGGGCTCACGGGGGAAGGGGTGGACATGGCGGCGCTCGGTTCGGAGAGATCGGGCCCCGGGGCGGGAGGGGGCGGTGGAGGTGGCGGGGTCGAGACCATCGGCGGCATCTCCGGCGCGGTCGACCCACGTCCGAACCGTGCGAACCGGTGCCCGCGTTCAGTCATCGAGGTTCCTCCCCACGCTGGGTTGTGCTGACACCCAGCAACCTAATTTGTCGACACGGCGACATGCGGCCGACGCGCCCGGGACTCTAGGTCCGGCTCTCGAAACCGGACAAGGGGAACGCGGGAAACCCCCAGGGCCAGGCGAAATCTGTGGAGAGGCGGTGGTATCGGCCCCGCTTCCCTGCACAGGCGCGGCCGCCCTGTGCACTCTTCTGTGGACAGACTCGCTACTCCAGGAGGTCCTGGTAGTCCGGGTGCCGGTCGACCCAGCCCTTGACGAACGGGCACCGCGCGACCACCTTGCGGCGGCCGTCCGCGCGTACGGCGTCCAGCGCGGCGCGGGCCAGCGCGGAGCCGACGCCGTGCCCCTCGAACGCGTCGTCGACCTCGGTGTGGGTGAACACGATCAGGTCGTCGGCGGCGTCGTAGTACGCCGAACCCGCCAGCTCGCCGTCCACCCGCGCCTCGAACCGCTTCTCGGCCTCGTTGTCGGTCACCTCTACGTCCACGTCGTCGCTCACCCCACCGACCCTACGGACCCCGTGCCGCCGCTCATCACGCACCCGCCGAGTCGGCGCAACGGCTCACCCAGAACCCGCCGAGTCGGCGCAACGGCTCATCTGTAAGGCGCCGAGTCGGCGCAACGGCTCATCTGTAAGGCGCCGAGTCGGCGTCAGAGGCGGCGCAGGGCGTGGTCAGGACGACCGCCTCGCCCACGGCGTCCGACGCGTCGAGGTCGACGGTCGCCTCGATGACCCAGTCGTGGTCGCCGGCAGGGTCGTGCAGCGTCTGCCGGACCGCCCAGGCCCGTCCGGCGGTCTCGACGGCGAGCAGCGACGGGCCCCGGGCGTCCGCGTCGAGACGGATCTCGTCGTGGTCGGCGTAGTAGCCCTCCAGAGCGGCGTCCCAGCCGGCTCTCGTCATGACGGCCTCGAGCGGCGGGTCCGCGAGCTGGGCGGTCGCCGACTCCAGCGCGGCCAGACCGTCCACGTCGTCGCGGGCGGCCAGCTCGACGCGTCGCCACAGCGCGTTGCGGACCATCACGCGGAACGGACGGGCCTGGGCCGAGATCGGGCGTGGCGGTGGCGGCGGGGCGTGCAGGGCCACGTCCGGGCGGACGTGCGCGGGGTCGGACAGCGCCTCCCACTCGTCGAGCAGCGAGGAGTCGATCTGGCGGACCGTCTCCCCCAGCCACTCGACGAGCTCGTCGAGCTCGGGCGGGCGGTGCTTCTCGGGGACGGTCTGGCGGAGCGTGCGGTAGGCGTCGGTGAGGTAGCGCAGCACCAGGCCCTCGGAGCGGGCGAGCTGGTAGCGGCCGATGAGATCGGTGAACCCCATCCCCTGCTCCCACATCTCCCGGACCACGGTCTTCGGCTCCAGCGCCTCCGGGTCCAGCCAGGGGTGGCTCTCGCGGTAGAGCTCGTAGGTCGCCTCGAGCAGCTCGGCCAATGGCCGCGGCCAGGTGATCTCCTCGAGCAGCCGCATCCGCTCGTCGTACTCGATGCCGTCGGCCTTCATCGCCGCGATCGCCTCGCCGCGGGCCTCGTGCTGCTGGGCCCAGAGCACCTGCCGCGGCGGCTCCAGCACCGCCTCGATCACCGAGACGATGTCGAGCGGGTAGCTCTCCGCCTCCGGGTCGAGCACGTCGAGCGCGGCCAGTGCGAAGTGGGCCAGCTCCTGGTTGAGCGCGAAGTCCTCCGGCAGGGTGACGGTGAGCACGTAGCGGCGACCGAACCGGTCCGGCTCGTCCAGCCTGGTGAGGATCCCGGAGCGCAGCAGCGACCGGGCCAGCCGAAGCGCGCGGCGCGCGAGCCGGCGCTGCTCGCGGGGGTCGGAGTGGTTGTCGGTGAGCAGCCGGCGCAGCACCGGGAAGGCGTCCTCCTCGCGGGCGAGGACGTTGACGAGCATCGCGTTGTCGACCTTCATCCGGGACACCAGCGGCTCGGGGACGCCGGCGACCAGCTTGTCGAAGGTCTGCTCGGTCCAGACGACCGTGCCCTCGGGTGGCTTCCGGAGGTGCGCCTTCGACTTCTTCTTGGGGTTGGCCAGGTTCTTCGCCTCCGACTTCGCCTTGGCCCGCTCGTTGTCGATCACGTGCTCGGGCGCCTGTACGACGACGTACCCGGCCGTGTCGTAGCCGGCCCGCCCGGCCCGGCCGGCGATCTGGAGGAACTCCCGGGTGCGCAGGATCCGCTGCCGGCGACCGTCGAACTTCGCCAGCCCGGTGAACAGCACGGTCCGGATCGGCACGTTGATGCCGACGCCGAGGGTGTCGGTGCCGCAGATGACGGTGAGCAGCCCGGCCTGGGCCAGCTGCTCGACCAGCCGCCGGTAGCGCGGCAGCATCCCCGCGTGGTGGACCCCGATCCCCTTCCTGAGCAGCTTGGAGAGGGTCTTGCCGAAGCCCGCCGCGAACCGGACGCCGGCCACCCGCTCGGCGAGCTCCGGCGGGGGCTTGGGGAGGTACTTCGCGGCGAGGAGGGAGGTGGCCTGCTCGACGGCGTCCTTCTGGGTGAAGTGCACGACGTACGCCGGCGCCTGGTGTGTGCTGACCAGCTCCTCCAGCGTCTCGGGCAGCGGGGTCAGCGCCCACGTGAAGCTCAGCGGCACCGGACGCTCGGCGTCGGTGACCGTGGCGGTCTCCCGGCCGGTCCGCAGGGTCAGGTCGGCAGCGAGGTCGCTGACGTCGCCGAGGGTGGCCGACATGAGCACGAACTGCGCGTGCGGCAGCTCCAGCAGGGGCACCTGCCAGGCCCAGCCCCGGTCCGGCTCGGCGTAGTAGTGGAACTCGTCCATCACCACCAGACCGACGTCGGCGGAGCCGCCCTCGCGCAGGGCGATGTTGGCGAGGATCTCGGCCGTGCAGCAGATGACCGGTGCGTCGGGGTTGACCGACGCGTCGCCGGTGAGCATGCCGACGTCGTCGGTGCCGAAGGTGGCGCACAGCTCGAAGAACTTCTCGCTCACCAGTGCCTTGATCGGCGCCGTGTAGTAGGTGACCTGGTCGCGGGCCAGAGCGGCGGCGTGCGCGGCCACCGCGACCAGGGACTTGCCCGAGCCCGTGGGTGTGGCCAGGACGACGTTCGCGCCGCCCAGCAGCTCGAGCACCGCCTCGTCCTGGTGCGGGTAGAGCTCCAGCCCCTGCTGCGCCGCCCAGTCGAGCACCGCGGCGTACACGTCGTCCGGGCTGTCGCCCGCGCGGACCCTGAGCAGGGCCATCAGTCGCGGGCGCGTGGGTGCGCGCTGGCGAACACCTCGCGCAGGCTCTCGACGGTGACCAGCGTGTAGACCTGCGTGGTGGTCACCGAGGCGTGGCCGAGCAGCTCCTGGACGACGCGTACGTCGGCGCCGCCGTCGAGCAGGTGGGTGGCGAACGAGTGCCGGAGCGTGTGCGGGGAGACGTCCTTGGTGACGCCGGCCCGCTCGGCAGCCCGCACCAGCACCGCCCAGGCCGACTGCCTCGAGAGCCGCCCACCGCGAGCGTTGAGGAACAGCGCCGGGGTCCCTCCCCTGGTGGTGGACCCGGTGGACACCAGCTCCGGCCGGCCCCGGACCAGGTAGGCGTCCACTGCCGACAGCGCGTAGGAGCCGACCGGCACGATCCGCTGCTTGCCGCCCTTGCCCCGGAGCAGCACGGTCTGGTCGACGGTGTCGAGGTCGTCGACATCGAGGCCGACGGCCTCGGAGATGCGGGCGCCGGTGCCGTAGAGGACCTCCAGCAGCGCGCGGTCCCGCAGCGCCAGCGTGGTGCCGGGCGACCCGGCGGCCTCGAGGATCGCCTCGACGTCGGCCAGCGGGAGCGCCTTGGGCAGCCGCTTCGCCGGGGTCGGCGGCTTCACGCCGCTGGCCGGGTCGTGGGCGGCCAGTCCGTCGGCGAGCGCGAACTTGTGGAACCCCCGCACCGCCACCACGGTCCGCGCCGCCGAGGCCGAGCCCAGCGGCGGGTGCTCGCCTTCCCCCTCGCGCAGCGCGACCAGGAAGTCCGTCACGGTCGCCTCGGTGACGTCGTCGAGGCCGGCCACGCCGAGGCGGTCGAGGTGCTCGAGGTAGCGGCGCAGGTCGCGCCGGTAGGACGAGAGCGTGTTGGCGGCGAGGCCACGCTCGACGGCGAGGTGGTCGAGATAGGTGCGGACCGCCCGCGCGATCTCCGGCGTGGAGGTCGCGGGGGCCGGGGCGGTCTCGGCGCCTACGCGAGCACCTCGTCCGGGCTGACCGCGTCGATCCCCACGGCCTCGCCGACCGCCAGGTTGGTCAGCTGGCCGGCGTGGGTGTTGAGCCCGAAGGCAAGGCTGTGGTCGTCACGGCAGGCCTGCTCCCAGCCCTTGCTGGCCAGCGCGACGGCGTAGGGCATGGTGGCGTTGGTCAGGGCGTAGGTCGAGGTGTTGGGCACCGCTCCGGGCATGTTCGCCACGCAGTAGAAGATCGAGTTGTGCACCTGGAACGTCGGGTCCGAGTGCGTGGTCGGGTGGGTGTCCTCGAAGCAGCCGCCCTGGTCGACGGCGATGTCGACCAGCACCGAGCCCGGCTTCATCCGGCTGACCAGCTCGTTGGAGACCAGCTTGGGGGCGGCAGCGCCCGGGATCAGGACCGCGCCGATGACCATGTCGGCGTCCATGACCTGCTGCTCGACGGCCAGCTTGGACGACGCCAGGCCGTGCACCCGGTTGTTGTAGCGCCAGAACGACATCCGCAGCTTGTCGAGGTCGGTGTCGAGCAGCGTCACGTCGGCGCCCATGCCGAGCGCGATGTTGGCGGCGTTCTGGCCGCTCACCCCGGCGCCGATGATGACCACCTTGGCGTTGGCGACACCGCCGACGCCGCCCATCAGCACGCCCCGGCCGCCCTGGGCCTTGAGCAGCGCGTGCGCGCCCACCTGGGGGGCCAGGCAGCCGGCCACCTCGGACATCGGATAGAGCAGCGGCAGCCCGCCCGAGGGCAGCTGCACGGTCTCGTAGGCGATGCCGGTGACCTTGCGGTTGACCAGCTCCTCGGTCAGCGGCTTGTCGGCGGCCAGGTGCAGGTAGGTGAACAGCACCAGGCCCTCCCGCATCCGGTCGTACTCCTCCGCGACCGGCTCCTTGACCTTGAGCACCATGTCGACGCCACCGTCGGTGCCCCAGGCCTCCTCGGCGGAGTCGACGATCTCGGCGCCGGCCGCGACGTACTCGTCGTCGTGGATCGACGAGCCCTCGCCGGCGTCCTTCTCGATGACCACGTCGTGGCCGTGGGCGACCAGCTCGTGCACCCCGATCGGGGTGATCGCGACGCGGTACTCGTGGTTCTTGACTTCCTTCGGGACGCCGACCTTCATGAGGCCGACCCTAGACGACGGCCTCCCCGTTGCCGACCAGACCTCGCTGGCGGGCCGTGAGCACCGCGATCAGCACCGGGGCGTCGTGCACGCGGCCGTCGCGACAGGCCGCCAGCAGATCGGCATAGGGCACCCACAGCGCCTCCATGTCCGCCTCCTCGTGGGCAGGGGTGAAGTCGCCGCGGTCTGCCTCGCGGAGCCCGCGGGCCAGGAAGTAGTGGATCTCCTCGGACGTGATCCCGGGCGAGCTGTACGCCGACACCAGGTCCACCCACTCGCTCGCCTCGAGTCCCGCCTCCTCGAGCAGCTCCCGCTCGGCTGCGGCCCGGGGCTCCTCCCCCTCGACGTCGAGCAGCCCGGCGGGCAGCTCCAGCATCCGCATCCTGGCCGGGTGGCGGTACTGGCGCAGGCAGAACACCCGCTCCCGGTCGTCGACGGCGAGCACGACCACGGCGCCGGGGTGCTCGAGCACGACACGCGTGAAGGGCTCCTCCTCGGGCGACTCGGGGTGCCGGATCCGGTCGGCCCTCAGCGCGAACGGGAGTGACGACCGGTAGAGGTCCTCGCTGCTCTCGACCGGCCAGCTCTCCGCGACGTCCCTGGTCTCCTCCTCCACGCCGCGGAGGTTACCGTCGAGCCATGACCGACGCCGCTCCCGTCAGCCTCACCGAGCAGGAGGCGCGCGAGCGGGCCGCGCTGCTCGAGGTCGAGCGCTACGACATCACGATCGACGTGCGCGAGCTCCAGGACGGGCATCGGTGGCTGGCCACGTCGTCGGTCACCTTCACGTGCCGGACCCCGGGCGCGGCGACCTTCGTCGACATCGTCGGCGAGGTGCTCTCCGCCCGGCTCAACGACGTCGAGCTCGACCTGTCGACCCACGCGGCCGGACGGCTGCCGCTCCCGTCGCTCGCCGCCGACAACGTGCTGGTGGTCTCCTCGGCGCAGACGGAGACGAGCGAGGGCAACGCCATCCTGCGCAGCGTCGACCCGCAGGACGGGCTCGTCTACCTGTGGACGACCTTCGAGCCGGACGGCGCCAGACGGGCGTGGGCGTGCTTCGACCAGCCCGACCTCAAGGCGGTGCACGGCTTCCAGGTCAGCGCGCCCGTGGAGTGGACGGTTCTGAGCAACTGCGCCCCGGAGGTGGTGCTCGACCGCGACGACGGCGGGCGGCTGTGGATCTTCGAGGACACCCCGCGGCTCTCGACGTACGTCGTGGTGGTCAACGCCGGCCCGTTCCACGAGCTCCGCGAGCAGCGCGGGGACCACAGCCTGGGCCTCTACTGCCGGCAGTCGCTCCGGTCCTACCTCGAGCGGGACGCCGACGACCTCTTCCGGGTCACCGAGCAGGGGCTGGCGTTCTTCGCAGACCGGTTCGCCAGCCCGTTCCCGCAGGAGCGCTTCGACCAGGTCTTCGTGCCGGACTTCGGCGGTGCGATGGAGAACTGGGGCTGCGTCACCTGGAGCGACAGCGTCGTGTGGCGTACGCCGCCGACCCACGCCCGGCGCGAGCTCGTCGCCACCATTCTCCTGCACGAGATGGCGCACATGTGGTTCGGCGACCTCGTCACCATGCGGTGGTGGGACGACCTGTGGCTCAACGAGGCGTTCGCCTCGTTCGCGGCCACCTGGGCGGCGGTGTCGGCGACGGAGTTCACCGACGCCTGGGCCACCTTCCTCGCTGGCGAGCAGATCGGCGCCTACCGGCAAGACCTGGGGCCGGCCAGCCACGCGATCCGCAGCGCTGTGCCCGACGTGGACCACGCCTTCGCGAGCTTCGACTCGATCACCTACTACAAGGGCCAGGCGGTGCTGCACCAGCTGATGGCCTTCGTCACGGAGGAGAGGTTCGTCGAGGGGCTGCGTCGCTACTTCGCCGAGCACGCCTGGGGCAATGCCGAGCTGGCGGACCTGATGCGGGCGATCGGCGCCGCCGCGGACCGGGACCTGACGGCCTGGACCGCCGCGTGGCTGGACCGGCCCGGCACCGACACGATCGCCCTGGTCGGGAGCACTCTCCTCGCGTCCAGCCCGGACGGCGGCGAGCCGCGCCCGCATGCCCTCCGGGTCGGCTCCTACACCAGGGGGGCCGCGGGGCTCGAGCGCGTGGCGGACCTCCGGGTGGAGACCGCGGGCACGACGACGTACCTCTCCGAGCTGCCGGTCGCCGACCTGCACCTGCTCAACGACGGCGACCTGACCTTCGCGTCGGTGCGCACCGACGAGTCGTCGCTGCAGGTGCTGCTCGCGCACGCCGCCTCGCTCCCAGAGCCGGTCAACCGGGCGCTCGCCATCGCCACCGGCTGGGACATGCTGCTCAAGGGCGAGCTGGCCACGGGCGACCTGCTCGACTGCCTGCTCCGGCTGCTGGCGACCGAGCAGAGCCCCAGCGTCATCGAGCCCTGCTTCTCCCTGGCTCTGAAGGCCGCCGAGCAGTGGAGCCCGACGGTGCTGATCCCGCGCAGGCTGGCGCGGCTCGCCGAGGTCGCGGCCGCGCGGGCCGAGGAGCCCGAGCACCGCGCCGCGGCGCTGCAGGCCCTGGCGTGGGCCGCCACGACGCCGCAGCACTTCGAGCTGCTGGAGGGCGCCGCGGCCGACGACGTCGACCTGGCCTGGCGGGTGCAGGTCCGGCTCGCCTCGCTCGGCCGCTACGACGAGGCCGCGGTCCAGGAGCTGCTGGCCCGCGACCCCGACCCCGACGCGAGCCTGCGCGCGTACGGCGTCTCTGCGGCGCGTCCGGTGGAGGCGGCCAAGGCCGAGGCGTGGGAGCGCTTCTGGCGCGAGCGTGCGATCCCGGCCGGCCCTCCGGTGCAGGACTTCGCGAAGTGCTTCTGGCGGCCGGTGCAGCACGAGCTGATGGTCCCGTGGGCGCACCGGTTCCTCGACGAGGTGATGGCGCTGACCGCTGAGGGGCTGCTCGCCGTGGGGAGCAAGGTCCGCCGGATGATGCCGACCACCTGCGACCGGGCCTGGCTCGAGCGCGCCCAGGACCTGGCCGACGCCGAGGACGTGCTGCCCGTGGTCCGCACCGAGCTGCTGCTGGCCGTCGACACCCTCGCCCGGGTCCTCGACGCCCGGTCGTGACGCTCGCTGTTGGATACCCCGGCGAGCTTCGGCCTGGATGTCCCCGACGACGCGAGCTTCGCTCGCAACAGCCCCTTCGCTCGCTGACGCTCGCTCCCGGGGCTGTCGTCGGGGCCACCAGACCGATCGCCGGGCGCCTCGCTCCGCTCGGAAAAGCCGGGTCGCTGCGCTCCCACCACCAACCCATGACCGCCGTCAGTTGGGAGCGCTGCGTCACCCGGTCACCAGCCACGTGGATGGGAGCGCAGCGACCCGGTCTTTCGCGGGCGAAGCCCGCGCGCCCGGCGATCGGCCCCACGGCCGTGACGACCGCGCCGAAGCGAGCGCAGCGAGCCAGGCGCCCGCGAGCGCAGCGAGCTGTCGTCGCGGGCTGGGGCCGAAGCTCGCCGGGGTAAATAATCAGTCGTCGACGGGCTCGCGGCGCAGCCCGCGCTCGTCGATCGGGAAGCGGAGCTCCTTCTGGCGCTCGATCGCTGCGCCGACCAGTCCTTTGAAGAGCGGGTGCGGCCGGGTCGGGCGCGAGCGCAGCTCGGGGTGCGCCTGGGTCGAGACGTAGTAGGGGTGCTGGTCGCGCGGCAGCTCCACGAACTCGACGAGGTTGTTGTCCGGCGAGGTCCCGGAGAACACCAGGCCGGCCTCCTCGAGGGTGTCGCGGTAGGCGTTGTTGACCTCGTAGCGGTGCCGGTGCCGCTCGTCGATCTGCTCCGCGCCGTAGGCCTGGCGGGCGATCGAGCCGGGCTTGAGCATCGCGGGGTAGAGACCGAGCCGCATGGTGCCGCCGAGGTCGCCGGCGCCCTCGACGTAGGCGAGCTGCTCCGCCATCGTCGCGATCACCGGCTCCGGGCTGTCGGGGTCGAACTCGGTCGAGTCGGCCTTCTCGAGGCCGGCGACGTTGCGGGAGTACTCGATCACCATGCACTGCAGGCCGAGGCAGAGGCCGAGGGTCGGGATCCGGTTGGTGCGGGCGTAGGTGAGCGCGCCGATCTTGCCCTCGAGGCCGCGGACGCCGAAGCCGCCGGGCACGCAGACCGCGTCGACGTCGTGCAGGTGACGCGAGGCGCCGGTCTGGGTCTCGCACTCGTCGGAGGCGATCCAGCGGATCTTGACCTCGGCCTCGTGGGCGAACCCCCCGGCCTTGAGCGCCTCGGCGACCGACAGGTAGGCGTCGTGGAGGTCGACGTACTTGCCGACCAGCGCGATCGTGACCTCCTCCTGGGGGTGGTGCACCCGCCGGAGCAGATCGTCCCAGACCGTCCAGTCGACGTCGCGGAACGGCAGGCCGAGGCGGCGGACGACGTAGGCGTCCAGGCCCTCGCTGTGCAGGACCTTGGGGATGTCGTAGATCGAGGGTGCGTCCGCCGCCGTGACCACGGCCTCCAGGTCGACGTCGCACATCAGCGAGATCTTGCGCTTGATGGAGTCGGGCAGCTCGCGGTCGGCGCGGCAGACCACGGCGTCGGGCTGGATGCCGACCTGGCGGAGCGCCGCGACCGAGTGCTGGGTCGGCTTGGTCTTCAGCTCCCCGGAGGGGCCGATGTAGGGCACCAGCGAGACGTGGAGGAAGAAGCTGTTGTCCCGGCCGATGTCGTGACGCACCTGGCGGGCGGCCTCGAGGAACGGCAGCGACTCGATGTCGCCGACCGTGCCGCCGACCTCGGTGATGACCACGTCGATGTGCTCGCCGTCGGGGGTGCTGCCCCCCATCGCCAGGATGCGGTCCTTGATCTCGTTGGTGATGTGCGGGATCACCTGGACGGTGTCACCGAGGTAGTCACCTCGCCGCTCCTTGGCGATCACCTCGGAGTAGACCTGTCCGGTGGTGACGTTGGCGATCTGGCCGAGGTCGGTGTCGAGGAACCGCTCGTAGTGCCCGATGTCGAGGTCGGTCTCGGCCCCGTCGTTGGTGACGAAGACCTCGCCGTGCTGGAACGGGTTCATCGTCCCGGGGTCGACGTTGAGGTAGGGGTCGAGCTTCTGCATCGTCACGTGCAGCCCGCGCGAGCGGAGAAGCCGGCCGAGGCTGGAGGCCGTGAGGCCCTTGCCGAGCGAGGAGGCGACGCCTCCGGTGACGAACACATGCTTGGTCGGCATGGGGGGCTTCACGCAGGCGGCCGCAACCGCCAGCACAGCGCCGATCGAGACCCGGCCGAGCAGGCTCAGCACCGTCACCTCCGCCTCGCGACCGGCCACGACCGTTGTCCGGGCCCACTCGTCGAGACGTTGCCCGGCACCAGTGCGCAAGGCCACCACGGCCACCGCGGCGAGCGCGGCAACGGATCCCACGGCGACCCCGGTGGCCGCGGCGGCGGAGCCGTGCCGGCCTGCGATCGTGGTCATCCACCTACGATGACCGATGACACCAACGGGGCGCCGATCTGAGCGGTTTTCGGCCCTCCCGGGCGTACGGGGCATGAGGAGAGGCCCTATGAGCACGTCTCAGACCCGCTTCTGAGGCGCTGAGGGGCATCTGAGGGCTTGTACACGTCGTTCGACACAGGCCCACCAACGCTCAGACGCACAGAATGGCCCCGTATACTGGACTGGTGCCCCAAACTCCAGATTCAGCGACCGCTCCGGACGATGCCACGTACGACGCCAGCGACATCCAGCTGTTGGAGGGTCTGGAGGCGGTCCGCAAACGTCCCGGCATGTACATCGGCTCCACCGGCGAGCGCGGCCTGCACCACCTGGTCTACGAAGTGGTCGACAACTCCGTCGATGAGGCCCTCGCCGGTCACGCCACGCACATCGAGGTGACGCTCCAGGCCGACGGCGGGGTGCGGGTCGTCGACGACGGTCGCGGCATCCCGGTCGACGAGCACCCGGTCGAGAAGATGCCGGCGGTCACCCTCGTGCTCACCTCGCTGCACGCCGGCGGCAAGTTCGGCGGCGGCGGATACAAGGTCTCCGGCGGGCTGCACGGTGTGGGGGTGTCGGTCGTCAATGCCCTGAGCTCGCGCCTGCACGTCGACGTCCGGCGCGACGGGTACCGGTGGACGCAGAGCTTCACGTACGGCGATCCCGACGCGCCGCTGGAGCGCCACGAGAAGACCTCGGACACCGGAACCACCACCACCTTCTACGCCAGCGACACCATCTTCGAGACCACCGACTACTCCTACGAGACGCTCAAGACGCGCTTCCGCGAGATGGCGTTCCTCAACAAGGGGCTCGAGCTGGTGCTCAAGGACGAGCGCGATCACCCAGCCGACGCAGAGGGCATCGACGACGTCGAGCGCGAGGTGTCGTTCCGCTACGACGGCGGCCTGGTCGACTACGTCGACCACATCAACTCCGGCGCCAAGACTCCGCTGCACCGCGAGGTCATCGCGCTCGAGCGCGAGGCCGTCGGCGACGGGATGTCGCTGGAGATCGCCATGCAGTGGAACGTCACCTATGCCGAGTCGGTCCACACCTTCGCCAACACCATCAACACCCACGAGGGCGGCGCCCACGAAGAGGGCTTCCGCACCGCCCTCACCCGCACGGTCAACCGCTTCGCCGAGCTGCAGGGCCTCATCAAGAAGAAGGAGGACGCGCTCACCGGCGACGACATTCGCGAGGGTCTCACCGCCATCGTGTCGGTCAAGATGGCCAACCCGCAGTTCGAGGGCCAGACCAAGACCAAGCTCGGCAACACCGAGGCTCGCTCGTTCGTGCAGACGGTGCTCAACGACGAGCTGGCCGCCTGGTTCGAGCGCAACCCGTCCGACGGCAAGCTGATCGTCCGCAAGTCGATCGACGCCGCGAGCGCCCGGCTGGCCGCCCGCAAGGCCAAGGAGCTCGCCCGCAACCGCAAGGGTCTGCTGGGCGGCGGCGGGCTGCCCGGCAAGCTCTCCGACTGCCAGTCGCGCGAGCCCGAGGAGTGCGAGATCTTCGTCGTCGAGGGCAACTCCGCCGGCGGCTCGGCCAAGGGCGGACGCGACCCGCGCACCCAGGCGATCCTCCCGCTGCGGGGCAAGATCCTGAACGTCGAGAAGGCGCGCATCGACAAGATCCTGCAGAACGCCGAGGTGCAGGCGATCATCTCCGCCCTGGGCACCGGCGTCCAGGAAGACTTCGACATCGACAAGCTGCGGTACCACAAGATCGTGCTGATGGCCGACGCCGACGTCGACGGCCAGCACATCTCCACGCTGCTGCTCACCTTGCTCTTCCGCTTCATGAAACCGCTCATCGACGGCGGCTACGTCTACCTCGCCCAGCCGCCGCTGTACAAGATCAAGTGGACGAACGCCCCGCACGAGCTGGCCTACACCGATCGCGAGCGCACCGCCCTGCTCGAGGCCGGCCGGGAGGCAGGACGCCGGCTGCCCAAGGAGGCGGCGATCCAGCGGTACAAGGGCCTGGGCGAGATGAACGACCACGAGCTCTGGGAGACCACCATGGATCCGGACTCCCGCATCCTGCGTCAGGTGACGCTCGAGGACGCCGCGATGGCCGACGAGATGTTCACCATCCTCATGGGCGAGGACGTCGAGCAGCGACGTCACTTCATCCAGCGCAACGCCAAAGACGTCCGATTCCTGGACATTTGAGAGCTGACGGGACACCTCTGTGACTGAACCACCGATCGAACGCGACCGGATCGAACCTGTCGAGCTGCAGGTCGAGATGCAGCGCTCGTACATCGACTACGCCATGAGCGTCATCGTGTCGCGGGCCCTGCCCGACGTGCGCGACGGCCTCAAGCCGGTGCACCGACGCGTGCTGTACGCGATGTACGACGGTGGCTACCGGCCCGACCGAGGCTTCAGCAAGTGCAGCCGCATCGTCGGTGACGTCATGGGCCAGTACCACCCGCATGGCGACACCGCGATCTACGACACCCTCGTCCGACTGGCGCAGCCGTGGGTCATGCGGGCGCCGATGGTCTCAGGGCAGGGCAACTTCGGCTCCCCGGGCAACGACGGCGCGGCGGCCATGCGTTACACCGAGTGCAAGCTCGCCCCCATCGCCATGGAGATGGTGCGCGACATCGACGAGGAGACCGTCGACTTCAAGCCCAATTACGACGGACGCTCGCAGGAGCCGTCCGTCCTACCGGCGCGCATCCCGAACCTGCTGGTCAACGGCTCGGCCGGCATCGCCGTGGGCATGGCCACCAACATCCCACCGCACAACCTGCGCGAGGTCGCCGAGGGTGTCCAGTGGTCACTGGAGCATCCCGACGCCGGCCGCGAGGAGCTGCTCGAGGCGCTGATGGAGCGCATCAAGGGCCCCGACTTCCCGATGTCCGGCCTCATCGTCGGCACCCAGGGCATCCAGGACATGTACCGCACCGGCCGGGGCTCGGTCACCATGCGCGCGGTGGTGAACATCGAGGAGGACACCAAGGGACGCATCAGCCTGGTCGTCACCGAGCTGCCCTACCAGGTCAACCCCGACAACCTGGCCATCAAGATCGCCGAGCTCGCCGACTCCGGCCGCGTGCAGGGCATCGCGGAGGTGCGCGACGACTCCAGCTCACGCACCGGCCGCCGCCTCGTGATCGTGCTCAAGCGCGACGCGGTGGCGCGGGTGGTGCTCAACAACCTCTACAAGCACACCGAGCTGCAGACCAACTTCAGCGCGAACATGCTCGCGCTGGTCGACGACGTCCCGCGAACCCTCACGCTCGACGGGTTCATCTCGAACTGGATCCACCACCAGATCGAGGTCGTCCGCCGCCGTACCGAGTATCGGCTGCGCAAGGCCGAGGAGCAGGCGCACATCTACCGCGGGCTCGGCAAGGCACTCGACCAGCTCGATGCCGTGATCGCCCTGATCCGCGGCAGCGCCTCGGCCGACGCGGCTCGCCAGGGCCTGATCGACCTGCTCGAGATCGACGAGGTGCAGGCCAAGGCGATCCTCGACATGCAGCTGCGGCAGCTGGCCGCCCTCGAGCGCCAGAAGATTCTCGACCAGCTGGCCAAGCTCGAGGCCGAGATCGCCGAGTACAAGGACATCCTCGCCAGCGAGGACCGGCAGCGCTCGATCGTCAGCGAGGAGCTCGGCGCCATCGTCGAGAAGTACGGCGACGACCGGCGCAGCCAGATCATCGCGGCCGACGGCGACCTGTCCATGGAAGACCTCATCCCGGATGAGGAAGTGGTCGTCACCATCACTCGCGGCGGCTACGCCAAGCGCACCCGCACCGATCTGTACCGCGTGCAGAACCGCGGCGGCAAGGGTGTGCGCGGTGCGCAGCTGCGCGACGGCGACTTCGTCGAGCACCTGTTCCCGACCACCAGCCACCACTGGATCCTGTTCTTCACCACGGCCGGGCGGGTCTACCGCACGAAGGCCTATCAGCTGCCAGAAGGAGGCCGTGACGCCAAGGGTGGGCACGTCGCCGGGCTGCTGTCGTTCCAGCCGGACGAGGACATCGCCCAGGTGCTGGCCATCCGCGACTACGAGCAGGCCCCGTACCTCGTGCTGGCCACGAAGAAGGGGCTCGTCAAGAAGACCCGGCTGGGCGACTTCAACAGCCCACGCCAGGCCGGTGTCATCGCCATCAACTTCCGCACCGACGACGACGAGCTGATCGGCGCTGAGCTGGTGCGTCCCGAGGACGACCTGCTGCTGATCTCCAAAAGGGCGCAGGCCATCCGGTTCCGGGCCGACGACACGCAGCTGCGTCCGATGGGCCGGGCGACGTCCGGCGTCACCGGCATGAAGTTCCGCACCGACGACGCTTTGCTCTCGATGACCGTCATCCGTGCGCGAGACACCGAGAAGGACACCGACGAGGTCCCGAGCGACGAGAAGCTCTACGTGTTCACGGTCACCGACGGCGGCTTCGCGAAGAAGACGACCATCGACCAGTACCGCCGGCAGGGTCGCGGCGGAATCGGCATCAAGGCCATGGAGATCACCGAGAAGAGGGGTGTCCTGGTCGGCGGTCTGGTGCTCAACGACACCGACGACGTCATCTCCGTCACCGAGGGCGGCCAGGTCACCAGGAGCCTCGTTGCGGGTGTGCCGGCGAAGGGTCGTGGCACGATGGGAGTGAGCTTCGTCAAGTTCAAGGGTGACGACCGGGTGGTCACCATCGCCCGCAACGCCGAGATCCCGACCGACGAGGCTCAGGACGAGACGCAGGACACGAAGGACGAGAAGGACGAGCCGACCCAGCCAGACGAGGGGCAGGACCAGTGAGCAAGGACCGACCGGACCGGCCGATCAAGAAGTCGGTCCAGCCGAAGAAGGCCTCGAGCGCAGGAGGTCCGCCGAAGGGCAAGCCGCACATGGTCGACCCCATCGACACGGCCCGGAGTGCGGCTCCGCCGTCGAAGTCCGACTACAGCCGCACCACCTCGGGATCGCCGGCGACGACGGCCGTCATTCCTCCGGTCAAGGACCAGGCACCGAAGAACGCTCGCCCGAGTGGGTCGAGTGCCCGGCCACAGCGCCAGGAGGCGCCGGCCGCCCAGTCCGGCCGGCGCGCGAGCCTGCGCCTGGTGCACATCGAGCCGTGGTCGGTCACCCGACTCGCGTTCGTGGTCTCGGTGGCGATGATGATCGTGGCGGTCGTCGCGGTCTCCATCTTCTGGGTCGTGCTGAACGTCACCGGCGTCTGGGGACAGATCAACGACAGCGTCACGTCGATCCTGAGCGACGACGGCGGCAGCTTCGACATCAGGGACTATCTCGGGTTCGGCCGCATCTTCGGATTGACGCTCGTGCTCTCCGCGATCAACGTCGTCCTGATGACCGCCCTGGCCACCATCGGGGCCCATCTGTACAACCTGGCGGCCCAGTTGCTGGGCGGTCTCGAGGTCACCTTCAGCGATGACTGAGGGGCGTCGTCCCGATTCGTTCGGGGCGCTCGCCGTACGGTAATGTTGCGCGCTGTTGCGGGCCTATAGCTCAGCTTGGTTAGAGCGCTTCCCTGATAAGGAAGAGGTCAGAGGTTCAAGTCCTCTTAGGCCCACTCCACTCGTCCGAAACCGCGGAGGCACCGATGAAGAAGATCCTCGTACTCGTCTCGGCGGCAGCAGGTCTGGTGTGGTTGGTCGGACGCTCCAAGTCCGCGCAGACGGTCCAGCCGGCCGACCCGTGGGCCGAGGCGTCCGACCGGGTCTGACCCATCCGGGGCTGTGGCGCAATTGGTAGCGCACCTGCTTTGCAAGCAGGGGGTTAGGGGTTCGAGTCCCCTCAGCTCCACCATCGCTTGAGACTCAGCGACCGATGCCCTGGTGGTTGCTGGTGCTGTGCGGCGGCTTCGGATCTTTGTCGTCCTCGAGCTCGGCGGCGATGGAGACGGTGAGTCCGCCGAGCAGGAAGCCGATCACGCCGGCAGCCAAGGCGTTGGTGTTCATGAGTGCTCCTCGTGGTCGTGTCCGGAGTGGTCGTCATGGTCGTCTCCGGAATGGTCGTGGCCCTCGTGGTACTGGTGGGTGAGCGCGTGGCCCTTGCCCTTGTCGATGAGGTAGCGGTTCACCGGGAAGGCGGCGACGAAGGCCGCCGCCAGCGCGATCATCATGCCGAGCCAGAAGACCGGATTGACCAGCCCAGAGTCCATCGCGCCCGGGATGAGGGCCATGACGAGGTTGTCGACGAGCTCCATGACGGCGATGGACAGGGTGTCGGCGGCGAACACGACGCTCAGGGCGGCGAAGAAGCCGAGCCCGGCCTGGACGAGCGGCACCGTCGACAACGCGTAGCCGAACAAGTACGCCAGAGCCACCGCGAGGATGATCGTGACGGTCGTGCTGAGGCCGGCGGCCGTACCGATCAACAGGCCGGTGATCTCGCCGATCGCACAGCCGGTGAGGCAGTGCAAGGTGGCGCTCGCCGCCATGCTGTTGCGCGAGTTCATGGGAGTCCTTTCTCCAGAGGGCAGTTGCAACGTACCCCATGGGGGTATACGATGGCAAATACCGGAGGGGGGTATCCAGAATCTCCCACACGCGAAAGGGCAGAGATGACCGAGAAGATCGCCCATCACGAGCACGGCTACATCCACAACGACACCAAGGGCGACTACCTCAAGCGTCTGCGTCGGATCGAGGGCCAGGCCCGCGGCCTGCAGCGGATGGTCGAGGAGGAGCAGTACTGCATCGACATCCTGACCCAGGTCTCGGCGATGACGAAGGCGTTGCAGTCCGTGGCACTCGGCCTGCTCGACGAGCACCTGAGCCACTGCGTCGTCGACGCCGCGCGCGAGGGCGGCGAGGAGGCCGACATCAAGGTCAAGGAAGCCTCCGACGCGATCGCCCGACTCGTTCGGTCCTGATCCCAGCACCCATCACGACGAAGGAGACACCATGAGCCACACGAGTACCTACACCGTCGCGGGTCTGCACTGCAGCGGGTGCGTGGCCTCGGTCAGCGAGGAGGTCCGGGAGATCCCCGGCGTCAAGGACGTCGACCTGGTCCTCGAGACCGGTGCCTTGACGATCACCACCGCAGAGCCGGTCGACGAGGACGCCGTCAAGGCGGCCGTCGCCGAGGCCGGTTACCAGCTCACATGATCGCCCCAGAAGGCCGCTCGCAGAGCTCGCGCTTTCCCGGGGACCCCGAATGAGCACCCCGGCCAAGGTCGCTGCCTTCCTGGCTGCCCTCGCCGCCGTCTTCGGCGTCGCGCTGGGCATCGGAAAGCTGGGCGACCCGGCGTCAGAACCGGCCGCCACCCACGACGGCAGCCACGACTCCTCCGCGGCGAAACCCGCTGAGGACGCGCAACCTCCAGGAGGACTCATGACGTCCCAGAACGGCTACACCTTCACCCTGGTCGACCAGCAAGCCGAGCCCGGACCCAACGTCGACGTCTCGTTCACCATCGACGGCCCCGCCGGCAAGCCAGTCACCCAGTACGACGTCGAGCACGAGAAGCGGCTCCACCTGATCGCCGTGCGCCGCGACTTCACCGGCTTCCAGCACGTCCACCCGAAACTGAGCTCCACGGGCGAGTGGTCCACGAAGCTCGACCTCCGCCCGGGCCAGTGGCGGCTGTTCGCCGACTTCAAGCCGGCCGACGCCGAAGCCCTCACCCTGGGAACTGACCTCTCGGTCGACGGGGACTTCCGACCAGCCGCAGTCGGCGACGAGTCGCGCACCGCGAAGGTCGAGGAGTACACCGTCACCTTGGACGGCGAGCTGACTCCTGGCGCAGACTCCAGGCTCACTCTCGACGTGTCACGGGACGGCAAGCCGGTCACCGACCTGCAGCCGTACCTCGGCGCGTACGGTCACCTCGTCGCGCTCCGGGGTGGGGACCTGGCCTACCTGCACGTTCATCCGGACGGGACGCCCGAGGACGGCACGACCAAACCGGGCCCGGAGGTCGTCTTCCACGCCGCGGTGCCCAGCAGCGGCACCTACCACCTGTACCTGGACTTCAAGCACGACGGAGTGGTCCGTACCGCCGCTTTCACCGTTCGCACGGATGGGCCAGCGCCTGCGAAGAAGGGGGAGCCGACCCATGGCCACGACCACTGACGTCGAGCTCCAGATCAGCGGGATGACCTGCGCGTCCTGCGCCAACCGCATCGAGCGCAAGCTCAACAAGCTCGACGGAGTCGTCGCCACGGTGAACTACGCCACCGAGAAGGCGAAGGTCACCTTCCCAGCAACCGTGGCACCGGAGACGCTCGTGGAAACGGTGGAGCAGGCCGGGTACGGCGCTGCGCTGCCGCGAACAGAAGCCGACGAGGACGAAGACTCGAACGACGACCCGACTCGTTCGCTGCGCGAGCGGCTGCTGGTCTCGATCGCCCTCACCGTTCCGGTCATCGCCATGGCGATGGTCCCGGCCCTGCAGTTCACCAACTGGCAGTGGCTGTCGTTGACGCTGGCCGCACCGGTGGTCGTCTGGGGGGCATGGCCGTTCCACCGCGCCGCCTGGGTGAACCTGCGGCACGGCACGTCCACGATGGACACGCTGATCTCGGTCGGCACCATCGCCGCCCTGGGTTGGTCCGTCTACGCCCTGTTCTGGGGAACGGCCGGTGTCGCGGGCATGACGCACCCCTTCGAGCTGACCGTCCAGCGCACCGACGGCGCCGGCAACATCTACCTCGAAGCTGCCGCCGGGGTCACCATGTTCATCCTGGCCGGGCGCTACTTCGAGGTGCGGTCCAAGCGACGGGCCGGCGCCGCGTTGCGTGCCCTGCTGGAGCTGGGCGCCAAGGAGGTGGCCGTGCTCCGCGACGGACCCGATGGTCCGGTCGAGGAGCGCATCCCCACCGGGCAGCTGTCCACGGGCATGCGGTTCGTCGTCCGGCCGGGTGAGAGGATCGCCACCGACGGGACGATCGAAGAGGGCTCCTCGGCGGTGGACGCCTCCATGCTCACTGGCGAGGCCGTTCCCGTCGAGGTCGGTCCCGGTGACGAGGTGGCCGGAGCCACCGTCAATGCCGGCGGACGGATCGTCGTCCGGGCCACCAAGGTCGGTGCCGACACCCAGCTCGCGCAGATGGCCCGTCTGGTCGAGAACGCCCAGAACGGCAAGGCCGAGGCCCAACGGCTGGCCGATCGGATCTCCGGCGTCTTCGTCCCGATCGTGATCGGTCTGGCCGTCGGAACGCTGGGCTTCTGGATCGGCAACGGGGCCGGACTCTCTGCCGCGTTCACGGCCGCGGTCGCCGTGCTGATCATCGCCTGCCCGTGCGCCCTGGGCCTCGCCACGCCCACCGCTTTGATGGTCGGTACCGGTCGAGGCGCTCAGCTCGGCATCCTGATCAAGGGCCCGGAGGTCCTGGAGTCCACCCGCCGGGTCGACACCGTCGTGCTCGACAAGACCGGTACCGTCACCACCGGCCAGATGACATTGATCGACGTGATCGCGGCCGACGATGAGGACGCCGACGAGGTGCTGCGGCTGGCCGGCGCGCTCGAGAACGCCTCTGAACACCCGGTCGCCCGGGCCATCGCCACTGCTGCCCGCGAGGGAATCGGCGCCCTGCCGCGGGTCGAGGACTTCGCCAACCTGGAGGGACTCGGCGTCCAGGGCATCGTCCGTGCTCACGACACCAGTCACGCCGTGATCGTGGGTCGCCCCCGTCTTCTGGAGGACTGGTCCCAGCCCCTGACACCGGAGCTCGTGCAGGCCGTCGACGAGGCGCAGGCCACCGGCGGAACGGCGGTGGCGGTCGGCTGGGACGGAGCTGCCCGCGGGGTCCTCGTGGTCGCGGACGCGGTGAAGCCCACCTCCGCCGAGGCGGTCGACCAGCTGCGTGAGCTCGGGCTCCGCCCGGTGCTCCTGACGGGTGACCATGACGTCGTCGCGCGAGCCGTGGCCGCGCAGGTCGGCATCGACGAGCCCGATGTGATCGCCGACGTCCTTCCGGCCGACAAGGTCGACGTCGTCAAGAGGCTGCAGTCCGAGGGCCGTGTCGTCGCCATGGTCGGGGACGGCGTCAATGACGCGGCCGCACTTGTGCAGGCCGATCTCGGTCTGGCCATGGGCACCGGCACCGACGTCGCTATCGAGGCCAGCGACCTCACCCTGGTTCGCGGTGATCTGCGGGTGGCCACGGACGCCATCAGGCTCTCGCGCCGCACGCTGGGGACCATCAAGGGCAACCTGTTCTGGGCTTTCGCCTACAACGTG
Organism: uncultured Actinomycetota bacterium; assembly: GCA_963766475.1. Taxonomy (GTDB): domain Bacteria; phylum Actinomycetota; class Actinomycetes; order Propionibacteriales; family Nocardioidaceae; genus Nocardioides. Next base: position 60,438 of record CAVXZS010000012.1, on the reverse strand, counting down.
GCGGCTCTGCCGCTGGCGGCCGCGGGCCTGCTGAATCCGATGCTCGCCGGTGCTGCCATGGCGTTCTCGTCGGTGTTCGTGGTCAGCAACAGCCTGCGTCTGCGCCGGTTCCGGCCGCTGACACCATCTTCTGACGCTCAAACGGGTTAGGGCCGCCTGCCACGCCGAACGGTGATGACAGCGCATGTGACCAGCCCGCCTCAGACCCACTACCGGCCGGCGGAGGAGGATCGGGCCTCCGGTTCCTAGGCGGGCATCGGTCCCGAGACCCGGGACCGGCCCGAGGAGTACGTGCGGCGGGCATGGACGTCGATGGCCGTGATCGTCCGACGCGCGAAGAGCCGGTCGGCCGCGGACGAGACCTCGACGATCACGTACGAGGTGCGGCCACTCTGCGTGCCCAGGGCCACCACCTGGGGCCGCGAGATCTCGAGGAAGACCTCGAGGATGCGTTGCTGATGGTCCCGGTCGGTGACCTCGTAGATCTCGACGGACCAACGGCTCCTCGGCGATTGAAGGGACACGGCGACCTCACATCCGACGAGGGTCTGCCGCCTGCTTCGTAACCGGCGCAACCATCGTAAGTTCGCCCCGATCCGGCGGCAACACGGTCTGAGGAAATTCGTCCGAGGTGTCAGTCGACCAGCGCGCCGGCCGGCAGCTCGAACCAGCGGAGCTCGTCGAAGTCGTCGGTGTGATGGGCGATCTCGGAGAGGTCGGGTTCCGGGGCCTCGGCCATGATCGTGCGCGCCATGGCCATGTAGTCGCCGAGCACGGACACCGGAGCAGTGGTGTCGTGATGCGGGTAGGCCATGGCGCCGGTGTCGTCGTAGGACACGTCGCCGAGACGCATCGGCGGCTCGACGGCGCCAGCCCGGTGACGCCACAGTCCGGTGTCCGGATCAAAGCGGTAGTCGCCGAGCAGCCGCCAGCCGTCGCGGGCCACGAGTCGGACCGCCTCGACGATGTAGTCGAACACCTCGTCGTCGATGAAGTAGTTGAAGTTGACCCGCACCCAGCCGGGCTTGATGCCTTCGCACCCGGTCGCGATCTGGCGCTCGAACGCGTGGCTGCGCTCGATGTCGATGCCGAGCAGCCGGTGTCCGTACGGGCCGGCGCAGGAGCAGCCGCCGCGGGTCTGGATGCCGAAGAGGTCGTTGAGCAGGGCGACCACGAAGTTGTGGTGCAGGTAGGCACCGCTGGGCGCGCGGATCACGAACGACACGATGGAGAGTCGACGCGCCTCGAGGTTGCCGAGGATCTGGATGGTGGGTTCCTCCTGCCAGGCGGTGACGGCACGACGCAGCAGGTCCTCCTCGTGCGCCTGGATCGTCTCGACTCCTACCGCCTCCTTGAGCTGGAACACCAAGCCGGCCCGGATCGACTCGACGATGGCTGGAGTGCCGCCCTCCTCGCGGTGCTCGGCCTCCGTGAGGTAGCGGTGCTCGGTGGGGTTGACGTACATGACGGTGCCGCCGCCGGGAACGTCCGGCACACGGTTGGTGGCCAGCTCCCGGCGCATGGCGAGGACGCCTGGCGTGCCGGGGCCACCGATGAACTTGTGCGGGGACAGGAAGATCGCGTCCTTGTACGCCGATGGGTCGACGCCGTCGGGCGGGGTCATGTTGATCCCGACGTAGGGCGCACAGGCGGCGAAGTCCCAGAACGACAAGGCTCCGTGGCGGTGCAGCAGGGCGCTGATGCCGAAGGTGTCGGAGACGATACCGGTGACGTTGCTGGCCGCGGAGAACGATCCGATCCTGAGTGGCCGGTCCGCATACCGCTCGAGCTCGGCCACCAGCTGGTCCTGGTCGATGTGCCCGTCCGCGTCCTCATGGATCGTGACGACGTCGGCGATCGACTCGCGCCACGGCAGCTCGTTGGAGTGGTGCTCGAACGGACCGGTGAAGACGACTGGACGCTCGGCCGGCGGGATCATCGACATCAGCTGGTAGCGGTCGTCGAGCTCGGCTGGGATCCGCAGCCCGAGTATGCCGATCAGCTTGTCGATGGCGCCCGTGCTGCCCGAGCCGGTGAAGATGACGGCCGTCGACTCGTCGCCGCCCACGTGGTCGTGGATGAAGCTGCGGGCATCCTCGCGCAGGCGGGTGGTCTGCAGGCCGGTGCCGCTCGCCTCGGTGTGGGTGTTCGCATACCGCGGCAGCACCTCGTGCCGGATGAAGTCCTCGATGAAGGTGAGGCTGCGCCCCGACGCGGTGTAGTCCGCGTACGTGACGCGGCGCGGGCCGTAGGGTCCTGGCATCACCTGGTCGTCCCCGATGACGGACGCCCGGATCTGCTCCAGCAGCGGCGACTTCTCCGGGGTGTCCACCTGGCCACTGTAGGTGAGGGCAGGTGCCACCCGGCCCGTTCTGACGGGTCGGTCAGCCGCTGGTGCGGGAGGCGTCGTAGGCGGCGGACACCTTCTTCGGGACGCACATCCGCCAGGCGTCGACGATCAGCTCCTCGAGCTCGTCGAGGTCGATCTCGGCCAGCTTCAACCGCACCCACTGATAGCGCAGGTCGGAGTCGGCGGGCATGAGGAACGTGGCCGGGTTCGACGCCACGAGTGCCTCTCGCTCCTCGCGCGGGAACCCGAAGCCGAGCAGCGACTCATCCGGCGAGACCGCCGCGAAGACGATGCTCCCGACGCGGAACTTCACCGAGTCGCGCACCATCGCCTCGTAGGCGCGCGGGAGCCGGAGGGCGATGCGACGCACATCGTCCGGCCCGGCCGGCAACGTCAGGGCCGGTCGTTGCGCGGCATCGGCTCGACCATCGGATCGGCGGCAGGCTGGTCGACGGCGGTGACGGCGGGAGACGGCGGCACTCCGTCATCTGCGGCTCGGGGCGATGGTGGCCCGGTGGGCTCGGAGTCGCCGCTCTTGACCTTGGCGGCGACCTTGGCGCCGGCCGTGGAGGCCGCGTCGACGACCCTGGTTCCGGCGGCCGATGCCGCGTGCTTGGCGACGCCCTCGGCTTCGTGCACCCCGTGTTGGACCGGCTCGGAGTTCCACACCTTCGACGACTGGCGCTTGATCTGCTCGTAGCGCTCGTGACCTGCTTTGGTGCCGAGCACGTAACCGGCGGCAGCGGCGCCGATCAGCAGCAACTTCTTCACCTGGACCACTCCCTGGGTGCCTGTCGATGTCTGTCTCGATCCTCACCCAGAACACCTGCGGTGTCATCTCGAGCGGGAGCCGCTACGCGTCGAGGACCTCCTTCAACTCGGCCGCGAACGCCTCTGGCTGCCCGGCGAAGCCGGAATCGCCGCCCATGAAGCCACCGTGGTGGCTGGGGAAGACGGTCGCCTCCTGGCCCAGCGCCTCGGCGGTTGCCACTGCGGCGCGTCCGGGGAATGTGTTCTGCGACTCGATGCCGACGGCAATCACCACTCGGGTGGATGCGGCGTTGAGCGCGTCGACGTCGGGACGGTAGTCGGTGACGGCGTTCGAAACGCCGGACAGGAGGGGGTCGTCACGCGACCCGTCGTCGTCAGTCGTCATGCCGAACTGGGCCGGATCGGGCGGCGGTTGGGCGGCGTACTCGTCGGTGAACTCACCCTGCCAGGCAGTCATCGCGACGAACGTGGCCATCCCGGATCCCGAGCCCTTCTCGTGGTACACGGCCTGGAAGGCATCCTGGGCCGCCTTCGCCTGAGCGGCATCGGGGACCACGTTGATCAGTGGCGGCTCATGTGCGACGAGCGTGATCAGGTCGTCAGGGTGGGCGGTGACGAGCGCGAGTGCAGTCACGGCGCCGCCGCTGCTGGCGAACATTTCCACGGGCCCGGCGTCGAGCGCGGCGATGATGGCGTGGACGTCCTCCGCCTGCACCTCAGGGTCGTTGTCGGTGCGGCCATCGCTCCGGGTGCTGCGACCCAGGCCGCGTGGGTCGTACGTGACCACCGTGCGGTCGGGGAAGTGCGACCTGAGGGCGCCGAACCCGCTGGCGTCCATGGGCTGGCCGATCATCATCAACGGAGGGCGACCGCCCTCGGGCGGCAACGGTCCGTGAACGTCGTAGGCCACGGTGGCGCCGGGCACGTCGATCGTGCGGTTCTGGGTCATGGCTTTCCCCGATTCAGAGTGCTTGATCACGAAGATAGCGCCCGAAGTGCGGCACGGTGAAGGCGATGCGGCCACGCTCGCCGGAGTAGATGAGGCCCTTCTTCATGAGGGTGTCGCGCGCTGGTGAGAGCGACTGCGGCGTGCGGCCGAGCAGGGCGGCCACGGCCGCCGTGGGAACCGAGTCGGAGTCGGGGTGTTGCTCGGCGACGTCGGCCATGGCGCGGAGGTACTCGCGCTCGCCGGGCGTGGCGCGGTCGTAGCGCGACCCGAAGAAGCCGACGGCCAGCTCGTTCTGGGCGGCCGGAGCGGCGACAGCGACGTCGTCGGCGGTGACGGGACTGTGCGGAGCGAGCTCCCACACCTCCTTGCCGTAGGCCTGGATGAAGTACGGGTAGCCACCGGTGGCGTCGAACATCGCCTCGAGCGCGTCTGGGGTGAACTCGGCATCCTCCTCCTTGGCGGGCGCGCTGAGGGCGCGGTCCGCGGCGGTGCGGTCGAGGCGGTCGATGCGCTGGTAGTGGAACAGCCGCTCGCTGTACGACTTGCTGGCCGAGAGCACGGACGGCAGGTGCGGGAGGCCGGCGCCCACGACGATGACCGGCAGAGACGCCTGGCTGATCTCGTGGCACGCCGCGCACAGCGCGGAGACGTCGTCGGGGCCGAGGTCCTGCATCTCGTCGACGAAGATCGCGACACCCTTGCCGAGGTCGGATGCGAGACCGCCGACGTCGCCGAGCAGCTCGACCAGGTCGATCTCGATGTCGCCGGAGTCGGCGCGGCCACGGACGGCGGGTGCGTCGATGCCAGGGTTCCAACGATCGCGCAGCTTCGCGTCCGGGCCGGCGTCGCGCTGGGCGAACGACTTGATGACACCGAGCACGTGGGTGACGTCGTGCTCCTTCGGGTGGCCGAGCTCGCGAACAGCGGTGTGGAGCGCCGAGCTGAGCGGCCGTCGCAATGGTTGCTCGGGCCGCGCCTCGAGCTTGCCGGTGCCCCACCCGGCCCGCACGGCGGATGAGCGCAGGGCGTTCAGCAGCACCGTCTTGCCGACCCCCCGGAGGCCGGTGAGGATCAGCGACCGCTCGGGCCGCTGCCTGGCGACTCGTTCGAGCACGACCTCGAAGGCGGCCAGCTGCTCGTCGCGTCCGGCCAGCTCCGGCGGACGCTGGCCCGCGCCGGGGGCGTAGGGATTGCGAATCGGGTCCATTCTCGCAGCGTATGGGCGTGTCTAGCCGATTCGCGATATTTCGCGATACACGCCGATCGTGTCGCGGCCGGGCTAACGCAGGTCGGCCCATTCCCGGATGGCCATGACGATCTGGTCGGGGGCCTCCTCCTGGATGTAGTGCCCGGCGCCCTCGAGGATGACGGTCTGGTGCGCTGGGAAGATCTTCTCCCAGCGACGGCGCTCGGGGCCCCGGAACGCCACGTCCTTGGTGGGCCACACCAGCAGTGCGGGACGGTCCTGGAGGGCGGGCAGACCCCGTTCGATCTCGGCGAGGAGCGGTCGGGCCGTGAGGATCTCACGCGGGAACACGTATGCGGGCTCCCTGGACTCCGGCGTGGGGAACGGCCCGCGGTAGGCGTCCATGACCGGTGCGGGGAGCTTTCGGAGCCGCATGGAGGCGGGCATGATCGTCTCGACGAAGAAGTTGCGGCGCAGGATGAGGAACTTGCCGAGCGGCCCGGCGAGGGTCCGGGAGAAGACCTGCGTTCCCACATCGGACTTGGGCCAGGCCCACGTGTTGCCGATGACGAACGCTGCGAACCGATCCGGGTGCCGGGTCGCCGTGGCGAACCCGATCGGACCGCCCCAGTCCTGCACCATCATCGTCACGTCAGTGAGGTCGAGCTCGACCAAAAGGCGCTCGACGATGCGGGCGTGCTCAGCTGCGGTGAAGCCATAGCCGGGTGCCGACGTCGACAGGCCGAATCCCGGGTAGTCGAGCGCGATGCATCGGAACCGGTCGCGCAAGCCGGTGATGATGTCGCGGTAGAGGAACGACCAGGTGGGGTTTCCGTGCAGCAGGAGCAAGGGTGGGCCGCTGCCCTCGTCGACGTAGTGGACGCGCGCGCCCTCGACGTCCAGGTAGTGACTGGTGAAGGGGTACAGATGCTGTGGCACCCAGCCGGGGCGCACGCGTTCGTCAGACGTCATGCCCTACGTCCTATCAGCGCCGCCTGACACTTCGACGGGCTGTCCAGTCGGGGCCGGGGCTGCACCACCCGGTGACGGCGCAGGGGACATGGCCCACCGGATGGCCGACGTGATGACCTTGCCGCTGGCGCGGACGGCGGTCGCCTCGGTCATCGGCTCGTAGGGGAGCCGCAGGGCGAGGCGGGACCAGCGCGGCATCAGCCCGACGGCGGCCGCCGACAGCATCGTGTACGGGATGCGCATCGCGAAGGGCACCGGCGGGTGCACCAGGATGAAGCGGGCCGCGCGCCGGGCCTCCGGCGTGGACGCCAGCTCGGGACGGTAGTCGGCGAGGACGGCACGGAGCTCGGCCACCGTCTCGGGCACATCGGTGGCGCCGAGGGCGCGCGCCACGACCGCTGTCTGGGCGACGTACTCGTCGCGGCGGGCGGCATCCAGTGAGGTCGCCCCGTAGCGGTCGTGGGCACGGAGGAAGCTGTCGACCTCGGCCACGTGCACCCAGCGCAGCAGGTGGGGGTCCGATGCTGCGTACGGTCGCCCGTCCGGAGCGGTTCCGGTGAGACGGCCGTGGACGGCCCGCACGACGCGGACCGCGCGATCGGCGTCCTCGATCGTGCCGAACGTCGTCTCGGCCAGGAACGTGCTGGTGCGCTGGAGTCGGCCCCAGGGGTCGCCGCGGTAGCCGGAGTGCTGGTCGACCGCCGCCATCGCCAACGGGTGCAGCGACTGCAGCAGCAGGGCACGGATGCCGCCGACGAACATCGACGCGTCGCCGTGCACGAGGCAGATGGGGTCGTCGTGGGAGAACCGGCGCGGACCCTCGCTGAAGAGGATCCGCTCACGTCGGCGCGGACCTTCGTCGCCGGCGATGCGCGCGAAGATCACCGCGCCCATCCGCCCGCGAACCGCGTCGATCGTGCTCACCATTCCATTGTCGCTGACGAGTCACTCCGTGCCCGTCGAGGAGCCACGCGGTACCCACCGGAATGACTCGTCAGGGGGTACGGAGTGACTCGTCAGCGGAGTTGCGGCGTCAGGCCAGCGGCAGCAGGACCCGCACCCGGGCGCCGCCGGCGGGTGAGTCGGAGATCACGATCTCGCCGGAATGGACATGGACGATCTCGGAGACGATCGCCAGGCCGAGACCGGCACCTCCGGTCCCTCGTTCGCGTGACTCGTCGACGCGGACGAACCTGTTCAACACGTCCTCGCGCATGTGTTCGGGGATCCCGGGCCCGTCGTCGTCGACCGTGAGGATGGCGTACTGGCCGTTGGCTTTCAACGACACCTGGATCGACGAGTCGGCGAAGCGCCCGGCATTGTCGAGCAGGTTGCTGACGACGTGCTCGAGGAGCGCCGGTTGACCCATCACCTGCACCGGTTCGACCTGTTCGGTGGTGATCGGGATGGTCGATTCGCCCGCCGACGTCACCGAATCCCGCACGACCTCCTCCAGGTCGACCGGGACCTTGTCCGCGCCGATCGTGCCGGCGTCGCTCCTGGCCAGGAGGAGCAGGTGGTCGACCAGGCGGGCCATCCGGATGGTTTCGCGCAGCAGGTCGTGGGTGATGCGGTCGTCCGTGGTGGTGCGGGGGCTCAGCAGCTCGGCCTCGAGCCGCGCCTGGAGGCTGGCGATCGGACTGCGCAGCTCGTGGGCCGCGTCGGCGACGAACGCCTCCTGCCGCTTGGCGCTCGACTCCAGCCGGCCGAGCATCTCGTTGATGGTGCGGGCGAGGTCGGAGATCTCGTCGCGGCCGACCGGCTCGGGGACGCGCTGATGGAGCTCGCTGCCGGTGATGGCGTCGGCACGCTCGCGGATCGCCGACACCGGAGCCAGGGTTCGCCCGATGACGACCCAGAACACGAAGCCCAGGAGGACCATGAGTGCCAGCAAGCCGACGCCGCCGACTTTACTGGCTAGTCCGACGAACTCCTCGATGTCCTCAAGGTCGACTGCCACGTACACCGTCGCTACCCCCGTGGGTGTCTCGGTGCCCATCGCGACGACCCGGAAGGGTCCGTTCTCGTCGATCGGCAGCCTGTCCCGCACGAAGACTTCGGTCGTGCCCGCGGGCAACTCGTCGGCCAGCATCACCGATCTTCCGAAAGCATTCGGAGTGCCACTGATCACCCGTCCTGCCTGGACGACTTGGGTGGCCGCCGACAAATCTCCGGTCCTCGGCAACTCCGCCGGCAGGCCCCCGGCCTTGGCCGCTGTGGCGACACGCTTGGCTTCCATGAGCCCGTCGTCACGTGCAGTTTCGATCAGCTCCGTACGCAACACAGAGAGCAGCAGGACACCGCCGCCAAGCAGCACCACTGTGGACGCCGTGAGCGCGATGAGGAGCATCCGGGTGCGCAGCGAGATGCGCTGGTGCCACGGGGCGGCTGCGCGCTCGGTCACGACATCTCCAGCCGGTAACCCTTGCCGCGCACGGTGCGGAAGAGGTTCGTGCCGTACGGGGCGTCCAGCTTCTTGCGCAGGTAGCCGACGTACACCTCGACGAGATTGGTGTCGCGGGCGTCCGGGTCGCCCCAGACGTCGCGCAGGATCTCCTCCTTCGAGCGGGTCTCGCCGCTGGCGCGCATGAGGTACTCCAGGAGCGCGGCCTCACGGCGGCTGAGCTCGATCTGGTCGTGACCACGGCGAGCCACCCGGCGACGGGGATCGAACACCAGGTCGCCGACGATCAGCTCGGACCATCCGTCGGCGGAACTGCCCCGGCGGAGCAGGGCGTCGCACCGCGCGACCAGTACCGCGAAGGTGAAGGGCTTGCGCAGGTAGTCGTCGGCTCCGAGCTCCAGGGCGTCGGTCTCGTCTGTGGCGGCGTCCTTGGCGGTGAGGATCAGGATCGGGGTCGCGACATCCTCCGCGCGAAGCCGGTGGCACATCTCGATGCCGGACATGCCGGGCAGCATCCAGTCGAGGACGATCAGGTCGAACTCCGACTCCTTGGCGAGCCGGTAGCCGGAGAAGCCGTCATGCGTGGTGTTCACCGTGTAGCCGTGCTCGTGCAATCCGTCAGCCAACGACTGCGCGAGCCCGACCTCGTCCTCGACCACCAACACGCGAACCATGGGGAGTAGTCAACCACCAGGCCGCTGATGTCAGTGAGAATCAGCTGACGTCGGTCAACAGATGACCGCGGGCCTCCCGCCGGCGGCGCTGCTCCTCCGGATCGGGCACAGGTACGGCAGCGATGAGCCGCTGGGTGTACCCCTCGCGCGGCGAACCCAGCACCTGTTCGCGCGCGCCGATCTCCACGAGCTTGCCGTTCTGCATGACCGCCACCCGGTTCGCCAGCGAGTCGACGACCGCGAGGTCGTGGCTGATGAACAGGCAGGCGAACTCCAGGCGGTGCTGCAGCTCGGTGAACAGCTCGAGCACCCGCGCCTGCACCGAGACGTCGAGGGCCGACGTCGGTTCGTCGGCGATCAGCAGGTCCGGGTCGAGCGCCAGGGCGCGGGCCAGGCTGACACGCTGTCGCTGGCCTCCGGAGAGCTCGTGCGGAAAGCGTGCGGCGTAGCCGGTGGAGAGCTCGACGCTGTCGAGCAGCTCCTGCACGCGGGCGTCGATCTCGCGGTCGCTCATCGTCGTCTGGACGTGCAGCGGCTCGCCGATGCAGTCGCCGATGGACATGCGCGGGTTGAGCGACGCGGCTGGGTCCTGGAAGACGAAGCCGAAGCGCGCGCGGTGCGGACGCAGCTTGGCCTCGCTCAGGCCGGAGATGGTGGTGCCGGACACCGTGGTGGATCCGCTCGTGGGCGGCTGCAACCCGACTGCTGCCCGGCCGACAGTGGTCTTGCCCGAGCCGGACTCGCCGACGAGGCCGAGCACCTCACCGCGGCGCACCTCGAGCGACACGTGGTCGACGGCGCGGAAGGACGGCTGACCGAGCCGGCCGGCGAACTCGACGACGAGGTCGTCGACGCTGAGCACGACCTCGGTGTCGCCGACCGGTTGCGGGCCGTTCTCGCGGCCGAGGTGCGGGACGGCGTCGAGGAGCAGCTTGGTGTACGGGTGTCGGGGACGGGCGAACAGCTGCCCGGCGGGCGCCTCCTCGACGATCATGCCGCGGTACATCACGACGACGCGGTCGGCCATGTCGGCGACCACGCCCATGTTGTGGGTGATCAGGATGATCGCGGTGCCGAGCCGCTCCCGCAGCTCGAGGAGCAGCTCGAGGATCGCCGCTTGCACGGTGACGTCGAGCGCGGTGGTCGGCTCGTCGGCGATGATGACGTCGGGGTCGCAGGAGATCGCCATCGCGATGACCACGCGTTGCTTCTGCCCGCCGGAGAGCTGGTGCGGGTAGTAGTCGACGCGGTGCTCGGGGTCCGGAATGCCGACCAGGTCGAGCAGCTCGATGGCGCGGGCCCGGGCGGCGTGCTTGTTGATGTCCGAGTGCGCCCGCAGCCCCTCGATGATCTGCCAGCCGACGGTGTACACCGGATTGAGCGCGGTGGACGGCTCCTGGAAGACCATCGACACCTGGTCGCCGCGGACGGGTCGCAGCTCACTCGCGGACTTGCCGAGCAGCTCCATGTCGTCCAGACCCTGACGGCGCAGCGACGCCGACCCCGTCACCGCCGCCGTGGGTGGCAGCAGCCCGAGCATCGCGCGGGAGCTCACCGACTTGCCCGACCCGGACTCGCCGACCACCGCGAGGACCTCGCCGGGCGCCACGTCGAAGCTGATGCCACGGACCGCGTGCACGGTGCCGGCGTCGGTGCTGAAGTCGACCGTGAGGTCGCGCAGGCTCAGTGTCGCGACCCGACGCGGTTCCTCGCTCGCCTGGACCGGTGCCTCGGCCTCCGCGCCCAGCTCGGCGAACTCGGTCTCGATCTCCCGCTCGTCGGCCGTGGTGACGCCGCCGCGGGTGCGCAGCAGCGGGTTGAGGATGTCGTTGAGGCTCTCGCCGACCAGCGTCGAGCCGAGCACGATCAGCACGATCGCCGTGCCCGGGAAGACGCCGGTCCACCAGATGCCCGACGACGCGTCCGGAAGCGCCTTGTTGAGGTCGTAGCCCCATTCCGCGGCCGCGGACGGCTCGATGCCGAAGCCCAGGAAGCCGAGCCCGGCCAGGGTCAGGATCGCTTCGGACGCGTTCAGTGTGCCGATGACCGGCAGTGACGACGTGACGTTGGAGAAGATGTGCTTGAACAGGATCCGCGGTGTGCGGGCACCCACCACCCGCGCGGCGTCGACGTAGGGCTCGACCTTGACGGCGATGGTGGCGTTGCGGATCAGCCGGAAGTACTGCGGGATGAACACCACGGTGATCGAGATCGCCGCCGCGAGGATGCCGCCCAGCGCCCCGCTCTTGCCGCCGGACAGGACGATCGAGACGACGATCGCCAACAGCAGCGACGGGAACGAGTAGAGCGTGTCCATGACGAGGACGAGGGCGCGGTCGAGCCAGCCGCCGATGTAGCCGGAGACCAGCCCGAGTGGCACGCCGACGAGGGCGGACAGCAGCACCGCCAGCAGGATGACCTCGACCGCGGTCCGGGCGCCGAAGACCACGCGAGACAGGACGTCGGTGCCGCCGACAGTGGTGCCGAACCAGTGGTCGGCCGACGGCGGTTGCTGGGTGCCGAACACCCGGTCGCCGACGCGGTCGGCGTTGAAGTCGTACGGGGCGATCCACGGCGCGAGGATCGCGACGACCACGAAGACGGCGACGAGGCTGAAGCCGAACAGCAGCATGAATCGCTGCAGGCCGTGGGACTGCTTCACCACGGAGGGGACCCATCGGCTCATGTCAGAACCTCACCCTCGGGTCGACCAGCGCGACGACAACGTCGATGAGGAAGCTCATCACTCCCACGAGCAGGGCGATCAGGGTGACGATGCCCTGCACGGCAAGGAAGTCGCGGCGGATCAGGTACTGCGAGAGCTGGTAGCCGATGCCGTCCCACTCGAACGTCGTCTCGGTGAGGATCGCGCCGCTCAGCAGCAGCGCGACCTGCATGCCCATCACGGTGACGACCGGCACCAGTGCGGTGCGGAACGCGTGCCGGGTCAGCACCCGACGCTCGGAGACGCCGCGGGCGCGGGCCGCGGTGACGTAGTCCATGCGCAGCGTCTGCAGCATGTTCACGCGCACGAGCCGGATGAACACACCGCCGGTCAGCAGGCCGAGGGCGATGGCCGGGAGCATCGCGTGCTGCAGCACGTCCCAGATGAAGGAGGGGTCACCCCAGAGGATCGCGTCGACGAGCATGATGTTCGTCTTCGGGTCGACCTGCTGGAGCGTGATCTCGGTGTTGGTGCTGGCGCGGCCCGACGACGGCCAGCCGAACGGGGTGAAGGCGAGCTTCAGCAGCAGGCCCAGGAAGAACACCGGTGCCGCGTAGGCGAGGATCGAGCCGAGCCGGATGACGACGTCGGACCACTGGTCGCGCCGGCGAGCCGCCAGCCGGCCGAACGGGATGCCGATGCCGAACGCGACGATGAGTGCGTAACAGCTGAGCTCGAGGGTGGCAGCCCCGTTCTTGATCAGGATGTCCGACACCGCGCGGTTGTCACTGATCGTCCGGCCGAAGTCGCCCTGGAACAGCCCGCCGAGGTACTCGAGGTACTGGGTCAGGATCGGGCGGTCGAGGCCGGCCGCTGCCCTGCGCTCGGCGATCTGCTCCGGTGTGAACCGGCCACCCAAGGCGGCCTGGATGGGGTCGCCGATCACGCGCATGAGCAGGAAGACCATGGTGACCAGCAGCCACATCATCGGGACGATGAGCGCCAGCCGGAGCAGCAGGTAGCGCGCCAGCGGGCTGAGGCCGGTGGTGGGCCGACGCGGCGCCTCCGGCGTCTCGGACGGCGCCAGGACTTCGGTGGTCATCGAGCTCCTTTCAACAGCCGAAGAGGGGCGGGCCCCGTAGGACCCGCCCCTCCGCCGGTGGTCAGCCCTTCGACAGCGAGGTGAAGCGGAACTTGAACGACGCGTCGAGCGTTTCCGCGACTCCCTGCACGTCGTTGCCCGCGACGGCCACCTGGGCGCCGGTGAGCAGCGGCAGGTACGGGACCTGCTCGGCCAGGCGCTGCTGGACGTCGCCGAGCGCCTTCACGCGAGCCGCCTGGTCGCTCTCGGTGCGCTCGTTGTCGAGCAGCTTCGACATCTCCTTGTCCTCGAAGTCGGACCCGAGCTCGTTGTAGTGCGAGTTCGTGAAGTTGCCGGGCGTCTCGTCGTCGTAGGGCGCGAGGAACGGCGACAGGTAGTTGTCCGCGTCGGGGAAGTCCGGGAACCAGCCGAGCTGGTGGACGGGGTACGCGTCCGCCGGGTAGTCCTCCGAGTAGGTCTCCCATTCCGTGGCCTGCAGGTTGACCTTGAACAGCTCGGTCGACTCCAGCTGGCGCTTGATCGCGTTGTACTCCTGGTCCGAGCTCGCCCCGTAGTGGTCAGGGTTGTACTGCAGGTTGATCTCGACCGGGGTGTCGACTCCGGCGTCGTCGAGGAAGCCTTGCGCCTTCGCCTTGTCGGGCGCCTCGCCATACAGCTCCTTGAACGGCTCGGTGGCACCGGGAAGGCCCTCGGGAACCAGCGACCACGCCGGCGTGTACGTCTCCTTGTACACCTCGCTGGACAGCGCCTGACGGTCGACCGAGGAGGCGACCGCCTTGCGGATGGCCAGCTTCTGCTCGGGCGAGTCGCCGGGCATGCGGTCGAGGTTGAACACGATGTAACGAAGCTCGCCTCCCTCGCCCTTGTGGACGGTGACGTCGTCCTTGCCTTCGAGGTCCTCGATGTCGGTCGGCGTGAGCGAGCGGAACGCGACGTCGATATCGCCGTTCTGGACGTCGAGCTTCAAGTTCTCGCCCTCGGCGAAGTACCGGAGCGTGACCGTGTCGGAGTTCGGCTTCTCGTACGTACCGTTGTAGTCCGGGTTCGCCTTGAACTGGGCGAGCTTGTTCTTGTCGTAGCTGCTGATCGTGTACGGACCGGAGAACCCGTTCGCCTCCACGGCGGCGTCGTCGTCGAGCAGCTTGTCGGAGGGGTAGGTTTCCTCGTCGACGATCGGGCCGGCCGAGGTGACGAGCACCTGCGGGAACGTCTGGTCGTTCGGGGAGTTGAGGGTGAATTCAACCGTGAGGTCGTCAGTGGCCTCGACGGACTTCATCGCGCCGAGGAGGGAGGCCGGGCCGTTCGGGTCGTTGATCTTCCCGAGGCGCTCGTAGGAGTGCGCGACGTCGGAGGCGGTGAGCTCGTTGCCGTTGGCGAACGTCAGGCCCGACTTCATCGTGCAGACGTACTTGGTGGGCTCGGCGAAGTCGCACTTTTCCGCGGCATCCGGCGTCAGCTCGGTGCTGCCGGCCGGGAAGTTCAGCAGGTACTGGTAGACCTGCGTCTGCACCATCAGCGAGCCGTTGTCGTACGCGCCGGCCGGGTCGATCGACACGACCTTGTCGGTGGTACCGACGATGAGGTCTCCATCGCTGCCTCCGTCGTTGCCGGCACCACAGCCGGCGAGCGTGAGGGCGACGACTGCTGCGGCGGCGAGGACGGTTGTACCTCGTCGGAAGTTCTTCATGGTTCCTCCCCAACTGCATGTCCGCATGCCGGACACAACCCTTGGCACGCTATACCAACCGGACGGTGCGAGCCGCTGCCCGAAGATTGCGATTCGGTGACGGACGGAGGCTGCCGTGGTCGGGTGGGCCACTACGCTGAGGTCATGGACCACAACCAGCACCTCGCCGACTTCGACCCGGAGATCGCGCGCCTGCTCGACGCCGAGCTGAACCGCCAGCAGACGACACTGGAGATGATCGCGTCGGAGAACTTCGCGCCGGTCGCGTCGCTCGAGGCCATGGGCAGCGTCCTCACCAACAAGTACGCCGAGGGCTACCCCGGCAAGCGATACTACGGCGGCTGCGAGGTCGTCGACCAGGTCGAGCAGATCGCCATCGACCGGCTCAAGCAGCTCTTCGACGCGGAGTACGCCAACGTCCAGCCGCACTCCGGTGCCACGGCGAACGCGGCGGCGTACCACGCCCTCGCCTCTGCCGGCGACACCGTGCTCGGACTCGACCTCGCGAACGGCGGGCACCTGACGCACGGCATGAAGCTCAACTTCTCCGGACGCCTCTACAACATCGTGCCGTACCAGGTCGACGACCAGGGCTACGTCGACATGGACCAGGTGGCCGCCCTGGCCCGGGAGCACCAGCCGCGGATCATCCTCGCCGGCTGGTCGGCCTACCCGCGTCAGCTCGATTTCGCCAGGTTCCGTGAGATCGCCGACGACGTGGGCGCCTCACTGTTCGTCGACATGGCGCACTTCGCCGGTCTCGTCGCCACCGGCCTGCACCCCAGCCCGCTGCCGCATGCGCACATCGTCACCACCACCACCCACAAGACGCTGGGCGGCCCGCGGGGCGGCGCCATCCTCACCAACGACGAGGAGGTCGCCAAGAAGATGCGCTCGGCGGTCTTCCCGGGTCAGCAGGGAGGCCCGCTCGAGCACGTCATCGCGGCCAAGGCGGTCGCGTTCAAGATGGCCCTCGAACCGGAGTTCACGGAGCGGCAGCAGCGGACGCTCGACGGAGCCCGCATCCTCGCCGACCGGATGCTCGCCGACGACGCCCGCGACGCCGGCATCCAGGTGGTCAGCGGCGGCACCGACGTCCACCTCGTGCTGGTCGACCTGCGCGAGAGCGAGCTCGACGGCAAGCAGGCCGAAGACCGCCTCGACGAGGTCGGCATCACGGTCAACCGCAACGCCGTCCCGAACGACCCGCGTCCGCCGATGGTCACCTCCGGACTGCGCATCGGCACGCCGGCGCTGGCGACGCGTGGCTTCGGCGACGACGAGTTCCGCGAGGTCGCCGACGTCATCGTCGAGGCCCTCAAGCCGGGCGACGTCGACATCGAGAGTCTGCGCAAGCGGACCGCCGTCCTGGCCGAGCGCTTCCCGCTCTACCCGGACGTTCCGCCGTTCGCCGGGTGAGGCACTGGCTGCGGCCCGGCCTGCTCGGGCTGCACGCGTTCGCCCTCGTGGCGGTGGGCTTCTGTGTCGTCATGGGCCTGTGGCAGCTCGACGCCTATGACGGTCGTCAGGGCGATGCCGAGGACGGCGCACGCCGGCAGGTGGTGCCGCTCGCGGACGTCTGGAAGCCCGGTGAGGCGTTCACCTCCGACCTGACGGGCCAGCGCGTCAGCGTCGAGGGCCGGTTCGCCGACGACGACCTCACGGTGACGCGAGACGACGGGTCGACGTGGCTGGTCACGCCGTTCGTGATCGGCGATCATGCGCTCCTGGTCGTTCGTGGGGAGGGCGAGCGCGCGCCGGCCAGCGACGCGACCGAGCTCGACGTCGCGCTCGAACCGAGCGAGTCGGGTGGGCGCGCCCTCGGCCCGGGGCGGGACGGAGTCCGGACCACCGACGCGATCTCCGTGCCGGCCCTGATCAACGACCTGCCGCACCGGTTGTACAGCGGCTATGGGATCGCCCTCACCGACACCGGCCTCCCGCTCGTGGACCCGCCGGAGCCGGACGTCTCGTGGACGGTCGGGCTGCGCAACCTCGCCTATGCCCTGCAGTGGTGGGTGTTCGCCGCGTTCGCGCTGTTCATGTGGTGGCGGATGGCCAGCGAGAACGTCGCGATGCGGCGGGCCGAGGACGAGGCGGAGTCGGGTTTCGACCCGCCGGTAGCCTGACGCCGTGAGTCGAACCCTGCGCGCCTACCAGGTGGTCGCCACCCTCGTCGGCCTCAACCTGATCTTCGTGATCACCGCCGCGGTGGCCCAGCGGGTGACGGACGATTTCTCCTGGTGGAACCGCAACGACAGCCTCATCTTCACCATCGACCAGGTGCATGGTCTGCTGTTCATGGTGCTGCTGGTACTCATCGCGATGTTGCACACCAAGCATCACTGGAAGCCGGGCTTCACGATCAGCACGATGCTGCTGGCCACCATCCCGCTTGTCACCTTCTGGGCCGAGCGCCGCACGACCCACCGCGTCCTCGCGCAGTACCCGCAGACGAACTGAGCGTCGTCCGCGGGTACGCGGTCAGGGGGACGGTCTCGTCTCAGTCGGTCTCGCCGGGTGCGTCGTCCTTGTCGTTGTCGTTGTCGTTGGGCCCGTCGTCGAGGTCGTCCTTGTCGTCGTCCTTGTCGTCGTCCTTGTCGTTGTCGTCATCGCCGACGTCACTGTCGTCGTCCTTGGCGCCTGGGCCTTCCTCGTCGTCGGCCTCGCTGTTGTCGTCGCCACGGTCGTCGGCGTCGTTGTCGTCGTTGTCGTCAGCTTCGACGAGGCCGCTGACCGGTGCTTCTTCACCGGCTCCGGCCCACGCCACGCCGCCGACAGCGAGGGCGCCAGCTGCGGCGATCCCGATGGCGCCGGCCACTGTCCGCTTCTTCATGCTGCCCACCTCTTCCCGTCCGCTCCTCAACTTCACCCAGCAACGCTGAATTCAGGCTGAAATTGCAGGTCAAGCGCCGCTGAACGTCGCGTGGCCGGGACCATCGGTGAGGAACGACTCCATGCCGCGCTGGAGGTCGTCGGTGTCATAGAGCTCGGAGGCGATCGCGGTGGTGTGGTCGAGGGCTTCCTGCAGGCCACCGGTCTCGAGGTGACGCAGGATCTGCTTGGCCGCGCCGAACGCCTTCGTCGGTCCGATCGCCACCTGGTGCACGATCGCGGTGACGGCGTCGTGGAAGCCGTCGTCGGGGAGCACCTGGTTGACGACGTTCCAGCGCTCCAGCGTCGCGGCGTCGTAGAGCTCACCGGTGAAGACCAGCTCCTTGGCCCGGGCGACGCCGGCCCGGCTCGCCAGCCGCTGGGTGCCGCCCATCGTCGGCGTCAGGCCGATGACGCGCTCGACGAGCCCGAACTTCGCCTTCTCGGCCGCGAGCAGGAGGTCGCAGGCGAGGGCCACCTCGAACGCCCAGGTGAGGGTGAGCGCGTGGGCCGCGAAGAACGTCGGGACGTCGAGGCGGGCGATGCGTTCGGGCAGCTCGAGCATGCGGTCGTACAGCGCCTTGGTGTCCGCCTTCGACGACTGCGCCTTGAACTGCGCGACGTCGACGCCCCCGGAGACGATCGTGCCTTCGGCACGCACCAGCAGGGCACGGGGCGGAGCTGCCTCGACCTCGTCGAGGGCGTGGTCGAAGGCGTCGTGCAGGTGCAGCGAGTACAGGTTGAGGGGTGGATCCGCGAACGTCAGCACCGCGACGTCGTGGTCGTCGCGCGCGAGCACTGCACTCATACGTCTGGGCTCATGAGTCGGTGGCGGGGTCGTAGGTGCCGCCCTTGTCGGCGATGGCATTGCGCACGGCCACGACCGCGGCAACCGCGACGAGTGCGAGCAGGATCCGCCGGAACGACATGGCCTCACCGTAGCGCTGGACCCCCGCACGCCGATCGGACCCGGCTTGTCCGGCCATGAAAAGATGAGGAGAACCTCGAACGAAAGGAACGACGCCGTGGCAGCGCCCCTGACCGCCACCCTCACCACCTCCGAGGGTGACATCGTCATCACGCTCTTCCCCGACCACGCGCCGAAGACCGTCGAGAACTTCGTCGGTCTCGCCGAAGGCACGAAGGAGTGGCTCGATCCGGCCACGGGGCAGGTGTCGGGAAAGCCGTTCTACGACGGCCTGACGTTCCACCGCGTCATTGCGAACTTCATGCTCCAGGGGGGCGACCCACTGGGCACCGGAACCGGCGGCCCCGGCTTCCAGTTCGAGGACGAGTTTCACCCCGACCTGCGGTTCGACCGGCCTTACCTGCTGGCCATGGCCAACGCCGGCCCCGGAACCAACGGCTCGCAGTTCTTCATCACCCTCGTCCCCACCGACTGGCTGAACCGGAAGCACACGATCTTCGGCGAGGTCGTCGACGCCGACAGCAAGGCCGTGGTCGACGCCATCGGAGCGGTCGAGACCGACCGGTTCGACCGTCCGGTCGAGCCGGTGGTCATCACCAAGGTCACCATCGAACGGCCGTGATGTGACGGAGCCCGCGGCGGTCGATCAGCGCTGCTACCGGCACCCCGACCGCGAGGCGTACATCAGCTGTCAGCGGTGCGAACGCCTGATTTGTCCGGAGTGCATGCGCGACGCGGCCGTCGGCTTTCAGTGCCCGGAGTGCGTGGCCGAGGGCCGCAAGTCCGTCCGCGCTCCCCGGACCATCACCGGCGGGGCCATCTCGATGCAAGCCGGCGCCGTCTCGATGGTGCTGATCGGCATCAACGTCCTGGCGTTCCTGATCCAGATCGCCACCGGCGACAGAGTGAGCGACATCTACCAGTACGGCGCCATGCAAGGCATCATCGTCGCCGACGAAGGCAACTATTGGCGCCTGCTCACCGCGGCCTTCCTGCACGCGGGAGTCCTGCACATCGCGTTCAACATGTACGCGCTCTACCTGTTCGGCCCCTACGTCGAGCGTGCCCTCGGCACAGCGCGGTTCGTCGTCGCCTACCTGACGATGGCGGTCGCCTCGTCGGTCTTCGTCTACTGGCTCACCGAGCCGCAGATCGTGACGATCGGGGCGTCCGGGGCGGTGTTCGGGTTGTTCGGGCTCGCGTTGGTGCTGCTGATCCGCACCGGTCAGGACGTCCGCGGGCTGCTCGTCCTGCTCGCCATCAACGCGTTCATCAGCCTGCAGGGCAACATCAGCTGGCAAGGCCACCTCGGCGGGTTCATCACCGGCACGCTGCTGGGAGTCGCGCTCGCCTACGCACCCCGGCAGCGTCGCTCGGCGGTGCAGTTCGCAGCCTTCGGCCTCACCTGGCTGGCCATCGTGGTCGCCGTGGTCGCCCGCACCTCCCAGTTGTCCTAGGGCCGGAGAATCACACCGATGTAGTTATGCACGGTTGTGGACAGTCGTGTGTACAACCGTCGCGATGGGCGGACGAAGCCCGCCACTACTCCCACTTCATCGCGAACCCGAAGGCCGCGAGGATGAAGCCCATGCCGATGACGATGTTCCACTGGCCGAGGTCGGAGTACACCGGGATGCGGGCGTCCGTGCCGCTGACCACGTAGAACACGACGATCCACAGCAGGCCGACGAGGGCCGACGTCACCATGGCCGGCCCGGCCCAGCGATTGCCGAGGGTGCCGGGCTCGCGCGGTGGGCGGACGGGGCGGGTGCGGTCGGCCACCGACATCGCGGCGAAGCCGAGGGCGGCGGCGATCGCGTAGTTCCACTTGCCGATGCCGAACAGCAGCGGGACCTCGCCGATCCCGGGGAAGTCGTTGTCCGTGGTCGCGAAAACCGTGGCCACCGCCCAGCCGATCGCCACCAGAAGCAAGACCAGGGCTAGGGGGTGCTTCCACCCGCCGAGCTGGGTCCGCTTCGGCTCCTGCTGGGACTTCTTCTGGTTCCTCGCCACGACGACCTCTCTGTGATGGGCTCCAGATAGCCTAGACGCCGGAAGAAGCTGGAGGTGCAGCGCATGGCGAGGGTGGGATCGCACGCACGTCAGCGCTGGCCGGTTGCGGTGCTGACCGTGTGCGTTCTGGCCGGGGGGTTGTTCGCCGCCGCCGGCGTCACGTCCGACGGCTCGGATCTGCGTCCCGCCGGTGGCGACGTCGCGTCGCTGCTTCAGGAGAGGGCCCTGCGCGTCGAACGCAGCCGCGCCGAGGCCCGCGAGCTTCAGCAGGACATCGACGATCTCGCCACCACCGCGCCGGGAAGCTCCCTCGACGAGCTGCTCGACAGTCTCTCCACGTTGCAGGCGATCAGCGGTCTCACCCCGTCGCGTGGCCCCGGCATCCGGGTGAGCCTCACCGATGCCCCACGCAGCGTCGACGTCCCCGGGCTCGATCCGAACGTGCTCGTGGTGCACCAGCAGGACATCCAGGCGTTCGTCAACGCGATGTGGGCCGGCGGTGCCGAAGCGGTGTCGCTGCAGGGCCAGCGACTCATCTCCACCACTGGTATCAAGTGTGTCGGCAACACCGTGGTGCTCGATGGCGTGCCCTACTCGCCGCCGTACGTCATCGAGGCGATCGGTGAGCCGGCCCGACTGAACGCGGCGCTCGACGACTCACCCGAGGTCGTCACCTATCGCGACTACGTCCAGCGGTACCAGCTCGGCCTGGAGACCGAGACGCTGGACGACATCGCGATGAAGGCCTATGCCGGCACCGTGGGACTCACCCACGCCCGGGCACTGACCGACGGAGAGGCCGCCTGACCCGCTACGGAGACTCGACATCGCCATCGAGGACGTTGCCGTCGCTGTCGGCGTCTCCGCCGCCCTCCGGACCGGAGGAGACCGTGAGCTCGATCGTGGTACCGCGCGGACGCTGCTGACCCTGGGGCACCGACTGCGCGATGACCTGTCCCTCGGGCACCGTGTCCGACGGCTCCTCGCTGGTCGAGGCCTTCAGCCCCGCGTCCTTCAGGGCGTTCTCGGCGTCGTCGACGTCCATGCCCACGACGTTGGGCACCGTCGCCTGGCCTTGTGAGACCAGCAGGGTGACGGTCGACCCCTTGTCGACCTTCGAGCCGCCGGGCGGGTTGCTGTTGATGACCTCGTTCTCCGGGGCACTGCTCTCCTGCTCGTCCTTCTTGACCTTGAGGCCGTACCGGTCGCTCTCCAGCAGCTGCTTGGCCTCCTGGTACGAGAAGCCGGTCAGCTGCGGGATGGTGACCTGGTCGGGTCCGCTGGAGACGGTGAGCGTGACCTCCGAGCCTTCGTCGGCGTCCGATCCGGCTTCGGGATCCTGGGAGATGACGTCGCCCTCCGGCACGTCGGGGTCGGTCTTCTCGACGGGGTCCGCGACCGTGAAGCCTTTGTTGGTCAGGGCACGCTCGGCCGTCTCGAAGTTCTCGCCCACGACGTCGGGCACCTGCACCTGGGCGGTGTCCTCAGGTTGCGTCAGCTGGTAGATGCCGAATGCCAGGAGCCCGAGCAGCAGAACGCCCAGGATGGCGTAGGCCCACCACTTGCGGCTCTTGTCCTCGGGCGGCTCATCTTCCTCCTCGGCACGAGCGGGAGCGACGCGGGTGCCCCCGGCCTGGGTGTCGCCGAGGCCCCCGCCGAGACCGGCCAGCGCCCCCATGCCGACAGCGGTGCCGCCGACCTGGGTGGCCGGGGCGGGGGCGTCGACCCGCTGGCCGGCGATCGCGCGCTCGATGTCGTGTCGCATGTCGGCCGCGCTCTGGTAGCGGTCGTCGGTGCGCTTCGCGAGGGCCTTGGCGACGATGTTGTCGATCGTGCTGGTGACGTCGGGGTTCAGCTGCGACGGCGGCCGCGCCTCCTCGCGCACGTGCTGGTAGGCCACCGAGACCGGGCTCTCGCCCACGAACGGGGGTCGGCCGGTGAGCAGCTCGTAGAGCACGCATCCGGTGGAGTAGATGTCGGAGCGGGCGTCGACCGTCTCGCCGCGCGCCTGCTCGGGGGAGAGGTACTGCGCGGTGCCGATCACGGCAGCCGTCGCGGTCATCGCGGAGGAGGAGTCGGCGATGGCGCGAGCGATGCCGAAGTCCATGACCTTGACCTGACCGGCCGGCGTCAGCATGACGTTGGCCGGCTTGATGTCGCGGTGGATGATGCCGCTGCGGTGGCTGTAGTCGAGCGCGCTGAGGACGTCGGCGGTGATGGACAGCGCGCGCTCGGGCAGGATCTTGCGGTCGTCGTTCAGGATCTCCCGCAGCGTCTGACCTTCCACGTACTCCATGACGATGTACGGGATGTGGTTGCCGTGGACGTCGGTGGCATCGCCGGTGTCGTAGACCGCGACGATGGCCGGGTGGTTCAGGGCCGCCGCGGACTGGGCCTCCCGCCGGAACCTGGCCTGGAAGGTGTCGTCGGAGGAGAGGTCGGGTCGCAGCTGCTTGATGGCCACGGTGCGTCCGAGCCGCAGGTCCTGGCCGATGCGGACGTCGGCCATGCCTCCGCGCCCCAGCAGACCGCCGAGCTCGTAGCGGTCACCCAGACGGATGGTCTCGCCACCGGATTCGGTCATGATGTCAGTCTCCCAGAAGGGTCGATTGATGTGCTGTGAGTCGGTCATCGTGCATCGTCGTCCGCATGATCCTGGCCATCGATACGGCGCGCTTCATTTCCCCAACACCGCCTCCATGACGGATCGCGCGATGGGTCCGGCGAGGCGGCCGCCGGCGATCTCGCTGCGAACCGTGCTGCTGGACTCGACGACGACGGCCACCGCGACCTTCGGGTTGTTCGCCGGTGCCATGGAGACGAACCAGGCGTAGGGCGGACGGTCCGCGGTGGACTGGGCGGTGCCGGTCTTGCCACCGACCTCGACGCCCGGGATGCGGGCCGACGTCGCGGTTCCGCTCTCGACCGTGCTCACCATCATCGACGTGAGCTGCGAGGCGTTGGCGGCGCTCATGGCCTGGCTGAGCCTCTCCGGCTCGGTCTCTTCGAGGTCGGTCAGGTTGGGTGCGATCAGGGTCTTCACGATGTGCGGCCGCATCACGTCGCCCCCGTTGCCGATGCCGCCGGCGACCATCGCCATCTGCAGGGGCGTCACCGCCACCTCGAACTGCCCGATGCCGGACTGGGCGAGCTGCGGCGCCTCGAGGTCCGCGCCTTCGGAGGTGAATCGGCTCGGGTTGGACGCGAGGCCGGACAGCGTGTCGGTGCCGAAGCCGAACTTGCGAGCCTGGGCCGCCAGATCGTCCTGGCCGACCTTGCCCGCCAGCCAGCCGAAGCTGACGTTGCAGGAGATGTTGAGCGCCCGCTCGAACGTGATCCGGCTGCCGCCGCAGTTGCCGCGGTCGAGGTTGGTGAGCTTGTACTGGATGCCAGGAAACGACAGGCTGCTGCCGGCCTTGACCCGATCGCTCGGCTTGAGGTCGAGGTTCTCCAGGGCGGCTGCCGCGGTGACGAGCTTGAACGTGGAGCCGGGCGGCAGGGTCTGCTGGGTGCCGCGGTTCAGCATCGGCTGGTCGTCGTCGGAGGTCAGACGGCGCCAGTCGTCCTCGACCGCGGAGAAGTCGTGGCTGGCCAGGACGTTGGGGTTGTAGGACGGCTGGGAGACCATGGCCAGGATCGCGCCGGTGCTCGGGTCGAGCGCGACGACCGCACCCTTGGTGTTCGCACCGAGTGCATCGAGCCCGCTGGCCGCCACCTTCTGGGCGAGCGGGTCGAGCGTCGTCTCGACGCTGCCGCCCTTGGGCTGCTTGTTGGACAGCAGGTCGACGACGCGGTTGACGAACAGCCGGTTGTCGCTGCCGGACAGCACCCGGTTCTGGGAGTTCTCCAGCCCGCCGCGCCCGAACACGTAGGAGAAGTAGCCGGTGACCGGCGCGTACAGCCGGCCGTCGGTGTAGCGACGCTGGAACTTGAACTCGTCCTTGCTCTCGACGCTCTCGGCGACCGGGTCGTCGCCGACCAGGATGGCGCCGCGGTCGCGGGAGAACTCCTCGTTGATGACGCGCTTGTTCCCGTTCTTGGCGTTGAGGCTGTCGGCCTGGACGAACTGGACGTAGTTGATGTTCGCGAGCAGCGCCACGAACATCACCAGGCAGGCGATGGCGAGATAGCGGATCGGCCGGTTCACGACAGCTTCACCACCTGGGTCTCCTCGTCGCGATCGAACGTGGAGATCTCGGGTGCGGGCCGGCGGGTCTGGTCGCTGATGCGCAGCAGGAGGGCGATGATCGCCCAGTTCATCACCACCGAGGAGCCGCCCTGTGCCATGAACGGCGTGGTGAGACCGGTGAGCGGGATGAGTCGAGTGACGCCGCCGACGACGACGAACACCTGCAGGGCGAACGAGAATGCGAGGCCGGCGGCGAGCAGCTTGCCGAAGGCGTCGCGGCAGGTGAGGGCGATCCGCAGGCCGCGCTCGACGATGAGCCCGTAGATGAGCAGGATCGCCATCAGCCCGGTGAGCCCGAGCTCCTCACCCATCGACGCGGCGATGAAGTCGGAGAACGAGTACGGCGTCAGCTGCGGGCTGCCCTGCCCCCATCCGCGTCCGAGGATGCCGCCGTGGGCGAGGCCGAACAGGCCGTTGATGATCTGGCCGTTGCGGTCGGGGTCGCCGAACGGCTCGAGCCACGCCTCGAAGCGGACTTGCACGTGCGCGAAGGCGACGTAGCCGAACCACGCTCCGCCGGCGAACAGCGCTCCGCCCACCAGCAACCATCCGGGGCGCTCGGTGGCGACGTAGAGCATCACCACGAACAGGCCGAAGAACAGCAGCGACGAGCCCAGGTCGCGCTGGAACACCAAAATGGCGACGCTGACCAGCCAGCCCGCGAGGATCGGGCCGAGGTCGCGGCCTCGGGGAAGGTCGACGCCGGCGATCCGGCGGCCGGCGAGAGCGAGGGCGTCGCGCTTGACCACCAGGTAGCCCGCGAAGAAGATCGCCAGGCAGATCTTGGCCGCCTCTCCCGGCTGGAAGCTGAACGGGCCGAGGTTGATCCAGATGCGCGCGCCGTTGATGGTGCGTCCGATGACCGGCAGCAGCGGCAGGATCAGCAGGGCGATGGCGGCGAACCCGAAGGTGTAGGTGAGGGTTTGCAGCCGGCGGTGGTCGCGCACCGCGAACAGCACGCCGGCGAAGGCGGCGATGCCGATGACCGTCCAGATGAGCTGGGAGTTCGCGAACTCCTGCCGGCTGGAATCCAGCTGGGTGCGGCCGAGGTCGAGCCGGTAGATCATCGCCAGGCCGAGGCCGTTGAGGCAGATGACCAGTGGCAGCAGCACCGGGTCGGCGTACGGCGCGACCCGGCGCACCACGAGGTGGGCGACGACGGCGAACAGGATGAGGGCGGCAGCCAGCTTCGCGACGCCGGCCGGGATCGTGCCCTTGGTGCCTAGCCCCACGGCACAGTAGGCGGCGATGCCGATGAGCACGGCGAGGATCGTGAGAAAGAATTCAGCGCCCCGCCGTTTGCGAGGTACCCAGGTCGGCTGGCTGCTCATCCCTTCTTCTCGCCCTTCTTCTCATCGGACGGGGACGGGGACGGCGCCGGGCTGGGCTCGGGCACCGAGTCCTCGAGCTCGGCCACGATGCGGTCGGCGTCCGCCCGGCTCGACGCCTCGATGCCGGCGTCGACCTGCTGGCGACGGAACTCCGGCAGGGAGTCCATCGCGATGTCGGTCGCCTCCTCGACGTGCTGCAGCGTGATGCCGGGAATGTCGGCCATCACGCCGCGGTAGATGGTGACGTGGCCCGCGTGGTCCGTGACGAAGTACTGGTCCTGCGTCCAGCGGTAGCCGACGACCGCACCCACGACGAGGATCGCGAGCACAGCGACGACGGCCGTTCCGCGCCGGATCCAGCGCCAGCGTCCCGGCGGCCGCGGGGCGTAGCGGAGCTCTTCGGGGTCGACGGCAACAGGTTCGTCTGGTGCCGCCGCATGGCCGGCCTCGTGGCCGGTGCGGGGCCGCGGTCCACCGGCGGCCGCTCCCACGAGCTGCGGTTGGCCGTCCGACGACGAAAGGTGGGAGTCCGGGTCCTCGCTCGCGTCGACCAGCTCGCCGATCACGACGGTGACGTTGTCGTACCCGCCGCCCTCGAGTGCGAGCCGGATGAGCTCGGTGGCCGCCATGTCGATCGTCTCCGCGCCGAGCGCCCGCCCGATCTCCGGGTCGTCGACCATGTCGGTGAGCCCGTCGCTGCACAGGAGGTAGCGGTCGCCCAGCCGGCCCTCGACGTGATCGAGATCGGGCTCGTTGTCGTCGCGCCCGAGCAGCACGCGCAGCAGCAGCGAACGATGCGGGTGCCCGCGAGCCTCGGCCGGGGTGAGCTTGCCCTCGTCGACCAGGCTCTGCACGAAGGTGTGGTCGCTGCTGATCTGGGTCAGCACGCCGTCACGCAGCCGATAGGCACGCGAGTCGCCGATGTGGGCGGTCGCGAACCGCTGGCCGTCCCACAGCATCGCCTCCAGCGTGGTGCCCATGCCCTCGACGGCCGGGTCGCTCGCCACCAGATCGCCGAGGCGGTGATTGGCCGTGCGCACCGCTTCTCCGAGCGCGGTGAGCGGGTCGACGTCGTCGAGCTCGCGGTCGAGCTGCCGGATGATGTTCATCGTCTCGGCCGATGCGAGGTCACCGGCGGCGGCGCCGCCCATGCCGTCGGCCACGGCGATCAGCCGGCCGCTGGCGTACCCGGAGTCCTGGTTGTTGGTACGCCGCAGACCGGTGTCGGTCGCGGCGACGTACCGGAGTCTCAGGGAGGTCATCGATCACTTCCGCAGCTCGACGATGGTCTTGCCGAGCCGGACCTGGATGCCGATGCCCACCGGCACCGGGCTGGTGATGCGCTGGCTGCCGAGATAGGTGCCGTTGGTGGACCCGACGTCCTCGACGAACCACTGCTCACCGTTGGTGGCGAACCGGGCATGCCGGGTGGACACGTAGTCGTCGTCGAGCCGGATGGTGGCGTCGGTGCCGCGACCGAGCAGGATCGGCTGGTCGCTGAGCGGGACGCTCTGGCCGGCATTCGGCCCGGATACCACCTGGAGCTTGGTGGGTACGCCCCGGGTGGGCTTGCGGGAGCGGGACTGCGCCTGGTCGCGTCCCTTGTCCTTGGGCTTGGCCTTGGGTCGCGGCGCCGTGGCCGGTGCCTTGGTCCCGAACACGTCGGACCGGATGACCGAGACGGCGGACAGCACGAAGAGCCAGAGCACGGCCAGGAAGCCGAGCTTGATCAGGGTGAGCGTGAGCTCGGACATTCAGGAATCCTCGCTCTGCGGATGGGCCGGCGCTTGGGCCGAGATGCGGACGGTGATGACGGTGTTGCCGAGCCGGATCTCCGAGCCGTCGGTGACCTGGGCCGAGTCGACCGGTTGGCCGTTGAGGATGACACCGTTGGTGGACCCGAGGTCGGAGACGGTGACGATCGTGCCGCTCTCGGACTCCTTGAGGGAGATCTGCGCATGCCGACGCGAGATGCCGGGGTCGTCGATGCGCAGCTCGGCGTTGTTGCCCCGGCCGACGACCAGGCCGGGCGGCGTGAGCGGGTGCCTCATGCCGTTGACCTCGATGACGACCTCCGACGAACGGATGGCCGTCTCGGTCAGCCGCTGGCCGGATGCCGGCGTGACCGAGGCGTTGGTGCGGCTGCGCACCCGGAACCGGCCGGTGCCGAGGTCCGCGCTCTCGGCGAACCCGATGCTGAGCGGTCCGGCGAGCGTGTACCGCTGCTCCTTGACATGCTCCTCGACCAGACGGGAGAGCTCCTTGGAGAGCGTGTCGCTGAACTGCGACAAGCGCTGGTGGTCGGACGGCGAGAGCTCGACGGTGAAGTCGTTGGGGACGAGCATCCGCTCACGCGAGAGGATGTGCGCGGAGTTGTCGACCTCGCGCTGGAGGGCCGCCGCGATCTCGACGGGCTGGACGGCGCTGCGGAACGCCCGGGCGAAGGCACCGGTGACCGCACCCTCGAGGCGCTGCTCGAACCGCTGGATCACCCCGGCCATCACGTCCACCTCCCCGAGTCGTCGGGCCAGTTCGTCGACACCGTCGTCAGGCGTCCCTGCGATCGTATCGGGCAGCCATTCGGTGGGCATCCACGAGCGCCCGGCAGGGGGGATCCGGCACCGATCCGCCCTGTTAGACTCATCCATCGGTCCCTGTGAGGACCATGCGCGGGTGGCGGAATGGTAGACGCGCTGGCTTCAGGTGCCAGTGTCCGCAAGGGCGTGGGGGTTCGAATCCCCCCTCGCGCACCATCAGTGATGTGCTGACGTACGGATGCGCGACCCTGCCCTGAGTGGGCTGATCCACTCCTGGTGGACGGCGTTCGGGTCATGAGCGTCGGCAGAGGTCCGTTCGAGATCCCTGGTTCAGTGGCGCGCCTCTGGGCCGCCTTCTCGACGCGCTCGCCCGCGCTATGACGCGCCCCGGCGATCCCGGTCGCTGGCCATCTATTGTCTAGTTATTTACATGACTTAGTACAGAAAGAGGCACTGATCGTGCGCAACCTGATCGTCCTGGCCGTCGTCGGCCTGTTCGCCCAGCTGGTCGACGGCTCGCTCGGCATGGCCTATGGCGTCACGTCCTCCTCGCTGCTCCTGGCGACCGGCATCGCCCCAGCCGCGGCGTCGGCGGCTGTGCATCTGTCCGAGGTCGGCACCACGCTCGTCTCCGGAGCCGCGCACTGGCGCTTCGGCAACGTCGACTGGCGGGTCGTCCGCATCATGGCCGTGCCGGGCGGCATCTTTGCCTTCCTCGGTGCCACGCTGCTGTCGAACCTCAACGGCGACGATGCCAAGCCGTGGGTCTCCTTGCTGCTGCTCTCGCTGGGCGTCTACGTCGTGTACCGCTTCCTGCGCCTCGGTGGTCGCCGACCGGAGTTCCGGGGCCGCGTCAAGGCGCGGTTCCTCGTCCCGCTCGCCGCGGTCGCCGGCGGGATGGACGCCATCGGCGGTGGTGGCTGGGGGCCGGTCGGCACCTCGAGCCTGCTCGCCTGGGGACGGATCGAGCCGCGCAAGGTGGTCGGCTCGATCGACACCGCCGAGTTCGTGGTGGCCGTCGGCGCATCGGCGGGCTTCCTGCTCGCGCTCGGCTCGTCCGGCATCGACTTCACCTGGGTGGTCGCGCTCCTCGCGGGCGGCGTCGTGGCTGCGCCGCTGGCGGCCTACCTGGTCCGGCATCTGCCGGCCCGGATCCTGGGCACAGCCGCAGGAGGACTCATCATCATCACGAACGTCAAGACTGTGCTCGAAAGCTCCCTCGTCGGCCTCGAGAAGGACTCCTTGATGGTGTGGTCGATCGTCGGACTGCTCGCCGTGACCTGGGTGTCGCTCATCGTGGCGGCCGTCCAGGCCGAGCGTGTGGCCCGGCAAGCGAACGATCCGGTCGCCACTCTGGTGTGACGTTGCCGGGACGCGCGCCGGGCTCTGGGATACTCGGCTCTGTGCGCGTCTCGACGAAGTCCGACTACGCCCTCCGGGCCCTGATCGAGATCACCCGCCGTGACGGCGTCGTCTCCGCCGAGCAGGTGGGCGTGAGCCAGGACATTCCGCACGGGTTCCTGCAAGCGATCCTCGCCGACCTGCGACGGGCCGGCCTCGTGGCCAGCCAACGGGGGCAGTCGGGGGGCTGGCGGATGGCCGCGGATCCGGCCGACGTCTCCGTGGCCGACGTGATCCGCGCCGTCGACGGCCCCCTGCTCAGCGTTTACGGCGTCCGCCCCGAGAGCGTCACCTATAACGAGTCGGCCACGGTGCTGCAGACCGTCTGGATCGCTGCGCGGCACAGCCTCCGCTCCGTCTTCGAGACCGTGTCGATCGCCGCGCTCGCGTCAGGCAACCTGCCCGCGGACGTGGTGGCGCGCACCGCCGACGAGGACGCCTGGAACCCGCACTGAGCGGAGCCGGTCAGGCGGCGCGGCCTTGGTGGATCAGCTGATGTCGCTCGGCTTCGCTCAGGCCGCCCCAGACCCCGTAAGGCTCCTGAACCCGGAGTGCGTGCTCGCGGCACTGCTCGATGACGGGGCAGCGGGCGCACAGCGCCTTGGCGACGTCCTCCCGGCGCTGGCGGCGCATGCCGCGCTCGGCCTCGGGTGAGAAGAAGGCGTCGGGATCGACGTTCCGGCATGCCCCTTCGTACTGCCAGTCGTAGGACTCCATGATGGGCATCGGCAAGCGCTTGATGTTGACCATGTCACTACTCCGTTCACTCCGACTACGTACGCCGGCGATTCCGGGAGCTGGCTGTTCAACCCCCCACAACTACAACCTGTTCAAAACACAATTTCAACCTGTTCAGAACTTATCCGATAACTTGTTCAGGTGGCAAGAGTCTGAGCAAGTTTTAGAATCAACCACAGTTCTAGAATCAACCATGACCGTGCGCCGACGGAGGGAGGCAGGGTCTGTGGCCAAGCCGCCGCACTCCGACGGGGAGGCCTCTGTCGCCAGTCGTTCCATCGGGCCCCCTGACGCACCCGATGCCGGATCCGACCTGACCTGGGGTGTCGGTGTCGTCTCCCAGCGGCTGAGCGTCACCGCGTCCACGCTGCGTACGTGGGAGCGTCGATATGGGGTCGGCCCGAGCTTCCGTACGCAGGGAGGACACCGCCGCTACACCGAGCGCGACATCGACCGGGTCGAGCTGATGCGCCGGCTCCTGGCCCGGGGTGTGTCGGCTCAGGACGCGGCCCGGGTGGCCCGGTCGCTCGATCGTGACGAGCTGGACCATGCGCTCAGTGAAGCGAACGCGGAGTACGGCGACGTCCCTCCAGCGGAGGAGGAGCTTCTTGCCGCGGTGGTCGCCGGAGATCTTGGCAAGCTGAGCCGGCTGTTTGCCGCGGTCCTGCGTCAAACTCCGGTCACCGCGGCATGGCGGGAGGTCTTGTCGCCGGTCCTTCGACGGATGACGACCGAGAGCGCGTCCGGTTCCGTGGCTCCTGCTGCGGCATTTGCGGCGTCAGAGGTCCTGGTGCGTGAGCTCCACGGGCTCGTGGCCGTCGAACGTCCCCCGGATCCCGGCCAGACGCACGTCCTGTTCGCCTGCAGCCTGCCGGCGGTCGAGGCCCTTCCTCTGCTCATCCTGGAGGCCGCCCTCGTCCAGGCCGGTGTCACGACCCAGACCGTTGGCCAGGAGGCCGACGGACGAGCGGTCGCCGCTCTTGCCATGCGTCTGCGTCCCGATCTCCTTCTCACCTGGGGGCATCCGCCGACGCCGCCCCTGCGGCGGGCCATGGGTGAGCTCGAGGGCGTGACGTCCGTGATACGCGCGCTACCGGCCTGGCCGAGAGAGTTGAGCCTGAGGTTCGGGTTCGAAGGACCCGTCGTGTCGATGGACGTGCCGGACGCCGTCGAGCTCATCCTCGACCGCGTGTCCTGACCCGGTCCCGCGGCCGTAACCTTGCGGAATGACCCCATCACGCGTGCTCGTCGAGATCGACGGCGCCGTCGCCTACGTGTGGCTGAATCGGCCGGACAAGCTCAACGGCGTCGAGCTCGACATGCTGCAGGGCCTGCTCGACGCGGCTGCGCAGATCCGGCGCAACCGCGACGTCCGGGCCGTCGTGCTCCAGGGCAAGGGCGACTCGTTCTGTGCCGGACTCGACTTCGCCGCCGCCGGGAAGAGCAGCAAGACTCGTATCGCCCAGTTCTTCGTGCCCAACCCCTTCCGCGGCACCAACCGCTTCCAGCAGGCGCTCTGGGCGTGGCGGGAGCTGCCGGTTCCGGTCATCGCGGTCACGCGGGGCCACGTGTTCGGTGCCGGCATCCAGCTCGCCCTGGCCGCCGACTTCCGGTTCACGACCCCGGACTGCCAGTGGTCGGTGCTCGAGGCGAAGTGGGGTCTCGTCCCCGACATGAGCGGTACTGTCGCGCTCGCGGAGCTGACGACGGCGGACACCGCCAAACGCCTGGTGATGACGGGGGAGGTGTTCTCCGGCGAGCAGGCCGTCGAGTACGGACTGGCCACGGGATCCTCCGAGGACCCGATCAAGCCGGCCCTCGAGCTCGTCGAGGCGCTAATCGCTCGGTCTCCGGACTCCGTGGCCGCCTCCAAGCAGCTGCTCAATCGGTCGCGTCGCGGCGGCCTGCGCGGAGCGTTCGGCCGCGAGCGCCGCTACCAGCTGCGGATGTTCCTCGCGGCCAACACGAAGATCGCACGCAAGGCGGGAATGAGCGGATCAGAGCCGGATTTCGGTCCTCGAACCTTCGGTTAGGGTTGCCGAGTGAGTGACGACAAGCCCGGCAAGAAGGTCGCCGACCAGTACGACCGTGGCTACGACTACACGAAGTACTGGGACAATCGCGACTACGAGCACGCGGCCGAGGAGATCGCGATCCGGCGCCTGCTGGACGGCCGCCGCTTCGGCGAGGCCGCTGACGTCGGCGGTGGCTTCGGGCGGTTGTGCCTGCTGCTGCGCGAGTACGCGGACCACGTCACCCTCGCCGAGCCGAGCCGGACGCAGCTCGAAGCCGCCAAGACCGTCCTCGCCGGCACCGACATCGACCAGGTGCAGATGCAGGCCGACGACCTGCAGTTCGACACCGCCTCGCTCGATCTCGTCACGATGGTGCGCGTCATGCACCACATCCCGGAGCCGAGCGCCGAGTTCGCCGAGATCGCCCGTGTCCTCAAGCCCGGCGGCACCGCGCTCATCGAGGTGGCCAACTACGGGCACTTCAAGAACCGTCGCCGGTACACGAAGGAGGGCAAGCCGCTGCCCACCGAGCCGGTGAGCATCCGCACCGCGCCCGCCGACCAGCCGGACGCGATCGCGTTCGTCAACCACAACGTCGACACCGTCGTCGGCCAGCTCTCGGCAGCAGGGCTCACCCTCGTCGACAAGCTGTCCGTCTCCAACCTGCGCAGCGAGAAGCTCAAGAAGGTGCTGCCGAAGGGTTTGATGCTCGCCGCCGAGAGGATCGCCCAGCGGCGTCTGGCCTCCAGCAACTTCGGCCCCAGCATCTTCCTCGAGCTGAGGCGAAACTGAGCTGATGAACGTCTTGGCCGAGTTGAGCGAGGCCCTGCCGGAGTCGGCGGTGATCACCGACCCGGACATCGTCGAGGGCTACCGGCGCGACTGGTCGCAAGATCCCGAGGTCGGCAAGCCGATCGCGGTCGTGCGGCCGGAGGACGCCGAGCAGGTCCAGCTCGCCGTGCGCTGGGCCGCCAAGCACGATGTGCCGGTCGTGCCGCGGGGTGCGGGTAGCGGACTGTCCGGAGGATCGACCGCCGTCGACGACGGCATCGTGCTCAGCCTCGAGCGGATGCGGGCGATCGAGATCGACACGGACACCCAGGTCGCGGTCGTCGAGCCCGGCGCGTTCAACCAGGAGGTGAAGGCCGCCGCCGCCGAGCACGGCCTGTGGTACCCGCCGGACCCTTCGTCGTACGAGATCTGCTCGATCGGCGGCAACATCGCCACCAACGCAGGCGGCCTGTGCTGCGTCAAGTACGGCGTGACGACCGACTACGTGCTCGGCCTCGACGTCGTCCTCGCCGACGGCACCCTCGTGACACTCGGCGGCAAGCGCATCAAGGACGTCGCGGGCCTGAGCCTGCTCAAGCTGTTCGTCGGCAGCGAGGGCACGCTCGGCATCGTCACCCGCGGCATCTTGCGGCTCGTGCCCGCCCAGGCCCCGCGCTCGACGATGGTCGCGACCTTCCCGGACGCCGAGACGGCCGCCCGCGCCGTCGTGAAGGTCCGGAACGCTCTGCGCCCGTCGATGCTCGAGCTGATGGACAACGCGTCCATCAACGCGGTGGAGGACCTTCGCCCGCGGGGTCTCGACCGCTCGGCGGGGGCGCTGCTCGTGGCGCAGTCCGACGCCCCGGCAGGAGCGTGCGGTGAAGAGGTCGCCGAGATGCAGGAGGCCTGCTCCGCCGCGGGCGCCACCGACGTGTTCGTCACCGACGACGCCGACGAGGGGGAGATGTTCGTCGAGGCGCGCCGGCAGGCGATCCCGGCGGTCCGGGCCAAGGGAACCCTGATGCTCGAGGACGTCGGCGTGTCCATCCCGCGGCTGCCCGACCTCATGGCCGGCATCACGGCCGTCGGGGGCGAGTACGACACCGAGATCGCCGTCATCGCGCACGCGGGCGACGGCAACACTCATCCGCTGATCGTGTTCGACGAGCAGGACCCCGACGCCGCGCGGCGGGCCGGCGAGGCATTCGACGAGATCATGCGCGTGGCGATCTCGCTGGGCGGCACCATCACCGGCGAGCACGGCGTCGGCCGCACCAAGAAGCGGGCCCTGCCCGACCAGCTCGGCCCGGACGTCATGGCCTTGACCCGGAGGGTCAAGGATGCCCTCGACCCGCAGGGCATCCTCAACCCCGGCGCGATCCTCTGACCAAGCCCGTCAGGGCCGCAGGATCAGAGGACGTCGAGGCGTGTGAGGACCTCACGGACGTGCTTGAGGGCGCTCTTCTCGGCCAGTCCGGTGGTGTCGTCGAAGTAGAGGCCGTCGCCGATGAGCTGGATGGTGCGGGCCAGCGCTTCATCGCCGAGGTGCTCGCGCAGCACGGCGAACCAACCCTCGCGGAGGTCGGCGAGCGCGGCCGATGCCCGTGAGTCGTTCTCCTGCGCGATGCGTGCGGTGGCGACGAGACCCCGGTCGAAGTCGCTGCCGGTGTCGACGGATGTCTGGAGGTAGTACTCGAC
Source organism: uncultured Actinomycetota bacterium (assembly GCA_963766475.1). Classification (GTDB taxonomy): domain Bacteria; phylum Actinomycetota; class Actinomycetes; order Propionibacteriales; family Nocardioidaceae; genus Nocardioides. The sequence goes on along the minus strand of CAVXZS010000012.1, from coordinate 25,183 downwards.
CGGACCCTGCTTGGCGGTGGCCATCTGCGCGGCGTCCTGTGCGCCGTGCTCGCGCAGCCGGTCGAGCATCCCCTCGACGAGCGCGTCCTTGCTGGGGAAGTGGTACAGCAGTCCGCCCTTGGAGACGTCGGCCGCGGAGGCCACCGCATCGAGTGTGGCGGCCCGGCTCCCGGCCGTGACCAGGAGCGTCTCGAACGCGTCGATCAGGCGATCGCGGGTCGAGCGCTCCGGCGGCATGAGCGACAGCCTAGCGGCGGAAATCACACTCGGTCAGGCTGCGGGCTATACCGTCCAGACGGTATAGTAGATCTGTGACCACGATGGACGTCCGGCTGCCAGACACGCAGCGTGCCGGCCCGCGCGAATGGCTCGTGCTGGCCGTCATCGTCATGCCCGTGCTGCTCATCTCCGTCGACAACACCGTGCTCACGTTCGCGCTCCCGCAGGTCAGCGTGGCCCTCCGTCCGAGCGGTGAGCAGCTGATGTGGCTGGTCGACATCTATCCGATGATGCTGGCCGGGCTCCTGATCGCGGCCGGCAACCTCGGCGACCGGGTCGGCCGTCGGCGCCTGCTGTTGATCGGCGCCGCCGGGTTCGGCGTCGCCTCGGTCGGTGCCGCATTCAGCCCCACCGCGGAGGCCCTGATCGCCTGGCGAGTCCTGCTCGGGGTGTTCGGCGCGACGCTGATGCCGTCGACGCTCTCCCTCATCCGCACCGTGTTCGTGCGCCGCGACGACCGACGCGTCGCGATCGCCGTGTGGGCCGGCACGTTCGCCGGCGGCGCGGCGCTGGGCCCGGTGGTGGGCGGCTACCTCTTGGAGCACCTGTGGTGGGGCTCGGTGTTCCTCGTCAACGTGCCGATCATCGTCATGCTGCTGGTCGCGGCGCCGTTCCTCGTGCCCGAGTCGCGCGATCCGCGCCCGGGCCGCATCGACGTCAGCGGCATCGTCTGGTCGATGACCGCGATGCTCCCGTTCGTCTACGGCATCAAGCAGCTGGCCGAGCACGGCGTGTCCGCCGGGCCGCTCGCCGCGATGGTGCTCGGTGTCGCGGGTGCGGCGATGTTCGTGCGCCGCCAGGCCACGGCGACGCACCCGCTCATCGATGTCGGCCTGTTCTCCGACCGCGTGTTCAGCGGTGCCATCGGCGCGAACCTGCTGAGCATGGTCGGCTACGCCGGCTTCCTGTTCTTCGCGGCGCAGTTCCTCCAGCTCGTCGTCGGCCTGAGCCCGATGGCCGCAGCCACGGTCCTCGTCCCGGGGCTCGTCGTGACGATCGTCGCCGGTTTCATGGCTGTGCGCTTCGCGCGGTGCATTTCGGTTGCGTTGCTGGTGAGCCTGAGCTTCGCTCTGTCGGCGGCCGGCTACGCGATCGCGGCGTTCGCCGGCACGCCGACGCCGTGGTCGATCATGGTGGCGTTCGCGGTGCTCGGACTGGGCATCGGCTTCGCCGAGACGCTCACGAACGACGTCATGCTGTCGCGGGTTCCCGAGCACCAGGCCGGGGCGGCCTCTGCGGCGTCCGAGACGGCCTATGAGATCGGTGCCGTGCTGGGCACCGCCGTCCTCGGCAGCGTGCTCACCGCGAGCTACCGCGCGAACCTCACCGTGCCGGCCGTCGCCCGCTTCGGCGAGCAGGACTCAGCGTTCGAGACGTTGGGCGGCACCCTCGAGCAGGCGCGGTACTTCCCGAACGGCGTCGGCGAGGAGCTCATGCTCTCGGCCCACACCGCGTTCGAGAACGCGATGCAGCTGACGTCCGCCGTCGCGATCGTGGTCGCGCTGGGCGCCGCCTGGGTCAGCTGGCGGGCCCTGCGTGGTGCCTCCCTGGACTGAGCTCGTCATAGAGTCGCGCCCATGCGTGTGATGCCGCTCCTGCTCGTCATGGGTGCGCTCGGCGCTTGCGGCGGGCACGACATCGTGCCGGCGCCGAAGGGCGTGACGTTCCAGCTCGAGCAGACGCGCCAGGACTTGCCGGGCCGCACGTTCCAGGTCCAGGTGCTCAACGGGAGTCGCGATGACATGACGGTCGAGCACGTCGAGCTCGAGTCCGGCCGCCTCGACGCGCCGCCCACCTACGACGGGCCGACGACCGTCTTCGCCGGCACGAAGGTCAACCTGACGATGACGATGCCGAGGGCTCGGTGCGGCACCGGTGTAGATGCCACCGTCCGGATTCGCTACGCCTGGGGAGACGGTGAGACCGTGACGTCCACCGCGCGGCCGGGCGACCACTTCGGCAGCGTCGAGCGGTTCATGAAGCGGGACTGCGCCGAGCGGTCGGTCGGCCGCATCCACGTGGACGACCGTCTGACCGTCCACGGCACGGGCGAGAAGGCCACCTTGGGGATCGGGGTGACATTCACCCCTCCCGCGTCCGGCAGTCCGGTGCACCTCGCGGACGTTGGAGGGTCGACGCTGCTCGCACCTGCAGGTCCGGACGCCACCACCATCGATCGCGACCTGGAGCCTGGCGGCCAGCCGGTCGACGCCGACCTCACCTTCGTACCGAATCGTTGCGACGTTCATGTCGTGGCCGAGGACCGGACGGGTGGCATCCTGCCGGTCCGGGTGGAGTCGGAAGCGTTCGGCACGTCGCCGATCTATCTGCGCTTCGACCAGTCGCAGAAGGCCCAGATCTTCGACTACCTCGCCGAGCGCTGCGGCTTCGGCGAGAAGCAGGACCCGCTCAACGCTCCCTGACCAGCGCACTGGCATGGCACCATCAGCACATGATCAGGTGGATCGCCGTTTTCGGTCTGATCGTGGCGGCCGCCGTCGCGACAGTCCTCGCGATCGTCCACGACGACGCCTGGTGGTTCGTGGCAGGGCCACTGATCTTCCTCGCCCTGGTCGGGACGTCCGACCTCGTACAGCGCAAGCACAGCGTGCTGCGCAACTACCCGGTGATCGGGCACGGGCGATTCCTGCTGGAGGAGATCCGGCCGGAGATCCGCCAGTACTTCGTGGAGTCCAACATCGAGGGCCGGCCCTACGATCGTGAGACCCGCGACCTCGTCTACGACCGGGCGAAGGGCTTCCATGGCGAGGAGCCGTTCGGCACCCAGCGTGACGTCACCGCCGTCGGCTACGAGTTCGTCGCCCATTCCCTGCGGGCCAAGCCGAAGCCCGACGGCGTGCTTCCGTCGGTCCGGCTCGGCGGGCCGAAGTGCACCCAGCCCTACGACATCGCCCTGCTCAACGTGTCGGCGATGAGCTTCGGCTCGATGTCCGGCAACGCGATCGAGGCGCTCAACGCGGGCGCCGCCATGGGCGGTTTCGCCCATGACACCGGGGAGGGCTCGATCTCGAAGTACCACCGCAAGCACGGCGGCGACCTGATCTGGGAGATCGCGACGGCCTACTTCGGCTGCCGCACGCCAGATGGTCACTTCGACCCGGACAAGTTCAAGGAACGGGCGTCCCTCGACCAGGTGAAGGCGATCTCGATCAAGATCTCCCAGGGCGCGAAGCCGGGGCTCGGCGGGCTGCTGCCCGGAGCGAAGGTCAACGAGGAGGTCGCCGAGGCGCGCGGTGTCGCGGTGGGCGAGACGATCGTGTCGCCACCGTCGCACAACGCCTTCGACTCGCCGCTCGGCCTGATCGACTTCATCGACCAGCTGCGCGAGCTCAGTGGCGGCAAGCCGGTCGGGTTCAAGCTGTGCATCGGCTCGCGCCGGGAGTTCCTCGCGATCTGCAAGGCGATGATCGAGCGCAACTCCTGCCCGGACTTCATCATCGTCGACGGATCCGAGGGCGGCACCGGCGCCGGGCCGGTCGAGTTCGAGGACAACGTCGGCATGCCGCTCACCGAGGGCCTGATGTTCGTGCACAACGCCCTGGTCGGGTCGGGGGTGCGCGACCAGGTGAAGATCGGCGCGAGCGGCAAGATCGCGAGCGGCATCGACATCGTCAAGCGCATCTGCCAAGGCGCCGACTTCACCCTCGCGGCCCGGGCGATGATGTTCGCCGTGGGGTGCATCCAGGCGCAGAAGTGCCACACCAACCACTGCCCGGTGGGCGTCGCGACGCAGGACCCGTGGCGGACCCGGGCCCTGGTGGTGAGCGACAAGAAGCACCGCGTCTACCAGTTCCAGGCCAAGACCGTGAACAGCGCGATGCAGATCGTGGCGTCGATGGGGCTGGACTCCTTCGATCAGCTGACGCCACGCAAGCTGTTCCGCCGGGTCGACCCGCAGGTCACGAAGACGTACCACGACCTGTTCCGCTGGCTGACCCCCGGCGAGCTGTTGGACACGCCACCTGAGGGCTGGCGCCGCGACTGGGGTGCGGCGGCGGCGCACACGTTCGCGCCGGTCGAGTACACCTCGACGCAGTAGAGCTCGCGTCAGCCGCCCACGAACTTGTTGGCTTCGCGGCCGGTGGCACCGAGGGTGGTGCCCAGGAGCTCGAGCGCGTGGCCGACCGTGTCGAGCAGCTCGGAGATGTCCTTGAGGTCTCCGGCCAGCCCGTCGAGGTTCTTCTTGGTGTCGGCGACCGCGTGCGCGGCGGAGGCGAGCTGCCGTGACGGGCCGCCCATCAGCGGCACCTTGGAGATGTCGATCGCGGCGTCGCCGACCAGCGTGCCGACGGAGCTGAGGCTGGACGAGATCGCGGCCAGCGCCTGCGCGCTGTCGCCCACCCGGCCGGTTGCACCCGACGCGCCGGACAGCGCCTTGCCGGCCTTCGACGCGTGGGCGCCGGCATCGGCGAGCCCGGAGGAGAGCAGCAGCAGCAGCGCCGGCAGGTCGCGGGCGATCTTCGCGCTGTTCTCGAGCTCGTCCCGATGGTCGGCGATGAAGTCGACGACGTCCTGCAACCGGGTGACCTCGGCGCCGGCGCCGAGGATCTTGCCGAGATCGACCATGGTGAACCGCCTGATGAGAGCCGTGGTGTGACGGTCAGTCTAGGGAAGAGCGCGGTGATCCAGCGGATTCCTCGACGTGCGCGTCGGTGATGCTCAGCCGGCCAGCGAGCGGTGCGCCATCTCGATCAGGAGCGCGCGCATCGCCGGTGGCTTGATGCGGGCACTGTGCGGCGTGGAGTTGAGCAGACCGAACGTCGCCTGCACCGCGGCCCGGGCGGTGGCATGGTCGAGCTCGGGACGCAGCGCCTGCACCGTGTCGACCCAGATGTCGATGTAGCTCAGCTGGAGCGCCCGGACGTCACGACGGGCGGCGACACCGAGATTCGTCCACTCGCGGTCCTGCACGACGATCAAGGCCCGATGGCCGAGGGCGAAGTCGACGTGCCAGTCGATCAGTGCGTGGAGTGCCTCGCTCGGAGACGCCGCGGACGACGCGCGGGCCGAGCCCTCCTTGAGGAGCGTCTCGCTGATGTCGGTGAGGGACGCGGCCAGCAGCTCGTCCTTGCCGCTGAAGTGCTTGTAGAGCGCCGGGCCGGAGATGCCGCAGGCCGCGCCGATGTCGTGCACGGACACGCCGTGGAAGCCGCGTTCGGCGAACAGCTCCGCCGCGGTGTCCAGGATCTGTTGTCTCCGGTCCGCCACGTGGGCAGCATAGCCGAGAAGTTAACACTCGTTAACCTCGATGCTAGTCTGGCGTGATGGAGGAGCTCGTCACCGAGCTGCGCAAGCGGCTCGCAGAAGTGCGCCAGGGAGGTTCCGCTGCGGCTCGGGAACGTCATGTGGCGAGGGGAAAGCTCCTGCCCCGAGACCGGGTCGACCATCTCCTCGATCCCGGATCGCCGTTCCTCGAGATCGCGCCCCTGGCCGCCTTCCGGATGTATGAGGGTGAGGTGCCGAGCGCCGGCATCATCACCGGCATCGGCCGGGTCTCGGGCCGCGACTGCATGATCGTCGCCAACGACGCCACGGTGAAGGGCGGCACCTACTACCCGCTCACCGTCAAGAAGCACCTGCGCGCCCAGACCATCGCCAAGCAGAACAACCTGCACTGCATCTATCTCGTCGACTCCGGCGGGGCCTATCTGCCGATGCAGGACGAGGTGTTCCCCGACCGGCACCACTTCGGCCGCATCTTCTACAACCAGGCGCAGATGTCGGCTGCCGGCATCGGCCAGGTCGCTGCGGTGATGGGATCGTGCACCGCGGGCGGCGCGTATGTGCCCGCCATGAGTGATGAGTCGGTGATCGTCAAGGGCCAGGGCACGATCTTCCTTGGCGGCCCGCCGCTCGTGAAGGCGGCCACCGGTGAGGAGGTCAGCGCCGAGGACCTGGGTGGTGGCGACGTCCACGCGCGGACGTCCGGCGTGGTCGACCACCTCGCCGACGACGACGACCACGCCTTGCAGATCGTGCGCTCCATCGTCGACACGTTCGAGCGGCCCAGCTCGCCGAGCATCCCGCAGTACCCGGTCGAGGAGCCGGCCGAGGACCCGGCCGGTCTCTACGACATCCCCACCGACCCACGCACCCAGTACGACGTCCGCGACGTCATCCGTCGCGTGGTCGACGCCTCGCGACTCCACGAGTTCAAGCCGCTGTACGGCGAGACGCTGGTGTGCGGGTTCGCCCGCATCTGGGGCTTTCCGGTCGCGATCATCGCCAACAACGGCATCCTGTTCAGCGAGTCCGCGCTCAAGGGTGCGCACTTCATCGAGCTCGCCAACCAGCGCGGTGTGCCGCTGGTGTTCCTGCAGAACATCTCCGGCTTCATGGTGGGTCGCGAGTACGAGAACCGCGGCATCGCGAAGGACGGCGCCAAGCTCGTCACCGCGGTCACCTCGTCGGTGGTGCCCAAGTTCACCGTCGTCATCGGCGGCTCCTACGGTGCCGGCAACTACGGCATGTGCGGCCGCGCCTACGACCCGCGCTTCCTGTGGGCCTGGCCGAACGCCCGCATCTCGGTGATGGGCGGTGAGCAGGCCGCGTCGGTGCTTGCCACCGTGCGCCGTGACGCGATGGAGGCCCGCGGCGAGTCGTGGTCGGACGAGGAGGAGCAGGCCTTCCGTGAGCCCATCCTGGCCCAGTACGAGGAACAGGGCTCGGCCTACTACTCCACCGCCCGGCTGTGGGACGACGGCCTGATCGACCCGCTCGACACCCGCCGCGTGCTCGGCCTCGGCCTCGCAGCTTCATCACACGCCCCGATCCCGATGCCGCAGTTCGGCGTCTTCCGCATGTAGCCGCCATGACGTTCTCATCGGTGCTGATCGCGAACCGGGGCGAGATCGCCCGCCGGGTGATCCGGGCCTGCCGCGAACGCGGGCTGCGCAGCATCGCGGTCCACTCCGAGTCCGACGCCGGCGCCGCGTTCGTCCGCGAGGCCGACACCGCGGTGCTGCTCGGGCCGACGTCGCCGAAGGAGTCCTACCTCGACATCGCCCGCGTGCTGGCCGCGGCCAAGGAGTCCGGGGCCGACGCCGTGCACCCCGGCTACGGCTTCCTCTCCGAGCGGGCCGAGTTCGCGCGCGCCGTCGTCGAGGCCGGCCTGGTGTTCATCGGACCCTCGGCCGAGGTCATGGAGCTGATGGGCCGTAAGGACCGTGCGCGCGAGGTGGCCGAACGCGCGGGTGTTCCGGTCACGCCGCAGTTCGCCCTGGATGCGATACCGGAGGATGCCTTTCCGGTGCTGGTCAAGGCCGCGGCGGGCGGAGGCGGCAAGGGCATGCACATCGTCGTCCGCCCGGCCGACCTCGAACCGGCCGTCACCACCGCCCGGCGCGAGGCGGCGTCCGCGTTCGGCGACGACACGCTCGTCGTCGAGCCGTACATCGAGGCCGGCCGGCACGTGGAAGTCCAGGTTTTCGGCGACGAGCACGGCAACGTCGTCCACCTCTTCGACCGCGACTGCTCGGCTCAGCGCCGGCACCAGAAGGTCGTCGAGGAGGCGCCGGCTCCGTTCGTCCCCGACGCCGTCCGGGCTCGCATCCACGAGGCGTCGGTGGCGCTGTGTCGCGAGGTAGGTTACGTCAACGCCGGCACGGTCGAGTTCCTCGTCAAGGGCGATCAGGCCTTCTTCCTGGAGATGAACACCCGGCTGCAGGTGGAGCATCCGGTCACCGAGGAGGTCACCGGACTCGACCTCGTCGGATGGCAGCTCGACGTCGCCGCCGGCCGGCCCCTGCCGCTGGCCCAGGACGAGATCACCGTGAGCGGGCACGCCATCGAGTCGCGTGTCTACGCCGAGGACCCGTATGCGGGTTTCCTTCCGCAATCGGGCACCATCGATGCCGTCATCTGGTCACCAGACGCCCGCGTGGAAGCCGCGTTCGGCGAATCCGGAGTGGTCACCACCGCCTACGACCCGATGATCGCGAAGGTCATCGTGCATGGCGCCGACCGGGAGGCCGCGCGGCTGATGATGCTCGACGCGCTCGACGCGTCGGCCGTCTTCGGGCTCACCACCAACCTGGGGTTCGTGCGCCGCCTCGTGGCGAGTGACGCATTCGCACTGGGAGACGTCCACACGGGCTGGCTGGACAGCGACGCCGCAGGCCCGCTGCTCACCGCCCCCGAGCTGCCGCGCGAGGCACTGCTGGCCGGCGTCGATGCGCTCGCCATGGCCGACGTCGATCCGACCGGTTCGCCCTTCGCGATCGGCGACGGGTGGCGGCTCTCCGGCGCACCGGCGCCACGCGTCGTGCCGGTCATGGACTCAGGTGGCGTCACCCACTGGGTCGAGGCGAACATTTCCCCGCCTCCTGCGTTGTGGCACCACAACCCCTCGGGCGGCGTCTGGGTGGCTTGGCGGGGGGAGCCGTGGCTGCTCACCGCACCGGATCCCATGCGGCGGGGTCACCTCGCGGCTGCGGGCGAAGCCGACGTCACCGCCCCGATGCCGGCCACGGTGTTGTCGATCGACGCCGCCGTGGGCGACACGGTCACCGCAGGCCAGCGCCTCGGGGCGCTCGAGGCGATGAAGATGGAGCTCGCACTCACGGCCCCGCACGACGGCGTGGTGACCCACGTCGGCGCGGCCACCGGCGAGCAGGTGAAGCAGGGGCACCTGCTGCTCACCGTGGAGGCGGCTGATGCCTGAGCTGCCGTCGGTGGTGCGGGACGCTTCGCTGCCCGAGCGGGTCACCATCTACGAGGTCGGGCCGCGCGACGGCCTGCAGAACGAGAGCGCGATCGTGCCGCTCGACGTCAAGGCCGAGTTCGTGCGGCGCCTGGTCGCGGCCGGGCTGCCCATCGTCGAGGCCACCAGCTTCGTCCACCCCGCGTGGGTGCCCCAGCTCGCCGATGCCGAGGAGCTCGTCGCCCGGCTGCCGCTCGACGGCCCGGTCCCGCTGCCGGTGCTGGTGCCGAACGAGCGCGGGCTCGACCGTGCGCTCGCCGCCGGATGCACGCACGTCGCCATCTTCGGCAGCGCCACCGAGACGTTCGCGAAGAGGAACCTGAACAGCTCGCTCGACGGTCAGTACGCGATGTTCGAGCCGGTTGTCGACCGCGCCCTCGAGGCCGGTCTGGACGTGCGCGCCTACGTCTCGATGTGCTTCGGCGACCCGTGGGAGGGACACGTGCCGATCGACCAGGTGGTCGACGCCGGCCGGCGGCTGCTCGACCTCGGGGCCACCCAGCTCTCCCTCGGCGACACGATCGGCGTCGGCACGCCGGGCCACGTCCGCGCACTGCTCGATGCGTTCGATGCGGCCGGAGTAGGCATCGATCGTCTCGCCATGCACTTCCACGACACCTATGGGCAGGCCCTGGCCAACGCACTCACCGCATTGCGGCAGGGCATCACGACGTTCGATGCATCCGCCGGAGGGCTCGGCGGCTGCCCGTACGCCGAGAGCGCCACCGGCAACCTCGCCACCGAGGACCTCGTCTGGATGCTCAACGGGCTCGGCGTCGAGCACGGCGTCGACCTCGACGCCCTGGTGGCCACGAGCACGTGGATGGCCGAGCATCTCGGGCGCCCCTCGCCGTCCGCCGTCGTCCGCGCTCTGGGCTGACCACGGCTCGGGCGGTGCGATGATGGATGCAGTCGATCGGAGTGGCTGTGAGTCAGGACTCCAAGCTTGAGCTCGGACGCCGGTTGTTCGTGAAAGCGAGTTGGCGCGAGGCGTACGACGCCCTGACGGCGGCCGACACTGCATCGCCGCTCGCCCCCGACGACCTCGAGCTCATGGGCCGAGCGGCGTACATGCTCGGCCAGGACGACGTCTACGCAAACGCTTTGGAGCGCGCGTTCCATGCCCATCTCGAGGAAGGGTCTGTGCCGGCGGCAGTGCGCTGCGGCTTCTGGATCGGTCACAGCCTGCTCTTCCGCGGGCAGCCCGCGACGGCCGTCGGGTGGTTCGCCCGTGCCGAGCGATTGGTGGAGAGCGAGCCGACCAACGCCGCCGCCCGAGGCTATGCCCTCGTCGGACGACTTCTGGAGCGGCTGATGGACGGTGACGCCGCAGGTGCTCTCGAGACCTCCTCCGAGATCGTCGAGATCGGCCAGCGGTGCGTCGACGACGACCTGGTCGCCATCGGCCTGATGGAGCAGGGTCACGCCCTGGTCAGGCTGGGCAACGTGGAGGACGGCGTCCGCCTGATCGACGAGTCGATGATCGCCGTGACGTCGGGGGAGCTGTCGCCGATCGTCGCCGGGATCGTCTACTGCAACACGATCGCGTTCTGTCGCGGCGTCTACGAGCTACGCCGCCTGCGGGAGTGGACCGACGCCTTGACCCGATGGTGCGCCCGGCAGCCCGACATGATCGCGCACCAGGGCGTCTGCCTCGTACATCGCGCCGAGATCATGACGATGAGCGGCGCCTGGGAAGAAGCGCTCGAGGAGCTACGTCGATGCGGCGAGCAGTTCACGGCTGGAGCGCTGAACCAGAGGGTGATCGGGGATGCTGCGTACCACGAGGGCGAGGTGTACCGGCTCAGAGGAGAGCACGAGTTCGCGGAGGAGGCCTTCGGTCGATCCAGCCGGCTCGGTCGGGATCCACAACCCGGCCTGGCACTGATGCGCCTGGCCCAAGGGAGACCGGACGCGGCAGCGGCCTCGATTCGGCGGGCCGTGGCAGAGACCGACCGAGGCCTGCCGCGGGTGGCGCTTCTTCCGGCGTACGTCGAGATCATGCTGGCAACGGACGATCTCGATGCGGCCGCCGGCGCGGCTCGCGAACTGACAGAAACCGCCGACCACCAGGGCAGTGACGCCATCGCCGCGATGGCGTGGCAGACCACCGGAGCGGTGGCTCTGGCCCAGGGTGACGTGCAGAACGCCTTGGTCGACCTGAGGCGGGCTGCGCTCGCGTGGCAGGAGCTCGGGGCGGTGCACGCCTCGGCGCGTGTTCGAGTGCTCGTGGCCCGGGCTTGCCAGAACATGGGCGACGGCGACACCGCTGCGCTGGAGCTCCGTGGCGTTCGTGACATCTTCGTCCAGCTCGGCGCCCAGTCCGATCTGGCCGCGCTCGACTCCCTCATGAACGTGGATGACCCAGACGGACACGGGCTGAGTGCCCGTGAGCGAGAGGTCCTCCGATTCGTCGCGACCGGGAAGAGCAACCGCGAGATCGCGGCGGCGCTTGTCCTCAGCCAGCACACCGTCGCGCGTCACCTGCAGAACATCTACGCCAAGCTCGGCGTCACCTCGCGGACCGCCGCCGGCGCATTTGCGCACGAGCACCATCTCGTCTGAGCGGATCGTGGTCAATCCTGACCACTGTAGACACCGGCCGAGTTGGTGGATTCAGGCGATGTCGATGACGTGGCTCCAGACCTAGCGTCGTCCTCGTCAACCAATCGAGGAAGAGGTCACCACCATGTATGTCGTCGTCCAGCACCAGATCAAGAATCCCGAAACGGCGTTCCAGCGGGGAGTGCGCCTGATGTACGGGGACGGGGCACCGGAGCAGGTCCACGTGCTCCAGTTCTACCCGAGCCAGGACTCCACCAAGGTCACCTGCCTGTTCGAGGCCGACTCCGTCAACTCCGTCCAGAGCTGGGTCGATGGGGTACTCGGCGACTCTAGCGACAACCTGTGCTATCCGGTGGCCGATGAGCCGGCCTTCGCGGAGCGACCGCTGGGGTTGGCGGCCACACCGAAGATCCGCACCTGACGGCTGTCAACGCAGGTTGCGGTCGCGGAGCTCACGGGCCGCGTACTGGCCGATGTGCCAGGTGGTGAGGGCGTCGCTGCCGCCGCCCACCACGCCGCCGAGCAGCGGCACCCGGCGGCCCACCATCGTCACCGCACGACGTCCGGCCGTACGAGCGACCAGGTCGGTGGTCACCTCCCGGGAGATCAGCTCGTCGAGCGCGGGGTCGTGCACCGGAGACGTCGCGATGCCCATCGGGGAGGACGGGAAGCTCGAGGTGCGCACGAGGTCGCGCACCTCGTCCTCGCCGAGGATGCAGGCGAGGATCGCGTTGCGGACCCGTGCGTCCTCCAGGTCGTAGCCGCGCAGGTGCGCGATGCCCGCGATCAGGCGGCACTGCACGAGCGTGACTCCGACGACGTTCGCCGGGATGGCCACGGCGAGGGCGGCGATGCCGCCGAGGTTCGTGATGAACCCCTCGGCAGCTGCGAGGCCCACGTGCAGCCGGATCAGGGACTTGACCGCGTCCTCCACGTCGCCCGCGGCGTCCACGAGCTTGGCGTCTGCGGTCGACGCGGCCGGCCGGAGCGGACCGACGCCGTCGATGGCCTTGTCGAGCATGGTGCGGACGTATCCGGACGCCATGGAGGGGGCGACCCTGATCGCGCTCTGCTTCACGACGCTCCGGCGAACTCCCATGGCGCCAGCATAGGAGTGCCGATCACGCACACGGGCGCGTCCTTAGGCTGGGCGCATGGCTGTGCACATCACCGGGCCGACGCCGCTGCCGCCGTCGCGGTACGACTTCGACCCGGTGGACTGGCCCGACGACGACTGCGTCGTGGCCGGCGCGGACCTCGAGCCGTCGACGATCGTGGACGCCTATCGCCACGGTGCCTTTCCGATGCCGCAGGCTGGACGCCTGCTCTGGTGGTCGCCGATGCAGCGAGGCGTGCTCGAGCCCGGAGCTCTCAAGGTGACGCGGTCGATGCGCCGGTCGGCCCGTCGTCTCCAGGTCACCGTCGACACCGCGTTCGAGGAGGTCATCGACGCGTGCGCCGACCCGTCCCGTCCCGGCGGGTGGATCGATGCCGACATCCGGACCGCCTACGTCACGCTGCATCGCCTGGGCTGGGCCCACTCCGTCGAGACCCGTGACGGCGACGGCCGGCTGGTCGGCGGGGTGTACGGCCTCGGGATCGGACGGTTGTTCGCCGGGGAGTCGATGTTCCACCGGGAGCGGGACGCGTCCAAAGTCGCACTCATGGGCCTGGTGGAGCACCTCGGCGACGTGCTCGTCGACGTGCAGTGGAAGACACCCCACCTCGCCTCACTCGGCGTCGTCGAGTGGCCCCGTGCGAGGTACCTCGACGCCCTGCCTGCGCTGGTGGACGCCCCCTCACCGTGGTGAACCGGCCCGGCCGAAGACCAGTTGCAGGGCGCATCGAGGGGGCAACGATCGAGTGTGGGTAGGCGATCCTTACACTGGCGGCGAGGAATTCCAACCGTCACCTCTAGGAGCATCAGTGGCAATCTCCCGCAGCGACCTCGTGGCAGCACTCGCCGAGAGGGCCGAAACCAGCAAGACCAACGCCGACGCTGTGCTCTCGGCTTTCAGCGACATCCTCATCGATGCCGTCGGCAAGGGCGAGAAAGTCTCGATCCCCGGCATCGTGTCCGTCGAGCGTGTCAAGCGTGCCGCCCGGACGGGTCGCAACCCGTCCACCGGCGAGACCATCCAGATTCCGGCCGGGTTCGGCGTCAAGGTGAGTGCCGGCTCCCGGCTCAAGTCCGCAGCCAAGTAACACCGACACATCGATGCCCCCGGTTCGTCCGGGGGCATCGTGCTGTCAGGGCACGACCATGGGTCGCCTGGCTGCCTCCCAGGCATCCATACCGCCGGCGAGATTGGCGACGTCGTGGCCCAGCTGGCGGAGCCATGCGGTGGCCTGGGCGGAGCGTGCACCCACGTGGCACACCACCAGGGTGGGCGTCTGCGGGTCCAGCTCGCCGACCCTCGCCGGCAGGTCCATGAGGGGGATGTGCACGGCGCCCTCGATGTGTCCGGACGCCCATTCCCACGGTTCGCGGACGTCGAGCACCACCCAGCCGTCCGTCGTCGGATCGGTGACCTCGTCGACGCTGACGGTGGGCACGTCCATCGTTCGGCTCCGTTCCTCGGGCGGTGACACAGGTGTGATCTGGGACAGGTGAGTAGTCAAGAACCACTCGACATGGTTACTTTGGACTATATGCAGGCCGTTGTGGTGCGTGTCGTGAGCACTCCTGTGCGCGGTGGTGAGCAGGAGTGATGTCTGTGCGCGCCCGCGACTCGATCAGTCTGCCGTTCGAGTCCTCGACCCCGAGCATCGCCCGAACCAAGCTGGCGGGCTTCCTCACGATCAACCGTGCACCGGCCGCCGTCATCGACGACGCCCTCATCGTGATCAGCGAGATGATCGCGAACGCCGTCAGTCATGGCGTGCCCACGTCCGACGGCACGGTCGAGATCTCGTGGTCCATCAACGGCGACCTCCTCGAGCTCAGCGTCCACGACGCCGGCGAGGGTGGCTCGCTCGAGCCCATCGACTTCGACGAGGACTCCCTGAGCGGGCGCGGCCTTTCGATCATCAACCGTGTGGCCGACCGCTGGTGGGTCGACATGAGCAAGGGCACTCGGGTCAACGCCGAGCTGGCCCTGTCCAACGACTCCTAGGGCGCGCCTCCCTCTCTGTCACGTTTCCGGACGCAGTGTCGTCTGAGTGGTGAAGTCGGCCGATCGGCCGGCCTGCATCCAGCACTCAGGAGTTGGTCACCATGTCGCGCATCCCCGCCGTCGCGCCCCAGGACGCCGGACCGCTCGTGCGGCTCGCCTACTGGTACGCGCGCCGCAGGCTCGGCGAAGTGCCCGAGCCGTTCGCCGTCACCGCCCATCACCCCAAGCTGTTCAGGGCCTACGCCATGCACGAGCTCGCCGTCGAGCGAGCCGCGCGTGCGATGCCCAAGCCGATCCTGCAGCTCGCGGAGTACCGCACGGCCTGGGCGGTCGGATGCTCGTGGTGCGTCGACTTCGGCGCGATGCTGATCCGGCTGGACGGGCTGGACGTCGACCGGCTGAAGCAGATCGCCGACTTCGAGACGTCCGACGCCTACAGCGACGAGGAGCGTGAGGTGATCCGCTACGTCGACGCGATGACGACCACGCCGATGACCGTCACGGACGAGCAGGTTGCCGCCCTGGAGGACAGATACGGACGCGACGGAGTCGTGGAGCTGACCTACCAGATCGCCTTGGAGAACCATCGCGCTCGCTTCAACCACGCCCTCGGCATCACCGCCCAGGGCTTCGGCTCGGGCGACACGTGCCGAGTTCCGTGGGAGATCAGCGAGCCTGAGACAGCTCGAGCCTGACGCCGCCGAACTTCTCCGGGTTGGCGATGTCGTACGAGGCGGCGACCAGGCCGTCCCGCACGGTGAAGCCGGCGATCCGGGCCGGCGAGCTGGTGCGCCGGTCGTCGCCCTCCCAGCCGGGGGTCCAGAAGCCCAGCTGGCCGTTGACGAGCACCGGCCGCATGGTTTCGAGAGCCTTCTCGCCGTAGCGGTTCACGAGCCCGACGTAGAAGCGGGCGAACTTCTCGGGGCCGTGGATGACGTTGATGGCCGTGCCGGTGGTGCCGTTCGCGTCGCCGATGACGATCGCGTCCGGGTGGAGCGTGGCCACGATCGCGTCGAGGTCGCCGGTGGCCAGTGCGTCGAGGAACCGGCGAACCGCCTCCTCGTGCTCGGGGTCGGGCGTGGGTTCGGGTGCGTCGGCCACCGCCCGACGGGCTCGGGAGGCATGCTGGCGGGCTGCCTCGGTGCCGATGCCGAGCGTCTCGCCCACCTCGTCGAACGGCACCGCGAACACGTCGTGCAGCACGAAGGCGACGCGCTGCGGCGGGGTGAGCCGGTCGAGAACGACCAGGGCCCCGAGCCGTGCGTCTTCGTCCTGCACCACGACGTCGAGCGGGTCGGGTTCGGCGGCCTGGCCCAGGGGTCGGACGATCGGCTCGGGCAGCCACTCCCCGATGTACGTCTCGCGACGCTTCGCCGCGGAGCCGAGCCGGTCGAGGCACAGCCGGCTGACCACGCGGGTCAGCCACGCCTGCAGGTTCCGCGGTGCGGCTTCGCCGGAGGAGCCGAGACGCAACCAGGCCTCCTGCACCGCGTCCTCGGCGTCGACGACACTGCCCGTGAGCCGGTAGGCGATCCGCATCAGTCGAGGACGCTCGGCCTCGAAGTCCTCGGCGGTGATCGTCACGGTGCATCCCGCTCGATCGGGCACGACATGCATCGCGGCCCGCCACGACCCGAGCCCAGCTCGGATCCGCTGATGGCGACCACCTCGATGCCGTGCTGCTCGAGGCGGGCGTTGGTCTCCTCGTTGCGCTCGTAAGCCACCGCGAGACGTGGTGCGATGGCCAGGGTGTTGTTGCCGTCGTCCCACTGCTCGCGCTCTGCCGTGACCGGGTCGAGCCCGGTGTCGATCTGGTGCAGGGTGTCGATGCCCATGGCCTCGGCGGCGGCGGCGAAGAACGACCGCTCCGGGGCGACGACGAGGTCTTCGCCGTCCCAGGTGACGCCGAATGCCCGGAGATGATCGGCCACGTTCGGGTAGATGACGACGGTGTCGACGTCGACCATGGTGACGATCGTGTCGAGGTGCATCGTGGCGCGCTCTTGCGCGATCGGCACCGCCAGCACGGTGCGGGCGAGCTCGGCTCCCAGCACTTGACGGGCGAACCGCTCGAACCCGGCCGGCGTGGTGCGTTCGCCGACACCGACCGCCATGACTCCGGGGGCGAGCAGCAGGACGTCGCCACCCTCGAGGTGCTCGAGGTGGGGACCGTGCAGCCGCTGGACGCCGGCGAAGCGCGGGTGGTGCTCGTAGACGAGGTTGGTGAGCTGCGTCTCGCGACTGCGGGCCGGCATCGCCAGGCTGGTGACGGCAACTCGCTGTACCGGATCTGCCGCCCGCGGCCCGGCACCCCCGCCAGGGAGCCACACCGACGAGTCGCGGGTGAACAGCAGATTGGGCAGCGGGTCGACCAGGAAGTCGTCGGGGCGCAGCAGGCTGGTGACGATGCTGCGGTGCTTGACCTCGTCGTTGCGCAGTCCGGCGGTGACGACGGTGGCGAGGTCGGCCGGCGCGAGGTCGGACATCGCCGCGCAGAGATGGTCGCGCAGGGCGTCGCCCAGATGAAGGGTTGACGTGGTGCTCTCGATGATCTGGGCTCGCGCGTCCGGCTTCTCGAGGGCTTCGGTGAGCAGCTCGACGAGGTAGAGCACCTCGACGTCATGGTCGCGCAGCGCCTGGGCGAACGCGTCGTGCTCGTCCTGGGCTCGTCCGACCCACGGGATGCCGTCGAAGAGCAACGAGTCGTTGTTGCGCGGCGTGAGCCGCGCGAGCTCCGGACCGGGCCGGTGCAGCATCACCGTGCGCAGCCGTCCGACCTCACTGTTCGCGCCCGCGTGGGTCATGCGCTCACCCTAGGACGTTTTGCGCCCGGACCTCGTGTCAGGCAGACGTCACGACGGAGTAGCGGGCGCAGGCGAACTCGCCGTTCTGCGCGAGCTCGGTGAGCTTCAGCTCCTGGCGTCGCGGGAACAGCGGAGCGCCGGCGCCGAGGAACACCGGAGCGATGTAGACGATCAGCTCGTCGAGCAGGCCGGCGTCGGCGAACTGGCCGGCGAGATCGCCTCCGCCGACCACCCAGACGTCCTGGCCGCCGGCCGCCTCGACCATCGCGCCGTGGTGCTCGGACACGTCGCCGCGCGCGAACCGGACGTCGCCCTCGACCGTGCGCAGCTCGTGGTTGCTGAACACCCAGGCCGGCAGCTGGTACGGCCATTGGCCCTTCTCGTGATCGAGGACCCACTCGTAGGTGGTGCGGCCCATCGCGATCGCGCCGATGCCGGCGATGAAGGCGTCGTAGTTGAGCGGACCGTCGTTGTCCTGCTGGCGGGTCATGAGCCAGTCGAGCGACTCATCGGGGTCGGCGATGAAGCCGTCGAGACTGGTGGCGGTGTAGAAGACAGTGCGAGCCATGACCTCCAGTATTGCGGCGGCCGGTGACAAGTGCGGGTCGTCGCACGACGCGCCCACGAGAGGAATACGCTCGTGTCGTGGACTGGAGTGACTTCGACGCAGCCCTGTTCGACCTCGACGGCGTCATCACGCCGACCGCCGAGGTTCACATGCATGCCTGGTCGGAGATGTTCGGTGCCTTCCTCGCCGAGCAGGGGATCGCCGAGCCGTACACCGACGCCGACTACTTCACCTATGTCGACGGCAAGCCACGCTACGACGGCGTGCGCTCCTTTCTGGCCTCGCGCGGCATCGAGCTGCCGGAGGGCGATCCCGACGACAGTCCGGACGAGAAGACCGTCTGTGGTCTCGGCAACCGCAAGAACGCGGTGTTCGAGGAGGTGCTCGAGCGCGACGGCGTCAAGGCCTTTCCGGGCTCACGCCGCCTGGTCGAGTCGCTGGCCGAGCGAAACATCAAGATGGCGATCGTCTCCAGCTCGCGCAACGCTCCTGACGTGCTGCGCGTCGCCGAGATGATCGACTTCTTCCCGACGATCGTCGACGGTCGCGTGGCCACCGAGCGTCACCTCGCCGGCAAGCCGGCTCCCGACACGTTCCTCTTCGCCGCCCAGCAGCTCGGGGTGGAGCCCGCGCGCGCGGTGGTGCTGGAGGACGCGCTCAGCGGCGTGGCCGCGGGCGAGGCGGGACACTTCGGCCTCGTCATCGGCGTCGACCGTGGTGTCGGGGCCGAGGCGCTGCTCGAGAACGGTGCCGACCGGGTCGTGTCCGAGCTCGAGGAACTGTTGTGAGCGGCGACTCCGGCGACACCCCGCTGATGCCGGACGTCGAGTCGAACCCGGACGGCGCCGAGCCCGGGCCGTCCCACGAGGCACCTCCCGTCACCGACTTCCTCGACCGCACCCGCTTTCCGGTCGATCCGTGGCGCCTCGTCGAGCAGCGGTTCAGCGACGACAACCTCGGCACCACCGAGACGGTGTTCGCGCTCGGCAACGGCTACCTCGGCATGCGCGGCAACGTCGAGGAAGGTCGCGAGTCGCACTCGCACGGCACGTTCATCAACGGTTTCCACGAGACGTGGCCGATCCAGCACGCCGAGGAGGCCTACGGCTTCGCGAGCGTCGGGCAGACGATCGTCAACGCCCCAGACGCCAAGACCATGCGGGTCTACATCGACGACGAGCCGCTGCTGCTCCCGGTCGCGGACCTGCTCGACTACGAGCGCGTCGTCGACTTCCGCACCGGCGTGTACACGCGTGACGTCCTGTGGCGGACGCCGGCCGGCAAGCGGGTGCACCTGCGCACCACCCGGATGGTGTCGTTGACGCAGCGGCACCTCGCGGTGATGACCCTCGAGGTCACGATGCTCGACGAGTACGCACCGGTCGCGATCTCCTCGCAGATCCTCAACCGGCAGGACGGCGAGGACGAGTACCACGTGCCGTCCAAGGCGATGGGCGAGGGCGTCGACCCGCGTAAGGCCGAGCGTCTGGTCCGCCGCGTGCTCGAACCGGTGCTGCACAACGGCGACGAGGAGCTCGGTCGGGTCGAGCTGGGCTACCGATGCGCCGAGAGCGGGATGACGCTGGGCGTCGCCGCCGACCACGAGTTCAGCACGGACAACGTTTACACCGCGGGCATCCACGTCTCCGAGGACCTCGCCAAGATGGTCTACCGAATCGACGCCGAGCCGGGCCAGACCATCAAGCTCGCCAAGTTCGTCTCGTACCACACGTCCCGCGGCGTGCCTCCGCGCGAGCTGCTCGACCGCTGTCGCCGCACCCTCGACCGAGCCGGCGCCGACGGCGTCGAAAAGCTCTGGGCCGACCAGTGCGCGTGGCTCGACGACTTCTGGGAGCGGTCCGATGTCGAGGTGGAGGGTGACGACGCCATTCAGCAGGCGCTGCGCTGGAACCTCTTCCAGGTCGCGCAGGCGTCGGCTCGGGCGGAGGGCAGCGGCATCCCCGCCAAGGGCGTCACCGGCTCCGGCTACGGGGGGCACTACTTCTGGGACACCGAGATCTACGTGCTCCCGTTTCTCACCTACACCCGGCCGGCGGCGGCGCGGGCTGCGTTGCGGTTCCGGTACACGTTGCTCGACGCGGCCCGGCGGCGAGCGGTCGAGCTGGCACAACAGGGCGCATTGTTCCCGTGGCGCACGATCAACGGCGAGGAGGCGTCGGCCTACTACGCGGCCGGCACCGCGCAGTACCACATCAACGCCGACATCGCGTACGCGCTCGCCCAGTACATCGCGGCGAGCGGCGACCTCGACTTCCTCGTCCGCGAGGGTATCGACGTCCTGGTCGAGACCGCGCGCATGTGGGCCGACCTGGGCTTCTGGTTCAACGGCGACAGCGGTGTCTTCCACATCCACGGCGTCACCGGGCCGGACGAGTACACGACGGTCGTCAACGACAACCTGTTCACGAACGTCATGGCCCGCTTCAACCTGCGTCGCGCCGCAGAGGCCGTGCGTGAGCTTCGGGACATCGACGGGCCGCAGTACGACGCGCTGGCCGAGCGGCTCCATCTCCGGGACGAGGAGATCGGTGAGTGGGAGCGCGCGGCCGAGGCCATGTCCATCCCCTTCGACGACCACCTGGGCGTCCATCCGCAGGACATGCACTTCCTGGAGCGCGAGGTGTGGGATCTCGCGAACACGCCGCTGGACAAACGACCCCTGCTGCTGCACTACCACCCGCTGGTCATCTACCGGTTCCAGGTGCTCAAGCAGGCCGACGTCGTGATGGCGCTGTTCCTGCAGGGCGAGATGTTCACCGATGAGCAGAAGCGCGCCAACTTCGAGTACTACGACCCCGTCACCACCGGGGATTCCACCCTGTCCGGCGTCGTCCAGTCGATCATCGCCGCGGAGGTGGGATACGACGACCTCGCGCTGCGCTACTTCATGGGCGCACTGTTCGTCGACCTCGCGGACCTGCACCACAACGCCTCCGACGGCGTCCACGTGGCGTCGACGGGCGGTGTGTGGAGTGCGCTGGTCTACGGATTCGGTGGCTTCCGCGACCACGGCGGCCGATTCACGCTCGACCCACGCCTGCCGGAGTCGTGGCCGTCGCTGACGTTCCGGCTGACGCTGCGGGACAGCCGGGTCCGGGTGACGGTGCGATCCGACCAGCTCGATCTCACCATCGAGGAGGGCACCGAGGTGACGCTCGACGTTCGTGGCGAGTCGGTCACCGTCACCCCAGGAGCGCCGGCCACCGTGCAGCTCAAGGGACAGGGGCCGCGTCTCGACGGCGAGCCCGAGCCGGTCGCCGGCCGCCGCCGCGCCGACGGAAGCATCATCGGGGCCATCGTCCCGGGTGCCTGAGCCCTTCGACAGGCTCGCGGACCGTCCTCGCCCAGTCGCGGAGCAGCTTGGCGAAAGTGCCGCGCAGACCCGGCACGGCGCCCCTAGACTGACCGACGTGCTGATCGTGAGGTATCAACTGGGCTCCGGTGAATCCGGCGAGGACGTCCTCGTCGGCGACGCCAAGTGGACGTTCGGGCGGCCCGGTAGCGAAGAGCCGCCCACGGTCCCGACCGACGACAACCGCATCAGCCGCAACGCCCTCGTCGTCCGCGACAGCGGTCCGGGCCCGGTGGTCTTCCGGGGCCAGCGCGGCGACGCGGCCCGGGTCGGACTCATCTCGAGCGACGGCTCCACCGAGTGGTTGTCCGAGGCCAAGGCCGGACACATGACCGACGAGGCGCGCCGGGTGGAGCTCCACCTCGGCGAGGAGCACATCATCACCGTGGAGGTCGACTTCGCCGACCGCGGCAGCGTGAAGCAGCGTCAACGCCGGCAGATGGAGGAAGCGGCCGCTGACCCCGGCAGCGATACTCTCTCTGGGTGACTTTCGTCGGGGGGCTTCCGAAGGCGGAGCTCCACGTCCATCACGTCGGGTCAGCGTCCATTCGCACCGTCGCCGAGCTCGCGACGCGCCATGAGGGCTCCACGTCGGTCCCCAGCGATCCCGAGCTGCTGGCCTCCTACTTCGACTTCACCGACTTCGCCCACTTCATCGAGATCTACCTCTCCGTCGTCGACCTCCTTCGCACTCCGGAGGACATCTGGACGCTGACGCATGACGTCGCCCACGATCTCGCCGCGCAGAACGTTCGTTACGCGGAGCTGACGCTCACGCCGTACACATCCATCCGGGCCGGCATCGCGGCCGAGGCGTTCTGTGAGGCGGTGGAGGACGCCAGGAGGACGGCCGAGGAGGAGCTCGACCTCACCCTGCGCTGGTGCTTCGACATCCCCGGCGAGTTCGGGCTCGAGGGCGCCGACGCCACGATCGACACCGCCCTGCGGCTGCGGCCGGACGGTCTGGTGAGCTTCGGGCTCGGCGGTCCCGAGGTCGGCGTCCCGCGGCAGCAGTTCGCGCCGCACTTCGCGCAGGCCCAGGCCGCCGGCTTGCACAGCGTGCCCCACGCCGGGGAGTCCACGGGGCCGGAGACGATCTGGGACTCGTTGCGGCACCTCGGCGCCGAGCGGATCGGTCACGGCATCGCCGCAGTTCTGGACCCGAAGCTGATGGAGTACCTCGCGGCCAAGGGTGTGGTGCTGGAGGTGTGTCCCACCTCCAACGTCCGCACCCGGTCGGTGCTGTCGCTCGCCGAGCACCCGCTGCCCGCGTTGGTCGAGGCCGGGGTGCCGGTCACCATCAATTCCGACGACCCGCCGATGTTCGACACCACGTTGAACCAGGAGTACGAGGTCGCGCGCGAGCTGCTCGGGCTCGACGATGACGGAGTCGCCGACCTGGCCCGGACGGCGGTGCGCGCGTCCTTCGCCGACGATCAGGTCAAGGACGCGATCCTCGCCGAGATCGACGCCTACGCCGGCGCGGCGGCCCGGTCAATTCGCTGAGGAGCTCGGCGTACTGCCGCGAGATCGTCTGGGGCGCGATCCGTTGTGAGAACGCCGCCATCGCGTCGGAGTAGTCGGTCGGGTCCGGTTCCTGGAGCAGGTCGGCCAGGGACTCGACCGGATCTGCCTCGTCGAAGAAGCGGACCCACGGTTCGCCGGCGAACTGCTCGCGCAGGTGCCTGTCGCCGGGGAGGACGACCGGCACGCCCAGGGTCGCCGACAGGTGGACGCTCCCTGAGTTGAGGATCGCGCGGAACGGGAAGACGGCGGTGTCCGCGGCAGCGAACCAGTCACCGATCTCGTCGACGTCGACCAGGCTGTACTGGGCGATCACCCGGGAGTCCTGCGGCAGATGCCGCTCGATCTCGGCTCGTTCGGCCGCCTTGGCCTTCCCCGCCAGCAGCAGCGTGGGTGCCGCGTGGCCGCGCTCGGCGATGCGGCCGAGCGCTTCGCCGAGCAGGTCGATTCCCTTGTAGGCGCGCATCCGGCCGAAGGCGAGCACGGTACGTTCTCCCGGCTCGAGGCCGAATCGTGCTCGGGCGCGCTCGGGGGATGCCGGCTCGTAGACGCCGAGGTAGCTGGGGTGCGGGATGACCCGCGTGCGGTCGGCGGGCAGCTCGTACAGGTCGCCGACGATCTCCGCCGTCGACTCGCTCAGGACGTGAACGACGTCGGCACGCTCGGTGAGGAAGCGGCACAAGGTGAGCTCGGGCTCGAGGTACTTCAGGTCGTGTGGGAGGCGGTTGTGGATCGTCCAGACGATCCGCACGCCGGCGGACTTCAGCTCATCGACGAAACGCGTGAACGTCTCGACCGCGGCCGAGGCGGCCGCCTCGTCGGAGGGACGTTGCGTGATCCGCTGCGTCCAGTGGAGATGGAAGACGTCGCCGTCCCGGAGAACGGTTGCGTCGTCGTAGAGGGTGTCGATCTTGCGCACGGGCACGAACTCGAACCCGGCTTCGTCGGGCACTTGCTGCATGAGCTCGAGGTACGGGTTGTCGTCGACGGCCGGGAAGACCAGGACATGGGTCCGTCGTCGTGTCAGGGGCACGAAGGACCTCTCCACGGTGACCGGGGGACGGGTCGTCCAGTGTTCCACGCTGCACTCGACGCTTGACAGCGAGTTCGACGGGATGATATCCATAACTAAATAGTTACAGAACTAAATGGTTATGGAGGGCCGATGACCGACGATCAGCTCGATCTCGTGTTCGGTGCTCTGGCCGACCGCACCCGCCGCGCGATCCTGGCGCAGCTGAGCCGGGAGGACACCAACGTCGCCGGACTCACCGAGCTGTTCGAGATGTCACAGCCGGCCGTCTCCAAGCACCTCAAGGTGCTCGAGAACGCCGGCTGATCTCCCGCACCCGCCAGGGCACGATGCGCCTCAGCCATCTCGAGGCCGCGCCGTTGAAGGGTGCCACCTCCTGGCTGGCGGATTACCGCACCTACTGGGGCGAGAGCTACCGACGCCTGGACGACCTTCTGACGCAGATGGACTGACCACGCCCACACAGAGGAGAGAACGATGAACACGTTGAACCAGGACGTCACCATTGACGTCCCCAGCGGAACCACGAGATTCGCCTCACCCGCGACTTCGACGCACCGGTCGACAAGGTGTTCCGGGCCCACAGCGATCCCGAGCTGATCGCCCAGTGGATCGGTCCGAAGTACCTCGAGAACGTCGAGTGCACCTTCGAGGCTCGCCACGGCGGCACCTGGACGCTGGTGCAGCGCGACCCCGACGGCAACGAGCACGGGTTTCGCGGCGTTGTCCACGGTGATCCAACCCCCGAGCTGACGCAGCGCACCTTCGAGTGGCTCGGCCTGCCCGGCCACGTGTCCTTCGAGACGATGCGCATGGAGGACCTCGGCGACGGACGCACCCGCGTGCACGTCAGCTCGGTCTTCATGAGCGTCGCGGACCGCGACGGGATGGCGGAGAGCGGCATGAGCGTCGGCGTCAACGAGGGCTACCAGCGCCTCGACGAGCTGCTCGCCACGCTTTGACGACCGGATCGAACGGGACGGACCGACATGGGCACGGTGCCGACACACGTGACGATGTCGCTGGACGGCTTCATCGCCGTCACAGGTTTCCCACGAGACCCTCGAAAACCAGCGGTGCGGACATGAAGTTTCGTGTCATCAACGCAGGATTCGAAGGGTCTGTGGGATTCCTGTGACTGGCGTGTCAGGTTTCGGCCGGCGCGGGGAGCACGGGGACGCGCACCAGCACGACGCCAT
>CAVXZS010000011.1:0-648983 GCA_963766475.1 uncultured Actinomycetota bacterium | reverse complement strand
TTTCGCGGCCAGAGTAGGTTGCCGCGGATTGGCCAGCCACGGCACTCGTCACTAGCCCGTTCGTGCTATTCGCATCGCCACGAAATCCACACAGGCTCGTGTATGGACGCACGGGGATGTCCCCGAGCGCCCAGCTGAACCGTCGACGTCCGGGTGGCGGGGTGCTGCTCACGGAGGGGAGTCCACGTGGCTCTGGAGTACCTGCTCACCCGGGGCGAGGACCTCGCCGTGCTCGGCGTGCGCTTCGAGGGCTTCGCGGCCCTCGACGTCGCGACGACCACGCTCACCGCGCTCGACGGGGCGACCATCACGCTGGTGCTGCCTCCGCAGCACGTGCAGGAGCAGACCGCCAACTCCCCGGCGGACGTGCCGAACCTTGCCGCGGCGCAGCTCAGCGGTACGTCGCGGCTCGCCTTCGCGGTCCCGGCCCAGACCGTCGTCGACCTCGTGCCGGAGGCGGTCCTCGCCCTGGCGCGCGAGGCGCTGCGCCCCGGCGGGACCGAGCCGACCTCGACATCGATCGAGATGCCCTGGGCCCTGGCCCTCGCGCCGGTCGACGGCTCGGCCCAGCACCCGGCCTCGGCGGTCCGCTCCCCCGACGGCG
Source organism: uncultured Actinomycetota bacterium (assembly GCA_963766475.1). Lineage (GTDB taxonomy): Bacteria > Actinomycetota > Actinomycetes > Propionibacteriales > Nocardioidaceae > Nocardioides. Next base: position 648,379 of record CAVXZS010000011.1, on the reverse strand, counting down.
TCAGCGGCGTCTGGCTGACCCGGCTGACCGGACCCGAGCCCGGAGGGCTCACCATCGCCCCGGTCGACCGGAGCCTCGCCGCTACGGCCGACGCGGTCCCGGACCCGCCCATCACCTCGGCCCAGCGGCTGCTGCTCTGGGACCACCTCGCCGACACCATCTTTCCGGCGACCGCGACCCGGTGGCAGCTCACCCCCCTCGGAGGCGACCTGACCGCCGCTGGTGCGTGGGACGGGTTCACCTGGTCGCAGCGGATCACCGGCGGTCGCGACCAGTACGTCTGCATCGAGGAACGGGTCCGGCTCTACCCCTTCGGGTTCGCCGCGACCCTCACCACGCTCACCCGACGCGACCCGGCGCCGGGCGAGCGTGCCCTCCTGCTCCGCCAGATCAGCCTGCGGCTCGACGAGACCGTGCTGGCCACCGGCGACGGCCGGGCGATCAACCGCACCTTCCCGTTCGACCGGGTCGAGGTGCTGGACGCCCGTTTCTCCGACCTCGGCGAGCCCGAGCCGAGCTACGTCTACACCCGGGTGACGCCGAGCACCCACGACCTCGAGGTACAGCGCGACGACCTTCGCACCGCCGCTGAGAACGAGCACAAGATCTGGGGTCCCTGGGTCGACGGGCAGCACCGCACGCTCGACTTCCAGCGGCGCCTGGGGATGCAGAGCGCCCTGGACTACGACGCGGCCGCCGCCGCGGACTCCGCCAGCAGTGCTGAGTACGCCGGCGCGCTCGCGTCCGACGCCGAGCGCCAGGCGATCCTGGACTCGGCGCAGGAGTTCTACGACAAGGCCACCGAGATCCGGAACAGCCCGGGCTACTTCGGACCCGACGGGTTCCCCGACCACGATCTGGAGGCCAGCGCGGCGCAGGCCGACGCGGACGGAGACTCGATCAGGGCATCGGCCCCGGCTGGCATCCCGTTCGTCGAGATGGAGCGCATGCGGCTCGCGGCCGCGCGCGACGCCGCGGCCCTCGAGGCGGCCCGCGGGCCGGTCGACGCGGCCGCCCAGGCCTTCTGCGACATCTCCGACGCCATCGCCTTCGGCGACGAGCAGCCCGAGGTGTCGGCGGCCGCGCAGCGCGGGGCCGAGGACGCTGCCGAGGCCGACCGGCTCGACGTCCGCATCCGAGCGCTCGTCGACGCCCGGGTCACGCTCACCATCACGTCATGGCCCATGACCGCGGACCGGCGCCGGCTGAGCTTCCCGGTCCGTCTCTCGCGGGGCAGCCAGGTGGTCGACGTGCACATGCCGATGATGCTGGTCCACGAGGTGGTGCTGCCGGCCATCGACGACCTCGACCTGCCGGCCTACTACGCGTTCGACGACCCCGCCCTGCCGGTCGAGGTCGACAAGGCGTGGGCCGGTCCGGCGGAGGCCGTGCCGTCGTACGCCGCGATGGCCGCGGAGGACCACGCTGACGCTGGTTCGATGCCGGCCTCGGTGGTCCAGGTCGGCGGGCAGCTGCTCGACCTCGTGGGCGCACCCGCGCCGAAGCCGTCCGACACCCAGGTGCTGCGCACCCTCAACCTGCTCGGCGGCACCACGCCACGGGGCCTGTTCCGGCCCACCCTGGGACGCCTCGAGAGCGCTGGTCGACGGCGTCGGCCACCGCTGGGGCATGGCGGTCGACCTCCCCGAGCTGCGCCAGCTGGCCGGCGCGGCCGGTCAGGTCAGTGCGGGAGCGGTGGTCGGGTTCGCCCGCGACTTCGTCGACAACGGCGAGACTGCCGACGTGCTGCTGCAGGCCGCCGGTCAGGTGAACGGCCAGCTCGAGCGGATCGGCATCGACCTCACCTCGGCCGCGGACCGGTCGGGGGGCCTCGCGGCCCTCGACGTGGCCGCCGACGCGGTCTCGCGCGGCCTCGGGCCGGTCCCGCTCGCCGGGCTCGTGACCAACCCCGACCCGAAGACGCTGATCGGCGAGGCCGCCACCCTGCTCGGCTTCTCGCTGCGGGACCTCATCACCCTCGTCCCCGACGTCGACCTCGACCCGCCCCAGATCGTGTCCGACCTGGTGGACGGCCAGACCCCGGTCGTCACGCTGAAGTGGGCCAGCGTGCCGCTCAAGGACCTGCTGGCCTTCAAGGTCAAGCCGGTGCCGGACGCCACGCCGCCCGCCGAGCGCACCCACCTCGACCTCACCGTGGTGACCCGGGTCGACGGGACGGTCACCGACTGCGTCGTCAACGACTTCGGCGCTGCACTTCCCCTTCGACCGGCCGCTGGTGAAGCTGAGCTTCTCCAGCCTGAGCTTCCACCAGCAGACGACGTACGGCGTCGACGTCACGCCCGGGGTCGGCCTCGGCCAGGAGCCGTCCCTCGAGCCGTCGGCGTCGGGCCACGTCACCACGGGTCCGCCGAAGCTGAAGGTGGACGGCTTCGGCGTCGAGTTCGACCACGAGCTCAAGCTGCTCGCGGAGCTGCAGAGTGCGGTCGCCATCGGCGGTGTCGCCCCCCACATCGACGCCGGACCGGGCGGCGTCACCGCTTCCCTCGCCATCCCGGTGCCGGACGTCTCGTGCGGGGTCTTCTCCCTGAGCAACGTCTCCTTCCACAGCTCGGTCGAGGTGCCGTTCGACAAGCGCCCGGTCGTGGTCGGCATCGGCTTCGCGAGCCGCGACAAGCCCTTCAGCCTCAGCGTGCTGTCGTTCGCGGGCGGTGGCTACATCGACGTGCTGATCGACGCGCACGGCCCGGCCATCGAGGCCTCCCTGGAGTTCGGCGCGCAGATCTCGGTGGACTTCGTCGTGGCCAAGGGCGAGGTGCACGCGTTCGGCGGCGTGCAGTACCTCCAGGACTCCAGCGGGCACGTCGCGATCGCCGGCTACCTGCGCATCGGCGGCAGCATCGAGGTGCTCGCCCTGGTCTCGGTCTCCATCGAGCTGCGCATCGCGCTGACCTACGACAGCGACACGACGCGGCTGGTGGGCCGCGCGACCCTGGTGCTCGAGATCGACCTCACCCTGTGGTCGGACCGCATCGAGATCGACAGCGGCGAGTGGGTGCTGCAGGGCGGCAGCGCACCGGCAGCGGGGGTGGCGGGTGCCGCGCCGCAGTCGCGACGACAGGTCGGCGCCGCTGCGGCAGGGCCCCGACCTGCTGGAGGACGTGGAGGCGGCCTTCGCCGCCGTCGACGCCGAGGTGACCGACGACGAGCTGGCCGCCTGGCAGGCCTACCGCGCCGCTGTGTCCGGGGCCGGCGCGACAGGAGGAGTCGCATGAGCGAGCTGCTGTTGATCGCCGTTCCCGGCGTGACGGTCACCGAGGCCGGTGGACTGCTGCGGGTGGTGGTGGTGCCGCGGCTGTCGGGGGGCGGGGCCGACCTCGCGTCGTACGGCATGGCCGACTGGCCGACCCGGCTGGCGGCGTCCCCGCCGCGGCTGACGGTCCACCTGAAGGCCGACCCGGTGCCGGCGGGAGCTCCGGCCACCGCCCCTCTCGAGGTCGAGGCCACGCACGCCGCGCGAAAAGACGTGTGGGACGGGTTCTTCGGCCGGATCCGGGTCGACGACTTCGGCGCCCCGGCCGCCTACGCGGACCCGCAGGTCACGCCGACCGCGCGTCACGCCGAGGACATCGACGCGGCGTACGGCGAGGTGACGCGCCAGGTCGGTGCCCCCGCCGCGGTCGAGGGCGAGCTCGGCAAGCTGCGGCTCGACGCGCCGCCGCCGGCTCCCGACCCCCGGGCCCCGAAGCCGGACTTCGCCGCCCCCGACTTCCACCGCGTGATCGCCCTGATGCGCCAGCACCCGGCGGTCCTGCGCGCCCTCGGCCTGGTGCTCGAGGTGCAGGTGCCGAGGGCGACGCTCGACTCGATCCGTCGGGGGACGGTCCGGGTCACCTGGCCCTCGCCACCGGCGACCTTCGAGACCTCCACCTCGCCGGCGACCCGGTTCGAGGTCCTGGACGCGGTCGCGGGCGACGGCTCCGACGTGCTGCGGTTCGTGCCCGCCGCGACGTCCACCATCGCGGGCGGGATGGTGCGCCTCGACGCCGTGTCCGACACCGGAGCCGGGGCCGACTGGCTGGTCGCCACCTTCGACGTCGACGGTGCGGCCGGCCGCCTGCGCGACGCGCAGGTCGCGGTCACCGACCGGTCCCGGAGCTCCGCCGCGGAGCCGGTCATGCCGACCCGCCGCACCGCCGGCCTCCAGCTGGTGCACCGCGGTCGGCAGGAGTGGTTCGACACCAAGCAGGCCCGCTCCCGAGGCGACGCCGCCCGGCTCGGCGAAGAGCTGGTCGACGGGCTCCCCGTGCTGGGCGCCGACGACGTGGCGCTCGGCTACCGTCTCGACGTCCGCGACGAGGCAAACCCGGACCAGACGTGGCACTCGGTCATGCGCCGCGAGGCGCGCTACGAGGTCGAGGGTGTCGTGATCGCCGACTGGCACTCCGAGGAGGCCCACCTGCCGCCCGCCGCCGCGGTCAAGGGGACCGGCGAGGAGCTGTACGCGGACGGGGTCGTCGCCCGCTGGGAGGGACACCGGCTCTCGCTCCCCCGGCCGACCCCGGGTGGCACGACCGCCTCACCCGAGGTCGTGGGGTCCGTCGCCGACCGCATGCCCTACCGCTTCACCTGGCGGCACCGCCACGACCCCCAGGAGCCCTCGCCGCACCCGCAGCTGCGCCTCGCCCACGGCTACGACCTGCGGTTGCGGGTCGTCGACATCGCCGGTGGCGGTCTCGAGGCGTCGGACGTCGGCGGCGGGGACCGGTCGATCTCCGCGACCTATGGGCGCCACGAGCCGGTGCTCCCCCCGGAGCTGCCGCCCCCTCCCGGCCTGCTCGTCCTCCCCACCCGGGCGCAGGTGCAGACCGACGCCGCCGGCAACGTCACGACCCCGCAGGCGCGGGTCGACCAGGCCGTCCTGGGTCCTGGCGGTCGACTCGACCGGCTGGTGGTGCGCAGCGACCCCGCCGGAGACGCCGGGCCCGGAGGCCTCGACGCCAGCGGCTACCCCGCCAACGACACGCGCGCGCTGCTGCCGCCGGCCGCGACGTTCTCGATGGTCGAGTGGGAGGACCGGCTGAGCGACGACGACCTCGAGACCTGGCGGCTCGCCCGCCGGGCCCTCGCCGCCCCGCGTGCCTCGGCGGACCCGAAGTCGGGCCGCCAGTACACCTGGGTGCCCGACCTCGCCGCCAGCGGCGTGTCGGTCACCGTGGTCCCTCTCGCCACCCGGACGCGCGGGGACGGACCCGACCGCAGCACCTGGCCCGACCAGGGCTGGCCCGACCACCCGGCCAAGTCGCTGCGCGTGCGGCCGGCCGCGCCCGGCACCGCCTTCGACGTCAACTGGAACGTCGCCGACCGGGCCGACGTGACCGTGCCGGCGGGCGCCCGGGCGGTCGTCGAGGTGGCGTCGACGGTGGCCGCCGAGTACATCGGCAGGTTCGCCGCCAGCGCCGACATCAGCGGGGTCGCGGAAGCGCTCGACGCGGTGAAGACCGGACGCCACCCCGTGGTGACCCCGGCCCGGCGCATCGAGGTGGTGCACGCCGTACGCCGTCCGCTCGGCCGGCCCACCGGGCGACTCGTCGCCGACCGCGTCGCGGGCGACCTGTCGGCAACGGTCCGCGGCGACGGCGACGGCCTCCTCGGGATCGACCGGGACAGCACCGTCCAGGTGGACGTCTCCGCCGCCTGGTCGGAGTGGACCACGGCGGAGCCGACGCCGGTGACCCAGTCGGTCGGCTCGCTCCTGGTCGACCTCGACGCGCCGGCGCTGCCGCCGCTCGTGCACCAGTTCGGCGACACCCGGCACAGGCTGGTCACCTACACCCTGGCGGCCCGCAGCCGCCACCGCGAGTTCTTCGACGCCGGCGACCCCGAGGCGGCGTTCGTCAACGAGGCGACCCTCGAGCCGGTCCACGTGGTGAGCACCGCGCAGCCGGTCGTCCCCGCGGTGCTCGCCCTCACCCCCGCTGCGCGGCAGTCGGTCGAGACCCTGTGGCCCCCACCGCCGACCACCGGCACCGGTGAGTGGGTCGACGTCGACGGTGACGGCATCCCCGACCCTCCGCCGTACATCGAGCTACCGCTTCCTCCGGGCTGGGTGGTCACGCGAGACGCCGGACGGATCCGGGTCGAGCTCGCCGGCCCCTGGTACACGACCGGCGAGGGCGAGCAGCTGGGTGTGGTCGTGGCCCCCGGACCCGGTGCCGAGGCGATCGAGCGCGACGCGGCGGTGCCGGCGGGGGCTGTGCCGGTCGGGGTCGACGACCCGGTCGGGGCCACGCTGGTCTCGACGGCACACCTGGATCCGGTGCTGTTGCCCGCCCAGCCGCCGCAGCCACCGCAGCAGCTCGACCACACGACGTTGAGCGGCTCAGGGGGTGACCCGCTCGTCGTCCTCGAGCCGGGGACGGGTCTTCCGGTCGTGGTCGTGCCCTTCGACGTCTTCTCGGTCGACGGCCGGTGGTTCGCCGACATCGGGTTCGGGGGGCTCGCCGACGCGACCTACCGGCCCATGGTGCGGCTCAAGGTGGTGCGCTTCCAGCGGCACAGCCTGCCCGGGCTGACCTCGTCGCCCGTGGTGGGCTGCGACCTGGTGTCCGTGCTGCCTGCTCGAGAGGCGAGGCTGGAGCAGCAGTCCGACGGAGCCTTCTTCACCCTCTTCGGGACCGGCCCAGGGTTCGCCGAGGGCACCCCGGACGCGACTCCCGTCGAGGTGAGGCTGGAGAGCGCCCCCAGCGCGACCCCGTCCGCGGGCCTCACCGCCCTCGACCCGGCCGGGCCGGGGTGGCGGGTCGAGTGGACCCGGGCGATCGCACTGGAGGCGCGCTTCGGTCCGATCACCACGCCGAACGACGGGCGCGCCTACCGGCTCGTGGTGAGGGAGATCGAGCGCCTTCCTGGCGCCGAGCGCCCCGGCACGGCGCTCGAGGCGGCCAACGCGCGCCAGACCGTGTTCGCCGCGGTCGTCCCCGTCTGAGGGCTGACACCACGCGGTCAGGGCCCCGACGAGACCTGCGTCGCTGTCGTGACCCGCTGGCGATGGACGATCAGGTCGAACCACTCACCGGGGGTGCCACCGGTCGTCGTCGAGTCGTAGCCGCCCTGGGGGAAGCCGCGGGTGACCATCGGGCGGTTGAGCCACGCGCGGACCGGCCGCGGGGCCGGGCCGCGCAGGTCCACCAGGAACTGACGCGCGGAGACCGCACCGAGCGGGTGCTCGAACCACGACGGTGCAGCCGCCGGGAGGTCGACGGACTGGCCCGGCTCGCTGTCGACGCTGCCGTGGTCGAAGGTGAAGCCGACCGACAGGTAGGCGTCGCCGTACCAGTCGCGCAGGTAGGAGCCGACGCTCGCGAAGGAGATGTCGAACGTGGGCGGGAAGGACATCCGGACGTGCGGTGCGTTGGCGGTGTGCGCCGAGGCCGCCCAGTAGACGATCTTGTCGCCGCTGAGGCGCTGCCACCAGCGCAGGTTCTCCGCCGCGTGCGCGTCGCGGAACGACGAGTTGTCACCCTGGATCGAGAACGCGACGTACCACGACTGGATCTGTCGGGCGGCGTGCTCGGCCAGGGCGTACCGACGGTCGCCGGGGCGGTGCGGGATGGACGCCACGAGGTCGTGCAGCTTCCGCGCGTGCCGGACGTACGACGCCTTGTCGGCCACCTCCTCCAAGAACCACTGGAGGTAGGCGCCCGTGTCCTTGGTGAACGGCCGGATCGCGGCCAGGTGCCTCCTCGCCCGCGGCAGCCGGCCCGGGGCGGCCGCCGCGACGTAGGCCGCGACGTCGTCGTAGGCGAAGGGGCGGGTGGCGTAGTACTCCACGCCGAAGAACCGCACCTGGTCGCGGTGGTGGGCGTTGTAGCGGCGTAGCCAAGTGAGCACGTCCGCGACCTCCCGGGTGCTCCAGGTGTCGGTCATCTGCCCCACCAGGGCGTCGCGGTCGTCGCGCCGGCCGAGGATGTAGTCGTTGATCCTGGTGCCGAGGCTCCAGTCCTCCTCCCAGGCGATCGACCGGAAGCCCTCGTGCTCGACCAGGTAGCGCAGGGACCGGCCCTTGAGCCTGGTGATCTCGGCCAGGCCGTGCTCGGCCTCACCGAGACCGACGATGCGGGCCGTGCTCGCGGCCCGGCCGAGCGGGGCGAGGTCATCGTCCGGTGCTGCCGGGTCGACGCCGTGGACGACGTGCGCGTGGTGGTCGAGCCAGCGGGTGACGGGGTCCCTGCGCTGGTGGGGTACGTCGGCGGACGCGGTGCCCGTCGACAGCGACGCGCCCAGGACGGCGACGGCCAGTCCGAGGGTGGCGCGGGTGCGGATTCTCATGGATGTTCTCCTCTCGTCGGCCTCCACCCTCGGGGCCGTCGAGCCACCGGGAATCCGTCGAGAAGCGTCACCGGCGTACGTCGTTCTGCGTAGGACGGGCGGGGGCCGACCCTTGACAATGTCCAACTAAACCGGTTTAGGTGAGGTGTGACGCGGCCCACCATCAACGACGTCGCCCGCCGGGCGGGCGTCTCGAAGGGAGCCGTGTCGTTCGCGTTCAACAACCGGCCGGGCATCTCCAGCGAGACCCGCGAGCGGATCCTCGCCGTGGCGCGTGAGCTCGGCTGGAGCCCCAGCTCGCGGGCCCGGGCGCTGTCGGTGTCCCGCGCGCTCGCCGTCGGGCTGGTGATGGCGCGGCCGCCCGAGACGCTGCGCGCCGACCCGTTCTTCCCGTCGTTCATCGCGGGCCTGGAGAGCGAGCTGTCCCGTGTCGGCTACGCGCTGCTGCTCCAGGTCGTGCCCGAGCACGAGTCCGAGCTCGAGACCTACCGGCGGCTGGCCAACGAGGGCCGGGTCGACGGCGTCTTCGTCACCGACCTCTATGTCGACGACCCGCGCCCGGCCCTGCTCGCCGAGCTCGGGCTGCCGGCCGTCGTGGTCGGGCCGGCGCTGGGCGAGGCGTTCTGGCCCGCCGTCGGCGTCGACGACGGCCCGGGCATCGCCGACGCCGTCCTGCACCTCATCGACCTGGGGCACACCCGCATCGCGCACGTCGCCGGTCCCGGCGAGATGGTCCACGGGCACTCCCGTCGGCTGGCGTGGGCGGCCACGCTGAAGGGCGCCGGCCTGCCCGAGGGGGCCTGCGTCGAGACCGACTTCTCGGCCGAGGCCGGCGCGGCCGCCACCAAGGAGCTGCTCGACCTGCGCGAGCCGCCGACCGCGATCGTCTACGCCAACGACCTGATGGCCATCGCCGGGCTCGCGGTCGCAGTGGCCCGCGGCATCGACGTGCCGGGCCGGCTCTCCGTCGTCGGCTACGAGGACACCGAGCTGTCCGCCCACGTGCAGCCCCCGCTGACCACGGTGAGGACCGACGTCATCGGCGGGGCCGGGCCGCCGCCAGGCGGCTGCTCGAGCTGATCGAGGACCGACCCGCCACCCAGACGCCGCTCGACCCACCCGTGCTGGTGGTCCGCGGCTCCACCACGACTCCCGCGTCCGCGTAGCACCCCCGAATGGAGAAGCAATGAGAACCAAGATCGTCACCGCATCACTGGCCATGCTGGCGCTCGGGCTGACCGCCTCGTGCGGAGGTGACGACGGCGGCTCCGGCGGCGCCACCTCCACCGGCCCGATCAAGATCTGGATGTCCAACAACCCCGAGGAGATCGCCTGGGCCAAGCAGATGGTCGAGGCGTGGAACACCGACCACCCCGACGAGAAGGTCGAGGCGCAGGAGATCCCGGCCGGGAAGACCTCCGAGGAGGTCATCGGCGCGGCGATCACCGCCGGCAACGCACCCTGCCTGGTCTTCAACACCTCCCCCGCGGCGGTCCCGCAGTTCCAGAAGCAGGGCGGGCTCGTGGCCCTCGACGACTTCAAGGGCGCCACCGACTACATCGAGTCCCGCAGCGGCGACGTCGCCGAGCAGTACCAGTCGCCGGACGGGAAGTACTACCAGATCCCGTGGAAGTCCAACCCGGTGATGATCTTCTACAACAAGGACCTCTTCACCCAGGCCGGCATCGACCCGGAGAACCCGCCGCTGGCGACGTACGACGACTTCCTCGCGACCAGCCACAAGATCGTCGAGAGCGGTGCCGCGCAGGCCGCGATCTGGCCGTCCCCGGCCAGCGAGTTCTTCCAGTCCTGGTTCGACTTCTACCCGATGTACGCCGCCGAGACCGGCGGCCAGCAGCTGGTCGAGGACGCCAAGGCCACCTTCGACTCCGACGCCGGCAAGGCCGTGGCCGACCTCTGGGCCACGATGTACGCCGACGGGCTCTCGCCCAAGGAGGCCTACAACGGCGACTCGTTCGCCGACGGCAAGGCCGCGATGGCCACCGTCGGGCCCTGGGCGATCGCGGTCTACGGCGAGGACATCAACTGGGGGGCGGTCCCCGTCCCGACGTCCGCGGGCACCAGCCCGGAGGAGACCTACACGTTCTCCGACGCCAAGAACATCGCGCTCTACTCCGCCTGCGACAACCAGAAGACTGCCTTCGACCTGCTCGAGTTCGCGACCAGCGAGGAGCAGGACGGGAAGCTCCTGGAGCTGACGGGCCAGATGCCGCTGCGCACCGACCTGGCGGCGACGTACCCCGACTACTTCGCCGACCACCCGGAGTACGCCGAGTTCGCCGACCAGGCCAGCCGCACCGTCGAGGTCCCCAACGTGCCGAGCTCCATCGAGATCTGGCAGGCCTTCCGCGACGAGTGGTCGTCCGCGGTGATCTTCGGCAAGAGCTCCGTCGACGACGCGCTCGCGAAGGCCGCAGACAAGGCGACCGAGCTCGCCGGCCAGTCCTGAGGGTGGCGCTCCGACCGTGAGCACCACGACGCGCACTCCGACCGAGACCCCGACGAAGCCGCCGCACGCGGCGCGCCCCCGGCTGACGGCCCTCCTGGGCCGCCAGCCGGTGGGCATGGCCTTCGCCGCGCCGTACGCCGTGTTCCTGGCGCTGATCTTCGCCTACCCCCTGGGGCTGGCGGTGTGGATCAGCTTCCACGACTACTTCTTCGCGGCGCCGGGCGCGCAGGTCGACCGGCCGTTCGTCGGGCTCGAGAACTACCGCAGCGTCCTCGGCGACCCCGACGTACGCCGCTCGTTCCTCAACGTCGCGGAGTTCCTGGTCATCAACGTGCCGCTGACGGTGGTCATGGCGCTGCTCCTCGCGACCGGCCTCAACACGGCGATCCGGGGACGGACGTTCCTGCGGATCGCCTACTACGTGCCCTACGTGACCGCCAGCGTCGCGCTCGTCGCGGTCTGGCTGTTCCTGTTCAGCAGCTCGGGCATGGTCAACGAGGTGCTCGGCCCGCTCGCGCCGGACCCGTCCTGGCTGGTCAACAGCAAGCTGGCGATGCCGGTGATCGCGATGTTCGTGACCTGGAAGCAGATGGGCTTCTTCATCCTGCTCTACCTGGCCGCCCTGCAGAACGTGCCCAAGGAGCTCTACGACTCCGCGTCCGTCGACGGCGCCAGCCGATGGGGCGGGTTCCGGAACGTGACGGTGCCGGGCGTCCGGTCGGCCACCACGCTGGTGGTCATCCTCGCGACCATCACCGGCGCGAACCTCTTCACCGAGCCCTACCTGCTGACCAACGGCGGAGGGCCCAACGGAGCCTCGGCCTCGCCGGTGCTCGTGATGTACCAGCGCGGCATCGAGCAGGGCAACCCCGACGTGGCGTCCGCGATCGGCGTCCTGCTGGTCATCGGCGTGCTCGTCGTCTCCCTGGTCAACCGCCGCATCCTGGAAAGGGACTGACATGACCGTCCTACGCCGCGTGCTGCTCGTCCTCGGCGCCCTGGTCTTCCTGTTCCCCTTCTACTACATGGTGGTCGGGTCGCTGCAGAAGGACCCGGACACCTCCCTCGCCGGCGCGCTCCCCACCGGCGGGCTGACCTTCGACAACTACTCGGCCATCAACGAGCGCGTCGACCTGGTCGGCTCGCTGCTCAACTCCGGCATCTTCACCGGTGGCGTCCTCTTCGGGACCGTGGTCTTCGGGGTCCTGGCCGGCTACGCCCTGGCCCGGCTGCACTTCCGCGGGAAGGGCAGCCTGTTCGCGGTGATGCTGCTCGTGCAGATCGTGCCGTTCCAGCTCCTGGTCATCCCGATCTACGTGATGATCGTCCGCTCCTACGGGCTGTCGGACAGCTACCTCGGGATGATCGCGCCGTTCGCGATCAACTCGACCGCGGTCTTCATCTTCCGCCAGTTCTTCCTGGCCCTGCCCGAGGACATCTTCTCGGCCGCCCGGATCGACGGGGCCGGCGAGATGCGGATCCTGTGGTCGGTGGCGCTGCCGCTGGCCCGCCCGGCCATCCTCACCGCCGCCCTGCTGACCTTCATCGGTCCGTGGAACGAGTTCCTGTGGCCGTTCCTGGTCACCAAGGACGAGAGCATGCAGCCGCTCGCGGTGTCGCTGGCCAACTACATCAACGTGATGGCCGGCCGGGCCGCCAACCCGTTCGGCTCGATCCTCGCCGGCGCGGTCGTGCTCGCCGTGCCCGCGGTGGCCCTCTTCGTCGCCTTCCAGAAGCACTTCACCGCCTCCGACCTCGGGTCGGGCGTCAAGGGATGACCTCCATCCCCCCAGCACCGAGGAGTCCCATGTCCCACCCCCAGCGCAGCACCAGACGTCCCGTCCTCGCCTCCGTGGTCATGGCCCTCGCCCTGCCGTTGACGGCACTCGGCTCGGCGCCGTCGAGCGCGGCGCCGCCTCAGACCAGTCAGCACCGGCAGGCGCGGCTCACCAACCTGGCCCACCTCGACTGGCTGTCGGTCCCGGTGACTCCCCCGGCCCAGGCGGGACACACGACGTATCGGCTCGCCGAGGAGCCCGCGGTCGGCGTGCTGTGGACCTACGCCGAGCCCAACCCCGACGGCAGCTTCCGGCACGTCGGCGGCGGTGCCTACGACCCGGCGACCGACACCTACGGACAGGGCGCCTTCAACGCCGACGACGTCAGCCGGGCGGCAGTCGTCTACGTGCGCGACTGGCGCGCCACCGGATCGGACACGAGCATGCAGTCGGCCTACGAGATGCTCCGCGGCCTGACCTACCTCCAGACGTCCTCCGGGCCGAACGCCGGCAACGTCGTGCTGTGGATGCAGCCCGACGGCACTCTCAACCCGAGCGCCGAGCCCGCCGAGGAGCCGGACCCGTCCGACAGCGACGCGTCCTACTGGCTGGCCCGCACGATCTGGGCGCTCGGCGAGGGCTATGCCGCGTTCCGAAGCACCGACCCGGCGTTCGCGAGCTTCCTGCGCGACCGGCTCGAGCTCGCCATCGGCGCCGTGGACCGGCAGGTCCTCGACGCGTACGGCGAGCACCTCGACATCGACGGCGAGCCGGCCCCCGCCTGGCTCATCGCCGACGGCGCCGACGCCTCGGCCGAGGCGGTGCTGGGGCTGTCGGCGTACGTCGACGCCGGCGGCTCCCCCGCCTCGCGCACCGCGCTGGGACAGCTCAGCGAGGGGATCGCGGCCATGGGCGGTGGCGACGCCCGCACCTGGCCGATGGGCGCGGTCCGCCCCTGGGCGCTGTCCCGGTCGATGTGGCACGGCTGGGGCGGCCAGGCGCCCGCCGCGCTGGCCCGCGCCTCCGTCGCGCTGGGTGACCGGGGGCTGCGCGAGGGCGCGCTGCGCGACTCATTCACCTTCGACCCCTGGCTGCTCACCTCGGGTGGGCCGGACAACGGCCGGATGCCGACCCGCGGCGACACCTCGCAGATCGCCTACGGCGCCGACTCGCGGCTGCAGTCGCTGCTCGCGACCGCGGACGCGACCGGTCGGGACGCCGCGCTCGGCCTCGCCGGGATCGTGGCGGCGTGGTACTTCGGCGCCAACCCCGCCGGTGAGGCGATGTACGACCCCGCCACCGGGGTGACCTACGACGGGATCTCCAGCTCCGGGGAGGTCAACCACAACTCCGGCGCGGAGTCCACGATCCACGGGCTGCTGTCGATGATCGCCCTCGACCAGCACCCCGCCGTCGCCCGCGCCGCGCGCACGGCCGACATCGTGGCTCGTCGGGGCACGCTCACCGTCGAGGCCGAGTCCGGCGCTCTGGCGGGCGACGCCGTCGCCACCGCGCCGCCGTCGGCGTGGACCGGCGAGGCACTGTTCAGCGGCACCGGCTACGCCGCGCTCGGCTCCGGTGGGTCGACGACGATGACCCTGCCGTCGCACCCGCGCTCCCTGGTCCTCCCGGTCCTCGACCTCCAGCCCGGCAGCCACGCGGTCACGACGTTCCGCGCCGGCACGCACGGGCCAGGACGTGTCCTGGGCCGGGTCGCCTCGGGCCGCGTCGGCGCGCAGGGCGACTCCCCCGCACCGGGAGCGCTGCTGCCGGTGACCGTCCCGGGCACTCTCGCGGCCCGGGCCTCCGTGCTGTCGGCGACCACCAGGACGGGTGCCGGTGACCCGGCCGCCCTCGACGCGGTCATGCTCGAGCCGCTGGTGTCCCAGCTGGTGCTGGGCGGCGACGGTCACGGGACCGCGCTGCTGCGCAGCGCCTCGACGAGGCGGGAGCACACCCGGGTCCAGGTGCCAGGGACGGGCGTCGCCCGCGTGCTGACCTACGACGGGCGCGGCCGGCTGGTCGGCGCGTCGAGCAGCTCGGCCGGCACCGTGGACGTGACTGTCCCCGCCGGCGGATGGGCACTGATCCGTCGGTAGCCACCGGCGTACGTCCGAACGGTCACGAGTCATCACAGAACGAGGAGACATGACCCCATCCGCGCCGCACGCCGAGTTCCCGCTCGGCCCGTTCCGGCCCTACGAGGGCAACCCGATCCTCGGGCCTCGAGGGGACGGCTGGGAGTCCGGGCACGTCTACAACCCGGCCGCCATCGTCAAGGACGGCAAGGTCGTGCTCCTCTACCGCGCGCACGCCGACGACATCGTGTCGCACGTCGGGCTCGCGACCAGCGAGGACGGCATCCACTTCGACCGGCACCCCGACCCGGTGCTGTCGCCGACGGAGCCCTACGAGAGGTACGGCGCGGAGGACCCGCGGGTGACCGAGGTCGACGGCACCTACTACCTGACCTACACCGGCTGGGACAAGACCTCGGCGCTGCTCTGCCTGGCCACCTCGACCGACCTGTTCACGTGGACCAAGCACGGGCCGCTGTTCCCCGACTTCAACACCTTCCTTCCGCAGGGCAACGGGCAGGACGCCCCGTGGAGCAAGGCCGGCGCGATCCTGCCGGTCCCGATCGACGGGCGCTACCTCATGTACTTCGGCGAGGGCTCGATCTACCACGCCTGGTCCGACGACCTGGTCACCTGGACGCCCTGCTCCAACGACGAGCCGCTGATGGTGCCGACTCCTGGCACGTTCGGCGAGCTGCTGGTCGAGGTCGGGCCGCAGCCGATCATCACCAACAACGGGCTGATCCTGATGCTGCACAACGCCGCGGTGAAGAACCCCGACGGGTCGGTCCGCTACAGCTGCGGGCAGCTGCTGCTCGACCCGGCCGACCCGGCGACGGTGCTGGCCCAGATGAGCCGCCCGTGGCTGGAGCCCTCGACGTACGAGGAGAGGCACGGGCTGGTCTCCAACGTGACGTTCGTGGAGGGGCTGGTCTTCTTCAAGGACACCTGGTTCGCGTACTACGGCCAGAGCGACTCGACGCTCGGCGTGGCGACGTACAGGGTCGGGGAGCGCTACTCGTCGCTCGGATCGTGAGGGCTCGACGACCGGTCAACGACGGAAGATCGCCCGGAAGATCATCCGCAGGATGAAGAAGACGATCGCGCGGACGCCGAACGAGACGGCGGCCTGACCCACGCCCTTGGCGACGCCCTGCGCGGTGATCGGCGCCGAGACCGTCGCCGGGTCCACGGGCTCCACGGCGCCGCCGTAGGGAACGGCGGGCGCCGGCGCGACGGGTTCGGGCGGCGGGGCCGGGGTGCTCATGGAGGAAGTGTGCAGCACCCAGCAGCTCCTCGCCCGCCGCGCGTGGGCGCGTGGCAGCGCCGCCCGGAACGGAGCCGGACGGCGTGCGCGCGCGTGCGGCTAGCTCGCCCTGGTCCGGGGCGTCGCCTTGGCGACGCGGGCACCGGCCCGCTGCGGAAGCCGCACGATATGGATGCGCGGTGACGTCCTGTTGGACGCCACCGTGCGATCCATCTTGGCCGGTACGGACTTAGCCGTACGCGGTTTCCCCCCAAGCAACAAGGTCCCCACCTGGTCCTTCGATTGAGCCCGGACCCCCACGATCCGAACTCTGTGTCAGAAGCATGGCGCCCAAGCAGTTGTTTGGCAAGCACCACGAGCCGTCGAATCAGTGCCGACCGAGGCGCTGGTCGGACGATCTCGTCCGTCTGAGCCCGCTCGCACCTACTGAGACCGAAGGTTTCCGGTCCCGGCGCCAGCGGCTGGCGTCTGCCTAGCCGCGGGCCCGAACCACGCTCCGCGGTGCACGCGTGGTGGTCCGGGTCGGCCGTCGTGGGGCCGCCCTCACCCGTCCTGACCAGCACGAACAGACCGAAAGGAGGATGCGCGAGGGGCGTCGAAGGCGCCGGCAGGTCCGCGTGCGGCTGCGGCGCGGTGGGCCGCCACCCGCGTGGTCGCGCTCCCACGGACGAGCGGGCGTGTCGACGCATCGCCCGGCCCGGGATCCGCGATGCCGGACCGACTCGTCGGGCGCAGCGGTCTACACCAGTGGGGCATCCAGGGAGCCCCTCGGCGACCGGGAACCGGTCCCGGCAGAGAAGCTCGAGCCCCGGCCCAGCGGGCCGGGGCTCGAGGCGACTCGCGTCGGGTTCTCGGTCGGATCTCTGGGAGAGCTGTGGGTCAGGCGGCGACGCGCGTGTGGGTGGCCTGCGCGGGCTTGGCCACCGACGGCTGCGCCAGCTTGCGCTCCATCCGGCGTACGGACCGGGCGCGGCGCCACTCCGTGAACAGCGTGCGGAGCACCCGGGTGCCGTCCTGGATCGCGCGCAGGTTGGACTCGCCGAACATCCGCAGCTTCTCCACCGAGGGCACCTCGGTGATCGAGACCTGCGCAGCGGCGAAGCGGCAGTTGATGACGGTCTCGATCTCGAACCCGTCGCCCCACAGCATCTTGTCGGCCGGGGCCGGGCTGCTGTGCTCGGGCAGGTCGAGCAGCGGGATCAGGTCTGCCCAGAATGCGTTGTAGCCGTAGCACAGGTCGGAGTAGCGGGTCCGGAAACCCGCGTTGAAGATGCCGTTGAGGAACCGGTTGCCCAGGCGGCGGACCGGTGTGATGTCGGCCGAGCCGCCACCGGGAGCGAACCGCGAGCCCTTGGCGAAGTCCGCACCGGCCTTGAGCGCCTCGACGAACCGGGTGATCTCGGCCGGGTCGGCGGAGCCGTCGGCGTCGAACATGACCACGATGTCGCCGGTGACCCGGGCGAAGCCCGCGGCCAGCGCGTTGCCCTTGCCCTTGCGGCTCTGCAGGACGGTGATGATGCCGGGCAGCGCCCGCCGGGCTGCCATCACGGTGCCGTCGACCGAACCCCCGTCGACGAGGATGACCTCGTGGACCTGCGGCAGCTGCGGCAGCACGACCGAGAGGTTCAGCGCCTCGTTGAGCGCCGGCACCACGATGCTGATCAGCGGGTCCTCGGTGTTCCGTTCCGGAGTTCCGAAGTAGACCGTCATGCTGTTGTGACCCCCATGTTGTAGCCGACCCCCACGGTCCGGCTGCTTGTAGAAGGTATGCCCTCCGGGGTGTTCCGGAAACTTCCACAGGCCAGTAACAGCGACACCGTTCGCGCAGGTCAGAGCGCCTTTTGGGGGTCCCTGCGCAGGGGGTGGACTGTTGCTCTTGTGTGGCTGCTGTTGACACGCGTCACCAACGCTTTACCGTCCCGGCGAGACCCCCGTCACACCGCCGCCCCGGATCCGGGGGGCCTGACGGCGTTTGAGAGGATCGCGCCATGGTCGAGCTGAGCCCGCGCGAGCGCGAGATCCTCACCTTCGAGCGGGACTGGTGGAAGTACGCCGACGCGAAGGACGCCGCCGCCCGGGCGCGGCTGGGGCTCACGCCCCAGGAGTACTACCGCGCGCTCACCGCGATCATCGACCAGCCCGGGGCGATGGCTCACGACCCGCTGCTGGTCCGGCGGCTGCGCCGCCAGCGGCTCACCCGGCAGCGTCAGCGCCAGGCCGGCCGGTCCGGCCAGCGGCGCTCCACCTAGCCACCTAGGCCTTGCCTAGGCACGCTCACCGGCGTACCCATGGTGACGGGGTCCGGCCGTAGGCCGGACGGATGGTTCGGGTAGTCCGTTCGGGGCATTCTGGCCCCATATGGCACCAAGGCCCTTCCCTACCCGGCAGCCCTCCCCTAACGTTCCACTTGTTGAACCGCTGGTGACCCGAGACTCCAGCGGTTCAACTCATTTACCGACCTTTTCGTGAGCCCGCACCGCTCCCCTCACAGCGGCGTGAGCAGCTCCGCCGGCAGCCACTCCTCCACGACCAGCCAGCCGCCGTTCGCCTCGAGCGGACGCAGCCGCGCGGCGTAGGTCACCCGGCCCTCCCAGCGCCCCGCCACCTGGCGCCACTCGAGCAGCAGCCCGGGCCGCTTCACGCCCTCGGCGTCGACGGCTCCCGACACCCAGCAGTGCCGGGCCGGGCAGTCCGGTCCCACGGGGTCCTGAGCGGGGGGCAGGTCGCCGCGCACCCGCTGGGCCAGCGGCACGCCGCTGCCCCTCTTGCCCCAGCCCCCGCCCATGCCGCCCGCCATACCGCATGGTGGCACAAAATCGAACAGGTGTTCGATACGCCGATCGCGTTGGTTGAGGAAGTTGCGCAGCAACTGTCTCGAAACCTCTCAAGGCTGCGCTGGGACTGGCTAGACGTCAGTCCCAGCCCCGGGTCACCAGGTTTCGAGACGCTCGCTGCGCGAGCTCCTCAACCAGCGATGTCGTCGGCCCTACTCCTCGTCGGTCGAGATCTGCTCGTCGTGGGTGCCGGGGCGCGGGGCCCAGGGCAGCTCCTTGGCCGGGCGTACGACGACCAGCCGGTCGCCGCGGGCGAGCTGGGTGACCACGGGGTCGAAGTAGCGGTAGACCTTCTCGTCGCGGACGACCGCGATCACCTGGTCGGGCAGCGACTGGGGCTGCTTGCCGACCTCGGTGACGAGCAGGTCGCGCTCGGCCACCTCGAGGCCCTCGCCGTAGGTCAGGAGGTCCTCCATCACCGAGCCGAGGGTCGGCGAGAGCGAGGAGACGCCGAGGAGGCGGCCGACGGCGTCGGAGGAGGTGATCACCGAGTTGGCGCCGGACTGCTTCATCAGGGGCGCGTTCTCGTGCTCGCGGGCCGAGGAGACGATGTAGACGTCGGGGTTGAGCTGGCGGACGGTCAGGATCGCGAGCACGTTGGAGTCGTCGCGGTTGGTCGTGATGATCACCTGGTCCGCCTCGGCGACGCCGGCGCGGCGCAGCACCTCGCGCCGGGTGGCGTCGCCGGCGACCACGGCGAGGCCGTCCTCGTGGGCGTCGGTCATCGCGGCCTGGCCCGGGTCGACGATGACCACGGACTCGCGTGACTGCCCGTTGCTGATCAGGGTCTCGACGGCACTGCGGCCCTTGGTGCCGTAGCCGACGACGACGACGTGGTGTCCCATGGACTTCCTCCAGCGGGAGATGCGGAACAGCTCGCGGCCCTGCGAGGCGAGCACCTCGAGGGTGGTACCGATCAACAGCACCAGGAAGGCGATGCGGGCCGGGGTGATGATGAAGGCGTTGATCAGCCGGGCGTGCGGCGCGACCGGCGCGATGTCGCCGTACCCGGTCGTGCTCAGCGTGACGGTCGTGTAGTAGATCGCGTCGATCGAGCGTGATCCCGTTGGCGGGCCCGTTGGCGTCGCGGTAGCCGTCGGCGTCGAAGTAGACCAGGCAGACGGTGCCGACCAGGATCCCGATGCGCCGTGAGCAGCCGGCGCGACAGCGCCCACCAGGGTGAGTGGACCCGCTCGGGGAGCGAGATCTGGCCGGCTGTCGCCTGGGGCCACGACTCCCTGCTCGCCTCCGACACGGCTGGCAACCTATCGCTCCCCCACGAAGATCTTGTCGAAGGCGGCGTTCACGGCGGCGCCGATCAGGACGGCGATCGCGACGAGGTAGAGCCAGAGCAGGACGGCGATCGGTGCGGCCAGCGGCCCGTAGACCGAGCGCGAGTCGGTGGCCGTGGCAGTGAGCACCCAGCGCAGCACGTAGCTGCCGCCGATCCACATGACGAGGGAGAGGACCGCACCCGGGAGGTTGAACCGCCAGCGGGTCCGCACCGGCACCGACACGTGGTAGAGCGTGGCGAGGAAGCAGATGCAGATCACGCCGATCGCCGGCCAGTAGAAGCTCAGCAGGAAGTCGAAGCGCCCCGGCAGCGCGTCCTCCACCAGCCGCGGGCCGGCCAGCATGAGAGGGATCGCGGCGATGCCGGTCACCAGGGCCAGCACGTAGAGCACGAACGACAGCGCCCGGGTCTTGACGATCCCGCGGTGGCCGCCGAGGCCGTGCATGACGGTGATCGTGTCGATGAACACGTTGAGCGCCCGGCTCCCCGACCACAGCGCCAGCACGAAGCCGAGGGAGATCACGTCGAACCGGCCGCCGCGCAGCACGCTGTTGAGGGTCGGCTCGATGACCTTGTCGACCGCCTTCTCGGTGAGCAGCCGGCCGGAGAAGTCGATGACGGCGTCGCGCATCTGGTCGACCTGGCCGGGGTCGAACTGGTTGGTGACGTAGCCGATGCCGCCCGCCAGTCCGAACAGCAGCGGCGGCACCGAGAGCACCGCGAAGAACGCCGCCTCCGCCGCGAGGCCGGTGACGCGGTAGCGCAGGCACGAGCTGACCGTGCTGACCACCAGCCGCCACAGCGTGTCGAGCGCCCGGCGCCACCAGGGCTGCTTGTGCTCCTGCGCTCCCGACGCGGCGGCCCCCTGCTCGTGAGGGGGGAGGGGCTCCGCCACCATGGGCTCTACCGTAGAGCCATGGGGACTGTTGACCGCGCATCCTTGCGGGGGGCCGCCAACCAGGTGCCGCCACTGGTGGGCCACAACGTCGTCGCGGCCGACCTCGCGCTGTGCGAGGCCGTCGTACGCCACGGCTCGGCCGAGGTGCTCGAGGGGCTGCTCCCCCTGGGCGCGGAGGCCGGCACCGCCGAGGCCCGCGAGCAGGGCCGGCTCGCCAACGAGCACCACCCCGAGCTGACGTCCTACGACCGCTACGGCAACCGGATCGACGAGGTCGAGTTCCACCCCGCCTGGCACTGGCTGATGGAGCGCGCGGTCGGCCACGGCCTGGCCGCGACGCCCTGGGAGCGGCAGGCCGACGGCGACCCCGACGCGCACCTGCGCCGGGCCGCCGGCTTCCTCGCCTGGTCGCACACCGAGCCCGGCCACGGCTGCCCCATCTCGATGACGTACGCCGCGATCCCGGCCCTGCGGGTCGACGATGCCCTGGCCAAGGAATGGACGCCCCTGCTCGCGTCGACGACCTACGACCCCGGGCTCCGGCCGGTGAGCGAGAAGCGCGGCGCGCTGTGCGGCATGGGCATGACCGAGAAGCAGGGCGGCTCCGACGTGCGCGCCAACGTCACCGAGGCGCGGCCGCAGCCGGACGGCACCTACACGCTGCACGGCCACAAGTGGTTCACGTCGGCGCCGATGAACGACGTCTTCCTGGTGCTCGCCCAGGCCGACGGTGGCGTGACGTGCTTCGTGGTGCCGCGGGTGCTGCCCGACGGCACCCGCAACCAGCTCGACGTCGTCCGCCTCAAGGACAAGCTCGGCAACCGCTCCAACGCCTCGTCCGAGCTCGAGTTCGACGGCACCGTCGCGCTGCGGCTCGGTGACGAGGGCCGCGGGGTGCGCACCATCATCGAGATGGTCGCCGCCACCCGGCTCGACTGCGTGCTCGGCTCGGCCGGCCTCATGCGGCGCGCGGTCTCCGAGGCGTCGTGGCACGTCGCGCACCGCTCGGCGTTCGGCTCGCTGCTGGCCGACAAGCCGCTGATGCAGAACGTCGTCGCCGACCTGGCCGTCGAGTCGGAGGCCGCCACGGTCGTGGCGCTGCGACTCGCCTCGGCGGTCGACGACCTGGCGCTCGGTGACCAGAAGGGGGCCCACGAGGCAGCGCTGCGGCGGATCGCGCTGCCGCTGGCGAAGTTCTGGGTCTGCAAACGGACGCCGGCCGTGACCGCCGAGGCGCTGGAGTGCCTGGGCGGCAACGGCTACGTCGAGGACTCGCTGATGCCGCTCCTCTACCGCGAGGCACCGCTCAACTCGGTGTGGGAGGGGTCGGGCAACGTCAACGCTCTCGACGTGCTGCGCGCCCTGGCCCGCGAGCCCGAAGCCCTGGAGGCGTGGATCACCGAGGTCGGGCTCGCGCGCGGCGCGGACGCCCGGCTCGATGCCGCGATCGACGCGACCCTCGCGATGCTCGGCGAGCTGATGGCGGACCCCGCCGGGCTCGAGGTCCAGGCCCGCCGCCTGGCCGGCCGGATGGCTGCCGTGCTCCAGGGCTCGCTGCTGGTGCGGTTCTCACCGCCCGAGGTCGCCGACGTCTTCTGCGCGTCCCGCCTCGGGTCGTCGTACGACGGGACGTTCGGCGCACTCGCCGGTGGCGACCTGCGCGCCATCGTGGAGCGGACCACCCCGACGCTGTGAGCCGGCCCGTCGAGGCGCGCGTCCGCTCGGTGACCCTCGGTCGCCGCGAGCCCAACCCGGCCGAGCGGGGTCAGCCGCCGATCCTGCGGTGCACGCGCACCCAGTCGATCCGGTGCAGCTGCGGGAGCACGGTCGTGTCGTCGGGGTCGCCGGGACCGGACCGGCCGAACGGCCACTGCCCGCCGACCGCCGTGTTGAGGACGATGGCGAAGGGGACGTCGAGCCCACCGCGTCCACTGCCGGTCGAGTGCCGGAGCTCGTCGTCGACGAAGTAGCGGACCCCGCCGGGTGACCACTCCACCGCGAAGGTGTGGAAGCCCGCGGAGAAGTCCGGCCCGGAGAACGAGCCGCGGTCGAACAGCACGTCCGGCTCGGTCCCGGTCTCGGTCGTCATGTGGACGGTCCGCGGGTCGTCGCCGAGCAGCTCGGTCACGATGATCGCCGGCGGCCAGGAGTCGTCCGCGGGGAGCAGCCAGTGCGCGGGCCACAGGCCCCGGCCCGCGGGGAGCTGGGCGCGGATCTCGACCCGGCCCCCCTCGAGCTCGACGTTCCCGCGCGTGGTGACCAGCCCCGACGTGTAGCTCCGCGTGACCCCGTCCACGGACCACTCACGACGACGGCTGCGCAGCACCAGGCAGCTGTCCTCGACCCAGGTCTCGTCCGGGACGTAGGCCTGGAGCTCGGCGTTGGCGCTGACACCGCGCTGGAGCGCGCTCCACCGGGCCGGGTCCAGCGTGGGGCCGTCGAAGTCGTCCTCCCAGACGAGCTCCCAGGCGTCGCTCTCCACCAGGACAGTCTCGGACGTCCCTACGACGCACGCACCAGGGTCCTGCACCTACGCGTCGTCGGCCTCCGCGAGCTCGTCGAGGATGGCCCGGAACTCCTCGTAGCGGGCGGTGCCGACCCGGTTCGCCCAGGTCGCCTCGAGCTCCTCGAGGAGGTCGCTGAGCCGCCGGGCCGCGGCGTCGCCCTCGGCCGTGCGGCGCACGATGCGGATCCGGCGGTCGTCGGGGTCGCGCTGCACGGCGAGGTGCCCGGACTCGGTGAGCTGGGTGACGAACTGGCCGATGCCCTGCTTGGTCATGCCCACCCGCTCGGCGAGGTCCGTGACCGTGATGCCCTCCGGCGGCACGTGCCCGATCACGCGATGGTGGGAGGGCCGGAGTCCCGGCTCCCCGCCCTCGAGCACCAGGAGCCGGCTCTCGTTCATGAGGTGGCCCAGGGGGATCAGCACGTGCTGTTCGCCGGAGGTCATAAAGCCACTTTACATTCTCCTAGGTCGTCAAGTAACTTTCCTTTCATGGGGACTCGCGACGAGCTCGGTGCGGCCGACGTCAGTGACGCACAGCTGGCGGCGATGGTGGCCGACCTGCTCCACCTGGACGAGGTCGAGCTGCTCGACGCCCGTGTCGACCGGGTCGACTACGACCTGCCCGCGATCACGACCGGCGGCCGCTGGTGGGTCAGCGGCCACGCCGCCACCCCGTGCGGCAAGGCGCCCTACCGGCTGTTCGTGAAGCAGGTGCAGTCCTGGTCGCGGTCGCCGTTCTTCCAGATGGTCCCCGAGCACCTCCGGGAGTGGGCGGAGTCGACCGTGCCGTGGAAGACCGAGGCCGAGGTCTACCGCTCCGACATCGGGCCTCTGCTTCCCGAGGGGCTCCGGGCGCCGCGGGCCCTGGGCGTCTACGACCTCGACGACACGTCGTCGGCGATCTGGCTCGAGGAGGTTGTCGCCCGGCCGGCCACGTGGGACCGCAGGCGCTACGAGCGGGCGGCGTACCTCCTCGGCCGCTTCTCCGGCAGCCCGGCCCTCGCGCCGCTCCAGCACCTGCGGGACATGGACTGGTTGCTCGACACCTACGTCAAGGGACGGCTGCAGGTGCAGGTCCAGCCGCTCCTGATGAGCGACGAGGTGTGGCGGCACCCGCTGTGCGCGGCGTTCGACGACGAGCTCCGCGCCCGGCTCCGCGCGACGGCAGCCGACGCGCCCGCGCTGGCCGCCGAGGCGGACGCGCTGCCCTATCTGCTGAGCCACGGCGACGCCTGCCCCAACAACCTGCTGGCCGGCGAGCACGACGACGAGCTCGTGATGATCGACTTCGGCTTCTGGGGTGGCGCGCCGGTCGGCTTCGACCTGACCCAGCTGCTCGTCGGTGACATCCAGATCGGCAAGCGCGGCGCCGACGACCTGGCCGAGCTCGACGAGACGATCGTCGCGGCGTACGTCGCGGGGCTGCGTGCCGAGGGCTCCGAGATCCCCGAGGAGCAGGTCCGGCGCGGCCACGCCCTGTGCCTGCTCGTCATGACCGGGCTGTCGGCGGTGCCGTTCGACCTGTTCGACGGGCCGATCGACGAGCGGACGATGCGGATCGCCGCGGACCGCGCGAAGCTGGCCCGCTACGCCCTCGACCTTCTCGAGAGCACAGCGGGCCAGCGGCGCTGACGGGTCAGGTCGACACCGCCGCCTTCGACTCCTGGTCCGCGTCGAGCTCTTCCTCGTCGTCGTCGAGCATCGTGGTCTCGTCGAACGGCTCGTCCCCGGCGAGCACCCGGTCCAGCCGGTCGCGGTCGAGGCTGTCGGTCCAGTGGCCGACCAGGACCGTGGCGATCGAGTTGCCGGCGAAGTTCGTCAGCGCCCGCGCCTCGGACATGAACCGGTCGATGCCCACGATCAGCCCGACACCGTCGACCAGCTCGGGCCGGTGCGAGCTCAGCCCGCCGGCCAGGGTGGCCATGCCGGCGCCCGTGACGCCCGCGGCGCCCTTCGAGGCGACCACCATGAAGAGCAGCAGCGAGATCTGCTCACCGATCGACAGCGGGTCGCCGAGCGCCTCGGCGATGAACAGCGAGGCCATGGTCAGGTAGATCGCGGTGCCGTCGAGGTTGAACGAGTAGCCGGTCGGGACCACGACCCCGACGGTCGTCTTCTCGACGCCGGCGTGCTCCATCTTCGCGATCAGCCGCGGCAGCGCCGACTCCGAGGACGACGTCGAGAGGATGAGCAGGAACTCGCGGCCGAGGTAGGCGAACAGGCTGAAGACGTTGACGCCGGTGACGACCTTGAGCAGCGTGCCGAGGATCACGAACACGAAGAGCACGCAGGTGATGTAGAAGGCGACCATCAGCAGCGCCAGGCTCTTGAGGGCGTCGAGCCCGGTCTCGCCGACCACCGCGGCCATCGCGCCGAAGGCGCCGATCGGGGCGGCCCACATGATCATCGCGAGCACCCTGAACACGAGCCGCTGCAGGTGGGAGATGCCGCGCAGGATCGGCTTGCCGGCAGCGCCCATCCGCTGGAGCGCGAACCCGACCAGCAGGGCGACCAGCAGCGTCTCCAGTACCTCGCCGCTGGTCAGCGAGGAGAACATCGAGGTGGGGATGATCCCGAGCAGGAACTCGGTGGTGCTGCCGTGCCCGGCGGCGGCCTGCTCCTGGCCGGCGCTGGCCGCGGCCTCGTCGAGGTGCAGCCCGCTGCCCGGCTTGATCAGGTTGCCGACGACCAGGCCGATGGCGAGCGCGACGGTGGACATCGACAGGAAGTAGCCCAGGGCGAGCCCGCCGACCTTCCCGACGCGCGCGGCACTCGCCACCGAGCCCACGCCGAGCACGAGGGTGCAGAAGATGACCGGCTGGATCATCATCTTGATCAGCGCGACGAAGCCGGTGCCGAGCGGCTTGAGCTCGACCGCGGCGTCGGGGGCGACGACCCCGAAGAGGATGCCGAGCACCACGGCGACGATCACCGCGAGGTAGAGGTAGTGAGTCCGGTTCTGTGGGCCGGCGTCCGTGCCGGCCGTGCCTGTCGTGGTCATGCTGCCTCCTGTGCCGAGTCCCCGGGTGCTCCGATGACTGCTCGGTACCCTGCTGGAGAATGTGACCCCGGTCACCGTTGTGGTCGTTGAGTTCGCACGGACGCTGGACAGCTGAGGCGATCCCTGAGGGCCCCGCGGGGTGTCACAATCCGCACGTGACGACCGGTGCTCGGCGGCTCGGGCGCAACCTGTCGGTGGCCCGGCAGGTGCTGCTGCTCCAGGTCCTGGTCGTGCTCGTGCTGGTCGTCGTCTCGGTCGCGCTCGCGGCGTACGACGCGAGGCGCGACACCCGGGAGGCCGCCACCGACCGCGCGGTGTCGGTGGCCGAGGCGGTCGCCGACTCCCCCACGATCACCGAGGCGCTCGGCACCCCTGACCCCAGCGCGACGATCCAGCCGTTCGCTGACCGGGTCTACCAGGACTCGGACGTCGACTTCGTGGTCGTCATGTCGATGGACCGGATCCGCTACAGCCACCCCGAGCCCGACAACATCGGCAAGAGGTTCATCGGCGACGTCGGCACCGCGCCCGAGGGCAGGCCGTTCACCCAGCAGTTCACCGGCACCCTCGGACCGTCGATGCGGGCCGTCGTGCCGGTCTTCGCCGCCGACGGCAGCCGCCGCGTGGTCGCGATGGTCTCGGTCGGCATCACGATCTCCTCGATCGACGTGCAGCTGCGCCACGACCTGGCGCTGATCGGGATCTCGGCGCTGCTGGTGCTCGGCGTCGGGCTGGCCGGCACCTGGCTGGTCGGCCGCCGGCTGCGCCGCCAGACGCACGGGCTGGGCCCGGCCGAGATCACCCGGATGTACGAGTACTACACGGCGGTGCTCGGCGCGGTCCGCGAGGGACTCCTGCTGCTCGACACCGGGGGCCGGGTCCAGCTCGTGAACGACGAGGCGCGGCGGCTGCTGGACCTGCCCGACGACGTCCTCGGGCGCCCGCTCGCCGAGCTCGGCCTCGCGCCCGGCCTGGTGCGGGCCGCCCTCGGCCGGACCGCCGAGGCCGACGACATCTACCTCGCGGGCGACCGGGTCCTGGTCGTGAGCTCGTCGCCCGCCACCTGGCAGGGCGCCGACGTCGGTGCCGTGGTCACCCTGCGCGACCACACAGAGCTGCGCGCGGTCACCGGCGAGCTCGACGTGGTCCGCGGCCTCAGCGACTCGCTGCGGGCCCAGAACCACGAGTCCGCCAACCGGCTGCACACGATGGTCTCCCTGATCGAGCTCGGCCGGGTCGACGAGGCCGTCGACTTCGCGACCGAGGAGCTGCAGGTCGCGCAGCTGCTCACCGACCAGGTCGTCGGCGCGGTCGGCGACCCGGTGGTCGAGGCGCTGCTGCTCGGCAAGAACGCCGACGCCGCCGAGCGCGGCATCCAGCTCCACATCGAGGGCGGGCTCCCCCACACCGAGGTGCCGGCCCGAGACCTGGTCACCATTCTCGGCAACCTCGTCGACAACGCGTTCGAGGCACTCGCCCACGCGGACGTGCGGCGGGTGCGGGTCACGCTGGGCGGCGACCCGACCGCCGTCGTCGTCGCGGTCGAGGACAGCGGCCCGGGACTCGACGACGACGCGGCGGCGCACGCCCTCGAGCGGGGCTGGACCACCAAGGGTTCCGCGGAGGTCGGGCGAGGCGTGGGCCTGGCGCTGGTCGCACAGGTCGCGCGCCGGCACGGCGGCGACGTCGAGATCGGCCGCTCCGAGCTCGGTGGCGCGCGGTTCACCGTGACGCTGCACCCGGCGGAGGTCTCGCCGGTGAGCCGGCGATGACCGCCGCGCCCGGCGTCGTACGCGTGCTCGTGGTCGAGGACGAGGCCACCGCCGCCGAGGCCCACGGTGCGTACGTCGACCGGGTGCCCGGCTTCGAGCTGGCCGGCACCGCGCGCTCGGCCCACGACGCGGCGCGGTTCCTCGCCGCCGACCCGGGCGTCGACCTGGTCCTGCTCGACATGCATCTCCCCGACGGGCACGGCCTCGGCCTCCTCCAGCGGGTGCGTGCGGCCGGCCACCGGTGCGACGTGATCGCGGTGACCTCGGCCCGGGACGCCGACGTGGTCCGCAACGCGGTGACCCAGGGCGTCGTCATCTACCTGCTCAAGCCGTTCACGTTCGCGACGTTCCGCGCCAAGCTCGAGCAGTACGCCGCCTACCGCGCCTCGGCCGAGACCCGGGAGCTCGACCAGGAGGACGTCGACGCGCTGCTCGGCTCGCTGCGGACCACCAGCACCGCGCTGCCCAAGGGGATGAGCGCCGAGACCCTCCGCGAGGTCACCACCGCGCTCCGCGACGCGTCCGACGGCCTCTCCGCGACCGAGGTGGCCGCCCTGGTCGGCGCCTCTCGGGTCACCTCGCGGCGCTACCTCGAGCACCTCGCCGACGGCGGCCGGGTCGAGCGGCACCCGCGCTACGGCGGCAGCGGCCGCCCGGAGGTGGAGTACCGCTGGCGAGGCTGACCGGTCGGTGGTCGACGAAGGCGCGCCAGCGCCTGTCTCGAAACCTGGTGAGCCGGTGCTGGAACCCATCCAGTCCCAGCCCCACCTTCAGAGGTTTCGAGACGGTTGCTGCGCAACCTCCTCAACCACCGAGGTGCTCAGGCGAGGTTCAGGCCTGCCGGTGGTTGAGGAAGGCGCGCCAGCGCCTGTCTCGAAACCTGGTGAGCCGGTGCTGGAACCCATCCACTCCCAGCCCCACCTTCAGAGGTTTCGAGACGGTTGCTGCGCAACCTCCTCAACCACCGAGTGCTCAGGCGAGGTTCAGGCCGGCCGGTGGTTGAGGAAGGCGCGCCAGCGCCTGTCTCGAAACCTGGTGAGCCCGGGGCTGGAACCCATCCACTCAACCACCGACGTGCTCAGGCGAGGTTCAGGCCTGCCGGTGGTTGAGGAAGGCGCGCTAGCGCCTGTCTCGAAACCTGGTGAGCCGGGGCTGGAACCCATCCACTCCCAGCCCCACCTTCAGAGGTTTCGAGACGGTTGCTGCGCAACCTCCTCAACCACCGAGGCGCTCAGCCGAGGTTGAGACCGGGGTAGAGCGGGTGCTTGTCGAGGAGCTCCGCGGAGGCGTCCTTGACCTTGTCGGCGATGCCCTCGGCGAGGACGTAGGACGCCTTCGACGGCCTGCCGTCCTTGGTGGTGCCGGGCTGGGTGTTCTGGAGGACGTGCACGATCAGCTCGGCGACGGTGTCGAACTCGTCGTGCCCGAAGCCCCGGGTGGTGAGCGCCGGCGTGCCGAGCCGGACGCCGGAGGTGTACCACGCGCCGTTGGGGTCGGACGGGACCGAGTTGCGGTTGGTGACCACCCCGGCGTCGAGGAGCGCGGACTCCGCCTGGCGGCCGGTGAGGCCGAACGACGAGACGTCGAGCAGCACGATGTGGTTGTCGGTGCCGCCGGTGACCAGGTCGGCGCCGCGGGTCAGGAAGCCCTCGGCCAGCGACTTCGCGTTGTCGGCGATGTTCTGGGCGTAGGTCTTGAAGGAGTCCTGCCGGGCCTCGGCGAGCGCGACCGCCTTCGCGGCCATGATGTGCGAGAGCGGGCCGCCGAGGACCATCGGGCAGCCGCGGTCGACCGACGAGGCGTACTCCTCGGTCGCCAGCACCAGGCCACCGCGCGGGCCGCGCAGCGACTTGTGGGTGGTGGTCGTGGTGATGTGGGCGTGCGGCACCGGGTCCTCGTCGCCGGTGAACACCTTGCCGGCGACCAGCCCGGCGAAGTGCGCCATGTCGACCATGAGCGTGGCGCCGACCTCGTCGGCGATCTCGCGCATCTTGGCGAAGTTCACCCGCCGCGGGTAGGCCGAGTAGCCGGCCACCAGCACCAGCGGCTTGAACTCGCGGGCCTTGGCGGCGACCTTGTCGTAGTCGAGCAGCCCGGTCTCGGGGTCGGTGCCGTACTGCTGCTGGTGGAACATCTTGCCGCTGATGTTGGGCCGGAAGCCGTGCGTGAGGTGGCCGCCGGAGTCGAGGCTCATGCCGAGCAGCCGCTGGTTGCCGAGCTCGTGGCGCAGCGACTCCCAGTCCTCGTCGGAGAGGTCGTTGACGTTCTTGGCGCCGTACTTCTCCAGCCACGGGC
Organism: uncultured Actinomycetota bacterium; assembly: GCA_963766475.1. GTDB lineage: Bacteria > Actinomycetota > Actinomycetes > Propionibacteriales > Nocardioidaceae > Nocardioides. The sequence goes on along the minus strand of CAVXZS010000011.1, from coordinate 617,897 downwards.
CCTCCACCCGGTGGGCCAGGATCGACCAGAAGGCCACCAGGTTGGCGTCGATGCCGGAGTGCGGCTGGGCGTAGGCGTACGGCGCGCCGAAGAGCTCGCGGGCGTGCTCGGCCGCCAGGGCCTCGACCGTGTCGACGTTCTGGCAGCCGGCGTAGAAGCGGTGGCCGATGGTGCCCTCGGCGTACTTGTCGCTGAACCAGGTGCCCATGGTCAGCAGCACCGCCGGCGAGGCGTAGTTCTCGCTCGCGATCAGCTTGAGCGAGCCGCGCTGGTCGGCGAGCTCCTGGCGGGTCGCGTCGGCGATCCGCGGCTCGACCGAGGCGATCACCTCGAGGGCCTGGGTGTAGGCGGAGCTGGTCAGGGCGTCGAGGTCGGCCATGAGCGAAAGACTAGTGAGGCAGCACACGTCGTACCCAGCCGCCACGCTCGTCCGGTGGTTTGTCGTCTCATATCGTGGATTGCTGTCCCGCATCATGAGATTCAGAATTGTAGGACGGCGGTCCACGGTCTGAGACTGGTCCGCATGATCAGTGCTGCAACGCACGCGCACCTCGTGGTACGCCGCCACGTGGACCTGATGCGCACGCGCACCATGATCTGTCGGTCCCGCTGACGTCGACGTCCAGCACCCGTCGAGCAGGGCACCGCACTCATCGTCGAGTGTGGCCCCTCCTCCCAGCGAAGGACCACCCACCGCATGTCCGATATGCGCTTCAGTGCCAAGAAGGCCGAGCACACCGAGATCCCGCGCCCCAAGCGCGGTGAGGGTCAGTGGGCGCTCGGCTACACCGAGCCGCTGAACAAGAACGAGCAGTCCAAGAAGGACGACGACCCGCTCAACGTCCGCGACCGGATCCTGCACATCTACAGCAAGCGCGGCTTCCACTCGATCGACCCGGCAGACCTGCGCGGCCGGTTCCGCTGGATGGGTCTCTACACCCAGCGCGCGCCCGGCTTCGACGGCGGCAAGACCGCGACGCTCGAGGAGGAGGAGCTCGACGACGAGTTCTTCATGATGCGGGTCCGCTCGGACGGCGCGCTGCTGCCCGCGGCGACGGTGCGGGCGCTCGGCGAGATCGCGCAGGACTACGCGCGGGACACCGCCGACGTGACCGACCGGGAGAACATCCAGTTCCACTGGATCCGGATCGAGGACGTCCCGGCCATCTGGCAGAAGCTGGACGACGCCGGCCTCGACAGCACCGAGGCGTGCGGCGACTCGCCGCGACCGTTCCTGGGCTCGCCCGTCGCCGGCGTCGCCAAGGACGAGATCATCGACGGCTCCGAGGCGCTGGCCGAGATCAAGCGGCGCGCGATCGGCAACCCGGAGTACTCCAACCTGCCGCGCAAGTACAAGACCGCCCTGACCGGCCACCCCAGCCACGACGTCTCCCCCGAGACCAACGACGTCGCGTTCGTCGGCACCGTGCACCCCGTGCACGGCCCCGGGTTCGACGTCTGGGTCGGCGGCGGGCTGGCCACCAACCCGATGCTGGCCCAGAAGCTCGGCGTCTGGGTGCCGACGGCCGACGTGCCCGACGTCTGGGAGGGCGTGACCTCGATCTTCCGCGACTACGGCTACCGCCGGCTGCGCTCACGCGCCAGGCTGAAGTTCCTGGTCGCCGACTGGGGGGTCGAGAAGTTCCGCGAGGTGCTCGAGAAGGAGTACCTCGGCCGCGAGCTCGTCAGCTGCGACTCGCCGCCCTCCCCCACCGGACACCGCGACCACGTCGGCGTGCACGAGCAGAAGGACGGCAACTTCTACATCGGGATCGCGCCGATCGCGGGCCGGATCTCCGGCACCAAGCTGCTCGAGCTCGCCGACCTCATGGAGCAGTACGCCGTCGCAGGCGCGCGCCTCACGCCGTACCAGAAGATCGTGCTGATCGGCGTCACGCCCGACCGGGTGGAGCCGCTCGCGGCGGCGCTCGACGGCATCGGCCTGCCCGCGCGACCGTCGTACTGGCGGCAGAACACGATGGCCTGCACCGGCATCGAGTTCTGCAAGCTGGCGATCGTCGAGACCAAGGCGCGGGCCCGCGACCTCGTCGAGGAGCTCGAGCGCCGGTTCCCCGGGCTCGACACGCCGATCACGGTGAACATGAACGGCTGCCCCAACGCCTGCGCCCGCACCCAGGTGGCCGACATCGGCCTCAAGGGCCAGCTGGTGATGCACGAGGGCCAGCAGGTCGGCGGCTTCCAGGTGCACCTCGGCGGCGCGACCGGGCTGCAGGCCAACTTCGGCCGCAAGCTCCGCGCCCACAAGGTGACCAGCGAGGGGCTCGACGACTACGTGACCGTGGTGGTCTCCAACTACCTCGCCGACCGCGCGCCCGAGGAGTCGTTCGCGACCTGGGTGGCGCGTGCGGACGAGGAGCTGCTGCGCGGCGAGAAGACGCTGGAGGCGACTCCGGCATGAGCGAACGTGGCTTCCCCGTGCACTGCCCCTACTGCGGCGAGCAGGACCTCTGGCCGCACGACGCGTCGCCCGGCTCGTGGGAGTGCCGCGGCTGCCTGCGCGCCTTCTCCCTGAAGATGCTCGGCCTGGTGCGGCCAGGCGCATCGACGTCCGGGAGCCCGTCATGACCGCTGCGACCACCAACACCGCCCGCGCCTCCCGCGGCATCGAGACCCAGGGCCGCTCCGCCGAGGAGCTGCGCGAGCTGGTGTCCCACTGGGGCGCCGAGCTCGAGCTGGCACCGGCCGAGACCATCATCGAGTGGGCCGCGGCGACGTTCGGCGACCGGTTCTGCATCACGTCGTCGATGGGCGACGCGGTGCTCGCGGACGTCGCGTCCAAGGTGGTGCCCGGCATCGACGTGGTCTTCCTCGACACCGGCTACCACTTCATCGAGACGATCGGCACCCGTGACGCCGTCGCCTCGACGCTCGACGTCAACCTGCTCACGATCACGCCGGTGCAGAGCGTGGCCGAGCAGGACGCGGCGTACGGCAAGGACCTCTACAAGACCGACCCGGACCTGTGCTGCGCGCTGCGCAAGGTCAAGCCCCTGACCGAGTCGCTCGCGGCGTACGACGCGTGGGCGACCGGGCTGCGCCGGGCCGAGACGCACAACCGGGTGATCGCCCCGGTCATCGGCTGGGACGCCAAGAAGGGCAAGGTCAAGGTCTCCCCGCTCGCGCGATGGAGCGACGAGCAGGTGGAGCGCTACATCGCCGAGAACGGCGTGCTCGTCAACCCGCTGGTCTACGACGGCTACCCGTCGATCGGCTGCGCTCCTTGCACCCGTCGCGTCGCTCCGGGCGAGGACGCCCGCAGCGGCCGGTGGGCCGGCACCAACAAGACCGAGTGCGGGATCCACTCATGACCCGCATCGCTCGGCGTCAGCACAACCCGATTGAAGGGAGGCCCTGAGATGGCCGCACCCGCCCTGGTGGCCCTGGCACACGGAAGCCGCGACCGCCGTTCCGCCGCCACGATCAAGGCCCTGGTCAAGGAGGTCCGCGCGATGCGGCCGGACCTCAAGGTCGAGGCCGCGTTCCTCGAGCTCTCCAAGCCCGACTTCCACACGGTCGTGGAGCGGCTGGTGAAGGCGGGCCACGACGAGATCGTCGTCGTACCTCTGCTGCTGACGGAGGCCTACCACGCCAAGGTGGACGTGCCGTCCGCTGTCGCCGAGGCCTCCGCGCGGCACCCGCAGGTGCGCATCCACGCCACCTCGATCCTCGGTCTCGAGGCGTCGTTCCTGGAGGTGCTGGACGAGCGGCTGCGCGAGGCCCTGGCCGCCGCGCGGGTGCGCGAGCTCGACGCCCTCGTGCTGGCAGCGGCCGGCTCCAGCGACCCGCTCGCCAACCAGGCGGTCGCGCGGCTGGGCCGGGTGTGGGGCACCCACCACAGGCTGCCGGTCACCGCGGCGTACGCCTCGAGCGCACCGCCGGCCACCGGCGAGGCGGTCCGCGCGTTCCGCGCCGAGGGCCGCCGCCACATCGCGGTCGCCTCGCTGTTCCTCGCGCCCGGCTTCCTGCCCGACCGCGCGGCCGAGCTGGCCCTCGAGGCCGGTGCGGTCGCCGTCTCCGAGCCGCTCGGCGCGCACCCCAACCTGGCCCTCGCCGTACTCGCCCGCTACGCCGTCGGCGCGGTCGAGCTCGTCCCCGTCTGAGCACGCCGACCCGGCTCATCGGAACACGCTCAACACGCCGAGTCGGCTCATCGGCACCCGCTCAACGCGCCGAGTCGGCTCATCGGCACACGCTCAACCCGCCGAGTCGGCTCATCGGCACACGCTCACCACGCCGAGTCGGCTCATCGGCACCACGCTCAACCCAAACGCCGAGTCGGCTCATCGGCACCCGCTCAACGCGCCGAGTCGGCGCGTTGGAACATGGGACGTGACCTGGCCACCAGATCAGCCTTAGATGCGTCCCGACGAGCCGACTCGACCCTCCACACGCGTCCCGACGAGCCGACTCGACCCCCCACACGCGTCCCGACGAGCCGACTCGACCCCCTACACGCGTCCCGACGAGCCGACTCGACCCCCCACACACGTCCCGACGAGCCGACTCGACCCCCTACACGCGTCCCGACGAGCCGACTCGACCCTCCACACGCGTCCCGACGAGCCGACTCGACCCTCCACACACGTCCCGACGAGCCGACTCGACCCTCTACACGCGTCCCGACGAGCCGGGTCGGCTCAGCCGACGAGCTGTTCGAGGAGGCGCTCGAGCTGGCGGCCGGGGTCGGCGGTGACGCCGCCGTGGACGGGGCTGGTCTGGAGGACGGTCGAGCGCGGGGCCTTGAGGAAGCCGAAGCGCTGGGTCAGGGGCTCTCCCGCCGGGGCGCCGCCGGTCGGGTGGCCGGTGCAGACGGCGTCGACGAAGGCCAGGGACTCGCAGACCTGGTCGACGTCGATCCGCGGGTCCAGGGAGAGCAGCCGGTCGCGGTCGACGTGCCAGGCGACGGCGAGGAAGTCGGCCATCTGGCAGTGGAGGACGACGCCGACGTTCACGAACTCCTCGCGGTCCACGCGCGGGACGCAGCGGAGCACGACGTACTCGTACGACAGCTTCTGCTCGGTCATGCGGCGACCTGCGGGAGCCACTGGCGGGTGCCGAGGCGGGCGCTGAGGAAGTCGGCGTACGCCGCGCGCAGGGCGGGCGGGTCGTCCGCGCCGGGGGCCGGCTCGAGCCAGGCGTCCGGCACCTGCTCCAGCACCTCGGCGAAGACCTCGGGGCCGAGCAGTCCGCGCAGCTCGGCGTCGACGGAGGGCAGCTCGCCGGCGTGCTCGCGGAAGATGTGGTCGTCCGCGGTCCAGGCCTGCGCCGCGAACCGCTCGGGGTCGCTCACGCCCCCGGACCAGCCGTGGTGGAAGTAGAGCGCGGCGCCGTGGTCGATCACCCACAGGTTGCCGTGCCACAGCAGCAGGTTGGGGTTGCGCCAGGAGCGGTCGACGTTGGCGACGAACGCGTCCAGCCAGAGCACGCGCACCGGGTCGGTGCTCCCCGCCGGGACGTGGCCGTCGAAGCCGAACGAGCCGGGCAGGAAGTCCGCGCCGAGGTTGAGCCCGGGGCTGCGGTTGAGCAGGTCCTGGACCTCCTCGTCCGCTTCGTAGCGAGCGATGTCGGGGTCGAGGTCGAGCCCCACGAGCCTGGGGGTGCGCAGCCCGATCCGCTCGGCCAGCCCCGCGACGATGACCTCGGCCACGAGGACCCGGACGCCCTGCCCGGCCCCGTGGAACTTGCAGACGTAGGTGCCGAGGTCGTCGGCCTCGACGAGCCCGGGCAGGCTGCCGCCCTCACGGAGCGGCGTGACGTAGCGGGTCACGCCGACGGTGGGGATCACGTGACCGGGACCTCGTCGGCCAGCCGGCGCTTCTGCTCGTCGACGTCGAAGTCGGCGGCCGGCCACTGCGGGTTCATGTTGGTCAGGGTCTCGTGGAGCAGGTTGCCGATCGCGAGGTTGCGGTACCACTTGTGGTCGCTCGGGACGACGTACCACGGCGCCACCTCGGTGTTGGTCCGCTCGAGCGCGATCTCGTAGGCCTCGCGGTAGTGCGGCCAGTGCGCCCGCTCGTCGATGTCGACCGGGTTGAACTTCCAGTGCTTGGTCGGGTCGTCGAGCCGCGCCAGCAGCCGCTCCTTCTGGGTGTCGGCCGAGATGTGCAGCATGCACTTGATGATCGTCACGCCCGCGGCGACCAGCTCGGCCTCGAAGGCGTTGATCGCGTCGTAGCGCCGCTCCACCTCCTCCGCGGCGACGAGCTGGTGCACCCGGACGATCAGCACGTCCTCGTAGTGGCTGCGGTCGAAGACGCCGATCATCCCCTTGGTCGGGAGCGCCTTCCTGATCCGCCACAGGAAGTCCTCCTTCAGCTCCTCCTCGGTCGGCTTCTTGAACGACGTGATCCGCAGCCCCTGCGGGTCGACCAGCCCCACCGTGTGCCGGAGCGTCCCGCCCTTGCCCGAGGTGTCCATGCCCTGGAGCACCAGGAGCGCCGCCCGGCCGTGCCCGACGTCGGCGACGCCTTCCGCGAACAGCCGCTCCTGCAGGTCCGAGAGGTCGTCGCCGAGCGCCAGCAGGGCCGCCTTGCCGTCCTTCTTGCCACCGTCGAAGCCCGGGGTGGCACCGCTGTCGATGGCGTCGAGGTCCACCGGTCCCGGTGGCAGTCGCAGGTCGGAGGCCTTCAGCACGCTGCTCATGCCACTCAACCTATGACCGTGAGCACGTCGAGCGTGCACCCGACCATGGTCGTCGTCGAGCCGTCCGGCTGCGGCTCGTCGAACCAGACGCCCTCGGTGAACCCCGCCTTCGCCAGGATCCGCAGCGACGCGGCGTTGCGGTGGTCGGGCGCGGCGTAGTAGGCCGTGGCGTCCGGGAACCTGGTGCGGGCCCGCAGCATCCAGGCCCAGAGCATCCGCTGGCCCAGCCCCTTGCCGCGCCACGCGTCCGCGCCGATCGCGTAGTCCACGCCGATCGCGCTCGGGTCCGGGCCGAGCACGGCGTAGTCGGGGTAGTCGCCGATCCGGTAGTCCTGCACGAACCCGACGGAGCGGCCGTTCACCTCGACCACCCACATCCGGGTCGGGCTCATCCCGTCGATCCGCTCGGCGTACTTGCGCCTCGATGGTGGCCCGGTCGGTCAGCTCGCCCGGCGTCCACCAGCGGACCACCTCCGGGTCCGACCGCCAGGCCACCACGTCATCGAGGTCGCCGCGGGTCATGGCCCGGATCGCGATCCGGTTGTCGTGGTCGACGACGAACCGCTTGGTCATGCCGGAGAGGTCGACCGGCTCTGGCACGCCGTGCATGCTCGCGCAGGTACGCCGCGCGGCGTCCGCCCACGACTCGCCGTCGTGGACGACGCCGGACAGCTCGCGGCCGCGGTCGAGCACCACGAGATGGACGGGATCCGCGGGCGGCACCCGCCCATTGTGTCGACCGTGGGCCGGCGCGACGAGGGATCAGACCGAGTGCGGCTCCTCGGGCTGGTCGCGGCCCGCCGAGCGCAGCTCGTCTCGCACGATCGAGAACGCCAGCCCGGACGAGTAGCCCTTGCGGGCCAGCATGCCGACCAGCCGGCGGGTGGCCGTCTGGTCGTCGAACCGGGCCAGGCTCCGGAGCTTGCGGCGGACCAGCTCGCGGGCGGCTACCTCCTCCTCGCCGGGATCGAGCTCGTCGAGCGCGGCCTCGGCGGTCTCGTCGTCGATCCCCTTGCGGCGCAGCTCCTGGGCGAGGGCGCGGCGCGCCAGCCCCTTGCCGCCGCCGCTCGCCGACTGGCGCTGGCTGACCCAGGTGCGGGCGAAGGCGCCGTCGTCGACGAGCCCGACCTCCTCGAACCGGTCGAGCAGCCGGGTGGCGATCTCGGCCGGCACGCCCTTGGCGGCCAGCTTGTCGCTGAGCTCCTGGCGGCTGCGGGCCCGGCCGGTCAGCTGGTCGAGCAGGATCTTGCGGGCCACCGACTCGGGGTCGGCGTCCGGCCCGTCTGCCACCGGGTCAGGCGGCAGGTCGGGCGGGGGCGCGGCCGAGCGGTCACCCACCCAGGCCCGCACCCCCGTCTCGACGCCACCCGTCCAGGCGTCGGTCGACCCCGAGGTCGACCCGGGCGCCTGTCCGGAGGTCATGTGGCTGCCCACCGCGGGGTTTCGAGACGGGCGCGAACGCCCTCCTCAACCACCGCGAGCTGCGAGCAGCTCCTCACCACTGTCCTGCTCAGAAGTCCTCGACACCGATCGGCTCGGCCGGTGCGGGCGTCTCGTCGGTCACCGCGGGGCCGACGCCGAGCTTCTCGAGGATCTTCTTCTCGATCTCGTTGGCGAGGTCGGGGTTGTCGTGGAGGAACCCGCGGGAGTTCTCCTTGCCCTGGCCGAGCTGGTCGCCCTCGTAGGTGTACCAGGCACCGGCCTTGCGGACGATCCCCGCCTCGACGCCGACGTCGATCAGGCCACCCTCGCGGCTGATCCCCTTGCCGTACATGATGTCGAACTCGGCCTGCTTGAACGGCGGAGCCACCTTGTTTTTCACTACCTTGACCCGGGTGCGGTTGCCGACCATGTCGGTGCCGTCCTTGAGGGTCTCGATGCGGCGCACGTCGAGGCGGACCGAGGAGTAGAACTTCAGCGCCCGGCCACCGGAGGTGGTCTCGGGAGAGCCGAACATCACGCCGATCTTCTCCCGCAGCTGGTTGATGAAGATCATCGTGGTGCCGGAGTTGTTGAGGGCACCGGTCATCTTGCGCAGGGCCTGGCTCATCAGCCGGGCCTGGAGGCCGACGTGGCTGTCACCCATCTCGCCCTCGATCTCGGCGCGAGGCACCAGCGCGGCCACCGAGTCGATGACGATCAGGTCGAGGGCGCCGGAGCGGATCAGCATGTCGGCGATCTCGAGCGCCTGCTCCCCGGAGTCGGGCTGGGAGACGAGCAGCGCGTCGGTGTCGACACCGAGCGCCTTGGCGTAGTCGGGGTCGAGCGCGTGCTCGGCGTCGATGAAGGCCACGATGCCGCCGCCCCGCTGGGCGTTGGCCACCGCGTGGAGGGCGACGGTGGTCTTGCCGGAGGACTCCGGCCCGTAGATCTCGACGACCCGGCCCCGCGGGAACCCGCCGATGCCGAGGGCGATGTCGAGCGAGATCGCGCCGGTGGGGATCACCTCGAGCGCGGCGCGGGACTCCTCACCGAGCCGCATCACCGATCCCTTGCCGAACTGGCGCTCGATGTTGGCGAGGGCGGCGTCGAGTGCCTTTTCGCGGTCTGCAGCCATGGGCCGTGCCTTCCTGTGCGTCTGTGTGGGCGAGGTGCTCCTTCGACGTTAGGGATGGCCACCGACGGCCGGTCCTACCGGCTGTCGGGTTGTGGAGAAGCTGCCCCGGCGTCGCACCTGTGGAGAAAATCTAGCCGAACAGGTGTTCGATAGCGGGATCGACACGCCGGGTTGTCAGGACGCCGTCAGGCCGGGAGCCGGACCAGGAAGCGACAGCCGACCGCGGCCACGTTCTCGACGCGTACGACGCCGCGGTGCGCCTCGACGATCCCCTTGACGATCGCGAGCCCCAGCCCCGCTCCCCCGACGCCCGCCAGCTCGTCGGAGCGGTCCGGCGTCCGCGCCGAGCCTCCGCGCCAGGCCAGGTCGAAGACCCGCTCCATGTCGGCCTCGGAGATGCCGCCGCACTGGTCGCTGACGCTGAGCTCCACGCCGTCGGGCACCGACCGGCCGCGAACCTCGACGGTGCCGTCGGCCCCGGTGTGCCGGACGGCGTTCATCACCAGGTTGGTCATCACGCGGGACAGCCCGACCGGGTCCGCGGTCACGGCGAGTCCCTCCTCGACGCTGCCGCCGAGTCGCACCGACCGGGCCCGCGCCACGGGGTCGGCCCCGGCGATCGCCTCGCTGACCACGTCGGTCAGGGCCACCATCTCCGGGCTCAGCGTCAGCACGCCCGCGTGGATCCGCGACAGCTCGAACAGGTCGTCGACCATCCGCACCATCCGGTCGACCTCCGCGCGGATCTGCCGGTGGTAGCGCGCCGGGTCCTCGGCCAGGCCGTCCTCGAGGGCCTCGGCCATCGCGCGCATGCCGGCCAGCGGGGTGCGCAGGTCGTGGGAGACCCACGACACCAGCTCGCGCCGGGAGTTCTCCAGCCGTGCCTCGCGGACCCGGGAGTCCTCGAGGCGGCGGCTGGTGCGCTCCAGCTCGGCCGAGAGCTCCTGCAGCTCGCTCGGGCCGCGGCGCGCCGCGACGAACGACCCGTGCGTGTCCAGCCTGCGGGCGTCCTCCCGGAGTTCTGCCGACCACCGAGAGATGGCGGCGCCGACCGCGACGGCCACCAGCAGCGCGACCGCGCCGGAGGCCGCGCTCACGACCGTCACCACCTCGCGGTCGTGGGGTGAGATGAACATCAGCCGGGCGATCGCGACGACACCGGCCAGCACCGAGCCGATGGCCACCCCCACGACCAGGGCCAGCTGCCAGAAGATCGAGCGGTGCCGGATCACCCACGCGACGGCCAGGCCGGCGACGCCCACCCCGACCGCGCACGAGCTGGCCACCAGCAGGATCTGGAGCTGGTCGCTGCTCATGCCCCAGCGCCCTCCCACCGGTAGCCGACGCCCCAGACCGTCTGCAGCCGCACCGGCCTGGTCGGGTCGGCCTCGATCTTCTCGCGCAGCCGCCGGACGTGCACGGTCACCGTCGACTGGTCGCCGAACGACCAGCCCCACACCTGCTCGAGCAGCTCGTCGCGCGAGTACGCCCGCCCGGGGTGGGCCAGCAGGAAGCGCAGCAGGTCGAACTCGCGGCCGGTGAGCGCGAGCGGCTCGCCGCCGCGGTACGCCGCGTGCCCGGCCTCGTCGACGACCAGGTCGCCGTCGACCAGGCGCCGGGGCGCCGTGGGGGCGACGACCCGCCGCAGCACGGAGTCGACCCGCAGCGCGAGCTCGCGCGGGCTGAACGGCTTGGTGACGTAGTCGTCGGCGCCCACCTCGAGCCCCATCACGCGGTCGGTCTCCTCGCCGAGCGCGGTCAGCATGATCACCGGCACGTCTCCCTGCTCGCGCAGGCGTCGGCACACCTCGAGCCCGTCGATGCCGGGCAGCATCAGGTCCAGCACGACCAGGTCGTGGGGAGCGTCGCGGTGCCGCTCCAGCGCGGTCTCCCCGTCCGCCGCCTCGACGACCTCGTGGTCCGCGGCGCGCAGATAGCTGACGACCACCTCGCGCACGGTCGGGTCGTCGTCCACCACGAGCACTCGGGCCACGGTCACCTCTTCCTCACCTGCGTCGCGAGCCTACGAGCGACGCCGCGACCACGCCGACCAGGACCAGTCCGGCCAGCACCAGCCACCCGACCGTGTAGTCGCGGTCCAGCAGGCTCGGGTTGTCCGACCGGGCGCCGAACCTCCCGAGCACCGGCACCGCGACCAGCGTGACCGAGCCGAGCACCACGAACCCGACCACCGCCGGGGCCTTCGCCGACCGCGGCAGCAGCCGCACGGCGACCGTGCCCACGACCAGCACGACCAGCGCGAGGACGCCGTCGTGGAGCAGCACCCCTCCGACCAGCCACAGCACCAGGTTGAGGAGGTCGTGACCCCGGCTGAGCACGAGCCACCCGCCGTACAGCCCGAGGAGGATGCCCACCGCCCCCAGCGCCATGCGCGTCCGGATCATGCTGACACCTCGAGCCGGGACAACCACTTGGTCTGGAGGACGCCCGGCCGGTCCGGCGCGATCAGCCGCGCCGGCTCGCCGTGGTCGCGGTCGAGCGGCTCGCCGTGCAGGGCCAGCGCCACGAGGGTGCGGTCGTGGTCGGCGAAGTTCCCGTGGAGCACCGTGTGCCGGTAGGGACCCGACGGCTGCAGGGAGTAGACGTCGACGTCGCGGCCCGACGGCGCGTCCACGAGGTCGAGCAGGTCGCGCACGCGGACACCGGTCCACTCCGCGCCGGCGCTCCAGCCCTCGACGCAGGCGATGGGCAGGCTCTCGGTCCGCTGGGTCATCGCCTGGAGGTCCTCCCGGCTGAGCTGGACGCTGCGGTCGCCGTAGGCCACCTCGAGGCGGTACGCCGGCCCGACCAGCTCGTCGGTGATGTGGGCCGCGGCGGCGGACTTGTTGACCGGCACCCCCTGCGGCCCCTCGCCGCTGCGCACCGCGAACACCGAGACCCTGCGCAGCCACGGCACCGTGCCGCCGGCGACCGCGAGCGCCGCGACCCCCGAGGCGAGGAACGCCGTCCGCAGCAGCCCGCGCCGCGACAGCACCCCGGGCTCGGTGGCGGTGGGCCGGTCGTCGACGGTCGACTCGATGTCGGAGGTCAGCGCGCGCCGGATGACCGGCAGCTTCACGGCGATGTGCACGGCCAGCGAGCCGATGGCGACCCACGCGAGGGCGTAGTGGGTGGCGCGGAACGAGAAGTCCCAGGGGTACCACTGGGCGCTGTTGAGCGTCCCGGTCGCGAGCTGGAAGACCGCCGACGAGACCAGGACCGCGATGGAGCCGCGCTCCAGGGCGTCCAGGACCAGCCGGCGGGTCCCGCGCTCGGGCCGCCGGAACAGCCGCGGGTAGACGGTCCAGAGCTTCACGAGCAGCAGGGGGACGGCCGCGGTGCCGGTGACGACGTGCAGCCCCTGGGTCACTCGGTAGCCCCAGGCAGGGGACACCGGGAACGGCACCGGGTGGCCGGGGTTCTGCGCGTAGTGGCTGACCAGCCCGGTGACGAAGCAGATCCCGAAGCAGACGCCCAGCCACAGCCCCAGGCGAGCGGTCACCGCGGCGCTGCGCAGCCGCGAGGTGAAGTCCGCCTCGGACGGCGGCCGCAGCAGCGGCTTCGTGGGCATGTCTGGACAGTAGGCAGATCGAGCGGCAGTCATCCGCTTTCGGCTGCTTACGAACTCGTGACGGGTCCCGACGCACACTGGTCGCGTGCTCGACTCGCTCTCGCCCGCGCGGCGCCGGCTGGTGCTCGGCGTGGCCGTGCTGGTGGTGGTCGCGGCCGTCGCGGTCACGGTGGCCGTCGTCGTACGCCGGGACCCGCAGGTCGACCCGGTCCCGCAGGACGAGGCGGGGCCGGTGCTGCTGGTGCCGGGGTACGGCGGCTCGACCGCATCTCTCCAGGTCCTCGCCGACGCCCTGTCGGACCAGGGCCGCGACGCCCGCATCGTGAAGCCGACCGGCTCCGGGACCCAGGACCTGCGCCAGCAGGCCGAGCACCTCCGTGACGCCGTCGACGCGGCGCTCGACGAGACCGGCGCGCCGTCCGTGGACCTGGTCGGCTACTCCGCCGGCGGCGTCGTGGTCCGGATCTACGTCGCCGACCTGGGCGGCGGGTCGCACGTACGCCGCGCGGTCACCCTCGCCTCGCCCCACCACGGCACCGACCTCGCCTCGCTCGGGGGCGCGCTCGGCGCCACGGCGTGCCCCACGGCCTGCCAGCAGCTCGACCCCGACTCCGACCTGCTCCGCCGCCTCAACGCCGACGACGAGACACCACCGGGACCCCTGTGGGTCGCCCTGTGGACCGAGGACGACAAGACCGTCGTGCCGCCCGACTCCGGGTCGCTCGACGGCGCCCTCGACCTCTCCCTGCAGTCGTTCTGCCCCGACGCCCACCCGACCCACGCCGACGTGCCCCGCACCCCGGAGGTCATCTCGGTCGTCGAGGCCGTGCTGCGAGAGCCTGCGCCCGTGACTCGGCCGCCGAGCTGCCCGCCGGCCCGATAGTCCCTGACGATCTGACCGGCGACACGCCGAACGGGCGGCAGGAACGTCAGGGACTATCCCGACCGGGCCGCGCTCAGTCCGTGACGTCCTTGGTCATGAAGTTGGCCCAGCCGGCACCCAGGAACACCACGACGTAGACGACCTGCAGCAGCACCCCGCGCAGCACGTCGCGCCACAGGATCGGGTCGCGGAAGAGGTCCACGAACGCCAGCCAGTAGCGGGTCGGCAGGTAGGGCTGCAGCGGGTCGGCGGCGTCGAGGGTGAGCAGCAGCGTCGAGGCGACCAGCAGGGCCAGGGTGCCCAGGGCCGCGCCCATCGGCGACTCGGTGACGGTGGACAGGAACAGCGCCACGGCCGCCACGCCGAGCATGCAGAGCATCGCGTAGCCGAGCGCCAGGAGGGTCCGGCCCACGAGCTCGGGGGTCGACATCGAGCTGCCGGAGACGCTGGCCGGGCCGGTCGCGGTGACGTTCTCGTCGCCGAGCAGCAGGATGCCGAGGACGTACGCCGTGGCGGCGACCACCAGCACGGTCAGCACGACGAACGTCATGACCGCCACGAGCTTGGCGACCAGCAGCCGGGTGCGGCCCACCGGTCGCACCAGCATGTAGCGGAGCGTCCCCTGCTGCGCCTCGCCCGCGATCGCCTCCCCCGCCGTGATCGCCACCGCGATCGGCAGGAACAGCGGCAGCACGATGCCCAGCGCCGCGAGCGGGAACAGCGTGCCGTCGGTCAGGACCGTGGACAGGAACGCCGGACCCGTCCCGGGCCGGGGACCGAGGTCGGTGACCGCCAGCAGCACCGCGACCAGCGCCGGCAGGGCGTCGATGAGCGCGATCGTGGCCCAGGTCCGGCGGCTGAGCACCAGCTTGACCAGCTCGACGCGGATCACGACACGACCCCGAACCGGTCGGCGCTCTCCGAGGTCGCCGCGAGCACGACCTCCTCCAGGGTGTGCCGCTCGGCGCCGAGCCTCGTGACCCGGATCCCCGCCTGCACGAGCCGGGCGTTGAGCGCCGCGGGGTCGGGGTCGCGGACGAAGAGCCGCTGCCCGTCGTACTCCTCCACGACGCCGTCGAGCAGCGCCCGGACCCGCTCGACATCGGGGGTGTGCACCTCGACCCGGCCGGTGAGCCGGCGCAGCTCCTCGAGCTCGGCCTGGAGGACCAGCCGACCGCGGTCGAGGACGCCGACGCGGGTGCAGAGCTGCTCGATCTCGCCGAGCAGGTGGCTGGAGAGGAACACGGTGGTCCCGCCCCGGTTGAGGTCGAGCAGCAGCTCGCGGATCTCCTGGATGCCCTGCGGGTCCAGGCCGTTGGTCGGCTCGTCGAGCACCAGCAGCCGCGGTCCGCGCAGCAGGGCACCGGCCAGGGCGAGCCGCTGCCGCATCCCGAGCGAGTAGGCGCGGACCGGGCGCTCGTCCACGGCGGCGAGCCCGACCCGCTCGAGCGCCTCGGCCACCCGGCGACGGCGGGTGGCGCGGTGACCGTCGGGCGCCATCGCGTCGAAGAGGCGCAGGTTGCGCCGTCCCGACAGGTGGGGGTACGCCGCCGGCCCCTCGACCAGCGCGCCGACCTGCGGCAGCACCCGGCGGGCGGCCCGCGGCATCTCCTCGCCGAGCAGCTCCATCCGTCCCGAGGTCGCCAGCACCAGCCCGAGCAGCATCCGGACCGTCGTGGTCTTCCCGGAGCCGTTGGCGCCGAGGAACCCGTAGACGTCGCCCTCGCGGACGTCGAGGTCGATCCCGTCCACGGCGGTGATCGGGCCGAACCTCTTGGTCAGTCCCTCGGTGCGGATCACCGCCGGGCGCCCGTCGCTCACCGGTCGTCCACGTAGACGAACCCGGCCAGCACGTCGTCGGCCGCGCGGACCAGCGCCGCCCGGGTCAGCGTGCCGGCCAGCAGCCACCCGCCGTCGCCCTCCGCGCCGGTCAGCACGACCCCGAGCGGCCCAACGGAGACCACGGTCCGCCGACGGTCCTGGTCCACCCCCTGGGTGGTCGCGAGCTGGTCGCGCAGCGCGTCCGCCTCCCGGTCGCGGAGCGGGATGGCGATGACCTCGGTCATCCCGCTTCCGTAGACGCCGACCGCGCGGTCCGACGACGCCGCCTTCGGCAGCCCGGCCACCGAGGCGGGCGGGCGGACCGGGGCGTACTGGTTGGCGGCGTCGGCGATGTCGAGGACGTCGTCGAACTCCACGTCGACGCCGGCCGGCGGCTCGAAGCCGACCCGCGCGTCGCCGGGCCGGTCGCTCGGAGAACTCCCGGAACTCGCTGGTGAAGGCGGCGGAGCCGGACCCCGCGGCGTACACCTCGACGCGGAGCGGTACGCCGGAGCCCGGGTCCAGCCACAGGTCGGCGTGGTCGATGCTCGAGAGGTCGGAGGCCGGCACCACCCGCAGCCCCGGCGCGCTCACGCCGGCCACCCGCCGGGCGGCGATCCGGCGTACGTCGTCGGGGCGGACCCCGCGCAGCAGCCGCTCGGCGAGCACCGGGGGCACGAGGTCCGCGGTGCGGGGCAGCCGGATGTCGGGGTCCCGTGCTCAGCGTCGCGTCGAGGTGCTCGTAGTCCCAGCGCAGGGTCGTCGCGCGGTCGTGCACCAGGTCGGTCTCCCCGGTGAGGAGGAGCTGGTCGACCCGCCAGTGGTCGTCGTCCTGCCACCACGCCCGCATCCGGGTGTGCTCGCCGAACAGGGCGCCGACGTCGCTGAACCGGTCGGCGTCCGGCAGCTGGAGGGTCCCGTCGGTCTCGACGAACCCCGACCACGGGTGCCCCTCGGCGGCGCGCGCCTGCGCCAGCAGCCGGCCGGCGCTCACGTCGCTGTCGGCGGCGGGCAGCAGGTGCAGCGCGACCGGCGCGCCGACCAGCAGCAGCGTCCCGGCCGCGACCACGGACCAGCGCCGGAAGGGGGTCACGACGTCGACGGTACGTCGGAATCGCGGACCGGTTGAGCCTTCAACCGATGAGGCTTTTCTTAGGTTGCGCGATCGGCCGCGCGCCGTCCACCAGGTGACCAGCAGGCCGGCCAGCAGCGCTCCCGACGTGCCCAGCGTCTCGTCGCCCAGCGTGTCGCGGTAGGCGCCGCCGGCCTCCTTGCCGTCGCCGGATGAACAGCGCGTACTCCCCCAGCTCCCAGCCCAGGGCGAGCACCGCGCCGATCCCGCCGACCAGCGGGACCAGGACCCAGCGCGGCCGCACCGAGGGCGCGAGCAGGAGCCCGAGGCCGGCGCCGAGCAGGAACCAGTGCGCCGCGTGGCTCAGGTCGTCCCACCAGCCGACCCTCCGGAAGAGGTCCAGCCAGTTCGCGGTGGTGTCGGAGAGGAACGGCAGCATCACCAGCCCGAACGCGGCGTACGGCGGGGCGCCGGCGCCGCGGCCGCGCGCCAGCCACCACCCGGCCGGCGCCACGAGCATCAGGGCCGGGTAGGCGACCAGCCGCACCGCCCAGCCCTTGCCGTCGAACTGGTCTACGCCGGGCACCGCGGGCGCCACGCCGCGGCCACCAGCTCGACCACCGTGGCCGCCAGGACCACGGCGGGGAACCACGCCCGGCGCAGCTCGGTCATCCCTCCATCATGCGGCCGACCCCTCCGCCGGGACGGGTGCAGCACGGCGCACCAGCGCCGTTCCCCCACCGGGTGCACGTCGACGCTGCCGAAGCCAGCGGCGGCGCGCGAGCTCGCCGATGTCGTCGGTGCCGACCGTCGCCCAGCGGAACGGCGCTGCTGCGCACCCCGGCGCAGTGCAGCGCGGCCCACTCGGTCCGGGGGCGGACGCCGGGCCGAGCCAGCTCCACGACGACCCGCCCGTCGGCGGAGACCAGCTCGCGGGCGCGGCGCAGCAGGGCGAGCGGGTCGCCCCCGATGCCGACGTTGCCGTCGGCCAGCAGCGCGGTCCGCCAGCGTCCCTCCCCCGGGAGCCGGTCGAACAGGTCTCGGCGCAGCGCGGCGACCCCCCGCGCCACGGTCTGGTCGACGGCCTCCGCGACCACGTCGACGCCCAGCGCGACGTGACCGAGCCGGTCCAGGGCCGCGGTCAGCCGGCCGGGCCCGCAGCCGAGGTCGAGGGTGTGGCCGGCGCAGTGCGACAGGAGCTCGAGGTCCGCGCCGTCGGCGTCGCGGCGCCACTCGTCCACCGGCAGCTCGGCCGGTGCGTCGCCGAGCCCGACGACCGCGCAGGGCCGCCCGCGCAGCGCCTCGGCGAAGACCTCGGAGAACGACGCCGCCTCCCCCGGGAGAGCCTTCGACAGCGTCATGCGCACACCCGGCGCCACGCCTCGGCGAACCGCGACCCCGGAGCCAGCCCGGCCACGGCGTCCGCGTCGGCGACGTCGTCGATGTCGCGCAGGGTGCTGGTGGTGCCGACGTCGAGCCCCGACCCGACCAGCGCGGCCCTGGTGTCGGCGCCGGTGGTCGCGGTGGACATGGCGACGCCGCCGAGCACCGCCGCCCTCGTGGGGTCGCGCAGCGCCAGCACCCACCAGCCGCCGTCCTCGGCCGGGCCGAGCACGGCGTCGTGGTCGTCCAGCCCGTCGGCGGCGGCGAGCAGGAGGTCGGGCGTCAGCTGCGGGGTGTCCATGCCGACCTGCACGACCGGGCCGCGGACGCGCGCGTGGGCGTCGGCGAGCCGGGCGCCGAAGTCCGCTCCCCGCTGCGGGTGGACGGTCCAGCCGGCCAGGGCGGCGCGCAGCTCCTCGCGGCGTACGGCGTGGTCGAGGTCGCCGTCGAGCGAGACGTGGCAGCGCCCGGTGCCCACGGCGTCGGCCGCGGCGCTCAGCGTGTCGAGCAGCGCGGCCGCCGCGACGTCCGCGGCCCGGTCCATGCCGATCTCGGTGCCCAGCCGGGTCTTGACGCGCCCGGGCTCGGGCGCCTTGGCCACGACCAGCACCGACGGGCTCATGCGAGCACCCGCCAGAAGTCGCGGGCGGCGCGGACGGTGCCGCGCACCGAGCCCGACACCTTCGACCGGGTGCCGAGCGCGCGCGGGTGGTAGGCGACGTCGCGCTCCGAGACCCGCCAGCCGGCGGCCGTGGCCTTCTGGAGCAGCTCGACCGGGTAGCCGAACCGGCGGTCCTGGACGCCGAGCTCGAGCAGCGCCTCCCGCCGGCAGACCCTCATCGGCGCGATGTCGTGGGCCGCCATCCCGATGCGGCGGCGCAGCCACCACACGACCAGGTTGTTGCCGAGCCGCGCGTGCCACGGCCAGACGCCGCGGGCGACCGGGCGCCTGCGGCCGACCGCCAGGTCGGCGCGACCGGACCGCACGTCCTCGAGCAGCGCCTGCAGGTCGCCGGGGTCGAACGAGCCGTCGCCATCCATGAACGCGACGTGCTCGCTGGTCGCCGCCAGCAGGCCGGCGTGCACGGCGGCGCCGTAGCCGGGCACGGGCTCGTGGACGACCGTCGCGCCCCGGCGGCGCGCCACCCGCGACGTGTCGTCGCGCGAACCGTTGTCCACGACGACGACGGCGAACCCCGCGGGCACCCTCGGCAGCAGGTCCACCAGCGCGGGCGGCCTCGTCGCGGCACGGCAGCACGAGGTCGCACACGGTCTCCACACCGGCGACGGTAGGCAGGGAGCGGTCTGCTGAAACGGGTCTGCCTCCTTACGAACTCGTGACGGCGGCACTCGCGCGGGTCGTGGTGGGGTCGCGCACCTAGGGTCGGTCCATGTCGACCACGGCCGCGGCCCGCGCCGCCTGGGCGGGTGCGGGCGTCACCGTGGTCGTGCTCCTCATGGGGTTCGGAGCCCCGCACTGGTTGGATTGGTCGGTTGCCGCGCGCGCTCCACGCAACGCGTCCCCCCACGAGGTCCCACCGCTGCACGGGCTGTGGCGGCCGAAGCTCTTCGGCCCCGGCACCGTCCCGGCGGTGCTGCTCGCGCTCCTCGGGTGGCGGTACGCCGCGGACCTGGCCGACCGGCTCCCGTGGCGCAGGCTGCTGCTGGCGTCGTACGCCGGCTCGTTGGCCTGGCTGCTGTCACTGGCGCTGGTCGACGGCTCGCGCGGGCTGTCGCGGTCGCTGGGCAACCCCTACGAGTACCTCCGGACCGCCCGCGACGTCGGCAACGTGCACACCCTCCTCACTACCTACGTCGACCGGATCCCCTACGCCGCCGAGGACAACTGGCCCACCCACGTCGCGGGGCACCCGCCCGGCACGCTGCTGTTCTTCGTCGGCCTGGTGAAGGTGGGCCTCGGCGGTGACCTGGCCGCCGGGCGTGGTGGTCACCGTGCTGGCCGCCTCCACCGCGGTCGCCGTGCTGGTCGCCCTGCGGGCGCTGGACGCGGAGGAGGTCGCGCGGCGCGCGGCGCCGTTCCTGGTGCTGACGCCGGCCGCGGTCTTCATGGCGGTCTCGGCCGACGCCCTCATCGGTGCGGTGATGGCCTGGGGGCTGGCCTGCCTGGCCCTGGCGACCCGGCGGCTGTGGTGGTCAGTGCCCGCCGGCGTGCTGCTGGGCTACGGCGTGCTGATGTCCTACGGCATGCCCCTGATGGGGCTGGTCGCGCTCGCGGTGCTGGTGGCCGCGCGCTCGTGGCGGCCGCTGCCCGTCGCGGCGGCCGCGGCGCTGGCGGTGGTGCTCGGGTTCGCCGCGGCCGGCTTCGCCTGGTGGGACGCCTACCCGGTGCTGCGCGAGCGCTACCACGACGGGATCGCACAGGACCGGCCGCAGTCCTACTGGTGGTACGGCGACCTCGCCTGCCTCGTCGTCTGCGCCGGGCCGCTGCTGCTGTCCGGGCTCGCTGCGGCACCCGGGCCGCCAGGGTCGTCCGGGAGGCGCGGGCGCCGCTGCTGCTCGTCGGCGCCACCGTCGTGGTGGTCGCGGTCGCCGACGCCTCCGGCATGAGCAAGGCCGAGGTGGAGCGGATCTGGCTGCCGTTCGTCCCCTGGCTGACCGTGTCGTTCGCCCTGCTGCCCGAGCGCTGGCGGTCCTGGGGCCTCGGCGTACAGGTGGTCGCCGCCCTCGTCGTCCAGCACCTCTTCTACACGGCCTGGTGAGATGAGACAGGCGTACGGCTCCGAGGCGATCTCGAGCGCAGCGTCCTCAACACCGGTGGTTGAGGAGGTTGCGCAGCAACGTCTCGAAACCTCCGCAGCCGGGCTGGGACTCGACTACGCCCGGAGGGGGGCGGTGGCGAACCCCGGCAGGCCCTGGTCGGGGTGGATCTCGGCGGTGAAGCCGAGCTCGGCCGTGGCGCGGGCCGGGGAGGCGACGACGTGGCGGACGTCGCCGAGCCGGTAGCCGCCGGTCACCTCGGGGGCGATGGCGCGGCCGGTGCCCTGCCCCACGAGCGTGGCGACGTCGAGGATCCGGACCGGATGCCCCGACGCGACGTTGTAGGCGGCGTACGGCCGGGTCGCGTCGTCGACGACCGCCCGCAGCGCGGCGAGGTTGGCCCGCGCCACGTCGCTCACGTGCACGAAGTCGCGGGCCTGCCCGCCGTCCTCGAAGACCTGCGGCGGCCTCCCCCCGCTCCAGCGAGGAGCGGAACAGCGCGGCGACCCCGGAGTAGGGCGTGTCCCGCGGCATGCCCGGGCCGTAGACGTTGTGGTAGCGCAGCGCGACCGCTCGGGCGCCCGCCTGCCGCACCCACGCCGAGGTGTAGTGCTCCTGGGCGACCTTGCTGGCGGCGTACGACGAGCGCGGGTCGAGCCGCGCGTCCTCGTCGACCAGCGCCCAGTCCATGGGCAGACCGCAGCTCGGGCAGTGGTTCTCGAAGTCGCCGGCCTCGAGCGCGGCGACCTCGCGGGGCGGCGGCGCCTGGTCGCCGTGCTCGGGGCAGCGGTAGCGGCCCTCGCCGTAGACGACCATCGACGACGCCAGCACCAGCCTGTGCACGCCACCCTCGTGCATGGCCGCGAGCAGCGCCGCGGTGCCGAGGTCGTTGTGGCCGGCGTAGTGGGGCAGGTCGCCCACCCGCACCCCCGCGCCGACGACGGCCGCCTGGTGGCAGACCGCGTCGACCCCGCGCAGCAGCTCCACCCAGGCCGCGGCGTCGCGGACGTCGAGCTGGTGGGTGCCCGGCGGCGGCTCCGCCGCGCCGTGCGCCAGGGGCAGCATCAGGTCGACCCGCACCACCTCGTGGCCGTCCTCCTCGAGCACCTCGCCGACCGCCGTCCCGATGAACCCGGCCGACCCGGTGAGCAGGACCCTCACGGTCCGGCACCTCGTAGGTCAGCTCGAGGCCGTCGGCCCAGGTCGAGCAGGTGCAGCCGCCGGGGTCCGGCAGCGCCGCGATCGCGGCGGTCAGCAGGCCGGTGAGCCGCTCGAGGTTGCCGCGGAACAGCGCGAAGACCTCCTCCTGGCCCACCCCCCGGTCGCCCTCGACGCCGGCGTCCATGTCGGTCACCAGGGCGAGAGCGGCGTAGCACATCCGCTGCTCGCGGGCGAGCGCCGCTTCCGGGGCGCCGGTCATGTTGACGAGCGTGCCGCCCTGGGCGGCGTACCACTGCGACTCCGCCCGCGTGGAGAACCGCGGCCCCTCGATGACCACCATCGTGCCGCCACGGCGCACGTCGGGTGCGGCGCCGACGAGTGCGTCGGAGACCCGCGGGCAGTAGGGGTCGGCGAACGGCAGGTGCACCGCGCCGGTCTCGACGTACGACGACACCCGGCCGCTGGTGCGGTCGACGAGCTGGTCCGGGACCACGAGGTCGCCGGGCGCCACGTCGGCGCTGAGCCCGCCCACCGCGCACGGCGCCAGCACCTGGCGGACGCCGAGCGAGCGCAGCGCCCAGAGGTTGGCGCGGTGGTTGATCCGGTGCGGCGGGAAGTCGTGGTGCCGGCCGTGCCGCGGCAGGAAGGCCACCCGGCGGCCGGAGACCGTCCCGACCGCGACCGGCGCCGACGGGTCGCCGTACGGCGTCGTGACGGCGTGCTCCTCCGTGCCGTCCGGGGAGTCCTCGAGGAAGGCGTAGAAGCCGGTGCCGCCGATGACGGCGACGTCCGCGACCGGGCTCATCGCTGGTTCGCCGGGAGCTCGAGCGCCCGCCAGACCGCGGCCCACACCTGCTTGGGCGGCACGCCCGCGTCGAGCGCCTCCTGGGCGGTGCGCCCGTCGAGCTCGGCCATCACGATCTGGCTCGCCCAGGCCCGGTAGTAGGACGGCCCGAGGGCCTCCTCCATCCGGCTCCAGAACTCGGTGTGCCTCACCCGCTCAGAATCGCACGGCCCTGATCGTCATCCACGCCTGCCCGCTGCTGCCGATCCCGTGCGCGAGGTCCTGCACCCGCCAGCCGGCCTCGGTGAGCACCGCCCGCAGCGGCGCCTCCCGCCAGTAGACGAACCGCCGCGGCGCCCGCACGTGACCGTGCACCGACCACTCCTCGCCGTCGCCCTCCTTGAGCGACATGGCGAGCGCGCCGCCCGGCCGGGTGGCGCCGGCCAGGTTGCCCAGGACGGTCGGCAGGTCCTCGCGCGCCACGTGCAGCAGGCAGGCGCTCGCCCACACGCCGTCGTAGGGCCCGCCCAGCTCGTCGGTGAGCGGGTCGAGCAGGTCGGCGTCGTGGCCCTGGCTGCGCATCAGCTCCACGAAGGCCGGCGTGATGTCCGTACGCCGCACGGTCAGCCCGCGCTCCTCCAGCGCGAGGGCGTCGCGGCCGCCGGCGCTGCCGATCTCGAGCACCGACCCGCCGCGCTCCGATCGCGCCGGCGAGCCAGTCGAGCTCGCCGCGCACCTCGTCGTTGAGCTCCCAGACCGCCTCGCTGTAGGGCGCCGCGTCGCCGTCGTAGGCCGCGACGGTGGCCCGGGCTGCGGCGGCGCGCACGTCGTGGCTGTGGTGCAGCACGTCGTGCAGGTGGTAGCGGGCGATCGAGTCGACGGTGAACTCGCTGCCGTTGTCGCGCAGGCCGCGACGGGCCCAGGTCGCCTCAGGGGCGTCGTGGAGCGCGTCGTACCGCGCCGCGACCGCCTCCGCCGCCGCCACCAGCTCCGGCCCGACCACTGCGGGGTCCTGGAGGTGGTAGCGCCCCTCGACCGCGGTCTCGTCCTGGTCCCAGTTGGCGAACGTCGGCTCGTCCTCCTCCAGCATCAGCTGCAGCCGCCCGCCGAAGACCCGGTGCACGTCGCGGACGTGGCAGGCGTACTCCAGCGGCGACCAGGTCTGCGCGTCCGGCCGCTCGGTCGCAGCCGGCTCGCGCAGCACGGCCGCCCAGCCCGTCGCGTCGTCGCGCAGCATCCTCCCGAGGTCCCCGCGGTCGAGGTGCCGGGCGACGAAGCCGCACTCCGGGCAGGGCTCGCGGAGGACCCAGGTCCAGTCCTTGGTGTCGGGCTCGATCATGGCCACATCATCATGGAACCCGTGACCGTCCGCAGCGCAGTTCCTGCCGACCTCCCGCGAATCGCGGCCATCTACGACGAGCAGGTGCGCACGGCGATCTCGACCTTCGACCTCGAGTCCCCCGGGCTCGGCTACTGGGAGACCAGGCTGGCCAGCGTGGAGCCCGGCGACCACCTGCTCGTGGGCTGCTCCCCGGCCGGTGAGGTCGTCGGCTACGCCTACTCGTCGGCGTACCGGCCGCGGCCGGCGTACGCGCGCACGCGTGAGGTGTCGGTCTACCTCGATGCGTCCGCGCGTGGGCAGGGGCTGGGCCGGCTGCTCTACGACGACCTGCTCGCCCGGCTCGGTGCCGACGGTGTCCACCAGGTGCTGGCGGTGATCGCGCTGCCGAACGACGCGAGCGAGGCCCTGCACCGGGCGTGCGGCTTCGCGCGGGTCGGGCTGCTGCCCGAGGTCGGGTGGAAGCTCGGCCGCTGGATCGACACGGCCCTGTGGGGACTCACGCTGTAGGCAGCACCAGCCTGCTGCGGAAAATGCCTGCCAATTGCCTGCTTTGGGCGATGCGCGACCCAGACGGACGAGGCTAGACCGGGACTGCCATATCGTCCGCCGAACCGCGTCGGGTCGGGGTCCGGCCATAGAGCTGGGAGTCCTGATGCGCAAACTACTCGCTCTGGTCTGTGGAGCAAGCCTGGCCGGATCGCTGGTGGTGGGGGCCGGTCCGGCCCAGGCACGTCATCCCGGCGGCGACGTCTTCCACTCGGGGCCCTACAACGTCCCCTACAAGTTCAAGGCGAAGGACTGCAAGGGACTGCCGTTCAAGGTCGAGGGCCGCGCCAGGGGGTTCGAGACCCTGTACAACGTGCCGGGGTCCCACGGACAGGCGTTCCTCGACGACAACCGCAACCGCTACCGCGAGGTCTGGACGAACCCGGAGAACGGCCGGCAGGCCTACGTGAGGGGCGAGTCCCGCTTCCGCGAGCTCGAGGCCCATCACCTGAAGGGCGACCTCTGGCGGTTCCGGTCGGTGACGTCCGGGGCGCCGTTCGTCGTGAAGAACGACAAGGGTCGGGTCGTCCTCGCCGAGTGGGGCGCGCTGACGCTGGACACGACGTACGACACCCTCGGCGACAGCCAGCCCGGCGGCGACGTCTTGAAGGAGACCGTGATCCGCAAGCAGGGGCACTGGCCGACGTGGGAGCCGGACTTCGAGTTCTGCGACCTCGTGCACAAGGTCCTGGACTGAGTCAGGTCAGCAGCAGCGCGTCGAGCCGCCGGCGCACGACCACCAGCCCGGCCAGCCCCATCGCGACCAGGTAGAGCACCGAGACCGCCGAGCCCCACGAGAGCGCGCCCGTGGTCAGCTCCCGGCAGAGCACCACGCCGCGGTAGAGAGGCGTGCACTCCACCAGCCACTGGACCGGCGTGGGGAAGGCACTGATCGGGAAGAACGTGCCCGAGAACAGGAAGAGCGGCAGCTGGACGAGCGTGACCTTGTCGAAGTCCTGCCAGCTCGTCATGTAGGTCGTGGCCGCCATGCACACCGCGCTCGACGCGAAGCCGATCAGGACGGTCGCCGGCAGCGCCAGGACCGCCCACCACGAGTGCACCAGCCCCATCGCGGTCATGATCACCAGGAAGGCCGCGGCGTAGGTCGACCCGCGCAGCTGGCTCCACGCGATCTCGCCGCGCGCCACGTCGCGGGTGGTCAGCGGGGTGGCGAGCATCTGGTCGTAGAGCTTCATGAAGCGCAGCTTGAAGTAGGTGTTGAACGTCGCGTCGATCAGCGCGCCGTTGAGCGCCGAGGCCGCGAGCATGCCCGGCGCGACGAACTCGGCGTAGGGCACCTGCCGGCCGTTGAACTCGAAGGTGTCGATCAGCTGGCCGACGCCTATGCCGATCGAGAGCAGGTAGAAGAACGGCTCGAGGAAGCCGGTGAGGAACAGCTTCCACGCCTTGCGGTAGACGATGTAGTTGCGCTGCAGCAGCAGCCCGGTGGCGCCCAACGGGCCGAGCGGCTGCACGTCGGACGCGGTCACGACACGAGCCGCTTCTCGAGGCCGCGGACCGCCCACGACCACCCGATGACGGTGAGCACGACGAGCACGGCGACGTTGACCCCGGCCACCCACCACGTGACGTGGTCGAGGGCGAACATCCGCGACAGGCTGACGCCGTGCCACAGCGGCGTGCACCGCGCGACCCATGCGCCGACGTCGCCCAGGTTGCTGACCGGGAAGAACGCGCCGCTGAACAGGAACAGCGGGAAGATCCCGAGCCGGAACAGCACGCCGTAGCCCTCCTCGGAGGTCAGCCGGGCACTGAAGCCGTAGACCCACACCGCGAACGCCATGCCGACCAGCAGCTGGCTCCCGAACGCCGCGAGCGGCCCCCACCAGCTGCCGTAGACGCCGAACGGCGCGAGCACCAGCGTGTAGACACCGCACGTCGTCACGAGCCGGAACAGCACGAACGTCAGGTGCGCGGCGACCAGGTCGCGGCAGCCGAGCGGAGTGGCCAGCATGGAGTCGTAGATGCGCTGCCACTTGATCATGCCCATCACGGGGTAGGTCGTCTCGCCGACCGCGGTCTGCATCGCGTGGGCGGCGATCAGGCCGGGCACCACGAAGTCGAAGTAGGACGTCGCGCCCTCGAGCACGTCGGGGTCGCCCTCGATGAAGCCACCGAGCAGCACGCCCATGGCGAGCACGTAGAGCAGCGGCGCGAGGAAGGAGCTGACCACGGTCGCCCGCCAGGTGCGCTGGTAGACGACGGTCCAGTAGTCGACCTGGCGGCGGATGCCGTCGGCCAGGGGCAGCCCGTGGGCGGGGCTCGCGACGGTGGCGGGCGTCGTAGGCATCAGTCCACCAGCGTCCGGCCGGTCAGGCGGAGGAAGACGTCCTCGAGCGTGCTGCGGCGCACCAGGGTCGCGGCAGGCGTGAGCCCGCGCTCGTGAACCCGGGCGATGACGGCGTCACCGTCGTCGCTGTAGACGAGCAGCCGGTCGGGCAGCGCCTCGACGCGGCCGAGGTCGGCGACCTTCTCGGCGAGGGCCTCGTGGCTCTCGCCCTCCTCCGCCACCCCGAACCGCAGCTCGGCGACCTCGCGCGTGGAGTGCTGGCGGATCAGGTCGAGCGGAGAGCCCTCGGCCACGATCAGGCCCTTGTCCATCACCACCAGCCGGTCGCACAGCTGCTCGGCCTCGTCCATGTAGTGGGTGGTGATCACCAGGGTCACGCCCGGACTGCTTGAGCCGGAACAGCCGGTCCCACAGCACGTGCCGGGCCTGCGGGTCGAGGCCGGTGGTGGGCTCGTCGAGGAGGAGCAGGTCGGGGCGGTTGATCAGGCTGCGGGCAATGGTGAGCCGGCGCTTCATGCCGCCGCTGAGGTCGTCGACCTTGCTCTTGGCCTTGTCGGTCAGCTGCACGAACTCCAGCAGCTCGTCGGCCCGCGCGTTGACCTCCGCCTTGGAGATCCCGAAGTAGCGGCCGTAGATGTAGAGGTTGTCGCGCACGGTGAGCTCGGTGTCGAGGGTGTCCTCCTGGGGACACACCCCGAGCCGGCCGCGGATCGCCGGGCCGTCCACGGCAGGGTCCATGCCGAGGATGCGCAGCTCGCCGCCGCTGATCGGGGAGACCGCCGCGATCATCCGCATCGTGCTCGACTTGCCCGCGCCGTTGGGCCCCAGGAACCCGAACGCCTCCCCCCGCTGCACCTCGACGTCGATCCCCTTGACGGCCTCGAACTCCGCTCCTGGCAAGCCGAACGTCTTGCGCAGGCCGCGGGCGGAGATCATCGGTGCGGCGGCGTCGGTCACGAGATCGACCCTACAAATGTTCACCGACAGCGCTCACTCGCGTCCCCGCGGCGGCGGTCTTTACCTGTACGGCGGCGCGCCCGACGATGTCCGGGTGAGCAGCGAGGATCCCGGGCCCGCGGAGCCGCAGCAGGCGCCATCCTCCTTGTGGGCGACCGGCGACTACTGCCGGTTCAGCGACCTGATCCTCGCGCAGGGCGTGCGGCTCGTGGAGTGGAGCGGGCTGGGCGCGGGCGACCGGGTGCTCGACGTGGCCGCCGGCACCGGCGCGGCCAGCCTCCCGGCGGCGGCAGCCGGCGCCCGGGTCACCGCCACCGACCTGACCCCCGAGTTGCTCGAGATCGGCAAGCAGCGGGCCCGCGAGCGCAGCCTGGACCTCGAGTGGGGCACGGCGGACGCCGGGGCGCTGCCGTTCGCCGACGCGTCGTACGACGTCGTGATGTCGGCCATCGGCGCGATGTTCGCACCCGACCAGCAGGCCACCGCCGACGAGCTGGTCCGGGTGTGCCGGCCCGGCGGCACCATCGCGATGGCGAACTGGACTCCCGGTGGCGTCGCCGGCCGGTTCTTCGACGTGCGGGCTCCCTACGTGCCGCCGCCACCGCCCGGGCCTTCGCCGACCGACTGGGGGAAGCCCGACCACGTCGCGGCGCTCTTCGGCGCGCGGGTCACCGACCTCGTCACCGAGCGCGACGGGGTGACCCTCGACTTCGCAGGGAGCCCCGAGGAGCTGGCCGCGCTCTACCTCTCGAGCTTCCCGCCCCTGGTCACCGCCGTGGCCGGGCTGGACCGGGAGCAGCGAGCCGCGCGCTCGCGCGCGACCTGACCGAGTTCTTCCGCGGTGAGTACGCCGCCGGCGGGGTCCGCTACGACTACCTCCTCGTGCGGGCGACCGTCGTCTGAGCCTCGTCACGGTCGGAGCGCGAGCCGCCAGGTCTGGCCGACGAGGTCCTTCCCGAACGAGTGGTGCGCCTCGGAGTCGACCAGCTCGAACCCCGCGGCCTCGTAGATCCGGCGGGCCGAGGTGAGGACGTCGTTGGTCCAGAGCGTCACGGCGGTGCAGCCGGCCGCGCGGGCGTGGTCGACGCAGGTGGCCACGAGAGAGGCGCCGGCGCCGTGGCCACGGGCGTCCGGGGTGACGAGCAGGATGCGGAGCACCGCGGTGTCCGGTGAGTCAGGTGCCGGGACGCAGATGACGCAGCCGACCCGGCGGCCGTCGAGCTCGGCGATCCAGCCTCCGAGGCGCGGGTCGGGTGCGGCCGCCCCGAAGTCGGCGACGATCCGCGCCACCAGCACCTCGAACCACCGGTCCCAGCCGAACGTCGCGGCGTACACCTCGCCGTGCTGCCAGACCATCCAGCCCAGGTCGCCGGGCTGGTCGGCGGGCCGGATCACGACACCCATGTCAGAACCTCCTACTGAAACAGTCGTTTCAGTTAGGCTAGCGCGCATGACGGCCAGGCGCGAGGAGCTTTTGGAGAAGGCGTACGGGTTCGTGCTCGAGCACGGCCTGGCCGACCTGTCGCTGCGGCCGCTGGCGCAGGCGATCGGGAGCAGCCCGCGAGTGCTGCTCTACCTGTTCGAGTCCAAGGACGGCCTGGTGCGCGAGCTGCTCGCACGTGCCCGGCGCGACGAGCTCGCCGCGATCCAGGGGATCGAGGGCGACCTCGACGCCGTCACCGCGAGGCTGTGGGAGTGGCTGGCCGCCCCCGAGCACCGGCCGCTGCTGGTGCTCTGGGTCGAGGCGTACGCGCGGTCGCTGGTCGACCCCGACGGCGCGTGGGCGGGGTTCGCCAGGCAGGGCGTCGAGGACTGGCTCGAGGTGCTGGCGTAGGCCCAGCCGCCGGCCGTACGCCGCACGAAGGCCGGCCTCGCCGAGCGCACCCGCGCCCTCGCCCTGCTGCGGGGCGCGCTCCTCGACCTCCTCGCCACCGGTGACGAGCGGCGAGTCGGAGCGGCGCAGAGCTCCTCCCCAGGGTGGACGCGCGCCGCACCGCGCTGAGGTGTGCTGGGGGCATGGCCACCACCGTCTCCCTTCCTCCCGCCGACTACAGCGACAGCTTCCGGACCGACAGCGACGGGTTCCACCCCGCCGAGGCGTGGGCGCGGGCGGCGTTCGAGCAGGGCTCCCGCCGGGACGTCGAGACCAAGCAGCTGGTGTGGCGGCGAGTGCTGCAGCTGCGGCTCGGCCCGATGGAGGCGCCGGACCACGTCGCGGGCTGGCACATCGTCGAAGAGACCGAACGTCGGCTGGTGCTGGCCGCCGAGTCGTGGCACCTGATCGCGCGGCTGGTGTTCGAGTCGCAGGAAGGGGGCGCGAGCGTGACGACGCGCGTGACCTACCGGAAGCTGCCGGGCCGTGCGGTCTGGCTGGCCGTCGGCCCGATCCACCGTCGCGCGGTGCCCGACATCCTCGAGGCCGCCCGCCGCCGGCTCGCCCGCTGACGCCCGCTCGACAGTCCCAGACGATCCGGCCACGACACGCCGACAGGACGGGTCACAACGTCAGGGACTATCGGCCCCCGGGCCGCCCGCTCACGTCGCGACCCGCTCCCCCGCCACCCACGTGCCGGCCACGTCGGCGGGACCGGCCATCGCGAACACCTTGGCCAACGCGTCGTCGTGGCCGTCGGCGTGCCGCAGGGCGACGTCGAGGGTGGAGTCGGCCGAGGGCCGCAGCCACAGCGCGTCGAACTCCTTGCCGACCGAGAAGTCCCCGATCGTGTCCGAGAGGCCCAGCACGTCGGCACCGGCGGCGGTGGCCAGGTGCAGCAGGTGCCGCGCGGCCAGCCGGTGCCCCTCACGGCCGAGCAGCTGCTGGGCGAAGTAGGCCTGCAGTCCCTCCTTGAACAGCGAGAAGCCGGTGCCGGCGCCCACGTCGGAGCCCAGCGCGACCCGGACGCCGAGGGCCAGGTGGGACGCCAGGGGGAACAGGCCGCTGCCGAGCGCGGCGTTGGAGGTCGGGCAGTGCGCGACCGCGGCACCGTGCCGCGACAGCATCATCAGCTCCTGGAGCGACGGGTGCACGTTGTGCGCGAGCACGCTGCGCGGGCCGAGCAGCCCGGAGCGCTCGTAGGACGTCGTGTAGTCGCAGCCGAACAGCTGCCGGACGCCCTCGATCTCCTCGAGGTTCTCGTTGAGGTGGGAGGTGAACCACAGCTCCGGCCCGTCGGCGAGCAGCGAGCCCGCCGACTCCATCAGCGCGTCGGAGCAGGACAGCGAGAAGCGGGGCGTGACGGCGTAGCGCGTGCGGCCCTGGCCGTGCCAGCGCTTGGCCAGCTCGAGGCCCTCGTCGTACGCGCGGTCCGGCGTGGTGAACAGGTCCTCCCGCAGGATCCGGTCGGACAGCACCAGCCCCGAGGTGACCCGCAGTCCGACCCGGGTCGCCTCGGTGAAGAGCGCGTCCACGGCCGAGGCGAAGTGCGAGCCGAACACCAGCGCGGTCGTGGTCCCGGCCCGCACCAGCCCGGAGACGAAGTCGGCGGCCACCGACGCGGCGTACGTCGCGTCGGCGAGCCGCGCCTCCTCGGGCAGCGCGCACTTCTCCAGCCAGTCGAGCAGCGGCATCCCGAGCCCGCCGATCGCGCGGACCTGCGGGAAGTGCACGTGGGTGTCGACGAAGCCGGGCAGCACCAGGCCGTCGCGCAGGTCGACGTAGTCGGAGCCGTGCACGGAGGCGGTGAACGGCTCCCGCGCCACGATCGCGCCGTCCTGCACCACGAGGGCGAGGTCCGACTCCGCCCGCAGGTGACCGCCGGTGAAGGGGCTGCGGGGGTGTCGAGGAAGGTGCCGCGGAAGACCTTCATGCGTGGCCGGTCACCGCAGCCGGGCGCCCTCGCGCTCGAAGGCAGCCAGCAGCGCTGCCGCGACCGAGACCGCGATCGCGGCAGGGTCCTTGCTGCTCGTCACTCCGGGCATCCCGATCGGCGTCTCGACGCGGTCCACGACCTCCGGCGGGAACGACTCGAGCAGCTGCGACCGGAACCGCGCCCACTTCGCCGACGACCCGATCAGGCCGATCGCAC
This sequence comes from uncultured Actinomycetota bacterium, assembly GCA_963766475.1. Taxonomy (GTDB): domain Bacteria; phylum Actinomycetota; class Actinomycetes; order Propionibacteriales; family Nocardioidaceae; genus Nocardioides. Next base: position 586,103 of record CAVXZS010000011.1, on the reverse strand, counting down.
CCAGGTGGTCGGAGCGCAGCGCGGCGTCGATGATCGCGAGGTCCTCGGCGTGGTCGTGGGTCAGCACCAGCACGCGGGTGCCGGGCGGCAGCTCCCCGAGCACCAGCTCCGGGATCACCGGCACCAGGTGGGTGTGCACGGCGGCCACCGCGTCGGCCAGCGGCGCGAGCTCGGCCTCCGAGAGGTGCGTCTCGCGGGAGTCGACCAGGTGCAGGTCGAGGTCGTGCCGGGCCAGGATCCGGGCCAGCTCGAGGCCGACGTGGCCGACCCCGAAGATGGCGACGGACGGTACGACGGCGAGTGGCTCCAGCAGCACGGTCACCTCTCCCCCGCAGCACTGGACGCCGTGCTGGAACGGCGCCTTGTCCGACAGGTTCGCGGTGAACGACTCGGGCGCCGACCCCGCACCCTCGATCAGCTCGCGTGCGCGGCGCACGGCCTGCTCCTCGAGGTTGCCGCCGCCGATCGACGCCCACGTCGAGGTGGCCGAGACGACCATCTTGGCGCCGGCCTCGCGCGGTGCGTGGCCGCGGACGTCGGTCACCGTGACCAGCACACCGGGCTCCCGGGCTGCCCGCAGCGCGGCCACCGCCGCGAACCAGGTGGTCACCGCGCCCTCCGGGCCGCGTCGAGCGCCCAGTAGACCGCCTCCGGGGTGGCCGGCGAGGCCAGCTCGAGCGGCCGTCCCGGCGGGCCGAACGCCGCGCAGGCGTCGCGCAGCGCCTCGCGCACGCAGAACGCCAGCATCAGCGGCGGCTCGCCCACGGCCTTGGAGCCGTAGACCACGCCGTCCTCGTGGGCGCGCTCCAGCAGCGCGACGTTGAACTCGCTCGGCATCTCGGAGAACGACGGCAGCTTGTAGGTCGACGCGGCCTGGGTCGTGAGCCGGCCGCGGCCCTTGCCGTCGGTCTCGTCCCAGCGCAGGTCCTCCAGGGTCAGCCAGCCGGCGCCCTGCACGAAGCCGCCCTCGATCTGGCCGAGGTCGACCAGCGGGGAGAGGCTGTCGCCGACGTCGTGGACGATGTCGACGCGACGGGTCGTGTTCGCGCCGGTGAAGCCGTCGACCTCCACCTCGGCGACCGCGGCGCCGTAGGCGAAGTACTTGAACGGCGACCCGGTCATCGTGTCGAGGTCCCAGCTGAGCCCCTCGGTCTTGTAGAAGCCGGCCGCCCACAGCTGGACGCGCTGGTGGTAGGCCTTGGCGACCAGCTCGTCCCACGAGAGGTCTGGGTGCTCGGCCCGGACGGGCACCAGCCGGGCCAGGATCTGCTCGCAGGCGTCCTTGATCGCGCCGCCGTTGAGGTCCGCACCGGCGCTGGCCGCGGTGGCTGAGGTGTTGGGCACCTTGTCGGTGCGCGTCGGCGCCAGCCGGACCCGCTCCAGCGGCAGGCCCAGCGCGGTGGCCGCGACCTGCAGCATCTTGGTGTGCAGCCCCTGGCCCATCTCGGTGCCGCCGTGGTTGATCAGCACCGAGCCGTCCTTGTAGACGTGCACGAGCGCGCCGCCCTGGTTGAACGTCGTGAAGTTGAACGAGATGCCGAACTTCACCGCCGTGATCGCCAGCCCGCGCTTGGTGTGCGGGTGGGCGGCGTTCAACGGTCGATCTCGGCCCGCCTCGCCATCCAGGGCCGCCGACTCCGACACCTGCTCCCACGCGGAGACCAGCCGCTCGGGGTGCCGGACCACCTGGCCGTACGGCGTGGCCTGGCCGTCGACGTAGAAGTTGCGCCGCCGCACCTCGGCCGGGTCGATCCCCAGCACCGGTGCGCAGCGGCCGATGATGTCCTCGATCACGAGCATCCCCTGCGGACCGCCGAACCCGCGGAACGCCGTCTGCGAGGTCTTGTTGGTCTTCGCGATCCGGCCGTGCACGACGACGTCGGGGATCCAGTAGGCGTTGTCGATGTGGCACATGGCGCGCGACAGCACCGGCTCGGACAGGTCGAGGCTCCAGCCGCCGTCGGCGGTGAGCGTCGCGTCGAGCGCGGTGAACCGGCCCTCGTCGTCGAAGCCGACCCGCCACGTCGCGTGGTAGCCGTGCCGCTTGCCGGTCATCGTCATGTCCTGCTGCCGGCTCAGCCGCAGCCGGACCGGGCGCCCGGTCAGCGTGGCGCCGAGCGCGGCCACCGCCGCGAGCCCGTGCGGCTGCATCTCCTTGCCGCCGAACCCGCCGCCCATCCGCAGGCACTGGACGGTCACGGCATGGCTGGGCACGCCGAGCACGTGAGCGACGATCTCCTGGGTCTCGGTCGGGTGCTGGGTGCTGGACTGGACGAAGACCTGGCCGGCCTCGTCGACCATCGCCAGCGAGCAGTGCGTCTCGAGGTAGAAGTGCTCCTGCCCGGACATCGCGGTGACGCCCTCGAACACGTGCGTGGCCCGCGCCAGCCCGGCGTCCGCGTCGCCGCGCGCCATCGTCGGCCGGGCGCCCTGGAAGCTCTCGGCCGCGATCGCCTCCTCGACGGTGAGCAGCGCCGGCAGCTCGTCGAAGTCCACCTCGACCGCCGCGGCCCCGCGCCGCGCGGCCTCGAGGCTCTCGCCGAGCACCCAGCAGACGGCGTGGCCGAAGTACATGACCTCGGCCGGGAACAGCGGCTCGTCGTCCTTGATGCCGGCGTCGTTGATGCCGGGCACGTCGGCAGCGGTCAGCACCCGCACCACGCCCTGGACGTCGTAGGCCGCGCCGACCTCGAGCCGGGTGACCCGCGCGTGGGCGTGTGGCGCCTGCACGGGGTGGGCGTGCAGCACGTTGCTGGTGCGGCCGACGAGGTCGTCGGTGTAGAGCGCGTGGCCGGTGACGTGCAGCGCCGCGCTCTCGTGGGGCACGGACTCGCCGACGACGGCGTCGCTCCGGCCGCTTGCTCAGCGCGCTCGTACGTGATCTCGGGCTCGCGGTGACCTCGGTGTCCGTCACGCGGTCACCTCCACGAACATCTTGCGGAGCGACTGCCCCAGCATCGCCGCGCGGTAGTCGGCACTGGCCCGCTGGTCGGAGATCGGCGTGCCCGCGCCGCCCAGCACCTCGGCGGCGGCGTCGACCGTCTCCTGCGTCCACGGCTTCCCCTCGAGCGCGGCCTCGGTCTCCAGCGCCCGGACCGGCGTGGCGGCGATGCCGCCGAGACCGATCCTCGCCTTGCGGACCACGCCGTCCGCGACGTCGATCGCGAACCCGACGGCGACCGACGAGATGTCGTCGAAGGCCCGCTTCGCGATCTTGTGGAACGCCGTCAGCTCGGCGGCCGGCAGCGGCACCACGCACCTCGGTGACCAGCTCGTCCGGGCGGCGTACGGACTCGCGGTAGCCGGTGAAGTAGTCCGCCAGCGGGACCGTGCGCTCCACCGTCTCGTGGCCGTCGGTCGAGGCCAGCACGACCGACGCCTCGAGCGCGAGCAGCACCGGCGGGGCGTCGCCGATCGGCGAGCCGGTGCCGAGGTTGCCGCCGAGGGTGGCGGCGTTGCGGATCAGCGGCGAGGCGAACTGAGGCATCAGCGCCAGCAGCAGCGGCAGCCGGCCGGCCAGGCGGCGCTCGACCTCGGTGAGGGTGAGGCCCGCGCCGATGCGGACCTCGTGCTCGGAGATCGTGAAGCCGCGCAGCTCCGGCAGCCGGTCCACCGCCACGACCAGGCCGGCCCGGCTGCCGCGCAGGTTGACCTCGACCCCCCAGTCGGTGCTGCCGGCGACGACGGTCGCGTCCTCGTGGTCGTGGAGGAGCCGGAGCGCCTCGGCCAGGTCGGCCGGCCGGACGAAGGCCGCCTCGCCGTCGTGGAGCTGGGTGGGCAGCGGCGCCGGTGGCGGCGACGTACGCCGGGCGGCGAGCTCGTCGCCGGACGCCGGGAACTCGAGGGCGAACGCGGCGTCCTTGATCGGCCGGTAGCCGGTGCAGCGGCACAGGTTGCCGCTCACCGCGTGCAGGTCGAACCCGTTGTCGCCGTGGTAGTGGTCGCGAGGGCCGGCGCCGTTGGTGGCGGCCCGGCCGGAGCGGTAGAACTCCGCCGCCATGCTGCAGACGAAGCCGGGCGTGCAGTAGCCGCACTGCGACCCGCCGCGCATCGCCATCTCGTGCTGGACGGGGTGCAGGTCGTCGGGCGAGCCCAGCCCCTCGGACGTGACGACCTCCTGGCCGTCGAGCGCCGCGGCGGGCACCAGGCAGGAGTTGATCGCGGTCCACTCGGTGGCGTCGGACCCGTCGGGCGCCGGGCCGCGCGACCATGACCGAGCAGGCGCCGCACTCGCCCTCGGCGCAGCCCTCCTTGGCGCCGGTCAGCCCGCAGCCACGCAGGAAGTCCAGGGCGTTGGTGTGCAGCGGGCACGCCGTCCAGGTCACGCGGCTTGCCGTTGACCACGATGCCAGCCATAGCGCACCTCCCGTCGCGTCGACGATGGGCATGGTTGCTGGTCCCGGTGGGGAGCGATCCGCTGGTTGTCCATGCGAACAACGGACCGCACACCCACTCTAACGTGACCGGATGCCCGGTGCCTGGCCCACGCAATGGGGGCGTGGGAGCGAAGCGCCCGGTCTTTCCGAGCGCAGCGAGGCGCCCCGCGATCGGCCCGGCGGCCACGATGGACTGCGGAGCCCGCGCAGCGGAGCGAGCGTCGTCTGGATGCCGGCCGACGCTTGCGGGGGTATCAGAGAGTCAGGCCCACGTGCCGGTTGACGTCCTTGTAGAGCAGGTAGCGGAACGGGCCCGGGCCGCCGGCGTAGCAGGCCTGCGGGCAGAACGCGCGCAGCCACATGAAGTCGCCGGCCTCGACCTCGACCCAGTCCTCGTTGAGCAGGTAGACCGCCTTGCCCTCGAGCACGTAGAGGCCGTGCTCCATCACGTGGGTCTCCGGGAACGGGATGGCGCCGCCGGGCTGGAAGTTCACGATGTTGACGTGCATGTCGTGGCGCAGGTCGGCGGTGTCGACGAAGCGGGTGGTCGACCAGGCGCCGTCGGTGCCGGGCATCTCCAGCGGCGTGACGTCCTGCTCCCGGGTGACGAAGGCGGGAGGTACGTCGAGCCCCTCGACCCGGTGGTAGGCCTTGCGGATCCAGTGGAACGTCGCCGTCGCCGCGCCGGTGTTGTGGAGGGTCCAGTGCGCGCCGGGCGGCAGGAAGGCGTAGGAGCCGAGCTCCAGCACGTGGTCGGTGCCGTCGACGGTCAGCGCGAGCACGCCGTCGACCACGAACAGCACGGCCTCGGCGGCCGGGTCGCCCTCGGGCTGGTCGGACCCGCCGCCGGGCGACGACCTCGACGACGTACTGGCTGAACGTCTCCGCGAACCCGGACAGCGGCCGGGCCAGCACCCAGAGCCGGGTGTCGGTCCACCCGGGCAGGAAGGACGCGGTGATGTCGCTGAGCGTGCGGGCCGGGATCACGGCGTAGGCCTCGGTGAACCGCGCGCGGTCGGTGGTGAGCGCGGTCTGCGGCGGCAGCCCGCCCCTCGGCACGTAGTAGTCGGTCATCGCTCGCCTCTCCTCAGCAGTCGTCCCCGCGGAGTCTGCACGTCGTCGGCGTCCACGGGTACGCCGCGCAGCCAGGTCTCGCGGACGACGCCGGCCAGGCGCCGGCCGGCGTAGGCCGAGACCGGGTTGCGGTGGTGCAGCCTGGCCACGTCGACGGTGAACTCCTCGTCCGGCGCGAACCGCACCAGGTCGGCGTCGGCGCCGACCTCGATCCGGCCCTTGTGGGTGAGCCCGACCCGGTCGGCGGGCGCGGTGGCCATCCAGCGCACCACGTCGGCGAGGGTGTGGCCGCGGGCGCGGGCGCCCGTCCACACGGCCGGCAGCCCGAGCTGGACCGAGGAGATGCCGCCCCACGCAGCGCCGAAGTCGCCGCCGCCGCGCTGCTTGAGGCTCGCGGTGCAGGGCGAGTGGTCGGAGACGACGAAGTCGACGTCGCCGGCGGCCAGCGCCGCCCACAGCGCCTCGCGGTTGGCCGACTCGCGGATCGGCGGGCAGCACTTCAGCTCGGTCGCGCCGTCGGCGATGTGCTCGGCGTCGAAGGTCAGGTAGTGCGGGCAGGTCTCGACGCTCACGTCGATCCCGTGCAGTCGAGCGGCATCGAACAGCTGCACTGCCAGCGCGTCGCTGAGGTGCACGACGTGGGCCCGCCCGCCGGTCCGCCCCGCCTGGTCGAGCACGAGGCCGATCGCCGCCTCCTCCGACTCCGGAGGCCGGGACGCGAGGAACCCGGCGTAGTGAGTGCCGTCGAGGGCGCTCTCGTCGAGGAGCCCGCCGTCCTCGGCGTGCACGATCATCAGCGCGCCCAGCCGGGCGGTCTCCTCCATGGCCAGCGCGAACTGCTCGGGCTCGAGGTGGCCGAACTCCTCGACGCCGGAGTCGAGCAGGAAGCACTTGAAGCCGAACACCCCTGACTCGTGCAACGGCGCCGAGCTGGGTGAGGTTGCCCGGCACCGCGCCGCCCCAGAAGCCCACGTCGACGGCCACCTGCGGCGCCGCGACCTCGCGCTTCGTCTCCAGCGCCTCGACCGTGGTCGTCGGCGGCACGGAGTTGAGCGGCATGTCGAGGATCGTGGTGACCCCGCCGGCCGCGGCCGCCCGGGTCGCGGTGGCGAACCCCTCCCACTCGGTGCGGCCGGGCTCGTTGACGTGCACGTGGGTGTCGACCAGGCCGGGCAGCAGCACCTCGTCGTCCTCGAGCGTGACCGTCCGCGCGGCCGCCGGGGGCTCGTCGTACGACGTGACCGACGTGATCCGCTCCCCCGTGACGGCGACGCTCACCGCCGCCTCCCGTCCGCCGACCACGGCGCGGCGAGCCCGGACGACCACGTCACAGAGGGGTTCAGCTGCCACGGTAGGTCGAGTAGCCGAAGGGGCTGAGCAGCACCGGCACGTGGTAGTGCTGGTCGGGGTCGGCGACGGTGAACACCACGACCACCTCGGGGTAGAAGCCGTCGACGTAGAGCCCGGTGTCGAACCGCAGGACGTAGGCGCCGCGCTCCAGCTGCTCCGGCCCGATGGCGCCCACGCGGCCGTCGTCGTCGGTGACGCCCTCGCCGAGCAGCTCACCGCCGCGGGTCTCGAGCCGGACCGCGATCCCCTCGGCGGGGCGCCCGGCCGCCGTGTCGAGCACGTGGGTGCTCAGGGTGCTCACAGCACGTTCTCGAGCCGGAGCAGCGCGATCTGGCGGAGGTTGTCGACGGTCTCGGCGCGCTCCGCGTCGTCGTCGTTCTGCAGCCTCCGGGCCAGCTCGGCCAGGATGTCGTCCGCGTCGCGGCCCGCGGCCCGGATCAGGAACACCCGGTCGAACCGGTCCTCGTAGGCCGCGTTGCCGGCGGCGAGCCGGGCTGCGGTGTCGTCCGAGGTCGCATCGACGCCCGACTGCTCGCGCTGCGACTGGGCACCGCCTCGCTCACCGATGCGCGGGTGGCCGGAAAGCGCCTCCTCGAGCTCCTCGTCGGACAGCTGCCGGGCGGCGGTGTTGGCGGCGTGCAGCAGGGCCTGCCGGTCCTCGTAGGGCTGGCCCGCGAGGACGTCGTCGGCCCATCGCGGCACCGACAGGCAGCCGAGCAGCACCTCGCGCGTGGTCTCCACGGACATCAGCAGAACCCCCTCATACGAACCCCGGGACGTACAGCCACGCGTCGCCCGCAGGTGGGGCGTCGTCGCGGGTCACCTGCGCCTCGATCAGGCCATAGGGCCGGTCGGCGGCGATGAACACCTCGCCGTCGTTGGTCAGGCCTTCGAACTCGGTCCCCTCGACGTCGAAGCCCGAGAAGTCGACCAGGAAATGGTGCTTGTTGGGCGCCGAGAACCTGATCTCCGCGATGCCGGGCTGGTCCTCGAGGACCGCGCAGCCCATCGCGTGGAGCGTCTCCTGCAATGCGTGGGAGTAGGTGCCGGCGAAGGTGTCGAGGAGCGTCCGGAAGGCGGCGTCGTACGACGCGTTCCAGTCGGTGCTGGTGTGGTCGCCGTGCCGCCACCTCGCGACCAGGGAGGTCGCGAGGATCCGGTCGTCGGTCTCGGGCAGCGTCGTGAACTCGTCCTTCAGGAACCCCTTGAACTCCGAGTCGGTCGAGTTGAGCAGCACGAGCTCCTGGACGCCGGACACCACGTGGGTCTCGTCGCGGCCGACCGTGACGACGGCGGTGCGCACCGCGCCGCCGCGGCGCACGAAGGAGTGGTCGCCGATCCGGTCCCAGGCGTACTCCTCGACCCGCACCTGGGCGGCGCTCGCGGCCGGGCACGCCTCCATCAGCCGGTTGCCCAGCGCCAGCGCGTAGTCCTCGACCGAGGAGATCCCGTGGATCTTGGCGTAGGCGAACGCGGTGTTCTTCTGGGTGTCGGTCGGCAGCACCTGCGCCTGGTCGCCGGTGGTGTGCGCGTCGCCGAACGCGCCGCGCAGGGAGCGTCGACACGTTGAGGTCCCGGATCTCGTGGCGCGGGGTGTCGCGGACGATGCGGACGACGCGGTTCTCCGCCTTGCCGTACTGGTTGGCTCCCAGGACCGTTGCCATCCGCCGACCCTAGAGGAACGTGCCCAGGTCGAGCCCGCGCACCTCGGACTCGTCGACGGCCCCGCAGTCGAGGCCGCGGAGCACGTACCTCGCGAGCGCCCTGGCGGTCGCGGGCTCGTCGGCGATCGTGCCCTCGACGCGTCCGGCGTAGGCCTGGAGCCGGTCGAGCGCGGGGGCGAGGCCCTCGCGGTAGAAGGCGTACGTCGCGGCGTACCTCGTCGGCAGCTGGGCCGGGTGCAGGTCCCAGCCCTGGTAGTAGCCGTGCTCCAGGCTGCGGCGGACGAGCCGGTGGTGGTTGCGCCAGGCGCTGACGACCGCGTCGGTGCCGCCGACCGGCAGCACGTTGGTCGACCCGTCGCTCAGGCGGACGCCGGTGCCTGCCGCTGCCGCCTGCATGACGAGCTTGGCGTGGTCGGCGACGGGGTGCTCCAGCGACTGGTAGGCCGCGGCGATCCCGACGAACGCCGAGTAGTCGTAGGTGCCGTAGTGCAGCCCGGTCAGCCGGGCGCCCCCGGCGTGCACCATCCGCGCGACCAGGGCCGTCCCGTCGGGGCCGAGGATCGACTGGGGCGTCTCGACCTGGACCTCGAAGCGCAGGCCCACGCCCTCGTGCTCGAGCACCTCTGACACGTGGACCATCGCCTCGACCTGGTCGACGCTGGTCACCTTGGGCAGCGTCACCACCCAGCCCTCGAGGCTCCCGCCGTGCTCCAGCAGGGTGGCGACGTACGCCGTGAGCGTGCGCATCGCCCGGCTCCGCGTGGCCGCCTCGAAGCACTTGACCCGGATCCCGCCGAACGGCGCCGCGGAGCCCGCCTGCTGGCTCTCCGCCAGCGCCGCGGCGGCCCGCACCACGTCGGCGTCCTCGTCGGAGTCGCTCTTCCCGACGTACCCGTCCTCGAAGTCGACGCGCAGGTCCTCGACCGGCTCGGCGGCCAGCTTGGCCCGCACGCGCGCCACGAGGTCGTCGTCGGCCACCAGGGAGGCGAACGCGTCGGCGTGCTCGTCCAGCACCTCCAGCGCGAGGCGCCCGTACGCCGGGACCAGGTCGGCGGCGTAGCGGTCCGCGGGCACGTAGACCGTGTGCACCGGCTGCCGCCCCGCCCGCTCCCCCGGGTAGCCGCTCGCGAGCGCCGCGTCCGCCGCCGCCAGCCGCCCGTCGAGCTCGCTGGTGAGTCGGGCCGCGAGATCGGTGGGGTCGGTCACGCTGGCCATCCAACTACACGGCCGCCGCCTGAGGCGTCACCAGCCGCGTGCTCGCAGCGCGGCCTGGGTCCGGTCGCTGACCTGCATCTTCTGCAGGATGTTGGCCACGTGGTTCTGGACCGTCTTCAGGCTGATGTTCAGCTCGCGGGCTATCTCGGCATTGCCCAGCCCCTCGGCGACCAGGCTGAGCACCTCTGTCTCTCGCGGGCTCAGCACCACGTCGTACCGCTTCCGTCCTCCGGACAATAGGTGGCCGGCCACGCCCTTGCCGAAGACGGCACCACCCTCGACGACCGTGCGGACCGCGGCCAGGACCTCCTCCTGGACCGCACCCTTCAGCAGATAGCCGCGGGCCCCGAGTCGCAGTGCCGTGGCCACCGCTGCGTCGTCGTCGACCATCGTCAGCACGAGCACGGCCGTCGCCGGATGGTCACGCACGATGCGTCGGGTGGCCTCGAGCCCGGACATCCCGGGCATCGTCAGGTCCATCAGGACCACGTGGGGGCCGAGCTCGGCGCACCGCCGAACCGCCTCGTCGCCGGTGGCCGCTGTGCCGACGACCTCCATGTCGTCGACGGTCGCCAGCAGGCCGGTGAGCCCGTCACGGAACAGCGGGTGGTCGTCGACCACCAATACGCGAGTGGTCCCCTCAGCCACGGCTGCTCCCGGCGACGAGAGGCAGGGTGACGCGGACCGTCGTGCCCTCGCCGGGCGTGGCCCGCAGGTCGAAGCGGCCCCCGATCTCCTCTGCGCGCTCGCGCATGCTGCGCAGCCCGAGCCCGTCCGGCCGCGGGCGCACGTCACCGGTGCCGTCGTCGGTCACCTCGACAGCGAGTCCGTCCCCCGAGGTGCACACCCGGACCAGCACGTGGGACGCACCGGCGTGGCGGGTGGCGTTGCCGAGGGCCTCCTGGACGACACGGTAGGCCGCCGCCTCCACGGCGGCCGGTAGGCGCGGCAGTGGTCGCGCGTCGACCGTGACAGCGAGGCCGCTGCGCTCCGCCAGCTGCCGGAGGGCTTCGACCAGTCCGAGGTCGTCCAGAGCCGGCGGCCGGAGCCCCTCGACGATGCGCCGTACGTCGAGCACGGTGTCGCGGATGCCGGAGCGCAGGCCCAGGAGCAGATCGTCGGCTGCCGACGCCGCCTCGGCTCCGAGCTGGTTCCGCACGGTGTCCACCTGCAGGGTCAGCCCTGCCAACGCCGGCCCCACACCGTCGTGCAGGTCCCTGCGAAGCCGTCGGCGTTCCTCCTCCCTCGCCAGCACGAGGCGCTCCTGGGCGCCGCGAAGCGAGTCCATGAGCTCCAGGGCGTGCACGACCCCGCCGAGCTGGGCGGCGATGTCGGCGACCAGCTGGCGGTCCACCTCGCGCATCGGGCGGATGCCCCAGCGCAGCCGGCCGACGACCTGTCCGTACGCCGTCAGCGGCAGCTCGTCGACGGAGTCGACGCGCGACCCGGCCACTGCCACGACCTGCCCGTCCCCGTCGGTGATCTCGACCCAGCCGAGCCCGAGACCGTGGGCCAGCTCGTCGACGAGCGAGTGGAGCAGCGCATCGCCGGCTCCGGCGTCGGCCAGCCGCCGCGTGGTCCGCGAGAGCACCTCCCGCGGCTGTGCCCACTGCCCGTAGGTCAGCCGGTTCGCCGCGCGCTGCAGGCCCTCGCGAAGGGGCGCGAAGCTGACCGCCACCACCCCGGCGGCCACCCAGGGCAGCCAGGTGGCACCCTGCTGACGCAGCAGGGCGCCCACCCCGCCGACCGTCACGGCGTAGAGCGAGGCGATGGCCACCCAGAGCGCTCCATAGGTCAGTGACCGGTTGAGGGCGAGCGGGAGGTCGTAGAGCCGGCGCTGCAGCACCGCTACCCCGATGGCGATGGGCAGGGGAAGCGTGCACACCGCGAACAGCCAAGGGCCCGCCGAGTCGCTGGCGCTGGCCACGAAGGCAGCGAGCGGCGGCAGGAACGCGAGACCGAAGACGAGCGCCTGCTGGCGGGTGAGCGGGCCGCCGCGGCGGTACTGCTGGGCGAGGCACGACACGTCCAGCACCAGGCAGAGCAGCCCCAGCAGGAGCGTCAGCGCGGCCAGCCCGTCGGCGACCGCGGACCAGGCGTGCGGCAGGCCGATCGGGTTGTCGACATCGTCGAACTCGATCCGGGTGAGGTGTGGCGACAACACGCTGACCACCACGAAGCAGCTCAGGGCGAGAGCGACGACCCGGCGGGCCACCCGACGCAGCCGCGTGGTCATGGTGCCGCTGTCCGGGAAGACCAGCGGCAGCCACAGCACGAGCACCAGCCACGCACCGCCGCTCAGGGCGCTGCCGGCCATGGACTGCAGGGCCGCACCGCGATCGCCCGCGTCCTCGCGCAGCCCCCGCGCACCGAGGTCGACCAGCGCCTCGCCGACTCCCCACACGGCCGCCATGCCGACGGCGATGCGGCCGACCGGGTTGGTCGCCAGGTGCCAGACGATGAGCACCCCCACCGCGGCGTAGGCCGCGACCACGGCACCCACCGCGGCCTCGTTCCACCGGTCGTGCGCCGGTGTCGAGGCCGCCACCGCGACGCCCTCGCCGGCCAGCGCGACGAGGGCGGCGGCGACGGCCGCGCCCCGCTTCATGGCCACAGGGTGACTCATGAGCGGCGACGGCGCATCACACCTGGGGAGACTTGTCGCGGAGCAGGACGACGGCGGCGCCGACCAGCCAGACCAGGAAGAGCATCGAGATGACGTCGTGCGCGAACGGCGTGGCCACCAGGCCGACGACTCCGAGGCCGATGCCGCCCCAGCCCATCCACCGGGGGTGCCGCCCCTCGAACCGGGCCGCCAGCCCGAGGGCGAGCGCCATCGCGGCGCTCAGCGCCACTTGGAGGACGTACGCATAGTTCCGGATGTCGTCGACCATCGTGAGGCTCACCGCGTCGACGCCGTGGTGCGCGGCGTAGATCCCAGCGGCCCCGGGAGGCAGGCCGACGGCCAGCGTGCCGGCGACGTACGCGACGCCGAAGGCGACGAAGCTCTGTGCGGCCAGCCGGCCGGCGCTCGTCCGCCGCGAGAAGATCCAGCCGAGGATGACCACCGCCGGCACGAGGACGAAGAAGGCCAGCGCCTCGGCGTAGCCCGCCAGGAGGGTGCGAGCCAGGGGGGCGCCGGCATAGAGATCCAGCAGCTCGGCCGGCGCCATGCCGTGCTCGGCTGCGACCCCCTCGACGCTGAAGGCGCCGAGCAGGAGGACCACGTGCGAGAGGAGCAGGCAGCCGGCGACACGCGCGGCGGCTCCCGGGCCGGCGGTGCTCCGCGACGATGGGTCGAGCGTGGCGCTCGTGATCTGGGACATGGGTGACCTCCGGTGACAGGGCTCCGGGGTGGAGCCGGTACACCGAGCGTCGGGCCGGCTCTCAGTCCACGGATCGGGCTGACTCCCGGGAAGGCCGGGAAGATCTCCCGGAGCGCTTCAAGCCTCGGGCTCGTCCAGGACGAGGCGTTGTCCGCCGTCGACCAGCTCGCGACAGATGTCCAGGTGCCCGGCATGCTTGGCGGTCTCGACGATCACGTGCAGAAGGACCTCTCGCAAGGACGTGTAGGGAGGAGCACCGCCGCCCTCGAACCACCAGGCCGGCCCCGCGTCGAGAGGTAGGTCCTCGACCGCTGCCGTGGCCAACCTGCACTCGTCGGCGTACCGCTCGAGAAGCTCCTCGTCGCTCTGGCTCTCTGGTGCGGTCCAGCCCTCGTACCCCTTCGGAAGGTCCACGGTCTCCCCGGCCATGACGGCTCGGCACCACACCCGCTCCACGTCCAAGGTCAGGTGCCTGAGAAGTCCGCGGGGCGTCCAACCCGAGGGCACCTGAGATCGGCGGCGAGCCTCGGGAGGAAGCGCCCTGACCTGTTCGACGACATGCGCCCGCTGCGCGTCGAGCCACAACAGCAGCTCGCGCTTGGTGGCCCGCTCCGAGTTCATCTCCACGCCGTCAGTCAAGCGGAGCCTCCACGCCTCTCGGGAGCGGGTCGGGAGCCGGGCGGACAGGCATCAGGCGCCGTTGGCGGCCTCGTGCCAGTCCCAGTGCACGCGCGCGTACTCGCCGTCACGGAGGACGAGCGCTCCGCACACCCGACATGCGAGTCGCCCGTCGCTGACGTCATCGAAGATCTCGAGCTCGTTGGGTGCTGGACCCGACGACGTGGGCTCACTCATGCGCCCTCCCCCCATGAGTTCGGGCGGTGCAGCTCCGGGTTGGACGGGCAAGACGGGTTCACCGCTGTCGGGTACCCACGACGCGCTGCTTCAGCACGACGGTGGGACATCCGACCCGCGCGTGAGCGGCGTCAGCGACGTCAGTAGGGCACTATGGGGCGCACATCGCGTAGAGCCGGGAGGTCGTCGTGACCGATGGCCAGCCCGCGCGCCGCCCCTTTCGTTTCGGCACGGTGACCACTCGTGGCACCGAGTCTTCGCGTCGCAACTGGACCGAGCACGCTCGACGGGTCGAGGGGCTCGGCTTCTCGACCTTGGTGGTTGCCGACCACTTCGGGAACACCACCGTGTGCACGCCGAGGCTCGCGGCCGCGGCCGCGGTCACGACGACGCTACGTCTCGGCAGCTACGTCTATGACAACGACTTCCGTCATCCTGTCCTGCTGGCCCGCGAGGCCGCCGAGGTCGACGTGCTCTCGGGTGGCCGCATGGAGCTCGGCATCGGCGCCGGGTGGGCCAACGGCGAGTACGAGATGGTCGGTATCCCGTTCGACTCGGGGCCCGTCCGAGCTGCCCGGTTCGAAGAAGCAGTCGGCCTGATCCGTCGCCTTCACGACGGCGAGACGGTGAGCCACCAAGGCGAGTTCTATGCGTTGCACGAGTGCGAGCTGAGCGTGGAACCTGTCCAGCAGCCGATTCCTCTGCTCCTCGGAGGCGGAGGGCCGCGGATGACCCGGTTCGCAGCTGCCCACGCCGACATCGTCGGGTTCGTGCCGCGTTCCCTACCTGGCGGCGGACTCGATCCGGCCGAGTTCTCCGCGGACGCCTTCGCCGACAAGGTGGCCGTCCTCGACAACTCGCTGGCCGCTCGCGGGGCTGCCGGTCCCGAGCGCGGCGTCCTGCTGTTCTATGCCGGCCGCACCGCTGACGAGATCCCTGTCGAGGGGGAGGGCTGGACGTCACCCCAGATCCTCGCGGGCAGCCCCTATGCCTTGATCGGTGACACCGACCGGATGGTGGACACACTCCTGGAGCGCCGGGAGCGCTGGGGGTTGACCTACTTCACGTGTTGGGAGGCGGACATCGACCTACTCGCACCGGTAGTCCGTGCACTCGCAGGGACCTGACTCACTCGACGCAGTCTCGGCGCGCCCGCGCGCCCGCTGGTGGGCCGTGGGCTCAGGCGGCGAACACGAAGTCCGGGCGCCTGATCACGAACGCATCCCCCCGCACGTCCGGGGCGCGGCTGGTGTAGCGATGACCGGTGGGCGTCACCGTCTCGACGACGTGGTCTCCAGGTCCGGGTCGAGGGCGGGCCGTCCACCCGAGGGCCTCCTTGGCGATGTTGCACGCCTCGCAAAGACCCTGGCCGTTGACCAGGTCGGTCTCCCCGCCCTCGGCCAGAGACCTGGCGTGGTCGACGGGCCGGACGGGAGCGTCGCACCAGGGATTGCGGCAGATGTCCTCGTCGCGTAGCCGGATGAGGTCTGCGAGGCCGCCACGGAACTGCATCGTCCTGGAGTCCATCGCGACCAGCTGACCGCTGAGGGGTGCGGCGTAGAGCCGTCGAACCACCGCGCGACCCGCCTGGTCCGCGTCGCGGACGAGCGCTCTGGCGATGTCGGCCGGAACCGGGCCGTAGCCCCGGACCCGCGCAGCCCCAGGGTCGTCCCCGACAAGGACCCGGTCGGACATCACGATGCCGACCTCGACGCTCACGTCGCCGGCCGACCGCTGTCCGGTCAGTCGCTCGACCAACGTGTCTGCCATCAGCTGGCCGCGAGACCGGGCATCGCCCTCCGACCTGGACGTGTCGGCGTTGTGCTTCAGGGCGGCGTAGGCCGCCACTCCCTGCGCGACGGGCAACAACGCCGTCAGCTGGACCATGGTGTCGGGAGCCGGACGGATGGTGACGCGCCGGTCCGCCTCCGCGCGCCGGGAGCGCTCGACGAACGACGCCGCGTCGAGCCGGTAGGCCGCCTTCGTGCACTCGGCCTCGAGCTCGCGATCACCCAGGAGCTCGAGTCGGCCGGCATCGCCAGCGATGAGCCGGTCGACCTCACGGCGGTCCTCGAGACTGAGGCACGCCGTCTCTCGGGCGAGGATCGTCACCCGCCACTCACTCAGCCGACCGTCGCGCCAGGCCGCCCAGGTGTGTGGCATCTCGTCGTGGACGATCCTGGCCAGCCCGAGGAACTGGCGTCCGCGGTGGTGGGACTCGCGGCGGGCCAACCCGACCTGGGCTGCCACTCCGCGGCCCTGCCGCGCACGGGGCTCGCCCACCGCGGCCTGGGCAGCGCGCTGGGACTCGTCGAGCCCGACGGCCAGCGCCGCCTGGGCTCCGGACGCGGCGCACTTCAGCTCCTCGATCGCCCGCAGGAGATCGACGCGCGCGGCGTCGTCACCCACGCCGAGCTCGACCCGGCCGAGCGCACGGGTGAGGGCGCGGACGCCCTCGACGTCGGCTGCCGGGTCAGGATCGCGCTCGAACATGTGTTCGATTCTATGACCGAGCGCCGACAGCGGCAACCCCCAGTGTCACGACTGTGGAAGACCGCCGACGCCCCTCAGGCGCGGTCGTGTCCGGGCGTCTGCGTCGACTCAGCCCGGGTGCCCGACGGGTCCTCGGTGCGCTCGTCGGACTCCTCGAGGATGGCCTCGGCCTGCGCCTCCGGGTCGTCGCTGCCCGCCGCCGCCTCCTCGGGCAGCAGGTCGGCCCGGCTGTGGATGCGCTCGTCGTCCTCGGGGTGCTGGCTCACCGTGCCAGCCTACGGCGACGGGGAGGACCACCCCGCGGAAATGCCGCTGCCGCGAGCGGCTCGGCACAGTACGGTCGGGCGGGTCCAGCCGATCGGAGGGAAGCCGCATGACGTCGCCGGGGTACGTCGCGGCAACGGGCGACCCACGGCCGCGGCCGAGCCTGACCGCGGTGGCCGGCCGCACCCTCGGCGCCGTACCTCCCACCGTGCAGGTGCTGCTCGGCATCGTCAGCGTGCAGATCGGTGCCGCTGTCGCGAAGCAGCTCTTCGAGACCGCGGGAGCGGCGGGCACCGTCACGTTGCGGCTGTTCTTCGCGGCGGTCGTCCTGCTGCTGATCTGGGCGGCTACATCCTGCTCACGGCCGCTCTCGGCAACCGCACCACCGACGGGCAGGGCCTCGCGGTGGCGATGACGGTCGCTGCCCTGGTGGTGATGCCGGTCGGCATCGTCGAGTCCGGGAGCGCCCTGCTCGACCCGATGGTCCTGACGATCGCGCTCGCGGTGGCGCTGCTGTCGTCGGTGGTGCCCTACTCGCTCGAGCTGGAGGCGCTGCGCACGATCCCACCGAAGGTGTTCGGCGTGCTGATGAGCATGGAGCCCGCGGTGGCCGCGCTGGCCGGTCTCCTCGTCCTCGGAGAGGCGCTGCACGCACTCCAGTGGGTCGCGGTCGGCCTGGTCGTCCTCGCCTCGGCAGGGGCGACGAGGTACGCCGCCCGGCCCGAGGAAGGCCCCGGAAGCCGCTGAGCCGGCCACTGTCGGTGGCGTGAGCAAGACTTGTCGACATGTCGGCCGTCCACCCCGCGCCCCACGATGCGCTGAGCCGCTTCAGCGAGCCCACGCGCGCGTGGTTCGCGGCGGCGTTCGCGGAGCCGACGTCCGCCCAGGTGGGCGCGTGGGAGGCGATCGGGGCCGGGCGGCACGCGCTCGTGGTGGCGCCGACGGGCTCCGGCAAGACCCTGAGCGCGTTCCTGTGGAGCCTCGACCGGCTGCTCACCGGCGAGCGCCCGGCCGACAAGACCAAGCGGACCCGGGTGCTCTACGTCAGCCCGCTCAAGGCGCTCGCGGTCGACGTCGAGCGCAACCTGCGCAGCCCGCTGACCGGCATCCGCCACACCGGCGAGCGGCTCGGCCAGCAGGTCCCCGAGATCACCGTCGGCGTCCGCTCCGGTGACACCCCGGCCGCCGACCGGCGCCGGTTGGTCACCCAGCCGCCCGACATCATGATCACGACGCCGGAGTCGCTGTTCCTGATGCTCACCAGCCAGGCTCGCGAGAGCCTGCGCGGCGTCGAGACCGTGATCGTCGACGAGGTGCACGCCGTCGCCGGCACCAAGCGCGGCGCCCACCTCGCGGTCACCCTCGAGCGGCTCGACGCACTGCTCGACAGCCCCGCCCAGCGGATCGGCCTCAGCGCGACCGTGCGGCCGCTGGAGGAGGTGGCGCGGTTCCTCGGCGGCAGCGCCCCCGTCGAGATCGTGGCGCCGCCCAGCACCAAGGAGTGGGACCTCAAGGTCGTCGTCCCGGTCGAGGACATGACCCAGCCGGGAGACGCTCAGTTCGACGCTGGCGAGGACTCCGACGAGCCGACCCGTGCGCAGTCGATCTGGCCGCACGTCGAGGAGCACGTCGTCGACCTGATCGAGCAGCACAAGAGCACGATCGTCTTCGCCAACAGCCGGCGGCTGGCCGAGCGGCTCACGGCCCGGCTCAACGAGATCGCCACCGAGCGGGCCGCGGCTGCCGACGATGCGGAGATCTCGACAGGCTCGATCGGCGACGATCGGGTCCCGGCGCAGGTGATGGCCCAGTCCGGGTCGAGCAGGGGCATCGAGGCGATCATCGCCAAGGCCCACCACGGGTCGGTCTCCAAGGAGCAGCGCGCGCTCATCGAGGACGACCTCAAGCGCGGCCGGCTGCCGGCGGTGGTCGCGACCAGCAGCCTCGAGCTCGGCATCGACATGGGCGCGGTCGACCTGGTGATCCAGATCGAGAGCCCGCCGAGCGTCGCCAGCGCGCTCCAGCGGGTCGGGCGCGCCGGCCACCAGGTCGGCGAGGTGAGCCGGGGCGTGCTGTTCCCCAAGCACCGCGGCGACCTCGCCCAGACCGCGGTCGCGGTCCAGCGCATGCGCAGCGGAGCCATCGAGTCGCTGAGGGTCCCCACCAACCCTCTCGACGTGCTGGCCCAGCAGGTCGTGGCCGCCACCGCGATGGACGCCTGGCCGGTCGACGACCTCTACGACCTCATGAAGCGCACCGCAGGGTTCGCCCAGCTCCCCCGCTCGGCCTACGACGCCGTGCTCGACCTGCTCTCCGGCCGCTACCCCAGCGACGAGTTCGCGGAGCTCCGCCCGCGGATCGTCTGGGACCGCGTCACCGGCACCCTCACCGGGAGGCCCGGCGCGCAGCGGCTCGCGGTCACCAGCGGCGGCACCATCCCCGACCGCGGGCTCTTCGGAGTCTTCCTGGTCGGCGGCGAGGGCCCTGCAAGTCAAGGGGGAGGCAGACGGGTCGGCGAGCTCGACGAGGAGATGGTCTACGAGTCCCGGGTGGGCGACGTGTTCGCGCTCGGCGCGACCAGCTGGCGGATCGAGGACATCACCCACGACCGCGTGCTGGTGACCCCCGCTCCGGGCGTGCCGGGCCGGCTGCCGTTCTGGAAGGGCGACGCCCTCGGGCGGCCGGCCGAGCTCGGGGAGGCGGTCGGCGCCTTCACCCGCGAGCTGGCCGCGATGCCCAAGCACCAGGCCGAGCAGCGCGCCATGGCGGAGGGCCTCGACACCTACGCCGCCGGCAACCTCGTCGGCTACCTCCACGAGCAGCTCGAGGCCACCCAGGTGCTGCCCAGCGACCAGACCCTGCTCGTCGAGCGGTTCCGCGACGAGCTCGGCGACTGGCGGCTGGTCGTGCACTCCCCCTACGGCACCCCCGTGCACGCGCCCTGGGCGCTGGCCATCAACGCCCGGCTGCGCGAGCGCTACGGCATCGACGGCCAGGCCGTGGCGTCCGACGACGGCATCGTGATCCGGATCCCGGACACCGACGCCGAGGCGCCGGGCGGCGAGGTGGTGGTCTTCTCCCCTGACGAGATCGACGACCTCGTCACCCAGGAGGTCGGTGGCTCGGCGCTGTTCGCGTCCCGGTTCCGCGAGTGCGCGGCCCGCGCGCTGCTGCTCCCGCGCCGCGACCCCGGGCGGCGCAGCCCGCTGTGGCAGCAGCGCCAGCGCAGCGCCGCGCTGCTCGAGGTCGCCAGCCGCTACCCGTCGTTCCCGATCGTCCTCGAGGCGGTCCGCGAGTGCCTCCAGGACGTCTACGACCTGCCCGCGCTGGTCGGTCTGATGCGGGCCGTCGACCAGCGCCGGGTCCAGGTCACCGACGTCTCCACCCAGAGCCCGAGCCCGTTCGCGCGCAGCCTGCTCTTCGGCTACGTCGCGCAGTTCGTCTACGAGGGCGACTCCCCCATCGCCGAGCGGCGGGCCGCCGCGCTCTCGCTCGACCAGGGGCTGCTGGCCGAGCTGCTCGGCCGGGCCGAGCTGCGCGAGCTCCTCGACCCCGAGGTGCTGGCCGAGCTCGAGGCCGAGCTGCAGCGGCTCACGCCCGAGCGCAGGGCCCGCGGCGCCGAGGGCGTCGCCGACCTGCTGCGGCTGCTCGGCCCGCTCAGCGCCGACGAGGTGCAGGAGCGCTGCGCCGAGGCCGTCGACGGCCGCGAGGCCCTCGACACGCTGGCCGCCACGAGACGCGTGGTGGAGGTGCGGGTCGCGGGGGTCGAGCGCTGGGCCGCGGTCGAGGACGTCGGCCGGCTGCGCGACGGGCTGGGTGTCGCAGTCCCGCCCGGCACGCCCGATGCGTTCACCGACCCCGTCGACGACCCGCTGGCCGACCTGGTCTCCCGCTATGCGCGGACCCACGGTCCCTTCACCACCGACGACGTCGCCACCCGGCTCGGCCTCGGCACCGCCGTGGTCCGGCTGACCCTCCAGCGGCTGGGTGCCCACGGGCGGGTCCTTGACGGAGAGTTCCGGCCCGGTGCGTCCGGGCTGGAGTGGTGCGACGCCGAGGTGCTGCGCTCGCTGCGGCGCAGGAGCCTGGCCCGGCTGCGCAAGGAGGTCGAGCCGGTCCCGCCGGCCGCGCTCGGCCGCTTCCTGAGTGCCTGGCAGCACGTGGGCGGCAAGCTCCGAGGCGTCGACGGCGTGGTCTCGGTGATCGACCAGCTCGCCGGCGCGCCGGTCCCGGCCAGCGCCCTCGAGCCGCTGGTGCTGGCGGCGCGGGTCCGCGACTACGAGCCGTCCTACCTCGACGAGCTCACCGCCTCCGGCGAGGTGCTCTGGGCCGGCCACGCGTCGCTGCCCGGCTCCGACGGCTGGGTCTCGCTCCATCTCGCCGACCAGGCGCCGCTCACGCTGCCGCCGCACGAGCCCTTCGAGCACAGTGAGCTACACCAGGCGGTGCTCGACGCGCTGGCGCCCGGCGGGGCGTGGTTCTTCCGGCAGCTCGCCCAGCAGGTGGGACAGGTCCTCGAGAAGCCGGCGGGTGACCCTGTGAACGACCAGGCGCTGAGCGCCGCCCTGTGGGACCTCGTCTGGGCGGGCCGGGTCAGCAACGACACCCTGACCCCGCTCCGGGCGCTGACCCGCTCCGGCACGCCCAGCCACCGCACGAAGCGGCCACCCGCACGGCCCCGGATGGCGTCGACCACGGGCCGCGGCGGCGCCACGCTGCGCACCGGTCCGCCCGAGACCGCCGGCCGCTGGGCGCTGCTCCCCGAGCTCGACACCGACCCGACCCGGCGCGCGCACGCAGCCGCCGAGCGGCTCCTCGACCGGCACGGCGTCGTGATCCGCGGGGCGGTGGTGAGCGAGCGGCAGCCCGGTGGGTTCGCTGCGGTCTACAAGGTGCTCTCGGCGTTCGAGGACTCCGGCCGCTGCCGCCGCGGCTACTTCGTCGAGGGCCTCGGCGCCGCGCAGTTCGGGACCGCCGGCGCGATCGACCGGCTCCGCACCTTCAGCGAGGTCGACGACGGCGGCAAACCCAGCTCGGTCTGCCTGGCCGCGACCGACCCGGCCAACCCCTACGGCGCCGCCCTGCCGTGGCCCCAGAAGACGGCGGAGGGCGACCCTTCGACGGGCTCAGGACAAGCCGCCGGCCACCGGCCCGGCCGCAAGGCCGGTGCCCTCGTGGTCATGGTCGACGGCGAGCTGGTCCTCTACGTCGAGCGCGGGGGCCGCACCCTGCTGACCTGGAGCGACGACGCCGACCGGCTCGGGCCGGCGACCATGTCGCTGGCCGAGGCGGCCCGGCGGGGCTCGCTGGGCCGGCTCACCGTGGAGCGCGCCGACGGGGCGGCGCTGCTGGGCGGCGGCTCGACCCCGCTGCGCGAGGCACTCGACGCGGCGGGCTTCGTCGCCACACCGCGGGGGCTCCGGCTGAGGTCGACGAGCGGTGCCTGAGGGCGACACCGTCTACCGCACGGCCCGGCTCCTCGACCAGTCGCTGAGCGGGCAGGTGCTGGAGAGGTCCGACTTCCGGGTCCCCCAGCACGCCACCGCCGACCTCAGCGGCGGCACCGTGGTCGAGACCGTCTCCCGCGGCAAGCACCTGCTCACCCGGATAGACCAGCGGACCCGACCGGTGGACCCTGCACACCCACCTGAAGATGGAGGGCAGCTGGAAGGTCGTCCGGCGCGGCCAACGCTGGCCGCGCTCTGCCACCCACGCCCGGGTGGTGCTGGAGACCGAGCGCACCACCGCCATCGGGTTCTCCCTGGGCATCGTCGAGCTGGTCCGACGCGATCAGGAGCACGACGTGGTCGGCCACCTCGGCCCCGACCTGCTCGGCCCCGACTGGGACGAGGACGTCGCGGTCGCCAACCTGGAGCGGGAGCCCGACCAGCGCATTCGCGACGCGCTGCTCGACCAGCGCAACCTGGCGGGGATCGGCACGATGTATGCCGCGGAGCTGTGCTTCACCAGCGGGGTCGACCCGGCCACCCCTGTCGGGGCCGTGCCCGACCTGCACCGCCTGGTCCGCCGGGCCCGTCAGATGCTCATGCTCAACAGGGAGCGAGCCGTGCAGTCGACCACGGGCGACCTGCGGGAGCGGGAGCGGATGTGGGTCTTCCGGCGCGACAGGTCGCCGTGCCGCAGGTGCGGCACCCCGGTGGCGGTCACCCAGCTGGGGCCGGCCGGACGTGAGCGGGCGTCGTACTGGTGCCCGTCCTGCCAGCCCCTGCTGGGCCAGCGGCCTAGTGCCTCTTCTTCTTGACCTTGACCTTGAAGTCGGCCTGGCTGGCCGCGATCGTGGACGAGCCGAGGTACTTCGCGGTCAGCGTGTTCTTGCCGACCTTGAGCTTCCTCGCCTTCCTCTTGGACAGCTTGAGGGTGACCTTGCCGTTCTTCAGGGTGCCGCTCGCGAGCCGCTTGCTGCCCTTGTAGACCTGCACCCTGCCGTCCGGCACGCCACCCAGCTGCGAGGTCACGGCGACCTTGACCTTGAAGCCGCGCCCGTCGGTGATCTTCTTCGGCTTGGCCTTGGCGGTGACGACCGACGGAGCCAGCGCGCTGGTTCCGTTGGGGTTGATCGAGAAGTTGGCGTCGCTGAGGTCGAAGAAGTAGTTGCCCACCGCCTCGACCTTGATCCGCGCCGTCGTGGTGGTGGTCGTGGGCAACCTGACCAGCTCCGCGCCGTCGTTCGGCGTGCTGGCAGCCAGCACCGTCGGGTAGGTCAGCCCGCCGTCGGTCGACAGGCTGATCTTCACGTTGGTCGCCATCGCGGCCGTGTTGGTGCCGGCCACGGCCCAGGTGACGTTCTCCAGCCCGCCCGACTTGGCCGGCGTACCGGGAGTCGACCGCGAGCTGACGAGGAACGGGCCGGCGGTCTGGTCGACCGTCAGCGCCACGTCGTTCCACGCCACGCCACCGGGGTGGTCGGGGCCCGGGTCGGGCGTGAACTCGTCGCGCGCCGTGAGCCGGAAGTGCATCACCCGCGGGGTGGTCGGGTTGCCGACCCAGCCGCTCGTGGGCAGGAACTCCGAGAAGCAGTCCAGGGCCGGGTCGGTCACCGGGACGGTGCCGGGGGCGGCCGGTGCCGGGCAGGCGCCGGTCTTGGCATTGGTGTTGCCGGCCACGATCTGCGGGAGGTCGGGGAACGTCCGGCTGGGGTCGGTCCCCGCGAGGTTCTCCCCGGGCGAGCGGTAGAGCAGCGTGTTGGCCGCCGTCACCTGGGCCGCCGTGCCGAACTGCCGGAACAACGGACCGTCGGTCTTGGTGTTGCTGACCAGCCCGGTGCCCTGGGCGCCGCCCGGGTCGGTCTGCTCCCACAGGTAGGTGAGGACGTCGCCGTCGGCGTCGGTGGCCGAGCCGGTGAGGGTGAACGGCGTCTGCTTCGGGATCGTCTTGCTCGCCGGCGCCGTCACCACGGGCGAGTGGTCGGCGGTCACCGCGACGGTGCCGCCGTTGGTGTCCGGGCCTCCGTTGACGATGGTGCCCACCGCCGAGGTGAACGTCCCGGAGGAGTGGTTGACCACGAGCGTCGGGACATCGGTGGTCGAGGCGAACGTGACCGTGAACCCGGTCGCGTCGGGGGCCGCCGCGTCGTCGTAGCCGGTGACGGTCGCGGGCTGGCCGGTGGCGGACAGCACGGCCGCGGCGATGCCGACCGCGTTGTACGTCGTGCCGTTGGTGAGCGCAGCCGATGTGCCGGAGTCCCCGGTCAGCGTGAACGCGTCGGTCCCGTCGAAGCCGGTGAGGCTCACCACCTGCTGCTCCTGCTCCGTGCCCGGTGTCGCCGCGGCGTTGGCCTCGAACTGGTCGATGCTCGCGAAGGAGAAGTAGGGGTCGCTGTGCGGCTGGAGGTTGTCGCTCGAGCAGATGCCGGCGTAGGCCATGATCGACGACCCGGAGCCCGGCTCGACCTGGGTGGCGAACGGCGTGTCGTTGCGGTTGCCGGTCGAGCAGTTGGTCTGGGTGCCGTTGAAGGTGTGGTCGCCGCCCATCTGGTGACCCATCTCGTGGGCGACGTAGTCGATCGCGTAGACGTCGCCCACGGGCGTCGGGATGCCGGTGCAGCCGATCGCCTTGTCGGCGGTGCCGACCACCCCGAGCCCGGCGACGCCGCCGCCGTTGACGCCCAGGCCGATGTGACCGATGTCGAACTTGTCGGCCCCGACCAGCATCCCCAACGCGAACGTGTTGCGCTCGAGGACGCTGAAGCAGTCGTACTCACCGGTGGCATCCGGGTAGCACGCACTGGCCCCGCAGGGGCCGTTGGCGCCGCTGAGCTCGGCGGTCGTGAGCAGGTTGAGCTTGTCGGTGTCGTCGATGAGGTCGAACTCATAGGCGACGTCGTCGTTGTAGGGCTCGTTGACCCGGTTGACCAGGGTCGTCTTGGCGGCCAGGACGAGCGGGTCGGACAGAAGGTGGGTGTTGGCCCCCGGCGCGACGTAGGCGGCGTAGGTCGGGTCGGTGACCAGGGCCAGCCGGTAGATGCGCTGGGAGACCGCTCCACCGGGCGTGGAGAAGTCGGTGCTGGTGCGCGCCTCGGCGTGGGCCTGGGCGGTCGTACGCCGGACCTCCTGCTCGACGAAGGTCGAGCCCGGGTCACCGGCCGCGGCGCCGGCGAAGCTGAGCACCCGGCTCTCGCCGACCGACCGGGTCGCCGGCTCGACGTACCAGACGACCCCGTCGGGACGGCGGACCATCGCGTGGAACCCCAAGGGGGTGACGTCGAGCCGGACGGTCGTGCCGTTGGCCGCGGATCCGCGGTAGGTCCGGATCTCGGGGTGTGCGGCCTGCAGCGCCGGCTCCATGACGGAGTCCTCGACCAGCGTGAAGTCGGTCGGCGTGCCCGCCGGGTCCGGGACGGTCAGCGCGTGCGCGCCGGGCCCCGAGAGCCGGGCGCGGATGCCCGCGAGGTCAGCGCGGTAGGCCTTGAACGAGGCGGGCCGGACCGCGCCGACCCCGTCGGCCGGGCGGAACCCGGGCAAGGGCTGGAACAGGGCGTCGCCGGCCGCGGAGGCCGAGGACAGCGTGGTCACCGCGAGGAGCGGGACGAGGAACAGAACCGAGAGGAGGGCGATGATTCGCCGGGCCGTCGTCACCGCGACAACCTAGCCGGGTCAGGCCGCGCTGGCCACAACCTCTGCGCCGACCGGCGCCGCCGTCAGGGACTCCTCGAGAGCCACCAGGTCGGAGACCTCGCTCAACATCACCGACAGCGGCAGGTCGAGGGCGGAGCAGAGCGATGCCAGCAGCTCCGAGGAGGCTTCCTTCTGGCCACGCTCGATCTCGGAGATGTAGCCCAGGCTGACCCGGGCCTCGGCGGAGACCTCGCGCAGCGTCATGCCGCGGCGCATCCGCTGGGCGCGGAGCACGTCACCGAGCAGTCGGCGGAACAGCACCATGCGCGTCTCCTTTCCCTCGTCCCTGGGTGCAACGCTACCGGAGCCCTGCATCTTCCCGGGGCTCATCCCGTCCCTGCGTGTGGACAAGCATGCCTTCGAGCGCCGACAGGGCCTCCACGCAGGTGCGGTCCTGGATCGCCTCCCGGCCGCCGACCAGCTCCAGGGCGAGAGCGGTCGAGGTTCCGGGTCCGACCAGCCCGACGTGCACCGTCCCGGGCGGGTGGCCGTCCTGGCCGTCGGGACCGGCCACGCCCGTGGTCCCTATCCCCCAGTCCGCCCCGGTGACACCCGCGGCACCGCGGGCCATGGCGAGCGCGCACTCGGCGGAGATCACGCCGTAGCGCTCGACCAGCGCCGTCGGGACCCCGAGCACCTCCACCTTGACCGAGGTCGCGTAGGCGACGATGCCTCCGAGGTAGCTCGCGGACGCGCCCGGTACGCCGGTCAGCGCGGCCGCCAGCCGGCCTCCGGTCAAGGACTCGGCGGTCGCCACGGTCTCGCCCCGCTCCTGCAGCAGAGCGAGGATCCGGGGCACTGGCTCCATGAGGTCGACTCTAGAGTCGACTCATGGCGCTGCCGATCGAGGACTACGCGATGATCGGCGACCGGCGGACGGCGGCGCTGGTCGGAGCCAACGGCTCGGTGGACTGGCTCTGTCTGCCCAACTTCGACTCGGCGGCCTGCCTGGCGGGGCTGCTCGGCTCCGACGAGCACGGCCACTGGCAGCTGGTCCCCGACGGCCAGTACGCCACCGAGCGCCGCTACGTGGGCTCCTCCGCGGTCCTCGAGACGACGTTCACCACGAGCGACGGCGTGGTCACGCTGACCGACCTGATGCCGCGCAACGACAACCGGGCCGACCTGGTGCGCAAGCTCAAGGGCGTGCGCGGGACGGTGCGGATGCGGCACGAGTGGCGGGTCCGCCTCGACTACGGCCTGGTCCGGCCGTGGGTGCGCCGGATGACGATCGCCGGCAACGAGGTGATCACCGCCATCGGCGGGCCCGACCAGCTGGTGCTGTGCGGCCCCAGGCTGCCGGTGGCCAGCGACCACTCCCACAACGACGAGTTCGACGTGGCCGAGGGCGACGAGCTGGTGTTCTCGATGACCTGGTTCCCGTCGTACGCCCAGCCGAGCGACCTCGACGTCTCGCACGGCCAGGTCGAGGCGTCAGTGGCGGAGGACGAGGAGTGGGCCGCCCGGTTCACGTCGGACGTGCCGCACGTCGACGCGGTCCGTCGCTCCCTGCTCACGCTGCGGCTGATGACCGATGAGGTGACCGGCGGCATCGTGGCCGCGCCCACCACGTCGCTGCCCGAGGACTTCGGAGGTGAGCGCAACTGGGACTACCGCTACTGCTGGCTCCGCGACGCGGCGCTGACCCTGGGCTCGCTGGTCCGCGCCGGCTACACCGAGGAGGCGGACCTCTGGCGCGGCTGGCTGCTGCGCACCATCGCGGGCGATCCCGGCCAGATGCAGGTCCTCTACGCCGTCGACGGGGCGCGCCGGCTTCCCGAGGTCACCCTCGACCACCTGCCGGGCTACGCCGACTCCCGGCCGGTCAGGATCGGCAACGGCGCCTCCGAGCAGGTGCAGCTGGACGTGCTCGGCGAGGTGATGGACGCCCTGGAGACCGTCCGGGACGCTGAGGGCGGGCCGCACGCCGACGCCTGGCCGCTGCAGCGCGCGCTGGTCACCGAGCTCGCCGGTCGCTGGCAGGATCCGGACCACGGCCTGTGGGAGATCCGCGGCAAGCCGCAGGCGTTCACGCACTCCCGGGTGATGGCCTGGGTCGCCTTCGACCGGGCCGTGCGCGCCATGGAGCAGCACGGCTTCGAAGGACCGCTCGAGAAGTGGCGGGCGGTGCGCGACGAGATCCGCGCCGACGTGCTCGAGCACGGCTACGACGCCGAACGCGGCACCTTCGTCCAGCACTACGGGACCACGCACGTGGACGCCTCGCTCCTGATGCTCCCCGTCGTCGGGTTCATCGACGGCGACGACCCGCGGATGCTCGGCACCATCCGGGCGGTCGAGGAGGACCTGCTCTACGAGGGTCTGGTGCTGCGCTACCGCACCGAGAGCGGTGTCGACGGGCTCGCCGGGGACGAGCACCCGTTCCTCGCGTGCTCGTTCTGGCTGGTGTCGGCGTACGCCGCGGCCGGCCGCACCGAGGACGCCCGCGCCCTCTTCGACCGGCTGGTGGAGCTTCGCAACGACGTCGGCCTGCTGTCGGAGGAGTACGACCCGGTCCGGCAGCGCATGGTGGGCAACTTCCCCCAGGCCTTCAGCCACCTGGCCCTGGTGCAGGCGGCGTTCCACCTCGCCGACGCCGATCGCCGAGCCGCCGCTACTGACGAGAAGTAGCGACGGCTCGACCCGGAGTGGTGAGAGGACCGGTCCAGGTCAGTAGACCGTGAACCTCACCCTGGCCCTGCTGTCGGTCAGGACGGCGCTGCCGGTGTAGTGGACGTTGACCGTGTACTGGCCACGGTTGAGCTTGCCCAGGTTGGCGGTCGCCTTGCCGTCCTGGAGGAACACGGTGAGCGACACGCCGTCCATCCTGACCGTGACCTGGCCCGTCGCCTCGACGCCGTTGGCGCCCGCCACGGTGATCTTCACCTTCACCTTGTCGCCGGCCTGCGGTTGGCTCGGCTGCACCGTCGCGCTGGTGGCGGAGCCGGCCTTGGTGACCGTGACCGAGAACGTCTGGGTGGCGCCGTCGACCTGGTCGTCACCGGAGTACTCCGCGGTCAGGGTCGAGGTGCCGACCGGCAGCGACCGCGGCGGCAGGACCACGGTGGCCTTCCCGTGCCTGACCCTGCCGGTGCCGATCGTGGTGGCCCCGTCCTTGATGGTCACCGTGCCGGTCGGAGTCGTTCCCGGCGCATCGACGTGCACCGTCACCGACGCGGCCTGGCCGTACTCGACGGTCACGTCGGAGACCGACAGGACCGGCGTGGCCTTGGCGCTCACGTTGACGCCCACGATCTCGGGGCTGTGGTCCGACGACCGGAAGGGGCTGGTGTCGTAGAGGTTGGTCGCGTTGTAGTTGAACCGGCTGTACTCGTAGTAGACCGACTCGTAGCCGTTGATCGGCCACACGTCGGCGCCGCTCACGTCGCCGAGAGCCTCCGCGTTCGCGAGCACGTGGTCGAGCGAGCCGATCTGGCCGTCGAAGTTGTAGGTCTCCTCGTCCGGGTCGCTGGTCGAGTTGACGCTGGTGTAGCCGGCGGCCTCCAGGGCCTGGATCGGGTCCTCCTCCGAGTAGGCGTTGAAGTCACCGACCAGGAACACCTTGGAGATGCTGCGCTGGGCCTTGAAGTCGTCGGCGAACGCCGCCAGGGCGTTGGCCTGGGCGATGCGGTCCGGGTTGGCGTTGCCCTGCCCGGTGCCGTCGTCCACGCCGGAGCCCTTGGACTTGAAGTGGTTGACGATGACGGCGAACGCCGAGCTGTCGGGACTCCCGGCCTTCTTGAACGCCTGCGCCAGCGGCTCACGGGCGTTGCTGAAGGGGGCGCTGCCGACCAGCACCTTGGAGGCGCCGACCAGCGCGACCCGGGCGGGCTGGAAGATGAAGCCGGTCCGGATCACGTCCTGTTCCGCGAGGTCCGGGAGGTCGGCCGGCGCCGGTGACGGCGCGAAGGCCCACGTGCCGGGAGTGGACGCGGCGTTCAGGGCGTTGACGAGCTCGGTGATCGCGAAGTCGCGGTCCTTGCCGAACTTGACCGAGTTCTCGAGCTCCTCGAGCGAGACGATGTCGGCGTTCGCGGTGTTGATCGCCGCGACGATCTTGTCGCGCTGCCGCTGCAGGTTCGTCGGGTCGGCGGCACCACGGGGACCGTTGGGACCGCAGTCGTTGACCGTGACGTGGTTGCCGTCCCTGTCGTTGTAGTAGGTGCACGAGCCGCCACCCGCGACGTACTCGACGCCCGTCGTGGGGAAGAAGTTGAGCACGTTGAACGTGGCCAGCTTCAGGTCACCGCCGACGTCCTGCGGGGTGGCGTTCGGGGTGCGGGTGTCCGAGAACTGGGGCTGGGTGGCCGGATCCGGGGCGCCGGTGACCATCGTCGTCGGCTCGATCCGCCACTGGTCGAAACCCCAGGTGAGCACGACCGGGGCGGGGAAGCTCACCGCCGAGCCGACCCGCGGCACGTAGCTGAGCGTCTGCCACGGCGCGGGGTCGTTCTTGTTCGTCGTCGTGTAGTTCCTGCTCGAGCCGTCGTCGAGGATGATGCGGTGGGCGTTGTTCCACGCCGTGCGGTCCGCGATCTGCGCCGTCGCCTGCGCGTCGATGATCTCCGTCGGCGCCACCAGCGGCTTGCTGCTGTCGGCGGCCAGACCGATCTCACCGAAGTTCGAGGTGCCGTTGCTGCCGTTGTTGTAGCGCGGCGCGCCGTCGTAGACGTCGGTTGCGGTCCACGCCGCGGTCGGCTGGAACAGCTCGCCCTCGCTGGCCTCGCGGCCGCTGTTGAGGGCCGCGGCGGTGGCGGGGCAGGCGCCGACCGCGCAGTTGGTGTCCGGGACCTGGGTCTTGACCGGGACCGTGCCGAGGTCGGCGACGTCCGAGAGGTCGCTGTCGTTGGCGATCGTCATCTCGGTCAGGCCGTTGAACTCGCTGATCACACCGGTGACCCGCACGGAGTCACCGACGCTCGGGAAGGCCGTGAAGCCGGCGCCGCCGAAGACGAACAGCGCATCCGAGGCGTTGGGGTCGTCGGCGGTGGTGCTCTGGAGGTAGAAGCCGTTGAGACCTCCGGTCGGGTAGCTGGCGGTGACCTTGCCCTCGGTGGTGACCGACTGGTTCGCGAACGGCGAGGCGTCGCCGGTGCCCTGGATCTCCTTGATCGGCCTGACCACGACGCCGGCGCTCACGTTCCAGGTGAAGCTGCGCGACGCGGTCGCGTGCGTCGGGTTCGCACTGTCCTCGACCGTCACCTGGACGTTGCAGGTGCAGCTCGCGCTCGGGGTGCCGCTGATGGCGCCGGTCCCGGGGTCGATGCCGATGCCGGCGGGCAGGCCGCTCGCGCTCCAGGTGTACGGCGTGACACCGCCGGTGGCGGAGGGCTGCACCGTGGTGATCGGGGTGCCGACCACGCTGTTCTGGTTGCTGATGGCGGCCAGCGACAGCGGTGCCGGGCCGGGGTTGGAGTTCGTCGGGGTCGGAAGAGCCTCCGAGAAGTCGGTGCCGTTGTGGTCCGTGTCCGCGCCGGTGGCGCTCCGTTGCGCGGACGTCGTCGAGGTCAGGTCGACACCGGTGGGGGCGCTCTCGAAGGTCGTCGCGGTGGAGCCGTATCCGACCAGGTCCATGACAGCCGGGTTGTCGATGATGCTGCCCTGCGCCGTGAACCCGGTCGTGCTGTTCGCCAGGATCACCACTCCCGCGCCCCCGCCCATGGCGATGGCAGGCGAAGCCACCGCGTCCGGCGTCGGCAGGGCAACGCCGTTCGCCCCGGTGGCGCTCATCCTGATCAGATAGGTCGCGCCGGCATCGACCGCCCCGCTCAGGTTGGCCACCTGCGCCGACGTGCCGGTGGCGCTGCGGTACTGGATCGACATCCCGTTGAGGCTCGCGCTGGACGTCCCGATGTTCTTGAGCTCGACGAAGTCGGCGTTGTAGGTCGCGCCACTGTTGCCGCCGGCGCCGTAGACCTCGTTGATGACAAGAGACGTGCCCACCGCTTCGGCGGCCTGCGGGAAGAGGCAGTTCTGGAATCCGGTGATGGCCAGTGCTGCCGAGACAAGAGCTGCGAGGCGGACGCGACGAATCGACCGAGAGGTGGGCATGAAGGGTCTCCGAGACGGGTGGGAGGCGACTTCATCGAGGCGGGGAAGGATCTCGACTGAGTCGGCGCAGGTGAAATATGGACTGTGACCTTCCCGAGGCCTCGAACGTAGTGCTCCTGTCGGCCCCCGAGGCAGGACAGGAGATGAACTCTCGGCGACGATGCGCGCCCCGTCAAGTGGGCGGGCGTCACCGATGCGCAGGTGGCCCTGCGACTAGGAGGGCTCGTCGGGAAGAGTGCCGGAGAGCTGGTGCCGCTGGTTCCAGACCCCCATGAAGAACTGGGCACCCGACACCAGGGTCAGGACCACCGCGATGGCGACGAACACCAGCGCCAGGTAGTAGAGCAGCTCCCCGGGCGTCTCCATCCAGTCCGGCAGGTCCGAGTCGCGCAGCGGCAGCACCAGCCCGCTGAGCCCGATCACCTGGAAGGTGGTCTTCAGCTTCCCGAGCGAGTCGGCGGCGATCACGATCCGCTTGAGGATCGAGAGCCGCAGCAGGGTCACGCTCCACTCCCGGACCAGCACCACGATCGTGACCGCCCACCACCACGGGCTCTCGAAGACGACGGCCAGACCGACGAAGGCCATCCCGGTCATCGCCTTGTCGGCGATCGGGTCGGCGATCTTGCCGAAGTCGGTGACCAGCCCGCGGCTGCGGGCGATGTCGCCGTCGATCTTGTCGGTGATCATCGCGACCACGAAGATCGCGAACGCCGCCAGCCGCCAGGCGACCGACTCGCCCTCGTCCACCAGCAGCGCGGCGCCGAAGAACGGCACCAGCACGATCCGCAGCGTGGTGAGGACGTTGGGCAGGTTGAGGTTGCTCGGCGTGGTCGCCGCGGCCCGGGGCTCGCTCACCGCGGGCTCGCCACCAGGTCGACGCCGTCGCTCTTCACCACGACCGCCGGCACCAGGTCGCCGACCCGGGCGTCGGAGCCGACGAGGGAGGTGGTGCCGTCGACCTCCGGACCCTGGGCGCCCGTCCGTCCGACGACCTCTCCGTCGCTGACGTCCTCGACCAGCACGACGACGTCCTCGCCGACCCGCTCCTCGGCCCGCTGCGAGGTCAGCTCCTCGACCAGGTCGGCGACGCGGGCGGTGCGCGCGCGGACCTCGTCGGCGTCGAGCTTGTCGTCGTACGTCGCGGCCTCGGTGCCGTCCTCGTCGGAGTAGCCGAACACGCCGACCACGTCGAGGCGGGCGGCGATCAGGAAGTCGCAGAGCGTCTCGACGTCCTGCTCGGTCTCGCCGGGGAAGCCGACGATGACGTTGGAGCGGATGCCGGCCTCGGGTGCGAGCGCACGGACCTGGTCGAGCAGACCGAGGAAGCTCTCGGGGTCACCGAACCGGCGCATCCGGCGGAGCACGGCGTTGCTCGCGTGCTGGAACGAGAGGTCGAAGTAGGGCGCCACACCCGGCGTGGTCGCGATCGCCTCGAGCAGCCCGGGCCGGAGCTCGGCGGGCTGGAGGTAGGAGACGCGCACCCTGTCCACTCCGTCGACGGCGGCGAGCTCGGGCAGCAGCGTCTCGAGCAGCCGCAGGTCGCCGAGGTCCTTGCCGTAGGACGTGGAGTTCTCGCTGACGAGGAACAGCTCGCGGACCCCGTCGGCGGCGAGCCAGCGCGCCTCGTCGAGGACGTCGGTCGGGCGCCGGCTCACGAACGAGCCGCGGAAGGTGGGGATCGCGCAGAAGGTGCAGCGCCGGTCGCAGCCGGACGCCAGCTTGAGCGGCGCCATCGGCCCGGTGGTCAGCCGCGAGCGGGGGGCGACGGCGCGGCACCGCGCTCGCGCTCCGTCGGAGAGATGGGCAGCAGCCGTCGCCGGTCCTGCGGGGTGTGCGGGTGGTGCCTCTCCCCCGCGACGATCGAGCGCAGCCGGGCCGCGATGTCGGGGTAGTCGTCGAACCCCAGCACCGCGTCGGCCTCCGGCAGCGACTCGGCCAGCTCCGCGCCGTACCGCTCGGCCAGGCAGCCGACCGCCACGACCGCCTGAGGCCCGCCCTCGCCCTTGAGGTCGGCGGCCTCGAGCAGCGCGTCGACACTGTCCTTCTTGGCCTGCTCGACGAAGCCGCAGGTGTTGACCAGCACGGTGTCGGCACCGGCCGGGTCGTCGACCAGCCGGAACCCGTCCGCCGCCAGCCGCCCGGCCAGCTCCTCGGAGTCCACGTCGTTGCGGGCGCACCCGAGCGTCACCACCGCGACCGACAGCTGCTGACTCACCTCGATCATTGTGCCGACCCCTGGTGGTGAGCGCGAATCCGAGCGCGGTCGAGCTTGCTCGGGCCCGATCAGCGAGGAGGTTCGAGGAGGCTCGAGCGCACACCGACGCGTCAGCGGCGGGGTGCGCGAGCCGTCTCGAAACCACCGCAGCCCGCGCTGGGACTAACGAACAGTGAAGACGTCCTGGGCGGCTGGCCGGTCTTGCCGATCGCGCCGTGGTCCTGGCCGTCGACGGTCACCTCGAGGGAGCCGTCGGTGGACTGGATCCGGACCGGCGGCGAGACCTGCAGGGTGCGGCTCTGGCCGAAGGCGAGGGAGCCGGTGAAGACCACCTTCCCGGTGCCGTCGCGGACCACGACGTGCGCGCCGCCGCCGGCGGCGGTCAGCACGACCGGGACCGGCGCGGCCGCCTGGCCGCCGCTGGTCAGGCCGGCCGAGCCGTCGGCCAGGCTCGGCGAGGACGGCGAGACCGTGGTCGGGTGGTCCATCACCAGCCGGGCCACCGACCAGGCCAGCACCACCGTCATCACGGCGGCGACGATGACCGACCAGTTCGGGCCGCCCCGGGTGCCGCGGATCGGGCCGCCACGGCCGGTGGCGAGCTCGGCCTCGAAGACCCGGCGCGGGTCGATGGGCGCGTCGGCGTACTTGTCGTCGTAGGTCGCCAGCAGCGGCGCCACGTCGACGCCGAGCACCCGCGCCAGGGTGCGCAGGTGGCCGCGGGCGTAGAAGTCGCCGCCGCAGGGCGCGAAGTCGTCGATCTCGATCGCCTCGATGACGTGCGGGCGGATCCGGGTCCGCTCGGCGAGCTGGTCGACCGACAGCCGCAGCCGCTCGCGGGCCGCGGCCAGCTGGGGGCCGATCACCGGGTCGACCGCCTCGAGGGCGGCCAGGTCGTCGATGACGAACGTCGTCTCCGCGTGGGGTATCGCCGGGATCTCGAGGGACTGGGTCGCCTCGGGCTCCCAGCCGCGCTCGCGCTCGATGTCGGCGCGGACCGCGGGGCGTACGTCGCGCAGCGGGCTGGGCGTCGGGCTCGCCGGCACGGCGGCAACGGCGGCAGCGGTCGGCAGTCGGCGGCTCGGGGCATCGGCGGCATCGGCGGGAGGTCGCGACCTCGTCGTCGGACTCGGCGTCCGGCACCACCTCGACGATCTCGCAGCGGCCGGCGGAGAGCTTGACCAGGGCGCCGGTGAGGTCGCCGTGCGCGCCGAGCACGCGCGTGGTCAGACCGAGCGGCATGGCGAACGGAGCGCCGAACATCCGCTCGGTCAGTCGCGCGTGCCGTCGTCCGGCCGGGCCGAGCATGGCGAGCTCGCCCTCGAGCTCGCGCGGGAACAGCACCAGCCGGCCGTCGCGCACCACGTGGCGGCGCGGGACGTACTCGACCTCCTCGAGGTCGGTCCACGCCATCCCCCGCCAGGTCCGGCCGAGCCGGATCCGGACGCCGTGGGAGTCCGCGACCAGCAGCGGCATCCGGGAGTCGAGGAAGGAGAAGACGTGCGCCCAGGTGATCCCGGCCAGCCCGAGGCAGACGGCCCAGTCGAGGACGTGGCCGAACTCGGTGACCGCCCGGGCGAAGTAGGCCGCCGACAGCAGCGCGCTCACGCCGGCCAGCGCCACCGCGACCCGGCCGTTGCGGCGGACGATCACCTCGTCGACCTCGGGCTCGTCGGGGATGCTCGCCCAGCCCGGGTGCGCGGGACGGTCGGCCACCGCCGGTCGCTCGGCGGTGTCCACCTGGTCGGCCGCGGCGCCGGACCCGTCGCCGGAGCCGGTGTCGGGCCGGTGTCGGTGTCGGGGCTCAGCAGATCGGTCATCACAGCTCCCCTTGCAGCGTCATGATCACGGCGTCCACCTCGTCGGGCTTGACCAGCACGTCGCGGGCCTTCGAGCCCTCGCTCGGGCCGACCACGCCTCGGCTCTCGAGGATGTCCATGAGCCGCCCGGCCTTGGCGAAGCCGACCCGCAGCTTGCGCTGCAGCATCGACGTCGAGCCGAACTGCGTGGACACCACCAGCTCGACGGCCTGGATCACCAGCTCGAGGTCGTCGCCGATGTCGTCGTCCAGGTCGCGCTTGCTCGCGGCCGGTGCAGTGACGTCGGTGCGGTAGTTGGGCTCGAGCTGGGCCTTGCAGTGCTTCACGACCGAGTGGATCTCCGCCTCGGTCACCCACGAGCCCTGGACGCGCACCGGCTTGGAGGCGCCCATCGGGAGGAACAGCCCGTCACCCTGGCCGACCAGCTTCTCGGCGCCCGGCGTGTCGAGGATGACCCGGCTGTCGGCCAGCGACGAGGTCGCGAACGCGAGCCGCGACGGCACGTTGGCCTTGATCAGGCCGGTGACCACGTCGACGCTCGGCCGCTGGGTCGCGAGCACCAGGTGGATGCCGGCCGCGCGCGCGAGCTGGGTGATGCGCACGACCGCGTCCTCGACGTCGCGCGGCGCCACCATCATCAGGTCGGACAGCTCGTCGACGATCACCAGCAGGTAGGGGTACGGCGTGAGCTCGCGCTCGCTGCCGGGCGGCACCTGCACCTTGCCGGCCCGCACGGCCTTGTTGAAGTCGTCGATGTGCCGGAAGCCGAAGTTGGCCAGGTCGTCGTAGCGCAGGTCCATCTCGCGCACGACCCAGGCCAGCGCCTCGGAGGCCTTCTTCGGGTTGGTGATGATCGGGGTGATCAGGTGCGGGACGCCCTCGTAGGCGTTGAGCTCGACCCGCTTCGGGTCGACCATGATCATCCGCACCTCGTCGGGCGTGGAGCGCATCAGGATCGAGCAGATCATCGAGTTGATGAAGCTCGACTTGCCGGACCCGGTGGCGCCGGCGACCAGCAGGTGCGGCATCTTCGCGAGGTTGGCGACCACGAAGCCGCCCTCGACGTCCTTGCCGAGCCCGCAGACCATCGGGTGGTGGTCGCCGCGCGCGGTGCCAGAGCGCAGCACGTCGCCCAGCGAGACGATCTCCTTGTCGACGTTGGGGATCTCGATGCCGATCGCGGACTTGCCCGGGATCGGGCTGAGGATCCGGACGTCGGCCGACGCCACGGCGTACGCGATGTTCTTGGAAAGCGCGGTGACCTTCTCGACCTTGACCGCGGAGCCGAGCTCCACCTCGTAGCGGGTCACCGTCGGGCCGCGGGTGTAGCCGGTCACCTGGGCGTCGATGCCGAACTCGTCGAGCACCGTCGTGAGCCGGTCGACCACCGCGTCGCTGGCCTTGGAGCGCGCCTTGTGCGGCGAGCCGGGCTTCAGCATCTCGTTGCCGGGCAGGTGGTAGACGACGTCGCCGGAGAGCGCGAGCTGCTCGACGCGCTCGGGCAGCGGCGTGTGCGGAGGCGGCTCGAGCTCGGACGTCGTGTCGGCCTCGGGGTCGGCCACCGAGGCCACCGGATCGCCCACCGCGGACGGCACCGGCTCGATGCCGCTCGCCTGGGTGTCCTCGAGGTCGCTGCCGGCCCCGGCGAGGTTCTTGCGGCGCCGACGGCGGCGCTCGCGGTCCTCGAGCACCGGGCTGTCGTAGGCCGGGTCGCCCATGAGCGGGTCGATCTCCCCGGTGGCGTCGAGGTCGGTGCGCCGCCCGCGGCCACGCATGGGCCGGGTCGCCTCCTGGCCGTCCTCGCGGGGCTCGCGGCCCAGGGCCTTGTCGCGGGCCGCGGCCAGCCTCATGGGGACCTGGTAGAGCGGGGTGGCGGTGATGACGAGCACGCCGAAGACGCAGAGCAGCAGCAGGACCGGCACCACGACGTACGGCGTGCGGAGCAGGTCGAGGAGGAGTGAGGAGACGACGTAGCCGATCGCGCCGCCGCCCTCGCGCAGCGGGCCCGCGTCTCCGGAGACCGGCTGCGGGTTGCCCTCCGCGACGTGCACGATGCCGAGCAGTCCCAGCCCGAGCGCGCTCCAGCCCACGACCTGGCGGCCCGCCGGGCCGTTGCGGATCGGGTCGCGCAGGTTGCGCCAGCCGACGACGAGCAGCATCAGCGGGACCAGCCACCCGACCTTCCCGACGCAGCCGGTGACCGCGACGCGGACCGTGCCCATGACCGGACCGCCGAGCTGGAACCACACCGCGGCGGCGCTGATGAGCGACAGCGCGAACATGAAGAGGCCGACCCCGTCGCGGCGGTGCTCGGGCTCGAGGTCGCGAGCGCCGTGGCCGATCCCGCGGGCGACCGCGCCGATGCCGTGGGCGACCGCGAGCCACACGGCGGCGACGCCCCGGAAGACGGTGTCGAAGAAGCGGGCGATGGGTCCCCTGCCGGTGCGGACCGCGCGAGGTGCCGGCCGGCGGTTGCGGGTCGCGCCGCCCCTGCCGCGCGCGGCCGGCTTCCGCGTCGGCTTCTTCTTGCTCGACGCGGTCCTGCTCTGCTTCCGGGTACTCCGAGCTCGCGCAGTAGAAGACGTGCTCCTGCTTCGCGAACCCGGCGGGGAAGACGTACGGGTCGCCACGCCACCACCCTAGGCATTCGTCACACCAGTCACAGGGACCCCACTGGTGCGTGTCGGGATCCCGTCGGGAGCACCGCGCGTACGTCGTGACCCTCTCGGTCACCGACAGCTCGGATCCACCGGCAGCGCCACGGCAGCGCCACGGCGTCGCCCCACCAGTCACACCCGTCACAGACCTCGACCGGTGCCACGGAGATTCTCATCCACCAAGGGTTTACGGGGGGTGATCCGCTGCTTAAGGTGCCGCTCAGGTGATCGGGCGCCTCCGGGGTGTAGTGACGAACGGACGGTCGGCCGCCTATTCGTCGCAAAATTTCCCCTCGGAGGGCTAACTCTCGTGAAATTCCTCAAGCAAGGCGTCTGTCTTGCGCTGCTCGGGGCAGGGCTGTCCGCGGCCCCGCTCGTGTCGTCCTCGGCGGCGGCGCCGGTCGCTGCCGCCCATGGAGACGACTCGCTCATCTCCCAGGTCCGCCATGAGGCCAAGGGTCAGGTCTTCGCCTCGACCGACCGGGCCACCGGCGAGGTCTCGTTCCTGCGCTCGAAGCAGGACCTGATGCCGGGCACCTCGGCGGCGTCCGCACAGGACGCGGGGGCCAAGGTCCGTGCCTACCTCGACAAGTACGCCGGCGTGTTCGGCGCGAAGGCCGACCAGCTCACCCAGTCCGACGTGCGCAAGACCGCCTACGGATGGACGGTCGAGTTCGCCCAGTCCTACCAGGGCGTCCCCGTCTTCGGCGCCGAGCTCCACGCACAGGTCGACAAGACCGGCCGCCTCACCTCGGTCAACGGCTTCGTCGCCCCTGACCTCAAGAACGGCGTGGCCACCCAGTTCACGGCGGCCGAGGCCGCCGAGCGTGCCGTCGCTGCTGTGCGCAAGGACCCCCCGGGCTCCTCCGACGCGCCGGCCGACGTGACCGGCATCAAGGCCGCCTCCTCGAAGCTGTACGTCTACCGCGAGGGAGCGATCCGCGGCGTCCCCGGTCCCAACCTGCTCGCCTACGCGGTCGAGGTGACCAACAAGC
Organism: uncultured Actinomycetota bacterium; assembly: GCA_963766475.1. Classification (GTDB taxonomy): domain Bacteria; phylum Actinomycetota; class Actinomycetes; order Propionibacteriales; family Nocardioidaceae; genus Nocardioides. The sequence goes on along the minus strand of CAVXZS010000011.1, from coordinate 546,611 downwards.
GCAACGTGCGCGACATGGTCTTCGTCGACGGCAACACCGGCAAGGTCGTCAACCGCTACTCGATGATCGACAACGAGCTGCACCGCGAGCTCTACGAGGAGAGCTACGACCCGGACAACCTGGTCTGGGAGGAGGGCGACCCGTTCCCGGGCCCGCTCAACCAGGACCAGCAGAACGAGGTGGAGGGCACCGGAGAGTCCTACTGGCTCTACCTGAACGCCTTCGACTACGAGTCCTACGACAACGACGGGTCGGTCATGCGGACCGTCAACAACGACCCGACCATCGCCTGCCCCAACGCCAACTGGAACGGCGTCACGACCAACTACTGCGACGGCGTCACCTCCGACGACACGGTGTCCCACGAGTGGGGCCACGCCTACACCGAGTACACCTCCGGGCTGGTCTACCAGTGGCAGCCCGGCGCGATGAACGAGGCCTACTCCGACGTCTGGGGTGAGACCGTCGACATGATCAACGAGCGGTTCAACGAGACGCCGGACACCCCCCGCACCGAGGGCCAGTGCTCGGCCTTCACCCGGGAGGACGTCGAGCTGAACATCAACGCTCCTGCGTCCATCGCGGGTCACTGCGACGCGGCTCCCGCAGGGTTCGGGCCGGTGATCGGCCAACCGGGCATCACCGATGACGTGGTGGTCGGCGCTCCGGTCGACGGCTGCACGGCGCTGACCAACGCTGGTGCGGTGGCCGGCAACTTCGTCTACGTCGACCGAGGCGCGTGCAGCTTCGACGCCAAGGCGGACAACGCCGAGGCGGCGGGCGCCACGGGCATCATCGTCGGCCAGAACGTCGCCGGCCCGCCGACCACGATGGCCGGTTCGGCCAACATCCCCGGGCTCATGATCACCCAGGACAAGGGCGCCGCGATCAAGGCGGCGACCGGCGTGAACGCCACGATGCGCAGCGTCGGCACCGACCCGGTCGACAACTCCTACCGGTGGCTGTCCGGCGAGTCCGACCCGGCGTTCGGTGGCGCGATCCGCGACATGTGGAACCCGACCTGCTACGGCGACCCGGGCAAGGTCACCGACGCCGAGTACCACTGCACGACCGATGACGCGGGCGGCGTCCACACCAACTCCGGCGTGGTCAACCACACCTTCGCCCTGCTGGTGGACGGCGGCACCTACAACGGCGTCACCGTGCCGGCCATCGGTCTCGACAAGGCGGCGAACCTGTTCTGGCAGACGCAGGTCGCACACCTCGGTCCGACGTCGGACTTCGCGGTGCTGGCCGACGGCCTGGAGGCCTCGTGCACGGAGCTGACCGGTGAGCCCATCAACCAGATGGACGTCACCCCCGAGGCCGGTCCGACACCGGCCACGCCGATCGCGGCGGCCGACTGCGCCGCGGTGACCTCGGCCATCGCAGCGACCGAGCTGCGCACGGAGCCGGTGCAGTGCAACTTCCAGCCGCTGCTCAAGCAGGGTGCTCCCGCCGTCCAGTGCGGCACGGGCACGTCGAAGACGACCGTCTTCTCGGAGGCCTTCGAGGACGGCCTGACGGGTTGGGAGAGGGACTCCGAGATCGTCTACCCCGGTGGCGGCAGCATCCCGTGGGTGGCCGACTCGAGCGCACCGGGCGGACACCCCGGTGGTGTGGCTCGCGGAGTGGACGACCCCGACGCGGGTGACTGCACCGGGGCCGCCGGTGACTTCTCCTCGCGGGACTCGATCATCAGTCCCGTGATCACGATGCCGACCACGGTGAACGCGCCGAAGCTGTCCTTCGACCACTACGTGGCCACCGAGGCCGGCTACGACGGCGGCAACGTCAAGGTGAGCCTCAACCAGGGTGCCTTCACGCAGATCCCGACGTCGGCGTTCCTGTTCAACCCCTACAACGCCGTGATGGAGGAGACCAACCCGCTCGGCGGTCAGATGGGCTTCACCGGCACCGACGGTGGCGAGCCCTCCGGGTCGTGGGGCACCACGATCGTGGACCTGGCGAAGATCGGCGTGAAGGCCGGTGACCAGGTGCGGCTGCGGTTCGACATGGGCCGCGACGGTTGTGGCGGGGTCGACGGTTGGTACGTCGACAACGTCACGGTCACCAACTGCGACACGGTGGCGAAGCTCGCGTCGACCACGAGCGCCTCGGCGGACCCGAAGCGCATCACGAAGGGCCACTCCTTCCACGTGAAGGTCGCGGTGGGTGCCACCGGTGCCACCCCGGCCGGGATGGTGGAGATCTACAAGGGCTCCAAGCTGCTCACCACCGGGACCCTCGGTGCGGACGGCAAGGTGAGCGTCAAGGTGTCCAAGAAGATGGCCAAGAAGCTCAAGAAGGGAAAGAACACCCTGACCGCCAAGTACCTCGGTTCGGCGACCGTCCTCGCCAGCCAGGACGACTTCGTGGTGAAGGTGATCGTCAAGAAGAAGCACTGACGCGCTTCTGAACAAGCGGCCGGCCCCGTCCCTGGTGGACGGGGCCGGTCGTCATTTCTGGCGCGCCAGCCCGGGGTGGCGGTGGCCTGGCAACCGTTCTCCACGGGGAAGGCGGTTGCGGTCCCACCGCCAGCCTGTGCACGACCGTTGCTGTCCCACCGCCAGCCTGTGCACGACCGTTGCTGGCCCACCGCTCCCCTGCGTGGCCGTCGGCTACAGCAGGCCGGACGCCTCGAGGCCGGTCCGGAGCGCGGCGACCTCGTCGTCGTCGAGCGGCACGAGGGGGCCGCGGACGTTGCGGTTGTCGAGCACGCCGAGCAGCTGGAGGCCGGCCTTGGCGGTGGTGGCGCCGTAGTTGGGGACGCCCATCACCGCGTCGATCGCGGGCAGCAGCCGGGTGAAGATCGCGAGGGCCTCGGCGTGGTCGCCGCGGTCGAAGGCCTCGAGCATGGCCCGCGTCTGGTCGCCCGCGACGTGGCCGACGACGGAGACGAACCCGGCCGCGCCGTGGGCCAGCCAGCCCAGGTTGCTGGCGTCGTCGCCGGAGTAGATCGCGTAGCCGAGCTCGCGGATCTTCACGCCGCGCACGAAGTCGTTGACGGCGTCCTTGACCGCGACGACGGTCTCGATCTCCTTCGCCGCGGCGTAGGTCTCGAGCGAGATCGTGGTGCCGGTCCGGCCGGGCACGTCGTAGAGCATGACCGGGACGCCGGTCGCCTCGGCGACCGTCCGGAAGTGGTGCAGGACACCGGCCTGGCCGGGCTTGTTGTAGTAGGGCGTCACGAGCAGCAGCCCGTCGGCACCGATCTTCTCGGCCTGCTGGGCGAGCTCGAGCGAGTGCGCCGTCGAGTTGGTGCCGACGCCGGCGACCACCGTGGCCCGGTCGCCCACGGCGTCCTTGACCGCGGCCAGGATCTCGCCGTCCTCGGCCACCGTCGTGGTCGGCGACTCCCCCGTCGTACCGCTCACCACCACGCCGTCGTGGCCGTGGTCGACGAGGTGCGACGCGATCCGTGCGGTGCCGTCGAGGTCGACCGACCCGTCGTCCTTGAACGCCGTCGCCATCGCGGTCAGCACGCGGCCGAAGGGTGCAGAGGGCGACGCGGTCATGGGTTCAGGGTATCGGCCCTCGCCATCCCGGCGGCGCGCCGTGCGGGCCGACCGCCCGCCGGCGGCCAGCCTGCCACCCCGCTACACGTGCGGCGCGATCTCCTCGGCGACGAGGGCGAGGTGGTCGAGGTCGTGCAGGTCGAGGGTCTGGAGATAGAGGCGGGTCTGGCCGGACTCGGCGTAGCGGCCGATCTTGTCGACCACCTCGGCCACCGTGCCGCCCAGGTGGTCGCGCCGCAGGGTGTCGACGTCCTGGCCGATCGCCTCGGCCCGGCGCCGCACCTCCGCGTCGTCCGCGCCGACGCAGAGCACGAGCGCGCTGGAGAACCGCATCGTCGCCGGGTCCCGGCCGATGGCCTCGCAGGCGCGGCGGACCCGGTCGTTCTGGGGCAGGCCGTCCTCGAACGGCACGAAGGGCAGGTTGAACTCGTCGGCGTACCGGGCCGCGAGCGCCGGTGTCCGCTTCGCGCCGCGGCCACCGATGATGACCGGCGGCTTCACCTGGGCGGGCTTGGGCAGGCCGGGCGAGTCCACGACGCGGTAGTGCTCGCCCTCGAACGAGAAGTCGCCGGTGCTCGCCCAGAGCCCGGTGACGACCGCGAGCTGCTCCTCCAGGATGTCGAAGCGCTCGGGGGTCTCGGGGAACGGGATGCCGTACGCCGAGTGCTCGGCGTCGTACCACCCCGCACCGATGCCCAGCTCGACCCGACCGCCGCTCATCTGGTCGACCCCCGCCACCGAGATGGCGAGCGGCCCGGGGTGCCGGAACGTCGCGCTCGTCATCAGCGTGCCGAGCCGGATGGTGCTGGTCTCGCGGGCCAGCCCCGCGAGGGTGATCCACGCGTCGCTCGGTCCCGGCCGCCCGTCCCCGCCCATCGCGAGATAGTGGTCGGAGCGGAAGAACGCCCCGAACCCGAGGCGCTCAGCCTCCCGCGCGACCCGGAGCAGGTCGTCGTAGGCGGCACCCTGCTGAGGTTCGGTGAAGACCCGGAGCTCCATGGCTACATCCTGCGTGAGCGCTCCCAAAGCACCACGTCGAACCCCTCGTGCGGCTCGCGGCTGACCTCCTGCCACTCCGCGCGGTCGAACGCCGGGTAGAACGTGTCGCCCGCCGGTGCGACGTCGATCTCGCTGAGGAGCTGCGCGTCGGCGTAGGGCAGCGCCGCCTCGTAGACCGCGGCTCCCCCGGCGACGTAGACGTCGCCCTCGGCCAGCGCCAGCGCCTCCTCGAGGTTCGTGGCCGTGAGGACACCGTCGGCGCGCCAGTCCGGATCGCGGGTGAGCACGACCGTCGTGCGGCCCGGGAGCGGACGACCGATGGAGTCGAACGTCGCGCGGCCCATCACGAGCGTGTGGCCCTGCGTCGTGGCCTTGAAGTGCGCGAAGTCCTCGGGCAGGTGCCAGGGGATGGCGCCGCCCGCGCCGATCACGCCGTTCCTCGCCACCGCGGCGATGAGGGTGACCGTCATCGCCGGGTCATCGCCGGGTCATACGGCGATGGGGGCCTTGATGCCCGGGTGCGGCTCGTAGCCGTCGATCTCGATGTGCTCGAGGTCGAACCCGTCGAGCTCGACGACCGCCGGGTCGAGCCGGAGGGTGGGCAGCGGCCGCGGGTCGCGGGTGAGCTGGAGCCGGGCCTGGTCGAGGTGGTTGAGGTAGAGGTGCGCGTCGCCCATCGTGTGGACGAAGTCACCGACCTCGAGGCCGGTGACCTGGGCGACCATGTGGGTGAGCAGGGCGTAGGAGGCGATGTTGAACGGCACCCCGAGGAAGACGTCGGCGCTGCGCTGGTAGAGCTGGCACGACAGCTTCCCGTCGGCGACGTAGAACTGGAACATGGTGTGGCACGGGGCCAGCGCCATGTCGGGGATGTCGGCGACGTTCCAGGCGCTGACGATGTGGCGGCGCGAGTCGGGGTTGCTCCTGAGCTGGTCGACGACCTGGGCGATCTGGTCGACGTGCCGACCGTCGGGGGTCGGCCAGGAGCGCCACTGGTAGCCGTAGATCGGACCGAGGTCGCCGTCGGCGTCGGCCCACTCGTCCCAGATCGTGACGCCGCGGTCCTGGAGCCACTTGACGTTGGTGTCGCCGCGCAGGAACCACAGGAGCTCGGCGAAGACCGAGCGGGTGTGCACCTTCTTCGTGGTGACCAGCGGGAACCCTGCGGTCAGGTCGAAGCGCATCTGGTGGCCGAACACCGAGAGCGTGCCGGTGCCGGTGCGGTCGGACTTCTCGACGCCCTCGTCGAGGATGCGGGTGAGGAGTTCGAGGTACTGCTGCACGACGTCAAACCTAGTCCGCGCCGCCCCCTAGACGAGCGCCTCTCCCCGGAGCGTCGTGCGGGTGTCTCCTCCCACCCACACCGCAGTCCCCTCCCGCCTCACGTGCACCCGTCCGGCCCGGCCGATCGCGGTGCCCTGCGCCGCGACGTACCGCTCGGGCAGGCGGGTGCCGGCCAGCCACTGGCCGAGGCTGGCGTTGAGGCTGCCGGTGACGGGGTCCTCGGTCGTGCTGTCGAACGCGCGGACCTCGGCGTCGGCGTCGGACCCGCCGTCGGCCCAGAGCCCGACCACCCCGATGTCCCAGCCGTCGAACGCGGTGGGGTCCGGCCGCAGGTCGAGGACGGCCCGGGCGTCCTTCAGCAGTACGCCGACCCAGCCGGGGCCGTTGTCGCACCACTTGCTGTCGACGACGTCGTCGCGGGTGATCCGCAGCGCCCGGACGACGTGGTCGAGGTCGGCGTCGCTCACCGGGCCGTCCTTGACCAGTGGTGGCGCCTGGAAGGCCAGCTGCTCGCCGCGCTCGATGGTGACCAGCCCGGCGCCGCACTCCTGGACGACGGTCTCACCCTGCGGTGTGCCGCCCGCCTCGAGCCAGGCGTGCGCGCTGCCGAGGGTGGGGTGGCCGGCGAACGGGAGCTCCCGGCTGGCAGTGAAGATGCGCAGCCGGTAGTCGGCCTCGTCAGTGGTGGGACGCAGCAGGAAGGTCGTCTCGGAGAGGTTCGTCCACTGGGCGAACAGCTGCATCTGGGCGTCGTCGAAGTCGTCGGCGTCGTGGACGACCGCGACCGGGTTGCCCGTCAGCGGACCGGAGCCGAAGACGTCGACCTGGCGGAACTCGTGAGTGTCTCCCATGCCCTCAGCGTGCCAGCACCGGCGGGTCGCCCCGGGCGGGGATCCGGGCAGCGGTCTCGCACCGGGCACCGGCGAGGTCGCAGGTGCGCAGCTCGAGGTCGCCGGACGTCTGGCTCCCGGGCGCGACGACGTACGTCACGGTGAGCCGGGAGCCCGGCTGGAACGCGACCACCCGGTCGCCGTCGGGTACGCCGCTGGGCAGCTCCTCGCCCGAGCGGGTGTCGTAGACCGCGACCTGGTCCGTCCCCGGAAGCCGGGTGGCGACGACGTTGCCGTCCGGGGCGAGCTCGGCGCCGTGGCCGGGCACCTCGTAGACGGCGTCGAACGTCGACTGCACGACGCTGAGCGTCGGCGCGTCGGCCTGGAACACGCGGATCCGCGACCGGACGTCGAGGAGCGTGACGGTGGCGCCGATGCCGACGAGGTCGGGGGCCGACGGGTTGCGCGCGTAGGTGCCGCGCGAGTCGTCGTAGTAGACCGTGTCGCCGTCGACGGCGATCACTCGCGCGCTCGAGTCCACCGGGAAGGTCCCGACCTGGTTGCCGGTGGAAGCCTCCACGACCACCAGCGTCGGCTGGTCCTCGTCGCTGTCCACCCAGGCGGCCCAGCCGGTCTCGTCGGTGGCTGCGACCGGTGCCTCCGGGTCCTTGTGGCCGAGCACCTCCCGGCTCCCGTCGTCGGCGGCGTAGACCACCCGGCCCCTCTCGTCGCCGTAGACGACCCCGGAGCCGATCCTGGTCATGTCCTTGAGTCCCTCGACGGCGAGCACCGTGTGGTCGAGGTGGAGCTGCCCGTCGGCGTACCAGACGACGCCGGGCGCGGGGTTCTCCTCCCGCGAGATCGCGGCGTTCGCGAGCGTCCCGTCGTCCTGCCCCGCGGGCTGCGAGTCGTCGCCGTTGACGGCCACGTAGGCGCCGGCGCCGGCCCCGACGAGCAGCAGCGGGACCGCGACGCGGGCGGCGCGCCTGAGGACCATCCGGTGGTGCAGGTGCTCCTGGTGGCTGAGATCCTCCAGCGTCGGCGGCGCCAGCACCAGGAGCTGCTGGGCCTGCACCTCGCGGCCGTCCTCGCCGGTCCGCGGGCGGCGCCGGGCGGCGAGCTGCAGCTGCGCCCGGACCAGCGCGTCGACGTTCTCCTCCCGGCTCGCCCGGCCCCAGTCGCGGCGGCACCGGGACAGGGCATCCGTGGTCGCCTCGGCCGCGTCCTCGGGCCGGACTCCGAGCAGCACCGCCTCCCTGACCAGCGACGGCCAGCGCGCGGCGACGTAGACCATGAAGTCCGCGTCCGCTCGCATGCGGTGAGCCTAAGGTCGCGCGACGGATGGCGCCGCAGGTCAGGACACCCGGGTCGCCGGGGCTCTCGACCGGCGCACGACCACCAATCCCACCGCGGCGAGCGCGAGCAGCACCGGCACCGCCGCCAGGGCTGCCTTCAGCGACGTCGCGTCCGCCAGCGTCCCGACCATCAGCGGAGCGAGCAGGACCGAGAGCGAGGTCAGCGTCACGGCCCGGCCGCTGGCCGCTCCGGTGTTTCCGGGTGCGAGCGCGACCGCGAGAGAGACGGTCATGGGGTAGAGGTTGCCGAGCCCGAGGCCGAGGAGGGTGAGGCCCGCGAGAGCCTGGGCGGGAGTGGTCGACGGCCACAGCACGGCGAACCCCACCGCGGACACGACCAGTGCGACCGCGAGGAGACGGGCTGGGTCGTGCCGACGAGCCAGCCGGCTGCCGAGAACCCGCCCGGCGACGACCCCGCCGAAGTAGCCGGCCATCAGCGTGACCGCCGTGTCCGTCGACACGCCCACCTCGTCGTCGGCGAAGGACGCGCCCCACGACGTCACGCACCACTCGGCCGCCGTCACGCACATGAGCAGGAGGCCCGCCACCCAGAACACCCGCGGAAGGCCGCCGTGGTGCTCGGCACGAGGCGCCGGCGTCTCGATCACGAGCCGACGGTTCGCGCTCCACATCAGGACCGGGACCACCAGGACGGCCAGCAGGGCGACGCGCCAGTCCACGTCCAGGGCCGCGAGCAGGGCGAACGTCCCGATGAGCGCGACGTAGGAGACGCTCGCGGCGACGTTGGCCTCGGCGAGCGCGACGGTGCGCTGCTCGCCGTGGTGGTCGGCAAGGGTGGCCTGGAGCGTGGTCAGCATCAGCCCGCCGCCGACCCCCATCACCAGGATCGAGCCGATGGTCGCGGCGACCACGCCACCCGCGGTCAGGCCGGCCGTCCCGCCGGCCAGCACCACGGCCGCCGACCAGAGCAGCCGACGACGCCCGAGGGCACGCTCGAGCGGGGACGAGACCAGTCCCGCCACCGTGCTGCCCGCGGCGAAGGCCGCGACGTGCAGCCCGCCGACCGAGTAGCTCAGGCCGAGCTCGTCGCGCAGGTGCGGCACCACCTGGCCGGGCGTGACCTGCAGGTAGGCGAACCAGGCGAGCATCCCGTAGGCGACCCAGGTCAGCCGGTCCCGATGGAACGAAGGCATTGTGTAACGATACACAACTAGGCTGGGGGCATGCCCACCGACGGTCCAGCGCGCGCGACCCTGGCGCAGGTGGCCGAGCGGGCGGGCGTGTCGGTGATGACCGCCTCCTACACCTACAGCCGGCCGGGCCGGGTCTCCGAGCACGCCCGGTCACGCGTCCTGTCCGCCGCCGCCGAGCTGGGGTACGCCGGACCCGACCCGAGCGCGCGCTCGCTGCGCCGGGGCAGCACCCTCGCCCTCGGTGTGGTGCTGGGTGAGCACCTCAGCTACGCGTTCGACGACCCAGGAGCCGTGTCCTTCCTGGCGGGAGTGGCCGACGTCTGCGCCGACCAGGGTCTCGGCATGACGATCCTCCCGATCACGGGGTCGGACGACGACGTCGCCCGGGTCACCGACGCCGCCGTCGACGGCTTCATCGTGTGGACCACCGCGGACGACGACCCGGTGCTGGCCGCGGTCCGCGCCACGAGACGCCCCGCGGTCGTCCACGGCGGGCCGTCACTCGAGGGGCTGGCCCTGGTCGGGATCGACAACCGGACCGCAGCCCACGCGGTCGGGACCGTGGCGTTCGCGGGGGCGCGGCACCCGGCCGTCGTCAGCCAGCCCCTGTCCCGCGACCGGGCCAGCAGGACCTGTCGCGGGAGCGAGGTCGGGGAGGTGACGTTCCCGGTGACGCGCGACCGGCTCGCGGGTTACCGAGCGGCCGCGGAGGCCTGCGGACACTCCTGGGACGGGGTCGTGGTCGGGGTGTGCGCGCGCAACGACGCCGACGAGGCCGAGCGGATGGCGACCACGCTGCTGTCGTCGGCACGGCCACCGGACGCGATCGCCGCCATGAGCGACCAGCAGGCGATGGGCGTCCTCAGGGCAGTCCGTGCCGCCGGCCGCCGGATCCCCTCCGATGTCGCGGTGACCGGCTGGGACGACCTTCCGGTGGCCGCGTCCCTCGACCTGACGACCGTGGCGCAGTCGCTGCGGGACCAGGGTGCGGCCTGCGCGCACGCCGCGCTCGGTCATGAGCCGGAGTCGATGGACTCGGCGTGGTCGGTCGTCGTCAGGGGCACCACGCGCCCCTGACCGCTGCCCGGGCCGCTGACCTGCCACCGGCAGCTCAGTGCTACCAGGCATCTCCGTCGACGCGCAGCAGGCTCCACATGGCCTTCAGGGCCAGCTCGCCGGCTCGGTCCTGGCCGCTGAGGAGTCGAGCGGGAGTGATGCCGGCGGCCAGCGCCTCGAGCCCGTAGACGACGACATCGAGATCGAGAGCCTCTGCGGGGAGATCACCGGCGTCGATCGCGGTCTCCAGGTCGGCGCGAAGACGGGCACGCCACTGTCCTCGGCTCTCTGCCAGAAGATCGTGGACGGGCCCGGAGCGCCCGTCGTAGTCAAAGGACGCCTGGGTGAGCAGGCACCCTCCTGCGTAGGCCGGAGTGGCGCCGTACTCGGCCCACGCCCTGCAGGCTGCCAGCAGTCGCGGCAGGCCCGGCTCCCGCCGCTTCACCGGCTCCCACACGCGAGCGCGAAACTCCTCGATGACGAGCCTGACGGTGTCGAGCTGGAGGTGCTCCTTGCTGCGGAAGTGACCGATCACGCCGGACTTGCTCATGTCGAGCCGCTCCGCGAGCCGTCCGATCGTCACGCTGTCGAGCCCTTCCACGGACGCCAGGTCGGCGGATGCGAGCAGGATCGACCGCCTGGTCTGCGTCGCGACGTGTGCGGGAGTGCGGCCGGCCATTCCCCCACTTTAACGGACGATCGTACTCTTTTGACATCCGAACGTTCGTACTCCATAGTTTCGAGGCATGAGTGGGGCTACCTCTTCCAGCAGACTCGGGCCGACATTGGCGCTGGCCTCCGGGGGCACGTTCCTGGCCTTCCTGGACACCACCGTCACCAACCTGGCCATCCCCTCGGTCGCCGAGACCTTCGACGTCGGCGTCACCGACGTCTCCTGGATGGCCACGGCGTACGTCATAGCGTTCGCGGCGCTCCTGGCACCTGCGGGCGCCCTTGCCGACGCTCTCGGCAGGGCTCGCCTGTTCCTGGCGGGCGTCGGTGTGTTCACCGCCGCGTCGCTGGTCATCGCGGTCGCACCGTCCTTCGCCGTCCTCGTGTCGGCTCGGGCGGTGCAGGGCCTCGGCGCCGCGTTGATGGTCCCGGCGTCGCTCAGCCTGGTCGTCGCGGCCGCGCCGCCGGCACGGATGCGCGCCGCCATCGGTCTGTGGAGTGCGTCAGGAGCGCTGGCCGCCGCGGTGGGCCCCGCGCTGGGCGGGATCACGGTGGAGGCGGTGAGCTGGCGCGCGCTCTTCTGCCTGAACCTGCCCATCGGTCTCTGGATCCTCGTCGCGGCCCGCCGGCTGACCGCCGACGACCAGCGACAGGGACGGGCACCGGACCTGATCGGCAGCGTCCTCCTCGGTCTCGCGATCGCCAGCCTCGTGTACGGGCTGACCGAGGGACCGGAGGAGGGATGGACCGCCGGTCGGGTCGTGGGCGCGTTCGTCCTCGCCGCCCTCTCCACCGTCGCGACGGTGGCACGTGCGGCCGCCCACCCTCGACCGGCGCTGCGGATGGACCTGTGGCGCAACCGACCGTTCGCCGCCACGACCGGCGTGTCGGTGGCCTACGGGCTGAGCCTGTTCACCACCATGCTCCTCGGCGTGCTCCTCCTGGTCGACGTCTGGCAGTACTCCGCGCTGGAAGCCGGCCTGGCGGTGACACCGGCGGCCCTCTCGACCGCCGTCGTCGGTGTCGGGATCGGGAGGCTGTCCCTCGCCATCACCCCGCGCGCCATGGTCGTGGTCGGCTCCCTCCTCGTGGGCGGCACCACGGCGGTGCTCGCCGGCTCGATCAGTGCGGAGCCGCACTTCCTCGCGCTGTGGCTCCCGACCGGCCTGGTGATGGGCGTCGGCGTGGGGCTCGTGACGGTCGGGATCTCCAGCGCCGCCGCCGCATCGGTCGCGCCACAGCACTTCTCGGCGGCGACCGGACTGGTGATGGCAGCGCGCCAGCTCGGAGGGGCACTGGGCATCGCGACCATGGCCGTGCTGCTCGTGGAGGTGGGTCACGACGATCCCGTGACCCCCTACGCAGCCGTCTACTGGCTGGTCACGGCGGTCAACGTGGCGGCCGCGGCCGGCGCGGTCCTGCTCAGAGCCCGGCCCCCGGAGGTCCTGCCGGAGCCGCCCGTCGCGGGATCCGACGCGGGCTCAGGCGTGCAGGGACATCGGGCCGTAGACCACCCGGTCGGCCTCCATCAGGGAGACCGCGTCGACGCCGAGCTCGGCGAGGTCTGACCAGATCTCGCCGACCCAGGACTCGGCGTCGGCCTGGGAGGCGAACCGCCGGCCGGCGAAGTCCGCAGGGACCTGCACCTCCGCGCCGGAGGCGTCCTCCAGCCGCCACGACCAGGGCCGCTCGGCCGGGCTCGGCGGGCGGAACGTGGGTGGCTGCTCGGGGAGGTTCACCATCATCATCTCTCGCGGACCGAGGGCTCGACGAACGGCGGTGGGGTGAGCTGGAAGATCTCGCGGCGGCCGCGCACGTCGACGCCGACCTCCGCCTCGGGGTTGACCACCGAGGAGAGCAGCGCCAGGCCGATCCCCTTCTTCAGCGTCGGCGAGAACGTGCCGGAGGTGACCTCGCCCAGCTGGACATCCGGCGTGAGCGAGACCCGCATGCCGGGCCGCGGGATCGCCCTGCTGGTGGAGACGATGCCGCGGAGGATCCGCTTGGGCCCCTCCTCCTTCTCCTTGAGCAGCACGTCGCGGCCCCAGAACGAGGGCTTCTGCCAGCCGACCGCCCAGCCGAGGCGGCCCTCGTTGGGAGTCGTCGAGAGGGAGATGTCCTGGCCGTGCAGCGGGTAGCCCATCTCGGTGCGGAGCGTGTCGCGGGCGCCGAGCCCGCAGGGCAGCATCCCGAACTCCTCACCGGCCGCCATCAGCGCGTCCCACAGCGCGACCGCGACGTCGTTGGAGGCGATCAGCTCGTAGCCGCGCTCGCCGGTGTAGCCGGTGCGGCACACCACGACACCCTGGTCGCTGAGGTGCTCGCCCGGGACGGGGGCCTCGACGAAGGACATGTAGTCGTGACCGGTCGGCAGTCCCACCGCGTCGAGGACCTCGTCGGACCTGGTGCCCTGGACGGCGAGGACGACGTAGTCGCGGTGCCGGTCACGTACGGAGACCCCCTCGGGTGCCGCCTCGGCGAGCCGGCGGGTCACCTCGGCGGTGTTGGCGGCGTTGGGGACCAGCAGCACGCGCTCGTCGGTGTGGAGGTAGGCGATCAGGTCGTCGACGATCCCGCCGGTGGCGTCGTCGCAGCACAGCGTGTACTGGGCCTTGCCGTGCTGGATCCGGCCGAGGTCGTTGGTGAGCGTGGAGTTGACGTAGTCGGCGGCCCCCGGCCCGACGACGGTGACCTTGCCGAGGTGGCTCACGTCGAAGATGCCCACCGCCTCCCGCACGGCCGTGTGCTCGGCGACGACGCCGGAGGTGTACTCCAGCGGCATCGACCAGCCGCCGAAGTCGGCGAACTTCGCGCCCAGCGCCACGTGCCGCTCGTGCAGTGGCGAGGTCAGCGGCGAAGTGCCGGCCGCAGGCTCTGTGCCGTCCATGCTCGGAACCTATCGTGACTATCCTGCGCCGGTGAGTACCTACACGCTGCGCGCTGCCAACCCCGCGAAGACCCGCTGCGACGCCGTGGTCGTCGGGCTCGTGCAGAGCGGCAAGGGGTCCGGCGGCGAGCTGAGCGTCGCGCCCGGCGGGGAGGAGGTCGCGAAGGCGTACGGCCGCGCCTTCCGGCCCCTGCTCGCCTCGCTCGGCGTGACGGGCAAGCCCGGCGAGGTCACGAAGGTGCCGACGGGCAAGCAGCTGTCGTCGCCGCTGCTGGTGCTCGTCGGGCTGGGCAGGCTCGGCAAGGGTGAGGCTCCTTCGGACGCGGTCGTACGCCGGGCCGCGGGCGCCGCGTCGCGAGCGGTCACCAACACCGCCTCGGTCGCGATCGCCCTTCCCGCGGACTCGGTGGAGCTCGTGCGGGCGGTCACCGAGGGGTTCCTGCTCGGGGGCTACACCTACACGGCGTACAAGAAGGGCGACGACGACTCCCCGCAGGTGCCCGGCGAGGTCGTCGTGCTCTGCCCGTCGGCGCGCAAGAAGGAGTTCGGCCGGGCCTTCGACGAGGCCCAGGTCGTGTCCGAGGCGGTCGCGGCGACGCGCAGCTGGGTGAACACGCCGCCCGGGGACTTCACGCCGCCCGCCTTCGCCGAGGCGGTCGAGGCTGCGGTGAAGGACGTCTCGAAGGGCCGCGGACCCAAGGTGTCGGTGCGGGTCCGCGACGAGAAGGAGCTCCTCGAGCTCGGCTGCGGCGGCATCCTCGCCGTCGGGATGGGCTCGTCGGCGCCGCCCCGGCTGGTCGAGCTGTCCTACGCGCCGCGCCAGGCGGTCGCACACCTCGCGCTGGTCGGGAAGGGCATCACCTTCGACTCGGGCGGGCTGACCATCAAGCCGCCGACCGGGATGACCGAGATGAAGTCCGACATGGCCGGCGCGGCCGCGGTCGTCCAGGCGACCCTCGCGATCGCCCGGCTGGGGCTGCCGCTCAAGGTGACGACCTTCGCCCCGATGGCCGAGAACATGGTGTCCGGCTCGTCGGTGCGGCCCGGCGACGTGCTGACCATGTACGGCGGCACCACCGTCGAGGTCCTCAACACCGACGCCGAGGGCCGGCTGGTGCTCGGCGACGCGCTGGTGCTGGCGACCGAGAAGAAGCCCGACGTGATCCTCGACGTGGCGACCCTGACCGGGCACATGGTGGTCGCGCTCGGCGACCGGGTCGCAGGCGTGATGGGCTCCCCCGACGTGGTCGACGCGGTGCTCGACGCGGCCCGGGTCGCCGGCGAGGAGAGCTGGCCGATGCCGATCCCGGAGTACATGGACGAGCGGATCCACAGCAGCCGGATCGCCGACCTGTCCCAGCACGACTGGATCCGGTGGGGCGGCGGGCTGTTCGCGGCGGCGTTCCTGCGCGAGTTCACCGGCGGGCTGCCCTGGGCGCACCTCGACATCGCCGGACCGTCGTTCAACTCCGGCGGCCCCCGCGGCCACATCACCTCGGGCGGCACCGGCTTCGCGGTCGCGACCCTCGTGGACTACGCGCGGGCCCTCTGCGAGAACGTGGGTTGACGAAGGGGCCGGCCGAACCCGCCCCGTCGCTGGTTGAGGAGGGCGCTCTGCGCCCGTCTCGAAACCACGCACGCCGGGGCTGGAACTGACACCGGGCCAGTCCCAAGACCACCTCACCAGGTTTCGAGACGCTCGCTAGCGCGAGCTCCTCAACCAACGATGGCGCTAGTCGCCTTCCAACTTCTTGCGGCGGTTGTAGTCGCGCATCCGCTGCGGGATGCCGACCACGGCGGCGTCGTAGGAGGGCACCTGGTTGCGGTTGCAGAACTTGTGCGCCCAGTCGACCGAGGGCACCCGGCGGCGGGTCCACTCCCCGTCATGGGCGACCAGGAGCAGGGTCACGTCGCTCACGGCGGTGCGCGGCTCGACGAAGCCCTCCACGCCCTTGCGGCCCTGGACGAACTGCTGCAGATGGTCCTGGTCGACGCCGTCCGCGGCGCGCACCCGGGTCGAGCCGGTGCGGAACGCGTCGCGCGCCGGGCCCTTCATCTTCTGCCGGGCGCCACCTCGGAACCGGTCCATCCATGACATGGGGTCCAGTGTGCCTCGCCCGGCCTCGGGGCGGTGTGGACACGCACCGTCGTAGTGCAAAGATGGCCGGGTGTCCGACTTCGACGTCCTCATCCTCGGAGCCGGGTCGGGTGGCTACTCCTGCGCCTTGAGGGCCGCCCAGCTCGGGCTCAAGGTCGGTCTGGTCGAGAAGGGGAACCTCGGCGGCACCTGCCTGCACATCGGCTGCATCCCGACCAAGGCGCTGCTGCACGCCGCGGAGGTCGCTGACAACACGCGTGAGGCGGCGCAGTTCGGGGTCCAGGCGACCTTCGACGGCATCGACATGGCCGCGGTGACGGCGTACCAGGACGGCGTGGTGCAGCGGCTGTTCAAGGGGCTGACCGGGCTGATCAAGGGCCGCGGCATCACCGTGATCGAGGGCGCCGGCCGGCTCACCGGCCCGCGCGAGGTGACGGTCGACCAGAAGTCCTACACGGCCGAGCACGTCGTCCTGGCCAGCGGCTCCTACCCGAAGACCCTTCCCGGCCTCGACGTCGACGGCGAGCGCATCCTCACCTCGGAGGAGGCGCTGCGCCTCGACCGGGTACCGGCCTCGGTGATCGTGCTCGGTGGAGGGGTGATCGGTTGTGAGTTCGCCAGCGTCTGGCGCAGCTTCGGCGCGGAGGTGACCATCATCGAGGCGCTGCCGCGGCTGGTCCCCCTGGAGGACGAGGCGTCCTCCAAGGCGCTCGAGCGTGCCTTCCGCAAGCGCGGCATCACGTTCAAGACCGGCACGCCGTTCCAGAGCGCCAAGACCACCGACGACGGCGTCGCGGTGACCGTTGAGGGAGGCGAGGTCATCGAGGCCGAGCTGCTCCTGGTCGCCGTCGGCCGCGGCCCGTCGACCGACGGTCTCGGCTACGACGAGCAGGGCGTCGCGATGGACCGCGGCTTCGTGCTGGCCGACGAGCGGTGCCGGACCAACGTCGAGAACGTCTGGGCGGTCGGCGACATCGTCCCCGGTCTGCAGCTCGCGCACCGCGGCTTCCAGCAGGGCATCTTCGTGGCCGAGGAGATCGCGGGCCTCTCCCCCACCGCGATCGACGAGGCCGGGATCCCGCGCGTGACCTACTCCCATCCCGAGGTCGCGTCCGTCGGGCTCACCGAGGCCCAGGCTGCCGAGCGCTACGGCGCCGACTCCGTCGAGGCGCTGACCTACGACCTCGGCGGCAACGGCAAGAGCCAGATCCTCAAGACCCAGGGGTTCGTGAAGCTCGTCCGCCGCACGGACGGCCCGGTCGTCGGTGTCCACCTCGTGGGAGACCGGGTCGGCGAGCTCATCGGCGAGGCCCAGCTGATCTACAACTGGGAGGGGCACGCCGAGGACGTCGCTCCCCTGGTGCACGCGCACCCGACCCAGAACGAAGCCCTCGGCGAGGCGCACCTGGCCCTGGCCGGCAAACCCCTGCACGCCCACACCTGACCCACCTTCCAGTACCTGAGCGATCCACGAGCGAAGGAGCTCCATGGCCACCGAAGTCAACCTCCCGGCGCTGGGCGAGTCCGTCACCGAGGGCACCGTCACGCGCTGGCTCAAGCAGGTCGGTGACGAGGTCGCCGTCGACGAGCCCCTGCTCGAGGTCTCCACCGACAAGGTCGACACCGAGATCCCCTCGCCCGTGGCCGGCACGCTCCTGGAGATCAAGGCCAACGAGGACGACACCGTCGAGGTCGGCGCCGTGCTCGGCGTCATCGGCGAGGAGGGCGAGGGCGGCGGCTCCGACTCGGACGACTCGGCAGACGACTCGGCAGACGACTCGGCTGACGACTCCGCAGACGATTCGTCTGAGGAGTCCGAGGCGGAATCCACCAGCGAGAGCGCAGACGAATCGTCCGAGGAGCCGGAGCCCGAGCCGGAGCCCGAGAAGGAGGACGAGTCCTCGGATTCGTCTGAGGACTCCGAGCAGCAGTCCACCAGTGAGAGCGCAGACGAATCGTCGTCGGGCGGCGGCGGGGCGGGGGCGGCGGCGAGTCCACCCCGGTCAAGCTGCCCGAGCTGGGCGAGTCGGTGACCGAGGGCACCGTGACCCGCTGGCTCAAGCAGGTCGGTGACGAGGTCGCCGTCGACGAGCCGCTGCTGGAGGTCTCCACCGACAAGGTCGACACCGAGATCCCCTCCCCGGTGGCAGGCACCCTGCTCGAGATCAAGGTCAACGAGGACGAGACCGTCGAGGTCGGCTCCGAGCTGGCCCTGATCGGCTCCGGTCAGCCGTCCGGGGGTGACTCCGGCGATGACTCCGCGGACGACTCCGGCGACGACTCCGGCGACGACTCCGGCGACGACAGCGACGCCAGCGCCGAGACCGGTGACGACACCGGTGGCGGTGGCGAGGACAAGGCCCAGGAGCGCGCCGAGGAGCAGGCGGAGGAGGTCGAGGACCAGGATTCCGAGAAGGAGCCCGAGGCCAAGGACCGAGCCCGAGGCCAAGGACGAGCCCGAGGAGCCCGAGAAGGACCCGAGACCCGAGGCCAAGGACGAGCCGGAGCCGGAGCCCGAGGAGCCCGAGGAGCCCAAGCAGGAGCCGGAAGCCAAGGCTGAGCCGGAGCCCGAGCCCGCAGCGTCGAGCTCCGACGAGGGTGCCGGCTACGTCACGCCGCTGGTCCGCAAGCTCGCCGCGCAGCACCACGTCGACCTGTCCACCGTGACCGGTTCGGGCGTCGGCGGACGGATCCGCAAGCAGGACGTCCTCGAGGCGTCGCGACAGGCTCAGGAGTCGGCGCAGCAGCCGGCCCAGCCCGCGGCGGCGACCGCGGGCGGTCAAGCCGGGGCCGGCGCGGCACCGGCCGCACCGACCATCACGCCGGACTCGCGTCGCGGCACCACCGAGAAGATCAGCCGGCTGCGCAAGATCATCGCCGAGCGGATGATCGACTCGCTGCAGACCTCCGCCCAGCTGACCCAGGTGGTCGAGGTCGACGTCACCAACATCGCGCGGCTGCGCGAGTCGGTGAAGAACGACTTCCTGGCCCGGGAGGGCGTGAAGCTCACCTACCTGCCGTTCTTCGCCAAGGCCGCGATCGACGCGCTGAAGGAGCACCCGAAGCTCAACGCCACGATCGACACCGAGGCCGGCGAGATCACCTACTACGACCGCGAGAACCTCGCGTTCGCGGTGGACACCGAGAAGGGCCTGATCACCCCGGTGGTCCGCGACGCCGGTGACCTGTCGGTGGCCGGGCTGGCCAAGAAGATCGCCGACGTCGCCGAGCGGACGCGCACCAACAAGATCGGCCCGGACGAGCTGTCCGGCGGGACGTTCACGATCACCAACCTCGGCAGCGTGGGCGCGCTCTTCGACACGCCGATCATCAACAAGCCGCAGGTGGCGATCCTCGGGCCCGGCGCGGTCGTGAAGCGGCCCGTGGTCATCGACGACGCCAACCTCGGCGAGACGATCGCGGTGCGCTACATGGTCTACCTGGCCCTGACCTACGACCACCGGCTGGTCGACGGTGCCGACGCCGGCCGGTTCCTCCAGGATGTGAAGAAGCGACTGGAGGCCGGCGTCTTCGAGGTCTGAGCAACGGGTACCACCACCCCGTGCTGAACGTCCTCCTCGCCGGTGCGTCCGGCTTCCTCGGAACGCACCTGCGTGAGGCCCTGGTCGCGCGCGGCCACGACGTCACGTCGCTCACCCGGGGCCCGGCGCGCACCGGTCAGTCGACCTGGGACCCCTACGCCGGCGCGCTCGACCACGCCTTGGTGGAGGCCGCCGACGTCGTCGTCAACCTCGCCGGCTCGCCGACCCTGGGCAACCCGCACTCGACGACGTGGGCCGACGAGCTCCGCAGGAGCCGGGTGACGACGACCCGGGTGCTGGCCGAGGCGATCGCCGGGTCGCAGCGCCGCCCGGCGTTGCTCGCCGGCAACGGGGTCTCCTTCTACGGCGACCACGGCGACACGCCGCTCGACGAGAGCGCCGACAGCCGGGGCGACGCCCTGCTCACGTCGGTCACCCGCGAGTGGCAGGCCGCGGCCGACCCCGCGGTCGCCGCCGGTGCTCGCGTCTGCGTGCTGCGGACCGCGCCGGTCATGGACCGGCGCAGTGCACCGCTCAAGATGCAGCGGTTGCTCTTCCTCGCCGGGCTCGGCGGCAGGCTGGGCGACGGCCGCCAGCGGATGCCGATGATCTCGCTGCGCGACTGGGTGGGCGCCGTCGTCCACCTGGCCGAGCATCAGGACGCCTCGGGACCCATCAACCTGTGCTGCCCGCGGACACCGACCAACGCGGAGTTCACCGAGGCGCTCGCCGGCCAGCTGCACC
This sequence comes from uncultured Actinomycetota bacterium, assembly GCA_963766475.1. Lineage (GTDB taxonomy): Bacteria > Actinomycetota > Actinomycetes > Propionibacteriales > Nocardioidaceae > Nocardioides. Next base: position 526,472 of record CAVXZS010000011.1, on the reverse strand, counting down.
GGCCGTCGTTCGCCCGGGTGCCGAGGTTCGCCCTGAGGGTGGGCGCGGGCAGGATGGCGCCCGAGCTCCTGGGCTCGCTCAACGTCGTCCCGGCCGCGCTCGAGGCGTCGGGCTACGAGTTCCAGGACCGTGACGTCGTCTCGGTGATCCGGGCCGGTCTCGCGCAGGAGTCATAGGGCGCCATGTCGGAGGTCCAGCTGCGGGTCACGACCTGCGACACCGACGAGACGCTCGCAGCGGCCAGCGGCCTGTTCAACCAGTACCGGCACCACTACGGCGAGCCGCCCGACGGGGACGAGCGCACCGTCGGCTGGCTCACCGACATGGTGCGGTCACAGATGCTCACGGTCTACACGGCATCCGTGGGCTCGGCGCCGGACCCACCCCCGATCGGCCTGGCGACCGGCCACGCGATCCCTGCGTCGCTGGTCATGGGTCGCTCCTGGCAGCTGCGTGACCTCTACGTGCTCCCCGGGTCCCGCCGCCAAGGAGTGGCAGCCGCCCTGGTCGGCGCAGTCCGGGACGCGGCACTCGCGGCAGGCGCAACCCGACTGTCCCTCGTGACCGAACCGGACAACATTGCCGCGCTCGACCTCTATCGGCGCCTCGGCTTCACTCCGGTCGACGGTCTGGTGTCGCTCAGCCTCGACCTCGCTCCCCCAGCGATGACCGAGTAGGCGGACCGCCGCATCGGTCGAGGCGGCGCAGAACGCCTCCTCAACCACCGGCGGGGCGTCCCGCGCGGACGGCTGCCACCCGCCACTCCCCCGCCACGAGCCGGAGCCGCACGACGCGGGTCGACGCGCCGTCGCGCGGCAGCGGGCGGCGTACGCCGGAGCCGACCGCCTCGCCGCTGACCAGCCGGTCGGTGACCAGGAGCGTCCAGGTCGACGCGGTGTGCCGCAGCTCGTGGACCGCGAGGAGCTGGGTGCGCAGGTCGCGAACGGCCAGGCCGCGCGAGGCCCATGCGCGCAGCATCGCGCGGTCGTGGCGGCCGGCCACCGAACCCCGCGTGTAGAGCGTCGCCAGGAGCTTCGGGTCGCCGCGGGCCCACGCCTCGGCGCGCTGTGCGTCCCAGGCTGTCAGGACCTGGACCGGCGGTGGTGCGGCGGGTGCCCCCGCGGCGGAGATCTCGACAGGCTCGACCAGCGCGGGGCCGGTCCCGGCGCGGGTGCCGGCGCTCCCGCAGGCGGTGGTGACCGCCGCAACCAGCAGTGGCACCAGCAGCGTCTTCCGAGACATGACCACAGGTCTACCCCGCCGAGCCGACCGTCCGCCGGGCTCATCCACAGGCAGACTGGCGCGCGTGCCGAGCCGTCGTACCGTCCTGCTCGGTGGCGCGGGCGTCGTGGCCGCCGGGGTGGTCGGGGCCGGTGCCGGCATCGAGCAGGGCGTGCTGCCGGGCCGGCCGTTCCTCCAGGCGCACCTCGGTCTCAACGGCCACGACGGGGTCATCCCCGACATCGAGCCGGGGCCGGTCCTGGAGGACTCCTTCACCAGCGCGGCCCGGGGCGGAGCCGAGGTCGGGTGGTCGCTGATCCTGCCGCCGGGCAGCACGGACGCGGTGTTGCCCCTCGTCGTCGCGCTGCACTGGCTGGGTGCCGACCACACCACTCTCACCGGGCCGCAGCTCGGCCTCGACCGCTACCTCGCCCAGCACGTCGCGGACGGTGGCCTGCCGCTTGCCATCGCGGCGCCCGACGGCGGCCGGGGCTACTGGCACCCGCACCACGCCGACGACGCGGGTGCGATGGTGGTCGACGAGCTGCTGCCGATCCTCGAGTCACGCGGCTACGACACCACCACCGTCGACCTGCTCGGCTGGTCGATGGGTGGCTACGGCGCGCTGCGGCTCGGCGGTCTGCGGCCGACGGCCACGGCCGCCGTGGTCGCCGGCAGCCCGGCCCTGTGGACGACTCCGGCGAAGCGTCAGTGAGCGGGTTCTCGACGACCGGTGAGTACGACGAGTTCTCGGTCTTCCACGACCAGCGGGCCCTGGCCGGCGTACCGGTCCGGATCGATGTCGGGACCGGCGACCCGTTCTATCGTGACGTCCAGGACTACGTGGCCGGCTTCCCGGCTGACGCCGGGATGACGAGCACCTTCCAGCCCGGCGGGCACGACCCCGGCTACTGGCGCCGGATGCTGCCCGCGCAGCTCGACTTCCTGGCCGGTCAGCACCCGCAGGAGTAGAAAGTCACGTCCCAGTGGTTGCCCTCGTCGGCGTAGATGTTGCCGGACCCGGCTTCGTACATCGGCGCACCGTCGCCGCGCAGCCCGATGTAGGTGTAGGTGCCGTGGATCCAGGAGGTCAGGCAGGTGGTGCGCGAGAAGTCCAGCTTGTAGCCGTTGGCGTGGCTGTAGGTGCCGCCCGCGTGACCGGTCTCGGTGCCACCGGTGATGGTCAGCCCGCAGCCGCTGGCGTTCTTGAGCGTGATCCCACCGTCGATCGTGGCCTGGCGGATCCCCTCGAAGGACGTGCAGGTCGAGTTGTTGGGGTTGGTGCAGCCGCCGGACGACGTCCAGCCGATCCCGGCCGCGCTGAACTGTGCCGCGGCGCTGGCCTGGCTGACCGCCGAGGCCGGCGCCGACACGGCCACCGAGCCTGCGAGTGCCAGCGCGGCGCCCGCCGTGAGAGTGCGGATACGGATTCCCGAGAAGATGCTCATGATCTGTCCCCTACCAGCGCAGGTAGGCTCCTAAACGTGGCAGCACCGATCTTCGAGGTCGCCGGCATCGGCGCCCGGGCCATCGACTACCTCGATGCCTGGGAGCTCCAGCGCCGCATCCACGCCGAGGTCGTGGCCGGCGAGCGCCCGGACACCGTGCTCCTGCTCGAGCACCCGCCGACCTACACCGCCGGCAAGCGCACCGAGCCGCACGAGCGGCCCGTCGACAGCGGCGGCGCGCCGGTCATCGACGTGGACCGCGGGGGCAAGATCACCTTCCACGGCCCGGGCCAGATCGTGGCCTACCCGATCGTCCGGCTGCCCGAGCACGTCCTGGTGGTCGACTACGTGCGCCGCCTCGAGGAGGCGATGATCGCGACCTGCGCCGACCTCGGCGTCGCCACCGCGCGCGTCCCGGGCCGCAGTGGCGTCTGGCTCCGCGCGGACGAGCTGCGCCAGGAGCGCAAGGTCGGCGCGATCGGGCTGCGCGTCGCCCAGGGCGTCGCGATGCACGGCATCGCGCTCAACTGCGACGTCGACCTCGGGTGGTACGACCGGTTCGTCCCCTGCGGCATCGCCGACGCGGGCGTGACCACGCTCAGCCTCGAGGTCGGCCGGCCGGTCGGTGTCCCCGAGGTGCTGCCCGTCCTGCAGACGAGGCTCGCCGAGCTGCTCGCCTGGGCGCCGTACGCCGCGACGCCGGACTACGAGGCACGGCCCGACCCGGCCAGGTCGTCGGCCAGGTCGGCCATCGTCGGGCACGGCGCCGGCGCAGCCGCGGATCGAGCTCGTCCGTCCCTGACCCGGGCGCCCGACCAGCTCCGCACGGAGTGGGTTGAACCCTCTTCCAATCCACCTCGTATACAACATACGGTGATCAGAAGTCGGTCGATCTCGGGAAGGCAGACCATGTTCAGGACCCCTCCATCTCTCCGCAGGACCACCCTGGTCGGAACCGCGCTCGCCACCCTGCTGGCGCTCGCGTCGTGCAGCTCGGTCGGAGACGACGAGCCGACCAGCGAGCAGAGCACCGACGTCGGCGGCGAGGCCGTCAACGCCAAGGACGGCGGCACCCTCACCCTGGCGCTGTCCGCCGAGCCCGACTTCCTCGACCCGACGCTGGCCGGGTCCTTCTACAGCCGGTACGTCTTCAACGCCATGTGCGAGAAGCTCTACGACATCAACGCGGACACCGAGATCGTGCCGCAGCTGGCCGAGTCCCTACCGACGATCAGCGACGACGGCACCACCGTCACGATCAAGCTCCGCGAGGGCATCAAGTTCGCCGACGGCACCGAGCTGGACTCGACGGCCGTGAAGACCTCCCTCGAGCGCGACCTCAACAACCCCGAGAGCGCCCGCGTCACCGAGCTCGGACCGATCGACACGATCGACGCGACCGACCCGACCACGGTCGACATCCACCTCACGACGCCGTTCGCACCGCTGACGGCGGCCCTGGCCGACCGGGCCGGGATGATCATGAGCCCCACCCAGCTGGACAAGCTGGGTGACGACTTCGGCACCGACCCGGTCTGTGTCGGCCCGTTCAAGTTCTCCGACCGGGTGCCGCAGAACTCGATCACCCTGGTCAAGGACCCCAACTACTACGACGCCGACAAGGTGCACCTCGACTCGATCGTCTACCAGATCATCACCGACTCGAGCATCCGAGCCGCGAACCTCAAGAGCGGTGACGTGCAGGTGGCCGACACCGTGGGCACCGACGACGTGCAGACGATCCAGTCCGACAGCAAGCTCTCGCTGCTGCAGACCCCGTCGCTGGGCTACCAGGGCATCACCTTCAACGTCGGCAACACCGCGGGCGTCGGCGAGCCGCCCTCCGCCATCGACGAGCCGTACGCCCAGGACCCCCGCATCCGGCAGGCCTTCGAGCTCGCCATCGACCGCGAGGCGCTGGTGAAGACCGTCTTCAACGGCGAGTTCGACACCGCGTGCGGGCCGATCTCCCCCGAGAGCCAGTTCAGCACCGACGCCGCGCAGGAGTGCCGCTCCTACGACCCGGAGCAGGCCAAGCAGCTCCTCGAGGAGGCAGGCGTCCAGACGCCGTACAAGCTGGACATGCTGGTCACCAACACCCCCGACGCCCTGGAGTTCGCGCAGGCGCTGCAGGCGATGGTCCAGGAGGGAGGCTTCGAGCTCGAGCTCAAGCCGCTGGAGTTCACCACGCTCCTCGACCAGCAGGACCAGGGGAAGTTCCAGGTGCTCCAGCTCGGCTGGTCCGGCCGGGTCGACCCGGACGCCAACATCACCAACTTCATCGGCACCCAGGGCTCGCAGAACGTCGCCGGCTACAGCAACCCCGAGGTGGACGACCTGCTCGACCAGGCCCGGCAGACCGACGACGTGGCCGAGCGCGCCGACATCTACGGGCAGGTGCAGGCGGTCATCCAGGAGGACGACCCGCTGATCTACATCTACCGCCAGCGCAACCTGACCGGGGTGAGCAAGCAGATCACCGGCGTCCAGGTGTTCCCCGACGGGATCATCCGGGTCGCGTTCGCCGGGTACGCCGAGTAGCCCGCACCAGGCATCCCAGATGGGTCGCTACCTGCTGCGCAGGCTCGGACAGTCCGCGGTGACGCTCGTGCTCTCCACGATGGTCGTCTTCGCGGGGGTGCGAGCGCTGCCCGGCGACCCCGCGCGGGCACTGGCGGGCGAGCAGAACGACCCCGACCAGATCGCGGCGATCCGGGCGAAGTACGGCCTCGACGACCCGGTCTGGGTGCAGTACTGGCACTACCTGACCAACAGCGTGAAGGGTGACCTCGGCACCTCGGTGCGCACGGGCACGCCGGTCAACGACCTGCTCAAGAGCGCGCTCCCGGTCACCCTCGAGCTGTCCCTGCTCGCGCTGCTCGTCGCGTCCGTCATCGGGGTGCTCGCCGGGGTCGTCGCCGCCACCCGCCGCGGCACGTTGGCGGAGTGGCTCGCCAACGGGTTCGCGCTGGTCGGGCTGTCGGTGCCGAACTTCTGGCTGGGGCTGATGGCGATCCTCTGGCTGTCGGTGGCGCTGGGGGTGCTGCCCGCCTCGGGGTTCGTGAAGTTCCGCGACGACCCGTTCGCCAACCTCCAGCACCTGGTCCTCCCGGCGATCGTGCTCGGCATCCAGCTCGCCGCGGTGATCATGCGGCAGACCCGGTCCTCGATGCTCGACGCCCTCGACACCGACTACATCCGCACGGCCCGCGCCAAGGGGCTGCGCGAGGGCCGGGTGGTGTGGGTGCACGGCCTGCGCAACTCCCTGATCGTGGTGGTCACCATCGTCGGCCTGCAGCTGGGCGCGCTGATCTCGGGCGCGGTGGTGACCGAGCGGATCTTCGCCCTGCCCGGGTTCGGCAAGCTCACCATCGACGCGGTCTTCCAGCGGGACTACCCCGTCATCCAGGCGGTCGTGCTGGTCACGGCCACGGCGTACATCGTCATCAACCTGCTGGTCGACCTGCTCTACTCGCTCATCGACCCGCGCATCCGCGTTTCGGGGGAGGTCTAGTGGTTACCGCCGGAGGTTCGTCGTGGTTGGCCCGTGCTCCGGGTGCGTGCATCGCAAGGCGCCGGAGCGACGCTCTACTTGTTCGTCCAGCGAGCGACGGCAACGCCGCGAGGTGCGTGCCCGGGGCGCGGGGCACCCGGCGAACCTCCGGTGGTGACCACTAATGACGGTCGCCGACACCATGCCGGCCGCCGACCCGCCCGGCGCTCAGCCCCCCGGCGCTGCCCCGGCCGGCCCGGCGCCAGCCCGCCCCGGCGCCGCCGGCTGTTCCGGCGGCTGCGGCGGAGCCCGCTGGCCATGACCGGCCTGGTCGTGCTCACGATCGCGGTGCTGGCCGCGGTGCTCGCGCCCCTCATCGCGCCGTACGCACCCGACCAGGCGCACTTCGACGACTCGTTCAGCCCACCAGGCTCATCCGGCTACCTGCTGGGCACCGACTCGCTGGGCCGCGACATCCTCTCGCGCATCCTCTACGGCGCCCGCGCGTCGCTGCTGGTCGGCGTGCTGTCCGTGGTGCTCGCGCTCGCGGTGGGCGTCCCGCTGGGGCTGCTCGCCGGCTACTTCCGCGGACTCGACGCGATCGTCTCCCGGCTGACCGACGTGGTGCTGGCCTTCCCGTTCCTGATCCTGGCGGTCGGCCTGGCGGCGATCCGCGGCGCCTCGCTCGGCAACGCCGCCCTGGCGATCGGCATCTCCCAGATCCCCGGGATCATCCGGGTCACCCGGTCCGAGACCCTGCGGCTGAAGTCCCTGGACTACATCGCCGCCGCGGTCGCCGAGGGCGCCAGCGACCTGTGGGTCGTGGGACGCCACATCCTCCCCAATGCCACGAGCGTGCTGATCGTGCAGGCGACCGTGGCGATCCCGGCAGGCCATCCTCGGCGAGGCGGTGCTGTCGTTCCTCGGCCTCGGCATCCAGCCGCCGTCGCCCAGCCTGGGCACGATGCTGTCCGAGGCCCAGCAGTCCATCTCGAGCGCACCGTGGACCGCCGTCATCCCGGGGCTCGCGATCGCGGTGCTGACCCTCGCGTTCAACCTCGTCGGCGACGGCCTGCGCGACGCCCTCGACCCGCGGGCGGCCCGCCGATGAGCGCCCCGACCAGGCCTGGCCGCCGGCTCCCCCCCGCCGCCCGGAGCCGCCGACGACCAGCCGCTGCTGCAGGTCCGCGACCTGGCCGTCAGCTTCCGCACCGAGGACGGCACGATCCATGCCGTCGACGACGTGTCGTTCGACGCCCGCGGCGGCGAGCTCCTGGCCGTGGTCGGCGAGTCCGGGCTGCGGCAAGAGCGTCATGGCCACCGCGCTGTCCGGGCTGCTGCCCGCCAGCGCGACCGTCACCGGCAGCGTCCGGCTGCGCGGCGAGGAGCTCGTGGGTGCGTCGGCGGCGGAGCTGCGGCGGGCGCGCGGCCGACGCATCGGCTACATCTTCCAGGAGCCGATGACCTCGCTGAACCCCGTGTTCACGGTCGGCCGCCAGATCGGCGAGGTGCTGAAGCTGCACGAGGGCATGGACCGGCGGGCCGCGCAGACCCGGGCCGCCGAGCTGCTGGACCTGGTCGGCATCGCCAACCCGCGCGAGCGGCTGCGGCAGTACCCGCACCAGCTCTCCGGCGGGCTGCGGCAGCGGGTGATGATCGCGATGGCGGTCGCCGGCAACCCCGAGGTCCTCGTCGCCGACGAGCCCACCACCGCCCTCGACGTGACCGTGCAGGCCGGCATCCTCGACGTGCTCCGCGACCTGCGCGACCGGCTCGGAGCCGCGGTCGTCCTGATCACCCACGACCTCGCGGTCGTCGCCGACGTCGCCGACCGGGTCGTCGTGATGTACGCCGGCCGGATGGTCGAGCGCGCCGACATCGACGACCTGTTCGCGCGACCCCGGCACCACTACACGGTCGGCCTGCTCGGGGCGGTGCCGACCGCACGCACCGCCGGCGGCGCCGACCACCGGCTGCGCGAGATCCCCGGCCTGGTGCCCACGATCGAGAAGCCGGAGGACCGGTGCACGTTCGCCGAGCGGTGCCCGGCGGCCGACGCCCTGTGCCGGACGCAACGTCCGCCGCTGGCCGCGGCTCCGGACACGGCGGCCGGCCACGAGGTGGCCTGCTGGCACCCGGCCGGCGTCGACCGGCGCCGAGGAGGACGCATGACCGCGCCGGTCTGCGAGGTCGTCGACCTGGTCAAGCACTTCGGCCCGGTCCACGCCGTCGACGGGATGTCGCTCGAGGTCGGGCCGGGCGAGGTGGTCGCGCTGGTCGGCGAGAGCGGCTCGGGGAAGTCGACGGTCGGCCGGCTGATCGTGCGGCTGCTGGACCCGACGTCGGGGCAGGTGCTGCTCCGGGGCGTCGACGTCAGTGCGCTGTCGCGGCGGGCGATGCGACCGCACCGCCGCGCCGTCTCGATCGTCTTCCAGGACCCCGCCTCCTCCCTCGACCCGCGGATGAGCGTCGGCGACCTGGTGGCCGAGCCGCTGCGGCTGCACGGCGTGCCGCGGGCCGAGCGCCGCGACAAGGTCCGGGCCATGCTCGAGAAGGTCGGGATGCGAGCCGGCGTGGCCGAGCGCTACCCGCACGAGCTCTCGGGCGGCCAGCGGCAGCGGGTGAGCATCGCCCGTGCGCTGGTCACGCAGCCCAGCCTGCTGATCGCGGACGAGCCGACCAGCGCGCTCGACGTGTCGGTGCAGGCGAGCGTGCTCAACCTGCTGGCCGACCTGCAGCGCGACCTCGGCTTCGCCTGCCTCTTCATCACCCACGACCTCGCGGCCGTGGAGTACCTCGCCGACCGGGTCGTGGTGATGTATCTCGGCCGGGTCGCCGAGGTCGGCGCCCGCGAGCAGATCTTCTCCGCGCCGCGACACCCCTACACCCAGGCCCTGCTGTCCTCCGCCCCGGTGCCGGACCCGCGCGAGCAGCGCCGCCGGCGCCGCGTCGTACTCTCCGGCGAGCTGCCCAGCCAGCTGGACCCGCCCACGCGGCTGCCGCTTCCACACCCGCTGTCCGCTGGCCGAGGAGCGCTGCCGCATCGAGGTGCCCGAGCTGCGCCCGATGCCCGGCGCCGGGCTGGTGGCGTGCCACCTCGTCGACGACGACGGCACCGGTCCCGACGTCCGCACGGTCGACGCCGATGTGGACGCCGAGGCACGACGGAGGATCGAGCACATGAACGGCGGTCTGACCACGCGCCCCGGGCTGCGCGGCTCCTTCGGCATGGCGTCGTCGACCCACTGGCTGGCGTCGCAGTCGGCGATGGCCGAGCTCGAGGCGGGCGGCAACGCCTTCGACGCCGCGATCGCCGGTGCCTTCGTCCTCCACGTCGTCGAGCCGCACCTCAACGGGCCGGGCGGCGAGGTCCCGGCGGTGTTCGCCACCGCCGACGACCCGACCCCGCAGGTGCTGTGCGGGCAGGGCACCGCCCCCGCCGGCGCCACCCGCGAGCACTACCTCGGTCTCGGTCTCGACCTCGTGCCTGGCTCCGGCCCGCTCGCCGCTGCGATCCCTGGGGCGGTCGACGCCTGGCTGATGCTGGGCCGCGACCACGGCACCCGTCCGCTCCGCGACGTCCTCTCCTACGCGATCGGGTATGCGCGAAGTGGGCACCCGATGCTCCCGACCGCGGCAGCGACGGTGGCCAGGGTCGAGCAGCTGTTCCGTGAGCACTGGCCCACCTCGGCGGCCAGGTGGCTGCCGCACGGCGCGCTGCCGAGCGCGTGGGACACCGTCACCAACCCCGAGCACGCCGCGACGCTGGAGCAGCTCGTCGCCGAGGGCGAGGCCGCCGGCAGCGACCCGCGAGGCGCAGTACGACGGCGCCCGCCGGGCGTGGCGCGAGGGGTTCGTGGCCGAGGCGGTGGACGCCTTCTGCCGGCAGCCGTTCCGCGACTCCAGCGGGTCCGACCACGCCGGCGTGATGACCGGCGCAGACCTCGCGGGCTGGCGCGCGTCGTACGAGCCGGCGGTGGTGCAGCGGTTCCGGGACGTCGAGGTCGCGAAGACCGACCTGTGGGGACAGGGCCCGGTGCTGCTCCAGGCGCTGGCCATGCTCGACGGTCTCCCCGACGAGGCGCTCGACACCTCGACCGCCGACGGCGTGCACACCGTCACCGAGGTCCTCAAGCTCGCGCTCGCCGACCGCGAGGCGTGGTTCGGCGACGCGTCACCGGTCACCGCGGCGCAGCTGCTCGACCCGGCGTACGTCGCCGACGCGGCGTGCCCTGGTGGGCGACCGGGCCTCGGCCGAGCTGCGGCCGGGGTCGCCCGGCGGCCGCCAGCCGGTGCTGGCCGCGCACACGCGCGGCACGTCGGCGCCCCCGAGGAGGCCGGGCTGGGTGAGCCGACGGTCTCCTGGGACGGCCAGACCCGCGGGGACACCTGCCACATCGACGTGGCCGACCGGTGGGGCAACATCATCTCGGCGACGCCGAGCGGCGGCTGGCTGCAGAGCTCGCCCACCGTCCCCGAGCTCGGCTTCTGCCTCGGGAGCCGACTGCAGATGTTCTGGCTCGACGAGGGGCTGCCCGCGACGCTGGCTCCCGGCCGGCGCCCGCGGACGACGCTCTCCCCCACGCTGGTGCTGCGCGACGGCCGCCCGGTGCTCGCCACCGGGACGCCGGGCGGCGACCAGCAGGAGCAGTGGCAGCTGCCCTTCCTGCTCCGCCACGTGGTCGGGCGGCCTCGGCCTGCAGGAGGCGATCGACGCGCCGTCGTTCCACACCACGTCGGTGCCGAGCTCGTTCTACCCGCGCGAGATGAACCCGGGCGAGCTGGTCGCCGAGGACCGGCTCGGCTCCGCGTGCTGGCCGATCTCGAGGCGCGCGGCCACGGACTGGTCCGGGCCGGCGGCTGGACGCTCGGACGCCTCTGCGCGGTCGCGAGGGATGCCGGGACCGGCGCGCTCTCCGCGGCCGCCGACCCCCGCGGCGCCCAGTGCTACGCCGTCGGCACGCTACTCGGCGTGCTGGTCGAGGGCCGCGGCCTTCGGCGGCGTGGACGTGCTCGGCCGCGGCCTGCTCGGCGGCATCGGGGTCGTGGGCCTCGAGCGCCTCGACCAGGCGCACGTGCTCCTCCCACGAGTGCGTGGCCCGCGTCGCCGCGCCGAGCCGGAAGACCCAGTGGACGTAGCGGAACATGGCGGTGGAGAACTGCATCAGCCAGCGGTTGTGGGACATCGCGACCACGGCCCGGTGCAGCTCGGTGTTGAGCTCGGCCACGGTGTCGAAGTCGCCCTTCTCGGTGGCCAGACGAGCCTGGTCGAGCAGGTCGCGCAGGGCCGCGAGGTCGGCGTCCGTGGCGCGCTCCGCGGCGACCCGGGCGGCCTGCGGCTCGATCAGCGACCGGGCCAGGAACATGTCGCGCATGACCCGCTCGTCGGGGGTCGCGACGACCGCACCTCGGCGCGGCTGCACCTCGATGAAGCCCTCGGCGATGACCACCCGGAGCGCCTCGCGGACCGGGTTGCGCGAGACGCCGAAGTCGGCCGCGAGCCGGTCCTCGGTCAGTCGCTCGCCCGGCCGGTAGTGGGCCTCGATGATGCGGCGCCGCAGCTCGGTGGTCACCTGGTCGCTCAGGTTGGTGTGGCGGGCCCCGATGGAGTCAGGCAGACCTGTCACGCGCAATACAGTATACGAAGGACAGAGCCCGGGCGACGCTCAGAACTGGTCGGTGTAGTGCGCCGCCGTCGCCGGGTAGTAGTCGCGCTCGAAGTCGCGCAGCGCGGGATCGGCACCGGTCTCGACGTCGACGAGCCTGTCGAGGTAGTAGTCCCAGCCCGGACCGACGCCGCCCACCTGCTCGGCGGTGATCCCGGGCTGGCAGAAGGTGAGCGTGGTGACGCCGTCGGCGTGGCTCAGGTCGAGCTCGAGCAGCCAGGTGTCCTCACCGGCGTGCGACGTGAGGTGCAGCCGTCGCGGCGGCTCGCAGACCCGGATCTCCATCTGCTCGCCGGCGTGGTCCTCGCCCTCGAAGAGCATCCGGAACCGCACGCTGCCCTCCTCCGGGTCACCGGTCCAGCTCCCGATCCAGCGGGCCAGCCGGTCGGGCTCGGTCACCGCCGCCCAGACGTCCTCGATCGGTGCCCGGAACTCGCGGGTCTGGACGAGCACGTGCTGCCCGTCGCGCTGCTCGATCCGGCCGGTGGGGGTGCTCATGCGGTCTCCTCGTGCTGTTGGTCGTGGTGCGCCGCCGGTCGCGGCTGGTGCGGCGGACCTCGGTCTCCAGGGCGTCCAGGGCCTGCTCGCCGACGGGGCGCGTCACCAGCCCGGCGACGTACGTCGTGACCGGCGCGAGCCCGGCGCGGTCCAGCGCGTAGTAGCGCTCGCGCCCCTTGTCGGTGACCGTCACCACCCCGGCCTCGCGCAGCAGGCGCAGGTGCTTGCTGACCGCCGGACGGCTGATCGGGCGGCTCGCGGCGAGGTCGACCACCCGCCGCGGCCGGCCCGCCAGCTCGGCCAGCAGCGAGCGGCGGACCGGGTCGGCCAGCGCACCGAAGATGTCCACGACATTAGGTAACCATTTGGCTACCAATAGCGCAACCGGCAAGTCGGGGTGAGGTGGGTCACCGGCGTAGGGTTGAGCCCGTGACTCAGGCCCCCACGGCACCCGACGGGCGCAAGCTGCTCCGCCTCGAGGTGCGCAACGCCGAGACCCCCATCGAGCGCAAGCCGGAGTGGATCAAGACCCGCGCGAAGATGGGGCCGGCCTACACCGAGCTGCACTCGCTGGTGAAGTCCGAGGGGCTGCACACGGTGTGCCAGGAGGCGGGCTGCCCCAACATCTTCGAGTGCTGGGAGGACCGCGAGGCGACGTTCCTCATCGGCGGCGACCAGTGCACCCGGCGCTGCGACTTCTGCCAGATCGACACCGGCAAGCCGCAGCCGCTGGACCGTGACGAGCCGCGCCGGGTCGCCGAGTCGGTGCAGAAGATGGAGCTGCGCTACGCGACCATCACCGGCGTCGCACGCGACGACCTCGAGGACGGCGGCGCCTGGCTCTACGCCGAGACCGTGCGCGCGATCCACGAGCTCAACCCCGGGACCGGCGTCGAGAACCTGATCCCCGACTTCAACGGCAAGCCGGACCTCCTCCGGGAGGTCTTCGAGAGCCGCCCGGAGGTGCTCGCCCACAACGTCGAGACGGTCCCGCGGATCTTCAAGCGGATCCGGCCGGCGTTCCGCTACGACCGCTCGCTCGACGTGCTGACCCAGGCCCGTGACTTCGGCCTGGTGACCAAGTCCAACCTCATCCTCGGCATGGGCGAGACCCGCGAGGAGGTCAGCCAGGCACTGCGCGACCTGCACGACGCCGGCACCGAGCTGATCACGATCACCCAGTACCTCCGCCCCTCGCTGCGGCACCACCCGGTCGAGCGCTGGGTCAAGCCGGAGGAGTTCGTCGAGCTGGCCGCCGAGGCCGAGGAGATCGGGTTCTCCGGGGTGCTCTCGGGGCCGCTGGTGCGTTCGTCCTACCGCGCGGGACGGCTGTACCGTCAGGCCATGGACGCCCGCCAGGGCGCCTCCGCCTGACCGAGCTCGAACACAGCGCGAAAGAGACCGATGTCGAACACCAAGGCCGAGGCTGGCTCGAACGCAGAGAAGACCGGCCGGATCCAGCAGTTCCGCCAGACCTACACGCTGACCAAGAAGACCGACCCCCGGATCGGCCTGCTGCTGCTCGCGGCGTTCCTCGTGGTCGGCGGGCTCGGCTTCGTCGTCTTCTACTTCCTGCTGCCCAGCAACGGCGTGCTCGGGCTGGTGATGGCGATCGTCGGCGGCTGCTGTTCGGCACGCTCGCCGCGCTGATCATCTTCGGCCGCCGCGCCCAGCGCTCGGCGTACGCCCAGATGGACGGGCAGCGCGGGGCGGCGGGCGCCGCGCTCCGGATGCTGCGCCGCGGGTGGAAGACCCGCGAGGAGCCGGTGGCGGTCACCAAGCAGATGGACGTCGTCTACCGCGTGGTGGGCCCGCCCGGCATCGTCCTGATCGGTGAGGGCAACCACCACCGGCTGCGCCAGCTGATGGCCACCGAGCGGCGCAAGCACGAGCGGGTCGTCGCCGAGACCCCGATCCGCGAGGTGATCTGCGGCAACGGCGAGGGCGAGGTGCCGCTCCCCAAGCTGGTGCGGCACGTCCAGAAGCTCGGCCGCGAGGTGAAGCCCGCGCGAGATGACCGACATCCTCAACCGGCTCAAGGCGCTCGACGCCCAGCGCTCGTCGATCCCGATCCCCAAGGGGCCGGTGCCGACCAGCATGAAGGGCCTGCGCGGCAACATGCGGGGCCGGTGACCCGGGTCCTCCTGGTCGGGTTGGGCCGGATCGCCCGGACCCACGTCGCGGTCCTGGACCGTGCTCGGCTCCGTCTCGCTCGTGGGCGGTGTCGACCCCGCGCCGTCCTACGACGTGCCGTTCCCGGTCCTCCCGACCCTCGACGACGGCCTGGCCCTCGACCCCGACGTGGTGGTGCTGGCCACGCCGACCGAGAGCCACGTGGCGCTGGCGTCGGCCGTCCTCGCGGGCACGTCGGCGCTGGTGCTGTCGGAGAAGCCGCTGGCCCGGACCGCCGCCGAGATCGCGGGCCTGGAGTCGGCGCACTCCCCCGGCGTCGTCGCGTCCCGGCTCAAGGTGGCCCACCACTTCGCGTTCTCGCCGGAGGTGGAGTGGGCGGCCCGGCTGGTCGCCGAGCACCCCGAGTGGGGGGCGCCGACCCGCGTGGTCGCGATGTCCACCGACGCCTACGGCGGCGCGCTGACCGAGGCCCGGCGCGCCAGCCTGGTCTCCAGCTTCGTCGACTCGGCCCCCAACCAGCTGAGCGTCGCGTCCGCGTTCACCTCCGGCTGGCGGGTGCTCTCGCACGGCGACCAGGGCACCCGGTCGGTGACGACCCTGGCGCACGACGGGGGCCGGACCGTCCTGTCCTCGAACTGGCTGGCCGGCGACAGCAGCAAGCACACGACGCTGGAGTTCCTGGGCGGCGAGGTGCGCGTGGAGGTCGAGCACTCCTCGATGACGGTGCTCGTCATCGAGGGTGAGCGGGTCACCTCCCACACGGCGTACGCCGGCACCGTCGAGCGCAAGCAGGCGCACTACCTGGGGCTCTACGACGCACTCCTGCACCGCCCCGACGACCCACGGCTCGGGGTCGGGCTGGCCCTGCGCATCGCCGGCGCGCTCGAGGAGGCGGCCGCGCTGCCGGCCAGCGAGGTCGACTGGCGAGAGGTGACCGCCTAGCTCATGCCCCCGCCGCCGGGCATGGTGGTGACCTCGTCGCTGGGCGGCGCCTCGATCGCGACGTCCGAGCCCCAGTCGGAGAGCGTCATGACGGTGGTCGCACCTCCGAAGTCACTCGAGAACTTGCGGATCAGCCCCTCGTCGTCGAACCACCACTCCTGGGTCATCGAGTCGGGCAGCTCCGCTTGGCCGGCCGCCTGCGACGGCAGGTTCTGGAGCAGCTTCTCGGTGTCGACCGTGGCCGTGTAGTGGTCGAACGACTCGCCGTCGACGTCCTCGGCCCCGTCGTACGTCGCCGCCGTGACCGAGTCGGCGAACACCTCGATCTGCTTCGTCACGTCGAGCTGGGCGCCGAGCGCGCCCAGTGGGCTGTCCGGGTCGTCGAGCGACGTCGAGATCCACTTGTCGCCGAAGGCGGCGCTCTTCATGTACATGGTGCCGTCCACCAGGCGCACCTCGACGTCGCCGCCGAGCGCGTCCATCGTCATCGTCATCGCCAGCTCCGGCGGGGACTTGGTGTAGTCCGCGTCGCCTTCGCCGGAGCCGAAGGTCCCGAGGTCCATGGTGACGTGGGTGGTGGTCGCCTTGTCGAGCGCGTCCTTGAGCAGCCCGGCGAACTCGTCTGCCGAGATCTCCTCGCCCGAGCCTGCCGCGTCGGCGGACGCCGACGAGTCGGAGGCACTTTCGGAGGCACTTTCGGAGGCACTCGAGGAGGCTGACGACGTGGCCGACGACTTGTCCGCCGCCTTGTCGTCGTCGCCCCCACAGCCTGCGAGGGCGAGCACGGTGGCGGTGGCGGCAGCGGTGGCGAGGGCCCGGCGTACGGACAGGGTCACGATGGCTCTCCCGTGGGTCGTGGTGGGGACTTACGACTGTACGGACCCGCGCCCAGCCAGGGTCCGGAACGTCTGAAGGGTCACCACCGCGCTGCCGGCGGCGAGGTCGTGCAGCCCGCGCCCGTCCGGGCGGTAGACCAGCGGAGGGACCACCAGCGCGATCAGGACCTGGCGGACCAGGGCGAGGTGCGGCGGGATGGGCCGCGGGTCGCCGTTCTCGCGTACGACGCGCAGCCGGGTCGCGAGCTGGCCGAAGGAACCGCCGCTCAGCGCGGTGAAGATCGCCGACTCGAGGACGAAGACGCCGAGCACGTAGACGCCGGCCTCCTGGTCGCCGGCCCAGTGGTCGACGCCGCCCACCGCGAAGATCACCACGAGGGTGGAGGCGAACCAGTCCACCACCAGCGCCAGGATGCGCCGGGCCCAGGTCGCGGTCTCCACAGGGACACCCTGTCAGGCGCCCGGGGGCGGCCGGCGGACGCCCCGTTGTCGCCAGCCGGGCACCTGTTACACGGCGGAAACAATCACGATACGGTCGAGAAACTGCCGGTGCATACGTTGCGCAGGACCCCAGTGGAGGAGACCTGCATGTTCCAGAACAGCGAAGAGCTGCTCAAGTACGTCACGGACGAGGGCGTCGAGTTCGTCGACGTGCGCTTCGTCGACCTGCCCGGCATCGAGCAGCACTTCACGGTCCCGGTGTCGTCGTTCGGCCAGGACGTCTTCGACAACGGACTGGCCTTCGACGGCTCGTCGATCCGCGGCTTCCAGGCCATCAACGAGTCGGACATGGCGCTGTTCCCGGACCCGACCACCGCGTTCGTCGACCCCTTCCGGGCCAACAAGACGCTCAACCTCAGCTTCTTCATCCACGACCCGATCACCGGTGAGGCCTACAGCCGCGACCCGCGCAACATCGCCCGCAAGGCGCTGACCTACCTCGGCACGACCGGCATCGCGGACACGGCGTACTTCGCCCCGGAGGCCGAGTTCTACATCTTCGACTCGGTCCGCTACTCCACCACCGCCAACGAGGGCTACTACCACATCGACTCGGTCGAGGGCTGGTGGAACTCGGGCTCGGAGAACGACAACCGCGGCTACAAGACGCGGTTCAAGGGCGGCTACTTCCCGGTCTCGCCCTACGACCACTACGGCGACCTGCGCGACGAGATGGTGAAGAACCTCGAGGCCTCGGGCCTGCTCGTCGAGCGGGCGCACCACGAGGTCGGCACCGCCGGCCAGGCGGAGATCAACTACCGCTTCGACACCCTGCTCAAGGCCGCCGACGACGTGATGAAGTTCAAGTACCTCATCAAGAACACCGCCTGGGAGGCCGGCAAGACGGTCACCTTCATGCCGAAGCCGATCTTCGGCGACAACGGCTCGGGCATGCACGTCCACCAGTCGCTGTGGAAGGACGGCGAGCCGCTGTTCTACGACGAGACCGGCTACGGCGGCCTGTCCGACATGGCCCGCTGGTACATCGGCGGCATCCTCGCCCACGCCCCGTCGCTGCTGGCGTTCACCAACCCGACGGTGAACTCCTACCACCGCCTGGTGCCCGGCTTCGAGGCCCCGATCTCGCTGGTGTACTCCTCGCGCAACCGCTCGGCGTCGGTCCGCATCCCGATCACCGGCTCCAACCCGAAGGCCAAGCGCATCGAGACCCGGTTCCCCGACCCGTCGGCGAACCCCTACCTCGCGTTCTCGGCCCTGATGCTCGCCGGTGTCGACGGCATCAAGAACAAGACCGAGCCGGCCGCGCCGATCGACAAGGACATCTACGAGCTCCCGCCGGACGAGATGGCCGAGATCGAGCAGGTCCCGACCTCGCTGGGCGCCGTCCTCGACGCCCTCGAGGCCGACCACGAGTTCCTGACGGTCGGCAACGTGTTCACGCCCGACCTGATCGAGACCTGGGTCGACTACAAGCGCACCAACGAGATCGCGCCCGTGCAGCTGCGCCCGCACCCGCACGAGTTCGAGCTCTACTACGACATATAGGCCTCTGTAGGCCTCTGACCTGCATGTTTAAGATTCGGACGGGTCCCTAGTCCGCAAAAAGTCCGCAAGATGGTCCGCAAACGTCAGTTCGGCGGGCCATCTTGTGCGTTGCCGTGGTGGCTGACGGCCGCGTCATCGGACCGCGCAAGAAGGACCGCGTCGATGGCTGCGCGGGTGCTGTCGTCGGAGTCGGGCCATAGGTGTGCGTAGGTGTCCAACGTGGTCTTGGCGCTCGCATGCCGCAGCCGCGCTTGGACCACCTTGACGTCCGCCCCGCTGGCGATGAGCAGCGACGCGAAGTAGTGCCGCAGGTCCTGGTAGCGGAACCCGGCAGGCAGTCCTGGCACCGCGGCTCGGGCGACCCACATCGCGCGCTGGAGGGTGCGAGGCGAGAGCGGACGCCGATACTCGTTGACTAGGAGGGTTTGCTCTCGGGACCAGCGCGCGACGTGTGCCGACAGTTCGAGCGCCAGCGTCTGCCCGATCGGGATCGGCGTCATGCTTGTCTCGGTCTTGAGCGGCTCGGCTGGGAACTGGACCGTTGGTGAGATGACACCACGCATGAAGTCGACGTCTTCGAGCCTGAGCCCGCACGCTTCCGACAGTCGGAGTCCGGCGAAGGCTCCGAGGAGGACAGCGGCGCGGAGGTGCTCGGGCATGGCGTCGTGCAGCGCCCAGACCTGCTCCGTCGTCGCGACGTAAGCGCGCTGCTTGCCTGCAGGCGGTGAGGTGCGGCGAGAGCATGGCGACTTGGCCACCAGCCGTCGTGCAATGCGTCGGAGTAGAGCTGGGCCAGCCGGGCGTGCAGGGCGTAGACGTAGCTGGGTGCGAGGCCTTCGGAAGCGAGCTTCGCGCACCAGGTCCGGACCTGTGAGGGCCGTACCGATGCAAGCCGGAACGGGCCGAACTCGGCCTTGATCCGGAGGAGGTGCACGCCGGCTTGTGTGACCGTCGAGTCACGCCGACCGGCGTATCCGGCCAGCCAGGTGTCACACCACTCGGCAACCGTCGTCCGGGATTGGCGAGGTTCGATGTGGGTGCCACTGACCAGCTTGGCGGTCTGCTCGTCGAGCCACCGCTGCGCATCGACGCGTCTGGCGAAGTGGCGAGCGTGCTCCTTGTCAGCGTCGTCGCGGTACCGCGCGCGGAACTTGCCGTCCTCGCGCCGCTTGATCGATGCCATCCGTCTCCTCCGTGTGCGTGTGCGTTTGTCGACGTCAGGCGACGTCGTGGCCGGCGCCGTGCTTCTGTTCGTCGATCCAGTCCTTGAGGTCACCGATCGTGGTGACCAGGTTTCTTCCGATCTTGAAGAACGTTGGCCCGGTGCCCTGCTGGCGCCACCAACGCATGGTGTTGACCGGCACTCTGAGGATGGCAGCAGACTCCGACAAGGTCAGCAGGTCCGCATCGTTGCCCTCGGGCATCGAGACGGTCAAGATGGTCGGTCGCGTGGTCGACGTGTCGGTGGTCGTCATGGCGGCTATTTCCCTTCATTGGTGGTGGCATCTGAACCGCGTTCGGCTCATGTCGTGAGAAGCAACATCGCGCCGCCGCATTCGGACACGATCGGCGAACTTCGTGGACGGCTCCTCATATTCACCTAAGGAAGAAGACAACGGCCTCGCGATCACCTGACGGTGGAGATCTTTGCGTTCCCAAGCTTCGGGGGTGGACGTCGAAGCGCTGCTCGACCGCGATCGCGCTAACACGGTGGTGCGCACGTCGCGCTAGGACACGAGCGATTCGTGGCTTATCGGCCAATGCGAGGAGACGACCGCGCCGGGCCTGTCGGGTAGGGCTGATGAGGCCGGGTCCGCGGTCGGTTCAGTTCCTCCCGAAGAGCGGCTGCCTGGAGAGTCCCCGCCGACCCATCGGCCGTCGGTCCGTAGCGTTCGATGTCTTCTGCGGCGATCTGGGCGGCGTGACCCGGTCCGAGATCGGCGCGGTCGCGGCCGAACACTTCGACCCATTGGCGTCGGGCGTCCGCTGGACTGTCGGCGACGAAGTGCGCGGTGTTGCGGAGGCGGCCCCGGGTCATGGCGACGTAGGCGGCGGCGGCTCCTGTGTGCTCCCCGAGCAGTAGGTGGGCGTGGTCGACAGTCTCGCCTTGGGCGCCGTAGACGGTGGTGGCGTAGGCGAGCTCGACGTGGGTGTGGACGTAGGTGGGTGGCAGGAGTCGTTCGCCCCGGCTGCCGGTCACGTGGAGGCTGCCGTCCTCGGCCAAGGCGGTGACGGTCCATGTGTCACGGTTGGCCACGTCGAGGTCGCGGTGGTTGCGCCGGGTCGCGACCCGGTCCCCGATACCGATCTGCTCCCCGGCACTGGTCACCATACCGTTCACCACGCCCGTGGGCATCGCCGGTCGCTCTCGGCGTGGTAGTCCTGGTCATGGCGCTGGTCGCGGATGGCGGCGTTGAGGTCGGCGACCTGTTCGCGGGTGTCGGCGATCACCAGTGATCCCACGGTCCCAATGCAGGCCAGCGCGTGACGGCGTTCGACCTCGGAGGCGTGGATCTGGATCTCGCCGCGAGCCAACAGGGCGTCGAAGACCTCACCACTGTGCTCACCAGCGCGCATTCGCAGGGTGAGGTCGGCGTAATCCGGGTCGGTGAAGCGGTGGACGGCGTCGAGGGTCAGATGCGCTTCGGGGACGGCCCAGCGGGCGGCTATGTCGAGGACGCCGCCCCGCCCAACGGCGGGCAGCTGGTGCCGATCGCCGATCAGCGCCAGCCGGGCGCCGGTCTCGTCGGCGATGGTGAACAGGGCGCGGGCGGTGTCCTGGTTGAGCATCCCGGCCTCGTCGACCAACAGCACGTCACCGGCGACCAGCCGGGCTTGCGGCCCGGGGTCTTGCTGCTCGCGGGTCCAACGGCCCTCGGCGTCCCAGCGGAACCCGTAGCGATGGGCGAGCCATGCGGCTGAGAACGCCTTGCCGCCCAACTGTCGGCCGGCGACCTCGGCCGCCTTCCGGGTCGGGGTGACCACCACCAGCCGCTTGCAATCGCCTTCCAGGATCGTGGCGGCGGCGGCCAGGGTGGTGGTCTTGCCCGCGCCCGCGGCCCCCTCAATCACCAACAGCCGGCTGGTCCCGGTCAAGGCCTCCACCGCGGACCGCTGCATGTCATCGAGTCCGAGCAGCGGACGGAGTCGACGTGACGCGCCCGGATCCGCGGCTCTGTTGGTGAGCCTGGTGGTGAGGTCGCGCTCGACGTCGAGGACGTGTGGTGAGGACAGTGCTCGGACGTGCCGGGGGACGTCGGGCCGTGCAAGGAGTGGGACGCACAAGTCGCGCGACTCGGGCGGTCAGGTCCTCGGCCAGCTCGCGCCGGACCGGGCCGTTGGCGACGACGCCTGCGGCGGCCACCTGGCGCTCCACCTCACCGCGCACGTCGGCGGCGTTCCATGCCGAGCGCCGTTGGCCCAGCCGCGCCAGCACGGTCTCGACGACGGCGCCTCGGTCCAGAGCACCGATGCGGGCATCGTTGCTCTGGGCGGTCGTTGCGACCGGGGGTCTCGGTTCGCGGAAGCCCAGGAGGTGGAGCTCCTCGACCCACGTCCTGGCTAGCTCCTCTCCGTCGCGGGGGATGACCTTGTCGGGACGGGCGTGCGACCAGGCCCGTGTGTCCCAAGCGCGCCGCAGCCGCGGCCCGGGCTCCTGTTCGGGGTGCTCGGCCCGCCACTGGGCTTCGTAGCGGTCTACGTGCCGGCCGATCTGCGCGGCTCGTGCACTGAACGTTCCAGCGAACGGTGCCAGCTCGGCCACCTCACAAGTGGCCGGG
The DNA here is from genome assembly GCA_963766475.1 of uncultured Actinomycetota bacterium. Lineage (GTDB taxonomy): Bacteria > Actinomycetota > Actinomycetes > Propionibacteriales > Nocardioidaceae > Nocardioides. The sequence goes on along the minus strand of CAVXZS010000011.1, from coordinate 504,449 downwards.
TCGAGCGTGTAGCCGCGGGTGGCCAGAGCGGTGCGGAACTCGGGGTCAGCCATCACCGCGGCGTGCCCGATGCCGTTGATGGACTCGAGGCTGTCCCGGACACCGACCGTGTGAAGGCCGCGCCACCGGTTGGCCGCCCAGACCCGGGCGTTGACCTGCAGGTGCAGATGCCGATGCGGGTCGCCGGCCCGAGAGGTGTAGTGCCGGACCACCACCGCTTCGATCTCCTCGACCGAGACCTGCACCTGCCTCCCTCTCGGCCCCACGCGCGTGGTGGCGTGGTCGGCCAACCAGCCGATGATCTCGACAGCTGCCCGCTCCTGCGCGGCGTCGTAGGCGGCCGCTACCACCGGATCGACCGCCGCGACCAGCGACCAGGTCTTCGGGCCGTTCACCACCACCTCGACGAACCGTACCCCCCGTCCGTCGGTCCTCAGCCGCCCCTTCTGTGCTCCCGTCCCTACGACCAGGCCGGCGACCCAGCGTTCGTAGGCGTCCCCCTCCAGCGTCCCCCCGGAGCGGACCCCACCGGCCGCGTCTCCGCGCAGGGGGGACGCGACGTAGCGCTCGGCCACCCCCGTTCCCTCGGCCAGGTAGTAGTCGTCGGCGCGCGACCGATCGGCCTCCACGTAGTTGCGCGCAGCAGCAGGCGACCCGCGATAGATCTTCAATCCACCATGCATTCCACTAACCGATCGCTAACAACCGTCAATTACCCTAGAAATGCGAATTCGGATCGCCCGAAGGGCGATCCGATCCACGAAGAAACGTAGCATACGTGCCGCTTAGTTGAACTGTCGTTTGGCTTGAATATTTTCAGTGGGTGTAAAGGTGCCGCGCCGGGACTCGTTATTCCTGGTAAGCGGACGAGGGCCTGCGTATGGCGGACCGTGGTACGGGGGCTCGTCGTGGCGAGGTCGGACTGCAGCAGCACGGCGGGCGAATTGCGCAATCGCTGTGGGACATCGCTGGGAGCGGTGGCCGGCGATGCGCGGCGCCACATAGCCTCAGACAGTGCGTCCGGTACCGCGTTCCCTTGCTGAGCTCCGACTCGAAGCAGAGACGGCGGCACGAGCCAAGGACTGGCTTGGCCTGCTAAGGCTGGTCGATCGGCTCCGTGCTGAGGATCGGGAGTGGTGGCCACACCTCTGGGCACCCCTGGCAGCAGTGGCACGCCAGACCATCAGCGGCGACGGTAGTGACCTGTTGGCCGAGGCGGTCGAGACCGGCTTCCGACAGCCTGACTTCTTGGCAGAGGTCGAGGAGGTGTTTGCTGGCCAGCCGCAGTGGGGCGCGCTGAGCGCTGCCATGGCGGCGCCAGCGCGGCCGCCTGAGGTCGAGGTCACCGAGTGGCCGGTGGTGACCTATGGACCCGAGCTGATGCTGGACCGGCTGCCTTCAGGGCGGGAACTGGAGCTGCGCTATCGACTACCCGCGCCCCGAGCGAGTGCGTGGGAAACGACGCAGGAACTTCTTCAGTGGGCTACTACCCGCTGGGAGCACGCCAACGATCACGTCGACAGCGAGGACGCACTCGAAGTACTGGATCGGGTCGCGGCCGGCGAGCGATTCGCGTGCGTGGAGTACTCAATCGTGCTTAGCCAAGCCCTCAATGCAGTCGGAATCCCTGCCCGTCGATCGTCTCTAAGGATGCGCGACTACCACGTTGGCTTCGGTCGCGCTCACGTGGTCTCCGAAGCGTGGGTCGATGACCTCGGCCGCTGGGTGCTCTTGGACGGACAAAACGGCGCTTGGTGGGGTTCGACGGAGCGGCCGCTCGGCCTACGTGAGCTGCAACTACTCGCGCGCGACGGCGGAGAGCGGCCCGCGATGGTCCTAACGGCACGCGAGATGAGCGACGAGGACCAAGCGCACTGGTGGCGGTACTTCTATTCGGTGACGTCATCTGGCCTCGGCTGGGATGACACCGTGGTGCCTCTCTTCCAGGGGCAGCCCAGCAAGCTTCGTGTGGCCGTCCGCCCGAACATGCATACCCACCCCGACCTGGCGCAGTTGGAAACTGGCACAGTCGACACCGGGGACGCCCCCGCGCTCGCATTCCGGCCCGCGCATCCATTCGCCACGGGCGTTCGCGTCGGTGAAACCGACCTGGCAGTCGAGGCCGCGTACGACCTCGACCAACTGCCCCCAGGACATCAGCAACTCGAGGTGCGCACCCGGACGCCCTATGGGCTGCTGGCGCCGCAGTCGCTGGGCGTGCACGTTCGGAGATAGCGGTCCCACGTAAGCATGAATGGCAAGCTAGGTTCCAGTTTCGGCTCAAGCTCGGTCGAACGGACGGAAGTGGGATGCACCCCAGACACATCGTGCTCGCGATCGCTGTTCCCCATCCCCTTTGGGCATCTCTACGCTCACAAACCTCGCACGCTTGCGGCAACCACTCGGGCGCATCAGGCGCCGAAGCCGAGGAAGACGAGGAGTCGCCTCTCGAACTCGACCAACGTCGTCGCTTCGAGTTTGCCGACCACCGCGTGCGCGTTGCTCCGCCGGACGGTGGTGACCTTGTCGACCATCAGGAAGCTGTCCTGGTCGAGACCGTTCTGCTCGTCCGCAGTAACCGGCACCCGTAGCAGAGGCGCGTCGAGGTCGGTGGTGGTGAATGGGCAGACCGTCAACGATTCCGTTGCGTCAAACCGGTCGTCCTGGACGACCAAGGCGGGCCGCGGCTTGCTCGCGTAGACGCCACCCGCGACCGTGACAATGTCGCCGCGCCTCATTCGTCCCAGTCGTCAGAGACAGCCTCGACGAAGTCCATGTCGTCACTCGCGCGGTCAGCGGCCGCAACAAGTGCAGACTGACGGTGAGCCTCGGCGGCGAAACCTGCCGAGCGCACGTCGGGTACCCAAATCTGGACGGGCCGAAGTCCCTGGGCCCGCATTCGAGCCCGGTATGCGCTCACTCGTTCTCGTACGGCCATGACACCGATGTTACATGTAACGCGATATCCCCCGAAAGTGGCAGCCGGGCAAATGAGCGCGCGACGTCCGCGTGGGGACTCTTCGAACGTGCCGTAGTCGTGCGACAGCGATCTCTTCAGTGCCGGGCGGACCGACACGGCGTGGGTGCTCGTCGTGGCAGGGCAGGAACTTGCCCACATGCGCTCACTGAGATTGAGTACCTCGACCTTGTCGATGCGGACACCTTCGAGTCCAAGCTGATGTTGGAGCGCCGGGGATGCAGTCCTCGGCGCGATCCGGCTGCCGTCGGTCCCTGCCTGATCAACAACCTCGCATGAACACGCTGACCGCGAAAGGGTGGCCATCGGCTCGGACCGCCCCAGAGCGCAGCAACCGTTATTTCATCGTGTGATGAGTCCGCGAAAAGTCCGCAGGAAGTCCGCAAACGGCCGCTGAGGACCATCGATTGCCGACTACTGCCAGATGGTGTTTCCGCAGGCCAGAGGCCCTTTACACGGCGACAACCACCAACTACCAGCTACGCGGGATCAGTTCGAGCTCTACTACGACATCTGATCCGGGCAGGTCGCCGACCTGCGCCGACCGGTCACTCCAGGAACCGGTCTGCCGTCACAGGTATCGATCGGACCCGGACACCGGTGGCGTGGTAGGCGGCGTTGGCCACTGCGGCGGAGGTGCCGACGATGCCGATCTCGCCGACGCCGCGTGAGCCCATCGGGGTGAGGACCGTGTCCTCCTCCTCGAGCCACTCCGCCTCGACGCCGAGGACGTCGGCGTGCGACGCGATGTGATAGGTCGCGAGGTCCTGGGTGACCACGTGGCCGAAGCGAGGGTCCCGGACGGACTCCTCGAACAACGCCGCCGAGAGCCCCATGACCAGCCCGCCCAGGAGCTGGGAGCGCGCGGTCATCGGGTTGATGACCCGTCCGACGGAGTAGACGCCCAGCAGTCGTGGGACCCGCAGCTCGCCGGTCCACCGATGCACCCGCACCTCGGCGAAGACCGCGCCGAAGGAATGGATGGCGAAGTGCTCGTGCCGGGGGTCGTCTGCGGCCGAGGCGGTGGTGGACAGGCCCGGGTCCGGGTGGTCACCGTGGTCTGCACGGAAGCGTTGTGCGGCGGCGACGACGGCGGACCCCCAGGAGCTGGTGCCGGACGAGCCACCGGCCACCGAGGCCGGCGGCAGGGACGAGTCCGCGATCTGCAACCGGATGCACGAGGAGTCGACCTCGAGGGCGTCGGCGGCGATCTGCTGCAGGGCGGTGCGCGCGCCTGTGCCGATGTCGACCGCGCCGATGGCCACCTCGTAGTGACCCTCCTCCTGTGAGGTGACGCGGGCGCTGTTGCCGGGCATGCGCATCCCGGGGTACGTCGCGGCCGCGACCCCGGTGCCGACCCACCAGTCGCCGTCGGCAGTCGCCCTCGGATCGACCGGCCGGTCGGACCAGCCGAACCGTTCGGCGCCACGCTCGAGGCACTCCACCAGGCGCCGTCGGCTGAACGGCCTGCCGGTCTCGGGGTCGACGTCCGGCTCGTTGCGGACCCGCAGCTCGACCGGGTCGATCCCGCAAGCCTCGGCGAGCTCGTCCATCGCCACCTCGTGGGCGAACATGCCGGGCATCTCCCCCGGCGCCCGCATCCACGACGGCACCGCGACGTCGAGCGGGACCAGCCGGTGGCCGGTGCGACGGTGCTCGGCGGCGTACATCATCCGGGTGGGGGCAGCGGTCTGCTCTGCGTACTCCTTCCACCGGGAGGTCTGTTCGAGGACCTGGTGGTCGATGCCGACCAGTCGCCCGTCGGCGTGGGCGCCGAGGCGGAAGGTGGACAGCGTCCTGGTCCGGTAGCCGGTCAGCGCGAACATCTGCTGTCGGGTCACGGCCAGTCGCACCGCCCGGCCCCTGGTCGCGATCGCGGCCAGGACCGCGGCCATCTCCGGAGCATGCGGCAGCCCCTTGCTGCCGAACCCACCGCCGACGTACGGCGCGAGCACGCGCAGCCGCTCCTGCTCGAGCCCCAGGAGCGGCGCCAGGGTCTGCGCGACGGGATGCACGCCCTGCGTGGAGTCGGCCATCGTCAGGGTGTGGCCGTCCCAGTGGGCGACCAACGCGTGCGGCTCGATCGGGTTGTTGTGCTCGTAGGCCGTCTCGTAGGTGTGCGAGACCACCACCGCAGCGTCCGCGAGCGCGGCATCGACGTCGCCCTCGTCGGTCACGGCCGGCATGTCGGGATTGACGCTCTCGGGCTCATAGGAGTCCGAGTCCGGTCGCAGGTCGGCCTCGTGCGGCTCGACCGTGTAGGACACCTCGACGAGGGCCGCGCCCTCACGGGCCGCCTCGATCGTCTCGGCCAGGACCGCCGCCACGACCTGCCCCCGGAAGTGGACCCGGTCATCCTGCAGCACCATGAGCTCGCGATCGGGCTCCTCGTCGGAGTCGTCGCTCTGGAGCCTCGGTGCGTTGGTGTGGTCGAGGACGGCCACCACGCCGGCGTGCGCCAGCGCCGCCGCCGGGTCGACCTGGATGATGCGGCCCTTCGCCTCGGTGCTCTGGACGAGCCACAGGTGCAGCGGGTCCTGGTCGAAGGGCGGATCCCGGTGCTCGACGGCGTACGTCGCGCGGCCGGTCACCTTGGCTGGGCCGTCGACGCGCTCGTGCCTGGTGCCCATGGACCGCGCGGTGATCGGGCTGGTCGACTGCTCCCCGGCGTCGGCGCTCACCGGACCCCCTCGGTCAGGCCACGCAGGACGTACGCGGTGGTCGCGCGCACCATCGGGATCTTGTAGGCGTTGCCCTCGTCCGTGCTGGCCGCCTCCAGCTCCTCGTCGACGGCCGCTCGGACGGCGTCGTCCGTCAGCGGCCGGCCGCGCAGGACCTCCTCGGCCCTGGTGGCACGCCAGGGCCGGTGGGCGACCCCGCCCCACGCCAGGCGGATGTCGCGCACCTCCTCACCATCGAGCTCCAGGGCGGCAGCCACCGAGACCAGCGCGAAGGCGTAGGACGCCCGGTCCCTCGCCTTGTAGTAGGTCGAGCGGCGAGCCGCAGGGCTGGCGGGCAGCTCGACAGCGGTGATGAGGTCGCCGTGCCGAAGATTCGTGTCCTGGTCCGGACGGTCACCCGGCAGCCGGTGCAGCTCGGTCAGCGGCAGTCGCCGCTCGCCGTCCGGGCCGAGCACGACGACCACGGCGTCGACGGCCGCCAGGGCCACCGCGAGGTCCGAGGGGTGGACGGCGACACAGTCGTCGCTGGCACCCAGCACGGCGTTGTAGCGCGCATAGCCGCCGATCGCCGAGCAGCCGGTGCCGGGCTCGCGCTTGTTGCAGGGCGTCGTCAGGTCCTGGAAGTAGACGCATCGCGTGCGCTGCAGCAGGTTGCCGCCGGTCGTGGCCTGGTGACGCAGCTGGCCCGAGGCGCCACTGAGCAGGGCGCGGGCCACGACGGGCCAGCCACCGCGCACCGCAGGATGCGCGGCCAGGTCGCTGTTGCGGACATTGGCGCCGATGCGCAGCCCGGTCTCGATCTCCTCGACCTGGTCCATCGGCAGCCGGGTCACGTCGACCAGCGTCCGCGGCCGGCTGATGCCGAGCTTGAGGTGGTCCACGAGGTTCGTCCCGCCCCCGAGGAACTCGGCTTCGGGGTCCTCCGCGACCAGCGCCACCGCGCTCGCCGCGTCCTCGGCGCGGCGGTAGGCGAACTTCCTCATCGGGTCTCCCCCGCCCTCGCGCCGGCCGCTTCGCGGACGGCGGCCAGGATGCCGGCGTAGGCGCCGCACCGGCACAGGTTGCCGCTCATCCGCTCCCGGATCTCGTCGTCGTCCAGCTCAGGGGCCGCCGTCAGGTCCTCGGTCACATGACTCGCATGTCCCTCAGCGACCTCGTCCATCATCCCCACCGCCGAGCACACCTGCCCCGGGGTGCAGTAGCCGCACTGGTAGCCGTCGTGGTCCAGGAACGCCTGCTGCACCGGATGCAACCCGTCGTCGGCCAGACCGTCCGCCGTCACGATCCGCGCGCCGTCGTACGCCACCGCCAGGGCCAGACAGGTCAGGTGCCGGCGGCCGTCCAGCAGGACCGTGCACGAGCCGCACTGCCCGTGGTCGCAGCCCTTCTTCGGCGCGGTCACGTCCAGTCGCTCCCGCAACAGGTCCAGCAGCGTGGTCCGAGGGTCGATGACGACCTCGTGGTCGCGACCGTCGACCCACACCCGGATGCTCGTCTCCATGTCCGGGGGTACCCGTCGACCCAGCCCGGATGCGCCACCCCCACGGGGGAGGGTGGCCACGAGGCGCGCGGGTACTCGACCGGCATGACCACTCAGGACCTCACCCACAGCACTGCCGGAACTCGTCCGTTGGCCGCCGTGACGGGCGCGTCGAGCGGCATCGGACGCGAGATCGCTGTCGAGCTCGCCGGACGCGGCTACGACCTGGTCATCACCGCTGAGGACGACGAGCTCACCAGCGCCGCCGCCGCTGTCGAAGCGCAAGGCGCCACCGTCAGGGCGGTGCAATGCGACCTGCGCAAGGCGTCCGACGTGGAGGCGTTCGGCTCCACCATCAGCTCGGACGGCCGCCCACTCGAGGTGATCGCCCTCAACGCCGGGGTCGGCCAGGGCGGTGCCTTCGTCGACAACGACATCGAGGACGAGCTCTCCATCGTGGAGCTCAACATCACCTCGACCCTCCGGCTCGCCAAGCACGTCCTGCCCGGAATGGTCGATCGAGGCTCGGGTCGCGTGCTCGTCACCTCCTCCATCGCCTCGGAGATGCCCGGCTCGTTCCAGGCCGTCTACAACGCCTCGAAGTCGTTCCTGCAGTCGTGGACCGAAGCGCTCCAGGACGAGCTCAAGGACACCGGTGTCACGCTCACCTCGCTCATGCCCGGTCCGACCGACACCGAGTTCTTCGAGCGCGCCGAGATGACGGACACCCAGGTCGGTCAGGCCGACAAGGACGACCCCGCCACCGTCGCTCGCCAGGGCGTCGACGCGCTGCTCGCCGGCAAGGCCCGGGTCACCGGCGGCGGCCTCAAGACCCGCGTCCAGGACATCGCGGCGAAGGTGACGCCCGACAGGCTCAAGGCGGCCATGCACCGACGGATGGCCGAGCCCGGCTCCGCGGAGTGAGCCGGCGTCAGTCGATGCCTTCGACGATGCGGAAGTCACGCTCGACGCCGTCGGAGAGGGCGACCAGCGCCTCCTGGTAGGCCTCACTCTCGCGTGCCGCGACAGCCTCTTCGAAGCTGTCGAACTCGACCAGGACGGTCCGCTCCGCGATTCCGGCGTCGTGGGCCGCGACCCGACCGCCACGGACGAGGGTCCGCCCGCCCGCGAGCCGGACGGCCGGACCGGCCAGCTTGTTGTAGGCAGCCAGCTTCTCAGGGTCCGAGATGGTGCGGTAGACGCTGACCCAGTAGCCCTTGGGCACGGAACCTCCCGTGTTCGTACGAGCACATCCGGGTCCGAATCTACAATCCAGATCGGTCGCACATTCCCCCCGGGCACGAGGCCTCGGTCAGTGCTCCTCGCGGTCTCGCCGGGTGCGGGCGTCGACGATCTCGCGAGCCAGCTGCGCCGCAGTGACACCAGCGCGTTCCGCGGCGTCGCGGAGCCGGTCCGCGGCCGCGCCCTCGTCGGCCTTCAGCTCCGCGGCGAGGATGGCGACCGCGACGTCGATGAGATTGCGGTCCCTGACCCGTTGCGGCGCGGCTCGGGCCTCGCCGCGGGTGGCGAAGGAGAGATCGGCGTTGGCCACCGCTCCAGCGGCCCAGGCTCCGAAGATGTCGGCCAGCTCATCGTGGTGGCCGCCGAAGGCATGGCGCGTGGCGGCGTAGAGGTTGACGGTTCCCTCGACGCGCCCGTCCTTCACCACGGGAAGGGTGAGGGTGCTGCGCACCGTGCGGGCTGCCGTGGCCTCGGCGAAGAGCTGCCACCGCCCCTCGTCCAGGGCCGTGGGAACGTCGAACTCGTGACGCTCCCCGGTGTAGGCGCCGTTGACGCAGGGGCCGCCGGCGGCGTACTGGACGGCGTCGAGGACCGCGATCTCGTCGGTCGAGGCGACCAGCGTGAGGGTGATCCCCTGCTCGAGCATGGCGACGCTGACGCCGACCAGGTCGGGCACGTCCTCCTTCGCGCGGTTCGCGAGCTGGGTGAGGGAGGCGAGGAGGTCGGGAGAGTGCGAGGAAGGGTCGAGCTCGTCGACCGCCTCGACCGTCTCGGGTATGGGTTCCATCGGTGTCACTGCTCGCCTGCTCCTGACTATCTGGTGGAAGCGTGGGTACCCAAATTCGTGCGCGGGAGACCCGCGGGTGACGCCGGTCCCTGCGGGTCGAGCGGCACGGCTCTCGCGTATGGTCGCCGACGAGCCGGATGGGACGATACCGATCCACACAGTGATGGGACCGCGTCATGTCAGATGACTCGCAACCCGAGACTGGGACGCGGCCAGTGCGCGTCGCGCTGTCGAACGACTACGAGATCGCCCTCCTCGGGCTGGCGCAGATGCTGGCCCGCCACCCCGACAAGGTGCAGATCGTCGGACTGACGACCCTCACCCACATGCCGCACGAGACCGACGTCATCCTCTACGACACCTTCGGCCGGCTGCCCGACCACGACGAGAAGCTCCGCAAGATGGTGACCGAGAACTCCGCGAAGGTCGTGGTCTACAGCTGGGACGACTATCCGGAGGACGTGGCTCGCCGCAGCGGAGCGGCCGGCTACCTCCACAAGGGCTTGACCGCAGACGACCTCGTCGCTGGCATCGTCGCCATCCACGCCGGCCGCCAGCCTGAGGGCGTCGAGGACCGGACGGAATCACAACAGACCTGGCCCGGGCAGGCTTTCGGGCTGTCCGAGCGCGAAGCGGCGGTGCTCACCTTGATCGCGCGTGGCCTGACCAATGAGGAGATAGCGCGGCGGTCCTTCCTCAGCATCAACACGATCAAGACCTACATCCGGACCGCCTACCGCAAGATCGGGGTCACCACCCGGGCCAGGGCCGTCGCCTGGGGCTACGAGAACGGGTTCACCTCGACCAGCGACATCGATCCCTGAGGCGCTCGCCCGGTCAGCGAAGGAGCCGCCGGACCACGCTCACGACGCCCCAGCCGGCGAGGAGCCACGGCCCCAGCACGACGACCGGGTCCAGAGCGTGATGCCTCCAGTCGCTGCGCTTCTCGCCGAACCGCGAGGACATGCCGTGGTGGGTGAGCTCCGAGCGCACGCCAGTCTCGGCGAGGAGGTTGTCGGGCCGTCCTTGGAGCACCGAGGTGATCGCACTTTCGACGACGTCCACTCGATCCGCCGCGATCAGAGCGAGCCAGTGCGCGTTGCGCCCTTCGCTCCAGCGCGCGTAGGCCGCCTTGCGGATGCGCCCGGAGAGGCCGTGCGCTGGCTGGGCCGTCCCGAAGACCGGGGTGAGGAAGCGGTGCTCGATCGACCGTTCGCGGGGTGCGTCCTCGGGCTGTCGCTCAGGGAAGCGCCAGTGTGCGCCGGTCAGGTCTGGCCGGGGGTCGAGCTTGGGGTGCGAGGGCCGGTCCGCAGGGTCGAGGTCGACTCCCCAACCGGGCAAGCGCGAGCGCAGCTCCTCGGCCGTGGGTCGCCGCGGGCCGTCGGGGGTGTACGTCGGGACGTCGGTCCCGCGACCGGGGGTGTCGATGCTCATCAGGCTCCTCAGGCGGCATCCGGGACGACGACGGGCTTGATGATCCCGTCCAGCTTGGCCGAGAACATGTGATAGCCCTCGGCGATGTGCTCCAGCGGGATCCGGTGGGTGATCAGCTCGCTCGGCTTCAGGTAGCCGTTGCGGACGTGCTCGAACAGCCGCGGCCACTGACGCTTGACCGGGCACTGGTTCATCCGCAGCGTCAGCCCCTTGTTGAGGGCATCGCCGAACTTCACCGCGTTGGGGACCGGCCCGTAGGCACCCATCACCGAGACGGTGCCCCCCTTGCGGACACTGTCGATCGCCCAGTTCAACGCAACCGGTGAGCCGCCCTGCAGCTTCAGCTTCGCGGAGGTGAGGTGCATGAGCATGTTGCCGTCCGCCTCCGCACCCACGGCCTCGATCGCCACGTCGGCGCCGAGGTACTCCGTCTGCTTCTTCATCTCCACCACGATGTCGTCGTACTCGGTGAAGTTGAGCGTCTCCGCGAGAGCGAACTCCCGCGCCTTCTCGAGCCGGTACTCGAGCTGGTCGACGACCATGACCCGGCCCGCGCCCATCAGCCAGGCAGACTTCGCGGCGACCAGCCCCACTGGACCGGCACCGAAGACGACCACGGTGTCGCCCTCGGCGATGTCACCCAGCTGGGCACCGAAGTAGCCGGTCGCCGTGGCGTCGGTGAGCAGCACCGCATCCTCGTCCGACATCCAGTCGGGGATCAGTGTGGGACCGACGTCGGCGAACGGCACCCTGACGAACTCGGCCTGGCCACCGTCGTAGCCGCCGCAGGTGTGCGAGTAGCCGTAGATGCCACCCACCGCGGTGGCGTTGGCGTTGACGTTGTGGCAGTTGGAGTACAACCCGCGCGCGCAGAACCAGCACGACCCGCAGAAGATGTTGAAGGGCACCATCACCCGGTCCCCGACCGACAGGTTCTCGACTGACGGTCCGACCTCGGCGACGACGCCGATGAACTCGTGGCCGAACGTGTGACCGACGCGGGTGTCCGGCATCATCCCGTGGTAGAGATGGAGATCGGAGCCACAGATGGCGGCCAGCTCGACCCGGATGATCGCGTCGTTCGGGTGCTCGATCCGGGGGCGCTGCTTCTCCTCGACGCGGATCCGGTAGGGCCCGCGGTAGACCATGGCGCGCATGCGACCTCCTGGATCGGATCTGGGGGCACGGTGCATGAGTAGGTAACCCGCGTCGCGTGCCCCACGCGCACCCCTGGGGGTGAGCGCCGGGTTTCAAAGCGGCCGCACCCGGTCACCCGGGCTCATGACCGACGAGAGCCTGGAGTTCATAGGCACCGCGACCACGCTGCTCCGGCTGGGTCCGTTCACGCTGTTGACAGACCCCAACTTCCTGCACCGGGGACAGCGCGCCTACCTCGGCAAGGGGCTGTGGTCGCGACGACTCACCGAGCCGTCGAGGCAGCCCGAGGAGCTGCCCCCGTCGACGCGGTCGTCCTCTCACACCTCCACGGCGACCACTTCGACCGGACGGCCCGCCACGGTCTGGCGCACGACCTGCCCGTCCTCACCACCCCCGACGCCGTGAGGCGACTACGCCGGTGGGGCTTCGAGAAGGCGCGTGGGCTCGAGACCTGGGACAGCTCCGAGCTGGAGCGCGACGGCGCCTCCCTGCGGGTCACCGCCGTGCCGGGCACGCACGCGCCGGGCCCGGTCCGCGCGCTGCTGCCCCCTGTCATGGGCAGCATCCTCGAGCTGCGGCGATCCGACGGGCCCGCCTTCCGCGTCTATGTCAGTGGTGACACGTTGTACCGCCCTTGGCTGCACGAGATCGTCGACCGCACCGGTCCGCTGGACGCCGCCGTCCTGCATCTGGGCGGGACCAGGATCCTCGGCATCACGGTGACCATGGACGGAGGGCAGGGCGCGGACCTGATGGAGCTGCTCGACCCGAGGGTCACCGTCCCGGTCCATCACGACGACTACGGGGTGTTCAAGTCCCCGCTCCAGGACTTCCTCGACCAGGGCGTGAGTCGTGGACTGCGCGACCGGATCCGAACCGTGACCCGGGGCGAGACGGTCTCCCTACGCTGACGAGCACCCCCAGGGGTGAACTTCCGCTTGCACCCCAAAGGATGGACGCCTCACGTCGGCGACCTGACTACCGTCGAAAGAGGCTGTCGCCCGCTGCTTCCAGCCCGGCCGGATCTCAGCTACGTCACGCACGCCAATCTTGGAATGAGCGCCGCATGTCATCGACCGATCAGCCACGCACACGCCTCGTCTCGCGCGCCGAGCGTGCCAGCATCACCCAGCGGCTGCTGGAGCAGGCGCAGACGTGTGAGCCGGATCGCCGCCGCGACCTTCTGGACGAGGTCGTCCTGATCAACCGCAGCGTGGCGGAGGCCATCGCCAGGCGGTACTCCAACCGCGGGATACCCAGCCAGGACCTCGAGCAGGCCGCCTACGAGGGCCTGGTCAAGGCCGTCCAGAAGTTCGACCCCTCGGTCCGGCCCGATCTCCTGACGTACGCGGTCCCGACCATCCGCGGAGAGGTGCAGCGGCACTTCCGTGACCGCGGCTGGATGGTCAGGCCGCCACGTCGCATCCAGGAAGCACAATGGAAGGTGAGCCGGAGCATCGAACGGCTGTCGCAGACACTGGGCCGCGAACCCAGTCACCTCGAGGTGAGCCGGGACCTGCAGTGCACCGAGAGCGAGGTGCGCGAGGCGGTGGAGGGGTTCGGTTCCTTCAGCCCAGCCTCGTTGGAGCGGCGCCTTGCCGGCTCTGCCACGCTCACGCTGGGCGACACCCTGGTGGACGAGACGAGTGACCTCGATGCCGCCGAGGCCCGGGCCGTCCTCGGCTCCGCCATGCGCTCGCTCGACCCGCGAGATCAGCAGATCGTCTACCTCAGGTTCTTCGAGGAGCGGACCCAGGCAGAGATCGGGGAGGCGCTGGGCGTCACCCAGATGCAGGTGTCCCGGCTCATCGACCGCATCCTGCGGGCCCTCAGGACGAAGATCGCCGCCTGACCGGAACGTCGGCGAAGCCCGACAAGCCCCCGCCGTACCGGCGGGGGCTCTGTTGCGCGGAGCCGACCTCTAGGAGGGGCGCCACAGAAGGCCTATGGTGGAAAGGACCCTCGGTCGTGGTTGGTCGGGGCCTGCGCACAGTCCACCGACAGTCGGAGCAACCGCCCCGAGGCGTGGCGAACGCCGCGGAGTCTCCTTGCCCGGCAATGCCGCGCACCCGGTGCGCGTCGCCATCGTCAACGACTATCCCGTCGTGCTGGCCGGCCTTGCCGTGCTGCTCGAGCCACACGCCGATCGCGTCCAGGTCGTGGAACGCGACGCGGGCTGTGCTGTTGCCCGGGACGTGGACGTCATCCTCCACGACGCCTTCGCCTACACCGACGGGCTCGCTGGTCTCGTCGGCGGCTTTGCGCCGGTCATCGTGTTCACGTTCGTCGAGACGCCCGAGGCGGTCTCCCAGACCCTGAGTGAGGGCGCGGCCGGCTATGTCTTCAAGGGGCTCCCGGTAGCACGGCTGATCGACGCCATCGAACGTGTCCATGCCGGTGAGCACGTGGTGGCGCTCAGCGATGAGGGGGGTCCGTCGTCGGGCGCCGACGGGCCCGAACCTGGGTCCTGGCCGGGACAGGAGGCGGGCCTCACGGCCCGCGAGTCGGAGATCATCGCGCTGATCTGTCAGGGGCTGAGCAACCGCGAGATCGCCGGCAGAGCCTTCCTCAGCATCAACTCGGTCAAGACCTACATCCGGACCGCGTACCGGAAGATCCACGTCTCGACACGTCCCGAAGCCGTCCTCTGGGGTGCCCGCCACGGTTTCGTCCCGGACTTACTACGGGTCCCTCCGCCCGTGTGACGCTCGGAAGGGCGCCCACTCCCAGCTCGCGCATCTTTGCGCCGCCTGGGACACGGTGTCCGTGGTCTGGGCACACTCGACGCCTCCGGTCGTGATGTCGCGTGCAGTCGTCATCTCGGATCCCTCTGGATCTCCGACGCCGTCGGCGTCACGCCTCGTCGGTAGCCGCCGCGTCTGGCCGCACGCTCACCCCAAAGGAGGAAACCGGCCCTTCGTGGGTCGCGCTGCCGCACTGCACGTCCGGACGGCTGTGGGTGACCGTCACGGCGACACGATGAGCGCTTGCGGAGCGGCGACCTTGATCCGGGTGGTGAGCCAGGTCAGCTGACGGTCGGTCTCGGTCTCGCTCGCGGTGGCGATCTCCAGGAGCTCGTGATCGCGGAGGCCCTGGGCCCCCTGGCCGATGACGACCCACGTGGTCTTCACCAGGGTGGCGAGCACGTGCAGGTCCTGCAGGTCGCGCAGCAGTCCGACCTCGCCCTCGCGAGCGCCCGGCAGCGCCTCGGCCCGCAGCCGCTCGGGCTCGTCGACGTCGTCCTGCTCCCCGTACCGCTCCACCACCGGTCCGAGCCGCTCGCGATGCTCGTCGCTCATCCCGGCCAGGGTCAGGCAGACGTGATGGACGTCGGCCACCTGGGCGTGCCCGGTGGCCACGGCACGGAACGAGTCAGCGAGCACCTCCTCGCTGTGGTCGGCCAGGCCGACGTACGTCGCCAGATGTGGCATCAGCCGGCCTTCTCCACGCGGCAGGCGGCCGTCTTGAAGGTCGGCTGCTTGGACACCGGGTCCCACACCGTCATCGTCAGCACGTTGGCCTGGCCCGGTCCCGCGTAGTGGAACGGCATGAACACCGTTCCCTGCTCGACCGGGCGGACCCGCAGCGGCGCGTGCACCGACCCCCGGGGACTGGTCACCTCCACCTCGTCGCCGTCGCAGAGGCCCAGCGTCTCGGCGTCCGACGACGCGAGCTCGACCCAGGGGCCCGGGGAGGCGCCGTCGAGCCGGCCGGCCCGGCCGGTCTTGGTGCGGGTGTGGAACTGGTAGACGGTGCGCCCGGTCGTGAACCGCAGCGGGAACTCCTCGCTGGGCTGCTCGTGCGGCGGCGTCCACTGCTCCGCCTTCAGGAACGCGCGGCCGTCCGGCGCCTGTGCCCGGTGCTGCTCCTCGGTCACGCTGCCGCCGGTCAGCAGGTCGTGGCCGTAGGTCTCGCAGTAGTCGGTGTCCGTCGGGAACCGGCCGTCGCCGTACAGCCGAGCGGTGCCGTCCGGGCTCTGCCCGGTGACCGGCCACTGGATGCCCTCCGTCTGGCGCAGGCGGTCATAGGAGAGCCCGGAGTAGTCGCACGGCCGCCCGGCGCTGGCCTCGCGCCAGGCGTCGAACCACTCCTCCGGGGTCCGCCACTTCACGAGGGGCGCGCCGGCTCGGTCCGTGAAGCCCATGGCGTCGGCGTAGGCCAGCCAGATGTCCAGGTCGCTGCGCGCGTCCCCCGGCGGTTCGACCGCCTTCTCGGAGAGATGGACGGTGCGGTCGGCGTTGGTGAAGCAACCGGTCTTCTCGCCCCAGCCGGCGGCCGGCAGCACCACGTCGGCGAGCTCCGCGGTCTCGGTGAGGAACAGGTCCTGCACGACCACGAAGCACTGGTCGCCGGCGAGGATGCGGCGGATCCGGTCCGACTCCGGCATCGACACCGCCGGGTTGGTGGCCGCGATCCAGAGGAGGCCGATGCTCCCCGTCTCGGCGTAGGAGAAGATCTGCATCGCGTGGGTCGGCGGCGCCCAGTGCGGGATCGTCATCGGATCGACGTTCCAGAGCCTGGCGAGCTCGTCGACGTGCTCGGAGCTCTCCCAGTTGCGGAAGCCGGGCAGGTCGCCGTCGGCACCGGTCTCGCGGTTGTTCTGGGCGGTCGGCTGGCCGTTCATCTGGAGCAGGCCGCACCCGGGCCGGCCGAGCATCCCGCGCAGCAGGTGCAGGTTGTCGACCCCGCACGCGGACGCCGTGGCTTGGTGGGACTGGTAGAACCCCTGGAGCACGGTGGACAGCACCCGCTCGGACTCACCGAAGATCCGGGCGGCGCGCCGGACGTCGTCGGGGTCGACCCCGCAGATCTCCCCCACCCGGTCCGGGGTGTAGTCGCTGACGATCTTCTCGAGGTCCTCACGGCCGAGGGTGTGCGCGGCCACCCAGCCGTCGTCGACCCAGCCGTGCTCGATCAGCTGCTGGGTCAGCCCGTTGACCAGCGCGAGGTTGGTGCCGACCCGGATGGGGAGGTGCACGCCGCCGCTGCGCCGGGCCGCCGCGGCCACGTCGGTGCTGCGCGGGTCGACGCACACGACGGCCGGCGGGTCGTCGCCTTCGACCCGGTCGAGCACGCGTCGCCACAGCACGGTCTGGGTCTCGGCCATGTTGTGCCCGAAGAGGAAGATCGCGTCGGCGTGCTCGATGTCGTCGTAGGACCCGGGCTGGCCATCGGCGCCGAACGACTCCTTGAGCGCGGCAGCGGCCGTTGCGGTGCAGAGCCGGGTGTTGCCGTCCATGTGTGGCGTGCCCAGCCCGGCCTTGCCGATCACGGCCAGCGCGTAGTACTCCTCCAGGAACAGCTGGCCGCTGGTGTAGAACCCGTGGCTGAGTGGCCCCTTGTCGTCGAGCAGCCGCTGCGACTCGGCGACGACCCGGCCCATGGCGGTCTCCCAGTCGGTCTCGACGAGGTGGCCGCCGTCCCGCACCAACGGCCGGGTGAGCCGGTCGGGCGAGTGCGACCACGGGGTGCTGCCGTAGAGGCCTTTGGGACCCAGCCGTCCCCGATTGACACGGTCGTGCTCCCGGCCCCGGACTCCCACCATCCGTCCGTCCTTCACCGCGATGTCGCAGCCACAGCCGTTGCTGCACAAGAGGCAGGCGGACCTCACCCAGCGGTCGACGTCGGTCTCGGTGAGGTCGTCCTCCAGGTGCAGGTCGACACGCGGCTCCCACGGCGCGCCGCGGGCGTGGGGACGAGCCGGGCCGTGGACGTCCGTGATCCGGTCAGCGGCGGAGCCCATGCATGAGATGTATCCCGAACCGCCACCGCGCACGCCGCTTCCGGGCTCCTATGGCGCTGCCGTTTCGCCAGGCCTCTTTCCGGCCTCGTGTCGCCGCTCTTGTCGCCGGCGAAGGCATTCGTTACACCGATCGGCAGATTGCTCCTGCTCTCTAGACCGCTCACCGCTCGGCCCCGCGGATCTCGGTGCGGGCACCGGTGCGCGGGTACTTCTCCGACGCTCATCCAGAGGTCACCAGCAGCGGGAGGACACATCATGGGGTACGGATTCGGCGGGTTCCTCGTCGTCGTGGGGCTGGTCCTCGCGCTGGCCGTCACGGACAGCGTCAACGGAGTCGACCTGACCGCAGTGGGCTGGATCATGACGCTGGTCGGCGTGGTGGTCCTCGCACTGACCGCCCTCACGTGGAACCGCACGCGAGGTGCGCACAGCATGACCACCACCACGCATGCTGACGGCTCACAGTCGGTCAGCGAACGCCGCACGGACATCTGACGTGCCGACCATGACCACTCGCACCAAGCAACCGGACCCGCGCAGCCTCCGTGTCGACAGGTTCTTCGCCGCCATCGAGGCCCACGACACGGCGGTCGGCATGTGCCTGTTGTGGGCCCTTCCGGTGCTCGCCGTGGTCATCGGCCTCTTCCGGCTCTAGTGCACCCGTGGCGCGCGGGCGGCGCTGATCGCGCCTCGTGCAGCGCAGAGGTACTCTGGTGACGACTTAGGTCGTCCCGGTCCTCGACGGCGCATTCCGCAAGCGCTGGAGGACCCGTGGCCGAACGCACCGACGTCGTGGCGCCTCTCGGTGCGGCCGCGAGGGCGACCAGCTCCTACACCGAGCTGGCGCAGCTGGTGCGCGACAGCGGGCTGATGTCGCGCCGCTACGCCTACTACTGGGGCCTGATCTGCGCCGGCGCCGTGTCGCTGGCGGCGCTCGGGCTCGCGACGGCCTGGCTCGGCAACTCGTGGTTCCAGCTGATCATCGCCGGGCTGGTCGGGTGCGTGCTCTCCCAGTTCGGCTTCCTCGGGCACGACGCGGCGCACCGGCAGATCTTCAAGAGCGCCGCCTGGAACGAGTGGACCGCGCGGGTGGTGTCCGGTGCGGTGCTCGGCCTGAGCTACGGCTGGTGGCGTGGGAAGCACAACAGCCACCACGCCGCGCCCAACCAGGTGGGCCGGGACCCCGACATCTCCTCCGGGCTGCTGGCGATGACCCAGGACCTCGCCGTCGAGCGCACCGGCCTGGCGCAGTGGTTCACCCGGCGACAGGGCTGGATGCTGTTCCCGCTGCTGACCCTCGAGGGGCTGAGCCTCCACGTGGGCGCGATGCGGCACATGTTCTCGTCCCGCGACCCGCACCGCGCGCTCGAGGTGACGCTGGTCGTGCTCCGGCTCGGCGGCCTCATCGCGCTGCTGCTGCTCCTGCTGCCCCTGGGCAAGGCGGCGGCGTTCCTCGGTGTGCAGGTGGCGGTCTTCGGCTTCCTGCTCGGGGGCTCGTTCATCCCCAACCACACGGGGATGCCGATCGTTCCGCGAGGCGCCCGGATCGACTTCCTCAACCGTCAGGTCCTCATGTCACGCAACATCCGCGGCAACCCCGTCGTGGACGCCGCCATGGGCGGGCTGAACTACCAGATCGAGCACCACCTCTTCCCCAGCATGCCCCGCCCCCACCTCAAGCTGGTCCGGCCCGTCGTGCGCGAGTACTGCGCCGTCCGCGACGTGGAGTACACCGAGGTCGGCTTCTTCGCGTCCTACGCCCATGTCGTCGACTATCTCAACAACGTGGGGCTCGGGGCCCGCAACCGGTTCGACTGCCCGATGGCCGCGCAGCTGCGCGACTGAGGCCTGCCCCCATGCTGCTCCACACGCCTCGCGGCCGCCGACTGGCGAGCCGACGTCTGTGGGCACTGCACACCCTGCGCATCCACGTGGAGAGCGACGGGATCTGCGAGTTCTGCGCGGCGACGTACGGCGCCGACCATCCCTGGCCGTGCGTGCCCGCCCGCATCGCGCTGCTCTACATCGGCCAGCCGAAGCCCTGAGACCGACTTAATTGGGGCGACGCTGTCGGCGTCGGCTGGAAGGATCGCGCGCGATGTTCGCGACGATTCCTCGCCGGATGCGCCCACCCTCCCCGCTGGCGGGTCGGTTGGCCGCGCAGTCCCTCCTGTTCGCACTCGGCGAGGGCACGTTCATGACCGGGTCGGCGGTGTTCTTCACCCAGCTCGTGGGGCTGAGCGCCGCGCAGGTCGGGCTCGGCCTGACCATTGCGGGTGTGGCCAGCTTCCTGGCCGCGTGGCCGATGGGCCGGCTGGTCGACCGGTTCGGGCCGAAGCGGTGCTGGGCGGTCAGCGCGGTCGGGCAGGCGGCGCTGTTCACCCTGTG
Organism: uncultured Actinomycetota bacterium; assembly: GCA_963766475.1. GTDB lineage: Bacteria > Actinomycetota > Actinomycetes > Propionibacteriales > Nocardioidaceae > Nocardioides. Next base: position 484,559 of record CAVXZS010000011.1, on the reverse strand, counting down.
GCCGTTCATCGACAGCTTCAGCGGCTACGTCGCCATGGCGGTCGTCATGGAGGTGGTCGGCAGCCTCGGCGGCGCGTCGCACAGCGCCTACACGATCGACGTGCTGCCTCCCGACGAGCGGGTCCACTCCCGGGCCTACATGTACAGCGCACTCAACCTCGGGTTCACGATGGGCTCGCTCCTGGGCGGCATCGCGCTGGCCTTCGACTCCAACCAGGTGCTCCACGGGCTGCCGTGGTTCACCACGGTCGCGTTCCTCGTCAACGGCGTGGCGATCCTCCGGCTCCCCAACGCATCCCATGACGAGCGGTCCGCCGAGGAGCGCAAGGTCAAGGTCCCCGGGCCCGGACCGATGCGCAACGTGGGCTGGATGGTCAGCACGTTCTTCGTCGGTGTGCTGTGGACCAACCAGGTCCTGCTCAACATCGTGATCCCGCTGTGGCTGGTGCAGGAGACCGACGCGCCACGGGTGCTGCTGGCCTTCCTGTTCGGCACCAACACCGTGATGTGCATCTTCCTGCCCATGGCCGCCGCCCGAGGGGTGAAGGACGTCACCACCGCGCTGCGTGCACTGCGGGTGTCGGCGGTGTTCTTCGTGGCGTCGTGCCTGATCACGCTCTACACCCACGACACGGTCGGCTGGGTCACCATCGCGCTGGTGTGGCTGGGCCACGTGACCGTGACGGGCGCCGAGCTCTATCTCTCCGCGGCCAGCTGGTCCTTCGAGGCCGAGCTGATGGACCCGCGCCGGCGCGGCGAGTACTCCGGTGCCGCCGGGCTGAGCGGCACCCTCGGCAAGGTGTGGGCGCCGGCCGTCTACACCTTCCTGGCGATGACCTGGGGCACCGCGGGCTGGCTGGTCATCGCGGGGATCATCGTGGTGGCCACGGTGGGCCTGCACCGGTCCGCGCACTGGGCCCAGGCGTTCTTGCACAAGCACGTGCCGGCCGAGGAGCTGGCGGCCGCCACGGCCGCGGGGGGCGCCCCCGTGCCACCGCCCTCCGTCCTCCAGGAGCCGCCGCTCGCGGCCGCCACCGGTGGCACCGGTCCGGCAACGGCGTCCGAGTCGCCCTGATCCCGCGGGTCCGGTCGGTGGTCCCCGCGTCACGATGCGGTCCTCGGGAGAGACGATGTGTCGCAGGACCTACCACTCAGCCAGGAGGTGGCCATGCCCGTGACGCGAGGATTCGTGGGCCGCAAGCGCAGCCGCGAGGGACGGCTGCCGCCGGGACAGTACGACACCGGCTCGAGCTGGCCGGTGCTCACCGCCGAGGCCACGCCACGGATCGACACGGAGCGCTGGTCGCTGACGGTGGACGGGCTGGTCGAGCGGCCCATGACCTGGTCGTGGGACGAGATCCACCAGCTCCCGGAGTCGACGTACCTCGGCGACATCCACTGCGTCACCACCTGGTCCAAGTTCGACGTGGCCTTCCGCGGCGTGAGCGTCGACGAGCTGCTCGCCGCGGCCGGGCCGCTGCCCGAGGCGTCCTACGTGCTGGCGCACTCCAGCACCGGCTACACCACCAACCTCCCCATGTCCGACCTCGTGGACGGCAAGGCCTGGGTCGTCTGGGACTACGACGGCAAGCCGCTGCCGCCGCGAGCACGGCGGCCCGGCCCGGCTGCTCGTGCCGCACCTCTACTTCTGGAAGTCCGCCAAGTGGGTCTCCCGGCTCGAGCTGATGGCGGCGGACCGACCGGGCTTCTGGGAGCAGAACGGCTACCACGACCGCGGCGACCCGTGGCTCGAGCAGCGCTACCAGGGTGACTAGGGGGCGTCCGGCGTGAGCGCGATCGACGACGTGCAGGCGGTCGAGACGGCGTGGACGACGGGCCGGGTCATCGAGAAGTCGCTGCCGACGCCGGCCACCGTGCGGCTGAGGATGCACGTCGACGACCGCCTGCGGCACCGGCCGGGCCAGCACTACCTGATCCGGCTCCGGGCCCCCGACGACTACACCGCCCAGCGGTCCTACTCGGTCGCCTCGGACGACGACGACCCGCTGGTCGAGTTCCTCGTGGAGAGGCTGCCGGACGGCGAGGTGTCGGAGTTCCTGGCCGACGTGGTCGAGGTCGGCGACGTGCTGGAGATGCGCGGGCCGATCGGGCGGTGGTTCACGTGGGACCTCCGCACGCCCGCACTCTGCCTCGTCGGCGGCACCGGCGTGGTGCCTGCCGTCTCGATGCTCCGCACCGCCCGCCGGCTCGGCCGCACCGACCTCCTCCGGGTGGTGGCGGTCGGCCGCGACCCCGGGATGCTGCCCTACGCCGACGAGCTCGCCCGCTCCGGCGCCGTCGTCGCCTACACCCGCCATGACTCCGGGACGCGTCCGGCCGGCGCCCCGACCGCCGCCGAGCTCACGCCCCTGCTTGCGGGCCTCGACCTGGCCTACGTCTGCGGCTCGGCCCGCTTCGCGGCGTACGCCGAGACGCTGCTGGTCGACTGCGGCGTCGAGCCGCAGGCCATCCGGGTGGAGCGGTTCGGCCCGACCGGGTGAGACGGTGACCGCGGCCGGGCCGCTCCGGCGGCCTAGGCTCATTGTGTGAACGACTACGACGTCGCCAAGGTCCGGGCACACTTCCCCTCGCTCGAGAGCGGGCTGGCATTCTTCGACGGGCCGGGCGGGTCACAGACCCCGGACGTCGTCGCCGAGGCGGTGCGCAGCACGCTGGTCGCGCCACTCAGCAACCGCGGCGACCTGACCGTGGCTCAGGACAACGCCGAGCGCGCGGTCGTCGGGGCGCGGGCCGCGCTCGGCGACCTGCTCGACGCGGCGCCCGACGCGGTGGTGTTCGGCCGCAGCTTCACCCAGCTGACCTTCGACCTGAGCCGGGCGATCGCGAAGGACTGGGGGCCCGACGACGAGGTCGTGGTGACCAGGCTCGACCACGACGGCAACGTGCGGCCCTGGGTGATCGCCGCCGCGTCGGCCGGGGCGAGCGTGAGGTGGGTCGACTTCGACCCCGACACCGGCGAGCTGTCGATGGAGTCGCTGGAGGATGCGCTCACCAGCCGGACGAAGCTCGTCGCAGTCACGGGGGCCTCCAACCTGATCGGCACCCGGCCCGACCTGCCCGCGGTCGCCGAGCGGGTGCACGCCGTCGGCGCGTGGCTCTACGTCGACGCGGTGCACCTCACCCCGCACGCCGAGGTGTCGCTGGCACGGTCGGGGGCGGACTTCCTCGGCTGCTCGACGTACAAGTTCCTGGGCCCGCACGCCGGCGTCGTGGCCGGCCGGGTGGAGCTGCTGGAGCGGCTGCGCCCAGACAAGCTCGCTCCCGCGTCGGACCGGGTCCCCGAACGGTTCGAGCTCGGGACGCTGCCCTACGAGCTGATGGCGGGGGCCACCGCCGCGGTCGAGTTCCTCGCCGACCTGGCGCCCGGTGACGGCAGCACCCGCCGCGAGCGGCTCGCGGCGTCCATGGCCGCGGTCGAGGCGCACGAGGACCGGCTCCGGGAGCGGGTCGAGGAGGGGCTGCGGACCCTGCCGGGCGTCACGCTGCACTCGCGCGCCGCGAGCCGGACGCCGACGATCCTGGCGACGTTCGCGGGCCGCGACGCGGGTGACGTCGCCCGGCACCTCGCGACCCAGGGGATCAACGCACCGGCCGGCAGCTTCTACGCCTACGAGCCTGCGAAGCGGCTCGAGCTCGGGCCGGACGGCGGCCTGCGGATCGGCCTGGCGCCCTACTCCGACGACAGCGACGTCGACCGGCTGCTCGAGGCGCTCACGGCGTTCGTGTAGCCCTGGGGACACAGGCCGGCGCGCCACCGCACGGAGCGGTGACGCGCCTGCAGATTCCGTGTCGCCACACGGCGGGCGCGCGCAGGGATCTGCTCACGACCGTCGCGCTCCCTCCCCAGGGGGCTCCACGTCCTCTGGGTCAACGGTAGGCGCTCGCAAACGCGGACAACAGGTTCTTCCACAGAATCACCCGGACGGGTCACGCGACAATGACCCGGTCCGGGCACGGGTGGTGTCCCCGCGGTCTGGCACAGTCGGTCGGCATGACGACCGGCGTGGTGTTCCGACCCCAGTCCCCGCCCGAGCAGCTCCGGGCCGCCGTCGAGGCCGCCGACGCGGCGGGCGTCGAGGAGCTGTGGCTCTGGGAGGACTGCTTCCTCGAGGGCGGGCTGACCACCGCCGCCGCGGCGCTGGCCTGGTCCGAGCGGATCACGGTCGGGATCGGGCTGCTGCCGGTCCCGTTCCGCAACCCCGCCCTGGCCGCCATGGAGCTGGCGACCCTGGCCCGGCTGTTCCCCGGCAGGCTCACCGTCGCCCTCGGCCACGGGATCCAGGACTGGATGCGCCAGGTCGGCGCCGCGGTCGACTCCCCCATGACGCTGCTTCGCGAGCACACCAGCGCCGTCCGGGCGCTGCTCGCCGGCGAGACCGTCGACGTCCGCGGGCGCTACGTCTCGCTCGACCAGGTCGCGCTCGACTGGCCGCCGCCGTCGCCGCCCACCCTGCTGCTCGGCGCCCGCGGCCCCAAGACGCTGGCGCTGGCCGCCGAGGTGTCCGACGGCGCGCTGCTCGACTCGGTGACCGATCCCGAGACGGTCCGACGCGCGCGGGAGGTCGTCGGTGACGAAGCACCTCGCGGTCTACACCCCGGTCGAGCCCTCGCTGCCGGCCGGCGCCGTGCGCGAGTGGGTCGCCGAGCTGGTCGCGGCCGGGGCCGACGCCGTGATCCTGCAAGGCACGGGCGACCGCCCCGACGTCGCGCCGCTCATCGCGGCTCTGGCGGGATGACGACTAGCGCTAGGAGATCACCGCGTCGATCGTCTTCTTCATCGCGCTGGGCTGGGAGGGCTTGCGGGGGGCCTTCTTGCGGGCCTCGAGCATCTCCGCGCCGATGTCCTGCAGCTTCTTCCGCCCGAGGCCCTCACGCACCTTCGGGAACCACTCCTGCTCCTCCTCCTCGATGTGGTGCCGGACGTTCTCGATGAGCACCGTGGTCTTGGCGTCGAAGCGCTCGGCGCTCGGCTTCATACCGGAGAGCTCCATCACCAGCACGTCGGCGACGTGATGCTCCTCGTAGGACTCGAGCACGTCGTCCTCGAGGTCCGGCAGCAGCTCGCGCACGCGCGGGTACATGACCTCGTTCTCGATGTAGGTGTGGACCGTGAGCAGCTCGATGATCTGGTCGACGAGCTGTCCCTTGGTCTTCTCGGCGTTGTCGCCCGCCTTCTCGAACCTCTCGAACAGTCGGCGGATCTCCTTGTGGTCGTCCTTCAGGAGGACGATGGCGTCGGTCGAGGTCTTGGTCTTTGTGGTGGGCATGCCATGGAGTACCCAGTGCGCCTGTCCGGCACCTCCGCACCGACGGCACAATGGTGCGATGCGCTTGGTCGACCTCAGCCACACCGTCTCCGACGGCCTGGTCACCTACCCCGGGCTCCCCGGGCCGGTGATCTCGGACCACCTGTCCTTCGACGACTCCCACGAGGTGTACGCCGAGGGGACCGAGTTCACGATCGCCCGCATCGAGATGGTCGCCAACACCGGCACCTACCTGGACACACCCGGCCACCGCCACCGTGGCGGGCACGACCTCAGCGGCCTGCCGCTGGAGAAGTGCGCCCTGCTCCCGGCCCTGGTCGTCGAGGGCGAGTCGACCGGCGCCACCGGGCTGGCGGCGTTCGAGGGCCTCGACGTCGCCGGCCACGCGGTGCTGGTGCGCACCAGCTGGGACCTGCACTTCGGCACGGAGGCCTACGGCGCGCCGGAGCACCCGTTCCTCGCCACGGAGGCCGCGGAGTGGCTGGCCGACCAGGGTGTCGCGCTCGTCGGGATCGACTCGGTCAACATCGACGCCACCCCGCCCCGCGGAGACCGGCCGGTGCACACCCTGTTGCTCGACCGGGAGATCCCGGTCGTCGAGCACCTCACCGGGCTCTCCGCGCTGCCGCCGACGGGCGCGACGTTCAGTGCCGTGCCCGTCAAGGTGGCCGGGATGGCGACGTTCCCCGTCCGCGCCTTCGCGGTGCTGCCCGACTGAGGTGGCTGGCGGGCAGGGCTAGTCGCGGGCTCGGAGCCGCGCGTTCTCGGCTCTGAGGCGCCCCACGTCGTGCTCGAGCTCGAGCACCCGGGCGATGCCGGCGAGGTTGAGCCCATCCGCGAGCAGCTCCCCGATCCGGACCAGCCGGGCCACGTCGGCCTCGCTGTAGAGGCGGGTGCCGCCGTCGGTGCGATCGGGGTCGACCAGACCGCGACGCTCGTAGACGCGGAGGTTCTGGATCTCCATCGACGCCATGCGCGCGGCCACGGAGATCGCGAACACTCCCTGGTCGTCCCTGGCCATCGGGCCTCCCTGAATATCTCCTGAGCGCGCTTGACATTACCTCACACAGCGACTAGAAAAAACCTATAACCAGTGATACATATACGGAGCCGTTCCGGCTCCCGATCGAGAACCAGGAGGACAGCATGTTGCTGCGCACCACTGACCCGTTCCGCGACTTCGACCGCCTCGCCCAGCAGCTGCTGGGCACCACGAGCCGCCCGGCCGTGATGCCGATGGACGCCTGGCGCGAGGGGGACCGCTTCGTCATCGAGTTCGACCTGCCCGGCGTCGCGAAGGACACCATCGACCTCGACGTCGAGCGCAACGTGCTCACCGTCCGTGCCGAGCGCCTGGCCCGCAACGGCGACTGGGAGATGCTCGCCACCGAGCGGCCGCGCGGCGCGTTCAGCCGCCAGCTGGTGCTGGGCGACAACCTCGACCTCGACCGCATCGAGGCGTCCTACGACGCCGGCGTGCTGCGGCTGGTCGTGCCGGTCGCCGAGAAGGCCAAGCCGCGCAAGATCGAGATCGGCGGTGACGTCGGCGGTGACGCCGGCCACGACACGGTGCAGGGCCGCACCGAGCGCGAGGCGATCGAGGCCTGAGCCATCCGGACGGTCGCCGGTCACGCACGCGGCGACGTCCACCTCACGAGGCGGGGTCCCACCCGGGGCCCCGCCTCGCGGCGCGTCCGGGCCCGGCTCATGCGTGAGACCTCCCGACCCGCTACTCGACCTTCTGCCCAGCCAGCCGGAGCCAGGTGTCGACGACGGTGTCCGGGTTGAGCGACATCGACTCGATGCCCTGCTCGAGCAGCCACTCGGCCAGGTCGGGGTGGTCGGAGGGGCCCTGGCCGCAGATGCCGACGTACTTGTCGGCCTTCTTGCAGGCCTTGATGGCCAGCTCGAGCATGTGCAGCACGGCCGGGTCGCGCTCGTCGAAGCCCGCGGCGACCAGCGCCGAGTCGCGGTCGAGGCCCAGGGTCAGCTGGGTCATGTCGTTGGAGCCGATCGAGAAGCCGTCGAAGTGCTCCAGGAACTGGTCCGCGATCACGGCGTTCGACGGGATCTCGCACATCATCACGACCTTGAGGTCGTTGGTGCCGCGCTCCAGGCCGTTCTCGGCCAGGAGCGAGACCACCCCGCGCGCCTCGTCGAGCGTGCGGACGAACGGGATCATCACCCACACGTTGGTGAGGCCCATGTCGTCGCGCACGTGCCGCAGCGCCTCGCACTCCATCGCGAAGCACTCGGCGAACTCCTCCGAGAGGTAGCGGGAGGCGCCCCGGTAGCCGATCATCGGGTTCTCCTCGTCGGGCTCGTAGGACGGGCCGGCGAGCAGGTTGGCGTACTCGTTGGACTTGAAGTCCGACGTGCGCACGATGACGGGGTGGGGCGCGAACGCCGCGGCCAGCATCGAGACGCCCTCGGCCACCCGCTGCACGAAGAACTCCCTCGGCCCGGGGTAGGCGGCGATCTTCTCCTCGATCTCGCCGCGCAGACCGTCGTCGAGCAAGCCCTTCGAGCCGTCAGGGTCGCGCTCGAGGTCGAGCAGGGCCTTGGGGTGGATGCCGATCTGCCGGTTGATGATGAACTCGAGGCGGGCCAGCCCGACGCCGCGGTGGGGCAGCTTGGAGAACGCGAACGCCTGCTCGGGCGTGCCGACGTTCATCATGATCTTCACGGGGATGTCGGGCATCTCCTCGAGGTCGGTGCTCTCGACGCTGAAGTCGAGGAGCCCGTCGTAGACCAGCCCGGTGTCCCCCTCCGCGCACGAGACGGTGACCTCGCGGCCGTCGGTCAGCTCCTTGGTGGCCGAGCCGGTGCCGACCACCGCGGGGATGCCGAGCTCGCGGGCGATGATCGCGGCGTGGCAGGTGCGGCCGCCCCGGTTGGTGACGATCGCGGACGCCCGCTTCATGATCGGCTCCCAGTCGGGGTCGGTCATGTCGGCGATCAGCACCTCGCCCTCGTTGAACTCGTGCATCTGCTCGACCGATGTCAGCACCCGGGCGGCACCGGCACCGATCTTCTGGCCGATCGCCCGGCCCTCGACCAGCACCTCGGCACCGGCGGCGGTCTCCTTCGGCATCGTGAACCGCTCGACCGCCCCACCGCGCGACTGGACGGTCTCGGGGCGCGCCTGCAGCACGTAGATGCCGCCGTCGACCCCGTCCTTGCCCCACTCGATGTCCATCGGGCGGCCGTAGTGCTCCTCGATGACCAGCGCGTGCCGGGCCAGCTCCTCGACCTCGTCGTCGGTGAGGCTGAACCGGCGTCGTTCGCCGGGGTCCACGTCCACGAACTCGGTGGTCCGGCCGACGGTGGCGTCGTCGGTGTAGACCATCTTGGTGGCCTTGTCACCGATGCCGCGCTTGAGTACGGCGGGCCGGCCGTCGCGCAGGGCCGGCTTGTAGACGTAGAACTCGTCGGGGTTCACCGCACCCTGGACCACGCCCTCGCCGAGACCGTAGGCCGAGGTGATGAAGACGGCATCGGTGAAGCCGGACTCGGTGTCCATCGTGAACATCACGCCCGAGGCGCCGAGGTCGGAGCGGACCATCCGCTGCACACCCGCGGAGAGTCCCACGTCGCCGTGGGCGAAGCCGTGGTGGACGCGGTAGGCGATCGCCCGGTCGTTGTAGAGCGAGGCGTAGACCTCGCGGATCGCGTGCAGGATCGAGTCGATGCCGCGCACGTTGAGGAAGGTCTCCTGCTGGCCGGCGAACGACGCGTCCGGCAGGTCCTCGGCGGTCGCCGACGAACGCACGGCGAAGGACATCTCCTGTCCAGCCTCCTCGACGAGACGGTCGTAGGCCTCGCGGATGTCGGACTCGAGGTCGTCGGGGAACTCCTGCTCCACGACGGCGGTCCTGATCTCCTTGCCCACCTCGGCGAGCCGGCGTACGTCGTCGGTGTCGAGCCCGTCGAGCAGCGTGGTGATCCGCTCGGCGAGACCCGTGTCACCGATGAACCGGTGGTAGGCATCGGAGGTGGTGGCGAACCCGTCGGGGACCTGGACACCGAGGTCGGAGAGGTTGGACACCATCTCGCCGAGGGATGCGTTCTTGCCGCCGACCTGGTCGAGGTCTCCCATCCCGAGGTCGGAGAACCACCGCACGTTGGCGTTCGTCTGCCCCATCTCAGCTGCCTGCCTTCTTCCGGTTCTTGGTGACGATCTGGACGATCAGCGTGGCCATCTCCTCCACCGAGCGGGTGGAGGAGTCGATGACCGGGATCCGGTGCGCGGCATAGAGCTCGCCCGCGCGGCGCAGCTCCCAGCGGCACTGGTCGGTGGAGGCGTAGCGCGAGTCCGGGCGGCGCTCGTTGCGGACCCGGCTGAGCCGCTCGACGGTGGTGGTGATGCCGACGCAGCGCTCGAGGTGGTCGGTGAGCAGCGCGGGCAGGTCGGCCCGCTCGAGGTCCTCGTCGACCAGCGGGTAGTTGGCGACGAAGAGGCCGTGCTGGAGCGCGAGGTACATGCTCGTCGGCGTCTTGCCGCACCGCGAGGGCGCAGTCAGGATCACGTCGGCCTTCTCCAGGCTGCGGATGCTCTGTCCGTCGTCGTGCTCGATCGTGAACTCCACCGCGGCCATCCGGATGTTGTAGCTGCGGATGTCGCCCACGCCGTGCAGCCGGGCCGCCTCGTGCAGACCGGTGCGGCCGAGGATCTCCTCGACCCGGCTCATGTGGATGTCGAAGAAGTCGATCACCGGGGCCCTGGTCTTCGCGAGCTCGTGGCGCACGGTGTCGACGGCGGCGGTCGTGAAGACCAGCGGCGTCACCGGCCCGTCCATCGCCTCGTCGAGGATCGCGACCACCCGTTGGGCCTCCTCGATCGTGGTGATGAACGGGAACAGGGTGCGCTCGAAGCGGGTGTCGGGGAACTGGATCAGCAGGGCGTTGCCCATCGTCTCGGCGCTGATGCCGGTGCTGTCCGACAGGAAGAAGACGGGCACGACCGGGGCGTCGTCGTACGCCGCCGCGGGATCCGCCATTCGCGCCTCCTCGCCCTGACACTATCCGCCCGGGCCGTCGGGGGTCCGGTGCCCCGTGGGGCCCCAGCGCAGCCTTCTGCGGTTTCGAGACGGTTGCTGCGCAACCTCCTCAACCAGCGGTGGTCGAGACGAGGTCGGCGTACCAGCCGGCGACCGTGGCCGGGTCCTTGTCGAGCGCGGCGCCGTGGATCGTCACCTCGGTCATCGCGACGCCCGGAGCGCGGGCCGCCCACCAGCTGCCGCACGGCATGACGCGCTCCTTCTCCATGAACTCGGTGACCCGCGTCATGATCGCCTCGGGGTCGCCGTCGGCGAAGACGAGGAAGGTGTTGGTGTGCGGCGGACCGGGCTGCACCCGCAGGTCACGCTCGACCAGCTCCCCGGCGAGCGACGCCGCCCACGACACCGAGTCGCCGATCTGCGGGAGCTCGTCGCGCAGCCCGACCAGCGCAGACAGGGCGTAGGGCGTCATCCCGAACAGGGTGCCGCCCATCCGCTGCCGCCAGGCCCGCAGCTCCGTGGCGAGGTCCTCGTCGCAGGCGACCGCGGCACCGGCCATCGCCCGCAGCCCCTTGTAGAACGAGACGTAGACGCTGTCGAAGAGCGCGGTGATCTCGGGGAACGTGTGGCCGAGGAACGGCTGCGACTCCCAGAGCCGGGCGCCGTCGACGTGGAGCGGCACGCCGGCCTCGCGCGCGGCCGCCGAGAACGCCGTGAGCTCCTCCCAGGTCGGCAGCACGCAGCCGGCCTCGCGCAGCGGCAGCTCCAGCTGGACGGCGCCGAGCTGCTCGTGGGCGGGGATCGCGCGCAGGTCCTCGGCGGTCGCGGTCTTCCAGCCCTCGGTGAGCATCTCGAAGCGGAACCCCTGCAGCAGCCGCGGGCCGTCCGTCTCGTGGCGCAGCTGGTGGGACAGGTCGGGGATCGCCACCCGCTGCGAGCGACGCCGCTCGCACCAGACCCTGAGCGCGGCCTGCTGGGCCATGGTGCCGCTGACGAAGAACACCGCCGCGGGCTTGCCCAGGAGCTCGGCGACCTCTGTCTCCAGCCGCTCGACGGCACCCTTCTCGCCGTAGCGGTCCCAGGTGTCGATGCCGAGCTCCTCGGCGGCCTCGGCCAGGAGCGTCATCGTCTCCGCGGGACCGCGTCGTGCGTGCCAGACCACGGTGTCGTCGCAGCCCTCGGCCGCGGCCCGGAACCGGTCGTCGAGGTCGCTCATCCGGTCAGACCAGGATGCGCAGGTCGGCCGGCGTACCGCCGCCGCGGTGCACCTCCTCGACCAGCTGCTGAAGAGCCGTGAGTGCGACGTTCAGCGACAGCGGGCCGTACGACGTACGCGCGACGCCGTGCTCCTCCTGCCAGTCGCGCGGCGGGTTGCCCGGGATGCCGATCGTCGTGAGCCTCCGGGGTCCGAACGCGTCGACCAGCTCGAGGATGGCGTCCTCGCTGAGGATCGCCGGCACGAAGATGACCGGCGCGCCCGCGTCGAGGTAGGCCTTGCCGCGCTCGATGGCGTTCGCGAGGTTGTCGGCCGGGTCGCCGCCGCGGTTGAGCGCGAACGCGTCGGTGCGCGCGTTGAGCACGAAGTCGACGCCCTCCTCCTCGGCCACCTTCATGATGTCCTCGACCTGCCGGGCCGCCTCAGCGATCGGCTTGAGCTGGTCCTCGATGTTGGCGCCGACCACGCCGAGGCCGATCGCGCGGCGGATCGTCTCCGGTGCGTTGCCGTAGCCGCCCTCGAGGTCCGCGGTCACCGGGAGGTCGGTCGAGGCGACGATCCGCCCGACCTGCTCGAGCATCAGGTCCAGCGGGATGTTCTCGCCGTCCTCGTAGCCGAAGGACTCGGCGATCGAGTGGCTGGCGGTGGCCAGCGCCGCGGTGCCGTCGGTCCCGGCGACGACCTTCGCGGTGACCACGTCCCAGACGTTCACGACGGTCAGCAGCTTCTCGTCCTGGTGCAGGCGGAGCAGCTCGGCTCCCTTGGTCTTCGTGGCGTCGTCGGCGGTCATGAGGTTCAACCTATGCCGGAGCCGTGCTCTTTCACCTGCCGGTCACTGACGGTCACAGCAGCACCACCGGCACCAGCGTTGGGGCACGCCCTGAACTTCTGGGGCATTGCAACGGCCGAGAAGTTCAGCGATCCCAGGTTAACCTGGGATCCCTCCACTCCGCCGCCGGCGTCACGACCACTGTCGGCGCATGACCGTGCTCGCGGCGAAGGGGTCGGTGCCCTGCTGGGCGGCCAGGATGCCCTGCCCCTCGGGCGACCCCGTGTAGACGGGCTCGCCGCCGCCGACCCAGTGGTCCCAGGCCTTGGCGTAGCCCGCGGCGCGCTCGGCGTTGAGCCCGAGGACGGTCGGGACCGCGTGCCAGACCACGCCGTCCGGCTTCAGCCGGCCGAACCCCGCCCACAGCGACCGCCACCAGGTGATGTCACGCTTCGTGCGCACCCACCGCGGCAGCAGGTAGCGCGGCAGGTTGATCGGGGAGACCGCCTCGTCCAGCGCGGTCGCGAAGACCTCGGCCTCGACCTCGTCGACGTCGTGGAGGACGCAGCGGTACTCCCCGTCGGCGTCGAGGGCCACCTCGACCGAGTCCGCGCCGCGCCGGACCAGGCCGGCGGCGAGGAGCCCGTCGGCGACGGCCGAGGCGATCCGGATCACGGACGGCGCCTCCTCGGCGCCGTGCAGCAGCTCCTCGCCGTGGTGGAGGTGGCTGCGGACCCGGGCGTACGCCGCAGCGACGCCGACCAGCGCTGCCCCGGCCAGCACGAGGGGCGCGCCCGCGACCCCCGCGACGAGCGCCGCCACCACGCCGGCTCCGAACAGCAGCGAGGTGGCTCGGTCGCGGGTCGCGTGCCGGCGCAGCCCGCGCAGCTCGGCGGCGTCGGGGCGGAGCACCACGTCCGCAGGGCCGGCACCGAGCCCGAACCCGAAGCCACCCGCGACCCCACGTTCCTTGATCCGGATGCCGTAGACCGCCGTGTCGACGTACGGCTGACCGACCCCCCACTGCTCGCGGACCGTGGCGCGCTGCTCGCTGCGCACGATCGCGCGGGCGTTGGTGGCGTCGAACTCGGAGACCGGCGGCGGCACGAACGGCGAGAACAGCGGGTCGAGGTGCGCGACGCCGTCCACGATCTGTCCCTCGGGGTCGATCCCGAAGTAGCCGGTGTGCTTGCGGACCAGCCGGTCCCAGTCGTTGCCGCCCTTGGGGTGCTTGTCGGAGACGCAGACCAGCGACCAGTTGACCGCGACCTTCTCCGGCCACAGCGGGTCGGTGCGCAGCGCACGGCCCCGGGTCTGCACGACCGAGGTGATCGTCGTGACCGCGGTGACGTCGGCGAGCCCGGTGATCCGCTTCGCGTCCCAGCCCTCCCCGAGCAGGCCGCGGGTGCCGACCAGGACCTGGCTGTGGCCGTCCTGGAAGTACGCCGTCACCAGGGCGACCCACTGCCGCGCCTCCCACGGCCCGACGACCTGCGAGAGCGCGCCGTCCAGGGGCTCGATGCGCAGGGACCCGGCCAGCGCCCGGTCCGGCAGCGCCGCGAGGAACGCCGTCAGGGTGGCCGCGGCGCCGGCCACCGTCTTGCCTGTGACCAGCATCGGGTTGAGGCCGGTCGTCTCGGGCGCGCCGACCAGGGCTGCGAGCATCGCGTGGGCGGAGCCCGCCTGCTGGTCGATGACCCCGGTGAGGTCGGCGGGCAGGGTGGCGCCGGCGCGCTCGTGGTCGCACAGCACCAGCATCCGCATGCGCTCGGCGAGGTTGAGGTGCTCGTGGGCGCAGATCTCGACGACCGCGGCGGTCTTGGACTCGCTGCGGGCCAGCACCCGGTCGACCGGGCTGCGACCGCGGCGGATGCCGCGCCTGGTCCACTGGTAGCCGACCGACGGCAGCGCACGGCGTACCGCCTCCACGACCTGCTCGTCCTGCGGCAGCCCCGTCCTGGTCAGCCGGCCGGTCAGCCAGTCGTCGACCAGCAGCACCCAGTCGTCGGCGGTGGGCGCGGAGCGGTGCTCCTCCTGCATCCGGGCGCCGCTCGGCAGCCCGATCATCCCGACGTGGTGCAGCCGCAGCACCGCGCGGCACACGTCGGGCTGCTCCTTGACCAGGGTGAGCCACGGCGACCGGCTGGCCACGAACCGCGCGTCCAGCCACTGCAGGAACGGCATGGACCCGAACGTCGGGTCTGTCAGCTGGGTGATCAGCTCCCGGAACCGCTCGGCCTCCTCCGCGAGCCAGTCGTCCTCGCTCGGCGTCGGGGTGGTCAGCCAGGCCAGCTCGACGAACGGCGCCAGGTCGCCGACCTTGACCACCGCCGGGATCGAGACCCGGTAGAGCGGCGTGCCGAACAGCTCGTCGACGAGGAGCGCCTGGTCGGCGGTGAGGGCCTCGGGCGGGGTCGCGGTGAGCCCCAGCACCAGCGCGTTGGGCAGCTGGTCCAGCAGCTCCCCGATGAGCCGGCCCCAGACCTCGAGCAGGTGGTGGCACTCGTCGAGGACCAGCAGCAGCGGCTTCCCCTGGCTCTGGGCGCTCTTGAGCTGCTCGATGAACGCGCGGCCGTTGGGGTGCAGCCGGTCCAGCAGGCTGCCCGCGACCGGGACCGCCGCTGGTTGAGGAGGTTGCGCAGCAACCGTCTCGAAACCTGGTGACCCGGGGCTGGGACTCGCGTCGGGGGCTCCGGGGTTTCGAGACGGTTGCTGCGCAACCTCCTCAACCACCGGAGACGCAACCTCCCCGACCACCGGAGTCTGCGCTCCGGCCACCGGAGTCTCCTGGCCGTCGTCGTCGACCTCGTCGTCGGGGTCGAAGACCGCGAGCGCCTGGTAGGTGAGCGCGGTGAGCTGGTGCTCCAGCGAGCGGTCGGTGCCGACGTCCAACCCGAGCGCGGTCGCCTGGGCGGCCCACTGGCCCTGGATCGCGGTGTTGGGGCCGAGCACCACTGCCTTGCCGACGGCCCCCGCGGCGACCCGGTCCCGGACCGTCATCAGGCCGACCAGGGTCTTGCCGGCGCCCGGAGGGAGGGCGACCCAGGCGCGGGTCTTGCCGGCCGTCCAGGCCGCGGCCAGCGCTGCGAGCGCCTCCCGCTGGTGGACCCGCAGCGTCACCTCCGGAGCCGCGGTCGGCCCGGGGGTCGACGTCATCCCCAGAACACCCGGTCGACGACCGCGTGCGAGACCCGCATGGTCCGCAGGTGGTCGTTGACCATCGCGTCGGTCGCTCCGGCCCGGTAGCCGAGCACGTTCGCGACGGCGGCGCGCTCGCGGATGTCGTGCGGCAGCTCGTCGCCGCCCCGGCCCCGCACCAGGGTGATCGCGTTGCGCATCCGGCTCACCCACCGCCATCCCGAGACCAGCGTGCCGGCGTCGGACTCGGACAGCAGCCCCGCCTCGCGCGCGGCTACGAGCGCGTCGAGGGTCCGCGAGGTGCGCAGCCCCGGCACCGTCGCGGCGTGCTGCATCTGCAGCAGCTGCACGGTCCACTCGATGTCGGCGAGGCCGCCCCGGCCGAGCTTGAGGTGGCTGCTGGGGTCGGCGCCGCGCGGCAGCCGCTCCTTGTCGACGCGAGCCTTGATCCGGCGTACCTCGAGGACGTCGTCCTCACTCAGCCCGGTGCCGGAGGGCCCGGGCTCGGGGTAGCGCAGCGGGTCGATGAGCTCCACGAACCGCCGCCGCAGGTCCGGGTCGCCGACCACCGCGTCGGCGCGGAGCAGCGCCTGGGCCTCCCACACCTTCGACCACTTCGCGTAGTACGCCGCGTGGGACTCCAGGCTCCGCGAGAGCGGCCCCTGCTTCCCCTCGGGGCGCAGCCCGGCGTCGACCTCCAGCGGCGGGTCGCCACCCGGGAGCGCGAGGAGGCGGCGCAGCTCGTTGGCCACCGCGAGGGCGTACGACGCCGCTTCGTGCTGGTCGGCACCCTCGCTGGCCTCGTGCACGAACAGCACGTCGGCGTCGCTGCCGTAGGAGAGCTCGAAGCCGCCGTAGCGGCCCATCGCGATGATCGCCATCCGCGCGGGCGGCACGTCGGCCGACTTGTCGTGCGCGACCGAGGCCAGCACCACCTGCAGCGTGGCCTCGAGGGTCGCGTCGGTGATCCGGGACAGCGCGGCGCCCACGTCGGCCACGTCGACCAGGCCGAGGGAGTCGCCGGCCGCGACGCGGAACAGCTCGCGGCGGCGTACGGCCCGGACCGCGCGCACCGCCGCCTCGGGGTCCTCGCGCCGGCCGCCCGCGGCGAGCATCTCCTCGACGACCAGCTGGTTGTACTGGTCGGCCTCGAGCGGGGCGAGGTCCTCCCCCAGCATCCGGACGCCGGCCGGCTCCTTCTCGAGCAGGTCGGAGACGTAGCGCGAGGTGGCGAGCAGCTTCGCGAGCCGCTCGGCGACCTGACCCTCGTCGCGCAGCGTCTTGAGGTACCACGGCGTCCGGCCCAGCGACTCGCTCAGCTTGCGGAAGCCGAACAGGCCCGCGTCGGGGTCCGGCGCCTCGGCGAACCAGTCGAGCATGGCGGGCAGCAGCTGGCGCTGGATGTTCGCGGTCCGGGTCACCCCGGAGGTCAGCGCCTCGAGGTGACGGAGCGCGGCGCCGGGGTCCGCGAAGCCGAGCGCGGCCAGCCGCTGGGTCGCCGCCTCCGGGGTGAGCCGGGCCTCGTCGCCGGCCAGGCGGGCCACCGCGGTGAGCAGGGGCCGGTAGAAGAGCTTCTCGTGCAGGCGCCGCACCTCGCGACGGTGGTGCTGCCAGGCGCTGTCGAGGGCCTGCACCGGCTCCTTGGCGTAGCCCATGCTCCGCCCCAGCCGGCGCAGCGACCGCGGGTCCTCGGGTACGACGTGGGTGCGGCGCAGCTGGAACAGCTGGATCCGGTGCTCGAGGGTGCGCAGGAAGCCGTAGGCGTCGCGGAGGGCCTCGCCGTCCTCGCGGCCGACGTAGCCGTGCCGAGTGAGCTCGGCCAGGGCGCTGAGCGTGGTCGGCTGGCGGATCTCCGGGTCGGTGCGCCCGTGCACGAGCTGGAGCAGCTGGACCGCGAACTCGACGTCGCGCAGCCCGCCCGAGCCGAGCTTGAGCTGCCGCTCGGCATGGTGGGTGGGGATGTGCTCGATCACGCGGCGGCGCATCGCCTGGGTGTCCTCGACGAAGCCGTCGCGCTCGACCGCGCTCCACACCATCGGCTGGACCATCTCGACGTACTGCCTGCCCAGCTCGAGGTCGCCGGCGACCGCGCGCGCCTTGAGCAGCGCCTGGAACTCCCAGGTGCTCGCCCACCGCTCGTAGTAGCCCTGGTGGCTGGCGAGGGTCCGGGTCAGCGGACCGGACCTGCCCTCGGGTCGCAGCGCCGCGTCGACCGGCCAGATGGTGCCCTCGCCGGTCTGCTCGGAGCAGATGCGCATGAGGTGGCCGGCCAGCTGGGTGGCGACCTTCAGCGCCTGGTCGGGATCCGCATCGCCGGCCGGCTCGTGCACGAAGATCACGTCCACGTCGGAGACGTAGTTGAGCTCGTGGCCACCGCACTTGCCCATCGCGACCACGGCGAGCCGCGCCAGCTGCGCGCTCTCCCCGACCCGCTGCCGGGCGATGGCGAGCGCGGCGTCGAGGGTCCCGGCAGCGAGGTCGGACAGCTCGGCCGCGGCGTCGTCGACCCCGAGGTGGTGGGTCAGGTCGCGCGAGGCCAGGCGGAGCAGGAGCCGGCGATACTCGACGCGCAGTGCGTCCACCGCCTGTGCGTCGGCCACGGTCGCGGTCGGCACGTCGGCCGTGGCCTCCGCGCCCACCGCGCGGAGCAGGCTCTCCCGCACGGCGTACGCCGCGGGGCGGGTCGAGCCCATCGTCGGGTCCGTGAGCTCGCGCCAGTGCTCGGGGTGGCGGCAGAGGTGCTCGGCGAGGGCCTCGCTGGCGCCGAGGACCGAGAGCAGCCGCATCGCGGTCCCCTCGTCGTCGACGAGCGCCTGGAGCATCGGCCCGGGGTCGTCCTGGCTGGCCGCCAGGCCGACCAGGCCGTGGAGGGCGAGGTCGGGGTCCGCGGTCCGGGCGATCAGCGCCACCAGCGGCTCCGCGACGTCGTTCCCGAGCTCCCGCAGCCCGTCCTCGGCCGACTCGGTGTCCTCGAAGCCCATCCGGGCGAGGCGTCCCTTGTCGGTCGTCGGATGGCTCATGCGGGGGCGCCCAGCGCCACGTCCGCGAAGCCCGCGGCCAGGGGCGCCCACGCGTGGTCGAGCTCCTCCCGGGCCTCCTTGATCTCGGCGAGCAGCGCGTCCGCGTCGAGTCCGCGCTCGGCGAGCTCGCCCCGCTCGGAGTCGGTGACCCAGGTGCCGACGATCGTCTCGTCGACCTCGGGGTGGAGCTGGACGCCCCAGGCGCTCGGCGCGAAGCGCGCCACCTGCACCTCACCGGCCGGTGTCCGGGCGAGGACCACGGCCTCGGCAGGGGGCTCGACGAGGAGGTCGTAGTTCCACTGCACGCCGCGCCTCGGCGTGGCCAGGCCGCCGAAGAGCCGGTCACCGGCTGCCGCGTCGGTCCAGCCGACCGGGATCAGCCCGACCTGCTGGCCGCGCGGGTTGGGGGTCACCCGTCCGCCGAGCGCCGCCCCCATCAGCTGGTGGCCGAGGCAGATGCCGAGGGTGGGGACCCCGTCGGAGACCGCGTCCCGGATCAGGTCCTTGACCGGACCGATCCACTCGAGCAGCTCGTCGTCGTTGGCACCCATCGCGCCGCCCATGACCAGCAGACCGGCGTAGCCGTCCAGGGTGGGCACCGGGTCGCCGGCGTAGGGGTGGGCGACCTCGAGGGTGCAGCCGGCCTCCTCGAGCCAGCCGCCGAACAGGTGTGCCGGGTCGTCGAGCTCCGGCTGCACGACCAGGATGCGGGGGTTCGTCGTCATGACTCGACCTCGTCGGGGATCAGCGCCAGGAAGAGCAGCCCCAGCCCCACCAGCGGCAGCAGGAACGCCAGCCAGGAGCCGGCCAGCGCGAGTCCCGAGAGCAGACAGAGCGCTCCTGTCGCGATGGTGGCGACCTTGGCGGGGCGTCCGGCGTCGCCGAGCAGCTTGAGCGCCGAGCCGCCGGCCCCCAGCAGCAGCCCGGCCACGACCATCGCGAGCACGCCCGCTACGCGGCTGTCGCCGTTCGCCAGGATGAACGCCGCGAAGACCGCGATGAGCACTGCGAGCGCGACCACGATGCCGAGCACCAGGCGCAGCCGGGTGACGCGGTCCGGGCTGTAGACGGCCATCGAGCGACCCGGCGCCTAGAGGACCGGGAGCATGCGGTCCCGCTCGAAGGCGGAGACCTGGCCGCGGTACTCGTCCCACTCGGCGCGCTTGTTGCGGAGGAAGAAGTCGAAGACGTGCTCGCCCAGGGTCTCGGCCAGCAGCTCGGATCGCTCGGCGACTGCGATCGCCTCGTTGAGGCTCGTGGGCAGCGGCTCGATGCCCAGGCTGGTCCGCTCCCGCTCGGTGAGCGACCACACGTCGTCCTCCGCCTCGCGGGGCAGGTCGAGACCCTGCTCGATGCCCTTCATGCCGGCCGCCAGGGTGACCGCGAACGCGAGGTAGGGGTTGCAGGCCGCGTCGACGGTGCGCAGCTCGATGCGGGTGGACTGGCCCTTGAGCGGCTTGTACATCGGCACCCGGATCATCGCGCTGCGGTTGTTGTGGCCCCAGCAGACGTAGGAGGGTGCCTCGCCGCCGAACATCATCCGCTTGTAGCTGTTGACCCACTGGTTGGTCACGACGCTGATCTCCTGCGCGTGCGCCAGGATGCCGGCGATGAACTGGCGGCCGACCTTGGACAGCTGGTACTCCGAGCCGGCCTCGTAGAAGGCGTTCTGGTCGCCCTCGAAGAGGCTGACGTGGGTGTGCATGCCCGAGCCGGGGTGGCTGGTGAACGGCTGGGGCATGAACGTCGCCCAGATGCCCTGGCTGAGCGCCACCTCCCGGATCACGGTGCGGAAGGTCATGATGTTGTCCGCGGTGCTGAGCGCGTCGGCGTACCGCAGGTCGATCTCCTGCTGGCCGGGGCCGCCCTCGTGGTGGCTGAACTCCACCGAGATGCCCATCGCCTCGAGCATGGTGATCGCCTCGCGGCGGAAGTCCGAGCCCTTGGACTGGGCGGTGTGGTCGAAGAAGCCGCTGCGGTCCACCGGCACCGGGTCGGCGCCGTCGACCGGCACGTCCTTGAACAGGTAGAACTCGATCTCGGGGTGGGTGTAGAACGTGAACCCCTTGTCGGACGCGGTCGACAGGATCCGCTTGAGGACGAACCGCGGGTCGGCGTACGACGGCGACCCGTCGGGCATCACGATGTCGCAGAACATCCGGGCCGTGGTCGGCCCCTCGCCCCGCCACGGCAGGATCTGGAACGTCGACGGATCGGGCTTGGCGAGCATGTCTGACTCGTGGACCCGGGCGAAGCCCTCGATCGCGGATCCGTCGAAGCCGATGCCCTCCGCGAACGCCCCCTCGAGCTCGGCCGGCGCCACCGCCACGGACTTCAGGAACCCCAGCACGTCGGTGAACCACAGCCGCACGAACCGGACGTCACGCTCCTCGAGCGCGCGCAGCACGAAGTCTTCCTGCTTGCCCATGGCGCCAGCCTAGGGGTGCCCCCACCGGTGGTTGAGGAGGGCGCTCTGCGCCCGTCTCGAAACCCGGTGACCCGGGGCTGGGATGCGATGGAGTCCCAGCGCAGGCTTCAGAGGTTTCGAGACGCTCGTAGAACGAGCTCCTCAACCAGCGTCCGGGCGCGCGTTGCGAAGCTGGCCGCCTACTTCCTGGGCACGTTCTCCAGCTCGGCCAGCCACGCGGTGGGGTGGGCGTCGGAGGGCATCCGCCAGTCGCCGCGGGGGGACATGGTGCCGCCGGCGCTGACCTTGGGCCCGTTGGGCAGGGCGGAGCGCTTGAACTGGCTGGCGAAGAACCGCGTGATGAAGACCTCGAGCCACTGCCGGATCGTGGCGAGGTCGTAGGACGTGCGCCGCTCCTCCGGGAAGTTCGGCGGCCAGTCCCCCTCCGACTCGTCGTGCCACGCGTGCCAGGCGAGAAAGGCGATCTTCGACGGCCGGTCGCCGAAGCGCAGGACCCGGAAGAGCGTGAAGTCCTGGAGCGAGTAGGGGCCGACGGAGTCCTCCGTGGACTGCGGCAGCTGGTCCTCGCGGGTCGGGATCAGCTCGGGGGTGATCTTCTGCTCGACGATCTCCCGGAGCAGGTCGTTGGTCTCGTCGTCGAACTCGCCGTTGCCCGCCACCCAGCGGATCAGGTGCTGGACCAGCGTCTTGGGGACGCCCGCGTTGACGCTGTAGTGCGACATCTGGTCACCCACGCCGTAGGTGCACCAGCCGAGCGCCAGCTCGGAGAGGTCGCCGGTGCCGACGACGATGCCGCCGCGGTGGTTGGCCAGCCGGAACAGGTAGTCGTAGCGGAGCCCGGCCTGCACGTTCTCGAACGTGACGTCGTAGACCTCCTTGCCCTCGGCGAAGGGGTGGTCGATGTCGGTGAGCATCTGCCGGGCGGCCGCGGTGATGTCGAGCTCCTCGAAGGTGATCCCGAGCGACTTCGCGAGCCTGGTGGCGTAGGACTTCGTGGTGTCGCCGGTGGCGAAGCCCGGCATCGTGAACCCGTGGATGTCCGACCGCGGGCGGCCGAGCCGGTCCATCGCCTTGGCGGCGACGATCAGCGCGTGCGTCGAGTCGAGCCCGCCGCTCACGCCGATGATCGCCTTGGGCTGCCAGTCGGGCGTGGCGATGGCGGTGAGCCGCTGCTCGAGGCCCGACACCTGGATGTTGTAGGCCTCGTAGCAGTCGAGCGCGAGCCGCTCCGGGTCGTCGGGGACGAACGGGAACCGCTCCACGTTGCGCCGCAGCCCGACGTCCCCGGTGGGTGCGTCGAGCTCGAACTCGATGGTCCGGAACGCCGCGACCCGCTCCTCGTGGGTGCGCCGGTTGTCGTCGTGGGTGCCCTGCCGCAGCCGGTCCTGGCGGAGCCGGCCGAGGTCGATGTCGGCGATGGTGCACACCGGGCCCTCGGGGAACCGCGGCCCCTCGGCCAGCAGCTCGCCGCTCTCGTAGACCATGGTCTGGCCGTCCCAGCTCAGGTCGGTGGTCGACTCGCCCTGCCCCGCCGCCGAGAAGACGTACGCCGCGTTGCAGCGCGCGCTCGCGCTGCGCACCAGCAGCCGGCGGTCCTCGGCGCGGGCCACCGTGATCGGGCTGCCGGACAGGTTGGCCAGCACGGTCGCGCCTGCCAGGGTCGCCTCCGCGCTCGGCGGCACCGGCACCCACATGTCCTCGCAGATCTCGACGTGCAGCCTGAGGTCGGGCTGGTCGGAGGCGGCGAAGATGAGGTCGGGCCCGAACGGCACCTCCGTCCCGCACACCTCGATGCTCTCCCCGCGCTGGTCGTCGCCCGGCGCGAAGTGCCGGCGCTCGTAGAACTCGCGGTAGTTCGGGAGGTACGACTTCGCGGACACGCCGAGGAGCCGGCCCTTGTGGACCACCGCCGCACAGTTGAGCACCCGGTTGCCGTGCACCAGCGGCAGCCCGACGATCACCACCGGAAGCAGGGCGGCGGTGCCGAGCACGACCTCGCGGAGAGCGTCGTGCGCGGCCTCGAGCAGCGTCTCCTGCAGGAGCAGGTCGTCGATGGCGTATCCGGTCAGGCAGAGCTCCGGGAACACCGCCACCGCCACGGCGTTGTCGTGGCACTCCTTCGCCTGGGCGAGCACCGCGCGCGCGTTGGCGGCCGGGTCGGCGATCGCAACCGGCAGCGTGCAGGCCGCGACCCGGGCGAACCCGTGGGCGTACGCCGAGTAGAAGTCCACGGTTCGAGTCTAGGGACGGGCCTCGACCCGCGCGCGATGAGTCGGCGTACCTCGCCCGGTCTGTCCTGCCATGACCCTCGCCGCGCACGCCGCGATCAGCCCCTGCCTCTGGTTCGACCACGAGCTGGAGGAGGCCGCCGAGTTCTACACCGGGATCTTCCCCAACTCCCGCGTCGGGCACATGGCCCGCTACACCGAGTCGGGGCCGGGCGAGCCGGGGACCGTGATGGCCGGCGAGTTCAGCCTCGACGGCCTGACCTTCCGCGGCATCAACGGCGGCCCCGACCACGCCGGCTTCACGGAGACCATCTCCTTCTCGGTGACCTGCGCCGACCAGGCCGAGGTCGACCACTACTGGAGCTCGCTCACCGCGGACGGCGGCCAGGAGTCGGTGTGCGGGTGGCTGAAGGACCGGTTCGGGCTGTCGTGGCAGATCGTCCCGAGACGCCTCTACGAGCTGATGGAGGACCCCGACCGCGCCCGGGCCACCGCCGCCACCGAGGCGATGCTGCGGATGCGCAAGATCGTGGTCTCCGAGCTCGAGGCGGCAGCCGACGCGGCAGCGGCGTGACGACAAACACAGGGCGCTACTCGGGCGTACGTCGTTAGCCTCTGTGAGGTCCGTGGACTCCATCAGGGAGCTGCGAGACGACGAGGGGAGCTCGACGATGAGCGAAGAGACCGCTCCGTACGGAACCGGTCCGGCCAAGGCCGACGCGCCCGCCCCCGCCCCGAGATCGGGGCCCGCGAAGGTGCGCACGCACCACCTGCGGGAGATGAAGGAGCGCGGCGAGAAGTTCACGATGCTGACGGCCTACGAGCAGTACGCCGCGCAGACCTTCGACGAGGCCGGCATCGACGTGCTGCTGGTCGGCGACAGTGCCTCCAACAACGTCTTCGGCAACGAGACCTCGCTGCCGGTCACCGTGGACGAGCTGATCCCGCTGACCCGGGCGGTGTCGCGGTCGGTGCGGCGCGCCCTGGTGGTCGGCGACCTGCCGTTCGGGTCCTACCAGGCCTCCCCCGAGCAGGCCTACCTCACCGCCGCCCGGTTCATGAAGGAGGGCGGCGCGCACTGCGTGAAGCTCGAGGGCGGCGTCGAGATGGCTCCCCAGATCGAGCGACTGACCCGGGGTGGGATCCCGGTGATGGCGCACATCGGCTTCACCCCGCAGTCGGAGCACGCCCTCGGCGGCTACCGGGTCCAGGGCCGCGGCGAGACCTCCGCCCGCGTGCTCGCCGACGCCGAGGCGGTCCAGGACGCCGGCGCGTTCGCGGTCGTGATGGAGATGGTCCCCGGCGACGTCGCCGGCGAGGTGACCCGCAAGCTCCGCATCCCGACCATCGGGATCGGCGCCGGCAACGAGTGCGACGGCCAGGTGCTGGTCTGGCAGGACGCCTTCGGCCTGCGCACCGGCCGGATGGCGAAGTTCGTCAAGCAGTACGCCGACGTGCACGGCGTCCTCCTCGACGCGGCGAGGGCCTACGCCGACGACGTGAAGGCCGGCACCTTCCCGGGGCCCGAGCACACGTTCTGAGGCGGTCAAGCACTCGATAGGACCCGCACCACGAGCCCGGCGGCCACGAGGAATGTCCTCATGCAGGCTGGGACCGGGGCCGCTAACCCGGGGTTGCCGTCGGCCCCGGCGACACTGCTACTTCTCCGGCACCAGGTGCCGGAGAAGTAGCGAGGTCGGCGACCGGGCACGACTCGGAGCACCCACGCAGGGTCGAGGCCCATCCTCGTGCGATGAGGATGCCGCCGACGAGGCTGGCGAGTCGGCAGGGGTCCAGCACCTGCCTCCACCCGGCCCGGAGCGTCAGCTCGCCGGCCACCGCCGCCGAGAGGTCGCGGTCAAGGTCGTCCCACCGGTCGTTGGCGGCCTCGTGGCCCAGACGTCCGTCGAGCTCGACGATCGTGCCCAGGTCGATGTAGTCGACGTCGCGGAAGGCTGGGCCCTTTCCTTGGTGCACGCGGCGCTGCCGAATGCCTGTCGGCAGGCCGTGCGGACGTTCAACCCGCACCAGGTAATGACGCTCGAGAACCGAATAGGCGCCGGCCTCGACATCGAGGAGGATCTCCAGCAGCAGCCGCCGGTGCCGCAGCCGCGAACACGCGTCCAGCGCAGCGGCCAGACGACCCGGGGTGGTCCGACCCTGTTGGACCGCGTCGGAGAGCAGGGCTAACGCGGTGTCGTCGTCACCCTGCGCAGAAGCCGCTGCGACCAAGGCGTACTCGAGCCGCTGGCGCGGGGGTGACAGATGCCCCTGGGTCCTCGCATCCCAGTCATGGAGCCGCTCCACGCTGATACCCGGTCGGCTCCGGACCGTTCGGCCTGAGTCGACGCAGACCCGGATCGGCGCGCCATCCGTCTGGCCGTGACCGCGGAGCCTCGCGGCCCGCAGGGCCGACGGGCCGGCCAGGGCGGCCGGTGCGTAGAAAAGAACTGCCGCCCATGCCCGCTGGATCCACGTGGGCGGACCCGTGTGGTCGACGTACACGCCGGGGTGGACTCGGGCCCACTCGCGACGACGCAGCTTCCGCTCGATCTCGGCGTCGGTCACCTCGAGAGCGAGGAGCTGCCGTCGCGAGACCACGCCACCTTGCGCACCCAGGAGCTCGCTCACTGCAGCCTCGTTCACGGCACCAGCATTCGCTCGATCTCGCCTCATTGTGCCGAGCGCCGCGCGAGCTGTGGACGACCGGCACCTGGCCTGCGCCTGTGCATCGTTCTGACATTTGTCACGCCCACCTCGTGACGCTCGGGCGAGGGTCCCGAGGGCGACGGGGACCACGCTGGAGCCATGACAGAGACCCAGCGCTCCACGAACGCCGCCGCCACGAGAGCGCCCGCCGTGTCGCTCGCCGGGGTGACCAAGAAGTTCGGTCACGTCGAGGCCGTCCGCGGCATCGACCTCGAGCTCGAGCAGGGCGAGATCGTCGCCTTCCTGGGGCCGAACGGCGCCGGCAAGACCACGACCATCGACATGGTGCTGGGGCTGTCGAGACCCACCACCGGCCACGTCAGCGTGCTGGGCATGCAGCCCCGGCAGGCGATCGCGCGCGGCCTCGTCAGCGCCGTCATGCAGACCGGCGGCCTGATCAAGGACCTCAGCGTGCGGGAGACGGTCGCCTACACCGCCAGCCTCTTCGCCGACTCGAAGCCGGTCGACGAGGTGCTCGAGAACGCCGGCATCACCGACATCGCCGACCGCAAGGTCGCCAAGTGCTCCGGCGGTGAGCAGCAGCGGCTGCGGTTCGCGATGGCACTGCTGCCCGACCCGGCCCTCCTGCTCCTCGACGAGCCGACCACCGGCATGGACGTCGAGGGGCGCCGCGCCTTCTGGTCGGCCATCCGGCGCGACGCCGAGCAGGGCCGCACCGTGCTGTTCGCGACCCACTACCTCGAGGAGGCCGACCAGTACGCCGACCGCATCGTGCTGATCAGCAAGGGCAAGATCGTCGCCGACGGGTCCGGCAGCGAGATCCGCGCGCTGGCCGCCGGACGCTCCATCCGCGCCACCCTCCCGGACGCCGATGCCGGCCGGCTCGCCGCCGTCGGCGGCGTCGACGGCGTCGAGATCCGCGGGGAGACCGTGATCCTGCACGCCAAGGACAGCGACGCCGTGGCCCGCTACCTGCTGACCGAGACCGACGCCCGGGACCTGGAGATCACCTCCAAGGGTCTCGAGGAGGCCTTCCTGAGCCTGACCGGGCCGCGCGACGCCGCTGCCGACGCCGACGACGCTGCCGACAACACCGAGGAGAGCTGACATGACCGCCCTGCCCACAGCAACCATCGACCCCACCACCCGCAAGGTCCCGCCGTGGGGCGGCTTCAACACCACGATCCTCGGGATCGAGATCAAGCGGATGCTCCGCAACCGCCGCACGATCTTCTTCACCCTGGTCTTTCCCGCCGGCCTGTTCTTCGCCTTCGGTGGGACCAAGGGCTGGAACGACGACGCGGGCCACGGCAACGTCGCGGCGTACATCATGGTCTCGATGGCGCTGTACGCCGCCGCGCTCACCGCCGCCTCGTCGGGCGCCATGGTCGCCATGGAGCGGGCCATGGGCTGGTCCCGCCAGCTCCGGCTGACCCCGCTCAGCCCCGTGGTCTACATCTCGATGAAGGCGATCGTCGCGCTCGTCATGGGCGCCGTCGCAGTGACCGTCGTGAACATCGCCGGCATCTTCCAGGGCAAGCCGCACATGTCGGTCGGCATCTGGGTCGCCTGCGCCTTGCTGTGCGTGGTCTGCACCCTGGTCTTCGCGGCGCTCGGCGTCTTTGTCGGCTACCTGGTGCCCGGCGAGAACGCCATGCAGATCCTCGGCCCCGGCCTGGCGCTGATGTCGTTCCTCGGCAACGTCTTCATCCCCATCGACGACCACACGAGCCTGATCTGGCACATCGCCCAGTGGACGCCGATGTTCGGCGTCGCCGAGATCGCGCGGGCGCCGCTGACCAGCGAGCTGCCGTGGTACGCCGTGGTCAACGCGCTCGGCTGGCTGGCCGTGTTCGTGCTCGGCGCGGCGTGGCGGATGAGCAAGGACACCGCCCGGGTGTGACTACCGTGCTGACCGTGAGCCAGGACACCTCGCGACGTCGCGAGCCGGTCGCGCAGGTGGAGGAGCCCCAGCCCTCCACCCCGGTCGCTCGGTTCGGGCCGTTCTTCGCGGGCATCTGGCTCTTCTTCCTGCTCAACCCCCTGCTCGAGGGCTGGGCACACCGCGACGAGCTCCGCGGCGTCCTCGGGATGCTCACCACGGTCCTGTTCGCGGCGGCCTACATGACCCTGTGGCTGAGGTTCCGGGCCGACCGGTCACGGCTGGTCGACGCGCCGCCGCTGCGCTGGTCGATCACCTACGTCGGGACCCTGGTCCTGCTCGGCGCCCTGACCGTGGCGTGCGTCGGAGAGCCCGGCCTCGCGTGCGTGGTCTACGTCGGCGTGGCGTGCGTGATGGTCTTCCCGTTCCGGTTCTCCGCGCCCGTGGTGGTCGCCCTGGTCGTCGGCACCGTCTCACTGAGTGGGGTGGAGGGCTGGGGCAGCCAGCTCGGTACGGCGTTCGGGATCATGGCGGCCGCGGTCGCGGTCTTCGGTCTCCGGACGGTGATGAACCGCAACCTCGACCTGGTCGTCGCCCACCAGGAGAACGCCCGGCTCGCCGTCGACAACGAGCGCACCCGATTCGCCCGCGACCTGCACGACATCCTGGGCCACTCGCTCACCGTCATCACGGTCAAGGCCGAGCTCGCCCAGAAGCTGCTCGACGTGGACGTCGAGCGCGCCCGGGCCGAGATCGCCGACCTCGAGCGGCTCAGCCGCGACGCCCTCACCGACGTACGCCGCGCGGTGGAGGGCTACCGCGACATCACCCTCCCCGGGGAGCTGGTCCGGGCGCGGGTCGCGCTCCGGGCCGCCGAGATCGAGGCCGAGCTGCCGAACTCCACCGACGACGTGCCGTCCGAGCTGCGCGAGCTCTTCGCGTGGACGGTGCGCGAGGGCGTCACCAACGTGATCCGGCACTCCGGCGCCTCGCGCTGCGAGGTGCGGCTCACCCCGACGTGTGCGGAGGTCCTCGACGACGGGTCCGCGAAGCCGTCGCCCAACGGGCAGGGCTCCGGCCTGGCCGGCCTCCGCGAGCGCGCCGCCGAGGTCGGCGCCACCGTCGTCACCCGGGAGCTCTCCCCCGGCTTCTCCCTGTCGGTCCTGCGCCCATGACGATCCGGCTCCTGCTCGCCGACGACCAGGCGCTGGTGCGCGGCGCACTGTCCGCGCTGCTCACCCTCGAGCCCGACTTCGAGGTGGTCGCCGAGGTCGGCACCGGCGACGCCGTCCTGCCGGCCGTCCTCGAGCACCACCCCGACGTCGCCCTGCTCGACGTCGAGATGCCCGGGGTCGACGGGATCGCGGCGACCGCGGAGGTGCGGAGCGCCTCGCCCGACACCAAGGTGCTGATCGTGACGACGTTCGGCCGGCCGGGCTACCTGCGCCGTGCGCTGCAGGCCGGTGCCTCCGGGTTCGTCGTGAAGGACACGCCCGCGGCCCAGCTCGCCGACGCCGTACGCCGCGTGCACGCCGGGCTGCGCGTGGTCGACCCGGCCCTGGCCACCGACTCGCTCGTGGCCGGCGAGTCGCCGCTGACCCAGCGGGAGACCGAGGTGCTGCGCGCCGCCCGGGACGGCTCGTCGGTGGCCTCGATCGCCCGGAAGCTGTTCCTCTCCGAGGGCACGGTCCGCAACCACCTGTCCTCCGCGATCGGCAAGACCGGCGCCACCAACCGCGCCGAGGCGGTCATCACCGCCGAGGGCAACGGCTGGCTCTGACCGCTCCGCATCCCACGGCCGGGCGGCTCTACCGTGGACCACGTGATCACGTGCGTCGTCGACTACACCATCCGACCCGACCGGATCGAGGCGTTCGAGCGCTTCGCCGCCGCCTGGATCAGGCTGGTCAACGCCCGTGGCGGACAGCACCACGGCTACTTCCTGCCCTCCGAGGGAGCCAGCGACAAGGCGCTGGCGCTCTTCAGCTTTCCCTAGCCTCGCGGCCTACGAGGACTACCGCACCCTGTTCGGGGTCGACCCGGAGTTCGTGGCGGCGGACCGGATCCGCGACGAGAGCGGCTGCGTGGTGCGCTACGAGCGGACCTTCATGCGACCGCTGCTCCCGGCCGACCTCGACTCTCATCCGGGGTGACTACCGTCCGGGGTATGCGCCCGGTGCTGGTGTCCCTCGTCCTCGCCCTGCTGGCTCCCCTCGCCCCGGCCGGTCCGGCGGCGGCCTCCCCGTCGTCGCCTGCCGGCGCGCGCGCCGAGGCGGCCCGCAAGCCGATGCCCCACCTGAGGATCAGCACCGTGGTGCGACACCTCGACCACCCGTGGGACGTCTCGTCGCTGCCCGGAGGGGTGCTGATCTTCACCCAGCGCGACCGCGCCACGCTGTCGGTGCTCAAGAACGGGAGGGTGCACCGGGTCGCCTTCCCGCGGCGTACGGTCTGGGTCTCCGGCGAGACCGGCCTGATGGGGCTCGAGGTGGACCCCGACTTCGCCTCGAACCACCGGATCTACACCTGCCAGGGCGGGTTCGCGGGCGGCGGCCACGACGTCCACGTCACCGCCTGGACCCTCGACCGCAGGCTGCGCAAGGCGACCATGGACAAGGTCCTGGTCGGCGGCTTCCCGACCAGCTCGGGCCGGCACGGCGGCTGCCGGCTCGTCGTGACCGGCGACGGCTCGCTGCTCGTCGGCACCGGCGACGCCGCCCAGGGCACCAACCCCGAGGACCTCGACTCGCTCGGCGGCAAGACGCTGCGCCTGGACCGGTTCACCGGGGCGCCGTGGCCGGGCAACCCCTTCGCGACCGCCACCGGACCGCGGCGCTACGTGCACACCTACGGGCACCGCAACGTCCAGGGCGTGGCCGAGCGCGCCGACGGCACGCTGTGGTCGATCGAGCAGGGCACCTTCCGCGACGACGAGGTGAACCTGCTCGTGAACGGCGGGGACTACGGCTACAACCCGGTGCCCGGCTACAACGAGTCGGTCCCGATGACCGACCAGTCCCTGCCCGGCGCGCAGCACAGGGCGCGCTGGCGCTCCGGCAAGCCGACCCTCGCGACGTCGGGCGGCGGGTTCGTCAACGGCGCCAAGTGGGGTGCCCTGGACGGCGCCCTGGCGGTCGCCTGCCTCAAGGCGAGCCGCGTCCTCTTCCTGACCTTCAACGGCAAGGGGAAGCTGCAGCGGGCCCGCGTACCGCGCGTCCTGCGGCACTACGGCCGGATCCGGCAGGTCACCAGCGCCGAGAACGGCGACCTGCTCGTCACCACCGACAACGGCGGCGGGGACGACGTGATCCTGCGGGTCAGCCCGCGCTGAGCTGCGCCCGTCCTACGCGGTCCAGTCGAAGACGGCCTCCCCGACGTAGAGCACCCCGAACCAGACCACGACGGCGACCAGGGGCAGCAGCAGCATCCGCTTCGGGTGCGGGGTCCACCACTGCGTGGCGACCACGAACAGCACCACCCAGACCAGCATCAGCGCGGCGACGCCGTACCACGGCGCGAGCAGCCCGCTGGCGGCGTAGAGGAAGAAGCAGCCGGCCATTCCCATCATGGCGACGAACGGCCAGGGCGACGCCTTGTGGCCCTGCGGGATCGCCACCGGGTCAGTCCTCGGACTTGTCGTTCCAGCGAGGGTCGTTGTCCCACTCCTCGTTGCGCTCCTTGACCTTCTCGAGGGCGCGGGCGGCCTCCGCCTCGGTGTCGTAGGGCCCGAGCCGGTCCTTGTAGGCGCAGCCGTCGGAGCCCTCGACCGCGTGGTGGTTGAGGCAGTACCAGTACGTCATGGAGCCGAAAGATACTCAACGAGCGCGATGCGCGGCGCAGACTCCGGGGCGGGGCTCGGTCCGGTGTCCTCGCCCTGGTCCTCGTTGTCGCCCAGGACGAGCACGATGACCGCGAGGATCGCGAGGACCACCAGGATCGCGCCGATCACGGCCAGGAAGAAGTACCGGTTCCGCATGCCTGCCAAGTACCCGCTGCCGGTGGCATGACGCAGGCTGCGCCCGTGCCCTACCCTCGCAGTGCGGATGGGCTGGCCGGGCGACCGCGTCGACGTACCTCCCAGGAAGCTGTGGAGCGTGCGCCGCCGAGGAAAGTCCGGGCTCCACAGGGCAAGGTGGTGGGCAACACCCACCCGGGGTGACCCGCGGGAAAGTGCCACAGAAAAGAGACCGCCTCCCTGTCTTCGGGCAGGGAGGTAAGGGTGAAACGGTGGTGCAAGAGACCACCAGCGGCCCGGGCGACCGGGCCGGCTAGGCAAACCCCACCTGGAGCAAGGTCAAGAAGTCCGGTGCCTTCGGGCACCGGGCGCGCGTACGCCGAGGGCGGCTCGCCCGAGTACGCGGGTAGACCGCTGGAGGGCGCCGGCAACGGCACCCGTAGATGGATGGTCGCCCCCCGGTGACCGTGAGGGACCCGGGGACAGAACCCGGCTTACAGGCCAGCCCGTCCGCTTTACCCCATCTGACCTGCGGAAACGCATTTCAGAGGGCTCTACTGTGCCCATACTGTGCCCACAGCTCACCCCCAGGTTCTGTCGAAGACCGTCGCTGACCGTCGTCAATACCCGCTGATGACGGCGCCCGTCGGGGGCCGCTTCACCAACAACGACCCCAGGTAGGATCAACGCATGTCGCTGCCGGCAGACGAGGTGTACCGGGCTGGGCTGGAGCTCGACATGGACGAACGCGCCGTGGTCGCCCACGGCTTGCTCGCCAGCCTCCACCCGGAGGGCGCCGCCCAGGCCGACCTGGACGAGACCTGGAAGGCGGAGCTCCGTCGCCGCATCCTCGAGATCGAGGACGGCAGCATCGAGCTCGTGTCCGGCGAGGAGTCGCAGGCCCGCGTCCGGAGGCTGCTCGCCGACCTCCGCTCGTGACCTCCGCTCGTGACCCTGGACTACTCCGAGCACCCTGACGCGACCGCGGAGCTGCTCGACACGGTCCGCTACTACGAAACCCAGCGACCCGGACTCGGCGAGGAGTTCCACGTCGCATCCCTCTCGGCGATCGAGAGGCGCCGACCCGGTTACTGGTCGGCCCGTGTCGCCGACTGAGGTATCTGGTCGAGCTGCAAGAGCTCGTCGACGATGGCGCGGCTGCGGGTGTCCTCGTCGCCCATCAGGTGGCCGTAGGTGTCCCATGTCTCGACGGCGGACTTGTGGCCGAGCAGTGCCTGGAGGACCTTGATCGACTGGTCATCGAGACGGTGGTGATGATGGGTGAGGTCGAGATCGTCGGCGAGGTTCGTAGGCAGCTCCTCCTATTCACCTAAGGACGAGGCCGCGTCCGCGATCACCCGACGCTGGATTGCTCTGGATTGCTCGAGGTTCCTGGGGTCTGTCAGGTTCGGCGGTAGACGTCCGAGCGGTGCTCGACCGCGACCACGTCGACGCGGTGCTCCGCCTCGTCGATGCGGTAGATGACCCGGAAGTCGCCGCGACGAGCGCTGTGCAGGCCGGCCAGGTCGAGTCTCAGGGCCTTGCCCACGCGCTGGGGGTTGGTTGCGAGGGCGCCGTAGCAGAACTCGACCACGGCCGTGCCCACGTTCTCAGGCAGGCTGGTCAGGGCGCGCTTCGCTGGACCGGTCCACGCGACCTCATAGGGGTCGGGGTCACGTGGCCGGGTCACGTAGCTCGAGTCAGGGCCAGCGCGTCGTCCTTGGACAGCACCTGCGCCTGCCCGGACGCCAGGTCTTCGAGGCTTTCGCGGATCTGCTGAATCAGGGTCGGGCTGGACAGCGCGTCCAGGGTCTCCTCCAACGACTCCAGGTCCTCCACGCTCACGACCACGACGGCTGGTCGCCCGTGTTTGGTGATCACGACGCGGTCGTGCTCACGCTCGACGCGCTCCACCACGCTCGACAACCGGTTCTTTGCGTCTCGCAGCGCCATCAGCTCCTCACCTGCCATAGCCACAAGTGTAGCCACATCGGACGGCGGGATGGTGACTCTGACTGGCGGTGGGCGCTACCGGCCGACGCGGTGAACGGCTGCTGCCGCCGGCCTACGTCCGCAGCCACGGCGAGCTCGCTACGAGCGCTTCGGCCAGGAGTTGTCTCCGGTCGTGTGCGGAGAGCGACGAGCGCGTCTCCACCGCGCTGATCATGGCGTTGGTCTTGATCTTGAGGGGGCCGATCTACTGTCCGCGTACTGTCCGCACCACACCGCTCGCGCCGTCCTCGCACTGGCTCAGTCCTACGGCGAGTCGCCTGCCGACCGTGGATGGCGTCGCGCGCGGAGCACCAGCCCGCCGACCACGACAGCGAGCAGCACGAGCCCGGCCAACACCAGCCAGCCAACCTGGTAGTTGCGGTCGAGCAGCCAGGGGTTGTCAGGTCGCTCGCCCATGCCGCTGAGGACTGGGATGGCGAGGATCGTGGCGGTGCCGAGGACGACCAGTCCGGCGGCCGCGGGTGCGCGGAAGCCCGGCGGCACCAGCCGGCCGCCACCCGCGACCAGGACCAGCGCCACCGGGGCCAGGACGAAGTCGTGCAGCACGACTCCGGATGCCAGCCAGATCGCGGCGCTGAACAGCTGGTCGTGGTCCTGGCGGGAGAGCAAGAGGTAGGCGCCGCACAGGCCGATGACGACCCCCGCTCCGCCGATGAGCAGCCGCGTCCTCACGTGAGCACCTCGAGCTTGGTGACCCACTTGGTCTGGAGCACGCCGGGGCGGTCGGGGGCGATGATCCGTGCCGGGTAGCCATGGTCGAGCGCCAACGGTTCGCCGTTCAGCATCAGCGCCAGGGTGGTGCGCTCGTCGTCGACGAAGTTGCCCTGCAGTGTCGAGTGCCGGAAGGCGCCTCGCTCCTGCAGGGAGGTCACGAACACGTCCCTACCCTTGGGTGCGCCCACCAGGTCGAGCAGTGAGCGCAGCCGGACGCCGGTCCAGGCGCCGCTGGCTGACCATCCCTCCACGCAGGCGATGGGCAGGGTCTTGGTCTGCTGCTCCAACCCGAGCAGCTGCTCGCGGGACATCGTCACTGTGGTGTCGCCGTGCACGATCTCGATCCGGTACGCCGCGCTCAGGGCCGTCGACGTCACCCCCGCCGCGACGGCGGACTTGGTCACCGGCAGGTCCTGCGGCCCGTCGCCCGAGTGCGGGGCAAAGATCGAGATCCTGCGCAGGAACGGCACAGTGTTCCCGGCGGTCGCGAGTACGGCGACCCCGGTCGCGGCCCACGTCGCCCTCAGCAGGCCTCGCCGGGACAGCGCACCGCGCTTGGTCGCCGAGGGCCGGTCGTAGCTCGTGTCGTCGACGTCCGACGAGAGCGCTCCGCGAATGATCGGCAGCTTCACCGCAATGTGCACGACCAGCGAACCGATGCAGATCCATGCCATCGCATAGTGCGTCGGCCGGAAGGAGAAGCTCCACGGGTACCACTCGGTGACGTTCGCCAGGCCGGAGGCCAGCTGGAAGATCGCTGAGGCCACCAGCACGCCGATGGAGGCGCGCTCCAACCCCTCGAGCAGGAGCTTGCGGGCCCCCTTCGGCGGTCGCTGGAACAGCTTCGGGTAGACGGTCCACAACTTGACCAGCAGTAGCGGGACGCACGCCGTTCCCGTGGTCACGTGCAGTCCCTGCGTGACCCGGTAACCCCAGGAGGGACTGGTCGGGAACGGGACGGGCTGGCTGACGTTCTGGGCGTAGTGGCTGATCAGCCCGGTGAGGAAGGCGATTCCGAAGCAGATGCCCAGG
Organism: uncultured Actinomycetota bacterium; assembly: GCA_963766475.1. GTDB lineage: Bacteria > Actinomycetota > Actinomycetes > Propionibacteriales > Nocardioidaceae > Nocardioides. The sequence goes on along the minus strand of CAVXZS010000011.1, from coordinate 449,206 downwards.
GCCGTCCCGACCCGGGCGGCGACGGCCGCACTGCGGAGCCTGGAGGAGAACGACGCGTCGCTCGGCGCGGCGGGTGGCTTCACGGTGACATCACGGTCACAGGACGGCGCACCAGGGGTCGCCGATCGGGTGGACGACGAGTCGGGCGAACGCTGGGCAGCCTCATGTCGCCTCCGGCTTCTCATCGTGGGAACGGTCGAGGCACGCTGCGGCAGTGCCGCGGGCACCGCGCGTCTGGGAGTCGGCGTGGCTCGGCCCCGTTGGCGGCCGTCCTACCTTTCGTCTCATTCGGAGCGCCGGCACAGGACGGATTGGGGTCTTGGGGGGGCGGTCTTCTTCACCGCGGGCCGTCCACGAGCCTGATCAGCTGGGCCAGGCCGTCCCGGATCGCGGAGGCGGCCGCGTCCTCCGATGTCCGCGTCAGCCCCGCAACTTCGGAGCGGGTGTGACCGCCGAAGTACGCCATCTCCAACGACTCGCGCTGGACCGGTGTGAGCCGCCCCAGAGCCCGATGGACCCGGCCGGCCTCTCGCGCGGGTTCGCCGGCCCCGGTGCTGCGCGCTCGTGCCGTGGCACGCCCACTCGAGTGGGACAGTCGCCTGATCCCTCGCCGTGGGGCCGGGAGCGCACGGGCTCGAGCGGTTGCGTTGGCGTGGGCGACCGCGAGTATCCATGCGATCGCGGTGTGTCGGTCCACGTCGAAACGCGCGCACTCCCGCCAGATGTGGAGGTAGGTCTCCACCGTGACCGCTTCCGCCGGGGCCGGTTCTCCGAGTACCCGCAGGGCAAGACCGAACACGCGCGGGGCCGTCTCGTCGTAGAGCTCCGCGAACGCTTCTTGGTCGCCTCCGGCCGCTCGAGACAGCAGCTCTTCGAGCCGCGGGGCTCGCGCCGAGGGCGGGGTGCCCACGTCAGGCTGCTCCTCCGCGCCGCGCGGCCTCGACGATCCGGCAGACCCGTTGCCGGTCGCGGGTGTTGTCGTGCTGTCGCCGTCGATGGTCAGCCCCCGCAGGTCGGCATTCAGCGTGCGCGTCGCACGCGCTACCGAGGTCCGGGGCAGCACCACGTCCGTGGTGGTCTCCAGACGGTACCCATTGCCCCGAACGCCTAGTCAAGGCCATCGGACCACCGGCGACGATGAGGCTGCGAGTCGTTCATTCCAGTTCTTTTTGGGCCCGACCGCCATCCGTAACGCGCGCCGCGTCGAACTACTTCACGACCAGGGACCTTCTCGGGTCACATTCGAAGGACGTGCAAAACAGATGCGCACCAACCTCAAGACCTCCGCCCGCGCCATCGCGGGACTGGCGACCCTCGCGGCCCTCGCCCTGCCGCTCACTGCCTGCGGCGCCGACGAGCCCGCCACCGCCGCTTCGGCCTCCGCACCTAAGGCGGTCGCCGTGATCGAGTCGCTCACCGGCGAGTCCACCGCCATCAAGCTGGACAAGGGCTTCACCGACGCCCTCACCGCCCTCAAGCTCACCCCCGGCGTGACAGGTGACGCCAAGCTGACCGACGGGTCCCTGATCTTCCCGATCAGCGGAGGCAACGTCAGTGTCTTCAAGCCGGGTCAGGTCTCGCCCTACGTGATCGGTCAGCTCCAGCACATCGGATCCGGCCTGTCCCTCACCGCCGGGAGCACGACCGTCGAGCTCACGAACTTCAACGTCGACCCCGGCGTCTCGCGTGTCTACGGAGACGTGGCCGTCAACGGCAAGACCGTCGCCCAGAGCGCGTACCTCTTCCAGCTCGACGGTCGCACCCTCAAGCCCCTCCAGGTCGAGGGCAGCCAGGCGATTCTCGAGGGCACCAAGGTCGAGATCTCCGACGTCGCTGCTCCGCTCTTGAACGACACCTTCAAGACGGACGCCGTCAAGCCCGGCCTGCTGGTCGGGATCGCGACGATCACGGTCAACACGAAGTAACTTTGCCGATCGGCGCGACGGTGCGGGCCTCCACGGGGGTGGCCCGCACCGGCACGGTCCAGTCCCGAACAGCCTCGGACGGAGACGTGGTGACGACAGGAGAGTCGATCCACCTCCTCGTCGGCGCCTACGCCGTCGACGCCCTGGACCCTGCGGACCGGGCGCGGTTCGCGGAGCACCTCGACCACTGCCCAGACTGCCTCGACGAGCTGGCAGGACTGCACGAGGCCGCGGGCCGGGTGGCCGACCTCAGCGCCACCGCTCCCCCGCCGGGCCTCCGGGCCAGGGTTCTCACCGCTATCGACCTCACCCGCCCGTTGCCTCCGGTCGCACCCACTCGGCCCCACCGCGCGGAACGCCGGTCGGACCACGCCGTCAGGCCACGAGCCCGCCTCGTGGCCCTGCTCACTGTGGCGGCTGCGGTCGTCATCCTCCTTCTCCTCGCCGGACTCACGACGCTCGGGCAGAGCGCCGACACCTCGGCCACCGCAGCCGCCTCCATCCAGGACGCATCGGACGCGAAGCGGAGCCTGGTGGAATCCGACGCCGGGTGGTCCGCAACCGTCTGGCACTCCGACTCACGTCGACAGGCGATGCTCGTCACCGAGAACATGCCCGCGCCTCCCCGCGGCACGGTCTACCAGCTCTGGCTGGACCAGCCATCGTCGGGCACGGTCTCCGCCGGCCTCGTGCCACTCGGACAGCCGCACCAGACCGTCGTCCTCGTCGGCGATGCGGCGAGTGCCAACGGCGTCAGCATCACCCTTGAGCCCGTCGGTGGCTCAGAGCACCCCACTGCCGACCCGATCGCGGTGTTCGACTTCGGTCGCGCGGCACCTGACGACCCCACTCCGCAACGCTAGGGCGCCTCGGCCTGCCGACGCTCCCGAGTGCGACGGCCGCCTTCGCGGTGGCCATAGCCGGGCTCAGCATGCTGGTGCCGGCACGCGCTTCGACGTGAGCCAAGCGCCCAGACCTCCTACTTCGAGGGCTGCGGGGTCTTGCACTTCACCTTCGGGTTGACGCCGACATAGTTGAGCGGTCCGGCCACGATCGTCAGCGCGGTGTCACTCGTCGTCTTGCAGTTGACGTCGCGGTCGTTTCCGAAGTAGCCGCGTTGGGCGGCGGCGACCACACCGACGACCAGCCAGACGATGAGCAGGACAGCAATCACTGTTCTCATGATTCTCCCTCTCCAGTGCCACGCAGGTACCCGGCGTGGTGAGGGAGCACACGCGGCGCGCTACGGGCGGAAGACGATCTTGACGGCTCCGTCCTCCTTCTTCTGGAAGGTCTCGTAGGCCTGCGGAGCCTCGTCGAGGGGGAGGTGGTGGGTGGCGAACGACTCCACACCCAGCACGTCCTCGTCCTGGTTGAGGAGAGCCAGGATGTCGTCGCTCCAGGCACGGACGTTGGCCTGGCCCATGCGGACCTGGACCTGCTTGTCGAACATCTGGAACAGCGGCAGCGGGTCCGCCGCGCCGCCGTAGACCCCGGAGATCGAGACGGTACCGCCGCGGCGCACGGCGTCGAAGGCGGTGGTGAGCGCGGCGAGCCGGTCGACGCCGCCCTTGAGCATCAAGGGCTCGGCCAGGGCGTCGGGCAGCAGCCCGACCAGCTTGTGCATGGCCTTGACCCCACCGGAGCCGTGCGCCTCCATGCCGACCGCGTCGATGACCGCGTCGGCGCCGCGGCCCTCGGTCTTGTCGCGCACGACGTCCGCCACCGCGGCGGTGTCGAGGCCGGTGATGTCGAAGGCCTCCGCGCCGCGACCGGCGACCCGCTGCAGTCGCTCGGGCACCAGGTCCCCGGACAGCACCCGGAGCCCGCGGTGCAGGGCGATCCGGGCGGCCATGTCGCCGATCGGGCCGGCGCCGAGCACCAGGAGCGTCCCGCCCTCGGGGACGTCGGCGTACTCCACCGCCTGCCACGCCGTCGGCAGGACGTCGCTGAGGAACAGGTAGCGGTCGTCCGGTGGCCCGTTGGGCACCTTGATCGCGCCGTAGTCGGCGTGCGGGACCCGCAGGTACTCCGCCTGCCCGCCCGGGACCTGCCCGTAGAGCTTGCTGTAGCCGAGCAGGCTGGCGCCGGTGCCGTGCTCGGTGTTCTGGGTGGTCTCGCACTGGCTCTGGAGCGAGTGCTGGCACATCCAGCAGTGCCCGCAGGAGACGTTGAAGGGGATGACGACGCGGTCGCCGATGTCGAGGTGGGGCACCGCCGGCCCGACCGCCTCCACGACGCCCATCGGCTCGTGCCCGACGATGTCGCCGGGCTCCATGAAGGGCGCGAGCACCTCGTAGAGGTGGAGGTCGGAGCCGCACAGGCCCGTCGACGTGACCCGGATGATGATGTCGGTGTCGTCCTCGATCTTCGGGTCCGGCACGTGCTCGACCCGCATGTCCTTGGCGCCCTGCCAGATCACAGCTTTCATGCCAGAACGGTGTCCAGCACCTCGGGCTGGCACTCCACCCCGGAGGGTGGAAATCGCCTCAGCCGTCCCGGTCGGGCAGCAGCTCCTGCGCCTTGGTCCTGATCCCTTCCTTGATCACTCCCCAGCGACTGGTGTCGCCCTTGATGAGCGCCTTGGCCGTGTCGGTCATCTGCTGGAGGTCGGAGTGCGGGGGGATCGGCGGGACGTCGGGGTCGCAGTGGATGTCGAGGACGTAGGGCCGGTCGGCGGACAGCGCGGTGCGCCAGGCGCCGGCCAGCTCGTCGGGATCGGTGACCGTCACCGCGCCCAGTCCGATCGACGTCGGCGAACTCGGCGTAGGAGACGTCCGGGAGCGCCTGCGACTCGATGAACGCCGGGGTGCCGCCCATCGCGCGGAGCTCCCACGTGACCTGGTTGAGGTCGTTGTTGTGGAGCACGGCCACCACCAGGCGCGGGTCGATCCAGGTCGGCCAGTAGCGGGCGATCGTGATGAGCTCGGCGAGACCGTTCATCTGCATGGCACCGTCGCCCTCGAAGGCGATCGCCGGCCGGCCGGGATGGGCGAACTTGGCGCCGATGGCGTAGGGCACGGCCGGACCCATGGTGGCCAGCGTCCCGGAGAGGCTGCCGCGCATCGAGCCGCGCATCCGGACCTGGCGGGCGTACCAGTTCGCGGCCGACCCGCTGTCCGAGGTGATGATCGCGTCGTGGGGCGCCACTGCCGAGAACTCGCTGAAGATCCGCATCGGGTTGACCGGGTCGGCCGCCACGTGGGCCTCGGCGTCCATCGTCTCCCACCACTGCGCGACCTTCTCGACGAGGTCGTCCTGCCAGGACCGGTCCTCCTTGCGCTCCAGCAGCGGCACCAGCTCGCGCAGCGTGGCGGCCGCGTCGCCGACGAGGTTGACCTCGTAGGGGTAGCGCATGCCGATCAGGGTGCCGTCGAGGTCGATCTGGACGGCGCGGGCCTGGTCGAGCTCGGGGAGGAACTGCGTGTAGGGGAAGCTCGAGCCGACCGTCAGCAGGGTGTCGCAGTCGCGCATCATCTCGTAGCTGGGCCGCGTCCCGAGCAGGCCGATGGATCCGGTGACCCACGGCAGCTCGTCGCTGAGCACGTCCTTGCCGAGCAGCGCCTTGGCGGCGCCCGCACCGAGGAGGTCGACCACCTGCCGGAGCTCGGCCTCGGCCCCGCGGGCTCCCTGCCCGACGAGTACGGCGACCCGGCTGCCGGCGTTGAGGACGTCGGCGGCCCGGCGCAGCCCTTCGGGGTCGGCCGCCGTGCGCGGCCACGAGATGCCGAGGCTGGACGGAACCATCTTGAACTCGTGCGTGGGAGCGGCGTACTCCAGCTCCTGGACGTCGTTGGGGATGATCAGCGCGGTGGGTGCGCGCCGGGTCATGGCGACCCGCATCGCGCGGTCGAGCACGTTGGGCAGCTGCTCGGGCACGGTCACTACCTGCACGTAGTCGCTGGCGACGTCCTTGAACAGGCTGAGGAGATCGACCTCCTGCTGGTAGCTGCCGCCCATGGCCGTGCGGTTGGTCTGCCCGACGATGGCCACGACCGGGACGTGGTCGAGCTTGGCGTCGTAGAGCCCGTTGAGGAGATGGATCGCCCCCGGTCCCGAGGTCGCCAGGCACACACCGGGCCGGTCACCGAACTTCGCGAAGCCCACGGCCGCGAGGGCGCTCATCTCCTCGTGCCGGCTCTGGATGAACCGCGGCTCGTCGTCGGCCCTGGAGAAGGCGCCGAGAATGCCGTTGATCCCGTCGCCGGGGTAGCCGAAGACCTGCTCGACCCCCCACTCGCGGAGTCGGGACAGGAGCTGGTCGGCAACGGTCGGCATGGTGCACCGGTGCCCGGATCGGCCGTGCTGGATCAGGCGGGTTGCCAGACACGACGTCACACATTTATGCTGTGGCGCAAATATGCGGTGGAGCACATATCAGTCGGAGGCACGAACCCATGCCCACTGAGCGCCTGGACGTCCTGGTCGTCGGAGCCGGTCTGGCCGGGTTGTCCACCGCGCGTGCCCTCGCGGACGCCGGACGACGGGTGGTCGTCCTCGAGGCACGCCCGGACGTCGGGGGACGGCTGGCCAGCGTGGCGCTGGACCCGGCTGACGAGTCGATGTCGGCCGATGTGGGTGCGGAGTGGGTGGGAAAGCACCACGTGCGGGTGCGCCGCCTCGCGGCCCAGGCAGGACTCAGCCTGGTGCCGACCCGGTTCATCGCCGCCGGCGCACGCTGGCGGGCGGACGGCCTCGACACCCGAGGTCGCCGGCCTCCGTTGCCCGCGCGGGACTGGTGGCGGCTGACCCGGACCTTCGTCGCCCTCGACGCCCTCTCGCGGCGCATAGACCCCGTCGCGCCATGGACCTCCGCCGCGGCCGCGGGGCTGGACACCGTGACCTTCGGTGACTGGCTGCACCAACGGGATCTCGACGGGGTCGCCTACGACCTCCTCGACACCCTCGTCGGCGATCTCGTCTCCCAGCCGATCGACCGCCTCTCCCTGCTGCACGTCGTCTGGTGGGTCAGCCGCAACCACGGAGCGGTCGCCGGCCTGCGCAGCGCGTTCGACCATCGGCTCCAGGGCGGCACCCAGGCACTCGCCCGACACCTCGGCGCGGGCCTCGACGTGCGCACCGGTCAGCGGGTGGTCGGACTCGGCCAGGGTCGCACCGGTGTCGAGGCCACTACGAAGGACGGGTCGACGGTCGCTGCGCACGTGGCCGTGCTCGCCATCCCCGCCCCCCGGTTGCTCGACCTGCAGCACGAGCCGGAGCTGCCGGCGGGCCAGGTTCGGCTCGCCACCGAGCTCGACATCGACCCGGCGACCAAGATCGTGGCGCGGCTGCGCAGGGTGCCACGGTCCGCACCGCGGGTGGTGCTGGGTGGAAAGCCGCTCACCGCGTGCTGGCGGTACGGCGCGCGGGTCACGGGGTTCGCGCGGCCGCCGTACGACCTGGTGGACGAGTCCGACCTGGTCGCCGCGCTCGCGGAGTCGTTCGACGTGCGCAGCGGCGACCTGGTCGGCTCGCACGTGCAGCGATGGGCACGCGAGGACACGATCGCCGGCTGCGACGTGTGCTTCCATCCCGGACAGCTGACCGACCTCGGTCCCCATCTGCGCCGTTCCCACGACCGGGTCGTGTTCGCCGGCTCCGAGCGCAGCTCGTGGCCCAACAACATGGAGGGTGCGCTCGAGTCGGGCGCGGCCGCGGCACGCTGGGCGATGGCCGGCTGACGCTTGCCCGATACTTGGCTGGTGCCCGCTGCTGAGGACCTCGACGAGCTGGCCGCCGTCTTCGTCACCGCCAGCCGGGCCCTGGTCGGCATCGCGATCAGGTCGATCGCAGCGGCTCCGGTCCCGGTCACCGTGCCTCAACATCGAGTCCTCGCCCTGCTGGCCGCCGACGGCCCGCAAGCGATCGGCACCGTCGCCCAGCAGCTGGGGGTGAACCCGTCCAACGCGACCCGCGTCTGCGACCGTCTTCAGCGGCTCCACCTCGTGGACCGGTCCCGGTCCTCCTCCGACGGACGCGCCGTCCACGTCAGCATCACCCCGGCAGGCCGGGAGCTGGTCGATGCGGTCACCGAGCACCGGCGCCGTGAGGTGGCGGCGGTGCTGCACCAGCTCCCTCGTCGTCAGGCCGAGACCGTCGTGGCCGCCCTCGCGGACTTCAACCGGGCCGCCCACGAGCGTGCCGACCTGGAGTGGGCCGACGGCACCTGGTGAGGGAGACCACCAGGTGCCGTGGCCGGATCGACTGCGCCCCTCAGGACTGGGCCTCGTCGCGGACCGACTCCGCCGAGGACTGCGCCTCGTCCTGCACCGTCTGCGCGGACTCCTGAGCCGAGCTCTTCACCTGCTGCGCGGAGTCGACGGCCGACTCCTTGACGTTGGCGGCCACCTCCTGCCCCACAGAGCGCGCCTCGTCGATGAGCGGCTGCCCCTTCTCCTTGGCCGTCTCGACCACGCGGTGCGCCGCCTCGGCCTCGACCCGGCTGGCCGGCATCAGGGAGGCCAGGACCACACCCGCCCCGAACGCGACGACGCCGGCCGCCAGCGGAGCGCCCTCGAAGCGCTGCTGTGCCGTCGACGCGACGCTGCTGCCGGCGCCCGACACGCCTCCGGACACCGAGTCGGTGGCGCTCTGGGCGGTGCCCATGACCTTGTCCTTCATCGAGGCGAGCCCGCCGCGCACCGCCTGCTTGCGGCGCTCCACGATCGCCGAGGGGCTCACCCGGTCCTGCAGGGTGTCGAGGTCCGACGCCATCCGCTGGCGGGTGTCCTCGATCTGGCTGGTCAGCTCTTCTGTGCTCTGGCCCATTGCACGTCCTCCTTCAAGGTCTCTTGCGTCTGCGGCAGCTGCGGGTTGGCCTCCTGCAGCTCCTTGCGGCCCACCAGGGCCAGCACGGCTGCGATCACCGCCCACACGCCTGCCGTGATGAGTGCGGCCACCTCGATGGGCAGCCAGTTGTCGAGCAGGAACGTCAGCGCCAGGCTCAGGAACAGCAGGACGAACCAGCCGGCGAACCCGGCGCCGCCGAGCATCCCGGCGCCCTTCCCGACCTTGCTGACCTCCTGCTTGAGCTCGACCTTGGCCAGCTGCACCTCCTGCTTCATCAGCGTGGACAGATCGGTGCTCAGGTCGCTGACGACCTGACCCAGGCTGCGCTCGTCCGCTGGTGGCTGGATGGGGTGGCTCATGCCGTCGGCCCCCCGGGCGAGCTCAGTGGCGTCTCGGGCAGCCCGGTCCCGGGCGGCGGGGCGGAGTAGCCCGTGGCCGACGGCGGGGTCGTGCCGGTGGGTGCTGCGGTGGGTGGCGCGGTGGGTGGCGCGGTGGGTGCTGAGGTGGGTGGCGTGCTGGGTGGCGTGGTGGGCGTCGCCGGAGGGGTGTCCTGGCCCTCCGCGGCCTCGATGGCGTCCTTGGTGCCCCGCACCAGCCGGCCGACGACCACACCGGCGGCCAGCGCGCCGAGCAGGAACGTGCCCGGTCGCTGGCGCGCGAACCGGCGTACGTCGTCGAGCACCTCGGACGGGTCGCGGCCGTCCAGGTGCTGCGACAGCGACCGGGTGCGGCCGGCCAGCTCGTGCGCGAGGTCGGCGGCCAGCCCCGACCCGCCCTCGGCCATCCGGCCGAGGTCGTCACCGAAGGTGGCCAGCGTGCCCGCCAGACGGTCCTTCTGCTGGCGGCCCTGGTCGTCGAGCTGTCCGCGGACCTGGCCCACGGCGTCGTCGACGACGCTCCGCGCCTGGCTCACGGCCTCCGATGCCACCCCCTTGACCTCGCCCGCCGCGACGCCCGTGACGTGCCTGGCCTCGTCGGCCGCGCTGCCCGCGGCCTGCTTCGCCTGTTCGGTGGTGCTGGTGTCTGTGCCGGTCTCTGTGCCGGTCTCGGTGCTGGTGCCGGTGCTGGTGTCGGTGCTGCTCGTGTCTGTCGTCATGCGATCCCTCCCTGTTCGTGTTCGACGTCAGTAGCCCCCGCCGGACGGACCACCCTCACCCGGGAGGGTGGAGTCCCAGCGGGCTGAGCGGGTACCTCGCGCGCATGCGCTTCGGTTACTTCCTGTCCTGCGAGGAGTACTCACCCGGCGAGCTGGTCGCGCAGGCCGTCGCCGCCGAGAAGGCCGGCTTCGAGGCCCTCTGGATCAGCGACCACTACCACCCCTGGAACGACGAGCAGGGCGAGAGCCCGTTCGTCTGGGGCATGATCGGCGCCCTCTCCCAGGCCTGCTCGCTGCCGGTGACCACGGCGGTCACCTGCCCGACCACCCGGATCCATCCGGCCGTCATCGCCCAGGCGGCGGCGACCGCCGCCGTCCAGCTCGACGGGAAGTTCGTCCTCGGTGTCGGCAGCGGCGAGGCCCTGAACGAGCACGTGCTCGGTGACCCCTGGCCGTCCGCCGACGTCCGTCTCGAGATGCTGGAGGAGTCGGTCGAGCTGATGCGCCGCCTGTGGACCGGCGAGGTGGTCACCGTCCAGGGCAACCACTACGACGTCGACACCGCGCGGATCTACACGCTGCCCGACCAGCCACCGCCCGTCTACGTCTCTGCGTTCGGGCCGAAGGCGCTCGACCTGGCCGCGCGCATCGGGGACGGGTTCATCAACACCGCCGACGACGCCGAGGCCGTCGCGACGTTCAAGGAGAAGTCGGGCGGCAAGCCCTGCCAGGGCGGCGTGAAGGTCGCCTGGGCGGACACCGAGGACGAGGGTGTCGACCACGCGCACCGGCTCTGGGCCAACGCCGGGCTGCCGGGTGAGCTGGCGCAGGTGCTGCCGAGCCCGCAGCACTTCGAGCAGGCCTCGCAGCTGGTCACCCGCGAGTCGACGGCAGAGAGCATCGTCGCGGGCAACGACGTCGAGCGGCACGTCCAGCAGCTGCGCGACTACGTCGATGCCGGCTACGACGAGGTGTACGTCGCCAACATGGGCCCTCACTACCTCCCGATGATCGAGGCGTACGGTCGCGACGTGCTGCCGACGCTGCGCGGCTGATCCACTGATCCACTGATCGACGGAAGGGACGAGAGGCGCGAGATGGCGACGAACCGGCGAGTCATGGCGGCCAGCCCGGCCCAGGTGTGGGAGGTGCTGGCGGACGGCTGGCTCTACCCGCTCTGGGTCGTGGGCGCGTCGCGGATGCGGGACGTGGACGAGGCCTGGCCGCAACCGGGGGCGAAGCTGCACCACTCGGTCGGCACCTGGCCGGCGCTCCTCGACGACGACACCGAGTCGGTGGAGTGCCGGGTCGAGTCGATGCTGAAGCTGCACGCGCACGCCTGGCCGGCCGGGCGGGCCGAGGTGGTCATCCGGCTGGTCCCGCACGGCGGGGAGACCGAGGTGGTGATGGAGGAGCAGGCCACCGCCGGTCCCGGCGCGCTCGTGCCCGCCCCCGTGCAGGACCTGATGCTGACCAAGCGCAACGACGAGAGCCTGCGCCGCCTCGCCTACCTGGCCGAACGACGCCAGCAGCAGGCGTGACCCATCGGTGAGCGACTACGACGCGGTCGTCATCGGGTCGGGGCCCAACGGCCTCGTCGCTGCCAACCTCCTCGCCGACCGCGGCTGGTCGGTGCTGATCCTGGAGGCGCAGCCCACGATCGGCGGCGCGGTCGCGAGTGCGGAGGACGTGCACCCGGGTTTCGTGCACGACACGTTCAGCTCGTTCCACCCCCTGGCCGCGGCCTCCGCCACCATCCGCTCGCTCCGCCTCGAGGAGCACGGCCTCACGTGGCAGCACGCGCCGGCGGTCCTCGGCCACCCGTTCCTCGACGGCAGCTGGGCCCTGCTGCACCGTGACCGCGACGTCACCGCTCGGCTGGCCGACGCCCAGCACGCCGGGGACGGCGAGGCGTGGCTCGAGCTCTGCGCCGAGTGGGACGTCGTCGGTGACGCCCTGGTCGGCGCCCTGCTGACGCCGTTCCCGCCGGTCCGGCCCGCCCTCTCCCTGCTGACCCGGATCCGCCGCGTCGGCGGGCTCGGCTACGTGCGCAGCCTGCTCACCCCGGCCGCCGAGCTCGGCCACCGCAGGTTCGGCGGCGAAGGGCCCGCCGTGCTGCTCGCCGGCAACGCCGGCCACGCCGACATCCCGCTCGACGCCCCCGGCTCCGGACTGATGGGGCTGCTCATGACCATGCTCGGGCAGACCGTCGGGTTCCCGGCGCCCGCCGGCGGCGCCGGCCGGCTGGCCGAGGCGCTGGCCCGCCGGTTCACCGGGCTGGGCGGCGAGGTCCGGTGCGACGCCGAGGTGATCGGCATCGACGTCGACTCGGGGCACGCCACCGGCGTCAGGACGGCCACGGAGCGGGTCCGGGCCCGACGGGCGGTGATAGCGGACGTCGCCGCACCCCACCTGTACGGACGCCTGCTGGACGAGCAGGACGTGCCGGCCCGGGTCGCCCGTGGCATGGCCCAGTTCGAGATGGATCCGGGCACGGTGAAGGTGGACTGGGCGCTCAACGGTCCGATCCCGTGGCTGACCGAGCCGGCGTACGCACCGGGCACGGTCCACATCGCCGACTCGGTCGGCCAGATGCAGGAGGCTCTCGGGCAGGTGTGGTCGGGCGCGATCCCGGCCGAGCCGTTCATGCTCACCGGCCAGATGACGACCAGCGACCCGACCCGGTCACCACCGGGGACGGAGTCGTTCTGGGCCTACACCCACGTGCCCCAGCGGACCCGCACGGACGCCGGCACCGGCGAGATCCGCGGGGTCTGGGACCGGGACGACTGTGAGCGGTTCGCCGACCGCATGCAGGCCCGGGTCGAGCGGCTCGCGCCGGGCTTCGGCAGCCAGATCCTGGCGCGGCGGGTGCTCGGCCCGCGGGAGCTGGAGGCGCGCAACGCCAACCTGATCGGTGGCGCGGTGGGTGGTGGCACCTCCCAGCTGCACCAGGAGCTGGTCTTCCGGCCGGTCCCCGGCCTCGGACGCGCCGAGACCGGGATCGGGGGCCTCTACCTGGGCTCGGCCGCGGCGCACCCGGGCGGCGGGGTGCATGGTGCCGCCGGCAGCAACGCCGCCCGCGCGGCCCTGCTGCACGACCGGCTGCGGCTGGGCCGCCCCCGCCGAGCCGGCTGACTCGCCGGCCGCCCTCACCGGTCGCCCTCACCGTCCCTAGCGGCGCGGGCGCACCAGCGCACCGGCGTGCGCCGGGAGCCGGAGCACGCCGCCGTCCACGTCGACGCCCGACTCGGTCTCGAAGAGCAGCTCGACCTCGCCCACCTCGGCAGCCATCGGCTGCTCGCCGAAGTTGACCAGCACCAGGAGCCCGTCGCGCTCCATCGTGAAGAACCGGGCCGCCTCGTCGGCCCGGCAGGTGACGTGCGCGAACGACGGGTCGGTGAGCTCCGGGCACTCCTGCCGGAGCCGGGCCAGGTCGCGGTAGACGGCAAGCATCCGGCGACCGCGGTCGGAGTCGAGCTCGGACCAGTCCAGCTTCGAGCGCTCGAAGGTGGCGGGGTCCTGGGGGTCCGGTACGACGTCCGGGTCCCAGCCGTGCCGGGCGAACTCCTGCACCCGCCCTTCGGCGGTGGCGCGACCCAGCTCCTCCTCCGGGTGCGAGGTGAAGAACTGGAACGGCGTCGTCGCCGCCCACTCCTCGCCCTGGAAGAGCATGGGCGTGAACGGTCCGCACAGCGTCAGCAGGGCCGCGCAGGCGAGCTGGTCGTCGTCGAGCGCCTCGGTGATCCGGTCACCGACCGCGCGGTTGCCGACCTGGTCGTGGTTCTGGCTGCTCACGACCAGCCGCCAGGTCGGCATCGCGCGGGTGTCGATCGGGGCACCGTGCTCGCGTTCCCGGAACGACGAGTAGGTCCCGTCGTGGAAGAAGCCGCGCTCGCACACCTTGGCCAGCGCGCCCAGCGGCTCGAAGTCGGCGTAGTAGCCGTGCGTCTCCCCCGTCAGGGCGACGTGGAGGGCGTGGTGGAAGTCGTCGCTCCACTGCGCGTCGAGGCCGTAGCCGCCCGCCTCGCGCGGCGTCACCATGACCGGGTCGTTGAGGTCGGACTCGGCGATCAGGACGAGCGGTCGCCGCACGTGCGCGGACAGCGCCGCCACCTCGACCGCGAGCTCCTCGAGCAGGTGCGGGTCGGAGCCGTCCTCGAGCGCGTGCACGGCGTCGAGCCGCAGCCCGTCGACGTGGTAGTCGCCCAGCCACATGCGGGCGTTGTCGAGGATGTAGCGCCGCACCTCCGCCGACCCCTCGCCGTCGAGGTTGACGAGGTCGCCCCACGTGTTGGCGCCCTGCTTCAGGTAGGGCCCGAACTCGGGCAGGTAGTTCCCCGAAGGCCCGAGGTGGTTGTAGACGACGTCCTGGATCACCCCGATGCCTGCGGCGTGGCAGCCGTCGACGAAGCGCTGGTAGCCGTCCGGGCCGCCGTACGGCTCGTGCACGGCGTACCAGAGCACGCCGTCGTAGCCCCAGTTGTGCGTGCCGTTGACGGCGTTGACCGGCATCAGCTCGACGAAGTCCACCCCGATCGCGCGCAGGTGGTCGAGGCGGGTGAGTGCGGCGTCGAAGGTGCCCTCCGGGGTGAAGGTGCCGACGTGCAGCTCGTAGATGACCGACCCGGCCAGCTGGCGGCCGGTCCAGTGGTCGTCGGTCCACGCGAAGGGAGCGGAGTGGGTGCGCGAGCGCTGGTGCACGCCGGCGGGCTGGCGCCGCGACCGCGGGTCGGGCCGCGGGGTCTCGGTGTCGTCGACCAGGTAGCCGTAGTCGACGTCCTCCCCCTGGACCGGCACGTCGGTCGCGGGCGTCCACCAGTCGTCGGCGCCGCGGACCATGTCGACGACGTCGTCGCCCACCGAGAGCCGGAGGCGCTGAGGGAGCGGCGCCCACACGTCGAACGGGCCACGCTGCTGCGAGCTCACGACCCCTCCTCGACGAGCAGCGCGACAGGCTCGGTGCCGAGGACGTCGGCGACCCGGCGACGACCGCTCGGCAGCAGGAGCACGGTCTCGCCCCAGCCGCCCAGCTCCGCGAGCCCGAGAGGGAGCCGGGTGACCACCGTGACCGCACCGCCACGGTCGAAGGCGAGCACGTGCTCGGCCGCGGGTCCCTCCGCGGGCACGGGCACGTACGTCGTGAACAGCTCGGGCCGGTCCCGGCGCAGCCGGAGGGCCCGAGCGGTCAGCGCCTGCTTGGCGTTGGTCCCGTTCACGAGCGACTTCTCCGCCGCGTCGAAGTCGACGGGCCGGCGGTTGTCCGGGTCGACCAGGCTCAGGTCACCGAGCTCGCTGCCCTGGTAGACGTCCGGCACGCCGGGGACGGTCAGCGACAGCAGCTTGGCGGCGAGCGCGTTGGACCGGCCGGCGGCCGCCAGGTCGGCGTCGAGGGACTCGAGGAGCTCCCGCACGCCCGCGTCGTCGAAGGCCGCGTCGACCGCGGCGTGCACGGCCGCCTCGTAGGCCTCGTCGGGGTCGGTCCACGTCGTCCGGTCGCCGGCCTCCCGCATGGCCTTCTCGGCGTAGGCGTGCAGCCGCTCGCGCGAGATCGGCCACGCGCCGTACGCCGCCTGCCACAGCAGGTTGCCGAAGCCCGGGTCCGGCAGGGGCACGGCGTCGAGCAGGGTGACCAACGTCCGCTCCCACAGCCCCGGCGCCTCGGCCAGCACCGTGATGCGGGCCCGCACGTCCTCGCTGCGCTTGGTGTCGTGGGTCGACAGCGTCGTCATGGCGTCCGGCCAGTCCCGCTGCCGGGCGGCCATCGCCTCGTGGAAGTCGGCGACGCCGATCGAGAAGACCGCCGGGTCGCCGCCGACCTCGTTGAGCGAGGTGAGCCGGGAGTAGCGGTAGAACGCACAGTCCTCGACGCCCTTGGCCATCACCATCCCCGACGTCTGCTGGAACCGCAGCGCCGCCGGCTGCTCCGGGTCGGAGAGGACCGGCTCGAGGAGATCCAGCGTGGGCAGCAGGTCGGGCCGCTGGGCCCGGGCGCTCGCGAACGCGACGACCAGGTGCTCGACGCCGAGCGGCAGGTAGGAGCGGTAGACCGGGAAGCAGGCGAGCAGCTCGGCCACGGCATCCCTCAGGCTCCGCTCGTCGGCATTCAGCGACGGGAGCTCGCGCACGATCCGGCGTACCTCCGCCTGCAGCGAGGTGTCGGCCACGGCGCGCTTGGTCGTGTGCACCAGAGCCGGGAAGTCGGCGGGGTCGAGAGCGGTCAGCGCGCCCTCGCCGGCCGGGTCGGTGAGGACCCGGTCCACCAGCGCGAGCACGTCGTAGCCGGTGGTGCCCGCTGTCGCCCAGCCGGAGGGCAGCGCCTCCCCCGGCTCGAGGATCTTCTCGACCAGGACGTAGGACCCGTCGGTCAGCCCGGCCAGCCGGTCGAGGTACTCCGCCGGGTCGCGCAGGCCGTCGGGGTGGTCGACGCGCAGCCCGTCCACCTGACCGACGTCGAACCAGCGCCGGATCTCCCGGTGGGAGGCCTCGAACACCTCGGGCTCCTCCACCCGGATGCCGGCGAGCGTCGTGACCGTGAAGAAGCGCCGGTAGTTGAGCTCGCTGTCTCCGCGGCGCCAGTCGATGAGCTCGTAGTGCTGCTCGTCCAGAGTGCTCGTGTCGGGGGCCATCGGGAGCCGCAGCTCGTGGTAGACCACCGCGCGCTCCTCCGGGAGGACCTCGATGGCGCCCTCGTCGCCGTCGCCGACGACGGGGAGCAGGATCCGGTCGCCGCCGGCCGCCCAGTCGATGTCGAAGTACGACGCGAACCGCGACGCCGGACCATGCTCGAGGACGTCCCACCACCACGTGGCCGGCCGCGGGCTCGCCACCCCGACATGGTTGGGGACGATGTCGACGAGCACCCCCATGTCCAGCCCGTGGGCCACCGCGGACAGGACCTCGAGGCCGGTCGCCCCGCCGCGCTCGGGGTCCTCCCGCGTGTGCACCGCGACGTCGTAGCCGTGCTCGCTGCCGGACTCGGCCGCGAGCAGCGGCGACAGGTAGACCCAGTCGACCCCGAGGTCGTGGAGGTAGGGCAGCCTGCGCGCGGCCTCGAACAGGTCGAAGTCCGAGGTGAGCTGGAGGCGGTAGGTGCTCCTCGGCGTGGGTCGGGTCACGGTCGAGCAGGTACCCGCTCTCCGTCCGGGGACGCGGGGACACCCGCAACGGACTCGCGCGCCCGGCGCCGGTGGTAGTGGAAGGTCACCCACAGGAGCAACGGACCCCAGGCCAGGGCCGGCAGGTAGCACGCGACGGCCAGGGCGTGCCAGCCTCGCCCGGTGATCTCGTCGAGCCCGCCGGCGAACACGTTGCCCAGCGCGAACACCCAGATCACGGTGAGCAGCACACCACCCGCCGTCGCGACGACGACCACCGGGGCGGCCGGGATCCGACGGCCCTTGAGCACCGGGACCCACCGGGGCACGACCTCGCCCCACGGCCTGACCAGCCCGAAGGTGAGCAGGGCCAGAGCCTCGGTCAGCAGGGTGAGGAAGACGACCATGACGGTGCCGCGGCCAGGGAAGCCCTGCCCGTCCAGGCTGCCCTCGCTGAAACCCATGGACAGCCCGCAACCCAGCAGGATCCGCCAGATCCCCGACGGCAGCAGGACGAGCGGGACCAGGTGCGCCGCGACCACGGCCGAAGGCCGTGCGGGGGTCATCGGTCGAGGTCGCGGCTGCGTGGGACGGTTCATGGGCCTTCTCCGGTGATCGGTGAGTCGGTTCGACCTCGACCGTCCCTCGACGGTGGCGCCCCACGCGTCGGCCTCGAGGATGATCACGTCAGCCCGCAGGAGTAGAGGTGCCTACAGCACATCTAGGATGAGTCGGTGGACTCGGCGCTCGGGTGGTCCGCGGCCCACCGCTGGGCGCGCGGTCATGGCGGGGTCGTGGACGGGTGTCTCGCGCTCGCGATGGTCGCGATCCTGGCACCCGTGACCGTGCGCACGATCTGGGCCAGCTCGTGGTCCTCGACGCTCGAGGTGCTGGCGCTGCTCGTGGTCCTGCTGGGCCACGGCGCCGTCGCGCTCCGCCGCTCGTCCCCCCGGGTCGCGCTCGGCATCGCGGGGGGACTCGTGCTCTTCCTGCTGCTGACGCCCGCGCTCGACCCCGGCACGGCATCCGGCCCGTTCTCCGCGGTGCTCGTCCCCAGCGTGCTCGTCTTCCCCGTGGTCCTCTACTCCGTGGCCGCCTGGTGCTCCCACCAGACCTCCCTGCTGGCCCTGACGGCGTCGGTCGCAGGCAGCCTGCTGGTCGTCGTCCGGTTGTGGGGCTCGGACTACCTCACGGTGGCGCAGCCGGGCCTGGCGTCACCTCAGGACCCGGTGGCGAGCTGGCCGCTCTTCCTGGTGCTCGGCCTGGTCGCGATGGTGGTGGCGCCCTGGTGCGCCGGCCGCTACCGCCGGTTGGGGGCGCTGTACGTCGCCGAGCTCGCAGACCGCGCAGCCGAGCAGGAGCGCCGGCGCATCGCCCGTGAGATGCACGACGTGGTCGCGCACTCCCTGTCGGTCATGGTCAGCCAGGCCGAGGGCGGCCGGCTGATGGCGGTCAAGGACCCGGCGTCGGCGGCGCCGGTGCTCGACAACATCGCGCGTGCGGGCAGGGAGGCGATGCAGGACATGCGCGGGGTGCTGCACGTGCTCCATCAGGACGCCGGCGAGCAGGACCAGGCTCAGCCCACCCTCGCCGACCTGCCCGAGCTGGTCGCGACCGTACGCCGCTCCGGTCTCCCCGTGCGCCTGGAGCAACGAGGGGCACCGCAGCGGATGAGCCGGGCCGCGGAGCTCGCGGCGTACCGCATCACCCAGGAGGCTCTGACCAACGTGCTCAAGCACGCCGGCTCCGACGCCACCACGCGCGTGCTCCTGAGCTGGCGACCGGAGTCGCTGGAGCTCACCGTCGGCAACCGGGTCGAGGGTCGTCGGAGGGCCACCGCCGGTCCCGGCCGGGGCCTGTCGGGCATGGACGACCGGCTCGCGGCGCTCGGCGGGACCGTCGACGTCACCTCGGACGAGGACTGCTTCACGGTCGCCGCTCACATCCCCACGGCGGCCGGCGCAGCGAGCAGGCCCGCCATGAGCATCCGGGTCTTCCTCGCCGATGACCAGGACCTGGTCCGCGAGGGCCTGGCCATGATCGTCGCGTCCCAGGACGACCTCGTGGTGGTCGGAGAGGCAGGCGACGGCGCGGCCGCCGTCGCCGGGGTGACCCGGACGGCGCCCGACGTGGTCCTGATGGACGTGCGGATGCCGGTCCTGGACGGCGTACAGGCAGCCACCCGGATCCTCCGCGGCCCATCGCCACCTCGGGTGCTGATGCTCACCACGTTCGACGTCGACGAGCACGCGTTCGCCGCGCTGCGCGCGGGCGCCAGCGGCTTCCTGCTCAAGAGCGCCCGCGGTGAGGACGTCGTGCAGGCCATCCGCAGCGTCCACCGGGGCGATGCCGTCATCGCACCCGAGATCACGCGCCGACTGCTGGACCAGGTCGAGCTCCCGGGGCCACGTCGCCTGCCGCCCGAGGTCCGGGGCCTGACCCCACGGGAGCGGGAGATCATGCGCGAGGTGGCGACCGGAGCGTCCAACGCCGAGATCGCGGCCCGGCTGTTCGTCTCCGAGGCCACGGTCAAGACGCACGTCGGTCGCGTGCTGTCGAAGCTCGGGCTCCGCGACCGCGTCCAGATCGTGGTGCTCGCCTACGAGGCGGGACTCGTCCGCCCCCACCAGTGACGATCGACGTCTCCGGGTCCCTGGCGATTCCACCCGTTCGGGTGAGCATTCGCGCGGCCGGGTCCGGGCACTGCTGGTCGGTACCTCCTCGACCCAGGCTGTCTCGGGGAGCTCTGGGCGCCCCGTCCCTTGCGCAGCGTGACGGGGCGCTCTCCACGTTTCCCTCCACGTTTGGGGCCGGGTACCTCGCCCTCAGGAGGGACCCATGAACCAGGATCCGGAAGGACCCGACAAGGAGCGCGACGAGAGCGAGGCGGAGCGCGAGGACCGCAAGTACGACGACCTGCTCCAGGAGCTCCGCGTCATCCAGACCAGCGCGCAGCTGACGGCGGGCTTCCTGCTGACGCTGCCGTTCCAGCAGCGGTTCTCCGACCTGACCACCGGCCAGGAGCGGTTCTACCTGGTCCTCGTGCTCCTCGCCGCACTCGTGACCGCCGTCGTGCTCAGCCCCGTGGCCACCCACCGGCAGCTGTCGGGGCGGAAGGTGAAGGGCCTGCTGGTGGAGGCGGCGCACATCTTCGTGTCCATCGCGCTCGGCCTGCTGGCGCTGCTCGCGACCGGGATCGTGGTCTTCATCTTCGACGTGATCATCGACCTGCGGACCGCGATCGGGGTCGGTGCGGTGTTGCTCGTGCTGCTGGCCGGACTGATGCTCGGGGTGCCCCGCCTGCTCCTCGCGAGGGTCGAGAGCGACGCCTGACCGCCCGCCTGACCGTCAGCCTGACCGTCGGCCTGACCGTCGGCCGGGTCAGCCGGCGCGGTAGACGCGCCGGGAGAACTCGAAGGTGTTCTTGTTCAGCGGCATGTCGCTGCGGGTGCGGAACTTGTCGAAGTAGCCCTCGAACTTCGCGTCGTTGTCGAGGTCACCCTGGAAGATCACGCGCATGTAGCCGCTCCACCGGATCCACTCGGGCGAGTGCACGCAGCGCGACGGCAGCACGAGCTTGATCTTGTTGCCGACGAGCTCCGGCGTCGCGGCACCGCAGTCGACCGGCACGCCGTGCGGGTTGCGGATGACGACCGTGGGCGTCTTGCCCGGTGAGAACTGGGCGATGACGCCGTAGTAGCGCCCGACCTTCTCGCTCTTCTTCAGGATGCTGGAGAGCGCGAAGGCGGCCGACGTGTCGACCTTGCGCAGCGTGACGGTGATCCGGATGGTGTCGCGGCGGTAGGACACGAGCTGGCGCACCATGTCGGCGCTGGCGTTGCTGGGGGCGTTCTTCCAATGACACGGGCCCGGCTTGCAGGTGTAGGCGGCCGCGTCGTGCGCGGGGTCGACCCCTTCCCACTGACCCGCCTGGGCGGGCAGGGCCAGGCCGAGCACGGTCATGGACATGCCGGCCAGTGCCGCGGCGACTCTCGTGATGAGCCGAGCGTTCATGTGTTCCCCCGATTCGATGACGCAGCGCGACGGCGCTCCACTGCCAAGACGGACGCCACGGTACCCGCATCTCGACGCCGGCCGTGCTCTCGCGAGCGGCACGCGGTCCAGACCACACTGAACTGAACGGGCCCCTTTGACGTAGGAAAGGACAACTGTCGGTTGCGCGCATCCCCCCGCGTGAGAACCGGCGGCCGGCGCCCCGCCCCACAGACGGGGCGCCGTTCTCACGCCCGGGGCACTGTTTCGAGGAACTTTCCAGAGTCCTGTCGTATCGGCGGTCGCGCGATCGTGGAGTGGGTGACGGAGCGGCACGGAGTCGCTCCCCTTCCACCAGGAGAGCCACCCATGAGCGCCACCGCCTTCACCCCCGCAGCAACCACCACCACCGCGACCGCCTGGACCGCCGGGACCGCCGCGGGCCGCACCGCCGGCCGGGTCACCTGGAAGCGCGGTCTCGCCACGGGTTTCGTCGCTGCGGTCGCCGCGACCGTCGTCGCCGCGGCGTTCCAGGTCGCCGGTCACGAGCTCGCGGTGGCCGACGGTCCGATCCCCCTGCCCGCCTTCGCGCAGATGGTCCTGCTGTCGACCGTCGTCGGCATCGTGATCGCCCGCCACACCAGCCGCACCACGTTCTACCGCGCCGCCGTGGCGCTGACCGTCCTGTCCTGCGTCCCCGACCTCGCCCTGGGCGACGGGTTCGTGAGCAAGGCCGGCCTGGTCCTGACCCACGTGGTCGCCGCGGTGATCATCGTGCCGCGCATCGCGCGTCGTTGATGACGCCGGGCCCCGCCGTACCGTGGCGACGTGGAGAGACATCTCCTCGTCGCCACGGTCGCGTCGGAGGCACACTGAACCAGCGGGCGGCGTCGTACGTACGTCGAGTGGAGGTACCGCGACGCGATGGCCGAGAACCCGACCGCACTGATGCAGCAGCTGCACGACGAGCATGCAGCCGCGCTCTGGGGGTTCTGCCTGCACCTGACCGGTGACCGCGTCCGGGCCGAGGACGTCGCCCAGGAGACGCTGCTGCGGGCCTGGCAGCACTACGAGGTCCTCGACGAGGCCCGCGGGTCGGTCCGGTCGTGGCTGTTCACGGTCGCCCGCAACATCGTCATCGACGAGTGGCGGAGCAAGCGGTTCCAGAACGAGCGGGCCACCGACCAGGTGCCCGAGCCCGGCGACCCGGTGGACCAGACCGACGCGCTGCTCCAGTCGTGGGTCGTCGCCGAGGCGATCACCCAGCTCTCCACCGAGCACCGGGCGGTGCTGCTGGAGTGCTACTACCGCGGCCGCTCGGTGGCCGAGGCCTCGCGCCGGCTCGGCGTGCCGGAGGGCACCGTGAAGAGCCGGACCCACTACGCGCTGCGCGCCCTGCGGCTCGCCCTCGAGGAGATGGGGGTGGGAGCGGCGTGACCACCACCTGTGGGCACGAGCACGAGGACGGCGCCTACGTCCTCGGCGCCCTCTCGCCCGAGGACCGGGTCGCCTTCGAGCGACACCTGCCCGGCTGTCCCGACTGTGCGCAGTCGGTGCGCGAGATGGCCGGGCTGCCCGGCCTGCTCGCCCGGGTGCCGGTCGAGATCCTCGACCCCGAGCAGCTTCCGACGCCGGTCCCCGAGACCCTCCTCCCGTCCTTGGTGCGTCAGATCCGGCGGTCCCAGCGGCGGCGGGCGTGGGTCACCGGCGGCCTGGTCGCGGCCGCCGCGGTGATCGCGATCGGCGCCGTCGGCATCGGCATCGCCACCCGCGGTGACGACGACTCCGGGCGGACCAGCGTCGCGCCGCCGGCCCCCACCGCCGCCCCCACCACGGCGGCTCCGGTGCTGATGACGCCCGTGGGCCCCGAGCCGATCTCCGGCTGGCTCTCGCTCACCCAGGTGGGCTGGGGCACCCGCCTCGACCTCGAGTGCAGCTACGCCGAGGAGAGCGAGGCCTACGACGACCCCTCGTGGTCGACGTACACGATGGTCGTCCAGACCAGCGACGGCAGCGAGCAGGTGGCCTCGTGGAAGGCGCTGCCGGGCAAGACCATGCGGCTCTCCGCGGCGACCGCGGCCGACGCCGAGGACATCACCGGTGTCGAGGTCCGCACCGCCGCAGGCGAGACGGTCCTCCGGCTCGGCTGAGCTGGCCGGGGCGCCGTGCCATACCTTCTGTGGCCAGGAGGTGGGCATGAGCGAGCAGGGCTGGCGTGAGTTCCTCGCCGCGGAGGACGTCGACGACTGGGTGGTCCTCCACGGCGGGGCGACGGCCGTGTTCCGCATCGCGTCGCTCGGCGCCGCCGCGCGGCTGGCCGAGGCGGTCGCGCAGGTGCCCGGCCTCGAGGGCTCGGGCGCGCTGCTGACCGTTGCCGACGACCGCCTCAGCGTGCGGCTGACCCGCGGCGTGTTCCGGGTGGAGGAGCGGCACATCGACGTTGCGCGGGCGGTCTCGGCCGTGGCGCGGGCGCACGGAGCGCTCGCCGACCGGGGCGCGGCACAGGAGGTCCAGCTGGCGGTCGCGGCGACGCCCGACGCGATCGACGTCGGCTTCTGGCGCGCGGTCCTCGGCTACGCCGCGCTGGACGACGACAACGCGGTGGACCCGCTCGGCCACGGCTCGACGGTCTGGATGCAGGACCTCGACCCGGCCAAGCCGCTGCGGCACGCGATGCACGTCGACGTCTCGGTCGCCCGCGAGCACGTCGAGGCACGCCTGGCGGCCGGCGCTCGCCGCGGGCGGCCGCATCGTCGACGACACGGATGCGCCGGTGAACTGGATCCTCGCCGACCGCGCCGGCAACCGCGTGTGCATCGCGAGCTGGCCCGACGGGCCGGTGCCGCCCTCCTGGCGCGTCCCGAAGGACTGAGCCGTGCCCGACCGTCCTGAGATCGTCTGCATCTGCGGCTCTGCCCGGTTCGTGGACGAGATGCGTGCGGCGAACCGTGACCTGACCTTCGCTGGTGTCATCGTCCTCGCGCCGGGCGAAGCAGGCGAGTCGATCACCCACGAGCAGAAGACTGATCTGGACGCCCTCCACCTGCGCAAGATCGATCTGGCTGACCGGGTCCTGGTCGTCAACCCGGGCGGATATGTCGGCGAGTCCACGAGCAGGGAGATCGCGTATGCCCACGCCGCCGGAAAGCCGATCTCTTTCACCGATAGTTGCTTCGCAGATGACAAGGGTTCCTCGTAGCCTCAGATGCGCCATAGCCAGAGCAGTCGGAGCCTGAGGTGAGTGACACCCCGGATCTTGGTCCCGTGCCCACGCGAGTGAGGGTCGAGACCAACCAAGTTCGCCAGCTGATCAACAGCCAGTTCCCGCAGTGGGCCGAGCGACCGATCAGGCCCGTCAAGAAGGGCGGGTGGGACAACTGGACGTTCCACCTCGGCGACGACATGGTGGTGCGCCTGCCCAGCGCTCTCGAGTACGCCCAAGCTGTCGAGAAGGAGCACCGGTGGCTGCCGATTCTCGCGGCCCATCTTCCGGTCCCGATCCCGACACCTCTCGGCCAAGGCGCGCCGAGCCCTGACTACCCGCATCCGTGGTCGATATACCAGTGGATTCGTGGCCGTACTGCGACGACGGACGGGATTGCCGACCCGGTCACGTTCGCCACTGACGTGGCGACGTTCCTGTCTGCTCTACAGGCAGTCGATCCGACCGACGGACCACAGCCAGGCATCCACAACTGGTTTCGAGGTGGCACGCTCCGCACCTTCGACGTCAACACCCAAGACTCCCTGCGCGCCCTGGAAGGCCACATCGACGTCGACCGCGCCCGTCAGATCTGGGACGACGCGCTGAGCGCACGCTGGGACGGCGTCGACCGCTGGTTCCACGGCGACATGGCGAACGGCAATCTTCTGCTCGACGATGCCGGGCAGCTTGCAGCCGTCATCGACTTCGGAACCTGCGGCGTGGGTGACCCGGCCTGTGACCTCGCCGTTGCTTGGACACTTCTGACAACCGAAGGGCGACAGGCCTTCCGTGAGCGTCTTGCGGTCGACGACGCCACCTGGGAGCGAGGACGCGGTTGGGCGCTCTGGAAGGCGCTGGCCACCTGCCGGTACACCTTGGAGGACCCTGAGTCCCTCGACGACTTCGAAGACGCCATGCGTGTGGTGGGCGTGCTGCTCAACGAGTAGGTCACTCTCGAATTCGCCTTCGTGCGGGCAGAGCCCGACCATGGCGATGAGCGGATGCGTCGAGCCAAGCCTTGATGAGGGATTCAGTCGCGGTGGCCCCGCACCGCATTCAGCAGAGCAGCCCGCATCGCCGGATGGGGAGGTGGCGGCAGCGCGTCCATGCGGAACCAGTTGATGTTGTCGTGCTCCTCCGGGGCGGCGTTGCTTGGCGTTCCTCGCCAGTCGTGAACCAGCCAGCCGCTGAGCATGGCCTGGTCTTCGCCCGTGCCGACTATCACGTGGCACAGGTGAGCAGCAGAGTCCGTCGAGATGTGCACCCCGAGTTCTTCATGCAGCTCGCGCGCAAGTGCTCCAAGTTCGGACTCACCAGGCTCGACGAGTCCACCGGGCAGGTCCCATACGTCCGGATACGCGTGCTTGTCCGGTCTGCGGTGGACCAGAAGAACCTCATGGTCATGGGTCAAAGCGCCGAGGACGACTTTGTGCACACGGGAATGGAAGCATCGATCGCCGACAGGGCCGCGCCCGCTCCTGCCGCCCGACCAAGCCGCTGTCGGCTCCGCCCGACGATGCCGTCGAGGACGCGCCGACACCCCCGCTCGCCGGTGGTGAGCGGGGTGTGGGGCGGGGTGGTCAGGGTTCGTGCTCGTCGGCCGGGCCTGCGGATCGGTGGGTCCGAAGTGGGCGCGGAACTCTCGGGCGAGGCGGCGTCGTTCGTGGTCGGGGGTGACGTCGAGGGTGCCGGTGTGGTCGCGGAGGAACTGGTAGCCCAGCGGGCTGCGCCAGAGGTAGACGCCGGGTTCGACGGTCACGTAGGTCCAGCCGCCGGTGGTTTTGGCGCGGTGGTGGCCACGACAGGTGGGGGCGAGGTTGCAGCTGCAGGTCGGTCCGTCATCCAGGTGGGGGACGCGGTGGTCGCAGTCGCAGTCTTCGGCGGGGCGGTAGCAGAACGCGAAGACGCAGGTCCCGTCGCGTAGCTGGGTCTGGAGCTTGAGCCGGGCGGAGGCTTCGTAGGAGCCGACCTGGAGGTGCTCACCCAGGTCCAGCACGGGTTGGACGGTGACGTGGGTGTCGGGGTTGGCGCACCACTGGCGGACCTGGGCGACGGTGACCGGGCCCTTGGTTTCCTGGACCCGCGCCAACCCGCCGGCACCGAGGAGGGCGGCGTCGGCGAGGTGGACGTGCAGCACCACCTCCCGCTTCCGGCGGCGGCTCGGCTGCGCGTCCGTCGTCGGTGAGGTCGAGGGTGAGTTGGTGGCGGGCCAGGTTGCCGGCCGCGATGGAGCGGCGTACGTCCAGCGACTCGGTGGAGCCCAGCAGGAGCTGGGCGTGGGCGTCCGCGGCGAGGGCGGTGTTGAAGTCCAGGGCGTCGGCGAGGTCGAGGTCGCCCTCGACGTGCACGGTCCCGGCGACACAGACCTGGGCCAGGTCCACGTCGAGGTGGCGGACCTCGGCGGCGGCGAGCCGGTCGGCCTCGGTCTGGTCGGGGTCGAACCTGGCGGTGGCTTCCTCGATCAGCCGGCCCAGCTGGGCGGGGCCGATCTTGTGGGCGACCGGGGCGACGTGGGCGTCCACGAACGCCGCCGCCGCCGGGGACAGGGTCATGGTGCGGTCGGCGATGTAGCCGAGCCGGAAGGCCTGCAGGTCACCGGCCTCGAGCCGTTCCCAGCAGCGCCGGAGCCGGTAGCGGCCCTCGACGGCTTGGGCGAGGAAGCGGCGCCCGGACTCGGTGGAGCGGCCCAGCGCGGCGGCGAACTCGACCACCGCGAACTCCGCGACCTCCGGGCAGCCCTTCGCCACCCAGCGGCAGAGCCGACTCGTGCCAGGACTCGTGCCAGGAGGCGACCGGCCCGACCACCGAGTCGCTGGAGTGCATCGCCGCCCACCGCGCGGCGGCCTTCATCACCTCGCGGGCGGCGTCGTCCTCGACCTGCTTCTGGGCCCGCGCGTGGGCCAGCACCGAGGCGGGGTCGTCGCACTCGGCGGGCTGAGGCGGGTCGAAGTCAGAGGTCATCGTGGGACCAACACTGCCATCGACCACCGACAGTCGGAGGCCCGGAAAGCCCCATTCCACAAGGGATCCCGAAACTTTTTTCAGAATCTTCTGCGGGCTCGGCGACCATGGATTCGACCGGCGGTGGGTGAGTGGGGGGGTGCCTTCGCGGCGGAGGTTTCGAGACGGTCGCAGAGCGCCCTCCTCAACCAGCGGTGGGTCAGACGTCACCCGCTCGTCCAGCGGGTGCCTTCGCGGCGGCGTACCGCACCACCGCCCGACCGCAGCCACGCCCCGCGCGGCAACCCGACAGCCAGCCCGCCTTTGACCCTCGCCGGGGCTGTCAACCCGCCCCGACGAACCGAAGCGAAGGCACCCAGGATTGACAGCCCCGGCGAGGGTCAGACACTCAGCCGTCGGGTTGCCGCACCGGTCCCAGCACCGGGTTGCGAGGTTTCGAGACGGTCGCTGCGCGACCTCCTCAACCAACGGTGGGCGAGTCCCAGCGCCGGTGCGGCGATCTCGACAAGCTCGATCGGCGGGGGGCGGCTCCGGACGCAGGTTCCCGCGACCTGCTCAACCAGCGGTGGGCGCAGTCCGATCCGCGAGGTCACCCACCAGTGCCGAAGGCCTGCAGGAACCGGTCGCGGAAGGTGTCCATCCGCCAGACGGTCGCGTCCGGTGAGGGGCGCAGGCCGTCCTGCCAGCCCCAGCCGGCGATCCGCTCCATGACGGACGGGTCCTGGGCGATCACGCTGATCGGCACGTCGTGGCCCGGCGTGCTCACCGCTCACGTAGGTGTGCGGCTGGTGGTCGCCGAGGACGACGAGGACGAGGTTCGGGTCGTCGTAGGTCGTCAGGAACGACGTGAGCGCCTGCCAGGTGTACTCGACGGACTCGCCGTAGACCTGCTTGACCGCCTCGGGGTCCCGGAAGACCTCCTTCGAGCTCTGCCCCTGCTCGGGCATCCCGTCGTAGACCGAGCCGTCGCCGACCTGGTCCCACGGGACCATGTGCGGCAGAGGCGTCCACGGGTGGTGGCTGGAGATCAGGTCGATCTCGGCCATCACCGGCGGGCGGTCCGCCGGCGCGAGCTCGCGGCGGCGGAAGTCCTCGAGGGTGTACTGGTCGGGCATCGGGGCGTAGCCGAACGTCGGCCCCTCGTAGCCGACGTTGCGGGAGTCGTAGTACTGGTCGAAGTCGTAGAAGTCCTTCCCCTCCGGCCAGTCCTTCGTGTCGGCCGGGACGTCGAAGACGGTGCGCCAGCCGGCCTGCCCGAACAGGCTGGTGAGCGTCATCCGGTCCGCGCCGAGGAGCTGGCGGTAGCGGCGCTGGCTGTCGACCCAGAGCCCGGACTGCAGGCTGGAGTGGGCCAGCCAGCTGCCCGCGCCGAACGTCGGCGAGGTGAGGAAGGCGCTCTTCGAGTGGTAGCCGGCCGCCGCCAGGTCCTGGGTGCCCTGGTCGAGGACCTGCGCGATCCCCTCCGAGTACGACGTGTCCTGCACCGCCACCCGGCCGTAGCTCTCGACGAAGACCAGCAGCACGTCCTTCCCCGCCAGCCCGGACAGCAGGGCACCCGGGTCGGCCGCGGCCCGCTCGGCGTACGGATCGGTGTCGATCTCCCCGGAGAACTCCCGCAGGTCCGCGAAGTCGGCCCGCACCAGCTGCACCTCGTCGACGGTCAGCGACGCCGCGCTCGTGGAGGCGACCGGCGCGCCCGGCACCGCCTGGACGCCGGTCGCGAAGCAGAGCACCCAGGCGGAGACGAACGCCGTGGCCGCGCTCAACGAGAACCGGCGCCGGCCAGCGGCGACGCGCACCAGACGCAGCATCGCGAGCGGTACGCCGACCAGCAGCGCCAGCGTGGCCAGCCCGGCCAGCACCGCGACCACCCGCGCCCACCCGGCACCGATCGAGTCGCCGAGCACGCCGACGCCGGGCCCGAGGTAGGACCAGTCCCCCACCGGGTCGAAGTCCCGGTCGAAGACCATGTTGAACGACAGGTCCAGCACCTTGACCAGGAGAAGCAGCCCCAGCAGCAGCCCCGACGCAGCCGTCGTCGCGACCCGCAGCCGCCGCCAGGGCACCAGGGAGAGGACGACCACCGCCAGCACCTCCAGCGGGAGTCGCAGCAGCGCGGTCAGGGTGAGGTGGTCGCGGTCCGTGGGGGCGACGAGCGCGAGCCAGACCACGAGGAACGCGAGCACGGTGCCGTAGGGCACCACCAGCGGCGCCCCCGGAGCGCGCCAGCGGTCGACCGCCTCGTGCAGGAACGACTCGGCGAGCAGCACCGCCGCGGCCGCGACGCCGACGGTCGCCACCACGTCCGGGAGCGGGAGCGCGGCCGCGGCGGCCAGGACGACACCGACGAGGGCCGCGACCGTCTTGCACCAGAACCGGGGCCGGGCCGGGGGTGACCGCAGCGGGCCGACCAGCGTGAACAGCGCCCCGAAGCCGTAGCGCGCCAGCCCGATGCCGAGCACCCACCAGCCGAGGTCGGCCGCGACGATCGCGCTGAGCACGAGGATGAGGAGCGCGTCGGCCTCCTGGTCCAGCCGGGCCCCGAGCTCGGACGTCGTGCCGGTGGCTCGGGCCAGGCGGCCGTCGACCAGGTCGGTCAGGAGCGCGACCGTGACCAGCCCGCCGAGCAGCCAGCGCGGACCGTCCGCGAGCGCGACGACACCGGTCGCCGCGACCAGGGCGAACCGGGAGCCGGTCACCAGATTCGGGTGAACCACCCGCGCTCCACCTCCGTGTCAGTCAGTACGACCGCAACACGTTCGGTGCGGCGGTCCGGTTCAGATGAGGAGGTGGCACGGTGCAGGAGCTGGCCTTCTGGGTGAGTCCCGGACGCGGCGAGATCCGCCCGGTCACCGTGCCCGAGCCCGGCCCGGGGCAGGTCCTGGTCCGCACGCTCCGCTCGGGCGTGAGCCGCGGCACCGAGACGCTGGTGTTCCGGGGGGCGGTGCCGCCCGACCAGCACGAGCGGATGCGGGCGCCGCACCAGGACGGCGACTTCCCCGGGCCGGTGAAGTACGGCTACCTCAACGTCGGCGTGGTCGAGGCGGGCGATCTCTCGCTGCTGGGCAAGACCGTGTTCTGCCTGCACCCGCACCAGACGGCGTACGTCGTGCCGGCCGGCGACGTCACCGTGGTGCCGGACGGCGTGCCCGCCGACCGCGCGGTGCTCGCGGGCACCGTCGAGACCGCGGTCAACGCGCTCTGGGACGCCGCACCCATGGTGGGCGACCGGATCGCCGTGGTCGGGGCCGGGATGGTCGGCTGCTGCGTGGCGCGCCTGCTGGCCGCCATCCCCGGCGTCGACGTCACCCTGGTCGACGTCGACCCGACCAGGGCCGAGGTGGCCGAGTCCCTGGGCGTCGCGTTCGCCCATCCCTCCGAGGCAAGGGGCGGGCGTGACCTCGTCGTGCACGCGAGCGCCACCGAGGCCGGCCTGCAGCGCTCGCTGGAGCTGCTGGCGCCGGACGGGGAGGTCGTCGACCTCAGCTGGTACGGCGACACCCCGGTCCGGCTGGACCTCGGCGGCTCGTTCCACTCCGGGCGGCTGCGGGTGCGCGCGAGCCAGGTCGGCGAGGTGGCGCTGTCGCGGCGGCACCGCCGCACGCGCGGCGAGCGGCTCGCGCTCGCCCTCGACCTGCTCCGCGACCCCGCCTACGACGCGCTGTTCACCGGCGCCTCGGCGTTCGCGGAGCTGCCCGAGCTGATGTCCGACCTGAGCACCGGCCGGCGGGGCGCGCTCTGCCACACGATCACCTACCCCACCGACCGGGAGAGCTGATGTTCGGCGTGACCGTCCGCGACCACGTGATGATCGCCCACAGCTTCGACGGCGAGGTGTTCGGGCCCGCCCAGCGGCTGCACGGCGCGACCTACGTCGTGGACGCGACGTTCCGCGGCCCGGACCTCGGCCCGGACGGGATCCTGGTCGACATCGGCCGCGCGGCGGAGGAGCTGAAGGACGTCCTGGCCGGGCTGAACTACCGCAACCTCGACGACGAGGACACCTTCAAGGGCACCAACACCTCGACCGAGGCGCTGGCCCGGTGGGTCGCGGACCGGCTCGCCGAGCGGTTCGCCGACGACGACCTGCTGACCGGGCTCATGGTCACGCTGCACGAGTCGCACGTGGCGTGGGCCAGCTACGAGCGGCCGCTGTCCACCGGAGCAGCGTCATGACCGTCCACCTCCTGGTGCCCGCCGGCTTCGCCGACCGCCCGAGCGGGGGCAACGTCTACGACCGGCGCCTGCGGGCCGGGCTGGTCGGGCTGGGCTGGGACGTGGTCACCCACGAGGTCGCCTCGTCGCCCGACGTCGGCGCGGTGCTGCCCGGCGTGCCGGACGGTGCCATGGTGCTGGTCGACAGCCTCGTGGTGTCCTGGGCCGCGGACGTGCTGCTGTCGCACGCCCACCGGTTCCGGCTCGTGGCGCTGGTGCACATGACCTTCGAGACGCCGGGTGAGCGCGAGCTCCTGGCCGCGGCGGCTGCGGTGGTGACGACCAGCACCTGGAGCCGGCGCTGGCTCACCGAGCACTACCGGCTCGACGCGGACCTGCTGCACGTCGCGGTCCCGGGCGCGGAGGTGGCCGACCCGGTGTCCGGGTCCGAGGAGGGCGGCGAGCTGCTCTGCGTCGCCTCCGTGCGGCCGGCGAAGGGCCACGACGTGCTGCTCGCGGCGCTCGCGACGCTCACCGACCTCGACTGGCGCTGCACGCTGGTCGGCCCGCTGGACGTCGACCCCGACTTCGTCGACGAGCTCCACAAGCTCGCCGCCGACACGGGCATCGGTGACCGGATCGTGTTCGCCGGCCCGCTCGCGCACGACGAGCTGCGGACGGCGTACGCCGCGGCCGACCTGCTCGTGCTGCCCTCGCGAGCCGAGAGCTACGGGATGGTGGTGACCGAGGCGCTCGCCCACGCCCTGCCCGTGGTCGCGAGCGCGGTCGGCGGCGTCCCGGAGGCGCTCGGGCACGGCGACGACGGCAGCAGTCCCGGTCTCCTGGTGCGCCCCGGCGACCCCGACGCCCTGGCCGGCGCCCTGCGCCGCTGGCTCGGGGATCCACGACGCCGCCGCCGTCTGCGCCGCTCCGCCGGCCTGCGGCGGCTGACCCTGCCGACGTGGTCCCGGACCACCGCGCAGGTGGCCGGGGCGCTGGAGGCGGCGCGATGAGCGTCGAGAGCGTCGGTCGGGTCCCAGCCCCGGGTCACCCGGCTTCGAGACGGGCGCAGAGCGCCCTCCTCAGCCACCGCGAGCACCGGTGGTTGAGGAGCTTGCGCAGCAAGCGTCTCGAAACCCCGGTGCGCCTGCTGGGCGGGACGCTCCTGCTCGCGTTCCTGGTCTGGCGGCTGGGCACCGGGCCGTTCCTGGACGGGCTGCGGGCGACGCACTGGTGGGCGGTCGTGGTCGCGCTCGTCGTGACGGCCGGCACGACGTGGTGCTGCGCCGCGCGCTGGTCGCTGGTCTCGGCGCGATGCGGGGAGAGGGTGCCGCTGCGGACGGCGTACGTCGCCTACTACCGCTCCCAGCTGGTCAACGCGACCGTGCCCGGCGGAGTCGTCGGCGACGTCCACCGCGGCGCTCGGCACGGCTGGCGGGGCGTGCTGTGGGAGCGCGGGCTCGGTCAGCTGGTGCAGGTGGCCGTCGTCGGCACCGTGCTGCTCCCGGGCGCGTGGCGCTGGGCCGGCCTGGCGGTCCTCGGCGTCGCGGCCGTCGCCGGCGGCGCCGTCGTGGTGCTGTCGGCGCTGGCCGTGGCCGGCCACCTGGTGGTCTTCCTCGTGGCCGCGGAGTCGGTCGGCGTCGCGCTCACCCCGCTCCAGCTGCTGCCGGTCGGGGCGCTGGTGCTGCTCGGCGCCGCGGTCCCGCTCAACGTCGCCGGCTGGGGGCCGCGCGAGGGGATGGCTGCATGGGCGTTCACGGCGTTCGGGTCGACGGCCGCGGTCGGGCTGGCCGTGTCGGTGACGTTCGGCGTGCTGGCGCTGATCGCCACGCTGCCCGGGCTGCTCGTCTTGGGAGGGCGACGTGTCTGACCGTCCGTACACGTTGCTGTCGTGCGGCATGTCCCTCGACGGCTTCCTCGACGACGCGAGCGACCAGCGGCTGCTGCTCTCCAACGACGCCGACTTCGACCGGGTCGACGCGATCCGGGCGGGCAGCGACGCGATCCTGGTCGGTGCCGCCACCGTCCGCAACGACGACCCCCGGCTGCAGGTCCGCTGCCCCGAACGGGTCGCGCGGCGGCGCTCCGCGGGGCTCCCTGCGCAGCCGCTCAAGGTCACGGTGACCAACCGAGCCAAGCTCGACGCGGAGTCCCGGTTCTTCACCGCCGGCACCGGGCCCAAGCTGGTCTACTGCGCCAGCGACACCGTGGACATGGCCTCCGAGCACCTGTCGCCGGTCGCCACGGTCGTCGACGGCGGGCGACCCGTCGAGCTGCGTCGCGTCAGCGAGGACCTGCACGCGCGCGGCGTACGCCGGCTCATGGTCGAGGGTGGCGGCGAGGTGCACACCCAGTTCCTGACCGAGGGACTGGCCGACGAGCTGCAGCTGGTGATCGCGCCGATCTTCGTCGGGCACGAGGGCGCCACCCGGTTCGTGGGCGCCGGCCGGTTCCCGTTCTCCGGGAGCCGGCGCGCGAGGCTGGTCGACACCCGCCCGATCGGGGACGTGGTGCTGCTGCGGTACGCCCTCTCGGAGCGGTTCCGGGAGCCTGCCCCATGGTGACGCTGTGGTGACGGCAGCCTCCGTGCGCTCCCGGGTGACCCTGCCCCTCCGGCTCGGGGAGGTCGACACCGTGGCCGAGGTGGTGACCTTCGACGGGCTGTCCGACGGGCTCGAGCACCTGGCGATCGTGCTGGGCCAACCGGGGGATCGGCCGTGCGACGTACCTCTCGTGCGCCTGCACAGCGAGTGCCTCACCGGCGACGTGCTGGGCTCCCGCCGATGCGACTGCGGGCCGCAGCTGCACGAGGCGGTGGACCGGATCGAGGCGCACGGCGGCTACCTGCTCTACCTGCGCCAGGAGGGCCGCGGCATCGGCCTCTACGCCAAGCTCGAGGCCTACCGCCTCCAGGACCGCGGGCTCGACACCTACGACGCCAACCTGGCGCTCGGGTACGCCGCCGACGCGCGCGACTACACCGCGGCCGCGCAGATGCTGCTCGCGCTCGAGGTGGACCGGTTCGCGCTGCTCACCAACAACCCGGACAAGGCCGCGCAGCTGGTTGCCCACGGGCTCGAGATCGTCGAGCGGGTGCCGACCGCGGTGCACCTCACCGCCTCCAACCGCCGCTACCTCTCGGCCAAGGCGGCCCGCGGCTCGCACGCACTGGAGCTGGGGGCCTAGCTCCTTGCGACAATCCTCGACATGTCCGAGGAACCGCGACCGGTGCACACCTGGCTCACCGACATGGACGGTGTGCTCGTCCACGAGGAGGAGGCGATCCCGGGCGGGCCGGAGTTCATCGAGGCGCTCAAGAGCAGCGGCCTCCGGTTCCTGGTGCTGACCAACAACTCGATCTTCACCCCGCGCGACCTGCGCGCCCGGCTCCTCGGCAGCGGCATCGACGTCCCCGAGGAGGCGATCTGGACCTCGGCGCTGGCGACCGCGCAGTTCCTGTCCGACCAGCGCCCCCACGGCTCCGCCTACGTCGTGGGCGAGGCGGGGCTGACCAACGCGCTCCACGACATCGGTTACGTCATGACCGACCGCAACCCGGACTACGTGGTGCTGGGCGAGACCCGCACCTACTCGTTCGAGGCCATCACCCGCGCGGTCCGGCTCGTCGAGGCCGGGGCGCGGTTCATCGCGACCAACCCGGACGTCTCCGGCCCGTCACCCGCCGGCTCGCTGCCGGCGACCGGCTCGGTCGCCGCGCTGATCAGCACAGCCACCGGCCGGTCGCCGTACTTCATCGGGAAGCCGAACCCTCTGATGATGCGCTCGGCCATCAACCGGCTCGAGGCCCACTCCGAGACCACCGTGATGGTCGGCGACCGGATGGACACCGACATCATCAGCGGACTCGAGGCCGGCCTGCGCACCGTGCTGGTCACGACCGGTTCGACCCGGCGCGAGGACATCGAGCGGTTCCCCTACCGCCCGACCCGCGTGGTCGACTCGATCGCGGATCTGGTGGAGCTGGTCACGCCGGCTGGCTGAGGCGCTCCCACGGTGGCGGTGGGTGAGGAACCGTTGTCCACGGGGAGAGAGGTTGCTCAGCCACCGCCGCCCTGGGGACGGAGGTTGCTACCCCACCGCCGCTCCGGCGGCACGACCGGCGATCCGGCCGGAGAACAGGCAGCCGCCGAGGAAGGTGCCCTCGAGGGCGTTGTAGCCCATCATCCCGCCGCCGCCGAAGCCGTTGACCTCGCCCGCGGCGTACAGCCCCGGGAACGGGGTGCCGTCGGCGCGCAGGCAGCGGCCGGACAGGTCGGTCTCCAGGCCACCGAGGGTCTTGCGGGAGAGGATGTTGAGGCGCACCGCGATCAGCGGGCCGGCGCTGGGGTCGAGGATCTTGTGCGGGGTGGCGACCCGGATCAGCTTGTCGCCGCGGTACCTGCGAGCGCCGTGGATCGCGGTGACCTGGGCGTCCTTGGAGTAGCCGTTGTCGATCTCGCGGTCGCGGGCCTCGACGATCTCGCGCACGGCGGCCTCGGTCAGCGGCGGCACGTCGGGGTCGGCGATCGCGTTCATGCCGTCGACCAGCTCGGCCAGGGTCGCGGCGACCACGAAGTCCTGGCCGTGCTCCTTGAACGCCTCGACCGGCCCGGGCGCGCCCTTGCCGACCGCGCGCTTGAGCAGCAGCCGGACGTCCTTGCCGGTGAGGTCCGGGTTCTGCTCGGAGCCGGAGAGCGCGAACTCCTTCTCGATGATCTTCTGGGTCAGCACGAACCACGAGTAGTCCCAGCCGGTCTCGCGCAGGTGCCGGAGGGTCCCGAGGGTGTCGAACCCGGGGAAGTACGGCGCCGGCAGCCGGTTCCCGCCGGCGTCCAGCCACAGCGAGGAGGGCCCGGGCAGGATCCGGATGCCGTGGTTGTCCCAGATCGGGTCCCAGTTGCGCAGCCCCTCGACGTAGTGCCACATCCGGTCCGGGTTGATCAGCCGGGCGCCGGCGGCCTCGGTGATCCCGAGCATGCGGCCGTCGACGTGGGCCGGCACGCCGGCCACCATCGTCCGCGGCGGCGGGCCGAGCCGGGCCGGCCAGGCCTTGCGCACCAGGTCGTGGTCGCCGCCGATGCCGCCGCTCGTGACGACGACCGCCTGGCCACGCAGCTCGAAGTCCGCGACCTCGTCGCGGTTGGTGGGCCGGCCGCGCTCGGCGCCGTCCGGAGCCAACGTCCGGCCCTGGACGCCGACCACGGTCCCGCCGTCGACGACGAGGCCGTCCACGCGGTGCCGGAACCGGAGCGTGACCCGGCCGCTCGCGACGTGCTCCCGGACCCGCTTCTCGAACGGCGCCACGACGCCCGGACCGGTCCCCCACGTGATGTGGAAGCGCGGCACCGAGTTGCCGTGCCCGGCGGCGCGGCCGTCACCGCGCTCCGCCCAGCCGACGATGGGGAAGAACCGGTGGCCCATCCCGCGCAGCCACGACCGCTTCTCGCCGGCCGCGAAGTCGACGTACGCCTCGGCCCAGGCGCGCGGCCACCGGTCCTCCTCGCGGTCGAACTGGGCGCTGCCCATCCAGTCCTGCAGCGCCAGCTCGTGGGAGTCCTTGACGCCCATCCGGCGCTGCTCGGGGCTGTCCACGAGGAACAGCCCGCCCAGGCTCCAGAACGCCTGGCCGCCCAGGCTCTGCTCGCCCTCCTGGTCGAGCAGCAGCACCGACCGGCCGGCGTCGGCCGCCTCCGCGGCGGCCACCAGGCCGGCCAGGCCCGCGCCCACCACGATGACATCGGCGCTGTCAGGGTCCACGAGCGGGGAGTCTAGGGCGGGCTCGACAGAATGGGCCCATGAGCTGGGCCACGTGTGCGCACGGTCACGCGCACTGGGGTCGCCGCGGCGCCGCGGGGCTGCTGGTGGCAGACCGGGGGCAGGTGCTGCTCCAGCTGCGGGCCGGCTGGGCGCACCAGGGCGGCACCTGGTCGATCCCCGGCGGTGCCCGCGAGCGCGGCGAGAGCGCGGTCCAGGCGGCGCTCCGGGAGGCCGCGGAGGAGATGTCGATCCGGATCCGGGACGTCGAGGTGCGGTCGACGTACGTCGCCAGCTGCGGCGGGTGGGAGTACGAGACCGTGCTCGCGGTCGCCACCGGACGGGTCCACCTGGCGCACCTCTCGGAGTCGGAGGCGCACGTGTGGGCGGCCCCCCACGAGCTCGGCGAGCTGCCACTCCATCCGGCGTTCCGGGCCGCGTGGGAGGCGCCGGACGGCGAGCTGCGGGCGTTCGTCGCCGCGACCGGCTGAGCCCGTCCCATTCGTCCAAGCCCGAGCGCATCGGACCGCGGGAGGCTGGGGCCATGACCGTGCTGCGGGTGATGCCGATCCTGACCGTGCCCGACCTCGACGCCGCCGCGTCGGCCTACGTCGACGTGCTCGGGCTCTCGGAGGTGATGAACCTCGGCTGGGTCGCGACGTACGCGGACGGCACCGGCCGGCACCAGGTCAGCGTGATGACCCGCGACCAGACCGCGGTGGTCAACCCGCAGGTGTCGGTCGAGGTCGACGACGTCGACGCGGCGTACGACGCGGCGCGGGCCGCGGGGCTCGAGATCGTCCACGAGCTCCGGGACGAGGAGTGGGGCGTGCGCCGGTTCTTCCTGCGCGACCCGGGCCGGGAGCGTGGTCAACGTGCTCAGCCACGCGGCCGGCTGAGCGTCACTCGAGGGTGAACTCGACCTTGCGGTGCTCGACGTCGGCGGTCGTCAGGCGGACGCGGACGTCGGTGCCGAGCGGGATGTCCGAGGCCGACACCACTGGAGCCTCGACCGCGGGGTCGGCCAGGGTGACCGTGCCGCGCGTCCGCTCCTTCTCGTTCACCTCGACCACGACCGCCGCGAAGCTCTCCCCCACGCGGTGCTGCAGCAGCCCGGCCTCGACCAGGTCGAGGACCATCCGCTCGTAGCGGTTGGCGCGCTGCGACGACTCCTGCATGATCTTCGCCAGGTCGGGCAGCGCGGCGTGCACCCAGTCGGGCACGTCGGTGCCGGCGCACAGCGCCACGCAGACCTCCGAGGCGTAGCGGTCGCCGAGCCGGCGCAGCGGCGCCGTCACGTGGGCGTACTCGGCGTTGAGCGCGCTGTGCAGCGGCTGGGCCGGCGTCTCCCCGTCGAACGCGACGTAGCCGCTGCCGCGGAGCAGCCGCGTGCAGGCCGAGATCATCGCGGCGTGCTGCGGCTTGGCCACGTCGAGGCCGCGGATGAAGTCGGGGAACAGCAGCTCGGCCGGCCACTCGATGCCCAAAGCGTGTGCGGTGCGGTGCAGCCGCTGCACGTCGCGCGGGTCCGGCGGCGGGAGGGTGCGCAGGAAGCCCACCCGCGCGTACATCATCAGCGAGGCCGCGGCGAAGCCGGTCAGCAGCGACATCTGCGCGTTCCACTCCTCGACGGGCAGCAGGTCGCGGTAGGTCAGCTCCCACTCCGACCCGGCCGTGTCGACCTCCTGCTCCGGCAGCGGCAGGGAGACGCCGCCGCGCGCCGCCTCACGCTTGAGCCGCAGCTCGCCGACCTCCTTGAGCAGCATCAGGGACTCGTCGGCGGTCCCGTCGTCGATCTGCTTCTGCACGCCGGGGTAGTCGAGCTTGGCCCGGCTCCTCACCAGGGCCCGCTCCACCTCGACGTCGGTGCGCTCACCCTCGCCGTCCATGGTGATCGTCCAGAGCAGCGAGGGGCGGACCTGGTCGGGCAGCAGCGAGCCACCGGCCTCGGAGATGACCGTGGGGTGCAGCGGGATCCGGCTGTCCGCGCCGTAGAGGGTCTGGCCGCGCCGGTGTGCCTCCACGTCGACCGGGTCGCCGGGGGTGATGAACGCCGCGAGGTCGGCGATCGCGTAGTGCAGCACGTAGCCGCCGTCGTCGGTCCGCTCCAGGTGCAGCGCCTGGTCGAGGTCCATCGCCCCCGCCGGGTCGATCGTCACCATCGGCAGGTCCGTGCGGTCGAGGTCGGGCAGCCGCGGGCTCTTGACCGCCTCCGCGGCGGCCGCCTCCACCTCGGGCGGGAACTCCGGGCTGACCTCCAGCTCCTGCTGGATCTCGGCGATGCCGTCGAGCAGCACCTGCGGGGCGACGCCTTCGTCGGTCGGCCGGACCCGGACCACGCGGCTGCTCGACATGTTCTCCACCCTAGTGTTCTGGCTCGTGCTGATCCTGCTGCCACCGAGCGAGGGCAAGAGGGCCCCGCGCCGTGGCAAGCCCCTCGACCTCGCGGCCCTGTCCGCGCCCTCTCTCACGGCCACCCGCGAGCGGGTGCTCGCAGCGTTGGTCACCCTCTGCGAGGGCGACCCGGTCCACGCGGCCTCGGTCCTGGAGGTACCCAAGACGCAGCTCGACCTCGTCGACCTCAACGCCGCCGTTCGCACCGCGCCGACCGCGCGAGCCGACGCGGTCTACGCCGGGGTGCTCTACGACGCCCTCGGGCTCGCCACCCTCTCCGCGGCCGCCCGGCGCCGGGCCACGTCGCGGGTCCGGGTGACCTCGAGCCTGTTCGGGCTGGTGGCGCCGACCGACCGGATCCCGGCGTACCGCCTCTCCGGGGACGCGGTGCTGCCCGGCCTCGGCGGCGTCGCGGGCACCTGGCGGGCCGTCCTCGGCCCGGAGATCGTCGACCTGGTCGGCGACGGCCTGCTGGTCGACCTGCGCAGCGGGATGTACGCCGCGTTCTGGCGGCCCGTGGGCCTGCGGCGGGTCGCGACGGTGCGGGTGCTGCACGAGGTGGCCGGGAAGCGGCAGGTGGTCAGCCACTTCAACAAGGCCACCAAGGGCAGGCTCGTCCGCGCGCTGCTCGAGGACGGCGCCAACCCGCGCACGCCGGCCCGCCTGGCCGAGGCGCTGCGCGACCTGGGCTGGACCGTCGAGGTGACCGAGGGCGCGCAGGGCGCCCAGCTCGACGTGGTGGTCGTCGAGCTCTGAGCGA
Organism: uncultured Actinomycetota bacterium; assembly: GCA_963766475.1. GTDB lineage: Bacteria > Actinomycetota > Actinomycetes > Propionibacteriales > Nocardioidaceae > Nocardioides. The sequence goes on along the minus strand of CAVXZS010000011.1, from coordinate 409,077 downwards.
TTCGTCTGTGGTCTGACGTGGGATCGTCTGCGTGTGGGCGCAGACGAATCGACGCTGGCCGGCGTGAAGCTGTCGAACCTCGACCAGCCGGTCTTCGACGGCGCGGGTGCGACCAAGGGCGACCTGGTCTCCTACCTGGACGCCGTGCACGAGCGGATGCTCCCGGAGCTCCGCGACCGCGCGCTGTCCGTCGTGCGGGCCCGGCTCGGCCAGCAGGCGTTCATGCAGAAGAACCTGCCGAAGTACGCCCCCGACTGGATCCGGACCACGACGGTCTGGGCCCACGCCTCCAAGCGCGAGGTGCACTACCCGGTCTGCGACGACCGGCGGACGCTGGTGTGGCTGGCCAACCAGAGGGCCGTGGAGTACCACCCGGCGCTGATGCGCGTGGACAGCGACCGGCAGAGCCACCTGATCCTCGACCTCGACCCGCCGGACGACGTCGAGCCGCTGGACGGGTTCCGGATGGCGGTCGCGGCAGCGCTGCTGGTCCGGCAGGCGCTCGACGACGCCGGGCTGGCGGGCGGCGTCAAGACGAGCGGCGCCAAGGGCGTGCACGTGTTCGTCCCGCTCACCGAGGAGGCGGACGTCCCCGACGTGGCCGCGGCGACCCGGGCGCTGGCGGCGCGGGCCGCCCGGCTCGACCCCGAGGTGGCCACCACCGAGTTCGTGCGGGACGAGCGCGGCGGCAAGGTGTTCGTCGACTCGACGAGGGCGGGCGGCGCGACCGTCGTCGCGGCGTACAGCCCGCGGGCGCGGCCCGGCCTCCCGGTGTCGTTCCCGGTCACCTGGGACGAGCTCGAGGAGCTCCGTCCCGGGGACGTCACCGTCCGCACGGCGGTGGAGCGGCTCGGCGAGACCGACCACTGGGCCGAGGCCATGAGGTCACCGCAGCAGCTGCCCGCAGACCTGGTCGCCGAGGGCCACGAGATCCCGATCGCGCGAGTGGTCGCCATGCACGAGGGCAAGCGACGCAAGCGCGAGGCTCACCAGGCCGAGGCGGCCGCCGAGAACGCGTCGTCACCCGGCGGCCGGGAGTTGTAGAGCCGCATCGAGGCGCGCGGCTTGCCGTCCACGTCGGGGAAGAAGCTCAGCACGCTGACGGACGCCGGGCTGAGCTCCATCCGGAGCACTGACTCCAGCGGCGCCTGCAGAGCGGTGGCGACCAGGATCTTGATGGGCGTGACGTGGCTGACCACCACGACCGTCTTGCCCGGGTGGGCCTCGCGGATCCTCCCGAGCCCGGCCAGCACCCGCTCCTCGACCTGCCGGAACGACTCGCCGCCCGGCGGCGGCGTGTCGAGCGAGCCGAGCCAGGCGTCGAGGCCGGGCTTGTCGCGCTCGGCCACCTCGGCGAAGGTCAGCCCGTCCCAGCCGCCGAACTCCATCTCCGCGAAGCCCGGCTCGATGTCGACCGTCCTGCCCAGCCTCTCGCAGATGATCTCGGCAGACTCCATGGTCCGGCGCACCGGCGAGGCGACGACCGCAGCGACGCCCTCGGCGATCGGCGAGAGCCACTCGGCCGTCGCGCGGATCTGGGCGCGACCCTCGTCGCTCAGACCGGGGTTGGAGCTCTTGAGGCCGCCGGAGAACTTCTTGGCCGCGGTGTGCGGCGTGACCCCGTGCCGGACCAGGACGAGCGTGGTGGGCTGGCCGGGTGGCCTCCAGCCCCAGGTCGGCCTCGCCTCGACCGCGGGCTCGGACTGCGCTTCCTCGGTCTCGGGTTCGTCGACCAGGGCGGCAGTCGGCGCCGTGACCCCGCTGCGCGTGCCGTCGAGCGCCTCGTTGGCGAGCCGGTCGGCGTGCGCGTTCTGATCGCGCGGGACCCAGGTGTACGTCGTGCCGGCCGGCGCCAGCCGCTCGGCCTCCGCCGCCAGCGGCTGCATGGACGGGTGCTTGATCTTCCAGCGGCGAGACATCTGCTCCACCACGAGCTTGGAGTCCATCCGGACCTCGACGGTGGCGCCGGGAGCGAACTCCTCGGCGAGCCTGAGCCCGGCGATCAGTCCGGAGTACTCCGCCACGTTGTTGGTGGCCACGCCGATCGTGGTGCCGTCCTCGGCGAGGACCTCGCCGGTGGCGGCGTCCTTGAGCACGGCGCCGTAGGCCGAGGGGCCCGGGTTGCCGCGGGAGCCGCCGTCGGCCTCGACGATGACGGAGGTCGGGCCGCTCACCGTGCCAGCCTCGAGCTCACAACCCGGACTCGGGCGTGCGGATCAGGATCCGCTGGCACTCCTCGTGCCGGAGCACCTCGTCGGGCGCGGCGTTGCGGATCGCGGCCAGCTCGGTCGGGTCGAGGGAGAGCCGGCAGCCGCTGCACTCGCGGGCCCGCAGGGCTCCGACGGCGACGCCGTTCTTGGAGGTCCGCAACCGCTCGTAGAGGGCCAGGAGGTCGTCGGGGATCCCGGCCGCCTTGGGGCCGCGATCCGCCGCGACCGCCTGCAGGTCGTGGTCGAGCGCCTCGGCCCTCGTGTCGCGCGCGGCGCTCAGCTCGGCCAGCCGCTGGTCCGCGTCGGCGACCTGCTGGGTCAGCGAGTCGAGCTCCTTCTGGGCGTCCTCGAGGCGCGCCATCACCTCGAGCTCGTCGTCCTCGAGGCTGGTGATCCGCCGTTGCAGCGACTCCAGCTCGCCCTGCATCCGCTCCAGGTCCTTGGGGTTGGAGATCAGCCCCTGGTCGATCCGGTCCCGGTCCCGCGTGCGCCGGGTCTTCACCTGCTCGACGTCGGCGTCGACCTTGGCCTGCTCGGCGGCGAGGTCGTCGACAGAGATCTGCGCGTCACGGCGTCTGCCGTCGAGCTCGGCACGGGTGGCCGTGAGCTCCGCGATCTCGGCGAGCTCGGGGATCGTCTCGCGCTGGTGGCGCAACAGGTCGGCGCGCGCGTCCAGCTCCTGGAGGTCCAGCAGGGCCAGCTGGGCGGCGGGGTCGGCTTTCAGCGCTTTTCTCCTGTGGCTGTCCTGATCAGATGCGTGCTGTCCACGGGTCGGTGCAGATCGTGCTGACCCGGGTCTCCACCGTATCTCCCAGCGCGTCGGTCATCCGCTTCGCCACCTGGGGCAGCCAGGTCCACTCGGCCGCCCAGTGCGCGACGTCGACGAGCGCGGGTCCGTCGTGCTCAAGGAACTCGACCGCCGGGTGGTGGCGCAGGTCGCTGGTCACGAAGACGTCGGCGTCGGTATGCCGCACCGCGTCGAGCAGGAAGTCGCCCGCTCCCCCGCACACCGCGACCCGGCGGACCACCCTGGCGGGGTCGCCGGCCACCCTGACGCCGTGCGCGGTCGGGGGCAGAGCGCTCGCCACCTGCCGGGCGAACGCCTCGAGGGTCGTCTCCTCGACGGTGCCCAGCCGGCCGCTGCCCGTCGGCGCCGTGCCGGGGTCGGCGAGCTCCACCACGTCGTACGCCGGCTCCTCGTAGGGGTGCGCGGCCAGCATCTCCGCGACGACCGCGCGCCTGGCCGCGCGCGCCAGCACGCACTCGATCCTGGTCTCGGCGACCACCTCGAGCGCTCCGACCTCGCCGATGGTGGGGCTGGCTCCCTCCAGCGGCCGGAACCGGCCCTCGCCCGGCGTCGAGAACGACGCGCTGTCGTAGTCGCCGATCACACCCGCCCCGGCCTGCGCCAGGGCCTGGCGGACCCGGTCGGCGTCGGCCTCCGGGACGTAGGTGGTCAGCTTGTCGAGGCTCTGAGTGCCGACCGCGATGACCGGCTCCACCGCGGTCAGCCCGAGCGCCGTCGCCAGCGCCTCCGACACCCCGCCCACGGCCTGGTCCGCGTTCGTGTGCGCGGTCAGGAGCCCGCAGCCGGCGTCGAGGAGGACCCCGAGGGTGCGTCCCTTGGGAGTCGTCCGGGCCACGCCGTGCACCCCCTTGAGGAACAGCGGGTGGTGCGCGACCAGCAGCTGGGCGCCCCACTCCGCGGCCTCCCGCGCGACCGGGAGGAGCGGGTCCACGGCGAACATCACCTTGCTGACCGGCTGGTCCGGGTCACCCGCGACCAGGCCCACGGCGTCCCAGGAGTCCGCGGTCGCGGGCGGGTACCAGCCGTGCAGCAGGTCGACGACGTCGCTCAGCGTGGTCACGTCGGCGAGGCTAGTGCTTCCTCGCCCGCCTTTCCCGGTCAGCTACGTCAGGCACGTGCCAACTCGTTCGCAATGGGAGCGGGTGAGCGCAGCGAGCGATGGCGAGCGGAGCGAGCGCGCCCCGCGATCGGCCCGTCGCCCACGATGGACCGCGGAGCCCGCGCAGCGGAGCGGAGCGTCCGTCGTGGGTGCCGGGCCGAAGCTCGCGGGGGTAGACAATCAGTTGACCTGGCGCTCGCGGCCCTCCCAGTAGGGGGCGCGGAGCTTGAACTTCTGCAGCTTGCCGGTCGCGGTGCGGGCGAGCTCGTCGCGGAACTCGACCGAGGTGGGGGCCTTGTAGCCGGCGGCCTTGTCCTTGCACCACGCGATCAGGTCGGCCTCGGAGACCTCCTGGTCGGCCTCGAGGACGACCAGGGCCTTGATGGTCTCGCCCCACTTGTCGTCCGGGACGCCGATCACCGCGACCTCGGCGACCGCGGGGTGGGAGAAGATCACGTCCTCGACCTCGATGGAGGAGACGTTCTCCCCGCCGGTGATGATCACGTCCTTCTTGCGGTCACTGATGGTCAGGTAGCCGTCCTCGCCGATCGAGCCACCGTCGCCGGTGTGGAACCAGCCGTCCCGCAGCGCCGCCTGGCTCTCCTCCGGCTGCTCCCAGTAGCCCTCGAGCACCACGTTGGAGCGCGCCAGGACCTCGCCGGTCCCAGGCCCGGTCCCGTGCTCGTCCTCTGCCTGGTCGGGGTTCTCGATCTTGAGGCTCACGCCGATCGCGGGCATCCCGGCGCGGACCAGCTTGGTGGCGCGCTCCTCGCTGGACAGGTCGTCCCACTCGGCGCGGGTGCGGTTGACCGTCAGCAGCGGGGAGGTCTCGGTGAGGCCGTAGATCTGGATGAACTCCCAGCCCAGCTCCTCCTCCACCCGGACCACGGTCTTGGTCGGTGGCGGGGCGCCGGCCATGATGATCCGCACCCGGTCGCGCCCGGGGATCTCGCCGTCCCAGGTCTGCGCGGCCTCGAGCACGGCGGCCGCGACCGCCGGTGCGGCGCACATGACGGTGACGCCGTGGGCCTCGACGCGGCGCAGGATCTCGGCGCCGTCGACCTTGCGGAGCACCACGTTCTTCACGCCCATGCCGGTCATCGCGAACGGCATCCCCCAGCCGTTGGCATGGAACATCGGCAGCGTGTGCAGGTAGACGTCGCGGTCGGTGACCCCGGCATGCAGCGCGAAGGTGATCGCGTTGGTCCAGATGTTGCGGTGGGTGATCTGCACGCCCTTCGGCCGGGCGGTCGTCCCGGAGGTGTAGTTGATCGTCGCCGTGGCGTTCTCCCCCTCGATCCCCGGTTCCCACGGCTTCGGCTCCGCACCTCCGTCATCCAGGGAGGGCGCGTAGAGGTCCTCGTCCTGACCGAGTACGAACCGGTGCTCGGCCTCCACGCTCTTGAGCGCGTCGTCGAGCTCCGGGTCGACGTAGAGCACCTTGGCGCCGGAGTGCTCGACGATGTAGCGGACCTCGTCGGGGCGCAGCCTGAAGTTCACCGGCACCAGCACCCTGCCGAAGCCGGAGACGCCGAAGAACGACGTGAACAGCCGGGAGCTGTTCTGGCTGACCACGGCCACCCGGTCGCCCGGCCCCACCCCCAGGTCGTCGAGATGGGCGGCCTGCCGGCGCGCCAGGTCACCGACCTGCGCGTAGGTCAGCTCACCCCGCTCGTTGCCCAACGGCCGGGCGGGCTGGTCGGGCTCGTCGACCACACCCGTGCGCTCGCCGTAGACCTGCACGGCACGGTCGATGAAGTCGGCGACGCTGAACGGGACGAGCACGGTGACCTCCTCATGCCACGGGTCCACGGTGTGACCGCTTCTCCACATTAGTTACCCGGGGTTGGGCGGACGTTGCGGCGCCGGAGCCGGGCGGGATGAGAGACCTCTCATGGCTCTCTCACCGCCGGCCCACCTTGAGGGAGGATGGTGGCGCCATGCGCAGCTTCTGGAAGGTCTTCGTCGCCCTCGCCCTGACACTTCCCCTGGGCGCATTCGTGGCGGGCAACCTCATCTCGTCCGCTGCCGACGACCCTTCCCCCCGCGACACGATCATCATCGACGACCAGGGCGCCACGCCGTCCGGCGACCCGTCGCCGACCACCGGTGAGGCGACGCGCACCCCCGACGCCGGCCCGACGCCCGGTCAGGGTGGCAGCGACGACAACGGCGACGACAACGGCGACGACAGCAACAGTGGTGGCAACAACGGCACCAGCAGCGGGAACGTCGGCTCCGGCAACGGCAGCGGCAGCGGCAACGGCAACGGCAGCGATGACCACGGCGGTGGTCACGGCGGCGACGACGGGCTCGGCGAGGTGATGCCGACACCCGACGAGTGGGACGACCATGGTGGCGACGGCCACGGCGGGGACGACAACGGGGACGACAACTCGGGGCCCGGCAGCTCGAGCTCCGGCTCCGGCTCGAGCGGGTCCGGTTCGAGCGGGTCCGGTTCGAGCGGGTCCGGTTCGAGCGGGTCCGGTTCGAGCGGGTCCGGTTCGAGCGGGTCCGGTTCGAGCGGGTCCGGTTCGAGCGGCTCCGGCGGCTCGGGGTCGGGGAGCTCGACGGACAGCACGGGCGACGGTGGCGGGGACGACTGAGCAGGACCTGGCCGACGCCCGACGCGAGCGGTCGGGCACCTCGGTTCGTGTCCGCATCACCGTCGTCGTCGCCCTGCTCACGCTCCTCGCGCTCGGCAGCGCAGGGCTGATCGTCTACGTCATCGAGGCGCAGCGCATCGACCAGGAGATCTCCGACCGGGTGGACCAGCAGTTCGGCGAGTTCGAGAGGTTCCAGGACCAGGAGGGCGCCTCGTTCCCGACGGTGGGCGCGATGCTGGAAGGGTTCCTCAAGGTCGAGGTGCCCAACGAGGACGAGGCGCTCGTGACCTGGTACGACGCCGGCGACGGTCTCGGACCCGGTCCCCAGAACAAGTCCGCCGACGGCTACATCGGTGTGGACGAGGAGGCGTTCCGGGCCGCCGCGGCACGAGTCGCCGGGAGCAACGGGACGACGACGATCGACGACCCGAAGGACGAGCTCATCGTCAACGCGCAGACGGTCGAGATGGGTGACGAGACCGGTGCGCTGATCGTGGTGACCTACTACGGCGACGCGCGCGCGGGGCTGCGGGACACCATCCAGACCTACGCGGTGGTGGCGCTGCTCTCGCTCCTGGTGATCACCGCGTTCGCGGCCGCCCAGTCCGGCCGGCTGCTGGCGCCGCTGCGGACGCTGCGCGAGACGGCCGACGAGATCACCGACTCCGACCTGTCCCGCCGGCTGCCCGAGACCGGGAACGACGACATCACGGCGCTCACCCGGACCTTCAACCGGATGCTCGACCGGCTCGAGTCGGCGTTCGTCGGACAGCGGCGCTTTCTCGACGACGCCGGTCACGAGCTCAAGACCCCGCTCACCGTGCTCCGCGGCCACCTCGAGCTGCTCGACGTCGGCAGCCCGGCGGAGATCGCCGAGACCCGCGAGCTGCTCCTCGACGAGATCGACCGGATGTCGAGGCTGGTCGGCGAGCTGATCCTGCTGGCCAAGAGCGACCGGCCCGACTTCGTCACGCCACGGCCGGTCGACCTCACCGGACTGACCGTCGACACCCTCGCCAAGGCCCGCGGCCTGGGCGACCGGACCTGGACCCTCGACGAGACCGCCAGCGTCACGGTCCCGCTCGACGAGCAGCGGCTCACCCAGGCGCTGCTCCAGCTGTGCGACAACGCGGTCAAGCACACCGGCCCCGGCGACGTGGTCGCGCTCGGGTCGTCGTACGACGGCGCGACAGCACGGCTCTGGGTCCGCGACGACGGGCCCGGGGTCCCGCCCGAGGACCGCGAGCAGATCTTCGAGCGGTTCGGGCGCAGCGTCGTACCCGACCACGACGAGGGGTTCGGCCTCGGCCTCTCCATCGTCCGAGCGATCGCCCGCGCGCACGGCGGCACGCTCGTGCTGGAGGACGAGCAGCCGCACGGCGCCCGCTTCGTGGTGGCGCTGCCGATTCCCACCGTTGAACCAGCCGACCCCGGGCACCGTAGTCAGGACGAGACCGAGGACGAGGAGTTCAACCTGTGGCCCGCATCCTGATCGTCGAGGACGAGGAACGCATCGCGTCCTTCGTCTCGAAGGGGCTTGCGGCCGACGGCCACCGCACCACCGCGGTCGCCGATGGCCGGGTGGGGCTCGACCACGCCCTCAGCGGAGAGTTCGACCTGATGGTCCTCGACATCGGCCTGCCCGGCATGGACGGCTTCGAGGTGCTCGACCAGCTCCGCTCCCAGGGCTCGAAGCTCCCCGTGATCGTCCTCACCGCCCGCGACTCGGTGACCGACACCGTCTCCGCCCTCGAGGGCGGCGCCGACGACTACATGCCCAAGCCGTTCCGCTTCGCCGAGTTGCTCGCCCGCATCCGGCTCAGGCTCCGCGCCGCCGCCGAGAGCGGTGGCCCCTCGCGCGACGACGTCCTCGAAGCCGGCGGCGTGCGTCTCGACGTCCGCACCCGCCGCGCGACCATCGGCGAGCGGGAGCTCGAGCTCTCCGCCCGTGAGTTCTCCCTCGCCGAGACCCTGATGGTCAACGCCGGCCAGGTGCTGTCGCGCGAGCAGCTCCTCGACCAGGTGTGGGGCTTCGACTTCGACCCGGGCTCCAACGTCGTCGACGTCTACGTCGGCTACCTGCGCAAGAAGTTCGGCCCCGCCACGATCGCCACGGTCCGGGGCATGGGCTACCGGTTCAACAACTGAGCTGCGCCCCGGGCAGCCTCGTATCGTGGCGTCGGTGGGCGACGACGACTGGGCCGGCCTGGCGGATCCGTTCGTCGACGAGGCCTACGCCACGGTGAAGGGGCGGGTGCGCACCCACGTGATGCACCAGCAGCTGCTGGAGCACCTGCCGGCCGCTCCAGCGGCGGTCCTCGACGTCGGCGGTGGCGCGGGCCACCAGTCCTTTCCGCTGGCCCGGGCCGGCTACGAGGTGACGCTGCTCGACCCGTCGGCGGCGATGCTGGACAAGGCCCGGCAGCGCCTGCAGCGGCTGCCTGCCGACGTCCAGCAACGGGTCAGGTTGGTGCAGGCCGACGGCGAGAACGCCGACGAGGCGGTGGACGGGCAGCGCTTCGAAGCCGTGCTGTGTCATGGCGTGCTCGGCTATCTGGAGCACCCGGAGCCGTTGGTCGAGCAGGTCTGCCGGTGCGCGGCCGCCGGCGGCATCGTCTCGATCCTGACCGGCAACGCCAGAGCGAGCGCGGTGCGCCCGGCCCTCGAACGGCGGTGGGACGACGCCATGGCGTCGTTCGACTCCAGGAGCGAGATCGGCGTCCTCGGCGTGCCGACCCGAGCCGACACCCTGGAGGAGCTCAGCGAGCTGGTGCACGGACTGGGCGTGGAGCCGTTGACCTGGTACGGCGTCTGGCTCTTCGTCGACTGGCTCGACCTGGCCGGCGCCGCGGTGGATCCCGACGACGCGCAGGAGCTCGCGGCGGCGGCCGCAGTCGAGCTCGAGGCAGGTCGTCGAGACCCCTACCGCCAGATCAGCCGCCTCTTTCACCTCGTCGGCCGGAAAGGCCCTGTCCTGAGCCACCCGTGAGGTTCCGCGGTGGTTGAGGAGGTCGCGCAGCGACCGGTCCCGCCGGTGGTTGAGGAGGTCGCGCAGCGACCGTCTCGAAACCCCCGCAGCCCACCCTGGGACCCGCCCACCGCCGATCGAGCCTGTCGAGATCACCGCAGCCCACGCCCTGCGACCAGCCGACCGTCGCCATACCGGCGTGCTGGTGGTTGAGGAGGTCGCGCAGCGACCGTCTCGAAACCCCCGCAGCCCGCGCTGGGACCCGCCCACCGCCGATCGAGCCTGTCGAGATCACCGCAGCCCGCCCTGGGACCCGCGCCCGCCGCCGCCGCCCGGCTGTCCACTTCCCGTGCACAACCAGCCAGTAGGAACCCGTTGTCCACACCCGGATTCCGCCCTGCTGCGGGTGCCGGTGGCTGGTGCTGGACTAGGTGCCATGACAGCCCTCGCGCACGAGCCCCACCCGGTGACCCGGGCGGTCGCTGAGGTGCGCGGCCAGCTCGCGACAGTGGCCACCGTCCCGGCCTGGTCGATGTCCCCGGCCCAGACCACCACCGCCCTCGCCGAGGTCCAGGCCGCCGAGGGCGCAGCTCGCCGAGCTCGAAGCCAGACTCCTGGTCCACGCCGACCGGATCGACCTCCGCGCCGAGACCGGCGCCACCAACACCGCGAACTGGCACGCCGTGCACCACCCGCACCACCCGGACCACCGCGCACCGGGCCATGCGGCTCGCCACCGGTCTGGAGACCCGACACCTGACCCGCACCGCGCTGGCCGCCGGCCGGATCCACGTCGAGCAGGCCGAGACCATCCTCCGCGCCCTCGACGAGCTCCCCACCGACCTCGACCCCGCCGTCGTCGAGCAGGCCGAACGACACCTCCTCGACCAGACCGGGTCGTTCGACGCCAAAGCACTGCGCCAGCTCGGCCGCCACGTCCTGCACGTCGCCGCCCCCGACGCCGCAGACGCCCACCAAGCCACCCTGCTCGACCGCGAGGAACGCGCCGCCGCCGCCGCGACCCGGCTCACCGTCTACGACGACGGACACGGCCGACTCCACGGCCGGTTCACCATCGACGCGACCGTGACCGGCGCGATGCTCAAGAAAGCCCTCTGGGCCATCGCCGCACCCAAACACCAAGCCAGCAAAGGAGTCACCGACGGGTCCCTCGGCCAACGCCGGCCCACCGCCGAGCGGCTCGGGCAGGCGTTCGTCGAGCTGATCCGCCGCTACCCCACCACACGGCTCCCGAAGGCAGGTGGCCTCAACGCCACCGTCGTGGTCCTCATGCAGCTCGACACCCTCCTGGGCGACCTCCAAGGCCGCCCACCTCGACACCGGCGAGACCATCTCCCCCAGCGCCGCCCGCCTGCTCGCGTGCGAGGCCGGCATCATCCCCGCCGTCCTCGACGGCAACTCACAGGTCCTGGACCTGGGCCGCAAGAAACGCCTCGCCACCGAAGCCCAGCGGATCACCAAGATCATCGAAGCCGGTGGCTGCGAGATCGAAGGCTGCGACACCCCACCCGGCATGACCCACCTCCACCACCTGATCCGCTGGGTCGACGGCGGTCAGACCAACCGCACCGACCTGATCATGATCTGCCCACCCCACCACACCCGAGCCCACGACCAGACCTACACCATGACCAAGCTGCCCACCGGAAAGTACGGCTTCCACCGACGCACGTGAGTACTCGTCCGCCCCCGTGTCGGCATCGACCATGTCCTAGCGAGGCGCGCGCAGTGTCGCGACATAGTGGCGCAGGTTCCGCACGCACCACTCGTACAGCGTGGGGTCTTCGTCGTGTGCCCCGGCGAAGTACAGCGAGTAGAAGAGGCGGTAGAAGCTGAGCGCGGGCTCGATCTCGCGGCCATGGCGCTCACTGATCAGACGTCGGAGTGTCACCGTGTCCGCAGCCTGATACTCAGGCAGGACCTCGAGCCACATGAGGCACCCGGCGAGATCCACCTGAGGGTCACCGACCAGTGTCATGGGACTGAAGTCCAGGACGCCGCTGACGTCCAAGTCGTCAGTGACCATGACGTTCGCCGGGAAGAAGTCGCCGTGCACGAGCGTCTTCGCGGGCCTCTCGGGGATGTCCGCCAGCTGTCCGACAAGCCGGTCCCGGCTGTGCTCGTCGAAGCCGGTGTCGGCCAGCAGCGCCCGACCATGGTCAGCAACCGCGCGGTCGATCGAGGCCGTCAGGTAGTCGTGCCATGTCTCGGCCGTCACCGGCTGGTGGGTGAGCAGCTCTCCGTACGGGCGCCCGTCCATGGCGACCGACCCGAGCTGCTCGGCGGCCGACAGGTAGCTGGCGAGCAGACGCGTCCTGTGCGGCTCGCCCAAGGTGGGCAGCACCTCACTCATCGACCGTCCGGGGATGCGTTGCTCGATCGAGTACGTGCGACCGCCGGAGGTGCCGACGTCCAGAAGACGTGGCAGCGCGAACCTCACGGACGGGGTGGCCAGCTCGTACAGCTCGTGGAGACGCTCCAGCGCCGGCGCCCGGTCGCCGTACCCCTTCGACACCCTCAGGACGCGGTGCTCGTCGAGCTCGTAGACACGTGCTTCCGCACCCTCACCCAACAGCCGGAGCCGGGCGGTGTCGAACGGGACCTGCTGGCTCATGGTCGAGGTTCTCGCTCAGCCTCTGCGGAATGGGACGCACAGCAGTATCCGTCCGCCTCCGCACCACGGGCGGCAGCTCGTGGTCAGAACGCGATGGTGCCCGTGCAGACCTCGCCGGAGCGCGACGCCTTGAAGACGATCCTGTCGGTGCCGGTCTGGTTCGCGATCTTGCGCTCGACGCTGAAAGACCCGCTGCGGCCGCCGGTGGTGGCCGAGCCCTTCGCGGCGACGGAGCCGTTGTCCTTGATCTTCCAGCTCCAGGTCTGGCCGGACCGGTTGCTGTCGACCTCGCCCTCGACCTCGAGGCGACCGTCGTCGGTCTTCACCTTGAGCTTCCAGCTGGCGCCGTCGGAGCAGCTGCCCGTCGTGAGGAGCCGGTCGTCGTCACCTCCGTGGGAGGCGTGCGCCGGTGCGCTCAGCATCAGCAGGGCGGTGGTGGAGAGGACGGCCAGGCCAGTCGGGATCTTCGTCATGGACGGATCGTGCGGGACCCGCGTGAGGCAGGGATGAGCGAGCGGTGAGACCGCTCTTAGCGCGGTCCGCGGCCCCAGGCGCGCAGCCGGCGGCCCGGCCCCTCGGCCGAGGGCGACTCCGACTGCTCCCACACCCGGCGCCACTGGGCGACCCGCGGCCCCGACGGGTCCGGGGTGTCGCCCGCGGACGCCCGACGGCGGGCCTCCCACCAGGTCGTCCTGTCCTCGTCGAGGAGCGTGGCGACCGCTGCCTTGATCCGCGGCGCGAACTCCCGCACCGACTCGCCCTCGCGCGGCCGCAGCGGCTCGCCGAATCGGATCGTCAGCTGCCGGCGGCCCGGTGACGGCCAGCCCTGTCCGCGGGGCATGGCGGCGAAGGTGCCACGATGGGCGACGGGTACGACGGGGACACCGTGCTCGTGCGCCAGGAACGCCGCACCCATCCGGAAGTTGCCGATCCAGCCGTCCTTGGAGCGAGTCCCCTCCGGGAAGATGACCAGCGACCAGCCGTCTGCCAGCACCTCGCCGGGCGTGGTCGCCATCGAGCCGCCCCGGCGGTCGATCGGGAAGGTGTTGAAGAACAGCGAGGACCCGACCGCGCGCCACCAGGTGTCGAAGAAGTAGTCGGCCGCGGCCGCGACGCCGGTCTTGCGCCGCCACTCGTCGGGCAGGGACAGCAGGATCAGCGGCGTGTCGAGGTGCGAGGCGTGGTTGGCCGCGAAGATCACCGGCCCCTCGATCCGGTCGAGGATGTCGAGCCCCTCCACCTTCGTCCGCACCTGCGAGCGGAACAGCGGCTCGAGACCGGCCTTCTGGACCACCTCGCGGACGGCCATCGCCGGCCGCTTGCGCGACCAGTCGCTCGGGAAGACGGTCTGCTTCGCAGGCAGCACGTAGGGCTCGGCCGACCGCGGCACCTGCGAGCGGCGTCCCCAGCGCCAGCCGCGGGCGGTGCGGCGTACGTCGGAGACGCCGTCCCGGATCAGGCTCATCGCAGGCTCACCTGACGTCCGCGAGCAGGTGCGGCGGGTTGTGCAGGTAGGTGATCGAGGGCGACGTGCCGACGGTGCCGGACGCCATCTCCAGGGCGTCCTGCAGGGTCGTGGCGGCCCGGAACCCCATGCGGGAGGCGGCCTTGCGGTTGCCGCCCACCCAGATCACCTCGTCGACGTGGTCCAGGGCGTGGGCGATCCAGTACCACATGTAGAACGGGTGGACGCCGTGGTAGGCGTGCGAGGTGCGGTAGAGGTGGATGTACCACGGGTCCTGGGCGAACTGCTGCTCGAACTTCTCCCCCACCACCGCCGGGTTCGTCGACTCCGCGAGGACCTCCTCGTAGAAGTCGACGTACGACGGGTGGTGCAGCTGGTTGAACCCCTCGTCCAGCGGGTGGTAGAGGATCACCGCCCCGCCCTTGCGGACGACGGGCTGACCTCGGTAGGAGTTGAAGTAGTAGCCCAGCCCCATGCAGGCGGCGAGGACCGGGTTCATCGAGGAGTTCACGTTGTAGGGACCCAGGTAGGGGACCCCCATCACGAGCACGTCGGACTGCCCCTGCACCTCGACGAGGTGCTGCTGGTGCACCTTCTCCAGCGTCTTCTCGTGCACCGCCTCGACCTCGCCGGCGTTGACCCCGGTGAGCCCGTAGGCCGAGCGCAGGTCGTGGAACATCTTGTGCTTGAGCTTCGGCGGCGCCATCGACAGCCCGCGCCGCATCCCGAGCATCGTGGCCTGGTCGCGGACCGACCACTCCCACTCGCGCTTCATCAGGAAGTCGTAGGGCCTCGGGAACACGTCGTTGTTGAGCGTGGTCTCGATCTGGAACACCCGCACGGTGTCCTTGATGATCCGGCCCATCCGCCAGGCCGACTGGTGCATCTCGGAGTGCTTGTGGTCCATGAACGACCGCGAGTGGACCATCGTCTTGGCGTTGTGGTGGTGGCGCAGCGACTTGTACGACGCCAGCCCGATCCCGACGGACTTGTGGCCGCCGTCCATGGCCACGAGGTTCACGTTCACGTAGACCAGCAGGTCGGACTCGGCGGCCCGCTTGCTGATCTCGATGTCCTCGCCCTTGTCCGTCGTGCCGAGGTGGGCCAGCTCGTCGCGGTCCTCGGCGTCGAAGTTGTAGAGGTCGCCCTGCGGGTAGAAGGAGCGGAAGACCCGCTCGCCCACGATGTGCTTGAGCTCCGCGGCGGTCATCCGCCGGTGCAGCGCGTTGGCGGCGATCAGCTTCACGTCGTCCACGCCCGCGTCGGCGGCCATGGTGAGGACCGCTTCGATGATCCGGCCGCGGATGTCGGGTGCCTTCATGGTCGGCAGCGGGATCGAGAGGTCGTCGAACGCGATGGTCAGCCGCATCCCGGCCTTGAGCAGCTCGGGCAGCGGCTCGGAGTCGTGCGGGTTCAGCAGCGCGTGCTGGATCGCCTCGTCGACGTCGGGCACGGCGGCGATCGACTCCGGCGGGTAGACCACGCGGGTGCCGAGCGGGAAGTTCTCGAGCCGGAAGCCGAGACCCTCGTGGACCACCATGGGCGGGGTCCGGTCGTCGACCTCGAGCACGAATCCTGGGCGACTCATGCTTTTCGGGGTCCTCGCGGAAGCGTGCGGCTCTGCGCGGAGCGCCCTCTCGAACGCTTTCGTGGGGTATTCACTGGGAACTCCTCATTGCGAACTGCGCGGATCGAAGGCGACCTTGACCGTACCGAGCCGGCCGGCCGCATGGGCATGGTCGAGCGCCTCGCGCCAGCGGTGCAGCGGGTAGGACGCGACGGACTTGGACATCTGCACGACGGGCTCCAGCTCCACGAGCTCGGCGGCGATGTCGAAGGCACCGCGGCCGGCCTCCCCGTTGGGCAGCGTCTCCTGCTGCGACGACGCGTAGGTCCCGACCACCTCGAGCTCCCGGAACCACGCCGCGCTCAGGTCCGCGGCCGCCGGCATCCCCGACAGCACCACCCGGCCGCCGGCGCGGGTGGCGTTGAGAGCGGTCTCCAGGGAGCTCTTGCTGCCGACGGCGTCGACGGCGACGTCGACCCCGCCGAGGAGGTACGGCGGGGAGTAGTCCGGCTTGAGCTGGAAGGCGCCGGTCGAGCGGCGCACCCGGCGCAGCACCTCGTCGGGCTGCACGACCTCGGTCGCCCCGAACTGCAGCGCCAGGTCGCGCTGGTGGCCGTGCTTGGCCACGACGATGATCTCGCCGGCCGGGGTGAGCTGGCGCAGCGCCAGCGTCGCGAAGAGGCCGACGGACCCGGCGCCGGAGACGAGCACCCGGTCGTTGGCCCGTACGCCGGCCCGCAGCGCGGTGTGCACCGCACACGAGAGCGGCTCCATCAGGAGCGCCTGCTCGTCCGACCAGCCCTCGGGGACCACGTGCATCTGGCTGCGGTGGGCGACCAGCTGCTGGCCCCAGCCGCCGCCGGTGTCCTTGCAGAACCCCGTCTGCAGCCCGGGCGCGAGGTGGCCCACGGTGATCCGCGAGCAGCGGTTGGTGTGACCGGACACGCAGTTCTCGCAGGGCTCGACGCCGCGGGCCGCGCAGGTCAGCACCGGGTCGAGGACGACGCGGGTGCCGGCCGCGAGGTCCTCGCAGTCCTCGACCAGCTCGGCGACCACCTCGTGGCCGGGCACGAACGGCAACGACACGACCGCGGAGAAGTAGAGGGACGTCTTCCCGGACAGGGCACCGAGGTCGGAGCCGCAGATGCCGGACAGCCGCGAGCGGAGCCTGGCCCATCCCGGGCGGTCGACGCTCGGCGGGTCGATGGTCACCAGCCGGAGCGGCGCGGCGTAGCCGGAGAGGATGCCGGGCATCCGGCTCCCGACCACCTTGCCGGCCACCGTGCGGGGCAGGCTGCGGAACATCTCCAGGGCCAGGATCACGCCCTCACCCCCGGGTCGAGCGCCCGCACGGAGCCGGAGGGGCTGGCCCAGTCGACGACGTCCCAGTGCGAGCGGCGCGCGTGGCGGTAGAGCGGCACGTCGGGGCGTACGGCGACCGGGTTGCCGACCGCCTCGAGCAGAGGCAGGTCGGAGTGGGAGTCGGCGTAGGCGAACGACGCCTTCATGTCGATGCCGTGCTCGGCGCCGTAGGACTGCATCCACGCCGCGCGCGACTCCCCCACCAGCGGGGACGAGGCCAGGTGCCCGGTGCACACGCCCCGCTCGTCCACGGCGAGGTCGGCGGCCTCGATGTGGTCGAAGAGCGGCAGCAGCGGCCGGGTCAGCGGCCGGATCGCGCCGGTGATCAGCACGGTCTGGTGGCCCGCGAGCCGGTGCTCGCGGATCCGGCGCACGGCGTCGGGCGAGAGGCGGGACAGGATGTGGTCGGTCAGGTGCTCGTCGGCGATCGCGTCGAGGTCGGCGAGGCGGGCGCCGGCGTACTCGCGGTAGATCCCGCGGAGGAAGTCGCTGCGGGAGCGGCGCTCGGCCTGCACGAGGCTCGGCACCTTGGACGCGATCCGGCCGAGCTCGGCGAACCGCTCGCCGCCGTCGAGCTCGCGCAGCCGCACCCAGAGGTAGGTCTCGATGACGTTGGACGAGAGCAGCGTCCCGTCCATGTCGAAGAACGCCGCGATGCCCTCGCCGCTGGAGCCCACGCCCCGGAGCTGGCCCGGCACCGGCCTCTTGCGCAGCGCGCGGAGCTCGTCGAGGCGGCGTACGGGCGCCGTCACCGCTGGGCAGTGCACCTCGATGAAGTAGTGCGGCCAGTCGACCACCGAGGTGTCGAAGGCGAACGTCGCCCGGTCCTCGGCCGACAGCGAGGTGAAGAGCGCCATCGTCTGCTTGTCGGAGAAGCGCAGCTCGGCGGTGGCGTACTCCATGTAGAGGTCGAGGTAGCGGCGCAGGAACTCCAGCCGCCGGCCCTGCTGGTGCAGCTTGCGCGCCAGGTCACGGGCGCGGTCGCTGCGCGGCGCGTGGCCGACCATGTAGTCGGCGACCTTCCACGCCTTCTCGCTCGTGGAGAGCAGCCGCTCGACCGAGCGGGCGCCCGGGAACCGCCACTCCGGCAGCCGGGCCGCGCCCCGGTCACCCGCGGTGAACGGGTGGTGGTCGAAGTAGGTGCGCACCGAGCTGTAGAGCACGTTGAAGGTCAGCGGGTTGCGGTCGCCGCTGGACACGTGGAAGTAGCCGACCTGCGCCGGCTCGGGCGGGTGGGCCAGGACCGCGACGATCGCCGAGACCACGTGGTCGACCGGGACGATGTCGACGATCGTGTCGGCCGAGGCCGGGAACTCCGGGAGCTCTCCGCGGCCGTAGGCAAGGATCAGCGGCTCGGCCATCTTGAACCCCTCGATCCACCCGACGTGCGGGCGCTCGAGGGCGGACTCGATGATGCTCGGCCGGACGATCGAGGCGCGGTGCGGGGTCCCGGCCCGGCCGGCCCACTGCTCGACGACCCGCTCGCCCATCGCCTTGGTGAACGTGTAGCAGTCGGTCCAGCCGAGGCTGCGGGCGCGCTCGGTGCCGATCCGGACCAGCTCGTCCTTGACCCACTGCTTGCGGGCCGACTCGGTCGCGCGGGCGGCGGTGAGCAGCCCGGCGCGGCTGTGCTCCTTCTCCGCCTTCTTGCGCTCCTTGATGAGGACGTCCACGCCGCGCGAGCGGTGCTCGACCTCCCGCCGCTGGGCGAGCCCCCACGCGAGCTCGGACTCGAGGTCGACGTCGTGCTCGACCGGCGCCTCGGGGATGCTGCCCCGCCGCCGGCCCGCGACGTACGCCGTGGAGATGTGCACGTAGTGGATGTCCCGCCCGGAGGCGGCCTGGGCCTCGTCGATGCGGTCCAGCAGGTCGCGGACGCCGATGACGTTGGTGGTGAACCCCTCGTCGACCGGCGGGTCGAACGACACGTCGCCGGCGCAGTGCACGACCGCGTCGATGTCGGTGGGCAGGGCCGGTACGTCGGCCAGGTCGCCCTCGACCACGCTCACCCGGTCGGCGACCAGCCGCTCGACGCCCCCGGCGGCCTCCACGACGGAGGCGAAGACCGGCTTCTCGAGGAGCTTGGCGATGCGGTCGGCGCCGCTGATCGACCCCTTGGGCCGGACCAGCACCGACAGCCGCACGTCGGGCACCTCGCTGAGCATGAGGTGCAGCAGCGCCTCGCCGACGAAGCCCGTGACACCGGTCATCAGGACGTGCTGGCCCGCGAGCCGCTCCGCCACCGAATCTGCCACAGAACCGAACCCTGCCACGTCGCAAGTAAGCCACCCAACCCGGCCACCGCCCATCCGCTGTCAGTGGAGGTGCTTGAGCGCCTCGCGGCGGGACAGCCCGGAGAGCCGGTCGCCCAGCCGGTCCACCTCGGCGCGGACCCAGTCCGGGTCGGTCCGCGCGTGCTGGCGCAGCGCCCAACCGACCGCCTTGCGGAGCCAGAAGGACGGGTCGTCGACGTTCGCCTCGATCGCGTGGCGGAGCAGATCCACGTCGGTGTCCGCCTTGTGGGCCGTCTGGCAGATCACCGCGCTGCGGCGCAGCCAGAGGTCGTCGTCGGTCGCCCAGGCCCGGACGACGGGGGTGGTGGCGGAGCGGTGCCCCGCCAGCACGTCGCCCACCAGGTGGGTGGCGACGTCGTCGACGACGTCCCACCAGGCGCCGATCACGACCAGGTGCTCCCACAGGTCCAGGCTGGCCGGGTCCCGCCAGGCCCGGGCGCGCCGGTGCCGGGCCACCGCGATCGCGGCGTACCACTCCTCGCGGTGCGTCGCCTCGTCCCACAGGGCCCGCACGGTGGCGGCCCACTGGACCTCGTCGACCGGCCGCCAGTCCCGCAGGAGCGGCGCGAGCTCGGCCCTCAGCCGGGGCGCCGGCAGTCCCCAGTAGGGCATCGCCGACTTCATGTAGCGCTGCTGCTGCTCTGCGACCGCCGGGTCGGCTGCGGCCTCGAGCGCACGTCGTACGTCGTCGACGAGGCCCTGGTCGGGGGTGAAGGCGCCGGGCATCCTTCGGAGCCTACGGATCCGGGGTCGCGCTCGTCCGGACTGTGGAAAGGGTGTTTGCTCCCGGCACCCACGGGAACTGGGAAGGTGTCAGAGATGAACCCGGTCGAGATCGTCAGTCCAGCCGGGTTCGGCTGACCCGAGACCCTCGCCTGACCGGTCGCGAACGGTCGGGGGAGGTCTTTGGGTGTCCGACCACGACGGGTCCCGACGTGGGCAAAGACGTGGGCGCAGAGACGTGGGCGCAGAGGGGATCGAACCCCCGACCGCTGGTTTGTAAAACCAGAGCTCTACCGCTGAGCTATACGCCCGTCGCGGGAGCAGGTTACGGGACCCGCCAGACGCCGCGGAACTCGGCGGCCGCACAGGGGGCCGCGAGCGGGCCTGCTGATGGGCCCGTAAATGGAGGTTGAGCCGCTGGCGTCTCGGGTCACCAGCGGCTCAACGGGGCATAACCTACTGCCCTTGGCACCCCCTCACAAACCCGCGGATGGGTGAATTCTCAACTGGTCCAGACCGATGGTTCACATCGCCCGTTCGAGCTACCTCGAACCGGGAGGGCGACCTAGAGAAGGGCGCGGAGCTGGCGGAGGTGCTCCTCGAGGTCGCGGCCCTCGGAGTTGGCGTTGTGGACGGCCCAGCGGACCGTCCCCTCCTTGTCGATGACGTAGGACGACCGGCGCGGCGCTCCGCGGGTCTCGTCGAACACGTCGTAGGCGCGACTGACCTCGCCGTGTGGCCAGAAGTCGGACAGCAGCGGGAAGTTGAGCCCGTCGGCGTCAGCGAACGCACGCAGTGCGTAGGTCGGGTCGCACGAGATCCCCAGCACCTCGCTGTCGAAGGTGAGGAACTCGGCGAGACGCTCCTTGATGCCGGCCATCTCACCGGTGCAGACCCCGGAGAACGCGTAGGGGTAGAAGATCAGCGCGACCGCCTTCTTCCCGCGGTACGACGACAGGGTGACGTCCTGGCCGAACTGGTCGCGGAGCGTGAAGTCGGGCGCCGGGCCGCCCAGCTCGAGTCCGGTCACTCGCCGGACTCGCCGTCGGACTGGTCCGACTCGCCGTCGGCGTCGTAGTCCTGCAGCTCGCGCTTGAGCACCTTGCCGGTCGCGTTGCGCGGCAGCTCGTCGAGCACCACGATCTCGCGCGGCACCTTGTAGCGGGCGAGGTTCTCCTTCACGTGCGCCTTGAGCTCGTCCTCGTCGGCGGATGCCCCGTCCCGCAGGACGACGAACGCACGGAGCCGCTTGCCGAAGTCGTCGTCGTCCACGCCGAGCGCGGCCACCTCTACGACCGCGTCGTGGCGGGCGAGGCAGTCCTCGACCTCCTTGGGGAAGACGTTCTCGCCGCCGGACACGATCATCTCGTCGTCGCGGCCCTCGACGTAGAGGAGCCCGTGCTCGTCGAAGCGGCCCACGTCCCCCGACGACATGAGGCCGTCGATCATGTCCTTGTTGCCGCCGCCCGTGTAGCCCTCGAAGAGCAGGCTGTTGCCGACGAAGATCCGGCCCGACTCGCCCTGCGGGAGCTCCTTGCCGTCCTCGTCGAAGATCTTCACGACGGTCGCCCACGGCGGCTTCCCCGCCGTGCTGGGCTCCTGGCGCATGTCCTCGGGCGTGGCGATCGAGGCGTAGGCCACCTCGGTCGAGCCGTAGGTGTTGTAGAGGTTGTCGCCGAAGCGGTCCATCCAGCTGAGCGCGAGGTCGCCGGGCAGCGCCGAGCCCGACGCGGCGACCACCTTGACGGTCTCGAGGCTGTGCTCGTCGAGCTTCTCGTCGGGCAGCGCGAGCATCCGCTGCAGCATCACGGGGATCACGACCATGCCGTCGCACTCCTGCTCGTCGACCAGCTCGAGCGCGCCCTCCGGGTCGAACTTGCGCCGCAGCACGATCGTGTGGCCGAGCAGGAGGGAGAGCATCAGGTGCGCGAACCCCCAGGTGTGGAACAGCGGCGCCGCGATGTGCACCCGCCACCCGTACCGAAGCGGCATCCGCGAGAGCAGCGAGATCGCGGCGTCGATGCCGGCCTCGTTGCGGGGAGCGCCCTTCGGCGTGCCGGTGGTGCCGGACGTCAGGATGATGATCCGGCTGTGGCCGTCCGGGACGGGCAGCGGGCTGTCGTCCTGCTCCCCCTCGATCAGCGAGTCGAGGGTGTCGTTGCCTGACGAGGGCCCGGTGTCGTCGTCGACCCACGCCAGGACCCGCTTGCGCACGTCGGCCTTCTCGAGCATCCCCGTGAACTCGTCGTCGTGGACCACGACGCCCGGCTCCTCGCGCTCCAGGACGTCGACCAGCTGGGGGGCGGCGAAGGCGGTGTTGAGGTAGATCAGGTCGGCGCCGAGCTTGGCCGCGGCGACGGTCGCCTCGACGAAGCCGCGGTGGTTGCGGGCCATCAGAGCGACCGAGTCACCCTCGGAGACCCCCAGCTTCTGCAGTGCGCGTGCCAGGGCGTTGGTGCGCCGGTCCACCTCGCGGAAGGTGAGCTCCCCCCGCTCGTCGATCAGCCACACCCGGTCCGGGAGCAGCGCCGCCATCGCCAGGAAGCCGCCCGCGGGGCCGGTCCCCCACTGCTGGAGCGCCCGGCCGGCCTTGGCGAGGGACAGCGGCGAGTAGGGGCGCAGGATCCCCGACTCGGCCAGCACCTTGAGCCCGTAGCCGGTCGAGGCGGCCTTGCCGGCCAGCTTGTCGAGGGGAGGTGGCAACGTGAGAGAGGGCACGACGTGCAGGATGCCACGATTCCCGGGTGGGTCAGGCGGGGGTCTTGGGGGCGATCAGCCTGGTGGCCGACCACTCCTTGCTCACCGCCGCCGTGGTCGTCTGCGCCAGCCCGGCGATCGGCGCGGCTTCGGCGATGTCCGCCGGCTCCACGGCGTTCGGCCTGCCGACCCGCGGCGTGAGCAGCCAGATCGCCCCGCCACCGACCAGGTCGGTGAGCGCGTCGACCAGGCCGTCGACCAGGTCGCCGTCCTCGGAGCGCCACCAGAGCACCACGGCGTCGACCACGTTGCCGTAGTCGCCGTCGACCATGTCCGCGTCGATCGCGTCCTCGATCGCGACCCGCAGCTGGTCGTCGGTGTCGGAGTCCCAGCCGAGCTCCTGGATGACCATGCCGGGCTTGAACCCGAGCCGCTCGGCGGCTCCGGGAGCGCCCGTCTGGGTGGAGCTACCACCCTCGGTCGAGCTCACGCCGTCCTCCTCAGTTCGTGCTCAGTCGGTGCGCGGTGTCGCGTCACCTATGGCGAACCCCCGCGCCCGCGGGGGTCGATTGGGCGATAGTCCACCGGAGTTGGGCGATACGCGCAAGCGGGCGGTGCTTGTCGCCGCAGGTGAGACGTCGGCTGGAGGGCGATCCGGGCGTACTCGTCGGTAGCGGATCGACTCGTCGCGCGTGGGGGACCGTGACACGATGAGAAGGTGACCGAGGAGACATCCACCGACCCTGTTAGCGACGGGGTGAACGACGGGGCACCGACGGAGCGAACGACGGGGCGACCGACGGAGCGACCCGAGCCACCGGCTCGCCCACGACGGTGATCCACGAGGGGCTGCCCACCCAGCTCCCCGACATCGACCCCGACGAGACCACCGACTGGCTCGAGTCGTTCGACCAGCTGGTCGACGAGCGGGGCCGCGACCGCGCGCGCTACGTGATGCTCCGGCTGCTGGAGAAGGCCCGCGAGCTCAACGTCGGCGTCCCGGCGCTGCGCAGCACCGACTACATCAACACCATCCCGCCCGAGCGCGAGCCGTGGTTCCCCGGCGACGAGGACATCGAGCGCCGCATCCGCGCGTTCATCCGCTGGAACGCCGCGGTGATGGTGTCCGACGCCAACCGGCCCGGGCTCGAGGTCGGCGGCCACATCGCGACGTACCAGTCCTCCGCGAGCCTCTACGAGGTCGGGTTCAACCACTTCTTCCGCGGCAAGGACCACCCCGGCGGCGGCGACCAGATCTACATCCAGGGCCACGGCTCCCCCGGCATCTACGCCCGGGCGTTCCTGGAGGGCCGGCTCACCGAGGACCAGCTGCTCCGGTTCCGCCAGGAGGTCCAGCACGGCGTGGGCAAGGGCCTCTCGTCCTACCCGCACCCGCGGCTGATGCCGGACTTCTGGGAGTTCCCCACGGTCTCGATGGGGCTCACCGGCATCAACTCGATCTACCAGGCCCGCTTCAACCGCTACCTGCAGAACCGCGGCATCAAGGACACCAGCCAGCAGCACGTGTGGGCGTTCCTGGGCGACGGCGAGATGGCCGAGCCCGAGTCGCTCGGCGCCATCCGGATCGCCGCCCGCGAGGAGCTCGACAACCTCACATGGGTCATCAACTGCAACCTCCAGCAGCTCGACGGACCGGTGACCGGCAACGGCAAGATCATCCAGGAGCTGGAGGCCAACTTCCGCGGCGCCGGCTGGAACGTCATCAAGGTGATCTGGGGCCGCGAGTGGGACGAGCTGCTCGCCCGCGACGTCGACGGCGTCCTGGTCAACCAGATGAACAAGACCCCCGACGGTGCGTTCCAGAACTTCTCGGTCGAGGACGGCGCCTACAACCGCGAGCACTTCTTCGGGCCGGACCCGCGGCTGCGCAAGATGGTCGAGCACATGAGCGACCGGCAGATCGAGAAGCTGCCGCGCGGTGGCCACGACTACCGCAAGGTCTACGCCGCCTTCGATGCCGCCTCGAAGCACACCGGGCAGCCGACGGTGATCCTGGCCCACACCATCAAGGGCTGGACGATCGAGGCCCTCGAGGGCAAGAACGCCACCCACCAGATGAAGAAGCTCAAGCTGCCGGACCTGCTCAAGTTCCGGGACCGGCTCTACCTGCCGATGAGCGACCGCGACATCGAGGAGGCCTACGAGTCGACCGGCACCGCGCCGTTCTTCCACCCGGGCGCGGACTCCACCGAGATCGAGTACATGATGGAAAGGCGCCGCCAGCTCGGCGGGTCGATCCCCAAGCGCGTCATCCGGGCCAAGTCGCTGATCCTGCCCGGCAAGGAGATGTACGACGAGCTCAAGCAGGGCTCGGGCAAGAACAAGGTCGCCACGACCATGGCGACGGTCCGGCTCCTCAAGGACTGGATGAAGGACCCCAACATCGGTCAGCGGATCGTGCCCATCGCGCCGGATGAATACCGCACCTTCGGCATGGACTCGATGTTCCCGAGCGCCAAGGTCTACAACCCCGGCGGGCAGCAGTACGAAGCCGTCGACCGCAAGTTGTTGCTGTCCTACAAGGAGTCCGCGCAGGGCCAGATGCTCCACGAGGGCATCAGCGAGGCCGGCGCGATGGCGTCCGCGACCGCCGCCGGGTCGGCGTACAGCACCCAGGGCGAGCACATGATCCCGTTCTACATCTTCTACTCGATGTTCGGGTTCCAGCGGACCGGGGACTCGATCTGGGCCATGGCCGACCAGCTGGCGCGCGGCTTCCTCATCGGCGCCACGGCGGGCCGCACCACGCTGACCGGTGAGGGGCTGCAGCACGCCGACGGCCACTCGCCGCTGCTGGCGGCCACCAACCCGGCGGTCGTCCACTACGACCCCGCCTTCGCCTACGAGATCGCGCACATCATGGAGTCCGGCCTGGCCCGGATGTACGGCGAGTCCGAGGCGCACCCGCACGGCGAGGACGTCATCTTCTACCTCACCGTCTACAACGAGCCGGTCTCCCAGCCCAAGGAGCCCGACGACGTGGACGTCGACGGCATCCTGCGCGGCATGCACCAGACCGCGAAGGCCGAGGGCGAGGGGCCGCGGGTCACGCTGATGGCCTCCGGGGTCGGCTACCCGTGGATCGACGACGCGAAGCGGATCCTGGCCGAGGACTGGGGCGTCCAGGCGGACCTGTGGTCGGTCACCTCCTGGAACGAGCTGGCCCGCAACGCCACCGCGGCGGAGGAGTGGAACCTGCTCCACCCGGGCGAGACCGGGCGGACGGCGTACGTCTCCGACCGGCTGGCCGGGGTCTCCGGGCCGGTCGTGGCGGTGTCGGACTACATGCGCGCCGTACCCCTCCAGATCGCGCGCTGGGTCCCCGCCGACTACCGAGTGCTCGGCGCGGACGGGTTCGGGTTCGCCGACACCCGGCCGGCCGCGCGCCGGTTCTTCCACATCGACGCGCAGTCCGTCGTCGTCCAGGCGCTCCAGGCGCTCGCGGACGCCGGCGAGATCGACCGCGGCCAGGTCGAGAAGGCGTTCGCCCAGTACCGCATCGACGACCCCACCGCCGTCGCCGACGTGAAGCAGGAGGGCGGGGACGCTTAGTTTCCACCCCCGCAAATTTCGCGGAGTGCGCGCGCTCCGCGCGGAACCGCGCTGTCTACCCCGCGTGGTTGAGGAGGTCGCTCTGCGACGGCCGGTGGTTGAGGAGGTCGCTCTGCGACGGCCGGATCGAGGAGGTCGCTCTGCGACGGCCGGTGGTTGAGGAGGTCGCTCTGCGACGGCCGGTGGTCGAGGAGGTCGCTCTGCGACCGTCTCGAAACCCCGGAAGTAGGTGCCGGACCCCAGGGATGTCGGGTTTGTGCAAGAACACGCGGTCGCGGCCCGGCAGGCTGGACCCATGACGACGACGATCCACATGATCAGCCTGGACTGTGCCGAGGTCATGCCGGTGGCCGACTTCTGGAAGGCCGCGCTCGGCTACGAGCAGATGGCCAGCGACGGCGAGACCTACGCCATGCTCCAGGCGCCCGAGACAGCAGCCGGGCCGGCGTTGGGCTTCGGCAAGGTCGAGGACTATCAGCCGCCGGGGTGGCCCAACGAGCACGGCAGCAAGCAGTTCCACCTCGACCTGGCCGCCGACGACATCGACGCCGAGACCGAGCGGCTGGTCGGGCTCGGCGCCACGCTGGCCGACCCGCAACCGGGCGAGACGTGGCGGGTGCTTCTCGACCCCGCCGGGCACCCCTTCTGTGTCACCAACGCCGCCAACTGGGGATGACTCTGGCGTACGCTCGCGGGTCGCTGCTCATGCGCTTCGGCTGCATTGAGATGACACCGCGGCGTGCGAGTTTCGGCCTGGATGTCCCCGACGACGCGAGCTTCGCTCGCAACGCCCCGGTCGCTCGCTGACGCTCGCACCGGGGCTGTCGTCGGGGCCACCAGACCGATCGCCGGGCGCCTCGCTGCGCTCGGAAAGACCGGGTCGCTTCGCTCCCGCGACCTAACCGCATGACCAACTGCAGTTAGCGCGCCCGCTTGCCTAGTTTCGCACCCCGTGGTGGGAGCGCAGCGACCCGGCCTTTCGCGGGCGAAGCCGCGCGCCCGGCGATCGGCCCCACGGCCGTGACGACCGCGCCGAAGCGAGCGCAGCGAGCCAGGCGCCCGCGAGCGCAGCGAGCCGTCGTCGCGGACTGGGGCCGAAGCTCGCCGGGGCAAATAGCCAGGCGCCCGCGAGCGCAGCGAGCCGTCGTCGCGGACTGGGGCCGAAGCTCGCCGGGGTATTAAGCCGACGCGTCCCGCAGGTTCGTCACCGACGCGACCGGGCTGGCTGCCGTCGTACGCCCCGCCTTGAGCAGGCCGCGGAACCGGGTGCGGGAGTACGTCGCCGGCCGGGTCGAGCGGATGAACTCGTGCACGATCTTGGCGAACCGCTGCGGGTGGTCCTTGTGGGGGAAGTGTCCGGCGTGCGGGATCACCTCGACCCGGGCGTTGGGCGCGAGCGCGGCGGCGTTGCTGGCGTGGCGCACCGGGATCACCCGGTCGTCGCGTCCCCAGATCACCGCCATCGGCATCTCCTCGGTCAGGTACGCGCGGTCGGCCATCGTCACGATCTGGCCGCGCCAGTCGATGACCGCCTTGACCACGTGGCGGATCGCTGCCCGCGACGCGGGGTCCCTGAACGAGGTGTAGATCTCGGCGGCCTCGTCGAAGTCGCGGGTGGCCTTGAAATCGGTGCGCGAGAGCGCGATCAGCCCGGCCCTGCCGACGTGCCGGATGCCGGGCAGCGTCAGCAGGCCCATCAGCTGGTGGAAGCCTGGTGTGGTGATGGCGCGGAGCGCCGGGCTGACCTCGGGCCCCAGGCCGCCTGAGGAGACCAGGATCAGCCGCTCGGTGCGCTCGGGGAACTGGTAGGCGAACTGCATGGCCACGCCACCGCCGAAGCTGTGCCCGAGCACGGTCACCTTGTCGATCCCGAGCAGGGTGAGCAGGTCGCGCATGCCGTTGGCGTAGCCGCCGACGCTGTAGTCCGCACGGGGCTTGTCGGAGAGCCCGTGACCGAGCAGGTCGGGGGCGATCACCGTGTAGCGGCGGGCCAGCGAGTCGATGACCGGCTCCCACGTCGTGTGGTCGCAGCCGAGGCCGTGGAGGAGCAGCAGCGCCGGCCCCTGGCCCACCTTGACGAAGGCCCGACGGTGGCCGTGGACGGTGACGAACTGGACCTCGTGCCGAGCCTCGTGCTGGAGCTTCCTCACGAATCCCTCTCTGCGGACGGCCCCGTGGCCCTGCGTCGTCCGTGCGGACTCAACGTACCCACGACGGGCCGCGGCAAGCGCAGGTCCCCCTCACGTGTTGGTCTCGATTCCCTTGCGCAGAGCCGCCTTGCCGGGCGTGGGCGCGGCCGGGCGCCCGGGTGACAGGATTCACGCCATGACCCCCCGCCGCGCCGCCGACCCGCGCAGCCGGGTCGCCGACGACCTGCGCCGCTCGATCGGCGGGCTCAGCACGGCCGCGACGTCGCGGATGGCCGAGGACCTGCCGTGGTTCCGGGAGCTCAGCGCAGAGGACCGGTCCTGGGTCGGGATGATCCTGCAGGCCGGTGTCCGGGGCTTCGTCGACTGGTTCGAGCAGGGCGGCGACAGCTCCGGGCCGGCAGTCGCCACCTCGGTCTTCGGCGCCGCACCCCGCGCCCTGGCCGGCGTCATCACCCTCCAGCAGACCGTCGACCTGGTGAAGCTCTCGATCGAGGTCGTGGAGAGCAACGTCGACGACCTCGTCGCGGTCGAGGACGCCGCGGAGGTGCACAGCGCGATCTCCCGCTACGCCCGCGAGGTCGCCTTCGCCACGGCCGAGGTCTACGCGCGGGCGGCCGAGGTGCGCGGTGCCTGGGACGCCCGGCTCGAGGCCCTGGTCGTCGATGCGGTGCTGCGCGCCGAGACCGACGAGGCCGTGCTCTCCCGGGCCAGTGCCCTGGGCTGGAAGGCGCGGGGCACGGTCTGCGTGGTGCTCGGCGCCTCGCCGGCCCGCCGGACCGAGACCGACCTCTTCGACGACGTACGCCGGACCGCGGCCGCCGCCGGGATGGATGCGCTGTGCGCGGTGCAGGGCGAGCGCCTGGTCGTGCTGCTGGGCGGCGTCGACGAGCCGCGCAAGGCCGCGTCGGTCATCGCCGAGCTGTTCGGCGACGGTCCGGTGGTCGCCGGGCCGGTGGCGACCGACCTCGCCGGTGGCGCCGGCTCCGCGCGCGCCGCGGTCTCGGCGTACCGCTCCGCTCCGGGGTGGCCCGACGCGCCCCGCCCGGTCCTCGCCTGGGAGCTGCTCGCGGAGCGGGCCCTCGGCGGCGACGGTCACGCCCGCCGGCAGCTGGTCGACGACGTCTACCTCCCCCTCCTGCACGCGCGAGGTGCCCTGGTCGAGACCCTCAGCGCGTGGCTCGACTGCGGCTCGTCGATCGAGGGCGCGGCCCGGTCGCTGTTCGTCCACCCCAACACGGTCCGCTACCGGCTCCGCCAGGTCGCCGACCTCACCGGGCTGACCCCCGGCCAGGCCCGCGACGCGTTCACCCTCCAGATCGCGCTGGTCCTGGGTCGGCAAGCGAGCAGGCGGCAGTGAGGAACGAGCTGCCGCCGTGGGCGAGGGCAGGTTGAGCACGCGTCGCGACTGAGGAACGAAGTCGCGGTAGCGCGTCGAAACCACCGCAGCCGATGCTGGAACGCCAGTGAGCTCGGTCGGCTCCCAGGGCACGCTGCGGCAGTCTCGACAGGCTCGACCAGCGGTGGCCGGCTCCCAGCCCACGCTGCGGCGGTCCGGCAAGCTCGACCAGCCCGAGGATGATCACCACCCTTGTTTGTAAGAACCCTACAAAGACGCTCCGGGCACTTTCGTGGGTGGCGGAGGCGAGGTCGCGACCGGTGCACGGGCAGAGTGGACCTCGTGCTCGTCATCGTCGCGCCCGGCCAGGGCGCCCAGAGTCCCGGCTTCCTGACCCCGTGGCTCGAGGACCCCGAGTTCCGCAACCGGTTCGAGTGGCTGTCGACCGTGGCCTCGCTCGACCTGGTGCACTACGGCACCGACGCGGACGCCGACGAGATCCGCCGCACCGACATCGCCCAGCCGCTGCTGGTGGCGACCGGGCTGGTCGCCGCGCTCGGGATCTTCCCCCACCCGACCGACGCGTTCGGCAAGGTGAGCGCGGTCGCGGGGCACTCGGTCGGCGAGCTGACCGCCGCGGCCGGCGCCCGGGTGATCACCGCGGAGCAGGCGATGGTGCTGGTCCGCGAGCGCGGCAAGGCGATGGCGCAGGCCGCCTCCGCGACCGCCACCGGCATGACCGCCATCCTCGGCGGGGACCGGGACAACGTGCTCGCCGTCATCGAGAAGCACGGGCTCACCGCCGCCAACGACAACGGCCCCGGCCAGGTGGTCGCCGCCGGCACCATGGAGCAGCTCCAGGCGCTGGCCGACGAGCCCCCCGAGAAGGCCCGGCTCATGCCGCTGAGCGTGGCCGGTGCGTTCCACACCCACCACATGGAGCCCGCCGTCGGGCACCTCGGCTCGCTGGCCAGGTCGGTCTCGACGCACGACCCGCGCACCCGCTTCGTCTCCAACAAGGACGGCCAGGTCATCCACGACGGCCGTGACGTGCTGCGCCGCCTTGTCGGCCAGATCGCGAGCCCGGTGCGCTGGGACCTGTGCATGGACACCTTCGAGGACCTCGGCGTCACCGGCATCCTCGAGATGCCGCCGGCCGGGACCCTGACGGGGATCGCGAAGCGAGCGCTCAAGGGCGTCGAGACGTTCGCCCTCAAGGGGCCCGAGCTGCTCGAGGACGCCCGCGCGTTCTGCGACAAGCACGGCGAGTTCGCCGAGATCGACTCCTCGCCGACGTGGCGGATGGTCGTCTCCCCCGCGAAGGGCACCTTCCACATCGCCCCGGAGGCGGCGGACGCGGAGCTGCTGCAGTCCGGCTCGCCGATCGGCGAGGTGGCCAGCCTCCGCGACCGGATCGGCGTGACGGCCGCGCACGGCGGCCAGGTCGTCGAGTGGCTCGTCGAGGACGGCGACCTCGTGTCACCCGGACAGCCCCTGCTCCGTCTGCACCCGGAAGGCGTGTCATGACCTCCGTCCAGACCGCCACCGGCGCCACCCATGCCCGGATCCACGGCATCGGCGCCTACCGCCCCTCGCGGGTGATCCCCAACAGCGAGGTCATCGAGGCGATCGACTCGAGCGACGAGTGGATCCAGCAGCGCTCGGGGATCAAGCAGCGCCGCTGGGCCACCCCCGAGGAGACCGTCCAGGTCATGTCCGTCGCCGCCGCGCGTCAGGCGCTGGAGCGGTCCGGCGTAGACGCGCGGCAGATCGACTGCGTGATCGTGGCGACGGTCAGCCACATGTTCCAGACCCCGGCCATCGCGACCGCGATCGCCCACGAGCTCGGCACCGACCAGGCCGCGGCGTTCGACATCTCGGCCGCCTGCGCAGGCTTCTGCCACGGCATCGCGCTGGGCGCCGACATGGTGCGCGGCGGCAGCGCCGGCTACGTGCTGGTGATCGGCGTCGAGCGGCTCTCCGACCTGACCGACGTCGGCGACCGCGGGACGGCGTTCATCTTCGCCGACGGCGCCGGCGCGGCCGTGGTGGGCCCCAGTGACACCCCCGGGATCGGCCCGGTCGTGTGGGGCTCCGACGGCGAGCAGTTCGACCTGATCCGGCAGCGCGAGGACTGGCGCGACGTGATCGCCTCCGAGCGCCCGGCCATGCCCCACCTGGTCATGCAGGGCAACCCCGTCTTCCGCTGGGCGTCGTTCGTCATGGCCAAGGTCGGGCAGCAGGCCCTCGACCGCGCCGGCATCAGCGCCGACCAGCTCGACTGCTTCGTGCCCCACCAGGCCAACATGCGGATCACCGACGCGATGGCCCGGTCCATGAAGCTGCCCGAGACCGTCAAGATCGCCCGCGACATCGCCGAGCAGGGCAACACCTCGGCGGCCTCGATCCCGCTCGCGCTCGACCGGATGTACGCCGAGGGCGACGCCAAGTCCGGCGACACCGCGCTGCTGATCGCCTTCGGCGCCGGGCTGGCCTACGCCGCCCAGGTCGTCGTCCTCCCCTGACCCACCCGTACTGACCGCACCACCCACCCACAAGGAAAGAGACACGCCAGATGGCAACCACTGAGGAGATCCGCTCCGACCTCGCCGAGATCGTCAACGAGGTCGCCGGCATCGATGCCGATGACGTCCAGCTCGACAAGTCCTTCGTCGACGACCTCGACGTCGACTCGCTGTCCATGGTCGAGGTCGTCGTGGCCGCCGAGGAGAAGTTCGGCGTCTCGATCCCCGACGACGAGGTGAAGAACCTCAAGACCGTCGGTGACGCGGTCGCGTTCATCGAGCGCGCCCAAGGCTGAACACCCAGGGCTGAGTCCGTCACCCACCACGAAGGCAGGCACCAGATATGAGTCGCACCCGCGTCGTCGTCACCGGCCTCGGGACCACCAGTCCCGTCGGCGGCGACGTCCCCAGCACCTGGGACGCCCTGGTCAACGGGCGCTCCGGCGTCCGGCGCATCGAGGAGGACTGGGTCGAGGACATGCCGGTCAAGATCGCCGGCGTCGCCGCCGTCGAGCCCACCGAGGTCCTCGAGCGGGTCAAGGCCCGGCGGATGGACCGGGTGACCCAGCTCGCGATGGTGGCTGCCCAGGAGGCATGGCAGGACTCCGGGCTCGCCGACGCCGGCGACGACCTCGACCGCGACCGGCTGGGGGTGGCGGTGGCCACCGGCATCGGCGGCGTGCACACGCTGCTCAGCAACTACGACGCGCTGAAGGAGAAGGGCCCCCGCCGGGTGTCCCCGCTCGCCGTGCCCATGCTCATGCCCAACGCCCCGGCCGCCAACGTGAGCCTGGCGCTGGGCGCGCGGGCCGCGGCCAACACGCCGATCTCGGCCTGCGCGTCCGGCAACGAGGCGGTGGCCATGGCCATCGACTCGATCCGGCTCGGCCGGGCCGACGTCGTGGTGGCCGGTGGCAGCGAGGCGGCGATCCACCCGCTGCCGATGGCGGCGTTCGCCAACATGATGGCGCTGTCCAAGAACCCTGGTGACCCGACCACGGTCTCGCGGCCCTGGGACACCGCCCGCGACGGCTTCGTGCTCGGCGAGGGCGCGGGCATCCTGGTGCTGGAGTCCGAGGAGCACGCCCGGGCTCGCGGCGCGAGGATCTACGCCGAGGTGCTGGGAGCCGGCATCACCGCCGACTCCCACGACATCGCCCAGCCGGACCCGAAGGGCCGGGGAGGCACCCGCGCGATCCTGCGGGCCCTCGAGGAGTCCGAGATCGGACCCGACTCGATCTTCCACGTCAACGCGCACGCCACCTCCACCCCGCTGGGCGACATCGCCGAGGGGCTGATGCTGCACGCGGTCATGGGCAAGCACGTGGAGCAGGTCGTGGTGACCAGCACGAAGTCGATGACCGGCCACCTCCTGGGCGGCGCGGGAGCACTGGAGTCGGTGGCCACCGTCCTGGCGCTCCATCACCGGCTGGTGCCTCCGACGATCAACCTCGATGACCAGGACCCCGAGGTCGACCTCGACATCGCCACCAAGGCGCGCGACCTGCCGGTCGGCGACATCGCCGCCCTCAACAACTCCTTCGGGTTCGGCGGCGCCAACGTCGCCGTCGTCTTCGGATCGGTGTAGGGAGTGACAGCCACCCAGGACGCCCCGCCGGCACCGGGCTCATCTTCTGGCAACGCGAAGCTGCCGCGCGAGGAGGACCCGCGCCACCCGGTCAAGCGGCTCACCGCGCTCTTCGACGAGGGCTCGCTCGACCTGATCACGCCCGACGACGACTCCGGCATGCTCGCCGCGGTCGGCAAGATCGAGGGCTCCCCCGTCGTGGCGTTCTGCTCCGACGCGACCACGATGGGTGGCGCGATGGGCGACGTCGGGTGCCGCGTCGTGGTCGATGCCTACCACCGGGCGATGACCGACGGCGTCCCCATCATCGGGCTCTGGCACTCCGGCGGCGCCCGGCTGGCGGAGGGCGTGCTGTCGCTGCACGCGGTCGGCCGGATCTTCCACGCGATGACCCAGGCCTCGGGCAAGATCCCGCAGATCTCGGTGGTGCTCGGCCCGGCGGCCGGCGGCGCGGCGTACGGCCCGGCGCTGACCGATGTGGTGATCCTCGGCCCCGAGGGCCGGATCTTCGTCACCGGACCCGACGTGGTCCGCTCGGTGACCGGCGAGGACGTCGACATGCTGCGCCTGGGCGGCCCCGAGCCGCACGGCCGGCGCTCCGGCGTCGTCCACATCCTCACCGAGTCGGAGGCCGAGGCGCTCGAGCGGGCTCGCACCGTGGCCGCGCTGCTCGGGGCGCAGGGCAGCCTCGACGTGACCCAGGTCGAGGACCGCGACCTCGAGGAGCTGCTGCCGGAGTCGCGGAAGCGCGCCTACGACGTGCACCCGCTGGTCGAGGCGATCCTCGACGAAGGCACCGCCCAGGAGGTCCACGCCAAGTGGGCCCCCAACATCGCGACCGTCCTCGGCCGCTTCGGTGGCCGCACCGTCGGCGTGGTCGCCAACAACCCGCTCCGCCTCGGTGGCTGCCTCGACTCGCTCTCGGCCGAGAAGGCGTCGCGCTTCGTGCGGATGTGCGACGCGTTCGGCGTCCCCCTCATCGTCGTGGTCGACGTCCCCGGCTACCTGCCCGGCGTCGGCCAGGAGTGGGACGGCGTCGTGCGCCGTGGCGCGAAGCTGCTGCACGCGTTCGGCGAGTGCGTCGTGCCGCGGGTCACGCTGATCACCCGGAAGACCTACGGCGGCGCCTACATCGCGATGAACGCCCGCTCGCTGGGCGCGACCAAGGTCTACGCCTGGCCCGGCGCCGAGGTGGCCGTGATGGGCCCGGTGGCCGCCGTGCGGATCCTGCACCGGCGCAAGCTCGCCGAGGTCCAGCCCGACATCCGCCCCCAGGTCGAGGCCGAGCTGGCCGCCGAGCACGAGCGGATCGCGGGCGGCGTCGAGCGCGCGGTCGAGATCGGCGTGGTCGACGAGGTCGTCGACCCGGCGCGGACCCGCTCCACGATCGCGCACGCCATCGACGACGCGGTCCAGTCGGTCGGCGTCCGCAAGGGGCAGCACGGCAACATCCCCCTCTGAGCTCCGCGGCCCCGACGTAACCGGTGCGCGCGCGTCTCGTTGGAGGGAGAGACGGTCGTCACACGGCAGGGAGAACCCGGTGCTCCGAAGGTTGCTCGGCGCAGCTGCCGCAGCCGCGGCCCTGCTCCTGCTGGCTCCCGGCCCGGTCCAGGCAGCACCGGCCGCGACCAGGTCGGGCGACCCGCTCGCCGGGCTCACGGTGCACCCCGAGTGGGGGACGATCACCGGCACCGACGGTGTGCTCAGGCGCGGGTGCCACACATACTCCTTCAGCTACGCCATCCAGCCTCCCGAGGGCATCTGGGCGCTCGAGGTCTTCATCAGCGGCCCCGGGTTCGAGCACCTCGCGGCGGGGGCGTTCATCGACGGCTACGACCCCACGAACGGCACCGGGAGCTACACGCTGTGCCGGGTGACGACCTCCTACGGCACGTTCACGATCGAGGCCAAGCTGTCCACCGACAACGGCTCCGGTCAGGTGACCGAGGGCCGGCTGCCGGCCGACACCTACACGCTCCGCCGCCCCCGCCGCCACCACCACCACCGCACCATCACCACCAGCACCACCACCACCAGCACCACTGACCTGAGACCCCCGTCACCTCCGGCCGGGTTCCGACCAGGGTCGGACGCGGCGGCCCCGGGCCGCCGATACCGTCGTTCCAGTGCGGCGACCCCTTCTCACCCTCGTCCTGGCCCTCGTGACGCTGGGACCGCTCGCTCTCGCACCGACGGCGACCGCGGTCGACGTGCACCCGGAGTGGGGCAACACGTCCGCCCAGGACGCGACCATCAGGCAGGGCTGTCGCGGCTACGCCTACACCTACGCCGTCACTCCGCCCGACGGCGACTGGGCGCTGGAGACCTTCCTCGTCGGCCCGCACGGCAAGCAGTACGGCTCCGGCTACTTCGTCACCGGCACGGACCCCCTCGCCGGGGCCGGCGCCTGGCGGCTGTGCCGGCGTTCGACGCGCGGCGGCACCTACACGATCCGCGCCCGGCTCACCGTCCAGAACGGCGCGGACTACTACGACGGCTGGCTGCCGGACTCGACGCTCCGCCTCCGCAAGCCTCGGCGGTAGCCGGCGCGCTAGACCACCTTGTGCAGCCAGCGGACCGGGGCGCCCTCGCCGGCGTGCCGGAACGTCTCGAGCTCGTCGTCCCACGGCTTGCCGAGCAGCTTGTCGATCTCACCGAGCAGCGTGGTGTCGCCGAGGGCCGCCTTGACCACAGCGGCCTTGAGCCGGTCCTCGGGGATCAGGATGTCGCCGTGGACGCCGGTCATCGCGTGGAAGACCCCGAGGTCGGGAGTGTAGGAGTAGCGCTCACCCTCCGTGGTCGCGGTGGGGTCCTCGGTGACCTCGAAGCGCAGGTGGTTCCAGCCACGCAAAGCCGAGGCGATCGACGCCGCCGAGCCGGAGTCTCCGCTCCAGGCCAGCTCGGTGCGGTAGGTGCCGGACTGCGCCGGCTGCGGGATCCACGAGGGGTTGACGGCCGCGCCGAGCACGCCCGCGACCGCCCACTCGATGTGCGGGCACAGCGCGGACGGCGCCGAGTGGATGTAGAGCACACCACGAGTGGTGCTCGTGGCCTCGGGGCCGAGCATCATGCGGGGTCCGTACATCAGCGTCTCCTTCGTCCTCGGCGCGAGCTACGCCTTCCCCAGCGGGCTCGACCAGACGATCGGACGTCGTACGAACGACAGACATGTAGTTGTGCGGCCATTGTGACGCATGGGGCCGCTGTAAACCAGCAGGTGACCGCGGGTATTCGTGGACGGACGGCGGTCAGCCCTGCTCGCGGCACGGCGCGACCACCCGGGCCACCCCCTGCGGATCGAGCTTCGGGTCGTTGAGCTCGGCGAGCGAGAAGGCTCGCACCAGCCGGTCCGCACCACACCGCGCGATCGGCACGGGCGCCCCGGCCTTGGCGAGGGTGACCGACAGGTAGGTGCGGCTCAGCGCGAGCGTGAGCGCGTCCATGGACCTGCCGGTCGCCACCTTCGCGGCGTGCTTGCCGGGGTCGCAGGAGGTGAAGAGCAGCGTCATGCCGTTGCGGGTCACGCTGGCCGAGGCGGGCAGCTTGTGCACCCATGCCTGCAGCGCCGTCTGCATCTGCCGCAGGTCCTGGGGGGTGTCGCCGCGGTAGTTGGCCTTCAGGCAGCTGGTGCCGTCGCGCTCGTAGGCCACCGACGAGTCGCCGCCCCATCCGTCGACCGCGGTCAGCGCCTGCTCCAGGGGCACCCGCTCCGAGAGGAGCATGAGCCAGCCGACCGCCCCGAAGGCGCCGCCGTCGTCGCCGGGCAGGGCCGTCTCGCCGTCCGCCAGCTCCGGCTTCGGCACGATCAGGAACCCCTGATGGTCGGCGACCAGCGTCCAGGGGTCCAGCTGCTGCTCCTCGGTCTTGGGGGGCGAGCGGAACAGCCCGTCGACCGCCCGGTCACCGCCCTGCTGGACGGCGACGGCGAGCAGGGCCTGACCGAGCTCGTACGGCGCGGCGGTCATGGTCTTGAGCACCTCGGGGATGCCCTTCGAGCCGGCCTCGAAGTCCTTGACGCCCTTCCCCTGGTCCTTGTCCAGGGCGCGACGCTCCCGCTCGGAGAGGCTGTCTCGCCACGTGCCCTCGATGCGGCGGGCATCGCCCTCGACGAGGGCGTCGAAGCCGTCGGCGGCCGCAGAGCTGTTGGCGTCGTCCGCCTTGGCGAGCTCCTCGAAGCGCGCCCCGAGGTCGAAGGTCTGGTCCTGCAGCGCGTGGGTCAGCTCATGGACGATCGTCGACTCCACTGCCGGGGTGATCTCCGTGCCACGGATCCGCAGCCGTTCGTCGTCGTAGGAGTAGAAGCCGATGATCCCCTTGCCGTTGAGCTCGTTGGACTTCTCGAACAGGTCGAGGTCGCCCTCGACCAGGCCGAGCGCCCGCAGCAGCCCGGTGGTCTGCTCGATCTCCTTGCGGTCCTCGTCGGTCAGGTCGTCGGCGTCGGCGGTGACCTGCTTGGCGAAGTCCTCCTCCGGGAGGAAGTCCACGTAGACCGGCTGCTCGAATGTGAGGTCGCGCTTCTTCTCGACGAAGTCGACGTACTTCTGGACGCGCGCGTCCCACTTCGCGGGGTGCGGCGGGCCCTTCG
The DNA here is from genome assembly GCA_963766475.1 of uncultured Actinomycetota bacterium. GTDB lineage: Bacteria > Actinomycetota > Actinomycetes > Propionibacteriales > Nocardioidaceae > Nocardioides. Next base: position 370,886 of record CAVXZS010000011.1, on the reverse strand, counting down.
GCCCCCGGTCCCGGCCGACGACGAAGACGCCTGCCGCGACGGCTGCGGTGACCAGCACCAGCGCGAGCACGACGATCGGCCAGCGCCAGCGCCGCCACTGCGAGGGCGGCGGCTCAGGCGCGAGCAACGCGTCGAGCAGCTCGGCCTGAGCTGTCAAGGCCCCGTGAACATCGGTCACTCAGCGAGGGTAAGCACGGCCACCGGATCGCGCGGAGGAATGCCGGAACCCCGGGGTCAGGGGCCCGGTCGGGTCCTCCGTGGCTTCCGGTCTCGCCGGGGACCGAGCTCCATCAGGGTGGAGATCACCGCCTCCGCGATCCCGAGCCCGCCGAGGTGGCTCTCACCGTCGATGGTGGTCAGCGTGGCGTCCGGCAGCCGCGCGACGAGGTGCTGGCCGTGGCGGAACGGCACGATGTGGTCGTCGTCCCCGTGCCACCACCGCACCGGCACCCTCACGTCGGCCGCGGTGAACCCCCAGTCGCGGGTGAACAGCAGGAGGTCGTTGAGCGGTGCGGAGGTCTGGAACCGGCTGCCGTTGAGCAGGTCGTCGACGAACATCGCCTTGAACTCCGGGCGCGACAGCAGGTTCTTGTCCCCGGGCGGCTGGAAGGCGGCGTAGAGGTCGAGCGCGGGCCCGGCCAGCGGCTTCACCAGCCGGATCGCCTGGGTGAGCGCGACGCCGAGTGGGACCCGGGCGACCTGGAGCAGCGGGGCGAGGCGCACGGCGAGCTGGACCGCTCCGCCCTCGACCGCGTCCGGCCCGCGGGTGGGCGCGACGCCACCGAGGACGCCGACGCCGTGCACCCGCTCGGGGAGGTGTGCGCCCGCCGCGAGCACGTAGGGGCCGCCGCCGGACAGGCCGATCAGGCGACAGGTGTCGATCGCCAGCGCGTCGAGAAGGATCTCGAGGTCGCCCGTCCAGTCACCGATCCGGCCGTAGAGGTAGGGCGTCGACGAGCCGATCCCGGGCCGGTCCACGCCGATGATGCGCAGGCCGTGCTCGTCGGCGTACCGCCGGGCCTCGAGCGGGATCTGACGGCGCGCACCGGGCGTGCCGTGCATCCAGATGATCGCCGCCCCGCGTGGCGAGCCGTACTCGGCGAAGCTGAGCCGACGGTCCTCGCGCACCGCGACGGTGCCCTCGAGGGCCGGGCGCGCGATGTCCGTCACGGCCCGCAGTCTGACAGAGCCGGCGCGCCCGCTCTCAGGCGCTGCGCGAGGCTGACACGAGCACGGCCGCGGGGTCGACGACGTTCCACGGGTCGGCCAGGGCGCCGAGCACCTTGCCGTCGCCGACCACCTGGGGCCCGTCGATGAGGTCGGCGATGACCACGGTGATGTTGTCCCGGCCGCCGGCCTCGAGCGCCAGCTCGGTCAGGGCGGCCGCCGCGTCATCGCCCTCCTCGGCGGCGAGCACGCGCGCGATCACCTCGTCGGGGACCAGGTCGGTGAGCCCGTCGCTGGCGAGGAGCAGCCGGTCACCGGGCGAAACGTCGAGGCGTACGACGTCGAGCCCGCCGCCCTCGGGGTCTCCGTCGACCGACCGCAGGACGACGTTGCGCCACGGGTGCGCGGCCCGCGCCTCGGGGTCCATCCGGCCGGCGTCCACCAGGTGCTGGACATAGGTGTGGTCCTTGGTGATCTGGCGCAGCTCGCCGTCGCGGAAGCTGTAGCCGCGCGAGTCGCCGATGTGGCCGAGCGACACGGTGCGGCCGTCGGTGACCAGCATCGTCAGCGTCGTCGCCATGCCGAGCCGGTCGAGGTCGCGCTGGACACCCGACCGCACGCCGGCCGCCGCCGCGGCGTACGCCTCCGCGAGCACGCGCTCCGGCGTCTCTCCGAAACGGCCCAGGGCGACCGCGCTGGCGGAGTAGGCCGCGGTTGCCGATGCGATCTCGCCGGCCGCCGCGCCGCCCACGCCGTCGGCCACGATCGCGACGTAGGGACCGACGAACCCGGAGTCCTCGTTGTGCGGACGCACGCGCCCGACGTCACTCACTCCCGCGCCCATGAACCGCAGCACCATGACTCCTTCCGGAGACCACGCCCCCGAGAAGGAGCGGTGCAGGAAGTACACCCCGTGGTCCTGACAGCCGTCAATCACCTCAGGGGTACCCCAGCGGTCCCGCCCCACCTACTAGCCTCCGGCCATGACGTCGGTCACTCCGGAGCCCGCGGGACCTCCCGCGCTGGCGGTGAGCCCGTCGCGCCGCGGCTGGAGGGTCATGGCCTACGTCGTGGTGCTGGTCGTGCTCCTGGCGGTGATCGGCTGGGTGAGCACCCACCCGGAGGCGCTGGCCACGACCGATGCGACCGTGCGCGCCGAGACGCCGGTGGGCGAGTCGGTCTACCTCGGCGTGTTCGCCACCCCGGCCGACTTCGACCGCACCCTGCACATCGCCGGGGTGCGGGTGTTCGCGTCCGCGACCGCAGAGGTCACGATCGTGCCGCACGTCTGCCACGGCGGCTCGCTGAACGTGACCACCACGCCGGAGAGCTTCTGTGCGGAGCTCGGCCCCACCGAGGGAGCCACCCTCGAGAGCGGCGACGAGATCGTGCTCGAGATCGTGGGGGACGCGCCGAGCGTGGTCGACATCGACCGGGTCCGGATCGCCTACCGCGACGGCCTGCAGTGGGCCACCCAGGACGCCGGCGCCCGGTCGCTGGTCAGCATCCTTGCCCGCTGACCCGTCCGAAGCGGGCCTACGACCCGCTCTTCTCCAGCCCGGCCGCCCGCTCGGCGGCGTCGGTGATCTCGTCGGCGTCGATCGCGAGGGTCCGGTGGAACCACTCCAGGGCGTCCTCGGAGCGACCGGCCTCCACCAGCGCGTCGGCGTAGGCGTAGCGCAGCCGCACCACCCAGGACTCGCGCGACTTGGAGTTCAGCGGCGCCTGCTCGAGGATCCGCAGGGCGGCGTCGAGCTGGCCCATGTCGCGTCTCGCCCCCGCCTCGACGATCGTCATCTCGGCCTTCGCGGCCGGTGGGAACGTCGCGACCGAGGGGCTCTTGGCGAGCTTCACGGCCTGGTCGGGGTGGCCGAGCGCACGGTGGCAGTCGGCCATGATCGCGAGGTAGGCCGTGGCGCCGTTCATCCGCTTGGCGGCGCGCAGGTCGGCCAGCGCCTCGGCGTAGTGGCCCGCGACGTAGGCCGCCTCGCCGGCGGCCTCGCGGACCACGGCCAGCCTCGGCGCCCGCCCCCGCGCGGCCAGGGCGTGCCGGTAGGCCAGCTCGGGGTCCTGGTCGATGTAGAGCCCCGCGGCGGCGAGATGGCGCGCGACCCGGGCCGCGAGCTTCTCCGGCAGCCCCTTGAGCTGCGAGGTCACCGACCGGTCGAGCTCGTCGCCGGTGATGCCCTCGGGCAGGTCGGGTCCGTCGTACTCCTGCTGGTCCTTGGTCCGCTGTGCGGGCTCCGGAGCGCGGCGCCGGTCCGGCTGGCGCCGGTCCTTGCCGCCTCGCTGGGGACGGTCGCTCGAGGACCTGCCCTTCCGCCCGGCGGCTGAGTCCTTGCCGGTGGGGCGCTGCGGACGACGGTTCTCGGGCACGATCCCCAAGCCTACGGACGCGGGAGTGGGACGGCGATTCCGCGAGTGTCGGCGAGAGACCGGCAGCCGGCCAGCCGGAGCGCCTCGGTCAGCTCCTCACCGAGTTCGGCGTGCATCCTGGCCACCCCGGTCTCGCCCTCCAGCAGCGCCCAGAGAGGCAGCCGGCCGAGGAAGACCGCGTCGGCGCCGAGCGCCGTGGCGGCAAGCACGTCGAGGCCCGAGCGCACTCCCCCGTCGACGTAGACCTCGGCCTCGCCGGCCACCTCGGCCACCACGGCGTCGAGTGCGGATGCCGTGGTCGCGGCCCGGTCGAGCTGGCGGCCACCGTGGTTGGAGACCCAGACGGCGCTGGCCCCCGCCTGCACGCAGCGGCGGGCGTCGTCGCCTCGCAGCACGCCCTTGACCACCACCGGCAGCCCCGACACCCCCGCCAGCCAGCCGAGGTCGTGGGGCCCGAGGTCGGTCGCCTTCTCGGCCCCCGGCCGCTCGTCATAGTCCGGGTCGAAGTTGACCCGCAGGATCGCCGGGTCGATCACGTCCCAGACAACCTGCTCACCCGCGGCGTACTTGGTGCCGACCACCGGCGTGTCCACCGTGAGGACGACGGCCTCGGCTCCGGCAGCGACCGCACGAGCGAGCATCGGCTCGGCCAGGGTGCGGTCTGCCGGCAGGTAGGCCTGGAGCCACCACCGCACCCCGGTCGCGCCGACGTCGGCGAACGGCGTGCCGGCGTTGCTCGACACGACGAGCACCGATCCGGCGGCAGCGCAGGCGCGGGCCATCGCCAGCTCGCCGTCGCGGTGCACGGCCCGCTGCAGCGTGGTCGGCGCGACTCCCCAGGCGACGGCCGACGGCTCACCGAGCAGGGTGGTCGACAGCGAGACGTCGGTGACGTCGCGGAGCACGTGCGGCAGGAACCGCACGTCGGACCAGCCTGCCTCCCGGGCGCTGACGCCGTCGCGGGCGCCCGTGGCGACGTACTCGAAAACGGGCGCGGGCAGCACCGCCCTGGCGCGTTCCTCGAGGCCGGCCAGCCAGGTCACGCCCGGCTCACCCGGCGCTGACGCCGGCGAAGTTCTTCTTGCCGCGCCGCAGCACCAGCACCTTGCCGCCGAGGAAGTCGGCAGCGGTCGGGACGTAGTCGGGGTCCTCGACCCGCTCGTTGTTGAGGTAGGCGCCGCCCTCGGCGAACGCACGACGGGCCTCGCCGCGGCTCTGCACCAGCCCGGAGTCGACGAACAGGTCGGTGAGGGACCTGCCCGCGGCGTCGGTCACCAGCGGCCGTGCGGTCGCCAGAGCCTGCACGAGCACGTCCGGGTCGGCGGCTGCGAGCGAACCGCCGGAGAACAGGGCCTCGGACGCCTCCTCGATCCGCCGGGTCTCCTCCGCGCCGTGCACCAGCATCGTGACGTGGGCGGCGAGGGTGCGCTGCGCCTCGCGCAGGAACGGCTTCTCGGCGTGCCTCGCCTCCAGCGCCTCGATCTCCTCGCGGGAGAGGAACGTGAAGACCCGCAGCAGCTGGCCGACCTCCGCGTCGCCCTGGTTGAGCCAGAACTGGTAGAAGGCGTAGGGCGACATCATCTCGGCGTCGAGCCAGAGCGCGCCGCCTTCGGTCTTGCCGTACTTGGTGCCGTCGGCCTTCGTGACCAGCGGTGTGGCGAACGCGTGCGCGTGGCCCCCGTCGGCCCGGCGGATCAGCTCGACACCACCGGTGAGGTTGCCCCACTGGTCGGAGCCGCCGAACTGCAGCACGACGCCGTGCTCGCGGAAGAGGTTGAGGAAGTCCATCGACTGCAGCAGCACGTAGGAGAACTCGGTGTAGCTGATGCCGGCCTCGAGCCGCGACCTCACCACGTCGCGAGACAGCATGCGGTTGACCGGGAAGTGCTTGCCGATGTCGCGCAGGAAGTCGATCGTCGAGAGGTTCTCGGTCCAGTCGAGGTTGTTGACCATCGTCGCGGCGTTCTCGCCCTCGAACGACAGGAACGGCTCGATCTGCCGCCGGACCCGCTCCACCCAGTCCTTGACCGTCTCCGCGGAGTTGAGCACCCGCTCCCCCGACTCCTTGGGGTCGCCGATCATGCCAGTGGCGCCGCCGACCAGGACGTACGGCGTGTGGCCGGCCTGCTGGAGCCGCTTCGCGGTCAGGATCTGCACCAAGTTGCCCATGTGGAGGCTGGGCGCGGTCGGGTCGAAGCCCACGTAGAACCGGACGCTGCCCGCCGTCAGGGCCTCGCGCAGGGCGTCGAGGTCCGTCGAGTGCGCGACCAGGCCGCGCCACACGAGGTCGTCGAGGAGGTGGGGATCGGGGCGCACGTCACAATCCTCGCCCATCGGCGACCGTCGGGGCGAACCGGTTGCTGGGTACTTGCAAGGCAGTGCCACCCGGCCCCCGTACGGTGGGCTGGAGGAGGGTGCAGGTGATCGCTGGCAGGTACACGCTCGAGACCGAGATCGGCCGCGGGGGCATGGGCGCCGTGTGGCGCGGCCGCGACGAGGTCCTCGGCCGTACGGTCGCGCTCAAGAAGATCGGCGTGGCGCCCGGCGGCATCACCCCCGACGCGCGGCGGGCGGAGCGGGAGGCGAAGCTGGCCGCCAAGCTCAACCATGCCAACGTCGTCGCGGTCTTCGACCTGGTCGAGGAGTCCACCGACGGGCACAGCCACCAGTGGCTGGTGATGGAGTACGTCGAGGGCACCGACCTGTCCGAGCTGATCCGGCAGCGCGGCCGGCTCGGTCCCGACGAGATCGCGCCGATCCTCGCCCAGGTCGCCAGCGCCCTGGCCGCCGCGCACGGCGCCGGGATCGTGCACCGCGACGTGAAGCCCTCCAACATCCTGGTGGCGCCCGACGGCCAGGTGAAGCTGTCCGACTTCGGGATCGCGCGCACCTCGTCCGACCCGGCGCTGACCCAGACCGGGCTCGTGACCGGCTCGCCGGCGTACCTCTCCCCCGAGGTGGCCTCCGGCCAGCAGGCGACGCCCACCAGCGACGTCTGGTCGTGGGGCGCCACCTTGTTCCACGCGCTCCAGGGCCAACCGCCCTACCAGGTCGGCGACAACCTGATGGGCGTCCTCTACAGGATCGTGCACGAGGAGCCGCCGGCCTGCGACTCGGCGGGCTGGCTGGCGCCGGCGCTCGCGGGGACCCTGACCCGCGACCCGGCGCAGCGCTGGCCGATAGCGACCGCCCAGCAGTTCCTCGAAGCCGGCCCGGGGACGCAGCCCGTGGTCGCCGACGCGGGCGGGCTCGCCGACCTCGGACTGGCCGGCGTCGACACCGCCGAGTCGAGCCGGACCCGGTCCCGCGGCGACGACGGCGCCACCCAGGTGATGCCGCTCGGCGGAACGACGGCGACAGCGCCACCGGCCGCACCGCCTCCCGCGAGCCCCCCGGACTCCGACACCCGGTCTCGCCGGCCCTGGCCGGTGCTCCTCGGCGCAGCCGCGGCGCTGGTGGTCGCGGTGCTCGTCGCGTTCGCGATCGGCCTGCACGGTGACGCCAAGGACGACGGAGCCGGGTCGTCGTCCACCACCCCGAGCACCGACACAACCGGCGAGTCGTCCTCGGCGAGCACGCCTGAGGGACCCACCGAGGAGGGGATGGTCGACTTCATCGAGACCTACATCGCGACCGCCTCCAGCGACCCGGCGGAGGCGTTCGACATGCTCACGCCGGCGTTCCAGGAGCAGAGCCACGGGCTGACCGGCTACGAGGACTTCTGGGGCGACGTCCACGGCACCAAGATCCTCGACGTCTCGGCGGACCCGGACTCGCTCGAGGTGAGCTACACCTACCGCTACACCAAGCCGGGCGACGGGCCCGTCGAGGACGACGTCGTGCTGAAGCTGACCTACGACGACGGCACCTACCTCATCGCCCAGGAGCTGTGAGGCCGGAGCCCCGGCGCGGGCGTGCCCGGAGACTAGCGGTCCGGGTCGCGCTCGAACCGGGTCTGGGCCTGTTCTCCGCTCGGGAGCTGACTCTCGTCCAGGCCACCGAGGTTGCCGACGATGGCGGCGACCGGCGGGATCACCGCCGCCACCACGCTCATCACCACCGCAGCGGTGGTCGACCAGAACCGCACCACGTTCCAGGCCAGCACGATGAGCAGCAGGCAACCGCCCATCAGGGCGAAGTACGCGCGGCGGCGGGTGGAGCGCTGCACTCGACCCAGAGTACGGCGGCCGGGCCTGCCCCGGCGTGGTCGCCCGGAGGACCCGGTGGCGCCTCTCAGAGAGGGCTGCTCGCCAGTCTCCGGTCGACGAAGCTCCGCTCGCGGCCGGTCAGCGAGTCCAGACGCACCGCGAGCAGGTAGTCGTCGACCCACAGGGCGTCCGCGGCCGTCTCGAGGCGCCCGGCCGCCCAGGCCATCGCCTCGGCGAGCTGACCGACGCTCGGGATGAGCAGCCTCGCCACCGTCCGGTCGATCGCCAGCTCCTCACGTCGCGACTGCTGCGGCGCCACCGGGCCGCGCTCGATGTGCGCCGTCTCGTGGGCGATGGTGCATCGCCGCTCGGCCTGGCTCATCCCCATCGCGAGGGTGACGGTCCTGGTCCGGTGGCAGGTCCGGCCCATGACACCCATGGGCAGCTCGGCCCACCTCAGCGACCAGTCCGTCAGCTCCGCGAACCGGCGCCAGGGGTGGTGCGGGCCGCTCGCTCCCGCCGGCTCCCGAGGACGCATAGCCGAGAAACTAGGCCGGTCCGCCGACAGCCTGCCCGCCGTCTCCACAGCCCGGATCAGGAGCCGTCGGGGTCCTGGCTCTCCTCGCCCACGGACGACTCGAGACCACGCTGCTGGCCCCGCGTCCGACGCCCGGTCGGGGTGCGTCGCAGCTGGATCGTCTCGTCGGTGACGTGCGGCTCGGGAAGGTAGCCCGCGTCGGTGAGGACCGCGTCGAGGACACGCTGGTACGGCGTACCTGACAGCGTCGCGAACCGCGCCAACGCCTGTGCGCTCGGGAGCTTCTTGGGCTCGCGCCAGTTGGTGAACACGCCCGACGACGCGTAGCCGAGCCGTTTCGCCAGCTGACGCTCGGACGTGCCGTGCCGGTCGAGGTAGGCCTGGACGAGGTCCCACAGCTGGCCCATCCGACCTCCTCTGTCGACGTCACCCCCGAACTGCCCGGGTGGGCACGGCGGTGGGCACCAAGGTATCCACACCGGGCGGACCCGTTCGTGCAGGTCAGGCCGCACCACGCGCGCGGCCGCCAGCGACGCAACGCCGTCGCGGGCACCGACAACCCACAGACTGTCAACTGCCACTGGACAGTCTGACGGCCAGCGATGTACGGTGCGAACGACCCATCAGGCAACGTCTCGGAGCTGGGCATGCGACTGCACAACCTCAAGGGCCTCAAGACCTTGATGGTCGTGCACGGTGTGTCCCAGCGCCGGCTGGCCAGAGCGGCCGGCTACCGGTCCCACGCCTACATGGGTCGTCTCCTGCGCGGCGAGGCCGACACTCTCGAGCCCCAGGCCGCTCTGCGCATCGCGCGGTTCCTCCAGGTCGACATCGAGTTCCTTTTCGTGCCTCGGCCGACCATCGATGGTGTGTGTTTCGCACAGCATCACAGGGAGGTGCTCGCCTGACCGCTCAACCCCCGCGCCCCCTCTCGCGACCTCTCATGGTGCCTCCCGCGGCGTCGGTTCACCCGGGCTCACGAATCGAAGGAAGGCACACAGATGAACCGAATCCTGAGGCTCTTCAGCCTCGCACTCGCGGCCGTCGTCACCATCGGACTGGTGGCGACGACCGCGCCGGCCCAGGCGCAGCCGCGGTCGACCGGCGCGTCGCCCACGGCGGAGCTCCTGCACGCGGCGGTCGTGGACGGCTGCGGAGCCGAGAGGTGCCCGGCCGATGGCGGTTTGGCCGTCGATCCGGGACCGCAGGGCCTCGCCTCGAGCTACTGCGGCAGCTGGTGGCGTGGGCCGATGTGGTGCGTGAACTTCAACCGGTCGGAGCAGAAGTGGCTCTCCGGGATCTCGCTCACGGCGGCGACGACGGCGATCTGCGCCGGGACCGGGGTCGGCTGCGTCGTCGCGGCCAGCGTCGCCTACGCGCTCCAGCGCTACGTGGACGGTCACGGCATCTGCTCGTCCAGCCACCCCGTCCTCGAAGTCGAATACGCTCCAGCCCCAGGAGGTTATGCAGGATGCAGCAACGGCTGAGCCCGGCGACACGCCGGGCACTGGCGGGCGGCGTCGCACTCACCGCGGCGAGCGCCGGCACCGCCTCGGCGCAGAACCTCAGGCACGGGATCACCCTCGGCATCGTGATGCTCCTGACGGTGCTGGTGGTCGCCGCGGTCGTGCAGTTCGGCGCGCGGCACTCGCGGTCCTGATCAGCGGAGGGAGGCCCGTCCCCGCGGGGACGGGCCTCTCGTCCGTCGCGGGCGGCCCGCAGAGTGATCAGTCGCGCAGCTGCTCGAGCAGGCCCATGTCGTCGCGGCACGCCCAGTGCTCGACGATGATCCCGTCCTCGACCCGCCAGATGTGGACGAAGGTCCAGGCCGCCGGTCGTCCGGAGACGGTCGTGTCTGCGAGGAGCGGCATCGTGGAGGCTCGGTGCGTCCCGTGCAGGGTCAGGTGCTGCGCGACGAGGTCACCCTCGCCGATGAGGTGGTGCTGCTCGATCGTGACCGGGCCGAGGTCCTCGTCGATGATGCGCAGGATCCGCCTCAGGCCCTCGCGGCCCTGCGGCCCCGCGGCGTGGTTGACCAGGTCGGCTGCGACCAGGTCGTCCAGCACGGTGTCGTCGCCGGCCAGCTGCCGGCGCACCATCTCCTCGACCACGTCCCTCGCGCTGCGCTCGCTCACGGCGCTCACGCTAAAGCCTCAGTCGATCGGAAAGTCGAAGTAGCTGTCCGGGTACGGCTCGTCCCTCAGGCTGTAGTGCCACCACTCGCGGTCGTACCGTTCGAACCCGCAGCCCTCCATGATCGAGCAGAGGTGCGCCCGGTTCCTCGCCTCGACCGCGGTGATCCCGGCGGCTCCGTGGTGGGAGACCTGATCCATCAGGTCGTGGTCGCCGCCCATGGGCGCGAGCTCGTCGGTGTCCAGGTGGTAGAGCGTGAGGTCGACGGTGCTGCCGCGGGTGTGGCCGGACCTGGCCGCCACGTAGCCGTGCTCGAACATCTCGGCCCGGTCGATGTTCGGGTAGTGGCGGGCCTTCGTCCGGCCGTCCTCGGGCTGTTCCGACCAGCGCAGGAAGGAGTCCACCGCGCGTTGCGGGCGGTACCCGTCCCAGAGAAGCAGACCGAAGCCGAGCGCCTCGCCGTCCTCCCGCGCCTTCGCCAGGGCTGCACACAAGGCCGTCGTGCCGACGATGCGGTTCGCGACGTAGCCGTCCACCGGCTTGCCGGTGAAGTTGTCCCAGGTCGCGTACTTCGCGTCCCACCGGATTCCGGGGACGAGCTCGTCGACGAAGACGAAGTCGGCGTTCATCGCCTCTTCCCCCACACCGCCTGCGACACCAGCCGGTCCAGCACCTCGGAGAGCGGCAGGCCTGCGGCGGCCATCATTCTCGGGTAGCGGCTGTAGGAGGTCAGGCCGGGCAGCGTGTTCACCTCGTTGAGCACCACCGTCCCATCCTCCTTGAGGAACAGGTCGACCCGGGCAAGTCCTCGGCAGCCGAGCGCGCGGTAGAGCGTCTTGGCCGTCTCCTGGACGAGCAGGCGGGACTCCGCCGAGATGTCCGCCGGACAGATGAAGGTCGAGTTGTCGGAGCCCTTCTCGGGCTCCTTCTCCTGGTGGATCTGGAAGAAGCCGTGGGTGAGGGCGACCCGGTCCACCTCCCCGGCCACGAGCCCGAACCGCTCGCTCAAGATGGCGCAGCCGACCTCGCTCCCGGCCACGGCCTCCTCGACCAGCACCTTCGGGTCGTAGTGCCGTGCCGCCGTGACCGCGGGGAGCAGCTCCCCCTCCCGGGTCACCTTGCTGACACCGAACGACGACCCCGAACGAGCCGGCTTGACGAACACGGGATAGGTGAGCTGGTCGGGCACGACCTTCTCGTTCGCCGCCAGGATCCGGAACCTCGGGGTGGCGACCCCCGCGCTGCGAGCGACGACGTAGGCCAGGGACTTGTCCATGCAGACGGCGGAGGCCTGGACGTCGCAGCCGACGTACGGGATGCCCGACAGCTCCAGCAGGCCCTGGATCGCGCCGTCCTCACCGAGCCTGCCGTGCAGCACGGGCAGCACCACGTCGAGGCCGACTCGCTCGTGCCGCCCATCCGCCAGGACGAGCAGCCCGCGAGCGCTCCGGTCCGGTGACAGCACAGCGGGGCGGGAGGTGCCGTTCTCCCAGTCCCCCTCCGGGCCCTCGCACAGCGTCCACGCACCGGCACTCGTGATCCCGATCCAGAACGGCTCGTACTTCTCCCTGTCGAGGCTCTTGGCGACCTCGCGCGCGGACTTGACGGAGACGGGGTGCTCTTCGGAGCTCCCCCCGAACACGATCCCGACCTTCAACCTAGGCACGCTGGGTCCTCTTCTCGAAGTCGAGGCAGCCGACGAGGGTGTTCTCGACCATGTCGGTCACCGCGTGGTCGGTGTAGTAGGCCGTGTGCGGGGTGATGAGCACGTGGGGCATGGCCTGGAGGCGCACGAGCCGCTCGGCGACGGGCTTGTTGCGGAGGTCGGCGTAGAAGATCCCGTCCTCGCCCTCGACGACGTCCAGAGCCGCCCCAGCCAGGCTGCCGTCCGCCAGGGCCGAGACCAGGGCATCGGTGTCGACAAGACCGCCGCGGCCGGTGTTGACGACGACCGCGCCGGGCTTGAGCTGCTGGATCCGTCGACGGTCCAGGAGGTGACGGGTGTCCGCCGTGAGTGGCGTGTGGAGCGTCACGATGTCGCTCTGCCGCAGCAGCTCGTCGAGAGGAACGTGGGCCGTCCCCTGGGGACGGATGTCGTGGGTCAGCACCCGGCAGCCGAAGCCTCGGAGCCGGTCGACGACCGCAGAACCGATGCGACCCGTCCCGACCACGCCCACCGTGAGATCGCGCAGCTCCCTGCCACGTGCGTCGCTGAGCCTGAAGTCATGGAGGTCGGCCCGGCAGACGACTGACTTGGCGTGCCGCACGGCCATCAGCATCAGCATCACGGTGTAGTCGGCGACGCTGTCGGGCGAGTAGCTGACGGTCCCGACGCGGATGCCGACACTCTCGGCGTAGCCCACGTCGATGTGGTCGTCCCCGATGCTCCTGGTGCAGAGGTACCTCACCCCGGCTCGGCGCAGCGCACGAATCGTGGAGCAGGTGACCGGCGTCTTGTGGTCGACGCTGACGCACCGGTGGCCGAGCGCCAGGTCGGCGTTGGCCTCGGACACCGCGGCCTCCGTGATGGTCGGACGCATGCCGAAGCGCGGCGACAGCTCGCGGAACAGCGCGGCCTCGTCCCGCGCGCACCCGTAGATCGTGAGGCCGGTGGTGATCACGCACCCAGTGAAGACAGCGCGGCGTTGCCGCCGCGTATGAGCTTTTCGATACGCCGGCGATATGCTACTGACCGGTAACTAGAGCAGGCCTGGCGGCTACCAGCGGGTGTGTATCGCCGGCGTATCGAGAACGCCATACGCCTTGGCAACGCCGCGTTGGCTCGACTGGCACGCATGATCCCGCTCAGCGTCGCCGAGATCGCCACGATCGTGGGCGGCAGCGTCGAGGGCGACCGGGCCGTTGTGGTGACCGCGCCGGCGGTGCTCGACGGCCGGCGGGCCGAGCCGGGCGGCCTCTTCGTCGCCATGGCCGGCGAGCACGTCGACGGCCACGACTACGCCGTGCAGGCCGGCCGGTCCGGCGCGGTGGCCGTGCTCGGCTCCCGGCCGACACCGCTGCCGACCGTCGTCGTCGCGGACGCCCAGGCCGCTCTGCAGGCGCTGGCCACCCACGTCGTCGCCCGGCTGCGTGCCGAGCTGACGGTCGTCGGGCTGACCGGCTCCCAGGGCAAGACCAGCACCAAGGACCTGGTGGCAGCCGTCCTGTCGGGCGTCTCGACGACGACCGCCACGACCGGCTCGCACAACAACGAGCTCGGCGTTCCGCTCACCATGCTGCGCGCCGACGGGGCCACCCGGTCGCTCGTCCTCGAGATGGGAGCGCGTCACGTCGGCGACATCGCCCACCTCACCCGGCTGGTGGCGCCCGACATCGCCGTGGTCCTCAACGTCGGGCAGGCCCACCTCGGCGAGTTCGGGTCGCGCGAGGCCATCGCGAGGACCAAGGGCGAGCTGGTGACCGGCCTGGCCGCCGGCGGCACCGCGATCCTCAACGCCGACGACCACCGGGTGTGCGCGATGCGCTCGCTCACCGACGGTCCGGTGCTGACCTTCGGGCGGGCCGAGCACGCCGACGTGCGGGTGCTCGACCTGTGCCTGGACCGGCTCGGCAGACCGTCCTTCACGCTGCGGACCGCCGACGCCTCGGCGCGCGTCTCGCTGCCCCTCGTGGGCGCCCACCAGGCACACAACGCGTCGGCCGCCGCGGCAGCGGGGCTGGCGGCCGGCGTACCGCTCGACGTCGCCGCGGCGGGGCTGGCCAGCGCCTCGTTGTCGAAGTGGCGCATGGAGCTCCGCGACCTCATCGGCGGCGCGACCCTGCTCGACGACTCCTACAACGCCAACCCCGACTCGACCCGCGCCGCCCTGGACGCGCTGGCGACGATCGAGGGGAGACGGCGCATCGCCGTCCTCGGCGAGATGCTCGAGCTCGGCGACGGCAGCGAGAGCGAGCACCGCGCCATCGGGCGGTACGCCGCCGCCCGGTCCGACGTCGTGGTCGCGGTCGGCGAGGCCGCCCGGTCGATCGCCGCGGGCGCGGGAGCGCGATCCGTGCCGGTCGCAGACAACGCGGCCGCGATCGACTGGCTGCGCGCGCACGTGGCGGTCGGCGACGTGGTCCTCGTCAAGGCCTCCCGCGGGGCGCGCCTCGACGAGGTCGTCGCCGCGCTCGCGTAGCTCGCCGGAAGCCCGCTCCTCACTCCTGCATCCTCGGGTCGTGCGCTGGGTCGGCGTACCTCGCCGGGCAGCCGCGGTCGACGGCCTCGGGACGCAGCTCGTAGTGCCAGGGCTCGTTGGTGTAGGTCTGGCACAGCCCGTAGTCGGCGCCGCGCTCGGAGAGCCAGGCCGTGGCCGCGGCCGGCCCCAGGTCCACCGCGCCGCCCGCCACGTGGGCGGACGTCTCCGGAGTCGCCACCCACCGGGCCGCCTCCTCGGCCGAGCCGTACTCGGAGACCGCCTCACGGAGCAGCTGCTCCTGGTAGGCCGGCGACCGCCAGCCACTGTTGACCTGCAGGTCGAGGCCGTCGCGGGCTGCGTCCACCGCGGCCCGTCGCAGGGCCCCGAGCAGGCTGGGATCGAGGTTCGCCACCGCCGGAGTCTCGCCGTCGAAGACGGAGGCACCGTCGGGGACGACGCCGTCCGCCTCGCCGAGCGCGCCGTGGTGGGTCTCGTGGACCCCGCGGAGGACGTCGCCGAAGGACGCGGACGACGAGGACGCCGAGGGCCATCCCAGGGTGCCGACGAGCGCGGCGAGGCCGACGACCGCGCCGCCGAGCACGAGCCGGGAGACGCGGCGGCCTCCTGCCCGTCCGAGGGCGCTGTGGTTCACGCCTTCAGTGAAAGGATCCGCGCGTTGCCACTGCGTATGAGGTTTTCGATATGCCCGCGATATGCGCCGGGTCGTTAGCGTCGGGGCATGCGCGTGCTGATCGTCGAGGACGAGCCCTACATGGCAGACGCCATCCGGGACGGGCTGCGCCTCGAGGCGATCGCGGCCGACATCGCCGGTGACGGTGACACCGCGCTGGAGCTGCTCGGCCTCAACGCCTACGACATCGCCGTCCTCGACCGCGACATCCCCGGCCCCTCCGGCGACGAGATCGCCGCACGCATCGTCGCGTCCGGGACCGGCATGCCGATCCTGATGCTCACCGCGGCCGACCGGCTCGACGACAAGGCGAGCGGGTTCGAGCTCGGCGCCGACGACTACCTCACCAAGCCGTTCGAGCTCCGGGAGCTCGTGCTCCGCCTGAGGGCACTCGACCGCAGGCGCGCGCACCACAGGCCACCCGTGCGCGAGATCGCCGGCCTGCGGCTGGACCCGTTCCGCCGCGAGGTCTACCGAGACGGCCGCTACGTCGCGCTGACCAGGAAGCAGTTCGCGGTGCTCGAGGTCCTCGTCGCTGCCGAGGGCGGTGTCGTCAGCGCCGAGGAGCTGCTGGAGCGGGCGTGGGACGAGAACGCCGACCCGTTCACCAACGCCGTGCGCATCACCGTCTCGGCCCTGCGCAAGCGGCTCGGCGAGCCCTGGCTGATCGTCACGGTGGCGGGCGTCGGCTATCGCATCGACACGGCATCTGACGCCGCACGTGAGGAACCAGACCGTGGATAGACGACCCGGCCTGAGCGTCCGCCTCAAGCTCACCCTCAGCTACGCCGGGTTCCTCATGGTCGCCGGCGTACTCCTGCTCGCAGTGGTGTGGGTGTTCCTGCTGCGCTACGTACCGACCGGGATCAACGGGCCGGGGACGTTCGGACCCAACCGCGGCGACCTCGTGCGCGCGTTCACCCCGAAGGCAGAGGCGGCCCTGGGGTTCCTGCTGGTCTTCGGCCTCGTGGGGGGATGGGTCCTCGCCGGCACCATGCTCGCGCCGCTGACTCGCATCACCAATGCCACCCGCCTGGCCGCGAACGGGTCGCTCTCCCACCGGATCCAGCTGGAGGGCCGCAACGACGAGTTCCGCGAGCTCGCCGATGCCTTCGACACCATGCTCGCGCGGCTCGAGGCACAGGTCGCCGAGCAGCAGAGGTTCGCGGCCAATGCCTCCCACGAGCTGAGGACCCCGCTGGCGATCACGCAGACACTGCTCGATGTCGCCCGCAACGACCCGAAGCGCGACTCGGGCGAGCTCGTCGACCGGCTCCACTACGTGAACGCCCGCGCGATCGACCTCACCCAGGCACTGCTCCTGCTCAGCCGCGCCGACCAAGGGGCCTTCGTCGGAGAGCACGTCGACCTCTCCCTCATGGCGGAGGAGGCCACCGAGACCCTCCTCCCCCTTGCCGAGGAGTGCGGCGTCGTCATCGAGACCTCCGGCGAGATCGCCCCTACGATCGGCTCGCACGCGCTCCTCCAGCAGATGACGACGAACCTCGTGCACAACGCGATCGTCCACAACCTCCCCGAGCACGGCACCGTGTGGGTCGCGACCAGCGTGCACCCCCAGTCCGTGGAGCTCAGGGTCGACAACACCGGCGAGCTGCTCACCCCGCAGCTCGTGGCCACGCTCGTCGAGCCGTTTCAGCGCGGGACCGGGCGGATCCACCGGGGCCACCAAGGTGTCGGCCTCGGCCTGGCCATCGTCAAGAGCATCGTCCAGGCGCACGACGGGACACTCACTCTCACTCCCCGGGCTCCCGGCGGGCTCAGCGTCACGGTGCGGCTGCCCGCTGCGGGCGGCTGACGGCCCAGCCGAGGTCTCCCTCCAGGTCGCCGACCAGGCCGATGATCACTGCGCGCTCGATTCGCCCGTCGGCGACGGGGACGACGGAGTCGCACCTCGCCGCGATCCGGGGGTCGTGGGTCGCGACCACGATCGTGGTCCCCACCGAGTCGCGGATCCGCAGCAGCAGCTCGATGATGTCGTCGCCGGTGGCCGAGTCGAGGTTGCCCGTGGGCTCGTCGGCCACCACGAGTCGCGGCTGGTTCATGAGCGCCCTGGCGATGGCCACACGTTGACGCTGCCCGCCCGAGAGCTGGGACGGCAGCGCGTTCTCCCGACCCTCCAGCCCCACGTGCGAGAGGAGCTCATCGGCGCGGACCTTCGCCGAGGCGTCGTGGTCGTAGGGGATGACGGGGAGCATCACGTTGTCGCGGGCGGTCAGCGCCGGGAGCAACGCGAAGCTCTGGAACACGAAGCCGACCGTGCGGCGGTAGGACACCAGCCCGGCGCGCGAGAGGCTGGTGATCTCCGCGCCGCCGCAGGTGATGGTGCCGCTGTCGGGCCGGTCCATGCCCCCGACGAGGTGCAGGAGCGTCGACTTCCCGGAGCCGGACGGACCGACGACGGCCGTCACGCTGCCCGCGTCGATCTCGAGGTCGACTCCGTCGAGAGCGTGGATCGCGACCCCGCCCGGCGTGACATAGGTCTTGCGTACGTCGCGCACGTGGACCGCCATGCCACTGTGCGGCGCAGCACCCTCGGGACGGGTGTCCGCGCTCAGGGTCACCTCGTCACGGTAGACCGGAATCGTTACCCACGACACGTCGCCCCGGCGAACTTCGCGCGTACCGTTCTGACCCGGACGAGGAGGGCGCGGTGCTGAGGATCGCGTGGGTGCAGGCGCTGCGCCGGTGGACGCGCAGCGCTGCCGTCATCCTGGCCATCGTGGTGGCCGCGGTCTCGTTCTCCCTGCTGACCTCGGCCGTGGCGAGCTCCAAGCTCGAGGTGCAGGGCACGGTCGACGAGAACTACCAGAGCGCCTACGACATCCTGGTCCGTCCGGCGAAGTCGGACAGCCCGCTGGAGAGGTCGAAGGGGCTGGTGCAGCAGAACTACCTGGCCGGCCAGTACGGCGGCATCACCCTCGACCAGCTGCACCAGGTCGCTTCGACTCCCGGGGTGAAGGTTGCGGCGCCCGTGGCGATGGTCGGCTACACCCTCGCCGCGGTCCACCTGACCATCCCGCTGGCGCCCTACCTGAACGGCGACCAGGACCAGCTGCTGGCCATCAAACCGACGTGGACCACCGACCGCGGGCTCACCCATGTCCCGGACGAGCAGAAGTACCTCTACTACACGACCCGACCGGCGACGTACCCGCCCAACCAGTACGGGCCGACCCTCATCGACCCCACCACCGGCCGACCGGTGCCGCCGTGCGAAAGGTTCGACGACAACGCCCCGGAGCCGCAGTCGGCCTTCGACTTCACCAAGCAGATCCAGCTGGAGTGTGCGACGACCAGCCGTCAGAAGCCCGTCCCGAGCCTCACGTATTACTACCAGTTCCCGATGCTGGTCGCCGCGGTCGATCCTGAACAGGAGGCCGCGCTCGTCGGACTCGACCGGTCCGTGATCGATGGGCGCTACCTGACCGAGAAGGACGGGATGGAGATCCAGCAGGGCGATGGCGGCTTCTCCAAGCGCCGGGTGCCGGTGCTGATGGCCAAGCAGCCGCTGACCGACGACACACTCAACCTCGCCGTCGAGCGGATCGAGGTGCCCGAGCCGGACCACCTGCTCCACGAGCTCTCCAAGCCGAAGGCCGCCAGCTGGGTCTCCGCGCTGCCGGGCCGGACCCTGAGGACGATCACGTTCGACGACCAGGACGTCTACCCCCGGTTGCTCGACCTCTACCGGACCGACGACGCCAACACCCAGGTCGTGATCTTCCGAGGTGGCCCGAGCAAATATCGGGTCCGTCCCACCGGACACCTCGAGCCGCAGCCCGCTCCCCCGGTCCCGGATGAGACCTACTTCAACAAGTACTTCACGACCTACGACGCCCCGCCACCCTCCGCCGACGTCGGCTTCCGTCAGCTGGTCCGGCACGAGCCGAGCGCGCAGTTCGAAGGGAAGACGCAGCTCAACCCGACGCTGCGCCAGGTCGGCGTCTTCGACCCGGCCAAGATCGCCGGGTTCAGCGAGCTGTCCAAGGTGCCGCTCACGACCTACTACCCACCCGATGCCGACCCCGCAGATCGCGAGTCGAAGCAACTTCTCCGCGGTCAGGCACTCCTGCCGAACGGCAACCTGACCGGCTACCTTCAGCAACCCCCGACGATCCTGACCAGCATCAAGTCGCTGCCTGCATTCCTCGGCTCCGATGCGTTCCCGGACGTGACGGCCCAGGAGCGCGACGCACCCATCAGCGTCATCCGGGTCCGCGTCGAGGGAGTCACCGGAGCCGACGAGGTCAGCCGCGAACGAGTCCGCGTCGCGGCCGAGAAGATCGCCCGCGAGACCGGGCTGACCGTCGACATCACCGCCGGCTCCTCGCCGACACCGGAGACCGTCGACCTCGCCGCCGGCAGTTTCGGCCGGCCCCCACTCCGACTGACCGAGGGATGGGTCCAGAAGGGTGTCAGCGTGCTGCTGCTGACCAGCCTGGACAGCAAGAGCCTGGCCCTGTTCGTCCTGGTCCTGGTCGTCTGCCTGCTGTTCCTGTCCAACGCGACCGTCGCCGCGGTCCGCACCCGCCGCTCCGAGCTCGGCGTGCTGGCCTGCGTCGGCTGGCCCGCCAGACGGATCTTCGCCCTCCTCGAGGTCGAGCTGCTGGTCACCGGCTTCGTCGCCGGCCTGGTCGGCACCGCCATCGCCAGCCTCCTCGCCGTCGGCTTCGACCTCACGGTGTCGTGGTGGCAGCTCGCCCTGATCACCCCCGTCGCCACCCTGCTTGCCGGGCTGGCGGGCGTCTGGCCCGCGTGGCGCGCCAGCCACGCCAACCCCATTGAGGCCATTCAGCCCGCCGTCTCCGCGCCCCGCCGTGCCCGCAACGTCAACACCGTCACCAGGCTCGCCTGGGTCGGCGTACGCCGCCTGCCCGGCCGCACCGTCCTCGGCGCCGCCTCGCTCTTCGTCGGCGTCGCCGCCCTCGCGGTCCTGGTCGCGGTGCAGCAGGCCTTCCAGGGTCAGGTCACCGGAACCGCCCTCGGCGATGTCGTGGCCATCCAGGTCCGAGGAGTCGACTACCTCGCCGCCGCCATCACCATCGGCCTCGGCGCCTTCGCCGTCGCCGACGTCGCCTACCTCAACATCTCCGAGCGCACCGCCGAGATCGGAACACTCCGCTCCACCGGCTGGTCCGAACGACACCTCCAACGCCTCTTCGGCACCGAGGCCCTCATCACCGCCGCCCTGGGCGCCGTCACCGGCGCCGCCCTCGGCGTCACCGTCACCGCCCTCGTCCTGCCCGTCGGCGTCTCGGCCACCCTCCAAGGCGCCGGACTCGCCGCCGTAGCGGGCGTCGCCGCAGCCATGCTCGCCGTCGCGGCGCCTCTGGCCCGCCTCCAGCAGCTCGCGCCGAGCGCGGCGATCCACTAAGGCCGTATGAGCTCGAACTGACCGTGGTGGGGCGGGTGGGGCTCGAACCCACGACCCAAGGATTATGAGTCCTCTGCTCTGACCGACTGAGCTACCGCCCCTCGAGGGCGAGAGCCTAGTCGGCGCGGTGCTGGCCGCTCACGCGGCCGCAGCCGCAGCGTCGTCGACCCGCAGAAAGCGGGCCCGACGGGCTTCGTCGCTCCCCCGGCTGGACTCGAACCAGCAACCCTTCGATTAACAGTCGAATGCTCTGCCAGTTGAGCTACGGGGGATCGGGTTGCAGCGGCAAACCCTAGCAAGGGCCGGACCGGCCAACGCAATCCGCGGGTCAGGCGGGTGGCGGAGCCGTGCTCTCGCGCACGACCAGCGAGGTCGGGAGGAGGATCCGCTCGACCGGGTCGGGTCGGTCGGGGGCCATGACCGCCATCAGGGCCCGGACGGCCTCGTGGCCCTTGCTGGCCACCTCCTGGTGGACGGTGGTCAGCTGCGGCCGGGTCGCGGTGGCCAGCGGGGAGTCGTCGAACCCGACCACCGAGAGGTCCTCGGGGACCCGGAGACCGAGCGACTCGGCCACCTGGATCGTCGCGACCGCGAACGCGTCGGAGAAGCAGAGGACCGCGGTGGGCCGGTCCGGCCGGTCGAGCAGGTCGCGGGCGATCTCGTCGACCGAGAGCCGGGGGCGGAACCGGGCCGCCTGGACGACGGGCTCGATGCCCGCGTCGTCGAGCGCCTCCCGCCAGCCGACCATCCGCTCGCGCGCGGGCCGGTTCTCGGTCGGGACGCCCTCGACGTCGAACCCGCTGCGCAGCGTGAGGATCCCGACCCGGGTGTGCCCGAGGTCCACCACGTGCTGGGCTGCCGCGCGGGCACCGCCCCGGTCGTCGACGTTCACGCTGGGGACGTGTGGGGCCGGCTCGCGGTCCACGGCCACCATCGGGAGGCCGCGCCGCTCGAGCCAGGCGATGTCGGGCGACGCAGGGTCGCAGATGTAGACGATCGCGCCGTCCATCGCGACGTCCCTCGCGGGCACGTAGCCGGACGGCGCTCCCGAGGCGTCACCCGACGTCAGCAGGGTGACGCCCAGGCCCTGCCGGGTCAGCGCGTCGGCCACCGAGGTCAGGAACTCGGTCGCGACGGCGTCCTGGAACGCCTCGCCGAGCTCGTCTGTGAGCAGCAGGCCGATCGCGCCGGTGCGGCCGCTGGCCAGGGCCCGGGCGGCCGGATCGGGACCGACGTACCCGAGCTCGTCGGCCGCAGCCAGGATCCTCGCGCGCAGGTCGGACGAGAGCTGGTCGGGGCGAGAGAACGCGTTGGACACCGTCATCCGGCTGACGCCGACGCGGTCCGCGATCGACTGGAGCGTGACCTTGGCCATGGGAGACCCAGTATTCCGGGTCGCCCCAGGCGACGTCGCGCTCAACTGGGCTGGCAGACCTTGGCCGAGTGCCGGCTGGGCTCGACCCAGCGGGCGACGGTGCGCAGGCTGCCGGCCATGCGGAACCGGGTGCCGGCCAGTCGCGACGGCCGCGGCTCGCGCTCCGGGACGACCGGCGCGTCGGGCCGGGCGCTGCCCGCGGAACGACGGGCGAGCTCGACGGCAAGGTTTCCAGCAATGGGTTCGTACGTCATGACTCCTCCTTCGTGACTGCTTCTTTACCGATACAGTAATGCAGTCTTCTATACCGGTCAAGAGAATAGGCCGATTGAAATCTTTACCGGTCCAGAGTCGGCGTGACGGGAGTCAGGCGCCGAGCTCGTCCCGGGCGGCGGCCAACGCCTCCTGGGCGGCGTGGTCGACGAACGGGTCGGTGGGGTCGATCCCCTCGTCGTACTCGAAGAGCCAGGTCAGCTCGCGATCGCCGGTGGCGGCCCGGCGGGCGATCACGCGGACTCCACGGCTGCCGCGGATCGCGACGTGCCGCTGGAGGACCACCGTCGCGGTGACGCGCTCCCGCACCAGCTGCAGGAGCCGGGCGGGCTCGGTGAGGACCAGGGAGTACGCCGGACGCGGCTCGCCCCAGGTGCCGACCTCGCTGACCCTGAGCGTCGAGGAGTCGAGGTCCCAGTCCGCGGCCTCGACCTGCTCCCAGGGGATCCGGCCGCCGCCGGGAAGGTAGAGCGCAGCGCGGGTGCCGGCGACCGGTCCCGACTCCGACGTGGCCCACGCCAGCACCTTCTCCCCCGCGGCGACCTCGACCGGCGGGGCGGGCCGTCGCAGCCTCACTGCTCTCCGACGATCCGGTCGCGCAGCTTGCGGCGGTGCTCCTCCAGAGCTGCCAGCTCGCCGAACATCCGGTTGAACGTCTCGGCGTGCTCGACCGGGTTGGTGCGCTGCAGCTTCGACTTGAGGTCGGCGATCCGGCGCAGTGCGGTGAGCTCGAGCAGGCCGACGATGTGCAGGGTGACGTAGGCGACCGTGGGCTCCTTCTTCAGCGGCTCCACCCCGAGCTCGGTCACCGCCGCCGCCACGGCGGGGTCGGAGGCGCGCTCGCGGAGACCGGCCATCCAGTTGCGGTCGTCGGCGCCGGCCGCCGTACCTCCCGAGGCCTCGACCAGCGCCCACACCGCGCGGTAGGTCGGGTGGGTGAAGTCGTCCGCGCCGATCTCGGTCGTGGTCCGGCCGATCGACATGGGGTGCTGGAGGACCAGCTTGAGGGTCTCGCGCTCGAGGGTGAAGCGCGGGTCGCGCAGGTGCGGAAGCGGGTTGCGCGGCGGCGGCGGCTCCTCCTCCGCCACGACCGGGGCGGAGCCGCGCTGGGGACCCTTCCTGGCCCGCCGCACCTCGGCCAGCACGGCGTTGGTGTCGACCTCGGCCCCGATCATCTTGGAGATCTCCTGGGCGAACGCCGTCACCTTCGACTGGTCGCGGATCGCGGCCACCAGCCGCGCGGTCTCGCGCATCGCATCCACCCGGCCGTCGGCCCGGTCGAGGTCGTACTTGGAGACGATGTTGCCGACGACGAACCGGTAGAGCGGCACCCGGCGGGCCACCAGCTCGCGCACCGCGGCGTCGCCCTTCTTGATCCGCACGTCGCACGGGTCGAGCCCGTCGGGCTCCACGGCGACGTAGGTCTGCGAGACGAAGTTCTGGTCGCCCTGGAACGCCTTGATCGCCGCCGCCTGACCGGCCGCGTCACCGTCGAAGGTGAAGACGACCTCGCCGCGGAACTCCTCGTGGTCGGCCATGTAGCGGCGCAGCACCTTGGCGTGCTCGTCGCCGAACGCCGTGCCGCACGACGCCACCGCCGTCTTCACCCCGGCCAGGTGGCAGGCCATCACGTCGGTGTAGCCCTCGACCACCACCGCCTGCGAGGACTTCCCCATCTCGCGCCGGGCCAGGTCGATGCCGTAGAGCACCCGGCTCTTCTTGTAGATCGGGGTGTCGGAGGTGTTGAGGTACTTCGCCTCGATCCGGTCGTCGTCGAAGATCCGGCGCGCCCCGAAGCCGATCGTCTCGCCGCTCGCCTCCCGGATCGGCCACAGCAGTCGCCCCCTGAACCGGTCGTAGGGGGACCCGCCGCGCTGGCTCAGGGCGGCGAGACCGCCGGCGACCACCTCGTCGACACTGAAGCCACGCGCCCGCAGGTGCTTGAACAGCGCCTCGCCCTCGCGCGGCGCGAACCCCAGCCCGAACGTCTCGGCCGCGGTGGCGTCGAAGCCCCGCTCGGTCAGGAACTGCCGGGCCTGAGCCGCGTCGGGCGTCAGCAGCTGCTCGGCGTAGAACTCCTGCGCGACCCGGTGCGCCTCGACGAGCTTGCCGCGAGCCGGCCCCTTGGCCCGCTCCTCGTAGCTGTCGCCCTCCTCGCGCTTGAGATCGACGCCGTACTTCTCCGCGAGCCGCTCGACGGTCTCCACGAACGACAGCCCGTCCATCTTCATGACGAAGTCGATGACTCCGCCGCCTTCTTGGCAACCGAAGCAGTTCCCCGTGAGGATGTTGTCCTCGAGGGTGAAGGCGTGGCCATCCGCGACCTCGGCGCAGAAGACCTCCTCCTCGCGGTCGGTCTCCTCGACGGACTGCACGACCCAGCCACGACGCGAGTACTTCTTCTCAGCCGCCAGGAAGCGGACGCGATGCTGGTCCAGGAGGAAGAAGTTCTCG
Source organism: uncultured Actinomycetota bacterium (assembly GCA_963766475.1). Taxonomy (GTDB): domain Bacteria; phylum Actinomycetota; class Actinomycetes; order Propionibacteriales; family Nocardioidaceae; genus Nocardioides. The sequence goes on along the minus strand of CAVXZS010000011.1, from coordinate 346,197 downwards.
CGCAGGTCTTCGTTGACGAAGTGCACGCGATAGATGTCAGAAGGCTCGCGACCCTCGAAGCCGACTCGGCTCTGGCTGGTGATGCCGTATGTAGCAATACCAAGGCGCGTGCAGACGAGTCGTACGAACTCCAGGTTCGCCCGGTCCGCGGAGTTGAGGATGACCGTGCCGTCTGCTGCGACGCACCCATCCGCTGCGAAGTAGCCAGCCAGCCAGCCGTAGAGGTAGGACACCGATTCATCGATGTCGGGCAACTCTTTGAAGAACCGCGGCAGGTGGTGGACGAGCAAATCCTCGCCCTTTGCTGTTGTGTGGCTGTTCGGAAACCACTTGAGCATCGCCAGGTCCTTGGGCGGACACAACTGAGCCATGCTGCCCGTGCCGTTGCGCATCCCGTCGCCGAAGGTGAAGCCATGCGCGATGCCGAATGGCGATGGTGTCGTCCGCTGGATCCGCGAGCGTGGGTATTTGGGGACGAGCCTGTCGCCCAGCTTCAGGGACGTGGTCACGACCTCTTTGGAGCTCTTCGCGCCACCCCCACATCTGATGAACCACCGGTGGCCGTCGGTGGCGAAGAGCTCCTTGACCTGGCGGTTGCGGGTCAAAGTGATCTTGTGGAGGCGCTGAACGCCGTACGACTTGAAGGGCGCTTCGATCCAGTCCCCGCGCGCACCCAGGATCTTGTGGGTGCCGCCGGCCAGCTCGCTGATCGGGCGCACGCCCTCCCACGTCAGCACCCGCGTCTCGCCTGCTAGGCAGTGGTAGAACCCCCGAGCGGTGTTGACGTTGAACGACGGGGTCTTCTCGTCGTGGAAGGGGCACAGTCCCTTCATCGAGCCGCCGCCGGCGTTCTTGAGGGTGACGTACTGGGAGACCACCTCCTCGATCGAGGCCTTCTCGCGCACCTCGGCGATGCTCTCCTCGCGGATCCGGCCTGCCACGAGCGACAGCCTACGGCGGCCTCAGTAGTCGCCGGTCATGATGTTCACAGGCTCCTCACCCGCCGCGATGCGGTGCAGCTGGTCGCGGACCAGGCGGTACGCGCGGGGCCACATCGCGCTGCTCGAGCCGCCGACGTGCGGGGAGACCAGCAGCCCCGGGCAGTCCCACAGCGGGCTGTCGGGCGGCAGCGGCTCCGGGTCGACCACGTCGATCGCGGCCCGGATGCGCTCGGACCGCAGTGCGGAGACGAGCGCGGCGGTGTCGACGACCGCGCCACGCGCCACGTTGACCAGCAGCGCGCCGTCCTTCATCGAGGCCAGGAAGGCGTCGTCGACCAGCCCGCGGGTCTCGTCGGTGAGCGGCACCACCAGCACCACGACGTCCGCGGACGGCAACAGCGAGGGCAGCTCCGAGATGGCGTGCACGCCGTCGCGGGCCGCCCTCGCCACCCGCACCACCGAGCACTCGAACGGCGACAGCCGCGCTTCGACGGCCGCCCCGATGGCGCCGTAGCCCACCAGCAGCACGGTCCGGTCGGCGAGGGCCGGGTGCCAGCCGGGCGTCCACTCGTGCCGGTCCTGAGCCCGCACGAACCCCGGCACGCCGCGCAGGGAGGAGAGGACCAGCGTGAGCACCAGCTCGGCGGTGGAGGTGTCGTGGATCCCGCGTCCGTTGCAGAGGAGGACGCCCTCGGGGATCGCGTCGCGCACGTTGTCGACCCCGGCCGTCAACGTCTGCACGATCCGCAGCGACGTCATGCGGGAGATGACCTCGCGCACCTCCGGGCCGACCGAGTACGGCGGCACGAGGACCTCGACCTCCTCCAGCGTCGCCGGGGTCTCCTCGAGGGAGGACACGACCTCGTAGGTGAACTCATCAGGCGGGTCGCCCAGCTCGGCCGGGTCGAACGGCAGCCACACCAGGGTCATGCCCGCCAGCCCGCCTTGGTCCCGCTGCCCTGCCGCACCAGCCGGTCGTGCCAGGCCACCGCGCTGGCGTCGGTGAGCGAGGCGACCTGGTCGATCACGACGCGCAGCCGGGCGGCGTCGTCGGGCGCGGCGTCCCAGTCGTCCGCGAAGGCCCGCTCGAGCGAGACCGGCGCGTGGGCGACCAACGCGGCAACCAGCTCCGAGACCAGCTCACGCTGGCGGGTCATCAGCGCGACCCGGTCGTCGGCCTCCATGACGTAGTGGGCGGCCACGCCCTTGAGCACCGCCATCTCGACCGTCGTGGCCTGGGGTACGACGAGGGCGGCGCGGTAGCGCACGAACGGCCCGTCGGCGGCCTCGAACGTCGCCTCCTGGACGGCGCCGCAGAATCGTCCGATCAGGTCACTGGTGAGGTTCTTCAGCGCGGCGAGGCTGCGCCGCGACCCGTCGTACGGCGTGTCCGGCCAGCTCTCGACCCCGGTGAGCGCGGACAGCGCCGCGTCCATCGCGCCGTCGTCCGCGTCGGGGAGGTACCACGCGCGGACGGCGTCCCAGACCGCCGGCCGGTCCAGCCTCGCGAGGTCCACCCGCCCCGCGACGACGCCGTCCTCGACGTCGTGGACCGAGTAGGCGACGTCGTCGGCCAGGTCCATGATCTGCGCCTCGACGCACCGGCGCGGTGCCGGGCCGGTCGACGCAGGAGCGCCCGAGCGGAGCCAGGTGAAGACCGGCAGGTCGTCGTCGTAGACGCCGAACTTGCGGGTCTCGGGTGACCGCGGCCACGGGTACTTGGTGCAGGCGTCCAGCGTGGCCCTGGTCAGGTTGAGGCCCACGGACGCCCCGGAGGCGTCGACGGTCTTGGCCTCGAGCCGGGTCAGCAGCCGCAGGGTCTGCGCGTTGCCCTCGAAGCCCCCGCACGGGCCGGCCAGCTCGTGCAGCGCGTCCTCGCCGTTGTGGCCGAACGGCGGGTGGCCGAGGTCGTGCGCCAGGGCGGCGGTCTCGGCGATGTCGGGCTGGGAGCCGAGCGCGCGGGACAGGTCGCGGGCGACCTGGGCCACCTCGAGGCTGTGGGTGAGCCGGTTGCGGACGAAGTCGTCCATCTGCGGCCCGTGCACCTGGGTCTTGGCGGCCAGCCGTCGCGACGCGGCCGCGTGGACGACGCGGGCCCGGTCGCGCTCGTAGGGCGTCCGCTCGGGCGCCTCCACCCGCTTGGGCGGCTCCGCGACGAGCCGCTCGCGGTCGTGCTCGTCGTAGAGCTCCGTGCTGTCCATCAGCACCGGACTCTAGGTCAGCCCGGTCCCGGTGGTTGAGGAGGTCGCGCAGCGACCGTCTCGAAACCACGCAACCCCGGGCTGGAACTCATCCAGCGAGATACGTCCCAGCGAACGCTTCAGTGGTTTCGAGACAGGCGCAGAGCGCCTTCCTCAACCACCGAGGTGGTCAGTAGACCGACACGTGGACGTGGTCATAGTGATTCGCGGTCGCCGAGCCACGGGACGGCATCGACCGCCAGCCCTCGGAGGCGCGGACCGGCGTCCAGATGTGCTGGCGCCAGATGACGTCGTAGAGGTGCAGCTCGGAGGCGTGGGCGCGGAGGAACTCCGCGATCGCCGTGCCCAGCTCGACGTCGCTGGTCATGATGTCGATGGCGCGGCCGCTGGAGTGCTCGCCGTGGTTGCTCCAGCCGCCGTACGACGTGATCTGCGGGAACGCGTGGCACACCGACCGGTAGACGAAGACGGCATTGTCGGTGAGGCCGCTCTCCACGCTCCCGTCCGGGCAGGGCTCCATCGAGAGGCCGGCGCCGACGCCGAGAGGCTTGTCGTCGGAGAGGTAGCCGTCGGTGACCCACCGGGACTCGCCCTTGACCACGATCTCGGTGCGGCCCCACATCTCCCGACCGGTGACCACGACCTTCTTGCCCGCCTCGACCTCGCCCAGCAGCTTGGCCTTGTCGCCCGGCTGGTTCCAGACATTGAGTTCGTCGGTGGTCCACTGCGTCTTGGTCGCGGCCTTGATCGCCGCGGTGATCGCGGCCTTGGACATGAACGCCGGAGGCGGCAGGTCGCGGGACGCGGTGGCCTTGACCCGGTCCTCGGACCGGGTGATCAGCACGTCGGTGCGATCGGCCGAGGCAGAAGGCGCCACGGCGCCGGCGAGAGGCACCACCTCGGAGGTCCCGGGGTTGGCGCTCAGCACTCCGAGGGTCACGACGGATGCGGTCGCCAGGACCGCCAGCGGGCCGATGACGGCCTGGGCCTTGATCTTGACGCGGGCTTCGGTTTCCCGCTTGTGGCGATGATCTGCCACAGCGCTGATCCTCTGCAGGTAGGCGGCACAGTCACGCGCCGGCCGGAGATGGTGGCTCCGCGCCGACGCGATTCACCAATCAACCACACCGGCAGGGGCCCGGCCAATCCCGGGTCCGCGGTTCGCGTGACGCCGATCACGCGAAGATCGACCCGCTGAGCGTGAAAGCCGGTTGTGGAGTGAGTCGATCGTGTAACGGGGATCTCACCCGCCGGTGGTCTCGTTCATCTCCTCGGTGAGACCGCAACCGGTGCCATCGGTGTCGTCGAGCCAGCCCTCCGGCAGGGCGACCTTGTCGCGCGGGGAGCCCTGTCGGCCCCGCGGTGCACCCAGCTCCGAGACCGGGAACGGCTCGGAACCGTCGAGCCGGGCCAGCAGCTCGTCGAGCTCGGCGAGCGTGGTCACCATCGCCAGCGATCGGCGCAGGTCACCGCCCGCGGCGAAGCCCTTGAGGTACCACGACACGTGCTTGCGGAACTCGATGCAGCCCCGCTCCTCCCCCAGCAGCTGGGCGAGCAGCTCGGTGTGCCGGCGCATCATCGCCGCCACCTCACCCAGGACGGGCAGCGTCGCGACCGTCTCACCGTCGAAGGCCGCAGCCAGGTCGCGGAACAGCCACGGCCGGCCCAGGCAGCCGCGCCCGACGACCACGCCGGCGGCGCCGGTCTCGGAAACCATCCGCAGCGCGTCGCCCGCCTCCCAGATGTCGCCGTTGCCGAGCACGGGGATGTCGACGTGCTCGACGAGGCGACCGATGGCGTCCCAGTCGGCCGTCCCGGAGTAGGCCTGGGCCACCGTGCGCGCGTGCAGGGCGATCGCGGCGCAGCCCGACTCCTGGGCGATCCGGCCCGCGTCCAGGTAGGTGAGGTGGTCCTCGTCGATCCCCTTGCGGGTCTTCATGGTCACCGGCACGGCGTACGGCGCGGCCGCGGCAACCGCGTGCTCCAGGATCTCGGCGAGCAGCTTGCGCTTCCACGGGAGCGCGCCGCCACCGCCCTTGCGGGTCACCTTGGGCACCGGGCAGCCGAAGTTGAGGTCGACGTGCGCGACGCCGTACTCCGCACACAGGATCTCGGTCGCCTTGCCGACGTAGACCGGGTCGGTGCCGTAGAGCTGCACCGAGCGCACGCTCTCCAGCTCGTCGAAGACGAGCATGTCGAGGGTGTGCTGGTCCCGCTCGACCACGCCACGGCTGGTGATCATCTCGCAGACGTAGAGACCGGCGCCCTGCTCGGCACACAGCCGGCGGTACGCCGCGTTGGTGATCCCCGCCATCGGCGCGAGCACCACGGGCGTCGCCACCTGCAGCGGGCCGAGCGTGAGCGTGGACATGACCCCATTGTCTCCGAGCCGAGGGGTGAACGCCGCTTCGTCGGCGATCCGCTCGCCCCGCCTAGTAGTTCTCGAAGTACTGGCCCTGGTCGGGGAACGAGACCGTGGGGCCGACCCAGTCGGTGGCCCGCTCACAGGCTCCGGCGGCGGTGCAGCGCACGAGCGCCTCGCCCTGCGAGGAGCGCACCTGGATCAGGAGCGACCCGCCCGGCTCCCACGCGAGCGCGGGCTGGAAGGCCAGTCGCAGGCCCGACACTGGTGCCTTGGCGCCGGTGGCCATGCTCCGGACCACCAGCCTGGAGCCGGACAGCCCGGCCACCCACGCACCGTCCGGTGAGATGGCGCGCGGGAGGAACGACGCGGTCCACGCCGGCGCACCGGGAGCGGAGAGTGTGGTCGGACCGGTGTTGTAGTCGGCGTCGTCGACGAACAGGACGTCACGCTCGGCGTCGGCCCAGGAGGCCCCGCCCGCGACCTGGATCGGAGGCGAGCCCGGTTGCCACGAGAGGGTCTTGCGAAAGCCGAGCAGCAGCGTGTCGCCGGAGAAGTCCAGGATGGTGCCCGCGCCGAACGTGCGGGTCGCGACGTGGTGGCCGCGCAGGTCGAAGACCGTCGCCGCGGTCCGGTCGCCGCGGTCGGTGAACCACTGCACGATCTCGTCGCCACCCCGGGCCAGCGCGTAGACGGTGCCGGGGTCGTAGACGACGTGCCGCCAGATCGTCCGCACCCGGTCGCCCTTGATCGAGAGCACCTTGACGGTGGCCCCGTAGTTGTCGAAGACGATCCAGGCGCCGTGACGCTTGCCCAGCAACCGAAGAGATGACGCGTGCGAGGCCGGGAGCGGGAGGGCCTCCGCCCGGCCGTGGGCGGTGTGCACGGTCCGCCCGCTCATCCACACGACGGCGGGATCGGCGCCACGCGGCAGAGTGGTCGGGTCGATCCCCGACGACGCCTGGGCAGGACCACCCGGCGCGATCAGGAGCGCCCAGGGGATCAGCACGGCTGCGAGTCGACGGATCATCGGAAGGACACCTCCTGGTAGGGCAGGCTGAGCCGATCGCCCGACGGCAGCGACCAGACCTGCGCCCCCGGCGTGGAGAGCGAGGTTGGTCCGTAGGTCCCGGTGCCGGAGTCGAACGTGAAGAGCGTGTCGTGAGCGACGTCGACGGCCAGGCCGCCCGCTCGCGCGACGACGACCGGCGCGGACCCGGGCTGCCACGCGATCGTGCGCCGGCTCGCGGTGAGGTGGACCGTGGTGCCGTCGTAGCCCAGCAGGCTCACCCAGCCGGGGCGGCGCAGGTGGTGCAGGTCGCGCCCAGCGAGGTCGAAGGTCCACACGTCGGTACGGCGCGTGGTGGGTGCATCCACCTCGACCACGTGCGTCCGGTCCGAGGCCAGCAGGAACGACGTCCCGCCCTCCGGGTCGACCACGCTGCGCACCGTGCTCAGGTGGTGGCCCCGCAGCAGCAGGACGACCTTGCGGTCACCCCGCTGGTCCGCCAGCACCCAGCCGCCGCCGGCGGCCGGACCGAGCAGCTTCACCGTCGCGGCGTGGTCCTGAGGCAGCGGCACGTGCGCCGTCGTCCCCGTGGAGGGGTGCAGCGTCAGCCCGCCCAGCCAGGGCAGCAGCAGCGCCAGCAGCATCCTCATGCCCGGTCCGATGCCGGGCAGTCACAGGAAGTTCGCGACTCAGCCTGTCGGCTGGTCGCCCTGGTCGCCCTGGTCGCCCTGGTCGCCCTTGTCACCCTTGCCGGGCTTGTCCGGCTTCGGGGGCTTGGGCTTCTCGAGCTCGCCGGTCCAGGTGATCGGGTCGAAGTCCTGGGTGGGCCGGAAGCTGACGGCGGTCAGGTCGCCCTTCTTCGGCGCGAGGAAGACCAGGCAGGCCTTCATCTTCCGGCCGGGCTTGAACTTCTTGGGGAACGTCCCGGGCTCACACGGCGGGAACGCGCTGGCGAAGGTCGTCGCCTCGACCAGCGTGTTGGTGCCGTCGACGATGTAGAGGGGGATCTTCTTGCCCCCGAGGTCGGTGTCGCCGCGGTTGGTGACCGTGACGCGGACGAAGTAGGGGTTGGAGTTCTTCTGGCCCTGGTCGAGGTCCCAGCCGACGAACGACTTCTTGAAGGACGTCTGCTCGAGCCGGGTCACCTTGATGTCGAGGACGCCGACCACGCCCTGGCGGAGCTCGTAGGCGACCGTCGCGGTGTCACCGACCTGGAACATGCTGCCTTCCGGGCTCAGCTCCACGCCCTCGGGGACGGGCAGCGACGGCCCGGTGGACTCGCTCTCCGACGCCGACCCGGAGCTGCTGCTGGGCGAGGCGGACGCACCCACGTCGGGCCCCTTGTCGTCGTCCGAGCAGCCACCGAGCAGCGCCGCGGACGCAATCAGCACGACGGCAGCGAGTCCCGAACCCCTCCTGAGCACCCGGCCATTGTGCAGGGAGGAGGGCGTCAGCAACCGACGAATCGCTCTGCGAAGTAGGACGTGATGCCGTCGATCGGCACCCGCTCCTGCTCCATCGTGTCCCGGGAGCGGACCGTGACCGCGTTGTCGTCGAGCGTCTCGAAGTCGACGGTCACGCAGTAGGGCGTGCCGATCTCGTCCTGACGCCGGTAGCGGCGGCCGATCGCCCCGGAGTCGTCGAAGTCGATCTGCCAGCTCCTGCGCAGCTCTGCGGCGAGGTCCCGGGCCTTGGGCGAGAGGTCCGCGTTGCGGCTCAGGGGCAGCACGGCGACCTTGACCGGGGCGAGCCGGGGGTCGAGCTTCAGCACGACCCGCTTGTCGACACCGCCCTTGGTGTTGGGCGCCTCGTCCTCGCTGTAGGCGTCCACGAGGAAGGTCATCAGGCTGCGCGAGAGGCCACCGGCGGGCTCGATGACGTAGGGGACGTAGCGCTCGTTGGCGGCCTGGTCGAAGTAGGACAGGTCCTGCCCCGAGTGCTTGGCGTGCGTCGTCAGGTCGAAGTCGGTGCGGTTGGCGATGCCCTCGAGCTCGCCCCACTCCGAGCCCTGGAACCGGAAGCGGTACTCGATGTCGACGGTCCGGGTCGAGTAGTGGCTCAGCTTGTCCTGCGGGTGCTCGAAGTGGCGCAGGTTGTCGGGGTCGATGCCGAGGTCGGTGTACCAGCGGGTGCGCTCGTCGATCCAGTACTGGTGCCACTCCTTGTCCTCGCCGGGCTTGACGAAGAACTCCATCTCCATCTGCTCGAACTCACGCGTGCGGAAGATGAAGTTGCCGGGCGTGATCTCGTTGCGGAAGCTCTTCCCGATCTGCGCGATGCCGAACGGCGGCTTCATCCGCGAGCTGGTCACGACGTTCGCGAAGTTGATGAAGATGCCCTGCGCCGTCTCGGGGCGGAGGTAGTGCAGCCCGGACTCGTCCTCGACGACACCGAGGTAGGTCTTGAGCAGCCCGGAGAACTGGCGCGGCTCGGTCCAGGCGCCGCGGGTGCCGCAGTTGGGGCACGGCACGGTCGCGAGGTCCACGTCGTCGGGGTTGTCGAGCCCCTTCTTCTCCGCGGTCTCCTCCTGCAGGTGGTCGGCGCGGAACCGCTTGTGGCAGGACTGGCACTCGGTGAGCGGGTCGGTGAACGTGTCGACGTGGCCGCTGGCCTCCCAGACCTGGCGCGGCAGGATGACCGAGGAGTCGAGCCCGACCATGTCGTCGCGCTGCTGCACCATCGCCTTCCACCACTGGCGCTTGATGTTCTCCTTCAGCTCCACGCCCAGCGGGCCGTAGTCCCAGGCCGACCTGGTGCCGCCGTAGATCTCGCCGCACGGGTAGACGAACCCCCGGCGCTTGGCGAGGGAGACGACGAGGTCGACGGTGGACGTGGGTGGCTTGGCCACTGGGTTGCTCCCTGGTTGTCACGGCCGGCTGGCTGCCGGTCTGGCGTCTGTGTCGGCTGAAGGGTTCAGCCTAACGAGCGAGTCGACTCGATATTGAGGACGGTGCCGGGCTCGACGACCTCGTAGGCGCTCGGCTCGTCGAGCGCGCGGCTGAGCAGCGGCACCGCACGCAGCTTCACGTCGTACGACGAGAGCGCGCGCCGGTAGGCGCCGACGTTGTCCCACCGCGTCGTGAGCACCCACAGGGTCGGGTCGTCGAGGTTGCGGCCGATCCGCCCGTCGACGTAGCCGGTCCGCTCGGCGAGCGCCTCGTGGGCGGTCGCCAGCTCGGCACGGAACACCTCGCCGTCGTCGACCGGGACGCGGAACCTGTTGACCACCAGCACGTGCGAACTCTAGGTCGCTTGCGCTGCGCGAACCGATTCGCTGGAGCCCGCATCTCACCGATCATGCGACCGACCCTGCCCTCGACCGCGCTCGCCACGGTCACGATGCTGCTGGTGGCCTGCTCTGCAGCGGACGATCCGCCGAGCACCGGCCCCTCGGGAGGCGCGAGCTCCCTGGCGAACCCGGGCTCGAGCGCGAGCACCGTGTCGAGCACCGTGTCGAGCACCGTGTCGAGCACCGTGTCGAGCACCGACTTCGGGGCCGTCGCGACGCCGCGGGTGCCCTCCGGGCCACCCTCGGGACCGCCGGCCGCGGACCCGTCCGGACCGCTGCCCGGCACCGAGTCGGTGGGTCACGCCACCCTGGTCGGCGCGGCAGGCACGGACAAGGGCCAGGTGGTGCTGGTGGTCGGCGAGTACGGCGCGGACGGCTACCGGTCCGGCTACCAGGCCTACACGCGAGCGTCCGACGGCACCTGGTCGCCGCCGGTCGAGCTGGCCGACCGACGCCTGTCCTCGTTCAGCGTGAAGGTGGCCTTCGCCGCCGACGGGTCCGGGGTGGTGTCCTGGGACGACTACCCCGACCATGGTCCCCCGGTCCTGTGGGCACGGGTCCGGCACGCCGACGGGACCTGGGAGGCGCCCCGCGTCATCACCCGCGGCGACAGCGCCTACGACGGCGCGGTCCAGGTGGCCGCAGCACCCGGCGGTCACGCAGCGGTCCTGTCCGCCGACCGCGGAGGTGGGCCCGTCGTCGCAGTCGACGACCGGGGTGAGTGGAGCGAGTTCCACACCCCCCTCGGGGAGCCCTGGGGACCCCAGGTCGCGCTCGACGCCGACGGTGGGCTGCACGTGGTCCTCCAGAGCGCGCCCCACGGAGGCGGTGGCACCGTCAAGCTGACCCGCAGGCCCGCCGGCGCCGACCGGTGGACCCCACCGGAGACCGTCCGCACCCCCTTCCTCTCAGCCGCCAAGGCTCAGCTCACCCTCGACACCGAGGGCCGCGAGCTCCTCATGTACGGATATGTCGCCGACAACGGCTTCGCCGTCCCAGGGGACACCGATCTGGTCGGCAGCACGGCGTACCGTCTGGTCGGTCAGCGACAGCCCGGCGGTCCCCTGAGCACCATCTGGGAACGCTCCGGCGCCTCCTACGCCACGGTCTCCACCGCAGGAGGCGACGTGCGCGTGACCTGGACCCAGTGGGTGGGGCCCCTCCCCCACGGACGGCACCGGGCGACGAACCTGCGCACGAAGCTGCTCGGGAAGCCGGGCGCCCCGCTCGCCCGGACCACCGTCGGCAGCTACTGGGCCGATGCCGCCGGCGGCGCACCCGGGGCGGTCACCTGGCTCTCGCCGCAGCGGCACACCCGCCAGCTGCTGGCGATCCGAGTGGGCGGACCCGGCAGCGGCGGCGACCCGGTGGTGCTGGACGACTACACCCACGAGCCGGCCTGGTGGCGGTCGGCTCCGGAGCTCGCGCAGGTGTTCCTCGTCGGTGGCCAGCCATGGGCCGCCTGGGAGCACGGCGAGGTCCTGGACCCCGACAGCGATGAGCCGCTCGACAGTCGGGTGTCGCTGGCTCCGCTCGAGGGTGCCTCGTCTCCCCGAAGCTCAGAGGGGGTCGGCGGTTGAGACGACATTGTTGTTGACAATGATTCTCAGTTCTGGTGAGAATCGTTCTCATGCGCCGTCTGCTCGTGCCCACTGCCTTGCTCCTGGCGGTGACGACGGGCTGCGCGGCCTTCACCAACGAGGCGCCGGCTGGTCGCCCGGGGATCCAGGTGGTGGCGGCGTTCTACCCGCTGCAGTTCGTCACCGAGCGAGTCGCCGGTGACCACGCGGACGTGGTGGACCTGACCAAGCCCGGCTCGGAGCCGCACGACCTCGAGCTGTCCGTCGCCCAGACCGCGGCAATCATCACCGCCGACCTGGTCGTCTACGAGAAGGGGCTGCAGGCGGCCGTCGACGCCGCCGTCGACCAGGCCGACGGCGTGCCGACCGTCGACGCCGGGGCGGTCGCGGGGCTCGAGCCGATCTCGCACGGCGGCCACGACGACGCCCAGAACGACCTTCCCGGAGGCGAGGAGCCCTCCGACCTGGGCGACCTCGATCCGCACTTCTGGCTGGACCCGCTCAAGCTGGCGAAGGTCGGGGACGCCGTCGCGGAGGGGCTCGCCCAGGTCGACCCCCTGCACGCGGCCGACTACCGCCAGAACACGGCCGCTCTCGACACGGACCTCACCGCGCTCGACCGCGAGTACGTCGACGGCCTCCAGGGCTGCGCGCGGGACACGGTCGTCGTCTCGCACAACGCCTTCGGCTACCTCGGCCGCTACGGGCTCTCCATCGAGCCGATCTCGGGCCTCTCGCCTGAGGCCGAGCCGACCCCGGCCGACCTGGCCCGGCTGCAGCAGCTGATCGAGCAGGACGGGATCACGACCGTCTTCGGCGAGCGGCTGGTCAGCCCCAAGCTGGCGCAGAGCCTCGCCGACGACATGGGTGTCAGGAGCCGGATCCTCGACCCGATCGAGGGTCTGACCTCGCAGACGGCCGACGATGACTACCTGTCGCTGATGAGAGACAACCTCGCCGCCCTCCGAGAGGCCAACGGATGTCCGTGACCACGCCGCGCCCGGAGCTGCCGATCCGGCTGACCGACGGCGCCGTCGCCATCGGCGGCCGCCCGGTGCTGCGCCACCTCGACCTGGAGGTGCCGGCCGGGCAGTTCCTCGCCCTCATGGGCGCCAACGGCTCCGGGAAGTCGACGCTGGTGCGAGCGCTGATCGGTCTCCGGCCGCTGACCGGTGGGACCCTGGCCCTGTTCGGGACGCCGATCGAGCGGTTCCAGGACTGGTCGCGGATCGGGTTCGTCCCCCAGCGGGGCGGCGCGACGTCCGGCGTACCTGCCTCTGTCTGGGAGGTGGTCGCGTCGGGGCGGCTCACCCACCGCAGGCTGTTCCGGCCGTTGTCACGCACGGATCGCGCCGCCATCACCGACGCGCTGGAGGTCGTTGGCCTGGCGGCCCGCGCGGGCGACGGTGTCGGCACGCTCTCCGGGGGCCAGCAGCAACGAGTGCTGATCGCGCGGGCCCTGGCCGCCGAGCCGGAGCTGTTCTTCCTCGACGAGCCCACCGCCGGCGTCGACCTGGCCAACCAGATCTCCCTCGCCACGTCCCTCGGAAGGCTCAAGCAGCGCGGGGCGACGATCGTCCTCGTCGCCCACGAGCTCGGCCCGCTGGCGTCGCTCGTGGACCGCGCCGTGGTCATGCGCGACGGGCGGGTGGCCTACGACGGCGCGCCGCTCGCGGACCACGCCGTGCACGGATCGGTCTACGGCGACGCGCACACCCATCATCACCACGCCTCGCACCACGGACACGACCACGTCCCGGCGGTGCGCTCCCCGCTGGAGGGACCCACGACATGACCTTCTGGGAGCTGTTCGACTACCCGTTCATGCAACGGGCGCTGATCGCTGCGGCGTTCACCGGCTTCGCCGCGCCAGCGGTCGGCACCTACCTCGTGCAGCGGCGGCTCTCACTCATGGGCGACGGGATCGGGCACGTCGCGGTCACCGGCGTCGCGCTGGGCCTGCTCACGGGGACGTCACCGACCTGGACCGCAGTCGTCGTGGCGGTGATCGGGGCGGTCGTGATCGAAGCCATCCGCTCGCGGGGCCACACCAACGGTGACGTCGCTCTCGCGCTGCTCTTCTACGGCGGCCTGGCGGGCGGCGTACTGCTCAGCGGTCTCGGCGGCGAGAGCTCGGCCCGCCTGCAGGAGTACCTCTTCGGCTCGATCACCACCATCTCGATCGCCGACGTGATCGTGACGATGGCGCTGGCCACGGTCGTGCTTGTCGTGGGGATCGGGCTGTCACCGCAGCTGTTCGCGGTCGCCCAGGACCAGGAGTTCGCCCGGGTGACCGGGCTCCGGGTCGGCTTCTACAACGTGCTGGTCGCGGTGCTGGCGGCGGTGAGCGTCTCCGTCGCGATGCGCACCGTCGGACTGCTCCTCGTCTCGGCGCTCATGGTGGTGCCGGTCGCCACCTCTCAACAGCTCACCCGGTCGTTCCGCACCACCCTGCTCACCGCCATGGTGCTGGGCGCGGCGGCGTCGCTCGGGGGGCTCGTGCTGTCGGCGTACCTCTCGTTCCACGCGACGGTCGCGCCCGGGCCGACGATCGTGCTGCTCTCGCTGGCCGGCTTCGCGGTGACGTGGCCCGTCGGCGTCTGGGTACGCCGCCGGGCCCGGCTGCGGGAGCCGTTCCCGGCCCTGCCTCCACCCGACCACGAACCCACCGAGCACCACCACCAGCACGGGCCGGACTGCGGGCACGTCGCCGTGCGCCACGGCGACCACGTCGACTACGTCCACGACGGCCACCGGCATGCCGAGCACGGAGCGCACTATGACGAGCACTGACGGCACGTCCGGCGCGATGCGCCCCACCAAGCAGCGGCTCGCGGTCGTCGAGGCCATGGACTCCTTCGACGACTTCCGCTCGGCCCAGGAGATCCACGAGATGTTGGGCCGGCGCGGCGACCCGGTCGGGCTGGCCACCGTCTACCGGACCCTGCAGCGGCTCGCCGACGCCGGCGAGGTGGACATGCTCCGCACCGAGGACGGCGAGGCGATCTACCGGCGCTGCTCCGACAGCCACCACCACCACCTGGTGTGCCGCGGCTGCGGCCGGACCGTGGAGGTGGAGGGCCCGACCGTCGAGCGGTGGACCCGCGCGATCGCCGCGGAGCACGGCTTCTCCGACGTCAGCCACACCCTGGAGATCTTCGGGACCTGTCCCGACTGCTAGGGCGTGAGCTGCGAGGCCCAGTCAGCTGGCGGCCTCGGCGACCTCCGCGTAGTGCTCGAGCATGCCGCCCCACGCCTCCGGGCCCTCGAAGGTCTCGCGCATCTGCTCGGCCTTCTCGCCGTACGCCTCGAGGTCCCGGTGCTCGAGCTCGACCAGCGTCCTGCCGTCGTCGGTCGGCGTGAACCGCACCTCGACCGTGGTCACGAACCCGTCGCGGAAGACCCACTCGTTGCTGATCTGCCAGGTGACGGTGAAGCCGCGCGGCGGGTCGTACGCCGTCACGACGCCGGTGTCGGTCTCGGAGCCGTCGGTGTGCGTGGTGTACCAGCGCCCGCCCACGAACGGCTCGATGACGACGTCCTGGATCGGCGCCTCGCCGATGTGGTGGCTGGCGGGCCACCACGAGGTCATCTCGTGCGCGAACACCTCGAACGCGCGCTTCTGGTCGACGCCCACGGACACGCTCGCGCGGACGGGTCGGATGGTCTCGGTCATCGGTCTGGCTCCTTCTGTACGTGCTCTTCGGCGCCCTGCTCTTCGGCGTCCTGCTCTTCCGCGTACTGCTCTTCGGCGTATTGGGCGAACGCGACCATGGCCTGCCTCCAGAACCGGTCGAGGTAGGCGCGGACCGGGGCCAGCCCGGCCGGGTCCACGCGGTAGACCCGTCGGGTCCCCTCCTGTCGGTCCACCACGAGCCCGACCTCCTTGAGCACCTTGAGGTGCTGGGAGACCGCCGGCCGGCTGACCGGCAGCAGCGCGGCGAGCTCGCCCACCGGCTGCGGCCCTTCCAGGAGGAGGTCGAGGATCGCCTGCCGGGTCGGGTCGCCGAGGGCGGTGAGGATGGTCCTTGCGTTCGTCATGACTTACCGTAAGTTACTACTAACGGTAAGTCGTCGTCAACCGATGTGTTCAGACCGAGACGGCGGGGACGTCGGCGTGGACCACGGGGTCGGCGGGCACGTCGAGCGGCAGCCGGACCCGGAACGTCGAGCCCCGGCCCTCCTCGCTCTCGAACTCGATCCGGCCACCGTGGCTGTCCACGATGGCCTTGGTGATGCTGAGCCCGAGGCCGATGCCCTGGATCGACCGCTGCGCGGCGTGCCGGGTGCGGAAGAACCGGCTGAACACGTGGCTGCGGTCGCTCATGCCGATGCCGATACCGGTGTCGAGCACGACCAGCTCGAGGCGCTCGTGGGTGACCGAGAGGTCGACCTCCACCCGGCCGCCGGACGGCGTGTACTTGACCGCGTTCGAGAGCAGGTTGTCGACGACCTGCGCGAATCGCTGGGGGTCCACCATCACCATCAGGTGCTTCGGCACCCGGCTCTCCAGCGTCAGACTGGCGGCCTCGACCGCGGGTCGGACGGCCTCGAGCGACTGCCGGACCAGCGCCGCGACGTCGGTGCGCTCGCGCTCGAGGTACACCAGACCGCGCTCGACCTGGGCGGTCTGGAGCAGGTCGGCGACGAGCCGGTCGAGACGGTCGACGTTGCGCTCGACGACGCCGAGCTGCTGGCGGACCTGGTCGGGCAGGTCGTCGCGCTCGAGGACCAGGCTGGTGAACCCGTGGATCGAGGTGAGCGGTGTGCGCAGCTCGTGGGAGACCGAGGCGACGAACTCCTCCTTCACCTCGAGGGCGCGCATGAAGTCGGTGACGTCCTTGTAGGCGAGTGCGGCGCCGGCGAACCTGCCGCTCTCCTCGCGTACGACGCGCGAGGACACCGACAGCGCCCGCCGGGTCAGCGGGTCCGAGCCGACCCAGATCAGCTGGTCGTCGAACTCCTCGCCCTGGGTCGCGCGAAAGGTGGGCATGTCCTCGTGCTGGACATAGGTCTCGCCGTCCTCGTGGAAGACCTCGCCGAGCTGTCCGGCCTGTCCGAGGTGGCCGGCGGGAAAGGCGAGCCGGATGAAGTCGTGGTGGCGGCGGTTCATGGTCAGGTAGCGGCCGTTGCCGTCGAGCAGGACCAGGCCGACGTCGACGGTGTCGAGGATCGCCTCACCGACCCGCCGCTGGAGCTCGATCAGCTCCTGACCCCCGCGCACCCGCTGGATCACGTGGGCGATGGCGAGCGAGACCGTCACCGCGATGACGGTGGTGGTCACCGAGCGGGAGAGGTTGATCCCGCTCGTGCCGATGTAGACCAGGCCGGGCACCATCACCAGCAGCACGGTCGAGATGCCGGTGATGACCGCCCCGCGGACGCCGTAGGCGAAGCCGAGCCAGAGTGCCGGGAACACGACGAGCAGCGCCGAGCCGCCCACGGGGTCGAGCCTGCTCAGGCCCACCAGTCCGACGTCGGCGACGAGCAGCGCGAGTCGCGTCCACTCGGGCGTCCGCGTCCACGGCACGACGAGGGTGACCACCCAGGCCACCGGGCACAGCACCAGCCCGATCATCGGACCGGTGCGGAGCTCGATGTCTCCGACAAGTCGCAGTCCCATGTCGAGGAGGAACAGCAGGCTGAAGCCCAGCTGGAGGAGGCGCGGGTCGTTCGGCTCCAGCCACAGTCGGCCGAGCTCCTCCCTCAGGCGTCCCCTCACATCGAAAACAGTGGCAGAGCCGTCTCATCCGCGAGGCGTAATCATGCTTTCCCATAACGCCGGTTGCGCGCGGCATAGACCTCTATCGCTGCCCAGAGATGCCGCCGGTCGACGTCCGGCCACAGCACGTCGGTGAACACGAGCTCGCTGTAGGCCGCCTGCCAGAGCATGAAGTTGGACAGCCGCTGCTCCCCCGAGGTCCGCCAGACCATGTCCGCGTCCGACTGCTCGGGGACGTAGAGGTGCCGGGCCACGGTCCGCTCGTCGACCTTCTCGGGGTTGAGCCTCCCGGCCGCCACCTCGCGCGCGATCGAACGCATCGTGTCGGCCAGCTCCGCGCGGCCGCCGTAGTTGACGCACATGGTCAGCGTGAGGACGTCGTTGTCCCTGGTCAGCTCCTCGGCGACCTGGAGCTCCTTGATCACCGACCGCCACAGCCGCGGCGCCCGCCCCGCCCACCGCACCTTGACGCCGAGCTCGTGCATCTCGTCGCGACGCCGGCGGATCACGTCCCGGTTGAAGCCCATGAGGAAGCGGACCTCGTCGGGCGAGCGGGTCCAGTTCTCGGTGGAGAAGGCGTAGGCCGAGATGGCCCGCACGCCGACCTCGATGGCGCCCTCGACGACGTCGAACAGCGATGACTCCCCGGCCTCGTGGCCCTTCGTGCGCGGCAGTCCCTGCTGCTTCGCCCACCGGCCGTTGCCGTCCATGACGATCGCGACGTGTCGCGGCACCAGATCTTGGGGCAGCTCCGGCGGCTGGGCGCCCGACGGGTGCGGGGTGGGCCGGCGCGGGGTGCGTCTCATCGCTCGACGTAGGCGAGCGAGCGCAGCCCGCGCTCCAGGTGCCAGGCCAGGAACGCCGCCACCAGGCCGCTGGCCTCCTTGAGGTGGCGCGGGTCGGTGGCCTCGACCACCGTCCAGTCGCCGGCCAGCAGAGCGCCGAGCAGGAGGATCGTCTCCGGCGCGGGACTGGCCGAGCCGGGGACCCGACAGGTGGCGCAGAGCATCCCGCCGTACGACGGGTTGAACCAGCGGTGCGAGCCGCCGGCGTGGGGCAGTGTCCCGCAGCGTGCGCAGGCGTGGAACGACGGCGCGTACCCCGCCACGGCCAGCGACCGCAGCAGGTAGGAGTCGAGCACCTGGCCGGGCCGGCGCTCGCCGCCGACCATGGCCCGCAGCCCGCCCACCAGCAACAGGAACTGCTGGGTGGAGGGCTCCTTCTCCTCGGTGACGAGCCGCTCGGCGGTCTCGAGCATCACGGTGCCGGCGGTGTAGCGCTCGTAGTCGGCGCCGAGCGGTGCGGCGAAGGCGTCCTGGGTCTCGGCCTGGGTGACGGTGTCGAGGTTGCGGCCCTCGGCGAGCTGGACGTCGACGTGGGTGAACGGCTCGAGCCGGGAGCCGAACTTCGACGTGGTCCGGCGCACTCCCTTGGCCACCGCGCGCACCCGCCCGTTCTCACGGGTCAGCAGGGTGATGATGCGATCTGCTTCACCCAGCTTGTGGGTGCGCAGCACGATCGCCTCGTCGCGGTAGAGAGGCACCCGGCAATTCTGCCTCGTCTAGCGGGCGCCGCGGCGGCGGCGCGTCGGTCCCGACCAGACCTCCTGGGCGAACTCGGCGGCCTCGTGGTTGAGGCGTTCGGGCCAGAACCGCCACTCGAGGATGCTGCGGGCGCGGACGAAACGAGCGTGGGGCAGCTCCTCGGCCAGCATCGCGGCGTCGGCGGCCGGGTGGATCGGGTCTGCGGGGTGGCCGACCACCAGCGCCGGTGCGGTGATCGCGCGGCGCCGCTTGGCCGGTGGAGCGACCCGGCCGAAGAACAGCCCGTGGACCACCGCCGCGACCGACTCGGACCGCTGGTCGAGGGTGTCGAGGGCGATCCCGACCCAGAACGGCACCAGCCCGCGCGGGATCGGGCGGGTCACCGCTCGGAGCCCGTCCACCGTGAACGGCAGGAACCGGGCCGCGAACATCAGCGGCGCAAAGGCGAGGATGCCGGCCTCCACGGCGTTGTCCAGGACCGGCATCTCCACCAGCAGTCCCCGCACCCGTTCAGGAGCCAGGTCGGCGACCTCGAGCGCCACGTTCGCGCCGAGCGAGGTGCCACCGACGATCGCCTCGGGAGCCTCCAGGTGGTCGAGCAGCGCCACCACCTGCTCGGCGAAGGCCGTCATGGAGTAGACGAGCGGGTCCGCGGGGCGGTCGGAGCGACCGTGGCCCAGGAGGTCGAGGGTGACCACGTGGAGCCCCTCGGCCGCCAGCGCTCGAGCCAGCGGCTGCTGCATCCTGCGCGGCATCAGCTGCCCGTGCAGCAGGACCACCCAGTGCTCGCCGGCGCCGTACTCGGTGTACTCCAGCCGGTCTCGGCCCGACCCGGCGTCCACGAAGAACTGGCCGATGCGCTCGGACACCAACATGGCGCCAGCCTAGGCACAGGAGTGCCTGGACGTCAGGCCGGCTCGTACCCGGCACCGGATGCGCGAAGTTGCCGCGCGGGACAGGCGGGGTGGTCGAGACTGTGGGGGTGACCCCCCACGCCGAACGACCCCTCGGCTGGGCGCGCTCCTCCGCCCTGGTCGCAGGGGTCGTCGCCGCCGCTGCCGTCGCGGTGCGACTCGCGCCCGACGGCCATGCCGTCGCGACGTTCTGGCCCGCGGCCGGGCTCGGCCTGGTCCTGCTCTCCCTCAGCCCCCTGCGCCGCTGGGGGAAGCTGGCCCCGCTGCTGGCGGTCGCGATCACGGTGGGCGACCTGATCGCCGGGCGGGACGTCGGGCTGGCGGCCGCGCACGGCGTCCTCGAGACGGCCGCCCTGGTCATCGCGGCGCTGCTGGTCACGCACACCGGCCGGATCACGCCGCGGCTCGTCGACCAGGAGGACTTCGTCCGGCTCTTCGGCGCGGCCGTGGTCAGCGGCAGCCTGGTCGTGCTCGGCGGGGCGACCGGTTCCCGCCTCGTGACCCTCGAGCCACTGGGTGTGTCACTCGCGGCGACGTTCGCCGCCCATGTCGCCGCCGTGATGCTGCTGTTCCCGCTCGCGGTCGTCACCGAGCACCACTGGACCGGCCGCAGGCTCGAGCTGTCCGCGCAGATCCTGATGCTCGCCGCGGCCAGCGTGCTCACCTTCGTGCCCGGAGCCAGCTCCACACTGACCTTCGCGCCGGTGTTGTTCCTGGCCTGGGGGGCGCTTCGCTTCGACCTGCGGCTCGCCTGCGCCGAGCTGGTCCTGCTCGGGATCTTCGTGACCGCGCAGACGCTGAGCGGCACCGGCCCGTTCGGCGACGCGGTGGACACCGACCGGGTCAGCTCCCTCGCCGGCGGCGCGCTGACCCAGGGTTACCTGGCCAGCGCCGCGCTGCTCGTGGTGCCGCTCGGCATCGCCGTGCAGCGCAACACGATCCTGCTCGACCGCATCACCGCGGACGGCAAGCTGTTCCGGCGCAACTTCACCGAGTCACTGGTCGGCATGGCATTCCTCGAGCCCGACGAGACCGGCACCGACCTGGTCATCGTCGATCTCAACGAGACGGCTCTCGGCATCCTGGGCGGCCGCGAGGAGGCGCTCCTGGGGCTGCGGGTCAGCGACGTGATGGACGTGGGCCCGGACTACGAGGAGGCGCTGCCCCAGCTGATCGCCGGGTCGCTCGACGGCTGGCGCGTCGAGGGGCCACTCACCTACACGCGCGCGGGCCAGGTGACCCTCCAGATCTCCGCCCTCGGCGACAGCGGCGACGAGCCGTTCTTCGCGGCGCAGCTGCTCGACGTCACCGCGGAGTACGACGCGCGCCACGGGCTCGAGGCGGCTCAGACTCTCACCAACGCGACGCTGGACACCACCAACTGCATCATCATGGTGACCAACCTCGAGGGCATCGTGGTCCGGGTCAACCAGGCCACGTCGGTGATCACCGGCTATGACGAGGAGGAGCTCCTGGGTCGCAAGGTCTGGGAGACCGGCATCACCCCGTCGGAGGCCGACGACGTCGAGTCCCTGATCATGTGGCCGAACCGCTCCGGCGTACCGATCGTGCGGGAGTCCGACTCGATCACCAAGACCGGCGAGAAGCTCCGGATCGTCTGGAACACCAAGATCGTGCGCGACGAGCAGCAGCAGCCGATGTACGCCGTCATGACCGGCATCGACGTCACCGCGGAGCGCACCACGGCCGGGCTGGTGAACCACCTCATGGAGGCCTCGCTGACGACCGCGATCGTCGGCATCGACACGGCAGGCCGGATCTCGGTGGCCAACTCCGGCATCCAGCACCTCCTCGGCTACGAGCGCGACGAGCTGGTCGGCGAGCCGTTCCACCGGCTGCTCAAGGCCTCCGAGCTGCTGGACCGCACGGGCGCCGACACCCTCGACGAGGCCTTCGACATCCTGGTCCGCGGCCTCGGCCGCGACGGTGAGACCCGCGCGCGGGACTGGACCTGGCGCACCAGGTCCGGCGGCGAGCAGCTGGTCTCCATGACGCTGTCGGTCGCCCAGGACGCCTTCGCCGCCCAGAGCGGCTACCTCTGCGTGGCTCGCGACGTGTCCGAGCAGCGGCACAGCCAGGAGATGCTGATCGCCGCGCTCGACAAGGAGCGCACCGCCGTCGAGCGGCTCCGCTCCCTCGACCAGGCCAAGAGCGAGTTCGTGTCCACCGTCTCCCATGAGCTGCGGACGCCCGTCACGAGCATCGTCGGCTACACCGAGATGATGACCGACGGGTCGGTGGTCGAGCCGCTGCCCGACCAGGTGCCTCTGCTGGAGACCATCAACCGCAACGGCCAGCGCCTGATCTCGATGATCAACGACCTGCTGATGCTCTCCGGCCTCGACTCCGAGACCGTCCACTGGCGCCACGACCCGGTCGACCTGGCGGCCACCGTCGGCCCGATCGAGGAAGCCATCCGGCCGCTCCTCCACGGCCGCCACCTGACGCTCGAGATCGACCGACCCAGCATTCCCGTGCCCGTCCTCGGCGACCGCGCCCAGCTCGAGCGGGTCATGATCAACCTCCTCTCGAACGCCGTGAAGTTCACCGACGACGACGGCACGATCGGCTTCGGCGTCGACATCGTCGACGACCACGCCGTCATCACCGTCCGCGACACCGGCATCGGCATCCCCACCGACGAGCAGGGTGACCTGTTCCAGCGGTTCTTCCGGTCCTCGACCGCCCAGGTCCGCCAGATCCAGGGCACCGGTCTCGGCCTCTCCATCGTGGCCGCGATCGTCTCCGGCCACGGCGGCACCATCGACGTCCAGTCGGGTCACCTGCAGGGCTCGACGTTCACCGTGAAGCTGCCCCTCGCCAGGTCGGAGCGGCTCACCCGCACCGGCTGAGTCGCAGGTGCGGCCATACTGCTCGGCATGTGCCACGAGCGGTTCCGCGACGGCGGCTCGGCGCTCGCGGCCTGCGCCGAGCCGGAGGTCCTGGTGCAGTGCCCACGCTGCTCGCAGCGCGCCGTCGTACGCCGTCAGGACGGCGGGCCCGCTCGACGGCTGAGCTGTCCCCACTGCGGGCTGGCCCGCGAGACCGACGGCACCACCAGCACCTGGGGTGGGGCGGTCGACCCGTGGTTCGGCGTATCCCTGTGGCTGAGCGCCGACTTCCGAGGTCACACGGTGTGGGCGTTCAACGCCGACCACCTCGAGGTCCTGCGCGACTTCGTGGCGGCCGACCTGCGCGAGCGCGCGCCTGCGCCGGGCGCCGCCATGTCGATGCTCGAGAAGCTGCCCGGCTGGATGACCTCGGCCAAGCACCGCGACGGCCTGCTACCGGTGCTGGCCCGGCTGTCGGCCAGGGCGTGACGCCGGCTCGACGACCACCGAGCACCGAGGACCTGGCACTAACGGTGTGACAGGAACTGCACCACCTGCTGGAAGGTCGGCCTGTTCTGCCAGTCGATCGGCCGGACGCCCACCACGCCACCGGTGGTGGTGCGGATGTAGTCCTCGGACTTGTCGTAGGTGAGCTGGCCCACCGACGACGTGCCCTGCTCCTGCAGCACCCTCGCCACGGCGGCGGCGAGCGAGGCCCGCAGGGTGGCGCGGCAGGCCTTGAGCGAGCCCTTGCCGCAGTAGCCGGTCGAGTACGCACCGTCCACGCGCTTCCCGAGGACCGAGCGGAGGTCCTTGGAGAGGTAGCCGTACCACGCGACGCCGTTGAACGACGAGCCCTGGCCCAGCCGCGGGTGGTCGTCGAGGATCTGCGGCAGCTGGCGGGTCAGCGACCCGAGCCGGCCGGACATGGCGTCGAACGCGACCGAGTGGGAGCCGTCCTCCCACCAGGAGTCGAACAGCGCGATCGCCGACTGGTACTCGTAGGCGCCGTCCCGGTCACGGTCCGCTCGCGGGGCCCCTGCCTTGAGCCACTGGGTGAGCACGGCTCTGGCGGCGGCGGTCCTCCTGTCCTTGCCGATCACCTTGAGCAGCCACTTCAGGGTGTACGCCGCCCGCGAGTCCGCGGTCGCGCCGCCGGCCATCACCCCGACCAAGCCGGGCAGGTCGACCTTCTTCTTGCCCTTGATCTTGGCGACCAGCCGCTTCTCGAGGGCCAGCGACCGGTAGACCGCGCCGTAGCTCCAGGTGTCGTCGGCGGCCGAGAAGCCGGGCGCGGGCTTGTTGTTCCAGCTGACCAGGTAGCCGCGTCTGGGGTTGGTCTCCCGCGCGTGCCTGTTGAACCTCAGCCAGCCCTTCCAGTCGTACTTCTTGCCGGCCCAGTGAGGCAGGTCGGGCTCGACCTTCTTCGACCGCTTCGGCAGCAGCCCGGAGGAGTAGTAGGAGATGTCCCTGGAGTCGGCGTAGAACCAGTTGAACGTGTAGTCGATGTCGCTCGCGGCCCTCTGGAACGACTTCGCGTCGTGCACGAACCCAGGGTCGTTGAGCTCACCGAACCCGAGCACCGAGTCGACCTCGTGGCCGTACGTCGACCGCTGGGCCACCAGCGCGACCGGCTTGCCGCCGACCGTCGTGCGCTGCTGGACGATGCCGTGCCGGGTGCGCAGCACCTGGAACCTGTACGTCGTGGCGGGCGCCGGCGCGGTGAGGTTCGGCGTCGTGCTCTCGGAGTGCACGTCGGACTGCATCGGGACGCACTTCTTCCCGACCAGGTAGGCGGTCGAGCTGACCGTCGCCCTGGATCCGTCGGTGTTGCACAGCTTCTCGGCGACGGTGTCGATGTTGTCGCTGCCGGCCGACGTGGCCGACCAGGCGTAGTCGACGCCGCGGCCGAGCTGGACGAAGAGGTTGGTCCCGGCGAACGCGACGCCGCGGGCCTGGATGCCCGGTCCGTTGAGCACCTGCTCCACCAGCAGCTGCGGCGCGTAGTAGCCGGTCTGCGGCCCCATCACCGCCAGCGGCTGCCCGGTGCTCGACTCCTTGCCGGTCACCAGCAGCGCGTTGCTCATGCCGTGGGCGCCGAGCTGGGACAGGTCGACGGAGACGCCGTTGGGCAGGTCCAGCTTCGGCTTGACCTTCCCGGGCGCGGGCGCGGCCGCCGAGTCGCGCAGTGCCGCGCCGGTGCCGGACGCGGTGGCGCCGTGACGGTCGGGGAGCGCGACGCCGGGCCGGCCCGGGTCGAAGGCCGTGCCGTCGTAGGGCGCGCTCTTGCTGGAGGTCGTCGGCGCCTCCGGGTCGTTCTTCTCGCGCAGGTCGCCGTAGATCCTCAGCGCCCTCTTCTTGCCGAACTTCGCCTTGAGGGCCTGCCACCACTTCGCGTTCTGGACCTCGTGGCCACCGCCCTTGCCGAAGATGCCGCCCACGAGCGAGGCGATGTAGACGATGTCGGCCCGGGTCCAGTCCGTCGGCACCTTCTGCAGCGCGACGTACTCCGCGGGGCACGTGGGGGCCGCGACGAGCGGGCACAGGTCGTGCTGGGCCTGGTTGATGCCGGCGAGGAACGCGTCGACCCCGCCGAGCAGCTTCTGGCCCTGGGCACCGGCGTCCGCGGCGGCCTTGGCGATCTGGGCGTTCGCCTCGGCCGGCGTGTAGTAGGCCGTGCGGAGCTGCTCCTGGTCCATCGCGACGTTGCCGGGGGTGTTGCCGACGAACTCGGCCATCCGCGCTGCACCGGTGTGGCGCAGCACGTCCATGAGGAACATCCGGTCCTCGATCGCGGCGTAGCCGGCGCCGTACTCGGTGTCGTCGAAGGTGCTGCCGGTGATGAACGGGACCCCGTAGGCGTCTCGCTGGATCGTGACCCCTGGCTTCGGGGACGACGTGCTCACCACCGTCGCGGGGGTGAGGTCCTCGCGCTTGTAGAGCTGCTCGATGTCGGCCTGGGAGATGCCTGCCGGGTCGTGCCTGGTCAGGGCGTCGTACATCTCGAGCTGGTCGGCGAAGTGCGCCGGCGCCGTCGGTGTCGCCGTGGTGCCCCCCAGGGTGGCGATGTCGAGCGCGGTCACGTTGCCGTCGGAGCCCGGGGGCAGGATGTTCCAGAGGTTGCCGTAGGACTCCCCCGCCCTCGCCTCCGCGGCTCTCGGGTTCTTCTCTCCCGACGCGAACGACGGGGGCACCCCCGCCGTCGTGGCGAGAAGTGCCCCCGTCGTGATCACGAGCACGAGGCCGCTCAGCTCTTTGCGCATGAGGTGCCAACGAGGCCCGGTGAGCCCGGGTTACGCCGCTGGGTCGCGACGCCCCCCGGGTTCCGGCCGGGCTGGCCCTCTGACGCGGCTACTTCCTGGCGGCGCTCTTCATGGTGGTCCCACCGCAGGGTGCGGCAGCAGCCTGGGCCGAGCTGAGGGCAGCCTTCGCCGCCTTTGCAGCCTTCTTGGCCTTCTTGGCCTTCTTCTTGGCCTTCGCGATCTTCTTGGCGTCCCCGGACTTCTTGGCCTTCTTCAGCGCCTTCTTGGCCTTGGTGACCTTCTTGGCAGCCGCATCGGACTTCGCCTGGGCGGCCTTCAGCGCAGCGTCGAGGCTCGCGCAGTCGTAGGCGGTGAAGGTCACCGTCGCCGGCGTGGCGTCGGTGTTGGACACGGAGTCCGTCGCCGCGACGGAGAAGGTGTGCTTCCCCGGAGTCACGGTGATCGACCTGGGGCTGGTGCACGGCGCCGCGGCACCCGTGTCGAGCTTGCAGGTGAAGCTCGACCCGGCCTCACTGGAGGTGAAGCCGAACGAGACGGTCAGCGACTTGGCGACACCACCCGCCGGGCTGCTGGTGATCGTGGTGTCCGGTGTCGTGGCGTCGTTGGTGTAGGACACCGACGACGCGGAGCACGCCGAGTCGAACTGTGTCGCCTTGCTCGCCTGGGCGAAGATGGTCGTCGTCGCGTCGGTCGGCACGGTCGCCGTGATGCCCGCTCCCGCGAACTCGGCCGCGGTGCCGGATCCCAAGGGGGCGCCGTCGCACGTGCTGCTGGCATAGAGGGTCACGGTCGAACCCGCTTCGGCGGTTCCCGTCACCTTCGGAGTCGCCGAGTTCGACGGGCCCGCAGGGGTCACGGCCGTCACGGTCGGCGTGCCGGTGGTCGCGGGGTCGAGCGTCGTGTCGATGCTCACGTCGTCGACCATCATGGCCGTGAGCCCGGCGGCACCATTGAGGTAGTTGAAGGAGAGGGTGTGGGCGGCGCCGTCGGCGAACGGCGTGATGTTCGCCAGCACCTGGACGTAGTCCGCGGCCGCGTCGAGGACCTCGTGGTGGGTCTTGACCGTGGTCCCGTCAACCTTGACCGTCAGGGTCGCGTCGAAGGGGGCCTCGCCACCCGGGAAGTAGTAGTAGTAGCTCAGCGCATGAGTCCCGGCCGGGATCGTCACGGACTGGGAGATGCTTCCGGTGTGACCGGCCACATCGCTCCCGCCGAACCACGCCCACCAGTCGCCCGTGTGGGCGAAGTCGAAACCGCAGCTGACGTCGCACAGCGGCGTGTCGAACTCGGAGTCCGCCTCGGTCCAGCTGGGGCTGTCCCCGTCGACGGTGGCCTCGAAGCCCCCATCTGCCACCTGCTGCGCGGCGCTCGCCGGCGAGATCACGCCCTGGCCGAGCACCAGACCAACGGTCAGCGCCGCAGCGCTGGAGATTCCGATGAGCTTCCTGCGTGCGCTTCTTGGTACGACCTTCACTAGGGGGGCCTCCCAACCCGAGATGCAGCTCCGATTCCTAAGAAGACTCTTAGGTCCGAGAGTCTCACCCGAGAAGCCCCGTTTTGTCACGCACCTTCCAGGCACGGACACGTCCCGACAGGCGGCGGGACCCAGCCGCAGTCAGCGCTTGCGCTTGATCTTGAACTTGTAGGTGGCCGGGGTCGGGTCGGTCAGGCCCGCGGCGACGGCGCGCACCGCGAACGTGTGCTTGCCGACCTTGAGCTTGAGCTTGTGTCCCGACGTGCAGGCCCGGAACCGCTTGCCGTCGATGCTGCACTCGAAGGTGGCGCCGGGGGTCGTCGACGAGAACACGAAGACCACCTTGTGCTTGGGCTTCCTCGTCGAGACCTTCTTCTTCGGCGTCTTGACCAGCGTCGTCTCCGGCTCGCCCAGGTGCTTGTAGGCCACGAACGTCGTCGAGCAGGCTGAGTCGTTCTGTCCCGCCTTGACCGCCTTCGCGTAGATCGCCGTGGTCGTCGCCGCGGCTGGGACGGTCGCGGTGATCCCGGCGACTGCGAAGTCGGCCGCCGACCCGGTCCCCAGCGCCGCGCTCGTGCAGGTGCTGTTGGAGTAGAGCGTCACGGTCGACCCGGTCTCGGCGGTGCCCTTCACCTTCGGCGTCCTCGAGGTCGAGGGCGAGGCCGGGACGGTCACGGTGACGGTCGGCGTCGCGGTGTGCGGGGCCGAGCCGGCGACCAGGCCCACGTCGTCCACGAGCATGTTGTTGACGCCCGCTCCGCCGTTCGTGTAGCTGAACGACAGGACGTGGCTGGCGCCGTTCGCGAACGGCGACAGGTCGACGAGCTGCCTGGTGTACGCCGTCTCCGCCTCAGGCGCCTCGATGTGGGTCTTCACCGTCGTCCCGTCGACCTGGACCAGCAGCACCGCGTCGAACGGCGCGGTCACGGAGCTGTTGCGGTACCAGTAGCTCAGCGCGACGCTGCCGACCGGGATCGTCACCGCCTGGGACATGCTCCCGGTGTGACCGGCCGTGTCGAAGCCGCCGAACCAGACCCACGCGCTGCCCCCATGGGGCGCGATCTCGGCGCCCGGCGTGCAGGTCGCGACCGTGCACAGGGGCGTGCCGCCGGCTGCCTGGGAGTCGGCTTCGGTCCAGTCGGGACTGAGCGCGGGGTTGCCGGTGGCGGCCTCGAAACCGCCGTCGCGCAGGTCGCTCTTGTAGGTGACCGAGCTGGCCGAGCAGGCCGAGGTGTTGCCCGCCGCGTCCGTCGCGGTCGCCCGGAACGTCGTCGTGCTGCCGAGCACCACGTTCGCGGTGAGACCCGGTGCGGCGAACGCCGCCGCCGGACCCGTCGCCAACGGCGAGCCCGTGCAGCCCGCGGTGCCGTACAGCTTCACCGTCGAACCCGCCTCGGCGTTGCCCGTCACCACCGGGGTGGTGCTCGTGTTGGGCGACGCGGGGGTCACGCCGGTCAGCGTCACCTGCCCCGGCGGGGTCGAGTCCTGCCAGTTGACGCTCACGTCGTCGATGACCAGGCGCTGGCTGCTCGAGCTGCCGTTCGCCGAGTAGTTGAAGGAGATGGTGTGGCTCGCACCGTTGGCGTAGCCGTTGAGGTTGACGGTCTGCTGGCTGTAGCCCGGCTGGGAGGTCGAGGTCTCGGTGTGGGTGACGAGCGTGGTGCCGTCCACCCTGACGCTGACGGTCGCGTTGAACGGATCACTGACCTCGGCACTGCGGTACCAGTAGGTCAGCGTCGCGGTGCCCCCGGACGGGATCGTGACCGCCTGCGACATGGACGCGGTGTGGCTGGCCACGCTCCGAGCGCCGAACACGATCCACTGGGTGCCGGTGCGCGGGGGTGACACCTGGGCCGAGGTCGGGCAGAGGGACGTCGTGCAGATCGGCGAGCCGCGTTCGGTGTCCGCCTCGGCCCAGCCGGGGCTGTTGGGCGGGTTGCCGGTGG
Organism: uncultured Actinomycetota bacterium; assembly: GCA_963766475.1. Lineage (GTDB taxonomy): Bacteria > Actinomycetota > Actinomycetes > Propionibacteriales > Nocardioidaceae > Nocardioides. The sequence continues at coordinate 317,100 of CAVXZS010000011.1, read as the reverse complement.
CCGCTTCGAAGCTGCCGTCCTGGATGAGCTCGGCCGCCGACGCCGGCCCCGTCAGGAACGGCGCCACCACCAGTCCCGATGCCACGAGCACGGTGGCGCACACTGCCGACAGTCGTCTCAGAGGCGACATGAGCTTCGTTCTCCCGATGGGCCTGACAGCAGACGAAGCGGCCCCCCGCCATGCCCGCCGAGGGTGTTGAGACCTCGCTGGGCGAGTCTCTCGCACCCTGGCCGGCGCAGGCATGACCCGTTCACGTCATTTGACCCCCAGTGTCCTGCCGGACACCAGCGTCCTGGCCCGCGCGGTTGACCGCGCTGATCACCGCCTTCAGCGAGGCCGTGACGATGTTGGCGTCGATGCCGACGCCCCAGTAGACCGTGTCGCGGACCAGGCACTCGACGTACGCCGCGGCCACCGCGTCGCCACCGGAGGAGAGCGCGTGCTCGGCGTAGTCGAGCACCCGGACGTCGTAGTTGTGGGGAAGCTCGTTGATGGCCGCCACGAACGCCGAGAGCGGGCCGTTGCCCTCGCCCTCGAGCGACTGGAGCTCGCCGTCGACGTAGACGTTGACGAAGAGCGCGTCCTTCTCCCCCGCTGCCGACGAGGTGTGCACCGAGTTGAGCTTCAGGGGTGCCTCCCGGTCGAGGTACTCGGCGCGGAAGACGCCCCAGATCTCGTCCGGCGTCATCTCGCCGCCCTCGGCGTCGGTGCGCTCCTGGATCACCCGGCTGAACTCGATCTGGGCGCGGCGCGGCAGGTCGAGCTTGTGCTCGGCCTTGAGGATGTAGGCGACGCCGCCCTTCCCGGACTGGCTGTTGACCCGGATCACGGCCTCGTAGGTGCGACCGACGTCGTGCGGGTCGATCGGCAGGTACGGCGCCTCCCACGGCAGCTGTGCGACCGGGACGCCCCGCTCGGCCGCCTGGGCGTCGAGGTCCTCCAGCCCCTTCTTGATGGCGTCCTGGTGGGAGCCGGAGAACGCCGTGTAGACGAGGTCGCCGGCATAGGGGTGCCGCGGGTGGACGGGAAGCTGGGTGCAGTACTCCACCGTGCGCCGGATCTCGTCGATGTCGGAGATGTCGACCATGGGGTCGATGCCCTGGCTGAACAGGTTCATGGCGAGGGTGACCAGGTCGACGTTGCCGGTGCGCTCGCCGTGGCCGAAGAGGCAGCCCTCGACCCGGTCGGCGCCGGCCATCATCGCGAGCTCGGTGGCCGCGACCGCCGTACCGCGGTCGTTGTGCGGGTGCAGGCTGATCACGGTGTTCTCGCGGCGGGTCAGCTGGCGGGAGAACCACTCGATCTGGTCGGCGTAGACGTTCGGCGTGGCCATCTCGACGGTGGCCGGCAGGTTGAGGATGATCTCGCGGCCGTCCGCGGGCTGCCAGACGTCGCTGACCGCCTCGCAGACCTCCACCGAGAACGGCAGCTCGGTGCCGGTGAAGATCTCCGGGCTGTACTCGTAGCCGATCACGGTGGTGTCGAGGTAGCTCTCGATGCCCTTCATCACGGCCTGGGTGCCGCGGACCGCGATGTCCTTGATCTCGTCCTTGCTGGCGCGGAACACCACGCGGCGGAAGAGCGGCGCGATGGCGTTGTAGAGGTGGATGTTGGCGCGGGGTACGCCGACCAGCGACTGGACGCTGCGCTCGATGAGGTCCTCGCGGGCCTGGGTGAGCACCGAGATCGTCACGTCGTCGGGGATCCGGTCGCTCTCGACCAGCTGCCGGACGAAGGCGAAGTCGGTCTCGCTGGCGCTCGGGAAGCCGACCTCGATCTCCTTGTAGCCCATCTTCACGAGCAGCTCGAACATCGCCATCTTGCGGGCCGGGCTCATCGGGTCGATCAGCGCCTGGTTGCCGTCGCGCAGGTCGGTGGACAGCCAGCGCGGCGCCCGGGTGATGGTGGCCGCGGGCCAGGTGCGGTCGGGCAGGTCGATCGGCGGGAACGGCGTGTAGCGGCCGTACGGCATCGGGCTGGGCTTCTGCGGAGGGATCGTCATGGGTTTCCTCGCTGGGACTGGCCCCGGTGGGGCCCTGGGTCTGGAGGCCGGTCGCGCACACTCACTCCGCAGCGAGGGGGTCCGGACAGTGCCCGATGGTTGGGCTCAGACCTCGCTGCGGCAGCCAAGGAGGAGGCGTCGCGTCATGACCCGATCACCATAGCGGGTCGCGCCGGGCCGCTGCCTGCGGGTTTGCGTCATACGGACGGAGCACCCGCTTCCACGGTCCGCATGACGTCCCGCACGGCAACCAGGTGAGACAGTGGTGGCGTGAAGACCAGGATCCAGTGTCCCTGCGGCGAGACCATCGTCGGCAAGGACGAGGACGAGCTCGTCGAGCTCACCAACGCGCACCTGAAGGACCAGCACGACGGCCGGACCTACGACCGCGACATGATCCTGATGATGGCGACCTGACCGCATGCTGGACCGCGAGGCCATCGCCGAGCTCTGGACGGAGCTCATCCGTCCCTACGGCGACCTGGAGCGGGCGCGCCGACTCCCGGCGGCCGCGCGGCTGCTGGCGGCCGGTGCGGACCCGGCGGACGTGACCCGGTTGCTGCAGCTGGTCGCCTACGAGGCTGTGTTCGGGACGTTGTTCGTCATGACTCAGCCGGAAGCGGCATCGGAGCTGCGCGGCCTGCACGAGGACCTGCTGGCGGGCGACCCGACCGGGCAGAGAGGTGCCGACTTCCTGGCCACCTAAGGGACGAGGACCCTCAGGATCTCGCCGGCCGGGCGCGGGTCGACGTGGCGGTAGCCGGTGCCGGCCCAGAGGTTGACGTGCTCGGGCTCTGCCGCGGCCGCCGCGGCCTTGCGGATCGGGCTGGTCAGGTGGTGCACGGCCGGGTAGCCCAGCGGTCCGCGACCGTCGTACGCCGCCAGGAAGCCGTTGGACAGCCCGCCCGCCGGGCGCCCGGAGAACGCGCGGGTGGTGAGCGGGACGCCGCGGTCTCCGACCAGCCCGGCCCGGTGAGCGGGGTTCGTGCCCGCCTCGTCGGCGAGCAGCAGAAGAGTGCCGACGGCCACCGCCTGCGCGCCGGCCTCCAGCGCCGCCGCGACGTCGGCACCGCTGCCGATGCCACCCACGGCCATGACCGGGAGGTCGGTCGCTCCCCGCACGGCCCGGACCAGCTCCGGGAGTCGGAGCCGCACGGGCGGCCGCGCCGGGGTGAACGTGCCCCAGTGACCCCCGGCGTCGGGCGACTGGACGATCAGCGCGTCCATCCCCGCCTCGAGGGACTGGAGCGCCTCGTCGGCCGACGTGACGGTCTGGACGAGCGTGCACCCCGCCCTCCTGAGCCTCGCCGCGGCCGTGCGCTCGGGCAGCCCGAAGGTGAAGGACACCAGCGGCGGTGCCGCGTCGACCAGCAGGTCGACCTTGTCGCCCCAGCCGTCGTCGTCCTCGACCGGCGTCGCCGGCAGGTCGACGCCGTAGGACGCCGCCAGCGGCAGCAGCAGCTCCCGGTAGGAGGCGTACGCCGCGGGGTCGACCGGTTCGGGATGGGGCGAGAACAGGTTGACGCCGTAGTGCTCGGTCGAGGCCCGCACCGCGGCCACCTCGTCGGCGAGCGCCTCCGCCGTCTTGTAGCCACCGGCCAGGGAGCCCCCGGAGCCTGCCGCGGTGGCCGCCAGGACCAGCGCGGAGGTCGTGGGCCCGCCCGACATCGGCGCGGCCACGACGGGGAGCGTGCTGCCCAGGAGCTCGAGCAGGTTGGTCACGGATCCGACAGTAGGGCAGGCTCGCCGGGATGGCCCGCCTGCTCGTCGTGCACCACTCCCCCACCCGCTCGGTCCGGGAGCTGACCGACGCCGTCGTCGCCGGCGCGACCGACGACGCGATCGAGGGCGTCGAGGTGGTGGTCAGGCCGGCCCTCGAGGCGACCGCGGAGGAGGTGCTCGGCGCGGACGGCTACCTGCTCGGCACCACCGCGAACTTCGGCTACATGAGCGGAGCGCTCAAGCACTTCTTCGACACGATCTTCCTGGAGGTCGGGGGCGCCCTCGGCGACGACGGCTCGGCCAGCCCGGCGCCCGGCGGGAAGAAGCCGTACGGGCTCTGGGTGCACGGGCGCTACGACACGACGGGCGCGGTCCGGTCGGTGCTCTCGATCGTGCAGGCGCTCCCGTGGAAGCAGGCCGCCGAGGTCCTGGAGGTCCTCGGCGACGTCACCGGGCAGCACACCGGGGCGGCCTACGAGCTCGGCGGGACGCTGGCCGCCCTGTTGATCGACTGACCCGCCCACGCTGTCTCGGTAGGCTCTGGTCGTCGAGGCGAGGGGAGGTCATGTGCGCGGTCGCGCCGTACGGTTCACGACCGTCCTGGCCGCGGCCGTCCTCGCCATGACCGCCTGCGGCGACAACGACGACGACAGCGTCGACGACAGCCAGGTCGACTCGGTCGAGGCGCCCCAGCTGGGCGCCTGCCGCGTGCTCACCCCCGAGGACGTCGCGCTGCCGAGCAACGCGACCCAGGTCGTGGACTGCTCGAAGAAGCACACGGCAGAGACGTTCGCCGTGGGCGACCTGCCGGAGGAGCTCGAGGACGCCGACTACGACGCGCCGGAGCTGGGCGCCTTCGCCTACCAGACCTGCACGGCGAAGTTCCAGGAGTTCCTCGGCGCCGACGAGAGCACCGTGATGCGGACCATCGTCAGCTGGGCGTGGTTCCGGCCCTCGGAGGCGGCCTGGGACAAGGGCGCCCGGTGGTACCGCTGCGACGTCATCGGTGGCGGCGAGGAGAGCAAGGAGTACGCCGCCCTCCCGCCGACCACGGCCGGGCTGCTGGCCCAGCAGCCCACCAACGACGAGTGGATGGTCTGCGTCAACGGGCCGTCGGTGCAGGGCGCCCCGAAGGTCCCGTGCACCCAGAAGCACAACTGGCGAGCCGTCACCACGATCAAGGTCGGCGACCCCGAGGACCCCTACCCGGGCGACCGGGTGGTCGAGGTGACGACGCGGGACTACTGCTCCCGGTCCGTCGGCGCGTGGCTCGGCTACCCGCCGGAGTACGACTACGGCTACACGTGGTTCCACGAGGGCGAGTGGAAGGCCGGCAACCGCCGGTCGGTCTGCTGGGCGGCGACCACCGCATGAGGTCCCCGACAGCATGAGACGGCTCGCGCTCCTCGTGATCGTGCTGCTGGCCCTCGCAGCGTGCACCTCGGACGACGACAAGGAACCGTCGGCCGACCCCTCGCCCACGACCTCGTCCCCCACCGTCGCGACGCCCGCGCCGCCACCGCCTCCCGCGCCCGCCGTCGGCGCCTGCTACCGGCTGTCCTACGACGAGGCCGTCGCGCCCACCAGCGAGGACCCTCCCGCTCCGTGCGACACGGGGCACACCACGCAGACGTTCGCCGTCGGCCAGCTCGACCTCGTGAGCAACGGGCACCTCCTGGCCATCGACTCCGACGCGGTCCGTGCGGAGGTGGCGCACCGGTGCCCGCCCAGGCTCGCGGCGTACGTCGGGGCCACCGAGGCGCAGCTGCGCCTCTCGCTGCTGCGGCCGGTGTGGTTCACGCCCACGATCGAGCAGTCCGACGCCGGGGCGGCGTGGTACCGCTGCGACGTCATCGCGCTGTCCGGTGACAAGTCCGTCGCCAAGATCGACCACGACCTCTCAGGGGAGCTCGCGAAGCCGGCGGGTCGGGCGGAGTTCGCCCTGTGCGGCACCGCGCAACCTGGCACGGCGGAGTTCACCCGGGTGCTGTGCCGGGAGGACCACAGCTGGAAGGCGATCTCGGTCATCGACCTCGCCAACCGGTCCGACGACGGCGGCTACCCCGGAGAGCAGAAGGTCAAGGACGCCGGGCAGGACGTCTGCGCCGACGCGGCCCGGGCGATCGCCTCCGACGCGCTCGACTACGAGTGGGGCTACGAGTGGCCGACCAAGGGCCAGTGGTCGGCCGGCCAGACCTACGGCAGGTGCTGGTCGCCGGATCCGGCCTGACCTCGTGTTCGCTGGTTGAGGAGGGCGGTCTGCGCCCGTGTCAGCCTCGGGGGCGTCAGGCGAAGAGCTGGGCCGCCATCAGCTCGGTCAGAAGCCCAGCTTCCGCAGCTGCCGGGGGTCGCGCTGCCAGTCCTTGGCGATCTTCACGTGCAGGTCGAGGTAGACGGGGGTGCCGAGCATCGCCTCGATGGACTTCCTGGCCCGCGTGCCGACGTCCTTGAGGCGGGCGCCCTTGTGGCCGATGACGATGCCCTTCTGGGAGTCGCGCTCGACGTAGAGGTTGGCGTGGATGTCGAGCAGCGGCCGGTCCTCGGGCCGGTCCTCGCGGGGCAGCATCTCCTCCACGACGACGGCGATCGAGTGCGGCAGCTCGTCGCGGACGCCCTCGAGGGCGGCCTCGCGGATCAGCTCGGCGACCAGGATCTCCTCCGGCGCGTCGGTCAGGTCGCCGTCCGGGTAGAGCTGGGGGCCCTCCGGCAGCAGACCGAGGAGCAGGTCCGCGAGCAGCTGCACCTGGTCGCCGTTGACCGCCGAGACCGGCACGATCTCGGCCCACTCGGTGTTGGTCTCGGCACCGAGCCGCTGGATGTCGAGCAGGTGCTCCCCGATCCGCTCCGGTGAGGCGAGGTCGGTCTTGGTGGCGACCGCGACCTTGGTCGTACGCCGCACCTTCGACATCTCGGTGACGATGAACCGGTCGCCCGGCCCGACCTTCTCGTCGCTCGGGAAGCAGACCGCGACCACGTCGACCTCCGACCACGTGGTGCGGACCAGGTCGTTGAGGCGCTCACCGAGGAGGGTCCGTGGCCGGTGCAACCCGGGGGTGTCCACGAGCACCAGCTGTCCGTCGGCGCGGTGCACGATGCCGCGCACCACGGTCCGCGTGGTCTGCGGCTTGTCGGACGTGATCACGACCTTCTGGCCGACCAGCGCGTTGGTCAGCGTGGACTTGCCGGCGTTGGGCCGGCCGACGAACGACGCGAAGCCGGACCGGTAGCCGTCCGTCACGACTGCGCCGCTTGGTGGTGGGCCTCGTCATAGCGCGCCCAGATCTGCTCGTCCGAGAGTCCCTGTTGCTTGCCGGCCCTCCAGATCGGGCCCGGGTCGACGGCGCGTGGCTGGCGTCCGGCCGACGAGCGCCAGTAGCCCATCACGTCGTAGGCGGTCGCGGGCAGCTTGCGGTCTCGCATGAGGTGCTTGCGGATCGCGCGCATCTGCGCGGACTCGCCGGCCATCCAGAAGTAGCCCTCGCCCTCGGGCCACTCGACCGACTCGACGACCTCGGCGAGCCGGCTGGTCCCCGGGGAGGCCTCGAGCCAGGTGACCTCGGCGGTGGCCGGCAGGTAGCCGGGCAGGGCGTCCTCGGCCTCCGCCCAGATCCGGGTGGGCAGGTCGACCGACTCGGAGATCCTCGCCATCGCCGGCAGCCCGGTGAGGTCACCGACGAGCAGCAGCCAGGCCGCGCCGGCCGGCGGGTCGAAGGAGCCCTTCGGCTCGGTGATCGTCACCGCCGACCCCACGCAGTCGGGGCGGACCGCCCACTCCGTGACCAGCCCCACGTCGTGGAGCACCACGTCGAGGACCAGCACCCCGGCGGCGTAGGACCGGACCGTGTAGTAGCGGCTCTGGAACTGCCCGGGCACGACCAGCCCGACCCACTCGTCGGGGATGCCGGTCGACTCGAACCCCTGGTCGATCGCGAGCGTGAGCCGGACCAGGTGCGGCGACAGCTCGTCGCGGCGCTCGACGCGCGCGGCGTACTGGCTGGCCCTGGTGCTCACCCGTTCACGTTAGTCGGGAGGGACCCCGGTGGTTGAGGAGGTTGCGCAGCAACCGTCTCGAAACCTCGCAATGCGGGGCTGGGACTCTCAACCAGCAGTCGTCGTCCAGCCGTGCCGCAGGGGGTAGCCACTCGCGCCGTTCTCGTCGGTCTTGGTCGCGAGCACGTGGTGGAGCTGGATCTCGTTGCGCTCGAACGCGATCCGCGACCCCGCCATGTAGAGGCCCCACACCCGCGCGGTGCCCTCGCCCACCTCGGCGACGCAGGCGTCCCAGTTGTCGGCGAGGTTCTTGCACCACCCGGCCAGGGTCTTGGCGTAGTGGACCCGGAAGTTCTCCTCGTGCTGCACCTCGAGGCCGGCGTTCTGCACCTCGGTGATGATCTTCCCGCTGCCGATGAGCTCGCCGTCCGGGAAGACGTAGCGGTCGAGGAACTGCCCGGTCTCGCGCCAGCGGTTGTCGTGGCGGGTGATGCAGTGGTTGAGCAGCCGGCCCTGCGGGCGCAGCCGGTCCTTGATGAACCCGAAGTACGCCGGGTAGTTCTTCACGCCGATGTGCTCGGTGAGCCCGATCGACGAGATCGCGTCGAAGTCGGTCTCCTCCACGTGCCGGTAGTCCATGAAGCGGACCTCGGCGAGGTGGTCGAGACCCTCCTCCTTGATCTTCTCCTGGGCCCACGCCGCCTGCTCGCGCGACAGCGTGACGCCGAGCGCGTGGACGCCGTACTCGCGGGCCGCGTGGCGCACCATCCCGCCCCAGCCGCAGCCGAGGTCGAGCAGCCGCTGACCCTCCTGGAGGTCGAGCTTGCGGGCCACCAGGTCGTACTTCTCGGTCTGCGCCTCCTCCAGCGTGGCGTCCTCGGTGGGAAAGACGGCGCACGTGTAGGTCATCGAGGGGCCGAGGACGTACTCGTAGAAGGTGTTGGAGACGTCGTAGTGGTGCTGGATCGCCACGGCGTCGCGTCCCAGCGAGTGGCGCAGGCCCTCGAAGGTGCGGCGCAGCCGGGACGGCGCCTCCTGCGGCGGCGGAGCCGGCGGGCGCAGGTGCGAGAGACCGAGCGATCGGAGCAGGTTGACGGCCTCGACCGGGCTGGGGCGCCGGAACGAGAGCTTGCTGGCGATCAGCCTGAACGCCTCGTAGGGGTCGCCCTTCGGCGCACCGACGACCTCGAGGTCACCGGCGACGTAGGCGCGACCGAAGCCGAGGTCGCCGGGAGCGGTGAGGATGTAGTTGAGTCCGCGCTCGGTCGCGAGGTGGATGCCGTAGGGCGAGTCCTCGGGCCCGGCCGAGCTGCCGTCGTAGGCGGTGAACCGCAGCGGCAGCGGCTCCTTGAGCATCGAGTTGAGCGCCTCGGCGATGGAGAGCTTGTTGAGGGTGAGGGTCGTCATCGGTCTCGTACCGCCTTGTCGTAGAGGCTCAGGAGCCTGTCATCGGGGTCGTAGCGCTTCTTCACGGTGCCCAGGTGCGGTCCGTCGTAGAGCTTGTCGAACGTCTCGCGATCGTAGAAGGCCTCGGAGTAGAGCGACTTGTGGCCACCCAGCTCGGAGACCTTGGCCTCGATCGCCCGGTTGAGGGGCGCGTCGGGAGCCTCGGGACCCACATGGACGGTGCCCCAGAAGCCGACGTTGACGTAGGTCGTGCCGGGGTGCAGCGGGTAGGTGGGCCACTGGCTGCCGGTGCTGGTGCCGGGGCTGACCAGGGGGCACAGCCAGACCGGCCGCATGCCGACCTCGGCGTCGAACCACGCCAGGAACTCCTCGAGCCGCTCCACCGGGATCTCGACGTCCTGGACCACCTGCTCCCGCTGGGGCCGACCCTTGCGGCGGTCGATGAAGTCCATGAAGCCGGTGCGGTGGTTGAGGCCGATGAGGTGGTGGTAGACGTCGCTGCGCCGCCACCGCTTCGGCCACAGCCGCCGGACCGTCGGGTTGTGGACGCCGAACGCGCCCGAGCACCAGAACCAGTCGGTGTCCCAGCGCCACAGGTAGTCGTACATGGTCAGCACGTCCCACCCGACGCCGGCAGCGCCTCGCTCCTGGATCGAGCGGTAGTAGATCTGCTGGCCGGTGTAGTCACTGGTGGGCTGCAGCGGTTTGGGCCCGCTGCCGATGGGGGTCTCGTCGTCCGACTCGGTGCTGACCCAGCGCGCCAGGCTGAGGTAGTACTCGCCGGGCTGGAACGCCACCCCGTCGAGGCCGTCGACCTGGAGGCCGTCGTGGTGCCGGGTCTCGACGATCTCGGCCACCGTCTTCGAGAGCAGCCCCGCGTCGTCGAACCGCACGTGGCGCAGCTCCACCCGGTCGGGGACCCGCTCCAGCTTGATGCGGAGCCGGGTCGCGTAGCCCAGGCTGCCGTAGGAGTTGGGGAAGGTGTCGAACAGGACCTCACCGGGCTTGGTGGTGACCACCTCGCCGGCGCCGGTGAAGACGTCCATCTCCTCCACCGACTCGTGCGGCAGCCCGCTGCGGAAGCTGGTCGACTCGATCCCGAGCCCCGTCACCGCCCCGCCGAGCGTGATGGTCTTGAGCTGCGGCACGACGTAGGGGATCAGGCCGTGGGGCAGGGTCGCGTCGACGAGGTGCTCGTAGGTGCACATGCCCTGCACCTCGGCGATCTGGCGCTCGGCGTCCACCTCGATGACCCCGTCGAGGCCGCTGACGTCGAGCCCTGGCGTGCTGCTCCTGGCCCGGGGCCGGAACAGGTTGGAGGTCTTCTTGGCCAGGCGCACCGGGGCGCCGGCCGGAATCGCGTCGTACGACGCCTCGAGCTTCGCCACCGCTGCCGCGTGTCGGTCCCAAGAGCTGCCTCGACTCACCCGAGGGAGGTTACTCCCGGGTGCGGTCCGCCGGTCGAGGGGTGGCTGTGAAACCGTCGTGACCATGTTTGCACTCGAGCTCGCCTTCTCCGACGACCCCGCCCGCCTCGAGGGCCGCCCCGCACACCGCGACCGTCTGGTCGCGCTCCGCGACTCCGGGAAGCTGCTGGCCGCGGGCCCGTACGCCGACGAGAGCGGCGCCCTGCTGCTGTTCCGCGTCGACTCCCGAGCCGAGGCCGACGAGATCGTCTCCGCCGACCCCTACTACTCCGGCCCGGGTGTGACCGTCGTCGGCCTGAAGGAGTGGACCCCGGTCGCAATGGCAGCCGAGCTGGGCTGAGGTCAGCAGGGACCGCCCGTGTGGCAGCGGCCCGAGCGAGAGGTCATACGGACGGAGCACCCGGTTGCTCCACCCGTATGACGTTGGGTGGACCGCCGCGCCTGCGGCGGCGCTGCGGTCAGGTGCTGGTCGAGCTCGAGATCGTCCCGCGCGGGTCGCCGACGTGCACGGGCACTCCCGGGCCGGCGAAGTCGCGAAGCAGCTCGACGTCGAGGGGTGAGACCTGCTGCTTCTCGCTGAGCACGACGGCCGCCTCGAGGCCGCGCGAGCCCGACGAGAAGGCCATCGCGACGCAGACCCCCAGCGCGGAGACCTGGAGCGAGGGCAGCGCCACGGTGGCGGCGGCGTAGGTGCGGCCGTCGGAGTCGCGGACCGCGGCGCCCTCCGGACCGCCGGTGCGGGAGCGGGTGGCGCGGGCGAGGGTGACGAGCTTCGCGTCCTCTGCACCGAGCTCAGTCACGGACGGCCTCCCTGGAGACGGGCCTCGCGAGTGCGTCGCCGGCGGCATCGTCGGGGTCCGGCTCGACGCGAGCGATGCGGACCGTGCCGATCTTGTTGCGGCGGCCGGCCGTCTCCTCGGCGGTGAACCGCAACCCGTGTGCGACCACCTGCGAGCCCGGGATCGGCACCAGGCCGAGGTGCTTGGCCATCAGCCCGCCGACGGAGTCGACGTCGTCCTCCTCGACCCGGAAGCCGAACAGCTCGTCGAGGTCGTCGGTCGGGTAGCGCGAGGAGACCCTCACCGAGCCGTCGTCGAGCGTCTCGGTCGTGATCTCGTCGGCGTCGTACTCGTCGGTGATCTCGCCGACGATCTCCTCGAGCAGGTCCTCGATGGTGACCAGGCCCGCGGTGCCGCCGTACTCGTCGACCACGATCGCGAGGTGCTGGCTGCGAGCCTGCATCTCGCGCAGCAGGGCGTCGACCGGCTTGGACTCCGGGACCCAGAAGACCTCGCGCATCACCTCGTCGATGCGCTGGGTGAACTCCACGTCCGGAGCCTCGAAGTCGCGCCGGACGATGTCCTTGAGGTAGGCGAAGCCGACGATGTGGTCGAGGTTGTCCTCGATCACCGGCACCCGCGAGAACCCGCTGCGCAGGAACAGCGACATGGTCTGGCGCAGGTTCTTGTGCCGCTCCACGAACACCACGTCGTTGCGAGGCACCATCACCTCACGGACCGTGGTGTCGCCGAGCTCGAAGACCGAGTGGATCATCTTGCGCTCGCCGGACTCGATGAGCGCCGACGCCTCGGCGATGTCGACGAGCTCGCGCAGCTCGGTCTCGGTGTTGAACGGTCCCTCGCGGAACCCCTTGCCCGGCGTCAGGGCGTTGCCGATGAGGATCAGCAGCCGCGGCAGCGGGCCGAGCACCGACGTCACCCAGCTCAGCGGCGCGGCCGACCAGAGAGCGACCCGCTCGTTGTGCTGCCGGCCGAGCGTGCGGGGCGCGACGCCGATCGCGACGAACGACACCACCAGCATCACCCCGATCGTGGTGAACGCGCTCGGCAGCCAGCGGCCGTCGTAGGCGCGGGTGATCTCGCGGGTCACGATCACGATCGCGGCGACCTCGCAGAGGAGGCGCAGCAGGATCGCGGTGTTGAGGTAGGGCGCGGGGTCGGCCAGCATCGTGACGAGCCGGCGTGCGCCGGCCTGTCCCTCCGCCTGCAGCTCCTCCGCGCGGGCGCGCGAGAACGACGTCAGCGCGGCGTCGGCCGCGGAGAACAGACCGGCCAGCAGCACCAGCGCGGCGGCCAGGACGACGATCATGAGCGGCTCAGCGGCCCGGCGATCGCTGCCGCCACGCGGCGAGCAGCTCGTCCTGCAGGCCGAACATCTCCGCGTGCTCGCCGGGCTCGGCGTGGTCGTAGCCGAGCAGGTGCAGGATGCCGTGCACGGTCAGCAGCTCGAGCTCGGCGTCGGTGGAGTGGCCGGCGGTGGCGGCCTGGCGCACCGCGACCGACGGGCAGAGCATCAGGTCGCCGAGGATGCCCTCCTCGGGGTCCTCGTTGACCAGCCCGGGGCGCAGCTCGTCCATCGGGAACGCGAGCACGTCGGTCGGACCCTCGCCCTCCATCCACTTCTGGTTGAGCTCGGCCATCGTGTCCTCGTCGACGGCCTTGATGCACAGCTCGGCGAGCGGATGGACCCGCATCCGGTCCAGCACGAACCGGCTGAGCCCGACCAGGTGGTCGACGTCGAGGGCCTCGCCGGACTCGTTGAGCACCTCGATGCTCACCGGGGCGGGCTCACGATCGGCCCGTGGTGCGCGGTCCGCGCTGATCACGGTGCTGATCACGGTGCTGCTCGCCCTGCGCGGCGTCGAACTCGTCGTAGGCCGCGACGATCTTGCCGACCAGCCGGTGGCGCACGACGTCGTGCGCGGTGAGCCGGCAGAAGCTGATGTCCTCGACGTCGTCGAGGATCCCCTCGACCACCCGCAGCCCGGAGTGGGTGCCGCTGGGCAGGTCGACCTGGGTGACGTCGCCGGTGACCACGATCTTGGAGCCGAAGCCCAGCCTGGTCAGGAACATCTTCATCTGCTCGGGCGAGGTGTTCTGCGCCTCGTCGAGGACGATGAAGGAGTCGTTGAGCGACCGGCCGCGCATGTAGGCCAGCGGCGCGACCTCGATGGTGCCGGCCGCGAGCAGCTTCGGGATCGACTCCGGGTCGATCATGTCGTGCAGCGCGTCGTAGAGCGGGCGGAGGTAGGGGTCGATCTTCTCGCTGAGCGTGCCGGGCAGGTAGCCCAGCCGCTCGCCGGCCTCGACCGCGGGGCGGGTGAGGATGATCCGGTTGACCGCCTTCGACTGCAGCGCCTGGACCGCCTTGGCCATCGCCAGGTAGGTCTTGCCGGTGCCGGCGGGGCCGATGCCGAAGGTGATGGTGTGCTTGTCGATCGAGTCGACGTAGCGCTTCTGGTTGAGCGTCTTGGGCCGGATCGAGCGGCCGCGGTTGCTCAGGATGTTGAGGCTCAGCACGTCGGCCGGCCGCTCGGTCGTCTCGGCGCGCAGCATCGCCAGGACGCGCTCGACGGTCTCGGTGGTCACGCCCTGGCCGGTGCGGATGATCGCGACCAGCTCGTCGAGCAGGCGCTCGGCGAGGGCGATCTCGGACGGCTGGCCCGAGAGCGTGATCCGGTTGCCGCGGACGTGGATGTCCGCGTCGAAGGCCTGCTCGATGAGACCGAGGTGCTCATCGCCGGGGCCGAGCAGGCTGACCATGTTGATGCTGTTGGGAACCACGACGGTGTGCTTGGTTGTCGCAGGAGCCGTCGGCGGGGTCGTCGTCGCCACATCAGGAGTGCTGTCAGTCATCTGAGCCCGGGCGGGCAGGCCTCTCTGTCGGAAGTGGGGCCCCACCATGCTACGGGCTCACCCCTTCGGGTCCCACCGCCTTTGCCTCTGTTCGCGCTGGGCGTGAGGCGTAGGGTCTGCGCATGCCGCCCGTCGATGACGACGTCGACTACACGGAGGAGTACGGCGACGAGAACACGCCGCCCTCGTGGTTCCCGGGCGGACACCTGCCGCCGGACGCGCGCCGGATGGGGCTGACCCACCACGTGCCCGAGGGCGCACTGCTGGACTTCGCCGGCAAGCTCGACGCGACCAAGCCCTGGCACCGCATCTCGGCGTGGGCGCTGCTGGTGGTGTTCGGGCTGCCGGTGGTCTTCGCGGTGCTGCGCCTGGTCGACGCACTGGCCGGCTGACCTGGGCCAGTCCCAGCCCCAGGTCACCCGGTAACGAGTAAGGCCGCAGAGCGCCCTCCTCAACCAGCGGTGGGTGAGGAGCTCGCGCGTCCGCCGGTGGTTGAGGAGCTCGCGCGTCCGCCGGTGGTTGAGGAGCTCGCGCGTCCGCCGGTGGTTGAGGAGCTCGCGCTAGCGAGCGTCTCGAAACCTCTCACGGCTGCGCTGGAACGTGACCCTGGGCCAGTCCCCGCCTCAGTCACCTGGTTTCGAGTAAGGCCGCAGAGCGCCCTCCTCAACCAGCGGTGGGTGAGGAGCTCGCGCGTCCGCCGGTGGTTGAGGAGCTCGCGCTAGCGAGCGTCTCGAAACCTCTCACGGCTGCGCTGGGAGGTGATCCTGGGCCAGTCCCAGCCTCGGGTCACCTGGTTTCGCAGCACGCTCGGTCCTCGCAGGCTCGGTCCGAGCTAGCTCGGATCGTAGGCGACCTGGAGCAGGCCGAGGCACATCTCGTCGGTGCTGCCCTCGGCCCAGATGACGTAGCGGTCCTCGCGCTGGGTGGCGAACGCCGGCAGCTTGTCGCGGAGCCACTGCTGGTGCTGGCAGGTGACCCGCACGGTGTCCCCGGCGTCGAGGTGGACGGGGTCGATCGGCTTGGCGCCCTGGTCGTCGAAGTTCCAGACCGGGATGCGGAGCAGCGTCTTCGCACGGTCGGTGTCGGGGTTGACCTCGATCGTGATCTTGCGGCCGAGGAGGTGCATGTGGCCGGCCACCCCGAGCACGGTCATGCCGCGGCTGATGGGACGGGTGCAGGAGGTGGTCTCGCTGGGCTCGACCTCGGTGCCGCAGAGCAGGTGCAGCAGCGTGTTGGTGTTGCCGGCGGCTCCGAACCGCTTGTTCACGTCGATCGACGCGGCGTCGCGGTCGCACAGCGGACCGTCGCTGTGGTCGGGGCGGCAGGGGAGCTCGACCGGCGCGGGCATGAGGAAGGTGTGCAGGGTCGTGAGGTCGGTGTCCCCGGGCATCCAGCGGAGCTGGGTCGCCGACTGGTCGGGCGCGGCGCCCTTGAGCAGGTTGTAGTGGACCTGCATCACGATCCGCGAGCCGGCCTCGAGCTCGACGCCGTAGCCGTCCTGGATCTTGGTCTCGTCGCCGCCCGGCGCCCAGGCCGCGAGCCAGTTGGCGTCCTCGAGGTTGCCGAACTCGCCGGCGATCCCGGTGCCACCGAAGCAGGTCCAGCCCGGGTCGCTGGTCGTGGCGTCCTTCGCCTCGGCCGCCGCGACCGACTCGGGCGAGATCTTGAACAGGATCACGTGGTGCACGACGTTCGGGTTGCCGGGCAGCACGTTGCTCCCAGTCAGCCAGACGTCCTTGTCGACGTGCGGGTCGAGCAGGAAGCAGCGGTAGTCGTCGGTCCCGGCCCCGCTGGGCGCGGACGGCGTGTAGGTCTCCGGCATGGTCAGGGTCATCCGCTGCTCGCCGTCGCGGAGCGGCAGCAGCTTGCCCTTCGGCGTCGCCGCCAGCTGCTGGGCCTCGACGTCGGGCGGCTGCGTCGGCTGGAGCAGGGTGCCGGGGTCGCCGGCCCGGTGGCCCTCGTCCCCGGAGTCCACGCAGGACGCCGCGAACGGCACCACCAGCGCGGCCGCGGCCATCGTCAGCAGCACCCGCATCCGTGGCGAGGTCACCCGGGTGGCCAGGTCATCGTGCGCCCGGCGAGCAGGTGCAGGTGCGTGTGGAAGACGCTCTGCCCGGCCCCGGCACCGGTGTTGAAGACGAGCCGGTAGTCCTCGTGGCCCTCGGCGGTGGCGACCGCCGCCGCCGTCGCGAGCAGCTCGGCGGCCGCCTCGGGATCGCCGGCCGCGAGCTCGGCGGCGTTGGCGAAGTGGTCGCGCGGCACGACCAGCACGTGGGTCGGCGCCTGCGGGCTGAGGTCGCGGAACGCGACGGTCCGCTGCGTGGAGTGCACGACGTCGGCCTCGACGTCACCTGCGACGATGCCGCAGAACAGGCAGTCCTCCACGACCACGCTCCCTCCTCCAACCCCGCCGACATCGTCCCACACGCGTGTCAACCGCCGGAGGCCGTCACGCGTCAGAATGACGTGACCGCACGGACACTGTTGGCCACGTCGAGGCCGCTGGAGGTGGACCTGGACGCCGACAACGCACTCGAGCAGCTCTACGCCGCACACTGGCGTGGGCTGGTGCGGCTGGCTGTCCTCCTGCTCCGCGACCAGGGCGCGGCCGAGGAGGTCGTGCAGGACGCGTTCGTCGCGATGCACGGCCGCTGGCGATCGCTGCGCGACCAGGACAAGGCACTCGCCTACCTGCGCAGGACGGTGGTGAACCGGTCCCGCTCGGCGCTGCGGCACCGAGGGGTCGAGGAGCGGTACGTCGCCCGGCAGCGTCCGGCGCTGTCCGTCTCCGACCCGGCGGACACGCCCTCGCTCGTGCGCGACCGGCGTACGGCCGTGCTCGACGCACTGCGCGCGCTGCCCACGCGCCAGCGCGAGGTGCTGGTGCTGCGCCACTACCTCGAGCTGTCGGAGACCGAGATCGCCGAGACCCTCGGCGTCAGCCGCGGGTCGGTCAAGGCCCACGCCTCACGCGGCTCTGCCGCGCTGCGTCGGCTGCTCGCCGGCCAGCTCCAGGACGGAGATCTGTGATGGACGACCTGACGACCCTGATGCGGGAGGCGGTCGAAAACGTCGAGCCGACGGACCGCCGCGCCGAGCTGCGGGAGCTGGTCGCGGTCTCGTCCCGGCGTCGGCACCGCGGTTACGCCGTCGCGGGAGGACTGCTCGCGGCCGCCGTCGTCGTCACGGGCGTCGCCGTGGCACAACACCGGACCGACGACCCCGAGACCCGGCCCGCGGACACCAAGCACGCCGTGGACCGCAGCCGGGACCACCGCCCGGCCTACGCGCTCTACTACGTCGGACAGACGCCGCAGGGACCACGCCTCTACCGGGAGTTCCGGACCGGTCCCGGGCCGGAGATGACCCCCGCCGCGGCCATCGAGCTGCTGGTGAACGGCCCGGACGACCCGGACTACGTGTCGTACTGGTCGCCGGGTCAGCTGCTCGGAGCAACGATCGACGGCGGCGTCATCGAGGTCGACGTCAACCCCTCGCTGACCCGGTCGGTCGACGGCGTGCGTCTCGACGACCTCGCCCTCCAGCAGGTCATCTACACCGTCCAGGCCGCCGCCGGGGACGCGCTCCTCCCGGTCCAGTTCGTCCACGACGGCAACCCGGTGGCCGAGGTCGGTGGACTGCCGACCAGCGAACCTCTCACGAGCGCTCCCCAGCTCGACGTCCTGGCGCTGGCGAGCATCAGCGACCCCAGCGAGCGGCGGGTGGTGGAGGACTCCTTCAGCGCCAACGGGCGGGCCAGCTCGTTCGAGGGCACGGTGCCCTGGCAGCTGCTTGCCGCCGACGGCACCGTCGTCAAGAGCGGCACTGCCCCGAGCTACGGCGACGTGGACCGGCTCTACCCCTGGGCGACGGGCCAGATCGACGTGTCCGACCTCGACCCGGGCGACTACGTCTTCCGGGTCATGACCGCGGATCCCTCCGGCGGCGAGGGACCAGGGCCGACGGTCGACACGCGGACGGTCGTCATCAAGTAGGCGAGACACGCTCCAGTTCCCACGAGTCACACCCGTCCCACCGGAGGATGGACCCCATGACCGCTCGCTCCCGGACCCGACTCGCCGCCCTGCTCGCCGTACTCCCGGTGACGGCGGTGGTGCTGGCCGGCTGCCAGGGCGACGACGAACCCCAGGCGAACGACCCCAACGACCGGCCGTCGCACACGGGCAAGCCGTCCAGGACGCCGCAGCCGACCGAGGCGACGCCGAGCGGGTCGGACACCGCCACGCCGGCCCAGGTCGCCGCGCCCCTCTACTTCGTCGGCGACACCCCGCAGGGGCCGCGGCTGTTCCGCGAGTTCCAGCAGGTGGAGGCGGACAACCCCGCCGACGAGGCCCTGGCGCTGATCAGCGCGGGCGACGCCGACGATCCCGACTACGGCACGTTGCTGCCCGGTGGCCAGCTCCGGCTCGCGGCGTCCGACGAGATGGCGTCGGTGACCGTGCCGGACGAGGCTCAGGGTCGACCGGGCGACATGAGCACCAAGGACGTCAAGCTCGCGGTCCAGCAGGTCGTCTACACGGTGCAGGGAGTGCTCCAGAAACGCATCCCGGTGGGCTTCGTGACCGCCGACGGGGACAGCACGACGTTCCTGGGGTTGTCGACGCCCTCGGGCGGTTTCAGGGCCGCACCCCAGAACAACGTGCTCGCCCTGGTCAACGTGACCCAGCCCCAGCAGGGCTCGGAGCCCGGTGCGACGTTCACCGCGAGCGGGGTGGCCAACTCCTTCGAGGCGACGGTGCCCTGGCAGGTCCTCGACGAGAGCGGAGCGAAGGTGCTGGAGGGCTTCGCGACGGCCGACGGATGGGGCGACCACCTCTACCCGTGGGAGTCCGCGGTCGACGCCAGCGGCCTGGCGCCCGGCACCTACACGTTCGTGGCGAGGACCGACGACCCGTCGGAGGGTGAGGGCGGCGGGCCGATGGAGGACACCAAGACGTTCGTCCTGCACTGATCTCTGGCGGCGCCGTCGTGAGGCTCTCCCCCAGGCAGCTCAACCGCACCCTGCTCCGTCGCCAGCACCTGCTCGAGCGCACCGACTCGACCCCGCACGAGATGGCGCACCACCTCGTCGGCCTGCAGGCGCAGGAGAACCTGCCGCCGTACCTCTCGCTCGCCGCCCGGCTGGCGTCGTTCGACCCGCACGACGTGACCGCGGGGCTCGAGGACCGGTCGCTGGTGCGGTTGCTGACGATGCGCGGCACCGTGCACCTGCTGGTCGCGGATGACGCGCTGATGCTCCGACAGTGGACTGCGCCCGTGCACGAGCGCG
Source organism: uncultured Actinomycetota bacterium (assembly GCA_963766475.1). Taxonomy (GTDB): domain Bacteria; phylum Actinomycetota; class Actinomycetes; order Propionibacteriales; family Nocardioidaceae; genus Nocardioides. The sequence goes on along the minus strand of CAVXZS010000011.1, from coordinate 297,605 downwards.
AGATCAAGATCAGCCAGAGCGTCGGCCCGGCGCGAGAGGTGGATCGCGAGGCCTTCTTGGATGCCCTGTCGGAGCTCCTCGCCGACGGGCCACAGCCGCAGAAGGCGCTCGGGGCGGCCCTGGCCGAGCGGTTCCCCGGCGTACCGGCCACCCAGCTCGGACAGCTGGCCAGGTCGGCCGCGCCGCTGGTGCAGTGCCCGCCGCGCGGCACCTGGCGGGGCAGCGGCGGCGTGGTCTACCAGTACGTCGACCGGTGGCTCGGCCGGCCGCTGGTCGAGCCCGACGTGGAGGAGATCGTGCGGCGCTACCTGCGGGCGTTCGGCCCGGCGACCGCCGCGGACGTCACGGCCTGGTCGGGCGTCACCCGGCTCGCCCCGGTGGTCAAGGGGATGGACGACCTGGTCACCCACGAGGACGAGCAGGGCAGGCCGCTCTACGACGTGCCGGGGCTCGACGTCGCCGACGAGGACACCCCGGCGCCGGTCCGGCTGCTCGGCCAGTACGACAACCTCTGGCTCTCGCACGCGGCCCGCGACCGGGTGACGACCGCCGAGACGCGGAAGATGTGGATGGGAGACAACGGCGGGCTGGCCAGCACGGTCTTCGCGGACGGCATGCTGGTCGGGCTGTGGCGGGTGACCGACGGCCGCGTCGAGCTCCTCTCCGCGGCGCGGACCCTCACCAAGCGGGAGCAGTCCGAGCTCGACGACGAGATCACCCGGGTCGACGACCTGCTTGCCCGCTGACCCGGGTCAGCGCCAGCGCGAGGTGCGGGACAGGAGAGCGGAGACGGCTGCGACGCCGGCGGTGGACGTGCGGAGCACCTCGGCACCGAGGCGGACGGTCCGAGCCCCGGCGTCGGTGAACGCCGCCAGCTCCTCGGGCGCCAGCCCGCCCTCGGGGCCGACGACCAGGACCACGCGGCCCGGCACCTCGACCGGCAGCGGCTCCATCGCCTCCTCGTGGAGGACCAGCGCCAGCGGTGCACCGGCGATGAGGGCGGCGACCTCGGCGGTCGACGCCAGTGGCGTCACGTCGGGGAACCACGCCCGTCGCGCCTGCTTGGCGGCCTCCCGCGCGGTGGCCTGCCACCTGGCCAGCGACTTCGCGGTCCGGTCGCCACGCCAGACGGCGACCGACCTCGCGGCGGCCCAGGGCACGATCCGGGACACGCCGATCTCGGTGAGCACCTCGACCGCGAGCTCGCCCCGGTCGCCCTTGGGCAGGGCCTGGACCACGACGACCTCGGGCATCGGGGCCGGCACGAACGAGGCCGAGCGGACCACGACGTCCAGGCGGGCCTTGCCGGTGGCGGTCACCTCGCACTCGGCGACGTGGCCGGCGCCGTCGGTGAGCAGCAGGGGCTCACCCACCGCGAGGCGGCGTACGGCGACCGCGTGATGCGCCTCGGCTCCCTCGACGCGCACCGGCGAGCCGACATCCACACCGGCCAGCGACGGCACCAGGTGGAGGTGGAGCGACATCAGGCCGACATCAGTGCGTGTTGAACGCGTCGCGCAGCCGGCCGAACGCGCTCTTGCGGCCACCGGGCTTCAGCCGCGCGGCGGGCTGCTCCTCGCCACGGATCGCGGCGAGCTCGGTGAGCAGCTCCTCCTCGCGCGGCCCGAGCCGGGTCGGCGTCTCGACGGCGACCGTGACCACCAGGTCGCCCCGGCCACCGCGCAGGCCGGGGACGCCGCGTCCGCGGAGCACCTGCTCGGTGCCGGACTGGGTGCCGGGCTGCACGTCGAGCTCGAAGGAGGTCTCGAGGTCGGTCGAGGCGCCCTCGGGCGGGACCACGTCGGCCTCCAGCGTGGGCAGCTCCAGCGTGGTGCCGAGCGCGGCGGCGGTCATCGGGACGGTGACCGTGCAGTGCAGGTCGTTGCCGTGCCGGGTGAAGACGTCGTGGTGAGCGACGTGGATCTCGACGTAGAGGTCACCCGCCGGGCCGCCACCGGGCCCCACCTCGCCCTCGTCGGCGAGCTGCACCCGGGTGCCGGTGTCGACGCCGGCCGGGATCTTGATGGTCAAGGTGCGGCGCGACCGGACCCGCCCGTCGCCGGAGCACTCGCGGCAGGGGTCCGGGATGATCGAGCCGAAGCCGCGGCAGGCCGCGCACGGGCGCAGGGTGCGGATCTCGCCCAGGAACGAGCGCTGCACGTGCGCCACCTCGCCCGCGCCCCGGCAGGTCTCGCAGGTCTGCGGGTGGGTGCCCGGAGCCGCGCCCTCGCCGTGACAGGTCGAGCAGACCACGGCGGTGTCCACCTTGAGCTCGCGGGTGACGCCGAACGCCGCCTCGGCGAGCTCGACCTCCAGCCGGATCAGCGCGTCCTGCCCGCGCCGGGTGCGCGGCCGCGGGCCGCGACCCTGAGCTCCCGGCTGGCCGCCGAAGAACGCATCCATGATGTCGGTGAACGAGAACCCGGCCCCCTGCCCGAAGCCGCCCGCCCCGCCGAAGGGGTCGCCACCGCGGTCGTAGGCCGCACGCTTCTGCGGGTCGGAGAGGATCTCGTAGGCGCGTCCGATCTCCTGGAAGCGCGACTGCGCCTCCGGCTCGGGGTTGACGTCCGGGTGCAGCTGACGGGCCAGACGGCGGTAGGCCTTCTTGATGGCCTCCGCGTCGGCGTCCCGGCTCACGCCCAGGAGGGCGTACAGGTCTGGCTGGTTCATGGTTCCTTTCGACTGTGCAGCCGGTTCTGGCCGTCAGGCCTCATCGAGGATCCGGGAGACGTAGCGGGCGACGGCGCGCACCGCTGCCATCGTGCCTGGGTAGTCCATGCGGGTCGGACCGACGATCCCGAGGGTCGCGACCGCCTCGTCGTGCGGGCCGTAGCCGGTGGTGACCACACTGGTCGCCGACAGCTGCTCGTAGGGGCCCTCGGCGCCGATCGTCACGGTGACCGCACCTCCTGTGGAGGCCTCGCCGAGCAGCTTGAGCAGCACCACGTGCTCCTCGAGCGCTTCGAGCAGCGGGCGGACCGCGGAGTCGAAGCTGTCGCCGTAGCGCGCCAGGTTGGCCGCGCCCCCCACCACGATCCGCTCGTCGGAGCGCTGGTCGATCATGGCGTCGACGAGGAGCTCGACGACCGTGGCCGTGGTGCCGCCGTCGACGCCGGGGGTGGTGGGAACGGCGGCGCGCAGCGCGGTCACGGCCTCGGCGATCACCTCGCCGGCGGCGGCGGCGTTGAGGCGAGTGCGCAGCTCGGAGAGCGCCAGGTCGGTCAGGTCGGTGCCGAGCTCCGCGATCCGCTGCTCGACCCGCCCGCTGCTGAGGATCAGCACGACGAGGAGCCGGTTCGGGGCCAGGGCGACCAGCTCGATGTGGCGGACCGTGGACCGCGAGAGCGTGGGGTACTGGACCATCGCGACCTGGCGGGTCAGCTGGGAGAGCACCCGCACCGACCGGCCGACCACGTCGTCGAGGTCGACGGCGCCGTCGAGGAACGTCGAGATCGCGCGCTTCTCCGGCGCGCTCATCGGCTTGACCGTGGTCAGCCGGTCGACGAAGAGCCGGTAGCCCTTGTCGGTCGGCACCCGCCCCGCGCTCGTGTGCGGCTGGGTGATGTAGCCCTCGTCCTCGAGCGCCGCCATGTCGTTGCGCACGGTGGCGGGCGAGACGCCGAGTCCGTGCCGCTCGACCAGAGCCTTCGAGCCGACCGGCTCCTCGGTGGCGACGTAGTCCTCGACGATGGCGCGCAGCACCTCGAGTCGTCGTTCCTCCTGCATCGCCACCCCCTCGCGTTCGTCGCGGCCCGAGTCCTGGCACTCACGGTTCCGGAGTGCCAATGCTACTCGGCGCGACGAGGATGCCGACCCGCCGACTTGTCTATTGACCATCTGGTCAATATTGTTGACCGCATGGTCAATACATCCACCCTCCCCCGGACCGTCGCACCCCTCATCGCGACGTACGTCGTCATCGCGCTCGGCACCCTCGCCGTGCTCGCGGTGCTCAGCGCCGCCGCGCCCGCCCAGGCCGGCCAGGACGCGTGGGTGCACGCCGTCGTCGTGGCGGTCTTCGCAGCAGTCCTCTGGCTGCGGCTGCGCGCGGCGCGACGAGGCAGCCGACGCGCGCAGACCGCCGTCGTGGTCATCGCGGCCGTGCTCGCCCTGGCCAACGTCGTCGAGGCCGTCCTCCCTGGCCTCTTTCCCGGCTGGATGCGGCTGGAGATGCTGGCGATCACGGCGCTCATGGTGGGCGTCCTGGTGCTGTGCGCGGCGGGCGCGCGGACGAGGCACTGACCCGCGAGGATGCTGCCGTGACCCCTCGGCAGCGTCTCAGCGCGGACGAGCGCCGTGGCCAGATCATCTCGGCGGCGGTCCGCGTCGTGGCCCGCGACGGCTACCAGCGCGCGTCGGTCAGCGCGATCGTCTCGGAGGCCGGCGTGTCCAAGGGGCTGGTCTGGCACTACTTCACCGACAGGGACGACCTGATGGAGCAGACCGCCAGGCTCACCCTCGCCCGGCTCCGCGACACGGTCGGCGAGGAGGTGGACCTCACTGCGCCCGTCCCCGAGGTCATCCGCTCCGCCGTACGCCGCGCGGCGCGGCTCCTGGTCACCCACGGCCCCGAGCTCGAGGCGATGCGGCAGATCACCCAGAACCTTCGCGGGGCTGACGGTGCGCCACGGCTCGGGATCAGCGACTACGAGGAGACCTACGGCTTCCAGGAGGAGCTGTTCCGGCGCGGGCAGGCGGAGGGAACCGTCCGTGACGACGTCGACGCACGCCACATGGCGGTCACCTACCAGGGCTCGGTCGACGCGATGCTCGCCTACCTCACGGCGTACGCCGACACCGACCCGGACCAGCACGCGTCGGCGGTCGCCGACATCCTCCTCGAGGGGCTGGCCGTGGACCGGCCGAGCGGCCCGCGTGCCTAGGCTGGCCGGATGCCCTTCACCGAGGTCGCCCACGACGTCTGGGTCGCTCGCTACGACTGGTTCGACGTCAACGTCACGCTCGTGCGCGGCTCCGCCGGCCTGCTCGTCGTCGACACCCACGCCTCCGCAGTCGCGGCCCGCGAGGTGATCGAGGACGTCCGCGCGCTCGGCGCCGGCGAGGTCGTCGCCGTGGTGAACACCCACGAGCACTTCGACCACACCTTCGGCAACGGCGCGTTCCGGGCGGCGTACGGCGCGGTCCCGGTGCACGCGCACGAGGTGGCCGCCGAGAGCACCCTCGCCGCCGGGGAACGGATCAAGGCGGTGTACGACGACCCGGACAACGCCGACGACCCCCACCGCGACGAGGTGCAGGCCACCGAGATCGTGCCGGCCGACCTCACCTTCTCCTCGGCGGTGGCGCTGGAGCTCGGCGACCGGATGGTCGAGCTGGTGCACCCCGGACGCGGCCACACCGGGGGCGACCTGGTGGTCCGGGTGCCCGACGCGGACGTGCTGCTCGCCGGCGACCTGGTCGAGGAGTCGTCGATCCGCCAGGGCGTGCCCGGCTTCGGCGCGGACTGCTTCCCGATGGAGTGGCCGCTCACCCTCGACATCGTCCTCGGTCTGCTCACGTCGGCCTCGGTCGTCGTGCCCGGCCACGGTGCGCCGGTCGACCGCGACTTCGTCGAGACCCAGCGCAACGACATCGGGATCCTCGCCGAGACGATCCGCGACCTCGCCACCCGCGGCGTCCCGGTCGCCGAGGCGCTGGACGCGGCCGAGTGGCCGTTCCCTCGCGACTACCTCGCCGACGCCGTACGTCGCGGCTACGAGCACCTCCCGCGGAGCCAGAAGCGCCTCCCCCTGGTCTGACCGCGTGCTTCGCCCGGGCGGGAGGGGTACCTACCGGCCATGACGAACTCCAGCGACGAGCAGGACGGCGGCCACGGCATCGAGGACGAGGACCTGCCCGAGGACCTGCGGCCCGACGACAACCCGCTGGCCGAGGGACTGGACGACGAGGAGACCGCCGGCGACCTCGAGCCCGGTGAGCTGCTGGAGGAGGGCAAGAAGCCCGACCAGTGGGACGACGAGCAGCAGGAAGACTAGCTTTTTACCCCGGCGAGCTTCGGCCCGAGGCACGCCGACGCTCGCTGCGCTCGCGGGCGCCTGGCTCGCTGCGCTCGCTTCGGCGCAGTCGGCGTGCCCATCGGGACCGATCGCCGGGCGCGCGGGCTTCGCCCGCGAAAGACCGGGTCGCTTCGCTCCCACCACGCTCACGCGAAACCAAGCAAGTAGTGCCTACCTGCCCTGGTCTCGCTCGTACGTTGCGGGAGCGCAGCGACCCGGTCTTTCCGAGCGCAGCGAGGCGCCCGGCGATCGGCCTGGTGGCCCCGACGACAGCCCGGACGCGAGCGCCAGCGAGCGACCGGGGCGTTGCGAGCGAAGCTCGCGTCGTCGGGGACATCCAGGCCGAAGCTCGCCGGGGTAAACAACACCGCGAGTGGACTCCTCGAAGCTGGCAAGCCGACGCGTCACTCACGCGTACAGGAGAAGCGCGAAGAGCCGACCGGCGTGTGCTCCCCGGCCGTGTCGGCGCTCGCCCATAACGTCATGGGCATGGCCGACCGCTACGGGACCGACGTGCTCGCCGGCGACTGGAAGGTCCCCAAGAACGGCCACGCCGTCGAGGCCGCCGCCGAGCTCGGCGCGGTCGTCGAGGAGGTCACCACTGACTGGTGCGGCGAGATCGTGGCGGTCGACCGCGACCTCGACACCCTGACCCTGGAGGACCGGCGCGGCCGGCGCCGGACCTTCCCGCTCGGCCCCGGGTTCCTGCTCGAGGGCAGGCCGGTGATCCTCCGGCCGCCGGTCCGGCAGGCTGCGCCGGCCAGGCCGACGCGCACGGCGTCCGGCTCGGTCGCGGTCCCCGGTGCCAGGGCGCGGGTCGCGCGGGCCAGCCGGATCTATGTCGAGGGCCGGCACGACGCCGAGCTCGTCGAGAAGGTCTGGGGCGACGACCTGCGGATCGAGGGCGTCGTCGTGGAATACCTCGGCGGCGTCGACGACCTGGCCGGCCACCTGCGCGACTTCGGCCCCACCCAGGGGCGCAGGGTCGGCGTCCTTGTCGACCACCTCGTGCCCGGCTCCAAGGAGAGCCGGATCGCCGACGAGGTCGCCCGGTCGGCCGTCGGCGCGCACGTGCTGGTCGTCGGCCACCCCTTCGTCGACGTCTGGCAGGCGGTGAAGCCCGACCGGATCGGGCTCGCCGAGTGGCCGGAGATCCCGCGCTCGGTCGAGTGGAAGAAGGGTGTCTGCGCGCACCTCGGGTGGCCACACGCCGACCAGGCCGACATCGCCCGCGCCTGGCAGCACATCCTCGGCCGGGTGACGTCCTACGACGACCTCGAGCCGGCGCTGTTGGGCCGGGTCGAGGAGCTCATCGACTTCGTGAGTGCTTAGCTCCTGAGGATGTAGCCGTTGGCGTCCTTGCTGTCGGTCGCCAGCATGATGATCCCGTCGATGAGGCTCCAGAGGCTGCCGAGGCCGCACGTGACGACCGTGACGACCAGCTGGATGACCCCGGTCTTGGTGTCGCCGATGTAGAAGCGGCCGATCCCGAACGGCAGGAAGATCTGGAGCAGCCCCGCCACGATCTTCGACTTGTCGGAGTAGGGGATGCCGGTCACGGGGTGCAGACCGTACGGCGCCTGCGAGCTGACGCCGTAGGCGCCGACCGGGAGGCCGGGCTGGGTGTAGCCCGCGTAGCCCGGAGAGGGAGGCGGCGGGGGTGGTGGCGGCGGGACCGAGCCGTAGGGCACGGTCGGGTCCGGCGGCGGGTTCTCGGGACCAGTGGTCATGCGCGACAGCCTAGGGCCGTCCGGGCCCCTCGGGCGGCGGACTCAGGGGCGGTTCAGGGTCGCACCGCAGCAAGCTCAGGGCAGGAGGTCGCGGACCACGGCGTCGGCCAGGAGCCGGCCCGGCCCGGTGAGGACCAGCCGGTCCCCTTCGATCGTCACCAGCCCGCGAGCCACCTGGCCGTCCACCGCGGCTCGACCCGCCTCGTCGAGCACCGCCAGCGGCAGCCCGGCGCGCAGCCGCAGCTCGAGCAGCACCCGCTCCACGCGCCGGGTCTCCTGGTCGAGGAGCTCCCGCCCGTGCGCCGGGCTGACCCCGCCCGCGATCCGGTCGGCGTACGCCGCGGGGTGCCGGACGTTCCACCACCGCACGCCCCCGACGTGCGAGTGGGCACCCGGGCCGACGCCCCACCAGTCCGCGCCGGTCCAGTAGAGGAGGTTGTGCCGGCACCGGGCGAGGTCGTCGCGCGCCCAGTTGGACACCTCGTACCACGACAGACCGGCGTCGCCGAGCCGCGCGTCGGCGGCGGCGTACTTGTCCGCGAGGTCGTCCTCGTCCGGCATCGGCAGCTCGCCACGGCGGACGCGCCGGGCCAGGGCGGTGCCGTCCTCGACGATCAGGGAGTACGCCGAGACGTGGTCGGGATCGCACGCCAGTGCGGCGTCGAGCGAGGTCTCCCAGTCGGCCAGCGACTCCCCCGGCGTGCCGTAGATGAGGTCCAGGCTGATCTGGTCGAAGCCCGCCGCCCGCGCCCACTCGACCACGTCGGGCACGCGGGCCGGGTCGTGGGTCCGGTCCAGCACGGTGAGCACGTGATCGACCGCCGACTGCATCCCGAACGAGATCCGCGTGAAGCCCGCCTCGCGCAGCGCGACCAGGTCGGCCTTGGTGACACTGTCCGGGTTGGCCTCGGTGGTCACCTCGGCGTCCGGCGCCAGCCCGAGCTCGGCGTCGATCGCGGCCAGCACCGCGCCGAGGTCGGCCGGGCTGAGCAGCGTCGGCGTGCCACCCCCGAAGAAGACGGTCTCGACCGGCGCCGGGTCGCCGAGCACCCGGCGGGCCAGCCGCACCTCCTCGACCGCGGCGGCGGCGTACGTCGTCCGGGAGGCGCCGGGCACGCCCGCGGCGGACCCGAGGTCGGCGACCGTGTAGGTGTTGAAGTCGCAGTAGCCGCAGCGCACCGTGCAGAACGGCACGTGGACGTAGACCCCGAACGGGCGCTGCCCCAGCTCGGCGAGCGCGGAGCCCGGCAGGCCGCCGTCGTTCGGGGCCGGCTCTCCTTCGGGCAGGGCGGACGGCACCCGACGAGTATGGCTAGTGCCCCGCACAGCAAGCTCGGCACCTGACTCCGCACCCCAGGCACCCACCTCGCGGCGTTGCCGTCGCTTGCTGGACGAGCAGGTAGAGCGTCGCTCCGGCGCCTGGCGATGCACGCACCTGGAGCACGGACGTACGCACTGAACGTGCTGTGCGGGACGCTAGACGGGCACGTTGAGCGAGAAGGTGTACCCCTCGTCGACCGACCCGGTCACCGTCGCGAGCTGCAGCGAGTAGCCGTCGCTGAACACCATGTCGCTGTCCAGGCTGACCCGGTCGAGGTTGTCGACGCTCGCGTCGTACCCATCGACCACGCCGTAGACCTCCCGGCAGCTGACCTCGGGGATCGCGAGCTGCGAGGTCCGCAGCTTGTTGGCGTACGACGTCGCGGAGTCGAGCGACTGGTAGACCTCGAAGTGCATGTGCGGCCAGCGGCCGTCGTAGCAGGCCGGGAACACCGTCGTGAACTGCACGCTGCCGTCGGCCGCGGTCTCCTGGACCCCGCGCAGGTAGTTCTCGTCGGTGACACCCTCGGAGTACATCGAGTAGCGACCCTCGCGGTCGCAGTGCCACAGGTAGAGCGCGGCGCCGGCCAACGGCGTGACGGCGGTGCCGTCGAGGTCGTAGACCGTGAGTCGCACGGTCACCGGCACGCCGGCGGCCACCCCGGACGCCGAGCCGAACGACGAGGTGAGGTCGCTGCGGACGATCCCGCTCTCGCTCAGCACGTTGGCGCCGTTGGACCCGTCACCCGGGAAGGGACCGGCGGTCTCCTCGGGGATCTCGCCGTCGGCGACGTCGACGCTCGCGTCCTCACCACCGGCACCGCCCTGTGGCGTCTGGCTCTGTGGCGTCTGGCCCTGCGGCGGCTGTCCGGGACCTGGTGCGGCCTCCGACGTCGCGCTCGAGCCGGTCAGCGACACCTCGTCGTCGCCGCTGCACCCGACCAGGGCGACCGCCCCGACGCCACCCACGAGCCCGAGCAGCCCGCGCCGCCCCCAGCGCCGCTCTCTCGCGACGAGGTGCGGCAGGTCGTGGGAGAGGCCCAGGTCGTGGTCCTCCAGCTCCTCGTGGTCACTCATGGCACCACTGTGCGCGGCGTACCTGTGCGGTTGCTGTGGCTCGCCTCGGCACGGGCTGCGGAACGCAACGACCCCGTTGGTCGAGGTCGTCCGGTCCAGCCCCGTGCGAGCGGTCAGGCCGTGTAGAACGCGTCGATGCGGGCCTTGTTGTTGGCCTCGACGACGTTGCGCTTGACCTTCATCGACGGCGTGAGCTCACCGGACTCGACCGAGAGGTCGTGGTCGAGCAGCTCCCACTTCTTGATGGTCTCCCAGCGGTTCAGCTTCCCGTTCAGCTCGTCGACGTAGCCGCCCACCATCGTGTGGACCTGGTCGGACCCGACGATCTCGGAGTAGGACTTGCCGGTCATGCCGTTCTCGGCCGCCCAGGCCTTCATGGCGTCCTCGTCGAGGGTGATCAGGGCGACGACGAAGTTCTTCTCGTCGCCGAAGACCACGAACTGGCTCGCGTAGGGGCACAGCGCCTTGAACTTCGACTCGATCGACGACGGGGCGATGTACTTGCCGCCGGAGGTCTTGAAGAGGTCCTTGATCCGGCCGGTGATCGTCAGGAAGCCGTCGGCGTCGATGGCGCCCTTGTCGCCGGTGTGCAGCCAGCCGTCGGAGGTGAGCGCCTTGGCGGTCTCCTCCGGGAGGTTGTGGTAGCCGTCCATGACGTGCGGGCCCTTGATCATGACCTCGTCCCCGTCGCCCAGCTTGATCTCGCTCCCGGGGATGGCCGGGCCGACGGTGCCCATCTTGTAGTCGTCGGGGTGGTTGACCGTGGCGCCGGCGGCGTTCTCGGTCATGCCGTAGCCCTCGAGGATCAGGATGCCGGCGGCGTTGAACCACTCCGCGATCTCCTGGTTGAGCGCCGCTGCGCCCGAGATGAAGAACCGGACCCGGCCGCCGAACCGGTCGCGGACCTTGCTGAAGACCAGCTTGTCGAAGAGCCCGTGCTGGAGGCTGAGCGGCAGCGGCACCGACTGGCCGGCGCGCTTGCGGCGGTTGACCTCGAGGCCGACCTTGAACGCCTGGTTGAAGATCTTCTCCTTCACCCCGCCCTCGGCCTGCTGCATGGTGATGATCCGGCCGTGCGCCTTCTCGAAGATGCGCGGGGCCGCACCCATGAACGTCGGCTTCACGACGCCCAGGTTGTCGACGATCTTGTCGACCCGGCCGTCGATCGCCGTCGCGAATCCGCAGGCGAGCTGGGCCGAGAGCAGCACCTTGCCGAACGAGTGCGCCATCGGCAGCCAGAGGAACTGCAGGTCCTTCTCGTCGAGGATGTCCTGTACGGCGATCGCCGCGCCCTCGTAGACCCAGGCCCGGTGCGTCAGCCGCACGCCCTTGGGCCGGCCGGTGGTGCCGGAGGTGTAGATCAGCGTGGCGAGCTGCTCGGGCTTGATCGCCGCGACCGTCGTCGAGATGGCGTCGGGGTGCTCCACGAGGTACTTCTCACCGAGGTCCGCGAGCGCGTCGAGCGAGATGACCCAGTCGCCGTCCGTCGTGCCGTCGAAGGTGATCACCTTTCCGACGGTGGGCAGGTCGGACCTGCGGTCGGCGAGCTTCTTGATCTGGACGTCGTCCTCGGCGAAGACCACCTGGCACTCGGAGTCGCCCACGATGTAGGCGGTGTCCTCGTCGTTGGTCGAGGGGTAGACCGTGGTCGTGGCGCCACCCGCACACATGACCGCGAGATCGGCGAGGATCCACTCGTAGCGGGTCGAGGACGCGATGCCGACGCGCTGCTCCGGCTGGATGCCGAGCGAGAGGAGCCCGGCTGCGAGGTTGCTGACGCGGTCACCGGCCTGCTTCCAGGTCACCGACTCCCAGTCGTCCCCCTTCGGGAAGCGGTAGGCCTCGAGGGAGGAGGACGTGGCGACCCGATCCAGGAAAAGCTGGGCGAAGTTGGGCGTCATCGTGTCGACGAAGCTCGGGTCGATGGTGCGCGGCATTGCTTCTCCTGGCTGGTCCGTCCGAGACCGGTCGGGGTGGCGACGTTCGCGACGTAACCTAGTTCACAAGGGCTACCGACTGGTAGCAAACAGCTCCACGCGAGACCGCACCTTGGCGGCGAGCCCGTCGACGTCAAGGAGCGCCGGCAGCAGCTCCGGCTCGCGGAGCAGCGCGCGGAACAAGTACGACGCGGTCATGCCGTGGCCCGGCCGGTATACGACCTCGATCGGGTCGCCGGCGGCCAGCACCCCCGGCTGGAGGACCCGCAGGTAGGCGCCGGGCCGCTCACGCTCGGCGAACCGCCGTACCCAGGCGCGGTTGTCGTGACCTCCCCGGCCCATCCACACCTTGAAGTCGTTGCACGGCGTGCGGACCAGCGCGACCTCGAGCAGCACCGTGCCGATCCGCCACCGCTCGCCGAGCTCGGCCCCGTCGACGTCGAGGCCAGTGGTCGTGAGGTTCTCCCCGAACTCCCCGTCGCGCAGCTCGTCACCGAGCTCGGTGGCCCACCAGTCCAGCTCCTCGCGGGAGTAGGCGTAGACCGCCTGGTCCGGTCCGCCGTGGTGCCGGGTGTCGGAGACCTGGTCTCCCACCAGGCCGAGGCGGTGCACCTCGACGGGGCCGGGGACCGGCGCCTTGTCGATCGACGTGCGCCCGATGCCGGCCCACGCCGCTTCCCTCGGCTGGCCGACGTTCACCGACCTCAGGACGCCCTCGCTCACCCACCTACGATCCCACTCCCGGCAACCGGGTTTCGCCGACCCGTCCGAAACTTTCCGACGGGTCGGCGTGGTTCGCCGGCAGTGCTCAGTCCTGGACCGCCTTGCAGATCGCCACGCACTTGGTCAGCCACTCGCGGTCGGGGTCGGTCGGCCGATCGGCGAGCAGGGTGTCCTCGAGCTCCCAGACCATGGTGTAGACCATCCGCACGACCACCCAGTCGCGGGCCAGCTCCTCGTCGAGGCCGGCCGCGTCGACCAGCGTGTGGAACCGGCGCCGCAGCGGCGGCGCGCAGGTCGCCGGTCGCCACCGCCTCGTCCCAGCGGTTCCAGAGCATCGGCGCCGGCTCGTAGTGCCGGTCGCCCGACATCGGCTTGGGGTCGATCACCAGCCACGGCTCGCGGTCGCCGGCCAGCACGTTCTGGAAGTGCAGGTCGCCGTGCAGCAGCGCCCCCGGCCCAGCATCCGGCGCCGCCACGAACAGGTCGGCGACCAGCGCGAGCGCCTGCTCCACCAAACGGCGTGGGATGGGGGCGTCCCGCGGCAGCGCCCGCAGCAGCGGCGTCCAGCGGTCGAGGTAGGCGGTCACCGGTCGCAGCTGCGGCGGTGCCGGCACGTGGATCCGCGCGTAGAGGCCGGCCACCACCTCGCACGCCACCAGCACCGGCAGCGAGTCGAGGTCGGTGGCGTGCAGCCGCTCCAGCAGCAGTGCCCGGCGGTGCGGGTCCGCGCTCAGGAGCCGCACCGCACCGTCGCCGCCCCACCGCTGGAGCCCGAGCGCCTCGTGCTCGCCCTCGTCGTCCGGGAGCGCGAGCTTCAGCACGGCGGGCTCGTCGCCGCGGCGTACGGGCACCACCAGCGAGCAGAAGCCGTGGGTCGGCTCGCCGTCGACGACCAGCCCCCACTCCTCGGTCACCTCGCGGAACAGCCGGGGCAGCCGCTCGACGAACGCCGCCCAGTCCGGACCGCGCTCGGCGAAGGCGAGCACGCCGTGAGGTAGCGGGACGGAGGCCACGCCCAGATGGTGACCGACGGGGCAAGCCCGCATGGACAACCGGGGGCGTGTCACGGTTGGATGGCCCCAGCGGCGCGCGTCTAAGGGGGGTGCGCCCGCACAGCTGGTCCTGGGGGGAACGGTCTGTGGTTGCGCGCGTGCGCCGACGGATGCCGTGGCTCGGCACGATCGGACCAGTGCTGACCCTTGCGGACGCCGTCGCCGTCGTCGTGGCCGGCCTCGTGGCGACCGACGACCCGCCCTCCTCCCTGGTCGTCGCCGCCGTGGTCGCCGTGCTCGTCGCCCGGGCCGCGGACCTGCACCGGCCCCGGCTGGTGCTCTCGATCGTCGAGGACCTGTCCGGGCTGTTCGTGGCGGCGGCCGCCGCGACCCTGGTCCTGGTCGGTGCCGGCTCGGCCGCGGTGGCCTGCTGCCTGCTGGCCCTGGCCTGCCTGGTGCTCGCGCACACGCTCGTCTACGCCGTCACCCACCTGCTGCGTCGCGGCGGGCGGCTCGCGAGGCGGGTCGTCGTCGTCGGCACCGGTGCGACCGCCCGACGGCTCGCGCAGACCCTGCTCGCCCGGCCCGACCTGGGTCTTCATCCGGTCGGGTTCGTCGCCACCGGCCCGGCCAGCGCCCTCGACCAGGCCCGCGGACTCCCCCTCGCCCTGCTCGGGCCGGTCGCCAGCCTCCCGCGGTCGATGACCGAGACCCAGGTCGACGCGGTCGTCGTCGCGCTGTCGTGCCCGGCCGGCGAGGAGGAGTCCGCGGCCATCGACGGCCTGCTCGCCACGACCGCCGATGTCTACGCCGTGCCCGCCTGGTTCCCACCCGTCGCGGCGCACACCCGGCACCCGCGCGAGCTGGTCGACGGCATCCCGGTCGTCCACCTGCACCGCCGCGGCGCGTGGCTCCCGGTGCGCGCGTTCAAGAGGCTGGTCGAGGTGCTGGTCGCCCTGGTGAGCCTGCTCGTCCTGCTGCCCCTCTCCGCGGTCCTGGCTCTTCTCGTCGCGGTCGAGACCGGTGGCGTGCTGGTCCGTCACCCGCGCATCGACGAGCTCGGCCGGGCGGTGACGGTGCCACGGTTCCGCACCCGCCGGGCGCGCTCGGTGAGGCGTCCCGGCACGACCTTCTCCGTCGAGATCTCCGGTCGGATCGGGCCGGTCGGGCAGCTGCTGCGTCACACCCGCCTCGTCGGGCTGCCGCAGCTGGTGCTGGCGCTGCTGCGCCGGGTGCGCCACGCCGGCGGAGTGCCCGGCGGCGCACCCGTCCTCTCAGCGCCCGCGGCGCGCGCCGACGAGCCGAAGGTAGACGCGGGCCAGCTCACGCGCTGAGGAGGCCACGTCGTGGTGCGACTCGACGTGGGAGCGACCGCGCCAGCCCTCCTCCTCGACGAGCACCGGGTCCTCGAGCCGGGTGGCGACGGCGTCGACGAGTGCGGGCAGGTCGTCGAGCATCACGATGGCACCCGCGTCGGACGGGACGCTGTCGACGACGCCGTTGACGTCGGTGGCGACCACGCTCCGGGCACAGGCCATCGCCTCGAGCGGCACCAAGGCCATGCCCTCCCAGCGGGACGGGACCACCACCACGTCCGCGGCCGCCATCCAGAGCGGGACGTCGGTGCGGGCTCCGGCGAAGAGCACGCCCTCGACGCCCTCGGCCAGCCGCTCCAGGGCCTGGCGGTCGGGGCCGTCGCCGACCAGGAGCAGCTGCGCCTCGGGCACCCGGCCCCGGACCGCGGGCCAGCCGGTGAGCAGGTCCTGCTGGCCCTTCTGCACGGTCAGGGCACCGACGCAGAGCGCGGTCGGGACGTCGTCGAGCCCGAGCAGCTTGCGGGCGTGGATCCGGTCGCGGCCCCCCGCGGGCCGGAACTCGGCCAGGTCGATGCCGTTGGGGATCACGGTCGTCGGCGCGTGGATGCTCAGGCTCTCGCCCAGCTGCCGCTCGGTGGTGCTCACGCAGACCAGCTCGGTGGCCCAGCGCGCGGCGTACCGCTCCCAGCGCAGCGAGGCGCCCTGCACCCCGCTGCGGGAGGCGAGGAAGGACCAGGCGTGCGGCTGGAAGACGGTCGGGATCCGGTTGCGCACCACCAGCCGGCCCGCCAGGCCGGCCTTGCCGCTGTGCAGGTGTACGACGTCCGGCCCGATCTGGTCGACGATGCGCTTGAGCCGCACCACCGCGCCGGGCAGGGTGCTGTCGTGCGCGTTGGCCCGCCACCACCGCACCGCGGCGCCGGCCTCGCGGGCGGCGTAGCCCAGGTCTCCCCGCGACGGGCAGGCCACCGTGACGTTCCAGCCGCGCTCGACCTGGTCGCGCACGTAGCGCGTGGCCACCGTGGCCACGCCCCCCGACGTCGGCACCGACACGTGCAGGACGTTGAGGCGTCGGTTGGTCTGGATCTGCTGTTCCTTGGGGGCCATCAGTGCCTCGTGCCGGACACTAGTGGTCACCGACGGAAGCTCGTCGGGTGTCCCGCACCCCGGGCACGCACCTCTCACCCCACGAAAGACGCTCGCTGCGCTCGCGCTTTCGCGGGGACCCCGAAAAGCACGCGGCGTTGCCGTCGCTAGCTGGACGACCCAGTAGAGCGTCGCTCCGGCGCCAAGCGACCACCCCACGGAATGCGCTCGCTGCACTCGCGATTCCGCGGGGACCCCGGACAAACATGCACGCACCCGGAGCACGGGCCACCCCCGACGAACTTCCGTCGGCAACCACTAGGCGGCGTTCCGATCGGGCTGCTTCGCGACCAGCACGACGCCGAGCAGCCGGGCCCCCACCGCACGGATGCGGTCGGCGTGGCGACGCAACGCGTTGGCCGACACGGAGCCCTCGACCAGCGCGAGCACGATCGAGCTCTCCACCGCCATCGACCGCGAGTCCTCGCAGGCATCGAGCGGTGGGCCGATCACCACGACGTGGTCGAACCCGGTCGCCGCGGACTCCATCACGGTCAGGAACCGCTGCGCGATGAGCTCGGGAACCTTCGCGTCGCCGTACCTCCCGGCCGGCAGCACCTCCAGCAGGTCCACCGGCCCGGGACTCATGGCCGTCTCGAGGTCGGCGCCGAGCAGCACGTCGTAGAGGCCCGGCGTGTCGGGTGCGTCCTCGACCGGCGTGCCGAAACGGTCGCCCATCCGTCCGTCGACCAGCAGCACCCGATGGCCCGTCCCCGCCAGCGCGAGCGCGACGTTGGCGCCGATCCAGACGTTCACGTCACCGTGGGTGATGCCGGCGACCACCACCCGTGGCGACCCGGCCTCGGCCTGCGCCTCGAGAGCGAGCCGCAGGTGACGGAACAGGTCCGCCTCGCCGGTCCCGGGGTGCAGCGCCGGCATCGACGTCAGGTCCCTGGGCGGTGTCAGGTGCGCCAGCAGTGGGGCGGTCGCGGCGTCCTCGACCGCGGCGGCGTCGTCGACGGTGTGCGTACGCCGGTCGCGCCAGACCGCGGCCGTGGTGGCCAGCCCGAGCGCGAGCAGCAGCCCCAGCCCCAGCGAGAACCGCAGGTCGGGCGAGCTGAAGGTGTCGGGCACCTGCGCCGGATCGCTGGTGGTCAGCGCCAGGGACCGGTCGAGGGACGGGCCGGCCACCTCGTCGACGGCGTCGCCGTCGACCAGCACGGCAGCCACGGCGTTGGCGATCGCTGCGGCGGTGTCCGGGTCACGATCCTCGACGGTGACCTCCACGAGGATCGTGCCCCGGACCCAGTCGCCCGTGATCGAGCGACGCAGCTCGGCCACGCTCCGGTCGGCCGGGATCCGGTCCCGGACCTCGTCGACCACCCCCCGGGAGTTGGCCAGCTCCGCCAGGGTCGCGCGCAAGGCGTCGGGGTCGTCGCTCTCGACCACGCCCGGCTCCTCCGCGGCGCTGATCGTGGCCGTTGCGGCGTACGACTTCGGGGCGAGGAAGATCCCGGCTGCGACGGCGCCGCCGGTGATCACCAGGATCAACACGACAAGCGGTCGCTGGCGCCACAGCGCCACCCCCACGTCGCGCACGTCCATCGATGTCCCCACACATTGCTCAGACGACCGGTGCCCAGACCCCCCTGAAACACCTGACCGTCGTGTGATGCCAGTATCCCCGGGCCGGCATCACGGACCCCATCGCGGCGGCGCCCCCGCGCTGCGCACAGGACGCACCACCGCCGCAGCCATGGTCGACGACGATCGGGCTGCGGCGCCGCAAAAGTCACGATGTGACCGCCACCTGTCCAGACGACCTGTCGTCCGAGCCGTCGGGGAAAAGAGGCCTCCGGAGGCGGGCAGGACGGCCCAGCGCGAGCGCCATCGCGCCCATCAACCACAGCGGGAGAGCGTGCGGCTCCGACTCGAGCAGCGAGGCGGTCAGCAGCCCGTCGAGGGCCAGCAGGACGCCCGCGGCCAGGCGCGAGCGGTCACGACGCCAGCGTCGGCGGGCGACGACGGCGGGCACCATCCACACGGCGTAGAGCGCCAGGGCGCCGAGCACGCCGAGCTCGGCCGAGGTCTCGAGGAGGGTGCTGTAGGCAGTGTCGAGATCCCGCTCGCGGTAGCGGTCGTCGTCGTCGCGGTAGTCCTGGTGGAACAGCGGGAACGCCGCGGGACCCAGCCCCACCACCGGGCTGGCCCGGGTCATCTCGAAGGCCGTGAGGCGCACGTCGTTTCGCTGGGCGATGTTGGTGTCGGAGTAGTGCGGGTCGGCGATGGCCTGACCGATGGGCAGGGGCAGCACCGCGACGACCAGCGCCACCGCGGTCGTGACGAGAGCCAGCAGGGCCCCGGCGTAGCGCGGCGCCAGCAGACCGGAGAGGACGGCGACCAGGATCATCGCGACCAGGGCCACGAAGGCAGCCCTCGACTGAGTGCCGACGCCGGCGGCGATGAGGACCGCGAAGCAGGCCCAGACCCTCCACACCGGCTGCTCCAGCCGGGTGCGGACGGTGCCCACGAGCGGGAGTGCGGCGACGAGGAAGAACGCGAGAGTGTCGACGTTGGCCACCGGGCCCACCACGAGGTGGCGGTCGGAGACGGCCGCGGTGACGATCCCGCACACCGACGCGGCGACGCATGCGAGCACGTAGACACGGGCGGCGCGGCGCGGCGCCAGCGGGCCGCAGAGGACGTCGGCCAGGACCAGCATCACGACCGAGAGCTCGGCGTACCTGGCGCAGACCTCGAGGCCGGCGGCCCCGTGGGGGTGCGCGGCACAGGCGACGAGGAGCACGCCCGCGAGGGCGGCGACCGGCAGCGCGACGGCGAGCAGCCGATGCTGGTGCAGGGGTCCCTGGGCCCGCCGGATCGCCCAGGCGACCAGGAGCACGGCAGCCAGCCAGTCGGTCGCCCACGGAGAGATGAGCGCGAGGTAGCCCTCGAACACGCTGGTGCCGATCACTGCGAGCGCCGCCCACTCGACCCGGCTGACCAGGACCGCGGCCGAGGCGACGGCTGCCGTCACCGTCAGCGCGGCCTGCGGCGACGCACCGGCCGCGAGGCCGGCCGCCGCGGCCACCGGGAGAGGGAGCAGGAAGACGAGCAGCCCCCGCGGCCGGGTCACCGGGAGCTGGTGGGAGTCGGGCCGCGGTCCGGGCAACCGCTCGGTCACCTGGTCAGCCGGCCCGGTCATCGCGAGGGGCTAGGAGGAGGAGCGGAACAGCCATCCGAGCGGCTTGCCGGACCCCTCGGCATCCTCGCGGTCCGGGTCGTCCCGGTCGTCGGCCGGGCGCTCCTCGGAGCGGGACCCGCCGTTGCGGCTCGGGGAGTGCTCGGCCTCGCGCTCCTGCTGGAGGCGCTCCTCGTCGCTCCGGGTGCGGGAGCGGGCGGTGGCGCGCATGGCATCGCGGGCGTAGCGGGCGCCGACATCGGTGTCGTCCGCCGGAGGGAGGGGTGGGTCTCCGTGGTCGAGGTGCGCGGACCGCAGGAAGGCCTCGGTCGCGGTCATCGGAGGATCGTCGTCGTCCACGCCCACACCGTCGAGCGCTGCCAGCACGTCGACGATGTGGCCGGACCGCGGGGTCCGGCTGGGGACCGGGCCGACGCCGGCGTCGGCGTCGTTGCCCAGGTCAACGCCCGGGTCATTGCCCAGGTCATCAGCCAGGTCATCACCCGGTCATCACCCCGGTCATCACCCCGGTCATCGCCCCGGTGCTCGCCCTCGTCGTCGTCGTCGGGTTCGCCGTCGTCGCCGTCGTCGCCGTCGTCGGTGTCGTCGGTGTCGTCGGTGTCGTCCTCGGCGAGAGTCTCCGCGCCCTCGGCCAACGCGACGGCGTCGTCTCCGACCGTCTCGGCGTGCCGCGGCGGAGCGGTCATGGCGGCGGAGGCGTCGCCCAGGGACTCCGTGGAGTGGGCGCGAAGCGAGTCGAGAGCGGCGAGCATCTCGGCGATGTTGGCGGTCGCGGCCTCCATCGAGACACCGAGGATGCGCACCGACGCCTCGAGGTCGCCGATCATCGCCTGCTGGCGATCGTGCATCCGGGCCAGCTCGCGCCGGCTCTGCTCCGCGACCTCACGCGTGACCTGCTCGGTCAGCTCGGCGCGGACCCGCCTGCGGTGCTCCTCGACCTGGGCCTCGGCCCGCGCGCGCACGGCGTCGGCAGCGGCACGCGCCTGCCGGGTGATGTCCTCGGCCTCCTCGCGGGCGCGGGACACCACGCCCTCGGCCCGCATCCGCGCGTCGGAGGTGGTGCGATCGGCCTCCGTGCGGCTCTCGCGCAGCAGCTGCTCCGAGACCTGCTGGGCCTCCTCGATGACGGCATCGGCGTCGGCGACGGCGGCCTCGCGGGTCGCGCTGGCCTCGGCCAGCAGCGCCTCCACCTCGCGTCGCGCGCCCAGGCTCGCGCGCAGCTCCTGCGCCCGAGCGCTGCTGCTTGCAGCGCTGCTGGTTGCAGCGTCGTTCGGCTCCATCAGCCGTTCCCCCTGTGTTCCTCGCCGACTCCCCACAAGCCGGCCCCGAGACGCCCCCCACGATTCCCGACCGAAGCCGGTCGAGGGCAGCTCGGGGGTCAGGATATCCCCTCTTCGGCGGCTCGTTCGCACTGGCCACGCCCGGGTGGCGGCCTCAGGCGTGAACCGTGTAACGGGTGTAGCCCCGTGCTCGCCAATGGGCTGAAGTGACCGGAGGTGCAGCTACTTCGACGAGCGCTCCGTGGTCGACAGCGCGGCGACGAACGCCTCCTGGGGGACCTCGACGCGGCCGACCATCTTCATCCGCTTCTTGCCCTCCTTCTGCTTCTCGAGGAGCTTGCGCTTGCGGGTGATGTCGCCGCCGTAGCACTTGGCCAGCACGTCCTTGCGCATCGCGCGGATGTTCTCGCGGGCGATCACCCGGGCACCGATGGCGGCCTGGATGGGCACCTCGAACTGCTGCCTCGGGATCAGCTCCTTGAGCTTGGCGACCATCATCACGCCGTAGGAGTAGGCCGCGTCCTTGTGCACGATCGCGCTGAACGCGTCGACGGGCTCGCCCTGCAGGAGGATGTCGACCTTGACGAGGTCTGCCGCCTGCTCGCCGGAGCGCTCGTAGTCGAGCGATGCGTAGCCCTTGGTCCGCGACTTCAGCTGGTCGAAGAAGTCGAAGACGATGTCGCCCATCGGCAGCGTGTAGCGCATCTCGACGCGGTCCGCGGAGAGGTAGTCCATCCCGAGCAGCGTCCCGCGCTTGGTCTGGCAGAGCTCCATGATCGTGCCGATGTAGTCGCTCGGCGACAGGATCGTGGCCCGGACCACCGGCTCGCGGACCTCGGCGATCTTCCCCTCCGGGAACTCGCTGGGGTTGGTCACCTCGTGCTGGGAGCCGTCCTCCATCACCACCTCGTAGACGACGTTGGGCGCGGTCGAGATGAGACCGAGGCCGAACTCGCGCTCGAGCCGGTCGCGGGTGATCTCCATGTGCAGCAGCCCGAGGAAGCCGCAGCGGAAGCCGAAGCCCAACGCGCCCGAGGTCTCGGGCTCGTAGGTGAGCGAGGCGTCGTTCAGCTGGAGCTTCTCCAGGGCCTCGCGAAAGTCTCCGAACTCGTCGCCGTCGATCGGGTAGAGGCCGGCGTAGACCATCGGGTTGGGGTGCTTGTAGTCACCCAGCGACTCGACGGCACCGTGGTGCTGGGTGGTCACGGTGTCACCCACCCGGGACTGGCGGACGTCCTTCACGCCGGTGATGAGGTAGCCGACCTCGCCCACGCCGATCTCGCCGGCCCGGACCGGCTCGGGGCTGATCACCCCGAGCTCGAGCAGCTCGTGGGTGGCCCCTGTCGACATCATCCTGATCCGGTCGCGGTGGCTGAGCTTGCCGTCGATGACGCGGACGTAGGTGATGACACCGCGGTAGGTGTCGTAGACGGAGTCGAAGATCAGCGCGCGGGCGGGAGCGTCCGCGTCCCCGACCGGGGCCGGGGTCTGCCTGACCATCTCGTTGAGCACCTCGGCCACGCCCTCGCCGGTCTTCGCGCTCACCCTCAGCACGTCGGCCGGCTCGCAGCCGATGATGTGCGCGAGCTCCTCGGCGTACTTCTCCGGGTTGGCACTCGGCAGGTCGATCTTGTTGAGCACCGGGATGACCTGGAGGTCGGCGCCCAGCGCGAGGTAGAGGTTGGCCAGCGTCTGCGCCTCGATGCCCTGGGCCGCGTCCACGAGCAGGATCGCGGCCTCACAGGCCTCCAGGGACCGGGACACCTCGTAGGTGAAGTCCACGTGGCCGGGGGTGTCGATCATGTTGAGCACGTAGGTGCCGGGCTCGGCTCCCTGCTCGTTGCCGGGCTCGACCGTCCAGGGCATCCGGACGGCCTGGCTCTTGATGGTGATCCCGCGCTCGCGCTCGATGTCCATGCGGTCGAGGTACTGCGCCCGGGCGCTGCGCTCGTCGACCACCCCGGTCAGCTGGAGCATCCGGTCCGCGAGCGTCGACTTGCCGTGGTCGATGTGCGCGATGATGCAGAAGTTGCGGATCGTCGCAGGGTCGGTGTGACCGGGCGGCGGCACGGACTTGGCGGACAACGGCTCGCTCTCGGAATCGTGCTGGGACGGACTCTCAATCCTCCCACGCGACGGGTCGTCGACCGATTCCCAGGGCTTCGGCCGGCTCGTCGCCTACGTCGTGCCTGGCGCGTGGCGCACCGGCCCGGTGCTGTCCTGGTTGTGCACGACCAGCCAGGCGCCGTCCTCGCGGACGAACGTGACGCCGATCGCCAGCCGCTTGGGCTCGCGGTCCGGGCCGGGGGTGAAGACCGAGTCGAACAGGACGACGCCCACCTGGCAGCCGCGGCGCTCCACCCGGACGACGTCGAGGGTCTGGTCCCAGGCGCCGTCGGCGAAGAACCCGTCGATGAAGGCCCCCGCCTCGTCGCGCCCGAAGAGGGCCTCCCCGTCGGCGAAGACGGCCGTGCAGTTGTCGGCCCACAGCGCGTTGAACCCCGCGGCGTCGCGCTCGAACGTCGTGCGCCGGTAGGTCTCGACGGCCAGGTCGAAGCTGCGCAGGCAGTCGTCGTGGTCGTGGCCGGTCACGGGGTCGGTCATGGGGCCTGTCACGGGCGCAGACGCTACGCCGGGCCGCCCCCGGGCGACACCAGGCCGCGGTCGAAGGCGAGGACGATCGCAGCCGCCCGGTCGCGCAGGTCGAGCTTGGTGAAGATGCGGCCGATGTGGCTCTTCACGGTCACCTCGGAGATCACCAGGGTTTCCGCGATCTCGCCGTTGCTGAGGCCGCGGCCCATCAGCTCGAGCACCTCGCGTTCGCGGGCGGTGAGCTCCTTGATCGCGTCGGGCCGACACTCGGGCACCGAGTCCGGGGTGGCCCGGAAGCGGTCCAGCACCCGTCCCGTGACGGCCGGGTCGAGCAGCGCCTGGCCGGCGGCCACCGCGGCGACGCCGCGCACGACGTCCTCGGCCGGGCTGTCCTTGAGCAGGAAGCCGGCCGCGCCGGCGCGCAGAGCGCCCGAGAGCAGCTCGTCGTCGTCGAAGGTCGTCAGGACCAGAACCGGTGGGGTGTCGGCGCGCCGGCGGAGCTCGGCGGTGGCGTCGATCCCGTTCATCCGCCGCATCCGCAGGTCCATCACCACGATGTCGGGTTGGAGGGCCTCCACCGCGGCGACGACCTGGTCGCCGTCCTCGCACTCCCCCACGACGAGGAAGCCGTCGCGGCGGCGCAGGATGCGGGTCAGGCCGGATCGCACCAGCTCCTGGTCGTCGACCAGGAGCACCTTGACCGGCGGGGCCTCGGGCATGGTCATGCCGGGGCGGTGCGTCGGAACGGCGCGGTCAGCCTGGGCAGCGGGCACAGGTGGCCGTCGGCAGTGCGGTCGCCCCGGGGCAGCTCGACCCGGACCACCCACGACCGGTCGACCGGCCCGGCGGCGAACCCGGCGCCGAGCTGGGCGGCCCGCTCCGCCATGCCGGAGATGCCGGAGCCGCCGGGGTTGCGGCGGGCGCCACGAGGGAGCTCGCTGGTCACGGTCAGCTCGCCCGGGTCGCGCGCGACGTCCAGCCGGACCCGGACCCGGGACCGCGGCGCGTGCTTGGCGACGTTGGCGAGTGACTCCTGGACGATGCGGTAGAGCCCGAGGGCGGTGGTCGCCGGGACCTGGGCCAGGTCGCCCTCGGCGTCGTACGCCAGGTCGAGGCCGGCGCCCCGGAAGTCCGCCAGCAGCGCGGGCAGGTCCTCGAGGCCGGGGGTGGGGCCGGAGAGCGGCTCGTCGTCCTGGCCGAGCAACCCCACCGTGCCGCGGATGTCGGCCATCGCCTGGCGACCGACCCGCTCGGCTTCGCGGAGCGCGGACCTGGCGTCCTCGAGCCGGGCGCCGTCGCCCTGCTCGGCGGCGTCGTCGACCTCGCGGCGGGCCGCGGTCAGGTGCAGCATCGTGACGCTCAGCGAGTGGGCCACGAGGTCGTGCACCTCGCGGCCGATCCGGTGCCTCTCCTCGAGCACTGCCTGGCGCTCCCTGGTCGCGTGCTCGCGGGCCTGGGCGTCGATGCGCAGCTGCTGGGCGCGCATCACGAACCCCATGTCGAGACCGACTGCGATCGCAGCCGCCCAGATGGCGACCTCGGGTCCGGCGAGGTTGCCGGTCGTCCAGACCGCGATGACGACCGCCTCGCCCGCGACCATCACCACGATGCCGCGCCAGAGCCCGCCCACTGCCGTCACGTGACCGGCCATCAGGGTGAGCAGGAAGGGCGCCCACTCGTAGTCGACCGGATAGACCGTCATGAGTGCCAGCACGGCGCCGCCGGTGAGCAGCACGTAGGCGACCCAGGCGCGGGCGTGCGCCCAGAGCTCGGCGGCCCACGGGACCAGCGCGACCGCCGCGAGGCCCGTCGCCGGGACCACGCCGTCGGCGTGCCGCTGGACCACCACGACGACGGCGGTGACGAGTGCGGAGGAGTCGATGAGCGCGGCGATCCACAGCGGGTAGTCGGGCAGCCCGTTGGCCACCCATTGCCGCTTCATGCGCAGCACGAAGCCGGGGAGGTCCACATGACGAGAGTAGGGCCGCGACCGGCGATACACATCCGACTCCGGTCGGAGGCGAGGACCGCTCCTCCTCCCGTGGGCGAGTGCCCGAGTCCCGCCCCTCGGCGGCAGACCCGGGGCCCGCGGATGCCTAGCGTCGTCGACATGACCACCACCACGCAGCGGAGCGCAGTCCGCCGATCCTCCGTCCTCCACGTGGTGCGCGCCGTCGAGGACGGCGGCACCCTCCCCCTCGCCCTGGCCGCGGAGTTCGGCGGGCGGGACGCGCTGCTGCTCGCGCTGCACGAGCACTGGTCGCGGCAGCTGCTCTCCCGGATCGACGTCGCCCTCGAGCTCGGAGCCGAGACGCCCGAGGCGAGCGTCGCCGTGGCGTGGCGCTCGGCGCTGCGCGACCAGCCCGGCGTGCACCGGCTGCTCGAGGCCGAGTCGGCCAACCCGGCGCTGGCGGCCGCCCGGAGATCACTGCTCGCGACCGTCGCTGTCGCCGCCGGGCTAGCCACGTTCGACGACCCGGCTTCGGTGAGCGTCGCGGCCGGAGCGCGGTTGCTCGCCTCGGTGGCCGACGCCGCCGACGTACGCCGGCCCTCTCGCCTCGCGCGGGTGCTGCGCAGGCTGTGGGACGGTGGCCCGCCTCCGGACCCGTATCCCTGGGCCGCCTGACCCGTCGGCGAGGATGGCCGGGTGCAACCCTCGCCGATCCCGCACGGGCAGACCGCGCGGCGTCTGGAGTGGCCGCACCTGCCACCCACCGTCCGGGCCGCGATCGAGGAGCGGTGCGGGGCGGCGGTCCGTTCCGCCACGTCGCAGACCGGTGGCTTCACGCCGGGCTTCGCCTCCGTGCTGGAGTGCGAGGACGCCAGCCGGCACTTCGTGAAGGCCGCGTCGGCCGTTGCGCAGCGGATGTTCGCCGAGGCCTACCGCGAGGAGGCACGCAAGCTGGCGGCGCTGCCCGCGGCGGCGCCGGCGGCGCGACTGCTGTGGAGCCTCGACGTCGACGACTGGTTCGTGCTCTCGACCGAGTACGTCGACGCACGCCAGCCGCGCCGGCCCTGGCAGCTTCCGGAGCTCCAGCTCTGCCTCGACACGATGACGGCCGCAGCACCGGTCCTGACCCCGCCCCCGGCCGGACTGGGGCTCCCGCCCGCCTCCGAGGAGCTCGCGGAGTGGCCGGCGTTCTGGGACCACCTGCGCACCTCCCGCCCCGACCTGTCCCACGTCGACGAGGCCTCGGCCCTCGCCCGGCGCCACGTCGAGGTGATGGCCGGTGAGACGGTCGTGCACACCGACGTCCGCGACGACAACATCCTGCTCACCGCGGACGGCCGGGCACTCCTGTGCGACTGGAACTGGCCCATGGTCGGCGCCGCCTGGCTGGACTCGCTGTTCCTGCTCATCGGCCCCCGCGGGGACGGTCTCGACGTCGGGGCCGTGATCGACGGTCACCCTCTCCTGTCCGCCGTGCCGGCGGAGCACATCGACGTCGTGCTGGCGCTGATCACCGGCTACTTCCTGAAGAGTGCCGAGGATCCGGTGCCACCGAGCTCGCCGTTCCTCCGCGACGCCCAGCGCTGGCAGGGCGAGGTGTGCTGGGGCTGGCTGTGCGAGCGCCGCGGCTGGTGACGATTTGAGGCGCCGAGCGGGCCGCTGTTACCGTTGTCCGTCGCGCTGGCGGTCCGTCCGCCGCGCCCACTGACTCACAGACCAGCACACCCACCGAGCCGAGAGTTCACCTGTGGCAAACATCAAGTCCCAGATCAAGCGGAACAAGCAGAACGAGAAGGCGCACGAGCGCAACAAGGCCGTCAAGACCGGCCTGAAGTCCGCGGTGCGCAAGTTCCGCGAGGCCGCGGAGGCCGGCGACGCGTCCAAGGCGCAGGAGCTCGCCAAGGACGCGGCCAAGAAGCTCGACAAGGCCGCCTCGAAGGGTGTCATCCACAAGAACCAGGCCGCGAACCGCAAGTCCGCGATCGCCAAGAAGGCCGCCTCTCTCTGAGCCGCCCTCCCGCCGACCCGTCAGAGACCTTCTGACGGGTCGCCGTGCATTTCGGGCGAGGTGAGCGGTCAGCGAGGCTCGCGGAGCCCGGTGATCGTCAGGACCAGTCGCTCGAGCGTGTAGTGGGCGTCGCTGGCCGCGCCCTTGATGTCGGCGTCAGCCTGCGCGACCGCGCGGATCGCCTTGGCCAGCCCGGCCTCGCTCCAGCCGCGGGACTGCTCCCGCAGGCTGCGCAGCTTCCAGGGCGGCACACCGACCTCGCGGGCCAGGTCGGCCTCCTTCATCCGTGGGGGCGCACCCTGGTAGCGGGCCAGCCCGCGCACTCCTCCGGCGAACGCCGAGGTGACCAGCACGGGCGGCGTACCGCCGTCCAGGGCCCAGCGCAGCTCCTCGATCGCGGCCTGGCGGCGGCCGTAGAACGCCGCGTCGGCGACCGCGAACGACTTGGCCTCGGCCCGGCCGCCGAAGTACTTCTTCACGCTCGCGACGCCGATGGTCTCGCCCGGGAAGTCGCTGACCAGCTGGTGGGCCGCTGCCGCCAGGGAGCGCAGGTCCTGGCCGACCGCCTGCACCAGCACGGACGCCGCCTCACCGTCGATGCGGGCGCCGTGCCGTTTGACCTCGGCCGCCACGAACTGCGGGAACTCGCTCGGCCGGAGCTCCGCCGACTTGTGCTCGGTCACGGTGCCGAGCTTGCGCAGCTTGGTGAGAACGCCGCTCCCCTTGGCGCCACCGGAGTGCACCAGCACCAGGGCGACGTCCTCCGCGGGCTCTGCGGCGTAGTCGAGCAGCCCGTCGACCGACTCGTCGGGAAGGTCCTCGAGCGCACGCACCACCACGCACCGCACCGAGCTGAACAGCGACGGCGCGGCCAGCTCACCGAACGTCGCCAGGGTCAGGCCGGAGGCCTGCGTCTCGGAGAGCTCCGCCTCGGGGTCCGCCCGCCGCACCGCCTCGCGGGTGGCGGCGACCGTGCGCTCGCCGAGGAACTCCTCCTTGCCGGTGACCAGCGTGACCCGGCCGAGCGGTGACTCCGTGCTGGCCATGTCGCTCACTCTAGGGCTGGTCGCCGACGGCCCCGTCGATGGTCAGCCGCTGGTGACCACCCGGACGGCGCCTCCGTCGTCGACGACCGCCAGGTCGCCGTCCTGGTCGGTGCGGTGGACGTCGGCGCCGGCCTGCTCGAGCGGGCGCAGCGCGGACTCGGCCGGGTGGCCGTAGTCGTTGTCGGCGCCCACGGACACCAGCACCACCGCGGGGTCGAGGGAGAGCAGCCAGGGCTCGTCCTGGTGGGCACTGCCGTGGTGGGGCATCTTCAGCACGTCGACGTGCAGCCCGGGCAGCAGGCGCGCCAGCGCGGCCTGGCCCTCCGGCTCCACGTCGCCGGTGAGGAGCACGCGGAGCCCGGCCACCTGCACGAGCAGCACCACGCTCGCCTCGTTGGCGGTCGAGCCGTCGCCGGGACCCACGGTCGGGGAGTCGGGCGGCGGCCACAGGACCTGCATCGTGAGGGGACCGACCGCCACCGTCGCGTCGTACGTCGTCGGTGCCGCGGTGAGCCCGGCCTGCACCGCCGCCTCGTCGACCTCGCGCACGCCACCTGGCGGGTCGAGCAGCCGGGTGGTCGCGACGGCGCCGACCCGGCGCCCCGAGAACACCCCGCTGATGCCGTCGACGTGGTCGGCGTGGAAGTGGGTCAGCACCAGCAAGGACACCGTGCGGACGCCGAGTTGATCGAGGCAGCGGTCCACCGCGGCGGCTTCCGGCCCTGCGTCGACGACGACGGCCTGCCCGGCCCCCGCGTTGAGCACCAGCGCGTCACCCTGGCCGACGTCGCACGCGACCAGCACCCACCCGTCGGGCGGCCAGCCGAAAGCCGGCGGCCGGACCAGCGTGGCGGCCACCAGCAGCAGCGCGGTCAGCAGCCCGGTCACGGGACGACGGAGCAGTCGCGGACCGAGCACCGCGACGAGTGCGGTCAGCGCCGTCAGCAGCACCAGCGCAGCCACCCCGGTCCCCCACCCGACCGCGGCCGTCGGCAACGCCGCGCCGTGCTCGGCCACCGCGATCAGCCAGGCCACGCACCACGAGGCGAGCGTCCCGCACAGCCTTCCGGCCGGCGCCCAGACCAGGGTCAGCACCCCGCCGGCCAGCCCCAGCACGGTCGCCGGCCCGACCACCGGAGCGACGAGGAGGTTGGCCACCACCGCCACCAGGCTGACCTGCCCCGAGATCGCCGCGACCAGCGGCGTGCAGGCGAGCTGTGCGGCCGCGGGGACGGCGACCGCCTCGGCCAGCCACCGGGGCAGCCACCGCGCGAGCGCGTCGCGCCAGGGCGGCGCGAGCAGCAGGATGCCGCCGGTCGCGAGGGCGGACAGGGCGAAGCCCGCCGAGACCGCCAGGGACGGGTCGACCAGCACCAGCACGACGACCGCGGTCCCGAGGGCGCGCAGCGCTCGGTGCCGGCCATCGGTCCCGAGCGCGACCAGGCCGATCGTGCCCATCACCGCGGCCCGCAGCACGCTCGGCTCGGTGCGGGCGATCAGCACGAAGCCGACGATCCCGGCGGCGGCGACGACGTGCAGCCACCGGCCGCGCACCCGGCACCAGCCCGCCAGCGCGAGCAGGAACCCGACGACCAGGGTCAGGTTGGTGCCGGAGACCGCCAGGAGGTGCGTCAGCCCGGTCGCGCGGAACGCGTCCTGGAGGCCCGGGTCGACCGCGGCGTCGTCGCCGTCGACCAGCGCGGGCACCAGAGCCCGCTGGTCCGCGGGTCGGTGGGCGACCGAGTCGCGCAGCGCCCGGCGCACCGCGCCGGCAGCCAGCCACCAGACGTCGGGCGACTCGAGCACCTCGGCGTCGCTGCTCGGCCGGAGCAGCCCAGCGAGGTCGCGATCGTCGGCCGGCAGCAGCCGACCGTGCAGCCGCACGGTGGCGCCGAGCGGGACCCGCGCGTCGTCGCCGTCGCCGAGGACGAGCACCGGGGCGACGAGGTCGACGGTGCGACCGCGCCCGGTGACCTGGTGCACGGCGAGCCGCCAGACCACCTGGTCTCCCGAGAAGGACCGAGGGCCGCCTGTGACGACGTGCGGGTCGGAGGCGACCGTGCCGACCGCCGTGACGGCAGCGCCTTCCTCGGCGAGGTCGGCCACCGGGTTGTGCGCGGTCCGGTCGGCACGCAGCGCGGCGACGGCGCCCGCGGCATCAACCACGAGCAGGAGGGCAACCACGGCCACCGCCACCTCGCGCCGTCGGCGGCCGGCGAGCGCCGCCCCGGCAGCCACCAGGACCGAGACCACGAGGACCAACGCCAGCGCGCGGCCGGTGACGACGGTCCCGACCGCCGCGCCGAGCCACGCCGCGGCGCCGAGCAGCGGCATCCGCGGGTCGAGGCGACTGACGAGTGCGGGCTCGGGCTGGGTCTCGGGCTGGGCACGGTCGGTCACACCGTCACGTAGGGAGCGAGCTTGCCGAGCGTCACCTCACCGATGCCGTCGACCTCGAGCAGCTCGTCGACCGAGGTGAAGCCGCCGTGCTGGTCCCGCCACTGGAGGATCGAGGCCGCGGTCACCGGGCCGACCTCGGGCAGGGTGTCGAGCTCGCTCTCGGTGGCGGTGTTGAGGTTGACCATGGCCACCGGAGCACTCGGGCCGTCGGTCGGTGGCGTGGCGGCCGCGGCCACACCCGACGGCGCCGGACCACCGACCACCACCTGCTCGCCGTCGACGAGGACGCGGGCCAGGTTGAGCCCGGTCAGGTCCACTCCGGGGCGCGCACCGCCCGCGGCCTCGAGCGCGTCGACCACGCGGGCCCCGGCGTCGAGGACGGCGATGCCCGGGTGTCGCACCTTGCCCGCGACGTCGACGATGACGGTCCCGGCAGCCGCTGCGGTGGACGGGCTCGGCCCGGTCGAGGGACCGGCTCCGGCCTCGTCGCCGACGGACTCGACGGCGGGCGTCGCGGAGACCAGCCCTGCCGCCGGCGCCGCCGTGAGCGCGGGAGCGTCGTGCGCCGAGCCGCGGACGAGCCACCAGCAGGTGACCGCGAGCCCGAGCGCCACGACGACCGCGACCACGGCGAGCTGGGGAGGCCCGACCCTCGCCGGGCTCCACGAGCTCCGCAGGGCGTGCCGTCCGGGTGGCGGCGGCCGCGTCGCCTTCCCCGGCAGGGCCATGGGCGCCGGTGGCGGCGGAGCCGGTGGCCGCCGGGACGCCACGGGTCTCGTGTGCTCGTCCCACCAGGGAGCGGCCGTCAGGTCGGTGGGCGGCGGTGCGGGCCGGGCCGGGCGCACGGCGCCACCAGCGGCCTCGCCAGGGGCCCAGCGGTCCGCCGCGAGCTCGTCGCCGAGCTGGGCCAGCCGGCGGGACAGGGCCGCGTCGTGCTCCGAGGTTCGTCGCGTGCGCATGGAGTCGAACCTAGGAAGATCCGGCACCCGTCGCGCGGGGGCGGGCGCGAGCCTGTGGACAACCCCGCCGTTCGTCCGGCCTGTGGACGGCTGCCGGCGCGGTCGCGCCGGTCCTGGCCTCAGATCAGTGGCGCGACGCAGACCGCGAGCATCCCCGGTCCCACGTGCGCGCCGAGCACCGCACCGAGCTCAGCACACCCGATCTCGCGGCCCTCCAGGTTGTCCGCGAGCCGCGTGGCGAGCTGTGCCTGCAGCTGCGCGGCCCGGTCCGGGCTGGCCAGGTGGGCGACGGTGACGTCGACCGGGTCCGGCCCGGCGGCCTGCACGGCCAGCTCCTCCAGGCGCGCGAGGGCGCGAGCCGAGGTCCGCACCCGCTCGAGGGACGCGACCCGTCCCTCGGAGATCTCCAGCAGCGGCTTCACGGCGAGCGCCCCGCCGACCAGTGCCGCAGCCGCGCCGATCCGCCCGCCGCGGCGGAGGTACTCGAGGGTGTCGACGTAGAACAGCGAACGGCACCGCGTGGCTCGTTCGCGGGCAGCCTGCGCGGCGTCCGCGGCGGACCCGCCCGCGTCCACGACGTCGGCGGCGGACAGCGCGGCGTAGCCCGTGGCCACCCCGACCTGCCGGCTGTCCACCGGTACGACGGGCACGGAGGCCTCGCGGGCGGCGAGCTGCGCCGACTCGAAGGTCCCGCTCATCTCGGCGGACAGGTGCACTGAGACGATCTCGGTGGCCCCCCTCGCAGCGCACTCCTCGTAGACCTCGAGCAGCGCTGCCGGCGTCGGCCGCGACGTGCTCACCGGCCGGAACTCCTTGAGCGCCGCCGCCACCAGCTCGGGAGTCGCGCCCTCGGACCCCTCGTCGTAGACGTCGGCACCGATCACGACCTGCAGCGGCACCACCACGATCCCGCGCTTGTCGGCCACCTCCGGCGACAGGGTCGCCGTCGAGTCGGTGACCACGACGACCGGCATGGACGCGAGGTTAACGGGTCGGTCCTGCAGACGGGCTGAGTGCCGGGGCTCAGTCCAGCACGGTCCGCAGCGTGGCCGCGAAGGCCTCCGGCTCGCCGGGAGGCTGGCCGTACTCGCCGCCGGAGAACCCACCGTGGTCCCCCGGAACTCCACCAGCCGGACCGCCGAGGTGCTCGGCCACCGACCGCGCCCCGCGAGCGGCGAGCTCGTCGTGGGAGCCGGCGCCGATGCCGATCACGACGCGGTCACCGAGGTCACGCACGGAGTCGTCCACCGCGAAGTCCAGGCCGGACGGCACGTTGCGGAACAGGAGATTGGTCCGGTCGCCGTCGTCCTCGGTGGGCAGCCCGAACTGCGCGGGGTCCGGCGTCGGCTGGTCGGCGAAGCCGGCCGGCAGCTCCCCGCGGGTCATCAGCAGGCCGAAGAACCGCGCCATCGCCGGGCCGAGCCCGTCGGCGAGGTAGACGTCCCTCATCCGGCGCGCCGCGGCGACCACCTCCTCACGATCTGGGAGGTACGCCGTGACCGGTGGCTCGTGCCCGACGAACCGGCGCACGTCGTCCGGGTGCGCGGCGAGCAGGGCAAGCCCGTTGGTCGCCCCACCGCCGGGCGGACTCATCGCCGTCAGACGACGACGTTGACCAGGTTGGGCTCGCGGACGATCACCCGGCGTACGTCGCGACCCTCGATCGCGCGGACCACCGCAGGGTCGGCCAGCGCCATCGCCTCCAGGTCCGAGGCCTCGATGTCGGGGCTGACCTCCAGGCGCGCCCGCACCTTGCCCCGCACCTGGACGACCGCGGTGACCGACGACTCGACCAGCAGCGCCGGGTCCACGGTGGGCCAGCCGGCCCGCGCGACGGTCGGCTCGTGACCCAGCCGGGACCACATCTCCTCGGCGGTGTACGGCGCCACCAGCGACAGCATGA
This sequence comes from uncultured Actinomycetota bacterium, assembly GCA_963766475.1. GTDB lineage: Bacteria > Actinomycetota > Actinomycetes > Propionibacteriales > Nocardioidaceae > Nocardioides. The sequence continues at coordinate 264,066 of CAVXZS010000011.1, read as the reverse complement.
CCGCCACCGCCTCCGCGGCCTCGCGGACCGCGGGGTCGGCCGGGCCGGCCCCGGAGTCGATGGCCTTGCGGGTGGCGTTCACCAGCTCCATCACCCGCGCGATCATCACGTTGAACCGGAAGCCGTCGATCAGCTCCCCCGCCTCGTGCACCGCCCTCGCGGTGGCCCGGCGCAGCTCGACGTCACCAGACGCGGGGTCGACGCCGACGGCCGAGGTGACGTCGCCGCTCAGCCGCCACGCGCGCTGCAGGAACCGCAGCGAGCCGCCCGGCGTCATGTCCGCCCAGTCGATGTCGTCCTCGGGCGGGCCGGCGAAGACCATCGTCAGTCGGACCGCGTCGACGCCGAACTCGTCCAGCTGCTTGCCCAGGTCGACCCCGTTGCCCAGCGACTTCGACATCTTCTTGCCCTGGTTGATGACCTGGCCCTGGTTCAGCTGCGCGGAGAAGGGTTCGACGAAGTCGATCATCCCCATGTCGTGCAGGACCTTGGTGAAGAACCGCGCGTACAGCAGGTGCAGCACGGCGTGCTCGACGCCGCCGACGTAGATGTCGGCGGGCGACCAGGCGCGCACCGCGGCCTCGTCGAAGGGACCCTCGGTGTAGTGCGGCGAGCAGTAGCGCAGGAAGTACCACGAGGAGTCGACGAAGGTGTCCATCGTGTCGCTGTCCCGCGTGGCCGGGCCACCGCAGGTCGGGCACTGGACGTTGACCCAATCCTCGGCGGCCGCCAGCGGCGAGACGCCCTTCGGCTTCAGGTCCGCCCCCCGCAGGTCGGGCAGCAGCACCGGCAGCTGGTCGTAGGGGACCGGCACCTCGCCGTCGGTGGGACAGTGCACGATCGGGATCGGGCAGCCCCAGTAGCGCTGCCGGCTCAGCAGCCAGTCGCGCAGCCGGAAGTTGACGGTGCCCCGACCGACACCCTTGGACTCCAGCCAGGCGATGATCCGGGTCTTGGCCTCGGCGACCTCCAGGCCGTCCAGCGACACCTCGTCGTTGGCGGAGTTGATGGCCGGGCCGGCGCCGGTGTAGGCCTCACCCTCCCAGCCCTCCGGCGGCTGGACCGTGCGGACGATGGGCAGCCCGAACTTCTCTGCGAACTCCCAGTCGCGCTGGTCCTGGCCCGGCACGGCCATGATCGCGCCGGTGCCGTAGTCGGCCAGCACGTAGTCGGAGGCCCACACCGGGATCTCCCGGCCGTTGACCGGGTTGGTCGCGGTGACACCCAGGTCGACGCCGGTCTTGGGCCGGTCGGTGGCCTGGCGCTCGATCTCCGACGACTTCCGCACGTCGACCAGGTAGTCCTCCAGCGCCTGCTTCTGCTCGGGCGCGCACAGCTCCTGGGCCAGCTTCGCGTCCGCCGCGACGACCATGAACGTCGCCCCGAACAGCGTGTCCGGACGGGTGGTGAAGACCCGCAGCGGCTCCCCCGAGTAGTGGGGTGCGTCGACCGCGAAGTCGACGTGGGCGCCCTCGGAGCGGCCGATCCAGTTCTTCTGGGCGGTCAGCACCCGCTCCGGCCACGTGGCCTCCAGGGGCTGCATGTCGTCCAGCAGCCGCTGCGCGTAGTCGGTGATCTTGAAGTACCACTGCGTCAGCTCGCGCTTGGTCACCTCGAAGCCGCAGCGCTCGCAGCGGCCGTCGACGACCTGCTCGTTGGCCAGCACGGTCTGGTCGTTGGGGCACCAGTTGACCGGGCTGTTCTTGCGGTAGGCCAGCCCGCGCTCCCGGAACTTCAGGAACAGCCACTGGGTCCAGGTGTAGTAGTCGGGGTCGCTGGTGTTGAACCGGCGCGACCAGTCGAAGCTGATCGCGTAGTTGCGGAACGACTCGTACTGCGTGTCGATGTTGGCATAGGTGTAGGTCGCCGGGTGCTCGTCGTTGCGGATCGCGGCGTTCTCGGCGGGCAGGCCGAAGGAGTCCCACCCCATGGGGTTCAGGACGTCGTAGCCGCGCTGCCACCAGTAACGCGCGATCACGTCGTGCAGGGCCATCACCTCGGCGTGGCCCATGTGCAGGTCACCGCTCGGGTAGGGGAACATCGTCAGCGCGTAGCGCTTCTCGGCACCTTCGGGGGCGCTGCCGGCGCGGAAGGCGTCCAGCCCGTCCCAGACCTGCCGCCACTTCTGCTGGACGGCATGGACGTCGTAGGTCGCCTGCTCCTGGTCGTTGGTCTCCATTGGGCTCTTCCTCGCTCGGCCGGATCCTGCTGCTCTGTTGGGCACAAAAAAGCCCCTCGTGGGCGAGGGGCGGCCGCGTCGACGGGTGCTGCGTCGGCGCGGCTAGGTAAGGAGCAGGGTCCTGCGCATGGGACAAGACTAGCGGACGGCGTCCACGGAATTGCTCACCGGCCGAGGTGCTGGCCGAGGTAGGGGGGCGAGCGTCAGCGGCATCAGCGCGTGCACCTGGTCCACGAGCCTCGACAGCGCGCTCGAGCTGCCCGTGACGTGGCCGAGCAGGGCGGCCTGGAAGAGCCCGTCGAGGACGGCGTACGCCGAGGGCGGGTCCATCGCCACGTCGCGGTCGACGAGCTCGGAGTAGCGGGTGACGATGCGCCAGATCATGTCCTGGAGCGCTCCGTCGATCGTCAGCACGGTCTCGCGGAGCCGGTCGTCGAACATGCTCTCGACGCGCAGGTCGTACCAGAGCCGGTGCATCGGAGCCTCCTCCAGCAGGGTCTCGACCAGCTTGGCCGCGAACCCGTCGAGGAGCTCCTGCGCGGTGGTGGCCTGCTCGACCACCTCGTCGTAGCGGTGCACGCAGCGCATCTTGTGGTAGGTGATGCTGTAGGCGACCAGCTCGAGCTTGTCCTCGAAGTAGTAGTGAAGGACACCGTGGCTGAACGACGAGTTGCCCGCGATGTCGCGCAGGCTGGTGCGGGCGTAGCCGAGCTCGCCGAGGGTGAGGAGGGCCGACTCGGCGAGCTCGTTGCGGCGCCCCTCGAACCGGTCGACCGGCGACCGCCGGGAGCGCATGGCAGGGATCACCAAGGAATCTTGACATACGTCCAGACCGTTGTGGACGGTTGTCAAGAGAATCCTTGACAGGCGGTCAGATCGGCGGGACGGTGGACGCTCCCCCCGCATCACCCGACCGACGGTGGGGGTGGGGACGCTCGTCTTACCCCCCGGTGTCCCCTCTCCCACTCGTCACCGGTCGCTGGAACGCCTCACTGGCTCGGCCGCACCCAGTGGCTCGCGCGGTCGACGGCGCCGACGCTGATCGAGTACTCCTCGTAGTAGTCGCGTACGCCGGCCCGCTGGGCCTCCCGGTGCTCGGGATGCCGCCCCCACGCCTCGTGGGAGGGCCGGTCGGCGAAGGTCACCACGGTGACCCGCTCGCCGTCCTCGGCGGTGAAGGTCTTGTGCTCGACGTAGCCGGGCATGCTCCGCGCCAGGGCGCTGATCCTGGCCACGTGGTCCGGATACGCGTCCGCGTCCGGGCGCAGCCGGTTGCGGAAGACGGTGACGACCTGGCCGGGCTGGGGAACCACGCTCATGGATCCATTGTCGTCGAGCACCGGAGCACCGGCGGGAACTCTCCACCGGTGGTTGAGGAGGGCGCTCTGCGCCCGTCTCGAAACCGCGCAAGCCGGGGCTGGGACGAATCGAGTTCCAGCCCCGTGCTCAGAGGTTTCGAGACGGTTGCTGCGCAACCTCCTCAACCACCGGTGGTTGAGGAGGGCGCTCTGCGCCCGTCTCGAAACCGCGCAAGCCGGGGCTGGGACGGAGTCGAGTCCCAGCCCCGTGTTCAGAGGTTTCGAGACGGTTGCTGCGCAACCTCCTCAACCACCGGTGGTTGAGGAGGGCGCTCTGCGCCCGTCTCGAAACCGCGCAAGCCGGGGCTGGGACGGGTCGAGTTCCAGCCCCGTGCTCAGAGGTTTCGAGACGGTTGCTGCGCAACCTCCTCAACCACCGGTGGTTGAGGAGGGCGCTCTGGCGCCCGTCTCGAAACCGCGCAAGCCGGGGCTGGGACTGGCCCGAGAGCCCTGACCGGCCCCCTACGATCACGACATGGCCGACCGACCCGTCCTGGACCGATTCCGACTCGACGGCAAGGTCGCCGTCGTCACGGGGGCCTCGAGCGGCCTGGGGGTCGCGTTCGCGCAGGCGCTCGCCGAGGCCGGCGCCGACGTCGCCCTGGGGGCGCGCCGGGTGGACCGGCTCGCCGACACCGCCGCGCTGGTCGAGCGCACCGGACGCAAGGCGCTGACCCACGGCACCGACGTGTCCGACCCGCAGTCGTGCACCGACCTGGTCGCCCTGGCCATGGAGGAGCTCGGCCACGTCGACGTGCTGGTCAACAACGCGGGGATCGGTACGGCGGTGCCGGCCACCCGGGAGACACCGGAGCAGTTCCGGCAGGTCATCGACGTCAACCTCAACGGCTGCTACTGGATGGCCCAGGCCTGCGGCCGGGTGATGCAGCCGGGCTCGAGCATCATCAACATCAGCTCGGTGCTGGGGCTGACCACCGGCGGGCTGCCGCAGGCGGCGTACTCCTCGTCGAAGGCCGCCCTGATCGGGCTGACCCGCGACCTGGCCCAGCAGTGGACGGGTCGCAAGGGCATCCGCGTCAACGCGATCGCGCCCGGCTTCTTCGAGTCCGAGATGACCGACCAGTACCCGCCCGGCTACCTCGAGGGGCAGCTGTCCCGGATCCCGACCGGCCGCAAGGGCGATCCGGCCGAGCTCGCGGCGACGGTCGTGTTCCTCGCCTCGGACGCCGCCGGCTACATCACCGGGCAGACCCTGGCCGTCGACGGCGGCATGACGATCACCTGAGCAGGAACCCGAGCAGGTACCTGCGCACGAGCCGGGTCGGCGACGAGGTCGCCAACCCGGCTCCGCGGCGATCGGGTCAGTGCCCGTGGCCGTGGTGCTTCTTCCTGTGCTTCTTCTTGACGACCTTCACCGTGTCGCCTCACGGTCTTCCCGCTCTGCTAGCCCGGTCGCAGTCATGGCCCACGTGCCTGCCTTCTTGAGCGTGAGGACCAGGATCGCGTCGCCGCCTGAGAGCTCGTCGGGTGAAGGCCCTGGTCCGGCCCTTGGGATCGCGTGACCGTGAACGTCACGCTGTTGTCCGCGGCGAAGTTGCTGGCGACCACGCTCACCTTCGCGCCCGCCTTGGGCTTGTCAGGGGAGATCTGGACCCGCGCGGCGTTTCGCTGCCGCCGGGCACCGGGTCGGCGAGGAACAGGGCCCGCTGGATCGTGAAGAACAGGTCGGTCTGGTCGGTGAGGCCGACGATGTTCGCGGCCTGCGGGCCGTAGCCCGCGATCCGCACCTGGGTGCCGGTGTGCTGCTGCGAGGAGCCGGTCGACGTGCCGTAGTTGACCGCCATCGGCGCGCCGTCCGCGGTGGTCAGGGCGCACCGTCTTGCCCGGTGAGGAGCTGCCGACCTCGACGATCTGGCTGGTGTGGCCGTGGTCTGCGGTCACGAAGACCGACGTGTTGCCGTTGGCCCTGGCGTAGGCCAGCGCCACCTGCACGGCCTCGTCGAGGTCGACCGTCTCGCCGATCTGGCCGCAGGCGTCGGCAGCGTGGTCCTGCTTGTCGATGCTCGCGCCCTCGACCTGCAGGAAGAAGCCGTTGGGGTTCTCCAGCAGCTGGATCGCCTTGGTCGTCATCTCGGCCAGGGTCGGCTGGGTCGCCGGGCGGGCCGGGTTGTCGGTGCACTGCACCGGCGGCAGGGCGGAGCCGCCGACGGTCGCTGCCGGGCCGACCCAGCGGACCGGCATGTTTCCGGGAGCGAAGAGACCCAGGACCGGAGCGCTCTGGTTCGCGCTGGACACCGCAGCGAGGCCGGCCTCGTCGCTCACCATCTGGTAGCCACGCTCGACGGCCTGCTGGCTCAGCGTCTTGCCGGCGTACGGTCCGGCCTTGGCGGTCTGCGCGAACGTCGCCGCTCCGCCGGCGAGAGTGACGTCGGGGCGGGTCCCGAGCAGCTGCTCGGTGATCGAGCCGAGCCCGCCGTTCTCCAGCGCCTCCGAGGGGCAGGTCGCCGTGGTCTCGTCGGGGCCGTAGCAGGACCGCGCCGAGATGTGGGAGACCTGCACCGCGGGGGTGGCGTCCTGGACCTCCGACGTGGTGACGTCGCCGGTCTTGAGGCCCTTCTCCTTGGCCAGCTCGAGCAGGGTCTTCTGCGGCTGCCCGGTGAGGTTGACCGACACGGCGTTGTCGTAGGTCTTGGTGCCGGTCGCCCACGCCGAGCCGGTCGACGCCGAGTCGGGCACGTAGTCCGGGCAGGCCGGTGGCCTTCGAGAGGGAGTACGTCGTGTAGGAGCCGGTCAGCGGCAGCGCGTCGATGCCCTTGAACCGGCCCGCGGCGCCCTCGGCGTAGTTGCGCGCGACCGTGATCTCCGAGTCGCCCATGCCGTCACCGATGAGGAGGATGACGTTCTTGGCGCGGCCGCCCTTGACCTCCTTGGCCAGGACGGAGGTCTGGTCGCCGGACAGGCGCTGGGCGCCGCCGTGCTCGTCGAGGTGGCTGGTGTCGGTGACCGCGTAGGCGATGCCGGTCGACGCGACGATGGTCAGTGCGGCGAGTCCTGTCGCGGCACGGAGTCGTTGCATGAGAGGTGTGTTCCTTCCGGACGAGGTGGGCTCGAGACGGCCCGGGCGGAGCAGACCAGTGCCGGGTGAACATCTAGGTCCCTCGGGTCGACCAGCACATGGCCTCAGCCTGACGAGCTCGGTGGGGATCCCCTACCGTTCGATGACGTGAGCGGACCTCGCGTCGTCATTATCGGAGCCGGCTTCGGGGGCCTCGGCGCCGCACGAGCACTGCGCGGTCAGGGCATCGACGACGTCACGATCCTCGAGCGCGCGGACGCGGTGGGCGGCGTCTGGCGCGACAACACCTATCCCGGCGCCGCGTGCGACGTGCCGTCGCCGCTCTACTCCTGGTCGTGGTCGCTGAACCCGCTGTGGAGCCACCGCTACTCCGGGCAGGCCGAGATCCTCGCCTACCTCGAGCGGGCCGCCGAGGAGGCCGGGCTGCTGGACCTGGTGCACACGGGGCAGCAGGTCTCCGAGGCGACGTACGACGACGAGACCGCCTCGTGGCGGGTGCGGACCACCGACGGCAGCTCCTACGACGCGGACGTGGTCGTCTCCGCGGTCGGCCAGCTCTCCGACCCGGTGGTCCCCGACGTCCCTGGCCGCGGCACCTTCGCCGGGCCGGCGTTCCACTCCGCACAATGGAGGCATGACGTCCCGCTCGAGGGCACGCGGGTCGCGGTGGTGGGGACCGGCGCCAGCGCAATCCAGTTCGTGCCGGCGATCGTCGACCGGGTCGCCTCCCTGACGGTCTTCCAGCGCTCGGCGCCGTACGTCGTGCCGAAGCCGGACACCGAGTACCGCCCTGTCCACCACCGGCTCTTCGAGCGCTACCCGGCCACGATGCGCGGCGAGCGCGGTGCCACCTTCCGCCTCACCGAGCTGCTCAACCGGGCGCTCGCCGGCGACTCGGCGATCTCCAGGCCCGTGCTGGCAACCATGCGACTGGCCTGGCAGGCGCAGCTGCGTGCCCAGGTGAAGGACCCGGCCCTGCGCGGCAGGCTGGAGCCCGACTACCCGATCGGCTGCAAGCGGATCCTGTTCAGCAACGACTGGTACCCCGCGGTCGCGCGCGACCACGTCGAGGTCGTCACGGAGGCGGTCGCGGCGATCGAGCCGACCTCCGTCGTGACCGCCGGGGGGACCCGGCACGAGGTGGACGTGCTGATCTGGGGCACCGGGTTCTCCGCCACCGACTTCCTCAAGACGATCCGGGTCACCGGCCGCGGCGGCGTGGAGCTGCACGACGTCTGGCGCACGGGAGCCACGGCGTACCTCGGCATCGGCGTGCCAGGCTTCCCCAACCTGTTCTGCGTCTACGGACCGAACACCAACCTCGGCGGCAGCTCGATCATCGGGATGATGGAGGCCCAGGCGGGCTGGATCGCCCAGGTCGTCCGCCGGATCGCGGACAGCGGCACCCGGGCCTTCGAGGTGCGCCGGGACGTGGCGGAGGCCTACGACCGGGAGATGCAGGACCGGCTCGGCGACAGCGTCTGGGCGGGCTGCGACAACTGGTACCAGGACGGCGGCAAGATCACCACCAACTGGCCGGGCCTGGTCGGTGAGTACCGCGACCGGCTCGCGCATGTCCGGTGGGGCGACCTCGTCCCCTCGTGACCGATGAGCCGGACCCGCCCCCGCGGTCTCCACGCGCATGACCTTCGTGCTGGTCCCGGGCGCCGGCGGTGACGCCTTCTACTGGCACCGCCTCGCACCCCTGCTCGGCCCCGACACCGTCTCGGTGGACCTCCCGGCCGGTGACCCCTCCGGCCTCGCGTCCTACGCCGACGCCATCGTGGCCGCTGCCGGTGCCGCCACCGACGTCACCCTCGTCGCGCATTCGCTGGGCGGCTTCTCGGCCCCGCTCGTCGTCGACCGGCTCGACGTACGACGCCTCGTGCTGGTCAACGCGATGGTCCCTGTGCCCGGCGAGGCCTTCGACGAGTGGTGGGACGCCGTCGGGCAGCCGGACGCCAGCCGCGCGTACGCCGAGCGCGACGGCCGCGACCCCGACGCGCCGTTCGACCTGCGCGAGGCCTTCTTCCACGACGTACCGCCCGAGGTGACCGATGCGGTCCTCGCCCGCGGCGAGCCACGGGCGGAGAGCGGCATCGCCGACCAGCCCTGGCCGCTGGCCGCGTGGCCGGACGTGCCGACGACTGCGATCACCGGACGTCATGACCGGTTCTTCCCGGAGCAGCTCCAGCGCCACTACCTGGCGGACCGACTCGGCATCGAGCCCACGGTGATCGACGGCGGGCACCTGGTCGCACTGGCCAACCCGGAGGGGCTGGCCGCGGTGCTTCTCGACCGAGCTCTCTGACGTCCCACGTCTGGGAGGTGCCAGGCGGGTCCGGTCCCGACCTCCGCCGGGTGACAGACGCCGTTGCCGGTTCTAGGGTCGATGGTCCCGACTCGTCCACCTGGGAGCCCGCCGTGGCGATTCTTCTGACCTCCGTCCGCACCGCCCGTCGTAGGACGCCGCTGCTGCTGACCGCAGCCGTGACGACCGTCCTGGCCGCCGCACTCCTCAGCCCGCCTTCCGGAGCCGAAGCCGGGAGCAGCGCGGCGGCGCCCGCCTCCGCACCCGCCACAGGGACACCGCCGTCGGGCGAGCCGGCCGAGCCCGGCGCCGACCCGGGGTCGGTGCCGGCTGTCGCGTGGCACGGCTGCGGTCGCGACCTGCGGGGAGCCAGCAAGATGGTGCAGTGCGCGACGTACCAGGTGCCGCTGGACTACCGCAGTCCGGCGGCGGGTACGGCGACCATCGCGCTGGACCGGCTGCCCGCGACGGGGCCGGACCGCATCGGGTCGCTGTTCCTCAACCCCGGTGGCCCGGGCGGGTCGGGTGTCGACTTCGTGGCCTTCGCCGGGACCTCCCCGATCTTGAAGGCGCTCCGAAAGCACTTCGACCTCGTCGGTTTCGACCCGCGCGGCACCAACCGCAGCACGCCCAGCATCGCCTGTGAGCCGGCGGCCCGCACGGTCCGGCGGCTGGACCGGGCCGAGGGCCGACCGGCCGTCGACCGCGCGGCCGTGCGGCGGGCGCTGCGGACCGGCGCTGAGTACGCCGCGAGCTGCCGCGAGGCCAGCGGCGACCTCGTGGACCTCACCGGCACCGAGTACGCCGTCCGCGACCTCGACCGGCTCCGCGCCGCCGTCGGCGACCAGAAGCTGAGCTACCTGGGCTTCTCCTACGGCACCTACCTGGGCACGGTCTACGCCGACCTCTACCCCACCCGGGTCCGGGCGCTGACCCTCGACGGCTCCGTGGACCCGCGGCAGTACGGCGACGACTTCCTCGGCCTGCTCAAGCTCAACGCCCAGGCCAGCGAGCGCTCGGTCGACGCCTTCCTCGCCTGGTGCTCGAAGCAGCCGCGGGCCTGCCAATTCGGTGACGGCGACGCCGAAGGAGCCGTTGACCGCCTCATCCGCCGCCTGGACGACCAGCCGCTGGTCAAGGGACACGGCAAGCGTCGGGCGATCACCAATGGCTACACCGTGGCCGAGATCCTCTACCTCCAGACCGGGAGCGGCCGCGCGGCCTGGCAGGACACCGGGCGGGCGCTGGGCGACATCGCGGCCGGCCGGCCGGTCATCACCAACGCCGACCTGATCGACGCAGGCGGAGCCACCAACATCGCCATCGAGTGCACCGACTCCGCCGGCAGCGTCACGCCGGCCGAGTTCAGGCACTACGCCCTGCGCAGCAACCGGATCGCCCCGCGGCTGGGTCCCGCGCTGATCCTCGGGCCGCCCATCTACGACGGCGCCAACGGCGCGGCCTGCGGCAGGTGGCCGGCGTCCGACCCGCCCAGCGACTGGCGGGGCGACTTCCACGCCCAGGGCGCAGCCCCGGTGCTGGTCGTGGGCTCACAGGGCGACCCGTCCACGCCGTACCCCGGCGCCGTTGCCCTGGCCGGACTGCTCGACAGCGGGCGGCTCCTCACCGAGAAGAGCGGCCCGAGCTCGACGCACACGTCCTACTTCGACAACGCGTGCATCCGTCGCAAGGTCGACCGCTACCTCCTCAGCCTGGCGCTGCCCGCGCCCGGCAGCACCTGTGGGGAGGAGCAGTAGCGGGACGGCCCTCCTGGCTCAGAGTGGGTCGGCGGTCGACGAGAGCACCGGGCGCCGCGCGGCCTACGGGACCTCGATCGAGATGTTGGCTCGCTCGGTGCCCGGGGTGGGGGACATCGATGCCCAGAAGTCCGTGTTGCGCATCCAGGGCTGCAGGCCCATGGGAAGGTCCCGGCTCGGGATCTCCGGCAGCTCCGCAGCCGTGAAGTCGCTGCCGTAGGGGACCAACGGCTGGGCCACGTCAGGGTGCTGGATGTTGGGATGCAGGCTCTGCAGGGCGACATTCCAGTTGTCGAGCAGGTCCTGCCGCGAGATCGGCCCGCCGGGCTTGTCGGCCGTCGGGTGCAGCGCCTTGTGGAACTGGATGGTCGGGAGCACGCTCTGCCCGGCAGGCGTCGCCGTGAACGCCGTCCACGCGTTGAAGGCGGGCGTGCCGAAGGTGACGACTGCTTCGATCAGGCCAGGCTTGAACGCCGCCTCCAGCCATTTGTGCCGATACGCCTGGATGTCGGGGTCGTTCAGGTGCGGCAACGCCATCGTCTGGTTGTAGATGCCGTAGAGGAAGGCGTTGATCATCAGGTAGCTCTCGGTGTAGCCCAGCTTCTCGACGAAGCCCTGCACGCGGCGGCCGGCCTGGCCCGACAGGATTCGGCGCGTGACCGCCTCGGTCTGGGCGGGGTCCTGTCCGATGACGAGCAGCCGTGCCTTTCGGTTCGCACGTCCGCGGTAGAAGACCGGCCCCCAGAGCGAACGGAAGCCGTCAGCGCCCCTGAACACGGTGTTGTCCGGATACTTCTGGCAGAGCGTCTTGAACGTGCCCGTGGGTCCGGAGTCGAAGGGATCGGTGATCATCGCGGCCCGCCTTGAGGTGGAGGCTCACAAGTTCATCGGATTGTTCGAGTGAGCGCAACGGTCCGGGGCTGGTCGGCCTCGGTCGCGACAGCTCAGAACGGGTAGCTGGCCGGCTCCCCGCGCATCGTGATCCAGCGGGTCTCGGTGAACGCCTCGATGTTCGCGGCCGCGCCGCCGAGCCGGCCGATGCCCGAGGCGCCGAGACCGCCGAACGGGACGTTGGCCTCGTCGTTGACCGTCTGGTCGTTGATGTGCACGATGCCCGTCGGGATCTGCTCGGCGAGCTCGAGGCCGCGCATCACGTCCCGGGTGACGATGCCCAGCGACAGGCCGTAGTCACTCGCGGCGGCGAGCCGGACCGCGTCCTCGACCGACGAGACCCTGGTCACCGGTGCGACCGGCCCGAAGACCTCCTCGGTGAAGACCGGGGAGCCCAGCGGGACCTCCGCGAGCACGGTGGGCCGGTAGAAGAGCCGGTCGAACTCGCCCCCCGCGGCCAGCCGCGCACCCTGCTCGACGCTGTCGGTGACCAGCCCGTGGATCTTGTCGCGCGAACCCTCGTCGATGACCGGGCCGAGGGCGACCTGCTCGGTGTGCGGGTCGCCGACGGGGAGGTGGCCGGCCTTCGCCGACAGCTGGTCGACGAAGTCGTCGTAGATGCCGTCGGCGACGAAGTAGCGGCCCGTGGTCATGCAGATCTGGCCCTGGTTGAGGAACGACGCCCAGCCGGTCAGCCCCACCGCCTTCTCCACGTCCGCGTCCTCCAGGATCAGCAGCGCCGAGTTGCCGCCCAGCTCGAGGTGCGCGCGCTTGAGGTGGCGGCCCGCGAGCTCGCCGATCGAGCGGCCGACCGCGGTCGAGCCGGTGAACGAGATGACCCGGACGTGCGGGTCGGTGACCATCGCCTCGCCGACGTCCTTGCCGCCGGGAAGCATCTGCAGCACGCCGGCCGGCAGGCCCGCCTCCTCGAAGATCCGCGCCATGATCGTCCCGCCGGTCACGGCGGTCCGCGGGTCCGGCTTCAGGATCACCGCGTTGCCGAGCGCGAGCGCCGGCGCCACCGACCGGATGCCCAGGATGATCGGGACGTTGAACGGCGAGATCACCGCGACCACGCCGGCCGGCACCTGGCGGGCCATCGACAGCCGGGGCTGCTCGCTGGGGAGCACCTGGCCGATCGGCTGCCCGGGCAGCGACGCGGCCTGGTAGCACTCCTCGGCCGCCACGTGCATGGCGAAGTCGGCCATCGGCGGGATCGCACCGACCTCGCGGACGTTCCAGTCCCGGACCTCGTCGGCGTGCTCGGCCCAGAGGTCGCCGGCCCGGCGGAGCACGGCCGCGCGTTGCGTGTGCGGGAGCGCGGCCCAGTCCCCCTGCGCCGCGGCGGCCGAGGCGGCTGCCTCGGCGACGTCCTCGGCGTCGGCCTGGCCCATCGCACCCAGCTCGCCGCCTGTCGCGGGCTCGACCACGGCGTACGTGCCGCCGCCGCCGTCGGTCCAGGCGCCGCCCTTGAAGACCTTGCCCTCCCAGTCGCTGCCCTCCAGAAGTCCCATCCCTACCCCCACACGTCCTCGGCGGTCTCCACGACCAGTCGCAGCTTGGCCCGCTCCTGCTCGACGGTCAGCTCGTTGCCCTCCACGGTGGAGGAGAACCCGCACTGGGGCGAGAGGCAGAGCTGCTCGAGGGGGACGAACTTCGACGCCTCGTCGATGCGTCTCTTCAGGTCGTCCTTGTCCTCGAGCCGCCCGGTCTTCGTCGTGACCAGGCCGAGGACGACCTGCTTGCCCTCGGGCACGAAGCGCAGCGGCTCGAAGCCCCCGGACCGCTCGTCGTCGTACTCGAGGAAGAAGCCGTCGACGTCGAGCTGGCTGAACAACACCTCGGCCACGAAGTCGTAGCCGCCCTCCGCCGCCCACGACGACCGGAAGTTGCCCCGGCACATGTGCGTGGTCACGCGGAGCTGCTCGGGACGACCGGCGATGGCGGCGTTGACGTTGCGCACGTACTGCTCGTGCAGGTGGTCGGGATCGCCGCCCTGCGCCGCGACCATCGCGCGCTGCTCGGGGTCGTTGAGGTAGGCGAGGCTGGTGTCGTCGAGCTGGAGGTAGGTGCAGCCGAGGTCGGCGACCCTGCGGACCTGCTCGGCGTACGCCGCGGCGAGGTCGGTCCAGAACGGCTCGAGGTCGGGGTAGACCGACTCGTCGATCGCCGCCCGGCCGCCGCGGTAGTGGACCATGTTGGGCGACGGGATGGTCAGCTTCGCGACCTGGTCTCCGTCGACCACGGTCTGCAGGTAGTCGAACGCGTCTCCGAAGATCGTGTGGCCCAGCCCGATCCGGTCGTGCACACTCAGGGCCGCGGACTCGAAGTCGAGGTCGCCACCCTTGTTGCGGAAGTGCACGGCGAGCTTCTGGTCGGTCGGGTCGACGCCCTCGAGCTGGTAGATGAAGTCCATGTGCCACGACGTGCGCCGGAACTCCCCGTCGGTCGCGGTGCGCAGCCCCGCGTCGCGCTGGAGGGCGACCACGTCGCGGACCGCGGTGTCCTCGACGACCCTGAGCCCCTCGTCGTCCAGCTCCCCCGCCCGGTGCCGGGCACGGGCGTCGAGGAGGTCAGGCGGCCTGAGCAGGCTCCCGACGTGGTCGGCGCGGAACGGCGGGAGCGCTCGGGCGGCCATCCTGGAAACGTACTCCGGACCGATCCCCTGGGCAGCGCATCGTTCCACCCAGCGAAATGTTGCGCAGGGATCCCGCATGCGGACGCGGACCGTCCGGAACCCGCCCTAACGTCTGGCCCATGGCTGACGTACTCCTCTTCCACCACATCCAGGGCCTGACCCCGGGCGTCGTCGCGTTCGCCGACGAGCTCCGCGCGGCCGGCCACACGGTGCACACTCCCGATCTCTACGACGGGCGCACCTTCGACTCGATCCAGGACGGCGCCGCCTTCTCCCAGGGTGACGGTGCTCCCGACCTCGACAAGCTGGCCGACGAGGCGGCCGCCGGGCTGCCCGAGGCACTCGTGTACGCCGGCATCTCGTCCGGGGTGATGCAGGCGCAGCGGCTCGCGCAGACCCGGCCGGGCGCCAAGGGTGCCGTGCTGATGGAGTCGTGCCTGCCGATCAGCGGCGAATGGGCGATCGGCCCCTGGCCCGCGGGCGTTCCGGTCCAGATCCACGGCATGGACGCCGACGAGTTCTTCGCCGGCGAGGGCGACGTCGACGCGGCTCGCGAGATCGTCGACCAGGTCGACGACGCCGAGCTGTTCCTCTACCCCGGCGACAAGCACCTCTTCGAAGACTCCTCTCTCTCGTCCTACGACGCCGACGCGGCCGCACTGCTGCAAAAGCGGGTGCTGGAGTTCCTCGGTCGCCTCTAGCGTGTGGGGGTGACGTCGCGACTCGTGGCTGTGGCCCTCGACGCCCACGACCCGGCCGGCCCGGCAGCGTTCTGGGCCGGCGTGCTCGGCCGGGACATGGTCGACGAGGCGGACGGCGTGCTGCTGCCGGGTGACGACACGCAGGTGGGACTCCGGTTCGTGAGGACATCCAGGGATCCACTCGGACCGCACCGCCTGCATCTCCACCTGACCAGCACCAGCCTCGAGGACCAGCAGCGGACCATCGAACGGGCGCTGCAGCTCGGCGGTCGCCACCACGACGCGGGTCAGCCCCCGGACGCCGACTTCGTGGTGCTGGCCGATCCGGGCGGCAACGAGCTCTGCGTGATCGAGCCGCGCAACGGCTTCCTGGCCGGCACCGGCTTCCTCGGCGAGGTCACGTGCGACGGCACCCGGGAGGTCGGCCTGTTCTGGCGCGATGCGCTCGGCTGGCCGCTCGTCTGGGACCAGGACGAGGAGACAGCGGTGCAGTCGCCACACGGCGGCACCAAGGTCTCGTGGGGCGGCCCACCCGTCGCGCCCCAAGACGGCAGGAACCGGCAGCGCTTCGACCTGGCCACCCACGACGACCTCGCCACGGAGGCGGAGCGGCTGGTCGGCCTCGGGGCGACCTGGATCGGCGAGCGCGGCGACGGCGTCGAGCTCGCCGACCCCGACGGCAACGAGTTCACCGTGAGAGCGGGCTGACCGTCTCGAGCGAGGCCAGCATCCGCTCCGCGACGCCGCGCACCGCGTCCCGGATCTCCGGGCCGCCGACGACGCGGTAGGGCGTGGGGAGCTCGGCGATCTGGGTGGCGTACCAGTAGAGGTTCTCGGTGCTGCCGGTCAGGCGGGTGTGGTCGGCGTCGATCGCCTCGGTGCTGCCCAGGCTGCGGCGCAGCCGGCGGCGCGCCTCCTCCAGCGGGGCGTCGATCTCGACCTCGACGGCGTAGGGCCAGCCCTGCGACATCTGCTCCTCGAGCGCGCGGAACGGGTCGAGGTCCTCGGGCGGCGTGAAGGGGTCGGCCAGCACCTCGACCGACCTGACGCGGTCGATGCGGTACATCCGCCGCGCGTCGGCGGCGTGGGACCAGCCGAGCACGTACCACCGGCCGTGCCGGACCACGACGGCCCACGGGTCGACCTGCAAGGAGCGCTCGCGGTGCGGTCCGAGCGCGTAGCCGATCCGCACCCGGCGCCGGTCGGCGCTGGCTCGCACCAGGGTGGCGGTGATCTCGGGCGGCGGCGGGTCCGGGTCGGTACGCCGCGCCGTCACGTGCCGCAGTGCCTCGAGCGGGCGCGCGACGTTCTCGGGGAGGACCCGGACCATCTTGCCGACCGCGCTGGCCACCGGGTCGTCCCCCCGCGTCCCGCCGTGCGCCTCGAGCACCGCCATGACCAGGCCGAGGGCTTCGCTCGCGGTGAACATCAGTGGCGGCAGCCGCAGCCCGCGGCCGACCCGGTAGCCGCCGTAGGGTCCGCGGACGGACTCGATCGGCACCCCGGCCTCGCGCAGGATCGCGACGTAGCGCCGGGCCGCGCGCTCGGAGACGCCGAGCCGGTCACCGAGCCGCTCGGCGGTGATGCCGGGGATGCCCTGGAGCAGCTCGAGGGCCAGCAGCGCCCGGGCGGTGGGGCTGGTGTCGTCGTGCACGAGCGGCACGGTAGCCGACGAACCGGCAGGGAAACGTCCGGAATGCTTCCTATCGTCGACCCATGACCACATCGACTGACGCTCCCGCCCACACCGAGCTGCCGGCGGCCGGCTCCGAGCTCGACACCCTGCTCGGCGCCCTCGACCGCAACCGCCGCACGTTCGCGTGGAAGTGCTTCGGTCTCTCCGCCGAGGAGATGCAGCGACGCCTCGGCCCGTCGACGATGACCCTGGCCGGCCTGGTCAAGCACGTCTCGCTGGTCGAGGACTACTACTTCTCGCTCGGTCTGGGTGAGCACATGCCGGCGCCCTGGGCCGATGTCGACTTCGACGCCGATCCCGACTGGGACTGGCGCTCGGCCGCCGACGACTCCCCCGACGAGCTGCAGGCCCTGTGGGAGGCGGCCACCGACCGGTCACGTGCCGCGGTCGCGGCGTTCCTCACCGACCGCGGTGCCGACGCCCGGGTGCGGTGGAGCGAGTGGACCGAGCCTCCCAACCTGCGCCGGATGCTGGTCGACATGATCGAGGAGTACGCGCGGCACACCGGCCACGCGGACCTGATCCGCGAGTCCGTCGACGGCCTGGTCGGTGAGGGCCAGCCTCTCGAGGGGGCGGGACAGTGACTGAGACCCCGTGGGAGCCGCCGCTGTCGGGCACCGAGGCCGAGCACGTGCTCGGCGCCCTCGATCGGCTGCGGTGGACGTTCCGTTGGAAGGCCGACGGTCTGTCCTCGGAGGGGCTCTCGGCCCGGCTCGGGCCCTCGACGCTCACGCTGGGCGGGTTGCTCAAGCACCTGGCCGCGCAGGAGGACTACGCGTCGACGCACAAGCTGTCGGGCGCGCCGATGCCGGCGGTATGGGACCAGAACGGCTGGGACGGCGACAACGACTGGGAGTTCAGCTCCGCCGCCTCGGACGCACCGGAGACCCTCTACGAGCTCTACGACAGCGCGGTGGCTCGCTCGAGGAAGGCCTTCGCGGGGCTCCTCGAGACCGGCCTCGACCAGCAGGTGCACGTCGCCGAGGTGGTCGGCGAGCCGGTCAGCGCGCGGCGGGTCCTGTGCGACCTGGTCGAGGAGTACGGACGGCACACCGGTCAGGCCGACCTCCTGCGCGAGGCCGTGGACGGCCGCGTGGGTGAGGATCCCGCGCCGGGCTGGCGGCCCTCGCCCGGCTGGTGACCGGCTGGTGAGCTAGGCAGTCTCGAGGACGGTCAGGTCGCGCTCGGCGTAGAGCCGGTGCTGCCACTCCTCGTTGAGGACGATGAGCAGGCACTCCTTCACCGGGAAGTCCTCCACCTGCGGCCACCCCGGCTCGGTCCGGGTCACGGTGCCCGCCAGCTGCTCCTCGGTGAGGCCGTCGAGCACCTGCTTCACCATCGCCTGGCGCTCCCGGCGCACGGCGAGCACCTCGTCGAGGCCGGGCCGCGCCTCGCGGTCCCACGGGATGCCGTCCCACCCCGGCGCCTCGTCCCACGGCAGGTCGAGCGCATGCCACGGCGAGGGGTCGCCCAGCACCATCCGTCCGACCCAGGCGTCGCTGGCGAAGCAGAGGTGGCGCAGCGTCTGCACGAACGACCACTCGTCCCCGACCGGCTCCTGCAGCAACGCCTCGTCGAGGCCTCGAGCGCGCTCGACCGTCTCGGCCCACCGCCCCTCGAGGATCCGCCACGCCGCCCGGAAACCCTCGGGCGTCTCCGGGCGCATCTTCGGCCGCTCCGGGTCGCGCCGGTCGAGCTCGGCCTCGACCAGCGGTGCGATGTCGACCCCGTTGACGACGACGTTCTGGAGGTCACCGTGGATCTCGATGTTCCACAGGTCCACCCCGCGGAGCCGGCAGTCGGCGACGCCGCCGCCGCGCAGGTCCGCACCGCGGACGATCACGTTGCGCAGCTCGGTGTTGCTGAGGTCGTGCTCCCGACGCTCGTGCATGGCGAGGACCCTACGACCGGTTCCGGACGGACGGCGCCCGGATCCGGTCGGCCGGTGAACATCGTGAGCGGCCGCCGTCCGTTGTCATATACTACGAGTTCGTACTAATCTGCGGCGATGCCTCGTCAGTCCTCCAGCCGTCTGGCCGCGGCCGTGCTCGCCGCTTCACTCTCGCTCCTGGTGACGGGCTGCCAGAGCGACAGCGGGACCCACGAGGACGCCGCCGCGCCCGAGTCCACTCCCCCCACGACGACCGCGCCGGCCACGACCAGCGCCCCGGCCACGACGAGCGCCCCCGCGTGGACATCGTTGACGGGCCCGCTCCAGCGGTGCGGCCCGCAGCCCGCCTCCGTCGTCGCGGCACCGTTCGAGCCCCTCACCCTGCGAGACCCGGAGGTCGGCACGATCCCGGCCGTCCGGCTGGGCCGGGGCCGGGTGGTCGTCGTGCTCCTCCACCAGACCGACGGCAACGGGCTCTGCGGGTGGCTGCCCTTCATGCCGGCCGCCGCCGACGCCGGGTTCACGGTGCTGGCGATCGACCTGTGCCAGTACGGCGAGGCCGACTGCCGGGCGGTCACGGACGGCACCTTCGCCGACGCCGACCAGACCGATCCGGTGGCGGTGGCCGTCGAGCACGCCCGGACCGAGCTGCACGCCGAGCACGTCGTCGTCGCCGGCGCCTCGATGGGCGGCAGCGTCGCGCTGATGAGTGCGGCCACGCTGCCGGGGATCGATGCGGTCGTGGACCTCTCGGGCCCCGTGGACTGGAGTGGCATGGACGTCGTACGCCGGGGTCGGGCCCTCGAGATACCGGCCCTCGTGGCGATGGCGACCAGTGAGGGCCCGCTGGAGGCAGCCGGCGCTCACCAGATCGTGGCCAACGCACCTCCCAGCAGCGCGCTGCTGACGCCCGAGAGCGGACACGGGTACGCCCTGCTCACCGACGCGGACGCCGCCGTGCTCCCGCTCGCCGCGGACGTGCTGCGCTGGATGAAGCGGAACGCCGGGTAGGGGGCGGTCCGGGAGCGCTGCGCTCGCTTCACGTACTCGCAGCTCTTGACCTGGTCGGTGCGGTCCGCGGTCACCTTGTCGACGCCGGCGCCACAGTCGATGACGTCCCTCTCGCCGTCGCGAGCCATGATCTCGTCGTTCCCGCCCTGGGCCGCGACCGTGTCCTTCCCGGCTCCCGGGGTGATGTCGTCGTTGCCGCGCCCGGCTCGGATCTTGTCCGTGCCCGCGTCGCCGTTCAGGCGGTCGTTCCCCGTGCCACCGTCGACCAGGTCCGCACCGGTGCCGCCCGACATCCGGTCGTCGTTGGCCAGTCCGAACATGCAGTCGTCACCCCCGCGTCCGCTCAGCACGTCGCGGCCGTTGGTGCCCACGAGCACGTCGGCCCCCGGCGTCCCGACTGTGTGGGCGACGGTGCCCGGAGCGGTGCAGGTGGCCGGTGGCGGCGGTGGCGGCGGTGGCGGCGGTGGCGGCGGCGGTGGCGGCGGCGGTGGCGGTGGCGGCGGGGGTGGTGGCGGTGGCGGCGGTGACGTGCAGGCGGGCATCGTGGAGGTGTTGCGATAGACCATCACGGCCTGGTGGACCGCGTCGGAGACGACGATCTCCGGGCGGACGTCCCCACACAGGTCGCCCACGGCCATCGCCACACGGGTGGCGGTGGCCGGGTCCTGGTAGCCGAGCTGTGGCAGGTCGGTGCCGCCGTCGAACCCGCCTGCGGCGTTGCCGAGATGGATCATCCCCCTGCCGTAGTCACCGGCGGCGATGACGTCGCTGTGCCCGTCCCCGTCGACGTCGGCAACAGCGACCGCGTCCAGGCCGGGCGCCGAGGGCAGCGTGTGCGCCACCACCTCGAGGCCACCGCTGCCGGCGGGGTCCCACTTGAAGTAGTGGATGGAGTCCACCCGAGCGCTCACGCTGTTGACGAACTGGCTGACGACGATGTCGAGGTCCCCGTCGTCCTCCAGGTCGCCGAGCGCGGCGGACTCGAGCCCGGGCTGACCGGCGGGATCGCCGGGCACGTCGCGGGTGCTGTCGTTCCACTGCGTGGGGAAGCCCGGCACCCAACCGAAGCCGAAGACGCCCAGCTTGCCTGCGGGCTCCTCGGTGACGATCTCGTCGGGAGGCAGTCCGTCCGCAGCGCCGTTGAGGTCGCCCACGGCCAGTGGGCCCTGCACCGGGGTGGCGTTGCACACCAGCTGGTTGGGATCGAGCTCGTAGCTGATGCAGAGCTGCCGGCCGAAGCTCCCCACCGCGTGCTGGAGCACCAGCAGCGGAGGAGTCGTCGGAGTGCTGTCCGGCCGGCGCATCAGCGTGAGCATGTCGAGCGTGTCGGGGCCGAGGTACTGCTGCACGCCGAGGTTGAACGGCTCCGGGTTGGTCAGCGCGCCGGTCCCGTCCCCGGTGAGCCGCACGACGTACGGCGTGCACGCGATGTAGGCGTCGAGCTTCCCGTCGGGGAGCAGGCGGTTGCCGGGGGCCGGCGTCGTCACGTCTCCGAGAGTGATGTCCACGGCCAGTCCCGCGCACTGCGGGCCCCCGGTGTAGGGCTGCATCGGCGCGAACGTGCCGTCCCCGTTGTTGAGCAGCACGCCGACGCCGCCGGAGGCCGGCAGGGCGACCACGATGTCCTTGCCGTGCAGTCCGTCGAGATCGCCCAGCGCGACCGAGTCGGGCTGCGCCGGCAATGCGATGTCGATGCGCGTGAGGCTCACCGCATCGGTGGCCGCGAAGACCTCGTGCGGGACCGCGACGAGCACTGCTCCCAGAAGAAGCGCGAGCGTCCAGCGAGCCAGTACTCCGGCGCGGTCAATGGCTGAACGTAGCGCAGGTGGACGCGGCGCGTCACTGCCCGAGGAGTCGTCCGTAGCCGCTGACCGCGACGTCGCCTCGACCCAACGTGGCAAGGACCGACCAGAGGAGCACCTGGTTCGACTCGAGCACCGGACGTCCGAGGCGCTCCTCCAGCGGCTCGACCGCGCCGGCGGCCCGGAACCCGTTCCCTCCGATGAACACCGCCTCCGCCTCGTCGCTCAGGTGTGCGGAGACCCACTCGACGACCGCGCCGGGCTCGATCCGGTCCGGGTCGTGGGGAACGTCGGCCGGACCCGACGCGACCACCGCGAACCCCTGGTCGCGGAAGTATGCCGCGCCGAGGGAGTGGAGCTCGTCCTCGAACCACGGCGGGTGCACCAGGGCGACCCGTTGGACGTCCAGGGACCGGAGCGCCGCCGCGGCCGCCACGGACGTCCCGGCGACGGGGAGGCCGCACCGCTGCGAGAGCCGGTCCAGCATCTCGGTCTCGGCGTCGAAGCCGAGCGCGTAGCCGGTGCTCGTCGAGGCATGGGCGACGACGTCCACCGATCCGGCGGCGAAGGCCGCGACCGCCCGGTCCAGGGCCGACGGCGCGGACAGCGCCAGCAGGCCGGGTGGTGACCCCGGCGGCGTGCCGGGCGCCGCGTCGGTCGCGCCGGGCGCCGGGATGCGCGAGACCTGGGTGACGACCTGCCCGGACGCCATGTGGGGGAACTCGGCCTCCGGTCCGGCCGCGGCGTGCGGAGTCACCACGCCGACGGAGATCACCGCGCCCGCCACCGCTGGTGGCCGTCGCTCGCGCCCTGCGACCGGATCAGCTCGAGCCGTGGCTTCGGCCCGTCGGACCGCCCGGTCTGCGGCTTGCGGCGACCCGGGAGCCAGGGCATCGGCCACCGCGCACCGGGACCGTCGTAGTCCTGCTCCAGCGCGGCGTGGAGGGTCCAGCTCGGGTCGTAGAGGTGCACCCGGCCCAGGGCACAGAGGTCCGCGCGCCCGGACAGCACGATCGTGTTGACGTCGTCGGCCGAGGAGATCACCCCGACGGCGATGGTCGGGAGGTGCAGGCTGTTGCGGATCGCGTCGGCGTACGGCGTCTGGTAGGACCGCCCGAACGCCGGCCGCTCGTCGGGCGTGACCTGACCGGTGGACACGTCGATCGCGGCCGCCCCCGCCGCCTCGAAGGCGCGCGCCACCTCGAGGGTGTCCTCGAGGCTGATCCCGTCCTCGACCCAGTCCGTGGCGGAGATGCGGACGGTCATGGGTCGCTCGGCGGGCCACACCTCGCGCACCGCGGCGAACACCTCGAGCGGGAACCGCAGCCGGTGGGCGACGTCGCCGCCGTAGTCGTCCTTGCGCCGGTTGGTCACCGGGGACAGGAACGACGACAGCAGGTAGCCGTGCGCGCAGTGGAGCTCGAGGAGGTCGAAGCCCGCAGCGGCCGCGCGCCGGGCCGCGGACACGAAGTCGCCGACCACGGCGTCCATGCCGGCGCGGTCCAGCGACGTCGGGGTCTGGTTGACGCCCTCCTTGTAGGGCAGGCCCGAGGCCGACACCAGCGGCCAGTTGCCCTCGGGCAGCGGTTGGTCCATGCCCTCCCACATGAGCTTCGTCGAGCCCTTGGGTCCGCTGTGGCCGAGCTGGATCCCGATGCGTGCCGAGCTGGACTCGTGCACGAAGTCGCAGATCCGCGCCCAGGCGGCGCCCTGCTCGTCGGACCACAGCCCGGTGCACCCGGGGGTGATCCGTGCGCGCGGGGAGACGCAGACCATCTCGGTCATCACCAGGCCGGCGCCGCCGAGCGCCTTCCCGCCGAGATGGACGAGGTGGAAGTCGCCCGGCATGCCGTCCTGCGCGACATACATGTCCATGGGCGAGACGACGACCCGGTTGGCGAGCTCGAGGCCGCCGAGCCGGAACGGCGCGAACATCGGCGGGCCCGCCTCCCCCGTGCCGTGCCCGGCCTCGCGCTGGGTCCTGGCGAACCACTCGTCGACCCGGGCGATGAACTCGGGGTCGCGCAGCCGCAGGTTGTCGTAGGTGATCCGGCGGCTGCGGGTGAGGATGTTGAACGCGAACTGCAGCGGGTGCTGGTGGGTGTACTGGCCCAGGTTCTCGAACCACTCCAGGCTCGCCTGGGCCGCGCGCTGGGTGGAGATGACCACGGCCTTGCGCTCCTGCTCGTACGCCGCGAGCGCGTCCTTCAGGTCCGGCGACTCGTGGAGGCAGGCGGCGAGCGAGAGCGCGTCCTCCATGGCGAGCTTGGTGCCGGAGCCGATGGAGAAGTGTGCGGTGTGGGCGGCGTCGCCCAGCAGCACGACGTTGTCGTGGAACCAGCGCTCGTTGCGGACGGTGGTGAAGCTGACCCAGCGCGAGTTGTTCGCCAGCACCTCGTGCCCGTCCAGCGCCTCGGCGAAGAGCTCGCGCACCGCCGCGACGGAGGCCTCGTCGGACTCCCCTGGCGCGAGGTCGGCCGCCGTGACCTTGTCGAACCCCGCGCGCCGCCACACGTCGTCGTGCATCTCGACGATGAAGGTGCTGCCGTGGGCGTCGAAGGGGTAGCCGTGCATCTGCATGACGCCGTGGGGGGTCTCGAGGATGTCGAAGGTGAACGCCTCGAAGACCTTGTCGGTGCCGAGCCACATGTAGCGGCAGCGCCGCACGTCCAGCGTGGGCTGGAACTGGTCGGCGTACTTGGTGCGGACGAGGGAGTTGACGCCGTCCGCTGCGACCACGAGGTCGTGGTCGTCGGAGAGCTGCTCGACGTCGGGCGCGGTCGAGCTGAAGCGGACGTCGACCCCGAGCTCCGCGCACCGGCGCTGGAGGATGTCGAGCAGCCTCTTGCGGCCCAGCGCCGCGAACCCGTGCCCGCCGCTGGTGACGACCTCGCCCTTGTAGTGGACGTCGATGTCGTCCCAGCGCGCGAACTCCCGCTCCATCTGGTCGTGGATGACCGGGTCGGCGTGGGCGATGCCCCCGAGCGTCTCGTCCGAGAAGACGACGCCGAAGCCGAACGTGTCGTCGGCGGCGTTGCGCTCCCACACGGTGATGTCGTGATCGGGCCCGAGCTGCTTGGCGAGTGCGGCGAAGTAGAGCCCTCCCGGGCCGCCACCGATGACTGCGATCCGCACTGTGCCTCCCGTGCTCGTCGGCCCAGTATATTGTTTGCTTGACGTTCGTTGTCAAACCGATATAACTTCGTGAGGTGGGGATGCCTGCGCTCGCGCTCGACGACGAGCAGCGGAGCTACGTCCGGCGGGTGCGCGACGTGGCCGTCGAGCTGCTCCCCCTCGTCGAGAAGGGCACCGAGGGCCGGGTCAACCGGCCGCTCCTCGTCGGCGATGGGCGGCCACGGCCTGCTGCGCGACCTCTTCGGAGGCGCCGCCCGGCGAACCTGTCCGGGACGCCGCGGCGATGCGGCTGTGCCTGCTCCGCGAGACCATCGCGACGGTGTCGGCCGAGGCCGAGACCGCGCTCGCGCTGCAGGGGCTGGGGAGCTACCCGATCCTGCAGTCCGGCTCACCCGAGACGGTGGAGCGATGGATCCCCGGCGTCGTGGCGGGCACGACGGTGCCGGCGTTCGCGCTGACCGAGCCCGAGGCCGGCTCCGACGCGGCGGCCCTGTCGCTGCGCGCCACGCGCGACGGCGACGGCTGGCGGCTCTACGGCGAGAAGCTGTGGATCTCCAACGCTCCCGAGGCCGACGTCTACACCGTCTTCGCCCGCACGACCGAGGGCGCCGGGGCCCGCGGGGTCACCGCCTTCGCGGTGGCGGGTGACGCGGAAGGACTGTCCGGCGAGCACCTGGACCTCCTGTCCCCCACCCGATCGGGCGACTCGTCCTGGACGGCGTACGCGTGGACGCGTCCGACGTGCTCGGCGAGGTCGACGCCGGCTTCCGGGTGGCGATGCGGACCCTCGACCTGTTCCGTCCCAGTGTCGGCGCCTTCGCCGTCGGCATGGCACAGGCCGCCATCGACGCGACCCTCGACCACGTCGCCACCCGGCACGCGTTCGGCGGCCCGCTCTCCGAGCAGCAGACGGTGGCCCACACCCTGGCCGACCTGGCTACCCGGCTCGAGGCCGCACGCCTGCTGGTCTACGCCGCCGCGAGCGCCTACGACGGCGGCGCCGATCGCGGCACGATCACGAGGTCGGCGGCGATGGCCAAGCTCTTCGCCACCGAGGCGGCCCAGACGATCGTCGACCAGTGCGTGCAGCTGCACGGCGCCCGCGCGCTCGAGCGAGGCCATCTGCTCGAGCACCTCTACCGCGACGTCCGCGCTCCACGGATCTACGAGGGCGCCTCCGAGGTGCAGCGTTCGATCATCGCCCGCGTGCTGTTCAACGAGAGGATCACCCCGTGAGCCGCTTCCGCGCATCCGCACCTCTGACCACGACCTGGGAGCACTTCGACTTCACGGTCGAGGGCGCGGTCGCCACCGTCACGCTCAACCGGCCCGAGAAGCTCAACCCGCTCACCTTCGAGTCCTACGCCGACCTGCGCGACCTGCTCGCCGAGCTCCCCCACCACACCGGCGTGAAGGTGCTCGTGATCCAGGGCGAGGGGAAGGGGTTCTGCGGAGGCGGTGACGTCAACGAGATCATCGGGGAGCTGCTGAAGATGCGGGCCGCCGAGCTGATGGCCTTCACCAAGATGACCGGCGACGTGATCCGCGCGATGCGCGAGTGCCCCATCCCGATCATCGTCAAGATCCAGGGCATCGCCGCCGGGGCCGGGTCCGTGATCGCGCTCGCCGCCGACTTCCGGGTCGTCGGCCGGTCGGGGCGCTTCGCGTTCCTCTTCACCAAGGTCGGTCTCTCCGGTGGCGACATGGGAGCGGCCTACCTCCTGCCGCGGGTCGTGGGACTGGGGCGTGCCACGTCCCTGCTCATGCTCGGCGACACGATCGACGCGGAGACGGCGGACCGCTACGGCCTGGTGTCTCAGCTGGTCGCCGACGAGGAGCTCGACGACGCCGTGCACGCGCTGGCCGAGCGGATCGCCGGCGGACCGACGCTCGCGCTGGCGCAGACCAAGTCGCTGCTGACCCGGGAGCTGGACATGTCGATGTCGGCGTCGATGGAGCTCGACGCGATGACCCAGGCGCTGCTGATGACCACCGACGACCACGCCGAGTTCCACGCGGCGTTCAACGCCGGCCGGAAGCCCGCGTGGAGAGGTCAGTGACCGACGGGGTCGCCGGGGTCGCCGGGGTCGCCGGGGTCGCCGTCGTCACCGGAGCCGGACAGGGCGTCGGACGAGCGGTCGCCCACCGGCTGGCGACCGCCGGCCACCGGGTCGCGCTGGTCGGTCGCGACCACAGCAAGCTGGAGAAGGTCGCAGCCGAGATCGACGCAAGGCTCGACGCAGGGTCGCTCTGCGTGGCTGCCGACCTGACCGACCCCGACGAGGTGCTGCGCGTCTTCGCGAGCGTCGAGGAGACCTGGGGACCCGTGGCGACCCTGGTCGCCAACGCCGGCACCTCCCTGGCCTCGCCCGTCGTCGAGACCACGGACGAGCAGTGGCAGCAGATGATCGAGAGCAACCTGACCGCGCCGTTCCGCTGCATCCGCCGGGTGCTGCCCTCGATGGTCGAGTCCGGGCACGGCCGCATCGTGGTGATCGCCTCGGTCGCCGCCAAGCGGGGCGAGCGTCAGGTCGCGGCCTACTCCGCGAGCAAGCACGGCGTCCTCGGTCTCGTGCGCGCCGTGGCCGACGAGGTCGCCCGGTCCGGCGTGACCGCCAACGCCGTCTGCCCGGGCTACGTCGACACGCCGATGACCGACCAGACCCTCGAGGCGATGAGCGGACGGCTCGAGGTCTCCCTGGACGAGGCCCGCGCCATCCTGGCCCGGCGACAGCCGATCGGACGGCTCGTGACCCCTGACGAGGTGGCCCTGGCGGTCATGGCCTGCATCGACAACGCGGCGATCAACGGACAGGGCATCAACGTCGACGGAGGAGCCGTCCAGTCATGACCTTCGAGCGGATCAACCCCCCGGCGCTCGCGGCGCCGCGCGGGTTCAGCCACGCGGTCAGCACCACCCGGCAGCGCACCGTCTACCTCGCCGGGCAGACCGCCCTCGACGCGGACGGCAGGATCGTCGGTGACGACGTGGTCGCGCAGTTCGAGCAGGCGCTGTCGAACCTCCTGGCCGCGCTCGAGGCAGCCGGAGGCTCCGGCACCGACCTGGCGACGCTGACCATCTACGTGGTCGACATGGACGGCTACCTCGCCCACGCTCGCGAGATCGGCGCGGTGTGGCGACGCCTGGTCGGAACCGACTACCCGGCGATGGCCGGCATCGGGGTCTCCCGCCTCTGGGACGCCGAGGCGCTCGTCGAGGTCCAGGGCATCGCCGTTCTGGACTGAGCCGCTGTCGCCCATGGGGGCGGTGGATGAGCAACCGTTGTGCACAGGGTGGCGGTGGGTCAGGAACCGTCGTCCCCGTGGAGAACGGTTGCACAGCCACCGCCGCCGCGGGCTCAGCCGTGGATCACGGCGAGCGCATGGTCACGAGCGGGGTCCCTCAGCACGGCGTCCAGGTCGGCGAACAGGTCGGCCGCCTTGCTGCCGTTCCAGCCGGGCGGCAGCAGCTCGAGTGGCAGGCCCGGGTCGAGGTAGGGAAGCCGCCGCCAGTCGGTGAGCATCGCGACATAGGTCTCGAACGCCGTGCGGGACGCCGCGTCCGACGACCGCCACCGCGCCTGCGCGCCGGCGTACTTCGCGAGGAACTCGGCGTACTCCTTCTCGATCGCCGGCAGGTCCCACCACTCGCCGACGCGGTCCCGCAGCGACCCGAAGCCGTCGTGCCGGGCCCGGAACAGGTCGACGAACGGCGCGAGCCGCTGGTGCTCCAGCCTCCGGGCGACCTCGTCGTGCAGCAGGCCGGGGGCGACCCACACCCCTGGCGACACGGTCCCGAAGCCCATCGAGGTGAGTGTGCTGCGCAGCTGGTGTCGCTTGTCACGCTCGGACTCCGGGATGGAGAAGACGACCATCACCAGCCCGTCGGACTCGACGGCGCGCTGTCGGTTGAAGATGCGGACGTCGCCCTCGCGCAGCAGCTCGAGGGCGTCGTCGGACAGCGCGTAGCCGGCGGCCCCGTCCACCTTCATGGCTCGCACGACCCCGCGGCGCTTGAGCCTCGAGATCGACGAACGGACCCCGGCGGAGTCGACCCCGAGGTCTCCCATCAGCCGGACGACAGCACTGACCGAGAGCCAGTTGTGCTCGTCGCGGGCATAGAGCCCGTAGAGGGTCAGGATCAGCTGGCGCGGTGCCGGCTCGGCCATCGTCAGGCGTTCTGCCGCAGCCGGAACCGCTGGATCTTGCCGGTCGCGGTGCGGGGCAGGGCGTCCACGAACTCGATGACGCGTGGGTACTTGTAGGGCGCGATGACGGACTTCACCTGAGCCTGGATCGCTCGGGTCAGGTCGTCGTCGCGAGGGACTCCTTCCCGGATCACGACGACCGCCTTGACCACCGCACCCTCTGGCCTCGTCGGGGACGCCGACGACCGCGCACTCGAGCACGTCGGGATGGGTCAGCACCGCCTCCTCGACCTCAGGAGCGCCGATGTTGTAGCCGGACGAGATGATCATGTCGTCGCTGCGGGCGCAGAACCAGAAGTAGCCGTCCTCGTCGCGTCGGAAGGTGTCGCCGGTGATGTTCCAGCCGTTCTCGACATAGACCTTCTGCCTCGGGTCCGCGAGGTAGCGGCACCCGGTCGGCCCTCGCACGGCGAGCCGGCCGGGCGTCCCGTCCGGCACCGGCCGGCCCTGCGCGTCGACGATCTTCGCCTCGTAGCCCGGCACCGCCCGACCCGTCGCGCCGGGCCGGATCTCGTCGTCCGCGGCGGAGATGAACACGTGCAGCATCTCGGTCGCGCCGATGCCGTCGATGAGCCTGACGCCGGTCGCGTCGTGGAAGGCGTGCCAGGTCGGCTCGTCGAGGTGCTCGCCGGCGGAGACGGCCCTGCGCAGCGTGGACAGGAGGCCCACGTCTCCCGAGGCGACCATCGCGCGGTAGGCCGTCGGGGCCGTGAAGCAGACGGAGACACCGTGGTCGGCGATGTGGTGCGCCAGCTCCGTCGGTGTCGCCTTCTCGATCAGCAGCGTGCTGGCCCCGGCGCGCAGCGGGAAGACCACGAGCCCGCCGAGGCCGAAGGTGAACGCCAGCGGCGGGGTGCCGGCGAAGACGTCGTCGCTGCGCGGCTTCACGACCTGCGCCGAGAACGTGTCGGCGATCGCCAGCACGTCCCGGTGGAAGTGCATCGTGGCCTTGGGGCGGCCGGTCGTTCCCGAGGTGAAGGCGAGCAGAGCCACGTCGTCGGCGGCCGTCGCCACGTCGTCATGGGTGTCGGGCTGGTCCGCCAGCAACGCGGTCAGGTCGTCGGGTCCCGGCCCGCCGTAGGCGACCGTGGGTACGCCGGGGATGCCCGCGGCCAGGTCGTCGAGGAAGCGGTGGTCACACAGCGCGAGGTCGATCCGGGCGATCTCGTGGATGTCGGCCAGCTCCCGCGCGCGCAGCATCGGCATGGTGGCCACGACCACCCCACCCGCCTTGAGGACGCCGAACCAGCACGCGACCAGCCACGGGGCGTTGGGTCCGCGCAGCAGCACCCGGTTGCCCGGCACCATGCCCAGCCGCGTGGTCAGCAGGTTCGCGATCCGGTTGGACGTGCTCACCAGCTGCCCGTAGGTCCAGGTGTCACCGCCGGGCGCGAGCAGGCACGGTCGCTCCGCTCCGAAGGCGCGAGCCGTGTCGTCGAGCAGCGCGGTCGCGCAGTTGACCCGGTCGGGGTAGGCGAGCTCAGGGCGGTCGAGCAGGAGGTCCGGCCACTCGGACTCGGGCGGGAGGTGCTCGCGACAGAAGGTGTCGAGATGCGCCGTTGAGATGTTGACCACCGCCCTCCTGCCCCCGCAGCACAGTATGAGGTTCTCTTGACGACAGTCAACCGATCAATACGTCCCTACCCGGGCCGCTCCACCGGTCGATACTCAGTCACGCGTCGTCGAGGAGGGCGACGGCGCGGACCGCCGCCGCGATGGGCTCGTCCATCCACTGCGGGATCTCGCCGCCGATCAGGCCCCGCACCATGCCGTACGGCGTGTCCCGCGCCGCCAGCGCGACCAGGGCCAGCCCGCGCTTCCGGGCTCTGCCGAACCGTCGCCCTGCCAGTGACGTGAGATGCGCGGCGACGGGCTCGTTCAGCACCGCGAGCTCGCCGGCCAGACCGCTGGGCGGGTCGGCCATCAGGTTCGCGTGCCGGTAGAGGGTGAGCATCCTGGCCTCTGCCGGATGGGCGCGGCAGAACCGGGGCACCAGGAGGCCGGTCGCCACGATCGCCTCGACCGGGTCCTCGACGTCCGCGACCTCCGCAAAGGTCGACTGGAAGTGCCGCACCGCGCGCATCCAGGCGGCTACGAAGAGCTCGTTGCGCGAGTGGAAGCGGTGGTAGATCGAGCCGGACGGCGCACCGAGCAGGGCGATCACGTCGCCCACCGTGGCGGCATGACCGCGCTCGTGCGCGACCCGCACCACGGCGTCGAGGATCTGGTCACGCGAGTAGAGCGCGGGCTTTGCCACCGGCGGAGTCTAGGCGAAACTAGAGACGGCTCTCCAACAGGTGTCGTACTCGACGTCGCTCAGACTCGCTGGAACCCGCGACCCGGGGCCAGAGCGACCATCTCCGAGATGGCGTCGGGGCTGACGGGAAGCGCGAACAGGTAGCCCTGGCCCAGCTCGACGCCGAGCTTCATGAGCTGGGCGTACTGGCCCGCGGTCTCGATACCTTCCGCCACGGTGCCCTTCCCGAGGCTCGCGGCCAGGCTGACGATGGCCGCGGTGAAGGCGCGCTCCCTGGCGTTGTTGGCGATGCCGTCCACGAAGGACTTGTCGATCTTCAGCACGTCGATCGGCAGGCGCCTCAGTCTCGAGAGGGACGAGTACTCGGTGCCGAAGTCGTCGATGGCCAGCATGACGCCCAGGAGCTTGAGCTCGTGGAGGCTTCGGATCATGCTCTCCGCGTCCGCGCCGAACGCTGCCTCGGTGATCTCCAGCGTCACCCGGCCGGGATCGAGGCAGCTCCGGCTCAGCATCTCCTCGACCCGGCTGACGAACCCCGGGTCGTGGAGCTGGCGTGGTGAGACGTTCACGCTGATGTGCAGGCCGTGGTTGGGGCTCGACAGGTCCCACAGCCTCAGCTGTCGCAGCGACTCCGCCATGACCCAGTCGCCGATGTCGAGGATCGCACCGTTCGTCTCGGCAAGCGGGATGAACTCCGCCGGAGGGATGGTCCCTCGGGTGGGGTGGTCCCAGCGGAGGAGCGCCTCGACTCCCACCATGGCGTTGCTGGCCAGGTGCACGAGCGGCTGGTAGGCCACCCGGAGCTGGTGCCTGGCCACGGCGGCGCGCAGGTCGCCACTGAGCTGCTCGCGGTCGAGCGTCTCGCGGTGGAGGACCGGGTCGAAGACGAACGGGCTGGTGCCACGCTCCTTGCCGGCGTACATCGCGAGATCCGCCTCGGCGAGCAGTACGCCGCGGTCCTGTCCGTTGAGCGCGATGGAGATCCCGATGCACGCAACCGGGCGGACCGAGGCCTGTTGGGACCCGAGCTCGAACGGCTCCGCCAGGGCGGCGGTGATCCGCTCGGCCAGGCCGAGGGTCTCAGCGAGCCGGACCTGGGGTGCGAGGAACGCGAACTCGTCACCGCCGAGCCGGAAGACTCTCTTCTGCTTGTTGCGGATGACTCCCTCGAGACGACGGGCGACCTCGACGAGCACCCGGTCGCCAGCGTCGTGACCGAAGGTGTCGTTGACCTGCTTGAAGTTGTCGAGGTCGAGGAGCACGACGGCCACGGCCCGGTCGCTGTCCACCGACGGCAGGGCCAATGCCCGGTCGGCTGCCTCCGCGAAGAGGAGGCGGTTGCCGAGCCCGGTGAGGGGATCGTGCTTGGACTGGTGGACGAGGTCGTCCGAGAGTCGCCGCATCCGCTCCTGGACGCGCAGCTGGGCGGCGTTGTCGACCATGAGCCCCGACAACCGGAGGCACAGCATGAAGACGAGGAAGAACGCCGCCACGGTGGCGACCAGCACGCCGCTGTCGCGGTCTGTGGTCACCTCTCCGAAGAAGATCGTGGCTATGGGCGTCGCCAGGCAGCCGGCCAGCACCCAGAGCCGTCGCGAGCCGTTGACGTTCGCGCGCGTGTGCGGCGTCAGGAGCACCGCGGACCGCGGGTGCAGTGCCAGACATCCGATGCAGGTCGCGGAGACGATCCACACGGCCTGCCACGGCTGCCCGTAGACATACGAGTCGTCCAGGCTGACGGAGAGGAAGACGACGTCTCCCGTCAGCTCACCGACGATCCAGACGCCCAGCAGCAGGTGGAGCAGGGTCGGTCGACGGGCCACGAAGGCCAGCCGGACTGTCAGAGCGAACAGGACGAAGACACAGGCGGGGTAGGCCAGGTAGGTCAGCAGGGCGGGCAGCGGGGCACCGGTGCCGAAGAGCGGCGCGACCAGGACGACCCAGAACACGGGCACCACGCCGCCGACGACGATCAGCGTGTCCAGGATGTCGCGGCGACCAGCGCCCCCGGATCGGCTGCCCAGCCGCCAGAGGAAGAGTCCCAGCAGGACGTACGACGTCAGGAACATCCCGTCGAGCAGGCTCGGAATCTTCACCGTGGCGCTCGGGGAGGCGAGCAGCGGCACGAGCGCGCCGAGGATGCTTGCGGAGAAGTACAGGCCGAACACCGCAACCGCCAGGGTGAGCAAAGGGTCCCGGCGAACCGCACGGCTCCGCCACCACCGCCACCCGAGCAGGACGGCACTCAGGCCGTAGATCGGCATCTGGACGCTCGCCTGGACCCATGGTCGGTCGGACACCACGAACACCGAGGCGCTCGCGGCCCCCACCAGGAGGTAGCAGATC
Organism: uncultured Actinomycetota bacterium; assembly: GCA_963766475.1. Taxonomy (GTDB): domain Bacteria; phylum Actinomycetota; class Actinomycetes; order Propionibacteriales; family Nocardioidaceae; genus Nocardioides. Next base: position 230,848 of record CAVXZS010000011.1, on the reverse strand, counting down.
CAGGCAGGCACGGTGCGCGCGCGAGGCACCGTCACCCGAGACGGAGCGGGGGCTCCGAGCACAGATCCCTTCGGGTGGCTCACGGTTCCCCTCGGCATACCTTGTCGGGCTCCCGCCGTCCATCGGAAGGGGTTCTCGCTCTTCGGTTTTCATGGTCACACACATCGGCCCGCAGGTCCGGACAACCCCGTATTGCCCGGCAGGTGCTGGATGCTGCGGTTCTCGCGATGGTTCTCGCGATGGTTCTCGCGATTCTCCTCTGCGCCGAGCGGCTCCGAAACCTGTCACCCTTGAGCAACGAAGGTCGACGGGGAGAAGAAATGCGGAGCTGGACTCTCGCTGCCCTTGCTGCGCTGATGACCGGTGCGTTCATGACCACGCTCCAGGTGCGGACGCTGAGCGACTTCGCCGTGACCCTGGTCAGCAACGGCGGTCAGCTCCTGGCCGCGCTCCTCGCGTCAGGCGGCTGCGCGATCGCCGCACGTCGCAGTGTGGGGCCACGGCGCCGGGCCTGGCTGTGGCTGTCAGCGGGCACCGGCTCGTGGGCCGCCGGTCAGGCCGTCTGGAGCTTCTACGAGGTCGTCGCCGGGCAAGAGGTGCCGTTCCCGTCACTCGCGGACGTCGGCTTCCTCGCCTTCCCCCTGGTCGGCGGTGTCGGGCTGCTGGTCTGGTCCGGCGCACAGGGCCACGAGGCGATCGCCCGCGGCCGCGACCTGATGGACGGTGCGATCATCGCCGTCTCGCTGCTGGTGCTGTCGTGGGTGACGGTGATGGCGCCCATCGTGGAGGCGAGCGGCGGGTTCGGGTTCTCCCTGGTGCTGTCGCTGGCCTACCCGCTCGGGGACGTCGTCCTGGGCACCCTGGTGCTGATCATCCTGTTCCGGTCCCGGTCCGAGAGGTTGACGCTGGCGCTGCTGGCGTGCGGCCTCGGAGGGTTCGCCCTCGCCGACAGCCTGTTCCTCTACCTGACCAGCAGTGGCACCTACTCGTCCGCCGACCTGGTGAGCAGCGGCGGCTGGGTGTTCGGCTTCCTCTTCGTGGCCGCGTCCGGCATGAGCGTGGTCCGCGGGGCGCAAGGGTCCGAGGCGGCCGACCTGCCGTCGGGGGACCGCTTCACCTGGCTGTGGCTGGCGCTGCCCTACCTGCCGCTCGCCGGAGCCGGCGTGGCCCTGTTCGTCGACCTGCTGAACACGCACTCGTCAGCCCTGGCCGACCTCGTGCTCGGCGTAGCCCTTGTCTTCATGGTGTTGACCCGCCAGTTCCTCGCGATGATCGACAACCAGCGACTGCTGACCGCCCTGGCCGAGGCAGGGGGCCAGCTGGAGCACCAGGCGATGCACGACGCACTCACCGGTCTCCCCAACAGGATGCTGTTCGCCAAGCGGCTCGATCGCGCTCTGGTCGCGTCCTCGTCGAACATCGACGTGCTCTTCTGCGACCTCGACAACTTCAAGGACGTCAACGACGCCATGGGCCACGCAGCCGGCGACGTCCTGCTGAAGATCGTCGCCGAGCGTCTCCTGGCATGCGTGCGCGCGGGCGACACCGTCGCACGGCTGGGAGGCGACGAGTTCGCCATCCTGCTCGAGGACTGCCCCGATGCGCGCGAGGTGGCCGACCGGGTGGTGGCCTCGATGGGCGCCGAGGCCGAGGTCCTGGGCCGGCTCGTACGCACGTCGATCAGCGTCGGCGTCGCCCGCCACGAGGGTGCGTCAGGTCCGGTCATGGTGGCGACGCACCGGTTGGACACCCGCACCGAGGTGCCGGACCGGGACCGCCCTCCTGCGCTCGTCACGGTCGACGCGGCGGCCGGCGCGACCGCCGAGGGCCGGCAGGCAACCGCCGCGCTGCTCATCCGGCTGGCCGACACCGCGATGTACGCCGCCAAGAGCGCCGGAAAGGGCCGCGCCGCCTTCCTCGAGGCCGACCCCGTCATGGCCCCCCTTCATACCTAGCGTCGCGAGCGGCCGAATGTCGAGGACGCCGATAGATCCACGGTAGACAAGGGAGAATGGACGCCTATGAGGTGGTCCGAGGCACAGCCTGCGAGCGCGTTGCCGGGGTCCGCCCGGCGCGCCGCGCTGCATGCCGCGTACCACCTCGTGGAGGCCGTGCAGCTCCAGGAGCGCGACGCGGCGCGCGCCGAGATCGCGGATCGACTCGCCGAGGCGGAGCGGTCCGACTGGCCCGAGACCACCGTGGCCCTGCTGTTCGCCCTGGCAGTGGACGCGTTCACCAACCTTCCCGACGACGTCGAAGCGGCGACCGACACCCTGATCGACTGCGCGGACGCGTTGGGCGAGCCGGGGATGCTCGCCGCGGGGCTGGCCCTCCGCGCCCAGCTCGCGCTGCGCGACGGCGACGTCGGCCGGCACCTCGCGGATGCGAGCCGGGCGGTGGTCGTCCTCGACGAGGAGAGCGACCCCCTGGCCCGGGGCACGGGCCTGATCGGCGCGGCCACTGCCTACGAGTGCCTCAGCCTGTGGGAGCTCGGCAACGAGCTGCACGACCGGGCCGAGGCCCTGCTCCCGCTCTGTGACGACCAGGTGCTGCGCCCCGTCATCGAGATGAACCGCGGGCTCACCTGGTTCTGGTGGACGGCGGCCCTGCTCGAGGTGGGCGAGGACGACCTGGCCGAGCAGCTGCTGCGGGACCTCCCGAAGGAGCTGCCGCTCGAGCTCCCGGAGCCCTGGCTGCTCGAGCTGCGGATCAACCGACTGGCTGGGCTGATCCTGATGCGGGCCGCCGGCAAGGAGGAGGTCGACGAGCTCCGCGAGCTGGGCCGCGCCTTCCCGGCAGACGACGGCGGTCCCAACTGGCTGCCGCGGATGCTGGTCCTCCTCGCGCTCGCCCATGACGCCCTTCACGACGGGAGGTACGGCGAGGCCGCCACCGACGCGGATGCCGCCCGCGACCTGGCCCGCATCCACGGGACGGCGTACCAACGCTCGTTCGCCCACTGGACGGCCGCACTGATCGAGGAGGGCCGGGACCCGGGCGCCGGCTCGGCCGCCCGTGCCTACGCGTCGGTGCTGGCCCGGCAACGCTGGGACGAACGGGTCGGCAGGCTGGCCTCAGCGCGGGCGCAGATCGACAGCAGGCGCCAGCAGGGCACGCACGATGGCCTGGTCCGGAGGACCATGGAGGACCCGCTGACCGGGCTCGGCAACCGACGAGCCTTCGACCAGCGCCTCCTGGACGAGGCAGACGGAATGAGCGCCGAGGCCTCGATCGCCATGGTGGTCATCGACATCGACGAGTTCAAGGCGGTCAACGACCGGTTCGGCCACGCCTGCGGAGACGCCGTCCTGTGCCGGGTGGGAGCCATCGTCCGGTCCGTCCTTCGCACCGACGACCTCGCGCTCCGGCTCGGTGGCGACGAGTTCTGCGCGGTGATCAGCGGCGCAACCACCCAGGTCGTCCACGACCGGGCGAACCGCATCGGCACACTGGTCGCGACGGAGGACTGGGGGCTCCTGGCGCCGGGGCTCGACCTCACCGTCAGCGTCGGAGCGGCCTCGACGGCTGGGCCCGCCGCCCTCGCCGAGCTCTATCCGCGCGCCGACGCAGCGCTCTACGCCGCCAAGGCCGCCGGCCCCGGGCTGCTCCGCATCGCGAACTGACCGGGGACCGCGTGGTGCCTAGAGGGAGGCCAGGCCCTCGGCCACGAAGCCTTTCGCGTCAGGCGTGGACGGACCGAGGTCACGCCCTTCCCGCTGAGCGGTGAGCGCTTCCTCCACCACGGACCGGCCTCCGAGCTCTGCGAGCCACCAGAGGCCGCCGTCCACCTTCGACAGAAGCCGCCCGCTGCTCGCATAGGCGACCGCGCGGCACGTGTTCAGGACGGCGTACCGCTGGTCTCCGTGGTCGACCCCCGACTGCAGCTCCTCGCGGAAGTAGTCCACGAGCTGACGCCGGGAGACCCGCCCGAACACCGAGTCCGCTGGTGGTCCGCTGACCGCGACTCCCGCCGCCCGGGTCACGGCGTAGTGGGCGATCAGGTCGGGGTCCCCCCTGCCTGCACCCAGGCCGAAGCGTGCCTCTCCACTGTTGACGTGGAGGTGGTAGGGCCACGGCGGCGACGGCTGCCGTGCGGCGCTCGCCTCCACCACGGACAGCTCGAGCGAGCGAGGGCCGCCACAGTCCGCAAGGAGCTGCGACCCGAGAGTCGGCCAGTCCTCGTCCCCCTCCGCCACGACCAGGACGTCCAGGTCGGACGACGGCCCGAACCCACCCAGTGCCGCCGAACCGTGCACGTAGACGCCCACTACGTGGCCGAGCCGCGCCTCGCAGACCTCAGCGACGCACTCAGCCTGCGCGGCCCACTCCGGAGGAGCGGCAGAAGCCTTGGCTTGTTCCACGTCCCCTCGCTCCCTTGCCGTCCCTGTGGCGACGCAGCTCGATGCAACTCGATGCCGCGCGCCTACGAGAGCACCATGTGCTCGGCCACATGCTGGGGGTCAGCACTGAGTGACATCGTCCCTCCGGTCGGGACGAACCCGTAGGAGATATACGCAGCTCGAGCGGCCGCGTTCGCGCTGTCCACGTAGAGCTCCACGGTTGCGTCCTCCGAGCGACCGCGGCCGACGATGGCGTCGAGCAGCACCCTGGACAACCCGCGACCGCGGTGGTCCGGGCGCACCCACATGGAGACCACCTCGACACGACCCGGTTCCGGCCGGTAGCCGCCGCCCAGCCCCACGGGGAGGTCAGCGGCGTAGACCAGGAAGGAGAGGTCGCTGATACGAGCCTCCCAGTCTGCGTCGGTGAAGGCTTGCTCCCGGGCGAGGCTCGAGCCGAAGGCTCGCGGTGATTCCCGGAGTGACTCGAGGCGCAGTAGCCGCCAGTCGGCGGGGTTGTCCAGGGCGGGGCGAACGTGCACGGCGCGGTTGTCCACGAGTCTCCTCAGGTGAAGGGTGAAAGTCGGTCGGCTCGGCTCTGGCGGTCCACGGCGTCCGTCAGCCCGATCGCAGCGAGCTGAAGAAGCGCCTCATCTCCCGGGCGAGGAGGTCCGGCTCCTCGAGGGGCATGAAGTGTCCACCGGTGGCGGGTTCGCTCCACTGCCGGATGTCACGGAGGGCGCGCTCGGCGATCTCTCGTGGGAAGCCTGCGCACGAGGGTTCGCAGCTGAGCGTGACCGCCGCGGGCACCGTGATGTCCGGCCGTGGGCGGTTGTGCTTCCAGTCGAAGTACTGTCGGAACGACGAGCCTATCGACCCCGACGTCCAGTACAGACTGATCATCGTGAGCAGGGTGTCCCGGTCGAACCGACTCTCGAGGTCGCCGTGGTTGTCGCTCCAATCTCGAAGTTTGTCGATCATCCAGGCTGCCAGACCGGCGGGCGAGTCGGTCAGGGCGGCAGCGATCGTGTCCGGTCGTGTCGCCATGATCGCGCTGTAGCCGCCGTCGGTCTCGTCGTAGGTCGCTTCGGCGTCCAGGAATGCCTGCTCTGCCGCCGAGAGCGGACGGGAGTCGAAGCTGCCCGGAAACGGAGGGTGGATCAGGTGGACGCCGATCACGTGCTCCGGATGGAGAGCGCCGAGCCAACCGGTGACCGCCCCGCCGATGTCGCCCCCGAAGGCGCCGTAGCGTTCGTGACCGAGCACCGTCGTCATCAGCTCGTGCAGCGTCTCCGCCATGGCCTGCCGGGTGAGCGGACCGTCGGGCAGCTCGGAGTAGAGAAAGCCAGGCAGGGACGGCACCACCACGTCGAACGCCGTCGCCGGGTCCTCGCCGTACGACGCGGGGTCGCTCAGTCGTCGTGCAAGAGGCAACATCTCCACGAAGCTGCTGGGCCAGCCGTGACTGAGGATCAGCGGCGGTGGAGCCTGGGTCCCGGTCGGGCGCATCCCCGGGAGCCGGACGAAGTGGATCGCCTTCCCGCCCACCTCGGCGCGGTAGTGCGGCAGAGCATTCAGCTCGGCCTGCCGGGCCCGGAAGTCGAAGGAGCTGTGCCAGTAGGAGACCAGTCCGCGCAGATACGCGGGGTCGGTGCCCGCCGCCCAGGGCTGATCGCCACTCGGGTCGGTGAAGCGCGCACGACCCAACCGGTCTCGCAAGTCATCGAGAGCATGGTCGGACACGTCGATGTGGAACGACGTGAGAGGCATCTTTCCTCCGGGTGTTCTGGGTCGCCGCCGGCTCTGGCAGTCGGAGTTGTCTGACACGCGCCAGGCGGCTGCTAGTGGTGAGCGAAGAACCGATCGACCGGAACCCGAGCCTCTTCGAAGAGGAACGGGCCCTCGTAGTCGGCCTCATGGGCGTCCGGGCTGACGTACCCGGTGGGCTTCAGGCTGTCGAGCTGGTCGTAGCTCAAGGCGTAGCAGACGCGTCCGATACCGCTCCTCCGGATCGCGTTGCGGCACATCGGGCACGGCTCGCAGCTCGTGTACAGGGTGACGGCGCCCAGCTCCGATGGCCCGAGGTGTCGGTGTGCCCACTGCGCGATGGTGAGCTCGGGGTGCGCAGCAAGGTCTCGGTCGCGGATGGTCGTGTTGCGGGCACGCGTCAGGACCGTGCCCTCCGAGCCGACGAGGACCGAGCCGTACGGCGGGTCGCCCAACTCGAGGCTCTCGACGGCGAGCTGGATGGCTTGGCGCAGAAAACTTGCGTCGGCATCTGACGGCACGCCCGGATGCACGGTGGAGTTCACGGTGGTGTCCGCGGTGGTGTTCACGTCGTCCATGGCGTCGTCACAGGTGGAGAGTGCCGTCGGCGACGATGAGTCCGCCGCCGCTCAGGCGCACGGACTCTCCCTCCACGGTGACCAGCAGCCGGCTGGGCCGCCCGACGGCGTGACCCTGCTCGATGGTGACGGTGGCGCCGTCCTCGACGACACCGTCTGCGACCAGTCGCGCCGCCAGCGGGCCGGCGGCAGTCCCCGTCGCCGGGTCTTCCCAGATCCCCATCGTGGGGTTGAAGAAGCGCGCGTAGGCGTGCGCGTCGCTCTGCGGCGCAGCAGTGCAGTAGGCGTAGCAGCCCTCGCCGCCCACGGCCTCGAGGACCGCGGACAGCCGCGCCGTGTCGGGACGGATCCTGTCGACCGCGGCAGCGTCTCGCAGGGGCGCCATGAGGTGCCCGGCGCCGGTCGAGACGACGATGGCGTCGTCCTCGGCCAGGTCGTCCTCCGTCAGGCCCAGGCCGGCGGCGAGCTCGGCGCGGTCCTTCACGACTGCGCCGAACGTGGGAGCGGTCTGGTTCATCGAGATGAGGAAACCCTCACCGTCACGGCGTATGTGCACGGGCAGCAGGTCCCGCCCGATCTGCTGGACGAAGTCCTGCCGGTCGCCGGCCAACCGCTCGTGCGCGAGCCAGAGACAGGCTCCGAGTGCGTTGTGCCCGGCCCCGCCCACCTCCGCCCCGATCGGGGTGAAGGAGCGCAGCTGCCAGTCCGCCCCCGGCAGGCTGGGTCGGAGGATGAAGGTCGTCTCGGACTGGTTGAACTCGCGCGCGATCGCCTGCATCTGCTCCTGCGCGAGATCGTCCGCGTCCGGCACGACGGCGAGCGGATTTCCGGACAGCGGCCGGGGGGCGAAGACGTCGACGAAGAAGAACCGAGGAGAAGTCATGACTCAACGCTAGAGCGCGCCACTGCGGATCGACCGTGCCTATGTGCGGTATGGGCAGCGTCTCGCCGCAAATGTTGCGGCACAATGCTGAGATGACAAACGCTGGTGTCCGTCGATCTCTCGACGAGCTGGACCTGGTGCTGATCGCCGCGCTGCAGGCCGACGGTCGAGCGACCATCACCGAGCTCGCTCGGGCCGTGCATCTCGGGGTGTCGGCCACCCGAGCGCGGCTGCAGGCGTTGCAAGCATCGGGTGCGGTCCGGAAGGTGACCGTCGAGGTGGCTCCCGAAGCGCTGGGCTTCACCCTCCACGCGGTCGTCCGCATGAAGGTCCACGGCTCGCTCTACGACAAGGTGACGCAGGCGCTGGACGCGGAACCGCAGATCGTGCGGTGCCTGCGCGTCACGGGGCAGTTCTGCTACGTCATGGAGGTCGTCGCGACCGATATGGCCGACCTCGAGCGGATCACCTCCCGGCTGGCGCGCGTGGGTTCGATCACCACGGACCTGGTCTACGAAGTGACCGCGGACCGTCAACCGCCTCCGTTGTCCTCGCCGGTCAACGGCACCGCAGTCCAGCGCTGACACCGTCGGTACGGCAGCTGCGGCGTGAGCCGTCTTGCCGGTCATCACCCTCGACGAGTGCCGCCGCGCAGATGCTGCTCGCGGAAGGTCAGGGCGAGTGCTCGCGCGCCGAGCACGAAACCGAAGAGGAGCAGGCAGCTGCCCACGAAGGTGTAGACCCGCAGGACGGAGGTCATCCAGGGACCGGTGTCGGCGATGATCATGATCACGCCGCACAGCGCGACTGCGGAGGCGAGACCGGCGACGACCAGCTGCTGGACGAGCCCGGTCACGAACGCCTCCTCCCGATGCGTCCCGAACAGTGACAGCCGGACGGTCAAGCGGCCGCTCTCGAGCTGGTCCGCGACGCGGTCGACCCGCCGAGGAAGTCGCTGCAACATGGGGATGAGGGTCATGAGCTGCGTCTCGAGCTGCTCGCGAACCGCGGTCGGACTCATCCGACCCCCGAGGAGCGACTCACCCTGGTCGCGCGCCGTCGCCACCACGTCCAGCCCGGGACTCAGCAGCTGCAGGGCGCCTTCGAGCGCGCCCAGTGCGCGGAACGCGGCGGCGACCGGCGGCGGCACCGCGAACCCGTGGTCGAGGACGACCCGCAGCAGCGCGCCGAACAGCGCGTCCGGACCGCCCTCGCCGACACGCATCACGAGCTGACCGACCTCCCGCTCCAGCCGCCTGTCATCGAGATCCGGCGGACGGTCGAGCAGGTCGACGAGCGCGTCGGTGGCGGCGATCGAGTCCTGTCGCTCGACAGCGAGCACCAACATGCCGAGCGAGGACCGGCTCGCCTGGTCCAGCCGCCCCACGGACCCGAAGTCGAGCAGCCCGATCCCTCCGGTCTCGTCGACGAAGATGTTGCCGGGGTGCAGGTCCGCGTGGAAGACGCCGTCGATGATCACCTGCTTGAGCACGCACCGGAGCAGGTTCTCGGCCAGCTCCCGACGTCCGCCGACGTCGAATCCGCTCAGCGTGGTCGCCGCTTCGGTGACCGGACGACCCGGTAGGCGTTCCATCACCATCACTCTCCGGCGGCACAGGTCCGGCCAGACCCGAGGGACCCGGACCGGTCCGTCCGGGTCGATCGTCGCGGTGACCGCGCGCATGTTGGCCACCTCCACCCGGTAGTCGAGCTCCTCCTCCAGCGAGGCGGCGAACCCGCGGGCGAGGTCGAGGACGCCGAGCCGATGACCCCACGTCGTCGACCGGTCGATCCAGTCGGCCATCCTCAAGACGATGTCGAGGTCCGAGGTGACCTGTCGACGAGCGTCGGGCCGCTGCACCTTGACGACGACGGCGGTCCCGTCACGCAGACGCGCGGCGTGCACCTGGCCCACCGACGCGGCGGCCAACGGGATCGGGTCGATCTCGGTGAACACGTCCTCGACTGGCTGGCCCAGCTCGGCGCGCAGGACTTCCGCGACCCGATCCCAGCGTTCGGGCGGTACGTCACTGTGCAGGGTCGAGAGCTCGGCGACGTACGCCGGTGGCAGGAGGTCGGCGCGGGTGGAGAGCATCTGCCCCAGCTTCACGAACGTCACTCCCCCATCGCTCAGCGCCCCGCGCAGGGAGCGCGCGGTCACCGAGTCCGGGCGATCCGGCGTACGCCGCACGGGGCGCAGGTAGGGCCCGAGCCCGTGGCGGACGGCGATCTGCACGATCTGCGCGTAGCGGCGCGAGCGGCGCCCCCGTGCTGGCAACGACCGCAGCAGGCCGACCGGGTGCGGCAGGGTCCCGGTCGGCACCAACGCCTCCAGAATGGCGAGAACCGCGATCTCCACCGCCAACGTCCACGCGAGCACCAGAACCGCGATCAGGAACAGCGCCGCACGCCCGTCGGCGGTGGCCGGCTCGGTGTCCAGGTCGACCGCACGGGACACCCAGTCGAAGAGCGATGGGGAACCACCGCCCACGACGAGGCTCAACAGCACGGTGCGCGGCCAGCCCACTGGGACGCCGAGGAGACGGCGTACCACGAAGGCGACGACGAGAGCGTTGAGCAACGTGCCGAGCACCACGAGCACCGAGGTCACCCGCTCAACCTAGCTCCGGCGGGCGCGGGTGCCTGAGGCACGTTGCGCACTCCTCCACGTCGTCCCCTCGGCGCTCCCGCGACGCCCAGGCGAGGCCGCCACCCCCACGTTCGCGGTCACCGAGCTCGTCCGCTCTCAGGCCCCAGGCGTTCACCGCGGCCGGTAGGCGGAGGCAAGCACGGAGACCGTGATCTCATCGAGCGAGGCCCGGTCTCCCGGTTCCGGCCCGCTCCGATGACGTGCACTCGGTGTCATCCCCAGCAGGTCGGCGGCTTCCGACATGGTCAGGGTCATGGCGTACTCGACTCTTTCTGTCCGTACGACCTCGAAGAACGGAGCGAGCACCCTGTGGAGGCGACACTCCTTGGCCGGGTCGACGGCGATGATCCCAGGCAGGCGACCGCGGAGCTCGCAGAGGTGCTGCTCTGTCGGACGCACCACCACGAGCCGACCGTCCGGGCGCATCACGCGGTGGAACTCGATCGGGTTGCGCGGGGCGAACACGTCCAGCACGACGTCGACCACCTCGTCGGCCAAGGGGAACGGTCGGAAGACGTCCCAGGTCGCGGCAGCCCCTCTCTCGTGGACCCGCGCAGTCGAGCGCACAGCGTGCGCGGCCGTGTCGAGGCCCAGACCGCGTGCCCGTGGCAGTCGCTGGAGGACTCCGGCCAGGTAGTAGCCAGTACCGCACCCGACGTCCACCACCGTGCTCCGCCCAGATCCGGCGCTGGAGGCGAGGTCGGCCACCGTTCGCCGGATCGGCTCGTACTTTCCGCTAGCGAGGAAGCGGTCGCGGGCCTGGATCATGGGGCCGTCGTCGCCGCTGGTCGCGCGGGTGCCGGTCAGCAGGCTCACGTATCCGTGCCGGGACATGTCGAACGTGTGACAAGCCGGGCATCGAAGCGCGCCGCCCTTCTCGTTGAAGGACGCGCCGCAGACGGGACAGAGCAGGATGTCGAGGAACGATTCGAGGGCAGGGGTAATCGAGACGGGCACCATCCGCTCCTTGCATCAGTGGGTTGAGGGACCGCGCTGAGGCGCGCGGGCTGGTCCTCGGAGGAACGGGCCCGGCACCAGCCGTGCTCCCCACAGTCGCCCACCATCCTGACGTCAGCGGCGAGCCGGTGCATGAGCCGATCGACCTCGCCGATCCGGAAGGCGTCTACGAAGACGGCTGCCAGCTCCTCCTGCTCTCGAGGATCGGCCTCGAAGCGGGGGCGGCCGCACTGCAGGTGGCGCCGGGCGCGCACGACCAGCTGGCGGCACGCCCCCTCGGACCGTCCGATCGCCGCAGCGACGTCGGAGAACCCGAACGCGAAGACATCGCGCAGCACGAAGACTGCCCGTTCGAGCGGCGAGAGCCGCTCGAGCAGGAGCAGCGCGGCGGTCGAGACCGAGTCCGCGAGCTCCGCCGCACGCTCCGGGTCGTCGTACGGATTCTCGAGCAGCGGCTCAGGCAGGCACTGTCCGACGTAGCGCTCACGGCGCACTCGCGCCGACTGGAGCACATCGATGGAGATACGCGTGACGACGGTGGACAGGTACGCCTTCGGCGACCTGGGCTGGCTGGAGGTGGCCTCATAGCGGAGCCAGGTCTCCTGGACCGCGTCCTCCGCCTCCGGGACGCTGCCGAGACGCCGGTAGGCGATCGAGAACAGCAGAGGCCGCAGCTCCTGGAACACGTCGATCCGGCTCACCACAGCGCGTCGACGCCCGCCCTCATCGCGGCCACCGTCGTGACCGCGACCTCGTCATCCCTCTTCCGGCCGGGTCAGGAGGCCCACGAGCCCGTCGATCGCCGCGGACATGGCCCCTGGATCCTGGGCGGCAAGCGCAAGGACGTAGCCGCCCTGAACGGTGGCAACCACCGCAGCCGCGACATCGACGGGCGCCAGGTGCGAGGCGAGCTGGCCGTCCTCGCGCGCCTCCTCCACGAGCTCACGGATCCGCGCGGTGAGCCACGAGAAGTAGTCCTCGAGCGGTCGCCTCAAGTCGTCATCGGCGACGACGTCCGGGTCGAGCACCATGCGACCGACGGGGCAGCCCCGTAGCGCCTCTCGCTCAGCACGCAGGTAGGCGACGATCCGGGCCAGGGCGGGCTCATCGCTCTCGAGCGCGACCTCGGCGCGCCGGCGCATGTCCTGGGACGTCGCCCCCAGCGCCTCGATGGCAAGACCGCGCTTGCCGTCGAAGTGGTGATACATGCTTCCCTGTCCCGCCTGGGCCAGCCGTTGGATGGCTGCCGGACTGACGCCGACGTAGCCGCGCTCCCAGAGCAGGGTTCTGGTGCTCTCGAGCAGGCGATCGCGATTGGACATGTGCGAGATTGTACATACCAATAGGTACAATTCAGCAACACCTTGAGCTGGGTCTCGTCGAAACCGACTTGAGGGGTGCCGATGGGTCGTATTAGATGGCCCTTTCTAGATGTTGCTCTCTCGGAGGTTTCCCGATGGCTGTCGCTCGTCCACGCCCGAACGCCCAGGACGTCGTGATGGCCACCGCGGTCCTCGCGACCGTGCCCTACGTGGTCCTGAAGCTGCTCTGGCTCGCGGGCTCCACCGTCGGCGTCACCGACGAAGCTGCGTTGACCGAGCTGCACAGCACCCGTTTCGTGGCCGGCAACACCATCACCTTGCTCCTGATGCTGCTGGCCGCAGCGTTCGTCATCGCGCTGACTCGTCCGTGGGCCGACCGGGTCCCCGCTGCGGTCGTCTTCGTGCTCGGCGCCGGCGCGACCGGGCTGCTGGCTCCGATCGTGGTGGGGATGCCGTTCGGTCTCGCTCTCGAGGCCGTCTTGCGTGGCGGCGTCACGCCGGACGCCGACACGGGGCTGGCGCCTTGGGTGTTCGGGATCGTCTACAGCGGTTTCGGTCTTCTCGGCCTGGCGATGTCGGTTCTCGTCATCGCCTACGTGCTACGCCGCTGGGGTCCGCTCCTCCAGGTGCCGCCGGCTCGCCCTTCCCCGCCCGCCTTCGTCGCCGGCGCAGCCGGCCTGCTCTCCTTCGCGGCCGCCATGAGCTATTGGGGCATCTTCGGCCCCGGAGAGAGCGGCCCGCTGGGCATGCACCACCCCGCCCAGCGGACCGTGCTCCTCGCGACCGGGCTCCTCGCCGCTGCGGCGTACGTCGCGCCGCTCGTCACCAGCTACAACACTCGCTGGCCGCGCACGGCCTGGCTGGCCACCTGGACGGGATGCTGCGTCACCGCCCTCCAGGGGCCGGCGCTGTTGCTGCTCGCCGAGGGAGGCACGTTCCAGCCCGCGGTGGCAGTGGTGGCGGCAGTCTCCGTGCCGGGTGCCTGCGTCTACGGCCTCGGCGTTCTCAGGGGCCGGCTGAGCCGCGGCAAGCAACCTGGTCGGTCCCTGACCGCAGCTCGCTGACGTCGCGTTGTTGATCACGGCGTTGAAGCAGGTGCCACGAAAGTTCGCTAGCGGCGTCCGTCGCGCTTCGTGATCCACACGAGACAGCACCCCGGCGTCAGCGCTGTGCGCTGTCGCCGGGGTGCGTGTCTCGTGTGGAGCTGAGGGGACTCGAACCCCTGACCCTCTGCATGCCATGCAGATGCGCTACCAGCTGCGCCACAGCCCCAGGTGTTGCCCGAGGGTGGAAGCCCCGCGGACAACTCGCGGAATCCTAGCCAACAGGCGGGTCGGACCCTGAAATCGAGCGGCACGGTGCGGTTGTAGGCGTGCAGCCGCCACCGGGCCTCGGGGGTGGAGCGCCGGAGCACGGCCCAGCCGCAGTTGTCCATGCCGTGCAGGGTCAGCGCCTCCTCCGACGGCCAGCCGAGCAAGGCGGCCACGGCGGTGCGGATCGCCGCGCCGTGCGACACCACCAGCGCCACGCCGTCGGCGGGTACGGCGGCGGCGACCTCGGTGAGTGCCGCGGTCATCCGCTCAGCCACCTCGGCGTGCTTCTCGGCACCCGGTACGGCGTCCCAGTTGGCGCGCACGAACTCGGCGTACTCGGCGGGCGCCTCGGCCTCGAACTCGTGGTGGTAGAGGCCTTCGCGGTGGCCCAGGGAGTACTCGCGCAGCCGGGCGTCGTAGGTCGGCGTCAGACCGCACGCCGACGCGACATAGGAGGCCGTGGAGCGGGCCCGGTCGGAGTCCGAGGCCCACAGTACGGCGGGCGACAGGGCCGCCAGGACCGGCGCGACCGCCTCCGCCTGCGCGTGGCCGAGGCTGTCGAGCTGGGAGTTGGCATGCCCCTGGATGCGACGTACGGCGTTCCACTCGGTCCGGCCGTGCCGCAGGAGGACCAGCTCAACCACGGTCAGGGGCGGTGACGTCCGCGGGGAGGGGGATGGTCGGGCAGTCGCGCCAGAGCCGCTCGAGCGCGTAGAACTGTCGCTCCTCCTCGTGCTGGACGTGCACGACGATCTCGCCGTAGTCGATCAGCACCCATCGGCCGTCCCGCTCGCCCTCGCGGCGGATCGGCTTGGCGCCGATCTCGCGCAGCTTGTCCTCGACCTCGTCGACGATCGAGCGGACCTGACGGTCGTTGGACGCCGAGGCGATCACGAACGCGTCGGTGATCGCGAGCTGCTCGCTCACGTCGAAGGCGATGATCTGCTGCGCCAGCTTGTCGGACGCCGCGCGGGCGGCGGCCACGACGAGCTCGACGGCGTGGTCGGTGGCTGTCACTTTTCTCCAGAGGGATAGAGGCCGTGCTTCGCGATGTACTGGACCACGCCGTCGGGGACGAGGTACCAGACGGGCTCCCCGCGGCGGTGCCGGTTGCGGCAGTCGGTCGACGAGATCGCCAGCGCCGGGATCTCGACCATCGTGACCTTGTCGGACGGGATCGCGGCCAGCGTCTTCGGGTCCATCTCGTGGCCGGGACGGGTGCAGCCGACGAACTGGTGCGCGAGCCCGAACAGGTCGTCCGCGGACTGCCACGTGAAGATGTCGGCCAGCGCGTCGGCGCCGGTGATGAAGTAGAGCTCGGCGTCCGGCATCGCGCCCTGCAGGTCCTTCAGCGTGTCGACGGTGTAGGTCGGGCCGGCCCGGTCGATGTCCACCCGTGACACGTTGAAGCGCGGGTTGGACGCGGTCGCGATGACCGTCATCAGGTAGCGGTGCTCGGCCTGGGTGACCACGCGCTCGGACTTCTGCCACGGGTCGCCGGTCGGCACGAAGACGACCTCGTCGAGGTCGAACCAGGCCTGCACCTCGGAGGCGGCGACCAGGTGGCCGTGGTGGATGGGGTCGAACGTCCCGCCCATCACCCCGACGCGCTGGGTCACGAGATGCTCATGCGGGACGGCGAGGTCAGGAGTGCTCGCGTCCGCCGCCGAAGGCGACCAGTGCGCCCAGGAGCCCCAGCAGGATGAGCAGTGCCGTGCCCCCGACGGCGAAGCTGATGCGCTGGTCGACCGTGAAGGCCACCACGGCGGTCTCGACGAGGGTCATGCCGACACCCTACCGAGTGCCGTCGTCGCTCAGCGCAGGTGCCCGGCGCCGTCCACGACGTGCTCGATGGAGCCATCCGGGAGGCCCGGTCGCCTCGTGGGTACTCGCACGCGCGAGGATGGCTCCGAGGAGGTCGCAGATGCCCGTGTTCGTGCAGGCCGGCCTGTGGGGCCTGTTCGCCGGCGGGATGCTGGTGGTCGGCGCCGCGATCGCCTGGATCACCACTGTCCCGCGCGTAGTGGTCGCGACCGTGATGGCCTTCGGCTCCGGTGTCCTGTTCTCCGCGCTGGCCTTCGACCTGGTCGACGAGGCCGAGCGCTCGGGCGGGCTGACGGCGACCATCGTCGGGCTGGCCGCCGGCGCCGCGGCGTACGTCGCGGCGAACGTCGTGCTCAACCGACGCGGCGCCGCCCGGCGCAAGAGCGACGGCGAGGAGCAGATGTCCGAGGCGGACATGGCCGGAAGCGGCACCGCGATCGCGGTGGGAGCGCTGCTCGACGGCGTACCGGAGTCGATCGTCCTGGGCCTGTCCCTGCTGGGCGGCCACGGCGTCGGTGTCCCCGTGCTGGCCGCCATCGCTATCTCCAACCTGCCCGAGGGGCTGTCGAGCTCGGCCGGCATGAAGCACAACGGCCGCAGCGCCGGCTACGTCTTCGGCGTCTGGGTCTCCATCGCCGTGGCCAGCGGCGTCGCTGGGCTGCTGGGCTGCCTCCTCCTCGACGGCGCGCCGGACGCGACCGTCTCGGTGATCACAGCCGTGGCTGCCGGCGCGATCCTCACGATGGTGGCCGACACCATGATCCCCGAGGCGTTCGCGCGCACCGCGCTCTGGACCGGGCTGATCACGACCTTCGGCTTCATCACCGCCTTCGCCCTGACCCGCGCCTGACGTGGCCGACCCGCTCCGCTTCGTCGTCAACCGTCACCACGCGACCACCCTCCACTTCGACCTGCGCCTCGAGGTGGACGGCACGCTCGCATCCTGGGCGGTGCCCAAGGATCCCTCGCTCGACCCCGGGGCCAAGCGGCTCGCTGTCCAGGTCGAGGACCACGGCATGGAGCACCTGGAGTGGGAGGACGAGCGCAAGGTCGTCTGGGACACCGGCCTCTACGCCCCGGCGGCCGAACCCCGTGCCGCGCTGGCCGAGGGACACCTGCGGTTCGTCCTCTCCGGCCAGAAGCTGCGCGGGGCCTTCGCGCTCACCCGGACCCGCATGGGCGGCAACGACCGCAACTGGATCCTCATCAAGGTCGACGACGAGTACGCCGTCCCCGGCCACGAGTGGAACCGCGCCGACATGGGCTCGGTGCTCAGCGACAGCCGGCTCGAGGTCGACGACGGGGACGCTGGTTGAGGAGGGCGCTCTGCGCCCGTCTCGAAACCCCGCAACGTGACGCTGGGACCTCATCACCGCTGCCGTTGGTTGAGGAGCTCGCGCAGCGAGCGTCTCGAAACCTCGCAACGTGACGCTGGGACCTCATCACCGCTGCCGTTGGTTGAGGAGCTCGCGCAGCGAGCGTCTCGAAACCTCGCAACCTCCTGCTGAGGCCTCACCACCGCCGTGATCGGACTCCAGCGCGGGCTTCAGAGGTCTCTCCGGCCGGTTCCGACCTCGTTCCTCGGTCGGACGGCCTTGCTCGACCACCGATAAGGGACAGTGCCTTCCTCGTACCTCGGGCGGCACTATCCCTTCCGTTTGTTCACGTCCTCGGTGGCGGCCGGGAGGACGGTCTTGAGGTCGCCGACGACACCGAAGTCGACGAGCTCGAAGATCGGTGCCTCCTCGTCCTTGTTGACCGCGACGATCGTCTTGGAGGTCTGCATGCCGGCGCGGTGCTGGATGGCACCGGAGATGCCCGCGGCGATGTAGAGCTGCGGCGAGACGGTCTTGCCGGTCTGGCCGATCTGGAAGCTGTGGGGGATCCAGCCGGAGTCGACCGCGGCCCGGGAGGCGCCCACGGCACCGCCCAGGGAGTCGGCGAACTCCTCGATCGGGGTGAAGTCGCCGCCGGTGCCTCGACCGCCGGAGACCACGATCGCGGCCTCGTTGAGGTCGGGGCGGCCGGACGCCTTGCGCGGCTGCGAGGCCACGATCTGAGCGCCCTTGGCGGCGTCGGAGATCTCCGCGGTGAACTCCTCGACGGTGCCGGCCCCCTCCGACTCCTCCGGAGCGGCGGAGTTCGGCTTCACCGTGATGATCGGGGTGCCCTTGGTGACCTTGGCGGTCACCGTGTAGTTGCCGGCGAACACGCTCTGCGTGGTCACCGGGCCCTCTCCCCCGGCAGAGACGTCGACGGCGTCGGTGATCAGGCCCGACTCGAGCTTGATCGCCAGCCGGCCGGCGATCTCCTTGCCCTCGACGGTGGAGGGGATCAGGATCGCGCTGGCCGACGACTTCTCGGCCAGCTGCTGGAGCGCCTCGGCCTTGGGCGCGACGAGGTAGCCCTTGATCTCGGAGTCGTCGACGACGTAGACCTTCTCGGCGCCGTACTTCTTCACCTTCTCGGCGACCTCGGAGGCCTTGGCGCCGTCGCCGATGAAGACCGCCGACGGCTCGCCGAGCCGCTTGGCGATGGTCAGCAGCTCGTAGGTGGGCTTGCGGACCGAGCCGTCGAGATGGTCGACGAGGACGAGAACTTCAGACATGAGGGTTCAGTGCTCCGTATCGCTGATGGACGCCGGGTGGCTCAGATGAACTTCTTGGACGCGAGGAACTCGGTCAGCGCGGTGGCGCCCGACCCGTCCTCGTCCTTGACGATCTCGCCCTGGGAGCGCGGCGGGCGGGCGGTGGTGTCCTCGACCTCGGTCCAGGCCACCGAGAGCCCGACGTCGCCGGCGTCGACCCCGAGGTCGCCGAGCGACCAGGTGTCGAGCGGCTTCTTCTTGGCCGCCATGATGCCCTTGAACGACGGGTAGCGGGCCTCTCCGGACTGGTCGGTCACCGACAGCACCAGCGGCATCGTCGCGCCGATCACCTCGGTCGCGGTGTCGCCGTCGCGCTTGATGCGGACCTGGTCGCCCTGCGACTCGATCACCGAGGCCATCGTGACCTGCGGCCACGACAGCCGCTCGGCGAGCATCGCCGGCACGACGCTCATGGAGGCGTCGGTCGAGGCCATGCCGCACAGGACCACGTCGACCTTGCTCTCGGAGCCGGCCTTCTCGACGGCCTTCGCGAGGACGAGCGAGGTGGCGATGGAGTCGGAGCCCGCGATGGCGTCGTCCACGACGTGGATGCCCTTGTCGGCACCCATCTGGAGGGCCTTGCGCACGGCGTCGACGGCCTTCTCGGGGCCGACGCACAGGGCGGTGACCTCGACGCTCTCCCCGTCGCCGGCCTTCTCCTTCAGCTGCAGGGCCTGCTCGACGGCGTACTCGTCGAGCTCGGAGAGGAGCCCGTCGACACCCACCCGGTCGACGGTGTTGTCGTCCTCGAACTTCCGGTCGGCGGTGGCGTCAGGGACATGCTTGACACAGACGATGATGTTCATGGTGGTTCGGAGGTTACCGCCGTGACACTCCGAGTCACACCGAGGCGGGCGAGGCCTTCCTCACACCAGAACTGTCACGGTCAGGACTGGCCGACGGGCGTCACGGACGGATCACCCGGTCCAGGATCCGGCCGACGAACAGCCACGCGGCGGCACCGAGCCCCCAGTTGAACAGGGCGTTCTTGGTGTCGGCGTCGCCGCCGGAGAACTCCTTGATGCCGTTGTCCCGAGCGAAGATGCCGAGGTCGACCCGGTCGGCGCCATCGAGCACGAACTTCACGAGGTCGTTGTCGTTGTTGGCATCCAGCGTGATGAGCAGGGCTCCCACGGCGAGGAACAGTGCCGCCAGGAGGAACAGCAGCCAGACCACCTGCGAGACCACCGTCCGCACCCGGTTGACCGTCTGGGCACCACGGCCCGGTGTGCCCGAGGTGCCGGAGGCCTGGGCCTCGGTGTCGACCTTGCTCCCACTGCCGCGTCCGAACATCCTGCTACCCCGCTCTGGTCAGCGACCCTCGAAGGAGGCCTTCCCCGGCCCCCGCTCGACGAAGGATTGCATACCCGTGCTGCGGTCGGCGGTCGCGAAGAGCGCCGTGAACGCCGCCCGCTCGATCTCCAGGCCGGTGTCGAGGTCGACCTCGAGCCCGCGGTCTACCGACTCCTTCGCGGCCCGCAGCGCGAGGGCGGCGGCACCCGCGAACTGGGCGGCCCAGGCGACCGCCTCGTCGTAGACGGTCGTCTCGGCGTCCTTGGGTACGACGCGGTCGACCAGCCCGATCGCGAGCGCCTCGTCGGCCTTCACGAACCGGCCGGTGTAGATCAGGTCCTTGGCGCGGCTGGGGCCGATGAGGCGGCTCAGCCTCTGGGTCCCACCGGCGCCGGGAATGATCCCCAGCAGCACCTCGGGCTGTCCGAGCTGGGCGTCCTCGGCGGCGAACCTGACATCGGCCGCCAGCGCGAGCTCACACCCACCGCCGAGCGCGTAGCCGGTGATCGCCGCCACCACGGGCTTCGGGATGCGGGCCACCGCGGTCACCGCGGACTGCACGGACGAGCCGAGCTTGACCATGTCGGCGTACGAGAGGTCCGCCATCTCCTTGACGTCGTTGCCGGCCGCGAAGACCTTCTCGCCGCCGTAGAGGACCACCGCCCGCACGTCGTCCCGCTCGGTCGCCTCGGCCGCGGCGTCGCGGAGCTCGGCCTGGACCTGGAAGCTGATCGCGTTCATCTTCGGCCGGTCCAGCCGGATGGTGCCCACGCCCTCGGCGACCTCGAGCCTCACGAACTCACCCATGGCCTGCATCATGCCCGCCGGCCGCGATCTCTAGAGTGACCGGGTGCCCGGACTATGGCGAAACCTCGGCGAGGTGGCGCCGATCTGGCCCGGTTCCAACCGTGACCTGGGCTCCACCTGGTCGGAGGAGTCGACCAACTTCGCGGTCTGGGCGCCGGAGGCCTCGGCGGCGTACCTCTGCCTCATCGACGAGACCGGCACCGAGACCCGGCACCGGCTGACCGAGCGGACGCTCGGCATCTGGCACGGCGCGGTGCCGGGGATCCGGCCGGGCCAGCGCTACGGCTACCGGGTCGCCGGACCGTGGGCGCCCGACCAGGGGTTGCGGTTCAACACGCAGAAGCTGCTGCTCGACCCCTACGCGCGCGCCGTGAGCGGCGAGCTGGTGCAGGACCCGGCGATCTTCGGCTACACCGTGGGCGCCCCGGAGTCGCGCGACTTCCTCGACTCGGCCGGCAAGGTGCCGCTCAGCGTGGTCGTCGACGACCGGTTCGACTGGGGCGACGACCGCCCGGCGCGGCGGCGCTGGCGCGACACCGTGATCTACGAGCTGCACGTCAAGGGCATGACCAAGCTGCACGACCGGGTGCCCGAGGAGCTTCGCGGGACCTACGCCGGCCTGGCGACCCCGGCGGTCATCGACTACCTGTGCGACCTCGGCGTGACCGCGGTGGAGCTGTTGCCGGTGCACCAGTTCGTCACCGAGCCGGCCGTCGCCGCTCGTGGGCTGACCAACTACTGGGGCTACAACTCGATCGGGTTCTTCGCCCCCCACGCGGCGTACTCCTCCAGCGGGGACCGCGGCCAGCAGGTCACCGAGTTCAAGGCGATGGTCAAGGCCTTCCACGAAGCCGGCCTCGAGGTGCTCCTCGACGTGGTCTACAACCACACCGCAGAGGCCGGGGTCGCCGGGCCGACCCTGAGCTTCCGCGGGCTGGACGACAAGATCTACCACCGGATGCCTCCGGCACCGGACGGCGACGGCCTCCCGAGCCTCAACTTCCACGACGCCTACTGGGACGTGACCGGCTGCGGCAACACCGTCGACGCCAGCCACCCCTTCGCGCTGCGGATGATCCTCGACTCGCTGCGCTACTGGGTGACCGAGATGCACGTGGACGGCTTCCGGTTCGACCTGCTGTCCGCGCTCACCCGGACCGACCGGAAGCTGGACATGCGCAGCCACCTCCTGGTGGCGATCGGCCAGGACCCCCTGCTGCGGCACGTGAAGCTCGTCGCCGAGCCGTGGGACGCGTCCACCGACGGCTACCGGGTCGGAGAGTTCCCGCCGCCGTGGATCGAGTGGAACGACCAGTTCCGCGACGAGATCCGGGACTTCTGGAACGGCCGCTCGTCCGGAATCCGGTCCGTCGCCACCCGGCTCGCCGGCTCCTCGGACCTCTACGCGGACGACGGCCGGTCGCCGTACGCCTCGGTCAACTTCGTGAGCGCGCACGACGGGTTCACGGTGCGCGACCTCGTCAGCTACGACCAGAAGCACAACGAGGCCAACGGCGAGGACAACGAGGACGGGACCAGCAACAACCGGTCGTGGAACCACGGCGTCGAGGGCGAGACCGCGGACCCGACGATCGTCGCGCTCCGCCGCCGCCAGGCCGCCAACCTGATGGCGACCCTGTGCCTGTCCAACGGCGTGCCGATGATCACCGCGGGCGACGAGCGCGGCCGCACCCAGCGCGGCAACAACAACGCCTACTGCCAGGACAACGAGGTCTCCTGGGTCGACTGGCGCGGGGACGACGCCTGGCTGGACGTCTTCGAGGTCACCCAGGCCGCACTGCGGCTGCGCCGTGAGCACCCGGCCCTGCGACAGCGGCACTTCTTCGAGGGCCGGCCGACCATCCGCGGCGGCCCGAAGGACCTGGCCTGGCTGCACCCGTCCGGACGGGAGATGACCGGCGACGACTGGTACGACCCGACCCTGACGATGCTGGGCATGTTCGTCTCCGGTGCCCCGCTCCGCTCCCCCGGCCCCCACGGCGAGCAGCAGGTCGACAAGTCCTTCGCGATGTTCTTCAACTCCGGCGACAGACCGGTGCCGGTCGAGCTCCCCGCCAACGAGTGGGTCCACGCCGGAGAGGTCGCGCTGTCCACCGACCCCAAGCTCCCGATCGGTACGCCGTTCAAGACCGGCGACCGGATGCAGCTGGGCGGCCGCAGCGTCGTGGTGCTGCGCGAGGCCTAGCCCGCGCTGGGGCCGGCCAACTGCCTCCGGTGGTTGAGGAGGTCGCGCAGCGACCGGCCCCTCCGGTGGTTGAGGAGGTCGCGCAGCGACCGTCTCGAAACCCCCGCAGCCCGCCCTGGACCCACCCACCGCCGATCGAGCCTGTCGAGATCACCGCAGCCCGCCTGGCGACCCGCCACCGCCGATCGAGCCTGTCGAGATCACCGCAGCCCGGCTGGGATCCCGCCACCGTCGCCATACCGGCCCCGCCGGTGGTTGAGGAGGTCGCGCAGCGACCGTCTCGAAACCCCCGCAGCCCGCGCTGGGACCCGCCCACCGCCGATCGAGCCTGTCGAGATCACCGCAGCCCGCCCTGGGACCCGCGCCCGCCGCCGCCCGCCGCCGCCCGGCTGTCCACTTCCCGTGCACAACCAGCGGGTAGGAACCCGTTGTCCACACCCGGATTCCGCCCTGCTGCGGGTGTCGGTGGCTGGTGCTGGACTGGGTGCCATGACAGCCCTCGCGCACGAGCCCCACCCGGTGACCCGGGCGGTCGCTGAGGTGCGCGTACACCTGGGCGCGGTGACCGGTACGCCGGTCTGGTCGATGTCCCCGGCCCAGACCACCACCGCCCTCGCCGAGGTCCAGGCCGCGAGGGCCCAGCTCGCCGAGCTCGAAGCCAGACTCCTCGCGCACGCCGACCGGATCGACCTCCGCGCCGAGACCGGCGCCACCAACACCGCCAACTGGCACGCCGTGACCACCCGCACCACCCGGACCACCGCGCACCGGGCCATGCGGCTCGCCACCGGTCTCGAGACCCGGCACCTGACCCGCACCGCCCTGGCCGCCGGCCGGATCCACGTCGAACAGGCCGAGACCATCCTCCGCGCCCTCGACGAGCTCCCCACCGACCTCGACCCAGCCGTCGTCGAGCAGGCCGAACGACACCTGCTCGACCAGACCGGTTCGTTCGACGCCAAAGCACTGCGCCAGCTCGGCCGCCACGTCCTGCACGTCGCCGCCCCCGACGCCGCAGACGCCCACCAAGCCACCCTGCTCGACCGCGAGGAACGCGCCGCCGCCGCCGCGACCCGGCTCACCGTCTACGACGACGGACACGGCCGACTCCACGGCCGGTTCACCATCGACGCGACCGTGACCGGCGCGATGCTCAAGAAAGCCCTCTGGGCCATCGCCGCACCCAAACACCAAGCCAGCAAAGGAGTCACCAGGGGTCCCTCGGCCAACGCCGCCCCACCCCCGAGCGGCTCGGGCAAGCGTTCGTCGAGCTGATCCGCCGCTACCCCACCACACGGCTCCCCAAAGCAGGAGGCCTCAACGCCACCGTCGTGGTCCTCATGCAGCTCGACACCCTCCTGGGCGACCTCCAAGCCGCCCACCTCGACACCGGCGAGACCATCTCCCCCAGCGACGCCCGCCTGCTCGCCTGCGAGGCCGGCATCATCCCCGCCGTCCTCGACGGCAAATCCCAGGTCCTCGACCTCGGCCGCAAGAAACGCCTCGCCACCGAAGCCCAGCGGATCACCAAGATCATCGAAGCCGGTGGCTGCGAGATCGAAGGCTGCGACGCCCCACCCGGGATGACCCACCTGCACCACCTCACCCGCTGGGTCGACGGCGGTCAGACCAACCGCACCGACCTGGTCATGATCTGCCCACCCCACCACACCCGAGCCCACGACCAGACCTACACCATGACCAAGCTGCCCACCGGCAAGTACGGCTTCCACCGTCGGACGTGAGCCCGCCCATCCCTCCCGTACAGGACGCGAGGCCGAGCGTGGGGCCTATTCTCTGCTCGTGCCGCGACCGAATCCGGCTGACTACGCGTGGCTGGTCCACACCGAGTACGCGGAGGCAGGATGCCTCACTGTCGTGGTGGGGATGGACGTCCAGACGTGCCTGAAGGTGATCGGCGCTGAGGACGCACCGGTGACTGACACGTTCTCGCGGGACGCATCCGGCGCTTCCCTGGTCAGCGTGCTTCCAGCCGGGGACGGCGACGCGGCGACTGCCGTGCTGGTAGAGCAGAACGGCTTCGAGGGATCTCGGACGGAAGTCCTCCGTCGGCTCTCCAAGAAGGGAAGGGCCGCCAGCGCCTTCTGGAACGTCAACGGCGCCGTGCGGTTCGGGTGCGCTCAGCGCGGGAAGGTGGTCGCCAGCGCCGAGCTCGACGATCCCGACGACGATGAGCTGCCCGCCCGGCTGCGCAGGATCGTCGACGAGTTCCGGGACTCGCCCGACCAGCCGGCACTGGCGATGGCGCTGGTGCAGCAGTTCACGGGCGTAGCCGTCGCGGGGACTGCAGAGGTCATGGCGCCGGGTGCCGCACACCGCATTCTCGAGCCGATCAGCCAGCTGCCCGTCACACCCGAGGAGCTGGTGCGACTGCAGCTGCCGGCAGCGAGCCTGGTGGCGGACGTGATGTCAGCAAGCTCGTCCGCACGCTGGCTCCTGGCCGAGTGGGCCGCTGAGCAGGCCGTCGAGGCCGCCGCACTTCGGGAACAGCCAGCCGTGGCTGCCTTCCTCGACCAGCCCACGACGCCGCGGACCATGACTCCAGAGCTCTCCGCGCTGAGGAGCGCGGCGGACCGGCTGCTCTGGTCCTTGTCACTCGCGATCAACTCACCCGAGGGGACCGACGAAGACACGCTCAATGTGGGACCGGCCGGCTCACGACGATGGGCGCTCGAGTGCCTGGCCTATCTCGCGCAACCCGACGAGGTCGCCGCGGCGCTGGGCGCGTCCTACTGCGCCAACCTTGTTGCCGGTGCCGGCGACTCGGACTCGGCGTTCGTCTCCGCAGCCCGGGAGAAGCTGACCGCTCTCGACTAGCCGTTGCGCGGGATCACCGGGACCGTGTAGCGGAGCGGGCCGCCTCGGTCGAGCTCGATGTCGCCGTCGTACCACTCGTCCCACCAGCCGTCGAGCACCGAGAGGTTGAGCCCGCCGCCCGATGGTCAGCACGTCGAGGTCCGGCGACCGGATGCGGCTGGGCGGGCGGGTCGTGGTCCTGCGCGAGGAGTGACCTGCTCGGTCTGCCATGCTCCCCGTGGTGCGCCCACTCCCCCGTTTCGCCCTGCTGTTCGCCGGCTGCATCGTCCTCGGCACCGGTGTCGCGATGCTGCTGACCGCGGACCTCGGGTCCGACGGATTCTCCACCCTGGTCAACGGGATCTCGATCGGGACGGACATCTCGTTCGTGCTGGCGAACCTAGGGGTCAGCCTGGTCTTCCTGCTGGTCGCCGCCGCCGGGGGACTTCGCCCCGGCGTCGGGACACTGGTGCAGGTCGTGGTGGTGGGCTCCACCGTGTCGCTGCTGCTGCCGGTCCTGGACGTCCCGGGCACCGTGGCCGGACAGGTGCTGCTGCTCGTCGCAGCCTTCCCGGTGCTCGCGCTGGGCATCGCGTCGTACCTCGGCTCGCACTTCGGCGCCGGCCCCGCCGAGTCGGCCGCCCTGGCCTGGGACCCTCCCGTGCCGTTCCGTTGGAGCTACAGCGCGGTCCAGTTGTTCGGCGCCGTTGTCGGGACGCTGCTCGGCGCCACGATCGGCCCGGGGACCCTGGCGGTCATCCTCCTGCTCGGCCCGGCCGTGGACGTGACCAGCCGGCTGCTGCGGATGGACCTGCGGCAGGGGGACCAGACGCCGTCCGACGACGGATCCGAGCCGACCGACCGAGCAACGAGGTCCCACGGATAGCCTGTTGTCTCGCCTGCGCGGGCCTTCACGAGCCCGGCGAGAGGGTCGTTCCGCTGACGCCGGCAATGTCAGGCGACCGCCACGACCCCCAGCTCGGCGACCGAGGTGAGCAGGTCGTTGCGCGGGATCACCCGGACCGTGTAGCCGAACGGGCCGCCTCGGTCGAGCTGGATGTCGCCGTCGAAGCGGTAGCGGCCGCCGTCGTAGCTCTCGGCCAGGTCGAGGTCCTTGACCGTGATGCCGGTGAGGACGTCGTTGCTGTCGATCTTGCCGTGCAGGACCTGGACGTGGACGTCGTCCGTCTTCAGCTCGCCGAGGCACACGAAGGCCCGGACGTTGAGGATCGCGCCGACCTCGGCGGCGTCGCCGACCCCGGACGACTCGACGTGCTCGACCCGCACCGAGGGCCAGGCCGCCTTCACGCGCTTCTTCCAGGCGGCCAGCTTGGCCGCGCCCGCGTAGTCGGAGTTCAGCAGCCGGGCGTTGCCTGCGGCCGGCCCGTAGAGCTGACGCACGTAGTCGCGGACCATGCGGGTGGCCAGCACCTTGGGGCCGAGCGACTTGAGCGTGTGGCGGACCATCTCCAGCCACCTGGCCGGGACGCCGTCCTCGTCCTGGTCGTAGAAGCGCGGGGCGACCTCGTTCTCGATGAGGTCGTAGAGCGCGGCGGACTCGAGGTCGTCGCGCTTGTCGACGTCCTCGACACCGTCGGCGGTGGGGATCGCCCAGCCGTTGTCGCCGTCGTACCACTCGTCCCACCAGCCGTCGAGCACCGAGAGGTTGAGCCCGCCGTTGAGGGCGGCCTTCATGCCCGAGGTGCCGCACGCCTCGTAGGGGCGCAGCGGGTTGTTCAGCCACACGTCGCAGCCGGGATAGAGCGGCTGCGCCATCGCGATGTCGTAGTTGGGCAGGAACACGATCCGGTGCCGGATCTCGGGGTCGTCGGAGAGCTTGACGATGTCCTGGATCAGCTTCTTGCCGCCGTCGTCGGCCGGGTGGGCCTTGCCGGCGATCACCAGCTGGATCGGGCGCTCGGGGTGCAGCAGCAGGCTCTTGAGGCGCTCGGGGTCGCGCATCATCAGCGTCAGCCGCTTGTACGACGCCGCGCGGCGCGCGAAGCCGATGGTCAGCACGTCGGGGTCGAGGGCGGAGCCGATCCACGAGAGCTCCGCCTTGGCTGAGCCGCGCTGCTGCCAGGACTTGGCCAGCCGCCGGCGGGCGTCGAGGACCAGCCGCTCGCGCAGCTTCCGCTTGACCGCCCAGACGTCGACGCCGGGCACCTTGTCCACGGCCGCCCAGAACGACTCGGTGTCCTCCGACTGGCTGTCCGCGCCCTGCGCCGCCGCGAGGTCGAACATCTCACGAGCCACCCACGACGGCGCGTGCACGCCGTTGGTGATCGAGCCGATCGGCACCTCGGCCTCGTCGAAGGCGGGCCAGAGCCCGTGGAACATGTCCCGGCTGACCTGGCCGTGCAGCCGGGAGACGCCGTTGGCGCGCTGCGCGAGCCGGAAACCCATCACCGCCATGTTGAAGACGGTCGGGTCGCCACCGGTGTAGTCCTCGGTGCCGAGGGCGAGGAGCTTGTCGATCGGCACGCCAGGGGTGGCGCCGTTCTCGCCGAAGTACTGCTCGACCAGCGTGCGCGGGAACCGGTCGATGCCGGCCGGCACGGGCGTGTGGGTGGTGAAGACGGTGGCCGCGCGGCCCATCTCGAGCGCGGTGTCCCAGTCGACCTCGGGGCCGCCCTCCTCCACGGTGAGCTCCCGGATCCGCTCGATGCCGAGGAAGCCCGCGTGGCCCTCGTTGGTGTGGAACACCTCGGGCGCCGGATGGCCGGTGAGCCGGCTGAACACGCGCAGCGCGCGGACGCCGCCGACGCCCAGGAGGAGCTCCTGGCGGAGCCGGTGCTCGCTGTTGCCGCCGTAGAGGCGGTCGGTCACGTCGACGTAGTGCTGGGGGTTGCCCTCGACGTCGGTGTCCAGCATCAGCAGCGGGACCCGCCCGACCCGCACGACCCAGATGCGCGCGACGAGCGGCGGGCCGTCGGGCAGGTCGATCGAGACGGTGGCGCGGGTGCCGTCGGCCTCCCGCAGCAGCGAGATCGGCAGCCCGTCGGGATCGAGCACCGGGTAGCTCTCCTGCTGCCAGCCCTCGCTGGAGAGGGCCTGCTTGAAGTAGCCGTGCCGGTAGAGCAGGCCGACGCCCACGATCGGGACGCCGAGGTCGCTGGCGGCCTTGAGGTGGTCACCGGCGAGGATCCCGAGGCCGCCGGAGTACTGGGGCAGCACCGCGGTGATCCCGAACTCGGGTGAGAAGTAGCCGATGGCGCGCGGCCCGTCCTCGACCCGCCGCTGGTACCAGCGGTCCTCGGAGAGGTACGCCGCGAGGTCGCGCTCGACGGCGCCGAGCCGCTCGCAGAACCCAGCGTCGGCCGCGAGCTCCTCGAAGCGCGCCGTCTCGACCTCGCCGAGCAGGCGGACCGGGTCGCGGCCGGTCGACTCCCAGAGATCGGGGTCGACCGAGGCGAACACGTCCTGGGTCGGCGGATGCCAGGACCACCTCAGGTTGTTGGCCAGGTCTCCCAGCCCGGACAGGGCCTCGGGGAGCACGGGGCGGACGGTGAACCGGCGGATGGCGCGCACCCGCAGACGTTAGCGCGTGCCCTTGGATCGTTCCAACCCTCCGGGTGCCCGCGCGCCACTCCGGTCCGGTCGTCGCAGGTCAGGAGGGCCATAACGCATCGCGGCACCTCTCGTTGAGGAGTGCGCGGGTGGGTGCGACATGGGGACGCGCCCACCCGCCTCCCCCATCCTCGGCACCGTTCTCGACGCCGCAACACGAGCCCGGTCCGCAGCGCCCGTGCCTCGATCGACGGTGGGTACCGCGCCGCCTGGAGACGGCGATGCACCTGCGCGCCGCGACGTCGCTAGGTTGGTGAAATGGTCGGACGCATCCCCGTCATGGACGTCATGCCCGTGGTCGATCTCGGTCGGCAGGCGGCGAAGGCGACCGTCGGCGAGCCATTTCCGGTGCGCGCGACGGTGTTCCGCGAGGGTCACGACCGCCTGGCCGCGGAGGTGGTGCTCACGGCCCCCGACGGAAGCCGGCGGCCGCCGGTGCGGATGACCAAGCACGAGTCGGTCCCTGACCGCTACGACGCCTGGGTGACGCCGGACGTCGCAGGCGCCTGGACCTTCGAGATCCAGGCGTGGTCCGACCCGATCGCGACCTGGGAGCACAACGCCGGGCTCAAGATCCCCGCCGGCGTCGACGTGGACCTGATGTTCGAGGAGGGCCGGGTCCTGTGCGAGAAGGTGCTCGCCGAGGTCGACCCCGCCAGCGCGGAGGGCAAGCTGCTCCAGGGCGCCATCGACGCGGCCGGCGACCCCGGCCGGCCACCGGCCGCCCGGCTGGCGGTGCTGCAGGACCCGGCGCTCGTGGCCGCGATGGAGGCCCACCCGATCCGTGAGCTCGTGACGATCGAGGGCCCCTACCCGGCGTACGCCGACCGCCCGCGGGCGCTGTACGGGAGCTGGTACGAGTTCTTCCCGCGCTCGGAGGGCGCCACCGTGGCGGCCGACGGCACCGTGACGTCCGGCACCTTCCAGACGGCCGCCAAGCGGCTCGACGCGGTGGCCGCGATGGGTTTCGACGTCATCTACCTCCCGCCGATCCACCCGATCGGGGAGGTCAACCGCAAGGGCCCCAACAACACGCTGACCCCGGGGCCCGACGACCCGGGCTCGCCGTGGGCGATCGGCTCGAAGGACGGTGGCCACGACGCCGTCCACCCCGACCTCGGCACCCTCGCCGACTTCGACGCCTTCGTGGAGCGGGCCCGTGACCTCGGCCTCGAGGTCGCCCTCGACCTGGCGCTGCAGGCGGCGCCCGACCACCCGTGGGTCACCAGCCACCCGGAGTTCTTCACCACGCGGCTCGACGGCACCATCGCCTACGCCGAGAACCCGCCGAAGAAGTACCAGGACATCTACCCGATGAACTTCGACAACGACCCGGTCGGCATCTGCCGCGAGGTGCTCCGCGTCGTCAAGCACTGGATGAGCCACGGCGTCCGGATCTTCCGGGTCGACAACCCGCACACCAAGCCGGTGGCGTTCTGGGAGTGGCTGCTCAAGGAGATCCGCCGCACCGACCCCGACGTGGTCTTCCTCTCCGAGGCGTTCACCCGGCCGGCGATGATGCACGGCCTGGGCGCGGTGGGCTTCCACCAGAGCTACACCTACTTCACCTGGCGCAACGCCAAGTGGGAGCTCGAGGAGTATCTCCAGGAGGTGTCCCACGAGTCCGCGCACACCATGCGGCCGAACTTCTTCGTCAACACCCCCGACATCCTCCACGCCTTCCTGCAGTACGGCGGTCCGGCGGCGTTCAAGATCCGCGCCGTCATCGCGGCCACCGGCGCGCCGAGCTGGGGCGTCTACGCCGGCTACGAGCTGTTCGAGCACGTCGCCGTGCGGCCCGGCAGCGAGGAGTACCTCGACAGCGAGAAGTACCAGATCCGGGTGCGCGACTGGGAGGGTGCCGCCGCCGAGGGCCGCACGCTGGCGCCCTACCTCACCCGGCTCAACGAGATCCGCCGCGAGCACCTCGCCCTGCAGCGGCTCCGCAACACCGTGATCCACAGCAGCGACGACGAGAACGTCCTGGTCTTCTCCAAGTCGGCGGTGCTGCCCGACGGGCACAGCGACACCGTGATCACGGTCGTCAACCTCGACCCGCACGGGACCCGGGAGACGACGGTCCACCTCGACCTGCCCGCGCTGGGCCTCGACTGGGGCGACAGCTTCGCGGTCCACGACGAGATCACCGGCGCCGACTGGAGCTGGAGCCAGCACAACTACGTGCGGCTCGACCCCGGGCAAGAGCCCGCCCACGTCCTCACGGTGAGGAGCGCCTGATGGCGGCCAAGAAGACCTCGGCCGAGCTCGACCCCAGCGTCGAGCAGGGTCTCGACCAGAGCACGGTCGTCGAGACCTCGCCGCCGCCCGACACCGACCCGTTCCCCGACCAGCAGGGCAGCACGCCCGACTGGTTCAAGACCGCGGTGTTCTACGAGGTGATGGTCCGCTCGTTCCGCGACTCCAACGGCGACGGCACCGGCGACTTCAAGGGGTTGATCGAGAAGCTCGACTACCTCCAGTGGCTCGGCGTCGACTGCCTCTGGATCCCGCCGTTCTTCAGCAGCCCGCTGCGCGACGGCGGTTACGACGTCTCCGACTACACCAACGTCCTCCCCGAGATCGGCACCGTCGACGACTTCCACGAGTTCCTCGACGAGGCCCACAAGCGCGGGCTGCGCGTGATCATCGACTTCGTCATGAACCACACGAGTGACCAGCACCCGTGGTTCCAGGCCAGCCGGGAGGACCCCGACGGGCCCTACGGCGACTTCTACGTCTGGTCCGACACCGACGAGAAGTATCCGGACGCGCGGATCATCTTCGTCGACACCGAGCCGTCGAACTGGACCTGGGACCCGGTCCGCCAGCAGTACTTCTGGCACCGGTTCTTCGCCCACCAGCCCGACCTCAACTTCGACAACCCGGCGGTCCACGACGCGATCCTGGACGCGGTGTCCTTCTGGTTCGACATGGGCCTCGACGGCTTCCGGCTCGACGCGGTGCCCTACCTCTACGAGCGCGACGGCACCAACGGCGAGAACCTTCCCGAGACCCACGCGTTCCTCCGCAAGGTCCGTCGCTTCGTCGACGAGAAGTACCCCGGCAAGGTGCTGCTGGCCGAGGCGAACCAGTGGCCGGCCGACGTCGTCGACTACTTCGGCGACTTCGAGGCCGGCGGCGACGAGTGCCACATGTGCTTCCACTTCCCGGTGATGCCGCGCATCTTCATGGCGGTGCGCCGCGAGTCGCGGTTCCCCGTCTCGGAGATCCTCGAGCAGACGCCCCCGATCCCGTCGGGCTGCCAGTGGGGCATCTTCCTGCGCAACCACGACGAGCTCACCCTCGAGATGGTCAGCGACGAGGACCGCGACTACATGTGGGACGAGTACGCCAAGGACCCGCGGATGAAGGCCAACATCGGCATCCGCCGCCGTCTTGCTCCCCTGCTCGAGAACGACACCAACCAGATCGAGCTCTTCAACGCCCTGCTCCTCTCGCTGCCCGGCTCGCCGGTGCTCTACTACGGCGACGAGATCGGGATGGGCGACAACATCTGGCTCGGTGACCGCGACGGCGTGCGCACCCCGATGCAGTGGACGCCCGACCGCAACGCCGGTTTCTCGGCCGCCACGCCCGGCAAGCTCCACCTGCCGGCGATCCAGGACCCGGTCTACGGCTACCAGAGCGTCAACGTGGAGGCGCAGCTCGAGAACCCCTCCTCGCTGCTCCACTGGAGCCGTCGGATGCTCCAGATCCGCCGCGCGTACGACGCCTTCGGGCTCGGCTCCTTCAGCGACCTGGGCGGCTCCAACCCGTCGGTGCTCAGCTACGCTCGGGAGCACGTCACCGACGACGGCTCCAGCGAGATCGTGCTCTGCGTCAACAACCTGTCGCGGTTCCCCCAGCCGGTCGAGCTCGACCTGCGTCGGTTCGAGGGGATGCGGCCGATCGAGCTGATCGGCGGCGTGCTGTTCCCGGCCATCGGCGAGCTGCCGTACCTGTTGACGCTGTCTGGGTACGGCTTCTATTGGTTCCGCTTGACCGCGGCCGACGACCCGGAGGAAGGCCAGCTGCTGTGACATCCCTTCACCTCGACTCCGAGGTGTTCGCCGCCTTCCTCGACCGGACCCGCTGGTTCGGCGGCAAGGGTCGTCCTTACACGGTCACCGACGTGCGCACCCTGGGCGAGCTCCCGGGCGGGCCGCCGCTGGTGGTCATCCACCTGGTCGAGGTCACCTACTCCGACGACCCCGGCGGGTCGGGGCAGGAGCCGAGCCGCGAGCTCTACCAGGTGCCGCTGTCGTTCTACGAGCAGCCCGAGAACCGGCTCGACCACGCGTTCGTCGGCTGGTGGGAGGACTCCGACCACGGCTGGCAGCACGCCTACGACGCCCTCCACGACCGCGCCGCCATGGCGCTGTGGCAGCGGGCCTTCGACCAGGAGGCCGAGGCGGGCGGGCTGACCTTCCACCGCCTGCCGGGCCACAAGCTGGACCTCGGGGCGCACTCGACGCTCTACAGCGGCGAGCAGTCCAACTCGTCGGTGGCTTTCGGTGAGGACGCCCTGATGAAGGTCTTCCGCAAGGTCACCCCGGGGGTCAACCCGGACATCGCGGTGCACGAGGTGCTGACCCGGACCGGGTCCGACCACGTCCCCGCGCTCTACGGCTGGCTCGACGCCCGCTACGGCGGGGAGACCCTGCAGCTCGCGATGCTGCAGCAGTTCCTGCGCACGGCCAGCGACGGCTGGGACCTGGCGCTCGCCAGCGTCCGCTCGCTGTTCGCCGATCCCGAGATCCACGCCCATGACTCCGGCGGCGACTTCGCCGGTGAGGCGACCCGGCTCGGCGAGGCGCTGCGCGAGGTGCACGAGGACCTGCGGGAGCACTTCCCCTCCGAGACCCGCCCGGCGGCCGCGGCGGCCGAGCTCGCCGCGACCATGACCGGCCGGCTCGAGGGCGCGCTGGGCGTCGTACCCGAGCTGTCCGAGCACGCCGCGACGCTGCGGGCGACGTTCGACGCGGTCTCCAAGCTCGACGGCCTGCAGGTCCAGCAGATCCACGGCGACCTGCACCTCGGCCAGACCCTGCGCACCTCCCACGGCTGGAAGATCGTCGACTTCGAGGGCGAGCCGGCCAAGGCGCTGGCCGAGCGTCAGCTCCCCGACTCGCCGTGGCGCGACGTGGCCGGGATGCTGCGCAGCTTCGACTACGCCGCGCGGGTGGTCCAGCGCTCCCTGAGCACCAGCGACGAGACCGACGCCGAGCTGATCGACACGCGTGCGCAGGAGTGGTCGGAGCGCAACAAGAACCACTTCCTGTTCGCCTACGCCGGTGGCGAGCTGGACCACGAGCAACAGGTGCTGCTCGGCGCCTACGTCGCCGACAAGGCCGTCTACGAGACCGTCTACGAGACCCGCAACCGCCCGTCCTGGGTGACCATCCCCCTCCAGGCCGTGGCCAGGATCGGAGCGGCATGACCCCCTCGTCGAGGAGCAAGACCCAGCCGGACGTCCAGCTCACCGTGTCACCGGTCGCGGTCGACGAGCTCGACCTGCTCGTGCGCGGCGAGCACGGCAGCCCCCACTCGATCCTCGGTCCCCACCCGCACGACGGGGGCGTGACCGTCCGCGCGTTCAAGCCGCTGGCCCGGCGGGTCGCCGTCCGGCACGGCGACGGCACGACGTTCGAGCTCCAGCACGAGCACGAGGGCATCTGGGCCGGGGTGCTGCCGGTCGCCGACGTGCCCGACTACCGCCTGGAGGTGGCCTACGACGACGGCCACCCCCACGCGGTCGACGACCCCTACCGGTTCCTGCCCACGCTCGGGGAGATGGACCTGCACCTGGTCAACGAGGGGCGCCACGAGCTGCTGTGGACCGTGCTCGGCGCCCGGGTGCACCACTACGACACCCCGTTCGGGGACACGATCTCCGGCACGTCCTTCGCGGTGTGGGCCCCGAACGCCCGCGCGGTCCGGCTCAAGGGCGACTTCAACAGCTGGGACGGCCGCGAGCACCCCATGCGGTCGCTCGGGCAGTCCGGGGTCTGGGAGCTGTTCGTGCCCGGGGTGGGCTCGGGCAACGCCTACAAGTACGTCGTGCTCGGGGCGGACGGCCAGTGGCGCGAGAAGGCCGACCCGATGGCGTCCTACGCCGAGGTGCCGCCGGACACCGCGTCGAAGGTCTTCGAGTCGTCCTACGAGTGGGGCGACGCGAAGTGGATGTCGAGCCGGCCGAGCAAGAAGCACGTGCACGAGCCGATGTCGGTCTACGAGCTGCACCTCGCGTCCTGGCGGCGCGGGAAGAGCTGGCAGGAGCTGGCCGACGAGCTGCCGGCGTACGTCGCGGAGCTCGGGTTCACCCACGTCGAGCTCATGCCGGTGATGCAGCACCCGTTCGGCGGCTCCTGGGGCTACCACGTGACGTCGTACTTCGCGCCGGACTCGAGGTTCGGCGACCCGGACGGCTTCCGGCTGCTCGTCGACCGGCTGCACCAGGCCGGTGTGGGCGTGATCCTCGACTGGGTGCCGGGCCACTTCGCGACCGACGAGTGGGCGCTGCCGCGCTTCGACGGCACCCCCCTCTACGAGGACCCCAACCCGCAGCGCGGCTGGCACAAGGAGTGGGGCTCCCACATCTTCAACTTCGGCCGCAACGAGGTGCGCAACTTCCTCTACGCCAACGCGCTCTACTGGCTCGAGGAGTTCCACGCCGACGGACTGCGGGTCGACGGCGTCGCCTCCATGCTCTACCTCGACTACTCCCGCGAGGCGGGTGAGTGGACGCCGAACAAGTACGGCGGACGCGAGAACCTCGAGGCCGTGCAGTTCCTCCAGGAGATGAACGCCACCGTCTACAAGCGCACTCCCGGTGT
Organism: uncultured Actinomycetota bacterium; assembly: GCA_963766475.1. Classification (GTDB taxonomy): domain Bacteria; phylum Actinomycetota; class Actinomycetes; order Propionibacteriales; family Nocardioidaceae; genus Nocardioides. Next base: position 195,038 of record CAVXZS010000011.1, on the reverse strand, counting down.
CACCACCATCGCCGAGGAGTCGACGTCCTGGCCGAAGGTCACCGGCCCGACGTCGGAGGGCGGGCTGGGCTTCGGCTTCAAGTGGAACATGGGCTGGATGCACGACTCGCTGGGCTACGTGCAGCACGACCCGGTGCACCGCGCCTACCACCACGGCGAGATGACGTTCTCGCTCGTCTACGCCTGGTCGGAGAACTACGTGCTCCCGATCAGCCACGACGAGGTCGTGCACGGCAAGGGGTCGCTCCTGCGGAAGATGCCCGGCGACCGGTGGCGGCAGCTGGCCAACCTGCGCGCCTACCTCGGCTTCATGTGGGCGCACCCCGGCAAGCAGCTGCTGTTCATGGGCGCCGAGCTGGGCCAGGAGTCGGAGTGGGCCGAGGCCCGCGAGCTCGACTGGTGGCTGCTCGACCACCCGGAGCACCGCGGCGTGCACTCGCTGGTCCGCGACCTCAACACGGCGTACGTCGCGTCGCCGGCGCTGTGGCAGCGTGACGACGACCCCGGCGGCTTCCAGTGGGTCGACGCCAACGACGCCGGTCGCAACACGTTCTCGTTCATCCGCCGGGCCACCTCCGGCCCGGACCTGGTCTGCGTCTCGAACTTCTCCGCGGTGCCCCACGAGGGCTACCGGCTCGGGCTGCCGTCGGCCGGCGCCTGGGACGAGGTGCTCAACACCGACGCCGAGCTCTACACCGGCTCCGGGGTGGGCAACCTGGGCGGCGTCACCGCCGTCGCCGGCGACCACCTCGGCCTGCCGGCGTACGCCGACATCGTCGTGCCGCCGTTGGCGACCGTGTGGTTCCGAGCGCGTGCGGACTGAGCTCGCGAACGCCGCAGTACGCGCGAAGGTCGAGGAGGGTCGGCTCGGACCGAGCCTGCGAGGGCCGAGCGACGCGACGAAGCCACGCAACATCGGGCTGGGGCTCAACTACTAACCTGACCCGAGTGACCGACCCAGCCGCCGTTCGCGTGACCACAGTCGGCGACAACGTGGCCCGGCTCGAGTGGCCGGACGGGCAGCCCATCGAGGACGTGCAGCGGGCCGTGGTCGCCGCGCTCGAGGAGCACGCCCGGGTCGAGGCGTGGGTCGACCCCGACGACCACCCCGCGCAGCGGATCGCGACCTGGTCCGGGCTGCGGCGCGAGGGCACGATGCGCGGCGTGACGCTCGACGGCACCGTCGTGGACCGCATCGTCTACGCCCGGCTCGCCGACGACCTGCCGGCGCACGAGCCCGAGGGCTTCCGGGCGCTGCTCAACTCGTTCCTGCCGCGCAAGCGGGCGATCAGCCAGCTCCTGGTGCGCGACCACGACGGCCGGGTGCTGCTGTGCCGGCTGACCTACAAGCAGGACTGGGACCTGCCCGGCGGCGTGGTCGAGGTCGGTGAGTCTCCGCAGCTCGCGGTCGCCCGGGAGATCGAGGAGGAGCTCGCGCTCCAGCTCCCGGCGGGCCGGCTGCTGCTCACCGACTGGCTGCCGCCGTGGAGCGGCTGGGACGACGCGCTGTGCCTGGTCTTCGACGGCGGCCAGCACGACGCCTCGCTCGTCGAGGGGATCGTGCGCCAGGAGCGCGAGATCCGCGACGCGGCGTTCTGCACGGTCGAGGAGGTGCGCGAGCGCTGCGCCGACTTCACCGCGCGGCGGGTCGAGGCCGCGCTGGCGAACCTGGCCGGCGGGGGCCCGCAGTACACGGAGTCCGGGCTCGGCTGAAGATCAGAACAACGCGTTGGCGAGGCCTTGCCGGCCCTTGAGCACGCGCGGGTCGTCGTTGCCGACCGCGGCGAACAGGCCGAGCAGGTGCTCGCGGGCCTGGTTGCGGTCGTCGCCCGCGGTGCGGCGTACGACGTCGACGAGCCTGTCGAAGGCGTCCTCGACCCGACCGCCGAGGAGGTCGAGGTCGGCGACGAGGGTCTGCGCGGCGATGTCGTCGGGGCTCGCGTCGGCAGCGGCCCGGGCAGCGTCCGGGTCGGCGTCCGCGGTGCGCTGCAGCAGCGTGGCCATGGCCAGGCCGGCGGCCGCCTCGGTGTCGGCGGGGTTGGCGGCGAGGAGCTTCTCGTACTCGGCGACCGCACGGTCGAAGTCGTTGCTCTCGAGCGCGTCCTGGGCGGGTGCGTAGCGCGGGTCGAGCGGCGGCTCGGCGTCCTCCCCGTCGGCCACGGCCGGTGCCGCCTGGCGCGGCTGGTGGCGGCCGGTGATGCCCTGGGCGGTGAGCTGCTGCATGACCTGGTTGATGGCGGTGCGCAGGCCGTCGAGGGGCAGCACGTCCTGGATCAGCGGCTGCGGCCTGCCGTCGATGACGGCGAACACGAACGGCACGGCCTGCAGCTGCACCGCCTGGGCGATCGCGGGCTGCGCGTCGATGTCGACCAGCCCGGCCAGGAACCGGCCTTCGTACTCCTCGGCGACGGTGGCCAGGTCGCGCGCCATCTGCGCGCTCTCCGGCAGCCGGCTCTCCGAGTAGAAGGCGAGCAGCACCGGCGCCGTGAGCGAGGCCTCGACGGCGGCCTGGAAGGTCGCCTCGGTGATGTCCAGCCAGTAGGACCCGCCCGTCGCCGCCCCGCCGCCCCCGGGAGCGCCGTTGCCGGCGCCCGGCCCGGCGGCCTGGCCCGCGGCAGGTCGCTTGAGCCCGGAGAGGTCGATCGCGCCCGGGCGCGTGAACGGCTGCTGCGTCATGGCGTCAATCCTAGGAGTGCGCCCCGCGGCGGTGGTCGGGTGGATCGAGTGACGGCCGCGGCTCCAGCCGGTAGTGCAGCCGCACGACGTCGGCCGACCAGAGCCGGCGTTGGTGGGGTGCGGAGCCAGGAGTGCTCGCCGGCGAGGTCCACCTCGCGACCCCACATCCGCCACCACTTGCGGGTGAGGAGGTCGACGCTCTGCCAGCTCATCGGCTCCAACGGTAGAGCTGCCCGTCGCGGACCTCGACCTCGGTCGGCGGCTTCGGTGTCGGGACCTGCTGCAGGTGGCGCAGGACGTTGGTCCGGCCGCGCAGCACCACGTCGCCGTCGTGGAAGTGCAGGTAGGGGTGCAGCAGCGCCCGCACCTCGCCCCACTCCCCCGCGTCCATCGCGGCCCACGCGGCCGCGGTCGGTGCCGGCTGCTCCGGCAGCTCGTGCAGCATCTTCGGGGTGCACATCCGCCACGCGTCGGTCACGAACTCCCGCATCTCCTCGTGGTCGAGCCGGTCGAGGTGGGCGCAGACCCACTGGTAGCGCAGGTCACCGGTGGGCGGGAGGAAGAAGGTCTCGGGATCGGACTCGATCAGCCCGTCCCGCTCGGCCTTGGGGAAGCCGAACCCCATGTCGGTCTCGTCCTTGCTGAACGCCGCGAAGACGATCTGGCCGACCCTGAGCTTCCAGCGGCCGCGCACCATCCGCTCGTAGGCGCGGGGCAGGGCCAGCCCCACCGCGCGCACGTCGTCCGCGGTGACCACGCACCCGACGCTAGCCGCAGCCGGGGACAGGGCCCGGGACAGGGACCGGCTACCCGTGCACCCGTGGCCCGCGCAGGCCGACCACCTGGACGACCCGCTGGATCTTGAGGTCGCGCTCGTCGGGCCGGCCGACGTAGCGGATGTCGCGCAGCCCCTGGTCCTGGGCGGCGGACTCGAAGGTGAGGTGGCCGTAGCCGAGGATGCGGCCGATGATCGGCTTGTCGACGGTGATGTCGAGGATCCGGGCCAACGGCATCGTGGCGCGGTGCGTCGAGAGGACGCCGTGCAGCCGGAAGACCCGCATGTTGGTGACCACGAAGCACTCGCGGCGCTCGCGGATCGTCACCCACGCGGCGTGGAGGGTCAGGCCCAACCCGACCAGCACCAGCCAGCCTCCGGGGTCGGCGGGCTCGATGACGAAGGTGCCGACGAACATCAGCACCAGCGCCAGCCACAGCTCCGCGACCGGGAGCACGTAGACGATCCAGTGCCGCCGCACCTCGTCGACCACGACCTCGTCCTCGTCGCGCAGGAGGTAGCGACCGACGTCCGGCTCGGTGATCCGAGCGACCAGGCTCACGAGTCGCCCTGGCTCAGAGGTCGCCGAGGAACTCGATGAGCGAGGTGAACAGCTGCTGCCCCCAGCCCCAGAGCGCGTCCCCGCTGGTGCTGGTGAAGTCGGCCAGCCCGTGGGGGTCGGTGAACATCCAGAAGCCGAAGAAGACCACGACCACGGCGAGCACGCCCTTGTTCATGGTGTCCGTCCTGTCGAGCTGGGGAAGGTGGCACAGGTACGTGACTACAGTTACCAGAGTTGCGCCTGGGCCTGGGCGCGGCGCGCCGTCAGGTGCCACACCAGCGGGAGGTGTTCTCCCAGAGGATCCGGCCGGCCTCGTGGTCCTGGGCGTCCTCCGAGGCGATGCTCGGCGCCGAGGCGCGGTGGTAGCCGCCCGCCTCGGCCCGCTCCGAGGTGGCGCAGAAGACCACCGTGCGGGCGGCGTCCGAGGGTGCCCTGAGCGCGCGCCGCTCGAGCGGGGCGGCGAGCCTGCGGAGCCTCCCGAGCAGCGGCGCGGTCTCGAGGCCGCGGTCGGCGATGTGGGTGGCCACCGAGCCCGGGTGCACCGAGTAGCCGTGCAGCCCCCGGCCGCCGTAGAGCCGCTCGATCTCGTGGGCCTCGTGCACCAGGGCCAGCTTGGAGGTGCCGTACGCCGTCCAGGAGTCGTAGGGCGTGAGGTCGCCGTCGAGACCGTCGTTGCGGCCGCGGGCGTGCAGCTTGGAGACGACGTTGACCACCCGCGCCTCGCCGTGCTGCCCGGCCGTGGCGAGCAGCAGCGGGATCAGCAGTCGCGTCAGCTGGGCGGTGCCCAGGTAGTTGGTGCGCCAGTGCACCTCCATGCCGTCGACCAGGTGCGGCTCGTGCCACGCCGAGCGCAGGTCGAGGTGGATCCCGGCGTTGTTGACCAGCACGTCCAGCCGGTCGGTGGTGTCCTGCACCCAGCGGGCGAACGCCGCGACCGAGTCCCGGCTGGTCAGCTCCATCGCGTGCGTCTCGGCGGTCGTGGGACAGGTCCGGGTCGACGTCAGCACCCGGAACCCGAGATCGCGCAGCGAGGACGCGATGGCCTCGCCCAGCGAGCCCGCGCCGACCCCCGTGACCACCGCTACCCGGTCGTCGGTCATGGGCCCCCTCCTGCGACCGGTCCGCTCGCGATCACGCTGGGAATCTAGGCCATGCCCGGGTCAGCCGCTGACCGGCCAGCACACCTCCGTGTGGTGGGCGAGGAGGTCGTCCGTGCTGTCGGCAGGGTCGCCCAGCGGGAGGTAGCGCTCGACCACGGGCCCGTCCGAGGCCAGCGCCTGATCGACGACCGTCCTGCCGACGGTGGAGTAGGCGCTGTCCAGGTCGACCATCGGACCCTCGTGGACGGCGACGGCGTAGCGCACCGCGGGCCGGGTGACCGCCTCGGCCCGGCCGCCCGACGAGATCTGGCCCAGGGCCGGCACCCGGTCGACCGGGACGAACGCGACCAGGTCGGCGGCGCCCTCGGTGAAGAACTCGGTCGGGAACTCCGCACCGTCGGGCCCGGTGCGGCTGATGCCGGCGGTGCGGAGCAGCCGGTGCAGCTCGGTGAACGCCTCGATCCACCACGACACGGCCGTGTCGCCGTCGACGCGGCCGCGGATGGCCAGGACCATGGTGGCCGGCTCGTCGCGGTAGCTGACGGCGATCTCGCCGGGGTCGCCCGCGAGCATCCGGCGCAGCGAGTCGACGGTGTCCTGCACCTGGTCGAGCTGACGGCTCATCCGGTCGAGGTGCTCGACCATGACGGCGTTGCGGGTCGCCTCGTCCGGCGCCGAGAGCACCGTGCGGACGTCGTCGACCGGCAGGTCGAGGTCGCGGAGCCGGCGGATCAGCCGGGCCTGGGCGACCTGGTCGGCCCGGTAGTAGCGGTAGCCGCTGCTCGGGTCGGTCCGCGCCGGCTCCAGCAGGCCCACGTCGTGGTAGTGCCGCAGCGCCTTCACGGTCAGGAACGTCATCCGCGAGAAGTCGCCGATGGTGAGCAGCTCGGTCATGGGCCCAGCGTGCACTCTCCCCCTGCGGGAGAGTCCAGCGACCCGGAAAGGGCCTTGACCCTCCCCTTGCGGGAGGCCGGAGAACAGTCCCCATGAACGCACACACCACTCCGGATACGTTCCGGCGAGGGCCGTTGACGGTCCTGCTGACCGGCATCTTCCTGATCGTCCTCGACTTCTTCGTCGTCAACGTCGCGCTGCCGTCGGTGCAGCGGGACCTGGACGCCGACGCCACCGCCCTCCAGTGGCTGGTCGCCGGCTACGCCCTCACCTTCGGCGGCCTGCTCCTGGTGGCCAGCAGGCTGGCCGACCGATGGGGCCGCCGGCGGATGTTCCTGCTCGGCACCGGCCTGTTCGTGCTCAGCTCGGCCGCCTGCGGCTTCGCACCCGACGTGGAGACGCTGCTCGCGGCCCGGCTGCTGCAGGGCGCCTCGGCGGCGGTGGTCGCTCCCACCGTGCTCTCCCTGATCGGCGACGTGTACGCCGGACCGCAGCGGGTCCGCGCTCTCGGCGCCTACGCCACGGTCATGGGCGTGGCCGCGGCGTCCGGTCAGCTGGTCGGCGGGCTGCTGATCCACCTCGACATCGCCGGCTCCGGCTGGCGCTCGATCTTCCTGGTCAACGTGCCGATCGGCATCGCGGCCCTCGTCGCCGCACCGCGGCTGCTGCCCGACACGAAGGTCGCCGCCCCGCGCCCCGACGTCGTCGAGACCGTCCTTGTGGTCGGCGCCCTGACCGCCCTCGTGCTGCCGCTGGTCCAGGGGCAGAGCCAGGGCTGGCCGCTGTGGACCTGGGTGACCCTCGGCGGTGCCGCGGCGCTCGGCGTCCTCGCCGGTCTGCGGGGCGTCGCGCTGCGCCGGCGCGGCACCGCTCCCCTCGTCGACCTCGAGCCCATGCGCACCGGTGCGGTCGGAGCGGGGCAGCTCGGCCAGTTCCTGCTGTTCACCGGCATGGCGGCGTACTTCCTGGTGCTGGCGCTCTACCTCCAGGACGGCCGGGGCCTCGGCCCGCTGTCCTCGGGCGCCGTCTTCACCGCGGTGGCCGTCCCCTACATGGTCGGCACCCGCAGCGCCGTTGCGGTGCTGGGTCGGTTCGGCGCCCGCGGCGGGATCGCCCTCGCCGCGATGACCTTCGGCGCCGGGCACGCGCTGGTGCTCGCGGCCGTCGCGGAGATCGGGGTCGGCGGCTCGGTGCTCTGGCTGGTGCCGGGCCTCGCGGTCGGCGGCGTCGGCATGGGCGTCACGCTCTCGGGGCTGGTCGGGGTCGTGATGGGCTCGGTCCACCCGCAGCAGGCGGGCACCGTCTCCGGGACGACGTCCACGCTCCAGCAGGTGGCCAACGCCGTCGGCGTGGCGCTGGTCGGGATCGTCTTCTTCGGCCGGCTCGACGACGGCATGGTGGAGGCGTTCGAGGCGAGCCTGGTCTACCTCGTGGCGACCACGGTGGCGGTCGCGGTGGCCGCGGCGTTCCTGCCGGGCCGGCCGCGCGCCGTTGTCGAGAGTCAGTCCGTGGAGCTCGCCACCAGCTCGTCGGCCGCCGCGTAGGGGTCCTTCTCCCCGGCCACGACGGCCTCGGCCAGTGCGTCGAGGTCGTCGTGGGCGTGGCCGATCCCGCCCTCCCAGCGGTCGCGGAGCGCGGCGACCGCGATCGCCTCGATCTCCTCGCGCGCCCGGCGAGTACGCCGCCGGGTGAGCTCGCCGCTCTCCTCCAGCCACTCGCGGTGGCGGTCGAGCTCTCGGACCAGCTCGTCGAGGCCGCGGCCGGACTGCGCCACGGTGAGCACGATCGGCGGCCTCCAGCCGCCCTCGGGCCGGTCCGCCAGCGCGATGGTCGAGCGCAGCTCGCGGCGGACCTGCTCGGCGCCGTCGCGATCGGCCTTGTTGACGACGTAGACGTCGCCGATCTCGAGGATCCCGGCCTTGGCCGCCTGGACCCCGTCCCCGAGCCCCGGCGCCATCAGCACGACGGTGGTGTCGGCCAGGCCCGCGATCTCGACCTCGCTCTGTCCGACGCCGACGGTCTCGACCACCACCACGTCGCAACCCGCCGCGTCGAGGACCCGAAGGGCCTGCGGCGTCGTCCACGAGAGCCCGCCGAGGTGGCCCCGCGAGGCCATCGACCGGATGTAGACGCCGTCGTCGGTGGCGTGGTCCTGCATCCGCACCCGGTCGCCCAGCAGCGCGCCGCCGGAGAACGGCGACGACGGGTCGACGGCCAGCACCCCGACCCGCTTGCCCGCCGTGCGCAGCTCGGTGACCAGGGCGTTGGTCGTCGTGGACTTGCCGACGCCCGGCGAGCCGGTGACTCCCACGACGTGGGCGTGGCCGGCGTGCGGTGTCAGCGCCGCCATCACCTCGCGCAGCTGGGGCGAGCGGTCCTCGACCATCGTGACCAGCCGCGCCACCGCCCGGGCCTCACCCTCCCGGGCGCGCGCGACGAGGTCGGCTACTTCCTCGGTCCTACGGGACACGGACGATCAGGGCGTCGCCCTGGCCGCCGCCACCGCAGAGCGCGGCGGCACCGACGCCACCGCCGCGGCGCTTGAGCTCGAGTGCCAGCGTGAGCACGACCCGGGTGCCGGACATGCCGACCGGGTGGCCCAGGGCGATCGCGCCGCCGTTCACGTTGACCTTGTCGTCGGGCAGGCCGAGCTCGCGGGCCGCCGAGATGCCGACCGCGGCGAACGCCTCGTTGAACTCGACGAGGTCGAGGTCGGTCGGGCTGATGCCTTCCTTCTGGCAGGCCAGCGCGGTGGCGTTGGCGGGCTGCAGCTGGAGGCTCGAGTCGGGGCCGGCGACCATGCCGTGCGCGCCGATCTCGGCCAGCCACTCGAGTCCGAGCTCCTCGGCCTTCGCCTTGCTCATCACGACGACGGCGGCGGCGCCGTCGGAGATCTGGGACGACGAGCCGGCGGTGATGGTGCCGTCCTTGCTGAACGACGGCCGGAGCTTGGACAGCGCGTCTGCGGTCGTGTCACCGCGAATGCCCTCGTCGGTCGTGACCATCACCGGGTCTCCCTTGCGCTGAGGCACGGCGACCGGGACCACCTCGTCGTCGAAGAGACCGTTCTTCCACGCCTCGGCGGCGCGCTGGTGGGAGCGAGCGGCGAACTCGTCCTGCTCCTCGCGCGTGAGGTTGTGGGCCGCACCGTTGATCTCCTCGGTCAGCAGGCCCATCGCCTGCTGGGTGACCTGGTCGAACAGCGCGTCGTAGGCCATCGAGTCGACCAGCGTGGTGTCGCCGTACTTGAACCCCTCCCGCGACTTCGGCAGCAGGTGGGGAGCGTTGGTCATCGACTCCATGCCACCGGCGACCACGATCTCGACCTCGCCGGCGCGGATGAGCTGGTCGGCCATCGCGATCGCGTTGAGACCGGAGAGGCAGACCTTGTTGACGGTGATCGACGGGACGCTCATCGGGATCCCGCCGGCCACGGCGGCGTTGCGGGCGGGGTTCTGGCCGGCGCCGGCCTGGATGACCTGGCCCATGATCACGTAGTCGACCTGGTCGGCCGCGACGCCGGCCTTCTCGAGGGCGCCCTTGATCGCCACGCCGCCGAGGTCGGCCGCGGTGAGGTCCTTGAGGCCGCCGAGCAGGCGTCCGATCGGCGTGCGGGCGCCGGCGACGATGACCGAGGGATTGTCAGACATGAAGGTTCCTCCACTGCAGACCGGGTCTCGACGTGACGAATCCGACGCCACGGATGCTGGGATCGACCTTACTTCGCAGGTTAGTGCTCTGTAACCATGCCCGACATGACCTCCGACACGTCCCTACCTGGCGACCTGTTCACGGCCATCGACCACGTGGGGGTGGCCGTCCGTGACCTCGACGAGGCCATCGCCTTCTACGAGAGGACCTACGGCATGCGGCTGGCGCACCAGGAGGTCAACGAGGAGCAGGGCGTCCGCGAGGCGATGATGGCCGTCGGTGACTCCGGCTCGTGCATCCAGCTGCTCGCCCCGCTCGACGACGAGTCGACCATCGCGAAGTTCCTCGACCGCTCCGGACCCGGCATCCAGCAGCTCGCCTACCGGGTCACCGACCTCGACGCCGTGAGCGCGACGCTGCGCGAGCGGGGCCTGCGCCTGCTCTACGACGAGCCGAGGCGCGGCACCTCGGACTCGCGCGTCAACTTCATCCACCCCAAGGACGCCGGCGGGGTCCTCGTGGAGCTGGTGGAGCCTTCAGGAGTCTCCCACTGAGTGGAGGGATCCCAGGTTCACCTGGGATCGCTGAACTTCTCGGGTGTTGCAACGCCCCAGAAGTTCAGGAATCCCAGGTTCACCTGGGATCCCTCCACTGCCAACTAGGTCACAAGAAGTCGAAACCCTCTATTACTGACAGGTAACCTCCGCCCATGCGCCAGATCCTCGACGCCATCCTTGCCGGTGCCCACCTCGATGACGGGGGCACGGAGGAGTTCGCCAACCTCGACGTCCCGGAGTCCTACCGGGCCGCGACGGTCCACAAGGACGAGGTCGACCTCTTCGAGGGGATGGAGGCGCGCGACAAGGACCCGCGCAAGTCGCTCCACGTCGAGGACGTGGCCCTGCCCGAGCTCGGCCCGGGCGAGGCGCTGGTCGCGGTGATGGCGAGCGCGATCAACTACAACACCGTGTGGACCTCGATCTTCGAGCCGGTGTCGACGTTCGGGTTCCTGGAGCGCTACGGCAGGCTCTCGCCGCTGACCAAGCGGCACGACCTGCCCTACCACGTGGTCGGCTCCGACCTGGCCGGCGTCGTGCTGCGCACCGGCCCGGGTGTGACGAAGTGGAAGCCCGGCACCGAGGTGGTCGCGCACTGCCTGTCGGTCGAGCTGGAGGACGCCGACGGGCACAACGACACGATGCTCGACCCGCAGCAGCGGATCTGGGGCTTCGAGACCAACTTCGGCGGCCTCGCCGACGTCGCGCTGGTCAAGGCGAACCAGCTGATGCCCAAGCCCGCGCACCTGACCTGGGAGGAGGCCGCCTCGCCGGGCCTGGTCAACTGCACGGCGTACCGCCAGCTGGTGAGCAAGAACGGCGGCGACATGAAGCAGGGCGACAACGTGCTGATCTGGGGCGCCTCCGGCGGGCTGGGCGGGTTCGCGACGCAGTACGCGCTGAACGGCGGCGCCACCCCCGTCTGCGTCGTCTCCTCCGAGGACAAGGCCGAGATCTGCCGCTCCATGGGCGCCGAACTGGTCATCAACCGCAACGAGGAGGGCTACCGGTTCTGGCAGGACGAGCACACCCAGGACCCCTCGGAGTGGAAGCGGTTCGGGGCGAAGATCCGCGAGCTCACCGGGGGTGAGGACATCGACATCGTCTTCGAGCACCCCGGCCGCGAGACCTTCGGCGCGAGCGTCTACGTGACCCGCAAGGGCGGCACCATCACCACCTGCGCCTCGACCTCGGGCTACATGCACGAGTACGACAACCGCTACCTCTGGATGAACCTCAAGCGGATCATCTCCTCGCACTTCGCCAACTACCGCGAGTCGTGGGAGGCCAACCGGCTCATCGCCAAGGGCAAGATCCACCCCACCCTGTCGAAGACCTACCCCCTCGAGGAGGTCGGCCAGGCCGCGCTCGACGTCCACCACAACGCCCACCAGGGCAAGGTCGGCGTCCTCTGCCTGGCCCCCGAAGAGGGCCTGGGCGTGCGCGACGCCGAGTTCCGGTCGCGGCACGAGGACGCCATCAACCGGTTCCGGGGCGTCTGAGCACGGTCCGCGCAAGCTGCTTCAGACCGGGTGTGCCAAACCCACGGCCGATCGTGGAGGATGGGCGGGTTCACTCGTCCCCATGCGAAGGAGCTCGGCCATCCCATGAGCAACCAGGACAACCAGGGTCTCTCCATCTTCGACGATGAGGAGCCCGAAACGGACTCCACGAGCGGGGGCAGGGCCGAGACCTCCGATCCCGCGGATGCCGAGAAGACGCAGGTGATCCCCGCTCTGCCGGACCAGGCAGCAGGGGACGAGGCCGCCGAGCCGGAGCAGGTCGACGGGCCGCTGAGGTCGACGACGAGGCGGAGGAGGGCGACGCCGAGCCGGTGGCCGCCGCACCCGCCAGGCGGGCGCCCGAGCCCACCCGGCAGGTGCCGATCCAGCAGAAGCCGGCCCAGCAGAAGCCGGTCCAGCAGAAGCCGGCCGAGCAGGCGCGGGTGCTCCCGCCGGCGCCCGCCGCGCAGCAACAGCAGCAGCAGCAGCAGCAGCAGCCCTTCCCCAGGTCCGGCGGCGCCGGTCCCGCTGCCCCCGCTGCGCCGCCGCTGCCGCCGCTGCCCACGGTGCGCCGCGGCGGTTACGACAAGGACGCCGTGGACGCCCGGCTGCGCCAGCTCGCCGCGGACCACGCCGACCTCGGCCAGCGCGTGGCCCGCGCCGAGGCACGGACCAGCGAGCTCGAAGCCGCGCTCGTCGAGGCGCGCAGCCAGATCACCGAGGCCCAGGAGCCGTCGTACGCCGGCCTGGGCGGGCGCGCGAGCGCGATGCTCCGCCTCGCCGAGGAGGAGGCGGCCGAGATGCGCGAGGTCGCCCAGCGCGACGCCGACGAGATCCGCGAGCAGGCGACCCGCGACGCCCAGGCGCTCAAGGCCGACGCCAGCCGCGACGCGGAGGAGCTGCGCATCGTCCACACCAAGGAGCTCGAGGACCACCGGGCGCGGACGATGACCGAGGCCGAGCAGGAGCGCAGCAACGCCAAGAGCCAGGCCTCCGACCTGCTGGCCAGCGCCCAGCGCGAGGCCGACCAGCTCCGGCTCGCGGCCCAGCAGGAGGTCAGCGAGCTCCGCACCGGCGCCCAGCGCGAGGCCGAGCAGTCGAAGGCAGCGGTGGACCGCGAGGTCCAGGAGGCGCGACGGATGCTGGCCGTGGACCGCGAGCGGCTGGCCCGCGAGGCCTCCGAGCACCACACCACCTCCCTCGCGGAGACCAAGCGGCTCGTCGAGGAGGCCGAGGCCCGGGCCACGTCCGCCGAGCAGCGGGCCCGCGAGGCGGTGCAGCAGGCGACCGAGGCCCGCAGCGCCGCGCAGACCGAGGCCGAGAGCATCCTGACCCGCGCCCGGCGCGAGGCCGAGCAGATCACCACCGCGGCCAACACCCAGGCCGAGTCGATCATCGCCAGTGGCGACTCCGAGAAGCAGCGCCAGCTGGCCGCGCTCAAGTCCGAGGTCGACCGGCTCGCGAAGCGCCGCGACGCGATCACCGCCCAGCTCGCCTCGCTGCGAGACGTCGTTGCCGGTTTCGGCGACGACGAGGACTCCTGAGACCCGGATCGGGGCACCGGGCGGACCGTGAGCAAGGAAAAGGCGGTCCCGCCCGCGCCACAAGCGGCCGAGAAGAACGACGAAGACCCGACCGAGCCCGGTGACACAGAGGACACCGGTGCCGTCGGCGGTCCGTCGTACCTCGGTGAGCCCGGCCCTCCGCTGGACCACCGCGCGCCGTTCTACCTCGGCTTCGTCGGCGCCGCCGGCGCGCTTGTCGCCTACTGGCTGCTGACGAACATCGCGGCCATCGGCTCGACGCTGATGCTCATCGTCGTGTCGCTGTTCCTGGCGGCCGGGCTCAACCCGGCGGTGATGTTCTTCGAGCGGCGCGGCCTGAAGCGTGTCTACGCGCTGATCGTGGTGATCGCCTGCGTGCTCGTCGCGGTGCTGCTCTTCCTGGTCGCCATCGTCCCCGTCATCACCGACCAGGTGCGGTCCATCACCGACCAGGCACCGGCGTGGTTCGACCGGCTGCAGAACAACCAGACGGTCCAGGACCTCGACGACGAGTACGACGTCATCGACAAGGCCCGCGACTACGTCACCGGCGGGAACTTCGCCGGCACCCTGTTCGGGGGCGCGCTGGGCTTCGGGCTGGCCGTGCTCGGCGCGCTGTTCAACGCGTTCATCATCCTGGTGCTGACGCTCTACTTCCTGTCGTCCCTCGACACCACGAAGACGGCCCTCTACCGCCTCGCCCCGGCGTCGCGGCGCGACCGGGTCACCCGGCTCGGCAACCGGATCATCGAGAGCGTCGGCGGCTACGTCTCGGGCGCCTTCATCGTCGCGATGTGCGCCGGGATCTCGTCGCTGGTGTTCCTGTTCGCGGTCGGTCTCGGTGAGTACGCCGTGGCGCTGGCGTTCGTGGTCGCCGTCCTCGACGTGATCCCGATGATCGGCGCCACGATCGGCGCCGTCGTCGTGACGCTCATCGCGTTCGCGGAGGACCCGAAGACCGGTATCGCCTGCGTGATCTTCTACGTCATCTACCAGCAGGTCGAGAACTACGTCATCTACCCGCGGGTGATGTCGAAGTCGGTCGACGTGCCCGGCGCGGTCACGGTGATCGCCGCCCTGGTGGGTGCCGCTCTGCTGGGCGTGGTCGGCGCGCTGCTCGCGATCCCGACCGCCGCCGCCATCCTGATGCTCACTCGCGAGGTGTTCGTCCGCCGGCAGGACACACGCTGACGCGCCCCCTGACGACATGGACCTCGAGCTCACCGACGCGGTCTTCGAGTGGCGCGGCCCGGCGCCGTACCACTTCGTGTGGGTGCCCGAGGACGACGCCGCGCTGGTCCAGGACCTCGCCTCCGCGATCACCTACGGCTGGGGGATGATCCCGGTCACGGTGACGGTCGGTGCGACCACCTGGACCACCTCTCTGTGGCCCAAGGACGGGCAGTACGTCGTGCCGCTCAAGGACAAGGTCCGCGCCGCCGAGGGGATCGGCCTCGGCGACGTGGTGACCGTCCGGCTGCGGATCGACGTCTGACCGCCGAACGGTTCGGGCAGTCTCAGGCGGAGTTCCAGCTCAACGGCACCCGGGCGGTCACGGTGGTGCCCTGGGAGTGGTCGACGCTCCACGAGCTGCTGAGGGCGTCGACGATCGCCAGCCCGCGGCCGTGTCCCACCTCGGACTCCAGCTCGCCCGGCTCGACGGCCCCGTGCGACCCCGCGTCGCGGACGTGCACGACCAGTGCGTTGCCCTCGAGCTCGCAGGCGAGCTCGATCGTGCCGTCGCCGTCGGGACCTCCGTGGGTCACGGCGTTGGCGACCAGCTCGTAGGCCACCAGCGCGGCGTTGTGGCGCAGCTCGTCGGTCGTGGCCTGGGCGGCGAGGAACTCCAGCACCAGGTCACGGGCCAGCTCGCCCGCGTCCGCGCCGTGCTCGAGGCGCTGCCTGACCGCGCGCGCACCTGCACCCTCGCCCATCAGGCCCCCCCGGTCCCCCTGCAGACAGACCGACTCTAGCGCGTCCCGTGCGTCAGGCGGGACCAGGCGACCGGACCACCACGGACCGCTCGCCCAGCTTGACCGCGACGACGCCGGCCAGGATCAGCACGCCTCCGAGCAGCTGGACCGCGGCCGGCAGCTCGGCGAGCAGCACCCACGCCCAGCACACGCTCGCCACCACCTCGAGCAGCGCCACGAACGATGCCAGCCGCGAGCCGAGGCGACGGCCGGCCGCGATACCGGCGACGTAGGACAGCGCGGCGGAGACCAGCCCGAGGGCCAGGAGCGGAAGCCACCAGGCGACGTGCCCGCCGGCGTACGCCGCCGGGGCCGTCGACGCCCGCATCGGCAGCAGCCCGACCAGTCCGAGCGCACCCAGCCCGAGCGCGCCGACGAGCAGGCCGCCCCAGGCCAGGACCAGCGGCGGCAGGCCGTTGTCCTCGTCGGCACTGATGATGAAGTACGTCGCGCAACCGACCATCGCGCCGAGAGACCACAGCACGCCGCGCACGCTGAGGTCGGCTCCGGAGACCAGGTCGAGGACCAGCACCAGTCCCAGCGCCGCGACAACAGCTCCGGCGACGGTGAGCCGGCCGGGCCGCTGGCCGTGCCGAAGCCACAGGAACACCACGACGGCCGCCGGTGCGGTGAACTCGATGAGGATCGCCGGCCCGACCTGCATGTGCTGGACCGCCGAGAAGTAGCAGAACTGCGCACCCGCGACCGCGACGGCTCCGTAGGCCAGCAGCAGGCCGAGGTTGCTCCGCAGCACCGACCAGCGTCCCCGCAGCGCCCCCAGGGCGAACGGCGTCAGCGCCACGGCGCCCAGCCCCACGCGCACCAGGGTCATCGCGCCCGGGCTCCAGCCCGTCTCGATCAGCCCGCGCGCCAGCCCCCCGGCCATGCCGAAGGAGAGCGCTGACACGACCGCGAACGCCAACCCGGCCGACACCCGTGTCACCGGCGTGTCAGCGCCGGCCGCGCCGCTCTGGCTGTCATGGGTCAACGCGCTCATGATTCATGACGGTACCGAGAGTGCGGTAATGTGTCAATGTGGTTTTCACCCATGACACGGAGCTGGCGCTGCAGTCCGCCGTGACGCTGGCCAACAGTGCCGAGGAGCCCGACACGCTCACCTCGGTCGCGGACCTGGACCGGGTCTGGGAGGAGTACGGCTACACGGGACGCCACGACCGCACGCAGGCCGAGCTGGACGCCGTCCGTGCGACCCGGCCGCGGCTGCGGGCCCTCCTGACCGCCGACCGGGACCGGGCCGTCGAGCTGGTCAACGAGATGCTGAGCGAGGCGAGGGCGGTCCCGCAGCTGGTCGAGCACGGCGACTTCGGCTGGCACATCCACGCGATCGACCGCGAGGCACCGCTCGACACCCGCATCCTGGTCGACACCGCGATGGCGATGATCGACGTGATCCTGGCGGGCGAGCTGTCCCGCCTCTCGATCTGCGCCGACGACACCTGCGAGGACGTGGTCGTCGACCTGTCGCGCAACCGCTCGCGGAGGTTCTGCTCGGTCGCCTGCGGCAACCGCAATGCCGTCGCGGCCTACCGCGCCCGGCAGAAGTAGCTGGTGACCTAGGCCGAGTCGTCCTCGGACCAACCGTGGTGGCTGGTCAGCCGCTCCTCGACGCGCGCGATGTCCGCGGGCGTCGGCATCGCATCGGTCAGCTTGGTGATCTGCACCCCGATCTCTGCGGCACCGTTCTCACTGCCGTTGCCGAGCGAGGCCACCTCCTCGGCGATCTCGCGGACCTCGTCCTCGCTCAGCGTCCTGCGCAGCAGCGCGAGAAGGGGGATGTAGTCCTTGGGCGGCACGCCGGCCGGGTAGCCCTCACGGAGCCAGTCCAGGATCCCCGACAGGCGGGTGTTCAAAGCCATCGCTCCTCCTCTGCCAGGTCACTTCGGCTTGTCGACGATGGTGGGGTACACGTGGTCGAACGAGACCACCTTGCCCTGACCGGCGGCCAGGATGATGGTGAGCCCCAGGGCGATCCCGACCAGCACGACAGCGAAGCACAGCACGGCCACGCCGCGGCCGACCGGGTGTGGCTTGCTGCCGTCGGCGACCTCGGCGCTGCCACCGGTGCCCCAGGCCAGGGAGCGCACCCCGAACGCGAAGACCATCGGGAGCCCGGCACCGAGGACGAGCCCGGCCAGGAGCACCTTCCAGGCAGCCTCTAGGGCGAAGCCGAGGTTGTCGGTCATGCCAGGACCTCCTGCCGGGTCGAGCCGGAGGGTGTCCCGCTCCACTCATCGTTGACGTTCCCCGGGTGCACCGGCTGGCGCTGCGAGCGGACGAACATGTACGTCGACAGCCCGGCCAGCACCAGGAAGACGACCACCGGTCCGGCGTACCCGCCGAGGAGGTCACCGAGCCTTCCACATGACGGCGCCGACGGCACCGGCGGCGGGGAGGGTGATCAGCCAGGCCAGCACCATCCGACCGGCGATCCCCCAGCGCACTTTGGCGCCGGGCTTGCCGACGCCGCTGCCGAGGATGGAGCCGGTGGCCACGTGCGTGGTCGAGAGCGCGAAGCCGAGGTGGCTGGAGACCAGGATGACCGCTGCGGAGGAGGACTCGGCCGCCATGCCTTGTGGCGACGAGATCTCGACCAGCCCCTTGCCCAGGGTCCTGATGATCCGCCAGCCGCCCAGGTAGGTGCCGAGCGCGATCGCGGCCGCGCAGGCGAGCTTGACCCAGAACGGGACCGCGCCTGTGTCGCTCCAGTGGCCGCTGGCGATCAGCGCCAGGGTGATCACCCCCATCGTCTTCTGTGCGTCGTTGGTGCCGTGCGCGATCGAGACCAGCGAGGCCGAGCCGATCTGGCCCCAGCGGAAACCGTCCTCGGTGAACCGCTGCGCCACGCCTGCCGTGATCCGGAAGATCAGGAAGGTGCCGACCGCGGCCACGACGCCGGCGATCACCGGCGAGACGAGGGCGGGCAGGATCACCTTGCCGACGACGCCGTCGAGCTTGCTGCCGTCACCGTTCCAGTTGACGCCGCTGGTCCCGAGGCCGGCCATCGTGGCACCGATGATCCCGCCGAACAGCGCGTGCGACGAGGAGGACGGCAGGCCGATCAGCCAGGTGAGCAGGTTCCACAGCACCCCGCCGACCAGGCCGGCCAGGATGATCAGCAGCAACGCGTAGCCGTGGTCGGCGGTGAGCTCCGGGATCGGCGCTCCGCTCTTGTCCTGCACCTTCACCACGGCGTTGGTCACGGTCAGGGCGACCTCGACCGACAGGAAGGCACCCACGAGGTTGAGGACGGCGGAGAGCGCTACCGCCACCTTGGGTCGCAGGGCGCCGGTGGCGATCGAGGTCGCCATCGCGTTGCCGGTGTCGTGGAAGCCGTTGGTGAAGTCGAAGGCCAGTGCGGTCCCGACCACCAGGACCAGGATGAGGGTCGCCTCGGTCACGACCCGAGCCTGTGTCACCACGTCCCGTCCGCGGCACCCCCGCGCATCGGAGTTCGCCGAGAGTTCACCCGGACGACGCCTTGCTCAGTGGTCGAGGAACCTGCGCAGCACCTCGACGAAGACCTCGGGCTGCTCGCTGTGCACCCAGTGCCCGGCGCCCTTGACCGTGACCCGACGGTTGCGCGGGAACCAGCGGTCCATCGCGTCGGCGTAGTCGGGGTGGACGTAGGCCGAGTCGGCGCCGCCCACCCACAGCACCGGTCCGCCGTAGGGCGCGGTGCCGGCGAGCGCCGCCTCGGGCCAGTCGGTGACGGAGTCGAGGTCGCTGCCGAGCAGCTCGAGGTTGAGGAACCACCGCCAGCGGTCACCCTCACGCCGCAGGCTCTGCAGCAGGAACCCGCGCACGGTCGGGTTCGGGACCGCCTCGCGCAGCGCGTCCTCGGCCTCCGAGCGCCGCTGGAGGTTGTCGAGGTCGATGGCACGCATGGCCGTGATGTAGCCGGCGAACTCGGTCGCGTGGTCGTAGGGCACCGGCGCGACGTCCACGACGACGAGCCGCTCGACCAGCTCGGGGTGGCGCAGGGCCACGAGCATCGAGATCTTCCCGCCCATCGAGTGACCGACCAGCGCGACAGGGTCGTCGGCGGACAGGAGCTCGGCCACCTGGTCGGCTGCGGCGAGGTAGTCGAAGTGGTCGCTCCACGGTGACCGGCCGTGGTCGGGCATGTCGACGAGCGTCACCCGATGGCTCCGCCCATCGTGGGGAGCGGCGAGCGCCTTGGCGATCGCGGTGAAGTTGCGACCCTGCCCGAACAGCCCGTGGCAGAACACCACCCGGCTGCCGGACTCCCCCAGTGTCGTGGTGTGGAGCGTCGTGGTGTGGAGCGCGTCTCCCACGGTCAGCACCACCCGTGCACGCCGGAGGGCGTGAGGTCGCGATCGCGCAGCTCGACCGCGTGAGTGGCGCCGTACGCCGTGCAGGTCTCGCTGAAGTCCTCGACGCGGTACTCGATCATCAGCACCTGGTCGCCGAAGTCGTCGACGTAGCGCTGGCACTCGTCGTAGCGGCCGCACTCCTCCGCGACCGCGAAGTCGTAGCCGATGGCGGTGCCGTCGAAGCCGGCAAGGTTCTTCTGCCCGGCGGCGAGGCCGTGCCGGTGCGCCTGGCCGACGAGCAGCGCGGCGTACTGGATCGCCTGCCGCCTGCTGAGCAGGCCGTCGCTCCGGGTGAACGAGTCGAGGTTGTCGAACTCGACCGCGGCGTAGCCGTCGTTCGCGCAGCCCCGCACCCAGCGGCCGACGATGCGGGCGAGCGCCTTCCGCTTGGCTGCCGTGCGGAGGTCGAGCAGGCGCTCGTGCCACGCCTCGTCGACGACCGGCCGCCCATCGGCGTCGCGAAGCACCAGTCCCGGGTGCCTGGCCCAGAACCGCTTCTCGTCCGGCTGGGTCTGGAAGCCGTTGACGTAGCAGACGTTGAACAGCCCGGGCGCAGGCGGGTCGTGGCGGTCGCGGACGACGATGCCGACGTTGGCCGGCGGGTCGGCCGCACCGCCGAGCTGGTAGTCGACGTCGGTGCCCGTCGGCAGCACGGGCACGGCGAGCAGCGCGGATGCCAGCAGGCCGACCACGGCGGAGATCATCCGTCGAACCTAGCGCCGGGTCCCGAGACGGGCGCAGAGCGCCACCCGGTGGTCGAAGAGCCATGCACCCGGTGGTTGAGGAGGTTGCTCTAGCAACCGTCTCGAAACCTCGCGAGCTGGGGCTGGGGCTCAGCCACGGATCAGAAGTCGAAGCCCCCGAAGTCGCCGCCGCCGAAGTCGCCGCCGCCGTCGAAGAACCCGCCGCCGTCGCCTCCACCGTCGAAGCCACCACCGGCATCCCCGCCGCCGCCGCCCCCGGCGTCTCCGCCGCCATCTCCGCCGCCGTCTCCACCCGAGTCTCCTCCGCCGTCTCCGCCGGAGTCGCCCGAGTCGCCGCCGTCTCCCCCGTAGCCGTCGCCGCCGTATCCCCAGCCGCCGCCCATGAACGAGCCGACCAGCAACCCGGTGAAGAGCATGTTGGTGCCGCCACCGAAGTAGCCCGCGGCGTACGGCGCGTAGGCCCGGCCGCCCTCGTAGTAGGGCATCCGCTGGGCGCCGACCATGACCTGCCGGGTGTCCGGCTCGGCACCGGCGCGGACGCGCTCGGCGTCGAGCGCGCAGGCGGGGACGTCGCGTGTCGTGCCACCCGGCGGGGTCCACTGGACGTCCTCCACCGAGGGCCCGTGGCGCGGGTCGAAGAAGCAGGGCGGCCGCCGGGTCGGGAGCGCGTCGCCGGCCACCCGGGCCCGCACGCACGCGATGGCGTAGCGGCCGTCCTCGATGATCTCGGTGACGTGGCGGACGTCGTCTGGCCGGTCCAGCCGGTCTGACGCCGTCTTGGCGGCCTCGTAGGCGTCCAGGGCGCGCTGGTAGTCGGCGCGGGCACCGGTGTCCAGCTCGGCACCGGCCAGCTCGCCGTCGAGGTCCTGGAGGTCGGTGCCGAGGGCGGTGACGTCCTCGAAGGCGAGCTTCTGCACCGGCTCCAGCTCGGCGCGCCGCTGCTCGAGCGCACGCTCCTTCTGACGGCGGCTCGCCACGACGGCCACGGCCACCAGGGCGACGAGGATGAGGACGACGAGCCACTCCATGCACCGAGCCTACGGTCGGGACCATGACCGCGCCGGCATGGAACCAGTTGCTGCGCGACCTCTGCGGGGCCACGCAGCCGACCGTGCGCTGAGCGCTCAGCGCCGCGGTGGTTGAGGAGGTTGCGCAGCCGGCCGCGCGGTGAGCGCTCAGCGTCGCGGTGGTTGAGGAGGTTGCGCAGCCGGCCGTGCGGTGAGCGCTCAGCGTCGCGGTGGTTGAGGAGGTTGCGCAGCAACCGTCTCGAAACCCCGCGAGGACGCGCTGGGAGCCGACCGCGCGGGCATCTCGACAGGCGCGACGGAGGTGGTCGGGTCCCAGCCCCGCGTCACCTGGTTTCGAGACGGGCGCAGAGCGCCCTCCTCAACCACCACTGCCCACCGCCCCCTGAGCGGGTCAGGGAGTCGCGAGCAGCCCCTCCGAGGTGCGGTAGGCCAGCCCGTCCTGGACCACGAAGGCCAGGGCGCGCTCGAAGCGGTCCTGCTCCCAGTACGCCGCGCCGACGAGCTCGGCAAGCCGCTCGGGTGACTGCGGGCCGTTCACCTCGAGGGCCCGGACGATCTGGCCCATCTCGTGGAAGACCTGGCGGTCGCGCTTGCCCTCGGTGCTGGCCCTGGGGGGCGGCATCGGCATGGTGCTCTCCTTCCGGTCAGGATCGTCAGGCCGTCAGGCAGTGGCCGGCTGGGGCGCCGGCCCGGAGTCGCTGTCGGCGTCCTCGGCGGTGAGCGGCTGCGCGATGCTCTCGAGGGACTGGCCCTCGGCCTTCACGCCCAGGAAGGCCTCGACGATCCCGCCGGCGATCATCAGCGCCGAGCCGATGAAGTAGCCGATCGCGATGTGGGTGATGTCGCCGCTGGCCGTGCCCCTGTCGATCAGCCAGCCGAAGAACAGCGGCCCGGAGATGCCGCCGGCCGCGGTGCCGATCGCGTAGAAGAACGCGATGCACAGGGCCCGGGTCTCCATCGGGAAGACCTCGCTCGCGGTGAGGTAGGCCGCGCTGGCGCCGGCCGAGGCCAGGAAGAAGATGAGGCAGCCCATCAACGTGAGCGTGACGGCCGAGAAGTCGGCGAGGAAGATGCCTGTCACCGCGAGCAGCACACCCGAGCCGACGTAGGTCGCGGTGATCATCTTGACCCGGCCCAGAGAGTCGAACAACGGGCTGAGAAGCAGAGCGCCGGCGAAGTTGCTGACCGCGAAGACCGCGATGTACCAGCCGGTCTGCTTGACGTCGAGGAACGTCGTGAGCGTGTCGCCGTAGGTGAAGAAGAACGCGTTGTAGAGGAACGCCTGCCCGACGAAGAGCGAGAAGCACAGCACGGTGCGCTTCGGGTACATCGTGAACACGGTCTTCGCGATCAGCGGGATGCCGATGGCCTTGCGCTGACGGATCGTGATCGTCTCGGAGACGTCGTGCAGCTCCTTGCCGGACTCCTCGGTGACGGTGCGCTCGATGTCCTTGACGATCTCCTCGGCCTCGTCCTCACGGCCGTGGATGAACAGCCACCGCGGGCTCTCCGGGACGTTGCGGCGGACCAGCAGGATGCCGATCGCCAGGATGGCGCCGAGGCCGAAGGCCAGCCGCCAGCCCCACGCCTGGTCGATCACGGTCGGGTCGAGCAGCGGGATGGTCAGCAGCGCACCGCCCGCCGCGCCGACCCAGAACGAGCCGTTGATCGCGACGTCGACCCGGCCCCGGTACTTGGCCGGGATCAGCTCGTCGATGGCCGAGTTGATCGCGGCGTACTCGCCGCCGATGCCGGTGCCGGTGAGGAACCGGGCGGCGAAGTACCACATGGGGTTCATCGAGAACGCCGTCAGCACGGTCGCCACCGTGTAGACGCCCAGCGAGACCATGAACAGCTTCTTGCGGCCCAACCGGTCCGTGAGCTGTCCGAAGAACAGCGCGCCCAGACAGGCGCCCGCGACGTACGACGCACCGGCGAAGCCGACCTGGAAGCTGGTCATGCCGAGCCCGTCGCCGTCCGGCTTGAGGGCGTCGGACATCGAGCCGACGATCGTGACCTCGAGCCCGTCGAGGATCCAGACGGTCCCGAGCCCGATCACGACCAGCCAGTGCCACCGGGCCCACGGAAGCCGGTCCAGGCGGGCCGGGATGTCGGTGGTGATGCGACCTGTCTCCACGCTCATGCCCGTGGAGGTACCCCTGAGACGATGCTGACATGAGGATCGACCTGCGGTCCGTGACGCCGCTGCGGTTCGCCGACGGGACCCCGGTGCGCGCCGCGTCGGGTGTCGCGCGGTACGGCGGCGGCTGGCTGGTGGTGCAGGACGACGCGACCCACGGCTGCGTCTGGGAGGCCGGCAGCGGCCGGCCCCTGCGGCTGTTCTCTCCCGTGCAGGGTCACGACACGTTCGAGGAGGCGGCGGGCACCAAGGCGCTCAAGCCCGACCTGGAGGCGGTGGTGGCGCTCCCCGACGGCCGGACCCTGGCGCTCGGCTCCGGGTCGACCCCGGCCCGGATGCGCTGCGTGCTGCTCTCGGAGAGCACGATCCAGGTCGCCGGGCTGGCGCCGGTCTACGCCCGGGTGGCCGAGCTCCTCGAGGTCGCGGACGACCAGCTCAACCTCGAGGGCGCCACCGTGGTCGGCGACTCGCTGCGGTGGTTCCAGCGGGGCCTGCCGTCCGCGGGTGCCCCGAGCGCCAGCGTCGACGTCGGGTTGGATGGCCTCCTCGACCATGCGTCGGGCGCCCCGGCCGCGGTGCGGGTCGCGCGGGTGCGCCGCTACGACCTGGGCACCGTGGCCGGCGTCGGGCTCGCGATCACCGACGCGATCAGCCTGCCGAGCGGTCTCGTCCTCGTCAGCGCCGCGGCCGAGGACTCACCCTCGACCTACGACGACGGCCCGGTGGTCGGCTCCGCGCTCGCCCTGCTCGACGGTGACCGGCTGCTCGACAAGGCCGAGCTGCCCCTCCTGGACGGCCAGGTGGCCAAGCTGGAGGGGCTGGCCCTCGTCGGGCAGCGCGACGACGTGCTCGACCTCGTCGCGGTCGTCGACGCCGACGACCCGGAGGTGCCGTCGCTGCTGCTCGGGCTGGAGGTCAGGTCCTGACCTGGTGCCCCGCACTAGTAGTAGTCGCCGCCGTGCAGGTAGAACATCACGTCCTCGTCGACGACGCCGCTCGGCGAGGTGTCCCCGTGGTGGCGCTGGTAGGCCTGCACCGCACTCTTGGTCTGCGGCCCGAAGTCCCCGTCGACGACCACGGTGATCCCGTACGCGCGCAGCGACCGCTGGAGGATCCGCACGAGCCGGCCATGGTCCCCCTGGCGAAGCACGGTGTCGTCGGGAAGCTGGAGGCCGTAGAGCTGCGACCAGAACAGCGGGTAGAGCCGGTAGGGATGCGGCGGCTGCCCCTCGCGACCGTTGACGACGGGGGTCAGCGCCTTCTTGGTCTGCGGGCCGTAGTAGCCGTCCACGACGACCGGACCCAGCCCGAGGTCGTTGATGGCGCACTGCAGCGTGCGGACCGCGGGGGCGCGGTCCCCCGGGTCGAGCTCCGGATAGGCAGGAAGCGTGCGCCGGCACTTGTGGGACGAAGCCGTGGCGCCGTGCGCGGCCGTGTCGGGCAGGGACGCGGCGATGGGCACGCTGAGCGCGACCGGGAGCAGCGCGACGAGCAGGCGCTTTCCGAGTGTGTTCATGCCGGTGGGACCGCAGCCACCGCCGGAATGGTTGTCGGCGACCCGCAAGCGCCCGCGAGCGCGGCAGCGAGCGCGCCCCGCGATCGGCGCGGCCCCGGCCGAATTTGCGGGGGTCACTTACCCGAATAGTCGCGGAAACCCCGCTTGGTCTTGCGACCGAGGTAGCCGGCAGTGACCAGGTGCTCCAGCAGCGGAGCGGGCGCGAACCCGGGCTCGCGGAACTCCAGGTAGAGCTCGCGCTGGATCGCCAGCGAGACGTCGTTGCCGACCACGTCGAGCAGCTCGAAGGGGCCCATCGGCAGCGCGCAGCCCTGCTTCATCGCGGTGTCGATGTCGTCGGCCGTCGCGTAGTGCGCCTCGAGCATCTTGACCGCGTCGTTGAGGTAGGGGAACAGCAGCGCGTTGACGATGAAGCCGGCCCGGTCGGCACACGAGACGGCGACCTTGCCGACCTTGTCGCAGAGCGCCCGCGTGGTCTGGGTGACGTCGTCGTCGGTCATCACCGTGGAGACGACCTCGACCAGCTTCATCACTGGCGCGGGGTTGAAGAAGTGCATGCCGACGACGTCCTGGGGCCGGTCCGTGGCGCGGGCAAGCTCGATGACCGGCAGCGACGAGGTCGTGGTGGCCAGGATCGCCCCGGGCTTGCAGATGTCGTCGAGGTTGTTGAACAGCGTGGTCTTGATGGCGAGGTCCTCGGCGATCGCCTCGACCACGATGTCGACGTCGCGGAGGTCGTCGAGCGAGGCGGAGCCGGTGATCTTGGCGAGCACCGCGGCCTTGTCGTCCTCGGCGGCCCGGCCGCGCTGGATCTGCTTGTCGAAGTTCCTGGCGATCCCCGCCAGGACGCCGTCGACCTTGCTCTGGCTGCGGCCGACGAACAGCACGTCGTAGCCGGCCTTGGCGAACACCTCGACGATGCCGCTGGCCATGGTGCCGGTGCCGACCACGCCGACCTTCGAGATGTGGTGCTGGAGCTGCGGCAGGTCGTCCGCGCTCGGGGTCAGGTCGTCGGCCACGGTGACCGGGCTGTCCGGGCCGTCGTAGGTGTAGAAGCCGCGGCCGGTCTTGCGTCCGAGCATGCCGGCGGTGACCAGCTGCTTGAGGATCGGCGCGGGCGCGTGCAGCCGGTCGCGGCCCTGTCGGTACATCGTCTCGAGGATCTCGTAGGCCGTGTCGAGGCCGATCAGGTCGAGCAGCTGGAGCGGGCCCATCGGGTAGCCGCAGCCGAACCGCATCGCGGCGTCGATGTCCTCGCGCGACGCGAACTTGCCCTCGAACATGGCGACCGCGTGGTTGAGGTAGCCGAACAGCAGCGTGTTGGCGATGAAGCCGGCCTTGTCGCCACAGACGACCGGGTTCTTGCCCAGGGACTCGACCAGCGCGGTCACGTCGCTGAGCACCTGGGGCTCCGTGACCACGGTGCGCACGATCTCCACGAGGTTCTGCACCGGCGCGGGGTTGAAGAAGTGGACGCCGATGACCCGGCCGGGGTGGGCGTTGGCGGTCGAGATCTCGGTGACGCTCAGCGAGGAGGTGTTGGTGGCCAGGATCGCGTCGGGCGAGACGATGCCCTCGAGCTCCTGGAAGATCTGCTTCTTGATCGCCAGTGACTCGACGACCGCCTCGACCACGAAGTCCGCCTCGTGCAGGTCCTTGATGCTGGTGGTGAGGGTGATCCGGCCCAGCAGGTCGGCGGCGTCGGCCTCGGTCAGCTTCTCGCGCTTGACCGCGCGGGCGGTGGAGTGCTCCAGGTGCTGACGGCCGCGGTCGACCGCCTCGTCGTTCTGCTCGACGCCGATGACGCTGAACCCGTTGCGGGCGAACACCTCGGCGATCCCGGCACCCATGGTGCCGAGGCCGACGACCCCGATGGTCGTGAACGTGCGGGGCTCGGTCACGTCGGCGGCCTGGTCAGTCATGCGGCGGAGCCTAGTTGACCGGTTAGCGTGCGTTCACCTGAGTGCGATGCTCATCACGACGCGCACGCCGTTGACGTCCAGCCGGAGGTCGCGCTCCTTCTCGCGCAGCCGCCGCTCGTACGGCGCCAGCTCGGTCACCTCGGTGAATCCGAGACTCCGGTAGAACGGGCCGTTCCACGGCACGTCGCGGTAGGTGCAGAGGCTGAGCCGGTCGAAGCCCTGCGCGCGGGCCTCCGCCATCGCGGCCTCGACCAGCTGCCTGCCGATGCCCCGCCGCTGGTGTGCGGGATGCACCGAGATCTGCTCGAGGTGGGCATGGCCGTCGATCTCCAGGACGTGCGCGAAGCCCGCCGGGGGTCCTTGCTCGTCCACCGTGGCCACGAGCAGGAAGCCCGGCTTGCTCGCCCGCCACTGGCCGGTGCTGGCCGGCGCGAGCAGGACCGGCTCGATCTCGTCGCCGAAAAGGTCGCGGAACTGCTGGTCGCCCGCGTCCTCGATCGGCGCGATGTGGTCCAGATCTGAGGCCCGCGCCACACGGACCCGAGGATTCACATAGTCAATTGGTGTCATCTCTGCCGGGACCACGGCAAGGACGATGCCACGCATGATCGCTCGTCCGCGCGCCGGTTTCGTCAAGATCGTCGTGGGCGCCCTCGTCGGGGGCGCTCTGATGCTGGGTCCGCTCTCCCCGCCGGCGTCGGCGGCGGCCCTCACCACCTCGTGCAGCCTCCAGGCGCGCAGCAACCCCAGCACGCTCGGCGGGGACGCCCAGTTCCGGTTCTTCGCCGCCGCGGCCCCGACACCACCGTCGCCGACCGGCGTCGTCTCGTTCTACGACGGCCTGCCGAGCCCGACCACCTACCTCGGGTTCTCGATCCTCGACCTCGACCTGGCCCACGACAACGAGGAGACGTTCTTCCACACGAGCGACCTGTCGATCGGAGACCACACGATCTACGCGGTGGCCGTCCTGGACACCGGTCCGTGTCCGGGCGTCCAGAGCGCGAGCCACCACGTCAACCCGCCGCCCGCCCAGCCGAGCACCACCGGCATCACGTCGTCGGCCAACCCCTCGCGGTTCGGCCAGGACGTGACGTTCACCGCGACGGTCACGAGGACCGGCGGCGGGGCGGTGGCCGGGGCGGTGCAGTTCCAGGCCGACGGCGCGGACCTGGGCGGGCCACAGAGCGTGGACGGCGGCGGCCACGCCTCGGTGGGCACGTCGACGCTCGCGGTGGGCAACCACGCGATCACCGCGACGTTCACCAGCAGCAACCCCAACACGCTCAACAGCAGCGGCGGGCTCCCCGGCGGGCAGACGGTGCAGCGCGCCGACACCCAGACCGGCGTGTCGTCGTCCCGGAACCCCTCCGAGCTCGGGCAGCCGGTGACGTTCACGGCACAGGTGGGCGCGGTGGCGCCGGGAGCCGGCACGCCCACAGGGAGCGTCCAGTTCAGCGACAACGGCTCCGCCCTGGGCTCGCCGCAGAACCTCGACGGCTCCGGCCGGGCGGCGATCACCACGGCGGATCTCACGGTGGGCGTCCACACGATCGGGGCGACGTACACGCCCTCCGGCGGGAGCTTCAACGGCAGCACGGGCTCGGTGAGCCAGACCGTGGAGCGGGCCAGGACCACGCTGACCTACGACGGCGCCACGTCGGGCGACTTCCACGACCCCGCCGTCCTCGCGGCGACGCTCACGCGGACCTACGACTCGTCAGCGGTCGCCGGCAGGACGGTGCACTTCACCATGGCGTCTGAGAGCTGCGACGGCACCACCAACGCGGCCGGCCGGGCGTCGTGCACGATCACGCCGCAGCAGCCGGCGGGCGCCTACACCGTCGCGGCGTCCTTCGCCGGAGACGCCGGCAGCCAGCCCAGCTCGACGAGCAGGGCGTTCACGGTGACCCGTGAGCAGACGTCGCTCGTCTACACGGGCGGCACCGTGATCCTCAACGGCGGCACCCTGCACGCGTCGGCGCTGCTCAAGGAGGACGACGGCGCGCCGGCGATCGCCGGGCGTAGCGTCACGTTCACCCTCGGCAGCGGGACGACGGCGCAGAGCTGCACCGGCCTGACCGACTCGGCCGGACGCGCGGCGTGCGACATCGCGGGCGTGTCCCAGCCACTCGGGGCCGGCACCGTGCAGTCGGTGTTCGCCCAGGACGCCTACTACCTCGCCTCGTCGGACAGCGACACGACGATCGTCTACGCCTTCCCGAGCCGCGGTGGCTTCGCGGTCGGCGACCGCAACGCGGCGCTGGGAGCCTCGGTCACGTTCTTCGGGTCGCAGTGGGAGAAGGACAACTCGCTGAGCGGCGGAGCGGCACCGAGCTCCTTCAAGGGCTTCGCGACGGCGCCCGGCACCCCGCCGAGCTGCGGCGGGACCTTCACCGCCGACCCGGGCAACAGCGGCGCCCCGCCGGCCACCGTGCCGAGCTACATGGGGACGCTCGTGACGAGCAGGGTCACCAAGTCCGGCTCGAACATCACCGGCACCGTCACCCACCTCGTGGTCGTCAGGACCACGTCGTACGGGCCCTCGCCGGGCGCAGGCGGCAAGGGGACCGTGGTCGCCGTCATCTGCTGAGAGCGCAGGTCCGATGAGTCCCGTCGCCCGCGGGAGTCAGAGGGTCCATGACCGAGCTCTTCGCCGACGGCATCCAGATGGGCGAGTCGCCCCGGTGGCACGACGGCCGGTTCTGGATGTGCGACTGGCTGGCGGGTGAGGTGCTGGCGTTCGCGGCCGACGGGACCCGTGAGGTGATCGCCCGCGTGGACGGGCTGCCGTTCTCGATCGACTGGCTGCCCGACGGACGGCTCGTCGCCACGACACCGGCCGGTCTCGTCGCCGGGCCCGACCTGGCGCCGTACGCCGCGGCGGGCCGGCCGTTCAACGAGATCGTGGTCGACGCCGCCGGCAACTGCTGGGTGGACATGCCGGGCTCGATGCCGTGGGAGGAGCGCAGGCCCGGGATCGTCGCGGTGGTCCGCCCGGACGGGTCGAGCGAGCAGGTGGCGGACGACGTGTGGTTCCCCAACGGCATGGCCATCATCGACGACCAGACCCTGGTCGTCGCCGAGTCGCACGCTGACCGGCTGACCGCCTGGACCCTGGGCGCTGGCGGCACCCTGTCCGACCGGCGGGTGTGGGCCGGGCTCGGCGAGGGCGAGGCGCCCGACGGCATCTGCGTCGACGCGTCCGGGGCGATCTGGTACGCCTCGGTCCCGCAGCAGCACTGCGTCCGCGTGGCCGAGGGCGGCGACGTGCTCGAGACGGTCCAGGTCGACCGAGGTGCCTTCGCCTGCATGCTGGGTGGCGACGACGGCCGGACGCTCTACGTCGTCGCGAACAGCTACGGCCCGAGGGCGCCTCGGACGGCATCGTGCTGACCCAGCCGGTCGACGTACCGGCGGCGGGTCGGCCGTAGCTGTCGCTGTAGATTCGCCCATCGTGAGGTTGGTCGTCGCGCGCTGCCAGGTCGACTACGCCGGGCGGCTGACCGCCCACCTGCCGATGGCCATGCGCGTGCTCATGATCAAGGCCGACGGCTCGGTGCTCGTCCACTCCGACGGCGGCTCCTACAAGCCGCTGAACTGGATGTCCCCGCCCTGCTCGGTGAGGGAGGGTGTGTCGGAGGACGGCACCGTCGAGTGGACCGTCACGGGCAAGGAGGGCGACACCCTGCGCATCCTCCTGGAGGAGATCCAGCACGACTCCTCCCACGAGCTGGGCGTCGATCCCGGGCTCCAGAAGGACGGTGTCGAGAAGCACCTCCAGGAGCTGCTGGCCGAGCACCCGGCCACCCTGGCCGACGGACTGACGCTCGTACGCCGCGAGTACCCCACCGCCATCGGGCCCGTCGACCTCATGTGCCGCGACGCCACCGGCGCCTCGGTCGCCGTCGAGATCAAGCGCCGCGGCGAGATCGACGGCGTCGAGCAGCTCACCCGCTACCTCGAGCTGCTCAACCGCGAGCCGCTCCTCACCAGCAAGGGCCCGGTGCGCGGGATCTTCGCCGCCCAGCTGATCAAGCCCCAGGCGCGGGTGCTCGCCGAGGACCGCGGCATCACCTGCGCCACCGTCGACTACGACGCCCTCCGCGGCCTGGACGACCCCAGTCACCGGCTGTTCTGAGCAGACCGATGCTTCCACGGGCCCGGAAGCGTCCCGCCCATAGCGTCGACGCATGGACAACCCAGGGACGCAGGTGGAGCAGGCGGTCGAGCAGTGTCTCGAGATCGCACAGACGTGGCTGGCGTGGGACGGCCGCCCGTGCGTGAGCGACGACGGCGAGCGGGTCTACACACCGCACAAGGCGGTCCGGCGGATCGCCGACCACGTGATCGACCACCTGGCGGAGGTCGAGGCGCTCCTGGCCGGCGTCGACACGGTCCCGGACGGGTGGCACGCGAGCCTCGCGACGTTCGAGGGCGACTGGGCGCACTTCACCGAGCAGGACCTGGTCGAGGCCCAGCAGCGGCTGAGGCGGCTGGGCATGACGTTCGCGCTGCGGATCGCCGCGGCCGGTCCTGGCGAGTGGGACCGCCCGCGGACTCCGAACTGGACGCTCCGGGAGATCTGCGAGCACCTGACCGGTGTGGTCTGGTACGCCGAGCAGGTCGGCCGGCTGCCACGATGACCGGGTGCGGATCTATCACCTCGCGACGACAGCCGACTGGGCGCGGGCACAGGAGGACGGCGCCTACACGACGTCGACCTACG
The DNA here is from genome assembly GCA_963766475.1 of uncultured Actinomycetota bacterium. Classification (GTDB taxonomy): domain Bacteria; phylum Actinomycetota; class Actinomycetes; order Propionibacteriales; family Nocardioidaceae; genus Nocardioides. The sequence goes on along the minus strand of CAVXZS010000011.1, from coordinate 163,410 downwards.
GCGTGACCCTGGCCGACGAGGGGTTCATCCACGCCAGCCGCGCCGACCAGTGGGAGGGGGTCCGCGAACGCTTCTACAGCGAGGTCGCGGAGCCGCTGGTGCTGCTCGAGATCGACACCGACCTGCTCGGTGTGCCCGTGCTCGAGGAGCCGCCGGCGCCGGGCGTCGAGGAGACGTTTCCGCACATCTACGGGCCGCTCGAGCCCCGCGCGGTCGTCGGCGTCACTCCGCTGGACTGAGGGGCGGTCAGCAAGCAGCCTGCAGGCCGCTCGTCTGGCGCACCGTCACGCAGCCGGGGCGACCTCCGGAAGCTGTTGGTACACGCCGAACTGCGCCGTGACCCCGAGCCGCGCGATGAGCTCGGCCGGGTCGAAGCCGGTCGTCGCCCGGTCGGCGGCGATGACCGACCTGGCACTCGCGACCGCCTCCTCGTCGCGCCAGGCGGCCAAGGTGAGCACGTGCAGCCGACCGTCCGGGAGGGGCTCCTCCACGAGCAGGTCGCGCTCGAAGCCCGGTTGCCGGCGCAGCAGCGCATGGGTGTGGAGGACCGCCGTCAGAAGCTCGTCCCGCGCGGTCTCGGGCAGCTCGAAGCGGTCGATGCGGTAGATGCTCATGCAACGACGGTAGAACTTCAATATTTGTTGAAGTCAACCGTCAGCGGCAGGTCTCGCCCGCGCAGCTGATCAGCCGGTCCAGAGCCGCCCGCAAGGTGTCGACCGCCTCACGACCCTTGGGCGTCATCGCGGCGTAGGACGCCGCGTCGTGGGCGAGCAGGTTGTCGAGCTCGTAGGGGTCGTTCTTGAGGTCGTAGAGCTCCTCGTGCGGGAGGTGGGTGTAGCGGATCAGCTTGTAGCGCCCGTTGGTCACGCCGGTGAAGTCGTTGAGCCTGCTCGAGCGGCTGTTCTCGACGTAGGTCTCCGGCGCCTCCTCGAGGCCGTTGGCCGTCGTGGTGTTGGTGGGCGTGAGCGCCCGCCCGAGCAGGTAGTACTTGCGCGAGAGCGGCGGGCCGCCGCCCAGCCGGGACAGCAGCGAGACCCCGTCCACCTCGGGAGTGCTGGCGCCCGCGATCTCGGCGATCGTCGGGGCGATGTCGATGTTGCCGGCCACGTCGTCGTAGGTCGACCCGGGGGTGATCCCCGGACCGCGGACGTAGAACGGCACGTTCACGGTGCCCTGGAACTGGTTGTACTTCCCGATCTCGCGGCGGTGGTTGCCCATGATGTAGCCGTTGTCGCTGGTGAAGATCAGGTAGGTGTTGTCCAGCGCGCCCTGGTCGGCCAACGCCTGCACCAGGTCGGCGACGGTCTGGTCGAGCACCTGCACCGACCGGATCCGCTTGCGGAACGTCTCGTCGATGGTCGCCAGGTCGGAGGCCGTGAGCGCCCTGCGGGTCCGGGTGAGGCCGAACTTGTCGCTGACGTCGGCCTCGCCGAAGTCCGGCGTCCGAGGGTACTGAGCGTCCGCGAAGGTGCCCTCGAGCTCCTTCGGGTAGGCGTACGGCGTGTGCGGGCTGTAGGACGCGTAGTAGACGAACTGCCCGCCCTCGGCGAAGTCGAAGCCGTCGCTGCCGTCGACCAGGTCGAGGGCCCGGTGCCCGAGCCACGAGTCGAGGTACTCGTCGTCGAAGTCGGAGTCGACGGTCCCGTCGACGTTCATCCGGTAGTGGCTCTGCGCGTAGGCGTTGCCCTGCACCGGCGAGGCCCACGACTGCCAGCCCGGCGGCACGTACGTCCGCAGCTCGGCCTTCTGCGCATCGGTGAGGTGGCTGCCCTGGTGGTAGGGGTACTCGTTGAAGTACTTGCCGAGGAGCGCGTTGCGGTAGCCGGACCGCTCGAGCCAGGTCGGGAGGTCGTCGCCCTGCTTGGTCTCCTTCCAGCGGTCGTAGCCGCCCTGGGGCCAGGCGTTACCGATCACGCCGTGGTTGTGCGCGTAGAGGCCCGACAGGATCGATGCCCGTGAGGGGCAGCAGCTGGACTGCTCGACGTAGAAGTTGGTGAACGCCGCGCCCTGGTCGCGGATCAGCCTGGTGGTGTTGGGCATGTAGGGCATGAGCGAGGTGTCGAGGTCGTCGGTGAGGATCAGGACGACGTTGGGCCGCTTCTCCGGCGGGGTGCCGTCAGTGGCCGCGTCGTCGCCCTCGGCCGCCAGGTGCGCGTCACCGGCGCCCGAGTCGTCGGTGGTGGAGTCGGTGGCGGAGCTGACCCCCCGCATGCCGAGCGCTGCGCACGCCAGGACGGCGAACGTCGCGAGCACGACGGCGACCATCCTGGACCGAGACACCCGGCCGAGGTTACCGGCGGGCCGGTGCCCCTCCCGAATCCTCCGGCCCCCTCGGCCCGCCCGTCAGCCCGTCAGCCGAGCAGCTCCACGACCTCCTGCGCACAGCCCCAGCTGAGCGTCACGCCCGCCCCGCCGTGGCCGTAGCAGTGCACGACGTCGCCGACCCGCTCCAGCCGCACCTCCGGACGCGCCGGCCGCAGACCGACCTTGTGGCCGAGCACCTCCGCGCCCGCCAGCGCGGGCACCAGCCGCAGCGCCCGGCGCAGGATCGCGGCGGCGACGTCCGGCGACGGCGTCCGGCTCCACTCACCCTCCACGTCGGTGCCGCCGACGACGATGTCGCGCGAGCGCGGGACGACGTACGTCGGACCCGCCTCGGCGCCGCTGTCGAGCCACCAGCGCTCCAGCCCGACCTGCTCGACCAGCACCACCTGCCCCTGGACGGGGTGCAGCGTCGGGTCCGCGGCGAGGAACTTGGCGCCGATGCCGGAGCAGTCGACCACCGCGTCGGGCCCTCCTCCGGGTCCAGGTCCTCCGTCGCCGGGACGAGGCAGGCCGTGCAGGTTGAGCCGGGTGAGCGAGCCGCCGGCCGCCAGCACCCGGTCGGCCAGCCAGTCGAGGTAGATCGGCATCTCGATGACCGGCGCGGTGAACGCCCAGCCGCCGTCGTACCCAGCGGGCACGTCGAGGGTCTCGTGCAGGTCGGGCACGGCGTCGGCCCACCACGGCTCCACGTCGCGGTGCGCCACCACCTCGGTGCCCTCGCGCAGCACCACGCCACTGTCGGGCGCCTCGGCCGCGAGCGCCGCGAAGACGGCATACGACGTGCGGGTCCAGGCCAGCACGCGCTCCGGCGGCAGGGCGCGGTAGGGATAGCAGATCGCGGCTGCGACCGCGGACGTGGTCTCCCGTGGCAAATCGCGGGCCAGGACGTCGACCCGGTGGCCGGCCTCGAGCAGCCGGAGCGCGCAGGACAGGCCGATCACACCCGCGCCCACGACGATGACCCTGCCCATGTCAGGGATTGTGGGCTATGCGCCGGCGACCCGGGGAGCGGTGGGGTCGGCCTCGCCGCCGCCGGACTCGCGGGCGACGTACTCCTCGATGTCCTCGAGGTCGTCCTGGTTGCGGGTCACCACCGCCAGCAGGTCGGTCATCGTGGCGACCTCCTCGACCTGCTCCTTGATGAACCACTGCAGGAACTGCTCGGACGCGAAGTCGGACTCCTCACGGGCGATCCGGAGCAGTCCGTTGACCTGCTCGGTGACCCGCTTCTCCTGGTCGAGGGCGAGCGCGACCGGCGCGACGACGTCGGGGAACGAGGTCTGCGGCGCCTCGACGCCCGGGATCGCCACCTCGGCGTCGGTGTCGAGGAGGTACTGGACCATCATCAGCGCGTGGTCGCGCTCCTCGAGCGCCTGGGTGTAGAAGAACGCCGCCATCCGCGGCATCGTCTCGGCGTCGTAGTGGACCGCGCAGGCGAGGTACTGGTTGTGCGCCGCCAGCTCGTTGCCGATCTGGGCATTGAGCGCCTCGACGAAGCGTGCTGCGGGCACCAGGCCTCCCCTGCTCGAGTAGCCCCATGGGTCTGGGGAGTCAGGCGGCCTTCTTCAACCGCTTCTTCGTCACCTTCTTGCCGTCCTCGCGGACCAGCTTGCGCTTCCTGACCGTATACCCGGCCGGCAGCGACCCTTCCTTCAGCATGCGCAGGGGGCAGCGGTCGCACTTCTTCCTGGAGACGCAGCACTCCGTCTTCGGAAGCTTGCGCACCTGGCCCTTACCCACGAAGGGCAGCCTAACCTAGGAAACCCTTACCTTGCCGGTGACCCCGGTCACCCATCGAGCCCGCGGGCCCTCCGGATCACGTCCACGATGCCGCCCATGATCTCGGTGAGGCCGAAGTCCTTGGGGGTGTAGACGGCGGCCACGCCGAGCTCGCCCAGACGCCTGGCGTCCGAGTCGGGGATGATCCCGCCGACGATCACGGGAACGTCGTCGAGCCCGGCACCGCGCAGCCCGTCGAGGACCGCTGGGACCAGCTCCATGTGCGAGCCCGACAGGATCGAGAGCCCCACGCAGTGCACGTCCTCGGCCACCGCCGCGGACACGATCTGCTCGGGGGTGAGCCGGATGCCCTGGTAGATGACCTCGAAGCCGGCGTCGCGGGCGCGCACGGCCACCTGCTCGGCGCCGTTGGAGTGACCGTCGAGACCGGGCTTGCCGACGAGCAGCCGCAGCCGGCCGCCGAGCTCGTCACCGGTCGCCTTCACCCTCCTGCGGACCTCGGCCAGCTCGGCGCCCGCTGAGCCCGCTGATGTCAGAGCGCCGACCGCACCCGAGACCCCGGTCGGCGCCCGGAACTCGCCGAAGACCTCGCGCAGCGTTCCGGCCCACTCCCCCGTCGTCGCGCCGGCACGGGCGGCTTCCAGCGTGGCGGGCATCAGGTTGGTGTCCGTCTTCGCGTCCGCGGCCAGCTTGGAGAGCGCCTCGTCCACGGCGCGCTGGTCGCGCTCGGCCTTCCACGCCTCCACACTCGCCAGGGCGGTCTTCTCGGCCTCGGGATCGGCGGCCATGATCGCCGCGTCGAGGTCGGCGGTGAGCGGCGACGGCTCGGTCGTCTCGTAGACGTTGACCCCGACGATCTTCTCCTCGCCGGACTCGATCCGCGCCCGGCGCGCGGCGTGCGAGCTGACCAGCGCCTCCTTCATGTAGCCCGACTCGACCGCGGGGATCGCACCACCGAGGGCCTGGACCCGGTCGATCTCCGTGCGGGCGCTGTCCACGAGCTCTTCGACCTTGGCCGCGACGACGTGCGAGCCGTCGAAGATGTCGTCGTACTCCAGCAGGTCGGACTCGAACGCCAGCACCTGCTGGAGCCGCAGCGACCACTGCTGGTCCCACGGCCGCGGGAGGCCGAGCGCCTCGTTCCAGGCGGGGAGCTGTACGGCGCGGGCCCGGGCGTCCTTGGACAGCGTGACGCCCAGCATCTCGAGCACGATGCGCTGCACGTTGTTCTCCGGCTGGGCCTCGGTGAGCCCGAGCGAGTTGACCTGGACGCCGTAGCGGAACCGCCGCATCTTGGGGTCCTGGACGCCGTAGCGCTCCCGGGTGATCTCGTCCCACAGCTCGACGAACGCGCGCATCTTGCACATCTCCTCGACGAACCGCACGCCGGCATTGACGAAGAACGAGATCCGGCCGACCACCTTCTCGAAGTCGGCCTCGTCGACCTGGCCGGAGCTCCTGACCTGGTCGAGCACGGCGATCGCGGTGCAGAGCGCGTAGGCGAGCTCCTGGGTCGGCGTCGCGCCGGCCTCCTGGAGGTGGTAGCTGCAGATGTTGATGGGGTTCCACTGGGGGATCTGGTGGACCGTGTAGGCGATCATGTCGCCGATCAGCCGCAGCGAGTGCTCGGGCGGGAAGACGTAGGTCCCCCGGGAGAGGTACTCCTTGATGATGTCGTTCTGGGTGGTGCCGGCGAGCCGAGCGGCCACCTCGTCGGGGGTCAGGTCGGGGTTCTGTTCCTCCGCCACCACCTGGTAGAGCGCGAGCAGCCACATGGCGGGCGCGTTGATGGTCATCGAGGTGTTCATCTCGGTGAGCGGGATGTCGTGGAACAGCGTGCGCATCTCGCCGAGATGGGGCACCGGTACGCCGACCTTGCCGACCTCACCGCGCGCCAGGGGCGAGTCGGGGTCGTAGCCGGTCTGCGTGGGCAGGTCGAAGGCCACCGACAGCCCGGTCTGGCCCTTGGCGAGGTTGCCGCGGTAGAGCGCGTTGGAGGCCTCGGCCGTCGAGTGGCCGGCGTAGGTCCGCATCACCCAGGGCCGGTCCCTCTCGGGCCGGCCGTGGGGGGAGCCGTCCTTCTCGGTCATCCTTCGAGGGTAGGACGGTTGTTACCAGCCGGTCACCGGCTGGGCGTGTGGGTTATCCGACATCCCTCGCGGGGGCCGGCGCGGGGGCCGGCGTCACCTGGACGATGCGCGCGAGGTGGGACATGTGCAGCATCCGCCGCACCGCCGGGGACGGCCGGCGCAGCGTGAGGTGGTGCCCGTCGCGGATCGCCTGGACGGTGGCGGCCGCCAGCACCCTGAGCGCGGTCACGTCGGCGCTCTCCACGCCGCTGAGGTCGATCGCGACCTCGTCGTAGCAGCCGAGCAGGTCCTGCACCGCCGTGCGCACCTGCATGGTGCTCCGCACGTCGAGGTCGCCGCTGAGGACGAGGACGGGTCCGTCGCTCATGATGTCCACGGGCTGCTCCATGGTGTCGTGACTCACACCACTATGACGCTCCAGGGGCATGAGAGGTTGCTCGCCGCGCCGCACGGCTTGGTCACACGGTGCCCCGCGGCCCGCTCCACGGCCTCACCCCGTGGGGTGTCGTCCGGCTACTGTGCGGCCATGGTCAACCTGACGCGGATCTACACCCGGACCGGTGATGCCGGCCAGACCCGCCTGGGGGACAACTCGCTGGCCTCGAAGAACGACCTGCGGCTGCGGGCCTACGCCGACGTCGACGAGGCCAACGCCCACCTCGGCCTGGCCGTCTCGGTCGGCTCCCTCGAGCCCGAGGTCGCCGCGATCGTCGTCCACCTCCAGAACGAGCTCTTCGACGTCGGCGCCGACCTGTGCACCCCGGTCGTCGCCGACCCGGAGTACCCGCCGCTCCGCGTCGAGCAGTCCTACGTCGACCGCCTCGAGGGCTGGTGCGACCAGTACAACGAGCCGCTCGAGTCGCTGCGCTCTTTCATCCTGTCCGGCGGGACGCCCGGCTCCGCCCACCTGCACGTCTGCCGCACGGTCGTCCGCCGCGCCGAGCGGTCGGGCTGGGCGGCCTTCGAGGAGCACGGCGAGTCGATGAACCCGCTCGCCATGACCTACCTCAACCGGCTGTCGGACCTGCTCTTCATCCTCGCCCGCTACTCCAACCGCGAGCAGGGCGACGTGCTCTGGCTGCCCGGCGGAGAGCGCTAGGGCGTCCGCGGTTCACATCAGCAGCAGGAAGCCCGCGACCAGCATCGCGGCGAGGCCGAGCAGGCCGGTGCCCAGGACGACGTAGGTCTGGGCACGGTGGCGGAAGGCGCCGGCCGACGGGTGCAGCTCCTCGCGCTCGACCTCGGGCATCACGAGGGTCTCGACGGCGGAGCGGGTGCGCTGCAGCCGGCGGTCGACCTTGGCGGCGACGCTGCCCGACGGCGCGACCGGGATCCGGGAGGAGCCGGCGGGGGTCAGGTCCTCGAGCTGGCGGCCGGCCCAGAGCAGGCGTAGGCCGACCCAGAGGAGCGCGGTGAGGACGAGGGCACCGATGATCTCGAGCGCAAGCACGTCTCCACTGTGCCCAGACGACTCAAGCGACACACCGGCGACACACCGGCGACGCGCCGGGCGGGCGGGGAGGGTGGTCGAGCTCACGTGGGTACCCCTGAGCCGTGGCGGGCCATGTGTGGATCGGTGTGTCGGGATGGACCTACCCGCCCTGGCGTGGCGACTTCTACCCGAAGGGCCTGCCCCAGCGCGAGGAGCTGGCCCACGCCGCGAGCCGGCTCACGTCGATCGAGATCAACGGCTCGTTCTACGCGCTCCAGAAGCCCGAGTCCTACCGCAGGTGGCGCGACGAGACGCCCGACGGCTTCGTCTTCGCGGTGAAGGGCAGCCGGTTCATCACGCACATGAAGCGGCTCGGCGACGCCGAGGAGGCACTCAAGAAGTTCTTCGGCTCGGGGGTCTTCGAGCTCGGAACCAAGCTCGGCCCGATCCTCTGGCAGCTGCCGGAGAACTTCGGGTACGACGAGGAGCGGCTCGCGACGTTCTTCGACCAGCTGCCGCGCGAGGATCCCGAGGGGCGACCGGTGCGGCACGCGCTGGAGTTCCGCAGCAAGACCTTCGAGAAGCCCGAGACCTACGACCTGCTGCGCGAGCATCGCGTCGCGTGCGTGCTGGCGGACACAGCCGGCCGCTGGCCCAAGGTCGACGAGGACACCGCAGACTTCCGCTACGTCCGGCTGCACGGTGACGCCGAGCTCTACACCAGCGGCTACGACGACAAGGCCCTCGACCGCTGGGCGGAGCAGATCAACAGCTGGGACCAGGACACCTACGTCTACTTCGACAACGACGCCAAGGGCTATGCGCCGCACGACGCGGAGCGGCTCATCGAGCGGCTCGAGCCGGCCGGGCGGCGAGCACGGTGAGCGCGGCCGGGACCATCAGCACCGCGACGGCGAGCATGGCGTCGAGGGTGCCGACCTGGTCGCCGAGCCAGCCGAGCAGCGGCGGCCCGCCCAGGAACGCGCCGTAGCCGATCGTGGAGACGACCGAGACCCGCGCGGCCGAGCGGGCGGGGTCGTCGGCGGCGGCGCTCATGCCGACCGGGAACCCGAGCGACGCGCCGAGCCCCCAGACCACGATCCCGACCGCCACCAGCACGGCGTGCGAGCCGAGCACCACGAGGAGGATGCCTGCGGCTGCGGCCACTGCCGCGGCCCACAGCACCGGTGCCCGGCCGTAGCGGTCCAGGACGACCGGGCCTGCGAGGCGGCCGACGGTCATCGTGCTGACGAACAGCGCATAGCCGCTGACGCCCACCCAGTGCTCGACGTCGTAGCCGTCGATCAGCGCGAGCGAGAGCCAGTCGTTGGCCGAGCCCTCGACGACGGCGAAGGAGAGCATCATGACGCCGATCGCGAGGGTGCGCGGCTCGAGCCAGGCGCTGCGCGCGGAGGACGTGGCGTCGCCACCCTCTTCCTCCGCGGGAAGGAAGGTGCGCGTGCCGCGCAGCGCCAGCACCAGGGTCAGCAGACCGATCCCACCGAGGTGCACCGGCATGGGCAGGTTCGCCGCGGCCATCGGGATGCCGAGGGCGGCACCGGCGATCGATCCCATCGACCACGCTGCGTGGAAGCGCGGCATGATCGACCGGCCCAGGCCCCGCTCGACCTCCGCGCCCTCGACGTTCATGGCGACGTCCCAGATGCTGGTCCCGATGCCGTAGACGAACAGGCCCCCGGCCGCGACCGGCACCCGGCCCAGCGGGTCGGCCGCCAGCGCGCAGACCGTCAGCCCGAGGGCGCCGCAGACCGCCCCACCGCGCACGACCGCGCCCGCGGACCACCGGTGGATCAGGGTGCCCGCGGTCGGGAGCGCGAGCACCGAGCCGGCGGCGATGGCGAGCAGCAGCAGCCCGAGCTCTCCGTTGCCCAGCGACAGCCCGCTCCGCAGGTCCGGGATCCGGGTGACCAGGGAGGCGAAGAGGAAGCCGTTGAGCGCGAACGCCAGGACCACGGCGTTGCGAGCCACGAGCACGTGAGCCGGCACGGGGGTGGGCTGCGTCAGCGCGACCAGTCCGTCCCGGGCGGCCGTGACTCCAGCCACGACTGGAAGCCCGTGAGGGACTCCCGGCTCATCGCCAGCTCCAGCACGCCCTGCGCGCTCGCGCACTCGACCACCAGGTGGTCCGGGTAGAGCACCGTGCGCTCCAGCCCCACCGGCTCACGGACGCCGTCGTAGGAGAGCCCCGCGCGGTTCCACGAGCGCTTGGGCCGCGGCGCGAGCGTGAAGATGCGGAACCACTCCAGCTCGTCGCCGGAGTAGCGGCCCAGGCCCAACAGCCAGCCGCGGCCCGGCTCCTCACCGGGCTGCAGGCGATGACTGAGCTCGAAGGTCCCCCCGTTCCGCGACAGGACCCGTCGGCGTACGACGAGCAGGAGACCGTAGAGCAGGACGAGGAGCACCCCGAGGCCGGCTGCATCGAGCAGCTCCAACCACAGCGGCACTCCCCCATCCTTCCAGCCCCGGAGGGGGCGCTAGTGCAAACCGGTCACGAGGACGAGCTCGTGTCCCTCTCGACCACCCTGATGCGGGCCTCGGCCATCCGGATCCGGCGCTCGGCCTCGGAGCCGTCGGTCCAGTGTCCCGACCTGGCGTCCTCGAGCTGGGCACGGGCCTCCGCGACGTCGACCTCGGTGGAGAGCTCCGCATGCTCGGAGAGGATCGAGACCCGGTCGTTGGCCACCGAGAGGAAGCCGCCGTCGGCCACGGCGAAGACGGTGTGGCCGTCCTCGGCGGTGATCTCGACGATCGCCTCCGACAGCAGTGAGAGCACCGGTGCGTGACCGCGCAGGACGCCGATGTCGCCCTCCACGGTCCGGGCGATGACGAACGTGGCCTCGCCCGACCAGACCATGCGGTCGGCCGCGACGAGCTCCACCGTCAGTGCGTCAGCCACTATGACGTCCCTCTCGATGCACGGTGGATGCTGGCGTCGTCCAGGCGCGCGCTGGCAAGGCGCCGGCAGGCGCGCAGACTGGGCGTCTTCGAAGGGTCGGCAACACAGCCAGCGCGTGATCTGGGCGGCGTCCAGCGTCGCCGGGGGTCGAGAGGGACGTCATCACCACGTCTCCGTCACAGGCTCTTCTGGATTTCGTCCCACTTGCGCTCGACGTCGTCCAGACCGCCGCACATGAAGAACGCCTGCTCGGCCACGTGGTCGTACTCGCCGTCCGCGATCTTGTTGAACGCCTCGATGGTGTCGCCGATCGGCACCGTCGATCCTTCAAGACCGGTGAACTGCTTGGCCACGTAGGTGTTCTGGGAGAGGAACCGCTGGAGCCGGCGCGCACGGGAGACGATGATCTTGTCCTCCTCGGAGAGCTCGTCGACACCGAGGATCGCGATGATGTCCTGGAGCTCCTTGTTGCGCTGGAGGATCTGCTTGATCCGGATCGCGCAGTCGTAGTGCGCCTGCCCGATGTAGTTGGCGTCGAGGATCCGCGAGGTCGACGTCAGCGGGTCCACCGCGGGGTAGATGCCGAGCGAGGCGATCTCGCGAGACAGCTCGGTGGTCGCGTCGAGGTGCGCGAACGTCGCTGCCGGTGCCGGGTCGGTGTAGTCGTCGGCCGGGACGTAGATCGCCTGCATCGAGGTGATCGAGTGACCACGCGTCGAGGTGATCCGCTCCTGAAGGGTGCCCATCTCGTCGGCAAGGTTGGGCTGGTAGCCGACCGCAGAGGGCATGCGGCCCAGCAGGGTCGAGACCTCGGAGCCGGCCTGGGTGAACCGGAAGATGTTGTCGATGAAGAGCAGCACGTCCTGGTTCTGGACGTCGCGGAAGTACTCGGCCATGGTCAGCGCGGACAGCGCGACCCGCAGGCGGGTGCCCGGCGGCTCGTCCATCTGGCCGAAGACCAGCGCGGTCTGGCCGATGACGCCGGCCTCCGTCATCTCGGTGATGAGGTCGTTGCCCTCGCGGGTGCGCTCGCCCACTCCGGCGAAGACCGAGACACCGCCGTGGTCCTTCGCGACGCGCGCGATCATCTCCTGGATCAGGACCGTCTTGCCGACGCCGGCCCCGCCGAACAGGCCGATCTTGCCGCCGAGGACGTAGGGCGCGAGCAGGTCGATGACCTTGATGCCGGTCTCGAACATCTCGGTCTTGGCCTCGAGCTGGTCGAAGGCCGGAGCCTTGCGGTGGATGCCCCACCGCTCCTTGACGTCGAGCTCCTCACCCTCCTCGAGGTTGAGGCACTCGCCGAGCATGTTGAAGACATGGCCCTTGGTCACGTCGCCGACCGGAACGGTGATCGTCTCGCCGGTGTCGCGCACCTGCGCGCCGCGGACCAGGCCGTCGGTCGGCTGCAGCGAGATGGCGCGGACCATGCCGTCGCCGATGTGCTGCGCCACCTCGAGGGAGAGCAGCCGGGTCTCGCCGCCGAGCTCCAGCTCGGTCTCGAGCTTGTTGTAGATGTCCGGCATCGAGTCGATGGGGTACTCGACGTCGACAACGGGGCCGATCACTCGCGCCACCCGGCCGGTGGCACCGCCCGAGCCGGTCTCCTTGGTCTCCTCGACCGTTGCGGTCATGGTCTTCTCCTCTGTGTCACGAACCGGGTCCGCTACTGGGACTCTGCCTGGGCGTCGGCGAGGGCGTTCACGCCGCCGACGATCTCGCTGATCTCCTGGGTGATGCCGGCCTGACGGGCCTGGTTGGCCACCCGGGTGTACTTCTTGATGAGCTCGTCGGCGTTGTCGGTCGCCGACTTCATGGCCTTCTGCCTGGCGGCGAGCTCGGAGGCGGCCGACTGCAGCAGCGCGTAGAAGATCCGGCTCTGGACGTACTGCGGCAGCAGCCCGTCGAGCACGGCCTCGGGCGACGGCTCGAACTCGTAGAGAGGCAGCACCTCGGAGGTCGCATCGGACCTGGTGCTGCCGGGCGTCTCCTCGGCCTCGATGTCGTCTGAGGCCTCGACCACCTCGAGCGGCAGCAGCCGGATCGCGGTCGGCTCCTGGGTGAGCATGGAGCGGAACCGGGTGTAGACGACGTGCACCTCGTCGACGTCACCCTCCTCGCCCGGGTCCTTGACGAAGGAGTCGATGAGGGTGCGCCCGACCTCGGCGGCCACGTCATAGGACGGCTGGTCGCTGAAGCCGGTCCACGACTGCACGATCGGGCGCTGCCGGAACCGGTAGTAGGCCTCGCCCTTGCGGCCGCAGATGTAGGTGTCGATCTCCTTGCCCTCGGAGCGCAGCCGCTCACCGAGCCGCTCTGCCTCCTTGAGCACGCTCGAGGAGTAGGCGCCGGCGAGCCCGCGGTCACTGGTCACGATGAGGACGGCGGCCCGCGTGGGGTTCTCCTCCTCCTTGGTCAGCGGGTGGTCGACGTTCGAGTACGTCGCCACCGCGGAGACCGCACGGGTCAGCTCACGGGCGTAGGGAGCCGCCGCGGCGGCCCGCTGCTGCGCCTTGATGATCCGGGAGGCAGCGATGAGCTCCATGGCGCGCGTGATCTTCTTCATCGACTCCGTCGACTTGATCCGCGCGCGGTACTCACGCAGCGACAGCGCCACTACTGCTCACCTCCCTTGTTCCCGTCGTTCCGCACCGGGTCAGCCCCGCTTCTGCTTGACGATCTGCTCCTGCTCGAGCTCGTCGTCCTCGAGCGCCTCTTCCGCGTCGCCGGTGCCGGCCTTGATCGAGCCGCCCTCGGACGTCTCGAACTGGTCGAGGAAGGAGTCGTAGGCCTCGATGAGCGACTTCTCGGTGTCGTCCTCGAACTTCAGGCTGTCGCGGATGGCGGCCAGGATCCCCTCGTGCTGGCGGCGCAGGTAGTCGAGGAACTCGCGCTCGAACCGGAGCACGTCCTCGGTCGGGACCTTGTCGAGGCGACCGCTCGTGCCCACCCACAGCGACACGGTCATGTCGTCGATCGGGTAGGGAGAGTAGGCCGGCTGCTTGAGCAGCGCCATCAGCCGCTGGCCGCGGTCGAGCTGCTGACGGGAGGCCGCGTCGAGGTCGGAGGCGAACATCGCGAACGCCTCCATGGCGCGGAACTGCGCCAGGTCGACCTTGAGCGAGCCGGTGACCGTCTTCATCGCCTTCGTCATCGCGGCACCACCCACGCGCGACACCGAGATGCCGACGTCGATGGCCGGACGCTGGTTGGACGCGAACAGGTCGGACTGCAGGAAGATCTGCCCGTCGGTGATGGAGATGACGTTGGTCGGGATGTAGGCCGAGACGTCGTTGGCCTTGGTCTCGATGATCGGCAGCCCGGTCATCGAGCCGGCACCCAGGTCGTCGGAGAGCTTGGCGCAGCGCTCGAGCAGCCTGCTGTGCAGGTAGAACACGTCGCCGGGGTAGGCCTCACGGCCCGGGGGCCGGCGCAGCAGCAGGGACACGGCGCGGTAGGCCTCGGCCTGCTTGGTGAGGTCGTCGAAGATGATCAGGACGTGCTTGCCGTCGTACATCCAGTGCTGGCCGATGGCCGAGCCGGTGTAGGGGGCGAGGTACTTGAACCCGGCGCTGTCCGAGGCGGGCGAGGCGACGATGGTGGTGTACTCCAGCGCGCCGGCCTCCTCGAGCGCACCGCGCACCGCGGCGATGGTCGAGCCCTTCTGGCCGATGGCGACGTAGATGCAGCGCACCTGCTTCTCCGGGTCGCCCGTCTCCCAGTTCTGCTTCTGGTTGATGATCGTGTCGATCGCGATCGTGGTCTTGCCGGTCGAGCGGTCGCCGATGATGAGCTGGCGCTGGCCGCGCCCGATCGGGGTCATCGAGTCGATCGCCTTGATGCCGGTGGCCATCGGCTCGGACACCGACTGGCGCGCCATCACGCCTGGTGCCTGGAGCTCGAGGGCGCGACGCTCCTCGGCCTCGATGTCGCCGAGACCGTCGATCGGGGTGCCGAGCGGGTCGATGACGCGGCCCATGAAGGCGTCGCCGACGGGGACGGAGAGGATCTCGCCGGTACGGCGGACGCTCTGGCCCTCTTCGATGCCCTCGAAGTCACCGAGGATGACGACACCGATCTCGCGGGTGTCGAGGTTGAGCGCGATGCCGAGCGTGCCGTCCTCGAACTCCAGGAGCTCGTTGGCCATCGCGGAGGGGAGACCGGCGACACGCGCGATGCCGTCACCGGCCGTCGCGACGGTCCCGACCTCCTCCTTGGCTGCCGCCGACGGCTTGTAGTCGTCGACGTACTTCTGGAGCGCGTCCCGGATCTCCTCCGGGCGGATGGACAGTTCGGTCATGTTCTTGTCCCCTTGAGTGGGTTGAGTCCTGTGTCTTCTCGTGGTCTGTGGTGCTCAGCCGGCGAGCCGGCGGCGGGCCTCGTCCAGGCGGCTCAGGACGGTGCCGTCGATGACGTCGTCACCGATCTCGACCCGGAGGCCGCCGATCAGGGACGGGTCGACGACCAGGTGGAGCTGGACGTCCTTGCCGTACTGCTGGGCGAGTGCGGCGGCCAGCCGCTGCCGCTCGTCCTGCGACAGCTCGCGCGCGGTGGTCACCGTGGCGACCCCCTCCTCGAGCGCTGCCGCGGCCAGGTCGAGGAACTCCTGGAGAGCACGCTCGACGGTCCCGCGCTCGCGGGTCACGGCCTGGCCCACGAGCACTCCCGTGGCGGGGAGGGTCTTGCCTTCGAGGACGCCGAGCAGCAGCGCGCTGCGGTCCTCGGCGGTGCGGGAGTGGTCGGCCAGCGCGCCGCGCAGCAACGGGTTGGCGTCGATCATCTGCAGGACCGCGAACAGCTCGTCGCCGACCTGCCTTCCCTTGGCGCCGGCGGAGCGCACCGTGGCGGCCACCGCGATCTGCTCGAGGGCGTCGGGCAGGTCCTTGCCACCGATCCAGCGACGGCTCACGGCGTCCTCGACCAGCTTCATCGCCGTCTCGTCGAGGAAGGTGCCGAACACCGCCCGGGCCAGTCCCGCCTTGGCCTCGCCCTCGACCGACGCATCGGTCAGGGCCCGGCGCAGGGCCGCGTCTCGGCGTACGACGGACGCGACCCCGAACAGGTTGGTGCCGAGCGTCGCCGCGTCGTCGAGGGTCTTGGTCCGGGTGGCCTGCTGGCCGAGCTCGGCCAGGGCCTCGGCAGAGGCTCCGCGCAGCATCAGGACGGCGCTCCGTTGCGGACGGTCTTGCTCGTCTCGAGCGACTCGAGATCGGCGAGGAACCGGTCCACCACGCGACCGCTGCGCTCGTCGTCGTCGAGCGACTCACCGACGATCCGGCCGGCCAGCGAGGTCGCGAGGGTGCCGACCTCGGCCCGCAGCGTGGTCAGCGCCTGCTGCCGCTCCGCCGCGATCTGGGCCTGGGCCTGCTCCTTGACGCGCTGCGCCTCGACCTGAGCCTGCTCCTTGGCCTCGGCGATGATGGCGTTGCCCTGCTCACGCGCCTCCTCACGGATGCGCGCGGCCTCCTTGCGGGCGTCGGCGAGCTGGCTCTTGAAGTCGCTCTCTGCCTTGGTGGCGGCCTCCTTGGCCTCCTCGGCCTCGGCGAACTCCTGCCGGATCGCGTCCTGGCGCGCCGTCATCGCCTTGTTGATCGGCGGGACGACGTACTTCGCGAGGATGAAGAAGATGATCGCGAACGCGATCAGCTCGACGATGAAGGTCCCGTTGGGGATGAGGAAGTTGTTGGTCTTTTCCGCCATGGGGACGACATCAACGTGTGCCATCTGGTGATCCTTTGATCGGAGCGGGTCAGCGGACCTTCGTCACTTGCCGAGGACGAAGACGAACAGCGCCATGAAGGCCAGGTTGATGAAGAACATCGCCTCGACCAGACCCACGGTCAGGAAGAAGATCGTCTGCAGTCGGCCCTGTGCCTCGGGCTGCCTGGCCACGCCCTCGATGTAGGACGAACCGGCCAGACCGTCACCGACACCGGCGCCGATCGCGCCGCCGGCGAGGGCGATGCCACCGCCGATGAACGCGCCAGCGGCCTTGACGGCCTCGTCGCTTACTGCCATATCAGTTTCTCTCCTTGGTTCGGCGACGGCGCTCACCGTCGCTCGGCTTCTTGCTGTCGCGGATCAGTGCGCGGCCGCGGGCTCGCGATCCGTCGTCTCGGGCTCGCGGTCGGACTCGTGCTCGTCGTGCTCGTCGTGCTCGTCGTGACCAGCTGCTGCCATCCCGAAGTAGAGGACGGTCAGCAGCGAGAAGATGAAGGCCTGCAGCGCTCCGAGGAACAACGTGTCGAAGAGCTTCCAGACGATGTTGAAGACGATGGTCAGCGCGCTGCCGACCGGGATGTGCGCCGGAGCCAGGCTCACCATCCCCGCGATCAGGGCGATCATGATGCCGCCGGCGAAGATGTTGCCGAAGAGTCGCAGCGCCAGCGTGACCGGCTTGAGCAGGTCCTGGAGGAGCTCCAGCGGGAGCATCCACGGGTAGGGCTCGAGGTAGTGCTTGAAGTAGCCCTTGACCCCCTTCACCCGGATGCCGTAGATCCACACGCTGACCATGGCGAGGATGGCCATGGCGTAGGTGAGGTTGGTGTCCGCGGTGGGCGAGGGCAGCAGGTGCGTCTCCGAGTTGAGCTCGGTCGGGATCACCTCGAGCCAGTTGGCGGTGAGGATGAAGAAGAACAACGCGGTCGCCAGCGGCACGACGTAGGGGTGCACCCTGCCGAGGTTCTCCTCGACCTGGGTGTTGACCTGGTTGACGACGGTCTCCCAGACCAGCTGGATCTTGGTCGGCACGTGGTCGTCGGTCTTCTCGGTGAGCCTGGCGCGCGCCCAGAAGCCCAGCGCCACCACGATCGCGCCCGCGACGACCGTCACCCAGATCGTGTCCAGGTTGAAGGTCATGCCGAGGAACTCGCGGGTCGGGTGCTCGCCCGGGTGGATCTCGATCTCGAAGGGAGTGATCATTGCTCCTTCAGCTCCTTGAGCAAGGGGATCGTCGTCATCGCCAGGGCGATGATGCGGAAGACGGCCAGCCCCAGCAGGACCCCGATGCCGTCGGGCCAGAACAGCACGGCCACGGTCACGGCCACCACCGTCAGGACCAGCAGCCGGACCATGGTCGAGCGCATCATGACCGCTTTGGTCGGCTGGCGTCCGGTGTTGAGCAGGCCGAGGAGCCACCGCTCGGTGACCAGGTGGTTGAGCAGGCCGAGCGCCACACCGATGGCCAGGGAGGTGGCGAGCCGCCACTCGTCGAGCTGGCCGAGGATCCAGAACCCCGCCACAGCGAGGACGACGCCGACCACGATGGCCTTGCGCTGGTCGCGGATCACCTGTCCGAGACCGGCGCGACGGCGCGGCTCGACGCCGGCCGGCGTGGCGAGACGGTCAGGCATCGGCGACCTCCTCGCGGCTACTTGAGCGCGGCGCGGACGCGGGCCCAGAACGCGAAGCCGCCCGCGATGATGCCGAGGAAGACGCCGGCCATCGTGAAGGCGGGCTCGGTGCCGGCAGCGTGGTCGACGAGGAGGCCGAGCAGGGTGCAGGCGATGACTGCCGCGGCGAGGACGCCGCCGAGCCCGATGAGATCGCGACCGCGAAGTCCGGCGTCACCGGACTGGTCGGCACCGGGCTCTGGCATCGCTCGAACCTAACACGGCGCACCCGTCCCCGGGTGCGGGGAAGCGGGGCAGTCGTCATCGTCGGCGGCCGTCCTGGTCGAGGGTGAATCTGAGTGCAACCTGAGTGCTTGTGAAAACTAGCACAAAGTCCCGGGAGGCCCGAACCCGGGGTCGGCACCCACCCTCTCAGCCAAGTTCTGTGACAGGCAAACGGGGGCGGTGCAGGCGCGGCAGCAGGAAGGTGAGCACCACGGTCACCAGCGTCATGGTCGCCACGACGGCCACCACCCACGGACCGCTGTAGAGGCTCGCCAGCACGGTGCCGAAGGCGACCAGCGCCGCCCACATCCACATGATGAGGACGGCCCGGCGCTGGCTGTGGCCGATCTCCAGCAGCCGGTGGTGCAGGTGCTGCTTGTCCGGTGCGAACGGCGAGCGCCCGGCTCTCGTGCGGCGTACGACGGCGAGGATGAGGTCGGCCAGCGGCACGATGAGCAGCGAGATGGGCAGCAGGATCGGCAGCAGCGTGGGCAGCAGGCTGGCCGTCGAGCCGTCCGCACCCTCGCTGAGCTGCTGCGGCGAGAACTGCCCCGAGAGCGTCACCGCGCTGGCCGAGAGGACCAGGCCGATCAGCATCGACCCGCTGTCGCCCATGAACAGGCGCGCCGGATGGAAGTTGTGGACCAGGAAGCCGGCGCAGACCCCCGCCAGGGCGATGCTGAGGAACGCCGCGGTGTTGGCCCGGTCGGTGCCGTTGAGCCGGGTCAGGGAGTAGCAGAAGACGAAGAAGGCGAGCGAGGCGATCCCGACCACGCCGGCGGCCAGCCCGTCCAGGCCGTCGACCATGTTGACGGCGTTGATGGTCGCCACGACGAGCAGACCGGTGAGCAGCGCACCCTGTGCGGTGTCGAGGGAGTACTGGTTGCCCTGCGCGTCGGAGAAGAAGACGAACTGGATGCTGAAGGCGACCAGGAAGCCGGCGGCGAGCACCTGCCCGCCCAGCTTGGTCAGCGCGTCGAGGTCGAAGAGGTCGTCGAGCACGCCGACCGCGCAGACGAGCGCCCCCGCGATCAGCACGATCCCGGCGTCCCGGAACACCAGCGGCGAGCTCGCCGAGAGGAAGGGCAGCTCGCGGGCCACGAAGTACGCCGCCACGAGGCCGCCGAGCATCGCGAGCCCGCCGAGGTAGGGGATGGGCTCGTCGTGCACGTCGCGGTCGCGGACCTTCGCGACGGCGCCGGCGCGGAGGGCGATCTCCCTGGCCACGACCGTGAGCAGGTAGGTGACCGCCCCGGCCACCAGGAAGACGAGGATGTACTCCCTCACTTCTCGGGGTCCTCGGGGTCCTCGGGGTCTTCGGGGTCGTCGGGGTCCTCGGGGTCGTCGGGGTCCTCGGGACCGGCCGCGTCCGGGTCGGGGATGGCGTGGCCCAGGGGCTCGAGGACGGCGTTGAGCCGGTCGAGGCCGACGGCTCCCAGTCGCAGCACCCGGCCGGGGGTGCTCGTGGCGTCGACGATGGTCGAGGCCGCGCCGCCCGGCGACGTGCCGGCGTCGACGACGACCTCGACGTCCCCGCCCAGCATCTCCTCGGCCGCGGCGGCCTCCGTCGCGGCCGGGCGCCCGGTCAGGTTGGCCGAGCTGACCGCCAGCGGCCCGGTGCGCTCGAGGATCTCCAGGGCGACCGGGTGGTCGGGCATCCGCACCGCGACGGTGCCGCGGGTGTCGCCGAGGTCCCACTGCAGCGAGGCGTGCGCGTGGCAGACCAGGGTCAGCGCCCCGGGCCAGAACTCCTCGACGAGCGCCCGGGCCCAGGCCGGGACCCGGACCGCGAGCGCGTCGAGGGTGGTGGCCGCCGAGACGAGGACCGGCGGGGGCATGTCGCGGCCGCGGCCCTTGGCGTCGAGCAGGTCCTGGACCGAGTCCTTGTCGAAGGCGTCGGCAGCGAGACCGTAGACGGTGTCCGTCGGGAGCACCACCAGGCCGCCGCGCTGGATGGCCAGGCTGGCGGCCTCGACCGCGGCCTCGCGCTCCTCGTCGGTGCTGGTCGGATAACGCTGGGCCACGAGGGTCATGGTGCCAGCCGCGCGGTGGTGAACCGAGGACGGCCCGCGAGGTCGCGGTGGTCGCGCACCTCGGTCCAGCGCCCGCTCCCGGTCAGCACCGCCGGGACCGCCTCGCCCTGCACGTCGGCGTGCTCGACCCCGAGCGCTCCCCCGGGCCGCAGCAGGAGCGCGGCCCGCACCGCGAGCACCCGGATCGCGTCGAGACCGTCGGCACCGGAGAACAACGCCAGGTGCGGGTCGTGGTCGCGTGCCTCGGGCGCGACCGACTCCCACGCCTCGAGCGGGACGTAGGGCGGGTTGCAGACGACCACGTCCACGGTGCCGGCCAGGTCGTCGAAGGCGGTGGCGAGGTCCCCGTGGCGCAGGTCCACGTCGGTGCCGGCGAGGTTGCGCTGGGCCCAGCGGTACGCCGGCTCGTCGAGCTCCACCGCGTGCACCCGCGCCCGCGGCACCTCGTGCGCGACCGCCTTGGCGATCGCGCCGGACCCCGTGCAGAGGTCGACCACGACCGGCGCGCCCAGCGGGGTCGCGGTCTCGACGGCCCAGCCGGCCAGCAGCTCGGTCTCGGGCCGGGGCACGAACACGCCCGGGCCGACGGCGACCTCGACGTGGCGGAACCACGCCCGCCCCGTCAGGTGCTGCAGCGGCTCGCGGGCCGCGCGCCGGGCCACGAGCGCGTCGTACTCCCCCAGCGCGTCGGCCGGCACCTGTTCAACCAGCGGCAGCCGGGACCGGTCGGTGCCCAGCACGTGGGCGAGCAGCTCGGCGGCGTCGTGCTCGGGACTGGGGACGCCGGCGTCACGGAGCCTCGTCGCAGCCGCCGCCAGGACCCCGCGGATCACTGGTCGAGTGCCGCGAGCCGGTCGGCGAGGTCCATCTGGACGCACGAGTCGAGGACCGGCTGGAGGTCGCCGTCGAGGACCTGGTCGAGGTTGTAGGCCTTGTAGCCGGTGCGGTGGTCGGAGATGCGGTTCTCGGCGAAGTTGTAGGTGCGGATCCGCTCGGAGCGGTCGACGGTGCGGACCTGGCTGCGGCGGGCGTCGCTCGCGGCGGCGTCGGCCTCCTCCTGGGCCGCGGCCAGCAGCCGGGCACGCAGGATGCGCAGCGCCTGCTCCTTGTTCTGGAGCTGGCTCTTCTCGTTCTGGCAGCTCACCACGATCCCGGTCGGGACGTGGGTGATGCGGACCGCGGAGTCCGTCGTGTTGACGCTCTGGCCGCCCGGCCCGCTGCTGCGGAACACGTCGATGCGCAGGTCGTTCTCGTCGAGCGTCACGTCGACCTGCTCGGCCTCGGGCAGCACCAGGACACCGGCCGCGCTGGTGTGCACCCGGCCCTGCGACTCGGTGACGGGCACCCGCTGCACGCGGTGCACGCCGCCCTCGAACTTGAGCAGGCCGTAGGGCGCCTCGCCCGGCTCGGTCGTCCCCTTCGCCTTCACCGCGAGGGTGACCGACTTGTAGCCGCCGAGGTCGGACTCGGCCGCGTCGAGGACCTCCACCTTCCAGCCTCGCTGCTCGGCGTAGCGGGAGTACATGCGGAGCAGGTCGCCGGCGAACAGCGCGGACTCCTCGCCGCCCTCACCGGACTTCACTTCGAGAATCGCGTCCTTGTCGTCGGTCGGGTCGCGCGGGACCAGCAGCAGCCGCAGCTTCTCCTCGGCTGCGTGCCGCCGCGCCGACAGCGTCTCGACCTCGTCGGCGAACGTCGGGTCCTCGGCCGCGAGCTCGCGGGCCGCCTCGATGTCGCCACCGAGGTCGTCCCACTCCTTCTTCGCCGTGAGGACGCGGCTCAGGTGGGCGTAGCGCTGGTTGAGGCGCTTGGCCAGCCGGGCGTCGGCGTGGGTCTCGGGCGCGCCGAGGCGACGCTCGAGCTCCTCGTGCTCGCGAGCCATGCTGTCGACGGTCTCGAACACCGCGTCCTCCTCCCGTCGTACGGCCGGACCATCCCTGAGTCGATCTCGAAATCACCAGCGCCGACCCACGCCCAGATGGGCACGGGTCGGCGCTGTGGAGAAGCTAGTTGTCGGCGTCGGCCTTCTCGGCGTCCTTCTTGTCGGCCGCCCTCTTGGCGTAGCGGGCCTCGAACCGGGCCACGCGGCCGCCGGTGTCGAGGATCTTCTGCTTGCCGGTGTAGAACGGGTGGCAGTTGGAGCAGACGTCGGCGTGGAGCACGCCGTTCTTGGCGGTGCTGCGCGTCGTGAACGTGTTGCCGCAGGTGCAGGTGACCTCGGTGTCCACGTAGTCGGGGTGGATGTCAGCCTTCATGGTTTCCTCTCTCGCGCTCCGGGTCGCCACCGCCAACGGGCGGGACGTGAACCGGAGCCAGCGGTCCAGAGTAGTCAACGCCGCCGATCGAGTGCGAATTCCCATCCCACGCTCGCACGCGCAATTGGAGCGGTGGGAGCGAAGCGACCTGGTCTTTCCGAGCGAAGCGAGGCGCCCCGCGATCGGCCTCCGAGCCGCGGCGACCGCGCCGAAGCGAGCGCAGCGAGTCAGGCGCCAGCGAGCGCAGCGAGCAGTCGCCGCGGATCGGGGCCGAAGCTCGCGGGGGTGTCCAGGCCAGCATGGGAGCGGTGGGAGCGAAGCGACCCGGTCTTTCCGAGCGAAGCGAGGCGCCCCGCGATCGGCCTCCGAGCCGCGGCGACCGCGCCGAAGCGAGCGCAGCGAGTCAGGCGCCAGCGAGCGCAGCGAGCAGTCGCCGCGGATCGGGGGCCGAAGCTCGCGGGGGTGTCCAGGCCAGCATGGGAGCGGTGGGAGCGAAGCGACCCGGTCTTTCCGAGCGAAGCGAGGCGCCCCGCGATCGGCCTCCGAGCCGCGGCGACCGCGCCGAAGCGAGCGCAGCGAGTCAGGCGCCAGCGAGCGCAGCGAGCAGTCGCCGCGGATCGGGGGCCGAAGCTCGCGGGGGTATCAGCCAGCGCGGCTGAGCAGGGCCTCGACCCGGGACGCCAGGTCCTTGGGCGAGAACGGCTTGGTGATGTAGTCGTCGGCGCCGGAGTCGTAGCCCGTCTGCACGTCGGACTGCTGGGCGCGGGCGGTCAGGAGGATCACCGGGATGTCCTTGAGCGCGGGATTGCTGCGCAGCTCGCGGACGGCCTCGAGCCCGGTCAGGCCCGGCATCATCACGTCGAGGACGGCCAGGTCCGGGTGCGAGATGCGGCACGCGTCGACGGCGGAGCTGCCGTCGGCCACGGTGACGATCTGATGCCCGAGGGTCGCGAGCTTGAACTCGACGAGGTCGCGGATGTCCACGTCGTCGTCGGCCACCACGATGAGCGCCACAGTTCGTCCTTCCCCGTTCGTCTCTGACCGAGTATCAGCCAGCGGCACGCTCCGCGTGGAAGAACGCGAAAAATGTGCGGAGCCGGGGTTGGCCCCTCCCAGGCACCCCCTACGAGCGCTGCGCGGCGCCCAGGAGCTCGTAGTTCGTCTGCGTCTTGTGCAGCCGCTCCAGCAGCCCGGCGAGCCCTGCTCCGCGCTCGGCGGTCAGCCCGCGGCGCAGCTTCTCCAGGACGGCGTGCTCCTGGTCTCCGACCAGCTCGGCCTCGTGCCGGGTGCCGGACTGGACCAGGTCCACCGCGGGAAACGCCCGCTCGTCGGCCAGGTCGCCGTCCAGTCGCAGCACGAGGCTCTCGGTGCCGGTGAGCTCCTCGATCACCAGGTCGTCGACGGTGGAGCCGCTGTCGGCGAGCGTGGTGGCGAGGATGGTGAGCGAGCCGCCGTCCTCGAGGCTGCGGGCGGCGCCGAAGAGCCGCTTGGTCATGGTGAGCGCGGAGGCGTCGACACCGCCGGCGAGGGTGCGGCCGGACGTCGGGCCGGCGACGTTGTAGGCGCGGCCGAGCCGGGACAGCCCGTCGATCAGCACGACGACGTCGTGACCGAGCTCGACCAGCCGCTTGGCCCGCTCGACGGCGAGCTCGGCGACGGTGGTGTGGTCGCCCGGGGCCTGGTCGAACGTCGACGCGATCACCTCGCCCTTGACGACGCGCTCGAAGTCGGTGACCTCCTCGGGCCGCTCGTCGACGAGGACCACCATCAGGTGGCACTCGGGGTTGTTGGTGGTGATCGACGTCGCCACCGACTGCAGGATCTGCGTCTTGCCGGCCTGGGCGGGCGCGACGATCAGGCCGCGCTGGCCCTTCCCGATCGGCGTGACGATGTCGATGACCCGCCCGATCACGTTGTCCGGCCCGGTCTCGAGCCGGAGCCGCTTCTGCGGGTGGACCGGCGTCAGGTGCGTGAACTCGACCCGGCTCTTCGCCGACTCCGGCTCGGCGCCGTTGACGCTGTCGATCCGCACCATCGGGTTGAACTTCTCCTTGCGCTCGCCCTCACGGGGCTGGCGCACCTGGCCGACGATGGCGTCGCCTCGTCGCAGGGCGTACTTCCTGACCATGGAGAGCGACAGGTAGACGTCGTCGGCGCCGGCCAGGTAGCCGCTGGTCCGGACGAACGCGTAGTTGTCGAGCACGTCGAGGATGCCGGCCGCGGGCACCAGCACGTCGTCCTCGAGGATCGTGGTGTCGGGCTCGTTGCGGCCACCTGCGCGGGTGCGGTCGCGGTCGCGGCCCCGGCGGCGCCGGTTGCGGCGGCTGCCCTCGCTGTCGTCGTCCTGGTCGGCGTCGTGCTGGTCGTCCTGGCGGTCCTGCTGGGCCTGGCGGTCCTGCTGGGCCTGCCGGTCCTGCTGGGCCTGCCGGTCCTGCTGGGCCTGCCGGTCCTGCTGGCTCTGCTTGCCCTGCTGGTTCTGGTTCCGCTGCTGGTTGCCGCCCTGGCCGCCCTGGCGGTTCTGGTTCCGCTGGTTCTGCTGACGGTTCTGGTTCTGGCCGCCCGCGGAGCGGTCCTCCTCCGAGGTGTCCTCGCTCGCCTTGCTGCTCGCCTGCTGGTCGGAGTCCTGGTCGTCCGACGGGCGCTCCTCGCGCTGCTGGCGCTCCCGGCGGGGCTCGCGGCCCTGGCGGGGCTGCCGGTCCTGGCGCTCCTGCTGCGGCTCGCGGTCCTGCTCCTGCTGCTCCCGCTGCGGCTCGCGGTCCTGCTTGCGCTCCTGCGTGGGCTCCTCGCGGCGAGCCGAGCGGGTGCCGGTGGACTGGCTGTCCTGGTGCGCCTTGATGGCGTCGATGAGCTGGGCCTTCTTCATCGAGCTGGTGCCCGAGATGCCGAGGCCTCCTGCCAGCGACTTGAGGTCGGCCAGCAGCATCGTGTTGATCCCCCCGCGCTTCTTCGCCGCCTTGGCGACGGGAGCGTCCGTGGGGGTGTCCTGGGTGTCTGTCACGTTGTTCCTTCGCTGCGCCGACACGCTCTGCCCGACCGAGGGGCCGCACGCAGGGGTCAGCGCGAAGTGGAAGATGGAGATCGCACCTCAGATGCGGTGCCGCGCCGAGAACCGGCGCACCACGAATGTATCAAACCTCCCGGGCTTCTCCGGCCACGGCGCCGCGGGGATCGACGGGGAGCCGGTGGTGCGCCCACCCGTCGGGGCAGTACGCCGAGAGGTCGGCGTCGTCGACGACCAGGACGAGCACCGTCGGCCCGGCCCCCGAGACCACCGCGGCCAGCCCGTCACCCCGGAGCCGGTCCACCAGCTCGAGCGACGCCGGCATCACCGGGCGCCGGTAGTCCTGGTGGAGGTGGTCCCGGGTGGCTCGCCAGAGCTGGTCGGGTCTGCCGGCGAGCGCGGCCACGAGCAGCGCCGCGTTGCCCGCGCCCGCGGCCGCGTCGGCGTGCGGGACGTGGTCGGGCAGCAGCCCGCGGGCGAGCTCGGTCGACAGGGACTCGGGCGGGACGAACAGCGCGGCGCTGACCCGTGGGTCCACCGGCGCACCCACGGCGTAGGTCTCGCCCCGGTCGTCACGCCCGGAGATGACGAAGCCGCCGTGCAGCGCGGGAGCGACGTTGTCGGGGTGGCCCTCCATGTCGACGGCGATCTCGAGCAGCGCCGCGTCGTCGAGCGCTTCCGCGCCACCCTCCGCCAGGGCGCGGGCCAGCACCAGCCCGCCGACGATGGCGGCCGAGGACGACCCCAGGCCCCGGGCGTGCGGGATGGAGTTGCGGCACCTGAGCCGCAGCCCCGTCGGCTGCCCGCCCAGCATGTCGAAGGCCCGGCGCATCGCCCGCACGACGAGATGGTCCTCGTCGAGGGGTACGACGCCGGCCCCGGCACCGGTCACGTCGACCACCAGGCCGGAGCCCGCCAGCTCCCCCTCCAGCTCGTCGCGCAGGTCGAGGGCCAGACCGAGCGAGTCGAACCCCGGACCAAGGTTGGCCGAGGTCGCCGGCACCGAGACGTGCACCATCAGCGCAGCCCGGCCGCCTCGGCGGCCGCGGCCACGTCGGCGTCGATGACCGACTCGACCAGGGGGCCGAACCCCTCGAGCGCCGTCGCGGTGTCCTTGAGCCCGTGGCCGGTGACCGTCACGACCACGGTGCTGCCGGCGTAGGAGTCGCCCGCGGCCACGTCGGCGAGGAGCCCCGCGACGCCGGCGGCCGACGCCGGCTCCACGAAGACGCCGTCCTTCGCGGCCAGCTCGCGCTGGGCGGCGAGGATCTGGTCGTCGCTGAGCGAGCGGAACCGGCCGTCGGACTCCTGCACGGCCGCCTCGGCCAGCTTCCAGGAGGCGGGGTTGCCCACCCGGATCGCCGTGGCCCTGGTCTCCGGGTCCGGGAACGGCTCGCCGGTGACCAGCGGCGCCGCACCCTCGGCCTGGAACCCGCACATCCGTGGCCTGCGGGTCGCCATGCCCAGGTCGAAGTACTCCTGGTAGCCGAGCCAGTACGCCGAGATGTTGCCCGCGTTGCCGACCGGGAGCAGGTGGAAGTCGGGAGCGTCGCCGAGGAAGTCCACGACCTCGAACGACGCGGTCTTCTGGCCCTGGAGCCGGACGGGGTTGACCGAGTTGACCAGGGAGACGGGGTACTCCCACGCCAGCCCGCGGGCCAGCTGCAGGCAGCTGTCGAAGTTGCCGCGCACCATGATCACCTTGGCGCCGTGCAGGACGGCCTGCGCCATCTTGCCGGCGGCGATCTTCCCCTCGGGGACGAGCACCAGCGGGGTGAGCCCCGCCTTCGCGGCATAGGCCGCCATGGAGGCGGACGTGTTGCCGGTGGAGGCGCACACCACCGCCTCGGCGCCGTCGTGGACGGCCACCGAGATGGCGGTGGTCATCCCGCGGTCCTTGAAGGAGCCCGTGGGGTTGTCGCCCTCGACCTTGAGCCACACCTCCGCCCCGGTCTGGCCCGAGAGCCACTCGGAGTGCACCAGCGGGGTGCCGCCCTCCCGCAGGGTCACCGCCACGGTGCCGTCGGGGATCTCCAGCAGGTCTCTGTACTCCTCGATCACCCCCCGCCACTGGTGGGTGCGGACCAAGGTGCTCATTCCTCGCCACCCTCGACGCGCATCACCGAGGTGACCTCGCGGACGATGTCGAGGCCGCGCAGGTGCTCGACCGTCGCGGCGAGCTGGGCGTCGGTGGCGCTGTGGGAGACGACCACGAGCTGGGCGTCGTCGTCTCGGCCCTCCTGGCGGACGGTCTGGATCGAGACGCCGTGCTCGGCGAAGGCCAGGGCGACGGTGGCGAGCACGCCGGCCTTGTCGTCGACGTCGATCGCGACGTGGTAGCGGGTG
The DNA here is from genome assembly GCA_963766475.1 of uncultured Actinomycetota bacterium. Lineage (GTDB taxonomy): Bacteria > Actinomycetota > Actinomycetes > Propionibacteriales > Nocardioidaceae > Nocardioides. Next base: position 135,655 of record CAVXZS010000011.1, on the reverse strand, counting down.
ACGGTCTCGCCCATCGGCAGGACCGCCCGGTCGGCGTACGCCGACTCCCCGGCCCCGCGCTTGTCCGCCAGCACGTTGCGGGCGACCGTGACCAGGTCGCCCAGCACGGCACTCGCCGTGGGTGCGCCGCCGGCGCCCGGGCCGTAGAACATCAGCTGGCCGGCCGCCTCCGACTCGACGAAGACCGCGTTGTAGGCCTCACGCACCGACGCCAGCGGGTGGCTCCTCGGGATCATCGCGGGGTGCACCCGGACGGCGACGCTGTCGTCCCCAGCCGGGTTCCGGCGGAGCTCGCAGATGGCCAGCAGCTTGACCACCGAGCCCATGTCCTTGGCGGACTGCACGTCGGCGGCGGTCACCTCGGAGATGCCCTCGCGGTGCACGTCGGAGGCGGTGACCCGGGAGTGGAACGCGAGCGAGGCGAGGATCGCGGCCTTCGCGGCGGCGTCGAACCCCTCCACGTCGGCGGTCGGGTCGGCCTCGGCGTAGCCGAGCTCCTGGGCCTCCTCGAGGGCCTCGGCGAAGCCGGCGCCGGAGCTGTCCATCTTGTCGAGGATGAAGTTGGTGGTGCCGTTGACGATGCCGAGCACGCGGGTGACGGTGTCGCCGGCCAGCGACTCGCGCAGCGGCCGCAGGATCGGGATCGCGCCGGCGACGGCGGCCTCGTAGTAGAGGTCGCGGCCGGCCTTCTCGGCGGCCTCGAAGAGGGTCGGGCCGTCCTCGGCCAGCAGCGCCTTGTTGGCGGTGACCACGCTGGAGCCGTTCTCCAGCGCCGAGAGGATCAGCGTGCGGGCCGGCTCGATCCCGCCGATCACCTCCACGACCAGGTCGACGTCGTCGCGGGCCACCAGGCCCTCGGCGTCGGTGGTGAGCAGGCCGTCGGGGACCTCGACCTCGCGCGGCGCCTCGAGGCGGCGCACCGCCACCCCGACCAGGTCGACGGGCGCTCCCACGCGCGCTGCGAGGTCGCCGGCCTGCTCCTGGAGCAGCCGGACCACCTGCGAGCCGACCGAGCCGCAGCCCAGCACCGCCACCCTGAGCCGTCTCCCAGTCACGAGTGGTCCATCCCCACATCGGTGGCGAGCAGGTCGTCGAGCGTCTCGCGGCGTACGACGACGCGGGAGCGGCCGTCGCGCACGGCGACGACCGGCGGCCGCAACGAGTGGTTGTAGTTGGAGGCCATCGAGCGGCAGTAGGCGCCGGTGCCGGGGACCGCGAGCAGGTCGCCGGGGCGGACGTCGCCGGGCAGGAACTCGTCCTTGACCACGATGTCACCGGCCTCGCAGTGCTTGCCCACGATCCTCGTGAGCACCGGGGGCGCCACGGAGCGGCGGCTGGCCAGGGTGCAGGAGTAGTCGGCGTCGTAGAGGGCGGTGCGGATGTTGTCGCTCATCCCGCCGTCGACCGAGACGTAGGTCCGGGTGGCACCGCCGTCGAGAGCGACCTCCTTGACCGTGCCGACCTCGTAGACGGTGCACGTCGAGGGTCCGACGATGGCCCGTCCCGGCTCGATGCTGAGGCGTGGCTCCGCGACGCCCAGCGCGCGGCACTCGTGGGCCACGATCTCGCTCATCTCGTGGGCGAGCTGCTTGGGCTCGGTCGGGTCGTCCTGGGTCGTGTAGGCGATCCCGAAGCCGCCGCCGAGGTCGAGCTCCGGCAGCTCGGCGCCGAGCTCGCGCTGGATCTGCTCGTGCAGGGCGAGCACGCGCCGGGCCGCCACCTCGAAGCCCGACGAGTCGAAGATCTGGCTGCCGATGTGGGAGTGCAGGCCGAGGAGCTTCAGGGCCGGCGCCTCGAGCACCCGGCGGACGGCGTCGAAGGCCTGGCCGTTGGTGATCGAGAAGCCGAACTTCTGGTCCTCGTGGGCGGTGGCGATGTACTCGTGGGTGTGCGCCTCGACTCCGGCCGTCACCCGCACCAGCACGCTCGTGGTGCGCCCGAGCCGTTCGGCGATCTCGGCCAGCCGCTCGATCTCGTGGAACGAGTCCACGATGACGCGCCCGACCCCGAGCGTGACCGCGCGCTCGAGCTCGGCGACGCTCTTGTTGTTGCCGTGGAACCCGACCGTGGCCATGTCGACGCCGGCCCGCTCGGCGACCGCCAGCTCGCCTCCGGTGCAGACGTCGAGGTTCAGCCCCTCCTCGGCCGCCCAGCTGGCGGTGGCGGTGCAGAGGAACGCCTTGCCGGCGTAGAAGACGTCGTAGGCCGCGAACGCCTCCTTGAAGGCACGCGCCCGGGTCCGGAAGTCGGCCTCGTCGAGGACGTACGCCGGGGAGCCGTGCTCGGCGACGAGGTCGCTGAGCGCGACTCCCCCGACGCTGAGCACGCCGTCCTCCTTGTGCGCGGTCTGCGACCACAGGTGGCCGACCAGGGCGTTGGGGTCGCTGGGTTCGCGGAGCCACGACGGTGCGCGCAGGGCGCCCGGCGCGTGGGCCCAGCCGGCCTCGTGAGTCATCTTTTCGGGCCCCTGCGGCGTTGTTCGGTGGAGGAGCGAAGCGGAGGAGCCGAAGAACGGCGTGGGGAAATCACATCCGCTCCGGTGCGGTGACGCCGAGGAGGGCCAGTCCGTTGGCCAGCACCGTGCGGGTGGCGTCGACCAGCAGCAGCCGGGCCCGGTTGAGGTCGGTGGCCTCCTCGTCGCCCATCGGGAGGACCCGGCAGCTGTCGTAGAAGCGGTGGTAGTCGGCCGCCGTGTCCTCGAGGTAGCGGGCGATCCGGTGCGGCTCGCGGAGGTCTGCGGCCGCCTGGACGACCCGCGGGAACTCGGCGAGCGCGCGCAGCAGGTCGCCCTCCTTCTCGTGGGTGAGCAGCTCGGGGTGGGACTCGGGCGCGAGCCCGAGGTCCGCGGCGTTGCGGAGGATCGAGCTGACCCGGGCGTGGGCGTACTGGACGTAGAAGACCGGGTTGTCGCTGGTCGCCTTGGTCCAGAGGTCGATGTCGATGTCGAGGTTGGTCTCGAGGGAGTTGCGGACCAGCGCGTAGCGGGCGGCGTCCACACCGATCTCCTCGACGAGGTCGAGGAGCGTGACGATGTTGCCGCTGCGCTTGCCCATGCGGACCACGGTGCCGTGGCTGAGCAGGTTGACCATCTGGCCGATGATGATCTCGAGGTTCTTGCCCGGCTCGTCGCCGAACGCCGCGCACATGGCCATCAGCCGGCGCACGTAGCCGTGGTGGTCGGCTCCGAGCAGGATGATGCACCGGTCGAACCCGCGGTTGCGCTTGTTGAGGTAGTAGGCGAGGTCGCCGGAGAGGTAGGCCGGCTGGCCGGTGGACCGGACGATGACCCGGTCCTTGTCGTCACCGAACTTCTCGGTCGCCAGCCACTTCGCGCCCTCCTTCTCGTAGATGTTGCCGAGCTCGGTGAGCCGGTCGATGGCCTGCTGGACCGCGCCGCTCTCGTGCAGGTCGTTCTCGTGGAACCAGACGTCGAAGGGGACGCGGAAGTCCTCCAGCGTCGACTTGATCTCCTCGAACATCAGCGGCACGCCGTACGCGCGCATCGACTCGCGGGCCTGGTCGTCGTTCTGCTCGGCGATCTCCGGGTGCGCCGCGAGCACCGCCTGGGCGATGTCGTTGATGTAGCTGCCCTGGTAGCCGTCCTCGGGCACCTCGCGCCCCCGGGCCCGCGCCAGGAGGCTGTTGGCGAACCGGTCGATCTGCGCGCCGTGGTCGTTGAAGTAGTACTCGCGCGCCACCTCGGAGCCGGTCGCCTCGATCAGCCGGCTGATCGTGTCGCCCACCGCGGCCCAGCGGGCGCTGGCCAGGGTCACCGGTCCGGTCGGGTTCGCGCTGACGAACTCGACGTTCACCCGCTCCCCCGCGCCGGTGTCGCTCCTGCCGTAGCGCTCCCCCTCGGCCACCACCTGCTCGGCGACGACTCCCTGTGCGCTCGCGGCCACCCTGATGTTGAGGAAGCCGGGCCCGGCCACGTCGACCGCCGCGATCCCCTCGAGCTTGAGCAGCCGGTCCTGGATCTGCCCCGCGAGGTCGCGCGGGTTGAGGCCCGCCTTCTTGGCCAGCTGGAGCGCCACGTTGGTGGCGTAGTCGCCGTGCTCCTTCTGCCGCGGGCGCTCGATGGTCACCGTCGTCGGTACGCCGTCCGGCAGGGTGAGCGCACCCTCGTCGGACAGCGTCACCAGCACGTCGACGATCGCTGCGGAGAGCTGCTCGGGAGTCACCGGCCAAGGGTATCGGCGCGCTCGCGTCGCCTCCGCACCAGTTTCTCCGCGCGGACAGCGCACGGGTATGGTTCCGGTCGTCCCTGGCCCCCGTAGCTCAGGGGATAGAGCACCGCCCTCCGGAGGCGGGAGCGTAGGTTCGAATCCTACCGGGGGCGCCCTCTTCACTCCCGGGTTGACCTGCAGGAACGCGTCTCGACCTGTAGCCGGTCAGGTCGGTTGCTTCGCCTTCGGGCCTCACGCTGGGCCTCACCGGGCCACAGAATCCGGCCCTCGTCGACCGGACAATCTTCACGTCGGCGCCGGGAGCGATGGCGAGGCTGGCCGCGGTGTGACGCAGCTCGTGCCGCTTGTCCTCATTCACTGAAGGCAACGACGTGGCGCTCACTCCCGACAGATCCCAGCCGTGCGACCCCTGGAGCTCGACGACCGTGGCTAGGACCACGCCGAAAGCGAGCGCGGCCGCCTGCTGGGCGATCACCACAGAACGAGGCCGAGGGCGTAGGCGGCACCCGGGTTCAGCACCCCAGCATGGCGAGGTTGCGGACCGGCGGGGTCAGGGTGACCGGCTCGCGACGCATCGTAGTGACGATGAGCGGCAGCAGGCTGCTGGCGGCGAGCTGGATCGGGACCAGGGAGAGCGGTGCGACGTCATCGACCAACGCTCTGCGGATCGCTCCCGATGGACTACCGGGAGACGTTCGATCCGACATTCCCGATCGTGATCAGCTCGGGCACCTCAGGTGCGCAGCAACCGCCGCCTTGGTCGGCCTCGTCGAACGTCCCGGAGCCACCGCACACACCGGTGTCGGGGAGGACGAGCTCGACCCGCTCGGCGGCCTCGTGGTCGCCCGCGATCGCGGCGATGACCGAGCGCACCTGCTCACAGCCGGTCAAGGTCAGGAAGGACGGTGCGCGGCCGTAGGACTTCATCCCGACGAGGTAGAAGCCGGGCTCGGGCTGGACGAGCTCCTTGGCGCCGTGCGGGTAGACGGTGCCGCAGGAGTGGACGTTGGGGTCGATCAGCGGCGCGAGAGTGCGGGGCGACTGGAGGACCGGATCGAGGTCGAGGCGGATCTCGGACAGGAATCCGAGGTCAGGGCGGAAGCCGGTCACGGCGACGATCTCGTCGACGTCGGTGACGGTCTGCCCGCCGAAGTCGCTCACGGTCAGCCGGCCGTCGGCCTGCTCCTCGACCGCGGCGGTGCGGAACGAGGTGACCGCGGCGACAGCTGCGCTACCGGCGGCCCGTTCGGCCGACTTGCCGAGCGCGCCGCGGGCCTCGAGCTGGTCGTTGTCGCCGCCGCCGAAGGCGTTCCCGACGCTGGGCCGGCGGACGAGCCAGCTGACCCGGGTGCGGGGTGCGGACTCGGCGAGGTGGGCGAGCTCGACGAGGGCGTTCTGGGCGGAGGCTCCCGTGCCGGCGACGACGACGTGCTTGCCGGCGTACCGCTCCCTGCCCTGCTCGCTGCGCACGTCGGGAACGCGGTAGCTGATCCGGCCGGCGTGCGCGGTCTCGCCGAGCGCGGGGAGGCCGTCGCCGCCGAGAGGGTTGGGCCCGCCCCAGGTGCCCGATGCGTCGACGACGGCCGAGGCGGTGATGCGTTCGATGCCCCGCTCGGTCTGCACCTGGAGGACGAAAGGCTCGTCCTCGCGGCCGGAGTCGACGAGTCGGTCTCGGCCGAAGCGGGTCACGCCGACGACGCGGTGGCCGTAGCGGACCTCGACCTCGTCGGTCTTCTCGAGCGCTGCGGCGAGAGGTGCCAGATAGCCGGCGACCCAGGCGGCACCCGTGGGGTACGCCGAGGGTGCGGGCCTCTCCCAGCCAGAGCCTTCGAGGAGCGCGACGGCGACTGGATCGACAAGCTCGGACCACGGCGAGAAGAGGCGGATGTGTCCCCAGTCCTGGACCGCTGCTCCGGCCGACTCCCCCGCCTCGAGCACGATGGTCTCGATGCCGCGGGACTGCGAGTGCGCGGCACCGGCGAGTCCGATGGGACCGGCGCCGATGATCACGACGGGGTCGGACATGGCTACTCCTCATATTGATGAACGTCAATGTCTGCAGTCGATCGTATCGACCGGAGTCGATGAATGCAACCATCGATGTCAATCGATAGGATAGGACTCATGTCCGTTGAGGCGCCTGAGCGCACCGACTCGCCCGACCAGCTGCTGGCCGACGAGACCGCCGCCACCTACGCGGAGTGGTTCGGGGCGATCTCCGACCCGACGAGGCTGAAGCTTCTCCACGCGGTCGCTTCGTCGGCCTCGGGAGCGCTGACCGTCGGGGACCTGACAGAGCGGCTCGGGATCAGCCAGTCGACCTGCTCGCATCACGTGCGGAAGCTCTCCGAGATCGGCTTCCTGGTCGTCGACCGGGTCGGCCGCACGACCATGGTGTCGGTCAACCAGTCCTGCTGCACCGGCCTCCCCCATGCGGCCGACGTGGTGATGGGCACGACCGTCACCGCGCCGTGCTGCCCGACCGACTGGCCGGCATCGGTCACGACGCGAGCAATGACCGACGATGACCTACCGGCGGTTCGGGAGATCTACGCCCAGGGCATCGCGACCCGCAACGCGACGTTTGAGACCGACGTCTCCGTCTTCACGACACTGCTGGCCAAGTGGCTGCCCGAGCACCGCTGGGTGGCCGAGCTCGACAGCCGAGTGGTGGGCTGGGCGACCATCAGCCCGATCTCCTTCCGCGACTGCTATGTAGGCGTCGGCGAGACCTCGGTCTATGTCGCCGAGGACGTCCGCGGCCAAGGCGTGGGCAAGGCGCTGATGTACCGCCAGGTCACCGAGGCCGATGCCGGGGGTCTGTGGACGCTGCAGACCTCGATCTTCCCGGAGAACCGGGCCAGCATCGCCCTGCACCACTCGGCCGGGTACCGGACTCTGGCGGTCCGCAGCCGGATCGCCCAGCTCGACGGGGTCTGGCGCGACACCGTCTTCCTGGAGCGACGTCGAGAGGACGATGGGGCGCAGCAGGACGACTGCGGCACCTGCTGACTCCGCAGATGACGTTCGAGGCCGGCCTCTCGTCGGCACCTGCTCTCGACCCACCGGCGCTGCGCCGGGTCGTCGCGGTCCTGTGCGTCACGGAGATCGTGTCGTGGGGGATCCTCTTCTACGCCTTCCCGGTGATGAGCACGACGATCCGGGACACCGAGGGCTGGTCTCTGACCTGGCTGGTCGCCTGCTTCACCGCCGCCCAGCTGGCGGCTGCCGCGGCAGGCCTCTGGGTCGGGCGGCACATCGACGCCCACGGGCCTCGACGCGTCATGACTGCCGGTTCCGCACTGGCTGTGCTCGCGGTGCTCGCGATCGCCGTGGCGCCCACCCTGTGGGTCTTCCTGCTCGCCTGGCTCCTTGCCGGCGTGGCCATGTCGGGCACGCTCTACCCGCCGGCGTTCGCCGCTGTCACGGGCTGGGCCGGCGACGGGCGGGTGAAGGCCCTGACTGCGGTCACCCTGGTCGCAGGCCTCGCCTCGACCGTGTTCGCGCCGCTGACCGCAGTGCTTCTCGAGCACCTCAGCTGGCGGCAGACCTACCTCGTCCTCGCGGTCGTCCTCGTCGGCACGATCCCGGTGCACTGGTGGGGTCTGCAGGCCCCTTGGTCATCGCTCGACCACAACACTCAGGGGGCTGACGCCGAGGAACGCGGCCGGGTGGTGCGGCAGCCGGAGTTCGTTCTCCTCGTCTCCGCCATGACACTGGGCGGCTTCTGCGTGTACGCCGTCGTGGTCAACCTCGTCCCACTGCTCACCCAGAACGGGCTCAGCACCACCCAGGCGGCGGTCGCGCTCGGAGTCGGAGGCGCAGGACAGGTGGCCGGCCGCCTGTTCTACGGACCCGTTCTCACCCGGTTGAGCGCCAGAGCACGAACCGTTGCCACGCTGGGAGCCGCGAGCGTGACCACACTGGCACTGGCTGTCGTGCACCAACCGGTGGCCGTGGTTGGCGCGCTGTCATTCGGCGCGGGCATCGCCAGGGGAATCTTCACCCTCATTCAGGCCACCGCTGTCAGCGACCGCTGGGGCGCCTATGAGTACGGCGCGCGCAGCGGGATCCTCTCGGGCGGCGTCCTGACGGCGTCCGCGTTCGCTCCCTGGCTCGGGACGCTGCTGGCCTCGGCCCTCGGAAGCTACGCCGCGGCCTTCGTCGTCCTGGCGTTCGGCTGCCTGCTGGCGACCGTCCTCGTCCGCCCGCACTCCAGCGGCTAACGTCCCTGGTCGATCTCGGCGATCAGCGCCTCGACCCGCGCCTTGATCTCGTCGCGGATGGGACGCACGGCATCGACGCCCTGCCCAGCCGGGTCGTCGAGCACCCAGTCCTCGTAGCGTTTGCCAGGGTAGAACGGGCACTCGTCACCGCAGCCCATGGTGATGACGACGTCGGCTGACTGCACGGCGGAGTCAGTCAGCAGCTTGGGCTGCTCGGTCCGGATGTCGATGCCCTCTTCGGCCATTGCCTCGACCGCCGCGGGGTTGATCTGGTCGGCGGGTTGGGAGCCGGCGGAGAGGACCTCGATCCGGTCGCCGGTCAGGTGTTGCAGGTAGCCGGCCGCCATCTGGGATCGGCCGGCGTTGTGCACGCAGACGAACAGCACTGTCGCCCGACGCTCCGCATGGGCGTGGTCGGTCATGACGTGTCTCCTCGGGTCGGGTGAAGTAGTGCGACGAGGGCGAGTCCGACTGCTCCGCCGGCGACCTGCATCAGGACGAAGGCCGGCGCCGATGCCGGCGCGATGCCGGCGAAGGTGTCCGAGAGCGTGCGCGCGAGCGTGACGGCGGGGTTGGCGAAGCTCGTGGAGCTGGTGAACCAGTAGGCCGCGGTGATGTAGCCACCGACCGCGTAGGCGACGGTCTCGATGCGGCCGGCTCGGATGCTGCCGAACACGATGACGACCAGTCCGGCGGTGGCGACGACCTCGGCGAGGAGCGTGCCCGACGAGGCGCGATGGTGACTCGAGATGGAGACGGCGTCGAGCTCGAACATCAGGTTCGCGAGGACAGTGCCGATCACCCCGCCGAATACCTGGGCGGCCACACTCAGCGCGGCCACCCGAGTCGTGACTAGACCCAGCACGCGCTCGACCACAGTGATGACCGGGTTGAAACTCGCCGAGACCGGCTGCAGGGCCAGGATCAGCGCGACCAGGGCGGCGCCGGTGACCAGGCTGTTCTCCAACAACTGCAGTCCCACGTCGTCGGGCGAGAGCCGCTGCGCGGCGATCCCGGAGCCGACGACGGCCATCACCAGGAACGCCGTACCGACCGCTTCCGCGGTCGCACGGCGGACGAGGCTCACCCTGCGACGCCGCCGATGAGCGCCCCGAGGTCGGCAAGGGCCGCGGGCTGGACCCGGTAGTAGACCCACACGCCCCGCTTGCTCCGGCTCAGCAGCCCGGACTCGTGCAGCACCTTGAGGTGGTGGCTGATCGTGGGTTGGGAGAGCTCGAAGGCGTCGTTGAGATCGCAGACACATGCCTCGCCGTCACCGTGCGAGGCGACCAGCGACAGCAGCCGAAGCCGCACCGGGTCGGCCATCGCCTTGAGCAGAGGTGCGATCCGCTCGGCCGCCTCCGCGCTCAGCGGCTCCTTGGTCAACGGCGCGCAGCACGCGACCGTCTCGACTGGGGTCAGCTCCAGCAAGGACTTCGACATGCATAAATATTGACATTCATCGATGTCCAACGCAAACTCGACATACATCGACAATCATCTATCTCTCAGGAGCTGCCATGTCCCGCGTCCAGCTGGCCATCAACGTCGACGACCTCGAGACGTCGATCGCCTTCTACAGCCGCCTCTTTGCCACCGAGCCCGCGAAGGTCCGCCCTGGCTACGCCAACTTCGCCGTCAGCGAGCCGCCCCTCAAGCTGGTTCTCATCGAGAACCCGGGCCAGGGCGGCTCGCTGAACCATCTCGGCGTCGAGGTCGAGGACGTCGACACGGTCGACACCATTCAGACCCGACTCGCCGACGACGGCCTGGCATCGATCGACGAGCGCGGCACCACCTGCTGCTACGCCAAGCAGGACAAGTTCTGGGTCGAGGGCACCCCCAACGGAGAGCGCTGGGAGGTCTACACCGTCCTCGCAGACAGCGCGACCCCGACCGGCGAAAGCGAGCGCCAGGATTGCTGCACCAGCGCCATCACCGAGTCATCACCGGCACTGGAAGCGACATCCTCGGTCTGCTGCGGCTGAGCGGTCACATACTTCGCCGTGGCGGCAGCGGGTCGAGCGCCGCCGTCCTCGCCCGTCCGGGTTCACCGCCGCGTTCACCGCCGCAGCCGTGGTCTGGCTCATCATCGCGGGCCCTGGGGTGCACGGGCATCCTTCCGTCCGTCAAGTCCATCGGGCCGGACGCTTGACGTATCAGTTCCATTAGTCGTAACTTCTATTCGTTGTGACTTATAGAGATGACGAAGCCTGGAGTGCTCTGGCCGACCCGACTCGACGGGCGATCGTGATGGAACTGGCCGAGTGCGAGCGAACGGTCACCGAGTTGACCAACGCTCTCCCGGTCAGCCAGCCGGCCGTGTCTCAGCACCTGAAGGTGTTGAGGCACATCGGACTTGTGAGCGACCGCGCCGAGGGCACCAAGCGGATCTACCGGCTCAACGAGGCTGGAGTCGCCGCACTGCGCGACCAGCTCGACATGTTCTGGAAGCGAACCATGTCTGGCTTCGAGCACATGATGAAGGAGGACTCGTGACCGAGGCACCGGTGGTGCACCACCACATAGTCGTGTCCGGTACGCCGGACCAAGCGTTCACGGCGTTCACCCAGCGGCTGGGCGAGTTCAAGCCTCCCGAGCACAACCTGCTCGGATCTCCGATCGCGTCGACCACACTCGAGCCTCGGGTCGGCGGACACATCGTCGATCGCGGCGAGGACGGCAGCGAGTGCCGGTGGGCGCGGGTGTTGGCCTTCGAACCGCCGGACCGCCTGATGTTCAGCTGGGACATCAGCCCGACTTGGCAGCTCGAGGACCCCGAACACGCCAGCGAGGTCGAGTTGCGTTTCTTGCCCCATGGCGCCGACCACACTCGGGTCGAGTTGGAGCATCGTCACCTTGACCGACATGGCCCCGGCTGGCCGGCGGTGCGCGAGGGGGTCGACGGCGATCAGGGCTGGCCGCTCTACCTGGCGAGGTACGCCTCGTTGCTGGAGGCGTGATGACCACAGTCTCGATCGAGGTGGAGCGCCCGGCCGCCGAGGTGTTCGCCTACGCCACCGACCCGGCCAGGTTCCACGAATGGCAGCACTGCCTCGTGAGCGGGTCGATGGAGAGCAACGGCGCGCCCACAGTCGGGTGACCGCTTCCTGACACCCGCCGGATCGGCGGGGCCGAGCGCCCGAGCACCTCCGAGCTGGTACTGCTCGACCCACCGCACGCCTGGGCGGTCCGAGGCATCGACGGCCCGATTCGCTCGCGGGTCGATGTCGCTGTCGAACAACTCACGACGACAGGCCAGAGAACACCATTTCAGTCGACTCGAGGGCCACGGCATGGGCAAGCTGCGCGTGCCGTTGGTCGTAGGTCGTAGGTCGCCAGGCCCGCGCCGAGATGCCAAGCAACATCGCGATGCTCAAGGAACGGATCGAGGCCTCACCAATCGCGTGATCACCCTCCCCGCTGCCCCAGGGGCCTCCGGCGTTGGTGCCCCTCAGCTCAGCTCGGCGGCATGTCGAGGGAGGTCTCAGTCAACTGGCCCTTGGGCCCGATCCCCTTTGTGACGGTGATCGTGAAGGTCACACTGCCCGCGCCGGCAGGTACCGGGGTGGGGAAGTGCACGGTCGTGGTCTGCTCCTCCTGGATGTTGACAGGGACCGCGCCGAGATCGGTGTCCCCTGCCTCGGCCCCGACGGTGCCCTGACAACCGGTGCTACCGGTGCCGCAGCTGAGTTGGAGCGAGATCTTGTTGTCAGCGTCAGGCAGCAGGGCGGTCGAGGTCACGTTGAGCAGCGAGGGAAACTCGTTGCCGGTGGGGGTGTTGTCGCCATTGGGATCGAAGCAGCCGTCGAACTCGTAGACAGGGTTGTTGACCTCGTCGCCCTTGGTGTCGGTGAGGGTCTGGAAGCCGACGAGCTTGCTGGGGCCTCCCGCGGTGTAACAGCCGTTGCTGTGGACGTCGACCTCGAACTTTCCGTACCCCTCGGGGGGCATGGGGACGTTGGCGTCGGTCCAGGTGACCAGGCAGTTCCAGTTGCTGCCGGGGCCGACGTTGGGTTCGACCGCTCCGCCCTTGTCGCACATGGCCTCGGCGTGGAGGGATGCGGGCGTGATGCCCGTGTGACCGAGGAGTTTGGCCTGGTCGGCGTACAGGTTGGCGAACTCGACCGGCAGTGCGCGTTCCAGGCGAGCCTGGGTGACCGAGCTGCTTCCGCCGGTGCCGGCGATGACGGCACCGCCGATGGCGAGGACGGCCGCGATAGAGGCAATGAGACTGATGATGAAGCGACGCATGACTAGCCTCCGGTGATGTCGCGGCGGCGCAGGATGAGGAAGGCCGTGACGAGGCAGACCAGGCTCCATCCGGCGCTGGTGACCACCCCGTCGAGCAGTGGTCCGGTGAACCTGGGTTCTGCGAGGAACCCGTGCCAGGCCTCGAAGGGCGTGCTCAGCAAGTACGGGCGCAGGGCCTCGATTCCGCCGAGCGCTCCGATGAGCTGCATGACGAGGCCGATGACAACGGGTGCGGCGATGCCGACGGCGGCGTTGCGGGACCAGACCGAGAACAACAGAGCCAGGCACGTGAACCCGACCATGGGCAGCGCCATGGATGCCCAGCTTTCCGAGACGAGCCTGAGTGCCGAACCTGCCGGGATCGTCTGCCCCGAGAGCCCGGTCAGGGGGTGGTGACCCACGATGAGCAGGCTGGAGGCGATGGTGGATGCCCCGAGGAGCACCAACGCGACGAGCGCGAACGCGATGGCGACGAGGGCCTTGGCCCAGAACAGCTGGGACCGGCTGACCGAGCGCGTGAGCACGGTCTTCCAGGTGCCGTGCTGGTCCTCGCTGGCGAAGATGTCGCCGGCAACGATCGCGGTGAGCAGTGGTAGTACCCACTGAGAGGCGAACCCCAGGACGAGCAGGGCCATCGCGAACCCGTTCTCGGTGGCGAATCGCCCGAACAGGGTGTCCTTCGGCGGCCGCGACTGGCTGTGGACGACGATGACGATTGCCACGGGGGCGATGACGGCCCCCAGGAGGAGAGCCTTGGTGCGCAACTGGGCGCGGAGCTTGCGGCTCTCCCAGCGGAGCGCGGCGCCGAGACCGGGCCGGGCGGAACTGGCCCGGGGTGTCGTGTCGGTGCGGGGGGACAGCGTCGTGCTGCTCATCGTGCAGCACCGGCTTCCTGACGGATCGAAGTGCCAGTCCGAGGAGTCTCGGGTGCGTCCGGCCCGGTGTCGGTGAGCATGAAGAACAGAGCCTCCAGGGGCGTCTGGGTGGGGGTGAACGCCAGCAGGTCGAGATGGGCGCGGACCAGGTCCGCGACGTACGCCGAGAGCTGCTCGCGCGGGCCGGTGGCGATCAGGCCACCGTCCGGGTGGGGTTCGACGGTGATGCGGGGATGGATCCGGGCGATCTCGACTGCGGCGCGGTCGTCGCTGGTGCTGAGCAGGTGGCCGGGGTCGGGAGCCATGGCTCGGAGGTCGGTGATCGTCCCGTGGAAGGCCACGGATCCGCGGCTCATGATCGTGACGTTGTCGCAGATCTCCTCGACCTCGACCATGTCGTGCGAGCTGAGCAGGACCGTCAGGCCGCGCTGCGCGAGTTGCCGGACCAGGGCTCGCATGTCTCTGATCCCGCCGGGGTCCAGGCCGTTGGTCGGTTCGTCAAGCACCAGGAGGCGCGGTTCACGAAGAAGGCTGGCGGCGACCCCGAGCCGTTGCCGCATCCCGTAGGAGTAGCCGCCGACGTTGTCATCGGCGCGGTCGGGCAGGTCGACGACCTCGAGCACCTCCTCGAGGAGACCTGGGCGCACGCCACCGTCGAGAAGGGCGAGCCCCTCGAGGTTCTGGCGCCCGGTCAGGTAGGAGTAGAACTTCGGGCTCTCGATGAACCCAGCGACCCCGTCCAGCACGCCGATGCCGTGCTCCTTCCAGGTCCGGCCGAAGACCCGCAGGGTCCCCGAGTCCGGTTTGATCAGCCCGAAGAGCATGCGTAGGAAGGTGGTCTTGCCGGCCCCGTTCGGCCCGAGCACGCCGTAGACCTCACCAGCGCTGACCTTCAGCGAGAGGTCGTCGACAGCGAGCACCGACCCGAACGTCTTGGTCACGCCGACGGCGTCGACTGCAGCTACGTCGTTCATGCCCGGCAGGTTAGGGAGACGTAGATGAAGGGACGATGAAACGACCGGCCGGGGTGCACGCTGGTCCCACACCACCAGGCAAGGAGGAACGCGTGCGGATCCTGGTCGCCGAGGACGACCCGCGGCTGGCCGACGTGCTCGAGCAGTCGTTGACCGAGGCCGGCTGGGAGGTCGAGGTCGTGCACGACGGCCGGTCGGCGTACGGGCGCGCGCTCCCGGACGGGATCTTCTACGACGTCCTGCTCCTGGACTGGATGCTGCCCGAGCTCGACGGCGTCACCGTCTGTCGTCGGCTCCGCGAGCTCGGCGTCACCACCCCGGTCCTGATGCTCACCGCACGGGGCGCCGTCCGAGACCGGATCGATGGGCTGGATGCCGGAGCCGACGACTACCTGTCCAAGCCGTTCGACCTCGACGAGCTGCTGGCCCGCCTGCGCGCCCTGCGTCGGCGCACCGCCTACGTCGACGCGGCAAGGGTCGAGATCGGCGACCTCGTGGTCGACCCCGGAGCCAGACGCGTCGCGCGCGCCGACACCGAGATCGAGCTCTCGGCCCGCGAGTTCGACATCCTGCACCTGCTGGCCTCCCGGGCAGGGACGGTCGTCTCCCGTTACACGATCCTCGACGAGGTCTGGGACGGCGAAACCGACCTGCGCAGCAACACGATCGACGTCCACATCGCCTCGATCCGCGCCAAGATCGACAACCCCTTCGGCACGCACACCATCACCACACTGCGCGGCGCGGGCTACCGCGTCGAGACCGGATGAGCCGCCTACCCCTCCGGGTCCGGCTGGTCGCCGGCTTCGTGGTCGCCATGCTCGTCCTGCTCACCGCAGCCGGCGCCTTCGTCTACTGGCGCGTCGAGTACGCCCTCGACCGCGGCCTCGACACCGACCTCGACCAGGCCACCGCCACCATCGCGGCGCTGATCGGGACATCGGGATCGGTCACGTCCCCCGCCGCCGCCAACGCCACCGGCGCCGGCTGGCAGGTGCTCGACCAGAACGGCGAGCTGCTCGACCACGGCGGCCCCGTCTCAGCCACACCGATGATGGACCGCGACGACCTTGCCGACGTCGGCAGCGAACCGCTCACCAAGGACCTGGGCAGCTTCCTTCCCGGGACCGACCACCCCTACCGCATCCACGTCACCGCGGTGGCAAGCGACGGCCCCTTCCTCCTGGTCGCTGTACGCCGGAACCACCGAGACGAGGCCTTGCGCGAGCTCCTCCTCCAACTGTCGCTGGCCGGCCTCGGCGCACTGGCCGTCGCCGCCGTGGTCGGCTACCTCCTTGCCCGCGCTGCCCTCCGTCCGGTCGAGCGATACCGCGGGAGGGCCGAGGAGATCTCCGCAGGCGCTATCGGGCTCAGGCTCGATGTGCCCGAGGGCCGCGACGACGAGGTGACCAGGCTCGGCAACACCCTCAACCACATGCTCGCCGCCCAAGAACGGTCCATTGACCATGAACGCCGGTTCGTCAACGACGCCAGCCACGAGCTCCGCACCCCGCTGACCCTCCTCAAGAGCCGCGTTCAGCTCGCGCGTCGACGTGCCCGCACCGTGGAAGAGCACGAGCAGATGCTCGACGAGCTCGCCGTTGACATCAGCCGCCTGGCCGACCTCGCCGACCAACTCCTCGCGCTCGGCACCCACAACCCCGACACTTCGTCCGTCACCGACCTCGGCCGAACTGTCACGACCATCATCGAACAGCGCCACCGGGCCGGCTCCGGCCATACGGACCAGCTCACCGCCGAGCTGCCACCAACCCCGATCCTGGTGGCGATCGATCCACACAGCCTCGAGCGCGTCGTCAGCAACCTGGTCGAGAACGCATTCGCCCACGGCTCCCCACCCGTACGCCTGCGAGTCGCCGAAGCAGAGGACTGGGGCGTCGTCGAGGTCCAGGACGCCGGACCGGGCATGGACCCGGAGTTGCTCGAGGAGGCCACGCAGCGGTTCACCCGCGCACCCGCAGCTCGATCGCGCCCCGGCGCCGGCCTCGGACTCGCCCTCGTCGAACAAGTCGTCACAGGCTCGGGCGGCGAGCTCCGCCTCTGCAGCCGTGGCGCACACACGAGCCATGGCCTATCCACGCCAGTCACCTGCGCTCACTCAGCTGCCATGACAGCGACAATCATCCTGCCCGTGCCCGACCCGGGGTCTTGACGTGGTCAACCTAGCTCATCGTCGCCGGCATGTGCCTCGGGTCTACGTGGTCAGCTGCCTGGTCATGATGCTGCTCGCCGACCGGCTTCCACCCGGTCTACTGCGTCAGGTCGCCGAGTTCCTCCCCGCCTGTGTGACCACAGCCCGGGCCCTGCGCAAGGATCCAGCGGTCCCCCGCCGAGCCAAGGTCGCGCTGCTCGTCGCCATCGTCTGGGTCATCTCCCCCGGAAACGTCGATATTCGGTGAGTTCCCCGGACCGTTCTCTCGGGCTCCGGAGGCGAAAGCGAAGGTTCGAATCCTTCCGGGGGCGCACCTTCGCTCGAGAGCACCGCGTCGGGCCACGTGGGGCCGCCGTCCGTCTCTGGTCAGAGGTCCCGGGTCGCCCGCCAGGCGCCGGCTGCGAGGAGTACGACCACGTAGGTCCCGAGCTCGATGCACGCCATGGCGAGCGATGGCGTCCGTAGCGCGTTCGGGCCAGTGGCCGGGTGGGTGCTGACGAGGGCGTCGGCAGCGTTGACGAGCAGCCAGCGGTCGGGGACATAGCTGAAGCTCTCGACTGCTCGCGCGATCGGCCAGGCCAGGAAGACGAGCGCGAACATGAGCGTGAGCGCTCCGGCTGTGTGCCTGATGACGGCGCCGAGCCCGAACCCGACGAGAGTCACCACGACCATGTAGAGCCCGGCCCCGATGACGGCCCGCAGGACGTGGGGGTCCGACAGTGAGACGTCCAGGTGTCGAGCTGCTACCGCCCGCTGGCCCAGGACGAACGCGACGAAGGTCGACACGATGCAGACCGGCAGCACGACCAGGGCCAGCGCGGCGGTCTTCGCGGCGTACACCGCCAGTCGCCGGGGGCTGGCCACCAGGGTGGAGTGCATCGTCCCCGTCGAGTACTCCGCGCTGATGACCAGCACGCCCAAGGCTCCGAAGGCCAGCTCGGCGAACTGGAAGCCCGAGAACGAGTCGGCGACCACGTCGAAGGATGCCCGATCCTGTGGATCCAGCGTGCGCCAGTTGTGTGCCGTCGAGGCCATCTCCAGTGCGCCGACCCCGAGCCCGACGGCGACGGCCACCGCGATGATGAGGTACGTCGACGGGAGCGAGCGAAGCTTGAGCAGCTCCGACCACAGCAGAGCGCGACTCATCTGACCTCACCGCCCGAGCGGCCCGCGGTGAAGTCGCCCATGCCCCGGGTCAGCTCGAGATAGACCTCCTCGAGGGCGGCGCCCTCCCCGGGCACCAGGTGCCCGATGGGTGCGTCGGCGAGCAGGCGACCGCGACCGATCACGATGAGGTGCTGGGCGCTGAGCGCCAGCTCGGTGATGAGGTGGCTCGAGACCAGCACGGTGCGGCCCTCGGCGGCCATGGAGGTGAGCAGGTTCCGGAGCCAGATGATCCCTTCTGGGTCGAGGCCGTTGTTCGGCTCGTCGAGGATCAGGATCCCCGGATCACCCAGAAGCGCGACGGCGATGCCGAGCCGCTGCTTCATCCCGAGGGAGAACGGACCGACCCGTCGCCCGGCGACGGCGTCCAGCCCGGTCAGGCTCAGGACCTCATGCACCCGAGAGCGAGGCAGCCCGTTGGCCGCCGCCAGGCACCGGAGGTGGCTGCGGGCACTGCGGGCCGGGTGGAAGCCGCCCCCGTCGAGCATCGCTCCCACGACTCGCATCGGCCGGCGGAGCTCCCGGTAGCGACGACCTTCGATGAGGACCCGGCCGCGGGTGGGGGTGTTCAGCCCCACCATGGTCCGCATCGCCGTGGACTTGCCGGCGCCGTTGGGTCCGAGGAAGCCGGTCACGACGCCGGGCTTGACGTCGAAGCTGAGGTCGTCGAGCGCCCTCGTGGATCCGAACTGGCGGGAGAGGTGCTGGACCTGGATCATGAAAGCCCTTCGGTGAGGTGGTGCCGGTCGGGACCCCTCGACCTTCACGTGCCGCCGCGCCGCGCGCGTCTGCCCCGGGGTCGATCTTCACCGCGTCCGGGCCCGCTCGACGAGGCGGACCGAGCGCGTCGTCGGTCCACGGGAGTAGGTCCGCAGGCAGACGACGTGGTCTCCGGCACGCACCTAGGCTCTGGCCATGGCCCCCCGCCACTCCACCGCCCCGCTGCTGCGGTGGATGCGCCCCGTCCACTGGGTGCTGATCGACGCGGTGAGCGGGGTCGGCTACGGCCTGCTCGCATTCGTCGCTCTCGCCAACGGAGCCGCATCGGTCGGCGCGTGGCTGGCCGCAGTCGTGGGGGCCGGGTGCCTCGCCGCACCGATCGTGGCCCGGCGCCGGGCACCCGTGGCGTCGCTGGTCGTCCTCCTCGCGACGCTCGGGGTGATGGCCGTCTGGGCGCCGACGACCACGGTCCTGGCGCTGCCCCCACTCGTGCTGGTGCTCTACACGGTCGCCGCCCAGGCTGCTCTGGTGACTGCCATTGCGGCGCTGGTGGCGACGTGCGCCGGTGTGGTCGCCACGAGCTGGCCCGACCCCCTGCACCCCGGCGGCATCGTCGTCGCCCTGCCGGCGTTCGCCGCTGCCTGGGGGCTGGGCGCCGCATTCGGGCTGCACCGCCGTCATCTTCGGGTCCAGCTCGAGCTGCACGACCGACTGCGCCGGTCCCAGGAACGGCGGGCCGAGCTGGAGCTCGTGGAGCAGCGGGTGCGCATCGCCCGCGAGCTGCACGACGTGGTGGCGCACGGCATGAGTGTGATCACGGTCCAGGCCGGCTTCGCGGGGCTGGTGGTCGACGACCACGACGAGGTCCGGTCCGCCCTCCACTCGATCGAGACGACCGGGCGGCAGACGTTGAGCGAGATGCGGGCGCTGCTCGAGGTTCTGCGTGACGGCTCCGGCCCGGCCGACCAGCAGCTGTCGCCGGCACCGCAGCTGGACGATCTCGACGCGCTGCTCGACCGGACCCGCGATGCGGGGGTCGACGTCGTCCTCACCCGGCGGGGCACGGTCCGGCCGCTGCCGCCGTTCGTCGAGCTCAACGCCTACCGGATCGTGCAGGAGGCGCTCACCAACGTCGTCAGGCACGCCGGAGCGGTGCGTGCGACGGTCGGCCTGGAGTACGACGAGAGCCAGCTGACCATCACGGTCCGCGACGGCGGGCCGCCGTCCGCGGACGATCCGGTCGGGCCCGGCCACGGCATCACCGGGATGCTCGAGCGGGCCAGGATCCTCGGGGGCACGCTGGAGGCGGGCCCCCTGCCGCGGGGCGGCTACGAGGTCGTCGGACATCTCCCCACCTCCGACCCCACCTCCGACCACCCAGCGACGCTGACGCAGCTTGCTGCGGACCCCGCGTGATCAAGGTCGTCGTTGCCGACGACCAGGTGCTGCTGCGGGCCGGCCTCGCCGGCATCGTCAACACCGCCGACGACATGACCGTGGTCGGCCAGGCGGCCGATGGCAAGCACGCAGTCGAGACAGTCCGGAGCACCCATCCCGACGTCGTGCTGATGGACATCAGGATGCCCCTGGTGGACGGGATCGAGGCGACCCGGCAGATCGTCGACGCCACGAGCGCCAAGGTCGTGATCCTGACGACCTTCGACCTCGACCAGTACGTCTACTCGGCTCTGCGCAACGGAGCGAGCGGGTTCCTCGTGAAGGACACCCCACCAGCGGAGCTGCTCACGGCGATCCGCATCGTCGCGGCCGGCGATGCGCTGCTCTCACCGAGTGTCACCCGGCGGCTCATCGACCGCTTCGCGCGCGATGACGATCGACAGCTCGCGCCCCCCGCTGTCACCCTTCCCGACGAGGTCACTCCGCGAGAACGCGAGGTGCTCGGCCTGGTGGCCGTCGGGCGAACGAACCACGAGATAGCTGAGCAGCTCCACATCAGCGTCGGGACCGCCAAGACACACGTAGCCCGCCTTCTGGCCAAGCTCGGCGCGCGAGATCGCGTCCAGCTGGTCATCCGCGCTCACGGGCTCGATGAGAACCCGCAGCGTTGACACCGGCTCCGCGGAGGCTGGATCGTCACGGCCGGTCGGCGTACCTTGAAGGGGTGATCCCCTTCGTGCGGGCATTGCGGGTGCTTGTCACCCTGGCTCTGGCCGTGCTCGTCGTTTCGCTGGTCATAGGCGTCGCCAAGCCGGAGACAGGTGTGACCGAGAAGGTTGTCCTCGTGGCTCTGATTGCCGGGTGCGTCGTCGTGGCCGCGCGGCTCTCGTCCTGGTCGACGAGGACGCAAGCCAGGCTCCGCCGCCTCTGAGGCGCTCCGACCGGGCGGAGCCGATCAGGACTGCGCCGTCGGCAGCTCCACCTCGACACGTAGACCACCGCCGGCCGCGTCTCCCAACCTGAGCACACCCCCACGAGCCAGCACGAGCTCCTTGACGATGGGCAGCCCGAGGCCTGCTCCTCCGCTGTCGCGGTCCCGCGCCTCGTCCAGGCGGGTGAACCGCTCGAGCACCCGCTCCCGGTCCGCCGCAGGGATGCCCGGTCCGTCGTCGGTCACCGTGATGACGATGCGACCGCCCTGCTGCGATGCGGCCAGGTCGATCTCGCCGGCATGGCGTGCGGCGTTGCCGACGAGGTTGGTGAGGATGCGGTCCAGCTCGCCGTGTCCCAAGATCACCGTCACCGGGCTACCTGCCAGCACGCGGACCCGCGTGCGGTCGGACGTCCAGGTCGCGGCCACGCGCTCGAGGGCGGGACGGACCGCCACCGTGCCGGCCGGGACCGGCCACCCATCGCTGCCGGCGGCATCCAGTCGGGCCAAGGTGAGCAGGTCGTTCACGAGTGCGTCGAGCCGAGTGACATCCTCGTGCAGCTCCTCGGCCAGCGGGCCTCCCTCGCCCAGCCGGCGCGCCACGTCGATCTGCATCCGCATCGAGGCCAGTGGGCTGCGCAGCTCGTGAGCCGCGTCCCCCACGAAGGCGGTCTCGCGTTCCCGAGCACGGTCGAGCCGGTCCAGCATCGAGTTCAGGGTCGCGGCGAGGGCGTGCACCTCGTCGTCCGAGGGGGGCACCGGCAGCCGGTCCCCGCGCCCGGACCCGGAGATCCGTTCAGCGGCGGAGCGCAGCTCCTCGACCGGACGCATCGCCGCTCCGATCACCCGCCAGGCGATCAGCCCCAACACCAGCAGGAGCAGAGGAAACCCGATCAGCAGGACCCGGCGGAGCAGAGCATCGCTGGACACCAGCTCCTCGTCCGGCTCGGCGACCACCACCGTGAAGCGTTGCCCGTCCGCCGAGACCTGCTGCGCCCAGACATTGAGCCCCGAGTCGATCGCCACTCGCGAACCCGACACGTGCACCGGGTCCTTGACTGCCTGACGCACCTCGTCGGGGCGCAGCAGAGCCGTGAGCCGGTCGGCGTTCTGCGACGCGCTGATCACCCTCCCCCGGTCATCGAGGACCTGGACGATCTCCAGTCCCGACCCAGCGAGGGTGCCGGGGAGGTTCCTTGACTCGATCAGCTCGACCACCTCGGCGGTCGTCGCCAGCGCACTCTGCTCGACCCGGTGCTCCGCGGCAAGGTGCAATGCAGCCGCCAGGGCCACGCTCCCCACGCCCAAGGCAGTCGCCAGGCCCAACAGCCCGATCGTCATCAGCCGAGTCCGGAGCGACCACCGCTGCCACGGGCCCTTCACGGCCATGGACTCATGCGATCGCCGCGTCACCGAGGCGGTAGCCGGCACCCCGGACGGTGCGCACCAGGTCAGTGCCGAGCTTGCGGCGCAGGTACCCGACGTACACCTCGACCGTGTTGGGGTCGCCCGCGCCGCCGTGGTCCCACACCCGGTCCAGCAGCTCCAGCTTGGTGAGGACGCGGTCCGGATGGCGCAGGAAGCACTCGAGCAGGAGGTACTCGGTCGGGCTCAGACTCACGGCCGTGCCACCCAGCGTGACCTCATGGGTCGCGGGATCGAGGCGCACGTCGCCGTGGGTGAGCACCACGGGCCGGGCGCCCTGAGGCCTGCGCAGCAGGGCTCGCAGGTGCGCCAGGACCACGACGTACGACAGTGGCTTGACCAGGTAGTCGTCGGCGCCGCAGTCCAGCCCGTCGGCCTGGTCGTGCGGGCCGTCCTTGGCCGAGACCATCAGCACCGGCACCCAGTTCTGCTCGGACCGGAGGGTGCGGACCACGTCATATCCCGACATGCCCGGCAGCATCACGTCGAGGAGCACCGCGTCGTACTTCCCGTCGCGGGCCGCGTCCAGTCCCGTGGGCCCGGTGTGCGCGATGTCGACGGAGTACCCGTCGGCGGTCAGACCGCGGCGGAGCGCGTGTGCGAGGCGGACCTCGTCCTCCACCACGAGCAGCCGCACCTTGTCATCCTGACAGTCGGCCCTGAACCGGCCCACAGGTTCTCAGCGAGTTCACAGCACCGCCGACGCACCATGGTCGACATGACCGTCCTCGCCCGCCGTCCGCTGCTGCGCTGGTTGGTGCCGCTGATCGCAGCCCTCCTGCTCGGCACCGCCGGCGCCACGATCGCCACCCTCAGCGCCAACGCCCGCGACTCGCTCGCCCCGCGCAGCGCTTCCCAGCTCCTGGTGGACGTGCAGAAGGCCCAGGTCGACGGTCTGTCCGGGACCGTCGTGCAGACCGCGGACCTGGGGCTGCCGGCACTCCCGAACATCGGGGCCGGTTCCAGCTCCGACTTCACCTCGCTCGTGTCCGGGTCGCACACGCTGCGGCTGTGGTACGCCGGACCCGCCAAGGCACGGCTCGCACTGCTCGGCGACCTCGGCGAGTCCGACCTCATCCGCAACGGCCCAGACGTCTGGCTCTGGTCGAGCAGCGCCAACACCGCCAAGCACTTCACGGTCCCCGCGTCCGCGGACACGCCCAACCCGGCCGACCCGACGGATGCCACCGGCACCGACGCACCGATGACGCCACAGGAGGCTGCCGACCAGGCACTGCAGGCGATCACGCCCACGACGGCTGTGACCACCGACCCGACCGCAGTGGTGGCCGGCCGGCCGGCGTACCAGCTGGTGCTGGAGCCCAAGGACACCTCGACCCTGATCGGCACCGTCAAGATCGCCATCGACGGCGCCACCCACATCCCTCTGCGGGTGCAGGTGTTCCCACGTGGCAGCGGCACGCCCGCCTTCGAGGTCGGCTTCACCTCGTTCAACCCCCACCCGCCGTCGGACTCGGTGTTCTCCTTCAACCCGCCGCCCGGCGCAACGGTCAGCGAGGGACTGGGCACGCCCGGCGACCACGCGCAGGGCTCGGAGTCCAGCGACAGCACCGCAGCCGGGGCGCTGGCTGACGCAGGCACGGACACGGGCACGAAGCCGAAGGTCGTCGGTGAGGGTTGGACCGCCGTCGTCGTCGCCACCCTGCCCACCGACCAGTCGGCCGACGGCCGGCCCACGACACCACTGGGCGACCTCGACAGCGTGGTCAAGAACCTCCCGAGGGTCTCCGGCGCCTGGGGATCAGGTCACCTGCTCAAGGGGACGCTGTTCTCTGTCCTGCTGACCGACGATGGCCGGGTGGTCGCGGGAGCCGTCGAACCCGAGGCCCTGTACTCCGCACTGTCGGCCGGATGACGTCACCGGACGCCGCCCCCGCGATCCGCACGCGGGGGCTGACCAAGACCTTCGGTGCCCACGAGGCTGTGGCCGGCATCGACCTCGAGGTGCCGGCCGGCGCGGTCTATGGCTTCCTGGGCCCGAACGGGTCCGGGAAAACCACCACGATCCGGATGATCCTGGGGCTGGCACGCCCCACGGCTGGTGAGATCGAGCTGCTCGGTTGCCGGGTGCCCGAGCACGTGGTGGACGCCCTGCCGCGGGTCGGCGCCCTGGTCGAGGGCCCGGCCTTCCACCCCTACCTGTCAGGGCGCGCCAACCTGGTCCGCCTCGACGCCGCCGATCGCACGGCCGATCCGGCCACGACCGGCCACCGCGTGGACGCGGCGCTGGATCGGGTCGGACTCGGCCCGGCGGCCGGGAAGAGATTCCGTGCGTACTCCCTCGGCATGCGCCAGCGACTCGCGATCGCGGGGGCGTTGCTGACGCCGAAGGACCTGATGGTCCTCGACGAACCGACCAACGGCCTCGACCCCCAGGGCACCCGAGAGGTCCGCTCGCTCATCGGTTCGCTGGCCGACGACGGCGCGACAGTGCTCGTCTCCAGCCACCTCCTCTCCGAGGTGGAGCAGGTGTGCACGCACGTCGGCATCATGCACGCGGGCAGGCTGCTCGCCCAGGGCACGGCAGCCGACGTCCGCGGGGCCAACGAGACCGAGGCGCGGATCGAGACCGACCAGCCCCAGGAGGCGGCCCGGATCATGCGCGAGCTGGGGCTCACCGACGTCCACGTCGCGCCGGGGCGCGCGGTCGGTCGGCTGGGCTCCGTCGCTCCCGAGAAGGTGGTGGCCGCCTGTGTCCACGAGGGGCTGTCCGTCACCGGCTACGTCGTCGAGGCACCGCGCCTCGAAGACATCTTCGTAGGGCTGACCGGGGAGGGATTCGATGTCAGCGGCTGAGGCCACTTCCGTCGCCGGGCTCCGTCCGGTCCGTCGACCCTCGTCGCGGTTCCTGCGCTCCGAGCTCCGGCTGATCTTCCGCCGCCGTCGCAACCAGATCGGGCTGCTCGTCCTCGCGCTCGTGCCGATCCTCATCGCGATCGCCGTCAAGAGCACCACCTCGCAGCCCGGCGACGACGCCCCCGACTTCTTCCGCTCCATCACGGAGAACGGCCTGTTCGTGGCGCTGTCGGCTCTGACGATCGAGCTCGGCCTGTTCCTGCCGCTGGCGGTCTCCGTGATCGCGGGCGACTCGATCGCCGGCGAGGCGAACGTCGGGACGCTCCGTTACCTGCTGACCGTGCCGGTCGCGCGCGTGCGCCTCCTCTCAGTCAAGTACGCCGCCCTCGTCGTCTTCGCGTTCGTGGCGACGCTCACGGTGACCTTGACCGGCATGGTCGTCGGACTCGTCCTGTTCGGCGGAGGCGACCTGACGACCCTTTCGGGCACGCAGGTCTCGTTCGCGGACGGCTTCGTCCGGGTCCTGGGCGTGTCGGCGTACATCTCGCTCTGCCTGGCCTCGCTCGGTGCCGTGGGGCTGTTCATCTCGACGCTCACCGAGCAGCCCATCGCAGCGACCATCGCCACCCTCTTCTTCAGCGCGGCGAGCCTCATCCTGGACGCCATCCCCCAGGTCTCGTGGCTGCACCCGTACCTGATCACCCACCACTGGATGGCCTTCGGCGACCTGCTCAGGGATCCGGTCGCGTGGGGAGGCATCGGCCAGGGGCTCTACGTGGCGGCCGCCTACGCGGTCGTCTTCTTCCTGCTGGCGTGGGCACGTTTCGCCGGCAAGGACGTCACCAGCTGACGTGGTCACCCCATACCGTTCACCCTTTGCCGACGTCCGGCTTCGGCCCGCAGGACACCATTCAAGAACTCCACCGGAAGCTGACCGCGGGACGGCCACCTGTCAGGTTCTCGTCAGTTTGTGGACCTACCGTGGGGTTGAGAAGGGTGTGGGCGGGTACCCGCGGTGGCCACCGCTGCTCGAGCAGGCACCCTCTACACGTCACGGCGAGAGCTCCGTTCCAGCTGAAGGTGAGTCGACATGATCGAAGCCCGCGCGTTGACCAAGCGGTACGACGACAAGCTCGCAGTCGATGATCTGACGGTCACCATCCGGCCCGGGATCGTGACCGGGTTCCTCGGTCCCAACGGGGCCGGCAAGTCCACCACCATGCGGATGATGGTGGGCCTTGACCGGCCCACCTCCGGGTCGGTCCTGGTCAACGGCAAGCGCTACGCAGAACACCTGGCGCCGCTGCACGAAGTCGGCGCCCTGCTCGAGGCCCGGGCGATCCACCCGGGGAGGAGCGCCCGAAACCACCTGCGCGCCCTGGCCCTGACGAGCGGGATCAGCCGAAGCCGCGTCGACCAGGTGCTGGACATGGTCGGACTGACGGCGGTGGCGGGCCAGCGCGTCGGCAGCTTCTCGCTCGGTATGGGCCAGCGTCTCGGCGTCGCCGCCGCCCTGCTGGGTGACCCGCAGACACTCATCCTCGACGAGCCGACGAACGGTCTCGACCTCGACGGCATCCGCTGGATCCGCGCGCTCCTCACCCGGCTGGCGGACGAGGGACGCACCGTGTTCCTGTCCTCCCACCTCATGAGCGAGATGGCTGTCACCGCCGACCACGTCATCGTGATCGGCCAGGGACGCCTGCTGCGCGACCAGCCGATGGCCGAGTTCATCCGGGAGGCATCGGTCCAGTCCGTCCGCGTCGTCAGCCCCGAGCACCAGCGGCTCGCCGAGGAGCTTCGGACCAGCGGAGCCACGGTCACGGTGGCCGCGGACGAGTCGTTGACGGTGGCGGGGGCCACCGCCCGGCAGGTGGGCGAGCTCGCCGGCCGCGCCGGCATCAGCCTGTGGGAGCTGACGCCGCAGGAGGGCTCACTGGAGGACGCCTACCTCGCCCTGACCCGTGACTCGCTCGACTACCAGGACCTCGCCTCATGACCGTCACTGCCGACCTCGACGGACCTCCCGCCACCGGGGCGAGTCGCAGCGGGGACGTGGCCGGCCGGGTCGATGGGCCGGTGACGCAGAGGGGTGTCCTCGCCTCGGAGTGGCTGAAGTTTCGCAGCCTGCGCTCGACGCTGCTCGTCCTCGCCGCGGCGGTGGTCGGAATGGTCGCCTTCGGGGCGATCATCGCCTACAACACCCGCAACCCGGCCGGGCTGGACCCAGAGGACGTCGTGGCCTCGGGCCCGCTGCAGGGGTACTACCTCGGCCAGCTGCTCATGGGGGCGCTCGGCGTGCTGGTGGTCAGCAGCGAGTACAGCAGCGGCATGATTCGCGCGACGCTCGCCGCGGTGCCACAACGGCTGCCGGTGCTCATCGGCAAGGCGCTGGTGTTCACCGTGGTCGTCGGCGTCTCGATGGTCGCCGCGTCGATCGTGGCGTTCCTCGTGGCCCAAGCCGTCCTGTCCGGCCACCGACCGACGTTCAGCCTCGGCGACGGCAGCACCCTGCGCGTCGTCGTCGGTACCGGTGTCTACCTGACCCTCGTCGGCCTGATCGGCAGCGTCCTGGCGTGGATCGTCCGCAGCACCCCTGGTGCCCTGGTCGCCACCCTGGCCGTGATCCTCGTCGTACCGATCTTGTTCGAGCTGGTCCTCCCCAGCTGGGGAAGCTACATCGCCGCCTACCTTCCCACCGGTGCCGGACAGAGCTTCTCCACCAGCCTCGCCCAGCCCCACGCGCTCTCGCCCTGGGTCGGTCTGGGCGTGATGGTCGCCTGGGTGGCTGGCGGCATGGTCGCCGCTGCAGTGGTCCTGCACCGTAAGGACGCCTGACCCAGCTCGCTGGCGAGGACGTCACCAGCTGAGCCGGTCAGACGCCGGCGGCAGTCACGATCGCATCAGTGGCGAAGCCCGCCAGCAACCCCACCAGGAGCCCGTAGGCCAGCAGGTCCGTGCGCCTGGCCTTCATGGCGACACCTGTCAGCTGGATGATGACGTAGAGCAGGGACCCGGCGGCCAGGGTCAGGAACGCCACACTCACGGGCTCGCTCGTGAACCCGTGGCCGAGCACCGTCCCGATGAGGGTGGGGGCACCGCCGATCGCGCCCAGCGTCAACAGGAACCCCCAGCTCGGCCCGGGTGACCCCTCCTCCGCATCGGCGGCGAGCGGAGCCACGATGCCGAACCCTTCGGTGGCGTTGTGCAGCCCGAAGCCGATGACGAGCATCACCGCCAGACCGATCTCGTCGGCTGCCGCAGACTGTCCGATCGCCAACCCCTCAGCGAAGTTGTGGAGCCCGATCCCGACCGCGATGAGAAGTGCGAGCCGGCGCGCGGGAGACCAGTGGGCCAGTCCTCGGCGCCTGTCGAGCTCCCCTACCGTCATCGCCCCGGGACCGTGGGGCCGAGCGGTCGCGGGGAGGACCTGCCGGCCCATCCAACCTTCGTAGGCGACCAGGGACAGCAGACCGACACTGAGGCCCACCGTGGCGATCAGCCCATAGCCGAGAGCTGTGCCGAGACCACCGTCTCCCTCATGGACGGAGCCGAGGGCGGCGTCGATCGGCTCCCAGGCCGCCGACAGCACGTCCCAGACGAGGAACACGAGGATGCCCACCGCGACGCCGTTGAGCACCAGACGTAGCGCCCGCGCCGTGTTCCGCAGCCGGCCCAGCGGCAGCCCCGCCACGATGGTGACGCCGGCGATGAAGCCCAAGAGGGTGGTCGATGTCAGATCCACGCCATGTCCCTTGCTGATCGATGAGTTAGTTGAGGCTACCCTCATTTCCTGTCGGGGCGAACCCGGCCCGGTGCGGCTTGTCAGGTTCGGATCAGGTACGGCAAGCAACTGTCTCGCGCATGACTCAAAGCTCCGCCCTCGACAAGCCCGGCGTCCGCCGGATGCTCAACAAGGTCCCCGAGGTCACCCTCTGGTTCTGGGTGATCAAGATCCTGTGCACCACGGTGGGCGAGAGCTTCGCCGACTGGATCAACATGACCCTGGGCGTGGGGCTCGTGAACACCGCCGTGCTGTTCACCCTCATCTTCGCAGTCGTCCTCGCAGTGCAGATGAGGCTGCGTCAGTACGTGCCGTTCCCCTACTGGCTCACGGTCGTCGTGGTCAGCGTGACGGGCACGCTCTACACGGACATCCTCACCGACCAGATCGGCGTACCCCTCTGGATCAGCACGACCGTGTTCTCGGTGCTGCTCGCGGCGGTCTTCGCCATCTGGTACGCCCGGGAGGGGACGCTGTCGATCCACAGCATCGTGACCACACCCCGAGAGGCCTTCTACTGGCTGGCGGTCCTCGTGACCTTCGCGCTCGGAACCGCGACCGGTGACTGGACGCTCGAGCTGACCGGCTGGGGCCCCGGCAAGTCGGTGCTGCTCCCGCTGGCCCTGATCGGCATCGTCACCGTGCTCTGGCGGTTCGGCGCGGACCCGGTGCTGACCTTCTGGCTCGCCTACATCCTGACCCGCCCGCTCGGGGCGAACATCGGCGACTGGTTCGCGACTCCCAGCAGCGAGAAGGGCCTGGGCGTCGGCACCTTCGTCACCAGCATCATCTTCCTGGGGGCGATCCTGGCCACCGTCGTCTATCTCTCGGTCACCCACGCCGATGTCATCGAGAAGGACGAGGAATCCACCCGGGAGCCACCCGCGTCCACGCCCGAGCGGCGGCGCATCTCGCTGGGCGTCCTGGCCGCCACTGCCGTCGGCACCGTGTCCCTCCTCGTCTGGGCCAACGCCCAGCCGCACGTGAGCGCGCTCGGCGAGGAGGGACCGGCGCCCAGCTGCTCCTCCGGCAAGCCTCTCGACCAGACCCAGGCCACCCAGCACGTCGCGGAGCACTTCCCTGCCGACTCCGTGGACAACTACCGCACGATCACCCAGGACACGCTCGACCTCGTCAGCTCCGGTGACGAGTCGGGGGCGAAGAGCCGGGTCACCGACCTCGAGTCGGCATGGGACGACGACCAGGCGACCCTCCAACCCAAGGACTGCCAGGCGTGGACCTTCGTCGACCAGCAGATCGACCCAGTCCTCTCGGCGGTCCGCGACTCCAACCCGGATCAGGCCACCGAGGAGAAGGCGCTGAACAGCCTGCTCACCACGCTCGGCTGAGTGCTCTCGTGAGGTGGGCGGCGACCGGCCGCGGGTAGCGTCGGCGCGTGTCGTCGCCCTCGGAGTACGTCTGGTTCGGCGCCGGACTGCTCGTCCTGGTGGTGGCCACGATCACCATCGCCCGGGGCGCCGGGGTCGGCCTGGGCTGGACGCCGCTGTGGTCGATGGCGCGAGCGACGGTCCAGCTCACGGTGGTGGCCCTGCTGCTGCGCGGCATCCTCACGGTCGAGTGGACGGTCGTCGCCTTCCTGGTGTTGATGGCGACCACTGCGTCGTGGACCGCCTCCGGACGGCTGCGCGAGCTGTGGCACGGTCGTCGAGCCGCGGTCATCGGCGTCGTCTCCGGCGCCACCGTGTCCCTGGTCCTGATCTTCGCGCTCGGGCTGGTCGACCTCGAAGTGCGCTACCTGGTGGCCACGGCCGGGATCATCATCGGCAACGCGATGAGCGCCGCCACCCTGGCGGGACGCAACTTCCTGCGAGGCGCCCGGCAGCGACGCGACGAGATCGAGGGGTGGCTCGCGCTGGGTGCCACCCCGGCCGAGGCCCACCTCGACATCGGCCAGGAGGCGGTCCGGGAGTCGCTGCTGCCCAACCTGGACCAGACCCGGTCCACCGGGTTGGTCACGCTCCCCGGCGCCTTCGTCGGGGCGCTGTTCGGCGGCGCCAGCCCGGCCGAGGCCGCGCAGTTCCAGCTGGTCGTCCTGGCCGGCATCGCGCTCTCCATGACGATCTGCGGTGTGATCGTGACCCGACTGCTCGGGCGGTCACCGTTCGTCAACGTCGCCCGCGAGGGCGCCTGACCGCTGCGCGCGACCAGAGCCACTCGGCCGCCGTGTAGGTCGACAGCGCGAGGGCTGCGCCGAGTAGAGCACCAGCGACGACATCGCTCAGGTAGTGCACACCCAGAAAGACCCGGCTTGCCGCGACGGCCGCGGCGCCCACGAGCCCGATCGTCGGCAACACGATGCGAAGGAAGGGACCATCGCCCAGGCGACGAGCCAGCAGCAGACCGGCCACCGCAGCCGTCATCGCGGCCGTCGCGTGACCGGAGGGGAACGACGTGGACGCGACCATCGTGATCGGGTCCGGCCAGTGCGGGCGCGGCCGCTCCAGCACCAGTTTCGCCGACGGCGCGACGATCGTCTCGACGACCGCCAGGACGGTCAGCCAAGCCGCAAGGGGCCATCGCCGAGCCACGGCAAGCACGACAGCACCGACCAGCATCGCGATGCGCATGACCTGAGGACCTCCCCAGGTGGTCACCCGCTCCCACGACGCGATGAGGGTCTGGTGTCCGAACGTCGCGTCGTGCGCGTGCCGCGCCACCTCGTGGTCGAGGTCGATCAGGGGGTCGAAGCCGATCGCGACCAGAACCGTCACCGTCATCAACATCGCTGCGAGGACGACGAGGGCCCAGAGCCTGCTCGTCGTCTCCATCTCACCGTCGTACCCGTTCGCAGTCACGACAGGGCCATTCCTGTCGAGGTCGTCAGGTTCCCGTCAGATGGTGAACAGCACGCTCGGCCCCGAGCTCCTCGCCACTCGGTGGCAGCGATGGCCGTCTCGGAGTCATGGAAGGCGGTGATGAGAGTTTATCGGTCTACGACCTGACCGCGGCGCCGATCGTCAGCGACCGGCTCTCGTCAGGATTCGATCAGAATCCCGCACCTACCGTCCCGAGCATGGCCACTGGGATTGCCTCCCGGCATCATCCGACGACCCACCTCGGCCTGGACTCCCGCTACGCCCAGATGTGGACGGCAGCCATCCTGGTCGCCGCAGCTGTGTGGATCGTCATCGCCATCCTGCAGTCTCCGCGGATGCCGTTGTTGGGCATGGTCGCTGGACTCGGTGGATTGGGCGGGATCCCCTTCGTTCGGGCGCCTGGGTGGAGTGCCGAGGCCCGGCGTCAGTACGCCGTGGGCGCGTTGATCGTCGCCGTTGTCGTCCTGGTGATCATCGGCATCGGCCACCACCCGGAGGCCGGTCTGACCGTCGTCGCGGTTCTGGCCTGCTCGTCGCCCCATGTCATCCGCTGGATCGCGGGAGCCTGATCGGCCGGTCCGGAGCACTGCGGTCGCCACGAGCCATCGAGACGACCGAGCGTCACGAGGGGAGAGCCGTGCGACGGACCTGGTCCGCACATGATGCGCGGGAGGGAAGGAGCGTTCAGGTCCGGATCAGGTCAAGCCGCGGACCGTGCGGTGTGATCATCCTGCGGGTCTGGATCGTGACCATCTGCTTCGCGGCGGTGGCACTCGCGCGCTCCTGGACCGTGGGCATCCCGATCAAGGACCCCGGCGGCGCGTTCTTCGTAACGAGGGTCGGGCTGACGCTGGCTCTGTTCGTGACGTTCGTCGCGATGGAGGCTGTCGTGCGGACGCCGCGCGGCCAGCGGTCGGCGAGGTCCGTGTGGGAGTCCGCCCGTCGACGCTGGCCGATGCGACGTCTCGCGGCTGCCTGGGCCTGCCTGTTGGCCTACCACGTCGTGTACGTCAACTACCACAACCTGAAGAGCTGGGACGTCCTGAACACTCCCCGCGACCACGACCTGACCCGCATCGACCAGTGGTTCGCGCTGGGCCACTCCCCCGCCGTGCTGCTGCACGCCCTGCTCGGGCAGGGTGTCGCGGCGTACGCACTGCTGTTGGTCTATGAGGCATTCCCCACGCTGGTGGTACTCGTCGTCGCCGGGAGTGTGTTCACCAAGGAGCTGCGCGACGGGGTCACCGTCCTGATGTCACTCATCTGGGTCTGGATCCTGGGCACGCTGTCCTACTACGCAGTGCCGTCCCTGGGCCCCTTCTACGACCGGCCGCAGGACTTCGCCGGCCTTCCACACACCGGGGCGACGAGGACCCAGTCGCTCTACCTGGCACAGCGAGACCATCTCCTGGCACATCCGCATGCATCCGACGCGTTCGCACAGGTCTCGGCGTTCGCGAGCCTGCACGTCGCAGTGACCACGGTGATCACCCTGCTGGCGTCATACCTCGGCTTCGTCCACGTTGCCCGAGTGCTGGGCGTCTTCCTGGCTCTGACCTGTGTTGCGACCGTCTACCTCGGCTGGCACTTCGTCGTCGACGACATCGCCGGCCTGGTCCTCGGATGGGCAGCGGTCTGGCTGGGGGTCCGGACCACCGCGGTTCCACGGCTAGCGACGCGGCAGCGTGACCACGAAGGCAGCACCCTCGGAATCCTGGTCGAGCCTGATGTCGCCACCGAAGGAGCGCACGACCCGGCGGGCGATGCCCAGCCCTAGACCCGCCCCCGCGGTCCCCCGAGTGGCCCCCGGCTGGAAGAGGCTCTGCCGCATCTCCTCGGCCACGCCGACACCGTCATCGGCAACGACCAGCTCGACGTGATCCGCGTGGTCCGATGCCGTGAACGTGATCTGCCCGCGTGCATGACGGATCGCGTTGTCGACCACCGGAGCGATCGCTCGTATGGCCAGGTCGCGCGGCGCAGCGATGCGGGCGGAGGACTTCCCGGTGCGGTCCTCGACGGTGGTCCGGCCGTCGATCAAGCCCAACAACCCGGACATGACCTCGGCGAGCGTGCACGTCTGCTCGTGAGCGGCAGCCGCGCCTTCGCGCGCGACGTCCAGCAGGGTTCTGATCACCGCGCTCATCTCGCGGGCCGCGAGGGCAACCTCCTCGAAGTCCTCGCGGTCCTCGGGGTCCTTCACGCCCCTCATGAGTGCCAGGCCAGCCGAGCCCTGGATGTTCGTCAGCGGTGTGCGGAGCTCGTGCGCGAGCTCGGCGGTGAGCCTCTGCTCGGCGAGGATGGCGGAGGCGACCCGGTCGAGGAGGAGGTCGAGGGTATTTCCCAAGGACGCCAGCTCGTTGGTCGGTGGCCCCAGCGCGAAGCGGTGGGTGAGGTCCCGTTCACTCCACTCCGAGGCGCGTTGCGCCATCTGGGTCACCGGCTCAAGCGCCTTCCGGGTCACGCGAAGGGCGATGAGCGCCGTGAAGGCGATGACCAGGACCCCGATGCCGCCGGTCGCGAGGAGTGCATAGGACTCAGAGCGTTCGTAGGGTGTTGTCTCCTGACTGACGACGATGACTCCGCCGTCGCCGCTCGGCGTGGTGAACGGGACGCCGAGCAGCTGTTCCTCGTCGTGTGGGCCAGTCTTGGTGGCAGTGCTGTCGGTGGTGCCCAGGTCCTGCGCCGCGTCCCGGACATCACTTTCGACGGACCCGGCGATCAGCTCACCGTTGCTGTCGAA
The DNA here is from genome assembly GCA_963766475.1 of uncultured Actinomycetota bacterium. Lineage (GTDB taxonomy): Bacteria > Actinomycetota > Actinomycetes > Propionibacteriales > Nocardioidaceae > Nocardioides. The sequence continues at coordinate 101,147 of CAVXZS010000011.1, read as the reverse complement.
CACTTCCATGCCGGGTTCGAGTGCGTCCGGCGGCACGGTCAACCGGTCGGTGGAAGCCTGGTTGATGACGGTGATCATCGCGCTGGCCCGATCGCTCAACACGGTGTTGATGTCGTTCTGCGCGGTGCGGGCGAGGAGGAGCTGGATCCCCAGGCCCACCAGGACCATCGCAGCGGCCATGAGTGCCACGGTCGACAGCACGATCTTGCTGCGGAAGGACCGCGGGGCGAATCGGCGCACTCCCCCGACCTCCGGCGCCGGCTCAACAGGGGCGTCGTCGGCCGGCGAGACTGAGGCGCTCATCAACGCAAGGTGTAGCCGACGCCGCGCACGGTGCTGAGCTCCTGAGGTGCCTCAACGTCCCGCAGCTTCTTACGGATTCGCCGGACGTAGGAGTCGATGGAGTTGTCGCTCACGTAACCGCCGCTGGGCCAGGCGGCGGCGGCGATGGCCCGGCGCCTCACGACCTGACCAGGTCGTGACGTGATGGCCGCGAGCATCCGGAACTCGGTGGGGGTGAGCATGACCTCGCGACCATTGCACGTCATCGAGTGCCGAGCCGGGTCGAGCGCGAGCTCGGTCCGGTCGGATGGAGGCGCAGTGGGTCCGCGCCTGGCCAGGACCTCGACTCGCGCCACCAGCTCGAGCGGGTCGAACGGCTTGGGCAGGTAGTCGTCGGCTCCGGCGCTGAAGCCGGACAGCTTGTCGTGCACCGCTCCCAGGGCGGTCAGGAACATGACCGGAGCGAGCTGGCCGTTGGAGCGCAGGGCCTGGCAGACATCTCGACCGTCGGCGTCGGGGAGCCCGATGTCCAGGATCAGCGCGTCCAAGGTGTCGTCGGCTCCGAACAGCCTGACGGCCTCCCCTCCGTTGTGTGCGATCACGATGTCGTGGCCCGCGAGCTGCATCGACTTGATCACGACCCGCCGGATGGCTGGGTCGTCCTCGCAGAGGCCGACTCGGGCCAACGCCAACACCTCATATTCGCTACGACGACTGGATGCTCCACGGTGCGTGAGGCGACCTGACCGGAACCTGACAAGCCTGACAACGCCATCTTGCCGCTTGTCAGGCGGAGATCAGACCTGACGTCGGAATCTGCGGAGATGAGGGCAGGGTTCGCGGCTGGGCCGGGCCGTCTCGGTCTTGCGCATGACGCTGCGGCCGAAGCCAGCCGGATGGGTCGACACGTCGCCTGGTTCATCGCCGCCGCCGCGGCGCTCGCCTGGACGCCCTTCGTCGCGGCTCCGCTGAGCCCGGACGAGGGCGGGTTCCTGCTGGTCGCCTCCCAGTGGCGACCAGGTGGCTCCCTCTACGGCCACTACTGGGTGGACCGGCCGCCGCTGCTCATCTCGATCTTCGACCTTGCCGATCACGCGGGCGGCGCAGTCGGCTTGCGCGTCATCGGGATCGTCGCCGTCCTCGCGTCGGTCCTCTTCGCTGACCGGCTCACTCGCGTGGCCACCGGCCGCCGCACGGTGGTGCCCGCCATCGTGGCCGGGGCTTTCCTCACGACACCGCTCTTCGGTACCGGGATGGTCAACGGCGAGCTGCTGGCCGTTCCCCTCGTGCTGGCGGGCCTGGTGGCTCTGCTCCGTGCTTGGGCCTCCACTGGTCGGGCGTCGTACGGCTGGGCCGGTCTCGCCGGCGTGGCCGCCGCGGCCGCCCCCCTTGTCAAGCAGAACGTCGTCGACGTCCTCGTGGTGGCCGGGGTGCTGGTGCTGCAAGGACTCCGCTCCCCGGAGCGGAGGCGCACCCTGGGGCTGGCGCTCGGCGTCTCATCCGGAGCGGCCCTGACCACCGCAGCCTGTCTTGTCCTGGCGGAGTCACGCGGAACGGAGCCTACGTCGCTGTGGGATGCCCTGGTCATCTTCCGGGGGGAGGCGGCGGCGGTCATCCAGAGCTCGTCCTCCAGCAGCACCTCGGCACGGTTCCTGGAGCTGCTCGCTGCCGCCGCACTGAGCGGTGCGCCGGTGCTGCTCACGGTCATGCTGCTCCGGCTGCGCAGGCGGGCGGTCACCGACGGAGCGCCTGATCTCCGCTATGCCGCTCTGATGCTCCTGCTCTGGGAGCTGGTCGGGGTCGGCGCCGGCGGGAGCTACTGGCTGCACTACCTCATCGGTCTGGTCCCCGGTCTCGTCCTCGTCTCGGTCGCGGCTGCACAACGCCCGCCCCAGCTCCGGCGCTGGACCGCCGGCGTGGTCGCCTTCGCCTGCCTCTCGGCCGGCGTCGCCACGGTCACGGCGGCCGCCAACGTCCCGCTGTACTCCGCCGACGCGGCCGTGGCGGCGTACCTGAGCGCCCACAGCTCCCGACGCGACACCGTGGTGGTCGGGTTCGGACACCCCAACATCGTCTGGGACTCCGGGCTGCGCAGCCCTTACCACCTGCTCTGGAGCCTCGAGGTGCGCGTCCGGGACCCGCAGCTCCAGCAGCTCACCCACGTCATGTCCGGTACCCACGCCCCGACCTGGGTCGTGGTCAACGGCACCTCGCTCGCCACCTGGGGCGTGGACCCGACCTCGGCCCAGACCGTGCTCGAACAGCGCTACCGGCCGGCCACCACCATCGACGGCTACGTGATCTGGAAGCTCAGGCACCGAGCGCCCCGTGTCAGGTGAATGTCAGGAACCCGTCTCTACCTTCGCGACATGTTCGACGCCGCCGGCACGCTGTCCTCGCTGGGTGGTCCCCTCTCCCTGCTCGTGATCATGGGCATCGTCTTCGCCGAGAGCGGGATCCTGGTCGGGTTCTTCCTTCCCGGCGACTCACTCCTGTTCTCGGCCGGGGTCCTGCTGGCCGGCGGCGCGATCCACCTCCCGTTCGCGGTGGTCGCCGTGGGCGTCGTGCTCGCCGCGTTCCTGGGCGACCAGGCCGGCTACCTGATCGGTCGCAAGGCCGGCCCCCGGCTGTTCACCCGTCGCGACTCGCGGCTCTTCTCGCAACGACATGCCCGGCGCGCGCACGACTTCTTCGTCGTGCATGGCCCGAAGGCGGTGATCCTCGCGCGGTTCGTCCCCATCGTCCGGACCTTCACCCCGACCGTTGCGGGGGTGGGGGCCATGCCCTACCGGCGGTTCCTGACGTACAACGCCATCGGGGCGACCCTGTGGGGTGTCGGGATGCTTGCGGCCGGCCACGCGCTAGGCGGAGTCCCGCTCGTGGCCGCGCACGTCCAGGTCATGACCCTGACGGTGGTGGCCCTGTCGCTCGTGCCGGCCGCGGTCTCGGTGTGGAGAGCCCGGCGACGGCAACCCGAGGCGAGCGAGGAAGACACCCCGGCCAGCAGACTGGCCGGGGTGTCGCGGTGACGATGCCGGAGGGCTACCTGGCGTCCGACGCGTCCTGGTGCCCCGGCTCGTTCGGGTTCGCGTCCGGACCGGTGTCGGACGGCCTACGCGACGCAGGGCGTTCCTCGAGGAACGGCGTACGGCGCTTCGATGCGATAGACGCCGGGCTGCCTTGCCTCGAGCACGACCCATGTCACCTCGCGCGACCCATCGGGCGGCAGCTGCCTGAGGCAGGTGCCGCCCAGGTCTGCGTCCGCGGCCCGACTCCCACTGTCGTCGACGATGCTCAGCCACGGTGACCAGGCGACGCGCAGGACCGTCGAGCCGGCCACCGGCATCCGCACCGTGACCCCTGACGAGTTCCAGGTCACGAGGGTCGCTGGCGCGGTGGTCAGCGGTGCCGGGTTGGAGACTTCGTAGAGCGTCCACGTCGAGTCCGACCAGACGCGCCGGAGGAACGGGAGGCCTCTGCGTACCAGCTGTCGCTCGCGCAGTCCGGCGTAGTCCGGCGTCGAGGTGGGCAGCACCACGAACCGCACCGCCCAGTCACGTAGCCACCTTCGATACTGGGTCGCGCCGAACGGATGTTGGTCGCGATAGAACATCGGGTTGCGAGCCACGTCCGCCTGCCGGTTCCACCCGCGCGCCAGGTTCACAAAGGGCGCCAGCGCGCTGGCCTCACGATGGCTCCTGCTCGGCACGACCTCGACCCGCCCCTGATCGGCACCACGTGCATCAAGCTGCGCCACAAGGGGTCGGACATCTCCGTCGAGTGTCGAGGCGGATGCGGAGCCCAGCACGTCCTGACCCACGATGACGACCTGCCACACCGTCGAAGTCATGATGGCGGTCACCAGCAGCAGCCTTCCGACCGGTCGTCCGAACCGCTGAGTCGCCGGCGAGGTCCACCAGGCTCCCGAGGCGGCTGCCACCAGGGTCACTCCCCCGAACAGCAGGGACAGCCTCGTCACGTTGGTGCCGATCGGGGTGGGCAGCACCCAGACGAGCAGCACGGCCGCGGCGTAGACCGAGGAGCAGATCCGAGCCAGGCGCCACCCTCGCGGCAACAGCACCCAGCCTGCTCCGGCCAGGAGCAGCGGGACGCACGCCGTCTGCCACGAGAAGGGCTGGATGCCGAAGAACGGGAACAGCAGTGCCGTGGCCAGCACGACGGCGACCGGGAGGACACCGACCGCCAGCGAGTCCCGGCGGCGACCCACCAGCCACATCGCCGCTGCGACCAGGCCGAGGAAGAGCCCGGCCACTGGGCTGGCAGCGGTCGCGAGCCCCGCGAGCAGGCCGACCAAGGCGCGCCTTCCCCAGACCTCGAGGCTTCCCGTGCGGTCCGGGCGCCAGGCGAAGAGGACTGCCAACGCTGCGAGTCCGAGAGCCAACCCCAGCCCGAAGGTCACCCGGCCGGACACGGCGTTCCCGGTCAGGGCGACGGCGGCGTACGCCCCTGCCCAACCCGGATGCGCCACCGCGGGCAGCCGGCCAAGGAGAACCGTGACCAGCGCGGTCGACAGTGTGCCGACGACAAGCATCGTGGCCCGCACCCCCAGGACGCTCATCACGTAGGGAGAGATGAGGCTGTACGACGCCGGGTGCATCCCGCCGTACCACGCGAAGTCATAGGCACTCGACGGATGAGCGAGCGCGAAGCTCGTCCACGCGTCCTGCGCCGCGAGATCGCCACCGCTGCCCGCGAGGAACCGGAACCAGAGCAGGTGCAGGACCAGGGCGCAGCCACTGACCACGACGACGCTCCGAACCGATGCACGCGACGCCGGGAGCTTGACGACGGCCGGTCCAGCTCCCGTGGCCACCAACGACGGGCGTCGCGTCAACCCGAAGGGCATGGTCACGACCTTCCCACAATCATGGCGAGCAACAGTCCCGCGCGAGACCTGTTCGTCACCTGACAAGAAGACGGCGCGGCCGGGAGCTTGTCAGGTACGCATCAGTCGGAGAGACGGACCGTGGCGGACATGGACGTCATCGTCATCCCCACCTACAACGAGGCTGAGCACATCCGCGACATCGTGGACCGACTGCTGAAGAGCCTCGCCAGCTTGGGCGCACGACCAGGGGTACGACCGCGTGGTCCAGATGGACGCGGACGGCTCGCATGCCCCGGCCGCCGTACCGGATCTGCTCCACGCCCTCGAGGGGGCGGACATCGCCGTCGGCTCTCGCTACGTGGCCGGGGGTCGCACCGTCGACTGGCCACGCCACCGCAAGCTGATCTCTCGAGTCGGGAACCTCTATGTCCGCGGCATGCTCGCGGTTCCGGTCCGGGACGCGACCTCCGGCTTCCGCGCCTACCGCACCGCGGAGCTGGCGTTGACGGTGACGGCTGGCGGCGAGGCGAACGGCTACTGCTTCCAGATCGAGTCGACCTGGCGTGCGGCTCTGGCCGGACTGGAGCTGCGTGAGGTTCCCATCGAGTTCACCGAGCGCCGCCGCGGCCGCTCCAAGATGGGGGTCGGGATCGTGGTCGAGGCTCTGTGGCGAGTGATGCGTTGGCGCTTCGCGCGTACTGATGTCACTCAGGTGGCTGTCGCGGCGAGATCAACTGCGCCAGCGTGAGCCGGAACCTGGCTCCCGGCCCGCCCTCGAGCAGCTCCAGCCGGCCGCCGGCCCGCTCGGCCAGGCTGCGCGCGATCGCCAGCCCCAGCCCGGTCCCGGGGGCTCCCCGCGTGCGTGCCGGGTCGCCCCGGTGAAACCTCTCGAAGACGAGCTCCCGCTCGTCGTCCGGTACGCCGGGCCCGTCGTCGACCACGTCGAGCACCACCTGCCCGTCGTCGCTGTCGAGCCGGAGCTGGACGCGGGACTCGGCGTGGGTGACCGCGTTGTCGACCAGGTTGCGCACGACGCGCCGCAGCTCGCTCGGGTTGCCACGCACCGGGCCGGCCGAGACCCCGGACGTGTCGATGGCCGCCGACCCTGAGTGCCGCGCCCGGGCCGCCTCCTCGAGGACGATCGCGTCCAGGTCGACGGCGCTGGTGTCTGCCGGAGCTCCCTCGTCGGCGGCCGCGAGGACGAGCAGGTCGTCGACCAGCCGCTCCATCTCGCCGGTCGCCCCAAGCACGTCGCGGCGCAGCAGCTCCGGGTCGACGTGGCCCGGAGTCGCCAGGGCGAGCTCGAGCGACACCCGCTGTGCGGCGAGGGGCCCCTGCAGGTCGTGCGAGACGTCGGCCACCAGCCGGCGCTGACGTTGTGCAGACGCATCGATCCGGACCAGCATCCGGTTCATCGTGGCGGCCAGCCGCCCGACCTCGTCGGCCCGGCCATCGCCGGGGACCCGGCGCTCGAGCTGGTCAGGTCCGATGGCGTCGACCTCGGCCCGGATCCGGTCGAGCCGGGCCAGCGCCCCGCCCAGCACCAGCCAGATGACCAGGCCCAGGGCCACGGCTGCGAGCGGTACGCCGACCAGCAGCGTCCGCCGTACCGTCGCCGTGGCCTCGTGCACCGCCTCCAGGCTCGACCCTTCGACGACAGTCACCTGGCCCTCGGTCCCGGTGCCGGACTGCACCCACACCCGGTAGTCCTCGGTCTCGCTGTCGTCGGGTGCCCGGATCGTCCGGCGCTCCCCGTCGACCGGGGCGCCGGCCGCCACGATCGGTCCGGCCCCCTCGATGTTCGGCGACGCGGCGAGCACCGTCCCGTCCGAGGTGAACACCTGGGCCACGGCGTCGTCGTTCACGTTGCGGAGGACGGTGGGAAGCTCCCCCGACGAGGCCTGGTCGAGCAGGTCACGCACGCGAGACCGGGACAGGTCGTCACTGCCCGAGGTCAGGTGCCGGTCCAGTGTCGTGACCAGAAGCACGCCGCCCGCCGCCAGCACGACCGCGCACAGGAGTGAGGCCACCGCGGTGGCGCGGACCCGGAGGCTCAGACCGCTCACCCGTCGGCCACCAGCCGGTAGCCCACCAGCCGCACCGTCTGCAGGCTGTGCCGGTCGAACGGAAGGTCGATCCGCTGGCGCAGCTGCCGGGCGTACACCTCGACGATGTTGGGATCGCCCTCGAATGCGAAGTCCCAGACATGGTCGAGGATCGTGGCCTTGGAGACCACCTCGCCGGCGCGGCGCATCAGGAACTCCAGCATCGAGAACTGCCTCGGGGTCAGCTCCACCTCGGTCTCACCGCGGGTCACCCGGTGCCGGGCCGGATCCAGGCGCAGGTCACCGACCTCGAGCACGGTCGGCCGCTCCCCCGCGCCGCGGCGGACCAGCGCTCGCAGCCGCGCGACCAGGACGACGAACGAGAACGGCTTGGCCAGGAAGTCGTCGGCTCCCGCGTCGAGCGCCTGCGCCTCCTGCTCGGGCCCGCTCCGCGCGGTCAGCATCAGGATCGGTGTCCAGTCACCGGCCTCACGGCGCCGCGCGCAGAGCTCGTCGCCGCGCAGCGTGGGCAGCATGACATCGAGCACCAGCGCGTCGTAGCTGTTCTCGCCGGCCAGCCACTCGCCCTCGGCGCCGTCCAGGGCGGTGTCGACGGCGTACCCCTCGCCCTCGAGGCCGCGACGCAGGGCGGCCGCGAGCTGCTTGTCGTCCTCCACCACCAGGACCCGCATCCCCGCACGGTGACACATCCCCGCTGAAGCCGCGCTGAAGCCCGGCTGAACCTGGCCTACCCAGGTCCCGACTCGTTCAGCGTCGCTTCAGCGACCGTCCGGCACCGTGGTGACACCAGCAGCGAACGGCGACGAACGGAGGAGACATGCGCAAGCGCGTCATCGTGGCAGGAGCGGTCCTCGGGGTGGCCGCCGCGGCCACCGCAGGCGGGATCGCGGTGGCGGGGAACGGAGACGACGGGCCGGCCAGCCACCAGTACACCGAGCAACAGGCCGACCAGGCGAAGGAGGCCGCGCTCGACGCCACCGGCGGTGGCACTGTCAACAGCGTCGAGTCCGACTCTGAGAACGGCGCGACCTACGAGGTCGAGGTGACCAAGCCCGACGGGACCACGGTCGACGTCCGGCTCGACGACGCGTTCCAGGTCGTCGTCATCGAGGGCGACGGCGAGGACTCCGGCTCCGACGGCTGAAGCACACCAGACGGTTGCATCCCCTCCCCCACCCGTGGGGAGGGGATCGCCGCGTCACCATGACGGGGCGCGATGTGACTGTGTCGACGCAGACGGGTCAGGCCCGGCCTCGTCGTACGTCGTGACTCCTTCGTGGCCTAGGCCACGAAGGACAGCAGCCGTGTGGCGAGGTGGTCCAAGGCCATCTCCCAGCCCGCCGCGCCAGGCGAGCCGGCCGGGATGCCATGGTGGACGAGGATGACCGTTGTGCGGTCCCCGTCGTCGTGGAGCTCGACCTCGACCCGGGTCTGCGGATGGTCCTGGTCGGCCATCGCCTCGGTGTAGACGAGCCGCTCGGGCTCCGAGATCTCGAGGAACTCGCCGGTGAACCGCATGGTCATCGGGCCGCCCTTGGTATCGACCCCCATCGCCACCAGTCGCCTGCCCCCGGGACGCAGGTCCCACTCGGTCACCTCGACGGTGGCGCCGTCCGGGCCGTACCAGGTGGCGAACTCCACGGGGTCGGTCCACATCCTCCAGACCACGTCCCGGGGTGCGTCGAAGGTGCGGGTCAGGCGTACGGCGTTGTCGGTGTCCTGGTTCATCGGGCTCTCACTTCTTCTCAGCGGATCTGGTCAGGTGCGCATCGAGCCGGTCGAAGCGGGCATCCCAGGTATCGCGGCAGGTCGCCGCCCAGCTCATGGCGGCGTCGAGCGCGGCCGGATCGAGCATGCAGGGTCGGAACTGGGCCCGCCGCCCGCGCTGGATGAGGCCGGCCTCCTCGAGCACCTTGAGGTGCTTGGAGACCGCAGGAAGCGTCAGGTCGAACGGCTCCGCGAGTTCGTTGACGGTCGCCTCCCCCGCGGCCAGCCGAGCCAGAATGGCCCGTCGGGTCGAGTTCGCCAGCGCGGCGAACGTCGTGTCCAGCCGCTCGTCGACCATGGCTGACATGGGTCTACTTTCCGTGGTGGTTATTTAATCGATCAGGAAAGTAGCACGCGATATGGAACCCGTCCAGAGCAGATCATGGTGGTGCAGCTCGTCGCCTTCGTCGGCGCGTACCGCACCCCGGTTCACTCAACCCATGGCTCTCCGCCGCTGTGACCGGCGTCACCGCCGCGGTCGCAGGGATGATCGCGAACCTGGCAGCGTTCGTCGCGCTCCACACCCTCTTCGATGACGTGAGCTGCGCGCTGGGCCGATCGAGGCGGACGTACCGCTCCTGGGGTCGGCCGGCCCCGTCGCATGATGCGCGGGGCCGGCTGCCTCAGCTCACCGAGTCAGGGCTCAGTGATGGTGATGATGATGGTGGTGGTGGTGATGGTGGTGATGGTGCTTCTTCTTCTTGACCTTCACCTTGACGGTTGTCTGGCTGGCGGAGAAGTCCGCGGTCCCGAGGTACTTCACGGTCAGGGTGTGGGTGCCCCTCTTCCGGAGCCCCTTGGCGATGTGGATCGTCACCTTTCCGCTCGCGAGGGTCCCGGTCCCGATGAGCTTGGTGCCGTCGTAGACCTGGACCGTGCCTGTCGGGGTGCCGCCCGAGGAGCCGACCGTGGCGGAGACGTCGAACGCCTTCTTGGCCTTGACCTTCCTGGGTGCGGTGGCGGTGGTGGTGGTTGCGCTCGCGGTGGCCGCGGCGACGCCGATCTTCCAGACCGACCTGCCATGGGTGGCGGCGTAGAGGGTCTGACCTGCGGCGTCGTAGGTCAGACCGTAGACCGCCACCACGGGCAGTCCCGGAGTCCCGACCCAGCCGCCACCGCCAGTGGTCAACCTGGTCAGCACCCCGTAGTCGGTCGACGCGAACAGAGCGTGTGCCGTCGGCGCGTAGACGAGGTCGGTGATCGGCTGGTCACCCAGGTTGGCGCTCAGGTCCGTGGCCGTCGCGGTGCCAGAGCCGGGGTTGTAGGTCACGTCGAAGACGTGTCCGCCCGGGGAGTACGCCGAGTAGCCGGAGTAGGAGATGAACGCGTGGTTGGGGTTGGCCGGGTCGATCGCGATGCTGGACGGGAACCGCTGCGGCAGACCCGCGCTCTGGTCCAGCCGCGTGTAGGTCACCGAAGCGGCCGCTGCGGCGTTGGCGTTCTTCGAGATGTAGATGCGGCCCAGTCGGGTCCCTGCCCACAGCGTGGAGGCGTCGCCTTGTGCCCGTTCGATGGCCACGACGTAGTTGGCGGTGCTTCCGCCGGAGAGGTCGCCCGCGGCGCCACCGAGCGTGACCCAGTCACCACACTGGACGGCGAAGTCGCCGGTGAGCTCGTTGCAGTGCTGGTCCAGGTAGGCCTGCGGGCCACCGTTGTCGGTCGTGCGCCAGATGTGCTGCAGGCCGTTGAACACCGTGCCGGAGGTGACCGGGTCAGCGGTCAGGGGCGTGTAGAACGACGACGCCTCGTTGAAGGGGTCGCTGATCCAGTCCCAGCTGGTGGGCGAGCCGTTGTCGAAGCTGACGTCGTGCTGGGGGTTGAAGTAGGAGTGGAACCGGATGGCCGGGTTGCTGTGGTCGAACCCGGACTGACCACCGTCACCACCGACAGTCTCGGCGAACCCGCTCTGGTCGCTCTCCCAGGTGCCGTTGTCCTGCGTGCCTCCCTGCACGATGCCGGCGCCCCCTACGGTGACCGACTGGAACTGCAGGGTCTGCAGCCCCAGATTGATGTTGTCGTTGTTGCTGGTCGGGATGGCGGAGAGGTACTGCTGGCAGTCGGCCAGGTCGGCGCCCGAGAGCCCGGGACGCGAGCTGCAGTCGGCGCTGTGGTCGACGTAGGGCCCGTTCTGGCGGACCACGCCGCCGTCAGAGGCGCTGAAGAAGGTCTCGGCGCCACCAGCATCGACGAAGATGAGCGCGTGGTGGTCCGGGTGCAGGCCGTTGTTGCTCACGTCGTTGGTCATGTCGGTGAAGTGGACCCCGGCGTCCGCCGAGCGCACCACCGCGCGACCGTTGGAGCTGCCCGGACCGCCGAAGGCCTCCAGCTCGTCGTAGTTCATGGAGCCGGACAAGAACACCTCGTCCGGCAGGCCCGGAGGGCTGCTGACCACCATGTCGTAGGAGCACTGACCCTGGCAGAAGTTGTACGACCCGTAGCCCGGCGTCCCCTTGGTTGAGCTCGAGAGCGCCGTCCAGGCCGGTGTGGCCGCGGTCGCGTCATCCGTGCGCAGCAGCCCCGAAAAGGCGTCGCCGAAGTACGTCGCGTCACCCAGGTAGATCCGGGTGGCACCTCCACCGATGGAGGCGGTCGCGAACTCGACTCGGTTGGTCGAGCTGGTCGCCACTGCGCCCGGGTTGTGGATCGAGTAGATGCGGCTCCACGCCCCGCCCGCCGCGGTGGCGCGGTAGAGGCCGTAGTCGAACATCGACGCGTACGCCACGCCGGCGTGGGTGGGGTCGAACTGGATCTTGGAGATCCCGCCCCGGAAGAAGTCCCCACCGTTCGGCGAGCTCGGGTCGCCGGAATCGGAGTTCTCGCTCAGCGCGAGGGTCCAGGAGCCGCCGCCGTTGGTCGTCTCGTACAGGCCGATCTGCGGCGAGCCCAGGAGGGGTGTAGCGACCGCCGTTGACCGATGACGAGCCGTGCCGCGCGACGGCGGTTCCGACCAGGATGTGCTGGGGGTCGTTGGGATCGATCGCGACCGCGCCGACCGATCGGTTGAGCGTGAAATCACCCGCGAGGACCTGGGTGGCGACCTTGCTGAACGAGGTGCCACCGTCGGTCGACTTGAAGAGCCCGAGCCCGGCCTCGGAGTCCGAGGAGCCGTTGGGCTCGCCGGTCCCGACCCAGACGCTGCCATCGGAGCCGATCGTGACCGACCCGATCGCGTTGGACGGCAGGTTGGCACCGACGGAGGTCCACGTCGGCGATGCCGCCAGGGCGTTGGTCGTCTTCCAGAGACCACCGCCCGCCGTGCCGGCGTACAGCGTGCAGGAGGCGACCGTGCAGGCACCCGAGGTCGCCAACGACGTCGTGCGCCCAGACACGTGCGCTGCATTGCCCGTGTAGGTCGCCTCCGGGACCACCAGGCCGCCATTGGGTCCGACGGCCTGCCAGCTCGCGGCCGGGCCTGCATCTGACTGCAGGGTGTCCGCCAGCACGGCGCGACCGTCCCTCGTCTTGGCGAGGCGAGCCACCCGGGCAGCCGCCCGCGCGGACCCCCGCTGCTGTGCGACGTCGATCGCCTTGCGCGGGTAGGCCCGCTGGTCGTAGGACTCCTGGTTGGGCCCGTTCTGGATCTCGCCGGTCGCCTCCGGGTCACCGCTCGCCTGGGCGAGCTTCTCCGAGGTGAAGGCAAGCGGCATTGCCCGCTGCTTGCTCAACGACGAGTGCTTCTCGAGCGCCTCACGCATCTCGTGGCTGGCACCACGGCCCTCAGCTTCGTGCTCGCGGTCCTCGCTGGGGGCTCCGCCTCCACGCGAGACTGCGAAGCCGACCGCAACTGCGATCAACGCGAACGAGGCGACAACACTGACCAGGATCCGAAGCTGCTTGCTCACGCCGACTCCCGAAACGATGGCCCCACCAGGTGACAGGGCACTTGTCCGGACTGTAAGACGGAATGAGAGGCCGGGCTAGAGCCAACGCCTGCACGAGACCTGACTGTCGGCCGAGGCAGATCTGCGGTGTCGTCTGGCCTGCGCCACGGTCACATGGGTGGTAGGGACGGCGTCACCGTGACGGTCACCGTCGCGCTGGTGCCCCGGCGGTGGTCACCTGCCGCGGGCTTGCGCACTCTCAGCTGGTAGGTCCCTGCCGCGGGAGGCGTGTACGTCATCACGAAGCGCGACCGCGCCCCCAGCTTCGCCACAGCCACAGTCCGCCACCCAGCCTCGGACGACAGTTGGAGCTTCACGACCTGCCGCGATGCCTGCGGACTCACCTTGCCGGTCACGCTGACGTGATGGCCGACCAGCACCGTGCTCGGCTGGACACTCGCCGACACCCGGTAGCGAGTAGCCGCTTCCACAGCCGAATGTCCGAGCATCGCCAGCCCTGCGGCCAGGAGCACGACCGCAACCAGCGCGATGCGAAGTCGGACGGTCAAGACGGCTCCTCAGACGTTGACCCACATCACCGTAGTCCCGCGCGCGAGACGTCTCCAGGGATGTGCAGGCTCCACTCGTTCATCGGACCTTCCGGGTCTCGTCCAGTCGGAGGCCCTCAGCTGATCTTCTTGCGGTAGATGGCGATGGCGAAGGCGTAGGCGGCGACCAGGATCGCTGCGAGCCAGCCGAGGGCGATCCAGATGTCGCTCCCGACAGGCTCCTGGGCGAACAGAGCATGGATGGTGTTCACGATCGAGGTCACGGGCTGGTTCTCGGCGAACCACGCGACCGGACCGGGCATCGAGTCGGTGGGCGCGAAGGCGGAGCTGATGAACGGCAGGAAGATCAGCGGGTAGCTGAACCCGCTCGCTCCGTCGATCGTCTTCGCGGAGAGCCCGGCGATGACCGCGACCCAGGTCAGGGCGAGGGTGAACAGGGTCAGGATGGCAGCGATGGCGAGCCAGGCGCCCACGGAGGCCCCTGTGCGGAATCCCATGAGGAGCGCTACGCCGGTGACGACCGCGACCGAGACGAGGTTCGCGGCCAGAGAAGTGAGCACGTGCGCCCACAGCACGCTCGACCTCGCGATAGGCATGGACTGGAAGCGCTCGAAGATGCCGCCCTGCATGTCCAGGAACAGCCGGTACGCGGTGTAGGCGATGCCGGAGGCGATGGTGATGAGCAGGATGCCGGGCAGCATGTAGCTGATGTAGGACTCGTCGGATCCGGTGTCGATGGCGCCGCCGAGCACGTACACGAACAGCAGCATCAGCGCGATCGGGGTGACCGCGGTGGTGATGATCGTGTCGGGGCTGCGCAGGATGTGGCGCAGCGAGCGGCCGGTCAGGGTGCCGGTGTCGGTGAGGACGTGGGTGGTGCTCATCGGAGCTTCTCTCCTGCATGGACGTGAGTGGGGTTCGCGGTCGGGGCGTGGCTCTCGCCGGTGTCGCCGACCAGGGCGAGGAACACCTCCTCGAGGGAGGGCTGCTTCTCGACGTACTCGACCTCGGCGGCCGGGAGAAGCTTCTTGAGCTCAGCGAGGGTGCCGTTCTGGATGATCGTGCCTCGGTGCAGGATCGCGATCCGGTCGGCGAGCTGCTCGGCCTCGTCGAGATACTGCGTCGTGAGAAGCACCGTCGTGCCGCCCGTGGCGAGCTCCTTGATCGTGTTCCACACCTCGATCCGGGCCTGCGGGTCGAGACCTGTGGTGGGTTCGTCCAGGAAGATGACCGGCGGGTTGCCGATCAGGCTCATCGCGATGTCGAGCCGACGTCGCATGCCGCCCGAGTAGGTGGCCGTCCTGCGACCCGCGGCATCGGTGAGCGAGAAGCGCGCGAGCAGGTCGTCGGCGACCGCACCGGGGTCGACCAGGTGACGAAGCTTGGCGATCAGCACGAGATTCTCCCGGCCGGTCAGCACCTCGTCGACGGCGGCGAACTGCCCGGTCAGGCTGATCGCGTCGCGGACGTCCGCCGGGTTCGCGACGACGTCGATGCCCTGGACGGTGGCGGTGCCCGCGTCGGCCTTGAGCAGGGTGGCCAGGATCTTGACGATCGTGGTCTTGCCCGCGCCGTTCGAGCCGAGCAGCGCGAAGATGCTCCCCGCCCGCACGTCGAAGTCGACGCCTCGCAGCACGTGCACGTCCTTGAAGGACTTCTCGATGCCGCGCGCCCGGATCGCGAGCTCGGGAGTCGGGTTGGTGGTCACTGTGGCGTCTCCTGACGTCGTCTTCACGCCTGCTCGGCGGCGGCCTTGTCGATGGCGTCGTCGATGGCGTCGGTCAGGCGCTTGCGCTCCTTGTCGATCCACTGCCTGCCGGTGTAGGCCTGCGCGAAGGACTCGGCGAACTCCACCGGGTCGTCGCCGACGATGGCCCGCAGGGGTGTCCCGTCCACCGCGGCTCGCTCCCAGAGGTCGGCGAGGTCGCCGAACATCGTCACGAGGGTGTCACCGTCGGTGATGCCTCCGTAGTACATGAGGTACCGATGCATTGCCTGCGCGGCGGTGGCATAGGGCTCGGGCAGGGCCTCGATGCGGGCCTTGTCCTGCTTGTACTGCTTCTTGTGCTCGAGCGACCCGGTGAGGGCCTCGATCCACTTGGCTGCCATGGCTACTTCTCTCCTTCGTCTTCGTGTCCGGTGTCGTGCTGAAGCTGTTCGATGCGTTCTGCGAGGAAGCTCCAGCTCCTCCAGAACTCGTCGAGGTACTCGCCGCCGCGGGCGTTCAGCGAGTAGACCTTGCGCGGCGGCCCCTTCTCGGAGGGGACCTTCTCGACGTCGACGTAGCCCCGCTGCTCGATCCTGACGAGCAGGGCGTAGACGGTGCCCTCGACGATGTCGGCGAAGCCCTGGTCGCGCAGCCGGGCCGTGATCTCGTAGCCGTACGCCGGCCGCACAGCGAGGATCGCGAGAACGATGCCCTCGAGCGTGCCCTTGAGCATCTCGGTCATCTGCTTGGCCATGAGCTCTCCGTCCAACTACTCGGTGATGCTGACTACCACTAGATAGTAGCGCTGAGTACCGCTAGATAGCAACACCGAATAGTGCCGCGCAAGGAGGGGCCGTCGGGCCGCGCCGAATCGGCCGAGCTCTGGCCGGTCGGAGTCCGCCGGGCGGCCTCACGACTCCCCCTACGGTCAGGTGTGCGGGCCGATGAGCCGCCGTCTCAGGCTCGCTAGTGTCTCGGCACATGGGTACCTCGTCGTGCGCGCCCGCGGCTCCGTGACCAGCCCTCAGAGCACGAGGCTGCTGACGCTCGGCGCGCTGGGCGTGGTCTTCGGTGACATCGGGACCAGCCCGATCTACACCATCCAGACGGTCTTCAACCCCGACGACCCGCACCCGGTCCCGGTGGCCGTCGACCACGTCTTCGGCATCGCCTCGCTGATCTTCTGGTCGGTCACGATCGTGGTCACCACCAAGTACGTGCTGCTCGTCCTGCGCGCCGACGACCACGGCGAGGGCGGGATCCTGTCCCTGATGACGTTGCTGACACGCAGACGCGCCCCAGGCAGTGCGCGCCTCAAGCTGGCGCTGGCGCTGCTCGGCGTCCTGGGGGCATCGCTCTTCTTCGGCGACAGCATGATCACCCCGGCCATCTCGGTCCTGTCCGCGGTGGAAGGACTCGAGGTCGTGCAGCCCGACCTCGAGAGGTTCGTGGTCCCGATCACGGCCGTCATCCTGGTGCTCCTCTTCGCCGTCCAGCGCTTCGGGACCGGGCGCGTGTCCAGACTCTTCGGACCGGTGATGGTCATGTGGTTCGTCACCATCGGCGGATTCGGAGTCGGCGGAATCGCACGGCAGCCGGAGGTGCTCAAGGCCCTCTCCCCCACCTATGCCCTCGACTTCCTGGTCAGCGACTTCGGCATCGCGTTCTTCTCGTTGGCCGCCGTCGTCCTGGCGATCACCGGTGCCGAGGCGCTGTACGCCGACCTGGGTCACTTCGGCCGGCCGCCGATCACCCGAGCCTGGCTGATGGTGGCTTTCCCCGCCTGCGTGCTGAGCTACCTGGGCCAGGGCGCCCTCATCCTCGACGACCCGGAGTCGGCCCGCGCACCGTTCTTCCTGCTGGTGCCCCACGGGCTGCTCGTGCCGCTGGTCATCCTCGCCACGGCCGCGACCGTGATCGCCTCCCAGGCGGTGATCACCGGTGCGTTCTCGGTCACCAGGCAAGCAGTGCAGATCGGGTACCTGCCACGGCTCCGCATCCTGCACACCTCTGAGGAGACCCGCGGGCAGGTCTACGTCCCGTGGGTCAACTGGGTGCTGATGGTGGCCGTCCTCGTGCTGGTGCTCCTCTTCCAGTCCTCCAGTGCCCTTGCCTATGCGTTCGGGATGGCGGTGACGGCCACCGTGACGATCTCCACCGTGCTCCTCGCCTTCCTGGCCCGCTCCCAGTGGAGGTGGCCGCTGCCTCTCGTCATCGCCGGCGCCGCGGTCTTCCTCGGCGTCGAGCTGCTGTTCCTGGCTGCGAACCTGACCAAGATCGTCGCGGGTGCCTGGCTGCCGCTCCTCATCGCTCTCACGATCTCGACGGTGATGATGACGTGGCACCGCGGGCGCGCCCTGGTCACCAGCACCCGCAAGGACGCCGAGGGCGAGCTCCGGCACTTCGTCGACGACCTGCACGAGATGGATCCGCATCCAGCAGTGACGTCCGGGACGGCGGTGTTCCTCAACCGCACGAAGGAGACGGTCCCGCTGGCCATGCGGGCCAACGTCGAGCACAACCACGTCGTCCACGAACACGTGGTCGTCCTGTCGGTCGTGACGGAGGAGACGCCGTACGTGTCCGAGGACGAGCGGATCGAGATCGACCCGCTGGGCTGGACCGACGACGGGATCGTCCACGTGACGGCACGCTATGGCTACGCGGAGAGTCCGGACATCCCGGCGGCTCTGCAGCTCGCCTGCGGGATGAGCGACGAGCTCGAGCTGGAGCCGGAGGAGACGACCTACTTCGTCTCCACGATCTCGCTGCGGGTCGGCGACGCGCCCGGGATGGCCCGCTGGCGCAAGCGGTTGTTCGTCGCCACGTCGGGCGTCGCCGCGGATGCCGCCGACTACTTCGGCCTTCCCCGTGACCGGACCGTCAGCATGGGATCCACGATCGAGGTCTGAGCCCGCGGGCCCGGTCCGCGCCGCCACTCGGGCTAGAGCACCAGCGTGTAGCCCATGCCGCTGGTGGTGAGCAGGTGCCGGGGTCTCGCGGGGTCGTCCTCCAGCTTGCGTCGCAGCTGTGCCATGTAGACCCGCAGGTAGTGGTGCTCGTGGAGGTGCGTGGTGCCCCAGACCTCGCGCAGGATCTGCTCCCGGGTGACGAGCTTCCCGAGGTGTCGGGCCAGCAGCTCCAGGAAGCCCCATTCGGTGGGCGTGAGCGGGATGGCGACGCCGGCGCGGCTGACGGTCTTGCGGGCCATGTCGATGGTCAAGCTGCCGACGACGACGATGGTCTCGGTCGGCTCGCCGGTGGCGGCCCGGCGTACGGCGGCACGGAGACGCGCCATCAGCTCGTCCATGGCGAACGGCTTGGCGACGTAGTCGTCGGCCCCGAGGTCGAGTGCCTCGATCTTGTCCTCTCCGTGCTGTCTGGCGGAGAGGACGACGATCGGAACCGTCGTCCAGCCCCGGAGGCCCGAGATCACCTCGGTGCCGTCCATGTCGGGAAGGCCGAGGTCGAGGACGATGACATCGGGGTGGGTGGTGGCCGCGGCGTCAAGAGCCGCCCTCCCGCTGCCCGCAGTGACCACCTCCCAGCCGTGCGCACGCAGGTTGATGGCCAGCGCGCGCACCAACGCGGGCTCGTCGTCGACCACGAGGACCTTGCCGGGGGTCACGGGATCACCCCGCCGCCGTCGACGAGGCCGGCAGGGAGCCCGTGGGGTGATCGGTGCCGGCCCGCGGCAGGGCGAGCACCATGGTGAGCCCACCGCCGGGGGTGTCCTCCGCGGTCAGGCTGCCTCCGATGGCCCCGGTGAGGCCGCGTGCGACCGCCAGGCCCAGCCCGAGGCCTCCAGGGGTCGCGTCGCCCAGCCGTTGGAAGGGCTCGAACATCCGATCCTTCTTGTCGGGGGGCAGGCCGGGGCCCCGGTCGACGACCATGACCTCGACGGTCTCGGGCAGCACGTGTGCCATGACGCGAACGGGCTCGCCGACGGAAAGACGCACGGCGTTGCCGATCA
Source organism: uncultured Actinomycetota bacterium (assembly GCA_963766475.1). Lineage (GTDB taxonomy): Bacteria > Actinomycetota > Actinomycetes > Propionibacteriales > Nocardioidaceae > Nocardioides. Next base: position 82,112 of record CAVXZS010000011.1, on the reverse strand, counting down.
GGTTCGCCACCACCCGCTCGAGCAGGCCGGAGTCGGTCAGGATCAGCGGCGTGGACTCGTCCACCTCGAGCCGTACGGCCCCGGGTGCGTGGCCGGCCACGGCCATGGGGAGCACTTCCTCGAGGCTGTGTGGCCGGAGCTCGGGGTGGACCAGCCCGCTCTGCAGCCGGGACAGGTCGAGCAGGTTGTCGATGAGGCGCTCCAGCTGCTCTGCGGACTCGCCGACCGACGTCACGAGCTCTTGTCGGTCCGCCTCCGGAACCCCCGCAGCGAGCAGGCCGTCCACGGCGGCCCGCATCGTCGCCAACGGCGTGCGCAGGTCGTGGGAGACGGCCCGGAGCAGCGCGGTCGACGTGGCCTCGGCACGCTCGAGGGCGGCCGCACGCTCGTCGCGCTCGCGCAGCCGCCGGTACTCGAGCACCAGGCTGGTCTGGACGGCGAAGGCCTCGAGCACGCGTTGGTCGGATGCCCGGAGAGGCGCCCCGCACAGCGCCAGGGTGCGCTCGTCGTCGACCCGGACCCGGGTGTCGCCCTCGTCCGGCGTGGTGGCACAGGGAGATCCTGTGGCTGCCAGCACTCGCCAGCCGTCGGTGCCGCGTTCGAGGAGCGAGACCGCGTCCTGTCCGAACGTCTCGCGGATCCGATCCACGATCGCATCGGAGGTGTCCTCGCCGGTCAGGACCGAACGGGACAGAGCCCCGAGGGTGGCCGCCTCCGTCCGGGCCCGGGTTGCCTCGGCAGCCCGGCGGGACGCCCTGTCCACCACGGTCGCCACGGCCGCCGCGACCGCGACGAAGACGACGAGGACCAGCACGTTGCGGGGTTCGGCCACGGTGAACCCGCCCACCGGCGGGGTGAAGAAGTAGTTGAGGGTGAGGAACCCGACGATCGCCGCCAGCAGCGCCGGAAGCAGCCCGCCCACCAGCGCGACCACGACGGTGGAGGCGAGCAGCGTGAGCATCGCGAGCGGGAGCTGGTCGGTGTCCTGGAAGCCGTGCAGCACCCATGCCAGCGCAAGCGGCAGGACCACTGCGGACACCCAGCCCGCGGCCTGACGTGACCGGGAGAGCGGCGAGAGGATCGGCTTGGCGACGGCCCGGCGCCCGACCTGCTCGTGGGTGACGAGGTGGACGTCGATGGACCCGGCCAGCGACGCGATCCGGTCACCCGTCGTGCCGGTGAACAGCTTGCGGAGCCGTCCGTGCCGGGAGACGCCGACGATGATCATCGTGGCGTTCGTCCCTGCCGCGAAGTCGACCACGGCAGCGGGCACGTCCTCCCCCACCACGGAGTGGAAAGAGCCGTCCAACGATGCGACCAGCTCCTGGGCCCGGCCGAGCCGGCGCTGGTCGGCGCCGTGCAGCCCATCCGTGGCGATCACGTGCACGGCAAGGAGCTCGGCGCCGGCCGCCCGCTGGGCGAGCCGCGCCCCGCGCCGGAGCAGGGTCTCGCTCTCCGGGCCGCCGGTGACGGCGACCACGATCCGCTCCTTGGCCGGCCAGCTCTCCTGGATCTGGTGAGCGCGACGGTAGTCGTCGAGCTGGTCGTCCACCCGGTCGGCCAGCCACAGCAGTGCCAGCTCCCGCAGGGCGGTCAGGTTGCCGACCCGGAAGTACGACGCGAGCGACGCATCGATGTTCTCGGGCTTGTAGACGTTGCCATGGGCCATTCGACGGCGCAGCGCATCGGGCGCCATGTCGACCAGCTGGATCTGGTCAGCGGTGCGGACCACCTCGTCGGGGACGGTCTCGCGCTGACGGACCCCGGTGATCCGCTCCACCTCGTCGTTGAGTGACTCGAGGTGCTGGATGTTCACCGTCGTGATCACGTCGATGCCGGCCGCGCGGAGCTGCGCGACGTCCTGGGCCCGCTTCTCGTGCCGGCTGCCCGGCACGTTGGTGTGGGCCAGCTCGTCGACCAGGACCACGGCCGGGTGGCGGGCCAGGATGGCCTCGGCGTCCATCTCCGGGAAGGTCGCGCCGCGGTAGGAGACCTGCCGGCGCGCGACCACCTCGAGGCCCTCGAGCTGGGCAGCAGTCTGTTCCCGGCCGTGCGTCTCGACGAAACCGACCACCACGTCGGTCCCCCGATCGGCCCGGCGACGCGCCTCCCCGAGCATGGCGTAGGTCTTTCCCACACCGGGGGCGGCACCGAGGTAGACGGTCAGCCGCCCGCGGCGCCGGGGCTCCTCATCTGCCACGCCGGACATGCTCCCACCCTCCTCAGGCGCCCTGCGCCTGCTTCAGGACGGCGATGTTGAGCATGAGCACGTTCACGTGCGGCTCGCCGAGCACGCCCCAGGTCCGGCCCGAGGTGTGGTCGTCGACCAGGTTGCGAACCTCGTCCTCACTGAGCCCCGTGGCCGCGGCGACCCGCGGGACCTGCAGCTCGGCGTACGCCACCGAGATGTCCGAGTCGAGCCCGGAGGCCGAGGCGGTGACCGCGTCCGGTGGTACGTCACTCTGGGGGACCCCCTCGCGCACGGCGATCTCCGCCTTGCGCTCCTTGATCGCGTTGACCAGGGCGGGCTCCTCGGGTCCGTAGTTGGACCCGTACGTCGACAGCATGTCGTAGCCGTCTCCGGCTGCCGAGGGCCGCGGCTGGAACAGGTCGGGGTCGGTCACCAGCTGGCCGATGATCTGCGAACCGACCGCCTTCCCGGGGTCGGTCGTGTGGCCGCCGTCTGCGGTGACGAGCGACCCGGCGGCCTTCCACGGGGCCGCTGCCTGTCCGAAGCCGTAGACGACGGACGGGTACGCCAGGCCCAGCAGCAGGGTGGCGGCGATCATCAGCCGGAGCCCGGCCAGGCTCTGACGGAACAGTGCGTAGAGGTCCTTCATCACTTCTCCTAGAGACCCGGGATCGGGGAGATCACGAGGTCGAGCAGCTTGATGCCGACGAACGGAGCGATCAGCCCACCGACACCGAAGATGAGCAGGTTCCGGCGCAGCAGGTCGGCGGCCGACGAGGGCCGGTAGCGGACGCCGCGGAGCGCCAGCGGGATGAGGGCGACGATGATCAGCGCGTTGAAGACGATCGCGCTGACGATCGCCGACTCCGGTGAGCTGAGCCGCATGATGTTGAGGACGTGGAGGTCGGGGAAGGCCACCACGAACATGGCCGGCAGGATCGCGAAGTACTTCGCGACGTCGTTGGCGATCGAGAACGTCGTGAGCGCTCCGCGGGTGATGAGGAGCTGCTTGCCGATCTCGACCACGTCGATGAGCTTGGTCGGGTCGGAGTCGAGGTCGACCATGTTCCCCGCCTCCTTGGCGGCGACCGTGCCGGTGTTCATCGCCACCCCGACGTCGGCCTGGGCCAGGGCGGGCGCGTCGTTGGTGCCGTCGCCGCACATCGCGACCAACCGGCCGCCCTTCTGCTGCTGACGGATCAGCGCCAGCTTGTCCTCCGGGGTCGCCTCGGCCAGGAAGTCGTCGACGCCCGCCTCCCCGGCGATCGCCTTCGCGGTGATGGCGTTGTCACCCGTGATCATCACGGTCCGGATGCCCATCGTGCGCATCTCGTCGAACCGCTCCCGGAGGCCGGGCTTGACGACGTCCTTGAGGTGGATGACGCCGAGGACCCGGGCCTGCTGCTTCCCGACCTGCTCGGCTACGACGAGTGGGGTGCCGCCCGACGAGCTGATGCCGTCCACGAGCCGTGAGAGCTGCGTGTTCACCGGGCTGCCCGCCGGCGTGCCGGTCGCGTGCACCCACTTCTGCACGGCGGAGCCCGCGCCCTTGCGGATCGAGCGACCAGGCAGGTCGAGACCGCTCATCCGGGTGGTGGCGGAGAACTCCACCAGCTCCGCCCCGGCGGGTACGTCGCGTCGCCCGCCCACCAGCTCGACGATCGAGCGCCCCTCGGGGGTCTCGTCCGCGAGCGAGGAGAGCAATGCCGCGTCGGCGAGCTCCTCGGGCTCGACCTCGTCGACCGTGAGCAGCTCGGTGGCATGCCGGTTGCCCAGGGTGATGGTGCCGGTCTTGTCGAGCAACAGCACGTCGACGTCGCCCGCGGCTTCGACCGCCCGACCGGACATGGCCAGCACGTTGCGCCGGACCAGCCGGTCCATGCCCGCGATGCCGATGGCGGAGAGCAGGGCGCCGACCGTGGTCGGGATCAGGCAGACGAGCAGGGCGACCAGGACCAGAACCGGCTGGCGCGCGCCGCCGTAGTCGGCGACCGGCCAGAGGGTGGCACAGACGACGACGAAGACCACGGTGAGGGCGGTGAGCAACACGTTGAGCGCGATCTCGTTGGGAGTGCGCTGCCGCTCCGAGCCTTCGACCAGCGCGATCATCCGATCCACGAAGGACCGCCCGGGCTCACTGGTGATCCGGACGACGATCCGGTCGGAGAGGACCACGGTGCCGCCGGTGACAGCGCTCCGGTCCCCGCCGGACTCGCGGATCACCGGCGCGGACTCACCCGTCACCGCCGACTCATCGACCGAGGCCACCCCCTCGATCACCTCGCCGTCGCCGGGGATCCTCTCGCCGGCCACCACGACGACCACGTCGCCCGCGTGCAGCGACGTACTGGCCACCTCGTCGGTCGGCAGCCCGGCCAGGTTGCCTGTGTACGTGAGCTGGTCGGCGCTCCCGCGGACCCGGCGCGCAGTCGTCTCCTGCTGGAGCGCCCGCAGGCCGGCGGCCTGGGCCTTGCCCCGGCCCTCGGCCACGGACTCCGCCAGGGTGCCGAAGAGCACGGTGAGCCACAGCCACACCGTGACCAGCCAGCCCATCGTGCTCGGGTCCTGGACCGACAGCACCGTGGTGACCAGGGCGCCGATCTCGACCACGAGCATGACCGGGGTGGCCAGCAGCGCGCGCGGATCGAGCTTGCGGAGGGCGCCGGGCAGGGCCTCGGCGACCTGGGCGGGGGTGAGCACGCTGGGCACGGCGGCCGGCGCGACGGGTGCAGGTGCGTTCACGACAGGGACTCCACGACCGGCCCGAGCAGGAGCACGGGCACGTAGGTGAGACCGACGACGACGAGGGCGACGCCGGTGAGGAGGACGACGAACAGGGGCGTGTGCGTCGGCAGGGTGCCGGCGCCGGCGGGCAGCCGCGTGGCGGAGACGAACCGGCCGGCCAGGGCCAGCACGAAGATCATCGGCAGGAACCTGCCGAACAGCATCTCGAGCCCGAGCAGCGTGTTCCAGAACGGCGTGCCGGTGGTGATGCCACCGAACGCCGACCCGTTGTTGTTGGCCGCCGAGGTGACGGCGTAGAGCATCTCGGAGAACCCGTGTGGACCGCTGTTGAGGATGCCCGCTGGTCCGTCGTCGAAGGTGACTGCCGCCGCGATGCCGACCAGCAGCAGGATCGGAGTGGTGAGCACGTAGAGCGCGACCAGGACGATCTCGCGCTGACTGATCTTCTTGCCGAGGTACTCCGGCGTCCGCCCGACCATCAGCCCGGCCAGGAATACGGTGACCACGGCCAGCATCAACATCCCGTAGAGACCGGAGCCCACGCCTCCTGGTGCGATCTCACCGAGCATCATGTCGAACATGGCCACCCCACCCCCGGGGGCGGTCAGCGAGTCGTGCATGGAGTTGACGGCGCCGCTCGACGTCCCGGTCGTGGATGCGGCGAACAGGGCGGACGCGGCCTCGCCGAAGCGGGTCTCCTTGCCCTCCATGGCGCCACCGGCCAGCTGCGGAGCCGTGCCCGGCGCGGCCATCTCGACCCAGGTCAGGAGCCCGACCGCGACCGAGAAGAGCAGGGCCATCACGCCCCCGACCGCGACGCCCTGGCGGCGGTCCTTGACGACCAGGCCGAAGGCCCACGCCATCGCGAACGGAATCACGAGCTCCAGGTAGATCTGGATCAGGTTGGTGAACGGCGTCGGGTTCTCGAACGGGTGGGCGGAGTTGACGTTGTAGAAGCCTCCGCCGTTGGTCCCGAGCTGCTTGATCGCCTCCTGGCTGGACACCGGACCACCGGTCAGGGTCTGGCTGCCGCCGGTCAGCGTGTGCATCACGTGGTCACCGGCGAAGTTCTGGATGGCGCCGAGCAAGACGAAGAGGCAGGCCGCCGCCAGCGAGATCGGCAGCAGCACCCGGAACACGGTGCGCACCAGGTCGGCGAAGAAGTTGCCGACCCGGCCGTCGTTCCCGGTGCGAGCCAGACCCCGGGCGAACGCGGCGGCGACGGCCATGCCGACCCCGGCGCTCACGAAGTTCTGGACGGTCAGCCCGGACATCTGCATGAGGTGGCCGACCGCGGCCTCGCCGGAGTACCACTGCCAGTTGGTGTTGGTCACGAAGCTGACGGCGGTGTTCCAGGCGCCCTCGGTCGGTAGCGCGGGGAAGCCCAGGGAGAGCGGCAGGTGCTGCTGGAGCCGGCCGAGCCCGAAGAGCAGCAGGATGCCGACGACGCTGAAGCCGAGCACAGACATCGCGTAGCTGCGCCAGTGCTGGTCGGCGTCGGGGTCGACCCTCAGCACGCGATAGGCGACGCGCTCAGGGGCGAGGTGGCGGTCACTGGTGTAGATGTGGGCGAGGTAGCGGCCCAGGAGCGGCACCGTCAGGGCCAGCAGCAGCACCAGCGCCGCGATCTGGCCCAGGGCAGGCAGGACGTCACTCATCGGGCTTCAGTGCTTCTCTGGACGGTCCAGCACCCCGACGAGGAGGGCGAGCCCCACGAACGCAGCCAGCGTGATCAGGACGTAGACGACATCGGTCATGTGCCCACCTAAAGGCCGCTCCGGGGCCAGGTCTGCACTTCTTGATGGTTCCTTGACGTCGCCGCCCGGGATCTTGACGGCCCCCTTGCGCGCGGCGACCCCGGCCCGGCGCCCGAGCCGTCGCTCAACCGCCGAGATGTCCAGCCGACGCCGGTGCAGCGAGGCGTCGGTCTCCGGAGGCGGCGCAGGTCCGAAACCTAGCGGGGGTCCTCATCGTCACTGAGGATCTCACCGGCGACCGAGTCAGCCAGGCGAGGAATGCGGACCGTGAAGACGGTCCCCCTGTCCGTTGCCGGACTCGACCGCGATCGTCCCCGCGTGGTTCTTCACGATCGACGCGACGATGTGCAGTCCCAGCCCGGTCCCCTCGATGGCGTGCTCACGGGCGGCGGAGCCGCGGAAGTACTTGGTGAACAGGACCTGCTGCTCGTCCAGGGGGATCCCGATCCCGGAGTCGACCACCTCGAGGACCACCTCGTCGGCGGTGCCGGAGAGCCGACAGGTCACGGTTCCGCCGTGCTCGCTGAACTTGATCGCGTTGCTGACGAGGTTGAGCACGACCCGTTCCAGGTGCCCGGCGTCCCCGGTGACCGGCATCCCCTGGTCGGGAAGGACGAACTCGACGGTGATCTGGCGACCGGCCCCCAGGGTCTCGATGACCTCTCTGGCCTGTTCGACGACCTCGCGGACGTCCACGGTGAGGCTGGCCATCTGCTGCTCCCGGGAGGTGAAGCCGGAGAGCAGGAGCAGGTCGTCGGTCAACGAGCTCAGCCGGCTCGCGTTGCGCACGATCGCGTCGATGAAGCCTGCCTGCCGCTCGTTGAGGTCGGTCTCCTCCTGGAGCAGCTCGGCGTAGGCCGTGATGCTGGTCAGCGGGGTGCGCAGCTCGTGGCTCACGGTGGCGACGAACTCGCTCTTCGCCAGGTTCAGCTCACGCTGGTGCTCGCTGCTCTTGCTCTCCAGGTTGAGCGCGGAGATGAGGAGGGAGCGGGTCGCCTGCTCGGTGCGGCTGCGCTGCAGTCCGTGCAGCACCGTCTCGGCGAGATGGGGGCCGTCGTGCCGCCCCTTCACGAGATAGTCCTGGGCGCCGGCGGCGAGTGCCCACAAGGCCAGGCTGCCGTCGACGCGTCCGGTGAGGACCATCAACGCCACGGTGGGGTAGGCGTCGCGCACCCTGCTCACGACCGTTCCCCCATCCGCGTCCGGCAGCGTGAGGTCCGCGAGGACGAGGTCGTAGGGCGCCGCGGCAAGCCTCTGCAGTGCGACCTCGAGGCTGGTGGCCGTGTCGACCTTGGTGTTGGGGAACTCGTCCTCCAACAAGGCCCGGATCAGCTCGCTGTCCGACGCCGAGTCCTCGACGAGGAGGAACCTCAGCCTGCTGTTGCGGTCCAGCACCACACCGTCTGCTCGCGTGGTCGGAGATCGCGGTCATTGGGGCAGCCTGACCAGTCCGAGCCAGAAGTTGTCGATGGACCGCACCACGTTGATGAACTGCTCGATCTCGACCGGCTTGGTCAGGAAGCAGTTGGCGCCCAGGTCGTAGGTCTTCGCGACATCGGACTCGGCCGAGGAGGTGGTGAGGACCGCGACCGGGATGCGGCGCATCGAGTCGTCGGCCTGCATCGCGGCGAGCACCTCGTGCCCTGACAGACACGGAAGGTTCAGGTCGAGGATCACCAGGTCGGGTGTGTCCGCGCCGGCCCGCAGGTGGTCGAGCGCGGCAGCGCCGTCCCTGACCACCGTCACGTCGTTGGCCACCTTCGCGTCCTGCAGTGCTTCCAGCGTGAGCTCGACGTCAGCGAGACTGTCCTCGACGAGGAGGATCCTCATCAGCTCGGCACTCCGACTCATGCCAGGGCCTCCTCACCCGGAACGGCAGGGAGGGTGATGCAGAACCGGCTGCCACCCAGAGGGGACTCCTCGACCCACGCCCGGCCGTCGGACCTCTCGGCCACCTGCTGGACGATGGCGAGCCCGATACCGGTGCCGGAGTAGGCCTCGCGCACGTGCAGGCGGGCGAACATCCCGAACACCCGCTCGCGGTAGTCCGGGTCGATCCCGATGCCGTTGTCGTCGACCATCAGCAGGACCCGGCCGTCCTCGGTGCGACCAGTCACCTGGACCTGGAGTGGAGTCTCGGGCCGGCGGAACTTCACGGCGTTCCCGATCAGGTTGTGGAGCACGGCCTGCACTGATGTCTCGTCGTACCAGACGTCGGGAAGCTCCCCGACCTCGATACCGACCACGTCCAGGGACGAGGCAACATCGCGCGCGGCGTCGGTGGTCTTCACGAGGCGCCCGTCGGGGTCGACGAGCAGGTAGCGCGAGTACTCCAGCAGGTCCTCGATCAGGGTGCGCATCCGCGCCGAGCCGTCGACGATGTGGGAGACGTAGCCGAGACCGCGCTCGTCGAGCACGGGCCCGTAGCGCTTCTCGAGCAGCTGGACGAACCCGGTCATCGCGCGCAGCGGCTCGGACAGGTCGTGGGAGGCCACGAAGGCGAACTGCTCGAGGTCGCGGTTGGAGCGAGCCAGAGCCAGATTCTGCCGCTCCTGGGTACGTCGCACGTCCTCGAGCTCGGCGGTCAGCTGCACCCGATCGGTCACGTCCTGCACGCTGGTCGCGAGTCCTGCCATCGCTCCGGTCGCGTCGCGCAGCGGCGAGACGGTCAGCGAGACGGCGATGTGCCTGCCGTCCGGGCGCAGGTGCCAGGTGTCGAACCTGTCGACCCGCTCGCCGGACAGCGCCATCTCGTGCACGGACTGCAGCTGGAGCGCCGTCTCCTCGGGCAGCATGTGCCACGTGGGCTGCCCGACCATCTCGGCTGCCGTCCTGCCGTAGACCCGCTCCGCGGCGGCGTTCCAGCTCGTGATCGTGCCGGCCAGGTCCTCGCTGAAGATGGCATCGCCGGAGACTTCGACGATCTGGCTGAGCAGCCTCGGATCATGCACGAGGGGGCCGACGGGAGCGGCCGTGGGGTCCTCGGCAAGGTCGGATGCTGGATGAGCGCTCATGGCGACTCGATCTGGGTAGTCGACCCCGCAGGGGGACGAGGGCAGTCGAGAGGTGACTAGGGGGAGCGCCACCTTGTTCCGCTACCGCCCTTCGACCCTACTCGCCCGCGACCGAGCCCGCGGGCAAACGGCTGGTCAGGCGGGTTGGCTGCCCAGCACCCGCTCCAGGAGCGCCGGGTCGGTCGGCCACGCAGCCAGGAGGGTGGCGCGCGGGATGCTTCTCGCGGCGTACCGGAACAGCAGGATGACGGCGACGACGTCGTCGAGAGGCCCGATGACCGGCAGGAACTCCGGCAGCAGGTCTATCGGTGACACGACCCACACCACGGCGACGAGTAGCGCGACCTTCGCTCGCCGAGGGACGTCGGGATGCCGGCGCAGCGCCCGTGCGGTGGTCACGCACGATGGGAGGAACTCAGCGACCTGACGCGCCAGCCCGGGCGGCAGCCGTGCTGCCAGGACCACCATCAGCAGGCAGCTGAGCACCCACAGGGCGACGGCCGCGCCCGACAGCAGAAGCAACCGCTCCACATCGAGACCATAGGCTCCGACCCGAACGACAGCGTGTCCCGTCAGCCCGCGCGACGGGCGTAGACCACGACGTTGGACTGGTAGCCGCCACGCGACGAGTCGTAGTCACCGCCGCACGTGACGAGGTTGAGCTGGCTCCGCCCCTGCTTCCCGTAGACCCTCTGGGCCGGGAAGTCGGCGTTGTCGTAGGTCTCGACGGAGTGGACGCGGAAGCGCACCGTGGTCCCGTCGTCCAGGCGGACGGCGATCCGGTCGCCAGGGCTCAGCTCCTTGAGCCGGTAGAACACCGCGGGTCCGCTGGTCGAGTCGACGTGCCCGAGGATCACCGAGGACCCGGCTGCCCCCGGAGGCGGGCCGAGCTCGAACCACCCTGCCTCGGCAGGGTTCCCGGGGACCTCGACGGTCCCGTCCTGGTGCTGTCCGAGCCGGACCAGGCGGGTCCGCACGCCGATGGCGGGGATGCTGAGCGCCAGCGGTCGGGCCGCCGGCACCGGCGTGACCGCGGTGACGGCCGTGGTCGCCTCGACGGCAGGTGCCCCGGTGCTGGGCGACGGGTCGCCGGGAAGGGTCCCTGCGTCGGTGGGGTTGGAGCTGGCGCCCCACATCAGCAGGCAGAAGACCGCCGCGAGACCCAGCACCGCGGCCGCTGCCCGCCACAGCAGCTGGCTCGCGGACCGGGTCCCGGCGGAGGTCACGAGCGGGAGGGGGACAGGCGACGTCGCGTGCTCCGGACCGCGGCCGCACCGCCACCGACGACACAGAGCAGCGCACCGAACAGCCAGAGCTGGGAGTCGTGGTCCCCGCCCGGCAGCCTGCCGGTCTCCGGGTGGCCGGGCGGGACCACGGGGGTCGAGATGCCGGTCCCGGTGTGCGTCCCGGTGTGGGTGGTGGTTCCGGTGTTGGTTCCGGTGTGGGTGCCGCTGCCACTGCCGCTACCGCTACCTCCCGAGCCGGAGCCCGTGCCACCGGTCGGCCCGGTCGGTCCGGTCGAGGTGGTCGGTGTGGCGGTCGCGGTCGCGCTGGTCGTCGGCGACGGGGACGCGGTCGGCGTGGGCGAGCTGGTGACGGGCGGGGGCACGGCGCGGCAGGCCGGCCGGTTGATGACGTTGGTGTCCAGGGAGACCTGGCCGTTGCGGGCCAGCAGGCGACCCTGGATCGACGCACCCGTCTGCATCGTGATCGAGGTGAGGGCCAGCACGCTGCCGGCGAAGGTGGTGCCGGTGCCGATGGTGGCCGAGCTGCCGACCTGCCAGAAGACGTTGCACGGCTGGGCCGCACCCACGAGCGCCACGGTGGCGTTGCTGGCCGAGATGAGGGTGGAGCCGGCCTGGAAGATGAAGACCGCTGCGGGATCACCCAGCGCGTCCAGGGTGACGGTGCCGGTCAGCGCCATCGAGGTCGAGGCGTTGTAGACGCCGGGCAGGAGTGTCTGTCCGCCGAGGTCGACGCCGGTCTCGTCGACCACCGGACCGCGTCCCGCGGCGTCGTTGAACGCCGTGGTCAGGTCGTGCTGTGCCTGCAGGGCCAGGGCGTCCGCGGCGTGGATGCTCCCGCCGGTCACCAGACCGGGCGGGAAGCCGACCACCGCGTTGCCGGGCGCCACGCCGACGTCGCCCGAGATGGTCGTGGGCCCGGTGTTGGTGACGGTCTGACCGCCGAGGACCGCGAACGACGTGGCAGTGCCGAGGCCGACCTGGGCCTGGGCCGCGGATGCGGACGGTGCGGTGGCGACGAGCGCGACCGCGACGATGAGGGACGGGACGGACAGCGTCAGGGGACGAAGGTGCAGCATGGGGGGCTCCAACCGATGGTCGGAGCAGGGGCTCGGACCGATGGCCGGAGCGGGCTCAGCGCCAAGCGAAGGATTCGACAAAGATCGAGTCCGGATGACCGAAGGCTAGGCACCCTTCGCGGTCGCCGAGGCGGAACCTGGCAACTTCATCCTCCTGCCGCGACGCCTCCCCCGATCCACGGCTCCTCAGGCGCGACCTCGGGTGGCGCGGGCGCAGACTGGACTAGACGACGGCTGTCCGCACTGTCTGTGTTGCCGGATACAGCCTCGCCTGGTCCGCTCGGTCATGGGCACTGAGGCCGCCACAGAGGCGCTCCCAGCCCAGATAGGACATGACCGAGCCCGCGTGCGAGTGCGGGTAGTGCCGAAGTCCGAGCGCGTGCCCGAACTCGTGGGTCATCGTGTGCTGGCGCTGGCACGACCGGTCGTCGCTCGCGAAGGCCTTGATCCGCTGCGGGTTGACGGTCACGTCGGCGTGCACGATGTGCCCGGTCTCGTCCCAGTACCACTTGGTCCAGCCGGTGTAGCGGTCGTCGGCGTTGCGGTAGCTCACCGTCACCGTGTGGTCGTAGTCGGCGCAGCTGGCCTCGAGGACGAAGGTCGGGCCGCCGTCGAGCTTGTTCCAGGTGCGAAGCGTGGTGAGGACACCCCACTCCGGGCCGACGTGCGACTCCACGCACACCGTGGTGTCGCTCCAGGCGTGCGAGGGCGCCGCGTGCGCCGATGACGGCAGGACCAGGCCCACGAGCGCGAGGCCCAGGACCGCGAGGCCGGTCTTCGCGATGCTTCTGGTGATGGTCGTGAGGCGGCCCGGTCGGAACCAGCTGGTGGTTGCGGGCGTGCGCGGACGAATGCGGATGGTGCTCAACGGTGTGGCCCCCCAGGTGTCCCGGCCCCCCGGCCGGGTCGTGCAACGAAGGCGAACGCTACGGGCCAGAAGCCCGGTTGGCGCTCGCGCCTGTCGACCGTGGCCCGGTCGTGCACAAGACGGCACGGTTGTGGCCCGCCGGTGCAAACGCTGTGGCCGTACGGCGTGACGCAGCGCACAACGGCACCCGGTGGTCTGGACGCCCACACCGGCTGCGCTGGGGCCGCGACCCGGGCCCGGAGGAGAAACTGGACCGGCGACCGTCCCGCGGTGCGTGACCGCGAGCCGAGGTCGCCGGCACCTCTTCATACTCCTCGAGCCACCCCGCCGTCACCACCCCCAAAGGTGGGACGTGGCTACCGAGCCGGCAGGCTCACGGCAGCGGCGCGGCCGGGGTGCGCGCCACGACGGCCGCCGCCGAGATCAGGTCCCACCCAGGCAGGTACTGGTTGCGCCGCGGGATGCGCTCGCGGTGCTCCTCGTAGAGATCCAACAGCCGGAGGATCGACTCGATGACCTCCGCGTCGGGGTCGTCGTCCGAGACTCGGCACGCATGCCGCGCGACGGTGAGTGGCACGCCCGGCTCATGGCCGCGTTGCATCGCCTCGAGTGCGGCCAACAGGTTCGTGGAGATGGCCTCGAGCAGCAGGCCCGGGAGCGGAGGTTCCGCGACGGGCGGCGGACCGAGGTCCAGTGGATCTCCGGACTCGACCAACCTCGCGAACTGGCCGCCGATGACCGCCGCGATCTGGTGCTGGTCGAGCCCGGCCTGCCAGGCGCACCGAGCCGTGGTCAGCGTGTGGGAGACCGGGGTGCTGTACGGCAGGTCGCTGGCGTTGAGGATCCGGCCGGGTGGGACCAGGCGGAACAGCATGAGCAGGTGGGCAGGCGTCCACCACGAGGTGTCGAAGAAGAGGTTGGGGGCCTCGTCGACATGGCGCCAGAGCCAGCCGATGTCGGTCAGAGCGCAATGTGCCAGCACCAGACGGAGCCCCGGCCATCGTGCGCAGATCCTGAGCGCGTCGGCTCCGACCGAGTCGCCTTCCGGCCCCGCGTGGACGATCACCGGAAGCCTTCGGTCGTCGGCGGTCTCGAAGACGACGTCGAGTCGGGGGTCGCCGAGCTCGAACTCGTCGCTGGTGAGATGGAGCTTGACACCTCTGGCCCCGGCGGCCAGGCCCTCCTCCAGCAGCCCGTCGGAGACTTCGCCAGGGGTCAGGCGGACGACGGCGGTGAGCCTCTCGTTCCGCGCGGCGGCCTCGGCACAGACCAGGTTGGCCTTCCGGTAGCCGCCCGGCTCGGCGAGCGGGAACACCGCGGCGCGCGCGCCGACGGCCTCGAGGGACTCGAGCAGCTCACCGAGACCCGCCGTGAACCCGCTCGGGTCGTGCTGGCCGATGTGGGTGTGCCCGTCGAAGATGTCGCGACCCGGGAGCTGGTCGAGCAGGCACTCGAGCCACGGCTGCACGAGCCGGTCGGCGTACATCCTCCCGCTCAGCCGTCCACGTCTGCCGTGCGGGCGACGAGGTCGGCCAGCAGGGCAGTCATCCCCTGTCGCTCGCACAGGTCTCGCTGACGCACGTGCTCCGGAGGTTCCGCGAGCATGGCCCGCACGATCTCCAGGGGCCCGTCGAGGCCGTCAGGCGCAAGCGCCCGGCGTGCGTCCTCGACCGCGCGAGCGGCGACCTCCTGCAGCGGTCGCCTCGACCCGTCGAGGTCGAGGACCGTCGTGGACAGTCCGTGACGGCAGGCCGCGAAGTCGTTGGCGAGGAGCACGTCGCCCGGAAGGTCGTCGCGGTCGGGCACCTCCACAGCGTGTCGGGCCAGGCCCTGCACCAGGGCCGCCAGGCCGGCCGAGCGCATCAGCGACGGCTGCGCGTCCATCACCCGCACCTCGATCGTCCCGAGCCGGGGCTGCGGCCGGAGCTCCCAGCAGACGTAGGTGTAGTCCGGCACCTCCCCCGCCGACATCTGCCTCGCGACCGTCTCCTCGTAGTCGGCCCAGCTGCGCAACACCGGCGGCATCGTCGTGCGCGGGTAGGAACGCAGGATGGCCGGGCGCGCGCAGGCCAGCCCTGAGTCGCGACCGTGCCAGTACGGCGAGCTCGCGGCCAGGGCGCGGAAGACCGACAGGCGGTTGCGCAGTGCCCGGTATACGACCATCGCGGTGTCGGCGTCCGGGACGCCGACGTGCACCTGGAACGCCGCCGTCGGCGTACGCAGGAGCCCGGCGAACTCGGCACCGAGACGGTCATAGCGCGACGACGTCGAGATGACGGCGCTGCCGAAGTCCGCGGTCGGGTGGAGGCCGACAGCCATGAGGCGGGCGCCGGCCAGGACCAGCGACCTGCGCATGGCGCCCAGCGACCTCATCAGCTCCTCTGCACCACCACACACCGGTGTCTGGAGCTCGATCTCGTCAACGAAGATCTCCCCTGAGATCGCACCCTCGACAGCGACGGCCTCGCGCAAGGTCGCCACCGCGTCGGTCGCGGCCTCTCCGAGCAGGAGACCGTCCTCGTCGACGAGCAGCACCTCGTCCTCCGCGCCCAACGTGAACGACCCACCCGGCTGCCAGGCAGGAACCGTGGTCGCCCGCACGTGCGGCGCGGCCGGCGCAGGCGCCTCCGGAGCTCGCGGCGCGGCACCCGAGCGCGCGTGCGTCGCCGATCTGTTCACGAGTGGCCTCCCCGGCGCTCGGTTGCGTGTCGAAGAGGGGGTACCCCCGACGGGGTCAGGCAACAGAAGCCGGGAACCGTTCCCAGGCCCGGTGCGCCGCCATCAGCGCCTGGACCTGGGCGAAGACCCCCGCCGGGTCGTCGTCCGTGACGATGCCGACCGATCCCGTGCATCGGGCCGCGTCGAGGACCTGGACACCGTCCCCCCAGGCGCCGATCACCTTGGCGTGCCGGTAGCACTCCTCGAGCATCAGCAGGACCCGCGGGTCGACCGGGGCCGTCTCGTCCGCGCCGGCCTTCTCGTCACGCTGCGGCAGCGCGTCGGGGGCGGGGACGGGCGCGCCGGCCACCAGCAGCACGTCGAACTCCACAGACCGGGCGGTCGCGAAGGTCCGCTGGACGGGCATCCCGTCGACCATGCCGCCGTGCGGGGCGATCAGCAGCGGCACCATGCCGGCAGCATGGATGGTCGCGCGCAGGGTGCCGATGCCGGAGAGGTCGCCGTCGGGGTCGACGACGATGCCGACCATGCGGCCGTCCGGCGGGTACTCCCCGCCCACCTGGGAGAGCGCGGGGCTCGGGTCGAGGTCCTGGAGCTCGACCGTCGCCTGAGGTGCCGGCAGACCCAGCCCGGTCGCGACCTCCTGGCAGAGGACCGGGTCGATGTTGGCGAGGGCCAGGAGCTGACGCTCCTTGATCGCCTGCTCGTAGCACTTGCCGAGCTCGAAGGTGTAGGCCCGGATGATGTGCTCCTTCTCCACCGGCGTCATGCTCAGCCAGAACTGGCGGACCTGGCTGTAGTGGTCGTCGAACGACGCCGGGTTCGCGCGCACCTTGGTCGCCTCGGCCACCCGGACCGGGGTGTCCACGAACGCGCCCTCGATCCCTCGGCCGTCCGCGCCGGCGAAGAACGGGCAGCCGCCGTCGAGAGAGTTCGGCTTGTACGGCGCCACCCCGGCGTGCACCGCGTGCTGGTGGAAGCCGTCCCGCAGCATGTCGTTGACCGGGGCGTGTGGCCGGTTGATCGGGATCTGGTTGAAGTTCGGGCCGCCCAACCTGGTCAGCTGCGTGTCGACGTAGGAGAACAGCCGGGCCTGCAGCAGCGGGTCGTCGGTGACGTCGATCCCCGGCACCAGGTGGCCGACGTGGAACGCGACCTGCTCGGTCTCGGCGAAGAAGTTGGTGGGGTTGGCGTTGAGCGTGAGCCGCCCGATCCGCTGCACCTCGGCGAGCTCCTCAGGGACGATCTTGGTCGGGTCGAGGAGGTCGATCCCCGCGAACGTCTGGTCCTCGTTGTCCTCGAAGACCTGGATCCCGAGCTCCCACTGAGGGAACGCTCCCGACTCGATGGCGTCGTAGAGGTCGCGGCGGTGGAAGTCGGGGTCGAGTCCGGCCAGCATCTGCGCCTCCTCCCAGGTCAGGGAGTGGACGCCCAGCACCGGCTTCCAGTGGAACTTCACCAGCGAGGTCCGCCCCTCGGCGTTGGTGAGCCGGAAGGTGTGGACACCGAAGCCCTCCATCATCCGGTAGGACCGCGGGATGCCGCGGTCCGACATGTTCCAGATCGTGTGGTGCTGGCCCTCGGTGTGGAGCGACACGAAGTCCCAGAACGTGTCGTGGGCGCTCTGCGCCTGCGGGATCTCGCGGTCCGGGTGGGGCTTGCCGGCGTGGATCACGTCGGGGAACTTGATGCCGTCCTGGATGAAGAAGACGGGGATGTTGTTGCCGACCAGGTCGAAGGTGCCCTCGTCGGTGTAGAACTTCGTCGCGAAGCCACGGGTGTCGCGGACCGTGTCCGCCGAGCCGCGGGACCCGAGGACGGTCGAGAAGCGGACGAAGACCGGAGTCTCCTTGCCCTTCGCGAGGAAACCGGCGGAGGTCACGCCCTCGGCGGTGCCATATCCCTCGAAGACGCCGTGCGCGCCGGCTCCGCGGGCGTGCACGACGCGCTCGGGGATGCGCTCGTGGTCGAAGTGGGTGATCTTCTCGCGCAGGTGGTGGTCCTGCAGGAGAGTCGGACCACGCGGGCCCGCCTTCAGCGAGTGGTCGCTGTCGAGGAGCCGGACGCCGGTCGCGGTGGTCAGGAAGGCACCCTGCTGGCCGGCGTCCGTCGGCTTGGCGTCGACCTCCGCACCCGTCGGCGTGCGGGTGTCCGGGGTCGCCTGGTCGGGCTTCGGCGGCAACGGTGCGCGCGCCTCGGTGGGCTCGTCGAGCGGCGCGGGCGCACTGCCCGGCGTGCCCGGGATCGCCGGCTCGATGAGCTTCGCGGCGGCCGCGGCCGCCTTGCGCGCTGCCTTGCCCACGGTCTTCTTCGCCACCTGGGTGGCTGAGGTCTTCGAGGTCTTCGAGGTCTTCGAGGTCCTCGAGGTCTTCGAGGTCTTCGCGATCTTCTCGGCAGCCTGCGGGGCCGACTTCTTGGTGGTGCTCTTGGCAGCCTGCTTGGTGGTCTTCTGGGCGGCCTGCTTCGCCGGCTTCTTGGCGGCCTGCTTCGCGGTGGTCTTGGCAGTGGTCTTGGTGGTCTTCTTGGTGGTCTTCTTCGCTGGGCGCTGTGCAGCCACGGGGTCTCCAGGTGTGAACGGACGAGGTTGTCCCAGTACCCGCGTTCGCGGGCGAACTCTTCACCCCTTCGGGCGGCACCGCCGGGCACCTCGGGCCGAGTCCGTCGACGACTTCCGGGTAACTCTTTCGTGTGACCGTCCTGGAGTCGTTGAGCCGCCGTGCCTCGGATGCTGCGGGGTCGGTGCTCGGCGTGGGAGCCCGGACCCTGGGAGCGGTGCGCCCGGCGCGCAAGCCGCTGCACCCGGTCGGGAGGGTGGTGGTCGGACGGCTTCGCCGCCGCGGGCTCGACCCGCCGACCGGAGTGGCGTTCCTCGACTCCGCCGGTGACGAACCGGTGGTGGTGCGCGAGTCGCGGTCGATCGGGCTGCCGGAGTCGCTTCCAGACATCCACGGGCTGGCGGTCCGGGTGACGAACCCCGATGGGAGTCCCGGGGACCTGCTGCTGGCGACCACGGGATGGGGCCGGCTGACCCGCTTCGTCCTCACCGTCAGCCGCGCGGCGTACGGACGTCCGATGACGACGCTGTTCCCCTACCAGACCGCGGCCGGTCCCGTCCTGCTCGGCGCCCGCTCGGACCACCCCGGAGTGGTGGAGCTGGCCTGCGCGATCGGTGGTGGGCCCTGGCGCCCCTTCGCCGAGCTCGCGATCTCCCGAGACGACGCACCCGACCCGCCGCTCTCGTTCGACCCGGTGGTCAACCAGATCCCCGGGCTCGATCAGTACCCCGTCGTCATGCGCCTGCGCGAGCCGGCATACCGGTCCGCACGTCGCTCCCGCGACAGCGGTTGACGTCTCGCTGAGGTGTGTCGGCGGTCATACCTGGCGGGCTTGACGTTGACGCAGCGTCAGGGTTCCACACTCGTTCCATGACCACCTCAACCATCATCGCGAACGGGCTCAGGAAGTCCTTCGGCGACCACGTCGTGCTCGACGGAGTCGAGCTCGACGTGGCGGCCGGGAGCGTGTTCGCCCTCCTGGGCCCCAACGGCGCGGGCAAGACCACGACCGTGCGGATCCTGTGCACCCAGCTCCCCCCGGACGCCGGGACCGTGAGCGTCGCCGGGCGCGACCTGGCGGCCGATCCTGACGGCGTGCGCGCCGCGATCGGCGTCACCGGCCAGTTCTCGGCCGTGGACCCGCTGATGACCGGCCGCGAGAACCTGCGGCTCATGGCCGACCTGTGGCACCTCGACCGCCGCGAGAGCCAGGACCGGGCCGAGGACCTGCTCGGCCGTCTCGACCTGCTGGACGCCGCCGACCGGGTTGCGTCGACGTACTCGGGCGGGATGGTGCGCCGGCTCGACCTGGCGATGACCCTGATGAGTCGCCCGCAGGTCGTCTTCCTGGACGAGCCGACCACCGGGCTCGACCCGCGAAGCAGGCGCACCGTCTGGGAGATCGTCGAGGAGCTGGTCGCGGACGGCGTGACCGTCCTGCTCACGACCCAGCAGCTCGAGGAGGCCGACCGGCTCGCGGACCGGATCGCCCTGCTGGACGGGGGGCGGATCGTCGCGCAGGGCACGCCGGACGAGCTCAAGAGATCCGTGCCCGGCAGTCACCTGCGGCTCGACCTCGAGGGCGAGGCGGGTGCCGAGGCAGCGCTCGCGGCACTGGCCGACGGCGCCCGACGCGTCGCGGGCTCCGACGCCGTCGAGGTGCCCGGGGACGGCAGCGTGCGTCAGGTCCGCGAGGTGCTGGCCACGCTGGATGCGGCCGGCGTCGAGATCACGCGGCTGGCCGTGCGCACCCCCGACCTCGACGACGTGTTCCTGGCCCTCACCGGCCGACCGACCACCACCCCCCACGACGATGCCGCGTCCGACGACGCGCAGGAGCTGGAGACAGTCCGATGAGCCTCACCCTCGCCGTCACCGACACGACCACCATGCTGCGTCGCAACCTGCTGCACATGCGCCGCTACCCGTCGATGACCCTGATGCTTCTCGGTCAGCCGATCCTGTTCCTGCTCCTCTTCGTCTTCGTGTTCGGCAACACCCTCGGTGCCGGCATCGCCGGGGCCGGCGGCGGCCGCGCGGACTACCTCACCTACATCACTCCGGCGATCGTCGCCATGGCGGTGGCCAGCGTCGCGCTGGGCACGGCGGTGGGTGTGGCCATGGACATGACCCAGGGCGTCGTCGCCCGCTTCCGCACGATGCCGATCGCTCGGGTCTCGGTCCTGGCCGGGCATGTCGGCGGCGCGCTGGTGCAGACGTTGCTGGCGGCCGCGGTGGCGATCGGCGTGGCCCTCGCGCTCGGATACCGGCCCGAGGCCGGCGTCGCCGACTGGCTGGGGGTGGTGGGCATCGTGCTGCTCTTCGCGCTCGCCCTGACCTGGCTGACCGTGGCGCTGGGCGTGCTGGCCGACAGCGTCGAGACCGCGAGCAACAGTCCCATGCCCCTAGTGCTGCTGCCGTTCCTCGGCAGCGGCTTCGTCCCGACCGACACCATGCCGGTCGGAGTGCGCTGGTTCGCGGAGTACCAGCCGTTCACGCCGGTGATGGAGACCCTGCGTGGGCTGCTGGCCGGGAACCCGTCGGCGACCGACGCACTTCAGGCCGTCGGGTGGTGTGTCGCCATCACCGCCGTGAGCGCGGTCTGGGCGGTTCGCTTGTACCAGCGCAAGGTGTCGGGGTAGGCCGGGTTCCATGCTGACCATCTCCGAGGTCGCCGGGCTCGCGGGCGTCACCGTCCGCGCGGTCCGGCACTACCACCAGCGCGGGCTGCTGCCCGAGCCGGCGCGCGACAGCTCGGGCTACCGGAGGTACGACGCCGACGACCTGGTGGAGCTGATCCGGATCCGGACCCTGGCCGAGGCCGGCGTGCCGCTGGCCCGGGTGGCCGAGCTGCTCGAGGCGGACGAGACGGCCTTCCACGACGCGATAGTCGACCTCGACGTCGAGCTCCGGCAGCGGCAGCGCCAGATCGCCGAGCATCGCGCCAAGGTCAAGCTCCTGGTCGGCGGCGACAGCCTGGCCCTGCCACAGGTCGCCGTCGACTACCTCGACAAGCTGCGTGCGCTGGGGGTGTCCGAGGAGAGCGTGAAGGTCGAGCGGGACTCGTGGATCCTCATCAACGCCCGCTACCCGGAGAAGGTCCCGGAGTGGATGGCAGCGAAGACCGAACAGCTCGACTGGCCGGCCTTCAAGGACATGTACCTCGCCTTCGACCGGGCCCGGGACTGGGCGGAGGACGACCCGCGGCTCGAGAAGGTGGCGGACCAGCTCGCGGCCGTGTTCCGCCAGATCAGCGACCAGCTGCCCACCGTTGGTCAGGACGACTCTGACCTCGAGCAGCCGGTGGTCGAGCTGCTCGACGCGAAGGCCCTCGACGCGTCACCGGCCTGGCGCCGGGTCGTCGAGCTCCTCCAGCATCGCGGCTGGACCGGTTGGAGCGACGTGCGCCCGACGGAGGCGTAGGCGGGTCGTCTCGAGGGCCACCGGGGCCGCGGTCAGGCAGTCGTCGGGTCGGGAGCAGCGGAGGACAGCCGGCACGGCTGGGGCGCGCCGTCGCAGCACGGCTCGATGTAGAGGCACGACGGGCATCGGTTGTGCGCCTGCTCGGCGTACATCTGGGTCCCGCAGCTCGGGCACGGAAGGTCGAGGGCCACGAGCGACAGGATGCTCCCGAGCAGCCCCAGCCGCGGGCAGGACACGCGGCGGCGCTGCGGCGATGGCAACTTCTCGCCAGACGGAGGGCGCCGGCGGATCTTTCGCAAGGCTGGACCTGATGGCGAGAGCCGCGCCGGCTCCGCGGTCGGACTCACGCAGGCAGATTCGGTCACGCCAGAAACGTTGGCCGGGTCCGCTCGACAGCGTGTAGTCCTGAACGTCCGGCTCCTCACCCGAGGAGCCGGATGCACGTCACAACCTCACGGAAGGCAGATGATGCAGATCAGGTTCCACACGTTCACCCTCCTCGCGGCGGCGGTGCTCGCACTCGCCGGGCTGAGCAGTGCGGCCAGCGCCGCGGAGAGCTCCCCCACGCAGGACGCGCCGTACGCCGCACAGGCCACGTCGCTCGGGCTCACTCCCGCCCAGGCGGACCGGCTCCAGGCCCGCGTCGGCCGGGAGGTCCAGAAGACCGGCGGCACCCAGGTCGCAGTCAACGAGGTCCGCTACGACGGCGGCGCCACCGTCCTCACGCTGCCCGGTCAGAAGCGCGCTCGCCCGCTGAGCACTGGCCTCACGGCGGGCAGGACGATCAACCGCTGCCCGTCCGGCTACTTCTGCACCTACACCGAGTCTGACTACAAGGGCAGCATGCACATGCTCTACCACTGCAACACCTACTACGCGACGCCGTACGCGTGGGAGTCCTACGTGAACAACCAGACCGAGGGAGTCAAGGCACGGTTCTACTACGGGCACGAGTTCTACGGGTTCAGCCGCGCGGCAGTCTCCTCGGAGCCCTACTTCCCTCTGGGGAACGAGATCACCTCTGTCATGCCGTGCTACCACCCGTAGTGGCGCGGCCTGCCGGGACGGCACCTACGCCCGGGTGAGCCCGAGCGCCTCGGTGAGCTCGTCGGCCAGCGCGGCGGCGTAGACCGTCGTCAGGTGGCCCCGGTCGCGGTAGGGCAGCACGTCGCCGATCACGGTCGGGCAGGTGCCGTCCCAGCAGAGCCACTTCGTCGGGTCCACCACCTCGGTGCCGGTCTCCGCGGCGGCGTCGACCGAGAGGTCCGCGTCGTTGACGGAGGCCGGCAGCGGTGTGAAGGCGCAGTCGCCGAGGTCGTTGCCCTTCTTGGTGAGGCACTCGTCGGGCAGGTCCTCGGACTTCGGTACGTCGCGGAGCAGGACCGCGCGCCGGGCCGTGGTCGAGAGCCGCGTGAACAGGTCGACGTACCCCTCGCGAGCCGCGTCGTCGATGCCGTCCTTGGGGACCCGGTTGCCCTCGTCGTCGTAGAGCACCGGGTTGGGCCCGCTCGAGGCGACGACGACCAGGTCGGGGTCGAGCGCGGCGACCTGGTCGAGCGCCCAGTCGCGGAACTCGTCGCACTCGGGCCAGAGCGGCGACCCGGGGACCAGCTCGCCGACCGAGACGAGCGTGGCGGCGCAGTTCGGCTTCACGAAGTAGTAGGTGCGGTAGCCGAGCTCCTTGCCGATCGCGTCGAACGCGGGGATCCACATCCGGGCGTGGCTGTTGCCGAAGACCACGATCGACCGGTCCGCGCCGGGGTCGCCGCGCGGGCACAGCTGCCGCGAGTCCTTCTCGTAGTTGCACTCCCCGACGTCCGGCTCGTCGTCCCGCACGGTGAGGATGTCCGGCTCGAGCCTGCTCGGGATGGCCATGTGGTGCCGGGCCGCGATCACCGAGGCCTGGACGAGCGCGACCGTCTTGTCCTTGTCGAGCTGGTACTTCGACGGGTCCTTGACGCCGAAGTTCGACAGCGTGATCGCCGGGTTGTCACCGAGCGCTCCCGAGGCGTACTCGCTGTAGTAGTGCCCGCCCACGGCGGCGACCGCCACCATCGCGACCGCGGCCGGATAGAGGGTCAGCGCCCGTCGCACCGGGAAGCGCCTCGGCGACCGGAACGGCTGCTCGACGTAGCGGAAGGTGAGCGCCGACAGCACGAAGACCACGGCCACGCAGAGCGAGGTCCGCCAGAAGCCGAGGCCGTCGTCCAGCCGGCGCTCGGCGATGATCAGCACCGGCCAGTGCCAGAGGTACAGCGAGTAGGACCAGTCCCCCACCGTCCGCATGGGGAGCACGCCGAGGGCCCGGATCGGCAGTGGCTGGACGCCCCCCTCACGAGCGGTGCCGCCGGCGCCCGCCAGCAGGACCAGCGCGGACCCCACCACGGGGACCGCCGCCGCCCAGCCGGGGAACGGCGTCGCGTCGCCGTAGAAGACGCAGGCCACCGCGATCAGGACCAGCCCGGCCGCGCAGACGAGCCCGCGCACCATCGCGGACCACCGCGCGGCCACGGCGGACGCCACCAGCGCCGTGAGCGCTCCCAGGCCGAGCTCGAACGCCCGGGCCGGTGTGGAGAAGTACGCCGCGAGCGGGTCCGACGCCGTACTCACGACCGACCACACGAAGGACGCGACGGTCACGACGAGCAAAACGGCGAAGACCAGCTGCTTCGGGAGGGCGCGGCGCCGGGCGACCAGGACCAGCACCAGCAGCAGCGCCGGCCAGACCAGGTAGAACTGCTCCTCCACCGACAGCGACCAGTAGTGCTGCAGAGGGGAGGGCGGCTCCTCCGCGGCGAAGTAGTCGGTGCCGACCGCGGCGAAGTGGATGTTCGCGGCGAAGAAGACGGCCCAGAGCGAGTCCTTGACGACCTCGACCAGGTCGATGGCGCTCAGCCAGATCGCCGAGGCCACGACGGTCGCGATCGTCACCAGGGTCGCGGCCGGAAGGATCCGTCGCGCGCGGCGGGCGTAGAAGCCGGGGATCGACACCCGCCCGGACCTCTCGACCTCGCGGAAGAGCAGCTGGGAGATCAGGAACCCGGAGATCACGAAGAACACGTCGACCCCGACGAACCCTCCGGGGAGGAACGGCACCGAGGCATGGGACGCGATCACGGTCAGCACCGCGATCGCGCGCAGCCCCTGGATGTCGTCCCGATGCCGCAGGGTCGGCACGGGGCGCGTGGTGGTGTCGCTCACTGGGGCGCGGCCGTGGCGTCGGTCGGTCCGAGGTGGATCTGCCCCTCGAGCTCGTCGGTGAGGTAGCCGGCATAGGTCTGGCTGATGTGGGTGCGGTCGCGGTGCGCGATGTAGTCGCCGACCACGCTCGGGCACAACCCGTCGGCGCAGAACCACGACGCGGTCTCGACGAACTCGACCCCCTTGTTGCTGGCCGCCTGGCGCAGGGAGTCGATGTAGGTCAGCGAGACCTTGTCCTCCCGGGACAGACAGCTCTTGAGCGTCGCGTCGCGCTCGGAGAGGCAGCGGCCCGGGTGCTCCATCACCGCGGGCGGGTCACCGATCACGATGACCCGCCCGGCGTGGGGCGAGAGGTAGTCGATCTCCCGCTCCATGCCCTCCCGGTACATCGTCGCCATCGTGGCCTCGTCGTTGACCAGCTCGCCGTCGTCGCTGGTGAAGCCGCGGCGGTTGGCCTCCGACCCGAGCAGCACGACGTCCGGGTTCAGCTCCTCGACCTGCTGGCGCGCCCACTCCTGGAACGCCTCGCAGTCGGTGCTCGGCCCGCCGTGCACCATCCACGGGGTGACGTCGGAGGAGGGGCAGCCCTCTCGGATCAGGAAGTACGCCGTGTAGCCGTAGCGCTGCGAGAGCTGGTCGAGCGCCGGCACCCACTGCCGGGCGTGCGAGTCGCCGATCAGCACCAGCGTCTTGTCGCCGTCGGGGTCGCCGCGCGGGCAGAGCGGGCGGTCGTTGTTGATCTCGAAGTACTGGCACTTGCCCAGGTCGGGGATGTCCGTGGCGAGGTCGAGCAGCGACGGCTTCAGGTTGGCGGGGATGTCGTAGCCGTCCTCGGCCGCCTTGACCGAGGCCTGCACCAGCGCCACGACCTGGTCCTGCTGCGGGCCGCCGGCCCCGAACTCCTCGACGGTGATCGGCGGGCCGCCGTCGTTGAGCTCCCCCTCGACGACCGAGTTGGCCGCGGCCAGCATCGGCAGGGTCACGATGACGACCGCGGGGTAGAGCAGGGCTCCGCGCAGCCGGCGCACCCGGAAGACCTTCGCCCTCCGCACGGGGTTCTCCACGAAGTAGTAGCTCGCGGCCGCGAGCGGCACGACGGCGGCCATCACCAGCGCACCCCGCCAGCCCACGGCCGGCCGCCAGGCCTCGGTGACGATGATCAGCGCCGGCCAGTGCCACAGGTAGAGCGAGTAGGACCAGTCCCCCACCGCCCGCACGGGTGGCAGCGACAGCAACCCCTGCGGCCCCCACCTGGCCGCGCGCAGCCCGCCGGCCAGCAGGGCGGCGGTCCCGACCACCGGCAGCGCGGCGGCGTACCCCGGGAAGACAGTGGTGGCGTCGAAGACCAGCGCCGCGATCCCGACCGCCGCGAGGCCGCCCCACGACAGCGCCGCCTGGACCGCGGGCTTGAGCAGGATCAGCCGGGTGCTCAGGCAGGCGATCAGGGCGCCGATGCCGAGCTCCCAGGCCCGCGTGAACGGCGAGAAGTACGCCGAGACGGGGTCGGTGGTGCTGTAGGACACCGAGTAGGCGAACGAGATGCCGACGATCACCACCAGCGGCGAGACGCCCAGGTCGCGGACCCGCGGGCCGAGGCTGCGCTGCCCCGCGCTGCGCCGGGCCCGCCATGCGGCGTACAGGCAGAGCAGGAGCACCAGCAGCGGCCAGACGACGTAGAACTGCTCCTCCACCGCCAGCGACCAGTAGTGCTGCAGGGGCGAGGGCGGGGTGTCGTTCTGGAAGTAGTCGGTGCCGTCGTGCGCCAGCTTGAAGTTGGCCGCGAAGAACGTCGCCCAGAGCGCGTCCTTGATCGCGCCGTTCGCCTCGACGGCGCTGAGGTAGTAGATGCCGAACCCGACGGTCGCGGCGATCACCAGCGTGGCCGCGGGCAGGATCCGCCGAGCCCGGCGGGCGTAGAAGCCCAGCAGCGAGACGCGTCCGGTCCGCTCGGCCTCGGAGACCAGCAGGCCGGTGATGAGGAAGCCGGAGATCACGAAGAAGACGTCCACGCCGATGAAGCCGCCGTGGAAGGGACCGATCTTCGCGTGGTCCAGGATCACGAGCAGGACGGCCAGGGCTCGGAGCCCCTGGATGTCCTGTCGGAAGCCCGGACTCATGGCCGCCATCGTAGGTTCTGAGCCCCTCCCGAACCGCTTCGGCGCGGCGGTCAGACGGCGCTGTCGTAGATCGCCAGGTCCCGCGCGAAGTGCTCCTCGAGCCGGGCCCGGGTGGCGGCGTCCATCTCGCCCTCCCTGGCCGGCGACACATTGGTCGGCTCGAGCTCCGGCGCCGCGATGCCGAGCCGCTCGGCCATCCAGGCGGTCGCGACCTCGAGGTGGTCGTAGCGGTACAGCCGGTCCACGATCACGCGACCCTCGGCGTCGGTGACGAAGTTGGACGAGGTCCCGAGCGGGACCTCGCCGCCGACCAGGCGCTCCGCGAACTCGGCGAAGGACAGGTCACCGGTGTAGTTGGGCTGCCCCACCACCTCGGGGCGGGCGCGGTACTTCCACCACGAGACCGCGCGGTCGAGCGGGTGCCGGACCAGGCACATGGTCTCGTAGGAGTCGCGCGGGTGGCCGTAGCGCCCCAGCCACGGCGCCATGGTCGCCTCGAAGGTCACCGCGCTCATGTGCTTCATCCCCGGCGGCTGCCGGAACAGGATCATCGCGTGCCGCGCGAAGTGCTTCTGCAGGACCGTCGACCCGGCCTTGGGCATCGACAGGAAGACGAAGCCGCGGTCCGCGAAGCACATCACGGGGCCATTGTTTACCCCCGCGAGCTTCGACCCCCAGCCCGTGGCGACGCGAGCTCCGCTCGCAGGCGCGTTCGCTCGCTGCGCTCGCTCGGCGCAGTCGCCACGGCCCGGAGGCCGATCGCGGGGCGCGCGGGCTTCGCCCGAGAAAGACCGGGTCGCTCCGCTCCCACCACCAACCCATGACCGACTTCAGTCTGCGCGCCCGCTCAGCCCAGATCGCCACCCCGTGGTGGGAGCGAAGCGACCCGGCTTGTCGCGCGCAGCGCGCGCCCGGCGATCGGCCCCATCGCCGTGACGACCGCGCCGCGGCGAGCGCAGCGAGCCAGGCGCCCGCGAGCGCAGCGAGCTGTCGTCGCGGACTGGGGCCGAAGCTCGCCGGGGTAAACAACCAGCCAACAGTGTTCTGTCCGAAGCACATGAGCGGGAGCTCGCGGGGCCGCCCACGTCAGGGGCTAGGCAGCCTCAGCCGTCGTCAGAACCGTTGACCCCACCCGGGCAGGTCTCCAGGGTGGCGTCCTCGCGGGCCTCGTCGCCCATCTCCAGGGCCTGGTCGACGTAGGGCAGCACGACGCTGGCTCCGCCGACGTCGCCGATCCCGCCCTGCAGCACGCAGGTGGTGATCAGCGAGGGCTTCACGGCGGCGGCCGCCCGTGCCAGCCGGTAGAGCTCGGCCGGCGACGCGTTGGTCGCCATGTTCTCGATGGCGGACAGCACGCCCTTCTCGATGAAGCCGTGCCGGGACGCGCCCTCGCGGATCTTGGCCTGGATGCCGCGCAGCACGCGCTGCTGGTTGGCGGAGCGGTCGAAGTCGCCCCGGAGCAGGTCGTGGCGGATCCGGGAGAAGAACAGCGCGTCCCACGGCCCGAGGTGGATCTTGCCGGCCTCGAAGCCGTCCGGCTTGAGGGAGTCGTCGGCGAACGCGATCGGGTTGTCGACCTCGATGCCGCCGATCGTGCCGATCATGGCGCGGAACTTCTCGAACCTGGTGATGAACACGTAGTCCGGCTGGATCCCGATCAGGTTGCCGACCGCCTCGCCGAGCAGCTCGGGGCCGCCGTAGTAGAGAGCAGCGTTGATCTTGTCGTGGCCGACGCCGGGGATGTCGACGTAGGAGTCGCGGGGTACGCCGATCGCGGCCGCCGCTCCGGTCTTGGTGTTCATCCCGATCAGCTGCAGCGCGTCGCCCCGGGTGTGCGTCATGTCCTCGCCGGGACGGGCGTCGGACCCGACGGCCAGGATCCACACGACGTCGGGGCTGACGTCGACCGACGTCGCGCTCTTGAGCTTGACCAGCGCGAGGTCGGTGGGCTTCACGGCCGAGGACGGCGCCAGGGTGGCGCACACCGCCAGCACCACGCCGAGGGCGAGAAGGCGGAGGGCCCGCCACCGCCGGGGACGGGGGGTCACAGGGTCACCGCCTGGTCCACGTCGTAGCCGAAGACCCTCCACTCGCCCTTGTCCTTGGCGAGGTAGAGGGCACCGTGGACCCGCAGGTGCTCCTCGAGGTCACCGGTGGTGTCGAAGTCGAGGACGAAGTTGGCCGTGACCCCGCGCGGGTGGCCGTCGGGGGCGAAGACGTCGAGGCGGACCCGGCGGTTGGTCGCCGTCGCCGCGTCGATCTGGTCGGCGATGCCGGAGCTGCTGAGGAGATCGAGGTCGCGCTGCGCGTCCGCGGCGGCGTCCCTGGTGAACGCGGCGAACGCCGCGGAGAAGTCCGAGCGCGGGAAGTCACCGAGGAACGCCTCGTCGAACCAGGGGTCGATCACCGCCGTGACGCCGTCGACGACCTTGGCCTGGCGGGCGGCGTCCATGCCCTCGCCGCGCTCGATGCTGATCACCGTGGCGACGCCCGGGTGGTCCGATCCGTGGCTCCCCGGTGACCCGTCGGGTTCGGCGCCGATGTCGTCACCGGAGTCGCAGCCGACGGCGCCGGCCAGCAGCAGCACCGCCACCCCACTGACCAGCGAAGACCGCGCTCGGGGCCGCGTGACGGACGTCATGAGGACAGCCTCACACGGAGGCCCACCTCGACCCTGCATTTGCTGGAGTTGAGGACTAACGTTGAGGAACGAAGGACCCCTGGCAGTCACCACCCACTGTGCGTATGGAAGAGGCGAAGCACGCCGTGCCCGAAACAACCCCCTCCTCGCCCTCGTCGAGCACCGTCGCGTCGGCCACCGTGCCGGAGGAGTTCGGAGCCAACGAGTGGCTGGTCGAGGAGATGTACGAACGCTTCCAGGCCGACCCGTCGAGCGTCGAGAAGACGTGGGTGGACTACTTCAAGGCGCACGGCAACGGCACACCTGACGGCGGCTCGACCAACGGCAGCACCAATGGCACCGCGACCGACAGCAAGCCCGAGGCGAAGCAGTCCCCCGACAAGGCCGAGCCCCAGAAGAAGGTCGAGGAGAAGAAGCCCGAGCAGAAGAAGCCCGAGCAGAAGAAGGCCGAGCAGAAGAAGGCCGAGCCCGCCCCGGCCACCGACGCCGACCCGACCCCGACGCCCGCTCCGGTGGCCAAGCCGCGGCCGGAGTCCAAGGCCGCCGAGCCTGCCAAGGGCACGACCAACCCGGTCCCCAAGGAGCAGCCCCCGGCCGCCCAGACCGACGCCAGCGACGAGCCGACCTACACCGTCCTCCGCGGCGCTCCCGCCCGTACGGCCGCCAACATGGACGTCTCGCTCACGGTCCCGACCGCGACGTCGGTCCGCTCGGTGCCGGTCAAGCTGCTGTGGGACAACCGCACGGTCATCAACAACCACCTCGCCCGGGCCCGCGGCGGGAAGGTGTCGTTCACCCACCTCATCGGCTACGCGCTGGTCAAGGCCCTCAAGGCCTTCCCCGAGATGAACGTCGGGTTCGACACGGTCGACGGCAAGCCCAACCTGATCCAGCCGGCCCACATCAACCTCGGGCTCGCGATCGACATGAAGAAGCCCGACGGCACCCGTCAGCTGCTCGTGCCGTCCATCAAGGGCGCGGAGAAGATGGACTTCGCGGCGTTCTGGACCGCCTACGAGGACATCGTGCGCAAGGCCCGCGACAACAAGCTGACCGTCGAGGACTTCCGGGGCACCACGATCTCGCTGACCAACCCCGGCGGCATCGGGACCAGCCACTCGGTCCCCCGGCTGATGAAGGGGCAGGGCGCGATCATCGGCGTCGGCGCCATGGAGTACCCGCCCGAGTGGCAGGGCGCCTCCGAGGACGCCATCGCCCGCAACGCGATCAGCAAGGTCATGACGCTGACGTCGACCTACGACCACCGGGTCATCCAGGGCGCGCAGTCGGGTGAGTACCTCAAGCGGATCCACCAGCTGCTCCTCGGCCAGGAGGGCTTCTACGACGAGATCTTCCGTTCGCTCCGGATCCCCTACGAGCCGATCCGCTGGAGCAACGACATCTCGACGTCCCACGACGACGAGATCAGCAAGCAGGCCAGGATCCTCGAGCTGATCCACGCCTACCGCGTGCGCGGCCACATGATGGCCGACACCGACCCGCTCGAGTACCGCCAGCGCAGCCACCCCGACCTCGAGGTCGAGACGCACGGGCTGACCCTGTGGGACCTGGACCGGGAGTTCGCGACCGGGTCGTTCGGCGGTGAGGGCCGGCGCTTCATGAAGCTGCGCCACATCCTCGGCATCCTGCGCGACTCCTACTGCCGCACCACCGGCATCGAGTACATGCACATCATGGATCCCGAGCAGCGCCGCTGGATCCAGCAGCGGGTCGAGCAGCCGCACACCAAGCCGCCCCGCGAGGAGCAGCTGCGGATCCTGCTCAAGCTCAACCAGGCCGAGGCGTTCGAGACCTTCCTGCAGACCAAGTTCGTCGGTCAGAAGCGGTTCAGCCTCGAGGGTGGCGAGACCACCATCCCGGTGATCGACGAGATCTGCGAGGCGGCCGCCGAGGCGGGCCTCGACGAGGTCGCGATGGCCATGGCGCACCGCGGCCGGCTCAACGTGCTCGCCAACATCGTCGGCAAGAAGTACTCCCAGATCTTCCGCGAGTTCGAGGGCAACATCGACCCGCGGACCGTCCAGGGCTCCGGAGACGTGAAGTACCACCTGGGCGCCGAGGGCGAGTTCGAGGCCGGCTCCGGCGACACGATCAAGGTGTCGGTGGCCGCGAACCCCTCGCACCTCGAGGCCGTCGACCCGGTGCTCGAGGGCATCGCGCGCGCCAAGCAGGACGTGCTCGACCGCGGCGCCGAGTACCCCGTGCTCCCGCTGCTCGTGCACGGCGACGCGGCGTTCGCCGGCCAGGGCGTCGTCGCGGAGACCCTCAACCTGTCCCAGCTGCGTGGCTACCGCACCGGCGGCACCATCCACCTCGTCGTCAACAACCAGGTCGGCTTCACGACGTCGCCGGGCTCGTCGCGCTCCTCGCTCTACTGCACCGACGTCGCGCGGATGGTCCAGGCGCCGATCTTCCACGTCAACGGCGACGACCCCGAGGCCTGCATCCGGGTCGCTCGGCTGGCCTTCGAGTACCGCCAGGCGTTCAAGAAGGACGTGGTCATCGACCTGGTCTGCTACCGCCGCCGCGGCCACAACGAGGGCGACGACCCGTCCTACACCCAGCCGTTGATGTACGACCTGATCGAGCAGAAGCGCTCGGTGCGCAAGCTCTACACCGAGTCGCTGATCGGTCGCGGCGACATCACCATCGAAGAGGCCGAGCAGGTGCTGCGCGACTACCAGCAGCAGCTGGAGCGGGTCTTCACCGAGGTGCGCGAGGCGACCAGCCAGCCGTCCGAGTGGACGACGGTGCCCGACTACCCCGACAAGCCCCAGGGCGAGACCGCGACCGCGGTGGTGCCGGAGGTGCTCAAGCGGATCGCGGACGCCTACGTCACGCCGCCGGACGGCTTCACCGTGCACCCGAAGGTGATGCCGCAGCTCCAGCGTCGCGCGGCCGCGATCACCGACGGCCCGATCGACTGGGGCACCGGCGAGATCCTGGCCTTCGGGGCGCTGCTGATGGACGGTCGACCGGTGCGGCTGGCCGGGCAGGACTCCCGGCGCGGCACCTTCGTGTCCCGGTTCGCGACGATCATCGACCGCACCAACGCCGACGAGTGGACGCCGCTGGCCAACCTCACCGAGGACCAGGCGAGGTTCCACGTCTACGACTCGCTGCTCTCGGAGTACGCCGCCCTCGGCTTCGAGTACGGCTACTCGGTGGCCCGGCCCGAGGCCCTGGTCCTGTGGGAGGCGCAGTTCGGAGACTTCGTCAACGGCGCCCAGACCGTGATCGACGAGTTCATCACCGCGGGCAAGACCAAGTGGCGCCAGGAGTCCGGCGTCGTCCTGCTGCTGCCCCACGGCTACGAGGGCCAGGGTCCCGACCACTCCTCGGCCCGGATCGAGCGCTTCATGGCCATGTGCGCCGACGAGGCGTTCGTGGTCGCGCAGCCGTCGACCCCCGCGTCGTACTTCCACCTGCTGCGCCGGCACTCGCTCGGTCAGCAGCACCGGCCGCTGATCGTGTTCACGCCCAAGTCGATGCTCAAGCGCAAGGAGGCCGCCTCCCAGCCCGACGACTTCGTCAACGGCACCTTCCGGCCCTTCATCGGCGACGCGAACGCCGACGCGCAGAAGGTCGACACCCTGCTGCTGTGCTCGGGCCGGGTCACCTGGGACCTCATGGTGGAGCGGGCCAAGCTGGACAACGCCGAGCGGTTCGCGATCGGGCGGGTCGAGCAGCTCTACCCGCGACCGGTCGACGACATCAAGCACGAGATCGCGCGCTACCCCAACCTCAAGAAGGTCCGCTGGGTCCAGGACGAGCCGCGCAACATGGGGCCGTGGCCGCACTACGCGCTCAACGTGTGGTCGCAGGTCGACGCCCAGGTCGAGCCGGTCACCCGCGAGGAGTCCTCCTCGCCGTCGGTGGGCACCGCGAAGCGGCACACCGAGGAGCAGAAGGACCTGATGGCGCGAGCGTTCGCATAGACGCTGGTATGAGGAGCTCGCGCAGCGAGCGTCTCGAAACCTCGCGAGAAGAGGCTGGAACCCCACCATGTACTTCACGGACCGAGGCATCGAGGAGCTGACCCGGCGCCGGGGGGACGAAGAGGTCTCCCTGGCCTGGCTGGCCGAGCGCCTCAGCGAGTTCACCGACGGGCACCCGGAGTTCGAGACCGCCGTCGAGCGGCTGGCCACCTGGCTGGCCCGGCTCGATGATCCCGACGACTGACGAGGTCTGAGGCGGACCCTCGCGGTGTCCGATTCCCGCCAGAAGTGTGGCGCGGGGGCGGTCAGAATTGCGACATGCACCGAGTCGTACCACTCAAGGTCCACTACTACGGAACCCCCGTCGTCCTGGTCTCCTCGACCAACCCGGACGGCACCACGAACCTCGCGCCGATGTCGTCGGCGTGGTGGCTGGGGCAGAACGCGATGCTCGGCTTGGGGGCCTCGTCACGCACGACCCACAACCTCCTGCGCACCGGCGAGGCGGTCCTCAACCTGGCGTCGGCCGACCTCGTCGACCACGTCGACCGGCTCGCTCTGCTCACCGGGACGCCGGAGCTCTCGCCGCACAAGCGCGAGACGGGCTACCGCTACGAGCCCCGCAAGTTCGAGGCCGCGGGACTCACGCCGGAGCCCTCGGACCTGGTGGCGCCGCACCGGGTGGCGGAGTGCCCGATCCAGCTGGAGTGCCGGGTCTCGGGCCACTACCCGATCGACAACGAGTCGGTCACCGCGCACGCGATCCAC
This sequence comes from uncultured Actinomycetota bacterium, assembly GCA_963766475.1. Lineage (GTDB taxonomy): Bacteria > Actinomycetota > Actinomycetes > Propionibacteriales > Nocardioidaceae > Nocardioides. The sequence goes on along the minus strand of CAVXZS010000011.1, from coordinate 47,871 downwards.
GTCGAGGTGCTGCGCGCGCACGTGTGCGACGCGGTGCGGCTGCCGGGCACCGACCACGTCGACCCGCTGGCCTGGGACCCGCTGATCATGAAGTTCTGCGACTTCTTCGGTCAGGGCGAGCCGTTGATCCCCTCGCGGCTGGCGGCGGGCTGGCAGATGCCGGGCCGGCTGGCGGAGCAGGCGAGCGCCTGACACGCTGACCCCGTGAGCAAACAGGTGAACCCCGGGTGGGTTCCCTCGTCGACCGGAGAGGTCAGCTATCCGCCGGCTCCCTGGCAGATGGTCGGCTCGCTGTGGCTGACGCTCTTCCGGGTCCGCGAGGCGGTCGACGACCTGCGGCCGGCCGGCGTCTACGGCGCGGCGTTCGTCTCCTACGACGAGGGCAGCCCGCTCACCTACCACGAGCTGCTCGTCGCCAGGCCGCTCTCGACCGATGCCTACGGGCGGCGGGTCACCATCACCGACATCTGGGTCGACTCCCCCGCGTCGGTGGCCGGCGGACGCGAGCTGTGGGCCATCCCCAAGGGCCTGTGCGACTTCACCTTCGAGTCCTCGCACACCGGGCCGCTGACCTCGACCGAGTGGAGCGCCGGCCTGGGACGCACACCCATCGCGAGGGCACGGTTCCGCGACGTCTCACGCGCCGGGCTGCGGCTGCCGTTCAAGGGCGGCACCTGGCAGCCCGGCATCGAGGACACCGGCGGCGAGGAGCGCATCGCGACCCTGCAGGGCTCGTCCAAGGCACTCCCCGCTCGGGCGCACTGGGACATCAACCCGGACGGCCCGCTGGGCTGGCTCGCCGGCGCCCGCCGGCTCGCGTCGTTCCGGCAGGCGGCGTTCCGGATGTCGTTCGGCTGAAGGCGGAGCCGGCGGCGGGCAGGACCGTGACACGACGACCATCGTCGTGTCGCCGGTGCGGCCGAGGGCATGCTCGAAGCGCTCGGTCGATCGGAGCCGGGATCGGCGCGACCCCGCAGACCGCGCCGGCCTGGCTCCTGACCAGCGGCACATGGCCCCTCATCACGGCCACCCGCCGCGTACGAGTGGGGGAGAACACCGCCGCCGTGACCCCGAGCTCGCCCAGGAGCCGGTCGAACTCTGTCACCATGGCATTCAGGCAGAGAGCCGGCCAGGGGGCTGTCGTGGCGCTGATCGCAAGCAACTGGGGGCCGTCCGAGAACGGACCGAGACCCACCCCTGACCCACGAGTGAGCGCCGTCGTACCAGCCATGGGTGTCACCGTTCAGATGCCGATGGGGTGCCCATCCGAGGCATTGTGGGGGCTGATCACGAGTGTCGAGCGGATTGGCGAGTTCAGTCCCGAGTGCGTCGAGGCTTGGTGGGTCGACGGCTTCCCCGCCCACGCTGCTGGCGGACGCTTCGAGGGGCGCAACCGCCGCGAGGCGGACGGCGACACCTATGAATGGACTCGCCCGTGCGACGTGGTGGACTACGCACCGCCGCGCCGCTTCTCTTACACCGTCGGAGACCGCTTCGATGGCACTCCCGCGACGCGTTGGACCTTCCGGATCACCCCAAGCGAGTCAGGGTGCGTCGTGGAACAGCAGTTCGAGCACCTTCCGGACGGGCTCAGCGGGCTACGACTCCAGGCTGAGCAGGTCGATGACGCCGAGGCGATCATCGCCTGGCGACGCACCATGCTGCGGGAAGGCATGACACAGACCCTCGAACGCATCCGACGGGTTCTCGAGGCATGAAGCACCAGCTTCCGCTCATCGGCTAGATCCGGACGGCCTGAATCCGTCCAGCGATCAGAGTGGATCGGCGGTCGACGAGTAGGTGTGTCCGGTCGGGGTGGTGATCTCGACGGTGTGTCGGGGGCCGGGGATGGTGCGGGCGGTCCAGCCGTCTGCTTCCTTGGCGTAGTTGCACAGCTCGCAGAGTCCCTGGCCGTTGTCGGCGGTGGTGGGTCCGCCCCGGGCTCGGGGTTCGATGTGGTCGGTGTGGCGGATCGGTGCGCCGCAGCCGGGGGTGCGGCAGATGCGGTCGCGGAGCCGGATGAACTCGGCGAGCCGGCCCTGGAACAGCTCGGCTCGTGAGTCCATCGCGACCAGGCTCCCGGTGGTGGGCTGTTCGTAGAGGCGGCGGATGAAGCTGTCGACACCGGCGTCGTGGTTGTCGGCGATCCACTGCCGGAGCAGGTCGCCGGGGACGGGGCCGTGGCCCTCGACCCAACCGGTGCCGTCGCGATCGCCGAGGAGCACGTCGTCGCGGACGATGAGGTTGACCATGACCGGAACGGTGCTGGTGGCGGTGCTGGTGGCAGTGCTCGTGGCGGTGCTGGTGGCGGGGAGTCCCGGGTGGACCACGCGTTGGACCAGGAGGTCGGCCATCAGCTGCCCGATGCTGCGCTCGTCGCCCGCGGCCTTCGCGGCGCGGGCGTCACGGTCGAGGGTGGCGTGCACCGCGACCCCGTCCTTGACCGGGAGCAGGGCACCGAGCCAGGTCATGGTGTCGGGCGCGGGCCGAAGGGTGGTGTGCCGGTCGGCCTCGGCGCGCCGGCGGCGCTCGACGACGGCGGCGGGGTCGAGCTCGGCCGCGGCCCGGTGGAGCCGACCGACCAGCTGACGAGGTGAGAGCGACTCGACGACGCCGGGGTCGGCGCACAGCTCCTCGTCCACCCGCGCGCGGTGCTCGGCCGAGAGGCACGCGGTCTCGCGGGCGATCAGGGTGGCCTTGAACGCGTCGATCCGGCCGGCGCGGAACGCGGCCCGCGTGTGGCCGAGCTCGGCCCGCAGGACCATCGCCAGCGCCACGTCCTGCTGACCACGCGTCGGCGAGACGCCGCGGGCCAACGCCACCTGCAGCCCCAGGCCACGGTCCCGCCGCGCCGCCGGCACACCCCGCTCGGCGGCCGCTGCGCGCTGGGAGACCACGAAGTCGGCCACCGTCTCGCTCTGCCCGGCCTCGGTGGCACGACGCAGCCGCTCCAGCGCCGCGACCCGGTCGACCCGGTCCGCGTCGTCCAGCCCGACAGCATCCGCGGCCAGCCGCTGGGTGAACTCCTCGATCTCCGCCACGGACGGAGCAGTGAGTGCGCGGCCGCCAGCTGTTCTCGCCGCCGCGTCGGTCCCGAGATCCCGCATGTTCACCACCTCTGCGCAGTGTGTGGCCTGACGAAGAACACACTAGGTGAGGCCGCCGACAACCGCTCGCGCCCATCCACAGCTCCTGTCGGCGACCTCGTGCAGACTCCGCTCGTGCCGAAGGAACCGCGGATCGAGCCCGACGGGGAGGTCGTGGCCCGACTGGCGGCCATCGCGCTCGCGCTGCCCGAGGCGGTGGAGGAGGACGCCTGGACCGGTGTTCGCTGGCGGATCCGCTCCAAGACCTTCGCCCATGTCCTCGTCGCGCAGGAGGGCTACACCTCGGCCTACCGCGACGCGACCGGCATCAGCGAGCCCACCACGGTGCTCACCTTCCGCGCATCCGGCGACGAGCTGCTGGCGCTGGCGCACGCCGGGCTCCCGTTCTACAGGCCGCCCTGGTCGCCCACGGCCGTCGGCATGGTGCTCGACGAGGACACCGACTGGACCGAGCTGGCCGAGCTCGTCACGGAGAGCTACCGGTTCTGCGCGCCGCAGAAGCTCGTGCGTCAGCTGGACGGGAGCTGACCTCAGTCCTCGAGCTGCTCCTCGACGGCCGGGATCGGTACGTCGGCACCGTCCCCCTCCTCGGCCGCCTTGCGGGAGGCCTCCCGGATCTCGAAGACCTCGGTCGCCAGGTTGCCGAGGGCGGTGGCGACGTCGCGGACGGCGCTGGTGACGATCGTCGCGACCTCGCCCACGGTGCTGGCGGCCGCCTCGACGGTCGACTGCACGGCGTCCTTGCCGATCTCGGCGTCCGAGAGCTTCTCGCCGTTGCCCCTGTCGTCGGGGCCGGGATCGTGGGGCGCAGTGGTCATGGCGACAGTCTGACCCGATTCGGTCAGGCAGCCAACGCGTCGTCGGTCACAGGCACCGGGTCGGTCTGCTTCGAGCCGCGGTCGGGGAGCGCCATCCGGCAGATCTTGGACGCCACGCTGAACAGCTGCTTGGACAGCCGGCCGGTGTTGTACTGCAGGCCGTAGCGCTCGCAGATCTCCTGCACCTCGACCGCGAGCTCGGGGTAGCGGCGCGCCGGCAGGTCGGGAAACAGGTGGTGCTCGATCTGGAACGACAGGTTGCCGGACATCAGGTGGAAAAGCTTCCCGCCGGTGATGTTCGCGGAGCCGAGCAGCTGGCGGTAGTACCAGTGGCCACGGTTCTCGTCCTCGCACTCCTCCTGGGAGAACGTCGAGACGCCCGCCGGGAAGTGGCCGCAGAAGATGATGTTGAAGGCCCAGACGTTGCGGACCAAATTGGCCGTTGCGTTGCCGGCCAGGGTGAGTGGGAACAGCGGGCCGGTCAGCGCGGGGAACAGCAGGTAGTCCTTGAGCGTCTGGTTGCGGATCTTGCGGATCAGGCCCGGGTAGAGGGGCTTGTTGTCCTCGAGCTTCCGCTTGCCGGCCACGAGGTTCTCGACCTCGAGGTCGTGCAGGGCCACGCCCCACTCGAAGAAGACCATCAGCAGGAACGCGTAGAGCGGGTTGCCGAGGTAGTAGGGGCGCCACGGCTGGTCCTCGTCCATGCGCAGGACGCCGTAGCCGATGTCGCGGTCCTTGCCGAGGATGTTGGTGTAGGTGTGGTGGATGTAGTTGTGGCTGTACTTCCACTGCTCGCCGGGGCACACGGTGTCCCAGTCGTACATCCGGGAGTTGAGCCCGGGGTCCCCCATCCAGTCGTACTGGCCGTGCATGACGTTGTGGCCGATCTCCATGTTGTCGAGGATCTTGGAGATGCTCAGCGCGGCGACCGCGAGCGGCCAGGCCGGCGGCAGGTAGAACAGTGCCCGGCCGGCGATCTCGAACTGCTGGCGGCGCTTCACGACGTTGCGGATGTACGCCGCGTCCGCCTCGCCGAGGTCGGCGAGCACGCGCTGCCGGATGGCGTCGAGCTCCTCTCCGAACGTCTCGAGCTGCTCATCGGTCAGGCTGGTGGTGTTGTTCTTCATCTTGGTGGTCTTGGTGGCTGAGCTGGTGGTCATGTCGAGACTCCCTTCACAGGTCCACGACACAGCTGCCCACAGGGGCGCTGACGCAGACGCGGATCTCTTCTTCGGTCGAGGAGGACTCCTCGCCGGTCAGGACGTTGCGCACCACGCCGTCCTGCTTCACAGCGGTGCACGAGAAGCAGATGCCCATCCGGCAGCCGAAGTCGGGCTCCAGCCCGAGCGCCTCGGCCTGCTCCAGGAGGGTGGCGCCGGAGTTCGGGGCCTCGAGGCCGGACCGCGCGAAGGCGACGTCGCCCTCGGCGGAGGTGCCGGAGGTGCGCGGCGGCTGGAAGTACTCGACGCGGAGCGACTCGGCCCCGTCGTACGCCGCCCGGACGGCCTCGATCATCGGCGCGGGACCGCAGGCCCAGGTCGGGACGTCGCGGTAGCCGGGGACCAGCCGCTCCAGGTAGGCCGGCGACAGGTTGGGGTCCCCGAGCTCGGGGTGCAGCAGGTGCAGGTCGACGCCGTGCCCGGAGCGGCGGATGCCGTCGAGCTCGGCGGCGAAGATCTGGTGCGCGGGGCTCTGCGCGTAGTGGACGAAGGTCACCCGGCCGCGATGGGTGCGGCGCTGCAAGGAGCGCAGCATCGACATCACCGGGGTGATTCCTGAGCCGCCGGAGATGAACAGCACGTGCTCGGGCACCCGGTCGGGCAGCACGAACTCGCCCTGGGCCTGCGAGAGGTGGACCATCGTGCCGGGCTGGGCGCGCTCGACCAGGAACTTCGAGACGACCCCGTGGGGGTTGGCTCGCAGAGTGATCGTGAACCGGTCGCCGTGGCGCGAGTCGGGGCTGGAGATCGTGAAGACCCGGGTGGTCCGACGGGAGCCGTCGACCTCCACGCCCAGCTGGACGTGCTGCCCGGCGCGGTGGCCCTGCCACGTCGACGTGGGCTGCAGGGTGATCGTGGCGACCGGCGGATGGCCGGCGACGTCGACCTCGCGATGCACGTCGACGATGCGCGCCCGGACCTCGTGCGCCGCCCACATCGGGTTGACCTGCTCGAGGTAGCGGTCGACACCCTGCGGCGAGGTCAGCGCAGCAACGGCTCTCGAGCGGAGAATGGTGGTGGTAAGACCCATCTGAGATGGCTCCTTCCGAAACATTTCAGTGAACGATTGTTCACTGAAACTCTCTCGCGACCCTGTGTCACGGTCAAGCACCGGTCGTCGTGAGGGTGGACACATGTTCACGAACTAGGATGAGGGAGTGTCGGAGACCCGCGGGGAGCGCAAGGAGCGCACCCGCCGCGCCATCCTCGACGCGGCGCTCCGGCTCTGCGAGCACTCCTCGCTGGTGGCTCTCTCCCTGCGCCAGGTCGCCAAGGAGGTCGGCATCGTGCCGACCGCGTTCTACCGGCACTTCGACTCGATCGAGTCGCTCGGCCTCGCGCTGGTCGACGAGTCGTTCGTCTCGCTCCGGGCGATGCTGCGCGACATCCGCCGCGGCGACCCGGCCGGTGGCGGCCCGTCGCTGGGCAGCATCGTGGACCGCTCGGTCGAGACCCTCGTCGAGCACGTGCACCAGCAGCGGTCCCACTTCCTCTTCATCGCCCGCGAGCGAGCCGCCGGCCCGCTCTCGGTGCGCGAGGCCATCCGGCACGAGATCGAGCTCTGCGAGCGTGAGCTCGCCGCCGACGTGGCGCGCCTTCCGGGCACGGAGTCCTGGTCGGCCGAGGACCTGCGGGTCGTCTCCAACCTCATCGTGACCGCGATGGTCGCGACCGCGGAGCAGATCATGGTCGCGGTGGGCAGACCCGGTGCCGAGAAGCGGATCGTCGAGAGCGCCCGCACCCAGCTCCGCATGGTCCTCGTCGGCGCCCTCAACTGGGAGTCGCGCGGCTAGGGCGAGCGGCTTCACAAAGCCGGGTGCGTCATGACTTACTGTCGCCCAGACGCTTCGCCCGGGGAGCCTTCGGGTGGCGGAGCTCCGTTGAGTTTCCGCGCGCGAGGAGTCGAGATGGCGTACCAGCCGGAGGATCAGCCCGACGAGCCCGACGGGCCCGACCAGATGGAGGGTGGCGTCTCGCGCCGGGTAGTGCTCGGTGCCGGGCTAGCCGGTGGCGTGGCGGTCGGGGCCGGAGGGCTCGACCCGGCGATGGCGCGCGGCAGCGCGCCGGACGGGCGCGGCACGACCCTGGCCGAGACCCTGGTCAAGGGTCCGAAGGGCAAGCACGGCTACCGCAGGGTCCTGGTGGGGCCCGGTGAGCCCCACCTGGTGCGCGACGACCTCATGAAGCACGTCCGGCGCCCGGGCCCGGCCCGGCGCCGGGGCATCGTCGCGCTCGGCCAGCTCACCGACATGCACCTGATGGACGCGCAGTCACCGGCCCGGGTGGAGTTCCTCGACCGGCTCGACGACCCGGGCTCGCCGTACGCCGCGGTACTGCCCTTCCAGGGCGCCTACCGGGCCCAGGACATGCTGACCACCCACGTCGCCGAGGCCACGGTCCGAGCCCTCCGCCGGGTCGGGCGAGGCCCGGTGACCGGCCTGCCCCTGTCGTTCACGGTCACCACGGGCGACAACGTCGACAACACCCAGCTCAACGAGCTCCGCTGGCAGATCGACCTGCTCGACGGGAAGCGCATCCGGCCCGACTCCGGTGACCTGACCAAGTACGAAGGGGTGTCCGACCAGACGGCCTACGACGTCCACTACTGGCACCCCGACGGCCCACCGCCCGGGCAGCCCGCGGACCTGCGGATCAGCCAGTCCGGCTTCCCACGCGTCCCCGGGCTCCTGGACGCCTGCCGCCAGCCGTTCGGCACCAAGGGCCTCGGCATGCCGTGGTTCTCGGTCTTCGGCAACCACGACGGACTGGCTCAGGGCACGGTCCCGTCGAACCCGCTGATCGCCCAGATCGCGACCGGGTCGACGAAGATCGTCGACCTCCCGTCAGGGGTCAACGTCGGCGTGCTCGCCACCCAGCTGGTCACCAACGACCCGCAGGGACTGGCGACGCTCTTCGGCGGACCAGCGCGGCAGGTGACGGCCGACCCCAACCGGCGACCGCTGAGCCGCTCCGAGACCATCGCCGAGTACTTCAAGACCGCCGGCGCGCCCCACGGCCACGGCTACACGGCATGGAACCTCGCGACCGGCAACGCCTACTACACCTTCGGCAAGGGCCGGGTCCGGTGCATCGCGCTCGACACCGTCAACCCCTACGGCGGCTCCGAGGGCTCGATCGACGAGACCCAGCTCGCCTGGCTCACGGCGAAGCTGAAGACCGGCAGCCGCCACTACCTCGACGAGTCCGGCCACGTCGTGCGCGGCGGCAAGCACGACCGGCTGTTCGTCATCTACTCCCACCACACGATCGGGACCATGGACAACGACACTGGTCCCGGCCGGGTCCTCGGGCCCGCCGTGCGCGACCTGCTGCTGCGGTTCCCCAACGTCGTGCTGTGGGTCAACGGTCACACGCACCGCAACACCGTGACGCCCTACGCCCGCGCGCGGCACGCCAAGGTCCCCGGCGGCTTCTGGGAGGTCAACACCGCGGCGCACGTCGACTGGCCGCAGCAGGCCCGCACCGTCGAGATCGTCGACAACCGCAACGGCACGCTGTCGCTCTTCGGCACGATCGTCGACCACGTCGCACCCAGGGACTACGGGAAGCACCCGAGGTCGCCGTTGGAGCTGGCCTCGCTCTCCCGCGAGCTCGGCGCCAACGACTGGCAGGAGGACGACAGGCCGTCGGCTGGTCAGGACGGTCGCCGCGGGCGCCTCGAGGACCGCAACGTGGAGCTCCTGGTGCCCGCACCCTTCCACTTCTGAGCGGAGGGCTGGTCGGCTCCGAAAGATTTGTCGCGGATACCGGAACCTCGCGCCGCCCTCGGTGCTCTTGAGTGGTGAGGACCGACCGACAGGAGCCCAGGTGGCACGCACGCCGGCGTGGGAGAGCTCGTACCGCGAGTTCTTCGTGGCCCGACAACGCTCGCTGATGCGCACGGCGTACGCCATCCTCGGCAGCTGGCCGGCCGCGGAGGACGCCGTGCAGACGGCGTTCACCCAGCTCTACGTGCACTGGCCGCGGATCCAGCCGGGAGCCGTGGACGCCTACGCCCGACGGACCGTGGTCAACACGTGCTTCCGCATGACGAAGGTGCGCAACCGCGAGACGGCGACCGACCGCGTCCCCGACGCGCCGGTCGCCGGTCCCGAGGGCTCCGCTGCGCGACTCGACCTCGTCACCGCCCTCTCGGGGCTGTCGCCCCGGGCCCGTGCGGTGGTCGCGCTGCGGTTCCTCGACGACCTCTCCGTCGTCGAGGTGGCCGACATCCTCGGCGTCGCGGAGGGCACGGTCAAGAGCCAGACAGCCCGTGCCCTCGACCGCCTGCAGTCCCTACTCACCCCGCCCGAGTCCATCGAGAGGAACCACCATGACCACTGAGCAGATCCTGCGCGACCAGCTCGACCGCGCCACCGAGCACGTCCCCGGCGGTCCCGACCTCGAACGCGCGGTCCGGACCGGCCGCCGCCGGCGCGGGCTGCGCCGCGGCGGGCTGGCCGTGGCCGCCGTGGCCGTGCTGGGGGTCGGCGCTGCGGGCATGCACACGATGACGGCGGGCGACGGCACGACCGTCGTCCACGAGCACAAGCAGGGGGTGCCGGTGGCCGCTGCACCCGCCGGCCCGACCGACTACGTGCCGGGCACGGACGTCGACGCGAAGCTGGCTGCCGTGGTGGCCGCCCATCTGCCGTCCCTGCCGGCGGCCGACGACGTCTACCCCAGCGACAGCCACACCGCGGGCCCGATGCCCGATGCCGACTTCGCGAGCGCCGAGGACTGGCAGGCGGCGTACACGCTCCCCGACGGTCACGAGTTCCTGCTCATGACCGCCCTCGCCAGTGAGGGCCACTTCTCGTGCCAGCGATGCGAGCACCACGCGGCGCCCGGCGGTGACATCTACCGCCAGCCGTCGCAGTCGCTCGAGGACGGACGGTGGCAGTACGCCACGTGGTACGTCCGGGACGACGGCTCCACGGTGGGCGCGTTCGAATATGTCCCCGGCCAGGTCGATGCGCCGCCCGAGGGCGGCCCGGTGCTCGCAGACTCCGACCTCGACAGCCTGGTGCAGGACCCGGGGCTGACCTTCGCCGCGCTGGGAGCGACGACACCGTAGGGGCCTTCAGCGCGGCCGGATCGTCAGGTCGCTGATCGTGGCGTCCTCGGGCAGGTCGAGGACGTGCACGATCGCGTCCGCGACGGTGTCCGGGTCGATCCAGTCGGCCGCGTCGTACGCCTTGCCCTCCTGCCGGTGGACCCTCTGCTGCATGGGCGTGGCGGTGCGGCCGGGGTAGACCGTGGTGACCCGGACACCGTGTTCCTGCTCCTCGGCGCGCAGCGAGTCCGCGAGCGCACGCAGGCCGAACTTCGAGGCGGCGTACGCCGACCACTGCGGGTTAGCGACGAGACCTGCTCCGGAGTTGACGAACACCACGGTGCCGCGCGCCGAGCGCAGTGCGGGCAGGCAGAGCCGGGTGAGGACGGCCGGCGCAACCAGGTTGACCGCGAGCTGCGACTGCCAGACCGCGGTGCTCAGCTCGGCGACGGGACCGAGGTCGACGACGCCGGCGGCGTGCACCACCGAGTCGAGCGAGTCGGGCAGCTGGTCGGCTACCGCCTCGACCGCGGAGGCGTCGGCAAGGTCCGCCACCAGCACGGTCGCGTCCGGGAGCTCCGTACGCAGGTCGTGTGCGCGCTCGGTCGACCGGGCCAGCAGGACCAGGGAGTCGCCGCGCTCGAGCAGGCGCTCGGCAAGGACCGCGCCCATCCCGGACCCGGCACCGGTGACCAGGTGAGTGGCCATCAGCGCGTGAACACGACCTTGCCGAAGACGTCACCCTCGGCCATCAGTGCGAACCCGTCCCGGGCCTCGTCCATCGGGAGCTCGCGGTCGATGAGCGGCCGGACCCCGGTGGCGTCGAGCATCGTGACCAGCGCGGCCAGCTCGTCGCGGGTGCCCATCGTGGAGCCGATCACGGAGAGCTGGAGGAAGAAGACCCGGGTGAGCTCGGCGTCGTCGAGGTCCGGTCCCGACGTCGTCCCCGAGGTGATGATCCGGCCACCGGGCCGCAGCGAGCGGACCGAGTGCGACCAGGTCGCCCTCCCCACCGTCTCGATCACCGCATCGGCCTTCTCGGGCAGGCGGGCGCCGGACTCGAAGGCCTCGTGGGCGCCGATCTCGAGCGCCTTCGCCCGCTTGGCCTCGTCGCGGCTGGTCACCAGCACCCGCAGCCCGGCCGCCCGGGCGAGCACGATCGCGGCCGTCGCCACGCCACCACCGGCGCCCTGCACCAGCACGGTCTCCCCGGGACGCAGCTCGCCGCGGCCGAAGAGCATCCGGTACGCCGTCAGCCACGCGGTCGGGAGGCACGCCGCCTCGGCGAACGAGAGCGAGGCCGGCTTCGGCACCACGTTGCGCCGGGGCACGGCCACCCGCTCGGCCATCGCGCCCTGGTGACGCTCGGAGAGCAGCGAGCGCTTCGGGTCGAAGGTCTCGTCACCCTCCCATCCCGGGCTGCTGATCACCCCGTGCACGACCACCTCGTTGCCGTCCTCGTCGAGGCCGGCGGCGTCGGTGCCGAGGATCATCGGCAGCTGCTCCTGCTTGAGCCCGACGCCCGCGCAGCGAGAACAGGTCGTGATGGTTCAGCGAGGCCGCCTTGACGGTGACCGTCGTCCAGGTCGAGTCCGGCAGCTCCGGCTCGGGACGCTCCCCCACCACCAGGCCTGACAGCGGGTCGTTCGGGTCGAAGGACTGCGCGTAGACCGCCAACATGCGCCCCACGCTAACCGGCTCATCGTCGACGCTCGTCCGGCGGCCTCAAGCGGCCCCTCGGGGCCGAAGCTCGCGGGGGTATTCAGGCGCGCGCGACTCCGTCGCGGCGTGCGGCTTCGGCCACAGCGGTCGCGACCGCGGGACCAACGCGGGGGTCGAACGGTGACGGGACGATCAGGTCCTCGGCCAGCGCGTCGCCCACCAGGTCTGCGAGCGCGACCGCGGCCGCCAGCTTCATGCCCTCGGTGATCGCGGTCGCGTGCACGTCGAACGCGCCCCGGAAGATCCCGGGGAAGGCGAGCACGTTGTTGATCTGGTTGGGGAAGTCGGAGCGGCCGGTGGCCACGATCCGCGCGTGCCTGTGCGCCACGTCGGGGTGCACCTCGGGGTTGGGGTTGGCCAGGCCGAAGATGATCGACTCCGCGGCCATGCTCGCCACCTGCTCCTCCGGCACGGTCCCGCCGGAGACACCGATGTAGACGTCCGCTCCGGCCAGCACGTCGGCCAGGGTGCCGGTGCGTCCGGTCTGGTCGGCGGTCAGGACCGCCAGCGCCCGCTTCACGGGCGTGAGGTCGCCGCGCGAGGAGTGCAGCACACCTTTTCGGTCGGTCACGGCGAGGTCCTTGATGCCGGCCTCGAGCAGGATCCTGGCCACGGCGACACCGGCGGCGCCGGCGCCGGAGATCACCACGCGGGTCGACCCCGGGTCACGTCCGGTGAGCTTCAGGGCGTTGGTGAGCGCGGCCAGCGCCACCACCGCGGTGCCGTGCTGGTCGTCGTGGAAGACCGGGATGTCGAGCCGCTCCTTGAGCCGGTCCTCGATCTCGAAGCAGCGCGGCGCCGAGATGTCCTCGAGGTTGATCCCCCCGAAGGACGGTGCCAGCCGGGCGACCGTCTCGATGATCTCCTCGACGTCCGTGGTGTCGAGGCAGATCGGGACGGCGTCCACGCCGCCGAAGGCCTTGAACAGGACCGCCTTGCCCTCCATCACCGGCATCGCCGCCGCCGGACCGATGTCGCCCAGCCCGAGGACCGCCGTGCCGTCGGTGACCACGGCCACCGTGTTGGGCACCCACGTGTAGTGGCGGGTCAGCGACGGGTCCTCCGCGATGGCCTCGCACACCCGCGCGACCCCCGGCGTGTAGGCCAGGGAGAGGTCGTCGCGGCTCCCCAGGCCGACCGTCGACCGTACCTCCATCTTGCCGCCCACGTGCAGGTCGAAGACCGGGTCGCCGGCGTGAGGATGGGTGGGCTCAGGCACCGCTCGAGTCTGGCACAGCGCGTGCTCGCCTCAGCGGCCAGATCCGGCGTACGACGACCGCCAGGACGTCGTCGTCGGCGACCGCACCGTGGACCCGTGAGTCCGAGCCCTGCCCGGCGTTGTCGCTGAGCAGCCACCACCCGGGCTCGCCGAGATCGGTCGCACGGCGCTCCGTCGCCCGCTTGATCGCGAGCACGCCGCCGGGCAGGCGAGCGACCACGACGTCCCCCGGACGCGGCGTCCGCCGGTAGTCCAGGAAGACCCTGTCGCCTGGGACGAGGGTCGGCCGCATCGAGTCGTTGACGACCCGCGCGAGGCCCCATCGGGGTGTCCTGTCCCGGTCGCCGGGTACCGCTCCGTGGCTGCCCGGCACGCGGAGTAGTGTCGCAAGCCGACGTCCAGGACACACCCCTGACAGACCACCGACACACCACCGGAAGGACTGGCATGTTCCGCTCCCTGTTCGCGCCCACCATCGAGGTCTCCGCCCACTGCGACCTGCCGTGCGGCGTCTACGACCCCGCCCAGGCCCGCATCGAGGCCGAGTCGATCGCCGCGATCATCAAGAAGGTCGCCGACAACGACGACCCCGACTTCCGGACCCGGGCGATCCTCATCAAGGAGCAGCGCTCGGAGCTGGTCAAGCACCACCTGTGGGTGCTGTGGACCGACTACTTCAAGCCCCCGCACTTCGAGAAGTACCCCGAGCTGCACACCCTCGTGAACGAGGCGACCAAGCTCGCCGGCGCCAGCGGCACCAAGGGCGAGATGGACGCCGACGTGGCCCAGCAGCTGCTCGACAAGATCGACGAGATCGACCGGATCTTCAAGGAGACCAAGCAGGGCTGAGACACCTCCGCAAGAAGCCCCGACGCGCGGGCCCGGCCAGCCGGCCGGGCCCGCGCGGGTTTCCCGGCCCGGCCGAGCGGGAAGACGGCGTACGGACGGTCCTGACCCCTCAGTGCACGCCCGTTCACCCCTAGGGGTGGAATTCCAAGTTTCAACGGGTTTCGAGGTTTCCGGCGACTCCTGCCCGGGGTAGGGGGGCGGGCATGACGATCTCGACGCTGGATGAGGCTCCGTCGCGAGCTGTGCGACGCGAGGAGACCGCACGACTCCTCTCGGAGGCCTCGAGACTGAAGGGCAAGAGGCGAGACCAGGTCATCGACCAGGTCATCGTCCTCAACATCGGGGTGGCACACGCCATCGCACACCGCTACCGCAACCGCTCGGTGCCGGTGGAGGACCTCGAGCAGGTCGCGTGCATGGCGCTGGTCCGCGCGGCGCAGAAGTTCGATGTCGAGCAGAACCGCGACTTCCTCACCTACGCCGTGCCCACGATCTCGGGCGAGATCAAGCGCCACTTCCGCGACCAGGGGTGGACCATCCGCCCTCCCCGCCGGGTCCAGGAGATCCAGTCCAAGGTGATCCACGCCTACCACCACGGCGAGGAGCACGGTGCGCCCCCGTCGGCCGAGCGCATCGCCGACCAGCTCGGCCTCCCGGTCGCCGACGTCTCCGAGGCGCTCCAGGCCGAGGGCTGCTTCCGACCGGTCTCCCTCGACGTCCCGGTCACCGAGGACGGCCGCCCGGCCATCGACCAGCTCACCGAGGACGAGAACGGCGACGAGCGCGCTCTCGAGGCGCGACTCATGCTCGGGCCGGCGATGCAGCACCTCAGCGAGCGGGACCGGAGGATCCTCTACCTGCGCTTCGTCGAGGACCGCACCCAGCAGGAGATCGGGAACGAGCTCGGCGTCACCCAGATGCAGGCCTCCCGGCTGCTCAAGAGGATCCTCGACCAGCTCCGCTCCGAGCTCGGTGCGGAGGCCGTCCCAGCCTGACGCATACGACCGCGCATCCGCGGGCACTGTCACCACTGAGGCAATTGGGGCTGGTGACATGGGAAGAAGTGGATGCGGGTGGCGGAGCGACGGGAGCTCGGAGAGCTGATCGACCAGCTCGGGGTCAAGCAGCAGATCGACCCCGACGAGAAGGTCTGTGGCGCGGTGGTGCTGCTCACCGTCGAGGAGCCGGACGGCCACCTGTCGCTGCGCTGCGCGTGGTCGGAGGGAATGACCTGGATCGAGCGGATCGGCCTGCTCCGCGCCGCCGAGCGGGCCGAGCTGCCCGCTGACGGCGCCCACGACTGGCGCGTCTGACCCGGCGGCCACGCCCGCGAGTTTTGGGGACCGCACGGGCGGGTAACGACGCGGGGGGCCGGACAGACGGTCTACGCTCCCCCCACGACCCCATTCGAAGGACTGACCAGCATGTCCCCGACCGGACCCGGTGACCAGTCGCGCGCCGACGTGGAGCTGCGACTGCCCGCCGACAGCGCCTACGTCTCGGTGCTGCGCACCACCTCCGCGGGGCTCGCGGCGCGCCTCGACTTCACCCTGGACGACATCGAGGACCTGCGGATGGCCGTCGGGGAGGCCAGCGCGCTGGTGCTGCCGGAGGCCGAGCCCGGAGCGGACCTGGTCTGCGAGTTCTTCATGCGGCCCGGCGAGCTGACCATCCAGGTCAGCGTTCCCTCTGCCAGTCCCACCCCGCCCGACGAGGACAGCTTCGCCTGGCAGGTGCTGACCACGCTCGCGACCAAGGCGTCGGCGTCCACCGACGACCATCGGCTGACGATCACGCTGTCGATGCGGTCAACCATCCAGGAGCCCGACCCTCACATGACCGGTTGACATGGTCGACGACCCGACGAAGGACGAGGACTCGGACACGTCAGGCGGGATAGAGACCACCCGGCGGAGAAGTGCCGAACTGTTCGCCGCGCTCCGCGACGACTCCGCACCGGGGCCGGCCGGTGACATGGCACGCGACCTGGCGCGCGAGGGGCTCGTCCACCTGCACCTGCCGCTCGTGGAGCACTGCGCGCGCCGGTTCCGCAACCGCGGCGAGCCCTTCGAGGACCTGGTGCAGGTCGGCACGATCGGCCTGATCAAGTCGATCGACCGGTTCGACCTCGACCGCGGGGTGGAGTTCTCGACGTACGCCACCCCGACGATCATCGGCGAGATCAAGCGCTACTTCCGCGACAAGGGCTGGGCGATCCGGGTGCCGCGCCGGCTGCAGGAGCTGCGCATGCAGATCGGCGCGACCAGTGCCGAGCTGACCCAGAGCCTCGGCCGCTCCCCCACGCCGCGCGAGCTCGCAGAGCAGATCGGCTGCTCGGTCGAGGAGATCCTCGAGGGGATCGAGTCGAGCAACGCCTACTCGACCCTGTCCCTCGACGCCAGCGACGGCGACGACGACGGCACGGGGACGATGCTCGACGCCATCGGCGTCGACGACGAGGGGCTCGAGCACGTCGAGATCCGTGAGTCGATCAAGCCTCTGCTCGACCGGCTCGGGTCGCGGGAGAAGCGGATCCTGCTGCTGCGCTTCTTCAAGAACATGACCCAGTCGCAGATCGCCGAGGAGATCGGCGTCTCCCAGATGCACGTCTCCCGGCTGCTCTCACGCACCTTGGAGCAGCTGCGCTCCTCTCTCGAGGTCGACGACAGCGCGGGCTGAGCACCGGGAGCTACCCCTCGTCGGAGGCCAGGGCCGCCGTCGAGGCGGGGTGCAGGACGCCGACGAGAACGGCGAGCGAGACGAGCAGGATCACGATCGCCACGAGGGTGGTCTCGCCGCCCCAGAAGCTGAACGAGAGCAGCACCCCGATCAGCTCCGCCGCCACCACCGGGCCACGTGCCCACGAGCGCGCGCGGGAGAGGCCCCGGGCGCAGACGAGCAACCCCGCTCCGAGCACCAGGAAGAACAGGGCGGTCGTGATCCCCAAGGTGACCCGCTCGGTGTCGAGCGCGACCACCTCCAGCACGGCCAGGACGCCCAGGAACAGTCCCTCCAACCCCACCAGCACCGCTGCTCCCACGAGTGCGACGGGCGGGCGGGGGCGGCGGGGCGTCCTCGTTCACGCTGGGAGCCTACGGCGACCGCCGGACCCCGCCACGGATCCGGTGGTCAGAAGCGCCTGTGACCCACGAGACCCGAGATCCCCCTTGTGTAACGCTCCGATTCTCGGCACGCTGGACGAACACGGCGGGACTTGACGTCCTGCCGTGCCCGCTGCGTGCCCCTGAGCGGCGCGCCAACCCCCAGCGACACCCTGACGCGGGCCACCCGAATGTGTCCGGAAAGAAGGAAACCCCAGCCATGGACTGGCGCCACCGCTCCGCGTGCCTCGACGAGGACCCGGAGCTGTTCTTCCCGATCGGCAACACCGGTCCGGCCATCCTCCAGATCGAGGAGGCCAAGCAGGTGTGCCGACGCTGTGAGGTGCGCGAACAGTGCCTCCAGTGGGCCCTCGAGGCGGGGCAGGACCACGGTGTCTGGGGTGGCCTGAGCGAGGACGAGCGTCGCGCGCTCAAGCGCCGGAATGCCCGAGCGCGAGTCCGGACCGCCTGAATACCCCGGCGAGCTTCGACCTCGGTCCACGACGGACTGCTCGCTGCGCTCGCGGGCTTCGCCGTCCGTCGTGGCCACGAGGCCGATCGCCGGGCGCGCTCGCTCCGCTCGCAAAGACCGGGTCGCTGCGCTCCCCCGCTCCCATTTCGTGAAACACGGCCGGGCACTAGCCGAGCGGTAGGTCGATCTCTGCCCTGGTGCCGCGCCCGGACGGCGCCGGCCCGATCGTGAGCCGGCCGCTGAGCTCGGACTCCACGAGCGTGCCCACGATCGAGAGCCCCAGCGTGCTCGACCCGGCCAGGTCGAAGCCGGTCGGCAGCCCCTGGCCGTCGTCGTCGACGGTGAAGGTGAGCCCCTCGTCGCTCCGGGCGGCGGTCACGACGATGGTGCCCTCCCCGCCGTCGGCCGCCGGGTAGCCGTGCTCGACCGCGTTCTGCAGGAGCTCGGTCAGCACCATCGCCACGGTGGTGGCCGTCTCCGAGGGCAGGACGCCGAAGGACCCCTCCCGGCGGACGCGCACGTGACCGCCCAGCGAGCCCATGTCGGCGACCATCGCGCCGAGCCGGTCCGCGACGTCGTCGAAGTCGACGCTCTCCTCGACGGCCTGGCTGAGCGTCTCGTGCACGATCGCGATCGAGCCCACCCGGCGGACGGCCTCCTCGAGCGCGGCCTTGGCGTCGCTGCTGTCCATCCGCCGGGCCTGCAGCCGCAGCAGCGCCGCAACGGTCTGCAGGTTGTTCTTCACCCGGTGGTGGATCTCGCGGATGGTCGCGTCCTTGGTGACCAGCTCGCGGTCCCGGCTGCGCAGGTCGGTCACGTCGCGGACGAGCACCAGAGCGCCGATCAGGCGCCCGTGCGGGCGCAGGGGGATGGCGCGGACGATGAGCGACACCATGTCGGTGCCGATCTCGGCGTCCCGGTTGGCCCGGCCGCCGAGCACCGCGCTGAGGGCCTCCTCGTCCGGCCGCAGCCGCGGGGGCACCAGCTCGCGGGTCACCTCGCTCAGGCGCAGCCCGTCGAGGTCGCCGGAGTGGCCGAGGCGCCGGTAGACCGAGAGCGCGTTGGGACTGGCGTAGACCACCCGGCCCTGCTCGTCGACGCGCAGGAAGCCGTCGCCGACGCGCGGGGTGTCGGCGTGGTCGCTGCGCTGGCCCGGCACCGGGAAGTGGCCGCCGGCGATCATCTGGGTCAGGTCTGCGGCGGTCTGGAGGTAGGACAGCTCCAGCCGGCTCGGGGTGCGGACGCCGAGCAGGTTGGTGTTGCGGCCGACCACGGCGATCACCCGCTGGCCGCGGCGGACCGGGATGGTCTCGGCGCGGACCGGCACGTCGTCGCGCCACTCCGGGTCACCCTCCCGCACCAGCCTGCCCTCGCCGTAGGCGATGTCCAGGTGCGGCCGCCGGCCCGCCGGCACGAAGGTGCCGACGATGTCGTCGACGTACGCCGTGGGGCCGGTGGTGGGCCGCATCTGGCCGCCGGCCCAGAAGCCGGTGCCCTCACGGTCCGGGAGCCACAGCACCAGGTCGGCGAAGCTCAGGTCGGCGATGATCTGCCAGTCCGCCTGCAGCAGCTGGAGCCAGGCGACGTCGTCGGCGTCGAGGTCCGTGTGGTCACGGACGAGCTCCATCAGGGACGCCACGCAGGTCAGCGTAGGGGTCGGCCGGAGGGCCATCCTGCGTGCCGGACGGCAAGCACGTTTCGCCCATGAAGACAAGACTGCCCTCGCGGGATGAGAGAGGGCATGCTTTGGCAGGATGGTCGTCATGTCCGGGCAGTACTGGAAGCAGGTAGTCGCTTCCGGACTGGCCGTCCCCCAGGACCGTCCCCTCGACGACCTCACCGCCGAGCTCACCCGCATGCTCGGCGACACCGATCCGGAGGCGCGCGACGGGACGGCGTACCCGACGCTGGCGACGTGGGTGGCCCGCGGGGTCTACGACGACCTGCTCTCCGGCCTCGGCGACGGGATGGCGGCCGGGCTCGGGGTGGGCCTGGGCGAGAAGGACACCGACTCGGTCTTCCGGCGCAGCTTCTCCGCGCTGATCCTCGGCGAGTGCATCGCCCGCGACAACAAGCGGCCGCTGGTGCCGGGCATCAAGGTGCTCGAGTGGGGCGACCGGCTCGCGACCTGGCTGCTCCGCGAGCGGGACCTGCGCGGCTTCGTGCCCGGCAAGGGCTGGGCGCACGCCGTGGCCCATGGCGCGGACTCGCTCGCCATGCTCGCGCAGTCGCCGCACGTGGCCGGCAACGAGCTGACCGTGGTCCTCGACGTCATCGCCGACCGGGTGCTGCTCCCCGTCGACCGGCTCTTCACCAACGGCGAGCCCGACCGGCTGGCCGCGACGACCATGGCGGTGCTGCGCCGCAACATCGTCTCGCTCCGCGTGATCGAGCCCTGGATCGCCCGGCTGGCGGCCACCGCAAGCGCCCGCGCGTCCTACGACGACCGCGACCCGCACCTCAAGGGCGGCAACGCCGAGGCGTTCCTCCGGGCCCTGCACCTCCAGCTCGCGCTGGGCCCGAAGCCGCCCGAGGTCCGTCCGGACCTGCTGCTGGTCCTCGTGGACGCCCTGCGCGCCACCAACCCCCAGTACCTCCAGGCCGCACAGCCGCGCTGACCGCTCGGCTGCAAGAGTGGCCCCCATGACCGAGAGCATCGAGGGCCACAGCGGGAAGCTCGCCGTCGCCGTGGCGCGGGCGCACGGCGTCGAGACCATGTTCACGCTGTCGGGGGCGCACGTCTTCCCGATGTACGACGGCGCTGTCCAGGCCGACCCGCCCATGCGGCTCCTCGACGTCCGCCACGAGCAGACCGCGGCGTTCGCCGCCGAGGCCACCGGCAAGCTGACCCGGATCCCCGGTCTGGCCGTGCTGACCGCCGGGCCGGGCGTGACCAACGGCATCAGCGCGATCGCGCAGGCGCAGTTCGCCGGGTCGCCCATGGTCGTGGTCGGCGGCCGGGCGCCGCAGAACCGCTGGGGCAGCGGAAGCCTCCAGGAGCTCGACCAGCCGCCCATCGTCGAGTCGGTGTCCAAGCTGGCCCGCACCATCCCGACCGCCGCCGACATCCTGTCCGGCATGGACGAGGCGTTCCTCGCCGCGCGCAGCCCGCACCGCGGTCCGGCGTTCGTCGACGTGCCGATGGACGAGTTCTTCAACTCCGCCTCCGGCCCGGCGCCGCAGCCCCCGGAGCGGCAGCGGGTCGAGCCGGACGACGACGCGCTGACGGCGATCGCGGGGATGCTGGCCGAGGCTCGCCAGCCCGTGCTCATCCTCGGCACGGACGTGTGGGCCGACGGCGCCGAGGAGGCCGCACTCCGGTTCGTGCAGGACCTCGGGATCCCGACCCTGACCAACGGCATGGGCCGGGGCATCGTGCCCGGCGGCCACGAGCTGCTGGTGACCAAGGCGAGGAGCGTCGCGCTCGGAGGTGCCGACCTGGTCGTCGTGGTCGGGACTCCGCTGGACTTCCGGCTCGGCTACGGCGTCTTCGGCGGCAAGGAGGAAGGCGCCACCCCCGCGCGGGTCGTGCACGTCGCGGACTCCCCCGGCCAGGTCGCGACCCATGCCGAGCTCGCCGGCTCGGCGGCGGGCGACCTGACCGCGGTCTTCGACGGGATCCAGGCGGCCATGGAGCGCGGCACGAAGCCGGACTGGTCCGCGTGGCGCTCCACGCTCGCCGACACGGTCGCCGCCGCGGCCGCGCGCGACGCGGAGCTGCTCGGCGCCGAGGCGGACCCGATCCACCCGGCGCGGATCTACGGCGAGCTGGTGCCCAAGCTCGCCGACGACGCCGTGGTGATCGGCGACGGCGGCGACTTCGTGAGCTTCGCCGGCAAGTACGTCGAGCCGAAGCGGCCCGGCGGCTGGCTCGACCCCGGCCCCTACGGCTGCCTCGGCGCCGGTCCGGGTGCGGCGATCGCGGCCCGGCTCGCCCGGCCGTCCGCGCAGGTGGTGCTGCTGCTCGGAGACGGCGCGGCGGGCTTCTCGCTGATGGACGTCGACACGATGGTCCGCCACAACCTGCCGGTGGTGATGGTGATGGGCAACAACTCGGCGTGGGCACTGGAGAAGGGCCCGATGCAGATGCTCTACGGCTACGACGTGATCGCCGACCTGGCTCCCCGGACGCCCTACGACGAGGTCGTGCGCGCGCTCGGTGGCGGCGGCGAGACCGTGACCGACCCGAAGCAGATCGGCCCGGCCCTCGACCGCGCCTTCGACAGCGGCGTCCCCTACCTCGTCAACGTGATCACGGACGTGGAGGCGGTCTACCCGCGCGCCACGTTCGGGATCTGAGCGGCGCCGATGCACCTGCGCCGGGCCCGGCCGGAGGACTACGGCGTGATCGGCGACGTGACGCTCGCGGCGTACGAGCCGTTGCTCGGCAGCGCCGAGTCGTCGTACGCCGAGCGCCTGCGCAACGCGGAGGCGCGCGACCGCGAGGCCGAGCTCTGGGTCGCCGTCGCGCCGGACGACCGCGAGGTGCTCGGCACGGTCACGCTGTGCCGCGAGGGCTCGCCATGGCGCGAGATCGGCTTCGCCGACGAGGGCGAGTTCCGGATGCTCGCGGTCGCGCCGCACGCCCAGGGCCAGGGCGTCGGCGAGGCCCTCGCGCGACACGTGATCGACCGGTTCCGCGAGGAGGGTGCCGTCGCGGTGGTGCTGTCGAGCACCCCGCTCATGGAGGCCGCACACCGGCTCTACGATCGGCTCGGCTTCGGCCGCTGCCCAGAGCGCGACTGGGAGCCGATGCCCGGAGTCGAGCTCCTGGCCTTCCGGCTGGAGCTGGCATGACCGGCCTGCTGTTCACCGTCACCGGCGAGGACACCGCCCTGGCCGTCGGCTCCGGCAGCCTGCCCGTGCTCGGCACTCCCCGGCTGCTCGCGTGGTGCGAGGCGGCCACCTGCGCCGAGATCGAGCCGTCCCTCGGCGAGGGCGAGACGTCGGTCGGCACCCGCATCCAGCTCGAGCACCTCGCCGCCAGCCCGGTCGGCGCCGAGGTCGAGGTGACCGCCACGACGGCGTACGTCGACGGGCGGCTGCACCGCTTCACGGTCTCAGCGCGGCACACCGCCGACGGCAAGGTCGTCGCCTCGGGCGAGGTGACCCGGGTCGTGGTCGACGCCGGGCGCTTCATGGACCGCGTCTAGCCCCGGTCACTAGTGCGGCCCCCCGCGCGGCGCTAGCGTCCGGGCATGCATCCAGCCAGGTCCACCGCCCTGCTCGCGGCTGCCGCCCTGCTCGTTGGCACCGCCGGCGGCAGCGTCGCTGCGGGGAGCGTCGACATCGGCGCTACGGCTGCCACGCCCTCGAGCCTGACCTCCTGCCTCGACGGTACGACGTACTTCCCCGGCGACACGGCCAGCCCGCCCGGCTACCAGACCACGGCGGGCGTGGTGACGTCGTGGTCGACCATGGCGGCCGCCGGGAACAGCGCGGCCGGCCTGAAGGTCGCCCGGCAGGGCCCGGTCGGCACCTACACCATCACGGGGACCGCCGCCCAGCCCGAACCGCTGGTGGCCAACCGCTGAACAGCTTCCGGACCCGGATACCGGTGCAGGCCGGAGACGTGATCGCGTTGTACCTGCCGGAGGCAGGCGGAACCGGCGGGTGCCGAGTACCCGACCGGTGACGGCGGCGACACCGTGCGATCCCTGGGCATCAGCTCGCCCGACCCGGGCGTCGGAACGGTCATCGTGACCGGTTCCGAGGCGTTCGGCGACCACGTGAACGTGTCGGCGAGGATCGAGCCCGACGCGGACGGCGACGGGTACGGCGACCTGACGCAGGACATCTGTCCGACGCTCAAGAACAGCCACGACGACTGCACTCCCCCCGACACGATCCTCACCAGCGGACCGCCCAAGAAGGTCGTGACAGCACACAAGAGCGTCAAGGTCACGATCGCCTTCGTGGCCACGGAGTCGGGCACCACGCTCAGCTGTCGGGTGGACCGGGGAGCCGCGGCGCCCTGCCTCGGCCGGCTGACCGTCAAGCTCAAGCCTGGCAAGCACACCCTCACCGTCACCGCCACCGATGCGGTGGGCAACGTGGAGCCGGCGCCGTTGACGGTCAGCGTCAAGGTCACGCACCGGAAGAGGCACTGACCGCCCGATTCGGCGTACGACGCGCGCCCCTGCGACACTTGACCGGTCGATCGACCAGGAGGTCACCATGGGCAAGACCGGACGCAAGCGCCGCGGTCGCAAGAAGAAGGCCGCCAACCACGGCAAGCGCCCCAACGCCTGACCCCAGAGGCAGAGCGTTGACTGCACCGAGCCCCAGCCTGAGGCTGGGGCTCGTGGCGTCGCTGGCGCTGACCGCCGCGCTCGCGTCCTGCTCGGGGCCGGCTCACCCGCCGACGAAGGCGGACCCGGCCGAGTCGTCCGCCTCCCCTGCGTCCTCTCCGCCTCCGGCGACGCCGGTCCCCCCGAGCGCATCGGCGGTCGCGAAGGTCCGGCACGCGGGCCCCCCACTCCACCGCACCGAGGCGTGGCTGCACACGATGCGGCTGCGTCAGATCGCGTCGGACAACCCACTGGCGGGCCGGCCGTGGGGTGTCTACGAGGGTGACGGCGAGATGGCGTGGGCGCCGTACGCGCGCGCCTCGGGCGAGACGAGGACGCTGCTCGGCAAGATCGCGCTGGCACCGAAGGCGAAGTGGTTCGGTGGCTGGATCTCCAACGCCGACATCGGGGACAAGGTCCGCGGCTACATCTCCGCGTCCCTCCAGCAGGCCGGGACCTCGGACGCGCTGGTCCAGATGTCGGTCTTTCGCATGCATCCCTGGGAGGACGAGGCCTGCCACCGGCTCCCGACCGCCTCCGAGGGCTCGTCGTACCGGGACTGGATCGACCGGTTCGCCGACGCGGTCGGCGACACCCACGCCGCCCTCATCCTGCAACCGGACGGCCCGTTCGCGCTCTGCGCGCCGCACGGGTCGCACGCTCCGTCCGACCTGATCGCCTATGCGTCCAGGGTGTTCTCCGCCCTGCCCCACACGTCGGTCTACATCGACGTGGGCGCTGCCGACTGGCCGATCGAGTCTCAGGGCGGGGTCGATGCGGCCACCCGGATCGCGATCCAGGACGGCGTGCAGTACGCCCGCGGGATCGCCCTCAACACCACTCACTACTCCCCGACCGTCGACGAGGTCCAGCGGGGCGCCGACGTCGTCAGGGCCCTCGCCGACCAGGGCATCGAGGACAAGCACTTCGTCGTCAACACCTCGTCCAACGGCAAGGGGTTCGTCTTCGGCGACTACCGCGCTCCGGACCCCGACAACGCGCGGGTGTGTGAGAGCCAGCAGGACCCGGGGCCGTGCGTGGCCCTGGGCATCCCGCCGACCTACGACTTCGCCGACCCGCGGTGGGGGCTGCCGGAGGAGACTGTGGACCTCGCCAGCCGGTACGCCGACGCGTTCCTCTGGATCGGCCGGCCGTGGCTCTATGACCAGAACGAGCCGTTCGTGGAGTCGCGCGCCCTGACGCTGGCGAGGGTCAGCCGCTGGTGACTCAGGCAGCCTGCAGGTCCGGCCTCGTGGCCTCCACGGAGCGCACGAGCGTCACCAGGACGATCGACCCGGCCACCACGTAGCCGCAGCCCTGCACCGCCAGCACCGGCACGATGCCGATGGCGCCACCGAGCAGGCCGGCGGTGAGGCTGCCGAGCACCTGGAACGTGGAGCGGACCAGCAGGAGCAGGGCGAAGACCCGTCCCCGCTCGCGATCGTCGGTGTGCTGCTGGAACAGCGTCATCAGCCCGGCGCCGACCACCGCCCCCGGCAGCCCGACGACCACCATCAGGGCGGCCGCCGGCCACGCGTGCACCCAGGCCAGCGGGTAGAGCGCGATCGCCAGGTCGACGAGCCCGAAGGCCACGGCTCCGACGGCGAGCATCCGCTGCGGCCGCCAGCCGGCGCCGTACGTCGCGACGACCAGGCCGCCGAGCACGCCACCGACCGCCTGGATCCCACTGATGACGCCCAGCGCCTCGGCGCCGCCGTGCAGCACCGAGCGGACGTACGGCGCGAAGAGGGTGCCCCAGATGCCCTCGCCGAACGACGTGATCAGCGTGAACGCGCCGAGCACGCGCACGGTGCGCGAGCCGAGCGCGACCCGGGCGCCCTCCACCCAGTCGGCGCGGAGCTCGGCGAACCGGCCCAGGACGACTCCCTCGGCGCTCGCCTCGCGCGGCGCGATCGCCCCCGACGTACGGATCCGGGCGACGAGGAACGCGGCCACGAGGAACGTGCCGACGTCGGCGATCGCGACCAGCGGGATGCCGCCCAGGGCGGCCAGCACGCCGCCGAGCGCTCCCCCGACGAGCCGGGACAGGTTGCGCGCCTGACTGTTGAGCGCGTTCGCGGCGACCAGCTCGGCGGACTCCGACTCGTCGACGACGCGGGGCAGCATCGCCTGCTCGGCGGGCGCGAAGAACGTCTCCAGGACCGCCTCGAGCACCAGCACCGGGTAGACGACCCAGATCCGGCCGGCACCGTCGACCAGCAGCAGTGGCAGCAGCACCGACGGCCAGCAGCAGGTTGGTCGCGATCATCGTGCGGCGCCGGTCCCAGCGATCGACGAACACACCTGCGAACAGCCCCACGACCACCTGGGGCAGCAGCGAGGTCAGGAACACCCCGGCCGAGGCCATCGTGGAGCCGGTGAGGTCGTAGACGGCGTACGACAGCCCGATGCCGAGCAGCCAGTCGCCGGTCAGCGACACCAGGCCCGCGGACACCAGCCTGGCCAGGTCCGGACGGCGGCGCAGCAGCCGCCACGGTGCTGTCAGATTTGATGTCATAGCGACACCATAATGACGTCACAAGTGACGCGCAATGCCGTCAGGCAGCCCTCAGCTCACGTCGAGATGCGGGAAAGGGCTGCCACCCGGGCGCCACCACAGCCACTTCCCGCATCTCGACGGGAAATGGAGGACCGACTCAGACGTCGGTGATGCGGACCTGGACCTCGCGGATGCGCAGGAGCACTCGCTGGCGCAGCTCGTCGGGCGCGGCCTCGGAGCACGAGCGCGCGACGATCGACTTCACGGTGCGCTGGAGGTCGTACTTCTCCAGGCACGGGTTGCAGGTGTCGAGGTGGGCGCGCACGGCGGCGCAGTCGGACGCGTCGAGCTCGTTGTCGATGAAGTAGACGATCTGCTCGAGGAAGTCCGCGCAGTCTCCCGCGGAGGGATCCAGGTGGTCATGGGACTGCATCACGAGTCGCCCCCATCGGTCCCGGGCACGCGCCCGGCAGGCAGCAGGTCGTTGGTACGGACGTAGTCGGACAGCATGTCACGAAGCTGGCGCCGTCCGCGATGGAGCCGGGACATCACGGTGCCGATCGGGGTCTCCATGATCTCCGCGATCTCCTTGTAGGCGAACCCCTCGACGTCGGCGAGGTAGACCGCGAGCCGGAACTCCTCCGGCAGCCGCTGCAGAGCGTCCTTGACCTGGGAGTCGGGCAGGTGCTCGAGCGCCTCCATCTCCGCGGACTTCAGCCCGGACGAGGCGTGGGACTCAGCCCGGGCGAGCTGCCAGTCCTCGACGTCCTCGGACATCGACTGCTGCGGCTGGCGCTGCTTCTTGCGGTAGTTGTTGATGAAGGTGTTGGTCAGGATCCGGTAGAGCCACGCCTTGAGGTTGGTGCCCGGCCGGAACTGGTGGAACGACGAGAACGCCTTGGCGAAGGTCTCCTGGACCAGGTCCTCGGCATCGGCGGGGTTGCGGGTCATCCGCATGCCGGCGGAGTAGAGCTGGTCGATGAAGGGCAGCGCGTCCCGCTCGAAGCGCGCGGCGCGCTCGTCCTCGGTCTCGGTGGCCACGTCGACCTCAGCCGGCTCCGCTGAGTCGACGAGGGACTCGAGGGCCGACAGGTCGTCAGAAGACTGTGTCATCGCCTCCCAGCCTACGCGCGAGGTGGGAGGTGAGAGCACGGCGATCACATCTGAGGAACGCCGTGGTGACGCACGTCATTCCCGCGGGCCCGCCAGCTCCCGCACCAGCCACTCCAGCGTGGACTCCACGACGATCTCCATCGCGTCGGCCGCACTGAGCCCGGCCGCCTTCGGGACCCGCAGCCCGTGGTCGCCGCCGGGCACCACGACGAAGTCGACGTGCTCGAGGTCGTCGGGGAACTCCTCGGGCCGCCCGAAGGGGTCCTGCTCCCCCTGCACGACCAGGGTCGGCACGCCGGCACCGGCCAGCTCGGGCAGGCGGGACTTCTCCGGACGGCCCGGGAAGTGGAGCGGGAACGAGAGGCACAGGCAACCGGCCGCCCCCAGGCCGGACGCGCACCGCGCCGCTGACCTGGCGCCGGCGGACCGTCCGCCCACCACGAGCGGCGTACGGACCCGCAGTGCCCGCGCGGCCGCGACCAGGGCGACGTCGAGGGTGGGCGGCGGTGTGGCCACCTTGCGGCCGGCGACCTTCCACGGCTGCTCGAGGAGGACGACGCTCGCCCCCTGCCCAGGAAGCTGCTTCGCCAACGCCTGGAGGTCGCGCGCACCGAGCCCGCCGCCCGCGCCGTGGCTGAGCAGCAGTGTCACCCACGGCTTGCGCGCCCGGTGGAGCTCGAGCCGGGCCTCCCCGTGCGGGGTGTCGACGCTGCGGGGGTCGGCCATCTCGTTCAGGGTCGCTCAGGACAGCGAGAGGGGCTCGACCAGCTCGGGGCCGTTGTTCTTGACGGCGTTGACGGCCAGCGACACCGGATAGGCCTCGAGCCGGCCCGGCGCCGCGGGCACCAGCAGGTCGAGGACGGTGTCCTTGTCGGTGCGCGGGTCGAGCCACGCCTGCCACCGATCGGGCTCGACCATCAGCGGCATCCGGTCGTGGATCCGTCCGAGGTCGTCGGGCGCGTCGGTGGTGATCACCGTGCAGGTCCAGAGGAAGCGGTCGTCGGCGTCGTCGTCCTTGGTCGGGTCGCGCCAGATCTCGTAGAGGCCGGCCATGGCCAGGACGCTGCCGTCCTCGGGGTGGATGAAGAAGGGCTGCTTCTTGGGCTTGCCCGCCTTGGTCTTCTCGTCGGTGGGATACCACTCGAAGTAGCCGTCGGACGGCAGCAGGCAGCGCCGGGCCGCGAGCGCCCGGCGGTAGGCAGGCTTCTCGGCCACCGTCTCCATCCGGGCGTTGATCATCCGGTTGCCGATCTTGGGGTCCTTGGCCCAGGACGGGACCAGCCCCCACCGGACCGTGCGCAGCTGGCGCTCCGGCGGCTCGCCCGCGTCACCCGCCTCCTTGGAGGGCGGCCTCTCGACGACGGCGTAGACCTCCTTGGTCGGCGCGACGTTCCAGTCGGGCGCGAGCGGCTCCTGGACGCGGTTGTCGACGACCTCGAACTCCTCGATGAGGTCCTCAGGACGCCGGCTGGAGGCGTAGCGGCCGCACATGCGGTCACCCTATGACGCCGGTTCGGACCTGCACGAACGTCAGGGACTATCGCTCCAGCCAGCCGACCCCGGCCAGGGTCGGGAGCTGCCCGCTGGTCCAGACCGTGACGTGATCCTTTGCGGGTTGGACCGTTGTCATCGCATGACGGCCACCACGGGCGTGCTCGACGAGCGGGACGACGCGGCCCTCATCGCTGCGGTCCGCGACGGCGACGCGGACGCCTACGGCGTGCTGTTCGAGCGGCACGTGGATGCCGCGCGCCGGCTGGCCCGCATCCTCGCGGCCGAGGGCGACGCGGACGACCTGGTCGCCGAGGTGTTCGCGAAGGTGCTGCCCGTCCTGGCCCGCGGCGACGGCCCGGACCTGGCCTTCCGGCCCTACGTGCTGACCGCCGTACGCCGGCTCGACGCGGGCCTGCCGTTCGACGACCCCGCAGTCGCAGGCTTCGAGCCCGATGCCGCGGCGCGGGCGTTCGCCTCGTTGCCCGAGCGCTGGCAGCTGGTGCTCTGGCACACCGAGGTCGAGGGTCAGCGCCCGGCCGAGGTGGCGCCGCTGCTCGGCCTCTCCCCCAACGCCGTCTGTCAGCTCGCCCATCACGCTCGCGCGGGTCTCCGCGAGGCCTTCGTGTCGATGCACGTCCAGGACGCGGGAGGGCCGCGCGCCACTTGCCGGGCGACCCGGGCCAACCTCGGCCCCTACATCCGCGCGGGGCTCTCCAGGCGCGAGGGCGACCGGGTCTCGGCGCACCTCGAGTGCTGCCGCCCGTGCAGCGCGATCTACCTCGAGCTGGTCGGGGTGGACTCCGACCTGCGCGGTCTCCTGGCCCTCCTGCTGCTCGGTGGCGCCGCCGCGGCCTACCTCGCCGGCGTGCCGGTCTCGGTCTTCCCGACCGCGCTGGCGTCGATCGGCGCGTTCCTGAGGAGCGGCGCCGGCAAGGTCGTGGCCGGCACCGCGGTGGCCGGGATCGCGGTCGCCGCGCTCGTGGTGGGAGGCATGGCACTGCTGACCGCCGGACCGGACCGCGGCGCCGATCGCACCGTGGTCGCCGACCCAGGCGCGCAGCTCGCACGCCCCGCGAGCCTGCCGTCCGGCCGGCCGGGCAGGCCCGTGAAGCCGGCACCCTCCGGGTCGTCGACCCCCTCGGCGGGCACCACCGCCCCGCCGAGCCAGGTGTCGTCCACGCCCGGCCAGTCGCCCAGCCAGTCGCCCAGCCAGTCGCCCAGCCACTCGCAGCGGCCCCTTCCACCAGCCGATTCAGGCCCCGACGCAGGCCCCGACGCAGGCACCGACGCAGGCACCGACCCACAGCTCGACCCAGGAGCCGACGCCCGACCCGACCGCTGTGGACCTGCGGGTCAGCGCGTCCAAGACCGGCATCGGGCCCGCGGCCGAGGTGCTGGTCGAGGTCGCCGGGCTGGCTCCCGACCAGCCGGGCACGGTCACGGTGACCGCCGACCAGCTCGCGGCGAGCCTCAGTCTCGACCCGCGCTGCACGCTGGTCGGCATCAGCACCGCCACCTGTCAGCTGGTCGGTGCGGGGCGGCTGCAGATGCTGGCCGCGGGCCTCGGGCTGCTGGCGCCGACGACGCTGACCATCACGGCCGCCCCCGGCTCCGGGCTGCACGACCCGGCGACGGGCGACAACACCACTCACATCACCCTCGGGTGACGTGTTTGACTGAGGCATGGCCTTCAGCAGACTCTTCGCGCGTCCGATGCTCGCTTCGATGTTCGTCGTCGGCGGTATTGACTCCGTCCGCAACGCGAAGCAGAAGGCTGGTGCGGCGGAACCGGTGACCGACAAGCTGGTGCCGCTGCTGCAGCGGGCCGTGCCCCAGCTGCCGTCCGACCCGGCGACGCTGGTGCGCCTCAACGGCGTCGTGCAGATCGTTGCGGGACTCGGCCTGGCCAGCGGCAGGGCGCCGCGGCTCTCCTCCGCACTGCTGGCGGCGACCCTGATCCCGACCACGGCGGCCGGGCACCGGTTCTGGGAGAAGCAGGACCCGGCCGAGCGGGCGGCCCAGCGCGTGCACTTCTTCAAGAACGTCTCGATGCTCGGCGGGCTGATCATCGCCTCGGGGGACACCGAGGGTCAGCCCGGAGTCCTGTGGCGCACTCGGCGGGCGGCCCGGGACGCGCGCCGCGAGGCGCGACACCTCGCGCACAGTGCGCGGCGCGAGGCCGCGCTGGCCAGGGCCAAGGTCACCTGAGTTGGGTCGGGACTGGGCCGCGCCGCGGGCCACGGGACCGGTCCACGCCGTCGTCTCGCTGCCCGGCAGCAAGTCGCTGACCAACCGGGCGCTGCTCCTCGGCTCGCTCGCCGACGGTCCTTCCGTCGTACGCCGGGCGCTGCGGTCCAGGGACACGCTCCTGATGGCCGCGGCGCTCACCGGCCTCGGCTCCGACGTGGACACCTCCGGCCCGGACTGGTCGGTGACGCCCGGGCGGTTCGACCGCGATGCGCGGGTCGACTGCGGCCTGGCCGGGACGGTGATGCGGTTCGTGCCGCCGGCCGCCGGTCTGTCCAGCGGCACCGTCGGCTTCGACGGCGACCCGCACATGCGCTCCCGCCCGATCGGCGAGGTGCTGGCTGCCCTGCGCACCTTGGGCGTCGAGGTGGTGGACGAGGGTCGCGACGCCCTGCCGTTCGAGATCCGCGGGACCGGCTCGGTGCGCGGGGGCCGGGTCGTGATCGACGCGTCGGCGTCCTCGCAGTTCGTCTCGGCGCTGCTGCTGGCCGGTGCGAGGTACGACGACGGAGTCGACGTGCGTCACGACGGCAAGCCGGTGCCCTCGCTGCCGCACATCGACATGACGGTGGCGATGCTGCGTGAGCACGGCGCCGACGTCGACGACTCCGAGGCGAACCGGTGGGCCGTGGCTCCCGGGGTCGTCAAGCCGGTCGACCACCTCATCGAGCCGGACCTGTCCAACGCCGCGCCGTTCCTCGCGCTGGCCGCCGTCACGGGCGGCCGGGTCGTGGTCCGCGACTGGCCCGCGTCGACCACCCAGGCCGGCGACGCGCTCCGCGAGATCCTCCAGCAGCTGGGCTGCACGGTCACCCTGGACGACGACGGACTGACCGTCGCCGGACCCTCCCGGCTCGATGGCATCGACGTCGACCTGCACGACCACGGCGAGCTCACGCCTGTGGTGGCCGCGCTGTGCGCGCTCGCCGACGGCCCCAGCCACCTGCGCGGCATCGCGCACATCCGCGGTCACGAGACCGACCGGCTGGCCGCCCTGGCCACCGAGCTCGGCGGCCTGGGCGCCGACGTGGTCGAGCACCCGGACGGGCTGTCGCTGCGGCCGGCCGCCCTGCACGGCGGCGTCTTCCACACCTACGCCGACCACCGGATGGCGCACGCCGGGGTGGTCGTCGGCGCCGCCGTGGACGGCGTCCTCGTCGAGGACGTCGAGACGACCAGCAAGACCTTCCCCGACTTCGCGGGGTTCTGGGCGGGGCTGTTCGAGGCGGGACGCTGATGCCGACGGGCCGGTACTCCGACCAGGACGTCGAGCACTACGACCGGCCCCGGCGACGGACCCGGCCCCGCACCAAGGAGCGACCGACCTACGAGGACGCCGCCGACGGCGTGGTCGTCACCGTGGACCGGGGCCGCTACACCCTCCTCGTCGAGGGCCGGGTGGTCACGGCCATGAAGGCGCGGCCGCTGGGTCGTCGCGGCGTGGTCGTCGGCGACCGGGTCCGGGTGGAGGGCGACGTCTCGGGCGACGAGGGCTCGCTGGCGCGCGTGGTCGAGGTCAAGGAGCGGCGGACCACGCTGCGGCGTACGGCCGAGGACGACGACCCGGTCGAGCGGGTGATCGTGGCCAATGCCGACCAGCTCGTCGTGGTCACCTCGCTGGCCGACCCGGAGCCGCAGCCGCGGCTGATCGACCGCGCCCTCGTGGCGGCCTACGACGCCGGTCTGGCGCCGCTGCTGTGCCTGACCAAGTCCGACCTCGCCCCACCGGACGAGCTCCTGGGGACCTACCGCTCCCTGGGGGTCCCGTGGGTGGTCACCCACCGCGGCGGCGACCTGTCCGCGCTGCTCGAGCGGCTGACCGGGCAGGTGAGCGTGCTGCTGGGCTCCAGCGGCGTGGGGAAGTCGACTCTGGTCAACGCGCTGGTGCCGGACGCGATGCGCGAGGTCGGGATCGTCAACGCCGTGACCGGCCGCGGCCGGCACACGTCCACGTCGGGGCCGGTCTCGCTCGCCAAAGCGCGCGCTGTATCCGGGGTCGACGGTCACAGTGTGGGTGACTGATGCACGGGCGAGCAGACGGACATTCCGATGGTTCCTTGGCTGCGTGCGCCGACCAACCCGATCCCTCGGGCTCAGACCTTGGCGTTGTCGCTTGGGAAGGGCCGCTGGGAAGGGCCCCTGGGAAGGGCCGCTGGGAAGGGGCTTGCCGGTGCGCCCGTGGTGCCGTCGGTTGGCTCTACGAGGTCCAGGATGCCTTTGGCGCCGAGTCGAGCAACTGGAACGACGTGGATATGCCAAACGGCATCGCGGCCTGAGCCTCTGCAGTCGCGGTAGGTCCTGCTCCGCTCGGCGGCACCTCAGCTGGCGGCCTGGAGGGACTTGTTGAGTCGGCGGATCGTGCGGTGGATCCGGTTGCACGCCCTTGACGGGCGCGAGGAACATGAGCGGGCAGGCGCCCGGGATCACCTGGACTCCGTGGCGCTCGCACAGCTCGAGTGCTTCTCTGGATGTCACGCCGGCTCCGCCGATCCCCTTGAACAGCCAGATGCGCCCGATGCCACTGTCGATCGCCGCGTGGACGGTGTCGACTGCCGCCTGTCCAGGCACCATCACGATCACTCCGTCGACCGCGTCGCTGAGCTCTCGTACCGTGGGGGCACACGGCCGAGAGCGGCAACGAGGTCGTGATGTGGGTTGACGGCAACGGCGTCGATCCCGTGGGCGAGCAGCTCGCGGAGGATGGTGCCGCCGAAGTTCTTCGGATCGTCGGATGCGCCGATGACGGCGATGCGGCCGCTGGCCAGGAACTCTTCTGCGCTTCGCTGATCGATCATCAGGTTCCTCTCCTTGTTGCGGACGTCACTGGACGACCATGGCGGTGACCATGCCGTAGAGGCCCTGGTCGTTCTCGGCGTGGCTGACGATGTGGCAGTGGAAGGCCCAGGTGCCGACGTCCTCGGCCTGCACCAGCACGCTGTAGCGCTCGCCGGGGGCGACCCAGAGGGTGTCCACCCGGTAGGGCGCGGTCAGCGGGTAGCCGTCCTTGGCGACCACGAGCTGGGGCTGGCGGTGCAGGTGCATCGGATGCCCCTGCAGGCCCTCGTTGAAGAAGTGGATGCAGGAGCCAGTCGCCCTTCTTGGCCACGATCGGCTGCGGTCTCGGGGAAGGCCTTGCCGTTGAGGGTGAGGCCGATCACGCCGGCGTCGTTGACCACCATCGGGACCTCCTGGATGTGGCCAGGTCAGGCCGGCCGGCACCGCGATGTCGTCGATCGTCCGCCCCGTCGGGCAGCGGCGACGTCGCCGACCTGGAAGATGGCGAACAGGCCGTTGACGATGGCCACCTGGCCGTGCATGTGGGCGTGGTACATGCCGAGCTTCGGCGTGTCGGCGGCGGTGAACGAGTACGTGAAGGTCTCGCCGGGCTCGATGTAGTCCTGGGTGATCGGGGCCACGCCGTCCTGGTCGAACGGGACGTCGACGCCGTGGAAGTGGATGTCGGTGCTAGATCGGCAGCTCGTTGTGCAGGACCATCTCCACCTTGTCGCCCGGCTCGACCCGGATCCACGGTCCGGGCACCATGCCGTTGTAGGTCCAGGCCTTCACCATCTTGCCGGGTGAGACCTCCCAGTCGGTGATCGCGGCGGTCAGCTCGAACGCTTGGTGCCGTCGGCGAGCACCTTCGGCGCCAGCGGCTGGTTGCCGGTCTTGAGTCGCCCGCGGCGTACTTCTTGGCGTAGTCGAGGAACTTCTTGACGCCCGCGGTCATGTCCTTCTCCATCTGGGCGTTGTCGAACTGTCCTGGACGGCGTTGCCGTGCGACGAGCCATGTCCATGCCGGCGCCATCGAGCCTGCTCGCGGAGCCGACCATGAGCATCCCGGTCATGCCGCTGTCGGCGTGGCCGGGGATCTCGCAGAGGATCGTGTAGTGGCCGGCGGCGACGTCACCGAGGTTGAGCTCGGCGGTCGCGCCCGGCTGGAGGTCGACCGTCTTCTTGCCGAGCTCCTTGACCGACAGGTTGTGGGCCATCGTCCCCTTGTTCGTCACCGCAGAGCAACAGTCCGGCATCGGCGGTCACCGAGGCGGGCGTGATCGCGAACTCGCTCAGCGCCAGCTCGATGGTGGGGCTGAGCCCCGCTGGCGGACGACGTCGACCTTGGTGGACGGGACTTTGTCGGCCGTGACGACCACGGCGAGCACGGCGACGAGGAACGCGCCGACCGCCACCGCCAGCGTGATGGAACCGGTGGTCCGCCGTTGCGCATCCGGTGATGTGGGCATCGAGAGCTCCTTGTCGGTGGTCGTTCCCACGGTGCATGCCGCTGGGGTGCTCTGCAGCAGGGTCGGCCGTCAGGACCACCCGGGACCAACGGCCCTGTTTCGACGGGGAACGCCGGGTCCAACGTTGGGTATGAGCCTGCATGGCACCGGCCGCCGTGCCCCGGGACACGATGCTCACGACCGACGGGCACGTGGTGACCATCCGCCCAGCAGACCTCCGACGACGCCGAGGCCGTCAGCGCCCTCCACGACCGCTGCTCGGACGAGACCCACTACACGCGGTTCTTCAATGTGCACCCGTACCTGAGCCCCGCCGACACGAGACGGTTCGTGACCGTCAACCACCGCGACCGTGAGGCGCTCGTCGTCGTCGACCACGGCGAGATCGTCGGGCTCGCCGGCTTCGAGGGCACGACGGACAAGACGTCCGCCGAGGTCGCGTTCCTGATCAAGGGCCCGCACCAGCACCGTGGCATCGGCAGCCTCCTCCTCGAGCACCTGACCGCGCTGGCCCGGTCCCGGGGTGTCCACCAGTTGGAGGCGCTCGTCCTGTTCTCGAACCGCCCGATGCTCGACGTGCTCGCCAAGGCCGGCTTCGAATCGGTGACGCTCGAGGCCGGCGAGGTCGAGCTCAGGCTGGACATCGACGATGTTACGCGAGGGCCCGCCCGGCGATCGATCAACGCGAGCACATCGCTGATGTTCACGTCGATTCGCCGCTTCCTCCGGCCGGCCGCATCGCCTTCGTGACCGGCCCGCTCGACGCTGACATCATCGGTCAGGAGCTGGCCGACCGCTGCTCGATGCACTTCGACGGCCCGGTGCACGCGGTCGATCCGGATGGGCTGCCGCTCGGCACCGCTTCGGGCCACCGCTCGGTCGCCGACCTACCCGACGGCGTGGCTTCGCGGTGATCACCGTCCCGCGGGCCGAGCTTGCCGCGACCCTGGCCGCATGCGGCAGCGCGGCATCGCGGGCTGCGTGGTCACCACCCCGGTCACGGGACCCGACGAGGTGCTGAAGCTCCGAGGGTTCGCCCGGGCTGCCGGCACGCGGCTGCTGGGGCCCGGATCGGGCGGTCTGGTCGATCGCCACCGAGGCCTGGAGGCCCTGATCGACGCACACGACGGCCCGGCCGGACCGGTCGGTTTGGCGTGTCAGTCAAGCTCGATCGCCCGACACCTCGCCAGCGCACTCGACGATCAGGGCGTCGGGGTCGCCTCCATGTCACGCTCGGCGCCAAGGCCGATGTCAGCGGCAACGACCTCCTCCAGGCGTGGTCAAGGGATTCCCGCAGTGGCGCTCGTGGTGCTCCAGTTGGAGTCCCTCGGCAACCCCCGCCGCTTCGCACGCATCGCCCGTCACGTCGGTCGGGAGACCCCGGTGGTGCTGCTTCGCACGGCCGGACTCCACGACTCCTTGCCGCGGAGGACCGGGCGATCCTCGACCAGCTCGGGATCATCGACGTGCGGTCGACCGAGGAGGCGGTAGAGATACGCGGCGGTTCTCGCACAGCGGGCCCCGTCCGAAGGGCCGCCGAGTGTCGGTTGTGTCCCACGGACACGGCCCCGGCCTGCTCGCGGCCGACCGGCTCCGCGACGAGGGCCTCGAGGTCGTCGACGTCCGCATGGTGCCGATCGACTGTCAGCTCGCCGACGAGGTCGTTGCCGCGGCCAGCAGTGGAGCGGCTGACTCCGTGTTCGTCGTCCAAGGGTCCGACGACCACTCGAGCCGGGCGTCGGCACCACCAGATGTGGCGGTGGTCGTCGCCGGCACGGCGGACCACTCGACCGGGCGCATCGCCGTGCCCTCGGCCGCGCGACGGTCCACGCCTCGTGGACCCGCCGCCAGAGCCCGGCCCACTGCTCCACCGGCGCCCCCCGACCGCGGGCTGGCCCGCACCGCGATCTGGTCGCAGCACACGCCTGCATCGGGTTGGATCGCTCCCGACGCAACCGCGACGGTCTTCGACGGATACGGCATCAGGGTCACGCGGCCGCACATCGTAGGCGTCGGCCGAGGACGCCGCCGACGTGGCCGGGAGCCTCGGCTACCCGGTGGTGCTCGACCGCGGTGCCGCCCACGATGACGAACCGCTCGACGAGCTCCGAGTGGCTCGCGGAGCTTGCGGCCCGCTGGTTCGAGCTAGTGGCTCGGCACGGGCCCGGAGTCATGCCCTTGACGGTTCTCGCTGCGGGACCCCGCTCGGCTCTCCAGGTGCACGTGACCGGACACCCGCAGCTCGGGCCGGTGCTGCGGGTGGTGCCACCCGACTGCCGGCGACCGCCGGTTCAGCGGTTGCTACCGATGGAGGATGACGTGCTCGGAGACCTCCTGAAGCGAGGTCTCCGACGCATCACGATCCACGCTCGACCAGGGGGCGCTCCGCGACCTGCTCCAGCGGCTGAGCAGCCTCGTGCTCGACAACCCCGAGCTGGTCGAGGTCCACCTCGACGCGGTCGATGCGATCAACAGCCAGGCCGCGGTGGTCGGCACCCACCTGCGCATCGCACAGGCTCCCGCCGCCTGGGACGACGAGGTGCGTCACCTCCGACAAGAGACCCGTGAAGACCGGGCCAACGGCGGTCCGCCGGTCGAGCCATTCGCGGTCACGTCGGCCCGAGACCGGCAGCCGCAGGTGGCGGCAGGGGCCGGTGGTGGCTCCAGCGCGCGGAGAGCCGTTGGACGCGGTGGGAGTGGCTCGCTTGAAGCCGGCGGGCCCTGGTGGGCTGGGCGGTCTTGTAGAAGACGTACTTGGCGACCTCGACGGCACGCAGGTAGGCGACACGAACGCGGCGAGCACGGCGAAGAACGCGAGCGGGAGGGGCGCGAACCCGAGGGTGTCGTTCATCGGGCTCTGGGGAATGATCGACGCCGATCGTGCACCACGGTGAACACCGAGGCGAGCAACGGCCGTGACGGCCGGCTCCGCAAGAACGGGACCCGCCGGGTGCGGATGACGAAGACGATGAGCGTCTGGGTGGCGAGCGACTCGACGAACCAGCCGGAGCGGAACTCGGGCGCGGCCGGCGTGGAAGACCCACAGCATCACCGCCGAACGTGGCGAAGTCGAACAGCGAGCTGATCGGGCCGAAGCGGATCATGAACCGGCGGATGAACGCGATGTCCCAGTGCGACGGACGGGCAGCTGCTCCTCGTCGACGTCGGTCGGTGGGGATCGTCATCTGGCTGAAGTCGTAGAGCAGGTTGTTGAGCAGGATCTGGAACGGGCAGCATCGGCAGGAACGGCAGGAACAGCGGCCGCGACCGGCGACGCTGAACATGTTGCCGAAGTTCGAGGAGGTGCCCATCAGCACGTACTTGATGGTGTTGGCGAAGATCCGCCGACCCTCGACGACGCCGTCGGCGAGCACGTCGAGGTCGCTTTCGAGCAGGATGATGTCGGCGGCGTCCTTGGCGACGTCGGTGGCGGAGTCGACGGAGATGCCGACGTCGGCGGCGTGCAGGGCGAGCGCGTCGTTGACGCCGTCGCCGAGGAACGCCACCGCTGACCCGGCGCGCGCTGCGCGCGCACGATCCGGGCCTTCTGCTCGGGGCTGACCCGGGCGAAGATCGTCGTCGCCGGACCGCGGCGGCGAGCTGCGGCGTCGTCGAGCGCGTCGAGGTCGGCGCCGGTCAGCGTCCCGCCGACGGCGACGCCGAGGTCGGCACACGACCTTCGGCGCACGAGCGGGTTGTCGCCGGTGACGATCTTGACGGTGATGCCGAGCCCGGCGAGCCGGGCGATGCGACGCGGCGGCCGACGGCTTCGGCCGGTCGAGGAACACCAGGAACCCGGCGAGGTGCAGGTCGTGCTCGTCGGCGGCGGCGAGCGGCGGTGAGCTCGGCGGCGGGCCGGCGTGGCGACGGCGACGACGCGGTTGCCGGCGGCGAACTCGGCGTCGAGCGCTCGCGACGCGCGTCGTCGGCGACTTCGTGCAGCGGTCGAGGACCGCCTCCGGCGCGCCCTTGGTGACGAGCAGCCGCTCGCCGCCGAGGTCGGCGACGACCGACGACGCAGCGGCCGTTCGTGGTCGAACGGGAGCGACCGGCGATCCGCCGGTAGTCGGCTGCGGCGGCGCCGTGCGCGCGGCGGCTGACTCCCAGAGCGCGACGTCGAGGGGGTTGCCGCCGACGGCGGTGTCGCCGGTCGAGGTGGCCTCGTTGCACACGCAGGCCGAGCGTGAACACGTCGGCGCTGTCGTCGCCGGTGGGTCGATCGCCCGGTCGAAGCTGATGCGGCCGTCGGTCAGCGTGCCGGTCTTGTCGGTGAACAGCACGTCGATGTCGCCGAGGTCCTCGATGCAC
This sequence comes from uncultured Actinomycetota bacterium, assembly GCA_963766475.1. Lineage (GTDB taxonomy): Bacteria > Actinomycetota > Actinomycetes > Propionibacteriales > Nocardioidaceae > Nocardioides. Next base: position 8,111 of record CAVXZS010000011.1, on the reverse strand, counting down.
ACGAGCCGCTTGACGAGCACCTTCTTCTCGGCGCAGCCGCCGCGAACCGGTCGCCAGGCTGGTGGAGACGACGGCCGGGAGCAGCTGCGGGGTGATGCCGACCGCGATGGCGAGCGAGAACAGCAACGCGTCGATCACCGGCCGGCCCAGGGCGACGTTGATCACGAAGATCGTGACGCTGAGCACGCCGCCGACCTTCGACCAGCAGCCCCGAGAAGCGGCGTAGGCCGAGCTGGAATTCCGTCTCGGGCTGGCGCTCGCCGAGCCCGACGGCGATCCGCCCGAACTGGGTGACGCGCCCGGTCGCGACGACGACGCCGTCGGCCGGCTCCTTCGTGGACGACCGTGCCCATGAACGCGCACGACGACAGCTCGGCCAGCGGCGGCGCCGGCGCGACCGGCGTCGGCGGACTTCTCGACCGGCACCGACTCGCCGGTCAGGACGGCCTCGTCGCACTCGAGGCTGCGTCGCGTGTCAGCAGTCGCACGTCGGCCGGGACGATCGACGCCGACGCCCAGGTGCACGATGTCGCCCGGCACCAGGTGCGTGACCTCGACGTTGGCCGACGTCCGTCGCGCAGTCGACGGCGACGTCGTGGCGGATCTCGGAGTGCATCGCCTCGCGCGGCCCGTTCGGCCCGGTACTCGTTGACGAACCCGAGCCGACCGAGCGCGACGATCACGCCGATGATGACGGCGTCGATGCCCTCGCCGACGAATGCCGGACACGGCGCCGCGGCGAGCAGCAGCCACAGCAGCGGGCTGCGCAGCTGGCGGCCGAGCACCGACCAGGCGCTGGCGTGGTGGGATCGCACGGCGTTCGGCCCGAACAGCTCGGAGCGTGACACAACCTCCGCCGAGCTCAGCCCCGAGGGCCGGGATCCCAAGGCTCCGAGGCCTGCCCGGGGCCGAGCGTCGCCGCCGCCTCGATCGAGGGCAGAGCGCCCGCGTCGAGGGACGGAGCGCCCACGGTCATGCCCAAGTATGGGCTCACCCCCAGTCGGGACGAACGGCACTGTTCGGCCTGCGTCCGTCGGTGCACCCTGAGGATGTGACCTGCACCGGACTCGACCTCGCGCCAAGCCGTGCGGAGGTGGCCGAGACGCCTTCGGCGATCGTGTTCTTCGCCGGTGACCGCGCCTACAAGCTCAAGAAGCCGGTGGATCTCGGGTTCCTCGACTTCCGTACCCGCGCCGCCAGGGAGCGGACCTGCCGGCGTGAGGTCGAGCTCAACCGGCGGTTCTCCCCTGATGTCTACCTGGGCGTGGCCGATGTCCACGGCCCGTCGGGTGAGCTGTGCGACCACCTCGTCGTCATGCGCCGGATGCCGGCGGACCGGCGGCTGTCCGCGCTGGTCCGGGAGGGCGCTCCCGTCTCCGCCGCGCTGCGGGCGGTGGCGCGGAGGCTCGCGACCTGGCACGCGGCGGCCCCGCGCGGGCCGGACATCGCGGCCGAGGGCACGCGCGACGCGCTCCGCGGCCGGTGGGCCGCGAGCTTCGAGCAGGTCCGGTCCTTCCACGGAACGACGGTCGGCGACGCGGAGGTCCGCCGAGATCGAGCGGCGCATCGCTCGCTTCCTCGCCGGACGCGAGGCGCTGTTCGACCGGCGCGTCCGCGAGGGCCGGGTGCTCGACGGGCAGGCGACCTGCTCGCGGACGACATCTTCTGCCTCGACGACGGCCCGCGGATCCTCGACTGCCTGGAGTTCGACGACCGGCTGCGATGGCTCGACGGGCTCGACGACGCCGCCTTCCTCGCCATGGACCTGGAGGAGCTCGGCGCGACCGGACCTGGCCGAAGCTTCCTCGGCCTGGCATCGGGAGCTCTCCGGCGACACCTGGCCGGCCTCGCTTGGCCCACCACTACATCGCCTACCGCGCCAGCATCCGAGCCGAAGGTCGCGACGATCAAGGCGATCCAGGACGGGGACCCGGTCGCCCGCCGATGTCGCGAGGTACTGCGAGCTGGCGGCGCGCCACCTCGAGCTCGGACGGGTACGGCTGGTCCTTGTCGGTGGTCTCCCGGGTACGGGGAAGTCCTCGGTCGCTCGCGGCATCGCCGACCGGGTGACGGGGTGCTGCTAGTTCCGACGAGGTCCGCCGCCAGCTCGACGTGGCGATGGCGGGCCCCGTCACCGGGCGTGGACGAAGGCCGCTATGCCCCCGCGGCCGGCCGGCCGTCTACGACGAGATGCTGGACCGGGCTAGTGCGCTTCTCGTACGGGGCGAGCGGTCGTGCTGGATGCCTCGTGGTCCGACCGTCCGCCGCGACGCCGCGCCCAGGAGCTCGCCCTGGACGACCACCTCCGATTTCGATGAGCTGCTGTGCGTCGCGGCACCGGCGGTCATTGAATCCCGCGTCGCGGCCCGCCGGGCCCAGGGTCCGGACCATCGGAGGCGACGGTGGAGGTGGCTCGTGCGATGCGGACGAGGTTCGACGACTGGCCCGAGGCAACGGTCCTACCGACCGACGCACCCCATCGGCGCCGTGGTCGACACGGCGCTCGGTCACCTCGGGCTCCGCGCTCTGCCCACCACCCGTCCGCTACGGAGTGAGCCGAACTAGCCGTCGGAACGGGGCATCGGGTCCGGGTACTCCCACGCACGGGCGAGCCGCCCCGGCCGGTCATCTGGATCGGGGTCAGCCGGATCACGTGCGCCTTGGCTCCCGCCGCCCACGACCGAAGGCTGTGGGCGGCGATGACCCGGTCACGATGGTTCCGCGGGCGAGCTCCTTCCGCTCGGGCGTGGACGAGAACGCTCCACCCGGACTGGTGCAGGGACTCGAAGCCGTCGATCTCGAAGGAGACGGTGGCGGAGTCCGCGAGGGCCGAGAGCTTGGAGCCCGGGTCCGTACGCACGACGATGTCGTGACCCAGTTGGCCGCGTAGTTCACCGGCAGGACCACGGGCCATCCGTCGACGACGTTCAGGCGAACCGCGACGGAACCCTTCTGCAGCAGCTCGAGGCGCTCGCGCTGGGTCAGCCGAGACAGCCTCTGCGGCGCGAGGTCCCGGTCTGGCGGCGGTCGAAGAGGGGTGCCTTCAGTTCATCGCGTGCAGCCGGGATACGCGAGGACCGGGGCGGTCGCGGACCGCGCAACCTCACGGGTCCGGCCCAGCCCCGGTGGAATCCGTCCTCCGCTGATCCAGTGTTCGGTCGTCACCGCGAGGATCCCTCGAGCTGACTGCTCCAGCAGAGCCTTCGGCGGGGTGATCCTGGCGGACGACGGTGATCGTCGCGGGCAGGCCGTGCTCGATCAGCGATGACGAGACTTTCGCGGAGCAGGCTCTGCGCACACGGTTCGGCCAGTCCCCGATCGCCGAGCAGGTCGATCACCGACACCCCCACGTGGAAGAGTCTTTCGACCCACCGCCGTGCTGCGTCAGTGAGGCTCTGTGGAGACGAACCTCGGGGTCACCCCGATGAGCAGCAAGGTCGCGTCGCGATCCCGTCGGCGACCACATAGTGGCCCCACGAGCAGCGCAGGATGGCGAGTCGCTTGAGCACGCCCTCCCACACCCCGGGTTCGACCGCGTCGGCCAGGGCCCCATCCGCGGCGGTCCCGATGATCGGCAGCACGTCGGGACGCTCACGGAACGCCTGCGTGAGCGTGGCCGTCACCTCGTCGCTCCTGAGCACGGTGCACGAGCAGGCGACCGGGCGGACCTGCTCGGCCCGGAGCATCAGCTCTCCCCGGTCGTCGTCGGGATCGAGCCTCGGGTCGGTGACCGTGATGAGCTCGATCGGCACTCCGGCACGATCGGCGAATCGGCCGGCGATCTGGACGGCCCGGTCGCTGCTCGCGGCCGTAGTCGAGCGGGACGAGGAGCGAGGTGTACGGCATGGCGACGCCTCCTTCGACCTCATCCTGAATCCGAAGGGGGCGCACCCATAGGGCCGAAGGTCCTCCCGCCCAAGACTCAGGACCTTCGCCTCTGGGGCCGCATCGCCGGCCTCCGTACGGTCATCTCATGCGAATCCTCGTAGGTGTCAACGACTCACCGGCCGCTGAGCCGCGCCTTGCGATGGGCGGCCGCGGGAAAGACGATCCGAAACGCCGAGGTTCACGCCGTGACGGCAACGGGTGTGTCGCTGACGGTCTATCCCCTGGGCTGGCCGAGCTCGTCGCTCGACATGGCGGCCTCCATCGTCGAAGGTGTCGAGAAGAACCTCGGCGCCATCGTCGATCGGGTGGTGGGCCCCGGAGAGGTCGTGCGTCACGTGGAGGTGGGGACGGCGGCCGATGTGCTCCTGGAGCATGCGAAGGGAGCCGACCTCACCGTGGTCGGCACGAGGGAGCTCCATGGGGTGTTCCGCTGGCTCGGGTCCGTGAGCGACCAGGTGGTGCGCCACTCTGCTGGCCCCGTCGTGGTGGTTCCCGACCAGGCTGCCCGACGGTTCCGGGACGCGCCGGTCGTCGTGGGAGTCGACGGCTCCGCGAACTCGGCGGCCGCGGTCGAGTGGGCCCTCGAAGAGGCGCGGTTCGCAAGGTCGGCCTTCAGGCCGTCGCGGTCTGGGGCTTCCTCGACCAGCCTCACGCCGACGCTGAGCACTTCGACCCCCGCTACGGCGAGGGCACTCACCGTGATTTCCTGGCGGAGATGGTCGAGAAGGCCGTCGGCAGGCGACCTCTGCGGCCGAGATCGATCTCGTCACCGTGTGCGACCTCCCGACGCGAGGCTTGGTGGAGGCGGCCGCGGCAGCCCACTCGCCGCTGCTCGTGGTCGGCGCCCGTGGCGTCGGCGGCTTCAAGGGCCTGATGCTCGGCTCGGTGTGCAACAAGGTGCTGTCGACGACCGATCGCCCGGTCGCCGTGATCCACGAGGCCGCGTCGCGGACTCGATGTCCGACCTGCTCGACAAGATGTCGGGCCGTACCGCGCACGTCCTCGCGCCAGCCGGCACGCCGAGGTCACTGTCCGCGGCGTCGTGGTCTGGTCCTACGTCGCCGACCTGTTCGGCTCGTTGGTGGACGGCACGCACTGGTCCAGAACGCATCGGTCTTCCACTACATGGCGCTCGCGCCCGCCGAGTCGATCGACGCAACTGCCATCGTCGTGACCCTGCTCGTGGCGGCCGGCCTGCTCGGCGCCGCCACCGTTCTCTTCGGTCGACGCCTCATCCGGCCGCCTGACCGTTGGAGCGTCTCCCTCACCTACGGCCGAGCGACCGCGGGGACCTCCGCGTCGTGGTGACCGAAGATCACCTCAGCGGTGACCGGCCGCACCGAGCGCGGTCAGGTCGGCGCACACGTTCATGAGCAGGTCGTCCACCGAGATGATCCCGACGAACGCGCCGGCTTCGTCGACGATCGCCAGTCGGCGGACCGCATGGGTGGAGAACAGCTCATATGCCTCGTGAAGGTCGGCGTCGGCACGGATCGTCACAACCGGCGCGCTCATGAAGCTGTCGATCCGAGCTTGCGGATCGAAATGGTGGGCCAGCCAGCGGCGTACCAGGTTCGCGGTCGGTGGCGACACCGACGAGCTCGCCCCGATCGACCACGGCGACCGCACCGACGGAGGCGGCGTCCATGATCGTGGCGACCTCGTTCACGGGACGGTCGACCTCGACCGCCACCGCAGATCGACGAGCAGCTTCGATGACTCGCATGGGAGACCTCCTTGCTCTCTCAGCCGACGGGCTGGTAGGGCTCGACGGCGGCGTCCGAACCGGGGAAGAAGAGGGTCTCGTGGCCCGTGTCGCCCCAGCGCACGACGTACGGAGGGGTCCCGTCCGGTCCGCGCACCTCGATGACCTCGCAGTCTCCAAGGATGCCGTTGCCGACCTTGTGGGCCCGAATGACGATCCTGTCGCCGACCTTCGCATGCATCGGAGAGCCTCCTCGATCGCTTCTGACGGCATCGTGCGCCGTGCACCGTGGGAGGCGACAGGGCCGAAGGACTCCACCAGTCACGGAGGACCGGCCCTGTGACACGTCGCCGTTGCTGGCGACCATTTGGCCATCACCTTCCGCGACGAGTTCGGAGCTGATCATGAAGGATCTCTGCGCATCGCCGACCTGTCGCTTCGGGACCTCGTCCACCTGCTCGACACCGCCGACACGTTCCGTCCGCCCCGCACGCCCGACGGGGCCTCCTGGCTGGCGAGACGGTCATCACCTACTTCGCCAAGCCCTCGACGCGGACCCGCCTGTCCTTCGGACCGCCATCAGCCGGCTCGGCGCCCCCCGAGGTCGTCGGCCCGACGAGCTCCAGCTCGGCCGGGGCGAGACGATCGAAGACACCGCCCGCGTCGATGAGCCGCTACGCCCGGCCTTCGTCATCCGCACCTTCGCCGACGACGACGTCCGGCGCTTCGCCGCCGCGGCCACCGATCCCGGTGGTCAACGCCCTCACCGACGGCCATCACCCCTGCCAGGCCCTCGCCGACCTGCTGACGCTGCGGCACCACTTCGGCGGGCTCGACGGCCTGCGGCTCGCCTATGTGGGCGACGGCAACAACGTCGCCCACAGCCTGATGGAGGCGTGCGCGCTCGCCGGCGTCGACTGCACCGTCGCGACGCCGCCGGGCTACGAGCCCGATCCCGAGCGTCGTCGTCACCGCGGAGCGGCTCGCGCGCCACGTCCGGCGCGCTGGTGCTCACCACCCACGACCCGCTGAAGGCGGTCGCCGGCGCCGACGCCGTCTACACGGATGTGTGGCTCTCGATGGGCGACAGCGACGACGAAAGGGCGCGCATCGGGCGGCGCTGGCGCCGTACCAGGTCAACAGGGCCCTCATGGCCGAGGCCTCGACCCCCGTCTTCATGCACTGCCTGCCGGCCCACCGGGGCGAGGAGGTGACCGCCGACGTCATCGACGGCGCGCACTCGGTGGTCTTCGACCAGGCGGAGAACCGCATGCACACCGCACAGGCGGTGCTTGCCCTCACGCTCTTCGTGGGACGAGCTGCTCGAGGGACTGATGCTCGTCGTCATCGCGCTCGGAGGAAACGCCCTGCTGCGCCGGGGCGAGCCCTTGGACGCTACCGTCCAGCGAGCCAACGTGAAGGTGGCCGCCGAGGTGATCGCGGAGATCTCGCGCGACCACCAGGTCGTGCTCACCCACGGCAACGGTCCGCAGGTGGGCCTGCTCGCCCTGCAGAACGAGGCCTACACGCGGTGTCGAGGCCTACCCGCTCGACGTCCTCGACGCCGAGACCGAGGGCATGGTCGGTTACCTCCTCGAGCAGGAGCTCGGCACGCCCTCCCGCGAGCGGACGGGCGACCCTCCTCACACAGATCGTCGTCGAGCCGACGACCCCGCCTTCGGAACCCGACCAAGTTCGTCGGCCCCATCTACGCCAGGCCGAGGCCGCGACGCTCGCCGAGGGCGCGGCTGGACCGTCGCCCAGGACGGCGACCACTGGCGGCGGGTCGTCCCGTCGCCGCGAGCCCCAGCGCATCGTCGAGCTGCGGCCCATCCAGCTGCTCGTCGACACGGTGTGGTCGTGATCTGCGCGGGTGGTGGCGGCGTCCCGTCGTCCGCCGACGCGACGGGGGCCTCGCGGCGTCGAGGCGGTCATCGACAAGGACCTCGTCTGCCGGCGCCTGCTCGCCCGCGAGCTCGGGGCCGATGCGCTCTCCTCACCGATGTCGACGGCGGTCTACGACGGTTGGGGCACGCCGCGAGCGCGGAGCGATCCGCCACACCGACGCCGCCGAGCTGCGGCGCTCGATTCGCCGCCGGGTCGATGGGACCGAAGGTCGAGGCGGTCTGCCGGTTCATCGATGCGGGCGGCCGCCTCGCCGCGATCGGTGCGCTGGAGACAGCCCGGTGGAGATGCTGGCCGGCCAGCGAGGGACCGTGCTCCGCGGCCAGCGGCTCTGACGGGGCAAAGGTCCCGATCCAAGGGTCCTTCGTCCGTGCGGCATCGGCCAGACTGGACTGGTGACGAGGGTGTTCCTGGTGGACGATCACGAGATCGTTCGCCGTGGCCTCCGTGAGCTGATCGACGCCGAGACCGATCTCGAGGTCGTCGGCGAAGCGGGAACCGCCGACGAAGCGCATCGCCGGGTACCGGCGGCCAAGCCCGACGTAGCGGTGCTCGACGTCCGTCTGCCCGACGGGAACGGCATCGAGATCTCCCGGGGAATCCGCTCCCGCAA
>CAVXZS010000010.1:0-116780 GCA_963766475.1 uncultured Actinomycetota bacterium | reverse complement strand
ACGGGGGTGCACGACGACGGACCGCGCGTTCCGGCCGAGGCTGCTCACTCGGAGGGTGACAACTGATGGACTTCTCGAAGCCCACCATCGAGTACGCCCAGCTGTGGCCGATGCTCGTCGTCTTCGGGGTCGCCTGCCTCGGCGTCCTGGTCGAGGCGTTCGTGCCGCGCGAGCGGCGCTACGTGACCCAGGCCGGGCTCGCGGTCGTCGGCCTGGCCGTCGCCCTGGGCGGGTCGGTCTACGTCGGCACCGACCTCAAGAAGCTCGATGCCGCCGGGGACGTCGTGGCCCGCGGCAAGCTCGCGGCGGAGGGGACCCTGGCGGTCGACGGACCGTCGGTGTTCATCTGGGGGCTGGTGCTGGTCTTCGCGATCGGCGGGGTGCTGCTCTTCGCCGAGCGCCGGCTCGAGGCCGGGGTCTCGGTGTTCGCCGGCCAGGCCGCGGCCCTGCCCGGCACCGAGGCGGAGCGCGAGGCCTCCACCCGGGGCCTCGACCACACCGAGGTCTACCCGCTGCTGATGTTCGCCGTCGGCGGCATGATGCTCTTCCCGACCGCCAACGACCTGATCACGATGTTCGTGGCGCTCGAGGTGCTCTCCCTGCCGCTCTACCTCCTCTGCGGCCTGGCCCGTCGGCGGCGGCTGCTGAGCCAGGAGGCCGCGCTCAAGTACTTCCTGCTCGGTGCGTTCTCCTCCGGCTTCTTCCTCTACGGCGTCGCGCTGATCTACGGGTTCGCCGGCTCCATGCAGTTCGGCGACATCAACGAGGCGGTCCGCAACGACGCGTCCAACTCCGCGCTCCTGCTGATCGGCATGGGCATGCTCGCGGTCGGCCTGCTGTTCAAGGTCGGAGCAGTGCCGTTCCAGGCGTGGACACCCGACGTCTACCAGGGCGCCCCGACCGCGGTCACGGCGTTCATGGCGGCGTGCACCAAGATCGCGGCGTTCGGCGCGCTGCTGCGGCTCTTCTACGTCGCCTTCGGGGCGGACCGCTGGGACTGGCAGCCGATGCTCTGGATCATCGCGATCCTGACGATGCTGATCGGCGCGGTCCTCGCGGTCGTCCAGACCGACATGAAGCGGATGCTCGCCTACTCCTCGGTGGCGCACACGGGCTTCCTGCTCACCGGCCTGCTGGGCGTGCAGGCGGCCTCGGCGCTCGGCAAGGACGAGATCACCTCGCTGCAGGCGGTGCTGTTCTACCTCGCGACCTACGGCCCGGCCACGGTCGGCACCTTCGCCATCGTCACGCTCGTCCGCGACGCGGGCGGGGAGGCCACGGCGTTCTCGAAGTGGGCCGGGGTCGGCAAGCGCTCGCCGCTGGTCGCCGGTGCGTTCGCCTTCCTGCTGCTCTCGATGGCCGGCATCCCGCTGACGGGCGGGTTCGTCGGCAAGTGGGCGGTGTTCGCGGTGGCCCTGTCCGCGGGCGCGTGGCCGGTCGTCATCGCCGCGATCGCGGCATCGGTCGTCTCGGTGTTCTTCTACGTGCGGGTCATCCTGCTGATGTTCTTCGCCGACCCCGCCGAGGAATCTGCCGGTGGTGGCGCAGCGGTCACCACGCCGTCGCTCCTGACCTCGGCGACCATCGGAGTCTGTGTCGCGGCAACGCTGCTGCTGGGCATCGTGCCCGGCCCGGTTCTCGACCTGGCCGGGAATGCGGGATCATTCATCAGGTGAGCTCCACCGAGGGACCGGGCGCAGCAGCAGGCCTGGCCCTGCCCGTGGCCGACCCCGACCTCGAGGCGCGGCTGCGCAGCCGCATGGACGAGGTCGAGAAGGCGCTCTACGGGCACGTCCAGAGCCGGTTCCCCTTCGTCACCGAGGCCGCCTCGCACCTGCTCGACGCCGGCGGCAAGCGGTTCCGGCCGCTGCTGGTCCTCCTGGCCGCGGAGGCGGGTGAGCACCCCAACGTCGACGACGTCGTCACGGCTGCCTGCGTCGTCGAGATCACCCACGTCGGCTCGCTCTACCACGACGACGTCATGGACGAGGCGGCCCTGCGTCGAGGCTCGGCATCGGCCAACGCGCGCTGGGACAACCTGGTCGCGATCCTGACCGGCGACTTCCTCTTCGCGAAGTCCTCCGAGCTGACCGCGCTCCTGGGCGCGGACGCCGTCCGGATCCAGGCCGAGACGTTCACCCGGCTGGTCGAGGGCCAGATCCTCGAGACGGTCGAGCCCGGCCCGGACCAGGACCCGCTGGAGCACTACCTCGAGGTCGTCGCCGGCAAGACCGGCTCCCTGATCGCCACCTCGGCCCGCTACGGCGCCCGCTTCGGCGGCGCCACCCCGGAGGTCGAGCAGGCGCTCGCGGCGTACGGCGAGATCGTCGGCTCGGCCTTCCAGCTCTCCGACGACATCATCGACGTGGCCTCCGACTCGACCGAGTCCGGCAAGACTCCCGGCACCGACCTGCGCGAGGGAGTCCCCACCCTTCCGGTGCTGATGGCGCAGGCGTCCAAGGACCCGGCCGACGCCAGGCTGCTCGAGCTGCTCGGCGGCTCCCTGACCGACGACGTCCCGCACGCCGAGGCGCTCGCCCTGCTCCGGGCCCATCCGGCCATGGAGCAGGCCCGCGCCTACGTCGTCGACCGCGCCACGGAGGCCAAGGCCCTCCTCGGCGTGCTCCCGGACGGCCCGGTGCGCGACGCGCTCGAGGACTTCGCCGACGTGGTCGCCACCCGGTCCAGCTGAGGCGGAGTAGGCTGCTGACCCCAACTATCAAGGGGTGCCCCGTGGTCTGGTGGATCGTGGCCGGTGTTGTCGTGCTGCTCGTCATCGGCTGGGTGGTGTCCCGGCGCCGTCAGGGCAAGGAGCGCTACCGGCCCAACCAGAGCGCGATCAACCAGACCAGGCGCAAGGACCAAGGCCGCGGGTACACCCAGGTGTGACTCTCAGCCGCAGAGTGCGGCCTCCAGCAGGGGGAGTGACTGCGCCCCTGCAGGCTGGGAGCTGTTGACCATGACGACCGCGAACCGCTCCTCGCCCTCGAGGGTGTAGGCATTGATCGAGAAGCCGGGGAACAGGCCGCTGTTCCCGATCATCGGGCCGCACGGCTCATCCTGGCTCCAGATACCGAGGCCGTAGCAACCCGCCCTGGGACCCGCCCACCGCCGATCGAGCCTGTCGAGATCACCGCAGCGCAGGGTGGGACCCGCCCCACTGTCCTCTTCCCGTGCACAACCGGTGGGTAGGAATCCCTTGTCCACACCCGGATTCCGAGCACCGACTGCGCGAGGGGGTCCCCACGCTTCCGGTGCTGATGGCGCAGGCGTCCAAGGACCCGGCCGACGCCAGGCTGCTCGAGCTGCTCGGCGGCTCCCTGACTGACGACGTCCCGCACGCCGAGGCGCTCGCCCTGACGAGGGACCGCCGCGGACGTCATCACTCCTGTGGCCCCAGACCCACAGTCGTGATGACGTCCTGTGGCCTCAGGGCTCAGGAACCCCAGCCGTTCGCGCGGAGCGCATCTTCGATCTGCTCGAAGAAGTCCTCGGCGCAGACCCGGAGGCCCAAGAGGGGCAGCCGGAGGACCGTGTCGCCGCTGATGGCCAACGAGTTCTGCCTGAGCGCGTCGCCGACGATGCTCTCGACCCAGGTGTGGTGGATGCCGTCGATCTCCACGACCAGCCGCCACTGCGGCCAGTGCAGGTCGAGGTAGTAGCGCCCGCGCCTGTCCCGACGCAGGGACTGTCGCGAGGGCGCAGGCAGGCTGCGCCGTCGCAGCTCGCGGACAACGTCGATCTCGCCCAAGGACCTGGCGCCCCCGATCAGCTCGCCCACGACGGAGTGGACCAAGGGCCGGCGTTTGTCGCGACGGATCCGTAGTGCCTCGCGCCCCAAGGCCTCTGGGAGAGCCAGTCCCTGTTGCACCGTGAGGGTGAGCAGGTACGTCGCCTGCCGGTCGGTCTTCGCCCAGAGCGCGCCACGGATCGCGGCGACCTCCGGCCGCGTGCGCGGGATGCCGGACGGAGCGAGGTCAGCCGAGTCATGGCGCCTGGTCTGGCGGATGTCGTGAAGCGTCGTCCGGCGCACCTTGGCCCCTCGCGGCACGGATACCCTGATGCGCTCGACCGTGTAGCGCTCGAGTCCTCCTGCCACCAGTGCCGAGGCTCCGTCGAGGCAGGCTCGCGGCCCGCCCTGGAACACTGCCGCCCACCACAGGCCGAGCTCCTCAACCGGACCGTTGTGCAGACAGACCGACTGGTCCGCGATGCGTTGCCAGCGTCGCGCCCTGAGCTGGGCTCTGATCTGCCAACGGGTGATCCCTGCTGCGTAGAGCTGCCGTCGCGAGACCACGCCCCCCTGTGCCGCGCCGAGCTCGTCGACGATGCTGAACGGCTCTGCGGCTGACTCGGGCACAACGGCAGGTTGCCGCGCCTCGTCGCGGCGTTCTGCGAGCTGAGCCCCCGCTTGTGGAGGCCGGCGTGGGGGACCCCGTCCTGTGGAGAGCTCGTGGTCGAGGAGGGTCCTCAGTCGACCGGCGCAACGCTCTCCTTGGAGCCGAGCACCACACCGTTCGCGTCGACGAAGGTGAGACTCAGCGCCCGCGTCTGCGCGGCTTCCGGCACCGCCGCGCCGTAGCCGTGCGAGTCCGCGCGCACCGGGAGGGTGCGGTCGACGCCCTCGCCCTGGACGCGCACGGACACGGCGTCGGGGTAGGGCGAGACGCCGTAGACGATCGGCCCGTCGTCGTCCTTGAAGAATCCGCCGAACTGGTCCGGGCGAGTCAGCTCCTGGAGCGGTTGTCCCGGCCCGACGTAGATCTGGCCGCCGCACCCGTACTCGAGCTGGTCCTTGCGGGGAGTGCCCTCGCCGTTCCACTGGCCGTCGCTGAGGGCGTAGCAGACGCCCCCCGACGTCGACGTGGTCATCCAGAGTGAGAAGAGCCCCCTCTTGGTCTCGAACTGGGCGACCAGCAGCGGGTCGTGCAGCTCACCGAGCCCGTTGCCCGAGGTGTTCGGCTGCTCCTTGAAGTCGGTGAGCACCTGCTTGACGACCTCGCCCGGTCCGCCGACCGCGACGGCCGTGGCGGTGGTCACGGTCAGGAATCCCGCGGCCAGTCCGACGAGCACCCGGCGGCGCCCCCGGCGCCGCCGGCTCGCCCGGTCCGCGGAGAGGATGCTCGCCAGGGTCGCCTGGGACCACTCCGGGTCGAACGGTTCGCGGGGCGGTGCGAGCGCGGTGAGGATGCTGTCCTTGGTCATTTGATGCCACCTTCGGTCAGGGGTCGGGTCGTGGCGGAGCCGCGCCGGCTCGCGGAGTTGTCGAGATCCAGAGCCATACGGGCCCGGTGTGCCCGCACCCGGAAGGTGCCGGGCCTGATGTCGAGTGCCGCCGCTGCCTGGTCGGGCGTGAGCCCGTCCCAGGCGACGAGCAGCAGCGCCTCCCGCTGGTGGTCGGGCAGCGCTGCGAGTCCCTCCAGCGCTGCCATCCGCTCGGTGGCCAGCGTCCCGGCGTCCTCGCTCGGACGCGCGGCCGAGTCGAGCAGGGCGAGTCGGTCGTGCAGCGCGGCCCGGCGCCGGACGGTGCGCCTGCTGTTGCCGATCACCTTCCGCGCCGTGCCGATCAGCCAGCCGATGGGCGGGCTCGGCACCGCGTCCCAGCGGCGCCACGCCTGGAGAAAGGTCTCGGCGACGATGTCCTGCACGTCGTCGGCCGGCACGTGCCTGCGGACGTACGCCGCGACGCGCGGGCCGTCCCGGTCCCAGGCTTCGCCGAACTCGGCGTCTTTGGGGGTGCTCACGTCTAGGTAGTGTCCGGCCGCTTGACGGTGTTACCTCCAGTGTCGCCGGAGAACCGGAGCTCAGGCGGCCGCAGCCAGGGCGGTCAGCCGCAGCTGGCGCCTGCGGTGGGCGTTCGCCTCGTAGGTGAAGATCACCAGCGCGACCCAGACCAGCACGAAGCCGGCCCAGCGGCCGGTCGGCATGTCCTCGTGGAAGTAGAGGACGCCGAGCGCGAACTGGAGGACCGGCGCGAGGTACTGAAGCAGGCCCAGCGTCACCATCGAGACCCGCGTCGCGGCGGCGCCGAAGCAGATCAGCGGGATCGCGGTGACGATGCCCGCCGAGCAGAGCAGCAGCGCGTGGCCGGTGCCGTGCGAGGCGAAGTTGGAGTGCCCGGTGGTGACCAGCCACGCGACGTACGCGGCCGCGAACGGCGCGATGAGCGTCGTCTCGAGGGCGAGGCTCTCGACCGCGCCGGCGTTCGCGGACTTCTTGGCCAGCCCGTAGGTGCCGAACGAGAACGCCAGCACCAGTGCCACCCACGGGAGCCGGCCGTAGTCGAGCGTCAGGACGACGACCGCGGTCGTGGCGATCCCCATGGCGACCCACTGCAGGGGCCGCAGCCGCTCGCCCAGGATGAGGACGCCCATCAGCACGGTGACCAGCGGGTTGATGAAGTAGCCGAGGGAGGTCTCGACGACCTTGCCGTTGTTGACGCCGTAGATGTAGGTCGCCCAGTTGAACGTGATCGTGAACGCCGCGACGGCCAGGAGCACGAAGGTCCGCCGCTGCGAGAACAGCGCCCGGAACTCCTGGGTGCGCCGCAGCAGCACCACCAGGAGGCCCATCGTGATGACCGACCACAGGACGCGGTGCGCGAGGATCTCGATCGCGCCGGCCGGCTCGAGGTGCGGCCAGTAGAGAGGGAACCCGCCCCAGATCCCGTACGCCGCGACACCGAGCAGCAGGCCTCGGCGCTGGTCCGTCACCGAGCCAGCCTAGTGAGCCGCAACTGCCGGTTCGGCGGTGCCCCCGGGCGCTATCGTCGGCCCGTCAGACCCGTCACGTCCTGGGAGGAAGCTCATGCGCCTCGCTCGATCTGTCGGTGCCTTCGTGGTCCTGGTCCTCGCCCTCACGATGAGCCAGGGCCTGCTCCAGCCGGCCCAGGCCGCCAAGCCCAAGCACCACCTCAAGGCCAAGGCCTACGAGCAGGGCACCACCAACACCTTCTTCGTCGCGGGCAAGGTGTCGACCTACGAGGGTGGCCGGATCCGGCTCCTGCGCAACGTGAACGGCGGGAAGTTCAAGGTCTTCCAGCGGGTCAAGCCGAAGCGCTCCGGGAAGTTCAAGGTGCGCATCTACCAGGTCGGCGGGAAGAAGACCTGCTTCAAGGTCCAGGTGCCCGGCACGGACACCTACCGGAAGACCACCTCGCCCAACCTGGGGTGCATTCTTCGCGATTGACCACGCGCGGGTTTGGCCGGTGAAGTCTGCGGATAAGGTGCACACGACACACGAGCACGTCACGAGAGGACGTCCGCCCATGCGCCCCACCAGAATCGTCGCCGCCCTGATCTCCCTCTTCCTCGCCGCCGCACTGCCGCTGGTGTCGCTGGACGGGGCACAGGCGTCCACGGGCCACACCGCAGTGGTCGAGAAGGCCAAGAGCAAGGTCACCATCAACTTCGCCGCCAACGGCGCCAAGTCGTTCAGGCTCTTCGGCAAGGTGACGCCCAAGGGCAAGAAGACGGCCGTCCTCCTGCGGTCGAGCAAGGCCCACGGCCACTACGGGAAGTTCCGCAGCACCAAGACCTCCAAGAAGGGCAGCTACGCGTTCAGCGGGCTGAAGAAGGAGGGTTTCTACAAGGTGAAGGTCGGCCGCACGACCTCCAAGGTCATCCACGTCTGCAAGGGCGGCTGCGGCTGACCGCTCCCCCAGACGCACGACGGCCCCCACCTGAGGTGGGGGCCGTCGTCACGTGGGCGAGCGCGTCAGAGGACCGTCCAGGTGTCGCCGCCGCCGATCAGCGCGGCGAGCCGCTCGGTGGGCGTGCCGGTGACGGCGTCGCGGGCGGTGGCGACCTGGGCGCGCGCCTGGTCGTCGTACGTCGGCCGCTCGACCTGGCGGAAGATGCCGATCGGTGACTGGTTGAGGTAGCCGGAGTCGGTCAGCCGCGAGATCGAGAACGCGAGCGTCGGGTCGGGGTTGTAGGCGTCGTGCACGATCAGCGCGTCCTCGCCGACGTCGGCGACCAGCGCGACCTTCACGCCGCCGGTCTCGGTGTCGCGAACCAGTCCCTTGGCTCCTTCCCCGGAATCGGACAGCGCGCCGAAACGGATGGGCTTGCCGTGCTCGAGCGGGATGATCGCGTCGGCCTTGGTGTCCTGGCCCTTGATCGCGTCGAAGGCGCCGTCGTTGAAGATCGGGCAGTTCTGGTAGATCTCCACGAACGACGTGCCGCGGTGCGCCGCGGCCGCCGACAGCACCGCGGTCAGGTGCTTGCGGTCGGAGTCGATGGTCCGCGCCACGAAGGTGCCCTCGGCGCCCAGCGCCAGCGAGACCGGGTTGAACGGGTGGTCGACCGATCCCATCGGGGTGGACTTGGTGACCTTGCCGGCCTCGGACGTGGGGGAGTACTGGCCCTTGGTGAGCCCGTAGATCCGGTTGTTGAACAGCAGGATCGTCATGTTCACGTTGCGGCGCAGCGCGTGGATCAGGTGGTTGCCGCCGATCGAGAGCGCGTCGCCGTCACCGGTCACCACCCACACCGAGAGGTCCCCGCGCGCGGTGGCGATCCCGGTCGCGATCGACGGCGCACGGCCGTGGATCGAGTGCATGCCGTAGGTGTCGAGGTAGTAGGGGAACCGCGACGAGCAGCCGATGCCGGAGACGAACACGATGTTCTCCCGGCGCAGGCCGAGCTGGGGCAGGAACCCCTGCACGGCCTTGAGCACGGCGTAGTCGCCGCAGCCGGGGCACCAGCGGACCTCCTGGTCGGAGGTGTACTCCTTGCCGGTCTGCGGCTGGTCGTTGGTCGGGACGCCCTCGATCCCGGACCTCATGCCGGGCAGCCCGAGATCAGTGCCGAGATCGGTGCCGGTCGGGGTGGTCATCGTGAGACCTCCTGGGGGGTGGTCAGCCCGTGCACGCCGAGGTCGACCTCGATGCCCTCGGCCTCGGAGACGAGGTGGCCGATGGCCTCGGCGAGCTCGGCCGCCTTGAGCGGCAGCCCGCGCACGTGGTTGTAGCCGATCGCGTCGACGAGGTACTTGCCGCGCAGCAGCAGCGAGAGCTGGCCGAGGTTCATCTCGGGCACCAGCACCTTGTCGTAGCGCTTCAGGATGTCGCCGAGGTCCTTCGGGAACGGGTTGAGGTGGCGCAGGTGCGCCTGCGCGACCTGGTAGCCGGCCTTGCGCACCCGGCGTACGCCGGCGCCGATCGGGCCGTAGGTCGAACCCCAGCCGATCACCAGGACCTTCGCCCCCCGCCCGTCCTCGGCGCCCGGGTCGTCGACCTCGAGCGGCGGCAGCGACTCGGCGATGCGGTCCACCTTGGCCTGGCGGGTCCGGACCATCAGGTCGTGGTTGGCCGGGTCGTAGGAGATGTTGCCGTGGCCGTCGGCCTTCTCGAGGCCGCCGATGCGGTGCTCGAGGCCCGGGGTGCCCGGGATCGCCCAGGGGCGGGCCAGCGTCTCCTCGTCGCGGAGGTAGGGCCAGAACTCCGCGTCCTCCCCCTCCCCGTGGTTGGTCCGGGTGGCGAAGCCGGGGTCGATCGTGGGCAGGTCGGCGACGTCGGGGACCTGCCAGGGCTCGGAACCGTTGGCGAGGTAGCCGTCGGACAGCAGCATCACCGGCGTCCGGTAGGTGACCGCGATCCGGATCGCCTCGACCGCGGCGTCGAAGCAGTCGCCGGGCGACTGCGGCGCCACGATCGGGACCGGGGCCTCGCCGTTGCGGCCGAACATCGCCTGCAGCAGGTCGGCCTGCTCGGTCTTGGTCGGCAGGCCGGTCGAGGGGCCGCCGCGCTGCACGTCGATGACGATGAGGGGGAGCTCGGTCATCACCGCGAGGCCGATCGCCTCGGACTTGAGCGCGATGCCCGGGCCGGAGGTCGAGGTGATGCCCAGCTTGCCGGAGAACGACGCACCGATGGCCGCGCCGATGCCGGCGATCTCGTCCTCGGCCTGGAACGTCGTCACGCCGAACGCCTTGTGCTTCGAGAGCTCGTGGAGGATGTCGGAGGCCGGGGTGATCGGGTAGGTGCCGAGCACGATGTCGAGCCCGGACTGCACGCCGCCCGCGACCAGCCCGTAGGCCAGCGCCAGGTTGCCGCTGATGTTGCGGTAGGTGCCCGGCGCCATCGGCGCGGGCTTCACTTCGTACTGGACCGCGAAGGTCTCCGTGGTCTCGCCGAAGTTCCAGCCCGCCTTGAACGCCGCGATGTTGGCGTCGCGGATGTCCTCCACCTTGGCGAAGCGCTTGCCCAGGAAGGCGATCGTGGTCTCGGTCGGGCGGCCGTACATCCACGAGAGCAGGCCGAGAGCGAACATGTTCTTGGCCCGCGCGGCGTCCTTGCGTGAGAGCCCGAACTGCTTGACCGCCTCGACCGTCATCCCGGTGAGGTCCACCGAGAAGACCTGGAAGTCACCGAGCTGGTCGTTGGCATCACCCAGCGAGGCGAGCGGGTTGGACGTGTAGCCGGCCTTGGCCAGGTTGCGGTCGGTGAAGTCGTGGCTGTCCACGATGATCGCCGCGCCCTTGGGCAGGTCGGACAGGTTCGCCTTCAACGCCGCCGGGTTCATCGCCACCAGCACGTCGGGCGCGTCACCGGCGGTGAGGATGTCGTGGTCGGCGAAGTGCACCTGGAACGACGAGACGCCGGGCAGCGTGCCCTGGGGTGCGCGGATCTCGGCGGGGAAGTTCGGCAGCGTCACCAGGTCGTTGCCGAACGCAGCCGACTCCTGGGTGAACCGGTCGCCGGTCAGCTGCATCCCGTCGCCGGAGTCGCCGGCGAACCGGATGATGACCCGGTCGACCTGCTTGACCTGCTTGGACACGCGGTTCGTCCCTCCTCGGTGCACCAGTCCGACCGTCTTCGTCAGGGGCACCCGACGCACCTGTTCAAGGGTAGTGCGGCGCGCGTCCGGACCCCATTCGGTCTCTTCCTGCGGATGGGTGACGCGCGACACGTGACGGCCATTTGCTATCAAGGCACCTAAGTCGAGTAGTCTGCTCGTAATAACTGGGCAACGCTGCTTCTCGGGTGCGGCTCACGAGAGTGCAAAGGGAAGAGGACCATGAACAAGACGATCAAGGTTGCGGCGACGTTGAGCATCGCCGGGGTGCTGGCCTTGACCGGGTGCGGTGGCGACTCCAACGCCTCGGACGGCGGCGGAGGCGGGACCACTCTCAACCTGGTGGGGTACTCGGTGCTCGAGCAGGCCAACAAGGGCGTGATCTCGGCGTTCGAGAAGACCGACGCCGGCAAGGACGTCTCCTTCAAGGAGTCCTACGGCGCCTCCGGTGACCAGTCGCGAGCGGTCGTGGCGGGTGCCAAGGCCGACGAGGTCCACCTCTCCCTGGAGCCCGACGTGACCCGTCTGGTCGACGAGGGCCTGGTGGCCGAGGACTGGAAGGACAACGACACCAAGGGCATCTGCACCAACTCCGTCGTCGTCTTCGTGGTCCAGAAGGGCAACCCCAAGGGCATCGAGTCCTGGGACGACCTGATCGAGTCCGGTGTCGGCATCGTGACCCCGAACCCCGCCTCCTCCGGCTCGGCCAAGTGGAACCTCCTCGCGGCGTACGGCGCGGCGAAGAACGAGGGCGGCAGCGACGAGGCGGCCCAGGACTACATGACGAAGTTCTTCGGCAACGTCGCGGCTCTGCCCGACAGCGGCCGCGACGCCACGACGGCGTTCACCAGCGGCACCGGCGACGTCCTCCTCTCCTACGAGAACGAGGCGATCCTCGCTCGCCAGAGCGGCCAGGACTTCGACTACGTCATCCCGGACACCACGCTGTCGATCGACAACGCGTGCGCGGTCCTCAAGGACGCGCCCAAGGCGGCCCAGGACTTCCTGGACTTCCAGAAGAGCGCCGACGGCCAGAAGCTGTACGCCGAGACCGGCTACCGCCCGCTCACCGACGTCGGTGACCTCGAGGTGGACGGCGCCAACGACCCGAGCGACCCGTTCCCCGCGCCGGCGACCCTGCTCACCATCGACGGTGACTTCGGTGGCTGGGGCGACGCCAACGGCACGTACTTCGGCGACGGCGAGGACGGCAACCCGCTGGGCATCCTGACCCAGATCCAGTCCGAGGCCGGGCAGTAGTCAGAGCCGATGTCTACTGCGACAGCCAGTGTCGCGGGGGGCCGGCCGGCGCGAGTGCGCCGGTCGGCCTCGCGGCACTCCCTGACCACGGGCTCTGCGCTCGGCCTCGGCGTGAGCATGATCTGGTTCAGCCTGCTCGTGCTGATCCCCCTCACGGCGGTCGTCGTGGACCGCCGGTGAGGACGGGATCGGCACCTTCACGGATGCGCTGACCAACAAGCAGACGTTCAACGCCCTCAAGCTGACCGTGCTCAGCTCCCTGGCCGTCACGGCGGTCAACATCGTGATGGGCACGATCATCGCGTGGGTGCTGGTCCGCGACCGGTTCCCCGGCAAGAAGCTGATCGACCTGGTGATCGACATCCCGTTCGCGATGCCGACCATCGTGGCCGGACTCGTGCTGCTCTCGCTGTACGGCGCGGAGAGCCCGCTCGGCCTCGAGTGGAACAACACCCGCAAGGCGGTGCTGCTGGCACTGGCGTTCGTCACCGTGCCCTTCGTGGTGCGGACCGTGCAGCCGGTGCTCGAGGAGATGGACACGGACGTCGAGGACGCCGCGGCGTCCCTCGGGGCCTCCCGGGCCACGACGTTCCGCCGGGTCATCCTGCCCACGCTGGCGCCGGCCATCTTCGCGGGGGCGACGCTGTCGTTCGCGCGGGCGATCAGCGAGTACGGCTCGCTGGTGCTGCTCAGCGGCAACCTGCCGAACCGTACCGAGGTCGCCTCGGTGCGGGTCTACAGCGCGATCGAGGGCGGCAACCAGCAGTCGGCGGCAGCCGTGGCGACGATCCTGTTGCTCATCGCGCTGATCGCGATCGTCGTCTTCGACGTGATCCAGAGAAGGCTGACGCGCCGTGGCTAGCACCTCGAGCAGTGCGGTCAACAGCGGCAGCCCGCTCCTGAAGTGGCTGCTCCGGCTGGTCGTCGTCGGCTACCTGTTCTTCCTGGTCGGGTGGCCCAGCGCCCTGATCGTCCGGCGTACCTTCGAGGGCGGCACGCAGGCCTTCACCGACGCACTCAGCGATCCGGACGTCACCCACGCGCTCCAGCTGAGCGTCACCGTGGCCCTCTTCGCGGTGGTGATCAACCTGCTGTTCGGGGTCGGCATGTCGCTGCTGCTGGTGCGCTACGAGTTCCCCGGCAAGCGGGCCCTGTCGGCCCTCATCGACCTGCCGCTGGCGGTGTCGCCGATCGTGGTCGGCCTGGCCCTGATCCTGGTCTACAACGGTCGGTTCGGCTGGTTCGGACCCACGCTGGAGGCACACCACCTCCAGGTGATCTTCGCCAAGCCCGGCATGATCATGGCGACGACCTTCGTGGCGCTGCCGCTGGTGATCCGGGAGGTCGTCCCCGTCCTCGAGGACATGGGTGACGACCAGGAGCAGGCCGCCAACAGCCTGGGCGCCAATGCCTGGCAGACGTTCTGGCGGATCACGCTGCCGGGCATCAAGTGGGCGGTCGTCTACGGCGTCGTGCTGAGCCTGGCCCGCTCGCTGGGCGAGTTCGGCGCGGTCAAGGTCGTGGCCGGCAACATCAGCGGCGAGACCACGACAGCCCCGGTGCTGGTGCAGCAGAAGTACCAGAACTTCGAGCAGCAGACGGCGTACGCCGTCTCGTTCCTGCTCGTCGCCGCCGCGGTCGTCTGCCTCATCATCGTGGCGCTGCTGCGCCCCAAGGACCACAAACCGAGCCGGGCCACGGCCACGGCCGCCATCCAGGAGAAACCATGAGCATCGACGTCACAGGCGTGACCAAGACGTTCGGCGACTTCGTCGCCCTCGACGACGTCACCGTCTCGCTGCCCACCGGGCAGCTCACCGCCCTGCTGGGCCCCTCCGGCGGCGGCAAGTCGACCCTGCTTCGGATCATCGCGGGCCTCGACCAGGCCGACACGGGCACCGTCAACATCGAGGGCCGGGAGGCCACGAACCTGCCCGCGCGCAAGCGCAACGTGGGCTTCGTCTTCCAGCACTACGCGGTGTTCAAGCACATGTCGGTCGCCAAGAACGTCGCCTTCGGTCTCGAGATCCGCAAGCGCCCCAAGGCCGAGGTCGACAAGCGCGTCGGCGAGCTGCTCGAGCTGGTGCACCTGTCGCAGTTCCGCGACCGGATGCCGTCCCAGCTCTCCGGTGGCCAGCGGCAGCGCATGGCCCTGGCCCGGGCGCTGGCGGTGGAGCCGTCGGTGCTGCTGCTCGACGAGCCGTTCGGTGCGCTCGACGCGAAGGTCCGCAAGGAGCTCCGTGACTGGCTGCGCCGGCTGCACGACGAGGTGCACACCACCACGATCTTCGTGACCCACGACCAGGAGGAGGCCCTCGAGGTCGCCGACGAGATCGTGGTCATCAACGACGGCCGGGTCGAGCAGATCGGCAGCCCCGACACCCTCTACGACAAGCCCGCGAACGACTTCGTGATGCGGTTCCTCGGCGAGACCACCGACCTGGCCGGCCAGACCGTGCGGCCGCACGACATCGACATCGCCCTGCAGCCGGGAGCGCTGGGCGCGACCGCGGGCAGCGTGACCCGGATCCTGCGGGTCGGGTTCGAGGTCCGCGTCTCGGTCACCACCGAGGACGGCTCCGACGTGCTGGTCAGCATGACCCGCACGCTCGCGCGCAACCTCGGGGTCGAGGAGGGTGCCAAGGTCTGGCTCACCGCCGCCAAGGGCGCCACCACGGTCCCGGTCATGGCGGCTGTCTGAATACCCCGGCGAAATTCGGCCTGGATGTCCCCGACGACGCGAGCTTCGCTCGCAGACGCCCCGTCGCTCGCTGGCGCTCGCTCCGGCGGCTGTCGTCGGGGCCACCGAGGCCGATCGCCGGGCGCCTCGCTGCGCTCGGAAAGACCGGGTCGCTGCGCTCCCGCCACGTATCCGATGACCGACGTGAGTTGGGAGCGCTCGCAACTGACGTCGGTCACCAGCTACGTGATGGGAGCGAAGCGACCCGGTCTTTCGCGGCGCAGCGCGCGCCCGGCGATCGGCCCCGTGGCCGTGACGACTGCGCCGGAGCGAGCGCAGCGAGCCAGGCGCCTGCGAGCGCAGCGAGCTGTCGTCGCGGACTGGGGCCGAAGCTCGCCGGGGTAGAAAGAGCTCGCCGTGGAGTACGACGTCGCGGTGGTCGGGGCCGGGCCGGCCGGGTCGTCCGCCGCCCGTGCGGCCGCCGCGGCCGGTGCCCGGGTCGTGGTGCTCGACCGAGCGGCGTTCCCGCGCTACAAGACGTGCGGGGGAGGGCTGATCGGGCCGTCGCTCGCGGCGCTGCCGGGCGCGCCGCCGTCGCGGGCGTCGATCACCCGGGTGTCGCTCTCGCTGGCGGGGAAACGACGCCGCACCCGCACCGTGGACGAGCCGTGCCTGCAGATGGTCACCCGGGCCGAGCTCGATGCGTGGCTGCTCTCCGAGGCTGCCGCCGCGGGCGCGGAGGTGAGGGTGCCGTGCCGCGTGCTGTCGGTCGACGACGACGTGGTCGAGACCGACGCCGGTCCGCTGCGGGCGGCGGTGGTCATCGCCGCCGACGGCACCTCGAGCCGGCTGGCCCGCGAGGTCGGCGTACGCCTGTCGCGGGTGGACCTCGGCCTGGAGCTGGAGCTCGAGGCCGGCGCGCAGGCGGAGGAGTGGTCGGACCGCGTGCACCTCGACTGGGGGCCGGTCCCGGGCTCCTACGCCTGGGTGTTCCCCAAGGGCGACACCCTCACCGTGGGCGTGATCGCCGCCCGCGGCGCGGGCGAGGCCACCCGCGGCTACCTGCGTGACTTCGTGCGCTGGGTCGGCCTCGACGGTCTCCGCGTCGTCCACGACTCCGGCCACCTCACCCGGTGCCGCACGCCCACCTCGCCGGTCGGCCGCGGCCGGGTGCTGCTGGCCGGCGACGCCGCCGGACTGCTCGAGCCGTGGACCCGCGAGGGGATCTCGTTCGCGACGCGTTCCGGCGCGCTGGCCGGCGCGGCCGCGGCGGCGGGGCCGTCGGGCGTGGTCGAGCGCTACCGCGCCGCCCTGTCCGCGGAGCTGCTGCCCGAGATGGCCGCCGGCGAGCGCTGCCTGCGCGCCTTCGAGGCCCGGCCGTGGGCCTTCCACGAGCTGATCCGCTCGACCCCGGTGGGCTGGCAGCAGTTCTGCCGGATCACCCGCGGTGACACCACGCTGGCGCGCGCCGTACGCCGCGCACCCGTGCGGGCCGGGCTGGGGCTGCTCACGCTCGGGCGCGATTCCCCGGCGGCCATGCCGCGGACCTAGGCTCGATCGCGTGACGGAGTACCAGGTGACCCGGTGGCGCGAGCTGCCGTCGATGGTCGCGGCCCGCGCGGGCGCTGAGACCCTCAAGGCCGAGCTGGCCCCGCGGTTCCAGGAGGCCATCGACGAGGCCGCGATGCGGCTCGGTGACACCGGCGCCGACGACTACCTCCTCGGCTGGGACCGCGATCCCTGGACCGCGGCGGACGGGACGCCGGCCGAGGTGCTCGACCGCGTGACCGCGGGCCTCGACGACGAATGGCCGGCCGAGCGCATCGCCGGCTACCTGGACGGGCTGGGCCGGTGAACCGGCTCGCGTCGCTGGTGGGGCCCGGCCGTCCGGTGCTGCTCGACGGCGCCATGGGCACGCTGCTGCAGGACGCCGGCCTGGAGGACGGGGCGCCGGGCGAGCTCTGGAACCTCGAGAACCCCGGCGCGGTCAGGGCCGCCCACGCGGCGTACGCCGACGCGGGGGCGCAGATCCTCACCACCAACACCTTCGGCGGCACCCGCCCCCGCCTGGACATGCACGGCCTCGGTGACCGGCTGGCCGAGGTCAACCGCCGCGCCGCAGAGATCGCCAGGTCGGTCGCCAACGAGCGTGGCCTGCTGGTCGCGGGTGACCTCGGCCCGACCGGGGAGCTGCTGGCGCCGCTCGGCACCATGACGGCCGAGGACGCCCAGGCGCTGTTCGCCGAGCAGCTGACCGCCCTCGTCGAGGGCGGCATCGACGTGGTCCTGGTCGAGACCTTGTCCGACCTCGGCGAGGCCGACGCGGCCCTGGCCGCCGTACGCCAGGTCGCGCCCGACCTCCCGGTCATCGTGACGATGAGCTTCGACACCAACCTGCGCACGATGATGGGCGTCCGCCCCGCCGAGGCGGTGGCCCACCTCGCGGGCGCCGGCGCGGACGCGGTCGGCGCCAACTGCGGCCGCGGACCCGCGGAGATGGAGACCATCGCGGCCGAGATGGCGCAGGCCCGGGCCGGCGACCTGCTCCTCGTCGCCCAGTCCAACGCCGGCCTCCCGCAGGTCGTCGGCGACCACTTCGAGTACGACGCGAGCCCGCGCGACCTCGCGGCGCACGCAGCCCGGCTCGCCGAGCTCGGCATCGACCTGGTCGGCGGCTGCTGCGGCTCGACACCGGAGCACATCGCCGCCGTGGGCGTCGCGGTCGCCCCGGCCTGAGGCACCTACCGTCTCGGTAGCTCCCGACCACACACCCTCCTGACGGGCCATTGGTTCCTGGCAGCAACCTGATCGGAGGACACCCGCGTGACCTCCGCATACGATTCGTCCTGTGACGACCGCTGGGGGTGCGGCGTCCGGGAACCTCGCGGGGCGCTCCTCGGCGTTGCTGGACTCGCTCTTAGCCATGCCCGCGGCGCAGGCGACGGCCGCCGTCGTCGAGCGTCACCTGGAGGTGACCGCCACCCTGCTTGGCCGCGACTGGGTGACGCTGGTCCACCACGTGCTGGACGACGACGGGACGCTGCCGGTGGGTGTCGCGTGGCGCGCCGGCTACGCCCTGCACCACCTCGGGCACCTCAGCGACGCCCTCCGCGTGGTCGGGTACGCCGACCCGAGCCGGGCCGGCGAGGCCGACTGGGCGCGGCTCGCCGCGATGCGCTCCTCGCTCGCCTGGGGTCGCGGGGACCTCGAGACCTGCCGGGCCAGCGCCGAGGAGGCGCGCAAGTACGCGCGGGTGTCCGGCGACCCGGGGGCCGAGGCCTGCGCCTGGGTGGCCACCGCGATGCTTGCCGCCTTCGAGGGCGACCGTGACCTGAACCGGCACTGCTACGAGCGGGCACTGGCCATCGCCGACGAGGCCGGCGACCTCCAGACGCTGGAGCGGGTGCACAACAACCTGGGTTCCCGCTCCCTCGACGAGGGCCGCTACACCGAGGCCCTCCAGCATCTCCAGCGCGGGCTGGAGGCCAACGAGCGCACCGGTCACCTCTCCGGTCTCGCCATCCTGCGCCACAACGTGTCCGAGGCGCTGCTCGGGCTCGGCCGCCTCGACGAGGCCCTGGTCGAGTCCGACACCGCCCGCGACCTGTGGACCTCGCTGGAGGCCCCCAGCGCCTCGGTGTCCTGGCAGCTGCGCGGCGACGTGCAGCTCGCGCGCGGCAACGCCACGCAGGCGGCGATGGCCTTCGCCCACGCCGCCCGGCTCGCGGCCAGTGAGCACAACGCGCAGTTCCACGCCGGAGCGCTGGCCGGCGAGGCCGTCTCGCTGGTCGGCACCGACCCGGTCCGGGCCGCCGTACTGGCCGAGGAGGCCATGCGGCTCTCCACGCCGGTCGGGCACGCCACGCCGGTGGTGGCGGCCGGCTGGGTGCGGCTCTCCGCCGCCGACGCCGACGGCGCCTCGGCGCTCGCCGACCGGGCGGTCGAGCTGGCCACCCAGCACCGCGACCTGCCCCGTCTCGCCGACGCGCTGGAGCTCGGTGCGCTGGCCCGCGCGGGCGCCGACGCCCGCGGGAACGACGAGCGGGTCGACGCCCAGCTGCGGGAGGCCGGCGACATCTGGCGCGACCTCGGCAACCCGCTGCGGGTGCTGGCCAACGAGATCGTCGTGGCCCACCGGGGCCGCGACCGGCTCACCGCGACCGTGGCCCGCGACGAGCTGCGGTCGCTGGGCGTGCACGACGACATCTGGCGGGTGGGTGGCCCGCTCCGCGCGGTCGCACGCCCGCTCGGCGCCGACGAGATCCGCGTGTACGTGCTCGGCCAGTTCGGGGTCGAGCTCGGTGGTGAGGCGCTCCCCGCGTCCGCGTGGCCCTCACGGAAGGCCCGCGACGTGCTGCGGGTGCTGGCCTGCCGTGGTGAGCGCGGCATCGGCCGCGAGCGCCTCGGTGCGCTCATCTGGCCGGACGCCGACGCGGTGGGCAACAGGCTCTCCGTGGCGCTGTCGCACGTCCGCTCGGTGCTCGACCCCGGACGTCGCCTGGCCGACTCCGTCGTGCTCAGCGACGGCGGGGTCGTCCGGCTCGACCTGCGCCACGTCTCGGTCGACCTGGTCGACTTCGCCGGCGCGGCCCGCGCGGCCCTGGCCGCGGCCAAGGCCGGCTCGCCCCGCGCCAAGCCCCTGCTCGAGGCTGCGGCTGCGCTGCACGCCGGCGAGCTGCTCGAGGACGCCGACGGGGTCGACTGGGTGCTGGCCGAGCGCGAGGAGGTCGAGCTCCTGGGCCGCGACGTCCTGCACGCCCTGGCCGGGCTGCTGGCGGCGGGACCCGAGCCAGCGGAGGCGCTGCACTGGCATGCCCGGCTCTTGGCGCACGACCCCTACGACGAGGCGACGTACGGCGCTCTGGTCGCGCTCCTGGTGCGGCTCGGCCGGTACGGCGAGGCGCGCCGCCACCACCGCACCTACGTCCTGCGCATGGACGAGCTGGGCGTCCCGACGTCGAGCTGGGAGGAGATGGCCGGCGCCTAGTGTCCTGGTTCCTCGGCCTCAGGCGCTCCGGCGGCCGACGACCGCGAGCTCGTCCTCGCTGACCTCGATCCGCAGCTCGCACACCTCCCGGACGACCTCGCTGCGCGGATGGCGCCGCTCGAGCCGCAGCGTGGCCGGAGCACCCTCGAAGACCAGGAACGACAGCTCGGACTCCTCGTAGGCGAGCAGCACCAGGTTCCCGGGCTGGGCGGCGACGAGCCAGCGGCTGGGACCCAGGCAGGAGCGGAGTCGCAGGCGCAGCCGGCTGCCAGGGGTGAGCCCGACGACCGTGCCTCGGCGCGGCCGGGCGAGGGTGACGACGTCGATACGGGGACGAGGGGTGGCCATGCCGGCAGCCTCACCCGGCCGCCTTTCAGGTTTCTTTCGGGGCCACGGCCCCGGTCGCAGCGTTGCGCCGCGGACCGATGAGAAGCGGCCGGTCGTGCGGTCAGACTGGCGTCAGTCAACCGACGAGCAGGGAGCACGATGAGCGACATCAGGGTGTTGGTGACGGGAGCGAGCATCGCGGGTCCCGCGCTGGCCCACTGGCTGTGCCGACGGGGTGCCGAGGTGACCGTGGTGGAGCAGGCACCCGGGCTGCGTCCGGGTGGTCAGGCCGTGGACGCGCGCGGGGTCGCCAAGGAGGCCATCCGGCGGATGGGTCTCGATGCCGAAGTGCGCGCGGCGTGCACCGACACCGCCGGCGCCTACACGGTCGACGCGGGCGGGACGGTGCTGGAGACGTTCCGCGCGGAGGACGACGACGGCGACGGCTACATCTCGGAGATCGAGATCCTGCGGGGGGACCTGTCCCAGGTGCTCTACGACGACACCCGCGACGGTGTCGAGTACGTCTTCGGCGACCGGATCGCCGAGCTCACCCAGGACGCGGACGGCGTCGAGGTGACCTTCGCGAGCGGCGACCGGCGGCGCTTCGACCTGGTGGTCGGAGCCGACGGGTTGCACTCGGCGCTGCGTGCGATGGTCTTCGGTCCGCGGGAGCAGTTCGTCCGCCACCTCGGGCTGGTGCTGGCCTTCTACACCGTGCCCAACGAGTTCGGGATCGACCGCTGGCTGCTCGACTACCAGGAGGCGGGACGCTCCGCCGGGTTGCGGCCCGTCCGCGACCCCAGCCGGGCGATCGCCATGCTGTCGTTCCCCGCACCGGACTTCGACGTCGACCACCGAGACGTCGAAGGCCAGAAGCGCCTGCTGCGCGAGCAGATGGCCGGCTTCGGCTGGGAGACCCAGCGCATCCTCGCCCACCTGGACGACACCCCGGACTTCTACCTCGACCAGGTCGCCCAGGTGGTGATGGACCGCTGGCACACCGGGCGGGTGGGGCTCATCGGAGACGCGGCGTTCAGCGCGTCGCCGATGTCCGGCGCCGGGACCGGACTGGCCCTGGTCGGCGCCTACCTGCTGGCCGGGGAGCTCGCCGCCGCCGACTGGGACCCGGAGGCCGGGTTCGCCGGATACGAGGAGCGGATGCGGGACTACGTCGAGGCCAACCAGGAGATCGGCCGGATGCACGTGCAGATGCTGACCGCCCCCGACCCCGGCGCCGAGGCCGGTCCGGAGCCCGACATGGAGGCCCTCATGCCGCTGATCGAGCGCGCGGTCGGCGGCCCCGAGCTGCCGGACTACGAAGGCCTGCCAGACCGCGGGGCCGCCCGGGGCTCGGACTGACCGGCTCCCGCAGCCGGGCTGCCCGCTCCCACGGCCGGAAGGTCGAGGCCACACAGCGCCCGCTCAGGTTCGGAAGTTAGCGTGGCGTGCGCCAGTGCCTTCGACCAGGAAGTGTGAGTCCGTGCTTCGACGATCCCGTCGCCCCGCGGCTGCCGTGTGCGCCGTCCTCCTGATTCCCGCTCTTGCCGCCTGCGGTGGCGACTCGGGGAAGGGGGACGACGACTCGAAGTCGGCGTCGCCCTCCGCCTCGGCCTCCGCCGACTCCGGCACGACGGGTGAGCTGTCGGAGGTCACCTTCGACGGCGACGTGGGCGACAGCCTGACCGCGACGTGGCACTCGGCGATCGAGCTCCCCGACTCGACCTCCGTGACGACGCTGGTCGAGGGTGACGGCGCCGAGATCGCGGCAGGCGACACGGTGAGCACCTACCTCTACGTGGGGGACGGGACCAGCAAGGAGGACGTCTACAGCGACTACGACAACGGGGCGCCGGAGTCGATCCCGAACGACGACCAGCTGGGTGGCGTGTTCAGCAAGCTCCTCTCGGGCTCGACCTACGGCTCGCGAGTGGTGGCGGTGACGACCGCGGGCGAGCTGTTCGGGTCGTCCGCCAGCAACAACCAGCTCGGCGTCGACGAGAACCACAGCCTGGTCGTCGTCGCCGACCTGGTCGAGAAGGCCGCGGTCGCGCCCACTCCCACCGACGACAAGGCGCACGACGCGTCACCCGGCACGCAGCCGAAGGTCGTCGAGGAGAAGGGCAGCCCCACGGGCCTGGACTTCTCGGGCATCGCCGAGCCCGCGCTGGACACCCCGGTCCAGCGCGTGGTCCTCAAGGACGGCACCGGGCCGGCCGTGAAGGCCTCCGACACCGTGACCGTGAACTACCTCGGCACGACGTACCAGGCGAAGAGCCCCTTCGACGAGAGCTTCTCCGGCGACCCCCTGACCTCCTCCCTGAGCGGCCTGATCCAGGGCTGGAGCATCGGCCTCACCGGGGTGAAGGTCGGCAGCCGCGTCCTGCTCCAGATCCCACCCGCGTACGGGTACGGCGCAGAGGGCAGCGGGTCGTCGATCCCCGGCAACGCGACCCTGTGGTTCGTGATCGACGTGCTCGAGGTCAAGTAGCTGGCAGCCGCCCGGCGGGCCCAGCAACCCCCCGTTCGTGCGCTCTGACCTTAAGTCGTGTAATTTAGTGCATTAACAGGGCAAATGAGCGCGGCCGAGCGCACGAGCGATCCGGCCCGGAGCTCACGTGACCAAGGAGAGCCATGAGCACCGTCGCCGTCGTCGTCGGCAACCCCAAGCCGCAGAGCCGCACCCTCGCGGCCGCCACCTACGTCGCGCAGGAGCTGGCCGGCGAGCCGGACCTGGTCGTCGATCTCGCCGCGCTCGGCCCGGCGCTGCTCGACTGGGCGGATCCCGACGTCACCGACCTCGTCAAGCAGGTCGGAGGCGCCGACCTGGTCGTGGTGGCCAGCCCGACGTACAAGGCCGCCTACACCGGCCTGCTCAAGCTGTTCCTCGACCGGTTCGCCGGCGGGACCGGCCTGACCGGCCTCGCCGTACCCGTCATGCTCGGAGGCAGCCCCGCGCACTCCCTCGCACCCGAGCTGACCCTGCGCCCCGTGCTCACCGAGATCGGGGGGACCGTGCCGGGCCGCGGGCTGTACGTCGTCGACGCCCAGCACGACGACCCCGCGGCGTACGCCGACTGGCTGGGCGCCACCCGTCCGATCGTCACCCGCTACCTGCAGGGCGCTGCCCAGGAAGGCCGGACCCGGTGACCGCATTCCACCCTGTGTTCACCACCAACCAGGACCTCGACCCCGCCCGCCTGCGCGAGGCCTTCGGGATCTTCCCCACCGGGGTGGTCGCCGTGGCGGCCGAGGTCGAGGGCCGGCTGATCGGGCTCGCCGCGAGCTCCTTCACCTCGGTGAGCCTCGAGCCGCCACTGGTCTCGATCAACCTCGCGACCTCCTCGAAGACCTGGCCGGACCTGCGCCGCGCCGGCCACGTCGGCGTCACGGTGCTCGCCGACCACCACGACGTGGTGTGCCGTCAGCTGGCCGGCCCGGTCGACGAGCGGTTCGAGGGGCTCGCCCACCGGGTCACCGAGGACGGCGCGGTCACCCTCGACGAGGGGCTGGCGCAGTTCGACTGCACCATCTACCGCGAGGTCGAGGCCGGCGACCACCTGCTCGTGCTCCTCGAGCTGCACGCGGTCGAGCACGTCGACCACAGCGCGGCCGGCGCTCCGCTGGTCTTCCACCGCAGCGGCTTCGGGAAGCTGCAGGCCCTGGGCTGACGCGGCCCGAGCCGGTCGCTGACAGGGCACTGGCCCTAGCGCTCCGGCAGGTCTGACTCCTCGGCGAACACCCGCCTGGTCTCGGTGATCCGGCCCGGGCGGCGCACCAGGAGGACGACCAGGTACACCACGCCGATCGCCATCCAGATCGCGGCCGCCGGTCCGGCGTACGACAGCGGCTTCGGGAGCGCCGTGATGAAGCTGAAGACGGGGATCCCCGCGCCGGCGCAGAACGCCGGGATGAACGCGAGCGCCCCCAGCACCGGGATCACGCCGTGGAGCCACCACCTGAACTCGGCCCGGCGGTGCCGCCAGAAGTAGGCGATGCAGGCGATGTTCAGCAGGATGTACATCGGGGCGAAGATGTCGACCAGGATCGTGGCCAGGATGACGAAGCCCGTGTAGGGGTCGTACTGGTTGCCGAGCCAGAGCGCCACCCCGACGCTCACCACGAGCTGCGTCACCAGGGCGAGCATCGGTGAGCCGCGGGTCAGGACGCCGTACTGCGTCGGCAGCAGCCGGATCCGTCCCATCGAGAACAGCGTGCGCGTGGACGAGTTGTTCGCGGCGTTCTGGTTGGCGATCACCGAGTTGATGAGCGCGAAGAAGACGAGCACGAACCCGACCGTGCCCCAGGCGTCGCGAGCGAGCAGGTTCTGCCAGGGGTTGCTGTCGCCGGCACCGACGAAGCCGGTCATCTGGTCCGGCCCGAACGTGACGGTGCTGGCGTAGGTGTTGAGCATGTAGAAGACGCCGATCCCCAGGCAGGAGAAGATGATCGCCTTGTTGACGGTCCGGTGCGGCTCGTGCGCCTCCTCCGCGATCGGTGCCGCCTCCTCGAACCCGATGAACGCGAGGATGGTGAAGATCGAGCCCACGATCACCCCGGAGAAGCCCGAGTAGTCGGGGTTGTTGGCGTAGTGCGTGCCGAAGACCTTGAGCGTGTTGTCGTCGCCCGCCTGGACGATGAGGGTCAGCGACAGCGCGACGAACACCAGGATCTCGAACGCACCGAGCAGGACTCCGGCCCCGGTCGAGGCCTTGATGCCTCGATAGCCCAACCAGAACACCAGCAGGCAGACGCCCACGGTCCAGACCCACCAGAGGTCCGTGGACCAGCCCCACTCCGAGTTCGTGGTGCCGGCGACGATGAAGCCCATCTGCAGCGCGAGGAACGGGCCGCCGACGAGGATTCCGAGCAGGAAGCCCCACCCGACCAGGAACCCCACGGCGGGATGGATGCCGTTGCTGACGTAGGTGTAGAAGGAGCCCGCTGTCGGCATGTGCCGGGAGAGCTGCCCGATCGAGACGGCGGCCAGGAGCGACGCGGCGAGCGCGAAGAGCACCGAGAGCGGCGCGCCGCCTCCGCTGAACGCGATCCCGGCGGGGATGGACAGGGCAGTCGCGATCGCCGGCGCCATGAACGTGATGGACTGGAACAGCACGCCGCTGAACCCGACGGCGCCCGTGCGCAGTCCAGAGGTCGGCTGCTCACCAGAAACGTCGGCCATCGCGCACCCCTGTCGAGAAGTGGCCTCGAGTCCTACGTCGCCCGACTCTAGCGCCGGCGCTCCTGGACGTCGATGGACGAGATCGCACCTCCTCAACGGGTCCGGAGCCCGGGCCGCGACCATGTACGCGTCCGTGGCGCTGAGGTAACTTCCGACGGATGGACGTCATCGAGTACACGCCGACTCGCGAGCAGCTCGTCTACACGTTCGGTGGCGCGTCCCCGGCCATGCGCGTCAAGCCCGGCACCGCGCTCCGGCTGTGGTCCGAGGACGCCTTCAGCGGTGTGCTGCGCAGCGTCGACGACCTGTCGAGCGAGAAGGTCGACCTGAGCGCGGTCAACCCGCAGACCGGGCCGTTCTACGTCGAGGGCGCCGAGCCCGGGGACACGCTCGTGCTGCACCTCGTGGCGTTGGAGCCGGCCCGCGACTGGGGCGCCTCGGCCGCGATCCCGTTCTTCGGCGGCATGACCAGCACCGACCGCGTCGTCACCCTGCAGGAACCGCTTCCCGACACCACCTGGATCTACGAGCTCGACCGCGACCGCAACACGGTGTCGTTCGCTGCACGCCACAGCGACGACCGGATCGAGCTGCCGTGCGAGCCGATGCTCGGCACCGTCGGGGTCGCCCCGGCCGGGGGTGAGGTGCGCTCCTCGCTGGTGCCGGACCGGTTCGGCGGCAACATGGACACCCCGCAGATGCGCGCCGGGTCGACGGTGTTCCTCGGCGTCAACGTCGAGGGTGCGATGTTCTCCATCGGCGACGGCCACTACCGCCAGGGTGAGGGCGAGGCCTGCGGCACTGCGGTCGAGGGGGCCATGACCACCACGCTCATCGTGGAGCTGATCAAGGGCGGCGCTCCCGGGTGGCCGCGGATCGAGGACGACACGCACTGGATGACCGTGGGCTCGAGCCGGCCGATGGAGGACTCGTGGCGCATCGCCAACGCCGAGCTCGTCCACTGGGTCGCCGAGCTCCACGGCCTGCACGTGATGGACGCCTACCAGCTGTGCTCGCAGATCGCGCAGGCGCCGATCGCGAACGTCGTCGACGCCAACTACAGCGTCGTCGTCAAGGCGCCCAAGGGTCTCCTCCCTCCCGTCGACGCCTTCGGCGGCGTGCACGCCGATCTCGTCGACCGTGCTCGATCGCTCGGCATCTCCTGAGGGTCACGCTGTCGCCCGCACTCGTGGATGGGCCGCGGTGGGAGTCGGATCAGGACGCCACCAGGGTCGTCAGGCGCGCTGTGAGCTCCTGGTCGTGCAGTGCGTCCTCGAGGAAGGCCGGGTCGTGCTCGGCAAGGCGTCCGAGCCGACGCAGCGCCTCGGCGGTGCCGGCGCCCACGCCGATGGCGGCGCCGTCGACGGCCTGGATCTGTGCGGCTGCGGGGAAGATCCGGTCGAGGCCCGGACCGAGCCCGGCGACCGGCTCGCCGTAGCGCTGCGCCAACAGGGCGACGCGCGGGCCGACGCCCTCGGGCCGGCACTCCTCGGCGATGATCGCGCGCACCGCCGCCTCGAAGGCCGTCCAGGCGCCGACGTGTGCGTGCGACGAGGACGATCCCGCGGTGGCGCCGGTCAGGCGACCGCACCTCTCGACCACGTGGATGAGGCCCTCCCAGAAGGGCAGGTGTGCGGTGACGCGCAGGTGTCCAGTCTCCTCGCCGCTGATCTCGACCAGCCCCGGGGCGCCGTCGACGCCGACCGTACGACGGTAGGTGCCGTCCGCGACGACCTCGATGCCAGCAGCCGCCTGCGCCGACAGCCGGCTCAGCGTCGAGGGCCAGTCGAAGCCCGGGGGTGTCGCGAGCCGCAGGGAGAGGCCGCCGTCGGCGACGAGCCGGTCGGCGCGGCGGCGGCGGGCACGCAGCTCGCGCGGCGAGGCGCGGAACACCTCCTGCATGGTGCGGTTGAACTGCCGGACGCTGCCGAACCCCGACGCGAAGGCGATGTCGACCACCTCGAGGTCGGTGTCGTCGAGGAGCCGGCGGGCGAAGTGCGCGCGCCGGGACCGCGCGAACTGGTCCGGAGTCAGGCCGAGATGCTCGTGGAACAGCCGTCGCAGATGCCGGGGTGAGAGGCCGAGCCGGGCACCGAGACCCTGCTCGCTGCCGTCGTCCAGCACGCCGGCGATGACGAGCTGGACCGCTCGGCACACCAGCTCGGGCGCGTCCCACGGCAGGGATCCGCTGACGCGGTAGGGGCGGCATCGCAGGCAGGCTCGGAAGCCTGCGGCCTCGGCCGCGCCGGCCATGGTGAAGGTCCGCACGTGGTCGGCCCGGGGCTTGGCTCCGCAGCCCGGCCGGCAGTAGATGCCGGTCGTGACGACCGCCGAATAGGTCACCCGCTCGTTCTACACGGGCCTGCCGACAACGCCCGGTCGACAGTCGTTGCCCGTCACCGCGAGATCACCGTGTCCGGATCTGGCCAGCATCCGAGTCGCGTCCGCGACAGGGTTCTTTCGACCCGATCACACACCGCCCATCACCGAGGAGACCCGCTCATGCTGTGCAAGATCTTCCCCATCCCGTTGAAGCCCGGCACCCAGGCAGAGGTCGAGGACGTCGTGCTGCGCTTCGCGCCGAAGGGGCCCGAGCAGGAGCCCGGCACGCTGTCGTTCCGGGTCTACCGCGACCCGGCACGGCCGGACTACCTGCTGTTCGTCGAGCACTTCGCCGACCAGGACGCCTACGACGCCCACACGACCTCTCCGGCGTACGAGGAGCTGATCGCGGGCGACTTCGCGGAGCGGATCAGCGAGTTCGTCGAGATCGACCACGAGCTGGTCGTCGGTGTCTGAGCGGTTGCGAGCCGAGGAGTAACCGGGCGTTGCACGTGCCCGGCGCCCCGCTCCTTCTCGCCAACGCCTGGGACGTCGGTGGCGCCCGTCTGGTCGAGAGGCCGAGGGGAGCGGCGAAGGGACTCAGCGGTAGTTGGTGAACTGCACCGCGAAGTCGTAGTCCTGCTCTCGCACCAGGGCCTGGACGGTCTGCAGGTCGTCGCGCTTCTTGGAGGAGACCCGCAGCTCGTCGCCCTGGATCTGGGCCTTGACGCCCTTGGGTCCCTCGTCACGGATCAGCTTGGAGATCTTCCTCGCGTCCTCCGAGCTGATGCCCTCCTTGAGGGTGATCCCGATCTTGCTCACCTGGCCGGACTGGCGCGGCTCGGAGGCGTCGAGGACCTTGAGGCTGACCTGGCGCTTGATGAGCTTCTGCTTGAACACCTCCAGCACGGCACTGGCGCGGTCGTCGGCGGAGGCGCTGATCTCGATGGCCTGCTCGCCCTGCCACTCGATGGTGGCGCCGGTGCCCTTGAAGTCGAACCGCGTCGAGATCTCGCGCGCGGTCTGCCCCAGCGCGTTGTCCACCTCCTGGCGGTCGATCTTGCTCACGATGTCGAACGACGAGTCGGCCATCTGTCTCCCCTTGCGATTCTGGTGCGCGGTGCGCGCTGCGCTATTGTTTCGCCTCGTTGTCGGCCGGCCAAGCCGGGTCCGGTGACACCCAGGCAGGTTGCCCGAGCGGCCAATGGGAGCGGACTGTAAATCCGTCGGAGTATTCCTTCGCAGGTTCGAATCCTGCACCTGCCACACAGTGCACGAAGGGCCTCTTGGGTCGAAGTTTTCTGGTCGCGACCCGTGCTCGTCGGGCGGCTGCATCGCCCGATCGATCCTCGCCAGGATCCCGGCTTCCTGCAGCCTCTTGCCTGGTCGCCGAGGTCGCGCTCAGGTTCCGAGAACGACAGGAGCCCGACCGTTCCTCCGACCCCCGCTCGGGGCCCAGGTGACATCTGATCTGTGGTGCGGAGGGGTTGCTCGGCACCGTACGCAGCGAGGAACACGCGGACGGCGCCGTCGATCCGTCACTCAGGCCCACCGGCGGACTTGGCGTACTTCACGATCACGTGACCGCTGCTCGTCGCGGTGGCGCCGACGAGCTCGAGTGACAGCGGCGCAGCGTCCTCGGGGAAGAGCCGATCCTGGCCGGCCCCCACCACCACTGGTGAGACCATCAGCGTGAGCTCGTCGAGCACCTGTGCCTCGAGCAGGGACCGCACCAGGGACGGGCTACCCCCGACGCCGATGGTCCCGCCGGGTTGCTCCTTGAGCTTCTGGACGAACTCCGCCACGGGGCTGGTGATCAGCTCAGTGTTCTGCCAGTCGACTGACTGCAGGGTGGACGAGGCGACGTACTTCTGCGTCGTGTTGATGAAGGTCGCGAACGGCTCATCGGTTGATGTGGGCCAGTACGCCGACCACTCCTCATACGTCCTGCGGCCCATCAACATGGCGTCCTGCCCGTCCAGCATCTCCCCCAGCGCGGCGCCCATCTCCTCGTCGAACCCCGGCTGCCACTTGTCAGGTGCCTGGACGACCCCATCGAGCGACATGAACAAACCTGCGTAGACCTTGCGCATCTCGACTCCTCAGTACGGTTCGGTACTTCCTGTGACGGGACCGGAGTCTTCGCGGCAGGCGTGTCACCGTCCACGATTAGCGTGGGAGCTAATCAACCGAGGGCCCGGAGGGGGCAAGCATGATCCATCTGCACTTCACCGCGGTCGACGTGAGCCGGGTCCGATTCGCCATCTCCCCGTTGCTGGAGACTGTTTCCAGCCTGCGGACCCTTGCGAGTGCGCGGCGGCGCGGACACTTGCACGGCGGCTGGTTGGACCGGATGCCCGGCCGGCTGGCGGACGTGCGCGAGCGCGACCTCGAGCTGCTGACCGCCCTGGTGCGACCCACCGGGTACATCCCGGACTTCCTGGTGCCTCCGCCGCGACGTCGGGCGGCCACGTTCGGCGAAGCACTCGCCCAGGTCGCCGCCGCCGACCCGGAGACCGTCGCCCGCGAGCTGGCGCACCTCGCCACCCACCGCGTCGCCCAGCAGGGGCCCGGCCGAGCCCGCAGACGGGATCTCTTGCAGGCATTGGTCGAGCGACCCGACGCGGGGCTCGGCCCGGTCACGGAGGCGCTGGAGGCGTACTACAAGGTGGCCATCGCCCCGGAGTGGCAGCGGATCCAGGCCTTGCTGCGCGACGACATCGCCTACCGGCTACAGGCGCTGGCCGACGGCGGCCTCGACCAGATGATGCGCGACCTGCACCCATCGGTCGCCTTGGTCGGCGGGACTCTGCAGGTCGTCAAGTACTACGAAGGACACGCCGACCTCGGCGGCCGCGGCCTGCTGCTGGTGCCGTGTGCGTTCGCCTGGCCCGATGTCCGCGTCAGGACCGCCCAGCCCGACGTGCCGACGGTCACCTACTCACCGCGGGGTCTCGGCCGGCTGTGGGAGCAGGACCCGGCACCCGCCGGCGCCGCTCTGTCCGACGTGCTGGGTCGCACCCGCGCCGCCCTGCTGAGTCAGCTCGACCTCCCGATGTCGACGACCCAGGCGGCCACCCAGCTGGCGTTGTCGGCACCCACGCTCAGCGTGCATCTCAAGGCGCTGCGCGCCGTGGGGCTGGTGACCTCACAGCGCGATGGCCGCAAGGTGCTGTACGCACGAACCGAGCTCGGTGACCAGCTCCTCGGCAGCACCTCCGTCGATTAGGTCGTGCGCTAATCGTGGCCGCGGGCGCAGCGGTCTCGAAGACTCGGTGCCGTGAATGCGATCATCGACTCCGACCAGCTGCCCGAGGCCTATCACCGGCTCCACCGCTATGGCCCGGAGTTCGGCGGCGACGAAGAAGGCAACCACGGGTTGACCAACCACGGCCCGATGGCGGTGGAGGTCATCGTCCGCCGTGGCCTCGAGATCGACGTCGACCGCTGGCTGGATCGCTACGTTCGGAGACTCGCCGAGCTGCCCACCGCACAGGCCCGGCTCCGCTCTGAGGAGTGGCGGTCGGCACTGGGCGATGCACGCCGGTTGCCGGACTGGACGGCGTACTTCCGGCGCGAGCTGCGAGAGCGGCCGTGGCCGACCGTTCTGGTCGAGTGGTGGCCACGCCTGCTGCCCGGGATCGTGGCCGGCTCGACGCACGGGGTGATCCGCGTCGGCCACGCGGTCCGCACCCTGGGAGCGGGCGTCTCCGGCTGCCCGCCGGCTACCGAGGCCCTCGACGAGCTCGCCCATGGGCTGGCCTTCTGGGCCGCGCGACACCGAGTTTTGTCCGGCGTGGTGGCCCCGGCGGGCCGCCTCGAGGCCGCCGAGGCGCTGCCCGGCGTGGCCCGGCTGCACGACCAGAGCGGCGTCATCGCGCACCGCCTCGACCGCCTCGAACGCAGTCCCGGTTGGGCCGCCAGCCTTCGCGCGCTGCGTCCGTCGCCGACGGCGGAGGACGTACCAGCGCGGCTCGAGTCACTCGTGGACGCCGCGGCGGCGGCGTACCTCCGGCTGGGGCACGGCTCACCGGTGCTGCTCGTGCATGCGGCCACGGCTCCGAACGCCGTGCGGCACGTGTTGCGCGTGCTTCCTCGCGATCTGTGGGCGCCCAGCCTGACCGCGGCCTGGGCGGCCGCCGCGGCCGTGGTGGCCACGTATGCACCGGCCCGGCCCGCGCCGATCGAGGACGTCGTCCGCGTGAGTCACGATCTGACCCCCGAGGACGCCCTGCAACGGGCCGCGGAGCACGGCGACGAGCACGTGCTCAAGTTCGCCGACACCGCCATCGAGGCATACGAGCGCACGGGAGACCCCGACCTGCTCGCCGCGACGCTGCACGCCGGCGCCCTGATCCCCCCGCCCTGACCGAGGCGGCTCGGCCGGCACCGAGCGGCGTTCGACGTCCTGGCGCTGGTGGCCGAGCGCGGTCCGTAGCATCGGAAGAGTGCCTCGCTCTCGTCCAGCCCAGCCGCCCACCGAGCCCCTGACCGACGGCGTCGTCGCCGTGCGGGTGCGGCGGCCATCCGACCTCGACGCGATCGTCGCTGCGAGTCACGACGAGACGGCTCAGCGGTGGCTCGACGACGACCCGCTCGCGCCTGTCGCCGACAATGCCGCGCGACAGGCGGCAATGGACCGCGTCGACGAGGCCTGGCGTAGCGGTGCGGCGGCACCACTCGTCGTCGCCGACGCCGCGACGGATGAGCCGGTAGGTCTGGTCAACCTGCAGTTTCGCGACGACCGGACGGCGGCCGTCGCCTACAGCGTCTTCCCCCAGCACCGCGGACGGGGCATCGCACCCCGTGCCGTGCGGCTGGTCGGTCCATGGGCACGG
This sequence comes from uncultured Actinomycetota bacterium, assembly GCA_963766475.1. Taxonomy (GTDB): domain Bacteria; phylum Actinomycetota; class Actinomycetes; order Propionibacteriales; family Nocardioidaceae; genus Nocardioides. The sequence continues at coordinate 84,385 of CAVXZS010000010.1, read as the reverse complement.
GACGAACTCGGTGTCGAGGAGCTGCTGCTCGAGGCGCATGACGGGAACACCGCGTCGATTCGGGTGGCTGAGAAGTGCGGCTTCAGCCCTGCCGACGAGCACAAGGACACCGACGCGAAGGGTAGGCGCAAGCTGGTCTTCCGGCTGTCGGCGGGCGCTCTGGCCGAGCATGGCCAGGTCTGATCCGGGCTCAGTATCCGGGAGTCCAGGTCGTCGACCCCTCGGCGCGCAATGGCCGCGAGCAGGTACGCGTAGGTCGGAAGGTGGTGTCGCGGTGCTTCTGGCGTCCCGGACGACACTGCGTCCCACCCGGCAGTCAGCGTTTCCCGTTCTCCTGGGAACGACTCACGGTCTCGGAGTGGCCCAGACCCTCAGCGTCCCGCGGGGTCCCTCGCATCTCGCGGTCTGGCTCGTGTCCGTGAGCAGCGGTTGAGGCTGGGAGTCCGTGTCAGATGCGTGCCCACAATTGGCGAAGGGAGTTGTAGGTGCAGGTCAGCCGGACCCGTCCGCCGAACGGTAAATCCGTCGGAGCATTCCTTCGCAGGTTCGAATCCTGCACCTGCCACAGAGCGGGGCAAGTCCCTGTCCTGGACCGCTGGCCCCCCACCCCAGCCCCACGAGGATGGTCCTCATGGTCGGTTGTGACTAGGGCGATCGCCTTCCGGTCGACCGATCGGGCAGACTCTCGACGGTTCCCTCGACCCGGGCTGCCGTGGGCCGCATGCTGGCCTCACAAACACACCGTTGGGGCGGGTGTCGTGAGGGGATGGGGACTCGGTGAGAACCAGATATCTGGCGTATGCCACCGTGCTGACACTCGAGCTGGCAACGGCCTCGGTGATCGGGGGCGTCTACGCGCCGGCGACTGCCGGGCACGGTCATGAGCCGAAGCCTCCGCACGGTTCTTCGTCTGGCATCCCCGGCTCCGAGGGCGACGCAGTCGGCTCCGCCGACTGGGGCGACCTGGCCCCGGGAGAGGCTGAGGACGCGCTGACGCCCGATGGCGTCTGGTCCGCAGCTCGTGACAGTGGCTCGCTGTATGCGCTCGAGGCCAGCCAGGGGATCCACGACCTCTGGGCCGGGGGTGTCACCGGCAAGGGCATCACCGTGGCGGTGATAGACACCGGGATCGCGCCCGTCGAGGGACTCGACGACCACCAGGTCATCAACGGCCCCGACCTCTCCTTGGACGCCCAGGCCGGAGTGGCCCCTTACCTTGACGCGTTCGGGCACGGCACCCACCTGGCGGGCATCATCGCGGGCGTCGACAAGGGCTTCGACCGCAAGAAGCCGGACCCCGCGCGGTTCGCCGGGATTGCGCCCGAGGCAAAGCTGCTCAACGTCAAGGTCGGCGCCTCGGACGGTGGCGCTGACGTCTCTCAGGTCATTGCGGCGCTGGACTGGGTCACTCAGCACCGCAGGGACGGTGGACTGAACGTGCGGGTCATCTCGCTCGCCTACGGCACGGCGTCGGTCCAGCCGTGGCAGGTGGATCCGCTGGCACACGCCGTGGAGAGCGCGTGGCAGGCGGGAATCGTCGTGGTGGCCGCAGCCGGCAACGACGGTCTCGCGGCACCGAGCCTCCTCATGCCCGCCGTCGACCCGCACGTCATCGCCGTGGGCGCGCTCGACCCGATGGGCACCAACATCCTCACCGACGACATCGTCGCGGACTTCAGCAGCGGCGGGAGCGACCTCCGCCGGCCCGACGTGGTGGCGCCCGGCCGCTCGGTCGTGTCCCTGCGGGTGCCGGGTTCGTACGCCGACACCATGAGCCCCGAGGGCCGCGTGGCTGGCGACGGCTCGGGACGCTACTTCCGTGGCAGCGGGACCTCACAGGCCACGGCATTCGTCGCCGGTCAGGTTGCACTGCTGCTGAGCGCACGACCGAAGCTCACGCCGGACGAGGTGAAGGGGCTGTTGGTCAGCACCGCGCGGCCGTTGGCCGACGCTTCACCCACGCAGGGCGCCGGCATGACCGACATCCGTGCGGCCGCGGCCGCACCGGTCCCCGTGAGCGTCCCGTCGAGCGTCCCGTTCTCCTCGGGCACGGGCTCTCTGGAGCTGTCCCGGGGCGGGGAGCACGTGACCGACCCCGCCACCGGCGCGGTGCTGAGCGGAGAGCTCGACATTCTCGGCAACCCCTGGAACGCCGCAGCCTGGGCAAGCGCCTCGTCGGCGGCCCTGTCATGGAACAAGGGAAGCTGGAACGGTCGCACCTGGACCGGTGACAAGGCCACATCCGACGGGTGGAAGCTCACGCGGTGGACCGGTGACTCGTGGGGTGGCCAGGCCTGGGCCACCTACACCCAGACCGAGGCGCAGTGGGTCGCCCGCAGCTGGCGGGGTGACAACTGGGCGGCCAGGAGCTGGCGCGAGGAGTCGTGGCTGGCCCGCAGCTGGCGGGCCCTGTTCTGAGATGAGCACCGGCAGCGACGCGGAGGGGACCCACGAGCGGCCTGAGCGCCAGCCCTTCGTCTGGCTGCTCGCGGCGACGATGGCCGTCCTGGCCATCCTGATCGCCGCCCCAGGCCTGTGGGAAGACCCTGCGGCAGCGGTACCGAGCCTGACCTGGCTGGCCCTGCTACCTCTCTTCGCGCTCGCCGAGGTCGTGGTCGTCCACCTGCCGACGGTGCGCAACGCCCACGGGCACACGCTTCGCGAGGTGCCTGCAGTGCTCGGGCTGACCTTTCTGGCGCCCCAGCAGTACGTCACCGCCTACGTCGTGGGCGCCGTCCTCGCGCTCGTCCTCGCCGCACGCATGCGGGGCGTCAAGCTGGCCTTCAACGCTGCCATGTTCGCCTTCGAGGCGGCCCTCGGGGCGCTCACCTACCACGCAATCCTGCAAGGTGGCGACCCGCTCTCGCCGACCGGTTGGCTGGCCGTCCTGGCGGCGGTTCTCGTCACCGACCTGCTCTCCGCCGGCGCCGTCACCGCCGCCATCAGCCTGACCGAGCGGGTCTTCGACGGTGAGGTGCTGCACGAGGCGCTCCGCTCGGGCGTCGTCGCAGCGTTCATCAACACCTGCGTCGCCCTCCTGGTCGCGACCCTGGTGCTGGTCCAGCCCTCGGCCCTGCCTCTGTTGGGCGTCGTCGTGATCCTTCTGGTCCTGGCCCATCGCGTCTACATCTCCCTTGCCCGCGGTCACGCGCGGACCCAGCTCCTGTACCGGTTCGTCGACCGCACCTCCTCGGCGGACTCGTCGGAGGAGGTCATCGCAGATCGTCCTCACCGAGGCCGCCGAGCTGATGCACGCTGAGCGTGCCTACCTCGTGGAGCTGCTCGACGACCACACGGGGGCGCGCTACCACGCCTTCGAGGACGGCGTCGTCGACACCCACGCGCTCGAGGTGCATGAGCCCACGGCGTGGTGGTGGTGGACGGCGTTCGACACCGGCGTGGTGCACCATGCCCGGTCCCGCGCCGGACACGCCGAGACCGCGGCGCTCCCCACCCGCGCCCGCACTCCTGGCCACGCCACGCGACGGACTCGCGGCCCCCCTGCGAGAAGCCGGCTCCACCCGGTACGTGCTTGTCGTGTGCGACCGGTCCTTCGAGAAGGAGACCTTCGGGACCGAGGACGTCCAGGTCTTCGAAGCTCTCGCTGCGCACGCAGGCGTCGCCGTCGAACGGGCGCGCAGCGTCAACGACGCTCGAGACGCTGGCAGCGGAGCTGGAGGTCGCCCGCGATGCCGCCCTGGCGGCCTCGCAGGCGAAGTCGATGTTCCTGGCCAACATGAGTCACGAGATCCGCACGCCGCTCACCACCGTGCTCGCGACCGAGGAGCTCCTGGGCGACACCTCGCTGGATGCCGTTCAGGCCGGACTGCTCGAGAAGATGCACCGGTCCGGAGGGCTGCTGCTGACCCTCGTCGAGCGCCTGCTCGACTTCTCCCGGATCGAAGCCGGGCACGCCGCGCTGCATCAGGCGGACTTCGACCTGCACGCATTGGTCAGGGACGTCGTCGACGAACATCTGCCGCGCGGCGAACGACAGGGGACCAGGTTCGAATGGGAGCTCGATCCGCGACTGCCCCGCACCGCCATCGGTGACAGGACCAGGGTGCTGCAGGTGCTCAACAACGTGGTCGACAACGCGCTGAAGTTCACCAAGGAGGGACGAGTCCACCTCAGCGTCGGGCCTGTCGAGGACGACAACGACATGCCGGACGTGGCGTGCAGTTCTCCGTGTCGGACACCGGCATCGGCATCCGCAAGGAGGACCAGGCATCCATCTTCGAGTCCTTCCGCCAGGTCGACGGCTCCGCCACCCGGCGCTACCAAGGCACCGGGCTGGGTCTGGCGATCTGCAAGGAGCTGACCGGGCTCATGGGCGGAACCATCAGCGTCGCCGGCGAGCTCGGTGTGGGCAGCACCTTCACCGTTCGGCTGCCGCTCTTTCCAGCGGCTGCGCCGCCTTCGCTGGCGGTGCCGAGCACCGCGCCGTTGACCGTCTGAACCGCAGGCAGCGCGCGGTCGCACCGTAGGTTCGGCAGGTGACGTGGACCGCGCGGATGGCGACCCTGGTGTTGCTCGCTGCGCTGGCCGGCTGCGACGCCGCCCATGATCCGGCCGGTACGCCGGAAGCCGGGACGCCCAGCGCGAGCCCGACCGGGTCCGCGACCGGAGCCGACGACGTGGACGACGTGCAGGTGCTGTTCCACGCGGCGCTCGCGCCTCTGGTGGACCAGCCGGTGATCGACTTCCGCCACGACGTCTACTCCGGGCCGGCCCTCGCGATCGAGACGAAGGGCCGGGCGTTCCAGCAGGCGGGCTGGCAGTCGACGACCATCTCACCCAAGGAGCTCACCAGCTCCGAGGCCCCGCAGGGCGATGAGGTGAAGGGCTCGATGGAGGTCCGCGCGGTCGGCGCCGACCTCTACCTGCAGCTGTCCACGTGGGCGAAGCCCCTGTCCGGTTGCTGGCTCCGCACCGGGCCCGGCCAGGTGCCGGGCGGCCAGCTGGCGATGACGCCGGGCGTGCCCGGCTTCGTCACGCTCCTCGGCGCGCTGCGGCCGAAGGTGGTGGTGAGGCAGGACGGCGACGCCACCGTCGTGGGGGCCGACGTGCCGCTGCGGGTCGGTCTGCAGCTCCTGACCACGGGTGTGCTCGGGCTCCTGCAGCTCGACGCCGGCCAGCTCGACGGCGCCTCGGTCCCCGTCGGCGTCAGGCTCACGTCCGGTGTGCTCACCGACGTGGAGCTCCAGGGCGCCGACCTGGTCACCGCCGTACGCGCGGCCGGAGGTGACGTGTCGCCCGACGCGGAGGCCACTCTGGGACAGCTGCGGATCGCGCTGAGCTACAAGGCAGGCCCGGCCGACGCTCCCGGCGTGACCGCTCCCGCGGACCACCTGGTCATGACCAACGCCGACGTGAAGGCGAACAGGGGTTGCTAGGACCCTCAGAAGCGCTGCAGCGCGGTCACGAGCGCCAGCACGATCAGCCACACGCCGCTGACGGTGAGCCCCGCGATGGTGATGAACCTGTCCAACGTGACTCCTGATCGACGCCGAGCTCGTCCGCGCAGGGGAGACCCTACGTGAAGAAGTCTTCAACTCGTCAATCTTTGCCGACCTGCGGACCGGCGGGCGTCAGCAGGTGGAGCGATACGCCAGGTCGCCGAACGCGTCGCGCCACTCCTGCTCGGTCAGGTCGCGACCGGCGACGGCGCAGGCGTAGTCGATGGCAGCGCTGCGGCGAGGGATCCCACGCATAGGTGTCTCCGGACATGCGCTGCCACGGCGACCACGCCGTCGTCTCGTTGTCGGGCCGAGGTCGCCTGCTGGCCCACCGGCAGCGGGAACCGGGACAGCAGCTCACCGGTCCTGCGCGTCCCACACCGCGACGTCAGGACCCGTGGAGGTGGTCTGGACCTGGGAGCCGTCCGGGCTGAAGGCCAGCGAGGTGATGTCACCGCGTACGCCGGACACCGCCGGGTGCACGGGCGTGCCGGTCGCGAGGTCGATCACCTCGAGCTGGCCGTCCCGACCGCCGACGGCCGCCGACCGACCGTCAGGTGAGAGCGCGACGACGCTCCCGTTCCTCACGGTCAGGTCCCCGTGAGCCACGATCGTCCCGTCCGTCAGGTCGACGCGGTACCAGCGCCTCACCTCGATCCCCCAGTCGGGCCGCCACTCGGTGCCGGCCGTCAGCACCACAGCCGTGTGCCCGTCCGGCGACCCGGCCAGCGCGTACGGCTTCTCGGGAAGGCGTCACGGGCTTGCCGGTGAGAGCAAGAGGATGGGTGCCCAGCAGGGCGACGTGGCCCTCACTGTCCGCCGCGACCACGTGCTCGGCGCCGGCGAAGGTGATGTCGACGACGTCGGCCGGAAGGGCCTTGCGCCGGCCTGTCTCGCGGCCGCTCACGCCGTTGATCAGCTGCACCCAGCCGTCGTCGTACCCGGTCACGAACTCACGCTCATCAGGACTCCAGCCGCCACGGACGCTCCACGACTGACGGATCAAGGGTGGCTGGACCTCGACGCCCGTGCGGGTGTCGAACAGGCTGAGGCTGGCATCGGCAGGGTCGGGACGCCAGCCACCGCGGGCGATCCGGGTGCGCACCCGGACTGACCTCGACCATGCCGCTCCCGTACGGCGCCGACGGGGCCACGCCGATCCTGGAGAGGAACTGCCGATCGCCGCTCAGGTCCCACGCCTGCACCTCGCGGGTCAACGGCTTGGCGACGTAGAGGGTCGTCGCGTCCGGAGAGTAGGAGACCCCCGTGGCGGCGCCGGCGCCGGTGTCGAACCGGTGCAGGGTCCGGCCCGTACCCGTGTCCCACACGACCGCCAGCCCGTCTGCCGACGTGGCCGCCAGGGTGGTGCCGTCCGGCGAGAAGGAGACGTCCTGCAGAGGCTCCGGTCTGGCCGGTCAGCGTGGTCCTGACGAGGCCGTTGTCGGGGTTCAACAGCTCCACGGCGGTGCCGTCCTCGGTGAACGCGGCCACCACGCTGGCCATGGGCGTCGGCCTCGCCGGTCCACGCCTCGTTTCGCTGCCAGAGCGGCCGGCCGGTCGCAACGTCGTAGCCCGCCACCGGGTTGCTGATGAACACCGTGGCGCCGTCGTCGGAGAGCGCCAGGCGGGTGAATGACAGCGGCGGGTCGACCTGCGGGCCGACCGGCTGGTGGGACTCGCAGGTCCCACACCCGGACGAAGGCCCGGTCGACTCCGCCCTCGGTCTCGCTGTCGATGACGACGTGCCCGAAGCTCGCGCCGAGGTAGCGGCCGTCGCCGCTCACCGCCAGGTCCTCCACCACGACGCCCGTGGGGACGTCCGGCCAGCTGCGTCGGGCAGCTCGGTGAGCGTGACCGGATCGAGCAACCGGATGACCAGCGGATCCTCGGGCGCCGCACGCCACGGCGACCACCTGGGGCGTGGCTGCCACCGGCACCTCGCCGGCTGTCCAGGTGACTGTCACCGGCCTGGTAGGACGCATCGGGGATCAGGGCCGCGGTGAACGTGCGGACCGTGTGCCGGCGGTCGCGACCGTCACGACCCGGTCGCCCGCGACCGCCATCGCGTCGACCGAGCCGGCGGACGGGACGGTGACCGTGCGGATCAGCTCGGGACGATCGGCGACCGCGGCGGCGAGGTTGAACGCCGTGCCGCTGCTGGGGGACGAGCTTCTGGGCGGCCGCGGCCAGCAGCAGCGCCGAGCTGGGGGTCGTCGGTGTCCAGGGCGGCCGCTCCCGACGGCGACCGCGCTCTGGGCCAGGGCGGAGCCCTCGTGCCTCGTCCGCCTTCTGGTCGGCGCGTCGACCCTGTCGGACGGCGAGCACGCCGAGCACGACGGCGACGGCGAGCGCCGCGGCGATGGTGCCTGCGGCGGCGCGGAGGATGCGGTTCGCGCGGGCCTGGCGGCGTACCTGCTGCGCGAGCTGGGCCGCTTCGGCGTCGGCGTGGGCCGAGCTCGCGTCCAGGAAGACCCTTCGATGGGCGCCAGCTCGACGTCGGCCCGTTCCGACCATGCCACCGCTCCGGCGAGCGGACGCCGCGGTAGAGCTCGCTGTCCGGCCGGCCCAGGTCGTCCCAGGCCCGCGCCGAGGTGGTCAGGTGCTGGAAGACCCGGCGTCCGTCGACATCCTCGTCGAGCCAGCCGCGCAGGCGTGGCCAGCCGTCGATGAGCGCCTCGTGGGTCACGGTGACGGCCACGTCGTCGATCGTCACCAGCCGGGCCCGGACGAGCAGGTCCAGGACGGACGTGTGGGTCTCGCTGAGGTCGCGCTTCGGCACCCGCGCTCGTCGAGGCTCCGCCTCCTCGCCCACCACGACCAGCCGAAGCATCAGCGACCGCAGCACCGGCCGTCCTGCTTCCGGCAGGGCCGCATGGACGGCCTCGGCCGTGTGGGCCAGCGCCCCGCCCACGCCACCACTCGCGCGATATCCCGCGACGGTCAGGGTGCGGCCCTCGCGCCGACTCCATGTCTGGGCCAGCGCGTGGGAGAACAGCGGGAGCGCCACCGGCGACTCGTGCGAGGTCCCGCAGGAACAGGTCGATCAGCCCGGGCTCGACCAGCAGCCCGCGCTGCGCGGCCGGCTGCTCGATGGCCGTCGCCAGCCCCTCGGCGCTGAGCCCGCCGAGGATGAAGAGGCCCTGCTCCATGATCCGGGCCAGGACCGGGTAGGAGCCGACCTCGGCCATCCGGTCCGACCGCATCGCCAGCACGATCTGACCGGGATGACCCTTCAGCTGCCGCAGCAGGTCCTCGCGGTCTGCCGGCGTCGAGCCCGAAGACCTCCTCGCCCTGGTCGATCGACCAGGACGTCGCAGGCGGGCAGGGCGACGCCTCGCCGCGGGCACGACCATGCTCGACGGTCCGGCCCCGGGCGCGCAACGGTGGCGACGACCCCGGCGCCCACGAACGACGACTTCCCGACACCGGACGGCCCGACGACGGCCAGCACGCCACGCCGCGCCAGGACGGCGAGCGCTGCCGCGAGCTCGGCATCCCGGCCGAAGAAGAAGTGGGCGTCGTCCGGTCCGTACGCCGCCAGCCCGGGCCACGGACACTCGGCATCCGCCACGTCGGCCCTGGCCGGCCCGCTCGGGTCGAGCTCCTGCCGCAGCACCGCCTCCTCCAGCCGGGTGATCTCGTCGCCGGGGTCGATGCCCAGCTCGTCGCGCAGCGTGGCCCGGCAGGCGCGCAGCACCTCGAGCGCCTCGGCCTGGTTGCCGGCCCGGTAGTTGGCCAGCGCGAGCTGCGCCCAGCGGTGCTCATGGAACGGCGCCTGCGCGACGAGCGTGCCGGCGATCGGCAGTGCCCGGGCGACGTCGCCGGACGGCCAGGAGCGCATCGACGTGGAGCTCCTCGGCGAGCGCCTTCTCCTCCCGCAGCTGCGCGCTGGCCGCCTCCGCCGGGCCCCAGTGGGCGATCTCGACGTACGGATCGCCGCTCCACTCGCGCAGCGCCTCGTCGAGCGCGTACGCCGCCCGGTCGGCCTGCCCGAGCTCGAGCAGCTCGCGCCCCCGCGCCACGCGCTGGGTGAAGCCGTCGGCGTCCGTGACGACGCTCGCCTCGAGGCGATAGCCGTTGTCCAGCGTCGTGATGGCGTCGGCGCCGAGGAGTCCGCGCAGGCGGGAGACGCAGCCCTGGATGACCTTCGCGCTCGTGGGCGGCGCCCCCTCGGGCCACAGCGCGTGGGCGAGCTGGTCGTGGGTGGCCATCTCGGGGCGCTGCACGGCCAGAGTCGCCAGGACGATCCGCTCGCGTCTCCCGAGCGCCTCGGCGCGGCCTGTGATGCGCAGCGCAGTCACGATCGCAATCTAGATGATCTCGGGGCTCTGACCTGCGCTGTTACCTCGGCATTACCCCAATTCGGACGGTGTGACCAGCACCTACCTCGCCGAGGTGGGTGGATCATCCTTCGAAGGGGGAAGCACCATGAACATCCGACAGAGCCTGGCCTTCATCAGCGCGGGGGCGCTCATCTGTCTTGCCGGATGCAGCTCGGACGATCCGGAGCACGGCCGACAGCAAGGAGACCGCGCCGGTCACGCTGCGCCTGGCCACCTACGACGAGGAGTCCGCGACCGGCGGGATCCTCATCGACCACTTCGCTCCAGACCGTGCACGAGCTGGACCCCACGATCACCATCGAGCCGATGTTCGAGGCAGCGGAGGACGAAGAGGCGGCGATCAAGCTTGATCCAGGCCGGCGACGCCGAGCTCGGCCTGGTGGCGACGCGCGCCTGGGACCTCGTGGGTGTGGACTCGATGCGAGCCATCAACACGCCGTTCCTGATCGACTCCACCGAGCTGCTCGACCAGGTGGTGGCCGGTGACCAGGCGGCGACCATGATGAAGGGGCTCTCCGCGGCCGGGATGACCGGGTTGGCGATGCTGCCCGAGTCCCTGCGGCACCCGTTCGGCACCGAGGCCGCACCGCTGGGGGCCGCCGACTACGCGGGCGCCACGATCCGGTCGCCGCACTCCGCGACGAGCTGGCAGGTGTTCGACGCCCTCGGGGCGGAGCCGATGTTCGACGACGACGGCTACACGATCGCGGAGTCCCAGTACGACCAGGCTCCCGGGCCGGAGGGAGCCGGGAACGTCACCCTCTTCGCCAAGGCCGACGTCATCGTGATCAGCGACGCCGCCCGGCCGAAGGTGTCGGACAGCCAGCTCGACGCCCTCACCGAGGCGGCCGAGACGACCCGCGACTGGGCGATCGGGACGTTCCCCGACGATGCCGTCCGCGGCTGCGGGGTTCTGCGACAACGGCGGGAAGATCGTGGCCGCCAGCCCCGCCGACCTCGCCGTCACTCCAGCGATGCGGTGGCACCTGTGGTCGCCGACCTGAAGAAGGACGCCGACCACCGCCGAGATCATCACGGGCGATCGAGGAGCTGAAGTCGGGGATCACCGTTCCCGCCCCGGTCACCGCCTGCCCCGAGGCCACGGCACAGTCCCGAGGCGTCACTGCTGAATGGCACCTACCGCTGGGAAGTCACCAGACAGGCAGCTCATCGACACCGGCGTCACCGATCCCGAGGCGCTCAACTTCGTGCCCAGCGTCCACACGGCCACCCTGCTGGACGGGAGCACCACCATCACCCGCGTGCTCACCGAGGGACCGCACAAGGGCGACACCGACGAGGGGCACTCCACCTACGAGTTCGACGGCAGGACGATCGTCTTCCACTGGAGTCAGTCCGCCACCAACTGCACCTCGGCGACGGTGAAGATCTTGAGCAACGGTGGCCTCGAGTTCAGCGACATCGTCGAGTGTCGCCGAGGACGAGGCGGGCCTTGTGATCGACCAGGTCAGCCTGCGGCACTGGGACAAGATCGGCTAGCAGTGCCCGGTGGCCGCGACCTCGGCGGCCGGCGGCCGCCCGGCTCATCGCGAGCAGCGGGGCCATGTCGTAGGTGACCCACGGCTGCGCCTCGGCCAGCCGGTCGTAGAGGCGGCGGGCGACGACGTTGTCCGAGCCGGTGATCCAGCTGACCACACCCCAGCCGCGCTCCCGCGCGAGGTCCCGCAGGTGCGAGAGCAGCGCCTCGCCGGCCCCGGTCCCGCGCCGTGCGGGATCGACGAAGAGGTCGTCGAGGAACCCGCCCCAGTCACCCTCGAGCGGCCGCGCGAACGCACGCACGTGCGCGAGCCCGACCACGTCGCCGTCGAGCTCGGCCACGAAGCACTCGAGCTCGTCGAGCTCGGTGATCCGGCGCCACAGGTGGTCGAGATCCGGCGCCGGCACGTCGTAGAACGCGGCGTAGCCGCGGTAGAGCTCGCCCCACCTCTCCCTGTCCAGCGCCGACACCGGGCGTACGACGAGTGCCACGGCCGGCTCAGAGCACCTGCTCGCCGTACATCTCTCCGAGCGGGTCGGAGATCAGCTCGATGCGGGCACCGTCCGGGTCGCGGAAGTACATCGAGACCTCGCTGTGCACCTCGAACTGGACGCCGGCCTCGGTGAGCCGGCCACGCAGCTCCTCCCACCGCGTCGGCTCCACCGAGATCGCCATGTGGTGCAGCCCGCCCAGCACCTCGGCGTACGGACCGACGTCGAGGCCGGGGAAGTCGAAGAACGCCAGCAGGTTGCCGTTGCCGATGTCGAAGAAGAAGTGCGAGGAGCCGGCGTAGTCGCGGTTCTCGATCAGCTCGGTCAGCGGGAAGCCCAGCACGTCCTGGTAGAAGCGCACGGTCGTCTCCACGTCGCTGCTGATCAGCGCGGTGTGATGCAGACCGCGCGCGGTGGACGCCGCCCGCTCGCCATGCGGCGTGAGGTGGGTCGTCCGGATCCGCTCGCGCTCTGCCTCGATGCCTGTCTCGCTCATGCGCACAGTGTCGCGCACCACACCCCGGACGAGAACTAGAACACGTTGCAGTTTGCTCCCGGCCCGTCGATACTCGAAGGGACCGGACACCGGGGAGGACCCGTGTACGACTTTCGCGCGCAGGGCATCGGCCACGACGACCACGGCCGCCCCGACCTCGCGCCCCCGTCGTGGCTGCTCACCGCGGGCGAGGCGGTCCGGTTCCCGTCGGAGTGGGCCGCGAGCTGGCTGCTCGACCGGCTGCCCGCTCCGCTCCGCCGGAAGGACCTCGGACGCGGCCGGCCGGTCCTGGTCCTGCCCGGCTTCGGGGCGTCCGACCGCGCCACCGGGCGGCTGCGCGACCACCTCGACCAGCGCGGCTGGACGACGTACGCCTGGGGTGTCGGTCCCAACCACGGGCTCACCGACCAGGTGCTCGACGGCGTGCTCGCGCGCTTCGACGAGGTCCACGCGGCGGAGCAGAAGCCCGTCGACGTCGTCGGCTGGAGCTTCGGCGGGCTGCTGGCCCGCTGGGTCGCGCACCAGCGTCCGACCCAGGTCCGTAGCGTCGTGACACTCGGCTCCCCCTGGCGGCCCGAGGGGGAGCGGACCCGCACCACGCCGCTCTTCGAGCGGGCCCGGCGCAGCCAGGGGATCTCCGAGCGCGCCGAGAAGGTGGTCGACGAGCTCCGCGGCCCGCTCCCGGTGCCGACCACCGCGATCTGGTCGAGGACCGACGGCGTCGTGGGCTGGCGCGGCTGCCTCGTCGAGGAGTCCGAGACGGCGCACAACGTCGCCGTTCCGAGCAGTCACCTCGGCATGGCGTCGAACCCGTTCGCGCTCGCGGCGCTCACGAAGGCGCTGGAGGACTGATGGGCAAGGACCTCGAGGCCACGCTGCGGGAGACCGACCTCGACCTGCGCGACCCGAGTCTCGTCGCGCAGGTGCTGCCGTTGCTGCGGCTGGTGATGAAGCGCTGGTTCCGCAGCGAGGTCCGCGGCATCGACCGGGTCCCGGCCGAGGGAGGCGTGCTGATCGTCAGCAACCACTCGGGCGGGCTGATGCCGATGGACGTGCCGATCATCGCCGTCGCCTTCCACGACGAGTTCGGCACCGAGCGGCCGCTCTACACACTGGCCCACGACCTGCTCTTCACCGGCTCCATCGAGACGACGATGCGCCGCGCCGGCTTCGTGGAGGCGACCCGGGAGAACGCCGCCGCCGTGCTCGAGCGCGGTGCGGTCACGATCGTCTTCCCCGGCGGCGACTACGACAGCTTCCGGCCGACCCTGAAGCAGAACGTCATCGACTTCGCCGGCCGGACCGGCTACGTCCGCACCGCGCTCGAGGCAGGGGTGCCGATCGTTCCCGTGGTGAGCATCGGCGGGCAGGAGCAGCAGCTCTTCCTGTGGCGCGGCGAGACCCTCGCCAAGTGGCTGCGGCTGGAGCGGTTCATGCGGACCGACTACATGCCGGTCGGGCTGGGCTTCCCGTTCGGCCTGACCTTCGCCTTCCCGCCCAACCTGCCGCTGCCCACCAAGATCGTGACCCAGGTCCTCGACCCCATCGACCTCGTGGCCGAGTTCGGGGAGGAGCCGGACGTGGCCGAGGTCGATGAGGAGATCCGGCGCCGGATGCAGGTCGCCCTCGACGAGCTGGCCCGGCAGCGCCGGTTCCCGGTGCTGGGCTGACGGGGAGGACGACGTGGAGCGGATGGAAGGCGTCGACGCGGGCTATCTCTACATGGAGACGCCGTCGATGCACATGCACACCGTCAAGGTGGCGATCCTCGAGCGGGCCGGCGACGGCGCCGATCAGGACTGGGACATCGACACGTTCGGCGAGGAGGTCCTGGCGAGGCTCGACCGGCTCCCGCCGTTCGGCCGCCGGGTGCTCAACGTGCCGTTCCGGCTCAACCACCCGGTGTGGGTGGCCGACCGGCCGATCGACATGAGCCGCCACGTCGTCCACCAGGCGCTCCCGCAGCCGGGCGGGATGAAGGAGCTCGAAGACCTGGTCGGCCGGATCATCAGCGTCCCGCTCGACCGCAACATCCCGCTCTGGGAGCTGCACCTCGTCGAGGGGCTTCAGGGAGGCCGGGTGGCCGTGGTCGCGAAGCTGCACCACGCCCTGGCCGACGGCAACGCCGCCAACAACCTGCTGGCCAACGTCACGGGTGCCCGCGGCCCCGCAGGGCCGCCGCGCGTCCTCGAGCCGACGCCGACGCGGGCGCGGCTCATCGGCGACGCGATCAGGGACTTCGTCCGGCAGCTCTTCTCGCTGCCGGAGCTCCTGCGGCGTACGGCGACCAACGTGACCGCCCTGGTGAGGATCCGCCGCGGCTCGGACGTGACGCCGCCGCGGCCCCTTCTGGACGTGCCGCGTACGTCGTTCAACGCGGCACTCGGCCCGCGCCGCAACTTCGCCACCACCGTCCTGTCCCTCGACGAGCTCAAGGCGGTCAAGGCCAAGCACGGGGTGACGCTCAACGACGTGGTGCTCGGCGTCGTGGGCGGCGCGCTGCGGCGCTGGATGGACGAGCGGGGCGAGCTGCCCGCGGTGTCGCTCACCGCCGGCGTGCCGGTCGGCACCGACTCCCCACCTGACACGGCCGGTGAGCAGGTGCGGCTGAGCGGCAACCGGGTCTCGACGCTGTTCACGACCCTGGCCACCGACATCGACGACCCGCACGAGCGGCTGGCCGAGATCCACCGCGTCACCGACGCCTCCAAGCTCGTGCAGCAGACCCTCGGGCCGGACATGCTCATCGACTGGGTGCAGTTCACGCCGCCGGCGCCGTTCGCCGCCGGCATGCGGCTCTACTCCCGCGCCCGCGCGGCCTCCTGGCACCCGGCACCCTTCAACGTCGTGGTCTCCAACGTCGCCGGCCCGCGGGAGGAGCTGATGCTGGGGGACTCGCGGCTGGTCGACCTGTTCAGCGTCGGGCCGATCCTCGAGGGGATCGGGCTCAACGTGACCGTCTGGAGCTACCAGGACCGCGTCAACGTCGCCGTGATCAGCTGCCCTGACCTCGTCCACGACCTTGAACCCCTGCTCGCCCAGTTCGCCCCCGCGTTGAAAGACTTGTCGTGATGATTCTTCCGAAGAAGGTGCAGCGGGCGGCGTGGCGTGGGACCCGCGCGGCCACCCGCGGCTTCTACCGGCTGGGCACTGCCGGCACCCGGCAGGCGGCCCGCCTCGTGGTGCGCCGGGCGGTGCGGCTACCACCGGTCGAGGCCGTCCCCGAGGGCCGGATGGTCGCCGTGCCCGGGGGCCGCACGTTCGTCGTCGACGTGGCGGGCCCGCATCGCGACGCGCCGACGATCGTGCTGCTGCCCGCGCTCGGCTGCACGGCGTACCTCACCTGGTTCGGCGTGCTCGGCGAGCTCTCCCGCACCCACCGCGTGGTCGCGCTCGACCTGCGCTGGCACGGTCGCGGCATCAGGTCGCCCCGGTTCCGGATCGCCGACTGCGCCGACGACGTCGCGGGCGTCCTCGACGCACTGGGCATCGACTCGGCGATCGTCGCCGGCTACTCCCTGGGCGGCGCCGTCGCGCAGGAGGTGTGGCACCGGCACCCGGAACGGGTGGCCGGGCTGGTGCTCGCGTCGACCGCGCGCAACCTGCGCGGACACCTGGGGGAGCGGCTGTTCTTCCCGGTGATGACCCTGGCCATGCACCCCCTGTCGCGGGTCGCGCTGACCAAGGTCGAGCGGGTGGCCGCCACGCTGCCCGAGATGCCGTCGGTCGACCTCGCCGACGGCGTCGCGTGGGGCCGCTCGGAGTTCCGGTCGACCTCGGCCTGGTCGATGCCCGAGGTGCTCGGCGAGCTGGGCCGCTTCAACTCCGCGCCGTGGATCTCCTGCGTCGACGTGCCGACCGCGGTCGTGGTCACCGGCCGCGACAAGGCCATCCCGACCCGGCGCCAGCGCAAGCTCGCCGCCTCGATCCCCGACGCGTCGGTCCACGAGGCGCCCGGCGGCCACGCCTCGATCGTGCTCGACCACGAGCGGTGGACGCCGGCCTTCGTCGAGGCGGTCGTGGACGTGACCGCCCGGGTCCCGGCCCGGCGGCTCGCGGGCTGACGACGGGGCTGAGAGGTTCTCTCAGAGGTCGGTCAACGCGTCCCGCGGCTCGTGGGACTCCGTGTGGCTGTTGAAGTCGGAGTCCTTGCGGCTGATGATCTCGCGGCGCTCCTCGGGGGACAGCGCGTCCAGCGCCTGCCTCAGCTCGGCGGGCTGGCCGCTCACCTCGGGCGCCTCGGGGATGGGGATCACCGTGTGCACGATCCGGTCGTCGTACACGTGCACGGCGTTGAACGCCTGGTGGCCGTCGACGCCGGAGATCAGCCGGTCCACCGGGGCCGGGTCGGTGGTGTAGCAGGACGCCGCGGCGATCGAGACCGGGACGCCGGCGAACGTCGAGTGCGACGTGTAGTGGAAGTGGCCGCCGAGGATCTGACGCACGTCGCTGCCCTCGATCACCTCGGCGAGGCGGTCCTGGTCGAGCAGCTCGATGATCGCCGCCGGCTCCAGGGCCGGCACCGGGATGGGTGCGTGGTGCATCGCGAGGATGGTGCCGTGCTCGGCCGGGGTGCTCAGGACGTCGCGGAGCCAGTCGAGCTGCTCGGGCGTCAGCGCGCCGTGGTGGTACCTCGGCACGCTCGTGTCCAGGGCCACGATCCGGAGCCCGCCCACGTCGTGGACGCGGTCCTGCGGCCCGTCGTCGTCGGAGCCGAAGAGCCCCTTCGCGTACGGCGCCCGCTCGTCGTGGTTGCCGATCACCCAGACCACCTCGGCGCCCATGTCGGCGGCCACCGGTTCGACCAGCTCCCGCAGCCGCGCGTAGGCGTCGGGCTCGGCCCGGTCCGCGAGGTCGCCGGTGAAGACCAGCGCCTGCGGCACCGGGTCGAGCCGGCCGAGCCGGTCGAGGGCCAGCCGCAGCCCGGCCTCGGGCACGACGACGCCGTACTGCTTGACGCCGTGGGCGAGCAGGTGGACGTCGCTCAGGTGGGCGACGGTGAACCTGGGGGCGGGGTACTGGCCGTACTGCACGCGCAGACGCTAGCCCCTGGCCACTAGGTGGTGCGGACCAGGCGGAACACCGGGATCGTCCGGTCGGTGCGCGCTTCGTACTTGGCGTAGTTGGGCCAGGTGTCGAGCATGGTCCGCCACGCGGCGGCACGCTCGTCGCCGGAGAGCTCGGTGGCCCGGACCTCGAAGGCCTCCTTGCCGTACTTGACCCTGGCCCGGCCCTCGGCCGCGCGGAGGTTGCCGACCCACAGGGGCGTCTTGGGTCCGCCGAAGTAGGAGCCCGCGATCAGGATCGTGTCGCCGTCCGGGACGCAGAGCAGTGGAGTCGTGCGCTCGACGCCGGACTTCCTCCCCTTCACGGTCAGGTTGACGTTGGGCAGGCCCGCGATGTCGAGCACGGTGACCCGGCCGCGGGTGGCCCGGTTGAGGGTCTTGTCGAACCAGACGACCTGCGGCAGCAGCTTCGGCATCCACGGGATCGCGCCGATCCGGATCGCAAGGGGAGTGAGCAGGCCCATGCGGGGCAGTCTAGGAACGCGAGCTAGAACAAGTTCTACCCCGGGCAGCTCGGGCTCCTGCGTCAGCCTCGCGCGGGCTCGATCCGCCCGGTGACCTCACCCAGGGTGATCCGCCCGCCGCCGGTGCCGGGCGCCGAGTAGCGCAGCACGACCTCGTCCCCGTCCTCGAGGAAGGTGTGCCCGTCGGCGAGCGGCTCCTTCCCGCCCCAGGACAGCTCCAGCAACGAGCCGCGCTGGTCCGGCTCCGGGCCGCTGATGGTCCCGGAGGCGAACAGGTCACCGGTGCGCAGCGAGGCGCCGTTCACGGTCAGGTGCGCGAGCATCTGGGCGGGCGACCAGTACATCGTGCGGTACGGCGGCCGGCTGACCACCTCGCCGTTCAGCTCCACCTCCACGTCGATGTCGAGGCCGTGCGTGGCGCCCGGACCGAGGTAGGCGAGCGGCTCGGGGTCCTGCCCGGGCAGGTCGACCCAGGCTGCGTCGAGCGCCGCGAGCGGCGTCACCCACGGCGAGATCGAGGTCGCGAACGACTTGCCGAGGAACGGCCCGAGCGGCACGTACTCCCAGGCCTGGAGATCGCGGGCCGACCAGTCGTTGAGCCCGGTGACGCCGAAGACGTGGTCGGCGAGGCCGGTGAAGGGCACCGGAGCACCCTGCTCGGACGGCGCTCCCACGACGAAGCCGAGCTCGGCCTCGATGTCGAGCCGCCGGGACGGACCGTAGGTCGGGGCGCTCTCGTCCGGTGCCTTGCGCTGCCCGGACGGCCTGGTCACCGGCGTGCCGGACACGACGACGGTGCCCGCCCGCCCGTGGTAGCCGATCGGGAGGTGCCGCCAGTTGGGGGTGAGCGGCTCGGAGCCGGGGCGGAACATCCTGCCGACGTTGGTCGCGTGGTCGAGCGAGGCGTAGAAGTCGACGTAGTCGGCGACCTCGAACGGCAGGTGGAGGACGGCCTCCTCGAGCGGGAGCAGCTCCGCCCCACCCTCGATCAGTCCCCGCACCTCGTCGCGGGTCTGGCGCCAGACCTCGGGTCCGAGCGCCATCAGTGCGTTGAGCGACGGCTGGGCGAACTCCGGCTGCCCGGTCTCGGCGTGCACGTCGAGGAGCCACGAGCCCTCGTCGTCGTCGTAGCGCACCCCGACCCGGCGCGGCCCGCCCGCGACCGAGAAGACGCCGTAGGGCAGGTGGTCGAGCCCGAACCCGTTCATGATCTCCTCCGTGCAGTGGCGGCGTCCCAGCCTCGGGTTGCGAGGTTTCGAGACGGTTGCTGCGCAACCTCCTCAACCCAGCGCGATCGGCGAGCCTCCGCTGGTTGAGGAGGGCGCTCTGCGCCCGTCTCGAAACCTCCGCAGCGAAGGCACCTGCTCGCCATCAGCCCAACCTCCTCAACCAGCGATCGGCGAGCCTCCGCTGGTTGAGGAGGGCGCTCTGCGCCCGTCTCGAAACCTCCGCAGCGAAGGCACCTGCTCGACATCAGACGAGACCCAGCTCGCGCAGGTCGGCCAGCGGCTCGGCCACCGAGCAGGAGCCGAACGACGTGAACCAGCGCCGAGCCGGCGCCGGTTCCAGGTCGCGGAACCACCGCACCGCGACCTCGGGGTCGCGCTTCTCGAGGACGTCGACGATCTCGCGCTGACCGCCGCCGTCCCACGCGGCCATGGTCGCGGTCAGGACGTTGACGAAACCGTGGTGCTCGAAGCCGTCCTCGCCGGTGTGCCGGACCGCGTTGTGCAGGCCGGCGGTGCACTTGAACGGCGTCTCGCGGTCCAGTGCGGCGTCGATCCAGCCGGCCAGCACCTCGGAGGAGGGGAAGGCGGCTGCCTCGAGGCCTCCGGTGCGGAACTTCAGCCGGAGCCCGGCCGCGGCGACCTCGTCGGCCGCAGCCAGCCAGCCGAACTCCGCGGGCGTCGCCGGCAGCTCGACGAAGACCGGCACGTCCGTGTCGGCCTCGTCCAAGGCGGTCACGATCCGGCGAGCGGCCCCGGCCGGGTCGTCGAGGTCGCGGACCGCGATCTCGATGCCGGCCAGGTCGAGACCCAGCTTCGCGCACAGGGCGACCGGCCCGGCCAGCTGGCCGGCGCCCCCGGTGACCACGACCGAGAGCGGTCCGGCGAAGCCCCGGACCTGCGGCAGGTCGGTGTCCTTCAACACGAACGTGCCGACCAGCTCGGCACCGTCGTCGGGCGTCCGGGCGGCGTACGCCGCGGTCGCCTCGTCGAGCGGAGCATCACCGGGCGGGAAGATCGCGGCGTCGTCGACCAGCCGGACCCACGCATCGTCGAGAGGCACGGGGATAACGTACGAGACATGGCGCACTACCGAGCAGTGGGTGAGGTCCCGCCGAAGCGACACACCCAGCACCGCGACCCCGACGGCAGGCTCTACCGCGAGGAGCTGATGGGCGAGGAGGGGTTCTCGTCCGACTCCTCGCTGCTCTACCACCGGGGCGTGCCGTCGGCGATCGTCGGCAGTGACATCTGGGAGCTGCCCGACCAGAGCCGCACCCCCAACCACCCGCTCAAGCCGCGTCACCTCAAGCTGCACGAGCTCGCGACCGACAAGGACGCGGTGACCGGACGCCGGCTGGTGCTCGGCAACAACGACGTCCGGATCGGCTACGCCGTGACCGGGGTCGACCCCTCGCCCTACTACCGCAACGCGATCGGCGACGAGTGCGTCTACGTCGAGGCCGGCTCCGGCACCGTCGAGACCGTCCTCGGCGTGCTGAGCTACCGCACCGGCGACTACGTGATCGTGCCTCGGGCCACCACCCACCGCTGGGTGCCGTCGGAGCCGAGCCAGCTCTACGCGATCGAGGCCAACAGCCACGTGGCGCCGCCGAAGCGCTACCTCTCGCGCTACGGCCAGCTCCTCGAGCACGCGCCCTACAGCGAGCGCGACCTGCACGGACCGACCGAGCCGTTCCTCGCCGAAGGTGAGGACGTCGAGGTGCTGGTCAAGCACCGCACCAGCGCCGGCGTGGTCGGCACCCGGATGACCTACGCGACGCACCCCTTCGACGTGGTCGGCTGGGACGGCTGCCTCTACCCCTACACGTTCAACATCGACGACTACATGCCGATCACCGGCAAGATCCACCAGCCGCCGCCGGTGCACCAGGTCTGGGAGGGCCACAACTTCGTGGTCTGCAACTTCCTGCCCCGCAAGGTCGACTACCACGAGCTGGCGATCCCGGTGCCCTACTACCACTCCAACGTCGACAGCGACGAGGTGATGTTCTACGTCGGCGGCGACTACGAGGCCCGCAAGGGCTCCGGCATCGGGCTCGGCTCGATCTCGCTGCACCCGGGCGGCTACGCGCACGGCCCGCAGCCGTCCGCGATCGAGGCGTCGCTGGGTGTCGACTACTTCGAGGAGTCCGCGGTCATGGTCGACACCTTCGCCCCGCTCGACCTGGGCGAGGGCGGGCTCGCGGTCGAGGACCCGGCGTACGCCTGGACCTGGGCCGGCCGCGGACCCGAGGACCCCGCGGTCTTCTCCAACTCCTGAAATGCGCTGACCCGGCAGAAGCTTTCTGCCGGGTCAGCGTGGAGCTGCGTCAGTGTGTGACGGGTCAGCCGACCTTGAGCACCCTGGTGCCACCGGCGAACTTGTCGAACCAGTGCTGGCGCTGCGGGTCGCTGTTGATGTTGACCGCGATCAGGATCACGGCAGCGAGCTCCGCGAGCGAGCCGATGCACGGCACGATGCCGAAGGCGTACCAGATGTTGCGCTTCACGGACTCGTTCATCGTCGGGTTGCTCTGCCCGTCGGGCCCGACCGTCTTGAGCTTCATCACCTGCTTGCCGATGGTCTGTCCGCGGTTGGACTCCAAGTAGGCGAAGTAGCCGATGTAGAGCACGGCTGCCACGACTCCACCGAGGAACAGTGCCACCCAGTAGTCCAGCGCCGCTTGCAGAACGACGTAGATGATCACGTAGACGATACCGACGATGATCCCGTCGATCAGGCGGGCGAGGAACCGGTCGAGCAGGTTGCCGGGCTGTCCGGGGCCGTACGCGCCGGGTCCGCCGGGCATCGGCGGCGTCGCGCCGGCCGGCGGCGGGGGAGGCGGCGGAACCGTGCCCGGGTTGGGCGGCGGCGGGACGGCTCCCTCGGGCGCGGGCGGCGGAGGCGTCGGCCCGCCCGGGGGCGGCGTGGGCTCGCCGGGCGGCGTGGGCTCGCCGGGAGGCTCGGTGCTGCTCATGCAGTGCTCCTTCGTGGGTACTGATGTAAGCGACGTGGCGTTGGACGGCGACCTGCGGTGCGCCGTTCCACGTTGCGATCGCGCCGAACATAGTCCTTCCGCCGGGCACATGACAGGACCTGGACCGACCATTCCCACGCACGTCGCGGGGGCTCTCGTGCCTCGGCAGGCACTGCGAGCAAGGATGGCGTCATGACCAGGAAGCCCCCGAGCCGCGACATCGACGAGAAGCAGCTCAGGGTCCGCGACGCGAAGGACCACGCGGCCGGACCCACCGCGGTCGCGGTGACCATGAAGCGCGCCATCGAGCAGATGGGCCTGCGCCGGGCGACCAGGAGCCTGCTCAAGCTCAACCAGGTCGACGGCTTCGACTGCCAGGGCTGCGCCTGGCCCGATCCGTCACCCGAGCACCGGCACACCGCGGAGTTCTGCGAGAACGGCGCCAAGGCGGTCACCGAGGAGGCCACCCGGCGCCACATCGGCCGGGAGTTCTTCGCGGCGCACCCGATCGCCGAGCTGACCGGCAAGACCGACTACTGGCTGGGCCAGCAGGGCCGCATCATCGAGCCGATGGTGCTGCGCCCCGGCGCCAGCCACTACCAGCCGATCTCGTGGGACGACGCCTTCGCGCTGGTCGCCGAGCGGCTGCGGGAGCTGGCCAGCCCGGACGAGGCGGTCTTCTACACGTCCGGCAAGACCTCCAACGAGGCGGCGTTCGTCTACCAGCTCTTCGCGCGGGCGCTCGGCACCAACAACCTGCCCGACTGCTCCAACATGTGCCACGAGTCCACCTCGGTGGCCCTGGCGGAGGTGATCGGCATCGGCAAGGGCTCGGTCACCCTCGACGACATCCACAACGCCGAGCTGATCGTGATCGCCGGCCAGAACCCGGGCACCAACCACCCGCGGATGCTCTCGGCGCTCGAGGTGGCCAAGAAGAACGGCGCGAAGATCGTGTCGGTCAACCCGTTGCGCGAGGCCGGGCTGGTGCGGTTCAAGAACCCGCAGACCCCGCGCGGCGTGGTCGGCCGGGGCACCGCTCTGGCCGACCTCCACCTGCCGATCCGCGTGAACGGCGACCTCGCGCTGTTCCAGGCCATCGGCGCGCTGCTGCTCGAGTGGGACGCCGTCGACCGCGACTTCGTCGAGCGGTTCACCAGCGGCTTCGAGGAGTACGCCGCGCACGTGAAGGACCTCGACTGGGACCAGGTGCAGGCGGCGACCGGGCTGAGTCGCGCGCAGATCGAGGAGTGCGCCGCGCTGTTCCGCGACTCCTCGCGCACCGTCACCTGCTGGGCGATGGGGCTGACCCAGCACCGCAACTCGGTGGCCACCGTCAAGGAGATCGCCAACGTGGCGTTCCTCCAGGGCAACATCGGCAAGCCCGGCGCGGGCCTCTGCCCGGTGCGCGGCCACTCCAACGTGCAGGGCGATCGCACCATGGGCATCTGGGAGCGGCCGAAGCCGGCCTTCCTCGACGCGCTGCGCGACGAGTTCCACTTCGACCCGCCGCGCGAGCCGGGCTTCGACACGGTCGAGGCGGTCAAGGCGCTCGCCGACGGCCGGGCCCGGGTCTTCTTCGCGATGGGCGGCAACTTCGTGTCCGCGGTGTCCGACACCGACGTCACCGAGCAGGCGATGCGCAACGCCGAGCTCACCGTGCACGTCTCCACGAAGCTGAACCGCTCGCACGTCGTGCACGGTCACACC
The DNA here is from genome assembly GCA_963766475.1 of uncultured Actinomycetota bacterium. Taxonomy (GTDB): domain Bacteria; phylum Actinomycetota; class Actinomycetes; order Propionibacteriales; family Nocardioidaceae; genus Nocardioides. The sequence continues at coordinate 60,651 of CAVXZS010000010.1, read as the reverse complement.
GCGTTGATCCTCCCGGCACTCGGGCGCAGCGAGAAGGACCTGACGGGTGGCCGTGAGCAGCGGGTGACGGTCGAGGACTCGATGTCGGCGGTGCACACGTCGAAGGGCCCGCTCGACCCCCCGTCGGACCAGCTGCGCTCCGAGGTCGACATCGTCTGCTCGCTGGCTCTGGCCACCTTCGGCGGCGACCACGCCATCCCGTGGGACGTGTTCCGCTCGGACTACGCGACCATCAGGCAGCGGATCGCCCGGGTGGTGCCCGGCTGCGCGTCGTACGACGAGAAGGTGGACCAGCCAGGTGGCTTCACGCTCCCGCACCCGCCGCGCGACAGCCGCGAGTTCCCGACCGAGACGGGGAGGGCCGTCTTCTCCGCGAGCCCCCTCGAGGTCCTCGAGGTGCCGGAGGGGCACCTCCTGCTGCAGACGCTGCGCTCGCACGACCAGTTCAACACCACGATCTACGGCCTCGACGACCGCTACCGCGGGGTGAAGAACGGGCGCCGGGTGGTCTTCGTGCACCCCGACGACATCACCCACCTCGGCTGGCAGGACGGCGACCAGGTCGACCTGGTCAGCGTCTGGCACGACGGGTCCGAGCGGGCCGCGACCGACTTCAGGATCGTGTCCTACGACCAGCCACGCGGGTGCGCCGCGGCCTACTACCCCGAGACCAACCCCCTCGTGCCGCTCGACTCGAAGGCCGAGGGCAGCAACACCCCGACCTCGAAGTCGGTGATCATCCGGCTCGAGAAGCCGGCCGGCCGGCGTACGGGCCTGATCAAGGACGGCGACGGCCACGAGACCGGCCACAAGCGGCAGACCGATCCGATCCACCAGAGCTGAGCCAGACTGGACGGGTGAGCAACCTCGAGGACAAGCCGGACGAGCTCGAGTGCCAGACCCACCTCTCGCCCGGCATCGAGGTGATGACGCCCCGCGAGGTGCCCCTCGGCGGGTTGCGCGCCATGACCGTCCGCCGCACCCTGCCGCAGCGGGAGCGCTCGCTCATCGGGGCGTGGTGCTTCCTCGACCACTACGGTCCGGAGGAGGTGGCTGACACCGGCGGGATGAGCGTCGCGCCCCACCCCCACACCGGGCTGCAGACGGTCTCGTGGCTGTTCACCGGAGAGGTCGAGCACCGCGACAGCGCCGGCCACCATGCGATGGTCCGGCCCGGTGAGCTGAACCTGATGACCGCCGGCCACGGCATCAGCCACTCCGAGGTCTCGACGACCGAGACGTCCGTGCTGCACGGCGCCCAGCTCTGGGTCGCCCTCCCGGAGGCGGCCCGTGACGACACCCCGGCGTTCGACCACTACGCACCCGAGCCGGTGACCGGCGACGGGTGGACGGCCAGGGTCTTCCTCGGCTCGCTGCTCGGCGACACGTCACCGGTCGCCACCGCCACGCCCTTGCTCGGCGCCGAGCTGGTGCTCGGCGCGGGCACCGAGCTGCACCTCGACGTCGACCCGGCCTTCGAGCACGGCGTGCTGGTCGACACCGGCGTCGTCTCGCTGGCCGACGACTCACTGGGCGACTCACTGGGCGACCCACTGGGCGACCCACTGGGCGACGTCGAGACCAAGCAGCACGAGCTCGCCTACCTGCCACCCGGCTCGCAACGGCTGACGATCGAGGCCGTCACCGACACCCGGGTGCTGCTGCTCGGCGGTCCGCCGTTCGGCGAGGCGATCGTGATGTGGTGGAACTTCGTCGGCCGGACCCACGAGGAGGTCGTCGGCTTCCGGGACGCCTGGATGGCCCAGCTGGCCGGGCCAGGCGAGGGGGCGTACGCCGACGGGCGGTTCGGCATCCCGACCGGCAACGAGCTGCCGCCGATCCCGGCGCCGCCGCTGCCCAACGCGCGGCTCAAGGAGCGCCGTTGAGGGCGCGCGTCACCCGCAGAACTCGGCGCCGACCAGCTCCAGCAGAGCCTGTCCGGCTTCGGCGGACAGCGTCTCGCTCCGGTTGACGGTCACGGTGATCTGGCGCGTCAGGGCCTCGTCGCTGAAGCTCCACGTCTCGTAGCCGGGCACCCCACCGACGTGGCCCCACAGCGTGCGGCCGCAGACGTCGGTGGTGGCGATGCCCAGCCCGTAGCCGAAGCCGGGCTGGAAGGGGATGGTCCGGCGCATCTGACCCAGGAGCTCCGGCGGCAGCAGCGTGCCGTCGAGCAGGGCGGCGTAGAACCTGTTGAGGTCGCGGCCCGTCGACACCAGGCCGCCGGACGACCAGGCGACCGTCATGTCGAACGCGGTCACGTCCGTGGCCCGTCCGTGGTCGCCGGGCAGGACCTCGTAGCCGCGCATGGCCGGGTGCGAGAGCCGTGCACCGGCGCCCGCGAGCCTGGTGTCCGTCATCCCTGCCGGTCCCAGCACCCGGCGGGACAGCTCACGGGCGAACCCGTGTCCGGTGGCTCTCTCGACGAGGAGACCGAGCACGACGTAGTCGGTGTTGGTGTAGTGGAACCTGCTCCCTGGCCGGAAGGCGAGTGGCTCCCGGGTCGCGATGGCGACCAGCTGACGCGGGCGGTAGGTGCGGTAGCGGCGCTGCACCTCGGCACGCGGGCTCGGCCAGACGACGGGCCCGTAGTCGGAGAGCCCACTGGTGTGCTGCAGCAGCTCCCGCACGGTGACCGGGTCGCGGTAGGGCAGCAGGTGAGGCAGGTAGGTGCTCACCGGGGCGTCCAGTGACAGCAGGCCGTCGGCGACGAGCTGGAGGACCACGGTGGCGGTGAGCGACTTGGTGACGCTCCCGACGCGGACCACCCCGTGGCGCCGGGGCGGCTCGGCGGTCCGCAGGAAGCCGGTGCCGAAAGATCTCGTCCACGTCCCGCCCTCGTCCCGGACGGAGACGACGACACCGGGCGCGCCTGCGCTCACGACGGCGCGCGCGGCCTCGCGAACCTCGTGGCGTGGAGGCCCCTGCGGCGTGGACGCCACCGCCGGGCTGTCGACGAACGTCGCGGAGGCGACGCAGGAGTGCCAGGGATCCCAGGAGCGTTCCGAGTCTGCGCATGCCTTCGACGCTAGGCGGGACGCGGCGCCTGTTCAGTGGTGCCAGTGCCCGAGTCAGTGGTGGTGCTGGCACCCGTGCCGGCTGCCCTGTCGGCGCCGTGCGGCAGGATCGACGACATGGGTCCCGTGGTCGGTGAGGACGGCGTCGCGCGCTGCCCCTGGGGCGGCGGCCCGGGCGTGATGCGCGACTACCACGACACCGAGTGGGGCAACCGGGTGGACGGCGAGTCGGCCTACCTCGAGCGGCTCACCCTCGAGGCGTTCCAGTCCGGACTGTCGTGGTCGACGATCCTCCACAAGCGCGACGCCTTCCGCGAGGTGTTCCACGGCTTCGACGCCGACGCCATCGCGGCGTTCGGCCCCGACGACGAGGCCCGGCTGATGGACGACGCCCGCATCGTGCGCAACCGCGCCAAGATCTCCGCAGCCGTCGTCAACGCGCGGGCCACCGTCGCGCTGCGGGAGGCCCCTGACCTCGACGGAGGCCTCGAGGCGCTGGTCCTCTCGTTCGCGCCCGGCGAGCCTCCGGCGCCGGCGACCACGGAGGAGATGCAGACGACCTCACCCGAGTCGAAGGCGCTGTCCAAGGAGCTCAAGAGGCGCGGCTTCGCCTTCGTGGGGCCGACCACGATGTTCGCCCTGATGGAGGCGATCGGGGTCTTCGACCCCCACCTGGTCGGGTGCTTCCTGGCGCGGCGCCGGCCGCTAGCTCAGTCCGCCTGACCCACCAGTCCGGCCGACTCGACGCCGGCCAGTGCGGCCTCCTCGTCGTGGTCGGACGTGTCGCCCGAGACACCGACCGCGCCGAGCAGCGTGCCGTCCGCGGCCCGCACCAGGACGCCTCCGGGCACCGGCACCAGCGCGCCGACGGAGTGGGTGACGGCGGCGACGAAGTAGGGCTGCTGCTCGGCGCGCTCCATCAGCGAGCGCGAGCCCATCCCCAGCGACACCGCGCCGTGCGCCTTGCCGTAGGCGACCTCGAACCGCTTGTTGGAGGAGCCGTCCTCACGCTCCGCGGCCAGCACGTGGCCGCCGGCGTCGAGGACGACCACCGTGAGCGGCTTGAACGACGCGTTGCTGCCGGCGGCCAGGGTGCCGGCGACGATCGCGCGGGCCTGGGAGAGGGACAGGGTCATGACTGCGTTTCCTCCTGTGCCGATCTTTTCTGGGCGGCTTTCAGGGCACGGCGGCGCCGGTGCAGGATCGGCTCGGTGTAGCCCGACGGCTGGGTGAGGCCCTCGAAGACCAGGTCGTGGGCGGCCCCGAAGGCCTCGCCGTCGTAGGACGGCCCCATCGGCCGGTAGCCGGGCTCGGACCCCTGCTGCTCGTCGACCACGTCGGCCATCCGGCGGAACGCCGCCTCGACCTCGTCGGCGGTGACGATGCCGTGCCGCAGCCAGTTGGCGACGTGCTGGGAGGAGATCCGGCAGGTGGCGCGGTCCTCCATCAGCGCGGTGCCGTGGATGTCGGGCACCTTGGAGCAGCCGACGCCGTCGTCGATCCAGCGCTTCACGTAGCCGAGGATGCCCTGCAGGTTGTTCTCGATCTCCGCGGTCCGGTCCTCGTCGGACCACCCTGAGGTCTCAGCCGGGTCGGCCAGGGGGACGGTCAGCAGCTGCTCGAGCGTCGTGCGCCGACCGCCCTGCTCCTGACCGGCCAGCAGCTCGTCCTGCCGGGCCGCGACGTCGACCTGGTGGTAGTGCAGCGCGTGCAGCGTGGCGGCGGTCGGCGAGGGCACCCAGGCGCACGAGGCGCCGGCCTGAGGGTGGCCGATCTTCTGCTCGAGCATCGCCGCCATCTCGTCGGGCATCGCCCACATGCCCTTGCCGATCTGCGCCTTGCCCTTGAGCCCGCAGGCGAGACCGATGTCGACGTTCTGGTCCTCGTAGGCCTTGATCCACTCGGTCGACTTCATGTCGCCCTTGCGGATCATCGCGCCGCCGAGCATCGAGGTGTGCAGCTCGTCGCCGGTGCGGTCGAGGAACCCGGTGTTGATGAACGCGACCCGCCCCCGTGCGGCGTGGATGCAGGCCTTGAGGTTGGCCGAGGTGCGCCGCTCCTCGTCCATGATGCCGAGCTTGATCGTGCCCCGGCCCAGCCCGAGCAGGTCCTCGACCGCGGCGAAGAGGTCGTCGGTGAACCGCACCTCGTCGGGCCCGTGCATCTTGGGCTTCACGGCGTACATCGAGCCGGTGCGCGAGTTGCTCAGCTCGCTGCGGCCCTGGATGTCGACGAGGCTGCACAGCGCGGTCATGACCGCGTCGAGGATGCCCTCGGGGATCTCCCCGGCCCCATCACCGGCCCCATCACCAGCCCCATCACCAGCACCGTCGCCGGCATCGAAGAGGACCGCGTCGGTGGTCATGAGGTGGCCGACCTGGCGCACGAACAGCAGCGACCGCCCGGGCAGCACGATCTGGCCGTGGGGACCGTCGTAGAGCCGGTCCTCCGCGAGCCCCCGGGTGAACGACGACCCGCCCTTGCTGACCTCGGCCGTGAGCGTGCCCTGGTTGAGCAGGAGCCAGTTGCGGTAGCCCGCGACCTTGTCGTCCGGGTCGACCGCGGCCACCGAGTCCTCGAGGTCCATGATCGTCGAGACCGCGGCCTCCACGAGCAGGTCCTTCACGCCGGCCGCGTCGTCCTTGCCGATCTCGTCGTCGCGGTCGACCTGGAGCTCCACGTGCAGGCCGTGGTGGACCAGCAGCACGCCCTCCGGGTCGGCGGGGTCGCCGCGGTGGCCGACGTACTGCGCCGGGTCGGCCAGCCCGGTCTGGCTGTCACCGAGCCGCACCGTGAGGGTGCCGTCCTCGGCGGAGTAGCCGGTCGCGTCGGCGTGGCTGCCCTTCTCGAGGGGGAAGTGCTCGTCGAGGAAGGCCCGGGCGCGGGCGATCACCGCGGCGCCGCGCTTGGGGTTGTACGACGATCCGCGCTCCTGGCCGTCGTCCTCGGGCAGGACGTCGGTGCCGTAGAGCGCGTCGTAGAGCGAGCCCCACCGGGCGTTGGCGGCGTTGGCGGCGAACCGCGCGTTGAGCATCGGGACGACGAGCTGCGGGCCGGCCTGGACGGCCACCTCCTCGTCCACGTCGCCGGTCTCGATGGTGAAGTCGTCGGGCTCGTCGATCAGGTAGCCGAGGTCGCGGAGCAGCTGGAGGTACGCCGCCTGGTCGCGGACCGGCCCCGGGTTCTTCTCGTGCCACTCGTCGAGCTGCTGCTGGAGCTCGTCGCGGCGGGCCAGCAGCTCGCGGTTGCGGGGCACGAAGTCGGTCAGGATCTCCTCGACGCCGGCCCAGAAGGCCGCCTCGTCGACGCCCGACCCCGGTAGCGCCTCGTCGCGCACGAACGCGTGCAGCACGGGAGCGATCTGGAGGCCCCCCACGGCCACTCGATCACGGAGTCGGTCAACCACGATGTGTCCTCCCAATTGGTGGCTTCTTTGCCATGAACGAGTAAGTCTTGCCTACATGACTGTGGACGCACAGATCGACCTCGGACCCCTGGTGGCGGAGCTCGGCGACGACGTGGTCGTCACCGATCCGGAGCGGATGGACAAATACCGGTGGGACCGCGCCAACGATCCCGACGCGGGTGTTCCGCTCGGCGTCGTGCGGGCCGGGTCGACCGAGGACGTGCAGGCCGCGATGCGGTTCGCGGCCGCGAACCGCATCCCCGTCGTGCCCCGCGGCGCCGGCAGCGGGCTGTCGGGCGGTGCGTCCGCGGTCGAGGGCTGCCTGGTGGTCTCCACGGAGCGGATGACCGCGATCGAGGTCGACGCGGTGACCAGGACCGCGGTCGTGCAGCCCGGGCTGATGAACGCCCAGGTGAAGGCGGCGGCGGCCGAGCACGACCTCTGGTACCCGCCGGACCCCTCGTCCTACGAGATCTGCTCGATCGGCGGCAACATCGCGACCAACGCCGGCGGTCTGTGCTGCGTGAAGTACGGCGTCACCAGCGACTACGTGCTCGGCCTCACCGTCGTGCTCGCGGACGGCACCGCGGTCCGGCTCGGCGGGGCACGCCTCAAGGACGTCGCCGGCCTGTCGCTCACCAAGCTGTTCGTCGGCTCGGAGGGGACGCTCGGGATCATCACCGAGATCGTCCTGCGGCTGGTCCCCAAGCAGCGTCCGCCGGCCACCCTGGTCGCGACGTTCGCCACCCTGGACGACGCGACCGCCGCGGTGCTCGCGATCACCCGCCGGCTGCGTCCCTCGATGCTGGAGTTCATGGACCGGCCGACGATCAACGCGGTCGAGGACCTGACCAAGATGGGGCTCGACCGGGAGGCGGCGGCGATGCTGGTCATCCAGTCCGACGAGCCCGCCGGCCACGCGGCCGCCGAGTGCGAGCTGATCGCCGGGCTGTGCGACGAGAACAACGCAACCGAGGTCTTCTCCACCGACGACCCCGACGAGGGCGAGGCCTTCGTGGTCGCCCGGCGCAACGCCATCCCAGCCGTCGAGCGGACCGGCACCCTGCTGCTGGAGGACGTCGGCGTCCCGCTCCCGCAGCTCGGCGCCCTGGTCGACGGCATCGCCGACATCTCCGCGAAGCGGGAGGTCACGATCGCCGTCATCGCGCACGCCGGAGACGGCAACACCCACCCGCTGATCGTCTTCGACCCCGCCGACACCGACATGGCCGAGCGCGCCCGGGCGGCGTACGGCGAGGTGATGGAGCTCGCCATGGAGCTCGGCGGCACCATCACCGGCGAGCACGGCGTCGGCCGGCTCAAGCGTCCCTGGCTCGGCGACTACCTCGGCCCCGACGTGCTGGCGCTCAACCAGAGGATCAAGGACGCCCTCGACCCGCAGGGGATCCTCAACCCCGGCGCGGTCTTCTGACGCTCGCCCGGTCATCGACGTCGTCGATGAGCCGGTTCGACGCCGCACCAGAGGGGCAGGCGGCCGGGCGGACATCCGCCCGGGTGCCTGCCCGGCACCTCTCCTGGGAAGGCAGACAATGCGCACGATCACGAGACTCGGCATCGCCGCTGTCCTCGCAGTGGTCCTCGCGACCGTTCCGGCTGTCGGCAGCCCGGCCTCGGCCAAGGCTTCGAACCTGCACTACTTCGGCTACTTCGCCACCCGCCTGACGGAGGCCGGAGGCAACCACCTCGCCGAGGTCGCGGGGCGGTCGAACCTCAACTGGGTCCAGATCAGCGACCCGACCCGCTACGCGCCGGAGGTCCTGGACGGCTGCTCGGCGCGCGGCTGCATCATCTCGACCGGCAACGAGTTCTTCCACGACTGCGACACCACCCACAGCGCCAGCTGCGCTCTCTACCCCGACTACGTCGCGCGGTTCGGCAAGCTCGCCAACGCGATCCGCAGCCGGATCGACAAGGTCGGCGCCTTCTACCTGATGGACGAGCCGCAGTGGCGGGGCGCCACCCCGGCCGAGCTCGAGACCGCGGCCAGGACGATCAAGTCCCAGTTCCCCGGCATCCCGGTGATGATGGTCGAGGCCGGACCGCAGGTCAGCGCGTCCTACCAGGTGCCCGCCTCGGTCGACTGGGTCGGCTTCGACTGGTACTGCCAGCCGTTCTCGACCATCCAGACGACGCTCGCGACCCTCGGCGGACGGATCCACGCCGGCCAGGCGCTGTGGCTGGTCGCTGAGTCCGCGCCGCTGGCGGCCTGCGGCGGGGCGGCCGGTCACGCGACCGACGCCGAGATCGCGGCTCTCCAGCTGCAGTACCTGGCCCTCGCCGAGAGCGACCCTCGCGTGATCGGAATCCTCGCGTTCGGGTTCTGGACCAGCGGCTACGGCTCCGCCCAGCTGCCGAAGACGGTCGCCGCCCACCAGCAGATCTTCTCCAGGCTCGTGAAGCCCGAGGCTCCCGCCGAGATCGCGCGTCAGCGCGGGCGACTCAGCCGAAAGGGCGTCGCATCGGTCCGCGTCGGGTGCCCGGCTGCGAGCGGCGTCAGCTGCAGCGGCACACTCCAGCTCACCCGCGGCACACATGGCCGGGCGCTGGGCACCAGCTCGTTCGTGATCGCGCCGGGCGCCCACAAGACGGTCCGGGTCAAGGTCTCGCGCAAGGCACGTCGGCACCTGATTCGCGCCGCGCGCCGCCCCCATGGGGTCAAGGTGCTGGTGCTCGCCCAGACCGCGGCAGGGGTGACGACCACGAAGGTCAGGCTGAGGGCCCGCTGAACGTGTCCGGGGCTCGACCCGGTCAGCGTCGAGAGCCGAACCGCTCCGCTAGATTCCTCAGCCGTGACCGACCACCGCATCCACGCCTTCGGAGACGACGCACTCGGCGACCACGACGCGGTCGGGCTCGTCGCGGCGCTGCACGCCGGAGAGGTGTCGATCCCCGACGTGGTCGAGGCGGCGATCGCGCGCGCCGAGAGGATGCAGCCCGAGCTCAACGGCATCGCCCACGTGGCGTTCGACCGGGCGCGCGAGGAGGCCCGGAGCCCGCGGCCGGGGTTCTTCGCCGGCGTGCCGACCTGGCTCAAGGACAACGTCGAGGTCGCCGGGATGCCGACGATGCAGGGCACGGACGCCTGGGCGCCGGTGCCGGTGAAGCGGGACGGCGACTTCGCGCGGATGTTCCTCGCGACCGGGCTGGTGCCGCTGGGGAAGAGCCAGCTCAGCGAGTACGGCTTCTCGCCGAGCGCCGAGCACCCGCGGATCGGCCCGGTGCGGAGCCCCTGGGACACCCGCCGCACGGCCGGCGCCAGCTCGGCCGGCTCGGCGGCCATGGTGGCGGCGGGCGTCGTCCCGATCGCCCACGCGAACGACGGCGGGGGGTCGATCCGGATCCCGGCCGCCGTCAACGGCCTCGTCGGGCTCAAGCCGACCCGCGACCGGCTCGCCCAGGACCCGACGATGCGCCAGATGCCGGTCCGGATCATCAGCGACGGCGTGGTGACGAGGAGCGTGCGGGACACCGCGGCGTTCTTCCGCGAGGCCGAGAAGGTCTACCGCGCGCTGCACCTGCCGCCCATCGGCGACCTGACCCGCCCGGGCCGCCGCCGGCTCCGGATCGGCGTCCACACCGAGGGCGTGGGCCGGGGCGCCAGCCCGGAGGTCACCGAGCTCACGTTGAAGGTCGCCGCCCTGCTCGAGGAGCTCGGCCACCGCGTCGAGCACGTCGACGCGCCCGTGGGGCCGTCGTTCCCCGACGACTTCCTCGTCTACTGGTCGAGCCTGGCGCTGTTCCTCCTGCGGAGCGGGCGCCGTCTGCACGGACGCTCGTGGACGCCCGCCAACCTGGACCACATGACCCATGGGCTGGGCGCCCACGCCCGGCGCCACCTGCACCGGCTGCCCGGCGCGGTCCGCCGGCTGCGCCGCAGCAGCAGGGCGTCGACCGAGTTCTTCAAGACCTACGACGTGGCGCTGACCCCGACCCTCGCCATCGAGACGCCGGAGGTCGGCTGGCTCGACCCGACCCTGGACTACGACGTCCTGATGGACCGGGTCATGGACTGGGTGGCGTTCACCCCGCTCCAGAACGCCACCGGCGACCCGGCCATCTCGCTGCCCCTCGCGACCACGGCCGGCGGGCTGCCGCAGGGCATGATGTTCGGGGCCGGAGCGGGTCGGGAAGCGACCCTGATCGAGCTCGCCTACGAGCTCGAGGAAGCGGTCCCGTTCGCCCGGATCCAGGGCTGACCGGTCACCGTTCTGGTCGCTGTCACGGGCGATTCGGCCAGACCGTGGAGGCTGTGTAAAGTTCTCCGTCGGTGTCACCCACCGGCCCCTCTAGCTCAGTCGGCAGAGCGTCTCCATGGTAAGGAGAAGGTCTACGGTTCGATTCCGTAGAGGGGCTCTGGCACAGTCAGATCTGCTTGGCGTTCGTCAGTACGCTCGACAGTGAGGCCGTGTCCCCCGTGGCGGGGTAGCTCAGGTGGTTAGAGCACACGGCTCATAATCGTGGTGTCGCGGGTTCGAATCCCGCCCCCGCTACTACCCAGCTTCGCCGTTCGACTACTAGAGGACTTCCCGTGGCCAGCAAGAGCTCCGACGTTCGCCCCAAGATCACGCTCGCGTGCACCGAGTGCAAGGAGCGCAACTACATCACCAAGAAGAACCGGCGCAACGACCCCGACCGGCTCGAGCTGGCGAAGTTCTGCCCGCGCTGCCGCAAGCACACCGCGCACCGCGAGACCCGCTGACCCTGGATCGCACGGCTTCCCGTCGACCCGGCAGAGACCTTCTGCCGGGCCGACGCACGTCCGGGGTCAGACCGAGCAGTCCGGCGCGCGCCACTCCTGGAGGTCCGCGGTGTCGAACCGAGCCAGCATCGGCGTCATCGGGCGTCCCTTGCGCTGGTAGAGCCGCGACCCCGACTCGCTGACCACCCACAGCTCGTCCGGTCCGACCAGGCTCATGCTCTCGGCGCCCGGGACGAACCCACGGCTGCGCCCGTCGGGCCCCACCAGCACGCCGCACGAGGCGTTCGACGACGCGAACCACAGGCCGGGCCCCACCCCGCCGAGCTCCGCCCAGACCGCGCCCTGGGCGCCCGGCGGGACCGGGACGGCCCGCAGCGCGGCCGAGGCCTCGATCTCGTAGGCCGACGACGCCAGCAGCCTGTCCACGTCGTACCACCAGAGCCTGGCCGGGTCCGCCCGCCGGTAGCGGCCCAGCCCGAGCTCGCCCCTGCGTCCCCACACCGCGAACGACCCGCGGACCGGCTCGTCGAGGGCCCAGCCGCGCCGCACCGCCAGCGTCGCCGGGTCGAGCAGCCACAGCCGCTGGGTCTCGGCCAGCCAGAGCCCGTGCTCGTCCACCAGCACACCGCCGCCGTGCCGGCACTCGGTGGGGTCCCGCGGCCCGACCTGCCCGCGCACGGGGTACTGCCGGGCCACGAGCCTCCCGGTGCGCAGGTCGACCGACTCGACCGTGCACAGGCGGTGCCGGCCGGCCCGGGTGCCGTCGAAGCCCGCGACGTACGCCGTCCCGTCGGCGATCGCCATGCCCTGCGGCACCAGCCAGCCGTCCGCCCCTGGCAGCCAGAGCCCGGCACAGAGCGCGTGGTCGCTGCCGAAGCGGGCGAGCTCCCGCGGGCCGTACGACGGCGCGCGGCCCCGCACGTCGGCGTAGGACACGGGTCCGCAGCCCTCGAGCTCGTCGGGGGAGGCAGCGGGCCGGGTGGGCGTCGTCGTGCACGCGGCCAGCACAGCCAGCGCCGGGAGGGCGCCGAGGAGTCGTGCCCCTCGACCACTCGCCCGGCCGGCTGTCCCCACCCACCCGAGGCTACGAGGCGACCACCGGGGGCGTGACCGCCGCGCCGCGCGGGTACCGCCCGACGGCTGAGGCATTCACGCGGGGGGAGAAACCGGGGAATGGGACACGAGCTCCGAGCCTCGGAGTCGATGGTCGCGGGCCGCTACCGGATCGGGTCGAGGGTCGGTCGCGGCGGCATGGCCGACGTCTACGCCGCGCACGACACGCTGCTCGACCGCGCCGTGGCCATCAAGCTGCTGCGCGAGGCGCCGGACTCCGAGGTCGCCCGCGTGCGGTTCGTCTCGGAGGCGCGGATCCTGGCCGGCATGAGCGGCCCGGGCCTGGTGACCGTGCTCGACGCCGGCATCAGCGGCGACCACCCCTACCTCGTCATGGAGCTGCTGCCGGGCGGCACCGTCGCCGACGTCGTCGACCGGGGCTGCCAGCCGCTCGACCGGGTGGCCGACATCGGCGCCCAGGTGGCCTCGGCGCTGGTGCCGGTGCACGCGGCCGGCATCGTGCACCGCGACATCAAGCCCGGCAACCTCCTCTTCGACGGCCAGGGCCGGGTCCGGCTGGCCGACTTCGGCATCGCGCGCCTGGTCGGGGACACGGTCCGGGTGACCGCGACCGGCACGATGGTCGGGACGGCCACCTACCTCGCGCCGGAGCAGGCGTCCGGCGACGAGGTCGGGACGGCGGCCGACGTCTACGCCCTGGGTCTGGTGCTCCTCGAGCTGATCACGGGAGCACCCGCGTTCGGCGGGACGCCCACCGAGGCAGCCCTCGCCCGGCTGACGCACGACCCCGTCGTACCCGCTGGCCTGCCCGCTCCCCTCGGGCGGCTGGTCAGCGCGATGACGGCGCGGGACCCGTCGGCCCGACCGCTTGCGGCCGAGGTCGCGGGCCGGCTCGCTCTTGCGAGCCGCCGGCTCGCCGCGGCGCGGTCCGCCCAGGCGGGCATCGTCACCGAGTCCGTGCCCGTGCCCTCCGTGCCTCCGGCGTGGTGGAACCGACGGAGCGTGCGGGCCGGGATGCTTGTCGGTGTCACGGCCGTGGTGCTTGCCCTGACGACCCCCTACGGAGGCGCCCCCGCGGAGCCCCAGGCGCACCGCCTGCCCGGGCCGTCGTCGACGACGGCGGGTCTGCCGACCGAGGCGCCGACCGAGGTGCCGACCGACCCGGCGGCCACGACCGACGCGCAGCCGGCCTCGGTGACAGAGCGGGCCGACCGGCACAAGCGCGCTCACGCGCGGGGCCACCACCGGGCGAAGCAGCACGGCCACCCCCAGCGGAAGCCGCACGGGACGAAGCATCACGGGACGAAGCATCACGAGACGAAGCACCACAAGCCGCCCAAGCACCACAAGCCGCCGAAGCACCACAAGCCGCCCAAGCACCACAAGCCGCCGAAGCACCACGGCCACCACTAGGTTGGACCCATGCCTGTCGACCAGTCGCTCGTCGGCCGGTCCTTCCCACCGACGGCCGCCGTCGAGGTCACCGAGGACCGGGTCCGGGCCTTCGCGGAGGCCACCGGCGCGTCGTACGACGGGGGGCCGGCGCCCGCGACGTTCCCGATCGTCCTCGCCTTCGATGCGATGAACGCCTTCCTCGAGGCCGAGGCGCTCGACCTGTTCCGCATCGTCCACGGCGAGCAGAAGTTCTCCTACGCGCGGCCGATCGTGCCCGGTGACGTGCTCACCGCGACCCTGAGGGTGGCGAGCCTGCGCCAGATCGCGGGCAACGACATCATCGGCACCACGAGCGAGATCACCGACGCCGAGGGCGCCCTGGTCTGCTCGACCAGCGCCACCCTGGTGCACCGGGGGCCGCAGGAATGAGCCTCGACACCAAGACCTTCCACGTCACGCGCGCCGACCTCGCCGCCTACGCCGCGGCGAGCGGTGACCACAACCCGATCCACCAGGACGACGAGGTGGCCCGGAGCGTCGGGCTGCCCGGGGTGATCGCGCACGGCATGTACACCATGGCGCTCGCGGCGCGAGCAGTCGCGGAGTGGTTCCCGGGCGCCGAGGTGGTCTCGCTCGGCTGCAAGTTCACGGCCCCGGTCGTCGTGCCGGCCGAGGGCGGGGTCGACGTCGAGGTGGCCGGTGCGGCCAAGGAGCCGCAGGACGGCCTGACCACGGTCGCGCTGACGGTGACCTCGGGCGGCCAGAAGGTGCTCGGCATGCCCAAGGCCGTCGTCCGTGCCCCCTGAGCCGGACACGCGATGACGCAGCTGCTCTCCGAGCACACGACGCTGAGGCTCGGCGGACCGGCCACGACGTGGGTGCGCGCGACCACCGAGCAGGAGCTGGTCGAGGCGTTGAGCGGCGTCGAGGCACCGGTGCTGGTGGTCGGCGGCGGGAGCAACCTGGTCGTCGCCGACGCCGGCTTCGACGGCACGGTGGTCGAGGTCGCGACCAGCGGGGTCGTGGCCGATGACGAGGGCGACGAGGCGACCTGCGGCGGCGTGATCGTGACGGTCGCGGCGGGGGAGAGCTGGGACGACCTCGTGGAGCTCGCGGTGCAGCGCGAGTGGGTCGGGATCGAGGCGCTCGCCGGGATCCCCGGCCGCGTCGGCGCCACCCCGATCCAGAACGTCGGCGCCTACGGCCAGGAGGTCTCCCAGACCATTGCGCGGGTGCGGGTCTGGGACCGCGTGCTCAGGGGCGTGCGCACGTTCGCGAACGCCGACTGCGGCTTCGGCTACCGCACCTCGCGGTTCAAGGCCGGCCCCGACCGGCACGTCGTCCTCGACGTCACCTTCCAGCTCCGCCAGGGCAAGCTCGGCGCACCCGTCCACTACGCCGAGCTGGCCCGCACCCTCGGCGTGGATCTCGGTCAGCGCGCCCCGCTCGCCGACGTGCGCGCGGCCGTGCTCGAGCTGCGCCGGAGCAAGGGCATGGTCCTCGACCCGGACGACCACGACACGTGGAGCGCCGGCTCGTTCTTCACCAACCCGGTCGTCGACGAGGGCGACGTGCCCCCGGGCGCACCGGCCTGGCCGCAGCCGGACGGCGGGGTCAAGACCAGCGCCGCCTGGCTGATCGAGCAGGCCGGCTTCCACAAGGGATATGGGACCGGGCCGGTCGGCCTCTCGACCAAGCACACGCTGGCGCTCACCAACCGCGGCGGTGCCACCACCGAGCAGCTGCTCGCACTGGCCCGAGAGGTCCGCGACGGCGTCGAGGCCACCCACGGCATCCGGCTGGTCAACGAGCCGGTGCTGGTCGGCTGCGAGCTGTGACTGCGCAGGAGAGCTCTCAGACGAGCGAGTAGTCGGTGTAGCCGATCCAGACGGCGAGCGCGACGAAGAGCGCGATGCACACGAATCCCAGGATCGACATGACGATGCCCATCCACATGCCCGTCTGCGCTGAGCCGAGGTTGCCGTAGACGCCGGGCCGCTGCGCGATCTCCCGCTTCGCCTTGGCGCCGATCCCCCAGGCGAACGGCGCGCAGAAGACCCCCGGGATCGTGATGCAGCAGACCGGTGTCAGGACCAGCGAGACGATCGCGATGATGCCGAGCACCAGTGACGTGGTCGCCCCCTTGTGGCTGAGCGAGCCGGCGTACGGCGTGCCGTAGACCGGCGCCCAGCCGGGCTGGAAACCGTACGGCGCTCCGCCGGCGGGTGGGCCGTAGGGCACCGGCCCCACAGTGGGGGGCGGAGGGGTGGGCGGGGTGACGTAGCCCGGCCCGGACGGCTGCGCGGCCGGACCGGACGGCGACACGAACGGGTTGTCGTCAGCCTCCTTGCCGTAGGGCTGGTGGGTGAACGGCGCGGTCTCGTCGGGGTCGCTCACGGAGCAGATCCTGGCAGCAGCCACTCGTCGATGCCGACCAGCAGGCGCTTCCGCACGTCGTCCGGCGCCGACGACGCACGCACCGACATCCGGGCCAGCTCGGCGAGCTGCTCGTCGGAGAGGTCGTGCGCGGCGCGCATGGCGGCGTACTGGCCGAGGAGCCTGGAGCCGAACAGCAACGGGTCGTCCGATCCCAGGGCGACCGTCGCGCCCGCCTCGAGGAGGGTCGGCAGCGGCACGGAGGACAGGTCGGAGTAGACGCCCAGCGCGACGTTGCTGACCGGGCAGATCTCCAGCGCGACCCCGGAGGTCGACGATCCGCTCCAGGAGCCGCGGGTCCTCGGCGGCGCGCACGCCGTGACCGAGCCGCTGGGCGTGCAGCGCGTCGAGGCAGGTGACGATGTGCTCCGGCCCGCGCAGCTCACCCCCGTGCGGCACCAGCCGCAGCCCGGCCCGCTCGGCGATCCGGAACGCGTGGGCGAAGTCGGCGGTCGAGCCGCGTCGCTCGTCGTTGGACAGGCCGAAGCCCACGACCCCGCGGCCGGCGTACTGGCCGGCCAGCCTGGCGAGGGTGCGCGCGTCCAGCGGGTGCCGGGTGCGGTTGGCGGCGATGACGACCGCCATCGGCAGCCCGGTCTGCTCGGACGCGGAGCGGACCGCGTCGAGCACCAGGTCGGTGAACGCCGTGATCCCGCCGAACCGGGCGGCGTACCCGCTCGGGTCGACCTGGATCTCCAGCCACCCGCCGCCGTCGTGCACGTCGTCCTCGGCGGCCTCGAGCACCAGGCGACGTACGTCGCTCTCGGTCCGGAGCACCGACCTGGCCACGTCGTAGAGGCGCTGGAAGCGGAACCAGCCCTTCTCGTCGGCCGCCGACAGCTGCGGCGGCCACTCGGAGACGAGCTGGTCGGGCAGCCGGATGCCGTCGCGCTCGGCGAGCTCGAGCAGCGTGGCGTGCCGCATCGAGCCCGTGAAGTGCAGGTGCAGGTGTGCCTTCGGGAGCTCGCGGAGCGGCCGGCTGTCGGTCCGCCGGCCGGGCGGGGTGTCAGCCAACCAGCTTCTCCGCGGCGGCCAGGGACGCACAGGTCGCCACCGCGTGGGTGGCGGCCTCGACCTCGGCAGGCTCCGGGAACGTCGGCGCCAGCCGGATGTTGCGGTCGCGCGGGTCGTCGCCGTAGGGGAACGACGAGCCGGCCGGCGTCAGCGCCACGCCGGCGTCCTTGGCCAGCTCGATCACCCGGGCGGCGGTCCCGTCGAGGACGTCGAGGCTGATGAAGTAGCCACCGGTCGGCTCGGTCCAGGTCGCGATGCCCAGGCCGTCGAGCCGCTCGTGCAGCACGCCGAGCACCGACTCGAACTTCGGGGCGATGATCTGCCGGTGCTTGTGCATGTGGTCGCGGACGCCCTGCGCCGAGCCGAAGAACTGCGAGTGCCGCAGCTGGTTGACCTTGTCGGGGCCGATCGAGCCCTTGCCGAGGTGGCCGGTGTACCACTTCACGGTCTCGACCGACCCGGCCAGGAAGGCCACGCCGGCACCGGCGAAGGTGATCTTCGAGGTCGAGGCGAACATGATCGGCCGGTGCGGGTGGCCGGCCGCCGAGGCGAGCGAGAGGATGTCGGCGCTCTTCGCCTCCGCCTCGGTCAGGTGGTGGAACGCGTAGGCGTTGTCCCAGAGGATCTTGAAGTCCGGCGCGGCGGTCGTCATCGAGGCGAGCCGCTCGGCGATCTCCTGGGTCACGATCGAGCCGGAGGGGTTGGCGTAGGTCGGCACCACCCAGATGCCCTTGATGCTCGGGTCGCTGCCGGCCAGCTCGGCGACCGCGTCCGGTGCCGGGCCGTCGTCGTTCGTCGGCACGGTCACCATCTCGATGCCGAGCCAGTCCAGCAGGGTGAAGTGCCGGTCGTAGCCGGGGACGGGGCAGATGAACCGGACCTTCTCCTCCTGTCCCCAGGGCCGGTCGCCGTCCACGGCACCCTTGAGCCACAGGTAGGTGAGGACCTCGCGCATCATCACGAGGCTGGAGCTGCCGCCGGCGACCACCTGCTCGGGCTCGACCCACAGCAGGTCGGCGAACATGGCACGCAGCTCCGCGATGCCCTCCAGCCCGCCGTAGTTGCGGGTGTCGACGCCGGCCTGGTCGACCGCGCCTCGGGGCAGGTCCAGCAGCTCGTTGGAGAGGTCCAGCTGGGCGGCCGCCGGCTTGCCCCGGGTGAGGTCGAGCCGGAGTCCCTGGGCCACCAGCTCGTCGTAGGCGGCGCGCGCGTCGGCGAGGAAGTCGGCCTGCTCCTGGGGGGAACGTTCGGCCAGAGGCGTGCGTTGGCCAAGAGAGGGATGGGCCTGCGAGGTCCCAGAAGATGTCACGGCGCCATCGTTCCAGACCGCCGCGAAGGCTGGGAGTTCGCACTCGTCGAGGCTTCACCGTAGACTCACCGTTTGGTGGTTTCCCGCAGGCTTTGCCATGCCCTCACCCGGGTGGGGAGACGACCCGGAGGGCACTAGCTCAACTGGCAGAGCATCGGTCTCCAAAACCGAAGGTTGGGGGTTCAAGTCCCTCGTGCCCTGCAAGAACGCACCCAGCAACAACCCACACGAAGGATCGAGGCGAACAGCGTGACGGACAGCAAGGCGGTGCGCGGACCGCGCGAGCGCTCGGGGTCCGAGAAGCGCACCAGCCCGACGGTCTTCTACCGGCAGGTCGTGGCCGAGCTGCGCAAGGTCGTCTGGCCGACCCAGGAGCAGCTGGTCACCTACTTCATCGTCGTGATGATCTTCGTCGCGATCATGATGACGCTCGTCTCGCTGCTCGACCTGGGGCTCGGCAAGCTGGCGTTCGAGATCTTCGACGGCCGCAGCGCCGAGTAAGCGCCCAGGGACAGCCAGTCAGCGGGCCGGAAGGCCACCCCAGCAGTTCAAGTGATGGAGCGACACGTGTCGGAGCAGTACGACGAGCAGGGCGAGTCCTCGGTGCAGACCACCGATGGCACCGCCGACGTCGAGGAGACCACTGACCAGCAGGACCAGGCCCAGACCGGGTCCGGCCTGGCGCCCGGTGAGAGCCCGGCGCCCGACCTCGAGGACCAGTACGGCGAGGCCGACGACGGCCCCGAGGTCGAGGACGACCCGCGCCTCGACACCGAGGTGACCGACGAGACCACCGACCTCGAGATGGGGCTCGACGACACCGTGGTCGAGGGCGCCGAGACCGACACCGACCTGCCCGAGGACCTGCCCGAGGACCCGTCCGAGGACCCGTCCGAGGACGAGGACGCCGACGAGAGCGCTGAGGACGCCGAGGCCGAGCCCGCCGTGTCCGACCCGCTCGAGGCGTTCCGGGCCGAGCTGTGGGCCAAGCCGGGTGACTGGTTCGTCGTGCACACCTACTCCGGCATGGAGAACCGGGTGAAGTCGAACCTCGAGAACCGCATCATCTCCTTGAACATGGAGGACTACATCCACGAGATCGTGGTCCCCACCGAGGAGGTCGCCGAGATCAAGAACGGCCAGCGCAAGATGGTCAAGCGGACCGTCCTGCCCGGCTACGTCCTGGTCCGGATGGACCTCACCGACGAGTCGTGGGCCGCCGTGCGCCACACGCCGTCGGTGACCGGCTTCGTCGGGCACAGCCACCAGCCGGTGCCGCTGAGCATGGCCGAGGTGGAAAACATGCTCGCCCCGGCCGTCGTGGCCCGCGCCGAGGCCGAGGCGGTCGCCGCCGGCACCGCCGCGCCCGGCAGCACCGCCGCGAGCAAGAAGCCGGTCGAGGTGGCCGACTTCGACGTCCAGGACTCGGTCATGGTGGTCGACGGCCCGTTCGCCACGCTGCACGCGACCATCACCGAGATCAACCCGGAGTCCCAGCGCGTCAAGGCGCTGGTCGAGATCTTCGGCCGGGAGACCCCGGTCGAGCTGAGCTTCAGCCAGATTCAGCGCGTCTGAGGGGCGAGTTGCGAGCACCTCAGGTAAGCGCTGGGTAGAGGAGCGTCGGCGGCCGGCGACGAAGGAGTCGACCGCGACGCGACGAAACCTCGCAACAATGGGCTGGAACGCAACACCCGGCGCAAGCCGGTAACAAGAAGAAGTGGCAGAGCGACGTACGCCGCTCGTCATGACCACACGAAGGAAAGTGAAGGCAATGCCTCCCAAGAAGAAGATCGCTGCACTGGTCAAGGTGCAGCTCCAGGCCGGGGCAGCGACCCCGGCCCCGCCCGTCGGCACCGCCCTCGGTCCCCACGGCGTCAACATCATGGACTTCTGCAAGGCCTACAACGCCCAGACCGAGTCCATGCGCGGCAACGTCATCCCCGTCGAGATCACGATCTACGAGGACCGTTCGTTCACGTTCATCACCAAGACCCCGCCGGCCGCCGAGCTGATCAAGAAGGCCGCCGGACTGAGCAAGGGCTCGGGCGTCCCGCACAAGGAGAAGGTCGGCAAGCTGACCAAGGACCAGGTGCGCGAGATCGCCCTGACCAAGATGCCCGACCTCAACGCCAACGACATCGACGCCGCGATGAAGATCGTGGAGGGCACCGCCCGGTCGATGGGCGTCACCACTCAGTGAGCGAGCTCGCGAGCTCACCATTCAGCTAGGCACCCCGTGGCAGGGCCGAGCGCGGCCCACTTGGACCACACCTTCCCAAGAGAGAAGACGACCATGCAGCGCAGCAAGACCTACCGCGCGGCGGCAGACACCTTCGACAAGGACGAGCTGTACGCCCCGATGACGGCGATCAAGATCGCCAAGACCTCCAGCAAGAAGAAGTTCGACGAGACCGTCGACGTCGTGATGCGGCTCGGGGTCGACCCCCGCAAGGCCGACCAGATGGTGCGCGGCACCGTCAACCTGCCGCACGGCACCGGCAAGACCGCCCGCGTGCTGGTCTTCGCCAACGGCGACAAGGCCGACGCCGCCCGTGAGGCCGGCGCCGACTTCGTCGGTGGCGACGACCTGATCGAGAAGGTCAACGGCGGCTGGCTCGACTTCGACGCCGTCGTCGCGACCCCGGACATGATGGGCAAGGTCGGCCGGCTCGGCCGGGTGCTCGGGCCGCGCGGCCTGATGCCGAACCCCAAGACCGGCACGGTCACCCCCGACCCCGCCAAGGCGGTCTCGGACATCAAGGGCGGCAAGATCGAGTTCCGCACCGACCGGCACTCCAACCTGCACTTCATCATCGGGAAGGCCTCCTTCGCCGAGATGCAGCTGGCCGAGAACTACGCGGCGGCGCTCGAGGAGGTGCTCCGGCTCAAGCCGGCCAGCTCCAAGGGCCGCTACATCAGGAAGGTGACGGTGTCGACGACCATGGGCCCCGGGGTCCCGGTCGACCCGAACCGCACCAAGAACGTCACCTCCGAGGACGCCGGTCCTCCGAGGAGTGAGTCGCCCCATCGGTGGTTGAGGAGGTTGCGCAGCAACCGTCTCGAAACCTCGCAAGGCGGTGCTGCGACGCACGTGGGTCCCAGCCTCGGGTCACCGGTTTCGAGACGGACCGGTCGCGCCCTCCTCAACCACCGGTGGCGTCCGATTTGTCGGTTCGCGCGGGCTCGCCGTACTGTTCTCGTCGTAACCAGAGACCGCCGGTCGTTCGGCTGCACACGCAGCCGGCCGAAGGTTCCGCAGAGATGCGGACGGCCTGCGTAGGTGACAGAGCAAGGATCCGTCCACGCCCTGAGCCTGCGCTCGGGGCGTTCGTCATTTGACGGCCGGTCTCACCACAGAGAGAAGGAGACCGATGGCGCGGGCAGACAAGCAGGCCGCCGTCGCGGAGATCGTCGATTCGTTCAACGATGCCGCGGGTGCTGTGCTGACCGACTACCGCGGGCTCACCGTCAAGGAGCTGCAGGACCTGCGCCGCTCCCTCGGGGAGAACGCCGACTACGCCGTGGTCAAGAACACGCTGGCCAAGCTGGCCGCGTCCGAGGCCGGCATCGCCGGCTTCGACGAGCTGCTGGTCGGCCCCACCGCGATCGCCTTCCTCAAGGGCGACGTCGTGGAGGCCGCGAAGGGGCTGCGTGACTTCGCCAAGGCCAACCCCGCCCTGATCATCAAGGGCGGCTACCTCGACGGCCGGGCCATCGACGCGAAGGAGGTCGCGAAGCTCGCCGACCTCGAGTCGCGCGACGTCCTGCTGGGCAAGCTCGCCGGCGCCATGCTCGCCTCGCTCCAGAACGCCGTCCTCCTGTTCAACGCGCCGCTCGCCCAGGCCGCCCGCGTCGTCGGTGCGCTCCAGGCGAAGGCCGAGCAGGACCCCTCGATCCTCGCTGGTGGTGCGGGCCAGGAATCAACCCCTGAGCCCGTCGCCGCCGAGGAGGCCCCGGCCGCGGCGGACGACGCCGAGGCCGAGACTCCCGCTGAGGAGGCCCCTGCCGATGAAGCGCAGACCTCCGATGAGGGCGACGCCACCGAGGCCTGAGGCCCCGGAAACCACCACCTGATGAAACCCCGGCCCACGGCGTACGCCGCGGACCGCCACATGGAAGGAACCGCCACCATGGCGAAGCTCAACACCGACGAGCTGCTCGACGCGTTCAAGGAGATGACGCTCATCGAGCTCTCCGAGTTCGTGAAGCAGTTCGAGGACACCTTCGGCGTCACCGCCGCCGCCCCGGTCGCCGTCGCCGCCGCCCCCGCCGCGGGTGGTGGCGCCGCCGCCGCCGAGGAGGCCGCCGACCAGGACCAGTTCGACGTGATCCTCGAGGCCGCCGGCGACAAGAAGATCAACGTCATCAAGGAGGTGCGCGCCCTGACGTCCCTCGGTCTGAAGGAGGCCAAGGACCTCGTCGAGGCCGCGCCGAAGCCGATCCTCGAGGGCGTCGACAAGGCTGGTGCCGACAAGGCCAAGGAGGCGCTCGAGGGCGCCGGCGCCACCGTCACCGTCAAGTGACTCCTCCGTCACCCTCGCGTGACGCCGGGCGGCGCGGCCGCCCGAAGCACGACCGCAGCAGCGGCCGTCCCCACCTCGGGGGCGGCCGCTGCTGCGCGCGGATACCGGGAGGGGGATAGCGGTCACCCGTTGGTAGGTAACGTCGCCGAAGCAGTGACGTGCGTCCCACCAGCGCGTAACCTCGCGGCGTCAGCACCGTTGTTACTGGTCAGTGTGGGTGCGCGCGTCGGAACGCGCTCATTCGAGGGGACCGAGCGGCGGACAGGCTCGGTCGAGGGGAGACGTACATGGGCGTGGAGATCAAGATCGAGGACTTGTCGAAGTCGTTCGGCAAGCAGCTGATCTGGGGCGACGTCACGCTCACGGTCCCCGCCGGCGAGGTCTCGGTCATGCTGGGTCCCTCCGGCACCGGCAAGTCCGTGCTCCTCAAGACCCTCATCGGGCTGCTCAAGCCCGACAAGGGCTCGGTGATCATCGAGGGCACCGACATCGCCAGCTGCTCCGAGAAGGAGCTCTACGAGATCCGCAAGCTGTTCGGCGTGCTGTTCCAGGACGGCGCGATGTTCGGCTCGATGAACCTCTACGACAACGTCGCCTTCCCCCTGCGTGAGCACACCAAGAAGTCCGAGTCCGAGATCCGCGACATCGTCATGGAGAAGATGGACCTCGTCGGTCTGCTCGGCGCCGAGGACAAGCTCCCCGGCGAGATCTCCGGCGGCATGCGCAAGCGCGCCGGCCTGGCTCGCGCGCTGGTGCTCGACCCCGAGATCGTGCTCTTCGACGAGCCCGACTCCGGCCTCGACCCGGTCCGCACGGCGTTCCTCAACCAGCTGATCGTCGACCTCAACGCCCAGATCGACGCGACCTTCCTCATCGTCACCCACGACATCAACACCGCGCGGACCGTGCCCGACAACATCGGCCTGCTCTACCACCGGCACCTGGCGATGTTCGGGCCGCGCGAGATGCTGCTCTCCTCGGAGGAGCCGGTCGTGCGCCAGTTCCTCAACGCCCAGAAGGTCGGCCCGATCGGCATGTCGGAGGAGAAGGACGCCGACGAGCTCGAGGCGGAGAAGGACGAGGAGATGCCGCCGCTGCCCCCGATCCCGATGCAGCTCGAGCCCTCCAACGGCATCGCCCGCCGCAGCCAGCGCGAGCCCGGGGCGTGGTGCAAGGAGAACGACGTCACCCCGCCGCCCGGCTCGTTCGACGACGCAGATGTCCATGGCTCCCGGGGCCGGCTAGGTCCTGAGACATGGCTTCCACGACCGCAACGCGCATCCTCGCGCCGGTCGGGACCGCGGGCAAGCTCTTCGCCTTCGGTCTCGATGTGGGCCGGGGACTGTTCCGGCGGCCCTTCCAGACCCGCGAGTTCCTCCAGCAGGCCTGGTTCATCGCGTCGGTGACGATCATCCCGACGGCCCTCGTCGCCATCCCGTTCGGCGCGGTCATCGCGCTGGAGGTCGGCGGCCTGATCAAGCAGTTCGGCGCCCAGTCGTTCACGGGCTCGGCCGCGGTCCTGGCCGTCGTCCGCGAGGCCGGCCCGATCGCGACGTCGCTGCTGATCGCCGGCGCCGGCGGATCGGCGATCGCTGCCGACCTCGGCGCCCGCAAGATCCGCGAAGAGCTCGACGCGATGATGGTGCTCGGCATCGACCCGATCCAGCGGCTCGTGGTGCCCCGGGTGCTCGCCTGCATGCTCGTCTCGGTCTTCCTCAACGGTCTGGTCTCGGTCGTCGGAGTGGCCGGCGGCTACGTCTTCAACGTCGTCCTGCAGGACGGCACGCCGGGCGCCTATCTGGCGAGCTTCACGGCACTGGCCCAGCTGCCGGACCTCTGGCAAGGCATGGCCAAGGCCCTCGTGTTCGGCCTGATCGCCGCGATCGTGGCCTGCTACAAGGGCATGAACGCCGCGGGCGGCCCGAAGGGCGTCGGCGACGCCGTCAACGAGTCCGTCGTCATCACCTTCATGCTGCTGTTCGTCGTCAACTTCGTGATGAGCGCGCATCTACTTCCAACTCGTCCCTCCAAAGACGGGTTAGCCGGCCATGGCGAACCTCAAGTCGATCTACACGAAGCCGGCCGGGATGCTCGACGACCTCGGCGGCGCAGCTCAGCTTCTACGTGCGCGCGCTGGCGTGGACGCCGCGCACGGTGCGTCCGCTACAAGAAGGAGATCCTGCGGATCCTGGCCGAGACGACTCTCGGCTCGGGTGCTCTCGCGGTCATCGGCGGCACCGTCGGCGTCATCGTCGCGATGTGCTTCTTCACCGGCACCGAGGTGGGGCTGCAGGGCTTCGCGGCGCTCAACCAGCTCGGCACCGCCCAGCTCGCGGGCTTCGTGTCGGCCTACTTCAACACCCGGGAGATCGCCCCGCTGGTCGCGGCCATCGGCGCTGGCGGCGACGGTCGGCTGCGGCTTCACCGCCCAGCTCGGCGCGATGCGGATCTCCGAGGAGGTCGACGCCCTCGAGGTGATGGCGATCCCCTCGCTGCCGTTCCTCGTGACCACGCGCATCATCGGCGGCCTGATCGCGATCATCCCGCTCTACGTCGTGGGGCTGCTCTCGTCCTACTTCGCGAGCCGGCTGGTGATCACCCAGTTCTTCGGCCAGAGCAGCGGCACCTACGACCAGTACTTCAACCAGTTCCTGCCGCCGGGCGACGTGCTCTGGTCCTTCGGCAAGGTGCTGGTCTTCGCGGTGGTCGTGATCCTGATCCACTGCTACTACGGCTACAACGCGGGCGGCGGCCCGGCGGGTGTGGGCGTGGCCGTGGGCCGCGCGGTCCGCACCAGCATCGTCGCGATCAACGTGCTCGACCTGATGCTGTCGATGGCCATCTGGGGCGCGACCACCACAGTGAGGCTGGCAGGATGACGAGCGATGCGTGCTCGCTCACCCGCCAGCACAAGGTCCTCGGCGTCGTCTTCCTGGCGCTGGTGGTCCTCTCGGGCTACCTCGTCTACGCGACGTTCACCAAGAAGTTCACCGACTACGACCGGGTCAAGGTCGAGACCTCCAAGATCGGGCTGCAGCTGCCCGCGCGCGCCGACGTGAAGATCCGGGGCGTCATCGTGGGCGAGGTGCTCGACATGAGCGCCACCGCCGACGGGGCCGAGCTGACGCTGGGGCTCTTCCCGAGCCAGGTCGACACGATCCCCGACAACGTCACCGCGTCGATCGTGCCCAAGACGCTCTTCGGCGAGAAGTACGTCTCCCTGATCATCCCCGACGAGGCGTCCGCCTCGCCGATCAAGGCCGGCGACACCATCAAGCGCACCGTCATCGCCACCGAGGTCGAGAGGGTGCTCTCCGACCTCTACCCGCTGCTGCGCGCGGTCGAGCCGGCCGAGCTCAACCAGACGCTCAACGCGCTGCGCCACCGCCCTCGAGGGCCGCGGCGACCAGATCGGCCAGAACCTCGAGACCGTCGACAGCTACCTGAAGCGGCTCAACCCGCAGATCCCCGCCCTCGTCGAGGACCTCCGGCTGACCGCGTCGGTCTCCGACACCTACGCCGACGTGCTGCCCCAGGTGGGCGAGATCCTGCACAACACCGTGACCACCACCGGCACCCTCGAGACCCGCGAGGCCCGGCTGCACCAGCTGCTCGACGACGTCACCCAGTTCTCCGGGACCGCGCGCACCTTCCTGCAGGACAACGGCGACAACCTGATCCGCCTCGGTGAGGTGAGCCAGGCCCAGCTCCGGGTGCTGGCGCGCTACTCGACCGAGTTCCCGTGCCTGCTGGGCGGGCTCGTCAACAGCGGCAAGCTCGAGGCGGCGGCGTTCCGCGGCTTCACCCTGCACATCGTGCTCGAGACGCTGCCGAACCAGCCGCGTGGCTACACCGCCGACGACCAGCCGGTGCTCGGGGAGGACCGCGGCCCGAGCTGCCTGCACCTGCCCAGCCCGCCGTGGAACCAGTCCAACCCGGTCCGCCGGCAGCCCGACTTCGCCGACGGCGTCGACACGCCGACCGGCAAGGGCACCGACCGCGTCGGCACGTCCTACGACGCCGGCGCGAGCGGCGTCCAGCTGGGCGACTTCGGCGGCTACGCCGGCTCGCCGGAGGAGTCCGACCTGATCGACACGCTCCTCGCTCCGTCACTGGGCACCACCGCCGACGAGGTGCCCGACCTCGGCAGCCTGCTGCTCGGGCCCATGGTCCGTGGTGCCACCGTCTCGATGGGCAGTGACGAGCAGAGCAGTGATCAGCAGAGCGGGGGTGCGACCCCGTGAAGCTCCTCGACAAGAAGACCGCCCTCGACCTCACCAAGCTGGTGATCTTCATGGTCGTGACCACCCTCGCCACCGGCGTGCTGGTCGTCACGATCGGCAACGTGACCTTCTCGGGCGCGTCGACCTACAAGGCCGTCTTCGCCGACGCCACCGGCGTCAACAAGGGTGACGACATCCGGGTCGCGGGCGTCAAGGTCGGCACGGTCAAGGCGGTATCGATCACCGACCGCACCCGGGCGCTGATCACGTTCTCCGTCGACGACTCGACCTCGGTCACCGAGGCGACCCACGCGACCATCAAGTACCGCAACCTGGTCGGCCAGCGCTACATCGCCCTGACCCAGGACGTCGGCTCGTCGAAGAAGCTGTCCGAGGGCGCGACGATCCCGATCGCGCGCACGGCGCCGGCGCTGGACCTCACCGTGCTCTTCAACGGGTTCAAGCCGCTCTTCCAGGCGCTCAGTCCCGCCGACATCAACCAGCTCTCCTACGAGATCGTCCAGGTCTTCCAGGGCGAGGGCGGCACGCTCGAGAGCCTGCTGGCCCACACCGCCTCGGTGACCAGCACCCTCGCCGACCGGGACCAGGTCATCAGCGACCTCGTCGACAACCTCAGCGACGTGCTCGACCACGTCGCCGACCGTGACCAGCAGCTCAACGAGCTGATCACCACCTTCCGCCAGTTCGTCGGTGGCCTCAACAGCGACCGCGAGGCCATCCTCGGGTCGCTGGACCAGATCTCGGAGCTCTCGGTCCAGACCGCATCGCTCGTCAAGGGGATCCGCTCGCCGCTGGTCGACGACATCGCCAACCTGCGCGTGCTGACCGCCAACATCCAGCGCAACCGCGGTGAGCTCGACCGCGCCCTGCAGGTGCTGCCGATCAAGCTCGAGAAGGTCGGCCGCACTGCGATCTACGGCTCGTGGTTCAACTTCTACCTCTGCCAGTTCCAGGGAAAGATCAAGCTGCCCGGCCTCACGGTCCCCGTCAGCTACAACACCGGCTCACCCAGGTGTGATCTCGGATGAAACCCTTCCGCGAGCGCAACCCCGTGATCATCGGGGCGATCAGCATCGCCGTGATCGCGGTGATGATCCTGGGTGCCTTCCGGGCCCAGGACCTGCCGGTGATCGGCGGGGGCGAGACCTACACCGCGGCGTTCACCGAGGCCGGCGGCCTGAAGTCCAACGACCCGGTGCGCATCGCCGGCGTCCGGGTCGGCAAGGTCGAGAAGATCGAGCTCGAGGGCGACCACGTGAAGGTCACCTTCCGCGTCAAGACCGACTCCGCAGTTCGGCGCCGAGACGGGCGCCTCGATCCGGGTCAACACGCTGCTCGGCGCCATGTACCTCGCGCTGGAGCCGGCCGGCGACGGCCAGCTCGACGCCGGCAAGGAGATCCCCGTCGAGCGGACCAGCTCGCCCTACGACGTCGTCAAGGCGTTCTCCGGCCTGGCCGAGACCGCCGACCAGATCGACACCGACCAGCTGGCCGCCTCCCTCACCACCCTGTCCGACCTGACGCGCAACACCCCCGAGGAGTTCAAGGCGGCGCTGTCCGGCGTCTCGCGGCTCTCGTCCAACATCGCGGACAAGAACGAGCGGATCCACCTGCTGCTCACCAACCTGCAGCGCGTCTCCACGGTGCTCAACGACCGTGACGAGGACATCGTCGCGCTGATGAAGGAGTCGGACACGCTCTTCCAGGCGCTGGTGGCGCGGAGGGACGCGGTGCACAACCTGCTGGTGTCGAGCTCGAAGCTGTCCACCGAGCTGAGCGCCCTGGTGCGGCAGAGCAGGGCGGACCTCAAGCCCGCCCTGACCCAGCTCGACGACGTGGTCGGCATCCTGAACAAGAACGAGGACAACATCGACAACAGCCTGCGGCTGATGGCGCCGTTCTACCGGGTGTTCACCAACACCCTCGGCAACGGCCCGTGGTTCGACACCTACATCCAGAACATGCCGCCCGCGCCCGACGTGCTGAACGGAGGTGGGGTCGGATGAGCGGCCTCGGTGTCGTCAAGCGGCTGATCGCTCCGCTCTGCATCCTCGTCCTCGTGGTCGCGGCGGGGTTCGCCATGTTCAGCACCGACGAGTCCAACAAGCTCACCGCGCACTTCCCGCGCACCATCTCGATCTACGAGGGCAGCCCGGTCAAGGTGCTCGGTGTCCAGGTCGGAGCCGTCGACAAGGTCACACCCACCGGCACCGACGTGGTCGTCGAGATGCACTACGACCCCTCGATCAAGATCCCGGCCGACGCCCAGGCCGTGATCGTGTCGCCGTCCATCGTCGGAGACCGCTACGTCCAGCTGACGCCGGTCTACGAGAGCGGGCCCAGGCTCGCCGACGGTGCCGTCCTCAAGGACCAGGACACCGGCATCCCGCTCGAGCTCGACCAGATCTACTCGAGCCTCGACGAGCTGAACGTCGCACTCGGTCCGAACGGCGCGAACAAGAACGGCGCGCTGTCCGACCTGCTCGCCACCACCGCGGAGAACTTCGGTGGGGAGGGCGCGCAGTTCCACCAGACCATCCAGGACTTCAGCACCCTGACCCAGACCCTCGACGACAACAAGGAGGCGTTGTTCGGATCGGCCCGCGAGCTCGAGGGTTTCATCAACACCCTGGCGACGAACGACCAGACCGTGCGCCAGTTCAACCAGTCGCTCTCCGACGTCTCGGACCTGCTCTCCGGGGAGAAGGAGGAGCTGGCAGCCGCGCTGCACAACCTGTCGATCGGCCTCGGCGACGTCGCGACGTTCGTCAAGGACAACCGCGACATCCTCGGGCAGAACATCACGCACATCAACCGAGTCGCGAAGGTGCTGGTCAAGCAGCGCGCGGCGCTCGACGAGACGCTGAAGAACGCCCCGGTCGCGCTCAACAACCTGGCGCTGACCTACAACCCGCAGTCGGGCACGCTCGACACCAACGCCAACCTCGGCGAGATCATCAACCAGATCTCCTCGGACCCGACGACGCTCCTGTGCGGCTTCCTCAGCCAGGCCGACCACAGCGGCCAGCTGTGCAACCTGGCCGGCTCCGTGCTCAAGCGTGCGTCGCCGTTCGGCACCGGGTCGTCGTACGGCCAGTCGTTCGACCCGACGCTGGGCGGCCTCGTGGCGGACGACGGGAGCCAGCGATGAAGCGGCTGCACCGCTCCGCCCGGCTGCTGCTCGGCCTGGTCCTCAGCAGCGTCGTCCTGTCGGGCTGCGACTTCGACGTCTACTCCCTGCCGCTGCCCGGCGGCACCGACGTCGGCGACAACCCGATCGAGGTGACGGTGCAGTTCCAGGACGTCCTCGACCTGGTCCCGAAGTCGACGGTGAAGGTCAACGACGTCAGCGTCGGGCAGGTGAAGGCCATCGAGCTCGACGGCTACCACGCCACCGTGACGCTCCTGCTGCGCAACGACACCAAGCTGCCCGACAACGCGATCGCGGAGATCCGGCAGACCAGCCTGCTGGGCGAGAAGTTCGTGTCGCTGTCGGCGCCCGAGACCGGCGCCAGCAACGAGCCGTTGGGCGACGGCGACGTCATCGACCTGGACCGCACCGGCCGCAACCCGGAGGTGGAGGAGGTGCTCGGGGCGCTGAGCCTCATCCTCAACGGTGGCGGCGTGGCCCAGCTGAAGACGATCGCCCAGGAGCTCAACAAGGCGGTGTCCGGGCGCGAGGACAGCGTGCGCTCGGTGCTGAGCCAGATCGACACCTTCACGGGCAGCCTCGACACCAACAAGGCCCAGATCGTCGACGCGATCGAGGCGCTCAACCGGCTCGCGCTCTCGGCCCACCAGCAGGAGGGCAACATCGACGAGGCCCTCGAGGAGCTGCCGAGCGCCCTGACCAGCATCGACGGGCAGCGCCAGGACCTGGTCAAGATGCTCCAGGCCCTCGACCAGCTGTCCAACGTCGGCGTGCGGGTGATCAAGGCCTCGAAGTCCGCGACCATCGACTCGCTGCGCCAGCTCCAGCCGGTGCTCAACCAGCTCGCCGCCTCCGGCGACGACTTCGTCAACGCCTTCAACGTCTTCCTGACCTACCCGTTCGTGGACGAGGTGGTCGGCCGCGACCCGCAGGTGGCCCGCAATCTGCACATGGGTGACTACACGAACCTGTCGATCACGTTGGACATCGACCTGACGCAGGGACTCCCGACGCTGCCCGGGATCCCCACCGTGCCGTGCATCCCGCTCAGCGAGATCCCGGACCTGGGTCCGCTGCCTCCGTTGGGTCAGTTGTGCGAGGGGGCGATCCAGACGATCAACGAGTGCTTGCAGCACCCCAGCGCCCGGAACTGTGCCGGGCTGCCCACGTTCATCATCAACCAGGTCTGCAACAAGCTGCCCGTCCCCGGCCTGTGCCCCGGCGCCGGAGCGGCGACCCCCGGAGTGCCCCTCCCGTCCATCTCGATCCCCGGCCTGCCCACGCTCCCCGGACTCCCAGGCCTGCCCGGACTGGGCCGCAGCGGCCCCGGGCCGTGGAATGACGCGGCGCACGGCGGGCCGACGATGGCCCAGCTGCAGGCGGTCTACGACCCGTCGCTGGTCAACCTGCTGGTGCCGACGCTCGTCGCGCCGGCCGCCGAGACCGCCGACGCGCAGCACGGAGGGGGGACCCGATGATCAGCCGCCGCACCAAGATCCAGCTGGTGATCTTCGTCGTGATCACGCTGGTCGGCGTGACGTTCGTGGGCGCCCGCTACGCGCAGCTCGACAAGGCGTTCTACGACGACAACTACACCGTGAACGTGAACTTCGCCGACTCCGGCGGCATCTTCGCGGGGGGTGAGGTCACCTACCGCGGCGTCAGCGTCGGCAAGGTCAACAAGCTCGTGCTCACCGACGAGGGTGTCAACGTCGTCCTGGACATCGACAACGGCTACGACGAGATCCCCGCCGACACCCTCGCGGTGGTCGGCAACCGCTCCGCCGTCGGTGAGCAGTACGTCGAGCTGCAGCCGCAGCGGGACGACGGACCCTATCTGCACAACGGCTCGGTGATCGACCAGCAGGACACCCGTCTCCCGATCGCGACCGACACGCTGCTGACCCACCTCGCGGAGACCGTGGAGTCGGTCGACAAGGACGACCTCAAGACCACCGTCGACGAGCTCGGCGCGGCCTTCGGAGGCACGGGGGAGGACCTCCAGACGATCATCGACAGCGGCAACTCGTTCATCAACGCCGCCAACGACAACTTCGACGTCACCACGGCACTGATCAGGGACAGCAACACCGTCCTGCACGGCCAGATCGACTCCGAGTCGGCGATCCGCAACTTCTCCTCGCAGCTCCAGGCGTTCAGCAGCGTCCTGGCCGGCGCCGACCCCGACCTGCGCCGCCTCATCGACACCGGCGGGGTCGCGGCCACCCAGCTGCGGACCTTCCTCGAGCAGAACCGCGTCGAGCTCAGCGACCTCATCAACAACCTGGTGACCACCGGTGACGTCATCGTCAAGCACCTCGACGGCATCAAGCAGATCCTCGTGGTCTACCCCTACGCCGTCGAGGGTGGCTTCACCGTGGTCTCGAAGTCGCCGGACACCGGCCTCTACGACGCGCACTTCGGCATGATCATCACGACGCAGAAGGTCTGCCACCAGGGCTACCAGGGCACCGACACCCGGCCACCCCAGGACGGCGAGAGCCGGCCGATGAACGTCGACGCCCGCTGTGACGAGCCGGCGACGGAGAGCAACGCCCGCGGGGCCCAGAACGCGCCGCGTGCCGCGACGTCCTACGCCGACGCGCCGGTGGTGGCGTCCTACGACCCGGAGACGGGCAAGCTCACCTGGGGAGACCCGGCCGCCACCGACCCCGGCGGGCTTTCCGCGACCGGTACCGTGGCCCCGGCGTCGCTAGGAGAGGAGTCCTGGAAGTGGCTGTTCCTCCAGCCCCTGACCAGCGGTCAGGAGTGACTGAAGCGACCAGCCCCGTCCCGGACCCTGCGCAGGACCCTGCCGAGGACCCTGCCGAGGACCCGGCAGAGGACCCGGCCGCGCGCCGTACCTCCCACTCCCTGCGGCTGACCCTGCTGGTCGTGCTCTCGGTGCTGCTGCTCGCCTCCGTGGCGGCGGTCGCCTACCTCGCCGCAACCCGGCCGGTGTCCGCCCTGGGCATCGACGGGGACCAGGAGGCGCTCCAGTCGGAGCGGGAGACCGTGATGGCACAGGCGGAGCAGTTCATGCTCCGGATCAACACCTACGGTCCCGACCTGCTCGAGGGCGACACCATGCCGAAGTACCGCGAGCTGGTCGAGGAGGTGATCACCTCCAAGTTCGCCGCGGACTTCGAGAAGAACGCACCGCTGGCGGAGGCGACGGTCAAGCAGGCCGGGCTCGCGCGCACGGCGGAGGTGTTCAGCACCGGCGTCTCGGCCATCGACGCCGACTCGGCGACCGCGCTGGTGGCCGGCTCGATCACGCAGTCCTACCCGAAGAGCGAGGGCTCCGACGAGCGGGTGCAGACCGAGCCCGCGCCGTTCCGGGTCCAGGTCACGCTGATCAAGGTCAAGGGCACCTGGCTGGTCGACGACTTCAGCCCGCTCACCGGCACCGAGGACGACACCACCGGAGGCACCGAGAGCCCGGCTGCGACTCCGACCGACGGGTCGACGCCGTGACGCCGAGCTGGTACGACCTCCTGGGCGTGGAGCCCGACGCCTCGGCCGACGAGATCCGTGCGGCCTGGAAGGCCGGGATCGCCGAGCTGGAGCCCGGCGACCGCAGGTTCCGCGCTCTCAACGAGGCCGCCGAGGTGCTCCTCGACCCCGAGAAGCGCGCGGCGTACGACGAGACGCTCGTCCCGGACGAGGCGCCCGCGGCCGACGCACCCGTCGAACAGCCCGTCGAACAGCCCGTCGAACAGCCCGCCGAACAGCCCGCCGAACCCGTCGAGACGCCCGCTGCACCACGCGCGATCCCCGCCTGGCTGCTCGCCGGCCTCGCCGTCCTCGTGGCCCTGCTCCTCGCGACCGCCGGCTACCTGCTCACCCAGCCCTCCGACGACTCGATCGCGGACGCGACCGGCGAGGCCCAGGGAGCGGCCGAGCGGGCGGTGACCACGATCCTGGCCTACGACTACCGCCACCTCGAGCAGGACCAGAAGGCGGCCGACGCGCTGATGACGCCGTCCTACCAGAAGGACTACGACGCGCTGTTCGCCCAGATCGCCGCCAACGCGCCCGACGTGAAGGCGGTCGTCACCGTCGAGGTGGTCGCCTCCGGCGTGGTCCGGTCCGGCGACGAGCGGGTGCAGGTGCTGGTCTTCGTCAACCGGCCGACGCTGCGGGCCGACTCGACCGAGCCGACCGTCTTCCGCGACCAGGTCGTGATGACCATGGAGAAGTCCGGTGACGACTGGCTCGTCGACGACATGAACACGAATCAACTAGCCTCGTGAGCTTCGGCCCCGGGCTGAATACCCCCGCAAATTTCGGCCCCCAATCCGCGGCGACTGCTCGCTGCGCTCGCGGGCGCCTGGCTCGCTGCGCTCGCGTCGGCGCTGTCGCCGCGGCTCGGAGGCCGATCGCGGGCGCCTCGCTGCGCTCGGAAAGACCGGGTCGCTCCGCTCCCACCGCTCCAATTGCGCTTTCATACCCGCCTGTCTCGCTCGGGGCTGTCCGCGCTCGCGTCGGCGCTGTCGCCGCGGCTCGGAGGCCGATCGCGGGCGCCTCGCTGCGCTCGGAAAGACCGGGTCGCTCCGCTCCCACCGCTCCAATTGCGCTTTCATACCCGCCTGTCTCGCTCGGGGCTGTCCCCAGTGTCGGGGCGAGATACTTGACCTGAGCCCCGCTTCGGCCCACACTCGGTGGACGCCATGCGGATCAGCCGTGGTGCGGTCTTGCATGCTGCCCGCTCATTCGCTATCGTGGGTCCTTGCGCCTGCTCTCAAATGCTCCTCGCCCTGTCCGGATGGGCGATGTAGTGGTGGCCGGGCGCCTCTCCGCTCACGAGCCCGCATGAGGACAACTCTTGGCCGCGCGCACCACCTCCCGCACGCCCGCTTCAAGCAACGCCCGCCGCATCTCCTTCGCGAAGATCCCGGAGCCGTTCGAGGTTCCGAAGCTCCTCTCCCTCCAGACCGACAGCTTTGACTGGCTGATCGGCAACGAGGCGTGGGACCGCGCTGTCGAGCGCCGTCGCGGCGAGGGCGAGGACGTCTCCAGCAAGTCCGGACTCCAGGAGATCTTCGAGGAGATCTCCCCGATCGAGGACTTCTCGGAGACGATGTCGCTCTCGTTCGAGAACCCGGTCTTCTACGACCCCAAGTACACCGTCGACGAGTGCAAGGAGAAGGACTTCACCTACTCCGCGCCGCTCTACGTGTCGGCGGAGTTCACCAACAACGACACCGGTGAGATCAAGGGCCAGACGGTCTTCATGGGCGACTTCCCGCTCATGAGCGACAAGGGCACCTTCATCATCAACGGCACCGAGCGCGTGGTCGTCTCGCAGCTGGTCCGCTCGCCCGGCGTCTACTTCGAGCGCACCGCCGACAAGACGTCCGACAAGGACATCTACACCGCGAAGCTGATCCCGAGCCGCGGTGCCTGGCTGGAGTTCGAGATCGACAAGCGCGACATGGTCGGGGTCCGCCTCGACCGCAAGCGCAAGCAGAACGTCACCGTCCTGCTCAAGGCGCTCGGCATGTCCATCGAGGACATCCGCCGCGAGTTCGCCGACCCCAACAGCACCGAGGGCAAGGCCTACGAGTCCATCGAGCTCACGCTCGAGAAGGACCACACCGTGGCCGAGGACGACGCGCTGCTCGACATCTACCGCAAGCTGCGCCCGGGCGAGCCGCCGACGCGCGAGGCCGCGCAGACGCTGCTCAACAACTACTACTTCAACCCCAAGCGCTACGACCTCGCCAAGGTCGGCCGCTACAAGGTGAACAAGAAGCTCGGGCTGGTCGAGGCCTTCGACCAGCAGACGCTGACGCTCAACGACGTCGTGGCGGCGATCCGCTACATCGTCGCGCTGCACGACGGCCAGACCGAGATCGACTCGCCCCAGGGGCGCCTCGAGATCTCCGCCGACGACATCGACCACTTCGGCAACCGCCGGATGCGCACGGTCGGCGAGCTGATCCAGAACCAGCTCCGCACCGGCCTGGCCCGGATGGAGCGCGTGGTCCGCGAGCGGATGACGACCCAGGACGTCGAGGCGATCACGCCGCAGTCCCTGATCAACATCCGACCGGTCGTGGCGGCGCTGAAGGAGTTCTTCGGCACCTCGCAGCTCTCGCAGTTCATGGACCAGACCAACCCGATCGCGGGGCTGACGCACAAGCGCCGGCTCAACGCGCTCGGCCCCGGCGGTCTGTCCCGTGACCGCGCCGGCATGGAGGTCCGTGACGTCCACCCGTCGCACTACGGCCGGATGTGCCCGATCGAGACCCCCGAGGGTCCCAACATCGGTCTGATCGGCTCGCTCGCGTCCTACGGGCGGATCAACCCGTTCGGCTTCGTCGAGACGCCCTACCGCAAGGTCGAGAAGGGCAAGATCACCGACCAGGTCGAATACCTCACGGCCGACGACGAGGACCGCTACGTCATCGCGCAGGCCAACGCCGCGATCGACAGCAAGGGCAAGTTCACCGACGAGCGGGTGCTCGTGCGCCAGCGCGACGGTGAGGTCTCCGAGGTCCTGCCGGACGACGTCGACTACGTCGACGTCTCGCCGCGCCAGATGGTCTCGGTCGCGACCGCGCTGATCCCGTTCCTCGAGCACGACGACGCCAACCGCGCGCTCATGGGCGCCAACATGCAGCGCCAGGCCGTGCCGCTCATCAAGAGCGACTCGCCGCTGGTCGGCACCGGCATGGAGTACCGCGCCGCGGTCGACGCCGGCGACGTGCTCGTGGCCGAGACCGCCGGTGTGGTCAAGGAGGTCTCCGCCGAGGTCATCGAGACGATGAACGACGACGGCACCTACACGACCTACAGGCTCAACAAGTTCAAGCGCTCCAACCAGGGCACCTGCATCAACCAGCGTCCGCTGGTCAGTGAGGGTGACAAGCTCGTCGAGGGCCAGCCGATCGCCGACGGTCCGTGCACCGACCAGGCCGAGATGGCGCTGGGCACCAACCTGCTGGTGGCGTTCATGCCGTGGCAGGGCCACAACTACGAGGACGCGATCATCCTCAGCCAGCGCCTGGTGCAGGAGGACGTCCTCACCTCGATCCACATCGAGGAGCACGAGGTCGACGCCCGCGACACCAAGCTCGGCCCCGAGGAGATCACCCGGGACATCCCCAACGTCTCCGAGGAGATGCTGGCCGACCTCGACGAGCGGGGCATCATCCGGATCGGCGCGGAGGTCACCACCGGTGACATCCTCGTCGGCAAGGTGACGCCCAAGGGCGAGACCGAGCTGACCCCCGAGGAGCGGCTGCTCCGCGCGATCTTCGGTGAGAAGGCGCGCGAGGTCCGCGACACCTCGATGAAGGTCCCGCACGGCGAGTCCGGCACCGTCATCGGCGTCCGGGTCTTCGACCGCGAGGAGGGCGACGAGCTCCCGCCGGGTGTCAACCAGCTGGTGCGCGTCTACGTCGCGCAGAAGCGCAAGATCTCCGTCGGCGACAAGCTCGCCGGACGCCACGGCAACAAGGGCGTCATCGCGAAGATCCTGCCGATCGAGGACATGCCGTTCATGGAGGACGGCACGCCGGTCGACGTGGTGCTCAACCCGCTGGGTGTGCCGCGCCGGATGAACATCGGCCAGATCCTCGAGCTCCACCTGGGCTGGCTGGCCAAGCAGGGCTGGGACCTCGACCTGTCCCAGGACAAGTCGAAGAGCCAGAAGCTGGCCGAGTGGAAGCAGCGGCTGATCGACATCGGCGTGGAGAAGGCCGACCCGGACACCAAGGTGGCGACACCGGTGTTCGACGGTGCTCGCGAGGACGAGCTCACCGGACTGCTCGGTGCGACCCTCCCCAACCGGGACGGCGTGCGGATGGTCAAGGAGGACGGCAAGGCGTCCCTCTTCGACGGTCGCTCCGGCGACCCGTTCCCGGACCCGGTCGCGGTCGGCTACATGTACATCCTCAAGCTGCACCACCTGGTGGACGACAAGATCCACGCCCGCAGCACCGGCCCCTACTCGATGATCACGCAGCAGCCGCTGGGCGGTAAGGCCCAGTTCGGTGGCCAGCGGTTCGGCGAGATGGAGGTCTGGGCGATGGAGGCCTACGGCGCCGCCTACGCCCTCCAGGAGCTGCTGACGATCAAGTCCGACGACGTGCCCGGTCGGGTCAAGGTCTACGAGGCGATCGTCAAGGGCGAGAACATCCCCGACTCGGGCATCCCCGAGTCGTTCAAGGTGCTCGTCAAGGAGATGCAGTCGCTCTGCCTGAACGTCGAGGTCCTGAGCCAGGACGGCTCGTCGATCGAGCTCCGTGACGCGGAGGAAGACGTCTTCCGCGCCGCCGAGGAGCTCGGCATCGACCTGTCCCGCCGCGAGCCCAGCTCCGTCGAAGAAGTCTGACCGACGGCGGTACGCCGACCCGTCGGCGTACCGCCCCAGTCAGTCCCACGTGCACCACCACAGAACTAACGAAGGACAACAGCCACCGTGCTTGATGTGAACTTCTTCGACCAGCTTCGGATCGGCCTGGCCACCGCGGAGGACATCCGCACCTGGAGCCACGGCGAGGTCAAGAAGCCGGAGACGATCAACTACCGCACGCTCAAGCCCGAGCGTGACGGACTCTTCTGCGAGAAGATCTTCGGTCCCACCCGGGACTGGGAGTGCTACTGCGGCAAGTACAAGCGGGTGCGCTTCAAGGGCATCATCTGCGAGCGCTGCGGCGTCGAGGTCACCCGCTCCAAGGTCCGCCGTGAGCGGATGGGCCACATCGAGCTGGCCGCCCCGGTCACCCACATCTGGTACTTCAAGGGTGTCCCGAGCCGGCTCGGCTACCTGCTCGACCTCGCCCCGAAGGACCTCGAGAAGGTCATCTACTTCGCCGCCTACATGATCACCTCGGTCGACGAGGACGCGCGCCACAAGGACCTGTCCTCCCTGGAGAACAAGGTCGGCCTGGAGCGCGAGCGGCTCGAGAAGCGCCGCGACGGCTCGCTCGAGGACCGCACCAAGAAGCTCGAGGAGGACCTCGCGACCCTGGAGGCCGAGGGCGCCAAGGCCGACCAGCGCCGCAAGGTCAAGGACGCCGCCGAGCGGGAGATGAAGCAGCTGCGCGACCGTGCCCAGCGCGAGATCGACCGCCTCGAGGAGGTCTGGAGCACCTTCAAGGCGCTCAAGGTCCAGGACCTCATGGGCGACGAGATGCTCTACCGCGAGATGAAGAACTGGTTCGGCAAGTACTTCGAGGGCCACATGGGCGCCACGGCGATCCAGAAGCGCCTCCAGGACTTCGACATCGCCGCCGAGGTGGAGTCGCTGCGCGAGACCATCGCCACCGGCAAGGGCCAGAAGAAGGTCCGCGCGCTCAAGCGGCTCAAGGTCGTCGACGCGTTCCGCAAGACCGGCAACAAGCCCCAGGGCATGGTCCTCGACGCCGTCCCGGTCATCCCGCCGGACCTGCGCCCGATGGTGCAGCTCGACGGTGGCCGGTTCGCGACCTCCGACCTCAACGACCTCTACCGCCGGGTGATCAACCGCAACAACCGGCTCAAGCGGCTCCTCGACCTCGGCGCGCCCGAGATCATCGTCAACAACGAGAAGCGGATGCTCCAGGAGGCCGTCGACTCGCTGTTCGACAACGGCCGCCGTGGTCGTCCGGTCACCGGCCCGGGCAACCGGCCGCTGAAGTCGCTGTCCGACATGCTGAAGGGCAAGCAGGGGCGGTTCCGCCAGAACCTCCTCGGCAAGCGCGTCGACTACTCCGGCCGCTCGGTCATCGTGTCCGGCCCGCAGCTCAAGCTCCACCAGTGCGGCCTGCCGAAGATGATGGCGCTCGAGCTCTTCAAGCCCTTCGTCATGAAGCGGCTCGTGGACCTCTCCCACGCCCAGAACATCAAGTCCGCCAAGCGGATGGTGGAGCGGGCGACGTCCGGTCTCTCGCGCTACGCGATGGTCTGGGACGTGCTCGAAGAGGTCATCATGGAGCACCCGGTGCTGCTCAACCGCGCACCGACGCTGCACCGCCTCGGCATCCAGGCCTTCGAGCCGCAGCTGATCGAGGGCAAGGCCATCCAGATCCACCCGCTCGTGTGCGGCGCGTTCAACGCCGACTTCGACGGTGACCAGATGGCCGTCCACCTGCCGCTCTCCGCGGAGGCGCAGGCCGAGGCCCGGATCCTGATGCTGTCGACCAACAACATCCTCAAGCCGTCCGACGGCCGTCCGGTGACCATGCCCTCCCAGGACATGATCATCGGCCTGTTCTGGCTGACCACCGACCGCGAGGGCGAGCTCGGCGAGGGCCGGGCGTTCTCGTCGCCGGCCGAGGCGATCATGGCCTTCGACAAGGGTGAGATCTCGCTGCAGAGCAAGGTCAAGATCCGCCTGGCCGACGTCGTCCCGCCGCTGGGCGAGGGCGCCGAGGACTGGGAGACGGGCCAGTCGATCATCCTCGAGACGACGCTGGGCCGGTCGCTGTTCAACGACACCCTCCCCGCCGACTACCCCTACGTGAACTACGAAGTGGGCAAGAAGGCGCTGGGCGCGATCGTCAACGACCTGGCCGAGCGCTACACCAAGGTCGAGGTCGCCGCGTCGCTCGACGCCCTCAAGGACACCGGCTTCCACTGGGCCACCCGGTGCGGGGTCACGGTCTCCATCGAGGACGTCGTCACGCCGGCCAACAAGGCCGAGATCCTGTCCGGTTTCGAGAAGCAGGCCGCCAACATCCAGAAGCAGTTCGAGCGCGGCCTGATCACCGACGACGAGCGCCGTCAGGAGCTCATCGAGATCTGGACCGACGCGTCCAGCAAGGTCGGTGACGCCATGGAGGCGAACTTCGACCGGTCCAACCCGATCTTCATGATGGTCGACTCGGGTGCCTCCGGAAACATGAACCAGATCCGGCAGGTCGCCGCCATGCGTGGCCTGGTGGCCAACCCGAAGGGCGAGATCATCCCGCGCCCGATCAAGTCCAACTTCCGTGAGGGCCTCACGGTGCTGGAGTACTTCATCGCGACCCACGGTGCCCGCAAGGGTCTGGCCGACACCGCGCTCCGCACGGCGGACTCCGGCTACCTGACCCGGCGCCTCGTGGACGTCTCCCAGGACGTCATCATCCGCGAGGACGACTGCGGCACCGAGCGTGGCCTGCTCAAGCGGATCGGGGTCAAGCGCGAGGACGGTACCGTCCGCAAGGACGACAACGCCGAGACCGCGGCCTACGCCCGTACGGCGGCCGTCGAGGTCACCCACCCGGAGACCGGCGAGGTGCTGGCGACCGCGGGTGAGGACCTCGGTGACGTGAAGATCGGTGAGCTCGTGTCCGCCGGTGTCGAGGAGGTGTCGGTCCGCTCCGTGCTGACCTGCGACGCCAAGACCGGCACCTGCGCCAAGTGCTACGGACGGTCGCTGGCCACCGGCAAGCTCGTCGACATCGGTGAGGCCGTCGGCATCATCGCGGCCCAGTCGATCGGCGAGCCCGGCACCCAGCTGACCATGCGCACCTTCCACACCGGTGGCGTCGCCTCGGCCGACGACATCACGCAGGGTCTGCCCCGCGTGGTCGAGCTGTTCGAGGCCCGCTCGCCCAAGGGCGTCTCGCCGATCAGCGAGGTGGCCGGCCGGGTCGAGATCGAGGAGACCGACAAGGCGCGCGTCGTCAAGATCACTCCCGACGACGGGTCGGACGTCCAGGAGTACCCCGTCAGCCGGCGGTCCCGCCTCCGGGTGGCCGACGGCGACAGCATCGAGGTCGGCGACCAGCTGGTCGTCGGTACGCCGGACCCCAAGGAGGTCCTGCGCATCCTCGGTGTCCGCAAGACCCAGCAGCACCTCGTCGACGAGGTGCAGGCGGTCTACCGGTCACAGGGCGTGGCGATCCACGACAAGCACATCGAGATCATCGTGCGGCAGATGCTGCGCCGGATCACGGTGCTCGAGTCGGGTGACACCCACCTGCTGCCCTCCGACCTCGTGGACCGCGTGCGGTTCGAGGAGGAGAACCGGCGTGTGGTCTCCGAGGGCGGCAAGCCGGCCTCGGGTCGCCCGGAGCTCATGGGCATCACCAAGGCCTCGCTCGCGACCGAGTCGTGGCTGTCCGCGGCCTCCTTCCAGGAGACCACCCGCGTCCTCACCGACGCGGCGATCCACGGACGCTCCGACGCGCTGCGCGGTCTCAAGGAGAACGTCATCATCGGCAAGCTGATCCCGGCGGGCACCGGCCTCGAGCGCTACCGCAACATCCGGGTGGAGCCCACCGAGGAGGCCCGCGCCGCGGCGTACTCCGTGACCGGCTACGACTCCTACGACTACGAGTTCGCCGGCGCCGGCGGGCAGGCGGTCGCCCTGGAGGACTTCGACTTCGGGTCCTACCAGAACTGAGCCAACCTCAGGGTCAGCCTCAGGCACCACAGGACGGCCCCCACCAGCGCTGCTGGTGGGGGCCGTTCGCCGTTCAGCGCTCCTCGTCGAGCTCTCGGAGCCGCTGCAGGGCCGGGAGGACGCGCGCGAGGGCAGCCAGGTCGTCCGGGGGCAGCTTGTCGAGGAGCTCGGCCATCGCGTCGGTGCCGCCCCGGCGACGCTCGCGCAGCGCCGCGTGGCCCGCGTCGGTGAGCTCGACCAGGGCGGCCCGCTTGTCCGTGGGGTCGTCGCGGCGCTCGACGTAGCCGGAGCGCTCGAGGCCGGTGACCAGCGCGGTCATCGACGGCTGGGAGACCCCCTGGGCCACGGCCAGCTCGGTGACCCGGCGTGGCCCGGTGCGGTCCAGGGTGGCCAGCGTCGAGAGCGCGGTGAGGCTGATCTGGCGAGGCGCGCGGCGCACCACGGTGGCCCCGAGCGCATAGAGCGTCTCGGCCACCCGGAGCCGGTCGGCCGGCGAGATCGAGGTCACGGGTGCAGCGTACACATGCATTGGATCTCTATATAGAGCCACTATATATTGGCGGCATGGCTGCGACCCACCCCCACCACGCGCACGTCCCCGAGGCCGCCGGAGGTGCGTTCCGACAGCCCAAGGCGGTCTGGGCGGTGGCCTTCGCCTGCGTCATCTCGTTCATGGGCATCGGCCTGGTCGACCCGATCCTGCCCTCGCTCGCCTCCTCGCTGAGGGCCACGCCGGCCCAGGTGGAGCTGCTGTTCACCAGCTACCTGGTGGTGACCGCGGTCGCGATGCTCGTGACGGGCTGGGTGTCCAGCCGGATCGGCGCGAAGCGCACCCTGATCACCGGGCTGGTGCTCATCGTCGTCTTCTCGGCGATCGCCGGAGCCAGCGGGAGCATCGGCCAGATCGTCGGCTTCCGGGCCGGCTGGGGGCTGGGCAACGCGCTGTTCATCGCCACCTCCCTCGCCGTGATCGTCAGCTCGGCCAGCGGCGGCTTCGCCGGGGCGATCGTCCTCTACGAGACCGCGCTCGGCGTGGGCATCGCCTGCGGGCCGCTGCTCGGCGGGGTCCTCGGCGACGTCAGCTGGCGCGGCC
Source organism: uncultured Actinomycetota bacterium (assembly GCA_963766475.1). Taxonomy (GTDB): domain Bacteria; phylum Actinomycetota; class Actinomycetes; order Propionibacteriales; family Nocardioidaceae; genus Nocardioides. The sequence goes on along the minus strand of CAVXZS010000010.1, from coordinate 16,944 downwards.
CCTTCTTCGGCGTCTCGGTGCTGATGCTGATCGCGCTGGTCGCCACGATCGTGCTGGTGCCGACCTCGCCGAAGCCCGAGACGAAGTCGTCGATCATCGAGCCGCTGGCGGCACTCAAGCACCGCAGCCTGGCCACCACGAGCGTCACCGGGCTGCTCTACAACTGGGGCTTCTTCACGATCCTCGGCTACGCGCCGTTCCTCATGCACCTGACCCCGATCAAGCTCGGTGTCGTCTTCTTCGGCTGGGGGATCCTGGTCGCGCTCTTCGCGGTCTTCGGAGCGCCGATGCTCAAGTCGGCGTTCGGCACGCCCCGCACCCTCTACGTCAGCTTCCTGCTGATGGCCGCGATCTCGCTGGTCATCGGCCTCTTCCCCGGCCACCGCTGGGTGGTGATCGTCGCGGTGATCCTGAGCGGGATCTTCATCGGCCTCAACAACACGCTCGTCACGACCGCGGTGATGAGCATCGCCCCGGTGCCGCGGCCGGTGGCGTCCGCGACGTACGGGTTCGTCCGCTTCATCGGGGGCGGCCTGGCACCGTTCGCGGCCGGCAAGCTGGTCGAGCACTACAACGCGCACGTCCCGTTCGTCCTCGGCGCGGGTGCCGTGGTGCTGGCGGCCGCCGTGCTGTCCACCGTGCACGGCGTCCTCGAGAGCGCGGACGCCCAGGAGGGCCTGGCCGGACCGTCGGCGCAGCGGCCCGACGCGGATGCGGACAACGTCGTCGCCTGATTCTCAGCCGAAACTCAGCCCACCCAGCAACCTCCGTGACGCTGAGGAGGTCACACTCCTGAGTGGGGCGTCCTCGGCCCCGAGAAGGAGGAGTGGGACATGGAGCGCTGGATGCGGGTGCCTCTCTGGAGCGGCATGGCGACGGTGGTCGCCGGGTCGGTCCTCGGGGGCGTGATGATGCTGGCGCCGAGCGGCACCGCTGCGACCGGGGAGCGGGCCCCGGCCGGCCACTCGACCGCCGGGCAGTCGACAGCAGAGTGCACGAACGACAACCTGACCGCGTCGTACAAGGGCGGCGACGCCGCGATGAGCCACGTCTACGGGCGGATCATCCTCCGCAACACCTCCGACGAGACGTGCTGGGTCCGCGGCTACGGCGGGCTGTCCTACGTCGGCGGCGGCAACGGCACCCAGGTCGGTGCGGCCGCGGACCGCACGCCGAGCACCAAGCCTCGAGTGGTCCTGGCTCCCGGCGACAAGGTGCGCAGCGCGGTGGCGGAGACGTCGTTCGCGCCGTACCCGAAGAACGAGTGCCGGCCGACCCGGGTCGACGGCTTCCGGGTCTACGTGCCCGACGAGACCGAGTCGCAGTTCATCAAGCACCGGACGACGGGCTGCGCGAACCCCAGGATCCACCTGCTGGAGCACAAGGCCTACCACTGACAGATGAGTCCGGGCCGGGGCGGCGGTCCATTGCGGCATGAGCGAAGAGAACGCCGCCCCCGACCTCGCCCAGCAGGCCCGAGACATCCTGGACCGGATCCGCTACGTCGTGCTCGGCACGATCGACGAGGACGGGCGGACCCGCACCTCGCCTGTCTACTTCGTCCCGCACGGCTACGAGGACCTCTACTGGGTGTCGAACCCGGCGAGCCACCACTCGCACAACCTGCAGCGGGACCACAGGCTCAGCGGCGTGGTCTTCGACTCGACGGTCCCTCCCGGGCCCGACACCGGCGCGGTCTACGTGACCGGCACCGCCCGGGAGGTCCCGGCGGACGAGCTCGCGCAGCACCTGCCCCATGCCTTCGACCCCCAGCGCGGCGCGCGGCACTTCACGGCCGAGGAGCTGACCGGCGACGCGGACCTCCGGCTGTGGCTGCTGCACGTCGACAGCTGGGAGGTGCACATCCGCGGTGGCCACCCGACCCTCGGGACCGGCACCGACCGGCGGGAGCCGGTCGACCCGCGCCCCGGACGCCAAGGGTGAGCCGCGCCGTCCTTCGGGTACATCTGACTCATGAGTGAGTCGCAGACAGAGAGCCCGGGCAAGCACGCCGCCCCCGACGACGATCCGCACAGCGACCCGCCGCCGGCGGCCGGTGAGGGTGGCGAGCACGCCTCGGACGGCCCGCCTGACGAGGGCGACGACGAAGCGGACGACGAAGCGGACGACGAGTCGGGCGACGAGTCGGGCGAGGAGGCGGGCGAGGAGTCCGCCTCGGAGGACGACGACACCTACGACTCGCGCGGCACCAAGCAACCCGGCGCCGACCCCGAGGACGAGGAGGAGATCGAGGAGGAGCGGCAGCGCCGCCTCGATCCGGAGAATCGCCCGGACGACGTCGAGGTCGACAACACCCAGCGCGACTTCGACGTGGAGAAGGGGATGTTCGAGGACTCCGAGGGCTACGAGGAGGCCGAGCCGAAGTTCCCGCCCCTGGGCGGGCAGGGCGCCTGACCGGATTCACCGGGCCGGCGTGCCCCCTGAGACAATGAGCGGGTGACCAGCCCGCCCCTGCACGCCGACGTGCTCGTCGTCGGCGCCGGCCCCGCAGGGTCGGCAGCGGCCGCGTGGGCCGCCCGCGGCGGCGCCGAGGTGGTGCTCGCCGACGCGGCGGTCTTCCCTCGCGACAAGACCTGCGGAGACGGGCTCACGCCGCGCGCGGTCGGCGAGCTGCAGCGGCTCGGCCTGGGTGACTGGCTGCGCGCACACGCGGTCAACCAGGGCCTCCGGGCGCACGGGTTCGGCCAGACCCTCCTGCTGCCCTGGCCGGGCGGCACCCTGCCGTCGTGGGGCTCGGCGGTGGCCCGGACCGAGCTCGACGACCACCTGCGCACCACCGCGATCAAGGCCGGTGCCACCGGGGTGGACGGCGCCCGCGCCGTCGACGTGCGCCGCGACGGTGACCGCGTCGAGTCCGTGGTCTTCAAGACCGACGACGGCCCGCTCGAGATCCGCTGCCGACACCTCGTGGTGGCCGACGGCGTCCGCTCGCCGCTGGGGAAGGTGCTGGGCCGCGAGTGGCACCGCGAGACCGTCTACGGCGTGGCGGGGCGGTCCTACGTCACCAGCGGGATGAGCGACGACCCCTGGATCAGCAGCCACCTCGAGCTGCGCGACGAGGCGGGGAAGGTGCTGTCCGGCTACGGCTGGATCTTCCCCCTCGGCTCCGTGGGCGGGGCGGGGGGCGAGGTGAACATCGGCGTCGGCACCCTGGCCACCAGCAAGCGCCCGGCCGACCTGGCGGTCAAGCCGCTGATGGCCCACTACGCCGAGCTGCGCCGCGACGAGTTCCAGCTGGAGGGCGAGCTCCGGATGCCCACCAGCGCGCTGCTCCCGATGGGCGGCGCGGTCAGCAACGTGGCCGGCCCCAACTGGGCGCTGATCGGCGACGCCGCCGCGTGCGTCAACCCGCTGAACGGCGAGGGCATCGACTACGGCCTCGAGACCGGGCGGCTGGTCGCGGACATGATCGCCGCCGGCGACGACCTGGCGACCGCCTGGCCGGCGCTGCTGCGCGAGCACTACGGCGAGGCGTTCTCGATCGCCCGCCGGCTCGCCGGGCTCGTCACGGTCCCGCACCTCCTGTCGACCCTCGGCCCCGCCGGGATGCGCTCCGACTGGCTGATGACGCTGGCACTGCGGTGGATGGGCAACCTGGTCACCGACGAGGACCGCGACCGCGCCGCCCGGGTCTGGCGCTGGGCGGGCCGTCGCTCGATCGCCCGCGACCACCGTCCGCCGTTCGCCTGAACATAGGGTCGGGAGCGTGGCGGAGCGACGACAGGTGCGGAGGGTGCAGCGGGTCGCGGCGTACGCCGTCATCCTGCGCGACCCTCAGGGCGCCGGCGCCGAGATCCTGCTCAGCCGGCTCGCCAAGCGGCTCACCAGCAAGGAGCTCTGGACGCTCCCCGGCGGGGGCCTCGAGCACGGGGAGGACCCGCGCGACGCCGTGGTCCGGGAGGTGCACGAGGAGACCGGGCTGGACGTGGTCATCGACGAGACGGCGCACGTCTACTCCTACCACCAGCGCAACACCTGGCGGCAGGGCCGGCGGGCGGACGCCCACGCGCTCCGGATCGTCTACGACGGCTGGGTGCCGCTGGACAGCCCGGAACCGCACGTCGTGGAGGTCGACGGCTCGACCATGGAGGCCGCGTGGCACCCGGTCGCCGCCGTCCTCGACGGCACGGTGCCCGTGGTGAGCCTGGTGACCGAGGTGCTCGCCGAGCACCGGCCGTTCCGGCTGCAGCGCGTGGCGGCCTACGCCCTGGCCGTGCGGGACGGCTCCGATGGCCCTGAGGTGCTGCTCACCCGCAACTCCCGCCGTGGCCCGCATCCCGGCGAGTGGACGCTCCCGGGAGGCGGCGTGGACCACGGCGAGGAGCCGCGGCAGACGGTGGTCCGCGAGGTGCGCGAGGAGACCGGGCTGACCTGCACCCCCGGTGCGGTCATCGACGTCGGCTCGGCGCACTTCGAGGGGACGGCCCCCTCCGGGCGACGCGAGGACTTCCACGCCCTGCAGATCGTCTACGCCGCCGAGGTGTCCGCCGGGGAGCCGGCCGTCATGGAGGTCGACGGCACCACCGACGCGACCGCCTGGGTGCCGGTCGCCGACCTCGGCAGCGACGGCTACCCGGTGCGTGCGCTGGTCGGGTCCTCCCTCGAGAAGCTCCGCGCCAGCCAGAGCCCGTAGCCGAGCCCCGCCGGCAGCATAGATTCGGGGCGTGACCGAGACCGTGTTCACCTATGCCGCGCCCGCTCTCAAGTTCGGGCCCGGCGCGTCGGCCGAGGCGGGCCACGACCTCGCGGCCTTCGGGGCCCGGAGGGTCCTGCTCGTCACCGACCAGGGCGTGATGGAGACCGGGCATCCCTCGCGGATCGCCGAGCAGGTCTGGCAGCACGGGATCGAGGTGGTGATCTTCGACCGGGCCAGGGTCGAGCCGACCGACGAGTCGCTGGACGAGGCCATCGACTTCGCCCGCGACGCCAGCTCCGGGGCCAAGCCCTTCGACGCCATCGTGGCGGTCGGCGGGGGCTCGTCCATCGACACCGCCAAGGCGGTCAACCTGCTGCTGACCAACCCGGGTGAGCTGATGGACTACATCAACGCACCGGTCGGCAAGGCGCAGGCCCCGGCGTACCCGCTGCTCCCGCTGGTCGCCATCCCGACCACGACCGGGACCGGAAGCGAGAGCACCACGATCTGCGTGCTCGACGTGCTGGCGCTCAAGGTGAAGACCGGGATCAGCCACGTCGCGCTGCGTCCGAAGCTCGCGATCGTCGACCCGCGGCTCACCGTGACCCAGCCGACGATGGTCACCGCCGCCTCCGGGATGGACATCCTGTGCCACGCCCTGGAGAGCTACACCGCCCGGTGGTACGCCGACTACGACGCCAAGCAGCCCGAGCAGCGGGTGCCCTACTGCGGCGCCAACCCGATCGCGGACATGTGGTCGGAGAAGGCGATGACGCTGCTGGCCGGCGCGTTCCGGGCGGCCGTGGACAACGGCGACGACGTGGACGCCCGGGAGCAGATGGCGATGGCCGCGACGTTCGCCGGCCTGGGTTTCGGCAACGCCGGTGTGCACATCCCCCACGCCAACGCCTACCCGATAGCCGGTCGGGTCCGCTCGTACGTCCCGCCGGGCTACCCCGAGGGCGAGCCGATCGTCCCGCACGGCATGGCGGTCTGCCTGACCGCGCCCGCGGCGTTCAAGTTCACCTTCGACGCCAACCCCGAGCGACACCTCCGCGCTGCCCGGTTGCTCGACCCCGAGTCCCACGGCAAGGGGCGGGACGTCCTCCCGCGGGTTCTGAGCTCCCTGATGATGGACGTCGGGATGCCCAACGGTCTGGCCGAGGTCGGATACACGAAGGCCGACATCGACGACCTCGTCGCCGGCGCGACCCAGCAGCAGCGCCTGCTCGACACCGCCCCCAAGGCGCCCACGGAGGAAGACCTGGCGCAGGTGTTCGCCGCGTCGATGGAACACTGGTGAGGTGACCGCAGCTTCGGCAGATCTCCTTGCTGAGCTGCGGAAGAGGGGGGTCACGGACGCCGACGACTCCGTCCTCGCCCGGGCGCTCTACTCCTCGGACGCCTCGCTCTACCGGGTGGTCCCGCAGGTGGTCGTCCGGCCGCGCGCCGCGGACGAGCTGGACGCGATCCTCGACGTGGCGCAGGCCACCGGCGTAGCGGTCACCATGCGCGGTGCCGGCACGTCGATCGCGGGCAACGCGGTCGGCCCCGGCATCGTCGTCGACACCGTCAGGCACCTCGGCCGGGTGGTCTCGATCGACGCCGAGGCACGTACGGCGGTCGTCCAGCCCGGCGTCGTGCACGCCAACCTGCAGCGGGCCGCCGCCGCGCACGGGCTCCGGTTCGGGCCGGACCCGTCGACCCACACCCGCTGCACGATCGGCGGGATGATCGGCAACAACGCGTGCGGCTCGAGGGCGCTCGGCTACGGCCGGACCGTCGACAACGTCGTCGCGCTGGACGTCGCGTGGGGGCCGGGTGCCGCCGAGGTCGAGGCCCAGCTCGGCGCGCTCGTCGGCCAGCACCTGGAGCACGTGCGCACCGAGTTCGGCCGGTTCGGCCGTCAGGTGAGTGGCTACTCGCTCGAGCACCTGCTGCCCGAGCACGGGCGCAGCGTCGACCGGTTCCTGGCGGGATCCGAGGGCACCCTCGCGGTGGTCCGCGAGGCCACGGTGCGCCTCGTCGAGGACACCGCCGAGCGCCTGCTGGTCGTGCTCGGCTACCCCTCCATGATCGAGGCGGCGGACGCCGTCCCCGCGCTGCTCGCGGCGACCGGCGGCGCCATGGTCGCCTGCGAGGGGCTCGATGCACGGATCGTCGACCTGGTCCGCACCAAGGGCAGCGCGGTGCCGGACCTTCCGGCAGGAGCCGGCTGGCTGTTCGTCGAGGTGGTCGGTGCGGACGCGCAGGAGCTGGCCGCCAAGGTGGTCGCCGAGGCCGGCGCGACCGGGCATCGTCTCGTGACCGACGCCGCCGAGGCGGCCGCGCTGTGGCGGATCCGCGAGGACGGCGCCGGCCTGGCCGCGCGGAGCCTCGACACGCCGGCCTACTCCGGCTGGGAGGACGCCGCCGTGCCGCCGGACCGGCTCGGCGCCTGGCTCCGCGACTTCGACGAGCTGCTGAAGGAGCATGGCCTCGACGGGGTGCCCTACGGCCACTTCGGTGACGGCTGCGTGCACGTGCGGATCGACTTCCCGTTCCAGCCGGGCGAGGACGCCTCGGCGCGGGTGTTCCGCGACTTCCTGACCGCCTGCGCGCTCAAGCTGCGCGACCACCGCGGCTCGCTCTCCGGCGAGCACGGCGACGGGCGGGCGCGCTCCGAGCTGCTGCCGCTGATGTACGACGCCGAGTCGCTCCGGCTGTTCTCCGCGGTCAAGGCGATCTGCGACCCGGGCAACCTGCTCAACCCCGGCAACCTGGTCGACCCGGCACCACTGGACGCCGACCTGCGCCCGGTCCGCGCCCGGCAGCCGGTGCTGCCGCTGCTGACGCTCCCGCACGACGGCGGCCAGCTCGGCAACGCCGTGCACCGCTGCACCGGCGTCGGCAAGTGCGTCGCCGCCTCGACCGCGGGCGTCATGTGCCCGTCGTACCTCGCCACCCGCGACGAGAAGGACTCCACCCGCGGCCGGGCCCGGGTCCTGCAGGAGGCGATCGACGGGTCGCTCGTGCAGGGGTTCGCGGACCCGGCGGTCACCGAGGCGCTCGACCTGTGCCTGGCCTGCAAGGGCTGCGCCTCCGACTGCCCGACCGGCGTGGACATGGCGACCTACAAGTCCGAGGCGCTGCACCAGAAGCACGACGTCGAGGGCGTACGCCGCCCGCGCAGCCACCGCCTGCTCGGCCGGCTCCCCGTGTGGGCGGACCGGGCCGCGCCGGTCGCGTCACTGGCCAACCGGATGGTGCGGCTCGGCCCGGTGGCGAGGCTCGCCAAGGTGACCGCCGGCATCGACCAGCGGCGTTCGATCCCGGCGTTCGCGAAGCAGACCCTGCGGAGGTCGGTGGCGAAGAGTGCTGAGGCCCCGGGGACCCCGGGCACCCCGGACGTGTGGATCTGGGCCGACTCCTTCAGCGACCACTTCTTCCCGGGCAACGGCCACGCCGCGATCCGCTACCTCGAGTCCGTCGGCCTCACCGCGCGCGTGATCCCCGACGACGCCTGCTGCGGGCTCACCTGGATCACCACCGGCCAGCTCGACCAGGCGCGGCGGATCATGGCGCGGACGGTCGCCACGCTGGCGCCGTACGTCGCCTCGGGCGTGCCCGTGATCGGCCTGGAGCCGTCCTGCCTGGCCACGCTGCGCAGCGATGCCGTCGAGCTGACCGGCCAGGCGCTCGACCTGCTGAGCCTCGCCGAGCTCGTCGAGCGCGAGCGGCTGCCGCTGCCCGACCTCACGGGGGTCGAGGTGGTCGCCCAGCCGCACTGCCACCACCACGCCGTCATCGGCTGGGGCGCCGACCAGCGGCTGCTGGAGCGTGCCGGCGCGAGCGTGACCCGGGTCGCGGGCTGCTGCGGACTGGCCGGCAACTTCGGCATGGAGAAGGGCCACTACGAGGTCTCGGTCGCGGTGGCGGAGACCCACCTGCTGCCCGCGGTTCGGGCCAACCCGGGCGCGGTGGTTCTCGCCGACGGCATGTCCTGCCGGGTCCAGCTCGACGACCTGGCCGGCGTACCGGCCCTGCACCTGGCCGAGCTGCTGGCGGGGCCTGTTCCTCAGGCCCGCCGGTAGCGTCCGTCGAACGCGGTCTGCCAGGTCTCGCCGTCGTCCTTGGTGGTCTCCCAGAGCTGGCGCACCCCGTCGCCGTCGCTGCTCCAGGTGATCCGCTGCCGGGCATCGGCGTCGATGCCCTCGAGCACCATCGCGCGGTCGTGCACGTCCCCGTCGAGGAGCAGCACCCCGCCGGTCGAGTCCAGCCACGTCTGGTGCCAGCAGCCCCGCTCGGCGTCCCACGCGCTGAGGCTGTGCCCCACCACGCCGCTGTCACCGCGCCAGTGCTCGGCCAGGGCGCCGGTGCCGTAGAGGCCGGTGATCGAGTTCCGGCCGACGTGGTTGCCTTCCGCGTCGTGCACCTCCCACTCCCCGAGCCAGAAGTCGAAGGCGTGCGCTCGGTCGTCCATGTCTCGACAGTGACGCGTGCGCGGGCGCTGGACCAGTCCGTCGTGCATGTCGTGACCGGTCCGCGATCAGTCCGTGACCACGCTCCCTAAACTCACAGGGTGAACCCCCGCCATCGCCGCCTGGTCATTCCGCTGGCGCTGGTCGGGCTGCTCCTGATCGTCGTCATCGCCGCGGTGCGCTGATGGCCGAGAACCTCCTCCGCGCGCTGGCCCAGGTCCGCGGCCGGCTGCTCGACCCCGAGTCCCTGGTCCGCGCGGTCGCGTCGGGGCGGCGCAGGACGGGGACGCCGACGATGGCGCCGGGTCGAGCTGCGCTACGTCGACCTCAAGGCGGGTCGTCACCTGCAGCTGACGGCGTACGACGAGACGCAGGCGCACACGTCGAACCACGCGGAGGGAGACGCGGCACGCGACGCCGTCGACGACCTCCTCGACGAGCCGTTCGGCAACTGGCACGTGGAGACGACCAGCGAGACCGTGCAGCTGCGGGTGACCCGCAAGGGCGACGCGCTGGTGCACACCGGCGCGCGGAGCGCCCCTGCCGAGGTCGACCGCGGTCACGACCGCGACAAGGAGCGGCTGCTGCCCGAGGACGACCCGCTGTTCCGCGCGCTGGGACTGGCCGACGCGGACGGCCGGCTGAAGCCGACCCGGCGCGACAAGTACCGCCAGGTCGAGGAGTTCCTCCGGTTGCTCGACACCGCCGTCGCCGAGGCGATCGACAAGGGCCAGCTCCGCGCCCCCACCCCGGAGGCGCCGCTGCGGGTCGCCGACCTCGGCTGCGGCAACGCCTACCTCACCTTCGCGGCCGAGCGCTACCTCGCAGACGTCCGCGGCCTGCCGGTCCACCTGGTCGGCGTGGACGTCAAGGAGCAGTCCCGGGAGCACAACGAGAAGGTCGCGCGCGAGCTCGGGCTCGACGCCGAGTTCGTGGTCGGGTCCATCGGCGGTGCGGTGCTCGACCCGGCGCCCGAGGTGGTGCTGGCCCTGCACGCCTGCGACACCGCGACCGACGAGGCCCTGGCGCGCGCGGTCGAGTGGGAGGCCTCGCTGGTGCTGGCCGCGCCCTGCTGCCACCACGACGTGGCCGCGCAGCTGCGCAGGGCGCCCACCCCCGCGCCGTACGCCATGCTCACGCGGCACGGCATCCTCCGCGAGCGGCTGGCCGACACGCTGACCGACGCGCTGCGGGCCACGCTGATGCGCCTGCAGGGCTACCGGGTCGACGTCGTGCAGTTCGTCGAGAGCAAGCACACCCCTCGCAACACCCTCCTGCGGGCCACGCGCGCCGGCGCGCCGGTCAAGGGGGGCTCGCTCCGGCGCGACTACGACGACCTGGTGACCACGTGGGGCATCCGCCCGAGGCTGGCCGAGCTGCTCGATGGCTGAACGTCTGCTGGCGGGGCTGCTGGTGGTGCCCTTCCTCCTCGGTGCGGCGGCAGCACCGGTGGACACCTCGCAGGTGGCGTTCTCCTTCGAGGACAGCGACATCATCGAGTCCAGCGGGCTCGCGGTCGCCGACGGCCTCGTCGTCACCACCAACGACTCGGGCGACACGGGACGGGTGTTCACCGTCGACCCCGCCACCGGCAGGACCGTCGGCGTCACCGACTGGGCCGACGACCCGCAGGACGTCGAGGCGCTGGCCCCGCTCGACGACGACGAGGTCTGGGTCGGCGACATCGGCGACAACGGTGAGTCACGAGACACCATCCAGGTCGCCCAGGTGCCGGTCGGACCGGGCGACGACGGCGTCGACGGGCCGGTCTACGACCTGGCCTACCCGGACGGCCCGCACGACGCCGAGACCCTGATGACCGACCCGAGCACCGGCCGGCTCTACGTCGCCACCAAGGGCGTCCTCGGTGGCACCCTCTACGCCGCTCCCGCCCACCTCTCCCCGGACCGGGTCAACCGGCTCGAGCCGTTGGGCGACGTGCTGCCGGTCGCCACCGACGGGGCGTTCCTCGCCGACGGCCGGCACTTCGTGGTCCGCAACTACGCGGTGGCGGCGGTCTACGCCTTCCCCTCGCTGGAGAAGGTCGACCAGCTCCGGCTCCCCGACCAGCCGCAGGGGGAGGGGCTGGCGGTCGAGCCCGACGGCAGCCTGCTGCTCAGCTCGGAGGGGCTGCACTCGAAGGTGCTGAGGGTGACGCTGCCGACCGGGTCCGCCTCGCCGTCCCCGAGCGCCCCGATCTCCCACCCCGAGCCAACCCCCGACCCCAACCCACCGAGTCGCACCACACCGAGTCGCACGAGGACACCGAGCTGCCCGAGACCACCGAGACCGAGCGACCGGCGTGGCCGTGGTTCCTCGGCGGGCTGGTCGGGCTCGGCTGCCTGGTGGTGCTGGCCCGGTCGCTGAGGCGCCGCTAGCGGCATCGGGTCACGCCGGGGCGAAGTGGTTACCGTGCCGCCGTGCCTCGCCTGCGCCGTACGTCCCCCGACCAGCCGGGCTGGTCCCGCCGCCGCGCGGGCAAGGGGTTCGTCTACCTCGACCAGCGCGGCCGACGGCTGCCCGGAGGAGGAGGCGCAGCGGGCCCGCGACCTGGTGATCCCGCCGGCCTGGAAGGACGTCTGGATCACGCCGTACGAGAACGGCCACCTGCAGGCCGTCGGCACCGACGACGCCGGCCGGCGGCAGTACCTCTACCACCCCCAGTGGCGGGAGCGGCGCGACGCCGAGAAGTTCGACCGCATGCTGCTGTTCGGCAAGGCGCTCTCCAAGGCCCGCGAGCGGGTGCTGCTCGACCTGGGGATGGAAGGGATGCCGCTCGAGCGTGCCTGCGCAGCGGCCGTGCGGCTGCTCGACCTCGGCTACTTCCGGATCGGCAACGACGTCTACGCCGACGAGAACGGCTCGTTCGGCCTGACCACCCTGGAGCGGCGGCACGTCAAGCGGCACCAGCAGGCCCTGGTCTTCGCGTTCACGGGCAAGTCCGGGGTCGAGCACGAGATCACCATCGACGACGCGGTGGTCATCGAGGCGATCGAGATCATGCGCCGGCGGCGGGGTCGTCAGGACGACCGCCTGCTGTCGTACAAGAACGGCCGGTCCTGGCGGTCGCTGCTGCCCGACCTCGTCAACGACTACGTCCGCGACTCGACCGGCCTCGAGTCCACCGCCAAGGACTTCCGCACCTGGCACGCGACCGTCCTCGCGGCGGCCGCGCTGGCCGAGACGTCCCGAGCCAGGGGCGACCAAGGCCTCCCAGAAGCGTGCGGTGTCGTCGGCGATGAAGGAGGTGGCGCAGTTCCTCGGCAACACTCCCGCCCTGGCGAAGTCGTCGTACGTCGACCCGCGGGTGGTCGACGCCTACCAGCGTGGCAAGACCATCGAGCGGGCCACCCGACGCAGCTACGACACCACCGACGAGCGCCAGGCGGCGCTGGAGCGGGCCACGCTCAAGCTGCTGAGGGAGTTCGAGTGAAGGTCACGGTGGTCGAGGGCGACATCACCCGGCAGGACGTCGACGCCGTCGTCAACGCCGCCAACAGCGCGATGCGCGGCGGAGGCGGCGTCGACGGCGCCATCCACCGCGCCGGCGGCCGGGCCGTCCTCGAGGACTGCATCGCGCGATTCCCCGACGGGCTGGCGACCGGCGACGCCGGCTGGACCACGGCCGGAGACCTGCCGGCCCGCTGGGTGATCCACGTGGTCGGGCCCAACCGGCACGCCGGCCAGACCGACCGGTCGCTGCTCACCTCCTGCTACGCCCGGGCCCTCGAGGTCGCCGACGAGCTCGGCGCCCGCACGGTCGCGTTCCCGCTGGTCAGCGCGGGTGTCTACGGCTGGCCGAAGGACGACGCGATCGCGGCGCCGCTGGAGGTGTTCCGCGCCGCCGACACCCCGGTCGAGGAGGCGCGGCTGGTCGCCTTCGACCACGCGACGTACGAGCAGATCCAGGCGCAGCTCGACTGATCAGCGGTCCCACGTGCGGTTGACGTGCCGGACGACGACACCGACCAGGACCGCCATCGCAGCAACGCCGGCCACGATGCCGACGACGACGGTCACCTCGATCGCAGCGTCCAGGGCATCGCAGATCAGTCCGGCCAGCGCGCCGATGAGGACCGCGACGATGACGCTGACCAGCATGGCGGTGCTCGACAGGTACTGCGTGGCCGGGACCCGGGTGCGGCGGGCACCGTAGGTCTGCATGATCCCCGCGACGTCCTCTGTGTGGCCGGTGGTGAAGTAGCCCTCGAGCTCGGGCGCCAGGTCGAGGTAGCCGCGCCGCAGCCGGTTCATCGCGATGACCAGCTCGACGTCCTCGCTGTTGAGCTGCACCGAGGCGGACGACGGTGGCCACGCCGATGACGACCAGCAACGGGATGAGCAGCAGAGCGAAGCGGAACCCGAGGTCCGTGGTGTCCGCCACCAGCGCGAGCGCGACCACGGTCGCCGACACCACCGTGACGAACCAGCTGGCGCGGCTGAAGCTCTCGCTCCAGGCGAGGCTGCGGGTGGCCAGCAGGCTCCAGTGCTCGGTGGAGAGGAGCTGCGCTCGCACCGCGACGGGAGCGGGCTCGGGGGCGGGCTGCTCGGGCTGCTCGGGTGGGGAGGGTGGGGGCACGTCGCCGTCCTGGGGGTGTCAGAGCCGCTCGATGACCCAGTCGATGCAGGCGGTGAGCGCGGCGATGTCGGAGGGCTCGACCGCGGGGTACATCGCGATCCGCAGCTGGTTGCGGCCGAGCTTGCGGTAGGGCTCGGTGTCGACGACGCCGTTGGCCCGCAGGGTGGCCGCGATCGCGGTGGCGTCGATGCCGTCGTTGAAGTCGATGGTGCCGATCACCAGGGAGCGGTGCTCGGGGTCGGCGACGTAGGGGAACGCCGCGGCGGACTGCTCGGCCCAGCCGTAGAGGTGCTCCGAGGACTGCGTGGTCCGCTCGACCATGCCCTTCAGGCCGCCCTGGCTGTTCATCCAGTCCAGCTGCTCGGCCATGAGGAACAGCGTCGCGACCGCCGGGGTGTTGTAGGTCTGGTTGAGCCGCGAGTTGTCGATCGCGGTCTTGAGGTCGAAGAACGCCGGGATGTGCCGTCCGGACGCGGCGATCCGCTCGGCGCGCTCGAGCGCGGCGGGGGAGAAGATCGCGACGTAGAGGCCGCCGTCGGAGGCGAACGACTTCTGCGGAGCGAAGTAGTAGACGTCCGACTCGGTCAGGTCGACCGGCAGGCCGCCGGCGCCCGACGTGGCGTCGATGAGCACCAGCGCACCGTCGTCGGCGCCCTCGGGCCGGACCACCGGCGCCATCACTCGCGGTGGAGGTCTCGTTGTGCGCCCAGGCGTAGGCGTCGACACCCGCCTCGCCCCTAGCCGCCGGTCGTGACCCGGGCTCACTGGCGATCACCGACGGCTCGTCGAGCCACGGCGCCGCCTTCACGGCGCTCGCGAACTTGCTGGAGAACTCGCCGAACGACAGGTGCTGGCTCTTCTGCTCGATCAGCCCGAACGTCGCGACGTCCCAGAACGCCGTGGCGCCGCCGTTGCCGAGCACGACCTCGTAGCCGTCGGGCAGCGAGAACAGCTCGGCGAGCCCCTCCCGCACCCGCCCGACGAGGTTGCGGACCGGCGCCTGCCGGTGCGACGTACCCATCAGGGACGAGCCGGTGGCCGCGAGCGCGTCGAGGTGCGCGGGCTGGATCTTGGACGGTCCGGCGCCGAACCGTCCGTCGGCGGGCAGCAGCTCGGCGGGGATCCTGAGTGCACTGGTGGGGGCTTCGGTCACGCCTCCTATTCTGGCAGCCGCCCACCTCGACACCCGGAGGAGTCCAGATGCGTCCAGCGCGCTCCGCGCGCGACCCCGAGGGGCTGCGCCGCGTGCTGGTGCTGGGCGGGGTCCTGGTCGGGCTGGCCGGGATCGGCATCGCGGCGTGGGGGCTCGTGGTCGACGGCTGGGGCCTGGTGGCCGGGCCGGTCCTCGTGGTGTTCGCGGTGGTCTGCCTGCTCGTCTCCCGCGACGACGGTCGTGGCCGCTTCTGCCCCGAGTGCGTGGCCCGCAACCCCGAGGCCGCGGAGGTCTGCGAGAACTGCGGGCACGCCCTTGGCTGACCTGGAGATCGTCCGCGTCGACTACGGCCACCCCGACGCCATGCTGCTGATCGAGGAGGTCCAGGCGGAGTACGTCGTCCGCTACGGCGGCCCCGACGTCACCCCGCTCGACCCGCTGATGTTCCTGCCGCCGGCCGGCAGCTTCTACGTCGGCTACCTGGAGCTCGACGGTGGGCCGCGGCCGGTCGCCACCGGAGCCTGGCGGTCCCACGACGACGTCGAGGTCTTCGGCACCCGGCGCACCGCCGAGATCAAGCGGATGTACGTCGGGCCCGCGGTCCGCGGGCAGGGGCTGGCCCGCGTGATGCTCGCGCACCTGGAGAGGACGGCGGCCGAGGCCGGCGCCGAGGCGATGATCCTCGAGACCGGCACCGCCCAGCCCGAGGCGATGGCGCTCTACGAGTCGTCTGGCTACACCCGGATCCCGTCGTTCGGCTACTACAAGGACGAGCCGCTCAACCGCTGCTACGGCAAGGCGCTGGGCGGCTAGTGGTCACCACCGCAAGTTCGTCGGGTGTCCCGCACCCCGGGCACGCACCTCGCGGCGTTGCCGTCGCTAGCTGGACGAACAAGTAGAGCGTCACTCCGGCGCCTTGCGATGCACGCACCCGGAGCACGGGCCACCTCCGACGAACTTCCGGTGGCAACCACTAGTTTTGCCTGATGGGCATCTTCGGTGGGTCAGCACAGGACCAGGTCGACCTCGGCGCGATCAACGACCGGCTAGCGCGCCTCGAGTCGGCGCTGGCGTCCCTGCAGGGACAGGTGGCGGCGCTGACGACGGGCGCCGTGGCGGCCGGGCCTCCCGACCCCGCTCGCCGGCACCGATCCCGGAGCGATCCCCTACGGCAACACCATCGCGGGCGGACCGTGGCTCGACGAGGTGCGACGGCTGAAGAACGACGGCAACCTCATCAACGCGATCAAGCTCTACCGCGAGAACACCAACGCCGGCCTCAAGGAGGCCAAGGACGCCGTCGAGGGCATGGTCTGAGTTGCTCCTGCCGATGAAGGTGGCGCAGGGCGTCGCCGACGGGTCGGTGTCGCTCGCCTTCCGGCGCTGGCGCAAGCAGGACGTGGTGCCCGGCCAGGTGTTCACGACGTCGTCCGGCCTCGTGCGCGTCGACGCCGTCACCGTGGTCCACGCCGACGCGATCACCGACGGGGAGGCCCTGCTCGCGGGCTGGCCGGACGCCGAACGGCTCCGGCGCCGGCTGGCGCCCGAGGGCCAGACCTACCGCGTCGAGCTGTCCTACGCCGGGCCCGGACCCGCGAGTCGCCCTGCGCTCCGCCGCCGAGCTCACCGACGAGGACGTCGCGGACCTCGACCGGCGGCTGGAGCGGCTCGACCGGGCGGCCGCGCACGGCCCGTGGACCCTGCACTACCTCGAGCTGATCCGGCAGCACCCGCAACGCCGGGCACCCGACCTGGCCGAGATGGTCGGCCGCGAGACCGCGCCGTTCAAGATCGACGTCCGCAAGCTGAAGAAGCTCGGGCTGACCGTGTCCTTCCCGGTCGGCTACGAGGTCTCGCCGCGTGGGCTGGCCTACCTGGGCCGGACGACCCGTCGTTGAGCGTGCGCGCTCCTCGCCGCAGCGGCCCGGTCCCATTCACACGGCGCGGAGGTAGTACACGACCGGGACCGGGTGGAAGCCCAGTGATTCGTAGAGCGCCCTTGCTGGAGCGTGGAACCGGTCGCCACCAGTCCCGAGCGATACGACGTCCACGTCCTGCTCACGCATCACGCTGATGGCGTGCTCGCACAGCGCGC
>CAVXZS010000009.1:0-761452 GCA_963766475.1 uncultured Actinomycetota bacterium | reverse complement strand
CGCTGGCGGCCTGGGAGGGGGGGCTCCCCCTCCAGGTTGGTGACCAGGGGTTGCGTGCTGCGTTTGATGTTCACCACCAGCGTTCCGTGTGGGGTTCCCGGTTGCGGTTCCCGAGTGCAGCGCCGGAGGATCTGTTGCAACGTGCGCACGCTGGTCGGAGTTGGCAGCGGCACGTTCCTCGGCGGTGTGTGTGTGTCGAGGTGGGCGGGTGGTGATCGACGTCGCTGTTCGGTCCGACTGGTTGCCCGCAGAATGCGCACGGCGTGTCGGGGTGGGCGGTGAGCCATGCTCGGTACCGGCGATACTCCGGGTCGTTCGTCGGGCACGTCACTCGGTGTCGAGTCCGCGGTTCATAGCCCACGCCCCAAGACACGACGGATCGCAGAACTGGAAGGCGGCGTTGCTGTCGTACTCCGCTACCTCGAGCTCGCTGTCGCTGTCTGAGTCGGCTTGTTCCTCCGTACATGTCGACATCGAAGCGGGCGTTGCCTACCTCGATGATCGAGTCGCAACCATCACAGCGATACACGACAAAAGCACGCGTGACCTCCGAAACGAGGGGTTGGGGAGCTGCGCTAGGCGCTTACCCGGACTTACACGACAACCCAGTCAAGCGGAAGCTACCACAAGGCGCGCGTCCATGCACGTCATTGGCTCACACTCGCCAACTCGTTGACCACGATCAGCTTCCGCTTGTTCTTCGGCTTCTTCTTCTGATCGCCAGGCTTATGCACCTGAGGCGGGATGACACCTCGGAGGGCTGCCTTCACTTCGGCTTCGCTGATCCGCTTGCCCTGATGGTGTAGGTCGAGGATCGTGGCCGGCGGGTCGACGCCTTCGGCTTTGGTAGAAGCGGTAGCACCATGAGCAGCGGCCGGCCGCGTCCGTGCTTGCCGATGGGTTCCATCTTGTGGACTCGGGCGCAGGACGGCGACCAGCGTTCCAAGTTGGATGCGTGCTCGGTGGCTTCTCGGGCTTGGCGTGCGAGGAGTCCGGGGTCGACGGTTCCGGGGGTGAGGTAGTTCCAGCGGACGACAAGGTTGCGGAGCTCGCGCAACTCCCGGTGATTGGGGATGACGGTCTCGATCAGGCTGTACAGGCGGGCGAGGTCGCGGCAGGCGATATCGCGACGTCGTTCTCGACGCGGTTCAACGCTTGAGCACCGAGCACGCAACGCCGCCGTCGTCGAAAAGACCAAGCCAGACCCCGACGAATTTCGGGTTGGCTGCACTAGCTTTCGTGCCAGTGCCGCTCAAACCCCGCACCAAGGTTCCCGTCGTCGTCTGGTCCTCGCCACCTGCGCGTTGATGGCCGGGGTGCTGGGCCTCCTCTACGTCGACGCCCGCCCCTTCGAAACCGAAGGTCGCCAGCGAAGAGCCCAGACCGAAGAAGACGAAGAAGGCGAAGGCGTCGTCGTCGTCGTCGGCCCGCGTGCTCTTTGGCGAGGTGCTCGCCAAAGAAGAGAACCCGGGTGGCCGGCGCGCGCATCGAGGCGCTCGCGGAATCGGACAACGTCGTCGTCGTCGACGTCCGCACCGGGCCCGATGGACAGTTCACGCTCGATGGCCTGCCGGTCGGCTTGAACGCCGTGCGCTTCAGCGCGCCCGGGTTCGTCGAGGTCACCGTCGACGTCGCCACCCTGCCCGCGGCCAACGAGGCCTTCTGGTCACAGCACCTGGCGGGCTCGGGCGAAGGCGTTCGCGTCGTCGTCGTCGCTGCCGAAGACGGGCACGCGCTGGCAGGCATCACGCTGATGAGCGTCAACGGCGAGGCCCCTCGTCGACGCAGCGGCCGCGACAAGACCCTCGGCGTGACCGACGCCGGCGGCGTGGTGGTGCTGCCGCTCGGAGACGTCCCCGATGCCCACGTCGTCGTCGTCGTTGATCCCCTGCGCGGTGCCCACGAGCTGAGCGAGGCCGAGCGTGGCAGCAAGGGCGAGGTGCGCGTGGCCTTGCCGCCGCCGGCGACCGTGCGCGGTCGCGTGCTCGACCATGAGCGCGAGGGCGTGCGCGAGGCGACCTTCTCGAATCTCGCGCCCGCGCCCGAAGGACGCCAGCGTCGCCGAGCTCGCGCTCATCGACGCCCAGGCCAGGATCGACCGGCGCCCCGCCGACGACGACGGCCGCTTCGAGGTGCAGCTCGCGGCCGGCACGATCGTCGTGCAGGCGAGCGGCGCGGGCATGAGGCCGGGCGACAGCGGCGAGATCGGCCTGGTGGCCGGCGTGACCACCGACGTCGTCGTCGAGCTGGCGGAGAGCCCGCGCGTGAACGGACGCGTCGTCGACATCGACAGCGGCGACGGCATCGCGCTCTGCACGGTCACGCCCGATGGACGCGATGAGGGCGCGCGCCCCACAGGCCACCACCGACGTCGACGGCGCCTTCGTGCTCGACAGCTTGATGGAGCGCCCGAGCTCCGTGCAGGTCGAGTGTCCGTCGTACCGGCAGCTCACGCTGGGCGCAAAAACGCAATATGAAGGTTCGAATGCCAACAATGGCAATGATCAACTTTGGCTAAAAAAACTTTTAAAAAATATTATTTTAGGTATTTTACAAATATTGTTTTGCCTGAAAAAATAAATTTACGAGAATTTGGTTTCCGATACTTTGACGAAAAAATGTATCGTCATCTGTCATTTAGTAATGCTGGAGAACTATATGCTTTTGTTTTGAAGTTTTCGCCTTCTGATATATTTTGTTCCTCTTCTTTTTATAGAAACCCTAGCGATCCTATGGATAAAAAAGAATGGCATGGTTCAGAACTAATTTTTGATATTGATGGGAAGGACCTGCATCTTGATTTGACTTAAAACATAATTATACGAAATGCCATGCATGTAACTTTATAAATAGTGGATTTCTGACAAATGTAGTAATTGCAATGGCTCCAGATTATATGTTATCGATATCCCATGTAAAAATTGTATATTTTTTCTAAAAAAAGAAGTCAAAAAGCTAATAAAATTGTTAACTGAGGATTTTGGAATAGACAATAAGGCAATATCCGTTTACTTTCAGGCAACAATGGCTTTCATTTGCATATCACAGATAAAGACTATTACGCATTACTTTCCAGTGAGAGATCAGAAATTTCAAGTTATCTTTTGGGCAAAGGGTTTTAAATTGGAAACATTAGGAATAAAAATAAATAACGAAAAACAATATATATCCCTATACTAAAAAACAAGCAACTTTTAGATGTCGGTTGGAGGGATAGGGTTTTAAAAAAACTCAAAGTTAATTTTTTTCAGGTAAAAACACCGACAATGACTTTATTAAACAAATAGAAAAGCTAGAAAATTCTTGGAATTCTGATTTTCAGCAAATAGTTTCAAAGACAATCGAAAGCTTTCCGTTAAAATCGATCCCATGGTTACAATGGATATACACAGAATTTTCCGATTAAACGGTTCATTAAATAGCAAAAGTGGTTCCAAAATTCTTTGCAATGATATTGATTCTTTTGATCCGTTTAAAGACGCTTGTTTTTTTGATAATTCCAAAGTCGACATCATCTCTATGATTGACATCTCTATTTCTTTTAAAGGAAACCAATTTACCTTAACTAACGGCCTAATCCATGTTCCTGAGTATTAGCTGTTTATATAATAAGTAAAGGATTAGCGAATATTGATCTAAAAGAGATCCAAAATGAATGATATTAATCTCCCTCCTCACCAGGGATCACAACATAATTATATTTTTCGAAAAAAGTGGACAATATCGGAAAAAGAGATAGAATTGTTTGACTAGACCCCCGTTGAAGAAAAATGGATTGTAGCTTTTATACAATCAATACCCTAAAAAACATTTGTTATAGGCAATTTTATGCCCTGGATTTTATGAGGCATATGACAGGGTTATGACTTTATGGAAAAAACTAGTTATAAAATACTGTGGTATAAGGAAAAAAGAAAATGTGGCCCATATTTTCAGAAAGAAATTCCTTATCTTGAATTTGTTTACACTTTTTGCAATAACAAATTCAATGACATCGAACCGATAAAATGTAATTTTGAAAGCAATAATATTTGCTACTTCTGAATTTTGTTCTCTTGATTGCAAACGTGAACACTTTTACTATGTGCATATTAAAAAAATAAAGGCATTTAAATCTATTCTATTATTTTCAAATACGAATTTATCATTTCTTGATTTATTATGCCTTGAACCACATACGGCTCTCCTGATTTGAGAGTTATATCCATGGCCACAGCGTTGTATGGTATGTCAAATTTTTCGATCAATTCCGCATTTTCTGTTTCAAAAACTTTTATATGGTTGTTATTGTTTATTTTAAACCCTATTATTTTGTCAATTTTCCTGTTTCCGGAATACCCCTCCTCTTCCACCTGCAGAACCAAACGATTCCTCCACCATAAGAATAAACACTATATTTTCAATATTTCACTATTTTTGTTCAATGCAATGTCTTTTAGGAAACAATAAGTTTTCTTTTTGGTATTTGTAAAATTTCATTCAGTTCATTTTCCATTCGTATATAAGTAAATATCCAAGTAGAAAAATCTGTTGAATCGCGAAGTTAATAGAAATAAATAATCTCTGTCCAATATGTGACATCATGTCTATGAATGATAATAACAATCCCTTATTGACTGTAACTTGGGATGAGGAATCGGGGTCTGTCAAATTGATTGATCAGACAAAATTGCCTGAAAACCTAGAGTACATTGTCTGTAAAACTCACAATCATGTAGCGGACGCAATAAAAAACCTGTCCATTAGGGGGGCTCCCGCAATTGGTGTTGCGGCCGCTATGGGGCTTGCACTTTGTGCTGTTAACGATAATTCTGATAACAAGAAGGGCTTGATGTCGAGCCTTGAAAATGCTTATAAGGTTTTGTTACATACCAGGCCGACTGCTGTTAATTTGAAATGGGGTTTGGATAAAATGATGGAAGAGTCCGGGAAACACGAAACTGTTCAGGACATTAAAGAAAATTTAGTCAAACTGGTTAAAGAAATGTCTGATGATGATATACAAACTAACAAAAATATGGGAAGGTTTGGCTCCGGACCCCGCCGAGCGGGCCCAGCAGCGGGTGCACTTCTTCAAGAACGTCTCGATGCTGGGCGGGCTGATCATCGCCTCGGGCGACACCGAGGGCCAGCCCGGGTCCTGTGGCGCACCCGCCGGGCCGCCAAGGACGCGCGCCGCGAGGCCCGGCACCTGGCGCGCAGCGCACGGCGTGAGGCGGCGCTGGCCAGGGCCAAGGTCACCTGAATTGGGACTGGCCGGCGCCGCGGGCCCGGGACCGGTCGACGCCGTCGTCTCGCTGCCGGGCAGCAAGTCGCTGACCAACCGGGCCCTGGTCCTGGCCGCGCTGGCCGAGGGTCCGTCCGTCGTACGCCGGGCGCTTCGGTCCCGGGACACGCTGCTGATGGCCGCGGCGCTGACCGGGCTCGGCTCGACCGTCGACACCGCCGGCCCGGACTGGACGGTGACGCCCGGCCCCTTCGACCGCGACGCGCAGGTCGACTGCGGCCTGGCCGGGACGGTGATGCGGTTCGTGCCGCCGGCCGCCGGTCTGTCCACCGGCACCGTCGCCTTCGACGGCGACCCGCACATGCGCACCCGCCCGATCGGCGAGGTGCTGGCCGCCCTGCGCGCGCTGGGCGTCGAGGTCGCGGACGAGGTCGCGACGCCCTGCCGTTCGAGATCCGCGGGCACCGGCTCGGTGCGCGGCGGCCCGGTGGTCATCGACGCCTCGGCGTCCTCGCAGTTCGTCTCCGCGCTGCTGCTGGCCGGTGCGCGCTACGACCACGGCGTCGACGTCGCCACGACGGCAAGCCGGTGCCGTCGCTCCCCCACATCGACATGACGGTGGCGATGCTGCGTGAGCACGGCGTCGACGTCGACGACTCCGAGGCCGAACCGGTGGGCGGTGGCTCCCGGGGTCGTGAAGCCGGTCGACCACCTCATCGAGCCCGACCTGTCCAACGCCGCGCCGTTCCTCGCGCTGGCCGCGGTCACCGGCGGCGGGTCATGGTCCGCGACTGGCCCGCGTCGACCACCCAGGCCGGCGACGCGCTCCGCGACATCCTGGAGCAGCTGGGCTGCACGGTCACGCCTCGACGACGCGGGCTGACCGTCGCCGGCCCGCCCGGCTCGAGGGCATCGACGTCGACCTGCACGACCACGGCGAGCTCACGCCTGCGGTGGCGGCGCTGTGCGCGCTGGCCGACGCCCCAGCCACCTGCGCGGCGTCGCCCACATCCGCGGCCACGAGACCGACCGGCTGGCCGCGCTGGCCACCGAGCTCGGCGGCCTGGGCGCCGACGTGACCGAGCACGCCGGACGGGCTCTCGTTCCGCCCGGCCGCGCTGCACGGCGGGGTGTTCCACACCTACGCCGACCACCGGATGGCGCACGCCGGCGTGATCGTCGGCGCCGCCGTCGACGGCGTCGCTCGTCGAGGACGTCGAGACGACCAGCAAGACCTTCCCCGACTTCGCGGCTTCTGGGCCGGGCTGTTCGAGGCGGGCGCTGATGCCGACCGGCCGGTACTCCGACCAGGACGTCGAGCACTACGACCGCCCGCGGCGCCGGACCCGGCCCCGCACCAAGGAGCGGCCGACCTACGACGACGCGGCCGACGGCGTGGTCGTCACCGTCGACCGGGGCCGCTACACGCTGCTCGTCGAGGGCCGGGTCGTCACGGCCATGAAGGCGCGGCCGCTGGGTCGCCGCGGCGTGGTCGTCGGCGACCGGGTCCGCGTGGAGGGCGACGTCTCCGGCGACGAGGGCTCGCTGGCGCGCATCGTCGAGGTCAACGAGCGGCTGACCACGCTGCGGCGTACGGCCGAGGACGACGACCCGGTCGAGCGGGTGATCGTGGCCAACGCCGACCAGCTCGTCGTGGTCACCTCGCTGGCCGACCCGGAGCCGCAGCCGCGGCTGATCGACCGCGCCCTCGTGGCGGCGTACGACGCCGGGCTGGCGCCGCTGCTGTGCCTGACCAAGTCCGACCTCGCCTCGCCGGAGAGCTGCTGGCGACCTACCGCTCGCTGGGCGTCCCGTGGGTGGTCACCCACCGCGGCGGCGACCTGTCCGCGCTGCTCGAGCGGCTGACCGGGCGGGTCAGCGTGCTGCTCGGCTCCAGCGGCGTCGGGAAGTCGACGCTGGTCAACGCGCTGGTGCCCGACGCGATGCGCGAGGTCGGGATCGTCAACGCCGTCACCGGCCGCGGCCGGCACACCTCCACCTCGGCGTACATGCTCGCTCTGCCCGGACGACGACCGGCTGGATCATCGACACGCCCGGGCATCCGCTCGTTCGGGCTCGCGCACGTGCAGCCCGAGGACCTGATCGAGGCGTTCCCCGACCTGGACGAGCTGACCGAGGACTGCCCGCGCGGCTGCACCCACGGCACCGACGAGCCCGAGTGCGGGCTCGACGAGGCGGTCGCCGCGGGGCGGGCCGACCCGGACCGCGTCGCGTCGTTCCGCCGGCTGCTCGCCGCGCGGCAGCGAGCCGGCGTACTGAGCGCTCAGGTCAGCCCCAGACCGCCTGGGAGCCGGCGTCGCCGGTCATCGCGGTCCAGATGAGCGTCGAGCACCGCGCCGACCACGACCAGGCCGCTGAGCGCGTAGCGGGCCGCGCCCTGCCGGGCGTGCTGCCAGACCGCGAGCACCGTGACCACGCGAAGCCGGTCACCATCCAGCGGAGCACGCCGGCCAGCTCCTCGTGGTGCTCGATCTTCTCCTTGAGCGTCGCCGCCCAGCGTCTGGAAGTGGTCGCTCTCGAGGAAGTTGTCGCCGCTGAGGTAGGCCGCCCAGATCGCCCCGAAGCCGATCACGACCAGCACCAGCGTGACCCATCTCAGCCGGTCGCGATACGTCGGCAGCAGGGCGTAGCCGAGTCCCGACAGCGCCGCCAGCGGCGTGAACACCACCGCGGCGTGGACGATGAGCGGATGGAGAGGCAGCCCGTTGATCTCCCACATGCCTTGCTCACGAACCTCCGCCGGGATTGGTTCAACGCAGCATAGGGTGAGTCTCGTGCCAGCCGCGGGTCAGGACTACACCGACGACCTCCGCCTGGCGCACGTGCTCGCCGACGACGCCGACTCGCTGACCGAGGGCGCGTTTCAAGGCCCTCGACCTGCACGTGATGTCCAAGCCCGACCTCACGCCGGTGACCGACGCCGACGAGGCGGTCGAGGAGAGCATCCGGCGCACCCTGTCGCGGGTCCGCTCGCGCGACGCCGTCACCGGCGAGGAGCAGGGCTCGACCGGCCACAGCCAGCGGCGCTGGATCGTGGACCCGATCGACGGCACCAAGAACTTCGTCCGCGGCGTGCCGGTCTGGGCGACGCTGATCGCCCTGGCGGTGGACGACGAGGTCGTGCTCGGCGTGGTGTCCGCACCGCTGCTCCAGCGGCGCTGGTGGGCCTCGTCCGGCGCCGGTGCCTGGACCGGCCGCTCGCTGCTGAAGGCCACGCAGTGCCACGTCTCCGACGTACGCCGCCTCGAGGACGCCTCCCTGTCCTACTCCTCGCTCCGCGGGTGGGACGACCGGGGCCAGGGCGAGGACTTCGTCTCGCTGATGCGACGGGTCTGGCGCACCCGCGCCTACGGCGACTTCTGGTCCTACATGCTGCTGGCCGAGGGCGCCGTCGACATCGCCACCGAGCCGGAGCTCGCCGTCCACGACATGGCGGCGCTGGACGTGATCGTGCGCGAGGCCGGCGGCACCTTCACGTCGCTGGCCGGCGAGGACGGACCGTGGGGCGGCAACGCGCTGGCCACCAACGGGCACCTGCACGACGTGGCGCTGTCGTTCCTCGGCGCCGTGGACGAGGACGATGGTGATCCCGACTGGCAGCCGTCCGGGCCGGGCTCGGTCTCGGAGCTCCGGCCCCGCGGGCCGCGGGCGGTCGACGCGCCGGACCCCTCCGAGGACCCCGATCCGGACGAGGATCCCGAGTCCTGAACGATCCCCTGTTCAGCATCCCCTCGGCTCGCTACCGTCGAGGTACCACCAGTCCCGGAGGGTCGCGATGAAGATCGACGAAGTGCTCAACGCCAAGTCCGAGAGCGGCGTGGTCACGATCACCCCCGACGCCGGCGTCCGCGAGCTCATCGCCAAGCTCGCCGAGCACAACGTGGGCGCCCTGATCGTCAGCTCCGACGGCGAGACCGTCGAGGGCATCGTGAGCGAGCGCGACGTCGTACGCCACCTGCACCACGACGGCACGGTCGTCAACAACACCGTCGCCGCGATCATGACGGAGGTCGTGGAGACGACGGCACCGGACAGCACGCTCGACGAGCTCATGGAGGTCATGACCCGGCGCCGGATCCGGCACGTGCCGGTGGTCAAGGACGGCGTCCTCGTCGGCATCGTCTCGATCGGCGACGTGGTCAAGCACAAGATGAGCCAGCTGGAGTTCGAGCGCGACCAGCTCGACTCCTACGTGCACCAGACTTGAGCGGCAACCTGCGAGGAACGAGCAGGGGGCCGTCGTCGGTGGTTGAGCAGCGAGCGCGACCGAGGAACGAGGTCGCGACCGAAGGTGCGAAGCCAGGTGAGCCGATGCTGGTACCCAAGCCGCGCACCCTCGTCACCGGCGGCACCCGCGGGATCGGGGCCGCGATCGCGCACCGGTTGGCGCGGGCCGGCCACGACCTGGTGCTGGGCTACGCCCACGACGACGCCGCCGCCGAGCTGGCCGAGGCGGACGTCGAGGCGGCCGGCGGGGAGTGCACGCTGGTGCGGACCGACCTGCTCGCGCCCGACGGCGTGGACCAGCTGTTCGCGGCCGCCGGGCCGCTCACCGGGGTCGTGAACAACGCCGGGGCCACCTTCCACATCGGGCCGCTGGCCGAGACGCCGGTCGAGGTGGTCCGCAAGACCATCGACCTCAACCTGACCTCAGCGATCCTCGTCGCGCGGGCCGCGGTGCGCGCGCTCTCCGTCGCGTACGGCGGACATGGCGGCGTCATCGTCAACATCAGCTCCGGAGCTGCCACCAAGGGGGCGCCGGGTGAGTACGTCCAGTACGCCGCCGCCAAGGCCGGCGTCGACGCGCTGACCCTTGGCCTGGCCGAGGAGGTCGCCGACCAGGGGGTCCGCGTCGTGGGCGTCGCCCCCGGCATGATCCGGACCACGATCCACGCCGACGCGGGCGAGCCCGGCCGGCTCGAGCGGGTGGCGCCGCTGATCCCCATGCAGCGCGCCGGCGAGCCGGAGGAGGTCGCGGACGCCGTGGCGTGGCTGATGAGCGCCGAGGCGTCCTACGTCACGGGCACCACGCTGCGGGTGGCCGGCGGGCGCTAGCCTGCCGGCCGTTAGGTTGGGCCCATGGAGAAGCCAGAGATCGACTTCGTCGACCCCGAGCCGCCCACCGACCTCGTCATCACCGACCTCACCCAGGGCGACGGCGCCGAGGCCGCGCAGGGCAACACCGTCGAGGTGCACTACGTCGGGGTGGCGCACTCCACCGGCGAGGAGTTCGACGCGTCCTACAACCGCGGCGAGCCGCTGAAGTTCCGGCTCGGCGTCGGCCAGGTCATCCAGGGGTGGGACACCGGCGTCCAGGGCATGAAGGTCGGCGGCCGGCGGCAGCTGGTCATCCCGCCGCACCTGGGCTACGGCGACCGCGGCGCCGGCGGCGTGATCAAGCCGGGCGAGACGCTGGTCTTCGTGGTCGACCTGCTGGGCGTGAGCTGACGCCCCTCAGCCCACGGGGTCGCGAGCGTCGAGCAGCTCGTCCCAGTGCTCCGCAGTCCAGGCGCAGACCGCGTCGAGCGGCTCGAGCAGGCTGTGGCCCAGCGACGTGAGCGCGTAGGTGACCGCCCGGCCGGCGACGCTGCGCTCGACCAGGCCGTCGCGCTCGAGGTTGCGCAGGGAGCGGGTGAGCTCCTTCGCGCTGGCCCGGTGCAGCGGCACCCGCAGCTCGGAGAAGCGGCGCGGCCCGGCCTCGAGGCAGCGCAGCACCAGGGGTGTCCACTTGTCGCCCATCCGGATCGGCGAGAGCGTCGACGGACAGATCTCGTCGAACATGTCGGGGGCCAGCGGCTGCATGGAGCCATCGTAGGTACCCGATCGGTAACCGAGCCCCGGCCTAGCGTCCAGGGCATGACGAGGATCGTGGTGTTCGGAAGCGGCGGGCGGGCCGGCGGCGCAGCGGTGAGGGAGGCCCGGGCGCGCGGCCACGAGGTCACGGCGCTGAACCGGCTGACGGGGGACGTGACCGACGCCGAGGCGGTGGCCGGCGCGGCCACGGGTCACGACGTCGCGATCGCGGCGGTCTACGACGGCGACCAGGACCCGGCGGAGTTCCTCCCGGCCGCCGCGACGGGGCTGGTGGACGGCCTGGCGCGGGCAGGCGTGACCCGCGTGGTGTGGGTGGGGCTGGCATCGCTGCTGCCGAACGCCGACGGCGTTCCGCTCATGGACACCGAGGGCTACCCGCAGGAGTTCCGGTCCTTCTACCTCGCCCATGCGGCGGCCCTCGACGTGCTCGAGGCCTCGGCCCTCGACTGGACCGCGGTCAGCCCGAGTGGCGACTTCGACCACGACGGGGTGCCTCGGCACAGCTACCAGCTGTCCCCGGGCGACGCCGCGTCCCGGATCACCTACGCCGACCACGCGATCGCCGTGGTCGACGAGGCCGAGCGACCGCACGGGCGGCGGAGGCATCTCGGCGTCCGGTGAGCCCTACCCACAGTCCCAGCCTTCGCTGCGGTGGGTCTCGACGCCCGTCACGACCTCGCAAGCTCGGTCGTGGGGCTCACTCGACCTTCATGAGCCCACGTCGTCCGCTCGTTCGTCGCGGCCGACGGCTCATTCCCATTCACGCTCGCCGCCCACGCGGGCGGACTTGGCGGCCACGCTGACGACGTCGCCGCGCTCGAGCTGGCGGCCACGGCGGGACTCGACCTCGCCGTTGACGCGCACGATGCCACCCGCGAGGACCCGCTTGGCCTCGCCACCGGAGTCGATGAGGTTCGCCAGCTTGAGGAACTGCCCGAGCTTGATGGAGTCGTCCTCCACCGGCACGTCGTTGTAGTCGCTCACGTGCTCAATTGTCCCACCGAGGCCTCCCGGAACCCCAAATGTCAGGCGATCGCCACGCTGACGGCGTGGATCGCGACGCCGACCAGGCCACCCACCACGGTGCCGTTGATCCGGATGAACTGCAGGTCGCGGCCGACGTGCAGCTCGATCCGGCGAGCGGCCTCCCGGCCGTCCCAGCGCTCGATCGTGTGCGTGATCACCGCGGTCAGCTCGGCGCCGTAGCGGTCGACCACGAAGACCGCGGCATCCGCCGCGAGCCCGTCCAGGCGCCTCTGCAGCGCGGGGTCGGAGCTCAGCCGCTGGGCGAACGTCGTCACCTCGGTCAGCAGCCGCTGGCGTACGGCGCCCTGCGGGTCCTGCAGCGAGGCGGTCAGCGCGCGGCGGAGCGCGTCCCAGAGCGAGATCGCCGAGCGGATCACCGCCGGGTTGTCGAGGATGCGCTCCTTGAGCGCCTCGGCCCGCGCCTGCGTGGCGGGATCGTGCTGGAGGTCGTCGGCCAGATCGGTGAGCACGGAGTCGAGGGCGAGCCGGGCGCGGTGCTGCGGGTCGTCGCGGATGTCGCCGACCCACTTGACGAGCTCGAGGTGGATCCGGCCGGTCACCGCCTCGTTGAGCCGCGGCGGCGCCCACCACGGCGCCCGCTCGCCGATCACGTCGGCGACCGTGTCGGGGTTCTCCACCAGCCAGCCGTGCAGCTCCTCGAGGGCCAGGTCGACCAGCCCGTGGTGCAGGTCGTCGCGGAGCGCCTCCGACAGGAGCCCGCCGAGCAGCGGAGCGATCGGCTCCTCGCGGAAGCGCGGGGTGAGCGCATCGCGCACCAGCGACTCGATGTGGTCGTCGCGCACCTTGGCGAGCGCGATGGCCGCCACCTCGGCCACCTCGTCGACGACGCGCCGCGCGTTGGCCGGCTCGGCGACCCATACCCCGACCCGGTGGGAGATCCCGGCGGCGGCGATCCGGTCGCGGATGATCGCCTCCTGGAGGAAGTTCTCGCTCACGAACTCCTCCAGTCCCCGGCCGAGGTCGTCCTTGCGCTTCGGGATCAGGGCGGTGTGCGGGATCGGCAGCCCGAGCGGGTGCTTGAAGAGGGCGGTCACCGCGAACCAGTCGGCGATCGCGCCGACCATCGACGCCTCGGCGCCCGCGTTGACGAACCCGACGAACCCGTCGCGGTCGAGCGTCGCGACGTAGACCACCGCGGCGAACACGAGGAGTCCCACCGCCACCGTGCGCATCCGTCGCAGGCCGGCGCGGCGGAGCGCGTCGGCAGCGGGGTCGCCCGCGATGAGGGGTGCGGTGGCAGCCGCGGTGTTCGTCATTGGCGCCGATTCTCGCCGATGCGCCGGGGCTGGGAGAATCGCGGCCATGCCTCGCACCGTCCTGACCTTCGGCACGTTCGACGTCTTCCACGTCGGGCACCTCCGGGTCATCGAGCGCGCGGCGCTGCACGGCGACCGCTTGGTGGTCGGCGTCTCGTCCGACGCGCTCAACCTGAGCAAGAAAGGTCGCGAGCCGGTCTTCAGCCAGGCCGAGCGGCTCGCGATCGTCGCCGCGCTGAAGCCCGTGGACGAGGTGTTCGTCGAGGAGAGCCTCGAGCTCAAGCGCCACTACATCGAGCAGTACGCCGCCGACGTGCTCGTCATGGGCGACGACTGGGCCGGCAGGTTCGACGAGTTCGAGGACGTCTGCGAGGTCGTCTACCTGCCCCGCACGCCGGCCATCTCGACGACCGCGCTGATCGAGAAGATCTCAGGTTCTCTACCCTCGTGATCGCTCCGCTCGCGGGAACACACCTAGATTGGCCTGGCCAATTAAGCTCTGATTGGCCGTTCTCTACAGCCATTTGAGTCACCAGAATTGAGCCATGAGCTCGATCGCACCGCCGACCCAGCCGGCTGACCCCCCGGGCACCGTGGGCGGCCAGCTGGACGTGCCCCAGGGCGCGGCGCTGACCATCGGCGCGGTGCTCGGGACCGGGGTCATCTCCCTGCCGGCACTGGCCATCCACGCGGCCGGGCCGGCGTCGCTGCTGGCGTGGGCTGGACTGCTGCTCCTGTCCATCCCGCTGGCGACGACGTTCGCGGCGCTGGGCGCCCGCTACCCCGACGGCGGCGGAGTCTCGACCTACGCCCGCCGAGCGTTCGGCGCCCGCGCCGCGACCGTCGTGGGCTGGTGCTTCTACTTCGCGATCCCGATCGGGGCGCCGACGGCGGCCGGCTTCGCCGGGGCGTACGTCGCGGACTCCGTCGGCGGCGGACGGCAGACCCAGCTGCTCGCCACCGGCGCGATCATCGGCGTCGTAGCGGCGATGAACTGGTTCGGCCTGCGGGTCAGCGGCCGGGTGCAGCTGGTCATCGCCTTCGTGCTGGGCGGGCTGCTGCTGGCGGCCACCCTGGTCTCTCTCCCGCACGCCGACCTCGGCAACCTGACGCCGTTCGCCCCGCACGGCTGGCTGGCCATCGGTCCCGCGGCGGCGCTGCTGGTGTGGGCCTTCGCCGGCTGGGAGGCGGTGACCTCGCTGAGCGGTGAGTACCGCAACCCGGGCCGCGACATCGGCCGCGCCACCGGCATCGCGATCGCTGTCATCAGCGTGCTCTACCTCGGTGTCGCCTTCGCGACCGTCGCGGTGCTCGGCAACCACCCCGGCAAGGCGCCGCTGTCCAACCTGCTGGTGCTCGGCTTCGGCGAGGCGGCCCGCCCGGTGACGACCGTGGTCGCCGTGCTGCTGTCGGTCGGCGCCATCAACGCCTACTTCGCCGGTGGGGCGCGCCTCGGCGCGGCCCTCGCGCGCGACGGCGCGCTGCCGACCTGGCTGGCCCAGGGCTCCACCGCCGGCGAGGTCCCGCGCCGCTCGCTGGCCGTGGTGGCGCTCGGCGGGCTCGCCTCGCTGGCCGTGATCTCGATGGGCGGCCTCTCGCTCAACGCCCCCCTGCTGATGACCACGGGGGCCTTCACGCTGGTCTACGCGGTCGGCACCGCGGCCGCCCTCAAGCTGCTCCCCCGTGGCACGTGGGTACGTCGCGGCGCGGGCGTCGGCTTCGTCGCGACCCTCGGGCTGCTCGCCCTCACCGGCACCAACCTGCTGGTGCCGGCGCTCATCGGCGTCGGCGCGGTGGCGTGGACGGCCCGGCATCGCGAGCCGGAGCCCGTCGCCGGGGCAGCCTGCTCGATCGGCTGACCGGCCGTCACTGCTCGAGAACCGAGCCCAGCCTCGCCAGCCCCGGCCCGATCGACGCCGTGTCGGCGGCGCCGTAGCCCATCACGATGCCGCGCGGCAGACCCGCCACGGCGTAGGACGAGAGGGCCTCGACCACGACGCCCTGCTCGGCCGCGCGGCGCGCGACCTCGGTGTCGTCGACGAGCTCGTCGCGCAGCACGGTCGTGATGTGCAGGCCGGCCTGGCAGGGCACCAGCTCGAGGTGCTTGCCGAGCGGTCCGTGGATCGCCTCGAGCACCAGCTCGCGCCGCTCGGCGTAGACCGCCCGGGCCCTGCGCAGGTGGCGGGCGAACAGGCCGTCCTCGAGGAACCGCGCGAGCGCCGCCTGCTCGGGAACGGCGAGGTAGCCGACCGAGAGCTGCAGTGCCGCCCGCAACGCGTCCTGCAGCGGCTCGGGCGCCACCAGGTAGCCGAACCGCAGCCCGGGCACCAGCGACTTGGAGAACGTGCCGAGGTAGAGCACCCGGCCCGCGTCGTCCATCGAGTGGAGCGTCTCGAGGGGCCGCTCGGTGAAGCGGAACTCGCTGTCGTAGTCGTCCTCGATCACCGCGCACCGGTGTCGTCCGGCGAAGTCGAGCAGCGCTCGCCGCCGGTCGAGCGAGAGAGGCGGGCCGGTCGGGAACTGGTGTGACGGCGTGGTGAACACCAGCCGCGCCGACGCCGGGAGCTCGTCGACGACCAGGCCCTCCTCGTCGACGCGGACCGGCACCACCTTCGCGCCGTAGGACGCGAACACGTCGCGCGCCAGCGGGTAGCCCGGCTCCTCCATCGCGACCACGTCGCCGGGCCCGACCAGGACCCGGGTCACCAGGTCGAGGGCCTGCTGGGTGCCGTGGGTGACCAGGACCTCGTCGGGCCTCGCGGTCACGCCCCGCGACAGGGCGAGCTGTCGCGCGATCGCCTCCCGCAGCGGCAGGTGTCCGGCGGGGTCGGCGTAGACCCCGAGGTCGTGCGCGCCCACGCGCAGCTCCGCGGTCACCAGCCGGCGCCAGGTGTCGAACGGGAACAGCCGCGCGTCAGGGATCCCGACGCGGAAGTCGTGGGCCGGCTTGGGGCTCGACCCGCTGGTCGGGTGTGGCGCGAGGCCCCACCCGGGTCGCGGCACCAGGTCGGTCCCGCGGCGCGCGGGCCGCACCGGCCGGGCCGCGTCGGCGACGAACGTCCCCGCACCGACCCGCGCGGTCAGGAACCCCTCGGCCACCAACCGGTCGTAGGCCGTGGCCACCGTCGTCCGTGACACGCCGAGGTCGGCGGCGAGCGCCCGGGTCGCCGGCAGCCGCTCCCCCGGCTCGAGCCGCCCGCTGCGCACCGCGTCGAGCAGGGCACGGTAGACGGCGGTCGCCCGGTCCCCGCGCGCGCTGAGGTCGACGACCAGGTCACCGAGCTCACGCATGCCGCCAGCCTTGGCACGTGGAGCCGACGGTCGCCGGTCGGACCCTGCGGACATCTCGACAAGCTCGATGAGCGGTGGTCGAGTCCCAGCCCGGTTTCAGCACCGCAGCGCTCGGTAGGTTGATCGGGTGCTCATCTCCGACTCGCACCGGTTCCTCTTCGTGCACGTGCAGAAGACCGGTGGGTCGACGATCGACAACGGCCTGACCGCGGCGCTCGGCGACGTACGCCGGATCCCCGCGGCCAACCGGCACGCACCCCTCGACCGGCTGCTCCAGCTCGAGCCGGGCCTGGCGGACTACTGGACCGCGGGCTTCGTCCGGAACCCGTGGGCCCGGATGCTCTCCTGGTGGCGGATGATGGAGCGGTTCCGCGACGGCGCCGCGGAGGGAGTCGAGCGCTACCTCGACCACCTGCAGCGCAACAAGTTCGTGGCGGGGATCATCGAGAGGCACCCCGACTTCGAGTCCTTCGTCATGCGCGCGCCAGACGAGTACCCCCGGCTGCGCAAGCCTCAGGCGGCCTTCCTCAACAACGACAGGAAGCGGGCGGACTTCACGGGTCGCCAGGAGACCCTGGAGTCCGACCTCCAGAAGATCTACGACCATCTCGGGCTGGAGTGGGTCGGGCTCAAGAGCGTCAACATCGACCCCGGACGACCCGACTACCGCGAGCACTACAACGAGCGGACCCGCACGCGGGTGGCGGACCTCTTCGAGGCGGACCTGCGCGAGTACGGCTACGAGTTCTGACCACGTCCGAGGCCCCGACCGCGCCCATCGCTATGCTGCGTGCACGGCCGTCCCGGACCCCGATGGCAACGCACAGCGAGTGCCCGGGGAGGACGTGTGCACGATCGCGACGAGGGCGGGCGCCGGGCCGGATCCGGCAGCCGAGCGTCAGGGCTCGCGCGTAGGCTGCGGGGCCCCCGGACAGCGGCGCTGTTCGCCTCCCTGAGCACCGCTGGAGAAGCCGAACGCGACGAGATCCGGCAGCAGGTCGTGCTGCTGAACACCGAGGTGGCCCTGGCCGTGGCCCGGCGCTACCACGGGCGCGGCATCGACCGCGACGACCTCGACCAGACTGCCTGCCTCGCCCTGGTGCAGGCGGTCCGGACCTTCGACCCCGAGCGGGGCCACGACTTCCTGAGCTTCGCGGTGCCGACGATCCTCGGTGGCGTCAAGCAGCACTTCCGCGACCTGGGCTGGACCATCCGCGTCCCTCGCCGCGTGCAGGAGGTACAGCTGCTCATCGACCGCGAGGGGCTCCCCGAGGCCGACGAGATCCGCTACGGCGTGCACACGGTGCACCGGCTGGCCAGGCACCTGCGCCTGACCACGCAGGAGGTCGAGGACGCCCTGCGGGCCCGCGGCTGCTTCCGCCCCGCGTCCATCGAGCAGAAGGGCACCCGGCCGATGTCGCGAGGGCTCGGCCCCGAGGGTCGGCACGGGACAGATGAGCAGGAGGCGATCGAGCTCCGCTCGGTGCTGGCCCCGCTCCTGGAGCGGCTCGCGCCGCGAGAGCGCGAGCTGCTGCGGCTGCGGTTCGAACGGGACCAGACCCAGCGCTCGATCGCCGTGGAGCTCCGGCTCACCCAGGCCCAGGTCTCGCGGCTGCTGACCCGGGTGATCGCGCAGCTGCGCGCCGACCTCCTGGCGACAGAGCTGACGGCAGAGCATGCGGCGGAGCATGCGTCCGAGCTCGGCCGAGTAGTACCTTGGTAGGCCAGAGCACCCTGACATCGGCTCGGTGTCGAGCGACGGCGAGGAGGGTGGAAGTGGCCGGCTACCGCGTCACCGACGACCACGGTGACCGGTTGCGCGAACAGGCCCGGGCCGTCCTGACCGCCGACCCCGACGTGGTGCCCGACGTGGCCATCGGCCTCGGTCGCCTCTGCCGAGCCGCCATGCTGGAGCTCGGCTTCGACCAGGTCACCGTCACCTTGATGACCACCAAGGGATCGTCGACCCTCGTCGCCTCGGCGGGGCCGCCCGGCCCCGCGATCCAGGAGCTCCAGTTCGACCTCGGCGAAGGTCCCGGCCTCGACGCCTACGCGGCGGGACAGCCGGTGCTCGTCCCCGACCTGCCGGCCTCCCTGGCCCGCTGGCCCGGCTTCGCCGCGGCGGCCATCGAACGCGGCATCGCGGCCGTCTTCGTGTTCCCGCTGCAGCTCGGGGCCGTCCGCTTCGGGGTGCTGACCGGCGTCCGTGCCGCAGCGGGACCGCTGGGCGAGCGCGAGCTGAGCGCCGGCCTGATCTTCGCCGAGGTGGCCACCGAGCTCCTGCTCGACAGCTCGCCGACGGGGACCACCCCGACCCGCAGCTGCACGCCGCCATGCAGGCGCACGACGAGGTCTACCAGGCCCAAGGCATGGTCATGATTGACTTGGCGGTGCCGCTCGACGTGGCCCTGGCGCGGATGCGCGCCGTGGCCTTCGCCGAGGGCACCTCGCTCCAAAAGCTCTCCGCGGACATCGTCGCGGGCAGACGCAAGCTGCGAGGGACGGACGGCCCATGACTTCACCACCCCCGACAACCCAGTCCACGACGCGGCTCACCGGCCGCCCTGACCCGACGGAAGGGAGTGGCCCCGCATGATCTCCACCGAGCGCCTCTCCGACCTGTTCGTCGACGTGGCCGACACGCTCGTCGCCGACTTCGACGTCGTCGACTTCCTGACCACGCTGTGCGAGCACGCGACAGTGGTGAGCGGGGCCGACGCCGTGGGCATCATGCTCACCGACCATCGCGGGCAGCTGCGGTTCATGGCCGCGTCCAACGACGCCGGCCGCGAGCTCGAGCTCACCCAGCTGCGCCTCGGACAAGGTCCCTGTCTGGACTGCGTCCGGACCATGGAGCCGGTGGTCAACACCGACCTCGCGCTGGCCACGAGCTGGCCCGAGTTCGCGCCGACCGCGCTCGAGGCCGGCTTCCACTCCGTGCACGCCTTCCCGATGCGGCTGCGCGACCAGGCCATCGGCGCCCTCAACCTGTTCAGCGTCTCCGAGACACGGTTCGACCCCGGTGAGGTCCGCGTGGTGCAGTCACTGGCCGACGTCGCCACCATCGCGATCCTCCAGGAGCGCAGCATCGCCCGGGCCGAGGCTCTCACCGAGCAGCTCCAGGGCGCGCTCAACAGCAGGATCGTGATCGAGCAGGCCAAGGGTGCCCTCGCGCGGATTGAGGGCATCACCGTCGACGAGGCGTTCGTCCGGCTGCGCGAGCGAGCGCGGTCCAGTCGTCAGCGGCTGGTCGACGTGGCGGCGATCGTGCTGGCGGACAACTGACCCCACCTCGCAGGTATCAAGTTGGCGCGTTCTGGCAACTGTTCGGTATCGACGGGCCTCCGCGGTGTGCTCAGGGGGGCACCGTGGAGGCCCGTCGACCTCTGGCGGCAGACCCCTCAGTACGCCGGCGCGGCCACCGTGGCGGTGAGCTGCTCGAGCGAGTACTCGGTGATCCGGATGAGCGCCCGCTTGCACGACTCGCGGTCGCGCGCATCGATGTCGATCATCGGCACGTGCTCCGGGATGGCCAGCGCCGCACGGACCTCCTCGAGCGGGTAGCGCTGGGAGTTGTCGAACTGGTTGACCGCCACGATGAAGGGGAGACCCTTGGACTCGAAGTAGTCCAGCGGCGAGAACGCCTCGTCGAGGCGGGCCGTGTCGACGAGCACGATCGCGCCGATCGCGCCGAGGCACAGGTCGTCCCACATGAACCAGAACCGTCGTTGGCCCGGCGTACCGAACAGGTAGAGGACGAGGTCCTCGGCGAGCGTGATGCGGCCGAAGTCCATGGCGACGGTCGTGGTGGCCTTGCTGGGGACGGCGGCGAGGTCGTCGACGCCCTCCGACTCGTTGGTGACGAGAGCCTCGGTGCGCAAGGGCATGATCTCCGAGACCGATCCCACCAGGGTCGTCTTGCCAACGCCGAAGCCGCCGGCGACGACGATCTTGGTCGACGCAGCGGAGCGCTGCGCGCTAGAGCGTGCGGAGTCCACGGAGGGTCCTTTCGATGAGCTCTCGTCGCTCGTCCTGCGACGAGCTTTCGGTGAGGGTCGCCTGCACCCGGACGTGTCCTTGCTCGATCAGGTCGCCCAGGAGGACCCGGACGACGCCTATCGGCATGTGCACGTGCGCGGACACCTCGGCGACCGAGCGTTTGTCGCACACCTCGAGGATGCGCACGAGGTTGGCGTCGGTGGGCACGGACCCGTCGACCTCCCGGCGGAGCGTCGCCTCGAACGGCAGCTCGACCTTGGGAGCAGTACGGCCGCCGGTCAGCGTGTAGGGCCGGACCACGCGCGCCACGTGCGCGTCGTCGTCCGGGGTCCACGGCTGGGTCGGCAGTGCCATGACAGGTCCTGGTGGCCGTTCAGATGCCGCTGAGCGGGACGCGGGCGGTGGCCTGGACCATCCGGCCGACACGGTCGACGAGGAGGGCCATCTCGTAGCCGACCTGGCCGATGTCGGCGGTGTCCTCGGTGAGCACGGCGAGGTGCGAACCGTCGCCGACGCTCATCAGCAGCAGGTAGCCGTGCTGCATCTCGATGACGGTCTGGAGCACCGCGCCGCCCTCGAAGAGGCGGGCGGCACCGACCGCGAGGCTGGCCAGTCCCGACGAGACGGCCGCGACCTGCTCGGCCCGCTCGTCGGGAAGGTCGAAGCTCTTGGCCATCAGCAGCCCGTCGGCGGAGACGAGGATGGCGTGAGCCGCGGACGGCACCTGGTCGACGAACTTGCTCACCACCCAGTCGAGCCCACGCTCGTCGGTCTCGGTCAGGTTCTCGGTCATGCGGGGCCTTCCTCGCTGCTCGGTGCGGTAACGGACTCGTCGACGGCCGCGGTCCGGCCTCGGGAGACGCCGGCGGCGTGCGCGGCCAGCCGGGCTCTGATCGCCTCCGGGTCGCGATCGACGCTGACGGGCGTCGGCGAGACACCACCGGGAACCAGCCGCTTGCCGGGACGCCGCATCGGCAGCCCCGACTCGCTCAGCTGGAGCGCGGGCGCCTCGGCGACCTGCTCGGCTGCTTCCCAGCCGGCCTCGATCTCCGAGGTCGTCCAGGTCTCCTCGTCCGCGCCGGCGGTGAACCAGTTGGAGCGAAGGGAGCGGAAGATCGGCGTCTCGTCCTCGGTGGGCTCGGGCATCGGGCTTCGCGAGTCGAGCAGGTGGTAGGCAGTCACCGGGGCCGGCGGCGGAGCCGGCGCCGCCTGCGCAGCGGCCACCCAGCTCTCCGCGCCGGCCTCGTCAGCCGGGGCGGAGGGCGCGACCGAGAGGAGCCGGTCGGCCCGCTGCTCCGCGGAGTGCTCGAGCACGGCCAGCGACATCGGCGTGAGGTCGGGCTCGGACGCGTCGACCTCATCCTCGGGTGCGGGCCCCTCGACCTCGGCGGCCGGCGCCTCCACCTCGGCGGCCGGCGCCTCCACCTCGGCGTCGACCCCGGTCTCGACCTCGGTCTCGCTGGTCTCGACGTCGCTGGTCTCGACGTCGCTGGTCTCGACGTCGCTGGTCTCGACGTCGCTGGTCTCGGTGTCGTCGGGCTCCACAGGGTCGCCCTCGCCGGCGGCGACCGTCTCGTCGATGGCGTCGAACGCCACCGTGGGCGTCGACGGCTCACGCTGCGGCAGCTCGGGTTGCGGACGTGCGGTGCCGTTGGCCTGGAGCCGCTGGAACAGCGAGCCACCGGTCGAACCCACCGGTGCGCCAGGCATCGTGGTCCCGGAGCGGGTGGCACCCGGGGAACGCTTGGGCAGCCCCGTGGTGACCGCGTTGATGGCGGCGGAGATCGAGTCGAGCCCGACCTGGGCGACCTCCGGCTTCCCGGGCGCACTCGGGGCGGGCGTGGCGGCGGTCCGAGCGGCCGGGGCAGCCGGGGCAGCCGGGGCAGCCGGGGCGCGGCGGGCTTGCTGAAGGCGGCGGGCGCGGCCGGGGCAGCCGGGGCAGCCGGAGCGCAGGCGCAGGCGCAGCGGGGCGGGTGGGCAGCTTCGTGGGCTCGGCCTCGTTGGTGAGCCGCTCGGTGACCGCGGCCGGCAGCACCGACTTGGCGGGCGTGAGCG
Organism: uncultured Actinomycetota bacterium; assembly: GCA_963766475.1. Classification (GTDB taxonomy): domain Bacteria; phylum Actinomycetota; class Actinomycetes; order Propionibacteriales; family Nocardioidaceae; genus Nocardioides. The sequence goes on along the minus strand of CAVXZS010000009.1, from coordinate 738,742 downwards.
ACGCCAGACCGGGACGCTGCTTGGCCTGGACCGGGGCCTGGTGGCCGCGCAGCAGTGCGGGCGGGAGCAGCACCGTGGCGGTCGTGCCGCCGCGCGAGTTGCGGGCCAGGGAGACGGTGATGCCGTGCCGGGTGGCGATCCGGCTCACCACGAGCAGACCCATCCGGCGCGCGGTCTCGACGGTGACCTCACCACCCGAGCGGAGATCCTCGTTGAGCGAGCTCAGCACGTCCTGGGCGATGCCGAGGCCGCCGTCGCTGATCTCGACGATGGTGCTGTCGCCGGCGGGCTTGGTGGAGATCTTCACCGGCGCGGTCGGGGGCGAGAAGGCGAGAGCGTTGTCGACGAGCTCGGTCATCAGGTGCACCACGTCGGCGGCCGCGACGCCGTTGACCTTCTCGGGCGGCGAGGACTCGATCTGGACGCGCTGGTACTCCTGCACGCCGGCCATCGCGGCCTGGAAGACGTCGCCCAGGGCGAGGGCGTCGCTGTCGCTGGTCTGGGTCGGGGCGTCGGCCAGCACCATCAGCGAGTCGGCCGTACGGCGCATGCGGGAGGCGAGGTGGTCGAGCCGGAACAGCGACTCGAGGCGGTTCGGGTCCTCCTCGTCCTTCTCCAGCCGCTCGATCAGGCCGAGCTGCTGGTTGATGAGGGAGGTGTTGCGGCGAGACAGCGTCGAGAACATCTCGCCGACCTGCGAGCGCAGGCGGGCCTCGCCGGACGCCAGGTGCACGGCCTGCCGGTGCATGTCGTCGACCGCGCGAGCCAGCTGGCCCATCTCCTCGCGGGTGTGCACGTTGATCGGGGTGATCTCCCCCGGGTCGCCGCCGGCCCGGATCTCGGCGACCATCTCGGGCAACCGGACGTTGGCGACCTCCAGGGCACCCTCACGCACCCGGCGGATCGGGTTCAGCAGCATGCGGGAGACCAGCAGGGCCAGGAGGATCGCGGCCACCAGCAGGGCGATGGTGACGACGGCGTTGGCGATGGCCAGCGCGCGCGCGTCCTTGGCGGCGGCCTCGAGGTTCTTGTCGATGTCGTCGAGCAGCTCGACCGTCAGGTTGTCGTAGGCCTCGAACGCCTCCGCGTCGCCGATGTCGTGGCCGCCACCGCGGATCACGCCGAAGTGTGCGGCGTTCTGCTGGTTGAGCCTCTGCACCTGGGGGTCGGTCGTGCCGATGATGGAGCCGAGGCGGTCGATGATGACCTGCTCGACACCGAGCTCCGCGGAGAGGTCGACGTCGTTGATGGTGTGGGCGTCGGGGACGTTGACCTGGTACTGCTGCATGGCCAGCGACACCCGGCCGTCCAGGGCGTTCTGGAGGGCGGGCAGCTTGGCCTCGGGCTCGAGCTGCTCGGCGATGATCGCGTCGATCAGCTCGGTCACACCGCGCTGGAGCTGGCGGACCTGCGAGACCGCCTGGCCCGCCGAGAGGTAGGCGGTTCCGGAGCGGAGCTGCTCGCTCAGCTTGAGCACCGACGAGAGCCGGGTGCGCTGTGCCGAGGTCAGGTCGGCCGACTTGCCGGTGTCCTCGAGACGCTGCCCGGCCACGCCGACGGCCTTGATCGCCGAGAGCCGGCCCTGGTCCTCGAGGTCCGGGCGCTGACGGGAGACGATGATGGCGCGCTCGGCGGCGGCGAGGTAGTTGGCCGCCGGGCGAAGCACGGTAATCTGCTTGGCGGTCGCCGAGTAGTTGTCGGACTCGGCGAGCGCGTTGTGCACGCGCAGGCCGCCGAACGTCGCGGCGAGGAGCATCGGGATCGTGAGGGCCAGCGCCAGCTTGCGACGAAGGGACCACTCCGGGAGCGCGATCGCGGACGCCACGCGTCCGGCGCCCTCGCGACGCTTGTCCTCAGCCATTCTGCCCACCCACGTTGGTCGAGTTGGAGTCGTCGCGAGGAATCACGACGGCACCCGTCAGGATCGAGTTCACGATAGGTTTCACTCCTCGCGTCGCGCGGCAGAATCGGGGAACTCCGCGAGCTATCAGCCGACTCAGTCAACCCGGTCTAGTCCTCAGTGGCAATCCTTCCGTATCGGTCGCGGCACCGCGACGGATGTGTCGGGCGGAGCCTGGAAATCCGCGACCAGAACCCGCGACCGCGTGATCCAGCCGTACGCCGAGGGCAACCACGACGGAGGGGTCAGCGCCAGCCCAGCTCCGGCGCGACGTGGCGAAGCACGCTGTCGAGCACGCGGGCGTTGTAGTCGACGCCGAGCTGGTTCGGGCACCGTGAGCAGCAGCGTGTCCGCCGCCGCGACGGCCTCGTCCTCGGCGAGCTGCTCGACCAGCTCGTCGGGCTCACCGGCGTACGACTTCCCGAAGCGCGCCAGCCCGCCGTCGAGGTGACCGACCTGGTCCTGGCTCGTGGTGTCGTGCCCGAAGTACGCGCGGTCCAGGTCGCTGACCAGCGGGAAGATGCTGCGGCTCACCGAGACGCGGGGCTCCCGCTCGTGACCGGCGGCGGCCCAGGCGTCACGGAACATCTGGATCTGCTCGGCCTGGAGCTGGTGGAACGGGACGCCGGTGTCCTCGGTGAGGAGCGTCGAGCTCATCAGGTTCATGCCCTGCTCGGCCGTCCACACCGCGGTCTTGCGGGTGCCCGCGCCCCACCAGATGCGGTCGCGCAGCCCCGGCGAGTGCGGCTCGATGCGGAGCAGCCCGGGCGGGTTGGGGAACATCGGCCGCGGGTTGGGCTGCGCGAACCCCTTGCCCTCGATCACCTCGAGGAAGATGCGCGCGTGCTCGCGCGCCAGGTCGGCGTGGTCGGAGCCCTCGGCGGGCACGTGCCCGAAGTAGTGGAACCCGTCGACGACCTGCTCCGGTGAGCCGCGGCTGATGCCGAGCTGGAGCCGACCGCCCGCGATCAGGTCGGCGGCCCCGGCGTCCTCGGCCATGTAGAGCGGGTTCTCGTAGCGCATGTCGATCACGCCGGTGCCCAGCTCGATGCGGCTGGTGCGCGCCCCTGCCGCAGCCAGCAGCGGGAACGGCGACGCGAGCTGGCGTGCGAAGTGGTGGACCCGGAAGTAGGCGCCGTCCGCGCCCAGCTCCTCGGCTGCGACCGCGAGCTCGATCGACTGGAGGAGCGCGTCGGACGCCGAGCGCGTCTGCGACTGCGGCGAGGGGTTCCAGTGGCCGAAGGACAGGAAGCCGATGTTCTTCACGATTCAACGAACGCGGTGAGACGCCACCGTGTTCCCGCTCGGCAGCCGCCTAGTCTCGGGCCGGTGCGCGAGTCGTTCGGGGCCGGGGTCCGGCTGGGTCTCCCCTACGCCGCCGTGGGGTTCGTGCTGTCGGTGTCCTTCGGCGTGCTGGCGCGGCAGGCCGGGTTCTCGGCCCTCCAGGCGATCCTCACGGCGGCGATCGTCTTCGCGGGCTCGGCCCAGTTCGCCGGGCTCGCCGTCCTGGCCAGCGGAGGCACGGCGGTGGCGGCTGTGGTCGCCGGCACGCTCATGAACGGCCGCTACCTGGCGATGGGCACCGCCCTGGCTCCGTCGCTGCCCGGCGGCCCGCTGGCCCGGGCCCTGCAGGGCCAGACGATGGTGGACTCCTCGTGGGCCCTCGCGAACCGTGGCGACGGGACCTTCGACCGGTGGCTGCTGTTCGGGACGACCGCCCCGCAGTACGTCGCCTGGCTGCTCGGCACGGTCGTCGGCGCGCTGGGCGGCGACCTCCTGGGCGACACCGAGCGGTTCGGCCTCGACGCGGTGTTCCCGACGTTCTTCCTCGGGATCCTGATCGCGGAGCTGCGCCTGCCGCGCTCGCGGGTCGTGGCGCTGTGCGGCGCGGCGATCTCCCTCGCGCTGGTGCCGTTCACCCCGGCCGGCGTGCCGATCCTCGCTGCCGCGGTGGCCGCGCTCCTGGGGCTGCGCCGATGAACGGGCCGATGACGATCTGGTGGACCATCCTCGGGCTCGCGGTGACCTCGGCGGTCGTGCGCGCCGCCGGACCGGTGGTGTTCGGGGGCCGCACACCGCATCCGGCGTTCCTCCGGGTCGTCGCGATGATGGCACCGGCGCTGCTGGCCGCGCTCGTGATCACGTCCGCCCTCGCCGACGGCAAGCACGTGGGCGCCGGCGCCGACACCGTCGGCGTGCTCGCTGGCGGGGTCCTGCTGTGGCGCGGCCGGTCCGTCGTGCTGGCGGTGGTCGTCGCCGTCGCGGTCACCGCCGGGCTGCGGGCCCTGACCTGAGCTCGGCCCCGACGTCGTGCAGGTGCCGGAAGGCCCGGGCGTAGGAGTCGGCCAGGCCGGTCACCTCGTAGTCGACCCCGATCTCGGCGCAGTAGGCCTGCACGATCGGCTGCGCCTTGCGCAGGTTGGGCGTCGGCATGGCCGGGAACAGGTGGTGCTCGATCTGGTGGTTGAGCCCGCCCAGCGCCGTGTCGACGAGCCAGCCGCCGCGCACGTTGCGCGACGTCAGCACCTGCTTGCGCAGGAAGTCCTCGGTGCCGTCGGGATGCGGCATGCCCTTGTGGTTGGGCGCGAAGGTGAGCCCCAGGTAGACGCCGAAGAGCGCCTGGTGCACCACGAGGAAGGCGACCGCCTGCACCGGCGAGAGCACGGTGAACAGGGCGGACACGTAGAAGACGAAGTGCGCGGCCAGCAGGCCGCCCTCGAGCCGGGGCCGCTTGACCGCGCGGTCCCGGATCGCCCTGATGCTGTCGCGCTTCAGCGAGACGCCGAGCAGGGTGAGCAGCGGGAGGAAGAGGAACGCCTGGTGGCGGGCCAGGACGCCTCGGCCTCGAGCCGCGTCGCGGCTCCAGACGAGCACGCCCGGGCCGACGTCCGGGTCGAGCTCGTCGTGGTTGGGGTTGGCGTGGTGCTTGGTGTGCTTGGCCATCCAGTAGCCGTAGGACATGCCGATCGCCAGGTTGCCGGCGACCAGCCCGGCCCGGGCGCTGGGGCGGTTGGTGCGGAACACCTGGCGGTGCGCGAGGTCGTGGGCCACCAGCGCGACCTGGGCGAAGACGACGGCGAGGAACGCGGCGACCGCCAGCGTCCACCACGAGGACCCGACCACGAAGAAGGCCGACCAGCCGGCGACGAGGGCCGTGGCCACCAGCCCCAGGCGGACGGCGTAGTAGGCGGGCCGCCGGCGGAGCAGGCCGGCCGCGTTGACCCGCCGGTGGAGCTCGGCGAAGTCGCTCCCGGACGCCGTACGCGGCGCGGCTGTCGTCGTGGTTGTCATGTCTCCAGACAACCGGCGTCTCAGCCCGCGGTCAGGAGGGTCAGGTCCCCGATCGCGGTGGGGCTAGCACCACTACCGTGGTGGCGTGATCTCCGTCGACCAGCTCCTCGGCTTCGGCGTGGCCGCGCTGATCCTGATCGCGATCCCCGGGCCGAGCGTCGTCTTCGTGATCGGGCGCGCGCTCGCCTACGGCCGCGGGGTGGCTCTGGCCAGCGTCGCCGGCAACTCGCTGGGGCTGCTCACCATCGTCGTCCTGGTCGCCTTCGGCCTCGGCGTGGTCGTCCAGGAGTCGATCGTGGTCTTCCACGTCCTCAAGCTGGTGGGCGCGGCGTACCTCGTCTACCTCGGCGTCGAGGCGGTCCGCAGGCGCAAGGACTTCCTCTCCGGGTCGGCCGGTCCCAGTGCCGGGGGCATGACCTGGCGGCGCGCGATCCGGCAGGGCTACGTCGTGGGCGTCTCCAACCCGAAGGCCTACATGATCCTGGCCGCCGTGCTGCCGCAGTTCGTGGACCGCGGGGAGGGCCACGTCCAGGTGCAGCTGCTGCTGCTCGGGCTGCTCGCGTTCGGCATCGGGATGGTGTCCGACTCCACCTGGGCGCTGGTCGCCAGCCAGCTGCGGTCGTGGTTCGTCCGCAGGCCGCGGCGCGGTGAGGCGATGGGCGCGGTGGGCGGAGTCTCGATGATCGGCCTCGGTGTGGGGCTCGCCTTCACCGGCGACCCTCGCTGACCGGCACCGCTCACAAACGGCACTGCTCACAGACGCGGACCGTAGGTCTCGACAGCGTTGTCGACCATGACCCGCTGCCGGATCTCGGCCGGGAGCGCGGTCAGTGCGTGCCGCGGGTCGTCGTAGTCCCAGTGCGGGTAGTCCGAGCTGAACATGAGGGTCCGGTCGGCCCGCGCGATCTCGCAGAGCACGTGCAGGTGGTGGCGGCGCTTCGGCTCGGGCAACGGCTGGGTGGTGAACCGCACGTGGTCGACGACGTAGTCGCTCGGCAGCCGCTTGACCCACGGCACCTCGTCCCGCAGGCCCTTCACGTTCTTGTCCAGCCGCCACAGCACGTCGGGGATCCAGCCCAGGCCGCCCTCGGTCATGACCACCTTGAGCCCGGGGAACCTCTCGAAGACCCCGTGGCAGACCAGGCTGATCAGGTTGGCCTGGAACACCTGGCTCAGACCGGTGTGCCACTCGACGTAGTAGGTCGGGGTGCCACCGGCCATCGGTGGCGAGGTGCGGAAGATGCCCTCGCCCGAGTTGGGGTGCACGGTGACCGGGAGACCGAGCTCGGCCGCGGCCTCGTAGATCGGGTAGTAGTGGCGCTGCCCCATCAGGATGTTGGTCAGCGGCAGCAGCACGGCGACGAACCGCTCGTCGGCTCCGGCGCGACGGATCTCCGCCGCGGCGAGGAGCGGGTCCTGCGCGCCGACCACGAGGGTGCCTCGGTAGCGCTCGTCCGCGGCCAGCCAGGTCTCGGCCAGCCAGTCGTTGTAGGCCGAGGCGATCATCGCGGCGGCGTCGGGATCGGGCATCGCGCCCAGGCCGAGGACCTCCCCGCCGATCAGCACGGCCCGGGAGATGCCGTTGGCGTCGAGCAGCTGCTGCGCCGTGAAGGCCGGGTCGGCGCCGGGCGCGGAGCCGTCCGGCGCGCGGGCGTCGTCGCGCAGCACACCGGCCTGGTTGACGTAGAGCAGGTTGCGCGGGATCGAGACCGCCTCGCGGTGCCCGACGGTCGTGAGGTTGCGCCGCTCGTCGAGGCCCAGGCGGCGCTGCGCGGCACGGGTCAGGAACGGCCGGAGCTCGCCCAGGCCACTCTTCATGACCGGGTGGACGTCGCAGTCGACGAGCTCGTAGCGGCTCCCCGCGGCGGCCTCGGCGGTCCGGTCGGTCACTTCGGTCATGACGGCTCCTGGGTGGGCGCGGCGGTTGCGGGACGACTCCGGAGCCGCCAGAGTCATGCATAGCAAATCGTTTGGCCCGGCGACAGGGACACGACCCACCAGGCAAGGACGGAGCGGCGCGGTGCAGGTGCGGATCGGCACGACCGAGGAGGTGCAGCGCGACGGCTGCCGGGTGGTCGAGGTCGGCGGCCGGCGCGTCGGCGTGGTCAGCGTGGGGGACGAGTTCTTCGCGGTCGGCGATCGCTGCCCCCACATGGGCGCCTCGATGTCCACCGGCTCGCTGAGCGGGACCATGGTCGCGGCCGGCCCGCACGAGCTGGTCTACGGCATGGACGACCGGGTGCTCCGCTGCCCCTGGCACGGGTGGGAGTTCGACCTCGAGAGCGGACGGTCCCTGCTCGAGCCCGACCGCTTCGGACTGCCGACCTACCGCGTCTCCGTGGACGACGGCGAGGTCGTCCTGCACACGTGAGCCGACCCTTGTCACCGGAGCATCCGGGCGCTTAACGTGTGAATCGATTTGCACGCCTCGAGACAGCCAGGAGCAGCCATGCCAGCCCCCTCGCTCCCTCGCCGGTCCCTGCTGGTCGGCGCCACCGCTGCCGGGATCGCTGCCGGGCTCCCCCGGCCCGCCGAGGCGGCGCTGCGCCCGGCCCGGCGCCGTCCCGATCGCCCGCCCCTGTGGGAGCAGGCGGCGGCCAAGGGGATCGTCTTCGGCTCCTCGATCGCGACCTGGCAGCTCGATGACACCTACCCGGCCGTGCACGGCCGCGAGGCCGCGCTCCTCTTCACCGAGGACGACCTGCTCTGGTACCAGCTGAAGCCGAAGCCCAAGGCGCCTCTCAACTTCAAGCCCGGTGACGAGATCATCGCGTTCGCGGAGGCCAACAAGCAGCTCACCATCGGCGCGCACCTGGTCTGGGACGAGGGCTTCGGCGACGGCTGGACCGACGACGACCTCTGGGGGCTCAGCAGGAAGAAGGCCGAGAAGCTGCTCTACGGCGTGATCGCCGAGGAGGTCGCGCACTACAAGGGCCGGATGAACGGCTGGATCGTGGCCAACGAGGTCACCGACCCCTACGACGCCAACCGCCACGGGTTCCGGACCAACGTCCCCTGGTTCGAGACCATCGGTCCGGGCTACATCGCCGAGTGCTTCCACCTCGCCGAGGAGGGCGACCCGGGCGCGCTGAGGATCATCAACGAGTTCGGCTTCGAGACCGCCAACGAGTTCGGTGAGGGTCCCGGCCCTCGCCGGAAGGCCTTCCTCAAGGCCATCGACCGGCTGCTCGACCGGGGCGTGCCGGTCCAGGCCGCCGGCATCCAGGGGCACCTGCTCGCCGACCGGTTCGCCGAGAGGTTCCACGCGTCCGGTTATCGCGCCTTCCTCCGCGAGCTGGCCGACCGCGGCCTCCACATCCTCATCACCGAGCTCGACGTGCTCGACGACGGGCTGCCGAAGGACTTCGCGGCACGCGACCGCGGCGTCGCCGACGTCTACCGGCGCTACCTGGACGTGGCCCTCGACGAGCCGGCGGTCAAGGCCGTGGTCGCGTTCGGGCTGACCGACCGCTACACCTGGCTCGACGAGGACCGGCCCCGCGAGGACGGGTCGCACCGCCGTCCTCTGGCGTTCGACCGGCGACTCGAGCCGAAGCGGGCCTACAACGCCATCGGCCACGCGTTCCGGCACGCACCGGTGCGCCAGCAGCTCTGGGCTCTGGAGAAGTAGCGTCGCTCAGCGGAGTGCGACGACCTCCCCGAGCTCGCAGGAGCGGTAGCCGGCCAGCGCGATCTCCAGGGCCCGCACGCCGTCCTCGCCCGTGGCGCACGGGTCCCGCACCTCGCCCGCGCGCACCGACGCGAGGAAGGCCTCGAGCATGGCGCGGTCGGCGTCCTCCGCGAACGACGCGTGCCGCAGCCCGCGAGGCGCTCCCTGCCGGGTGCTGACCACCCGGAGCGCCTCGCCGCCGTCGGTGAGGTCGAGCGACCCCTCGGTGCCGACCAGGCGCAGGAAGAAGTCGTAGTCCCACGGGTGGTCCGCGGGGACAGACCAGCTCGGGTCGACCGTACCGACCGCGCCGTTGTCGAAGCGCAGCGACAGCAGCGCGACGTCGTCCACGCCTGCGCCCCACAGCAGCTCGCCGGCCTCGGCGGACACCGCCGACACCTCGAGACCGGAGACGTGGCGCATCGTGTCGGTGACGTGGACGGAGTGGTCCATGAGCGCGCCGCCACCGGCCGCGACCGGATCGGTGATCCAGGGCGGGTAGGCGGGCGGCAGGGGTGGCCGGCCCCTGTTGCCGCCCACCAGGCCGACCAGCCGGCCCAGCTTCCCGTCCCGCACGGCCGTGCGGGCGCGGGCGACCATGGGCAGGAACCGGGACACGAACGCCACGTGCAGCTGGACGCCGGCGGCGAGGCAGGCCTGCACCATCGCCTCCGCATCCGCGACGGTCGTGGCCAGGGGCTTCTCGCACAGGACGTGTCGTCCGTGCGCGGCGGCCAGCTCCACGTGGGCCCGGTGGTCTGCGCTGGCGCTGCACACCAGCACCGCGTCGACGCCGTCGAGCAGCTCTGCCGCGTCCGCCACGAAGGGGACGCCGAAGTCCTGCCGGATCCACCGGGCGTGCTCGGGGTCGCTGTCGTGGACGCCGACGAACCGCGCACCGGGCAGGTCGAGCAGCGCACGGGTGTAGGCCCAGGCGTGACCGGTGTGCGCCGCACCGAGGATGCCGACCCGGACGGTCACGGCACCTGCCGGCCGGTCAGGTCCACGGTCCGGCCGCTCGCTGCCGACTCGACCGCGGCCAGGGCGGTGCGGAGCGCCTCGGCGCCCTCGCTCGCGGGCACCGGGGACGGCGCACCCGCTCGGACCGCGTCGACGAAGGTGCGCAGCTCCAGCCGGAACCCGCGGTCGGACAGCACGTCCCACCACTCCGTGTCGCCCTCGCGCGGGTGGAGGACGCCGCCCATCTGCTCGCTGTTGCTCCAGGTGAGCCGGCCCTGCGTGCCGACGATCTCGGCGGCCAGCTTGAAGCCCCGGGCGGCCGGGTGGGCCCAGCTGCACTCGATGGTGGCGATGGCGTCGTTGGCGTAGCGCACGGTCGCGACGGCGTAGGTGCCGGGCCCGGAGTGGGTGTCGGCGGCGAAGCAGGTCACCCGCACCGCCGGCGCGCCGACCACCCAGCGCGCGTAGTCGAAGCTGTGCACGGCCTGGTCGAGCAGCGGACCCCCGGACCGCCCCGGGTCGGCGAGCCACCCGGCCTCGGTCCAGCCCGGCATCGCGGAGGTCACGGAGTGGGTCAGCATCCGGACCTCACCGATCTCGCCGGCGTCGACCAGCTCGCGAGCCGTCCGGTGATCGGGCTCGTAGCGCGTCACGTGGCCGACCATGAGCAGACCGGGTGCGGTCTCCGCAGCGTTCACCACTGCCGTCGCCTCGTCCATGGTGCGGGTCAGCGGCTTCTCGCAGAACACGTGCCGGCCCGCCTCCAGTGCCGTGATCGTGGCCAGCGCGTGGGCCGTCGGCGGCGTGCAGACATCCACGATGTCGACGCCGAGGTCGAGCAGCTCGTCGAGGCCGGGGACCACCCGCGCGCCGTACTGCTCGGCGATCCGCTCCGCCTTGCCGGGGACCGGGTCGGCGACGGCTGCGATGCGTACGCCGGGCGCGTCCCGGTAGGCGTGGGCGTGCACGCCCGCGATCAGGCCGGCGCCCAACAGGCCCACGGTGAGCTCGTCGGTCATGAGGACCGGCGCGGGATGACGGGCGCACCGGCCTGCAGGTCTGGTCCGAAGAACAGGAACGCGACGAGCCCCTCGCTCCCGGTGCAGACCACCTCGTGGTCGCGGACCGCGACGTCGTGGGTGACGACCAGCTCGTCGCGCCCCGGCTCGCCGCCGCGCACGTCGAGGCCGGCCCACGTGCCGGCGCCGCTCCAGACGAAGACGCTGTAGACCCCCGGCTCGCTCAGCCGGTGGCTCCGGCCCGGGCCGAGCACCAGTCGCTTCCCGGCGTACTTGTCGGTGTTGTAGAAGACCCAGGTCTCCTCGCCGTCGCCCGCCGCGGCGGCGACCGGTTGCGGCGAGAGGTGCCGGTTCTCGTAGAACCACGGGTCCCCGTTGGTCTCCCAGTCGACGAACCGGAGCGGGAAGCGCTCGCCCTCGCGCTCGCGGTCCTCCGGCCGCACGTCCTTGAACAACAGCTCCTTGGAGATGATCCGTCCGGCGTTGAGGGCCTGGAACATCGAGAGCACGTCGGAGTCCTCCTGGAGCTCCAGGGTCAGGGCCGTGCCGGGGGCGTGCAGGACCCCCGACGGCACGTGGAAGCCCTCGCCGGCGACCTGGAGCTCGGCGCGTGCGTGGCGCAGGATCAGGTCGCTGTCCCAGTCGACGAGGTAGGGCAGCAGCGTCTCGTGCGCCCGTTGCTCGGCGATCCACGGGTGCACGCCGAAGAACGTCTCCGGGTGCGCGCCGGGGTCGACCCCGTCGAGGAAGTGGTAGGACTCGTCCTTGGCGCCGCACCCCACGAGCGATGCGAACGCGTGCGGCGGGTGCACGTGGTAGGGCAGCCGGTGGGCGTAGTCGAAGATCTTCGCCAGCCGTCCGAGGCCCGCGGGATGGGTGGCGGCGTACGACGCGCCCATCACCGCGGCGGGATCGGCGGCCACCGCGTCGCGCAGCAGGAGCCGCTCGCCGTGCTCGCCGACCCCGTCGCCCACCAGGCGGCTGAGCCCCTCGTCGTCGGGCCCGACGCGGTTGTCGGCCCGGGTGGTGGAGGCCAGCCAGCGCTCGCAGATCGACCCGCGCTCGCCGACGTCGTACTGATCCTCGGGCAGACCCAGCCGGCGGCCCGCGGGCAGGAAGTCGCGAGCCACCCAGGCGGGGTCGCACCGCAGGACGCCGTTGCCCTCGGCGAGCAGCCGGTGCAGCAGGTCCCGCGTCGCACCAGGATCAGCACCGGCACCGGTCGTGGCCGTCACCCGCGGGACCTCAGCCCTTGACGCCGGTCAGCGAGATGCCCTGCACGAACTGCCGCTGGAAGATGAGGAAGACGATGATCATCGGCAGGGTCGCGATCACCGACCCCGCGAAGAGCAGGGTCCAGGACGTCCGGTTCTGCACGACGAACAGGGCCAGCCCGACCGGCGCCGTGATCTTCTCGGGGCTCGACAGGATGATCAGCGGCCACAGGAAGTCCTCCCAGGCGCCCTGGAAGGTGAAGATCGCGTTCGCGGCCAGGGCGGGCGTGCACAGCGGCAGCACCACGCTCCAGAAGATCCGGAACTCGCTCGCCCCGTCGATGCGGGCCGCCTCCAGCAGCTGGTCGGGGATCGAGAGCATGTACTGGCGCAGCAGGAAGATGCCGAACGCCGAGACGACGCCGGGCATGATCAGTCCCCAGTAGGAGTCCAGCCAGCCGTGCCCGCCGTTGCCGAGCCAGTCGTTGCCGCCGAAGAAGGGGATGTGCTGGACGATGATGTAGTTGGGGATCAGGGTGATCTGTCCCGGCACCATCATCGTGGCCAGGAAGGCGACGAAGATGACGTTGCGACCGGGGAAGCTGCGCTTCGCGAAGGTGTAGGCGCACAGCGCGTTGAAGAACGTCTGCAGCACCGTGATGGTGATCGCCACGAACGCGCTGTTGACGAACCAGCGCCAGTCGCCGTGTCCCTGGCCCTGCTGTGCCTTGGTCAGGTGGCCGACGTTGAGGAACCCCTTGAACCCCGACAGGGTCGGGTCGTCGGGGATCCAGTGGGGCGTGGAGGAGAAGATCTCACCCAGTGGCTGGAACGCGGCGCTGACCAGCCAAGCGAACGGCGCGATGAAGAGGATCGCGATCGGCGCCACGACGAGGTAGGTGAACAGCTTCTGCAGCAGCGTGTACTGGCTGTTGCCCTCCATCGGCTTCCGGGCCGGGCGCGCGAGCTCGGGCGCCAACGGCGCGGGCGCGATCTCCTCGGTCACGTCGGTCATGGCCGTCGACGTCCCCGCGGAAGCGGGCGGGCGGTCACAGCTCGCCCCTGCGGGCCAGGCGCAGCTGGAGGCCGGTGAACACCAGGAGCATCAGGAACAGGGCGAAGGCGAGCGTGCTCGCGTAGCCCATGTCGAAGTACTTGAAGGCCCAGAGGTACATGTAGTAGACCATCGTCGTCGTCTTGTTGACCGGCCCTCCGCTGGTCATGACGTAGATCTGGGTGAAGACCTGCATCGAGCCGATGATGCCCAGGACCAGCAGGAAGATCGTGGTCGGGCGCAGCATCGGGATCGTGATGTAGCGCAGGCGGCGCAGCGGTCCGGCCCCGTCCATCCGCGCGGACTCGTAGAGCTCGGCCGGGATCGCCTGCAGTCCGGCGAGGTAGCACACCATCGAGAAGCCGACGCTGCTCCAGACCGTCATCAGGATGACGGCCGGCATGGCCAGGTTCTTGTCGGACAGCCAGAGCAGCGGGTGGTCGACGATGTGGCCCTTCAGCAGGTAGTAGTTGAACAGGCCGTAGTCGCCGTTGTAGAGCCACTTCCAGAGGATGGCCGAGACGACGAACGGCGTGACGACCGGCAGGTAGAAGGCGGTCCGGAACAGTCCCCGGAAGCGGAAGGGCAGGTTGACCAGCAGCGCGAGGAACAGGCCGATGATCATCTGGAGCGGCACCGCCGCGCCGGTGAAGTAGGCGGTGTTGAGCACGGCTGGTGACGAACCGGTCGTCGTGGATCATGTCGCGGTAGTTGGTCAGCCCGACGTAGGGCTTCTCCGGCTCGATGATGCTCCACCGGTGGAAGGTCAGGTAGATCGCGAAGATCAGCGCGGCCATGGTGAAGACCGAGAAGATCAGCACTCCCGGCAGGATGAACAGGTAGGCGGACCGCTCGTTCCAGAGCCGTCCCACGAAGCCCGGCCGGTTGTCGTGGCGGATGTCCGGCGTCGGCGTACGCCGTCGTGCCTTCGACCTCGCCGGCGCGTCCGCCGTCGCCATCGACGTCCTCCTTCGCTCTGCGTTCGGTGAGCGCGGCGCCGGGCCGGGTGCGGGCCCGGCCCCACGTCCGCGACGGTACTTCGGTCAGCGGGAGAGGATCGCGCGCCCCTGGTCGGCGGTGTTGGTCAGCGCCTCCTCGGCGGACTGGTCGCCGTAGATCGCCTTGCCGAGCTGCTCGTTGAGGATGGTCTCGATCCGCGGGTACTTGGGGTTGTTGACCGTGCTGGCCACGCCGCACGGCATCAGGTCGGCGAACGGCTTGAGGATCGGCTTCTCCTGCTCCAGCTCCGGGCCCTCGAGCAGCGAGGTCAGCGGAGGCAACAGCGTGCCCTCGGTCTTGTAGGTCCAGTCCGCCATGTTCTCCGGCCGGGACAGGAACTCCATCCAGAGCCAGGCCGCGTCGGAGACCTTGGTCTGGTTGAACATCACCAGCGCGTCGCCCGCGAGCGTGGTCTTGCACCCTGCCGCGCCATCGGGCAGAGGCGCGGCCGCCCACTTGCCCTCGATGTCGGGGAACTCGTCGGAGAGCGTCCCGGCGAACCAGGCACCCGCGACGTACATCGCCACGTCTCCCTGCGCGAAGGCCACCCGGCCGTCGTAGGAGTTGGAGTTGAGGTAGTCCGGTGGGGCGTACTGGGCGAGGTCGACGTAGAAGTCGGCCGCCTCCTTGCCCTCGTCGCTGTCGAAGGCGATGTCGGAGCCGTCCTCGGTGAGCACGTCGCCGCCGGCCTGGTAGAGGTAGGGGTACCAGTAGTACGCCGACTCGGAGGCGAACATGGCGTAGCCGTACTTGTCGTTGTCGGCGTCGGTGAGCGCCTCGGCGTCGGCCTTGAGCTCGTCCCAGGTGGTCGGTGGGCCGTCGATACCGGCCTCGGCGAACCGGTCGGTGCGGTAGAAGAGCCCGGTCGTCTCGCCGTCGAACGGCAGCCCCCACATCGTGTCCTCATAGGTCACGAAGGACTTGAAGCCGGCGACGTAGTCGTCGGGGTTCACCACGTCGCTGCGCTCCATGTAGTCGTCGAGGTCGACGAGTGCGCCCCGAGCCGCGTAGTCGGCGGTGTTGCTCGCGTCGACGTAGGCGACGTCGGGCGCGTTGTTGCCCGCGATGCGCGTGGTCAGCACGTCCCCGGCCTTCTCGGCCGGAGCGTTCTCGAACTTGATCGTGATGTTGGGGTGCTCCTCGTGGAACTTGTCGGCGAACGTCTTCATCTGCGGCTCGTTGCCGACCCAGGAGAAGAAGGTCACGGTCGTGGGCTCCGTCGGGTCCTCCACCGGACCCGGGCCCTTGCCGATGTTCTCGTTCTCCTTGTTGTTGTTGCCGCCCCCGCCGTCGTCGTCGCTCCCACAGGCAGCGAGGCTGACGGACGTCGCGAGCGCCAGTGCGACGACAGCCGGGACCTTCCAGGACTTGTTGACCCTCATCGCACCTGCTCCTCGACTCGACCCACCACGGACCAGAGACCCGTCACCGGGCTATGCAAATCGTTTGGCTTCGCTGCTCGAAAGCATCGTCGGACGGCCACCTCGTTGTCAATGGATCCGCGTGGCGGGCGTCACAAACGTGTCGAAGCCGAGACCTGGACACGGTCCGACGGGGCCACGCCGTAGCGGCGGCGGTACGCGCGCCCGAAGTGGGACAGGCTGCCGAAGCCGGCCGCGTGGCACACCTCGGTCACCGTGAGCGACGTCGCGGCCAGCAGCGACCTCGCGAACCGGAGCCGGCGCTCCTGGAGGTGGCTCTGGAACGACCGGCCGGTGTGCTGGCGGAACCGCTCGCTGAAGTAGTTGGGCGACAGATGGGCCTGGGCCGCCGCGTCGGCGAGGGTGAGCGGCTCCCGGAAGTGCCGGTCGACATAGAGGACGGCACCGCGCAGGTCGTCGTCGGCGCTCCCCGGCCGTCCCGGCTCCGCGGCATCGACCCCGCTCCGCCGGGCCAGCTCCACGACCAGGCACGCCACGAGCCCCTCGGTCAGGGCCGCCGACCCCAGCCTGGGCCGCTCGTACTCCTCCTGCAGCCTGCGGAGGTCGGGCTCGGCGTCCGCGAAGTCGTCGACCTGCCACGGGAACGCGTCCACGGAGGCGGCCCCGAGCGCATCGAGCTGGCGCTCCATCAGCGCGGCGTCGATCACGGTGTTGAAGCACACCAGCGGTTCGCCGGTCGCATGGATCGCGTGGAAGTCCGCCGGTGACAGCAGGAACGCGCTGCCCGGACCGATCTCGTGGACCCGCCCGTTGAGGACGTGCTCGGCCTCGCCGGAGATCACCAGGCCGAGCTCGTAGTAGTCGTGCCAGTGCACGTCGACGTCGCGCAGGGCGGGCCGCATGACGCGGGCAGCGGCATCGGGCAGCAGCAGCGACTCGACGCTGAAACGCTCCACCAGATCGGTCACGAGAGCTCTGCCCCACAGATCTCAAATCGTTTTGCCTGAGTCCGGTTACAGTACCGGCATGCCGCCAGGGGAGTCGACGAGGCAGGCGCTCCCCGGTGCCCGGGTGACCATCGCCGACGTCGCCGACCGGGCGGGCGTCAGCGCGACCACGGTGTCGCACGTGCTCTCGGGCAAGCGCGTCGTCGGTGCGAGCACGCGCGACATCGTCATGGACGCCATCAGGGAGCTCGGCTACCGGCCGAACGCCGTGGCCCGCAACCTGCGCACCCGTCGGTCGCACATGGTCGCGGTCGTCGTACCCGACATCACCAACCCGTTCTACGCCGTGCTCACCCGGGGCCTGGCCGACGCGATCGACGGCGCCGGCTACGGCGCCTACGTCTGCAGCACCGACGGCGTGCACGAGCGGGAGACCAAGTTCTTCCAGGACGTCATGGACCGCGGTGTCGACGGCATCGTCTTCGCGTCCGGCGAGACCGCGTCCCAAGTGACCTTCACGCCGGCCGACCACACGACGCCCATCGTCTGCATCGGAGAGCACCTCGACCACCCGCTCTGCGACGCGGTCATCCCCGACGACGAGACCGGCTCCCGGGCCGCCGGCGCCTTCCTCGCCGGCCGGGGCTACCGGCGGATCGCCATGATCCAGGGACCGCTCAAGTACGGCGGGGCCCGCACCGTCGGCTTCCGCGCCGCCATGCAGGCGGCGAAGGTGAAGGTCCCGAGCGAGCTGATGGTCCGCGGTGACTGGACCCGGAAGGGCGGGTACGCCGCCATGAAGGTGCTCATGGCGAACCCACGTCCTCCCGACGCGGTCTTCTGTGCCAACGACCTGATGGCCATCGGTGCCCTCGACGTGGCCCACGAGCTCGGGCTCGACGTGCCGGGTGACCTGGCCATCGTCGGCTTCGACGACGTCGACGCGGCCACGATCGTCACGCCGACCCTCACCACCGTCCGCAACCCGGCCTACGAGGCCGGCAGCACCGCGGGCGACCTGCTGATGAGCCGGATGACCCACCGCTACACCGGCACCGGCCGGACGGTCGTCCTCCCCTGCCCGCTGGTCGAGCGCGGCACCGCCTGAGCCGGTCGACCCATGACAGAACCGACTGACTGACTGTACAGTTAGCGAATGGCCCCAGAGACCCGGCAGCGCGAGATCCGGAGGACGTTGCCCGGGGTGGCCTACCACTCCGCGGAGACCTACGCGGTCGACACCGAGCGGGTGTTCTACCGCAACTGGGTCTACGTCGGACGGGCCGAACGCGTCGCGAGGCCGGGCGCCTGGCTGCGGGTGGAGATCGCCGACGAGAGCATCCTGGTCGTGCGCGGCAAGGACGAGCGGCTCCGCGCGTTCTACAACGTCTGCCGGCACCGCGGCTCCCGCATCTGCGACGACGAGCAGGGCGAGGTGCGCAGCCACCTGCGCTGCCCCTACCACGCCTGGGGCTATGCCCTCGACGGCACGCTCGTGACCACACCGATGATCGAGAAGGACGAGGTCGACCGCGAGGCGACGTCACTGTGGCCGGTGCACCTCGACGTCTGGGAGGGGTTCGTCTTCGTCAACCTGTCGCGGGAGGAGCCCCGGCCCCTCCTCGAGCACCTCGCGGACCAGCAGGACGACCCGCTGAGCCTGGCGAAGTACGGCCTGGCCGACCTGCGCATCGCCCACGTGACGACCAACGAGGTCCGGGCCAACTGGAAGATCGTGCTCGAGAACTACAACGAGTGCCTCCACTGCCCGACGATCCACCCCGAGCTGGTGGCCGTCGTGCCGGCGTACAAGAAGGGCGACATCTTCGAGAGCGGTCGCTCAGGACGGCGGGGTCTCGCTGGCCGACGGCCGGACCGCGATCATCGACGACGCCCGGCTGCGGCTGCCGCTGCTGCCGGGGTTCAAGGGATCCAACGGCTCGGGCGGTGACCCGGAGTCCTACTACGGCGCGATGGTCTACCCCACGATGTTCCTCGACGTCGACGGTTCGAGCTGCCTGGCGACCGCGGTGTTCCCGACCGGGCCGCAGAGCTGCCTGCTGGTCACGGAGTACCTCTTCAGCGCCGCGGCGCTCGACGACCCGGCCTTCGACCCCTCGCCGGTCATCGAGTTCAACGAGCGGGTGACCCACCAGGACAACGAGGCCTGCGAGCGGGTCCAGCGCGGCGTCACCTCCCGGGCGTTCGAGCACGGCGTCTTCCCGGCCAAGGACTCGTGGGTCCACGAGTTCGACCAGCGCTACCTGCGCGACGTCGAGACGGTCTGACTTCTGGGGCAGAGCCTGAACTTCTCGGGTGTTGCAACGGCCCAGAAGTTCAGGGATCCCAGGTTAACCTGGGATCCCTCCACCCCTCAGCCGACCACGACCCGCGCGTCGAGCGCGAGCACGCCGTCCGGTCCGGCGAGCACCGGGTTGAGCTCGAGCTCGACGAGCTCCGGGTGCGCGGCAGCGAGCCGCGAGACCCGGGTGACCAGGTCGGCCACCGCGTCCAGGTCGACCGGCGCGCGTCCCCGGGCGCCCAGCAGCAGCGGAGCGCCGCGCAGGGACAGCAGGAGGCCACGAGCGGCGTCGACCGACACCGGCGCGATCGCGCATGCAGTGTCGCCCAGCACCTCGGCGAAGACGCCACCGAGCCCGACCATGACGACCGCTCCGAACTTCGGGTCGCGCACGCCGCCGACGATCAGCTCGACCCCGTCGGCGAGGTCGGCCATGGCCTCGACCGAGACGGTGGGAGGCGCGAGCCGCGCGACGAGGTCGGCGTACGCCGCGCGTGCCTCGTCGCGGTCGACGATGCCGACGACCACCCCACCGCCCTCGGACTTGTGCAGCCGACCGGTCGCCTTGAGGACGACGGGGAGCCGCACGGCGTCGAGCGCGGCCTCCAGCCCTGCGGCGTCAGTGACCGACACCGCGACCGGGAACGCGATCCCGGCGTCCGCGAACAGCGCCCGCGCCGCGGCGTACGACGTGTCGCTGACCGGCGGCGCCGGAGCCGGAAGCTCCTCGGCCAGGCCGGCCGTGGCGAGCTCGACGAGGCCGGCCAGCACCGTGCACGCGCGGTCGATGTCGCGGTGCACCGGGATGCCCGCGGCTCGCAGCAGCGCGCTGGCGGGGCTGTCCGGATAGATCGTCTGCACGACCAGCGGCTTGGCCTGCGCGGCCACCGCCTCGGCCATCAGGCCGGCGGCGGCCAGCTCGGGCCCGGTCAGGTTGGACTCCTCGGTCGAGTAGCCGCCGAAGTAGCCCGTCAGCAGCACGCCGTCGACCTGGTCGGAGGCGAGGAGGCTCGCGACCCCGCGGGCATAGCTCGCGACGTCCTGCTCACCGGCCCCGGCGAGGTCGACCGGGTTGGTGACCGTCGCCTGCGCCCACAGCGCGGTTGCGAGCTCGGCGGTGACGTCGCCGGTCAGCACCGGGGTCACCAGCCCGACCGCCGCGAGCGTGTCGGCGGCCACCGCGCCGTGCCCGCCCCCGTCGGTGAGGACCGCGACCCGGCGGCCGGCCATCCGTCGCGGCGCGCGCAGCGCGACCAGCAGGTCGGCCAGCTGCGTCGGATGGTCCACGCGGTGCGCACCCACCGCTGCACACGCGGCGTCGACCACCATCGACGAGCTGGTCAGCGAGCCGGTGTGCGAGACCGCGCTGCGCACCGCCGCCTCGGTCCGGCCGGGAGCCAGCACGACCAGCGGCTTGCCCGCGCTGCGCAGCGCCCGGGCGGCGTCGAGGAAGGCCCGGCCGTCGACGACGTCCTCGGTGTAGACGGCCACCGCCCGGGTCCCGTCGTGGCCGACGCACGCGTGCAGGAAGTCCACGACGCAGAGGTCGGCCTGGTTGCCGAGCGAGACGAAGCGCGACACCCCCAGCCCGCGGTCGGCGAGCAGCCCGGCCAGGTCGAGCACGAGGTTGCCGCTCTGGCTGAGCACGGCCACATCTCCCGGAGGGAGGAGGGCGTGGGCCAGCTGCAGCCCGGTCGTGGTGTCGACGACCCCGAGGCAGTTGGGGCCGACCAGCACGGCGCCGGCGCCGCGGGCGATCGCGAGCGCCTCCTCCTCCAGCCGCGCGCCGTCACCGCCGGCCTCGGAGAGGCCCGCGGTGATGGCCACGATCGCGCGGGCACCGGCGGCGACCGCGTCCGACACCGAGGCCACGAAGCTCCCTGCCGGCACGCACACGACAGCCAGGTCGACAGCGCGCCCGTGGGCGCTGGCTGCGGCCCGCGCCGACGGGTAGGTGGGGTGGCCGAGCACCTCGCCGCCGTGCTTGTTCACCAGCAGCACCGTGCGATCACTCCTGGAGGCCAGTGCCCGCTGGGCGATGATGTGTCCCCACTTCGCCGAGTCGGAACTGGCTCCGATGACAGCCACCGTGCGCGGGGAGAAGAGGGCATCGAGCGGGTCCGCACCCGGCTCTTGACGCCTCACGAAGGCGACCCTAGCATCGCTGACTGACTGAACAGTCAAGCAATGTGGGGGCCGGATGGCTGGCAGCACGGCACGGACGGCGAGTCGCCCCACCCAGCGTGAGCAGGCGGCCGCGGAGGCCCGGACCAGGATCCTCGCCGCCGCCGCCGAGTGCATCGTCCGCGACGGTCTGGCCCAGGTCCGGATGGCCTCGATCGCCCGCACCGCCGGGGTGTCCGCGGGGCTGCTGCACTACCACTTCGACACCAAGGAGCTTCTCTTCGGGGAGGTGCTGTCCTACTCCCACGCGGTCTCGGCCGAGCTCAACCAGCGCGCCATGGCGAGCGCCGGCGAGGGCCCCGCCGAGCGGTTGTCGTCGTTCCTGGACCGCTGCCTGCCCAGCGACGAGCAGCGCGCGCACGAGTGGCTGCTCTGGCAGGAGCTCGCCCTCCTGTGCATCCGCGACCCGCACCTCGCCAAGGTCGGTGCGGACCTCTACGAGGACCTCTACGCCACCGTCGCCGACATCGTCCGCGAGGGCGTCTCCGCCGGCGTCTTCGACACCGCGCTCGACCCGCGGTCGCTGGCCGAGACGGCGGTGGCCCTGACCGACGGGCTCGGCGCGCGGGTCCTGGCGCGCGACCCCCACCTCGGTCTCGAGGAGGCGCGCCGCGCGATCGCCACCGCCATCGGCATCCTGGTCGGCCACGACGGCCCGCTCCCTCCACCGGCGCCCTTCGACGACGAGGTCGGCGCGTGACCCCGCGCGCCGGCGGCACGCTCCCCAGGCCCTCGCGGCGAGGGCTGCTCACCGGCGGCCTGGCGCTGGGTGCGTCGATGACGCTGCCGGGCTGCGCCTACATCCGCGACGACGCTCCCGTCGACGCCCCGCTGCCGACGTCGGCGAAGGCCGAGATCGACGGCGACCTCGTCTACTTCAACTGGGCCGACTACCTCGCCCCGAGGGTGGTCAAGGGGTTCCAGGAGGAGTACGGCGTCAAGGTCATCGAGTCCAACTTCGACTCGATGGAGGGCATGTACGCCAAGCTCGCCGCCGGCAACCAGTACGACATCGTCTTCCCCATCGCGAAGTGGGTCGTCAAGCTGCGCCGCGAGGGCAAGCTGCGCTCGATCGACCCGGCGCAGCTGCAGAACGCCGACCAGGTCTTCTACTCCGGGTCCTACTTCAACGAGCCGTGGTACGACGCCGGGTCGCGCGTGTCGGTCCCGTTCACGGTCTACAAGACCGGCATCGGCTGGCGCACCGACAAGGTGTCGTCGATGACGGGCAGCTGGCAGGACCTCTGGAACGACGAGGCGAAGGGCCACGTCTTCACCCTCGACGACCAGGACGAGGCGCTGGCGATGGCCGCGCTGCTCCTGGGCTACGACGTCAACACCGCGAAGGCGTCGGAGCTGGACGAGATGAAGAAGCTCCTGATCAGCCAGAAGGAGTACCTCCGCGCCTACTCCTCCGACGACATCAACAACATGACGGGCGGCGACGCCTGGGTGCACCACATGTGGAGCGGCGACTTCCTCTACCTGCAGCAGGGGCTGGCCGACGACCCCACCACGCTCGACTTCGAGGCCCCGACCGAGGGCGTCCCGATCAACTCCGACACCTACGCGATCCCGGCCAACGCCCAGCATCCCGGGACCGCCATGGTGTTCATCGACTACCTGCTGCGCCCCGAGAACGCCATCAAGAACATGAACTACCTCTACTACCCCTTCCCCGTCCGGGACGCGCTGCCGGCGTTCGCGGACCTCGCCAAGGACGTGCCGGCCTGCAACGTCGAGGTCTCCGACCTGGAGAACGAGAACGTCTTCCGCCTCCTCGGCGCCGACGAGATCCAGCGCCGTGCGGCCATGTGGACCGAAGTGAAGGCGAGCTGAGTGGCCGCCGTCGGGACCGCGACGAAGCGTGGCCCGCGGTCCGCCCAGCGGACCCGGCTGTGGGGTGCGCTGCTGGCGCTGCCGACGGCGTGGATGGTGGCGTTCTTCGTCTCCAGCATGGTGATCGTCGTCCTGCTCTCGTTCGGCCGCACCACCAACGACGGCTTCCCGGTGTTCGCGACCAGCACGGCCAACTACCGCGCGCTCTGGAACGAGGTCTACCTCGAGCTGTTCCTGCGCTCGCTGACCTACGCCCTCGCGACCGTGGTGATCTCGGTGCTCATCGCCTACCCGGTCGCCTATGCCATCGCACTGCACGGCGGCCGCTACAAGAACGCCCTGATCGCCGCGATCGTGGTGCCGTTCTTCGCGAGCTACCTCATCCGGATGTACGCCTGGAAGGCGCTGCTCTCCGACGACGGCCTGGTCAACAGCGGCCTGCGCCGGTCCGGCCTGAGCGACGGGCTCACCTTCCTCAACACCCCGTGGGCCGTCGTCGGCGGCCTGGTCTACGGCTTCGTGGTCTTCATGATCCTGCCCATCTACGCCTCGCTCGAGCGGCTCGACGTGTCGCTCATCGAGGCCGGCAAGGACCTCTACCACGGTCCGGTCCGCACGTTCCTCAGCGTGACCCTGCCCGCCACCCGCGCCGGCCTCTACGGCGGCGCGCTGCTGGTCTTCCTGCCGGCGCTCGGCGACTTCGTGAGCGCCCAGCTGCTGGGCGGCGCCAGCACCTACATGATCGGCAACCTGGTCCAGCAGCAGTTCGTCGAGGGCCAGAACTGGCCGCTCGGCTCCGCGCTGACGGTCGCGATGATGGCGGCCCTCACCGTCCTGATGGTCGTCTACCTCCGCGCCACGACGACCAGGGCGAGGGAGGAGGTCTGATGGCCGCCCGCACCCGCAGGCTGGAGCGGAAGCCGGTCTTCGCCGTGGTGGTGACCGCGGTCTTCTTCGCCTGGCTCTACCTGCCGATCCTGGCCGTCGCGCTCTTCAGCCTCAACGACAAGAAGTCGCTCTCGGTGTTCTCCGGCTTCAGCCTGCGGTGGTACGACGACCTCGTCCACAACGACGCCCTGATCGGCTCCCTGGTGGCCAGCCTCAAGATCGCCACGGTCGCGACCCTCGGCTCCCTGGTGCTCGGCACGATGCTGGCGCTCGGCCTCGAGCGCATCCGGTCGCGGCGGGGCCGGGTCATCGGGGCGGTCACGCTGCTCCCCCTCGTCACCCCCGAGATCGTGACCGGCGTGGCCGCATTGCTGCTCTTCACCGGGATCGGGCTCAAGCTCTCGATGACCACGGTGATCCTCGCGGAGATCACGTTCTCGATCGCCTACGTGACGGTGATCGTGCGCGGCCGGCTGGCCGGCATGTCGCCCGAGGTCGAGGAGGCCGCACGCGACCTCGGCTGCACGCCGTTCCAGGCCGTGCGCCTGGTCATCCTGCCGACGCTGCTCCCGGCCCTGGTCGGGGCCGGGCTGCTGGTCTTCGCGCTCGTCTTCGACGACTTCGTGCTCGCGTTCTTCACCACCGGCGTCGACCCCCAGCCGCTCCCGGTGCGCGTCTACTCCTCGATCCGGTTCGGGGTCTCCCCCGCCATCAACGCCATCGGCACCCTGATGCTGGTCGGCTCGGGGCTGCTGATCGTGGCCGCCCTCGCGCTCCCCCGCCTGTTCGGCCGCGGGACGTCCAGCCTGGACCTGATCACCGGTGGCCAGAAGTGAGCCCGGAAATGAGCCCGGAAGTGACGAGCCCAGAGATGAGCCCAGCCCCGATGACCGCCACCACGCCCTCGGTCTCGCTCCGCGGCCTGACCAAGGTCTTCGGTGGCGCCACGGTCGTCGACGACCTCGACCTCGACATCGCGAGCGGAGAGTTCTTCTCGCTGCTGGGCCCGTCGGGTTGCGGCAAGACCACGACGCTGCGGATGATCGCGGGCTTCAGCGACCCGACCTCCGGCACGGTCCTGGTCGGTGGCGAGGACGTCACCAGCACGCCCCCGCACAAGCGCGACGTCAACACCGTCTTCCAGAGCTACGCGCTCTTCGAGCACCTCGACGTCCGCGGCAACGTCGGCTTCGGCCTGCGTCGCCGGGGTCTCGACCGGGCCACCCGCGACCGGCGCGTCTCGGAGATGCTCGAGCTGGTGGAGCTCGGCGACAAGGACAAGGAGCGACCGGCCCGGCTCTCCGGCGGCCAGCGGCAGCGCGTGGCGCTGGCCCGGGCGCTCATCAACGAGCCCAAGGTGCTGCTGCTCGACGAGCCGCTGGCCGCGCTCGACCTCCAGCTGCGCCACGCCATGCAGGCCGAGCTCAAGGCGATCCAGCGCGAGGTCGGCATCACCTTCCTCTTCGTCACCCACGACCAGGGCGAGGCCCTGAGCATGAGCGACCGGGTCGCGATCATGAACCACGGCGTGATCGAGCAGTGCGGCACGCCCGAGGACGTCTACGAGCGGCCGACCTCGGTCTTCGCTGCCGGGTTCGTCGGCACCAGCAACCTGATGAGCGGCACCTGGTCGCAGGGCTGCGTGGCCGTCTGCCCGACCGTCTCGATCCCGGCACCGGGGCACCGGGGCTCGGCCGAGGGCGACGCCGTCAGCGTCGCGGTCCGCCCGGAGAAGATCTGGCTCAGCGAGCTCACGCCCGAGATGTTCCGGCTGCCGGGCACGATCGTGTCGACCACCTACCACGGCGCGACGACCCAGCACGTCGTCTCGATCGCGCCCGAGCTGACCCTGACCGTCCTCGAGCAGAACCTTCCGCGGATGCGGGCCGAGGACCGGTGGATCCCCGGCGACCGTGTCGAGATGGGCTGGCTGCCCGAGCACACCGTGGTGCTCCGGTGAGCAATCCCGACGTCATTGTCGTGGGCGCCGGACTGGCCGGCCTCGCCGCTGCGCGCGACCTCGAGACCGGCGGCGCCCAGGTCACGGTGCTGGAGGCGCGCGCTCGGGTCGGCGGCCGGGTCGAGCAGGTCGAGCTCCCCGACGGGCGGCTCGTCCAGCTCGGTGGCGAGGTGGTGGGCAACGCCCACACCAGCTACCTCGGCCTGGTCGGGGAGCTGGGGCTGACCCTCACCGCGTCGTACGTCGCGGAGCCGGGCGAGCTCACCCGCCAGCTCCCGGACACGCTGTCCATCGGTGACTGGCCGTCGTGGTACTCCGACGCCGACCGCGCCTCGCACGAGGAGGTCGAGGGGCTGCTGGAGAAGGTGGTCTCCTCCATCGACCCGGCCGACCCGCTCGCCCACCCCGACCTGCACCGGCTCGACCGGCTGAGCGTCGCCGACTTCCTTCGCGAGGCGGGCGCCACGGCCGCCGTCCTGCGCACCATGGACCTGGTGCACCTGAGCCTGGCCGACGGCTCCATCGAGCGGCAGAGCATGTTCGCCTATGCCCGCAAGCAGGCGGTGGGCGGTGGGACCGCGGCCTATGACGTCACGGAGTGGGAGAACCTCCGTGTCGCCGAGGGGTCCGCGACGGTCGCGCTGACGATGGCGGCCGCGCTGCGCGACGTACGCCTTTCGACGCCGGTGCGCCGGATCCAGGTCGGCCCGTCGACCGTCGTGACCACCCACGAGGGCGAGGAGCTGCGCGCCGACGCCGTCGTGCTCGCGGTGCCGTCGGGCCCCGCGCGCGACCTCGACATCGAGGGCGTGAGCGAGGCGCGGCTGACCTCATTGCGGCGACAGCGGCACGCCTGGGCCGCGAAGTTCGTGGCGGCGTACGCCGAACCGTTCTGGCGGACGCGCGGCCAGAACGGCCTCGCCGAGAGCGAGGGCGTGCTCGGCTCGACCTGGCCGCAGCAGCACGGCGTGCTGTCGGCGCTGGTGCCGCCGGAGCGCTTCGCCGCCTTCGCCGCCGCCGACCCCGACACCAGGACCCGGGAGGCACTCGAGCAGGTCGCCGCGCTCTACGGGCCGGAGGCGGTCTCGCCGCTGCAGACCTGGACCCGGCTGTGGGGCACCGACCCGTGGACGCAGGGCTACGTCACGAGCTGGGCGCCCGGCGACGTGGAAGCGGTCGGTCCCCTGCACGGCACCCACGAGCCGCCCTTCTACGTCTGCGGCTCCGACCAGTGGGTCGCGGGCTACATGGAGGGCGCGGTCCGGACCGGCCGGGGCGCCGCGGCAGCCGCGCTTGCCGATTGACCACCCACCCACCGCAGGAGATCGAACCGCATGGACTTCGGCCTGACCGACGAGCAGCGCAGCATCGTGGAGGTGACGCGCGCGTTCGTGGAGCGCGAGCTCTACCCCCACGAGGAGGAGGTCGAGCGCACCGGAGTGCTGCGGCCCGAGCTGGCCGCGCAGATCCGCGCGAAGGCGCTGGCCGCGGGCCTCTACGCCGCCAACATGCCCGAGGAGGTCGGCGGCGCGGGCCTCGACACCGTGACGTGGGTGCTCTACGAGAAGGAGCTCGGGCGGGCCGGCTACGCACTGCAGTACTGCGGGGTGCCGCGCCCCTCCAACATCCTGCTGGCGGGCACCGAGGCCCAGCGCGAGAGGTACCTCTACCCCTGCGTACGCGGCGAGAAGATCGACTGCCTCGCCATGACCGAGCCCGGAGCCGGCTCCGACATGCGGGCCATGCGCACCCGCGCGACGCGTGACGACACCGCCGCTGGTGAGGGCTGGCGTGATCAAGGGCACCAAGCACTTCATCAGCCACGCCGACGAGGCCGACTTCGTCATCCTCGTGGCGCTCACGGAGTCCGACGCTGGATCCGACGGCCGCCCGGCGATGTCGGTGTTCCTCGTCGACCTCGACACCCCCGGTGTCACCGTGCACGACGGCTACCGCAACGTCTCGCACCGCGGCTACACCAACTCCGTCCTCGACTTCGACGACGTCCGGGTCGATGACGACGCGCTCCTCGGCGAGGAGGGCAAGGGGTTCGAGCTGGCCGGCACCTGGCTCGGCTCGACGCGTCTCCAGGTGGCCGCGTCGTGCCTCGGTCGCGCCGAGCGCGCCCTCGAGCTCTCCGTCCAGCACGCGGCCACGCGCGAGCAGTTCGGCCAGCCGATCGGGAGGTTCCAGGGGGTGGGCTTCAAGCTGGCCGACATGGCCACCGAGCTGCGGGCGGCCGAGCTGATGACGTTGCACGCCGCGTGGAAGCACGACCAGGGCACGGCCACCGACTCCGACATCGCCATGGCCAAGCTCAAGGCGACCGAGATGCTCGCGATGGTCGCGGACGAGGCGATCCAGATCCACGGCGGCATGGGGCTGATGGACGAGCTGCCCCTGGAGCGGATCTGGCGCGACGCCCGCATCGAGCGGATCTGGGACGGGACCTCGGAGATCCAGCGACACATCATCAGCCGGTCGCTGCTGCGGCCGTGGGGAGCCTGAGCATGCCGAACAGCACAGACGTCCTGCACACCAGGGTCGAGGACGGCGTCCTCGAGGTCACCCTCGACCGGCCGAAGGCCAACGCGATCGACCTGGCCACCAGCCGGGAGATGGGCGAGGTGTTCGCGGCGTTCCGCGACGACGCCGAGCTCATGGTGGCGATCGTGCGCACCGCGGGCGACAAGTTCTTCAGCGCCGGCTGGGACCTCAAGGCTGCGGCGGGCGGCGACCCGGTGGACGGCGACTACGGGGCCGGGGGCTTCGGCGGGCTCCAGGAGCTGCCGGACCTCAACAAGCCGGTCATCGCCGCCGTCCACGGCCTGGCGATGGGTGGCGGCTTCGAGCTCGCGCTGGCGTGCGACCTCATCTATGCCTCGGAGGCCACTCGGTTCGGCCTGCCGGAGATCAACGCCGGCACGCTCGCGGACGCCGCGACGATCAAGCTGCCCAAGCGGATGCCCTACCACGTGGCCATGGAGCTGCTCCTGACCGGACGCTGGATGTCCGCGGAGGAGGCGGCCCGCTGGGGCGTGGTCAACGAGGTCCTGCCCGACGACGAGGCGGTCCGGGCCCGGGCCTGGGAGACCGCCCGGCTGCTCGCCGCCGGACCGCCCCTGGTGTTCGCCGCGATCAAGGAGACGGCCCGGGCGGCCGAGTCTCTGACGTTCCAGCAGGCCATGGACCTGGTCACGACCAGCACCCTCCCGACCGTGGCGAGGCTCTACACCTCCGAGGACGGGCTCGAGGGGTTCAGGGCCTTCGCCGAGAAGCGCGATCCGGTCTGGAAGGGCCGCTGACAACCCCGCTTACCCGCCCCGCTCACCCGCCCCGCTGACCAGCCAAGGAGAACCTCGTCATGAACCGCAACGTCATGATCACCTGCGCCCTGACCGGGGCAGGTGACACCGTCGGCCGGTCCGAGCACGTCCCGGTGACCCCCGAGCAGATCGCCGAGTCGGGCATCGCCGCGGCGCGCGCCGGCGCCACGATCGTGCACATCCACGTCCGCGACCCGCAGACCGGCAAGGGCTCGCGTGAGGTCGCGCTCTACCGCGAGGTCGTCGAGCGGATCCGCGCCTCGGACGTCGACGTGATCATCAACACCACCGCCGGGATGGGCGGCGACCTGGTGCTCGACCCGCACGACCCCACGACGTTCGTCGACGGCACGGACCTGGTGAGCGGCGTCGACCGGCTCCCCCACGTGGAGGCGCTCCTGCCCGACATCTGCACGCTCGACTGCGGGAGCCTGAACTTCGGCGAGGGCAGCCTCGTCTACGTCAGCACGCCGGACATGCTCCGCGAGGGTGCCAAGAGGATCCAGGAGCTCGGCGTCCGCGTCGAGATGGAGATCTTCGACACCGGTCACCTGTGGTTCGCCAACACCCTCGTCGAGGAGGGGCTCATCGACGCCCCCGCGATGTACCAGCTGTGCATGGGCATCCCCTACGGCGCGCCCGCCGACCCGCTGACGCTCGCCGCGATGGTCCAGCAGGTCCCCGAGGGTGCGGTGTGGGCGTCGTTCGCGCTCGGGCCGATGCAGATGCCGTGGGTCGCGCAGTCGGTGCTGCTCGGCGGGCACGTGCGGGTGGGGCTGGAGGACAACCTCTACCTCTCCAGGGGCGTGAAGGCGACCAACGCGCAGCTGGTCGAGCGGGCGCGGACGATCGTGGAGAGCATGGGGGCGCACGTCGCCACCCCCGACGAGGGGCGCGAGATCCTCGCGCTCGACGCTCGATGACCCGCGTGGCGCCGGAGGAGGTCCGGGACGTCACCTGCGTCGGCGCCGGCGTGATCGGCGGCGGCTGGGCGGCGTACTTCCTGGCCCGCGGCTACCGGGTGACGGCATGGGACCCGGCCCCCGACGCCGAGGCCCGCCTGCGCCACGTCGTCGCCGCCGCGTGGCCCGCACTGACCGAGCTCGGCCTGTCCGAGGGGGCGAGCCTCGACAACCTCGTCTTCGAGCCGGACCTGGCCTCGGCCTGCGCCCGGGCCGACTTCGTCCAGGAGAGCGCGCCCGAGGACCTCGACCTGAAGCGCACCCTGCTGGCCGACATCGACGCGGCCACGCCGGTCGACGTGGTGATCTCCTCCTCGACCTCCGGCTACGGCATGAGCGAGATGCAGACCAGGTGCGCCCACCCGGAGCGCACCGTGGTCGGGCACCCGTTCAACCCGCCCTACCTCATCCCGCTGGTCGAGGTGGTCGGTGGCACGGCGACCTCCCCCGAGGCCGTGCGGTGGGCCTCGGACTTCTTCCGGCACGCCGGCAAGTCCGTCATCACCATGGAGCGGGAGGTGCCCGGCTTCGTCGCCAACCGGCTCCAGGAGGCGCTGTGGCGCGAGGCGCTGCACATGGTGGAGAACGGCGAGGCGACGGTCGAGGAGATCGACCTGTCGATCACCGACGGGCCGGGCCTGCGCTGGGCGCTGCAGGGGCCGATGCTCACCTTCCACCTGGCCGGTGGCCAGGGCGGGATGGCCCACATGCTCGACCACTTCGGTCCCTCGCTGCTCTCGCCCTGGACCCGGCTGGACGCGCCGGAGCTCACCCCGGAGCTGCGCGACGCCGTCGTCGACGGCTGCGAGCGGGAGGCGGACGGCCGGTCGATCGACGAGCTCGTCGCCGAACGCGACCGGGGCGTGATCGCCATCCTGCGGGCGCTCGGCCGTGCCTGAGCCGGTCGTCTGGCGGGAGCCCGTCCAGGACGCGTGGATCGACTACAACGGCCACCTCTCCGAGCCCTACTACGTCCTGGTCTTCGGCCACGCCACCGACGCCGTCATGGACCTGGTCGGGATCGACGCGGCCTACCGCGAGGCCAACGCCGCGTCGCTCTACACGGTCGAGGCGCACGTCCGCTACCTCGACGAGGTCTCGGCGGGGAGCGACCTGGAGGTCCGCTCCTCGGTCATCGGCTGCACGGCCAAGCTGCTGTGGATCTGGCACGAGCTGTGGGTCGACGGCCGGCTGCGCGCCACCGAGGAGGTGCTCGGCGTCCACGTGGCCGCAGGCGCCTCCGCGCCCTTTCCCGACCACATCGCCGCCCGCGCCCGCGCCGCCCGGGTCGACCCGCCGGAGGACGCTGCCGGTCAGATCCGGCTCCAGGTCAGCCCTCCGGGAAGGTGATCACCGCCTTGGCGAACCCGGGCGGCTTGTCGCGCAGCGTCGCGAAGGCCTCGTCGATCCGCTCCAGGGGGAACCGGTGGGTGACCAGCGGCTCCATCGACAGCGCGCCCGCGGACAGCAGCCGCATGCCCACCGACATGCCCCGCAGGATCGTGGCGAGGTCGCGGAAGTGGGCGTTGACGATCGTGAAGGCCATCCAGTTCCAGTAGCCGAGCGGCACCGTGCGCCCGGCGCCCTGGTGGTAGCCCACGACGGCGATCGTGCCGCTCATCCGGGTCGTCTCACCACAGGTCACCAGCGCGGGCTCGGTCCCCGTGCACTCGAAGGTGATGTCGGCGCCGCGCCCGTCGGTGAGCGTGCGCACGACGTCCGGCAGGTCCTCGCGGGTGACGTCGACGACGTGGGTCGCGCCGAGGGTGACGGCGCGCTCGAGGGCGTCACTCCGGGCGTCGGCCACGACCAGGCGGCGCGGGCCGCGCAGGGCGACGAGCTCCTGCACGAGGTTGCCCATGAAGCCGGCGCCGATGACCACGACGTCGTCGCCGAGGCGCACGCCGGCCGCCTCGACGGCGTTGACCGCGCAGGCGATGGGCTCGGCGAGGGCCAGGTCGAGGGGGCCGTCCCCTGCGTGGAAGCAGTACGCCGCCGGCACGGCGACGTACTCGGCGAAGCCCCGCTCGGTCACCCAGACGCCCACCCGGTCGCCCACTGACAGGCCGTCGACCTCGGCCCCGAGCTCCTCGACCACGCCGCTGACCTCGTGACCGGGCCGGCGCTCCTCGCCCGCCGGCGGGCCGTCGACCCAGGCCTCGAGCTCGGAGGCGCAGACGCCGCTGACCACCACGCGGACCAGGGCCTCGTCGGGACGGATCACCGGGACCGGCTCGTCCACGACCTCGAACCGCTGCGCACCGCGCAGCACCGCGATCCTCATGGGAGCTCACCGTCGTGGAAGACCACGATCGAGTACAGCCCCAGGCTCGCGACCGTGACCACGTGCGCGCCGTCCGCCAGCTCCAGCGACAGCGGTGTCCGGGTGCCATCGGGGGTGACCAGCGTGGCGCGCTCCCTGTCCTCGGGCAGCCGCACCCGCAGCGGGACGTCGGCCACGGGACGCACCGCGTCGAGCTCGGCGTCGTAGTCGTAGTTGACCAGGTGCAGGGCGCAGGAGCCGTCCGCCAGCTGCTGGAGGTTGGCGGCGACCGACACCGGGGTCTCGACCTGGCGGCCCAGCGGCACCAGCTCGTCCAGCGAGTCGTGCCGGGCCGTCCGCACCCGCTCGTGGCCGGGGAGCCCGTCCGCGATGCGGTCCGTGACCACCACCGTCCCGCCGCCGTCGACGTAGCCCTGGATGGCCGCAGCCTGTGCCTCGGTCACGTCGAAGACGTCGGGCAGCACCACGGTCGAGTAGCGCGCCAGGGCCTCGGCGCCGGCGCGGTCGGGGGCCGTCACGCCGTCGGTCCAGATCACGACGTCGAACGGCACCGCCGCGTGGGCGAGGGTGGAGGTGGCGACCCGGTAGGGCACGACGACGGACTCGTCGCGGCTGTTGGTGGTGTTGTCGCTCGCGTCGGCCCGGCCGACCAGCTCGCGGGTGCTGGCCACGCTGAAGACGACCGCCACCTCGTTGACCGTACGCCGGGCGAAGAGGTGCTCGTGGTCGGCGAGGAAGCCCTGGATCTCGGTGGCCAGCCCGTGCGGTGCGTAGAACGAGTCCTCGATGACGCTGCCCATCCACGAGCCGTAGGGCACCGACATGGTGGCGCCCAGCGCCGCCGCCTCGAACAGGGAGAGCCGGAACAGGTCGTGGCCGCGACCCTCCGCCAGCATCCCGACCATCTCGGGCACCACGCCGCCGTAGGGGTTCTCCACGACCACGACGTCCTTGTCGCCGGCGAACGCGGCGACGTAGCGGTACCACTCGGGCTGCCGGTAGGTCGTGTTGCGCATCTCGGTGATGACGAGGTCCACGTCGTCGGCCAGCGCGAGATACATCGGCTCGAGGTTGAAGAAGTTCCCGGAGACGATGATCTCGCGGCCCACCGACCGGGCGTAGGAGCGCGCGTAGTCGGCCAGCTCCGCGAAGTAGGTCTTGATGGCCCGGCACTGGAACGCGTAGTAGTCGCCGAACAGCGGCGCGGACTCCCGGTCGGACTTGAAGTCGTGCCCCTGTGCCAGCAGCCAGTCGCCGTAGTGGAACGTCGCCAGGTCGACCCCGTCCAGCAGCCCGTCCAGCTGTGTGTCCAGCGCGACCGGGTCCAGCTCCGCGAGGTGGGCCCGGAAGCCGGCCATGCAGTCCTTGCAGAAGCACGCGCCGTACTGGAAGGCCCCCATCGGCAGCTCGGCCTCGTCGAGCTGGATGCCGTCGACGCCGGCGTCGACCTGGATGCGGATCACCGCCTTCAGGTACTCGCGCCAGACCGGGTTGTTGCGGTCCATGTAGAAGCACTGGTGCTCCCGGTCGGGGCACTCGACCCAGTGCGCGTGGCACGGCTGCTGGTGGATGTCGCGGACCACGCACTCCTCGATGAGGTCGGTGACCGGCTCCCCGAGGCTGTTGACCAGACCGTCGGGGAAGTAGTGCTCGACCGGCTTCCAGAGCTTCGGGTAGCGGTTGGAGGAGAACTCACGCAGCCCCAGCCACCCGCGGCGTGCCGACCCCGCGGAGCTCGTTGATCGCGAGCACCTCGTCCTCGCCGGCGGACAGCTCGACCGGGAACTCCCAGCCCTGGGCCTCGAAGACGATCCCGAGCACCTTGATGCCCCGCTCGTGGCAGGCGGCGATGAACTCGCTGTCGTTGACGAAGCCGTAGAACCGCGAGCGCGCGTCGACCGGCCCGAACGCCTCCTGCTCGAGGTAGGGCAGCGCGAGCGAGCCCCCGCCCATCGAGGCCCAGACCAGCACCGTGGCGCGGAAGTCGACGAGGTCGTCGACCATGCGCAGTCGCCGCGGCGGCAGGCTCGGGTGGTAGCAGTGCTGGCGCGGGAACCAGGCGTCGAAGTACACACCGCGGTGCAAGGGGCCTCCTGGGTCGGATCGGCGTCGGGGTCGGTCGGGTCCTCGGGGTCGGTCGGGGTCGGTCGGGGTCAGTCGTGGACGAGCGGGGCCAGCGTGCGCTCGGCGATCGCGAGCCCCTCGCGCACCCGGTCCGGGTCGCCGCTCCACACGGGGTCCTCGTGCTCGACCGACACCACGCCGTCGTAGCCCGCCGCGCGGAGCGAGCCCACGACGGCCGGCCAGTCGACCTCGCCGAGCCCCGGGATGCGGTAGCGCCACCAGCCGCTGGCCCACGGCTCGCGGTCGATGACCTGGCCGAACACCCCGAACCGGTTGCGAGCCGCGGCGTCCACCTCGACGTCCTTGGCCTGCACGTGCAGCACCAGGTCGGCGTGCGCCTCGAGCGCCCGCACCGGGTCGATGCCCTGCCACACCAGGTGGGAGGGGTCGTAGTTGAGCCACAGCCCGACCTCGCCCAGCCACGCCCAGAGCTCGGGCGAGTAGGCGAGGTTGGCGGGATAGCCGTCCGGGTGCCAGCCCTCCATGGGGCAGTTCTCGATGACGAGGCGTACGCCGCGCGCCGCGGCGTACTCCACGAGTGGCGGCAGCACCTTCTCGCCCAGCCTCAGGTTCTCCGAGACCGTCCGCGTCAGGTCTCTGCCCACGAAGGTCCCGACCAGCCCGACACCGAGCAGCTGCGCCGCCTCGATGCATCGCCGCAGGTGCTCGTGGGTCGCCTCGCGGACCTCGAGGTCCTCGTGCAGGTTGTTCTCGTAGTAGGCGACCGCCGACAGCTCGAGGTCGTGGCGCGCGAGCACCTCGCGCACCCGCGCCGCCGCCGCCTCGTCGAACGCCGCCACATCGAGGTGGCTCGCCTCCCAGTCACGACCCTCGCGAGCCGGCCAGGCCGCCACCTCGAGGGCGCGGTAGCCGTGCGCACCGGCCCACGCGGCGATGTCCTCCAGGGACTCGCCCGGCAGGCAGGCGGTCAGCAGCCCGAGCTTCACGCGGCCCTCATGAGGTCCTCACGAGATGCAGCGTCACACGTTCGCCGGGACGTTGGCGTACTGGTTGCCCGCAAGATCCTTGCCACGGGCCAGCCAGATCTTCCAGCCCTCGTTCTGCGGGACGTCCTGCATCTTCACCGACGACGGGAAGTAGCGCATGGTGTAGCCGGTGCGGCGCACCGGGCTGGTGTTGGCCTTCGCGCCGTGGACGATCCGGCCGTCGTGCATGGAGAACTCGCCGCGTGCGAGCTCGAAGTCGACCGCCTTGCTCTCGTCGACGTCGGCGATCTGGGCGTGGAAGGTCTGCTCCGTCATGTCGGTGGGCACGTAGGTGCTGGAGAACCCGCCGCTGAGGTGGGTCCCGGGGATCACGCGCATGCAGCCGTTGACGCGGTAGCTGCCGTCCTCGAGCGCGAGCCAGATCGTCACGATGTGGTCGTAGCTGTCGAACCGGCCTTCCCAGAAGGCGCTGTCCTCGTGCCAGGGGGTCGCCCGGCCGGTGTAGGGGTCCTTGGAGATGAAGTGGCTCGACCACAGCGCGATGTCGGGGCCGACGAGCGGCTCGATCCAGTCGAGCACGTCGTCGGCGAGCAGGAAGTCGAGCAGCCTCGCGTCGCGGTAGTGGGGAGTGTCGAGCTCGTCGGAGAGCTTGTCGCCCTTGTCGTCGAGGTGCTCGTTGAAGATGCGCTCGAGTGCGGCCAGCCTCTCCTCGGAGAACAGCTGGCGGCCCGGCAGCAGATAGCCGTTGTCGCGGAAGAACCGAACCTCTTGCTGGGTCAGCACGGTGCACCTCTCAGGTGGTCAGGACGTGGACGGGTGTCACGGACGCTAGGGCCGGCGGGGGCGTCGCCACGACGCCTTTCCTCGGCGCCGTTCGACTTATCTTCGGGCCGCCCCCTGCAGGGCCCGGATGATCTCGACGAAGAGCTCCATGTCCTCGACGTAGTCCTCCGGCGTCGTCTTCGGGGTCCCCCCTGTGGTCACGACGTCGTGGAAGTACTCCAGCTCGTGGGTGTAGGGGTCCTTGAGGTGCGGCCGGATCACCGACCGCTCGTAGGAGTCGCCCACGGTCCGCTCGATCTCGAGCGTGGTCGGGAAGTGCCGGACGTAGGGCGTGTCGTACTGCACCCGCAGCGAACCGGACGCGCCGTAGACCTCGAGGTGCGCGTCGAAGCGCAGCTGGTCGTCGACCCCGGTCTCGTAGGTCACCACGAAGTCGCCGTAGTCGAGCAGCGCGACCAGGTAGCCGCCCCGGCGCCACATCTGCGCGGCCGCCACCCGCTGCGGCCTGCCGAGCAGCTCGCGCATCGCCGACAGGTCGTGGCTGCCCAGCCCACACAGCAGTCCGTAGGTCCACGCCAGCTCCTCGGGAACGTCACCGAGCGCCTCGCGCACGAGGCCGGCGCGCCGGGCCCAGCGCTCGTCGACCGCTTCCTGCGGGAGGTCGTCGGGGCGGTCGACGTACGTCGTCCGGTCCACGATCAGCCGGTTCTCACCGATGACGTCGTGGACCCGCGCGTACCTGATCTCGCCGAGCTCCTTCAGGTGCTCGACGGCCTGGGTGAACGCCGGCGCGAAGCGGCGCATGTAGGCGACCATCACGGTCTTGCCCGAGCGGTCGCGGGCGGCGATGATCTCGTCCGCCTCGCGAGGCGCGAGGCACATCGGCTTCTCGACGAGGACGTGCAGCCCGGCGTCCAGCGCGGCGATCGTGCACTCGGCGTGGTACTCGTCGCTGTTGAGGACGAAGACACAGTCGAGGTCACCGGCGGCGACGAGCTCGGCGGGGTCGGTGTAGCGCCGTGCGACCCGGTAGCGGTCACCCACCCGCTTGAGCAGCCCGGGCGAGATGTCGCAGACGGCCGCCAGCTCGTAGTGGTCCGGAAGCGACTCGATGATCGGGAGGTGGATCACCTGGGCGACCTCGCCCAGCCCGATCACCCCGACACGCAGCGTGCTCACTCGTCTGCCTCTCGTTCGTCAGGCCGGCGACCCGGACCTCGGCCGGACCGCGGCCCGGACCATGCAAATCGTTTTACAGAAACGCTAGGCGCTCGCTCGACCGCGGTCAATGAGGTCGTCACGAACGTTCGTGCAGTGGTGGCAGGCCGAGGTGGGACAGGTCCGAGAACGACGACTGCGCACCCGCTCGACGCACCGCCTGCGTGCCGGCGGCGACGCCGACCCGCGTCGCGTCGGTGAGGGACCGACCGGCGCTGAGGGCCGCGGCGAGCGCACCGGTGAACGCGTCCCCCGCGCCCGTGGTGTCGACCACCTCGACCGGCTCGACGGGGACGTGCTCGAGGACGTCGCCCTCGCCGGTCACGGCACCCTCCGCGCCCACCGTCACCACGACGGACCGCGCGCGCTCGGCCAGCTCGGCGACGGCGAGGCGCGCGTCGTGCGTGCCGCGGACCCGACGACCGACGAGCTCGCTGGTCTCGGACTCGTTGACGACGAGCGGGTGGCACAGCGCCAGGACGTCCTCGGGCACGCTGCGGTACGGCGCGAGGTTGACGACCGCGCGGCAGCCCAGCTCGGACGCGGTCCGGACCGCCGCCTCGAACGCCGCGGCCGGGATCTCGGCCTGGGTCACCAGGACCGCCGGTGGCGAGAGCAGCTGCCGGACCGCCTGCGTGACGTCCTCGGCGTCGAGCTCGTCATTGGCCCCCGGGGCCACGACGATCGAGTTCTCCCCGCGGGCGTCGACCAGCACGAAGGCCAGCCCGGTGAGGGCGTCCGAGACGCCCACGTGACGGGTGTCGACCCCGGCGCGGGCAAGGTCTGCCACGAGGGCACGACCGTCGTCGTCGTCGCCGACGCGCGCGACGAGCGCCGTCCGGGCGCCGAGCAGGCTCGCGGCCACGGCCTGGTTGCCGCCCTTGCCTCCCGAGCCGACGCTCGCCTCCGCGCCGAGCACCGTCTGGCCGGGCGCAGGCAGCTCGTCGACCCGGCAGACGTAGTCCCGGTTGACCGAGCCGACCACCAGCACGTCGACCGGGCCGTCGACCGGGCCCGTCACGGCAGCTCGGACATCCGCTGGAGGAACAGGTCGCGGAAGGCGTCGGCGTTGACCGCGGTCGCGATCCGGCAGTTGGCGGCCGGTGGATCGGCCCACATGAGGAGGTCGGCGACCGCGACACCGCGGGTCACCCGTCCGGCGGTCTCCACTGCCACGTGCGCCTCCCGCCAGGACACCAGGTCGGGCCGGACCGCGACCGCGACGGCGAGCGGGTCGTGCAGCGCGCAGCTGCCCTGCTCGAGCGCCTCCCGAGGCTTCAGGCGCTCCTGGAAGTCGATCCAGGCCAGGGTGTGCTCGGACGCGAGCCGGCCGAACGCGCCGCCCCGGGCGAGGCGGGCGGCGTCGTCGCGGCTGAGCCGGACCTGGCGCGTCACGTCGAGACCGACAAGACGCAGCGGGGCGCCGCTGTCGAGGACCACCTGTGCGGCGTCCGGGTCGCACCAGAAGTTGTACTCCCCCGGCATCCGGGCGACGTTCGTGTGCTGCAGGTAGACGCCACCCATCACGATGATCTCGCGCACCGCCCGCGCCATCTCGGGCTCCATCAGCATGGCCAGGGCCAGGTTGGTGAGCGGCCCGATCGCGACGACGGTCAGCTCTCCGGGCGCGGCCAGCACGCGTTCGACCAGCTGGGCCGCCGCCGGGTTCCCGCCAGCGGCGCCGGCGCGGCTGCGCTCGGGCCAGTCCGGGTGCCGGAGGGCGGGGTTCAGCGGGCTCGACGCCCCGCGGGCGACGGGCACGTCCGTGCGCCTCAGCACCGTCAGCAGCTCGTGGGTGAGCCTCGTCGAGGTGTCCACGTCACTGTTGCCGCCCACGGTGGTCACCAGCTCCACCGAGATCCCCGGGTCGGCGAGCGCGAGCGCCAGCGCGAACCCGTCGTCGATGTCCGAGCCCGGCGCGCCCATCGCCAGGTCGGTGTCGAGGATGACCCTCAGCGGCTGGCCCACAGCAGGCCCCGCTCCGTGAGGGTGCGGACGTCCGGGTGGTCGAGGTCCTCCAGCTTGTGGCCG
The DNA here is from genome assembly GCA_963766475.1 of uncultured Actinomycetota bacterium. Lineage (GTDB taxonomy): Bacteria > Actinomycetota > Actinomycetes > Propionibacteriales > Nocardioidaceae > Nocardioides. The sequence goes on along the minus strand of CAVXZS010000009.1, from coordinate 699,458 downwards.
ATGGTCGACACGAAGACCTTGCCCGCTCCCCAGCGCCGGGTCCAGACCGCGGGACTGGTCAACGGCTCACGCCACGGGGTGTCGTCGCGCACGCCGAACGTGGTCGTCGCGAGCACGTCGTTGAGCGCGTCGGCCAGCACCCAGTACTGCTCGGTGTTGAGCGACCACCTCGGGCTCAGGCCGGCGACGAGCTCGTGGCCGGCCTTCTCCGGCACCACCTCCACGTCGTGGTCGACGAACCCGCCCGGATGGGCCGCCCACTGGCCACCCGTCAGGTGGAGGTAGTCGGGCGACCCGCGGAAGGAGTCGCAGATCCCGCCGTGCCAGCCCGCGAGACCGGTGCCCGCCGTGACCGCGGACGACAGGCCCAGCACCTGCTCGTCGGTCGCCTCGCCCTGGGTGTAGCACTGCACGACGAGGTCCGTCGCCGCCAGCGTGTCGGCGTCGGCGTAGACCTCGGGCCCGTCGTGGACCTCCACGGCGAAGCCGTGCTCCTCCAGGAACGGGATGAACCGCTCGGTCGCCGCGACCGGCTGGTGGCCCTCCCACCCGCCCCGGACCACCAGGGCCTGGCGGGTGCGCATGCTGTCCATGGTCCTCCTCGTGCGACGCTGCGGCACGCACGCTAGCCAATCGATTTGCAAAGCGCCAGCAGCGCGCCGGCGGAGCGCCCGGCAGGCCTTCGCGCGCGGCCTTAAACCCTCGTCACCACGCCGGGGCGCGCCGTACGCTGACGCGTCGGCCTCGAGCGGGCAGAATCCGACGTGACCCGGACCTGACAGAGACGTGACAGAGACGTGAGAGAGAGGAGGCGTCAGCGGTGTCAGCCCAACAGATCGTCCTGCTGAACGCCTCCTACGAGCCGCTCGGCCGGGTGACCTTCCAGCACGCCGTCCGGATGCTGTTCCGCGAGGTGGCCCTGGTCGAGGAGCAGCACGGCGACCGGATGATCGGGCCGCACCCGTGGCCGCGGGTGATCCGTCTGGTGCGCTACGTCGCCGCGCACTGGCTGCACCGCCCGGCCGGGTGGTCGCGCGCCGGTGTCCTGGTCCGCGACCGGCACACCTGCGCCTACTGCGGCCGGCACGCCACGACGATCGACCACGTGCTGCCCCGCAGCCGCGGCGGCGGCTCGACCTGGGCCAACACGGTCGCGGCGTGCGCGTCGTGCAACCACCGCAAGGCGAACCGCACGCCGGCCGAGGCGCGGCTGCGGCTGCGCGTGACGCCCTACGCACCGACCCGGGCGAAGCTCGCCGCCCTGTAGCGGTTGGGGGCGCGGCGATCGTCGCGATTCTCCTGTGCTGCCGGCGGGCCGCGCGGGTACTGGCCTCGCATGTCCGCACACAGCAGTGAAGAGCTCGAGACCATCCAGGTAGTCGTCGACCGGGTCAGCTCCTACCAGGACGGAGCACCCGAGGGCACGGTCGCGCGGGAGCTCCGCGACGGGCTCGCCGAGGCCGGCCTCCAGGTCAGCGACGAGGACGTCGACCGGCTCGCCTCAGCCATCGAGGAGGAGCACGGCTCGGTCAGCGCCAGCTCCGTCCTCGGGTGAGCGCCGTGAGCACGCGCTTCGGCTACACCCTGATGACCGAGCAGTCCGGTCCCCGCGAGCTGGTGCGCTACGCCGTGGCGGCCGAGGAGGCCGGGTTCGACTTCGAGGTCTCGAGCGACCACTACTCCCCCTGGCTGACCGAGCAGGGCCACGCGCCGTACGCCTGGAGCGTGCTGGGCGCGATCGCCCAGGCGACCCGGCGCGTCGAGCTGATGACGTTCGTGACCTGCCCGACCATGCGCTACCACCCAGCGGTCGTGGCGCAGAAGGCCGCCACGATGGGACTGCTGACCGACGGCCGGTTCACGCTGGGTCTCGGCAGCGGAGAGAACCTCAACGAGCACACCGTCGGCGCCGGCTGGCCCGCGCTCGAGACCCGCCAGGAGATGCTCGAGGAGGCGGTCGAGGTGATCCGCGCCCTCTTCGAGGGTGACCTGGTCACCTACCGCGGTGAGCACTTCGCGGTCGACTCCTCCCGGCTGTGGGACCTGCCCGAGGAGCAGGTCCGGATCGCGCTCGCGGTGTCGGGTGACCGCAGCATCGAGCGGCTCGCGCCGCTCGCCGACGACCTCATCGCGGTCGAGCCCAAGGCCGAGCTGATCGAGACCTGGAACGACGTGGAGGACGCGACGCGGGTGGGCGAAGGTGCCCGCGCGATCGGTCAGCTCCCCATCTGCTGGGACCCCGACGAGAAGGCCGCGGTGGCGCGCGCCCACGAGCAGTTCCGGTGGTTCAGCGGCGGCTGGGACGTCAACGCCGACCTGCCGACCACGGCCGGGTTCTCCTCGGCGAGCCAGTTCGTGACGCCGGACGACGTGGCGGACTCGATCCCCTGCGGCCCCGACCTCGACAAGATCGTGGCGGCGGTCGGCGACTACTGGAAGGCCGGCTTCACCGACATCTGCGTCGTGCAGGTCGGCGACGAGGGGCAGGACCGGTTCCTGGAGGAGGCGGCCGGCCCGCTGCTCGAGAAGCTGCGCGCCGCGGCGCCGTGAGTCACGACGGGAGCCACTCGTCGAGCCGCTCGAGCATCTCGGTCAGGTCGGTGTAGACCCCCGCGGCGCCCGCCTCCTCGAGCTCGGCCCGACCGTAGCCGCCCGTCAGCACGCCGTACGCCGGCACCCCGGCCTGCTGCGCTGCCTCGACGTCGTAGACGGAGTCGCCGACCACGCACGCCGGCCCGCCCTCGACCCGGGAGAGCGCCTTCTCGACGAGCTCCGGGTCCGGCTTGGACTCCTCGGCGTCCTCCGCCGTCGTCGCGGTGTCGGCCAGGTCGTCGGCGTCGAGGAGGTCGAAGGCGTGCTGCGCGTGCTTCGGGATGCTGGAGCTGGCCAGCGCCACGTCGAGCCCGCGCTCACGAAGTGCGGCCAGCAGCTCCTTGGCGGCGGGCAGCAGCCGGGTCTCCTCGATGATCTCGTCGTACTCCTTCTCCCAGCGGTCGCGGACGTCGTCGCCGTGCTCGCGCTCCACCTCGTCCCCGGCCACCGCCGCGACGAGCCGGTCGCCGCCCATCCCGATGGAGCGGTGGATCCGCCACACGGGCACGGTCACGTCGTGGTGCCGGAAGGCCCGCGACCACGCCAGCGCGTGGTGGTAGTTGGAGTCGATCAGCGTGCCGTCGACGTCCAGCACGACCGTGCCCGTCGAACTCTCACTCGTCATGGGTCCCCGGTAACCCCTGGCGAGGACCCGACGCCTCCTGACCACGGCGTGTCTCCCTCGGGAGACTCGCCCTAGGGGTGAGGGGATCGCCGCCGGCCGCCGGGATACTTGAGGTCATGACCGCGACCGAGGCGCAGTTCGTCGACTTCGAGGGGCTGCGGATCGAGTACGACGGCCGGGTCCTGGCGCCGCGCCCCTGGACCGCGGCCCAGTCGCGCTGGGCGGCGGAGCTGATCCGCAGCGCCCCGCCGGGCCCGGTGCTGGAGCTCTGCGCCGGCGCGGGCCACATCGGGCTGCTCGCGGTGACGCTCGCACCGCGGCCGCTGGTCTGCGTGGACATGGACCCCGTCGCGTGCGGCTTCCTGCGTCGCAACGCGGCGCTGGCCGGCGTCGCGGTGGACGTCCGCGAGGGGGCGATGGACGCGGTCCTCGGCGAGGGCGAGGAGTTCGCGGTCATCGTGGCCGACCCGCCCTGGGTCCCCTCCGCCGACGTCGGACGGTTCCCGGAGGACCCGGTGACGGCCATCGACGGTGGCGACGACGGGCTCGACCTCGCGCGCACCTGCCTGGAGGTCATCGACCGGCACCTGGTCGTGGGCGGGTCCGCCCTGCTGCAGGTCGGCCCGCTCGACCAGGCCCAGAGGGTGGCCGCGCTGGTCACGCCGTACGACGAGCTGGACGTCGTCGCGGTCCGGGCCTACGAGCGTGGTGCGCTGCTGCAGATCGACCGGTCGGCCCCGGACGCGGCCTAGCCCCGGCCCGCTCGATCGTCGCGCCCTCAGGGTCGCAGCTTGGCCGGCAGCAGCTTGTGGGTGCCGTCGCACCACGGCTTGGACGCCGACTTGCCGCACCGGCAGACCGCCGAGACCGGTCGCGTCGTGGGGTGCTCGACCCCTTCGTCGTCGCGCACGACGTGGTCACCGCGCAGCAGCATGGGACCGCCGGGACACAGCTCCACGTCCGCCCGCTGCTCGACCTGGGTCACGCCTCTGCTCCCCACGCCTCGAGCAGCATGCGGGCCGTGCGGTCCTCGAGGTCGAGGCAGGCCCAGGCGCCGAACCACACGTCGGGCTCGAGCCGGGGCTCCTCGCGCACCAGGGCCACGCACACGTCGCGCAGGGCCACCTGCTCGTGCACCGCGTCGGCCAGGACGTGCTCGTTGTAGTAGCCGACCAGCTCGTCGGGGAAGCCGAGCCGCTCCAGCCCCTGCGCCATCCGTCGCGACGGGAGCGAGCTGGTCGCCTCGAACGCCGCCAGGTGCCCGACGGCGGCACCGCGCAGCCGCCGTTGGAGACCGAACATCGACAGCGCGTTGTTCTGCTCGAGCACCTCCAGCGGGGCCTCGTCGACGTAGGCGCCGTTCTCGGGACGAAGCCCGCTGGCCGCCAGGCCGCGGGCGAACAGGTGGGCGTGCAGCTTCGACGGGTCACCCGTGCCGTACTCGTCGTACTGCAGCTCGACGAGCGCCGCCTTCGCCGCCACGGGGAGGCGCGGGATGACCCAGGTCGTCGGGTCGGCCTCCTTGAGGTGGTAGACGGACCGGAGCCGCATCAGGTCGAGGACCTGCTCGCGGGTCGCCTTGGTCTGCACGTGCTGGGCGAGGGAGGGGCCGTCGTGCGACGCGACCCAGTCGAAGAAGCCCGAGCCGAGGTCGACGTCGGGGACGCCGGGCCACCGGGCCCGCAGCTCGTCCTCGAGCCGCCGCTCGAGCACTGCGCGGACCCGCACCAGCTCGGGCTCGGTCTCCGCACCGTCGTCCACGCCGTCGAAGCCGCCGTAGCTGAGCTCGTGCAGCACCCAGAGAGTCAGGGCCGCGTCGTCCGCGGACTCCGGTGCCACCTCGATGCGCTCAACGCTCGCGGTCGGCAGGTCGCGCAGCGCCGCGAGGACGGCAACGCCCAGCGGGCCGCGCGGCTTGGGGAGATCTGTCACGACTGACCGGTATCCGCACGGAGCATGCATAGCCCACCCCAACAGGTGATCTCCTTCTCAGTGGTCGTGGGTCACCCTCAGGCGCCGGCGGCCGACGTACGCCGGCGCAGCCACGCGGTCGTGCCCGGCGCCATGCCCCGCGACTTCGGGGTCCTGTCCACGGGGCTGACGATCAGCGACGAGCCGTCGGGCAGGGACCACTTCAGCGCGTGGTAGACCGCCGAGAGCGTCTCGGGGCTGTCGAGGAGCAGCAGACCCGGGGCTATCGGGCGCGTCTCACGCCACGGCCCGTCGAGGTCGGCCGGCGGCTCCGAGGTCCAGGCGAGGTAGACGGTCACGTCGGCACGGTGACCCGTGGACGCGGCCCGTACGCCCCGAGGAGTCTGGAGCGCGCGTGTGCGCGCGGTGGCCGTCGGGTACCCGCCGCCCATGAGGCGCCGACTCCGCACCCGGTGGGTGGTCGTCGCATTCGTCGTGCTCGGTGCGGTGGTGGCGCTGGTCCTCATCTTCCGAGACCTCGGCAGCGGCGGCACCCCGGAGGACGGCACGCTGCCGGCGCCGAGCGGGCCCGTCCTCGGCCCGGCGGAGTCGGGCGTCGCGTGACGATCGCCGACGTGCCGCAGCCGGCGCTGGCCACGCTGACCCACGAGCGGTTCTGGGAGGACGGGTGGGTCTACGAGCGCAAGCTCGACGGCCAGCGGTGCCTGGCCGTGCGCAGCGGCCGCGGGACCCGGCTCTACTCGCGCTCCGGGCGCGACGTCACGGTGGCGTTCCCGGAGGTCGCCGAGGCCCTGGAGGAGCAGGCCTCCACCGACTTCGTCATCGATGGCGAGGTGGTGGCGTTCGAGGGCTCCCGGACCTCGTTCGCGCGACTGCAGCCGCGCATCCACCTCAGCAGTGCCGAGAAGGCGCGGCGCAGCGGGGTGCCGGTCTACTTCTACGTCTTCGACGTGCTCCGGTCGGACGGCGCGGACGTGCGCGACCGGCCGCTGCTGGAGCGCAAGCGGCTGCTGCGCGAGCTGCTGACCTTCGACGGTCCGGTCCGCTACACCCAGCACCGGCGCACCGGCGGCGAGGAGTACTTCGCGGAGGCCTGCCGCAAGGGGTGGGAGGGGCTGATCGCCAAGCGGGCGGACGCGGCGTACGCCACCGGCCGCACCGACCGGTGGCTCAAGTTCAAGTGCGAGGCGGGGCAGGAGCTGGTCGTGGTCGGCTGGACCGACCCGGAGGGCTCGCGGGTGGCCCTGGGAGCCCTGCTGCTCGGCTACCACGACGGCGACGACCTCGTCTACGCCGGCAAGGTGGGCACCGGGTTCTCGCAGTCGGTGCTCCGCGACCTGCACGCCCGGCTCAGCAAGCTCGAGGTGGCCGACTCGCCCTGCACGAAGGGCACGCTCCCGCGCAAGGCCGTGCACTGGGCGAGGCCGCGGCTGGTCGCCGAGGTCGCCTTCACCGAGTGGACCAGCGCGAACCAGCTCCGCCACCCGCGCTACCTCGGACTGCGGACCGACAAGTCGGCGACGGACGTGGTGAGGGAACAGTGACTGCGGACGTCGCCGGCGTCGAGATCTCCAAGCCGGACAAGGTGCTCTTCCCCGACGACGGGGTGACCAAGCTCGACCTGGCGACCTACTACGACGCGGTCGCCGACGTGATGCTCCCCCACGTGCGCGGCCGGCCCGTCAACATGCAGCGGTTCCCGGACGGGGTGGGCGCGATGGCGTTCTACGAGAAGAAGGTGCCCTCCCACTTCCCCGACTGGGTGCACACCGTCGAGGTGCACACCGAGGACGGCAGCCAGCGACAGGTCGTGGTCGACGACCGGCGAAGCCTGGTCTACCTCGCCCAGCAGGCCTGCATCACGCCGCACACCTGGCTCTGCACCAGCCGCTCACTCGAGAGGCCCGACCAGCTCGTCTTCGACCTGGACCCATCAGCCAGCGACGGGGAGAGCGACCTGCCCCAGGTGCGAAAGGCGACCCGCCTCGTCGGCGAGCTGCTCGACGGGCTGGGCCTCACGACGTACGTCAAGACCACCGGCTCCCGCGGCTACCACGTCCTGGTGCCGCTGCGGCCCGCGCTCGGCTTCGACGAGGTGCGCGACTTCGCGCGGCGCTGCGCCGAGGTGCTGGTCGAGAAGGCGCCCGAGCTGCTGACGATCGAGCAGCGGAAGGCCAAGCGCGGCGGCCGCGTCTACGTCGACATCGGGCGCAACGCCTACGGCCAGACCGCGGTCCCGGCGTACGCCGTGCGGGCGCGGCCGGGCGCGCCGGTGTCCACGCCGATCACCTGGGACGAGCTCTCCCGGGTGCGACCCGACCAGTTCACGGTCGCGTCCGTGCGACGGAGGCTGTCGCGACGTGACTGCCCGTGGGCCGACGTCCGCCGGCACGCACAGGGGCTCGCGAAGGCGCGCAAGAAGCTGGGCGCATGATGGGGCGCATGAGAGGCCGGTGGCGGGTGGGGGACACTCCCGCCTGACGGGGACCGGGTCCCGGCGGAAGGCCCGAGGCTGCGAGTGAGGCTTCACCCGATCCCGGATGTCGAGGCGCGATGCGGTGTGTCCGTGGGTCACCCGACGCGTCTGACAGCCACAAGCCTACGACGTCTCTCCCCGGTTGTGCACACCCTCTGCTGACACCGAAAGAACCAGCACGTCGGCCACCGGGTGCTCGCGGACCGGCCGCGCCACCAGGTCGTGCTCCATGGCCCACATGGCCGCATGGATGCGGGACTGGACCCCGATCTTGCGGTAGGCGGTGCGGATGTAGGTCTTGATCGTGTTGCCGCTGACGAACAGCTCGTCGGCGATCTCCTTGTTGGACAGGCCGGAGCCGATCAGCGCGACCACGGTGAGCTCACGGTTGGTCAGCCCGGCGAGCCGGGGCGGACCGCTCGAGTCGGCACGCCGTCCGGCAGCGCGTGGGGCCACCCGTTCGAGGACCTCCAGCAGCTCCCCGGCCGTCACGCCGAGCGAGATGACCGGCGTGCCGCAGTCCGGCGCCAAGGGGGTCCGGCCCCCACCGGCGCCCACGTCCTCGTAGACCAGCGCGACGACCGGCGTGTGGAGCCGGCCCGGGCGACCGACGGGTGCCCGGCGGGTCGGCCTGCGTCCGGCTCCGATGTCGTAGATCACCACGTCGACGTCGTCGGGGTGGGTCTGCGCGCGCTCCGCGTCGACGACGATCGCGCGGTCGCCGAGCCCCCCGATCAAGCTGGCGAGGCCGTCGCGGACGATGCGGCTCTCGCTCATCACGGCAACCCGCACCAGGGTCCTGCCCATGGGGTCCGTTCTATCCCTGCCGGTCGGCGCTGTGATTCACCCATTGGGGTGAGTATGTCCGGCCGAGGAGGCTGGGGTCAGCCCTTCTTCGCGGCCGCCTTCCCGCCCTTGCGGCCGGCCTCCTTCTTCTGCGCGGTCGTGCCGCCCTGGCTGCTGTCGCCGCCCTTGCCGCTCTGCTTGCCGCCGTTCTTGGACGCGTCCTTGCTGTTCGCGATCCTGGCGGCGCGCTGCTTGGACATCCCCTTGTCCTTCAGCGCCTCGTACTGCTTCTCGTTCTTCACGTTCGCTGACTTGCTCGGCATGGCCGTTGCTCCTTCCTGGTCGAGAGCCCGATCGAGTTCCCGGGCCGAGTGCCCGTCGTCGACCGCCCGTCACCGGCGCGGTACCCACGTCAACGGGTCGATCTGGCCATTGACGCCCTCCTCGGGCCGGAGAACGCTCGGGTCATGGCGGCAACGCGGTACGACAAGCTCCTGGTCACCCACTCCGGCGCGCTGCGCAGCAAGTACGGCACCGCGGGCGCCACGAAGGTCCGCGCCGCACTCGACGCGCTGGTGCAGGCCGACAAGGCCCACCACCTGGTCAGCCGGGTGCTCCTCCTCGACAACGCCAGCACGATGCGCGCCCTCAAGCTGCCTCGGGTCGCGGAGGGCGACTGGACGGCGGCACTGAAGGCGGTCGACGCCGCCGCGGAGAAGTACCAGCCGTCCTACCTCGCGCTGGTCGGGGCCACCGACGTCGTGCCCCAGGCCGAGCTCCGCAACCCGCTGCAGCCCGACGACGAGGACCCCTACGTGCCGAGCGACCTGCCCTACGCGTGTGACCTGCCCAGCAGCTTCGCCGGCACCGGCAGCACCCGGATGGACCCCGCCCAGCTGCTCGCGGTGACCCGGGTCGTCGGCCGGATCCCGGACGTCCTCGGGGCCACCGACCCGGCGGTCCTGCTCGCGAACCTCGCGGTCGCGGCGACCTACCAGCAGCAGCCCGCGACCCGCTACCAGAAGGTCTTCGCGCTCACGGCCGCTGCGTGGCGCGGGTCCACCGCCCTCAGCGTCGACCGGTTGCCCGGCCCGGCTCCCACGGCGAGTCTCAGCCCGCCCAGCAGGTCGCCGTGGCAGAAGGCCGACCTGGCGGCGCTGAGCCACTTCGTGAACTGTCACGGCGGTGACTTCACGCCGGACTGGTTCGGCCAGCAGGACTCCGGCTCCCCGGTCGACATCGTCGCGCTGCGACCCGAGGACGTCGACGGCAGGATCGCGCGCGGCACCGTGGTCGTCGCGGAGTGCTGCTACGGCGCGATGCACCAGGACCCCGCCGACCAGGGCGGCCGGCTGCCGATGCTGTGGGCCTACCTGCGGTCGGGCGCGTACGCCGGCGTCGGGTCCTCGACCACGGCGTACGGGCCGGCCGACGGGAACGGTCAGGCCGACCTGGTCTGCCGCTACGCGCTCGAGGGCATCATGGGCGGCGCCTCCACCGGGCGGGCACTGCTCGACGCCCGGCAGCGCTACATCCGGGAGACCGGCGTGATGGGGCCCGAGGACCTCAAGACGATCGCGCAGTTCGACCTGCTCGGCGACCCGAGCCTGGTCCCCGTCGCGACGCCGGGTCGCGTGATCCCGGGCGGCAAGGGGGTGCCGCAGCACAGCCTCGCGCAGCGGCGGGCGGTGCTGCGAGCGGCCGGCCGGGCTCTCGACGCGACCGTCCCGCGGGCCAGCACCACCCGCGCTCGACGGGCCGGGGTGCCGGGCGCGCAGCTGGCCCGGGAGGCGGGCCTGCCCGCCGCGGCGCTGACCGGCACGGTCACGACGTTCGGCGAGCGCAGCGACGCGCCGCGAGCCGGCTTCCGGTTCCACGTCGCACCCGTGCGGGTGCGCGGCCGCTTCGGCTTCGTCGTGGCGCGCGAAGCAGGGGGGCAGCGGAGCACGACCGTCATCTGGCGCCGATGACCGGCCAGTCCCCCGAGCCGCCGGACGTGCTCGACGGCGTCGTCGAGCTGCGGGTCACCGGCACAGGCTCGAAGTCGGAGATGGTCTCCGCCGTGCTCGTCCTGGATGAGGGAGAGCACGTCGTCCTGCACCAGCGCGGGAGCGCGTCGCTGTCGGCGCCGGCGGACCTGGCGGCGTACGCCGGCACGCGGGTGCGCGTCACGGGCAGCCGCGGCTGGAGCAGCTTCGTGGTGGACCGGGTCGAGCCGCTCTGACAGGACTCAGGGACCGGGCGCCGGCGGCGAGGGCCGGCGCACCCGCGTGTCGACCACGCGGTAGGCGAGGTAGGGCCAGCCCCGCGCGAGGTCCCCGATGTCCGGGACCGCCGGTCCGGCCGGGAGCACCGGGTCGACGCGTGAGCCTGTCGGCGTCCGACCACACCGCGGCCAGGATCTCGACGAAGTCGACGCCCGTCCCCGTCAGGTCGACGTCGAACGACAGCGCCCGCGGCACGCGTGCGTCGAGCGGCTCCGTGAGGGCGACCACCGGCTGACCCGCGGCCGGGCCCGCGAGCGTCCAGCCGGCCGGCGCCGGTTGCACGGTGCCGGGCGCGGCGGCGCAGCTGCGGAAGTACGCCGTCAACGCGGTGGTGTCGGCCGTCAGCAGGGTCCCCGAGAACAGTGGCACCCTGCGGTGCAGCACGAGCGCGTGCGCCTGGCCCGCGGGCACCGGCCGGGTGTCGCGGTGGTGCAGCAGCACGTCGACCGTGCACGGCTCGTCGTGGACGGTGACGAAGCCGAGCATCGCGACCAGCGGTCGCACCGTCTCCACGAGGTCGATCTCGGTCGCGCCTGCCGTCATCGCACCGGCCCGTCGCCACGGCGGCTGGTAGACCGCCAGCTGGTCGGCGACGTTCGCGCTCACCGCACCGTTGGCGTCGATCCGGGTGGCGACGACCGCGTCCCACAGTGCCTTGTCGACGTACCGGCCGGCCGGCAGCCCGCGCCGGCCACGGTCGAAGGCGACCAGCTGCTCGAACCCGGGCGTCCACTCCCCTGTCGCCTGCACGGACGGGTAGATCCACCGGAAGGCCGTCTGGAAGGTCCACAGCTCGTAGGCCGGCACGTTGGCCGCCGTCCACTGGTCGGCCGGCAGCCCCTGCCACTGCGGAGTGATGCCGGCCCCTGCGCGCGGCCGGAGCACGATGTCGGGGCTCGCGCCGGCGGAGAACTGCGACGGGGACGCGGTGCGCGGGTTGTCCAGCGGGGTCGGCAGCCGGCGCCGGTCGTCGAAGGCGTGCACGCGCACGTAGGTCCGGACCGGCTCGTCGGCCGCCAGGTCGACCTCCCACACGCCGCGCGACTGGACCGCCGCGCGGAGCAGCCGGGGCGTCGGGTGCTCCGGGTCGTAGTGGATCGCCAGGTCCTGGACCGCCGCCTGTGGCAGCCCGTTGACGAACGGCGTGGCACCCCAGCTGACCGTCGTCGTCCCGTTGGTGCGCACGCCGTGCCAGACGCCGGTCACCGTGCCGACGTAGAGCTCGAGCAGGCGGGCGGGGTCGACGACCACGGCGTAGGCCGGGTCGAGCGGCCCGACGGCCGGTGGCCCGTGGATCGCGTTGCGCAGCCCGGTGGCGGTGACCGTGGGCGGCGTCCCCGCCGCGGCCGCCCTGGTCACGAGGTAGCAGGTGTCGAGCGTCGCGTCCCGTGCGGAGCCCGTCGTCGTCAGGTAGTAGTCGGTCCTCATCGGGATCGGGAAGACGTCGGTCAGGACCGTGCCACCGCCGGCGCCGAGCGCACCGACGAGGAGGTCGACCGACGCGGTCCAGGTGCCGACCGGCGCCTCGGTCCAGGTGACGACGCCGTTCTCGAACAGCGCGACCAGCACCCTCGGGCCGGCCCATCGCAGCGTGACGACCCGCCCCAGCGGTCCGTTGCCGTTGGGCAGCAGCGCCCCGAGCCCGAGCGCACCGGCGGGCACGCCGAACGCGGGCGCGGGGTCCGGCGGGACGGCGTACGGCGGCGCCGCCTGCGGCGCCAGCGGGCGCTGGTCCACGACGGCGCCGGCGGGCGAGAACGGCAGCACGCCCCAGGTGGTCACCGGTGCGCTGCCGAGGTTGTCGGTGAGCCAGACCCGGTTGGTGCCGACGGCCAGCCGGGTGCGTCCCGGTCCGGTCGTCACGGCCGCGGGCGCCGAGTAGAACGACGCGTTGTCGCCCGAGTTCTCCCGGTCGGTGCTGAACGCTCCGCCGTTGACCAGCCTGGACGTGGGGCTGCAGAACCGTCCGTCCTGAGGGTCGGCCTTCCAGCCGGCGCGGATGTACTGGGCGATCACCCGGTGCGGCGCCGAGGGATCGAGGAGGACTCCGCCACCATCGCCCTGGAGGATCTCCTCCCAGACCGTGTCGCCGGTGCGCACCTGGGTGCCGTTGTCCTGCATGCCTGCCGCGACCAGGTGGCTGACGGTCGGGTGCGCGGCGCTGAAGCCCGCCTCGAGCACCGCGAGCCCGGTCCCGCGCGGCGCGAACGTGTGGACCTTGCCGGCCGACCCAGACAGGTAGACGCCGCCGTCGCAGCCGACCCAGACCTGGCGGTTGGCGCCCGACGGGCCGGTCAGGCGGATGGCGTGGATGTCCGCGTGGACCCCGGTGCCGATCAGCCCGGCGACGGCGGACCCGTCGGCCACGGTCGAGATCCCCGGGGACAGCGCGTGAGGTTGGCGCCGGCGACCGCGAAGCACCACACCCCGCCGTCGTAGGTCGTGGGCGCCGGCGTCTGGAAGAAGGAGCCGCCGACGTAGACGCGGTGGCTCCCCCCGACCACCTCGACCCAGAGCGCCTGGTCGTACCACATCTGCCCGGGCCACAGCTGGGCCGGCAGCGGCCCGGGCGTCGTGACGACGGGCGCTGCGACCGTCGCGTCGGCGATGGCGAACAGGGTCGGCGTGCCCTCTCCGGTCGCGGCGGCGGTGGGCAGCACGCCGGTGAGCGCGTAGAGCCCGTTCGTCGGCGCGCCGGCGACCGGGTCGAACGGGCGGGCGAGCGTGATGCGACCCGAGATCCGCTGCCCGGTGCTGCGGTTGCAGCCCGCCAGACGCGAGAAGAGACCCCCGTTGTTGTCGCTGACGAAGAGGCCGAAGCCCTGCACTGCCGCGACGATCCGGCCCGACCCGAACCACACCACGTCGGTGACGGCGACGGTGTTCCCGGCGGCGATCTGCGCGGGCGTGAGCACTGCGGCGGCCAGCCCCGGGACGGCCGCCCACTGGTAGGTGTCGGGGGTCCCGCCGGCACCGGGCGTCCGGGTGCCGCGCACCAGCCCGGAGCTGGTGGCCGCCAGCACCACGTCGCGCGTCGGGCCCGCGTTCGAGCCCGCCGTCGACGAGGGGTTCCGCACCAGGCGGTAGACGCCCCGGCCCTGCAGCACCCCGATCCCCGCCTCGTCCTCCCAGGGGTTGGTGCCGACTGCCGGCGGCGCGACGAACGTGCCGGCCAGCACGCCCACCCCGCCGAACTTGCCGGTCGACGCTCCGGTGCCCGGGACGAGCTCGCCGGTGCCGACCAGCACGACGTCCGGGTCGGCCGCCGTCGCTCCGAACTCGACCAGGATGGCGCCGCAGGACTGCGCGTTGTTGGGGCCTCCGGTGCCGAGGCCGGCCTGGGTGCGCTCGGCCCAGCCCCCGACGGGCGACCAGGACCCACCGCCGTCCCCGGAGTACCAGACCCCGCCCTTGGCGCTGGCGGCGTAGATGCGGGTGCCGTCAGAGCTGACCGCGAGGTCGCGGATCCGGCCGACCACCCGGGGCCGGCCGGTGCCCTGCCCGCGGCGTACGACCGAGGGCCCGATCGGCACCCACCGGGACGCGTCACTGGTGGGGAAGCCCTTCGGGGCGACGCCCTTGCGCCGGCTCTTCTTGGGCGGCGGCCCGGCCAGCTTCGCCGAGACCGCCTCGGTGAGCTCGGCCGGGTCGTAGTCGCCCTGGCGCAGGTCGACGTGTGCCCACCGCTCGGTCGCGCGGTCCCGGCGCGCCGCCTTGGCCTTCGCCCGCGCGTCGCTCACGGCTCCTCCTCCGACGGCGTGACCCGGATCCAGCCCTCCTGGACCTCGTGCGGCAGCCGGGGCAGGTACGCCGTCTGGCTTGCCGCCACGATCGGGTCGTCCTTCCACGTCAGCTCACCGGTACGCCGCGTGAACGTCTGCTTGTCGCCCAGCAGGCTGACCAGCGGGAGCCGGATCTCGGCCGGGTCGACCAGCAGCGGGCCCACCCGCACCGACGGCACCAGCCTCCTCAGCCCGGCCGCCGTCCACGAGTCGGCGAGGGCGATCTCCTTGCGCGGCAGGAGTCCGGAGGTGACGTGCACCTTCCCCATGGGCAGCAGCATCAGCGTGAGCATCGTGGTCTGCCGCGGCCGCACCCGCAGCACCCCGTCGTCGACCAGGTAGGGGTGGTCGAGGCTGGTGGTGGGCGGCACCTGCCCGGAGTCCTGGCCGAGCAGGCCGAGCTGACCGACCAGCCGGCCGGAGAGGCGGGCGCTGGCGGCGACGACCTTGTCGACCAGGTGCAGGTGCTCGTAGTCGTCGTCGACGAAGTAGCCGAGCAGCGCGTCGTCGCTGCGCGTCAGCGTGCCGAGCTTCACCTCGACCAGCTCGTCACCCAGGGCGTCGAACCGCGCCTGCCGTCCCGCGGCGCCGGAGTCCGCCTGGACGTGGACCTCGTCGAGGTCGTCGGGCAGGTCGAGCCGGAGCGCGGCGCGGACGACGGCGATCGGGCGCCCGACCAGCCCGGCCACCGTCCCGCTGCCCACCGTCGCGAACGTGTCGACCGTCCACAGGGTGGTGTCCACCGCCCGGAGCAGGTTGACCAGGGCGCTCTCGGCCGGCCGCTGCTCCGGTGGCAGCGCCCGGGCCGCCGCGTCGGCGCGCACCAGGCCGGCGGCGACCTCGGCGACGAGCCGGTCCTGGGGCAGGGTGCCCTCGAGCGGCCCGGCGTCCGCGCGCACCGCCCGGCCGGGTGCCGGCTCCCAGGTCACCGCGCCCGTGATGGGGTCGTGGCCGATCTCGCCGAGCGGGCCGCCCGCGACCGTGAACGACTCGAGGGACTCGTCGATGTGGTCCGGCAGCATGAAGCCGGCCACCGGGTTGCGGGCGGCACCGGGGTCGAGCTCGTCGATGTTGGCGTCCTGGAGCGCGTCGGAGGCGGTCCCGGGCGCCTGGGCGGCGTCGACGAGCCGGAGCAGCCACCGCGCGGAGTGCTGCAGCCGCGGCCGCAGCCGCACGGTGCGCGGGGTCCCGTCGACCTCGAGCGCGGTGGTCGTGACGGTCCGGTCGAGCGCCTCCTCGGTGGGTGTCAGCGTCCGGCCGAAGGCGTCGACCACCCGCAGCCGGTCCAGGCGCACGATGCCGCCGAACAGCGGCGTCGGCTCACCCGACGCGATCACCGTGCCGGAGCTGTCGCGGCGCACCTGGCCGACGTAGTCGAGCCCCAGCAGCTGCTCCCGCAGCCCGTCCAGCGACGCCGACACGATGTCGAGCGGCGCGCCCAGCGCACCGAGCTCCGCGAGCACGTCCTGGCCGCTGTAGGGGTCGGTGCGGTTGGTGACCGCGCGCTGGCTCTCGCTCTTCAGCCAGGCCGACACGGCCGCCTGGACCTGCTTGCCGACCCCCTGGCCGAGCGGGCTCCGCCCGTGGAGGGTCATCGTCACGTCCTCGGCCGGCGCGTCCGGCCCGGACTGCGGCTCGAGGTCGTAGCCGTCGAGCCGCCAGCCGCGCACCGAGGCCGACCCGACGAGCGTCACCTCCCACTCCAGCCAGAGCGGCACCCACGGCTGGCGCCACGTGGTCAGCGCGAGGGGGCTCGGCGGCGTCCCGCGCAGCACCGAGAACCGGGCGAGCTCCGCGGTGACCTGCTGCACCTCCGGCGACACGCGCTGCCGGAGCTCGCCCCAGCCGCCCGAGGCGGCCTTGGCCGCGGCGCGGGTCGTCGCCTTCGGGGCGCTGAACGAGAGGCCGGCGGTGCCGTCGTAGCGGCCCTCCGCGCCGTAGAGCCTGACCATCTCGCCGGACAGCCGGGTGGCGTACAGGTCGACGACCGACCCCTTCGGGGCCCCGGCCTCGGCCAGCCAGCGGTTGCCGTAGGGGTTGAGCAGGAGCGCCTCCCGGACGACGGTCGTCACCTCGGGCGGGATCGCCCCGGACCCGAGCGTCGGCAGCACCGTGCTCCCGTCGACCAGACCCTCCCAGGCCGGTACGGCGGACCGCGGGTAGCGGCACAGCAGCCGGCCGCTGCTGTCGAACAGCCCGTCGCCGTGGTGCCGGTGGCTCGGGTGCGCGCCGCGCAGCGCCAGCACCACTGGCGCCGGCCGGTGGAACCGGGGCGGGGGCCGCGGCACGGTGCGACCCTGGTCGACCGGCCGGTCGGGCCTCGACACCGCCTCGTCGATGCGGGGCCGGACGGTCGCCATGCCCTCGACCGCGAGGTCGAAGGTCCGGCGCCAGGTCAGGTTGGCCACCTCGACCGCCCCGGTCCCCGCGCGGCTCGACGCCGCCTTGCCGCCCGTGCGGGTCGCTCGCTGGGCGGCCCGGGCCGCGGCGAGGTCCGCGCGGCCCTTGCGACCGACCGTCAGCGGTCCGGTGGCCAGCGTGTCCTGGACCCGCAGCCGGTCGGGCGTCGCTCCGGGCACCGGGGTGCCGGGCAGTGACCAGAAGCCCTGGGTGTGCTGGCGGCCGGCGAACTCGTCGAGGCCGTCCGGGGTGCCGAGCAGCATCGAGGTGCCCGTGACGAAGGCCTCGAGCGCGTCCTCCGCGAGCGCCTTCGCGTCGTCCCCGAGGCCGAGGCCGGCCGTGCCGAACCCTGCGGCGACGTCGTCGGTGTCGGCTCCGACCGCGACGGTCACCGAGTCCGGCGCCGGGCGGTCGTCACCGCTCGGAAGCGTCCCGTCGACGGGCACGCCGAGCACGCTCCCGTGCAGCAGGGAGTGGTAGGTCGGCAGCGCGTCGCCGACCAGCACCGACCGCATCGAGTCGACGGGGTAGGCCGCCTGGTGGGAGACGCCGCTGAGCAGCCCCGTGACCGTGCGGCCGTCGCTGCCGAAGACCCGCGGCGCCGGCTGCTCCGCCGGCTGGCGCAGCCCCAGCCGGGTCGCCATCTTCACGGTGCGGGTGTCCGGCTCGACGACGTCGTCATCGTTGGCGTCGTGCTCGACGTACCAGCCGAGGCCGGCCAGGACGGTGTCGAGCCCGGCCGGCCCACGGGCACCGTGCAGCGGGTCCTGGGTCTCGTCGGTCCACCACCCGGCGACGGTGTAGACGGCCTGGCCGCCGGTGAACCCCTGCGGCGCCTGCGGGGCCAGGTCGGCGAGGTCGGTGAGCGGGTCGTGGAACGCGAACCGGTCGACGCAGGCGGTGTACGACGCCAGCGCCATCATGCCGAAGCGGGCACCGTCCAGGGGCGAGATCAGGTCGGTCGCGGCGGACACGTCGGCCGGTCCGACGTACGCCGGCAGCGCCGTGACGACGCCGGTCCGTGCGTCGACCACCCATCCGGTGGGGATCGCCTGCTGGCGACCGGCCGGCTGGAGGGTGCGCACCACGACCCACGCGTCCGGCAGGTCCGCCATGGCGGGCCGCGTCTCGCCCTCGGCATGCGTCGCCCGCAGCAGCGCGTCGGGCAGGGCCCAGTGCAGGTGCACGCCCGCGGCCCGCGGGCCGCCGTCGGCGAACGGCTCCGGGTCGCCGTCGGCGCCCCTGATGTCGACCGTCGGCTCGGGCGCCGCCGTGGTGGCGACGAAGGCCTGCACGTCGATGGGCACCAGGATCCGGGTGCGCCGGGAGAGGTGCCGGTCCCAGGTGCCGATCGTGGAGAGGTCGACGTCGACCCTGCCCAGGAAGTCCAGCCGCGACGACGCGACCGCCCGGGCCGCCAGCCCGGGCTCCAGCTGGAAGCCACTCACGGCTCGACCCCCTGGTCGACGTAGGCCTTGAACTGCTGGTAGCTCACGGTCGGCTTGAAGACGGCGCTGACCGGGAACGACTTGGCATCGCCCCACACCTGCCGGTAGGGGAACCGCACCAGCTGCAGGGCGTACTCCGCGCTGTCCAGCGCCTGGTCGGGCCCGAGCGCCCCGCGGGGGAGCTTCTTCTCGAGTGCCTTGATGTTGACCACGCCGCTGCCGCTGTTGCGGAAGGGCACGTTCGAGCGGGCTGCCAGGCAGGTACTCCGAGGCCAGGTCCCGCGGCCGCAGGGTCGCCTTCACGCCGGTGCCCGACGGTGTGGAGTCGAAGCCGAACTGGACGCCCTGGCGGGGCTCCTCGAGATGGACCACCTCGGGGATGCCGTCGAAGAGGCACAGCAGCACGGCCGGCGCCAGCCGCTCCAGGCGCAGCAGCCGGAGCCGCTCCCGGTCGTCCTCCTCGTACCTCGCGTCGTCCGCCTCGTCCGGCTCGACCGAGAACGCGCGGACGTGCATCGCCGGCCAGCCGGCCACCACCCGGGACCGGAGCAGGAAGCCGCTGATCGGCCCGCCGTCACCCGACAGCCGCGCCGCATCCTCCGGACGGCGCACCTGGCGCTCCTCGCGATCGAGCTCGTCGCGGATCTCCTGGTAGCGAGCGGCCAGCAGGATCCGGTCGTCGCTGTTGACCGTGCCGACCGACAGCGCGCCCATGACCAGGGCGTCGGTCCACCGGCGGTCGAGGTAGAACCACCGGATCGACTCCTCGGGGAGCAGCTCGGAGTCGGCGACGAGGTAGGCGAAGGGGACGGCCTGGAGGAGGCGGAGCTGCACCAGCCAGTTCCGGAGCTCCGCGGGCAGGCTGCCCTCGTCGTCGGCCGTGACCGGCGGGCTGGTGAGCACCTGGGCGCTGAGGTGCTCGGCCACCATGTCGAGCTGGAGCGCCGAGTCGACCGCCTTCATGCGTTCTCACCTGTCCCGTCGTCGGTCCCGTCGGTCCCGTCGGTCTCGTCGGGGTCCACGGGTGCGGCGTGCATGAGCACGTCGAGCTGGTCGGCGTGCTTCGGCAGCGCGGCCCCACGGACCCGGAGGCCGAGCCGGTCCCGCAGCGCGCCGGTGTCCGGCGCGAGGGCACTGCTCAGATGGGCCCGGAGGTCGCTCGGCAGCTGGTCGGCGTCGATCGTGACCGTCCCGTCGCGCAGGTCGGGGGCGAGAGCCTGCACGGCCGCCCGGGTGAACGCGTCGTCGAGCACGGTGGAGAGCCCGTCGCGCACGTCCTTCGGCGGGCGCTCGAGGTCGAGGTCCGGCAGGGGCACGCGGGTCTGCCCGAGCCGGCCGAGGACGGTCGCGGGCGTCCCGGCGAGCACCCTCGCGTCGATCCCCAGCCCGGCGGCCATGACCTCGACCTCGCTGAGGTCGGTGACGGCTCGCCCGGCGGTGACCAGCGGCGCGGGGTTGCCCAGCACCTCGCTGGGCCCGGTGACGATCGCCCGGGCGACGAGCGCGCCCAGGTGGCCGCCCAGGAGGCGGTCGACCCGGAGGTCGAGCTGCTCGACCAGGTCGAGGTAGCCGCGCCCGGCGTACGACGACGACAGCCAGGCGCCGGCGAAGCCGGCCTGCCGCCACCGCAGCAGCGACGCGACGATCGACGGCCGCGACAGGCCGAGCAGCCGGCCGATCTCGAACGCCGCCGCCAGGGACAGGTCCTCGCGCCCGTCGGGCACGACGATCCGGAGCTGGTCGGAGGCGTGGGCGATCGCGAGCCGGCCCTCGGGCGGGTCCTCGGTGGGGTGGGGCACGAACGGTCCTCGGTACCACGACCGCACCTGGTCGCCGACCCGGAGCCGGTGGTCGAGCCCGACGTGCCCGGTCTCGGTGACCTCGAAAGGCGGCCGGCCGGGCGGCGTCGCCTCCTCCTCGGTGGTGCCGAGCAGTCCCGAGGACAACCCCTGCACGAGCGACTGGAAGGTGTCGTTGCCGTCGGTGGTGAAGCTCCAGTGCAGCAGCACCGGGAAGCGCAGCTCCTGGTCGAAGACGATGCCGCCGACGTCGCTGATGAAGCCCGACGTCTCGGCGAACGCGAACGACGACGCCATCGCCTGGTAGACGTCCTGCTCGGCGTGCTGCGCGCTCGTCCACGACGACGCGCCGACGAACGGCGCGGCGGTGCCGGTCGTGAGGTGCACGTCGCTCACCCGGGTGGCCCCGGTCGGCGCGGCCTTCGGCTCCGGCTCGGGAGCACCGCTCTTCGGGTGCAGCAGGCCGGTCGCCGTGGTGGCGCTGCCGATCCGCATCTGCAGCTTGTCGGCCTCCACGAGGGTGATGGCCTGCGTCTCGAGCACCAGCGGGACGTGGCTGGTGAGGACCTCGACCGGCTCGGTCTCCAGCAGCGCGTCGAGCTGGCCGCAGAGGTTGACCAGGCAGGCGAGGTACTTCACCGGCACCGGGTTGCCCTGGGCGTCCTTGCCGGGCAGCGGCAGCCTGTTGCTGATGACCACGGCCAGGTAGCCGTCGTCGTCACCCATCATCAGCTCGGTGTCGTGGATGTCGACCCGCCGGACGTGGGCGAGCAGCCCGATCTCGTCCTGGGTCGGGAAGAGCCGCCGGACCACGGAGGCCCGGATCGCGAGGTGGTTGCCCAGCTCGACGTCCGCCGGTGGGTCGAGGTGCACGCCGGGCGTCACGCACTCGGCCACGGGCTTGTTGAGCCGGACCTCGGCCTCGCCCTCGGCGATGAGCACGAGCGCGAGCCAGGGCAGCGACTCGTGCGCCGGGTCGTCGTCCACGGTCCGCTCCCACGGCAGGGTGCGTCGCTTGATGACGACCTGCGGCAGCCGCGCGCCGAAGTCGCCCTCGTGGTTGGCCGGCGGGAACGTCGACAGCACCTGGTCGGGCGGCAGGGCGTACTGCGGGGAGCGGACCCGGACGTGGGTCTGCAGCTGCTCGACGTTCGGGGTGTCCTCCGCCGCCATGGTGTGACCGACGCCCGAGGCCGTGATGCGCTGCTCGGAGGTGAAGCGGTAGAGCCCGGCCTTCAGGGGCGGGTCGTAGCGCGGGTAGAGCTGGAACTTCCCATCACCGACCACGGCGGGTCCTCCTGCTCGTCCCCGTCTTCTTCGCGGCCGTCTTCCTGGCGGCCGGCCTTCTTCGTGGCCGTCTTCTTCGTGGCCGTCTTCTTGGCGGCCGTCTTCTTGGCGGCCGTCTTCTTGGCGGCCGTCTTCTTCGCGGCCGTCTTCTTGGCGGCCGTCTTCTTCGCGGCCGTCTTCTTGGCGGCCGTCTTCTTCGCCGACTTCTTGCGGCCGTCTTCGTGCCGTCTTCTTCGTCGCCGCCTTCTTCGTGACCGCCTTCTTCGCCACCCGCTTGGGCCGCCGCGGGGCGGCACCCCAGACCGGGCTGCACCCGGCGCCGCTCGTGGCCGTCAACCGGGCCGTCGCCGCCACCAGCCCGCGGCGCAGGACGAGCGCCGCGAGCTGGTCGGCCGGCAGGTCGGAGCCGAGCACCCCGGTCAGCCGCCAGTCGCCTCCGGGGGCGACCGAGACCTGGACCGCGTCGGCGGCCGGGTCGACCACGACGTCGTAGATGGCCACCGCCTGGCTGCCGTTCATGACCAGGTGGGGGTCGAGAGAGCCACCGTCGCTGCCGACCGCGCGCGTCGCGCCCTCGAGCAGCAGCCCCATGTCCCCCACCCGGTCGGGCAGGTCGGCCTCCACAATCAGTGCGACGGTCCGTGCCGGCGAGCTGAACCTCGTGACCACGCGGGCCGCGCCCCGGACCAGGTCACCAGCGCTCGACCAGCCCGGCTCGGCCGGTGTCTGCCCGGCCTCGACGACGAGTACGGCGCCCGCGGCCAGCGCGGCGGACGGCCCGAGCACGGCGACCCGCGACCGGGCGTGCCAGCCCGCGCAGCCGTCGAGGTCACTGGTCTCGGCGTCGGCCTGGACGGCGAGGAGGGCCGTGCCTGCGGGTACGTCGACCGGGCCCGACCGCACCTCGTCCACCAGCACCCGGCCGTCGCCCCTGACACAGGTCACCCGGCCGGTGCCTCCGAGATCGAGGGTCGGACGGAGCTCGGAGGTGTCGGTGGCGTGGTCGGGGGCGTGGAGCACGACGACGCCGCCGGAGGCGAGCGTCGGGGGCGCCCCGGCGGCCTTGGCGGCCCGGACGGACGCCCGGGCCTTGGGCGCCGGCAGCGCGGTCCCGCCGAAGCCACCGATGCCGGCCACGCTGCCGAGTGCCTGGGGGTCGCCGAGCCGGTAGCTGCGCGCCGAGGACGCCACGCCGGAGAACGGCATCCTCGGCGGCGCGACGGTCCGTTCGACGCCGACCGCCGGGGACGCAGACACCTGGAGGCTGATCGGGAGGTGCGCGCCGAGCCGGGCGTGCACCGACGCGGTGGTCGGGGCCGGCCGCCGCTTCGCCGGACCGGTCGCGACGCGCTTGACGACGGTCGTCCGTGCGTCGCGGAAGGCGACCGCAGCGCCGGCGGCGAAGAAGCCCACCACGCGCGGGTCCATGACCGGCGGCGGGTCCTTCGGGGGCGGGTCCGACTGCGGCTCCGAGGTGACCCCGTCCGCGTTGGCGACCGCCAGCCCGTCGGTGAGGTTGCCGAAGAGCGGGGGGCCGGCGAGCCCGCCCCGGAAGCCGGCGCGGCCGACCTGGGACCGGACGCCGGCGGCCAGGAGCGGGGACGCGGCCTCCGGCGCCGGGCGGGCCGCGAACAGGATGTCGCGGGCCGCGGCCACGACCGCGCCCACCTCGGCCTCCGGCGGCAGGGTCACCTTCGCGGCCAGCTTCCGGAGCGAGACCCGCTGCGCCTGCCTCGCGGTGAACGGCAGCGGCCGGCGCGGCCCGGCCTCGACCTTGTAGTAGTCGAGCTCCGGGCCGACCGGCTGGCCCGTGGCGGCCGCGGTGAGCGTGACCTGGCTGCCGGCGACGATGACGTCACCCGCCGGCAACCGGTCGGGCGTCGAGGTGCTGCCGCCCGGCGACGGAGGTCCCCACACGCCCATCGGGAAGGAGCCGGTGCCGACCGCGTGGCCGAGCTGCGCCAGGTCGGCGGGGTCGGGGTCCCAGGTCGAGGTGTCGTCGTCGAACTGCTCGAGCCGGATGCGCAGCACCGAGCCGGACACGTTGGCCTTCATCGGATTGAGGCCGAGCGCGGCGGGGGCGCCGTCGGAGCGGACGACGTTGACCGGTACGACGGTCGCCTCCAGGTCGACGTGGCTGCTCGGCACCGTGGTCACCAGCGTGATCTCGAACTCGGCGTAGACCTCGAACGGGTGGTCCGCGGTGCCGTCCGGCGGAGGCGCGGACCTGCCGCCGTCGGTCGCGGACGGCAGCGATCCGCGGCCGGTGATGCCCGACAGCGCGCGGGCCGCTCCCCCGCCCGCGTCCTCGAGGTACTTGCCGGTGAACTCGCTCCACACCAGCCGGCGGCCCTCACGCCTGGCATCCGACCCGAAGGGGATGGTGACCGAGCACGGGCCGACCTCGACGGTGGCCTCGCCGCTGAAGTCCGGGCCCCAGACGTGGACGCCGCAGCCGGTGGTGACCGAGAAGCTGATGGTGCCGAGCCAGGTGTCGATGTCGACGCCCGCGGAGATCGTGGCCCGGACCGAGACGTCGTACCAGAACGGGTCGAAGTAGACCAGGCCGTCCGCGCCGAAGCTCGCCCTCGCCCAGGCCCAGCCGAAGTCGGCGACGGCCTCGACGCCGACGCCGGCCATCAGGGCCTCGGACGTGAGGGCGAAGTAGCTGCCGCCCTTGATGCTGATGTCCTTGGTGACCTGCCAGCTCAGCCCCAGCCTCGGGACGACCGGGTAGCCCTCGACGTGGAAGTCCGGGTGGTAGCCCCCGATCGTCAGCACGAACTGCCCCGACAGCGGCCCCTTCCACCACGTGGCGAAGGCGAACCCTCCGGTGAGCCGGACGTCCTCGTAGAGGAGCCAGGAGTTGTCGGTGAGGGCCGCCTGGATGAGGAAGACGCCCTCGGTGGTCGAGAAGCGGGCGAGCAGGCCGAGCTCGATGGAGACCAGCGCCGCGGCCGGGTTCGGGAGCGCGAGCCGGGCCAGGCCCAGCAGGTCGATCTCCAGCCCCTGCCCGAACGACACGGCGACGACAGCGACCCCGTCGACCAGGCTGAAGCAGGTGAACGAGATGCCGGCGGCGAACCAGAAGTTGTCCAGCTCCGGAGGGAAGATCTCGGCCAGCTTCTTGAGCTGGGCCATGGGCTCGGGGACCTGGGCGTAGGGGTCCAGCGCCTGGATGAACGGGAACTCGTCCATCTGCGACGGGTCCGTCGGGGCTATGAGCCTGCGGTTGATCCCGAGCCCGCCTCCGATGCCGGTGAGGAAGAAGGCCGGCGGCCCGCCGATCGGACCGTTGAAGGCGCCGAACACGAAGAACGACGGAGCACCGCCGAGGCTGGTGTAGCCGCCGAAGACGGTGAGCCCGTAGATGCCGAACCGGCCGAGGAGCATCCCGACGTACGCCGGGTTGCCGGTCTCGTCGACGGTCTTCAGGAGTCCCCCGGCGAGCGTCACCCCGCTCATGTCGGCGGAGATCGCGAGGCCCATCAGGTCGACGGCCCACTGGTGGATGTCGAGCAGGTCGCCGCCGAGCCAGGTGATCGAGAGCTGGTCGACCTGGGCCGAGAGGCCGAAGAGCGACACCCCGCCGTCGAAGAGGAGCGCGACCCGGCTGACCCGGCCGTCGGTCTCCTTCTCGTCGAAGCCGACCCGCTCGATGTAGAGCGGCCCGAGCTGGCGCTGCACCAGCACCCACCACGGTCCGGGCGGCTCGCCGGCCCGGATGCTCACGCCGAGGTCACCGTGCGGGGGCTGCTGGATGGCCAGCGACGGTGAGAAGGCGGGCCGCTGCGCCGGGCTGGCGTGGCCGGCGTCGGCCATGATGCCGTTGGCCACGGAGTTGTTGCCGCCCGCGCCGCTCGGCGCGACGGCGAGGCCGAGCATGGCGACCTGGGCACCACCGCCGACACCGCTCGAGTCGCACTCGGCGTAGACGCGCACGGCGACGCCGTCGAGCGCGATCGCCCCGAGCGAGAGCAGGGGCCCGCTCGCCTGGGTGAACCTCAGCCCGACCCCGCCGACCACGACCCCCGGGTCGAGCTCGAAGGCGAGCTCGTCCCCGCTCCTGGTGCCCCGCAGCGCGAGGATGGTCAGCCCGGGCGGCTTCGTCGGCGTGATCCAGCCGGCGTCGACCTCGAGCTCCACCACGGTGTCCCCGTCGGCGAGCTTGAGCCGCTTCCCTGCCGGGAGGCTCAGCGACACACCGAGCTGCTTGGCCGGACCGTCGGCAACGGCGGTGAGGGCGATCGTGACGGTCTCGTCGATCGTCACCGAGAGCGGCCGGGTATCGGTGGCGGCGTTCCAGAGCAGCCGCTCGGCCCGGTGCAGCAGCGCCTCGGGACGGAGCAGGTCGAGCACGACACCGGGGTCGATCTCGGGGGCCGTCGCGTCCTCGGCGAAGACGACACCGCGCAGCATCCGGATCGCGCGCGCGTCGAGGAAGCCGTCGGGCAGCGCCTCGAGCAGGACGCCCGACGCCAGCCCGACCCCCAGCGAGAGCAGCCGCATCGGCGCGCCTGCCTCGGTCACCTGGGGGCTGCTGCCGCGGTCGACCGCGACCAGCACCGGTGCCGTCGCGTCGAGACCCCAGCGCAGCTCGACGGACTGCTCCGCCACGTCGTCGAGCGCCAGGCCGAGGCCGAGCAGCCTGGTCGCGGAGCCGCTCCCAGCGGCGACCGTCAGGAGCGGGCGCAGCCGGACGGGACCGGCCTGCACCGGGAACGGGCCGAGGGTGGCAGCCACGGCGACGCCCACCGCGGAGAGCCGCAGCGCCTCGACCCGGACGACGCCGACGTCCGGGAGCTCCCACGACCCGCCGACCTCGACCGCGGGGCTCGGGCCGGTCGCGTCGAGGGTGACGGTGACGGTGTCGGGTGCGGTGCCGAACGCGAAGGTCACGGTGCCGGCCGTCTGGGTGACCGTGACCCGGGCCGGGCTGCCGTTGAGCGCGTTCGCTACCGCCGCGGCCGCCGTCCCCACCAGCGCACCGAGGTGGCCGAGCAGGGCACCGGCGGGGTCGTTGGCGAACGTCGTGATGCGCGTAGCGGTGAACTGCCCGCCCTCGCGCAGCTCGAGCGCGTCGCCGACCTCGCCCACCAGCGTGCCGACGTCGCGGGCCAGCCCGGTGGACGACCCGGAGAGCGCCGCGACGCGGTCGAGCAGCTCGGGCACGAGCGTCTGGGCGGCGGTCGCGAACGCCTGGCCGAGCCCCGGGCCGTTCGGGTAGAGGGGCAGCGGCGCGAGCGGTGCGGCGCGCAGCAGCTCGAGCCGCAGTCCCGGGTCGAGGTGCAGCGCCAGGCCCAGCTCACCGACGAGCACCGACAGCCCGACCGCGGGGGCGGGCGCGGCCCCCGGCCGGAGGACGACGCCCGCGTCGAGCCCGCTGCGGACGCGGACGCCGTCGAGGGTCTCGTCCAGCTCGACGTGCAGCCCGACCTCGAGCGTGTCGCCCACCTTGGCGTAGCGCAGCCCGACGCCGTCCGTGACCGGCCACGTGCCGCTCGGGGCGGTGTCCGTGACGAGGTGCGCGAGGGCGTCGAGCAGCTCGACTCCGGCCGCGGCCAGGTCCCCGCCCCCCTGCCGGGCGACCGCGACGACGTAGGCGGCCGGGTCGGAGACGAAGCCGATCGGCAGCCGGACCGCCGCGCCGCCGTACGTCTGCGGGCGGAGCAGGCCGCACGCCGTCAGGCCGGCCTCGAGGGCCTCGAGCGGGACCCCGGAGAGCGTCGCCCGCAGGGCGCCGACGACGCCTTCGAGGGCGATGGCGGGGAGGGTGCGGGTGACCAGCGCCGTGAGCCCCGCGGTGTCGAGGGTCGGCCACAGCGGGACGGTCGCCGGGACACCTCCGGCGCCGGCCCACTCGGCGCGCACGAAGGCGCCCGTGCCGCCGCGGGGGGTGGCGAGGACCAGCCGGGCTCCGCCGAGGTGCTCGTCGATCTCGCCCACCGCCACCGTCGCGTAGGCCGTCGTGGGCTCGGCCACGACATCGACCGTGACGGGGAGCCGGCCCTCGACGCTCGTGTGCAGGCCGGCCGTCAGCCGCCCGGTCGCGAGGTCGACGCCCAGGGTCGCGTCGCCCACCGTCCAGCCGACGACGCTGCCCGAGCCCGTCGCCCCCGGCACCAGGTCGCGCAGGGCGGCGCCGATCTCGGCCGGAGCCGCGGCGACGAGCCCCCGCAGCGTCGGCGCGGGGTCGTGGAGGAACCGGTCGAAGCCGCTGAGGTCGAGGCCACCGGCGCCGTCGAGCAGCGCCAGCCGCGAGAGCAGGGTCGCGAGGCTCGGGCTGGCCGTCCGGAGCCGGCCGAGCACGTCCCCGACGAGCACCCTCACCTCGGGGACCGCGCCGGTCTCCGTGACCGTGTCCGCGCCCGCCCGGACGACCCACGCCTCCTTGTCGATCCCGAGCCCGCGCGCCTCGTGGAGCACCAGCTCGCTCGAGCCCGGCGTGCCGTCGAAGGGAACGACGACCTTGACCCCGACCCAGCGGACGTCGCCGGTGCCGCTGCCCGAGCCCGGTCCGCCGACCAGCCATCCGTCGTGGACGCCGAGATGGAGCTCGACGGTGAGGCTGCGGACCAGCGAGACCGACGGCGCTCCGTCCTCGCGCGTCACCTCGCACGCCTCGAAGACCGCGCCGGCTCCGACCAGGAGACCACCGAGGTCGAGGTCGAGCACCGGGACGTCGATGCCGAGGTGGAGCGCGTGCTGCTCCTCCTCGGGCGGGTCGGCCGCGGGCGTCCGGGCGCTGATCGCGTCGGCGGCGTACGCCCCGAGCGACCGGTGCAGGTCGAGCTCGTCGAGCGCACCGAACACCGCGTGGACGCGCAGGTCGGTGCGCCGCGCCACGACGTCGGCACGGGGCAGGTCGCGACCCGCGGGGTCGACCGCTCGGCGTACCAGCAGCCGCATCCGTTGCAGGGGGGTGCACTGGGTGCCGAGCAGCTGGTCGGGCCAGGCCGGCACGTCGGGCCGCTGCAGCCGGCGCAGCAGCTGGAGCGCGTCCCCGCTGAGTCCCGCGTCGAACGCGAGGGTGGCCGGCTCGGACCACGGGGCGCCGACCGTGACGACGTCTGTCACGCCCGGGAGGGAGCCGGCGGCGCGCACAGCCGCGGCGCCCGCGGCGCCGTACCCGACCAGCACGGCCTGCCCCGCCCGACCGCCGAGCATCGCCTCGAGCCGGGCGGCCTGCTCCCCCACGGCGCCGCGGTCGGGGCGCGCGGCGGCCGCGGCCGCTGGCGAGGGCAGGCGGACGAACCACGGGCCGGCGCCCGCCGGGAGCGTCGCGATCGGGTCATCACCGCTGAGGTCGACGGTCGTGTC
The DNA here is from genome assembly GCA_963766475.1 of uncultured Actinomycetota bacterium. Classification (GTDB taxonomy): domain Bacteria; phylum Actinomycetota; class Actinomycetes; order Propionibacteriales; family Nocardioidaceae; genus Nocardioides. Next base: position 670,744 of record CAVXZS010000009.1, on the reverse strand, counting down.
GTCGGTCCGGCCGCGGAGGAGGTCCGCCTCGGTGCCGACGTGGACGACGTCTCCGACCGCGCCCGACCGCAGGACCCGGCCGGCGAGCACGCCGGTGCGGCAGGCCGCGACCAGCTCGTCGTAGGACCAGCCGGGGAGGATGACGGCGTTGACGTCGTCCGGCATCGTCTCCGGCCGGCCGGTCAGCCCGTCGGTGTCCTGCAGCCGGGTGAGCAGCTCGGTGATGCCCTGGCCCGCCGAGTCGCGGCCGACGAGCAGGTCCGCGAGGTCCGGCAGCGCCTCACCGGCCCGGCGCAGCACCGAGACCACGGTCTGCGGGTCGGGTGGCGTGGACGTCAGCAGCGCACCGGTGTCGAGCAGCAGCGGGTCCGGCCTCGCCGGGCAGCCAGGGTCCAGCCAGGCCCGCAGCCCCGGGGCCCGCCGCACGCCGGCGACAGGACACCGGAACGGATCGGCCGCCGTGCCGGATCCGAGCGGCGCGGACAGGGAGAAGCCGCTGAGCAGGGCGGCCACGGGGCCGAGCGCGTCCTTGACGACGTCACAGTCGAGGAGCAGGTCGGCCAGCCAGTCCTCCAGGGCGGCGGTCACGACGGCCGGGTCGCCGCTCAGCAGGTCACCGAGCGAGAGCCTCGGGCCGATGCCGGACCAGCCGACGAGGGCCAGGGCGGCCCGGAGCTCGGGGAGCCCGAGCGAGCCCACGAGCGCGGCCAGCGCTGCCTCGATCTCGTCCCAGTCGGGTGCGGGCAGGGTGAGCGAGCCGGTCGGGCCGATCACGGGCAGCGGGAGGTGGACCGGGTCGGCGCCGTCGACCTCGAGGGCGAGGTCGTCGGAGCGCAGCCGGACCCGGGCGCCGGTGGCGGGCCGCCAGGTCGCCTCGACGGCCAGCTCGCTGGCGCTGAGGGACAGTGGACCGAGGGACAGCCGGGCGGGCTCGTCGTCGGCGCGGGCGAGGGCGGCGGACAGGGTCGCACCGGTCGCGAAGGTGGCGTGCGGTGCCGCGAGGTCGAGGTCGAGGGTCGCGACGCCGACGGACAGCCGCGAGGTCAGCGTGAGGTCGGTGAGCACCGGCCGGTCGACCACCGCTGCGGCCTCGAGCTGCAGCACGTCGCCCTCGCGCCACGCCTCGAGGCGCACGTCGACTCCGTCGGCCGCGGCGACGCTGACCAGCCATGGGTCCGCCGGCAGTCCCGCGCCGGGAGCGAGTCCTGCCACCGTGCCGCGGACGAGCGCGGAGAGGCGCCCGAGCAGGTCGTTCATCGCGCCGTGGGTGTCGGCGAGCACCGCCCGCCAGTGGTCCCTGATCGTCCCGACCGGGTCCGCCACGAGCGCGGGGACGGAGATGGCGGACACCCCTCCGGTGCCGGTCACACCGAGCAGCCGGGCGACCAGGTCGCCGGGGTCGCCGAGGTCGTGCAGTGCGCTGACCAGGGCGCCGGTGACGAGATCTGCGCCGGCCGCCAGCGCGGCGTCGGGGCTCGAGAGGTCGACGAGGTCCCGGGTCGCGCCGTCGACGGTCACGTGGGTGGCGGTGAGGACGAAGGCGGGCCGGCGCAGGGCGTCCAGCGCCACACCGACGCGGACGCTGTCGACGGCGAGGGTCGGTGATGTGGCGACGAGCGGATGGGCGGCGTCCCCGAAGACCGCCTCGATGCGGGCGTCGGGCACCGCGAGCACGGAGCCGTCGCCGGTGTCGACGCGAAGGAGGTCGACCGCGGCCCGCGCGACCACGGCCGTCCGGGACACGAGCGAGACCTCGACCCAGGGCACGAGGACCGGGTGTCCCCCGGTCCCGGCCGTCACCCGGACTCCGAGCGCGACCGCGATCCTGCCGACACCCGTGGCGTTGCCGACGGGGATGACGACGGCCTGGCGAGTCGCGTCGACCGCGCCGCCGACCAGGTTCGCCAGCTGGCCGAGCCAGGCGACCCGGGCGTCCCCGTGACCGAGCACGTCCTCGACCCACTCGACCAGCGCGCGGACTCCGCGGACGGGCAGGTCGGCGATCGGCAGCGGCGAGAGGTGCTCGACGTCGCGCAGCCCGAGCATCCCGGCGAGCGCCGCGAAGGCCCGGAACTCCGACTCGAGGGAGGTGCCCAGAGCATCGGCCTCGGCGCGGACCAGGCTCGACAGCAGGTTGAGCACGCTCGGCGCGATCTGGTCGGCATGGTCGACGTCGAGGGTGAAGGTCTCCGGGTGCGCGGCGCCCGGGAGCTGGAGCTCGCGCAGGGTCAGCTCGAAGCCGACGTCGGCGGTCGCTGTCGGGACGGTGACGCTCAGCGAGGCACCGCCGAGCGAGGGGTCGCCGGGCTCCGGTGTCGTGTCGCTGAGGGTCGCGTCGATCGCGAACGTGACGTCGCCCCCGGCACGTCCGAGCAGCAGCCAGTCGGGCGCCGGGCCTCCCCCGGTCAGCGCGCTGCCGCGGCGCGCGAACCGGAACAGCGGCACGTGCACCCGCGAGGTGAAGGTGGGTGGCCCGCCCCGGGTGGTGTGGTCGAGGCCGACGCCGACCCGCACCTCGTCGCCGACCTGCTCCACGACGCAGTAGACGGTGATGGTCGGGTCGACGTTGGAGAAGAGGGGGACCCAGGTCGCGCCCTCGCGGACGGGAGCATCCGGCGGGCCCATGACCTCGTCGACGAAGTGCAGCAGCGCCGTGCGCTGGTCGTCGTCCTCGAGCAGGTGCTTGAGCCCGTGGGCATCACCCCCCGAGCCGCCGCTGACCGGGTCGGAGAGCCAGTCGGGGTTGGGTTCGCCACTGGTCGGGTCGAGCAGTCCGAGGGCGACGGCGAGGTCGCCGAACGAGCCGAGGGAGCTGCGGTCGACCGTCATCGGGTGGCCGCCCTCGGCATGGGCAGGACCTGGACGGCGCCGCGGCTCGCAGCGATCGCACCGGGGACCAGGTCGCGTCCCTGCGCGTCCTTCCCGGCCGCCGCCGCGAGCTCGTCCGCGAGCGTCACCACGGACTCCCAGGCGAAGGCGGTGAGCGCGTCCGCCCACACGGCGACCACCAGCGCCGGGCCGGCCGGTCGCTCGAAGGTGGAGACGAAGAGCCCCCGGGGGTTGTCAGCGGTTCCGGTGGCGAGCGAGACGGTGACGGTGGCGGGTTCGGGGACCTGGTCGCACTCGACGGTCACGCCGACCTGGAGCAGGCCGGTGGAGGCGGCGAGCCTGACCTCGTCGGTGTGCACCAGCAGCTCGGAGGATCCCGAGGTCCACACGACCTCCGGCGTGGTCCCGGTCGGGAGGTCGGCCACCAGCCGGGTGACCGCCGGCATCATCCGGTTCACGGTGCCGACCGGGACCGACAGCCACTGCGAGGCCGTCCGGCGGTCCTTCAGCCGCAGGCCCGTGGGCATGGTGCGCAGCCTGCTGAGATCCACCCCGAGAATCTGCTGGGTCATGGAACCCGCTCCACTTCCGGCGCCAGGCGACTTGGCTGCGGGGCCTCATCGAGACAAGGCCCCCACGACAGACACTCCTCGCCCGAGACCAGACGGGGTATGGCACGTTCGGGGCATTTCGGAAGGCGGGCCGCCGGCGTACGTCGTTCGGCTGCCGGGACGTGCGCTGGGTCCCGGCGCTCTCGCGCCGGGACCCAGGTGTGCGCCGGTGTATCCGCTCGTCAGGCCGCCAGCTCCGGCGCAGCGGCATCGTCCAGGTCCTGCTCGATCTCGTCGACGAGCTCGCGGTGACGCCGCGGCACGAGGGCGAGGACCGCGACCAGGGCTCCGACGATCGACACCGAGGCGGCGAAGACGAGGCCGGGCCGGTAGGCGTCGAGCATCGACGCCGGCGTGGGCTCGCCGACCGGCCCCGAGGTGATGATCGCGGTCGTCACCGCGAGCACGATCGCCGCGCCGACCTGCATGGAGGTCTGCAGGACACCGGCCGCGAGGCCCTGCTCCTCGTCCTCGATGCCGCTCGTCGCCTGGATGTTGACCGCGGGGAAGCCGATCCAGCCGACACCGATGAGCAGCACGGCGGGCAGGATCCCGGTGACGTAGGACGGCGTGGTGTCGAGCCTCAGGAACAGCAGGTAGCCGACGGCCATCACGCTCAGGGTGACGGCGATGATCCGCGCCGTGCCGTACCTGTCCACCAGCCGGTTGGAGAACACCGACGACGCGGTGACCATCAGGCCCACCGGCAGCAGGGCGAGCGCGAGCTCGAGCGGCGACCAGCCGAGGGAGTCCTGGAAGTACAGCGTGACGATGAACTGCCAGCTGAAGTAGGAGCCGCCCATGGCGACGATCGCCAGGCTCGCCCTCACCAGGGTCGCCTTGCGCAGGATGCCCAACCGGATCAGGGGGTGGGCGACGCGGGTCTCGGCGAACACGAAGGCTCCGACCAGCGCGGCCACGCCGATGAACGAGCCGACCGTGCGTGCCGACGCCCACCCGACCTCGTTCGCGGTGACGACGGTGTAGACCAGCAGCAGCATCGCGCCGGTCGACGTGACCGCGCCGAGGAGGTCGTGGCCGCCGTCCTCGGCAGGCTTGTCCCGCGGAACGAGCGCGATCGCGGCGGCGAGCGCGGCCAGAGCGATCGGCACCGGGAGCAGGAACGTCCAGCGCCAGCCGACGCCGGTCATCAGGCCGCCGAACACCAGGCCGAAGGAGTAGCCGCCGGCGCCGAACACGGTGTAGATCGAGAGCGCCTTGTTGCGCGCGGGACCCTCGGCGAAGTTGGTGGTGATGATCGAGAGCCCGGTCGGCGCGGTGAACGCCGCGGCCAGGCCCTTGATGAAGCGGGTCAGGATCAGCAGCGGCCCGCTGCTGACCAGGCCACCGGTGAGCGACGCGACCGCGAAGACGGCGAGCGCGACCAGGAACACCTTGCGCCGGCCGAGCAGGTCGGCGGTGCGGCCGCCGAGGAGCAGCAGTCCGCCGTACCCGAGCACGTAGCCGCTGACCAGCCACTGGAGGGACGAGGTGGAGAGGTCGAGCTCCGTGCCGATCGACGGCAGCGCGACGCCGATCATCGAGACGTCCAGTCCGTCGAGGAACAGGACGATGCAGAGGGTCATGAGGAGCGCCCAGGTCCGCCTGGTCCAGGTGGAGGACGCTGGAGTTGTCGTGGACGTAGCCGGGAGGGAGGTCATGGTCCGAAAGCCTTCCATGCGTGTGCATCCAATGCAACTGCAATTAATGCTCTTGCATGAAGAGTGTTCTTTGGCTATTCTCCGAACCATGAGCACGTCGGCCGCAGCGTCTCCGGCCAGGGCCTCCGCCCCGGTGGACGAGTGGCGGGAGATGCTCGACCGGCACGCGAAGGTGAGCTGTGCTCTGGAGAAGTCCCTCCAGGACGAGCACGGCATCGGGCTGAGCGAGTTCGAGATCCTGGACCGGCTCGTGGACGCCAACTGCGGGAAGTACCGCATGAGCGACCTGGCCCAGGACATCTACCTGAGCCAGAGCGCGCTCTCCCGGGCGGTCGCCCGGCTGGAGAAGGACGGTCTCGTGACGCGCGCCATGTGCACCGACGACCGACGCGCGATCTTCGTGTGCCTGACCGGCAACGGCGCGATGCTGCACCGCGACGCGCTGCCGACGCACCGCGAGGTCCTCACCCGCCACTGGGGCGACTGAGCAGCTTGGTTGGCCTCGGCTCTGAACCAACGCAGGGAGCTCCCATGAGGGTCAGTCGCCTGGCGCACATCCCGGGCATCGGTGTCGACACCATCGGAGACCGGGCGGATGCCCTCGGGGACCCGACGATGCTCCGGCTGGAGAACCTCGACACCGACCTCCGCCCGCCGGCGATCGCCCTCGAGCGGACCCGCGAGGCCGTCGACGAGGACGCCGCCAACAGCTATCTGCCGTTCCAGGGTGCGCGCTCGCTCCGCGCGGCGGCGGCCGGGCACGTCGGCCGCCTCGCGGGCCGCGCGTACGACCCGGAGACCGAGTGCGTGGTCACCGCCGGCGGCCTCAACGGCATCCTCAACGCCCTGCTCGCCACCGTGGAGCCCGGCGCCGAGGTGGTCGTCTGCGATCCCATCTACGCGGGCCTGGTCAACCGGATCCGCCTCGCCGGTGGGATCCCCCGGTTCGTGGCCTACCGGGCGACGCCCACGGGGTGGCAGCTGGACCCGGCCGAGCTGGCGGCGGCTGTGGGACCGCGCACGGCGGCGGTGCTCATGATGTCCCCGGCCATGCCCACCGGAGCGCTGCTCGACCGCGCGCACTGGGAGGCGCTGGCGACCGCGATGCAGGACGGCGACGCGTGGCTGATCTACGACGCTGCCATGGAACGGATCCGCTTCGACGCAGCCGCCCCCGTGCACCCCGCGTCCGTCCCGGGGCTCTCCGACCGCACGATCACCGTCGGCGCGGCCTCGAAGGAGCTGCGGATGATCGGCTGGCGGGTCGGATGGGTGGTGGGCCCGCGCGAGATCCTGCACGACATCCACCTGGTGGGCCTCAGCAACGTCGTCTGCCAGGTCGGTCTCGCGCAGGAGGCGGTCGCCGTGGCCCTCACGGCCCCCGACGCCGACGCGGACGTCGCGGCGGCGACGGCGGTGTGGAGCGAGCGCGCGGCGCACCTGTGCCGCGAGCTCGCTGGCTATCCGCTGGTGCCCCCCGACGGGGGCTGGTCGCTCCTCATCGACTGCGCGCCGCTGGGGATGTCACCGGCCGAGGCCTCCGAGCGACTGTTCACCCGGGGCGGCGTTGCCGCGACCGGCATGAGCGGGTGGGGCCCGTCCGGCGACCGCTACCTGCGCCTGGTCTACGCCAACGAGCCTCTCGACCGGCTGGCCGACGTGCGAGCGCGCTTCGACGCGGCCTGGGGATGAGCCTCGTGACGACGGAGGCAGTCAGGACCGCGACACGACGATGACCGTCTTGTCACCGGTGCGGCCGACGGCGTGCTCGAACGCCTGGGCCGACCGGTCCAGCGGGAAGTGGTCGCTCACCAGGTCGTCGAGGTCGATCCGGGTGGTCGCCAGCTCCACCGCCCTCGCGTAGGTGTCGTGCATCCGCCTGACCATCGCAAAGGTGAGCCCCTTGCGGCGGGCCGCGGCGGCGGGGAACGCGGACTGCGAGCCGGACGGGATGCCACCGAGCGCCACGCGGGCACCTGGACGCGCGCACTCGACGGCCGTGGCGATGGCCTCGTCGGTGCCTGCCATCTCGACGACGACGTCCACGCCCCGACCCGCCGTCACGCTCATGAGCTCGTCGGCGACGGCCTCCGGAGCCCAGGCAGCGTCCGCACCGAACCGCATCGCGGTCCCCCGACGATGCTCGAGCGGCTCGGACACGAAGACCCGGGCGGCACCCGCGCAGCGCGCGACCGCGCCCGCCAGCACGCCGATCGGCCCACCCCCGACCACGAGCACGTCGTGCCCCGGACGGACGTGCGCGTGCTTGACCGCGTGGATCGCGACGCCCAGCGGCTCCAGCAGCGCGCCCGCGTCGTCACTGAGGCTCTCCGGCAGGGGGACCAGCAGCTCGTCGGGCCACAGCAGACGTTCCTGGAGGCCACCGTCGAGCGTCTGGTGGCCGGCGAACCGGATGTCCGGGCAGAGGTTGGCGTGCCCGGCGCGGCAGGACTCGCACCGTCCGCACGGGATCGCCGGGTCGACCGCCACCCGCCGGCCGGCGTACGGCCCGTCCAACGCGACGCCGGCGAACTCGTGCCCCGGCACCACCGGCGAGTCGATCGAGACCTCGCCCGTGCCACCGTCGGCGTACCAGTGGAGGTCCGAGCCGCACAGACCGACCGACGTGACGGCGACGGTCGACCACCCTTCGGCCGGCACGGGCGGGCTCTCGCTCTCCTCCACGCGAAGGTCACCCACGGCATGGAGCCTCACGACGGTGTGCACGGACCCATCATCACCGGCGTCGCGCTCGGTTGACCTCCCGCACGACTGCGAAGGCGTCGGAGACGGGCCCGAGGTGGCGGAGCTCGTCCGGGTTGAGCACGGTGCGGATCGCTTCGGGGCGGAGCCCCACCGCCAACACCCCTCGCCGGGCGGATCACTGATGCCCACCGGCACCCGAGTCCCTCAGCAGACCCGACCGGCGCCGTACTCGTGCTGCCCCTCAGCTCCCATGAAGACGAGCTGACTCGTTGTGGAGGGTCAGTGCTGCGCGGCAGCACGCTCCGCGAGTCGGGTGATGAACGTCGCGATCTCGTCGGGGTTCTCCTCGGCCATGAAGTGCCCGCTGGTGGTGGCCTGGTAGGTGAGGTCCCGCGCCCATGCGCGCCAGAGTGCGGACGCGTCGAAACCGAGCTGGGAGCCCCAGTCCTGGGAGATGACGCCGACGGGCATCGTGAGCTGGGCGCCGCGCTCCCGGTCGGCGATGTCCATGTCGAGGTCGGTGCTGGCCGTGGCACGGTAGTCGGCCACGATCGAGTCGATCGCGTTGACAGAGCTATCGACGTAGTGGTCGCGCACCTGTGGGGTGAAGGTGGTGCCGGCCGGGTCCCAGGCGTCGAGGAACGAGCAGAAGAACTCGGGGCCGACGGCGGCGATCATCTTCTCGGGCAGACCGGCCGGCTGGGCCATCAGGTAGAGGTGCCAGGCGACCTTCGCGTTGACGCCCTGCAGGACGGCCCAGGTGTCGAGCGTCGGCAGCACGTCCAGGATGCCGAGGTAGTCCACTGCTTCGGGGTGGTCGAGTCCGGCGCGGACGCCGACGAGCGCGCCGCGGTCGTGGCCGACGAGGCCGAAGCGATCGAAGCCAAGCTCGCGCACGACTGCGACGACGTCGTTGGCCATCGTGCGGGAAGCCGTGGAGCAGCACGACGGCGGCACCCCGGCCTCTGACGGCGACGTTCAGCGCCACGCCGCCATGGCCGGCGATGGTGCGGTAGGTGAAGTCGTCGATGGTGAGCGACGTGGTCACGCGTTCTCCTGGGAGTGGTCGGCGGGGCGGGCTCGGGCATGGCCGGAGAAGATGCCGGCGGGCAAGGTCGTGGCGCTGCTGGCCGAGGCGACGAGCGCGGGCACTATCACGGTGTCTACGAGCGAGGCCAGGTAGTGGTCATCTGTGGCCAGACCGTTGTTGCGCCGGAGCAGCAGGACCGACCCGACGACTTCCTCGAAGACGAACGGGCTCGCGCCAGCGGGTAGCTCGCCACGTGCGACCGCGGTGTCGATCACCGACTGAGGCAGCCGCGCGCCCGTCGGTCCGACGGAGTCCTCGATCGCTTCGCACAGCTCGAGCAGGGGCTGCATGCTCGGCCTATCCGACACCTGTCGGGTTGTACGAGATCACCATCCAAGGCCGCCTCGACGGGTGCTGGTCAGCCCGATTCGACGGCATGGCCGTCAGGTCGTAGAACCAGAAGGCCGGTATCGAGAAGACGAATGTGCCCAGGAACCAGGCGCCCATGATGTGCGCAGTGCGCTGCTCGGCTGGAGTTGGCTCGAACAGACTTTGACCTGGTTGACGACGCACCCCGGCGGTGAAGCTCCGGGGTCCCTCGTCATTCGGTCCGTCATTCAGGCAGAGCTCCTTTCACCGGACACAGGGAGTAGAGCGTCTCACCGGACACAGGGAGTAGAGCGTCGGCGAACGCGAAGAATCGCCATGATGTCCCGCTGGCGCGGACATGCCCCGCTGCAGGAGTCACATGACGCTCGTATCAGGAAGCCAGGCGCGCCAGTGAGCGATGGCGCGGGTCGAAATACCTCGTGGCGGAGGTTTTTGGTTCCCTTGGTCGCTTGGGTCGGGCGCAAAGGAGTTGGTTCGTCGGTGGTTTTCGTTCAGGGGGTGATGACGACCTGGCCGCGGACCCTGCCAGCCTCGAGTTGGCGGACCGCGTCGGGGACCTCGGCGAGGGAGTACGACCGTTCGATGCTGGGTGCCACGTCTCCAGTGGCGGCGAGCTTCGCGAGACGATCCAGCCCGGAGTAGTGCTCCTTGTTGATGATCGAGGTCAACCGTTGCGAAACGATCGGCGACATGGCAGCGGCCTTCAGTTGGCGACCCATCCCGGGGCTCCACTTGCTGCCGCTCTCACCCCCGACAATGACGAGAGTCCCCTTCGGCACAAGGGTCCTGCGCAGGCGCGACACCGAGGTCATGCCGCCGGTGTCCACGACCGCGTCGTACCTGTGCGAGCCGGTGGCGAAGTCGTCTCGGGTGTAGTCGATGACGTGTTGGGCACCAAGTGCGGTGACCAGGTCCGCCTTGGAGCCGCTGGCCACGCCGGTCACAGTCGCCCCCATCGCGACGGCGATCTGCACTGCATAGGTCCCCACACCCCCAGATGCCCCCACGATGAGCACGTTCGAACCATCCGTCACACCGGCCGCATCCAACGCGCGCAGCGCTGTTAGCCCGGAGATGGGCATGGCGGCTGCCTGTTCGAACGAGAGGTTCTCGGGCTTGTGGCTGAGCTTGTCCTCGCGGGCGACGGCGTACTCGGCGAATGAGCCCTTGGCGATGCCGAAGACCTCATCACCGACTGTGAACCGGGTGACCCCGTCGCCGGTGGCGATGACGGTCCCGGCGACGTCCTGGCCCGGGACGGGGTTCTTCGGTTTGAGCAACCCGAAGCCCATGAGACGCATGAGGTAGGGCTCCCCGGTCATCACATGGAGCACGCCGCGCGCGATTCCTGCTGCCTGCACTCTGACGAGTACTTCGTGGTCGCCTGGCGTCGGCTCTTCGATGTCGCGCAGCCGCAGCACGTCGGCCGATCCATACCTGTCCTGAGTGATCGCCCTCATGGCCGTCTCCTCGGCATTGCGTTCATGTCACTATTCCTCTTCTCGGGTCTCACGAGTTGGCACGTTGGGTCTGCGGTCGAACCTGAACTTTGTGGAGTTGCGCCATCAGGCGTGGTCGAGCCGCTGGAGTCTCATCACGAGCTCAGCGTTGCTGCGACCGCGCCGCGTGGCAGGTTCCGCACCGACGGCACCGCCGCTACCGCCACGGACGCGCCTACGCCGATGACCGTCATCGCCATCAGTGTCGGGTGTAGGCCGTACGTCGCACTGGCCGCGCCGACCATCAGGTTGCCGAGCGGGATCACCCCAGCGGTCGCCAGATAGTCGTAGCTCGACACCCGCGAGAGCGAGCCCCCCGGCACGTGCTCGCCCAATGAGGTCTCCCAGAGGGTGAACGCGCCGGTGACGCAGACACCGGCGAGCAGTTCCAGCCCGCCGATCCCCCAGGTCCCGAGGCCGCTCCCGATGATTGCGGCCTGGCAGGACGCCCCCACCAGCATCAGGCTCGCGACTCTCAGCGCGAACCGCGGTCGCCAGCGCAAGAAGAGGAGGTCCCCGAGCAGGCAGCCGACCCCGAAGCACGCCACGACCACCGCCCACGAGTGGGCACCGTCAAGCTCGCGGGTCATCAGCACGGGACCGATCACGAAGATCGAGGGCAGCACGATGGCGTGGTACACGCTCATCCCGCCCAGGAACGCCAGCACCCAGTGTCGGCTACGGACCTCGCCCCAGCCCTCCCGCAGGCTGGTCCAGAAGTGGTCCGTCGTCGGGGCCGGGTCCTCGTCGTGCATCGCCGCCGCGACCATCCCCGGGCGCAGTGGCAGCAGCAGCGCCACCGAGACGACGAAAGTCAGCGCATCGAAGAGCAGGGCGCCCCCCGGCCCGCCGGCATACGCGATCAGGAGTCCCGCGGTCACCGGGCCAGCGATGTTCGCCACTGAGAACGTCAGCCCGCGCAAAGCGTTGGCCGGCTGCAGGTTGGCCGGTGTCACTGTCGAAGGCAGCAGGCCGGTGAACGCGGGCGCGAAGAACGCGTCCGCCGCTCCATAGACCGCCGCTATGCCGACCAGCGCCGGCACGGTAGCGCCACCCCCGAGCAGCAGCACCGCAGCCACCAACTGGCACGTCATTCGGACCAGGTCCGACGCGATCAAGATCCGCTTGCGGTCCAGCCGATCCGCCCATACTCCGGCCGGCAAGGCGAGGATCACGAACGGGAGGAACTGGGCGGCGGAGACCACGGCGACGGCACCCACGCCGCCGCCGATGGCCAGCACCGCGAACGGCAGGGCCACCGAGGTGACCCGGTCGCCCAAGACGGACAGGACCTGGCTGCCGAACAGGAGCCGGTACTGCGGTTCCTCGACCAGCACCGCTGGCAGCCGCAATCGTCGCGTCAGCACGGAACGGGCCCGCGCCATCAGGGACTCACCGGGTCGCCCGAGCGGGCGGCCTCGACGACGTCGATGACCGCTTGGCTGGCGGCGGCAGCCTCTGGCTTGTCCTCCGTGAGCGACGCGTGAGTGGCGTCGGGCAGGATCCGTTGGACGCTGTTGGTCGACAGGCCGGTCATCTCCTCCTGCAAGGGCAGCCATCCGGTCATGGCGCCTTTCACTGCGGTGACGACGATCAGCGGGCTTGTCGCCGATGCTGGTGAGAGCTTGGGACTCCGTGAGTGCCTTCGGGAGCGCGATGAGCTCGTCTTGGAGACTTCGGTACTGGCGCGGGCTCGACCACACTCTTCTGACTTCGTCTCGAGCCTCGGGTGGCAGGCCCGCGACCGCGGACTTGTAGAAGATCCGCATCGCGCCAGTCCGCGCCAGCGACGGCGCGAGTGCCATGCCCTTGCGAAGTCCCGCATAGTCGGTGGGGTAATCGGGCAGCCTTGTCATCGCTTCGCTCGGCTGGGCATCGAGCAGCACCATCCCGGCGACCTGGTCGGGGTACTGCGCGGCGTAGACCTTGATGTACGCGGCGCCCGAGGAATGGCCCACCAGGACGTAGGGACCGTCGACGTTGGCCCTGTCGAGCAGGGTGTGCAGGTCCGCGGCGTTGGCGATCGCATCCTGAGCGTGGGGCGCTGGTTCGCTCCAATCCCTGCCGGAGCGGTCGTAGACGCAGACTCGCGTCGACGTCGCGACCGCTGGCTGGATCCAGCCGGCCATCATCGCGCCCGACTCGCCGAGACCCGGTTCCAGGACCACCGTGGGACTACCCGAGCCGATGCAGCTGATGCGCATCTTGTGGTCACCCACGTTGACCAGCTGGCCCTGCATGACTGCGGACGAGGCGTCGCGCATCTCGCTGACCTTCTCGTAGCCGCCACCGACGCCGGCGAGGACCGTGAGCGCCAGGACTGGGTAGAGCACCACTCGGCGAGACCAGTTGTGCAGCGTGCGCCGCGCCTGGAGCACGCACCAGACGGCCAGCGCGACCAGAAGGACCGGCCAACCCACCCGATGGCGCGCATGAGCTGTCTGCGGGTCGGAAGACGAGGCTGGCCAAGCCGAGCGCGGCCAGCGATATCGCTGGGATCCATGCCCACGGCTGTGGCTGCTCGGTGTGTCGCAATGTGAACGCGAGCAACGCCCAGCCAAACGCGAAGCCCAGCAGCGCCCACCCCGTGATGACAGGTTCAACTGCCCCGTCGAAGACGAGCAAGCACGAGGACCAGAACCGTCACTACACCGGCGAGCATGCTGCCGGCGACCCTGAGACCGACGCGGCCCTTGCCTGAGCGCTCCGCGTCGAGGCGTTCCGCCTCCGGTCCGGTTTCGCCGGCTGGGCGGACGACGGCATGGGTCATGACGGGTTCCCTACGCGATTGATCCGCGTCGGAAGCGACCGAGAATGGACGTCAGCGGCGCGCTCTGACCCTGCCCTCACGGTGACGCTACCCCCGGACCTCGTTGCCAGTCGAGAAGATCGTCCACTGCTCTGGGTCGGCTCGAACCGGGCGTCCTCGGGGCGTACTCCTTCTGGGCAGGGTGGGTGAATGAGTGGTCGGCGTGGCGGGTGATGCAGTCGACGAGCCATGCGGCGTCGTGCTGGACGAAGCCGAGGAGGGCTGAGCCGCGGGTGTGCTGCCAGGGCAAGCCGATGAAGGAGAGCCCGGGCACCTCGGTGAGGCCGCGGTGGTGGAGGACCTGGCCGTTGTCGACGACGCCGGGGACATCGATCCAGGAGTAGTCGCTGGCGAAGCCGGTGGCCCAGATGACCGTCGAGCCGACGGGGACCGAGTTGGCGGAGGTGAGCCGGGGGCGGATCGTGACGCCGGCGCGGCGGAGGTCGCGCATCGGCGTACCGATGACGAGGTCACCGCGGGCGCGCATCCGGCGGGCCAGGAGTGACTGGTCGGTCTTGGTGATGACGCCCAGGCGGGTGAGCCACCAGAACAGGTCGCGGCCGAGGAGGCGCTGAGGCAGCTCCGTTGACTCGGTGCCGACCGCGAGCGTGACGTCATGAGTTGCGGCGAGCTCGAGGGCGATCTGGCGGCCGGAGTTGCCGGCACCGACCACGGTGACCGGGCCGGAAGGAACGTCGGCGGGGTTGCGGTAGTTCGAGCTGTGGATCTGGACGACGTCGTCGCCGAGCTCTTGGGCAAGGTCCGGGACGACTGGCCGCTGGAACGGGCCGGTGGCGACCACGACCTGGCGGGCCATGAGCCGGCCTTGGCTGGTGTGAACGGCGAAGCCGCCGCCTCGCACCCAGACGAGTCGCTGCACCGCGCAGTTGAGCAGGACGGGCAGGTCGAAGCGACGGGCGTACTCGACGAGGTAGTCGGCGGCCTCGTCCTTGGTCGGATAGGTGTCGGCCGGAGCGGGGAACGCCATGCCGGGCAGGGCGTCGTACTGCGCTGCGGTGAAGAGGCGCAGTGAGTCCCAGCGAGAGCGCCAGGCGTGACCGATCTCGGGTGCGGCGTCTATAACGAGGAAGCGCACGCCGCGCTGCTTGAGGTGGTACGCCGTGGCGAGGCCGGCCTGGCCGGCGCCGATGACGATGACGTCGAGCGCGTCGTCGGTGGTCGTGAGCTCCATCGGGACTCCTTGGTAGGTGGGGTAGGTCCGTCGGTGGACTGGTGGCTTCACGCTCCCAATCAGCGGGGCCGGGTCGCGCCGGTGAAATGGCCAGGTTGCGTCGTGGCCAACCGCTTTCGGGTCAGGAGTCGAATGGAGCGAGGCGGATCGCGGCGCCGAAGGCGCCGTAGCGATGGAGAAACCTGGTGCGGCCCTTGGGCACGCGGGCAGCTTCCTGGGCGAACGCCGCAGCGAAGACCTGTTTGAAGTTCTCGCGCGGGTGGGTGGCGACCGCGTTGCGCAACGTCGTGGCCGGCAGCTCCCAGGAGCGGAGGCCGACGACGTCCACGGCAGCTCCGGCTGAGAGCAGGTAGGCAACCGGGCCTGCGGTCAGGTCGACACCGGGGCTGTGGTGAAGGGTGATGGCGGTCTGCATCGTGGTGCTGGCCGCGCTGGAGAGACCCACCTGCTCGGCGACATCACGTGCGACACGGGCACTTACCAGGGTGAAGTCGGCATCTCCGGTCGGATCGACCAGGCCGGTGTCATGAAGCATCGCGGCGGCGAACAAGAGCTCATCGTCGACCTCGATGCCTTCGAGCTCTCCGAGGGCGCGACCGAACGTGTAGGTGCGGTGGCTGTGGTTGACCAGAGCGGGGGTCATCATCCTGCGCGCCCGGTCCTCGGCCGCGCGGGTGAGCACGGTGCTGGGCGGTACCAGGCTTGATGAGGGGATGTAGGCGTGCCGTCCGGAGTTGAGGCTCACCAGCATCGAGAGCCGTCCGAGCGCGTTGCTGACGTGGCTGCGCACCAGAGGCCGGAGAAGGGAACGCCGCTCGGCCGGCGAGAGCCAGCCTGCGGTCTGCTGGACCCAGGCGACGGTGCCCAGCTCGAGGCGTCGGTCGTTCACGTGAGATCCCGGTGTGGCCGAGGCGGACGACGGGTCCGCACCGTCCGGTACGTCGTACCGGCGCCACTCACCCTGCTGGCGAAGCGGCGGCATCGCCCCGGTCAAAGGGCCGGGATGGCTTCAGCCGAGGTCGAGCTGGGCGAGTTCCCCGCGGGAGGTGATGCCGGTCTTGGTGAACACGTTGCGCAGGTGGAACGCGACGGTGCGAGGGGAGATGAAGCACTGAGCCGCGACGTCCTTGTTCGACATGCCATGGCTGACGAGCTGCGCGATGTTGAGCTCGGTGGGCGTGAGCCGGACGAGGGTCGACGGGTTGCGCTGCCGGGCCGTCTCACCGGACGCACGCAGCTCGCGGGTGGCCCGCGCCGCGAGCGGCTCGGCGCGCAGGTCACGGAAGGTGTCCAGCGCCTTGTTGAGATGACCGCGCGCCTCGACGCGCTGGCCGGCGCGACGAAGGTGCTCTCCATAGGCGAGCCGTGTGCACGCTTCGTCGAAGACCCGGTGGGCCTCGCGGTGGTGCACCAGGGATGCCTCGTAGAAGTCCCGGGCGTCGACCGTGTCGGCGAGGAGCGCGCGACCGAACTCGGCGACGGCGTGCGCCCATGGCTGGTCCGTGGCGTCAGCGAGCTCCTCCACTTCGGCGGTCCAGGTCGAAACGCGGTCGAGCTCCTGGGCGTTCACGGCTGCTGTGATCCGGACCGCGGTCGTGAGGCGTGCCGCAGCCGGCACCCGGATCTGCTCGAGGTGGTGGAGGGACTCTCCGGCTGCGCCCGCGTTTGCCGCGTGGGTTCCCTTCGCCCACCGCAGGAGGTCGGCGACGACGACATCCATGATTCCCAGGTGGTGCTGGGCGGCGGCCTCCTCTGCCGCGCCGAGGAGTGCGTCGTAGTCGTCATTGCCCTCCAGTGCCGCCAGCAGGGTCTGGAGGGCCAGCGGGGTCACTGTGAGCGCTGGGTGCCCGATGCTGCGAGCCAGCGAGATGGCGTCCTCCGCGGAGCGATGAGCCGCTCGCCAGTCGCCGGCCGCCAGCTCGCTGAGCGAGACCCGATGGAGGGCGTAGAGGACTTCCATGACCGCGCCATCGGCCCGCGCCGCCGAGAGCATGGCGTCGAAGTACCGGCGGTGAGCCCGGTCGTCGCCGAGGTGGAGGGCCATGTTGGCCAGGTTCGCCCACAGGTCGCGGTCGTCAGCGTCCAGGCCGATCGCCAAGGCGTCCTGCACGAGCGCCATGGCTCTCGCCCGGTCACCCGCGACGTCCGACGTCGTGCTCAGGACGAGCAGCTTGAAGCACCGCAGCCGCACGGAGTCAGAGGTCCCCGGCTCGGTGTCCACGACATCTTCCGCGAGGGTGGCGCCACTGTCGACGCCATGGCTACGCATGATGCCCGCCAACGCGGCCATCTCCGCAGCCCGCTCCGGATCGATCTCCGCGACGTCGCCGGCCGCGCGGATGAAGATGCGGTGGGCGTCGACGGCAGAGCCGACCATCACCTCGATCCGGCCGCGCAGCCGAGCGATGTCAGCACGCAGAAGGGGGTCGTCGGCGATGAGCCTGGACTCCTCGAGCAGCGGGAGGGCCCTGCCGACCTGCCCGCCTGCGTAGGCAGTGCGTGCTGCGTCGAAGAGGCGTCGGGCGCGCGGCCCGTCGGCAACGGTGAGCTGGGCTGCCCGGTGGTAGGCCGCTGCAGCCGAGTCGTGGCCACCCCGTCTCTCGGCCCGTCCCCCCGTGGCTTCCAGGTCGGCGGCCACGGCCTCGTCGGGGCCGTTGGACGCGGCCGCCCGGTGCCACGTCCGCCGGTCGAGGTCCCCGGTGGCGTCCAGCGCCTCGGCAAGCGCAGCGTGTGCGCTTCGCCGCTCGGCACCCGTGGCCGCCTGGTAGACGGCTGACCTGACGAGGGGGTGTCGCACGCGGACCGTGTCGGCGTCCATCACCAGAAGCCCCGTCGCCTCGATCTCGGCCAGGGCCTCGTCCGGGACCGACAACGTGTGGCCCGCGCCGACGACGACCGAAAGCCGTCCCGAGTCGTCTGCTGAGCAAGCAGCATCAAGGTCTGCGCAGACTGCGAGAGGCGTCGGCACCGGTCGAGGAAGGTCCGCTCGACGCGACCCGAGAGCGGCAGCGTCCCGGGAAGGCTGATGTTCCATCCAGCTGTTCCGCGCTCAGCTGACCTGGAAGCTCGACCAACGCCAGCGGGTTGCCGCCCGTCCCGACGGCGAGCTGTTCCACGACCTGATCGGAGAGGACCTGATCCGTGCGCTCGCGCAGCAGCGAGCCGACGGCCTCCCAGGAGAGTCCATCCAGCCGCATCTGCGGGACATCACTCGGGGCGAACTGGTTCTGCTCGTCGTCGCGGGCGGCGAACAACATCACGACGGGTTCGGCGAGGAGCCGTCGTGCTGCGAACAGCAACGCGTCAGAGGAGGCGACGTCGAGCCAGTGTGCGTCGTCGATGAGACACAGCACGGGACCAGCCTCCGCTGCCTCCGTCAGCAGGGACAGCGTCGCCAGGGCGACCAGAAAGGGGTCGATCTGGTCGCCCTCGACCTCTCCGAAGGCAAGGCGCAACGCTCGTGCCTGCGGCGCTGGCAAGTCTGTGGCCCGATCCATCACGGGGCGAAGCAGACGTTGGAGGGCGGCGAACGCCAAGGGCGACTCGGACTCCAGCCCAGCCGTGCGTAGGACCCTCGCATCAGGCGCTCGGGACGCGGTCTCCTCGAGAAGCGCAGACTTTCCCAGACCCGCGCTGCCGCTGACGACCAGGCTTGATGCCTGCCCCGCGCGAGCTTCGTCCAGCATCTGCGCCAGCCGGGCCGTCTCGAGGTCACGGCCATGCAGCACCAGCACAACCTATGCCGCTGAGGCTTCGGGTGCTTCGCCACTGCAAACCCGGCCATCTGACTGGGGCGACGGCGCCTGCCGACGGCGACTGTGTGGAGTGCCTGCACGACGAGCAGGTCGGATGCGGGCCCGCAGCCCGATCACGAAGGAGTCACCATGGCCGGCCACCCCGCACCGCACCCCACCTCCGAGTTGCACGAAGCAACCGAGATCGAGCCGCGAAGGCCCTGGACGGTCCTCGCCCTGGCGCTGGTCGCCCAGGTCCTGGTCGTCCTCGACATCTCGGTGGTCAACACCGCGCTGCCCACGATCGGCGAGTCCCTGGACCTGCAGAGCTCGGACCTCCAGTGGATGGTCACCGCCTACCTGCTGATGTCGGGAGGCGGCCTTCTGCTAGGAGGTCGCATCGCCGACCTCCTCCCCCGTCGCCGGGTCTTCATGGCCGGCATGCTCACCTTCACCGCCGCCTCCCTCGTCAGCGGCTTCGCGTCGGGCGCAGGTGAGCTGATCGCGGCCCGCGGCGCCCAGGGCGCAGGCGCAGCCCTCATGACGCCGGCCGCACTCTCGCTCATCATGACCACCTACCAGGGGACCCAGCGCGCCCGGGGCCTGGCGCTCTGGGGGGCCATCGGCGGGCTGGGCATCGCTGCCGGTGTCATCGCCGGCGGCGCCCTCACCACCTGGGCCGGTTGGCAGGCGATCTTCTGGGTCAACGTCCCGATCGGTGGAGTCGCCCTGATCGTCGCGGCCCGGGTCCTGCCGCACGAGACAACCAAGCCCAGCAGCTTCGCCCAGTTCGACCTCCCCGGAGCGGCGACCGCCGTCAGCGGCCTGGGCATGCTCATGTTCGCCATCTCGGGCACCCAGTCGCATGGCTGGACGTCCGCCCGAACAGTGCTCGGGCTGGCCGCCGCCGCCGCACTGCTGACCGCCTTCGTCCTCATCGAGCGGCGCGCGCCGCAGCCGCTCGTCCACCCCCACACCTGGTCGATCAGGCCCCTGGTGGCCGGGACGGTCGTCATGCTCGGTGTGACCGGAGTTCTGGTGGGCGCAGTCTTCCTGGGCTCGATCTTCTTCCAGACAGTCCTCGGCTACTCCGCTCTGCGAGCGGGGCTCGCCTTCCTCCCGCTCGCAGCGGCGTTGGTCGTGGGTACCCATCTCGCAGCGCACATCAGCGCCCACGCCTCGGCCCGGGTTGTGGCCGGAATCGGCCTGGCCGCCGCCAGCGGCGGGTCCCTGCTGCTGTCCCAGGCATCTCGCGACGCTTCCTACGTCGTCAACCTGCTCCCCGGCCTGATCATCGTCGGCCTCGGCGCTGGCATGGTCTTCGTGGCCGTCTCGGCATCCGCGATGGGCGGCATCCCCGACGAGCACGCTGGCATGGCCTCCGGCTTCATGATGACCGGACACGAGGTCGGCGCGGCCCTCGGAGTCGCCGTACTCTCCGCGATCGCCACGTCGGCCGGCGCCCTGACCACGCGGGCCGGAGCAGCCGACGCCTTCAGCCGCGGCTCCCTGGGTGCGGCCGTGCTGACCCTGGCGTTCGCCGCGTACGCAGCCGTCCGGATGCCGGCGATCCGGGGCGGCGGCGGTCACCACCACATGCACTGAGCCAGCCAAACCGCCCATCGAGCAAACCCAATCCGAGCAGCGCCCCTTCCCGTGGAGGGGCGCTGTTCGTCTGCCTGCGCCGGACGGAACCCGGCTATCTGGCCGGCGCGAGCAAACCCCCTCCGGCGCCACCGTGGTCATGCACCCGACCACCAGAGGCAGGCCCACCATGACCACCACCACCGCACCCCCCACCACAGCGGTCCGGCACTCGGCACCTACACCCGCCGCAGGCGCCGCAGGCGTCGCGGGCAGCCCTACTGCAGCCGCGCGGGCCGATCTCATCGAGCGCCGCCGCCGCGCCGTCGCCTTCGGACTGCTGGTATCGGCCCAGTTCGTCGTCATGCTCGACACCTCGATCGTCAACGTGGCCCTCCCCTCGATCCAGGCCGACCTCGGACTCAGCCCCGGCGGTCTGACCTGGGTGGTCAACGCCTACGTCCTCACGTTCGGCGGACTGCTGCTGCTGTCGGGTCGTGCCGCGGACCTGTTCGGCCGGCGCCGCATGTTCATGGCCGGCTCGGCCATGTT
The DNA here is from genome assembly GCA_963766475.1 of uncultured Actinomycetota bacterium. Classification (GTDB taxonomy): domain Bacteria; phylum Actinomycetota; class Actinomycetes; order Propionibacteriales; family Nocardioidaceae; genus Nocardioides. Next base: position 650,147 of record CAVXZS010000009.1, on the reverse strand, counting down.
CACCCTCGGCACCCTCCTGGCGGCTGCCGCCGCAAACGAGGGGATGCTCGTAGCCGGGCGGATCATCCAGGGCACCGGCGCCGCAGCCCTGAGCCCCGCTGCCATGTCGCTGCTGCTGGTGACCTTCATCGGACCGTCCCGCGCCAAGGCGATGAGCATCTGGGGGGCAGCGTCTGCCGTCGGAGGAGCGACCGGGGTCTTCCTCGGTGGACTGCTCGCCGGCACGTTCGGCTGGTCATCGGTCTTCCTCGTCACGGTGCCTGTCTCGGTCGCGGCGGTGGTCCTGGCCCGGCGGGTGCTCGACGAGCCACCGCCCGGTCCCCGGCACCGGTTCGACTGGCCCGGCGCGGCGACCATCACCGGCGCGGTCATCGCCCTGGTGCACGGCTGCCTCGGCGCAGCCGACGGCGCCTGGACCTCAGTGTCCGTGCTGTCGAGCTTCGTCGGCTTCATCGCGCTCACGGTCGCCTTCATCTACATCGAGCGCCGCGCCGCTGAGCCGCTGGTGCCGCTCGAGCTCTTTCGGTCGAGGTTCCTGTCCACCGGTGTTGCCCTCGCCCTACTCGGCGGAGGCGCCCGAGCCTCCACCTTCGTGCTCGTCGCTCTCTACCTGCAGCAGGCCCTGCACATGGCCCCCAGGCTGGCCGGACTGGCGATGGTCCCCACCTCTCTCACCGGGTTCACCGTCTCCCTGGCACTCCTCCCGCGGCTGCTAAGGGTTCTCGGCCCCCGGCGCACCCTGGTCATCGGGCTCGTGGTCCTCGCCGCCGGACACCTGTGGCTGGCCTACGGACCGCGCGGGTCCGGATACCCCGTCGCGGTTCTCCCCGGCCTGCTGCTGGTCGCCACGGGTGTCGCGCTCAGCTTCACGCCCACCACCATGGTCATCGCCGCCGCGATGCCCGAGACGCACACCGGTCTCGCGTCCGGGATGGCGGGCTCGGCGACCCAGGTCGGCGCTGCGCTGGGCACAGCGACCTTCACTGCAATCGGGATGGCAGCCAGCGGGTCAAGCGTCGCCATCCTCGACTCGTCCGGGTTCACAGCCGCGTTCACGGCCGCAGCCGTGGTCTCCCTCATCACCGCGGCCCTGGGGTGCACGGTTGCGCACAGGGGGCGGTGAGCTCAACGTCTTCACGTACCGACCGGCTGTTCATCGGCGCTGCTCGTGCGGCTCGCTCTCGACGCAGGTGCGCTTGTGAGCGCGCAGCAGTTGGTCGAGGACCTGTGGGCGGGCCAGTGCCACAGCGCCGAACTCACCAAGGCACCGGACTCGTGGTCAGCTGAACTTGGCCCCCGCTCACGGGAACGAGGCTCTCCTGGCCCGCGTACTCGCCCAGCGGCAGCAGTGACAACCCTGAAAGCCGGCCGTCGAGCGGCCGGTGCTAGACGGGCAGCTGGACCAGTGACGGAGCTGAGGATGCCTCATCCGATGCGGGAGAGTCGCCCTCGACGTGGAGTTCGGGAAGCCAGTCCATCCAGCCCGGCAGGTACCAGTTCCATCGTCCGAGCAGCGACATGGTGGCTGGAACAACCACCATCCGGATCAGGCTTGCGTCCACGAGGAGGGCTGCACCGACCCCGAGGCCCATCTGCTGGAACATGACCAGTTGGCCGGCAGCGAATCCTGTGAAGACCACGACGATGATCAACGCAGCGCCGGTAATGAGGCGGCCGGTCGCCGCGATTCCGTGCACGACGGCCTGGTTGCTGTCCCCGGTTTCGGCGTAGCGCTCACGGATTCGGCTGAGCAGGAAGACGTGGTAGTCCATGGACAGCGCGAACAGCACCGAGAACAGGAACACCGGTACCCAGGCCTCCACCCTCTCGACTTGTTGGAAGCCAAGCAGGTCGGCGCCCATCCCGTGCTGGAAGACCAGGACGAGGAGGCCGTACGCGGCGCCGACCGACAGCAGGTTGAGGATCACAGCTGTTGCCGAGAGGACGAGAGATCGGAAGACGATGGTGAGCAGCAGGAAGCTCAGGCCCAGGACGAACGCGAGCACGATCGGCAGCCAGTGGTTGATGACATCGGAGTAGTCGACATTCTCGGCCGTGGCCCCGCCCACTAGGACGGTCGTGGCCGTGCCGTCGAAAGCCGCGGGGATCAGGGCGCCGCGGAGCCGGTCGAGGCCCCGGCGGGCCTGAGAGTTGTCGGGGGCGCCGACGAGGGGAACGCTCACGAGCGCGGTCCCGTGGTCGTCGGCGACCTGCAGGTCGGCGGGTCCGAAGTCCGGGTCATCTGCGACGGACACCTCGAGCGCGGTGATCGCTGCCGACACCTCGGTCGAATCGATGTCGCCGGAGATCACGATCTGGGCAGGGTCGTTCGTCGTGACGCCCGGGAAGCTGCGCTCCAGCGCGAGGACGCCAGACTTGGCGAAGGTGTCGTCAGGAAGCGAGTCCACCCCCGAGGTTCCCGTCTGGAGGCCGAGGACGGGGGCGGCCGCGACGAGCAGGAGGAGGACACCCACGGTCAAGGCCGACGCAGGACGGCGCAGGACCGTGCTGACCGCCCGGTGCCAGAAGGGGCTCTCCGCCGGATGGTTCCTGCCCACGAACGGCAGGCGCAGCGAATCCACTCGGTCGCCGAACAAGGACAAGACAGCCGGCAACAGGGTCAGCGCGGCCGCCATCGTGACGACACCGACGATGATCGCGCCGAGCGACAGGCTGCGCAGAATGGTGTCCGGCACAAGGAGCAGCCCGAGCAGTGCCACGACGAACGAGCTGCCGCTGAACAAGACTGCCTTGCTGCTCGTGTTGCCGGTGGCGACGATCGCGTCCACCTTGTCGAGTCCGGCCTGACGTTCCTCGCGGTATCGCGAAAGCACGAAGAGGCTGTAGTCGATGCCGAGGGCGAGGCCCATTGCGGTGATCATGTTGACGATGAAGAAGGAGACAGGGGTGTACTGACCGACCACTGACGAGATGGCAACGGTGACAATGATCGACAAGATCGCGATGAGCATCGGAATGAACGCCGCGACCAGAGCACCGAACACCAGGACGAGCACGATCAGAGCCGCGGGCAGTCCGAACTTCAGCTCACCGTTGGTCAGGTCGGACTCAGCGAGCTCGTTGAAGTCGTGGTCGAGCGTGTTGCCTCCCGTGATGTCGACCTCGAACGCATCGTCGGCATCAGCGATAGAGACCTCGTCTAACACCCTGACGATCCCGCCCTCGGCGTCGTGGCCCAGGACCAGTGTCACTACGGCTGCGTGGCCGTCCTCCGAGATGCCGAAGCCGTCGGCGTAGGGGTCGCGAGCCGTCTCGACCGCGCCGGTTGCCTCGATCGAGGTGCGAACCTCGTCGACAAAGGTCCGGAACTCCGGATCGTCAGCGCTCAACTGTGCCGAGTACACGACTACTGCTTCGTCGATGCGATCACCGCGGTCGAAGTTCTCCCCGATCATTTGGGCTGCTCGAGTCGACTCAGGGTTCGTGGTCAGGGTGGCATCCGATGTGAAGGCCGATCCGATCAGCGATCCGATGGTCAGCACCGACAGGACGAGGACCAGACCCCACGCGCCGACGACCCGCCACGGGCGGCTCGCGGACGCGTGTGCCAGCTTGCCGGTGAACGACGAGTCGCGGGTCAGCACAGGGGTCCACCTTCGGAGTCGTTGACCTGGCGGAACGCGATCAGGATGACGTCGACGAGCCACCAGATCCCGAGCCCTCCGAACGTGAACAGCTTGGCCAATCCCAGCCAGATGTGTCCGAGGTAGAAGCGATCGGCTCCGAAGGTGCCGAGCACGACCGAGAGGATGAGGGCGGCCGGCCATGACTTGGATGCGGCCTTGGGGGCGGGGTGGCGCGACGGCGCTCACGTGAAATCCTTCGATGGGGTCGTCCGGGGTTGAAGAGCCGCTGCTCCATCTGTGGAGCGCTGTTTCAGCGTGGGGTCCGCGGCGATCGCCGACAAGACCCTGGGCCGGACACACCGTTGACGATGTCGGCCATCAGGCACCGGACCTACTGTGAGCGGATGGATGCTCGATGAGTGCGCCGCGGATCGTCATCGCCACCTTTGACGCAGCACAGATCCTCGACGTCACCGGGCCGCTCGAGGTCTTCTCGACCGCCTCGCGCTACCTCGAGCGAGCGGACTACTCCAGCGATGTCGTCAGCGTCGCCGGGGGGTCCGTCACCGCCAGCTGCGGCCTCGAGTTCGCGTCGTCGTCCATCCGTGAGGTCATCGGTCCCATCGACACCCTCCTGGTGGCCGGCGGCATCGGCATGGAGCGGGCCAGTGCGGACGAGGAGCTCCTCCGCCAGGTGCGACGGCTCGCCAGACAGGCCCGCCGCGTCGCCTCGGTCTGCTCAGGCGCCTTCGTCCTCGCCGCGGCCGGACTGCTGGAGGGTCGTCGCGCCACCACGCACTGGGACTCATGCGGACGCCTCAACGACGAGTACGGGGCGATTACCGTCGACACCGACGCCATCTACGTCCGCGACGGCAACGTGTGGACCTCGGCAGGCGTCACTGCCGGAATCGACCTCGCGCTCGCGCTCGTCGCCGATGACCACGGGCACAGTGCCGCCGCAACGGTGGCTCGGCGCCTGGTCGTCTACCTCCAGCGATCAGGAGGACAGGCCCAGTTCTCGAACCTCCTGGCCGCACAGTCAGCTGAGACAGCGCCCGTGAGTGACCTGCTGTCGTGGTTGCTCGACCACCTGACCGAGGACCTGTCCGTGTCCGCTCTCGCGCGCCAGGTCAATCTGTCTGAACGGCAGTTCAGCCGGGTGTTCAAGGCCGAGGTCGGCACCACGGCCGCGGATCACGTCGAGGCCATCCGTCTGGAGACAGCATGCAGGCTGCTCGAAACCACTAACCGGACGATCGAACAAGTCGCCAAGGCATGCGGCTTCGGGACTCCGGAGACGATGAACCGTGTCTTCCGTCGCCGCCTCAACACCACACCGACCGAGCACCGACAACACTTCAGCGGCGCCCGCCGCGCTGCGGTCTAAGAGCTCGAGCCCTCTGTTCTATGACAGGTGGCGGGCGCGAGTGAGTTGGGTGTCATCGCCGGGTTGTACCGACGCACCCCTGCCGCCCCAGCGGGCTAGTGCTCGGACCGATGCACTCCCTCGGTCCTGGTGTGGGAGGCGGCCGGCGCCAGAACCTCGGTAAGCGTTGACTATTCGATGACCGAGTCAATTTCTAAAGCTTTCAGGCTCGGTTCCCCAAGGGGAACCGAGCCTGAAATTTGTAGCGGGGGCAGGATTTGAACCTGCGACCTCTGGACGAGATCGGGGCCTGATCCACCTCTGCCGTTCAGCTGGGACGAACGTGGGCTTCCTCGGGTTCTTGAGGAGAAACGTCACGGACAGGGCCTCACACTATCGGAGCGTTCTGGGGTGGTGGGCCATCGTTTGTGGCCAGTAGGTGGCTACAGGTCGAATCCACCGGCGTCACGCGGATTTCAGCCGTGATGCCGCTCGCGATGAGCTCCTTTGTGCATGTGAGCCCGAGGTTCCGTCACGCCTCGGCTTCGACCGGAGCCTGACCGACGCTCTTACGCGAGTGCCAAGAAGAGCTTCTCCATCTTCTTGATGTCGACGCCTTCGAGGCCGTCGCCGTCCGCCAGGCAGTGCTGGAGACCGGTGGCGACGATCGCGTAGCCGGCGCGCGATAGTGCTTTGTTGACCGCGGCGAGCTGGGTGAGGACGTCCTCGCAGGAGGACCCCTCCTCCATCATCCGGATCACGCTGGCCAAGTGGCCGTTGGCGCGCTTCATCCGGGTAATGATCGCCTTGATCTCGGTGGGTTCGAGGTCCATCACTCGGTCCCTTCTGCGGCATGGGGCGCCGACAGGGCTTCCAGTGCTGAGGTGAGCCGATCCCGGGCGTCCTCGGACACGGCACGAAGTGCCTCGCTCGGCTCGTCGACGAACGCCATCATCGCGGCCGGGTCAAACGCCTCGACGACCGTGGTCGTCGCGTCGATCGAGCGGACCACGACGTTGCAGGGAAGGAGCGCCGCGATCGACGGCTCCGCCTGCAGCGCCTGGTGGGCGAGCTCTGGTCGACAGGCGCCCAGGATGATCTGCGGCTCGACGTCGACGTCGAGCTTGCTCTTCAGCGTCGCCTTGAGGTCGATCTCGGTCAGCACGCCGAAGCCCGCCTCCGCGAGCTGCTCTCGCACCGCAGCCACCGTCTCCTGGTACGGACGTTCGTGGGTGATGGACAACGTGTAGTCGGTCATGCCCTCGACTGTACAACCCCCCGGGGGGTTCTGTTAGCGTGGTCCGCATAACCCCCCCGGGGGTTTCATGCGACCGTTTGCTGCAGCGAATGAAGGGAACAGCCCACCATGTCCGCTTTGACCGTCCTCACCCTCGAGACGCCCTCGCTCGGCGACCGCAGCTACCTCGTGCACGACGGCGAGGTCGCCTTCGTGGTCGACCCGCAGCGCGACATCGACCGCGTCCTCGCCCTGCTCGACGAGCACGACGTCCGCCTCACCCACGTCTTCGAGACCCACATCCACAACGACTACGTCACCGGTGGTCTCGCCCTCGCGCAGCGCACCGGCGCCGACTATCTCGTCAACGGCGAGGACGACGTGTCCTTCGACCGCACCCCGGTGAGCGACGGCGAGGTCGTGGCCGTCGGAGACCGGATGCGCGTGGTCGCGGTCGCCACGCCTGGTCATACCTTCACTCACCTGTCCTACGCGCTCGTCGAGGTGGACAAGGGCAGTGAGCTCGACCTGGACGCCTCGGCCGGAGTGTTCTCGGGCGGTTCGTTGCTCTTCGGCGCGACCGGTCGTCCCGACCTGCTCGGCGAGGAGCACACCGAGGAGCTCAGCCGCCGCCAGCACGCGTCGGCCCACCACCTCACGCAGCTGCTCCCGGATACCGCCGGGGTCTACCCCACCCACGGGTTCGGGTCGTTCTGCGCCGCCACCCAGAGCGACGCCACCGAGTCGACGATCGGTGAGGAGAAGACCGTCAACCCGGTGCTCACCCAGGACGAGGAGACCTACGTCCGCGAGCTGCTCGACGGGCTCGGCGACTACCCGGCGTACTACGCGCACATGATGCCCGCCAACGCCGCCGGTCCGTCCGAGCCCGACCTGAGCGCGCCCGCGATTGCAGACCCAGCGGAGCTACGGCGCCGGATCGAGGACGGCGAGTGGGTCGTGGACCTGCGCAATCGCACGGCCTTTGCCGCCGGCCACGTGCCCGGCAGCTTCAACTTCGGGATCGAGGGGAAGTTCTCCACCTACCTCGGCTGGCTGATCCCCTGGGGGACCCCACTCACGCTGCTCGGTGAGACCGCCGACGACGTCGCCCAGGCCCAGCGCGAGCTGGTCCGCATCGGCATCGACCGCCCCGCTGCGCACGCCACCGGCGCCGCCGAGGAGTGGGCCCAGGAGCTGTCGTCGTTCGCCACCGGCGTCTTCGCTGACCTCGCCCAAGTACGCCACCACCGCGAGGTCGTCGTGCTCGACGTCCGGCGCGAGGAGGAGTTCGCCGCGGCGCGGATCGACGGTGCCGTCAACGTGCCCCTCCACGAACTGCTGGACCAGGTCGGCGACGTTCCGTCGGGCGAGGTGTGGGTGCACTGCGCGAGCGGCTACCGCGCCTCGGTGGCTGCGTCCATCCTCGACGCGGCAGGCCGCACGGTCGTCACGATCGACGACTCGTTCGACAACGCCACCGACGTGGGCCTGCACCTCGTCGGCCCCGACGCGTGACCACGGTCGCCGTCGCGATCCTGGCCGGTGCCCTGATCGGGCTCAGCCTGGGTGCGCTCGGCGGCGGTGGTTCGATCCTGGCCGTCCCGGTGCTGGTCTACGCCCTCGGGCAGAGTCCCTCGCAGGCCACCACTGGCTCCTTGGTGGTGGTCGGGGTGACCTCGCTGATCGCAACGGTCACCGCCTACCGAGCCGACCACGTGCTGCTCGCCCGCGGCGCCGGCTTCGGGGCCGTGGCCCTCGGCGGTGCAGCGGTCGGCGCCAAGGGGTCCGCCCACGTGTCCGAGCCGGTCCTGCTCGCCTGCTTCGCAGCGCTGATGCTCGTGGTCGCCGCCGTCATGGCGGTGCGACTCGTGCGCGGCGAGGAGCACCCTGACCGGCGCGGCACGCCGGACGACCCGATCATCACCTTCAGCCCGACGTTCGCCTGCCGATGCCCGCGCGCCCTCAAGGTGCTGATCACCGCCACCGTTGTCGGACTCCTCACCGGCTTCCTCGGCGTCGGCGGCGGCTTCCTCGTCGTCCCCGCACTCCTGCTCGCGCTCGCCCTGCCGATGGAGGACGCCGCCGGCACCTCGCTGCTAGTCATCACCATGACCAGCGCCGTCGCCCTCGTCGTCCGCGCTGGCTCTGGGGTCTCCCCCGATTGGTGGCTGGTGCTGGTCCTGACCGCCGTCTCGGCCATCGCTGCGACGGCTGGCGCACGGCTCGCGGACCGCATCGACACCCGTCGACTCCAGCTCACCTTCACCGTCCTCGTGCTCGGCGTCGCGGTCTACACCGCGGTCCGCGCGTTCCCCGCCCTCGTCTGAACGATCGAAAGAGACTCCTATGTCCACGACGCCTACCCGCCGCCACGCCGCTGACCCGGCGTCCGAGCCCGACCTCGGCTACCGACCAGGCCCTCTCGGTCGTCTCGGCGTCGCCGTCACCCGCCACGCCCGTCTGACCGCGGTCGTGTGGCTGCTGGTGATCATCGGTCTAGGTGCCTTCGCGCCTCGCGTGGAGTCCGAGCTCTCCGGCGCCGGCTGGCAGGCTGACGGCTCCGACTCCGTCACCGCACGCGAGCTCGCCCAGGAGCACTTCGGCGGCAACGCCTCCACCGCGATCCAGGTCGTCGTGCACTCGACTGACGGACCGCTGACCTCGACCGAAGGGCAGCAGGTGCTCGCCCGCGCGACGGCGCTGCTCCAGGAGGAATCACGCATCGCCGAGGTGGTCCAGCCCCAGCCTGGGGCAACCCTGAGCGAGGACGGCACCACTGCGGTGTTGGTGGCCGGTGCGAACGTCGATCCCAACGAGATGGTTCGAGTCGCCGACGACCTCAAGGGACCGTTGCAGGACCTCTCCACCTCGGCGATACAGGTGAATCCGACCGGCGCCTCGCTGCTCTGGTCGGACTTCAACGAGGCCAACCTGTCGGCGATGCTGAAGTCCGAGCTCTACTCCTGGCCGGTGACGCTCGCGATCCTGGTCCTCGCTTTCGGCGCCCTCGTGGCCGCCGGGCTGCCGCTGATCCTCACATTGGCCGGACTCGTCGCCTCAGCTGGATCGCTGGTGCTGATCAACCAGCTCGTGCCGGTCTCGATCTGGGCGATGAACTTCGCGATGATGTTCGCCCTCGCCCTCGGCATCGACTACGCGCTCTTCGTCGTGGTCCGCTACCGGGCCGCCCGGGCCCGAGCCGGGAGCACTCCACGGCGTGCGATCGCCGAGACCATGGACACCGCCGGGAAAGCCGTGCTGCTCTCCGGCGCGACCGTCCTCATCTCGCTGTCCGCAGTGATGCTGGTCCCGTCACCGTCGTTCCGCTCGATGGCAGGCGGCATCATGCTCTCGGTCGTCTTCGTGCTCGCCGCGACACTCACCCTGCTCCCCCTGGTGCTCGCCAAGCTTGACCACCGCATCAACAACCTGTCCCTGCCCTGGTCCCGCGCCAGCGAGCACCGCTCCCCCAAGTTCGCTGCCTGGGGGGAGCGCCTCTGGAAGCGCCCGGCCGCCTTCGGCCTCGCCGCCCTCTTGGTGCTCCTCGTGCTGGCCGCGCCGGTGCTCGGGCTGAAGACCGCGATGCCCTCGATCAAGGTCCTGCCCGAGGAGTCCTCCGCGCGGGTCGGCTACGACCTTGTCCAGGACGCTATTGGGGACGGCGCCCCCGGCACCCTCACGATCGTGGTCGATCAGGCCGACGCGGCGGCAGCAGCCGCCACCCTGGTCGGCGACGACGGAATAGCCGGGGTCATGCCGGCCGTGCCCGCCAGTGACGGCTCGCCGTACGCGCTGATCCAGGCCGTGCCGACCGTCGATCCCTCGGATCCTGCCTTGAGCGACACCGTCGACCGGCTCCGCGCCGACCTGCCCTCCACCTCGTACGTCGGCGGGGCCGCAGTCGAGAACCTCGACCTCAAGACCCAGCTCGACAACTCGACCCCGCTCGTCATCGGGGTGATCCTGGCGCTGGGCTTCCTATTGCTCCTCATCGCCCTCCAGGCACCCTTGATCGCCCTGCTTGGGACGCTGGCCAGCCTCCTCTCGACCGCCGCGGCATTCGGCGTCGCACGACTGGTGTTCCAGGAAGGGTGGGGTGCCGGCCTGCTGGGCTTCGAGTCCCAGGGCTTCCTGGACGCCTGGGCGCCGGTGTTCTTCTTCGCGATGATCTTCGCGATCGCGATGGACTACACAGTCTTCCTGCTCGCCTCGGCCAAGGAGCACTTCGAGCACTCCGGCGACCCGAAGGACGCGATGGTGGGGTCGCTGGCCCACTCCGGCCGTGTCATCTTCGCCGCAGGCGCCGTCATGGTCGCGGTGTTCTTCACCTTCGCGCTGTCTGGACCTCTGCCGCCCAAGGAGATGGGCATCGTCCTCGGTGTCGCCGTCATGCTCGACGCCTTCCTCGTCCGGCTCGTTCTGCTGCCGGTGATCCTGCGCGTCACCGGCAGAGCGGCCTGGTGGGCGCCGCGTTGGCTGACGCGCGTCCTCCCCGACATCCGCTTCTCGCACAGCTGAAGCGCCCGCGCTCGACCGATCCGAACGGGAACCACCATGTGTCGACCAGTCCGATGCAAGACCTGCGGCAAGACCACCTGGGCCGGCTGCGGCCAACACATCGCGACCGTCAAGGCGCGCGTTCCCGCTGGAGAGTGGTGTCCAGGTCACGCCAAGTCCGCCGCCCGCGCCTCAAGTAGAAGCTTCGGTCTTCTGCGAAGGATCTTCGGCAGAGCTTGACAGCCATCACGCTCAGATCGGCCGCTCCGCGGCATAGGACCGTTCTGAAACAAGAAATGGGGTCCGGTCTGCCGTGTAGACCAGATCCCATCGCTCGTTGTAGTCAGCGCCGAGATCGGTCAATCAACGCGTTGGATCCGGTCCATCGGGTGAGCCGGCATCCACGAGCTGTCGTCGGCAGGACAGCGGCATGACCGGATGGCCGCGCGGAGGCGTCAAGGTCAGGCGTTCGGTACCGGGACGTGTTGGCGGAGGAACGCGAGTTGGTCGGCGATGACGGTGGTAAACAGCGGTTCGACGTAGGGATCGAAATGGGCACCGGAGTAAACGCGCACGGTCGGCTGGGACATGCGTGCAGCAGTCGCTTCTGCGACTTTGCGCGGGGTCACAGCGTCCGCGTCGACGATCTGAACGAGCGCAGGGCACCGGACCCCGCCCGCCCACCGCTTCGGGGAGTAGAAGCCGATCTTCAGGACGACCCTGGCGGCGACGGTGACGGGGTAGTCCCCTTCCTTGAGGCCGGACTCGGTGATCAGTGCTTTCATGCCAGGAACGGCGTCAGGGGTAGTCATCACACCGGTTTCCCCGGGTCTTCCAGCTGACTTGACGTACAACGGCTGGCGACCCGTCCAGGCGCCGAAGAGGTCGCGGATACCCGGTCCGGCGACGCGCAAGCTGGAACGGAGACCGGTGGCGCGGACCGCCGCTGGTCCGCTGACGTGAGGGACCTGAGCGATGATTGCTGCCAGTGCTTCACCTTGCCCAGCGACGCTGATGACGTGGCCGCCACCGAATGACGTGCCCCAAGCCACCACCTTCTCGGCGTCGATGCCCGGGAGGGTCCGGGCGTAGGCCAACGCCGCGCGCCAGTCCTGGTGCTGCATGGCTACATCGAGCAGTTGGCGAGGGGTACCGGCGCTGTCCCCGAAGCCTCGATAGTCGAACACCGCGACCGCGTACCCCGCAGCGGCGAACTGCTCGGCGTAGGCGTAGAGACGCAGGGCCCGAACAGCGCCGAATCCGTGCGCCATCACAATCACCGGGATCGGGGCATCTTGATCCGAGCTGGGCCGGTAGATGCGCACCGCACACTCGGTGCCCTGCGATAGAAACCTGCCGTCGGACCAGGTGTATCGCCTGTCGTCGGTGTCGCTCACTTGCGGACTGTAAACGGCGAGAACGAGTCATCGAACGACGTGCGCTCATGGCGGACGTGTCTGACTGGTACGCGGGCGATGCTCTTGCCCGCTGGGGTCGTCAACCGCGGCAGCTCCTCACCGAGCAGATTTGCATGAATGGTCATAGCCCGAGGTCGCGGCTGGAGGTGGCGTCGAGTGCTTGGGCGGGGCGGATGTAGCGCTCGATGAGGGTGGAGATCCGTTTGTGTCGGGTCTGGAGTGCGATCCGGTCCAGCGGGACCCCGGCGGCGGCTGCGGTGGTGGCGTGTCCGGCGCGCAGGGAGTGCCCGGTGATCCGTTCGGGCGACATCCCGGCGGCGCTGGCGCGGTCCCGGAGCATGCGGGCGACGGCCTCCCCCGAGATCTGCTCGTGGGTGAGGACGTGGTGGCGCAGGCTGGTGAACAGCGGCCCGGGCGTCTCGCCGCGGAAGACGGTCCAGGTGGCGAGGGCGGCGACGGGGTCGGTCAGGGCGTGCTGTCCGTGGGCGACGCCGACGAGATGGCCGTGCCCTTCGGGGTCGGTCTTCGACCGGCGGACGTGCAGGACCAGCCCGGCCGGTTTGGTCTCCACGTCGGTCAGGCTGAGGGCGGTGAGCTCGGATCGGCGCAGCGCGGAGGCGAAGCCGAGCAGGATGATCGCGGCGTCGCGGGCGCCCTTGGGGGTGGTGCGGTCGATGGGTGTGACGATCTGGCGGATCTCGGCGGTGCCGAGTGGTCGGGCCAGCCGTGTTGGTGCGGTGCCGAGGGTGCGGCGCAGCCCGCGGCGGACCTGGCGGACGCCTTCGGTGAGGATCGGGTCGTCGTACCCGTGGCTGCGGTGGACATACGAGATGGCGGAGCAGGCGGTGTCGATGGCCGATGCCGTGGCGCCGTCGGTGGCGCGTTCGGTGAGGTAGGCACAGACCGCGGCCGGGGCCGCGGGCAGCGGCGGGATGCCACGGCCGGTGCACCAGCGTTCCCACCGTCGCCAGCTGTGGCGCGTAGACAACCCGGGTTCGACACGGTGACGGCGGCAGACATCGCCTCAGCGATCCGGTGCGCATCGGTTTCGGTCAGGCCGGCAAACGGATCGAGAGGCAGAGACTGGTACTGCGTGGCTTGGACGGGTGGCGTGGTTGGATGGTCATCCGCCGGCTTGTAGCCACTCCCCTGGACTCGATCGAGGGTCGGGTTCAGGGCGCTGGGTGAAGAGCGCTAACCACTGGCCGGTGGCCAGGTCGGCGGGCGGTGGCGTGGGTGGTAATGGCGTAGTTTGTGGCCACTGGATCAAGTCTCGAAATGCTTTCAGGCTCGGAGAGCCACGCTCTCCGAGCCTGAAATTTGTAGCGGGGGCAGGATTTGAACCTGCGACCTCTGGGTTATGAGCCCAGCGAGCTACCGAACTGCTCCACCCCGCGTCGGTGACGTCAAGGTTACGGCACCGGCAGCGCCGACCCAAATCAGGGTGACGAGCTCGCCGAGGACCCCGAGGGCTCCGGTGCACCGCTCGAGCTCCCGCCGTCCTGGAGGGCGACGGCCTGGGCGACGAGGTCACGGGCCTTGTCGTAGTGCTCCTGGAAGCCGGCCAGGTCGCCGTTGCTCAGCGCCTGGTCGGCGAGCACGAACTCCTGCTGGGCAGCCGCGAGCAGCTCGTCCACGTTGCCGCTGACCGGGCCGGTCGGCGTGTCGGTCGGCGTCTCGGTGGGTGTCGGCTCGTCGGTGGGCGTCGGGGTGGTGCCGTCGTCCGGCTCACCACTGGTGTCGGCGTTCTCCTTGGCCTTCTCCAGCGCGTCGGTGAGGTTGGTGTCGATGCCGACGCCTCCCCGGTAGGACACCAGCACGTAGCGCAGGATGGGGAACGTCGACTCGCTGGCCGTCGAGAGCGAGGCGTAGATCGGCTCGACGTACATCAGCTCGTCGCCCACGGGGACCGTGAGCAGGTTGCCGTAGGTGACGTTGCTGCCGCTGCGGTTGAACTGCGCGAGGGCGTCGGCGACGTCGTTGTCGGAGCGCACCGCGTTGGCGACCTGTCCCGGACCCTGCTGCTGCTCGTCGATGACGTTGATGACCCGCATCTGGCCGTACGTCGGCGAGGTCGCGTCGGAGTCGACCGAGACGTAGGCGGCCAGGTTGCTGCGCTTGTAGGGCACGAACGTCGAGGTCATCGACCAGATCGGGCCGTCGGGTGCGTCCGCGGCTCCGGCCGTGGTCGCGTTGCCGTCCTCGTCGTCGGGCACCAGCCCCGGAGGCTGGGCGACGAACATCCGGTACGGCGGCTGGAGGCTCTTGGCGCCGTTCGGGTCCTCGGGGACGTCCCACCGGTTGTTGTCCTGGAACCACGCGTTGGGGTCGGTCACGTGGTAGCGCGCGAACTGGTAGCGCTGCACCTTGAACATGTCCTCCGGGTAGCGGAGGTGCTGCAGGAGCGCGTCGGGGATGTCGGACTTGGCCTTCACCGTGCCGGGGAACGCCGCCGACCACGCCTTGAGGATCGGGTCCTGGTCGTCCCAGGCGTAGAGGGTGACGGTGCCGTCATAGGCGTCGACGGTCGCCTTCACCGAGTTGCGCATGTAGTTGATCTCGTCGGTCGGCAGCGTCCGCAGCCCGGTCTCGTCCTGGAGCGAGTCGTCGGTCATCTCCTTGAACGACTCCCGCTCCGAGCCGGGGAACCGGTCGGTGGTCGTGTAGCCGTCGACGATCCAGACGATCTTGCCGTCCACCACCGCGGGGTAGACGTCGTCGTCGAGGGTCAGCCACGGCGCGACCTTCTGCACCCGGTCCTCGGGCTCGCGGTTGTAGATCACCTCGGAGTTCTCGTTGACCCGGCCCGAGAGCAGGAAGTTGGTGCTCCCGAACTTGATGGCGTAGAGCAGCTGGCGGAAGGTCGAGCCGACCGGCACCCCGCCGTCGCCGTCGTAGGTCGTCTTGGTGGTGTCGTCTCTCGTCTCCCCGCCCCGCTGCAGGTCGAGCTCGACGTCGGGGGCGTCCGCGGACGACTTGCCCACGACCGAGTAGTCCGGGCTGTTCTCCCCGAAGTAGACGCGGGTCTCGTAGTCACCGACGGCCTTCGCGAGGTCGTCCTCGCCGGACTGGAAGCCCTGCGCCCACTGGGTCTTGTCGGCGTTGCTCGTGCCGCTGCCGCCCAGGGGCTGGTCCGCGCTGTCGCGCTGGTTGGCGTACGCCGCGATCAGGTCGTTGCCGTGCGTGTAGGCGGTGTGCAGGTTGAGCCAGTTCTGCACGTCGCTGCTGAGCCGGTCCTGGTCGAGCTCGCGGACGCCGAGCACCAGCGCGCGGTCGACGCCGTTGATGTTGTAGCGGTCGACGTCGAGCACGTCGGCGACCGAGTAGTAGCCGCGGACCTGCTGGTTCTGCTCGAAGGCGCGCCGACCAGCTGCGGGTCGACCAGCGGGATCGAGGTGACGCTGGGATCGGAGTCCGGGTCGAGCTGGGAGGCCGTCTGCCCCACGGACGGGAACTTGTACTCCTCCACCGTGTCGATGTCGTAGGCCGCTCTCGTCGCCGCGATGTTCTTCTCGATGTACGGCGCCTCCTTGTCCGCCTCGGACGGCTTGACCTGGAACTGCTGGACGATGCCCGGCCAGATCAGGCCCAGGAGGATGGCGGAGAGGACGAGCAGAGCGAGCCCCATCGACGGCAGCAGCCAGGTGCGACGCCACACGTTGAGGAAGAACAGCACCGCGCAGATCAGCGCGATGCCCATGAGGATCGCCTTGGCCGGCAGCACCGCGTTGTCGTCGGTGTAGGTGATGCCGGTGAGCAGCGAGCCCGACTGGTAGGCCAGGTCGTAGCGGTCGAGCCAGTAGTCGACGGCCTTCGCGAGCACGAAGATGCCGAGCAGCACCGACAGCTGGGCCTGCGCCGCGCCCGACAGCCGGTCGGCCGGGGTCTGCAGCCGGATCCCGCCGTAGAGGTAGTGGACGACGGCGGCGGCGAGCAGGGCGACCACGCTCATCGCCATCACGAAGTCGGTGAGGAAGTGGTACCAGGGCAGGTCGAAGACGAAGAAGCCGATGTCCTTGCCGAAGTAGGCGTCCTTGCGCTCGAACGGCACCCCGTTGCGCCACAGCATGTAGTTGCGCCACTCGCCCGCGCCGGAGGTGCCGGCGAAGAGTCCGAGCAGCACGCCGACGCCGATCACCAGCCAGGTGCGGATCGGGGTGACGGCCTGGCGGTAGCGGTCGAGGCCGCTCTGCTCCGGCGACTGCGGGTGGAACAGCGGCCGCACGCGGAACGCGATGACCATGTTGGCGACGACCACCACCGCCATCAGCACGCCGAAGATGCCGAACAGGGCGATCTTGGTCCAGAGCAGCCGGCTGTAGACCCCGCCGAAGCCGATGTCCCTGTACCAGAGGACGTTGGTGTAGAAGTTCGCGAACGTCGTGAGCGCGAAGAAGGCGAGCACCAGCACGATCGCGGTGATCACGAGCGCGCGCGAGCGCCGCGACGGCGGGCGCTCGGCGGTCTCGTCGCGCGGGTCGTTCTCGTCGAACAGCTCGCTCATGGTGTGTCCTCGGGGTCGTCCATCGGCTCAAGGGTCGCACCGAGCAGCGTGATCAGCTCGGGGACGAGGTCCACGCCGCCCACGACCGACTGGTCGTCGTCGTGCGCGCGCAGACGCAGGGCACAGTACGTCGCCCCGGCGCGGGTGACACCCACGACCATCCGGACCTCCTGCCGGTCGGGGTGCTCGCTGGCGTACGCCGCCGCGGCGGCCGGGTCGTCCGGGATCTCGTCGTCGGCGTCCGGCGGCAGCACCAGCCTCTCGACGACCGCCGCACAGCCGGTCACCTCGGAGCCCCACGCGATCGAGGCGAGCGTGGTCTCGAACCGGTCGGCGGGCAGCTGCTCCTGCTCGACCGGGGTGAGCGAGCCCGCGGCCGACGCGTCGTCGAGCCCCATCGCCGAGGCGAGCTCCGGCTCGCGGCGTACGAGAGCCGCGGTGTCCACCAGCGCGTAGAGCCGGCTCGGCTGGTCCCAGCCGCGCTCGGCGATGTGCGTCTCGATCTCGAGCACCGCGGCCGCCAGTGCGGGGTCGAGCGAGGGCTCGAGGCCGGGCAGCTCCATCGACTCGCTCATGAGCAGGTCGGCAGCTTCGCGTCGCGGTCCTTGGCCCAGTCCTCGATCGCGGTCTCCGCGGTGTCGAAGGTGTCGACCCGCACCAGTCGCATGTCGTCGTTGTGGGCGCCCTTGACGTCCTCGCAGTTGTCGGCGGGGACGAGGAACAGCTCGGCGCCCGCCTCGCGCGCGCCGACGATCTTCTGCTGGATGCCGCCGATCGCGCCGACGGTGCCGTCCGGGGCGATCTCGCCGGTGCCGGCGACCTCGCCGCCCCCGGTCAGGGACCCCGGAGTGAGGGTGTCGTAGATCGCCAGCGAGAACATCAGCCCGGCACTGGGGCCGCCGATCCGCGGGTCGATCGTGACCGTGACCGGGAACGGCAGGATGAAGCCCTGGCCGAGGACGATGCCGACCTGCTGCGAGCCGGTGACCGTGACCGCGCCGAACAGGTCGGTGCTGCGCTCCTCCGGCGTCACCTTGACGTCGACCTCCTTGCCGTCGCGGAGCACCGTGAACGTCACCTGCTGCCCCACCGCGGTCGACCTGATCGCGGCGCGGAGCTCGTCGGAGGCCTTGTTGACGTCGTCGCTGAGCGGGGTGCCGTTGACCTTGCGGATCAGGTCGCGCACCGCGAGCGCGCCGTCCGCGGGCGAGCCGGGGCTGACCAGGGTGACCTCGAGCGACGGCGTCACCGTCTCGCCGAGCGCCTGCAGGGCCACGGCGACCGCCGTGTCCTGCGACGACACCATCTGCACCTGGCCCTCGTCGCGGACCTCGTCGGCGCTCTTGTCGTCGGGGTAGACCGACTCCTTCGGGTAGACGGCGTCGTCGCGGTCGAGCCACGCACCCATCACCTGGAACAGGTTGAGGTCGCTGTCCTTCGGCGTGACGGACACCGTGGTCATCCGCAGCTGGCCGTCGTCGCGGTAGGTCTTCTGGCCGCCGGGAAGCTGGATGATCTCCTTGCCGTCCGGGGCTCCGAGGACGTCGATGGTCGGACCGGGGCGTAGGTCGTGTAGGGCAGCGGCTTGAACAGCGCGACGACCGCCATGGCCGCCACCAGCGGGATGGCCACGACGGCGGCCACCGCACGCTGGTTCATGAGCCAAACTCTCTCAAACCGCTGGTAGCCGACGCGGTCGGGTCAGCCGGCGCGACGCTGCTGCTCCCGACCGGGCTCGTCCGCCGGGCGCGCGACGGTGCGCGGCGTACGCCGCACGGCCACGCCCGTGGAGCGGTCCCGGCGCCGCGGCAGCCGCGCCGGTCGGGGCGGCTGCTCGCGCTCCAGGGCGACGCCGAGGCGGCGGACCGCCTCCTCGC
Organism: uncultured Actinomycetota bacterium; assembly: GCA_963766475.1. Taxonomy (GTDB): domain Bacteria; phylum Actinomycetota; class Actinomycetes; order Propionibacteriales; family Nocardioidaceae; genus Nocardioides. The sequence continues at coordinate 631,655 of CAVXZS010000009.1, read as the reverse complement.
GGTCGACCTCGCCCCGGCCCTCGCGACCCACCCAGCCGACCCAGGCCATCGCCACGAGCGTGACGACGACCGGCGGCACCAGCCAGAGCAGGATCTCCACCCTTGCGAGGGTAGGTACTAACGTGCCGGGCATGTCGGAGCCCACGCCAGCGCGCACGCGCCATTCGGCACTGCGGCTGGTCGAGCTGCGCGAGACGCCGCTGCAGGTCGACGAGGTGCTGGCCGCGCTCGACGACGAGGCCTCCGGCGGCCTCACGCTCTTCGTCGGCCGGGTCCGCGACCACGACGGCGGCAAGGGCGTGCTCGGGCTCGACTACACCGCACACCCCTCCGCCCTCGACCGGCTGCGCGAGGTGTGCGAGCGGGTCGCGGCGGCCCACGACGTGCACGGGGTGGCCGCGGTGCACCGGGTGGGCTCCCTCGACATCGGCGACGTGGCGGTCGTGGTCGCGACGACCTCGGCGCACCGCGGCACGTCGTTCGACGCCTCCCGGCTGCTCATCGACACGCTCAAGGCCGAGGTGCCGATCTGGAAGCACCAGCGGTTCAGGGACGGGACCGAGGAGTGGGTCGGCTCACCCTGAGGTCTCCCTGAAGCCGCGGGGTTTCCAGCCGGGGCCCGCGTACCGTGGACTGCATGGCAGACGAGCCGGAAGAGCCCCAGAACCCGTTCAAGGGCACGCCCTTCGAGCAGTTCTTCACCCAGGGCATGGCGGGCATGTCCGGCGCGGGCGGGCAGGTGCCCGACCTCAACCAGCTCTTCGGGCAGCTGCAGTCGATGATGCAGCCCTACGACGGGCCGCTGAACTGGGACGTGGCGCTCGACCTGGCCCGCAAGACCGTGGCCCAGACCCCCGACCCGACGCCCAGCTCGGCCCAGCAGAACGCCGTGGCCGACGCCGTGCGCCTCGCCGACCACTGGCTCGACGGTGCCACCGCCTTCCCCTCCGGCGTGACCACCGCGTCCGCGTGGAGCCGGGCCGAGTGGGTCGTCAACACCACCGACGTCTGGAAGGTGCTCGTCGAGCCCGTCGCCCGCCAGTCGGTCGGCGCCCTCGGGTCGGCGCTGCCCGAGGAGGCCCAGGCGCAGGCCGGCCCGATCCTCGGCATCCTCGGTCGCGCGATCGGCGCACTGCTCGCCAACCAGGTCGGCTCCGGTCTCGGCACGCTGGCCGGCGAGGTGCTCTCGGTCTCCGACATCGGGGTCCCGCTGGCACCCGCCGGCAGGGCCGCCCTGGTCCCGGCCAACGTCGCGGCGTTCGCCGAGGGGCTCGACATCCCCGAGGACGACGTGCTCCTCTACCTCGCGCTCCGCGAGGCCGCGCACCAGCGCCTGTTCGCGGGCGTCCCGTGGCTGCGCGACCACCTGGTCGGGGCGGTGACGGCGTACGCCGAGGGCATCGACGTCAACGTCGAGGGCATCCAGCAGCGGGTCGAGGAGCAGATGCGCGGGATCGACCCGGCGAACCCCGAGGCGATGCAGCAGCTGCTCGAGGGCGGCATGTTCGAGCTGCCCGACTCCCCCGCCCAGAAGACCGCGCTGGAGCGGCTCGAGGTGACCCTCGCCCTCGTCGAGGGCTGGGTCGACGAGATCGTCAGCCAGGCCACCGAGGGGCGGATGCCCAACGCCGCGAAGCTGCAGGAGGCGGTCCGCCGCCGGCGCGCGGCCGGCGGACCCGCCGAGCAGACCTTCGCGACTCTCGTCGGCCTCGAGCTGCGGCCGCGCCGGCTCCGCGACGCCTCCACGCTGTGGGGCTCGCTCCGGACCCGGCAGGGCACCGAGGCGCGCGACGGGGTCTGGATGCACCCCGACCTGCTGCCGACGGCCGCCGACCTCGACGACCCGCTCGGCTTCCGTGAGGACGCCAGCGCGCCGGAGGCGCTCAGCGAGGAGGACTTCGACGCCGAGCTGCGCAAGCTGCTCGAATCGCCGGACGCCGACGCGCCCGAGGAGGAGTGACCCTCCGCGACTCCGCGCTCGCGACGCTGCGTGGCTGGACCGCGCCCGACGCCGGGCAGGAGGCGCTGCGACAGCGGTACGTCGCGCACCTAGAGGCGCGGTCGGACGCGGTCCTCCGCGAGTGCCGTCCCGACCACCTCACCGCCGGCGCCCTCGTGGTCTCCGCCGACCGCTCGCAGGTGCTGCTGACCCTGCACGCCAAGGCGGGGCGCTGGTTCCAGCTCGGAGGTCACTGCGAGCCCGGCGACGTCTCGCTCGCGGCGGCGGCCCTGCGGGAGGCGTCCGAGGAGTCGGGCCTCGACGGGCTGGTCCTCGACCCGGTGCCCGTCCACCTCGACGAGCACCCCGTCACCTTCTGCGGCGAGCCCGGGCTGGTCCACCACCTCGACGTGCGCTTCGTGGCGACCGCCCCGTCCGACGCCGTACCCGTGGTCAGCGAGGAGTCGACCGACGTCCGCTGGTGGCCGATAGACGCGTTGCCCGAGCCGGACACCGGGCTCGTCGCCCGGTCGCTCGAGCGGCTGGCTGTCTACCCCCGCGAGCTTTCGAGCTCGCCCCAGTCAGGCGACGTCGTCCACTAGGCGGCGTTGAACCGAGCATCTAGTCTTCCGACTGGCCCGGGGGCGGGTCCACCTTGGCGGCGGCCGACCAGCCGAGCAGGTAGCCCTTCGCGCGCTCGGCCTGCGGGTAGCGGTCCACCCACCCCCAGAAGGCCGCGTCGTGGCCCGGCTCGACCAGGTGCGAGAGCTCGTGGACGAGCACGTAGTCGATGACCCAGCCGGGCATCCCCTGCAGCCGCACCGACAGCCGGATGGTCCGGTCGCCCGGCGTGCACGAGCCCCAGCGCTGCTTCTGGTTCTGGACCCAGCGGACCGAACCCGGCACCGCCAGCCCGCCCAGGTAGCGGTCGTTGAGCACCAGCGCGCGCTCCATCAGCTCCGCGTCGGACATCGGTGACGTGCGCTCGGAGCGCTGGACCCGGGCCACCATCGTCTCGACCCACTCGGCCTCCTCCTTGCGGCTGAGGGAGGCGGGGACGAGCACGACGATCTTCTCGCCGTCGCGGTACGCCGAGACCGTCCGCCGGCGCCGCTTGCTGCGCCGCACCTCGACCTCAGGTGCGGGCTCGGACGCGACCGCCATGACCGGAATGTAGCGCCTGGCGGGCCCCGCTCACGGGAAGTCGGGCGAGGCTAGATGACTAAGTCCAGGGGGTCGTGCGTGCGAGCGGCGCTCAGCGCCGCGCTGGCAAGGCGCCGGCGCGAAGGCAGGTTGGGCATCTTTCGAGCGGCGGCAACGCCGCCAGCGTGGATGCTGGGCGTCGCGTAGCGTGCGAACCCTTGGACTTAGTCATCTACCGCGGTTCGCCCACTCCAGCAGCCGCTCGCGGGGCCAGGTGTTGACGATCCGGTCCGGGTCGATGCCGGCGGCCTCGGCCCGCTCGGCGCCGTACCACAGGAAGTCGAGCTGCCCCGGCGCATGCGCGTCGGAGTCGATCGAGAACAGGCAGCCGAGATCCCGCGCGAGCTCGAGGAGCCTGGTCGGCGGGTCGCGTCGCTCGGGCCGGGAGTTGATCTCGACGGCGGTGCCGCTCTCCGCGCACGCGGTGAACACCGCCTTCGCGTCGAACTGCGACTGCTTGCGGGTGCCCCGGCCGCCGGTGACCAGGCGGCCCGTGCAGTGACCGAGCACGTTGACGCGTGGGTTCTGGACGGCGGCGACCATCCGCCTGGTCATGTCGGGAGCGTCCATCGCCAGCTTGGAGTGCACGCTGGCGACCCGGAGGTCGAGCTGGTCGAGCATCTCCTCGGTCTGGTCGAGGCTGCCGTCGTCGAGGATGTCGACCTCGATGCCCTTGAGCAGGGTGAAGCCGCCCGCTCCCCGCGCCGCCAGGTGCTCGTTGATCGCGTCGACGACCCCGAGCTGCTTGCGAAGCCGCTCGACGCTCAGCCCGTTGGCGATCCGCAGCCGCGGCGAGTGGTCGGTGAGGACCTGGTAGTCGTGGCCGAGCTCGATCGCGGTGAACGCCATCTCCTCGATCGGCGAGCCGCCGTCCGACCAGTCCGAGTGCGAGTGCAGGTCACCGCGGAGGCTCTCGCGGAGCTCGTGACCACCCTCGGTCAGCGGGCCGCCGTGCTCCTCCTCCAGCGCGGCCAGCCGCGAGGGCAGCTCGCCCCGGGCGGCGGCCGCGATCACCTTGGCGGTGCTGGCGCCCACGCCGGGGATGTCGGTGATCGTCCCGTCGGCGACCCTGGCGCGGACCTCCTCGTCGCCCAGCGGCAGGATCGCCGCGGCCGCGTTGCGGTAGGCCTTGACCTTGAAGGTCTCCTCGCGACCGCGCTCGAGCAGGAACCCGATCCGGCGCAGCGCGGCCACCGGCCCGCCGTCGTACCCCTCCGCCACAGCGGCAACCTTAGGTCTCCCCGCCCCGGGATTTCCGCCAGGAGATTTTCGTCCACACCCGGTGGAATGCCGTCCTCGCAGGTCAGGCCGGGAATCGGGGTGCGCGTCCACCGCTTTTCCACAGGTCGATTCACGGCGATACGGCGTGTCCTCCACCTGTGGACCAGGTTCTACACAGAGTTCTCCACAGGCTTGTCCACAGGGTCACCACCGGAGCCATTGCCACCCTCGACGCCCCCGCCTAGGTTGGCGGTCAGACGAGGCCCCCGGGCCTGTCGAGGGAGATCCGCAAGGGGAAGGCGGGTCTGCGTCGGCGGACACGGGGGCTTCGGCTTGCGGTCGGTCAGCGGCCGCGGAACTCCGGGGGCCGCTTCTCCTTGCTGGCCCGGATCCCCTCCTGGAGGTCCTCGGTGGCCAGCGTGATCGGCTGGGCCATCGCCTCCCACTGCAGGGCCGACTCGAGATCGGCGTGGCCGCCGTCCTGGAGGGCGAGCTTGGTGAGCCGGGTCGCGATCGGCGCCGACGCCGCGATGCCCGCGGCGATCTCCAGCACGTCGTCGAGGAACGCCTCGGGGTCCAGGACCCGCGAGACCAGCCCGAGGCGCAGCGCCTCGTCGGCGTCCACGACCCGACCGGTGAGGAGCAGGTCGCGGGCGTGCGCCTCCCCCACGACCTCCGGCAGCAGGTGGGTGCCGCCCATGCCCGCGTGCATCCCGAGCTTCACGAACGGCACGCCCAGCCTGGCCCCCGCCGCGGCGTACCGCAGGTCGCAGGCGAGCGCGAGGCACAGGCCCGCTCCGATGGCGGGACCGTTGACCGCGGCGATGGTGGGCACCTCGAGGGTCCGGATCGAGAGCCACGCGCGGTAGAACGGCAGCATCCGGGTGCGGAGCTGGTCGACCGTGGCGTCCGGCTCACTGGCGATCCACGACGTGTTCCCGCCGGAGCAGAACGCCGACCCCGCGCCGGTGACCACGACCGCCCGCAGCTCCCGGTCGGCGGCCAGGTCGGCCACCGCCGAGACCCACGACGACGTCATCTCGTCGGACATGGCGTTGCGCATGTCGGGGTTGTCGAGGGTCAGGAGCGCCACGCCGTCGGACGGCCGCTCGACGCGCAGGTGGGGAGAGGCGGGCATGGGCGCACCCTACTGACCGCCGCCGGGGCGGCCGCCGTGACCCGTTTCACGCCTGAGATCGGCCGGACCACGGCGAAATTGTCGATATCCGGCGCGCCGAGCGCCTAGCACGGGTTCGCGCGGGCTTGGAGTACGGTCGAAGCGGCTCGAGGACCGTTCCGAGAGCTTCCGGCGGGCTTCCCCCGACCCGACATGTGGGGAGAATCCCCCGCCGCGACGACCGAGTGAAGAAGAGGCAAGGAGGCCGTCATGGCGGAGACCTGGAGCGGCGAGTTCTACTGCGTGAAGTGCAAGGAGAAGCGGCAGGCCGACGGAGAGGTCCGGGTCAACGACAAGGGCACCCGGATGGCTCAGGCAGTCTGCCCCGTCTGCGGAACCAAGCTCAACCGCATCCTCGGCAAGGCCTGAAGGCTCGCCCCAGACTCGACGACGGCGCCCTCGGCACTGCCGGGGGCGCCGTCGTGCTGTGTCGGGGCCTGTGGACGGCGGCCGACGCCACCGTGCCAGCCGTGTGACGGTGACCCCATGACCTGGTTGCTGCGCCCCGGCGTGGGGCTCGCCCGCCGTGACGCCGACCATCTCCAGCTCGGCACCGACCCGCCCCGCGCCGCGGTGCTGACCGACTGCCGGGCCGTGCGGACCCTGCTGGTCGAGCTGGCCCACGGGAGCCCGCTGACCACCCTCGACGCGACCACCGCACCGGCGCTCGACGCGCTGGTGGCCGCCGGCGTGGTGGTGGCGGCCGACGAGACAGCCTCTCGACACGCCGACCGCGCCCGCTGCCGGGTGCACGTCGACGCCCCCGACGGCGTTCTCCCGGCCGTGCTGCGGCTGGTCGGCGAGAGCGGCCTCCGGCTCAGCCGGGCGCCGGCGGAGGCGTCGGTGGCGCTGGTCTGGAGCGAAGGCGAGCCGCCGCGGGCGCGGCTCGACGACTGGATGCGGTCCGGCACCCCGCACCTGGTGGTCCGGGAAGGCTTCGGCGGCCCCGTGCTCGGGCCCTATGTCGTCCCGGGGGCCACCGCCTGCCTGCGCTGCGTCGACGCACACCTCGGCGAGCACGACCCTCGCCGGTCCCTGGTGGTGGAGCAGGTGGCCACCACTCCACCGCTGCGACCGTTCGAGCCGGACCCGGCGCTGCGTTCGCTGGCCGTGGCGTGGGCGGTGCGCGACCTCGCCGCCGGGGCGGAGGGCCGGGTGCCGGCCACCTGGTCGGCCACGGTGGCGCTCGGCGTCCTCCCGCCGGCGGTCACCACCTACCGCCGCCATCTCCACTGCGGCTGCGCCTGGGCCGAGGACCTGGTCGACCTTGCCGCCCGACGAGCGGGGTGAGTCCCAGCACCATGTGCGGAGGTTTCGACACGCTCGGTCGCGTCCGAGCAAGCTCGGCCGCGCTCGCTGCTCAACCACCATCGATCGGACCGGCCGTCGTTCCTCCGGCCGCTCCGATCACCAGTACTCGCTGTCCAGCTTGCCCTCCATCGCCCGCAGGTGCTCGCGCGAGCAGGTGTCGCAGTAGGTCCGGGCCCGCCCGTTCTCCACCGCGGTGCTCCACGTGAGGGTCTTGGCGTCGTCGGCCTCCTGCCGCCCGCAGAAGTCGCAGGTCTTCATGCCTGTACATACTGCCCGCCCGCCCGCACCGGAGGTACTCAACACAAACACCGGGCACGACCGTGAGGTCGTGCCCGGTGCTGTGTTGGCACCCGCGATCAGGGTGTTCCCGCAGAGACGGCCGCGTGACGTGGCGGCATCCCCTCAGGTCTTACAGAGCGCGGGCGAGGGCGAGACGCGCCTGCTGCGCTGCCTGCTCGGCCTTGCGGCTGAGCCGACGGGCGCGGGCCAGCTGGTGGCCACGCCGCAAGTTCTGCGCCTCTCCCAGGCGCGCGGACATCTGTGCGCGCGCCAGGTTCTCGTTCATGAGATTCATCTTCGTGCTCCTGGTCATGTAGGTCTGGCTCATCGGTATTGGTTGGTCCTTCTCGGATCTGGGATGCGGCCGCCAGGGGCGGACGCTCTTGTAGTCGCCGACAGCGGCCTTACGCGGCCGCCTCGTTCTTGCGGGGGCGGCCACGCGGACGCTTGCGGGGGACGACGACGCCTTGGATGAACAGCTGTCCACCCCAGACGCCCCACGGCTCCCGACGCTCGATCGCGCCGTCGAAGCACATGGCGCGGACCGGGCAGTCGACGCACAGGGCCTTGGCGTACTCCACGTCGCTCGGCGACTCGGCGAACCACAGCTCCGGGTCGTTCACCCGGCACGGAAGTCCTGCCTCGTCCACCTTGCCTGCCGTGTCATGGAGGTTGCCCAGAGTCGGCTGGTCGACGCCGGTGACCTGTAGGTCAGTGGCGCGGTCGAGAACACTGATAGTCATATCTCTCACCTCCTCTGCTCACCTTGATCGCGGTTGCTTGGTCATCTGGTCTGGTGGGACCCCGTGGGCCTTGACTCTGGTTGCGAGATGTGGCCTTGGAGAAACAGAAAGGCCGCGGATCCCTTTCGGGTTCCGCGGCCTGGAGGCTGCCGATCAGTTGCTGTCTCAACTGGACGGAGGTCTCCAGGCACTGGTCCCCGGGACGTAGGCGATGAGGCCCATGTCACCCTTGATGGCGGCCTGGCGGTCGCGCACGACGGACGTCGTGACAAGACCGACGAAGCTCGCACCGACGGCGTGACCGCAAACGGGCATGCCAAAGCCGGACGGGATCTTCGCCGCCATCGCGATGGTGTTGGTGTTCATCTGGGCCACCTCCTTCGGTTCCTTGTGCGCCGGGGTTGTCACTCCCGTGGTGCGCAAACGTGTTGGGACGAGCAAACTACCGCTGCCCGGCGGTAAGGGGCAATTGATTTTATGGGTATTTCGCGACTATTTTCTGCCAACTTCGCGAAGCGTCAGCCCACGAGCCCGAGGAGCTCCTCGCCGTACTTGTGGAGCTTCTCCTTGCCGACGCCGCTGACCTTGAGCAGCTCGCGCGAGGACTGCGGGCGACGGATCGCGATCTCCTCGAGGGTCGCGTTGCTGAAGACCATGAACGCCGCGATCTCCTCCTCGCGCGCCCGCTCGGTGCGCCACTGGCGCAGGCGCTCGAAGAGCTCCTCGTCGTAGGGAGCGGGGCAGTCGGCGCAACGGCGACGGGCCTTGTCGGCCGCGGTCTGGAGCGGCTTGCCGCACTCGAGACACATCCGGGCGCCCTTGGTCTTCGGCGGCTTGGGCGGCGACAGCGCCTCGTGGGGGAGCAGCGGCGTGAGGAACCGGGAGGGCTTGCGCGACCCGCGTCCGCCGGGCTGGCGCGCCAGCGCCCAGGACAGCGCGAGGTCACGCCGGGCGCGGGTCATGCCGACGTAGAGGAGGCGTCGCTCCTCCTCGATCTGGGCGGGCGTCTCGGCGTAGGTGATCGGGAGGGTGCCGTCCTGGAGGCCGCAGAGGAAGACGGAGTCCCACTCCAGCCCCTTCGCGGCGTGGTAGGTGGCGAGCGTGACCCCGTCGGCCACGGGGGCGTGCTGCTCGGCCGCGCGCCGGTCGAGGTCGGCGACGAACTCGTCGAGCGTGCGGCCGGCCGCGGAGAACTCCGTCGCCTGGTTGACCAGCGCCTGCCAGGACTCCCAGCGGTCGCGGGTCTGTCCGCGCGCGGCGGGCGCCTCGGGCGTCCAGCCCATCCCCGCAAGCGTGGCCCGCACCGTCTCGAGCACGTCAGTGCCCTGCTCGCTGGCCTCACCAGAGCGGGCGGCGCCCCGGAACCGGGTGACCGCCTCGCGCACCTCGGGCCGGTCGAAGAACCGCGCGGCGCCCCGGATGACGTAGGGGATGGCGCGGGCGGCCAGCGCCTCCTCGAACGACTCGGACTGGGCGTTGATGCGGAACAGGACGGCGATCTCGCCGAGCTCGCGGCCCTCGGTGCGCAGCCGGAGGATCCGGGCGGCGACGGCCTCGGCCTCGGCGACCTCGTCGGGGTGGGCGTCGAACGTCACTGCAGGGCCGGCGGCCTGCTGGGAGCGCAGGTCGACGCCCTGGCTGGGTGTGCCGGCGAGGAGGGTGTTGGCGGCCTCGACGACCTGGGGCGTCGAGCGGTAGTTGCGGACCAGCTCGACCGAGGTGGTGCCGGGGAACTTGGCGGGGAAGTCTCGCAGGAAGTCGGCGTTGGCCCCGGCGAAGGAGTAGATCGTCTGCGCGGGGTCGCCCACGACGCAGAGCTCGTCGCGGCCACCGAGCCACAGGTCGAGGAGCGCCGACTGGATCGGAGAGACGTCCTGGAACTCGTCGACGACGAACCACTTGTATTGACGCCGGACCTGCGCGGCGACGCGCTCGTCCTCGGCGAGCATCCCGGCCGTCAGCAGCAGGACGTCCTCCATGTCCATCCGGCCCTGGTCGCGCTTGACCTCCTCGTAGGCGTCGAACACGTGGGCGACGACCGCGAGCGTCTGGCCCGCGACCGAGCGGCCGCGCGCCTCGGCGAGGTCGGTGTAGGTCGCGGGCGAGACGTTGCTGACCTTGGCCCACTCGATCTCCGAGGCGAGGTCGCGGAGCAGCGCCTGGTCGGCGTTGAGCCGCTGGCGACGGGTCGCGGTGGCGAGCAGCCCCAGCTTGGACTCGATCAGCTGCGGCAGCTCCGTGCCGTGGACGTGGGGCCAGAAGTAGCGGAGCTGGCGCAGCGCCGCGGAGTGGAAGGTGCGGGCCTGGACGCCGCCCGCGTCGAGGTCGCGGAGCCGGGCCCGCATCTCGCCCGCCGCCCGGGTGGTGAAGGTCACTGCGAGCACCTCGGACGGGGCGTAGACGCCGGTCGCGACGCCGTGGGCGATGCGGTGGGTGATCGCGCGGGTCTTGCCGGTGCCCGCACCGGCGAGCACCCGCACCGGACCGCGCAGCGCCTCGGCGACGAGACGTTGCTCGGGGTCGAGGGCGGCCAGCAGATCGGGCAAGGAACAACTCCGGCACGGTGGTGGTTGACGTGGTTGAGAATCACCCTAGATGGCGGAGGCGACAGTCCCTGATGAGCGCAGGCTTCACGATGTACTCGACCCCGTGGTGCGGCTACTGCCACCGGCTGCGGAGCCAGCTCGACCGTGAAGGCATCACCTACGACGTCGTCGACATCGAGCAGCACCCGGAGGCCGCGCAGGTCGTCGAGGCGGCCAACCACGGCAACCAGACCGTGCCGACGCTGGTCTACAGCGACGGCACCGCGCAGACCAACCCGTCGCTCGCGCAGGTCAAGGAGAAGCTCTCCGCGCTGGTCGGTTAGATCACCACTGGCCGGGCAGCGGGCCGCCGTACCAGTGCTCCACGAGTGAGCGGCTGATCGAGACGCCGCCGGGCAGGACCAGCTCTCCCGCCTCGGCCTGCGCCTTCATGTCGGCGCGTGTGAACCAGCGGGCGTCGTCGATCTCGTCGTTGTCGACGGTGATGGCCTCCGAGACCGCGCGGCCGACGAAGCCCAGCATCAGGCTGGCCGGGAGCGGCCAGGGCTGGTTGCCGAAGTAGTCGACCTCGCCGACGACGACACCGGTCTCCTCGAACACCTCGCGGCGTACGGCGTCCTCGAGGGTCTCCCCCGGCTCGCAGAAGCCCGCCAGGGTCGAGTAGCGGCCCTCCGGCCAGATCGCCTGGCGACCCAGCAGGCAGCGCTCGTCCTCGCTGCCCGGGTCGCCCGAGGTGACCACCATGATCACGGCCGGGTCGGTGCGCGGGAACTGGACGTGCCCCTGGGGGCACGCGAGCTCGTGGCCCGCCGCTCGCGCGGTCAGCGGCTCGCCGCACCGCGGGCAGAACCGCGTCACCCACAGCCACTCCGCGAGACCGAGCGCGTGGAAGACCAGGGGCGCTCCGGCCTGGGCGTCGTCGGCCAGGTGCGGCAGCAGGCCGCGCAGCGGGAACCACTCGTCCTTGGCGTCCTCCGCCAGCTCCGGCCCGGTCACCACGGCGAACCAGGCCCGGCCGGTGTGCTCGCCGAGCAGCACCCGCACGCCGTCCGGCGCGTCCTGCGGGGCCACCCACGGGATCCGGCCTTCGTGGGGCCGCACGCGGGTGCCGGAGACGACCAGGACCCGGGTGTCCTGGTCGGCCCACCGCTCCTCGAGCCAGGCCTCGTCACGGCGACGTACGGCGATGCGGTCGTGGGCGCCGGCGGCCATGCGCAGGTGCGGGTAGTCCACGCACCTGACGTTAGTGGCCCCCGCCGAGGACTCGCCGAGCGCCCCGCACCCCGGGCACGCACCTCGAGGCGTTGCCGTCGCTAGCTGAGACGAACAAGTAGAGCGTCGCTCCGGCGCCTTGCGAGGCACGCACCCGGAGCACGGGGCGCCTACGACGTGCCCTCGGCGGGGGACCACTAGTCTCCGGCCAGTGAGCACCCACATCGGAGCCGCCGCTGGTGACATCGCACCCCTCGTGCTGTTCCCCGGAGACCCACTGCGGGCGAGGTGGATCGCCGAGACGTTCCTCGAGGACGCGCGCTGCTACACCGAGGTGCGCGGCATGCTCGGCTTCACCGGCACCTGGCGCGGGGAGCGGGTCTCGGTCCAGGGCTCGGGCATGGGCCAGCCGACCATGGCCATCTACGCGACCGAGCTGTTCCGCGAGTACGACGTGCAGTCGATCATCCGCGTCGGCTCGGCCGGTGCCCTCACCGAGGACGTGCGGATCCGCGACATCGTGATCGCGTCGGGTGCGTGCACCGACTCCGGGATGAACCGCATCCGCTTCGAGGGCCTCGACTACGCACCGGTCGCCGACTGGCGGCTGCTCTCCGCGGCGGTGGCGGCGGCAGGCGACCGCGACGACGTGCACGTCGGCCTGATCTTCAGCGGCGACTCGTTCTACCCGGCCCGCCCGGAGCTGATGGAGCGGATGGTCGAGCACGGCGTCCTCGCCATCGAGATGGAGGCCTCGGCGCTCTACACGATCGCCGCCGGCCACGGCCGCCGGGCGCTGGCGATCTGCACGGTCTCCGACCACATCGTCACCGGTGAGGAGACCACCGCCGAGGAGCGGGAACGCACGTTCGGCGACATGGTCGAGATCGCGCTGGCGGCCGGGCTCGCCTGACCTCGGTGGTTGAGGAGGGCGCTCTGCGCCCGTCTCGAAACCACGGACGACAAGGCTGGGACCCAACGGCTCCCAGCGGGCCCTTCAGAGGTTTCGAGACGGTTGCTGCGCAACCTCCTCAACCACCGGGACCACGGAGTAAATCCGGGAGCGTACGGCGTTGTCTCCACGTGGAGATCCTCGACTCGGTGGTGATCGGCGCCGGCCAGGCCGGGCTGTCCGCGTCCTACCACCTGAAGCGCCGTGGGATCGACCACGTCGTGCTCGATGCCGACCAGACGCCCGGTGGCGCCTGGCAGCACCGGTGGGACTCGCTGACCATGCGCGACGTGCACGGCATCGCGGCGCTGCCGGACGCCGACCCGCTCTCCGAGCACGAGGGTCGCGCCAACGAGGTGGTGCCGGCGTACTTCGCCCACTACGAGCGCAGCCACCACCTGCCTGTGCTGCGACCGGTCCGGGTCGACGAGGTCGTCGAGACCGGCGACGGGCTGCTCGAGGTACGGGCCGGCGACCGGCGCTGGCTCACCCGCACCCTCGTCAACGCGACCGGCACGTGGTCGCGTCCGTTCGTGCCGGCCTACCCCGGCGCGGCGACGTTCCGCGGACGTCAGCTGCACCCTCACGACTACCCGGGGCCGGAGGCGTTCCGCGGTCGGCGGGTGGTCGTGGTGGGCGGCGGGGCATCGGCGGTGCAGCTGCTCGGCGAGATCGCCCCGGTCGCCACGGACACGCTGTGGGTGACCCGGCGCGAGCCGGTCTGGCGCACCGACGACTTCACTCCGGAGGTGGGACGGGCGGCGGTCGCCCTGGTCGAGGAGCGCGTACGCCGCGGGCTGCCCCCGGCCAGCGTCGTGAGCGTCACCGGGCTGGCCCTGCGCGAGCAGGAGCGCGAGGCCGAGCGGCTCGGCGCCTACGAGCGGCACCCGATGTTCACGGCCGTCGAGCCCGAGGGCGTGCGGATGCCGGACGGCAGTCTCTGGCCGGCCGACGCGATCCTCTGGGCGACGGGCTTCCGGCCGGCGGTCGGCCATCTCGCACCGCTGCGCCTCAAGAGCCACTACGGCGGCATCCAGCTCGACGGCACGACCGCGGTCGCCGACCCCCGCATCCAGCTGGTCGGCTACGGCCCCTCGGCGAGCACCATCGGCGCCAACCGCGCCGGCCGGGTCGCCGCCCGCGGCGTGGCGGACTGGCTCGATGCTCAGGTGCCGAGCATGGCCTCCAGCGCCTGACGGTCCGGCAGGTCGGCCGGCTCGACGGTCCTGCCGGTCCGGACGTAGTGGAACGCCGCCCGCACGTTGCTCAGTGGCACACCGCGCAGCTCGGCCCAGGCGAGGCGGTAGAGGGCGAGCTGGAGCGGGTCGGCGTCCTCGTGGCGGTTGGTCTTCCAGTCGACGAGGAGGAACCCGCTGCTGCCGTCGGCGGCCGGCTCGTCGTAGACGGCGTCGATCCGGCCGCGGACGACCTGGCCGCCCAGGACAAGTGCGAACGGCGCCTCCACGGCGTGCGGGACGCGGTCGGCGAACGGGCCCTTCTCGAAGGCCTCGATGATGGCGTCGAGGTCGGCGTCGTCGTCGATGCCGGCGTCGTAGCGGCCGGGCAGGTCGTCGGGGTCGAGCAGCGGCTGCTGGGCGAACCGGTCCTCGACCCAGGCGTGGAAGAGGGTGCCGAAGCGAGCCGCCCGCGACGGCTGGCGCGGCATCGGCCGGGCCAGCTCGCGGGCGAACGAGTCGGTGTCCTCGCGCAGCCGCATCAGGGCCGAGGCCGAGATGCTGGACGGCAGCGGCACGGCGACGTGGGTGCTGCGCTCGGACCGCGCCTCGGCGACGAGCCGCTCGATCTCGGCGTCCCAGTCGGCGGCCCGCGCGGCCTCGACCATGTCGAGCCCCTCGTCCTCGACGGCGAGGTCGGCCCCGCGCACCATCGCGGCAGCCTCGAGGCGGCGCTGCACCTCCGCTCCTGGCCCGGCCGGCGGCCACGGCTTGGACTGGTCCTCACCGGCGTAGGGGTTGGGGTCGCCCCGCTCGGGCTTCTCCCGCCACGGGGGGTCGGGCTCGCCCCACTCCGCGAGCAGGTCGCGGACGACCGCTTGGTACTCGGACGGACCGAAGGACGTCGCGCGCGGCGTCCAGAGGTACGACGTCACGGAGAGCCGGTGCGCGGCGCGCGTGAACGCGACGTAGCCGAGCCGGAGCTCCTCGGTGCGGTCGTGGGCCTTCTGGTCGGCGCGGAACGCGTCGAGCGCCGCCTTGTCGTGGCCCTGGAGGCGCGGCAGGTCCTTCGCGTCGCCGCGCAGCGGGCCGGGCAGGACCGACGGGGACGACGTCCAGAGCGGTCGCGACCGGTTGGCCGGGAACCGCGTCTCGCAGACCCCGACCAGGAACACCGACCCCCACTCCAGCCCCTTGGACCGGTGCACGGTCAGCAGCTTGACGGAGTCGGCGGAGGTGGGGGTCGCGATGTCGAGGCCGTTGCCCTGGTCGTCCTCGGCCGTGAGGTAGGCGAGCAGCGCGGGCAGGGTCACGTCGCCGTCGACGGCCTGGAAGTCGGCCACCGCGCGGACGAACAGGTCGAGGTTGTCGCGCCGCGCGGGCGCGGCCGAGCTGACGGCGGAGGCCAGCTCGACGTCGGCACCGGTGGTGTCGATGATCCGCCGGACGATGTCGAGCAGCGGCTCGCCGGCGTGGGAGCGCAGCATCCGCAGCTCGCGCGCCAGCATCCCGAACCGCTCCAGCGCCTCCGGGGAGTAGGGGCGCTCGCCGGGGTCGACCAGCGCGTCGTCGAGGCACGGGATCTCGGCGGGGTCGATGCCGTCGGCGATCTGGACGAGGTGGGCCGTGATCGACGCCGGGTCGTCTGCGCGACCGCGTCGTCCCGCGAGCTCGGCGGCGCGGCCACTGAGCAGGCCGAGGTCGCGCGGGCCGATGGCCCAGCGCGGGCCGGTGAGCAGCGTGAGGAGCGAGGCGTTGGCGGTCACGTCGTGCATCAGCCGCAGGATCGCGACGACCTCCGCGACCTCGGGCAGGCGGAGCAGCCCGGACAGGCCGACGATCTCGACGGGGACGTCTGCCTCGGTGAGGGCGTCGAAGACCTCGGCGGCGTGCGCGTTGTCGCGGGTCAGCACGCCGATGTCGGACCACCGGCCGGCGTGGGCGGCGCGCACCCCGTCGACGAGTGCGGCCAGCTCCTCGCGGTGGGTCTCGAAGACGGCGGTGGTGACGACGCCGGGCTCCGCCTCCGGCTTCGGCTCCAGCGGCTCGACCGCGTCGTGCGCGGCGTAGAGCGGCTCGGCCAGCCGGTTGGCGGCCTCGAGGATGCGCCGGTCGGACCGGCGGTTGACGGTGAGCGGGTAGGTCTCGACCGCACCCACAGCGGCCGGGAACGTCTCCGGGAAGTCGAGGATGTTGGAGACCGACGCGCCGCGCCAGCCGTAGATGGCCTGGTTGGGGTCGCCGACCGCCGTCACCGCGTGGCCGCGGCCGCGCGCCGCGTCAGGGCCGGAGAACAGCCTGGCCAGCATGGTCGCCTGCGCGACCGACGTGTCCTGGTATTCGTCGAGGAGCACGACCTTGAACCTCGCCCGCTCGAGGACGCCCACGTCGGGCTGGTCCGAGGCGAGCCGGGCCCCGAGCTCGATCTGGTCGGAGAAGTCCATGAGCCCGAGGTCCGCCTTGAGGCGCCGGTAGGCGGCGACCAGCCCCAGGAGCTCTCCGCGGCGGTCGATCGCGCTGATCGCGTCGGCCACCGGCTTGAGGTAGGTCTTGCGGTTCTTGCCGGCCGTCTCCTCGGCAAGGGCGCGCTCGAAGCCGACCCGCTCGCCGGCGTCGAAGGCCCGCACGTCGTCGGGCCCGACCAGGTGCTCGCTCATCGCCGAGTCGAGCGCGAGGAGGTTCTGGATCGCGGTCTCGGCGTGGTCGGTGAGCTGCACGATCTCGCCCGGGTAGCGGTCGACGACGCGGGCACCGAGCTGGTAGCGGGCCGCATCGGTGATCACGCGGGTGTCGGGCTCGTGGCCGATCCGCAGGCCGTGGTCGGTGAGCAGTCCCGCGGCGTAGGCGTTGTAGGTCGCCACGGTCGGCTCGAGGACGTCCTCCTCGCCCGGACCGGGCTCGTCGAGGGCGCCGGCCGCCAGCAACGACTCGCGGATGCGGGTGCGCAGCTCGCTGGCGGCCTTGGTGGTGAAGGTGAGGCCCAGCACCTCGTCGGGGCGGACCTGGCCGCTGAGCACCAGGTGGACGACGCGCGCCGCCATCAGCGTCGTCTTGCCCGACCCGGCCCCGGCGATGACCACGGCCGGGCGCAAGGGCGCCGAGATCGCCGCCCACTGCTGGGGGCTGGCCACCCAGGTGGCACGCATGGCCGCGGCCAGGTCCTCGGGCGTGCGCAGCTCACGCGCCGCGGCGATGGTCGGGCTGGTCACTGGGCTCGTCATTGGGCCACCACGTGGCCCGCGCTCTTGGCCGGGCAGATCGGCTCGAACGGGCACTCGCGGCACTGCTCCCCGACGATCGCTGGGAACTGCTCGGCGCGCAGCAGCTGCGCCGCGCGCGCGAGCTGGCCGCGCAGGGCGGTCCGCTCCGGGCCGTCGTCGGCCTGCGCGCCCTGGGTCTGTACGACGGCCTCGGGACCTCCGTCGCGGAGGCCGAGCTGCACCAGCTCGGCGCCGCCCGCCTCGGCGTGCCCCTCGGGCAGCCCGGGGAGCCCGTCGACCGCGCCCTGGTCGACGGCCAGCTGGTAGAGGCCGAGCTGGACGTTGGTCGCGAGCGACTTGTCGGTGGGCTTGGCCCGAGTGGTCTTGAGGTCGACCACGACGACCCGTCCCTCGGCGTCGAGCTCGAGCCGGTCGGCGTAGCCGGCGAGGCGGATCTGCTCACCGCCGGGCAGGTCGACGACGGCCCGGAACTCCTGCTCGATGCCGATGACCGGGCGGGTGTTGGCGGCGTGCCAGGCGAGGAACCGCCCCAGCGCCGCGCGGGTGCGCTCGAGCTCGCGCGCTCGCGCCCACGGCGTGCGGAACTCCATGCGGTCCCAGACCTCGCCGACGTGCTCCATGAGCGTCTCGACCCCGGCCGCGTCGGGGGTGACGTCGAGCTCGCCGGCCGCGATCCGCTGCGCCAGCGCGTGGACGATCTCGCCGAGGTTGGCCGACTGGTGCGACCGGGTGACCCCGCCCGCCTCGCGCGCCAGGAACCACTGGGTCGGGCAGGTCGTGATGCCGTCGAGCAGGCTCGCCGAGACCGGCACGGGCTGGTCCGGGTCGCGCAGCGGCCGCACCGAGCGGGTCGCCGAGCGGGTGCCCCACCACGTCGACGGGTCGGCCATGGGCACCAGGGCGCGGTCGCCCGTGGTCTCGGCTGCCAGCCGCGCGAGCCGTCGCGCGGCCGCGTGGCGCAGCGGCTGGCTCACGTCGGGGTCGGCCGTGGTCCGCCGCAGCTCGCTGACCAGTCCACCGAGCGACAGCGTCCGCGCCGGCCGGCCCTCGACCGACTCGATGGTCACCCCGAGCTCCTGCAGGAACCGCGAGGGCTGGTCGCCGTCGTCCTCGGGCGACGCCACCGCCGTGACGACGAGCCGCTCCCGGGCGCGCGTGCAGGCGACGTAGAAGAGGCGCCGCTCCTCGGTCAGCATCTCGCGGGCCGTCGTGGCGGGGACGAGGCCCTCGGTGCCGATCCGGTCGGCGCCCAGCAGCGACGAACGCCGGCGCAGGTCGGGCCAGCCGTCCTGCTGGACGTGCGCGACGACGACCAGGCGCCACTCGAGCCCCTTGGCCCGGTGGGCGGTCAGCAGGCGCACCGCGGCACCGCGGGCACCGCGCTCGGCGAGCGTGTCGGCGGGGATCTGCTGGGCGACCAGCGTGGCCAGGAACTCCCGGGCACCCACCCGGTCGCGCGTCTCCTCGGCCCGGGCCGCCGCCTCGAACAGTGCGCAGATCGAGTCGAGGTCGCGGTGGGCCCGGCGCGCGGCACCGCCACCGAGCTCGACGGAGCGGCGCAGCCGGGCGGGCCAGGACGTCCCGGACCACAGCGTCCACAGCAGCTCCTCTGCGGACGCGCCCTCCTCGAGCTGTGCGCGGGTCCGGGCCACCAGGTCGGCCACGGCCCTGGCCCGGGCGACCTCGGGACCCTCCAGGCCGTCGAGCAGCGACGGGTCGAGCACCGCCAGCCGGACCAGCTCGCGCGAGTGGGTGGGCTGCCGCGCCTCGGCCGCCGCCGCGACCTTCTCGCGCTGGCGCAGCTGGCGGGCGAGGCGGCGTACGTCGCCCGCGTCGAGCCCTCCGAGCGGCCCCACCAACAGCGCCTCGGCGCGCGCCGCGTCGATGTGGTCGGGATGGTCGGGGTCGCCCGCAGCCGGATCGCGAGGATCGAGGTTGAGCACGACGCGCAACGCGTCGATGAGCGGGAGCGCCGCGGGGTCGCGGACCAGTGGGACCTCGTCGCTCGCGACCTCGACCGGGACGCCCGCGGCCCCCAGTGAGCGACGCAGGGGCTGGATCGAGCTGCGGCCCGAACGCACCAGCACCGCCATGTCGTCCCACGCGATGCCGTCCTCGAGGTGCGCACGGCGGAGGAGGTCGGCGAGGTGCTCCGCCTCGGCCCGGTCGCTGTCGTAGGTGCGGACCCAGACCCGGCCGTCGCCGTGCTCGCCGACCGCCGCGCGGGGCGCCAGGAACGCCGCCCGGGCCTGCTCGGGGATGGCGCCGGGCAGGCCGATGCGCTCGGCCACCCGCTGGGCAGCGGTGAGGATGCGCGGGCCGAACCGGCGCGTGGTGCCGAGCGCGAGGACCTCGGCCGGGCTCCCGTCGGCGCGGGGGAACCGGGTCGCGAAGTCGAGGATGCCGCGCACCTCGGCCCCCCGGAAGGCGTAGATCGACTGGTGCGGGTCGCCGACGGCGACCAGGTTGCGGCCGTCGCCGGCCAGGGCCCGCAGCAGTGCGACCTGCCCGGAGTCGGTGTCCTGGTATTCGTCGACGAAGACGTGGGCGTAGGCAGCGCGCAGCTCGTCGCGATGCACGGTGGCCTCGATGGTGGCGCGCCGGATCAGGTCGGAGTAGTCGACGGCCCCGCGGTCGTCGAGGATCGTGAGGTACTGCTCGAGGAACGCCCCCGCCGCCACGAACTCGGGCAGCCCCTCCCGCTCCCCCAGCTCGGCCAGCTGGTCGCCGTCGAGCCCCTTCTCGCGGGCGCGGGACAGCACGGCGTGGACCTCGGCGGCGAAGCCGCGGGTGCCGAGCGCGACGCGCAGCGCCTCCGGCCACCGGACCGACTCGGGGTGGTCCTGGAGCAGCTCGCGCAGCACGACGTCCTGCTCGGGCGCGGACAGCAGCCGCAGCGGACCGACGTAGAGCTGCGCGGGCGCGTAGCGGCGGATCAGGCCGTAGGCGAAGGAGTGGAACGTCGAGCCGATGCTCGCGGACATGGTCCGGCCGACCCGCGCGGTGACCCGGTCGCGGAGCTGCTCGGCAGCCTTCCGCGAGAAGGTCAGCGCGAGGATCTGGTCGGGGTGGGTGCCCTCGTCGATGCGCCGCACGACCGCCTCGACCAGCGTCGTGGTCTTGCCGGTCCCGGGCCCGGCCAGGACCAGGAGCGGCCCGGCGCCGTGGTCGACGACCCGCTGCTGCTGCTCGTCGAGGACCGGGGGCTGCGCGGCGAGCGACGGCCGGACCAGGTGGTAGGTGGTCGCGGCCTCGGTCACCGGACCACTCCATCACGGCCCGCCGACACCTCGCGACGTCCGTGCGGTCCGAGTCTCTGCCCCGTGCCTCTGCCCCGTGTCCACCCGTGTCCACCCGTGTCCACCCGTGTCTCTGCCCCGTGTCTCTGCCAGAGTTCCTCCATGACGACGCAGGCTCCGGCGACGGTCACGCCGTCGCGGTCGGGCTGGAAGGTGCCCGCGGCATTGGTCGTCAGCGTCCTGGTGCTCGCGACCACGCTGACGTGGACGTTCTTCTCGATGCGCTCGGTGATGAACGTCGGCGGGTCCTGCGCCGACGGCGGCCCCTACGTCAGCTCGCAGCCGTGCCCCGACGGCTCCTACCTCATCGCGGTCGCGATCCCGATCATGCTGATCACCGCGATGGCCGGGTCGGCGGCCGCGATGTCGGTCAACGCCCCCAACCTGCTGATCCCGATGTGGGGCCTGCTGTTCGGGTCGCTCGGGTGGAACTTCGTCGAGTACACCTTCAAGGGCGACGGCGTCGTCTGGGGCTGGCTCGTGTGCGGCGTGATGTTCTGGCTGATGGCCGCGCCCGCCGTCTTCGGGATGCTGGTCGCCCTCAAGAACGCCGTGGTCCCGCCGAAGGAGCAACGGAGCGAGCCCGGCTCGCGCTGGTGGGTGCCGGCGTACGCCGCCCTGGGCTCGGCCGGGTTCCTCTTCGGCGCCTGGTCCTACAACGCGTTGGGTTGAGTCACTCGATCGGCCGCTCGTTGTAGATGCCCGCCTCGACCTGGCCGGTGAGGCGCTGGATCGCGGCCATCACCTCGTCGGTCGCCTCCCGGCGCGCCCGGCCGGACGGGACCCCCTCGAAGCGGCCGGTGAAGTCGATCGGCTCGCCGAACTCGACGGTGATCGGGACGATGCGCGGACGGCTCGAGCCGACGGGCTGGACGTCCTGGGTCCCGGTGAGCCCCACGGGCACGACCGGCACGCCGGCGGTCAGCGCGAGGTGCGCGACGCCGGTCCGGCCGCGGTAGAGCCGGCCGTCGCGGGAGCGGGTGCCCTCGGGATAGATCCCGAACGCCTCGCCCCTCCCCAGGACGTCGAGGGCGATCTCGAGGCTGGCGATCGCGGCCCGGGTGTCGTCGCGGTCGACCGGGAGCATCCCGAGACCCTCGAACCAGATGCGGGAGGCGATCCCCTTGGGACCGGTGCCGGTGAAGTAGTCGGACTTGGCGAGGAAGACCACCTTGCGCGGCGCCACGCTCGGGATGACGACCGAGTCGACGAAGCTGAGGTGGTTGCTGGCCAGGATCACCCCGCCGCTGCGGGGCACGTGCTCGAGGCCGCGCACCGTCGGACGCCAGATCGCCTTGAGGGCCGGCGGCAGCACGGCGTGCATCACGTCGTAGAGCACAGACCGAGTCTGGCCGATACCGCGAGGTAGGGCCCAATTGGGCCCATCCACCCCGGGGAAAGGCGAAGGGCCCGAACAAGTATGAGTTGTTCGGGCCCTTCTTACGCCTCCACCGAAGTGGCGGCGCAAGAGAAGTTCTACCGGCTCCGGAATCGCCTGCGCAAGGGGTTGGCCCAACATTCTTCTGGTTCCACAGGCTCATCCACCGGCGGGCGAGATTTGTCCACAAGCTGTCGGGATTTATGCACAACCCTCTGCCCAGGTGCCCGCCCGATCCGTCACTCCTCGAGCGGCGCCAGCGGCACCAGCGGTGCGGGCGGGTCCGGCTCCCAGAACGCCGCCGTCATGTCGACGGCCCCCGAAGGTCGCAGGGGCGTCCCCTCGTCGAGGTAGTGCGGCCGGGCGTTCTCCTCGTGGCTCGGCGGCAGCGACCCGTCGGCGCGCACCACCCGCCACCACGGCACCGGGGCACCGTGCCGGGACATCACCGCGCCGACCTGACGAGGCCCGCCGCCGACGACGCCGGCGATCGCGCCGTACGACGTCACCCGGCCCCAGGGGATCTCCTCGACGACCGAGAGCACGAGCTCGACGTACTCCTCGGGGTCAGGAGAGGTCACCCTGCGTCCTCGCGCATCGTGACCGCGGTCGCGGCGACGATGCAGACGACCACGGCGCATGCCAGCCCGGAGATCCAGATGCCGGGCGGCTCGGGCTGGTCGTCGACCACGACCGCCACCAGCCAGACCAGGGGGGCCGCCACCGCGACGCCGAGGCCGCGGCGCAGCCAGCGGCCCAGCAGCGCGGCCCCGATCGGGAGCGAGGGCGGCCCGTAGGACAGCAGCACCGCGGCGATGTGGGTGGCGAGCAGGAGGAGCGCCGCCGGGATCGCGCCGGCGGGGACCCCGTCGGATGCGGCCAGGGCCCACCAGAAGACCACGAGCCCGAGGCATGCCGTGCCGAGCGCCGACTCCGGCATCGCCGCGAAGCCCACCGACAGCACGAGGGTGAGCACGACGAACCAGCCGTGCGGGAGGTCCGCGGGCCGGGCGGCCAGCAGGGCCAGGACGGGAGCGACCAGGATCACCGCGCGCAGCGACAGCCGGGCACGCGAGTCCCGAAACGGCAGGTTCACCGGGACGCCGCCCCCTCCCACCCCGGCAGGGCTCGGGGCACGCTGGCGCGGCGGGCCAGCCGGCGCAGCACGTCGTCGAGGGTGCCTCCGCCGCGCCAGGGGATCACCGGGCAGCCGAGCGCACTGAGGCCGGCGAGCACCTGGTCGCGCTCCAGGCGGCGCATCCGCCATGCCAGGTCCGCGAGCCGCGGGTCGACGCCGTCGGGGACCCGCGGGCTGGCGCCGGGCGGGAGGGTGTCGACCACGACCACGGGCAGTCCCCGCTGGACGAGGCTGGCGGTCGCGGTGACGATGGCCGCGCCGAGCATCGGTGAGAACACGAACACCACGCTGCCGCCGCGGACCCTGAGCTGGATCCGGTCCGCGATCCCCTCCGGGAGCTCGCCGGCGCGGACCCCGGCCAGCAGGTCGAAGACCGCGCGGAGGTGTCGGGTGCCGGCGCCGTACCCGAGCAGGCCGCCCTCCCCGCCGACGATGCGCAGCCCCACCCGGTCGCCGGCGCGGATGTGGTGCTCGGCGATGGCGGCCGCGGCCCGGACGCTCTGGTCGAGGCTGCTCGCCTGGCCGTCGAGCCCTCCCGAGTGGCCGTGGTCACCGAGGGCGTCGACCACGAGGAGGACTCCGCTGTCCTCCTCGGCCGGCGAGGTGGTGACGTGCAGCTCGCGGCTGCGCATCGAGACCCGCCAGCTGATCCGGCGCAGGCGGTCGCCGGAGCGGAACGGCCGGATGTCGGCGAACTCCACGCCGGCGCCGAGCCGCGGCGAGCGGTTGACCCCGACCAGGCCGACCGGCCGGGGCGTCTCGGCCCGGGAGTCGAACCGCGCCGTGTGCGGCAGCACGCGCAGTGCGTCGCCGTGCAGGCTGACCGGACCCCAGCGGTAGCCCGCCCAGGCCGTGGTCAGGCAGACCTGCTCCTCGCCCAGCACTCGCCGGCCCCACCGGCGCGGACCGACCTCGATGGTGGGCGGGTCGTCGACGAATCCAGCCGCCAGGCCGTGTGGCGGGTGGAGCGCGACGTACGGCGTGACCGCCATCACCCGGGTCACGTGCTCCACGTCCTCACCGTGGGCGATCGCGAGCCGCGAGGTGGTGCCCTGGCCCTCGTAGAGCCAGCGGTGGCCGAGCTCGGCGTCGAGCACCGGGGACGAGTCCGGACGGTGCAGCAGCCCGAGCCCGGCGACCAGGACGAACGGCGCCCCCAGCACCATCACCACCGGCGCCGAGCCGACCACCGCGGCGACCACGGCGATCGCCGCGACCACGACCGCCCGAGCCAGCGCCGGGGTGGGCCGCCAGCGCGAGGTCACCGCATCACGTCCGGCGTCACCTCGAGCTCACCGTGAGCTCACCCGGTGCTCGAGCGTGGCCGGGGTCGGGACCTGGACCAGCACGGCGTCGACGATGGAGCGTCCGGTGGTCTGGGTCATCCAGAGCTCCGGGCGCACGGTGACGCGGTGCGAGAGCACGGTCCGAGCGACCGCCTTCACGTCCTCGGGGATGACGTAGTCGCGACCGCGCAGCACCGCGAACGCGCGGGCGGTCAGCACCAGTCCGAGCGACCCGCGCGGCGAGGCGCCGGTGAGGGTGTCGCGGTGCTCCCGCGTCGCCGCGGCGAGCGCCACGCAGTAGCGACCGACCCCCTCGTCCACCCGGACCGTCTCGACGGCGGCCTGGAGGCCGCGCAGCCCGGCCGGGTCGGTCACGGCCTCGAGCTCGACCTCCTCGCGGCGGCGCGCCACGCGGCGGGCGATGACGTCGTACTCCTCGCTGGAGGAGGGGTAGCCGAAGCTGACCCGGAGCAGGAAGCGGTCCAGCTGCGCCTCGGGGAGCGGGTAGGTGCCTTCGTACTCGATCGGGTTGGCGGTCGCGAGGACGTGGAAGGGCTCGGCGAGCGGGAAGGTCTCGCCCTCGACGGTGACCTGACGCTCCTGCATCGCCTCGAGCAGCGCGGACTGGGTCTTGGGCGGCGTGCGGTTGATCTCGTCCGCGAGCAGCAGCCCGGTGAACAACGGGCCGCGACGGAACTCGAACTCCGCGGTGCGCTGGTTGTAGAGGAACGAGCCGGTGAGGTCGGAGGGCAGCAGGTCGGGGGTGAACTGGGCCCGGGCGAAGTCCAGCCCGAGCGCCCGCGCGAAGGACCGCGCGGCCAAAGTCTTGCCGAGCCCGGGGTAGTCCTCGAGCAGGACGTGGCCCTTGGCCAGGATCGCGCAGAGCACCAGGCGCAGCGCCTCCTGCTTGCCGACGATCGCCTTGCCGACCTCGTCGAGCACCCGGACGGCGACGGCGGCGGTCTCCTCGATGGTGGGTGCTTCCGGGGTGCCCTGGGTGGACGTCACAGCTCCTCGATCCTCTTCACGTAGCGGTCGATCCGCTCGGGGTCCAGCTTGGTCGGGCCCTCGTGCAGGACCCGGCGGAGCTCGTGGCCGAGCAGCTCCTCGGAGCGCGGGTCGTCGAGAGAGAGGTCGTGGCGGGCGCGCAGGGTCTGGTCGGCCAGGTCGCGGAGCCGGTTGCGCAGCGCCGGGTCGACCTCACGTGCGGAGAGGTGGCTCTCCAGGATGCGGAGGTAGGACCCGGTGCGGGGGTCGACCCGCCCCAGCCCGCCCTCCAGCTCGACGTGGCCGCTCCACCCGGCCGGCTCGACCGGCGCCGCGTCGACGAGCAGGCCCGAGGCACAGACCACGAGCGCGATGACGAGCGTCAGCCGCAGCTCGTCTGCCTGTCCGTGGAACAGCAGGACACCACCCTCGATGCCGCCGAAGGCGATGACCCCGCCGGCCAGCCGCCACCACCAGCGTCGCCGGCCGGTCACCTGAGGGCCCCCTGGCGACGCAGGCTGGCGTGGATCACGTCGAGCGAGTCCAGCGCCTTGCGGCGGTGCTCGTCGGTCATCGGGTGGTCGGAGAAGCGGGCCTCGCGGTAGAGGTCGGCCAGCGCCGCGACCGCGCCCCTGTCGGCGCCGACGAGGTCGAGCACCCCGAGCACGAACTCCGCGGTGGTCTGCCACGGCCGACGGTCCACCCCTGCGCGCAGCGCCTGCCGCTCGAACCGGTCCCAGCACTCGACGATCGCGTTGCGTGGCTCGCCCCCGACGGCCAGCAGGCTGCGCTGCTCCTCGGCGTCCTCGGAGATCGCGTCGGTGACCTGCCCGGCAGAGTCGAGGACCTCGAACTCGACGTCCTCGGGTCGCTCGCGACGTCGCCGCGGCCTGCGCATCAGCCAGAGCTGGCGCAGCCTGCGCAGCAGGCGCCCGACGAGGAACAGCACCACGCCCACGGTGAGGACCTCCACCGCGAACGCGATCGCCGCCAGCCAGCCCGGCGGCTCGCCGCGCTTCTGGTGCCGGGTCTTCTCGAGCTCGCTCTGGGTGCCGTCCGGGCTGCTGGTGGTCTGGGAGACCTCCGGCCGGATCCGGTCGACGTGGCCGCCGGAGACCACCCGGTCGGGTCCGATCGAGGCCGCCCACGTGACCAGGAGGAGCAGGAGTCCCGCGGCGCCGAGCACGGCGACCACCGCCGTCGTGCTCGCGCGCGCGGAGGTGGTCACTCACGGAACGTAACGGCGGGACCGAGGGAAGGCGATCACGTAGCGGTCACGAAAGTGTGCCGGGAGCAGACCCGGGCCCCGTCCTGGCGCGTGGACGGGGCCCGGGCCGTCAGGTCCGCCGCGAGCGGACCGTTGCTCCCTTGAGGTTGGTCAGAGGATGGGGTTGAAGGGCTCGGTCCCGTTGACCAGGGTCAGCCCCGCGATCCCGGAGTTGGCCTGGGCGAACGCCAGCTCCTTGCCGAGGTCGCCGATGTTGTTGGACAGGGGCAGCGGCGCCAGCCCGAGGGTGGACAGGACGCCGATCGCCTTGCCGTCCGCCGAGACGAACGCCGAGCCGGAGTCACCGGGGATGCCGGGGCTCACCGTGTAGAGCGGGTGGGACCAGCCACCGTCGGCGGCGTCGTCACCCAGGCTGATGCCGGTGTGCGGCGACAGTGCGCTGACGCCGGCGCGCAGGCTGGAGTTGCCGTAGGTGTAGACGCGGTCGCCCGTGGCGGTGCCGTCGGTGTCGATCCCGGTCGGGCCGCCCCAGAACGGGATCGACGGGTTGACCTTCCCGACGTCGGCGGCGGCCACCTTGACCAGCGCCAGGTCGTTGTAGGCGCAGGTGTTGGCGTCGGTGGTGCCGAGCTGGTGCATCTTCAGCCACGAGGAGTAGACGAGCGTGCCGTTGCCGACCACGGTGCCCTCGTCGACCAGGCTGCCGCCCTCGTTGAAGGTGACCGGGGTGCCGAGCGGCAGCGACTCCGCCTGACATCCGTTGGTGTCGGTGGCCGCGCCGAGGCCCGCGCAGTGTGCGGCGTAGCCGACGTAGACGTTGGCGGCCGCGTCGGTGTAGACGAAGTTCGCGGTGCACTGGGCGCCCTGCGTGTACATCATCGTGCCGGGGTGGATCTGGGCGGTGGCGGCGGGTGCCCACTGCGGGGCGGCCTGCGCGGGCGCCGCGGTCACGGCGGTGGCACCGAGCAGGGCGCTCGCCAGCACGGCGAGGACTGCGACGGCTCGGCGGAGCACGTGGCTCATGGGAATCTCCTTCGTGCGGATCCGGCCCGGGATCTCGGGGCGCGTTCGAGACTCCCAACGAAGGTGGCCCGTTCGGGTTACGCCCGAGTAGTCATTTATGACTAGACCCCGGGCGGGGCCCGGGGCGTGGGTAGCGTGCAGGCATGGCTGACGGTCCCCTGTCCGACCTGGTGGTCCTCGACCTGACGCGCGCCCTGGCGGGGCCCCACGCCGGGATGATGCTGGGCGACCTGGGCGCGCGGGTGATCAAGATCGAGTCGCCGACCGGCGACGACACCCGCTCGTGGGGGCCGCCGTTCGTCGGGCCGGACGACGCCCGCGAGTCGACGTACTTCCTGTCGGCCAACCGCAACAAGGAGTCGCTGGTCCTCGACCTCAAGTCACCCGAGGACTGCGACGTGCTGGCGCGACTGGTCGCCAGAGCGGACGTGCTGATGGAGAACTTCCGGGTCGGGGTGCTCGACCGGCTGGGCTTCTCCGTCGCGCGGCTGCACGAGCTCAACCCCGGCCTGGTCGTCCTGTCGATCACCGGGTTCGGGCACGACGGGCCGGAGGCGTCGCGAGCCGGCTACGACCAGATCGCCCAGGGCGAGGGCGGGCTGATGTCGATCACCGGCACCAGCCAGCCGACCAAGGTCGGCGTGCCGATCGCGGACCTGATCGCGGGGATGAACGGCGCCTTCGGCGTGCTGGCCGCGCTGCACGAGCGGACCCGCACCGGCCAGGGCCGCGTCGTCCGCACCTCGCTGCTGGCGGGCATGGTCGGCGTGCACGCGTTCCAGGGCACCAAGTGGACCGTGGCCGGCGAGGTGCCGGGCCTCTCCGGCGACCACCACCCCTCGATCGCGCCGTACGGCATGTTCGCGACCGGTACGGCGCCGATCCAGATCGCCTGCGGCTCGGAGGGCCTCTGGCGGGCCCTGTGCGCGGCGCTCGGCTGGGACGCTTCCGAGCCGGGCTTCGCGACCAACCCCGAGCGTGTCGGCAACCGCCCCGCGCTCGTGGAGAAGATGGAGTCGCACTTCGCCTCCGCCGACGCCGAGCACTGGCTGTCGCTGCTCTCGGATGCCGGCGTGCCGTCCGGAAAGGTGCGCTCGATGGACGACGTCTACTCCTGGGACCAGGTGCTCTCGCAGGGTCTCAAGCTCTCCGTCGACCACCCCACCCTCGGCGCGATCGACCTGCCCGGCCCGCCGCTGCGCTTCGACGACAACGCGTTCTCCGGCGGCCGCTCCGAGCACGTCGCGCCGCCCACGCTCGGCCAGCACAACGAGTCGATCCGCGAGTGGCTGGACTCCCCCGACGCATGAGTCGCGACTGGCATGCCTGGCACCGCGACTACGACGACCCCGCCTCCTCCCTGTCGCGACGGCTCGAGGTCGTCCGCACCCAGCTCGCCTCGG
The DNA here is from genome assembly GCA_963766475.1 of uncultured Actinomycetota bacterium. Taxonomy (GTDB): domain Bacteria; phylum Actinomycetota; class Actinomycetes; order Propionibacteriales; family Nocardioidaceae; genus Nocardioides. The sequence goes on along the minus strand of CAVXZS010000009.1, from coordinate 602,934 downwards.
TGCTCGGGTCAGCCGCTCCGGGCCCGGTGCGGCTGCTCAGCCTCTGCGCGGGCGACGGTCGCGACACGCTGCCGGTCATCGCCTCGTCGGACGCCGAGGTCGCCGGCGTGCTCGTCGAGCTCGACCCCGAGCTGGCCGCGGCCGCCCGCACGACGGCCGCCGAGCTCGGCCTGACCGGACTCGAGGTCCGGACCATGGACGCCGGCGACACCGCCTGCGCGGCCGGCGCCGTCCCCGCCGACGTGGTGATGGCCTGCGGCATCTTCGGCAACATCACCGACGCCGACGTCGAGCGCACGATCTCCATGCTGCCCTCCCTGCTCGCGCCCCAGGGTGCGGTCATCTGGACCCGCGGCTGCCGGGTCCCCCACGACCCCACCGAGGTGACCGGCGACCCGAGCGAGACGGTCCGCCGCCTGCTCGCCGACACCGGCTTCGAGGAGGTCGCGTTCGTGCGCCCCGACGACGCGTCGTTCCGCGTCGGCGTCGCCCGCTGGCCGGGGCCGGCCGCGGCCTACGAGCCGGGCGTGCGCCTGTTCTCGTTCGTGTAGCTGGCCCCGGGTGGCGGTGGCCCAGCAACCGTTGTCCACAACCCCCGCCGGGGTGGCGGTGGCGCAGCAACCGTTGTCCCCGTGGAGAGGCGTTGCCCAGCCACCGCCGCGCCGGGCGGCAGCAGCCCCAGGTCAGCCGAGGTCGACGATCGCGGCGACCGGGCCGCCGCCGTCGGGGCCCTGGTGCGCGGCCGAGACCGACACGAAGACCGCCGGGTCACCGGTGACCGCCGCGGTGACGCCGCCGACGGCCGCCTTGATCTGGCGGTGCCAGTGCACGTCGGAGTCGTCGAGCATGGCGTTGCGACGGCCACGGACCTCGCCGTCACCCGAGGCCTCGCACTTGAGGAAGACGTTGACGAGCTTGCCGCCAAGGTCGCTGGTGTGGGGGCGCTCGGGGAGCTCGAGTCCGGCGGCGCGGATGGCGTTCCAGATGCCGTCCTGGTCGAGGGCGTCGTTCATCACCGAGTGGCCGATGCGGTAGCGACCCCCGACGCCGGGGGCGTTGCCGACCACGACCACCTGGGCCTGGTCGAGCTCGACGCCCGACGAGCAGGAGGCGACGCTCGAGTAGAGGTCGCGGTTGTGCATCACGTCGTCGTCGGTGGGCATCTCGATCTCGCCGAGCGCGACCGCGATGCCGAGCGCGGTGCAGCCGTTGGAGAGGTCCATCGACTCGTGGGTGTGCTCGGTCCAGACCGTCTCCCCGCGCGACTTGGCGTCGCGGATGGTGTGGATGGTCAGCAGCGGGGTCTTGGTCTGCACGTAGTGGACGTCGGCCGGGTCGGTGATGCCCGCCTTCTCCATCGCGACCTTCACCGCGTCGGCGACCTTGGTGATCATCGCCGTGCGCCCGATGTCCTCCGGCAGCAGCTGCTCGCTCATCGCGAAGCCCACGGTCAGCCGTGGCTCGTCGGACGGTGTGACCTCCTCCGGAGGCACCGTCGCGAAGATCGTCGCGTGCGGGCTGATCACGCCGTCGGTGCCGCCGGACCACACGATCGGGACCTGCTTGACCGCGTCGGCGTCGGCGCCCTTGGCGACCAGCACCTCCCGGAACGCGCGGTCGGCGATGATCCGGGTGTAGTCGTTGACGCCGCCGTTGCCCTCGGTCTTGCCGATGATCGCGATGACGCGATCCGCGTGCAGGACGCCGTCGTCGATGAGCTTCGCGAGCTCGCTCGCGTCGGCGACGGAGTGGATGGGGACCTTGCGTACTTCGATGGCGTCGGGCATGGGGCCACTCTCTCTCAGGTTGCTGCGGTGTTCGGGACGACGACGGTGCCCGCGCCGCCCCTGACGGCGTCGGCGAGGTGGGCGAGGTCGGTGATGATCGCACGGCTGCCGCCGCGCTCGACGAACCGGCAGGCCGCGTCGACCTTGGGCCCCATGGAGCCGCTCGCGAAGTGGCCTTCGGCGGCGTAGGACCGCATGTCGTCGACGGTCACGGTGCCGACGTCGGCGGCCTCGGGCGTGCCGTAGTGGAGCACCGCGTGCGGCACGTCGGTGGCGATCACGAGCACGTCGACGTCGATGGACTGCGCCAGCAGAGCGGCACCGAGGTCCTTGTCGATGACCGCCTCGACGCCGCTCAGGTTGCCGTCGGCGTCGCGCACCACCGGGATGCCGCCCCCGCCGTTGGCGACGACCACGAAGCCGCCCTCGACGAGCGCCTGCACGGCCGGGGCGTCGACGATCTCCCGCGGCTCCGGCGAGGCGACCACCCGTCGCCAGCCCTTCTCGCCGCGGTCCTCCCAGGTCTCGCCGTGCTCGACCAGCAGCTGCGCCTCGTCGGCCGGGAGGAACCGGCCGATGGGCTTGGTCGGCTTCGTGAACCCGGGGTCGTCGCGGTCGACGACCGCGCGGGTCACGACGGTCGCGGAGCGACGCAGCACGCCTCGGCGCAGCAGCGACGCGTCCAGCGCGTCCATGAGCACGAAGCCGAGCGTCGCCTGGGTCTGCGCCCCGCACCAGTCCAGCGGGACCGGGGGCACGACGGCGGCGGCCAGCTCGTTCTTCACCAGCAGGTTGCCCACCTGGGGACCGTTGCCGTGGGTGATCACGACCTCGACGTCGTCGGCCAGCAGGTCCGCGACCGCCTCCATCGCCACCTCCGCGGCGGCGATCTGGTCCTCCACGCGGGCCCGGCCGTCGGCGTTCGTCATGGCGTTCCCGCCCAGCGCCAGCAGGACCCTCATGGGTGCAACCTAGTTGCTCGCCGCGACCGGTCGGGAACCGGGTATTGCGGTCAGGATCTGTCCGCTGTGACTCCTAGCGTGGAGTCACCCAACCGAGGAGAGACCCCATGGACTTCAGGATCGAGCTCATCCCCCTGGCCGTAGAGGACGTGGACCGGTCGGTCGACTTCTACGGCAACCGGGTCGGCTGGCCCGTCGACTTCGACCAGACCGTCACCCCCGAGCTGCGCTTCGTGCAGGTCACGCCGCCGGGCTCGGCCTGCTCGATCTGCTTCGGCGCCGGCCTCGAGATGATGCCGACCGGGTCGTCCCAGTACATCCAGGTGGTGGTCGAGGACGCCGACGCCGCGCTGGCCTACCTCCGTGAGCGCCAGGTGGAGTGCGAGGGCGTCGACGAGCAGCCCTGGGGCCGGTTCGTCCACTTCACCGACCCCGACGGCAACCGCTGGGCGCTCCAGCAGCTCGTCAGCCCGAGCTGACGCCGCCGAACAGCACCCGCCCGGCGTACTCGGTGTCGAAGTACTCGCGGACGGCGACGATCTCCTGACCCCTCACCTGGAACACGACGGCGTAATCGTTCTCGTAGAGCTCGCCCGTCGCGGTGGTGGCCCGGCTGGTCCATTCGGCAACGGCGGTGTGACCGTCGGCGACCAGCGTCGTGAGCTCCTGGGACACGGGCTGACGGGCGTCCAGCCGCGTCATCATCGCCGCCAGGAAGCCGTCGATGATGGCGTCCGGTCCCGTCCAGGTACCTGACACCGGCAGGCCGCCGCGCAGCGACCACGTGGCGTCCGGCGCGAAGCTCTCCCGCAAGGCTGCCACGTCGCCACGCTGGAGAGCCGCGATGTAGTCGCAGACCACCGCGCGGGTCCGATCGGTCTGGTCAGTGCGCGACATGGCCGTGTCTCCTCGCACCCAGGTCGACCTGCTGTGCCGCAGGCAGGGTGAGGACGGTGTTGCCGCGCACCTGCCGGCTCCGCAGCATCGAGATCACCTCGGGTGTCTCGGTCCAGGGCCGGACGATCCCGATCTCCGGATGGAGCCGGTCCGCGGCCACGAGCCCGACCAGGGTGGCGAGGTCCTCGCCGAAGGTGCGCTCGCCGCGCGTGTAGTCGATGTGCTTGATGGTGACCTGCACGGGGCCGTGCCAGAAGTCGAAGAAGTCGAATGTCCCCGGCTTCCGGCTGGCCTGGCCGAACCACAGCATCTGCCCCTCGTCGCGCAGCAGGAGCAGGGAGCTCCGGAACGACTCGCCGCCCACCGACTCCATCACGACGTCGTACGGCGGGTTGCCCGTCGGCAAGGTCGACCGCACCTCCGCGGCGCCGAGTGCCATGAGTCGCTCGCCGCGTTCGGCCGACGCGCTGATCGCGGTCACCTCGGCGCCCGCGGCGGCCGCCAGCTCCACGAGGTAGTGCCCGACGCCGCCGCTCGCTCCCGTGACGAGCAGCCGCCGTCCGGTCAGCCAGCCGGCCTGCCGCACCAGCCGCAGTGCGGTGAGGCCCGCCAGCGGAAGGGCGGCGGCGGTGACGGTGGAGACCGAGGGTGGGAGCACGGCCAGGTCGGTGACGGCGACGGCCACGCGCGGGGCCCAGCCGCCACTCGGCGGGTGCCCGACCACGCGGGTGCCCAGCGGCGGCCCGGAGCCGTCCGCCGCGGCCTCCAGCACAGTGCCGGCGACGTCCTTGCCGGGGCGCCAGCCCGGGAGGGGCTCCTCGAGCCGGAGCGTCTCGCCGCGGTTGACCGAGAAGGCCTCGACGGCCACGACCACCTCGTCGGGCCGCGGGTGGGGTGCGGGCACCTGGGCGAGGCGGACCATGTCGCCCTCCGGGTCGTCGGGGACCCAGGCGGGCACGGTCCCTTCCCGGTCAGGAACCCGCATCTGCGCCGTCACTTGTCCGCGGTCAGGACGCCGCCCTGGCCCCAGCTCTCGGGCGGTGTCTCCTGGATCCACACCTGGACGCTCTCGGCCGGCACGCCGAGGGTGTCGACGAAGGAGTCGGTGATCCGGGCGACGAGCTCGCGCTTGAGCTCGGCCGTGCGCGGACCCTGAAGGATGGTGACGGTGGGCATGGTGACCTCCGGTTCGTTGTCGACGGCACGGTGCCGCCGCTCGATCAGTCCACCTGCGTCGGCGGTCGCGAACCAGACGGTGATCGCTCTCCCAGCGATCACTCGACATGATCGATGCGCTACTCCCGAGCAGCGGCTGCGCAGGCGCGCAGCAGCGGCGCGAGCGCCGTCGTCGTCGCCCCCTCCGGCACCGCGAGCGCGGTCATCAGGGCGAGGGGCGGGTCGCTGGGCCGGAACACCACCCGGTCGAGCTGCAGCATGCGGGCGTGCGGCTCGTAGAGCACGCTCCACGAGGGTGGTCCCGAGGCGACAGCGGCCAGGACGTCCTGGACCGCGTCCGGATGGTCGGCGAGCGTCGGGGTGAACCCCGCGTCCGCACAGGCGCCCAGCACGAGGTCCACGAGAGGCGGGTTGGCGCGCCGGCCGACGATCCGCAGCGGCAGCCCTGACAGCTCGGCCAGCGGCACGACCTCACAGGCGGCGAGCTCGTGTCGCGCCGGGAGCACCAGCAGCAGGCGGTCCGGCCACATGTCGATCAGCTCGACCCCGGCCGCGGAGGTGACGCCCCGGACGAAGGCGGCGTCCAGCTGGCCGGCGGCGACGCGCTCGAGGCGGGCCCGGGTCGGAGCCGTCACCAGCTCACCGGTCACCGGCGGGTCCATCGCCGCCAGCTCTGCCAGCACCTCGGCGAGCCTGTCGCCGAGCCCGGCGCTGCTGCCGATGCGCAGGGTGGTGACGGCCTCCCGCGGCGCGGCCTCTGTCGCTCGCAGCCTGGCCCGCTCCACCGCAGCGAGCACCGCCCGGGCCTCGGGGAGGAAGCGGGACCCAGCCGCCGTCAGCCGCACGCGCCGCGACGACCGGTCGAGCAGGCCTACCCCCAGCTCCCGCTCGAGGCGGGCCAGCTGCTGGCTCACCGCTGGCTGACCGATCAAGAGGGCCTCGGCAGCGCGACCGAAGTGCAGGTGCTCCGCGACCGCGACGAAGTACTCGAGCTGACGCAGCTCCACACGCCCAGCCTGCCACGGCCTACGAGCGTCGACGGCCCAGAAGCAGCTCGAGCGTTCGGGTCCCCACCGGCAGCCCGTGCCGGTCGTAGTAGGCGAACATCGCTCCCAGCCAGCCGTCCGGCCGCTGGTCGGTGCGCCGCGCGGTCACGCCGGCCTCGGCGGCCAGCTCCGCCACGGTGGCCGTCCGCGAGGCCAGCTCGTAGGTCGCGCCGACGTGGCCGTCCTCGGTCAGCACCAGGGCCGCCACCTCGGCGACGTCGGCCAGGTCGGCAAACCCGAAGACCGCGTCGACGTCGTAGGGCACCTCGACCGGTCCGCTCAGGTCGAGGTTCTGCAGGTAGGCGCCGGGCTGCAGGATCGTCCAGGCCAGCCCGGAGCGTCGGACCAGGTCCTCGGACACGGCCTTGCCGAGGTGGTGCGGCAGGTCCGGGACGTAGGGCGAGGCGACGGAGTGGTAGACCACGCGAGTGACTCCCGCCTGCGCAAGCGCGGCCAGCGCCTCCGCGACGTACGCAGGTTCGTCCGGGTGCAGGTTCGGCGCGATGAGGTACGCCGCGTCGCAGCCCGCCGCCGCGTTCGGCAGGTCGGACCAGTCGGCCCTCCCCAGGGCTCGGGTCTCGAGCCCACGCGCGGCGATCGCGGCGCAGACAGCGCGGCCCGTCTTGCCGTGGCCGCCGAGGACCGCGATCACCGGTCGAAGCGACCCTGCAGGTCGGCGTAGGAGACCGCACCGTCGAGGAAGCCGAGGGTGCCGTGGTCCAGGAGCTCCCGGCCGGCGCCCTCGAGGAAGCTGTACGCCGCCCGGGCCAGGCTGCCGCCCAGGCTGACCCTCTTCACGCCGAGGGAGAAGAGAGTGGGCGCGTCGGTCATGCTCGCGAGCCCCGCCACGATGTTGAGCGGGGCCGGGATCGCCTCGGCGAGGCGCCGGACGTCGTCCTCCTCGACGACACCCGGCACGAACACGCAGTCGGCGCCCGCCTCGACGTAGCGGACCGCTCGCTCGACCGTCGCCTCGAACACGTCACCGCTCGCGCCGCCGAACCAGGTGTCGGTCCGGGCGTTCAGCACGAACGTGCCCGCCGGCGCGGCGGCACGCGCGGCCGCGATCCGGTCCACCGCCTCGTCGACGCCGAACAGCACGCCGCCGACCTGGTCCTCGAGGTTGCCACCCACCGCGCCGACCTCCACCGCGCGGCGGACCGTCGTGGCCACGTCGGCGTAGCCGGACTCCAGGTCCGCGGTGACCGGGACGCCGACCGAGGTCACGATCCGGCCCACGTGCTCGAGCATCGTGTCGAGGTCCAGCGCTCCGCCGTCCGGCACCCCCAGCGACCAGGCGATGCCGGCGCTGGTGGTGGCGATGGCCGGGAAGCCCGTCTGCTCGAGGATCCGGGCCGACCCGGCGTCCCATGCGTTGGGCAGCACGAAGCCGGTGCCGTGGTGCAGGGCCAGGAAGTCCGAGGCGGCGGCGGTCACGGTTCCCACGGTAGGACCTACCGCGACGCCTCGTGGTGGCCCACCAGCTCGAAGTCGTCGAAGTCGAAGCCCGGGGACACGAGGCAGCTCACGAGTGCGTCGGCGGGGCCGGGGAGGGTGCGCTGCCACGTGCCGCCGGGGACGACTGCCTGGCACAGCTGCGCGTCGCCCGTGCCGACGGCGAGCTCCGGGCCGTCGGCAGGCATCGCTGCGCTACCGCCGAGCTGGAGACGCACGATCCCCAGATGGGCCAACCAGACCTCGTCCGACGTGACCCGGTGCCAGGCCGAGGACTCCCCTGCCGCGAGCAGGAAGTGGATCAGGGTCGCGGTCGGTCGCACCCTGCCGTCCGGCAGCGTCACCGCCTCCGGCGACGCCCAGGTCTGCCGGTACCAGCCGCCCTCGGGATGCGGCTCGAGGTCCAGCTTCTCGGCCAGCGGCGGTCGGGTCACAGGACGTCGACCTCGGCGTGGTCGGCGCCGCCGGAGAGCCGGGCGTAGCCGGGGCCGCGGTCGAAGAACACGTCCGTGGGAGCCGGCCGCCGGCCGCGCTCGGCCGCGGTGGCGGCGTCGTCGTATGCCAGCGAGTCGTCGTCCAGCGACCCGGTGAGCACCACGCCGTAGTCGGCCAGCGCCGCCTCGGGCGAGACCTTGCGCCAGACCACGTCGCGCACGACGAGGGCCGGGTCGCGCTCGAGCGGGTTGCCCCAGCCACCGCCGCCCGTCGTACGGATCCGGATCACCTCGCCGGCGACCACGGGCTCGGCGTCGGCGAGGGCGTCGACCTCGCGCTCGCGCGGGCCGCCGGGGTCGATGGTGACCTGGAACGGCCTGCCGGCCTTGCCGCCGCGGACACCCCAGCAGGCGAGGATCGACCGGTCCGCGATGGACATGAAGTGGCCGTCCTTGAGCATCCGGATCGACTTCTCGTAGCCGAGGCCGCCGCGGAACTGCCCCGCTCCCCCGCTGTCCACCGCGAGCGAGAGCGACTCGACCCGGAACGGGAAGCGGGCCTCGGTGAACTCCGTCGGCAGGTTCCGGGAGTCGGGTACGACGTGGATGGTGTCCTCGCCGTCGGCGTAGTAGCGGCCGCCCGAGCCGCCGCCGAGCACCTCGCGCATCAGGTAGGGCCGCCCCTCGAGGTCGTCGCCGTAGACGCCCGTGTAGCGGATCGTCTCCTGGTCGGCCGGCATCCGGCCGTCGACGGCCTTGGCGATCACACCGGCCAGCACCCCGAGCAGCCGGAGGATCACGAAGGTGCGGGCGTTGGTCGGTGCCGGGAAGACCGGCGTCAGCAGTGTCCCGGGCGGCGGGAACCGCATCTCGATCAGCGGCACGACGCCCTCGTTGACGTCGAGCTCGGCCATCCGCTCGGGCGTCTCGGCGAGGTTGCGCAGGATCGGCGCCAGCCACTTCTTGAGGAAGACGCCGTCGCTGGCGTCGCCGACGTGGTTGATCGGTCCCTTGGCCTGCGGCGACGTGCCGTCGAAGTCCAGGATCAGCCGTTCGCCGTCCGGGTCGTCGGCGGCGGTGCGGGTGAGCGTGATCCGCTGGGTGTGCAGCATCGGCTCGTCGACGCCGTCGTGCTCGGCGTAGTCCTCCCACACCCACGACCCGACCGGAACCTGGGAGAGGATCTCGCGCCGGTAGGTCTCGGTGGTCCGGCTCAGGATCGCGTCGAAGCACGACTCGACGGTCTCGACGCCGTACCTGTCGAAGAGCTCGCCGAGCCGGCGCGCACCCATCAGGCAGGCCGAGCACTCGGCGTCGAGGTCGGCGGCCAGCGAGTCCGGCATCCGGGAGTTGCGGGTCATGATCGTGAGCGCCGCGCGGTTGGGGACGCCGGCGTCCCAGAGCCGGATCGGCGGGACCATCAGGCCCTCCTCGAACACGCTGGTCGCGTGGCTCGGCATCGAGCCGGGGACCGCGCCGCCGATGTCGTCGTGGTGCCCGAACGCCTGCACGAACGCGACGACCCGGCGTTCGTCGGGGCCACCGGAGAACACCGGGACGGTCACGCACAGGTCGGGCAGGTGGCCGATGCCGCCCTCGGAGCGGTAGACGTCGTTGTGGAAGAAGACGTCGCCCTCGCGCATCTCCTCGAGCGGGAAGTCGCGGGCGACCGGGTGCACCAGCGCGGAGTAGGAGCGCCCGGTCAGCTTGCGCAGCAGGCGGTCGTGGATGCCGGCCCGGAAGTCGTGCGCGTCGCGGATCATCGGGCTGCGGCTGGTCCGGCCGATGGCGGTCTCCACCTCCATCTCCACGCTGGCCAGCGAGCCCTGCACGATCTCGACCAGCACGGGGTCGGCGCTTGCGCCGGCGTCGTCGGTGAGGTGGCCGTAGGGGAACTGGGTCGGCGCCCGGCGGCTCTGCTGGTCGGCGGCGCTCATGCCTCGCTCCTCGTGACGATCAGGTTGAGGTACTCGTCCACCCGTGCCCGGAAGCCGGGGTGCACCGGGACCGTGGACCCGAACTCCTCGATGATCACCGGCCCGGCCACGTCCTGCCCCGGTCCGAGCGAGCTCCGCTGCACGACCGGTGTGTCGACGTACCCCTGCTCGGCGTCGAAGCAGACGGGCCGGTCTGCGTCGAGATGACGGAAAGTGGCTGTCTGGAGCCTCCTCGGACAGCCCGTCTCCGCATCTCGACGGGGGATGGCGGCGGATCTCGGGACGGCGGATGGGGCCGATCCCGGAGACGCGGAGGTTGACCCACTCGACCTGCTGGGTCGGGTCGGTCGAGAAGTCGTAGCCGTAGAGCGCGCGGTGCTCGGCGTGGAACCGGCCGGCGACCTCGTCGAGCACGGCGGCGTCGACCGGGGCGTCCGGTACGCCGACCCGCACCTCGAAGGCCTGGCCGAAGTAGCGCAGGTCGGCGGTGCGGACGAACTGGTGCTGCTCGGGGGCGAACCCCTCGCCGGACAGTGCGGCGGCAGCCCGGCCGGTGAGCTCGTCGTACGTCGAGGCGACCGTGGCCGGGTCGAGCGCGTCGGCGAGGGCGACGGAGGTCTGCACGTAGTCGTTCTTGACGTCCACCGTGAGCAGCCCGAACGCCGACACGTTGCCCGGGTTGGGCGGCACCAGCACGGTCGGGATGCCGAGCACGTCCATCAGCCGGCACAGCAGCAGCGATCCGGAGCCGCCGAACGTGGTGAGCGTGAAGTCGCGGACGTCGAGACCGCGCTTGACGGTGACCTGGCGCAGCGCGTTGGCCTGGTTCCACGCCGAGATCTCGAGGATGCCGGTGGCGCAGGCCTCGGGCGAGAGGCCGAGGTCGGAGGCGAGGGCCTCGACCCCGGCCCGCGCGGCGTCGACGTCCAGGGGGATCTCGCCCCCGAGCAGGTGTGGCGGGATCCGGCCGAGCACGACGTGCGCGTCGGTGATGGTCACCTCGGAGCCGCCCTTGGCGTAGCAGATCGGGCCTGGGTCGGCGCCGGCCGACTGCGGTCCCACCTTGAGCGTCCCCTCGGGCGAGAGCCAGGCGATCGAGCCGCCACCGGCGCCGACCGTGACCACGTCGATCATCGGGATCTTCGACGGGAACGCGCCGACCGAGCCCTCGGTGGTCAGCGTCGGCTCACCGTCGATGACGACGGACACGTCGGTCGACGTACCGCCGCCGTCGGAGGTCAGGACCCGGTCGAAGCCGGCCACCTTGGCGATCAGCGCCGCCCCCAGCGCGCCCGCCGCCGGCCCGGACAGCACGGTCGTGATCGGCTGGTGCACCACCTCGTCCGCCGACAGCACGCCGCCGTTGGACTTCATCACGTAGAACGGGATGACCCGGTCGTCGTAGGCGACGAGCCGGTTCTTGATGTTGGTGACGTACGCCGAGAGCCGTGGCTTCACGGCCGCGTCGACGAGCGTGGTCATCGCGCGCTCGTACTCGCGGTACTCGCGCAGCACCTCGCTCGACACCGACACCACGGCGTCGGGGTGCTCCTCCTGCAGGACCGCCCGCATCCGCTCCTCGTGCGCCGGGTTGGCGTAGGCGTGCAGGAAGCAGACGCCGAGCGTGTCGACGCCCTGGTCGCGGAACCAGCGCGCCACCGCGCGGGCGCCGTCCTCGTCGAAGGGGCGCACCTCGTCCCCGTTGACGTCGAGCCGGCCCTCGACGCCCTTGACCAGGTCGCGCGGCACGATCCGGTCGGGCTTGACCCAGAAGTAGCTGTTGCCGTAGCCGTCGGGCACCGACTGCCGGGCGATCTCGAGCATCGCCTCGTAGCCGGTGTTGGTGACGAAGCCGAGCCGGTCGACCTTGCCCTCCAAGAGCTGGTTGGTCGCGACGGTGGTGCCGTGCGAGACCGCGTCGATGTCGGCGCCGGTCGCGCCGATCATCGCGAGCACCTTGTCGATGCCGGCCAGGAAGCCGTCGGCCGGGTTGCCGGGCGTGGAGGGCGTCTTGGTGGTGACGAGCTCGCCGCTGTCCTCGTCGAACGCCACGACGTCGGTGAACGTCCCGCCGGTGTCGATGCCGATGCGGATGCGGCGGGTCATGGGGCCACTCTGTCAGCCCGGTTCGTCAGCGCCCGCCGGGGCCGAGCTGGTCGACCAGGATGTCGAAGGTGGCGAGGTCGAAGACGTTCTTGGCGACGTAGACCGGGACGCCCTCCTCGGCGAGGACCACCGTCAGCGCCGCCGGGATGCCGTGCAGCGGCAGCTCCATCCACGAGAGCCGCTCGGTCGCGCGCGAGATCGGCGAGAGGCGCCAGTGCACGGGCGTGAGGCGGGCCCGGCGGTCGGGGCCGAGAGCCTCGAGCATCGTCGGCCAGGCGGTGACGTCGTGCTTGTCGGCGACCTGCGCGGCGGTCAGCTCCGGGGGCGCCGCCGCGAGGACCATCATCTCGAGCGTCGAGGCGAGCAGCACGTCCTCGAAGGCGAAGACGGTCTCCCAGACGAGCACCCGGGTCTCGGCGCGCAGCAGCTCGTGGGACCAGTAGCTGCCGTCCTCGATGTCGACCAGCAGCCGTCGTACCGGCCGCAGCCGGCCGCCGAGCAGCCGGTGGAAGCTGTCGGTGAACGCCGTCGGCTCGGCCGGCGGCGCGACCCGCCAGAGGCGGTCGCGCGGGCGGACCACCTTGCCGTCCTCCTCGAGGAGGAGCAGCGCCTCCTTGACCAGCTCGCGCGAGAACCCGAGCTCGCTGGCGAGGGCCACCTCGCCGGGCAGGGCGTCGCCGGGACCGAGGTCGTGCTTGCGCAGGTGGTCCAGGACGCGGTCGTAGACCTCGACGAACGGCGGGACGCCGTCGCGGACGTAGCGCTCAGCGTCGTCCGCGTTCACGTCGTCACCGCCGCTTCGAGCGCCGCGGCGACCTCGAGCAGGAACCGGTCCGCGCCGTGCGCGGCCACCAGCTGCAGGCCGACCGGCAGGCCGGCCGCCGTGTGTCCGAACGGCACCGAGATGGCGGGGCAGCCGGTGACGGTGATGAAGTAGGCCGCGCGCATCCAGTCGAGGTAGCTCTCCATGGGTGCGCCGTTGATCGCGGTCGGGAACTCCTGGTCGGCCGGGAACGGCGGGACCTGGGAGACCGGCAGCACCAGCAGGTCGTGGGTGAGGAAGAACTCCCGCATCCGCTCCGACAGCGCGGTCCGGCCGGCGTACGCGCGGGCCACGTCGGCGCCGGTGAGGTGCTCACCGGCGCGGATGTTGTCGGCGAGCGACTGCTTGAAGTCGTCGGGGTGCTCGGCGAGCAGCTGTCCGAAGCCTGCCTGGAAGAGCCAGGCCCGCAGTGTGCGGAAGGTGTCCTCGGCCTCGCCGAGCACCGGGTGCGTCGACGTGACCGCCGCACCGGCGGCCGAGAACACCGTCGCGGAGGACTCGACCACCGCAGCGACCTCGTGGTCGACGTCGATGGCACCGCCGAGGTCGGTGGTCAGGGCGACCCGCAGGCCGGTCAGCGTCCCGGAGACGGGCGGGGCGAACACGATCCCCGGGTCACCGAGCGCGGTCGGCACGCGCGGGTCGGGGCCCGCCATGACCGACAGCAGCAGCGCGAGGTCGCCCACGTTGCGCGCCATGGGACCGCCGACCGCCGTCGTCTCCCAGAGGTTGTCGGTCGGCCACGACGGGACCCTCCCGAGCGAGGGCCGCAGCCCCACCACGCCGCAGAACGACGCCGGGTTGCGCAGCGAGCCGCCCATGTCGGAGCCGTCGGCCAGCGGGACCATGCCCGACGCGAGAGCGCACGCGGCGCCGCCCGACGAGCCGCCCGCCGACCGGGTGGGGTCGACCGGGTTGAGCGTCGTACCGAAGATCGTGTTGAAGGTGTGGGACCCGGCCGCGAACTCCGGGACGTTGGTCCGGCCGATGACGACCACGCCCGCGCCGCGCACCCGCTCGACCAGGAGCTCGTCGGCGTCCGGGACGTGGTCGGCGAACAACGGCGAGCCGTACGTCGTCCGCCAGCCCGCGACGTCGTGGGTGTCCTTGAACGCGAACGGAAGCCCGTGCAGCGGACCGACGTCCGCGCCTTCTCGATCCGTAGCAGCCAGCGTCTCGTCGGCGGCCGCGGCGCCCGCCCGCGCTCGGTCCTCGTCGAGCGAGACGATCGCGTTGAGCTCCGGGTTGCGCTCGGCGATGCGGGCCAGGTGCAGGTCGAGCAGCTCGCGGGCGGAGATCTCCCGGTCACGGACGGCGGCCACCTGTGCACGGGCCGTGGACTCGACGGTCAGGTCGCCCACGCGTCACTCCCGTCACACTTCTTGGCCAGTCCCTGAACTTCTCGGGTGTTGCAACGGCCGAGAAGTTCAGTGATCCCAGGTGAACCTGGGATCCCTCCACTCACCGCCGCCGCCCGAAGATCCCGCCGATGACGACCCCGAGCACGACCAGCCCGGCGCCGACCGCGATGCCCTTGACGAAGTCGCCCTGGGAGGCGATGCCGCCGGCCTTGGCGGGAGCCGTGAACACAGCCGGGCCACCGCCGGTCGAGCCTGTCGAGACCTCCGCAGCGGTCGCGCTCTCGGCAGCACTCGGCGGCGCCGAGATCGCCTGCCCGACGTTGGAGAAGAACTCCCCCGCCATCCGCTTCGACACCGAGCTGAGCATCCGCTGCCCGACGCCGCCGACCATGCCGCCGACGACCGCGTCGGCCTCGTAGGAGATCTCGGTCTGCCCGGGCGCGGGCTCGGAGAAGCGCACCTCGACGGTCGCGTCCACGGTGCCGGGGGCGCCGGCGCCCTTGAGCGTCATCACCAGGCCCTCACGCTCGCGCAGGTCGGAGAGCGCGCACGAGCCGTTGTAGGTGCCCTTGATCGCCGCGACCCCGGCCGTGACCGTCATGGCGTAGTGGTGGTCCGCCGTCTCCTCCAGCCGCTCGCAGCCGGGGATGGTGGCCACGAGGACGCGCGGGTCGAGGATCGCGTCCCAGACCTTGTCGACGGGCTGGTCGACGACGTTCGAGCCGGAGATCTTCATGAGGGCTCCTTCGACTGGCGGAGGGCAAACAGCTCCGAGGGCGAGATGGGCATGGCGGTGATCACGAACTCCGGCAGAGCAGTCTTCTCCGCGTCCTCGATCGCCGCGGCGAACACGGCGGCCGACGGGATCACGCCGGCCTCCCCCGCACCCTTGATGCCGAGCGGGTTCAGCGGCGAGGGCGTCTCGAGGTGGTCGATGTCGATGCCGTCGGGCACCTCGGTGACGTAGGGCATCAGGAAGTCCATGAACGACGCGTTGAGCAGCTGACCCGACTCGTCGTAGGCCATCCGCTCGTAGAGCGCGCCCCCGACGCCCTGCGCCACGCCGCCGTGGATCTGGCCCTCGACGATCATCGGGTTGATCAGGTTGCCGCAGTCGTGGACCACGGCGTACTTGAGGATCTTGATCTCGGCGGTCTCGGGGTCGGTCTCGACGATCACGGCGTGGATGCCGGAGGCGAACGTCGCCCGCTCGGGTGAGTAGAAGTCCTTGCCCTCCAGGCCGGGCTCCTCGTCCTCGGGCACCGGCGGCTTGCCGGGGTCGCCGACCGAGAACTGGGTGGCCGCCTTGGACGCCTCGTCGAAGGCGTAGCGCAGCGGGTTGGAGAGCACCGACACCGTGCCGAGGTCGATGGAGGCTCCCACAGTGTCGGGCGGTGCGCCCTTCACCGACACCACGCCGTCCTCGATCTGCAGGTCCTTCTCGTCGACCTCGAGCGCGTCGGCCGCGATCTTGAGCACCTTCTCCCGGGCGCGCTTCGCCGCCAGGTGGATGGCCGACCCGCTCATCACCGCGGCCCGCGAGGCGAAGGTCCCGACGGCGTACGGCATCCGCCGGGTGTCGCCGGTGACCACCTCGACGTCCTCGAGCCGCACGCCGAGCTCGTCGGCGACCAGCTGCGCGAAGACGGTCGCGTGCCCCTGGCCCTGCGTGGTCAGGCCGGTGGCGACCTTGACCTTGCCGGAGGTCTCGATGTGCACGTGGGCGCCCTCGTAGGGACCGACGCCGGTGCCCTCGACGTAGCACGCGAGCCCGATCCCGACCCGGCGGCCCTGGGCGGCCATCTCCTGCTGGAACCGCGGGAACTCGTCCCAGCCGACCAGCGCCTTGATCTTCTCGAGCGAGGCCGGGTAGTCGCCGGAGTCGTACTCCAGCTCGCGGCCGTCCTGGAAGACCAGTCCCTGGTCGTAGGGGAACTCGTCGGGCTGGATGAAGTTGACCGCGCGTACGTCGGTGCGGTCCTTGCCGAGGTACGTCGCGATGGCGTCCATGGTCCGCTCCATCGCGAAGCAGCCCTGCGGCCGGCCGGCGCCGCGGTAGGGCGTCACCATCACGGTGTTGGTGTAGAGCGACTCGAAGACCACCCGGTAGTTGTGCGGCTTGTAGGGGCCGAGCAGCTGCGTCGAGGTGATGATCGGGACGATCAGGCCGTACGGCGTGTAGGCGCCGTGGTCGTGCCAGAACTCGACGTCCAGCCCGAGCAGCCGCCCGTCGTCGTCGAAGCCGACCTCGATGTGGTGGACCTGGCCGCGCTCGTGGGCGGTCGAGATGAAGTGCTCGCGGCGGTCCTCGGTGAACTTCACCGTCCGGCCCAGCGTCCTGGCGGCGAGCGGGACCAGCAGCTCCTCGGGCCAGGGGTGGTTGATCTTCACGCCGAAGCCGCCGCCGACGTCGGGCGTGATCACGTCGACCTGGCCGAGGTCGAGACCGAGCTTCACCGCGATCGCGGCCCGGACGCCTGTCGAGGTCTGGGTCGAGGTCCACGCCTGGAGCCGGTTGAGGTCGGGGTCCCAGCGGGCGACGGTGCCCCGGCCCTCCATCGGCTGGCAGGAGCTCCGCTCGACGGTCAGGTCGAGGGAGAGCCGGTGCGGCGCCGCCGCGATCGCGGCCTTCGCGTCACCGACGTTCTGCTCGAGCCGGGCCCCGACGTTGCCGGGCACGTCGTCGTGGACGAGACGGTCGGCGGCGCGGGCCGCGGGGATGCCGACCACCGGGGGCAGCACGTCGTAGTCGACGGTGATCCGGCCGATCGCGTCCTCGGCGACGTAGCGGTCGTCGGCGACCACGAAGGCGATCGCCTCGCCCATGTAGTTGACCTCGTCCTTGGCCAGCGCGTACTGCGTGCGGCCGTGGGTGAGCGCCGGGTGCGGGATCAGGAGGGGCAGCGGCTCGGCCATCGGCGCCGACAGCTCGGGCAGGTCGTCGTAGGTCCAGAC
This sequence comes from uncultured Actinomycetota bacterium, assembly GCA_963766475.1. Classification (GTDB taxonomy): domain Bacteria; phylum Actinomycetota; class Actinomycetes; order Propionibacteriales; family Nocardioidaceae; genus Nocardioides. The sequence continues at coordinate 585,995 of CAVXZS010000009.1, read as the reverse complement.
GGCGTGCACGCCCTCGACGTCGAGCACCGCCGACACGTCGATGTCGACGATCCGCGCGTGCGCGTGGGGTGAGCGGAGCACCGCGGCGTGCAGGGTCCCGGGCCCGACCGCCACGTCGTCGACGTAGCGCCCGTGGCCGCGCAGGAACCGCTGGTCCTCGACGCGCTGGACCTTCTGGCCCATGAGCTTGGTGGTCACGGCCTCACGCTCCCAGCCCGGTCGAGGCGCTGTCCTCGTCGCGGTCCTCGGACGTCAGCTGCCCCGCCTCCGGCGCCCCGGTGGTTGAGGAAGGCGCGCTAGCGCCTGTCCCGAAGCCCCGGGAAATCTCGGCGGCCCGCTCCACGGCCTTGACGATGTTCTGGTAGCCGGTGCAGCGGCACAGGTTGCCCGCGATCATGTCGCGGGCCTCCTCGTGGGTCGGCGTGGGGTTGTCGCGCAGGCCGGCGGTGATCGTGGTGAGGAACCCCGGGGTGCAGAAGCCGCACTGCAGGCCGTGGCACTCCAGGAACGCCTGCTGCACCGGTCCGAGGGAGCCGTCCGCCTCGGTGAGCCCCTCGACGGTGGTGATCTCCGTGTCCTGCGCCGACACCGCGAGGATCAGGCACGAGCGCACCGGCCGCCCGTCGGCGAGCACCGTGCAGGCGCCGCAGACGCCGTGCTCGCAGCCGACGTGGGTGCCGGTGAGGCCGAGGTCGTGGCGGAGCGCGTCGGACAGCAGGCGTCGCGCAGGCACCCGCACGGGGTGCGTGGTCCCGTTGACGGTCAGCACGACGTCGTGCCGCTCCTCGCTCATGCTCGCCACCTCATCGGGCTCCCTCCCGCGCCGATCGAACCACGCGCGCGGTGAGGACCCGCACCAGCTGGGCCCGGTAGTCGGCCGTGGCGTGGATGTCGTCGGCCGGCTCGAGCCGCTCCAGCGCGACCTCGCCGAGCCGGTCGTCGGGCACGCCGGAGAGGTCGACCACGGTCGGGACGTCGGCGACCGAGAGATAGCCGACCTTGACCGAGTCCCCGTCGACCAGCGCCGCGGCCCCGACCAGCGCGTAGTCGCCGTGCCGGCGGGCGATCTCGTCGAAGGCCACGCCCGCGCCCGCGGCGAGGGCGGGGAAGAACGCCGAGACCGCGATCTCGTCGTGGTGCACGCTCGACTCGAGCGGGCCGACGAACAGCTCACCGGCGGGGATGCGGCGCCGCCCGCCCGGCCCCTCGACCTCCAGCGAACCGTCGAGCAGCGAGAGCACGACCGGCATCTCGGCGGCCGCGTCGGCGTGCACGAGCGAGCCGACCGTCGTGCCGCGGTTGCGGATGGTGGCGTGCGCGACGTGGGAGAGCGCCATCGTGACCAGCGGCTGCACCCGGCGTACGTCGGCCGACGCGAGCACGTCGGCGTGACGCGCCAGCGCGCCCACGGTGACACCGGACTCGTCGGCGGTGATGGTGTCGAGCCCGGGGAGCCCGTTGATGTCGACCAGCATCGAGGGCGCGGCCAGCCGCATGGACAGGAGCGGGACCAGGCTCTGGCCGCCGGCCAGCACCTTGGCCCCCGGATCACCGGCCAGGGCCGCCACCGCATCGGTGAGCGACCCCGGCCGGCGATACGCGAAGGGCGCCGGCTTCACGGTGTCATCACAAGGCCCTTGTTACCTCATGGGCCCCTGTCTCGGTGCCACCGCGGCTCCCGCGGTTGACCAGGTGGAAGAAGACGATGACCAGGATCGTGCCGAGGGCGATGCCGCCGAGCTCGAAGTCGTCGGTGATCTCGAGGGTGACGCCGCCGATGCCGGCGACCAGCCCGGCCGCGAGCCCGACCATGTTGACCGGGTTGCCGAAGTCGACGTGGTTCTCCACCCAGATCTTGGCGCCGACCAGGCCGATCATCCCGTAGAGCACGACCGTGATGCCGCCGAGGACGCCGCCCGGCGTCGCGTTGACGATGGCCCCGAACTTCGGGCACAGCCCGAGCAGGATCGCCACCGCGCCGGCGACGTAGTAGGCGGCCGTCGAGTAGACCCTGGTGGCTCCCATGACGCCGATGTTCTCGGCGTACGTCGTGGTGGGGGAACCGCCGAACAGGCTGGCCAGCGCCGTGGCGAACCCGTCGGCGCCGAGCGCGCGGCCCATGTAGGGGTCGAGGTCGTCGCCGGTCATCTCGGCCACCGCCTTGACGTGTCCGGTGTTCTCCGCGATCAGCGCGATCACACCGGGCAGCACCAGCAGGATGAACGTCATCGAGAAGCTCGGTGCGTGCACGACGTCGACGCCGTCGGCCAGCTTGCCGCTGGGCAGCCCGATCCAGTCCGCAGCCTTCACCCCGGCCCAGGTCACCCGGTCGTGGTCGATCTCCTCACCGTTGCTCGAGCCGGTGATCGAGGTGATCGAGCCGAAGATCCCGTCGAAGAGCCACGAGACCAGGTAGCCGAAGACCAGCGCGAGGAGCACCGCGATCCGGGCCCAGAAGCCCGGCAGCAGCACCGCGGCGCAGACCATGAACGTGGCGGTCAGCAGGGCCACCCACTGGTCCTGGGGCCAGTAGATGCCGGCCACCACCGGGGCCAGGTTGAAGCCGATCAGCATGACCACGGCACCGGTCACGGCCGGCGGGAGGATCTTGTGGATGATCCCGGAGCCCGCGAAGTGCACCAGCACTCCGACGGCCAGCAGGACGAGGCCGGCGACCATGATCGCGCCGGTGACGTCGGCGGAGTCGCCCGCGGGGTCGGAGGTGACCCTGATCGCGGTGACGCCGGCGACGAAGGAGGCGCTCGTCCCGAGGTAGCTGGGGATCTTGTTGCTGGTGATCAGCAGGAACAGGATCGTGCAGATGCCCGAGAACATGATGGCGAGGTTGGCGTCCAGGCCCATGACGAGAGGGAAGACGAAGGTGGCGCCGAACATGGCGACCACGTGCTGGGCGCCGACGCCGATCGTCTTGCCCCACGGGAGCCGTTGACCGGGTGCGACCGGTTGGCCTGGTCCCGGGTCGACCACGTCCCACTTGAACATCGACATTGAGGTGCCTTTCGCTGGGTGCCGGCCGAGCCCCGGCACGTCCGATGCTGCACATGAGACACCCGTCGCGGGTCCTGTGGTGTGACCCTGGCGTTACCGGCGAGTAGGTGTCGCGCGGGCTAGCCTCGGCCGGGTGATCCCGGTGAGCGCGCCCCCGCGAGTGGCGGCCCACCTCCGGTCGGTCGGCGACGCGCCGGCGACCGTCCTGCACCGAGGGCCGGACGCGGTGTACGTCGAGGTGGCGGGCCGGTGCGTCGGCGTGGTCGGCACCCGGGCGACCGCCGTCCCGTGCGCGCTGCGGAGCACCCTGGACTTTCTGCCGGACGTGGTGACCGCGTCGGTGCGCGATGGCCTCCTGCACCTTGGTGACCAGCCCGTGGTGATCGGCCGGCTCGTGGACGTGAGCGTGCCTCGTCTCCCGATGAGCGGCACCCCCGGCGCCGTCGACGTGGCCGCCCTGGTGGGGCGCGGCGACGGGCTGACGCCGTACGGCGACGACGTGCTCTGCGGCTGGCTCGCGGTCACGCGAGGAGCGGGGATCCAGACGCCTGAGGTGGACGCCCAGGTCCGGTCGCTTGCCGCGACGACGACGCTGCTGTCGGCCACGCTGATGGAGTGCGCGATGGCCGGCGAGGTGGTGCCGGAGTTCGCGGCCTGGCTGGCGGGCACCGGCTTGGTCGATGCCGTCGAGCGGATAGGGCACAGCTCGGGACGCGGCCTGGTGGAGGGCGCGCGGCTGGCGATGTCGGGACTTGAGAGAGTGGCGGCGTGACAACCCACGTCGAGCTGCGGAGGGGCGCCTACGCCGACTCGGTGACGCTCCTCCAGGTCAGCCGGTCCGTCCAGGGCGTCGAGGGCGTCGCGGCCGCCCAGGTCGCCATGGCCACCGCGCTCAACGTCGAGGTGCTCACCGAGATGGGCTTCGAGGTCCCGGCCGAGGCGACGCCCAACGACATGGTGGTCGCCGTCCGGATGACCGAGGACGGTTCGCTCGACGCCGCCCTCGCCGGCGTCGCGCATGCGCTCGCCGAGTCCGGGAGGCGTCGCGACAGCGGCCCGAGCGAGGAGGCCGCGCCGCGCACGACCGGCGCCGCGTTCCGCCGTACGCCGGACGCGGTCGCGCTCGTCTCCGTCCCCGGCGTCAACGCCTTCGTCGAGGCGATGGACGCCGTCGAGGCCGGCCACGACGTGATGATCTTCAGCGACAACGTCCCGGTCGACCAGGAGGTCGCGCTCAAGCGCGCGGCCGCCGAGCAGGGGCTGCTGGTGATGGGCCCGGACTGCGGGACGGCGGTGGTGGGCGGCCTGGGGCTGGGGTTCGCGAACGTCGTCCAGCCCGGGCCGGTCGGTGTCGTCGCCGCCTCGGGCACCGGCTGCCAGCAGGTGCTGGCCCTGCTCGACCATGCCGGCGTCGGGGTGACCCACGCGCTCGGCGTCGGCGGCCGCGACCTGTCCGCCGAGGTCGGCGGCCTGGCCACCCGCGAGGCCCTGCGGCGGCTCGACGCGGACGCCGGGGTGGAGCTCATCGTGATGGTCTCCAAGCCGCCCGCGCCCGAGGTCGAGGCCGAGATCAAGGACTTCGCCGCCTCGCTCGGGACCCCGGTCGAGCTCGCGCTCCTCGGTGCCGGCCACGCCGACCTCACCGAGGCGACCGAGGCGGTCCTGCGCCGCCTGGGCCGGGAGGTCCCGTCGTGGCCGGTGGTCGGATCGGCAGCGGCGCCGCAGGGTGGCCGCTACCTGCGCGGTCTCTTCGTCGGCGGCACCATGGCGAGCGAGGCCAGGATCGTCGCGACCGGGCTGCTCGAGGCCGAGGGTACGTTCGTCGACTTCGGCGACGACCAGTACACGACCGGCCGGGCGCACCCGATGATCGACCCGACGCTGCGCCTGGAGCACCTGCACCGGGCGGCGGCCGACCCGGAGACCGCGGTGCTGCTGCTGGACGTGGTGCTCGGGCACGGCGCCGAGCCCGACCCGGCCGCGCTGCTGGCGCCCGCGCTGTCCGGCGTTCGACAACCGGTGGTGGTGTCGGTCGTCGGCACGGCGGCCGACCCGCAGGGTCTCGACCGCCAGGTCCGGGCGCTCGCGGACGCCGGCGCCGAGGTGCACCGGTCCAACGCGGGCGCGACCCGCCGCGCGGTGGAGCTGGTCCAGCAGGCAGGAACCCCGTCATGAGCACCCCGAGCGCCGTCGTCAACGTGGGCGCCGACCTGCTGGCCGACGCGATCGCAGACCAGGCAGTCCCGGTCACCCGGGTCGACTGGCGGCCGCCGATGGAGGGCACCGAGGCGGACCTGGCGACCGTGGCCGCCGACCCACGGCGGGCGCGGGCCAACGCGCAGGCACTGGCCGCGATGCTCGAGGTCACCGCGACCCTGGTCGACGTGGCGCCGGCCTCGGAGCTGCTCGGGCTCGAGCCGGGTCAGTTCCTCCATGCCGGACCGCCGATCGAGTGGGCGCGCGCGTCCGGGCCGCTGCGCGGGGCGCTGATGGGCGGCGCGGCCCTCGAGGGTCTCGTCGACGACCCCGAGGACGCGGTCGCCCTGTTCGAGGCCGGCACGTCGGTGTCCCTCGAGCCGTGCCACCACCGCTCCGCCGTCGGCCCGATGGCCGGGGTGGTGACGCCGTCCATGTGGCTGTGGGTGCTCGAGGACGCCGCGAGCGGACGCCGTACGTTCTGCTCGCTCAACGAGGGGCTCGGCAAGGTGCTGCGCTACGGCGCCTACGGACCCGACGTGCTCACCCGGCTGCGCTGGCTGGGAGACGTGCTCGGACCGCTGCTGCAGGCCGCGGTCCGGAGTGTCATCTCTTCTGGGCATGGACCGGTCGACGTCACCGGGATCCTGACCCAGATGCTCCAGATGGGCGACGAGGCGCACAACCGCAACCGCGCCGGCACCCTGATGCTCCTGCGCGACCTCTCCCCCGCGATGGTCGGCTCCATCGAGGGGGCGGGGTTCGAGCCCGCGGAGGTGGCGGAGGCGCTGCGGTTCATCGGCGGCAACGACCACTTCTTCCTCAACCTGGCCATGCCCGCCTGCAAGCTCGCGCTCGACGCCGCGCGGGGCATCGACGGCTCGACGATGGTCGTCGCGATGGCCCGCAACGGCACCGACTTCGGCATCCAGGTGGCCGGCACCGGTGACGAGTGGTTCACCGGCCCGGCCCAGCTGGCCGACGGGCTGTTCCTCGGCGACTACGGCCCCGACGACGCCAACCCCGACATCGGCGACTCCGCGATCACCGAGACCGCCGGCATCGGCGGCTTCGCGATGGCCACGGCTCCCGCGATCGTCCGCTTCGTCGGCGGCTCCGTGCCGGACGCGCTGGCGACCACCCGCCGGATGCACGAGATCACCCTCGGCGAGAACCCGCGCTGGTCGGTCCCGGTCCTGGAGTTCCAGGGCACGCCGACCGGCATCGACGTCACCAAGGTCTGCCGGACCGGCATCCTGCCCCAGATCAACACCGGCATGGCCGGCAAGGTCGCCGGCGTCGGCCAGGTCGGCGCCGGCCTGGTCACCCCGCCCGCGGAGATCTTCCCGAAGGCACTCGCGGCCCTGGCGCGGCTGAGCCGGGGCTGACCCGGGACCGGGATCTTCCCAGGCTCCTGGGTGCATCGACTCTGCCGGCCCGGGTGCCCGGCACCACACGCTCGCGGCATGACCTTTCCTCTCACCCAGCAGCGCCTCTGGGGCGCCCTCCTCCTGATCGGCGGACTGCTCATGGCGGTCGGCTACGCCCTCCTACCTCCGTCCACCTCCGGCCTCGAAGCTCATCTTCCTCGGCGTGCCGTGCGCCGTGATGGGGCTCGTTGGCTTCCAGATCGCCCAGTCCGGACGTGCCGGCACGCTCGGCTGGTGCGGCACCGTGCTGACCGGCATCGGCATCATGTTCGTGACCAACTCCGCGGTCCTGTCGCTCGCCAACCGGCACGCGCTGGACGACACCGACGCCTACCACTCCTCCATCGCCGGCGGATATGAGTTCTACGGGATCGTGGCCATCTCGCTCGGGCTGATCCTGCTCACCGTGGCGACCTTCCGGGCGGGCCTGCACCCCCGCTGGGTGGCCTGGCTGCTCGTCGCCAACCTGGTGCTCACCGTGCTGTCGCAGCGAGCACGCCCGGGACCTGGCCCGGACTGCAGGAGTCACCGGTTAACCGGTGACTTTGTCACTTCTACAGCGAAGTTTCGGTGGAGAAGCGCAGGAGTCACCGGTTAACCGGTGACTCCGACGCATCGCGGGCCGGCCGGACACAGAGCAACGCCCCAGCCGGTAGCAGACGGCTGGGACGTTGCGTCAGGGAGGGGAGGGAGTCAGTAGGACGGCTGGCTGGGGTCGACCTGGTTGACCCAGGCGGCCACGCCACCGCCGACGTGGACGGCGTCGGCGTAGCCGGCGCCCTTCACGATCGCGAGCGTCTCGGCGGAGCGGACGCCGGTCTTGCAGTGCATGACGATCTGCTTGTCCGACGGCAGCTGCTCGAGCGCGTTGCCGTTGAGGAACTCGCCCTTCGGGATCAGGACCGAGCCGGGGATCTGGTTGATCTCGTACTCGTTGGGCTCACGGACGTCGACCAGCACGAAGTCGCGGGTGCCCTCGGCCCGCTCCTTGAGCATGTGCTCGAGCTGGACCACCGAGATCGTCGATCCGGCAGCGGCGTCGGCCGCCTCCTCGGACACCGCGCCGCAGAAGGTCTCGTAGTCGATGAGGCCGGTCACCGTCGGGTGGTCGCCGCACAGCGCGCAGTGGGGGTCCTTGCGGACCTTGAGCTTGCGCCAGCTGAGCTCGAGTGCGTCGTAGATCACGAGCTGGCCGACCGCCGGGTCGCCGATGCCGGTGATCAGCTTGATCGCCTCGTTGACCTGGATCGACCCGATCGAGGCGCACAGCACGCCGAGCACGCCGCCCTCGGCGCAGCTCGGGACCATGCCCGGCGGCGGGGGCTCGGGGTAGAGGCAGCGGTAGCAGGGAGCGTCCTCGGCCAGCGTCGGCGCGAAGACCGAGGCCTGGCCGTCGAAGCGGTAGATGGAGCCCCAGACGTAGGGGATCCCGAGGAAGTACGCCGCGTCGTTGACCATGTAGCGGGTCGCGAAGTTGTCGGTGCCGTCGACGATCAGGTCGTAGCCCTCGAAGACCTGCATCACGTTGTCGTTGTCGAGCCGCTCCTCGTGCAGCACGACGTTGACGTAGGGGTTCGTCTCGAGGACCGACTCCTTGGCCGACTGGGCCTTGGACTTCCCGATGTCCGACTGCTGGTGGATGATCTGGCGCTGCAGGTTGGACTCGTCGACCTCGTCGAACTCCGCGATCCCGAGCGTCCCCACGCCGGCCGCCGCCAGGTAGAGGAGCGCGGGGCTGCCCAGGCCGCCGGCCCCGATGACGAGGACCTTGGCGTTCTTGAGCCGCTTCTGGCCGGCCATCCCGACGTCGGGGATGATCAGGTGGCGGCTGTAGCGGCGTACCTCGTCGATGGTGAGCTCGTCGGCGGGCTCCACGAGCGGCGCCAGCTGGGGGTTGGGCACGGATGCTCCTCCGGGCGGATGGGTCTGAGCTGTCAGCGGTTCTGGCTGGAGAACGCCGCGAGGCGGGCGGTCTGTTCCCCTCCATGGTGGCTGCACCACGCCGGGCGCCGCCACGCGTCCCGTCATCCGGTCAGAACCGATCCGTTGGGTAGGGTCACGACCGTGAGCACGGGCCAGTACGACGTGGACGCCGCCCGTCCGCGCGGCGGACGACTTCCCCGGCGCGAGCGGCGCGCCCAGCTGCTGTCGTCCGCCCTCGAGGTCTTCGTCGCCCAGGGCTACCACGCGGCCGCCATGGACGACATCGCCGACCGCGCCGGGGTCTCGAAGCCGGTGCTCTACCAGCACTTCCCGGGCAAGCTCGACCTCTATCTCGCGCTGCTCGACAGCTCCTGCGACACGATCATCGCCAACACGCGCGCCGCGCTGGAGTCGACCCAGGACAACAAGAAGCGGGTCGAGGCCACGATGGCGGTGTTCTACGACTACGTCGCCAGCGACAGCGGCGCCTTCAGGCTGGTCTTCGAGTCCGACCTGACCAACGAGCCGGCCGTCCGCGAGCAGGTCGAGCGGGTCACCACTGAGACCGCCGCGCTGGTGGCCGACGTGATCCACGAGGACACCGGCCTCTCCGACGAGCAGTCCCGGCTGCTCGCGGTCTCGCTGGTGGGAATGGCGCAGGTCAGCGCGCGGTTCTGGCTCACGGAGGCGGGTGGCATCGAGCGGTCCGACGCGGCGGACCTCGTCGCAGGGCTGGCCTGGCGCGGGATCCGCGGCTACCCGCTGACCGACGAGCACTGAGGCCCACCAGACCACCCAAGACGACACAAACCACCGAGCACCCAGAGCTTCTTTTCGAGGAGGAATGACCGTGGAGGTCAAGATCGGCGTCCAGCAGGCCCAGCGCGAGCTGGTGGTGGACGTCAGCGAGACCGCCGAGGCGGTCGAGAAGCTGGTCGGCGAGGCGCTGGCGAGCGAGGGCGGCATGCTTGCCCTGACCGACACCAAGGGCCGCAGGGTCGTGGTGCCCGGCGCCAAGGTGGCCTACGTCGAGATCGGCACCGGCGTGGCGGGCCAGGTCGGGTTCCGCAGTTAGGACCCCACTAGGATCGGGGCATGGTCGGCACGATTCTCTGGGCCCTCATCGGCGGGGCGATCATCGGCCTGCTCGGCAAGTGGGTCGCCCCCGGCGACCGCGACGTGCCGCTCTGGGCCACGGTCCTGTGCGGCGTCGGCGGCGTCTTCCTCGGCAACTGGCTCTACGTCGACGTCTTCGACTTCCGCGAGTCGACCAGGGGCCTGGACTGGTGGCGCCACATCTGGCAGGTGGCGGTCGCCGCGATCCTGGTGGTCGGCGCGGCCAGCGTGCTCGGCAGGCGCAAGCGCACCGTCTGACCGCGCTGAGGTCCGGTCAGGCCGAGAGGCCGAGCTCCTCCATGCGGGCGGCGTGCCGCTCGGTGATCCGGGTGAACATCCGGCCGATCGCGGCCAGGTCGAGCCCGGGCCGATCCACGCCACCGGCCAGCAGCGCGGACAGCGCGTCCCGCTCGGCGGCCACGCGCTGCGCCTGGCTGAGCGCCTCGCCCATCAGCCGGCGGCCCCAGAGCGCCAGCCGGCCACCGAGCCGCGGGTCCGCGCCGATGGCGGCCCTGACCCGGTCCACCACGAACGCCGCGTGCCCCACGTCGTCGAGGGACGCGACGACCAGGTCGCGGGTCTCGGTGTCGAGGAACGCCGCGATCTCGCGGTAGAAGTCGTCGGCGAGCCCGTCGCCGACGTAGGCCTTGATCAGGCTCTCGAACCAGTCCGACGGGGCGGTGTGCGCGTGGAACAGGTCGATCGCGTCGCGGAAGGGCGCCATCGCGGCGAAGGGGTCCGAGCCGAGCTCGGTGATCCTGGCGTGCAGCGCGGCGACCTTGCCGAACTCGGCGCTGGCCATGGTCGCGATCGCGACCTTGTCCTCCAGGGTCGGCGCCATCCGGGCGTCCTCGGCCAGCCGCTCGAAGGCCGAGATCTCGCCGTACGACACCGCCCCGAGCAGGTCCACGACCGCGTCGCGGTAGGCCGGGTCGTCGAAGACGAGCGGAACGGCGTCCGGCGCCTTCTCGGGTGTTGATTCAGCCACGCGCGCACCCTACCGATAGCATGGGGACCGGTAGAGGCCGTCATCAGACGGCCACGGTATGTGCGCGGTTGACGTGTGAGTCGGCCGCACCGAACTGACTGATCTTCCAGTTCGGCTCCCCGGCATCGAGCCGGATCGGGCTGACCACCACACCTGAAAGCGACAAGACGCTGACCACCTTCCGAGAGCTCGGGGTGCTCCCCGACATCTGCGACGCGCTCGAGCGCGCCGGCATCACCACCCCGTTCGCCATCCAGGAGATGACCCTGTCGGTCGCGCTCCTGGGCACCGACCTGATCGGCCAGGCCCGCACCGGCACCGGCAAGACGCTGGCCTTCGGCATCCCGGTGCTGCAGCGCAGCGTCACGCCCAAGGACCCGGCGTACGCCGACCTGCCGCAGGGCAAGCCGCAGGCGCTGATCGTGGCCCCGACCCGTGAGCTGGCGCTCCAGGTCTCCGGCGACCTCGCCCTGGCCAGCAAGGACCTCGGGCTGCGCGTGCTCACCGTCTACGGCGGCGTCGGCTACGACACCCAGCTCGACACGCTCAAGGCGGGCGTCGACATCGTCGTGGGCACGCCCGGGCGGCTCATCGACCTCGCCGACCGCCGCGCCCTAGACCTGTCGCACGTGCACGCGGTCGTGCTCGACGAGGCCGACGAGATGCTCGACCTCGGCTTCCTCCCCGACGTGGAGAAGCTGCTGTCGAAGACGCCCGAGACCCGGCAGACGATGCTGTTCTCGGCGACCATGCCCTCCGCGATCGTGACGCTGGCCCGCCGCCACCTGCGCCACCCGATGAACATCCGCGCCGAGTCGTCCTACGACACCACGATGGTGCCCGCGACCGCGCAGTTCATCTACCTCGCCCACGACCTCGACAAGCCCGAGATGATCGGCCGGATCCTCCAGGCCGAGGACGCCGGCAAGATGATCGTCTTCACCCGCACCAAGCGGCAGGCCCAGCGGATCGCCGACGACCTCGAGGAGCGCGGCTTCAAGACCAGCGCCCTGCACGGCGACATGGCCCAGGTCGCGCGCGAGAAGGCCCTGACCAGGTTCCGCGAGGACAAGCTCCAGGTGCTCGTGGCCACCGACGTCGCCGCCCGCGGCATCGACGTCGCCGGCGTCACCCACGTCATCAACTACACCTGCCCCGAGGACGACAAGGCCTACGTGCACCGCATCGGCCGCACCGGCCGCGCCGGGGCCTCCGGCATCGCGATCACGTTCGTCGACTGGGCGGACCTGCACCGCTGGAAGATGATCAACAAGACGCTCGACCTGCCCTTCGACGAGCTGCAGGAGACCTACTCGACCTCCGAGCACCTCTTCCACGACCAGGGCATCCCGCCGGGCACCAAGGGCCGGATCGTGCCCGAGAAGCCGCGCGAGCCCCGTGAGCCTCGCGAGCAGCGCGGCGGTGACCGTGGCGGCCGCGGCGGGCGTGACAGCCGAGGCGGCGACCGCCCGCAGCGCAGCGACCGCCCGCAGCGCAGCCGAAGCCGCACCCGCAGCGGCGAGACAGCGGCGGGCGAGGCTGCTCCGGCGGCCGCGGCGGCCTCCATCGGGGCCGGCGAGTCTGCCGAGGGGGGTGCCGCACGCACCCGCAACCGGCGTCGCCGTCGTCGTTCGGGCTCCGGGTCGGGTGGCGACCAAGCCACCACGAACGCCTGACTTCCAGGGCAGTCCCTGAACTTCTCGGGTGTTGCAACGCCCCAGAAGTTCAGCGATCCCAGGTTAACCTGGGATCCCTCCCGCGTCATGCGGTGACGTCCACCTCGGTGCCGATCGGGGCGAACTCCCAGAGCGCGATGGCGTCGTCGCGCTCCTGGCGGACACAGCCGTGCGACTGGGGCGTGCCCAGCTGGTCGACGGACTGCACGAGCTCGCCGTCGTCCACGGGGATGTCGTGGAAGCCGATCGCCGCGCCGTTGGTGCCCTCGGTGAAGCGCACGAAGTACTTCATGGTCCCGGAGTCGTCGACCCCCCAGGCCTGCTCGGAGCGCGAGTAGACCGAGTAGGTGCCGGGGTCGAGGTTGTCGTAGAGGCTGCCCGAGACCAGGTAGGTCCGCTCGACCTCCTCGTCGTCGTCGACCAGCCAGACCCGCTGGTCGCTCTGGTCGAAGACGATCCGCCGACCGGCACCGGAGTCCTCGGGGACCGGCGGGTCGGCAGCCTGAGCCTGGTCGCTGGCGGAGGCGTCGGCCGGCTGCCCCTTCGACTGGCCCTTCGTCTGCGCGGTCGACTGCGAGGTCGACGGCGCGGACGGCTCGACGGAGGGGTCGGCTGAGGTGTCCGCGGACGGCGTCGTCTCGGCACCGGCCAGGACCGAGCCCGCGGCCGACGTGTCGTGGGCGGTGTCGCCGTGGTCGCCCGGGTCGCCGCTGGCCACCGACGGGAGCACGCCGACCCCGCCCAGCATCGCGACGGCGGTGACGCCCAGCGAGGCCCCGAGCACGGCGAGCCTGCCGTAGCGCGGCTGAGCGCGCTCAGCGCGCCGGCGACCCGCCGGCGGCGTGGCACGGCGGCGCGGCGGCTCTGCGCGGTGGCTCGGCATGGGTCAGGACGCCACCCGAGCGGACAGGTTGGCGGCGACCTCGCGGTAGGCCTTGGCGCCCTTGCTGCTGCGGCTGGTGGCCAGGATCGACCGGCCGGCCGCAGGCGCCTCGGCGAACTTGATGGTCTTGGGGATCGGTGGCTCGATCACCTCGAGGTCGTAGGTGTCGGAGATCGTGTCGAGCACGGCGCGGGCGTGGTTGGTGCGTCCGTCGTAGAGCGTGGGGAGCACGCCCCAGACCACCAGGTCGCGGTTGGTGAACCGGCGTACGTCGTGGACGGTGTCGAGCAGCTGACCGACCCCGCGGTGCGAGAGCGTCTCGCACTGGAGCGGGATCAGCACGCCCTCGGCCGCGGTCAGCGCGGCGACGGTGAGCACGCCGAGCGAGGGTGGGCAGTCGAGCAGGATCCAGTCGTAGTCCTCGCCCTGGTCGGCGAGGTCCTCCACCATCGTGCGCAGGACGTGCTCACGGCCGGTGCGGGTGAGCAGGTCGGCCTCGGCGCGTGCCAGCTCGATGGTCGCCGGGAGCAGGTCGACGCCGTCCTCGGTGGTGAGGATCGCCTCGGTCGGCGCCAGCCCCTTGGTCAGCACGTGGTGGACCGAGAGCTCGAGGTCCTCCGGGTCGATGCCCAGGGAGAAGGTCAGGCAGGCCTGTGGGTCCAGGTCGACGAGGAGGACCCGCTGGCCGAGCTCGGCCAGGGCCGCCCCGATGGACGCCACCGTGGTGGTCTTGGCGACGCCACCCTTCTGGTTGGCGATCGCGAGGACCGTCGTACGTCGCTGGCTCATGACTGCCCATCATGCCGGACGTCCCGGTCGGGGCGGAGCACCCACCTGCCAGACTGCGGCCCATGTCTGAGACCGCGCTCGTGACGGGCCCCACGGCAGGCATCGGCCACTCCTTCGCCGAGCAGCTCGCGGCCCGCGGCTACGACCTGGTCCTGGTCGCGCGCGACGAGGAACGGCTCGAGAAGACCGCTGCCGAGCTGCGCGCCGCCCACGGGGTCGAGGTCGAGGTCCTGGCGGCGGACCTGACCGACCGCGCCGACCTGGCCCGCGTCGAGGCGCGGCTGGCCGACGCTGCCCGCCCGGTGGAGCTGCTGGTCAACAACGCGGGCTTCGGCCTCAAGGGTCGGTTCCTCGACAACTCCGTGGACGCCGAGACCGCCATGCTCGACGTCCTGGTCACCGCCGTGCTGCGCCTGTCGCACGCCGCGCTCAGGGCGATGGCCGCGCGCGGCCACGGCGGCATCATCAACGTCTCGAGCGTGGCGGCGTTCCTCCCCCGAGGCTCCTACAGCGCCGCGAAGGCCTGGGTGAACTCCTTCTCCGAGTGGGCCGCGAACGAGTACAAGCCGCGCGGCGTGAAGGTGATGGCGCTCTGCCCGGGGTTCACCAAGACCGAGTTCCACGAGCGGATGGACGTCGACCGCGGCTCCGCGCCCGGCTTCCTGTGGCTCGAGGCGGACAAGCTGGTCGCCACCGCGCTGTCGGACTTCGACAAGGGGCGGGTCTACTCGATCCCCTCGGCGCAGTACAAGGCGATCACCACGGCCGCTCGGCTGATCCCCCACAGCGTCCTCCAGCGCTTCCAGTCGATCGGGCGCAAATAGCCACCATCCGTCTCATGAGATCACCTCGGGGGTGGTGCGGGCCGATCGCGCGGCTGCGGCCTCGGCGAGGGCGAGCAGCCGCTCGTAGTCCTCGGGGGAGGTCGTGTTGCAGCCGAGCTCGTGGTCGTGCTTGCCGACGCCGTGGTGGTCGCTGGAGCCGGTGACCACGAGGTCGAGCCGGCGGGCGATCGCCCGCAGCTGCTCGCGGTCCGCCGTCGTGTGGTCCTGGTGGTCGACCTCGAGGCCGGCCAGCCCGAGTCCGGCGAGCTCGGTGATCGCGCTCTCCGGCAGGGAGTCCGCGCCGTGCCGGCCCCACGGGTGTGCCAGCACGGCCACTCCCCCGGCCTCGTCGACGATGCGGATCATCTCGACCAGCGGGGCGGCGTAGCGGTTGACGTACGCCGGACGTCCGGGGTTGAGGAACCGGCGGAACGCCGTGCCCCGGTCGGGCACCACGCCCAGCGCGACCAGCGCGTCGGCGACGTGGGGTCGTCCCGTCGCCGCCGTGCCGTCGGAGGCGCGGCGTACGTCGGCGATGCCGACGTCGATCCCGGCCGAGCGGAGCCGCTCCAGCATCGCCGGCACCCGGCTGTTGCGGCCGTCGAGGATCTTCCGCAGCTGGGCCACCAGGGGCGGGTAGGTCGGGTCGGGCAGGTAGGCCAGCAGGTGCACACCACGACCGAGGTGCTTGGTGCTGACCTCGATCCCGCGCACGAGCGCGATCCCGACCTGCTCCGCGGTCCGCGCCGACGCCGCCCAGGCTTCGGTCGTGTCGTGGTCGGTGACGCCGAGCACGTCGAGCCCCTGGTCGGCGGCCGCGCGCACCAGCTCCTCCGCCGTCTGCGTGCCGTCGCTGGCCCGCGTGTGGGTGTGGAGGTCGATACGCACCAGTGGAGCCTAGAGGCGACCACCCGTCACCACGCCGGAGCCGGACCTCCGAAGGGGAGCTCGACCAGCGGAGGCCCCAGCCCGGACACGTCGCGCAGGATCCAGTCGTCGCGCAGCAGCATGATCGCCGACGCCGGCCGGAGCACCAGCCACAGCCAGCGGCCCTGGGCCTCGCCGGCCACCACCGACCGGTCCCACTCGCCGGTGGCCAGCGACGTGGAGACCGGCCAGAGCGGAATGGTCTTGGAGTCGATCCTGACGCGGACCGTCGGGGGGCCCGCACCGACCTCGGGGCCCGGGTCGTCGTGGATCGTGCCGGCGATGCGGGCGCCCAGGCCGGTGCCGGGCTCCTCGGTGATCACGAGGACGTCGACCGGGCCGTCCAGCGTCGAGGTGCCGGAGACGCAGGTCATCACGGCTCGGCCGCGGTCGACGGTGCCGACGGCGGCGAAGTCGGTGACCCGCCACCCGGGGCTCAGCGGCCAGGGAAGGTAGGTCGGGAAGCGTGCGGTGGCACCCAGGTGCTCGACGAACGCGTCGTACGACGCCTCGGCGGGCCGCCACAGCGGCGCTACCACCCCGTGGTCCGGACACGACCACAGGTCACCGGCCTGGGCGATCGGCGTCGCGCAGCGCGGGCAGCCGACCGAGAGAGCCATGCTCAACCGTCCAAGACAGGGGTGAGCCAGGTCAAGCGTTCCAGCGGAGCACCACGGAGCTCTCGCGCTCGTGGCCGAGCACCGACACCGTGCCGGTGTCGAGCTTCAGCAGGCGGCCGTCCTCGACCGGCAGCCCGAGCCAGCGCGCGGCGAGCGCCCGGAGCGAGTGGCCGTGCCCCACCAGCAGCACGTCCCCGTCCACGCCGTGGCAGCGCTCGACGACCCGGTCGAGCCGCTCGGACACCTCGTCGGCGCTCTCACCGCCGGGGCTCGGATGCGTCCACACCGTCCAGCCCGGCACCGTCTCGCGGATCTCCTCGGTGGTGACGCCCTCGTAGTCGCCGTACTTCCACTCCACCAGGTCCTCGTCGACCTCTGCCTCGGGAAACCCGGCCAGCGCGGCCGTCCTCCGGGCCCGCTCGAGCGGCGAGGTGAGGACCAGGGCGAAGCTCTCGCCGGCCAGCCGCGGGGCCAGGTCGCGCGCGGCCGCCTCGCCCGCCTCGGTCAGCGGGAGGTCGGTCGTCCCGGTGTGCCGGCCGTCGCGGCTCCACTCGGTCTCGCCGTGCCGGACCAGCCAGACGTCACCCACGGGCGCAAGGTAACCGAAAGCTCGCTCAGTCCTCCGCGAGCACCACGACGGCGTCGCTCGGGCCGATCGTGTAGGTCTGCGACTTCGGCGGGTTGACGACCACGCCGAACTTCAGCCCGGGGTCGGCCAGCATCGCCGACTTGAGCCCGATCGCGGTCTCGTTGCGGCGCGCCGCACCGGCCACCACGGTGGCCCAGCTGACGTCGGAGCCCGGCTGGACGTACCACTCGGCGGGCCGCAGGTAGATCTCGCTGCCCTCCGCGCCCAGCAGCTCCTTGAAGACCGCCTCGAGCCGGCCGTCCTCGGACAGCTGGGTGACCAGGAGGGAGACGATCTCGCCGCTGACCACGATGTCGTCGACGTCGGCGACCGAGGCCAGGATCCGGTTGCGATCGTCCATCATCTCGCTCACGACGGGCGTCTCCGACCCCACCTTGCGCAGGATGTCGCGCACGTGCAGCAGCGACACCAGGGTGCGCGAGTCCGCCGCCTGTGCCTCGAGGTCGCGGTCGTAGCAGAGCACGATGATCTGGTCCAGATCGGCGGCCACGTGCTCCTCGAGCACGGCGCGGTTGGTCGAGGACGCCTTGACCACGGTCACGGCCAGGTGGGGCAGCGGTGGCACGACGGGCTCGCCGTACGTCGTGAGCACGGTCAGGGTCGAGCCGGGTGGCGCGTAGCGGTCGAGCTCGCGCAGCACGATCGGCGCCCGGTCGTTCCAGCCGATCACGAGCGCCCGTGTCGGCCGCGACTGGTCGGAGGACTGCTGGCCCAGCCGGTTGAGGGCCGGCTCGGTCATCGACCGCGACTGTCCCTGCAGCGCGGAGTCGTCCTCCACGACGACGATGAGGGTCTGGTCGGCGGTGATGACGGTGTCGGGCGGCGGGTTCAGCTTCGAGGTCGTGCCGTCGACGATGCCGACCACCGACGCGGCTTCGAACGCCTGCTGCGCCTCGGCGTACGTCGACCCGGCCAGCCCGTGGTCCTCGAAGAAGTAGAACTCGTCGCCGGAGTAGTCGAACAGCTCGGTGTAGACCGCCGCCGCACCCGACTGGCGCGAGGTCTGCACGACCAGCTTGGCCACCGTCTCGCGGATGTCGAGCAGCGTGGTGCGGCCGGCGCCGACCAGGGCCGCCGCCTCGAGGTTGGTCGGGTCCTGGATCTCGGCGACGATCCGCGGCCCGTCGGGCCCGGCGTGGGTGAGCGCCAGCAGGGTCTTGATGACCTCGGAGTCGGGCTCGTCGGACTCCGGCGCCAGCAGGATCACCGACCGGGCCGTGTCGTGGCTGCTGAGCCGCAGGTCGTCGAGATCCATCGGCGAGCCGGAGCGACAGATGATCTTGGTGCCCCGGCGCTCGGGGACCTTGACCTTGAGCTCCTCCTCCATGTCGACCTTGTCGCGGTCGGCGAGGATCACGATGACCGGGTCCTTGCGGCTCTCGTTGGCCAGGGTCAGCTCGGAGATGATCGTGAAGATCGACTCCGACCAGCCGAGGATCACGGTGTGGTCCTCCTCGAGCACGATCGAGCGACCACGGCGCAGGTCCGCGAGCTTGGAGTCGATGCCGCTGGCGAGCACGCCGATCAGCGCGCTCACGATGAACAGCCCGCCCAGGGTGAGCGCCAGCATCGTGAGCTTGAACCGCCACGTGCCCTCGTCACCGCCGATGGTGCCCGGGTCGAGCGCGTGCAGCAGGTTGTAGAACAGGTCGGGGAAGAACCCACGGTTCTCCCCGCCCGCCGGTCCCATCCCGGCGACGGTGAGGATGAGCGCGAAGACCATGATCAGCAGCAGCGTCGCCGCGAACAGCCAGGCGATGAGCGCGGGTGTGCCCGACGACATCGAGTTGTCGAACATGTAGCGGAGCCGGTCGCCCAGGCCTGACTTCCTCTCCGTCGCGGTCTTGACCGGGGGGCGACTGCTGTCGGCCATCGCCTTCGCCGTGCGGACCCGCAGCTGCTGTCCTGTGCGCGCCATTGCCACTCCCGTTCCAGAGACCCGGAGCATCCTCCCCCACGGCGCGGGATGAGTCACTGGCACGATCGGGCCATGGATGACCGCGATCGGCTGGCCCGCCGCGCCGCGGCGCTGGCCTTCGCCACCCAGGGGATGGTGTTCATCAGCCTCACCACCCGGCTGCCACGGTTCTCCGACCGGTGGGACCTCTCCGAGGTCGAGCTGTCACTGGTGCTGCTCATGATCGTCCTGCTCGCCGGCGCCGGCTCGATGCTCGCCGAGCTCGTCGCGCACCGGAGCTCCAGCGCCAGCACCCTTCGCGCCGGCCTGCTCACCGTCAGTCTCTCGGTCCCGGTGGCCGCCGCCGCGCCGACCGGGCTGGTGTTCGTGGTGGCACTCGCCGGCTACGGCGTGGGGCTCGGCATCGTCGACGCCACGAGCAACATGCAGGCGGTCGCGGTGGAGCACCGCTACGGACGCACCATCCTGCCGTCGTTCCACGGCGCGTGGACCTTCGGCGGCATCCTCGGTGCCTGCTACGCGCTGGCCGCCGCGCACGCGCCGCTCTGGACGGCGGGCCTGGTCGCCGTGGTGCCGTTGCTGGCCCTCGCCGCGCCGTACCTCCCCCGCGAGCACGGCGAGGCCGTCGCCGAGGCCGAGCGCGTCGACGTCCCGTGGCGCCCGATCCTGCTGGTCGGGCTCGGGATGGTCCTCTTCTACATGGTCGACACCGCCTCCCAGACGTGGGGGCCGACCTTCCTCGACGACGTCGTCGACGCGCCACGCTCGCTGGTGGCGCTCGCGACGCTGCCCTACCTGGTGGCCAGCCTGGTGCTGAGACTGGCGGGCGACTCGCTGGTCGCGAGGTACGGCGCCACGCTGGTCCTGCGCACGGGCGCGGTCGTGGCCGCGCTGGCCCTGCTCGTCGTGGTCACCGCCCCCAGCTGGCCGGTCGCGGTCCTCGGCTTCACCCTGCTCGGCGCCGGCGTCTCGGTGATCGCGCCGCTGAGCTTCTCGGCCGCCGCGCGGATCGCGGGCGGCGAGCAGGCGCGCGTCGACGCCGTGATCGCGCGCTTCAACCAGTTCAACTACGTCGGCGGCCTGCTCGGCGCCGTGCTCACCGGGCTGGTCGGAGCCGGCTCTCTCCGGCATCGGCTTCGCCGTGCCGATGGTGCTGATCCTGGCGATGCTGCCCCTGGCGCGGTCCTTCGCCCCCGCCGGGCACCGGGGGCCGGTGGTCGAGACCGTGGAGAGGTAGCGGTGGCCGGTCGGGGGTGCTGATCTCGATCGTGTGGACCGGGCCATCCACGGCGCGAGCGCTCCAGCCGTCGGCCTGCTTGGCGTGGTTGGCGGCCTCACCCAGTCCGCGACTGAGCACTGGTCCCATCCGCGTAACCTGTGGCGGTGGGTGACATGCCGGACCAGGGACCGTTCTTCCACGGCACGAAAGCCGACCTGCGAGTGGGTGACCACCTCACGGCGGGCTTCCGGTCGAACTATCGGCCCGAGGTCGTGATGAACCACATCTACTTCACCGCGCTGCCCGACGGTGCCGGGCTCGCCGCGGAGCTCGCGGCGGGCGAGGGTGAGCCGCGGGTGTACGCCGTGGAACCGACAGGCACGTTCGAGAACGACCCGAACGTGACCGACAAGAAGTTCCCCGGCAACCCCACCCGCTCCTATCGCAGCAGGGAACCACTCAGGGTCGTCGGCGAGGTCGCCGACTGGACCCGGCAGACCCCGGAGGCGCTGCAAGCATGGCGCGACCGGCTGGCGTCGATCCTCGCGGACGGACGCGGCGACATCATCAACTGATCGGCGGACGACGCACGGTGGCCCTCAGGACGTCATACGGACGGTGCCACGTTTAAGCGCGGCGACGTATGACGTCCGCGACCGCCTTGCCTGTCTCGCTACCGAGGCAGGTCAGCGCACCCCGTCCATCAGCCGGGTGATCGGCTTGGTGCACACCAGCACCAGCACGCCGACCGCCACCGCGACCGCCCCGAGCAGCAGGAAGTAGCCGGTCTCGTCCTTGGGGTCGTAGTAGCCGGCGAGCTTGCCTGCCATGGCCGTGCCGAAGGCGACCGAGAGGAAGTAGAGCGCCACCATCTGGGTGTGGAAGCGCTCCGGCGCCAGCTTGGTCGACAGGGAGAGTCCCACCGGTGAGATGAGCAGCTCGCCCATCGTGAAGGCGAACAGGGTCAGGGCGAGCAGCAGCAGCGGCGCCGCGTGCTCGCCGCCCGGGTTGAGCAGGAACGACCAGAACGCGATGCCCATGACCACGGTCCCGAGCCCGAACTTGATCGGCGTCACCGGCTGCCGGTCGCCGAGCTTGGTCCACACCGCGGCGAACACGCCGGCGAAGACGATGACCATGACCGGGTTGATCGAGTTCACCCACGAGATCGGCATCTCCCAGCCGAACAGGTTCCGGTCCAGCCGCTCGTCACTGAAGATCGTCACCACCGTGAACTGCTGCTGGTAGAGCGACCAGAAGACGGCGTTGCACACGAACAGCGGGACGAACGCCCACACCCGGCTCCGCTCGGTCGACGTCACGTGGTGCGAGCTGAGGATCACCAGGAAGTAGGCGACCGACGCGACGCTGACGATGCCGAGCACCCAGTCGGCGAGGTTGCTGGCGGTCATCAGCCCGGTCACCGCGAGGACGACGACCGCGGCGGCGGCGGCGACCAGCCCGACGGCGTACGCCGCGCGGCGGGCGTGCTCGAGCGGATGCGGCACCTCGTGGGTCTCCTCCGGCAGCGACCCGCGGCCGAGGGCGTACTGCGTCAGCCCGAGCGCCATGCCGATGGCGGCCAGCCCGAAGCCGTAGTGGAACCCCTGGTTCTTCTGGAGCAGCCCGGTCAGCAGCGGGCCGAAGAAGGCGCCGAGGTTGATGCCCATGTAGAACAGCGAGAAGCCGGCGTCGCGCCGCTCGTCGTTCTCGGCGTACAGCGAGCCCGCCAGCGCGGTCGCGTTCGCCTTCACACCGCCGCTGCCCAGTGCGACGAGGCTCAGCCCGACACCCACGCCGCCCAGTCCGGGAAGGAGGGCGAGCGCGACGTGCCCGGCCATCACCACGAACGCCGACGCGAACAGCGTGCGCTCGGGACCGATCAGCCGGTCGGACACCCACGCGCCGAGGATCGTCGCCATGTAGACCGCACCGCCGTAGGCGCCGACGATGCTGGTCGCGGTCGCCTCGGAGATGCCGAGGCCACCCTCGCTCGCGGAGAAGTAGAGGTAGATGACGAGGATGCCCTGCATCCCGTAGAAGCTGAACCGCTCCCACATCTCGACGCCGAACAGGCTGGCCAGCGGCCACGGCTGGCCGAAGAAGCGGGTGTCGCGCCGTTCCTCGGCGGCGGGAGCAGCCTCGGTGCGTGTGCTCACCATGTGTCGGTGACCACACCGACGCCGATCTATGCCCCGGGCACGCTTCTCACGAGCTCACCCGGTCGCGAGTCACGCGCCGGGCCAGTTCCTGTCGGGCTGCGGGACCGGGCGGCCCGGCTGCTCGCCGCCGCGCTCGTCGAGGTAGCTGTCCTTGGGCACCATCACCTTGCGGCGGAAGATGCAGACGACCTTGCCGTCCTGGTTGTAGCCGATGGTCTCGACGTGGACGACGCCCCGGTCGTCCTTGGACTTCGACTCCCACTTGTCGAGGACCGTGGTCTCGCCGTAGAGCGTGTCGCCGTGGAACGTCGGCGCGACGTGGCGCAGCGACTCGATCTCGAGGTTGGCGATCGCCTTGCCGGAGATGTCGGGCACCGACATGCCGAGCAGGATCGAGTAGACGTAGTTGCCGACCACGACGTTCTTGCCGAACTGGGTCGTCTCCTCGGCGTAGTGCGCGTCGAGGTGCAGGGGGTGGTGGTTCATCGTGAGCAGGCAGAACAGGTGGTCGTCGTACTCGGTGACCGTCTTGCCGGGCCAGTGCTTGTAGGTCGCACCGACCTCGAACTCCTCGTAGCTGCGTCCGAACTGCATGCGCCCATCCTCCCTGCCCCGCGGCTCGCGGGCAGCGGCCGGACGCGTGGCCTATCTCACCCGGGCGCCGAGGTCAGCCGACCCCGGTCAGCTGCCTCCGCCACCGGCCTTGCGCCGGTGCATCTTCGGGGCGCCACCGACCACCTCGGAGCCGTGGGCCTTCTCGGTGAGCGGCCCGTCCTCGTGGACGCCCTTCTCCCCCTTCTTCTTGCGGCCAGCGTTCTTCTTGTCGAGGGCCTCGCGCATCTTGGCCAACAGGTCGTCATTCGCTCCGGACATGACTCCACCCTCGCACGAGTCAGCGGCCGTACGGCAACAGGATTCCGGAACGGTTGGTGACCTGCCCTGCCGCGTCGAGGGTGATCGTGCCGATGGTCACCGGCTCGCGGTCGAGCCTGACCCACTTCTTGAGTCCGCTGCGCACGGTCTCCCACAGCCGGCTGTGGTCGCGAGCGTCGCGGATCCGGACCGCGTAGTCGCGGAGCGTGACCTCGAGCCGGTCGTCGTGCACGTCGAGCACGGCATAGGTCGTCAGGCCGAACTGGAACGCTCCCCCGTGGGCCAGCTGGAGGACGCCGTCCTGGCTGGTCGCGGTCACGTCGTGCACCTCGCCGCAGAGGTAGACGTCGACGCCGTACCTGCGGAAGACTCGCCACAGCCGCGACCTCGAGCCGCCCGGGTAGTGCAGCTCGCTGGAGCCGCGCGAGCGCACCGGCTCGAGGATCGGCAGGTGGCCCTGGACGATGGTCCAGCGCACGCCGTCGCGCTGCGCGGAGCGGAGCACCCGCACCAGCCACCGCAGCTGCTGGCGGTCGACCCGGAGCCGGGCGTGGTCCGGCGCGATGTCGAACGGGTCGATGGTGACCACCTGGACCTGCGGCGCCGGCCGGAACGCGTACGCCGTCGCGGCGTGCGGTCCCGTGGGGTGGTCGCGGAACCGCGGACGACCGGCCGGGGTGCGCGTGAAGTAGCGCGCGAACTCCTGCTGGAAGACCGGGGCGAGCCGGCGCTTGGAGGCCGTGAACGCGTTGTCGCCGTACTCGTGGTCCCCGGCGGCGGCGTAGAGGTCGAGGCCGTGGTCGCGGAACCGCTCGCGGTACTGCGGGTAGTACGTCGCCGCGGCGAGCCGGGCCGCGGCCGCCCGCTGGGCCGGGTTGCCGACGGGCCCGAAGGTGCCGGTGTGATGGGAGTCGCGGCCCCAGCGGCCGTCGACCAGGTCGCCGGCCACCAGCACCGCGTCCGGCTCCTGACGCTGCCAGTCGTCCAGGACGTGGTCGATCGCCCGCTCGTAGGCCGGGCTGGTGGAGTTGGCGGACCGGTCGCGGTTCCAGAAGCCCGGCCCCTGACGCAGGTCGGCGATGTCGGCGTTCAGGAAGTCCGGGCTCGAGATCAGCCGCAGCAGCCGCGCGGTGTCGGGCGGGCCGGGCAGCACCGGCCGGGCGGGCGGTGACGTGACGGTGCCGGCCTCGGTGAGCACTGCCGACAGCGGGTCCGGACCGGTGCCGGCGCGCAGGTCCAGGAGGAGGTCCTCGGCGGTGGTGCCGACGACGTCGCAGACCAGGCGGGTGGCGTCTGCCGAGAGGTAGGAGCGGCGCCGGATCACCGTGCTGGCGGCGCACGCGGACGGGACACCGACCACCGTGCCGCCGGTGACCCGCACCGACAGCTGGGTCGGGGCCCCCGGCGCGAGTGCCACGTGCAGCGTCGCCGGCGCGCCGGCCACGACGGTCGGTGAGGCGTCGGCCCAGACGACACCGGAGACCCGCCCACCGTCGTAGGAGGTCGCGGGCCCGCCGGGAACCGTGAGCGAGGTCGTCGCCGCGAGGAGGCACAGGACCTGCGCGGCTCGCATGGCGAACTGTAAGCACCGTTGTTCACTCGACAATGCACCGACACGCGAGCGAGTGCGAGGGTGGGCGCATGGAACCCGGGCTCCCGTCGCCTCGTCCCACCCTCATGCGATCCCTCGCACTGTCTGCCGCTGCCCTCCTGCTCCCGCTGTCCCTGGTCGCCTGCGGCTCCGACGACGACGGGGACGACGTCGCCTCCGACCCGGCCCCGACGACCGCCGCGAGCACGCCGACCCCCACTCCGACCGCGACTCCGACCCCGAGTCCGACGAGCAGTCCCACGGTCGGGACCTACCCGGAGTTCGAGCCGGCCGACTACTCCTTCGAGCTCACGGTCACCTGCTTCTGCATGGGAGGCGGCACCCCGGTCGTCGTGACCGTCGCAGACGCCGAGGTGGTGGCCGCGGTCTACGGCATGGGCCAGAGCGGCGGGCGCGACGGCGAGACCCAGGCGGGCGACCCCGCGGGCCAGCAGTTCTGGCTGACCATCAACGACGTCATCGAGAAGGCCAACGACACCACGGCCGACCGGGTCACCGTCGACTGGCCGGCCGGCCAGGACTACCCGAACAGCGTCTTCGTCGACGGTCACAAGACCATGGCCGACGACGAGATCGGCTATGCGATCGCGAACGTGCAGGTCGGCGCTGCCCAGTAGCTCCAGTAGTCGGCCAAGGAGTCAGGCCAGCGCGGCCAGCACCTCGTCGAGGACGGCGTACTGCCGCTCCGCCGGGAACCGGTCCGGGTCGAACAGCGCCTGGACCACCAGCCCGTGGGTGAAGGCGGTCAGCACGTCGACCACGGTCTCGCGGTCGCGTCCGGCCGCCAGCTCACCCGCCGCGACCGCCTCGTCGACCAGGGGGCGGAGCCGGGCGCGCCATCGCTCGTAGCGTGCCGCCTCCGCGAGGCCGAGCTCGGCGTCCGCCAGCGCGAGGTCCCAGAAGCCGACCCACACCCTGCTCAGGACGGTGCCCTCGTCGTCGTCGACCAGGACCGCACGCAGCCGCGACCGGAGAGCCTCGAGGCCGTGGTCGCCGGTCCCCGCCTCCCGCATCCGCGGCCCGGTCCGCTCGTGCAGCACTTCGAGGGCGTGCCGGACGAGCTCGCGCTTGCTGCGGAAGTAGTGGGTCAGCAGTCCCGTCGTGGCGCCCATCTCCTTCGCGACCGCGCGCAGGCTCAGCCCGGCGAACCCGGTGTCGGCGAGCACCCGCCACACCGCCTCGGCGACCTCGCGGCGGCGGACGTCGTGGTCGACGGGTTGCGGCATGCTGCTAGGTTACACAACACTTGTTATGTACCCGGAAAGGAGCCCCGATGCTCTCCCTCGACCTCGGCGACGGCCTCACGCTCGACTCCCTCGAGCCCTGGCGGGCCGCGGAGTTCGCCGCGTTCGTCGCCGCCGAGCGCGACCACCTCTCGCCGTGGCTGCCGTGGGGCAGCTCGATCGAGGACGAGACGCTGGCGCGTGCGTTCCTCCAGCGGTACGCCGACGGCGCCGCCGCCGACGGGCCGCGCATCTACGCCCTGCGGGTCGACGGGCGGATGGTCGGCGGCACCCTGTTCCGGATCTTCGAGCCGGCCGCCGGGGTGTGCGAGGTGGGCGTCTGGCTCGCCGCCGACGCCCAGGGCCACGGCTACGTCAACCGGGCCGTCGTGGCGATGCTCGACTGGGCCCTGCTGGAGCGCGGGCTGCACCGGGCGGAGTGGCACTGCGTCCCGGAGAACGCCGCCAGCCGCGCCGTCGCCCAGCGTCTCGGCATGACCCACGAGGGGACCCTGCGCGAGTCGTGGAGCCACACCGGCCGGATGTGGGACACCGAGGTCTGGGCGGTGCTCGCGCCGGAGTGGCGCACTGCTCGCGGTCGTTGAGTCCCAGCCTCGGCTCACCTGGTTTCGAGACGGGCGCAGAACGCCCTCCTCAACCACCGGCGGTGGTGAGACCGACGTCCTGCGCCCTGCTCAACCACCGGCGGTGGTGAGACCGACGTCCTGCGCCCTGCTCAGCCACCGGCGGTGGTGAGACCGACGTCCTGCGCCCTCCTCAACCACCGGCGGTGGTTGAGGAGGTTGCGCAGCAACCGTCTCGAAACCTCCGCAGGATAGGCACCCGCTGTATCAGCGCAGCTTGTAGTCCTTGAGCAGCGACCTGCCGATGATCATCTTCTGGATGTCGCTGGTGCCCTCGCCGATGAGCATGAACGCCGCCTCGCGGTAGAGCCGCTCGATCTCGTACTCCTTGGAGTAGCCGTAGCCGCCGTGGATCCGGAAGGAGTCCTGGACCACCTCGTTGCAGTACTCCGAGGCCACCATCTTGGCCATGCCGGCCTCGACGTCGTTGCGCTCGCCGGAGTCCTTCTGGCGGGCGGCGCGGACCATCATCGCGTGGGCGGTCTCGACCTTGGTCGCCATCTCCGCGAGCCGGAACAGGATCGCCTGGTGCTCGCTGATCGGCTTGCCGAAGGTCTCGCGCTGCTGGCTGTAGGCGATCGCCAGCTCGAACGCGCGGTTGGCGATGCCGCAGGCGCGGGCGGCGACGTTGACGCGGCCGACCTCGACGCCGTCCATCATCTGGTAGAAGCCCTTGCCGGTCTCCCCGCCGAGGATCTGGTCGTCGGTGGTGCGGAACCCCTCGAAGACGGCCTCGGTGGTGTCGACGCCCTTGTAGCCCATCTTGTCGATCTTGCCGGGGATGGTGAGGCCGGGTGCGGTCTCGCCGAACCCCTCCTCCTTCTCCACGAGGAAGGTGGTCATCGACTTGTACGGCGACTCCTCCCCGCTCTGCCCGTCTTCCTGGCCGGTTCGGACCAGGGTGGCCACCAGGTTGGACGTGGCGCCGTTGGTCAGCCACATCTTCTGGCCGTCGATCGTGTAGCCGCCCTCGTCGTTCTTGACCGCCTTGGTCTTGATCGCCGCCACGTCCGAGCCCAGCCCGGGCTCCGACATCGAGAACGCACCCCGGACCTCGCCGGCGGCCATCCTGGGCAGGTACTTCTTCTTCTGCTCGTCCGTGCCGTGCCGCATCAGCATGTAGGCGACGATGAAGTGGGTGTTGATGACGCCCGAGACGCTCATCCAGCCGCGCGCGATCTCCTCGACGCACAGCGCATAGGTCAGCAACGACTCCCCCAGCCCGTCGTACTCCTCCGGGATGGTGAGCCCGAAGATCCCGAGCTCCTTGAGCCCGTCCACGATCTCCTGCGGGTACTCGTCCGCGTGCTCGAGCTCGGTCGCCACCGGGATGATCTGCTCATCCACGAAGGTCCGGACCGCCTTGAGGATCTCGGTCTGGTCGTCGGTCAGTCCGTCGGTCTGGCACAGGCGACCCATGGGTGAAGCTCCTTGCGCGCTCTGGTGAGCCATCCGGGCGGATGGCGGGCCCGAGGTTACCCGCGCTTCACCCTGCGCGCCGTGGCCAGGATCACGGAGCCACGATCAGGGAGACGGTGTCAAGGTCGTGGTCGTCGTCGTGGTGGCCGTGGTGGTGGCGGTCACGGTGCACGTGGGCGCCGGGGTCGGCGTCACGGTCGGGGTCGGCGTCGACGACGGGCTGGTGGTGGCCGTCTGGGTGGCGGTCTGCGTGCTGGTGACCGTGGCCGTGGCCGTGGCGGTCGCCGTGGTCGTCGCCGTCGCGCACACCGTCGGCGGCGGGATGGTCGCCGCGATGGGGTCGAGCCTGACCTTGGCGGTGAGCAGGTGGTGGTCGGTGGTCCGAGCGACCTTCCGGGTCCGGATCTGCTCGTACTTCCTGAACGTCGCGTTCCAGCCGAAGATCCAGTCGACGACCATGCCGGGGGGCGGGCTGCAGGTGGTGTCGGTGCGGAGCCCGCCGCTGGCGGAGATCATGCCGGCCTGCTTGGTCACCCGGCAGAAGACCTGCTTCTTGGCGTTCATGTCGCCGGTCCAGATGATCGGGAGGTTGTTGCTCACCTTGAGCTGGTTGACCAGGGCGATCTGCAGCCGCTGGCCGATCAGCCGCCAGTGCTGGGCGTTGCCGCGGACGTCGGCGGGGTTCTGGAAGTTCATCACGTAGAACTGCTGGCCGGTCGCCAGCGACTGAAGCAGCACGACCGGCATCCGGAGCACCTCGCCGTGGAAGTAGGGCAGCTTGATCCAGGTGTTCGTCACCATCCGGAACTTGTCCTTGCGCCAGGCGATCGAGTTGCGCAGGAAGCCGATGGTGTCGACGTAGCCCGGGAAGATGTCGTACTGGGGCGAGGCCTTCTTCACCCACTTGTCGTACTGCTGGGGCTGGAACTCCTGGAGGCCGACCACGTCGACGTCCTCGCTCTTGAGGACCTGGACGGCCCACTTCATCCGCTGCGCGCCGTCGGCGTAGCCCTTCTTGGTGCCACCGGGAGCCGTGTGGTCGTAGCCGAGGATGTTGAACGACCCGACCCGGAACTTGGTCCGGCCGTGGACGATGTCGGTCACCGGGATGGGGCTCGCTCCCATCTCGCCGTACTCGTCGGAGCTCTTGTCCGAGCCGGCGACCGCGAGCGCGGTCCCGCCCAGCAGGATGCCCAGCGTGAGCGCTGTGATGGACCAGCGGCGCAGGCTCGTCCTGAGAACGGCCTGCCGGACGACGGTGGGGAAGCCCGTCATGATGGTGATCCTCCGAGGGGTCGAGAATGTGTCGCGCAAGCAGTGTGCCTTGGATCATGCTAAATCCACAACTGCCCCACCCGTCACACTATTCACAGATCGATTCACAGAGTGACGGCTGCAGGCGAGACTTCGTCGCCCCTATTCCTGACGGTGTGGAACCCGCGAAGGTTGGCCGCCGTCCGGAACTTGTGGACATCACGAGGCACACTTGGCCCATGACCCGGATCCCGGTAGCCATGGCAGGGCTGGCGCTCGTCGCCGCCACGGTGGCGGCGTGCGGCTCGGACGACGGGGACGATCCCACGGCGTCCGACCCGACCACGGCGTCGACCTCCTCGGCACCGCCGTCCGACACCGCGTCGGTCTCGGGATCCCCGTCGGCCAGCGACTCCCCGACGGTCAGTGGCGACCCGGTGCCGTCGCCGGTCATCAACAAGGCCGTCAAGGCGGCCATCGCCGACGACTTCCCCGCGCTGGTCCCCGCCGGGGTCCCCGAGGGCTGGACGGTCCTCCGGGCTGCCTACGGCGCCAAGGGCGGTGGCGGGTGGACCATCGCCCTCACCGACCCGAACGGCGCGCCCGTGACGCTCGTGCAGTCCACGGCGGACGTCGACGCGATGGTCGCCCAGCTCGTGGCCGGCGCCCAGGAGGCCGGCAAGGTCAAGCTGAGCGGCACCGGCACGTGGGCCGCCTACACCGGCACCGGCACCGCTGCCCTGGCCAAGGCGCTCGCGGGCACCTCAGCCGTCATCACGGGTCCCGACCAGGACACCCTGGTCACCCTGGGCGAGCAGCTGCTCACCGCCGAGGACGCCGGCAGCGGCGACGGAGGCTAGTCGCCTTCCCAGAACCGGCCGCCGGCGCGGTAGGGATCGCGCTCGACCGTGGTCACCGGGCGGCGCACCGTGACGTAGACCTTCTCGTAGGAGCCGTCGGCCTGGCGGACCATCCGGGCGACCTTGAAGTCGGTGTAGGTCGTCGTGTAGGCGTTGCGCGACCACCGGCCGCTGTTCCAGAAGCTGTTGAAGTTGGCGAGGTAGCGCTTGGCGTTGTTGCGGCCCTGGATGGTGAAGAACACCTCGTCCTCGGCGGTGCCCAGGCTGGCCCAGTTGGACGACCCGGTGAGGACCATGTTGGTGTCGGGAACGCCGTTGTAGGTGCCCTGGACGACCAGGTACTTCTGGTGGGTGTAGTAGTCCAGGATGACGTCGTCCTCACCGTCGTTGTTGAGGTCGAAGTCGTCGTCGGGGTGGTAGTCGAGCCCCGTGGAGCGCAGGGGGATCCGGCCGCGCGCCGTGGACGCGCCGAGGATCTGCTTGGTCTGGTAGCCGATCAGCCCGTAGCTCACCCGGAAGTCGCAGCCCTGGGCCCACTTCTCGCGGATCGCGGAGGCGAGGTAGTTGCCCCGGGCGCCGCGCATGGTGTGCATCGAGAGCGCGAGGTGGGTGCGGGTCTGGCCCCCGGCGCCGTCCGGCGTCAGGCACTGGATCTTGTTGAGCATGTCGAGGACCACGTCGCTCTGCGGCGTCGAGGTCTTGGGGAAGATCCACGTCGTGTACTTGTCGACCGAGTCGTCGCACTCGGCGCCCTTCGGCGTCCCGCAGAATCGGATCGGCGGCTGCTTGGTGTTGTAGTCCTTCTTCATGTCCTTGAAGGTGGCGACGAACTGGCTGAACAGCTCCTTGTTGCCGGACATGAAGTAGAGGTCGTTCCACTGGTGGTAGATCGCGTTGCGGGTCAGGTTGAAGGACCCGACGGCCATCACGTCCTCGGACCTGCCGGCCTGGGTGAACGTGTAGAACTTCGAGTGCAGGTTGCGGTACTGGTCGGCGAAGGTCCGGCAGCCCTGCTTGCACTTGTAGATGAAGCTCTTCGCGGACCGGTTGGTCCCGAGCACCGCGCGCACCCGCTTCATCGCGTGGGTGTCCTGGTGGTCGTTGAGGAGCATCTGGATCTTCACGCCGCGCTTGTGCGCCGCGATCAGCGCGTCGGCGACGCCCTCGCGGTCGAAGGAGTAGACCGCGATCCGGATCGTCGCACCCTTCTGCGTGTGGCGGATCGTGTCGATGAGCCTGCGCTCGATCTTGAAGCGGTTGGCGTTGACGTGGGGGTTGTTGAAGAACGCGCCCTTGTAGGCCTTCCACCGGTTCGGCTTCGGCTTCTGCTTGTCAGCCGTGGTCGCGGCGGGCGCGGCCACGGCGGCCGCCGCCACGGTCGCGACGTTCCCCGCCTGGGCGGTCGGAGTGGTGGCCTGCGCCGAGGGGGCGCTGCCCCACAGGGTCACCACCAGCGCGAACGAGACCGCGCTACAGCCAGCAATCGAGACTCTCTTCACCGACAACCTCTCCCAGTGATCGGGTGCGCATGCGATGGACGAGGGCACACGCTGCGTCAACTTGAACCCGATGTCAGGTCGGGCGGGCCTCCGCGGGCGATGCGACGGACGTCCGCGAGCAGATCCGCGATGAGTGTAGTCGCAGAGGCCAGAAGTGCCTCATTCGACACGGTGTCCGGGTGTGTCCGCCGCGGGAGCTCCGCCGGCACCCGGAGGCTCTCGACGTCGCCGACGACCTGGTAGCCACGCCTCTGGATGATGCGCACGGCGCGGTCAGCGCGCTCGCGGCTGTCAGCGACCTGCGCATCGTCGGCACCGACCCGGTCGACGTCCTCCTGCACGAGGTGACCCTCGGCGAGGTAGCCCCGGATCCAGGTGCCCCGGTCGACGGGCTTGCGGAACGCCGTGAGGTGCGGGTTCACCCGTCGCAGCAGCTCGATCTGCACCACGCCCAGCGCGGGGTTGCGCGGCTCGTCCGGCGCGTCGTAGCGGTCGGGGTCGAGCCCGAGCACTCCGGCGAGGTTGCGCCAGTGCTGGTCGCGCGGCGCGCCGGCGCCGGGCATCGGCAGCACGTGCACGTGCTCGGGACGGACGTGCCGGCCCCAGCGCCGGAGCACGCCGCCGAGGTCCCAGGTCCGCCAGCCGAACTCGGCCTGTCCCTCGAGCCGGTCGCCGTGCATCTCGCTCAGGGGCTTGGTGCCGCCGTTCTTGACGTACTCCGCCCACCCGGCGGTGAGCATGCCGAGGGAGTCGCGGGCGGTGATGACGACGTGCACCTCGGCGGGCGCCAGCGACTCGACCAGCCGGCGCGCCTGCTCGCGGCCGGCGCCGCACATGAACTCGTGGGTGAGGATGGCCGGACCCTTGTGCCGGTTGACCGCCTTGACCAGCCGGCCCAGGGTGCCGGGTGCCTTCGGGTGGCGCTGCTCGAGATGGGGACGTTCCTGCAGCTCGAGCGCGGCCCACAGGTGCTCGCGGTGGCCGCTGCCCGGCAGCAGGAACCCGTCGCCGGCAAGGGCGGCCTTCGACCCCCAGAGCACCGACTGCAGGTAGGTGGTCCCGGTCTTCGGCAGACCGATGTGGAGGAAGACCTGGGAGGCCATGGCGTCGAGCCGGTCAGACGCTCTGGCGGTACTTCTCGAGCAGCTCGGCGAGCTTCTCCTCGTCGCGGGCGGCCACCGGCAGCAGCAGCTCGGTGACGATGTCGGTGAGCTCGGCCAGCCGCACGTTGAGCGCGCGGCACTCCTGCACCTCGGCCTCGAGCCGCCGGACCCGGCGGCGGAGGTCGAGCGCCTCACCCGCCCGGGTCGAGCGCAGCCGCTCGACCATCCCGTCCTTCTTCTCAGCCATCCGCTGGTCTCCATTCCACGATGAGCCGGCCCACCTTCGACGCCGTCGGGGAGTCTGACACCGAGACGGTCTCCCGGTGCACGATCGTCGCACCTGCGCGCTCGAGCTCGGCCACGAGCTTGCGCGGCCGGCGCCGCTTCACGTGCAGCTCCTTGGCGTAGGCGTCGTCACCGAACCTCGCGAGGAACTCCAGGTAGAGGCGGCCTCCGCCCTCCCCTGCCAGGGCCATCCGCGACAGCCGCCACAGGTTCTCGCGGGCCTCGGGCCCGAGCGCGTCCACGAGGTGGCGGGCCACGAGCAGCCGCGGCCCGGGCTTCCGTGCCAGCTCCGCACCCGCCGGCAGCACGTCGCGCAGCTCCAGGAGGTTGCAGCGCCAGAAGTCTGCGCCCGGCGCGCCGCGGGCCGCCGCCTCGGCGTAGGACCGCGGCTGGAAGTCCAGCCCGACCGAGGGCACACCGCGGCCGGCCATCCAGAGCACGTCGGAGCCGCGGCCGCAGCCGAGGTCGACGTACGACGCCGCGACGGGCTCCCGCTCGGCGGCCCACGCCACGAACGGCGAGGGGTCGGGCGGGAGCGGCGCCTGCTTGCGCGAGTAGACCCGGTCCCACTTGGCGCGGCCGACCCGGAGCCCTCGGAACCAGCCGTTCAGCCGGCGCACGGTCTCGTCCGGAGGGGCGAAGTGGAAAGCCGGGTCGGGGACCCGCCACGTGGCGCCGTACGCCGCGGCCAGCATCCGGTCGGGGTCGGCAGGGGCGGGGAAGGTCCGCCCCTCGAGGGTGGTGCTGCCGAGCGGGAAGATCCAGGACTCCTCGAAGGGCTCGCGGATCTCCCCCATCAGGTGCAGGTGGCCGTCCATCAGGAAGCCGCCGAAGACGTCGAGACCGCGGACCACGCCGTCGCCCTCGTCGACGTCGACCTTGAAGGCGAGCGCGGAGTAGCGGGTGATCCGGTAGCCGTGCTCGACCAGCTTGCGCTGCACGCGGAACGACTCGCGGATCACGTCGACGGGGTGGGTCAGGCGGCTGACGTAGCCGAGGTCGGCGTCGCTGTCGTTGCCGATCACCGTGCCCTCGCGGTGCGCCCCGAGGAGGGTGCCGTAGGCCAGGAAGGCCTCGATGCCGACGTCGCGCAGCGCCGCGATCACCTCCGCGACCGCGTCCAGCAGCGGCTCGAGCTCCTCGCGGCTGCGCGTGTCGAAGGCGACGACCCGGCGGAGGTACTTGTCCAGGCTGATCGGCTGGCCGTGCCGGTTGACCACCGCGACCCGGCCCTCACCCGAGCCGAACCTCACCTCCCGGTGGAACAGCTCCTCGCCGGTCTGGGTCACGGTCACCCGCACGTCGGTGCTGCCGTCGAGGAACTCGCGCAGCGTCTTGGGCCACGCGAACAGCCAGCCCCTGCCATCGGGGACGCCGTCGCGGTGCAGCCAGAACGACAGGATCCGCCGGCCGTCGAAGAAGACGTCGAGCACCGTCTCCTGGCGCGACCGGGCGCGGATGCCCTCGGCATCCACCCTCACCTCGCTCACCCGCGGCCTCACGGCCCGCGAGCCTAGTGGCTACTCGTGACCCAACCGATTTCGTGTCGGCCGCGTCCCCATGATGAGGTGACCCCTCAAAGACGACCTGTCCGACGACGATCGACTTGGCTTCGGGTGCACATTTCTCTGGTTCGCAAGACGTCAGTGTCCGCAGTTGCTGCGATGGGCCTCGCTCTGGCCCTGGTGATGGCCCTGGTGATGACCCTGGTGGCATCGGGATCGCCCGGCACCGCCGCGGAGCGCAGCCCGCGCGGCAAGGCGGAGTGGCACGCCGTGCCCGCCGCGGCGACCTGGCGGGCCGCGCCCGCCGGAGCGCGGTCCCGCGCGGTCGGCGAGCGGCTCCTGGGTGCGCAGCCGGTGCTCTCCTACCGAGGCGTCGCCGACCCCACCGTGGCGCGCTACCCGGGCGGCTGGGTCGCCGTCTCGACCGGGCCCGGGGCGCCCCGCGCGGCGGCCCCTCAGCCGGGCGGTCCGTGGCAGAACATCCCGTCCGCCCTCACGGTGCAGCCGAGCTGGGCGATCAGCGGCCGCTACTGGGCCTCCGACCTGGTCGAGGTCAACGGGCTGTGGCTGCTCTACTTCTCCGCCGAGGTGGCCGGCCTCGGCCTCGACGGGCGCTGCATCGGCGTGGCCACCGGCACCGACCCCACGGGGACCTTCGTCCCCGACGAGAAGCCGCTGGTCTGCCCGCGGCAGGCGGCCTCCCCGCCGGCGTACGACAAGATCAAGCGACGCCCCCACGGCATGCCCAGGAGCGGGGTGATCGACCCCGACTACTTCAAGGACAAGCACGGGCACCACTACCTGCTCTACCGCACGCAGAGCACGCCGTCGTCGATCCGGATGGTGGAGCTGCCGGCCAGCGGCCGCCCGGAGGGCACGGCGCGGAGCACCGAGCTGGTCCGCCGCGGCGGCGTGATCGAGAACCCCACGATGATCCGCCGCGGGCGGGAGTACGTGCTGGTGACCTCCGAGGGCGACTTCGGCGAGTGCAGCTACAAGACCACGTTCCGTCGCTCCGCGGACATCCTCGACTGGTCGAGGGCCAAGCGGCAGGTGCTGGTGGACAGCAAGAAGAGCGGGTTGTGCGGCCCCGGCGGCGCCGACCTGGGCCGCGGGGCCAGCGGCGAGCCGATGCTGTTCTTCCACGCCTGGACCTGCCCCGAGGTCGGGGGCAACTGTCCGGGCGGCAACAACTACGACCGCGACAACCTCTACGACGCGCGGCGCTCGCTGTTCGCCGGCGTGCTGCGGTTCACCAGCCGGCAGTCACCGAAGATCAGCGCCTACGTGACGCCGATCCTGCCGCCGCCGCCGCCGCCCGCCGCCGCCTCCCACGGAGACGCCGAGCCCGACGCCCACGACGATCACGGCGAAGCCGCACCGCCGCTGAACCGTCAGTCGTCGGCGCTGTCGGAGCCTTCGTCGGTGGGAGAGGGGTCGTCGCTGGACGACGCGCCGTCACTGGGGGACGCCTCGCCCGTGGGCTCCCCGCTCTCCTCACCGCCGAGCGGCTCCTCGGGGATGTAGGCCTCGGCGTAGACGAACGGGTGGTCGCTGACCCTGCCGACGATGCCCTGGCTGGCGCTCACGAAGCTGGAGAACTGCATCCCCGAGCCGAAGATCCAGTCGACGTCCATGCGGTCCGGAGTGTCGCAGCCGCTGGAGTAGCCGCCGCCGTTGGCGGCCTCGAGCTCGGTGCCACCCACGATCGGGCAGAACACCTCGCTGCGGTCGTTGTAGTCACCGGTGAACACGACGGGGGTGCCGTCGGCGCCGAGCTCGTTGGCGAGCCGGACCTCGATGCCGACCGCGACGCCGCGCCACCGCGCGTTGTTGCCGTGGTTGGGGGTGGAGGCGGGGTTGTGGGTGTTGAAGAACCACACCTGCCGGCCCGACTCGATGTTCTCGAGCTTGATGACGGGGCGCCGGATCAGCTGGCCGCCGAAGTAGGGGATCGCGATGCTGTTGGCCTCGATGAGCTTCCACACGTCGGTGCGCCAGGCGATCGAGTCGCGGATCGAGCCCCGGTCGAGGGACCGGCCGGGGTAGACCTCCCAGCGCGAGCCGGCGAGGGAGCGGAACCGGTCGTACTGCGGGTCCTCGAACTCCTGGAAGCCGATCACGTCGAGGTCGGCCTGGCTGATCAGCGAGTAGGCCATCCCCATCCGGGTGGCGCCCGAGGAGTAGCCGCGCTTGTTGCCGCCGATCTCCGCGGTGTGGGAGCTGCCGAGCACGTTGAAGGTGCCGACGCGGAACGTCGTCTCGTCGGCGAGGCCGCGCCGCAGCCAGTCCAGGGAGCGCTGCAGCTTCTTGGCGTCCTTGACGTCCTGCGGCGGCACTCCGGTGACGACCTCGCTGGGTTCGTCGGCGGGCGTCGTGGCGGTGTCGGTGCTGCCGTCGTCGGGTGTCGGGTCGGCCCCCGGGCTGCTCGCGGACGCGCCGACGTCCGCGGCGACTCCGCCGTCCTTGTCGTCGTCGTCGGGCGAGCCGATCCAGCCTGCCGCGCCGCCCACGAAGAGCACCACGAACGCGAGCACGAGACCCACTGTCGCCGCCAGCTTGAGCTGGCCCAGGCGCTGGGACCGTGGCATCGCGTGCTTGGACACGGACCCCTCCCAGGTGCCTGCTGGCGACGACCCAGCTGGGCCCCCGCACGTCGAAATCCTGCCTCGACAGGGTACCCCGCGTGCACGGGCCCCATCCCAATGTTGACGGTTCTGCGCCCGGCTCCGTTCCCTCGTCGCGGGGCCCTCCAC
This sequence comes from uncultured Actinomycetota bacterium, assembly GCA_963766475.1. Taxonomy (GTDB): domain Bacteria; phylum Actinomycetota; class Actinomycetes; order Propionibacteriales; family Nocardioidaceae; genus Nocardioides. The sequence continues at coordinate 548,633 of CAVXZS010000009.1, read as the reverse complement.
CGGTAGCGTGACACACCGTGAGTACGGCTCCGCCCCGCGTGTACGCCGCCCGCTTGGTCGGCCTGCCGATCTTCGACCCCCAGGGGGACCAGGTCGGCAAGGTGCGCGACCTCGTGGTGGCGATCCGGTCGGAGAGCAGCCAGCCGCGGGTGCTGGGGATGGTGGGCGAGGTGTTCGGCCGGCGCCGGATCTTCGTGCCCATGACGCGGGTGACCAACATCGACAGCGGTCAGGTCTACACGACCGGGCTCCTCAACATGCGCAGGTTCGAGCAGCGCTCGACCGAGACCCTGGTGATGGGCGAGCTGCTCGACCGCAAGGTCACGATCACGACCACCGGGATCACCGGGACCGTCTACGACGTGGCGATGGAACAGGCCCGCAACCGCGACTGGGTGCTCAGCCGGGTCGCCGTCCAGGAGCCCGCCAAGGCCCTGCGCCGGCGGGGCCAGACCCACGTCGTCGAGTGGAGCGAGGTGACCGGCCTGGCCCGGCCCGAGCCGACCCAGGGCGCGACCCGCCTGCTGCACGCGCTCAACGAGCTGCGCCCGGCCGACGCCGCCAGCGTGATCCACGACCTGCCGCCGGAGCGGCGCTCGGCGGTGGTGGCCGCGCTCACCGACGAGCGGCTCGCCGACGTGCTCGAGGAGCTGCCCGAGGAGGACCAGGTCGAGATCCTCGGTTTCCTCGCCGACGAGCGGGCCGCGGACGTGCTCGAGGAGATGGACCCCGACGACGCCGCCGACCTGATCGCCGAGCTGCCGCCCGAGACCGCCGAGGCCCTGCTCCAGCTGATGGAGCCGGACGAGGCCGAGGACGTCAAGCGCCTGATGTCCTACGTCGAGAACACCGCCGGCGCCATGATGACCTCCGAGCCGGTCATCCTCGGCCCCGACGCCACCGTGGCGGACGCCCTGGCGCACGTCCGCAACCCCGACCTCACGCCGGCCCTGGCCGCGCTCGTCTATGTCTGTCGTCCGCCGCTGGAGACGCCGACCGGCCGGTTCCTCGGCGTCGCGCACATCCAGCGGCTGCTGCGAGAGCCACCGTCCACGCTCGTGGCCGGTGCGCTCGACGAGTCGATGGAGAACCTGCGCTCCGAGGCCACCATCGACGAGGTGGCGGCCCACCTGGCGACGTACAACCTCGTCGCCGCCCCCGTGGTCGACGAGAACGGGCACCTGCTCGGCGCGGTGACCGTCGACGACCTGCTCGACCACATGCTCCCCGAGAACTGGCGCGACCGGGCGGTGCGCAGTGGCTGAGACCAGCGCCCGCCGCACCGCCCGCCTCGACACGCCGCGCGAGACCCGGCGCCAGCTGGTCCGGCGCCCGGCCTACGACTCGGACATGTTCGGCGTCTTCGCCGAGCAGTTCGCGCGGTTCATGGGGACGGCCAGGTTCCTCATCTACATGACGCTGTTCGTCGTCGTCTGGGTGCTGTGGAACCTCGTGGGCCCCCGCGAGCTGCGCTGGGACGACTACCCGTTCATCTTCCTGACCCTGATGCTCAGCCTGCAGGCGTCCTACGCCGCGCCGCTGATACTGCTCGCCCAGAACCGCCAGGAGGCGCGCGACCGCGTGATCGCCGAGCAGGACCGGCAGGCCGACGCGAGGGCGCACGCCGACATGGAGTTCCTGGCCCGCGAGGTCGCCTCGCTGCGGATGTCGGTGGGCGAGGTCGCGACCCGCGACTACCTGCGCTCGGAGCTGCGCTCGCTGCTCAGCGACCTCGACGAGCGGTCCGGCAAGGCGGACCGCTCCGAAGAAGGTGACGAGACCGACGCCGGGTGACCACGGGTGGCCCCGGGGGTCCCGACTACCCTTGGAGCATCATGAGCACCCCCCTCCTCGACCAGGTCTCCGCAGCCCTCGGCACCGTGATCGACCCCGAGATCAAGCGGCCCATCACCGACCTCGGGATGGTCGAGTCCGTGGACGTCGACGGCCCGGGCGTGGTGCGCGTGACGGTGCTCCTCACCGTGTCCGGCTGCCCGATGAAGGACACGATCACCCGCGACGTCAACGCCGCCGTCCGCGCTGTCCCCGGCGTCACCGATGTCGACCTCACGCTGGGGGTGATGTCGGCCGAGCAGCGCGCGGGGCTGAAGGAGCTGCTCAGCGACGGCAGGGCCCAGCGCGACATCCAGTTCGCGCAGCCGGGCTCGCTGACCAAGGTGTTCGCGATCGCCTCGGGCAAGGGCGGCGTCGGCAAGTCGTCGGTCACCGTCAACCTCGCGCTCGCCATGGCCGGCCAGGGCCTCAAGGTCGGTGTCGTGGACGCCGACATCTACGGCCACTCGGTGCCGGCGATGCTCGGGGTCGCGGACGCCAAGCCCACGCAGGTCGAGGACCTGATCATGCCGGTGCCGACCGAGTCGGGCGTCTCGGTGATCTCGATCGGCATGCTCAAGCCCCGGCGCGACCAGGTCGTCGCCTGGCGCGGGCCGATGCTCGACCGCGCGCTCGTGCAGATGCTCGCCGACGTCTACTGGGGCGACCTCGACGTCCTGCTGCTGGACCTGCCGCCCGGCACCGGCGACGTCGCGATCTCGCTGGGCCAGCACCTGCCCAACGCCGAGGTGGTCGTGGTGACCACGCCCCAGGAGGCCGCCGCCGAGGTGGCCGAGCGTGCGGGCACGATGGCCTCGATGATGCACCAGCGCGTGGTCGGCGTCATCGAGAACATGTCCTACCTGCCGTGCCCGCACTGCGCCGCGGCGGGCGAGGACCACCGGCTCGAGGTGTTCGGCTCGGGGGGCGGCCAGCGGGTCGCCGAGACGCTCTCCCGCCGGTTCGGCTACGACGTGCCGGTGCTGGGCCGGGTCCCCCTCGACCTGGCGCTGCGCGAGGGCGGCGACAGCGGCCGGCCGATCGTGGAGTCCGACCCGACCGCCCCGGCGGCCGTGATCCTCGCCTCGATCGCCGAGGCGCTCTCCGGCCGCAGCCGCGGGCTGGCCGGCCTGCAGCTCGGGCTCACCCCCGCCGGCCGGCTGTAGCTAGTGGTCACCACCGGGCGACCGTCGTGTGTCCCGCACCTAGGGCACGCACCTCGCGGCGTTGCCGTCGCTCGCTGGACGACGCAGTACGGCATCGCTCCGGCGCCAAGCGACCACCCCACGGAATGCGCTCGCTGCACTCGCGATTCCGCGGGGACCCCGGACAAACATGCGCGCACCCGAGGCACGGGCCACCCCCGACGCTCGTCCGGTGGTGACCACTAGTGTTCGGAGTCGGCCTGCCGGAGCTCGCCGTCATCATGCTGGTGGCGGTGCTCGTCTTCGGCCCCGACAAGCTCCCCGACCTGGCCCGCCAGGCGGGCCAGATGCTGCGCAAGGCGCGTCAGTTCGCCGACGCCGCCCGCGATGAGCTGCGCGAGGAGCTCGGCCCGGAGTACGCCGACCTCGAGCTCCGCGACCTCGACCCGCGCACGATCGTCCGCAAGCACATCATCGAGGCCATGAACGACGCGGACGACGACGCCCGCCCCAAGCGGAGGGGGCTGCGGCCGCTGAAGGCCGGCGAGCTGCCGCCGTACGACGTCGAGGCGACCTAGTCACACCTCTGCCGACTGCCCGAGCACCGCATGTCGTATCCCGCCCAGCCCGTTCGTGGACAGGGTGAAGGAGGCGATCAGCCATGTGGGACACCGTCCAGACCAACGAGCACCACCTCTCGCACGACCTGCCCTGCCCGCGCTGCGGCCACGGCGTGCACACCTTCCTGGCGTGCGGCGACGGCTGCGCGTGCGAGCCGGTCGTGATGCCGGGCGCCGTCAGCCTCGCGGCCTGAGGCCACCTCAGCCTCGGGACTGGACCGCGGCGAGGTGGGCGAAGGCCACCAGCACCGGCCGCCCGGCCTCGCCGGTGGCGAGCTCTGCGAAGTCGGCGCCGACCCGGACGAGGGTGCCGTCGTGGCGCCGGCCGTCGGTGAGGTGCACGGAGCACGGCTCGGCGGACTCCGCGAGGTGGCGCAGGGCGGCGCCCAGGCCGAGCCGGGCGACCGCCGGCCAGGCCAGCTCGGGTACGGCGCGGTCCGAGCCACCGTGCAGGGCAGCGACGGCCTCGAGCCGGACCACCCAGTCCTGACCGGCGCCGCTCAGCAGGCACCAGCCGGCGGCTACGCGTGCCAGGCGACCGGACACGGCTCCGACCCCGGTCAGCTCGAGGGTGACCTCGTGGTCGACCGACGCCATCAGCCGAGCGGAGAGGGTCACGGACTGGTACTCCGCGCGGCTGCGGTCGGCGAGCTCCGGCGCACGTTCCGCGGCGTAGAGCGCGCTCGCCCGGCCCTCGAGGTCGTCGAGGTAGGCGAACAGCTCCTCCTCCCAGGACATGTGCCGACCCTGCCACGTCGGTCGGCGACCTGTGGGAAGCCGGTTGACGACTGCTGAAAACCAGCGTTGAGTGAGGCAAACAGACGCAAACACAAGGGAACTCTCGGGATGCACGTTGTGGCGGCCAGCCGGCCGCGCTGCCTGGCCGTGGCCATTGGGCTGACCGCGACCCTGTGGGGGGCGGCCGCGGTGCTGGTCCGCATGCTCACGGCCCGGCAGCCGGTCACTCCGGACGAGGCACTGGTCCGGCTCTGCCTGGGCGCCCTGGCCCTGGCCGCGGCGTGGGCGTGGCTGCAGGGCGTGGCGGGCGTGGCCGACGCGTGGCGCGGCACCACGGGCACCGGACTGCGCGGCGTACGGCGACTGGCGCTGGCCGCCTGTGGGGTGGCGATCGCGAGCGCGCTGGCGGCGCCGGCCCTCGCCGACGCCGATGGCCGGCCCTCCGACCCGCTCTCCGGGTTGCCGCTCCCCGACCGGGCCGAGGGTTCGGCCCACGCGAGGCACCAGACGGTCGTGGTCCGGTCCGGCGACACGTTGTGGGCCCTCGCCGAGCACGACCTGCCGCCCCGGGCGACCGACCGGCAGGTGGCGGCCCGCTGGCGGTCCGTCTACCGCGGCAACCGCGGGGTCATCGGCCCCGATCCCGACCTCATCCGGCCGGGCCAGGTCCTCAAGCTCACGAAGGAGAAGAAATGACCGTCGTCCCGCTCCGCGTCCCGGTGGCCTCCGTGCAGGGCACCCTCGCGCTCGACCTCAGCCCACGCCACGCACCGCCGGACCTGCCGGCTCCGACGCCGTCGCGCGCCTTCGCCGACGTGGTCCCGATCGACCCGGGCCACCGCGGCCGGCTCGAGCAGTGGGTGCACCGCTTCGTCCAGGCGAGCGTCGAGATCGTGGGAGGAGACCGGCCCGTGAGCCAGCTGCTGCGGTGGACGACCGGCCCGGTCTACGCCGACCTGCACCGCAGGGCGCTGCTGGTGGCGCGGGCCGGCGGCCACCAGCCCGGGGTCGCCCGGGTGCAGCCGGTGCGGCCGCACGTCGAGAGCGTGCACGCCAGCTTCGTCAGCCCGACCGTCGCCGAGGCCAGCGCGCGGGTGCGCTACGGCGCCCGCTACCGGGCCCTGGCACTGCGCTTCGAGAAGCGCGCGGACCGCTGGCTGTGCACGGCCATGGAATTCGCCTGACCGCAGCCGCGCCAGCGGATGCGATCGATGGTGGTTGAGCGAGTGATCGCGAGTGAGCTTGCGAACTCGCGAAGAGCGAGCGAAGCCTCCGCAGCGAAGGCAGGGACTAAACCAGCGCCCGCACCCAGGTGGCCTCGCCGGAGTCCAGCGCCAGCTCGCCGTCGGCCGCCGCGGCGGCCTCCGGGTCGTGGGTCGCCAGCACCACCACGGCGCCGCGGTCGGCGGCCGCCCGCAACGCGGTCAGCACCACCTCGCGGTTGCGGCCGTCGAGGTCGCTGGTCGGCTCGTCGGCCAGCACGACCGAGGCCCAGGCGGCCAGCGCGCGGGCCACGGCGACCCGCTGCTGCTGCCCACCGGAGAGCTCCTCGACCAGGTGCTCGGCCCAGTCCTCGAGCCCGACCACCTCGAGCGCCTCGCGCGCCCGGCTGTCCGCCTCGTCGGACGGCACCCCGCCGTCCAGGAGCGGCACCACGATGTTCTCGTAGGCGGTGAGCACGGCGGCGAGGCCGTTGCCCTGGGGCACCACGACGACCCCGCGAGCCGCCGCCTGCGGCCGGTCCCCGACCGGTGCGCCGTCCACCTCGACGCTGCCCCGGTCCGGCTCCAGCGCTCCCGCCATCAACCACAGCAACGAGGTCTTGCCCGCCCCCGAGGGGCCGGTGACCGCGAGCATCCGGCCACCCGGCACGGTCAGCGACAGCTCTGCGACGGCGACCAGCGCGCCGTACCTCAGCTCGACCGTCTCGAGCACCAGCATGCTCATTGCGGCTCCCCCTCGACGCGCAGGCGGTACTCCCCGTCCTCGAGCACCAGCCGCACCAGCGTGCCGGGCGGCAGCAGCTCGAGCGAGTGAGCGGGCAGGGGCAGGAACCCGTCCGCGGTGACCACGGCGAACTCCTCGCCCGAGCGGCCCTCGCCGCCGATCCGGCCGTCCCGGATCGTCACGGTGCGCGCCATCCACCGCGCCACGTCGCGGTCGTGCGTGACGACCACGACCGTGGTGCCGAGCTCGCGGTTGACCTTGGCCAGTGCGGCCAGCACCCGGTCGCGGGCCTCGTGGTCGAGCCGGCTGGTGGGCTCGTCGGCGAGCAGCAGGCCCGGGCCGGTGGAGAGCACCACGGCCAGCGTGGCCAGCTGCAGCTGGCCGGGAGTCAGGCGGGGCAGCGGCTCGTCACCCAGGTCCGCCAGCCCCACCATCCCGAGCAGCGTCGGCGCGCCGGGCAGCTCGCTGGTGCGCGCCGTCCGCTGGGCGGCGGTCTGGGCGAAGGTGATGTTCTGGGCCGGGGTGAGGAACGGCAGCAGGTTCCGGGCCGCCCCCTGCAGCATCAGGGACACATCGGTGGCGTGCAGCGCGTCGAGCTCTCGCGGCGTGGCCTTCGTCAGGTCGAGGTCGCCGACCACCACAGTGCCGGCGGTGGGCGGGAAGAGGCCGGCCAGCAGGGAGAGCAGCGTCGACTTGCCGGCACCCGACGGGCCGAGCAGCCCGATCATCTCGCCGGCCCGGACCGTCAGGTCGACCCCCGCCAGCGCGGCGACGTCGCGACCCTCGCCCCGGTAGACGTGCACCAGGCCGCGGGTGCGCACCGCCAGGCCACGAGGTGCCGTGCTCGTGTGCTCGAGAGTGAGCTCGAGGGCCATCAGACCACCTCCCGGATCCGGGCCAGGGACGCCCGGCGGGCGGTCCACCGCGCGGTGGCGACAGCCAGGGCGACGAGGATCAGGATGCCGACGGCGGCGCCGACGACCACGACCACCCAGCGGGTGGAGAAGTCCGTGGTGTCCACCGCGGGCGGGTCGGTGAACTGGCGCACCCCGGGCAGCGCCAGCACGGCCGCCACGACGCCGCACGTCGCGCCGGCCAGACCCCCGACCAGCACCACGGGCAGCTGGCCGAGCTGCTCCAGCCGGCGCAGCGAGCGGCCCGGCAGGCCGGCCATCCGCAGCGCGGCCAGGTCGGTGGCCCGCGACCGCCAGGTGGTCGCGGTCGACACGATCATGACCAGCATCGCGACCAGCACCGCCGCCAGCCCGACGAGCACCGAGAGCGCGAGGCTCCAGGCGGCCGGCGACGCGTCGAGCTCCGCGCGCACGTCGTCCACGGTGGTCACCTCGCCCAGGGTCGCCCCTTGCTTCCTGAGCTCGTCCTCGGCCCGGCCCAGGGCGGCCGAGTCGTCCGCCCACACCTTGGCCACGTAGGAGGGCGACGAGAGCGCCGGGCGGAGGCGCAGGATCCCGGCCAGGTCCACGACACGCGAGCCGGGCGGTGCGCCCGGCACCCGGGGCAGCGAGCCGACCGCTCTCACGTCGATCTGGCCCTGCGGCCCGGCCGCGGGGAACACTCCGTCCTCGGCGTCGGTCACCAGCGCCGGGACCGGGTCCGGCACCCACGCGTTGAGCATGACGGGCGGCGACGAGCCCTCGGTGTGGACGAGCACGCCGAGGTTGCCGGCAGGGTCGCTGTCGGGCACCGCCGAGCCGTCCGCGCCGGTCATCCGCAGCCAGCCGGTCGCCGGCCCGAGCGAGAACGGCCGGCCGTCGACGAGGAGGTCGCGCAGCACTGCGGTCCCGTCGACCAGGCCTCCCGGCGGCGTGGTCACGGCCACGCCGGTGACCGTGCACCCGTCCGCGCACGGCAGCGGCACGCTGAACGGGGCGGACCCGTCGCCCTCGGGAATGACGGAGAGCTCCGCGGTCCGGCTCACGCCGTCGGCGTCCAGGAGCTGGAGGGCGATCCGCAGGTCCTCGACGCGCTTCTTCGACGCACCGGCGAGGACGAAGTCCTTCGACGCGACCGTCCCCGCGATGACCTGCCCGGTCAGCAGGAGTGGGTCCACGTCCGGCGCGCCGATCGCGGCCCAGTCGCCGCGGCTTGCCTGCGACAGCGGGAAGTAGGCCACCCGCGGGAAGGCGGTGGGATCCACGGCGACGATCGGCCCGGTCTGCGAGCCGGTCTGGGTCGTGGTGACCACCGGGGTGAGGTGCTGGTGGTCCGGGTCCGCCGCCGCGACGGCGCGCGCCAGGTCGGTGAGGTCGGAGACCTGGACGTCGAGGGAGTAGCGGGCGCCGTTGAGCTGCTCCGCCGCGTTCGCGCGGTTGTGCTGGCCGGTGACCATCGCGTCGACGCAGAACACGAGGAGCGAGGTGGCCACGACCACCATGACCAGGACCCGGCGCGCGGCCGGCCGGCGTACGGCGGCGACGATGCCGGCGGCGGCCACCGCGCGGCCGCGACGCAGCATCGCGCGGGACACGGCCCGGGTGACCGGGCCCAGAGCCCGGCCGAGCAGCAGGCCCACGGCCACCGCGAGCAGCGTTGGGGCGAGGGTCGCCAACGGGCCTTCGAGGTTGCCGCTCAGCAGGGCCACCACCGCGGTCAGCGAGAACGCGGTGAGGGCTATCTCGACGGCGTTCGCGCCGGTGCCGGCGTGCCGCGCCCGGACCGCACGCAGCAGGGAGTCGACCGGCTCGCGCACCGCCCGCGCTGCCGCCGCGAGCACCACCGCCAGCACGGCGACCGCTGCACCGGCGGCCGCCTGCACGAAACCGCCGCGCACCTCGAGCGGCACCGATACCGGGAACACCACCCGGGCGACCAGGGCCATCACGAACGGCGCGACCAGCACGCCCACGATCACGCCGGCGAGGGTGAGCGGCAGCAGCTCCGAGAGCAGGTACGACGCCGCGCCCCGCCGGCCGAAACCACGCAGCCGGGCCAGCGCGAGCTCCTGCCGTCGGTCGTCGGTGGCCGCGACGAGGACCATCCACAAGATCACCGCCACCAGGACGAGCAGCTGCGCCACGAGGACCACGACGGTCGTCCGACCCTGCTCGCTCCCGTCGGCGACCTGTCGGGACAGGTCCGGCAGGTCGGTCTCGACGCGGATCGAGGCGACGCCGGCCAGCTCGAGCTTCTCGGCCTGGTAGGCGCTGACGATCGGCCCGACCTTCAGCAGGTCGTCGTGGTCGACGGTGTCCAGCGGCCAGGCCACCGAGCTGTTGACGCGGTACCAGAGCGCGACGCCCGAGCCGAGCAGCGTGTCGTCGACGGTCACCCAGTCGTCTGTCGCGACGCCGACGTCCTGCACCGCCTGACCGGCGCGCCCGGTGATCGGGGCCCCGAGCCAGTCGACGTCGGGGGCCGGCTCGTAGACACCGACGATGGTGACGGTGCCCTCGGGCACGGCCGGACCATCGAAGAGACTGTCGACCCGTTCGGTGACCGTCGCCTCGCTGCCGATCGTCCAGCCGTTCACGGCCACGTCGGAGGAGCTGACCATCACCTCGCCCGCGGCCCGCGGGCATTCGCCGTCGACGACTCGGAGCCGCTGACACGCCTCCGACACGGCGTACAGCCGGGTGGCGACGTCCGGGCCGGCGGGCGTCGCCACCGAGGTGCTCACCGACGCGGTGGAGACGGGCTCCGCGACATGGCTCGCCAGCCCACCCGGCAGGTCAGCGACCAGCTGGCCGGGCGTGAGGTCGTTGGAGCTGATGCGCAGCGCCTTCTGGCTCGGCGACGCGGCGGCGACGACCGAGCCGGCCAGTGCCTGCTCCATCGCCCGCTGGTAGAGCGGGCCGAGGCACAGGCTCGTGGTCAGGAGTGCGGCGAGGGCGACGAGCGAGAGAGCCTGGAGTCGGCGGTGGCGCACCCTGCTCCACACAGCCGACCCCTTCCCACGCCTTCGAGTGCCGGGAGGAGGCTAGTTCGGCCGGGTAACGGAAGGGACACGGAAGGGTCTCCGCGCGACAACGGCGCCCTGACCGCGAGCGGTCGAGGCGCCGTCGTACGTGGTCGCGGAACCGGGCCTCAGCCCCCGGCGGCGCGGGCGGTCAGGCCGGTGGGGCCACCGGGCCGGCCGTGGCACATCTTGTACTTCTTGCCCGAGCCGCAGGGGCACTGCGCGTTGCGGCCGACCTTGGCGAAGGGGTCGTCGGCCACCGTCGCGGTGCTGCCCTTGACCTCGGCCTCGCCGTCCTCCGACGGTGCGGAGTAGGAGAGGTTCTGCGGCTTGCGGGCCTGCTGGAGCCCCTTCGCCTTGATCTGCGGGTTGCGCACGAACGCCGCGGCCGGGGACTCCAGCTCCTCGTTGGGCTGCTCGGCCGGGCCGGAGGCGACCAGCGGGTCGTCCGCGTCGACGTCGTTCCCGGAGTCGTCGTCGGCCGAGTCGTCGTCGGCAGGCACGAAGTCTCCGATCACGCGCCGCATCGGCTCCTGGATCTCGACCTCGACGTCCTCGTCGTCGTCCTCGTCGGTGGAGACCTCGAGGTTGAACAGGAACCCGACCGACTCCTCCTTGATGCCGTCCATCATCGAGGCGAACATCTCGAAGCCCTCACGCTGGTACTCGACGAGCGGGTCGCGCTGGGAGTACGCGCGCAGGTAGATACCCTCGCGCAGGTAGTCCATCTCGTAGAGGTGCTCGCGCCACTTGCGGTCGAGCACGGAGAGCAGCACCCGGCGCTCCAGCTCGCGCATGACCTCCTCGCCCACCTCGGCCTCGCGGGTGTCGTAGGCGGCCTGGGCGTCCTTCTGGAGCTCCTGGATCAGCTCGTCGCGGTCGATGTTGGCCGCGCCGCCGTGCTCGTCCTCGAGCTGCTTGAGGTCCAGCGACACCGGCCAGATCTGCTTGAGGTCGATCCACAGCTGGTCGAGGTCCCACTCCTCGGCGAACTCCTGGGTGGCCCCGGTGACGACGCCGCGGACGACGTCGTCGATGAACCCGCGGACCTGCTCCTCGATGTCCGCGCCCTCGAGCACCTCGCGGCGCTCGGCGTAGATCACCTTGCGCTGGCGGTCCATCACGTCGTCGTACTTGAGGACGTTCTTGCGGGACTCGAAGTTCTGGGACTCGACCTGGCCCTGCGCGTTGGCGATCGCGTTGGTGACCCGCTTGTTCTCGATCGGGACGTCGTCGGGGATCTTGAGGACCTGGAGCACCCGGTCCACCCAGTCGGACTTGAACAGCCGCATCAGCTCGTCCTGGAGCGAGAGGTAGAACCGCGACTCGCCCGGGTCGCCCTGGCGACCGGAACGGCCGCGCAGCTGGTTGTCGATGCGTCGCGACTCGTGGCGCTCGGTGCCGACGACGTAGAGGCCGCCGAGGTCGCGCACCTCGTCGTGGTCGCGGGCGACCTGCTCCTTGACCTTCTCGAGCGCGGCCGGCCAGGCCGCTTCGTACTCCTCGGGCGACTCCACCGGGTCGAGGCCGCGACCGCGCAGCTCCTGGTCGGCGAGGAACTCGACCGAGCCACCGAGCATGATGTCGGTGCCTCGACCGGCCATGTTGGTGGCCACGGTGACCGCGCCCTTGTGACCGGCGACGGCGACGACCTTCGCCTCGTCGGCGTGCTGCTTGGCGTTGAGCACCGAGTGCGGGACGCCGAGCTTCTTCAGCTTCTGGGACAGGTGCTCGGACTTCTCGACCGAGACGGTGCCGACCAGGATCGGCTGCCCCTTCTCGTGCCGCTCGCGGATGTCCTCGACCACCGCGTCGTACTTGGCCTCCTCGGTGCGGTAGACCAGGTCGGCGTTGTCGATGCGCTGCATCGGCTTGTTGGTCGGGATGGGGACCACGCCGAGCTTGTAGATCTTGTCGAACTCCGACGCCTCCGTCATGGCCGTGCCGGTCATGCCGGAGAGCTTCTCGTAGAGGCGGAAGTAGTTCTGCAGCGTGATCGTGGCGAGGGTCTGGTACTCCTCGCGGACCTGGACACCCTCCTTGGCCTCGATCGCCTGGTGCAGCCCGTCGTTGTAGCGGCGGCCGGCGAGCATGCGGCCGGTGTGCTCGTCGACGATGAGCACCTCGCCCTCCATCACGACGTACTCCTTGTCGTTGTGGAAGAGCTCCTTGGCCTTGATCGAGTTGTGCATGAAGGAGATGAGCGGGGTGTTGACCGACTCGTAGAGGTTGTCGATGCCGAGGTGGTCCTCGACCTTGGTGATCCCCGGCTCGAGGACGGAGATGGTCCGCTTCTTCTCGTCGACCTCGTAGTCGACGTCGCGCTCGAGACCCTTGGCGATCGTGGCGAACTCGCCGTACCACTTCACCTCGTCCTGGGTCGGGCCGCTGATGATCAGCGGGGTCCGCGCCTCGTCGATGAGGATGGAGTCGACCTCGTCGACGATCGCGAAGTTGTGGGTGCGCTGGACGCACTCCTCGATGGAGCCGGCCATGTTGTCGCGGAGGTAGTCGAAGCCGAGCTCGTTGTTGGTGCCGTAGGTGATGTCGCAGGCGTAGGCGATCCGCCGCTCGTCGGGCCGCATCTCGGGAAGGATCACGCCCACGGTGAGCCCGAGGAAGTGGTGCACGCGACCCATCCACTCGGACTGGAACTTCGCGAGGTAGTCGTTGACCGTGACGACGTGGACGCCCTTGCCCTCGAGCGCGTTGAGGTAGGCCGGAAGGGTGGACACGAGGGTCTTGCCCTCACCGGTCTTCATCTCGGCGATGTTGCCGAGGTGCAGCGCCGCACCACCCATGATCTGCACGTCGAAATGGCGCTGGCCGAGCACCCGTCGGGCGGCCTCGCGCACCGTGGCGAACGCCTCGGGCATGAGGTCGTCGAGGCTCTCGCCCTTGGCCAGGCGCTCCCTGAACTCGTCGGTCATGCCCTGGAGCTCCGCGTCGCTCATCGCGACGAAGTCGTCCTCGATGGCGTTGACGGCCTGCGAGATGCCTTCGAGCTGGCGAAGGATCTTGCCCTCACCGATGCGGAGGAGCTTGTCGAGGATGGCAGGCACGGTGCGGTGACTCCTGAAGTCGGGTACGTCGGGCGGCGCGGAAGGCGCACACGGGGCGCGGCGAGCGCCTCGTTCATCGTAACGGGCGGGAGGTCGAGAGGGTTCCTCGCCGCGTGCCCGCGCACTATTTGACGTGAATGTGTGTTGACATCAATGTGGATTTGGTGTCAACTGTCATCGACATGAAAACGACGCGCACCTACACGATGACCGCTCGCGCCGAGGCTGCTGAGCGCACCCGCCTGCGGATCCTCGACGCGATGGTCGGCCTGGCGGGCTCCCGGTTGCTCGTGGACATCTCGCTCGACGACGTGGCGAGCGAGGCCGGGGTCAGCGTGCAGACGGTGCTCCGCCGGTTCGGGAGCCGCGCTGGTCTGGTCGACGCCGCCTACACGCACGCAGTGGCCGAGGTCGAGACCGAGCGGCAGGCTCCGGTGGGCGACGTGGCGGCCGCCGTGGCCGTGATCGTCGAGCACTACGAACGACGAGGCGACGGCGTCGTGCTCATGCTCGCCCAAGAGGGTTCGGACGAGACGGTCCGCCGGATCACCGACAACGGGCGGCGGATGCACCGCGAGTGGGTGCAGACCGTCTTCGCGCCCCATCTGCCGTCATCCGGTGCGGCGCGGGAGGCCCGCGTCGACCTCTTGGCCGTCGCCACCGACGTCTACACCTGGAAGCAGCTGCGCCGCGACCGCGGTCTCGACACCACCACCACCACCCGGCGGATCCACGAGCTCGTGGCCGCCCTCATCGCACAGGAGTGACCATGGCCGACATCCTCTTCGTCACGTGGGACGGCGGCGGCAACGTGCCGCCGGCCCTGGCCATCGCCCGCGAGCTGAGGTCCCGCGGTCACGGCATCCGGTTCCTGGGCCACGCCGCTCAGCTCGACTCGCTCGCGGAGGCGGGCGTCGAGACCGTCCGGCCACGCCATGCCCGCGACTTCGACAACCGCCGCGACTACTCGCCGCTCGCGATGATGGCCACCTTCGGCGACCGCGGCATGGGACGCGACCTGCTCGAAGCGGTCGCCGACCGCCCGGCCGACCTGGTGGTCGTGGACGCCCTGATGTTCGGGGCGATGCATGCGGCCGCCGATGCCGGCCTGCGCTACGCGGTCCTCGAGCACATGTACGACGGCGCCTACCGCCGCGGGATCCTCGGTGGCCCGATGGGCCTCAACCTGCGGCTGCGCCGGCTGCGGCCACAACGCGCCCTCGACGGCGCCGCAGCGCGTCTGCTCGCCACCGTCCCGACGCTCGACCCGCTGCCGGCTCCGCCCGCGAACCTCACGCGCATCGGACCGGCCGTGTCCTTCGACGTACGCCGCGAGCCCGACCGGCCGACGGTGCTCGTCAGCCTCAGCACGTTCGCGTTCCCCAAGATGCGTGAGTGCCTCCAGTCGATCCTCGACGCGACGCGGGAGCTCGACGCGGACGTGGTCGCCACCACGGGTCCTGCGGTGGACCCCTCGGACCTGGACGTGCCTCCCGGCGTCGAGCTGCACCGCTACGTGCCGCACGTGGAGCTGATGCCTCGCGCCAGCGTGGTGGTCGGCCACGGCGGGCACGGCACCACGATGCAGGCGCTGGCTCACGACCTGCCGGTGCTCGTGATGCCGATGGACAAGCTCTCCGACCAGCCGCAGGTCGGCCGGAGCCTGGAGGACGCAGGAGCGGGACGGGTGGTCCCCAAGGGCGCGGCCCCCGACCGGATCGCCACGGTGCTCGCCGCGCTGCTCGCCGACGGCCCGCATCGCGCGGCCGCGGCCCGGCTGGGCGCCGAGGTCCGAGGTCTGCCGGGCGCGGTGCTCGGGGCGGACGCCGTCGAGGGCGTGCTCAGGGACGGAGCTGGGGCGCCAGGTCTCCGCGTGACTCGACGGTGATGTCGGCGAGGCCGAGCCAGCCGGCCAGCTGCCGCAGCTCGGCCGACAGCTCCTCGGCGGTGTCCTCGGGCGCGCCGTCCTCGGCCCAGGCGGACTTCACGAGCAGGCGGCCCTCCTTGCGGTCCGCCTTGAGGTCGAGCCGGGCGACGATCTCGTCGCGGAGGAGGAAGGGGAGCACGTAGTAGCCGTGCACCCGCTTGTGCGCCGGCGTGTAGATCTCGATGCGGTAGTGGAAGTCGAACAGCTTCTCGGTCCGCTCGCGCAGCCACACGACGGGGTCGAACGGGCTCAGGAAGGCTCGGGCCTCCACCTTCCGCGGACGTCGCGCGTCGCGGTGCAGGTAGGCCGGCCGGTTCCAGCCCTCGATGCGCACCGGGAGCAGCTCGCCGGCCTCGACGAGCACGTCGACCGCGGGCTTCACCGCGTCGATCTTCATCCGGTAGTAGTCGGCCAGGCACCGCACGGTCGCCACGCCGTGGGAGGCGGCGGCCCGGCGGACGAGCTCGAGGTCGGCCTCTTCGGGGCTCGGCGTCGGGAGCGCGAGGACCGCCGCCGGGATGACGCGCTCCGGTACGTCGTAGATCACCTCGAACTGGCTGTTGCGGCCGGCCACGGCGAGGTCACCGCACATGTAGAGGAAGTCGAGGGCCTTCTTCGCCTCCGACCAGTTCCAGCCCCAGTGCTTCTTGTCCCGCGGGGCCCCGTCGTCGAGCTGGCGCGCCGTGCTCGCCCCCCGCGCGGCGACCTCGGCGAGCAGCCGCTCGGCGAGGTCGTCGTCGACCTCCTGCCACCACTTGCCCCGCTGGGCGCGGTAGGACGCCATGCGGTGCTGCATCACCGGCCACAGCTCGACCGGCATCAGGGCCTGGACGTGCGCCCAGTACTCGACCAGCCGCCGCGGCTTCCTCTCCGCAGCGCGGGTCAGCATCGCGGTGTCGTAGGGCCCCATCCGGGAGAACAGCGGCATGTAGTGCGCCCGCTGCAGCACGTTGACCGAGTCGACCTGCAGCACGCCGGTGCGCCCCAGCGTGCGGGCGAAGGTCCGCATCGTCGGCGTGGTGTGCCGTGGGTCGAGGAACCCCTGCGCGGCGAGCGCGATCCGGCGGGCCTGCTTCTGGCTCAGGTGGTCGACCACGGGTGGACTCAACCAGAGGAAGCCGACAGGCCGCTGCCAGTTCGGCACACGTGCGGCTGGCAACCAAGCGGCCGCTTGCCAGCTTCGAGGAGTCCACTCGCGGTGTTGTCTACCCCGGCGAGCTTCGGCCCGAGGACACGCCGACGCTCGCTGCGCTCGCCGGCGCCTGGCTCGCTGCGCTCGCTTCGGCGCAGTCGGCGTGCCCATCGGGACCGATCGCCGGGCGCGCGGGCTTCGCCCGCGAAAGACCGGGTCGCTGCGCTCCCACCACGCTCATCCGAAACCAAGCACGTAGTCCCGACCTGCCCCGCCCGCGTGTACGTTGCGGGAGCGCAGCGACCCGGTCTTTCCGAGCGCAGCGAGGCGCCCGGCGATCGGCCTCCGGGCCGCGGCGACTGCGCCGAGCGAGCGCAGCGAGCCAGGCGCCTGCGAGCGCCAGCGAGCGTCGTCGCGGACTGGGGGCCGAAGCTCGCCGGGGTAGAAAGCCAGCCACAGTGTCATGTCCGTAGCTGGCAAGCGGGAGCTACGGCAGATCCAGCAGTTTCTCCTTGACGGCATACATGACCGCCTCCATCCGCGAGTGCAGCTGGAGCTTCTCGAGGATGTTGCGGACGTGGTTCTTGACGGTGTTCTCGGAGATGAAGAGGTCGCGGGCGATCTCGCGGTTGTTCATCCCCTTGGCGACCAGGCGGAGCACCTCGAGCTCGCGGTCGGTCAGCCGGAGCCCCGGCACGTGCTCGCGCTCGGGCCGCGACATCTGCTTGAACTCGTCGATGAGCTTGACCGCCATCGAGGGGCTGATCAGGGACTGGCCGTCGGCGACCACCCGGATCGCCTGGGCGACCTCCTCGATGGAGGAGTCCTTGAGCAGGTAGCCGGAGGCGCCGCTCTTGACCGCCTCGTAGAGGTCGGCCTCCTCGTCGGAGACGGTGAGGATGATGATCTTGGCCGACGGGACGGCCTCCTTGATCGCGAGGCAGGCCTCGATCCCGGAGCGCTTGGGCATCCTGATGTCGAGCAGGACCACGTCGGGAGCGGCCGTCGCCGCGAGGCTGGTGCCCTCCAGGCCGTCGCCGGCCTCGCCCACGACCTCGACGCCCGGCTCGGCGGCGAGCAGCATCGTCAGCCCCCGCCGGAACAGCTCCTGGTCGTCGACCACCAGCACCCGGATGGGCTCCGGCTCCCCGTGCTTCGCTTCCACCACACGCGCATCATGACACGCCTGGGCGGTGCGGGGGACACGGACGGGGCATACGACCGCCCCCGGAGGTGGCCCAGATGGGCCAACCCGCGGGTGACCCGACCGTCACGTGGCCCCCCGGGTGGGCCACCCGCTCAGCTGACGTCGAGCGCGATCACGCCGTAGTCGTAGCCACGGCGGCGGTAGACGACCGAGGGCCGGTCGTTCTCCTTGTCCACGAACAGGTAGAAGTCGTGCCCGACCAGCTCCATCTCGTAGAGCGCCTGGTCCAGTGTCATCGGGCTCGCGGGGTGGACCTTCTCGCGGACCACCAGCGGGCCGTCCCCGGTGACCGCGATCGGGCCGACCTGACGGTCGTGCCCCTCGTCGTCGACGGCCGGCTCGACCGCCTCGTCGACGTCGGCGAGCGCCTCGCCGACCGAGACCGGGGCATGCCGGCCGTGATGGACCCGCCGGCGGTCGGCCGCCCGCCGCATCTGCGCGGCCATCTTGTCGAGGGCCAGGTCGAAGGCGGCCATCTTGTCGACGGCCGCGGCCTCGGCCCGGATCACCGGGCCCTTGGAGAACGCCGTGAGCTCGAGTCGGACGGCGCGGTCACGCTGGCGCGGGTTGGGCTCGCAGTCGACCTCGACCTGTACGCGCATGATGCGGTGGTCGTGCTTCTCGAGCCTGGCCAGCTTCTCCTCGACGTGGCTGCGATACCTGTCGGTGATCTCGCAGTGTCGACCGGTGACCACTACATCCATGTGAACCTCCCGTGTAGGCGTTGTCCTGTCGGTTGGTCAGGAAGACCGCGCTGAGAACGGGAAGAGCCCGGGGAGTCCCCCGGGCTCTGCGTCCTCGGGTGGACTCCATACACAGACGTTAGTCGGCCCGTGGTGGGCGCGGAAGGCGATTGCCTGAGTTTTCGCCATGAGGCGCCGGCCGCGCCGGCCGGCCCGCTCCCAGCCGCGAAGCGTCCCCGGGCCAACGCCCAGGCGCCGTCCTCCACAGGCGCGCAGCCCCACCGCGCCACGGTCGGCGCCGCAGGGTTCGCTGGCGGCATGACCGGGACCGTGCTCGACGGAGCCGTCGACCTCCTGCTGGGTGGGGCGTGCGTGGGGTGCGCGCGACCGGGCCGCCTCCTGTGCTCGGTCTGCCGGGCGGAGCTGCCCGACGGGGCCGCGCCCTCCTGGCCGACGCCGGTGCCTCCGGGCCTGGTCGAGCCCTGGGCCGCAGGGGTCTACGACGCCACGCTGCGCGCGATGGTGCTCGGTCTCAAGGAGCGCAGGCTGCTGGGCCTGGCGGTGCCGCTCTCCCGACTGCTCGCCGCGGCCGTGGCGTCCGGGCTGGCGGGCGACGGTCCGGTGGTCCTCGTGCCCGTGCCGTCCCGGCCCCGGACGGTGCGCGCCCGCGGTCATGACCCCACCCACACGATCACCGCACGGGCCGGACGACGCCTGAGGGCCGAAGGGCTGGTGGTGGAGACCCGGCGGCTGTTGCGGTTGCGGGCCGGCGTGGCGGACCAGGCGGGTCTCGATGCCAGCGCACGCGCGGCCAACCTCGCCGGGTCGATGCGCGCCCGGTCGTCATCGGTCCGGCGACTGCTGGAGCGCCATCCGCACGCGCGCGTCGTGATCTGTGACGACGTGCTGACCACCGGGTCCACGGCGCGCGAGGCCCAGCGAGCGCTCGAGGCGGCGGGCCTCGACGTGGTCCGGGTCGCGGCCGTGGCCGCGACCGCGCGGCGTCTCAGTTGACGTAGGCCAGCATCGTCAGCCCGGGGTCGATGTCGATGCGCCTGCCACCCGGGCCGGCCAGGTCCACCAGCGAGGTCCGGATCTCCAGCTTGGTGAAGGCATAGATCGGCTCGTCCTCGACCGGAGTCCCGATCAGACTGACGACCGGCTCGTCGACGGTCACCGACGGGTCCGCCAGGATCGCGCCGTCGACCGACGCGGTGCGGACCTGGAAGCGCTCGTGGGTCACCGGCTGCAGGACCGCGATGCTGGTCGGTGAGCGCCAGGCGACGTCCCGGATCTGGCCGTCCGGTACGTCGGGGTCGGTGATGTTCTCGGCCGGGAGAGCGCCGACCACCTGGCCATCCCCGGTGATGAGGATCCGGCTCACCACGATCGAGTCCTCCTCGGCGTTGTCGCGGATCACCGCGACCAGCCGGGAGCCGTCGCGAGAGATGAGGAACTCCTTGACGTCCCGGCCACTGATGCCCTCCACGACCAGCGGCCGCATCCGCTCGGTCCTGTCGTCCAGGAAGAAGACGACGGCGCCGCGCTTGCGGCGGTCCACCTCCCACAGCCGACCGCTGAAGTCCCAGGCCGGGCGCAGCAGGTTCTCCCCGTGGGTGAGCAGATCCGTGGGCTGGCGCCCGTTGTCCTTGACCGCCGCCATTGACAGGAGGTCGCCCGCGGTCGACACCCCCGCGACCTCCTCGGCCCGCAGGTCCGTCGCGATGACGCGCAGGTCGTGGTCGTCCTGGCCGAACGGACCGGTCAGGCGCACCAGGTTCTCCGGGCTGCCACCTACCATCAGCCCGTCCTTCAGCCCGAACAGCTGGGTGCTCGACCCCGCGACGTACGGCGCGTACTCGTGACCGTGCTCGACCCCGAACTCCGGCTCGTTGGGCAGCTGCACGGGGGCGCCGTCGATGGTGACCCTGAACCGCGACACGGACGGGTCCTGCCCCAGCGTCCACGCGAGCTGCGACACCAGCAGCTCCACCTGCTCCGGAGACGGCACGGTCGCCGCCGCCGTGTCGCTGGTCAGGTCGACCCGGGCGAGGCCGCTCGACGAGACCGGCACCGAGAGCGCGTGCAGGTCCTGGGGGAAGTAGCTGCGCTCCGTGCCCGCCAGCTCGGAAGAGGGACCCTGGAGAAGCCCGTTGACCAGGGACGACAGGAACTGCCGGCCCTTCGGCACGAACACCGGCTCCGGGACCAGGATCGCGGCCGACGGGTCGAAGAAGAACAACGAGGCCTGCTGGAACCGCTGCGCGAACCAGGACTTCTCGACGATGAGGAACGGCGGCGGGTCGGAGATGCGGTACTCGCCGTCCTCGAGCTCCATCGGGAACTCGACCGTCAGGTCGCCCCCCTCCACCGGGCCGAGCCAGGCGCCGCGACCGTCCGTCTGGGCGGCGTCGATCAACGTCGCCTCGTTGCCGCGCGGACCCGCCACCCTGGCGTAGACCACCATGCCGGTCGGCTGCCACGTCGTGCTGGCCTGCTGGGTGAGGAACTGGCGCGCGACCGAGGTCGTGATCGCGGGAGTGGCTCGCATCGCATCGATGAAGCCCGTCACGATCTGTTCAGGGGAGTCGCCCTTGCGCGGCCGGAGCGGGTTGATGCTGACCGCCCCGTCGTCGCGGTGCGCGCCGGTCGTGCTGGCCTCGTTGACGGGCCCGCTGTCGGGCATGCCGATGCCGCACGCGCTGAGCACCAGCGCCGCGGTGGCCAGTGCGGCCGCACGACCTCTCATCGGACCGGCTCCGGCGCGTCCTCGGGCACCAGCGGCAACGGGCTCTGGCGCAGTGAGCCGCCGACCCGGCGCGGCAGCGTGAGGCGGAACTGCGACCCCTCACCGGGCCGGCCCCAGGCCTGCAGCCAACCGCCGTGCAGGTGGGTGTCCTCCATCGAGATCGAGAGCCCGAGGCCCGTGCCGCCGCTGGTGCGCGCGCGCGCCGGGTCGGCTCGCCAGAACCGGTTGAAGACCATCGCCGACTCGCCCGGCGCGAGCCCCACGCCGTAGTCGCGCACGGCGATGGCTGCGGCCTGCTCGTCACCCTCGACCCGGATGACGACCAGGGCGGTGCCGGCGCGCAGCTGGTCCGGGTGCGCGTGGTCGATCGCGTTGGTCACCAGGTTGCGGACCACCCGCTCCACCCTCCGGACGTCGGCCTCGGCCAGGCACGGGTGGTCCGGCGCCTCCACCCGCAGCCGCACCTTGCGCTGCTCCGCCAGCACCCGGGTCGTGTCGACCACGCGGTGAGCGACGTCGACCAGGTTGACGTCGTCGGTCTCGAGCACGGCCGCACCCGCGTCGAAGCGGCTGATCTCGAGCAGGTCGACCAGCAGCGTCTCGAACCGGTCGAGCTCCAGCTGCAGCAGCTCGGCGGCACGAGCCGTCGCCGGGTCGAAGTCGCGGCGGGCGTCGTGCAGGACGTCGCCGGCCATCCGCACGGTGGTCAAGGGGGTGCGGAGCTCATGGGACACGTCGGACACGAACCGCCGCTGGACCCGGCTCAGCTCCTCCAGCTGACGGATCTGCCGCTGCAGGTTCGACGCCATCTGGTTGAACGACGTCGCGAGCCGGGCCAGGTCGTCCTCGCCGGACACCCTCAGCCGCTCCTGCAGCCGGCCGGCAGCGAGTCGCTCGGCCACCTCGCGGGCCATCCGCACGGGCGTCACCACCTGCCGGGTGACGAGCCAGCTCACGCCCGCGACCAGCACGAGCATCAGCACACCGGCCGTGAGCAGGGCCCGGGTGACCAGCCGCATGGTGTCCTGCTGCTCGTCGAGCGGGAACAGGAAGTAGACCGTGTAGGTGCTCCCGTCCGCGGGCAGCAGCACTTGGGCGCCGACCGCGATGCCGGGCTCGGTGCTGACCACGTTGCCGTCGTCGTCGGTGTGGGCGATCGACGTGTAGTTCCAGGCGCGCCCGGCGCCCGGCTCGTCGAAGTGCTCCTCGAGCGACACCGGGACGCTGTTCGGGGAGAAGTGGGCGCTCGACGTGTAGCCACCGTCGGCGATCCGGACGCCCTCGCCCGCGGGACCGGCGACCACGACGCCGTAGCCACGGGTGGTGCCGCGCTGGATGATCACGTCGGTCACGCTGCCGCGCTGCACCGCGGGGTCGACGTCCTGCGCGGAGGCCTGCTCGAGCTGGCCGTTCTGCTCCTCCATCTCGTCGGCTACCTCGGCGGTGACCGCCTTGACCCGCTGGTCGAGCAGGCCGTCGCGGGTCTGCTGGAGCAGCAGCCAGCCGACCGCCGCGATCACGACGGCGGTGAGGATGACGGTGCTGGCGACGACCCGGGCCTGGATCGAACGCCGCCAGAAGGTCAGCCCGCGGCGAACGGCACCGGGCAGACGGCGCGGTGCCTGGCCTGAGGTGCGAGCCTGCAAGCCTCGAAGGGGTCGGGCGCGGAGCACGGCTCTTCCTACGGGGTGCCGGCCTTGTAGCCGACGCCCCTGACCGTCACCACGATCTCCGGGTTCTCGGGGTCGTGCTCCACCTTCGAGCGCAGCCGCTGCACGTGCACGTTGACCAGCCGGGTGTCCGCGGCGTGCCGGTAGCCCCAGACCTGCTCGAGCAGCACCTCGCGGGTGAACACCTGCCACGGCTTGCGAGCCAGGCAGACGAGGAGGTCGAACTCCAGTGGCGTCAGGTTGATCGACTCGCCGTCGCGCGTGACCGCGTGGCCGGCGACGTCGATCGACAGGTCGCCGACGGTCAGCGACTCCTGGGCGGCACGGTCGTTGCGGCGGACCCGAGCGCGGATCCGGGCGACGAGCTCCTTGGGCTTGAACGGCTTGACGACGTAGTCGTCGGCACCCGACTCCAGCCCGACCACGACGTCGACGG
Source organism: uncultured Actinomycetota bacterium (assembly GCA_963766475.1). Lineage (GTDB taxonomy): Bacteria > Actinomycetota > Actinomycetes > Propionibacteriales > Nocardioidaceae > Nocardioides. Next base: position 525,568 of record CAVXZS010000009.1, on the reverse strand, counting down.
TGTCGCCCTTGGCGGTGAGCATGACGATCGGTACGCCGGACTCGGCCCGGATCTCCTTGCAGACGTCGATGCCGTCCTTGCCGGGCAGCATCAGGTCGAGCAGCACGACGTCGGGCCGGTAGTCGTGGAAGGCCTCCATGGCGAGGTCCCCGCGGGTCACCACCCGTCCGTCGAAACCCTCCTGGCGAAGCACGATCGTGAGCATCTCCGCGAGGGATGCGTCGTCGTCCACGACGAGGACCCGACCCTTGGTCGCGAGGTCCATCGCCGCTCCGGCGTGCTCAGCCATGACTCCAGTGTGCCAGTGAGGGGCGTAGGCGCCCTTCTCGCAGTTGGAGCGGGCGAGCGCAGCGAGCGATTGCGAGCGCAGCGAGCGCGCCCCGCGATCGGCCCGGCGGCCACGATGGACCGCGAAGCTCCGCGCAGCGGAGCAAGCAGTCCGTCGTGGGTGCCGGGCCGAAGCTCGCGGGGGTTAATACCGGTAAGCGTCGGCCTTGTAGGGGCCCTCGACGGGCACGCCGAGGTAGGACGCCTGCTCGTCGCTGAGCGTGGTCAGCTTCACGCCGAGCGCGTCGAGGTGGAGCCGGGCCACCTCCTCGTCGAGGTGCTTGGGCAGCACGTAGACGCCGACGGGGTACTCCTCGGGCTTGGTGAAGATCTCGATCTGCGCCAGCACCTGGTTGGTGAACGAGTTCGACATGACGAACGACGGGTGGCCGGTCGCGTTGCCGAGGTTCATCAGGCGGCCCTCGGAGAGCACGATGATCGAGTTCCCACTGGGGAAGGTCCAGACGTCGACCTGCGGCTTGACGTTCTTGCGCGTCGCGACGCCGTCGGCCTCGAGGCCGGCCATGTCGATCTCGTTGTCGAAGTGGCCGATGTTGCCGAGGATCGCCTGGTGCTTCATCCGCTTCATCTGGTCGACGGAGACGACGTCCTTGTTGCCGGTCGCGGTGATCACGATGTCGGCGACGTCGAGGACGTTGTCGAGGGTGTCGACCTGGTAGCCGTCCATCGCCGCCTGCAGCGCGCAGATCGGGTCGATCTCGGTGACGATGACGCGGGCACCCTGGCCGCGCAGCGACTCGGCGCAGCCCTTGCCGACGTCGCCGTAGCCGCAGACGACCGCGACCTTGCCACCGATGAGGACGTCGGTGGCGCGGTTGATGCCGTCGATGAGCGAGTGCCGGCAGCCGTACTTGTTGTCGAACTTCGACTTGGTGACCGAGTCGTTGACGTTGATGGCCGGGAAGAGCAGCGAGCCTTCCTTCATCATGTCGTAGAGGCGCAGCACGCCGGTCGTGGTCTCCTCGGTGACGCCCTTGATCTCGCCCGCGATCGGGGTCCAGCGCTCCTTGGTCTCCGCGAGGGAGGCGTTGAGCACGTCGAAGATGACCTTCTGCTCGTGGCTCTTGGCCGAGGCCGGGTCGGGCGCGACGCCGGTCTTCTCCATCTCGACACCGAGGTGGACGAGGAGGGTGGCGTCGCCACCGTCGTCGAGGATCATGTTGGCGAACTTGCCCTCAGGCCACATGAGGATCTGCTGGGTGCACCACCAGTACTCCTCCAGCGTCTCGCCCTTCCAGGCGAAGACCGGAACGCCGGCGGGCGCGTCGACGGTGCCGGTCGGCCCGACCGCGACTGCAGCCGCGGCGTGGTCCTGGGTGGAGAAGATGTTGCAGGACGCCCAGCGCACCTCGGCGCCGAGCGCGACCAGCGTCTCGATGAGGACGGCGGTCTGGATCGTCATGTGCAGGGAGCCGGCGATCCTGGCGCCGGCGAGTGGCTTCGCGTCGCCGTAGCGGGCGCGCATCGCCATGAGGCCGGGCATCTCGTGCTCGGCGAGGGTGATCTCGGTGCGGCCGTAGTCGGCCAGGTTGAGGTCGGCGACCTTGAAGTCCATCTGTGTGTCTCCTCGGAACGGTGGAGCCAGGCCTGCGCCGCGCATCTGCGCGCTGACGGGATCTCCCACGCTGACCGGAAAAGAGTAGGACGGAGGGTGCCGAGAGACGGAATCCTCGACGCCCGCTCAGTGGCCGGCCGGCTCCGGCGGCGCCGGGCGCTCCGCCGGGACGTAGTCGTCGCGGTGGATGTCCGGCTCGAGGTACAACGCGGTGGCGGTGGGCTCGGCAGCGCGGACGGCCCGCTCTGCGGCGTCGATCGCGGCCGCGACGTCGGACGCGGCCGCCGTGGGCGCGACCGCGATCTTGGCGGCCACCAGCAGCTCGTCGGGGCCGAGGTGCAGCGTCTTGAGGTGGATGACCCGGTCGATGCCCGGGGTGCCGGCCAGGGCCGCGGCGATCCGCCGCTGCGCCTCGGGTGAGGCGGACTCCCCCAGCAGCAGGCTCTTGGTCTCGATCGCGAGGATGACCGCGACCGTGACCAGCAGGAGCCCGATGGCCGCGGTGCCGGCGACGTCCCAGTAGTGGTTGTCGGTGAGGAGGCTCATCCCGACGCCGACGAGAGCGAAGGCGAGGCCGAGGAGTGCGGCGACGTCCTCGAGCAGGATGACGGGCAGCTCCGGCGACTTCGCCCGGCGGATGAACGTCGCGAACGACGCGTCGCCGCGGATCTTGTTGGTCTCCATGACCGCCGTGCGCAGGGAGAAGCTCTCCATCGTGATGGCGGCGACCAGCACGAGCACCGGGACCAGCGACTTCCAGCCACCGACCTCCTCGGAGTGGCCGGAGTGGATCTCGTCGTACTTGTGGTAGGCCTCGTAGAGGGCGAACAGGCCGCCGACCGAGAACAGCACGATCGAGACGATGAAGCTGTAGATGTAGCGCTCCCGGCCGTAGCCGAACGGATGGTCCGGTGTGGCCTCGCGCTTCGCGCGCTTGCCGCCGAGGAGGAGCAGGACCTGGTTGCCGGCATCGGCCAGCGAGTGGATCGCCTCGGCGAGCATCGAGGAGTTGCGGGCCAGCAGGAACGCGACGAACTTCGTGATCGCGATGCCGGTGTTGGCCAGCAGGGCCGCCACGACGGCGCGCGTTCCTCCGTCGCCAGCCACGCGCCAAACCCTAGCGAGCCGGCACAGTCTCCTCGGCGACGGCCTCCTCGGCGACCGCCTCTTCGACGGCGACCGCGATCTCCTCGGCCTGCGCCGGGGCGTCGGACAGCCGCACCGCCTCCTGGACCTGCTTCTCCGCGGTGCCGAGCGGGTCGACCGCGTGGTTCAGCACCCGGGCGACCGGCCGCCAGGCGAGCAGCAGGGCGAGGCCGGCCGCCGCGAGGGTGGTGACCGGCAGCGAGACCGCCGCGTGCTCGTCGGCCCAGCCGATGAAGCCGGCGTACTCGGCGCTCTTGATGGCGAAGCCGTGGAACAGGTAGACCACCAGGGTCGCCGCGCCCATCCGGGTGAACCAGCCGCCGAGGCGCGGCACCAGCGCCAGGAACGACCAGGCGCCGAGCGCCCCGATGGCCAGGAGCACGGCGCGGGTCAGCAGCGCGCGGCCGTCGCCGACGTCGAGCTCGCCGTACTGGGACCGGTAGTAGAACCACTCGGTCTCGGCGAGCTGGTCGGTCCACGTCGTCACGACCGCGACCGCCACGAAGTAGAGCACCGCTGCCTGGCGGACCCACCGCGCATGCAGCCGCTCCAGTCGCTCCTTGGTCGTCGCCAGGCCGAGCACGAAGAACGGCAGCAGCCCGAGCACCCGCGCCATGTCCAGGGTGTCGCCGGCGTAGAGGCCGGCCACCAGCGAGGCGGCCGCGGCGACCGCGACCGCGACGAGGGACGGCATCCGCATGAAGACCGGGGTCAGCAGACGCCAGAAGAAGAGGGCCGACAGGTACCACATCGGCCAGTGCGGATCGCTGAAGAGGTCCTCGAGCCGCTCCCCTCCGACGTAGATCCGGAAGAGCGCCAGCACGCACTCGAAGATGACGTAGGGGACGACGACGGTGCGGACCAGCTGCCAGAGCCGCCGCGGCTCGTAGCTGAAGGAGCGCGACAGGTAGCCGGTGACGAAGACGAAGGCCGGCACGTGCCAGGCGTAGAGGAAGTCGTAGAGGTGGTCGTTGACCATGGTGTGGGGCAGCAGCGTCCACGAGTGACCCACGACCACGAGCAGCACCAGCGCCATCTTGGCGTTGTCCATCCACGGGTCGCGGGTCTTCGCGGTCGCGGGCGGTGTCGAGGCAGGCGTCCCTGCGGTCGTGACGGCCACGTAGGTCCCGTACCCGGGAGGGACCGGTCGGACACCTGCCCGCTCAGGCCGCGAGCGCGGTCACTCCTCGACCAGGCCGACGCGGAGGTACTCCGCGCCGTAGGTGCCGGAGAGCAGCAGCGAGGCGTAGCGCGCCACCTCGGACGGCGCATCGGTGCTGACGTTCTCGACGCGTACGCCGCGCGAGGAGGCCGCGGCCAGCAGCCGGCCCCGCTGCTCGCGGACGACCGGCTCCTCCGAGCCGTCGTCGAGCAGCAGCAGCATCGGACGCGGCTCGGGCTGCGCGTCGGCGAACGGGTCGTCGAAGACGTCCCGCTGCCGCGCCGCCTCGAGCACCGGCAGCAGGTGCTCCGCGTCGCCGGCCAGCGCGGTCCGTCCGCTCGCCCGGCGGATCGACTCGGCGACGCGGCGCGCCGCCCGCGCGGCGAGCACCGTGCCGCCCCACACCAGGGGGTTGGCGTCGGCCAGGGCGATGGCCAGCATCTTGGCGGGGTTGACGGCGATGTCGCGGCTCGGCGAGCAGGCGATCGCGACCTCGTCCAGCGCCTCCGCGACCGGCTCCGGCTCGGCGGCGGGACCGAGCTGGACGCGGTCGAGGTAGGCGAGCATCACCACCGCCGTCGCGAGCTGGTCGCGGGTCACGGTGGGCAGGATCGTGCTCCAGCGGCCGGCGGCGTGCTCGGCGACCATCGACACCGGTGGGCATGCCACCACCACCTGGCAGCCGCGGCGGATCGCCTCGGCCACCGCCGAGGCGGTGCCGGTGTCGGAGCCGTCGGGGGCGAGCACGACGACCAGGTCGAGGCTGCCGGCCCAGCCCGGCAGAGCCGGCCCCGGCCAGGCCACGAACGGCACCGGGCACCACGGCTCGAGCACGGCGCGCAGCAGCCGGGAGTCGGGTCCGGCGGCGATCACGGTGCGCGGCCGGCCCTGCTCCAGGGCCCGGGCCACCGCCTCCTCGATCGCGGCCGAGGCCTCGCCCGCCTCGCGTCGCACACGCGCCCCGGACTCGGCCAGGGTCCGCAGCCGCAGGTCGTGCCCCGCCAGCGCCGACTCGTCGTCGAGCCGGGACTCGTCGAACCAGGTGACCACGTCGACGACCAGTCCTAGCCGGGTCGGCGAGCTTCGTCGACGAGCAGCACCGGGATGTCGTCGCGGACCGGGTAGGCCAGGCCGCACGCCTGGCAGACCAGCTCACCGCCCCCCGTCGCCGGGTCCTCGACCGGTGCCAGGTCCCCGTGGCAGTCGGGACAGACGATGATCGCGAGCAGCTCGTCGGACAGGTTGAGAGGCATCAGGGTGCGTCCTTCCGGATCAGTTCGAGCACATCGTCGCGCACCCGCTCCATGATGGCGCGGTCGCGGCCCTCTGCGTTGAGTCGCAGCAGCGGCTCGGTGTTGGAGGGCCGCACGTTGAACGTCCAGTCGGCATGGCTGACGGACAGACCGTCGAGCCGGTCGATCGTGACGCCCTCCCGGCCGGCGTACGCCTCGGCGATCGCCGCGGTCACCGCCTCGGTGTCGGCGACCTCGGAGTTGATCTCGCCGCTGAGCGGGTAGCGGTCGAGCTCGGCCATCAGCGCCGAGAGCGGCCGGTCGGTCTCGGCGAGCGCGGCCATGGTGTGCAGCGCCGCGAGCATCCCGGAGTCGGCGCGCCAGAAGTCCCGGAAGTAGAAGTGGCCGCTGTGCTCGCCGCCGAAGACGGCGTCGGTCTCGGCCATCGTCGCCTTGATGAACGAGTGGCCGACGCGGGTGCGGACCGGCACGCCGCCGAGCTCGCGGACCAGCTCGGGGACCGCCCGGCTGGTGATCAGGTTGTGGATCACGGTCGCGCCCGGCGCCTTGGCCAGCTCGCGGCCCGCGATCAGCGCGGTGAGCGCCGACGGCGAGACCGCGGCGCCCTGCTCGTCGACCAGGAAGCAGCGGTCGGCGTCGCCGTCGAAGGCCAGGCCGAGGTCGGCACCCTCGCGGACCACGCGGTCCTGGAGGTCGCGCAGGTTGGCCGGCTCGATCGGGTTCGCCTCGTGGTGGGGAAAGGTGCCGTCGAGCTCGAAGTACATCGGGACCAGGTCGACCAGCCCCTCCGGCAGCCGCTGGAAGACCGCGGGGGCGGTGTGACCGGCCATGCCGTTGCCCGCGTCGGCCACGACCTTGAGCCGGCGGCCGCTGGTCATCGGCACCAGCGAGACCAGGTACTCGGCGTAGGCCACGAGCAGGTCGAGGGTGCGGACCTCGCCGGGCATCGCGGACGTGGGGCGCGGCGCCAGCACGAGGTCCCGGATCTCGTCGAGCCCGGACTCCAGGCCGAGCGGCACCGCGTTGGCGCGGCACAGCTTGATCCCGTTGTACTGCGCGGGGTTGTGGCTCGCGGTGAACATCGCACCGGCCACGCCGAGGTGGCCGGAGGCGAAGTAGAGCATGTCGGTGGACGCCAGCCCGATCATCACGACGTCCGCGCCGGCCTCGGTCGCGCCGGCCGCGAACGCGCGGGCGAGCCCGGGCGAGGTCGGCCGCATGTCGTGGCCCACGACGACGGTGGCGGACCCGGTGACCTGGGCGTGCGCGCGGCCGGTCGCGCGCGCCAGCGGCTCGTCGATCTGCTCCGGGACCAGTCCCCGGACGTCGTAGGCCTTGAACACGGCCCGGACGACGTCGGGATCCGGCATGGGCGGGAGCCTAGTGGTTGCCGACGGAAGTTCGTCGGAGGTGGCCCGTGCTCCGGGTGCGTGCACCGCAAGGCGCCGAAGCGACGCTCTACTTGGTCGTCCAGCTAGCGACGGCAACGCCGCGGGGTGCGTGCCCGGGGTGCGGGACACCCGACGAACTTCCGTCGGTGACCACTAGAGGCTAGAGACCCGGCGCCTCGTCGTGGGTGAGCACCCGCAGGTGCCCGCGGCGAAGGGTCTCCCGCGACCCGCGCTCCGCGCCCGGCGGCTCCGCGGCCGCCGGCACCGGCCGGGCCGCCTCGCGGACGGCGTTGGCGAGGGCGAGCAGGTCGTCGTCGGAGGGCCCGCGCGGCGAGAGGTCGGAGACCAGCCGCAGGACCTCCCAGCCACGCGGGGCGGAGAGCCGCTCCGCGTGCCGGTCGCACAGGTCGTAGGCGTGCGGCTCGGCGTACGTCGCGAGCGGACCCAGCACGGCCGTCTGGTCGGCGTAGACGTAGGTGAGCGTGGTGACCGCGGGACGGTCGCACGCGGTGCGCGAGCAGCGGCGGGAAGGGCTCATGCTTTTCCGGGGTCCCCGCGGAAGCGCGTGTTCTCCGCGCGAAGCGCCGCCACCGCGCGGTTTCGTGGGGTGGACACGCACGCGACCGTACTCCCGACGCGGCGCGGCTCGGCCGAGGCGCGCGGCATCAAGACGAGCACTAGATGACTAAGTCCAAGGGCTCGCACGCTACGCGACGCTCAGCATCCACGCTGGCGGCGTTGCCGCCGCTCGAAAGATGCCCAACCTGCCTTCGCGCCGGCGCCTTGCCAGCGCGGCGCTGAGCGCCGCTCGCACGCACGACCCCTTCGACTTAATCATCTAGTCTCGGACGCGTGGACAACCGCACCGCCCGGCCGTCCGGGCGCCGCGACCGGCGCGGGCGTGGGATGCGCGGCCCGGGCGTGCTGCCGCGAGAGCCCGGCAGCCCGGAGCTGCCGACCAGGCGGGAGCGGTTCGACGACCTGGCGCTGGGCATCGTGACCGGCATCGACCTGCGCTGGCAGGACGAGCTCGGCCTCGTCGAGTACGCCGTGGAGGACGCGCCCCAGCTCCCGGACGACTGGGAGAGCGACCAGGTCCCCCTGGCCTCGCTGGTCCGCGGCAGTGGCGCCACGCCGACCAGGCTGGTGCTGTTCCGGCGCCCGATCGAGCACCGGGCCGAGAGCCGGGCCGACCTGGAGGCGCTGCTCCTCACCGTCGTGGTCGAGCAGGTCGCGGAGCTGCTCGGCATCGACCCCGAGCGGGTGGACCCGCGCTACGAAGGAGAGTAGGTCGACGTGGGACTGTGGCCGTTCGGCAGGAAGAAGGACGACCGGAGCGTCGAGGCGCTCCTGGAGGAGGCGAACGCCGTGAGCCCCACGGGTCCGGCGACCGCCGCGGCCGGTCCCCCGTCGTCCCCGCCGGGGACGGCACCTTCAGGATGCCTGTCGAGGACATCTTCTCCATCCACAACCGCGGGACCGTCGTGACCGGCCGGATCCAGTCCGGCACGGTGCGGGTCGGGATGGAGGTGCACGTGGTGCGCGACGGTGGCGTGGCGTTCACGACGAAGGTCACCGGCGTCGAGAAGTTCCGCCACGTGCTGGACTCGGCGACGACGGGCGAGAACGTCGGGCTGCTCCTCGAGGGCATGGAGAAGGAGCAGCTCAGGCAGGGTGACCTGATCCAGGGCTGAGGGACTACGGGACACCGGGCCGCACGTCGGGGACCAGCCCGGTCTGCACGAGCTCGCGGAGGGGCACCACCGCGGTGCCGGTGCCGGTGAGCAGCACCGCGGCGCGCACCGACCTCCCCTGCGGCGTCACCGTCACGAGCACCGCGTCGTCGGGCAACGTGACGTCCGCGCCCGCGTCGGCGGCTAGCTCGACCTCCTGCTGGTCGAGCTGCTTCCCGCGAGCGGAGTACGACGTCACGGTCGCGCCGCCCGCGGCCTCGGCGCCACCGAGCAGGAGGTGCTTGGGGCCGGCAGGGACGACCACCGCGGTCGCATCCTCGACCGTCGGCGCCGCGGCGAGGAGCGAGAGGTCGGCCCCCGCGAGCTGGCGCAGGGACGCGGTGACCGGCCCGTCCGACTCGACGAGCACCCCGATGGCGCCGTCCTTCGCCGCCTGGGCCAGCACGTCGTCGAGGGGCACGGCCTCGGTGGAGTCGGGCGCCACCCGGACAGGGTCGACGCCGGTCGGCGGGAACGTCGAGGTCGGCGTCACCACCGAGACCGTGGCCCGCACCTCGTCGGCACCCGGGTTGGACAGCACCAGGGTGCGCTCACCGGCGCCCGTGGTCAGGCCGAGCAGAAGGTTGGCGGTGGCCGGTGCCGCCTGGGACGGCAGCCAGTCCTGGCCGGCCGCGCCGGAACCGAGCTCGTCGTAGGAGTCGACGACGTGCACGGCGAGCCGGCCTCGGCTGGTGTGCACCTCGAGCGACAGCTCCGCGCGGTTGGGCACGATCTGCCCGAGGTCGAGCTGGACGCTGGTGTTGCCCGCTACCGACACACCGCGCAGTGACCCCACCTCGACCAGGCCGTTCGGTGACCGGACGGTGATGTCGGCGATGGCCAGTCCGGCGCTCGGGTTGACCAGCTCGACGACCGAGTCGTGCGTGGCGTCCGCGCCGACCCCGGTGAACCACTGGTCGGCCGCCGGTGGAGCGCAGTCGACGGCCGCTAGGGGTGCCGACTGCGACCGGCCGGCGACCAGCCCGGGCGCGAGGTCGTCGGCGCCGGTGACCACCGACGGGCCGAGCCCCGGCGCCGCGGTCGAGACGCGGCCGGTGCGGACCGCCAGCGGTGCGGAGGTCGCGCCGAGGCCGACCTGGACATCACCCGCCGCGTCCGCCTCGGAGCCGCCAGCGACATCGGCGTCGCCGGCGACGACGCTGACGCCGAGCACGTCGGAGCCCGTCCCGGGCAGGGCGCTGGGACAGACCACCGACGCGGAGGTCAGCGGGGTCTCGACGGGCTGCTCCCCGTGCGGCTGGGTTCGGTGGGGTTCGAGGAGCAGCAGCGCGAGGACGGCGACCACCGGCAGCAGGATCGCCAGGACCACGTCCGCTCCGAACCGGCGCCTCATCGCCGCTCCCCCTCGCGGGCGCGGTCGGTCGACGGCGCGCACAGGACGAGGACGACCAGGATGGCGAGCCCCTGCAGGGCCAGAAGGCCGACCCGGAGCCAGGAGCGCGACCCGTCGAGGTCGTCGGCCGAGAGGGGGCGGTCGACCTGCCAGGCGCGGGTGCTGCGGTCCTTGGCGCTGGCCTGCTCGAGCCCGCTGGTCGCGTCCAGCGCGGCGGCCACGTCGCCGTCGGCCGGGGCGGGCAGCACGACGTACTCGATGCCGCGCGAGGCCAGCGCCGCCACGGCGTCCGGCGTCGGCCGGGATGTCAGGGCCTGCACCAGGGACGTGAAGCGACGGTCCTCGGCGGCCAGGTCGAGCACCTCGTCCTCGCCGGTGGTGACACCGTCGTCACGACGCACGGTGTAGGTCAGCCCGTCCTCGACCGTGCCGCGGACCACGAGGATGCCGTGCTCCGGGCCGGCCTCGGAGCTCTGCACCATGTACGCCGGGATGCCGGCGTCGCGGTCGCCGGTCAGATGGTCACCGCCGTCGGCGACGAACCAGGCCAGCCCGGCCAGCGGCGCCGCGACGGCAACGGCGACGAGCAGCACGGCCACGGCCCGGAAGGCCCCACGTGGCGACGGGACGCCGAGCGCGCCGAGGACGACCGCGGTCACCAGGGCCGCCTGCACGACGACCAGCAGGAAGCCGAGACCCGGCGGCGTAGAGAGCGCGGCCAGGTCGAGCCTGACGGACCCGAGCCCGACCGCCGCGAGCACGGCGAGCAGCGCGACGACCCAGCAGATCAGCACGGGGATCCGGGTCCGGCGGGGCACCAGCGCCAGGGCCGCGAGCACCGGCAGCACGACCCCGAGCCACCACGGTGCACCGAGGTCGTGCAACCGCCCCAGCCCCAGCTCGATCCCGTCGGGGGTCGGGACCGGCAGCAGCCCACCGTCGAGCAGCAGCCCCTCGCCCGCGCCGTGCAGGAGTGAAGGGAGCCACCACGGCGCGAGCAGCACGGGGACCACGCCCAGCGCGACCACCGGAGGCCCCCAGGCGGACCGGTCGCGGCCGACCCCGGGCAGCAGCGTGAACGCGAGCAGCACGACGACCACGCCGACGAGCGCGGCGACGAGCCATGCCACCGGCGTGCCGCAGCTGACCAGCGCGAGCAGCAGCCCCGTCCGCCAGGCCGCACGCCAGCGCCGGTCCGACTCCGGGTCCGCGAAGCCGAGGGCGGCGTGCGCGAGCCAGGGCAGCAGCGCGGCCGCGAGCACCGGCGCCAGCCGTCCCTGGCCCCAGGCCCCGGAGACGACCGGCACCACGGCGTACGTCGTGGCCCCCCACAGGATCAGCCAGCGGTTCGCACCGGCCGGGGTGGCGAGCCGGCCGGCCACGCGCAGGAAGCGCCACGCCCCCCAGAGCGAGAACGGGACCGCCAGCACCAGCACCGCCGACACCGCGGCCGCCGGGCTGCCACCGAGGAGGGTGGCCAGCAGCGCCATCGGCAGCACGTAGGGCGGCGCGGGCACCGCGGTGCCGAGCCCGAGCTCGTGCCAGGAGGAGAGGTGGAGCGACCACCAGTCGCCCCAGTCGCTCGGCGCGGGAGAGAGCCCCGGGCCGGAGACGTGCCCGAGGGCGGAGCGGGCGCCGACGAGCATGGCGAGCACGGTCAGGGCGAGCAGCACGGCCACCGGGTTGGTGAGGAAGCGGGCGACCAGCCCGGTGTCCTCCACCTCGTCCTCGTCCTCCAGCCGCTCCCGCTCGGTCGTGCGGCGCGCCGCGAAGGACGACGGGTCGCGCTCGGCGGCCGCGGCGCGGCGTCGCTCGGCCACGTCGGAGGCGGACTGGGTGAGCGCGGTCGCGAGGTCGCTGACCGCGTCGAGGGCGTGCCGGTAGGGCAGCCAGCGCGGCGCCAGCAGTCCCTCGGCGGTCGCGGGATCGGCGGTGGCCGCGGCGCGACGGCCCCGCCGGGCCGCGCGCAGCTCACCGGGGTGCGCCACCACGGAGATGTACGCCGCGAGGTCGTCCAGGGCCTGACCGGGCGAGCGGATCGCCAGGTAACCGAGCATCCGGACGACGGTGCCGAGGGCCAGCCGGACCGCCTGGAGCGGCCAGACCCGGGACCGGGAGTTCGCCAGCAGCGTGAAGAGCGCAGCGCGCCGCTCCTGGTAGTGGGTGTGCCGCCCGGTGAGCGGCGTACGCCGCAGCCCGCGGTGCGCGGCCTCGGCGTGGAACACCACGGCCTGCGGCACGGCGACGGTCTTGTGGCCGGCCGCGGCCGCGCGCCACCCGAAGTCGAGGTCGTTGCCGAAGATCGGCAGCTCGTCGTCGAACCCGCCGAGCTCGTCCAGCACCCGCCGGCGCACCAGCATCCCGGCGGTGTTGACGGCCAGGACGTGGCGCGGCTCGGAGTACTGCCCCTGGTCGTACTCGCCGCGCTCCAGACCGGTCTCGCGCCGGCCGGTCGCCGAGATCGTGACGCCGAGCTCGAGCAGCCGCTTCAACGACGGCCACTCGCGCAGCATCGGGCCGAGCACGTCGGCATCGGGGTCGTCGGCGGCGCCGGCGAGCAGGGCGAGCAGCGCCTCGGGGTGCGGGCTGGCGTCGTCGTGCAGCAGCCAGACCCACTCGGTGTCCGCGCCGAGCCCGTCGAGGTGAGCGAGCCCGGCGCGCAGCGCGGCGGGGAACCCGGTCGAGGCCGGGAGCGAGACGACGCGGTCCGGCCCGAAGGCGTCCTCGAGCAGGCTCGCGCTCGCGTCCTTGCTGCCGGTGTCGACCGCCACGCACTCAGCGAGAGGGGCGAGCTGGCCGGCCAGCCCCTCGAGCACCGTCGGCAGCCAGCGCGCCCCGTCGTGGCTCACGAGCACCACCGCGACGTCCTCGCGGCCGCGCGCGCTCGGCGGCGCGTGGCGAGGATCGGCGGCGGACACGATCGTTCAGAGTAGGGGTGACCCGGTGAGGCCCGGAAATGAGAGGAGCCCGGGCCACCGGCCCGGGCACTCTCGATGTGGCTGCTAGACGGCCTTCTTCTTGAGCTTGCGACGCTCCCGCTCGGACAGCCCGCCCCAGATGCCGAACCGCTCGTCGTTCATCAGAGCGGACTCCAGACACTCGGTCCGCACGTCGCACGTCAGGCAGACCTTCTTGGCCTCCCTGGTGGAGCCGCCCTTCTCGGGGAAGAACGCCTCGGGGTCGGTCTGGGCGCACAGCGCCCGCTCCTGCCACCCCGCGTCGTCGGCTTCGTCCCCGTCCAGGAGAAATAGTTCTCTCATGTGACTGCCCTTCGACCCTTGAATCCCTGGTGGAACCTCGACCCGGCCGACCGACCTCGTCTCTACCCCGAGAGTGTGAAGAGTGTGTTGAGCTCGACCCTGCTCGACCAGCGTGTCGTCTGGATTTCGGTGAGGAATCGTGAACGACACTGGTGTGATTACATGCCTGTCGTACCCCTGAAGTCAAGCCCTGGTCTGGTATGGCCATTGCCGGGACGGGCCACCCGGCCATCTGCTAATGGCGCCGATGCGACAGGCTGGAGCCATGCTCAGTGCCCCCGCTGAACGCCGCAGCCTCACGGTCCTCTCCGGCGGGATGGGCGGGGCCCGGTTCCTCCAGGGGCTGCTGCACGGGATCGAGCACGGCCGGCTGCCGGGAGTCGCGGCGGACGCCGAGGTGACCGTCATCGCCAACACGGCCGACGACCTGTGGGTGCACGGGCTCAAGGTCTGCCCCGACCTCGACACCGTCATGTACACCCTCGGCGACGGGATCGACCCCGAGCGCGGGTGGGGCCGTCGCGACGAGACCTGGAGCGTGAAGGGCGAGCTCGCGGCGTACGAGGTGGAGCCGACGTGGTTCGGCCTCGGTGACCGCGACATCGCCACGCACCTCGTCCGCACCCAGATGCTCGACGCCGGCTACCCGCTCTCGCAGGTCACCGAGGCGCTGTGCCGGCGGTGGATCTCCTCGGTCCTCGGGGGACGGGTCCGGCTGCTGCCGATGAGCGACGACCGCGTCGAGACGCACGTGGCGATCGACGACGCGGAGTCGCCGAGCGGCCGGCGGGTGGTGCACTTCCAGGAGTACTGGGTCAAGCTCCGCGCCGAGGTCCCGGCCCGGGCGGTGGTGGTGGTCGGGCTGGACGAGGCCACGCCCGCCCCGGGAGTGATCGACGCGATCACCGACGCCGACCTGGTGCTGCTCCCGCCGTCCAACCCCGTCGTCTCGGTCGGCACCATCCTCGGCGTCCCCCGGGTCCGCGAGGCGCTGGTCGCGACCCGGGCCTCCGTCGTCGGCGTCTCGCCGATCATCGGGGGCAGCCACGTGCGCGGCATGGCCAACCAGCTGCTCGCCTCGGTCGGCGTCGAGGTGAGCGCCGGAGGCGTCGGCCGCCACTACGGCGCCCGGGCGGACGGCGGCGTCCTCGACGGCTGGCTCGTCGACGAGGTGGACGCCGACCAGCTGCCCGCGCTGCACGAGGCCGGGCTGGCGGCGGCCGCCGTCCCCCTCTACATGACCGACCACGACGCCACGGCCGCGATGGCGGCCGCCGCGGTCGAGCTGGTCTCGTGATCACCGTCCTGGCCCCGGACGGCGTGCCGGAGATCCGGTTCGGCGACGACCTGGCCGCACTGGTCGTCGCGGCGCTGTCGCCAGTCGACGGGGACGTGGTGGTGGTGACCAGCAAGGTGGTGAGCAAGGCCGAGGGCCGCACCCTGACCGGGACCGACCGGGTCTCCGCGGTCGAGGCCGAGCTGGCCGAGCCCGGCGCGCGGGTGGTGGCGCGCCGCGGCCCGACCACGATCGTGCGGACCCGGCTCGGGCTCACCCTGGCCGCAGCGGGGGTCGACGCCTCGAACGTCGCGCCGGGCAGCGTCCTGCTCCTGCCGCTCGACCCGGACGGGAGTGCCCGGGCGCTGCGCCGGGCGGTCGCCGAGCGCACCGGAGCCAACGTCGGGGTCGTGGTCACCGACACCGCCGGCCGGGCCTGGCGGACCGGCCAGACCGACATCGCCATCGGCGCCGCCGGGCTGGTCGTCCTGGACGACCACTCGGGTCGCACCGACGGCTACGGCAACGAGCTCGTGGTCACCGCGCCGGCCCTTGCCGACGAGCTGGCCGGCGCGGCCGAGCTGGCCCAGGGCAAGCTGGCCGGGCGGCCGTTCGCGCTGGTGCGCGGCCGGGCCGACCTGGTCCTGCCACGCGGCGAGGATGGTCCGGGGGCGGCGGCGCTGGTGCGGGTCGAGGGCGAGGACCTCTTCGGGTACGGCGCCCGGGAGGCCGTGGTCCGTGCCCTGGCCGCCGCGCCGGGCGACCACGTGCCCTTCGGTGCGCCTGCGGGCGCGGAGGAGATGGCCGCCGCCGTCTCCCGGGTCCTCGGTGTGGTGGCCGAGCCCGTCGGGGACGGTCTGGCGGCCCCCGATGACCCTCGGCTGGCCCCACTGGCGTTCGCGCACGGCTGGCGACTCGAAGAAGGTCCTGAGAAAGCAGTGATCCGACCCGTCACTCCGTAGACTCCTGCGTCGGGCTCTCGCGAGCCCCTGTTTTTGTCCCAGCACAGACCTTGTCCAGCACAGCCTCTGTGCACGTCCACCACCCGAGGTGCTCCGAAGTCGTGGCCAAGAAGTCGAGCAAGTCGGACCGCCAGGCGGTCATCGACGAGATCCGCAAGAAGCAGAAGGGCGCCGAGCGGCGCCGCGGCTACGCCATCGTGGCCGTCTGCTCTCTCGTCGCGCTGCTGATCGTGGTCGCTGCGGCGTACCGCCCGGTGAAGAACTGGTGGGACCTGCGGCAGTTCAAGGACATCAACCTCGCCTCGATCGGCGCCCCGGCCTCGGTGTGCGACGACGTCACGACCAAGAAGGCGGACGGCAACCAGCAGCACGTGCCGTTCGGGTCACAGGTCAAGTACTCGACGGCACCGCCCGCGTTCGGCTCGCACTGGAACGAGGCCGGCCAGGCGCCGGCGCCGTTCAACCGGAAGTTCTACACCGACGAGGACCGCCCCGAGCTCGAGGCGCTGGTGCACAACCTCGAGCACGGCTACACGATCCTCTGGTACGACCAGTCGATCGCCGACGACCCCGACAAGCTCAACGTCATCGACGGCATCGCGGACAAGTTCCGCTCGGACTCGAACAACCTGCGCTACAAGTTCATCGCTGCGCCGTGGACCTCGGACGACGAGAAGGAGAGCGGCAAGTTCCCCGACGGGATGCACGTCGCACTCTCGCACTGGTCGGCCGGCGGCTCCGGCGAGACCGACACCTCCAAGCAGGTCGGCGCCTTCCAGTACTGCAGCCAGCCGAGCGGCGAGGCGCTGAAGGACTTCATGCTGGAGTACCCCTACACCGACTCGCCCGAGCCGGACGCGATGTGATGGGTGCGCCTGCGCGCATCGCGATCGTCAGCGGCTACTTCAACCCGCTCCACATCGGCCACCTGCAGATGATCAAGGCCGCCCGCGAGCTGGCGCCGCACCTGGTCGTGATCGTCAACAACGACCGGCAGCAGCTGCTGAAGAAGGGCCGGGTCCTCATGACCGAGGACGACCGGCAGACGATCGTCGCCGAGCTGCGCTGCGTGGACGAGGCCTTCGTGGCGGTCGACGACGACGCGACCGTCGTGGCGTCGCTGCGGCGCCTGCGCGAGCGCTACCCCGACGCCGAGCTGCTGTTCTGCAACGGCGGCGACCGCTCGCCCGGCGGCGACCCCCCACCGAGCGCCGAGCTGCAGCTCACCGAGGAGATCGGGCTGGAGATGGTCTACGGCGTGGGCGGCCAGGAGAAGGCCGACTCGAGCAGCCGGATCAACGAGGAGCTCAGCCGGGCGGACATCGCGAGATGAGGATCCTCCCCGAGCGCAGCGACGGGAGGTCCGAATCTCGCCCTCAGTCGACTCGGCGGTTCTGCATGCCCGCGGCCGAAGGCCCCGCGTCGTGCGGAAGCGCCGTGTCGACGCTCACGAAGCGAACGGCGCGCGCGACTCGAACCTGGATGCGAACAGACTCGCGGATCCCGGCCAAGCCTTTAAGACCCGTCCCGCCCCGTTCATAGTTGCGTCGTGTCCACGTTCGCCCACCTCCTGGCCGCCGAGCTGCGCCGCGACTCGGGGCGCCCGCTCCTCACGTGGTACGACGACCGCACGGGCGAGCGCGTCGAGCTGTCGGTGGCGACGTACGCCAACTGGGTGGCCAAGGCGGCCTCGCTGCTCGTGGACGAGCACGAGCTCGAACGACGTGACGTGCTCCTGGTCGACCTGCCGAGCCACTGGCTGGGCCCGGTCTTCCTGGGCGCGGCCTGGACCGCGGGACTGGCGGTGGCCTTCCCGGCCCCGGAGGCGGCGCCGGACGCCGTCGTGTGCGGACCAGGGTCCCTGGCGACGTGGGCGCCGCGCGCCGACGACCTCCCGGTGCTCGCGTGCTCACTCCTGCCGATGGGGGTCCGCTTCGCCGAGCCGCTGCCGCCCGGGGTGCACGACGTCGGCGTCGAGGTCTGGGGCCAGCCCGACGCCTTCACGCCGTACGACGCCCCCACCGGCGACGACGTCGCACTGGTCGAGGGCCCGGTCACCCAGGACGAGCTCTTCGAGAGCTCGGTCGCCGCCGGGAGCTCTCAGGGCTCCACCGGCGGCGACCGGCTCCTGACGACGGCGAACCCGGCTTCCCCACCAGGTGTCGCCGCCTTCTCGCGGCCGCTCGTGTCGGGCGGCTCGCTGGTTCTCGTGACGGGGGCGGATCCGGCCCGGCTCGACGCGATCGCGGAGACCGAGCGGGTCACCCACCGCTCGGGCTGATCAGCCGGCTCCCTGCGAGGTCCGCGCCGGGTGCTGTCCCGTGGCCCCGCACCGGTGTCCCGTCGGCCGGGTCGCGCTCCGACGCTCGGCCACCCGCGGAGTGGTGGAGGCGCACCGCTGCACCCCGCGCGCGTAGCCGGACATGCCGGCCTCTGGCCCGACCGTGCCCTGGTCGGGCGACACCGCGATCGAGGGCTTCGCGACGCCCTGACCCGGTCCGACACCGACCACGTCGAGCGACACCACGCGGGTCGCCGGCACCAGCGCCATCACCACCACGCCGAGCGCCAGCAGCTGCTGACACGCGGTGACGTAGCGAGCGCGCGAAGGCGACATGCGGGGTTGGCTCCTGTGCGGGGGAAGGTCACACGATGCGCAACTTTCACACGCGTCACAGGCCTGGCGGTAGAGAATCTGAGTAACTACAACGCTGTAATTGCCAGTCGACACGCCGAGACATTCGGCATTTGTCAACCCCAGGGCCCGCCGCGAGCCAGTGGGAACCGCCTAGATGTCCGAGCCGAGCTCGCCGTCGGGGTTCTGCTCCTCGTCGTCGATGTCCGGCTCGTCGTCGTCGTAGTGGAGGTAGTGGATGCCCTCGTCGACGTCGCCGTCGAAGCCGACGACGCCCTGCTCGAGGACGATGACGCGCGTGCACATCCGGCGTACCGACTGCGCGGCGTGGCTCACGTAGAACAGGGTGACGCCGCTGTCGCGGATCTCCTCCATCCGCTTCATGCACTTCTTCTTGAAGGGCTGGTCGCCCACCGCCAGGACCTCGTCGGCGATGAACACGTCACAGTCGACGTTGACGGCCACGGAGAAGCCCAGGCGGGCGAACATGCCGGAGGAGTAGTTGCCGACCGGGGTGTCGAGGAACTCGCCGACGTCCGCGAAGCCCGCGATGTCGTCGAACTTCGCGTCCGTCTCCTCCTTGGTCATGCCGATGATGGCGGCGTTCATGTAGATGTTCTCGGTGCCGGTCATCTCCGGGTGGAAGCCGGCGCCGGTGGCGATCAGGCCGGAGATCCGGCCTCGGGTGCGCACCTGGCCGGTGGTCGGCTTCATCACGCCCATGATGTGCTTGAGCAACGTGCTCTTGCCCGAGCCGTTGAGGCCCATCAGCCCGATCGCCTCGCCCTGCTCGACCGTGAAGCTGACGTCCTGGAGCGCCCAGAACGACGACCGCGTCTTCTGGCCCCGTGACTTGGCGACCAGCACCTGCTTCAGCGTGCGCTGGTAGCGCAGGTTGAACTGCTTGGAGACGCCGTCGACCTCGATGGAGGAGACCATCACAAGAGCCTGTCCGGGACCTTGTCGTCCAGCCGGGAGAAGACCCACTGGGCGAACGCGAGGAACAGCACGGAGAAGCCGATGACGATGACGCCGCGCAGGAACAGGTGCGGCGGGAAGTTCACCGAGAGACCCGGGTTGAAGCCATAGAGCTTGCCCGCCTCCTTGGCGTCCTGGTCGCTGATCGTCGTGATCCAGAAGGCCCGCTGGATCAGCAGCACCGCCTCGGTGATGGGGTTGAACAGGTAGAGGTGCTCGATGATCGGGACCTTCGCGAACCGGAGGTGGACCAGCGTGTAGGGGTACATCATCGGCACGCTGAACGGCAGCATGTTGGTGAAGATCTGCACCACCCGGGTCCAGTCGCGGTACATCACGTTGATCGCCGAGAACATCAGCCCCATGGCGGTGCCGAGCAGGATCACGATGACGAAGGCCATCAGCGCGGCCAGCAGTCCCATCGGGTCCGGTGAGAACGATCCGGTCACCAGGCAGGCGCCGAGCAGGATCACCAGCTGCGGACCGGTGTGGTAGAGCGAGACCAGCATCGAGGCGATCGGGAAGATCTCTCGCGGAAGCGGCATCTTCTGGACGACCGACTTGTTCTGCATGATCGACCGGGTCCCCGAGTTGAAGGACTCGCTGAAGAGGTTCACCACGACCATCCCGGCAAAGAGGTGGATCGCGAAGTGCGGGATCTGGCCGCGGCCCAGGATGATCCCGAAGACGAAGTAGAAGGTCAGGAACCGCGTGAACGGGTTGATGTAGGACCACGCGAGGCCCATCTTCGAGCCGATGTAGCGAGCCCGCAGCTCGCGCTTGACCATCAGGGAGAGCAGGTAGCGCCGCCTGAGCACACCGACCAGGCCGCCCTTCGCGGTCGGGTCGACCAGCGGCACGTGCGCAAGGTCGTGGCGTACGGAGACGGGATCCTCGCCCGGGTTCGGCTCGTCGGTCATCTCCCGCGGTCCGCGCCCTCGGTCCCGCCCTCGGTCCACGGCCGGAAGGTCTGCTCCCAGGTCTCCGGCGAGGTCACGTCGTGCAGCGCGGCGCGGTACTGCTCGGCCAGCTGCGGCCACTCCCGGGTCAGCCGCGCGTGCAGCTCCGCGGTCTTCGTGACCAGCTCACGGAACTTCTTCGGGTCGCGCTTGTAGAGCGCCGCCGACGTGCCGTCGTTCATCGACACCACCGCCGAGTCGTAGGAGGCCAGCCGGTACCACTTGGCGTCCACCGCCCGGATCTCCACCTCGGGGTACTCCTGCGACAGGTCGCGTGCCGGCCGCAGGTGCCGGATCGGGGAGAGGCCGGCGGTCATCAGCTGCGTGAGGCGACCGGGCACCTCGACGGTGTCGCGGCCCTTGCGCGGCGGCTTCTTGCGGCGCACCTCGGGGAAGGCCTCGCGGTCGGCGTGGAGCTGGGCGTCGGTGAACTGCTTGCGGTGCGCGTTGACCTCGGCGAGCCGGGTCGCCAGCATCTCGTGCAGCCCCTGCGGCCCGGCCAGCACGTCCTCGAGGGCCTGGTGGCGGATCTCGACCGTGGAGTACTGCATCGAGACCAGGTGCGCGATCGTGTGGTTGAGGTCCTCACGGATCAGCCGGCCGCCACGCGGGTACGGCGAGTGCAGCAGCGCGGTCACGAACCGGTTGCGGACGTGGAAGTAGGCCTGCCAGTCGACCGCGTCGTTCTTGTCGGTCCACGGCACGTGCCAGACGGCGGCACCCGGGAAGGTGACGGTCGGGTAGCCGGCCTCCTTGGCGCGCAGGCCGTACTCGGCGTCGTCCCACTTGAGGAACAGCGGCAGCGAGAGGCCGATCTCCTCCATCACCACCCGCGGGATCAGGCACATGAACCAGCCGTTGAAGTCGACGTCGACCCGCTTGTGCAGCCACCGCGCGGAGCGGATGTTGCGAGCCGAGAGGTCCCAGCGGCTGAAGCCGTCGAGCGGGGTCATCCACCAGAACCGCCACGGCTGCACGATCTCGCCGAAGCTGTGCAGCTCGGACTTGTTGTAGAGGCTGAACATGTGGCCGCCGACGATCGTCGGGCGGCGGGCCAGGTCGCCGAAGGTGACGGCGCGGATGATGCCCTCCGGCTCGCAGACCACGTCGTCGTCCATCATCAGGGCGTACGTCGCGGTGCCCTTGCGCAGCGACTCGAGCTGCCCACGGGCGTAGCCGCCGGAGCCGCCGAGGTTGCCCTGCTCGATCACGCGGAGCTTGTCGCCCAGGGCCGCCTGCGCACCACCGAAGAACTCGGAGTCGGCCACCTTCTGGGTGCCCTGCTCCATCACCATCACCGTGTCGAGGTAGGGCCTGAGCAGCTCGTCGTTGCCGATCTGGGAGAGCAGCTTCGCGCAGAAGTCCGGCCGGTTCATCGTGGTGATCGCGATGTCGGCCGTGCCGTGCTGGAGCCGGTCCTCGGGCACCTCGGCGGACCACTCGGCCGACTCGACGACGGCGTCGTCGTCGCCGGCGACGACGTTGTACCAGTACCACCCGCCGTCGACGAACGGCTTCAGCGTCAGGTCGAAGACGAAGGTGCCCTTGGCCTCGGAGCCGGTGGTCGCGGAGTCGACGCGCTGCGAGCGGCCGTTGGCCAGCGAGCGGTAGACGATCAGCGTGGCCCCGCGGCCGGACACCTCCACGCTGAGCCGGACGTCCTGCACGACGGTCCAGCGCCGCCAGTAGGACGCCGGGAACGCGTTGAAGTAGGTGCCGAACGAGAGCCGCTCGCCGGAGCGGACGCGCAGCGCGGTGCGCGACTCGATCTGCTCGGGGTGGATGCTCCGGCCGGTGGAGGTGGCCTGCCGGATCGCCGCGTTGTTGAGGTCCTTGGCCGCCTTGGTGCCGCCGATCTCGTACTTGTCGGCGTCGAGCGAGACGTCCTCGGGGTCGACGTAGAGCGCGAACACGTCGAAGTCGCGGTCGATCGGCATGATCTGCCGCTGCAGCACCCGGCGGTTGCCCGCGGGCGCCGCCTTCTTCGTCGTACGCCGGCGCGACGTCGCCTTCTTGGCGGTGCCGCTGGCCCTGCTCGACTCGGTCGACTCCGTCACTCGTCCACTCCCCCGGACCTCAGCTCGACGCCCTCGGCGAAGTGCGGCTTCAGCTTGTTCTCGTACATCGACAGCGCCGAGCCGATCGCCATGTGCATGTCGAGGTACTTGTAGGTGCCGAGCCGGCCGCCGAAGAGCACCATGGGCTCCTTCTTGGCGAGCTCGCGGTACTTCAGCAGCTTGGCGCGGTCCTCGGCGGTGTTGACCGGGTAGTAGGGCTCGTCGTCGTCCTCGGCGAACCGTGAGTACTCGTGGACGATCACCGTCTTGCCGGGCAGATGGGTCTTCACCCGCTCGGGGTGGAAGTGCTTGAACTCGATGATCCGGGTGAACGGGACTTCCTGGTCGTTGTAGTTGACGACCCCCGTGCCCTGGAAGTCGTCGACGTCCTCCACCGACGCCTCGAGGTCGACGGTGCGCCAGGAGAGCCGGCCCTCGCTGTTACCGAAGTACTCGTCCACGGGGCCGGTGTAGACGATCGGGACCTTGCCCTTGAACTCGTCGGCGATGCCGGTGTCGGGATCCAGGAAGTCGGTCTCGAGCCGGACCTCGATGTGGGGGTGGTCGGCCATCCGGGTCAGCCACGCGGTGTAGCCGTCGGTCGGGAGCCCCTCGTGGGTGTCGCTGAACCAGCGGTTCTCGAAGGTGTAGCGGACCGGGAGCCGCGTGATGATGTCCGCGCTCAGCTTGGTCGGGTCGGTCTGCCACTGCTTGGCGGTGTAGCCCTTGATGAACGCCTCGTAGAGCGGGCGTCCCACCAGGCTGATCGCCTTCTCCTCGAGGTTCGACGCATCCTCGGTGGCGATCTCGCTGGCCTGGCTGGCGATCAGCTCGCGAGCCTCCTCGGGGGTGTGGCTCTTGCCGAAGAACTGGTTGATCAGCCCGAGGTTCATCGGCAGCGAGTAGATCTGGCCCTGGTACTTGCCGAAGACCCGGTGCTTGTAGTCGGTGAAGGTCGTGAACCGGTTGACGTACTCCCACACCTTCTCGTTGGAGGTGTGGAAGAGGTGCGCGCCGTACTTGTGCACCTCGATCCCGGTCTCGGGCTCGCGCTCGCTGTAGGCGTTGCCGCCGAGGTGGTGGCGGCGGTCGATGACCAGCACGCGGAGTCCGAGGTCGGACGGCGCAGCGCTCGGCGATCGTCAGTCCGAAGAACCCGGAGCCGACGACGACCAGATCAGGCCCGTTGCCCGCAGGGGAGTTCTCTGACGACACGACAGATCAGTCTACGGACGGCGCCGCACCGACTCGATTCGGCGCGCCCGCTAGAGCCCGGCGGCCCGCTCGAGTGCGCGCAGGCTGCGACGTACGTCACCCTCGCCGGTCGACCAGTTGCTCACCGAGATCCGCAGCACCGCGCGACCGCGCCACACCGAGCCGCTCATCCAGGCCTCGCCGTCGGCGAGCAGCCGGTCGACGACCGTGCGGGTGCGGTCGTCGTCGCCGAAGCTGACGCAGACCTGGGTGAAGACCACGTCGTTGAGGACCTCGGCGCCGGGGATGGCTGCGATCCCGCGGGCGAACGCCGCCGCGTGGCCGGCCATCCGGTCCACCAGGTCGGCCACTCCCTGCCGGCCGAGCGCGGCCAGCACGGCGTAGACCGGGATCGAGCGCGCCCGTCGGGACAGCTCGGGCACCTTCTCGAACGGGTCCCCCGCGGCGTCGTGGATGAGGTAGTCGCCGTGCATCCCCATCGCCGCCTTGACCGCGGCCGGGTCGCGGACGACCGCGATCCCGCAGTCGTAGGGCACGTTGAGGGTCTTGTGGGCGTCGGTGGCCCACGAGTCGGCGCCGGCCATGCCCTCGGTGAGGTGGCGGTACGCCGCAGTGGCGGCCGCGAAGAGCCCGAAGGCGCCGTCGACGTGCACCCAGGCGCCGTGGCTCCGGGCGACGTCGATCGCTTCCGCGAACGGGTCGTAGCCGCCGGAGTGCACGTTGCCTGCCTGGAGGCAGACCAGCGCCGGTCCGTCATGCCCGTCCAGCGCCTCCGCGAGGGCGCTCGGGTCCAGCCGGCCCTGGTCGTCGGCGCCCACCACCTCGGGTGCGCCCAGGCCGAGGTAGCGCAGCGCCAGGTCGACGGTGTCGTGGCGCTCCTCCCCCACGACCACCCGCACGCCGGGGCTGCCGACCAGTCCTCTGGTCCCGATGTCCCACCCGGCCGCCCGGAGCACCGCGTCGCGACCGGCGGCCAGGCAGGTGAAGTTGGCCATGGTCCCGCCGGTGACGAACCCGACCGCACTGCCCTCCGGCAGGCCCAGCAGGTCGAGCAGCCAGGCGCCGGCGACCTGCTCGGTGGCGGTGGCGGCCGGGGTGACCCGGGCCAGCCCGGCGTTCTGGTCCCAGGCGCTGACCAGCCAGTCGGCGGCCAGGGCGGCGGGGTGCGCGCCCCCGATCACCATCCCGTAGAACCGCCCCGAGGGCATCGCGGTCAGGCCGGGCTCGAGGGCGGTCGCGAGGTGGTCGATCACCGCCGCGGCGTCCTGCGGGCCGTCCGGGAGCGTGCTGCCGAGCCGCTCGACGAGCTCCTCGACCTGCGCCTGCGGTGGCACCGGCCGGTCGTCCAGCGAGTCCAGCCAGCGCCGCGCGTGCTCGACGGCGGCGGGCAGGGCGGAGGCACGGTCAGTCACGCACGGACTGAACCACCACTCAACGAGGTTGTCGAGCCTCGTACGGCGGGCCGAACTGCGCGTGCACTCCATCGCTGAACGCCACGTGGTCCGGCGCCCGGTCCGTGAGGCCGGCGAGCCCGGCCGTGGCCACCAGCTCGTCGTCGAGCTCGAGCACCTCGGCGTCGCGCAGCGACCACGGCTGGTGCGTGTTGGGGACGTAGGTCGTGCGGTTGCGTCGCCGGACGTGCGCGCCCCAGCGGGCGGTCAGGAAGTCGTCGAGCTGTGTCGCCTCGCGCGCGGCGCCGACCCGGACCACGACGTGGCTGCGCGGCCGGCGTCCGAGCCGACGCAGCCGGGCGTCGTAGGTCACCACGTCACCGTCGCGGAGGAACCGCATCCGCGCCCACCGGTACGGGACCCCGATCAGCGCGCGCACCGTCGGGACCACGGCGGCCCGGTCCGCGTCGAGGCTCAGGAAGACCACCCCGCGGCGGCCGGTCTCGTCGACGGAGTAGAGGCGCACGTTGGTCTCCAGGAAGGTGCCGAGGTAAGGCACGGCCCGCTCCCGGCCAAGTCTGGGACCCAAGGTCATGCCCACCATCCGGAACGGCACCAGTCCCACGTAGGTGCGGTCCTCGTGCACGTCCGCGCGGGTGCCTGGCGGGAGGAGCGGCGACACCTCCGCGGGATCGACCGCCCAGTGCAGGAAGGTCAGGTCGCGCCAGGCCTGGGACGACATCACCCGGCCCCGCAGCGGCGGAGCATCACGAGTGACCGGCTCAGCGGGTCTGGCCACGATCTTCGGCCCGCGCGTCCTTGAGCGCGCGGCGCACGTTGCGGACCTCGCTGCGGCCGCCGCGCAGCGGCGACAGCGCCACCACGCCGGCGGCGATCAGCCAGGGCTTGGCGCGGACCAGGGCGTTCTCGCCGTAGCGCAGGTGGACCGTGAACAGGTTGCGGTACATGTAGTAGCCCTTCCACCCGCCCAGGTCGTGCTGCTGGTCGAACTCGAGCTGGCGGACCAGCACGGCGTCGCGGACGGCCCAGATCCGCCAGCCGGCGCGGCGGGCGCGCAGGGCGAAGTCGACGTCGTCGTAGAAGATGAAGAAGTCCGCGTCCGGCAGCCCGATCGCCTCGACCACCCGGCGGCGGACGAGGAACCCCTCGAACGCGACGTTCTCGATCTCGACCAGTTCCGGCATCCGGTCGCGGGCGCCGTAGGTCGTCTCGACCATCGCGGTCTTGGGGTTGATCCGCAGCGGGTTGCGCAGGTCGAAGGTGACCGCGGCCTTCTCGACCAGGCGCCCGGTGGTGTCCTCGCGGACGGCCATCAGGCAGTCCTCGTCCACCGCCATCAGCACGCCGAGGCAGTCCGGTGCGGGGACGACGTCGTCGTCCATCAGCCAGATCCGGTCGAAGCCCTGCTCGTAGGCCGCCTCGACGCCCAGGCGGAAGCCGCCCGAGCCGCCGAGGTTCGTCTCGGGGGTGATCACCTGGAGCGGGAGGCCGCTGTGCTCGAGGGCGGCGGTCCCGAGCACGGTCGCGGTGTGGTCGGTGCTGGCGTTGTCCACCACGATCACGGCGTCGGGTGCGCGCTCGAGCGCGGCCAGCCCGGCCAGCATCCGGGTCAGCAGCGCTGCGCGGTTGTAGGTCACCACGACGACCGCGACGGTCTCGTGCTCGGTCACCGGAGGTACTTCCGGTGACCGGTGAAGTCGCCGCGCAGCCCGGCGTACGCCGCCCGCGCGCTCATCGGGAGCCGGCCCGGCCGGGGCCTGGTGAGCAGGTAGAACCAGACCGTCTTGGCCCAGAACATGAGCACGTGGGGCCAGCCGCGGTAGCGGCGCAGGTTGACGGTGTTGTTGCGGGCCATGCAGTAGTGCTTGAGGTCGCTCGGGCTGTGGTTGTAGGTCGTCCGGCCGAACATCATCGGCGTCCCGAGGTCGTCGGTGGCCGGGTGCAGCACGTGCGCGTCGACGACGGTGGCGATGCGGGCCCCGGCCGCCTCGGCGCGCCACAGGTACTCGACGTCGTCGCCCCAGATGAAGAACTCGGCCCGCGGGCAGCCGATCCGCTCCACCAGCTCGCGAGTGACCAGGACGCCGTTGAACGGGATCAGCACGCCACGGATCAGCCCGTCCTCGGCGGCCTTCTCCACCTCGGCCATCTCGTGCACGACCGCGGTGCCGCCGGGCAGCCGGATCGGGAAGCAGAGCCGGTCGGGGTCCTGCGCCGACAGCACCGCGGGCCCCCAGAAGTCGAGGTCCGCGCGCTCGAGGAGCAGCGCCAGGCAGTCCGGCTCGGGCAGCCCGTCGTCGTCCATCAGCCACACCAGGTCGGCCCCGCTCTCGACCGCGCGCTCCAGCCCACGGTGGAAGCCGCCGGCTCCGCCGGTGTTCTCCGCCAGCGTCTCGGCGGTGACCGACTGCGTCCGGAGCCACTCCCCCGTGCCGTCGGAGCTCGCGTTGTCGACCACGAGCACCTCGTCGAGCTCGGGGACCTCGGCCAGCCGCTGCAGCTGGCGTCGGAGCATGCCGAGCCGGTTGAAGGTGACGACCACGGCGACGATGCGGCGTCCGTGGCGATCGGTCACGCGGGCAACCCTAGGCTTCGCGCGTCCCCGCCGTACTGACGCCCCGCGCGGCCGCTCCTCCAGGGCGCATCAGGCCCGGAAGTTGTAGCCGAACATCCTCCCGCCGGTCTCGGTCGAGGGCTGGTGGGACGTGCCGGGCTCGAAGTGGAGGAAGGCGCCCGCGCCGTAGCGCCGCCCCTCGTCCTCGAAGTCGCCCTCGATCACGAAGACCTCCTCGATGGTGTCGTGGTGGTCCACCACCGGCCAGCGCGTCCCGGGAGCGAACTCGATGAGCCAGACGCTGAGCGCGTCCCCGGCCGGCATCGACCAGCGCGAGATGCCCGGTGCGACCTCGGTGACGGGGAGGGTGGACGTGTCGACGATCCGCCAGCGTTCGGCGTCGTTCGGGTGGTCGGGAGGGAGGGTCATTGGATGCTGCTCCAGTTCGGGGACGGGTGGGTGGTTGAAGGAAGGTGACGCCGGGTCAGGCGGAGCGAGGCAATGTCCGCGGGCCGGGACGTCGGGCGCGCTCCTGCAGCGCGGTGAGCCTCTCCAGTCTGCCGCGCAGCAGCCGGATGTCGCCGGCGATGCGCCGACGCGTGGACTCGACGTGGTCCGCAACGGCGGCATCGAGCTCGACCCGGTCACCCACACCGCTCACGAGGGGCAGCACGGCCAGGACGGTGCTGCTGCTCAGCCCCGCCTCGAAGAGCCAGCGGATCTGCCACACCCGGGCGACATCGGAGTCGTCGTAGGTCCGGTAGCCGTTGAGACACCGCTCGGGGGTGAGCAGGCCGACCTCCTCGTAGTAGCGCAGGGACCGCGGACTCGCACCCGTCCGGTCGGAGAGCTCGCCGATCCTCATGGTGCCGACGTTCGTCATTGCGTGTTCCGTCCTTGGACGTCGTGTCCTGTTCAGGCTGATCTGTAACCGGACAACGTGTCCAGTTGCTAGGTTGTTCCCGTGCCCCAGGCCGGCCCCCCGCTCCCCCTCGCCGACGCGCCCAAGGTCGAGCGCGCCGACGCGGCCCGGAACCGGAGGAGGATCCTCACGGCCGCCGCGGCGCTGTTCGCCGAGCCGCGATCGCAGCCGATCACCATGGACGACCTCGCGAAGGCGGCGGGGGTCGGCCGGGCCACCCTCTACCGCCGCTACCCCTCCGTGGGCGCGGTCGCCGAGGCTCTGCTCGACGAGCACGAGCGCGAGCTCCAGGAGCGGATCCTCTCCGGTCCCGCCCCGCTGGGGCCGGGTGCCGCTCCTCGGGAACGCCTCGTCGCTTTCTATGCGGCGATGGTCGAGCTCCTCGACCGGCACGCGACGCTGGTCCTGGGGACCGAGGTCGGCCAGCTGCGCTTCGGCACCGGGGCCTACGGGTTCTGGAGGGCGCACGTCCGGCACCTGCTCGAGGAGGCGGGAACGCCCGACCCGCCCGTGCTGGCCGACCTGCTGCTCGCACCGCTCGATCCGCAGCTCTTCCTGCACCAGCGGGCATCAGGGGTGTCCTCGAAGCGGATCGCCGAGGCCCTGGGCTTCCTGGTGGACGCCGTCGCTTGACCTTGCCGCTGACGTGCAGGTCTAGCGTCGCGGAGCCGCGAAGGTCGCGGCCCATGCCCCAAGGAGTGAAGCCCATGTATCTGCTCGAACCAGCCATCACCAGCTCTCGCGACGGTGCCGAAGGCCGCGACCAGATCGGCCCGGTGGTGGACGCGGTCCTCCGGTTCGGTCTCGCGCAGGACCTGCGTCAGCACGACGGCGCACGGGAGCTGTTCGAGTCGGCGTTCACCGAGGACGCCGTCCTCGACTTCCGCCCCGCGGCCAAGGCCTGCGGGCTCGACGTCCCCTTGATGGAGGGCCGGTCGATGATCACCGGGATCATCATGAACCCGGCCACGCTCATCGACACGACCCATGTCGTGACCAACGCCCGCGTGGAGGTGACCGGGGACGAGGCTCGGCTGACCGCGCTCGTCGAGGCCCAGCACCTGCCGCGTGACGACCACAGCCGGCACGCGCTGCTCAAGAACTTCTACGACGTGGACGCAGTCCGGTCCGACGGCCTGTGGCGGATGCGCCGGCTCACCATCGAGAACATCTGGTTCACCGGCGACCCTCAGGTCGTCACGGGCAACTGACCGTGAGGCAGTACGCCCAGCCGAGGTGGTGACATTGGTGCGTCCTCAGGTCAGAACAGGGCCTCTTGCACGTAGGCCGGGCCCGCGGGCGCCGGCACCAGCTTGGGCAGCGGACCGACCTTCTCGCGCGGCGCGGCCTTCCAGCGCGGGTCGAAGTAGGGCTCGGTGACGGTCCGGGTCGGCTCGCGGAGCGTGAGCCCCCGGACCGCGGTGGGGACGTGCAGCTCGAACCGGGAGTACGTCGCGCGCACGGCGTCCTCGTCGAGCGGCAGCCGTCCGGGGCCGGCGAGGTCGAGGCCGAGCTCGGCCGTGGTGACCATCGCCATCACCTCACGGTTGAGCAGCCACCGGGGCCTGGCCTCGGGTGCCTGCAGCGAGCGGGTGCGGGCCTTGCCGATCGCGGCGTGGCATCGCTCGCCGCCGTCGTCGGCGTCGTCGAAGGCGGCCTGTCCCGAACCCAGCGCCTGCAGCAGCTTGACTGCGGTCTTGGTGCCGAACCCGTGGACGCCGGGCAGGTTGTCGGAGGCGTCGCCGCGGATGGCGGCCAGGTCGAGGTACTGCTCGGGCCGGACCCCGGTCACCATCGCCAGCCGCTCGGGGTCGAGCAGCGGCGAGGCGTCCACGCCGCCGTTGAGGATGCGCAGCATCCGGGTGTGCCCGTCGATGAGGCTGAAGCTGTCGCGGTCGGAGGTCACCACCACCGTCTGGGCGCCCATCGTCGGCGCCTGCGCGGCCACGCTGGCCAGGACGTCGTCGGCCTCCAGGCCCTCCGGCACCACCACCACGACACCGAGGTCGCGCAGCACCTCGACCGCGAGGTCGAGCTGCCGCTCGAGGCTCTCCGGCTTGGGCGCCCGCTGGGCCTTGTAGGACGGCCACCGCCTCTTGCGGCTGCTGTTGCCGCGGTCGTCGAAGCCGACCACGACCACGTCGGCGCAGACCCGGTCGACCGCGGACACCAGCTGGCTCAGCAGCCCGCGCACCGCCCACCCCTGCGCACCGTCGGGCGTGCGGTACATCGTGCGCGCCGACGCGTGGAAGGCCCGGTGCAGCAGTGAATTGCCGTCGACGGCGAGCACGGTCGGGGTGGACATTGCCGCCAGCCTAGATCGCGCAGCCGACGTTCGGCGGGATGCGGGTCCGCGCGCAGGTTGCCGTGGTTTCGAGACGGTCGCAGAGCGACCTCCTCAACCACCGGTGGTTGAGGAAGGCGCGCTAGCGCCTGTCTCGAAACCTGGTGACCCGGGGCTGGAACCTAGTGCCGCTCCGTCACGGGGTCAGCAGGCGCTGTCGAGGTCCTGGGCCTCGTTGGCGGCGTACCCCTCACTGAGCGAGCCGACCGAGCCGCCGGTGACGGCATCGGGGGTCTTGGGCTGCTTCCCCTTCTTCTTGCCGTCGCCGGACCCGTCGCCGGACCCGCCGTCGGACCCGTCGTCGGACCCTGCCTCGGCCTTGGGTGCGTTGCCCTCGGCCTGGTCGATCGCCTCGGCGACCTTGGAGCGGATGAGCCTGGCGTCCGGCTCGTAGGTGTCGAAGACCGGCGGCACGATCGAGAGGGTCGAGACCTTCTGGTCGCGCGCCTTGAGCGCCAGGCCGATGAAGCGGTCCACCTCGCTCGCCGGGATGCTCGTCGAGACCATCGCCGAGGAGGCCTTGGCGATCTTCTGGAAGTTCTTGAGCACGTCGGTCGGCTCGAGCTGGTCGAGCATCGCGGCCATCACGCACTTCTGCCGCGCCATCCGTGAGTAGTCGTCGGAGCCGTCGCGGGCCCGGGCGTACCACTGGGTCTCGAACCCGGTGAGCTTCTGCCTGCCCGGCTCGATGTAGTCGTAGACGTCGGAGCCCAGGCCTCCGATCGGGATGCGCTGGCGGACGTTGAGCGTGACGCCGCCGACGGCGTCGACCAGGTCGCGGAAGCCCTTGAGGTTGACCATCGCCCAGTAGTTGATCTCCAGGCCCGTGATCCCCTCGACCGCCGAGATGGTCGCGTCGATGCCGGGGTTCTCCGCCTTGCCGAACAGCTCCTTGTTGTCGAGCGCCCAGGTGTTGACGCCGTTGAGCATGCAGTGCTCGCAGTCGAACCCCTTCGGGAACTGCTCGTGCATCACCGAGCCCTTGGCGAAGGGGAAGTTCTGCATGTTCCGCGGCAGCGAGACCAGCACGGTGCGGCCGGTCTCGGCGTCGATGCTGGCGACCGTGATCGAGTCCGGCCGCAGGCCCCACCGGTCGGCACCGGAGTCGCCGCCGAGCAGCAGCACGTTGTAGCGGCCGTCGTGCGCGCCGCTGGCGTCCCCCGAGCCGAACATGGTCTGGATGAAGTCGCGCTGGACGCCGACCAGGTGCGCGCCGAAGAGCAGCACCGCGGCGACCGAGAAGCAGAGGATCCCGTTGATGCCGACCGCGGCGCGTCGGTGGCCCATCCGGAGCGTCAGCGGCTGACCGATCCGCCAGGCGTCGAAGAACAGCGCGGCCCACCCGACGGCAAGCGCCATCAGCGCGATCCGCACCGTCTGCAGGGCCGCCAGGTCGGAGACCAGCCAGAACGCGAGCTCGTGGTGCAGGGCCGCCACGACCAGGCAGCCGGCGGCGACCATCAGCAGCGCGAACCAGATCCGGAGCGCGGCCCGCCCGACCGACTTGTTGCCGCACGCGACCTGCGCGCTGCCCGGGAGCACGAGCGTCATCGCCATCAGCGCCAGGGCCCGCCGGAACCGCACCTTCGCGGCGCGGTCGGCCGTGCTGGGGCCGGCGCTGGTGTATTCGGCAGCCATCCGGTTTTCGCTCCTGAGGGGAAGATCAGGTGTGCGCAGAGTATGTCCCCCGCAGTATCACCAGTCACAGGCGTCACATCCGTGCAGGACGCGCCGACAAGCCGGCACTCACCCCAGGGCGTGCTCCTCGATCGCCGCGACCAGCTCGTCGGTCGGCTCGCGGTCGGCGTAGACCAGCCGGATCGCGTCGGGGTCGGGGTTGGGGCGGTCGGGTCCCCGCCAGGCCAGCTGCATCCCCAGCCGCTCGGCGGTGCGGCGCGAGGCGACGTTGTGCTCCAGCAGGTAGGCGATGACCGGTCGCTCCGGCTCGACGTCGCGCGCGGCCTCGATCGCCCGGGCGCCCATCTCGGTCGCGTAGCCGCGGCCGTGCACCGACGTGGCGAACCGGTAGTAGAGGTTCCACCACATCCGGCCGGTCAGGATGGTGCAGCCGCCGCGCCCGATCACCGGGCCGCCGGGCCGGTCCCGGATGGACCAGTAGCCCAGCCCGTTGCGTGCGAACTGTCCCTCGGACTGGGTCACCATCTCCTCCGACTCCACCCGCGTGGTGTGCCGGCCGACCGGGAAGTGCCGCCACGAGTCGGGGTCGGAGTGGATCGCGTAGAGGTCGTCGACGTCGGCCTCGGAAGGCTGGTCCAAACAGAGCCGGGCCGTGGTGGTGTGCCGCCAGTCGGACGTCACGAGCGGCTCCGCGCGGCCTCGATCTCCTCCTTGCGGGACAGAGCCGGCGGGACAGAGGGAATGTCGGCCGGGTCTGTCATGCCCCGCACGGTAGCGTCGTGCGCATGCCCGATCGTCCCCGGAACGGCGGTCCCGAGGACGGAACCGACTACACCTGGCTCTACGGGAAGGGCGGCAAGCCGCAGGACCCGCAGGCCACCCGGCCGGTGCCGCGACGGCCGCGGCCGTCGACGCCGAGTCCCGAGGAGACCCGGGTGATGCGCGCCCAGCCGCGCTCGACGTCGCGACCCACCCCGCCGCCCGTCGCACCGCCGGTCCGGCCGCCGACCCGGCCGCCGACCCGGCCGCCGACCCAGCCGCCGACCCGGACCGGCCGCAGGCTGCCGCGGTTCCGCGTGCGCTACGTCTTCGTGGTCCTGCTGCTCTGGCTCATCTACCTCGTGGTCGTGCCGGTCATGGCCTGGCGCAGCGTGGACAAGGTCGACTGGGAGCCGGACGGCGCGCGCCCCGACGACCAGCCGGGAACGACCTACCTCCTGGTGGGCAGCGACTCCCGCGCCGGCCTCAGCAAGGAGGAGCGCAAGGAGCTGAGCACCGGCAACGCCGAAGGCGGCCGGACCGACACGATCATGCTGTTGCACACCGGCTCCGGGCCCAACCTGCTCCTGTCGATCCCGCGTGACTCGATCGTCGACATCCCCGGTCACGGCACCACCAAGATCAACGCGGCCTACGCGTTCGGCGAGGCGCCCCTGCTCGTGCAGACGATCGAGCAGGACACCGGGATCCGGATCGACGACTACGTCGAGATCGGCATGGGCGGCGTCGCCGGGCTCGTGGACGCGGTGGGCGGCATCGAGGTCTGCCCGAAGCAGAACATGAAGGACAAGCTGGCCGGGCTGGACATCAAGAAGGGCTGCCAGGAGGTCGACGGCACCACCGCGCTCGCCTACGCGCGGTCGCGGCACGCCTCCGCGACCGGCGACATCGACCGGGTCCGCCGGCAGCGCGAGGTCGTCGCTGCCGTCGGTTCGAAGGTCCTGTCGCCCTGGAGCGTCCTCAACCCGGTCCGCTACTGGAGGCTCAACCACGAGATCCCGGACTTCTTCGCCTTCGGCGACGGCATGGGCCCGGTCCGCAGCGCGATGTGGGCGACCGCGATGACCCGGGTCGACGGCGACAAGGGACTGACCTGCGTGGTGCCGCTGCAGGACCTCGCCGTGCACTGGGACCCCGAGCGGGCGCCGGAGATGTTCAAGAAGATCAAGGAAGACGACACCGAGTCGATCGACAAGGACCTCTGCTCCCCCACCGGCGGCATCGGCTGAGGCCAGCGCCGTCGCGCTAGGAGCGGAGCGTGCGGGCGAGGAGCGCCTCGAGCTCCCGGAAGTGCCGCTCGGCGGCGGCCTCGTCGTAGACCGACGTGTCGGCCATCGTGTAGCCGTGCGCGGCGCCCTCGTAGATCTCGTTCAGGTGCGGCCGTCCGGCGGCCCGCAGCGTCTCCTCGAGGACGGCGACGTGGTCCGGGGTCATCCCCCGGTCGTGGTCGGCGTGGCCGAAGACGTACGCCGCGGTGCTGTCGGCGATGGCGAGGTGCGGGCTGTCCTCGGCATCGGTCACCAGGCCGCCACCGTGGAACCCGCCGACCGCCGCCACCGTCCCGGGGAACCAGCCCGCCGTGCGCACGGCGAGCCGGGCACCCATGCAGTAGCCGGTCACGCCGACCGGCCCCCCGGCCGCATGCTCGAGAAGGGTGCGGACGTAGGCGTCCGCGTCCGGCGCGAGCTTGTCCGGTGTCAGTCCGCGGACCCGGTCGGCGACGCCGCCGGAGAAGAACGCCTCCCGGGCATCGGGCTGCCGCAGGTCCCGGTCGGGCGCCAGCTCCGCGGCGCTGCCGTCGCGGTAGAAGACGTGCGGAGCCAGCACGACGTAGCCCCACGACGCGATCCGGTCCGCCATGTCCTCGGTCTGCGGGCGCAGCCCGATGGCGTCGACGTAGAACAGCACCCCGGGGTCGCCGCGGTCACCGGTGAGGTAGGCCTCCGCCGGCCCGTCGCCCGCCCGGAGCTCGATGATCTGGCCCACGCCGGGGACTTTACTGGTGGCTGTGCACACCGGCCCGGGCCGGCACTTTCGAGCACACCGATGAGCGCGACAGGGCTCCGGCGTGGTGCACTGAGGGGTGACCGAGACCAGAGAGACCACGCCAGAGACCTCGCGCAACGCTGCAGACGTGGGGGTCGAGGAAGCCCGCGCGGCCTGGGTCACGGCGGCCCGGCCGGTCCTGATCGAGACCGCTCGCAGCTACCGGTCCGTGGTCACGCACAAGGAGCTGGCCGAGGCGGTCCAGGAGCACAGCGGCATCCACACCGACCAGCGGGTGCACTACTGGATCGACGACATCCTCGGCACCGTGGGACGCGACAACGCCTCTCGTGACGAGCCGCTGCTGCCCGCCCTCTGCGTCAACCGCGAGGGCAGCGTCGGGCCGGCGTACGCCGCTCTGGTGCTCGAGCTCACCGGTGAGGCCCCCGCCGACCCCGACGACCACGCCGCCCGGCAGCGGCTGGAGTGCCACCGCTTCTTCGAGGCCCCGGACCTGCCCGAGGGCGGCGGGTCGTCCGCCCTGGTCCCCCAGCTGGCCAACGCCCGGGCCCGGATCCGCAAGGCGGCCGTCGCCGCCCGGCCGGTGAGGACCTGCCCCACCTGCTACATGGAGCTCCTGCCCACCGGGGTCTGCGACACCTGCGACTGACCTGCGACTGACCTGCGACTGAGACGTCAGCGCCCGCTGTCGAGCCGGGCCCAGACCTCGTCGGTCACCACGCCCGTGGTGGGCAGGTGCGCCTTGCGCTGGTAGCGCACCACAGCGCGCTCGGTCGCCTGTGAGAACGCTCCGTCCACGACGACGCGCTTGCCGAGCGCCGCCGTCAGGGACCGCTGCAGCCGGCGGACCGGGTCACCGGTCGACCCGACCTTGACGAGGGGCTGCTTGCCCCGGGCCAGCAGCGCCACCCAGGTGCGGTGCGTCAGCTTGCCGGTCTGCCTCTGGTGCAGCTTGCGCTGTGCGTTCTTCACCGCCTGGACGGTCGGCTTGTCGTAGCGCCCGCTGGCCTTGGCCTTCATGAACCGGAGCTTGCGCAGGACGCACTGGGCGACCTCGACCCCCGGACCGCGGGAGCCGGGGAGCAGTGTCGGGTAGTGGCGCAGGTCGACGTCGACTCCCGGGCACAGCGGCCTGGACGGCGTGCCGACCGAGCCCTTGCCGACGTCGAGCCAGTTGACGTCCACGACCAGGGGGTAGCCGCCGTAGGCCTGCGGCTCGTCGACCCGGTACTGATGGATGCGCTCATGGTCGTCCCACGTGTCGGTGCGGACCCGGTCGTCGGTGATCGTGTCGGCCCTGTTGTTGGCCCAGGCGAACCAGATGTCGTCCGGCTCGGTGTAGGCGAGCGGGTCGACGAGCTCCGCGTAGTCGATCGAGGTGATCGCGGCGGCGATGTTGGAGTAGACGCCGGACTGGTACTGGGCCCCGTGCAGGGTCTCGGTCCACCCCGAGATGAACGAGAGCGCCGCCTGGCGGCAGTCGGTCTGGGCGAGGTCGTAGTCCTCGAGGTCGTAGTAGAGCGTGCTGCCCCTGCCGATCCCGAGGCCGCTCGCCGTGGCGATCGCCAGCGAGGCCTCGGCGCCGCCCTGCAGCTTCGCGGTCGCCAGGTCCGGCGACATCTTGTCGGCGTACCCGGAGCAGCTCGCCTGGGGCCCGACCTGGACCGGCAGCAGGTGCCAGCCGGTGCGCTGCTGCGCCCGCACCCACGCGGGCGTCAGCTCGGGCTGCGGGCAGAGCCGGTTGCTGCCGCCGATGTAGATGCCCACCGCGGAGTACGGCGACTCCTCCCACCAGGCGTCCATCACCGCCTGCGGCGGTGCCGTGCACGTGTCGAAGGCGTAGCCGGTCACCGAGCCCGGCTGCTCCCGCCGGTGCAGCCTCGGCGGGAGCCACACCGAGGGCGAGCAGCCCGAGGAGCACGGCGAGAACGGCGGGGAGTCGCAACAGCATGGGGGCCTTCCTCCGAGTGGATGAGCCGGACAAGGTTTTCACGACAGGTGCTCGGCGGGACCCGGCGGGGGTCGCGACCCGGGCGCCGAGGAGATCCGGCAGGTCAGAGCTGCGACTGCACCCCGGCGAGCAGCTGGCGGGCCATCACGATCCGCTGGACCTGGTTGGTCCCCTCGTAGATCTGGGTGATCTTGGCGTCGCGCATCATCCGCTCGACCGGGTAGTCGCGGGTGAAGCCGTAGCCGCCGAGGACCTGGACCGCGTTGGTGGTGACCTCCATCGCGACGTCGGAGGCGAAACACTTGGCCGCGGCGCCGAAGAAGGTGAGGTCCGGGTCGTTGCGCTCGGAGCGCCCGGCGGCGGCATAGGTGAGCTGGCGGGCCGCCTCGAGCTTCATGCCCATGTCGGCCAGCATGAACTGCAGCCCCTGCTGGTCGGCGATCGGCTTGCCGAACTGCTGCCGCTCCTTGGCGTAGGCCAGCGCGTAGTCGAGCGCGCCCTGGGCGACGCCGACCGCCTGGGCCGCGATCGTGACCCGGGTGTGGTCGAGCGTGCGCATCGCGGTCTCGAAGCCGGTGCCCTCGGCCCCGATCATCCGGTCGGCCGGGATCCGGACGTTGTCGAGGTAGACCTCGCGGGTCGGGGAGCCCTTGATGCCGAGCTTCTTCTCCGGCGCGCCGAAGGTCACCCCCTCGTCGGCCTTCTCGACCACGAACGCCGAGATGCCCTTGGACCGCCTCCGGTGGTCATCGGACGGGTCGGTCACCGCCATCACCGTGTAGTAGTCGGAGACCCCTGCGTTGGTGATCCACCGCTTGACGCCGTTGAGCACCCAGCCGGCATTGGGCCCGGTGCCGTCGCGGACCGCCTTGGTCTTCATCGCCACCGCGTCCGAGCCGGCGTCGGGCTCGGACAGGCAGTAGGAGAACCCGCCCTCACCGCGGGCCAGTGCACCCAGGTAGTGCTTCTTGAGCTCCTCGGACCCGGCCAGCTGGACCGGCAGCGAGCCCAGCTTGTTGACCGCCGGGATGAGGGACGCGCTCATGTCCACCCGCGCGACCTCCTCGATCACCAGGACGGTGGCCAGGGCGTCCGCCCCGGCCCCGCCGTACTCCTCGGGCACGTGCGGTGCGTGGAAGTCCGCCGCGAGCAGGGCGGCGGCGGCCTCCTCGGGATAGCGCGCCTGCTCGTCCACGTCGGCGGCGTACGGCGCCACCTTCGCCTCGCAGAGTGCGCGCACCGCCTCGCGGATCGCCCGGTGCTCGTCACTCAGGCCGAACAGCGGGACCCCGTCACTGCTACTCATGAGTCACATCGTAGGGCGGCGACGCCGGTCCCCCATGACCACCTGCCTAGGCTCTCCACATGACGTGGCAGGACCCCGAGGCGATCCGGTTCATGCTCGACGACTGCAAGGTCTGGGCGGTCGTCGGCCTCTCGGGGGACACCAGCCGGACGGCGTACTCCATCGCCGCGCTGCTCCAGGAGCGCGGCAAGCAGGTCGTCCCGATCCACCCGGCGGCCGCGTCGGACGACGGG
Organism: uncultured Actinomycetota bacterium; assembly: GCA_963766475.1. Taxonomy (GTDB): domain Bacteria; phylum Actinomycetota; class Actinomycetes; order Propionibacteriales; family Nocardioidaceae; genus Nocardioides. Next base: position 487,137 of record CAVXZS010000009.1, on the reverse strand, counting down.
CTGGTCGTGCTCGGCGAGCAGGGCTACGCCACCCTCGCCGACGTGCCGTTCCCCATCGACGTGGTCGACGTCTTCCGTCGTTCCGACGCCGCCGGAGAGTTCGCCGACCAGGCCGTCGCGGTGGGTGCGCGCGCGGTGTGGTTCCAGCTCGGCGTCATCGACGCCGACGCGTTCGACCGGACGGTCGCGGCCGGGGTGCCCATGGTGATGGACACCTGCCCAGCGATCGAGTGGCGCCGGCGCCGACCCTGACCCTGACCCTGACCGCCTCACCGGTCCGACAGCAGCCCCTGCCGGATGGCGATCGAGAGCGCCTCGAGCTTGGAGTGCGCGCCGAGCTTCGCGGACAGGTTGGCCACGTGGTTGCGGACGGTGTGCACGCTGACGCCCAGGCGCGCCGCCATGTCGCTGTTGGCGAGTCCCTCGGCCAGCAGGACGAGCACCTCGAGCTCCCGCTCGGTGAGCTCGACCCGGCCCGGCTCGCGGCGCCGGTTGAGCCGGGGCAGCAGCCGGGCGAGCAGCTCGGGCGAGATCACTGCCTCGCCGCTGTGCGCCGCGCGCACCGCTGACCTGACCTCCTCCAGGCTGCGCGACTTGGACAGGAAGCCCGACGCGCCGGCCTCGATGGCGCTCACCAGCACGTGGTCGGCGGTGCTCGCCGTGAGGACGACGTAGTGCGCCGAGGCGCGGAGGGGCTGGAGCTCGACGATGGCCGCCACGCCGTCACCGTCGGGGAGGCGGTGGTCCATCAGCACCACGTCGGGCAGGGTCTGGGGGACCATCTCCCGGGCGTGGGCGATCGAGTGCGCGGTGCCGACGACGAGCAGGTCGGGCTCCAGCGCGAGCACCTGGGCAAGGCTCGAGGCGAACACGTCGTGGTCGTCCACGATCAGGACGCGAATGGGTGCAGCGGTGTGTTCGTTCATCGAAGAATTGACTTGAACCCCTCTCCCGAGGGTAGTGCCCCCGCACCATCCGTCTAGTCCCCACACGGGTGGGCCGGCCGCGGTCCGATCCCTCAGGATGGGGGCGGGGGGAAAGAGGTCTGGCGGATGGCCATTCGAGTGGCGCTCGGAGACGACGACGCGGCGTTCCGCGGAGCGGCGGTCGGGCTGCTGGAGTCGGATCCTCGCATCGAGGTCGTCGGTGCCGCCGCTGACGGCACCGAGCTGCTGCGGCTCGCCGCGGAGACCGACCCGCACGTGGTCCTGCTCGATGTGCGGATGCCCGCGGGAGGAGCCGCCGGCGCGAGGGCGCTGCTCGAGCTGGGCGCCGCGTCCGGCCGTCGTACGCCGCCCCTCGTGGTGGCGCTGACGGCCGAGACCTCCCCCGACGTCATCGAGACCATGCTGCGAGCGGGCGCCGTGGGCTACTTCGCCAAGGGACGCATCGGCTCGGCCCTCGGCGACCTCGTGTCCCGGGTCTACGCCGGCGAGGTCATCCTCGCGGCCCCGACCGCCGGGCTCGCCCTGCGCCGCCTGGTCCGCCACAACCCGGCGACGAGCGGCCCGGCGACGTAGGGTGGCGGTCCGCCTACGCGATGACGGGGCGTCCCGAATGGACGAACGAGCACGGTTTCCCCAGAAGGTCCTCGACCTCTTCGACGCGGCTGCCACCGCCGTTGTCGCAGTCGATGACGGGTCGACCATCCGCTACGCCAACGCGCGCGCCGGCGAGGTGTTCGGCTACGCCGCCGGCGAGCTGCTCGGCCAGGCGATCGAGGTGCTCGTGCCGGACGCCTATGCCGGCGCGCACGTCGAGCAGCGGGACGCCTACATGCGCGAGCCCCGGCCACGGGGGCCGGACGAGCACCGCGACCTGAAGGGCCGGCGCAAGGACGGCACCGAGTTCGCCGCAGAGGTCGCTCTCACGCCTCTCGACACCGGGTCGGGCCAGTGTGTGGTGGTCAGCGTGCTCGACGTCTCGCTGCGGCAGGAGGCCGAGGCCCGGGTGCGCCGGCAGAGCCGCAGCTACCTGGCGCTGGCGCGGCTCAACGAGGCGGTGGCCAAGGCCGAGGACGAGACCACGCTGTTCCGCCGGATCTGCAACGTCGCCGTCGTGCACGGCGGCTTCATGGGGGCCTGGGTCGTCGCGGGCACGAGCGAGGACTCGGTCGAGGTCAGGGCCAGTGCCGGGCCGCTGTCGGCCAGGCTCGTGGCGGACGAGGCCGGCCAGGACGTCGGCGAGATCCCCGCCGAGCGGGACCCGGACTTCACCGAGCTCGACGTCATGGAGGTGCTCGCCACCGGGCTTCCGCTCTTCATCAACGACTTCTCCACGGCGCCCGTGCCCCGCGCCCGCAATGCGGAGAGCCTGGGGGTGGGGGCCTTCGGCGTGCTGCCGCTGAAGAGCCGGGGCCGCACCGTGGCGACCCTGTGCCTCGCGTCGGACCGTGAGGGGATCTTCGACGACGACCTGTCTCCGCTCCTGGTCAGCGGGGCCGAGAACGTCTCCCTGGCCCTCGACCGGTTCCAGGGCAGGGCCGACCTCGACCAGTCGCTGACCGATCGCACCGAGCTGCTGCGCCGGCTGGTCGACGCCCAGGAGCGCGAACGCGCCCGGATCGCAGCGGACGTGCACGACGAGTCCGTGCAGGCGCTGGCCGCGGTCGACCTGCGGCTCGCCCTGCTCGAGCGGCAGCTGGCGGAGGCGGCACCCCAGCTGGTCCCGGACGCTGTCCGCATCCACGAGATCATCACCTCGGTCAACGACGGGCTGCGCGACCTGCTCTTCGAGCTGGAGCCCATCGGGCCCTCGGTGCACCTGACCGATCTCCTCGAGGACGCCGCGACCCACATCTTCGAGCTCAGCCCGGTGGTCTGGAAGATCGGGAACGCGCCCGACCCTCGAGAGCTCGAGCTGTCGGTCGCCACCCGCACCCAGGCGGTGCGAATCGCCAAGGAGGCGCTGGCGAACGTCGCCAAGCACGCGCAGGCGGAGACGGTCACGATCCTGGTCACGCTGGACGACGACGGAGTCACGGTGGAGGTGGCCGACGACGGCGTCGGGCTCCCGCCGGGCGTCCGGACGTCTCCACCCGGACACCGGGGCATCAGCGGGATGCTGGACCGCGCGGAGGTCGCCGGCGGGTCGCTCACCGTGGAGTCCGGGACCACCGGGACGACGGTCTCACTCCGGCTGCCTCGAAGCTGACTCCACAACAGCGGCGGGGGCCCGGGCACCAGGTTGGGCGACGACTACGCGTACACCGTGAGCCACGAGCTCCGCACCCCGATGGCGGTCATCCTCGGGTACACCGAGATCCTGCAGTGCTAGGGCGGCGGGTCCCAGCGCGTCCTGCCGGCCGCGGCACTGAGCTCGCCCACCGCGGCCTCGAGCGGCCCGCGCCGTCGTAGAGCAACGACCGACGCCCCGAGCGACACCAGCACCAGGACGTGCCAGCCGAACGACGAGGGCTGCTCCGGCGGCCAGACCCGTCCGGTCCGCATGACCACGTGCAGGCTGTAGAGCGTCAGCGTCATCGTCCCCGCCCCGAAGGCGACGGCCAGCGGACGGCGGGCGGTCGTGCCGAGAGCGGAGACCAGGACCAGGCACAGCCCGATCACGAGCGCGGCGCTGGCCCCCGTCTCGAGCAGGTCGAACGGCGTGCCGCTGTGCGGTGCCACCACCACCAGCCAGGCCCACGACCCGCCTGCCGGGGTGGTGCCGTGCATCCCACCCGAGATGGCGTCGACGAACGAGTCTGCGGTCGACACGTCGCCGTACGCCCCGGCGTCCGGGACCAGCCGGCGCAGGACCCACGGCTGCTCGGTGCACGCCCTGGACACCACGAACGCCAGGACCGCTACGGTCAGGCCGCCGACGACCAGCCGGCCGTGCACCGCTCGGGACCCGAGGTCGCACCGGCCGATCGCGAGCCCGAGCAGCAGGTAGGCGAGCCAGGTCAGGCACGGGTAGTAGCCGGTGAGCAGGAGCTCCGACAGCAGCCGGAGCGGGTGGTCGAGCTGGTCGAACGCCGGGCTCGCCGCGCCCCGCTCCGGCAGGTGCGGACGCAGCAGCTGGGAGGCCACGGGGGCGGCCACGACCCAGCAGCAGGCCCACGCGAACAGGGCCGGGGCCCGCAGCCGCACGAAGGGCAGCCCGAGCAGGAACAGCAGGCCGTAGTAGGTGAGGATGACGGCCAGGCCGGAGTCGAGCTGACCCAGGCCCAGTCCGAGCACCGCCACCAGGACCGCGCGGACGCCGAGGCCGACGGCGTTCGTGCGCCGTGCCATCAGCGCGAGGCTCACCCCCGCCAGCACCGCGAACAGGGCCGAGGCCCGTCCCTCGACCAGCCACACGTGCCACGCGAGCCGTCCGTCCAAGCGGCGGGCATCGAGCACGTGCGCGGCCACCATGCCCAGCAGGGCCAGGCAGCGCGCGACGTCGAGACCGACGAGCCTCTGGCTCGGGTGGGTCAGAACCCGACCTTCCGGCCCCCGGCATCGCCGCGCACGGCCGCGCCCTTCGCCTGCGCGGCCTCCTTGAGCGAGGCCTGGAACTCGACCATCCGCCGGCGCAGCCCGTCGTCCGACGCGGCCAGGATGCGCACGGCCAGCAGCCCCGCGTTGCGCGCGCCGCCGACCGCGACCGTCGCGACCGGGACGCCGGCCGGCATCTGGACGATCGACAGCAGAGAGTCGAGGCCGCCGAGGTGCTCGAGCGGGACGGGTACGCCGACCACCGGCAACGGCGTCACCGCTGCCAGCATCCCCGGCAGGTGGGCCGCTCCCCCGGCGCCGGCGATGATCACCCGGAGCCCGCGACCGGCCGCCTCCTTGCCGTAGGCCAGCATCTCCTCGGGCATGCGGTGCGCCGAGACGACGTCGGCCTCGAACGGCACGTCGAACTCCTCCAGCGCGGTCGCGGCGGCCCTCATCACCGGCCAGTCGGAGTCGGAGCCCATCACGATCCCGACCCGGGGTGTCACGTCGTCCTGAGCTGTTGAGGTCATCTCGAAGTCACTCACTCTCGTCGCCGAGGTCGCCCCGGAACCAGGCCGCGGCGTGCCGCGCGCGCTCGAGGCAGTCCTCGAGGTCGTCACCGTAGGCGTTGACGTGACCGACCTTGCGTCCGGGCCGCAGCTCCTTGCCGTAGAGGTGCACCCGCAGGTGCGGGTCGCGGGCCAGGGCGTGCGGGTAGCCGTCGTAGAGCCTGCCCACCTGGTCTCCTGGTCCCCCCAGGATGTTGACCATCACCGTCCACCGCGCCCGCGGCGCCGGCGAGCCGAGCGGGAGGTCGAGCACCGCGCGCAGGTGGTTCTCGAACTGGCTGGTGACCGCACCGTCCTGGCTCCAGTGACCGGTGTTGTGTGGTCGCATCGCGAGCTCGTTGACCAGCACCCGGCCGTCGCGGGTCTCGAACAGCTCGACCGCGAGAACCCCGACGACGTCGAGCTCCTTGGCGATGCTCAGCGCGACCTGCTGGGCGTGCGTGGCCAGACCCGGGTCGAGGTCCGGCGCCGGGGCCACGACCTCGTGGCAGATGCCGTCGAGCTGGGTGCTGGCGACGACGGGGTACGCCGCCGCCTGGCCGCTCGGCGCGCGCGCCACCAGCGCGGCCAGCTCGCGACGGAAGTCGACGAGCTCCTCGGCCAGCACCCGGGCACCGCTCGCGGCCGCGGTCGCGAAGGCCTCCTCGACGTCGTCGTGGTCGCGGACCACCCAGACCCCACGGCCGTCGTAGCCGCCGCGGGTGACCTTGAGCACGCAGGGCAGTCCGAACGCCTCGACCTCCGCCACCGACGACACGACGGCGTAGCGCGGGCCCGCGACCCCCATCGCGGTGAGCCGGTCCCGCATGACGGCCTTGTCCTGCGCGTGGACGAGCGCCTCCGGGCCGGGCCGCACGGCGACACCGGCGGCCGCGAGGGCGTGCAGGTGCTCGGTGGGCACGTGCTCGTGGTCGAAGGTGACCACCTGTGCCCCGCCGGTGACCTTGAGGAGCATCTCGAGGTCTCGGTAGTCACCGACGATCGTGTCGGGGATGACCTGGGCCGCGGAGACGCCCTCGGCCTCGGCCAGCAGCCGCAGCGGGACCCCCAGCGCCGCGGCGGGCTCGGAGAGCATCCGGGCGAGCTGTCCGCCACCGATCACGGCGACGGTGGGAGCGAGCTCGGGCACGGGGCAACCCTAGGACAGCTGCACCCACTGGTTGTCGGCGTCCATGAAGCGCACCGCCCACCGGTCACCGACCTCGGCGACCAGCCGCTCGGCCAGGGCCCGTCCCCGGGCGAAGAAGGCGAGCTCGGTGTCGCGATCGGGGAAGTTCGGGCCGCGCGGGTCGTCGGGGTCCCAGAAGCCGTCGTACTCCTTCGCCCAGCTGTCGAGCTCACCGGCCAGCGGCTGGCCGACGATCGTGGCGGTCTCGGGGTTGTCCATCCCGCCGCCGTCCTCGTAGACCCACAGCGGGCGGGCGCGCCACTCCAGCGCCAGGTCCAGCTCCGGCTTCACTTGGGCGACCTGGCGTTGGCGCTCACGATGTAGCCGTTGTCGCCCACCTGGACGGCTACGCGCACCTCGCGGCCCTCGAACATGACCTCGTAGATCACCCTGTCCCCTTGCATTCCGACCTTGGTGCCCTGCGTGATGGCCGTCTCGACCAGGTCCGGCACCTGCTCCCGGGTGATGCCGATACCGTCCCAGCCCTTCATGTGCCTGGCGTCGAGCATGTGCTCGAGGCCCGCGCGCGGACCGCCCTTCTCCAGGAAGACGATCTTGCCATCGGCGTCCCGGAAGATCTTCACGATCGCGCCCGGGTCGTGCTTGACGCCGGATGCCGCGAGCTCCTTGAGCAGCGTCTCCTCGGTCTCCTTGGTGACGGCCGGCGCGATCTTCTCCAGTGCCTTGACGATCGGGGCGCTCAGGATCCGCTTGACCCGCTCGATCGCCGCGGTCGCGGTCTTGACCAGGCCGCCGATCTTGGTGGCCGCCAGCCGGGCGACCTCCAGGAGCGACTTGAGGATGCGCACCACCTTCGAGCCGGCGTTCGCCACCTCCGCCGCCTCGGCGGCCTGCGCTGCGCCCTCACCGAGGCCCAGGGTCAGCGCGCCGAGGATGGCGCCGCCGGCCTCGATCGCGATCGTCCACTCGATGAAGCTCTTGAGCTCGTCCTCGATCTCCTGGTGGTGGTCGTCGACCTGCTGGGCGTAGTCCTGGCAGGCCTGGCCGATCTGCTGGTAGGCCGTGCCGACGTCGCGCAGGTGCTGCTCGAGGTCGTCGCAGGTGGCGGTCGCGTCCTTGACCTCGGGTGAGGTCTGCGTCGCGATCTGGGCGCTGGCCGACGAGACGTACGACGCGCCGCCCTGCAGGGCCTGGCCGGCCTTGATCCAGCCGGCGCCGACCTCGCGGAGCTTGCCGGTGTCCGCGTCGGGCCAGAGCAGGCCCTCGACGTGCCCGGCGATCCAGTGCCACCAGCCGGGCTGGTCACCGGTCCCGCCCTTCGCGGACGGCGGGGTCGGGACCAGCACGGTGGTCGTGTAGTGGTCGGGGTCCTCGTCGCCGGTGTAGCTGCTGCCGTAGCCGGTGGGCGGCCCCTGGAGGCGGGCGCCGAAGTCGGCCCCCTCGTGGTTGACCAGCGCCGCGTTGAGCAGGTTGGCCATCTGGGCCATCGACTCGCCGAGATCGGCACCGGCCTGGATGAGCGGACCCGCCGCCGCGTCGTACTGCGCCGCCCAGGCCTCGCCGCCGGTGTCGGTGCCGGCCATGCCACCGCCGCCGTCGATGACCGTCGAGCAGGTGCTGACCGCGTCGACCACGGAGTGGTTGGCGTCGTAGAACAGCGAGCACGCGGACGTGTAGCCCCCGGAGTCGACCTCGAGCCTCATCGGGTGCGGCCCCACATGTCGGCGTTGGAGGTCGCGGCGGAGTGGTAGTTGTCGTGCGCGGTGGTGGCCGCCTTGTGCATGTCGGCGATGCCCTGGTGCATCTCCTTGGCGCCGGTCGTCCACTGCTCGTGAGCGTGGCGGTGCGCGGCAGCCGCCTGTCCGGTCCACGTCAGGTGCAGGTCGGACACCAGCTTCTCCAGGTCCTGGAGCCGGCGCTCGAAGGACTTCTGGAACGACTGCATCTCCGCGGCGACGCCGGCGAGCTCCTCCAGGTCCACGCTGAACTTCGTCATGTCGGTCCCAGCCTCGAGTGCAGCCGACCCGCCGCGCCGGACACGGCGTCGTCGGTCCCGGTCAGCTCGACCCGGGCCTCGCCGATCAGCCGGCCCATGGCGGCCAGCGCCTGCAGGACCGCGTCGGCGCCCGTGGACCACTCGCGCCAGCCGGCGTCGTACTGCTCCGCTGCGACGCCGGTCCACCCGCCTCCCATCAGCTGGTCCACGCGGCGGTCCAGCTTGCCGCGCTCGGTCTTCAGCGCCTCGGCCATCGAGGCGATCTCACCCTCGATGCGCTGCGAGGTGGCGGGGTCCAGCCTGATCTCGTCGGTCACTGTGTCCTCCCTTCGCGGGAGGCATACCCCGTCGCTGAGCGGCTACCCCTGCAAGGAACCTGCCAACTCGCGAGGGCAGGATGAGGGCATGACGCTGACGATCTCGGTGCTGGCCGACCGACCCGACCTCGCGGCGTCCATGTGGGGCATGGAGAACGCCTGGCCGGAGTTCATGCGCCACGACCCGATCGGTGGCCTTTTCTACAACAACGTCGAGGAGCGGTTCGCCGAGTTCGTCCTCGTGGGCCGGGACGGCGACGAGGTGGTGGCGACCGCCTACTCGATCCCCTTCGTGCTCGAGGGCGCCGAGCTCCCCGACAACGGCTGGGATGCCGTCATCCGCAGCGGTGTGCTGGCGAGCATCCGAGGCGCTGAGCCCGATGCGGTCTCCGCGGTCGAGATCGCGGTCCGGCCGGACCGTCAGGGCACCGGCCTCTCCGCGCACATGCTCGCCGCGATGCGGGACAACGCCGCGCGGCACGGGTTCGCCGAGCTGGTGGCGCCGGTCCGCCCCAACGGCAAGGCGGACGTCAACCAGCTGATGTCCGAGCACGCCTTCCGGGTCCGGGACGACGGCCTGCCCGTCGACCCGTGGCTGCGCGTCCACGTCCGCGCCGGCGGCCGGATCGACAAGATCGCGCGCCGCTCGATGGTGGTCCCCGGGACGCTCGAGGAGTGGCGCGAGTGGACCGGCCTGCCCTTCGACCGCACCGGCCCGGTCGAGGTCCCCCAGGCGCTCGCACCGGTGTGGTGCGACGCCGAGCACGGCACCGCGACGTACGTCGAGCCCAACGTCTGGGTGCGCCACCGCACCGGTCTCTGAGCCAGCCGACCACTGGTCGAGCCGCGACCGCACCCGCCGGTGGTTGAGGAGGTCGCGCAGCGACCGTCTCGAAACCTCGCAACCCCGGTGCTGGTGACCGAGCTTGGTGCGGCAACCCGACAGCTGAGTGTCTGACCCTCGCCGGGGCTGTCAATCCTGGGTGCCGCTGGTTGCGGTTCTCGGGGTGGGTTGACAGCCCCGGCGAGGGTCAAAGGCGGGCTGGCTGTCGGGTTGCCGCGCGGGGTGGGCTGCGGTCTGGCGGTGCGGGGGTACGCCGCCGCGAAGGCACCCGCCCGCCCATCGCCGATCGAGCTTGTCGAGATCACCGCAACGGACCCGGGACCCGCCCACCGGTGGTTGAGGAGGGCGCTCTGCGCCCGTCTCGAAACCTCCGCCGCGAAGGCACCTGCTGGACCACCGGTGGTTGAGGAGGTCGCGCAGCGACCGTCTCGAAACCTCCGCCGCGAAGGCACCTGCTGGACCACCGCCGATCGAGCTTGTCGAGATCACCGCAACGTCCCCCCGGCTCGCCCACCGCCGGTCGAGCCCGTGGTCGGCGAGCCGGCCGAGAAGATTCTCAAGAAAGTTTCGGGATCCCTTGTGGAATGGGGCTTTCCAGGCCTCCGGCTGTCGGTGGTCGATGGCAGTGTGGGTCCCACGATGACCTCTGACTTCGACCCGCCCCAGCCCGCCGAGTGCGACGACCCCGCCTCGGTGCTGGCCTACGCGCGGGACCGCAAACGGGCCGAGGACCACGAGGCACGTGAGGTGATGAAGGCCGCCGCGCGGTGGGCGGCGATGCACTCCGAGCGACTCGCTGGTCGGCCCGGTCGCCTCGTGGCACGAGTCCTGGCACGAGTCGGCCTGCCGCTGGGTGGCGAGGGCTGCCCGGAGGTCGCGGAGTTCGCGGTCGTCGAGCTCGCCGCCGCGCTGGGCCGCTCCACCGAGTCCGGGCGCCGCTTCCTCGCCCAGGCCGTCGAGGGCCGCTACCGGCTCCGGCGGTGCTGGGAACGGCTCGAGGCCGGTGACCTGCAGGCCTTCCGGCTCGGCTACATCGCCGACCGCACCATGACCCTGCCCCCGGCGGCGGCGGCGTTCGTGGACGCCCACGTCGCCCCGGTCGCCCACAAGATCGGCCCCGCCCAGCTGGGCCGGCTGATCGAGGAAGCCACCGCCAGGTTCGACCCCGAGCAGACCGAGGCCGACCGGCTCGCCGCCGCCGAGGTCCGCCACCTGGACGTCGACCTGGCCCAGGTCACCGTCGCCGGGACCGTGCACGTCGAGGGCGACCTCGACCTCGCCGACGCCCTCGACTTCAACACCGCCCTCGCCGCCGACGCCCACGCCCAGCTCCTGCTGGGCTCCACCGAGTCGCTGGACGTACGCCGCTCCATCGCCGCCGGCAACCTGGCCCGCGCCCAAGGCACCCTGGAGCTGCCGATCGACCAACCGGCCCCCACGCCACCGCGCCGGAAGCGGGAGGTGGTGCTGCACGTCCACCTCGCCGACGCCGCCCTCCTCGGCGCCGGTGGGCTGGCCAGGGTCCAGGAAACCAAGGGGCCGGTCACCGTGGCCCAGGTCCGCCAGTGGTGCGCCAACCCCGACACCCAGTCACCGTGCAACCCGTGCTGGACCTGGGCGAGCACCTCCAGGTCGGCTCCTACGAAGCGTCCGCCCGGCTCAAGCTCCAGACCCAGCTGCGCGACGGGACCTGCGTCTTCGCGTTCTGCTACCGCCCCGCCGAGGACTGCGACTGCGACCACCGCGTCCCCACCACCCAGAAGTGACGACGGCGGACCCACGTGCACCTGCAACCTCGCGCCCACCTGCCGTGGCCACCACCGCGCCAAGACCACCGGCGGCTGGACCTACGTGACCGTCGAACCCGGCGTCTACCTGTGGCGCAGCCCGCTCGGCTACCAGTTCCTCCGCGACCACACCGGCACCCTCGACGTCACCCCCGACGAAGAACGACGCCGCCTCGCACGCGAGTTCCGCGCCCACTTCGGACCCTGAACACCGAGCCCCACACCCCCGCTCACGACCACCTGAGCGGGGGATGAAGCACGTGTAGCAGGGCGCCAAGCAGGTGCTTCACTGCCGGCGTACGGCGACCGGCTCGACGATCCCGAAGCCACGGACCGGGCGGCCGGGCAGCCGCCGGGTCTCGAACTGGTCGGGGGGCAGCATCTCCGCGGTCGCGGCGTCGACGATCACCCGGTTGCGGCGCGCTACGCCGGTGAGCCGGGCGGCCATGTTCACCGGGGGCCCGAACACGTCGCCGAGCCGCAGCACCACCAGCCCGCTGGCCAGCCCGACGCGGACGTCGGGCATCCGGGGGTCGCGGCCGATGACCGTGATGACCCCCTCCGCGATCTCGTAGGCCGCGATCGGGTCCTGGTGCACGAACAGCACCGAGTCGCCGATCGACTTGATCACCCGGCCTCGCTGCGCGGCGACGACGTCGGCGCACCGGGCCTCGAACAGCTCGACCAGGTCGCCGATCCGCTCCTCGGACAGCTCGTTGGACAGCGCGGTGAACTGCACGATGTCAGCGAACCCGACGGTGAGCCGCGAGGTGTGCACGTCCTCCTCGCGGGCGCCGAGGGCCTCCTGCCTGGCGACCGCGGCGGCGAGGTGGCGCCGCCAGACGTAGACGAGCAACGCCTCGAACGGCTCGGAGAACTCCTCGATCATCCGCAGCCCGATGGAGAGCCGGTCCTCGGTCTCGTCCGACTCCTCGCGGGCCATCTCCAGGACCCGGGTCAGCAGGGCCGAGACCTCCCAGTCCGAGAGCCGCGCCATGGTCTGCCCGACCGCGCGGGTGAGGTGCACCGCGAGGTCGAAGTCGATCAGGCCCGAGTCGACCAGCCCGGACAGCGTCGAGAGTGCCTGGGCGTCGGAGCGGGTGAAGGCCTTCGCGCCGCCGTGCTCCGGGAACCCGAGCGCCCGCCACAGCCGGCGCGCCTGGTCGAGGTCGACGCCGGTCTCGGTGGCGAGCTCGGCCGCGGTGTAGACCCGGGGCTCGCCGAGGATGTGCTGCTCGAGGTCCTGGGTGGGCTCGACCTCGCGCGCCGGCGGTTCAGCGGGCTGGTCAGACACCTTCGTCGCGTCGGTCGTCGGAGTGCAGGTCGTGCAGCAGGTCGTTGAGCTTGCGCTGGACGTCCTCGACGTGCGGGATGTCGGGCAGGGCCACCTGGCCGTGGGTGCTGGCGTCGCTGATCACCAGGGTCCCGCAGCCGAGCAGCCGGTCGATGAGGTCCTTCTCGTAGGCGACGTCGCTGATCCGGGTGAGCGGGATGTCATGGCCGCGCCGGGTGATGACGCCGTGGCGGGTGATCAGCCGCCGGGTCGTGATCGTGTAGGTCGCGGTCAGCCAGATCAGCACGGGCCGGATGAAGAACCAGATCACGCCGACGGCCACCAGGGCCCACACGACCTTGGTCACGACGCTCTCGTCGACCGCCTTCTGCACGGCGACGCCGATGGCGAGCAGCACGACCAGTGCGAGCGATCGGCAGCAGCAGCGCCTTGGGGTGGGTCCGCGTGTCGACGACGAGCGACTCGCCCTCGTTGAGCAGGTTCTTGGAGATGGCCACGCACGGATCATGTCACCGATCAAGCCGAACGTGGACGACATCACCGGCGCTGACGGCCGTGCCGTCGACGACCAGTCGGCCGGCGGCGTCGATGCCGTCGGCTGTTCCCGTGAGCGCCTCACCCGAGGGGAGCTCGACTCGCACCGCGCGGCCGATCGTCGAGCAGGCGGCGGCGTAGGAGGCGGCGAGGTGCTCGGTCGCGGCGTCGCCGCCCTCCTGCCACGCGACGTAGCCCTCCCACAGGGTGTCGAGGAGGAGCCCGAGCAGCTCGGTCCGGTCCGGCGCGCCGCCCTCGAGGGCCAGGGACGTCGCCTCGGGGACCGGCAGCTCGTCCGCGGTCATCCCGACGTTGAGCCCGATCCCCACCACCGCGGCAGCGCCGTCCGCGGTCTCGATGCGCTCGACCAGGATCCCGGCCACCTTGCGGTCCCCGAGCAGGACGTCGTTGGGCCACTTCACGGTCGCGTCGAACCCGGCCGCCCGCAGCGCCTTGCTGACCTCATAGCCGGTGAGCAGCGGCAGCCACGGCCACATGGCCGGCGGCACCGTCGGGCGGAGCAGGACGGAGAAGGTCAACGCCGAGCGGGGCGGGGTGTCCCAGGTGCGGTCGAGCCGGCCCCTGCCCGCCGTCTGGTGCTCGGCCAGGACCACCAGCCCCTCCGGTCCGCCGGTCCGGGCCCGATCGGCGACCAGCGCATTGGTGGAGCCCGCCTCGTCGACGACCTCCACCTGGTGGTCCGGGAGCCGGCTGGCGTCGACGGGTGGGCGTCCCGCGTGGTCCGAGGTCACGACCACTAACCTCTCACGGGTGAGCGCACACCCCGGCGAAGGCACGGACGTCCCCGAGGACATCGACACCCACACGACCGCGGGCAAGCTGGCCGACCTCGACCGGCGCCTCGACGAGGCGGTGCACGCGGGCTCGGCGAAGGCGGTCGAGAAGCAGCACGCCAAGGGCCGCAAGACCGCCCGCGAGCGGATCGAGATCCTCTTCGACGAGGGTTCCTTCGTCGAGCTCGACGAGCTGGCCCGGCACCGGTCGACGGCGTTCGGTCTCGAGAAGCGGCGCCCGTACGGCGACGGGGTGATCACCGGCTACGGCACGATCAACGGCCGGCAGGTGTGCGTGTTCTCCCAGGACTTCACGATCTTCGGCGGCTCCCTCGGCGAGGTGTACGGCGAGAAGATCACCAAGGTCATGGACCTCGCCATCAAGACCGGCTGCCCGATCGTCGGCATCAACGAGGGCGCCGGGGCGCGCATCCAGGAGGGCGTGGTCTCGCTCGGCCTCTACGGCGAGATCTTCCGCCGCAACGTGCACGCCAGCGGGGTGATCCCGCAGATCAGCCTGATCATGGGCTCCTGCGCCGGGGGCCACGTCTACTCCCCCGCGGTCACCGACTTCACGATCATGGTCGACGGCACCTCCAACATGTTCATCACCGGCCCCGACGTCATCAAGACCGTCACCGGCGAGGACGTCACCATGGAGGAGCTCGGAGGCGCGCGGACCCACAACACCAAGTCGGGCAACGCCCACTACATGGGCTCCGACGAGGACGACGCGCTGGAGTACACCAAGGCGCTGCTCTCCTACCTGCCGCAGAACAACCTCGACGAGGTGCCGTCCTACGACGAGGTCGCAGACACGGACTACAACGACCTCGACCGCGCCCTCGACACCCTGATCCCGGACTCGCCCAACCAGCCCTACGACATGCACGACGTCATCGGGGCGGTCGTGGACGACGAGGAGTTCCTCGAGGTCCAGGAGCTGTTCGCCCCCAACATCCTGGTTGGCTTCGGCCGCGTCGAGGGCCGCTCGGTCGGTGTCGTCGCCAACCAGCCGATGCAGTTCGCCGGCACCCTCGACATCGACGCCTCCGAGAAGGCCGCGCGCTTCGTCCGGTTCTGCGACGCCTTCAACATCCCGGTGCTGACCTTCGTCGACGTGCCCGGCTTCCTGCCCGGCACCGACCAGGAGTGGAACGGCATCATCCGGCGCGGGGCGAAGCTGATCTACGCCTACTCCGAGGCCACCGTCCCGCTGGTCACGGTGATCACCCGCAAGGCCTACGGCGGCGCCTACGACGTCATGGGCTCCAAGCACCTCGGAGCGGACATCAACCTCGCCTGGCCGACGGCGCAGATCGCCGTGATGGGCGCGCAGGGGGCGGTCAACATCCTCTACCGCGACACCCTCAAGGAGGCGGAGGACCCCGAGGCCAAGCGCGCCGAGCTGGTCGACGACTACGACCAGGCGCTGGCGAACCCCTACCTGGCCGCCGAGCGTGGCTACGTCGACGCGGTGATCAGCCCGCACGAGACCCGCGTCGAGGTGGTCCGAGCGCTGCGCCTGCTGCAGAGCAAGCGCGAGACCCTGCCCGCGAAGAAGCACGGGAACATCCCGCTGTGAGCGAGGACCAGCGCCCCCTGCTCCGCATCGTCAAGGGCGACGCCACCCCCGAGGAGGTCGCGGCGCTGGTCGCGGTGGTCGCCGCGGTGGGCAGCAGCAGCGAGCCGGCCCCACGGCGTACGCCGGAGTGGTCGGCGCACCATCGCAAGACCCGCGTCACCCTGCCGCACGGCCCGGGCGGCTGGCGGTCGAGCAGCCTCCCTCGCTGACCTGGAGCCCAGGAAGCACTAGGCGCCATAGCCCGGTCAGGCCATGCCTGACGGCCCGGAATGGTCCGTGTGGGCCATCGCCAACGGTCTAGACGACCCGCAGGATCGAGGAACGCCCTTGTTCCCGAGGCGAGGGCAGTTCACGGGGAGAGGACGCGGGTCCGTAGCGGGGGGGCGACGGACCCGCGTCCTGCATCGCGCGTGTTACTCGGTCAGGGCCGGGTGCGGATCCTCCCGGGGGCGAACAGCGCGGCGACCACCGCGACGGCCACCGCGGCGGCACCGGTGAGCAGCGCCGGACCGATCGCACCGTCGTAGCCGACGGGGCTGATCTGGCCGCCGTTGCCGAGGAAGACCGCGACCAGCAGGGCGACGCCGAAGGCGACACCGAACTCGCGCACCGTGGAGTTGGCCGAGCTGGCGATCGCGAAGTCGCTGTCCGGCAGCCCTTCCAGCACCGCGGTGGCACTCGGCGCGAAGGTCAGCCCCATGCCGACGCCGGCCATCGCGAGCGGCACCAGGAACGAGCCGTATCCAGAGCCGTTCTCGGTCAGCCACGCGAACCACACCAGCGAGGCGGTCTGCAGGGTCAGCCCGGTCACCAGCAGCTTGCGGAGCCCGGTCCGGCCGGCGAGGGCACCGGCGATCGGGGCGACCACCATTGGCGCCGCGGTCCACGGCAGGGTCCGGACACCGGCCTCGAGCGGGCTGTAGCCCTGCACGACCTGCAGGTACTGCGACAGCAGGAACACGGTGCCGAACATGCCGATCGTGAAGGTCAGGCCGATCACGTTCGCGACGGTGAAGCCGCGCGAGGTGAAGAGCCGCAGCGGGAGCACGGCGTAGGCGCGGCGGCGGGCCCAGGCGACGTACGCCGGCACGAGCAGCCCGGCGATCACCAGAGGCACCAGGACGCTCGTCGAGCCCCAGCCGTCGTCGTTGCCGTGCACGATCCCCCAGATGCCGAGGAAGACCGCACCGCCGAGCAGCACGGTGCCGACCGGGTCGAGCCGCTGCCAGGCGCCCTTCGACTCGCGGACCGCCACGAACAGCAGGGGCAGCGCGATCAGGGCGACGGGCAGGTTGAGCCAGAAGATGGCCTGCCAGCTCACCCCCTCGACGACGGCACCGCCGACGACGGGGCCGAGCGCGACGCCGAGACCGGAGACACCGCCCCAGATTCCGATGGCGACGGCTCGCTTGCTCTCGGGGACGGCCGAGGCGAGCAGGGTCAGCGAGAGCGGCATGATCGCGGCCGCGCCGAGCCCCTGGACCGCCCGGGCGGCGATGAGCGCCTCCGAGGTGGTGCTGAGCGCCGAGGCGAGGGAGGCGAGGGTGAAGAGGGTCAGCCCGGCGACCATGACCCGACGCCGGCCCAGCCGGTCGCCGAGCGTCGCCGCGGGCAGCATGAAGGTGGCGAAGGCCAGCGTGTAGGCGTTCATGAACCACGACAGCTGGCCGACGGTCGAGCCGAGGTCGGCGCGGATCACCGGCAGCGCGCTGGTCATCACGAGGTTGTCGAGGGTGGCCATGAACATCGGCAGGGAGGCGGCGACCACGGCCAGCCAGACGGGGACGCGGCGGGACCGGGGTGCGGTCACGTCCGGGGCGGTGGCCCGGACGTCGAGGGTGGTGGACATCTGGTGCTCGCAATCGAGGGCTAGGTAAGAAGGCATTGAATGATTACTTGTGCTCGGCACGTTAGTAATCAACTGATAACCTGTCAAGTGTGAGCCCCACGACAGCCCTTCCCACCTCGGCCGCACAGCGCACCCGGATGAGCGCCGAGGACCGCCGCGAGCTGGTGCTCGCCGCGGCCAACCGGGCCTTCTCGCGCGGCGGGTACGCCGGCACCAGCACCGACGCCGTCGCGAAGGAGGCCGGCGTCTCGCAGCCCTACGTCGTGCGGATCTTCGGCACCAAGCTGGAGCTGTTCCTCGAGGTCCTCGACCGTGCCTGCGGGCGGATCCGGGAGGCCTTCGAGGCGGTGCTGGCCGACGGGCCGTTCGACCCGGACTCCGACGACGACTGGTCGAGGCTGGGGCTCGCCTACACCGACCTGTTGCGCGACCGCGACCTGCTGATGGTGCTGATGCACGGCTTCGCGGCCAGCAACGACGACCAGATCGCCCGTCGCAGCCGCGACGGCATGGCCGGGATCTTCGCCACGGTCCGCTCGACCGGCTGCACCGACGAACGCGCGCAGGAGTTCATCGCGCAGGGCATGCTGCTCAACGTGATGCTGTCCATGCGCGCGCCCGAGCACCTCGAGGAGAGCCCCGACCTCAGGGCACTGACCGTCTGTGCGTTCGGCGACGCCCTGCCCTTCGTCCTCCAGTGACCGCCCAGACGCCCCTCGTCCTCGCCTCGCAGTCCTCGGCCCGCCTGTCGACCCTGCGCGCCGCGGGCGTCGAGCCTGTCGTGATCGTCTCCGGGGTCGACGAGGACCAGCTCGGTCCGCTGCCGCCCGCCGAGCTCGCGCTGCAGCTCGCCGAGCTGAAGTGCGCCGCCGTGGCCGGCCGCGACGACCTGCCGGACGGCGCCCTCGTGCTCGGCTGCGACTCGGTGCTCGACCTGGACGGCGAGGCCCTCGGCAAGCCCGGCACGGCCGAGGCGGCGACGCTCCGGTGGCAGGCCATGAGGGGCCGCTCCGGTGTGCTCCTGACCGGGCACAGCCTGCGCGACACCGCGACCGGTCATGTCGCCTCGGCCACCGCCGCGACGACGGTGCACTTCGCGGACGTGACCGACGAGGAGATCGCGGCGTACGTCGGGACCGGCGAGCCGCTGCACCTGGCCGGTGCCTTCTCGATCGACGGCCTCGGCGGGGCGTTCGTGACCGGCGTCGAGGGTGACCACCACAACGTGGTGGGCGTCAGTCTCCCTCTGGTCCGCGAGCTGATGGCGGAACTGGGCCACCGGTGGACCGACCTCTGGCGAGCCCGGCCGACTCGCTGACCGGTCCCGAGTCGCCGTCGAGCCACTCGACGTCCTCGACCACTCCGGGCTCGTCGTAGATCTCGACGATGCTGATCGGCCGCTTGAAGACATAGGCGCGGAACAGCGCGAACCTCGCGGCCAGGCCGAGCACCAGCCCGATCACGTTGGCCGACACGTTGTCCGAGATCGGGTCGTCGAGGCCGAGCACGTCCCGGCTGATGGCCAGGCAGCCGATCGGGATCAGCATGGTGAGCAGGTTGATCCCCACGAACGACGTGAGCCCGCCGTCCGAGGTCACCGGCGGCCGGTCGCGGAACGCCCAGTGCCGCGAGCCGTAGTAGCTCACGCTCATGCCGACGCTGTTCGCGATCACGTAGGCCAGGATCGGCTGCTGCCGCAGGAGCGCGTGGTCGCCGGTGTTGAAGCCGTGCACCAGCAGGTTGAAGATGACGAGCGCCACGACCGTGGCCGCTCCACCGACGGCGAGGAACCGGCCGACCTCAGCGATCAGGCGCTGTGTCCGGTCCGACATGGGTTCGATGCTAGTTGGCGCCGCCTCGCTCATCGGTGAGGGATGGGCGCCGGGAGCGTCACGGGCGCGGCGGTTCAGCCGGTGGTGCCCGGCTCCAGCCGGCTGCCTGCCGGGTGCTCGCCGCGCACCCGGCTGCCCCGGCCCACCAGGGCCACCGCGTCCGGGTCGTCGAGGGCGGCGGCGTCCGGCGTACCGAGCCTGGCGTCCGCCTCGACCACGCATTGCGTGTCGACCACCGACCAGTGCACCCGGGCGCCGCTGCGGACCACGGTGTCGGAGAACACCACGCTGTCGTGCACCTCGGCGCCGGGCTCCACCACCACGCCCGGTCCGAGCACGCTGCGTCTCACGGTGCCGGCGACGCGGCTGCCGGGCGAGAGCAGGGAGTCCTCGACCGCACCGCCGGCCAGGACCCGGGCCGGCACCCGCTGCGGGAGACGCGACAGGATCGGCCAGTCCGGGACCGACAGGACGTCACGATCGTCGGTCAGCACCTCGTGGTGGGCGCGCAGGTAGTGGTGCGGCTGGCCGAGGTCGCGCCAGTAGCCGTCATGCCGGTGGGCGACGGTGCGGCCGCGCTCGACGAGACGCGGCAGCAGGTGGTCGCCGAAGTCACCGAGCCCGGTGTCTCCCTCGGTCTCGCTGGTGTCGGGGTCGGCCGCGCGCTCACGGTGGAGCTCCTCGAGCACCGCCCGGAGGACGTCGGGGTCGTAGACGATGATCTCGGCCACGATCGTGCTGCTCGCCGGCTCGTCGGGCTTGTACTCGAACGCCGTGATCCGGCCGTCGCCGTCCACCTCGACGACGCCGTGGTCGGCCGGGTCGTCGCCCTCGGGCGACTCGACGACCACGACGGTGCACTCGGCCTGTTGGTCCCGGTGCGTGTCCAGCACGTCCTGGTAGTCGAGCCGGTAGACGTGGTCGGCGCTCATCACGAGCACGGCGTCGGGGTCGAACGCCGCGACCTCGTCGCGGAACCGGAACAGCTCGTCGGCGTTCCCGCGGGCGAACCCCTCCTCGTCCATGCCGCCGGTGCCCTCGTGCGGAAGCAGGATGCGCAGCCCGCCGAGGTTGCGGTCGAGGTCCCACGGCCGGCCGTTGGCCACCTCCTCCTGCAGGGTGGACCCCTGGAACTGCAGCGAGAGCCAGACGTCGCTGATCCCCGAGTGGGTCAGGTTCGACAAGGGGAAGTCGACGAGCTGGTGCACGCCGGCGAACGGCAGCGCCGGCTTGGCGCGCTCGCGGGTGAGCACGTCCATCCGGCCGCCGGTCCCGCCGGCCTGGATGAGGGCGAGCACGCGTGGTCGAGGCATGCCTCGCCGTACCCGACCCGGCGCGGACCTACTCGACCGGCAGGCCGAGCCCTCTCGCGATCAGCATCCGCTGGACCTCGGACGTGCCCTCGCCGATCTCGAGCACCTTGGCGTCGCGGTAGAAGCGGGCGACGGGGTACTCCTCCATGAAGCCGTAGCCGCCGAAGACCTGGGTGGCGATCCGGGTCGCGGTGACCGCCGACTCGGTGGCGTAGAGCTTGCACACCGCCGCGGCCTGCTTGAACTCCTTCACGGGCGCGCCGGCGTCCTTCAACGCGGCGGCGCGATAGGTGAGCGCCCGGCTGGCGTGCAGCATCACCTCGAGGTCGGCGATCTGGAACGCCACCCCCTGCTTGCGCCCGATCGGTACGCCGAACGTCTGCCGCTCGCCGGCGTACTGGAGGGAGAGGTCGAGGCAGGCCTGGATGCAGCCGACCGCCAGCGCCGCGATCGCGACCCGGCCGTCGTCGAGGGTGGCCAGGAACTGCGCGTAGCCGCGCCCCCGCTGCCCCAGCAGGTTCGCCTCCGGCACCCGGCAGTCCTCGAAGGTCAACGGGTGGGTGTCGGAGGCGTGCCAGCCGAGCTTGTCGTAGGGCTTCTCGGCGGTGAACCCGGCCGTGCCGGACGGCACCAGGATCGCGCTGATCTCCGGCTTCTCGCCGGACCCCGACGACACGGTCCCCGTCCGAGCCGTCACCGCGACCACGCTGGTGATCTCGGAGCCGGAGTTGGTGATGAACTGCTTGGCGCCGTTGACCACCCACTCGCCGTCGACGAGCTCCGCCTTGGTCCTGGTGGCGCCCGCGTCGGAGCCGGCGCCCGGCTCGGTGAGGCCGAACCCGGCCAGCGTCTGGCCGGACACGAGGTCGGGCAGCCAGGTCTGCTTCTGCTCGTCGGTGCCGTAGGTGAGGATCGGGTTGATCCCGAGCCCGACGGCCGCCTCGAGGGTGATCCCCATCGACTGGTCGACCCGGCCGATCTCCTCGATGGCCACGCAGAGGCTGGTGAAGTCGCCGTCCTCGCCCGCGCCGCCGTACTCCTCGGGCGAGGTGAGCCCGAACAGCCCGAGCTTGCCCATCTTCTGCACCACGTCGACGGGGAAGTGGTGGTCGCGGTCCCACTGCGCGGCGTACGGCGCGATCTCGGCCTCGGCGAACTCCCGGACGCTCTGCCGGAACTCCTCGTGCTCGCGGCTCAGCTCGAAACTGTTCGAGGGGGTGCTCATGCAGCGAGGTTACTCGTTTCGGTTAACGATCGCTAACCTCCCAGCGACGGTCCGCAGGCCGGTGGTTGAGGAGGTTGCGCAGCAACCGTCTCGAAACCCCGGCTACGACGCATGGCGGTTGCGCCATGCCCGGCTGGCCAACGCGGGCAGGTCGCCCCATCGACCTTCGATGAGCGCGATCCGCTTCTTGCGTCCCCAGCCCTGCACCATCTTCTCGAACGCGAACGCCTCGTCGACCCTCGCGAAGTCCGCCGCCCAGACGAGCTTCACCGGAAGCCGGCCCTTTCGTCTGGTGTACGCCGCCCCTTCGCCGTTCTGGTGCTGAGCCACGCGGCGATCGAGATCAACGGTGCTGCCGACGTAGAACGACCCGTCCGCACATTCCAGGATGTAGACCCATGCCATGGCAGGAGGTTCGCGTCGACGTCCGACGTCGGCGCGCATGGACAGCCCGGCTGTGGACGGAGTGCTCTCGGTGGCAACTGTGGACGAGAGCTGGCCGGGGTTTCGAGACGGGCGCAGAGCGCCCTCCTCAACCACCGGCGGTCCCACCACCGCGGCGCTCCGGTGGTTGAGCGCTCAGCGACCGGCGAGCGACGGTCCCCTGACCACCTTGATGTTGAAGTCGTTGCCGCCGAGCGCGAGGTTGATCCGGATCCAGAGCGGGAGCCACATCTCGGGTCCGCGGGCGGTCTCGATCCCGCCGAGGTCGATCACGTCGCCGTGGCCCATCGCGTGCAGCAGCCCGGTGACCGTGGCCTTGGCGTCGGCGTCGTCGCCCGAGACGAAGACGGTGGTGTCCTCGCCCAGCCGCTGGGGGTCGGCCATCAGCGCGTTGTTCATGGTGTTGAGGGTCTTCACCACCCGGGCGTCGGGGTGGGCGCGCTGGATCATCTCGGCGAGCGAGTCGTCGTCCTTGACGAAGAGGGTGGGCGGGAAGCCCTTCGAGCCGTCGAGCGGGTTGGAGATGTCGAGCAGCACCTTGCCGGCGAGGTTGCCGGCGCCGGCGCTGTCGAGGATGCCGAGGGCCACGCCGCCGCCGGAGGCGTTGACCACGAGCTCCGCGCCCGCGGCGGCGTCGGCGAAGGTCGAGAGCCGCACCGCGGGGTGGTCGGCCGCCCACGCGGCGTAGTCCTCGCGGCCCGCGGTGCCGGCGGCGTCGCGGGTGCCGATCGTGACCTCGTGGCCGAGCTCGGCCAGCCTCCCGGCGACGGCGCGGCCGACCGGCCCGGTGCCCAGCACCGCGATCCTCAGGTTCTCCATCCGGTCACGCTAGGACCTCAACCGCGCTGGAGGTCAAGCGCGCCGGGGCCGTCCCAGTGAGACGAGCCCCACGGTGCGCCCGCCGCTCCGGACGATAACCTGCGCTGGTGCCTCCGACCTCCCCGTTGCAGAAGGTCCTGATCGCCAACCGCGGCGAGATCGCGGTCCGCGTCATCCGGGCCTGCAAGGACGCCGGGATCGGCAGCGTCGCGGTCTACGCCGACCCCGACCGGGACGCGCTCTTCGTGCGGCTGGCCGACGAGGCGCACGCCCTGGGCGGCTCGACTCCGGGCGACTCCTACCTCGACATCGCCAAGATCATCGCGGTCGCCGAGAAGGCCGGCGCCGACTCCGTGCACCCCGGCTACGGCTTCCTCGCCGAGAACGCCGAGTTCGCCCAGGCGGTCATCGACGCCGGGCTGACGTGGATCGGCCCACCACCGTCGGCGATCGAGGCGCTGGGCGACAAGGCCAGGGCCAAGCACATCGCGGACAAGGCCAACGCGCCCCTCGCCCCCGGCACCAAGGACCCCGTCAAGGACGCCGACGAGGTCGTCGAGTTCGCCAAGGAGAACGGGCTGCCCGTGGCGATCAAGGCGGTCTTCGGCGGCGGCGGCCGTGGCCTCAAGGTCGCCCGCACGCTCGAGGAGATCCCGGACGCCTACGAGTCGGCCGTCCGCGAGGCGGTCTCGGCGTTCGGCCGCGGCGAGTGCCTGGTCGAGAAGTTCCTGGACAAGCCACGCCACGTCGAGACCCAGTGCCTCGCCGACCAGCACGGCAACGTCGTGGTGGTCTCCACCCGCGACTGCTCGCTCCAGCGCCGCAACCAGAAGCTGGTGGAGGAGGCGCCCGCGCCGTTCCTCAGCGACGCACAGCTGACCGAGCTCTACGAGTCGTCCAAGCGGATCCTGAGCGAGGCCGGCTACTACGGCGCCGGCACGTGCGAGTTCCTGGTCGCCCAGGACGGCACCATCTCCTTCCTCGAGGTCAACACCCGCCTCCAGGTCGAGCACTGCGTCTCCGAGGAGGTCACCGGCATCGACCTGGTCCGCGAGATGTTCCGGATCGCCGCCGGCGAGGAGCTCGGCTACGACGACCCGGAGATCCGCGGCCACTCGATCGAGTTCCGCATCAACGCCGAGGACGGCGGCAGCAACTTCATGCCGGCCCCCGGCACCCTGTCGGCGTGGAGCCCGCCCAGCGGCCCCGGCGTCCGCCTCGACGGCGGCTACGAGAACGGCGAGACGATCCCCGGGTCCTTCGACTCGCTGATCGCCAAGCTGATCGTCACCGGCCGGGACCGCACCCAGGCGCTGGAGCGCTCCCGTCGCGCTCTCGACGAGTTCGTGGTCGACGGCATGCCCACGGTGATCCCGTTCCACCGGGCGGTCGTGCGCGACCCGGCGTACGTCGGGCCGTCGACGCCTTCGGGCGAGGGGTCGTTCGACGTCTACACCCAGTGGATCGAGACCGACTTCGACAACCAGATCCAGCCGTACGCCGGCGACACCGCCGAGGCCGATGAGCCCGAGGAGCGGCATAAGGTCGTCGTCGAGGTCGGCGGGAAGCGCCTCGAGGTCGTGCTGCCCGGCGGGCTCGGCTCGATCTCCTCCGGCGGTGCCGGAGGCGGCGCCAAGAAGCCGAAGCGCGCAGCCGGCAAGAAGTCCGGCTCGGCGGCCAGCGGCGACGCGGTCACCTCGCCGATGCAGGGCACGATCGTCAAGGTCGTCGTCGAGGAGGGCCAGGAGGTCGCCGAGGGCGACACCGTCGTGGTCATCGAGGCGATGAAGATGGAGCAGCCGCTCAAGGCGCACAAGGCCGGCACCGTGACGGGACTCCAGGCCGAGGTCGGCGCGACCGTGACCAACGGCGCGGTCATCTGCGAGCTGAAGTGACCTCGCAGGTGGGCGGCCTTGGTCTTCATGTCCGGTCTGATGCACCGGGAGGCCGGCCGGTTCGAGGACCTCTATAGCCTCGCGGCATGGACCAGGCACCCGTGCTGCGCGAGCCGAGCCAGCGGGTCAGCCCACGGGCCCGGCTGATGTGGACCACGGAGGCGTTGGTCCAGGCGGCGGTGCTGGCCGCCGTGCCGTTCGTGCTGGCCGGTCCGGTGGACCTGTTCGACGTGCCGTGGTGGACGTGGGTGCTCGCGGCCGTCGTCCTGGTGGCCTATGTCGCGGTGGTGCCGCGCTGGCGCTACCTCGTGCACCGCTGGGAGGTCACCGACACTGCGGTCTACACCCAGACCGGCTGGTGGTCGCGGGAACGCCGGATCGCCCCCATGTCGCGGATCCAGACCGTCGACCACGTCGAGGGCGCGATCTCGCGGTTGTTCGGGCTGGCGACGGTGACGGTGACGACGGCCTCGGCGGCCGGCGCCCTGGGGATCGCCGGGCTCGACAAGGACGTCGCTCGCAGGCTCGTGGACGACCTGACCATGAAGGCCGACGCCGTCGAGGGTGATGCCACCTGACCGATGTTCGCCAGTCGGAGCTGGCCCGGGACGCCGAGTGGCAGCGGCTGGACCCGCGGATGCTGCTGGTCCACCCGATCCGGGAGGTGCTGCGCTTCCTCCCCGTCATCATCGTCGTCGTGCTCGGCAGCACCGCCGCCGGTGGCGAGCAGTGGCAGCTGCTCGGTGTCGGCATCCCGGTCGCGCTCGGACTCATGCGCTACCTGACCACGAGCTTCCGCATCAACGCCGGCCGGATCGAGCTCAAGCGGGGGCTGCTCAACCGGCACGTCCTCTCGACGCCGGTGGACCGGGTCCGCACCGTCGACCTGACGTCCTCACCGATCCACCGCCTCCTCGGGCTCACCAAGGTGCGGATCGGGACCGGCACCGCCTCGACCAACGACGAGGACCGCATCGACCTCGACGGTCTGCCGCTGGAGCGTGCCCGCGCCCTGCGGGCCGAGCTCCTGCAGACCGCCACGGGCGACGACGAGGTGGCCGCCGAGCCGGCACCGGAGCGTGACGTCGTGACCTTCGACGCCGCCTGGGTCCGGTTCGCGCCGCTGACCGGCAGCGGGGTCGTCATCGGTGCGGCCGCGCTGGGTGCCGTCAGCCAGCTGCTCCAGACCCTCGGCCTCTGGGAGCGGCTGGATGCCGAGGACGTCCACGTGCCCGGCGTACCCCTGGCGGTCCTGGTCCCCCTGCTGGTGCTCGGGGTGCTGGTCCTCATCTCGCTGCTCTCGATCGGCGGCTACGTCGTCACCAACTGGGGGTTCCGGCTGACCCGGAGCCGTGGCGCCGCGACCTGGCACCTCAGCCGCGGCCTGTTCACGACCCGCGAGACCACGCTCGACGACGACCGGCTGGCCGGCGTGAACCTCACCGAGCCGCTGGGCCTGCGGCTGGCCCGCGGCGCCCGGCTGTCCGCGATCGTGACCGGCCTCTCCCGCAGCCAGCAGGGCAGCTCGACGCTGGTCCCGCCCGCACCGCGGCAGGTGGCCGAGAGGGTGGCCGGCGAGGTCCTCGACACCCCACTCCCCGTCGAGGCCGCCCTCGTCGCGCACGGCCCGCGGGCGGCACGCCGCAGGTGGACCCGCGCGATGGCGCCCGCCCTCGTGGTGGTCGTCGCCTCCGTCGCTGGCGTGGTCGCGGGCGCGCCCGCGTGGGTGCTTGTCGGCCTGCTCGCCGTCCCGGTCGCGGCGCTGCTCGCGTGGGACCGCACCCGGGCCCTCGGCCACGCCCTGGTCGACGGCTACCTGGTGGCCCGCTCCGGCTCCGTCGTACGCCGGCGGCGGATCCTCGAGGTCGACCACGTGATCGGCTGGAACCTCCGCGCCACCTGGTTCCAGCGGCGCGCCGGCCTCACGACCCTGGTCGCGACCATGGCGGGCGGCAACCAGGCCGTGCTCGTGCTCGACGTGCCGGAGGACGAGGCGGTCCGCGTCGCCGCGGCCCTGCCCGACCTGATCGGCCAGTTCACCGCGACGTGAGGTGTCAGTCCGTCGACGCGCCCTCCGCCATCGCCTGCTCGCAGCCCAGCAGCAGCACGCCGGCGCACCAGGCGTGCGACAGCGTGAGGTACATGCCCTTCGGCTGGAAGCACTCGGTCTGGTAGTAGCGCTCGGTGACCATGCCGCGGTAGCCGTTGACCTGGCCGTCCTCGACCGGGAGCAGCTGGCGGAAGCAGGCCAGCGTCTCCATCGCCCGCTCGGCGTAGAAGGGGTCGCCGAGCGCCTCGGACAGCTCGAGCAGCTCGGCGGTGCAGACGAGCCCGTAGGCGTGCAGGTGCTGGTTGGAGGGTGAGGCCTGGTCGCCGCCGCGGGTCGCGAACCCGTGCACCTGCAGCGGCGTCCGGTCCGGGAACGTGACGTTGTAGGTGTAGCGGAAGGTCAGCATCCAGTCCGCGGCCCGGCGCGCCAGGTCGAGCCACCTCGGCGCGCCGGTCTGCCGGTGCAGGGCGAGGTAGGCCTGGACGGCGCAGTAGCCGTCCTCGGAGGTCGGTGCGAGGTCGACGTCCTCGGGCGCTCCGCAGATCAGCTCGTCGAGCACGAAGCGCGCGTAGTGGTCGCCGGCTCGCTCGGCCGCCCGCAGGTAGCGGTCGTCGTGAGGCGCCGCCTCGGCCAGCGCCGTCACGAACGTCAGCGCGGACGCGCCGGCCCAGGAGCGCACCTCGCCGGTGTGCGCGTCATGGACCGAGCCGAGGTGGCCGTCGTCGCGCTGCCGGGCCACGACCGCGTCGAGGTTGGACCGCCACGCGGCCGCCCACGACGCGGGCGGGGCGGGATGCCACGTGAGCGCGCGCCCGAGGAAGAGCGTCGCCTCTCCGAGCGTGCGCGCGTGGAGGCCGTCCTTGATCGGCGTCCAGCTCTGGGACCAGCCGTGCTCGCGGTACCACGTGCCCCAGAAGGTCCCGCACGGCGCGAGGTTGTCGCAGACGAACGAGACCACCCGCTCGGCCGCCTCGACGTGGTCGGGGCGACCGACCCGAGTGCCGTGCTGGAGCAGCGCCACCGCCCACGGGATGCCGCTGACCCAGCCCACGTGCATCGCCTGCCGGTCGACCGGCCTCCCGTCCTGCCCCGAGACCTCCCGGTCGAAGCCGACGGTCTCGAGCAGCACCCCCGGCTCCGGGTCGTAGTGCCATCGCTGCAGACCCTCGGCCGCCACCTCCGCCGCGGTCGGGACGTCCACCCACGGGGTGACCGGGGCGTTCGGCAGCCGCAGGGCATGGTCCTCGCGCAGCAGCGGCGCATAGGAGTGCCGGTCCGCGGGCAGCGCGGCGACACCGACGGTGAAGACCTGGGTCTCCCCCGGCCGCCAGGTGTACGCCGCGGCGAGGGCCGGCCGCGGCTCGGCCGAGCCGTAGTAGGTGACCGGCGCCTCGGCGTACGGGAAGCGCACCCCGACCGTGGCGACCCCGTCCGCGTGGGCCAGCGACAGGCCGGTCACGCCGACCGCGGTGGTCTCGTCGGCGATGAGCGCGACCCCGCCGTCGTCGCCCCACACCAACGTGGCCGGCGTCGCCGCCCGGTCGGCGCGGAACTCCCAGTGGTCGCTGACCAGCTCGTCGGGCCGCCGCGCGCCGACCTCGAAGCGCGGGAAGACCCGGAAGCAGTCGACCGGGCGGTTCTCGCCGTAGAAGAGCCCGGGCATCAGCCACCACGGGTCGGCAGCCGGCAGGCCGGCGCTGACGACGACGCTGGCCACGACCGGCTCCGTGCCCCGGTGGGTCACGGTGACGACGAGGTCGCGC
Source organism: uncultured Actinomycetota bacterium (assembly GCA_963766475.1). Classification (GTDB taxonomy): domain Bacteria; phylum Actinomycetota; class Actinomycetes; order Propionibacteriales; family Nocardioidaceae; genus Nocardioides. Next base: position 458,674 of record CAVXZS010000009.1, on the reverse strand, counting down.
CGGCCCGAGGGGTGGGCCGAACCCCACGCGTGCCCGACCTCGAGCTCCGGCGAGGTCGCCCGGACCTCGGGCCGCACGCCGGGCGACACCGGCATCAGAGGGCGGTGACCGTGATCGCTGCCGACGGCCGGTCGAGGTCGTCCTCGAGGAGGTCCACCTCGGCGACCGTGGTGGGGTCGGCCAGCGGGACGCGGAAGGTGCGGATCTGGCTCGGCCCGAAGTCGGTCTCGATCCGGATCCCGGCGACCGCCAGGTCCAGCACGCCGCGGCCGGGGCGTCCGGCGACCTCGACCGCCCGCACCACGAGGTCCTCGCCGTCCTCGTGGTTCTTGACCGCGGTGACCATCACCTGGCCGCCGCCGTCCGACACGAACGAGTCCGACGGCGGCCGCGGGCCGTCGTGGAAGGTCTCCTGCATCGCGCGGACCTGGCTGCCCAGCTCGGCGGCCCGGCGGTGCAGTCCGGCCTCGCGCCAGTCGCCGGCGTGCGGCACCAGCAGGTAGCGGAAGGTCTGGCTGCCCTGGTCCTGGAAGGAGTAGAAGCCCTCGGGGTCCAGCAGCCGCGGGTCGTGCCAGGAGTAGACGGGGCTGCGGACGGCCGTGATGCCGATGCTGGGGCTGCGGGCGTCGTCGGCCGCGGCGACGTCGTAGCCGTGCTTGGCGTTGTTGACGACGGCCAGGCCGGCCGGCACCCCACCGACGGTGCCGGTCAGGTCGACCCACGACTGGGCGGGCTCCTCGGCGCCGTCGACGGGCCGCTCGATCGTGCCGAAGGGGATCTCGTAGGTGGCGACCGGCTCCTCGAGCGCGACGGGGAACCGCAGCTTCATGAGGTGGGCCTGCTCGCGCCAGTCGATCGTGATCCGCACCTCGACCGCGTCGCTGTCCTCTCCCAGGAGGAGCTCCTCGACCACGGTGGACCGGTGCCACTCCCGCTCGATGCGCAGCCGCGCGCGGAGCTGGCCCTCCTCGCGGAGCACCGTGCGCGTGACCCGCATCTCCTCGCCCGGCCAGTCGTAGGACAGCACCCGGTGGCCCCAGGTGTCGGTGGGGTCCTCGCAGATCTGGGTGTGCGGCCCCCGGGCACCGGCGACCAGGTCGACTCCGCTGCGCTTGTCGAGGAGGCTCGTGAGCCAGCCGGTGCGCGGGTCGACCTCCACCCGGAGGTGTGCGTTCTCCAGCATGGTCTCCGTGGCCGAGAGCGGCCCCGGGGCGGCGGACGACCAGGGGGCGTCGGCCGGCTGCGGCCCCTTCACCATCCGGAACAGCCGGTAGCCCAGCGCGGGCACCTCGGCCTTGAACGCCGTGGCGCCGCGCCCCTTGTCGTCGGTGGTCGCCACCGACTGGATGCGCTGCGAGGGCACCAGCGCACCGGTGGCGTCGACGACGTGCACGCCGGCGGGTGCCACGCCGTACTGCATCTCGACGTGCGCCGTGACCGGCCAGGGGTGCGGGTTGAACACGATCACCGGGGACGTCTCGGTGTCGGCGTCGATCGCCACGTCGCGGGCGATGATGTTCTGGGAGCGGGTGATGATGCGCTTCGCGATGGCCACGGCCTCACCGAGCTGGTCGCGGGCGTCGTCGTAGGCCGGCTCGATCGCCGACCCGGGCAGCACGTCGTGGAACTGGTTGAACAGCACCTGCTTCCACGCGCGGTCGAGGTCGTCGTGCGGGTAGTCCGTCTCCCCCGACCTTGCCGTCACCGCCGCCCACCGCTCCGCCGACAGCACCGCGGCCTGGGCCCGGCGCTGCCACAGCTTGATGCCCGAGTGGGAGGAGTAGCAGCCCGAGGCGTGGTGCTGGAGGTCGTCGCGCCGGACCGGGAGCCGGGCCAGCCCTTCCTCGCCGAGGCGCGCGGCGACCTCGTCGAAGTAGTGGCGGGGAGAGGACATCGTCATCCTTCCGAAGGAGCCCATGCGGTCGTAGCGATGGATCGACTCGATGTTGGCCCGGGTCGGGCCGCCGCCGTGGTTGCCGACGCCGTAGAAGACCATCAGCGTGTCGAAGGACCGGTCCAGCTGGCCGAGGGCCTTCTCGGTCTGGCCCACGACGTCGCCGGGTGGGGAGCAGTACTCGAAGGGGATCCGGTAGCCGAGCACCCGGCTGCCGTCGGGCGCCTCCCACCAGAACAGCGTCTCGTCGAGGTCGCTCTCGTGCGGGTCCGGGCCGCAGGAAGCAGTAGGAGTCCATGCCCTGGCCGCGCAGGATCTGCGGCAGCATCGCGTTGTGGCCGAACGGGTCGACGTTCATGCCGACCGTCGCGGTGGCGCCGAACCGTGACCGCAGGTAGCGCTGCCCGACCAGGCCCTGACGGACGAACGACTCCCCCGAGGGCATGTTGCAGTCGGGCTCCACCCACCACCCGCCGACGTTGACCCAGCGCCCGTCGGCGACGCGCTCCCGGATCCGGGCGAACAGCGCCGGGTCGGACTCCTCCACCCACGACAGCAGCACGACCTGGTCGCAGGTGAACACGAAGTCGGGGTACTCCTCCATCCGCTCGATCGCGGACCAGAACGTCGCGCGGGCCTCCTGGTAGCCCTCCTGCCACGGCCACAGCCAGACCGGGTCGAGGTGGGCGTTGCCGACCATGTGGAGCGTCCGGTCGGGCGTCGAGCCGGGCCGGGGGGTCGGCAGGAGGTCCTTGGGCTGGGCTCCGGACGGCGCGTTCGCGATGGGTGCGGGGCGGTCCGGCATCAGTTCGGGTCCTCCTCGGCGGCCCAGGCGTCGATCTTCTCACTGATCACGTGCATCATCAGGGTGTGCATCTCCTGGATCCGCGGGGTCGCGCTGGAGGGCACGAGGAGAGCGAGGTCGGCGTACTGGAGGCAGTCGCCGCCGGTCTCGCCGCCGAACAACAGGGTCCGCGCGCCGCTGGCCCGCGCCCGCGCCAGGGCCGCCACGACGTTGGGTGACGTGCCGCTCGTGGTGAAGACGCAGACGACGTCGCCCGGCCGGGCCAGCGCCTCCACCTGGCGGGAGAACACGTCCTCGAAGGAGTAGTCGTTGGCGATGCAGGTCATCGCCGTCGCGTCGGTGGTGAGCGTGACGGCGGGCAGCGGACGCCGGTCCCGCTTGTAGCGTCCGATCATCTCGCCGGTGAAGTGCTGGGCGTCGGCCGCGCTGCCGCCGTTGCCCATCGTGTAGAGCACGCCACCGCCCGCGAACGCCGCGATGATCTCGTCGGCGACGCGGTCCACCTCGGGCACCAGTGCGGTCAGGTCCCTGGCCACGGCGAGGTGGTCGTCGACGTGGCTGCGGATCCAGTGGGCCACGGGCTCAGCCACCGGACACCCGCTCGAGAGCCACCGCGCCGGCCCCGACGACGCACACCGCGTCACCGAGGGCGGCGAGCTCGACCCGGGCGGTCCGGGCGGCCGGGCCCATGGCCTCCTGCCGCACGGTCTCGCGCACGGGATCCAGCAGCATGGATCCTGCCCTGGTGACGCCGCCGCCCAGCACCACGAGGTCCGGCTCGAAGACGTTGACGAGGTCGGTGACGGCGCAGCCGAGTGCGTCGGTCGTCTCGTCCCAGATGCGCCGCGCGTAGGCGTCGCCGTCGGCGGCCGCGCGGGCGACGTCGGCGGCAGTGATCTGCTCGAGCGCGACCAGCGAGGACCCCGTCGCCCCGGAGAGCCCCTCTCGGGCCCGCTCCGCGATCGAGCTGCCGCTCGCGTAGGCCTCGACGCAGCCGCGCCGGCCGCAGGAGCAGGGACGGCCGCCGCGCTCGACCATCACGTGGCCGAACTCCCCTCCGTTGCCGGCCGAGCCGTGGTGGAGCCGGCCGTCGATCACCGCGCCGCCACCGATGCCCGTCGACACCGTCAGGTAGACCATCGTGCGGGCGTCGACGCCGGCGCCGAAGAGGTGCTCGGCGCGCGCCCCCGCGGTCGCGTCGTTCTCCAGATGGGCCGGCACGCCGAACTCTCCCGTCGCGAGCGAGCCGACCGGGACTCCGATCCACCCGGGCAGGTGCGGTGGGCTCTCCAGCACGCCCGTCGCGGAGTCCAGCGGCCCGCCGCAGGAGATGCCCACGGCCGCGACCGGGCCGAGCCCGGCCTCCTCGACGGCCCGGTGCCCGAGCTCGAACAGGCGCTTGAGGACCTGCGTGGGTCCGTCCTCGCGGTGCGTCGGAGCGGTCTGCCACCCGTGGGTGCTGCCGTCGCCCGTGACCACCGCGACGGCGAGCTTGGTGCCGCCGATGTCGAGGGCGAGCACGGGCGGCACGTCGCGCGGGAAGCCAGCCTGCATGGGTTCCTCCGCTTCACGGGATGAGCATCGGGAACCGGGATGTGCAATCGTTCCCACACCGGATCGTAGGCGTGCCCTTCCGACCGGGTCAACCGGTCACGGGGTCGCCGGCCCGGTGGACCCCCGACGGCGGAGGGTCGCCTCCAGGACCGTCGTGCCGGCCGGCGCGTCGGGGTCCTCCACCCGGGCCAGGAGCCGCCGGACGGCGGTCGCGCCGAGGGCGAAGGAGTCCTGCGCCACGGTCGTGACGCCGGGTGTCACCATGCTCATCCAGGGTGAGTCGTCGAAGGCGACGAGGCTGACCTCGCCCGGCACCGCGAGGCCGAGCTCGGCGATCGCGCGCCACACGCCCTCGGCCAGCAGGTTGTTGGCCGCGAAGATAGCGGTGGGACGGTCCGGCCGCTGGAGCATCTCGAGGGCGCGCAGCCGGGCGTCCGTGACGTCCCAGCCCGCCGAGACCACGAGGTCGGGGTCGATGTCGACGCCGACACCCGCGAAGGCGTCGTGGAACCCCGCGACGCGCCCCTGACCGGTGCTCCAGTCGGTCTCGTCGATGAACAGCGCGACCCGCCGGTGGCCGAGCTCGAGCAGGTGCGAGGTCGCCGCCCTCGCTCCCGCCCGGTTGTCCACCACCACCCCGTCGTTCACCGCGCTGGTGAACTGCCGGTCGACCTCCACCACGGGGATCCGGTGCCGGCGAAGGTACTCCGGGACCGCCGCCGAGGTCGGCGTGACGATCACGCCGCCGACGCGCAGGGCCACGAAGGCCTCGGCGACCTCGTCCTCGTCGTCGCCCGAGGGGCCGTCGTCGACCAGCATGGTCGTGAAGCCGTGCGCCTTCGCCTGCTGGCTCGCGCCCGCCGCCAGGTCGGCGTAGAACTGGTTTCGCAGGTCCGTCACGAGGATGCCGATCGACCTGCTGACCTGCTGCTTGAGCGTGCGCGCCATGGCGTCGGGCACGTAGCCCAGCTTGCGGGCCGTGGCCCGCACCCGGTCGCGGACCGGCTCCGCGACGTAGCCACGTCCGGTCAGCGCCCGCGAGGCGGTCGACTGCGAGACCCCGGCCTTGAGGGCGACGTCGCGCAGCGTGGCCCGGCGGGAGGTGCCGGGCACCGGCGCCCGGGTCATCGCCCCGCTCCGGGGACGTCCACGTCGAGCAGGGCCTCCGCGTGCTGCCCCAGCCTCAGGTCACCGATGGTGACGTCGACGGCGACGCGCACGCGCCGCCTCGGGGCGCCCTCGGGCACCATCGTGATCTCCACGCGCTCCGTCCCTCCCGCCGGCACCTGCCGGTCCACCGGTCCCGAGCCGTGCCAACCGTACGGAGTGACGGGCCTGATCCGGGTCGAGACATCCCGGCCGAACGGGTTTCGGACCTCCGCCGTCAGCGTGACCACCTCGCCGGGGGCGACCCGCGAGTAGTACGGCGTGAGCCGGCACAGGATGCTGTCGGCGCCGAGGTCGAGCTCGTCCGGGAGGAGTGCGTGGTGCAGCTCCACCACCTCCTCGCCCCTGCGCGTGAGCATGTCGAGGTAGGCGTCGTCGACCCAGCGCGGCAGCCAGTGGCCACTGACCATCAGGTCGGGCCGGAGCCGGGAGTACAGCGCGGCGCTCTTGCGGAAGTCCTCGACCCGGAACCGGTTGCGGTACTGGTAGTTGAGGGTCTCGGCGCGCTCGTCCGGCACCCACGAGCAGTCCTGCTGGTCGCCGGTGACGAGCACCTTCACCCCGTCGACCTCGACCTCGTAGGCGGCCGCGAACATCGTGTGCCCAGGGAGGTCGTGCACCACGATGGAGTACTCCCGCCACCGGACCGCGCCGCCGACCTGGAGGACCACGTCGGAGGGGATCGGGTCGAACCACGTGCACGGCAGGTCGTGGTGGAGCGGCATGGCCATGACCGGCGCGATGTGCGCCGGCGTCCAGATCTCGGTGCCCTCGACGTCGCGCAGCATCGGCATCCCGGCGACGTGGTCGTCGTGGTAGTGCGTCGGGATGGCCACCTCGACGCGGGTGACGCCGTGGTCGCGCTTCAGCGCCGGCAGCGAGGCCAGCCAGGGACGGCGCGAGGACCGGTCGCCACCGGCCGCCAGGCCCGTGACCATGTCGAAGCCGAAGTCGAAGACCAGCGCAGCACCCGACTCCGAGAGCAGCACGTAGCTGTAGGAGAGGCTGCTCCGGTTGCGCAGCAGGTGCGGTGTGATCACCTCGAACGGCGACTCGAGCCGGGCTCGCAGGTCCCACGGCTCCGGACGGCGCGAGTCGACGTAGCGCTGCATCGACGCCGCCAGGGCCTGGAGTGCCGCGCGCGGCTCGGTCATCGGCTCGCCGTGCGAGGGGCAGAGCAGGTCGAGCTCCTGCTTCTCGAGCTGCAGGCAGGAGATCACGGTGGCCGCCCAGCCCTCGGTCTCGCTGTAGGACCACTGTCCGGCCGCGAGCGACCACACCTTGCCGGGCGCGTAGATCAGGTCACCGGTGAAGGCCACCAGGCCGGCGGCCGTGTCGACGAGGTAGCTGACCGAGCCGGGCGTGTGTCCCGGCGTCGGGAGGGCCAGGACGTCGACGCCGCCGTAGGTCTCGGTGAGGTACTCCCGGGCCAGACCGTCGATCGGCACCGGCTCGAGCAGCGAGAAGCGGTCCTCGCGCAGGTTGTAGTCGTCGATGACCTGGCGGCCCTCCCACATCCGGTCGACCTGGGCGAACAGGTCCTGCTCGACCGGTGGCACGTGGATCTCCACGCCGGCCGCCACGGCGCGCTCGAGTCCCTGTGCCTGGTCCCGGTGGTGGTGGGTCATGAGCACGTGCGTCAGCCGGTCCAGGCCCAGGTCGGCCAGGTGGTCGAGCACGGCGCCGGAGCCGAAGTCGACGGCGATGCCGGTCCGCTCGGCTCCCTCGGCCCGCTCGGCCCCCTCCGGGACCGGCGCCGCGACGACGTAGACCTCGCACGTGTCGCGGATGCGGAACAGTCCGGGGGCGAGCTCGTCGACGATGCTCACCGCTCGCGCTCCATGGCTCGACAGCCTATCCGGTAACGTTCCCACAGTGTTGCCGTTGCGGGCGACCGTGGAGGGCTTCTACGGCCGGCCATGGAGCCACGAGGAGCGCCTCGGGCACCTGACGTTCAGCGCCGGCCACGGCTTCAACGCCTACGTCTACGGCCCCAAGGACGACCCCTTCCACCGGGAGCGCTGGCGGGAGCCCTACCCGCCCGACGAGCTCGACCGGATGCGGGAGCTGGTCGCGGCTGCCGCTCGCGAGCGGCTGGACTTCGTGTTCGCCATCCACCCCGGGCTGTCCATGGCGTGGGACGACGAGGCCGAGCAGGAGGCACTGCACGCCAAGGCGGCCCAGCTCTTCGCGGTCGGCGTACGCCGGTTCGCCCTCTTCTTCGACGACATCGAGCTCGGCGACGACGCGGGAGGGACCGGCGCCGCGCACGCCCGCGTCTGCGCCCGGTTCGTCGCGCTCTTCCTGGCGGCCCACGGCATCGCACCGACGGCGGGCGCACCGTTCCTGGTGGTGCCCACCGACTACGCCGGCACCCAGTCCTCGGCGTACCGCACCTCGCTGGGCCGGTCCCTCCCCGACCACACGGCGGTGTGCTGGACGGGCTCGGACGTCGTGGTCGGTGCCGTCACGGACGACGAGGTCGCGGCCGCGAGGGCGGCGTTCGGCCGGCCACTCGTGCTGTGGGACAACTTCCCGGTCAACGACTTCGAGCCCTCGAGGCTGTTCCTCGGGCCGCTCATGGACCGGCCGCGCTCCCCTCACGGCCTGGTCGGCATCACCGCCAACCCGATGGTCCAGCCCCGCGCCTCGCGGATCGCCCTGGCCACGGTCGGCGACTACGCGCGGGATCCGGCCGGCTACGACTCGGCCGCTGCACACGCGCGGGCGGTGGCCGAGCTGGTGCCGCCGGCCCTGCACCCGCTCGTCGAGGTGTGCTCGAGCTGGCCGCCGTCCGCCGACCCGAGCCCGCGGCTGACCGCGCTCTGCGCCGCGGCCCTCGAGGGCGGCGACCCGGCCGAGCTGGTCAGGGCGCTGACACCGCTGGCCGAGCTCCCCCTCGACCTCCCGAACGACCTGGCTCGCGAGCTGTTCGCCTGGGTCGCCTCCGCGCGCGACGTGGCCGCCGCCGGCATCGCCGCGGCCCGGCTCCTGTCCGGCGAGGGTGACCTTGAGACGGTCCGGCGGCTGCTGGAGACCTCCGACGGTCATCAGGCCGACGTCCTCCGATCCGTCATCCCGCCGTTCGTGCGCGCGGTCCTGGACCGCGTCTAGCATCCTCGGATGGAGTACGCCGTGCCGGTGCTGCCGGCCAGGGACCTGCGCCGGACGCTGGAGTTCTACGAGCGGCTCGGCTTCGAGAACCTCGGCACCCCTCCCGAGGAGTGGGGCTACATGATCATCGGCCGAGGCTCGATCCAGCTGCACTTCACCCACGAGCCGTCGGCCGATCCGCTCAGCACGGCATCGACCTGTTTCCTCTACGTCGACGACGTCGACCGGCTGTACGCCGCGTGGAACCCGCACGTGGTGGCGGACGAGACCACCGGGAGCCGGCTGGAGCCACCTGAGGACCTGCCCTGGGGCATGCGGACGCTCACGCTCGTCGACCCGAACGGCAACCTCGTCCGGGCCGGCACCCAGGGCTGAGCTCGGCTCCGACAGCGCCTGGCTCTCTAGGCTCGCTCAGCCGACGCTGCCGTCGATCGCCTCGCGGAGCAGGTCGGCATGGCCGGCGTGACGGGCGGTCTCCTCGATCAGGTGCAGCAGCACCCAGCGCAGCGAGAAGTGCGCCCCGCGCACCGGCTTGGCCGACAGCTGATCGAGGCCCGAGGCGTGGCGGACCGCGGCCCTGCTCCGCTCGCAGGCCTCTCGGTAGCGCTGCCGGAGCTGCTCCGGCTGCATCGCCTCTGGCACCCGGAACTGCCAGTCGGGATCCTCGGCCCAGTCGGCACTGGCGAACGGCTCGCGGTCCGGCTCGCCCAGGAAGTGGATCTCCATCCAGTCCTCCTCCGCCAGCGCGAGGTGATGCAGCAGGCCGCCGAGGGTCAGCGAGGACGGAGGGTGGGTCCGGCCCAGCTGCTCTGCGTCGAGGCCGTCGGTCTTCGCGAGCATCGCAGCGCGCTGGACGTCCAAGTACTGCTCGAGCAGGTCGGGCTCGGAGCCGTCCGGGTCGGGTTCGCTTGGCACGCACGGGAGTCTAGGCAGGGAGCGAGCCGGCCCCCATCCCCGCTGACGAGTCGGCTGCGATCCGTGCCAGTGCGGCGTGGAGTGCGCCCGGGTGGGCGAGCTCGAGTGCCTGGGCGGTGTCCAGCTCGTGGGTGCCGGTGGAATCGACGAGGCGTTGCAACCCGTGGGGACTTCGCCACAGGTAACGCGCGAGACCGAGCTGTTTGCCGCGGTAGGTGAGGTGGGTCTTGGCGCGGTGATGTCGACGCCCGAGTGGGGCGGCGTTGTGGTCGCCGGTCTGGCCGGGTGGGCCGTGGGCGTCGTAGGGCTCGGGGTGGTCCATGTCGGTCTTGCGGCTGATGGTCTGGGCGTGGGGGAACACGTCGCCGACGGTGCGCAGCCGGGTGCGGTCTTTGACGGCCTCAGGATGCTCGTAGGCGTTGACCGAGATGCTGGTGGTCAGGTCGATGACCGGCGCCAGGGTGATCCGGGCGTGGCCGAGGAGCTGGGTGAGCTCGTCGAGGAGCAGCGGGCCGATCTCCTCGACCCTCGCGACCCCGCCCGCTCCACCGGTGCTGTCGAAGGTGGCTTCGTGGAGGTGCACGTGCACGATCGCCCGGTCGTTGGAGTGGCCGCGGGGCTCGTCCTCGCCGGCGAGCAGGGCGACGACGTCCTCGGGGTGGGCCAGCCAGCCCAGCGCGACCGAGCGCAGCTCGTCGCGGGTGCAGTCCTCGGGCAGGTCGGGCACCAGGTCGCGGCGGGCGTCCAGGGCGTCGGCGACCCGGTCCACGACCGCGTCCAACCACACCGCGTCGGCAGGCACGACCGGGGCGATCACGGTCCGCAGCCCGAGCTCGTCGGTCGGGGTCACCGCGACGTAGCGACGCCGGCGCCGGTCCTCCCGCTCGGCCCGCGCGGCGTCGGTGTCGGCCTCGATCACCTTGGCCTCGGCGACCGACAGCACCCTCCCGGGCGCCTCGTCCACTGCTTCGGTGACCGCGATGTCGACCACGCCGGCGGCGGTGGGGTCGAGCTTGCGGGTCATCGAAGCGACCTTGCGGGCCACCCACAGGTCGCAGCGGCCCTCACGCAGCGCGGCGTAGAGCTCGGGCAACCGATGCCGCAGGTCCAGCCCGTCCGCGACCAGCGCCCGGGTCGCCAACGCGTTCTGACCCCGCGCCACCGCCAGCTCACACAGAGCCAGGTCCTGGACCATCGGGGTCCCCGCACCACCGACCTGCACCGACCGCGGCCCACCCGGCGGCACCGGACGCCCGCCCTCGCGGGGATCGTCGGCGTGCAGGTCGGCCCAGTGCAGAGCGAGCTCCAGCTCACGCACCTCGATCGCCCGCCGGTCCCGGACCGCGGACTCCGCTGCAGCCAGCGTCTCGGCAGCGTCGAGGTCCTCGACGGCGAGAAAGCTGGTCGGCTCCGGCATGACTCCATTCCAGCACTGGCCACCGACAGTGCTACCGGGCCAGAGCAGCCCGTCCACAGGACCGTTGAGACCAGCTCGCGGCAGCCCTGTCGCGGCGGTGTGACGCACGTCGCGGCAGATCTGCAAACTCAGCGCACGACGGCGATGAGGAGGCAGAGCACGGTGACCAGGCCGGTCACCGTGCTCGCGCCGAACCGTTCAACCGGATGTAGTCCAGTCAAGTTCCCCGCCGTGTTGAGGGCGAAGAGCGCGGCGGCCGCCCACATTGAGGCGGTCAAGACGTGCTGGGTCACCGACCGGAACCCCACGGCCAACGCGACAAGGCCTGCAGCCGTCGCGGAGGCGAGCTGGACCAGTGCTTGATCGGTCATGAGGACGTCGGCTGGTGATGGGCGTTCAGAGGCTCAGACGCCGACCGGCTCGGGGGCCCGGGCTGCACGCATGGTCCAGGTGTCGATCTGGCCGGAGCTGTTGAGGAGCCAGATGGCCAGCCAGCCGATACCGCCGGCGAGGGTGACGAGGCCGAGGTCCAGGGCCACCTCGGGTACGAAGGCTCGCAGCGACACCGGGACGGCCCCGACCGCGTACATGGCCAGCGGAGCTGTGGGGATCTCGCGGCTCTGGATCATGGCGGCGACGAAGGTCAGGGTTCCGATCAGGAAGAGCACCGATGCCGCCGTGAGCGCGATACCGAGCGCGCCCGCGCGGAGGTCATCGACGGTGGACTTCGGAAGGTCGTTGAAAACCAGGTTGATCACGAACTCCACGCCGACCAGCGATGCCAGCGCGACAGCGTTGAGTAGGAAGGCGACCAGCCCGAAGGTTCCTGCGCGACGGCCGAACCGGATGTAGAGGGCGCTGATGAACGCCAAGGCGAGGATCTGGGCAAGTGGGGCGACCAGCTGGGTGAAGGTCGAGGTGGGGATGACGTCGGCGCGTTTGGCAGCGTTGACGAAGAGGACCAGGGCGCTTGCAGTGCCTGCTGTTCCTGCGATGCGGTAGAAGGCTGTGGGCGTGGGATGGGACATGGTTCCTCCAAGGTTTCGACGAGCGGTTGAGCTCCGGGCCGGCGGCTCGGAGAGACTCAGGTGGAGTGCGGTATTCCAGGCGCTGGAGCGGTCAGTTGATTTCGCGTCGGACCGTTCTGACGAGCCCAGCCGCCAGCGGTGCCGCGATCCACAGGGTGACGGCGACCAGGATCTGGGTCGTATGCCCTGACCATTCGCCGCTGAGCAGCCGGGCGAAGGCGGTGGTGTAGTCGAGCCAGTCGGCGACCGCCTGGGATGTCTGGCCCAGGAGACCGAACCCGATAGGAAGAACGAAGGACAGGACGATCGCGGCCGCCGAGTGGTGTACCAAGGCGCCGAGCGCCACCCCCGTCATGACGTTGAGCAGCACGTACAGCAGGTACGCGAGGACGAGAGCGGCGTCGAGGTTGGCGTCCACGGTCCGACCCGAGGCTGCGGCGACGCTGAGACCTGCTGCCGTGACAAGCCCGCCGAACACGGCCGCGGCGACGCCGAGCAGGACAGAGACCGTGATCTTGGCAGTGACGACCCGCATGCGCCGCGGTTCCTGCGTGAAAGTGGTCAGAACGGTGCGCTGGCTCCATTCGCTGGTCAGGGTCAGGATGGCCACGACGGGCAACAGCAGGCTCAGACCGGTTCCGGCGTAGCGGAGGTAGTCGGTGTACGTCTGGTGGCTGCTGGAATGGGAGAGGATCGGCACCAGCATCAGTCCGACGGTCGTTGCCGCCACCGCTGCGAGCAGCCATCGGGCGGCGCGGGTCTCGGTGGCCTTGGCCCATTCGACGCGCACTAGTCGGCTGAACGGGATCCCGGTGGACGTGGCTGTGGGAGAACATGTCTGGCCGGTGATCTCGGGCTGGGTCATGGTGGCGGTCATGCTGCTGCCTCCTGTGAGTGGTGCGCCTTGGTGGCGGTGAGCGAGAAGAACAGCTGCTCCAGTCCGCTGGAGTCGGAGGCTCGCAGCTCGGTGAGCAGGACTCGCTCCTCGAACGCGACGCGTGCCACCGTTTCGAGGGTGATCCGCCCGTCGAGAACATCCACGGTGAACGTTTCGTCCGGGCCGGGGGCGTAGCCGATCCCTGCGCCTTGCAGGGCCGCGGCGAGGGCGTCTGGGTGGAGTGCGCGGACCAGCAGACTGGTGCTGGCGAGAAGGTCGTCCATCGGGCCGGAGGCGACGACCGCGCCTTCGGAGATGACCACGAGATGGTCAACGGTGGCCTGCACTTCGTGCAAGAGGTGGCTGGACAACAACACGGTTCCGCCGCGGTCGGCGAAGTCGCGCAGCAATTCGCGCATCCACGCGATGCCCTCGGGGTCGAGTCCGTTTGCGGGTTCGTCGAGGATCAGCACTTGCGGGTCGCCGATCAGGGTCTGGGCGATCCCGAGTCTCTGCCGCATGCCCAGGGAGTAGGCGCCCACGCGACGCTCGGCCGCGTCGGCAAGCCCGACACCTTCAAGGAGCTGGCCGACCCTGGCCGTGCCGACGCCAGCCATCCGTGCTGCGATGGTCAAAGTCGCGCGGCCGGTGCGCCCGGGGTGCATCGCAGAGGGGTCGAGCAACGTTCCGACCACCCGGGTCGGGTTGGGCAGTTCGACGAACGGGCGGCCGTCGATGGTCGACGTGCCGTGATCGGGGCGAGTGAGCCCGACGATCATCTTCAGCGTCGTGGACTTTCCCGCGCCGTTGGGGCCGAGGAAGCCGGTGATGGTGCCAGGTTCGCAGTGCATCGTCACCTCACTGACGACCCGGGTGGTGCCGTAGCTCTTGGTGAGACCGGTGGTCGTGATCATTGCGTTCCCTTGACTCGGTGGCTATAACATGCGTTATGACGCAAGTTATAGTACATTGCCGCACATGGCAAGCCCTGCGAAGCCGCCCGTCAAACGCCCCACGGCGAAGGCGCTCAACGAGCGCCTGGTGGGGGCGACCTTGCAGCTGCTGCGCGATGAGATCCCGACCGACTTGACCGTCCGTCGCATCGCGACCGCCGCCGGCACCACGACGATGGCCCTCTACACCGGCTTCGGGAGCCGCGACGGATTGTTGGACGTCGTCTACGCCCAGGGGTTCGAACAGCTGCGTGAGCGCATGGCGCCGGCAGCCCGGGTGGCCGATCCGGCCCAGGCGATCCTCGAGATGCTGGAGGCGTACCGGGCGTTCGCCTTGGCCAACCCGGGTCTGTACGGACTGCTGTTCGAGCGGGTCCTTCCCGGGTTCGATCCCAGCCCGGAAGCGCGCAACACCGCTCTGGACACCACGTTCGGTCTGCTCGCTGCCCAGGCTGGGCGGCTGCGGGGGACCGCGGTGCAAGACGCCGCTGCCCGCAAGCTGGCCTACACGCTTTGGGCACTGACTCACGGCCTGGTGAGCCTGGAGCTCTCGCACGCCAGCCGGAGTCCGTTGCCTCACCCCGCGCTTGCCGAGACCGATGGGCAGAGCGTTCTCGACACGGCCCTGCGGGCGACGCTGGCCGGCTGGAGCAAGCCCGGCTCGCCGACGTAAACTCCGGGCGTCCGCCGACCTCACCGTTGGGACCGGTGTCCGGCCAGAATCGGTCCAGGCGTGGCTCTGGAGGGGACTGCCCAGCTCATGCCGGCCAAGCTCTCAGCCCGGGGCCCGGGAGGGCACTGCGGGGCGTCGCCAACATCCAGCGCGGTCGACCTGCCCCCGCACGTCGACACCTCGGATCAGCCACTTCCCCGACCCGCCACACCGACGCTACAACCGCCTGGCCGCACTCGGAAGACACCAGCTCTCACGGCCGGTTGACAACAGAGGGGAGCCGGAAAGGCGCACCTGCCTGGGGCGCCCGTTGCGGCCGATCGGGGTCAGCGTTGCCAGACGTAGGGCGTGGTGGTGGAGACCTTGAGGAAGCCGTACCTTTCCAGGATGGGGCGGGAGTACTCGGTGGAGTCGCTGTTGATGAGAGTCTTGCCCTTGCGCAGTGCCGACCGCGCGCGCGCTGCGGTCACGGCGCGATAGATCCCCCGACCACGCCACTCCTTCAGCGTGGAGCCGCCCCAGATCCCGGCGAAGTCGGTCCCGGGAACCGGCTCGAGGCGACCGGCGGAGACGATCTGCCCGTCCTGCTCGGCGACCCACAGCTCCATTCCGTCATCGAGTGAGAGCCGGCGCAGTAACGCGTCTGCCATCTCCGCCCCCACGGCGGGTTGATCACCGAAGGCGTGCGCGCTCATCGCGCTCATCGCACGAACATCGCCCTCTTCGCTGACCTGCCGCAGCATCACGCCTTCGGGCAACGGCACCTCGACCGCGAGCCGCTGGGCCTGGCCGATCATGATCGACTCCGCTTCCTCTGCGACGAACCCGTGGATGAGCAGGCTCTGATGCAGTCCTGGAGCGTCGTCGTGCCCCCGTGTCTTCCACTCCACCCGCGTGATCTCGGGATCTGCTCGGTAGTGCGCGAGCGCCCCTTCGACCAGTCGGCCGATCGCATCCGCGTCGGCTCCGCCGAGGTCTTGGTAGGTGACGAAACCGCGACCACCCGCGAACCTCACTAACCGCAACGGACCAAGAGCGGTCACCGACACTGCGCTCGGTGTCTCTGCATCGGTCCGCAACTGCTCGTCATAGGCAGCGAGGAACCGAGCTCGATCATCCATGAGGATCATCCTCGAGGAGTTCGTGTCGGCACCACCAGCGGATTCCGCTGGCGCGCCAAGCTACACAGAGCCTCGCTCAACTCGGCTGGACTCGTGCGAGGATCGCGGCTGATCCGGCACCCTCATGGCGTCTGCAGGTGACGGCCCGGGAGGTCATGCGGACGGTGCTACGTCGCAGCGCGGCGACGTATGACGTCCGCGGAGCCGGCTTCGCTGGTAGGCATTGGTGGCCGGCGTGCGGTAGCGGATCATGATGGACCGTGCGCGACGTCTGGCCAGGCAGGCTCCAACGTGAGCTGACGCTCCTGCGGAGCGGATGGCGGGCGGGCGTCTCGTGGTCGATCCGGGTCACGGTGGCGGCGGTGGCAGGGTACGTCGTGGGAGAGCTTCTCTTTCCGGGCACCCAGCCGCTGCTTGCGGCGCTGACGGCGATGCTCGTCGTGCAGGTCACGCCGGTGTCGCTGCTGGCCAGCGGCTTGGACCGCGTGCTGGCGGTGGTCACCGGCGTGGCCCTGGCGGTGCTCTTCGCCGCCGTGGTGCCGCTGGAGTGGTGGAGCCTCGGGCTGCTGATCTTCGTCTCGATGGCGGTCGGACAGACGTTGCGACTGCGCGACAACCTCGTCGAGGTCCCGATCAGCGCGATGCTCGTGCTCGGGGTGGGAGCGCTGGCAGCGGGGTCGGCGGCGTGGGAGCGGATCGTGGAGACCCTGGTGGGGGCCGCGGTCGGAGTGGCGACGAACCTGCTCTTCCCTCCCAAGGTCGCCACCACCTCCGCGGCGCAGGCCATCGATGCACTGGCTGACTCCATGAGCGAGCTGGTCGGCCAGGCCGCACGGGAGCTGTCGGAGCTGGTCGAGCAGGGTGGTGAGATCGCACCGGTGGCACGGAGGTGGCTGGACGAGTCGCGCCGGATCACCCACGAAGAGGTACCTCGAGCCGGGGCTGCCCTGACCCACGCCGAGCAGGGTCGCCGGTTGAACGTGCGAGCCGTGCGCACGCCTGATCTCGGGCCGGGTCTGCGTCAGGGGCTCGAGGCACTCGAGCACTGCGCCGTCGCGATGCGGTCGATGTTCCGCGCGCTGGTGGACGCCACCTCCGAGCAAGCCCCCACGGCTGACGAAGCCGTGACCGACCTCTTCCTCGGACTCGCCCAGACGTTCCATGAGATGGCCGCCGGCATCGACGCGTTCGGACAGCTCGTCCGCAACGACGCCAGTCCGACGGCGAAGCTGAGCGCGGAGGACGCCGTCGCCGTCGAAGCGGCTCTCGAAGGACTCCAGGAGGCGCGGGCTCGGCTCGAGGACCTGCTCACTGTCGAGCCGACGCCCCAGCTGCGTGAGCTCGACGCCGTCGTGCTCTCGACGGTCCGCCGGCTCCTTCGCGAGATGGACCTGGAACAGCGGGTACGACGCCAGGTGCAGCTCATGCGTCCGACCCGGCCCCGGGCGCCGTACCTCGGACGCCCCGCCGGCCCGCGGGCTGTAGCCACGTCCTCATCCAACCCGCCCACCCCGCCGCTGGAAGTCTCGCCCGACGCCGAGACCCAGCCGCTCCCGGCGCAGCCGCACAAGCGGCGCGAGAAGCCGTCGTCCTGAGAACCTCGCTCGCTGTTGCGTCCGCGGCTCGTCTCGGTGTCACATGGGGTCGCACGTCATCGACCTCGGGAGACTGAATTGGCACGCCCCTTCGCCCGCGCCCGCTCGTGGGCCGCCCTGCTCGCCGTCCTGGCCCTGCCCAGTATCTCGGCCCTGTCTCCGCCGCCGGCGGACGCTGCGCCGCACTCCGGCATCCACGTCCGTCGCGGCGGACCGGATGCGCAGGTCACGTTCAGAACCACCCGTCCCGGCGAGGCGTTCCTCCACATGAGCGTCGCCGCGCGCAGGGTCTCCTGGGCCGAGCCGGGGCACGAGTCGGCCGTGGTGTCGCTGTTCGTGGACGGCCACTACGCCACCGATGTCGTCATCAGCTCCCACCGACCCACGCCGCGCGAGCTCGCGCTCGGCTCCCTGTCCGCCGGCGTGCACACGCTTCGGATCCACTACGCCGCACATCGCTCCCGGAGGCGGGCAGGAGCCGCCACCCTCCGACACCTGCACGTCCGCACCGTCTCGAAGAACAACCCGGAGTACGCCGCCGCCCGCAACGCGCCGGTGCTCTACGGCCGCAACGTGCCCAGCCTGGGCGGGCTGTTCCAGAGCGCCGTCACGGACTCCCCGCTGGTGGCCTGGCACGAGACCACCCCGGCGGCCAAGCCTGGTCACTCGGTGATCGAGTACTCCGTCGTCTGGAGCAACGAGGACGGCGGCACCGACACCCCGGCGTTGATGGCCCGCTGGGGTCGTAGCACCGACATCGAGTGGGTCTATCGCGTGGAGGTCAACCGGGCCGGCCACCGCATCCGCGGGTCGGGGGTCTACCAGGCGGCGAACCACCAGACCCTGCGCTTCCGTGGCCGCTACGACGGGACCCACCCGCTGCTGGAGACCTGCACGAACAACAACAACATGTGCGACACGGTGGACGACCCGATGCGCTTCGCGCTCTCGACGCGCGAGGTCCGGCCCGTCGAGCAGCCCCGCGAGTACCTGATGGACACCCATCCCTGGACCTACTCAGTCATGGCGCAGGAGATGCTGCGCGAGGGCAAGATCGAGACTCCCTCCGACCCGGCCACCACAGCGGTCGGTGACCAGCGCAGCTACCTCTTCGTGGCGGTCGACCACGACACCATCCCGGCCGCGTCGCAGGCCGGAGTGGGGCTCGCCGTCGACGTCCGGCTCGCGGGCAACCCGACGACGTACTCCTCGGACCACCAGGTCCCGGAGTGGAGCGTCAACCGCGACGTACCGGCGGCCACCACCGTGGAGCTGCCGGCCGGCACCACGCCCGCCGACGTGGTCTCCGTGTCGGTGCGGCGAGTCCCGATCGGACTGACCGACAACGGCGCCACGCTCACCGTGACCGACATCGACCGGGCGTTCCTCCTCGGCCCCGACTACCTGCCGCAGGCGTCCTTCGTCTCCTGGCACGGCAGCCAGGAGCTGACCGCTGCCTCACCGACCGCGGTGCTGTGGTCGGCGGGCTCCGCCGGCTGACCAACCCCCCACAGGCGGTGGTCAGGTGTGCATGGCGCGCAGGAGCAGCACCACGCCGCGCGCCGTGTCGAGGTTGGCCGCGACGGCGACGATCGCCAGCCCCCACAGCGGGAGGCCGCTGATCGCCGCCAGGGCGAAGATCAGCAACCGGACCTCGCGACGGAAGAGCAACCGGACGTCGGTGTCCCGGCCCACCGCGTGGATGTAGGAGATCAGCAGGCAGCCGCACCCCGCGGCGAACCCCCAGGCCCAGGTGGTCTCCGTGTGTCCAGCGCCGATCACCAGGCCGACCACCACGGCGAGGTCGGCGTAGCGGTCCAGCAGCGTGTCCAGCGCGGCTCCGCGGCGCGAGGCGCGGCCGCTCACTCGCGCGAGCTCGCCGTCGACGCCGTCGAGGGCGGAGCCGAGCAGGACGCCGAGCCCACCCGCGGCCATCGCCCACCAGTCACCGACCGCGATCAGGCCGGACGCGAGCAGCGTGGTGGCGAAGGCCAGCACCGTGGCCACGTGCGGGCTGAGCCCGGTCCGCAGCAGCTGGCGGGTCAGGGGCCCCGAGATCCGCCGGTTGACGGTCCGGGCGATGATCTGGTCGGTCGGCTTGGGCCCGTACCGATGCCACATCACCCGCTCCAGCGCCCGCACTCCACCGGGTGTGTCGACTGCCGCCCAGAGCCCGGTGAAGTCGCAGGTGGTCATCTCGAAGCCGTGGTCGAGCATCCGCCGCCGCACGGCGGCCCACGGCATCGGCGGTGCGTCGGCGGCCGCGGCCAGGACATCGGCGACCTGGACCGAGCTGAGGCCGGCGTCGACCGCGGCGTACTCCTTCAGGTCGGGAGCCAGCTCGAGCAGCCGGCCGTCCGCCGCGGTCCGCACCCGGACGGGCGGCACCCCTCCCAGGCCACCCACCTGGCGCTGCGGGTCACGATCGACGGCCAGCACGTTGCGGCCCGGCGCGGCCATCAGCCGCCGTACGTCGTCGGCCTCGAACACGTGGTCGCCCATGACGACGAGGCACCGGTCCTCGTCGACACGCCGGAGTCCCGCCAGCACCGAGGTGGACGTGCCCTGCTGCCAGTCCGGGTTGACCACCAGCTCGACCGGGAGGCCGTGGGAGTGGATGGTCGCCGCCACGTCCTCGCTCCGGTAGCCGGCCACCACCACGATCCGGGTCACCCCTGCCTCCCGCAGGACCTTGACCGTGCGGTCGAGCAGGGTCACGCCGCCCACCCGCCGCAGCACCGTCGGCTGGAGTGAGCGAGACCGGTGCTTCGACTCCGCGGTCACCACGACCGCGCTCGTCGCCCGTGGCTCGAGATCGGGCTCCGGGTGCAGGTCCATGGCTCGCAGTATGCGTCAGCACGCTCGTGCACCCACCCCCCGTCAGACCGCGAGCACCTGACCGGCGGCGACCAGGTCCTCCTGGAGCCGGGCCACGTCGACGTCCTGCACGTCCACACCCCGACGGGCGGCCTGGGCCGCCGCGAGGCCGGCGGCGTGGCCGAGCATCTGGTACTGCGGCTCCATCCGGATCGAGGAGAACGCGACGTGAGACGCGGAGACGCAGACCGGGACCAGCAGGTTGACGCAGTCCTGGCGACGAGGGGTCAGCGCGCTGTAGGGGATCCGGTACGCCGGCACCGGCACGGAGAGGTAGCCCTCGCTGACCACCTGCGCGACCGGTCGCGGGTGCTCGTGCACCCAGCGCCAGCCGCGCTGCACCTCGCGGATGTCGAGGTGGTAGGACCCCATGGCCACGGCGTCGGCGAACGGCGTCGCGCCGAGCAGGTCGTGCTCGGTGAGCAGCCGCGCGCCGTGCATGCGCCGGGCCTCGCGGACGTAGAGCTGGTGCGGCAGGTGGCCGGTGTCGGCGAACTCGTCGCGCGGCAGCCCCCACCGGTTCATCTCCTCGCGCACGGAGGCGGGCACCGCCGGGTCGTGGCTGAGGAAGTGGAGGAAGTCCGTCGCGTGGTGGAGGTGGTGCAGCCGGATCCGCTCGCGGTCCTCCGGGCCGGCGTCCGGGTAGTCCCAGGCGCTGGCGTCGAGCACGCTCAGCGAGAACGGACCGAGCGAGTTGCCGTCGCACTTGCCGTTCGGCAGGTTCGGCTCGAGGCCGACCAGCGCGCCGGCGGCGACCTCGACGCCGTGCCGCGCCCAGTGGCCGAAGATCCGTCGGCCCAGCTCCCAGTGCGCGTCCTCGTAGCCCGGGCGCCGCTCGAACGGCAGCCGGTCCGGGGCGGTGGTCAGGCAGACCCGGTAGCCGTAGGACATCACCCCGCCATCGCCCTCGCCGACGTCGACGAACGGCCGTCCGCTGACCTGTGGCAGCAGCGGGCCGGCGAGCAGCCCGTCAGGATCGTCGACGAACGGCGAGACCCAGTCCGGCATGCTGTGCCGGCCCGGCACCACCTCGCGCCGGCCGGCGAAGCGCTCACCGTGCAGCGACCGCGACTCGCGACCCACCGAGTAGGGCACCCCGGCCAGCGCCAGCAGGTCACCCTCGTACGACGCGTCGACGAAGACCGCAGCCTCGACGGTGCCGGCAGCGGTCGTGACCGAGCGAACGGCGCCGTCGGAGGAGTCCACCGAGACCAGCGCCGCGTCGAGGACCAGCTCCACGCCGGCGTCGTCGAGCCAGCTGAGGAAGATGGCCTCGGCGACGTGCGGCTCCGGCCCCGCGTAGCGGCCGGGCGGGACGCCGTAGGCCTCGGCGACCGCGGCGCGGAACTCCGCTGCCATCCCGCCCACCACCCGCGGGTCGCCGAGATCGGTGTAGCCCAGGCCGCCCGAGGTCATCCCGCCGACGTGACGCCCCGGCTCGAGCACCACGACACGAGCGCCGGCGCGGGCCGCCGCGACAGCGGCGCAGACCCCGCCCGACGTCGCGGCGTACACGACGACATCGGTCACCCGGAGCCCCACCAGGCGGCCACCTGCGCGAGGTCGTCGGCGCCGATCGGCTCCCCGCTGTTGTCGATGGCCTCCACGTAGTAGAGCGACGGGACCCCCAGCCCCGCCTGGGCCTCGGCGTAGCCGAGCCAGTCCGCACGGGTCTGCATCGGCCACTGGTCGGTGTCGACGAGGTGGTCGGGCATCGCCCGGCTCACCACGGCATGGCGGAACCGCAGCTGGTCCACGGCCGCCACGGGCCGCCCGGAGGAGTCGGAGCCGAGCACGTCGTTGAGCCGCACCATGTCGCACACGTCACCGAACGACGGGTGCGGCGTGTGGGTGATGACGAGGGCGTCGGACTTGGCCGCCTTCGCGGCGCCGTAGATCTCAGTGAGCAGCTCGTGCAGCATCGCGATCCCCCAGGAGTCGCCATGGGCCACGAGTCCCGAGCCGCTCGGCGCCCGCTGGGTGAAGTCGACCTTGAGGCCGTCCGCATCCAGCCCGTCGGGACCGAGCAGGGCCGCCATGGTGGCGCGCAGGCGCTCGCGGTACGCCGGGTTGGTCGGGTCGCAGGCGACGGGACGGCCGACGGCGTCGAGGATGCACTCGTGGGCCGGCAGGCCGTGCGCGGCCCAGGCGCGCCACCAGAGCAGCACCTTCTGGCCGGCGGCATGCCGGTCCGCGATCCACCCGCGGAGGTCGGGCCACTTCTCGGTGTCGACGTCGGGGAGCGCGTAGTCGCGCTGCCACTTGTCGTCGACCACGACGGTGCCCGGTCTCGGCCCCGTGCTCCTGCAGCACGCCGAGCCAGCGGTCGTAGCGGTCCTGCCGGGCCAGCGCCATCGGGGAGCCGCCGGACGCGGCGGCGTCGGCGCACTGCGCGCCCCAGCCGCAGAAGATCGTCCGCTGCCACCAGTCCTGGTGCGGGTGGGAGGGCCCGCGGGCCAGACCGTGCGCGGCGAGGTGCGCGCGGTGGTCGGCCACGGCGTCGTACGCCGAGGCGGCCGGCGCGAGGACGACGCGCGGTGAGGACCAGCCGCGCACGGCCCGGGTGTGGCCCTCGTAGTCGAGCCGCACGAGGAAGCCGCCGTCGACCGGCTCGTAGCGCAGCTGGGTGAACGTCAGCCGCTCGACCTCGTCGCGCAGCCCCAGGCCGAGCCACTCCCCGCCCGGCACCGCGGTCGGTCCGACCGGCTCGGCGGTCCCGAGCGCGACGAGCAGCGGTGGCGGCGAGAAGATCGCGTTGGTCCGGCCCGGCTCGGCGTCGCCGACGACCCCGAGGGTCACCGCCGAGGCCGCCGGCCGGACCACCGCGACCGGCTGCGTCGGCGTCGGGGCGAAGACGCTCCGGGCGGTGAGCTCCGAGCGGAACGTGCCCGCCGCGCCGGTGCCGAGCATGGCCCGCCCACCCAGCAGGACCACCTCTGCGATCGCGCCGGATCCGGACACCTCCACGTGCAGCTCCACGGTCTCGGGGGTGCACGTCACGACCGTCGTCTTGCTGGTCCACGACGAGGTCGCCTGGGCGACCTCGAGGACGACCCGCTCGGGGGTGCACTCCACCACCGACGCCCCGCCGACGTCGTGGGTCTCGTCGCGGCAGTCCGTCCGGTCGACCGTCGCCAGCAGCGACAGCCGGCCCCAGTCGGTGCCGCCCACCAGCAGCCGGGCCTGCGGCGCGCGGACCGGCTCACCGACAGCGTCCACAGGTCCGTCGAGACGAGGTGCTGCTCGTCGTCCGACGTCAGCGAGACCTCACCCATGCGGCGCCGCCTCGGTCAGCTCGGGCGGCACCCCGTGGGCGCGGATCAGCTCGGCGTAGTAGCGGCCGGAGTCCTTGACGGTCCGCTGGCCGGTCCGGTAGTCGACGTGGGTGAGCCCGAAGCGGGGCCGGTAGCCCAGGGCCCACTCGAAGTTGTCCATCAGCGACCAGTGCAGGTAGCCGCGGACGTCGGCCCCGGCCTCCAGGGCGGCCTCGACGGCGAGCACGTGGTCACGGAGCAGCGCGGTCCGGCGTACGTCGTGGACCGCCCCGTCGTGCGTGGGCGAGTCGCCGAACGACCCGCCGTTCTCGGTGACGAACAGCGGAGTGCCCGGGTAGTCGGTGTGCAGGCGGACCAGGAGGTCGGTCAGCGACTCGGGGCGCACCTCCCACGACTCGTCGGTGCGAGGCACGTCGCCCTGCGGGCCGACCACCCGCCAGGGGAAGGGCCGCTCCGGTCCGGGCTCCGCGGCCGCCACGACGCGGCGGGTGTAGTAGTTGACGCCGAGGAAGTCGCTGCGCCCGACCGATCGCGGACTCGTCGCCGTCCTGCACGAAGTCGAGGTCCCCGCCGATCGCCCTCTCGTAGTGCGCCCGCATGTCGTCGGGGTAGCCCGAGCCCAGCAGGGGGTCGAGGTACCAGCGGTTGACATAGCCGTCGGACGCCCGCGCGGCCGCGGCGTCCTCGTCGCTGTCGCTGGCGGGGTCGTGCGGGAACAGGCTCAGCGCGCAGCCGGCCCGCACGCCGGGGTGCTGGTGGAGCACGTCGGCCGCCGCTCCGTGGCCGAGCAGCACGTGGTGCGCCGCCCGGACCGAGAGGCCCAGGTCGGCGACACCCGGGGCGTGCAGGCCCAGCTGGTAGCCGAGCAGCGTGATGATCCAGGGCTCGTTCTGGGTGATGAACCACTCGACCCGGTCCGCGAGCCGGTCGGCGACGGCGGTGGTGTAGTCCGCGAACGCGTCGACGGACTCGCGGCCCACCCACCCCTGGTGCGCCATCAGCGCCTGAGGCATGTCCCAGTGGTTGAGGGTGACCACCGGGACGACGTCCTCGGCCAGCAGGGCGTCGACGAGCCTGTCGTAGTGGTCGAGGCCCCTCGCCTCGACCTGGCCGCGGCCCTCGGGCAGGACCCGCGACCACCCGACGGAGAACCGGTAGGCCCGCAGGCCGAGCTCCTTGACCAGCGCGACGTCCTCGCTCCAGCGGCGGTAGGAGTCGCAGGCCACCGACGCGTCCCCGGCGCCCTCGACCGCGCCGGGGGTGCGCGTGAAGACGTCCCAGACGGACTCACCCCGGCCGTCGGCGTCGAGACTCCCCTCGATCTGGAACGACGAGGTGGCGGCCCCGAAGAGGAAGCCGTCAGGGAAGGGCATGGTTCACTCCAGTCCGAGGTCGAGCAGGGCGGGGCCGAGGTTGAACGCCTCCAGCCGCAGGCACGGCGGGTCGCCGGTCCAGGCGACCGAGAAGGTCCGGCGCGCGGCGGGGAGCAGCGGGTCCGGATCGCCGTGCACCGCCACCAGACCGCTGGCACACGCAGGCCTCGCGTCGGCGAGGGTGAGCCCGACGAGCGCCGGCCCGGCGAGGTGCTCCACCTCGACCGAGGCCCGGCCCGGCCGGGTCCGGGTCACCGTCGTCGCGACCGACGCCGGGTCGAGGTCGAGCACGGCCGACCAGTCCGGACCCGTGGTCAGCAGCTCGACCGTGCGGTCGAGCACGCCGCCGTGCGGGTCCGTCCAGAGGGCGTCCCAGAACAGCACGGCACCCCCCGGCGCGCCGGCTGACACCGTCGCCTGGTGCAGCGGGTCCGAGACGGCGGGCAGGCCGCTCCAGTCCCAGCCGTCGACCGGCGTGCCGTCCGCACCGACCAGCCGCACCCTCAGCGCGGATCCGGCGGGGACCCCTCGGACCGACCAGAGCCAGAGGCCGGCCGAGGGCGCGGCCGACGCCCACGCGCCGCGGTCGACGCGAAGCGTCACCCGGTCGTCCGCGAAGGCCTTGGTCACCGCGCGGTAGGCGGGCTTGGCCTCGCCGAGGTGGTCGACGACCGCGGTGCACCACGCGTTGGGGAACGACTCGGCGAGCTGCCAGGGCAGCACCATCGAGCAGTGCGGCGACCGTCGGCGCAGCGCCTCGACTGCGTAGCGGAGCCCGGTCGCCTGCAGGAGCTGGCTGCCCCGCCGCACCGCGGCCACGTCGGTGAGCCGGTGCGCGAACGACTCCTGCACGAGCGGCTCGTTGTCCCACCACTCGCCCAGGTGGCGCATCACCGGGTTGGTCCGGTCCAGCGGCCAGCGGTCCTCCGCGGGCACGACGGCGTCGAAGGCACGGGCGTTGGCCATGCCCTCCACGCCGAACTCGGTGTGCGCCAGGGAGTCGCGCGCGTCCCACTGCGCGTAGTGGGCGTCGAGTCCCTGGTGCTCCCACGGC
Source organism: uncultured Actinomycetota bacterium (assembly GCA_963766475.1). Lineage (GTDB taxonomy): Bacteria > Actinomycetota > Actinomycetes > Propionibacteriales > Nocardioidaceae > Nocardioides. The sequence continues at coordinate 432,982 of CAVXZS010000009.1, read as the reverse complement.
CCGTGCTCGTCGGCACCGGCTCCGCTCGGCGAGCTCGGCACCCAGTGCCGGCCGGGGTCCAGCCGGTGCACCGCGTCGCGCAGCGCGGCGAGCACCGGCGAGCTCGACTCGTCGGCCGGCGTGCCGTCCACCTCCAGCTCGTTGCCTCCCGCCCACATCAGGAGGCTCGGGTGTCGCCGCCGGACCGGTACGACGACCTCGGCCTCGGCCCGCAGGAGCGCGACGTACTCGTCGTCCGTCGCGGGTGCGCTCTGGAAGCCCGAGCTGGACTGAGAGAACTCCTGCCAGACCAGCAGCCCCGCCTCGTCGCACGCCTCGTAGAACTCGGAGGTCTCGAGCAGCCCGCCGCCCCAGACCCGGATCAGCCGCGCACCGGAGTCGGCCGCGAGGCCGACCAGGTGTCGCACCCGCTCCGGCGTGACGTCGCCGTGGAGCGCGTCGACAGGAGCCCAGTTCCAGCCCAGCAGCGGGATCGACTCGCCGTTGACCTCCGCCGAGTAGGGCAGGGCGTCGGCCGGCGCGCCGGGGTTGGGCAGCATGCGGACGGTCCGGAACCCGGTGCGCGCCGACCAGGACGCCGACGCGACGTCGGGGTGTCGGAGCGAGACCGTGTAGAGCGGCTGGTCGCCGTGCCCGCGCGGCCACCACAGGGAGGGGTCGGGCACCTCGAGGGTGGCGCCGACCTGGCCGACCACCGCCGGCACCCGCGTCTCGGCGACCACCGCTCCGTCGGGATCGGCGACGGTGCAGACCAGGACGTCGCCGTCGGCGGGCTGCCCCTCGAGCAGGGCGTCGACGTGGACCAGGCCCACGGGGACCTCGTCCTCGACCACCTCGGTCGCGACCACGACGTCGTGCAGGTGCAGCCGTCCGACGACCAGCCGGACCGGGCGCCAGATGCCCTGGTGCGGGAGGCGAGGGCTGAAGTCCCAGCCGTAGTTGAGCCTCGGGGCGTGCACGCGCACCTCGCTCGTGCGGCCCACCTGCGGCTCCGACGTCGGCACCGGGTCCACGACCACGGCCAGCCGATGGGTTCCGGGCCGACGCAGGAGGGGACTGACGTCGGCCCGGAAGCGGTGGTAGAGGCCGGACACCCGACCGACCTCGGTGCCGTCGACGAAGACCCGGCCGCCCGGGTCCACACCGTCGAGCTCGAGGACGGCGCGCTCGTCGGGGCCGAGCGGCGGCGTCTCGAGGGGGCGGCGGAAGACCCAGTGCCGGTCCCCGGTCCACTCGACCAGCCTGCTCTGGCGCCCGACGTAGGGGTCGGCCGCCTCCCCGGCGCGCACCAGGGCGCCGACCACCGACCCCGGCACCGCGGCCGGGTGCCAGCCGGGCGTCGACCCGGCCCGCTCGGCGGCGTCGGCGACGTTGTTGCCGGCCTCGGGCAGTGGCGCGTCGACGTACCACTGCCAGGTGCGACCGAGCGCCTCGCGCAGGGTCCACCCGTCGTGGAGCTCGGTCACCGGGTGGAGGTCACCCCTTCGAGCCCGTGGTCGCGATCCCGTTGATGAACTGCTTCTGGCCGAGGAAGAACAGGATGATCATGGGGAGCGTGGTGATGACGCTCGCGGTCACGATGATCTCCCAGTGCCACTCGCCGCCGAAGCCGAACTCGTCGACCAGGCTCTTCAGGCCGCGCGGAACGGTGAAGTTGTCGGAGTCGCGCAGGTAGATCAGCGGGCGCATCAGGTCGGTCCACGCCGCCTGGAACTCGAAGAGCAGCGTCACGACGAGGGCCGGCTTGCACAGCGGCACCGCCATCCGCCAGAAGATCGACCAGTGGCCGGCCCCGTCGACCTTGGCGGCCTCGAAGACGTCGCGGGGCAGGCCGAGGAAGAACTGCCGGAGGAGGAAGATGTAGAACGCGCTGCCGAAGAGGTTCTGGGCCCACAGCGGGTTCAGCGTGCCGACCTGGCCGAGCGAGTTCCAGATCAGGAACGTCGGGACCATCGTCACGGCGCCGGGCAGCATCATCGTGGCCAGCAGGACTCCGAAGAGCGCGCTCCGGCCGCGGAAGCGGTAGTAGCTGAAGCCCCACGCGACCATGGCGCTCGACAGCGTGACCGTGACCGCGGCCAGCACCGTCACGATCGTGGAGTTGACCAGCCACAGCCCGAGCGGCGCCTCCTTCCAGACCTCGACGTAGTTGTCGAGGGTGAAGGTCTTCGGGATCAGCTTGTTGTCGAACACCTCGCCGCGGGGCTTGAACGACGCGCTGACCAGCCAGACGAACGGGTAGAGGAAGACGACCGAGAACCCGATCAGCCCGACGGCGGCGACGAGCGCGCGCGGGGTGAGCCAGGGCCGCTGGTGCGCAGGCTTGTCCGGGTGCGCCGGGACCACCGCGTCCTGCGCGATGTTCTCAAGCTGGGGCGCCTGGACCGAGCTCATGGCGCGTCTCCCTCGTAGTAGACGAGCTTCTTGCTGCCCCAGAACTGGACCCCGGTGACGAGCATGATGATCAGGAACATCAGCCAGGCCAGGGCGGAGGCATAGCCCATGTGCAGGAACTGGAAGGCCTGCTGGAAGAGGTAGATCGCGTAGAAGAGCGCCGCGTCGTTGCTGTAGGTGGTGTTGCCGGAGCCGAAGAACGCCGTGTAGGCCTCGGTGAAGGACTGCAGCGAGTCGATGGTGTTGATGATCATCACGAAGAAGATCGACGGGCTGATCATCGGGACCGTGATCCGCCAGAACCTCTGCCACGGGCTCGCGCCGTCGACCATCGCCGAGTCGTAGAGCTCCTGGGGCACGTTCTGCAGCGCCGCCAGGAAGATGATGATGGTGGCGCCGATCGTCCACAGGCTCATCAGGACCAGGCCGGGCTTGACCCAGTGCGGGTCGGTCGTCCAGGACGGACCGTTGATCCCGAAGATCCCGAGGAACTCGTTGATCAGGCCCTGCTGGCCGTTGAAGAGGAGGAGGAGCAGCACGCCGATGGCGACCGGGGGCGTCATCTTGGGCAGGAAGAACGCCGTCCGGAACAGGCCCGACGCCCGGGCGGCCTGCTTGAGCAGCATCGCGAGCAGCAGCGAGGCGACGATCTTCGCCGGCACCGCCATGACCGTGAAGATGAACGTGTTGCGCAGGGCCAGGGTGACCTTGGGGTCGTCGAACATCTCCCGGTAGTTGTCCAGGCCGACGAACTGCGGGTCGTTGATGACGTCGTACTCGGTGAAGGAGAGGTAGCCGCTGTAGATGACCGGCCAGAGCGTGAAGATCAGGAACCCGAGGATCCAGGGGCTGATGAACAGCAGGGCCGCCCTGGTGTCAGAACGTTGCTGCCGCGTCGGGCGCCGCCGGCCCCGCCGCGAGGACCCGAGGGTCTCGGCGACGGGGTGGTCCAGCTCGGCTGCCGACATGTCGTGCTCCGTCTCTGCTGGATCGAGCAGCTAGGACTTGTCGTCCCACTTGGCCCAGGCCTCGTCGAGGACTGCCTGCGCCTCCTCCTGAGCCTGGTCCAGTGCCGCCTGGACGTCCTGCTGGCCGTTGAGGACGCGGTTGACGGCGTCCTGCCAGGCCGTCTTGAACTCCGCGTCGGCGGGGTTGGCCGGCAGCGCGAAGGTGTTGTCGTTGGCCTCGTACATCGCCTCGACACCCGTCTTCCACGGGTCCTCGTCGGCCGTGGTCATGGCCTGGATCTTGGTGTCGGCCTCGTCGTTGCCGGTCAGCACGCCGGTGAACGGCTTGCCGTCCTCGGTGCGCAGGTCGAGGCGTGCCTGGGCGGCGGCGACCCACGAGTCGACGGTCGTCATCTCCTTGGCGAACCGGCAGGCGGCGCCGGCGTTCGGGGAGCCCTTCGGGATCGCCCACGCGGAGCCGGAGGAGTAGGCGAGCGGGTTGCCCTGCCGGTCCTTGACGGTCGAGAACGCCATCGGTGCGTCGGGCGACTCGTCGTTGAGGACGTTGATGTACCACTGCTCCATCGGCATCGCGCCCAGGACGTTGGTGGCGAACTGGTTGCCGGAGCCGAAGAAGTCGGCCGAGTCCCGGTAGGCCTTCACCGCCGCGAACCCGCCCTGCTCGTTGTAGATGTCGACCGCCCACTGGAGCGCCTCGACCACCGCGGGGTCGTTGAGCTGGGCGGTGCGGCCGTCCTCGGACAGGATGTCGACGCCGTTGGCGTGCGCCCAGAGCGGCAGGAACTCCGGGAGCTTGGAGTCGTAGCCGATCACCTGCAGCTTGCCGCCGGGCGCGGCGTACATCGCCTTGGCGGCGTCGGTGACGGCGTCGGGGTCATGGCCGTCGACGTCGTCGATCGTGAGGCCGGCCTGGTCGAGCAGCGTCTGGTTGGCCTGGGTGAGCTGGACCTGGTTGAACTCGGGGATGCCCCACACCTCGTCGTCGAAGGTCACCTGCGCCAGCGCCGAGTCGTCGAACTGGTCGGTGTCGATGCCCTCGCCCTTGATGCAGTCGGTGAGCGGGATGATCGCTCCGCGGCTCGCGAACGTGCCGATCTGGTCGCGGTTCGCGTAGACCACGTCGGGCGCGTCACCGGAGGCCACGGAGGTCAGGAACGCCTGGATGTCGAGGTCACCCTTGATCAGCTTGACCTTCCCGCCGCCGAGGGACTTCTCGGCGAGGTCGAGGCGGGTGGTCCCGATCTCGTCGTCACCGCCGAAGCCCATGACGGTGATGTCGCCGCTGTAGTCGGCCTTGGGGTCGAAGCTGTCGGCGTCGGTGTCGTCGTCGCCGGAACCCTGCGCGCAGGCGGACAGGGCCAGGAGCGCCACCGACGCTGCCGACCACAGTGCTAGACGAGATCTCATGGACCGTTCCTCCGATGGTGGTGCGCGACGTCCGGACCGACGTCCGGGGTGCAGGTGCTCAAATGACCGCGGTCACTGTGGTATCGATGCCATGTGAGAACGTACCCACACTGTTTGTCGGCGGTCAACACTTTCGGTCCACTTGAGTCCGCAGCGTCTCGAGCAGGCGGGCCGAGCCGCTGCTGACCGACTCCAGCACGGGCACCGGCACGGTCTCGGTCGAGTCGAGCGCGGGCGCCATCGAGGCCTGGGCGAGCACCACGACATCCGACTCCGAGGCGGCGCGCGCCAGCCGCTCGCGGACCAGCCGGTCGTGCTCGCGGGTGTCGCCGGCCGCGCGGGCCGACGCCGCGCCGGTGACCACCTGCGACGAGACGGTCACCCGCGGCCGACCCGCGGCCAGGCGACGCAGCAGCCGCTCCGTCGGGCCGAGGGTGGACTCGAGCGTGGCCAGGACGGTCACCCTGCCCTCGCCGGCCTCGGCGAGCTCGACGGCCCGCTCGGCCATCGCCAGGTCGACGCGGACGACCGGAACCTCGACGCGCGAGCCGGCCGCCTCGGCGGCCTCGCCGATCGACGAACAGGTCACCAGCACCGCCTCCGCACCCGTTGCCACGAGATGGCGTACGTGCGCCAGTACCCGCTCGTGGACGTGCTCGTCGACGCCCGTGTCGATAGCCCGCTGCAGCAGGGCCGGGTCGACGACGTGGGTGAGGACCACGTCGCCGTCGAGCCCGGTCAGCACCCGCTGGAAGGTGTCCGCCAGGGCGGGCGCCGTGTGCAGCACCCCCGCCGCCAGGCTCATGCCTCGGTCCAGGGACGGGCGTGCTGGTCGACGACGGCACACAGCCGCTCCAGCCGCGGCACCGCCGACCGCCGCAGCCCCGCTTCGAGGTCCGGCGTGCCGACCAGGTCTGACCAGAGCGCGCGGCCCGCGAGGAAGCCGCTGGCGCCCGCTCGACAGGCCAGCGTCACCGCCCGGAGGAAGTCCTCCCGGTCCACGCCCTGCGAGAGCACGACCCACGGTCCGGTGATGTCGCGGGCCAGGGCGCGGCACCGGTCGGCCAGCTCGACGTCGCTGCCGCGTCCGCCCGAGGGCACCTGCACCTTGTAGAGGTCGGCCCCGACCGGGGAGAGCTCGCGGGCGGCCTCGCGGATCGCGTCGTCGAGGTCCCACGTGCCCTCCGACAGCTCGTCGTCCGTGGCCCGCACCACCGGCTCCAGTACCGACAGCACCCCGCGCTCCCGCGCCCGCGCCACGAAGGTGCGGGCCAGCTCGACCCGGTCGTCGCGTCGCGCGTCGCGGCGCCAGATCACCAGCAGCTTCACCGCACTCACGCCGGCCAGGTCCAGGCCGCCGTCCAGGACGTCGTCGTCGAGCGAGGTCTCCTCGACCAGCCCTCCGGGCTCCTGCTCGAGGTCGTCCGCAGCCACGATCAGGCCGCAGGTCGAGGGCAGCAGCCCTTCCTCGCGGACCCGGTCCAGCCCGAGGTGCCGGTCGATCAGGAAGCCCGACGCGAGCGGACCGAGAGCCCGGGCCACCTCGAGCTTGAAGTCGACCAGGACGTCGTCGGGTGGGTGCGCGCCGCCCGCCGCATCGAACATGGTGCGGAGGCTCTCCCTCTGGTCCATCGCGACCATCGCGAACCCACCACCGGGCCGGGCGATCGCGTCCAGCGTCTGCTCTCGGGTGCTCGTCATGTCCTCTCTCTCCTCGTGCTCTGTCCTCGTGCCTCGCGCACGAACCGTTCGTAGGTCTCCGCGTAGCGGTCCTCGCGGACCGTCGCGTCGTCCGAGGGGATGACGACCGAACCGGGCTCGACCAGGCCGGCGCGCTCCGCGCCGACGACCGCCGCTCCCACGGCGACCGGCTCCGGCTCCCTCACCACCCGGATCCCGTCGGACAGCACCTCGGCCTTCACGCGGACCCAGGCCGCGTTCTGCGCCCCGGGGCCCCCGAAGAGGACGAGCGGCCCCGCCTCCGGGCCGGGGTCGAGCCGACGCTGGACGTCGCGCATCCACCGGGTCTGCAGCGACAGACCCTCGAGCAGCGCGCGGGTGCGGACGCCCGGCCCGACCGCGCCCAGGTCTCCGACCACCCGCATCCGCGCGCGAGGGTCGGGCTCCGGGCACTGCCTCCCGCTGAGGTAGGGCAGCACGAGCAGGCCCGTGGGTCCCCCAGGCAGCTCGTGGTCGGGCACAGCGGGCCCGTGCTGCTCGGTCCAGGCGGCGTACGCCGCACCGGCGGCGCTGGCGCCGGCCATCAGCGCGCGTCCGCGGTCGCTGACCGTCCGGACGAGGCTCATGCCGGCCGCGTGCACCGATGCCAGGTCCGGCCGGCCCGTCAGCACGCGGAGCACGACCTCACTGGTGCCGAGCGAGTCGGCCGTCGTCCCTGGCTCGCGCACGCCGCAGGCGTGGGCGCCGACCTGGTGGTCGTGCCCGGCCACCGAGACCGGCACGCCGTCGGCGAGTCCGGCCGGCTCGTCCGCAGGGGTCACCTCCGGCAGGATGCCCGGGCGGACTCCGACCAGGCCGAGGACGTCGTCGTCCCAGCGGTCCTCGTCCAGCAGATGTGCCCCGGTGCGGCCGGCGAGGGTGTGGTCCGTGGCGAGCCGGCCGGTCAGGGCGTGGACGACCAGGTCGGCGGCCCCCGCCCAGTGCCGCATGCGCGCGTGGACGCCGGGCTCGGCGTCGCGCAGCCACGCCCAGGTGGCGAGCGGCGCCTTGGGGCCGAGCTGCACCCCGGTGCGGCAGAAGTGGGCCACCGGGTCGAGCGCGGCGAGCGTCCGGCTGAGCGGGCGCTGCGCGTCCCAGGTGAGCAGGGGCAGGAGCGGTCGCCGGTGCTCGTCGAGCGGGACGCCGGTCTCGGCCATCGACGCCACTCCGACCGCGGCCACCGGTCCCGCCTCGGCGACCACCTCGGCCAGCAGCCCCAGCGCGGTCTCGACGAGCGAGCTCGCCTGCGACGGCGTCGGTGCGCGACGGCTGCTCACCACCCGCGCCGGGTCGTCGGAGCCGGGCTCCAGGTCGACGCAGACCGCCTTGACGTACGACGTGCCGAGATCGAGCCCGGCGACGCGTACGCGCGAGTGGCTCACGGATCCAGTCTGTCCGAATCCGAACAGATCTTCCAGCCCTTGCCCGCCCGAGTGTGCGAAACTGGACATCGTGCGCTACACCGACGCCCCGGCCCGCCGCCGGGAGCTGCTCGACCGGCTGGCCGCGTCGGGCTACGTCGGGTCGGCGGAGGCGGCCGCCGAGCTCGGGGTCTCCGAGATGACGATCCGTCGCGACCTCCAGCGGCTCGCCGATGACGGCCTGGCCCGTCGGGTTCCCGGCGGCGCCAGCCTGCCCGGGACGCGGTCGGCGGAGCCGTTCGAGACTCGCAGCGGAAGCGCCCGCCAGGTCAAGCGCGAGCTCGCCAAGGCCGCCGTCGGGCTGCTCGGCGACGCGGGCATCGTGGCGCTCGACGCCGGCACCACGGTCACCGAGCTCGTCGACCTGCTGCCGGAGGGCGTCGGGATCGTCAGCCACTCGCTGCCGGTCGTCGCGGCGTGTGCCGCTGCCGGCGGCCGCGAGGTCGTGGCGCTGGGTGGTTTCTACGAGCCGACCACCCGCTCCTTCACCGGGCCCGCGACGTGGAAGGCGGCGCGCGAGCTGACCGTCGACGTCGCGGTGCTGTCATGCACCGCCCTCGACGACCGCGGCGTCTACTCCGCGAGCCCGGTGGACGCGGAGGTCAAGCGCGCGTTGATCGAGGTCGCGCACCGCGTCGTGGTGCTCGCCGACCGCGACAAGGTGGGAGCCCGCGCCGCCGTCCGGTTCGCCAGCCCGGAGTCGGTCGACGTCGTGGTGACCGACGCCGTCGGAGGGCTCGAGCCCTACCGCGAGGTGCTGCGGCTCGATGGTTGAGCTCGGGATCGTCGCGGACGACTTCACCGGAGCCTGCGACGTGGCGGCCGCGGTGAGTCGCGCGGGGCTGCCGGCGTCCGTGCTGCTCGACCTCGAGGCAGGGATCCCCGACGCGCCGTGCGTGGTCGTCGCCCTGAAGTCCAGGACGGCCCCGGTGTCCGAGGCCGTCAACGACTCGCTCACCGCCGCCGAGGCGCTGCTCGGCGCCGGTGCGCGACGGATCTACCAGAAGTACTGCTCGACGTTCGACTCCACCTCCGAGGGCAACATCGGCCCGGTTGCCGAGGCCCTGATGGAGCTCCTGGGCGCGGACACCGACCTCACCACGCCGGCCACCCCGGCCGTCGGACGGACGGTGCTGGCCGGACAGCTGTACGTCGACGGCAGGCCGCTGTCCGAGAGCTCGATGCGTCACCATCCCCTGACGCCGATGACGGACTCCGACGTCGTGCGTCTGCTGGGCCGGCAGACTGCGCGGTCGGTGTCCCGAGGCGCGGGTGGCGAGGTCGCCACCGGTCACATCGTCCTCGACGCGTCGACCGAGGAGGATCTCCAGGACCTGGCCCGATGGCTCGTCGAGCGGGCGGACGAAGGGCACCTCGACCTCTGGGGCGGCGCCGCGGGCCTGGCCGCCGCGCTGGCCCGCACGATGGCGACCGACAGGACGGCTCGCGTCCCCGCGGCCGCGCCGGTCCCGGCCGGGCGCCGCCTGGTCGTCGCCGGCTCGTGCTCCGAGCGCACCCGCGCGCAGGTGGCCCGGTTCACCGGGCCGTCCCACCGGGTCGCGCCGGGGGGCGAGGCCGCTGCCCTGGAGTTCCTTGCTGGTGTGCCCGGCGACCGGCCGGCGCTCGTCCACTCCTGCGCGGCGCCGGAGGACCTGGTGCCGGGCGCGGCCGCCGCTGTCGAGGAGACCCTCGCGGAGGTCGCCCGGCGCGCGGTCGACGGGCTCGGGGCCGCCCAGCTGGTGGTGGCCGGCGGGGAGACGTCGGGCGCCGTCTGCCGCGCCCTCGGCCTGGCCGCGCTCGACGTCCGGGAGCACGTCGCTCCGGGGCTCGCGTGGTGCAGCCCGCGGCCGGACCCCGGCCTGCGGGTGCTGCTGAAGTCCGGCAACTTCGGGCCCGACGACCTCTTCGAGGAGGCGTGGCTGTGACGGTCCGGCGTGTCGATATCCCGATTCGCCTGCGAACCCCTGCCGGGCGTGCATAGCCTGACCTCATGGTCGAGTTCGTGAGCTGGATCGGCGTCGCCGTCATCGCCCTCTTCGCAGTCGTCGGCTTCACCGGCGTCGCCGTCACCTCCGCGCTCACCGCGGTCCGCGCACTGCGCCGGCAGGCGCCGACCCAGCGCGTCGAGGTGCGGGAGCGGATCGCGGCCTGAGACCCGGCCGACCCGCCCTCCGACCGCCCACCGGGGCCACATTCCGATAACCCCGCGGTGCCTCACGATGTGTGGGACCTTGAGGTCGTGGCATCTACGCCGGTCTGAGCTCTGACCGCCATGTTCGTGGCGGGCCTCATGCGGTGTTGGGAGCAGTCGTGACCCTGCCGACGATCAGCGACGCCTCTCGCGGGAGCGCACGGTCGCGTCGACACCTCGCCTGGGCGGCCGCGACGGTCGCGCTGATCGCCGCCGGCGTCGGGGGCTCGGTGCTCGCGGCGGGTGGCGAGGCACGTTCCGAGGCGGAGCGGTCGCACCGGTCCTTCGAGGCGTCGTCCGCCAACATCGCGTCGACCCTGGATCTGGCGATCCAGCACGACTACGACCTCGTCCGCGACGTGGGCGGGCTGCTGTCAGGTCCGGGCCTGTCCCAGTCCGAGCTCACCAGCTGGTCGAACGCGGCGCGGGTCCCCCAGCGCTTCCCCGAGATCACCGGCATCGCGTCGCTCGTGGTGGTCGCCGACGCGGACCTCCCTGCGTTCGCGGCCCAGGCGGACGCCGCGCCGACGGGGCCGCTGGCCGGCGCCGGGACCTTCGAGGTGGTCCCGAGCGGGACCCGACCCTTCTACTGCCTGGTCGCCGCCGCCGTCTCCACCCGTCCCGCCTCGTCCTCCACGCCGCCGCCAGGGTTCGACTACTGCGCGAACCCGGTCGTCGAGGCCGTCCTGCTCAGCTCCCGGGACTCCGGTCGCGGCACCTACCTCCCCTATCCGTCCGACGGGCAGACCTGGCTCGCCATCCAGACCCCGATCTACCGCGGGGGCGCCATACCGACGACCGTCGAGGCCCGTCAGGCGGCGTTCATCGGTGTCGTCGCCACCCAGCTGGACCCGTCGATCATGCTGTACCGGTCCCTGCTGGACCACCCGGGCATGTCGGTCGAGATGCGCTACGGGCTCGGCATCTCCGATGTGTCCTTCAGCAGCGGATCGGTGCCTGCCAAGGCCGAGACGACGACGATCGACCTGCACAACGGCTGGACGGTGCGCACGCGCGGCACGGTCGCGACCACGGGCATCACCCACGGCGAGGCGCTCACCTGGCTGGTCGGGGGGACTGCCGTGAGCCTGCTGCTCGGACTCCTGATGTTCGTGCTGGGCACCGGCCGCGAGCGGGCCCGCCGGCAGCTCGTCCAGCGGACCAGCCAGCTGCACCACCAGGCGCTGCACGACCCGCTGACCGGACTGCCGAACCGGGCGCTCGTGATGGACCGCATCGAGCAGATGCTGGCGCGGGACCGCCGCCTCGACGCCCCGGGCGCGCTGCTCTTCATCGACCTCGACGACTTCAAGAACGTCAACGACACGCTCGGGCACGGAGCCGGCGACCGGCTGCTCATCGCCGTCTCCGCCCGGCTGTCGAGCGCCCTCCGGGACGCCGACACGATCGGCAGGATGGGTGGCGACGAGTTCGTGGTCCTGCTCGACGGCAGCTCCCTGGACGTCGCACCGGAGCTCGTCGCGCAGCGGCTCCTCGACATCATGCGCCAGCCCTTCGAGCTCGACGACGCGATGATGCTCCCGCTGACCGTCAACCTCAGCATCGGCATCGCCACCGGCGACCGCGACACCGCCGGCCAGCTGTTGCGCGACGCCGACATCGCGCTCTACCACGCCAAGGCCGCCGGCAAGAACCGCTACGAGACCTTCGACCCTCAGCTGCAGACCACCATCAGCCGGCGCCTGGACCTGGAGTTCGACCTGCGGTCGGCCCTGACCAGCAACCAGTACCGCCTCGTCTACCAGCCGATCTACAACCTGGCCGACCTCACCGTCGTGGGCGTCGAGGCGCTGCTCCGCTGGGACCACCCCACGCTGGGGGTGGTCAGCCCCGACGAGTTCATCCCGATCCTCGAGCAGACCGGTCAGATCCGCGAGGTCGGTCGTTGGGTCCTGCACGAGGCGTGCCGGCAGATGGCCACCTGGCACGGCCGGGGCGACACCCTGGACATCTCCGTCAACGTCTCCGGCCGCCAGCTGGACGACGACTCGATCACCGACGACGTCCTGGACGCACTCGAGTCGAGCGGCCTCGACCCCACCACCCTGATCATCGAGGTCACCGAGACCGCCCTGATGCGCAACGTCGAGGCGACCGCCACGCGGCTGCGCGCGATCAAGGAGCTCGGCGGCGTGCGGGTCGCCGTGGACGACTTCGGCACCGGCTACTCCTCCCTGGCCTACCTCCGCCAGTTCCCCGTCGACTGCCTCAAGATCGACCGGGCGTTCACCAGTGCGGTCACCTCGTCACCCGAGTCCCGGGCCCTCATCGACACCCTGGTCCAGCTCGGCAAGGACCTCGGGCTGTCCACCCTGGCCGAAGGCGTGGAGACCACCGACGAGATGGACATCCTGCGGACCGCCAACGTGCACCAGGCCCAGGGCTTCCTCATGTCCCGGCCACTCGACCCCGCCACCCTCGAGGAGCAGCTCCTCGCACCCTCGCGACCCGCGGCACCACCGGTCATCGTCACCGTTGCCGGCGCCTGACCCAGAGGCCGAGACGACGGCCGGTGCCGACCGCACCGCGCTTGTAGGTTGGCGCGCATGTTCTCGAAGATCCTCGTCGCGAACCGCGGCGAGATCGCCATCCGCGCGTTCCGGGCCGCCTACGAGGTGGGTGCACGCACGGTGGCGGTGTTCCCGTTCGAGGACCGATGGTCAGAGCACCGGCTCAAGGCCGACGAGGCCTACGAGATCGGTGAGCGCGGTCACCCGGTGCGCGCCTACCTCGACGCGGACGCGATCGTGGCCGTGGCGGTGCGCTCCGGCGCGGACGCGGTCTACCCCGGCTACGGGTTCCTGAGCGAGAACCCCGCGCTCGCCGAGGCGTGTGCCAACGCCGGCATCACCTTCATCGGGCCGACCAGCGACGTGCTGACGCTGACCGGCAACAAGGCGAGGGCGATCGCGGCGGCGAGGGCGGCCGGCGTACCGACGCTGGCGAGCGTGGAGCCCGGCACCGACCCCGATGCACTCGTCGAGGCGGCCCGGGAGCTGTCCTACCCGCTGTTCGTCAAGGCGGTCGCCGGCGGCGGTGGCCGCGGCATGCGCAGGGTGGACGACCCCGGGCCGAACGACGAGGGGCTCCGCGACGCGGTGGAGACCTGCATGCGCGAGGCCGAGGGCGCCTTCGGCGACCCGACGGTCTTCATCGAGCAGGCCGTGGTGGACCCACGCCACATCGAGGTGCAGATCCTCGCCGACGGCGCGGGCCACGTGATCCACCTCTACGAGCGCGACTGCTCGGTGCAGCGGCGGCACCAGAAGGTGGTCGAGATCGCGCCCGCGCCGCACCTCGACCCCGAGCTCCGCGCGAGGATGTGTGCCGACGCCGTCCGCTTCGCGGAGCAGATCGGCTACCGCAACGCCGGCACGGTCGAGTTCCTGCTCGACCCCCACGGCAGCTACGTCTTCATCGAGATGAACCCGCGGATCCAGGTCGAGCACACGGTGACCGAGGAGATCACCGACGTCGACCTCGTGCAGGCCCAGCTCCGGATCGCCTCCGGCGAGACCCTCGCCGACCTCGGCCTCAGCCAGGAGGGGATCCAGGTCCGCGGCGCCGCGCTGCAGTGCCGGATCACCACCGAGGATCCGGCCAACAACTTCCGCCCGGACACCGGCGTGATCACCACCTACCGCTCCCCCGGCGGTGGGGGCGTCCGTCTCGACGGCGGCACGACGTACACCGGTGCCGAGATCTCCGCGCACTTCGACTCGATGCTCTCCAAGCTGACCTGCCGCGGCCGCACGTTCGACGACGCGGTGGCCAAGGCGCGCCGGGCGGTCGCGGAGTTCCGGATCCGCGGCGTCACGACCAACATCGCCTTCCTGCAGGCGGTGCTCGACGACCCGGACTTCCGGGCCGGCCGCATCACGACGAGCTTCATCGAGACCCACCCGCAGCTGCTCAGGGCACGGGCCAGCGGCGACCGCGGCACCAAGCTGATGACCTACCTCGCCGACGTCACCGTCAACCAGCCGCACGGCGCGGCACCGGTGACCCTCGACCCGGCCAGCAAGCTGCCGGACATCGAGCTCGACGTACCGGCACCCGACGGCACCCGGCAGCTCCTGCTCGAGCTCGGTCCCGAGGCGTTCGCGCGCCGGCTGCGCGAGCAGAACGACGTCGCGGTCACCGACACCACGTTCCGCGACGCCCACCAGTCGCTGCTCGCGACCCGGGTCCGCACCAGGGACCTGCTCGCCGTTGCGGGCCACCTGGCCCGCAGCACGCCGCAGCTCTGGTCGCTCGAGTGCTGGGGCGGCGCGACGTACGACGTGGCCCTGCGCTTCCTGTCCGAGGACCCGTGGGAGCGGCTCGCGGCGCTGAGGCAGGCGGTTCCCAACGTCTGCCTGCAGATGCTGCTCCGCGGACGGAACACGGTCGGCTACACGCCCTACCCGACCGAGGTCACCGCGGCGTTCGTCAAGGAGGCGGCGGAGACCGGTCTCGACGTGTTCCGCATCTTCGACGCGCTCAACGACGTCGAGCAGATGCGACCCGCGATCGAGGCGGTCCGCGAGACCGGCACCACCGTGGCGGAGGTGGCGCTCTGCTACACCGGTGACCTGTCCAGCCCCGGGGAGCGGCTCTACACCCTCGACTACTACCTGCGGCTGGCCGAGCGGATCGTCGACGCGGGCGCGCACGTGCTGGCGATCAAGGACATGGCCGGCCTGCTCCGCGCGCCGGCTGCCCGCACGCTGGTCACCGCCCTGCGCGAGCGGTTCGACCTGCCCGTGCACCTGCACACCCACGACACGCCCGGAGGGCAGCTCGGCACCCTGCTCGCCGCGATCGACGCCGGTGTCGACGCCGTCGACGCGGCGTGCGCGTCGATGGCCGGGACGACCTCGCAGCCGCCGCTCTCCGCGCTGGTGAGCGCGACGGACCACTCCGAGCGCGAGACCGGGCTGTCGCTCACCGCGGTCAATGCCATGGAGCCCTACTGGGAGGCGGTGAGACGGGTCTACGCGCCGTTCGAGTCCGGGCTCCCGGCACCCACGGGCCGGGTCTACCGGCACGAGATCCCCGGCGGTCAGCTCTCCAACCTGCGCCAGCAGGCGATAGCCCTCGGCCTGGGCGAGAAGTTCGAGCAGGTCGAGGAGATGTACGCCGCGGCGGACGACATCCTCGGCAACATCGTGAAGGTCACGCCGTCCTCGAAGGTGGTCGGCGACCTCGCGCTGGCCCTCGTGGGGCTGGGCGCGGACCCGGCCGAGTTCGCCGAGGACCCGGCCAGGTTCGACATCCCCGACTCGGTCATCGGCTTCCTCAGCGGCGAGCTCGGCGACCCTCCCGGGGGCTGGCCCGAGCCGTTCCGCACCAAGGCCCTGGAGGGCCGGACCTGGAAGCCGCCGGCCAGCGCGGTCACCGAGGAGCAGGCCGAGGCGCTGCGCGAGGGCAGTGGCCGGGTGCGCCGCGAGACCCTCAACGAGCTGCTCTTCCCCGGGCCGACCCGCGACTTCAACGAGGCCCGGCAGACCTACGGCGACATCTCCGTGCTGCCGACCATCGACTACCTCTACGGGCTGAGGTACGGCGAGGAGCACGAGATCACCCTCGAGGAGGGCAAGACGATCATCCTCGGCCTCCAGGCGATCAGCGAGCCCGACGAGCGCGGCTACCGGTCGGTGATGGCCACGATCAACGGACAGCTCCGGCCGATCAGCGTGCGCGACCGCGCGGTGGCCTCCGAGGTGGCCGCCGCCGAGAAGGCCGACCCCGGCAAGGCGGGTCAGGTGGCCGCGCCGTTCCAGGGCGTGGTCACCACCGTCGTCGCCGAGGGCGACAAGGTCTCGGCCGGCGACGTCGTGGCCACCATCGAGGCGATGAAGATGGAGGCTTCGATCACCGCGCCGGTCGACGGAGTCGTGGACCGGCTGGCCATCTCCGGGACCCAGGCCGTCGACGGCGGTGACCTGGTGCTCGTGCTCGCCTGATCGGCCGTACGTGTTTGCCTGACCCGTGACCGGGGCAAGCCTGACGTGTCGGCCCACAACGCGCCGACTCGGAGTCAGGAGCCACCGTGTCCCACCCGTCCGAGGAGCTGGCCGAGCTGCGCGAGGCCAGCGACGTGCTGCTCCAGCAGACGACCGAGGCACGCGCCCGACTGCGTCCCGTGCAGGCGCGGGACTCCTCCGGAGAGATCCTGGTCCGCCTCGACACGTCCGGGCAGCTCCTCGCGGTGCAGGTCGGGTTCACCTGGGACCAGAAGATCGCGAGGCAGGAGCTGCCGGCCGCCGTGCTCGAGGCGCTGGCCGAGGCTCGAGCAGCCCGCCTCGAGCAGTACGGCACGGCCATCAACGACGTGACCGCGGAGCCCACCCCACGCGCCCGTCCCACCGACACCACGAGCCCGGTCGTCACCCGGTTCCAGGAGCGTCTGCACTCGCGAGGCGACGAGCCGGCGGCAGCCGCCGAGCTCGTCACCGAGCTGCTCACCGACGCAGAGGTGGCCCTCGCGGAGGCCAACCAGCTCCTCGACGAGCACGCCGGCCGCCAGTTCACCGGTCGCAGCGGGGCGGGCCACGTGACGGCCTCCGCGTCAGGTGCGGGAGACCTGCTCGCGCTCGACCTCGACCAGGACTGGCTGAGCGGCGCGCACCCGGCGAGCCTCGGGCGCGAGATCACCCAGGCGGTGCTCGCCGCGGGTGAGCGCGCGCAGCGCGAGGGCCTCGCCGCGACCCTGCGGGCCAGCAAGCTCGCCCAGCTCGCGAGCCTCCTGACCGACGAGGCCATCCACGGCTGACCGCACCACCGAGACCACCATCGCACCACGCGAGACCCAGACGACACGAGGAGACGACCATGACCACGATGCAGGCCGAGTTCGAGGCCCTGACCTCCGAGGCCGGGGAGTGGGACGACACGTCCGCTGCTCTCGACACCGCCGCCGGCACCGTCGCCGGGCTTCAGCTCTCCAGCGCGCAGTTCTCCTTCATCTCCGCCATGACCGGTGTCGCCGACAGCTATGCCCAGGCGCGCCAGCACGTCGAGGACGTCCTCCGCGCCGGGCAGGGTGAGACCACCCAGCTGGCCAACGCCCTCCGCGACGTCCGCAACGACTTCCAGAGCACCGACCAGAGCGTCGTCGACGCCGTCCGCCGCGTGTGGATCCCCGAGTGACCCGCGGCTGAACCGACCACCACCCAGCAGCACCACTAGAGCTTCAACGAAGGGAAGGCGTCATGGGCCCCGAAACCGTCGAGCGGATCAACCAGCTGCTCCAGGAGGTCGACGAGAAGATCGAGTCGCTGCGCAACAAGGTCAACGGCATCCTGGACTGGGTGCCCTGGGGGCTCGGGTGGGTCGTCGACAAGTTCATGTCCCTCTGGGACAAGGCCATGGACAAGCTGGGCGAGTTCTGGGACAAGGTGCAGGAGTTCGTCTCCAACATCGGGGCGCCATGGGATCTCGACGATGCCAAGGAGTCGTGGATCCAGGCCGGGGGTCCGGTCGCGGCACGGGCGACCGAGGCCGACCGCTCGCAGAGCGCCGTGGACACGGAGTGGAAGGGGCAGGCCGCCGACCGCTACGCCCTGTCGCTCGCCGGACAGCAGAAGGCCCTGACCGCCGTGCAGAGCAAGCTGACGTCGGTCATGGGACCTGCCCTCGGCAAGGTGTCGAGCGCCCTCTACATCTTCTACGGCGCGGTGATCGTCGCCATCGTGGCGCTCGTTGCCGGCATCGTGTTCGCCACCGGTGAGGCCGTCAGCATCCTCGGGCTCCCCGCGGTGCCACCCACGGTCATCACCGCGATCGTGGTCGCCATCGGCGCGATCTCGGCGGCCATCCTCAACCTGCGCGGGCAGGCGAGCGACGCCAACACCGAGTTCTTGAAGGTGGCCAACGAGACCGGCGACTTCGGCGCCCAGAACTGGCCCCAAGCGGTGATCGGCTGATGAGTGCGACCGCCGCGGCTCCCGACCGGGATCGGGTGCGGCGGCTGGCCGTCGTCGTGCTCGGCCTCGACGTGGTCCTGACGGCGTTCTTCGCGTTCGCCGCGGTGGACACCGGAGCCGGAGGAGCCCGCAGCCTCTTCGGCCTGCTGGCCGCGTCCACCGCGGTGGGCGGCGTCGCGGCTCTGGCGACCCTCGCTGCGGTGCGGTCCGGCACGCGCCTGTGGGCCGTGCTGGCCGTGACCGCGCTGGCCGCCTCGGTGGTGCTGCTCGCCGCGGCCGCCACCAGGGACGGCGGGACCGTGCTGCCGGTGGCGATGCTGCCGCTGCTGCTCGTGGAGTGGTGGCTGGTGAAGGGGCTGCGCGAGACCGCGTCGTTCGGTGTGCACCACCGCTTGCCCGAGTCAGGTCAGTAGCTGGTGGTCAGCCGGTCCTGCCCGCTGCGCGCCCGCCAGTCGGCCAGGTCCGGGCTGGTGGTGCCGTCGGCATAGCTGGCGAAGATCGGCCCGGTGAAGTGGATCCGGTTGGCGTCGACCACCAGGTGGGCAGCCAGCGGATCGACGGCGAGGTGGTAGACCTTCTGGTACTGGCTGATCGTGTTGTTGGTGATGGCCAGCCCGTTGACGTCGCTGGAGAAGGTGTCGCCGGTGGTGATGTCGTAGACCCACCAGTCGATCTCCGAGAACGTGTTGTGGTCGACGACCATGGCGGTCGCGCACCGCAGGATCATCCCCACTGATCGTTGGAGCACGCTCCCTGCGGACCGGCCGCTGACCTGGTTGCCGGCGAACGTGTTGCCGACGCAGTCTCCGAGCGGGTTGCCGCCGTCCGGGCTGGTGCCCGTCTCCAGCACGTTCTCGTTGTCCGCGATGGTGTTGGCGAGGATCTGCACGTTCGAGGAGTTGTAGATCTCGAAGGCGCCGCCGTCGTACCCGTATTCGGACGAAGGCCCGGCGTTGCCGGTGATCACGTTCTTGGTGGCCACCGCCCCCGGCAGCGCGGAGACGTTGGCGAAGGTGACCCCGTTGGCGCCGTAGTCGTCGTCCCCGCCTGGTGTGTTCCGGATCAGTACGTCGTTGTCGTGGATCCTGTTGTCCGCGATCACGGCGAGCCGTCCGCCGCCGTTGAGATAGACGCCCGTGCCGGTGCCGGAGATGTCGTTGCCGACGATCTTGGGAGCGTCGGCGTTGTGCGTGAAGATGCCGTAGCACCCGAACGGCAGGCCGTGCTCGTTGGTGCCCCGGCTGTCGGTGATGGTCGCCCCCTTCACCGTGACGCCGGTGGCGCCGTCATCGATGCGGATGGCGCTGCTGCCACCGTCACCGAAGCCCCCGGCGGGAGTCGGGTCGGGCACGCAGCCGGTCACCGCGATGTCGAGCAGGGTGGCGGCTGGGGCCGCGAGCAGGATCACGTCCCGCACGCCGGCCCGGCCTCGGACCAGCACCTGCTGCCCGGGCACGGCGGCGACGGTCTGGCCCGGCTGGGTCACCGCGAACGGCGCGTAGGTGCCTGCGGCCACGAGGACGGTCGAGCCGGCCGGTGCGGTGGCCGTGGCCTTCGCGATGGTCCGCCACGGTCGCGTGAGGCTTCCGTCCGCGTCGTCGCTACCGGTCGGGCTGACGTGGTAGACGCCCGGGAGGGCCGGAGCTGCGTCCGCGCGGGTGGGCGCGACGCCTGCCACCAGGAGAGCGGCACCGACCAGGGTCAGGAGCAGCCTGGCGGTCGAGCGTGGACGAGCGCCCGGAGTGTTCACAAGGTGTCAAACGCCCTTGCGGACGTGACGTTACGCGGGCACCAGCTGCAGCCAGGTCGATTTCAGCGCCAGCCGGGACCGGAAGTCGTCGCCGCTGACAGTGACCGAGGTGGGCAGGCCACCCAGGCTCCCGGTGAGCGTCACCGAGGTGACCCGGCCGCCGAAGTGCGCACCGAGGCCGTCCCGGCTGAACGACATGGTGTCCAGCGTGCCCACCGGCCAGGCCTTCTCGATCTGGGCGCTCGTGACGGTGGCCGTCCAGGGGTCGTTGGGGTTGTCGGAGGAGGCTTCGTAGGGATCGGGCTGGGCGGCCAGGTAGGGCTGCGAGCCGGCCGAGCTGTAGCCGCCGTTGCTCGAGGAGAACTGGGTGAAGGCCGGCTCGCCCTGGTAGAGCACCACCTTGCCGCGAGTCGCCCGCACCGCGGCGTTGGATGCGGGGTCCTCGTCCCCCACTCCCCCGTAGACCTGGCAGGACTCGGTGTCGCAGATGTCGTAGTACGACGTCGCGGCGTCCCGCTCGAACGCGGCGTACGTGCGCGCCGCCACCGACTGGGCCCGGACCGCCTCCACCGGCCAGGAGGCCGGGACCTCGCGCGGGACGACGCCCTGCACGTAGCGGTCCAGGGGCAGCACGTTGACCGTGTGCTTCTCGATCGACCGGAGTGCGCCGCGGTACTGCGCGGACCCGTGCTTCGGGAGCCTGAGGGTCAGCGGCTGGCTGCCGGCAGAGAACTCGGCGGCCCCCGGGAGCGTCGTCCACTTCTGCCAGCCGCCACGGCCGGGAGCGCGGTAGGACACCACGCTCCTCGGGCCCCGCGGCATGATCCGCCAGCGCGTCGCCCTCGGCCGCACCGTGGCCAGGACGAAGGACTTGCGCCCGGTCAGGCGCGTGAGCCGGAGCCCGTCGCGAGCGTCGACCACGACGTCCCGCCTGTCCGCGGTGATGAGGACCTTGATGGTGCCGCGAGCCCGGCCGAGGCGGGTCCCGGGGTAGTAGAAGCCGATGATCTGCTTCCACCCGAGACCTTGGTTGGCCGCACCCTGGGCGCCGTACTGGGAGAGGCCGTGACCGTGGCCGTAGCCGTACCCGGTGACGGTGTAGGACGGCGCCGCCGGCACCTCGTCGGCAGCCGCGGGCGGCGACAGCAGCAGCCCCGACGCGACGACGGCCCCCAGGCCGAGCCCGAGCAGACGAGAGCGGCTCATGCGTCAAGAGGCTATGTGGCGGGGGCAAGCCACTGACCCGGAAGGGCCATGGACGACGACGCGGCGCCAGGGCACCGTGGCAACGTGGACGTGCACCCGATCCGCACCCGGCGCGAACGCCGGGCGCGCGAGCTGCACGAGCTCGAGGTGTTCCGGACCGTACGCCGCGTGGCGGAGGAGGACGTGCGTGCCCTGCTCGCGGTCGCCCGCGACCGCGCCACCGTTGCCTCCGCCCGAGCCGCCCTCGACGCCGCCACGACCGCGGACGACGTCGTCGCCCTGGAGCCGCTGGTGATCGCGGGCTGGTCCGAGCTCGGGCTCTCCATGGCCCACGACCGCGCGGTCCGGATCGGGAGCCGGTGGGTGCCCTGGGAGCGGCTCGGCTGCTACCGCGCCGTCGCCGAGGCGGCGCGGGCCGCGGAGCCACAGAGCGTGCCGGAGAAGCGGTTCATCGGAGTCCTGCGCGCTCGGTGGGCCGACGACTCGCGCGGTGAGAGCTTCATCTGAAGGCCCAGTGTCACGGCCGGCCGGTCGACCCACACCACCGTCCGCTCGAGGCCCGGGTGGGCGTGCTGTACCCTGACCTCGCCGGCGACCCTCCAGCCCCATTCGGCCAGCCGGTCGGCGTACGACGGCTGGTCGGTGCGCTCGTTGGACTTGCCGACCACGAGGCGGCCACCGGGCGCCACCACGCGGTCGAGGAGGTGGGCCACGAACGCCGGCTGCCGGTCGGCGGGCACGTACTCCAGGCCCGTGCGCACCACGTCGAAGCGCCGCGGGGGCCGCCAGGTCGCGGCGTTCGCGGTCCAGATGCGGTCCGCCCACTGCGGATAGCGGCGCCGCGCCAGCTCGGCCAGCCGCGGAGAGATCTCGACGCCGTACGGCTCGACGGCCAGCCCGCGCTCGTGACCCCAGGCATGCACGGACGCCATGAGCAGACCGTTGGCG
The DNA here is from genome assembly GCA_963766475.1 of uncultured Actinomycetota bacterium. Classification (GTDB taxonomy): domain Bacteria; phylum Actinomycetota; class Actinomycetes; order Propionibacteriales; family Nocardioidaceae; genus Nocardioides. The sequence continues at coordinate 411,047 of CAVXZS010000009.1, read as the reverse complement.
GCCCCGACGTCCAGGAAGCTGGCGTCACTGTCGACCGCCGCCATGACCAGGCCGCGGGTCTCGCGCCACTCCTCCGGGGTCCCGCCGTGACCCGAACCCATCTCGTCGGTCTCGGCGGTGAGGTAGGCCGGCTCGATCACGCCGAGCACCGCGGCGTGCCAGCCGTCCACGTCGAGCTCTCCGCGGGCGTAGGCGTCATCGATGGAGGCCAGCTCCCGCCACCCGTGCTCGCGGGCGTGCTCCAGCTCCTCGTCGGGCGACACGGCCCGACTAGGCCCGGAAGCGGTGCAGCCGGCGGGCGGCCTCGGCGACCGAGCCCGACATCGACGGGTAGACGGTGAAGGTCTGGGCCAGCTGGTCGGCGGTGAGCGACTCGGCGACCGCGATCGAGACGGGGTGGATCAGCTCGCTGGCGCGCGGACCGACCACCACGCCGCCGACGATGATGCCGGTGCCGGGCCGGCAGAACAGCTTCACGAAGCCGTCGCGGACACCTTGCATCTTGGCGCGGGCGTTGCCGGAGAGCGGCAGCGTGAACGCCTCGGCCTCGATCTCGCCGGCGTCGACCTGCTGCTGGGACCAGCCGACCGTGGCGATCTCGGGGGCGGTGAAGACGTTGGACGAGACCTTCTTGAGGTCGAGCGGCGTGACCGCGTCGCCGAGGAAGTGCCACATCGCGATCCGGCCCTGCATCGCGGCCACCGAGGCCAGCATGAGCACGCCGGTGCAGTCGCCGGCGGCGTAGACCCCACGGGCGGAGGTGCGCGAGACCCGGTCGACGCTGACGAAGCCCCCGTCGTCGACGACCACCCCGGCCTCCTCGAGCCCGAGGTCGGTGGTGTTGGGGATGGAGCCGATCGCAAGGATGCAGTGCGAGCCCTCGACCGTCCTGCCGTCGGTGAGGGTCACGGTCACCCGATCGCCGTCGCGCGTCACCGACTTCATGCGAGACCGCGACAGCACGGTCATCCCGCGACGGGTCAGGACGTCCTCCAGGACCGCGGCGGCGTCGGCGTCCTCGCCGGGCAGCACCCGGTCGCGGCTGGAGACCAGGGTGACCGGGATGCCGAGGGCCAGGTAGCCGGATGCGAACTCCGCGCCGGTGACGCCGGAGCCGACGACGACCAGCTCGGTCGGCACCTCGTCGAGGTCGTAGACCTGCTCCCAGGTCAGGATCCGCTCGCCGTCGGGCTGCGCGTCGGGCGTGGTCCTGGGGGCGGCACCGGTGGCGATCAGGATCGCGTCGGCGTCGAGCGTCTCCTCGCCGGCGACGACCCGGTGGGGACCGTCCAGCCGACCGCGAGCCTGCAGGACCCGCACTCCTTCCTTCTCGAGACGACGGGCGATGTCGTCGCTCTGAGCCTGCGCCAGCGTCTTGACCCGCTGGTTGACCCGGGCCAGGTCGACGCGGACCCCGTCCTCGCCGATCATCACGCCGAGCTCGTTGGCGCCCGCGACGTCGGTCATCAGCTCCGCGGTGGCGATCAGCGTCTTGCTGGGCACGCAGTCGGTGAGCACCGCTGATCCGCCGATGCCGTCGGTGTCGACGACGGTGACCTCGGCGCCGAGCTGGGCCGCGACCAGGGCGGCCTCGTAGCCGCCCGGGCCGCCGCCGACGACAACGACGTGATCGGTCATCTCAGCCGGCTCAGAGGTTGATCATGTGGCCGGCGATGCCCTCGACGGCCTCCTTCATCGCCTCCGAGAGCGTCGGGTGCGCGAAGATGTTGCGGGCGACCTCGTCGGCGGTGAGGTCCCACTTCTGGGCCAGCGTCAGCGCGGGCAGCAGCTCGGTGACCTCGGGCCCGATCAGGTGCGCGCCGACGATCTCGTTGTGCTCGGCGTCGGCGACGATCTTCACGAAGCCGGCCGTCTCGGCCATGCCGCGCGCCTTGCCGTTGGCGGAGAACGGGAACTGCGCGACCTTGACGTCGTAGCCCTTCTCCTTGGCCTGTGCCTCGGAGTAGCCGAACGACGCGATCTGCGGCTGGCAGAACGTCGCCCGCGGGATCATGTCGAAGTCGATCTCGATGGTCTCGGCGTCCGCGATGGTCTCGGCCGCGACGATCCCCATCGCCTCGGCGGTGTGGGCCAACATCAGCTTGCCGGTGACGTCGCCGATCGCGTAGATCCCCTTGACGTTGGTGCGGCCGCGGGCGTCGACCCCGATCGCGCCCCGGTCGGTGACCTCCACGCCCGCCTTGTCGAGGCCGTAGCCCTCGACCCGTGGCGCGAAGCCGAACGCCGCCAGCATCTTGTCGGCCTCGAGCACCTGCGAGTCCCCGCCGTCGGCCGGGCTCACCGTGACCTTGACGCCGCTGCCGGTGTCCTCGACGTTCTCGACCTTGGTGGAGAGCAGGACCTTCACGCCGAGCTTCTTGTAGGCGCGGAGCAGCTCCTTGGAGACGTCGGCGTCCTCGGTCGGCACCATCCGGTCGAGGAACTCCACGATCGTGACGTCGACCCCGAAGTTGGCCATGACGTAGGCGAACTCGACGCCGATCGCACCGGAGCCGCCGATGATGATCGACCCGGGGAGGTTCTCGTCGAGGATCTGCTCCTCGTAGGTGACGACGTTGTCGCTGACCGACATCCCGGGCAGCATCCGGACCTTGGCACCTGCCGCGATGATCACGTTGTCCGCGGTGTAGGACGAGGTGTCGCCGTCCTTGTCGACGCTGACGCCGTGCTTGCCGTCACTCTGTCCGTTGCTGGGCCCGGTGAGCGTGCCCCAGCCGTCGATCTCGGTGATCTTGTTCTTCTTCATCAGGAAGTGGACGCCCTTGGCGCTGGCGTCGGCGACCTTGCGGCTGCGCTGGTGGGTCGGACCGAACGCCATCGTGGCGTCGCCCTCGATCCCGAACGTCTTCTTCTCCTGGGTGATGATGTGCGCGATCTCGGCGTTGCGGAGCAGCGCCTTGGACGGGATGCAGCCGACGTTGAGGCAGACCCCACCCCAGTACTTCTCCTCGACGATCCCGACGGTCTTGCCGAGCTGCGCCGCGCGGATCGCCGCGACGTAGCCTCCGGGGCCGGCACCGAGGACCAGGACATCGAAGTGCGTATCGCTCACGTGTCCAGCCTAGTGGCGTCCCCTCCCGTGTTCGCTCTGGGCATTACGCTCCGCTGGTGCCTCTGTATGCCGCGTACGGCTCCAACATGGATCCGCGCCGCATGCTGGAGCGCTGCCCGCACTCGCCGCTCGAGACGACGGGCTGGCTGACCGGCTGGCGCCTGACCTTCGGCGGCGAGGAGCACGGCTGGGACGGCGCCCTCCCGACGATCGTCCAGGACCCGCTGGAGCAGGTCTTCGTGGCCGTCTACGACGTGTCCAGGGAGGACGAGTCCGCGCTCGACGGCTGGGAGGCCGCGGACTCCGGGCTCTACCGCAAGACCAAGGTGCGGATCTCGACGATGGCGGGCGAGCTGGTGGTGTGGACCTACGTGCTCGACGCCTACGAGGGCGGGCTGCCCTCGGCGTCGTACGTCGGCGTGCTCGCCGAGGCCGCGGAGGCCGCCGACGCACCCGACGACTACGTCCTGCGCCTGCGCGGACTGCCCTGCAGGTCGACCGGTCTCTGACGTCTAGGGTGCTGGCGTGACCGAGGAATCGCCGTACGACCTCGCGGCCCGGGCCGCGGAGAAGCTGGCCGAGCTGAGCGGGGTGGAGCGCCACGACGTCGCGCTGGTGCTCGGCTCCGGGTGGCTGCCCGCGGCCGAGATGCTGGGCGAGACCGTCGCCGAGATCGCCACCACCGACCTGCCCGGCTTCAGCGCTGCCGCGGTGGTCGGCCACTCCGGCAAGATCCGCTCGGTGCGGGTGGGCGACCTGCGGGCGCTCGTCTTCCTCAGCCGCACCCACTACTACGAGGGCAAGGGCGTGGCGGCGGTCGTGCACGGCGTGCGGACCGCGGCGAAGGCCGGGTGCCGCACCATCGTGCTCACCAACGGCTGCGGTGGGCTGAAGGAGTCGTGGAGCCCGGGCACGCCGGTGCTGATCAGCGACCACATCAACCTGACCGGGCGGTCTCCGATCGAGGGCGCGACGTTCGTCGACCTCACCGACCTCTACAGCTCCCGGCTGCGCGCACTGTGCCGCGAGGTGGACCCGACCCTCGACGAGGGTGTCTACGTGCAGTTCCCGGGCCCGCACTACGAGACCCCGGCGGAGGTGCGGATGGCAGGTGTCCTCGGCGGTCAGCTGGTCGGGATGAGCACCACCCTGGAGGCGATCGCCGCCCGCGAGGCGGGCATGGAGGTCCTCGGGATCAGCCTCGTCACCAACCTGGCCGCCGGCATCGGCACCGAGCCGCTCGACCACACGGAGGTCCTCGAGGCGGGCCGCGCCGCCGCCGAGCGGATGGGGTCGCTGCTCTCGCAGCTCGTGCCGCGACTGTAGTTTCTGCACGTGCGCGTACTCCTGACCGGCGCGGCCGGCAGCATCGGCCGGGTCCTGTCCGTGGGCCTGTCGCAGCGCGGTCACGACGTGGTCGGCCTCGACCTCGTGCCGCAGCCCGACGGGGTCGACGGGGGCTGGCACACCGCCGACTGCGCCGACCCCGACGCGGTCGCCGACGTCTTCGAGGCCGAGTTCGCGGAGTCGAGCCTCGACGCCGTGGTGCACATGGCCGGCCACCCCGGGGAGCTCTCGCTGCCCGACTCGCTCACCTCGCACGTCGTCACCACGGCGGCGCTGCTCGACGCGATGGTCGAGCACGGTGTGCGCCGGCTGGTCTACGGCGGCTCCAACCACGCGGTGGGCCGCACGCCGCGGGCCGGGCTGCCCGACGGGCTGCTGGCGGTCGAGACCCGGCTGCGCCCGGACACGTTCTACGGCGTCGCCAAGGCGTCGGCGGAGGCGCTGATGAGCCTCTACGCCGACCGGCACGGCCTCGACGTGGTCAGCTGCCGGATCGGGTCGTTCCGGCCCGAGCCGGCCACGACCCGCCACCTCGCGACCTGGCTCTCCCACGACGACTGCGTGCGCATGGTCGAGGCCGCCCTCACCACGCCGGCGCCGGGCTTCGCCGCCCTCTACGGGATCTCGCACAACACCCGCGGCTGGTGGGACCTCGCGCCCGGCCGGATGCTGGGCTACGACCCGCTGGACGACGCCGAGCACTGGGCCGACCGGGTCGAGCCGCGCCCGGAGGACGAGGCGGAGATCGCGGTCGTCGGCGGCGACTACGCCCTGCCGGCCTACGAGCGGCCCGCCCTCGACCGGTCCTGACCCAGCCCTCATTCGGTGTTGACTTCGAGTGCACTCCAACGGTGACACTGGGGACATGTCCCTCATCGCGGGCCTGACGATCGCCGAGGCCGCCGAGCAGACCGGCCTGACCGCCGACACACTGCGCTACTACGAGCGCGACGGGCTGATGCTGCGGGCGGTGCCGCGCGCCACCTCAGGCCACCGGCAGTACGCCGACGACGACATCTCCTGGATCCGCCTGATCACCAAGCTGCGCTCCACAGGCATGCCGATCCGCGACGTACGCCGCTACGCCGACCTGGTCCGCGCCGGGGAGGGCAACGAGCAGGAGCGGCTCGACCTGCTCCGCGCGCACCGCCAGGTGGTGCTGGCGCGGCTCGCCGAGGTGCAGGACCACCTCGGCGCCATCGACTACAAGATCGGCATCTACGAGAGCCGGCTCGACGCCGAACCTGCCGCCTGAACGCTCCCGCTTGACCTGGAGTGCACTCCAAGGAGTTCAGTGGAGACATGGCACTCAAGACACGCACCCTTGGCACACCGATCGACGACCGGCCCGCACTCGAGGTCTCCCAGCTCGGCCTGGGCTGCATGGGGATGTCGGAGTTCTACGGCACCGCCGACGAGCAGACCGGCATCGACACCATCCACCGGGCCCTCGACCTCGGCGTGACCTTCCTCGACACCGCCGACATGTACGGCCCGTTCACCAACGAGCAGCTGGTGGGCAAGGCGATCGCGGGCCGCCGCGACGAGGTCCAGCTCGCCACCAAGTTCGGCAACGAGCGCAACCCCGACGGCAGCTGGATCGGCATCAACGGCTCCCCCGACTACGTCCGCCGGGCCTGCGACGCCTCGCTGGAGAGGCTCGGCGTGGACCACATCGACCTCTACTACCAGCACCGCGTCGACAAGAGCGTGCCGATCGAGGAGACCGTCGGCGCGATGAAGGAGCTGGTCGAGGCCGGCAAGGTCCGCCACCTCGGCCTCTCCGAGGCCGCGGCCGGCACGATCCGCCGCGCCCACGCCGTGCACCCGATCACGGCGCTGCAGAGCGAGTACTCGCTGTTCACCCGCGACCTCGAGGACGAGATCCTGCCGACGATCCGCGAGCTCGGCATCGGCCTGGTGCCCTACTCCCCGCTCGGTCGCGGCATGCTCACCGGTGCGGTCACCAGGGAGTCGCTGGACGCCGACGACTCGCGCGCCACCGGGCGGTTGTTCCCGCGGTTCGCGGGCGACGCCCTGGACGCCAACCTGGCCCTGGTCGACAAGATCAAGGAGCTCGCGGCGGAGCACGGCTGCACCCCCGGCCAGCTCGCCCTCGCCTGGGTCCTGGCCCAGGGCGACGACGTCGCCCCGATCCCGGGCACCAAGCGCGTCGCCTACCTCGAGGAGAACGTCGGCGCCACCGAGGTCCAGCTGACCGGCGACGACCTGAAGGCGCTCGAGAACGCGGTTCCGCGCGACGCGGTCGTCGGCGACCGCTACGCCGACATGAGCAGCGTCAGCGCCTGATTCGTGCTGGCTGCGTCCCAGCGTGACCTTGCGAGGTTTCGAGACGGTTGCTGCGCAACCTCCTCAACCACCGGTGGCCAGCCGCCGGTGGTTGAGGAAGGCGCGCTAGCGCCTGTCTCGAAACCTCCGCAGCCTGGGCTGGGATGCAAGCACCCGCCGATCACAGGTCGAGGCGCTGCTCCAGAGCTGCCATGGCTCGCGCGGCCTGTCGGCGCACAGCCTCGTCCTCGTCGTCGAGCCGTCGGCGTACGGCGGCGACGTGCTCACTGTCGCCGACGACGGCCAACGCCCGCATCGCCTGCTCCCGGACCCGCGGCAGCTCGTGGCCGGCCAGCGCGGCGGCACCGTCACCGGTGCCCGCGACGTCGTGCTTGGCGGTGACCTTGAGGCACATCTCGGCCGGCCGCCAGTGCTCGTCGGCGAGCCCGCGCACCACCGCGTCGGTCGCGGCGTCGTCCCAGACGTGGAGCAGCCCCCGGGCGCCCCACGTGCGCACCCAGTAGTCGGCCCAGGTGTCCCGGTCGAAGACGGCGTCGCCCGGGCGCCACTCGTGCCCGGTGAGGCTGCGGAGCTCCTCGACGTGGTCCTCGCGGTCCGCGCCGGCCATCAGGTCGGTGCAGACCGCGACGAACCGGCCCACGCCGAGCCGGGTCGCCAGGTCGGCGATGAGCTCCGCCACGGGCGGTCGGTCGGACACAGGTCCTAGGGTGCCCACATGAGCACCTCAGCGGCCACCGACGTCCTGCTGGAGCGGGCCCGCGCCTGGGCGGCCGACGACCCCGACGACGCCACGCGCGGCGAGCTCGAGCGGCTCATCGACGACGTGGCGGGCGGCGCCGACGCGGCCGACCTGGCCGACCGGTTCGCGGGGAACCTCGAGTTCGGGACGGCCGGGCTGCGCGGTGCCGTCGGTGCCGGCCCCAACCGGATGAACCGGGTGGTCGTGATCCGCGCCGCTGCCGGCCTGGCGGCCTACCTGCACGAGCAGGGGGCGACCGGCCCGGTCGTCGTGGGCTACGACGCCCGGCACCGCAGCGACGACTTCGCCCGCGACACCGCCGAGGTCATGTCGGGAGCAGGGTTCAAGGTCTGGCTGATGCCGCGACCGCTGCCGACGCCGGTCGTGGCCTTCGCGATCCGGGAGCTCGGCTGCGCGGCCGGAGTCATGGTCACCGCGAGCCACAACCCGCCCCAGGACAACGGCTACAAGGTCTATCTCGGCGACGGCAGCCAGATCGTGCCGCCCGCCGACGCGGGCATCGCGGCCCGGATCGACGCGGTGGGCCCCGTGCGCGACGTGCCCCGAGGCCCCGGCGGGACCGTGCTCGGCGAGCACATCGTCGACCGCTACCTCGACACGATCGCCGAGCTCGCCGAGGACGGGCCACGCGACCTCGACCTCGTCTACACGCCGCTGCACGGCGTCGGCGCCGCGCCGGTGCTCCAGGTGCTCGAGACCGCCGGCTTCAGCACGCCGCGGGTGGTCGAGCAGCAGGAGCAGCCGGACCCGGACTTCCCGACGGTGGCGTTCCCCAACCCGGAGGAGCCGGGCGCGATGGACCTCGCGCTGGCGCTGGCCGAGGAGCACGGCGCGGACCTGGTCGTCGCCAACGACCCCGATGCCGACCGCTGCGCGGCCGCCGTACCGACCGGCTCCAGCAAGGGGGGAGGCTTCAGGATGCTGCGCGGTGACGAGGTCGGCGCGCTGCTGGCGCACCACCTGATGTCCCGCGGCCGCTCCGGCACCTGGGCGACGTCGATCGTCTCCTCGAGCCTGCTCGGGCGGATGGCGGCCGCCGCCGGCCAGCCGTACGTCGAGACGCTGACCGGCTTCAAGTGGATCGGCCGGGTCCCGGGCCTGGTCTTCGGCTACGAGGAGGCGCTCGGCTACTGCTGCGACCCCGACCACGTGAAGGACAAGGACGGCGTCTCGGCCCTGCTGCTGCTCTGCGAGCTGGCGGCGCAGACCAAGGCGGCCGGCCGCACGCTGGTCGACGTCCTCGACGACCTGGCGACCCAGCACGGCCTGCACGCCACCGACCAGGTCTCCGTGCGCGTCGCCGACCTGTCGCTGATCGCCGCCGCCATGGAGCGGCTGCGCGCGGCTCCGCCCGGCGAGCTCGGCGGGCTGCCGGTCGAGCGGGTCGACGACCTCGCGCTCGGCAGTGCCGAGCTGCCGCCCACCGACGGGTTGCGGTTCCACCTCGCCGACGGTGCGCGGGTGGTGGTCCGCCCGAGCGGCACCGAGCCGAAGCTCAAGTGCTACCTCGAGGTGGTCGTGCCCGTCGACCCGGACGCCGGGGTCGACGCGGCCCGCATCTCGGCGGCGGCCAGGCTCGACGCGCTGGGCGCGGACGCCGCGGCTGCGCTGGGACTCTGACGGGACTCTGACGGGACTCTGACGGTGACTCTGAGCTCTCCCTAGAGGACCGCGACCGCGACCGCGAGGAAGACGAGGGACGCCACCAGCGCGGCGATCTCCGGCCAGGCCGGCTCCCGGCGTACCTGCCTGGCCAGCTCCTCGGCCTCGGGCGAGAACCGCTTGACCCCCCGGCGGACGCGGTCCTCGTTGATGAGCTCCTGGACCCGGATCTCGACGAAGTCGGCGTAGTTGACCCCTGGCTCCTGCACGGTCGCCGCGGCGATCTGACCGCGCAGCCCACCCATCTGCTCGCGGGCCTTCTGCACCGCCGAGCCCTTCATGGCCTGGCGCAGGGTCCGGCCGACCCCGGCGCAGACGTAGCGCTTGTCCCCGGCCCGCACCGCCATGACCTGCTGGACGGCGAGCTCGTCGATGGCGGCGAGCGGGAGGTAGATCGTGCTGAGCATGTTGCGCAGCACCAGCTCACGTCCCTGGACCCACACCCGGGGCCGGACCGTGCTGGTGTAGAGGACCACCACGACGAGGACCGCCACCGCCGGCACCAGCAGCGGGACCCGGTCGATGTCGACGGCCCAGGCGACGATGAACCCGAGGGCGGTCAGCCCGCCGAGAATGGCGATGCCGGTGCCACCGTTGGGGGCGAACTTCTCGACCCTGGTGTCTCCGTCGTCGGTTCGGGTCACCAGTCCTCCATTGGGCTCGATGGTGCCGGTCCAGCCTATGCTGGGCGACATGGTCGCCACCGAGTCCGACGTCGAGACGACACCGTTCCGTGACCTCGACGTCACCCGGTCCGACTCGTCCCTGCGGCGCTTCCTGCACGGGCTCCCGGGGGTCGACCAGGTCGGTGCCGAGCAGCGTGCGGCGGCCCTCAGCACCCGGTCCATCAAGACGTCGGCGAAGGCCTACGCCCTCGACCTGGCGATCTCGATGGTCGACCTCACCACGCTCGAGGGCCAGGACACCGTGGGGAAGGTGCGCTCGCTCGCCGCCAAGGCGATGCGCCCCGACCCCTCCGACCCGTCCTGCCCGTCGACGGCGGCGGTGTGCGTCTACGCCGACATGGTCGCCCCGGTGAAGAAGGCGCTGGGCTCGAGCGGCGTCAAGGTCGCCGCGGTGGCGACGGCGTTCCCCAGCGGCCGGGCGGCGATGGACATCAAGCTCGCCGACACCAGGGACGCCGTGGAGGCGGGCGCCGACGAGATCGACATGGTCATCGACCGGGGCGCGTTCCTGGCCGGCCGCTACCTCGAGGTCTACGAGGAGATCGCCCAGGTCCGCGAGGCCTGTGGCAGCGCGCACCTGAAGGTGATCCTCGAGACCGGGGAGCTCCAGACCTACGACAACGTGCGCCGCGCGTCCTGGCTCGGGATGCTGGCCGGCGGCCACTTCATCAAGACGTCGACCGGCAAGGTGCAGCCCGCCGCGACCCTCCCGGTCACCCTGGTCATGCTCGAGGCGGTGCGCGACTTCCGCGAGGCGACCGGCACCATGATCGGCGTCAAGCCGGCCGGCGGCATCAGGACCGCCAAGGACGCCATCAAGTACCTCGTCACGGTCAACGAAGTGGCCGGACCAGACTGGCTGGACCCGGACTGGTTCCGCTTCGGCGCCTCCACGCTGCTCAACGACCTGCTCATGCAGCGCATGAAGCTCAAGACCGGCCGCTACTCCGGCCCCGACTACGTGACGGTGGACTGACCCCATGACGCAGAGCGCCGACCCCGGCCTGACCTTCGACTACGCCCCGGCCCCCGAGTCGCGGTCGATCGTCGACATCAAGCCGTCCTACGGCCTGTTCGTCAACGGCGAGTTCGTCGACGGTCACGGCAAGGCCTTCAAGACGGTCAACCCGGCCTCCGAGGAGGTGCTCGCCGAGATCGCCGAGGCCGACGACAACGACGTCGACCTCGCGGTCAAGGCCGCCCGCCGCGCGCACCGCGGCTGGTCACGGATGCCTGGCGCGGAGCGGGCCAAGTACCTCTACCGGATCGCCCGGATCATCGCCGAGCGCTCCCGCGAGCTCGCGGTGCTCGAGTCGATCGACAACGGGAAGCCGATCCGGGAGTCCCGCGATGTCGACGTACCGATCGTCTCCGCGCACTTCTTCTACTACGCGGGGTGGGCCGACAAGCTGAAGTACGCCGGTTTCGGCGAGACGTCGCTCGGGGTGGCCGCGCAGGTCATTCCGTGGAACTTCCCGCTGCTGATGCTGGCCTGGAAGATCGCACCGGCCCTCGCGTGCGGCAACACCGTGGTGCTGAAGCCGGCCGAGACGACGCCGCTGACCGCGCTGCTGTTCGCTGAGATCTGCCAGCAGGCCGACCTGCCTCCCGGGGTGGTCAACATCGTCACCGGCGCCGGCGGCACCGGGCAGGCCCTGGTCGGGCATCCCGACGTCGACAAGGTCGCGTTCACGGGCTCCACCGAGGTCGGCAAGGCCATCGCCCGCACGGTCGCGGGCACCGACAAGCGGGTGACCCTCGAGCTCGGCGGCAAGGCGGCCAACATCGTCTTCGACGACGCGCCCATCGACCAGGCGGTCGAGGGCATCGTCAACGGCATCTTCTTCAACCAGGGCCACGTCTGCTGCGCCGGGTCGCGGCTGCTGGTCCAGGAGTCGGTCGCCGAGGACGTCCTGCACCGGCTCAAGCGGAGGATGGCCACGCTCCGGGTCGGCGACCCGCTCGACAAGAACACCGACATCGGGGCGATCAACTCCGCCGAGCAGCTCGCCCGGATCCGGGAGCTCTCCGACGTGGGCGAGGCCGAGGGCGCCGAGCGCTGGTCGCCGCCGTGCGACCTGCCCTCGCACGGCTACTGGTTCCCGCCGACGCTGTTCACCGACGTCAACCAGGCCCACCGCATCGCCCGCGAGGAGATCTTCGGGCCGGTGCTGTCCGTGCTCACCTTCCGGACGCCGGCGGAGGCGGTCGCGAAGGCCAACAACTCGCCCTACGGCCTGTCCGCCGGGGTCTGGACCGACAAGGGCTCGCGGATCCTGCAGATCGCCAACCAGCTGCGCGCCGGCGTGGTGTGGGCCAACACGTTCAACAAGTTCGACCCGGCCAGCCCGTTCGGCGGCTACAAGGAGTCGGGCTACGGCCGCGAGGGCGGCAAGCACGGACTCGAGGGGTATCTCAAGTGACTCGCGCCGACGTCCGCAAGACCTACAAGCTCTACATCGGCGGGGCCTTCCCCCGCTCGGAGTCGGGGCACTCCTACGTCGTCGACGACGCCAAGGGGAAGTTCCTCGCCAACGCGGCGCTGGCCTCGCGCAAGGACGCCCGCGACGCGGTCGTGGCCGCCCGCGGTGCGTTCGGCGGCTGGGCCGGCCGGACGGCGTACAACCGTGGCCAGGTGATCTACCGGATCGCCGAGCTGATGGAGGACCGGCGCCCGCAGTTCCTCGACGCGCTCGCCTCCTCCGAGGGGCTCTCGTCGCGGCAGGCCACCACCGCACTCGACGCCGCCGTGGACCGGCTGGTCTGGTACGCCGGCTGGGCCGACAAGCTGACCCAGGTGGTCGGCAACGCGAACCCGGTCGCCGGGCCGTTCTTCAACCTCTCGACGCCCGAGCCGACCGGTGTGGTCGCCGTGCTGGCGCCGCAGGAGTCCTCGCTGCTGGGGCTGGTCTCGGTGGTCGCGCCGGTGATCGTCTCCGGCAACACCTGCGTGGTCGTGTCGTCCTACGCGCGGCCACTGCCGGCGGTGACGTTCAGCGAGGTCCTGGCGACCTCCGACGTGCCGGGCGGCGTGGTCAACATCCTCACCGGAGACGCGGCCTCGGTCGGGCCGTGGCTGGCCTCGCACATGGACGTCAACGCGATCGACCTGGTGGGCCTCGCCGGCTCACCCGAGCTCGCCGCCGAGCTGGAGGTGGCCGCGGCCGACAACCTCAAGCGGGTCCGGCGCGCGCCGTCGTCCGAGCCGGACTGGACCCTCGAGCCGGAGCTGTCCGCGATGACGAGCTTCCTCGAGACCAAGACGGTCTGGCACCCGATCGGGGTCTAACCCACCACCAGCGCGGCGACGGCCTCCCGCACCTTCGCCTGCGGGGTGCTCGTGAGCACCGCGACCGTGACCTGGGTGGCCTCGTCGCTCCCTCGCCTGACCACGACCTTGGTCTGCCCGACGTCGCTGGCCGGCTCGACCGCGCAGGCCGTGACCGTGCCCCCGAGCCAGTCGACCGGCGTGCCCGGCGCGACGCCGCCGCTGCGGTCGAGGGTGGCGCAGAGCTTGTCGTAGCCGGTGCGGTCGCGCACCTCGACGTACCCCTGCTCGGCCTCGCGGTGACAGCCGCGCACCGTGGCCTCCGCGGGCTTGCCGGTCGCCGTCCAGCCCAGGGTGGTGAAGACGGTGTCCGGGATCCGCTCGGCGCACTCCGCGTCGGTGGTCTCGTCGGGGCCGGGCTTCGGCCCTGGGTCCTCGTCGCCGCTGCACGCGGTCGCCGTCGGGAGCAACGCCAGGAGCAGCGCGGCGGCGACGACCCGAGTTCCCATGACGGCAGCCTGCCACGGCATGATGGGCGAGTGCCTGCGCAGGTGATCGTCCTGGCGGGGCCCTCGGGCTCCGGCAAGTCACACCTCGCCGAACGCCTCGCGCTGCCGATCCTGCGTCTCGACGACTTCTACCGCGACGGCTCGGACCCGCTGCTGCCGCGCATCGCCTCAGGCGCCAACGCCGGGCTGGTCGACTGGGACGACCCGGCCTCCTGGCTCTGCGACGAGGCCGTCGGCGCGCTGGAGACCCTGTGCCGCACCGGCACGGTCGAGACGCCGGTCTACTCGATCTCGGCCAACGGCCGCACCGGCACCCAGACCCTCTCCCTGGCAGGTGCCTCCCTGGTGGTGGCCGAGGGGATCTTCGCCCACCGCGTGGTCGGCCCGCTCCGCGAGGCCGGGCTGCTCGCCGCGGCGTACTGCCTGCGCCAGCACCCCATGGTCACGTTCTGGCGCCGCCTCACCCGCGACCTCCGCGAGCACCGCAAGCCGCCGGTCGTGCTGGTCCGTCGTGGCCTCGCGCTCATGCGCGACCAGCGCCGGATCGTCGCCGAGGCGGTCGCGGCCGGGTGCACCGCCGTCTCGGCCGACGAGGCGCGCGCCCGGGTCCAGCAGCTCCCGGTGTCGCGATGAGCGGCATGGACCTCGACGCGATCCGCGGCCTCTCCCAGCCCGACCAGCGCACCTGCGGGCCCAGCTCGCTGGTGGCCGCGCGCATCCTCCTCGACCCGGCGTACGCCGCCACCCAGAACCCGCACGCCTTCGCCGGCGCCGTCCTGGACCTGCACCGCCAGCTCACCCGGACCTCCGCCTTCGGGCGCGCCCAGCTGCCGTGGCCGCGCGCCCTCGGCACTCCTCCGTGGGCCGTGGCGCGCGCCATGTCGTCCTACGCCGGCGTGCCCTACTCCTCGACGCTGGTGCCGTTCCACTCGCGGTCCACGCTCTTCTCGCGGCTGTCCGCGGCTGTCGCGACCCGACCCGCGCCGCTCTACGTCGGCGACTGGATCCCCCGCCACGTCGTCCTCGCGGTCGCACCCACCGACGACGGCGTGCAGGTCTACAACCCCGCTCACGGCTCCGTGGTCGAGATGACGCGGGCCGCCTTCGAGGCCCGCAGGCTCACGACGTTCGGGCGGTGGACCAAGCCGTGGTTCGTCGTGCTGCCCGACTGATCTCGGTCGTTCCTTCCACCCTTACCTGGACGGTGTGAGCGGGTCAGGCGCTGGGTGCCAGGACCTCGCCGACCGAACGGACGGTGGCGCTCATCGTCACACCGGGCCGCGGCTCGTAGGTGACGGTCGCACCGACCGCGACGCCGACGATCGCGCGGCCGAGCGCGCTGCCCGGCGTGATCGTGTCCACGCCGGCTGCGGCCTGCTCGACCGAGCCGATCAGGTAGGTCTCGTCCCCCTCGCCGAGGTCGACGGTGACGACGTCGCCGACCGACACGACGCCGTCGGTGTGGTGCTGGTGCTGGCTGTCGGCGATCTCGAGCTCGAGGCCCGCGATGCGTTCGTCGAGGAGCCGCACGCGGATGGTGGCCTCGACGTTGGTGGCTCGGTCGGCGAGGTCGCCGTTCGCCACCAGGACGGTCTCACGGACGACGCCCTCCCGTTCGGCGCGCAGCAGCGCGAGTCGCTCCTTGAGAAGGCTGACGCGGTCGATCGTGGTGGGGACGGTCATGGGTCGCCGGCTCTCTTGGCGTGGGGGCTGATGTCTTGCATTTGCCTCTCGGCGCCCTTCTCAAACCATCAGCTCGGCGAGTCGCGCCAGTCCGGGTGCCGTGTGGGCAGCGACCCGCTCGAGGACACCGTCCAGCTGCGCCGACCCGGCGTGCTCCGGCGGGATGCGGGCCGGGTTGAGAGCGATGCTGTTGGCCCAGTCCTTGATGTCGGGCTCGGCACCGAACGCTGCGGAGTTCTGGATGCCCAGGACGTTCATCCGGGCCCAGTCGGCGAGGGTGTTGCCGAACGACGACGGGCGGCACAGCGCGTTCTTGATGTCGTCGTCGGTGCGGGTGGCCTCGACGTAGCCGGCCAGGGCGGCGCCGAAGCACGGGAAGCCGGCACGGACGGGCTGGAGGGTGATCGCGGAGGGCTGCCACAGAGGGACGAGCGGCTTGTTCTTCAGCCCGTCGGCGGCACAGTTGACGACGAGGGCATCGTCGGCCACCGCGACCGAGCCGTGCTCCAGGTCGATCCGGCCGCGCGTGACGGACCGGACGTGACCGAACCGCACGACGTCCTCGATGGTGCGGAGCAGCTCGAGCTCCCAGGTGCCGAGAGTGGGTGCCTTGGCCATCGTCGGCGTGATGGTGCGGTCGATGCGCAGCATGATCCCGGCGTCCTCGAGGCGGAGGAACAGGTCGTCCAGGGACGCGGCCGACGCAGCGGCGTCCAGCATCGAGCCGACCATGCCGAGGTAGACGACCGGGTCCGGCTGGATCAGCGCCCGGTTGAGCATCCACGGCTCCCGAGGGCGCACCCAGCAGATCGCGGCAGGGTCCACCCCGCGCCCGAGCAGCCACACGCAGGCGTCGGTCGCCGTCTTGCCGGACCCGACGACGACGTACTGGCTCGGCGCCTCCTCGAGGTGCACGAGGTCGTTGACCGGGACCACCCGCGCGCCGTCCCCCACCTCGAACCGCGGCGGCAGCTCGGCCGGGATGTCGGGCGCGAGGTAGCGCGCGTCGACGACCCGGCAGCCCGCCGGGATGGACAACACCTCGCCCGAGATCCGGGACACGACGGTGCGGCTGCCTTCGTACGACGAGCCGGGGAGGAACTCGACCCGCCCCGACGAGAGCAGCCGGTCGGCCAGCACGCGCGCGTAGTAGGCGAGGATCGCGGGCTGGCCGGCCCGCTCGTGCAGCCCGGCCTCGGGCCCGCGGTCCTGCACCCGCCCACCACCGAGCACGGTCGACGCGACGCCGTAGAAGCTCGAGGACTGGTGCAGCTGCACGAACGGGTAGGCCTCGAGCCAGTGACCCCCGACGCCGTGGCGCCGATCGACGAGCGCGACCCGCACGTCGGGCGCGTGGTCGACCAACGCGTCCGTGAACGCCATCCCCATCGCGCCGGCCCCCACCACGAGGTAGTCGGCCTCGATGCTGCTGGTCACGACGTCACGGTATTGGACGGCGAGGCCCGCTGGCTGTCGGATTGTCGCGCGGGGGCGTGGCTGCGGGCGGGCGGTGGCGGCGAAGGCACCTGCCGGACCACCGCCGATCGAGCCTGTCGAGATCGCCGCCGCCGGTGCCTGGGACTCGCCCACCGGTGGTTGAGGAGGTCGCGCAGCGACCGTCTCGAAACCTCCGCCGCGAAGGCACCCGCTGGACCACCGCCGATCGAGCTTGTCGAGATCGCCGCCAGCACGGGACCTCGGGACCCGCCCACCGCTGGTTGAGGAGGTCGCGCAGCGACCGTCTCGAAACCTCGCAACCCGGTGCTGGGACCGTGCTGGTGCGGCAACCCGACAGCTGAGTGTCTGACCCTCGCCGGGGCTGTCAATCCTGGGTGCCGCTCGTTGCGGTTCTCGGGGCGGGTTGACAGCCCCGGCGAGGGTCAAAGGCGGGCTGGCTGTCGGGTTGCCGCGCGGGGTGTGGCTGCGGTCGGGCGGTGCGGGGGTACGCCGCCTCGAAGGCACCCGCTCGCCCACCGCCGATCGAGCTTGTCGAGATCGCCGCAACGGACCCTGGGACTCGCCCACCGGTGGTTGAGGAGGTCGCGCAGCGACCGTCTCGAAACCTCCGCCGCGAAGGCACCTGCTGGACCACCGCCGATCGAGCTCGTCGAGATCGCCGCCGGTGCCTGGGACTGAGCTGGTGCGGCATGCCGCGCGGTCTGGTGGTGGTGCGGTACGGCGCCGCCAGGGCACCCGCTGGCCGCCCCCCACCGGTGGTTGAGGAGGTCGCGCAGCGACCGTCTCGAAACCTCCGCAGCGAAGGCACCCCACCCACCCACCGCCGGTCGAGCCCGTGGTCGGCGAGCCCGCGGAGAAGATTCTGAAAAAAGTTTCGGGATCCCTTGTGGAATGGGGCTTTCCGGGCCTCCGGACTGTCGGTGGTCGATGGCAGGGTTGACCCCACGATGACCTCCGACTTCGACCCGCCTCAGCCCGCCGAGTGCGACGACCCCGCCTCGGTGCTGGCCCACGCCCGGGCCCAGAAGAAGGTCGAGGACGACGCCGCACGCGAGGTGATGAAGGCTGCCGCGCGGTGGGCGGCGATGCACTCCAGCGACTCGGTGGTCGGCCCGGTCGCCTCCTGGCACGAGTCCTGGCACGAGTCGGCACTGCCGCTGGGGGGCGAAGGGCTGCCCGGAGGTCGCGGAGTTCGCGGTCGTCGAGCTCGCCGCCGCGCTGGGCCGCTCCACCGAGTCCGGGCGCCGCTTCCTCGCCCAAGCCGTCGAGGGCCGCTACCGGCTCCGGCGCTGCTGGGAACGGCTCGAGGCCGGTGACCTGCAGGCCTTCCGACTCGGCTACATCGCCGACCGCACCATGACCCTGCCCCCGGCGGCGGCGGCGTTCGTGGACGCCCACGTCGCCCCGGTCGCCCACAAGATCGGCCCCGCCCAGCTGGGCCGGCTGATCGAGGAAGCCACCGCCAGGTTCGACCCCGACCAGACCGAGGCCGACCGGCTCGCCGCCGCCGAGGTCCGCCACCTCGACGTCGACCTGGCCCAGGTCACCGTCGCCGGGACCGTGCACGTCGAGGGCGACCTCGACCTCGCCGACGCCCTGGACTTCAACACCGCCCTCGCCGCCGACGCCCACGCCCAGCTCCTGCTGGGCTCCACCGAGTCGCTGGACGTACGCCGCTCCATCGCCGCCGGCAACCTGGCCCGCCACCAGCTCGCCCTCGACCTCACCGACACGGACGCTCAGCCGAGCCGCCGCGCGCGGCAGGCGGGAGGTCGTGCTGCACGTCCACCTCGCCGACGCCGCCCTCGCTCGGCGCCGGTGGGTTGGCGCAGGGTCCAGGAGACCAAGGGCCCGGTCACCGTCGCCCAGGTCCGCCAGTGGTGCGCCAACCCCGACACCCACGTCACCGTCCAACCCGTCCTCGACCTGGGCGAGCACCTCCAGGTCGGCTCCTACGAAGCGAGCGCCCGGCTCAAGCTCCAGACCCAGCTACGCGACGGGACCTGCGTCTTCGCGTTCTGCTACCGCCCCGCCGAAGACTGCGACTGCGACCACCGCGTCCCCCACCTGGATAACGGGCCGACCTGCACCTGCAACCTCGCCCCCACCTGCCGCGGCCACCACCGCGCCAAAACCACCGGCGGCTGGACCTACCTCACCGTCGAACCCGGCGTCTACCTGTGGCGCAGCCCCCTGGGCTACCAGTTCCTCCGCGACCACACCGGCACCCTCGACGTCACCCCCGACCACGAACGACGCCGCCTCGCACGCGAGTTCCGCCACCACTTCGGCAATCCCGACACAGACCCCTGACCACCACGCCCCACACCCCGCTCACCACCGGCGAGCGGGGGCATCGGCGCGCTCAGCCCGGCCTCGCCCACCCAGGCTCACCAGTCGACGTAGGCGACGCCCCGCCCGGGCACGGCCAGCCGCGGGTGGCGCCCGTCCGCGTCGACCACCCACACGCCCGGCTGCGCAACACCGCCAGCGGCACGAGGCCCGTCGCTACGCACGACCACCCGTCGACCGTCCGGCGACCAGGCCGGTCCGTCGTCCAGCCCCGCTGTCGCCAGGAGTACCCGGGGGTGGGTGCCGTCGGCGCGGACGGTCATCACCGTCGTGCGCCGGCGCCGGTCGTACGCGGCGCCCAGCGCGAGCGTGAACGCGATGCGGTCACCCCGCGGGGACCACGACGGGTCGAGCTCGGAGCCGCGGAGCCGGGTCAGCCGCCGGACCGGTCCACCCTGTGCGCCGACCGTCATGAGGTGGGTGACGTCGTTGTTGTCGGTGAGGCTGAAGACCAGGGCGTCGCCGCCGGGGGCGAAGGACGGGTGGGAGACCGTGTCGCCGTAGGTGGCGGACATCTTGCGGCACTCGCGCACCCGGCTCGCCAGCGAGTACACGCACAGGCGGAGTCCGTCGCCGTACGCCAGCGCTCGCCCGCTGGGCGTCCACGCGAGCTCCGGCGGTTGGTAGCCGCGGACGTTCGTCACCTGCCGGAGACCATGCCCGTCCGCGCGGACGGTCCACAGCGAGTAGCCCCGTCGGCTCGTGGTGCTGAACGCGAGGGTGCGGTGGTCCGGGGACCACTCCGGTGCTCCGACGTGCCCGGTGGTGGTCAGCTGGCGGACGCTCGTGCCGTCCGGACGCGCTGTGAAGAGGTCGAACCCGGTGTCGGCCATGGCGACGTAGGCCACGCGTGGGCCGGGTCGCGGGTGGGCACCCGTGGGACCTGGCAGCGGGACCTCGAACCCCGGCCGCCAGCTGGCGCCCCCGCCCTCACGGACCACGAGGCGACGGTCGGTGCCGTCGGGCCGGAGGGTCCAGATGCCGTCCATGGTGGGGTAGAGGTCGGCCGCGCTCGAGACGACCACCCGGCTCCCGTCCGGGGCCCACGACGACCCGAAGTCCGACCCGTCCAGCGCCAGCACCGAGGTGCGGGCGGTGCCGTCGGGGTGGACGAGCCACACGTCGCCGCTGACCTCGCCGTCGCTGCGTCCTCCGTGGTACTCGGTGTACATGATCGACGTGCCGTCCGGGGACCACAGCGGTTCGACGCCCAGGGGTGCGGTCCCGGGCACCGCAGCCGGGCCGGTGCCGTCCGCGTGAACCGTCCACACCTGGGTGTCGCTGGTGTCGCCGTCTCCGTGGGCGCTGATGCGGGTGAAGGCGATGGAGCTCCCGTCGGGCGACCAGGAGGACGACTCCACATACGGCCAGTCCGCCGTCACCGGCACGACGACCGACCGCTGGCCGGTCGTCAGGTCGTGGATGCAGAGGCCCTCCTCGCAGGAGTAGCTCAGCCGGTGGCCGTCGGGCGCCCAGGCCGGGTCCTCCCCGTCAGGGACGACGAGGTGCTGACCGTCTCCCGTCGCCGTCATCAGCGCGATGCCGTCGTAGGTGCCGTAGGCCAGCTGGCTGCCGTCGGGCGACCACGCCGGGCCGTAGGCCGCGCCGGCACCGGTCAGCACCCGTGTGTGCGAGCCGTCGGTCCACACCGTGGCGATCCGGCTCTGCCCGCGGCTTCCCACGCCGAAGGTGTAGGCGAGCATCCCCGCGGTGGCGGGCTCGTCAGCCCGCACCACGGCGTGTGGCCCGGGCTCCGCGGCGTGGCTCGCGGTCGGCGTCCCGGCCGACATCGCCAGCGCCAGCGCGACGCAGGCCACGAGTGCCGTGCGTCCCCACCTGCTGGGCGGTGCCGCGGGTGTGGTGGTCACGTCAGTCCTCATGGGTTCCTCCGACTCGGTGTGCCTGGTGTGATGCGCGACGTCGCGCATCGGTTCGCCAGACCGGTCGTGAGGGCGTGTGAGGTCAGGTGAGCCCGGTCGGAGCTCCGGGCGTCAGGCCTCGGCCCGCATCGCGGCGTACGCCGGCTTGATCACGTCGGCGATCAGCGCCAGCCGCTCGTCGAAGGGCAGGAACGCCGACTTCATCGCGTTGACCGTGAACCACTCCATGTCGCGGACGCTGTAGCCGAAGGCGTCGGCCAGGTGGCTGAACTCCGAGGACATCGAGGTGCCGGACATCAGCCGGTTGTCGGTGTTGACGGTGACCCGGAAGCGCAGCCGGGTGAGCAGTCCGATGGGGTGCTCGGCGATGGACGACGCGGCGCCGGTCTGCACGTTGGACGCGGGGCACATCTCGAGCGGGATCCGCATGTCGCGGACGTACGCCGCGAGCCGGCCCAGCGTGACCTCGCCGGACTCGGAGACCGTGATGTCGTCGATGATCCGCACACCGTGGCCGAGCCGGTCCGCGCCGCACCACTGGATCGCCTCCCAGATCGAAGGCAGCCCGAACGCCTCGCCGGCGTGGATGGTGAAGTGCGAGTTCTCGCGCTGGAGGTACTCGAACGCGTCGAGGTGCCGGGTGGGCGGGTAGCCGGCCTCGGCGCCCGCGATGTCGAACCCCGCGACCCCGCGGTCGCGCCACGCGATCGAGAGCTCCGCGATCTCCCGGGAGCGGGCCTGGTGCCGCATCGCGGTCAGCAGCTGGCGCACGGTGATGCCTGGCCCGTCGACCCGGCTCTGCGCCATCCCCTCCTCGAAGCCCTGCTGGACGGCGGAGACCACCTCGTCGAGGGAGAGGCCGGTGGAGACATGCTGTTCGGGCGCGTAGCGGACCTCGGCGTAGATGACACCGTCCGCCGCCAGGTCCTCGACGCACTCGCGCGCCACGCGCGTCAGCGCGGACGCCGTCTGCATGACCGCGACCGTGTGGTCGAAGGTCTCGAGGTACTGCACCAGCGAGCCGGAGTCGGCCATCCTCGTGAACCACTGCCCCAGCGACTCGGCGTCGGGGGCGGGCAGGGGATGCCCGACCTCCGCGGCCAGCTCGACGATCGTGGCCGGCCGCAGCCCCCCGTCCAGATGGTCGTGCAGCAGCACCTTCGGCGCCCGTCGGACCTGCTCCGGGGTGACCGCTGGGCCTGCACTAGGTTCGGTGAGGACGGCGCTCATGGCCGCCATCCTGTCAGCAACACCGTGAGGAACGACGTGCGCACCTTCACCGACCTCTCCGAGCTCGAAGCCGCCGTCGGCGAAGAGCTCGGCACCACCGACTGGCTGGAGATCACCCAGGAGCGGGTCGACGCGTTCGCCGACGCGACCGACGACCACCAGTGGATCCACGTCGACGTGGAGCGGGCGAAGGACGGCCCCTTCGGCGGGACCATCGCGCACGGCTACCTCACCCTGTCGATGATCCCCCGGTTCAACCAGGAGCTGCTCAGCATCGAGACCGCCGGCGCGCGGCTCAACTACGGCCTCAACAGGGTCCGCTTCCCCCACCCGGTCAAGGTCGGCGCCCGCATCCGCTGCACCGCGTCCCTGGCCGAGCTCACCGACGTGCCGGCGGGCAAGCAGATGGTCACCCGCTACACGATCGAGATCGAGGGCGAGACCAAGCCGGCCTGCGTGGCCGAGATGGTGGTCCTGCTCCTCAGCTGAGGAAGCGGTTGAGCTTCGCCAGCCCCTGCGTCGGCACGGTGATCGGCACGCCCTCGCCGACCGCGTTGAGCACCCAGCCGGACGACGTACGCCGCAGCAGGGCCAGCACCGCGCCGGTGTCCGTCACCGACATCGTGAGCGTGAACCGAGCCAGCTCCTCGTCCGAGTCCTCGTCCACCAGCCGGCAGTAGGCGTTGGCGACCCACTCGAGCGAGTGGCCCTGGTAGCTGCTGACCAGGAACAGGATCGTGTCGACCGGCCCGTGCACCTTCGACAGGTCGACGAGGATCTGCTCGTCGTCTCCCTCGCCGCTGCCGGTCTGGTTGTCGCCGAGGTGCTCGACCGAGCCGTCGCGCGTCCGCAGGTTGTTGTAGAACGCCAGGTCGAACAGCTGAGAGCCCGTGAACTGCAGCGCGGTCGCGTCGAGGTCCACGTCGGGCCGGCCCGTGCGGGCGGCGCCGGCGCCGCTGTCCTGGTCCCAGCCGATGCCCATCCGCAGCCGGGTGGCGGAGACCTCGAACGACTCGCCGGCCGAGAGCTGGGTCATGACCCGACCCGGTCGAGGACGATCGGGTCCGCGTCGTAGGACCCGTCCTCGGAGATGTCGAAGGAGCCGTCCAGGATCGCGAGCGCCCGCTCGAACCGGTCCGGCTCGTCGGTGAGGAGCGTCATCAGCGGCTGTCCCTCGGTGACCTGGTCACCCGGCCGAGCATGCCAGCGGACGCCGGCGCCGGCCTGCACCGGGTCCTCCTTGCGCGACCGGCCGGCCCCGAGCCGCCACGCGGCGGTGCCGACCGCAAGGGCGTCGAGACGGGTGAGTACGCCGGACGCGGGCGCCACCAGGTCGTGGGACTCCCTGGCGACCGGGAGCGTGGCGTCCGGGTCGCCGTCCTGGGCCCGGATCATCGCCTTCCAGGAGTCCATCGCGGAACCGTCGGCGAGCTTGTCGGCCGGGTCCACGTCGGTGACGCCGGCGCCCGCCAGCATCTCCTTCGCCAGCGCCAGGGTCAGCTCGACCACGTCGGCAGGGCCGCCCCCGGCCAGCACCTCGACCGACTCCTCGACCTCGATCGCGTTGCCGGCGGTCAGCCCGAGTGGCGTCGACATCTCGGTGAGCAGTGCCACCGTCCTCACCCCGGCGTCGGTGCCGAGCGCCACCATCGTCTCGGCCAGCTCGCGAGCCTGCTCCGGTGTCTTCATGAACGCGCCGGTGCCGACCTTGACGTCCAGCACCAGCGAGCCGGTGCCCTCCGCGATCTTCTTGCTCATGATCGACGACGCGATCAGGGGGATCGACTCGACCGTGCCGGTGACGTCGCGCAACGCGTAGAGCTTCTTGTCGGCCGGTGCGAGCTCGTCGCCCGCGGCGCAGACGACCGCGCCCACGGACTCGAGCTGCGCGACCATCTCCTTGTTGGAGAGCGCGGCCCGCCAGCCGGGGATCGACTCCAGCTTGTCGAGGGTGCCGCCGGTGTGGCCCAGGCCGCGCCCCGACAGCTGCGGCACCGCGACGCCGCACGCGGCCACGAGCGGCGCCAGCGGCAGCGTGATCTTGTCGCCCACCCCTCCGGTGGAGTGCTTGTCGGCGGTCGGCCGGGACAGTCCGGAGAAGTCCATCCGCTCCCCGGACGCGATCATCGCCGCGGTCCAGCGCACGATCTCGTCGCGGTCCATGCCGTTGAGGAGGATGGCCATCGCGAGCGACGACATCTGCTCGTCCGCCACCGCACCGCGGGTGTAGGCGTCCACGACCCAGTCGATCTGCTCCGGCGAGAGCCGGCCGCGGTCCCGCTTGGTGGTGATCACGTCGATGACGTCCATCAGTACCTCTTTCCTCGGACCGCAACGCTACGGAACCCGCGCAACACGAACGTCCCCCGGCTCTCCGGCTCACCCGCGAGCTCCAGGTCGGGGAAGGTCTCGAACAGCGCGGGCAGGGACTCGGCGAGCTCCATGCGGGCCAGCGGGGCGCCGAGGCAGAAGTGCACGCCGACACCGAAGGCCAGGTGGTTGTTGGGGGTCCGGTCCACCCGGAACTCGTCGGGCCGGTCGAAGACGGCCGGATCGCGGTTGGCGGCCCCCAGGAGGGCGGCGATCTTCTGGCCGCGCTCGACGACGACCGTCCGGCCGCCGTGGGCGAGCTCGACGTCCTCGGTGGCGGTGCGCTCGAACAGCTGGAGCGCGGAGTCGAACCGCAGCATCTCCTCGACCGTGGCCGGTACGTCGGCACCCGGGCGCAGTCCACGTCGGAGCATCGCGACCAGGCCGTTGCCGAAGACGTTGACCGACGCCTCGTGCCCCGCGTTGAGCAACAGCACCACGGCGGCGACGACCTCGTCCTCGTCGAGGTCGGTCGCGACCAGGTCGGTGAGCAGGTCGTCGGCCGGCGCGGACCTGCGCTCGGCGGCCAGCTCGCGCACCAGCCCCGCGAACTCGGTCGACGCTCGGACCGCGTCGTCGACGGTCTGGGGCGACGGCGAGACCTCGTACATCCGCACGATCGCCTGCGACCAGTCCCGCAGGTCGTGGGCGTGCGAGCGCGGCACCCCGAGCAGGTCGGCGATGACGAGCACCGGCAGCGGCTCGGCGTAGTCGGCGATGACGTCGAAGCCCGCGGGGTCGATGTCGTCGAGCAGCGCGGCGGCGAGCTCGCGCACCCGTGGCCGGAGCCGCTCGACATGGCCCCGGGCGAACGCCGAGGCCACCGGCCGGCGGAGCCGGGTGTGATCGGGCGGCTCGTTCTCCATCATCTGGTTGCGGTGCAGCAGGTTGAACGGCTCGAGGTGGTCGAGGGGCTCCCGGTCCTTCCAGAGCCGCCCGAGCCTCCGGTCGCGCTGCACCTGGCCCACCGACGCGTGCGTGAAGGTGAGGTACGTCCCCGAGGCCTCGTGCCAGGCCACCGGGTGTGCCGCGCGCTCCTCGGCGAAGAAGGGGTAGGGGTCTGCGACGACGTCCGGGGCCGACAGGTCAATCGAGGTCGTCGGCACCGAAGGCATCCGGTAGCACCTCGGTCATCGGCTTGACCCCGCTCACCGTCCAGAGCAGCATCTCCGGACCGCCGTTCTCCCAGAGCAGCTGGCGGCAGCGGCCGCACGGCATGATCACCTCGCCCTGCGCGTTGACGCAGACCACGTGGGTCAGCCTGCCGCCGCCGGTGATGTGGAGCTGGGAGACCATGCCGCACTCCGCGCACAGGGCCACGCCGTAGGCGGCGTTCTCGACGTTGCAGCCGGACACCACACGGCCGTCGTCGACGAGCCCGGCCACGCCCACCTTGTAGTGGGAGTACGGCGCGTAGGCGTGCTCCATCGCCGCGACCGCCTGGCCGCGGAGCCCCTCCCAGTCGAACTCCTCGGGAGCGGCCGTCATCCGGCACTCCCCTTGCGATAGATCTGGCCGTCGGCCGCGGGCATGCGCAGTCGCTGCGAGGCGAACGCGAGCACCAGCAGCGTGATGACGTAGGGCGTCATGCCGCTGAAGTCGTTGGGCACCGAGTCCACCAGGAAGTAGGTGAGGCCCAGCAGCACGCCGATCCCGGCCATGATGGCCCCCGACGCCCGGCTCCCGCGCCGGACCTGGAGGTACGCCGCGGCCAGGGCCAACACGGCACCGGCGAGCAGCAGCGCATGGACCGAGTCGCCTCCCCGCAGGCCCAGCGTCTGGGTGTAGCCGAACAGCCCCGAACCGGTCAGCAGACCACCCGGACGCCAGTTGCCGAAGATCATCGCCGCCAGGCCGATGTAGCCCCGACCGCCGGTCTGCCCGTCGCGGTAGTTGCTGGACGCGACCATCGCGAGCACGCCGCCGCCCAGGCCCGCCAGGCCGCCCGAGATCAGCACCGCGGCGAACTTGTAGCGAAGCACGTGCACGCCCAGCGACTCGGCCGCCGCCGGGCTCTCGCCGCACGCCCGGAGCCGGAGCCCGAACGAGGTCCGCCACAGGACGTACCAGGTCACGACCAGCAGGAGGAACGAGATGATCACCAGGGACGACAGGTTGGTGCACAGGGCGCGCAGGAGTGCGGCGACCTGGGAGACGAAGAACGTGTCGCTCTTCTCGACGTCGAGGAGCTTGTCGCTCAGCGAGTCGAACGTGACGGTCTGCACGTCCGGGATCTTGGGCGACTGGGTGGAGCCGCCTCCGGGCAGTCCCACGAAGGTGAGCGAGGCGAGGTACTGGACGACACCGAGCGCGATGATGTTGATCGCGACACCGGAGATGATGTGGTCGACGCCGAAGATCACGGTGGCGATGGCGTGCAGGAGGCCACCGAGCATGCCCATCCCGATCGCGCCGAGCACCCCGGCCCAGGCGCCGTGGTGGTAGCCGAAGTAGCCGGCGCCGTAGGTCCCGAGGATCAGCATCCCCTCGAGCCCGATGTTCACGACGCCCGCACGCTCGGACCACAGGCCGCCGAGGCCGGCCAGCATGATCGGTGTCGTGGCGATCAGCGTCGCGGCGATGGTGCCCGACGAGGCGAGGTCGTCGGCTCCGGTGATCAGCTGGAGCACGGCGAGCAGGAACAGCACAGCGGGCAGGGCGGCCAGGAGCGCCCAGCCCGGGATCCGGCGGCTCTTCGGCGGCGGGGTGGCGATGGGGGTGCCGGTCGCGGCGGCGGGAACACTCATGCCACAGCCTCCTCACGCTCGGAACGCTCTTGTTCCAAGGCCCTGGCCACGGCCTGCTGCTCGAGGCGTACGCCGGTGCGGCGCACCACCTCGTAGGAGATGACCACGGTCAGCACGATCACGCCCTGGGTGATGGCCACGATGTCGGGCGAGACGTGCACCAGGATCTGGAGCGGGTTGGACTGCTCGTTGAGGAAGGCGAAGAGCAGCGCGCCGATCGCCACGCCGACAGGGTGGTTGCGGCCGAGGAGGGCGATCGCGATGCCGGCGAAGCCCAGCCCGGACTGGAAGGTCGAGCCGTACTGGTAGCTCTCACCGAAGAGGATCGGGAGCCCCACCAGACCGGCCACCGCGCCCGAGATCAGCATCGCGTAGACGACCATCCTGGTGATCTTGATGCCGCTGGCGGTCGCTGCGGTGGTCGAGCGGCCCGTCGCGCGCAGGTCGAAGCCGAACGTCGTCTTGTTGAGCACGAACCAGTAGAGGAAGCCGACCAGCACGGCGATGAAGACGAAGCCGTAGACCTCCTGGCCCGGACCGTCGCCGATCGAGATGTTGGGGATCTGGCTGCCCTCCGGGATCTTCTTGGTCCCGATCGCGTTGCTGCCCTCGACCGTGACCGCGGCCTTGCGCAGCAGGTAGGCGACCAGCGCGGTGGCGATCGCGTTGAGCATGATCGTCGAGATCACCTCGCTGACGCCGCGGGTCGCCCGCAGCACGCCGGCGATGCCGGCCCAGAGGGCGCCGACCGCCATCGCGCACATGATCGCGAGGATCGTGTTGAGGTAGCCGGGCAGCCACGCCTCGCCGGCCACCACGGCAGCGGTGAACGCCGCGACGCGGTACTGGCCGTCGACCCCGATGTTGAAGAGGTTCATCCGGAAGCCGATCGCTGCGGCGAGACCGGAGAGGTAGAGCACGCTGGCGTTGTTGAGGATGTTGGCCTGGTTGCGGCCCTCGGGCCAGGACAGGATCTGCTTCCACACGTCGATGACGGGGTCGCCGGCGGCGGCCAGCACCAGGCTGGTGATGGCGAACGCCGCCACCAGGGCCAGCAGGGGCGCGCACAGGGCGAGCACGAACCTGGTGAGGCGGGGACTCATGCTCCGGCTCCTGTCATGGCCGAGCCGAGCTGCTCTGGGGTCACGTCGTCGGGGTCGAAGGCGCCCACCAGCCGGCCCCGGAGGATGACCTCGATGCGGTCGGACAGCCCGATCAGCTCGTCGAGGTCGGCCGAGATGAGCAGCACGCCGAGCCCGTTGCGGCGGGCCGTCTTGATGTGGGTCCAGATGGCCGCCTGGGCGCCGACGTCCACGCCCCGGGTGGGGTGTGCGGCGATCAGGAGGATCGGGTCGCCGCTCATCTCGCGACCGACGATCAGCTTCTGCTGGTTGCCGCCGGAGAGTGCGCGGGCCAGGGTGTCGGGGCCGGGCGTGCGGACGTCGTACTCAGCGATGATCCGCTCGGTGTCCTTGCGGGCCCCACGCTTGTCGATCAGCGGGCCGCGGGTGCTCGGTGGGCGTCCCTCGTGACCCAGCACGCGGTTCTCCCACAGCGGCGCGTCGAGCAGCAGGCCGTGGCGGTGGCGGTCCTCGGGGATGTAGCCGATGCCGGACTCGCGGCGCTCGCGGGTCGACTCCCGGGAGAGGTCCTTGCCGGCGAGCTCGATCGCTCCCGGTGACGCCGGGCCGCATCGCCATGATCGACTCCACCAGCTCGGCCTGGCCGTTGCCCTCGACGCCGGCGATGCCGAGCACCTCGCCCTTGTGGATGTCGAAGGAGATGTCGTCGAGCAGCGGACGGCCCGTCGTCCCGGGCAGGCCGAGGTGCTTGACCGAGAGCAGCACCGTGTCGGTGACGGTCGACGTCTCGGTGCTGGGCGAGGGCAGCTCGGAGCCCACCATCAGCTCGGCCAGCTGACGGGCGGTCACCTCGGTCGGCAGCACGGTCCGGACCGTCGTCCCGCGCCGGATCACGGTGATCTCGTCGGCGACGGAGAGGACCTCGTCCAGCTTGTGGCTGATGAAGATGACGGAGATGCCCTCCTTCTGCAGGCCGCGCAGGTTGCCGAACAGCTCGTCGACCTCCTGCGGCACCAGCACGGCGGTGGGCTCGTCGAGGATCACGATGCGCGCGCCGCGGTAGAGGACCTTGAGGATCTCCACCCGCTGGCGGGCTCCGACGCCGAGCTCCTCGACCAGCCGGTCGGGCTCGATGCCGAGGCCGTAGGCGTCCGAGATGCGTCTCACCTCGGCGCGGGCGTCGCCGCCGATGCCGTGCAGCCGCTCCGCGCCGAGCACGACGTTCTCCAGGACGGTGAGGTTGTCGGCGAGCATGAAGTGCTGGAACACCATGCCGACGCCCGCCTTGATCGCGTCTGCAGGCGAGTGCAGGGAGACCTGGGCGCCGTCGATCTCGATCGTGCCCGAGTCGGGGGGCTGCACGCCGTAGAGGATCTTCATCAGCGTCGACTTGCCGGCGCCGTTCTCCCCCACGATCGCGTGGATGGAGCCGCGCCGGACGTCGATGTTGATGTCGTCGTTGGCGATCACGCCCGGGAAGCGCTTGCCGATCCCCCGCAGGCGGACGGTGACCGGCGCCGACGCCTCGGTGGGTCCTTCGACTGTCGGTGCAGAGGTCGACACGGTCAGCTTCCTCCCCTGAGGACGTCGGGTGGGTAGGTCCCGCCGGAGACTACCCAACGGGGGTCCCTGCCCGATACGACCTCCGGGCCCGGGATCCGCACTGGGCGGGACCGCGGGCCCGGAGGCTGTTGCGTGAGTCAGTCAGCCGATCAGGGCTTGGTCGGAACCGTGATGTCCCCGTCGATGATCTGCTGCTTGTAGTCGTCGAGCTGGGCGGCGATGTCGTCGACCTGGCCACCCGAGGTCGAGTAGCCCACACCGTCGACGGACAGGTCGTAGGTGTTGACGCCCGTCGGGAACGTGCCGCCGGCGACCTCGCTGAGGTAGTTGAAGACCGCGACGTTCACGTTCTTCAGCATCGAGGTCATGATCACGCCCTGCACCGACGGGTCGGCGGTGTTGTACTGGTCGGAGTCGACACCGATCGCCAGACCCTTGGCCTCGGCCGCCGCCTCGAAGACGCCACCGCCCGAACCACCGGCTGCGTGGTAGACGATGTCGGCGCCGCCGTCGTACATGCCCTGCGCGGCGGTCTTGCCCTTGGCCGGGTCACCGAAGCCGGAGAAGTCCGGCGGCTGCGTCAGGTAGGTCACGTCGATCTTGATGTCCGGGTTGACCGTCTTGGCACCCGCCTCGTAGCCGGCCTGGAACTTCTCGATGAGGGGCACCTGGACGCCACCGACGAAGCCGATGTGGCCGGCCTGCGACTTCAGCGCGGCCGCCGCGCCGACCAGGAACGAGCCCTGCTCCTCGGCGAAGACCAGGCTGGCGACGTTGGCGACGTCCGCGAGGCTGGAGTCGTCGATGATCGCGAAGTGCACGTCGGGGTACTGCGCCGCCACCTTGCCGACCGACTCGGCGTAGGCGAAGCCCACCGCGATGATCGGGTCGTAGCCGGCCTCGGCGAAGGTGACGAGCCGCTCCTCGCGGGCGGACTCGGCCTCACCGTCGGTGGCCTCGGACTCGTCGGCCGCGACGCCGAGCTCGTCCTTGGCCTGGTCGAGCCCTGCTGCCGCCGAGTCGTTGAAGGACTGGTCACCGCGGCCACCGACGTCGTAGGCCATGCCGACCTTGATGTCCGAGGCAGGCTCAGCGGGCTCGCTGCTCTCGCTGGTGCTGCTGCTCTCCGTGGTCCCGCCCGTGCTCTCGTCGGTCCCGCTGCTGTCGTCGTCACCGCACGCGGTCGCGCCCAAGGCGAGAATGCCGACCGTCAGGATGGATGCGAACTTCCTACTGCGTCGCAAGACGCCTCCTTGATGCTCATGGGCCACCGGCCGCTGATCGGGTGAACGGTATAGGTTCCGGCGTCCTTTGACGACACCTCAGGCGTCTTGACGCCGGTGGTTGTTACCCACTGGTGACCTGAGGACCCCGGTCGGGTCATGAAGCGGGGCCCGACGGGCCATCACGAGGCCGGGGTGGGGCGCTGTCCGGGCCACCCGTCGCATGCCGTCCGGGTCATTTCTGGTCAGCGTCGGCCCGCGAGAGCGCGCACGGCGGTCTGGGCCAGCAGCTTGGCCCCGATCCCGGTCGCGCGCTCGTCGACCCGCAGGTTCCCCTGGTGCAGGTCGTACGTCGCCCCGCCGGGCGTCCGCGTGCCGAGCCGCATCATCGCGCCGGGCACCCGCTCGAGGTACCAGCCGAAGTCCTCACCGCCGAGGCTCTGCCCGGCGATCACCTGGCCCGTGTCACCGAGGACCACCCGGACCGCCTCGGCCAGGATCCGGTTGGAGACCGGCTCGTTGACGACCGGTGGCACGCCGCGCTGGTAGTCGATCTCCGCGGTCACGCCGTAGGGGCGCACGATCTCGTCGACGACCGTGCGGACCACGTCCTCGCAGTCGGCCCAGGCGATCGCGTCGAGGATGCGGACCGTGCCGGTGACCAGGCCGTGGTCCGGGATCACGTTGGGTGCCGACCCTGCGTGCAGGCTGCCCCACACGACGCTGACGCCCGCCCGCGGGTCCATCCGGCGGCTCAGCACCGCGGGCAGCTCGGTGGTCACCTTGGCCAGTGCGAAGGTGAGGTCCCCGGTCAGGTGCGGCCGGCTGGTGTGACCGCCGGTGCCGCTGAGCCGGACCTCGACCCGGTCCGCGGCGCTGGTGAGCGGTCCGAGCCGGAGCCCGACCTGACCGACGTCGACGCCCGGGTCGCAGTGCAGCGCGAAGACCCGCTCGACCCCGGCGAGCGCGCCTTCCTCCATGAAGTGCACCGCACCACCTGGCATCACCTCCTCGGCCGGCTGGAAGAGCAGCCGGATCCGGCCCGAGAGCAGCCCGCGGTCGTGCACCTCGGCCAGCGCCAGCGCGGCGCCGGTGAGCGCGGCCGTGTGCACGTCGTGGCCGCAGGCATGTGCCACCCCCGCGACCGTGCTGGCCCAGGGGTCGTCGGTGAGGTCGTGGACCGGGAGCGCGTCCATGTCGGCACGGAGCGCCACGAGCGGCCCGGAGTCGCCGAGGTCGGCCGCGAAACCGGTGCGGCTGTAGCGGGTGACCGTCCAGCCGGCCTGCTCGACCCGGCCGGCGACCACCTCCGCCGTGCGCAGCTCGGACCAGGACAGCTCGGGATGGGCGTGGAGGTCGCGGCGCAGGTCGACGAGGTCGGTGTCGTACTTGTCGACGACGTCGGCGATCACGGTGGCGGCGTTCGAAGCCCCCTGGTCCTCTGCGTGCATGTCCCCCGAAGGCTAGACGACCAACGCTCGTCTAGTTGAATCTCACGAGCCTGCCCTCGGGCGGGTCGACGCCGTTGGTGCCGCTGAGCACGTCGGTGGTGGCCACCAGACCGTCCGGGGTCCACTCCAGGTCGCCGGGGAAGCGCACGCGGGCGTAGGTCCGCGCGGTGCTGGTCCCGGCGGCGATCCGGGAGATCCGGTCGGCCTGGAGCTCGCTGACGTAGATGTCGCCGGAGTCGGACACCGCCAGGCCCACCGGGTCGTCCAGGCCGTCGGCGACCACGCTCACCTGGCCGGTGAGGATCATGATCCTCAGCAGCCGGCCCGCCGGCGCGCCGTGCACCACGCCGGGACCGCCGGGCAGGCTGGTCACGTAGAGAGACGCGTCCGGTCCCTCCTCCACGTCGGTGGGGACCGCCTCGGCCCAGTAGCCGCGGCCGATCGTGCAGTCGGGGAAGTCGTTCGCCTTTGCGTACGCGCGGGTCATGGTGGTCCGCACGGGAGGGAGCACGGCGACCGTGGTCGGCGTGCCGTCGACGACCGCGGTGACCGCGTTGGCGGCCGCGTCCGCCAGGTAGAGCGCACCGTGGGCAGGGAGCGAGGCGACCGGATGGGTCTCGGGCCGGCCCCGGTAGGCCGTGCGTCCGCCGCGCGGGAGCCGGGCCGCGCAGCCGGGGGGCAGGTCGACGGAAGCCGTAGGTGAAGCCGTGGTCGGGGTTGGTCCGGCGCTCGTGCGCGTAGAGGTCGGTGACGACCCTGTCGGTCAGCCTGCCGTCCGGGTGGCGGTCGAGCTCGTGCAGCCTGCCGACCGTGTGGCCGGCGCCCGCGACGACGTACCAGACCGTGCCGTCCAGCTCGCTGACCGCGCTGACCTCGAGCTCACCGGGCGCGTCCGCCGGGGTGGTGACCCTGCCGGCCCTGGTGCGGTGGTGGAGCAGCCCGGCGTAGTTCTCCGAGTACCAGACCCCGCCGTCGGCGTCGACAGCCACGCTGAGCGGGCTCAGCAGTCCCCGGTCCAGGGTGTCGTAGGGGTGCGGGCGCGGCGCTGCCGCCGCACCCGGAGCGCTGGTGAGCAGGATGAGCGCGGCCGTGACGAACGAGGATCCCCGACGCCGTACGGACATGGCGTCGGAGATCCTCGCAGCGGTTGCGCTCAGATCACGGCGTGACCGTGACGACCTGACCCTTGGGCTTCCTGCCCGGCAGCGCGTTGATCGTCGCGAGCAGACCGGTCGGGGTGACCTCGACCGCCGCGGGCATCGGGACCTTCAGGTAGGTCCTCGCCTTGTGGGACCCGGCCGCGATCTTGGAGATCACGCCGCGGAACAGCTGGGCGACGTAGATGTCACCGGTGCTGGTCACCGCGACGCCGGTCGGGCTGAGCAGCCCGCCCACGACCGTCGAGACGTGGCCGGTGGCCGGGTCGATCTTGAGCACCCGGCCGTTGAGGCCGAGGCTGCCGTCCTCGGGGCCACCCGGCAGGCTGGTGACGTAGAGCTGGCCGTCGGGGCCGTACTCGATGTCGGTCGGGACCGCCTCGAGGGCGTACTTCTTGCCGACGATGCAGCTCGGCAGGTGCGCGCCCCTCGCGGCGGCCGGCGTGACCTTCACCTTGACGGGCTTGAGGGCCGCCACGGTGCGGAAGGCGCCCGTGGCGTCCAGCGCGAGGATCGCGTTGGCGCCGGCGTCGGCGACGTAGTCGACCCCCGCGGCCGAGGCGACGGCGTAGGAGTGCGTCTCCTTGACTCCCGAGTAGGTCCCGGGTCCGAACTCCTCGGGCAGCTGGGCCAGGCAGGACTTGGGCGTCTTGAGGAAGCCGTACTGGAACTTGCCGTCCGGGTTGGCCTTCTTCTCGTAGGCGTAGGTGTCGCCGAGCAGCTTCGGCGCGCCGCCCGCGTCGAGCGTCCACACCCCGCCGGACTTGTTGTCGTCGGAACCCGTCACGAACCGGAGCTGCCCGCCGTCGGCCGAGACGCCGTCGGCGCCGTGGTGCTTGCTCTTGTAGACGACCGATACGGTGCCGGTCGGCGTCTGCTTGTAGAGGAGGCCGGCGAAGGCGTCGGTCCAGTAGCGGGTGCCGTCCGGGGCCTGGGCGACGCTGAGCGGGCCGACCAGCTTCTTGGCGATCGTGGTGACGGTGGGCGCGGCCTTGTGTGCCGACGGGTGCACCGACGCGGCGGCGCCGTTCAGCCCGGCGGCGGCGGTGCTGCCGGCGAGCGCGAGGGCCGCTGTCGCGGCGAGGAGGTGACGAGTTCGCATGTGATCTTCCTTCGGGATGGGTGACGAGGGTGACTCTGGCGACCCCCGACCGGTGACCCTCCGGCGCTCGGTGCCTACGCGGAGGTTTCTACGACTGGTGTCCCGTGGCAAGTGAGTCCTGTCCCGGCCTGCCGGGACAGGTCCCGAATTTCACCTTTCTGGGTGAGGCTCGTCGTACGCCGCGAGCAGTCGGTCGGCCGCGGCCGGCGCCGGCAGCTCGCCGGCGAGCACGGCGTCGCGCACCTCGTCGCGGATCCGGCGTACGCCGGCCGAGTGGCGCAGCCGCTGGTCGAGCTCGTCGCGGACCAGCGCCCAGGTGAACTCGAGCTGCTGCTGCGCGCGCTTGGCTGCCAGCCCCTCACCGCCGAGGTGGTCGCGGTGGGCCAGGACCCGCTCCCAGAGGTCGTCGACACCGAGGTCGTGCAGCCCGGAGACGGTGACCACGGTCGGTGCCCACTCCCCCTTGCCGCGCACCAGCCGCAAGGCTCCGGCCAGCTCCCGGGCAGCGGCCCGGGCCTCGTCCTGCCGGTCGCCGTCGGCCTTGTTGACCGCGACCACGTCGACGATCTCGAGGATGCCCTTCTTGATGCCCTGCAGCTGGTCGCCCGTGCGGGCCAGGGTGAGGAAGAGGAACGTGTCGACCATGCCGGCCACGGTCACCTCCGACTGGCCGACGCCGACGGTCTCGACCAGCACCACGTCGTAGGCCGCCGCCTCGAGCACCGCCATCGCCTGGACCGTCGCGCGGGCGACGCCGCCGAGCGTGCCGGCGGCCGGCGAGGGCCGGATGAAGGCGTCGGGGTCCGCGGACAGCTTCGCCATCCGGGTCTTGTCGCCGAGCACCGAGCCGCCGGTGCGGATGCTGGAGGGGTCGACCGCGAGCACGCCGACCCGGTGCCCCTGCGCCGTGAGCCGGGTGCCGAGCGACTCGATGAACGTCGACTTGCCGACGCCGGGCACCCCGGACACACCCACCCGGACGGCCGGTGAGCGGACGCCCGAGTCATCGTCCTCGGCGAGCGCGGTCAGCAGCTCGCGCGCGGCCGCGCGGTGCTCCGGCTTGGACGACTCGACCAGCGTGATCGCCTGCGACACGCGCGGCCGCGCTTCGCCTCTGGGTCGCGGATGCCCGTCGACGAGCCGACGGGAAGGACCGCGTCAGAGCCCGACTCACGAGTCGCGCTGCGTCGAGCTGGTTGCCTCGCGCAACCTGGCCAGCAGGTCGAGCGCGGACTCGGCGATCACGGTGCCGGGCAGGAAGACGGCGGCCGCGCCCATCTCCTTGAGGGTCGCCACGTCGTCGGGCGGGATGACCCCGCCGACCACGACCATGATGTCGGGACGACCCTGCTCCTCGAGCGCCTTCTTCAGGGCGGGCAGCAGGGTGAGGTGACCAGCGGCCAGGGAGGAGATGCCGACGATGTGCACGTCGGCGTCGACCGCCTGCTGGGCGACCTCCTCCGGAGTGGAGAACAGCGGGCCCACGTCGACGTCGAAGCCCATGTCGGCGAAGGCGGAGACGATGACCTTCTGGCCGCGGTCGTGGCCGTCCTGGCCCATCTTGGCGACCAGGATGCGCGGCCGGCGGCCCTCGGCCTCCTCGAACTCCTCGGTCGCGTCGAGGACCTGCTGGACGAGCGTCCCGCCGGCCTCGCTCCCCGAGGCGGCCTCGTCCCTGAACACGCCGCTGATCGTACGGATGGTGGCCTGGTGGCGGCCGTAGACCTTCTCGAGGGCGTCGGAGATCTCGCCGACCGTCGCCTTGGCCAGCGCCGCGTCGACGGCGAGCGCGAGCAGGTTGCCGTCGAGGCCCGCTCCGGGGCCGTTCTCGGCGGAGCGGGTCAGCGCCTCGAGCGTGCGGCGCACCTCGTCGTCGTCGCGCTCGGCGCGGAGCCGCTCGAGCTTGGCGATCTGCTGGCGGTAGACGTCGTCGTTGTCGACCTTGAGCACGTCCAGCTCGTCCTCGGTCGCGAGCCGGTAGGTGTTGACGCCGACCACCTTCTGGGCGCCGGAGTCGATCCGGGCCTGGGTGCGGGCGGCGGCCTCCTCGATCCGCATCTTCGGGATGCCCTGCTCGATCGCCTTGGCCATGCCGCCGGCCCGCTCGGCCTCCTGGATGTGCGCCCAGGCCCGCTCGGCGAGGTCGTGGGTGAGCCGCTCGACGTAGTAGGACCCCGCCCAGGGGTCGATGGTGCCCGTCGTACCGCTCTCCTGCTGGAGCAGCAGCTGGGTGTTGCGGGCGATCCGGGCCGAGAAGTCGGTCGGCAGCGCGATCGCCTCGTCGAGGGCGTTGGTGTGCAGCGACTGGGTGTGGCCCTGGGTCGCCGCCATCGCCTCGATGCAGGTGCGGCCGACGTTGTTGTAGACGTCCTGGGCGGTGAGCGACCAGCCGCTGGTCTGGCTGTGCGTGCGCAGGCTGAGCGACTTGGGGTTCTGCGGGTCGAAGTCGCGGACCAGCCGGCTCCACAGCGCGCGGGCGGCGCGCAGCTTCGCGACCTCCATGAAGAAGTTCATGCCGATCGCCCAGAAGAAGCTGAGCCTCGGGGCGAACTGGTCGATCGTCATCCCGGTCGCGAGGCCGGCCCGGATGTACTCGACGCCGTCGGCGAGGGTGTAGGCGAGCTCGAGGTCCTGCGTCGCCCCGGCCTCCTGGATGTGGTAGCCGGAGATCGAGATCGAGTTGAAGCGGGGCATCTTCGCCGCGGTGTAGCTGAAGATGTCGGAGATGATCCGCATGCTCGGCTCGGGCGGGTAGATGTAGGTGTTGCGGACCATGAACTCCTTGAGGATGTCGTTCTGGATGGTCCCGCTGAGCTGCTCCGGCTTGACCCCCTGCTCCTCGGCCGCGGCGATGTAGAGCGCGAGCACCGGCAGCACGGCGCCGTTCATGGTCATCGACACCGACATCTCGTCGAGCGGGATGCCGTCGAAGAGGGTCCGGGTGTCGTAGATCGAGTCGATCGCCACGCCGGCCATGCCGACGTCGCCGCGCACGCGGGGATGGTCGGAGTCGTAGCCGCGGTGGGTCGCGAGGTCGAAGGCGACGCTGAGCCCCTTCTGACCGGCCGCCAGGTTGCGGCGGTAGAAGGCGTTGGACTCCTCGGCGGTGGAGAAGCCGGCGTACTGCCGGATCGTCCACGGCTGGGTGGTGTACATGGTCGGGTAGGGCCCGCGCAGGAACGGCGACAGCCCGGGCCAGGTGTCGAGCGCGTCGAGCCCCTCGAGGTGCTCGGGACCGTAGACCGGGAGGATGTCGATGCCTTCGGGCGAGAGCCACGGCGCGACCGGCTCGGACCAGTCGATGGACCAGCCGGCCGCGTCGTTGAGCGGCAGGCCCGCGAAGCTCTTGGGGACCGTCATGACAGCTGCTCCCGGACCCGGTTCAGGAACTCCAGCGCGTCGACGCCCGTCGCGGCGGAGTCGTCGGCGGACTCGCGGGGCCTGCCGGCGATGACCACCCACTGCGCGCCGGCCGCGCGCAGCGCCGTCGCTGCCTCGTCGGCCCACGCCTCGTAGGCGCCGTCGCTGCCGGCCAGGCAGACGACGCGCTGGCCGTCGTAGGCCGCGACCAGGTCGTCGGCGTTCTCCGTGGGTCCTGCGACGTCGACGGCGACGCCACCGGCAGCCAGCAGGTTGGAGGCGAACGTCGCGCGCGCGGTGTGGGCGGCCACCGTTCCCATGGTCGCCAGGAAGACGCGGCCACGGGCCGGGTCGTCGCGGAGGGCCTCGAACGCGGCGCCGTAGCGGCGCACCTCCCGGGTCTCGCTCGCAGGTGGTCTCTCGGGGAGCGTCTCGGCAAGGTTCGGGAACTCGCTGAGCCCGGTGATCGGACGCGTGCGGGTAGCGACCTCGCGGTCACGCTGTTCGACCGCCCGCGCGATCTCGACGTGGATGTCAGCACCTTCGTCCAGCCGGCCGAACAGCTCCCAGGCGGCGACCGCGAGGTCGTCGGTCAGCTTCTCCACCGCGTAGGCACCGCCGGCGGGGTCGGCGACCGCGGCGACGTGTGCCTCGTCGACGAGCAGGTGCGAGGTGTTGCGGGCGATCCGGCGGCCGAAGGCGTCGGGGGTCCCGATCGGGCTGTCGAAGGGCAGCACCGTGACGGCGTCCGCTCCACCGACGCCGGCCGCGAACGCGGCGACGGTGGTGCGCAGCATGTTGACCCACGGGTCGTACTTGCTCATCATCGGCCGGCTCGTCACGGCGTGCTGGTGCTGGTCTCGGACGCTGGTCCCGCTGAGCTCGAGGACCCGCGCCCAGAGCCGGCGGGCCGCGCGCAGCTTCGCGATCGTCGTGAGCTGCTCGTCGGTCGCCGCGTAGCGGAACTCGACGATCCTGCGCGGCCTCGTCGAGGTCGAAGCCGTCGTCGGTCAGCTTGCGGAGGTAGTGGGTCCCGACGGCCAGGGAGTGGGCGAGCTCCTGCACGTCCGACGCCCCGCGGTCGTGGACCTCGGTCGCGTCCACGACGAAGACGCGCACCCCCGACTGCCAGGCCTGGTCGGCCAGCTCCCGGGTGGTGAGGCGGGCGTCGAGACCGAGGTTGGTGCGCGGGTGCAGCTCGCGACCCTCGGCGTACTGCAGGAAGCCGCGGGCGCCGGCCTCGGTCGTCTGCAGGACGACGGGCGCGAGGTCGAGCAGCACCTGGTCGAGGAGGACGCTCCAGTCGGTCTCCTCGCCCGCCTCGAGCCACAGCGAGGTGGCTCCGCCCTCCAGATCTGCGAGCAGCGTCCCGTTGTCCGTCGTCGCGTCGGTGACGGCGAGGTGCGCCCGGATGTCCCACTCCGCGGCTCTGGTCGGCCGGCCCACCGTGACCAGCCCGTCGAGGAGATCGGGCGTGCCAAGAGGGGTGATGCCGATCCCGTCGAGGGTCGTCCGCGTGAGCTCCTCCCAGACCTGCGCGTCGGGCGCGCCGTCCGCGAGCCGGCCCGCCTTGCGGAGCACGGCCGCGGCGGCCGCCTCCCACTCCGCCTTGTCGTGGTGGTCCTCGGACGCGACGAGGTCGAGGCTGCCCTGGTCCGGCTCGAGCTCCTCGGGCTGGGCCAGGCCGCCGTCGACGGTCTGCTCCTCGGTCACGGTCGAAGCGTAGGTTCGACACCGCCGCAGGGCCATGGACTGTGAATTTGTCCATGCCAGGGGGTTGAGGTGCCGCCCCGGTCGGGAGCAACGTATCCCCATGGTGGACAAAGGAGCGCGTGCTGCCGGCAGACAAGATCTCGAGGCCCTCAAGCCCGATGAGATACGCAACGTCGTGCTGGTGGGGCCGAGCTCCGGTGGCAAGACCACCCTCCTGGAGACCTTGCTGGTCCGCAGCGGCGCCCTGACCCGCGCCGGCTCGGTCGCCGAGGGCACCACGGTGTCCGACTTCGAGGCCGGCGAGCGGTCCCACGGCCGCTCGATGGCGCTGTCGGTGGCGCCCGTCGTGCACCGCGGGGTGAAGGTGAACCTGATCGACACCCCCGGCTACGCCGACTTCGTGGGCGAGCTCCGGGCCGGGCTCCGGGCCGCGGACTGCGCGCTGTTCGTGACCGCGGCCAACGAGCCGGTCGACCAGGTCACGGCGATGCTGTGGCGCGAGTGCGCGGACGTCGGCATGCCGCGGGCGGTGGTGGTGACCAAGCTCGACCACGCGCGGGCCGACTACCCAGGGGTGCTGGCGGCAGCACAGGAGACGTTCGGGAGCACCGGTGACAAGGTGCTCCCGTTGTACGTCCCGGTCATGTCGGGCACCGACGTCACCGGGCTGGTCGGGCTGCTGGGCACCGACCCGGACTCCGAGGTCGACTCCGGGGTCGGCTCCGAGGTCGACAACCAGGACGCCCGGGCCGCGCTCATCGAGGGGATCATCGAGGAGTCCGAGGACGAGGGGCTGATGGACCGCTACCTCGCCGGCGAGCCGGTCACCGAGGACGCGCTGCTCGAGGACCTGCACCGTGCCATGGCGCGCGGCACCTTCTTCCCCGTCGTGCCCGCCTGCTCGACGAGCGGCGTCGGCTGCGAGGAGCTGCTCGACCTGATGGTGCGCGGCTTCCCCGCGCCCAGCGAGCACCCGAGCCCCGCCACGTTCACCCCCGCGGGGGCCGCCGCGGACCCGGTCACCTGCGACCCGCACGGTCCCCTCGTCGCAGAGATCGTCAAGACCACCAGCGACCCCTACGTCGGCCGGGTGAGCCTGGTGCGGGTCTTCTCCGGCACCCTCGACCCCGACAAGCCCGTGCACGTGTCCGGTCACCTCGCGTCGTTCTTCGGCGCCGAGTCCGGCCACGCCGACCACGACGACGACGAGCGGGTCGGAGCGCTGTCCTACCCGTTCGGCCAGACCCTCCAGCCCGCCAACCGCGTGGTGTGCGGTGACATCGCCACCGTGGGGCGGCTCGGGAGGGCGGAGACGGGGGACACGCTCTCCTCGGTCGAGGACCCCCGGGTGCTCCGGCCGTGGTCGCTGCCGACGCCACTGCTTCCGGTGGCCATCGAGGCGGAGACCAAGTCCGACGAGGACAAGCTCTCGACCGCGCTGTCGCGACTGGCCGCCGAGGACCCGTCGCTGCGGGTCGAGATGGGCGCGGGCGAGCAGAGCCAGCTCGTGCTCTGGACGATGGGCGAGGCGCACGCCGACGCGGCGCTCGAGCGGCTGTCCGAGCGGTTCGGCGTCTCGGTCCGGCAGATCGACGTCCTGGTGCCGATGCGCGAGACCCTGGCCGGCACCGGCAACGGACTCGGGCGGCACGTGAAGCAGTCCGGCGGCCATGGTCAGTACGCCGTCTGCGAGGTCGAGGTCGAGCCACTCCCCCGGGGCTCCGGCTTCGAGTTCGCCGAGCGTGTCGTGGGCGGCGTCGTCCCGAGGCAGTTCATCCCCTCGGTCGAGAAGGGCCTCCGCGCCCAGATGTCGCGCGGCTGCGCGGGCCATCCGATGGTCGACGTGCGGGTGACGCTCACCGGCGGGAAGGCGCACAGCGTCGACTCCTCGGACATGGCGTTCCAGAGCGCCGGAGCGCTGGCGCTGCGCGACGCCGCCGAGAAGGCCGGGGTGCAGCTCCTGGAGCCGTACGACGAGGTCGAGGTGACCGTGCCGGACGCCCTGGTGGGCACCGTGATGAGCGACCTGTCCGCACGGCGCGGCCGGGTGCTGGGCCAGGACTCCGCAGACGGCATG
Organism: uncultured Actinomycetota bacterium; assembly: GCA_963766475.1. Taxonomy (GTDB): domain Bacteria; phylum Actinomycetota; class Actinomycetes; order Propionibacteriales; family Nocardioidaceae; genus Nocardioides. The sequence goes on along the minus strand of CAVXZS010000009.1, from coordinate 368,984 downwards.
GCCGTCGTGCGCGCGCACGTGCCGTGCTCGGAGCTGGTCCGCTACCCGATCGACCTGCGCTCCGCGACGCACGGCACCGGGTCGTTCACCAGGACCTTCGCGAGCTACGAGCCCGTGTCCGGCTGACTCAGGGGGCGGTCTTGGTGCGCCGCCCCGTGGCTGCCCGACCGGGCGGCGTGCACGTCGTCTCCCATCTGACGGTGCACGTGTCCCAGGCAGGCCAGCACCTCTGCGAGCAGAGACCCGACAGCGCTCGTGCGGGCAAGCCCCTCCGCTTCGGCCAGAACCAACAGCGCGGCGTCGCAGTCGTCCTGCAGCCGAAGGCGGTTGCCGATCCCGAGGAGTGCGGTGCCCGTCGCCAGGGGGCTGCCGACAGGGCGCGCGAGCTCCAGCGCGTGCCGATAGGTCGCGAGCGCCTCCTGAGGTGCCCCGTGCTGGTCGAGCACGCGGGCCGCCCGGCTCAGCGCCAGGGACTCCGCCTCGGGGTCGCTGCGGGCGTGCGCCTCCTCGGCCGCGGCCCGGTGGAGGCTGACGGCAGCGCGGTGCCGTCCGGTCGTGTCGAGGTGTCGCTCCAGCAGCGCCGAGAGCTCCAACACGACGTCGCCGCGGCCCAGCCGGCGCGCCGGGACGACACCTGCCAACACGCCCTCCAGCTCCCGCTCCAACCAGCGACGGGCGGACAGTCGTCCGGTCGGGACGTGGGGCACCGCCGCGGCTACGGGAGCCCCGGCACGGGTCACCGACACCGCCGCGCGGACCGAGACGAGGTGGTGGTCCAGCAGTCGTCGTACGGCGTCGTCCGCGTCGTCGGGCCGCTCACGGCGCGCATGCTCGCAGACCAGGGCGTGCATCGTGAACCTGTCGGGAGCCGGCTCCTCCACCAGATGGCACTCGACCAGCTCCGCGAGCACAGTGCGGGCCTCGCTGGTCGGCACGCCGAACAGCGCGGCCGCCGCCTCGGGGCCGAGCACCGGGTCGGGCGCATGGCTGGCCAGCTGGTACGCGCGGCGCTCGCGGGGGGCCAGCTGCTCGACGGATGCGGAGAGCGCCGCCGCCATGTCCCGGCCACCCGGATCCAGCTCGTCGAGTCGCGCACCCGAGCGGAGCCTGTCGTTGAGGGCCGCCAACGACCACGCCGGTCGCGACCGGAGCCGTGACCCGACCAGCTGCAGGGCCAGTGGGATCCGCCCGCACAGGTCGACGGTCTCGGCGGCTGCGGGGTCGGACGAGAGGCCGGGCGACTCGGCGGCCTCCGCGAGCAGCCCGACCGCGTCGGGTGCCGCCACCGGGCCCAGCACCACGGTCCGGGTGCGCTCGAGGCCGACCAGCCGCCGGCGGCTGGTCACCACGACCAGGCTCGGTCCCGCCCCGGGCAGGAGGGGCTCGACCTCGGCCAGCTCCTGGGCGCCGTCGAGGACCAGCAACACCCTGCGTCCGGCCGTGACGCTGCGGAACAGGGCTGCGCCCTCGTCGACGTCACCCGGCACGGTCTCCGCGGGCACCCCCGAGGCCCGGAGCAGTCGGCCCAGCACGTCCGAGGGAGCCGTCCGCCTCCGGCGGGCAGCCTGGAGGTCGACGAAGTAGTGCCCGTCCGGGTGGTCCTGCGCGACCGCGTGCGCCGCCCGGAGGGCGAAGAAGCTCTTGCCGATCCCAGGCATCCCCTCGACGGCCCACACTCCACCGCCTTGCTTGCGTCCGGCCAGGAGGTGGTCGAGCTCCGGGCGCCGGCCGACCAGTTCGCCACGACAGGCAGGGAGCTCGCGCGGGGGTTCGGGTCCGATCGTCGCCGTGCGGGCCGGAGCCGGCTCCGAGGCGCCGCCGGCCAGCGCCGCCCGTAGCTCGGCGCGCCCTGTCTCGTCCACGTCGAGTGCCTCTGTGAGCAGGCGAAGCGTCGAGCGCCGCGGCCGGCGCAGCTCACCGGCCTCCAGACGACGGACGGTGCGGGCGTCGACACCCGCTCTGCGGCCCAGCTCCTCCTGAGTGAGGAGGGCGCCCTCGCGCCAGCGGCGCAGCAGTGCCCCCGCTGCTGCTCCCAACGCCCGATCGCTGGTCGTGGTTCCTCCCGAGTCCCCGAACTGTCTCCCTGCTGTCCGGCCCTCGACCCGTCGGGACGTGGGCAGGTCTAGGAGGCTACTTCTGCCCATCGACCGACGCGAACCACTTACCGCGACGACGTCCTGCGGCTACGCGTGGTACATCGATCCCTGCTGACGTGCCCGAGGGTCGACCGATCAGCAGCGGTCGGGGCTCCGCTCGTCGACTCTGCGATAGACCCCGCGCCTGGCGTTGGGCTCCTCCGACGCCCTGGCCCAGCCGCGCTGGATCAGCCGCTTGCCGACGTCGGCCCCGTCGCGCTCGACATAACGAAGGAGCCTGCCCTCGGAGTCCTTGTCGAGGCCGCGGCGGGTCAGCGTCACCTCGTGCCCGACGACGAGCTTGGCGAGCGCGTCGGCGCCGCAGCTGTCCGTGATCCCGAGCAGGCGCACCTCGGCACCGTTGGAGAGCCGGACCGTGCTCCCGTCGACGACCTCCTCGACCTGCCAGGTCCGGGGTCCGGGCTCCGTCCCCTCGTCGGCTTCGGCATCCCCACCGCCGGGCGGCCCCGGGGTGCTGGCCGCCGGCGGCGGCGACGAACCGCCGTTGGAGCTGGCCGTGTCGTCGTCACCGAGGATCAGCGCCGCGGCACCGGCCACCACCAGCGCGGCGACTGCGGCCACCACCCAGGGCGCGTACCGCCGGACCTGCTCCTGCACCGGGAGCCGGCGGCCGGTCGGGCGTGCCGGGCGTGCCGGGCGTGCCGGGCGTGCCGGGAGTGCCAGGCGTGCCGGTGCGACGCTCGGTCCACCGTTCCCCGTCCCAGTAGCGCTGGTGGCCCGGCGGTGCTTCGTAGTCCGGATACCAGCCCGGTGCGACTCCCCCCGTCACTCGACAAGGAACGCACACGGTGGTTGACCGGTCAAGTTCTCCACCCGTTGGGGTATTCGGTGGTTCACGGCACGGTGCCGGCGCCGGCCAGGGCGGCCGCCAGCTGCTCGTCGGTCTCCTGCTCGAGCTCACGGACCGACGACCACTGGACCCTGACCCGGTCGGCCTGGGCGTAGCGGATGATCGTGTTCTGCCCGTCGCAGAAGCACCAGAAGGAGAGCCGGTCCCCCACCGTCGAGCCGAAGACCGGGACGTCCCGGGTGAGGGTGAGATGCAGGACCGAGTCGTCGTCCCGGGGGTCGTCACCCTCGACGGCGTTCACCTGCTGCTCGTCGTAGAGGTCGGTGAGCGTCTGCCGCTTGTCGTCGCTGCGGACGTAGCCGACGCTGACCCGCACCACGGCGGTGTAGGCAGGGCCGCTCGAGTCCCGCACGCGCACCGGGAGGCCCCAGGCGCAGTCGACCGAGTCGTAGGCGCGGTGGTGGGTCGCGCCCGCCTTGAACCCCTCCGGCAGGTCGAGGGCGAAGCGGACCGGACCGGCGTCGGTCGTGAGGTCACAGGTCACCCGGGTGGTGCCGGCGGGACCGGACGGAGCCGCCGGCTGCAGCGTGGTGGGGCCGGACGGGATCGTGGTCGCGTCCCCGATGTCCGAGTCCGACCCATCGCCGCACGCGACGCCTGCCAGTGCGACGGACATGACCAGCACGCCCGCCGTCGCGAGCCTCAGCGGACTGATCGGCACCGCCCGGCTCCTGCAGCTGAGATCGCTGGTCGTCGTGGCTCCTCCCGGGATTGCCGAACTGTCCTCCTGCTGACCCGCTGCTGACCTGTCGCCACCGGCTCGTCCCGACGAGGCTACTTCTGCCCCCGACCGGTGCGAGCTCAGGCGCGCACCGGTCCCATCGACACACTAGGAGTCCCTTGTGCAGCTCACTCGAACCCTGGCCGCGATCGCCCTGGTCGGCGCCACCACGGGAGCACTGGCCACTACCGCCGCCCCCCTGGCGGAAGCGTCGCCCGCCGATCCCCCGCCCCACTCGGCCGCGACAGCGACGCCGGCCTCCCAGGCCGAGCTCCGCGCCCAGGCGGCGGACGAAGGCCTGACTGCCGGGCAGGCCGCCCGCCTCCAGGCGCGGGTCGACCGCCAGGTCGCCCGCACGCACGGCGTGCAGGTGGCCATCAACCAGGTCAGCTGGGACGGAGGGGACACGCTCGTCCCGCTGCCCGGCGAACGCCGGGCACATGAGCTCGGCACGGCGCGCGTACGGCTCGGTGTACGGCTGCGACTACAAGCAGTTCTGCACCTACGCCAACTCGAACTTCACCGGGCATCGTCGACCGGATCGAGTCGCTGCACGTGGCACACGTCCGCACGATACTTCAAGTCCTACGTCAACAACCAGACCTACAACACGCGCGCCGAGCTTCAAAGACATGTGGAAGGACTGCCATCTCGTACACCAAGCCCGCGTTCGGGGACGGCACGACCTCCCTCGGCTACGCCTGGTACATCGTGCCCTGCTGACGGTTCCCATCGGTGCGACGGCCCCCGCGGTGCTCCGCGGGGGCCGTCGTGCGTCTCCGGAAGGAGTCAGCCGTGCACCGCCGGGCGCTTGACCGGGCTGCCCTCGCGCGTCGGTGCGACCTCGCGGCCGTCGTCGTCCTTGTTGCGCAGGCCGATCTTGGCGCCGAGCCACACGAGCGGGTCGTACTTCTTGTCGACCACTCGCTCCTTCATCGGGATGATCGCGTTGTCGGTGATCTTGATGCCCTCGGGACAGACCTCGGTGCAGCACTTGGTGATGTTGCACATGCCGATGCCGGCGGCCGCCTGGGCGAGCTCGCGGCGGTCGTGGGTGTCGAGCGGGTGCATGTCGAGCTCGGCGTACCGCAGGAAGAAGCGCGGGCCGGCGAACGCCGGCTTGTTGTCCTCGTGGTCACGGATGACGTGGCAGACGTTCTGGCACAGGAAGCACTCGATGCACTTGCGGAACTCCTGGCCGCGCTCGACGTCGACCTGGGCCATCCGGCGCTTCCCGTCCGCGTCGCGCGGGGGTGGCGCGAACGCCGGCAGCTCGGAGGCCTTCTCGTAGTTGTAGGACACGTCGGTGACCAGGTCGCGGATGATCGGGAAGGTGCGGACCGGGGTGACCGTGATCGTCTCGCCGGGCTCGAAGTCCGAGAGCCGGGTCATGCACAGGAGCCGGGGCCGGCCGTTGATCTCGGCCGAGCAGGAGCCGCACTTGCCGGCCTTGCAGTTCCAGCGCACGGCGAGGTCGCCGGCCTGGGTCGCCTGCAGCCGGTGGATGGCGTCGAGCACCACCTCGCCCTCGGAGACCTCGACGGTGTAGTCCTGCAGCGCGCCGCCCTCGTCGTCGCCGCGCCAGACACGCATCTTCAGCTCGGTCATCTCAGCCACGTCGCGTCGTCCTCACTGTCACTTGTCCTCGAAGAAGGCCTGGAGCTCGTCTGGCATGACGGGGAGCGGCTTCTCGGCCAGGTCCACGCCGTCCCCGGCCGAGTTGAGCGTCAGCACGAGGTTCTTCGCGCCCCACCCGGGGTCGGGACCCGGGAAGTCGTCGCGGGTGTGACCACCGCGCGACTCCTCGCGGGCCAGCGCCGCCTTCGCGATGCACTCGGAGACCAGCAGCATGTTGTGGATGTCGATCGAGAGGTGCCAGCCCGGGTTGTAGGCGCGCCCGCCGTCCACCTTGAGCTTCGCGGCGCGCTCCTTGAGCCTCCCCAGCTCCTTGAGGGACTGCTCGAGCTCGTCCGCGGTGCGGATGATGCCCACCAGGTCGTTCATCGCCTGCTGGAGGTCCTGCTGGATGGTGTAGGCGTTCTCGTCGCCCTTCGGGTCGAACGGCGCGAGCGCCTCCTGCTCGGCCCGCTCGACCTCGGCGTCCGGGACGGACGCCCGCTCGGACAGGCCGGACGCACGGGCCGCGGCGGCCTCGCCTGCCCGCTTGCCGAACACGATCAGGTCCGACAGCGAGTTTCCGCCGAGCCGGTTGGAGCCGTGCATGCCACCCGAGCACTCGCCCACGGCGTAGAGGCCGCCGACCCCGGAGAGCTCGGTGTCGGGGTCGACCTCGACACCGCCCATGACGTAGTGGCACGTCGGGCCGATCTCCATCGGCTCCTTGGTGATGTCGACGTCGGCGAGCTCCTTGAACTGGTGGTACATCGACGGCAGCCGCTTGTGGATGAACTCCGCTGAGCGCCGCGACGCGATGTCCAGGAAGATGCCGCCGTGCGGTGATCCCCGGCCGGCCTTGATCTCGGAGTTGATCGCCCGCGCGACCTCGTCGCGCGGCAGCAGCTCGGGTGGGCGGCGGTTGTTCTTCTTGTCGTCGTACCAGCGGTCGGCCTCTTCGACGTTGTCGGCGGTCTCCGCCTTGAAGAACTCCGGGATGTAGTCGAACATGAACCGCTCGCCCTCGGAGTTCTTCAGGATGCCGCCGTCGCCGCGGACCGACTCGGTGACCAGCAGGCCCTTCACCGAGGGTGGCCAGACCATTCCCGTCGGGTGGAACTGGACGAACTCCATGTTGATCAGCGAGGCGCCGGCTCGCAGCGCCAGCGCGTGGCCGTCGCCGGTGTACTCCCAGGAGTTCGAGGTGACCTTGAACGACTTGCCGATGCCGCCGGTGGCGAGCACGACGGACGGCGCCTCGAAGACGAGGAACGAGCCGGTCTCGCGCCAGTAGGCGAACGCGCCGGTGATCGCGCCGTCGCCGCCCTTGGAGGAGTCCTTGAACAGGTCGGTGACCGTGCACTCCATGAAGCAGTCGATGCCGAGCGCGACAGCGCGCTGCTGGAGGGTGCGGATCATCTCCAGGCCGGTGCGGTCGCCGACGTGCGCGAGCCGCGCGTAGCGGTGCCCGCCGAAGTCGCGCTGGGAGATCAGCCCGTCGTCGGTGCGGTCGAAGAGCGCACCCCAGTCCTCGAGCTCCTGGACCCGCTCCGGGGCCTCCTGGGCGTGCAGCTGGGCCATCCGCCAGTTGTTGAGCATCTTCCCGCCACGCATCGTGTCGCGGAAGTGCACCTCCCAGTTGTCCTCGGGCCAGCGGTTGCCCATGGCCGCGGCGATGCCGCCCTCGGCCATCACCGTGTGCGCCTTGCCGAGCAGCGACTTGCAGACGATCGCGGTCTTCGCGCCGGCCTCGTGGGCCGCGATCGCGGCGCGCAGGCCGGAGCCTCCGGCGCCGATCACGACCACGTCGTACTGGTGCTTCTCGACCGCGCCCCGCTCGGTCGGAGCGGGCGCGTCGGACGCGGCAGGGGTGGATGCAGGCTCGGTCATCTCGACCTCCTCAGAAGAACCGCGGGTCGTCGAACACGTTCGCCGCCAGCAGGAAGATGTAGAGGTCCACCAGCGCGACCGAGAAGAGCGACAGCCAGGCGTAGTTGGCGTGCCGCTTGTTCAGGACCGACACCCACGTCCAGAGCTGGTAGCGGACCGGGTGCTTGCTGAAGTGGCGCAGCCGGCCGCCGACGATGTGGCGGCAGGAGTGGCAGGACAGCTGGTAGAGCCAGATGAACACGACGTTGATCAGCATCAGCACGGTGCCGAGGCCCATGTGGATGCCGTCGGACTCGCCGGGCGCGGGACCGAAGGCCAGGACGACGTCCCAGGTCAGGATCAGCGCGACCACGAAGGTGGCGTACCAGAACCAGCGGTGCACGTTCTGGAGGATCAGCGGGAACCGCGTCTCGCCGGTGTACGCCGCGTGCGGCTCGGCGACGCCGCAGGCCGGCGGCGAGAGCCAGAACGCGCGGTAGTAGGCCTTGCGGTAGTAGTAGCAGGTCAGCCGGAAGCCGAGCGGGAAGATCAGGACGATCAGCGCCGCCGAGAGCGGGAACCAGCCGAACGGCTGGCCGAAGTCCGACGACCCCTTGACGCAGTCACCGAGGCACGGCGAGTAGAAGGGCGACAGGTAGGGCTCGGCGAAGTAGTCCTTGTCCATGAACGCGCGGATCGTGGAGTAGACGACGAAGGAGAAGAAGACCGCGAAGGTCACCGCCGGGTAGAGCCACCACCGGTCCTGCCGAAGTGTCCGGGCCTCGATGTGCGCCCGGGTCGGTCCACCGACCCCTGCCGCCATCGGTCCGTCGGACGTCACCGCCGACTCACGTGCGTCCGTCGACGCCATGACCACCTCCGTGCTCGCTGCCCTGCACACTGCCGTCCGGGCGCAGTCTGCACATTGCCACGTCCAGGGGTAACCGGTTCCACCCGGGTCCCTCCGTCAACGCGGGAAATGTCACACGCCGCCGTGATCGGAGTCGCACGCCGGGCGGCCGGGTGGCGGTCCGCGGGGAGTTAATGTGAAGCGGTGGCGACCACCCGCCCGAGCCCGGGTCAGACGACCGGTCTCGTCACCCGCGCGAGAGCGGCGCGGTCGACGATCGCGCTGAAGCTGCTCATGGCCGTCAGCGGCGTCGTCTTCGTCGTGTTCGTGCTGGTGCACATGTACGGCAACCTCAAGGCCTTCAGCGGCCACGACGCCTTCAACGAGTACGCCGAGCACCTGCGCTCCATCGGTGAGCCCGAGCTCCCCCACGGGGGCATGCTGTGGGCGATCCGCGCGGCGCTCATCTGCTCTCTCGTCGTCCATGTCGCGTGCGCCTTCGTGCTGTGGCGCCGCAAGGAGCGGGCCCGGAGCACCAAGTACGTCATGAAGAAGAACACCTCGTCGACGTTCTCCTCGCACTGGATGCGCTGGGGCGGCGTCACGCTGCTGCTGTTCGTCGTGTGGCACCTGCTCAACTTCACGATCGGCAAGGTCAACGTCGCCGGCGGCTCGACCGACGACCCCTACGACCTCCTCGTCGACTCGTTCCAGGTCTGGTGGCTCACGCTCATCTACCTGGTCGCGATGGTCGCGCTCGGGATGCACCTGCGCCACGGCGTCTGGAGCGCCGCACAGACGCTGGGCCTCACCAACAACGCGAAGGCACGCCGCAACGCGAACGTGCTCGGTGTGCTGCTCGCGGTCGTCATCGCCGGCGGGTTCTCGCTGGTGCCGATCTTCACCCTGTTCGGAGTCATCTCGTGACCACGCCCCACGGCACGCCGGACGGCAAGCCGGACATGCCGGACACCACGCTGGCCTTCGACTCCTCCCCGACCCGGGAGCCGGGCGGCGAGCTCCACGACGACGCGGCCGGCTACTACGTCGACGGCGACCCGGTCGCAGACACCAAGTCGCCGGGCGGGCCGCTGGAGGAGCGGTGGGGCACCCGGAAGTTCGAGGCGAGGATCGCCAACCCCGCCAACCGGCGCCGGCTGTCGATCATCGTGGTCGGCACCGGTCTGGCCGGCGCCTCCGCGGCGGCGACGCTCGGCGAGGCGGGCTACGTCGTGAAGTCGTTCTGCTACCAGGACAGCCCGCGCCGGGCGCACTCGATCGCGGCCCAGGGCGGCATCAACGCCGCCAAGAACTACAAGGGCGACGGCGACTCGGTCTACCGGCTCTTCTACGACACGATCAAGGGCGGCGACTACCGCTCGCGCGAGTCGAACGTCTACCGGCTGGCCGAGGTCAGCGTGAACATCATCGACCAGTGCGTCGCGCAGGGCGTGCCGTTCGCCCGGGAGTACGGCGGGCTGCTCGACAACCGGTCCTTCGGCGGCGTCCAGGTCTCGCGGACGTTCTACGCCCGCGGCCAGACCGGCCAGCAGCTGCTGATCGGCGCCTACCAGGCGCTCGAGCGCCAGGTCGCGGCCGGCACCGTGCGCTGCTACACCCGCCACGAGATGCTCGAGCTGGTCGTCGTCGACGGGCGGGCGCGCGGGATCATCGTGCGCGACCTCGTGACCGGCGAGATCGAGACCTACTTCGCCGACGTCGTCGTGCTGGCCAGCGGCGGCTACGGCAACGTCTTCTTCCTCTCGACCAACGCGATGGGCAGCAACGTCACCGCGACCTGGCGGGCGCACCGCAAGGGCGCCCTGATGGCCAACCCCTGCTACACGCAGATCCACCCGACCTGCATCCCGGTCACCGGCCACCACCAGTCCAAGCTCACGCTGATGTCGGAGTCGCTGCGCAACGACGGCCGGATCTGGGTGCCGAAGAACAAGGCGGACTGCGAGAAGGACCCGCGGGAGATCGCCGAGGGGGACCGCGACTACTACCTCGAGCGCATCTACCCGGCGTTCGGCAACCTGGTGCCTCGCGACATCGCCTCGCGCCAGGCCAAGAACATGTGCGACGAGGGCCGCGGCGTCGGTCCCGAGGTGGAGGGGGTGCGCCGCGGCGTCTACCTGGACTTCGCCGAGGCCATGGAGCGCCTCGGCCGCCCCGCGATCGAGGCGAAGTACGGCAACCTGTTCGACATGTACGCCCGGATCACGGGCGAGGACCCCTACGAGGTCCCGATGCGGATCTACCCGGCGGTGCACTACGTGATGGGCGGGCTCTGGGTCGACTACGACCTGCAGTCGACGATCCCCGGGCTGTTCGTCACCGGTGAGGCCAACTTCTCCGACCACGGCGCCAACCGGCTCGGCGCCTCGGCGCTGATGCAGGGGCTCGCCGACGGCTACTTCGTGCTGCCGAACACGATCCGCGACTACCTCGCCGACGGTCCGTTCGACCGGGTGCCCGAGGACCACCCCGCGGTGGTCGAGGCGCAGGAGTCGGTCAAGGAGCGCGTCGCGTCGTTCCTGTCCACCACGGGCACCCGCAGCGTCGACTCCTACCACCGCGAGCTCGGCAACATCATGTGGGAGTACTGCGGGATGGAGCGCACCGAGGACGGGCTCCGCAAGGCGATCGACCTGATCCGCGGCCTGCGCGAGGACTTCCACCGCAACGTCAAGGTCCTCGGGTCGGCCGACAGCCTCAACCAGTCGCTGGAGAAGGCCGGCCGGGTCGCCGACTTCTTCGAGCTCGGCGAGCTGATGTGCATCGACGCCCTCAACCGGCGCGAGTCGTGCGGGGGGCACTTCCGGGCCGAGTCGCAGACCGAGGACGGCGAGGCGCTGCGCCACGACGACCAGTACTCCTACGTGGCCGCGTGGGAGTGGGCCGGTGTCGGCGAGCCCCCGGTGCTGCACAAGGAGCACCTCACCTACGAGTTCGTCGAGATGAAGCAGCGGAGCTACAAGTGAGGGTCACTCTGAAGATCTGGCGCCAGCCCGACGCGGCGTCGCCCGGCGCGATGGCGACCTACGAGCTCGACGACGTCTCCGAGGACATGTCCTTCCTCGAGATGCTCGACGTGCTCAACGAGCAGCTGCTCGGCCAGGGTGAGGAGCCCGTCGCCTTCGACTCCGACTGCCGCGAGGGCATCTGCGGCATGTGCGGCCTGATGATCAACGGCCAGGCGCACGGCCCCGAGGTCACCACGACCTGCCAGCTGCACCTGCGCTCGTTCGAGGACGGCGACGAGATCGTCATCGAGCCCTGGCGCGCCGACCCGTTCCCGGTGATCAAGGACCTCGTCGTCGACCGCCGCGCCCTGGACCGCATCATCGCCTCGGGCGGCTACATCTCGGTCAACACCGGTGCCGCGCCGGACGCACACGCCGTACCGGTGCCGAAGGACAAGGCCGACCGCGCCTTCGACGCCGCCACCTGCATCGGCTGCGGCGCCTGCGTCGCCGCCTGCCCCAACGGGTCGGCGTCCCTCTTCCTCGGCGCGAAGATCACCCACCTCGGCGAGCTGCCGCAGGGGCAGGCCGAGCGCGACCGCCGGGTCGTGCACATGGTCGGTCAGCACGACGCCGAGGGGTTCGGCGGCTGCACCAACATCGGGGAGTGCACCGCGGCCTGCCCGAAGGAGATCCCGCTGGACGTGATCTCCCGGCTCAACTGGGACCTGCACGCCGCCCTGCGGCACGGGCACTGAGCCTCGGCGTGAGGTCAGCGAGCTTCGCTGGTTGAGGAGGTCGCGCAGCGACCGTCTCGAAACCTCCGCCGCGAAGGCACCCGCCCGCTCACCGCCGATCGAGCCTGTCGAGATCGCCGCCGCCGGTGCTGGGACTGGCCCACCGGTGGTTGAGGAGGTCGCGCAGCGACCGTCTCGAAACCTCCGCCGCGAAGGCACCTGCTGGACCACCGCCGATCGAGCTTGTCGAGATCGCCGCAACGTGACCCTGGGACTCGCCCACCGGTGGTTGAGGAGGTCGCGCAGCGACCGTCTCGAAACCTCGCAACCCGGTGCTGGGACTGAGCTGGGCTGCGCGAGGTGCGGCTGCGGTCTGGCGGTGCGAAGATTCCCGCGGCTCCGGTGGCTGAGGAGGTCGCGCTGCGCCCGTCTCGAAGCCTCCGCAGCGACGGCACCCGCTCGCCCACCGGTGGTTGAGGAGGTCGCGCAGCGACCGTCTCGAAACCTCCGCAGCGAAGGCACCCCACTCACGCACCGCCGGTCGAGCCCGTGGTCGGCGAGCCCGCCGAAAAGATTCTTGAAAATAGTTTCGGGATCCCTTGTGGAATGGGGCTTTCCAGGCCCTGGACTGTCGGTGGTCGATGGCAGTGTTGACCCCACGATGACCTCCCACTTCGACCCGCCTCCAGCCCGCCGAGTGCGACGACCCCGCCTCGGTGCTGGCCTACGCCCGGGACCGCAAACGTGCCGAGGACCACGAGGCACGTGAGGTGATGAAGGCCGCCGCGCGGTGGGCGGCGATGCACTCCAGCGACTCGCTGGTCGGCCCGGTCGCCTCGTGGCACGAGTCCTGGCACGAGTCGGCTCTGCCGCTGGGTGGCGAGGGCTGCCCGGAGGTCGCGGAGTTCGCGGTCGTCGAGCTCGCCGCCGCGCTGGGCCGCTCCACCGAGTCCGGGCGCCGCTTCCTCGCCCAAGCCGTCGAGGGCCGCTACCGGCTCCGGCGCTGCTGGGAACGGCTCGAGGCCGGTGACCTGCAGGCCTTCCGACTCGGCTACATCGCCGACCGCACCATGACCCTGACCCCGGCGGCGGCGGCGTTCGTGGACGCCCACGTCGCCCCGGTCGCCCACAAGATCGGCCCCGCCCAGCTGGGCCGGCTGATCGAGGAAGCCACCGCCAGGTTCGACCCCGACCAGACCGAGGCCGACCGGCTCGCCGCCGCCGAGGTCCGCCACCTCGATCGTCGACCTGGCCCAGGTCACCGTCGCCGGGACCGTGCACGTCGAGGGCGACCTCGACCTCGCCGACGCCCTGGACTTCAACACCGCCCTCGCCGCCGACGCCCACGCCCAGCTCCTCCTGGGATCCACCGAGTCGCTGGACGTACGCCGCTCCATCGCCGCCGGCAACCTGGCCCGCCACCAGCTCGCCCTCGACCTCACCGACACGGATGCCAGCCGAGCCCGCCGACGCGGCAAGCGGGAGGTCGTGCTGCACGTCCACCTCGCCGACGCCGCCCTCGCTCGGCGCAGGTGGGTTGGCGCGGGTCCAGGAGACCAAGGGGCCGGTCACCGTCGCCCAGGTCCGCCAGTGGTGCGCCAACCCCGACACGCTGTCACCGTCCAACCCGTGCTGGACCTGGGCGAGCACCTCCAGGTCGGCTCCTACGAAGCGACCGCCCGGCTCAAGCTGCAGACCCAGCTACGCGACGGGACCTGCGTCTTCGCGTTCTGCTACCGCCCCGCCGAAGACTGCGACTGCGACCACCGCGTCCCACCACCTGGATAACGGGCCGACCTGCACGCTGCAACCTCGCCCCGACCTGTCGTGGCCACCACCGCGCCAAGACCACCGGCGGCTGGACCTACGTGACCGTCGAACCCGGCGTCTACCTGTGGCGCAGCCCGCTCGGCTACCAGTTCCTCCGCGACCACACCGGCACCCTCGACGTCACCCCCGACCACGAACGACGCCGCCTCGCCCGAGAGTTCCGCGCCCACTTCGGACCCACCGACCCAGCCGACGACCCCGAACCCTGACCACCCCGCCCCACACCCCGCTTGGCAAGACCGAGCGGGGCATTGGCATGTAACACTTCGCCCTCTCGCGGCATCTGGGATGGTGTGAGCGTCGAGCTGCGAGAGGAACGCGTGGACGCGACGCCCCCCACGAGAGGCCATGGTGGCTTCGAGGAGTTCGTGGCGGCGACCGCCGACCGGATGACGCGTACGGCGGTGCTCCTGACCGGCGACCGGGACGCGGCGCAGGACCTGGTGCAGGCGACCTACGCCCAGGTGTTCGCCCGGTGGAGACAGGTCCGGCGCGCCGACCACCCCGCGGCGTACACCCGGACGATCCTGACCCGGCTGTTCCTCGCCCAGAAGCGGCGCCGGCGGGTGACCGAGGTCTCGTGGGAGGAGCACGCCGAGACCCCCGGCCGGCCGGTCGACCCGGATCTCCGCCTCTCCCTGCTCGACGCGCTCGCCACGCTGTCGCCGACGGACCGGACGGTGCTGGTGCTGCGCTACTTCCAGGACGTGCCGGTGGCCGACGTCGCGCGCCAGCTCGGCCTCTCCGAGGGCGCCTGCCGCACCCGTGCCTCGCGTGCTCTCGCCCGGCTCCGCGTCCACTTCCCCGACCTGGCCGAGTGACCGGCCCACACCCCGAGGACAGACGATGAAGCTCAAGGATGCACTCGAAGACGCCGTCGCCGATACGACGGTCGACGTGTCCAGCCTGGCCTGGGAGGCCCGCCGCGCCGGGCTCGCGTCCCGCAGGCGCCGCCGCGCACTCGGCGCGGTGGGGGTTGCGGCCACCCTCGCGCTGGTGGGCGGCGTCACGTGGCTGGCTCTGCCCGGAGGCGGGGACGACACCGCCCGCGATCCGGCCCGGGATCCAGCCTTCGTGACCGCGCCCGTCGAGGCGCCGGGCGGTCTGAGTGGCCGCACCGGACCGGTCACCGGTCGCGGCGAGGTGGCCGCGCTCATCGCGAGCGTGGACGAGGTGACCGAGGGGGACGACGGGACGTACGCAGACTTCCGCGGCACCGGCGGGCCGGAGCCGATGGCCGAGTTCCTGTTCACGTCCGACGACGCACCCGAGGGCCTGGTCCAGCTGGACCTGCAGCCGCTGGACGGCCCCCTGGGCGACTACATCGGCCAGCCGCCGTACACCTGCGGGGAGACGTACATGCGCGAGTGCACCGTCGTCGACCTGCCCGGGGGTGACGCGCTCCGCACCTACGTGGACCGGGTGAGCGGGAGCGACCCGGGCTTCCAGCGCAACGTCGCCGAGGTGATCAGCCAGGCTCGCGGGCTGCGGCTCGTGCTCGGCGCCACCACGACGTCGCAGAGCGAGACGGACGTCGTCCGGTCCGAGCCACCCCTGACACTGGCCCAGCTGTCATCGATCGCCAGCCAGCCGTGGTGGACGCTGACCTCGCTGCCGGTCGAGTACCTGGAGGAGGGCGAGCAGCTCGCGTCCTACGAGCCGCTCTGCCGCGACCAGATAGAGGACGACCACACCATCACCACGTGCGGCGGATAGGGACCCTCCGTCGGATCAGGAGTCGTCGCTGCGGCCCGAGCGGGCCACGGCGGTCGCAGCGGCGGCGCCCAACGCGGCTCCAGCAACGAAGGCGCCCTTCTTGGACCGGCCACCGTCCGGCTCCGCCAGCTCGTCGGCAGACGGGAGGGGCGGTCCCTGCACGGGCTCGGCGGGCTCGACCACCCGCTGCTCGCGGGCCAGCGGGTGGGTCCAGGCCCACGCCGCGGCGTACAGCACCACCCGGGAGAAGTAGTTGATCCAGACCACGAGGATCAGCGCCAGGCCGAAGACCTGGAACGCCGGTTGCCCCTGGGTGCTGCGGATCAGCAGCCCGGAGACCTGCTTGAGGATCTCGAAGCCGACCGCCCCGAGAAGGGCTCCGGACCACAGCGCTCGCTTCGGCAGGTCGGGAGCGGCGAGCAGCCGGAACATCGCGAAGAACAGCACGGCGTTCGCGAGCAGGCCCAGCACGATGGCCAGGACCTGGACCAGCCAGCCCAGCTCGCCGCTGAGCCCGACCCAGCCGAGGAGGTCCTCGGAGAACCCGGACACGATCCCGGTGAACGCCACGGCGACCAGCAGCACGACGCCGATGATCACCAGCGTCAGCAGGTCGCGGAGCTTGCCCTTCACGAAGCTCGGCTGCTCCCGCTCAGGGAGCTCGAAGACGGCGATCAGGGCATCGCGCAGGGCCGAGAGCCAGCCCAGACCGGAGTAGAGGACACCGACCAGGCCGATCAGGCCGACCGTGCCCGCGGCGTCCTCGATGTCCTTGAGCTGGATCTGGCTGTCGCCCTTGCCGATGATCCCCGGGAACATCTGGCCGATCGCCGTGACCAGGGTGTCCTGGGCGTCGGGGAACACCTTGGCGACCCAGCCCACCACGAAGAAGGCCAGCGCCAGCACCGGGAAGACCGACAGGAAGCCGAAGTAGGTCACCGCGCCCGCCTGCTGGCTCCCCTTCGTCTCGCCGTAGTGCGCCTGCATCCGCAGCACGTGGTCGAGGGCCGGGTGGTCGTGGCGCACGTCGTGGATGCGGGCCTTCACCCGGTCGACGACGCCAGCCATGGGGGTCAGGTACCCGTGCCGAGAGGGAAGTAGCGAGTCGGGGTCCAGCCGAGCTCGTGGTCGTGCACGTAGAGGCGGAAGTCCTCGACGTCGAACTCGCACTCGAAGTCGGCGAGCTCGCGGAAGGCCTGGTCGAGCCGCCCGTCTGCGACGTGGTGGGCGATGGTCACGTGCGGGTGGTAGGGGAAGGCCAGGTCGACGTCGAGCGGTCCGCGGCGTACGGCGGCCGCCAGCTGCTCGCACTGCGAGATCCCCTCCACCACCGTCACGAACACCACCGGGGAGACCGGGCGGAAGGTGCCGGTGCCGCGGAGGTGGACCTCGAACGCCGGCACGCCGGCGGCGGCCGCCGCGAGGTGCCCCTCGATCTCCCCGAGCTCCTCGTCGGTCACCTCGGTCGGCGGGACCAGGGTGATGTGGGTCGGGATGGTCGCGGCCATCGCGTCCCCGACGCTGGTGCGGTAGTCCTGGAGCTCGGTGGCCCAGGGCTCCGGGATCGCGAGCGCCACTCCGATCGTCGGCACGAGCAAGAACCTACTCAGGGGCTACCTGGGCTTCGCCACGAACCCCACGCGCTGGTAGACGTCGTCAAGGGTGGCCTGCGCGACCTCCTGCGCCTGCCGGCGCCCCTGCTCGAGCACCTGGGTGAGGTGGGCCTGGTCGTCGAGGAGCTCGAGGGTGCGGTCGCGGAACGGCGTCACGAAGTCGACGACCACGTCGGCGAGGTCGGCCTTGAGGTCGCCGTACCCCTTGCCGGCGTACTGCTCCTCGAGGTCCTGGATGCTCGTCGCGGTGAGCGAGCTGTAGATGGTCAGCAGGTTGCTGACCCCCGGCTTCTCCTCGGGGTCGAAGCGGATCTCGCTGCCCGAGTCGGTGACGGCGCTGCGGATCTTCTTCGCGCTGGCCTTGGGTTCGTCGAGCATCTCGATGATGCCGGCCGGGCTCGACGCGGACTTGGACATCTTGGCGGTGGGGTTCTGCAGGTCGCCGATCTTGGCGGTCGCCTTGAGGATGTAGGGCTCGGGCAGCCGGAGCGTCTTCTTGTAGCGGCTGTTGAACCTCTGGGCCAGGTCGCGGGTCAGCTCGAGGTGCTGGCGCTGGTCCTCGCCCACCGGCACGTAGTGGGGCCGGTAGAGCAGGATGTCGGCCGCCTGCAGCACGGGGTAGGTGAAGAGCCCGACGCTCGCCGCGCCCTCGCCGCCCTTGGACGACTTGTCCTTGAACTGGGTCATCCGGCGCGCCTCGCCGAAGCCGGTCAGGCACTGGAGCACCCAGGAAGCCTGGGCGTGCGCCGGCACCTGGCTCTGGATGAAGATCGCCGACCGCTGCGGGTCGATGCCCATCGCCAGCAGCTGGGCCGCGGCGCGCAGGGTGCGCTCACGGAGCGCCTTCGGGTCCTGCTCGACCGTGATGGCGTGCAGGTCGGCGATGAAGAAGAACGGCGCATGGTCGCGCTGGAGGTCCACCCACTGCCGCAGCGCCCCGAGGTAGTTGCCGAAGTGGAAGGAGTCGGCGGTCGGCTGGATCCCCGAGAGCACCCGCGGCCGGGCGCCGCCCGAGACGGCAGCCGGCACGCTGACCTCGGGCTCTGCCGAGGGTGGGCTGGGCGGCGCGGTAGACATGGGCCGCATTCTCCATCGTCGCGGCCGCCACCCCCGAACCGGTGCGCTCGCTCCACGACAGCCGGTCAGGGACCGTCGGCCTCGGGCACCAAGGTGACCGACAGCAGCGGGAGGCCGAGATCACGCAGCCTGGCCAGGAGGCCGTGCAGCGCGGCCTGGTCGGTGACCGGGCCCAGGATCCGGGTGGTGCCGTCGGCGCCCGTGTTGACGGTCATGCCGTCGAACCAGGCAGCCCATCGTTGGTCCAGGCGTCCACGGAGGCGGATCTCGTACCAGTCAGCACCCGGCCTGCTCGTGTCCATGGTCCGCACGCTAGGAGCGGGGACGATGACCGGTCGTCACACCATGTGGTGAGCGCCGTGGTGAGCGCCGTGGTGATCTTCAGCCGCCGAGGCGCCCGAGCAGCCCCAGCCGGCGGGCGGCGCTGACGGCTGCCCGGCGGTTGTTGACGCCGAGCTTCGTGTAGATGTGCTTGGTGTGCGTGCGCACCGTGTTGAGGGAGACCACGAGATGGCGAGCGATGTCGGGACCGTCCAGCTCCCCGGCCAGCAGGCGGAGTACGTCGAGCTCGCGGTCGCTCAGCGGGTCGACGAGCGGCTGCGCCGCCGGTGCCGCCGGCGCCGACGCCGGCGGGGCTGCCTGGGTGCCGGTCCTGGCCGCGTCCAGGACCCGGAGCGCGAAGGCCCAGTCCGGGTGAGTGCGCGTCGTCGTCTCGAGTAGTCGCACCACCGCGCCGCCCTCACCGGCGAAGACGCGGACCCACCCGCCGGGCTCCGCGAGCCGCAGGGCGCGCTCGAGAGGAGCGACGTCGTGCTGCGCGAGCGCCTGCAGGACCAGGATCTCGATGACGGTGCCGGCGCGGCCGCCGCGCTCCGCGGCCCCCAGCAGACGGTCGAGCAGGCCCAGCGCGTCGCCCCGGGCCTCGGACGGCTCCTGGGCCAGCAGGATCCGCGCCAGGGTCACGTGCTCGTACTCGTGGAGGTAGGACAGCTCGTCGTGGGCGGACACCCCCTGGCGTCGCGCCCACGCCAGTGCCTCGTCGACCTGCCCGTGCGACGCGAGCATCCGGGCGTGGACGGCGGGCACCGGCTGGACGTTGGGCGAGTAGTCGCCGACGTAGACGCGCTCCGCCTCCTCGAGGAGCTGCAGGGCGGAGGTCACGTCACCCTCGGCCTCGCGGACGCGGGCCACCCCGACCCGCCAGCGGTACGGGTTCTGCGCCAGCGCCCCGGCGTCGCCGAGCTCCTCGGCTCGCCGCAGGTGGTCGGCCGCCGCGGCCAGGTCGTTGCGCTCCCAGGCCACCCGGCTGAGCCCCACGAGCATGTCCGCGGTGCCGCGCAGAGTCGACGGCTCTCGCCCGGCGAGCTCGAGAGCACGCTCGAAGGTGCGGTGCGCGTCGAGGAGGCGCCCCAGGGTGAGCTGGATGTCGGCGAGCGCGATGGAGCAGCCGAGGACGTCGGCGAGGTGCCCGGCGCGCCGCAGCCCGTCGACCGCGGACACGTAGCCACTCTCGGCCCTCTCGAGGTCGCCCGTCGTCCACGACGCCAGCCCGGACAGGGCCGAGGCGGCGGCCCGGACCAGGTGGTCGTCCTCCGCCACCAGGGCGAGGGTGCGCTCCGCGTGCGCGATGGTGCCGGCCGGGTCACCCGCGTTGAGGGCGAGCGCCGCCCGGTACATCTCGATCGAGGGGGCGGTCCGGACCAGCTCCTCCCGGTTGACGACGACCAGCTCCTCCTCGGGGAGCCCGAGCTGCCGCTCGATGTCGTCGAGCCGGTCGGCGACGCCGTCGAAGTCGTTGCTGGACATGAGGCCGCCGACCAGCCCGATGGCCAGGACCGGACGGTGGGTGAGCAGGTCGGCGGGCAGGTCGTCGACCCAGCCTCGGATCACCGCCTCCCTGCGGTCCCGCCGCAGGTCCGGGATCGCCAGCTCCGCCAGGTCCGCGGCCCGCTCGACGTCACCGGCGGCGAGCGCGTGCCGCACGGCCGGCACGGGCTCTCCCGCCTCCTGGAACCATGCACTGGCCCGGCGGTGGAGCTCGGCGACCCGCTCGGGGCCTGCTGCACGCAGGTGCGCGCGGAGGACGTCGGCGAAGAGGTGGTGGTAGCGGTACCAGCGGCGCCGGTCGTCGAGCGGCACCACGAACAGGTTCCGCCGCTCGAGCGACTCCAGGACCCGAGCGCTGCCGGAGCCCTCGGTGACGGCGTCGCAGAGCGGACCGCTGAGCCGGTCCAGGATCGCGGTGCCGAGCAGGAAGTCCCTCACCTCCTCGGGCTGGCGGTCCAGGACCTCCTCGACGAGGTAGTCCACGACGTAGCGGTCGTCTCCCGCGAACCCCGCGATGAACCGCGACGGGTCGTCGCGGTCGCGCAGCGAGATCGCGGCGAGCTGCAGCGACGCGATCCACCCCTCGGTGCGAGCCTCCAGGGCCTCGACGTCGTGTGCGGCCAGGGCCAGCCCGGTGGCATCGGCGAGGTACGCCGTCGCCTCCTCGTGGGTGAAGCGGAGGTCGGCCGCGCGGACCTCGGTGAGCTCCCCGCGGGCCCGGAGTCTGGCCAGCGGCAGCGCCGGGTCGGCGCGGGTGCTGATGACCAGGTGCACCTGCGGCGGGAGGTGCTCGAGGAGGAACGCCACGCCCGGCTGGGTCTCCGGGCTCTCGGCGAGGTGGTAGTCGTCCAGGACGAGGTCCACGTCGTCGGGCAGGACGCTGAGCTCGTTGAGGACCGCCGCGAGGACGCGCTCGACCGGCTGGCCGGCCTCCAGCAGGGCCAGGCCCTCGGCGCCGGCACCCGGTGCGGCGCGCTCGAGAGCGGTCAGCACGTAGGACCAGAAGGAGCCCGCACCCGTGTCCGCCTCGTCGAGGGAGACCCACGCGACGCGTCGGGTCCCGACGTCGGCGTCGCCGGCACCGGCTCCGGCCAGCCAGGCGGCGAGCAGCGTGGTCTTCCCGAACCCGGCCGGGGCCGAGACGAGGGTCAGCCGCGTCCGCCGCGGTCCGAGGGCGAGGCGGGGTCGCGGCACCAGACCCTGGCGGGGCCGCGGGTGGAAGAGCTTGGTCTCGACGAGGGCGGACGGCATCAGTGCTCCCCGTGCCCGCTGCTCGACGAGGCCCGCACGTGCATCCGCTCACCAGGACGGCCGAAGATGCTCAGGACCTCGGCCGGCCCCTCGCCGGTGCTGCCGAACCAGTGCGGCAGCTGGGTGTCGAACTCGACCGCCTCGCCGACCCCGAGCACGAGGTCCTGGTCACCCAGGATCAGCCTCATCCGGCCGGTCAGCACGTAGAGCCACTCGTAGCCGTCGTGGGTGCGGGGCGTCGGTGTCGACTGGCTGGCGGGGATCACGATCTTCCAGGCCTGGACCCCGCCCGGGTGCCTCGTGAGCGGCAGCACGGTGCGGCCGTTGACCTGCCGCGGCTTGAGCCGGATCCGCGGGTCTCCGACCTCGGGCGCGCCGACCAGGTCGTCCAGCGGCACCCGGTAGACCTGGGCCAGCGGGAGGAGCAGCTCCAGGCTCGGCCGCCGTTGGCCGTTCTCGAGGCGCGACAGCGTGCTCTTCGAGATGCCGGTGCGTGCCGCGACGTCCGTCAGCGTGATGCCCCGTTGCTCCCGCACCTTGCGGAGCCGGGGACCCACGAGGTCCAGCGTCGCGCCGATCGCCTCCGTCATGGGGCCCATTGGACCGCGGAATTCCCGGAAACAGCAACCTTTGTTGTCGAAGCCGGGACGACCGGCAACGCTCGTGACATGAGCGAGTACGACGTGACATACGACCTGGCATACGACGTGGCAGTGGTCGGCGGCGGCGCCGCCGGCCTCTCGGCCGCGCTGGTCCTGGCCCGCGCCCGCCGCGCGGTCGTGGTGGTCGACGCCGGCGCACCGCGCAACGCGCCCGCCGCCCACATGCAGGGGTTCCTCTCCCGCGACGGCATGCCGCCCGCGGAGCTGTTGGCGGCCGGCCGCGAGGAGGTGGCCGGGTACGGGGCGCACCTGGTCAGCGGCACCGTCACCGACCTCAGGCCCGACCGCGCCGGCTTCGCGCTCACCCTGGCGGACGGACGGGCCGTCTCAGCCAGGCGGGTGCTCGTCACCACCGGGCTCCGAGACGAGCTCCCCGACGTCCCCGGTGTCCGCGAGCGCTGGGGGCGCGATCTTCTCCACTGCCCCTACTGCCACGGGCACGAGGTCCGCGACATGCGCCTCGGTGTGCTCGGCGGGACCCCGGACGCCGTCCAGCACGCGCTCGTGGTGCGTCAGTGGTCCGGCGACGTCGTGTTCTTCGCCCACACCAGCGAGCTCACCGAGGACCAGCGCGAACAGCTGGTGGCCCGGGCCGTCGGCGTCGTCGACGGCCGGGTCAGTCGCCTGGTCGTCGAGGACGACCGCCTGCACGGTGTCGAGCTCGAGGACGGCCGGGTCGTCCGCCGCGACGCCGTCTTCGTCCGCCCGGTCTTCGTCCCGAACAGCGACCTCCTCACCGGCCTCGGGTGCGAGACGCACGAGAACGGATGGGTCAGGGCGGACCCGACGGGCCGCACGTCGGTGCCGGGCGTGTGGGTCGCGGGCAACGCCGTGAACCCGCGGGCCCAGGTCGTCACCGCCGCCGGCGAGGGCTCCGCCGCCGCCATCGCGATCAACGCCGACCTCGTCGAGGAGGACGTGCGGGTCGCCGTCCACGACTTCCGCGCCGGGCTCCCTGCCTGACGCGCCACCCACCGCACCACCCATCCACACCCATCCACACCCATCCACATCCAAGGAGCCACCATGTCCGTCCCGCCCCCCAGCAAGCACCAGCTCGCGCTCATGATCTGGATCGCGGTGTTCCCCACCCTCACCGCGCTCAACCTGGTCCTGGGCGACACCCTCGCCGACCTGCCCGGCGTCCTGCGGACCTTCGTGCTCGCGACCATCGCGGTCCCGATCGTCATCTACGGCCTCATGCCCCGCCTGCACCGCCTCCGCGCCCGGATCATCGGCGCGCGCGCCACCGCCTGAGCGCATCCGGGATCACCACCTGGCTCACCACGTGTGGTGACGACCGGTCACCACATCGGTTCCTAGCTTCGGGCCATCACACCGACGCCGACCCCGAGAGGCCCGACCATGAACAGGTTCACCCGCAGCATCGCGATGACGAGTGCCAGGCACCCGTGGCGCACCATCACCGGCTGGGCGGTCGTCCTGGTCGCCATGGTGTTCCTCGCCACCAGTGGCGGCGGGTCGTTCAGCGAGGACTTCGCCGCGAAGGGCAGCCAGAGCGACCGCGCCAGGCAGCTGCTCGCCGAGAACTTCCCCGAGGCGGCCAAGGGCACGGCCCTGGTCGTGTTCGAGGCCGAGGACGGCACCACCCTCGAGGGGCACCGCGCGGACCTCGAGGCCGTGCTGGCCGACGTGGCAGCCATGAAGCACGTCGCCTCGGTGGCCGACCCGTTCGGGGCCGGCACCGTCTCCGAGGACGGCCGGATCGCCTACGCCCAGCTCACCCTCGACGTCCCCGAGCGGGAGATGGGCAAGCCGGCGTTCACCGTGCTCTCGGACGGGGTCTCCGGCACCCACGTGGAGGGACTGCGTGTCGAGCTCGGTGGCGACGCCGTGTTCCTGAACGCCGAGGAGAAGCCCTCGAACCACACGGCGATCGGCCTCCTGGTCGCACTCCTCGTGCTCCTCGTCGTGTTCGGCACCGTCGTCGCGGCCGTCATCCCCATCGGGCTCTCGATCGTCGCGGTGGGCGCCGGCATCGGCGGCATCACCCTGCTGGCCGGGTCGATGGACGTCTCGGCGTCCGCCATCCCGGTGGCCGGGCTCGTCGGACTGGGAGTCGGCGTCGACTACGCGCTGTTCGTCGTGGCCCGCTACCGCGAGAACCGTGCCGTCGGCATGGCCAACGACAGCGCGCTCGCCCAGGCGATGGGCTCCTCGGGCTCCGCCGTCGTGTTCGCCGGCAGCACTGTCATCCTCGCCACGTCTGCCCTGGCCCTCACCGGCCTGGGCGTCCTGACCTCGATCGGCCTGTCCACCGCCCTGATGGTGCTCTTCGCCGTCGCCGCAGCGATCACGCTGCTGCCCGCGCTGCTCGGCCTGCTCGGTGACCGGATCGACACCGGCAGGCTGGTCCGCCGGCACCGGCCGGCCAAGCGGGCCGAGGACACCGTCTGGTGGCGCTTCGGCCACCGGGTCTCGGGTCGCCCGTGGCCCTACCTGCTCGGCGCCGTCGTCACCCTGGTCGTGATCGCGCTGCCGGCGTTCTGGGTCCAGACGGCGTTCCCGGCCGCAGGGGACGCTCCCGCCGGGACCACCCACCGCCAGGCCTACGACCTCCTGGCCGAGGGCTTCGGGGAGGGGATCAACGCGCCGCTCCTGGTGGTCGTCGACCTGGACGCCTCCGGCGTCGACGCGGCCGGCATCCCGGCCCTGACCGACGACATCGGCTCCGTCCCGCAGATCGTCTCCGTGAGCGAGCCCCAGGTCTCCTCGGACGGTGACACCGTGGTCTTCACGGCGATCCCCACCACGGGGCCGGCCGACGCGGCCACGTCGGCCACCATCGACCAGGTGCGGGAGGTCATCCCCGGCAACGTCTACGTCTCCGGGATCACCGCCATCACCGACGACCTCACCGCCCA
The DNA here is from genome assembly GCA_963766475.1 of uncultured Actinomycetota bacterium. Taxonomy (GTDB): domain Bacteria; phylum Actinomycetota; class Actinomycetes; order Propionibacteriales; family Nocardioidaceae; genus Nocardioides. Next base: position 344,357 of record CAVXZS010000009.1, on the reverse strand, counting down.
GCTCAACGACACCCTGCCGCTCTTCATCGGGGCCGTGATCGCAGTGTCCTTCCTGCTCCTGATGCTGGTGTTCCGCTCGGTCGCGGTGCCGCTGAAGGCCGCGGCGATGAACCTGCTGTCGATCGGGGGCGCGTACGGCGTCCTGGTCGTGGTCTTCCAGTGGGGCTACGGCAGCAGCCTGGTCGGTCTCGAGGGGCCGACCCCGATCACCGCGCTCATCATGGTGATCATGTTCCCGATCCTGTTCGGGCTGTCGATGGACTACGAGGTGTTCCTGCTCTCGCGGATCCGCGAGGAGTACGTCAAGACCGGCGACAACGCCGAGTCGGTCGCGCGCGGGCTCGCCGGGACCGGCCGGGTGATCACCTCGGCCGCGCTGATCATGATCGTGGTGTTCCTGAGCTTCGTCGCCAACCCGGTGCCGTCGGTGAAGATGCTCGGCCTCGGGCTCGCCGTCGCGATCCTCATCGACGCCACCGTCGTCCGCATGGTGCTGGTGCCGGCGACCATGGCCCTGCTCGGCAAGGCCAACTGGTGGCTGCCGGCCTGGCTCGACCGGGCGCTCCCCCACCTGGCCGTCGAGGGCCATGACGCGGAGCCGGCCCGCCGACCCGGCCGGCAAGCCAGCCGTCGCCCCGGTGCTGACCCACTGACGCACCGCCGCACGACTGCCGGCTCCCGCGACCCGCGGGGGCCGGCAGCGCCCACCCCGCCCGAAGGAGAAGCCCATGTCCACCATCGCCGCACCCCTCGCCAGCTCGACCTCACCCACCGGCCTGTCGCTGACCCGCCTGCACCTGATGCGCGCCGGCTACCTCCTGATGGGGGTCGGACTCGTCATCGTGAAGTGGCCGCAGCTTCCCGAGGCGCACACGCTGCCGCTCTACGAGGGCGTGACGCTGTGCCTGCTCACCGCCATCTCGCTCCTGGCGTTCCTCGGGCTGCGCTACCCGGTCGCGCTGCTTCCCCTGCTGGTCCTGGAGTCGGCCTGGAAGCTCCTGTGGCTCTCGCCTCGTCGCCCTCCCGCAGGCCGCATCCGGCGGCCTCGACACGGCGACCCGGGAGGTCGCGGCGAACTGCTCGCTGGTGGTGGTCATCCTCGCGGTCGTCCCGTGGGGCCACGTCTGGCGCACGTTCGTGCGCGGTGCCGGGGACCGCTGGACCGACCGCCCTCATCGGCCGTGACCGGCCCTGACCGGCCCCGACCGGGCCTCAGCCCGCGAGCCGCGCCGACCCGGACGGGGACAGGAACCCTCGGGCGACCTCGGCGGCCCGGGCGTGTGCCGCGCGGCGCGCGGGCTCGGGGTCGGCGGTGGCCAGGTTGGGGCGGAACGCGATGCTGCGGATGTCGTCGACGCCGGCCCAGCGCAGCCAGTCCTCGAAGTAGGGCTGCTGGAAGTCGCTGCCGAAGGCGGGGCCGCGGTCGGGGCCGTAGACCGCGCCGGTGTAGATGACGGCGGCGCGCTTGTTGTCCAGCAGCCCGGTGTAGCCCGTGGCGGGGTCGAAGCCGAAGACCATGCCGGGCTGGCTGACGACGTCGATGAGCTGCTTGAGGATGTAGGGCACCGATGCGTTCCACATCGGGACCGTGAACAGGTAGTGGTCGGCGGAGTCGAAGCGCTCGAACGCGTCGCGCGCGGCGCGCCAGGCGAGGGCCTCGTCACCCTCGGGGTCGGCGCCCGCGAAGACCGCCATCTTGGCGGCCGCGGCGGGCGGGCCGAACTCCGGCAGGGTGCCGTCCCAGAGGTCCCAGTGCTCGACCGTGAAGTCCGGGTGGGAGACGTGCAGCTGGTCGAGGAACGTCGCCGCGATGGCGAGCGACTCGGAGCGCTGCCCGCGGGGAGAGGCGGAGATGTGCAGCAGGGTGGTCATCGATCTTCTTTCGAGAAGCAGTTATGTGCGGACGCACATAGTTGTATCAAAGTGTGTGCGCACGCACAAGTCTGGTAGTGTCCGACCATGCCCGCCGACCTCTCCGAGACGTGGGGCGCGCTGCTCAAGGTCCACGCCGCGCTGGTCCCGCGCCTGGACCGCGAGCTGCAGGAGGCCCATGGCCTGCCCCTGACGTGGTACGACGTCCTGCTGGAGCTCAGCTCCGCCCCCGAGCGGCGCCTCACCATGGGCCAGCTCGGCGCCGTCGCAGCCGTGAGCCGCACCCGGGTCAGCCGGGTCGTGGACGAGCTGGTGCAGGCAGGACTGGTGGCTCGGGAGCCCAACCCCGCCGACGGCCGGTCGGCCTTCGCGGCCCTGACCCCCGCGGGGCGGACGGCGCTGAGGAAGGCGGCCCCGACGTACGTCGCCGCGGTGCGACGTGAGTTCACCGACCACCTCACCGCGCGCGAGGGCGAGGTCCTGACGGGAGCGCTGCGCAAGGTGCTCGCAACCCATTTGCGTCGCGACGCCGCGTCGACCACGCTGCCCGAGTGACCGCTCCGCTGGCCGCCCCGACCCTGACCGACGGCGTCGTCACGCTACGCGCCCACCGGGCCGAGGACGTGCCTCGCATGGTCGAGCAGTGCCGCGACCCGGAGTCGATCGCGTGGACCACGGTGCCGGTGCCCTACGCCGAGAGCGACGCCGAGCAGTACGGCCTCGAGGTCCTTCCCGCCGGGTGGGCCGACGGCAGCGAGTGGGGGTTCGCGGTCGAGGTCGAGGGGCGCTATGCCGGCACCGTCTCGCTGCGCGACGAGGGCCCTGGCCGGGCCGAGATCGCCTATGGGTCGCACCCGGACGTGCGCGGCACCGGCGCGATGCTGCGGGCGCTGCGCCTGCTCGTGGACTGGGGGTTCGCCGAGCTGGGCCTGGAGACGGTCGTCTGGCTGGCGTTCACCGGCAACTGGCCCAGCCGCAAGCTGGCCTGGCGGCTCGGCGTCACGGTCGAGGGCACGCTGCGCCGTTACCTCCCCCAGCGCGGCGACCGGCGCGACGCGTGGGTCGGCACGCTGCTCAAGGACGACCCGCGCGAGCCGCGGACGACCTGGCTCGAGGTCCCGCTGCTCCAGGGCGACGGGTTCCGGCTGCGGCCGATCCGGGCGAGCGACGCCCCACGCATCCAGGAAGGCTCCGCGGAGCCCGAGGCCCAGCGCTGGCTCGGGCACAAGCCGGCGCCGTACACCCTCGACGACGCGCGGGCCTACGTCGAGAGGCGTCGCGAGCTCGAGGCGACCGGGCAGTCCGTCACCTGGGCGATCGCCGACCCCGACGACGACCGCATCCTCGGCACGGTCCTCTGGTTCAACTGGACGGCCGGGGTGGAGTGCGAGATCGGCTTCTGGCTGCACCCGGACGCGCGGGGGCGCGGCCTCGTCACCAAGGCCGTCTCCCTGGTGGTCGACCACGTCTTCGAGACGATGCACGTGCTGCGCGTGACCGCGTTCGCGGCCGTCGGCAACACGGCCTCGCGGGCCGTCATGGAGCGGCTGGGCTTCCGCCTCTACGGCATCGAGCGCTACGGCGCACAGGTCCGCGACGGGCACGTCGACATGGCGCTCTACGACGTGACGGCCTCGGAGTGGGCGGCGGGCTCCCGGTCCAGCGCGAACGCGACGGCGAGCACCGCGAAGCCGGCCAGCGAGAGCGCGACGCCGACCACGAGCGGCGACCGGTAGCCGTAGCCTGCCGCGATCGTCACGCCGCCGAGCCAGGCCCCGAGCGCGTTGCCGATGTTGAGCGAGCCGTGACTGAGGGCGGCGCCCAGGGTCTCGGCGTGCCCGGCGGCGTCGATCAGCCGGATCATCAGCCCCAGCGCGAGCACGGAGCCGGTGGTGGTGACGAGGAACAGGGCGGGCAGGGCGGCGTAGCCGTGCGGCATCAGCAGCCACGACCCGAGCAGGGTGGCGGCGAGCGCCACCGGCGCGAGCAGCAGGGCCTTCTTGAGCGACCAGTCGACGGCGTGCCCGGCCACCCAGTTGCCGAAGACCATGCCGACGCCGAGGGTGAGCAGGAACAGCGGCACCGCGCCGTCGGAGAGGCCGCCGACGTGGGTGGCGATCGGTGCGACGTAGGAGTACATCGCGAACATGCCACCGAAGCCGACCGCTCCGGCGACGATCGCGAACCACACCTGGGGCTTGCGCAGCGCCTGCAGCTCGCGGCGGCCGGTCGCCTCGGGGTTGCCCGCGGAGTCCGGCACGAAGGCCAGCACCAGCGCGATGGTCAGCGCGGCGAGGGCCGCGACCACCCAGTACGACGCCCGCCAGCCCAGGGTCTGTCCGAGCCAGGTCGCGGCCGGCACGCCGACCACGTTGGCCACCGGGAGTCCCACCAGCACCAGCGCGATGGCCCGGCCCCGCCGCTCCGGGACGACCATGCTCGCCGCGACCAGGGAGGCGACGCCGAAGTAGCCGCCGTGCGGGAGCCCGTCGAGGAACCGGGCGACCATCAGGGTCTCGTAGTTCGGGGCCAGCGCGCTCAGCGCGTTGAACAGCGCATAGGCCGCCATCAGGCCGAGCAGCAGCCGCCGGCGCGGGAGCTTCGCGCCGAAGTAGGCCAGCACCGGGGCACCGATGACCACGCCGAGCGCGTAGGCCGAGATGACCCGTCCGGCGACCGGGATCGACACGTCCACGCCGTCGGCGACCTGCGGGAGCACGCCCATGGTCACGAACTCAGTGGTGCCGATCGCGAACCCGCCCATCGCCAGAGCAACCACGGCGAACCAGAAGTGGCGGGCCGGGGTGCGTCTCCCGGTCTCCTCGGGAGAGGATTGCGTCTCTGTCCTCGGACTTGTCACTGACACCATCGTGGCGCAGCGACCCGCCGGCACCTATTCCACGTCGGTGCCGACGGGTCTCCTCGCGTGGCGGGTGCCTACGGACGTGCTTCGAGCACGAGGTTGACGGGAGTGGTGGTGGCGACCCGCACCCGGCTGAAGCCGGCCTCGTTCAGGACGCCTTTGAGCACGGCCGGGCCGGCCTGGGTGCCGATGGCGCGAGCGCCCGGCTGGTCGAGCGAGCCCGGCGTGCAGATCAGGGTGGACGCGCCGTAGAAGACTCGGCCCACGATGTTGAGGTTGTCCTCGATGGCGTCCCCGGCCATCGGCTCGACGACCATCAGCGTGCCGTCCTCGGCCAGCGAGCCGAGCGCCGAGCGTGCCGCAGCGACCGGGTTCCCCATGTCGTGGAGGCAGTCGAACATGGCGATCACGTCGGCGGCGCCGGCCGGGAGCGCCGTCGCATCGGCGACCTCGAAACGCACCCGGTCCGAGACGCCGGCCGCCTCGGCCCGGCGCCGGGCCACGGTGACTGACGCCTCGTGGTAGTCGAGCCCGACGAACGTCGACCTCGGGAAGGCCTGTGCCATCAGGATCACCGACGCGCCGTGGCCGCAGCCGACGTCCCACACCTCCGCGCCCTGCTCGAGCTTGGCGACGACGCCGGTCAGGGCCGGCAGCCAGGAGGACACGAGGTTCGCGACGTAGCCGGGCCGGAAGAACCGCTCGGTGCCGACAAAGAGGTCGGGGTCGTGCTGGTGCCAGCCGAAGCCCTCCCCCGTGCGGAACCGCTCCTCGATCGCGCGGACGTCGCGCAATGTGCCCAGGGCCAGCTGGGCTGCGCCGGCGAAGAACGCCGGACCCTCGGAGTCCGCCAGCGCGGCTGCCTGCTCCGGCGTCAGGGAGAAGCGACCCGTGGCCGAGTCGTAGTCGACGTACCCGCCTGCGGCCTGGTTGGCGAGCCACGGGGCGATGTAGCGCGGCGAGGTGCTCGTGCGCTGGGCGAGCTCGTCCGCGGTGACCGGCTCGCCGTCGGCCATGGCTGAGTAGAGCCCGAGCTGGTCGCCGATCATCACCAGCCCGGAGCTGATGGTGGCGCCGATGTCGCTGACGAGCTGGCCGATGAACGCCTCGAGCCGTTCGGGGTCGACCTCGCGGACAGCCGGTGCACTGGTGGTGGTCATGAACTTCCTCCTTGGGTTGGTGGGTGCTGACCACACGCTGCGCCGTGGCCCGTCCTCCTACCGTCAAAGCAGCGTCAACGGAGCCGTTCCGGCCCCGCACGGAGGGCTACATTGACGGGGTGCTCCGGGTCTGGTTGCACGGTCCGATGACGGCCGAGCTCGACGGCGTCCCGCTTGCGATGCCGACGAGCGAGCGCGCGCGTGCGCTGGTCGGCTGGCTCGCCCTGCACCCCGGCCCGCACTCGCGCGCAGACGTCGCCGCGCGGCTCTGGCCCGACGTTCCGCCGGACAGCGCGCGCGCCAACCTGCGCACCGCGGTCTGGGCACTCCGCACTGCCTGGGGCACCGCAGCCAAGGTGCTCGAGGCTGGCCGGACCACCCTCGGGCTGCGCGCGGCCGACCTCTGGGTCGACGCCGGCGAGGGGACCGATCCCGAAGCCGACCCGGACCGGCTCCTGGCCGGGATGGACGACGAGTGGGCTCTGACCGCGCGAGCCGACCAGCGCGAGGCGCAGGCGCGGCTGCTCATCCAGCTGGCCGACCAGGCCGAGGCGAACGCCGACCTGGCGACCGCAGTGGACCGCTCCCGGCGGGTCTGCGAGCTCCGCTCCCTCGACGAGGGAGCGCACCGCACCTATGTGGACCGACTGCTGCGGGCTGGTGAGCGTGCTGAGGCCGCGATCGCCTCGCGCGCGTTCGGCGAGCGGCTGCACGAGGAGATCGGAGTCCGTCCTTCGCCGGCGACCCGGGCCGTGCACGCGCGGGTGGATGCGGAGGGCACGGCGCCGGTCCGGTCGGCGATCTTCGGGCGCGCCCACGAGCTGGCTCGGCTTCGGTCGTGCTGGCAGGAGGCGGCCGACGGGCACGGACAGCTCCTGGTCATCACCGGCGAGGCCGGGATCGGCAAGACCACACTCCTCGCCGAGCTGGTGCACCGGGTCAGCGGCTCCGGCGGTAGGCACGCCGGCGCGTCCGGCATCGACGTGGCCGGGGAGACGCCCTTCGGGGTGTGGCTGGACCTGGCCGAGGGCCTCGCGTCCGGCGTCCGCCGGGCGCCACCGTCCCAGACCTGGCCGGTCGAGCTCAACCGGCTCTCCCCCGGCCTCGGCGCCCGGCTTGGTCATCCCGGCGAACCCCCGCGGTCGGGCGCCCCGGAGCTCGAGCGGCTCCGCGTCTTCGAGGCACTGCTGCGCCTGGTCGAGTGGTCCTGCGCGGAGCGGCCAACCCTTCTGGCGATCGACGACGCGCACCGCGCGGACCGAGCCAGCCTCAGGTTGACGGCCTATGTCGGGCGTCGGCTCGCCCGGTTGCCTGCGCTGCTCGTGATCACCCGGCGCCAAGGCGTCCGCCGTCCCGAGCTCGACGACCTGATCGCCGACCTCGTGGCCCGGTCGGTCCGGGTGACGACGATGGACCTGTCACCCATCAACTCGACCGAGGTCGAGGCGCTTGCCCTCTCGCTGCATCCGCTGGACACCGAGCAGGTCCGCGACGTGGTCTCCGCCGCGGAGGGCAACCCCCTCCTGGCCGTCGAGGCCACCCGTTCTCTGGTCGCCGGGAGCACCGGTCCCGCACCCAACCTGCGGGCCGCGGTGGCCGCCACCTTGGGCCGGATGTCCCGGGAGACGGTGGCCGCTGTCGAGCTGCTGGCTGTGGCGGGCCGACCCCTGCGAGCAGACGAGGTGCTCCGACTGGCCGAGCCGTCGGCCGCCGACCTCGTGCACGCCTCCGACGGCCTGTTGGCCTGGCGAGACGGCAGGCTCGGGTTCCGGCACGAGCTCCTGCGGGTGGCGGTGTGCGCCGGGCTGGAGGATGTGAGCGCCCTGCACGACCGGGTTGCCGGAGCTCTCGATCCGGGCGATCGCGTAGAGGTGGCGCACCACCTGGCCGCTGCGGGCCGGCGTACGGCGGCTGCCGACGAATGGGCGGCTGCTGCTGCGCGGGCGCGCTCGGTGGGTGCCTTGGCGGAAGCCGCCGACCTGCTCTCGCTGGCCACGCAGCACGCCCCGGGGGACGGCAGGCTCTGGCTGGAGCTCGAGGAGGTGTGGGCATGGTCGGGCCGCCGGACCGAGATGGATGCCGCGTGGGAGACGGCCCGGAGCCTGCTGCCTCCCGAAGAGCTGGCGGCCGCGTGGTGTCGGCGCGGCCGGCTCTTCCGAACGGTCTTCTGCCACCCAGAGGAGTCTCTCCGCTGCTACCGCAGCGCCCACGACCTGCTCACCACTGGGTCGGATCCTGCGACTCGCGCGGAGGTGCTGATCGGGATGGCGTGGGGGGATGCGGTGGCAGGGACCGGACGCCACTTCGAGAAGCTGTTGACCGAGGCGGGTGTGCTGGTGGGCGAGATGCCGCCGCGGGACCGCGCAGACGTGATGGAGATCCGGATCCAGGGGCTGATTCGGCTGGGTCGCTTCGCCGAGGCGGCGGCGGTCGTCGGATCCGACCCCTCGTCGGTGTCGCTACCGGACCGGGCCTACGGCGTGCTGGTCAACGCCGCCTGTGCGCTGGTCTGCTCCGGTGACGACGAGGGCGCCCTGGCCCTGGTCGACCGGGCCATCGCCGCTGCTGACGCCGACATCCAGTCGATGAAGTGCCTGGCGACGCGGGCGCTCATCCTGTCGAGGCTCGAGCGGCACGACGAGGCTGCGGCGGCTGCCGATCGCGTCCAGGAGTGGACCGACCGGCTCGACGCGCCGGGCATGGCCGCGACGGCCTGCCACGACCGCGGCTTCGTGGCGATGGCTGCCGGACGGCACGATGCCGCGGCGGAGCTGTTGGGTCTTGCCCTGCAGGACGACGCGGAGGTGAGCCGGGTCTCCACCGGTCTGCTCCGGGCCGAGGCTCTGGTGGGCGCCGGCGACCTCGATGGTGCGACGGCTCAGCTCCGGGCGGCGCTGGTCGAGCCGGTCGGACCGGCGGACCAGCCGTGGGCGCTGGTGCCACGGGTGGCGTGGGTGCAGGCTTTGATCGCGCTCGGTCGTGGTGAGCACGACATGGCCAGGCGTCGCCTCGACGAGGCCGAAGCCGCCTGGGTCAAGGTGGGCGCCCTCGCCGGTCGCTCGGCCGGCGAGAGCTACGTCGCACACCTCGTGGACCTCGGCCGTCCTCCGATCATCGGCCTGGTCGAGCCAGACCGGGAGCTGGCGCGGATCGTGGCTCTGCGCGCCACGTTGCCAGAACCCGTCACGTCGGTCCCGCCCACCGTCCCGTTCGCCCCCGTGTGAGGTCGCCTGTGCCCTTCTTCGCCCTGTCCACGCACACCGAGGCTCCCCTCGAGGAGGTCTGGAAGCTCCTGCACGACCCGTCCCGCTTCCCGGAGTGGTGGGACGGGGTCGAGACGGTCCGGCCCGGTCAGCCGAGCGGGTCGGGCACCGACTACACGATGTGGCCCGAGGGCCATCCTGACTTCCCGATGGCCCAGCGCATGGACGTGACGCCTGCCGGGATCACCGTCTCCTGCCTGGTCTCCGACCTGGTCTTCCGCTGGCAGCTCGCCGAGGCGGGCACGGGCACGTCGATCGCCGTCGATGTAGAGATCCCCGAGCACGAGGCACACCGGCTCCCGGACCAGGCACGGCTGACGCGCGCCTCGCTCGATCGACTTGCCGCGCTGGCGCTGGCGCTTACCGGCTAGCCCGCACAGCTCGAAGTCTCATCGCCTCCAGCTGCCAGTCGGTCCAGCGCTCGAGGTGCGCGAGCTCGACCTCGGTGAGCCGGTCGCACGCGAACCCCCAGTGCACGGCCACCTGGTCCCCCGGTGCGACCCCGTCGATGAAGGAGACCCCCTCGACGCGATGACCGATCCGCTCCTCGACGACCGGCCCCAGCGCGAGGACGCCGTCGCCGTAGGTCAGGTGTCTCATCCGGACGCGCAGGTGCTGCGGCTCCACGTCGACCACCTCGGCCCAGCCGATGCGGCACGAGTCGAGGACGTGCAGCGGTTCGGGCAGCCCCGTCCCCAGCAGCCGCGACCACGGGTAGACGCCGAAAACGTGGAAGGCGTGCGTGGGTGCGGCCTCGGCCAGGAGGTCGTCGGTCAGGTGGCTCCAGTAATGGCCGGCCTGCGGCCCGAGCCGCTCGAGCAGGGCGGTGCCGAAGCGGACGCTCCCGACCAGGTCGGTGAGCTCGTTGCCGGTCCAGTAGGCACGCACGACCCGCGCGTCGAGCGGGTCGTCGATCCCGGCGAGCTCGGCCAGCACCTGCTGGTAGGGCCAGGCCCCCGAGAAGCCGCGGGCCAGGGACCGTACGTCGACGTCCGCGCCCGCGCCGCGACGCGACCGCCCGCAGGTCCGCCGCACCCTGGGGACCGCAGTAGCCCAGCGCGTTGGGCGCGTGGGCGTACTGCGCGAAGAGCCGGTGGCCGGGCGGAACAGTCATACGGTTGCGGTCTGGCCCACCATCTCGGCCGCCTCACGGTGCATCCGCCCGAAGTTGTAGTAGGCCGCGCAGGCTCCCTCCGGTGACACCATGCAGGTCCCGATCGGCGTCTCCGGAGTGCAGGCCGTCCCGAACACCTTGCACTCCCACGGCTTGATGACTCCCTTGAGCACCTCACCGCACTGGCACGCCTTGGGGTCGGCCACGCGGATCCCGGGCATCGAGAACCGCTCCTCCGCGTCGAACTCGGCGTAGCCGCCGTTGATCTTCAGCGCGCTCTGGGAGATGAACCCGAGCCCCCGCCACTCGAAGTGCGGCCGCAGCTCCATGGTCTCGCCGAGGAGCTTGAGGGCAGCGACGTTGCCCTCCTCGCGGACCACCCGGCCGTACTGGTTCTCGACCTCGCACCGGCCGTCGCGGATCTGCTGCAGCAGCATGTGCACGGTCGCGAGGATGTCGAGCGGCTCGAAGCCGGCCACCACCAGGGGCTTGCCGTAGACCTCGGGCACGAACCGGTAGGGACGGGTGCCGACCACGGTCGAGACGTGGCCAGGCCCCAGGAACCCGTTGAGCCGCAGGTCCGGTGACTCGAGAATGGCGCGGATGGGCGGGACGATCGTGACGTGGTTGCAGAAGACCGAGAAGTTCTGGACGCCCAGCTGCTTGGCGCGGACCAGGGTGACGGCGGTCGACGGCGCCGTGGTCTCGAAACCGACCGCGAAGAACACGACGTGCTGCTGCGGGTTGTCGACCGCGATCTTGAGCGCGTCGAGCGGTGAGTAGACGAAACGCACGTCGGCGCCACGGGCCTTGGCGTCGAGGAGGCTGCCCCTCGACCCGGGCACCCGCATCATGTCGCCGAAGGTGGTGAAGATGACGCCGGGCTGCTCGGCCAGCCACATGGCGTCGTCCACCCGCCCCATCGGGATCACGCACACCGGACACCCAGGGCCGTGGACCAGCTCGATGCCGGGCGGGAGGATGTGCTCGAGCCCGTGCCGGTAGATCGTGTGCGTGTGGCCTCCGCACACCTCCATGAACTTGAACTCGTCGTCGGCGGCGAGCCTGGTGATGGACCTCACCAGCCCGCGGGCCGCCGCAGGGTCCCGGAACTCGTCAACGAACTTCATGTCGATACCCCATTCATCTGCGTCGCGGTCAGGCGATCTGGGAGGAGTTGAACGCGTCGATCTCGTTGACGTAGTCCTCCCCCATCTTCTGGACCTGGTCGAGGGTCAGCTGGGCCTCGAGCTCGTCGATCCTCGCCATCGCGAAGCCGACGTGGACGAGCACCCAGTCGCCGACCGTGAGGCCCTGCTCGGCGAGCAGCCGGACGCTGATCACCCGCTGCACCCCGTTGACGGCGACCTTGGCGAGATGCTGCTCGGGGTCGGTGATCTCGACCACCTGACCCGGTATTCCTAAGCACATGGCGAAACCTTCCTGTCAGCAGATCCGGGGCAGCGGGTCGCCCACGAGCATGTCCACGATCCGGCTGCCGCCGAACGGCGTGCGCAGGGCGACCATCCCGGCCGGCGTCTCGACCACCTGGCCGATGGTGGCCGCCCGGGTGCCGAGCGGATGCGCACGCAGCGCCTCCACGGCGGCGTCGGCCTGGTCCTGCGGGACCACCGCCACGAACTTCCCCTCGTTCGCGACGTAGATCGGGTCGATGCCGAGCATGTCGCAGGCGCCGAGCACCTGGGGCTGCACCGGCAGCGCCTCCTCGTCGAGGATGACCCCGACACCGGCGGTCTGGGCCAGCTCGTTGCACACGGTGCCCAACCCGCCCCTGGTGGCGTCGCGCATCCATCGCGTGCCGGGTGCGGCGGCCAGCAGCGCCTCGACCATCTCCGAGACCGGCGCGGTGTCGGAGACGATGTCGTCGGCCTCGATGGCGAGGTCGCCGCGCGCGAGCATCACGGCCATCCCGTGGTCACCGAGGGTCCCGGAGAGCACCACGCGGTCCCCGGGCCTGACCAGGTGGGCGCCGAGCTCCCGGCCGGAAGGGATCACGCCGACTCCGGCCGTGGAGATGTAGAGGCCGTCGGCCGCTCCCTGGGAGACCACCTTGGTGTCACCGGTGACGATCTGGACGCCCGCCGCGTCGGCGGCCGCCTTCATGTCGGCCACGATCGACCTGAGCCGGTCGATGGTGAACCCCTCCTCGATCACGAACGCCGCCGACAGCCACTGCGGCCTGGCCCCGCTGACGGCGAGGTCGTTGACGGTGCCGTGCACGGCGAGGTGGCCGATCGTCCCGCCGGGGAACTCGATCGGCTGCACGACGAACGAGTCGGTGGAGAAGGCGAGCCGTTCCTGCGACGGCAGCGTGAGCACCGCCCCGTCTCCCAGCTGCTCGAGCTCGGGGTTCCGGAAGGCCTCGACGAAGACGTTGTCGGTCAGGGCTGCCGACGACTTGCCACCGGCTCCGTGCGCCAGGGTGATCACCTCGTCGATCAGCCGCGGGCGGCGCTTCCGGAACTCCTCGATCTTGAGCAGCATCCGGTTCTCGCGGTCCACGTGGGTCGCGGGCTCTGCTGTCATGAGGCACCTCCGGACGGATGCGCGGCCATCAGAGCCGCGACGCGTTGTCGGGACTGCTCCTGGACGATCGACCAGAGCCGGAACCCCACCCGCGCGTGGCTCTCCTGGATCCGGTGGATGCTCTGCGAGTGGATCGTGAAGCAGTAGTCGACGTCCTCGCTCGTCGACATCGAGCCACCCGAGTGCCCCGCGAAGCCGATCGTGAGAAGGCCGCGCTTCTTGGCCTCGGTGAGCGCCATGATCAGGTCGTCGGAGTTGCCCGAGGTGGACAGGGCGATCGCGATGTCGACCGGCTTCGAGTGGGCGATCACCTGGCGGGAGAAGATCAGCTCGAACCCGACGTCGTTGCCCAGCGCGGTGACGACCGCCTGGTCCGCGGCCAGGGACCACGCGGGTACGGCGCGCCCCCGCGCGGGCCGGCAGAACAGCGACGCCAGCGTGGCCGCGTCGGTCGAGCTCCCGCCGTTCCCGAAGGTGTAGAGCCGGCCGCCGCGCGCGAACCTGTCCGCCATCTCCGCGCCCGCCTGCTGCAGCAGTGGCTCGTACTCCTCGAGCGACTCCTGCTGGAGCCGGGCGCTGACCTCGGCCTTGCCGCGCGCCGACGCGGCCAGGTCGGCGAGCAGACTGCCGGGGTCGTCCTCCGACCCCTCGATGAACGGGTAGAGGAAGTCGGTGTTCTGGTTGAGGTCGCTCATCGCGGCACCTCGTCCCCGTCGATGCGGGTGATGGCCGAGCCCGCGTGCACCAGGACCAGGTCGCCCGGCGCGACGTCACCGAGGACCGAGACGTCCACCGCCTCCTCGCCGGTCGCGGTCCGCACCAGCGCCGGCGCGAACGGCGCTGCGGGCGCCTCCACCACCTCGCCGAGACGGCCCTCGTCGCTGCAGGTCACGCAGATGTCGTCGGTGCAGTCGTCGTCCTTCGCGGTGAGCAGTCCGGGATGCTCGAAGCAGACGTGGGTGAGCTCCCACAGCAGGTGGTACATCAGCACGAAGCGGCCGGTGGCGGGGACCATCGGGTCGTCGGACTCCACCCACAGCACGTGGTCCGCGCTGCCGGCGTCGGGCCGGGGCCCGAAGCCGATCCAGATCGTGTGCGCTCCCCACGCGGGCGCCCGGCGCATCGTGTCGCGGACCTGCGGGTCGTCGGCCGAGGCCACGGCGAGGATCACGTCGCCGGCCCGGGTCGCGACCCGGGCCTGGGCGACCGGGTCCGGCTCGACCAGGGCGACCGAGGGGAGCGCCCGCTTGCCCACGATCACCGGGTGCACGAACTCGACCGCCACGTGGTGGGCATGTGGCTCCCACTGGGGCGAGATCACCCACAGCGTGGCTCCGGCGTGGAACTTGCGCGCGAGCGACAGCGACGCCGAGGCGAGGTCGTCGCTGAGCTCCTCCCCGATCAGGCTCACGGGTGCATGGGTGGTGGTCACGTCTCTCCTCCTGTCGTAGCTGCGAGGACCCGGGCGGCTCCGGCGCCGCCCACGGCCGCCGCGACCAGTACCTGTCCGAGTGCGACGCCGCCGTCGTTCGGTGGGAGCAACCGCGGCCGGAGCACCTCGAAGCCGTCCGAGTCCAGCCCGGTGACGACCGCGGCGAGCAGCACGGCGTTCTGGAAGACGCCGCCGCCCAGCGCCACGGTCTCCAGGCCGGTGTGCTCACGCGCGCGGCGGCACAGCTCCAGCACCAGGCCGGCGACGCCGGCGTGGAACCGTGCTGCGACCAGCGGTGCTCCGGTCCCGGCGGCCAGGTCGGCGACGACGGCGCGCACCACGGGACCGGGGTCGGCGACGAGCGCGTCCCCGGTCGCGTCGAGGGCGAAGCGGTAGGGGACATCGACCTCGACGCCGCGCGCCAGGCCTTCCAGCGCGATCGCCGCCTCGGCCTCGTAGTCCACGACGTGCCTGACCCCGGCCAGGGAGGAGACGGCGTCGAACAGCCGGCCCATGCTCGAGGTCGGGACGCAGCCGAACCAGGTCTCCAGCTGCCGCTCCAGCACCCGGGCCTCGTCGGGAGGACAGGCAGCGACGGGTGCGAGGTCGGGCGTCCAGTCGACTCCTGCGCTGCGCAGGTGCGCCAGGGCCATCCGGTAGGGCCGCTGGACGCTGACATCGCCACCGGCCAGCGGCACGTAGCCGAGGTGCCCGAACCGGCGGAAGTCCCGGTAGCCGGCCAGCAGCAGCTCGCCACCCCACACCGCCCCGTCGGTGCCGTAGCCGGTCCCGTCGAGAGCCACCCCGATCACCGTGCGGTCGGGGGTGACGCCGTGCTCCCCCATCACCGCGGCGATGTGCGCGTGGTGGTGCTGGACGGTGCGCACCGGCCGGTCCCCTGCCCGACGACGCGCCCAGTCCGACGAGCGGTACGACGGGTGCCGGTCGGCCACCAGCGCCTCGGGCACCACGCTCGTGAGCAGCTCGAGGTGGTCGGCGGTCGCCCGCAGCGCGTCGAGCGTGGCGAGGTCGTCCATGTCGCCGAGGTGCTGGCTGAGCCAGGCGTAACGGCCCTCGGCCACGCAGCAGGCGTTCTTGAGGTCGGCGCCGGCCGCCAGCACCGGCTCGACGGGGAACGGCAGCGCCACCGGCAGCGGCGCGTATCCACGCGCCCGCCGGATCGGGAGCTCGGCGCCGGCCACCCACCGGGCCACGGAGTCGTCGCACGGCACCCGGATCTCGCGGTCGTGGCTCAGCCACGCGTCCGCGAGGCCAGCCAGACGCACCAGCGCCTCCGTGTCGTCGCTGACCAGGGGCTCGCCGGACAGGTTCCCGGAGGTCATCACGAGCAGCGCGGGAGCCGGGTCCAGTGGGTCGTCGGCGAGCAGGAGGTCGTGGACGGGGGTGTAGGGCAGGAACACGCCGAGGTCGGGGTTCCCGGGCGCCACCGAGGCCGCCACGCCGGTGCCGGCCAGGCGCGGCACCAGCAGGATCGGCCGCCGGTGGCCGGTGAGCACGGCCTCCTCCTCCTGGGAGATGGCGGCCACGGCGTGGGCTACGTCGACGTCGCGAGCCATCACGGCGAACGGCTTGCCTCCGCGCAGCTTGCGGCGACGCAGGTCCGCGACCGCCATCTCGTCCGTGGCGTCACAGGCCAGGTGGTAGCCGCCCAGCCCCTTGATCGCGACGATGCCCCCGGCAGCCAGCAGCGCCCGGGTCGCGCGCAGCGCGTCGTCACCCGTCGTGTCGGACCGCCCGGGGACGTGCAGCCGCAACACCGGGCCGCAGTCGGGGCAGGCGATCGTCTGCGCGTGGAAGCGGCGATCGGCCGGGTCGTCGTACTCGGCCCGGCACGCTGCGCACATCGCGAACGGCGCCATCGTGGTCGCCGGGCGGTCGTAGGGCAGCCCGGTGATGATCGTGTAGCGCGGCCCGCAGTTGGTGCAGCTGATGAACGCGTGGCGGTGGCGGCGGTTCGCCGGGTCGCGCAGCTCCGCGGCGCACTCGTCGCACATCGCCACGTCCGGCGAGGCCAGGGTCCGCGTCGCGCCGCTCACCGAGGTGTCGGCGATGCGGAACCCGGTGCCTCCGAGCGGGGTGAGGTCACTGACCGCGACCGCCTCGACGACCGCCAGCGGGGGCGCGTGGTGCCGCACCCGCGACGCCAGCTCCTCGACCGCGTGGTCGTCGCCCTCGACCTCGATCACCACGCCCGAGCTGTCGTTGCGCACCTCACCGGTCAGGCCGAGCTCGCTGGCGGTGGCGTAGACGAACGGCCGGAAGCCCACGCCCTGCACGACCCCGGCGACCTCCAGACGGCGGCGGACCCGCCCCGCGGTGCCCTTGCCCAGCATCTCGAGACCGGCGAGTGCCCGCGCGGCGTCCTGCTCGGAGACCACCTCGAGCGCGAACCCCATGTGGATGAGCACCCACTCGCCGGGTCGTGGCGGCGCGTCGAGCATGCCGATGTTGATGTTGCGCTCGACCCCCTTCACCTCGACCAGGGCGACCTGGTCGGCGTAGCCGTCGACCAGGGACACCACTCGACCCGGAATCCCGAGGCACATGACCTAGGCCTCCACCCGCAGGTCGGCGACCAGCGCCCGGACCGCGGCGACAGCGTCGTCGACGGCCGCCCCGACGGGTGCGCTGAGCCCCATCCCTTCCTCGACGCTCGCGGGCACGCAGCCCACGACGTACGTCGCAGGAAGGCTGCCGCCCAGCACCTCGAGGTTGGCGAGCACCGCGACCGGGTTCATGCCATGCGCGTCGAGCTCGCCCGTACCGAGGTCCTCGGGCCCCACCTCGAGCACCCTGACGGTCCCGGGCTCGCCCGGGCCCGGAACGGCGTCGACGATCACCAACGGGCCGTCGTGGTCGAGCAGGTCGTAGGCGAGGTGCATGCCGCGGATGCCGTAGTCGACCACCCGGACCCCGTCGTCGGGGTCGGGCGCGAGGCGACGGACGACCTCGGGCCCGAAGCCGTCGTCGCTGAAGAAGATGTTGCCGATGCCGGCAACCAGGATCGTCAGGGCTTGTCCTCCGCCCTTCCGGTCCCGCCGACGTGGCCGGGGCCGGTGGCTCCCGGTCCCGCGCCCGGGTCGTCGGTCTCCCCCTCGGCGGGCTGCTCGTCGGCGGGCTGCTCGTCGGCGGGCGAGGCGACCGCACCGCCTTCGGTGTCCTCGGGATCGGGTGCCTTCGGCTGGTCGTCCTCGACCGGGCCGGTGGCACCGGCGGTCCTGGCGCCCTCCTTCACCGACTCGTCCTGGTCGTCGATGTCGGCCGACTCGCGTCGACCGTCGTAGGGAGGCACCGTGGTGTTCTCGGTGTCCGGGTTGTCGGGGTCGGGGATGGTCGTCATCTCAGCCACCGCTCTGCAGGTCCGGGCCACCGCTGTCGGGCGCGTCCGGGTCGATCGTGGTGTCGGACTCCTCGCCCTCGTCGTCCGCCCTGCCTTCGGGACGGTCGGCGGGTCCTCCGCCCGGCTCGTCCGAGCCGGTGTCGCGCGAGCCCTCGGGGCCACGCTCCTCCTGGGGCTCCTCCTCCAGGTGCTCCCCTGGCTCTTCGGTCATGGTGCTGCCTCTCTTCCTCGTCTGCTTCTCCTCGGCGTTCGGCTCACATCGATCGGATGCGCATGTAGCGGCGGATGTCCGGGATGGACATGAGCAGCACCACCAACGCCCCGACGACGACGACGACCGCGACGCCGGTCGTGATGAATCCCAGGGTTCTCATGGACCGATCTCCTCTCTGTGCTGGGCCTCGTGGAGCTGGTCGGTCAGGGGTTCGAGCTCGTCCGGCGCGAAGTAGAAGAAGCGGCCGGCTTCCTCGTGCAGGTCCGACGCGGGGTCGTCGACGAGGACCAGCGCGACATGGGTGCTTCCGTCCACGTCGGAGACGACCGCGGTGACGCGCGCCACCTGGTCGGCGAAGAACAGGTCCTGGGCGTCGGCGCGGCGGTTGGGATGGACCCGCACCAGGCTGCCGCGGGCCACGCGTACGCCGGCGATGGTGACCGCGTCACTGTCGGGCCGCACCGCCGCGTCGGTGGCCGGGTCCCACCACGGGACGTCGGTCTCGAACGTGGGGGGCTCCGGGCCGCGGGGCGAGCGCAGCGCGCCGTGCAGCTGCTGCAAGGTCTCCGGCGACATGTCGTCGCAGCGGTCGATGATCTCGCGCGCCAGGGGATCGGTGGCGCGCGCCTCGGCCTTCTCGGCGTCGGTCATGGTGAGGACCCGCAGCGTGAGGATCTCGTCGATCTCGGTGGCGTCGAAGAGTGATCCGGGACTCTCGCCGGCGATCTCGGGGTAGTCGTAGAGGATGATCGGCAGCCCCAGGAGCAGGTCGGTGTCCCCGGGGCGACCGGACAGCACCGGCCAGCACCGCCGCTGGTGGCAGTCCGCGGCCGCGGGCGCGACCGACTCGGGCGGCTCGAGCAGTGACACGAAGCCGGTGCCGTGGGCCTCGATGAGCACGTGGGTGCCGATGAAGGAGCGCCGCGTCGCGTCCGTCCTGGTCGCCACCCCGTCCTGGCAGACGTTGGCGACGTCGAGGACCAGCTTGAGCACGCCGTCGGCCGGCACCGTGCGGGCCTCGAGCAGCGCCGAGAGCGGCCAGCGGCTGCGCTCGACGCTCCCCGCGGTCGCACCTCGCTCATCGTCGAGCCGCTCGGTGGCCACGTCTCCGCCCACCGCCACGGCCCGGACCAGCCCCTCGGCCAGCTCGGTCAGGGGCAGGGTCAAGGTGATCTCCTGCTCCACGGCCTCGTCCCACGTCAGCCAGGTCTCCGAGCCGACCATGAGCTCGGGCACCTCGGCACCCGAGGAGTCCAGGATCCGGCGGTGCTGGAGCTGCAGGAACCGCAGGTGCAGCACCAGCTGCGCCGAGCCGGGCTCGCCCGGAGGGTCGAGCAGGCACTCGAGGTGCATCGTCGACGCCTCGCCGAGGCCCTGGCCCTCGACGCCCGGAGGGCCCAGCACGCCGAACTGCCACCGGGCGTGGTTCTTGCCGGAGCTCGCGCGGTAGGGGTACAGCAGGTACCCCTCGTAGAGCACGGCGTCCGCCACCAGCCGGGCCACGTCGACGTTCGCCGGAGTGGTCACGAGGACACCGCCGAGCTCGTCTGGTCGCTGCGGGCGAGCAGGTCCCCGATCGTCTCCTCCCACGAGGTCAGTCCGTGCCGGGCCCGGTGGTCGGCGAGCTCGCGCATCGCGTCGTGCTGGAGCCGCAGCCATCCCGTCTGGGGGTAGTAGAAGTCGATCAGCTGCCGCCACACCGAGACCGGCATGCCGTGGTGCGCCTCGCGGTCCCAGGGCACCTGCTCGACACCGAACCCCTCGGCGCCGCGCGTGAAGATGGTGCCCGAGAACATGAGGAGCAGTGGGACCTCACCCTGACCGAGGGCGTGCAGGTAGCGCGACCCGATCACGTCGAAGTCGTAGGTGCACGGCAGCGGCAGGTCCACCTCGGTGGTCCCGGAGAATCCCTGGACCGTGGTGTTGCTGTGCATCCACAGGAAGGGCCGGAGGGTGTCCTTCCAGCGGTCCCGGTCGCCGAACAGCGCGCGCAGCCCCTGCTGCTCGGCCTCGTCGTAGGCGCGCCGCTGCGGCTCGATCCGGACCTGGCACCGCAGCGCGATGGCATGCACGCGCGCCTCGGTCCACTCGCTGATCCCGAGCCTGACCTTCAGCTGCGGCTCGGCGGCGTAGGGCTCGGCCGTGACGTCGAGCACCTCGAACCGGAGGTCGGTCATGACGCCTCGCCCGCCTCGACGCCCGACATCGACCAAGGGCACCGGCCGCGCCCGAGCCTCGGCCCGGGCGAAGAACGTCTCCATCGCCGAGCGCGCCTCCTCGCCACCGTCGAAGCCGCGCCAGGTGGTGCGCATCGTGCCCACCAGCTCGTAGCAGACGTCGATCGGCACCAGCAGGCACTGGAAGTCCCCGCGCCCGTGCTCGGAGCGGTAGATGAGGAGCGCCTCGACATCGGGAAGCAGCACGTCCAGCGACGGGTTGGCGGCGACGACGCGGTCCCAGGCCGCCAGCTCGAGCTCGGACTCGGTGGCGCCGGCCGGGCTCGGGTAGAAGGCGACGACCCGTTCCTGCACCGAGTTGCGGAACACGAAGGCGAGGCCGACCGGGATCTGCAGCTCGTCCCACGCCGCGGCGTCGAAGACGAAGTCGGGGAAGGACAGGTAGCGGTCGGGCACGGCGCGGTAGCGCAGGGTCGCGTGCTGGTCGCTGAAGAGCAGGTAGCAGCCGCGGCAGGTGCACATGAGGGTCCGGTTCTCGAGGCCGACGACGTGCTGGTGGTCATCCGGGATGGGCTGCGCGCACATCTCGCACCGCTCGCCCGCCCGCACGACCGGTCGCGTCTCCCGGATCCGCCGCAGGGTCGCGAGCGGCAGCCCCGACGGCCCGCTCGTCATGCGGGCTCCACGGCAGGCACGGCGACCGAGACCCGGTCGCCGTCGACGAGGACCGGGAGCGGTCCGAGGTGCAGGTCCGGCTCCTCCACGCACGCGCCGGCCCGGCGTACCTCGTAGTGGGCGCGGCAGCCCGGGCACGTGAGCAGGGCGTCTCCCGCGTCGCCCCCCAGACGACGCGCGAGCGCCCCGCCCCCCAGGCTCGACTGGCACCGCGGGCACCGGTCGTGGAAGACGTAGAGGTCCGAGCCGACCCGGCACCCGACAAGGTCGGTGGTGCCCCTGACGACGACCACCGCGCCGTCGGGCAACCGGGTCAGCTCAGGGACGGACTGCCAGCCCGCCCCCGCTGTGGTGTTCCCCTGGCCCTCGAGCCGGGTGAACAGGGATCCGACAGGGATGAGGGCACCGGTGTCGTCGGCGTCGGCCGCCGTCTCGATCTCGATCGCAGACACCTCGGGGGCGGCCTCGTGGATCGCGCCCTCGACGGCGAGCTCCAGCGTCACCGAGGACGACGGGCACCCGTCGCAGCTGCCGAGCAGGCGCAGTCGCACCACGCCGTCCTCGCTGACCCCGAGCAGCTCGACGTCGCCGCCGTGGGACCCGAGGTAGGGCCGCACCGCCGTGAGGGCCCGCTCGACCCGCTCCTCGACGCCGTAGGGGTGGAGGCCGTGCACGACGAGCAGCCCCGCGACGAGCTCGTCCGCGGCCAGCGCCGCCAGGACCTCGCCGTCGAGCCGGCCGTGCGCGTGCAGGATCTCCATGATCCGTTCGATCCCGGCGCCGTAGAGGTCCGCGACCAGGCGCACCAGCTCCTCGGCGCGCTCCAGCGCGACCGCGCCTCCGGTCGCACTCGCACTCAGCAGCGCCTCGATCCGCTCGCCGCTGGCCTTCAGGTCAGGGGAGTCGTCGAGGGCGTGTTCGGGGACGATGGTCGTCCCCGACTACTCGGCGCCGACCGACTGCGTCGGGGAGTGCGTGCGCTCGAGCACCTGTCCGTCCCCGAGATACATGTGCACCCCGCACGGCAGGCAGGGGTCGAAGCTGCGCACCGTGCGCATGATGTCGATGCCCTTGAAGTGCTCCCGGTCGTTCTCCTCGAAGATCGGCTGGCCCTGGACGGCGTCCTCGTAGGGGCCGGGGGTGCCGTAGGAGTCACGCGGGTTGGCGTTCCACGGGGTGGGCGGGTAGGGGTGGTAGTTGGCGATCCGGCCGTCGCGGATCACCATGTGGTGGCTCAGCACCCCACGCACCGCCTCGGTGAACCCGCAGCCGATGCCCTCGTCGGGGACCGTGAACTTCTCCCAGGTCTTGGTGCGGCCGGCCCGGATCTCCACCAGGGCCTTCTCCGCGAAGTGCAGCGCGCACGCCGCGGCGTAGGCCTGGAAGTAGGTGCGGGCGCGGTTGCGCTCGATGGTGTTGCTCCACTGCGGGACCTTCCACTCCATCTCCACCGGCCCCTTCAGGGCGGTCTTGGGGAGGTTGATCTTCACGCTGGAGCCGGTCGACTGCACGTAGCCGATGTCGACCAGGCCGGCCAGCGCCGTCGACCACAGCCGGGCCAGCGGTCCACCACCGGTGTCGAGCGCGAGGTAGTCCTTGCCGTCGAACCACCGCGGCGACATCACCCAGGAGTACTTGTCGTCCATGTCGCGCTTCTGCGGCTTCGGGTTGGTGTGCTGGTTCCACGGGTGCCGCCGGTCCACCGGGTTGCCCAGCGGGTCCTTCTCGACGAACATCTCCTGCTCGGTCCAGTCCTCGTAGTAGGACGACCCGAGCAGGATGCGGATGCCGAGGTTGATCTCGACCAGGTCGGTGGTGACCAGCTTGCCGTCCACCACGACCCCCGGGGTGACGTACATCTTGCGTCCCCAGTTGGTCATGTCCTTGTAGTCGAAGTTGCAGTGCTCCGGGTCCTGGAAGGAGCCCCAGCAGGCGAGCAGGATCCGCCGGTTGCCGACCTCCTCGTAGCCGGGCAGCGCCTGGTAGAAGAAGTCGAAGAGGTCGTCGTGCATCGGGACGACCTTCTTCATGAACTCGACGTAGCGCATCAGCCTGGTGATGTAGTCGGTCATCAGCTGGATGGTGGCCACGGTGCCCACGCCGCCCGGGTAGAGGGTCGAGGGGTGGACGTGGCGGCCCTCCATGAGGCAGAACATCTCGCGCGTCCAGCGGCTGACCTGCAGGGCCTCCCGGTAGAACTCGCCGGTGAACGGGTTCAGCGAGCGCATGATGTCGCCGATGGTCCGGTAGCCGTGGTCGGCGACGTGGGGCGACTCGGTGTTGTTGGCGAGCTCGAGCACACCGGGGTTGGTCTCCGCGACCATCTTCTCGCAGTAGTCCACCCCGACCAGGTTCTCCTGGAAGATGTTGTGGTCGAACATGTACTCCGCGGCCTCGCCGAGGTTGACGATCCACTCCCCCAGGTGCGGCGGCTTCACGCCGTAGGCCATGTTCTGGGCGTAGCAGGAGCACGTGGCGTGGTTGTCACCGCAGATGCCGCAGATCCGGCTCGTGATGAAGTGTGCGTCCCGCGGGTCCTTGCCCTTCATGAAGATCGAGTAGCCGCGGAAGATCGAGCTGGTGCTGTGGCACTCGGCCACGACCCGCTGCTTGAAGTCGATCTTGGTGTAGATGCCGAGGCTGCCCACGATCCGGGTGATGGGGTCCCACGCCATCTCGGTGAGGCCGCTCTTGTCGTCGGTCGTGTACGTCGTCGGGTTGGGAATGGTCGATGTCATCGTCGTTGCCCCGTCCTCACCACGTGCGCTTCGCGCCGGTGGTCAGCGTCGTGCCCGGTGTGCGCCACTTGGGCTCCTTGTTCAGCGTCCGCGTGGTGACCTGGCGGAGCTTGCTGATCGTGCGGCCGTACATCCCGACCGCGGTGGTCGAGAGCTTGCCGCCGGGCGGCTCGTCCATGAACGGCATGAACTTGTCCGGGAAGCCGGGCATGGTGCAGCCGATGCAGATGCCGCCGACGTTGGGGCAGCCACCGACGCCGTTCATCCAGCCGCGCTTGGGCACGTTGCACTTGACCACCGGGCCCCAGCAGCCGAGCTTCACGATGCACTTGGGCGAGCCGTACTCGGTGGCGAAGTCGCCCTGCTCGTAGTAGCCCGCCCGGTCACAGCCCTCGTGCACGGTCTGCCCGAAGAGCCAGGTGGGGCGGAGCTCGTCGTCGAGCGGGATCATCGGGGCCTGGCCGGTGGCCATGTAGAGCAGGTAGGTGAGCGTCTCCGACATGTTGTCGGGCTGCGCCGGGCAGCCCGGGACGCACACGACCGGGATGCCGGCCTTCGACTTCCAGTCCCAGCCGAGGTAGTCGGGCACCCCCATCGCGCCGGTCGGGTTGCCGGCCATGGCGTGGATGCCGCCGTAGGTCGCGCAGGTGCCGACGGCCACGATCGCGGTCGCCTTCGGGGCGAGACGGTCGAGCCACTCGCTCGTGGTCATGGGCTGCCCGGTCGCCGGGTCGTTGCCGAACCCGCACCAGTAGCCCTCGTCGTGGAGCTTCTCGTTGGGGATCGAGCCCTCGACGACCAGCACGAACGGGTCGAGCTCGCCTCGGTCGGCCTTGAAGAACCACTCGAGGAAGTCGTCGGCGCCGCCGTTGGGACCGCACTCGAAGTCGATCAGCGGCCAGTGCACCGCGATCTGTGGAAGTCCGGGCAGCGCACCGAGGGCGATCTCCTCGATCGTGGGCTGCGTGGCGGCGGTCAGAGCGACGGAGTCCCCGTCGCAGCTGAGCCCCGCGTTGATCCACAGGACGTGGATCAGAGTTTCTTCCGCCTTGACTGCCTCAGCTGTAGGCACCGGGCCACCGCCGTTTCCGGGGCGGGGTCTGGGCCTCAATAAGGCGCCGGGGGCCGTCTGCGTCGACCCCATGCGCAACGTGTCTCAACAACACACCCGGTACCCCGGGGTTAGTCAACCCTTAGTCAGGCCCCAGTCGGGTCGGCCGGGGTCGGGTGCGAGACCCGGGAGAGCCAGGCGTACCAGTCCGCCATCCCGGCACCGGTCTTCGCCGAGACCGGGAGCACCTCGACCCCAGGCGCCAGACGACGCGCGTCCGTGGTCATCCGGTCGACGTCGAAGTCGACGTAGGGCAGGAGGTCGGTCTTGTTGACGACGACGAGGTCGGCCACCGCGAACATGTGGGGGTACTTCAGCGGCTTGTCGTCACCCTCGGTCACCGAGATGACCACGACCTTGGCTGCCTCGCCGACGTCGAACAGGGCCGGGCAGACCAGGTTGCCGACGTTCTCGACGACGACCATGCTGGCCGGCTCCGGGTCGAGCGCCACCAGCGCCTGGTGGACCATCGCCGCGTCGAGGTGGCAGCCCGAGCCGGTGTTGACCTGGACCGCCCGGGCACCGGCCGCGCGGATGCGGTCGGCGTCGTAGGCCGTCTCCTGGTCGCCCTCGACCACGCTGACGGGCCGGTCCAGCTCCCGGATGGTGCGCTCGAGCAGGGTGGTCTTGCCCGAGCCCGGCGAGCTCATCAGGTTGACCGCGACGACGCCGCGGCCGGCGAGCCAGCGCCGGTTGTCGGCGGCCAGCTCGTCGTTGCGGGCCAGCACCCGCTGCTCCAGGTCGACGGTGTGGGTGCGGAGCTCGTCGTGCCCGTGTCCATGTCCATGACCGTGCGCCGTGGTCGTGCCCGTGGTCGTGCCCGTGGCCGTGGCCGTGGCCGTGGTCGTGGTCGTGCTCGTGGGCGACCACCCCCTCGACCCGCACCTCGTCGCTGCCGCACCCGCACGTCGCACACATGACTCAACGAACCTCCACCGATCCGAGCTCGAGCTCGCGGCCGGACACGACCTCGACGTCCGCGCTGCCGCACTCGCAGAGCATGATCAGGTCGTTGCGGGCGCTCACGTCGCCACAGCTGCGGCAGTGCAGCCGACCCTCGGGCTCCTCGATCTCCAGGGTCGCGCCGTCCAGGGGCGTGCCGGCGCTGGCCAGCTCGAAGCAGAACTCCAGGGAGTCGCGGACCACACCGGCCAGCCGACCCACCCGCAGGCGCACCACCGACACCCGCTGGTCACCGGTGCGCGCGAGCACCGCCTCGACCACGCTCTCGGCGATGGACAGCTCGTGCAATGAGATCGCCTCCCTCGGCACCGTAACCCCGCAGACGCACGGTGACGAGTGCCAGGGCTCTGGCGTCCTAGGAGGACGCGTCGACCACCTTGGGCTCGGACTCCACGAAGAAGGCCTCCCCCGAGCTCGGCGCGCACGGCTCGCCGGCGTACTGCCCGGCATCGCCGAGACCACCACCGACCTCGATGACCTGGCTGCTCCGGGCCACGATGTCGCGGTCGGGGTTGTAGACCTTGAGCTGGTCGACCCGTCCGACGCGCTGCACCGTCGCCTCGTAGCCCTGGGGCCAGACCAGCTCGGTCGTGCCGAGCCGCAGGCAGCCGTCGTCGCCCAGGACGAGCTCGCCCCGGACCTGGGCGTCCCTGGCCGCGTCGCCCGGCGTCCAGTCCGAGGTCAGGATGGTCAGCCGGTCGCCCTTGACCAGCTGTTCCTTGTCGTAGTGGAAGTGGAGATAGGTGAACCCCAGGGCCGCGATCAGGATCGGCACGGCGACGCACAGGGCGTAGCCGAACGGCGTCAGGGTCCGGCGCCCGATGTCGGGCGGCCTCGGGGTGTCCGGCGCCTGGGTCTCGCTCACCGGTCGCTCACAGTGCCGGTCACAGTGCCGGTCACAGGGCCGGTCACAGGACCGCCAGGGCCTCGTTGAACGTCTCGGACGGGCGCATCACCGCGGCGGCCTTGTCCGCGTCGGGACGGTAGTAGCCGCCGATGTCGGCCGGGCTGCCCTGGACCTCGAGCAGCTCGTCGACGATCTGCTGCTCCTTGGCGGCCAGCGTCTCGGCGAACGGCTTGAACACGGCCGCGAGGTCGCCGTCCTCGGTCTGCTCGGCCAGCTCCTGGGCCCAGTAGAGGGCCAGGTAGAAGTGCGAGCCCCGGTTGTCGATCCCGCCCAGCTTGCGGGTCGGCGACTTGTCGTTCTCGAGGAACGTGCCGGTCGCCCTGTCGAGAGTGTCGGCCAGGACCTGCGCGCCGCGGTTGTCGGCGTACCCGGCGAGGTGCTCGAGCGACGCTGCCAGCGCGAAGAACTCGCCGAGGCTGTCCCAGCGCAGGTAGTTCTCCTTGACGAGCTGCTGGACGTGCTTGGGCGCGGAGCCGCCCGCACCGGTCTCGAACAGGCCGCCGCCGTTCATCAGCGGGACGATCGAGAGCATCTTGGCCGAGGTGCCGAGCTCGAGGATCGGGAACAGGTCGGTGTTGTAGTCGCGGAGCACGTTGCCGGTCACCGAGATGGTGTCCTCGCCCCTGCGGATCCGCTCGAGGGAGTAGGCGGTGGCGTCGGCCGGCGTCATGATCTCGATGGTCAGGCCGTCGGTGTCGTGGTCGCGGAGGTAGTCGTTGACCTTGGCGATCAGGTTGGCGTCGTGGGCACGGGACTCGTCGAGCCAGAACACCGCCGGCGAGCCGGTGGCCCGGGCCCGCGTGACCGCGAGCTTGACCCAGTCGCGGATCGGCTCGTCCTTGGTCTGGCAGGCCCGCCAGATGTCACCGGGCTCGACGGTGTGCTCGATCAGGGTGTCCCCTCCACCGTTGACGACCCTGACCACCCCGGCGGCCGGGACCTCGAAGGTCTTGTCGTGCGAGCCGTACTCCTCGGCCGCCTTGGCCATGAGCCCGACGTTGGGCACCGAGCCCATCGTGGCCGGGTCGAAGGCACCGTGGGCGCGGCAGTCGTCGAGCACGGTCTGGTAGACGCCGGCGTACGACGAGTCGGGGATCACGGCGAGGGTGTCGTGCTCCTCACCGTCGGGACCCCACATGTGACCCGAGGACCGGATCATCGCCGGCATCGACGCGTCGACGATCACGTCGGAGGGGACGTGCAGGTTGGTGATGCCCTTGTCGGAGTCGACCATCGCGAGGTCCGGGCCGTCGTCGAGACCCTGCTGGACCGCAGCGCTGATCGCGTCGCCCTCGGGCAGGGCCGCCACCGCGGACAGCAGCGCGCCGAGGCCGTCGTTGGGTGAGATGCCGGCGGTGCGGAGGGCGTCGCCGTACTGCTCGAACAGGGTCGGGAAGAAGGCCTGGACGACGTGGCCGAAGATGATCGGGTCGGAGACCTTCATCATCGTCGCCTTGAGGTGCACGGAGAACAGCACGTCGTCGGCCTTGGCGCGGGCGATCTGCTCGGCGAGGAAGCGGCGCAGTGCCGCGACGTTCATGTAGGTGCCGTCGACGACCTCGCCGGCGAGCACGGGCACCGACTCCTTGAGCACCGTGACCGTGCCGTCCGCGGCGACGTGCTCGATGCGCAGCGTGTCGTCGGCCCCGATGACCACCGACTGCTCGTTGGAGCGGAAGTCGTCCTTGCCCATCGTCGCGACGTTGGTCCTGGAGTCGGAGGACCAGGCGCCCATGCGGTGGGGGTGCGCCCTGGCGTAGGCCTTCACGGACGCGGGTGCCCGGCGGTCGGAGTTGCCCTCGCGCAGCACGGGGTTGACCGCGGAACCCATCACCTTGCCGTAGCGGGCCCGCATCTCCCGGTCCTCGTCGCTCTGCGGGTTCTCGGGGTAGTCGGGCAGGTCGTAGCCCTGCTCCTGGAGCTCCTTGACCGCCGCCTTGAGCTGCGGGACGGACGCCGACACGTTGGGCAGCTTGATGATGTTGGCCTCGGGCTTCGTGGCCAGCTCGCCGAGCTCGGCGAGGTCGTCGGCCTGGCGCTGCTCGTCGGTCAGCCGGTCCGGGAACTGGGCGATGATCCGGCCCGCGAGCGAGATGTCACGGGTCTCGACCTCCACCCCTGCCTTGGCGGCGTACGCCTCGATGATCGGCAGGAACGAGTACGTCGCGAGCAGCGGCGCCTCGTCGGTGTGGGTGTAGATGATCCTGGCCATGTCTGCGTGCTCCTGTGCGGCGGCGACTGTGACGTTGAATAATGTCTTGACGTCAAGATACCTGACGTCGGCGGGACGTCGGCACCGGGCCAGCCTCGCACCGGCGCGCGAAGGGGGCAAAGCGGGGTGCGCGACACGCACCGGACCCCGGATCAGGGGCTGGTGCCCCGGGTCGAGCGGGACACTAGGCTGCGGCCCATGGCTGACACCTCGACCACACTCCAGAAGGTCTCCGCCGAAGCGCTCGGGACGTTCGTCCTCGTGTTCATCGGTTGCGGGACCGCCATCTTCAGCGGGGGCGACTACGTCGCCATCGGCCTGGCGTTCGGCCTCACGGTCCTGGCGGGCGCCTACGCGTTCGGCCGGATCTCGGGGGCGCACTTCAACCCGGCCGTCTCCGTGGGAGCCGCCCTCGGCGGCCGGATGGCGTGGCGACAGGTGCCGGTCTACGTCGGTGCCCAGCTCGCCGGTGCGATCGTGGCCGGCCTCTCGCTGTTCGTGCTGGTCCACGGCATCGACGGCTACGACGTGGGCGACTCGGGGCTGGGCCAGAACGGCTTCGGGGACGACGGCACCGGCTACGCCTGGTGGGCAGCGCTGCTGGCAGAAGTGATCCTGACCGCGATCTTCCTCTTCGTCATCCTCGCGGTCACCGACGCCCGCAACGAGCACCCGGCCCTCGCGCCGGCGGCGATCGGCCTGACCCTCTCGATGATCCACTTCGCCTCGATCAGCCTGACCGGCACGTCGGTCAACCCGGCCCGCTCCATCGGCGTCGGGATCTTCGCCGGCAGCGACGCGATCATCCAGCTCTGGCTGTTCATCGTCGCGCCGCTGATCGGGGCGGCGATCGCGGGGCTCACCTACCCGCTGCTCTTCGGTCACGGCACCGACCCGGTGATCGGCTCCGGGCTCAGCTTCGGCCGGCCCGCACCGGCCGCGGTGCCCGGCTACGGCGCTCCCGACCAGTACCAGCAGGAGTGGAACCAGCAGACCGCCCAGGACCAGGCCGCGTGGGAGCAGGAGCCGATCATCCAGGACGGCTGGCAGTGGGACCACGCCGCCCAGGAGTGGAAGCCCCTGGAGCAGTGGCAGCAGCCGGCGCCGCCGGCCCAGGCCACTCAGGTCGCCCCGGTGGAGCCGGTCATGCCCGTGCAGCCGACTCCGGTCCAGCCGACGCCCCAGGCGACTCCCCCGCAGCCCGCGTCCCCGGCCCAGCCCCCGCAGCCGGACCCGGGCACGGAGACCACCCAGCTCCGGCCTCCGGAGTAGTCAGCCCCGGTGGATCAGCTCGGCGGGCTCTGCAGCTCGGCGAGATAGACGGGGCCGTCGGTCGAGAACTCCTCGACCAGGCCGACCCCGCGCTCGTAGAACGCCCGCTTCGCGGTGCCGGGCTCGAGCGGGTCGGTGACGTCGATGCCGAGCGCGCCGGTGTAGCGCCCGGCCGGGACGTCGACGACGTGGTCGAGGGACTCCACGCTCATCCGCACGTCCACGACGCCCGCGTCGTACGCCGCACGCCAGCCGTCGCCCAGCCGCGGCGCCGCCGGCATGACCAGGCCCGCCTCGGCGCCGTCCTCACCCGCCAGCCACACGCCCTCGCGCCCGAGCCACCACACGTTGCCGCGGCGGTCCTGGGCGAAGTAGTCCACGACCCGGCCCCCGGTCGGCTCGGTGCGGCTCACCGGCGTGGTGGCGACCCCGGCCACGTCGTACGTCGCGTCCTCGACGGTGATCACGAGCGTCCCCGGCGTCGCGCCCGTGACGGTGTAGCGCCAGGTGCTGCCGGGCTCGAGCGCCAGCCACGGGTTGTCGATGCCGCGGACGAAGTCCTGCGGGTCCGGGGACGGTGTCGGGATCCGCAGCTCGTCGACCCCCGAGGGCGGGCTGTCCGGCGACGCCGTACCGCACCCGGCGGCGGCGACGGCCAGCGCGGCGGCGAGCGCGACGAGGGCGTGTCTTCTCGGCCTCGCCACCCTCCCATCGTCCCGCACGAGCCCGCTGCTAGCGTCGGCCGGGCCCGCCCTGCACACTCAGGAGAACGTCGTGAGCACTTCGCCTCTCAAGGTCGCCGTCACCGGTGCCGCCGGTCAGATCGGCTACAGCCTGCTGTTCCGCCTCGCGAGCGGTTCGCTGGCGGGAGACCGCCCGATCGAGCTGCGGCTGCTGGAGATCGAGCCCGCGCTGAAGACGCTCGAGGGCGTCGTCATGGAGCTCGACGACTGCGCGTTCCCCCACCTCGCCGGTGTCGAGATCGGTGCCGACGCGGAGAAGATCTTCGACGGGGTCAACCTCGCCCTCCTGGTCGGCGCCCGGCCGCGCGGCCCGGGCATGGAGCGCAGCGACCTGCTGTCGGCCAACGGCGCGATCTTCACCGCCCAGGGCGAGGCCCTCAACAAGGTGGCCGCCGACGACGTCCGGATCGGCGTGACCGGCAACCCCGCCAACACCAACGCCCTGATCGCGCGCTCCAACGCTCCCGACATCCCGGTCGAGCGGTTCTCCGCGCTGACCCGGCTCGACCACAACCGGGCCATCTCCCAGCTGGCGGCCAAGACCGGTGCGCCGGTCACCGAGATCAAGCACATGACGATCTGGGGCAACCACTCCGCGACCCAGTACCCCGACCTGTTCCACGCCGAGGTCGGCGGCCGCAACGCCGCCGAGGTGGTCGACGACCAGAATTGGGTCGAGGACACGTTCATCCCGACCGTGGCCAAGCGTGGCGCCGCCATCATCGAGGCCCGTGGCTCCTCCTCGGCCGCGTCGGCGGCCTCCGCGACGATCGACGCCGCCCACGACTGGCTGTTCGGCTCCGCCTCCGGCGACTGGGTGTCGATGGCCGTCGTCTCCGACGGCTCCTACGGCGTGCCCGAGGGGCTCGTCTCGTCGTTCCCGGTCACCTGCAAGGACGGCGACTGGGAGATCGTCCAGGGCCTCGACATCGACGACTTCTCGCGTGGCCGCATCGACGCCTCGGTCGCCGAGCTCGGCGAGGAGCGCGACGCCGTCAAGGAGCTCGGGCTCGATCTAGCCAGCCCTCGCCTCACTCACAGGCTCGGGTTGACCGCCCGGGCCGAAGCTCGCGGGGGTAGACAATCAGCCCGGCTGGTTGGGGATCGTCGTGGCGAGGAAGAAGATCGCGGCACCGACGCCACCCAGCAGGATCGCGTCGAAGAACCGGTTGCGTACGGCGAGCATGCCCGCGTCGCGCGCGGGCAGCACCAGCCGGAGCAGCGCGGCGAAGCAGAGCGCGCCGGCGAGGCAACGGGTCCCGAGCCGCCAGTCGCCGCCCCACGCGATCGCGATGCCGAGCCCGGCGGCCGCGAGCACGAGCAGGTAGAACGCACCGCCGATCGTCGAGGGGTAGCGGCGCTCCGCCGCATGCTCCTCGGCGACGGCGTCGAGCTCCTCCGCGATCTCCTCCGGTGAGGGGATCGGCTCGTCGTGCGGCCCGCCCGGGACGGGCGGCTCCGCGGGCGGCTCGAGGGGCGGCTCGACGGGCGGCTGGGGGGACACGGAGGTCACCCAGCCGTCCGCTCCGCCATGAGCACGATGTTCGTCAGCAGCATCGCCCGGGTCATCGGACCGACGCCGCCGGGGTTCGGCGACACCCAGCCCGCGACGTCCCACACGTCGTCGGCGACGTCGCCGGCGATCTTGCCGTCGACCCGCGAGACGCCGACGTCCAGCACGGCGGCACCGGGCTTGACCATGTCGCCGGTGATGATGCCGGGCACGCCGGCGGCGGCGACCACGATGTCGGCGGTGCGGGTGTGCGCGGCCAGGTCGCGCGTTCGCGTGTGGCACAGGGTGACGGTGGCGTTCTCGGACTTGCGCGTGAGCAGCAGGCCCAGCGGGCGGCCCACGGTGAGGCCGCGGCCGAGCACGGTGACCTCGGCTCCCTCGATCTCGACGCCGTGGCGGCGCAGCAGCTCGATGCAGCCGATCGGGGTGCACGGCAGCGAGCCCGGCTCACCGAGGACGAGCTTGCCGAGGTTGACCGGGTGCAGGCCGTCGACGTCCTTGTCGGCGTCCACGCGCGACAGCAGCGCGAACTCGTCCAGCCCGGTCGGCTGCTGCACCAGGAACCCCGTGCAGGACGGGTCGGCGTTCAGCTCGTCGATGACCGCCTCGACCTCGGCCTGGGTCGCGGTGGCCGGCAGGTCGCGACGGATCGACTCGATCCCGATCTCGGCGCAGTCCTTGTGCTTCGCGGCGACGTACCAGTGCGAGCCCGGGTCGTCGCCGACCAGCACCGTGCCGAGGCCGGGCACCACGCCGCGCTCCTTGAGCGCGGCCACCCGCACGGCGAGCTCGGCCTTGATCGCCTTCAGGGTGGCGGTGCCGTCGAGCTTCCGTGCCGTCACTGCTTCATCCTTTTCAGTGTGCAAAGTGCCTCGTCCCCGTGAAGTACATGGTCACGCCCGCCGCCTTGGCCGCCTCGATGGTCAGCTCGTCGCGCACGGAGCCCCCCGGCTGCACGATGGCACGGACGCCGGCGTCGATGAGGATCTGGGGTCCGTCCTCGAAGGGGAAGAAGGCATCCGAAGCAGCCACCGACCCCGTCGCGCGCTCTCCCGCTCGCGAGACCGCGAGCCGGCAGGAGTCGACGCGGTTGACCTGGCCCATGCCGATGCCGACCGAGGCGCCGTCCTTGGCGAGCAGGATCGCGTTGGACTTCACCGCCCGGCAGGCCTGCCAGGCGAAGGCGAGGTCGGCGAGCACGTCGTCGGGGGCGGCCTCGCCGGTCGCCAGGGTCCACGTCGACGGATCGTCACCCTCGGCGTCGACGTGGTCGACGCGTTGCATCAGCACCCCGCCGCTGATCCCGCGGAACTCCACCGGGTCGGGGTGCTCGTCGGGCGGGCACACGAGGATGCGGATGTTCTTCTTGCCCTGGAGGACCTCCACCGCGCCGTCGTCGTACGCCGGCGCGACGATCACCTCGGTGAAGATCTCGGCGACCTGCTCGGCCATGGCCACCGAGACCGGCCGGTTCGCCGCGATGACTCCTCCGAACGCCGAGGTCGGGTCACACTCGTGGGCCCGGCGGTGCGCCTCGGCCACGTCGGAGCCGACCGCGATGCCGCACGGGTTGGCGTGCTTGATGATCGCCACCGCCGGCTCGGTGAAGTCGTTCGCCGCGCGCCGGGCCGCGTCGGTGTCGACGTAGTTGTTGTAGGACATCTCCTTGCCGTGCAGCTGCTCCGCCGAGGCCAGGCCGCCGCGCCAGTGCCGGTAGAGCGCGGCCGGCTGGTGCGGGTTCTCGCCGTAGCGCAGCACCGCGGCCTTGTCCCAGGTCGCGCCGGTCCAGGACGGGAACCCCGTGCCGTCGGAGGTGTCGGCCAGCACGTTGCTCATCCAGCTCGCGACCGCGACGTCGTAGGTCGCCGTGTGCTGGAACGCCTCGGCCGCGAGCCGCTGCCGCTCGGCGAGGGTGAAGCCGCCCGCGACCACGGCCGCGAGCACGTCGGCGTAGCGCGCCGGGCTGGTCACGATCGCGACGCTGGGGTGGTTCTTGGCGGCCGCGCGCACCATCGAGGGGCCGCCGATGTCGATCTGCTCCACGCACTCGTCGGGTCCGGCGCCGGAGAGCACGGTCTCGCGGAACGGATAGAGGTTGGAGACCACCAGGTCGAACGGCTCGACGCCGAGCTCCTCGAGCTGCCGGACGTGGGACTCGAGCCGACGGTCGGCGAGGATGCCGGCGTGCACCTTGGGGTGCAGGGTCTTGACCCGCCCGTCCAGGCACTCCGGGAAACCGGTCAGGTCCTCGACCTTGGTGACCGGGAGCCCGAGCTTCTCGATCAGCGCGGCCGAGCCGCCGGTGGACACCAGGGCCACGCCGGCGTCGTGCAGGCCGCGCACCAGCTCCTCGAGCCCGGACTTGTCGTAGACCGAGACCAGCGCGCGCTTGATGGTCACCTGATCAGGCACGGGTACTCCTCACCTCGTCGGATGAGGGCACCCAGGCGTTCGATGGCCTCGACTTCACTCCCCGGTGGTCACCCCACCTGCGCCAGTCGTGTCCCAGCAGCATATTGCCGTCAGCCTCCGATCACGACCCGGCGTCCCCGGATCTCGAACCCGTCGCGGGCCATGGTCCCGATCGTGTCGACGAGCATCGTCCGCTCGGCGACCTTGATCCGTTCGTGCAGGGTCTCGGCGGTGTCGTCGTCGGCGACCGCCACGGACGACTGGGCGACGATCGGACCGGTGTCGACCCCCTCGTCGACGAAGAAGAGCGTGCAGCCGGTGACCTTGACGCCGTACTCCAGCGCGTCCGCGGGGCCGTGCATCCCGGGGAACGACGGGCTCAGCGCGGGGTGGGTGTTGACGAGCCGCCCGCCGAACTCGGCCAGGAACTCCGCACCGACCAGCTTCATGAAGCCGGCCAGGACCACGAGGTCCGGGCGGTGCCCGGCGACGGCGGCGGTGAGGGCGCTGTCCCACTCGCCGCGGTCGGCGAAGTCCTTGACCCGGAGCACGAACGTCGGCACGCCGGCCCGCTCGGCCCGGGCCAGGCCTTCGATGCCGTCCCGGTCCGCCCCCACGGCCACGACCGTGGCGCCGTAGGCCGGGTCCGCGGTGGCGTCGAGCAGCGCCTGCAGGTTGGTGCCGGACCCCGAGACGAGCACGACGAGGCGCGCGGGAGCGGCCTCGGACGAGGGGATCGGCACGGTCGGTGAGTCTAGGACTCTCCGTCCTCGTCGGGGACCGGGGCCATTGCTGCCTGGGTTGCGTCCGCATCGGCGTCGAGCGACCCCGTCGGCAGGTCCGGCGTGGTCCCTGCGACGTCATCCGGGTCGCTCGACGGCGACTCCGGCTCCGGAAGCGGCTCGAGGCGGCGCCGCTGCCACCACGTGGCGACCAGGCCGCCGAGGAGGCCACCGATGCCGAAGGCGGTGACGGCGTGCACCAGGACCGCTCCCTCGAGCGGGCCGACGTCGGTCATCCGGCCCGGGCCGACCGAGCCGCCGGCCAGCAGCGCGAGGACGCCGAACAGGAGGCCCGCCAGCATGCCGCCCCCGCAGCCGTGCAGGGCGCCCTCCTCCCAGCGGTACGTCGGGTGGTGGCGCTGCGCCCTCATCGCGCCGAGCGCCGCAACGAGGGGC
This sequence comes from uncultured Actinomycetota bacterium, assembly GCA_963766475.1. GTDB lineage: Bacteria > Actinomycetota > Actinomycetes > Propionibacteriales > Nocardioidaceae > Nocardioides. The sequence goes on along the minus strand of CAVXZS010000009.1, from coordinate 308,630 downwards.
GGCACCCCGATGAGGGCGGACGTCCAGCCCGGCGTCGGTCCGGTGTCGGGCAACGCGGCCAGCAGGGGGAACATCGGCAGCGCGCCGACGGTGACGACGGAGGGGGACACGATCGTGTGCGTGCCGACGGTGAACCCCGGGCCGAGCAGGTAGGAGCCCGAGAAGACCACCGCGTTGGGGACCACCAGCAGCGAGATCACGACCAGCTGCACGGTGGCGCCGGTGTCGGTGTGCAGCTGCGAGGTCACGTTGAGCGCGGTGTCGACGTCGGTGACGAAGGCGACGAGGAAGGCCACGAGCGCGACGGCGAGCCACAGCCGGACCACCTGGCGGCACGCGGCCGCGACCGCGAGGACGGACGCCGGGAGGGTGGCGGTCCAGATCGCGGCGCGGCCCGAGCCGATCGCGATCGCGGGCGCGCCGAGCACCCCGCAGAGGACGAACGACCAGAGCACGACCCGCGACGTGTCCGGCGCCGTGGCGGCCGTCGCGGCGAGGGCGACCGTGACGGCAGCGACCGCGACGTAGCCCGCGGCGTAGAGCAGCGCGGCGGCGGGGACCGTCCAGTCGCGCTCACCGTCGGCGATCCGCTGGGCGTCCGGCCCGTGCCCCGAGATGGAGTCGCCCAGCCGGTGGCCGAGGCGCCAGGTCACCCAGCCGCAGGCCAGAGTGATGCCGAGCGGCATCACCGAGACCAGCGCGCCGCCGACGTGCACGCCGGAACCGTGGGCCATCAGCCACGCCAGGGCGCCCACCCAGAGGCCGTCTCGCGGCGTGCCGTGCGCACCCGCGTCGGTGAGGAACCAGCCGGCCACCCCCAGGGCCAGGCAGACCACCAGTGTGCTGGCCGCGGCCGCGGCGCCGGCGACCGGTGCCAGGAGCACGAGCGGTCGCCGGTGGCGCAGGTCGCGCCGGAGCTCCCCCGCCGACGGGCGGGTGCGATCGGGCATCAGCGCGGTCATTTGGACCCATCTTCCGGGCCGCGGGACGTCGTACGGCGCTGCCACGCCGACCCTCGGCGAATCCGGCCACGAATGGGCCCGCCGGGCCCGGGTCGCTACCGTGGACAGGCCATGCCCCGCACGCTTCCCCGCTCCACGCCGCGGAGTCCGGAGGGCTTCGAAGCCTTCTACAAGGACGTCCGGGGTCGACTGCTCCTCCAGAGCTACGCGCTCACCGGCGACCTGGTCGCCGCGCAGCGCGCCGTGCGCGACGCGATGGTCGTGGCCTGGCACCACTGGCGCAAGGTGTCGCGGCTCGAGCAGCCCGAGGACTACGTGCGCCCCCTGGCGTGGGCCCGTGCCCACCGCCGCCACAGCACACGCTGGTGGGCCCGGCAGAAGGACATCGATGCCGAGACGCGGGCCACGCTGGATGCGCTCGGAAAGCTGTCCACCACCCAGCGCAAGGTGCTGCTGCTCACCCACCTGACGTCACTGCCGATCGAGCACATGGCACGCGAGGTCGGCATCACGCGGGCCAGCGCCGAGCGGGAGCTGCAGACGGCGAGCGCGCAGTTCGCCGTGCACCGCGAGGTCCCGTCCACGGCGATCCGGGGCGTGCTCGAGGCCCTCGCGCCCGCCCTGGAGTCGGTCCGCTGGCCGCGACCCTCGATCGTGATGCGCGCCGGAGCGGCCCGCCGCCGCGCGCACACGACCGTGGGCGTCGCGGCCGCGGTCGCGGCGGTCCTCGTGTCGGGCTCCCTGGTGACCGACGCCTCCGGGGCCCGGCCGGCGCTCGCCTCGAAGGGCATCCTCGACGGCCACAGCTCCGGTCCGCGGCAGAAGGAGCCGCCGCCTCCACCGCCGCCGGACCCCCTGAGCCCGGACGCGCTGCTCGGCGTCGAGCAGGTCTCCGCGGCGATCCCCGGCCAGTGGACCGAGGGAGCGACGAGCACCAACACCGACGGAGACGGGCTGGTGTTCACCTGCCAGGGCGGGCGGTACGCCGACATGCGCGGGATCGGCGCGCTGGTGCGCACGTTCACCGGCACGGCGCCAGCGACGCCCGCGACGCCGAAGGGCAAGGCCCCGGTGCCGGGTCCGCTCACCGCGGGACAGTCGGCAGAGGCCTCGGTCGACGAGGACGCCGGCGAGCGCACCTACAGGACCACCCTGGACTGGTACGCCGGGTGCGCGAGCCCGCGGGTCCAGCTGCTCTCGACGCACCGCGTCGGCGGAGTGGGCGACGAGGCGACCCTGATGGTGCTCCGCAACTGGACCGCGCCGGTCACCACCCAGGTCGTCGGCGTGGCGCGCACCGGCGGGCTCACGACCACGGTGGTCAACACGGTCACGGGGATGACCGACGCGGCGCAGGAGCCCGACCTCGAGCCGAGCGCCGGGCTGCTCGCTGCGGCCGTCTCGGCACTGTGCACGCTGCCCGACGCGGGCAGCTGCGCGACGACCCCGACACTGACGGACGCCTCCCCGGTCCCGGTCGGCAAGCACCCCTCGCTCCTCGTCGAGGCCGACCTCCCGCCCGTACCGACCATCGAGCAGCCGTGGGCCGGCACCGAGCCGACCAAGGCCAAGGAGAACCTCGCCGCGACGCGGTGCGACGACACCGAGTTCACCGGGCCGGGCTTCTCCAAGTCGCTGACCCGCACGTTCGTGATCCCTGCCGCGACCCAGCTGCCGCCCGAGTTCGGGCTCTCCGAGACCGTCGGAGCCCTGCCCCCGAAGCAGGCGCACGCGTTCGTCAGCGCCATCCGCGACAAGCTGACGAAGTGCCCCGACGACGACCTCGGCACCGACGTGGAGAAGCTCGCCGGCGAGGAGAGCGGCCGCCGCGACCTCTACGTGTGGCGGCTGACCGTCGAGGTGTCCGAGGACCGCTCCGTGCGCTTCCTGATGGCCGCCATCCGCGAGGGCGGCGCCGTCGCGCAGCTGACCTTCGTGCCCTCCGAGGACGTCAGCATCGGCGCCGATCCCTTCGTGACCCTGGTGCACCGCGCCGCGGAGCGGCTTCGCCAGCTGTCCACCTCGAGCTGAGGGACTTCCGGCCACCACCCACGGGCCGACCCGCAACCATTCGGCCGGGTCCCGGGTCCCACGAGCATGCACCGCGTCATCCCGCTCGTCGCCGCCCTCGTGCTGTTGTCCGGATGTGGCACGGAGCGCCCCGATGCACTCCGTCAGGCCGACGCCTCCCTGAGCCCGGCTCCCTCACCCACCGACCCCTCGCCCACAGACCCCTCGCCCTCCGACGCCTCACCCACTGACGCGGCGACCGCGGCTCCCACCCGGTCCCCCGTGCCGCCCACGCCCACGCCCGCGCCGACCGGAGCCCCCGGCCCGCTGTCCGGGTTCCCGCTCGACCTCGGCTATCCGGAGACGAACGGCGACGACAGGTCACCGGTGACCGTGACCGAGGACCCGGCGACCCGAGCGTTCAGCGAGTGCGGACGTCAGGTCTGGGACCCGAGAGCCGGCACCGCGGTCATCGGCGTCGAGTTCCGCGGCGAGGCGGAGTGGTTCCGGGGCCGCACCCTGGTGCTCCACGCCTCGGTCGACGACGCCGGCGACGCGGTCGACCGTGTGCGGGACGCGATCACGAGCTGCCCTCGCGACGACGGCGATGACGACGGCTGGACCGAGCACACCGGGATCGACTACCACGCCGGTGAGCAGTCGTTCGGGTGGATCGACCGCTGGTGGACCACCGCGGCCGACGGCTTCGACACCGGCCTGGTCGTCTACCACGTGGTCCGGGTCGGCCGCGCGGTGCTGCTGACCTACGAGTACGGCGAGGGGAACGGCTCCGACGAGAGCCGGCTGACGGAGATCAGCAACGCCGCCAGGGCGGACCAGAACGTCGTCGACGCGATGAGCCGTCTCCCCCAGTCCCCACCTGCAGTCATCCCCGCCGACTTCCCGCTGGGGACCGGCCTCCCCCGGGCCGACTCGGAGACGACGGTGACCGGGCCCGGCCGCGACGCGCCTGGCGTGCACCTCGAGGACCTCTGCACCTTCACCGGGTGGCCCGGGCCGCCCGCCCGGCGCACCGGCCGCCTGGCCGTGCAGGTCTCGGGCATCGAGTGGGGGTTGGGGCGCGAGCTCGTCACCTACGACACAGAGGCCTCGGCGGCGGCGGTGGTCTCGGCGCTCCGCGCTCAGCTCTCCGGCTGCGCGTCCGGCGAGGACCGGGTGATCTCGCCGTTCGACGCCCTGGTCGACGCCCTGGCCGACGGGAGCTTCGGTGACGAGTCGGTCACCTACGGAGTGACGGGCGGGCCAGGACTCGGTCTCGGCGGCACCCTGGTCCAGGTGGTTCGTGTCGGCCGAGCGGTGCTCGCCGTCACCGAGACCGCCGAGTACTCCGCCGAGACCATCAGGAGCGGCGTGCGCGAGCTGACCGGGGACGACGAGTCGCTGGTGCAGGCGATGCGCGACCTCCGGCAGTCCTAGAGGTTCTGCAGGATCTCCCGCATCAGCGAGGCGGTCTCGGACGGCGTCTTGCCGACCTTCACGCCGACCGCCTCGAGGGCCTCCTTCTTGGCGGCCGCGGTGCCCGAGGAGCCGGAGACGATCGCGCCGGCATGGCCCATCGTCTTGCCCTCCGGCGCGGTGAAGCCGGCGACGTAGCCGACGACGGGCTTGGTGACGTTGTCCTTGATGTAGGCCGCGGCGCGCTCCTCGGCGTCGCCACCGATCTCGCCGATCATCACGATCGCCTTGGTCTCGGGATCGGCCTCGAACGCCGCCAGCGCGTCGATGTGCGTGGTGCCGACGATCGGGTCGCCGCCGATGCCGATGGCGCTGGAGAAGCCGAAGTCCTTCAGCTCGAACATCATCTGGTAGGTCAGCGTGCCGGACTTGGACACCAGCCCGATCGGGCCCTTGCCCGCGATGGTGTGCGGCGTGATCCCGGCCAGCGACTCCTCGGGCGTGATGATGCCCGGGCAGTTCGGCCCGATCATGCGGGTCTTCCCGGTGTTGGTGGGGCCCTGCAGGTAGGCCCACACCTCCGCGGTGTCCTGCACCGGCACGCCCTCGGTGATCACCACGAGCAGGCCGATGCCGGCGTCGATGGCCTCGATGCAGGCGTCCTTGGTGAACGCCGGCGGCACGAACACCACCGACACGTCGGCACCGGTCTCGGCCATCGCCTCCTTCACCGAGCCGAAGACGGGCAGCTCCTGGCCGCCCAGCTCGACGGTGGTGCCCGCCTTGCGGGCGTTGACGCCGCCCACGATGTTGGAGCCCGCGTCGAGCATCAGGGTGGTGTGCTTGGAGCCCATGCCACCCGTCATGCCCTGGACGATGATCCGGGAGTCCTTGTTGAGGTAGATCGACATTGCTCTGGGTCTCTCTCGTTCTCTCGTCCGACGATCAGGCTGAGGCGCTGGCCAGCTCGGCGGCCTTGTCGGCCGCGCCGTCCATCGTGTCGACCTGGGTGACCAGCGGGTGGTTGAGGTCGTCGAGGATCCGTCGGCCCTCGACCACGTTGTTGCCGTCGAGACGGACGACCAGCGGCTTGGAGGCCTCGGAGCCGAGGATCTCGAGCGCGCCCTTGATGCCGTTGGCGACCTCGTCACAGGCGGTGATGCCGCCGAAGACGTTCACGAACACCGACTTCACCTGCTCGTCGTGGAGGATCACGTCGAGGCCGTCGGCCATCACCTGCGCGTTGGCGCCCCCGCCGATGTCGAGGAAGTTGGCCGGCTTGACGCCGCCGTGCTTCTCGCCGGCGTACGCCACGACGTCGAGGGTCGACATCACCAGGCCCGCGCCGTTGCCGATGATCCCGACCTCGCCGTCGAGCTTGACGTAGTTGAGCCCCTTGGCCTTGGCCTTGGCCTCGAGCGGGTCGGTCTCGTCCTTGATCTCGAACGCCGCGTGGTCCTCGTGGCGGAACGCGGCGTTCTCGTCGAGCGAGACCTTGCCGTCCAGCGCCTCGAGCACGTCGCCCTCGAGCCGGGCCAGCGGGTTGACCTCGACCAGGGTGGCGTCCTCCTCGTCGAAGACCCGCCACAGCGCGAGCACCATCGCCACCGCCTGGTCGACGAGCTCCTCGGGGAACTTCGCCTCGGCGACGATCTCCCGGGCCTTCTCCTCGTCCACACCCGCGCCGGGGTCGATCGGGATCTGCTTGACGGCGTCCGGGTTGGTCTTGGCGACCTCCTCGATCTCGACGCCGCCCTCGACACTGGCGATGCAGAGGTACTGCCGGTTGGCCCGGTCGAGGAGGAAGGAGAAGTAGTACTCCTCCTGGATGCTGGCGGCCGGGGCGATGAGCACCCGGTTCACGGTGAGCCCCTTGATCTGCATGCCGAGGATCGCGGTGGCGTGCTCGTAGGCCTCGTCCGGCGTCTTGGCCAGCTTGACGCCTCCGGCCTTGCCGCGCCCACCGGCCTTCACCTGGGCCTTGACCACGACCACACCGAGCTCCTCGGCGGCCGCCCTGGCCTCGTCCGGCGTGGTGGCGACGATGCCGAGGGTGACCGGTACGTCGTGCTTGGCGAAGAGCTCCTTCGCCTGGTACTCCATCAGGTCCACGAGGGAAGTCCTTGCTCGTTGTGGGTCCGCAGAGAAGCGGATCGAAGGCGGAAGGCGTCCGGGGGTCGCCCCTCGCGCACCTTAGTCCGGGGGCTCGCGCCGTTACGAGGGGCCCGACGCCGACGTGACCCAGAACACCACGACGTCCTCCCCGAGGGCCTGGGCGGCACCCGCCCCGAGGTCGGCGTCGCCCACCGCCACCAGGTCGACGTCCTCCTGGACCACGACCGCGGCCAGCTGCTCGGCCGACACGCCCGGCCCGAGCAGCACCACCTCGTGGCCCGCGTCCCGGAGCACCCGGGGCCCGCCTGTCTGGATGTCTCCGCAGTAGAGGAGGCGAACGGCAGACGCGGACATGGCCGGAGGGTAACCATGGGGTGGACCCCTCCTGCACAAAAAGCGTTGACACGATTTCGGGCGCCGGACGGCATCCGCTAGGGTCGTGCGCGCTGTTGTTCTGTCGTGTTCTGTCGTCGGCCTGGGGGGACCCTGACTCGTGCCTGGCCATCGAGCTGAGCCTCACCTCCTCGAGGCAGGCTCCTCGACCCCGGACGTCTCGACCACCAGCGGTGGCGGACGCCGGCGGGCTCAGGTCCCGGTCGACTACGTCAGCCCCCTCGAGGCGGCCGCGTCGTCGTCGTACGTCGGGCGTCGCAGGGCTGCGGTGGCCGAGGCGCCGCTCGGCAACACCCTGGTCGCCGAGAGCCACCCCGAAGCAGATCTGGCGCCGGAGCCCGCCCGCGAACCCGCCCGCGAACCCGTCCGTGAGCTCGACGGCGAGCCCGGCCGCGATCTCGACACCGTCTCGATCGAGCGGGTCCTCAACGCCCTCGAACCCGTCGACCAGACGACATCGTTCGAGAACGAGCCCACCACCCGGCTGCCGATGCTCCGCGCCGAGCCGCCGACCACGGGCGGCAAGCGCCGCGCCGTCAAGCACGCCGGCGGCCGCGGCCCGCTCTTCAAGGGCTTCGTCTCCACGCCGGTGCTCATGGGCATCGCCGCGCTCGCGGTCTCGGTCGGTGGCGTCGTCACCGTCAACGACGCGCAGCCGGCTTCAGGCAGCAGCAGCGGCGACGTCACCCACGCGGCCGCCTCCGCCCTGGGCGGCACCAGCGGCACGGGCAGGGTCTCGCCCCGCAAGGACGCCGTCACCCGTGACCACGACCGGGACGCGCAGGCCGATGCCGCCGGCGAGGACCAGCTCCAGGCCGCCGCCGACGCGGCGGCCGAGGTGCGAGCCGGCGCCCTCACCAAGCTGGCCGCCAAGGCCGAGGTGCAGGCCAAGGTCATCGAGAAGAACCAGTGGGTCTACCCCCTCGAGCCGGTGGTCCTGACCGCCCGCTTCGGCCAGTACGGCCTGTGGTCGAGCTACCACACCGGCCTGGACTTCAACGGCAACACCGGCGACGAGATCCACGCCATCGCCAACGGCGAGGTCATCTCCGCCAGCTACGACGGCTCCTACGGCAACAAGACCGTGGTCCGCCTCGAGGACGGCACCGAGCTCTGGTACTGCCACCAGACCTCGTTCCTGGTCTCGGTCGGAGACATGGTGCGTGCCGGCGAGGTGATCGGGACGGTCGGCTCGACCGGCCACGTCACCGGCTCCCACCTCCACGTCGAGGTGCACCCCGGCGGCGGCGACCCGGTCGACCCCTACACCGCCATGCAGCAGCACGGCCTCTTCTAAGAGCCAAACCCGAAGAAGCAGCCCGAGCCGTTCGGCGTCCCCGACACCTCGGTGAGGTTTCTCCACCGGCGGCGCATCCAGGCCGAAGGCCCCCTCGCGACGCCCGCTCGGGAAACGTCGCCGAGGCGTCGGGACACGAGACGCAAGCTCAGCCTCCGCTGGAAGGTGCGTAGGCACCCACGAGCGGGTGCCATCGCTGCGGAGGTCTCGACAAGCTCGACCAGCGGTAGGCCGGTCCCAGCCTCGCTGCGGCGAGCGCCTACAGCTTCTCCACCGGCGCGTAACGGAGCAGCAGCCGCTTCACGCCCTCGCTGCCGAAGTCGATCGAGGCGACCTGCTTGTCGTCGACGCCCTCGAGGGCGACCACCGTGCCCATTCCGAAGGAGTCGTGGACCACCCGGTCGCCCGGCTCGAGCGAGGGGATCTCGCGGGCCGGCTTGGCCTTGGCGGCGGCGTCGGCCCGCGCGGCGGCCGAGGAGAAGTTGCGGCGACCGCGGTCGGTGGGCGTGCCCCACCCGCCGTAGGACGCGGAGAGATCGGGCCGGTCCCAGGTGGTCTGGGCGGCCTCGGTGCGGCGCCAGTCGACCAGGTCGACCGGGAGCTCGTCGAGGAACCGGGAGCCGGGGTTGTGGGACGGAGCGCCCCACGCCGAGCGGACCACGGCCCGGGAGATGTAGAGCCGCTCGCGGGCGCGGGTGAGGCCGACGTAGGCGAGCCGGCGCTCCTCCTCGAGCTCGGGCTGGTCGCCCAGCGAGCGCGAGTGGGGGAACACGCCGTCCTCGAGGCCGGTGAGGAAGACGACCGGGAACTCGAGCCCCTTGGCGGTGTGCAGCGTCATCAGCGTGACCACGCCGTCGGTGTCGTCGGGGATCTGGTCGGTGTCGGCGACCAGCGAGACCCGCTCGAGGAAGTCGGCCAGCCCCGGCGCCACGATGCCCGCGTCGACGTCGGCGGGGTCGGCCGAGGGACCGGCGACCGGGTCGTCTGCGAACTCCCGGGCCACCGCGACGAGCTCACCGAGGTTCTCCCGCCTCGTCTCGTCCTGCGGGTCCTCGGACTCCTCCAGCGACTTGAGGTAGCCGGAGCGCTCGAGCACCGACTCCAGGACGACGTCGGGCCGCTCCCCCGCGTCGACCATCGACTGGAGCTCCTCGATCATCGCGACGAAGCCCTCGATGTTGGCCTGCGAGCGGGTGGCCAGCCCGGGCGCGTCCTTCGCCCGGCGCAGCGCCTCCCAGAACGTCAGCCCCTCGCGGGTCGCCAGCGCCTGGATGCTCTCGACCGCGCGGTCGCCGATGCCGCGCTTGGGGACGTTGAGGATCCGCTGCAGCGAGACGACGTCGTCGGCGTTGACCAGCAGCCGCAGGTAGGCCAGCGCGTCGCGGATCTCGCGACGCTCGTAGAAGCGCACGCCCCCGACCACGCGGTAGGGCTGGCCGGTGCGGATGAAGACCTCCTCGAAGACCCGCGACTGGGCGTTGGTGCGGTAGAACACCGCGATGTCCGCCGCCTTGTGGCCGGCGTCGACCAGCTTGTCGATCTCGTCGGAGACGAACCGCGCCTCGTCGTGCTGGTCGTCGGCGACGTAGCCGACGATCCGCTCGCCGTCGCCGGCGTCGGACCAGAGCTTCTTCTCCTTGCGGCCCTTGTTGTGGCCGATCACGGAGTTGGCGGCGGTGAGGATGGTCTGGGTGGACCGGTAGTTCTGCTCCAGCAGGATCGAGGTGGCGTTGGGGAAGTCCTGCTCGAAGTCCATGATGTTGCGGATGTTGGCGCCCCGGAAGGCGTAGATCGACTGATCGGCGTCGCCGACGACCATCAGCTCGGCCGGCTCGACGCGCTCCCCGCCCGAGCCGACCGCGTCCGGGTCCTCGAACTTCTCCGCGCACAGCTCCGCGATCAGCGCGTATTGAGCGTGGTTGGTGTCCTGGTACTCGTCGACGAGGACGTGCCGGAAGCGGCGCCGGTAGACCTCCCGCACGTCGGGGAACTGCTGGAAGAGGTGGACCGTGAGCATGATCAGGTCGTCGAAGTCGAGGGCGTTGGCCTGCCGCAGCCGCTTCTGGTAGAGCGCGTAGGCCGCGGCGTAGGACTCCTCCAGCTTGTTCTTGACGTCGCGGGCGGCGTCGTCCTCGTCACGGAGCTCGTTCTTGTGGTCGGAGACCCAGTGGAGCAGCGAGCCGGGCTGGAACCGCTTCGGGTCGAGGTCGAGCTCCTTGGCGACGTTGGCCATCAGCCGCTTCTGGTCGGCCGCGTCGTAGATCGAGAACGACGACTTGTAGGCGACCCCCCCGAAGTCGAGCGCGGTGATCTCCTTGCGCAGGATCCGGACGCAGGCGGAGTGGAAGGTCGAGACCCACATGATCCGGGCGCGCCGCCCGACCAGCGCCTCGACCCGCTGTTTCATCTCGGCCGCGGCCTTGTTGGTGAACGTGATGGCCAGGATCGACCCGGGGTGCGCCTTGCGCTTGCTGATCAGCCAGGCGATCCGCCGGGTCAGCACCCGGGTCTTGCCGGAGCCTGCGCCCGCCACGACGAGCAGGGGGCTGCCCTCGTGGACGACCGCGGCGCGCTGGGGCTGGTTGAGCCCCTCGAGCAGCTCCTCGTCGCTGGGCCCCTGGTCGGGCCCGCCGTCCCGAGGCCGCTTCTCCGCAGGCGCGGCGAGGTGCTCGAAACCGGGCAGGGACGCTGCGGTCGAGTCGGTCGTCATCTCGGAACCAGCCTAGGCGGCGCCGCCGTCATACTCGATCGTGGCGAGCCGCCGCCTGATACCCCGGCGAGCTTCGGCCGTGCGCCTCGCTGCGCTCGGAAAGGACCGGGTCGCCTCTTCGCTCCCACCACCACCCCATGACCGACGTTTAGTTGGGAGCGTTGCCTCACCCCGGTCGCCAACCAGTGGATGGGAGCGCAGCGACCCGGTCTTTCGCGAGCGGAGCGAGCGCGCCCGGCGATCGGCCCCATGGCCGTGACGACCGCGCCGAAGCGAGCGCAGCGAGCCAGGCGCCTGCGAGCGCAGCGAGCTGTCGTCGCGGACTGGGGCCGAAGCTCGCAGGGGTATCAGAGCAGGCGGCGGTCGTTGGCCCAGCGCGTGAGCTCGTGGCGCGAGGAGAGCTGGAGCTTGCGCAGCACGCTCGACATGTGGGTCTCGACCGTCTTGATCGAGATGAACAGCTCCTTGGCCACCTCCTTGTAGGCGTAGCCGCGGGCGATCAGCCTCATCACCTCGCGCTCCCGCTCGGTGAGCCGGTCGAGGTCCTCGTCGACGGCCGCGACCTCGATCGAGCCGGCGAAGGCGTCCAGCACGAAGCCGGCGAGCCGCGGCGAGAACACCGCGTCGCCGTCGGAGACCCGGCGGATCGCCGAGACGAGCTCGGGGCCGGTGATGGTCTTGGTGACGTAGCCGCGGGCACCGCCGCGGATGGTGCCGATGACGTCCTCGGCGGCGTCGCTGACCGACAGCGCCAGGAAGTAGGGCGACGGCGACCGGTCCGCCTCACGACCCGATACGAGCGCGACCCTGCGCATCACCTCGATCCCGCCGCCCCCGGGGAGGTGCACGTCGAGCAGCACCACCTCGGGATGGTGCTCGGCGATGGCGGCCACCGCCTGGTCGACGTCGGCGGCCTCGGCCAGCACCTCGACCTGGCCGGCGCCTGCCGAGGCCAGCTCGGCGCGGACGCCGCTGCGGAACATCGCGTGGTCGTCGACGATGACGATGCGGACGTGGCCAGCTGATGATGCCGTCACGGGTTCTCCTCAGAGTGGGGGCGAGGAAGGTGCAGCCGGATCTCGGTGCCCTCGCCCGGTGCGGAGCGGACCTCGGCGCTGCCGCCGTGCCGTTCCATGCGGTCCAGGATGCTGCGGCGGACGCCGTACCGGTCCTCGGGCACGTCGTCCAGGACGAAGCCTGCACCACGGTCGCGGACGAAGACGTCCACCGCTCCCGCGGAGACCTCGGCGTAGACGTCGACGCGGCCGGTCCCGGCGTGCTTGGCGGCGTTGGTGACCGCCTCACGGGTGGCCTGGACGATCGGGCGCAGCGGCTCGTCGAGCTCGCAGTCGCCGACCGCGACCACGTCGACCGTGACGCCGTGGTCGTCCTCGACCTCGGCAGCCGCCGAGCGCAGGGCTCCTGCCACGCTGGACTCGTCGGTGGACTCCCCGGCGTAGAGCCAGGAGCGCAGGTCGCGCTCCTGGGCGCGGGCCAGCCGGGCCACGGTCGTCGGGTCGTGCGAGCTCTTCTGGATCAGGGCCAGGGTCTGCAGCACCGAGTCGTGCAGGTGGGCCGCGACGTCGGCCCGCTCCTGGGTCCGGATCCGCTCCTCGCGCTCGGCGCCGAGGTCGGAGGCCAGCCGGAACACCCACGGGCCGACCACGAGGGCCAGGCCGGCGACGCCGAGCAGGCCGGCGATCAGGGCCACCTTGGCCTGGCCGAACGAGCTGCCGTTGACACCGACCACGACCAGCGCCACCACGACGAGGGCGACCCCCGCACCGACGCGGGCGTACGCCGCCGCCCCGCCGGAGCCGAAGACCATCCGCACCGGGTCCAGCCGCCCCGAGGTGTCCAGCCAGCGCTCCCGCTGGACCTCGTCGGCCTGCCGCCACAGCAGGGCCACGCCGGCCAGGCCGATCACGATCGGCCAGAAGACGGCGCCACCGCCGAGGGTCGCCTGGACCACCAGGATCGCGCCGAGCGCCAGGGCCGCCAGCGCGATCGCCGGACCGGCATCGGTGAGCCGCCGGACCCGGCCCGGCCGGCGACCGCCGCGCGAGGCGCTCTCGGCGCCGGGGGTGTCGCTCTCGAACCGCGAGTCGGACGGCACCACCAGCCACAGGCCGATGTACATCGCGATGCCGAGCCCGCCCAGCGCGGTGGCGAACAGGAACCCGGCCCGCACCCACAGCACCGGCAGGTCGAGGTGGCGCGCCAGACCCCCGGCGACGCCGCCGAGCACGGGAGCCTCGGAGTCGCGGGTGACGCGCCGCACGTCGCCGCGCGGGTGGGTGGGTGCAGTTGTCATGACACCCCAAGGATCGCAGAGCGGCGCCTTCCGACCCATCGGCGACGACCCCGAGCCGACCCTGAGTCGAATGCGGCTCAGGGGCACGGGTTTCAGGGTCGTCCCCGATGGTGAAGAGGGCGCCGAGGACGCACTGTTGATGCCATGACCACCACTCCCCCCGACGCCCCGGCCGGGCCACCCCCGGCCGAGCAGGGCGAGGACGGCCCGGCCCAGAGCTTCCGGGGATCCCGCGCGACCCGCGAGGAGATCCGGGATCTCGGCAGGATCCGTCGCACCACGGGCCCGGACCGCAAGGTCGCGGGTGTCGCCGGCGGCCTGGCCCGCCACCTCGACATCGACCCGATCATCCTGCGGGTCGCCTTCGTGGTGCTCGTCTTCTTCGGCGGCGCCGGGCTCCTCCTCTACGGCGCCTGCTGGCTGCTGCTTCCCGAGGACGGACAGGTCAGCGCGCCGCTCAGCCTCGACGACCGCAACCGCTCGATCGCCCTGGTCGTGATCGGCGCGATCTCCGCGCTCCTCGTCCTCGGCGACTCCGTCGGCCAGTTCGGCTTCCCGTGGCCCGTGGCGCTGATCGCGCTGGTCGCCCTGCTGGTCCTGGTCTTCCTCGACCGGGACCGCAGGCCCGGCCCGACCGCACCACCGGTGCCCCACGTGCCCGACCCGGTCACGGGCAGCTTCACGCCCGCGGCCCCCGGCGCCCCGGCGTACGTCGCCCCCACCTACCAACCGCCGCCGCGGAACCCGCGCCGCCGCGGCCCGATCCTGTTCTGGTTCACCCTGGCGCTGGCCGCGGTCGGCGTCGGTGTGCTCGGGATCCTGGACCTGGCCGGCGCACCGGTCGCGGACCCGGCGTACCCGGCCCTGGTCGTCGGTGTGTGCGGGGTGATGCTCCTCGTGGGCGCCTTCTACGGCCGCGCGGGCGGACTGATCCTCATCGGGCTGGTCGCGGCGCTCGCCCTGTCGCTGGCGACGATCACCCAGCGCGTCGACGGCGCCGACATCACGCGCCGGCCCCTGACCGCCGCCGACGTGCCGTCCGACCTCGACACCTCCGCCGGCGAGATCGTCCTCGACCTGACCCAGGTGCAGGACCTGCCGGCCCTGGCCGGCCGGGACATCGAGCTCGACAGCGACATCGGCCGGATCGAGGTGATCGTGCCGGCCGGGCTGAGCGTCCACGTGGACGCCAATGTCCACGGGCCCGGCCACCTCGAGCTGTTCGGTGACGACCGCGGCGGCATCGGCATCGACGACGAGGTCACCCACGTCGCGGGCACCGACACCCCAGAGATCTCGATCGACGCGGACGTGTCGATCGGCGAGATCAAGATCTACGAGGAGGGCAGCCGATGAACGACACCACGAGCGGCCGGCCGAGCGGCTGGCACCCGGTCAACATCGGCCACCTGGTCATGGGCCTGGCCTTCCTCGGCATCGTCGGGGTCTGGGGTCTCATCCAGACCGACACCGTGACCGGCGACGACATCCGCTGGCTGATGCCGATCCCGTGGGTCGTGGCCGGCGCCGTCGGCCTGGCCGCGACCGCGGTCACCGGCTCCCGGCGCTATGCCGTCAGGCAGACGGGCTGGGTGGGTGTGGCACCCGAGGAGCCCGCGGAGCCCGTGGTGCCCGAGGTGCCCGCGGTGCCCGAGGTGCCCGCGGAGCCCGAGGCGCCCGAGGAGCGCCGGATCGACCTCCCGAAGTACCCCGAGACGACCCGGGCCCCCGAGGCCCCCGAGGCCCCCGAGGAGAAGGCATGAGCACCGACCCCACCAGCCAGCAGACCGTCCAGCCGCCCAGCCAGCCGACGGCCCAGCCGACCCCGCCGCCGGCCAGCCCGAACGCCGACCAGCAGTACGCCTCCCTGGTCAACGGGCCGGCGAGCGCGCCCCGGCGCCTGGTCCGGCGCACCGACGACAACATGCTCGGCGGCGTGTGCGCCGGTCTGGCCGACCACCTCGGCCTCGACCCGACGCTGGTCCGGGTGCTCACGGTCCTGGTGACCGTCCTGGGCTTCGGTTCGGTGATCATCGCCTACCTCATCGCCTGGGTGATCGTCCCGAAGGACGTGGACGTCCACCCCGTCGCCACGGTCAGCCCGGTCCCGGCGCCGCAGCCGCGCGGCTGAGGCCCTGGCCCACCTGCTGGCCCACCTGCTCGGCGGCCCACTCGTCGCGCACCAGCAGCGTCGTGTCGGGGTGGTCGCTGAACAGCCCGTCGACGCCGGCGTCCAGCAGGTGCCGCACCTCGGCGTCGATCCGCTCCGGACCGCCGGGGTCGTCGTCGCGCACGGTCCAGGCCAGCACCTGCAGGCCGGCGAGGTGCGCGTCCTCGACCATGTCCGGCCGGGCCAGCAGCCGCGTGCCGGCCACGCCGAGCGCGTCGGCGTAGCGCGCGACCGCGCGCAGGCCGCCGTGGCTGCACAGGTCGTCGTACGTCGTGGGGTCGCCCACCGCGGCGAGGTCCTGCGGGGCGCCGGTGGCCTCGACGAGCTGCACCAGCGGCAGGTCGGTGCGGTCCCGCAGCCAGCGCAGGTTGCTGGTCTCGAAGGACTGGAGCCGGACGCCCGAGTCGCGCCGGTCGAGCCCGTGGTCGCGCAGCGAGGCCAGCACGGTGTCCTCGAGGGGGAGCCCGACCGACGCCAGGTAGGACGACGACTTGAGCTCGACGTTCAGCCCGATGCTGCGGTCCCAGCGCCGGGACTCCTCGGCGAGGAGCATGAGCAGCTCGTCGAACGTGGCGATCTCGAAGCGGCCGTCCCAGCGGGTGTTGCGCGGCCTCCGCTCGGGCAGCCGCTCGACGGCCCGGAGGGTCTTGAGCTCGGTCAGGGTGAAGTCCTCGCAGAACCAGCCGCTGAGCGTGCGGCCCTCGACCGTCCTGGCCGTGCGCCGGTCGGCGAACTCGGGGTGCCGGGACACGTCCGTCGTGGCGCTGAGCTCGGTCTCGTGGCGCAGCACCGCGACGCCGTCCGCGGTCATCACCACGTCCGGCTCCACGCCGTCCGCGCCCAGAGCGATGGCCAGGCGGTACGACGCGAGCGTGTGCTCCGGCCGGTAGCCGGGGGCACCGCGGTGACCGATCACCTGCGGCAGGAGCCCTCGCCTCATGTGCTCCAGAGTGCGCGACCGAGGTGTCCTGAGCGCGGGATCGACATGAACGACACATGGCCATGGGGCGTGCGGTTATATGTGGTCATGGCCCTCCCCACGCTCGGTCGCCTGGAGTCGCTGCCGGCCCTCGACCACCCCGAGCTGCTCGCCCCGGCGGTGCTGACCG
The DNA here is from genome assembly GCA_963766475.1 of uncultured Actinomycetota bacterium. Classification (GTDB taxonomy): domain Bacteria; phylum Actinomycetota; class Actinomycetes; order Propionibacteriales; family Nocardioidaceae; genus Nocardioides. Next base: position 292,134 of record CAVXZS010000009.1, on the reverse strand, counting down.
CCCTCGAGGCGTGGGAGCACGGGAGTGCGCTGGCCGTGGTGGCGATCGACCCGGCGGTCGCGGACACCGCAGCGATGAGCGAGGCCTACGACCTCGGGATGGACACCGGCGCCAACTGCGTGGTCGTCGGCGGCCGGCGCGACGGCGAGGAGCGGGTGGCGGCCTGCCTGGTGCGCGCGGACACCCGCGCCGACGTCAACAACGTGGTCAAGCGGACCCTCGACGTCCGCAAGTGCTCGTTCCTGTCCATGGAGCGCGCCGTCGAGGAGACCGGGATGGAGTACGGCGGCATCACCCCGGTGGGACTGCCCACCGCCTGGCGGGTGCTGGTCGACCCCCAGGTCCTGGACATCGAGGTCGCGGTGATCGGGTCCGGCGTGCGCCGGTCCAAGCTGCTGCTGCCGGGCCGGCTGGCCGGCGAGCTGCCCGGGGCCGAGGTGACCGAGGGGCTGGCGGGATGAGCCACCGCCGGGCCGCCGTGGTGGCGCTGCTGCTCCTGGCCGCCGGACTGACCGCCTGCAACGGCGACGACCACGAGGACACGACTCCGGGTGCCGAGCCCGAGCCGAGCCCCACGAAGTCGCTCTACACGCTCACCGCCATCCCCCTCCCGCCGAAGCCGCCGCCGAGCGGCACGCTGATCGCCGACATCGAGCAGTCCTCCCGCGACGGCGCCGCCAACCGGTTCCAGGTGTGGGTCGACAACGACACCGACGCCACCATCACCCCGACCAAGGTGACCTACACCGACGACCGGTTCCAGACCCCCTTGGTCGGCACCCGGCTCCGGGACATCCCCTCCCAGGCGCGCCGCGGCTTCCAGTTCACCGAGCCCGACCAGCCCGCATGTGACCGGACGGCGGAGAGCGGCACCGTCACCGTCGACTACACCGTGCACGGCGAGCACATGAGCGAGACGGTGCCGGTCTCCGACGAGGCGGACGTGATCCAGCGGGTCGCGTCGTCGACCTGTCTCGAGCTGGCGGTCGAGAAGGTCGCGCACCTGAGCTGGGCCGACGAGGTGACGGCCAGCGGCGACGGCGGCAAGGGGTCGGTCGGGACCATGACGCTGGTCGTCGACACCACCGGCCGGCCCGGGCCGACGCTGGTCATCGACAGCATCGCGGGCAACCCCGTGCTCTCGCCCGGTGAGCTGGGGGTGTTCAAGGCGAACCTGACGGTCACCGGCGACCAGCCCTCGCAGCGGGTGCCGGTGCCGTTCCGGCCGAGCAGGTGCGACGCGCACGCGTTCGGCGAGTCGGGCAGCTTCAATGCGTTCGCGCTCAACGTGCACCTCGACGGCAAGCCGGGCCAGCTCGTGCTGCGGCTGGGCCCCGGGGGGACGGTCAACGCCATCACCTACGCGAAGGCCTCCTGCGGGTTCCTCACGTCGATCGGGGGCGGCGAGGGCTGACGCGGGCCGGCCGATAACCCGTCGCTCGTGCGCGGCTCGCGACGTAGCCTCGAGCGAGTGCGCCTACTGCCTCTCCACGACCCCGGGACGGCGGTGCACAGCTCCCCCGGCGCGTTCCTCTGGTGGATGGCCCGGGGCCAGTGGCAGACGCTCCTGGGCGGCATGGGGTTCGGCATCCTCGCGATGAGCTGCCAGGCCGTGATGCCGGCGGTGATCGGCCGCGCGATCGACCGGGGGGTGGCGGACAAGGACGGCTCCGCACTGCTGACCTATGCCGGGCTCATGCTCGCGATCGGACTGGCGCAGGCGGTGACCGGGATCATGCGCCACCGGTTCGCGGTGACGAACTGGCTCACGGCGGCCTACCGCACCGTCCAGCTGGTCGGCCGGCAGGCGGTCCAGCTCGGCGGCACCCTGCCCCGCAAGGTCTCGACCGGCGAGGTCGTCGCGATCGGCACCAACGACCTCTCCCACCTGGGCCAGGTCATGGAGGTGTCCGCCCGGTTCGCCGGCGCGACCGTCGCGTTCCTGCTGGTGGCGGTCATCCTGCTCACCACCTCGGTGCCGCTCGGGCTGATGGTGCTCCTCGGCGTACCGGCCCTGATGCTGCTGATCGGACCCCTGCTGCGGCCGCTCGCCCGGCGCAGCGGGAGGCAGCGGCAGCTGATGGGCGAGCTGTCCAACACGGCCAGCGACATCGTCGGCGGGCTGCGGGTGCTGCGCGGGATCGGAGGCGAGCAGGTCTTCCACGACCGCTACGTCCGCGAGTCGCAGCAGACCCGACGGGCCGGCGTCCAGGTGGCCCGGCTCCAGTCGATGCTCGACGCACTGCAGGTGCTCCTGCCGGGTGTCTTCGTGGTGCTCGTCGTCTGGCTCGGGGCGAGGTACGCCGTGCAGGGCCGGATCACGCCGGGCGACCTGGTCGCGTTCTACGGCTACTCGGCGTTCCTCCTGATCCCGTTGCGCACCGCCACCGAGTTCGCCAACAAGCTGATCCGCGCCCGGGTCGCGGCGGGCCGGGTCTGCCGGGTGCTCGCGCTGACGTCCGACCACCAGGACCCGGCCGACCCGGCCGAGCCGCCACCTCCCGGCGCGGAGCTGGCCGACGCCCGGACCGGGCTGCGGGTCCGCACCGGCCTGCTCACCGCGGTGGTCAGCGACGAGCCCGACGAGGCCGCCGCCCTCGCGGACCGGCTGGGGCTCAGCGCGGCCGAGGTCGACGACGACGTCACCCTCGGCGGCGTGCCGCTCACCCGACTGCGCCGCGACGACGTGCGCCGCCGGATCGTGGTCTCCGACACGGGCGCCACCCTGTTCTCGGGCCGGCTCGGCAGCGTGCTCGACCTCGCCGGTGGTGACGTGAGGCGGGCGATGGCGACCGCCTCGACCGACGACATCCTCGAGGCGCTGCCCGACGGACTGGACACGGTGGTCGCCGAGCGCGGCCGGACCTTCTCCGGCGGCCAGCGGCAGCGCCTGGTCCTGGCCCGCGCGCTGGCCGCCGACCCGGAGATCCTGGTGCTGGTCGAGCCGACCTCCGCCGTGGACGCACACACCGAGGCCCGCATCGCCGCGCGGCTGCGCGGCCACCGCGAGGGCCGGACCACGATCGTGGTCACCTCGAGCCCGCTGGTCCTCGACGCCGTCGACCAGGTGGCTTTCCTGCGCGGCGGTCGCGTCGTCGCGACCGGCAGCCACCGCGACCTGCTCGAGAGCGACGCCGGCTACCGCGCCGTGGTGACGCGGGAGCAGGAGCCGGCCGATGACCACCTCACGAACCGCTCGGGAGCGCTCCGCGCGGAGGCTCTCGCTTCCGCGGGACCCCGGAAGCATGAGCGTCCGCACCGCCCCGATCGCGGACTCCCGGTCGCTGCGCCGCTACGCCCGCGACCTGGCCCGGCGGCACCCGCGGCTGCTGTGGTCCGCCCTGGCGCTGCACGTGGCCGCGGCCCTGGCGGGCCTGGCCGCACCCAGGCTGATCGGTGACCTCGTCCAGGCCGTGGACCAGGGCACCACGGTCGGCCACGTCGACCGGGTCATCGCCGTGCTCGCGGTCTTCCTCGTGGTCCAGACGATCCTGACCCGCTACGCGCGGCTGACCAGCCAGGTGCTCGGCGAGCAGGTGCTGGCCGAGCTGCGCGAGGACTTCGTCGGCAACGCCCTCGCGCTCCCGGTGGGCGTGGTCGAGTCGGCCGGCTCGGGTGACCTGCTCACCCGGACGAGCCGCGACGTCGACCAGCTCGGCTGGTCGGTGCGCTGGGCGCTGCCCGAGTGGACGATCGCGGTGATCACGGCGGTGGTGACGTTCGTCGCGGCCGTCACGGTGGGCTGGTGGGTGCTCGTCCCGGTCCTGCTCGGCCTGCCGCCGCTGGTGGTCGGGCTGCGGTGGTACCTCGCGCGGGCCAAGGACGGCTACCTGCGCGAGTCCGCGTCGTACTCCGCCATCAACGCGACGCTCACCGAGACCGTCGAGGGCGCCCGCACCGTCGAGGCGCTCGGCCTCGGTCCGCAGCGGATCGCGGCGATCGACGACGACGTGAAGGAGTCCTACGCCGCCGAGCGCTACACCCTCTACCTGCGGACCGTCTTCTTCCCGAACATGGAGCTGGCCTACCTGATCCCGACTGTGGCGACGCTGCTGCTCGGTGGCTATCTCTACACCCGCGGCGACGTGACGCTCGGCGAGGTGACTGCGGCGACGCTGTACGCGCAGATGCTCATCGACCCGGTCGACCGGATCGTCGGGATCCTCGACGAGCTGCAGATGGGCGCCGCGTCGCTGGCCCGCCTGCTCGGCGTGGCCCAGGTGCCCGACGACCGCGAGGTCTCGGGCGCCGAGCCGGTCGGTGAGCGCCTGGACGCCCGCGAGGTGCGGTTCTCCTACGTCGAGGGCCGCGACGTGCTCCACGGCGTCGACCTCGACGTGGGCGTCGGCGAGCGGATCGCCATGGTCGGACCCTCGGGCGCGGGGAAGTCGACGCTGGGCCGGCTGCTGGCCGGCATCCACCCGCCCCGCACCGGCCAGGTGACCGTGGGCGGCGTCGGCCTGGTGGAGCTGCCGCTCGACGAGCTGCGCGGCCACGTCGCCCTCGTGACCCAGGAGCACCACGTCTTCGTCGGGACCCTGCGCGAGAACCTCGCGCTCGCCGCGCCTCCCGGCGCCACCGGCCTCGTGGAGGACGAGGCGATCCGCGCTGCACTGTCGGCCGTCGACGCCCTCGAGTGGGTCGAGGCGCTGCCCGAGGGGCTCGCCACCGTCGTCGGTTCCGGTGGCCGGGCGCTCACCGCGCCCCAGGCCCAGCAGATCGCGCTGGCCCGGCTGGTGCTCGCCGACCCGCACACGCTGGTCCTCGACGAGGCCACCTCGCTCATCGACCCGCGCGCGGCACGCCATCTCGAGCGCTCCATGGCCGCGGTGCTCCACGGACGCACCGTGATCGCGATCGCACACCGCCTCTTCTCGGCGCACGACGCCGACCGCGTCGCGGTGGTCGAGGACGGGAAGATCACCGAGCTCGGCTCGCACGACGACCTGGTAGCCGCCGGCGGTTCCTACGCCGCCCTGTGGGACTCGTGGCAAGGCAGCAGCCGTTCGTGAGGAACGAACGGACGGCGTGACGCTGCCGCGGGTTGAGCGAGCGGCGCGACTGCGGAACGAAGCCGCGCCGGCGAGTGAAACCACCGCAGCCGAGGCTGGGACTGCAGCAGATGCCCGCGCCGCAGAGGTTGCGAGACGGTCGCTGCGCGACCTCCGTCGAACCCGCGGTGGGTCAGTCCGCTGTGTGATCGAGTCCAGTGATCTTGATGCCCGAGTGCACCTTGTACTTCCGGTTGATCGAGATCAGCACGGCGGTCAGCGGCTCGAGCTGGCGGGCCAGCCGCAGCTTGCCGGCGCTGATCCCCTCGCGGCCGGTGACGGCCCGCGCCAGCTCCATCGCCACGGCCTTGCCCTCGTCGGAGTCGCCCACGCACAGGACGTCCTCGTCGAGGTGGTCCTCCTCGCCCCACAGCCCCACCGCGGAGACGTTGTGGAAGGCACCCACCACGGTGGCCTCGGGCGCGAGGGCCTGGGCCCGCTCCGCCGCCGACCCCTCACCGCCGTCGATCACCAGCCCGTGCGCACCACGCTTGTCGAAGGCGAGCGGGTTGACGCAGGAGATCACGGTCCTGCCCGCCAGCGGCAGGCTGGCGACCAGCTCGTCATGGCCGTCCCACGGCACCGCGAGCACCACCACGTCGGCGTCCGCGCAGGCCTCCGCGTTGGCGGCCCCGCTCACCTCGCCGGCACCGTCGACCCCCGTCAGGCGGGCCCGGATCTCCTCGGCGGACGCGGCGGCCTTCTCCGAAGCCCGCGAGCCGATCACGACCTCGTGCCCGTGGCGGGCGAACCGGTAGCCCAGCCCCTTGCCCTGTGGCCCGGTCCCACCCATCACCGCGATCCGGTACGTCGTCACGCGGGGGATGCTGCCACGGCGGCGCAACGTGACCACCGGGCGGGGCAGCCGTTGATACTTTCGACACATCAAGGACATGGACACCGAGGCGATGGCCCGAGAAGTTCGCGGAGACATCCAGGGGCTGCGCGCTGTCGCAGTCCTGACGGTCATCGCTGCCCACGCGGGGGTGCCGTTCCTGCCCGGTGGCTTCGTCGGCGTCGACGTCTTCTACGTGATCTCGGGCTACCTCATCGCCGGGCTGCTCTACCGCGAGGTCCTGCTCACCGGGCAGGTCTCGATCGGGGCGTTCTGGGCCCGGCGGGCTCGGCGCATCCTGCCCGCGGCGACGCTGGTCACGGTCGTGACGGTGCTTCTGTCCCTGGCGTGGATGAGCCTGCTCGACGCCCGCCAGGTCGTCATCGACGCGCTGTGGGCCTCGGCGTTCGCCGCCAACGTCCACTTCGCCCAGCAGGGCGTCTACTACTTCGCCGAGGGCGAGGGGCCCTCCCCGCTGCAGCACTACTGGTCACTGGCGGTCGAGGAGCAGTTCTACGTGCTCTGGCCGCTGCTGCTGGCGGCGTGCCTCGCCGTCACGACCTGGGTGCGCAAGGGCAACGGGCGGCGCCGCGTGGAGCGGCTCCCGCGCAGCGCCGTGCTCACCATGCTGGTCGTGCTCACCCTCGCGTCGCTGGCCTGGTCGATCCACGCGACGGTCGCGTCCCCGGCCTCGGCGTACTTCTCGACCCTGACGCGGGCGTGGGAGCTCGGCGTCGGCGCGATGGTCGCACTGGTGCCGCCGACGTTCCTGCGACGCCTCACCCGGCTCAGCCTGGAGACGATGGCGGTCGCCGGAGCGGTGACGCTGATGGCCGCCTGCATCGTGATCACGGCCGACACGCCGTTCCCGGGGATCGCCGCCGTGCTGCCGGTCGCCGGCACCGCGCTGCTGATCATGTCGGGCGGCGCGGCCGACGTCCCCGGCCGGCGGACCCTGTCCAGCCGGGTGCTGGCCGTCGGCCCGATGCGGATGATCGGCGACTGGTCCTACTCGCTCTACCTCTGGCACTGGCCCGCGTTCATCCTGCCGCCGGTCGCCCTCGACCGGGCGATGACGCCGTTCGAGAAGGGCCTCGCGGTCCTGGTCGTGCTGACGCTGTCGGCGTACTCCTACCGCTTCGTGGAGATGCCGTTCCGCGCCGGCCGGCCCGCGCACCGGCTGGTGCGGCGGCGGGCGCTGGTCCTCTACCCGGCCAGCGCGCTCCTCGTGATCACCACCGCGGCCGGCGCCTGGTGGTGGACCGGCTACCAGGGCGGCGAGCACGGCGACGCCCCGCCGATCACCGTCGCCGGCGCCCCCATCGACGGCCTGCACGACAACACCGAGGCGCTGGTGCGCGCCTCCGTCACCGCCGCCAAGGACAAGCGGGCGGTGCCGAGCAACCTCACCCCCGACCTGCTCAACCTCCGCGACTCGATCGCCGACGTCGGGGAGTGCGACTACGAGGACAACGTCCGCAAGCTGTGCCCGCACGGTGACGGCGACCGCTCGGTCGTGGTGATCGGCGACTCGCACGCACGCGCCTGGATCCCTGCCTTCAGCCGGATCATCGACGTCGGCGACTGGACGGCGTACTACCTCGTGAAGCCGCAGTGCACCGCCGCACACGTCACGATCGCCTCGCTCGACTCCGACGAGCCGTTCACCGACTGCTCCGACTTCCAGGACTGGGTGATCGACGAGGTCGAGGCGATCCATCCCGACCTGGTGGTGGTCGCGTCGTCGCCGCCGGTCAACGGCGTCTTCGACGGCGGCGACCGGATCACGTCGGTCGAGGGCATCATCCCGGTGCTGCGTGCGGGCTACGACGAGCTGTTCTTCGAGCTCAGCCAGTACGCCGACCAGGTGGCCCTGGTCCGCGACGTACCGAAGTCGCCCGACGACCCGGCCACCTGTCTCTCCTCGGGCAGCCCGAGCCTCGGCGACTGCATGTTCGAGCCGGTCGAGCGCTCCACCGTGCTCGGCGACGTGGCCGTCGACGCCGCCCGCACCTCCGGCATCGAGGTCGTCGACCCGACCCCGTGGCTGTGCTACCAGGGCGAGTGCCCGATCGTGATCGGCGGCACCCTCAGCTATCGCGACACCGACCACATCACCACGGAGTACGCCGCCAACCTCTGGAGCGAGCTCGGCAGCGCGCTGCACATGCTGCCGACGACTTCTGAGTGAGGTGCCTCGCCGTTGCTGGCGGGCCCCATGGGACACACAGGCCTCACTGGCACCAGAGTTCGGGCAGTCACTGAACTCCTCGGGTGTTGCATTGGCCGAGAAGTTCAGGGGTTCCCCGAGAGGTGCCACCGGTGTGGCTGGTGTGACTTGGAGGTGGGGTGGCGGCCGCGCATGCGGCGGCGGGCGGAGCCCGCCGTTGTCGCGCCGTATCAGCCGGTCCGATCGGGACCCGCAGTCAGGGACGCTGCAGGCGCCGCTTGCGGTCGCCGAAGGCGATCCTTGACGGCGGGTATCGGTCGGCTACGCGCGCGGCCGCCACCGGCAAGCGGGAAGACAAGCGTCTCGAAACCACTGAAGCCTGCGCCGCGAAGGTGCGTGGGGCAGTCCCACCGCGGGTGGCGGTGGCGTCACTCGCCGCCGCTCGTTGCGACCTGCGCCGCGCCGCCACGGTCCTCGCTCGTTCCTCGCGAGCACCTGCGCGCTTGCCATTGTGACAGTTCCACTGTCACAGTTGTGACGTGCAGCTCTCCTATCCCCTCCAGTACTCCGGCAACCCCCGCGAGACCGCCGACCAGGTCGCCGAGCTCGAGAAGGCCGGCCTCGACATGGTCTGGGTGGCCGAGGCCTACGGGTACGACTCCCCCACGCTGATGGGCTACCTCGCCGCGAAGACCGAGCGGCTCCAGATCGCCGCGGGGATCCTCAACGTCTTCTCGCGGACGCCGGGCGCGATCCTGCAGACCGCGGCCGGCCTCGACAACGTCTCGGGCGGCCGGGCGGTGCTCGGCCTGGGCGCGTCGGGGCCGCAGGTGATCGAGGGGTTCCACGGCGTGCCCTACGACAAGCCGCTCGGCCGCACCCGTGAGGTGATCCGGATCGTCCGCTCCGGGCTCAAGCGCGAGCCGCTGCAGGCGTCGCGGGATCTTCGACGATCCCGCTGCCGGCCGACCAGGGGCTCGGCCTCGGCAAGCCGCTGAAGATCCTGGTCCACCCCGAGCGCGACACCATCCCGATCTGGGTCGCCTCGCTCGGCGACAAGAACGTCGCGATGACCGCCGAGCTCGCCGACGGGTGGCTGCCGATCCTGTTCATCCCCGAGCGGGCCAAGGACGTGTGGGGCGCGTCTCTGGACGCCGGCGCCGCCAAGCGCGACCCCGAGCTCGGTCCGCTGCAGATCAGCGCCGGCGGCATGGTCGCCATCGGCGAGGGCCCGGAGACCAAGGGGCTGCTCGACTTCCTGCGGCCGATGTACGCCCTCTACGTCGGTGGCATGGGCGCCCGCGGCAAGAACTTCTACAACGAGCTCGCCCAGCACTACGGCTACGAGAAGGAGGCCAAGGAGATCCAGGACCTCTACCTCGACGGGAAGAAGAAGGAGGCCGAGGCCCTCGTCCCGACGGAGTGGATGGAGCAGAGCAACCTGGTCGGCCCCGCGTCGTACGTCCAGGAGCGCATCGCCGCCTTCAAGGAGGCCGGCGTCAGCCACCTCTCGGTCGTCCCGGCCACCGACAACCCCGCGGCCACGATCGCGCAGCTCAAGGACTGGGTCTCGTGAGGCCGGCATCGTGAGGCTGGCGTCATGAGGCTGGCGTCATGAGGCTGGGGTCGCGGCACCGGTTCGACCACCTGGCCGAGATCCGGGCCCTGGACCCCTACGACGACGCGGACCGCGACCGCATCGTCACCCTCACCGCGCGCCACGACTTCCCCTGGGACTTCGACCAGGGCGTGGCGATCGCCTTCCTCCGCGACTACGGCATCCCGTCGATCTCGCGGCTGCTGGACCGCACCCGGCAGTTCGAGGACCACGGCGTGAAGCGCTACGACGACACGCTGGTCTTCCAGGAGGAGGCGGTGGCCGAGGGCGTCGACTCCCCTCGCTCGCGGGCCGCGATCGACCGGCTCAACAGGATCCACGGCCACTACCGGATCCCCCACGACGAGTTCCAGTACGTGCTGGCGACCACCATCGTCGGCCCGGTGCGCTGGATCGGGCGCTACGGCTGGCGGGCGCTCGACCCCGTCGAGCTGGTCGCGCTGACCAGGTTCACCAACCGGTTCGGTGAGCAGATGGGCATCACCGGGCTCCCCGAGACCTACGCCGGCTACGAGGAGCTGCTCGACTCCTACGAGGCCGAGCGGTTCGAGTTCGACCCCGCCAACAAGAGGGTCACCGACGCGACTCTCCGGATCGGGCGGGCGACCGCGCCGTGGTACCTCCGGCTCGGCTTCCGGCGGGTCTCGATCGCGCTCATGGACGAGCCGCTGCGGCTCGCGCTCGGCATGGAGAAGCAACCTCGCTGGCTGGTGCGCGCAGTCGACCTCGGGCTGCGGCTGCGCGCGCAGGCGCTGCGGTTCTTCCCGCCGCGCCGGGCGCCGTACGAGCGCACGCACCCGACGTACCCCCACGGCTACGAGCTGTCCCAGATCGGTCCGGCCAAGATGCTCGACGAGCTGAACAAGGAGTCCTCCGTTGCCTGAGCGTCCCTCGATCTACGACCAGGAGCACGAGGACTTCCGCGCCACCGCGCGCGCCTTCCTGGAGAAGGAGGTCAAGCCCTTCCACGACCAGTGGGAGCGGGACGGCCAGGTCGACCGCGAGGTCTGGCGCAAGGCCGGCGCGGCCGGGCTGCTCTGCTTCGACGTCGACGAGGCCTACGGCGGGGCCGGCGCCAAGGACTTCCGGTTCAACGTCGTGCTGACCGAGGAGATCACCCGGGCCGGTGCCAGCGGGCTGGGCATCCCGGTGCACAACGACGTGATCGTGCCCTACGTCAGCGCGCTGGCCACGGACGAGCAGAAGCAGCGGTGGCTGCCCGGGCTGGTCTCCGGCGACCTGGTCTCCGCGATCGCGATGACCGAGCCCGGCGCCGGCTCGGACCTGCAGGGCATCCGCACCTCGGCCGTCGACAAGGGCGACCACTACGTCCTCAACGGGTCGAAGACGTTCATCTCCAACGGCATCCTGTCCGACCTGGTCATCGTGGTCGCGCGCACCGATCCCGACGCCGGCCACCAGGGCATCTCGCTGCTGGTCGTCGAGCGCGGCATGGCCGGGTTCGAGCGGGGCCGCAAGCTGGACAAGATCGGCCTCAAGGCCCAGGACACCGCCGAGCTGTTCTTCGACAACGTGGAGGTCCCCAAGGCCAACCTGCTCGGTGCCGAGGGCTCCGGCTTCGTCTCGCTGATGGAGAACCTGCCGCAGGAGCGCATCTCCATCGCCGCGATCGCCGTCGCCGTCTCCGAGCTCGTCCTGGAGCTGTGCCTGGACCACGCCAGGACCCGCCAGGCGTTCGGCAGGCCGATCGGCAGCTTCCAGCACAACCGGTTCCTGCTCGCCGAGATGGCCACCGAGGTGCACATCGCGCGGGTCTTCCTCAACGACTGCGTGACCAGGCTCAACGCCGGCGAGGTCGACACCTCGCTGGCCTCGATGGCGAAGTGGTGGACCACCGAGCTGCAGACCAAGGTCGTCGACCGCGGCGTCCAGCTCTTCGGCGGCTACGGCTACATGACCGAGTACCCGATCGCCAGGGCGTTCGTGGACTCGCGCATCCAGACCATCTACGGCGGCACCACCGAGATCCAGAAGGAGATCATCGGGCGGATGCTCGGCCTGTGAAAGTTCAATTGGTCCAGACCACCTGAGCGCCTGTCACATCCGGAAGTCGGCGGGTGTCGATGAGTTCGGCAGGGTTGGCGAGTCGACCTCGCACCATCTCGGGGAAAACCCCGATGCCGACTGTCCCCGCTCTCTGATGGAGTACCCCCATGCATCGCCAGATCGCCGGAAAACTGACCGGACCCGTCACCAAGTGGGTCATCCTCGTCGCCGTCCTGCTCCTGACCGGAGTCATGGGCTTCCTCGGGGGCAAGCTCGCAGACGTCAAGAACAACGAGCAGTCGTCGTGGGTGCCGTCCTCCGCTGAGTCGACACGGGTGTCCGACCAGCTGTCCAAGGAGATCAACCCCAACGACATCCCGACCCTCGTCGCCTACCACCGCTCGTCCGGCATCACCGACGACGACCTGGCCGCCATCGACGAGCAGGCCGCCCAGATCGCCGACATCGACGGCGTCAACAGCGACGGCGTGCTGACGCCCAACGGCGCCTCCGCGCTGCAGGCGCAGGGACAGAACGTCCCCACCCTTCTCTCCGAGGACGGTGAGGTGGCCTACGTCTACTTCACGTTCAACATGGGCAAGGACGGCTGGAACAAGATCAAGGAGCCCGTCGAGGAGGTCAAGGACATCACCGCGATGGACGGCGTCGACGTCTACGTCGGCGGCTTCGGCGGTCAGGCCTACGACTTCATCAGCTCCTTCGACGGGTCCCACGTCACGCTGCTGCTGATGACCTTCGGCGTGGTCATCCTGATCCTGCTGTTCACCTACCGCAGCCCGGTGCTGTGGATCCTCCCGATCTTCTGCGCCTTCATCGCCAACATCATGGCGGGAGGCGTGGTCTATCTGCTCGCGAAGTACGCCGGGCTCGTCGTCAACGACCAGAGCCAATACATCCTGAGCATCCTGGTGATCGGCGCCGGCACCGACTACGCGCTGCTCCTGGTCGCCCGTTATCGAGAAGAGCTCCGCCGCCACGACGACCGCCACGAGGCGATGGCGTTCGCCCTCCACCGTGCCGCGCCGGCCATCATCGCCAGCGCCGCGACGGTCGTGGTCGGGCTCATGTGCCTCTCGTTCGCCGATCTCAACTCCACCGCGAGCCTCGGCCCGGTCCTGGCGGTCGGCGTGGCCGTGACCCTGCTCGTCATGGTGACCCTGCTTCCCGCGCTGCTGGTGATCGTCGGGCGCTGGATCTTCTGGCCGGTGCGACCCACCTTCGGCTCCGCGGAGCCGACCCAGACCGGTCTCTGGGCTCGCGTGGGCAACCGGATCAAGGTGCGGCCCCGCACCGTGTGGGTCGGGACGGCTGTCGTGCTGATGGTCGCCTGCCTCGGTCTGTTCAAGCTCGACGCCAACGGCCTCTCCACCGAGGACAGCTTCACCGAGACGCTCGACTCGGTCACGGCACAGAAGCTGCTGGCCGACCATGACCTGGCCGACAACTCCAACACGATCCAGGTGGTGTCCAACGACGACCAGCTCTCCGACGTCCAGGACGCCGTGACCGGCATCGACGGGCTGGGCAACGCCACCGACGCCACGTCGATCGGAGGAGGCCGTAGCTACTTCGAGGTCCCGATCAAGTTCGACCTGGCCTCCCAGTCCGCGTTCGACCTCGTCGACACGGCGCGCGACAAGGTGCACGCCATCGACGGTGCCGACGCCCTGGTGGGCGGCGGGGCGGCGTTCTACCTCGACACCAAGACGGCATCGCAGCGCGACAACAAGGTGGTCATCCCCCTCGTGCTGCTGGTCGTGCTCGTGATCCTGGTGCTGCTGTTGCGGGCGCTCGCGGCCCCGCTGATCCTGATCGGCACCGTGATCCTGTCCTTCGGTGCCGCGCTCGGGCTCTCCTCGCTGATCTTCCACTACGTGTTCGACTTCAAGGGGGCCGATCCCGGGTTCCCGCTGTTCTCGTTCGTGTTCCTGGTCGCGCTGGGAGTGGACTACAACATCTTCCTGATGACCCGGGTCCGGGAGGAGACGGCCCAGCACGGCACCCGCAGGGGCTCGCTGATCGCGCTGTCGTCGACAGGTGGGGTGATCACGTCGGCCGGGCTGGTCCTCGCGGCGACCTTCCTGGTGCTGGCCACGCTGCCGTTCGTGTTCCTGGTCGAGCTCGGCACCGCGGTGGCGCTGGGCGTGCTGCTCGACACGATGATCGTGCGGTCGGTGCTGGTCACGGCGCTCAACCTCGACATCGGCAGCAGGATCTGGTGGCCGAGCAAGCTCGACACCGGGCAGGGCGAGGCCGACCCGGGCGCGTCCGAGCCCGAGCGCGAGCCGGTCACCGTCTGAGACGGGGCCAGGCTGACCGCAGCGTGGGCCGGGGGCTGAGACCCCAGGAATGGCCTCGGCCCACGCGCGGTTAGCCTGAACCGTGGTGTCCCCCGCGTCCCAGCAGCCCACGCCCCAGCAGGTCAGGCGCGCGCTGGCGCGGGCCGAGCGCGGCGCCGCCCTGGACCTCGACGAGGCCACCGTGCTGCTCGCCGCCACCGGCGAGGACCTGGACCGGCTCTGCGCGGCGGCCGCGCGGGTGCGCGATGCGGGCCTGGAGGCAGCGGGCCGTGTTGTTGATGGGCGGGGAGTGGTCACCTACTCGCCCAAGGTGTTCATCCCGGTCACGAAGCTGTGCCGCGACCGCTGTCACTACTGCACGTTCGTGGAGTCGCCCGGTGAGCTGAGGCGCGCCGGGCACGGGATGTTCCTCTCCCCCGACGAGATCCTCGACATCGCCCGCCAGGGGGCCGAGCTGGGCTGCCTGGAGGCGCTGTTCACCCTCGGTGACCGGCCCGAGGACCGCTGGCCGGAGGCGCGGGAGTGGCTGGACGAGCAGGGCTACGACTCGACGCTCGCCTACGTCCGCGCGATGGCGGTCCGGGTGCTCGAGGAGACCGGGCTGCTGCCGCACCTCAACCCCGGCGTGATGTCGTGGGAGGAGCTCAACCGGCTCAAGCCCGTGTCCCCCTCGATGGGGATGATGCTCGAGACGACGTCGCGGCGGCTGTTCGAGACCAGGGGCGAGGCGCACTACGGCTCCCCGGACAAGGACCCCGCCGTCCGGCTGCGGGTGCTCGAGGACGCCGGCCGGCTGTCGATCCCGTTCACGACCGGGCTGCTGGTCGGCATCGGCGAGACGCTCACCGAGCGGGCGGAGACGATCCTGGCGCTCCGCGCCGTCTCCCGCGCGTACGGCGCCGTGCAGGAGGTGATCGTCCAGAACTTCCGGGCCAAGCCCGACACCGCCATGCGGCACGCCGACGACCTCGACCTCGACGACTACCGCGCCGCGATCGCGGTCACCCGCCTCCTGCTCGGCCCGAAGGCCCGGGTCCAGGCCCCTCCGAACCTCGTCGACCTGCAGGAGTGCCGTGCGCTGCTCGACGCCGGCATCGACGACTGGGGCGGCGTCTCGCCGCTCACGCCCGACCACGTGAACCCCGAGCGGCCCTGGCCCTCGCTCGAACGGCTGCGCGCGGTCACCGAGGAGTGCGGCTTCGAGCTCACGGCCCGGCTCACGGTGCACCCGGAGTACGTCCTGCGGGGCGAGCCCTGGCTCGATCCCCGGATCTCCGCGCACGTGGCCGCCCTGGCCCGCGAGGACGGGCTGGCCCGGCCCGGCGTCCGGCCCGCCGGCCTGCCCTGGCAGGAGCCGGACGGAGGGTTCACCTCGGTGGGCCGCACGGACCTGTTCGAGGCCGTCGACCGCGAAGGACCCGGAGGGGGCCGCACCGACGACCGCCGCTCCGACTTCAGCGACGTCTACGGCGACTGGACGTCCGTCCAGGCCGCGGCGGAGGGGATAGTCCCTGACGTTCCGACCAGCGACACGCGAGGCCCGGTGCACGATCGTCAGGGACTATCGGCCCTGGCGGCCGCCGAGAAGGACCCGGGGAACCTGTCCGACGAGCACGCGCTGACCTTGATGACCGCTGAGGGACCGCTGCTCGAGCAGGTGTGCCGGCTCGCCGACGACCTGCGCCGCGAGACGGTCGGCGACGAGGTGACCTACGTCGTCAACCGCAACATCAACTTCACCAACGTCTGCTACGTCGGCTGCCGGTTCTGCGCGTTCGCCCAGCGGCGCACGGATGCCGACGCCTACTCGCTGTCCCTCGACGAGGTGGCGGACCGGGCCCACGAGGCCTGGGAGCTCGGCGCGACCGAGGTCTGCATGCAGGGGGGCATCGACCCGGAGCTGCCGGCCACGGCGTACTTCGACCTCGTCACCGCGGTCAAGCAGCGGGTGCCGGAGATGCACGTCCACGCGTTCAGCCCGATGGAGGTCGTCAACGGCACCGCCCGCACCGGCCTCTCGATCGAGGACTTCCTGATCAAGGCCCGCGAGGCCGGCCTCGGCTCGCTGCCCGGTACGGCGGCCGAGATCCTCGACGACGAGGTCCGCTGGGTGCTCACCAAGGGCAAGCTGCCCACGCGGACCTGGATCGAGGTCGTGACGACCGCGCACCGGCTGGGCATCCCCACGACCAGCACGATGATGTACGGCCACGTCGACAACCCTCGCCACTGGGTCAACCACCTGCGGGTCCTCAGCAGGATCCAGGACGAGAACCTGGCCCAGGGGCGGCAGGGTTTCACCGAGTTCGTCCCGCTGCCCTTCGTGCACACCAGCGCGCCGATCTACCTGGCGGGGGTCGCCCGCCCGGGGCCGACCCTGCGCGACAACCTCGCGGTGCACGCGATGGCCCGGATCCTCCTGCACGGCCGGATCCGCAACATCCAGACCAGCTGGGTCAAGCTCGGCGTCGACGGGACCCGGGCGATGCTGCGGGCCGGCGCCAACGACCTGGGCGGCACGCTGATGGAGGAGACCATCTCCCGGATGGCCGGCTCCGAGCACGGCTCGGCCAAGACCGTCGAGGAGCTCGTGGAGATCGGGGCCGGCATCGGCCGGCCCGTGGTCGAGCGGACCACGGTCTACGCCGGCCGCTGACGAGATCCGCGAAGGTCACCGTTTGGTCACGGGCAAGAAACCTCCCCGTTGCCTCTAGACGTGACGGGCGCCACTTTATATGTTGTGGCGCGCAACAAACTGCGACGTTCGCCGAGGGGGCGGAGGCGCAAGTAATAGGAGGCGGTTCGCGTGAGGCGTAAGACCAGCATGATGGTCGTCGGCGCGCTGGGGGTTGCCATGGCCCTCTCTGCGTGCGGTGACGACTCCAGCAGCGACGGTGGGTCCGGCAAGGACTCCGGCGGCGGCTCCGGCGCCGGCAAGATCGGCGTCATCCTTCCCGACACCGAGTCATCGGTCCGCTGGGAGTCGGCCGACCGGCCCGCTCTCGAGGCGGCGTTCAAGGAGGCGGGGGTCGAGTACACGATCCAGAACGCCGAGGGCGATGCAGAAGCGATGACCCAGATCGCCGACACCATGATCGGCGACGGCGTCACCGTGCTCGCGATCGTCAACCTCGACTCCGAGTCGGGCGCCGCGATCGAGGAGAAGGCAGGGTCGCAGGGCGTCAAGACCATCGACTACGACCGGCTCACCCTGGGTGGCTCGGCCGACTACTACGTGTCCTTCGACAACACCAAGGTCGGCGAGCTGCAGGGCCAGGGCCTGGCCGACTGCCTCGGCGACAAGGACGCCAACATCATCTACCTCAACGGTTCGCCCACCGACAACAACGCCACGCTGTTCTCGGCCGGCGCGCACTCCGTGCTCGACCCGATGACCAACTACACGGTCGTCGGCGAGCAGGCCGTGCCCGACTGGAAGCCGGAGAACGCCACGCCGATCTTCCAGCAGCTCTACACCGCTGCGGACGGCAAGGTCGACGGCGTCCTCGCCGCGAACGACGGCCTCGGCGGCGCCGCGATCAGCATCCTCGAGGCCAACGGCGTGGCGGGCCAGGTCCCGGTCACCGGCCAGGACGCCACGGTGGAGGGCCTGCAGAACGTCCTCGCCGGCACCCAGTGCATGACGGTCTACAAGTCCGCCAAGCTCGAGGCCGGCGCGCTCGCCGACGCGGCGATCGCCCTGGCCAACGGCGAGGAGGCCGAGACCACCGGCACCACCGAGGACTCCGAGGGCGGCCGCGACGTGCCGTCGATCCTGCTCGACCCGGTGTCCATCACCAAGGACAACGTCGGCGACGTCATCAGCGATGGCGGCCAGAAGTTCGACGACGTCTGCTCGGGCGAGTTCGCCCAGCTCTGCACCGACGCCGGCGTCACCGGCTGACGCACGCAGTCCGAGTCGACGGGCGCCCGGGCCGCAACCCGGCCCGGGCGTCCGTCCGTCCGAAACGTTCACTCAGACAACAAATCACGTGGGAGATGCGATGAGCGAGGCGCTCCTCGAGCTGCGCGGGGTCAACAAGAGCTTCGGTGTGGTCCACGTCCTCCACGACGTCGACTTCGCCGTCTACCCGGGGCAGGTGACCGCCCTGGTCGGCGACAACGGCGCCGGCAAGTCCACCCTCGTCAAGATCATCGCGGGCATCTACGGCCGCGACACCGGGGACTACTTCTTCGAAGGCCGAGAGGTCCATGTGCACGGCCCCCGTGACGTCGCCGCCCTCGGCGTCGAGGTCGTCTACCAGGACCTCGCGCTCTGCGAGAACCTCGACATCGTCCAGAACATGTTCCTCGGCCGCGAGGAGACCAAGGGGATCGGCCTCGACGAGGTCACCATGGAGTCCCGGGCCCGCGAGACGCTGACCTCCCTGTCGGTGCGCACCGTCCAGTCGGTGCGCCAGAGCGTGGCCAGCCTCTCGGGCGGCCAGCGCCAGACGGTGGCCATCGCCAAGGCCGTGCTCTGGAACTCCAAGATCGTGCTCCTCGACGAGCCGACCGCCGCCCTCGGTGTCGCCCAGACCCGCCAGGTCCTCGACCTCGTGCGGCGGCTGGCCGACCGGGGGCTCGGGGTGGTCCTCATCTCGCACAACATGACCGACGTGTTCGAGGTCGCCGACCGGATCACCGCGCTCTACCTGGGCCGCGTCGCGGCCGACGTACCCGCCAAGGAGGTCAACCACAGCCAGGTGGTCGAGCTCATCACTGCCGGCCGGTCCGGAAACCTCGGGATCACCGAGAACACGGCGACGGTCTGAGGGGACTGACATGGCCCACGAGTTCACCGATCCCGACGACCCGCGCAGGGTCCCGCTGTCGCCCCCGAGCGGCGCGGCCACCGCCTTCGAGCACGACGGCGTCCAGGCGGCCACCATCGTCGACTCCGCGCGCGACTACCTCAACCGCCTGCGCGGCGGGGACATGGGCTCCCTGCCCGCGATCCTCGGCCTGATCGTGCTGTTCGTGGTGTTCAGCTCGCTCGACGACCACTTCCTGACGACCTACAACATGGCGAACCTGGTCGTGCAGTCCGGCTCCATCTGTGTCCTCGCCATGGGCCTGATCTTCGTGCTCCTGCTCGGCGAGATCGACCTCTCCGCAGGCGTCACCGGCGGTGCCGCGGCCACGATCACGGCCCTGGCGATGATCGACCACGGCCAGAGCTGGTGGGTGGCGACGCTGGCCGGCATCGCCTTCGGCGCCGTCATCGGCACGGTCATCGGCTGGCTGGTCTCGATGCTCGGCATCCCGTCGTTCGTGGTGACCCTCGCCGCCTTCCTGATGCTCCAGGCGGTGCCGCTGAAGCTCATCGGCTCGGGCGGCTCGCTGCGGTACAACGACGAGGTACTGCGCGGGCTCTCGATCAAGAACGTCCCGGTCACCGCGGGCTGGATCGCCGCCGGAGTGATCGTCGCCGGCTACGCCGCTCTGTCGCTATGGCAGTACCGCTCGCGTTCTTCGCGCGGCCTGGTCCACAAGCCCCTGGCGCTCATCATGATCCAGATCGCCGTGCTCGCCGCCATCGTGCTCGGGCTCACCATGCTGCTCAGCCAGAACCGGGCCCCGAACAAGCAGTTCTTCAACATCAGCGGCGTCCCGTGGGTCCTGCCGGTCGTCATCGCTCTGCTGCTGTTCTGGACCTACGTCCTCACCCGCACGCGGTTCGGACGACACCTCTACGCCGTCGGCGGAAGCGCCGAGGCGGCCCGGCGCGCCGGCATCAACGTGCAGCGCCTCAGGGTCACCGCGTTCGTCATCTGCTCATCGATGGCGGCCGTCAGCGGCCTGCTCTCGGCGTCCTACACAGGCAAGGTCTCACCGGGCTCGGGCGGCGGCAACGTGCTGCTCTACGCCGTCGGCGCGGCCGTGATCGGCGGCACCAGCCTTTTCGGCGGCCGCGGCCGGGCGATCGACGGCGTCATCGGCGGCCTGGTCATCGCGACCATCCCCAACGGGCTCGGCCTGCTCAACCAGGCGAGCTGGATCAACTACGTGGTGACCGGTGGCGTCCTCCTGCTGGCCGCGAGCGTCGACGCGATCTCCCGCCGCCGTCGCTCCGCAGCCGGGGTCTAGGCCCGGGGCCCGATGAGCACCAGCAGCCGGACGGGGACTGGGACCAACCAGGAGGCGGTCCGCCGCCACAACCTCGGCACGTTGCTGCGCCACGTGCACCAGCGTGGTACCTGCTCGCGCTCCGAGCTCACCAAGAGCATGGGCCTGAACCGGAGCACGATCGCGGGCCTCGTCGCCGAGCTCGAGACGCTCGGAGCGGTGGCCAACGCGGAGGCGGTCGGCTCCTCACGGGGTGCCGGCCGGCCCTCGGTCGGCGTGCGCATCGCCCCGGAGGGCCCGTTCGTCGTCGCGGTCGACCTCGGTGTCGACCGGGTGGTGGCCGCCCGCGTGGGCCTCGGCGGCGTGGTGCGGGAGCGCGCCGAGACGATCATCGCCGGCAGCGAGGCGTGGCAGGTCGGCTCCGTCGTGGCCGGGCTGGTCCGCCAGGTCGTGGCGGAGGCGCCGCCCTGCTCGCCCATGGCCGGGATCGGCATCAGCGTGCCGGGCATGGTCCGGCGCAGCGACGGCCTGATCCGGCTGGCTCCGAACCTGGAGTGGCAGGACGTCTCGTTCGGCGGCATCGTGCTGGCCGCCCTCGGCGTGGACGTGCCGATCTCGCTCGGCAACGACGCCGACCTCGGCGCCGTGGCCGAGCACCAGCGAGGCGCCGGGGTCGGCGTCAACGACCTCATCTACATCTCGGGCCACGTGGGAGTCGGTGCCGGTGTCATCACCGGGGGGCAGCGGCTCGAGGGGGCGGGCGGCTACGCCGGCGAGATCGGGCACCTGCGGTTCAACCCGGCCGGCAAGCCCTGTCACTGCGGCAACCTCGGCTGCTGGGAGACCGAGGTCGGCGCGCACGCGATCGCCCAGGCCATCAAGTGTCCGGAGGACCGGGTCCCCCAGCTCGGGGAGGTCCTGGACGGCTACGAGAAGGCGCCCCGCGAGCTCCGGGCCATCGGGGCCGCCATCGGCCACGGGCTGGCGAGCATCGTCAACGTGTTCAACCCCCAGGTCGTCGTGATGGGTGGCTACTTCGACTCGATGTACACCCTGGTGCGGGCCGAGATCGACGAGGGCCTGGCCTCCCGGGCCCTGCCGGCCGCGCTCGAGTCCGTCTCCCTGACCGTGCCGGCGCTGGGCCGCGACTCCGTGCTGCTCGGCGCCGCCGAGATGGCCTTCGAGCCGCTGTTCGTCGACCCCGTCACCGCGCTCGGCAGCGCGATCCAGGACGTCCGGGCCCAGCTCGCCGGCTGACGGTGGTCGTCGTGCCGTGCGCCCGGGGTACTGTCCGGCCGTGACGGAACAAGACTCCGAGAACGGCGACCAGGAGACCTACGGCGGCTACAGCGTCGACGACGAGGACCAGCCGTCCAACGTCGACGGACTCCCCGACCCCGATGTCGACGACGAGCTCGACCGTGGCTACTCCCCGCCGGAGCGGTGGTCGGCCGGCCAGGGCTACGGCAACACCGCCTTCGAGGAGGCCGCCGGCGAGTCGCTGGACCAGCGGGTCGCCCAGGAGGAGCCCGAGCCGGACCCCTACGACGCGTCGGGCGACGACGACGAGGACCTCGACGACGGTGAGGTCGGCGACCAGCGCGCCGGCCGTCTGGTCGATCCTGACGGGGGGCTCGGCGAGGACACCGAGAAGGACCTCGTGGCCGACGACGTCGGCATCGACGGCGCGGCCGCGTCGGCCGAGGAGGCCGCCGTACACATCGTTCCCGACGAAGACGGGTACTGACCCCCTTGGTCGATCCGCCACCAGGCGGCTCGTGGGAAGGGAGTTTCTGATGTTTCTGATCTGGCTGCTCGCTGTCGTCATCGGCATCGCGGGCATCGTCTCGCTGTTCCGAGGTCAGATTCTGTGGGGGGTCATCCTGATCATCCTGGCGTTCGTCGTCGGTCCGGGCGGCTACAGCATCTTCAAGTAGTAGACCCGGCCAGCGCTTCGGCCGCGACCCTGAGGTCGGCCACCAGCCCGTCGTAGACCACGTCCCTGTCATCGGCACGCAGCACCGCCGACGGATGGGTCGTGGGCAGCACCCAGGCGGGCGGGTGGTCGACCGGAAGGCGGTCCGGCCAGTCCACGAGCGTCCCGCGCGCGTCGCCGACGCGGAAGGTCGACCCGTAGAGCGCCTTGCCGGCCGTCCCGCCGAGCAGCACCACCCCTGTCGGTCGCAGCTCGCGGAACTCGGCCACCAGCCACGGGCCGCAGGCGGCCACGTGCGCCTGGGTGGGGCTCTGGTGGATGCGCTGCTTCCCGCGCGTACCCCGCCAGCGGAAATGCTTGACGACGTTCGTCCGGTACGTGTCCTTGCGGTCGATGCCGGCGTCCTCGAGCGCTGTGTCCAGCAGCCGCCCGGCGGGACCGACGAACGGCTCGCCCCGCTGGTCCTCCTGGTCGCCGGGCTGCTCACCCAGCAGGACCAGCCGGGCGCGCTTCAGCCCCCGGCCCATGACGACCTGGGTGGCGTCCTGGTAGAGCTCGCAGCCGCGGCAGTGCTGGGCGGCCTCGCGGAGCTCCGCGAGCGACGCGTGGTCGGGCACCCACCGCTGCGCGCCCGGGCGTGCGGTGTCGGCCATGCCCGGCGGTACCCGGACCTCAGAAGATGGAGGCCGGTGCCCTCACGGTCATCCGCGGCGTGGCCCGGAGGCCGAGCGCCTCACGCAGCGTGCGAGCGGTCTCGGTCCGGCCACAGCCGACGAGCCGATCGATCGTCTCGGGCTGCGTCGTCCCGATGTAGGTGACGTACCCGTCGCCCGTGCCGCCCGACACGAAGCTGCAGTAGATCTGGTCGGGTGCGCCGTCGTTGGTCAGGATGATGTGGTTCGAGCCCTCTTCGGCGTAGACCAGGTCCGTGCCGTCGCCGGGAAGCATCGTGTCGTTGCCCTCGTCGCCGGTGGCGTTGTCGTCGCCCGGACCGAGGTCGATGTAGTCGTCGCCGTCGCCACCGTCGAGGGTGTCGTTGCCGTCGTTGCCCTCGAGGTGGTCGTTGCCCGCACCGCCCGAGACGTGGTCGTCGCCCGCGTCGCCGTACATCGTGTCGTCGCCGTCCTGGCCCTGGATGCCGATGCCCCGCTGGTCGGTGTCGCCGTCGTTGCCGTCGCCACCGTGCCCGACGTCGTTGCCTGCCCCCAGCATGACCTTGAGGTCGTCGCCGGGGCCGGCGTCCACGGTGTCGTCGTCCGCTCCACTGTTGATGGTGTCGTTGCCGTCGCCGCCGGCCACCGTGTCGATCCCGGCGTTGCCGTTGATCGTGTCGTTGCCGGCCGCCCCGTCGAGGATGTCGTCGCCGCCACCGCCGTTGAGGGTGTCGTCGTCGTTCTCGCCGAACGCCTGGTCACCCCCCGGGCCCATGGTCAGCGAGTCGCCGCCGTTGCCACCCCAGGCCTTGTCGTTGCCCGCCATCCCGCTGAACTTGTCGTTGCCGCCCTTGGCCTTGAACTTGTCGTTCTTGGGCGTGCCCTTGACCTTGTCGGCCTTGTTGGTGCCGTGGAACGTCGTGGCATGGGCAGCGACCGTGGGAGCAAGGCAGAGGGCCAGCACGGACGCGGGGACGAGGAGGGAGCGTCGCAGGTTCACCGCTGGAAACTAGCGCGTGAAAAGGACTTCCTGACCGCGAACCGCCAGATATGACCCGGATCTGGTCCGGTTGGGTCAGGCGAGGGCACTGTGCCCCTGGGGACCTAGGCTCGCCGGGTGACCCCCACCCGCCGCGACGAGCTCGGCTACCTGTTCGTGGTCACCTACGGCAGGTCGGGATCCACGCTGCTGATGGGCCTGCTCAACAGCATCCCGGGCTACCTGGTCCGGGGCGAGAACTGGGACGCGCTGCACCACCTGTTCCGCTTCCACCGGACCCTTGCGGACGGGAGCACGCGCTGGGAGCCCGCCCGGCTGCGGCAGCGCACGCACCCGTTCTTCGGCGCCGGCGACTTCCCGGTCCGCAAGTCGCTCGAGGGCACCCGCAGGCTGGTGCTCGACACCGTGCTCCGGCCCAAGGAGGACACCCGCGTCACCGGGTTCAAGGAGATCCGCTGGTACGCCGACGACGTCGTGGAGTACGTCGCGTGGCTGCGCGAGGTGTTCCCGGGCGCCCGCTTCGTCGTCAACACCCGCGACCACGCGGAGGTGCGGCGCAGCGGCTGGTGGGCCAAGCGGCCCGAGAACGCCGAGCAGCTCCCGGCCATCGAGGAGCGGATCCTGGCCCTGGCCGAGGGGCTCGGCGACGCGGCGTACCGCGTCCACTACAACGACTACGTCGCCGACCCGGCGGTGCTGCGTGGGCTGTTCGACTGGCTGGGCGAGCCGTTCGACGAGGCCGCGGTGCGCTCGGTGCTGGAGACCCGCCACTCGGTCGGTGGCGGGCCCGGCCAGTCCGGCCAGACCGGCCGGACCGGCCAGACCGGAACTGCCTAGGAGAGCTGCCGTGCCGTGCTGGGCGGCGGGCAGTTGGTGATCTCGTCGAGCGGGTCGCGGCCGCCGACCAGGACGATCCTGTCGCCGGGCTCGCCACCGGTCACCGTGCCGCAGTAGACGACGTCCCTGACGCCGTCGTTGAGCAGGTAGATGGTGTCGCCGCCCTGCTCGGCGTGCACGTCGTCGGCGCCGGCACCGACCCGCAGCACGTCGTCGCCCTCGTCGGCCGACAGGTGGTCGTCGCCCAGGCCGTCGTCGAGGGTGTCGTTGCCCCCACCGCCGTCGAGGTCGTCGTTGTCGTCGCCGCCGGTCACCGTGTCGTTGCCGGGACCGCCCTGCACGAGGTCGTTGCCCGCACCACCGTCGACGACGTCGTTGCCGATCTGGCCGGTGACCTTGTCGTTCCCCGCGTCGCCGAGCATCGTGTCGTTGCCACCGCCGCCCTGGACGGTGTCGGTGCCGTCGCCGCCGTAGCCCCTGTCGTTGCCGCCGCCACCGCTGATCTTGTCGTTGCCGCCCTTGCCCTTGAGGACGTCGTTGCTGGCCTTGCCCTTGAGCGTGTCGTTGCGGTTGGTGCCGTGGTAGTGCCTGGCCTCGGCCACCTGCGGGGCAAGGACGAGCGCCAGGACGGCAGCCGGCACGACGACCACGATCTTGAGCTGGAGCGGGAGCATGCCCGAACCATAGTCCCGGCTAGCGTGGGGCCATGGCGATCGACGTCCGGCCGGCCACCCGCTTCGCCGACGTCGCCACGATGCTCGGCCCGAGGAAGGATCCCGACGCCACGGTGTGCTGGTGCCTGAGCCATCGGGTCGACTCGAAGACGAACAGGTCGCTGTCCGGTCGCGAGCGCGGGCAGTACGTCCAGAGGTTGTGCCGCCGCACGGTCGCCCCCGGTGTCCTGGCCTACGACGGGGACGAGGTCTGCGGCTGGGCCGGCGTCGCGCCGAGGGCCGGGCTGCCGGTGGCCCGCTCGACGAAGATCAAGGCTGTCGACGACCTCCCGGTCTGGTCGATCTTCTGCGTCCGGGTGCGACCCGGCTTCCGCGGCCGCGGCATCTCGCTCGCGCTGGTCGAGGGCGCCGTCGACTTCGCGCGCGAGAACGGCGCGCCGGCAGTGGAGGCGGTCCCGGTCGACAACCACGGCCAGAAGGTCGACCTGACGATGGCGTTCGTCGGCACTCGTGGCCTGTTCGAGAAGGCCGGCTTCGAGAAGGTCGCCGACACCGCATCGGTGACCGCGGGCTTCCCGCGGGTGGTGATGCGGCGTCCCCTGGAGTAGGCCGTTGTAACGCTCGACGGCTTCCCGTCGCTGTGAGGGGTGGACGCCAGTCCTCCCCACGCAGACGAAAGGTGAAGCATGAGCAGGAAACACTCCAGCCTGTTGACGCTGGTCGTGGCCGCAGCAGCGGTGAGCACGGCCGCCGTCGGCACGATCACCGCACCGGCCCACGCCACCCAGGTGGCCGAGAGCACCCTGTCGATCCGGGTGTCGCACCCGCGGATCGAGGCCGGCGACACCACCCGGGTCCGCGGCGCCCTGCACGTCCGCGGTATCGCCGACCAGAGCGGGCGCACGGTCACCCTCGAGGCCAAGCCCCAGGGAGCGACGGACTTCACCGCGATCGGCACAGCGGTCTCCGGCCCGCACGGCGGGGTCGGCCTCGAGGTGGCGCCGGCCGTCACCACGCGCTACCGCTGGCACTACGCCGGCGCCGAGGACGCCCGGCCGAGCAAGAGCGGCACCGCCCGCGTCGTCATCGTGGAGGACCAGCACCACGGTCACAAGCTCGCGACGAGCCTCTCGATCCGCGCGGCGCACCGTGTCGTCCAGCCGGACGGGCACGACCTCGTCCGCGGCCGCCTGCGCACCCACGGCGTGGGCCTGCCTCACCGGGTCGTCAACCTGCTCACCCGGACCACGGCGGACCCGACCTGGCAGGTCATCGGCCAGGACCTGAGCGACCGGGCGGGCGCGGTGCAGTTCCCCATCACGCCGACCGGTCCCGCGGCGTACCGTCTGCGCTTCGACGGCACGCCGGTGTTCCACAAGTCGCACAGCGGCATCGTCCGGATCGGCGTCCGGCCCGTGGTCACCGCGACCGCGGCACCCGAGTGGATCAACCCGGGTGAGACCGCGACCGTGTCCGGCGTGGCGACCCTTGCCGGCGTGCCGCTGAGCGGCGCGAGCGTCGACCTCGTCGCGCGGCCTGCGGGCCACGCCGGGCCGCGGCACGTCGTCGGCTCGGGCACGACTGCAGCGGACGGGTCGGTGGCGATCACCGACACGCCGTCGGAGAGCACCGTCTACCGGCTCGTGGTCCGGCACGCGACCGGCGTCCCGCGCGGCAGCAGCCCCGCGGTGCGGGTGAAGGTGCGCGCCCCCAGCTCGCTGTCGATCCGGGGCAGGCACACCGCTGCCGGCTTCGTGGTGAGCGGCATCCTGCGCGGCAACCACCACACGGTGCGCCACGCGCAGGTCAACCTCGAGACGCTGGCCCCCGACGGGGTGACCTGGGTCGTGGTGACCTCGGGCTTCACCGGCAGCCACGGCAAGGTGTCGTTCCTGGAGCCCAGCTCGGAGGGAGCCAGTTACCGTCTGTCGTACGCCGGGAGCTACAAGCTTGCGCCCTGCGTCAGCGGGACAGTCGTCAGCTGAGGTCAGGCCACGAGAACTGCCGATCAACACGAAGGAGCCGGCGCTGGAAGAGAGCGCTCTCCCGCACGCCGACCACGGACCCGAGGACGCCCCTCGGGTCCGTGGCGGCGCGGCCGGCACCCCTGCGGACGACGAGCTGTCGGCGGCGGTCTCGGCGGCCCGCGCGGGCGACGAGGCGGCGTTCGTGATTCTCTGGCGTGCGCTGCACCCGCCGCTGCTGCGCTACCTGGCCGTCCGGGGCGACGACGCACCGGAGGACATCGCCTCGGAGACGTGGATGCACGTGGTGAAGGGGCTGTCCGGTTTCGAGGGCAACGCGGCCGAGTTCCGCGCGTGGCTCTTCACCATCGCCCGGCACCGGGCGGTCGACCAGGGCCGGGCCCGGACCCGGCGCCCGGCGGTGCCGGTCAGCGAGCCGGCCACGCTGCCGGCGCGGGACGTGGCGCCCAGCGCCGAGGAGCAGGCGGTCGCGAACGACGCGACCGCCCGGGCGCTGGAGCTGGTCGCGACGCTGCCTCCGGCACAGGCCGAGATGGTGATGCTGCGGGTCGTGGCCGGCCTCGAGGTGGCGGACGTGGCCCGGCTCGTCGACAAGAAGCCCGGCGCGGTGCGGGTCGCCGTACACCGTGCGCTCCAGCGCCTCGCCGGGCAAGTGGCCCGGCATCCCGAGGCCCGCTCGAACCGAGAGGTGGTGTGACGTGACCCGGCCCCCCGACCAGCCCTTCGACGACGAGGAGTCGCTGCTGCGCGCCCTGCGCGCCCCGGGTTCGGCCAGCGAGCTGGGCGAGGAGGAGCGGTACGTCGCGATGTTCCGCGAGGCGGGCGCTTCCGATGCCGCTGCCCCCATCCCCCTCGCTCGCCGGCGACGCGCGGTCTCGCGGTTCGGCGCCGGCTCGGCCTTCGTGGTCGCCCTCGCCGTCGGGGGCAGCGCGGCCGCGGCCTACACCAACAACCTCCCGGAGCCCATCCAGCGGTTCGCGCACGACGCGCTCGGTCCGGTCGCACCCCCGGCTCCCCAGGAGCACCAGCGCCGCGCGAAGGACCGCCCGACCGCGGCCGTCACGCCGAGCAGCACGCCCACGCCGACCCCCACCCCCGCCCCGTCGCCGACACCGTCGCCGACGCCGACCGAGTCCTCGACGCCGTCGCACTCGCCGAGCCACACGCCGAAGCCGACGCCCACGCCGGCTCCGACACCCACTCCCACACCCACCCCGGCCCCGACACCCACGCCCGCACCGACGCCGACTCCCACGCCGGCGCCGACCCCGACTGCGACGCCCACCCCGACGCCGCCACCAGCGGTGGTGCCGGCCACGGTGAGCATCTCGGGCTCCACCCACAAGGTCGAGCCCGGCCAGTCGGTCGCGTTCGCCGGCGTCGTCACGTCCGACGACGGCACGCCGGTCCGCCGTGCCCGGGTCACCCTGCAGACCCGGTCCGCGGGTGGCTGGGTCGCGGTCACCTCGGCCCGCACCGACAGGTCCGGCGCCGTGAGCGTGGTCCTGCCGCCGATCTCCTCGACCACCGGCGTCCGCCTCCGCTCCGCCGGCGTGCACAGCCCCCGTTGGCGGGTGACGCTGCATCCCGAGCTGACCGTCACCTCGGCGCGCGGCTCGGAGCCCGGCACCGTCGTCATCACGGCCACGGCGCTCGGCGCCCAGCCCGGAGACCGGATCCAGCTGCTCACGAAGTCGGGCGAGGTGGCCGCCGGCACTCTCGACGGCAGCACGATCTCGTTCACGGTCACCCCGACCAAGAGGACGACCCGCTACACGGTCCTGCTGCCAGGCACCTCGGCGCACGGCCCCGACCGCGCCGGCATCACGGTGGTCGTCAAGAACCCCGGGGGTGGTGGGTCGCCGGGCCCCTCGGGCGGGAACGGCTGAAGGCCACCGGCGAACCTCCGCTCGCGCGGACTCGTAGCCCGGTCAGACGACGACGCGGTCCCGGCCGTCGTGCTTGGCGGAGTGCAGGTTGGTGTCGGCAAGAGAGAGCAGAGCTGCTCTCTCGACCCCGTCCTCGGGTGCTGTGGCGACGCCGATGCTGGCGGTGACCACCACTCCGGCAGCCACCTCGGACCAGGGGTGTGCGGCGATGTCCTGGCGCAGCGACTCCAGCCGTTTGATCCCCTCGGCACGATCGACAGGCAGCGCGAGCAGAAACTCCTCGCCGCCCACGCGGGCCGCGACGCCGCCCTCGACGGCACTGACGGCCGCCTCGAGCAGGCCGGCGACCACGCGGAGCACCTCGTCACCCACTGCGTGGGAGAGGGTGTCGTTGATGCGTTTGAAGTGGTCGAGGTCGACCAGGCCGATCGTGACGCCCGACCCGTCCTGGACGGCCTGGACGAGTACCTCTTCGATCCAGCGGTCGAGGCCCCGTCGGTTGCGCAGCCCGGTCAGCGGGTCGCGGACCGACAGCTCCCGGAAGTGCTCGCTGGTGCGTCGCGCCTCGGTGGCCTCGAAGATGGCGTGCAGGGTCCGGGCACGAGCCTCGCGCTCGAGCCCGCGGAGGCGGGCGTCTCCCTGGTGGAACTCGCGGAACGCCTCATACGCGGCCTGGAAGTCACCGCGGGCCGCGGCCAGCTCGGCGAGCTCGTGCTGGGCCTCGGTACGGCGCCCGGTCAGTGCGTACTGGTCGATCAGGCCGAAGCACTGGTCTAGCGCGGCCTGGGCGGCGTCGAGCTGACCGCCGAGGCGGTAGACCTCGGCCAGGGTGAGCAGCGCCAGCACCTGGCCGTCGCAGTCCTCCCCCTCCGCGGGCGAGGAGCAGACCGGCACCAACAGCGCGACCGCCGCATCGAACCGACCCACCGCGGCATAGATCCGCGCGATGGTGTCGCAGTCGTGTGCCTGGAGGGCACGTCCCGCGTCGGCCATCGCGGTCCGAAGGGCCTCCGCGGTCAGCAGCGCCTCGTCGATCAGGCCCGCCTCGTACTGGGTGTAGGCGAGGTTGTTGAGCAGCCAGTGCCGCATGTGCCAGGCCCCGGACAGCTCGATGAGCTCGGCGGCCTCCTCGTACCTCGCGATCGAGTCCGCATAGTCGCCGCTGGCCCCCAGTGCGTCCGCCAGGCAGATCAGGTGGTCGGCCCGGACCGGGACCTCGGCGTCGGGCTCCAACAGGTCGACAGCGGCCACCGCGTGCTCGAGCATCAGGGCAGGGTCGCCGACGCGACGGAACAGAGCAGACAGCCACCGGTGACTGGTCGCCACCAGGAGCGTCTCGCCGTGGTCCTCGGCCCATGCCTTGACCTCGCGGATCAGGCGCGCGCCGTCCTCGGTCTCCCCGATCCGGGCCTGCGCCGCGCCCTTCAGGAGCAGCAGCCGCTGGTACTCCACGTCTTCGGTGCTGATGCCCGGGCGGTCCAGGAGCTCGCGGGCCAGCTGCAGCGCCGTCCTCGCGTCCTCACGCAGGAGCACGTGGACGCGTTCGACGTCCTCGAGCAGCTGGTTCGCCATGCGTGTTCCCCACCTCTAGCCTCACGCGCTGCTCGACGCAGCGCGGCCCACCCACCCGGAGTATGGGGTGCGGACCGCCGCCGCGCGGGAGAACCCGACAAAGCAGTCCCCCAGTCCTCGGCGGCGTCCTCGTGGTCCTGCGTCGGTCGGACCGAGGGGGTCACTCCCACTCGATGGTGCCGGGCGGCTTGCTCGTCACGTCGAGCGTGACCCGGTTGACCTCCGCGACCTCGTTGGTGATGCGGGTCGAGATCCGCTCGAGCACGTCGTAGGGCAGCCGCGCCCAGTCGGCGGTCATGGCGTCCTCGGAGGTGACCGGGCGGATCACCACCGGGTGGCCGTAGGTGCGGCCGTCGCCCTGGACGCCGACCGAGCGGACGTCGGCGAGGAGGACCACCGGCATCTGCCAGATGTCGCGGTCGAGGCCGGCGCGGGTGAGCTCCTCGCGGGCGATGGCGTCGGCCTTGCGGAGGATGTCGAGCCGCTCGCGGGTGACCTCGCCGATGATCCGGATGCCGAGGCCCGGGCCGGGGAACGGCTGGCGCCACACCATGGTCGAGGGCAGGCCGAGCTGCTCGCCGACCAGGCGGACCTCGTCCTTGAACAGCGTGCGCAGCGGCTCGACCAGCTCGAACTGGAGGTCGTCGGGGAGACCGCCGACGTTGTGGTGGGACTTGATGTTGGAGGTGCCGGCGCCGCCGCCGGACTCGACCACGTCGGGGTAGAGCGTGCCCTGGACGAGGTACGCCGTGTCCTGCCGCTCGGCGACATCGGCGAACACGCGCACCTCGGCGGCCTCGAAGACCCGGATGAACTCGCGGCCGATGATCTTGCGCTTCTCCTCGGGGTCGTGCACCCCCTCGAGCGCACCGAGGAACTGGTCGCCGGCGTCGACGACGTCGAGCTTGTCGAAGACCGCCTCGAAGTCCGACCGGACCTGCTCGGTCTCACCGAGCCGCATCATCCCGTGGTCGACGTAGACACACGTCAGCCGCTCGCCGATGGCGCGCTGCACGATCGCGGCGGCGACCGCGGAGTCGACGCCACCGGAGAGTGCGCAGATCGCCCGGCCCTCGCGGATCTGCGCGCGGATCGACTCCACCTGCTCCTCGACGATGTTGAGCATCGTCCAGGTCTGCCGGCAGCCGGCGATGTCGTGCAGGAAGTGCTCGAGCACCTGCTGGCCGTGCTCGGTGTGCAGCACCTCCGGGTGCCACTGGACGCCGGCCAGCCCGCGCCCGACGTCCTCGAAGGCCGCCACCGGCGTGCCGGCGGTCGAGGCGAGCACGGTGAAGCCCTCCGGCGCCTGCGCCACCGAGTCGCCGTGCGACATCCACACGTTGTGCTGGACCGGTACGTCGGCCAGGAGGGTCCCGGCCTCCTCGACCGCGACGGGCGTGCGGCCGTACTCGCGGACCCCGGTGTGCGCCACGTCGCCGCCCAGCCCCTGCGCCATCAGCTGGAACCCGTAGCACATGCCGAACACCGGAGTGCCTGCCGTGAACAGCGCGGAGTCGATGCTCGGCGCGCCCTCCTCGTAGACGCTCGACGGCCCTCCGGACAGCACGATCGCCTTCGGGTTCCGCGCCAGCATCTCGGCGACCGGCATCGTGTGGGGCACGATCTCGGAGTAGACCCGGGCCTCGCGCACCCGGCGCGCGATCAGCTGCGCGTACTGAGCCCCGAAGTCGACGACGAGGACCAGGTCGTGGTCCGGGTGAGCACCATCGGCCGTCATGGACCGAGCCTAGTCTGGCTCCTCGTGGACAGAGTGACCCGCGCCGACGTCGTCGCAACCGAGCCGCTGATCCGGCCGCACCTACGCCGTACCCCCGTGATCGAGCTCGACCGGGCCGAGCTGGGCCTGTCGCCCGGGCGGCTGGTCCTCAAGCTCGAGCACCTGCAGCACGCGGGCTCGTTCAAGGCCCGCGGCGCGTTCGCGAACGTGCTGTCCCGCGACCCGCGGCCGGAGAGCATCGTGGCCGCGTCCGGCGGCAACCACGGCGCGGCGGTGGCCTACGTCGCCCAGCGGCTGGGCATCCCGGTGATGATCTTCGTTCCCGAGATCTCCAACCCGGCCAAGGTGGCGCGGATCCGCAGCTACGGCGCCGAGCCGGTGCTGGTCGGCCAGACGTACGGCGAGGCGCTCGACGCCAGCCGGGAGTGGGCGCAGGGCCGCGACGCCGCCGAGGTCCACGCGTACGACGCCCGCGAGACGGTCATGGGCGCAGGATCGCTCGCGCTCGAGCTCCAGGAGCAGACACCCGGCGTACGCACGGTCATCGCCGCCATCGGCGGCGGCGGTCTGCTCGCCGGCATCGCGGCCGGCTACGACGGTGACGTCCGCGTCGTCGGCGCCGAGCCGGACGGCGCGCCCACGCTCACCCGCGCCCTGGCGGCCGGCCATCCGGTCGACGCCCCCACCGGCAGCGTCGCCGTCGACTCACTGGCGCCACGCCAGCTCGGCGAGCACACGTTCGCGGTCCTGCACGCGCTCGACGTCGAAGCCACGCTGGTCAGCGACGACGAGATCGTCGCCGCGCAGCGCTTGCTCTGGGACCGGCTCCGGCTCGCCTCCGAGCCGGGCGGCGCCACTGCCTTCGCCGCCCTCTTGGCCGGCCGCCTCGAGCTCGGCCCCGGCCCGGTCGCCGTGGTGGTCAGCGGCGCCAACACCACCGCCGTCCAGTTCTGACCCGCGGGCCCCGGCTGAGCTAGCCGATGTTCTGGGCGACCGACACGACAAGGCCCTCCGGACCCCTGATGTAGGCCTGCTTCCACGTGCCTTCGTACTCACCGATGCCACCCACGAGCCCGTAGCCGAGCCCGGCAGCGAGGTCCACGGTCGCCTGGATGTCATCCACCTCCAGGCCCACGTTGCGGATGCCCAGCTCGGTGGCCATCGCGTCGGGTGACCCCGGCGTGTGGTCGGGGTGGATGAACCTCGCCAGCTCGAGCCAGGTCCCACCCCCCGGGAAGTTCAGCCCGAGGATCTCGGTCCGCGAGCCGGGGATGCCGCACACGGTGTCGATGAACTCCCCCTCGACGAACATGCGCCCTCCGGCCTCGAGCCCCAGCGCGACGAAGAAGTCGGCCACGAGGTCGAGGTCCGCGACGGTGATCCCGAGATGGTCGAAACGAGGTGTCTGTGCCATAGGAGTACCAGACCACGACGGCTCCCGTTTCTCATCGGTCGCCCCTCGAAGCCCCTACTCTCGCCGGATGAAGACCTGGCTGGCTGCGACCGCCGTCCTGGCGGCATCGCTGGCCGCCGTACCGGCCGCGCGAGCCGACACCACCGTCACCGCCACGGTCGACCACTGGAGCGACGGCGACACCGTCGTCACGCAGCTCGGCCACGTCCGGCTGATCGGGATCAACGCGCCGGACATCGGCGCGTGCGGCTACGGCAAGGCCACGAGGCTCGCCGAGGCCCTCGCCCCCGCGGGCACGACCCTCACCCTCACCCTCCCGGACGGTCACGACGACACCGACAGCTACGGCCGGCTGCTCCGCTACGTCGATGTCGGCGGTACGGACGTCGGGCTGAGGCAGATCCAGAAGGGCTCCCAGGCGAAGTACGACTCCACCGACGGCTACGACGGGCACCCGCGCCAGAAGAGGTACCGCAAGCAGGACATCAAGCACCGCGACTACTGCGGCAACCACGACCTGAGGTCCTACCGACCGATCTCGGCCAACGCGTGCCCCACGAAGGCGCCGATCAAGGGCAACCGCGGCGACGAGTGGATCTACCACCTCCCCCACGGCGACCAGAACTACGCGATCACCAACCCCGAGGAGTGCTTCGCCAGCGAGGACGGCGCCAAGAAGGCCGGCTACCGCGCCGCCCTCGTCTGAGGCCGCGGCGCGCGCAGCGCGTCACCCCCTCCTCAACCCTTCGACTCACGTGGCACCCAACGAAACGATTCAGGGACTGCGACCCCGGCTCCCGCGTCGCTAAAAGCGCGGCGTGGCGCGGGCCAGCGCAACGCAACCCCGCTGGAAGCAGCCGCCCGCGACACGGCGTCGCCTGTCGGCGCGGGGGCCGGGGCCGCAGGCCCGGACCCGAACCGGGCCACGGGAAGCCGTCGGCAGACACCCAATAAATGCACCAGGGCCCGGCCGGGGAGGGAGGGTGGCCGGGCCCTGATCGTCCACGCATCTGTCGGACAGCGCCTGGACAATGGAGACCGGTCAAAGGGAGGGAGCATGACGACCGGTTCCGTCCGGCTCAACGAGACCTGTACG
The DNA here is from genome assembly GCA_963766475.1 of uncultured Actinomycetota bacterium. Classification (GTDB taxonomy): domain Bacteria; phylum Actinomycetota; class Actinomycetes; order Propionibacteriales; family Nocardioidaceae; genus Nocardioides. The sequence continues at coordinate 257,269 of CAVXZS010000009.1, read as the reverse complement.
GGGGAGTTACGCCTGTAGAAGGGCTATTTCACGGCGAAAATCTGCCGGTCTGGACCAGCTATACCCTGCCCGGTGTCTGACCTGCGACAACGCCGCCGACGATTCCCCGCTCAGCTCACGCCCACGATCGGAAGCCGCAGCGCACCGGGCGCCGAGTCCGGGACGACGGGCGAGCTCGGAGCCACCGGGCGGACCCGCACGTACTGCTCGCCGAGGGCCGGGCGGGGGTCGGGCTCGCCCTTGTTGGGCCACAGTGCCATCGCCCGCTCGGCCTGGGCGGTGATGGTCAGCGACGGGTTCACGCCCAGGTTGGCGGAGACCGCGGCGCCGTCGGCGACGTGCAGGCCGGGGTGGCCGTAGACGCGCTGGTAGGCGTCGATGACGCCGTGCTCCGGCGAGTCGCCGATCGCGCAGCCGCCGATGAAGTGCGCGGTGAGCGGCATGCCGAACGGCTCGCCGATGTTGCCGCCCGGTGTGCCGTTGACGTCCGCGGCCATCCGGCGCACGACCTTGTTGGCGATCGGGATCCAGGACGGGTTCGGGGCGCCGTGGCCCTGCTTGGACGTCATCCGCCACAGCCGCGTGAAGCGGCCGCGCTTGCCATAGGTCGTGATCGAGTTGTCGAGGCTCTGCATCACCAGCGCGATCACGGTCCGCTCGGACCAGTGCTTGAAGTCGTAGAGGTCCTTGACGCTTCTCCGTTGGGCCCACATCTCCTTGAGCCACACCCGCCAGCGCGGTCCGTCCCCGTCGCCGTCGGTCAGCACGGTCTGCAGCATGGCCATGGTGTTGAAGCCCTTGCCGTAGCGCACCGGCTCGATGTGGGTGTCGGCGTCGGGGTGGAACGACGAGGTGATCGCCACGCCGTAGGAGTAGTCGTGGTGGTCCGAGACGGGCGCGATGGCGCCGAGGATCGACTCGGAGTTCGTCCGGGAGAGGTAGCCGAGGCGCGAGGACAGCCGAGGCAGGTGGCCCTCGTCCTTCATCCGGTGCAGCAGCTTCTGGGTGCCGAGGGACGCCGCGGCCATCACGACGTGCTGGGCGGTCAGCACCCGCTGGCCGCGGTTGGTCCTCGCCTTGGTGAACCGCACGCGCACGTCGTAGCCACCAGCGGCCCGGGGCGAGACCCGGGTGACGGTCGTCAGCGGGAGCACCGTCGCGCCGTTCCGCTCGGCCAGGTAGAGGTAGTTCTTCACCAGCGTGTTCTTGGCGTTGTGCCGGCAGCCACTCATGCACTCGCCGCAGTTGAGGCAGGTGTTGCGGGCCGGGCCGGCCCCGCCGAAGTAGGGGTCCTCGACCGGCTCCCCCGCCGGCTGGCCGGGTCCGCCGAAGAAGACCCCGACCGGTGTCGGGTGGAAGGTGTCGGCCACGCCCAGGTCGGTGGCGACCTTCTCCATCACGTCGTCGGACGGCGTGCGCACCGGGTTGTCCACCACGCCCAGCATCCGCTTGGCCTGGTCGTAGTACGGCGCGAGCTCGTCCTTCCAGTCGGTGATGTGGGACCACTGCGGGTCGTTGTAGAACGCCGGGAGCGGCTCGTAGAGCGTGTTCGCGTAGACCAGCGAGCCGCCACCGACGCCCGCGCCGGCCACGATCATGGTGTCGCGGACGGCGTCGATGCGCTGGATGCCGTACATGCCCAGCGCCGGTGCCCAGAGGTACTTCTTGAGGTCCCAGGTGCCCGACGCGAAGTCGGAGTCCTCGAACCGCGCGCCCGCCTCCAGCACGCCGACGCGGTAGCCCTTCTCGGTGAGCCGGAGGGCGGCGACCGAGCCGCCGAAGCCCGAGCCGACGACGAGGACGTCGAAGTCGAGCTCCTCCGACGACGGGCTCATGCGCGGCCCAGCTTCTTCATCAGCCTGAGGTTGGCGCTCATCACCTTCGCGTAGGTCTGGTCCGACATCCCGAGCATCGGCGCGAACCGGATCAGCCGCTGGGTCGCCACCGACTGCGACTCGGTGTAGCGGTGGATGCCCTCGCTGCCCTGGCGCCGGCCCATCCCGGACTCGCGCATCCCGCCCATCGGGCTGTCGATGGAGGCGAACGTCGCGCCGAAGGCCTCGTTGATGTTGACGGTCCCGCACGAGATGAACCGCGCGATCGCCCGCGCCCGGGCGCCGTCCTGGCTGTAGATCGAGGCGTTGAGGCCGTAGTCGCCGGCGTTGGCCCGCGCGACGGCGTCCGCCTCGTCGTGGAAGCGGTAGAGCGAGATCACCGGGCCGAACGTCTCGTCGCCGAAGCAGGTCATGTCGGGCGTGACGCCCTCGAGGATCGTCGGCTCGAAGAAGTAGGGGCCCAGGTCCGGGCGCGCCTTGCCGCCGGTGAGCACCCGCGCGCCCTTCGCGACGGCGTCCTCGACGTGGCGGACCACGGTGTCGAGCTGGTCCTGGGAGATCAGCGAGCCCATGTCGACGCCCCAGTCGAGGCTGGCGCCGAGGGTCATCGCCTCGGTGCGGGCCACGAAGCGCTCCACGAACCGGTCGTAGACCTGGTCGGCCACGAACATCCGCTCCATCGAGACGCACAGCTGGCCGGCGTTGGAGAACGACGCGCGCACCGCGCCCTCGGCGGCCTTCTCGAGGTCGGCGTCGCGCAGCACGAGGAGGGGGTTCTTGCCGCCGAGCTCGAGCGAGCAGCCGATCAGCCGCTCGGCGCAGCCCTTCGCGATCAGCCGGCCGGTCGCGGTCGAGCCGGTGAAGCAGATGTAGTCGGCGCGGCCGACCATCTCCGGGCCGATCTGCGAGCCGGGTCCGGCGACCACGGTCCACAGGTCCGGCGGGAAGCCCGCCTCCTCCAGGAGCTGGGCGCCGAGCAGGGCCGAGAGCATGGTCTGCGCGTCCGGCTTGGCGACCACGGCATTGCCCGCCAGCAGCGCCGGGAGCCCGTCGCAGAGCGCCATGGTGAACGGGTAGTTCCAGGGCGAGATGATCCCGACCACGCCCTTGGGCACCCGGTTGACCTCGACCCGGGTCAGCCCGGGGACGACGCCGAGCTTGCGCTGGGTGTCGAGGTGGTCGTGCGCAGTGCGTGCGTAGTAGCGGGCGGTGAGTGCCACGTGCAGCGGCTCGTCGAAGGCGTGCTTCCGCGCCTTGCCGGACTCGAGCACGATCAGGTCGATGATCTCGTCCTGGCGGTCGAGGATCAGGTCGTGCAGCCGCAGCAGGATCGCGGCCCGGTCGTCGAGGCTGACCCGCGACCACGCCTGTTGCGCCTTGCGGGCCCGCGCGAACGCCTGCGCCACGTCGTGGGCGCTCGACTGAGGGATGTGGGCCAGCGGCGCGCCGTTCAGCGGGCTGCGCACCTCGACGGTCTGCCCCGTCGAGGCCAGCACCCGCCTGGTCAGGCTCTCGGCGTAGTCCGGCTCGAGGGCGTACGACGCCGTGGCGTCGTGCTCGGGGTCGCGCGGCCCCTCGACCAGCGGACCGCCGGCGGGACTGGGGTTCCGGTCGCTCATGCCTGCGAGCCTAGGCCGTCGTGACGTGCGCCACTACCCGTGAGTAGCCCACTGTGGCGCTTTACACAGTGGCTGCTCCTGTCAAGGCGGGCTCGCTGGTGCCTCGCCTCGCCCGCTGTGGCAAGTCGCGCGCTCGCCGGTTGAGGAGCTTGCGCAGCAAGCGTCTCGAAACCTCGCCACGACGCGCTGGTAGCCGCTCACGTCCCAGCACCGGGTTGCGCGGTTTCGAGACGGGCGCCAGAGCGCCCTCCTCAACCAGCGGGCGGCGAAGAAGACCGGTCGCCTCGCACGCTGTGGCAAGGCGCGCGCTCGCTGGTTGAGGAGCTTGCGCAGCAAGCGTCTCGAAACCTCGCCACGACGCGCTGGTAGCCGCTCACCTCCCAGCACCGGGTTGCGCGGTTTCGAGACGGGCGCCAGGGCGCCCTCCTCAACCCAGCAGGGCGAGGTGGTGGGACCTCTAGGCCGTGTCGGTCCGGGCGAACAGCCCGGGGTTGGTCGCGACCGGCCGTCTGGGCTCCGGCCGGACGGCTCGGTAGGCCGCCACCATCGGGCCGAGCTCGGCGGGCTCCGCGCCGTGCAGGATCACCGAGTGGCAGCCCAGCTCGAGCTCGCGGGCCATCGTCCTCGCCGCCTCGTCGGGGCCGCCGTGCGCCGTCGCTTCGAGCCACTCGTCGGGGACCAGCTCGCCGAGGCGGAGCAGCGTCTCGGTGGATGCGGTCGCGTCGATCGCCCCGCCCGCCGAGGACGCCTCGATGAAGAGCTCCGAGCTCTTCAGCTTGTGCCAGGCGCTCGGGTCCCAGCCGTTGACCGAGACCAACGTGTCGCCGTACGCCTGGAAGTACGTCACCAGGCGGCCGACGCCGCGGCGGACGTGGTCCTCCTCGGAGAGGTCGTCGGGCACGGCCGCGAGGCACGACCAGATCCGGACCGCGTCCGGGTCGCGACCAGCCTTCTCCGCGCCTCGACGGATCGCCTCGATCGAGGAGGTCGTCGCCTGCTCCGAGAAGAAGGTGTGCATCACGACGAAGTCGCAGAGCTCGCCGGCGAGCGCCATCGTCCTCGGCCCCACGGCGACGAGCCCCAGCGGCGGGCCGCCGCCCTCGAGGCCGTGCAGGTTGTGCAGCACCGGGAACCTGCCGGCCGGGCCGTCGTGGTCGAGCACGAACCCGTCGGTCCACAGCTGGCGCAGCAGCCCGAGGAAGTCGCGCAGCACCGCTTCGGTGACGACGGGGAGGCCGAGCGTCCTCCAGTGCTCGGACGAGCCGCGGCCGAACGCCATCGCGTACTTGCCCTCGGTGATCGCCTTCAGCGTCGAGCCCATGGCGGCCGTGACCACCGGGTGCCGGGTGTGGTGGTTGATCGCCGCGCTGGCGATGCCCAGCGACGGGGCGCGGCCGGCGACGGCGCCGGCGAGCGCGCCCATCTCCTTCACGGTGAACCGCTCGCTGATCATGCACGACCCCAGCCCGAGGGCCTCCGCGTCGGTGGCCTCCGGGAAGACCTTCCGCGCGTCGGCGGGGTGGTGGGTGACCGCGTAGTAGGCGAGCTCGTTCAGCTGCTCGCTCACCCGGCGGGCAGCTCGGTGTAGATGGACTTGAGCTCGGTGTACTGCGCCAGCCCCTCGGGTCCGAACTCGCGGCCGATCCCCGAGGACTTGTAGCCGCCGAACGGCGCCGCGAAGTCCATCGTGTAGGTGTTCACGCCGTAGGTCCCGGCCCGGACCCGCCGGGCCACGTCGAGCCCGGCCTCCTTGTCCGCGGTCCACACCGTGCCGGCCAGGCCGTAGTCGGAGTCGTTGGCGATCCGGACCGCGTCGTCCACGTCGTCGTAGGGGATCACCGACAGGACCGGGCCGAAGATCTCCTCCTGCGCGATCCGCATCCGGTTGTCGACGTCGGCGAAGACCGTCGGGCGGACGTACCAGCCCGACGTCATCCCCTCGGGCATGCCGTTGCCGCCGAGCGCGACGCGGGCGCCCTCCTCCTGGCCGAGCGCGATGTACTTCTCGACGCGCTCCTGCTGCCGCTGGGCGACCATGGGCCCGATCTCGGTGGCCGGGTCGGCCGGGTCGCCGACCGGCATGGAGCCGACCGTCTCGACCAGCGCCTCGAGGACGGCGTCGTAGTTGGCGCGCGAGGCGAGGATCCGGGTCTGCGCGACGCACGCCTGTCCGGAGTTCATCAGCGCGGTGAAGCGCAGCCCCGCCATGGTGGCGGTGAGGTCGGCGTCGTCGAGCACGATCGCGGCCGACTTGCCGCCGAGCTCCAGCGAGACCCGCTTGAGCTGCTCGCCGCAGACCGCGGCGATCCGGCGGCCGGCCGCGGTCGAGCCGGTGAACGCCACCTTGTCCACGCCGGGGTGCGCGACGAGGTGCTCCCCGACCTCCCGGCCGGCGGCGACGATGTTGACCACGCCGTCCGGGACACCGGCCTCGGTGAGCAGCTCGGCGAGCAGGTAGCCGTCGAGCGGCGTCTCCGGAGCCGGCTTCACCACGATCGTGCAGCCGGCCAGCAGCGCCGGCACCAGCTTGGACATGATCGTGAACTGCGGGACGTTCCACGGCGGGATCGCGGCGACGACACCCACCGGCTCGCGGCGTACGACGACCGGCGAGCCGAGCACGCCGGCCCGCTCCTCCTCCCACGGGAACTCGCGCGCGATCGCGAGGAACGCCTCGATCTGCATCCACGGCGCCGGCGACTGCGCGAGGTTCGAGAACGACGTGGGCGAGCCCATCTCGAGGGTGATCAGGTCCGCCATCTCGGTCAGCTTCCCGGCGTAGAGGCCGGAGAAGGCCTGGACGACGTCGATCCGCTCCTGGGGCGACATCCGCGGCCACGGACCCTCGTCGAAGGCGCGGCGGGCGGCCGCCACCGCGGCGTCGATGTCGCCGGTCGACCCCTCCGGGACGCGGGCGACGACCTGCTCGGAGTGCGGCGAGACCACCTCGAGCACGTCGGTGCCGGCCGGGGCGGCCCAGCCGCCGTCGATGAAGAACGCGTCGCGGTCGTGAGACATCGTTGCGCCTGCCTTTCGGTTGCGAGGTTTCGAGACGGGCGCAGAGCGCCCTCCTCAACCGCCGCTAGGGTGCGTGGATGAACCAGTCGGTGAAGCCGGAGGGCTCGTGGAGGCCGAGGACGCCGTGCTCGTAGAGGCCCCACCCCTCCCGGGGCTCCTGGCCCTCCTCGTGCCAGACCGCGCGGCCGACGCTGTCGGTCAGGCCGAACGGCACCCGGCCGACCACGGCCGGGTCGGTCATGTCGTAGGTGACGCGCTCGGTGAAGCCGGGGCCCTTCCACTGCCCGTGGCCCCAGTCGGAGTCGCCGCCGTAGCCACCGCCGACATGGATCGGCACGGGCAGCAGTGACTCGACCTCGACGGTCACCGGGGCGCCGCCGGGCAGCGAGCACTCGATCACGCCGCTCTTCGGTGTCCGGGTGCCCGACACGTACGTCGTGCGGATCCGCGGCCACCCGAGCTGCTCGATCCGGCCGTCCGGCCAGATCCGGGTGCAGTCGTTGAGGAGCCGGTAGCCGTCGGCCTCCTCCTGGATGATCAGGCAGATCCCGAAGTCGTCGAAGGCGATGGGGACGTAGAGCCACCACATCCCGCCCCACGCGGGGTCGGCCGGGCGCCCGGGCGGCTCGGACTCCCCGGACGGGCGGATGCCCCACGACCGGTCGCGGGAGCCGATCCAGCGGTCCGGGCGTCACGGCGATCTCCTCGCCGTCGATCGAGATCGTGCCCTCCCACGAGCCGCACTGCGCGAACCGCTGCGCGTCCAGCACCTTGCGCAGCGTGCCGGTCCGCATGACGTGCGGTGCCTCCTGGATCGCCGGGAACAGCCCCCGCCAGTGCAGGTCCATGGCGATGCCCTCGGTCTCCTCGAGGACCACGCGCAGCTCCTCCAGCGGCTTGACGACCTCGACCCGGTAGCCGCCGACGCCCTGGTTGAGCCGGTCGTGGTCGAGGGCGTCGCTCAGGTGCACGGCGGTCTGCTCGTCGCCGCGCCGGATCAGCACGAAGGCGTCCTTGGTGCCGAGGTTGGGGTAGTAGCCCATGCCCGTGATGAGGAAGAGGTCGCCGGTCCGGTCGTGGGCGTTGAGGTAGCAGCGGTCGTAGAAGTTGCGGTCACTGCTGCCGACGTCGGCCATCGGCTGCGGCAGCTGGTGGACCGGGTACTCGTCCATGGGGGACAACATCAGATGCCGACCTCGGCCAGGTAGCGCTCGACGAGCGGCTTGCAGTGGAACAGCGTCTCGACGTCCTCGGGCCTCTCGATCTCTCCGAACCGCACCTGCCGCGCGCCGGTGCGCATGAAGACGATGCACCAGGCAGTCGCGTTGTAGAGGTGGTACCAGGTCAGGTCGCCGAGGCGCACCCCCGTGAGCTGTTCGTACGTCGCGAGCACGTCCTCCTCGCGCAGGAAGTGCGGCATCCCCGGCAGCTCGAACGCGCCCGCGATCGACTCGAAGACCTGGTGGGAGAAGACCATCCACGACACGTCCAGCGCCCGCGGGCCGATGGTGGCCATCTCCCAGTCGAGGACGGCGACCGGCTCGAAGTCGCGGTACATCATGTTGCCGATCCGCGCGTCTCCCCAGCTCAGCACGGTGTCGCCGGCGTCTGCGGGCTGGTGGGCCTCCAGCCAGTCGAGGATCTTCTCGACCATCGGCGACGGGCCCAGGTCGGGGACGGCGAACTCGTACCACGCCCGGCGGGCGGCGAGGTTGCGCTCCATCGCCGTCCCGCCGGCGGCGGCACCGCTGAGGTGCCGGCCGGGGTCGAGGTAGGCGAACGTCGCTTCGGCGTCCGGGATCGCATGCAGTCCCGCCAGCGCACCCACCGAGCTGTCCTGCAGCCGGCGCTGCTCCTCGGGTGCTGCGTCGAAGAGCCAGTTGTCGCCGAAGGTGTAGGGCATCACGTCCGGCGGGACGATGCCCTCGATGCGGTCCATCAGGAAGAACGGCGTGCCGAGCACCTCACCGGTCGGCTCCATGAAGCCGACCGCCGGCACCGGGACGTCGGTGTGGTCGCCGACGTACTTGATCGCGTCGTACTGCTCCTGCAGGTCGTAGCTGGAGAAGACCGGCACGTCCGCCTGTGACGGCGCCACGCGGGCGACGTACTTCCCTTCACGGGGCTGACCTTGCTCGCTCCAGGCCGCGTCGAGCACCAGGGTCTCCGAGGACATGCCGTTGGCGTCGATGCCGCTGTGCAGCGTGACCCGGGGGTCGGCGCCCTCGGGGAGGAGCCCGGCCAGCCAGCCCTCGAGGAGGCCCGGGACGGTGGCGGCGTCCCGGCTGGTCCGCTGCATCTTGAGGTCGGCAGGTGGCCCCTGGGTCACGGACCCTCCCTGGTGTGTGACTCGCCCCGAGTTGACACGCGTCAGAATTGTGGAACGTGTTCTAGTTGTCAACGCGCGCGGCGAGGTCAGGGCTCGAGCCGGGCCACCACCCGGGAAGCGATGCGGTCCAGGGCGCGTACGTCGGTGGGGGTGAGCAGGTCGATGAGGTGTCGGCGCACGGACTCGACGTGCGCCGGTGCCGCCGCATCGAGGGTGCGCCGCCCGGCGGCGGTGAGCGCCACGACGGCACCACGCGCGTCTCCGTCCACGCCGGTGCGCCGCACCAGGCCGCGGCCCTCCATCCGACCCACCTGGTGCGAGAGCCGGCTCGTCGACCAGAGCAGCCGGGCAGCGAGCTCGTTGGCCCGCCACTGGTCGTCGTCGGCCTCGGACAGTGTCGAGAGCACGTCGTAGTCCGCCTCGGAGAGACCCGAGTCGGCACGCATGTCGCGGGCGACGGCGAGGTCGAGGAGCGTGCGCATCCGGCGGTAGCGCCGCCACGCACGCTCCTCCTCCGCGGTCAGCCATCGAGGTCCGCTCACCGGACCGACGCTATCTGACACGTCAGGATCGGGAATGAATGCTGACACATCAGCATTATGCTGGCATGATTCCTGATATGTCAGCAATTGCTCCGCCTCAGGTACAGGCATCGCATGTGTCCCACGAGGCCTCGACGGGTGCCCGCGTGGCCCGGCTCCTGGGCGGCCTCGCCCTGTTCGGCCTCGCCCTGGCGCTGATGGTGCGTGCCGACCTGGGGCTCGGGCCGTGGGACGTCCTGCACCAGGGACTCGCCCGCCAGCTGCACCTGCCGATCGGCACCGTCACCATCCTGGTCGGCGCGCTGGTCCTCCTCGCGTGGATCCCGCTACGCCAGCGACCAGGTCCGGGCACGGTGGCGAACGTGGTCCTGGTCGGGCTCGCCGTCGACGGGTCACTGGCACTGCTCCCGTCGGCGCACCTGCTCGTGGTCCGCTACGCCCTCCTGCTGGCCGGCATCGCGCTCATGGCCGTCGCGACCGGGCTGTACGTCGGTGCCGCGTTCGGCCCGGGACCGCGGGACGGGCTGATGACCGGCCTGGCGGCTCGCGGCGTACCCGTCCGCGTGGCCCGCACCGCCATCGAGCTGACCGTGCTGGCGATCGGCTTCCTCACCGGTGGTTCGGTCGGTGTCGGCACCGTGGTCTTCGCGCTCACCATCGGTCCGCTCGTCCAGCTCAGCCTGCAGTGGCTGACCGTGTCACCGGCGGCGATGCGCCATGCCTGAGCTGCTCATCGGCACCGGCATCTCGTCGTCCGCCGCCCCGCAGGCGGACCCGCTCGCGGAGGCGTTGGCCGCCGAGCTGGCCGGCTACGACTTCGTCTCGGCCAGCGACCACCCGGTCGGTGACCACCCGACGTACGACGTCCTCTCGATGCTGACCTGGGTGGCCGCCCGGACGTCGCGCGTCGGGGTGGCCACCCGGGTGCTCGGGGTGCCGTTCCGACGGCCGGCCATGGTCGCCAAGACTGCGGAGTCCCTGCAGCGACTGTCCGGCGGCCGGCTGGTCCTGGGGCTGGGTGGCGGCCACGTGGACGACGAGATCGTCGCCCTGGGTGGCGCGCCGCTGACTCCTGGGCAGAAGGTGGCCGGGCTCGCCGAGGCGGTCACGATCATGCGCGGCGCGTGGACCGGTGCGCCCTTCGACCACGCGGGGAAGGAGCACTCGGTCCACGGCCTGCAGCTCACGCCGTCGCCGCTCGCCCCGATCCCGATCTGGCTGGGCACCTACGGCCCCCGCGCCCTCGGCGTCACCGGCCGGCTGGCCGACGGCTGGATCCCCTCCCTGGGCCCGGCCACGCGCGAAGACCTGCCCCGGATGCTCCAGCAGGTGCGGAGCGCGTCGCTCGAGGCCGGCCGGGACGCCGACGCCGTGCGGCCGGTGCTCAACGTGACCATCCGGCTCGACCCGCGCGGAAAGAGCGACGCGGCGTCGATCGGCGGATCGGCCGCCGACCTCGTCGACCAGCTGCGCGAGTACGTCGACCTCGGCTTCCGGGGTTTCAACCTGCAGCCGGTCGGCGCGGCCGAGGCCGTCGCCGCGGAGGTGCTGCCCGCGCTGCGCGAGGCCGGCTGACGCTCGTCAGACGATGTCCGGAGCCTTGACCCGGGCCTCGTCGGCCTCCTGGTCGGTCGGCATCGTCTGACTCTGCCGCTCCGCCTCGACCCGGCGCAGGTAGTGGTCGACCTCGTCGGCGACCCGCGCCTCGTCCCAGCCGAGCTCGGCGGCCATCAGCCGGGCGGCCGCCGGTGCCGAGCGCACGCCCCGGTCGAAGGTCTCGATGGAGATGCGGGTGCGGCGGGTGAGCACGTCGTCGAGGTGTCGCGCGCCCTCGTGGGTGACGGCGTAGACCACCTCGGCGGCGAGGTAGTCCTCGGAGCCCTCGAGCGGCTCCCCCAGCTCGGGCCGCTTCTCGACCAGCGCGAGCAGGTCGTCGATGAGATCGCCGTAGCGCCCGAGCAGGTGGTCGACGCGGGCGACGTGCAGCCCGCACCGCCGGGCCAGCTGGACCCGCTGGTTGGTGCGGGTCTCGAAGCCGTCCGCACCGAGCAGCGGCACCCGGTGCGTGATCGAGTCGCGGACCGACGTGCCGGTCGTGGTCAGCGAGTGGGCGGCGGCGTCGACGGCGTCGCGGGCCATCACGCGGTACGTCGTGAGCTTGCCGCCGGCGATCATGACCAGGCCGGGCACCGGCGTGACGACGGTGTGCTCCCGCGAGATCCGCGAGGTCGGCTCCGACTCACCCGAGAGCAGCGGCCGGAGCCCGGCGTAGACGCCCACCACGTCGTCGTGGTCGAGCGGCTCGCGCAGGATCGCGTTGACGTGGTCGAGCACGTAGTCGATGTCGGCGCGGCTAGCAGCCGGGTGCGCCTTGTCGAGGTCCCACGGCGTGTCGGTGGTGCCGATGATCCAGTGCCGGCCCCAGGGGATCACGAAGAGGACCGACGTCTCGGTGCGCACGATGAAGCCGGCCTCGGAGCGGATCCGGTCGCGCGGCACGACGAGGTGGATGCCCTTGGACGCCTGCACGTGCAGCGCGCCGCGGCCGCCGACCATCTCCTGGATCTCGTCGGTCCAGACACCGGCGGCGTTGACGACCACCCGGGCGCGGACCTCGATCTCCCGGTCGTTGTCGAGGTCGAGGGCCCGGACGCCGACCACCCGCTCGCCCTCGCGGAGGAAGCCGGTCACCTTGACGCGGGTGGCGACCTGGGCACCGTGCGCGGCGGCGGTGCGGGCCACGGTGACCACGAGCCGGGCGTCGTCGACCTGGCAGTCGTAGTAGCGGATCGCGCCGGCGATCGACCCCGGCGCGAAGTCCGGGGCGATCCGGGCGACGGTCCTGCGGGTCAGGTGCCGGTGCCGCGGGAGGCCCACCTCGGCGGGACCGAACCGCGCCATCGCGTCGTAGAGCAGCAGCCCGGACCCGACGTAGGGACGCTCCCAGCCGCGATGGGTCAGCGGGTAGAGGAAGGACACCGGCCGGACCAGGTGCGGCGCCAGCCGGTTGAGCAGCAGGCCGCGCTCCTGGAGCGCCTCGCGCACCAGGCCGAAGTCGAGCATCTCGAGGTAGCGGAGCCCGCCGTGGATCAGCTTGCTGCTGCGGCTGCTGGTGCCGCTGGCCAGGTCGCGCTGCTCGAGGAGGCCGGTGGAGAGGCCCCTGGTGATCGCGTCGAGGGCCACGCCGGCGCCGACGACGCCACCGCCGACGACGAGCACGTCCAGCTCGTCGGTGCCGCCCGCCGCGAGCGTCCCGAGGGCGCGGATCCGCGCCTCCGGGCTGAGGGCGCTCGGACCCCGGTCCATGCCGGTCAGTCTCTCAGGCGTGCCTTCGCAACCACGCGGTGCGGGTGTGCGTCACTCACCTCGTGGAGGTGCGGTCACGCGCTGCGGTCGGTGCAGCAGTCGTCTGCGCCGCGCTCCTTGCCGGCCTCGGGGCCCCGCACCCAGCCGTGCGCCGCGCGCCGATGGCGGCGATCTCGCTGTCCGCGGACACCGTCCGCGTGGCGCCCGTCGCCGCCGCGGCGGCACCGCTGAAGAAGCCGCGGACCGCCACGCTGGTGATGGGTGGCGACCTGCTCTGGCACAACACGGTCTGGCAGAGCGCTGCCGAGGACGGCGACGGGCGGTTCGACTTCGACCCGATGTTCGCCGGCGTCCGGTCCCTGGTCACCGGTGCCGACGTCGCGCTGTGCCACGAGGAGGTGCCGTTCGCCGCACCGGGCCAGCCGCCGCAGAACTTCCCGGTGTTCGCGGCGCCGCCCGAGGCGGCGGCGTGGATCGGCGCGTTCGGCTTCGACGGCTGCACCACCGCGTCCAACCACAGCCTCGACCAGGGCTTCGACGGGCTGGTGCGCACCGCCGGCCTGCTGGAGCGGGCCGGGGTCGCACACATCGGGACGTTCCGGTCGGTCGACGAGCGACGCCGCCCGGTGCTCCTCACGACGAGCGACGGCGTGCGGATCGGCGTGGTGGCCGGGACGTACGGGACCAACGGCCTCCCGCTGCCGGCCGGTCGCGAGTGGTCGGTGTCGATGTGGGACGCGCCGAACCTGCTGGCGCAGGCGCGCGCCGCCCGGGCCGCCGGTGCCGACGTCGTCGTGGTTCACCTCCACGGCGGCGACGAGTACAGCCACCTGCCGAGCGCCGCACAGACGGCCCTGGTCGAGCGGCTGACCCGCTCGCCGGACGTCGACCTGGTGCTCGGCGACCACGCGCACGTCGTGCAGCCCGTCACCAGGGTCCACGGGACGTGGGTCGTCTACGGCATGGGCAACATGGTCGCCCAGCAGGACCCGGCCCGCGCCGACACCTACCAGGGGATCCTGGTGCGGTTCACCTTCACCCAACGGCGCAGCGGCCGGTTCGCCGTCACGCGCGCGGCGTACGCCCCGATCGGGTGGAACCTCTGGCACCCCGGCACCGCGCCGATCCGCGTCGTGCGGCTGCACGGGCGCGCCGCCGACGAGGTGACGGCGTACGTCGAGGGGCTGGGCACCCAGCCCGGGCTGCACCGGCTCTGACTCGACCGCCGCCGCTCAGCCGACGATGCAGGCCGTGCCGACCCGCTGGAAGCCCACGCCCTCGTAGACCCGGGCGACGGCGTCGCTGCCGGCGGACATGAACACGGTGCGCACGCCGGCGTCGGCCGCGTCCGCGGCCAGTGCCCAGGTGAGGTGGCCGGCGATCCCGCGCCGCCGCTGGGCCGGCAGCACCGCGACGCCCACGATCTCGGTGACGTCACCTCGCGGGCCGTGGGTGCCGCCGCCGACCGGGCCGAGCTCCGGGTCGAACGCACCGAACGTGACGGACCGCCCGGAGGCGATCATGGCCGCCAGCGTGTCCACACTGTGGCCGGGGTCCGCGGCCAGGGCGTCGCGCTCGGTCACCGAGGCCTCGCCCACCTCCGTGTCGTCCTGGCCGAAGCCCACGTGGACCGCGGCGTGCACCAGGGAGAGGTCCGGGTCGTCGGCGGCCAGGCGGCGTACGGCGACCGGGCTCTCCCGCGGCACCGGTGCGCCGGCCAGGACCAGCAGCGGGTAGTCCTCGACCTCGACCCCGGCGGCGACCGCCGCGGCCCGGAGCGAGGGCGTCGTCTCGTGCACCCACTCGATCGACCGCGGCTGCCCGAGCTCCTCGAGCCGCGCGAGCACCGACGACACGTCCTCGGGGGTCACGTCCTCGCTGAGCCCGAGCCGCGGCCGCGCGTAGTAGGGCCACCCGCCGCGGGACACGAAGACCGTGAACGGGCCGTGCTCCTCGGTGTCGGCGTTCGCGCGCGGCGCCTCGTCGTAGTAGCGCTCGAGGCGCTCCAGCACGTCGTCGTCCACGCAGCCATCCTCCCGGACGGGGCCGCACGCGGCCCAGCGACCTCGTGGCGACCCCATGGCCACGCCCGCGAAGCCCGCAGCGTCAGCGGCGTCGCCGTGGACTCGGGGCCGAGACTCACGAGGGTAGACAGTCAGACGACGACGGCCTCGAGCGGCCGGCCGGTACGCACGCCACCGCTGAGCCGATCAGTCCTGGTGGCTGGACCGCCCGTCGAGCCGGCAGCTAGCGCCGCGTTTCGCGAGCGGAGCGAGCGCGCCTCGTGATCGGCCCCGATGGCCACGGCGACTGCGAAGCCCGCGAGCGCCAGCGAGCGTCGCCGTGGACTCGGGGCCGAAACTCACGAGGGTAGACAGTCAGACGACGACGACCTCGACCCGCTGGAACTCCTTGAGGTCGGTGTAGCCGGTCGTGGCCATGGAGCGCTTGAGGGCGCCGATGAGGTTCATGGTGCCGTCGGCGACCCGGGAGGGTCCGAAGAGGATCTCCTCGAGGGTGCCGACCGTCTCGAACTCGACCCGCTCGCCGCGGGGCAGCGACTTGTGGTGCGCCTCGGCACCCCAGTGGAAGCCGTGGCCCGGCGCGTCCGTGGCTCGCGCGAACGGCGAGCCGACCATCACCGCGTCGGCACCGCAGGCGATCGCCTTCGCGATGTCGCCGGACATGCCGATCGAGCCGTCGGCGATGACGTGGACGTAGCGCCCGCCGGACTCGTCGAGGTAGTCGCGCCGGGCCGCGGCGACGTCCGCGACCGCGGAGGCCATCGGGACCGCCACGCCGAGGACGGTGCGCGTGGTGTGGGCGGCGCCGCCGCCGAAGCCGACGAGCACGCCTGCGGCGCCGGTGCGCATCAGGTGGAGGGCGGCCTGGTGGGTGGCGCAGCCGCCGACGATCACCGGGACGTCGAGCTCGTAGATGAACTCCTTGAGGTTGAGCGGCTCGGCCTGCGACGACACGTGCTCCGCGCTGACCGTCGTCCCGCGGATCACGAACATGTCCACACCCGCGTCGACCACGGTCTTGGCGAACTCACGGGTGCGCTGCGGCGACAGCGAGCCGGCCACGGTGACGCCAGCGTCGCGCACCTCCCTGACCCGCTCGGAGATCAGCTCCTCCTTGACCGGCTCGGCGTACATCTCCTGCAGCCGGGCGGTGGCCTGCTCGCCGCGCAGCCCGGAGACCTCGGCCAGCATCGGAGTGGGGTCCTCGTAGCGGGTCCAGAGCCCCTCGAGGTTGAGCACGCCCAGGCCGCCGAACCGACCCAGCGCGATGGCCTGGGCCGGCGACATCACCGAGTCCATCGGCGCGGCCAGGACGGGAAGCTCGAAGCGGTAGGCGTCGATCTGCCAGTCGACGCTGACCTCCTCGGGGTCGCGCGTGCGCCGCGAGGGCACGATCGCCACGTCGTCGAAGGAGTACGCGCGGCGGGCCCGCTTGGCCCGGCCGATCTCGATCTCGGTCACGCGGGTCAGTCTCCCATCGGGCGCCGCCAGACAAGGAAATGCGGCAAGATGCCAGCGCCATGCTCGAGCTCCCTCAGAACCTCGCCCCGCTGCTCCGACCCGAGCCGCACCTCGACGTGCTCGGCACCAGCGACCCCTGGGTCGTGCCGGCCGACTGGCTCGAGACGACCCAGCAGAGGATGAAGGCGCTGGCCGAGGACCCGCGCGGCCAGGGTGGGGTGGCGCCGTCCGGCAGCTGGAAGCCCGGCACGTCGGGCGCGGTGCCGTTCCTCTGGAACCTCACCACCTTCCTGCCGAGCGCCATCCCGGTCTGGGCGGGGAGCTTCACCAGCCTGGGCGACCAGCTGCTCCAGCCTTGGCTCTCGGACAGCTACACGCTGACGTTCCCCCGCATCACCTACTACGTGAACAGTGACGACACGTGGCACCTCGACCTGTGGTGGCGTCAGCGCGACCTGGGCGCCGAGGCCCGGATCAAGGCGCTCGAGCTGACCATCGAGTGCGTGGCGGTGTTCGCCGAGGTTCCGCAGTACGCCGCCCGCGCGGGGACGCTCACAGGGATGCTGCACAAGGTCCTCGACGACCCCGAGCTCCGCAAGCTGCACGAGGACGCCTCCTGGGAGGTCATCGCGAAGACCTGGCGCGAGCAGGTCTGCACCGAGACCGACGCCCAGACCTTCTCCGAGGGCCGGGGGTGGGCCTCCCAGCTCGGATGGTCCCTGAGCGGGCTCGAGGCCGCCCACCAGGTGCTCAGCACTGCGGTCACCCGGTCCCAGCCCATCGACGAGGTGATCGCGTCGATGGCGCTCTACGACGCGGTGGACGAGCTGCCCGCCGCGCTGGCCGCAGCCGTCGGCAGCGAGCGGTTCGGCGCGATCAATGCGGCGTTCGAACGGCTCCGGCCGGGGTTCGACAGGGACGACTGGATGAATGACAACCGCGGCTGGCTGGCCCGAGGCATGGTCTCCGGCGAGATCGACGCGGTCCGGCTCTGGATGGGCATGGGGACCCAGGTCTCCGAGCTGGTCGCCGGATTGCCGACGTTCGCGAAGTCCACCTCGTGCCCCAGCCGGACCGGCTACCTCGACGACCTGACCGGGATCTTCAGGGCGCCCCCGGTCGTGCTCAACCCGATGGCCCAGAAGCTCCTGGAGGATCGCAGGAACCTGCCCCGGCCCGCCGCCGCCGATACCACGACGACCCCCGAGGGCGTCCGGCTGTCGGCGGCCGAGGGCGGTGACGAGGTGCCAGTGCTCGCAGTCCCGGAGGTGGAGATCGGTGACCCGATGGCCGAGCTCGAGGAGCTGGTCGGCCTGGCGCCGGTCAAGGAGCAGGTCAAGCGGCTGGTCGCGGAGCTCACGGCGGAGAAGCTGCGCACCGCGGCCGGCATGCCGCCCTCGGAGAAGTCGCGGCACATGATCTTCACCGGCAACCCCGGCACCGCGAAGACCACCGTGGCCAGGCTCCTGGCGCGCATCTACGCCCAGCTCGGCGTGCTCGCCCACGGTCACCTGATCGAGGTGAGCCGGGCCGACCTGGTCGGCGAGTACATCGGCCAGACCGCACCGCGCACCACGGCGCGCTTCAACCAGGCCTCCGGCGGCGTGCTGTTCATCGACGAGGCGTACGCGCTGGTCCCACCCGACTCGTTCCGCGACTTCGGCAACGAGGCGATCTCGACCCTGCTCAAGCTGATGGAGGACCAGCGCGACGAGGTCGTGGTGATCGCGGCCGGCTACCCCAGGGAGATGCAGCGCTTCGTCGAGTCCAACCCCGGCGTCGCCTCGCGGTTCCCGAGCACCATCTCGTTCGCCGACTACTCCCCCGACGAGCTGTGGGGCATCTTCCGGCTGTACGCCGAGAAGGCCGGCTTCTCGCTTCTCGACGGCGTCGAGGGCTCGTTCCGCCGGCTGGTGCCGGACCCGCGACCCGACGCCTTCGGCAACGGCCGCTTCGTCCGCAACGTGTTCGAGGAGGCGGTGACCCGGCAGGCGATGCGGATCACCGCCGCACTCGACCCGGTGCAGCCACCCGACAAGTCGGTCGTCACCCAGCTGCGGCCCGAGGACCTGCCCGACCAGACCTCGGCCACCGGCAGGACCGACGGGACCGGCCTCTACCTGTGAGGCTCCACCGCCTCGATGAGCGAGCGCAGCGCGGCCACATGCGCCCGGAGCGCGCGGTCACCGGTCTTCGTGAGCGACACCCACGTGGTCCGACGCCCGTCGACGACCCCCTTGCGGCTCGCGACGTAGCGCTCGGCCGCCAGCGCGGACACGTGCTTCGAGAGCACCGAGTCGCTGACGCCGAGCGCGTCGCGGAGGGTCACGAACTCGACCTCCGACACCGCGGTCAGCATCGTCATCAGCTGCAGCCGTGCCGGCGGGTGGATCAGCGGGTCGATCGCGGGCATCAGCGCGCGGCCACCAGGACGACGAGGGCGACGACGGCCACGAGGCCGTAGAGCACCAGCGTCGCCGGTGACTCGGCCCGGACGTGGCCGGCCGGGTCACGCTGGTAGCCGAGCCACCACCGGTGCGCGCCGGCGGCGTACCCCACCCCGCCGGCCACCGCGCCGAGCCCGGCCAGCCAGGGGTTGCCCTCGAGGGCCGCCCAGGCCGCGCCGGCCAGCCCGCCGGCCTCCGCCAGGGACGACCAGGTCGACGTGCCGAGCACGGCCCGGCTGACCAGCCCGGCGACGTGGACACCGTTGAGCCTGCGGAACCGCACCACCTGCACCCACGCCACCGCGACGAACGGCAGGCAGCCGGCGAACGCGGTGAGGACTCCGGCGCCACTCTGGTCCGCGATGCCGTACGCCGCGGCGCCGAGGTGGATCGCCACAGCGACGCCGAGCGAGGTGTGGAACCACGACGGGAGGCGGAGCGCGCCCGTCAGGCGCTGCCGAGCGATCTCGGCCGCGGCCAGGTCGGAAGCCGGGTCGGATGCGCTCATACTTGCCATGTTGGAAAGTATGTTCCGAACTTTCCGACTTGGCAAGTACGTGACCAGCTCACCCCCTGTGCTGCTGCCACGGGTCGCGTCGGAGCGCAGCGACCTGCGAGCGAAGCGAGCAAGCGCCCGCGCGATCGGCCCCGGGCCACGATGGACCGCGAAGCCCGCGCAGCGGAGCAAGCAGTCCGTCGTGGACTGGGGCCGAAGCTCGCGCGGGGTGAACGATCAGCCCGAGTAGTTGGGCGCCTCGACGGTCATCTGGACGTCGTGGGGGTGGCTCTCCTTGAGCGAGGCCGAGGTGATCCTGACGAACCGGCCCTTCTCCTGCAGCTCCGGGACGGTGCGCGCGCCGACGTAGAACATCGACTGGTTGAGGCCACCGATGAGCTGGTGCGCGACCGCGGAGAGCGGGCCGCGGTAGGCGACCTGGCCCTCGATGCCCTCCGGGACGATCTTGTCGTCGCTGGCGACCTCGGCCTGGAAGTAGCGGTCCTTGGAGTAGGACTTCTTGCCCCTGCTGCTCATCGCCGCGAGCGAGCCCATGCCGCGGAACGCCTTGTACTGCTTGCCGTTGACGAAGACCAGCTCGCCCGGCGCCTCCTCGCAGCCGGCCAGCAGCGCGCCGACCATGACGCTGTCGGCGCCGGCCACGAGGGCCTTCGCGATCTCGCCGGAGTACTTGATGCCGCCGTCCGCGATCACCGGCACCCCGGCGGGCCGGCAGGCGAGCGCCGCCTCGTAGACCGCGGTGACCTGGGGTACGCCGACACCGGTGACGACGCGCGTCGTGCAGATGGCGCCGGGCCCGACCCCCACCTTGACGGCGTCCGCGCCCGCGTCGACGAAGGCCTGGGCGCCCTCGCGGGTGCCGACGTTGCCACCGATCACCTGGACGTGGGCGGTGGCCGGGTCGGTCTTGAGGCGTTTGACCATGTCGAGCAGCATCCGGACGTTGCCGTGCGCGGTGTCGGCGACGAGCACGTCGGCACCCGCGTCGACCAGGGTGGTGGCCCGGAGCCACGCGTCGCCGAAGTAGCCGATCGCGGCGCCGACCATGAGCCGGCCGGCGGCGTCCTTGGAGGCGTCGGGGAACTGCTCGGACTTCACGAAGTCCTTGACCGTGATCAGCCCGCCGAGCCGGCCCTTCTCGTCGACCAGGGGGAGCCGCTCGCGCTTGTGCCTGCGGAGCAGCAGCGTGGCCTCCTCGCGGGAGATGCCGACCGCTCCGGTGACCAGCGGCATCGGCGTCATCACCTCGTCGACCTTGGTGGTGGCCCACTCCGCGACCGGGGTGAACCGCAGGTCGCGGTTGGTGATGATCCCGAGCAGCCGGCTGTCGGTGTCGACGACCGGGAAGCCGGAGATGCGGTACTCGCCGGCGAGCTGGTCGAGCTGCTCGAGCGTCGCGTCGGGGCCGATCGTCACGGGGTTGGAGATGATCCCGGTCTGGGTCCGCTTCACGAGGTCGACCTGGTAGGCCTGGTCCTCGATCGAGAGGTTGCGGTGGAGTACGCCGAGGCCGCCCTCGCGGGCCATCGCGATGGCCATCCGCGACTCGGTCACGGTGTCCATCGCGGCGCTGACCAGCGGCGCCTTGAGCGAGATCTCGCGGGTGAGCCGCGTCGTGGTGTCGATGTCAGCGGGTGCGAGGTCGGAGTGCCCCGGCAGCAGCAGGACGTCGTCGTACGTCAGACCCAGGGTGGCGAACTTCTCGGGCAGCTCCACCTTGCTCAGTCTAGATGACTAAGTCCAAGGGCTCGTGCGTGCGAGCGGCGCTCAGCGCCGCGACGTATTTCCGGGGTCCCCGCGCTCGGGGTTCTTCCACAGCGCGTAGCGAGAGCTCTTCAGCGCCGCGGCATGACCGGTGCCGCCCTCGCGTCGCCTGGATCTGCGGCAGGGGCTACGACGTCGTCCTTTGGCGTTGTTCCACGCCTCGCGGCGCACCACGTCGAGTGCCTCGGTGGCCCACTTGACCACGTGGAACGGGTCGGCGCAGCGCACCGCGTTCTCGCAGCGGCTCGGCCACGACTCTCAGCGATCCAGTCCGCTCCCGTCCGCGCTGACGTGGGTGATCTGGGCGCAGCGTTGCTCGCCAAGAAGTGTCGAAGAACCCGTTCAAGGTGGTCTTGTCCTTGCCCGCAGCGGCCCACACCAGCCGCCCGGTGTCGTGGTCGACCACCACGGTCAAGTACTTGTAGCCACGCTTGTAGGAGATCTCATCGATCCCGATCCGTCGCAGTCCCGCGTACCGGTCGTGCAGTCTGCTCGGTCTTCGGCCCAGACCCGGGTGATGATCGCTCCCACGGTGCGCCAGGCGATCCGCAAAATCGCGAGTGCAGCGAGCGTATTTCGCGGGGTGGTGGCTTGGCGCCGGCGCGAAGGCAGGTTGGGCATCTTTCGAGCGGCGGCAACGCCGCCAGCGTGGATGCTGCGCGTCGCGTAGCGTGCGAGCCCTTGGACTTAGTCATCTAGGCCGACGGTCGGAAGTCCAGGGTGCGTGCCTTCAGGAAGTCCCCGGGCGAGTTCGTCACACCGCCGAGGCGGGAGAACACGTGGAACTCGTAGGGCGGGGCGCCCGTGGAGGCCTGCAGGCAGCCGAACGGCGCCCTCACCGTGACGATGTCGCTGGCGAAGCTCCAGGTGACCCGGAGCCTGGGGCACCGGCGCAGGTAGGGCCTGGTCTCCTCCTCGTTGTCGACGAAGTAGACCTTGCCGACGGTCCTGCCGTGCTCCCGAAGACCGCGATCCGGTCCCACGCCGAGGACGGAGCACTGACACGTGCCGAGCCTCCGTCCGCCATGCTTGAGGCCATGACCGAGGCGCGGACCGACGCGCGGACCGCGAGCCCGGCCCGGGCCGTCGTCCGCGCGGAGCGCCTCGTGGGTCGCTGGGTCGACTCGAGGTGGACCGTGGCCGTCGCCGCGGCCGCGGCGTTCCTGCTCCGGCTGCCCGGGCTGACCCGCCCGGTCCGCGCCGACGAGGCCGGCTACCAGCTGGTCGCGCGGGCCTGGCACCCCATGGCCGACAGCGTCTACGGCGCCTACTTCGTGGACCGGCCGCCGCCGATGATCGCGCTGTTCAAGGTCTCCGACGCCATCGGCGGGCCGCTGTTCATCCGGCTGCTCGGCGCGGTCGCGTGCGCCGCGCTGGTGCTCGCGGCCGCGGCGGTGGCCCGGCTGGTCGCCGACGAGCACGCCGCCCGCTGGACGGCGGTCGCGGTGGCCGCGCTCAGCACCAACGTGCTCATCGACGCGGTGGCGGTGAAGGGCGAGCTGCTCGCCCTGCCGGTGCTGATGTCGAGCCTCGGGCTCTCGCTGGTGGCCGTGCGGGACCGGTCGTGGCGCGAGGCGCTGGCCGCCGGGCTCCTGGCCGGGCTGGCCATCGGCTTCAAGCAGAACCTCGTCGGCGGCGTCGTCTTCGCCGCGGTGCTCTACCTCGGGTCGTGGCGGGCCGGGCGGCTGACCCGCCCCGAGCTGGTCCGGCTGGCCGCTGCCGCCTCGGCGGGCTTCGCGGTGCCGGTGCTCGCGACCGTCGGCTGGGCGGTGGCGGCCGGCGTGCGCCTGCACACGCTGTGGTACGCCGTCTACGGCTTCCGCTTCGACGCCAGCCGCGTGCTCTCCGACGCCACCGACACCGCGCCGACGCTGCGGGCCGGCCTGCTCGTCCTGGTGGCCCTCGGCGCGGGGATGCTCCTGATCATCGGCGGCTTCGTGGTGCACATCCGCGGCGAGTGGGCCGACGACGCACCGCTCACCGCGGCGGTGGCCTGCCTGCTCGCGATCGACGTCGTCGGGCTGGTGTCAGGCGGCAGCTACTGGCGCGACTACCTGTTCCCGCTGCTGCCCGGCACCGCCCTGTGCGCGGCGCTGCTGGCCAGGCGCGCAAGCCGCCGGGGCCGGGCCATGCGCACCGTGATCATCGCCGCCACCGCCTCGACCGCCCTGTGCCTGGTCGGCTGGGCGGCGTACAACCTCGGCGGCCTGCAGGAGTACGACGAGCACGACACCGGCGTCGCCCTGAAGAAGGTGGCCGAGCCGGGCGACACCCTGGTCGTCTACGGCGGTCGCGCCGACGTCCAGCTGGAGAGCGGGCTCGCCTCGCCGTACGCCTATCTCTGGAGCCTCCCGATGCGCACCCTCGACCCCGACCTCGCCGAGCTCCGGGCTCTGGTCGGCGGCGACTCCCCGCCGACGTGGGTGGTCGAGTGGGTCGGCTTCCGGCACTGGGACGGCCGCGACGGCGCCCGCCTCGAGCAACTGGTGCACGAGCGCTACGTCCGCACCGGCACCGGCTGCGGCGACCGCGCGATCTGGCTGCTCCGCGGCGTCGACCGGGCCACCCCCGAGCCGGACTGCCACGGTCAGGACGGGTTCGACTTCAGCTCCGGACCGTGACGTCGGAGCCTTCTGACGCTGGTCGAGGAGGTGGTGCAGCGACCGTCTCGAAACCACGCCAGGACGAGGCTGGGACGCAACCCCGTGCGGAGTTGCGTCCCAGCCTCGCGTTCAGAGGTTTCGAGACAGGCGCAGAGCGCCTTCCTCAACCAGCGACGCGCTCACGCTGGTTGAGGAGGTCGCGCAGCGACCGTCTCGAAACCACCCAGGACGAAGCTGGGACGCAACCCCGTGCGGAGTTGCGTCCCAGCCTCGCGTTCAGAGGTTTCGAGACAGGCGCAGAGCGCCTTCCCTCAACCAGCGATGCCCGTCAGTGGCCGTGCCCGTGGCCGTGGCCGGCCGCCTCGGGCTCCTCGTCCTCGGGCTTGTCGACGACCAGGGTCTCGGTCGTGAGCAGCATGCCCGCGATCGAGCTGGCGTTGACGAGTGCGGAGCGGGTCACCTTGACCGGGTCGAGCACGCCCTGGGCGACCAGGTCGCCGTACTCCTCGGTGGCGGCGTTGTAGCCGCTGCCGACGCCGAGCTCGCGGACCTTGGTGGTGACGACGTAGCCGTTGACTCCGCCGTTCTCCGCGATCCAGCGCAGCGGCTCGTCGAGGGCGATGCGGACCACCCGCACGCCGACCGCCTCGTCGCCGGTCAGGCCGAGACCGTCGGACAGCACGGCCGCCGCGTGGATGAGCGCCGAGCCGCCGCCGGGGACGATGCCCTCCTCGATGGCCGCGCGGGTCGCCGAGACGGCGTCCTCGATGCGGTGCTTCTTCTCCTTGAGCTCCACCTCGGTGGCGGCGCCGACCTTGATGATGCAGACACCGCCGGCGAGCTTGGCGAGCCGCTCCTGGAGCTTCTCGCGGTCCCAGTCGGAGTCGGTGTTCTCGATCTCGGCCTTGATCTGGTTGACCCGGCCAGTGACGGCGGCCGCGTCTCCGGCGCCGTCGACGATCGTGGTGTTGTCCTTGGTGATCACCACGCGGCGGGCCTGGCCGAGGACCTCGAGGCCGATCTGGTCGAGCTTGAGCCCGACCTCGGGGGCGACGACCTGACCACCGGTCAGGGTCGCGATGTCCTCCATCATGGCCTTGCGGCGGTCACCGAACGCCGGGCTCTTCACGGCGGCGGCGTTGAAGGTGCCGCGGATCTTGTTGACGACCAGGGTCGAGAGTGCCTCGCCCTCGACGTCCTCGGCCAGGATGAACAGCGGCTTGCCCGACTGGATGACCTTCTCCAGCAGCGGCAGCAGGTCGGCGACGGCCGAGATCTTCCCCTGGTGGAGCAGGATGTAGGGGTCCTCGAGGACGGTCTCCATGCGCTCGGCGTCGGTGATGAAGTATTGGGAGATGTAGCCCTTGTCGAACTGCATGCCCTCGGTGAACTCCAGCTCGGTGCCCATGGTGTTGGACTCCTCGACGGTGATCACGCCGTCCTTGCCGACCTTGTCGAAGGCGTCGGCGAGCAGGCCCCCGATCACCTCGTCGCGGCTGGAGATCGTGGCGACCGACGCCATGTCCTCCTTGGAGTCGACGTCACGGGCGATCTTGAGCAGCTCGTCGCTGACCGCCTGGGCGGCGGCGTCCATGCCGCGCTTGAGCCCCATCGGGTTGGTGCCGGCGGCGACCGCCTTCAGCCCCTCGTGGACCATCGCCTGGGCGAGGACCGTGGCGGTCGTGGTGCCGTCGCCCGCGATGTCGTTGGTCTTGGTGGCGACCTCTTTGGTCAGCTGGGCGCCGAGGTTCTCGAAGGGGTCGTCGAGCTCGATCTCACGAGCGACGGTGACGCCGTCGTTGGTGATCGTCGGAGCGCCCCACTTCTTGTCCAGGACGACGTAGCGGCCGCGGGGGCCGAGCGTCACCTTGACCGTGTCGGCCAGCTTGTCGACGCCACGCTCCAGCGCCCGGCGGGCGCGTTCGTCGAACTCGAGGATCTTGGGCATGGTTCTCCTTCAGTGGAACGTACGTCGGGTCGCACCGAGACCGCCGCGATCGCGGTCTCGGTACGACCCGTGAGCAGTGACGACTGGGTGACCTGGATCAGGACACGACCGCGAGGACGTCGCGCGCCGAGAGGATGAGCAGCTCTTCGCCGCCGTACTTCACCTCGGTGCCGCCGTACTTGCTGTAGATGACCTTGTCGCCGACGGCGACGTCGAGCGGGACCCGGTTGCCGTTGTCGTCGATGCGACCCGGACCGATCGCCTGGACCTCGCCCTCCTGGGGCTTCTCCTTGGCGGTGTCCGGAATGACCAGGCCCGAGGCGGTGGTCTGCTCGGCTTCGAGCGGCTTGACCACGATGCGGTCCTCGAGGGGCTTGATGTTGACCGACACTTCTGATCAACCTCTACTTTCGTGCTTGTTGGCGGGTGGAACGGGCTCTGCAAGCTGTCTTTGGGGCTGGCACACTCACCCGGAGAGTGCCAGCACCGAAACTAGCACTCACGCCAATGGAGTGCCAGCGCGGGTTCAGGGAGAGGTGCCGTGGACGTCGACTCCGTGCCGTGGCTGCAGAGCGACGACGGCCAGCGCCTGCTGGCGCTCGCCGCTGCCCTCGACGAGCCGGACCCGCTGCGAGCCCGCGTGGCGCTGGCCCGCTCCGCGCCCGGTACGCCGCCGGAGCGGCTCGCGGTCGCGCTGACCCAGGTCGACCTGCGCGAGCGCGCCGTGGCCAAGTTCGGCGACCTCGCCGCGTCGATGTACTTCACGCCTGACGGGCTCGAGCAGGCCACCCGGCTCTCGGTCGCGGCCCACCGGGCGGCCCGGCTCACGGCGTTCGGCGCCACGACGGTCGTCGACCTCGGCTGCGGGATCGGGGGCGACCTGGTCGCCTTCGCGCGGGCCGGGCTCGTGGCCGCCGGGGTCGACGTCGACCCGGTGCGGGTGGCGGTCGCCACGGCGAACCTGGAGGCCCTGGGGCTCCCCGGTGCGGTCGGCGTCGCCGACGCGCTGGAGGTCGACATCATCCCCTTCGACGTGGCCTTCGCCGACCCGGCCCGGCGCACCGGTCGCGGCCGCACCTTCGCCCTGGAGGAGTGGACGCCGCCGTGGTCGTACGTCGAGTCGCTGCTCGCGGTCGACGCGTGCGTGAAGACCGCCCCAGGCATCCCCCACGAGGCGATCCCCGCGGGCGTCGAGGCCGAGTGGGTGAGCGACCACGGCGAGGTCAAGGAGGCCGCGCTCTGGGGAGGCAGGCTCGCCACCGTCGCGCGTCGCGCCACCGTCATCGGGGACGGCGGCCTGGCCACCCTCACCGACGAGGACGACCTCGGTGCGGACGTCGTGCGGCTCGGCCGCTTCCTCTACGAGCCCGACGGAGCGGTGGTCCGCGCCGGCCTGGTCACCGCGGTCGCTGCGGGGGTCTCCGGTGGCCTGCTCGACCGGCACATCGCCTATGTCACCGCGGACTCGCCGTTCCACACGCCGTTCGCCCGCTCCTACGAGGTCCTCGAGACCCTCCCCCATCGCGAGAAGGCGTTGCGTGCCGCGCTCCGCGAGCGCGGCATCGGCCGGCTCACGATCAAGAAGCGGGGCGTCGACGTCGTCCCGGACCAGCTCCGCAAGCGACTCGCGCTCACCGGCGACAACGAGGCCACGATCGTGCTGACCCGCGTCGACGGCCACGGCACCTGCCTGCTCGTCCGGCCCTTCTGACCGGATCCCGCCTGCGTCACTTGAACTGGATGCTCGCGAGCACCGACTCGATCGTCTCCTCGGCGTCGTCCGGCTTGACGACCCACTGGAAGGCCACGCTGACCTGGTCCTTGTCCAGTGGTGCGCCCCACTCGTAGTAGGTCTCGTAGGCCTTGTTGGAGCTCACGATCACGTAGCCGTCGTGACCGGCGACGTTGCGGTCGGCCACGCGCTTGGGGTCCTGCCCGGCGCCGCGCGCGATCCGGATCGCCGACCTGGCCAGCGAGTCCACGTCCTCACCCGGGAACGCGGCGGGGTTGTTCACGAAGATCAGGCCACCGTTGGACGCCTCGTCGTTGAAGACGACCTGGTGGTCCTCGGTCTGGTTGTAGATGGTCCAGCCCGCCGGCGCCTGGACGGTGAGGTCCTGCAGCTCGGCCGCGGGCCCTCCGGCCGCGGGCGAGGTCGAGCCCGACGACCCAGACGACCCCGTCGGGTCCGTCGGCCCGGACGTCGTACCGGAGGGTGTCGAGGCGGTGCTCGAGGCGCTTGTGGGCGAGGCCCGCTCCGAGGAGTCGGCCCCGGGCTTGTCGTCGTCCGAGCAGGCGGCCAGGACCGCGACACACAGGACTGCGGAGGCGGCCAGGAGCCGGCGTCGAGCGGTCACGTCTCTCCTCGGGAGTCCGGGGCTGTCCCGCCACCCACCGTACCCACGCCCGCACGCCTGTCAGCACCCCGCCGCGACGTCTCGGGAGGGGCTCTTAGGATTGGGCGCTGAAGACGCCGAAGAGGATGGTTTCGCCACCCGATGCCGGGGTAGGACACGTCCACAACCCTTTGACACCCGCACGGACCACTCAGGAGGCCCGACAGTGCTGCCGCTCGAACAGGCCGCGTCGACGATCGCGCACACCGCAAATGTCGTCGCCACGAGCATGGCCGAGTCCAAGCTCGACCCCGAGCTCATCGCCCAGACCAAGAAGGCCTTGCTCGATGCCTCCAGCGCGCTGACCGACACGCGCTTCCCGATCATGGGCACCATCGCTGACACGTCGTTCGGCACCGACGCCGCCGGTCTCAACCTCAGCAAGCAGCACGAGCTGGCGCACCAGGTGATGGAGGAGACCATCAAGGGCGTCACCAAGGACGTCGAGGAGTTCTGCACCAACCTGATCTCTGCGGTGAAGCTGTTCCAGCACGCAGACCACGACTCGGCGGCCGACATCAAGCAGCTGCACCAGTGGCTGGAGACGACGCAATACCAGTCCAGGCACTCCCATGGCGACCAGGCGCTGCAGCAGGCGCAGCAGCACGTTCGGCACCAGCAGCACTCGGGAGGAGACGCCTGATGGCCGGCCCGCACGAATCCAAGCTCAAGGCAGTCATCGACGCGATGTGGGACTGGGACGTCGACAGCTCCAAGGATTCCTGGTCCACGTTGTCGAAGAACCTCTCCACCGCCTCCGAGGCGCTGCGCACCGCCGGGAAGCTCGTCGCCGAAGGGTTCGGCGAGCATTCCCAGGTCGGTCCGGCGGGCCGCTCGGCTTTCGCGACGACGGCCACCCACACCGAGCACCGGTCGACGCAGACCGGTCACGCCTCGACCGCGATCGCCGAGGCCTACGGTGCGATGCAGCAGGCCAAGGCGGCGCTGAAGGACATGGGCAAGGAGCCCGACCCGCCCACGTCGACCGTCGACCCCACCGCGGACGAGAAGACCCAGCTGAAGCAGAAGGCCCACGACGGCCACAAGCAGCACGGCTACGAGCAGGACATGGCCGCCCGGGAGCTCAAGGCCAAGGCCGCTCTGGACGACATGGACAAGACCTACGCCAAGTCGGCGGCGGTCATGAAGAGCATCCACAGTCCGGAGCAGCACCACACCGGTGGCGGTGGCGGCGGCGGTGGGGGCACCGGCGGCGGGGGGGCCGGCGGTGGCAACACCAACACCTCCCCGGTGGGCCACAACCCCCACCACACCCACGTTCCGACCGACCCCACCCACAACACGGACACCACCGACGTCGACGACCACACCCACGACGGCACCAACACCCACGACGTGGACGACACCGACCACGGCGGCACTCACACCGGGACCGGCACCAACACCGGTACGGGCACCCACACCGGCACCGGGACCAGCACCGGCACCGGCATTCCTCAGGGGCAGACCATGCCCACGCTCAACACGGGCGGCTCCTCGCTCGGCCAGGCCGGCTCGCCGGGCAGCGTCGGAGGGTCGACCGCGGGCGGAGTAGGAGCGGCCGGACTGGGCGCCATCGGGGGAGCGAGCGCGCTGGGCGGTCTCGGAGCGCTCAGCGGCGGCACCCCGGGTGGCCTCTCGGCGGCTGCGGTGAGCAGCTCGGGCGTCCGTCCGATCGGCGCCGGCGGTCGAGCCGGCGGTGCGGGCGGCGTGCTCGGTCGCGGAGCGGGTGGCAGCGGCAGCGGACTGCGCAGCGGGGCCGGCACCTCCGGCGCGGCGGGTCGCGGGTCGCGAGGCGGGTCGCGGAGCGGATCACGAGGCGGATCACGAGGCGGATCACGCGCTGGCGCCGGGTCGCGCGGCCAGGCGGGACGGCGCGGCACCGGCGCCGGGGCCGCCGGCAGCAAGTCGGGCAAGTCCGGGAAGTCCGACCGCAAGCGGGGCAGCGCAGACACGTTCTACGACACCGAGAAGGACTGGGTCGACGACGAGGGGATGGCGCCCCCCGTTCTCGACTGAGCTCTCGACTGAGTTCTCGACTCAGTCAGCTTTTCGACCGAGTCGGCTCCTCGACCGAGTCAGCCGAGGGCGGCCCGCTCGGCGCCGATGGTCGTGTCGTCGCCGTGCCCGGTGTGCACCACGGTCTCGTCAGGCAGCGCGAAGAGCTTCGTGCGGATCGACTCCACCAGGAGCGAGCGGTCCGAGAAGGAGCGCCCGGTGGCGCCGGGACCGCCCCGGAAGAGCGTGTCCCCGGTGAAGACACAGCCCAGCTCCTCGACCAGGAAGCAACAGCCGCCCGGAGCGTGACCGGGCGTGTGCAGCGTGCGGATGGTCGTGCCCGCGACGGACAGCTCCCATCCGTCCGGGAGGTCGAGGTCCCAGAGGTAGGTCCCGGTCTCCGAGTCGCCGTGGACGAGCCCCCAGAGCGGCTTGTCGTCGGGGTGCAGGAAGATCGGCGCGCCCCCTCCGTCGTTGACGGCCTCGCGCAGCGCGGGTGCGACCCGGCAGTGGTCGTCGTGGGCATGGGTGAGCAGGATCGCCTTCACCGTGCGGCCACCGACCACCGCGAGGATGTCGTCGACCGAGTGGGGTGCGTCGACGACGACGCACTCGTCGTCGTCGCCCACCACCCAGATGTTGTTGTCCACGTCGAAGGTCTCGCCGTCGAGCGAGAACGTGCCGCTGGCCACGCCGTGGTCGACCCGGAGACGGCCGGCCATCAGAAGACGACCACTGAGCGCAGCACGCTCGGCCCGTCGCCGGCGTGGTGCATCTTCTCGAACGCCGCCTCGACGTCACCGATGCCGATCTCCTCGCTGACGAACGCGTCGAGGTCGAGCCGCCCCTGCAGGTAGAGGTCGACCAGCATCGGGAAGTCCCGCGACGGCAGGCAGTCGCCGTACCAGCTCGACTTCAGGGAGCCGCCACGACCGAAGACGTCGATCAGGGGCAGGTCGGGGACCTTCATGTCCGGCGTCGGTACGCCGACGAGCACGACGGTGCCGGCCAGGTCGCGGGCGTAGAACGCCTGCTGCCACGTCTCGGGACGGCCGACCGCCTCGATGACCACGTCCGCGCCGAACCCTCCGGTCAGCTCCTGGATGGCTGCCACGGGGTCGGTCGACGACGAGTCGACCGTGTGGGTCGCACCCATCCGCTTCGCGGCCTCGAGCTTCTGGGGATCGATGTCGACGGCGATGACCGGCGACGCGCCGGCCAGCGCGGACCCCGCCACCGCAGCCACGCCCACTCCGCCGCAGCCGATCACCGCGACCGACTTGCCGCGGGTGACCGCGCCGGTGTTGATCGCGGCTCCGATGCCGGCCATCACGCCACAGCCGAGCAGGCCGACCGCCGCCGGCCGCGCGGCCGGGTCGACCTTGGTGCACTGGCCGGCCGCGACCAGGGTCTTCTCGGCGAAGGCACCGATCCCCAGCGCCGGGGACAGCTCGGTGCCGGCGTCCGGCCCGTCGGCGAGGGTCATCCTCTGCGTCGCGTTGAACGTCGCGAAGCAGTACCACGGCTCGCCGCGGTTGCAGGCCCGGCAGTCACCGCACACCGCACGCCAGTTGAGGACCACGAAGTCACCGGGCTCGAGCCCGGTCACGTCCGGCCCCACCGCCTCGACCACCCCGGAGGCCTCGTGGCCCAGCAGGAACGGGAAGTCGTCGTTGATCCCGCCCTCGCGGTAGTGCAGGTCGGTGTGGCAGACCCCGCAGGCCTGGACCTTCACCACCGCCTCGCCCGGCCCCGGGTCCGGCACGTTGATCGTGACCAGCTCGACCGGCGCGCCCTTGGTCCTCGCGACCACGGCCTTGACCTGCTGCATGGGGTTCCGCCCTTCTCCGCTCGCCTGGCACTGCTCGCCTGGCACTGCTCGCCTGGCACTGCTCGAGAGGCCAGCCAACCGCATCGGGCGGGCGCCGCGGCAGGGGGGATGACAACCATCGGCCGGGCGGCCGCGTCCTTGGCGTGTGAGAGGACGATCATGACGGAGCCGGCGACGGTGGCCGCCCGGGCGACGACGGGAGCGCGGATGAGCGACCGGGACGCCGACTTCACGGCGTACCTGGAGGCCAGGCAGGGCCGCCTGCTGCGCACGGCCTACCTGCTCACCGGCGACCAGCACCAGGCCGAGGACCTCCTGCAGACGTCTCTGGCGAAGCTGTACCTGTCGTGGGACAAGGTCCGCGACCGCGGGTCCATCGACGGCTACGCGCGCCGGATCATGGTCAACGAGAACAGCTCCTCCTGGCGGCGGCCCTGGCGGCGCCGCGAGCGCGCGACCGACTTCTCGGACGACGGAGCGCCGCCCGGCCCCCCGGTCCGGCACGAGTACGACGAGGGGGTCGGCGCCGCCGTCTGGCAGATCGTCCAGACGCTCCCGCGGCGGGCGCGGGCGGTGGTCGTCCTGCGCTACTACGAGCAGCTCACCGAGGCCGAGACCGCCGAGGTGCTGGGCATCTCGGTCGGCACCGTGAAGTCCCAGACCGCGCGGGCGATGGCCTCCCTGCGCGAGCGAACGCCGGCCACGCTGCGGCCCGGAGACAGGGAGGAGGAGCGATGAGCGAGGACACCTTCGTCCGCGAGCTGGAGCGCCGCGCCGACGACGTCCAGCCCCGGCACGTCGCGTTCGAGGAGGTCCGGGCGACGGCGCACCGGATCCGCCGGCGGCGCCGGCTCGCCGCCACCGGGGCGGCCGCGGCGGTCGTGGCCGCCGTCCTGCTGGTGCCGGGCATGATCGGCGGCTCCCCGCGCACGCAGGGACCGGAGCCTGCCCCGCCCGCGCCGGCCAGCCACACCGCCTACCTGCACGACGGGCAGGTCACCCTGCCCGACGGGCGCACCGTCGACGTCGACCTCGACAACCGGGACGTCAACCAGCTCGGCGTGCTGAGCGACGGCCGGATCGTGGCGGCCACCTCCCGACCGCAGGCGGTCCAGGTGTTCTCCGCCACCGGCGAGCGCGTCGGCAGCTACCGGGACGCGGTCAACGTGATCACGATGAGCCAGGGCGACGACCTGGTGGCCTGGGTCGACGAGTCCTACCGGGTCCGGGTGCTGGAGAGCGGCGTGACCGACCCCACCACCTACGAGTGGGGCATCCCGATGCCGGGCGAGGGCGTCGGCAGCATCGACGCCGTCTACGGGTCGGACTGCGCGCACGACGGCTGCACGGTGCTGGGTGGCGACTTCGCCACCACCACGACCAGACTGACGCTCCGCTCCGAGCCAGGCGTCGACCTGGTGACCAGCGAGCCGTTGCGGATCACCGACGTGAGCCCCGGCGGAGACAGGTGGGCGGTCTCGTTCCCACCGCCACAGGACGAGCAGTTCGGCTGCTCGGGCATCTACGACGTCGAGACCGACCAGGTCCGGGCCCGCAGCTGCGACACGTCCGGTCTGCGGTTCGCTCCGGACGGCGAGCACGTCCTCGGCATGCGGGGGGACAACGCCATGTACGGCCAGGTCGAGGTCTACGACCAGGACCTCCAACAGGTGTCGGTCTACGACCCGGAGGACCGACGGGTGGTCAAGGCCGCCTCCTGGGCGGACGAGTCGCACCTCCTCGTCGTCACCGCGGACCTCGACGCGCCAGGCGAGTGGTACCTGCTGCGGGTCCCGATCGACGGCGGCGAGCCGGAGACGCTGGTCGGGCCGGTCGGCGGCCCGAACCCCGAGAGCGCCTCGGCGTTCCTGCTGTCCGACTGACGCGCCCTCACGGGGTCCTAGACCAGCACGCTGGTCACCGGCTGGCTGCTGTCGGCCGGCAGGTCCAGGGCGGACGGCGTACGCCCGCGGGCGACCATCTCCGAGCCGAGCGCCGCGACC
Source organism: uncultured Actinomycetota bacterium (assembly GCA_963766475.1). GTDB lineage: Bacteria > Actinomycetota > Actinomycetes > Propionibacteriales > Nocardioidaceae > Nocardioides. The sequence goes on along the minus strand of CAVXZS010000009.1, from coordinate 223,628 downwards.
ATGGCGCCGTTGTCGGTGCACAGGCCGGGCCTCGGCACGCGGACGCGCACGCCGACCGCGGCGGCCCGCTCCTCGGCCATCGCCCGCAACCGCGAGTTGGCGGCAACTCCCCCACCGATGAGCAGGTCCTCCACGCCGGTCGAGGTCGCGGCGTCGAGCGCCTTGCGGACCAGCACGTCGCAGACGGCCTCCTGGAACGACGCCGCGACGTCCTCCACGGGGACGGGCTCCCCGGCCCGCTCCCGAGCCTCGACCCAGCGCGCCACCGCCGTCTTGAGCCCGGAGAACGAGAAGTCGAACCGGTGCCGCTCGAGGTCGCGGCGGCTGGTGAGCCCGCGCGGGAAGTCGATCGCGACCGAGCTCCCCGACGCCGCGGCCCGGTCGATGTGCGGGCCGCCGGGGAACGGCAGCCCCAGCAGCCGCGCCACCTTGTCGAACGCCTCGCCCGCCGCGTCGTCGATGGTGGCGCCCAGCGGCTCCACGGTGGTCGTCACGTCCTCGACCCGCAGGAGGCTGGAGTGCCCACCGCTCACGAGCAGCGCCAGGCACGGGTCGGGGAGGGGGCCGTGCTCGAGCTGGTCGACGGCCACGTGCGACGCGAGGTGGTTGACGCCGTAGAGCGGCTTGCCGAGCCCGAGGGCGAGGGCCTTGGCCGCGGCGACGCCGACCAGCAGCGCCCCGGCGAGGCCGGGACCGCTGGTCACCGCGATCGCGTCGAGGTCGTGCAACCGGACACCCGCGGTCTCGCAGGCGCGCTCGAGGGTCGGCACCATCGCCTCGAGGTGCGCCCGGCTCGCCACCTCGGGTACGACGCCGCCGAACCGTGCATGCTCCTCGACGCTGCTGGCCACGGCGTCGGCGAGCAGGGTGTGGCCGCGCACGATGCCGACACCGGTCTCGTCGCACGACGTCTCGATGCCGAGGACGAGGGGCTCGCTCACGAGCCCATTGTGCAAGGTCGGTGGAGCACGACCGCGGTGGCGCCGTCGCGGTAGTAGCGCCGGCGCCGGTCGACCTCGACGAAGCCGCGGGCGGCGTAGAAGGCGAGCGCGGCCGCGTTGTCCTCACGGACCTCGAGCAGCACCCGGTCCGCACCGCCGCCGGCGGCGAGAGCGAGCACCTCCTCGAGGAGGGCGGTGGCGACGCCACCGCGCCGGTGGTCCTCGGCGACCGCGATGCGCTGGAGCTCGGCGACGTCGCCGGCGAGGCTCGCGACGGCGTGCCCGACCAGCCGGTGCTCGTCCTCGGCGACGAGGTAGTGCACGGTCGGGAGCCGGCCGGCCACGCCCTCCTCGACCAGCGCGTGCGACCACGCGTCGGCGCCGAGGTTGTCGGCCTCGGAGGCCGCGAGCGCGTCGACGTCCGCCACGGTGGCGGGCCGGACGGTCACGAGACCCGCTTGGGCGTCCCCGGCGCCGCGGCGTCGGGCCGGCGCAGGTAGAGCGGCTCCGGGTCGTAGAGCTCGACGCGCTCCTCGGCGATCACCCTGGCGAGCCATCCCGGCGCTCGGCCGCGTCGGCCCGGTGGCGTGGGGGAACGCGTCGGGGTAGAGCACCGCGCCCTCCCCCACCACCGGCACTCCGGTCGCGACGTCGGCCGGCTTGGCGACCATCGGGCCGTCGAGCCGCTGGCCGTCGCCGGCGTACGTCGCGAGGTAGACCTCCTTGCGCCGCGCGTCGGTGGCGACCGCGAACTCACCGTCGTCGCCCACCGCACCGGAGTCGAGCGCCTCGATGGCCAGCACGTCGAGGGTGCAGACGCCGTAGACGGGGATCTCGAGGACGTAGCCGAGCGTGCGCGCGGTGACGAGCCCGACGCGCAGCCCGGTGAACGGGCCGGGCCCGACGCCGACGCCGATCGCGGTGAGGTCCTCACGGACCAGCCCGGTCTCGTGGAGCGCCGTGTCGATGAGCGGCGCGAGCTGCTCACCGTGCTTGAGGGTCCGCTCGGAGACCAGCTCGCACATGACGTCCTTCCCGTCGTGCAGTGCGACGGTGACGAGCGGGGTGGCGGTGTCGAAGGTGAGCAGCATCAGAGGGCCCGCCAGTGCGTGGTGAGCCGGCCGTCGTCGTGGAGGAGGTGGATCGCGAAGCTGGGGGGCGCCGCCTCCCACACGACGGGCAGCTCCTCCGCGTCCAGCGGCACGGTCGAGGCGCACCCTCCGCCGACCAGCACCGGTCGACCGGCGAACGTCGTCGCGCAGGCGGTGTGGGCGTGGCCGACGAGCACGGCCACCACGTGGTCGTGCCGGGCGATCACCTCGCCGAACGGCTCGGGGTCGTGCAGGAGGATGGGTGCCATCAGGCCGAGGCCGAGGTCGACGGGCGGGTGGTGCAGGCAGACGAACGTCGGGCGTCCGTCGGCGCCGAGCTGGTCGTCGAGCGCCTCGAGGCTGGTCGCCGCGAGCTCGCCGTGGTCGATCCGCCGACCGTCCCGGGCGGGCACCAGGGAGTCGAGCATCACGAAGCGGGCGACGTCGGCGTCGGTGATCTCGATGAGGGGTCCCACGGGGTCGACCACCGCGTCGAGCATGCCCCGGGCGAACGCCTCCCGGACGTCGTGGTTGCCGGGGCCGATGGTCGTGGGACCTGTCCAGGTGTCCAGGACGGCGCGCGCCTCGGCGTACTCGCTGGGCAGCCCGTGGTCGGCGACGTCACCGGTGACGACGAGGATGTCGGGCCGGGGGTCCATCGCCAGCAGGTGCGCCAGGACCCGTTCGGCTCGGGCTCCAGCGTCGGGTGGGCCGCCGAAGTGGGTGTCGCTGACGTGTGCGATCACCAAGGTCATGTCTTTTCGGGGTCCCCGCGGAAGCGTGAGCCCTCCGCGCGTAGCGCTCCCTCCGAGCGCTTTCGTGGGGTGATCATCCCAGCCCCCGGAAGGAGAGTGCGTGCCAGCGCGGGCCGACCGGCGTGATCTCGACCCGGCGGTGCTCGTCGTCCGCGTCGAGCCCGTCGCCGCGGACGATGTTGACCTCCAGCCGCGACTCCGAGAGACCCTCGGCCAGTCCCTCACCCCACTCGACGACGGTGACCGCCTCGTCGAGGGACGTGTCGAGGTCGAGGTCGTCGAGCTCCTCCATGCCGCCGAGCCGGTAGGCGTCCACATGGACCAGCGCCGGCCCACCGACCTCGCTGGGGTGCACGCGGGCGATGACGAAGGTGGGCGAGGTGACCGCGCCGCGGACACCGAGCCCCGCGCCCAGGCCTTGGGTGAACGTCGTCTTGCCGGCACCGAGCGAGCCGGTGAGCACGATCAGGTCACCCGGCGCGAGCTGGCCGGCGACCGAGCGGCCGAGGCCGCGCATCGCCTCGGCGTCGGGCGCCTGGTAGACAGCGGTGCGCAGCGGCCGGCGCAGCTCGACGTTCGGCGGCTGCCGGCGGATCTCGCGGAACCCCTGCCGGTCCCAGAACCGGATCGTGTCCGGCAGCTCCTCGCGGGCCACGACGGTGACGTCGTCGTACCCCTCCGCGGCCTCCACGGCCGCGTCGATCAGGGCGGCCGCGACGCCGTGGCCCTGCTGCCCGGGGACGACGCCGAAGCGGCGGAGGTACATCGTGCTGCCCACCGGGTCGAGCACCAGGGCGCCGGCCGGGTTGCCGTCGACTCGGGCGAGCAGGCCGCCGTGCGCGGCGAGCCGCTCCTCGAGCTGCTCGCGGGTCTCGGCGAGCGCGGCGGCCGGAGGGTCGAGCGGCGGCCGCGCCCCGAACGCCGCGTGCACGACCGCGTGCACGGTCGCCGCCTCCTCGGCGCCGACCGGCTTCACCTCGACGTGGCCGGTCATCGCAGACCGACCCGCTCCGCGGCGGCGGAGAGCAGCTGGTCGAGGGCCGCGTTGACCTGGCCGTGCCGCTCGAGGATGACCAGGTGGCCGGCGTTCTCGCACTCGAGCAGGGTCGAGCCGGGCACGCGTTCGTGCAGCTTGCGGCTGTGCCCGACCGAGGTGAGCCGGTCGGCGGTCCCGCAGATGATGGTGGTCGGCACCCGGCCGAGCACCTCCACGGTGTCGAACTTGTCGAGCCCGTTGAAGCTCGGGAAGAACTCGGCCACGACCTCGAACGGCGTCTGGGACAGCATGCCGTCGACGAAGTCGACGTACGCCGCCGGCACCTCGTCGCCGAACGCGAAGAGGTCCGTGACGACGCGGGCCACCGAGCGGCCGATGCGGCGGGCGCCGTCGACGGTGCGATGGCCGCGCGCCAGGGTCCTGACGGTCCGGTGGGCCAGCTCGCCGCCGAGCTTGGCCGGGAGCATGGGCAGCAGGATCCGGCCCGGGTCGAGCCCGCCGGCGGTCGTCGAGATGAGGCCGACGCCGACGACGCGGTCGCCGATCAGGTCGGGGTACTCCTCGGCGAGCGCGACGATCGTCATGCCGCCCATCGAGTGACCGACCAGGACGACCGGCCCCTCGGGCACGACGTGGTCGAGGATGCTCCTGAGGTCACGGCCGAGCTGCTCGATCGTCGCGTGGCCGTCGGGCGAGCGTCCGGACCGGCCGTGCGAGCGCTGGTCGTAGTAGACGGACCGGACCAGCCCGCGGTAGGCGGCTCGCTGGAAGTGCCAGCTGTCGAGGGTGAGCGCGTAGCCGTGGCAGAAGACGAGGGTCAGCCTGCTCGCACGCTGCTGCAGGTCCGGGTCGAGCTCGTCGACCTCGACGAGGAGGGGGACGCCGTCGTCCGCGACGATCGTCACCGGCCGCGAGTGCAGGCTCCCGAACGGCGTCGAGTCGCCCTCGCGGCGGCCGATGGCGCGGCTCTGCCGGCCGATGCCGATCGCCGCGCCGGCCGCGGCCAGGCCGACAGCGCCGGCGGCGGCCCCGAGGATGCGGCGGCGGGCGCTCATGAGTCGATTGTCTCGCGTGCCTCCGAGTCCACGTGCCGCCGGGTGAACCGGCCCCCGATCCTGGTCACGATCTCGTAGCTGATCGTGTCGCAGGCCTCGGCCCAGTCCTGCGCCGTCGGCTCGCCGCCGTCGCCGGGTCCGAAGACCGTGACCTCGGCACCGGCGCCGGGGTCGTCGCCGTCGAGGTCGACGACGAGCTGGTCCATGCAGATCCGGCCGCGGAGCCTGCGCCTCCTGCCGGTGACCTGCACCTCGGCACGGTTGCCCCCGACCCGGGGCAGGCCGTCGGCGTACCCGGCCGGGACCAGCCCGAGCGTGGTCGCGTGGTCGGCGGTCCAGGTGCGGCCGTAGGAGACCGCGGCGCCCGCCTCGACGTGCTTGACCATCGCGAGGCTGGCGCGGGCCGTCATCGCCGGGCGCAGCCCGATGTCGCCGGTCACCCCGGGGGCGGGGTCGAGGCCGTACGACGCGATGCCGACGCGCACCAGGTCGAACCTGGAGCTCGGCCGCAGGATCGCCGCGGCCGAGTTGGCGAGGTGGCGCACCTCGGGCCTCAGGCCGGCGCGGCCGGCCAGGTCGAGGGCCTCGCGGAACGCAGCCTCCTGCGCGTCGTTGGCGGGGTCGTCCGGCTCGTCGCTGGAGGAGAAGTGCGACCAGATGCCGGTGACATGGATCTTGCGGTCGAGCTCGTGGCCGGCCGCGGTCGCGAACAGGTCGGTCCACGCCTCCCGGGGCGCACCGCCGCGGTTGAGACCGGTGTCGACCTTGATCTGCACGCGAGCCTGGCGCTCGGTGGCGACGACCTCCTCGAGCTCGGCCTCGGAGTAGACGGTCACGTCGACGTCCTGCTCGATGGCGGCGCCCCAGTCGTCGCCCGGGACGGTGAGCCAGCAGAGCACGCGTCCGGTGTCGCCGGCCGCGCGGAGCGCGAGCGCCTCGTCGATGGTGGCGACGCCGAGCCAGTCGGCGCCGCCCTCGCGGGCGGCCCGGGCGGACTCCGCCAGCCCGTGGCCGTAGCCGTCGGCCTTGACCACGGTCATCATCTGGGTGCCGGTGAGCTCCTTGAGCATCCGCACGTTGTGGCGGATCGCGGCCACGTCGACCACGATCTCGGCGCGCGCGGTCATCGCAGGAGGTCCCGGACGACAGCGGGCAGCGCGGCCGCGACGTCGCCCGCGACGACCGGGCCGCCGTCGCCTGCGAGCGTCGCTGCCGCACCGTGCAGCCAGGCGCCGACGCTCGCGGCGTCGTACGCCGTCAGGCCAGCGGCCAGCAGCGCCCCCACCAGCCCACCGAGCACGTCGCCCGCGCCGGCCGTGGCGAGCCAGGCGGTGCCGGTGGTGTTGACCCGGGCCGCGCCGTCGGGCCGCGCGACGACCGTCCGGCGACCCTTCAGCAGGACCGTGGCGTCGTACTTCGTCGCGGCCTCGCGGGCGAAGTGCAGCGGCCTGCTCTCGACGTCCTCGCGGTCCTCGCCGAGCAGGGCCGCCAGCTCGCCGGCGTGTGGCGTCAGGACCGCGGCCCGGCCCGGCTCGACGTGCTGCAGCGCGTCCGCGTCGACCACCACCGGGACGCCGTCCGCCAGGGCGGCCCGCAGCTCCTCTCCTGCCGAGGCCCCACCGCCGGAGCCGACCACCCAGGCCTGCACGCGCCCCCCGCCCACCACCTCGGGATGGTGCGACCTCACCGTGGCCGCGACGGCCTCGTCGCCGACGTACCGGACCATCCCGGCCAGCCCGCAGGCGGCCCCTCCCACGCTGAGCAGGGCGGCGCCGGGGTATTGCTCGCTGCCGGCCCGGACGCCGACCACCCCACGCGTGTACTTCTGGGCCTCCGGGGTCGGCCGTGGCAGCAGCGCCGCGACGTCCTCGGGCTGGAGTGCCTCCAGCACCGGCTCGGGCAGGTCGAGCCCGAGGTCGACGAGGTGGACGGCCCCGCACGCCTGCGCTCCCGGGTCCACCAGGTGACAGATCTTGTGGGTCCCGAAGGTCACGGTCAGCGCCGCCTCGACGTGACCTGCGCCGGCGTCCAGCTCACCGGTGTCGACCTCCACGCCGCTGGGGGTGTCCACGGCGACGACCGGCACGCCGTGCAGCAGCTTGAGCGCGTTGGCGGCGTTGTCCCGCAGCCCTCCGCGGCCACCGATCCCCACGATGCCGTCGACCACCACCTCGGGCCGGCTGATGGGCGTCTCGACGACGCGACCACCCGCCCTCTCGAGCGCGGCTCGCCCCTCTGCGTGGACCTTGTCGCTGAGCAGCCACGCCTCCACCTGCACGCCGCGGCGCGCCAGCATCGCCCCGGCCCACAGGGCGTCGCCGCCGTTGTCGCCCGAGCCCACGAGCAGCAGCACCCGCCGCCCATAGGCCGACCCCAGGAAGTCCACGACCGCCGCGGCCAGCCCGGCCGCCGCCCGCTGCATCAGCGCACCCTCCGGAAGCCGCGCCATCAGCTCGGCCTCCGCCGCCCGGACCTGCTCGACGGTGTGCGCGTGCAGCATGCGTTCACGCTAGCGGTGTCCGGGCGGGTGCCACCGGGTCGTGTGCCTCACGACGCGCTCTGGCTCGTTCTCAGGCACACGACCCGCCCGGGCGGCCTGTCTGTGGAGGGCGCCGTACCTTCCCCGCCGGACCGGGAAGAAGGTCGGCGTGGAAGAGACCTTCGATGAGCTCGTCGAGGACCAGTGCGGCTTGATCGCCCGACGCCAGCTGAATGGGCTCGGCATCGTCGCCGACCGGGTCCGCGACCAGGTCGCTGCCGGCAGGTGGGCCGAACGAACCCCACGCGTGATCAGCACGGTGACCGGCGAGCTCACGTTCGACCAGCGAAGCTGGCTCGCGGTGTTGCACGCCGGGCCGCGTGCGATGCTCGGCAACCTGACGGCGGCCGCGCACCACGACCTGAAGAACTGGGACCGCCCGGAGATCTGCGTCATGGTGGACGACGAGCTCAGCTTCGACCCCGTCCCGGGCGTGGAGTTCTTCCGGAGCCGGCGTCCCTTCGACGTACTCGTCTCACCGCGCCCTGGCGTCCCCCGGTGTCGACTCGAGCCGGCCGTGCTGTTGTGGGCGGCCTACGAAGCGCCCAACCGAGCGGCCCACGGAGTCATCGCCGCCACAGTCCAGCAGCGACTGACCACGCCCAGTCGCCTCATCGAGTGGGTCGATGTGCTGCAGCCGTTGCGCAGGGCCAAGCCCTTCAAGCGGACGTTGGGCTTCGTCGACGCCGGCGCGCACTCAGGAGCCGAGCTTGAGGTCGGAAGGATGTGCCGTCGTTTCGCAATGCCGCAGCCGACGCGTCAGAGACGACGCAAGGATCGGTGGGGGCGTCCACGGTGGACCGATGCCGAGTGGGAGCTCGCCGACGGTCACACGATCGTGCTCGAGGTCGAAGGTGGATTTCACACCGACGTCCTGGAGGCCGCGGCCGACGCACGGCGGTCCCGCCGGCTCACGACCCGCACCCGCACGGTGGTCCGCTGCACGGCGTACGAGCTGATCCACGAGATGACCGAGGTCGCCATCGATCTGATCGATCTGGGCATCGCTGGTCGGCTGCCACCGGGTCGTGTGCCCATCGACGCGGCATAGCGCGTCCGGAGGCACACGACCTGCTGGGTGCTGCGATCCGTTCAGCGGCCCTCGATGTCGCAGTCCAGCGCGTCGGCGATCCCCTTCTCGTAGGTCTCGTCGCTCACCGCAGCAACCTATGCGGGTCAGCCCTCGAGCACCACGACCGCGGACGCGATGCCCGCGTCGTGGGACAGCGAGAGGTGCACCGACGTGACGCCGAGGTCGTTGGCGCGGGCCAGCACGGTGCCGCGCATCTCCAGCAGGGGACGACCGGACGACTCGGACACCACCTCCGCGTCGTGCCAGTGCATGTCGCCGGGGGCGCCGAGGGCCTTCGCGGCGGCCTCCTTCGCGGCGAAGCGGGCGGCCAGCGAGGCCAGCGAGCGGGTCCGCTCGAGGGGGGTGAAGAGGCGCTCCGCGAGGCCCGGAGTGCGGTCGAGCGACTGCCCGAACCGCGCGATGTCGACCACGTCGATGCCGACGCCGATGATGGCCATGTCCGGGGCCGGCGCTACTCGACCGTGACGGACTTGGCGAGGTTACGCGGCTGGTCCACGTCGTGGCCCAGCGCGGTGGCCAGCTCACACGCGAAGAGCTGCAACGGGACCGCGGCGACCAGCGGCTGCAGCAGCACCGGGACGGCCGGCAGCCGGATCAGGTGGTCGGCGTACGGCACGATCCGCTCGTCGCCCTCCTCGGCCAGGCAGATGGTGCGGGCTCCCCGGGCGCGGACCTCCTGGATGCCGCTGAGCATCTTGTCGTGGAGCTGGTCGCGGCCACGAGGAGGTACGACGCACAGGACCGGCATGCCGTCCTCGATCAGCGCGATCGGCCCGTGCTTGAGCTCGCCCGCGGCGAACCCCTCCGCGTGCAGGTAGGCGAGCTCCTTGAGCTTCAACGCGCCCTCGAGCGCGACGGGATAGCCGGCGTGCCGGCCGACGAACAGCACCGACCGCGTGCCGACCAGCGAACGGGCCAGCTCGTAGATCGACTCCGAGGACTCCAGCACGGTCTCGATCTGCGACGGGATCGCCTCGAGCTGGGTCATCACCTCCGCGATCTCGTCGCCGAAGCGGGTGCCCTTGACCTGGGCGAGGTAGAGCGCGAGGAGGTAGCAGGCGACCAGCTGGGTCAGGAAACCCTTCGTCGAGGCGACCCCGATCTCGGGGCCGGCATGCATGTAGATGACCGCGTCGGACTCGCGCGCGATGGTCGAGCCGTTGGTGTTGCAGATCGCCAGCACCTTGGAGCGCTGGGTCCGGGCGTGCCGGATCGCCTGCAGCGTGTCCGCGGTCTCGCCGGACTGGGAGATGGCCACGACCAGGGTCGAGTAGTCGAGGATCGGGTCGCGGTAGCGGAACTCCGAGGCCAGCTCGACCTCGACGGGCACCCGGGTCCAGTGCTCGATCGCGTACTTCGCCACCATCCCGGCGTAGAACGACGTCCCGCAGGCGATGATGATGATCTTGTCGATGTCGCGCAGCTCCTGGTCCGAGAGCCGCATCTCGTCGAGCTGCAGCAGCCCGGAGGCGCTGCGCCGGCCGAGCAGCGAGTCCGCGACCGCGCGCGGCTGCTCGAAGATCTCCTTGCGCATGAACCAGTCGTGGCCCTCCTTCTCGGCCGCCGAGAGGTCCCAGTCGACGTGGTAGCGCCGCCCCTCCTCGGGGTTGCCGAAGAAGTCGGTGATCGTCACGCCCTCGCGGGTGATGGTCACGACCTGGTCCTGGCCGAGCTCGAGCGCCTCCCGGGTGTAGTCGATGAACGCCGCCACGTCGGACCCGAGGAAGTTCTCGCCGTCGCCGAGCCCGACCACCAGCGGCGAGCTGCGCCGGGCCGCGACGACCCGCGCCGGGTCGTGTGCGTCCACCGCGACGAGGGTGAACGCGCCCTCCAGCTGCTGGCAGACCCGCTGCATCGCCACGCTGAGGTCGACGCCCGACTCCAGCTGCAGCTCGAGCAGCTGGGCCGCCACCTCCGTGTCGGTCTCGGACACGAGGGTGTGGTCGTCGGTCTCCAGCCTGGCCCGGAGCTCGGCGAAGTTCTCGATGATGCCGTTGTGCACCAGCGCGACGCGACCGGCGCCCCGCCCGCTCAGGGCCGCGACGTGCGGGTGGGCGTTGACGTCGTTGGGGGCGCCGTGGGTCGCCCAGCGGGTGTGTCCCACGCCGGTCGTCGACGCCGGTAGGGGCACGTCGGCCATCGCCTTCTCGAGGTTGGCGAGCTTGCCGGCCTTCTTCGAGACGGCGAGCGCTCCCACGTCGTGCGAGGAGTCCACCAGGGCGATGCCGGCCGAGTCGTAGCCGCGGTACTCCAGCCGCCGCAGACCGTCGAGTACGACGTCCTGGGCCTGCCTGGCCCCGACGTATCCGACGATCCCGCACATGAGCTGCGATCCTATCGTCGCCGGGGTCGGCGCCCGGGCAGGCGCGGTCACTGACACAATCGCCGAATGCCCAACGGCCTGAGCCACGACGGCGGCCACGAGGCGTCTCCCTACATCGAGCTCGACCGGGCCGCCTGGGCCAAGCTCGCGCACGAGGTCGAGGACCCGCTCACCGTGGACGAGCTCACGGCGCTCCGCGGCCTCGGCGACGCGCTGGACCTGGAGGAGGTCCGTGAGGTCTTCCTCCCGATCAGCAGACTGCTGAGCCTCTACGTCGAGACGGCCGGCCGACTGCACCGGGACCAGGAGGAGTTCCTCCACCAGGCCACGCCTCCGCGCACGCCGTTCGTCATCGGCCTGGCCGGCTCGGTCGCGGTCGGCAAGTCCACCACGGCGCGCGTGCTCCAGCACCTGCTGGCGCACTGGCCCGAGCACCCGAACGTCGCCCTGGTCACCACCGACGGCTTCCTCTACCCCAACGCGGAGCTGGAACGGCGCGGGCTGCTGCAGCGCAAGGGGTTCCCCGAGTCCTACGACCGGCGCGCGCTGCTGCGGTTCGTCGTCGACATCAAGTCCGGCAAGGACGAGGTCGAGGCCCCGGTCTACAACCACCTCACCTACGACGTCGTGCCCGCCGAGAAGGTGCACATCAAGCATCCCGACATCGTGATCGTCGAGGGGCTCAACGTCCTCCAGCCGGCCCGGGTCCGCGACGACGGCCGCACCGGCCTCGCGGTGAGCGACTTCTTCGACTTCTCGGTCTACGTCGACGCCAAGACCACCGACATCCGGGACTGGTACGTCTCCCGCTTCCTCCGCCTCCGCGAGACGGCGTTCCGCGACCCGCAGTCCTACTTCGCTCGCTACGCCTCGCTGACCCGGGACGAGGCGGTCGCCGAGGCGATGCGGATCTGGGACGCCATCAACGGCCCCAACCTCACGGCGAACGTGCTGCCGACCCGCTCCCGCGCCACCCTGGTGCTGCGCAAGGACGCGGACCACTCGGTGCGCTACGTGCGGCTGCGCAAGATCTAGCCCAACACCTTCTGGAGCTCGAGGGTCCGGTCGACCGGCCGGTAGCCGAGCTGGTCGTTGACGGCGTTCATCCAGCGGTTGACGTCGGCGTTGCCGGTGGCGATCAGCTCCGCACCCGGATGCAACGCCCGGACCTGCTGGTGCAGCAGCACCTTCATCGCGAGGCCGAGCCGATGCCCCCGGTGTTCGGGCAGCACGAGGGTGTCGCCGATGTCGGCCAGCCGCGGCGCGTGCGGTGAGATGACGAGGTTGGTGAAGCCGGCCACCTCTCCCGAAGGGGCGAGTGCGACGACCGTCAGCTGGTCACGGTGCATGGCCGCTCGCCGGGCCTCGCGCCGGCGCACCCGCTCCGGCGTCCATTGTTGAGGCCGCAGGTCGAGGTCGCCCAGGGGGATCTCCTCCAGGAACCGGCTCATCGCAGCCGCCAGCGACGCCACGTGCTCCTCGGGCGCCGGGTCGGTCCACCACTCCAGCCGGTAGTCGCCCAGCCGCTCCGCGGCCTGCGTCTCCAGCGCCGGCAGCAGGTCCGCCGTGGCCGCGAGGTCGACGACCTTTGCGGCGTCGACGTTGGCGACGGCGTAGCCGCGGGCCTCGGCCCACCGCCTGTCCGCGCTGTCCGAGTCGCCGTCCTCCTCCAGCGGGACGTGCACCTCGGCCAGCAGCGTCGTGCGGCCGCCGGTGGTGATGAGCTCCTCGGCACGTCGCACCAACGCGCTCCCGACGCCGCGGCGCCGGTGCACGGGCGGCACGTAGACGTCGAGCGCTCCCATGTGGGTGTTGTCCCTGAGCGGGAGGAAGGTGAGGGCGCTGCCGACCATGGCTTCGCCGTCGTAGGCCCCGAGCAGGACGACGTCGGAGTCGTGGTCGACCTGCGGGAGCGAGAGGCGCGAGATCTCCCAGTCCGGCCAGAGGTCGACCGGGCGGTGGGACATGGCGGCGTGGCCGGTCGACCACCAGTCGTGGAGCTGAGCCTCGTCGGCCCGGTCCACCTCACGGATGTCGATGTCGCTCACGACGGCCGAGCCTAGGCGCCGACTCCGACCCTGCGCGTGTGGTTTTCGGGGCGGGTCAGTCCCCGGTGGCCGGGACCCGCACCCAGAACACGGAGCCGTCGTCGGACTCCTCCGCACCGACACCGCCGCCGTGCGCGGCGGCCAGCGCCCGGGCCAGGTGGAGGCCGATCGTGACGCCGGTGCCGTCGGCGTTGACGTCGAACGGCTCGAACAGGGCATGGAACGCCTCGGACTCGACCGGAACGCCGTCGCGCAGCACGCGGAGCTCGACCCACGAGCCGACCCGGCGTACGTCGAGGCGTCGGCCGCGGGGGCGCGGGCTCGCCGCTGCGGCGTGCCACAGGTCGCGCAGGACCCGGCGGAGCAGCGCGGGGTCCACGACCACCTCGACCGCGCCGCCCAGCCCGCCGATCTCGCCGAGGTCCTCCAGCTCGGCCGCCAGCGCCGAGACCGACACGAGCTGGGGCGCGAGCGCGAGCCGGCCGAGCAGCAGCTCGGCCATCAGCTCGACGTCGAAGCTGCGCTCGGTGAGCCGCTCGAGGGCGGCGTGGAGCCGGTGCAGCGAGTCGCGGGCCTGGTCGGCCGGCACCTCGCCGTCGGCCAGCATCGCGACCCAGCCCTGGGCCATGGAGAGCGGGGTGCGCACCTCGTGCGCGAACGCCGCGAGGAACCGGTCCCGCTGCTCGGCCGCCTCGGCCGCCGGCTGGTCCGTGACCTGAGCGGTGCCGGCCTCGACGAAGACGCGCACCCAGTCCGCGAGCCGGTCGGCATCGACGTTCCAGCGGGTGGCGACCTCGGCGGTGGGCGAGCCGCGCAGCACCTCGAGCACTGCCGGGACCCGCGACTCCACCGGATCCCCCATGGCGCGAGCCTAGTCCCAGGCGTCAGCCCAGGGAGAGCCGCGCGCGGACCACGTCGGCCAGCCGCGCGGCCACGTCCCGAGCGGTCTCGTCGCTCGGGGCCTCGACCATCACGCGGACCAGTGGCTCGGTGCCCGACGGCCGCAGCAGGACCCGGCCCCGGCCGGCCAGAGCGCGCTCCTCGGTGGCCACCGCCTCGGCCAGCACCGCGTCGTCGGCGCGGTCCTTGTCGACGCCGGTGACGTTGACGAGCACCTGCGGCAGCCGGGTGACCACGGATGCCAGCGACTGGAGGTCCTTGCCGGTCGCGACCATCCGCTGCAGCAGGTGCAGGGCGGTGAGGATGCCGTCGCCCGTGGTGGCGTGCTGGCTCATGATCACGTGACCCGACTGCTCGCCGCCGAGGACGTAGCCGCCGGCCCGCATCTCCTCGAGCACGTAGCGGTCGCCGACCCTGGTCTGGCGGACCTTCAGCCCCGCGGCCTCCATCGCCTGCACGAAGCCGAGGTTGCTCATCACGGTGGCCACGACGGTGTCGTCGTGCAGCCGGCCGGCCTCGGCGAGGCCGAGGCCGAGGATGGCGAGCAGCTGGTCGCCGTCGACGTCGTGGCCCTCGTGGTCCACGGCCAGGCAGCGGTCGGCGTCGCCGTCGAGGGCGATGCCCGCGTCGGCGCCGTGCGCGAGCACGGCCGCCTGCAGCGGGCCGAGGTGGGTGGAGCCGCAGCCGTCGTTGATGTTGAGGCCGTCGGGCGAGGCGCCGATCACGACGACCTCGGCGCCCGCGGCCCGCAGCGCCATCGGCGCGGCCTCCGTGGCCGCGCCGTTGGCACAGTCGACGACCACCTTGAGCCCGGTGAGCGGGCGGTCCAGCGTCGTCAGCAGGTGCTCGACGTACTCCTCGATGGGGCGCTCGTAGGGGCGCACCCTGCCGACGTCCGCCCCGATGGGCGCGTCCCACGAGGTGCCCATGAGCTCCTCGATCTGGGCCTCCACGGCGTCGTCGAGCTTGTGGCCGCCGCGGGCGAGGAACTTGATGCCGTTGTCGGGCATCGGGTTGTGCGAGGCGCTGATGATCACGCCCAGGTCCGCGTCGAGCGCGTCGGTCAGGTAGGCGACGCCGGGCGTCGGGACGACCCGGAGGCGGAGTACGTCGACGCCCGCCGAGGCCAGCCCCGCGACGACGGCGTGCTCGAGGATCTGGCCCGAGATCCTCGTGTCGCGGCCCACCACCGCGAGCGGTCGATCGCGGGAGCCGCGCACGTCGCCGCGAGACATGATGACGCGCGCCGCCGCGACCGACAGGTCGAGGGCGAGCTCGGCCGTGACCTCGCGGTTGGCGAGGCCACGCACCCCGTCGGTGCCGAAGACGCGCGGCATCCTCGAGGAGATCAGCGCTTCGAGTACTGGGGAGCCTTGCGGGCCTTCTTGAGACCGGCCTTCTTGCGCTCGATCACGCGGGCGTCACGCGTGAGCAGGCCCGCCCTCTTGAGCGTGGGCCGGTTGGTCTCCTCGTCGATGAAGTTGAGGCAGCGGGCCACGCCCAGGCGCAGCGCGCCGGCCTGTCCGGTGATGCCGCCCCCGTGGATGCGGGCGATCACGTCGAAGCGGCCCTCGAGCTGCAGCGCCGCGAACGGCTCGTTGACCACCTGCTGGTGCAGCTTGTTGGGGAAGTAGGAGTCGAGGGCGCGGCCGTTGACCGTCCACTCGCCGGTGCCCGGGACGATGCGGACCCGGGCGACCGCCTCCTTGCGGCGGCCGGTGGCCGCGGCGGGGGCGATGGTCGCCGGCCGGGCCGGGGTGTCGGCCGATGGCTCGCTCTCGGAGCTGTAGGCGACCCCGCTCTCGTCGGCGGTGAAGGTCTCTTCGACCTCGGTGCTCTCGGTGCTGTCTGACGTCACTGGTGTTCCTCTGCTGGCTCTGTAGAAAAGTCTGGGCGACTACTGGGAGATCTGGGTGATCTCGAAGGGGACGGCCTTCTGGGCCTGGTGCGGGTGCGTGGGGCCCGAGTAGACCTTGAGCTTCTTGATGATCTGCCGACCCAGCTTGTTCTTGGGGAGCATGCCCCAGACGGCCTTCTCGACGACCTTGCGGGCGTCCTTGTCGAGCAGCTGCCCGATCGGGGTGGCGGTGAGACCGCCGGGGTAGCCCGAGTGGCGGTAGGCGAGCTTGTTCGTCAGCTTGTCGCCGGTCAGGGCCAGCTTCTCGGCGTTGACGATGATGACGAAGTCGCCGGTGTCGACGTGCGGCGCGTAGATCGGCTTGTGCTTGCCGCGCAGCAGGTTCGCACTCTGGACCGCGAGGCGGCCCAGGACGACGTCGGTCGCGTCGATGACGTGCCAGGCGCGCTGGATGTCGCCGGGCCTGGGGCTGTAGGTGCGCACGAAAGTTCTCTCTCGTTCGTCGGACCGCGCCGGAGGTGTCCGGTGCGGAGGTGGAGCCACGCCTTCTGACGAACACGGCCCGGCTCTGGATGGAGCTTGTCCGGGACTGCGACCCGACGTCGTGCGACGTCAGGGCGCGGCAGGAGGCGCGACCCACAAATGTACGGGTCACCCGTGGGAGCGGTCAAAACGATGGACACGCACTGTCAGCCGTTCAGGCGTGCCGACTAGGTTGGCATGGTGACCCAAGAGAAGACTGAGTCGCCGGCAGAGTCGCTGACCGTCCGGGACAACCGCACCGGGCAGGAGTACGACGTACCGATCACCGACGGCACCATCAAGGCCGCCGACATCGGGCAGATCAAGGCAGGCGAGGACGCACCCGGCCTCGCGGTCTACGACCCGGGCTTCGTCAACACCGCGTCGTGCCGCAGCGCCGTCACCTACATCGACGGGGAGAAGGGGATCCTGGAGTACCGCGGGTATCCCATCGAGCAGCTCGCCGATAAGTCCAACTTCCTCGAGGTCGCCTACCTGCTGGTCCACGGCACCCTGCCGTCGAAGGCGGAGTACGACGCGTGGGTGCACGAGATCACCTACCACACGTTCGTGCACGAGAACGTCAAGGAGTTCATGCAGGGCTTCCGCTACGACGCGCACCCGATGGGGATGCTGATGGCGTCGGTCGGGGCGCTGTCGACGTTCTACCCCGACGCCCGCAACATCAGCGACGCCGACAACCGGCACATGCAGATCGTGCGGATGATCGCGAAGATGCCGACCCTCGGCGCGTGGTCGTTCCGGCACGCCCAGGGCAAGCCGTTCATCTACCCCGACAACGAGCTCAGCTACACCGCGAACTTCCTGTCGATGCTGTTCAAGATGAGCGAGCAGAAGTTCGACGCCGACGAGCGGCTGGTCAAGGCGCTCGACGTCCTCTTCATCCTGCACGCCGACCACGAGCAGAACTGCTCGACCAACGCGGTCCGCTCGGTCGGCTCCTCGCAGGTCGACCCCTACTCGGCGGTGGCCGCCGGGGTGGCCGCCCTCTACGGCCCGCTGCACGGCGGCGCCAACGAGGCGGTGCTGCGGATGCTCAAGCGGATCGGGTCGAAGGACAACATCCCCGACTTCATCAAGGGCGTGAAGGACGGCAACGAGCGGCTGATGGGCTTCGGGCACCGGGTCTACAAGAACTTCGACCCGCGCGCCACGATCATCAAGAAGGCCTGCGACGACGTCTTCGAGGTGACCGGGGTCAACCCGCTCCTCGAGATCGCCAAGGAGCTGGAGAAGATCGCGCTCGAGGACGACTACTTCGTCAAGCGCAAGCTCTACCCGAACGTCGACTTCTACTCCGGCCTGATCTACGAGGCCTTCCAGTTCCCGCCCGAGATGTTCACGGTGCTGTTCGCGATCGGCCGGACCCCCGGCTGGCTCGCGCAGTGGCTGGAGCTCGTGCAGGACAAGGAGCAGAAGATCGCCCGGCCCAAGCAGATCTACACCGGCGACCGGACCCTCGACTTCGTTCCTGCGTCGGAGCGCTGGGCCTGAGCACGTCCCTCCCGTGACCGAGCCGGTGTCACCGCCGGTGGTCGGCGGCCCGCGCCGCAGCCTCCTCCGCACGCCGGGCATGCCGGCGCTGGTCGCCGTCTCGCTCACCGCGTTCAGCGGGTACGCCGCGCTGCTGGCGGTCGCGCCGGCGTGGGTGGTCGAGGGCGGCACCAACGAGGCGGGTGCCGGGCTGGTCAACGGCGTCCTGCTGGCCGCCACCGTGGGGACCCAGCTGTTCGTGCCGAGCCTGCTCCGCCGGTTCGGCACCACCCCCGTGCTGGTGGCCAGCCTCGTCCTCCTCGGCGTCGCGGCGCCGGCGTACGCGCTGTCGGACGCGCTCGTCCCGGTGCTCGCGTGGTCGGCGGTGCGCGGCACGGGCTTCGGCATCGTCACCGTGCTCGGCAGCACGATCGTCGCGCACCTGGTGCCGCGCGACAGGCGCGGCGAGGCCATCGGCCTCTACGGGCTCGCGGTGGCGGCACCCATGGTGCTGCTGATGCCGGCCAGTGTCGCCGTCGTCGACCGCTTCGGATACGGCTGGGCGTTCGCCGTCGCGAGCCTGCCGCTGCTCGGGTTGCCGTGGGCGGTCGTGCTGGGCCGGCTGGTCGACCGCACGACGTCGGCCTCGGTGCTCGACGCCGAGGACGAGGCACACCTGACCGACCTCGGGACGGTCCGAGCCGTGCTGCGCCCCACCCTGGTCCTGTTCGTCGTGACGATGGCGGGCGGCTCGGTGATGACCTTCGCCCCGCAGCTCGGCTTCGACCGGCTCTGGGCTGCGGCAGCCCTGCTGGTCATCGGGCTCAGCTCGGCGCTCGCGCGCTGGCTCGTGGGAAGCGTGGCCGACCGCCGCGGCCCCGAGGGTTTCGTGGTGCCGTTGCTCCTGCTCTGCGCCGCGGGTATCGGCCTGTGCGCGCTGGCAACGGTGCTCGACCAGCCCTGGCTGCTCCTGGCGGGCACCCTGGCGCTGGGGATCCCCTACGGCGCCCTGCAGAACCTCACCCTGCTCATCGCCTTCGCCCGGGTGCCCGCGACCGGCATCCCGACGGCCAGCGCGGTCTGGAACATCGGGTTCGACTCCGGCACCGCCACGGGAGCGATGGTGGTGGGGGCCATCGCGGCAGCCTGGTCGTTCGGCTGGGCGTTCGACGTGGTGCTGGCCCTGCTCGTGGCCGTCCTGCTGATCGCCCCGCGTCCCACCCGAAGGCGGGTCGGCGGGACAATGAGCGGGTGACCAGCACCCGCTCCACCCCGCGCGGTGTCGTCTGGGACCTCGGCAACGTCCTCATCGACTGGCAGCCGCACGCCGCAGTGGCGGCCGCAATGGGCGCCGACGAGGCCACTCGCTTCCTCGGCGCCGAGGACTTCGACTTCATGGCGTTCAACCACGACCTCGACGCGGGCGGCACCTGGGAGGAGGGCGAGGCCGCGCTGCGGCGTACGCACCCGCACTGGGTCGAGCACGCCGCGGCCTATCGCGCCCACTTCCCGGCGTCCCTGGTCGGCGAGGTGCCCGGGACCGTCGAGATCGTCCGCGAGCTCAGCGCCGCCGGCGTGCGCATGGTCGGGCTGACGAACTGGCCCGACGAGTTCTGGCCGCACGCACCGGAGAAGTTCGACTTCCTCGGGCTGCTCGACGACGTGGTGGTCTCCGGCACCGAGAAGGTGGCCAAGCCGGACCCGGCGATCTTCGAGATCGCGGTCGCGCGCGCCGGCATCCCTGCGGCCGACCTGGTCTTCGTCGACGACAAGGAGGCCAACGTCGCGGCCGCGGTCGAGTTCGGCCTCGACGGGATCGTCTTCCACGGGGCGACCGAGCTCCGCGTCGCGCTCCGGGAGCGCGGGCTGCCAGTCTGATCCCTGTGCGGGTCGCGGTCGTCGGTCTCGGGATGGCGGGGTCGACGCTGGCCTGCCTCCTCGCCGACCGCGGTGTCGACGTCGTGGTGCTCGAGCAGGAGGACGACCCGCGCCCGGTCGGCGCCGGGATCTGGCTGCAGCACATGGGCCAGCAGGTCCTGGACCGGCTCGGCCTGCTGGGCGCGCTGCGGGCGCAGTCCCGCGAGGTGTCCCGGGTCGACATCCGCACCTCGTCCGGCCGGCGGCTCGTCGACGCGTCGTACGACGACGTCCCCGGCTCGGTGCCGGCGCTCGGGGTGCATCGCGGGACGCTGTTCTCGATCCTGCTGTCAGAGGTGCGCCGACGCGGGATCCCGCTCGAGCTCGGCGTGCCGGTGACCGGCGTCCGGCCGGCGCCCGGCGGCCTCGCGGTCGAGACGCCGACGGGTGACCACGGGACCTACGACCTGGTGGTCGGCTGCGACGGCAGCAGGTCGCCGGTCCGGCGGAGCATGGCCGTCGCGGTCCGCGACCACGCCTACGACTACGGCGCGCTGTGGACCATCGTCGACGACCCCGACGAGCTGTGTGCGGACGAGCTCTACCAGTGCCTGCGCGGCACCCGGAGCTACCTCGGGGTGCTGCCGACCGGACGCCGGCAGGTGTCGGTCTTCTGGTCCGAGCGCGGCTCCGAGATGGAGCGCACGGTGTCCCGGGGGCTGACCGCCTGGCGCGACGCCGCCCGGCCGCTGGCCGGTCCGATGGCCCCGCTGCTGGACCATGTCGACCACCTGCTGCCGGCGTCCTACCGCGACGTCGTCGTGCGGACGCCGTTCCGGATCGCCGACCCCCACGACGGCAGAGCGGGGGCCGCCGTGCTCACCGGCGACGCCGCGCACGCGATGAGCCCCCAGCTCGGCACCGGCACGTCGCTCGCGCTCGCCGACGCCTGGACGCTGCACCACGCGCTCGCCACCCAGCCGTCGGTGGCTGCGGCCCTCCCCGCCTACGCCGCGGCCAGGGCAGCGCACGTGCGCTGGTACCAGTGGTGGACGCGGCTGATGATGCCGGTCTTCCAGAGCGGCCTGACGCCCCTCGCGTGGCCGCGCGACCTGCTCGCGCCGCACGTCATGAGGGTCCCGGGCATGCGTCACCAGGCGGTGACGACGCTGCTCGGCGACCGCACCTCGCCGTGGTCGACCTGGGCGCTCCCGGAGGTGCCGTGACCCGACCGGTGGCGCTGGCCTCGGCCACCGCGGCGACCAGCCTGGGTCTGCTGGCGCTGGCCCTCGCGGCCGGCTGGCTGGGGCCGGACGTCGACCGCGGGGCGGTCTTCTGCGAGGTGTCGGGCGGTCCGTTGGAGCAACCCGTCAACACGCTGAGCAACCTCGGCTTCGTGGTCGCCGGGCTGGTCGTCGCCGGACGTGCCGGCCGCCCCGGCGGGCTCGGCCGGTCGACGATGAGCCGGATGCCGGTCCTGGCCACCGCCTACGCCTGCCTGGTGGTGCTCCTCGGGCCCGGCAGCATGGCGATGCACGCGACCGAGAGCGCGCTCGGGGGCCACCTCGACATGCTGAGCATGTACCTCGTGGCCGCGTTCGCCGCGTCGTACGCCGCGATGCGCCGCTGGCGGCGCGGCCCGGTCTTCCTGGGCGTGGCGTACGCCGCCGTGGTGGCGGCCTGCGAACTGGCGGGGACCTACGGCGGGCACGTCCCGGTGGTCGACTTCGCCGGCAATCTGGCATTCGGGGCGTTCCTGCTCGTCGCCCTGGTGCTGGAGCGCGGGCACGCGCGGGTCAACGCGGTCACGCTCGACCTGCGGTGGCTGGTCGCGGCGGTCGCCGCGCTGGCCGTCGCCTTCGCGGTGTGGAACACCGCCAAGAGCGGCGCGTTCGGCTGCTTCCCGCACTCGCTCTACCAGGGACACGGCGTGTGGCACGTGCTCTGCGCGGTCTCGGCGTACTGCCTGTTCCGGCTCTATGTCAGTGAGCGGCCCGGCTCTAGTTCACCGCCCGGTCGCGACCTTCCCAGTACGGCTTCCGCAGCTCCCGCTTGAGGATCTTGCCGGTCGGGTTGCGCGGCAGCGCCTCGATGATGTCGACCGACCTGGGGCACTTGAACCTCGCCAGCGACTGCTCGCAGAACGCGATCAGCTCCTCCTCGGTGGCGGCCGTGTCCGGCTTCAGCGCGACGACCGCCTTCACCTGCTCGCCCCACGTGTCGTCGGGGATGCCGATGATCGCGACCTCCATGACCGCCGGGTGCTCGGCCAGCACCCGCTCGACCTCCGGTGAGTAGATGTTCTCGCCGCCGCTGATGATCATGTCCTTGAGACGGTCCTCCACGTAGACGAAGCCGTCGGCGTCGACCTTGCCCATGTCGCCGGTGCGGAACCACCCGTCCTCGGTGATCACCGCCGCGGTCTCGTCGGGCTTGCCGAGGTAGCCCTTGAACAGCTGGGGGGTCCGGAGCCAGATCTCCCCGTGCTCGCCGACGGGGACCTCCTCGAGAACCGCGGGGTCGACGACCTTGAGCTCGACCCCGGGGATCGGCCGGCCCGCCGAGACCAGCCGCTCGGGGTGGGCGTCGGCGACCGCGCTGCGGTGCTCGTCGGCCGTCAGGTGGGTGGCCACGCCGGAGACCTCGGTGAGGCCGTAGACCTGGATGAAGTCGGTGTCGGGCCAGGCCTCCATCGCGGCCCGCAGCAGCGGCGGAGGCATCGGCGAGGCGCCGTAGGTGAAGGTCTTGAGAGCGCCGAAGAGCTTGACGGCGTCCGGCCCGGCCTGCAGCACCTGGGCGAGCACCGCCGGGACGAGGAAGGTGCGGTTGGCGCCGTTGAGGATCGCGCCCGCCAGCGACGTGCCGTCGGGGTCACGGGTCATGAAGCTGTGCACGCCGTCGTGGATGCCGAAGAGCACGTACGACGAGCCGCCGACGTGGAAGAGCGGCATCGACACCATGTTCTTGTCGCCCGGCGCGAACTCCCACCCGTCGTGGGCGTTGACCGTGTGGGCGACCATATTGGCGTGGGACAGCATCACGCCCTTGGGCCGGCCGGTGGTGCCCGAGGAGTACATCACCAGGCAGACGTCGTCGGGTGAGACCTCGTCGGGCCGGGTGACCCGCTCCGAGGCCCCGAGCCACGCTTCGTAGTCGTCACCGTCGGCGCCGTCGGGAGTGACCTCGATGACCTTCTCGACGTGGGTGAGGCTCTCGCGGATCTTGTTGACCGTCGGCATCAGCTCGGACCCCACGACGAGGACCTTGGCGCCGGAGTCGTTGACCGCGTAGTCGACCTCGTCGCCGGCCGAGCGCCAGTTGACGATCGCGTTGGCGGCACCGAGCGAGCCTGCCGCCATCGAGAGCTCGACGCACGCGGGGTGGTTCTTGTCGAGGAAGGCGACCACGTCACCGCGGCCCACGCCCAGGGCCCGCAGCCCGCCCGCGCAGCGACGGACCCGGTCCTCCCACTCCCGCCAGGTCCAGGTCCGGCTCCGCCCGTCACCGGGCGCGTAGGTGAACGCCGGCCCGTCGGGCAGGTGCTCCGCCCAGTGCGTGAGCCGGTCGTCGACGTACGTCGGGATGGGGGCGCTCATGC
The DNA here is from genome assembly GCA_963766475.1 of uncultured Actinomycetota bacterium. Lineage (GTDB taxonomy): Bacteria > Actinomycetota > Actinomycetes > Propionibacteriales > Nocardioidaceae > Nocardioides. The sequence continues at coordinate 200,557 of CAVXZS010000009.1, read as the reverse complement.
GCCCACAGTGTCGTCCCGTGGTCGGAGAGCGGCAAGAGCCCGGTCGTGGAGGACGGGGACGTCCTCACACCCCTCCACCACCAGCCCCGGGGGCGGCGGCTCCTCGAACGTCGCGGTGTCGTTGCCGGGGCCGCAGTGGATCACCATGCCCGCTCGGGGACGCACCACCACCACGGAGTCGGTCCCGCTGCCCAGGGAGACCCGGTCGTTGCGGATTGCGACGGCAATGTCGTGGCCGCGGCCGCCGATGATCCGGTCGACCTGGTCGTCGATGCCGGGTATCAACGCGTCGCCGCCCGGTCCGCCGCGCAGGGTGTCGCGCCCGCGGCCGGCTTCCAGCCGGTCCTGCCTGGCACCTCCGAACAGCCGGTCGGATCCCTGGCGGCCGACCAGCCGGTCGTCGCCGCGACCACCGCGCAGCACGTCCGGGCCCGCGGTGCCCATCACGACGTCGTCCTCACCGCCCGAGGGCGCCTGGGCCGCGGCACCGCCGGTGCCGGCTGCCGCGAGCACCAGCACCGCACTGGCGGCGGCCGCTCCCGTCGTCACCCGTCCGGCGACGATCCCGTGAGTACGACGACCGAGGTCCCGAAACATGTCCCCACGGTGCCCATCGGGTTCTTCGCGGACACCCAGCCATGTCTCAGGATGATCACAGATCCGGTCGGCATCGTGGTGGTCGTGAACGACAGCGGCGACACCACTCCACTCCCGCCCTCGCCAGCGACCCCCCCGACGACCCCGCCGGCGACCCCGCCGACGACCCCGCCGACGTGGCGTCCCTACGACGGGCAGCCGGTTCCCAGTGGCCCGTCCACCCCGCCGCCTGCTACGCGGCCGGGTGAGAAGCGCAGCCGGCGCGTCGTCTTCGCGGGGTCGCTGGTGGCGGTGTCCCTCCTCGTGGGGGGTGGCGCCGGTGTCGGCGGCGCGGCCGCCTACACCGCCTGGCACGACGACGGCGCCGCCGCGAGCTCGAGCTCGGGGAGCGGCGCGACGCCGACCGCCTCCAGGGTGGTCGACACACCGAGCGCACCGGCAGCGGACGGCAGCGTCCAGGCCGTGGCCGCCAAGGTGCTGCCGTCGGTGGTCAAGATCGAGGTGAGCGGCGCCCAGGGCGCCGGCTCGGGCTCCGGCATCATCCTGAGCTCGGACGGCAGGATCCTCACCAACAACCACGTGGTCGAGCTGGCCGGCGACGGCGGCACCCTCCGGGTCACCTTCAACGACGGCACCCACGCCGACGCTCAGGTCCTCGGCACCGACCCGCTCACCGACACCGCGCTCATCCAGGCCGAGAACGTCTCCGGTCTGACGCCGGCGACCATCGGCAGGTCCGGTGACCTCGCCGTGGGCCAGGGCGTCGTGGCGATCGGCTCCCCGCTGGGCCTCGAGGCCACCGTCACCAGCGGCATCGTCAGCGCGCTGAACCGCCCGGTCGACGTCGGCTCAGTCGGCCAGGGCAACAGCACCGTCTACCCCGCCATCCAGACCGACGCCGCGATCAACCCCGGCAACAGTGGCGGCGCCCTGGTCGACCTCGCCGGCAACGTCGTGGGCATCAACGCCGCGATCGCGACGGCCGGCCAGAGCATGGACGGGGAGAGCGGCAACATCGGCGTCGGCTTCGCGATCCCCATCGACGAGGTCATGCCGATCGTCGACCAGATGGCCAACGGCGAGACGCCGACCCACGCCCGCCTCGGCGTGTCCGTGGGTGTCGCCGCCGGCGCCCAGGGCCAGCCCGGCATCGAGAGCGACGAGGGCGCCCAGATCCAGGACGTGAACGCCGGCTCGACCGCCGAGAACGCCGGCATCGCCAAGGGCGACGTGATCACCAAGGTCGACGACCACCTGATCACCGACGCCGACTCTCTGATCGCCACCATCCGGTCCTACCGTCCCGGCGACAAGGTCACGGTGACCTACGTGCACGACGGCCAGACCAAGACCGCCGAGCTCACGCTCGACTCCGACTCGGAGGCGTCCAACAGCTAGACGTCTCCCCCAGACGCCCACCGAGCGACGACGGTGGGTTCTCCGAGAAAGGTGGGGTCCCGCGGCTCGCAACCGGGTCCGTCAAAGCCGCAAGCCGCGGGGCCCCACCGTCCAATGCCTGATCAGAGCTTCTTCTGGAGCTCGCCCATCCACTGCACCGGCACGAACCCGAGCCGCTCGTTGACCGCCACCATCGGCGCGTTCACGTCGGCGTTGAACGTGACCACCGTCGTGATCTGCGGCTGGGTCTCCTGCAGCAGCCGGAGGTTGGCGACCTTGACGGCCAGGCCGAGCCGGTGTCCGCGGTGGTCGGTGCGGACCAGCGTCCCCCACTGGTAGGCGCGCTCCGACTCGTGGACGGTCACCGCGACGTCGGTGTAGGCGACGACCTCCCCGTCCGGAGCGAGGGCGGCGGTGTTGACCTTGACCCGCCCCTGCTTCGCGAGCATCGCCTCCTGGGCGCGCAGGGCGGCGACGTCGGCGGTCTCGGCGTCGCGCTCGATGTCACCCATCGGCGCCTCGGTGGTCAGCGTCGACTCCAGGGCGACCCATCCCTCCACCAGGTCGTCGGGCACCGGCCCGGTGAACGACCGGAGCTCGTAACCCTCGTGGTGGGCGGCCGCCTCGGCGGCCAGCCCGTCCAGCACGGCATCGCCGACCGGGAGCGCGAGTCGGCGCTGCACGTCGACCAGACCGACCTCGTAGCCGTGGCGTCGGGCCCACGCCAGGTCTGCCGAGCCCTCGCCGTGGGCGCCGCCGGAGTAGGACCACACGATGTCGGCCAGCACCCGGCTGCGGTCGCGGGCCCGCGCCTCCTCCTCGACGTGCGCGAGCATCGCGGCGGCGTACCCCCTGCCCCGGTGGTCGGGGTGGCAGCAGACCAGCAGGCGGGCGAGGTCGGTGTTGTCGACGGTCGAGCCCTCCAGCCACCCGTTGGCCGCGACCGCGCCGTCGACCCAGCCGGACCAGGCGATCCGGAACCTCCGCTCGTCGGGGTCGGCCAGCGCGACGCGGGCCTCCTCGAGCTGCCAGATCGTGGCGTAGTCGCCCGCCGGCCCGGCCTTCGACGCCGCGGCGTAGGTCTCGTAGTAGGGGTCGAACGACGCCGGGTCGGACGGGTCGACCTCGACGATCTCCAGGGCGCTCATCGGGTGCGCTGCACCCGGCCCTCGTCCCACACCGGCTCCTTGGTCTCGTAGACGTCGCCGTCGGCGCCGTAGACGAGGAACCGGTCGAAGCCGCGCGCGAACCACCGGTCGTGGGTGACCGCGACGACCGTCCCGTCGAAGGACTCCAGCCCCGCCTCGAGCGCCTCGGCGGACTGCACGTCGAGGTTGTCGGTCGGCTCGTCCAGCAGCAGCAGGGTCGCCCCCGACAGCTCGAGCAGGAGGATCTGGAACCGCGCCTGCTGGCCGCCGCTGAGCGACTCGAAGGGCTGCTCCGAGGCGTGCGCGAGCTCGTAGCGGTCGAGGACCCGGGCCGCCTGCTCCCGGCCCATCCCCGCACGCCCGTCCGGGCGGCCGTCGCCGCGGTGCAGGATCTCGAGCAGCGTGCGACCGACCAGCTCGGGGTGCTCGTGGGTCTGCACGAACCAGCCCGGCCGGACCCGGGCGCCGAGCTTGGCCTTCCCGACGTGGCGGACCGGCTCGACGGTCACGTCCTCGACGGGCCGGTGCTCGACGTCCGGGTCGCTGCCTCCACGGGCCAGCAGCCGGAGGAAGTGCGACTTGCCGGAGCCGTTCGAGCCCAGCACGGCGACGCGCTCGCCGTACCAGACCTCGAGGTCGAACGGCTTCATCAGCCGCCCGCCGTCAGCAGCAGAGAGCTCGAGCTGCTCGCAGACCACGGCGCGCTTGCCGGTGCGGCCGCCCTTGAGGCGCATATGGACCTCCTGCTCGCGCGGCTGCTCGGTCGGCGGGCCGGCCTCCTCGAACTTCCGGAGCCGGGTCTGGGCGGCCTTGTACTGGCTCGCCATGCCGTCGTTGTACTCGGCCTTGATCTTCAGCCTCAGCACCAGCGCCTTGATCTTCGCGTGCTCCTCGTCCCATCGGCGGCGCAGCTCCTCGAAGCGGAGGAACCGGTTGGTGCGCGCCTCGTGGTACGACGTGAAGCCGCCGGCGTGCGTCCAGGCGCTGTTGCCCGCGCCGGACGCGCCGAGCTCGATCGTCACCACCCGGGTGGCGGTGTTGTTGAGCAGCTCGCGGTCGTGGCTGATGTAGAGGATCGTCTTCTCCGACTCGCGGATCCGCTGCTCGAGCCAGATCTTGCCGGGCACGTCGAGGAAGTTGTCGGGCTCGTCGAGGAGCAGCACCTCGTCGGGGCCACGGAGCAGGAACTCCAGGACCAGCCGCTTCTGCTCGCCGCCGGAGAGGGTGCGCAGCTCGCGGTACTTGGCGCGCTCGTAGGGCACGCCCAGCCCGGCGACGGTGCAGACGTCCCAGACAACCTCGACGTCGTAGCCGCCGGCGTCGGCGTACTCCGCCAGCGCCTCGGCGTAGGTCATCTGGGTCTTCTCGTCGTCGCTCTCCATGAGCGCGCGCTCGCAGCGGTCCACCTCGGCCGCCGCCTCGCGGACCCGGGGCGGGCTGACGCTGAGCAGCAGGTCGGCCACGGTCGGCTCCTGCCCGAGGTCGGTGCCGACCATCTGCCGCATCACCCCCAGCCCACCGCTGCGGGTCACGACGCCGGCGTGGGGGGTCAGCTCGCCGGTGATGATCCGCAGCAGGGTGGTCTTGCCGGCGCCGTTGGCGCCGACCAGCGCGACCTTGGCGCCGTCGCCCACGCGGAACGACACGTCGTCGAGCAGCACCCGCCCGTCGGGCAGGTCATAACGCACTCCGGCAACGTCGACGTGTCCCACGTCGGAGGATTGTCCGTGATCGAGGGGCCTGCCCGCATCCGACTAATGCTGGCTGGTGCTGACACGTGGCTGAAGGCAGCGGTCACCCGTCGGTGAAGAGGACGTAGCCGGCGTACGCGGCGACCAGCAGACCGACCACCAGCACGCCGACGACGATCCGCCGGGCCAAGACCATGCCCCGTCCTACCGCCGGCGCAGCTCCGGTGGCAAGGGCAGACCCGTCGCGTCCCCGGACCAGCCGGGCGACAGCGCCCAGTAGACGACGTCCGGCGTGAGCTCCCGGACCTGGCCGTCCAGGGTCACCCGGGGGCAGCCGCTCACGAGGTCCACCTTGGCCGACATGCCGGCGGCCTCCAGGACCACGGTCTGGTGCGGCTGGCTCCCCTGGCTGGCGTCTGCGCACTCACCCGGCTCGGGAGCGGCCTGGAGGGCCTGCACCGCGGCACCGGCGTCCGCCCCGACCAGTGCCTCGCTCTGCTCGAGCGCGCCGTTCTCGTCGTAGCGGCAGACCGAGAGAGCGCCCTCGGGCGGGTTCGTCGAGTCCGGTGTGTAGCGGGAGCCGCAGCCGTTGGGGTCACCCTCCGGCCCGATCGACCGCATCGAGTCGAGCACGACGTCCGCGACCGTGGACGTCCGGGTCGCGACCATCACGAGAACGCCGCCGATCCCGCGTCCGCCGACGGCGTTCTCCTCCGGCCAGACGCTGCCGAGCTGTCCCACCGTCGGCCACCGGAAGTCGTCGCCGTTGTCGACCTCCTGGAAGGTGATGCCGTAGGTCGACTCGGGGTCGCACTGGATCGAGTTGGCGACCGTCCCGGGGCGCTCGATGCGCGGGCTCAGCTCACCGCCGCCGGCGCACCAGTCGCTGAGGCTGCCGTACTCCCAGGTGTCGGGCACCTGCACGGTGACGTCGTGCCAGCTCTCCCAGTGGTAGCCGCTCATCAGGCCGCCGGGCACGCCGTCGGCGCCGTCGGCGCCGCCGTCGGCGTTCCCGTCGACCGCCGTGGTGCCGTGGTCGGCCGGTGCGACGCCCTCGTTGCGTCCGTGGTCCCCTCCGCGGTCCCCGCCGAGCGCGACCACCGTGGCGGGCGCGCCGACGGCGACGGCCACCAGGGCGGCGGCCCCCGCGACCCGGCTGCGTCGCTTGCGCCGGGCCCGCGCCCGGGCTGCGGAGGCCAGGCCGGTCGCGCTCGGCGCGCCCTGGCCGCCCGCCGTCAGGGCGTCGGTCAGTCGCTGTTCCAGGTCACGCATCGTGGTCTCCTCGGCTCTGGGGCATCGCGGCGCGCAGGGTGGTCAGGCCGCGGGACACCCGCGAGCGGACCGAGCCCTCGCGGACGCCGGTGAGGTCGGCGATCTCGGAGTAGTCGAGCTGTTCGTAGTAGCGCAGCACGATCGCGGTGCGCTGCGGCTCGGGCAGTGCCTGGCAGGCGAGCCAGAGCCGACGGTGCTCGTCGAACCCCACCCCGGGACCCTCGACGGAGACGTCTCGCAGCTCGGCCACCGGCGACTCCCGGCGGCGGAACTTGCGCCACCACGAGGTGTGCGCGTTGACCACCATCCGGCGGACGTAGGCGTCGACGTCCTCGACCCGCGAGATCCGCTCCCAGCGCGGCAGCGCACGCGCCAGGGCCTCCTGCACCACGTCCTCGGCGTCGGCGGTGTTGCCGGTCAGCGTGTAGGCGAGCCGCAGCAGCGCCGGACCGCGCACCGCGACCCAGCCGTCGAAGTCAGGTGCGGGCTGCAGCGCCACCCGTCCTCCTTGCTCCGCGACCGCCTGCATGCATCATCAACGCTGCCCGACCCGATCCTGTTGCAACCCTGCTGCAACACGGTCAGGCAAGGGCCTCGGTGAGCGCCGTCAGGACCGCACCGAAGCCCCGCACGGCGTCCGGATCCAGGCCCGCGACCAGCTCCTCCTCGTGGGTGAGCAGTGCCGTCACGGCCGTCTCGATGGTGCGGTGGCCCAGCGGCGTCAGCGTCACCGCGACCGCGCGACGCCCGCGGTCCGAGGGCGCACGGGACACCAGCCCGGCAGCCTCGGCCCGGCCGAGCCGCTGGGAGATCGCGCCGGCGGTGACCAGGGTTCGCTCGCCCAGCTCCCGCGTGGTCAGGGTGTACGGCGGCCCGGAGCGGCGCAGCGTGCTCAGCAGGTCGAGCGTCGAGTCCTCGATCCCGAGCCGGGCCAGGGTGCGGCGCCGGTCGTCGGCGAGCAGCTTGGCCGCCCGCCACAGCGGGGTGATCACGCCGATCGACGACGTCGGGACGCCCGGCAGCTCGCGCCGCCACGCCGCCGCGATCTCGTCCGCTCTGGTGGTGGTCATGACCCTCCTGTATGTTTAGACCTAAACATAACGCAGAGGAGTGGTGATGCCGGGACGTGTGGTGCTGGTGACCGGTGCGAGTCGCGGGATCGGCCTGGCCGTGGCCAGGCGGTTCGGGGCGGCGGGCGACACGGTGCTCATGACCGGTCGTGACGAGGCGCGCCTCACCGAGGCCGCCGCGACGGTCGGAGGCCGCCCGCTGCGGTGCGACCACACCGACCCCGCCGACGTCGGCGCGCTCGCCACCGCCCTCGAGAGCGACGGGCTCGACGTGCTGGTGCACTCCGCCGGCGGCAACCTCGACCTGTCCGACCCGCTCGCGGACGACGCCGGCCTGGGCGATCTCGCCGCACGGTGGCGCGCGAACTTCGACCTCAACGTGGTCAGCGTCGTCCTCACGACCACGGCGCTCCAGCCCCTGCTGCGGCCGGGCGGCTCGGTCGTCACCGTGGGGTCGATCGGCGCGGAGTACGCCGGCTCGTCGTACGGCGCGGCGAAGGCGGCGCTCGCCGCCTGGACCGCCGGCTTCTCGGCCGAGGTCGGCCCGGCCGGGGTCTCGGCCAACACCGTCTCCCCCGGCTACATCGCCGGCACCGACTTCTTCCACGGCCGGCTCAGCGACGAGCGCCGCGAGCGGCTGGTCGCGGCCACCCACGACGGCCGGGCCGGCACGGTCGAGGACATCGCGGAGACCGTCTTCTTCCTGGCCTCCGAGGGTGCTCGCCACGTCACGGGTCAGGTGCTGCACGTGAACGGCGGCGCTTTCACCACCCGGTGACCCGTTGGTGCCCTCCAGGCCCCGTACAGGCATGGTGTGTACTGACCGGTAGCAAAGCCCGGACAAGGAGCCACCATGCAGCTCGAGCTGACCGACGACGAGCGCGCGTTCCGTGACGAGATGCGCGAGTTCTTCACCACCAAGGTCTCCGAGGAGACCCGCGAGACGGTCGCCGCGGGTCGCGAGCTGACCAAGGACCAGCTCGTCGAGAGCATGCGCACGCTCAACGCGGCGGGGCTCGCCGTTCCTCGCTGGCCGGTCGAGTGGGGCGGCCAGGACTGGACCGAGATCCAGTTCCACATCTGGCGCGAGGAGATGGAGCGGGCCTGCGTGCCGACGCCGCTCGCGTTCAACGCCGGGATGATCGGGCCGGTCATCGCGCAGTTCGGGACCGAGGAGCAGAAGAAGGAGTTCCTCCCCAAGACCGCCAACATCGACATCTTCTGGTCGCAGGGCTTCTCCGAGCCCGACGCCGGCTCCGACCTCGCCGGGCTGCGCACCACCGCGGTCAAGGACGGCGACGACTGGGTCGTCAACGGCCAGAAGACCTGGACCACGCTGGGGCAGTACGGCGACTGGATCTTCACGCTGGTCCGCACCGACCCCGACGCCAAGAAGCAGGCCGGCATCTCGATGCTGCTCATCGACATGGAGAGCGAGGGGCTCGAGGTCCGGCCGATCCAGCTGATCGACGGCGGCCACGAGGTCAACGAGGTCTGGTTCGAGGACGTCCGGGTCCCCGGTGACCACCTCGTCGGCGAGCTCAACGGCGGCTGGTCGATCGCGAAGTTCCTGCTCGGCAACGAGCGGGTCGGCGTGGCCCCGTCCGGGATCATCAAGCGGGTGATCGCCCGCATCAAGGGCCTCGCCGAGGACCGCTTCGCCGACGACCCGCTGCTGCGGTCCCGGATCGCCGAGCTGGAGAACGAGCTGCTGGCGCTCGAGCTGACCACCATGCGGGTGGCGGCCAACTCGGTGGAGGGCAAGCCGGACCCCGCGTCGTCGGTGCTCAAGCTCAAGGGGAGCGTGCTGCAGCAGCAGGTCAGCGAGCTGGTGCTCGACCTGGCCGGGCCGGCCGGCCTGGCCAGCGGCGCAGGAGACGACAGCCGGCTCTCCGAGTGGGAGCGGCTGGCCGCCCCGACGTACCTCAACCTGCGCAAGGCCTCCATCTACGGCGGCTCCAACGAGGTGCAGCGCCAGATCATCGCCCGCAACATCCTGGGACTCTGAGGTAGCGACGACATGGACTTCCTCTACGACGACGAGCAGGACGCGCTGCGCGAGGCCGTGAAGGGCCTGGTCGGCAAGGCCTACGGCGACTACGAGAACCGGCGCCAGGCCGTGGCCGAGGACCCGGGCTTCGACGAGAAGCAGTGGGCGAAGATGGCCGAGATGGGGCTGCTCGGGCTGCCGTTCTCCGAGGAGGACGGCGGGGTCGGTGCGGGGCCCGTCGAGATCGGCATCGTCTGCCAGGAGCTCGGCCGGGTGATCGCGCCGGAGCCCTACCTCACCTCGGTGGTGCTCGCCGGGGGGCTGGTCTCCGCGTGCGGCACGGCCGAGCAGCGCCAGGAGCTCCTGGGTGCGCTGTCCTCGGGAGAGAGCGTGCTGGCCTTCGCGCACGACGAGCCCGGCCGGGGGTGGACCCCGGCGGCCGAGCAGGTCACCGCTGCACAGGACGGCGACTCGTGGACCCTGACCGGCGTGAAGGAGCCGGTGCCGCACGGCGCCCGCGCGGACGTGCTCGTGGTGAGCGCGGCGCTGCCCGACGGGGGCACCGGACTGTTCGTGGTCCCGGGACCGGACGCGGAGCGGACCGGCTACCTGGCCTACGACGGCACCCGGGCCGCCCGCGTGGGCTTCGACGGCACCGCGGCGACCCCGCTCGGCGAGCCCGGCGCCGACCTGGCCAACAGCATCTCGACGGTGCAGGACATCACCCGGGTGATGGCCGCCAACCAGGCGCTCGGCGCCATGCAGTTCCTCCTCCCCACCACCACGGAGTACCTCCGCAGCCGCAAGCAGTTCGGGGTCCCGCTCGCCACCTTCCAGGCGCTGACGTTCCGGGCCGCGGACATGTACGTCTCGCTGGAGCTGACGCACTCGATGGTCGACTGGGCCACGATGGTGGTCGCCCAAGCCAGCAACGACGGGCAGAGCCCCGCGGCCGTGGCGGACGCCGCGCGCCGGGTCTCGGTCCAGGTCAGCAGTGCCGGCCGGCACATCGGGCAGGAGGCGATCCAGCTGCACGGCGGGATCGCGATGACGATGGAGTACTCCGTCGGCATGTACGCCGCCCACCTGACCGCCCTCGACCACCTGCTCGGCGACGGCAGCCACCACCTGCGCGAGCTCGCGGGCGCGGTCACGGCGTATGACGCGCTCGACCCGCTGGAGTGACCCAAACCCGGGAGCGTGCACTGGGACGGGTCACGTAAAGTTCGCGCGTGGCGCAGGGGCTCGAGCAGGACGCTGACACGGGTCCGGTTCCCGAGTCCGTGGCGCTGCCACCGGTCACCCGGCACCGGGTCCGCGTCGTCGCGATGGTGGTCTACGCCGTCGCGCTGGCGGCGTACACCGAGCTGCTCGGCATCCCCAACGACACCATCTCGGTGTTCGTCTGGCTGTGGTTCGGCACCATCGCCTGGAACATCGAGGCGCCGTGGCGCTACCACCTGCGGTTCGTCCGCGACTGGTCCATCCCGATGGTCGGCCTGGTCATCTACTTCTACAGCCGGGGCCTCACCGACGAGCTCAGCCTGCCGGTGCACTTCTCGATGCCGATCCACTTCGACGAGTTCGTCGGAGCCGGCACGCTGCCGACCGAGTGGCTCCAGCACCGGCTCTGCGGCAACCCGTGCCTGCGGGAGAGCGACCCGCGCTGGTACGACGTCTTCTTCACCACCGTCTACGCCAGCCACTTCCTGACCGGGCTGACCATCGCCGCGGTGCTGTGGGTGCGCAAGCGCGAGGAGTGGCTGCTCTGGATGCGCCGCTACATCACCATCAACTTCGGCGCTCTCGTCTGCTACATCGTCTACCCCATGGCGCCCCCGTGGATGGCCTCGGAGGAGGGCTACATCCACGAGGCCATCCCGCGTCTGACCGGGCGCGGCTGGCGTGACCTCGGCCTGGGCCGGTTCGACCTGGTCCTCCAGGGCGTCGGCAACCCGGTCGCCGCGATGCCGTCGCTGCACGCGGGCATCACGTTCCTGGTGGCGATGTACGGCATCTGGCGGCTGAGCACCCCGCTGCGCTACCTGCTCGTGCTCTACCCGGTCGCGATGTCGGTGACGCTGGTCTACTACGGCGAGCACTACGTGGTCGACGTGCTCGCCGGCGGGGTCCTGGCGGGGCTGGTGATGGTCGCCTGTGGCCTCTGGGAACGCCGGCGTGGGCGACGACCACCGGTCACACCGGGCTGACCCCTACTCGGAGATCCGGGCCCGTACGGATGTGCCGGGCGGCCCGATGACCGAGCGTGGATCCATGGAGCCGATCGCGCGAGGCGAGTGCCGACCGAGTGCCGACCCGCGAGTGAGGGTGGTGCGTCGCGGCCGCCTGGCGATCGCGGTGGGCCTTGTCCTGGCGGTCACCGGGTGCGGCGACAGCGCCTCCGACCCCGCCTCCGACCCCGCGTCCGAGGGCACACCCAGTGGGTCTCCGGCGCAGTCATCGAGCCCGGCGCAGCCATCAACCACGCCGCAGTCATCAGGCCCGGCGAGCGCGGCCGGGCCCTGGCTCGCCTACCAGGCCCCCGGCGCCGCGGGCGACGGCGTCTTTCTCGTCCAGGCCGACGGGGAGGGTGCGCACCAGATCCTGATGGACGTCCCCGGCGAGCAGGTCCATCCGGACTGGTCCCCCTCCGGCACGGAGCTGGCGTTCATCGCGGCCGAGGAGACCGGGGAGGTCTGGGTCTCCGACGCCGACGGGTCCCACGCCCGCCGGGTGGCCGCCTGCACCGGAGCGTGCCTGGCCTACGACTACGTCGCCTGGATGCCCTCGGGTCACAGCCTCCTGATGATGCGGTACGACGGCCCGGAGACCGATGCCGGAGTGCCGTCCTCGTCGTCCCTCGAGCTGCTCGACCTCGACGCGGGGACGAAGCACGACGTCGCCAGATCGGCCGCGCACGAGCTGTTCAGCGCCCCCCGGGTCTCGCCCGACGGCACGTCGTACTGCGTGACCGCCGAGACCGGCGACGTCGGCGACGGCCCGACCGCCACCGCGGTCGAGGTGGGGAAGATCGCCGGTGGCCCCGCGCACCCGGTGTCCGAGCCCCGAGGGTGGGGCACCTACTGCGACTGGCGCCCGACCGATCCCGGCCAGATCGTCTACTCCGACCACGACCTCAGCATCTTCGGGGACATGCGCGTGCCCTCCAACCTCTACACGGTCCGTGCGGACGGCTCGGACCGCAGGCAGCTCACCCACTTCGCCACCGGCGAGATGCGCGCGACCCAGCCCCGCTGGACACCCGACGGCACCCGCATCCTGTTCACCGCCGTCGACGGCGACGGAAGCCTGGCATACCGCCGCATGTCGTCGGCCGACCCCGACAGCGCCGAGGTCGAGCCGGCAACTGGAGAGCACGCACTCGTCGGGACCCATCCGGCCCTCCAGCCCACGCCCTGAGGTGCCGGCCTGAGGGCGGCGTTCTCGTCCCGGGTGTCGAATTGCGGCGACGCCGTTCGTGGGAAGGATGAAGGAGCGCCCACGAGGGCGTCCTCACGACCCCAGGAGACGATCACCGATGCCCCACCCCGAGCCTGTCGCCCGCCGGATGTACGACCTGCTGGAGCCGATCTGCATGGTCAACTTCTCCGCCGACGAGCCCCACGAGGCGATGGCCGCACTGGGCTTCCGGACCTACTGGGACGGCTACTTCGCCGGGCGGTCCGCGCCGCTGGGCCGGGTCTCGGCCGAGGTGGTCGACGCGCTGTTCTACAACTTCGGCGAGGGTGAGGTGGCCCGCCACATCCCGAAGGTGTGGGAGACCACCACCCCGGCTGCCGCGATCGCCGCCCGCCAGCAGGGCTGCGTCGCGGCGCTGAGGCGGATCCTCGGCGACCTCGCGGAGTCCGACGGCCTTGCGCGCGCCGCCGACCTCACCCTGACGGCGGCGACCAGCGCCCCCGTCCACGGCCGGGCGATGTATGCCGCGCTCCGCACGGTCCCCGTCCCCGACGAGCCGGTCGCCCGGCTCTGGCACGCGGCGAACATGCTCCGCGAGCACCGCGGAGACGGTCACATCGCCGCCCTGCTCTCCGAGGACATCGGCGGCACGGAGTCGCACGTGCTCGCTGCGCTCACCATGGGCATCCACCCCGCCGAGTCGTTCGGCCGGATCCACCACCTGCCGAAGGCCCGGCTGGCCACCGTGATGGACGGCCTGCGCGCCCGCGGCCTGATCGACCCCGACGGTCACCTCACGGACTCCGGCCGGGCGTGCAAGGAGCGGATCGAGGCGCTCACCGACCGGCTCGCGGAGGCGCCGTACGACGCCCTCACGCCGGAAGAGCTGGAGCTCCTCGCCGCGGAGCTCACGCCGCTCGCCCCGCTGCTGAACGACGCCGCCTCGTCCTAGCTGTCGGGCAGGCGGCGCCGGAGACCACCGTTGGGTGAGGAGGGCGCTCTGCGCCCGTGTCGAACCGGGTGGCCCGAGGCTGGGACCCGCCCGGGGTCACCTTCCAGCGCAGCCGTCAGAGGTTTCGAGACGCTCGCTGCGCGAGCTCCTCAACCACCGGCGCCCACGCGAGCTCCTCAACCACCGGGCGACGACGCGAGCTCCTCAACCACCGGGCGACGCGCGAGCCTCCTCAACCACTGGGCTGGCACTCGAGCACCTCAGCCCGCGCGGCGGTCCGCCTCGTCGACCGCCCGCCGCACGTCGTCCGGGCTGAGGTCGAAGGCGGCCAGGGTCTGGAGCACGGTGTGGTCCTCGGCGCGGATCAGGCCGAGGAGGATGTGCTCGCTGCCGATGAAGCTGTCGCCGAGCCGGAGGGCCTCGCGCAGGGAGAGCTCGAGCAGCTTCTTGCTCTGCCGGGCGAAGCGCTTGTGCCCCTGGGGGATCGGGCCGCCGCCGTCGCTGAGGTCGCCGTCGATCCGGCTCAGCACCTCGTCGAGGTCGATGCCGAGGAGCCTGAGCGCCTCGGCATCGTCGGCGTCGAGGCCGTCCGAGTACTGCGTGACGAGACCGCGGACCACGCGGCGTACCTCGTCGCCGGGCGCACCGAGCCCGGCCAGGACCTTCATGGCCAGGGTCGAGTCGGTGGAGACCAGCGACTCGAGGACGTGCGCCGGACGCACCTCGGCGGCCTTGCTCTGCAGCGCTGACTGCTGCGCACCGACCACGACGGCGCGGGCGTTGCGGGTGAACCGCTCCAACATCTCCGTGACTCCTTGCTCGTGGCGCCTAGCGGCGCGAGTGCTTCTTGTGGACGGCCTGCCGGCTGACCTCGAGGACGTCCGCGATCTCCTGCCACGACCACCCGGCGGCGCGGGCCCGGTCGACCTGGGTCCGCTCGAGGTGCTCGAGCAGGCGACCCAGGGCGCGCACGGCGCGCAGGCCCGCTCGTGGGTCCGACGCGGTGGCGGCGTCGGTCAACGCCTTCAGCTCGGTCATCTGTCAACCGTAGTTGACAGATGCCCTCCTGTCAACCGCAGTTGACAGATGAGAGTGTGGGTCCCATGCAGAACCTGCGGGACGCCGGAGCCGTGGTCACCGGCGCCGGGCACGGCATCGGCAGGGCGCTCGCGAGCCGGCTGGTGGCCGAAGGGGCGCGGGTCGTGGTCAACGACCTCGACGAGGACGCCTGCCGCACGGTCGCCGAGGAGCTCGGCGCCACCGCGGCGCCTGGCGACTGCTCCTCGGAGACCGGCGTGCGCACGCTGGTCACGACCGCCACCGGGGCCCTCGGCCGCATCGACGTGTTCATGGCGAACGCCGGCATCGACCGGACGCAGCCCGACAGCCTCCAGGCCTCCGACGGGGACTGGGCGCGGATGATCGACACCAACGTGATGGCGCACGTCCGAGCCGCCCGCGTGCTGGTGCCCGGCTGGCTGGCGGACGGCAAGGGCGGACGCTTCGTGGTGACCGCGAGCGCCGCCGGCCTGCTGACGATGATCGGCGCGGCGCCGTACTCGGTGACCAAGCACGCCGCCGTCGGCTTCGCGGAGTGGCTCTCGGTCACCTACGGCCACCGCGGCATCGCCGTCCAGGCGATCTGCCCCCAAGGCGTGCAGACCCGGATGCTCGAGCAGGCCGGCCCCCTCAAGGACCTGCTCACCCGCGACGCCGCGCTGACCCCCGACCAGGTGGCCGACGCGTGGCTGGCCTCCCTGGCCGAGGACAGGTTCCTGGTGCTTCCCCACCCCGAGGTCGGCAGCTACTACGCGGCCCGCGCCGCGGACCCCGACGCCTGGCTGGCCGGGATGCGCCGGCTCCAGGCCAAGGTCGACCAGCACACGGGAGTGGCCTGATGGAGGTGCCCGGCCTCGACCTCGACGCCTTCCGCCGGTGGTACGACGGCGAGCGGCCGGGCGAGATCGACGGCGACCTCTCTGCGTCCGTGATCGCCGGCGGCAAGTCCAACCTCACCTACGAGGTCACCGACGGCGCCTCGTGGTGGATCGTGCGGCGCCCGCCGCTGGGCCACGTGCAGGCCACCGCACACGACATGGGCCGTGAGTACACCGCCATGTCCGCGCTCGGCGACACCGACGTACCGGTCCCCCGGACCTACGCGCACTGCGCCGACCCGGACGTCCTCGGTGCGCCGTTCTACGTGATGGAGAGGGTCGAGGGCCGCGCGTACCGGCGGGCCGAGGAGCTCGAGGGGCTCGGCGCCGCACGGACGTCGGAGATCGCCGGGCGGCTGGTGGACGTGCTGGCCGCGCTGCACGCCGTCGACCCGCAGGAGGTCGGGCTCGGTGAGTTCGGGCGTCCGCAGGGCTTCCTGGAGCGGCAGGTGCGCCGCTGGGGCAAGCAGCTCGAGGGCTCGAAGACCCGCGACCACCCGGACGCCGACGAGCTGCACCGGCTGCTGACCGAGCGGCTCCCGCCCGAGGACCCGTCGGTGGTGGGGATCGTGCACGGCGACTACCGGCTGGACAACTGCCTGGTCGGCACCGACGACGAGATCCATGCGGTGGTCGACTGGGAGATGGCCACGCTCGGTGACACCCGCACCGACGTCGCGCTCATGATGGTGTACGAGACCCTCGGCGCTTCGGCCGGCGGCGACCTGGTCTCCGACGTCGCGAAGGCCAAGGGCTGGCCCGGCAACCAGCAGCAGCTCGGGGCGTACACCGCGGCCCGCGGCCGGGAGCCCGGTGAGATGGGATTCCATCTTGCTCTGGCCTACTTCAAGCTCGCCGTGATCCTCGAGGGGATCCACTACCGCTACCTGAGGGGCCAGACGGTCGGGGAGGGCTTCGACCGGATCGGCGAGGGCTTCGACCTGATCATCGCCGCCGGCCTCCACTCCATGAAGGAGAACTAGGACATGGACTTCGCCCTCGATGCCCGCACCCAGGAGCTGCAGGAGCAGCTGCTCGACTTCATGGCGACGAAGGTCGAGCCGGCCGAGCAGGTCTTCCACGACCAGCTCGAGGCGATGCAGGACCCGTTCGCGTGGTCGACCGCGCCGGTGCTGCAGGAGCTGCGCGCTGCGGCGCGCGACCGCGGGCTCTGGAACCTGTTCCTCCCCGGCGAGGAGCACGGTGCCTACGCGGGGGCAGGGCTCACGAACCTCCAGTACGCACCGCTGGCCGAGATCACCGGCCGCGCCGGCCACCTCGCGCCGCCGGCGCTCAACTGCTCGGCCCCCGACACCGGCAACATGGAGGTGCTGTCGATGTTCGGGAGCCCGGAGCAGCAGGAGCGCTGGCTCGCCCCGCTGCTCGACGGCACGATCCGGTCGGCGTTCGCGATGACCGAGCCGGACGTCGCGTCGTCCGACGCCACCAACATCGAGACCTCCATCGTCCGCGACGGCGACGACTACGTCGTCAACGGCCGCAAGTGGTGGATCACCGGGGCCATGAACCCGCAGTGCGAGATCTTCATCGTGATGGGGAAGACCGACCCCGACGCCGAGCGGCACCGCCAGCAGTCGATGGTCCTGGTCCCCCGCGACACCCCAGGCCTCACGGTCGTCCGGCCGATGACGGTGTTCGGCTACGACGACCACGAGCACGGCGGCCACGCCGAGCTCCGCTTCGAGGACGTCCGGGTGCCCGTCACCCACCTGGTCGGCGAGGAGGGACACGGCTTCGCGATCGCCCAGGCCCGGCTCGGTCCCGGCCGGATCCACCACTGCATGCGTGCGGTCGGGCTGGCCGAGCGGGCGATCGAGCTGATGTGCGCGCGGGTCGAGGGACGAGTCGCCTTCGGCAAGCCGCTGGCCCGCCAGGGCGTGATCCGCGAGTGGATCGCCGACGCCCGGGTCGCGGTCGAGCAGCTCCGGCTGCTGGTGCTCAAGACCGCCTGGCTGATGGACACGGTCGGCAACCGCGGCGCGCACACGGAGATCCAGGCGATCAAGATCGCGACACCCAAGGTCGTCCAGGAGATCGTCGACCGCGCCATCCAGGCCCACGGTGCCGGCGGGCTGTCCCAGGACTTCCCCCTCGCCGCGTCGTACGCCGCCATCCGGACGCTCCGCTTCGCGGACGGCCCCGACGAGGTCCACAAGGCGTCCCTGGCCCGGACCGAGCTGGCGCGCCAGGCTGGCAGGAGGAACTGACGATGGATCTGTCGCTCAGCGAGGAGCAGGAGGCGTTCCGGGCGCTCGCCCGCGACTTCCTCGAGAAGGAGGCCGTGCCGCACCGCCAGCAGTGGGACCGCGACGAGTCGGTCGACCTCGCGATCATCCCGAAGATGGCCGAGATCGGCTTCTTCGGGCTCACCATCCCCGAGGAGTACGGCGGCCTGGGTGGCGACTACGTCACCTACGCGCTCGGCATGGAGGAGCTCGGCCGGGCCGACTCCGCGCTGCGCGGCATCGTCTCGGTCTCCAACGGCCTGGTCGGCAAGTCGATCCTCGGCTTCGGAAGCGAGGAGCAGAAGCACGAGTGGCTGCCCGGGATCGCGAGTGCCGAGAAGCTCGGCTGCTTCGGTCTCACCGAGCCCGGGACCGGGTCCGACGCCGGCAACCTGACGGCCAGGGCGACCAGGGACGGCGACGACTACGTCCTCAACGGGCAGAAGCTGTTCATCACCAACGGCACCTGGGCGCACGTCGCGCTGGTCTTCGCGCGCACGTCGGACGACGGGCCCAAGGGCGTGACGGCCTTCCTCGTGCCGACCGACGCCGACGGCTTCGAGGCCCGCGAGATCAAGGGCAAGCTCGGGCTGCGTGGCCAGGCGACCGCCGAGCTGTTCCTCGAGGACGTCCGGGTGCCCGGGTCCGCGCGGCTGGGCGAGGAGGGGCAGGGCTTCAAGATCGCGATGAGCAGCCTCGACAAGGGCCGCGTCTCGGTCGCGGCCGGCTGCGTCGGGCTGGTGCAGGCCTGCCTGGAGTCCTCGGTCGACTACGCCACCAGCCGCACCCAGTTCGGCCGCAAGATCGCCGGCTTCCAGCTCGTGCAGGACATGATCGCCGACATCTCCCTCGACGCGGACGCCGCGCGCCTCCTGGTCTGGCGGGCCGCCGACCTGATCGACCGCCGCGAGGACTTCCGGGTCGCGGCCTCGAAGGCCAAGCTCTACGCCTCGGAGGCCGCCGTGCGCGCCGCCAACCACTGCATCCAGATCTACGGCGGGGCCGGGTACGTCGACGAGTACCCCGCCGCGAAGTATCTCCGCGATGCGCGGGTGATGACCCTCTACGAGGGGACGAGCCAGGTGCAGAAGCTGCTCATCGGCCGCGCGGAGACGGGGATCTCGGCGTTCGTCTGACCAGTGGGTCGGTCACGAAGTGGTGGCATCCGGTTTGCGGCGTGGCCCGCGAGGGAAGGTCACCCGCGCTCAACCCGACATCTCCCGAGCTAGGAGCACCACCTGATGCGCATCACCCGCCTCGTCACCGGACTGGTCACCGTCGGCCTCGCCGCCGCCGGACCGGTCCTCCTCAGCGCCGCGCCGGCCCAGGCCGCCACGGTCCCGTCCACGGTCACCGTCGACCCGCTGACCACGAACGCGATCACCTACGGCGACGACCTCTACATCTCCGGCAAGGTCACCGCGCCCAGCGGCAACACCCCCAACAGCCCCTCCACCGTGTCCCTGCAGGTCTCGACCCCGAGCAACCCCACGTGGACCACCGTCGCCACCGACGACAGCGCGGGCTACTTCTCCTTCAGCGACGTCGTCCCGCAGACGAACGCGACCTACAAGGTCGTCTTCCCCGGCGGCACCGAGGGCTTCGGCAGCTCGGCCAACACCATGGCTCCGGCCGAGTCCGCCCCGATCGCCATCAGCGTCGCGCGCAAGGTCGACGCCCGCACCAAGGACCTCAACGTCCTGGGCAAGGTGACCCCCGACTTCGCCAAGAAGAAGATCAAGATCCTCCAGATCGTCGGTCACAAGAAGACCAAGAAGTACGCCACGGTGAAGACCGACAAGAAGGGCAAGTTCTCCTTCAGGGCGCCGAAGAAGAACAAGTTCAAGTTCATCCTGATGGTCCCTGCCGACGCCAACTACGCCGCGGTCGCCAACCAGTACATCGTCCACGTCTACTGACGCTCGGCCGCACCGGACGCCACGGCCGTCGGTCCCCTCCGGGACCGGCGGCCGTTCCGCGCGTCAGGACCCGGGCTCGAGGGGCAGGATGACGATGAACGAGGTGCCGCGGTGGTCGGCCGAGACCACCGACAGGGTGCCGTCGTGGCTCTTGACGATCGACTCCACGATGGTCAGGCCGAGTCCGGACCCAGGAATGGCGTTGTCCGTGGCCGTCGAGGAGCGGAAGAACCTGGTGAACAGGTTGACCTGCTCGTCCGCCGGGATGCCGATGCCGTTGTCGCTGACCTCGAGGCGCGCGTTCGCGTCGCCCGCCTCGAGCGAGAGACGGACCCATCCGCCGCGCTCGGTGAACTTCACGGCGTTGGAGACCAGGTTCGACACCATCCGCTCGAGGTTGCGAGCATCGCCGTGGACGACCACAGGCGTCGGGGGCACCGTGAAGGTCACCTCGAGGCCCCGGTCGGCCGGGGGAGGCTGCACGCCGGACAGAACGGCGCTGACGAGCTCACCGAGGTCGACCGGCCCGTGCTCGTGGCCGATGGTGGCCTGCTCGACGCTCGAGAGCGTGAGCAGGTCGTCAGCCAGTGCGGCCAGCCGCTTGCCGTTCCGGGTGACGGCCTGCAACAGCTTCTTCTGGGTGGCGTCGAGGTCACCCTCCTGCAGCATCTCGGTGTAGCCGCTGATGCTGGTCAGCGGAGTGCGCAGCTCGTGGATCACGGTGGCCAGGAACTCGGTCTTGGTCTGGTCGAGCAGGCGGAGCTGCTCCAGGGCGTCGTGCTCCATGGCCGAGGCGGCCGTCAGCTCCTCCCTCGACCTCGCGTTGAGCAGATAGGCGGTCGCCACGTCGGCAAGGGTCTGCGCCGCAGCCATCTCGGCCTCGTCGAGCGGTCCCACGGTCTCGCGGTACAGGTCCAGGGCGCCGAGTCCCCGGTCGCCGTGGCGGAGAGGGAACGTGAACACCGCGGCCATCCCTTCGCGCACCGCACGCGCGGCGAAGGTCGGGAACCGGTCGTCCCGGGTCAGGTCGGGGATGGAGATCGGCTCGTCGGTCTCGTAGGCGGCCAGGCAGGGCCCCTCGCCGAGCTCGGTCTGCAGCTGTTCGAAGCGCATCGCCGACTCGTCCGAGGCAGCGATGTACTCCGGGTCGGTGGTCGCCGAGATCAGCGTGACCCCGGCCGCATCGATCGGCAGGACGTCGACGATCCGGACCACCAGGTGGTCCAGGATCTCCTGGATCGGGAAGTCGGTGGCCATGTTGCGGGCGAACTCACTCAGCACGTCGGACAAGCGGTCGTCGGTGAGCACGGTTCCCCCCGCGGGGTCACACACATCGGGTCCGCGAGGTCCGGGCGGCTTCTTGGGGCCGAGCTGGACGGCACGAGCACGACCAGCCCTATGACGAAGGTACACGGCGGAGCCACGTAGGGAGCCTCGCCGGCCTCAGGAGAAATGCGTGGCGAGGGCCGCGCCGGCGCGTCTAAGGTTATCTTGATGTCAAGACACCTCCCTGCGAGGGTGCTCCGGCTCGCGGGGCCCACCCCGCTCGTGCGCCGACTGTCCACGCAGTCGGTCCTGTCGGCGTTCGGGGATGGCGTCTTCCTCACCGGGAGCGCGGTGTTCTTCACCCAGATCGTCGGGCTGTCCGCCGCGCGGGTCGGGCTCGGCCTGACGATCGCGGGCGTCGTCACGTTCCTCGTCGCCGTACCTCTCGGCAAGCTCAGCGACCGGTTCGGGGCGAAGCGGGTGTGGGCGGTCAGCTCCCTGGTCGAGGCCGTGCTCTACCTCGGCTGGCTGGCGGTCGGCGGCATGGTCGGGTTCGTGGCCGTGATGGTCGCGGTCCAGGTCGTCACGACGGCCAGCCGGTCGGCCCGCAACGCCTACCGGTTCGACGTCTTCCCGCGCGAGCAGCGGGTCGCCTCCAATGCCTACTTCCGCGCCGCCCGCAACGTCGGCTACACCCTCGGCGCCCTCCTGGCCGGACTTGCGCTGGCGACCAACAGCAACGACGTGATCCGCATGGTGCCGGCCGCCACGGCCGCGCTGCTGCTGGTCAACGCGACCCTCGTGGCCCGCCTGCCCCGCAGGGGCGAGCACGTGGAGGAGGAAGCACCGCTCGAGGCGGCGCTGGGCGACAAGGGACGCAGCAGCGCACTGCGCAACCGCGGCTACCTGCTGATGTCGGTCTGCGGCGGGGTGCTCGGCACCCACCAGGTGCTGCTCAACGTCGTGATCCCCCTCTGGCTGGTCGAGGAGACCGACGCGCCGCGGGTGCTGCTGGCCTGGCTGTTCGGGACCAACACCGTCCTGGCGGTCCTGCTCCAGGTGGCCGCCGCACGAGGGATCGTGACCGTCGCCGACTCCCTGCGGGTCATCCGCCGCGGCGCGTTCTTCTTCGTCCTCTCCTGCGGCATCGTCCTCGTCACCCATGACACGGTCGGCTGGGTCACGATCGCGCTGGTGTGGGTGGGCCACGTCACCGTGACCGGTGCCGAGCTCTTCGACTCGGCCGGCGAGTGGGGACTCCAGGCCGAGCTCTCGGACCCCGCGCGCCGCGGTGAGTACCAAGGCGTGTCGCAGCTCGGCTACACGGTCGGCTCGGTCTGGGCGCCCGCTGCCTACACCTTCCTGGCGATGGAGTGGGGCACGCCCGGGTGGCTGGTCATCGCCGCGGTCGTCGTCGTGGCCGCCGTGGCCATGCACCCGGCGGCCAGGGCCGCCGAGCGACACCTGGCCCGCGAGGCCGCGGCGGTCCCGGGCTGATCAGCGCGGCGGCCCGCCCAGCAGCTGGTGGCGCGCCAGGAGGCCGAGGCCGAGCAGCATCCGGTCCCGGGCGTCCCCGAGGCTGCGTCCGGTCAGCTCCTCGATCTGGCGAGTCCGATAGATCACCGTGTTGCGGTGGCAGAACAGCGCCTCCGCCGCGTGCTTGGCGGAGCCGTTGTGCTCGAGGAGCGCGGACAGCGTCTGCATCAGGACCTCGGCGGCGTGCGGTGGCTGGGCCAGGATCGGCGCGACGGTCTCCTGCACCAGCAGGGCGGTCACCTCCGGGCTCTCGGCCAGCAGCACCTCGGGCAGCCGCTGCGAGATGGCCACCACCCGGCGCTCCTCGCGCGCCACCGTGTCGGCGGCCCGGCTGGCCAGCTGGAACGCCGTCGCGAACCCCGCCACCCCGTCGGTGGAGGTGGCGATGCCGACCCGGCCGACGGCATGGGGCCGCAGCAGCGCGACCAGCTCGTCGACGTCCGGCAGCTCGCCGGCCAGCACGCCGAACGAGACGCCGCCGCGCACGTGCCAGTGCGAGATGATGCCGTGGCGCCCCAGGCGCTCGGCAGGCGGCGTCAGAGGCTCGTCCAGTGAGCCGTCGTAGGGCGCCACGACGCAGGCCACGGTCATCTCGGCGCCGATGCCGAACACCTCGCGCGCCTCGGCGGCGAACGCCGGGTCCGTGCCGCGGCCCTCGACGAGCGCGTCGAGCGTGCTCTGCTGGCGCTGGAGGTCGCGGCGCTGGAGCCGCACGCTCTCGCGGCGGTAGGCGTCGATGAACACGGCGTTCTGGACGTCGAGCGCCGACCACACCCGTTGCCCGGCGACGAGCAGCACCTGGTCGTCGACCTTGCCCTGCTCGCCCTGGGCCAGGAGGGCCTCCCAGAGGAACCGGGTGCCGAGCGTGTAGGCGTTGAGCACCAGCTCCATCGCGATCCCCTGCCGGGCCCGCCGGCGGCCGGTCTCGCGCCACAGCTGCGCGGTCACGTGGCTGGCGCCCTCGAGTCCCGCCATCGCCTCGATGCCGCGCCTGATGTGCTCGCGGGTGCTGGCCCGGACGTCGACCTGGAACTCGGGGCCGGCTCGCTCGTAGACCTCGGCATCCTTCTCGAGCAGCGTCAGCGAGATGCTGTCGGCGATCCCGTCCGCGTCCTCCAGCAGGGTCAGCCACGCGGCCGCGACCCGGGCGTCGAGGTCCGGGTCAGGCGTGTCCGCGAGCGCACGCATGTGCGCACCATGGCACCCGGCGCACAAATCTGACCAGCCCCTCCCGCGCGGCCGTGGCGCGGAGCCCCATCGATGCTGTGCGGAGAGCCCATCGCGGGGCACTGTGCGCGGACACCAAAGTGGAGGGCGTCACACCGGCGACGTGGTGAGGGGGAATCTGTGGGGCCCTCGGCGCGCAGCCTGGAGATGCGGGACCTCAGCGTGCGGTTCGGGGGGATCGCGGCGCTCTCGGGGGTCTCGTTGACGGCCCGGCCCGGCCGGGTGCTCGGGGTGATCGGTCCGAACGGAGCCGGCAAGACGACGCTCTTCAACGTCGCCTGCGGCTTCGTCCGGCCCGACGCCGGGACGATCACCTGGGGCGGAGAGGAGCTGCGCGGCCTGCGGCCGCACCAGCTCGCCGGTCTCGGCATCGCGCGGACGCTGCAGGGGCTCGGCCTCTTCGACCGGATGACCGTCCTCGACAACGTGCTGGTCGGCGCCGACGCCCGGGCCAGAGCCGGCTTCCTGGCCGGACTGCTGGCGCTCCCCCGCTCGGGACGCGACGAGACGAGACTGCGGGAGCGGGCCTTGGCCGTGCTCGACGAGCTCGGCATCGCGGCCTACGCCGACCGGCACCCGGGCTCGCTCCCCTATGCGATGCGCAAGAAGGTCGCGCTGGCACGAGCACTGGTCGGCGAGCCCGAGCTGGTCATGCTCGACGAGCCCGCGAGCGGATTGTCCGAGGCCGAGCTGGCCGAGCTGGGTCGTCTGCTGCGGGAGCTGGCCGGGCGGATGTCGGTCATGCTCGTCGAGCACCACATGGACCTCGTGATGTCGGTGTGCGACGACATCACGGTCCTCGACTTCGGCAAGGTGATCGCCACCGGCACCCCCGACGAGGTGCGCGACGACCCTGCTGTCCTCGCGGCGTACCTCGGCGAGGCGGTGACCTAGGGCGTCATGCTCACCGTCTCGGGACTCTCCGCGTCGTACGGCGCGGTCCGCGCGCTGCGCGACGTCGGCTTCACTGCGCCTGCGGGTCAGGTGACCGCCGTGCTCGGCGCGAACGGCGCCGGGAAGACGACGCTGCTGCGCACGATCTCGGGGCTGGTCCGCGCCGACTCGGGGAGCGTCCGCCTCGGCGACCGCGAGCTGACCCGGCTGCCGCCCGAGCGGATGCCCGGTCTGGGCATGTCGCACGTGCCCGAGGGCCGCGGCGTCATCACCGAGCTCACGGTCGAGGAGAACCTTCGCCTCGGCGGACTCGGCCGCGGCAAGCGGACGCCCGCGGAGCGGCTGGACCGGGTGTTCTCACTGTTCCCCGTGCTGAAGGACCGGCGCTCGGGGAGCGCCCACGTGCTCTCCGGCGGGGAGCGGCAGATGCTGGTGATCGGCCGGGCCCTGATGGCCTCGCCCGAGCTGCTGCTGCTCGACGAGCCCTCCCTGGGCCTGGCGCCCAGGGTGGTCGCCCAGATCTTCGACCTGCTCGGCGGGCTGGTCGCCGACGACGGCCTCACCGTCGTCCTCGTCGAGCAGAACGCCCGGAGCGCCCTGTCCATCGCGCACCGCGCCGTCGTGCTCAACCTCGGCCGGGTCGTCGTCGACGAAGAGGCGCACGTGCTGGCGGGCGACGACCAGCTCCGCCACGCCTACCTGGGCTTCTGAGGAGACGAGACGACCGTGCAGCAGCTGCTCAACACCGCACTCGGGGGGCTCACCCTCGGCATGGTGTACGCCGCGTTCGCGCTGGCGCTGGTGCTGATCTGGCGCTCGACCCGGGTGGTCAACTTCGCGCAGGCCCCGATGGCGATGGTGACGACGTTCGTCGCGCTCGAGATCATCGACCACGGCCACTCCTACTGGCTGGGCTTCGCGGCGGCGCTGGTCGCGGGGCTGGTGCTCGGAGCCGTCGTCGAGCGGGTGGTGATCCGGCCGGTCGAGGGCGGGCCGGAGATCAACGCGGTGATCCTCACCCTCGGCCTGTTCGTCGTGCTGCACGCGCTGGCGTCGGTCGTCTTCGGCAACCGCTACCGCTCGTTCCCCGCGGCGTTCGGTATCCGCGGCATCGAGGTCGGCGACACGACGATCGCGCTCACGGGGTTCGGGGTCTTCACGATCCTCGCCGTGCTCGCGGTGATGGTGCTGCTCCTGCTGCTGTTCCGGCTCACCGACCTCGGCCTCAAGATGCGCGCCGCGGCGTTCAACCAGGAGGTGGCGAGGCTGCTGGGCGTCCGCGTCGGCCGGATGCTCACCCTGGGCTGGGCGCTGGCCGCGCTGGTCGGCTCGCTCGCCGGGCTGCTCATCGCGGGAGGGAGCCTGGTCCACCCCGGCTACATGGACTCGGTGGTCGTCTACGGCTTCGTGGCCGCGGTGCTCGGCGGGCTGGACAGCCCGGTCGGTGCGGTCGTCGGCGGCCTGTTCCTCGGGCTCGCGCTCAGCTTCGTGTCCGGGTACGTCGGCTCGCAGCTGGTCGCGCTCGCCGCGCTGGCGATCCTGATGGCGGTGCTGTTCCTCCGCCCCGACGGACTGTTCGCCCCGGCCCGGGAGAGGCGGGTCTGATGCGGCGCCTGGCCGCCGCGGTCTGGCGGAACACCCTGCCCCAGCACCTGCTGCTCGCCGCGAGCGGTGTGCTCGCGGTGGTGCTGGTGCTCGAGTCCGTCGACGACTTCCGCGCCGTCCAGCTCACCGAGATGGCCTACCTCGGCATCGCGGCGGGCGGGTTGACCGTGCTGACCGGCCTGAACGGGCAGATCTCGCTGGGTCACGGTGCCTTGATGGCGGTCGGCGCGTACTCGACCGCGCTCCTCATCTCCGACGACCCGGTGCTGCCACTCCCTGTGGCCCTCGTGGTCGCCACCGCCGTCACCACCGGGGTCGGCGTCGTCATCGGCGCGGCCGCGGCCCGCCTGCGCGGCCCCTACCTGGCCGGCGCCACCCTGGCGCTCGCGGTGGCGCTGCCCGGGATCGCCCTGCACTACAAGGAGACCCTCGGTGGCGAGCAGGGGCTGCGGCTGCGGGTCCCCGAGACGCCGCAGTGGGTCCTCGACGCGGCGTACTTCGTGACGGCCCACGACCTGACCCGCAGCAAGTACGTCGCCTACCTGGCCTGGTTCACGCTGGTCGTCGTCTACCTGCTGCTCGCCAACCTGGCCCGCAGCCGGGTCGGCCGGCGCTGGCGCGCGGTCCGCGACGACGAGGTCGCGGCCGAGCTGGCCGGCATCCACCTCGGCCGGGCGCGGGTCTCCGCGTTCGTGGTGAGCGCCGCGGCCGCCGGGGCCGCGGGAGCCGTGATGGCCCTCGCCGTCCGGCTCACCGCCCCGACCGGCTTCACGCTGACGCTCAGCCTGACCCTGCTCACCGCGGTCGTGCTGGGCGGCCTCGGCAGCCTCAGCGGCGCCCTCATCGGCGCGGCCCTGCTCACCTTCCTGCCGTCGGTCATCACCGACGCCGGCAGCTCCGCGGGCCTCGACGACATCCGGGCCGCCGAGCTGGCGCCGCTGGTCTACGGGCTCGTGATGGTGCTCGTCGTGCTGCTCGCCCCGCGCGGCCTCGTCGGCAGCCTCGAAGGCGGCTGGCACCGTCTCCGCAACCGGCGCCGGGGCGACGACCCCGCGGCCCCAGAACCCACCACACCACCGGACGCCGCCCTCTCGGGCGCGACCGTCGCCACCTCGAAGGGAGACACCAGATGAACACACGGAAGCTGGTCGTCCTGACCAGTGTCCTCGCGCTCACCGGCCTGGCCGGCGCCTGCGGTGCCGGTGGGAAGGACGACGACGACAAGGGGGGAGGCGGCGCGGCCGAGGTCGGTGTCACCGACGACTCGGTCACGATCGGCGCCACCTTCCCGCTCACCGGGGTCGCCGCTCCGGGCTACAGCGAGATCCCGACCGGCGCCCAGGCCTACTTCGACTACGTCAACGACAACGGCGGAGTGCACGGGCGGAAGATCGAGTTCCTGGTCAAGGACGACGGCTACGACCCGACCAAGACCAGCACCCTGACCGACGAGCTGGTGCTCAAGGACAAGGTGTTCGCGACGGTCGGCTCGCTCGGCACACCGACCCACAACGCGGTCGTGGACTCCCTCAACGACGAGGAGGTCCCGGACCTGTTCGTCTCCTCCGGCGCGCTGGCGTGGGGCGACGACCCCGACAGCCACCCCTACACCTTCGGCTGGCAGCCCGACTACGAGATCGAGGGCAAGATCATCGGCCAGTGGGTCTCGGAGAACATGCCCGACGCGAAGGTCGGCCTGTTCCTCCAGGACGACGACTTCGGTGCGGACGCCGAGAAGGGCGTGCGGCAGTACATCGACTCTCAGATCGTCGAGGCCCAGCGCTACACGTCCGGCAACACGGACGTGGCACCGCAGATCACCGCGCTGCAGGCGAGCGGCGCCGACCTGGTGCTGTCGTTCACGACGCCGTCGTACACCGCGCTCGGGCAGCTCAACGCGCTCAAGATCGGGTTCAAGCCCACGTGGTACGTCTCCAACGTCGGCTCCGACCCGACGCTGGTCGGCTCCCTGCTCGACCGGTTCTCCGAGGGCGCCGTGCCCGGCACGGCCTCCTCGCTCAACGGGATCATGACCTCGCAGTACATCCCCGGCGTCGACCAGCCCGACAACCCGTGGGTGCAGCTGTGGCAGAAGGTCTGGGACGCGTCGGGCCAGGAGGGCGAGCTCACCAACTACCGCATCTACGGCATGTCCTTCGCCTACACGTTCGTGCAGGCGCTCGAGGCCGCGGGCGAGGACCTGACCCGCGACGGTCTGGTCGAGGCGGTCGAGGACCAGGGCGGCGACTTCGCCGGACCACAGCTCGCGCCGTACCGCTACTCCTCCGACAGCCATCTCGGCATCTCGGGCATGCAGGTCGTCGAGCTGCAGGACGGCGTCGGCAACCCGCTCACCGACGTGCTCACCACCGACATCGGTGACGCCGAGATCGCCACGGACGACTCCGGCCAGGGCGACGACGCGCCACCGGAGAGCGGCGTCCCGGAGTAGGACGGCGGCCCGTGTCGGGGTGGGTGTGCGCCCACCCCGACGGGGTTACCGACTCGACATGCCCGCGAAGAAGAGTCCTGGACCCAGCGTCAAGGACAAGTTGCTGTATGAGGACCTGCGCGACGAGGGCAACAGCAAGGAGAAGTCGGCCCGCATCGCCAACGCGTCCGCCAACACCTCCCGCAAGGCGGTCGGCCGCAAGGGCGGCAAGTCCGGCTCGTACGACGACTGGAGCGTCGCCGACCTGCGCAAGCGCGCCGGTGAGATCGGCATCGAGGGCCGGTCGAAGATGAACAAGTCGGAGCTCATGAAGGCGCTGCGCGACCACTGACGGTCGCCGTCTGGAGATCGCGCGCGACCTCACGCGCGAGCTCGACGGCGCGCTGGGCCAGCGGCGACAGCCGTCGACGGCGTGGCCAGTGCAGCTGGATCTCGCGGGAGGGCGCGGGGTCCAGGGGGTGGAGGCGCAGCCCGGGCTCCCGGTCCGCGCCGAGCACGGCCAGCCGCGGCAGGATCGCGAAGCCCAGGCCTGAGCGCACCATGGAGAGCAGCGTCTCGTTGCCCGCGCTGCGGAACACGATCCTCGGTCGAGATCCGCTCTCCCTGAGGGCCCGCTCCATCCGCGGCTGGTCGCACGTCGCCGGCCACGCCACCATGGGCCGCTCGGACAGCTCCGCCAGCGGCACCGGCCCGTCCGCGAAGTCACCGGGCCGCGCCACCAGCACGTAGGGGTCGTCCAGGAGCTTCACCGACTCCACGTCGTCATCGACCGGGCCGTCGTAGAACAACAGGTCCAGGTCGCCGATGCGGGCGTCGTCCTCCTCGCCCTCCGACAGCCTGACCTCACAGTCGGGGTGCTCCTCGCGCAGCCGCGCGACCAGCGTCGGCAGGATCACCGTCGAGACGCTCTGGAACGTCCCGATGTCGACGCGACCGTTGCCCGCCTTGAACCGGCTGACGGCCTCCCCCAGCCGGTCGGCGTGCCGGAGCAGCTCCTGGCCCCGCGCGTGGACCAGCTCGCCCAGCGCCGTGAGCCGGGCCGCCCGCGGCCCGCCGGGGCGGTCGAACACCGAGCCGCCGAGGGCCCGCTCCATCGAGGCGACCTGCTGGCTGACCGACGACTGGGTGTAGCCCAGCCGGTCCGCGGCTCGGCCGAAAGTGCCTTCCTCCACGATGGCGGCCAGCGTCCGGAGGTGCCGCACGTCCACGTCCATGTCCTGATGATAAGCCAGACCGATCTCTCTATCGTTTATCATCGCTTTTCACCGCGCTCTCCTCCGCCTAGCGTTCCGAAGGACGGCCCGCACCGACGGGCCGCTCACGAGGAGGTGCGAGATGGCCACGCTCACGACGGACGCCGTCGCAGACGGGCGGACGACCGAGGACGCCCGCAGCCCGGTCCTGCTGGTGGCCGCCCTGGTCACGGTCTACGTGGCGTGGGGGTCCACGTACCTCGCGGTCAGGGTGATGGTCCGCGACATGCCTGCCCTCCTCGGGTCGGGGACCCGTGCCCTGACCGCCGGAGTGCTCCTGGCGGCGGTCCTCGCGGCCCTCGGCGGACGGCACCGGCTGCGCGTGACGCGCAGAGAGCTCGCCGGGTGCGCGGTGGTGGGTGTGCTCCTGCCCGTCGGCGGGCAGGGCCTGGTGACCGTCGCCGAGGACCGCGGAGCACCCTCGGGGCTGACCGCGCTGCTGGTCGCCGCCGTCCCGCTGTGGATCATCTGTCTGCGGGTCCTGTCCGGTGACCGCCCGCGGCCGAGGTCGGTCGCCGGGGTGCTTCTGGGCTTCGCCGGCGCCTCGGCGCTCATCGCTGGCAGGGGCGGTGGCGCAGAGGCGTCCACGACGGCGCTGCTCATCGTCGTGCTCGCGAGCATGTCGTGGGCACTGGGCACCTGGCTCCAGCCCCGACTGGCGCTGCCGGGCAACGCGTTCACGATGGTCGTCTACGAGATGCTGGTCGGCGGCAGCGTCCTCAGCGTCCTGGGCGTGGTGCGAGGGGAGCGTCTCGCCGTCGGTTCCTACCCGGCGGAGGTGTGGAGCGCCTGGGCGTTCCTCGTCGTCTTCGGGTCCATCGTGGCCCTGACGGCGTACAACTGGCTGCTCCAGGCCACCAGCGTCTCGGTCGTCGCGACCTATGCCTATGTGAACCCTGCGATCGCCCTGTTCCTCGGCTGGCTCGTCCTGAGCGAGACGATCACGCTCACCACCCTCATCGGCGCCGCAGTGGTGGTGGTCGGCGTCGCACTGGTCGTGAACGGCGAGCGCGGGAGGCGATGACGATGACGACCTTCGCCCTCATCCACGGCGCCGGGGACGGCGGGTGGTACTGGCACCTGCTCGAGGCCGAGCTCCAGGCTCGAGGACACGACACCGTGGCGCCGGACCTCCCGGCGGACGACGAGTCCGCGACGCTGAGCGACTACGCCGACGTCGTCATCGAGGCGGTGGGCGACGCCGACGACCTGGTCGTCGTGGCTCAGTCCTTCGGCGCCTTCACCGCCCCTCTGGTCGCGGCACGGCGCCCCACCACCGCGCTCGTCCTGGTCGCGGGCATGGTCCCGGTCCCCGGCGAGCCGCCGGACGCGTGGTGGGCGAACACGGGCTACGCGGGGGCC
The DNA here is from genome assembly GCA_963766475.1 of uncultured Actinomycetota bacterium. GTDB lineage: Bacteria > Actinomycetota > Actinomycetes > Propionibacteriales > Nocardioidaceae > Nocardioides. The sequence continues at coordinate 169,322 of CAVXZS010000009.1, read as the reverse complement.
GCGCAGGAGCAGTCGGCGCTCGACGGCGGCCTCACCGGCCACGACGATCCGCGCATCACCTACTACCACGACGTCCCCGAGCCGGCCGCCACCCAGGCGCTCGCGCGTGGGCGCGCGCACCCCTCGGCCGCCGCGGGTGCCCGTCCGTGGCCGCTGAGGGCCTGGCCGGACGTGCCGACCCGGTTCGTGGTCTGCACGCAGGACCGCCTGTTCCCGGCAGGCTTCCTCCGCCGCGTCGTCCACGACCGGCTCGCAGTGACCCCTGAAGACCTGGACAGCGGCCACTGTGCGGCGCTGAGCCGCCCTCGCCAGCTGGCCGAGCTGCTGACGTCGTGACTACTCCGGCCGGCCGTCGAGGAACATCCGCAGCCGCGTGCGCGTGTGCTCCTCGCCGCTGACGCCGGGGTTGTTGAGCGCCCGGCACACCCAGCCCAGTCGCAGCGCCGCCGGCACGGCGTCGCGCAGCTCGGGCCGGTCCGGTGCGTAGCGCGCGAGATAGCTCTCGACGTACGGCGCGATGTCCTCGGAGCCCGCGACGTCGTCGAGACCCCACGCCACGCCGCCCTCGAGGGTCACCGACATCGTGAAGAACGGGTGGGAGACGACCGCGTCCCCCCAGTCGAGGATCAGGTTCCGGCCGTCCTTCACGAAGACCTGGCCGTCGTGCAGGTCGTCGTGCTGGAGCGTCTCCACGATCCCGTACGACGCCACCTCGTCGACCAGGTCGCGGACCCGGCCCACCGCGCCGCGGAACCTCGGCTCGACCTCGATCCGCCGCACCAGCTCGGCATAGCCATCCGCAAGAGTGTGCAGCCGCAGGTCCGGGACGCCGGCGCCGACCAGCTCGAGAGCATCCGGCTCCAGCGCCCGGGCCACGTCTGCCGCCCCCGAGAGCACGTCGTGCCACCGGTCCAGGCTCCCCTCCTGCGGGATCACCTCGCGCAGCCGTCGGCCGGCGTCCGCCATCAGCATCCAGCCGCGCTCGACGTCGCTGGCCAGCAGCGGCGGCACCCGGTCGGGGACGAGCGCCGAGACCCGCTCGACGACGGAGACCTCGTGACGGAGCTCCGGCGTGTTCGCCTTGAACCACACCGGACCCTCCGCGGTCGGGACCCGCAGCGCGGTCGCCCACGACCTGACGTGGGGCTGCTCCGGCTCGCCCGTGCGCTCCCGGCCGAGCCCGGCCAGCCGCTCGTCGACCCAGGCCACGGCCCCGGCCAGCCAGTCGGGGTCCTCCCAGGGGGTGACGGGCGCAGTGCTCAAGGGCCCAGTGCTCACGGGCGCGGTGCTCACAGGCGCAGAGTCTCCAGCACCCGGAACCCCTTCGCACTCGCAATTCGCGTGGTCGGGTAGCCCTGCTCCTCGAGCCAGCGCTGCAGCGAGTCCGCCCCGAGGTTCTTGCCCACCACCATCACCGCACGCCCGCCCGGCACCAGCCGGGGCAGCCAGGCCAGCAGCAGCTCGTGCAGCGCCGCCTTCCCGATCCGGATCGGCGGGTTCGACCACAGCTCGTCGTACGTCGCGTCCGCGGGGACGCCGGGCGGTGTGGTCGCGGTGAACCGGTCGGCCACGCCGAGCGCGGCGGCGTTCTCGTTCGCCAGCAGCACCGCCCGCTCGTTGACGTCGACCCCGGTCACGGTCGCGCCCGGCACCGCGGCCGCGATGGCCAGCCCGATCACGCCGTAGCCGCAGCCGAGGTCCAGGACCCGCCCACCCGCCGGGGCGGACGTCTCGCGGAACAGCACCGCTGTGCCGACGTCCAGCCGGCCCTGCGCGAAGACGCCCGAGCCGCTGGTGAGGGCGAGGTCGTGGCCCCAGACCGAGGCGGTCACGGGCATCCGCCGGAAGGCGACCGACGGGTCCGCGGAGAAGTAGTGCTCGTCCTCAGCCACGTCGCGCCCTGGTGATCTCGACCCGCGCGGCCAGCTCGGTGTCCGGCGGGTAGCCGACCTCCTCGAGGGTGAGCCCGTGCGCGGGGGCGACGGTGACCGCCGAGTCGCGCTGCTCCGCGGCCAGCACCTCGGCCGCCCACCCGGCGTCGCGCCGGCCCTCACCCACTGCCATCAGGCAGCCGACCAGCGAGCGCACCATGCTGTGGCAGAACGCGTCGGCCCGCACCTGCGCCACCAGCAGTCCGTCCGGCTCACGCTCCCAGCGCAGGTCGACCAGGTTGCGGATCGTCGTGGCGCCCTCGCGCCGCCTGCAGAACGCCGCGAAGTCGTGCTCGCCCAGCAGGGCCAGGGCCGCGGCGTTCATCGCGACGTCGTCGAGCGGCCGCGGCCAGACCAGCACGTGACCGCGGCGGAGCGGGTCCACGGCCTCGGGCCGGTCGGCCACCCGGTAGGCGTAGCGCCGCCAGACCGCCGAGAACCGCGCGTCGAAGCCGTCGGGCGCCTCGACGACCCGGCGCACGCGCACGTCGTCCCCCAGGAAGCCGTTGAGCCGGCGGGCCAGCCGTTCCTCCACGGCGGCGCGGTCGGGCGGCGGGTCGAGGTCGGTGTGCACGACCTGGCCGCGGGCGTGCACACCGGAGTCGGTGCGCCCCGCACAGGTCAGGTCGACCCGCGGGACCCGCAGCACCGTGGCCAGCGCGGTGGCCAGCTCACTCTCGACGGTCCGCAGCCCAGGCTGTGCGGCCCAGCCGTGGAAGCCGCTGCCGTCATACGCGACATCGAGTCGGATCCGCACCCGCGCATCCTCTCAGGGGTACCGGCGCACCGTGGCGGACGCGTGGATCGGCTGCTCCGGGTGGACCTACGACGACTGGGTCGGCGTGCTCTACCCGGAGGGGCTGCCGAAGGCCAAATGGCGGGATGCGTACGCCGCGGAGTTCGACACCGTGGAGCTCAACGCCAGCTTCTACAGGTGGCCGGGCACGAAGCGGTTCGAGCAGTGGGGTCAGGTGCTGCCCCCCGGCTTCCGGATGAGCGTGAAGGGGTCGAGCTGGATCACCCATCGACGCCGGCTCAGGGACCCCGACGGCGCCTGGGCCCAGCGGCTGTTCGAGGCGTGGCGGGCGCTCGGCGACCACCGCGGACCGGTCCTCCTCCAGCTGCATCCCGCCCTGGCCCGCGACGACGGGCTGCTGGACGAGTTCCTGGGCAGGCTCGACGGGCGCATGCAGGTCGCGGTGGAGTTCCGCCACGACAGCTGGCAGACCGAGGACGTGTACGCCCTGCTGGAGAAGCACGGCGTGGCGTACGTCGTGATGAGCGGCGCCCGGCTCCCGTGCGTGCTGCGCGCCACCGCGCCGTTCGTCTACGTCCGGATGCACGGTCCCAGCAAGCACCGCCTCTACGTCGGCTCGTACTCCGACGACGACCTGCGCTGGTGGGCCGAGCGGACCCGGGAATGGCTGGACCAGGAACGCGACGTGTGGGTCTACTTCAACAACGACGGGCACGGTCACGCGGTCCGCAACGCGCAGAGGCTGAGGGGATTGCTCGGCTAACTAGGGTGGAGGACGTGGCAGATCCCGCAATCATCCTGGTGTCCGAGCACCATGCCGACGTGCTCCTGGAGGAGTTCGAGAGCAGGTACTCACGCGACTACACCCTCCTCGCGGCGCACAGCTGCGACGAGGCCGAGTCCGCCGCCCGGGAGATCGTCGACGGCGGCGGCCAGGTGGCGCTGTTCGTCACCGACTCGCGGCTGCCGGACGTCGACCACATCTTCGAGGCCATCCATCGCTGGCGGATCGTCGTGCCTACGGCGCGTCGCGTCATCGCGGCGCACTGGGACTACTTCGTCGACGACGGGCCCGGGCTGCGGATCGGCATGGCCAAGGGCAAGTACGACGCCTACCTGCTGATGCCCCGCGGCAAGCGCGACGAGGAGTTCCACAACGCCATCACCGACCTGCTGTCCGACTGGACGTCCACGGTCCCCGACCCCGAGGTGGTCAGCGCCAAGATCATCACGCCGGCCCACGACGGCCTCACCATGGCGATCCGCGACTTCCTCGACCGGATGGGCATGCAGAACCGGGTCTGGGACCCCGAGGACCCCGAGATCCAGGACTACCTGGCCGGCATCCGCGAGCAGCTCGGGGTCGACGAGCTGCGCTACCCCGTCATCACCGCCGCCAACCGGGTGCCGATCCAGGCGACGAGCGTCCGCGACGTGGCGATCTCGATCTACGGCCGGCCCGGCGACTTCAAGATCGACAAGGTGGTCGACCTCGCGGTGGTCGGCGGCGGTCCGGCCGGCCTCGCCGCGGCGGTCTATGGCGCCTCCGAGGGTCTGTCGGTCGTGGTGCTCGAGGCCGAGGCCATCGGCGGCCAGGCCGGCACCAGCTCGATGATCCGCAACTACCTCGGCTTCCCTCGCGGCATCTCCGGGATGCGGCTGGCCCAGCGCGCCCGCAACCAGGCCCTGCGGTTCGGGACCGACTTCTTCACCGGTTGGGAGGTGACCGCGCTCGAGCCCGGCTCGCACGGCGCGCCGCACGTGCTGCGGACCGACGGCGGCGACGTCCAGGCGCGGACCGTGCTGATCTCGAGCGGCGTCGCGTACCGCAAGCTCGGCGTACCCCCGCTCGAGGAGCTGGTCGGCGCAGGCGTCAACTACGGCGCGGCCATGACCGCCGCCCGGGAGATGGAGGGCTACGACGTCGTCGTCGTCGGAGGTGGCAACTCGGCCGGCCAGGCCGCGCTGCACCTGGCGCGGTTCGCGAGCACGGTCACGATCGTGGTCCGGCGGCCCGGCCTCGAGGAGACGATGTCGCGCTACCTCATCGACGAGATCGGCTACAACGACCGGATCTCGGTGCTGCCGTGCACCCGCGTGGTCGACGGCGGCGGCGAGGCGCAGCTCGAGTGGCTCTGCCTCGAGGACACCAACACCGGGGAGCGCACCACCAAGCAGGCGCGGGGGCTGTTCCTCCTGCTCGGGGCCGAGCCGCGCTGCGACTGGCTGCCGGCGGAGCTGGCCCGCGACAAGAACAGCTTCGTGCTGACCGGCCGCGACGTGCCGCGCGACCAGTGGGTCGACGACCGGCCCCCGGCCAACCTGGCCACCACGGTCCCCGGCGTCTTCGCGGCGGGCGACATCCGCTCCGGGTCGATGAAACGGGTGGCGGCGGCCAGCGGCGAGGGCGCCTCCGCCGTACCCCTCGTGCACGCCTACCTCGCACCCACGCCCGAGGACGCGGTGGCAGCGGCCCCGGTGTCGTGAGGTCCTGAATGACGCAGACGGGTCATGGTCACGCCCGAGGCCTACTGATCTGATCGACGCATGAGACGTACGCTCGCCGCCGCCGGCTCGGTGCTCCTGCTGTCGCTGGCCCTGACCGGCTGCGACGACAACGCGGGCGGCGCGAAGGCAGGCACGAAGGCGGGCGCCGCCTCCGCTACCGCCGCGTCCCCCAGCGACCTCCCGACGGACCTGCCCACCGACCTGCCCACCGACCTGCCCACCGACCTGCCCACCGACCTCCCGACGGCGCTGCCCACGGAGGTGCCGACCGCCGTGCCGACCGCGGTGCCCTCGCAGGCCGGCGGCGCGCTCGACGCCTGCGCCGTGGTCACCCCGGCGCTGGTCCAGGCCGACCTCGGCGCCACGACCGGGCAGGCGCTGGGGCAGCCGTCGAGCTTCGGCGACCCCAACGCGAAGGACTGCTACTACGTCGGCGGCGAGGCGACCGTCGTCATCCAGGCGACCACCCGCGCCGACCAGGACCTCCCGGAGAGCGGCTACTCCTACGCCGGGCTCCCGGGCGCGGAGCCCATCCAGGGCGCGACGCGCGGGTGGGTCTACCTGTTCCCCGGCCAGGACGGTGCGGACACGATCACGTCCGGCGTCATCCTGGTCAAGGACCAGGTCGGCCTCAACCTCTCGATCACCATCGAGGGTCACCCCTACACCAACGACGACCTGCAGAAGCTCGCCGCGGACGTGCTCGGCGCGATCTAGGAGCGCGCCTACAGCTCGTGGCGGTACGGCGGGTCCGCGCCCGGCCGGGAGACCGTGACGGCCGCGGCCCGAGCGGCGTGCTCGAGCACCTGGGCCACCTCGGCGCGCGGCAGGTCGGCCAGCGCCTCGCGACCCCCCGCCCCGAGCCGCCCCCGCTCCCAGAGCGCGTCGACGAGGCCGGCCCCGAACGTGTCGCCGGCGCCGATCGTGTCCGCGACCTGCACCGGGCGGGAGGCGACCTCGACCGGGCCCGACCGGTCCACCCAGATCGCACCGCCCGACCCGCGGGTCACCACGACGGCGGCGGGGCCCAGCTCCAGCAGGTCCGCCGCGGACTCGGCGTGCGAACGCCCCGGGTAGAGCACCTCGAGGTCCTCGTCGCTGGCCTTGACCAGGTCGGCGACCCGCACGGTCCGCTCGACGCCGGCGACCAGGTCGGGACCGGTCCCGGTGACGGCCGGGCGAGCGTTGACGTCGTAGGCCACCGTGGCGCGGTGCCGCAGCCGGGCGAGCAGCGCGTGCACGTCCTCGGCACCGGGCGGCAGCACCGGGCCGAGCGAGCAGACGTAGACAGCCAGCGGGTCCTCGTCCTCGGCGACCGGTGACAGCGCCCAGTCGAGCTCGAAGGTGTAGTCGGCCGCACCCGAGGGCCCGATCGTGGCCAGCGCCGTCGAGGTGCGCTCGATGGCGGCGGGGTCGCAGGCGAGGACCACGCCCGCCCGCTCGAGGTGGGCCGCGATCATCTGGCCACGGCGGTCCGGTGCGAAGCAGGTGACCAGACGCGTGGGCCGCCCGAGCCGGGCCAGGGCGACGGCGACGTTGGCGGCGCTGCCGCCGGGGTACTCACGCTGCTCGCCCGCCCGGGTCCGCACGAGGTCGACCAGGGCCTCCCCCACCACCAGCACGCCGCGCTCCACGACCCGTCTCTACCACGTTCCTTTGACATGATCGGTGCGTGTCCGACTCACGTGTGCAGAACTACCTGGTCCTGGGACTGATGGCGTCCGGCGACCTGGTCGCCGGGATCGTGATCTCACTCGTCGGCGTCGCCAAGGACATCCAGGTCGCCACCATCATCGGTTCGGTCCTGCTGCTGGCCGGTGCCGGGATGCTCGCCTACCTGATCTGGTCCAAGAGCCGCCCCGACGCCATATGACGGCCTACGTCCTGTACGGCGCCGGGGCGGTCGGCGGCGTGATCGGTGGCCGGCTGCACCTGGCCGGCCACGAGGTCACGCTGGTCGCCCGGGGCGCCCATCTCGACCGGATCCGGGCCGACGGGCTGGTGCTCGACACCGCCGAGGGGCGGCAGGTCGTCGCGGCGCCCGCGACCGACACCGCGGCCGGGATCGCCTGGCGTGAGGACACCGTGGTCGTGCTGGCGGTGAAGTCGCACCAGACCGAGGCAGCGCTCGCCGACCTGGTGCGGCACGCGCCGGGTGACGTGCCCGTGGTGTGCGCTCAGAACGGCGTCGCCAACGAGCCGGCGACGCTGCGCCGGTTCGCGCACACCTACGCGATCACGGTGATGCTGCCGGCGCAGCACCTCGAGCCGGGGCTCGTCGTCCAGAGCTGCCACCCGGTCCCGGGCATCCTCGACATCGGCCGCTACCCGTCCGGCACCGACCGCGTGACCGGGCGCGTCTCCGCGGACCTGCGCTCGGCGGGCTTCGAGTCGGTGCCGCGGGCCGACGTCATGGCGTGGAAGTACCGCAAGCTGGTGACCAACGCCGTCGGTGACGTGTCCGCCGTGCTGCCCGACGAGGCCGAGGTGCTCAGGCCGCAGGTCCGCGCCGAGGCCGAGGCGGTGCTCGCCGCGGCCGGTGTGTCCGTGATCAGCCACGACGCGGACCTCGAGCGGCGCGGTGACCTGCTGCGGGGCCGCGACGACGTCGACGGACCGAACTCGCTGGGCCAGAGCGTGGCCCGGGGACTCGACACCGAGGTCGACTTCCGGGCCGGCGAGGTGGTGCTGCTGGGCCGGCTGCACGGCGTACGGACCCCTGCCAACGAGCGGGTCCAGCGCGCGGCGCACGATCTCCTGAACTGACGGTGACCCGGCGCAACTTCGCGCCGGGTCACCATCGTGGGGGGATTGTTCAGGCCTTGCCGGCGTCCTCGTCGGACTCCTCGGCCGGAGCCTCGTCCGCAGCCTCCTCGGCCTCGGCGGACTCCTCGGCGTCGGTGGTCTCGTCCTCGGTGGTCTCGTCGACCTCGAGCTCGGCGACCACGCTCTCCTCGGGCGACGCCTCCTCGCCCATCTCTGTCACGGCCTCGTCCGGGGCGTCCGTCTCCTCGGTCTCCTCGGCGGCGGGCGCCGGGGTGGCCTTCTTCGCAGGCTCGGACTTCGTCTTCGCGCGGGCCGGCTTGGGGTCGTACTTCTCGGTCACCAGCTCGATGACCGCCATGGGGGCGTTGTCGCCCTTGCGCGGCCCGATCTTGGTGATCCGCGTGTAGCCACCCGGACGCTCCTCGAAGGAGGGCGCGATCTCGGTGAACAGCGTGTGCACGACCGACTTGTCGCGGATGGTCTTCAGGACCTCGCGCCGGTTGTGCAGGTCGCCCCGCTTGGCCTTGGTGATCAGCTTCTCGGCGACCGGCCGGAGCACGCGGGCGCGCGCCTCGGTGGTGGTGATCCGGCCGTGCTCGAACAGCGCCGTGGCGAGGTTCGAGACGATCAGCTTCTGGTGCGCGGGGCTGCCGCCGAGGCGGGCACCCTTCTTGGGAGTGGGCATGACGTACTCGTTCCTCCTGAGCCGTACGAGGTACTCAGGTAGTTGTGGCTTTGTTAGAGCTGCTCGTCCTCGACGTAGGCGTCGTCGTAGTCGTCGTCGCCGTACGCCGCCAGGGCGGCGTGCGGGTCGAAGCCCGGCGCGCTGTCCTTGAGCGACAGGCCCATCTCGGCCAGCTTGGCCTTGACCTCGTCGATCGACTTCGCGCCGAAGTTGCGGATGTCGAGGAGGTCCTGCTCCGAGCGGCTGATGAGCTCACCCACGGTGTGGATGCCCTCGCGCTTGAGGCAGTTGTAGGACCGGACGGTCAGCTGCAGGTCCTCGACCGGGAGGGCGAGGTCGGCGGCCAGCTGCTCGTCGACCGGCGACGGGCCGATGTCGATGCCCTCGGCCTCGACGTTCAGCTCGCGAGCCAGCCCGAACAGCTCGACCAGGGTCTTGCCGGCCGAGGCGATCGCGTCGCGGGGACGGATCGACGGCTTGGTCTCGACGTCGATGACCAGCTTGTCGAAGTCGGTGCGCTGCTCGACTCGGGTGGCCTCGACCTTGTAGGTGACCTTGAGGACCGGGCTGTAGATCGAGTCGACCGGCATCCGGCCGATCTCGTTGTCGGCGCCCTTGTTCTGGACGGCCGACACGTAGCCACGGCCACGCTCCACGACCAGCTCCATCTCCAGCTTGCCCTTGTCGGACAGCGTGGCGATCTTGAGGTCGGGGTTGTGGACCTCGACGCCGGCCGGCGGGGTGATGTCGGCGGCGGTCACGTCACCGGCACCCGACTTGCGCAGGTACATGGTGACCGGCTCGTCGTGCTCCGAGGAGACGACGAGGCCCTTCAGGTTGAGGATGATCTCGGTGACGTCCTCCTTGACGCCCTCGATGGTCGAGAACTCGTGCAGCACGGAGTCGATCCGGATGCTGGTGACCGAGGCACCGGGGATCGACGACAGCAGCGTGCGACGCAGCGAGTTGCCGAGCGTGTAGCCGAAGCCGGGCTCCAGCGGCTCGATGACGAACCGCGAGCGGAACTCGTCGACGGACTCCTCCGACAGGGTGGGGCGCTGTGCGATGAGCACTAGATTCTTTCCTTTCCGGGCTCGACCACTATTTGACGGGCCCGAACATGTTGCGGCGGCGAAGGTGAAGTTGTGGTGTGGTGCTGGGTCGTGCGGTGAGGGCTACTTCTTGGAGTAGTACTCGACGATGAGCTGCTCCTGGACCGGGATGTCGATCTGGGCCCGGACCGGCACCGAGTGCACGAGGATCCGCATCCGCGTCGGCAGCGCCTCGAGCCACGCCGGGACGTGGCGCTCGCCGTGGGTCTCGCGAGCCACGATGAACGGCGTCATCTCCAGCGACTTCTCGCGCACGTCGATGACGTCGTGGGCCGAGACCTGGTAGGACGGGATGTCGACCTTCTTGCCGTTGACCAGGAAGTGGCCGTGGGCCACGAGCTGGCGCGAGTGCCGGCGGGTCCGGGCGAACCCGGCGCGGTAGACCACGTTGTCGAGGCGGCACTCCAGCAGCTGGAGCAGGTTGTCACCGGTCTTGCCGGAGCGGCGCGAGGCCTCGGTGTAGTAGTTGTGGAACTGCTTCTCGAGGACGCCGTAGGTGTAGCGAGCCTTCTGCTTCTCGCGGAGCTGAAGCAGGTACTCGCTCTCCTTGATCCGGCCGCGGCCGTGCTGGCCGGGCGGGTAGGGGCGACGCTCGTAGGCAGCGTCACCTCCGACGAGGTCGACGCCGAGCCGGCGGGACTTCTTGGTCATGGGTCCGGTGTAACGGGCCATCAGTCTCTCCTCCTGTGCTCTGCGTCAGACGCGCCGGCGCTTGGGCGGGCGGCAGCCGTTGTGGGGGGTGGGCGTGACGTCCTGGATGGTGCCGACCTCGAGGCCGACCGCACCCAGGGACCGGATCGCGGTCTCGCGGCCCGAGCCCGGGCCCTTGACGAAGACGTCGATCTTCTTCATGCCGTGGTCCATCGCCCGGCGCCCGGCGGCCTCGGCGGCCATCTGGGCGGCGAACGGCGTGGACTTGCGCGAGCCCTTGAAGCCGACGGTGCCGGCAGAGGCCCACGAGATCACCGCACCGGTCGGGTCGGTGATCGTGACGATGGTGTTGTTGAACGTGCTCTTGATGTGGGCCTCGCCCTGAGCGACGTTCTTCTTCTCCTTGCGACGGACCTTCTTGGCAGTCGCGCGAGTCTTGGGGGGCATCTCTAGATCACTTCGCCTTCTTCTTGCCGGCAACGGTGCGCTTCGGGCCCTTGCGGGTGCGAGCGTTGGTCTTGGTGCGCTGACCGCGGACCGGCAGGCCCTGGCGGTGACGGCGGCCCTGGTAGGAGCCGATCTCGATCTTGCGGCGGATGTCGGCCTGGACCTCGCGACGGAGGTCACCCTCGATCTTGAAGTTGCCCTCGATCTCGTCGCGGAGCTTGACCAGCTCGGCGTCGCCGAGCTCGTGGACGCGGGAGTCGGGGTTGACCCCGGTCGCGGCGAGGACCTGCTGGGCGCGGGTTCGGCCGATGCCGAAGATGTAGGTGAGTGCGACCTCGATGCGCTTGTCGCGCGGGAGGTCCACACCAACGAGGCGTGCCATGTGGCGTTCCTAACGTGGTTCGCAGCGGTGTCGGTCGTGTCGCGTCCCGTGCACTCCCTCGACTTCTGGGGGGACCCGGGCTCCGGCCGTCTGCTCCGGAGGTGGCTTCACCCGTTCTCCGACGGGCTAGCGATCACGATGTGATGTGTTCAGTTGTGCGGTACTTCAGCTGTGCTGTGCGGGTGCTGCGCTGCTCAGCCCTGGCGCTGCTTGTGGCGCGGGTTGTCGCAGATGACCATGACGCGGCCGTGGCGACGGATCACCTTGCACTTGTCACAGATCGGCTTGACGCTCGGGTTGACCTTCATTGCGGAGGCCTTTCGGCTGTGGTGGGTTGCGCGTTACTTGTAGCGGTAGACGATGCGACCACGGGTGAGGTCATAGGGCGAGAGCTCCACCACCACGCGGTCCTCGGGGAGGATCCGGATGTAGTGCTGGCGCATCTTGCCGCTGATGTGCGCGAGAACCTTGTGCCCGTTGCTCAGCTCCACACGGAACATCGCGTTGGGGAGGGCCTCCGTGATGGTGCCCTCGATCTCGATCACGCCTTCTTTCTTCGGCATGTCCTCCACAATCCGTAGTTGGTGCTGTCGTCCACCGTCGGCCCGCGAACCTCCCGCCCCTGCCAGTTCACAGTGGTCGGGTGGACCTCATGCAGCCGTCCGTGGCTCCTCATTTCCCCTGGCACACGTCGAGACCCGCTTCAGCGAGGTCGAGACCTGCGTTCGGGGCAGCCGCGAGGCGCCACCAGACAGACCCATGTTGGGCCGACGTGCCAGTCTAGTCAGTCCGCGCCGGAATCCCTAAATTGCCGGGGAAAGGAACCGGAGGGTCTCCTCGCGGGCCGGGCTGCGGGCGGGATCGGTGCCCACGTGGGCGGCGGCCACCGGGTGGACCATCACCTCGTCCACGTCGTACGTCGCCGCGAGGGTCTCGAGCTGGGCGCGGGCCGACTCGGGGTCGCCGACCACCCAGCGCGAGCGCATCGCGTCGATCAGGGGGCGGTGCGCGTCTGGCACCTCGATCTTCTCGGCCTCCTCGACCAGGAGCTGCGGGCCGAGCGGGGAGCCGGTGCGGAGCGCCACCATCATCAGCAGGTTGGGGAGCGCGCGCCGTTCCGCCTCCTCGGCGGACTCGGCGACCACGGCGTTGACCGTGAGGAAGGTCCGGGGCTCGGACAGCTCGGCGGAGGGCCGGAACGTGGAGCGGTAGAGCTCGAGCGCCTCGGCGGTGCCGGACCCCGAGAAGTGGTGGGCGAAGACGTAGGGCATCCCCTTCTCCGCGGCCAGCCGCGCCGAGTAGTCGGAGGACCCGAGCAGCCAGATCATGGGGACGGTCCGGGCGCCCGGCGTCGCCTTGAGCGCATGGGTGCGGCCTGCCACGCTGAGCCCGACGCCGTCCGGCTCCATCATCGCCAGGACGTTGTCGACGTACTCCGGGAAGCGGGAGACCGCCTCGTCGGTGACCCCGCCGGCGCCGTGGCGCAGCGCGAACGACGTGACCGGGTCGGTGCCGGGGGCGCGGCCGATCCCGAGGTCGATCCGCCCGGGGTAGGCGGCCTCGAGCAGGGCGAACTGCTCGGCGACCACCAGCGGAGCGTGGTTGGGCAGCATCACCCCGCCTGAGCCGACCCGGATCCGCGCGGTGGCCGAGGCGACGAGCCCGATCAGCACCGGCGGGTTGGTGGCGGCGACGGCCGGCATGTTGTGGTGCTCGGCCAGCCAGTAGCGGTGGTAGCCCAGCTCGTCGGCGGTCCTGGCCAGCGCCAATGTGGCCGCGAGCGCGTCGGCGGTCCCCTGGTCGGAGCGCACCGGCACCAGGTCCAGGACGGAGAGGCTCAACGGGCGCACCCTCGCACAACCATCACGCAGGGGCCGGCTATTCCGCCCGAGCGCAGCGAGCGCTCCCCGCGATCGGCTCGGTGGCCACGATGGACGGCGAAGCTCGCGAGCGGAGCGAGCGTCCGTCGTGGGCCCGGGCCGAAGCTCGCGGGGGTAGACGACTAGGCTCGCCGGTCGCGGGAGTCCTTGGCCAGGCTCAGGACCGTCGTCACGCCCAGGATGCCGACGATCGCCACCAGGGAGAGCCAGATCGGGATCTCCGGCGCCCACCCGATGTGCTCGCCACCGTTGACGAACGGCAGCTCGTTCTCGTGCATCGCGTGCAGGATCAGCTTCGCGCCGATGAAGGCGAGCAGGACCGCGAGGCCGTAGGAGAGGTAGACCAGCCGCTGCAGCAGGTCGCCGATGAGGAAGTAGAGCTGGCGCAGGCCCATCAGCGCGAACACGTTCGCGGTGAGCACCAGGTAGGGCTCCTTGGTGAGCCCGTAGATCGCGGGGATCGAGTCGAGCGCGAAGAGCAGGTCGGTCATGCCGAGGGACAGGACCACGATGAACATCGGCGTGTAGAGGCGCTTGCCGTTCTCCCGGACGGACAGCTTGACGCCGTTCCACTCGTCCGTCACGGGCAGGTGGGTCTGCGCGTACGCCACGATCCGGGGCTCGTCGTAGTGCTCCCCGTCCATGTCGTCGTCCTTCGCGAGCTTGTACGCCGTCCAGACGAGGAACAGCCCGAACAGGTAGAACACCCAGCTGAACTCGTTGATCGCCGCAGCGCCGACGAAGATGAACAGCCCACGCATGACCAGCGCGATGACGATGCCCACCAGCAGCGCGGTCTGCTGGTACTGACGCGGCACCTGCAGCTTGGTCATGATGATGATGAAGATGAACAGGTTGTCGATCGAGAGGGAGTACTCGGTCAGCCAGCCCGCGAAGAACTCGCCGCCGTACTGCCCGCCGGCGAACATCCAGACGCCGATCCCGAACAGGACGGCGGCGCCGACGTAGATCGCCAGGTCGCGCGAGACCTCCTTGGTGGAGGGCTCGTGCGGTCGACGGCCGATGATGAGCACGTCGACCAGAAGGAAGCCCACGGTGACCACGACGGTGGTCCACCAGAGCCAGGTGGGGACATCCACGGAAGATTCTCCTGCAGCGAGGGGACGGGGAAACCGCTGAAGGTCTCTCCCACCGTCTGACGACGGCCCGCGGGACCGGAGCGCTCCTGACGTGGCCGGCGCTCGTGCTGACGATCCCGCGGCGAAGGAATACTCCCCTCCCGCGTGCTTAGACTAGCGGGCTCCTGGGTGAACCATGAGTCAGGAGGAGCGAAGCGACCTGCGAGCGCAGCGAGCGCGCCCCGCGATCGGCCCTGGTGCCCACGATGGACCGGCGAAGCCCCGCGAAGCGGGCGAGCGGAGCGAGCTGTCCGTCGTGGGCCCAGGGCCGAAGCTTGCGGGGGTGTTCAACCACCGAAAGGGACACCGAGATCGGCGAGCATCGCCTCGCCGCCGTCGGGCGCGGTCAGCACCCACGCGCCGCGCTCGGTCAGCGCGAAGGTGTGCTCCGCGTGCGCGGCCCAGGAGCCGTCCGAGGTCACGACGGTCCACTCGTCCTCGAGCACGTCGGTCTCGTGGCCACCGAGGGTGACCATCGGCTCGACCGCGAGCGCGAGGCCCGGCACCAGGCGGGTCCCGCGTCCCGGGCGGCCGACGTTGGGCACGTCGGGCGGCTGGTGCATCGCCGTGCCGATGCCGTGGCCGGTGTAGTCCTCGACGATGCCGTAACGGCCCCCCTCGCGCAGCCGCGCCTCGACCGCCGCGGAGATGTCGCCGACCCTGCCGCCGGTCCGGGCCGCGGCGATGCCGGCCCACATCGCGGCCTCGGTGTCGGCGACCAGCGCGAGCAGCTCGGGCGCGACCTCGCCCACCGGCACGGTGATCGCGGCGTCGCCGTGCCAGCCGTCGACGATCGCGCCGCAGTCGAGCGAGACCAGGTCACCCGCACGCAGCTGGCGGTCACCCGGGATGCCGTGCACGACCTCGTCGTTCACCGACGTGCAGATCGAGGCGGGGAACCCCTGGTAGCCCAGGAACGACGGCGTGGCCCCTGCGGTGCGGATGGCGTCCTCGGCCAGGGCGTCCAGCTCCGCGGTGGTGACCCCTGGCCGCACCGCGGCCCTCAGCAGCTCGAGGGTGTGGCACACCACCAGCCCGGCCCGTCGCATCGAGTCGACCTGCTCGGTCGTCTTGATCTCGACGCCGCGGTCCCGCCAGCTCATCAGAGGTCCTGAGTGATCAGCTCTCCGAGACGACGTCGAGGGCGTCGAAGATGCGCTGGGTGACCTCGGCGACCTCGCCCATGCCGTCGACCTCGATCAGGAGGCCCCGGTCGCGGTAGATCTCGATGAGCGGCTCGGTCTCCTCGGCGTAGACCTCCTGGCGACGCCGGATGACGTCCTCGGTGTCGTCGGCGCGGCCCTCGACCTCGGCGCGCTGCAGCAGTCGCTGGACGATCTCGTCGCGGTCGGCGGTCAGCACGGTCACCGCGTCGAGGCGGTGGCCGGTGAAGGCGATCATGCCGTCGAGCTCGTCGACCTGCGCCTGGGTCCGCGGGTAGCCGTCGAGCAGGAAGCCGTTGACCGCGTCCGGCTCGTCGATCCGGTCGCGGACCATGAGGTTGGTGACCTCGTCGGGGACGTACTCCCCCGCGTCCATGTAGCGCTTGGCCTCGATGCCGAGCGGAGTGCCCCTCGACACGTTGGCGCGGAAGATGTCACCGGTCGAGATCGCGGGGATCTTGAAGTGCTCGGCGATGAACTTCGCCTGGGTCCCCTTGCCCGCCCCCGGCGGGCCCATGATCAGCAAACGCATTTCCGGGGCCCCCGCGGAAGTGTGAGTCGTCCGCGCGGAGCGCGCCCACCGAGCAGTTTCGTGGGGTGGAAGGCGCATCTGGTGTGAAGCCTCATCAGCGCAGGAATCCTTCGTAGTTGCGCTGCTGGAGCTGGCTCTCGATCTGCTTCACCGTGTCGAGTGCGACGCCCACCATGATGAGGATCGAGGTGCCGCCGAACGGGAAGTTCTGGTTCGCGTTGACGAGCACGAGCGCGATCAACGGGATCAGGGCGATCAGACCGAGGTAGAGCGAGCCCGGCAGCGTGATGCGGGACAGGACGTAGGACAGGTAGTCCTCGGTCGGCTTGCCCGCCCGGATCCCGGGGATGAAGCCGCCGTACTTCTTCATGTTGTCGGCCACCTCTTGGGGGTTGAAGGTGATCGAGACGTAGAAATAGGTGAAGAAGACGATGAGCAGGAAGAACGTGAGCATGTAGAGCGGGTGGTTCCCGCGCACGAGGTAGTTGTTGATGAACCGCACCCAGGCCGAGTTGTTGGTCTGGTTGAACTGCGCGGCCATGGCAGGCAGGTAGAGCAGGGACGAGGCGAAGATGACCGGGATGACACCGGCCTGGTTGACCTTGAGCGGGATGTAGGTCGAGCTGCCGCCGAACATCTTGCGGCCGACCATCCGCCGCGCGTACTGGACCGGGATCCGGCGCTGGGCCTGCTCGATGAAGATGACCGCGGCGACGATCACCAGGCCGATCGCGAGGACCATGCCGAAGATCCACCAGCCCTTGTCCTGACCGACCGCCCACATCGTGGCCGGGAAGGTCGCGATCACCTGGGTGAAGATCATGATCGACATGCCGTTGCCGACGCCCCGCTCGGTGATGAGCTCGCCGAGCCACATGATCACCGCGGTGCCGGCGGTCATGGTGATGACCATGACCAGGAACGTCTGGGTGCCGTTGTCGTGCAGCAGGTTCTTGTCGCAGCCCGCGAGCAGGTTGCCCGAGCGGGCCAGCGCGACGATGCCCGTCGCCTGGAGCAGAGCCAGGCCGAGCGTCAGGTAGCGCGTGTACTGGGTGATCTTGGTCTGGCCGGACTGGCCCTCCTTCTTGAGGGCCTCCAGCCGCGGGATCACCACGACCAGCAGCTGCAGGATGATGCTCGCGGTGATGTAGGGCATGATCCCGAGCGCGAACACGGTCAGCTGCAGCAGGGCGCCGCCGGAGAACAGGTTGATCAGGTTGTAGATGCCGGTGTTGTCCACGTCGCTGATGCACGACTGGACGTTGCCGACGTCGACGCCCGGGGCGGGGATCTGTGAGCCGGCCCGGAAGACCACGATGATCATCAGGACGAACAGCAGCTTGCGCCGCAGGTCCGGAGTCCGGAAGGCGTTCGCGAACGCGGTCAGCACGAAGGTCCTCTATTCCTGTTCAGCGGTGTCCCGAGCCCGTCAGAGCCAGGCCGCGACAACCATGGCAGCCTAACCCAGCGGATGCACAGCACCTTCTTGGGGAACGGTCAGGCGATCGTGACGGTTCCGCCGGCGGCCTCGATCTTCTCCTTGGCGGAGGCGGAGAACGCCTGGACGGTGACGTCGACCTTGACCGAGAGCTCGCCCTGGCCGAGGACCTTGACCGGCTTGCCGTCGCGGACGGCGCCCTTCGCCACGAGCGCGTCGACGGTGACGTCGCCGCCGTCGGGGAAGAGCTCGCCCAGCCGGTCCAGGTTGACGACCTGGAACTCGACCTTGAAGGGGTTCCGGAAGCCCTTGAGCTTCGGCAGCCTCATGTGGATGGGCATCTGGCCACCCTCGAAGGCGGCCGGGACCTGGTAGCGGGCCTTGGTGCCCTTGGTGCCGCGACCGGCGGTCTTGCCCTTCGAGGCCTCACCGCGACCCACGCGGGTCCTGGCGGTCTTGGCGCCCGGGGCCGGGCGCAGGTGGTGGAGCTTGAGCGTCATCTCAGTTCACTTCCTCGACCGTCACGAGGTGACGGACGGTGTGGACCATGCCGCGGATCTCGGGGCGGTCCTCCTTGACGACCACGTCGCCGATCCGCTTCAGGCCGAGGGTGCGCAGGGTCTCGCGCTGGTTGGCCTTGCAGCCGATCGTCGAGCGCTTCTGCTGGACCTTGAGCTGCGCCATCAGGACGTCACCTCCGTCGCACCGGCAGCCGCCACGGCTTCCGGCTGCTCGGCCCGTGCCCGCAGGAGCGCCCTGGGGGCGACGTCCTCGACGGGCAGGCCGCGACGGGCGGCGACGGCCTCGGGCTGCTCCAGCATGCGGAGCGCCGCGACGGTCGCGTGGACGATGTTGATCTGGTTGGACGACCCGAGCGACTTGCTCAGGATGTCGTGGATGCCGGCGCACTCCAGCACCGCGCGCACCGGGCCACCGGCGATGACGCCGGTACCGGGAGCGGCCGGGCGCAGCATGACCACGCCGGCGGCCTTCTCGCCCTGGACGGGGTGCGGGATGGTGCCCTGGATGCGGGGCACCCGGAAGAAGTGCTTCTTGGCCTCCTCCACGCCCTTGGCGATGGCGGCCGGCACCTCCTTGGCCTTGCCGTAGCCGACACCGACCATGCCGTCGCCGTCGCCGACCACGACGAGCGCCGTGAAGCTGAACCGGCGACCGCCCTTGACGACCTTGGCCACGCGGTTGATCGCGACGACGCGCTCGACGTAGGCGGTCTTGTCGGCGCCCTGTCCGCGACGGTCGTCGCGGCCTCCGCGCCGGTCGCCACCCCCGCGGTTTCCTCCGCGCTGGGATCCGCTCATGACTGGTTCTCCATCTCGAATGTCTGCATCAGAACTTGAGCCCGCCCTCGCGGGCGCCGTCGGCCAGGGCCGCGACGCGACCGTGGTACTTGTTGCCGGCGCGGTCGAAGACCACGCCGTCGATGCCGGCGGCCTTGGCGCGCTCGGCGACCCGACCGCCGACCAGCTTGGCCTTCTCGGTCTTGTCGGCCTTCTCCGAGCGCAGGTCGCCCTCCATGGTGGAGGCGTAGGCCAGGGTCTTGCCGACCGCGTCGTCGACCACCTGGGCGGTGATGTGCTTGGACGAGCGGGTGATGACCAGACGGGGGCGCTCGGAGGTGCCGGACACCTTCTTGCGGACCCGTGCCTGGCGGCGCAGCCGCGCGCGGACGCGCGAGGACGTGTGCTTGTAGTGCTTGAGTGAGATGGCCATGGTCACTTACCAGCCTTTCCGACCTTGCGGCGGACGTGCTCGCCGGCGTAGCGAACGCCCTTGCCCTTGTAGGGCTCGGGCTTGCGAAGCTTGCGGATGTTGGCGGCGACCTCGCCCACGAGCTGCTTGTCGATGCCCTGGACGCCGAGGCGGGTCGGGTTCTCGACTGCGAAGGTGATGCCGTCGGGTGCGTTGAAGACGATCGAGTGGCTGTAGCCGAGCTGGAACTCGAGCTGCGTGGGGCCCTTGGACAGCACGCGGTAGCCGACGCCGACGATCTCGAGCCGCTTCTCGTAGCCGTCGGTCACGCCGACGACCATGTTGTTGACGAGGGTCCGGGTCAGCCCGTGCAGGGACTTGCTGATCCGCTCGTCGTCGGGGCGCTTGACGTCCAGGACGCCCTCGTCACCCTTCTCGACGACGATCGGGGCGGCCACCGTGTGGCTCAGGGTGCCCTTGGGACCCTTCACCGTGACCACGGGACCGTCGATCGTCACATCCACGCCCGACGGGACCGGGACGGGGAGCTTGCCGATGCGCGACATGTCTCTTCCTTTCCTAGTCTCTCGTCACCAGACGTAGGCGAGGACTTCCCCACCCACGCCCTTCTGGTTGGCCTGACGGTCGGTCAGCAGGCCCTGGCTGGTCGAGATGATCGCGACGCCGAGGCCGCCGAGCACCTTGGGCAGGCCGGTGCTCTTGGCGTAGACCCGCAGGCCGGGCTTGCTGATCCGGCGGACGCCGGCCAGCGAGCGCTCGCGGTTGCGGCCGTACTTGAGGGTGATGGTCAGCGTCTTCTGCACCTCACCCTCCTCCGGGTCCTGCACGGAGAACGACGCGATGTAGCCCTCCTGCTGGAGGATCTCGGCGACGCCTTCCTTGATCTTGCTGTGCGGCATCGAGACGGCGTCGTGGAAGGCCTGGTTGGCGTTGCGCAGACGGGTCAGCATGTCTGCGATCGGGTCGGTCATCGTCATGGGTGTGGGTGTTCCTTCTCGCCTGGTTTCCAGTCCTGGACCTGTGACGTGTTGAGTTGAGTGCCTGTGCTGCGGAGGTTTCGAGACGGGCGCAGAGCGCCCTCCTCAACCACCGACTGTGGTTACCAGCTCGACTTGGTGACGCCTGGCAGCTCGCCGCGGTGCGCCATCTCGCGCAGGCAGATCCGGCAGAGCCCGAACTTGCGGTAGACGGCCTTGGGCCGGCCGCACCGCTGGCAGCGGGTGTAGCCGCGCACCGCGAACTTGGGCTTGCGGGCCGCCTTGACCCTGAGTGCTGTCTTTGCCATTTGGTTCTCCTACCCTCAGCGCTCTGCGAAGGGGAACCCGAGCTGCTTGAGCAGCGCCCGGCCCTGGTCGTCGTTGGTCGCCGTGGTCACGATCGTGATGTCCATGCCGCGGCTGCGGTCGATCCGGTCCTGGTCGATCTCGTGGAAGACGACCTGCTCGGTGAGCCCGAAGGTGTAGTTGCCGTTGCCGTCGAACTGCCGCGGCGAGAGGCCGCGGAAGTCGCGGATGCGAGGCAGCGCCAGCGACAGCAGCCGGTCGAGGAACTCCCACATCCGGTCACCGCGCAGCGTGGTGTGCGCGCCGATCGGCATGCCCTCGCGCAGCTTGAACTGTGCGATGGACTTGCGGGCCTTGGTCACCAGCGGCTTCTGGCCGGTGATCGCGGTGAGGTCCTTGACGGCACCCTCGATCAGCTTGGAGTCGCGAGCGGCCTCGCCCACGCCCATGTTGACCACGATCTTGACCAGGCCGGGGACCTGCATCACGTTGGGGATGTCGAACTCGGACTTGAGCGCCGGGAGGATCTCCTCGCGGTAGCGCGTCTTGAGGCGCGGGGTCACCGGGGCCGACGACGAGGGGCGCGCGGGCTTCGCGGGCCTGTCGTCGACCTCCGTGGCTTCCACGGTCTCGGTCTCGGTGCTGCTCATCAGATGTCCTTGCCGGTCTTGCGGGCGATGCGGACGCTGCGCTCGGCGGTGTACGTCGAGCCGTCCGGGCGGCGCTTGGTCACGGTGTCGCGGCGGAACCCGACCCGGGTCACGCCCTTGCCGTCGACCAGGATCACGTTGGAGACGTGGATCGGCGCCTCGGCGGTGATGATCCCGCCGGTGGTGCCGGCGCGACCGCCCTGGTTGACGACCTTGGTGTGCCGCTTGACGCGGTTGATGCCCTCGACGATCACCCGGTGCTCCTCGCGGAGGACCTGGATGACCTTGCCTTCGGCACCCTTGTCGCGGCCGGCGATCACCTTGACGGTGTCACCTTTCTTGATGTTGAGGCTCTTCGGCTCCTTGGCCATCACAGCACCTCCGGGGCGAGCGAGATGATCTTCATGAACCGCTTGTCGCGCAGCTCGCGGCCCACGGGGCCGAAGATGCGGGTGCCGCGCGGCTCGCCGTCCTGGCGGAGGATCACCGCGGCGTTCTCGTCGAACTTGATGTAGGACCCGTCGGGCCGGCGGCGCTCCTTGACGGTGCGCACGACGACCGCCCGGACGACGTCGCCCTTCTTGACGTTGCCGCCGGGGATGGCGTCCTTGACCGTGGCCACGATGGTGTCACCGATGCCGGCGTAGCGCCGGCCCGAGCCACCGAGGACACGGATGCACAGAATCTCCTTGGCGCCGGTGTTGTCGGCGACCTTGAGTCGGCTCTCCTGCTGGATCATTACTTCGCCTTTTCCAGGACCTGGACGACGCGCCAGCGCTTCGTGGCGGACAGCGGGCGGGTCTCCATGATCAGGACCCGGTCACCGGTGCCGCACTCGTTCTGCTCGTCGTGGGCCTTGAGTCGCGAGGTCTGGCGCAGGACCTTGCCGTAGAGGGCGTGCTTGACGCGGTCCTCGACGGCCACGACCACGGTCTTGTCCATCTTGTCGCTGACCACCAGGCCCTCGCGGACCTTGCGCGCCTTGCGCGGCGCCTCAGCGGCACTACCGGTCTCGGTGGTGGCCGTGCTCGTGGTGGAGTCTGTGGTGGGCTCGCTCATGCGGCACCGTCCTCGTTGTCGTCATTGCTGCCGGGTGCCACCCGGATGCCGAGCTCGCGCTCACGCACCACGGTGTAGATCCGGGCGATGTCCTTCTTGACCGTGCGCAGCCGGCCGTGGCTCTCGAGCTGGCCGGTGGCGGCCTGGAACCGGAGGTTGAACAGCTCCTCCTTGGCCTCGCGCAGCCGCGTCTCGAGGTCGACGTCGGTCATCTCGTCGAGCTCGTGTGCCTTGGTACCGGACGCCATCAGAACTCACCGGCCTCTCGGGTGATGAAGCGGCACTTCATCGGCAGCTTGTGCATCGCGCGGCGCATCGCCTCGCGGGCGGTGAGCTCGTCGACGCCGGACAGCTCGAACATGACCCGGCCGGCCTTGACGTTGGCCACCCACCACTCGGGCGAGCCCTTGCCGGAGCCCATCCGGGTCTCGGCGGGCTTCTTGGTCAGCGGGCGGTCGGGGTAGATGTTGATCCACACCTTGCCGCCACGCTTGATGTGGCGGGTCATGGCGATACGGGCGGACTCGATCTGGCGGTTGGTGACGTAGTGCCCCTCGACCGCCTGGACGCCGAAGTCGCCGAAGGCGAGCTTGGTGCCGCCCTTGGCCGCACCACCGCGCGTCGGGTGGTGCTGCTTGCGGTGCTTGATTCGTCGTGGCATCAACATCGCTCAGCCCTCCGTTCCGGGCGTGACTGCTTCAGTGGTGGGGGCGGGAGCGTCCGCGGCAGCCGGCTCGGCGGCCGGGGCCGCCGGGGCGCCGCCGTCGCGGTCCGAGCGCGTCGGGCGGGTGCCGCGGCTGGGCCGGTCACCTGCACCGCCACGGGCCGGACGGTTGCCGCCGCGGCCGGGCACGCCGGCGCGGGCCGCGGCCTGCGCCTGCCGCTCGGCACGGGTGCCGGCGACCTCGCCCTTGTAGATCCAGACCTTCACGCCGATCCGGCCGAACGTCGTGCGGGCCTCGTAGAAGCCGTAGTCGATGTCGGCACGCAGGGTGTGCAGGGGGACGCGGCCCTCGCGGTAGAACTCGGTCCGCGACATCTCGGCGCCGTTGAGGCGGCCCGAGCACTGGATCCGGATGCCCTTGGCACCCGAGCGCATCGTGGTCTGCATCGCCTTGCGCATCGCGCGCCGGAACTGCACGCGACCCGAGAGCTGCTCGGCCACGCCCTGGGCGACCAGCTGGGCGTCGACCTCGGGGTTCTTGACCTCGAGGATGTTCAGCTGGACCTGCTTGCCGGTGAGCTTCTCGAGCTCGCCGCGGATGCGGTCGGCCTCGGTGCCGCGCCGACCGATCACGATGCCCGGGCGCGCGGTGTGGATGTCCACCCGGACGCGGTCGCGGGTGCGCTCGATCTCGACCTTCGAGATGCCGGCGCGCTCCATGCCCTTGGACAGGAGCCTGCGGATCGCGACGTCCTCGCCGACGTAGGCCTTGTAGAGCTTGTCGGCGTACCAGCGGGACTTGTGGTCGGTGGAGATGCCCAGCCGGAACCCGTTCGGGTTGATCTTCTGGCCCATCAGGCATCCTCTCCGGTCTCGGCGGCCTTGCTGGCCGCGGTCTTCTTGGTGGTGGTCTTCTTGGTGGCCGCCTTCTTGGCGGTGGTCTTCTTGGCGGTGGTCTTGGTCGGCGGGCTCGGCCGACTTCTTGGCCGACGCCTTCTTGGCGGGCCGCACGGGCTCCGGGGAGACCACGGACGCCGGCTGGACGGCCAGGGTGATGTGGCTGGTCCGCTTGTTGATGCGGGTGGCCCGGCCCTGGGCCCGGGGGCGCCAGCGCTTCATCGTCGGGCCCACGTCCACGTGCGCCACCGACACGACGAGGTCGTGGGTGTCGAGGCCCTCGGTCGTCTCGGCGTTGGCCACGGCGCTGCGCAGGACCTTGTGCACGGTCTCGGCGGCGGCCTGGGGCGCGAACTCGAGGATCGAGAGGGCCTGGTCGACGGGTACGCCGCGGACCAGGTCGACGACCCGGCGCGCCTTCATGGGCGTGATCCGCACGAAGCGGGCGCTCGCGAAGGCACCGGGCTGGTCGCCGAGAAGAGACTCACGGCGGGCGCTGGTGCGCTGACGCTCGGTGGTGCTCATCGACGACGACCCTTCCGGTCTTCCTTGACGTGACCTCGGTAGGTGCGGGTGGGCGCGAACTCGCCGAGCTTGTGCCCGACCATCGCGTCGGTGATGAACACCGGCACGTGCTTGCGACCGTCGTGGACGGCGATCGTGTGACCGATCATCGAGGGGATGATCATCGACCGGCGCGACCACGTCTTGATGACGTTGTGGCTGCCCTTGTCGTTCTCGGCGTCCACCTTCTTCTCGAGGTGGCCGTCGATGAAGGGGCCCTTCTTCAGGCTGCGAGGCATCTGTCTCTAGTTCCTTTTCCTTGGCCCGTATCAGCGCTTGTTCTTGCCGCTGCGGCGACGACGGATGATCTGGGCGTCGGAGGCCTTGCGCTTGCGCGTACGGCCCTCGGGCTTGCCCCATGGCGAGACCGGGTGGCGACCACCGGAGGTCTTGCCTTCTCCACCACCGTGCGGGTGGTCGACGGGGTTCATGACGACACCGCGGACGGTCGGGCGCTTGCCCTTCCAGCGCATCCGGCCGGCCTTGCCCCAGTTGATGTTCGACTGCTCGGCGTTGCCGACCTCGCCCACGGTCGCGCGGCAGCGGACGTCCACGAACCGCATCTCGCCCGAGGGCATGCGGAGCGTGGCGCGCGAGCCCTCGCGGGCCACGAGCTGGGCGCTCATGCCGGCCGAGCGGGCGATCTTGGCACCGCCACCGGGCCGCAGCTCGATCGCGTGGATCGTGGTGCCGACCGGGATGTGGCGCAGGGGCAGGTTGTTGCCGGTCTTGATGTCGGCGCCGGCGCCGGACTCGACCATCGCGCCCTGGCGCAGGTCCTTCGGCGCGATGATGTAGCGCTTCTCGCCGTCGGCGTAGTGCAGCAGCGCGATCCGGGCGGTGCGGTTGGGGTCGTACTCGATGTGCGCGACCTTGGCCGGGATGCCGTCCTTGTCGTAGCGCCGGAAGTCGATGATCCGGTAGGCGCGCTTGTGGCCGCCGCCCTGGTGCCGGGTGGTGATCCGGCCCTGGTTGTTGCGGCCGCCCTTCTTGGGCAGCGGCTTGGTCAGGGACTTCTCCGGCGTGGTCCGGGTGATCTCGACGAAGTCGGCGACCGACGAGCCGCGACGGCCCGGGGTGGTCGGCTTGTACTTGCGAATGGCCATCAGGAAACCGGTCCTCCACCATTTTTGATGTCTTCGGGGCGGCCTGGGCCGACAGTCATCAGTAGCGCCGTCGTCATGAGACCGGCCCCCCGAAGATGTCGATGCGGTCGCCCTCGGCGAGGCTGACGATGGCGCGCTTGGTGTCCTTGCGCTTGCCCAGCCCGTTGCGGGTCCGCCGCGTCTTGCCCGGGCGGTTGAGGGTGTTGACCGCGGTCACCTTGACGTTGAACACCTTCTCGACCGCGATCTTGATCTCGGTCTTGTTGGCGTCGGGACGCACCAGGAACGTGTACTTGTTGGCGTCGAGGAGGCCGTAGCTCTTCTCGGAGACGACCGGCGCGATCAGGATGTCGCGGTGGTCCTTGTGCAGGGTGCTCACTTGTCGTCCTCCTCGGCGTCGTGCGTCGCCTCGACCGAGGCCTTGCTGCCGGCCTCGAGGAACCCGGCAGCCTCGGCGTCCTCGGCGGTGCGGAACCAGAACTCCGCGACCGTCGAGTCGTACCAGCGGCCACCGGGGGCGTGGAACTTCATCGACTGGGCGTTGCCCTTGATCTCGTAGCCCTCGGGACCCGAGCCGTCCTCGCCCGCCTTGACGGCGCCGGGGAACTCCTCGCCCCCCTCGGACAGGGCGTCGGCGAGCTTCTCGGCGTCCTTCTTCGGGCCGCTGGCCTTCTTGGCGGCCTTCTTCGCGGCGACCTTCTCCTCGGCCTTGGCCTCGGGCTCGTCGACGCTCGCTTCGGCGGCGGGAGCCTCGGCCACGCCGGCGCTGTGCTTGACGGCCTTGGGCTCGCTCGCGGCGGTGCCGGAGACGAACGCGTCGAAGGCGCCGCGGGTGAAGACCACGTCGTCGGAGGCGACCACGTCGTAGGTGTTGAGCTGGTCGACGGCCACGATGTGCGCCTCGGGCGCGTTGCGCAGCGAGAGCCAGGTGATGGCGTCGGTGCGCTCGAGCACCACGAGGAAGCGGTGCCGGTCGCTGATCGCGACGAGCGAGGCGAGCGCGGTCTTGGTGGAGGGCGCGTCACCCAGGCCGAAGTCGTCCACGACGTGGATGCGTCCGTCACGGGCCCGGTCGGAGAGGGCGCCGCGCAGTGCTGCGGCCTTCATCTTCTTGGGCGTGCGCTGGTCGTAGCTGCGCGGCTGCGGGCCGTGCACGACGCCACCGCCGGCGAACTGCGGAGCGCGGATCGAACCCTGGCGGGCCCGGCCGGTGCCCTTCTGCTTGTAGGGCTTGCGGCCACCGCCGCGAACCTCGCCGCGGCTCTTGGTGGAGTGGGTGCCCTGGCGCGCGGCGGCCTGCTGGGCCACCACGACCTGGTGGATCAGCGGGACGTTCACCTCGACGTCGAAGATCTCGGCGGGCAGGTCGACGTTGCTCGCCGAGCCCTTGGTGCCGGCCTTCTTGGAAGTGGTCTGCGTGGGCATGCTCAGGCCTCCTCGCCAGTAGTGGGTTGGGCCTTCTTGGCGGCCGAGCGGAGCACGACGAGGCCACCCTTGGGGCCCGGGATGGCGCCCTTCACGAGGATCAGGCCCTTGTCGGCGTCCACGGCGTGCACCGTGAGGTTCTGGGTGGTGACGGTGTCCGAGCCCATCCGGCCGGCCATCCGGACGCCCTTGAAGACGCGACCGGGGGTCGCGCAGGCGCCGATGGAGCCCGGCTTGCGGTGGTTGCGGTGGGCACCGTGGGAGGACGAGACGCCGTGGAAGCCGTGACGCTTCATCACACCGGCGAAGCCCTTGCCCTTGCTGGTGCCGGTCACGTCGATCTCGTCGCCGGCGGCGAAGGTGTCGACCGGGAGCTCCTGGCCGACGGCGAACTCACCGGCGGTCGTCGTGCGGATCTCGACCAGGTGGCGGCGCGGCGTGGTGCCCGCAGTCTGGAAGTGGCCGGCGCGCGGCTTGGTCACCTTGCGGCCGTCGATCTCGCCGAACCCGACCTGGATGGCGTTGTAGCCGTCCTTCTCGGGGGTGCGGACCTGGGTGACGACGTTGGTGCCGGCCGCGATCACGGTGACCGGGACGATGCGGTTGTTGTCGTCCCAGAGCTGGGTCATGCCGAGCTTGGTGCCCAGCAGCCCCTTGACGTTTCGTTCGATGGTCATCAGTCGAACCTCAGAGCTTGATCTCGATGTCAACGCCCGCCGGGAGGTCGAGCCGCATCAGCGAGTCGACGGTCTTCGGCGTGGGGTCGAGGATGTCGATGAGCCGCTTGTGGGTGCGCATCTCGAAGTGCTCGCGCGAGTCCTTGTACTTGTGCGGCGAGCGGATGACGCAGTAGACGTTCTTCTCGGTCGGCAGCGGCACGGGGCCGGCGACGCGAGCACCCGTACGGGTGACGGTGTCCACGATCTTGCGCGCCGAGGTGTCGATCACCTCGTGGTCATAGGCCTTGAGCCTGATGCGGATCTTCTGTCCCGCCATAGGTCTCTCTCGTCCTTCTCGTCTGCTGCCGCGTGTGGGTCTGGGTCCTGGGTTCTGGGTCCTGCTGCGCTGCTCCGGTCCACCCCAGCACCGACCCCCGCGGTCGGGTGTGTCGCGTACGTTCCAGGCGACACGGACCGTGATTCGGGATGTTGGCGTTGGTGGTGCCCGGCGCATCGGCCGGGCTGATCGGGCCTCCTGGTTCGGTGCGGACGCACGCCGACACCCTCAACACGCAGGAGACGCGATTCAGGAGTCAAGCAGTGCGATGCACCCCGGCAACCCGCCAGAGCAACCGGAACAGTTTGGCAGACATCGCCTACCGCGCCAAATCGCTCTACTCTCGGGTGCAGAACGAGAACACGTTCTATTTACGGAGGCTACTCGAAGCGGAACGCCGCGGCGACCTGACCGCCGGCCGGGCTGTGATTGGCTGACGGCATGTCGTGGAGCCATCGCCTCGGCCTGTTGTTCGTCGCGCTCGTCGCGGGGCTCACGCTCGGCGCCGGCCAGGCCCACGCCGAGTCCCTGGCGATCAGCGACCCCTCGGGTGACGCGACCGGCCCCCTCGACATCACTGGGGCCACCTTCGACAACGGGCCATCGAGGGTCGTCGTGACCGTCTCGGTCGATCGTGTCTCGACCGGCAACCTCGCCGTGAACGTGCAGCCCCGGGGCGGACCCGGCCTCGTCCTCGGCGCCTTCCGCCGTCCGACCCGACCCCACCTGATCCGCGCCTTCGAGGGGAACTTCGGCGGCGAGGTCGAGACCCGGGTGCCGTGCCGTGGGCTGACCGCGAGGTGGAACACGCGCAAGGCAACGGTGCGGATCTCGCTCCCGGCGCGGTGCCTCGCCCACGGCGAGTACGGCGACCTGCGGTTCCTCCTGCTCAGCGAGGACCGCGACAACAACGACAGCGATCTCGCGCCCGCCCGCGGTGGCACCTACCACCCGACGCGCTGGATCGCCCGCGGCTGATCGGCGCACCTGACAGGATTGGTGCATGTCGGACCCGGGGACTGGCGGACCACCCCAGCCACCGCCGCCCGGCTGGCAGCCGCCGCCACCGCCCACACCGTCCTACACCGGGTCCTACCAGGGAGTGCAGCAGCCGCCGCCCGGCTACCCGCCACCGCCGGTCGCGCCGGCCACGTGGGCACCCGCGCCTGGGATGCTCGGCGCCGCACACAAGCCGGGCGCGATGCCGCTGCGGCCGCTTGGTCTCGGCGACATGTACGACGCGGCGTTCCGCATCATCCGGTTCAACCCCAAGGCGACGGTCGGGTCGGCCGTCCTGGTCGCCACCGTCGCCTGGCTGGTGCCCGTCATCGTGACCGCGCTGCTGAGCTTCACCCTCGACCTGTCGCTGGACGCGACCGACGGCGCGAGCGACGCCGACCTCGTCGGGCTGGTCGGGTCGATCGGGTCGCTCGGGATCGGCGTGCTGCTCGTCGCCTTCGGCACCATCCTGGTGACCGGGATGATCGCCCACGTGACCGCGGCGGCCGCCGTCGGCCGTCGGCTCACGCTCGGAGAGGCCTGGGGGGCGACCCGGGGCAAGCGCTGGCGGCTGATCGGCCTGGCGGTCCTGCTCGCCCTCTCCACGCTCCTGCTCATCGGCGTCTACGTGCTCCTCTGGGTCGCCGTCGTGCTCGCCTCGGGTGACAACGTGCTGCCCGTCGTGCTGTGGGGCGTGCTCAGCGTCCCGGTGTTCATGTGCCTGATGGTGTGGTTCTGGGTGCGCATCTACTACCTGCCGGTGCCCGCCCTGATGCTGGAGCCGATCGGGATCTTCGGCGCGATCACCCGTGGCTTCAGGCTGACCCGCAAGCAGTTCTGGCGCACCTTCGGCATCGCGCTGCTGACCCTGCTGGTCGTCAACATCGCCAGCAGCTTCCTGGGCTTCCCGATCGGCATCATCGGGCAGGTCGCGAGCGCTGCCGTGGGCGCGCGCTACGCCCTGCTGGTGCTGGTCGTGACCCAGGCGCTGAGCCAGGTCGTCTCGGCGGCGTTCGTCACGCCGTTCACCTCCGCCGTCACGTCGTTGCAGTACCTCGACCAGCGCATGCGCAAGGAGGCCTACGACGTCGAGCTGATGCAGCAGGCCGGGATCACGCGGTCGTGACCCCGGCCGTCGTCGCTCTCGTCGGCCTGCTCGGCCGGCTGCCGGACCCACCGCTGGACCCGTCCGGCTCGGAGGCGCGCTCCAAGCTGCGCCGCGAGCTGGTGCATCCCGAGTACCACCAGCAGAACCTGTTCCAGGAGGTGCTCAACTGGCTGCTCCGCAAGGTCGACAACGGGCTGAGCCGCGCCTCGCAGGCGCCGCCGCTCTCGACGCTGATGGCGATGCTGATCCTCGTGGCGCTCGCGCTGGCACTGGCCTGGCTGGTCTCCCGCGCCCGGCACACCGCCCGTGAGAGGGACGAGAAGGGCGCGGTCCTCACCGAGGAGGTCGTGACCGCCGACGAGCTCCGGGCCCGCGCCGAGGCCGCACTGGCGGCCGGTCGCTTCGAGGAGGCCGTGGTCGAGGGCTTCCGTGCGGTCGCCGTCCGGCAGGTGGAGCGGGGCCGGCTCTCCGACACCCCTGGGGCCACCGCCCACGAGGTGGCGGAGGCGCTCGCCAGGGAGTACGTCGCCATGGCGGACGGCGTGCACCGGAGCGCCCGGCTCTTCGACGAGGTGCTCTACGGCGAACGGCCGGCCACCCGCGAGCAGGCAGCGTCCGTGCTCGCCCTGGACGACGAGCTGGTGGTCCGCCGATGACGGCGCTCGCCTCTCCTCCGGCTCCCGCACCGGCGCTCCAGCCGGGGTTCGCCCGCCGGCACCGCTCCACGCTCCTCATCGGCGCGGCCCTGGTCGCCGCGGTCGCCGTCGCCATCGTGCTCGGCACCGGCACCGAGACCTCCACCCCGATGGACCCCGACAACCCGGGCCCGGACGGGACCAGGGCGCTGGCCCGGGTGCTGGGCGACGAGGGCGTGGACGTGCAGGTGGCCCGGAGCGCGGACGAGCTCGAGGCGATCGGCCTGGACGGCGCCACGTCGGTGGTGGTGGTGCTGCCGGAGTACCTCGGCACCAGCACGATCGACCGCCTCGAGGACCACACCGCCGACGCGCACTCCCTCATCGTGGTCGGCGCCGGTCCCGGCATCGCCGACGCGCTCGGCGAGCTGGGCGGCGGGTCGTCGGTCGCGCTCGGCGAGGGCCGCGAGTCCGGCTGCGAGGACGGGCGCTTCGACGGGCTCACCCTCGAGGTCGACTCGACCCTGGTCTACCCGGAGGGCGACTGCTTCGAAGGCAAGTCGGGATCGATCGTCGCCGAGCCGGTCGACGGGCTGCTCCTCTTCGGAGCCGACCAGGCCCTCACCAACGACCAGATCCTGCGGGCCGACAATGCCGCGGTGGCGTTGCGGATGCTCGGCCAGGACGAGCGCCTGGTCTGGTACGTGCCCAGCCTCGACGACCTCACCGGCGAGGACGGCGTCAGCCTCCAGACCCTGCTGCCCCGCTGGGTCCGGCCGGGCCTGGCGCTGCTCGCGATCATCATGGTCACCGTGATCCTCTGGCGGGGCCGCCGTCTCGGCGCCCTGGCCACCGAGCCGCTTCCCGTCGTGGTGCGCGCCGTGGAGACCACCCGCAGCCTGGGCCGGCTCTACCGGCGGTCGGGCGACCGCAACCACGCGGCGGAGTCGCTGCGCCGGGCGGCCCGCGCCCGGCTCGCCGAGCGGCTGCGGCTCGGCTCGACCACCCCGCCCGACGTCCTGGCCCGCGAGGTCTCCCGGCGCACCGGCCGCACCGAGGCGGACGTCGCGGCGGTCCTCGGCCCGGCCGGCGTCGTACCGTCCTCGGACCGCGACCTGATCACGCTGGCCAGGCAGCTGGCCGAGCTCGACAGAGAGGTACGCCGCACATGACCACCCCACGAAGGCGCTCAGAAGGAGCGCTCCGCGCGGAGGCCGACCGCTTCCGCGGGGACCCCGGACAAGCATGAGCGACACCACCGACCCGATCGACCCCGGGCAGGACTCGGGAGCCGCCCGCGAGCGGCTCGCGGCGGTGCGCGCCGAGGTCGGCAAGGCCGTGGTCGGGCAGGACGCCGCCGTCTCCGGGCTCCTCGTCGCGCTGCTGTGCGACGGCCACGTGCTGATGGAGGGCGTGCCGGGCACGGCGAAGACGCTGCTGGTGCGCACCCTCGCGGCCGCGCTGTCGGTGGACACCAAGCGCGTCCAGTTCACGCCCGACCTGATGCCCGGCGACATCACCGGCTCGATGGTGATCGACAGCCGGCAGGCCGGTGAGCTCACCTTCCGGGAGGGCCCGGTCTTCACCAACCTGCTGCTCGCCGACGAGATCAACCGGACGCCGCCCAAGACCCAGTCGGCCCTGCTGGAGGCGATGGAGGAGGGGCAGGTCTCGGTGGACGGCGTCTCCCGCAAGGTGCCGGCGCCGTTCCTGGTCGCCGCCACCCAGAACCCCATCGAGTACGAAGGCACCTACCCGCTGCCCGAGGCCCAGCTGGACCGGTTCCTGCTCAAGGTGGTGCTGCCCATCCCCCAGCGCAACGAGGAGCTGGAGATCCTGCGCCGCCATGCCGGTGGCTTCGACCCGCGCGACGTGCGCGCCGCCGGGGTCAGCGCGGTCGCCGGTCCCGCGGACATCGCCGCCGGGCAGGCCGCGGTCAAGACGGTCCAGGTCAGCCAGGAGGTGGTCGGCTACATCGTCGACATCGCCCGGGCCACCCGGGAGTCGCCGTCGCTCAGCCTCGGCGTCAGTCCGCGCGGTGCCACCGCGCTGCTGCGCTCCGCCCGGGCCTGGGCCTGGCTGACCGGACGCGACTTCGTCACCCCCGACGACGTGAAGGCGCTGGCGCACGCCAGCGTCGTGCACCGGCTCGGGCTACGCCCGGAGGCGGAGCTCGAGGGCGTCGACGTGGCCGAGGTGCTCGCCTCCGCGCTCAACTCGGTGCCGGTCCCCCGCTGAGCGCCTGATGGTCACCCCGTCATGAGCATCGGCGGTCGGGTACCCCTGCTGCTCCTCCTCGGGCTGGTGCCGGTCGTGCTCCGGCCCGAGGCCAGCACGGTGCGGCTCTGGCTGCTCGTGGTCGTCGTCCTCGCCGCCGCCGACCTGCTGCTGGCGCCCTCGGTGAGGAGCCTGCGCGTGAGCCGCCATCCCATCGGCACGGTCCGGCTGGGCTACGACGCCGAGTCGGTGCTGGTGGTGGAGAACGCCGGCCGGCGCCGGGTCCGCGGCCTCGTCCGCGACGCCT
This sequence comes from uncultured Actinomycetota bacterium, assembly GCA_963766475.1. Taxonomy (GTDB): domain Bacteria; phylum Actinomycetota; class Actinomycetes; order Propionibacteriales; family Nocardioidaceae; genus Nocardioides. The sequence goes on along the minus strand of CAVXZS010000009.1, from coordinate 136,290 downwards.
GGCAGCCCACCGCGGGCGCTGCCGGCAACCGGCACCGGATCGCCCTCTCCCCGGGAGACCGGGTGCTGCTGCGGACCGCGCTGAAGCCGCGGCGCCGCGGCGACCTGCACGCCGTGGGCGTGACCGCGCGCCTGCGCGGGCCGCTCGGCCTGTGCGCGCGGCAGCGGACCCTCGACGTCCCCGGCACGGTCCGCTCCCTGCCACCGTTCGAGTCCCGCAAGCACCTGCCCAGCCGGCTGGCCCGGCTCCGCGAGCTCGACGGGCGCGCGGCGATCCGGGTGCGGGGCCAGGGCACCGAGTTCGACTCGCTGCGCGAGTACGTCCGCGGCGACGACGTCCGCTCGATCGACTGGCGGGCCAGCGCCCGCAACCGCAACGTCGTGGTCCGCACCTGGCAGCCCGAGCGGGACCGCCGCGTGGTGCTGGTGCTCGACACCTCGCGCACCTCGGCCGGCCGGGTCGAGGACGTGCCGCGGCTCGACTCCGCGATGGACGCCGCACTGCTGCTCGCCGCGCTGGCCGCCCGCGCGGGTGACCGGATCGACTTCGTGGCCGGCGACCGGCGGGTCCGCGCCCGGCTCAGGTCGGCGGGCGCCCGCGACGTGGCCAGAAACCTCCAGGACACGATGGCCGACCTCGAGCCGGTGATCGCCGAGGCGGACTGGTCCGCTCTGGCCGGCGCGGTCACCGAGTTCGGCCGGCAGCGGGCGCTCGTCGTCCTGCTCACGCCGCTCGAGCCCTCGGCGGTCGAGGAGGGGCTCCTGCCGGTGCTCCCCTCGCTGACCAGGCACCACCGCGTCGTCCTGGCCTCGGTCCGCGACCCCGAGCTGGAGCGGCTCGCCGCGACCCGCGGCACCATCGACGAGGTCTACGACGCCGCCGCGGCCGAGCAGGCCATGGTCCGCCGCCGGCGCACCGCCGAGCTGCTGCGCGCCGTCGGGGTCGACGTGGTCGACGCCGACGCCGAGCGCCTGCCCCCGGCGCTGGCCGACCACTACCTCACCCTCAAGGCCAACGGGCTGCTGTGACACCTGGTGTCCTGTCGCGTCGCGGGCACTACCCTGCGTCGTCATGAGCGACGTGGCGGCGACCGCGTTCCTCGCTGCGGCCTCGGCGCACGCGGGGTTCCAGGCGACGGTGACGCTGGTGGTGTATCCGACTCTGTCCCACGTGCGGGCGGCGCACTGGCGACAGGCGCACGACCGGCACGGTCAGGCGATCCGGCCGCTGGTCGTGGCGGCGTACGTCGCCCTGGTCGCGACCGGCATCTGGTGGCTGGCCACCGACTGGTCGGCCCTCCCCGTGCTCGCCGTGGTGCTGGCGGCACTCTCGATGGCGATCACCGCCGTGTTCGCCGCGCCCCTGCACCGACGGCTGGTGCGGCGCGACGACGCGGCCCTGACCCGGCTGATCGCCGTGGACCGGGCACGCACCCTGCTCGCCTTCGCCGCGGTCGGCGTCGCGATCGCGGCGCTGCTCGTCTGAGCCGCGGGGGCCCTAGGACGCTCGCGCGCGCGTCGTGCGGCGCTTGAGCTGCAGCATCCAGTCCGGCGTGAGCGCCACCAGCAGGGCGCCGAAGCCACTGAGCGCCAGCACCGTGGGCAGGGCCTCCGGCATCCCGCCCGGAGGCGCGATCGTGAGCAGCACACCCCAGATCAGCGCGAGCGTGCCCAGGGTCATGCCGCCCAGCCCCACCGCGTTGCGGACGTTGCGCACTACGGGCGCCGAGTGCATCCAGACCGTCTCGACGCGGTCGCCGAGCCACTCCTTGACCTCGGCCTCCTCCACGAGCCCGTCGCCCCGGCCGCGCAGCACGACGACGCCGCCCTTGCCGGACAGGGTGAGCCGCCACCACAGGCCGCCGATCGCCGGACCGAAGCGGGCCCGGCGCACGTCCGCGGCCGCGAGGGTGAGCACCTGGTCGGTGGTGTCGCCCTGCCAGACGGTCAGCATCCGCCGCCGGAGCTCGACCGACGCGTCGCGAGGTGCGGAGGGCCGCACCGGGTCGGCGACGCGGGAGGACCTGACGTCGCGGAAGAGGTGCAGCGCGCGGTCGGTGAGCACCACGGCGCGGGCGCCGAGGCCCTGCCGGGCCGCGAACGACCCGATCGGCCGCTCCGGCCGGGCATTCGTGTCGGGGTCGAGCCAGAGCGGCTCGTGCAGGTCGATCCCGAGCTCCTCGAGGGCCTCGCGGAGCTCGGCGTAGGCCTTGTCGAGGCCGTCGCCGTCGCGCACCATGCCGAGCACCTCGGCCACGATCGAGTCCAGGGGCAGCAGCCAGCCGTCGTCCGCCTCGAGCCCGGCGCCCTCGGGCCAGGACCACCGCGGCCGGAACTGCGAGGAGTCGATGGCCGCGATGCCGATGGCGGCCGTGAGGGTGCGCGAGGCGAAGCTCTCCGACCACTGGCCGTACGCCGCGGGCTCCGCCGAGGTCAGTCCCCGCTCGGCTGCGGTGGCGTCGGCGAGCACCCGGCTCTCGCCCGACTCCATCATCGCCAGCACGGACTCGAGGTTCACCGCCGGGTCGTAGGTCGTCCGGCGCGCGACGTCCAGCACCTCGGTGACCACACCCCGCCAGTGCGGCACGGTGACCTCCAGCGGGTGCTGGTCCCACGTGATCGGCTCGAGCCGGTGGCCGCGCTCGTCGAGCTGGAGGGCGAGCTCCTCCTCGTGCGCCCCGACGATCTCGGCGATGATGCCGTTGGAGGGCCACCACGGTCGCGGGTGCTTCAGCCAGCCCGCGGCCTCGGCACCTTGCACGAAGTGGCGCAGACCGGTGAACGGCGCCACGTGCCGCCGACCGCGGGCGAAGGCCGGGTCCAGCCACTCGGTGCGCATCAGCGCCCACGCCTCGGCGACCTGGTCGCGCGAGGAGATCACCAGCGCGCTGGAGCTGGAGGAGGTGGACGCCGCCCGCTCGCAGGCGCCCGCCCAGTTGCCGAGGTCTGCGTCCAGCTGGGCCGCACGGGCACGCAGCTCCTCGGTGAGCCGCGTGGTCAGCCAGGTGAGCCGGGGCCGGCGACCCACCAGCGGCCGGCCGATCTCACCGTGGGCGACCCGGAGCGCCCAGCGCACCGCGCGCTCGTCCTCGACCGACGTCTGCTGCGCGGCCACCAGGAGCAGCTCGCGGAGCTCGCCCGGGTCGAGACAGGCGAGCAGCGGCATGCCCAGCACCAGCTCGCCCTCCGCCAGCTCGAGCTCCGGCTCCGCGACCAGCCTCACCACGTGGGGCCAGGCCAGCCGGCCCTCCGGGTCGACGACGCTGCGCACGGCCGCGGCCTCCCGGTGGCTGAGTCGCAGGCCGGGCCGGGCCCGGCGCCGCGGCCAGAACCGGGTGAGGTTGTAGCCGGTGGCCGCCAGCAGCACCGACCAGATGACGACGTACACGGGCCGGATGGTGACCGCGACCAGCAGCAGCGCGAGGCTGCCCAGGACCAGCAGCACCATCGAGCACAGCGCAGCCGCCCACGCCCCGTTCAGGGCCAGGGCCGTCTTCAGCAGCCGGGTCCGTGCCTCGTCCAGCGAGTCGGACACGTCGACCGTGGTCGACATCGTCACGGGGTCATGATCCCGGCTCGACGGCCGCCGTGAGGGCGGTTTGTCGGAACTCCTACTGCGCGGGCGGCGACGCCACGCTCACCGGTGGCACGGAGGCCAAGGGTGGCTGGTGGAACTCCTGCGGGCCCACCTTTCCGGGCTCCGGCGTGCCCAGGCAGGTCCCGTTCCGCTGGGCGCGCTGGGGCAGCGGGACGACGTTGAAGAGAGGCGTGGCGCCGTTGAACCACGGGCACGTGACCTGGCGGTCGGGCCCCCGGCCCATGCTCGACTGCGGCGCGACCGCGACCGGCCGCCCCTTCTGGTCGAAGAGCTGGACGCCCTGGAGCGGCTGGCCGTCGGCGTCGTAGGCGTAGAGGTTGCGGACCACGTCGCTCCCGCTGCGCAGGACCGGTGCGCCTCGGTCGACCGCCAGCGCGCGGGCGGTCGGGTGGCCCGCCTCGACGACGTAGGTCTGGTTGCCGGGGTAGTTGAAGCCGAGCGGCGCCAGGATCGCCACGAGGTTGAGTGCCCCCAACGCCATGCGCGCCGAGGAGCGTGCGGTCGGGGCCGGAGCCCGGCCACAGCCTTCCCTGACCGATGAGCACGCTGACGACGATCGCGGCCGCCAGCAGCCCTGGCCCGAGGAGGGGAACACCCAGGGTCGGGAGGATCGTCAGCTGCTCGTAAGGACCCGTCGCCGAGTCGATGAGCGAGACCGCGACCCAGGCGCGCAGCACCCACCAGGCGGGACGCAGCGCCTCGAGGAGGGACCACGCGCTGCGGGTCAGGTCGTTGTGCGCGGTGAGCGTCATCCAGCCACGGCGGAGGTCGTCCGGGGCGCTGACGAGGTGCGCCCCGAGCGACCTCCGCGCGGTGCGCGACCGGGCGGGCCTCGCGGCGGGCAGGCCGGCCGCCGTGCGCAGCTCCGCGGCGTACGCCGTCGGGTCCGGCAGCGTCCCGCCCTCGGCGAGCTGCTCGGACAGGTCGGCGTCCAGCCCCTCGAGGAGCTCGTCTCGCTCGTCCTCGGAGAGGTCGGCGAGGTGGTCGCGCACCCTGGACAGGAACTGGGCAACCTCGGGACGAACGGTGGCGGTGGCGCCGGTGCTGGGGGTGGTCACGAGCGGGCTCCCTCGGGCTGGGTGGCGGTGCGGGTCTCGGACAGGAGCGCGGTCACGGTCGCAGCGAACGACTCCCAGTCCTTGGTCTGGGTGGCGAGCTGGGCGCGGCCGGACGGCGTGATGCCGTAGTACTTGCGGTGCGGCCCCTCGTCGGAGGGCACGACGTAGGACGTGAGGGCGCCGGCGGCGTAGAGGCGCCGGAGGGTGCCGTAGACCGAGGCGTCCCCGACCTCGCTCAGGCCGCCGGCGCGGAGCCGGCGCAGCACGTCGTAGCCGTAGCCGTCCTCGTCCTCGACCACGGCGAGGACCGCCACGTCGAGCACCCCCTTGAGCAGCTGGGTGGTGTCCATGCGATGCACACTACTTCGCATCGCGCAGTAGTGCGAGAAGGACGACACCGCGCGGCGTGTCGCCCGCGAGCCTCTACGACGCCGTGGCCACCCGGTCCTCGAGGTAGCGGGCGTCGATGTCACCGGTCACGCCACGGTGGTGGGCCTGCCGGCCGAGCACGAAGACATAGGCGAAGAAGGCCAGCTCGGCGGTGATGCCGATGCCGAGCCGCACCCAGGTCGGCAGCCCGGAGGGAGTCACGAACGCCTCGATGGCGCCGCTCACCATCAGCACGCAGGCCAGCCCGAGGCTGACCGTGCCCGCCGTACGCCCCTCCCGCGCGATGGACTGGGTGCGGGTGAGCTCGCCCGGCTCGATCCACGACCAGAACAGTCGCAGGCCGATGCCGCCGGCCACGAAGACCGCGGTGAGCTCGAGCAGGCCGTGCGGGAGGAGCAGGGCCCAGAACTGCTGGCCGTGGTGGTGCCGGTGCATGATCGAGCCGATCACCGCGAGGTTCTGGACGTTGTTGAACAGCAGGTAGATCACCGGCAGCCCGAGGATCCCGAACGCGACGCACAGCGCCGAGACCCACGCGTTGTTGATCCACACCTGCAGCGCGAAGTGGCTGGCGGCGTACGTCGAGTAGTAGTCCTCGAAGTCGTGGTTGACGAGCTGGTCGATCTCCTCGGGCGAGAGCAGGCTCTGCTCGACGTTCGGGTGGTCGAGGAGCCACAGCATCATCACCGCGGTCACCACGACGTTGCCGGCCAGGGTGCCGAGCCACCACCACCGCAGCCGGTAGAGCGCCGCGGGGAACCGCTCGGTGAAGAACGACGCGAACCCGCGCCACGTGCTGACCCTGGTCCCGGCCGCCTTGTTGCGCGCCTTGGCGAGCAGGCTCGACAGGTGGGCGACCAGCGACGGATCCGGAGCCGACGTCCGCACCACGGACAGGTGGGTCGCCACCTGCGCGTAGAGGTCCACCAGCTCGTCGCTCTCGGCCCCCTGGAGCCGCCCGCGGTGGATCAGCTGCTCCAGACGCTGCCACTCGTGCGCATGCGCAAGCACATACGCGTCGAGATCCACGAGCGTCAGTGTAGGTAGGCGTGGGTGGGTCTGGGCCTGCGTTCGTGGCACCGGGTCGGGCCGGGCCCTTCGGGCCGGCCCCCCGCGCCGACATGCTTGCCGTGTCGCGCGCGGCTGGCTCCCAGCGTGGCTGGGTAGGGATGCGCGCGCCACGCCGCGCTTTTAGCGACGCGGGGGGCCGTCCCGAAGGTCCCGGCACCGCGCACTGCCCTCACTACGTCATCACGGGGTGGGGTCGGGCGCGGCTCGTCAGCCGCTAGCGCGGCCGCACTCGCCCGCGTCGGGGGAGGCAGCGCGCAGCGCTGACGAGCCCGACGCCCCACCCACCCGTGATGACGCAGTGAGGGGACTGCGGTGCCGGCACGCCGGGTGGGGGTGTCCGCGTCGCTAAAGCAAAGCCTGGGTCCGCGGACGCCTCACCCCACCACCGCGGAAGCCACCCGCGGCCAGGCGATTTGCCCTGTCGGCGCGGACACCCCCACCCGGCGGGACGGCCAACCCAACCCCACGAACGCAGGCCCAGACCCCACCACCCTCCATAGACTGATCCGCACCATGACCCACGAGTTCGCCACTCTCACCACCGATGACCTGGTCACCGGCGAGGCGGTGGCTCTCGACCTCCCGGCGGCCAGCCTGGGCGCGCGGATCGTGTCGGGACTCATCGACGTGGTCGTGACCATGATCCTGTTCGTCGCGGCGATCTTCGTGTTCGTCGTGGCGGCGCTGCAGGCGGACGGTGCGCTGATCTGGGCGTCGTTCATCGCGACGATGATCGTGGTCTTCCTGGTCTTCCCGGCCACGCTGGAGACGCTCACGCATGGGAAGTCGCTGGGCAAGCTGGTGTGCGGTCTGCGGACGGTCCGCGACGATGCGGGGCCGATCACCTTCCAGCACGCCTTCGTGCGGGCGCTGATCGGGTTCGTGGAGATCTACGGCTTCACCGGCGTGCCGGCCTTCTTCTCGGCGCTGATGAGCTCGCGCGGCAAGCGGCTGGGCGACTACGCCGCCGGGACGTACGTCGTCCGCGACCGGGTCCGCCTCCGGCTGGCTCCGCCGACCCTCATGCCGCCGCCGCTCGCGGCGTGGGCGCGGCAGGCCGACATGACCAGCCTGCCCACCGGGCTGGCCCTCGCGGTGCGCCAGTTCCTCGGGCGGCTGCCGACCCTGGACCCCCAGTCGCGCACCACGATCGGCACTCGGCTCGCCGACCAGGTCAGCGAGTACGTCGCACCCGCGCCGCCGCCCGGCACGCCACCGGAGGCCTACCTGGCCGCGGTGATCGCCTCGCGACGCGAGCGCGACCAGGCCCGGCTGCACCGCGAGGCCGAGCTGCGGCGCCGGCTCGTGCGAGGCCGGTGACCACGCTCCGCGCTCCCGGCGACGTCCTCGTCCACCTGCGCCGCGCCCGGGACCACGCCGACCGTCATTACCGCGAGCCGCTCGACCTGGCCGCCCTCGCCGCGGTGGCGGGGATGAGCAAGTACCACTTCCAGCGGCTCTTCACCGCGACCTACGGCCTCTCCCCCGCGGCCCACCTCTCGATGAGGCGGGTCGAGCGCGCCCAGGACCTGCTCCGGTCGACCAACCTGACCGTCACCGAGGTCTGTCATGCGGTGGGGTTCTCGAGCCTCGGCTCGTTCAGCAGCCGGTTCCGCCAGCTCGTGGGCGAGTCGCCGAGCGAGTTCCAGAGCCGCTACGCCGCCGACGGTGCGCCCCGGATCCCCGGTTGCCTCATCTTCATGTGGGGACTGGCGGAGAGGTCCGCAAGCCAGGAGAAGCCCGGGGACCAGGCGGCGTCCTAGCGTCGTCCGCATGATCACCAACATCGCTATCGCGTCGGTCTTCGTGAAGGACATCGACGCGTCCAAGGCCTTCTACACCGACGTCCTCGGCTTCGAGGAGAACAGCGACGTGACCCTGGGCGACGGCTACCGCTGGTGCACCGTCAGCCATCCCAGCCAGCCCGAGCTCCAGGTCCACCTCACCCTCCCGGGCCCTCCGCACACCCCGGACATGATCGCCGCCATGGAGCGCGCGCTCGACGAGGGCAACATGCACGGGCTCGGCATGGCCGTCGACGACTGCCACAAGACCTACGAGGAGCTCAAGGCCAAGGGGGTCGAGTTCCTGCAGGAGCCGTCGGACCGGCCCTACGGCGTCGAGGCGGTCTGCCGCGACAACTCCGGCAACTGGATGGTGCTGGTCGAGCAGAAGGCGTACGCCGGCGGAGAGTTCCCGCACGGCTGAGTCAACGCAGCCGCAGGGTCCCGGTCGGGTCGTTCACCTCGGCCACACACCCCGCACCCGCGGGCGAGCAGCGCCAGAGCGTGCGAGCGCCATCGACCTCTATGACGACCAGCAGGTCACCGTCGGGCGCCCAGCCGACCCCGTTGACCGCGCCCGCAGGACCTTCGACCGGAGTGGTGCGCAGGGTGACGGGGTCGAGCAGCTCGACCGCGTTGCGCGACCTGGTCTGCTCCGCGTAGGTGTGGCCGTCCGGCGCCAGCGCGCCGACCCGCTCCCCGACGTACGCCGTGCTCGAGTGCAGCCCGTCGGGCGTGAAGAAGACGACTCCGTCCTCGGTCCGCACGGCGGTCACGTCGCCGGCGGTCTCGACCCCGCTGACCTGGGTGGTGTCCTGGAGCACCAGCTCATGGGGGCCATCAGCGTCGTAGGAGACCAGAGAGCCGTCGGGACCGGCGCCCACCACGACCCGGTCGCCGCCGGCGGCCTCCAGCAGACCCTCGCGGCCCACGGACTCGTCGCCGGCCGCGACGGTCGGCTCGATGCTCCTCGAGCGGATCGGGCCCTCCTGGGTCTGGTAGACGACCGCGTCGTGGTCCAGGTACGCCCGCACCACCGTGCCCGGCACGAGCGGCTGGACCTCGCTGCTCTGCTCGTCGATCCGAGCCAGCGTGCCGTCCTCGGTGATCACGACGACGCCGTGCGGCGTGGTGCCGACGACGGACTCGACCGCCGGGCCCTGCGGGCCCAGGACGCTCCCGTCGACCACGCGGAAGTGGCCGCCGACGACGACCGGCACCCAGTGGGGACCCGTCTGTGCCGGTGCCTCGTGCGCCGGCGCGGCCCGGTCGCCAGGTCCGACACCCATGGTCAGCGCCACGGTGGACCCCGAAGCGACCACGGCCACCGCCGCGACCGCGCCGGCGACCCGGACCGCCGTACGTCGCCGCCGGGCACCGGTGACCCGGCGCTCGAACGCCGACGCGTCGGGCACCGGCACGGACACGGCGTCGGAGACGGAGGCGAGGGTGTCGCGAAGCTCGGTGGGGGTCATGGCTGCAGCTCCAGGTCCGGCAGCGCGGCGCGCAGCCGCTTGAGGGCGTGGTGGGTCTGGCTCTTGACCGACCCGACGGAGACGCCGAGCTCGCGCGCGGTCGCCTCCTCGGTGAGGTCCTCGACGTAGCGGAGCACCAGGGTGGCGCGCATCCGCGGGGGCAGCCGCCGGATCTCCTCCCACAGGGCGAGGTGGTCTGCGCGGACGTCCAGGCCGCCGCCGTGGCCGCGGTCGGGCAGCTCGTCGGTGGGCAGCTCGCGGAACGGCCGCCGCCACCGGCTCGCCAGCTGGTGCACCATCGTGCGCCTGACGTAGGCGTCCGCGGCCCCCTTCTGGCGGATCGAGGACCACTTGACGCAGGTCTTCGCGAGCGCGGACTGCAGCAGCTCCTCGGCCTCGTGCTGGTCGCCGGTCAGGAGGTAGGCCGTCCGGTAGAGCGGCGCCCAGCGCGCCGCCATGAACTCGCTGAAGCTCAGCTCGGTCCCGGTCACGACAGGTAATGACACCCCAGCCTCCCGAAAGGTTGAAATGGTCGGCAGGTTCGGCACCATGGCGGCATGACCGACCCGAGCGAGCTCTGGGACTTCGACGACCCCGCCGGCTCCGAGCGGCGGTTCCGCGCGGCGGCCGACATCGCCGAGGGGACCGACCGGCTGGTGCTGCTCACCCAGGTGGCGAGGGCCCTCGGCCTCCAGGAGCGGTACGACGAGGGGCACGCGCTCCTCAACGACCTGGCGGTGGACAGTCCCGAGGTCGCGACCAGGACCGAGCTCGAGCGGGGCCGGCTGCTCCGCTCGGCCGGCGAACCGGACGCCGCGCGCCCGCACCTCGAGGCCGCGGCCGCGACGGCCCACGACGCCGGTCTCGAGGCCCTCCACGTCGACGCCCTGCACATGGTCGCCCTGGTCGCGCCCGCCGAGGACCAGCGGCGGCTCAGCGAGGAGGCGCTGGCCGTGGCCCGCGGATCGTCCGACGAGGCGGCGCGCAACTGGGACGCCAGCCTGCTCAACAACCTCGGCATGACCCACGCCGACGCCGGCGACTGGCCGGCCGCGCTGGCGACGTTCGAGGAGGCCCTGGCCGCACGCGAGCGGATCGGTGACGACGACCGCACGAGGGTGGCGCGCTGGATGGTCGGCTGGGCGCTGCGCAACCTCGGCCGCACCGACGAGGCGCGCGCCGTGCAGACCGCGCTCAAGGCGGAGCTCGAAGCGGTCGGCAAGGAGGACCCGTACGTCGACGAGGAGCTGGCGCTTCTCGGCGGGTGACGGCCCGGCGGCGGCGGCGTACCGTCGAGCGCGTGATCGTGCTGCTCGCCGCGCTCCTCGGGGGCACGGTCGCGCTCTGCGCCGTCGCCTACGGCGTCGGCGTGCTGGTGGGCCGGATCGGGACGTGGTCGAGAGAGCGACGTCTCCCCGAGCCGCAGGCCCGGCCGATCGAGGCGATCGTCGCCGACCTGCACCGGCTGGGCAGCAGGTTCCACAGCCTCGACCCGCACACGTCGTTCGCCAAGGTCGAGGCGGTGCGCTGCGCCTACGACCGGTCCCTCGCCGAGGCCTGCACCGCGCTCGGGGTGACCCACCTGCTGGGCGTCATCCCGGACGGACCGGAGCTCGACCTCGAGCGGGAGCGGGTGGAGGTGCAGCTCACCGGCTGCGGGCTGAGGTTCCCCCACGCGGCTTAGTGGTCCCACGAGGCCGTCCCGACCGCTCAGGTCAGGCGGAGCTGGGCCGCGTCGTCGCGATAGAGGAGCGCGTGTTCGCCCAGCTCAGGTCTGCCCAGTCGTTCGGCCATGTGCTCGCTGAAGGAGGCGAGGGCGAGCAGGCGCTCACGGAGCACGGTCATGAGCTCGCGCGGCTCTGCGTCGCCACCGTAGGCGGCGAGCAACTGTCGCAGGCGACCTTCGCGTTCCTCGTCTGTGAACCCGTCACGCCGGTCGCCGGACGACAACGGCACGATGCGATAGGCCAGGTAGGCAAGGTCCCAGAGGCGCGGGCCGGGAGAAGCGAAGTCCCAGTCGATGACGCCGACGACCAGGTCTCCGTCGAAGACGAGGTTGTAGGTGGCGAAGTCGTTGTGGCAGACGACCTCGAACGGTTCGCGCTCGGGGGACCGCCAGGGACCTCGGAGATCCAGTCCGGCGGTGGCGTCGTGAACCCGCCGCAGGAGGTGCGCGGAGGACTCCAGCGCCGTGTCGGTCCAGACCCAGTCAGGCATCGGGTACGCCGGCACCGTGCCCTCGACGAAGCTGAGCACCTCTTTCCCGTCGTGCGTGATGCCGAGAGGCTTCGGGACCCCGCGCACCCCGGCTGCGGTGAGCCGGTTCAGGAGGCGGTGCACCGCGGGCGTCCAGTCGCCGGCCGGGCGGACCACCGTGTCTCCCTGCCGGGCGACGATCCCCATGGTGCCGGCGAGGAGTCGCTCGCCCTCGTTGCTCACCCGGGCCACGCTACGGTCGGGCGGGTTCACTCCGCATGGCCTTGACATCCATTCGAACATGTGTTCGAATGGATGCAGCACGCGGCCTCGTGTCGCAGAGATGCAGCAGTCCCCCGGTCCGTGCTTCCGGGGCTCGCCATTCGGTGGCGCGCTGGCATCGCGGTCGTCCCCAGTCCCGGCGGGTGGGTCCCCGGGCGCAGGTCTCGATGTCCGGAGCTTGTCGTGTCGGTGTGCGCGTCTCCCGCAGCAGCGCTGGCGGCCGCCCGCGCCCAGCTGGGTGCCCTCGACGGCCGGCTCACGACCGGGATCTCCGACGACGACCTGGTCGAAGGCCTGGCGGCCGTCCAGACCTTGAAGGGTGCCGTGGCCGCGCTCGAGACCCGGCTGCTCGCCGAGGCCGACACCCGTGACCTCGCCCGCAAGCGGCTCCACTGGGGCTCCACCTCGGACTGGTTCACCCACCTCGCCGGCCTGACCCGACGCGAGGGCCGTCGGGCGGTGGTCCACGCCCAGCACCTGGTCAGCGAGCTGCCCGACACCCTCGAGGCGATGCACCGGGGTGACGCGTCACCGGCCCAGGCCGCCATCATCTGCGACGCGGTCGACACGCTGCCGTCGAGCCCCGCGCTGCGGGCCCACGGCGAGAAGGTGCTCCTGGAGGAGGCGCAGCGGCTCAACGCCACCGAGCTGGCCCGCACCGCCCGACACCTCGCCGAGGTCGTCGACCCCGACCGCACCGAGCGCCGCGACGAAGCCGCCCTGGAGAGAGAAGAGCGCGCGGCACACACCAGCCGCTTCCTCTCGGTCACCGAGGACGGCGCCGGCGGCGTCCGCATCAAGGGCCGCGGAAGCACCGAGGACGGCGCCGTGCTCAGAGCCGCTCTGCTCCCCCTCACCAGGCCCGCACCGGCGCTCGACCCGGACACTCCCGGCTGCGCCACCGAGACCGACCCCCGAGACCACGGCGCCCGGATGTTCGACGCCCTGGTCGAGCTCGCCCAGCACGCCCTGGACACCGACCGGGTCCCCGCCTCCCACGGCGCGCGTCCTCGGGTCAGCGTCACCGTCGACTACCAGTGCCTCGCGACAGGCCTCGGAAGCGCCTCCCGGTCGGAGATCTGCACCGATGACGGGCTGCGGCTCTCGGCTGCCGCCGTGCGGCGTCTCGCGTGCGACGCCGACGTGATCGCGGTCTGCCTCGGCACCGACGGCGAGGTCCTCGATGTCGGACGCGCCGCGCGGCTCGTCACCCCCGCGCTCTGGCGGGCACTCGTGGCCCGCGACCGGCACTGCACGTTCCCCGGCTGCACCCGCCCTCCGGTGATGTGCCACGCCCACCACATCGTGCACTGGGCAGACGGCGGAACGACCTGCCTCGACAACCTGGTCCTGGTCTGCGGTGAGCACCACCGCGTCCTCCACCACACTCCCTGGCAGGTGCGGCTCCATCCGGATGACCGCGCACCCGAATACCTCCCGCCGGTGCGAGGCGGTTCGCAGCAGTCGGCCGCCTGGATCCGTCACCGGTCACGACGGGAGTGAGCACGTCAGTGCCGACGGTAGGCCAGGTCGACGATGGTGCGACCGGCCTCGATCCCCTTGCGCTCGAACCTCGTGACCGGCCGCTCGGTCCACCGTGGCACCGGTCCGCCCTCGAGCGCCGGCTCGGCGTCGAGCACCTCGCGCATCTGCCCGGCGTAGTCCTCCCAGTCGGTCGCCAGCCGCCACGTCGCGCCGGGTGCCAGCCGGCTCGCCGCGAGCCTGGCGAACGCCGGGTCGACCAGCCGCCGCTTGCGGTGCCGGGTCTTGGGCCACGGGTCCGGGAAGAACGTCCACAGCTCGGCGAGCGCATCGGGAGCGACGAGGTGCTCGAGCGACCAGACCGCGTCGACTCCGATGAGCCGGACGTTCTCGGCACCGGCCTCGGCGAGCCGCCACAGCGTGTCGGCGACCCCCGGTCGCCAGACCTCGAGGGCCAGCACGTCGTACGCCGGCCGGGCGGCGGCCAGCGCGGCGGTGGCCTCACCGACGCCCGAGCCGATCTCCACGATCAGCGGCGCCTCCCGCCCGAACCACCGGGCCAGCGAGAACCCCGGCTGGTCGACGGCCGCGTCCGGGATCACCCACTTCTCGTGGTGCGCCGCCCACGCCGCGGCCTGGCTCGGGGTGAACCGGTTGCCGCGGCGCGAGTAGCTGAGCACCTCACGCATCCGGCGGCCGTCCGCGGTCAGCCTGTGGTGCGGGCGGGCCGGCGGCACCGATTCGTCTGCGGGGCGACCGGTCATCCGAGCGCTGCCGGCTCAGACGAATCGAGGAGGGCGTCGAGTGCCTGACCGAAGACCTCGGTGTGCCGGTCCACGTCGGCGTCGGTGTGCGCCGGACACCACAACGCCATGTTGTGGAACGGCGTCAGGAGCACCCCGCGGTTGAGGCACCACAGGTGGAGGAACCCCTCGAGCTCCTCGTCGACGGCGGCCGCCGCGGCGGCGCCGTCGGGTGGCGGCGGACAGAACCAGTACTCCGCGCGGCAGCCCAGCCGCTGCACGTGCCACGGCAGCCCGTGCGCCTCGATCGCCGCGGCCACGCCGGCGGTGAACCGTTCGGCCAGGGGCACGGCGACGGCGAAGTCCTCGTCGCGGAGCGCCGTCGACAGCGTGGCCCGGATCGCCGACAGCGCGAGCGCGCTGCCGGTGAGCGTGCCCCCGACGCCGGCCACGTCGATCTCGTGCCCCAGCATCGGCCCGGAGAGCCGGTCGGCGACCTCGGCCGTCATGCCGTACGCCGCACAGGGGATGCCTCCACCGATCGCCTTGCCGACCACGAGCAGGTCCGGCTCCAGCCCCCACGCCGCCGTGCAGCCACCAGGCCCGGCGCACATCGTGTGCGTCTCGTCGACCACCAGCAGCACGCCGTGCCGGCGGGTGATCTCGCGGACCGCCGCCGAGTAGCCCTCGGACGGAAGCACGATGCCGATGTTGGTCAGCGCCGGCTCCATCAGCAGGCACGCGACGTCGCCCTCCGCGAGCCGCCGGTCCAGTGCGTCGAGGTCGTTGAACGGCACGACTGCTGTGGTGTCCGCGACGTCGGCCTGCGGACCCAGGGCGCCCGGGCGCGGCACGACGGCCCCGGTCGCGTCGAGCACGGCGAGCGCCTCGTCGACGGTGCCGTGGTAGCACCAGTCCATGACCGCGACCCTGGGCCGGCCGGTCAGGTGCCGGGCGAAGCGCAGCACGAACCGGTTCGCGTCGGTCGCGGAGATCGCCAGCTGCCAGGACGGCAGCCCGAACCGGCGGCCCAGCTCGGCACCGACCCAGGCCGCATCCGCCGACGGCAGCATCGCGGTCGCCCCGGCCGCGACCCGGGCGGCCACCGCCTCGGTCACCGCCGGCAGCGCGTGGCCGGTCATCGCCCCGGTGTCGCCGAGGCACAGGTCGACGTACTCCAGGCCGTCCACGTCGACGAGCCGCCCGCCCTGCGCCGAGTCCACCGAGAGCGGGAACGCCCCGGGCCACCGCGTCATCCAGGGCATCGGGACGCCGGCGAGCAGGCTGGCCCGCTGCTCTTCGGCGAGCGCGGCCGAGCGGGGGTGCTGGTCGACGAACCGGGCCTCCTCGTCCTCGCGGAGCCTCGCGAGCCGGGCACGGTCGATCACGTCGGAAGCCTAGGGGGCGTCTTCCGGCGATGGCAGGATGGCGCCGTGACGCAGACGCCACCGCCGGGCCAGCCGCCGTACGGTCCGCCGAACCAGTACGGCGCGCAGCCCTACGGCTTCGGCGCCCCCGACCACCCGCAGGCGACCACGGTGCTGATCCTCGGGATCCTCGGGCTGGTGCTCTGCCAGCTGATCTCCCCGGTCGCGTGGGTCATGGGCAACCGCGTGGTCGGCGAGATCGACGCCAGCAACGGCCAGGTCGGTGGGCGCTCCATGGCCAACGCCGGCCGGATCTGCGGGATCGTCGGCACGATCCTCATCGGGTTGACGCTGCTGGTCTGCGTGGCTGCCGTCGTCATCCTCTTGATCGTCGCCGCCACGGAATCCTGAGCGACCCTGGCCGCCATCCGGAGCGGCCCGGCACCTCGAGCAGGGAGTCGAGCTGCCCGCGGACCTGCTCGAGCGCGGGGCGATCCGCCGGGTCCGGCAGCAGGCACTCGGCGAGCAGGGGACGCAGCGCGCGCAGGCACCCCGGCCAGGTCCGGCGACCGGCCCGGTGCCGCGCCCGTCACGCACTCGGCCAGCGTGGCCCCCAGCCCCCAGACGTCGGTGGCGGGCGAGACCGTGCCGCCCGCGTCCTGCTCGGGTGCCGCGTAGCCGTCGGTGCCCATGCCCCGCTCGATGCGGCCCGGGCGGGTGGCCAGGCCCAGGTCGATGAGGACCGCACGACCCTCCTGGACGACGACGTTGTCCGGCTTGACGTCGAGGTGCACCCAGCCGTGGCGGTGCAGGTAGCCGAGGACCGAGACCAGCTGCCGGCCCAGCAGGGCGGTGTCGGCCACGCCGAGCCGGCGGTCGTCGAGGACGGCGGCCAGGGTCGCGCCGGGCAGCGTCTCGAGCACGAGCGCCGGGCGCGGGGCGGTCACGAGCTCGTAGCCGCGGACCAGGTGCGGGTGGGCCAGCGTCGTCAGGAGCGCGCCCTCGGTGAGCACCCCCTCGCGGACGCGCTCGTCGCCCAGCCGGTCCGGGCGCACGACCTTGACCACCGCACGGCAGTCGCGCTCGAGACTGGTCACGTCGTAGGTGTCCACCCGGCCGCCCCGGGCGAGGAGCGACTCGACGCGGTAGCCGGGCAGCACCTCCTCACCCACCGGCACGATGACGGGATCGAGGGTCATCGGCATCATCGGGCCAGCCCGACCTGCACCGGCCGGGTGTCCAGACCGGCGTTCGCGAGGTTGACCACCCGGTCGACGTACTCCAGCGCGACCGGGTCGTGGGTGGCCACCACGACCGTGCGGCCGGCCCGGTGCCGGGCCACGGCCTCCAGCAGCCGCCGGGAGGTGGCGGCGTCCAGCCCGGTGGTCGGCTCGTCGAGGAAGAGCACCGGGGCGTCCCGGAGCAGGGCTCGCGCCACCGCGATCCGCTGCCGCTGCCCACCGCTGAGACTGCGCCCCCGCTGGCCGACCCGGGTGTCGTAGCCGTCCGGGAGCAGCCGGACGAAGCTGTCCGCGTCCGCCCGCCGGGCTGCCTCCTCGACCTCGGCCCGGGTCGCCTCGGGTCGGCCGAACCCGATGTTCTCCGCGATCGTCGCGTCCATGAGGGCGGTCTCCTGCGGCACCAGGGTCACCGCCTCGCGCACCGACCGGATGGTGAGGTCGCGCAGGTCCTGGCCGTCGATCCGGACGGCCCCGGCGGCGGACTCGACGTGCCTGGTGAGCAGGCGGGCGACGGTGGACTTGCCGGCCCCGCTGGGGCCGACCAGGCCGACCATCTCGCCGGCCTCCACGCGGAACGACGCGCCGTGCAGCGCGTCCCGGGAGGCACCCGGGTAGCGGACCCGTACGCCGGCCAGCTCGACGCCACCGCGGACGTCCACGAGGTCGCGGGCGCCGGGCGCGTCCTGGGGCAGCGGCTCGTCGAGCAGCTCGACCATGCGCTCGACGCCTGCCGTGGCGGAGTAGAGCGCCGGAAGCAGGTTGCCCAGCGTCCGCAGCGGGGAGTAGCACTGCACGAGCAGGGCTAGGAACGCCATCAGGCCGCCGAGGGTGAGCCGGTCGGTGGCCAGCGCCCACGTGCCCAGCGCGATCACGGCCAGGGTGCCGACCAGCTCGGCCAGGTCGGCGAGGGGGAGGAACACCGCGCGGATGCGCGACCCGACCAGCTCGGCGGCGGCGATCGCGAGGTTCTGCCGGTGGTAGTCCGCGACGGCGTCGGCCTCGCGGTTGTAGGTCTGCACGAGGGCGGCGTTGGACAGCCGCTCCTCGGTGATCGCGCTGAGCGACCCGGCCCGGCGGCGCCGCTCGCGGGAGACGTCCTTGACCAGCCGGGAGAAGTGCGTGGCCACCCTCCACAGCAGCGGGGCGGCGATCATCGAGACGAGGGCGAGCTGCCACTGCAGCCAGAAGAGCGCGCCGGCGTAGATCGCGAGCCGGAGCACCGCGCCGGTGCCGGTGGCGAACTGGCCGATCATGAACGACTCGACAGCGGCCGTGTCCGAGGTGAGCCGCGACATCGTGTCGCCGAGCCGGTTGCGGTCGTGGACGTGGCTGGGGTGGGCGAGCACGTGGCCGAACACCTTGGTGCGCAGCCCGACGAGGAACTTCTGGGAGATCCAGGTGGAGAGGTAGTCGTCCACGCCTGAGATGACCGCGCTGAGCAGGTTCAGGGCGACGTACATCGCCGCGATCCAGACCAGAGGCCCGAGCGTGGCGGGGACGAGGACGTCGTCGACCAGCTTCTGGAAGAGCACCACCTCGAGGACCGCGATGAGCGGGGCGGCCGCCAGCAGCACCACCAGGAGCAGCAGCCACCAGCGCAGCGGGCGCACGTCGGGCCAGAAGCGGCGGGCCACCTGACGGATGGTCATCGCCGGCGCGGCGCCGACGAACGGCGCGGCATCGGGTGCCGGCCGGAGCAGCGCCGTCAGCTGCCGCGGTCGCCGACGAGGGCGGGCCCGCAGGCCCGCCCTCTCGGGATCCTTCACCGTGTCGATCCCCCGAACCCGTCAGCCGTGGGTGCGGGTGTGGGTGCCGGTCTTGCTGTTGGTGTTGGTGCCGGTGTTGGTGTGCGAGCTGCCGTGACGGCTGCCGCGACGACCGGTCACGCGGGCCGGCCGGAGTGCCTTGAGGAGGTGCGAGCGAGCCATGTCGAGTTCCTGCCTTTCGAGGTGTTGGTTACTGACACCACGCACAGTGCCGGGCCACCGTGAGGTGACCGTGAGGCAGCGGTGAGAGCACTCTCATTGAAGATTGCACCATGGCGGCGGGCTCGCTCGGTGGTTGAGGAGGGCGTTCTGCGCCCGTCTCGAAACCTCGCAAGCCGCGGCTGAGGACCCGCGTGCGGCGTCGTCAGTTGCCGTCGGATTGTCTCGACCAGTTGCGCTTCGCGATCGCCGACCCGGCGCTACGGCCGCAAGGGGCGCTTCGCGCGCGGGACAGCAGTACCGCCGGGTCGGCTCGGTCCCGAACGCGGACGAACGCGACGAAGCCCCCTCGTCAGCCTCTCGGCTGACTCGGGGGCCTCGCTACGTTCGGGTACTACTTCGTGATCTTCGTGACCCGGCCGGCGCCGACGGTGCGGCCACCCTCGCGGATGGCGAAGCGGAGGCCCTCCTCCATGGCGATCGGCTGGATCAGCTCGACGGCCATCTCGGTGTTGTCGCCCGGCATGACCATCTCGGTGCCCTCGGGGAGGGTCACCACGCCGGTCACGTCCGTGGTCCGGAAGTAGAACTGCGGACGGTAGTTGTTGAAGAACGGCGTGTGCCGGCCGCCCTCCTCCTTCGACAGGATGTAGACCGAGGCGTCGAAGTTGGTGTGCGGGGTGGTCGTGCCCGGCTTGATCACGACCATGCCGCGCTCGACGTCCTCGCGCTTGGTGCCACGAAGCAGCAGCCCGACGTTCTCGCCGGCCTGGCCCTCGTCGAGCAGCTTGCGGAACATCTCGACGCCGGTGACGACCGTCTTCTGCGAGGAGTCGCGGATGCCGATGATCTCGACCTCCTCGTTGACCTTCACGATGCCCCGCTCGATGCGGCCGGTGATGACCGTGCCGCGACCGGTGATCGTGAAGACGTCCTCGACGGGCATGAGGAACGGCTTCTCGGTCTCGCGCTCGGGGGTCGGGATCGCGGTGTCGACGGCCTCCATGAGCTCGAGGATCGACTTGCCCCACTTCTCGTCGCCCTGCATGGCCGGGAAGGCGGCCACGCGGACGACCGGGATGTCGTCGCCGGGGAACTCGTACTCGGAGAGGAGCTCGCGCACCTCCATCTCGACGAGCTCGATGAGCTCCTCGTCGTCGACCATGTCGCACTTGTTGAGCGCGACGACCAGCGCGGGGACGCCGACCTGGCGGGCCAGGAGGACGTGCTCGCGGGTCTGCGGCATCGGGCCGTCGGTGGCGGCGACCACGAGGATCGCGCCGTCCATCTGGGCCGCGCCGGTGATCATGTTCTTGATGTAGTCCGCGTGACCCGGGCAGTCGACGTGGGCGTAGTGACGCGCCTCGGTCTGGTACTCGACGTGCGCGATCGAGATCGTGATCCCGCGCTGACGCTCCTCGGGAGCCTTGTCGATCTCGTCGAACGCCGAAGCGGCGTTCAGGTCCGGGTACGCGTCGTGCAGGACCTTGGTGATGGCAGCGGTCAGCGTCGTCTTGCCGTGGTCGATGTGACCGATCGTGCCGATGTTGACGTGCGGCTTGGTCCGCTCGAACTTCGCCTTAGCCACTGGGGCTCCTCCTGGTGTGTTTTCTACTGACTCGTACTTGCGTTGGTCTAGCCGAGGGTCGTGCGCCGATTACTCGCCGCGGACCTTCTTGACGATCTCCTCGGCGATGCCCTGGGGGACCTCGGCGTAAGAGTCGAACTCCATCGAGTACGAAGCCTGACCAGAGGTCTTGGACCTCAGGTCGCCAACGTACCCGAACATCTCGGACAGCGGCACAAGGGCGTTGATGACCATGTCACCGTGACGCTCCTCCTGTGCCTGGATCTGACCGCGGCGGCTGTTGATGTCGCCGATGACGGTGCCCAGGAACGTCTCGGGCGTCGTCACCTCCACCTTGAACACGGGCTCCAGCAGCACCGGACGCGCCTTGCGGGCGGCCTCCTTGAACGCCGCGACGCCTGCGATCTTGAACGCGAGCTCGGAGGAGTCGACGTCGTGGTAGGCGCCGTCCTCGAGCGTCATCTTCACGTCGACCATGGGGTAGCCGGCGAGCACGCCGAACTCCATGGCCTCCTGGGCACCCTGGTCCACCGAGGGGATGTACTCCCGGGGGATCCGGCCACCGCTGACGTTGTTGACGAACTCGTAGCCCGCACCGGTCCCGGTCTCGGGGTCGATGTTGGGCTCGATGGTGATGCTCACCTTCGCGAACTGACCCGAGCCACCCGTCTGCTTCTTGTGGGTGTAGCTGTGCTTCTCGACCTTGTTGCGGATGGTCTCGCGGTAGGCGACCTGCGGCTTGCCGACGGTCGCCTCGACGCGGAACTCGCGCTTCATCCGGTCGACCAGGATCTCGAGGTGCAGCTCACCCATGCCGGCGATGATCGTCTGCCCGGTCTCCTCGTCGGCCTTGACCGTGAAGGTGGGGTCCTCGTCCGAGAGCCGCTGGATCGCGGTGCCGAGCTTCTCCTGGTCGCCCTTGGTCTTGGGCTCGATCGCGACCTCGATCACCGGAGCCGGGAACGTCATCGACTCCAGGATGACCGGATGCTGGGGGTCAGCCAGCGTGTGGCCGGTCTTGGTGTCCTTGAGACCCATCACGGCCACGATCTGGCCGGCGCCGACCGACGCGATCTCCTCACGCTTGTTGGCGTGCATCTGGTAGACCTTGCCGATCCGCTCCTTGCGACCGTTGACCGAGTTGACCACGGTCGAGCCCGCCTCGAGCTTGCCGGAGTAGACCCGGACGTAGATCAGCTTGCCGAGGTGCGGGTCGGTCGCGATCTTGTAGGCCAGGCCGGAGAACGGCTCGTCGTCGGACGGACGACGGGTGATCTGCTCGTTCTCGTCCTTGACCGAGTGGCCCACGATCGCGTCGATGTCGAGCGGCGAGGGGAGGTACTTCACGACCGCGTCGAGCAGGGGCTGCACGCCCTTGTTCTTGAACGCGGTGCCGCAGAGCACCGGGTTGAGCTTGTCGGCCAGGGTGGCGCGACGGATCGCCTCATCGAGCTCCTCGAGGAGTGAACTCACCCTCCTCGAGGTACTTCTCCATGATCGTGTCGTCGGCCTCGGCCAGCGTCTCCAGCAGCTTCTCGCGGTACTCGGCGGCCTGGTCGGCCAGCTCGGCCGGGATCTCCTCGACCTCGTAGTCCTCGCCGATGGTGGTCTCGCCGCGCCACACGAGCGCGCGCATGCCGACCAGGTCGACGACGCCGATGAAGTCACTCTCGGCGCCGATGGGCAGCTGGAGGACGAGCGGCGTGGAGTTGAGCCGGTCGACCATCATCTGGACGCAGTGGAAGAAGTCGGCGCCGGTGCGGTCGAGCTTGTTGACGAAGCACATGCGCGGCACGGCGTACTTGTTGGCCTGGCGCCACACCGTCATGGTCTGCGGCTCGACACCGGCGACCCCGTCGAAGACCGCGACGGCGCCGTCGAGGACGCGCAGCGAGCGCTCGACCTCGGCGGTGAAGTCGACGTGGCCCGGGGTGTCGATGATGTTGATCTGGTGGTCCTTCCACCAGCAGGTCGTCGCGGCGGACGTGATCGTGATGCCGCGCTCCTGCTCCTGCTCCATCCAGTCCATCGTGGCCGCGCCCTCGTGGACCTCACCGATCTTGTAGTTGATACCGGTGTAGAAGAGGATGCGCTCGGTGGTGGTGGTCTTGCCGGCGTCGATGTGCGCCATGATGCCGATGTTGCGGACCTTGTTGAGGTCCGTCGTGATGTCGACAGCCACTTTCTTGTCTCAGTCCCTTGGTCTTGTGTGCACGTGACGTGCGTGAAGCCCGGGCCGTGTGCCGGACCGGGCTCTTGAAGAACGTCGACTCGGTGGTCTTTTGTTCCTCTCGGGCCCGGCCGGTCCGGTCACCAGCGGTAGTGGGCGAAGGCCTTGTTGGACTCGGCCATCTTGTGCGTGTCCTCGCGCTTCTTCACCGCGGCACCGAGGCCGTTGGAGGCGTCGAGGATCTCGTTCATGAGCCGCTCGGACATCGTCTTCTCGCGACGGTCCTGGGCGTAGCCGACCAGCCAGCGCAGCGCCAGCGTCGTGCCGCGGGTGCCCTTGACCTCGATCGGGACCTGGTAGGTCGCGCCGCCGACGCGGCGGGACTTGACCTCGATGGCCGGCTTCACGTTGTCCATCGCCCGCTTCAGCGTGACGACGGGGTCGGTGCCGGTCTTGTCGCGGCAGCCCTCGAGCGCGGTGTAGACGATGCGCTGGGCGACCTGCTTCTTGCCGTCCTGGAGCACCTTGGAGACGAGCTGGGTGACGAGCTGGGACCCGTAGACGGGGTCGACGTCCAGCGGCCGCTTGGGGGCCGGACCCTTGCGGGGCATTAGCTCTTCTCCTTCTTCGCGCCGTACTTGCTGCGCGCCTGCTTGCGGTTCTTCACGCCCTGCGTGTCGAGCGTGCCGCGGATGATCTTGTAGCGGACACCGGGGAGGTCCTTCACCCGGCCGCCGCGGACGAGCACGATCGAGTGCTCCTGGAGGTTGTGGCCCACGCCCGGGATGTAGGCCGTGACCTCGACGCCGCTGCTCAGGCGCACGCGGGCGACCTTGCGGAGGGCGGAGTTCGGCTTCTTCGGGGTGGTGGTGTAGACGCGCGTGCAGACGCCGCGTCGCTGGGGAGATTCCTTCAGGGCGGGCGTCTTGTTCTTCGACACCTTGTCCTGGCGGCCCTTGCGGACCAGCTGGTTGATGGTGGGCACCTGTGGTGGTTCCCTTTCCTTCTGCTCTCACGGCCCGGCACCTTGCCGGGCACGGGTGTAGTGCGTTGTTGCCTGTGCCTGTCGATGCGGCCCGCCGCTGACGAGAGAGTCCGTCGCTGCGGGGCACGCACAAGGGGTCTGGTTGGCCCAGACACCGAGGATCGAGCCTACCGGGCGGCCGTGAGGCGGTCAAAAGCGCGGACGCCGGCCGGATCGGCCGTCGCGACCCGGCGTTCGAGCCGGCGCAGCACCATCACCGCGAGCCCCACCCCGAGCAGCACCAGCAGGCCGCCGATGACCAGCGTCCAGCGGGCGCCCAGCTGCTCGCCGATCGTCCCGATCAGCGGCGAGCCGAGCGGCGTGCCGCCCATGACGACGGTCATGTAGAGCGCCATCACCCGCCCGCGGAGCGCGGGGTCGGAGGACATCTGCATGGTCGCGTTGGCGGAGTTGAGCAGGGTGATCGTGCAGAAGCCGATCACCGGGGCGAAGCAGGCAAAGGCGAGGTAGGACGGCAGCAGCCCCGCCACGATCTCCGCGACCCCGAACCCCGTGGCCGCGAAGAGCAGCAGCCGGAGCCGGATCTTGGGACGCCGTGCGGCCAGCAGCGCGCCCGAGAGGGACCCGATGGCCAGGGCCGAGCCGAGGATGCCGAACTCGCCGGCCCCCTTGTGGAACACCTGGGTCGCCATCAGGGCGGACGTGATCTGGAAGTTCATGCCGAAGGTGCCGGCGAAGAAGACGAGCACCAGGATCATCATCATCTTCGGCTGGGAGCGGACGTAGCGCATCCCCTCGAGCAGCATCCCCGGCTCGCGCCCGCGCGGCTCGGGCGAGTGCAGCAGCCGGGCGTCCATCCGGCGCAGCTGCCAGATGATCGCGAAGTAGGACAGCCCGTTGAGCAGGATCACCCAGCCCGACGCGCGGGCGCCGCCGCCGAGGACGCCGATGAGCAGGCCGGCCAGGGCCGGGCCCATGAGCCGCGCGACGTTGAACGCCGCCGCGTTGAGGCCGACGGCGTTGGTGAGGTCGTCGGGGCCGACCATCTCCGAGACGAACGACTGGCGGGTCGGCGCGTCGAACGCCGAGGCGATGCCGAAGGTGAAGGCCAGCGTGTAGACCATCCACACCTGCGCGTGGCCGCTGACGGCGATGGCGCCCAGCATCAGAGCGGACAGCGCCATGCCGAGCTGGGTGAGCTGGAGCAGGGCGCGCTTGGGGAACCGGTCGGCCACCACGCCGGCGTACGGCGCGAGCAGCAGCACGGGCAGGAACTGCAGCCCCGTGGTGATCCCGAGCTCGGTGCCACCGGTGCCGGGCAGGCTGAGGACCAGCCAGTCCTGGGCGACCCGCTGCATCCAGGTGCCCGTGTTGGACACGACACTCCCGGCGACGTACAGCCGGTAGTTCGGGTTGCGCAGGGCTCGGAAGGTGGGGCTCACTCGTTCTCTCGTTCAGGTTCGTGCGTCAGTCGCACTCGGAAAGTCTCTGGATGATGGGGGCGGCGGTGCGGAGCACGTCGCGCTCCTGGGGGGTCAGGTCGCGCAGCTGGCGGGCCAGCCATTCGTCGCGGCGCTTGCGGTCGGCAAGGACGCGGCCGCGGCCGAGCTCGGTGAGGCCGACGACCACGACCCGGCCGTCGGTCTCGTGGGCCCGGCGGGCGACGTAGCCGCCCTCCTCGAGGCTGTTGACCTTGCGGGTCATGCTCGGCGGCTGGACCCGCTCGAGGGCGGCCAGCTCACCGACCGTCAGGTCGCCGTGCCGGTGGAGGCTCCCGAGCACCGCCATCGTCGCGATGCTGAGGTCGTTGTGCGGGTCCCGCTCGTTGGTCAGGCGCCGGCGCAGCCGCATCACGGACACGCGGAGCTCCGACGCCAGGCCGGCGTCTGTGCGGGCGACTTTCTCCACGGTGGGCATGTATTTAGCCTAACTCATTACCCCTGCTAACTATTCCTCCGGTTCGAAACGACGAACGAGCGGCCACCCTGGTGGGTGGCCGCTCGCCTCGTGTGGTGCTGGTGCTGGTGCTACCGCCTGGTGACGAGCACCTTCACGGCGTTGCTCTTCGCCGCCAGGGTGGAGTTGGTCTCGGTGACCGTCACGCGGAACCGGATCTTGCCCAGGCGGTCGGCCTTCGCGCCGAACTTGAACTCGCCCGACGCAGGCAGGGCGCGGCTCGTGAGTGCGACCCACTTCCCGCTCTTCTTGACCTCGAGGGCGACCTTCGCACCGGGACCAGCCGGCGTGGCCTTCCCGTTGATCCTCACCTTCTGGGACTTCTTCACCTTCTCGCGCTTGGCCTTGGCGGTGACGCTCACCTTGGTCTTGGCCGTGTTGGTGAAGACGTACTGGTTCGGGCCGTAGGTGATCTGGGTGAGGACACCGTCACCCGCAGCGCCCGAGAGCGAGTAGCCGCCGCTGTGGAGCACCGGCGCCTTGCCGGTCGCGGCCTGGAGCCTGGTGGCCCAGTTGGCGAGCGTGCCGTGCTTGCTCGCGCCCGAGGACCCACACGGGTCCGAGACGCCGGTGGCCGCGGTGCCGTCGGTGCACGGAGCCGCGTTGGCGAAGAAGTTGTCCGCCAGGGCCGACTCCGGGAAGTCCTGGGCGTCGAGGTTGAGCCAGACGTCCTGACCGCCGTAGACGCTCTCGCCCCGGAGCTCGCCGTCGACCTTGCCGTCGGCGTCGGCGTCGATGAAGTACTTCACGCCCGGCTTGAAGGTGGTGCCGTACCAGGTGTAGTCCACGGCGTTCACCTGCGAGAGGGGAATGCCGACCAGGAAGCGGCCACGCGCGTAGCCGGTCGCGTTGGTGGTCTTCAGGTGGATCCCTTGCGCGAGGAACTCCTGGACACCGCCGTCGGCGGTGTCACTGGGGGCGATCAGGTCTGCTTGGCGGACCTGGGTCACCGAGGTGGGAGCGGCCTGTGCAGGCGCACCCATGAGAGCCCCTCCGGCGGCGACGGCGAGCGCCGTCAGCGCGACGGTGGAGCGGGTGAGGACATGACTCATTACGAACCCTTCTTCTGACGAGGTTGATGGGCGCCACCGAAGTTACGTGGTGGCGCCCAACCACCATGACGCGGGTTCGGGCCGAAAAGTTGTCTCAGGTGAGCAACTCTGTGATCGGGTGGATGGCGAAGTAGATGACGAACAGGCCCGCGACCACCCACAGCAGCGGCGGCACCTGTGCCGACTTGCCCTTGACCACCTTGACCAGGACGTAGGCGAGGAAGCCGGCCCCGATGCCGACGGTGATGGAGTAGGTGAACGGCATCAGCACGATCGTGAGGAACGCCGGCAGCGCGACCTCCAGGTCGCGCCAGTCGATCTCCCCGACCTGCTGCATCATCAGGAAGCCGACCAGCACCAGCGCCGGGACGGCGGCCTCCGAGGGAATGATCGCGACCAGGTTGGTCAGCAGGATGCTCGCGAGGAACAGCAGCCCGGTCACGACCGAGGCCAGGCCGGTCCGGGCTCCCTCACCCACACCCGACGCCGACTCGATGTAGCTGGTGTTGGACGAGACCCCGGCGGCACCGCCGGCCGCGGCGGCGAGCGAGTCGACCACCAGGATCCGCTCGGTGTGGGGCGGGATGCCCTCCTCGTCGAGAAGGCCCGCCTCGGCGCCCACCGCCGTCATCGTGCCCACCGTGTCGAAGAAGTCGGCGAGCATCAGCGTGAAGATCAGCAGGAGCGTGACGACGACACCCGCCTTGTCCCAGGAGCCCAGCAGCGAGAAGTGGCCCAGGGTGTCGAAGTGCGGGGTGTCGAACACCTTGTCCGGCCACTCGGGGATGTTGAGGCTCCAGCCTCCGGGGCTGTCGACGCTGCTGCCCTGGTCGGAGATCGCCTGGATGATGACCGCCAGCACCGTCGAGGCCAGGATCGAGATCAGGATCGCGCCGGTGACCTTCCGGGCCCACAGCACGATCACGAGCACCAGGCCGAAGCAGAACACCACCACCGGCCAGCCGGACAGCGAGCCGTTGCCGATCCGGCCGAGCTGGAGCGGGGTCGAGCTGCCGTTGCCGGCGAAGCCCGCGTCCACGAAGCCGATCAGCGCGATGAACAGCCCGATGCCGACCGAGATCGCCACCTTCAAGGACGGTGGGACGGCGTGGAAGACGGCCGACCGGAAGCCGGTGAGCACCAGCACCAGGATGATCACGCCCTCGATCACGATCAGGCCCATCGCATCGGCCCAGGTCATCTGGTTCGCCACGGAGTAGGCGACGAACGCGTTGAGACCGAGCCCGGTCGCCAGTGCCAGCGGGTAGTTGGCGACGACTCCCATGAGGATCGTCAGCACGCCGGCGACCAGGGCCGTCGCTGCGGCGATCGCGGCGAACCCGTTGGTGGCGCCGCCGAGCTTGTCGCCGTTGATGTCGACCGCGCCGTACAGGATGATCGGGTTGAGGACCACGATGTAGGCCATCGTGAAGAAGGTGACGATCCCGCCCCGGATCTCGGTGGCGACCGTCGACCCCCGTTCGGTGATCTTGAAGTAGCCGTCGAGGCCGGAGGCGCCCCCCGCTGTCGTCTGCGTGCTCATGGCCGCACCCAACCAGAACCATCGCTGCGACGGAATAGATCGCCCGGCATGTCGTGGCCGGGTTCCCGACGGCGGTCTAGCCTGAGGCCGTGGACCTCCGCGACGACCAGCCGATGAAGCACGAGATCGGCAACCGCACCTTCATCGTCGCGGACGTCGAGCCCCTCGACGTGGACGGCGTCCGCACGATCGAGGTCGGCACCCTCACCTGGCTGATCGGCTTCATCGCCCTGCTGCCGTTCTACGGCCGGCTCGAGGACGACGGGCACACCTGGTGGCTCTGGACCTGCCTGGCCGGCTTCGGGCTGGGCCTGTTCGGACTGGAGTACTGCCGCCGGCGCCGGAACGTTCGGGCGGAGCGAGCAGTCGACCGCGAGGAACGAGCGGGCGGCGTGGCGAGCGAAGGTTGAGCAAGCGTCGCGGGTGAGGAACGAACCCGCGACAGCGCGTCGAAACCTCCGCGGCGAAGGCACTTACTCGATGGGCGCCGCGTACCGGGTCCCAGGTCAGCCTGCGGCCTCGGAGGCTGACGCCGCCACCAGCTCGACCAGCGGTGCTCGAGCAGCGCTAGAAGCTTTCCACTTCATCGATGTTGAGGGTGTCGAAGACGTGGTCGGGCAGCGGCTGCGGCTCGTGCTTCTTCGCGAGCCGCACCTCGGAGTGGGCTCCGCAGCCGTGGTCGTGGCTGACCACCCGACCGTCGTCGTTGGCGTCGCCGTTGGCGCACACACCGAACATGTCCGTGAGCGGTCCGGAGATCCGGACCAGGAAGCCGCAGCTGCGGCAGTGGTGCGGCGCGGCCTGGGCGATGGGTGACTCGGGACCGCCGTCGCCGTCGTACCAGCGCTGGGCGGCGAGGTCGCGCCCTTCGACGGACAGGGTGCGCACCCGGCCGAGGCCGAGATCCTGGGCGACCTCGCGGATCTGCGCCTTGTCGTCGGCGTCGAGCGGGTCGTCCCCGAAGGAGTACGTCGGGACCAGCCGCGGGTCCTCGTCGCTGACCGGGAGCAGGTCACCGGGCGACAGGTCACCGGGCTGGATCCGCTCGCGGTAGGGCACCCAGGCCGGGGCCACGATCGCCTCGTCGCCCGGGATCAGCACCACCTCGTCGACGGTGACCGTCTTCTGCCGCGTGGCGCGGGTGACCGTGACCGACCAGCGCCAGCCGACGTAGCCCCTGCGGGTGCAGGCGAACAGGTGGGTGACCACGCGCTCGCCCTCGTTGGCCGCACCGAGGTGGTCACCGACGTCGGCGGCGTCGACGTCCTCGAGCAGCGCCGCGCGGGCGACGTCGGCGGCCGAGACCAGCGCCGCGTCGGCCCGGCCTCGCGGCGCGATGGTGGTGCCGAGGGTGCTCACGGTCGCAAGTGTCACCCATCGGCGGGGGTCGTGTCAGGTTGGGGAGCCACGCGGCAGGATGGGGACGTGGCCGAGGACCCGCAGCGCTGGAGGGACGAGCACCCCGAGGGTGTGCCCGTCGCCCCGCCGTCGGTCTCGGCGTCGGACCGGGCCCGCAAGGTCGGGCGCGGCCTCGCGACCGGCACGAAGGTGACGGCGCGCGGGTTGCGCTCGCTGGGTCGTGGCACGGCGCGGGCCAGCCGCTTCACCATGGTGCAGGCGAAGCGGGCGTCCGAGGCCGAGGGCGCCGGCGAGTCCGGCCTGCACCGGCTGATCCAGCTGCACGTCTTCAACACCGCGGGCGACGCCGCGGTGGCGATCTCCTTGGCCGGCAGCCTGTTCTTCAAGGTGCCCTCGGGAGAGGCGCGCGACCAGGTCGCCCTCTTCCTCGGGCTGACGATGCTGCCGTTCGCGATCGTGGCGCCCCTGATCGGCCCGTTCCTCGACCGGTTCGCGCACGGCCGGCGCTGGGCGATCGGCAGCACCATGGCCATCCGCGCGTTCCTCTGCTGGGCCCTGGCGTCGTCGATCAGCAGCGGCTCGGCGCTGGTCTTCGCCGCCGCGCTCGGCGTGCTGGTCTCGTCCAAGGCGTACGGCGTGACCCGGGCCGCCGCCGTACCCCGCCTGCTCCCCCGCGACTTCACCCTGGTCAAGGCCAACGGCCGGGTCTCGCTGTCCGGCATCATCGGGGCCTCCGTGTCGGCACCCATCGCAGCCCTGGCCGCGCTGGCCGGCCCCGAGTGGTCGCTGCGCTACGCGACCGCGCTGTTCGTCATCGCCACCGTCTGCGCGATCCGGCTGCCGGCCGCGGTGGACTCCAGCGAGGGCGAGGGCGAGATGTCCTGGCGCGGGGAGGAGGGCAGCACCACCCGGCGTGGCCGGACGCGGACCCGGATCCCCGGGCCGGTGGCGTTCGCGCTGCGCGCCAACTGCGGCCCGTGGTTCCTCAGCGGCTTCCTGCTGATGTTCGTGGCCTTCCTGCTGCGCAACCACGACGTGCGCCCCGACAGCTCTCTCGGGCCCGGCGTGATGATCGGCATCGTGATCGGCGCCGCCGGGCTGGGCCGCGTCGCCGGCACCCTCGCCGCCTCGATGCTGCGCAGGGTCACGCCGGCGCTGGCGGTGGTGATGGCCCTGGTCGCCGACTCGGCGGGCGCCCTGGTCGCGGCGCTCTTCTACGGTGTGTGGTCGCTGGCCCTGCTCGGGCTGGTGGCCGGGCTGGCGCAGTCGCTCGCCAAGTTCTCCCTCGACGCCACGATCCAGCGCGACATCCCCACGACGGTGCAGGCGAGCGCGTTCGGACGCAGCGACACGACCTGCCAGCTGGCCTGGGTGCTCGGCGGCTTCGTCGGCATCGCCCTGCCGCTCGACCCGCCCCGGCTCGGCCTGACGGTCGCCTTCGTGGCGCTGGCCGCCTGGACGGTCTACGTCCTCTCCACGGCGCCGCGCAACCGCCGCCGTCAGCGGCTCGACGCCCAGTCGCGCGCCCGGCAGGCCGACATCGACACCCAGCCGATGCCGATCCAGCGCCGGCCCTAGCAGGGAACAGCTAGAGGTCGAGCTCGTCGGCGAGCGCGCGGAGCAGCTTGGCGGTCGGTCGGGCGGTGCTGCGGTCGGGGTGGCGGCCGTGGCGGTAGGCCTCGCCGACGCCGTCGAGCAGGCGGATCAGGTCCTCGACGATCGGGGCCATCTCGTCGGGCTTCCTGCGCTTGGCGTGGGACTGATTGCGCTGGACCGAGACCGGCTCGTCGATGATCCGGACCTGGAGCGCCTGGTCGCCGCGGCGGCCCTGGGCGATGCCGAACTCGACGCGGGTCCCGGCCTTGACCGTGGTCACGCCCTCGGGGAGCGCATCCGAGCGCAGGTAGACGTCGGGACCGTCCTCCTGGGACAGGAACCCGAAGCCCTTCTCGGCGTCGAACCACTTCACCTTGCCAGTGGGCACGGTCTGACCTCTCGCTCTCGCTCTGTGCGGCGCCGGCGTGGCGCGACCGTCAACCCTAGCCGCTGTCGCGGAGCCGGCTCGACCCGATTCCGCTCAGAGCAGGTCGGGTGCGAGGGTGCTGACGCCGACCACGAGCCCGGCCAGGCTGGCCAGCAGGAGCAGCAGGATCCAGAGCACCGCGGGCACCCTCGTGAGCGCCGCCAGCTGGTCGGGGTCCGACGTCCGGCCGCGGCGCCGGCCGTCGGTGAGCAGCTCGACGAGGGGTCGCGGTGCGGCCAGGAGGAGCAGCCAGGCGATGAGGTACGCCGCGACGGACTGGACGGTGCGGTCGCCGTACCAGGTCAGCAGCAGGACGCCGGCCCCGCCGAGGAGCAGGACCAGGAGCCCGTAGCCGTTGCGCACCCACAGGATCAGCGCAGCCGCCAGGACGACGAGCAGCCAGAGCAGGCCCACACCGCGGCCGTCGGCGAGCAGCAGTGCGGCGACCAGCCCGAGCACCGCGGGCGCGAGATAGCCGGCCGCGAGCATCGCGACCATGCCCGGACCGCGCGGCCTGCCCCGGGACACGGTGAGGCCCGAGGTGTCGGAGTGCAGCCGGATGGAGCGGAGCCGGCGGCCGACGAGGACGGCGACCAGCGCGTGGCCCGCCTCGTGGACCACGGTGACGCCGAGCCGGACCCGCGGCCACGTCGCGGGCGCGAGCACGAGGACCAGAGCCAGGACGCCGGTGGCGAGGACGACGCCGGCGTCGGGCACCGGCTGCGTGGCCGTGACGCGGTCCCAGACCTCTCCCATCCTCAGGGCCCGGCGAGGCGGTAGGCGCGGACCTCGCCGTACTGCCGGAACCCGGCCCTGAGAAGGACCGGCGCCGACGTGTCGACCCGGCCCTTGACCAGGGCCATGGTGCAGCCCGCCTCGACGCCCGCGCGGAGGCGGTGGTCGAGCAGGGCGCGGTAGGCGCCGGTGTGACGGGCCGAGGGCACGACCGCGCCACCCCACAGCCGGATCGTCGCCCCGGCCACGACATGGCCGGCCGCTCCCACCGGCACGCCGTGCCGCAGGGCGAGGTAGCGGTGGTCGTCGGCCAGTCGCGCCGCGGTGCGGGCCAGGGCCTCCTCGTCGGCGTGCCTCCCGCCGAAGACCTCCACGTCGACCCGGTCGGTGGCCCGCAGGTCGTCGAGATCGGTCACCCGGCGCACCTCGACGTCGGGCGGCACGTCCAGGTCGGGGACGCCGCCCGCGAGGTCGAGCGCGAGCACGGCCAGGGTCTCGGTCAGCTCGGCGCCCCGCTCGCGCAGCCGGGGCTCGAGGTCGGGTGGCCGGGTGGCGTCGCCGAGCTCGAAGAAGCTCACCGACTCCCTTCCGATCTCGTGCGCGGCGGCGAGGACGTCGTGGATGAGCTCGTCGGCCGGCCGGTCGCTGTTCCAGCGCAGCGCCACGGTCGGGTCGGAGATGTGGTCCGGGTAGCCGATGAGCAGGAACTCGTCGGTCGCCACCGTCTGGGCCTCGGGCGGGACCCACACCCAGGCGGCCGCCTCCTCGAGCACGTGCTCAGGGCTCAGGGTCATGCCAGGCGTTCGTTCATCGAGCCGGAGCGGAACCCCTTCTCGTCCAGGGTCGCCTCGTCGAACCCGGCCTCGGTCACCGCGCGGACGACCCCGTCGACCAGGGCGTCCGGCAGTGGGAGCAGCGCGCGGTCGACCTCGACCGAGGCGCGCTCACCCAGGTCGCGGACCCGGAGGTTCTTCAGCCTGTACGGCGCGAGCAGGTCGCGGACCGCGGCCTCGGCCCGCTCGACGCGAGCCAGCCGGTGCGGGGTGACCTCGACGCCGTACGCGACCCTCGAGGAGAGGCACGCCGCGGCGGGCTTGTCCCACGTCGGCAGCCCCCAGCGACGCGAGGCCTCGCGGACCTGGGCCTTGGTGAGCCCGGTGTCGCGCAGGGGCGCGACCGCGCCGCGCTCGTCGGCGGCAAGGATGCCCGGCCGGAAGCCCGCGACCGCGTCGTCGGCGTTGGTGCCGGTCACGACGGTCCCGATGCCGCGCGCCTCCGCGAGCGGGGTGAGCACCTCGATCAGCTCGGCCTTGCAGAAGAAGCAGCGGTCGCCGCCGTTGGCGCGATAGCCCTCGCGCTCCATCTCGTGGGTCTCGGGCGTGAGCAGCTCGACCCCGAGGTGGGCCGCGAAGTCGCGGGCCGGGTCGCGCTCGACCTCGGGCAGCGAGTGGCTGTAGCCGGTGGCGGCGACCACGCGGTCGGGTCCGAGCGCGCGGACCGCCGCCGCGAGCAGGAAGGCGCTGTCCGCGCCGCCGCTGTAGGCGACCATGACGCTCCCCCGGGCCCGGAGGTCGCGCTCCAGCGCCTCGAGCCGCGTGGTGAGGAGGTGCTCGTCGAGCCAGGCGGGGAACTCCTCGAGGCTCGCCAGCACCACGTCGGTCCCGGCCTCCTCGAGCTCCTCGCGGGTGCAGCCGCCGGTGAGCACGCTGACGCTCAGCGCCCCGGCCGCGCGCGCTCCCTCGACGTCGTGGACGTGGTCGCCGACGTAGATGCTGACGCCCTCGCGCTTGAGCACCTCCGCCTTGCCGACGCCCCAGACCCAGCCCTCGACCAGGTCGACGTCCAGGGCGAGGTGCTCGACGTGGCGCTGGGCGTTGGCGGGGAACTTGCCCGTCACGATCACGACGCGGCCCCGCTGGGCGCGGACCGCCGCGATCGCCTCGTGCGCGCCCGTCAGCACCGGTACGCCGGTGATCGCGTGGTCGGCGTACAGCGCCCGGAACCGGTCGCCGGCCGCACCGAGCTGGTCCGCCGGCAGGTGCGGCGCCAGGATCTGCTCCAGCGGCGGCCCCAGCTTCGCCGTCAGCTCCTCGACGGGGAACTCGACGTCGAGCTCGGCGCCCAGCGCCCGGAGCACCGCGGCGAACCCCGGCACGGTGTCGATGAGGGTCATGTCCAGGTCGAAGCCGACCGCGAGCTCACTGGACACGCGTCACAGCGTAGGTCCGAACCGCGCACGCCTGACAACCGACGCTGGTTGAGGAGGTCGCGCAGCGACCGTCTCGAAACCACGCACGCCGAGGCTGGGACTGGCCGGGCACCGGTTCCAGCGCATCCTTGCGAGGTTTCGAGACGCTTGCTGCGCAAGCTCCTCAACCACCGGTGGCCGATGACGTCGCGCATCGACCGGCTCGAAACCATGATCGTGCGAGTGTTGGAGCATGGGCGGACCCGCGGAGCCGGAGCGAGGCGCGCCGGTCGGCCGGCGCGTCGCCCTGGGCCTGCTCGGGCTCGGTGCCGCCGGAGTCGTGGGCGGGGCGTCGTTCTCGCGGCGGCTCTCGGAGTGGCTGGCTCCGGTCGAGCTGCGCGATCCGACGGGCCTGCTGGCGACGCTGCCCCTGGGGCCGGTGTTCCGGTTCTACTCGGTCACGGGTGCGGTCGAGCCGCGCGACGAGAAGACCTACCGGCTGCAGGTCGGTGGGCTGGTCGAGCAGCCGGCCACCTACCGGCTCGGCGACCTGCGGGCTCTGCCGCAGACGTCGTTCACCAGCGACTTCCACTGCGTGACCGGCTGGGTGGTCCCCGCGGTGCACTGGGCGGGGGTGCCACTGTCGGAGCTGCTCGAGCGCGCCCGGCCGGCGGCCTCGGCGACGGCGGTGCGGTTCCGCTCCTTCGACGGCGCCTACACCGAGAGCCTGACCCTCGAGGACGCCCGGCGGTCGGGGGTCGTCGTCGCGCTCGAGATGCTGGGCGGTCCGGTCAGCCACGACCACGGCGGCCCGGTCCGCATGTACGTCGACGGCCAGTACGGCTACAAGAGCACCAAGTGGCTCTCCGCCATCGAGCTCACCGAGGACGAGGTCCCGGGCTACTGGGAACCTCGCGGCTACGACATCGACGGGACCATCCGTGAGTGAGCCGGCGGCCACGCTGGCGCGCTTCACGCCCGCCGAGCGCTGGGCGCACCGCGCCACCGGACTCCTCATGGGCGCCTGCCTGGTGACCGCGTTCGTCCTCTACTACGGCCCGGTCTCGCTGGCCGTCGGTCACCGGCACGCCGTCGAGCTCGTCCACGTGTGCGCCGGCTACGCCCTGCCCGTTCCGTTGCTGCTCGGGCTCCTGTCACCGGCCTACCGCGCCGACCTCGGCGTCCTCAACCGGTTCTCCCGCGAGGACGGGCGGTGGCTGCGGTCGCGGAGCCGGAGGGACGGGTCCTTCGAGGTCGGGAAGTTCAACGCCGGCCAGAAGCTCAACGCCGCCCTCACCGCCGGCTCGATCGCGGTCCTGCTCGGCACCGGCACGCTGATGTTCTGGACCGGGCTGGCGCGGCTGGCCTGGCGCACCGGCGCGACGTTCGTGCACGACTGGTTCGCACTGGGGCTCGGACTGCTGGTGCTCGGCCACATCTGGTTCGCGATCAGCGACCCCGGGGCGCGCGAGGGGATGCGCACCGGCCGGGTCTCCCGGAGCTGGGCGAGGAAGGAGCACCCGGCCTGGGCCAGCGGCGAGGAGGCGGACCGGACCTAGAGCGGCCGGTCGTGCAGCACCTTCTGGAACAGCACGTGGTCGCGCCAGGCGCCGTTGAGGTAGAGCAGCTTCGGGGCCATCCCGTACTTTTCGTAGCCGCAGGCCTCCAGGACCCGCTGCGAGGCGAGGTTCTCGAGCATGGTGCCGGCCTCGAGCCGGTGCAGCCCGAGCTCCAGCGCCTGCTCCTCGAGGAACTCGACCGACGCCTTCGCCAGCCCGCGCCGGAGGTGGTCGCGGTCGACCCAGTAGCCCAGCGTCCCGCCCTGCATCGTGCCGCGGACGATGTTCTGGATGTTGGCGCGGCCGACCGCGTCACCGTTCGGTCCGATCAGCGTGAAGCTCGCGAACAGGCCCTGCTTGTCCAGCGCCAGCCGCTCCGAGATGTTTGCCGCCTGGCCCTCGGGAGTGAAGAACCGTTCCGGTCGCACCGGGTCCCAGCGGCCCAGGTGCTCGCGGTTGCGGACGTACGCCGCGGCGAGGGCGGGCGCGTGGTCGGGCGAGAGCGGCTCGACGCGATAGCCGTCGGGAAGCACGGCGCCACGCTAGCCGGGACGGCCCTCCGCCGTGGGCGCCGGGTCCAGGACGATCTTGCCCGCGACGGACCGGCCCTCGAGCAGCCGGTGGGCTCGCGCCGCGTCCGTGAGCGGCAGCACCGTCGTGGGGATGGAGAAACGGCCCTGCGCGACGAGCTCGACGGCGAGCGCGGCCAGCCGCGCGGCGCGATGTGGTTGCGCGGCGAGGAGGCCGCCGACGTTGAGCCCCACGACTCCGGCGTTCGCCAACCACAGCCGGTTGGCCCCGACCAGGTGGTCGGCCGCACCACTCGCGTTGCCCACGACCACGAGCCTGCCCAGGGGAGCCAGCAGCTCCAGGCCCTGCTCGCGCAGCTCTCCGCCGACCGGGTCGACGACCACGTCGTACCGCTCGGGGTGGTCCACCAGCTCGGTCGTGAGGATGACGTCGTCGTAGCCCAGGTCCAGGGCCGCCGCGACCCGAGCCGGGTCGCTGACCGCGCCGACGACCCGGTCGACGCCGAGCGCCCTGGCGACGCCGGGGAACACGCTGGCGAGACCGCCGGTGGCGCCCAGCACGAGCAGCCGGTCGTCAGCCGTGAGCCGTGCGGCGTCGCGCAGCGCGGCCAGGGCGGCCACGACGTTGGGTACGGTCGCCACCGCGGCCACCGGCTCGAGGTCGCGCCCGTCGGGCAGGCTCAGCGGCACGGTGGCGTCTCGTGCGGCCAGGGCGACCTCCGCGTAGCCGCCACCACCCGGGCGGCTGAGGGTCACGACGCTCTGCCCGACGGTGAGGTCGTCCACGCCGGGACCGAGGGCGCGGACCCGGCCGGCGACCTCGATCCCCGGGATGTAGGGCAGCGAGGTGATCTCGGCGAGGTCGCCTCGGCGGAACAGGACGTCGACGAGACCGACCGCGGCCGCCGCCACGTCGACGCTCACCTCGCCCGGACCTGGTCGAGGGATCGGCACGTCGGTGACGGTGAGGACGTCTGCGTCCCCGAAGGCAGGCACGGCGACAGCTCTCATCAGGACTCCAGGAGGCGGTGGGTCAGGCGCCTTCATTCTGGCCCGGACCTGGCACGGCCGTGTCGGACCCGGCGGATCGCCGGTAGGCCGGCGCCTACGCGAGCCCGCGCCGGTAGAGGTACTCCGCGGTCTCGAGGGAAGACGTTCTCGCCGCCGCGGATCACCAAGGGCTGGCGCTACTCGCAGTGCGCGCGTCGCTCCGCGTGTTCGCACGCATCCCGGCCAGTCTGGCCGTTCACCACGTCGTGGCCCGGACCGCCGTCGAGGTCGTCGTCGCCGGATCCACCGAGGACGAGGTCGTTGCCGTTCTCCAGGAGCAGGCCGGTGTCGTCGTCGAACGGCGCCACCGCGTCCTTCCCGGCACCGCCGTTGAGCAGGTCGTCGCCGTCTCCTCCAAACAGCGTGTCGTTGCCGGCGGAGCCGACGAGCAGGTCGCGGCCTCCGCTGCCCAGCAGCTGGTCGTCGCCGAGCCCACCCACGCCGACATCGCGCCCGCTGGACTCCTCGGCCGTCTCGCCGGTGACGAGCACGTCGGCACCGGCGCCGCCGAGGAGACGGTCGGCGCCCCACTCGCCCTGGAGCAGGTCGGCACCCGGGCCGCCGTACTCCACGTCGTCCCCGACCAGGCCGAAGACGTCGTCGTCCCCGCGTCCGCCGAAGACCCGGTCGGACCCGTCACCAGTGGGCTTGCCCATGTCGGCGAGGTCGAACAGGTCGACGTCGGCTGCGTCGAGCACGTCGTCACCAGCGCCGCCGAAGATCCGGTCGCTGCCCTCCGACCCGCACACGACATCGTCGCCGCCGCGGGCCTTGATGACGTCGTCCCCGGCGAGCCCGAGGATCACGTCGGGTCCGGGCGTCCCGACCAGCACGTCGTCGCCCGCGGTACCGACCAGCGTGGGTGTGGGCGTCGAGCCGTCGCTGGCCCAGCAGGTGGGCACCGGCGCCGACGCCATGGCTTGCGGCAGTGGCCCCAGGAGTGTGGCGAGAGCGGCGGTTACGGCGCAGGTGACGGCTCGTTTCATGTCTTGCTCCCGGCTCGGTGGTGGTCCACGACGCTAGGTCGGTTCACGACCGTCCCGGCAGGGGGCTGACCCGGCGCCGGAGCAGGGTTTTCCCCATTGCCGGGGCCAGGACCGCGTGCCACCCTCGCCGGATGAGGGACCGTTGGGTCTCGGTCAGCTGGCTGAGCACTGCCGGCGCCCTGGCGTTCGCGCTGGTGACGACCCTGGTCGGGGAGTCCCAGGGTGCGCCCACGCGCTTCCTGCTCCTCGACGGAGCCGGCGGGCTGCTGTTCATCGTCAGCGGGCTGGCGGTGTGGTCCGCCCGCCCCGACCTGCGCACCGGCCCCCTGCTGCTCGGCTGCGCGTTCCTCTGGTTCGTCGGGAGCTACGCCCCTACCACCCTGATGCCCGCGTCGCTGCTGGGGTTCGTCTTCGAGCGCTACTACGACGTGGTGCTGGCCTTCCTGGTCCTGACCTTCCCGCGGGCACCGCTGCGCGGAGCCCGTGCCGTGGTGCTCGGGGTGCTCGCCGGCGCCTTCCTGCTTCGGACGGTCGCGCGGCTGGTGGTCGGCTGCACCTGCACGGGTGAGAACCCCTTCGCGCTCGGCACCGACGACCGGCTGTTCGAACGGTCCCAGCTCGTCACCAGCTGGGTCATCGTGGGCGCGGCGCTGGCCGTCGCGGTGCTGGCCGTGAACAGGCTGCTGACGTCGAGCCGGGTCGCGAAGCGCTACCTGGCCCCGGTGGTCGTCTCCGGGTCGGTCGCCGCCCTCGCGGCGGCGTACGACGCCCTCGAGCTGGCGTGGTTCGTCCAGACCGGTGACCTGCTGGTGGACCTCGGGGAGCCAGGGAACGAGATCCTGGCCTGGTCGGTGATCGCGGCCGTAGGACTGGTGCCGCTCGGCTTCCTCGTCGGCGCCCTGCAGCGGCCCGGAACCCAAGGCGCGATCGCACAGATGGCGGTCGACCTCGACCGTGGCACCGACCCGGAGCAGCTGCGAGACGCACTGAGACACGCGTTGGGCGACCCGACCCTGGAGCTGTACCTCGGGCATGTCGGACTCGCCGACCTGACCGGCCAGGACGGCCGGGTCTCTACGGTCCTGGAGGGCGAGGACGGCCCGATGGCCGTGATCACCCACGACCCGATCCTGCGCGAGGATCCCGGCCTGGTTGCGGCTGCGGTCGCCGTCCTCCGGCTGGCCGTCGAGAACGAGCGGCTGGGCCGGGTCGTCCGCGAGCAGCTGGAGGAGGTGCGGGCGTCGCGGACCCGCCTGATCGAAGCAGCGGAGGACGAGCGCCGACGCATCGTCCGGGACCTGCACGACGGTGCCCAGCAACGCCTGATCGCCGTCGCGCTCTCTTTGCAGCAGGTCCGAGAGGCCGCGCGACGGATCGACCCCGGTTCCCTCCACGCCCATCTCGTGGAGGACGCGATCACCGACCTCGTCGGCGCGGTGGACGAGCTGCGCCGACTGGCGCGCGGGATCCACCCGGCAATCCTCACCGAAGAGGGGCTGCTGCCGGCCGTCGCGGGACTGGCCCGACGCTCGCCGGTCCCGGTGGAGGTGGAGGTCGAGACCGGCGGGCGGCTGCCGCCGGTCGTCGAGGCGACGGCGTACTTCATCGTCGCGGAGGCGCTGACCAACATGGTGCGGCACGCGGACGCCCGGTCAGCGGTCGTGCACATCGCCCGCACTGACGGTCAGCTCGACGTCGAGGTGCGTGACGACGGCGCCGGTGGCGCGGAAGGGTCTCGTGGCTCCGGACTGGTGGGGATGGCCGACCGGCTGGACGCCCTCGCGGGCTCGCTGGTCGTCGACAGCCCGGTCGGCGGCGGCACCCGGGTGAAGGCGACGATCCCGTGCGCGTGATCGTGGCCGACGACTCCGCGGTGATCCGGGCAGGCGTCGCGCGGATCCTGACAGACGGCGGCCTTGACGTCGTGGCCGAGGCAGCAACCGCCGACGAGGCGCTCGAGGGCGTGGAGCAGCACCGGCCGGACCTGGCGGTGCTCGACATCCGGATGCCTCCGTCCGGCAACGCGGGGCTCCTGGCGGCCGAGGCCATCCGCGACCGCTACCAGGGCAGTACGGCGGTGCTGGTGCTCTCGCAGTACCTGGAGCCGGACTACGCGATCCGCCTGCTCGGCCCCGGCGCGGGGGGCGTCGGCTACCTGCTGAAGGAGTCGGTCGCCGATGCCGAGGAGCTCGTCGACGCGGCCCGGCGCGTGGGTGCCGGAGGCTCCGCGATCGACCCCGCCGTCGTGGCGGAGCTCGTCCGCACCCAGCGTCGTCAGGATCCCCTCAGCACGCTGACGGGCCGCGAGCGGAGCGTGCTGGCCCTGGTCGCCGAGGGGCGGTCGAACCGGTCCATCGCTGAGCGCCTGGTGGTCTCCATCAAGACCGTCGAGGGCGCGATCGCGGCCGCGTTCATGAAGCTCGGGCTCGACCCCGACCCGGGCAACAACCGCCGGGTGCTCGCCGTACTGGCCTACCTCGAGCAGTCTCACTGACCGACCGTGCCGGTCAGGCCAGGCCGAGCTTCTCCGTCGACTCCTCGCGCATCTGCACCTTGCGGATCTTGCCGGTGACCGTCATCGGGAACTCCTCGACGAGCATCACGTAGCGCGGGATCTTGTAGTGGCTGAGCCGACCGTCGCAGTAGGCGCGAACGGCGTCGGCGTCGAGCGGCTCCGCGCCGGCCTTCAGCTTGATCCAGGCGCAGAGCTCCTCGCCGTACTTCTGGTCGGGGACCCCGACCACCTGGACGTCCTCGATGTCGGGATGCTGGTAGAGGAACTCCTCGATCTCGCGCGGATAGACGTTCTCGCCACCGCGGATCACCATGTCCTTGATCCGGCCGACGACGTTGCAGTAGCCGTCCTCGCGCATCTCGGCGAGGTCGCCGGTGTGCATCCAGCCGTCCTCGTCGATGGCCTCGCGGGTCTTCTCCTCGTCCTGCCAGTAGCCCAGCATCACCGAGTAGCCCTTGGTGCAGTACTCCCCGGGCTGGCCGCGCTCGACGGTCTCGCCGGTGACCGGGTCGACGATCTTGATCTCGAGGTGCGGGTGCACGCGACCGATCGAGGCGGTGCGCCGGTCGAGGTCGTCGTCGGCGCGCGTCTGGCAGGAGACCGGCGAGGTCTCGGTCATCCCGTAGGCGATGGCGACCTCGGGCATGTGCATGTCGTTGACGCACCGCTTCATCACCTCGACCGGGCAGTTCGAGCCGGCCATGATGCCGGTCCGCAGGGACGACAGGTCGTGGTCGGCGAAGCTCGGGTGGTTCTGCATCGCGATGAACATGGTCGGCACGCCGTAGACGCCGGTGCACCGCTCGGCCGCGATCGCCCGCAGCGTGGTCTCGGGGTCGAACCCAGGCGCGGGGATCACCATGGTGGCGCCGTGGCTGGTGCAGCCGAGGTTGCCCATGACCATGCCGAAGCAGTGGTAGAAGGGCACCGGGATGCAGAGCCGGTCCTCGTGGGTGAACCTGATCAGCTCGGTCGTCAGGTAGCCGTTGTTGAGGATGTTGCGGTGGCTGAGCGTGGCTCCCTTCGGGTAGCCGGTGGTGCCGGACGTGTACTGGATGTTGATGGGGTCGTCGGGCTCCAGGGTCCGCATCCGCTCGTTGACCACGTCGGAGTCGACCTGCTGGCCCGCCTCCACCACGTCGGCCCAGTCGCTGGTGCCGATGTAGATCACCCGCTCGAGGGCGGGGCAGTCCCCGGACGTCTGCTCGACCATCGCGCGGTAGTCGCTGGTCTTGAAGCTCTCCGCCGCGACCAGCATCCGCATCCCCGACTGGTTGACGGCGTAGGAGAACTCGTGGGTGCGGTAGGCCGGGTTGACGTTCACGAGGATCGCGCCGATCTTCGCCGTGGCGTACTGCGCGATCGTCCACTCGGCGCAGTTGGGCGCCCACACCCCGATGCGGTCGCCCTTGTCGATGCCGCCGGCGATCAGCCCCCTCGCGAAGAGGTCGACGTCGTGGTTGAGCTCCCGGTAGGTCCACCGCCGGCCGGTGGCGAACTCCACCAGCGCCTCGCGGTCGGGATGGGCGGCGACCGTGCGGTCGAAGCTGTCCGCGATCGTCAGCTCGAGCAGGGGTGGCTCGAGCTCACCCTGGGCGTAGGACCCTGCTCGTGACGGGGCCGGTGACGGGGCCATGCAGCCGAACGTACGCCCGGTTGGTTGGTTGTGTCCCGAACGGGGCGTGTCGGTCGGCTTGGCGTGCTCAGCGGGCGTGCGTGGCAAGGCGCCGGAGCGAAGACGCTGTGGGCCCGTCATCGAGCGACGGCAACGCGGCCGGGCGCGTCCGATCAGTGCGCGAAGCGCATCGAGACGCCCCGTTCGGGACACATAGGTAGGGTCTGGCGCGTGACCAGCACGGACTCGGATGCGGACTCCCGGAAGGCCGGGTCCGAGAAGAAGCAGACGCCGCTGAAGGCGCTCCGCGAGACCGTTCTGCTGCTGGCGTTCGCGATCGTGCTCGCGCTGGTCGTGAAGACCTTCTTCGTCCAGTCGTTCTACATCCCCTCGGAGTCGATGGAGCCCGGCCTCATCGTCAACGACCGGATCCTGGTGCAGAAGCCGTCCTACTGGGGCAGCGGCGGGCCCCAGCGCGGCGACGTCATCGTCTTCGACGACCCCGGTGGGTGGCTCAACGGCCTCGAGTCGGCCCAGCCGATGTCCTTCCTGGCGCGCGGGCTGGCCAAGGTCGGCCTCTACCCGACCGGTGGCCACCTGGTGAAGCGCGTCATCGGCGTCGCCGGCGACATGATCGTCTGCTGCGACGACGAGGGCCGGATCTCGGTCAACGGGCAGCCGATCGACGAGGACGACTTCATCGAGCCGCAGAAGTCCAAGTCCTGCGACGGCCCGATGCCCACCGGCCCGATGGACTGCAACTGGACCGCCGGCCCGGTCCCGCCGGGCATGGTCTTCGTGATGGGCGACAACCGCGACAACTCCGCCGACTCCTCGGTGCACCTGTGCCGGCCCAACGCCGACAGCTGCGACGAGGACGACGCCTACGTCCCGGTCAACGACGTGGTCGGCAAGGTGTTCGCCCTGGCCTGGCCGGTCGGCCGCGCGCACATCGTGCACACACCCGACGCGTTCGACGACGTCCCCGACCCGAGCACCTAGGTTGCGGGCACCCGGACCGGGGAACACCCCGTCCAGGACCGAGTCAGCCGGCCCGACGCCCGCCGGCGTCACCCCGTACGTCGACCACCACACCGACCGAAGCTCTGTCACCGCCGGCGCTCAGACGGACAGCTCGCGGACCAGCGCGGCGGTGGCCGGCACCAGGTCGGCCCCCTCCCGGTGCACGACCCCGAAGGTCCGGGTGCCGAACGACGGGTGCTCGCGCACGCTGACGCCGGGGTGCTGGAAGGCGTCGAGCGCCGACCTCGGGAGCAGCGTGACGCCGAGCCCGACCGCCACCAGGTTCTGGACCACGACGTAGTCGTCGCTCACGTGCCGGACCGTGGGCACGAAGCCGGCCTCGGCGCAGACGAGCAGCGCATGGGCACGGCACCGCTCGCAGCCGACGATCCACGGCTCCGCAGCGAGGTCGGCCAGCGTCAGCCGGCGCCGGCTGGCGGCCGGATGGTCGGCGCCCA
The DNA here is from genome assembly GCA_963766475.1 of uncultured Actinomycetota bacterium. Classification (GTDB taxonomy): domain Bacteria; phylum Actinomycetota; class Actinomycetes; order Propionibacteriales; family Nocardioidaceae; genus Nocardioides. Next base: position 92,344 of record CAVXZS010000009.1, on the reverse strand, counting down.
CCACCAGGGCGACCGGCTCGTCGGCGAGCGGGCGCCACACCAGGCCGGCCCCGTCGGACGGCGGCAGCGGGTCGTAGGAGAAGACGAGGGCCAGGTCCGCATCGCCGGTCGCGAGCAGCGCCAGCGCCTCCGGCGGCTCGGCCTCGGTCAGCTCGACGTCGACGTCCGGGTGCCTGGCCCGCAGCCCAGCCACGGCCCGCGGGACCAGGGTCGCCGCCGCCGAGGGGTACGCCGCCAGACGGACCCGGCCGCGGCGGAGCTCGGTCAGGTCGGCGAGCTCCTCCTCCGCCATGTGCAGCTGCACGGCGAGCGCATCGGCCCGGGCGAGCAGCACCCGTCCCGGCTCGGTCAGGTCGACCCCGCCCGCGCCGCGGAGCAGCAGCGCGCACCCCGCCGAACGCTCCAGCGCCCGCAGGTGCTGGCTGACCGCCGGCTGGGTCCAGCCCAGCTCCCGGGCCGCCGCGCTGATCGATCCCGCCCGCGCCACCGCCCGGAAGATCAGCAACCGCCGCGGGTCCATAAGCCCATGTTATGGGTTGTCGTAGGAAGACCGGGGTTCCTTTGAGATGGTGGCTGCCCCACGCTGGTGGACATGCAGACGATCGGACTCATCGGTGGCATGAGCTGGCACTCGACCGTGGAGTACTACCGGGTCCTCAACGAGCTCGTCGCGGAGCGCAGGGGCGGCCATGCCTCGGCCCGGGTGGCGCTCCAGTCGCTCGACTTCGCGGAGATCCGCGACTGCCAGGTGCGCGACGACTGGGCCCGAGCCGGACGGCTGCTGGCGCAGGCGGCGCAGGAGTGCGAGCGGGCCGGCGCCGACTTCGTGCTGATCTGCACCAACCTCATGCACCGGGTGGCCGACGACGTGGAGGCCGCCGTCGACATCCCGCTGCTCCACATCGCCGACGCGATCGCAGACCGCGCCCTCGCCCAGGGGTGGTCGCGGCTGGGCGTCCTCGGCTCGAGCTGGGTGATGGAGGAGGACTTCTACGTCGGCCGGCTGGCCCGGCACGGGCTCACCGTGTCGGTCCCCGGTCCCGACGACCGCGCCGAGGCCGACCGGGTGATCTTCGACGAGCTGACGCGGGGCATCGTGCGCGAGGAGTCGCGGGCGTCGTACGCCGAGATCCTGGGCCGGCTCCGCGACCAGGGTGCCGAGGCGGTCGTGCTGGCCTGCACCGAGATCGAGCTGCTGGTCGGCCCGGAGGACTCGCCGGTCCCGCTGGTGCCCTCGATGCGCACCCATGCCGAGGCCGCCGTGGCGGCGGCGCTCGGCGAGCAGGTCCTGGTCTGACGGCCCCCGGCTAGCGGACCTCGGCTAGCGAGCCTCGGCCAGGGCGCACAGGGCGTCCATGGCCTGGGGCGCGTCCGCGGTCACCATCGGGCCGATGTCCTCGGCGCCGGGGCCGGTCACGTGGGTGCTCACCGTCACCTCGGCCCCCTCCGCGCAGTCCTTGACCACGTGGTCGATGTGGATGCGCAGGTCGCCCATCTCGAGCCGGTCGAGGTAGCGCGCCCCCGGCTCGACGAGCTCGAGGGTCACCGGCACCTCGATGCCGCCGGCGAGCACCATCATGCCCATCGCGCCCTCGGCGAAGTGTCCCTCCAGCGCCACGGACTCCACCGACGGGTCCCAACAGTGCCAGCTGCCGGGATCGCTCCACAGGGCCCACACGTCGTGGGCGGTGGCAGTGGTGGTCACGGTCCGCGAGTACTCGAAGGTCACGGTCTGAACCTAACCGGACACGAGCTCGTCGAGGTAGCCCGAGATCTCCTCGTCGTCCCAGCCGCGGGACTCCCGCAGCCCGGTGGCCATCATCGCGAGGTAGGCCGGTGCGGGTGCCGTGTGCTCCACGGCGCGGGCACCGTGCGGCGACGTGAACGTCACCAGCGGCGCGCCGTCCAGCTCGCCCACCCGCACCAGGGTCTCGTAGCGGCCCGGTCCCCAGCTGTGCCGGTCCATGGCGCTGAATGCCTGTCCGGGGTCCCCGCGAAAGCGCGCGCCGATCGCGCGAAGCGCCCGCACTGCGCGGTTTCGTGGGGTGGAGAGGACCTCCTCGAGCGGATCACCGTCGGCGGGGACGCGGTACATCTCCTGCGCCGCGATGTCGGCGAGCTGCCCGACGGTGACCAGGAACGCACGCGCGGCCGTACGTCCGGGCTCGTCGGGGTCGTAGAACGCCATCCCGCCGCCCCACTGCGTGGACCGGCCGGCGAAGTACGTCGTCCCGGGCAGGTCCACGGGCTCCGAACGGGCCGGCAGGGTCCCGTCCCGAGCGCCCGGGTTGACCCGGCTGCCACCGGGTGGGCAGCCGCCCTCGAGGTAGCAGGCCAGCCGGGCGGCCGCCATGTTGGAGCCGTATGCGACGTACCAGGTCCGCCCCTGGCTCATGTCAGGCGGACGACGGTCATCTCACGATCGCCGAACCGGACCCGGTCCCCGTCGCGCAGGGTCGCGGGCTTGCCGCCCACCAGCCGCTTGGTCACGCCCGTTCGGATGAGGATCGAGCCGTTGGTGGAGCCGCGGTCCATCACCACGAGCGCGCCGTCGGGCACCACCTGGAACTGCGCGTGGGTCTTGGACAGGCTCATGTCGTCGGAGGGCAGCGTCACCAGCCGCTTGACCGGCTCGCCCGGCCGCGGCTCGGGGCGCCTGCCCACCAGGGTCAGGCCGCGCACCTCGAACTGCTCGCCGGTGTCGAAGGCGACCTCCCACCGGACCGGCGGCCCCGCGGCCTCGGGCGGTCGCGGGTGGGTGAGCTCGTCCTGCGGGGGTGGTGGCGCCGGGTGGGTCGGACCCGGACCGGGCGCCGGAGCCGCGGCCGCCGCCGCCGACGGGACGGCCGGCGCCTCACCGACCAGCGGCCAGCCCAGCCCCTGACGTGGCGTGACCGTCGGCGGAGCCGGAGGCTGCGCAGCCTCGGGCGGGGGCGGCGGGGGTCGCTTCCCGCGGGTCGGGATCCGCCGGGGCGGTGTCGGCGACGCCGGGACCAGCCGCATCGCCGTGAGGTTGACGAGCTGGCGCGGCGCCTCCTCCTCCGGCTCCTCGACCGTCGGGACCGGGCGCACGTCGACCACCACGGTGCCGGTGCGGAGGTCGTGCCAGCCACGGCGCCAGCCGCTCGGGTCGACCATGGCCGTCCAGGCGAGCGCCGCGGCGCCGAAGCCGAGCGTCGGCAGCGTCGCGACCGCGAGCAGGAGGTTACGCAGCATCGCGCGCAGCATGCCGATCGGCCGGGCGTCCTCGGCGGACAGCACCCGGATCCCGACCATGGCCTTGCCGGGCGTCATGCCGAACAGGCCGACCATCATCGAGCTGAGCAGCCAGACCATCAGCACGGTGCCGGCGATCGCCGCCACCCCGGTCCAGAGGCGGCCGGGCTCGATGAGCAGCGTGTAGGAGGCGTACGCCTCGCCGCCGCACACGCCCCAGGTGAACAGGCGGTCCACGACGAACGCGTAGAAGCGCCGGTCCGCGCCGGCCGCCAGGTGCTCGGTGGTCAGCTCCTCGGGCGCGGGAGCTTCGAGGAAGGCATCGCTCATCGGCGGGTCAGGGACTGGTGACCTGGATGGTCACCCCGTCACCGAGGTCGATGATCGCACCTGGGATCAGCTGCACGGCGACCCCGGGCGCGAGGTCCTCGGGACCGAGCCCGGGCTGCACCAGCACGGTCCCGTTGGTGGAGCCCAGGTCGGTCACGACGGCGGTCCCGTGGTCGGCGCCGGTGCCGGGCCGCACCTCGATGTGGGTCGACGAGATCTCCAGGTGGGGGCTCGGCACGGTGACCAGCCGCGGCTGCTCCGTGTCGTTGAACCGCCGGGCCTCGGGCGCCCGCCCGATCACGGTGGCTCGGTCCACGTCGACCACGTCGCCGTTGGAGATCTGCAGCCGGGCGACCGGCACGGTCACGTCCGGAGCCGGCGGCTGCCCGGGAATGCCCGGTGGCTCGGCCGGCGGAGGCTGCCAGGTGCCCGTCACGGTGAGCCCGTCGTGGTCGGCATCGGGGACCGGGGCCGCGGGCATCGGCGGCAGCACCGGCGCGGGAGGGGGCGGAGGCGGGAGCGTCGGCGGCGGGGGCGTCCAGGCGGGGGGCTCGGGCGAGCGGGCGGCGACGTCCTCCGGCGCCTCCTCGTCGTACTCGTCGTAGTCGCCGTCGTCGGCGTCGTCGGAGTCGTCGGAGTCGTCGGCGTAGTCCTCGGCGGTCTCTTCCTCGTCCTCGCCGGTCTCTTCCTCGTCCTCGCCGGTCTCCTCCGACTCCTCCAGGTCCTCCTCGGCCAGGGGGAACTCACGCTCGTAGGCGGGCTCCTCCCCGATCTCGTCGGGGCCCTCGTGCGCCGGTGCCTCGTCGAGCCGCGAGATGCGGAACAGGCCGCCGTCGACGACGTAGGACGGGAGCTCCTCGTCGACCTCGTCGTCGTGCAGCACGATGCTCATCCGCTCGACCTCGAGCATCGAGCGCTCCACCCACGTCGTGGCGTTGGAGCCCTCGAGCTGGACGGTCTCGCCGTCCACCCGGAACTCGGCCCGGGCGGGCCCGCGGATCACCACCCTGGTCTCGCCCTCACCGGTGCTGACCAGCACGAACGCCGGCAGGTCGCGCAGCCCGCCGGAGATGAGGGCGTCGAGGGTGACGTCGAAGCCGGCGCCGCCGTCGACGAGCTCCCAGAGGGCGGCGACCCGCGGCTTCTCGGTGGGCGGGAGGATCACCACCGCACGCTCGCCGACGATCCCGAACCACTCCCCGGGTCGGTAGGAGCGCACCGGATCGCCGGAGGGGTCCCCGACCGCCATTCCGTTCACGGCAAAGCTCCCAGTTTCTGCTCGAGACTCGCCCGCTGTCGCTCGGAGTCGTAGGCCTGATCGGGGACCAATCCCACCACATCGACGACGACGGCGGTGGCGTTGTCGTCGCCACCCGCCTCCAGAGCGGCCGCGACCAGCCGATCGGCGGCGTCGCGCGGGTCGGAGGTCTGGCCCAGGATCGCGGCTATCCGGTCGTCGTCGACCAGGCCGCTGATCCCGTCGCTGCACAGCAGCAGCCGCTCCACCTCGGTGACCGGCAGCACGAAGAAGTCCGCCGACTCCAGCCTCGGCCCGCCGAGCGCGCGGGTGATCACGTGGCGCTCGGGGTGCTCGTGGGCCTCGGTGGCGGTGATCTCGCCGGAGTCGACCAGCTCCTGGACGACGCTGTGGTCGACGCTGACCTGGCGCAGCTCGCCGCCGCTGACGACGTAGATGCGCGAGTCACCCAGGTTGGCGAGCAGCCAGGCCGGGGCGTCGCCGTCCTCGACGAGAAGTGCGGCCACCACCGTGGTGCCCGGCGTCCGGCGCAGCCCCGGGCCCTCGGGGGCGGCGTACTCCGCGATCCGGCGCTGGCTGGCCTCGAGCGCCGCCGTGACGACCTCGGTGCCGCGGGTCGGCTCGAACCCCTCCTCGACGAGGCGCGCGAACTCCTCGACCACGATCCGGCTCGCGACGTCGCCGTTCTCGTGGCCGCCCATGCCGTCGGCGACGACGAAGACCGGCGGCGCGACCAGGTAGGCGTCCTCGTTGTTCTCGCGGAGGAGTCCGACGTCGGTGGCCGCTCCGTGGTGGAGCTCGACCTGGGTCACGACTCAAACCCTAGAGTTGGTGGGATGGCCACGGACGGATACCGCTCGCTCGCCGACCAGCTGCGGGGCTGGCCGGACGACCGGCTGTCCCGGCTGCTCACCGCGCGTCCTGACCTGGCCACACCCGCTCCTCATGACTCCGGTCAGCTGGCCTCGCGCGCCGCCACGCGGTCGTCCCTGTTGCGCGCGCTCGACCAGCTCACCCGCCTCGAGCTCTCCGTTCTAGATGCCCTTGTCGTCGCAGGTCAAACGTCACATGAGGCGTTGACGGCGATGGTCCACGCCGATCCGGCCCTGGTGCGGCCGGCGATCGACCGTCTGGTCGACCTCGCCCTGGCCTGGGAGTCGACCGGCGGGCTGAGGCCACTGAGCGGGGTCGCCGAGGGGCTGACCGGCGGGCCGGACGCGGGGGTCAGCGGGCTGCGGCCCTGTTCCGCGCCCGCACCGGACGCCCGCGAGGTGGCCGAGCGGCTGGGCGAGCTGTCCGAGGCCGCCCGGGCGATGCTCGCGCACGTGCTGGCCGCCGGCGGCGAGGCGACCACCGACGACGCCCGCCACACCGTGCGGCCCGCCGACGCCGCGACGCCGGCCGAGGAGCTGCTCGCCCGCAGGCTGCTCGTGCCGCGCGGGACCGGGTCGGTCGTCGTGCCCGGCGAGGTCGGGATGGCCCTGCGCGGCGGGCACACGACGGTCGACCGGACCGACGACGTGCCGGTGCTGTCATCGACCGACCGCAGCGAGACGCAGGTCGACGCCACGGCCGCCGGCGCGGCGTTCGACGCCGTACGCCGGCTGGAGCTGCTGCTCGACCTGTGGGGAGCCGAGCCGCCATCGGCGCTGCGCAGCGGCGGCCTCGGCGTGCGCGACCTCAGGGCCACCGCGGCGGCGCTCCACGTCGACGAGCCGACCGTGGCGCTGCTCGTCGAGGTGGCGGCGGCCGCCGGTCTGGTGGCCACCGCCGCCGACGGCGCCGGCAACCCGGTCTGGCTGCCCACCGACCTGGTCGACGCGTGGGTCCTGCGACCACCGGCGGAGCGCTGGGCGGGGCTGGCTCGCACCTGGCTGGACAGCCCGCGGATGCCGGGGCTGGTGGGCTCGCGCGACACCGCCGGCAAGCCGTGGAACGCACTGGCGCCCGAGCTGGCCGGCGTCCACATGGCCGAGACCCGCGCGATGACGCTGGCGGCGCTGGCGGCCTTGCCGGCCGGTGGGTGCCTGGCTTCCGGGACCGGCGTGCCGTCGCTGGTCGCGCTCCTGCGCTGGCAGCGGCCGCGCCGGCCGCGGAGCCGCGCCGACCAGGTGCTGTGGTCGGTCGCCGAGGCCGCCCTGCTCGGGGTGACCGGGCTCGACGGCCTGGCGTCGTACGCCCGGGACCTGCTGGCCGGCGAGGACGAGAAGGCGCACAAGGCGCTGGCGGGCCTGCTGCCCGAGCCGGTCGACCACGTGCTGCTGCAGGCCGACCTCACCGCGGTCGCGCCCGGTCCGCTGGAGTCGCAGCTGGCCCGGCGGCTGCAGCTGGTCGCCGACGTCGAGTCGCGCGGCGGGGCGACCGTCTACCGGTTCACGCCGGGCTCGGTCCGACGGGCCCTCGACACCGGCTGGACCGCGGTCGAGCTGCACGGCTTCCTCGGGTCGGTGTCGCGGACCCCGGTGCCCCAGCCGCTCGCCTACCTCGTCGACGACACCGCCCGGACCTTCGGGTCGGTGCGGGTCGGCCACGCCGAGGCGTTCCTGCGGGCCGACGACGAGGCCGCGCTCACCGAGCTGCTGCACCACCCGAAGGCGTCGGCGCTGTCGCTGCGCCGGCTCGCTCCCACGGTGCTGATCAGCAGCGTGCCGCTCGACGTCCTGCTGCCCCGGCTCCGCGAGCTGGGCGCCGCGCCCGTGGTCGAGGCGGAGGACGGCTCGGTGCACGTCGTGCGCCCGGACCAGCGCCGGGCGCGCACCCCTCGCGAGCACCGCGGGCGCGGGGCCGCCTCGGCGCGGCGTACGGCCACCGTCTCGGCCGTCATCACCGCGATCCGCTCCGGGGACCGCGCCGCGTCGTTGCGTCCCACGGGACCCGAGACGGCGCTGTCCCCCTCCGGTTCCCTCGTCGCCCTGCGTGACGCGGTGGAGACCGGGCAGTCGGTGCTCATCGTCTACGTCGACAACCACGGCACCCGCAGCGAGCGCGTCGTCGAGCCGGTCTCGGTCGAGGGCGGCGTGCTGACCGCCCACGACCAGCGCTCCGACGACGTCCGCACGTTCGCCGTGCACCGGATCACCGCTGTAAGACCCATTGCGGGCTAGACCCGTAGACTTTCACGATGGACTTCATCCGGTACGCCGAGCGGTCGGCCGGGCTCCTCAACGCCACGATCACCGACGTCGACTCGCTCCGGGCGCACCTCGCCGACCGTGACTGGCTGGTGTCCCAGGCCACCGACCGGGACTGCATGCTGGTCCGGAAGTTCCAGCGCGAGCTGAGGCCGGTCTTCGAGGCGTCGGCCGCCGACGACACCGCGGCGGTGATCGACGGGATCAACGAGCTGATGGTCCGGCACCCGATCACGCCCCAGATCTCCAGCCACGACCCGCAGCACCTGCACATCCACGCCGCCTCGAAGACCCAGTCGGTCGCCGAGCTGCTCGTCGGCGAGGCGCTGCTCGGCCTGGCCAACCTGGTCTGCGACCTCGGGCCGCACCGGCTCGGCATCTGCGCGGCCTCACCCTGCACCAACGTCTACGTCGACACCTCGCCCAACCAGTCGCGGCGCTACTGCTCCGACCGCTGCTCCTCGCGGGCCAATGTCGCTGCCTATCGCGCCCGCCAGAAGGCCGTCTCCGCCACCGCATGAACGACGGCCCCCTCATCGTCCAGTCCGACAAGACGCTGCTGCTCGAGGTCGACCACGAGCGCGCCGCCGACTGTCGCAAGGCGATCGCGCCGTTCGCCGAGCTGGAGCGGTCGCCCGAGCACATCCACACCTACCGGCTGACCCCGCTCGGTCTCTGGAACGCCCGCGCCGCCGGCCATGACGCGGAGCAGGTCGTCGACACGCTCCTGGAGTACAGCCGCTACGCCGTCCCGCACGCGCTGCTGGTCGACGTGGCCGAGACGATGGCGCGCTACGGGCGGCTGCGGCTGGAGAAGCACCCGATCCACGGGCTGGTGCTGGTCTCGACCGACCGGCCGGTGCTCGAGGAGGTGCTGCGCGCCAAGAAGATCGCCGGGATGCTCGGTGCCCGCATCGACGACGACACCGTGGTGGTGCACGCCTCCGAGCGCGGCAACCTCAAGCAGGCACTGCTCAAGCTGGGCTGGCCGGCCGAGGACTTCGCCGGGTACGTCGACGGCGAGGCGCACCCGATCTCGCTGGACCTGACCCACTGGAGCCTGCGGGACTACCAGCGCGAGGCAGCGGAGTCGTTCTGGCACGGCGGCTCGGGCGTCGTGGTGCTGCCGTGCGGGGCCGGCAAGACGCTGGTCGGCGCGGCGGCGATGGCGCACGCGCAGGCGACCACGCTGATCCTGGTCACCAACACGGTCTCGGCCCGGCAGTGGAAGGACGAGCTGCTCCGCCGTACGTCGCTCACCGAGGAGGAGATCGGCGAGTACTCCGGCTCGGTCAAGGAGATCCGGCCCGTCACCATCGCGACGTACCAGGTGATGACGACCAAGCGCTCCGGGGTCTACCGCCACCTCGAGCTGCTCGACGCCCGCGACTGGGGCCTGATCATCTACGACGAGGTGCACCTGCTGCCGGCGCCCATCTTCCGGATGACCGCGGACCTGCAGGCCCGCCGCCGGATCGGGCTCACGGCCACGCTGGTGCGGGAGGACGGCCGCGAGGGCGACGTGTTCTCGCTGATCGGGCCCAAGCGCTACGACGCGCCCTGGAAGGACATCGAGTCCCAGGGCTGGATCGCGCCGGCCGACTGCGTCGAGGTCCGGGTCTCGCTGCCGACCGACGAGCGCCTGGCCTACGCGATCTCCGAGCCCGAGGAGCGCTACCGGATCGCGTCCTGCACGCCACAGAAGCTCCAGGTCGTCCGCGACCTGGTCGCCGCGCACTCCGACCAGCCCACCCTGGTCATCGGGCAGTACATCGACCAGCTCGACGAGCTCGCCGCGGCGCTCGACGCCCCCCTCATCAAGGGCGAGACGACGGTCAAGGAGCGGCAGCGCCTCTACCAGGCCTTCCGCACCGGCGAGGTCGGCCTGCTCGTCGTCTCCAAGGTCGCGAACTTCTCCATCGACCTGCCCTCCGCCGAGGTCGCCATCCAGGTCTCCGGCGCCTTCGGCTCCCGCCAGGAGGAGGCCCAGCGCCTCGGCCGGCTGCTCCGCCCCAAGACCGAGGGCAAGACCGCGCACTTCTACACGATCGTCTCCCGCGACACCGTCGACGCCGACTTCGCCCAGAACCGGCAGCGGTTCCTCGCCGAGCAGGGCTACGCCTACCGGATCGTGGACGCGGAGGACCTCCCGGCATGAGCGAGCTGCCACCCCCCGGCCCACCGCCGGGTCCCCCACCCGCGACGCCGCCACCGCCGGAGCATCCCCCGATGGGCTGGCTGCGGCTGACGCTGCAGGGCAGCGCGATGACGAGCAGCATGATCACACCGGCGGTCACGGTCAACGGCTGGCGGGTCCCCTCGCACTACGGCGAGAACGTCATCCCGGTCCACGCCGGCCCGAACCGGATCGACGTCAGCTGTCAGTGGCTGATGAAGTTCGGGCAGGCGAGGCTCGAGACCCAGGTCCCGGCGGGCGGCCAGGTGACGGCGTTCTACGCTGCGCCGTGGCACCAGTTCAGCAAAGGCGCCATCGGCTACGAGAAGCAGAGACGGCCGGGCGCGGTCGGCTTCGTGATGATGATGGCCGTGATCGTCCTGGTCGTGGCCGCGCTCTTCGTGCTGCCGAACCTGTAGCCAGCCCCACGCAGACGTCGCAACCCGCAGACGACGCAACCCGCACACGACGGACAGGAGAGCAGGGATGCTGCCGACCCGCACCACGTCCGACCCGACCGACCCGCAGCATCTCGACGTGCACGCGCTCTCCGTCCTCGCCTACTTCGGCGACGACCCTGACCGGGTCTACCAGCTCGTCCAGTGGCTCCCGGTCCTGGAGCTCCTCGACGCGCACGAGCGCGTCGGCATCGTGCTGCGCGACGCCGACACCGCCGGCGTCGTGCGTCAGCAGACGAGGCTCCCGGTGCTCGTCGCGACGGAGTTCCCCGACCTGCGCAGCCTCTACGCCGAGCTCGACGCGAAGGTCGCTCTCTACTGCAACAACTCGCTCCTCAACTTCCACTCGCTCCTCGAGCCCCGGATGCTGCACGCCCACATCAGCCACGGCGAGAGCGACAAGCAGAGCATGGCCAGCAACAACGCCAAGTCCTACGACCGGGTCTTCGTCGCCGGCGAGGCGGCGGTGCAGCGGCACGCGACCGGTCTGCTCGAGTTCGACCTCGACCGGCTGGTCCGGATCGGCCGCCCCCAGCTCGACCTCCAGCGCGAGCGGGTGCTGGCGCCCAGCTCGCGGCGCACCGTCCTCTACGCCCCGACCTGGGAGGGCGACGCCGACTACAACAACTACTCCTCGGTCGACACGATCGGGCCGCAAATCGTGGCCCGGGTGCTGGCCGTGCCCGACGTACGCCTGGTCTACAAGCCGCACCCCCAGGTCACCCACAGCGACGACCCGGCCGTGCTCTCCGCGCACCGCCGCATCCTGAGGCTGGTGGCGGACGCCGACGCTCGCGACCGGACCGCCGGGCACGTCTCCCTCACCGAGGCCGACATCCTCGCGGTCATGCCCGACTGCGACGCGATGATCACCGACGTGTCGTCAGTGGGCCTGGACTGGCTCTACCTGCGCACCGAGTGCCCCCTGCTGATCGCCGACCGCCACGACGACCCCGAGGAGCTGCGGGCGGCGGCGCCGGTGAGCCGGGCCGCCGACGTGATCGACTCGCACAGCGTGCACGACCTGACCGCGCTGCTCAGCGCCCGCCTGGAGCACGACGAGCTGCACCTGGCCCGCATCGCGATGCGCCACCACTACTTCGACGACGTCAAGGTCGGCGACAGCACCGCGAGGTTCCTCGACGCGGTGGCGGAGCTCGTCACGCTGCGCGACGCCCTGCTGCAGGGCTGGGCCGAGCAGGCGATCGCGACCTAGGTGGGGCTCGTGGTCACCGACTAGCGGCCGAGGTCGCGCAGCACCCGCCGACTGGCCAGCCGGCCGGGCGACCCGATGACGCAGCCGCCCGGGTGGGTGCCCGAGCCGCACTGGTAGTAGCCCTCGAGGGGCGTGGCGTACTGGCTCCAGCCGGGAGCGGGCCGGAAGAAGTACATCTGCGGCGCGAGGAACTCCCCGGCGAAGATGTTGCCCTCGGTGAGCCCGGTGCGGGCCTCGATGTCGACGGGCGTCACCACCTCGCGGTGCAGGACGAGGTCGCCGAAGCCCGGGAAGTGCGACTCCAGCACGGCCTGCGCCTTGTCACCGAAGCTGTCCCGCTCGGTCTCCCAGTCGCTGCCCTTGAGCTCGTACGGCGCGTACTGGACGAAGCACGACATGACGTGCTTGCCGGGCGGTGCCATGTCGGGGTCGACGACCGACTGGATGGCGGCGTCGATGAACGGCCGCTCGGAGTACCAGCCGTACTTCGCGGCGTCGAAGGCCTTCTCGACGTACTCGATCGTCGGGCCGATGTTGAGGAACCCGCCGTAGTGGTCGACGGTGTCCGGCAGGGCCGGGAAGACGGGCAGGCCGTCGAGGGCGAAGTTGACCTTGGCGGACACGCCCCGGAACCTCATCCGGCGGATGTTGTCGACGAGGTCGAGCGGCAGCTCACGCGGGTCGCACAGCTCGAGGAACGTGCGCCGCGGGTCCAGCGCGGAGACCACGACCGGCGCGCGGAGCTCGGTGCCGTCCTCGAGCGCGACGCCGACCGCGCGGCCCTCCTGGGTGATCAGGTTCGTGACCTGCGCACCGAGGCGGACCTCGGCGCCGTAGGCCTGCGCCGCCCGGGCCAGCACCTGGGTGAAGCCGCCGTTGCCGCCCTTGTGGAACGCCCACGAGCCCAGGTGGCCGTCGTGCTCGCCCATCTTGTGGAAGAGCAGGACCAGGCCCGAGCCCGGAGACATCGGGCCGACCTGGGAGCCGATGATCGAGGACGACGCGTGGTAGCCCTTGATCGCCTCGTGCTCGAAGTAGTCGTCGAGCCAGTCCGAGGCGCTGCCCGTGAGCAGCCGCACCACGTCGTGCATGGTCTTGCGGTCGATGCCGCCGAGGTGGTCGACGAGCCACTTCACGTCGACCGCGTCCTCGGGGTCGGTGCCGAAGATGTCGGGCGGCGGGTTGTCGAAGAGGGGGCGGATCGCCTGGCAGACCCGGTCGAGGTCGCGGTGGTAGCGCTCGTAGGCGTCGGCGTCGCGCGGCGAGTGCCGGCGTACCTCCTGCAGGTTCTGGGCGTGGTCGTCGCCGAAGAGCAGGTAGTCGCCGTCGCCCGTCGGGTGGAACGACGACGGCATCATCAGCGGCAGGAAGCCGTGCTCGACCAGGTCGAGCTCGTGGATGATCTCCGGCCGGAGGAGGCTCAGCGCGTAGGAGAACGTCGTGAACTTGAACCCCGGCCCCACCCCCTCTATCATCTCCTCGGTGATGGCCGCGCCACCGACGACGTCGTTCTTCTCCAGCACCAGCGTGCGCAGGCCCGCCTTGGCGAGGTACGCCGCGTGGGTGAGGCCGTTGTGACCGCCTCCGACGACGATCGCGTCGTACTCGTTGCTCACGACTTCTTCACTCATCCTTTTTTCCGGGCAGGGTCGAAGAACGGCATCTTCGTGGTGCTGATCCGCACCGTGGTGTTGTGGTGGTCGACGGCCAGCTCGAGCCGCAGCTCGGTGCCGGCGGCCCCGAGGTCCGGTCGGACCCGCGCGATGCCGATGTGCCGCTGCAGCACCGGCGAGTAGACGAAGCTCGTGCAGTAGCCGACCTCGCTCTGCCCGTCGAGGTGGGGGTCGTCATCAAGGATCATGGACTCGTACGGCAGCGGGTGCTCCGACTTGGGCGGGAACAGGTCGTGGTCCCGGTAGAGCCGGTCCCAGTCCGCCCAGTCGACGACGATGCCGGTGGTCGTCCACCGCGACGTGCCGTCGAGCAGCTCGCGCCGGATCGCCTCGGATCCGACGAACCTGCGGCTGCCGTCGCGCACGCCCCTCAGCATCCAGCCGAAGCCGAGCTCCTTGGGCGTCACCGTGTCCGCGTCGCTCATCGCGAGCCGGGCGTCGTGCCACTCGATGTCGATCAGCGCGAGCCCGGCCTCGATGCGCAGGGTCATCAGCGCCTCCTCGCCGAACGGGCGGATGCCATGGCCGCGGCCCGCCTCCAGGACGGCGTCGAGCACGTCGACCGCCCGGTCCTCCGGCACGGTCAGCTCGAAGCCGAGGTCGCCGGTGTAGCCGGTCCGGCTCAGCGTCACCGCGGTGTCGGCCACCTTGACGGGCACGTGGTCGAAGTAGCCGAGCGTCTCCGCCTCGGGCATCAGGCCGGCGAGCACGGCTCGCGACCGCGGACCCTGCACGGCGAGCATCCCGTAGCCCTCGGTCACGTCCTCCAGCTCCACCCGCAGACCGCTCCCGAGCTCCTGGAACCACGACAGCGCGGGCCGCGCCGCGGTCACGAGGAACTCGTCGGCCGAGTGCCGGAACACCACCCCGTCGTGCATCACGCGCCCCTGGTCGTCGCACCAGGCGGTGTAGTGCGCCTGACCGGGCCGGCAGGTCCTGATGTCACGCACCAGCGCCCCGGCCAGCAGCCGCTCGGCGTCCGGACCGGTGACGAGGTACTTGTAGAGCGGCGAGGTGTCGAAGACCCCCACCGAGTTCCGGACCGCGAAGTACTCGTGCTTCGGCGCGTGGGTGTAGCGCAGCGGCGACAGCGTGCCCTGCCAGTGGGTGTAGAGCCCCTGGTCGTTGAGCTCGCTCAGCCGCGCGTGAAAGGGAGTCGTGCGCACGCTGACACGCTACTCGTTACTGATCCGTGAGTCAGTAGTCCTGGGTGGCGGGGTCGGGTCCCAGCGCTGCCTGCCGGGGATCTCGACAAGCTCGATCAGCGCGGGGTCACCTACCAGCCCGAGCTGGAGCCGCGCCGGGACTGGCCCACCGCCGGTCGAGCCTGTCGAGACCTCCGCAAGGAAAGCACCTGGGTGAGTCCCAGCGCGCGCTGCGGGGATCTCGACAGGCTCGATCAGCGCGGGGTTGTGTCACAGCCCAGCTTGTCCAGCAGCCAGGCGTAGACCTCCGCCTCGTAGGCCAGGTGGGCGAACCGGCCGGCGGGGCCGACGTGGGCGCCGGCACCGGTCTCGACGCGGAACAGGCAGCGCGGCGCCCAGTCGGGGTCGGTCTCGCGGAGGGCGGCGGCCCACTTGGCCGGCTCCCAGACCATGACCCGGGCGTCGTGGACGGCGCCGGTGACGAGGAGGTCGGGGCGGCCGCCGGCGGGCGGAAGGTTGTCGTAGGGCGAGTAGGCGGCCATCCACGCGTAGTCCTCCGATCGCGAGGGGTCGCCCCACTCGTCCCACTCGTTGACCGTGAGCGGGATGGTCGGGTCGAGCATCGTGGTGAGCACGTCGACGAACGGCACCTCGGCGACCACCGCGCGCCATCGGTCAGGACGCTGCGAGAAGACCGCGCCCTGGAGCAGCCCGCCCGCGGAGAGACCACGGGTGGCGATGCGGGAGCCGTCAACGAGGCCTGCCGCGGCCAGCCCGTCCGCGACGGCGACGTGGTCGTCGAAGGTGTGCTGCTTGTGCTCCATCCGGCCGTCCAGCCACCAGCGCCGGCCGCCCTCGCCGCCGCCACGGACGTGCGCGTGCACGTAGACCACGCCGCGGTCGAGCAACGACGCGATGGCGGGGTCCCACTCCTGGTCGGGGAAGACCGACTCGTAGGCGCCGTAGGCGTACATCACGCAGGGTGCCGAGCCGTCGAGCGGGGTGCCGACGTGGCGCAGGATCGTGGCTGGCACGAGCACCCCGTCGGCAGACGGGAACGACCGCTGCTCCCCGACGTACGCCGCGGGGTCGAAGCCCGGCGCCTCCTTGCGGAGCCGCTCGGTGCGCTCGCCCGTGGCCAGGTCGAGGTCGGACCAGACCTGCGGCATGAGGTAGGACTCGTCCACCACGACGATCCGGTCCACGTCGTGCTCGACGTTGCGGGTGTCGGGCGCCGAGAGCGACGCGATCTCCGAGACGGCGCGCACGACGATCCCGTCACCGGTGAGGTCGTCGAGCGGCAGGATGCGCAGCTGGTTGCCACCTGCGGTGCGCGACGTGAGCACGACGTGCCCGGCGTACGCCGCGACCTCCTCCAGCCGCTCGGACGGGTCCTCGGGCCGCACGGCCGCCCACGCCGACGAGTCCTGGTCGCCCGAGCGCGGCACCGGGCAACGCGCCAGGCGGAACTCGGTCGCATCGTCGTTGGTCACCAGCAACAGCTCGTCGGAGCCGTCCGGATGCCTCAGGTGCTCGGCGTGGTACTCGACGCCGCGCCGGCGTCCGCCGACGGAGTACGCCGGACGCTCGGGGTCACCGGCGTCCAGGACCCAGACCTCGCTCGTGTCCCGGCTCTCCGACCAGAGCACCACCAGCTCGCCGGTCCGGGTCGGGTGCAGCATGAGCTCGAACTGCTCGTCCGGCTCCTCCAGCACCAGCACGTCCTCGGAGACCGGTGCACCGAGCCGGTGCCTCCAGATCTGGTGCTGCCGCCACATGTCGTCGTGCACCGCGTAGAGGAGGTGCGCCGAGTCCGACGACCAGGCAGCACCGATGCCCGACCGAGGTACGACGTCCGCCAGGTCCCGGCCCGAGGCGAGGTCCCGGAACCGCAGCTCGTAGACCTCGTCACCGTCGAAGTCCACCGAGTAGGCCAGCACCGAGGTGTCCGGGGAGACCGCCCACAGCCCGAGCTCGACGTACTCGGCATCGCCGGCGAGCTCGTTGACGTCGAGCAGCAGCTCCTCCGGCTCGTCGGCCCCGGCCCCGTCTCGCCTCCGCAACAACTGCTCGTACTCCCTTCCTGCCGGAAGGACCGTGCGGTAGGAATAGCCATGCTGCGGCCAACTGACTGAAGAGTCAGTAGCCGGAACACGGCCGGTCATCTCGGCACGCAGCCGCTGGACGAGGGGGCCCAGATGCCCGGTGGCGACGTCGTACCACTCACGCTCGCGGTCGAGGTGGTCGAGGACGGGGGCGTCGAGCCTGCGCATCCAGTGGTAGGGGTCGGCCCGGCGTACGCCGTGCGCCTCGTGCTCGAACGGCTCCTGCGGAGCCACCGGTGGGCCGGACGGCGCGGTCATGGGCGGAAACGTACTCCCGCCCTCGCGGCCCTCGCCCTGGTCGCGGTCACGGTCGCGACCGGCGCCGTCGTCGACAGCCCGGCGACCGCCTCGGCCGACGGCCCGACCACCTTCACCCTCGGCTACACCGGGGACGCCGACTCCTTCAACCCGTTCCTCGGCTACCAGGCCATCTCCTACGAGGCGTGGGCTCTCGAGTACGACTTCCTGGTCGGCTACAAGATGACCGACATGTCGCCGGAGCCGGCGCTGGCGGAGTCCTGGGAGACCTCGGAGGACGGCCTGACCTGGACCTTCCACATGCGCGATGGCGTGATGTGGAACGACGGCGTGCCGCTGACCGCGGCGGACGTCGCCTACACCTACAACCGGGTCCTCACCGAGAAGGTGGCGGGCGGCACCTGGCGCAGCTACATCAAGACCGCCACCAGTGTCACCGCGCCGGACGACACGACCGTCGTGATGCAGCTGTCGACACCCAGCGCGACGCTGCCGCTGATGCCGATCCCGATCCTCCCGGAGCACATCTGGAAGGACGTGTCCAAGGACGATCTCAAGCACTTCGCGAACGAGCCGTCGGACGGCAAGCCGGTGGTCGGGTCGGGGCCGTTCATGTTCGTCGAGGGCACGGCGGGTGGCTCGACGTACAAGTTCGTCAAGAACCCGAACTACTGGGGCGAGGGCCCGTACGTCGACCAGGTCGTGATCCAGGTCTACAAGTCCCAGGACCCGATGGTGCAGGCACTGATCAAGGGCGAGATCGACTTCGCCGAGGACATCACGCCGCTCCAGGTGAAGGCCCTCGAGGACGAGGCGGGCATCACCGCCCACAACGGCATCTCGCCCATCTTCGAGGAGATCGGCTTCAACACCGGTTCGATCGACCCCGAGACCGGCAAGCCGCTGGGTGACCCCAACCCGGCGGTGCTCGACCCGAAGTTCCGGCACGCCCTCGCCTACGCCGTCGACACCGAGCAGATCGTCCGGACGGCCTACCAGGGAGCGGCCCAGCCGGGCACCACGATCATGCTTCCGTCCTACCCCACGTGGCACTGGGAGCCACCGGACGACGTGAAGTTCACCTTCGACCTCGACAAGGCGGCCGAGGAGCTCGATGCGGCCGGCTACGTGATCGGCGCCGACGGGAAGCGCACCTTGCCGGACGGGTCGCCGATCGGCACGCTCCGGCTCTTCGCCCGCTCCGACACCAAGCCGTCCGTGGACACGATGGACCTCTTCCAGAGCTGGCTCGGGAAGCTGGGCATCGACGCCGAGGTCACCGCCATGGACAGCTCGACGATGGGCGACAAGATCCTCGAAGGGGAGTACGACGCCTTCCAGTGGGACTGGTACATCGAGCCCGACCCGGACGGCATCCTCGGCGACTTCACCTGCGACCAGCGCGGCAACCTCAACGACTCCAACTACTGCGACCCCGACTACGACGCGATGTACGCCGCGCAGGGCGTCGAGATGGACAAGGACGCGCGGATCGAGATCGTCCACCAGATGCAGCAGCAGCTCTACGAGGACGCGCCCTACATCGTGACGGCGTACACCACCACGGGCGAAGCCGTGCGGAGCGACACGTGGGCCTGCTTCCAGCCGCAGCCCGACCCCGGCGGGGTCTGGCTGGTCCAGTACGGCGGCCACAACTACTCGCTGCTGCGGCCTGCCGCCGACGCCGGCGACTGCGACGGCACCCCGACCGCGCTGGGTGCCGTCGCGTCCGACGGCAGCAGCACCGGCACCGGCCCTCAAGCCGCCTCGGCCGCAGACGAAGGCGGCAACACGATGGGCGGCTTCCTCGCCGGGGTGCTCTCCACCATGGTCGTGGTGGCCGGTTTCTGGGGACTGCAGCGGCGCCGCACCGTGGACGACCGGGAGTGATGCGGGCATGAGCACCATCGCCGCCAGCCAGCCCACGCAGCCGGTCGCGCGCCGCAAGAGCTACGGCCGCTACGTCCTGTCGAAGGTCGTCGGGGCCCTGGGCAGCCTGGTCTTCGTCCTCATCGTCAACTTCTTCCTCTTCCGGGTGCTGCCCGGTGACCCGGCCCGGACGCTGGGCCGCGACCGGCTGAAGTCCCCACAGGACCTGGAGGACTTCCGGGCGGAGTACGGACTCGACCAGTCCTTGCCGCACCAGTTCCTGACCTACCTGCAGAACACGTTCACCGGCCACCTCGGCGACTCGATCCGCTACCGCGTGCCGGTCAGCGACCTCATCCTCGACCGGCTCTGGCCGACGCTCCTGCTGGTCGGCACGTCCACCCTGCTGGCGATGCTGATCGGCGTGTGGATCGGCGTCATCGGCGCCTGGAACCGTGGCAGGACGTTCGACCGGGTCTCGACCGGGTTCACCCTCACGCTCTACTCGATGCCGGAGTGGTGGCTCGGCCTGATGCTGATCGCCGTGCTCGCCGTGGGCCTGGGACCGCTGGACGGCATCTTCCCCACGGGCCAGCTGCACTCGAACGACGTCGACCCGTCCAGCCTGGAGGGCGTGCTCGACACCGCCTGGCACCTCGCCCTGCCGGTGCTCACCCTGACCTTCGCGTACCTCGCGGAGTACTCGCTCGTGATGCGGTCCTCGCTGCTCGACGAGATCGGCGAGGACTACCTCACCACCGCTCGCGCGAAGGGCCTGCGCGACGTCGTCGTACGCCGGCGGCACGCCGCCCGCAACGCGCTGCTCCCGACCACGACGGTGTCGGCGCTGAGCTTCGGCTTCGTCGTCTCCGGCGCGATCACGATCGAGACGGTCTTCTCGATCCCGGGCCTGGGACTGCTCTCCGCCGAGGCCCTGACCGGGCCGGACTACTGGGTGCTGCAGGGCACCTTCCTGGTCGCCGCCGCCGGTGTGATCCTCGCGAACCTGGTGGTCAACCTCGTCTACGGCCTCCTCGACCCCCGGGTGCGGACGTGACGACCGCCCCCACCGCCGGAACAGTCTCGGCCGCCGCCCTCGCCCGACGCCGCCGGATCGAGTCGCTGCGCCGCAACTGGCGGCTCTTCCGCAGCCACCGCTCCGGCCTGGTGGGCCTGGGGCTGCTGCTGTTCTTCATCGCGGTCGCGTTGCTGTCGTTCGTCTTCGTCGACAAGGACGCGACCGACCTGAGCCAGGCGACCGCCGGCGTCCTCGAGTCGCCGTCCCGTGCGCACTGGCTCGGCACCGACGACAGCGGGCTGCCGATCCTCCCCCAGCTGATCGTCGGGTCGCGGGTCTCCCTGTTCGTCGGTCTCTTCGCCACGGCGATCTCGATGGTGATCGGCACCGTTGTCGGGCTGCTGTCGGGCTTCCTGGAGGGTTGGGGCGGCCGCATCCTGTTCCGCGTCACCGAGTGGTTCCTGGTGCTGCCGTTCCTGCCGCTGGCGCTGATCCTGGCCACGATCCTGGGCCGCGGGCTGTTCAACATCTCGCTGGTGATCGGCGTGACCAGCTGGCCGGCGACGGCGCTGCTGATCCGCAGCCAGGCGCTCTCGATCAAGGAGCGGCCCTACCTGGAGCGGGCCCGGGTCCTGGGCGCGGGCCGGTGGCACCAGATCACCCGGCACGCGCTGCCCAACGTGCTGCCGATGGTCTTCGCCAACACCACGCTCACCGTGGCCGCCGCGATCCTCACCGAGACCACGCTGAGCTTCCTCGGCCTGGGCGACCCCACCCGGGTGTCGTGGGGGAGCATGCTCGACAACGCGTTCTCGGTCGGCGCGATCACCACCGGCGCGTGGTGGTACATCATCCCGCCCGGTGTCTGTGTGGTGCTCGTCGTACTCGCGTTCACGCTGGTCGGCCAGGCCCTCGAGGACGTCTTCAACCCGCGGCTGCGGGAGCGCTCGTGACCGAGACCACCGAGACCACCACCGAGCTCCTGGCGATGCGAGACCTGCACGTCGCCTACCGGACCGCCGAGGGCCGGCTGCCCGCCGTACGCGGCGTCGACCTCGTCGTGCACGAGGGCGAGGTCGTCGGCGTGGCCGGAGAGTCGGGGTGCGGCAAGTCGACCCTCGTCTCGACCGTGCTCCGGCTCCAGCCGAAGAACGCCCGGGTCGAGGGCGAGGTCGAGGTTCTCGGCCACGACGTGCGGACGATGCGCTGGGGCGACCTGCGGGCGCTGCGCTGGGCGGGGGCGTCGATCGTCTTCCAGGGCGCCCTCCACTCGCTCAACCCGGTGCACCGCGTCGGCCGGCAGATCGCCGAGCCGATAGTGGTCCACGAGCCGGGGCTGTCGAAGCAGGCGGTCGCCCGCCGGGTCGACGAGCTGCTCGAGCAGGTCGGCCTGAGCACCGAGCGGGCGCTGAGCTATCCCCACCAGCTCTCCGGTGGCCAGAAGCAGCGCGTGATGATCGCGATGGCTCTCGCGTGCCGCCCCCAGCTGATCGTCGCCGACGAGCCGACCACGGCGCTGGACGTGATGGTGCAGGCCCAGGTCCTCGACCTGCTCGGCGACCTGGTCCGCGACCTCGGCGTGGGGCTCCTGATCATCAGCCACGACCTGTCCGTGCTGTCCGACGTCTGCGACCGCGTGCTGGTGATGTACGCCGGCCGCGTGGTCGAGACCGGCACCGCCACGCAGGTGTTCACCGACCCGCTGCACCCCTACTCGGTGGCGCTCTCGGACGCCTTCCCGCGCATCGGCGACCCCGCCGCGCGCTACGCACCGGCCGGGCTGGCGGGCGACCCGCCGGACCCGCGCGAGCTGCCCCAGGGCTGCTCGTTCTGCGCCGCGCTGCCCGCGCGCGGTGGACCGCTGCAAGGAGGCCGAGCCGCCGCTCCTCGAGGTGACCCCCGGCCGGTCGGCGGCCTGCATCCGGGTGGGTGAGCCATGACAGAGTCCGTGAGCACGCCGTCCGACACCTCGCCCCTCCTCGAGGCGCGGCGCGTCACGGTCGAGTTCGTGACCCGGAGCGGCCACGCTGCCCGCGCCCTCGACGAGGTCGACCTGAGCGTGCCGCGCGGCGAGGTGCTCGCGATCGTCGGGGAGTCCGGGTCGGGGAAGACCACGCTGGCCCGCACGCTGATGGGGCTCGAGCGGCCGACCCGTGGCGAGGTGCTCTTCGAGGGCACGCCGCTCGACTACTCGTTCCGGGCGATGAAGGCCTACCGCAGCCGGGTGCAGATGGTGCTCCAGGACGCGGCCGGGTCCCTGAACCCGCGGCAGACCGTCTACGAGTCGGTCGCCGAGGGCATCCGGCTGCACCGGCGGGCCGAGAGCGACGAGCACGGGCGCACCGAGACCGAGCTGGTCGCGGCGGCGCTGTCGGAGGCCGGGCTGCGCCCGCCGGAACGGCTCTACCTCCGCTACCCGCACGAGCTGTCCGGTGGCCAGCAGCAGCGGGTGCTGATCGCCGGCGCGCTGGCGCTGCGGCCCGAGCTGGTGCTCGCTGACGAGCCGGTCTCCTCGCTCGACGCCTCGATCCGAGGCGAGATCCTGGCGCTGCTGCTCAAGCTCCGGCAGGACCTCGGCATGGGCGTCGTCGTGGTGACCCACGACCTCGGGCTCGCGTGGAACATCGCCGACCGGATCGCCGTGATGTATCTCGGCCGGGTGGTCGAGTGCGGCACCACCGAGGAGGTGCTGACCGCTCCGAAGCACCCCTACACCAAGGCGCTGCTCTCGGTCGTTCCGGAGATCGAGCACCTCGAGCCGGTGGTGCTCCGCGGCGAGGTGCCGGACCCGAGCCGGATCCCGTCCGGCTGCCGGTTCCACCCGCGCTGCCCGGCGTTCGCCGACGGGTCGGCCGAGCGAGCCGGCGTCGCGGACGCCTGCCTGGGCGTCCCCCTCGAGGTGCTCCCCGCCACCGGCGAGCACCGCGCCGCCTGCCATCTGGCCGCCGTTCGTGAAGGCAGCGAACCCGCGCAGCGCTGATCGAGCCTGTCGAGATCCCCGCAGCCAGTGCTGGGACTTACGCAGGTGCCGACGCTGCGGTGGTCTCGACAAGCTCGACCAGCGGTGGGTCAGTCCCAGCCTGACCCTGGGTCTCGACCGAACCTCCATCGTCGTGACACCATGTCCTTACTGACTCACGAGTCAGTAAGGCATCGGTGAGGAGGGGCTGTGACGGACGGTGAGCTGCAGGCCGCCCTCCCCCGGGAGATGTACGTCGACGCGGCGCAGTGGGCGGTCGAGCGGGACGCCGTGCTGTTCGGTGAGTGGTACTGCGTCGGCCGGGTCGACGACCTCGGGCTGACGGCTCCGAAGCGGGTGGTGGCCGTCGACGTCGCCGGCGAGTCGGTGCTCGTCACCAGCGCCGAGGACGGCAGCCTGCACGCGGCGTACAACGTCTGCCGGCACCGCGGGTCGCAGCTCTGCCCGCCCCAGGAGACGGCCCTGGAGACGGCACCGGCGACGGCACCGGCGACGGCGCGCGACGCGGCCTCGCTGCGCTGCCCCTACCACTCGTGGACCTACGCCCTCGACGGCTCGCTGCTGCGGGCGCCGCACGCCAGCATCGAGGACGCCGGCTCCTTCGCTCTGCACCCGGTCGGTGTCGAGACGTGGCAGGGGTTCGTGTTCGTGCACCTGACACCGGCCTCCGCCGAGCCGCTGTCCGCGCAGGTGGCGCACGCCGAGACCACGCTGGCCAACTACGGCATCGGCCACCTGGCGACCGGGCGGGTGCTCCGCTACGACGTCGCGGCCAACTACAAGGTCCTGCTCGAGAACTACAACGAGTGCTACCACTGCGGCCCCGTGCACCCGGAGCTGGCCCGACTGGTGCCGTCCTTCGCCGGTGGTGGCTCGGACCTCGACTGGGACCACGGCATCCCGCACCGCGAGGGCGCCTGGACCTTCACCATGACCGGCACCACGGACCGGGCTCCGCTGACCGGGCTGGACGAGCACGAGCGGACCCGGCACAAGGGTGACCTCGCCTACCCCAACCTGATGCTCTCGGCGTCGGCCGACCACGTCGCGGCGTTCGTGCTCCACCCGCGCGCCGTCGACCGCACCGAGGTGGTCTGCTCTCTGCTGTTCGCGCGCGAGGCGGTCGAGGACCCGGCGTTCGACCCCGGCGACGCGGCCGAGCTCTGGCACGTGGTCAACCAGCAGGACTGGGCGATCTGCGAGTCGGTGCAGCGCGGCATGTCGTCGCGTGCCTACACGCACGGCTGGTTCGCGCCGATGGAGGACGACAGCCTCGACATCCGCCGCTGGCTGCTGCCCCGCCTGGAGCGCCGCCGATGACGGAGCGCTTCGACTACGTCGTCGTCGGGCTCGGCGGGCTCGGCAGCGCTGCGACCTGGGAGCTGGCCCGGCGCGGCCACCGGGTGCTGGGGCTCGAGCGGTTCGGGCTCGGACACGTCCGCGGCGCCAGCCACGACACCAGCCGGATCCTGCGGCACAGCTACCACACGCCCGCCTACGTCCGGCTCACGCAGGAGGCGTACGTCGACTGGGCGCGGCTCGAGCGCGAGTCCGGGACGTCCCTGGTCACCCGGACCGGCGGCCTCGACCTGTTCCCACCGGACCCCGGCATCGCGTCGATCGACTACACCCGGTCGATGGACGAGGTCGGGATCGCCTACGACGCGCTGGACGCCAAGCAGGTCGTGCGGCGCTGGCCCCAGCTGCGGGTGCCGCTGGGGACGCTCGGGCTCTTCCAGGCCGACGCGGCGATCGTGCCAGCCGGGCGCACCACGGCGGTGCTCCACGACCGGTCCCGGTCGCTCGGCGCCGAGCTGCGCGAGCACTCCCCCGTGCTCGGGCTGGAGGACCTGGGGGAGGCCGGCGTCCGCGTGACCACGTCCGCCGGCGAGATCACCTGCCGCGGCGTCGTGGTCACCGCCGACGCGTGGGTCAACGACGTGGTGGGCCACCTCGGGCTGCACGTGCCCATCGAGGTGACGCTCGAGCAGGTGACCTACTTCGCGGTCGACCACTTCGACCAGTTCGCCGGTCTCCCGTTGTGGATCTGGATGGACGACCCGTCGTTCTACGGCTTCCCGACCTACGGCGAGCCGACCGTCAAGGCCGCCCAGGACTGCGGCGGTCCCGTCGTCGACCCGGAGGACCGCACCTACGAGCCCGACCCGGCCATGGAGGCGCTGCTCGCCCGACACGTGCGCGCGATGCTGCCCGGCGTCGGGGACCCGGTGCGTTCGGTGCGCTGCCAGTACGCCCTCACGCCGGACCGCGACTTCGTCATGGCCCCGGTCCCGGGCCACGAGAACGTCGTCGTGGGGCTGGGCGCCGCGCACGGCTTCAAGTTCGTGCCGACGTTCGGCCGGGTGCTCGCCGACCTGGTCACCAGCGGCGTGACCACGACCGACGTCTCGGCGTTCCGGCTGGACCGGCCGGCGCTCACCGAGCCCGACTACGCAGCGCACTGGCTGGTGTGATGAGTCGCCACGGTGCCTTCAGCGCGCTGCCGCTGGTTGAGGAGGTTGCGCAGCAACCGTCTCGAAACCTCGCAACCCGGGGCTGGTACCGACCCAGCGCCAGCTCACCAGGTCTCGAGACGGGCGCGGAGCGCTCTCCTCGACCACCGTTGCTCCCGACCCGATCAGTCCAGGGTCGCGACGTCGACGCCGAGCTCCACCGCGAGCTGGGCGGCCACCCAGCCGCGCAGCTGGTCGCGGGTCACGCTGCGGTGCACCACCGCGGCGACGGACAGGCCGTCGACCAGCGCCGAGAGCCGGGCCACCGTCGCCGCGGGGTCCACACAGGTGAAGACGCCCGCCGCGACGCCGTCGTCGACCACACCGCGCAGGATGTCCTGCCACTGGTGGTCGAGCCGCTTGAGGACCTTGCGGATGTGCGGGTCGCGCAGGGCCACCGCCCAGGCGTCGATCCAGATCCGCCAGCCGGTCGCGCGGCCGGTCGGGCCGTAGAGGCGCAGCACCCGGCGCAGCCTCGCCCCTGGGTCGTCGCCGGCGGCGGCCAGCTCCAGCCGGTGCAGGTCGCGCTCCACCGCGTGGGCGAACGCCTCGGCGACCAGGTCGTCCTTGGTCCCGAAGTGGTAGAAGACCAGCGCCGGGCTGACGTCGAGCGCCAGCGCCACGTCGGCCACCCGCGTCGCGGCCAGGCCCAGCCGGTCGAGCAGCTCGACCGTCGTCGAGAGGATCTCCTCGCGGCGTACCTCCACCGACCGCCGCGCCCGGCGGGTCACCCGCGGCCTTCCATGCCGCGCAGCATAGAGCGGAGTCACCTGTGATCGACGTCAGCGAGCTCGCGCCGCCCGAGGGACGTGAGCTGGTGCAGATGCTGCCGGCGGCGGCGTACACGTCCGAGGACGTCCTGGCCTGGGAACGGCGACACCTCTACGCCGGGGCGTGGACCTGTCTGGGCCGCCTCACCGACGTGCTCCCCGAAGGTCTCACCCAGCGCGCGGTCGTGGTCGGTGACGTCTCCTGCCTGGTGGTCCGGGACGAGGACGCCATCCGCATGTTCGCGAACACGTGCCGGCACCGCGGCCACGAGCTCCTGCCCCAGGACGGCACGTCGACCAAGCGCGCGGTCAGCTGTCCCTACCACGCGTGGACCTACGACCTGTCCGGCCGGCTGAAGGGGGCGCCGGGCTTCCGCGAGGTCGAGTCGTTCGCGGTCGAGGAGCACGGCCTGGTCGAGCTGCCGCTGCAGGTCTGGCACGGCTGGGTGTTCGGCCACGCGGCGCACCCGCTCGGGGCGCAGGAGGTGCCGCCGTTCGAGCGGTACGTCGGCGAGCTGGCGCGGCTGCTCGCGCCGTACGTCATCGGCTCCCTGGTCGTCGCCGACCGGCACACCTACGAGGTGGCCGCGAACTGGAAGGTGATCGCGGAGAACTACCACGAGTGCTACCACTGCCCTCTGATCCACCCCGAGCTCTGCCAGGTGACGCCGCCGGACTCCGGCGACAACTACGACATGCCGGGCGCCTGGATCGGCGGAGGGATGGTCCTGCGCGACGGGATGGCCTCGATGTCGCTCGACGGCTCGCTGGCCGCGACGCCGTTGCCGGGGGTGGACCCGACCGCGGTGGAGTACCTCCACCTGCTGCCGAACCTGCTGGTCTCCGCGCACCCCGACTACGTGATGACCCACCGGATGGTGCCGCTGGCGCCGGACCGGACCTGGGTCGAGTGCTCGTGGCTGACGCTGCCCGAGTCGGCCGCATCCGGTGCGCCTGCGGCCGTGGAGTTCTGGGACATCACCAACCGCCAGGACTGGGCGGCCTGCGAGTCGGTGCAGCGCGGGCTCCAGTCGCCGCACTTCCGGCCGGGGCCGTTCGCGCCGAGGGAGGACGCGGTGGCCCAGCTGGTGTCGATGATCGGTGCGGCCTACCGCTCGGGAGGGCTGTCGGTGTGAGGCTGCCTGCAGTGCTGGCGGTCGCGCTCGGGGCGGCGACGCTCACGGGCGCGGTGGCGGTCCCAGCGCAGGCTGCACCCGCGGTGGTTGAGGAGGTTGCGCAGCAACCGTCTCGAAACCTTCAACCAGCGTCGGCGACCTTGAGTCCCTGCAAGGTGCTGCCGCAGGCTCGGTGCGGCTCGATCGAGCGGCCGTGGGAGCCGGGCAACCCGGCCGCCGGCACCGTGACGGTCGGCTTCGCGTTCGTCCCGGCGCGCGACCACTCGAAGCCGGTGCTCGGCACGGTGGTCCCCCACGAGGGCGGCCCCGGCTACAGCACCACCGCCAGCGCCGCGTCGTACGCCGAGATGTACGGCCCGCTGCTCGACCGCCGCAACCTGCTCCTCGTCGACCAGCGCGGCACCGGCCGGTCGGAGCCGATCGACTGCCCCCGGCTCCAGGACCTGAAGGGTGACTACGCACCCGCCGCGGCCGCGTGCGGCGCCGCCCTGGGGGCCCGGGCCGACGACTACTCGACCGCGCTGTCGGCCGACGACCTCGCCGCGGTGGTCGACGCGCTGCGCCCGTCGCTGGGGACCGGCCAGGTCGACGTCTACGGCGACTCCTACGGCACCTTCTTCACCCAGGTCTACGCCGGCCGTCACCCCGAGCAGGTCCGCAGCGTGGTGCTGGACAGCGCCTACCCGGCCTATGGCGAGGAGGCGTGGTATCCCACCCAGGGTCCCGCGATGCGCTCGTCGTTCGCGGTCGTCTGCCAGCGCGCCCCGGCCTGCCGGGACGCCGGCCGCCCGTTCCTGCCCACCCTGGAGAAGGTGCTCGCCGAGGTGCGCGACAAGCCGTGGCGCGGCAGGGCGTACGACGCGGACGGCCGCCGGATGCGGGTCGAGGTCGACGGCCCGGGGCTGGTCGCGGTCGCGTTCGGCGCGACGTACGCGCCGGCGTTCTACCGCGAGCTCACCGCCGCCCTGCGGTCCGGGCTCTCCGGCGACCGGCGCCCTCTGCTCCGGCTGGTCGCCGAGGCCACCGGCGGGGACACCGACGCCGGACCGGTCAGGGCCTACAGCGAGGGGCTCGACGCGGCCGTCAGCTGCCACGACTACCCGCAGCTCTACGACATGACCGCGCCGCCGGCCGTCCGGCAGCAGCAGTACGCCGCCGCGCTCGACGCGCGCACGGCTTCCGACCCCGACACCTACGGCCCGTTCACGGTGCACGAGTACGCCGACTCCGACTGGCAGACGCTGGACTGGTGCACGCAGTGGCCGTCGGCACCGGCGAGCAACCCGGCCGGGCCGCCCCTTCCGCCCGGCGGCCACTACTCCGACGTGCCCGTGCTGGTGCTGAGCGGCGAGCTGGACTCGATCACCACCCCGGCCGAGGGATCCCTGGTCGCCACCCAGTTCCCGAACGCCCGGCAGGTCACGGTCGCCAACAGCTTCCACGTCACCGCCGTCGGCGACACCGACGACTGCGCGGTGCGGATCGTGCGGTCGTTCGTCACCTCGCCCGGTGCGTCGATCCCGGCGCCGCTGCTGCGCTGCGCCCGCAGGGTCGCGCCAGTCCGTGCGCTCGGCCGCTTCCCGGCGGCACTGCCCGCGCAACCCCGGGCCGGTGCCGTGGCCCGGGCCGCCGCGCTGACGGTCGCCGACCTGCAGGACCGCTGGTGGAACAACTACAGCAGCCACGGTGTCGGTCTCCGCGGTGGGAGGTGGAGCTACACCGGCGACCGGGTGGTGCGGTTCCGCCTGTCCGGCGTACGGCTGCTCCCTGGTCTCCCGGTCTCCGGCACCGCGGCGTGGGACCGCGACGCCGCCACCATGAGCGTGTCCCTCGACGTGGCCGGTGGCCACCTTGAGGGCGAGTGGGACACCCGGTCCGTCGGAGCCCGCGCCGTGCTCAGCGGCCGGCTCCATGGCCACCCCGTCCGGATCACTCTGCTGTCTCCGTAGTCCCCGGGGCTCGCCCACCGCCGATTGACCTTGTCGAGATCGCCGCCGCCGGCTGCGGGACCTGCCCACCGGTGGTTGAGGAGGGCGCTCTGCGCCCGTCTCGAAACCTCCGCAGCGAAGGCACCCGCTCGCCCACCGCCGATCGAGCTTGTCGAGATCCCCGCAACGAACCCCGGGGATCGCCCACCGGTGATTGAGGACGCTCCGCGACCGTCCGCGCCACCCCCGTGCTGGGGACTGGGTTGGGTGCGGCAACCCGACTGCCGAGTGTCTGACCCTCGCCGGGGCTGTCAATCCTGGGTGCCGCTCGTTGCGGCTCTCGGGGCGGGTTGACAGCCCCGGCGAGGGTCAAAGGCGGGCTGGCTGTCGGGATGCCGCGCGAGGCGTGGCTGCGGTCTGGCGATGGTGCGGTACGCCGCAGCGAGGGCACCTGCTGGACCATCGCCGATCTCGCTTGCCGAGATCATCGCAGCAGACCCTGAGACTCACCCACCGGTGGTTGAGGAGGGCGCTCTGCGCCCGTCTCGAAACCTCGCAACCAGGTGCTGGGAGTGATTTGTTGCGGCGGGCGGCGTGGCTGCGGTCGCGCGGTGGTGCGGTGCGCCGCCGAGAAAGCACCTGCTGGGGCCGCCGCTGATCCAGCTTGCCGAGATCATCGCAGCAGACCCTGGGACTTGCCCACCGGTGGTTGAGGAGGGCGCTCTGCGCCCGTCTCGAAACCTCGCAACCCGGTGCTGGGAGTGATTTGTTGCGGCGGGCGGCGTGACTGCGGTCGGGCGGTGGTGCGGTACGCCGCCGAGAAAGCACCTGCTGGGGCCGCCGCCGATCAAGCTTGTCGAGATCCCGCAACCGACCACAAGACCGCACCTCGCCTCGCCTCGCCTCGCCTCGCGAGGATTCTCAAGAAAGTTTCGCAATCCCTTGTGGAATGGGGCATTCCAGGCCCTGGACTGTCGGTGGTCGATGGCAGTCTTGGTCTCACGATGACCTCCACTCTCGACCCGCTCCAGCACTCCGGGACCGACGACCCCGCCGGTGTCCTGGCGCACGCGCGGGCGCAGAAGAAGGTCGAGGAGGACGCGGCCCGGCAGGTGATGCAGGACGCGGCCCAGTGGGCCGCCATGCACGCGGTCGACTCGCTGGTGGGTCCCGCCGAGTCGTGGCACGAGCGCGCGTTGCCGCTCGGCGGCGAGGGATGTCCGGAGATCGCGGAGTTCGCGGTCGTCGAGTTCGCCGCCGCCCTCGGGAGGTCGACCGAGTCCGGGCGCCGGTTCCTCTCCCAGGCGGTCGAGGGTCGCTACCGGCTGTGGCGCTGCTGGGCGAGGCTGCTGGCCGGTGACCTGCCGGCGTGGAAGCTCGGCGTCATCGCCGACCGCACCATGAGCCTGACCCCGGATGCCGCGGCCTTCGTCGACGCCCACGTCGCCCACGTCGCCCACAAGGTCGGCCCCGCCAGTCCTCGCCCGGCTCGTCGACGAGGCCGTCGCCCGCTTCGACCCCGCCCGCGCCGAAGCCGAACGAGCCGCGGCTGCCGAGGTGCGACACCTCGACGTCGACCTCGCCCAGGTCAGCACCTCCGGCACGGTGCACGTCGAGGGCGACCTCGACCTCGCCGACGCCATCGACTTCGACGCCGCGATCGCCGCCGACGCGCACCAGCAGCTGCTTCTCGGCTCCAATGACTCGCTCGACGTACGCCGCTCCATCGCGGCCGGCAACCTCGCCCGCAACGAGCCGACCCTCGACCTCGACACCTCGTCCGGCGAGCCCAGCCCATCCAGCCGCAAGCGTGAGGTCGTCCTGCACGTCCACCTCAGCGATGCCGCACTTCACGGGACCGGCGGGCTCGCCCGCGTCCAGGAGACCAGGAGCCCGGTCACCGCCGAGCAGGTCCGCCAGTGGTGCGGCAACCCCGATGCCCAGGTCACTGTGAGACCAGTGCTCGACCTGGCGGAGCACATCCAGGTCGGCGCCTACGAAGCCTCCGACCGGCTCAAGCAACAGGTGCGTCTCCGCGACCTGGTCTGCGCCCACCCCTACTGCAACCGGCTCGCCGAGAAGTGCGACTGCGAGCACCGAGTCCCACATGCCGACGACGGACCCACGTGCAGCTGCAACCTTGCGCCGTCGTGCCGGACTCACCATCGCGCCAAGACGACCGGCGGCTGGAGCTACATCACGCTCGAGCCCGGCGTCTACCTCTGGCGAAGTCCGCTGGGCTACCAGTTCCTCCGCGACCACACCGGCACGATCGACGTGACTCCCGACGACGAACGCCGACGGCTCGCCCACGAGTTCCTCGGGCACTTCGACCAGGGTGACGCGGGCGATCCGCCCCACCCCTGACCACCCAGCCCCGCACCTCGCTCGGCTCTGCCGAGCGAGGTCACAGGGGCGTGAGGTTGCACGGGCAGGTCGGTCGCCTAGCGAGGGATCGTCTCGCGCCACTCCCGATGGCCGACCTGGTCCTCGTCGTCGTAGGCGTCCGCCTCGATCACGACGTCGTACCCGTCCGGGCCGATGTCCACCCGCAACGTCGAGACCACGCGGACGTCCACGCTCTCCCCGTCGACGTCGGGCCAGGTGAGGCGGTACGTCGTCTCGGCCGTCGCCCACTGGGCGAAGCTGCGGCGGTCGACGCCGACCTCGCCGCGGTAGTCCTCCAGCGCGGTGCCGTCGCCCGGGATCTCGTAGGACGACACGACGTGCGTCGTCGCGGTGGTGGTGCGGCGCAGCACGTCGTCGGTGAGCGACCAGACGACGTCCCCGACCTCCTCGGACGAGCTCTCCGCGCCCGGGACGAAGTCCGGTGGGGCAAGGCCGGAGTCGGTCCACAGGGGGAGGGTCAGCGTGCCGGCGCGCACGGTGAGGGTGACCGGACCGGGCGGGGCGATCGTGTTCGGCCAGTCGGCGCCGGCGATAGAGAGCCGGAGCCGGTGGCCCGGGTCGGGACGGTAGGCGCAGGCGTCGAGGAGCAGCTCGACCGGCTGCCCGGTCTCGACTCCCGCCAGGTCGAGGGTGCCGCGCGTGATCAGCGCCGAGGTGCCGTCGGGGAACACGTCGCAGAGCTTCACCGAGAGCGAGGCGAGCTCGGCGGACGCGGAGACGTCGAGTGAGACGGACGGCTGACCGACGATCGTCGGCTGACCCAGCCCTTCCTCTGGCAGGAAGTCCCAGGTGAGCGAGCGAGCGTCGTCCTCGCGCTGGTCGCCCGAGAGGCCCCATGGCAGGTGACCCGCGCAGTCGATCCAGGCCGCGGTGCCGACGTCGGGCCGGACCACGAGCGAACGCTCGCCCCTGACCTCCAGCGACAGCGACGACGGCGCGGCGACCGGCCACGGCCCCGAGACCCAGAACCCCTCGTGCAGCTCGAGGTCGGGCTCGGGCACCGTGGAGGTGCGCACGAAGACGTCGGCCCGGTCGGTCCACTCGTCGGCGGCGGTCCCGCGCAGCCACCGGTCCCACCACGCGACCATCTCGTGGTCGAGGTCGATCCGCGGCCCGGGGATCGCGGTCGCCGGGTCGGCGTGCGCCCAGGGCCCGGCCAGGAGCCGCCACGGAGTGCCTGCCTCGCCCAGCCCGGCGACGGTCCGGAAGGTGTTGTTGCGGTAGCCGTCCGCCCAGCCCGCCACGATCATCGTCGGGCACTGGATCCGGTCGTAGCCCAGGTGCCGCAGCGACCCGGCCCGCCAGTAGGGCCCGTCGCGGTTCTCCCGCAGCCAGGTGAGCAGCCACGGCTCGTTGGTCTCCCAGCGGCGCAGCCACTCCTCGCGCCACGAGCCGGGCCACTCGGCGGGCACGGGCGGCAGCACGCACATCGGTGTCATGTAGTGGCAGTAGTCGACGAGGTCGACCAGCCGCAGGGCGTTCCCCCGCCAGTGCACGTCGTCGGTCCACCGGTCGTCGCTGCTGTAGATCGCCACGATCGCCTTGAGCGCCGGTGGCCGTTCCGCCGCGATCTGGAGCGAGTTGAAGCCGGAGTACGACGTGCCGAACATGCCGACGTTGCCGTCGCACCACTCCTGCTCGGCCAGCCAGGCGATCACCGTGCAGAGGTCGGTCCGCTCGACGAGCGGGTACTCGTCGGTCGCGTCACCACCCGAGGACCCGGTGCCACGCAGGTCGACCCGGCACACGGCGTAGGAGTGCTCGTCCCGCAGGCTGCGGTAGCCCTCGGCGTACGACGAGGTGAGGTCGTCCTTGCGGTAGGGCAGCGCCTCGAGCAGGCACGGCTGCGGCTCGGCCGAGTCCGGCAGGTAGAGCGTCGCGGCGAGCTCGACGCCGTCCGGCATCGGGATGCGGACCGAGCGCTCGCTACCCGCCACGCCCGTGCTCCTCCAGCAGCCGGACCACCGTGTCGGCATCGAGCCCCTCACTGGTGTTGCCGTCCCGACCCACCGTGGTCGGCGAGGTCAGCAAGGAGTTGAGCACCGACTCCTCGGCGGCGTCCACGACCGCCTCGAAGAGGTCGTCGAGAGACCGGCCGGCCAGCCGCGGCGCGGCCCCCACGTCGCGCCCGTCGCGGTCGGTGCGAGCGGTCGTGCTCGCCGCCAGGAAGATCTCGCCGCTGCCGTGGTGGGCGACCGAGCCCGTCCGCGCGAGGCCGAGCCCGATCCGGCGCGCCAGCCGCTCGCAGCCGGTCGGGTCGACCGGAGCGTCCGTCACCACGATGCCGATGCAGGAGCCCGCGGGCTTGGCGGGACCGGCGTCCTCGGGCAGCAGCCGCCCGACCGGCACGCCGTCGACCGTGAGGCGGCTGCGCTCGCCGAAGTTCGTCATCAGCAGCACCGCGACGGTGTGCCCCCCGGGCGTCACGCGCGACGAGGTCCCGATGCCGCCCTTGAAGCCCAGGCAGGACATCCCGGTGCCGGAGCCGACCGCGCCCTCGGCAGGCGGCGTGGCCGAGCCCCGTGACGACAGCGCCGCCTCGTGGGCCGCACGGACGTCGTCCGCGGTCACCCACATCCGCCGGCAGTCGTTGAGGAAGGAGTCGTCGCACTCGGCGACCACGGGGATGCAGACGTCGTCGGCGACGTCGGGATGCCGCGCCAGCTCGAGCTCGCACGCCGCGTCGTAGACCCGTCCGAGCTGCATCGTCGACGTGAGCCACACCGGCGTCTCGAGCATCCCCGCCTCGCGGATGGTGACGAAGCCGGTGCACTCGCCGATGCCGTTGAGCACCGCCCCGCCCGCCACCACGGGCCGGTGCATGGCGTCCTCGGCGAGCACCAGCGAGGTGACCCCCGTGCGCGCGGTCTCCCGCGTGATCGTGGCGTGGCCGAGTCCGACTCCCGCGACGTCGAGCACGGAGTTGGTCGGCCCGGTCGGCAGCCGGCCGATCCCGATGCCGAGGTCGCGGGCACGTGGCATGCCGCCATCCTGCCGAAGATCCGGCGCGGTGGATACTGAGTCATGAGTCAGTACGAGGTCCCCGTGCTCTGGTCTCCCGCCACCCGGCTGCACGACCCGAGGAACGAGGTGTGGGTCGGCGTCGCCACCATCGGCACCGAGGTGGCCGCGCGGGTCGACGCCATCCTCGACGCGGTGAGCGGGGCCGGGTTCCGGACCGTCGAGGTGCCGCCCCGGACCGAGCGGGCCGCCCTCGGCTCGGTGCACGACGCCGCGATGCTCGACCACCTGCGCACGGCGTCCGACCGATGGGCCGCCGGTCCCTACGAGCAGCTCGTCGGTCAGGAGCGCGTGGTGCCGTACCTCTTCCCCACCCCTGCGATGACCGCCGGGCTGCCCGCGCGGCCGGCGGTCGCCGTGCACGCCGACGCCGGCCGGTTCGCCTACGACACGATGACGCTGATCGGCACCGGCACGTGGGAGGCGGCGCTGGCCGCGGCCGACTGCGCCGTCGCGGCGGCCGAGCTGGTCTCCTCGGGGTCGCGGCTCGCCTACGCGCTCTGCCGGCCGCCCGGTCACCACGCGACACCGGCCGGGTTCGGTGGCTCGTGCTACCTCAACAACGCCGCGGTCGCGGCGCAGACGCTCCGGGACCGCGGTTCCGGCCGGGTCGGGATCGTCGACATCGACGCCCACCAGGGCAACGGGACGGCGGCGATCTTCTGGGAGCGGGCCGATGTCCTCTACGGTTCGGTGCACGTCGACCCGGCAGCGGGCTGGTTCCCGCACGTGGTGGGGTACGCCGACGAGACCGGCGCCGGCGACGGCACCGGCGCCACCCGCAACCTGCCGCTCGCCGAGGGCACCGGGGACGGGCCGTGGCTCGCCGCGGTGGCCGAGCTCGCGGACTGGGTCCACGGTGCGGACTGCGACCACCTCGTGGTGTCGCTCGGCGTGGATGCCGCCGCCGACGACCCCGAGAGCCCGCTGCAGGTCACCGCGGACGGCTACCGCGAGGCGGGCCGGCTGCTCGGCGCGACCGGGGTGCCCGCGGTGGCGGTCCAGGAGGGCGGCTACCACCTGGACACGCTGGGCGGCCTGGTCGCGGCGTACCTCGAGGGGCACGCGTCGGCGTAGACCACACCGGACCCGTCCATCAGGCCGGGGTCACGGCCCCCGGGAGACGGCGACGGCGGTCGGCTCCGGTCTCGCGGTGCGATCTTCCGGCGCGGGTCGGTCGGCACGGCGGCGGTGCAGGGTGAGGGCTATCGACGCGACGACCAGGACGGTGCCGACCACCTCGTGGGCGGTGAGGTGCTCGCCGAGGATGACGACGCCGAGCACGACGGCCACGACCGGGTTGACGTAGGCGTAGGTGGAGACCGTGGCCAGCGGCAGGCGCGACAGCGCATAGCCGTAGGCGGTGAAGGCCAGCAGCGATCCGGGCCCGATCAGGTAGAGCAGGGCCAGCCAGGCACTGGTCGGCACCTGCGACCACGTCAGGTCGGCGTACTCCCCGCGGACGGTCGCGGCGACCAGCAGGATGACACCGCCCGCGATCATCTCCAGCGCCGCGGCGACCAAGGCACGCCGGGGCAGCGCCAGGCGATGGGACAGGACCGACCCCAGCCCCCACGCGCACGAGGCGCCGAGCACCACGACGACCCCGAGCGGGTGCCGCGAGCCCGAGCCGGCGCCTGTCAGCACGGCCACGCCGAGCAGTCCGATCACGAGGCCGCCCACAGCCTTCCTCGTCGGCCGGGCTCGGTCGATCGGCCAGGCGAACAGCACCATCCACAGCGGCACGGTGGCCACGAGCACCGCCGCGAACCCGGAGTCCAGGGTCTGCTCGCCGATGCTCAGACCGCCGTTGCCGACGACGAGGAGCAGAAGGCCGACGAGGGCCGCGCCGAGCAGCTCCCGCCGCCCCGGCCTGTCGCTCGCCCGCAACCGCGCGGCCCCGGTCCGGACCGCGATCGGGTAGAGCAGCAGCCCCGCGGTCAGGTAGCGCAGCCCGGCCATGGTCAGCGGGGGCAGGTCGCGTACGCCGACCCGGATCGCGAGGTAGGTCGACCCCCACACGACGTAGACGACGACGAGCGCGGCCCAGCCGAGCGGGCTCGGCGGTCGTGCGGGCGTGGAGTTCGCTGCCATGACTCGATGCTCGCCGCATCGCGGACGGCATAGCAGTGGCACGAATGCCATATAGCGGTAGATTCGCGCCATGCGCACCGAGCACCGCGTCGTCATCCCGATCACGTCCAACATCCCCATCTTCGAGGCGGCGGTCGCCTGCGAGGTCTTCGGTCGCGAGCGGCAGGACTTCCCGGTGCGGTGGTGGTACGACGTCGTGCTGTGCGCGGGGCAGGACGCGCCGCTGCGCACCGCGGAGGGACTGAGCCTGGACAACGGGCGCGGGCTCGACGAGCTCGAACGCGCCGACACGGTCATCGTGCCGGCGTGCGCCGACCTGCAGGGCGACCCGCCGCGCGAGCTGCTGGACGCACTGCGCGCCGCTCACGCGCGCGGCACCCGGATCGCCTCGATCTGCACCGGTGCGTTCACGCTGGCCGCGGCCGGCCTGCTCGACGGTCGCCGCGCGACCACGCACTGGATGCACGGTGCCGAGCTCGTCCGGCGCTGGCCCTCGGTGCAGCTCGACGCGAACGTGCTCTACACCCAGGACGACCAGGTCTTCACCTCGGCCGGCGAGTGCGCCGGGCTCGATCTGTGTCTGCACCTCGTGCGCCTCGACCACGGCAGCCGGGTCGCCAACGCTCTCGCCCGGCGGATGGTCCTCCCGCCCCACCGCGACGGCGGCCAGGCCCAATACATGGACTCGCCGGCGCTCGCCGGCGAACCGGCGACCCTGGGCCCGGTGCTCGACTGGGCGCGTGCTCGCCTCCACGAGCCGTTGACCATCGAGGACCTGGCCACCGAGGCGGCGATGAGCCGGCGTACCTTCCAGCGCCACTTCCGGGCCCTGACCGCCACGACGCCGCTGCAGTGGCTGCTGCACGCCCGGATAGCACGAGCGCGTGAGCTGCTGGAGACCACCGACGACACGGTCGACCGGGTCGCCCAACGTTGCGGGTTCGGCACCGCCCACAGCCTGCGCACCCACTTCACCCGGATCAACGGGGTGGGCCCCGGCCGCTACCGGAGCACGTTCCGGACCACCTCGGCCGCGTAGCCGACGAGACGACCTGCTCGGCGTCGAGCCGTGTCAGTGCAGCCCCGTGTCAGTGCAGCGCAGGTCGGTAGGTGAGCTCCTGGGTGTGACCGTCGAGTGTCCGGCTCTCGACCAGCTGCAGGTCGAAGTCGGCCGCGCCCCCGAAGACCGGTGCCGTCCCGGTCCGGCCGGTGATCACGGGGAAGATCGTCACCTGGACCAGGTCCACCAGCCCGGCGGCCATGAGCGCCCGGTTCAGCGACAGGCTGCCGTGCGAGCGCAACGGTACGTCCGACTCCGCCTTGAGCCGGGTGACGACGTCGACGGCGTCACCGCTCGCGACCGTCGCGTCCGGCCAGTCGAGGGGACCCTCCAGCGTCGACGAGACCACGGTCGTCGGCATGCTCCTCATCCGGGCGTTGACCGGGTCGAGCTCCTTCAGCTCACCGCTGCTCGGGCCGAGCATCTGCATGAACTCACGGAAGGTGGTGGCTCCGAGGACCATCCGCAGGTCCTCGGAGTAGTGGGCGAGGCGGCGGTCCAGGAACTCCGGGCCCTGCTTGCCCCAGTAGCCGCCCCAGTCGCCGTCGGGGCCGTAGGAGCCGAAGCCGTCGAGGGTGGTGAAGACGTCGAAGGTGTAGGTCGCGGTCATCTCGTGCTCCAGCTCGCGTCAGGCGTTCTCGGGGGCATCATCGTCCGCCGCGGCCGGTCGGAGGAGCCCTCCTCCGACCGCCGCGGCGACCAGCGCGGCGAGCGCACCGACCGCGAACGCGGCGTGCAGGCCGCCGTTGAAGGCGGTGACCGGGTCGGCGCCGTCGGCGAGCAACGCGCCGCGGCGGGCGTCGGAGACCGCGACCAGGGCGGCGAGGCCGAGTGCGCCTCCCATCATGAACGCGGTGTTGAGCACGCCGGAAGCCAGGCCCGACTCGTGCGGCTCGACGTCACCCGTCGCCGCCATCAGCACGGGGTTGAACGCGATGCCGGCGCCGAGCCCCAGCATCAGCATCGACGGCAGGACGTGCACCGCGAACCCGCCGTCGACGGGAGCCGTCGCCAGGAGTGCGAGCCCGGCGCCTGCCAGGCTCAGGCCGACGACCAGCGGCGGCCGGATCCCGAACCTCATCACCAGCCGGTCGGAGACCCACAACGAGCACACCCCCTGCACGAGGCTGGCCGGCAGGAACGCGAGCCCGACCTCGAGGGCCGGCAGCCCCCGCACGTCCTGGAGGTAGAGCGCGGTCAGGAAGAACCACCCGAACATCGCGCCGGCCCACAGGATCCCGACGACCTGGGAGACGGCGAGGTTGCGCAGGCCGAAGATCCGCAGCGGCACCAGCGGCTCGTCGGCGCGCGCCTCCCAGGCCACGAACGCCGCGAACAGCACGGCGCTCCCGGCCAGGAGTCCCAGCGTGCGCCCGGATGCCCAGCCCGCCGCGTCGCCCCCGACGATCCCGGCCACCGCCAGCATCAGCGCACCGGTCACCAGCACCGCCCCCAGCACGTCGAGCCGCGCTCGGCCCGGCGTCGACGCGATCGGCCGGCAGCGCCGACCTGGCCGCGACCAGCACGGCTGCACCGATCGGCACGTTGACCAGGAAGATCCAGTGCCACGACAGCAGGTCGGTCAGGACGCCGCCGAGGAGCACCCCGATCGCGCCCCCGCCCGACAGCACGAACCCGTAGACGCCCATCGCCTTGGCGCGCTCACCGGGATCGGTGAACAGCCCCATGATCAGGGCGAGGCCCACCGCGGTGACCGCGGCACCGGCGAAGCCCTGGACGACGCGGCCGACGACGAGGACACGCCGAGGACGTCGCCAGACCGCAGGCGACGGAGGCGGCGGTGAAGACCGCGGTCCCCGCCAGGAAGACGCGCCGGTTGCCCCGCAGGTCGCCCAGCCGTCCGCAGAGCAGCAGGAATCCGCCGTAGGTCAACAGGTAGGCGTTGACGACCCATGCCAGCGACGCCTGGGAGAAGCCGAGGTCGTCACGGATCGAGGGGAGGGCGATGTTCACGATGCTCTGGTCGAGCACGATCATCAGGACGCCGACGCACACGACGTAGAGCGCCAGCCAGCTCGAGCGCGGCGCCTTTCCGTCGTACGCCTCGTCGGCGGCGGCTGGCTTGGTGGAGTCGATCGCGGTCATGGTGTCCTCGCGTTCAGGTCGGCGGACTCGGTACCCACCCTGTGATGGCCGCCGGCAACGCGGCCAGAGGCCGATGTCGTCGGTGCAGTGGTGACAGATGTCATCAGCTGTCGATGACGTCGGCGTCTGTCCCGGCCCCGCGTGCCCGCTGGCACCGTCGCAGCCATGAGTCGAGTGTTCGTGACCATGGCGATGTCGCTGGACGGTTTCATCACCGGACCCGACGACGACGCCGACAACCCCGCCGGCGTGAACGGCATGCGGCTGATGGACTGGCTGAGCGCCGACGGGTCCGGCGAGCGACCGGGGAGGACGACGGCGGCGGTGGCGGCGAGAAGTGGCGGCCCGACGACCCGTTCAGCCAGGTCGTGTTCGACGAGATGCTCGCTACCGGGCGCGGTCATCACCGGGAAGCGGACCGGCGACTTCGCCGAGCTACTGGGGCGGCGACCACCACGACGGTGTCGACGATCTTCGTGCCCACCCACGAGGCACCGGCCGACAACCCGCTACGAGCGCGTCCACTTCGTCACCGACGGGATCGCCGAGTGCGTCCGGCAGGCCAAGGAGGCGGCGGGCGACCGTGACGTGATGCTCCACGGCGCCTACACCGCACAGGAGGCGCTGAAGGCCGGCGTGCTCGACGCCGTCGAGCTCCAGCTCCGGCCGGTGCTGCTCGGCCAGGGCAGGCGGCTCTTCGACGGCCTGCCCGCCGAGCACGTCGAGCTCGACCTGGTCCGGGTCCTCGAGGCGCCCGGCACCCTGCACCTGCGCTACGACGTCCAGACGAGGAGCCGCGACGACTGATGGGCCGGCTGATCGTGTCGGTGCAGACGACGCTGGACGGCGTCATGGACCAGCATGGAGGAGTGGTTCGACGAGCAGGGTGACGCCCAGGACCACGGGGTCGAGGAGCTGGAGGCCGCCGACGCGGTGCCTGTCGGTCGCGAGACCTACGAGCATTTCGAGAGCTTCTGGCCCACCGCCTCCGGGCGCTACGCCGACCTGTTCAACCCGATGACGAAGTACGTCGCGTCGCGGACCCTGTCCGGCCCCCTGGAGTGGAACGCCGAGCTGCTCGGCCCCGACACCGCCGCGGCGGTGACGGCGGCGAAGGAGCGGCACGCGGGTCGCTGATCTCCTACGGCTGCGGAGAGCTGGCCACCTTCCTCGCGCACCACGGCCTGGTCGACGAGGTACGGGTCTGGGTACATCCCGTGGTGTGGGGTCAAGGGGTGCGCGCGTTCCACGCCGGCGAGCTGCCGCTGCAACTGCGGCTGGTCACGGCCGCGCCGTACGGCTCCGGCGTCGTGACTGACTGAGCTACCATGGCCGAAGTGAGCCGCATGCGCCGCACTGACCCGGTGCGGCTGACCGGCACGGAGGACGCCTGGACGGCGGCCGCCCGGGTCGGCGTCCTGGTGCTCGCCGTCGCGCTTCCCGGTGTCGACCCTGGTCACCTTCGGCTTCTACCCGGGTGGCTACTACGACCTCCTGGAGCCGCGGTGGAAGGTCGTCGCGGCCTGGGTGCTGGCCGGGGTGTTCGTGCCCATCCACCTCGGGCACGTGCGCCACGGGCTGCGGGACGAGGCGCCGCCGCACGGTCGGCTGACCTTCGCGGCGATGGCTGGCGGTCATGGTCGCCGGCGAGCTGGTCATCGGGCACGTGTGGACGCTCATGTTCGCCTCGCTCGTGGCGTCGGCGCTGCTCGTCTTCCGGCCGCCGTGGTCGGTGGTCTGGGCGGTCGGGGTGACGCTCGCCTGCTTCCCCCTCGGGACCGGGGTGTTCGGCGAGGGTGGCTGGTACGTCGCCGTCGTGACCGCGTTCCGCAGCACGACTCCTGTTCACGCTGGTCTGGCTGGTCGCCGGCGTGCACCGGCTGGGCGTGGCCCGCGAGGTCCTGGCGCGAGCGGGCGACAGCCCGCGAGCGGGCGCGGGTGGACGCCGAGCTGTTGAGCTCGTTGCGCGTCGAGCTCGAGCGCATCGAGGCGGAGGCGCGCCGGGCCCGGGCCGAGTTCGCGGCCGGCGACGCGCCGTCCGCCCGGCGAGCGCTGGCGCAGGTCACCGGCGACTCCCGGGCCGCGCTCGCCGCCGCTCGCAGCGTGGTCGCCGACATGCGGCGGGCCTCGTCGCGCGAGGACCTCCAAGCAGCGGCCAGGCTGCTCGCCGTCCCGGACCGGGGCCAGCCATGAGCGCGGACGCCGGCACGACGTGACCCTCTCCACGCTCCGCGGGGCGCGGGTCGCCGCGGTGGTCCTGCAGGCGCCGGCCACCGCGCTCCTGATCCTCAACACCGGGACCTCCAAGCTCGGCAACGTCGACGCCGATGTCGCCTGGCTCCCGGTCGCGTTCGCGATCCTGGGCCTGCACGGCTACCTCGTGCTGTCCGCCATCCGGCGTCGGACCCCGCGGTACGGCGGGGTCGTCTGGGTGGCCGTCGTCGCCTGCGTCGTGGTCTGATCGTCGCCACCGGGCATGGGCGGCCTGGCGGCCATGTGGTTCGTGGCGGCGGCCGGTGCCTTCGCCCTGCCCCGGCGGCTGGGAGTCGTGGTGCTGGTCGCGACCATCGTGGTCTTCGTCCTCCTGGCCCTCGCCGCCCGGCCCGGAGTGCCAGTGCTGGGACCTGCGCAACGGACTGGAGTTCGACCTCGCGGATGTCTCCTACAACGTGGTCTCCGGGGTGGCCGGGGCCCTCGGACCCTTCATGGCCGCCCGGCTGCTGGAGGTCGTGGACGACCTCGCGCGCACCCGCGCCGAGCTGGAGCTCACGGCCGCCGACGAGGAGCGGCGGCGTCTGTCGCGCGACCTGCACGACACCCTCGGGCAGGGGCTGTCGGCGGTCGCCCTCAAGGGCGACCTCGCGATGGCACTGCTCGTGAAGGACCCCGAGGCGGCCCGGCGCGAGCTGGACTCGCTCGTCGAGGTCACCACCCGACTGCGCACCGAGCTGCCCGACATCGTCGCCGCCGGCCAGGCGGCGTCGTACGCCGAGGAGGCCGCTCGCGCCGAGGGGCTGCTGCGCGACGCGGGCGTCGACGTCCGACGCCGTGGCGAGCTGGGCGTCCTCTCGCGGCGAGGTCGACTCGGCGCTCGGCTGGGTCGTGCGGGAAGCGGCCACCAACGTGCTGCGGCACAGCGACGCGCGACACTGGACCGTGCAGGCCGGACGCGGCGAGCTCCGAGGTCTGGCTGGAGGCCACCAACGACCGGCCGCGCTCGCGCACCGGCCCTGCCGGCTCCGGCCTGCTCGGCATGGCCGAGCGGCTGCGGGCGGTGGGCGGGCGGGTCCGCACCGACACCGACGGCCAGCGCTTCACGCTGCGGGTCGAGGTGGCGTCGTGACGTGATCCGCGTCCTGGTCGCCGAGGACATGCACCTGATCCGTGGAGCGCTCGTCGCGCTCATCGGCCTGGAGGAGGACATGGAGGTCGTCGCCGAGCTCGAGCGTGGCGACCTCATCGAGCCGACCGCTCTGGAGGTCGGGCCCGACGTCGCCGTGCTCGACATCGACCTGCCCGGCCTCGACGGGCTGACCGCGGCCCGCCGCCTGCAGGACTCGCTGCCGACCTGCCAGAGCCTGATCCTCACCGGCCTGAGCCAGCCGAGCCACCTGCTGCGCGCCCTGGAGGGGCGGGTGCGTGGGTTCCTGCCCAAGGACGCGCCGGCATCCGAGCTCGCCGACGCCATCCGCCGCGTCGCCGCGGGCGAGCGCGTGCTCGACCCGGTCCTGGTGGCCGCCGCGCTCGAGACCGGCGACAACCCCCTGACCGCCCGCGAGACCGACGTGCTGCGAGCGGCCGCCGACGGTCTGTCCACCGAGGAGATCGGCGACGTGGTGTCCCTGTCGCCGGCCACCGTCCGCAACTACCTCTCCTACGCGATCGCCAAGCTGGGCGCGCGCAACCGCATCGACGCCATCCGCATCGCGCGCGACGCCGGCTGGCTCTGACCGGCTCCGGGACCGTCCCACCGGAGCGTGAGGGTTTCGGACCGGACGCCGCGCGCTCCTACCCTTGGACGCGTGAAGGTCCTTCTCCTCGAGAACATCCACCCGGTCGCCGTCGAGACCCTCCGGGCGCGCGGCCACGAGGTCGAGCTGCGCGCCGGCTCCCTCACCGAGGACGAGCTCGTCGACGCGCTGGCGGGCGGCGTCGAGCTGCTCGGGATCCGCTCCAACACCCACATCACGCCCCGGGTGCTGGACGCGGCGTCCGACCTGGTCGCGATCGGCTGCTTCTGCATCGGCACCAACCAGGTCGACCTCGACGGGGCCGCGGCCCGGGGCGTCGCTGTCTTCAACGCGCCGTACTCCAACACGCGCAGCGTCGTCGAGCTGGTCATCGCGGAGATCATCGCGCTGGCGCGCCGGCTGCCCGAGAAGACCGAGCGGATGCACCAGGGCGTGTGGGACAAGTCGGCGAAGGGCAGCCACGAGATCCGCGGCCGCACGCTCGGCATCGTGGGCTACGGCAACATCGGCACCCAGCTCTCCAACCTCGCCGAGGCCCTCGGGCTCCGGGTGATCTTCTACGACACCGCTGACCGGCTGGCGCATGGCAACGCCCGGCGGATGCCGACGCTCGACGCGCTGCTCGCCGAGGCCGACGTGGTCTCGCTGCACGTCGACGGCCGGCCCGGGAACGCCGGCCTCTTCGGCGCCGACCAGTTCGCGACGATGAAGCCGCGCTCGCTGTTCATCAACGCCTCCCGGGGCATGGTCGTCGACGACCTCGCGCTGCGCGAGAACATCGAGTCGGGCCACATCGCCGGCGCCGCCCTCGACGTGTTCCCGGTCGAGCCCAAGGCCCAGGGCGACCCGTTCGAGTCGGTGCTCCGCGGCCTCGACAACGTCATCCTCACACCGCACGTCGGCGGCTCCACCCAG
This sequence comes from uncultured Actinomycetota bacterium, assembly GCA_963766475.1. Classification (GTDB taxonomy): domain Bacteria; phylum Actinomycetota; class Actinomycetes; order Propionibacteriales; family Nocardioidaceae; genus Nocardioides. The sequence goes on along the minus strand of CAVXZS010000009.1, from coordinate 47,588 downwards.
GAGGCGCAGGAGGAGATCGGCTGGTTCGTCGCCGGCAAGCTCGCGTCGTTCGTCGCCGAGGGCAACACCGCCCTGTCGGTCGACCTGCCGGCCGTGCAGCCGCCCCCACTGGTCGACGGCGTCCGGCTGGCCTACCTCCACGTCAACGTCCCCGGCGTGCTCGCCGAGGTGAACGCCTACCTCGCCGAGCAGGGGGCGAACGTGACCGGGCAGTACCTCGCCACCCGCGGCGAGCAGGGGTACGTCGTCACCGACGCCACCGAGTCGATCGGCGAGGCCGCGCTCGACAAGCTGCGGTCATCCCCCCAGACGATCTGGCTGCGCAGCTACGGGGCCTGACCGCTCCGCGCGGTCGAGCGCGAGCCCCGGCACCGGGAGGCCGGGACACTTCTTGTCCGGACCGGCGCCGGACTTGCGGGTCGGGAGCCTGCCCTTCTTGAGCAGCGCGGCGACGGCGTCGTCCACGCACGTGACGCCCGACAGCGAGGCCGCGTGGGTCGTGCCGCGCCTGCCCTCGATCAGGCTCGCGGTCGGGAACAGCGCCCGCGCCGCCAGCGCGCCGGAGAACGGTGTGGCCGCGTCGAAGGTCTCGTTGGTGATCAGGACCGGCCCGGTGAACGCGGCGCCGTTCACCACGAACGGTGCCGCGTCGGCGGGGACCGGCCAGGTGCGGCACGGCGCGTTGAACCACGCGTTGCCCCAGGCGAGGTACGGCGAGTCGCGGTCGGCCGCGGCGTTGTCCGCCGCCCAGACGTTCCAGTCCTTCGGCCACGGCGCGTCGGTGCACTCGGTCGCCAGGTAGGCGGCGTAGTCGTTGTCCGCCTTCGGGCCCTTGTCGGGCTTGGCCATCTGGAGCAGCTGGCGGGCGCGGCCGTGGTTGGCGAGGTCGGCGATGGCGCCGGCGATGCCCGGCCAGGCCTGGTTGGTGTAGCCGGCCGTGAGCATGACGTCCTCGAACTCGGCGGCGCCGAGCTTGTGGCCAGCGGGCTTGCGCGCGAGGTGCTTGTGCAGCCTGGCGATGCGCTTGCCCACCTGCCGGGCCGAGCGGCCGAGGTGGAAGGCCCGGTCGTTCTTGCCGATCCACGCGAAGAACTTCTTGAAGACGACGCCGAAGGCGTGGTCCTGGTCGAGGTTGGCCTGGTACCACACGCGGCCGGGGTCCACGACGCCGTCGAGCACCATCGCCTTGAGCGACGAGGGGTGGAGGGTGGCCCACACCTGGCCGATGTAGGTGCCGTAGGAGAAGCCGTAGTAGGTCACCTGCGCCTGGCCGATCGAGGTGCGCAGCGACTCGAGGTCGGCGACGGTGTCCGTCGTCCGCATGTGCGGGAGCAGGTCCTTGGCCGCCGAGGCTCCGCACGCGGCGGCGTACGCCTCGGTCTTGGCGAGCCAGTAGCTCAGGATCGCCGTGGTCGTCGGCTGGTAGGGCCGGTGCTGGCTGTTGGAGTACGTCGGGTCGCAGGTCAGCGCCGGGATCGAGGCCCCCACGCCGCGCGGGTCCATGCCGTACCAGTCGTAGGTCTTGCCGACGCCGTGCGGGATGGCGCCGCCGAGCCGGGAGTACTGGAGCGCGCTCGCGCCCGGGCCACCCGGGTTGGCGAACGCCGCGCCGCGGTAGGGGCCCTTGGTGTGCAGGATCCGGGAGACCGCGAGCTGGATGGTCGGGCCGGCCGGGTTGGCGTAGTCGAGCGGTACCACGAGGTAGCCGCACTGGGCCTTCGCCTGCTTGAGGTCCCGGTCCTTGCACCGCTGCCAGGTGACGGGGGCGGCGCGGAACGCGGCGGCGCTCGCCGGCCCGGCCTGCGCCGGCCCGGCCTGCGCCGGGGCGCCCGGCGGCACGACCGCCAGGCCGGCGGCGGCCACGAGGGCGCCGATCGTCGTGGCGAGGGTCTTGCGGCGCATGGGCAGGTCCTGTCGACGAGAGCGGCTGACCGCCGGATCCTCGCACGGCCGATCGGCCGGGGCCTCACCCCGACGTAGTGTCGTGGGCATGGCCTCCGTTCCCGACCTGCGCGGCCGGCTGGGCGACGCGCTCTTCCTCCGTGTCGCCGGCCCCGACGGCCCGCGGCACCGCGAGCGGATCCACTTCCGCGAGGGTCCGCGCTGGTTCGAGGCCGGCAGCCCGATCACCCGGGTGCACGGGGACGCGTCGATGTTCGTGGGCGGCCTGCGTGCCCTCCTGCTGCAGACCCTGCACCCGGTCGCGATGCGCGCGGTCTCGGAGCACTCCGGCTTCCGCGGCGACATGTGGGGCCGGCTGCACCGCACCAGCACGTTCCTGGCGGTCACCACGTTCGGCGTCGCGGACGACGCGCAGCAGGCGGTCGACGCGGTCCGGCGCATCCACGAGCGGGTCACCGGGACCATGCCCGACGGCACGCCGTACGCCGCCTCCGACCCGCACCTGCTGGCCTGGGTGCATGCGGCCGAGGCGGACAGCTTCCTGCGCGCCCACCAGGTCTACGGCCACCGACCGCTCGACCAGGCGGGCCGGGACCACTACGTCGCCCAGATCGGCGAGGTCAGCGCGCGGCTGGGAGTGGTCGACCCGCCGACCACGGAGGCCGAGCTGGCCGAGGTGCTGGCGGCGTACCGCCCCGAGCTGCGCGGGACGCGGGAGGCGCGGGAGGCGGTGCGCTACGTGCTGCTCAAGCCGCCGCTCCCCCTGCCCGTCCGCGCGCCGTACGGCGTGCTGGCGGCGGCCGCGATCGGGCTGATGCCGGCCTGGACCCGGTTCCCGCTGCGGCTGCCCTACCTACCCGTCTCCGAGCGCACCACCGTGCGGGTGCTCGGCGGGCTGGCCACCGGGACGATCCGCTGGGCGATGACGCCAGGCTGAGCGGCTGGCCTGGCAACCGTCGTCCACAGGGAACATCTCGTGGGCGGTGGCCTGGCAACCGTCCTCCCCGTGGACAGACGTTGCCTGCCCACCGCCTACCCCCCGCCACCTGTGGACAGGCGTTGCCCAGCCACCGCCATCCTGGCTGACCGGCCTCAGGACACCGACATGTCCGCGTCGGACCAGTAGGCCCGCATCGAGGTGATCAGCCCGTCGTCGTCGAAGGTCATCACGTCGATCGGCGCCAGCGTGTAGGTCTGGTCGCCCGCCTTGGTGCGCAGCTCGAACAGGAAGGCCGCCTGGCCACCCGCGATCCGGGCGCTCAGCACCTCCCCCGCCTGCTCCAGGGCCTCGAGACCGGAGTAGAACTCGCGGATCGACTCACGAGTCGTCCGGACCTCCGTGCCGACCGGGTCCTCGACGGTCGCACCCTCGGCGTAGAGCTCCAGCACCTCGTCGGTGGTGCCGGTCGCGACCCGGGCGACGTACTGCTCGATCACCTCGCGGATCTTCTCCGGGCTGGCGGCCATCTCGACTCCTTGAGAATAGAACACGTTCTCGTTCTTGTAAGCAGACACGGTAGCGGCTTGGATGAACGCGATGGACCTCAGCGACAGATGGCCGCTACCAGACAGCCCTCGCGTCCGTGACGAGCTCGCGGCGGCGTACGCCGACCCGAGCCGCGGCTACCACGACACCCGGCACCTGACCGAGGTCCTCGACCGGCTCGACGAGCTGGCCGGCAACGGCGCGGACTACGACGCCACGCCGGTGCTCCTGGCCGCGTGGTTCCACGACGCGGTCTACGACGGGGAGCGCGACGCCGAGGAGCGCTCGGCCGCGTGGGCGGAGGACGCGCTGGCCAGCGAGGCACCGGCGCCGGTGGTGTCCGAGGTGGCCCGGCTGGTCCGGCTCACCGAGACCCACACCCCCGACGACGCGGACGCCAACGGCTGCGCTCTCTCCGACGCCGACCTCGGCATCCTCGCCGCGCCGCGCGAGCGCTACGACGAGTACGTCGCCGCCGTGCGCCGCGAGTACGCCCACCTCGAGGACGACGTGTTCTCAGCGGGCCGGGCCGACGTGCTCCGGGGGCTGGCCGCCAAGCCGCACCTGTTCCACACCGCCTACGCGCGCGAGAGGTGGGAGCTGGCGGCCCGGGTCAACGTCGAGCGGGAGCTGGCGCTCCTCGACGGTTCGTCTGCGGTCTGACGTGCGATCTCGCGCTCGCGCGCTCAGACGAATCGGGGCTTGCGGCGCCTGAGCCCGGCCGCCACCAGCCGGCTCACCAGCTCGCGCGAGGTCACCGGCTCGACCCCGCGGGCCAGCACCTCGTCGTACCACTCCGAGGGGACGTCGTAGTGGTCGCGGTCGAAGCCGCGCTCGGGGATGCCGAGCTCGCGGGCGAACTCGTGCAGCTCGGCGAAGGAGCTGTCGCTGGCCAGGTGCGACCACATCCGGCCGCGGGAGGGCACGGCGGGCGGGTCGATCATGAGCGTCATGTGCGCTCCCCCGCGCCGTCCAGGAGCCGCCGCCACGACCGGGCCAGCCCGGCGTCGACGTACGCCTTCCGGGAGCCGCCGGGACGGACCTGCTCGTCGACGTGGAACGCGCGTACGCCGGCGCGCACCAGCCACGGCACGTGCTCGGCCAGCAGTCCGCCTCCGGGCATCAGCAGTGCGGCGACCGCCCGGTCCTTCTCGGCGGTCGCCAGCAGGTCGTCGTAGCCCTCGGCCATGCCGCGCGGAGAGCCCGCGGACCGCACGTTGACCAGCCCCGGCAGGCCCACCAGCCGCTGCCAGGCACGGCGCGGGTCGAGCGTGTCGTCGATGGCGTCGTGGAAGGTCCAGGGCACGTTCGCGAGCGAGGTGGCGAGGTGAGCGCACACCTCGGTGTCCACCTCGGTGTCGGCGTCGAGGAACCCGAACGACACACCCCTCGCGCCCACGGCCAGGTAGTCCTCGGCCAGCCCGACCAGCCGGGTGAGCTCGCCGCCCGTCGTGGTCCACGAGTCGTTGAGCCGGAGCAGCACGAAGGCCGGCACGTCGGTCTCGCGGCACACCGCCGAGACCGTGGTGATCTCCGGCGAGAGGCCGCGCCCGTCGGTGGCCGGTCCGACCACGTGCAGCCGGTCCGCACCACCCTCGACGGCGCCCGCCACGTCGCGCTCGTGCGCGACCGCGACCTCCAGCAGGATCCCCACACGAGCAGCGTAGGGGTCGCGTGCTCACCACCCTCCACACAGAATGGGAAGGGTGGACACCGTGCCGTTGTTCGACGCGAGGGCTCGCGTGCTCGCCGACCTCCAGGCCCGCAACCACGCGACCGCCCACGCCGTGTCGATCCTCGAGGAGGCCGTCTCCGCTCGCGAGTGGTGGGCCGACCAGTGGCCCGAGGGCGAGGTGTACGTCGCCGGGCTGGTCGCGCAGGACGTGCAGGACGGGCTGTTCGAGACGGCGGGCCGCTGGCCCCTGTGCCTGACCTGCCCCGGCCCGGAGCACTCGCTCTACATCCAGCCCGACCTGGGCGGACCGGACCCGGTCTGGGTCTGCGAGCTGTCCGGTGACGTGGTCGCCCCGCTGGGCGGCCTCGGCGACTGAGCCGTCCACCCCGGCGAGCTTCGGCCCGCCGCTATTTACCCCGGCGAGCTTCGGCCCGCCGCTATTTACCCCGGCGAGCTTCGGCCCCAGTCCGCGACGACAGCTCGCTGCGCTCGCGGGCGCCTGGCTCGCTGCGCTCGCCGCGGCGCTGTCGTCACGGCCGCGGGGCCGATCGCCGGGCGCGCGGGCTTCGCCCGCGAAAGACCGGGTCGCTGCGCTCCCATCCACTGGTTGGCGACCGGGGTGAGGCAACGCTCCCAACTAAACGCCGGTCATGGGTTGGTGGTGGGAGCGAAGCGACCCGGTCTTTCCGAGCGCAGCGAGGCGCCCGGCGATCGGCCTGGTGGCCCCGACGACAGCCCCGGTGCGAGCGCCAGCGAGCGACGGGGCTCTTGCGAGCGAAGCTCGCGTCGTCGGGGACATCCAGGCCGAAGCTCGCCGGGGTATTCTAGTAGTCGTTCCCGATCTGCACCCAGAGGGTGAAGCGGTCGGAGCGGAAGACGCTGCGCGAGACCTCGACGACCTTGTCGCCGTTCAGTGCACGACGCGAGTGCCGCAGCACCGGGTCGCCTGCCGCGAGCTCGAGGTGGGTGGCCTCGTCGGCCTGGCACACGTCGGCGTTGATGGAGTCCTCGGCCCAGGTCGGGCGCAGGCCTCGCTGCTCGAGCGCGTCGTAGAGGCTGGTCGGCATGCCGCCCTGCAGGAACCCGGGCAGCAGCACCTCGTTGAGGAAGGCGTCCTCGATGCACATCGGGCCGCCGTCGGCACGACGCAGCCGCTTCCAGTGGATGACGGGGTCGCCCTCGATGACGTTCAGCGCGCGCGCCACGCCGGGGCCGGCCTGCTCGCGGCGCGCGAGGAGGGTGATCGACTCCGCGAGCATCCCGCGGCGGGCCATCTCCTCGGTGTAGCTGGTGATCGTGCTGGCCGTACGCCGCGGGCGGGCCACGAAGGTGCCCTTGCCGGGGATCCGCTCGAGGAGCCCCTCCACGACCAGGGCGTCCATCGCCTGGCGCACGGTCATCCGGGCCACGCCGAACTGCGCGACGAGCTCACGCTCCGACGGAGCCGGTGAGCCTGGGGACATGCCGGAGACGAGAGAGCGCACGTACTCGCGCACCTGGACGTGCTTGAGCGCACGCCCGTCCTTGATGAGGACCTCTGTCATGTCAGCCAGACTAGACCGGGCATCGGTGCGCCGTCCTTGGTTTGGTTGAGCGCGCGGTGGCCGAACGGGTAGACCTTCCTAGCCCCCTGTGACCACCCGAACGGGCCATGCGACCGCGAGACCCGAGGCTCGGACGTCGCGCGGCGGGCCAGCTGACTGTCTAGTCCGTCGCGATCGCGCGCAGCACGTCGAGGCGAGCCGCGCGCCTGGCCGGGAAGACCGCCGCCAGCACCCCGATCACCAGCGAGAGCGCCAGGAAGACCACCAGCTGAAGGCCCGGGATGCTGATCCGCTCCAGCCCCTGGTCGCGCAGGGCGTACATGAGGGTGACCCCGAAGACGATGCCCAGCCCCACGCCGAGCACCGCACCGAGGACGGCGATCACCACCGACTCGAGCCGGATCATCAGCCGCAGCTGCCGGCGGCTGACGCCGATCGCGCGGAGCAGCCCGATCTCGCGAGTGCGCTCGATGACGGAGAGCGCCAGGGTGTTCACGATGCCGAGCACGGCGATCACCACGGCGAAGACGAGGAGCACGTAGATGACGCCGATGATCCGGTCGATCGGCGCCCGCTGCTCGGCCGCGAACTCCTGCTCGTCCTTGACCGTGACCACCGGCAGGTCCTTCACGACCGCGTCGAGCCGGTCCTGCAGCCCGGCGGCCGCCGCACCCTTCTGCGCGAAGACCACGACGTAGTTGTCCTGGTCGGGGAAGCCCGAGTCGAGCAGCGTCTGCGTGGTGGTCAGCACCGATGCGAAGACGAGCGGGCTGTCCTCGAAGACCCCGACGATGCGCCACTCCTTCTTGCCCGTGGGGACCGTGATCGCGAAGGTGTCGCCCGTCGAGACGTGGTGCTCCTTCGCCCAGTCCTTCTCGACCAGCACCGTGTCGTCGGCAAACTCGGCGGACCGCCCGGAGGCCATGGTCAGGTCGAACTCCGGGATCGAGTCGGCAGCGGTGGCGACCACGCCCATGGCGTCGTCGGTGCTGCCCTTGTAGAGGCCGTAGCCGAAGCGCTCCCGCAGCACGCTGTCGACGCCGTCGATCTCGGCCATCCGGTCGGTGATGGCCGGCGAGTAGCCCTCGCCGAAGGCGCTGCTGACGATGTAGTCGCCGATGAAGTTGTCCTCGACCTTCTTGTCGACCGAGGACTTGGCCGACGAGCCGAGGATCGCGACGGTGTAGGCCAGCGTCAGCCCGATCATCAGCGCGGACGCGGTGGCCGTCGTACGCCGCGGGTTGCGCAGCGAGTTCTGGCCGGCCAGCTGCCCGATGGACCCGAACAGCTTCGCGTCGGCGGCGCCCGCGGCACGCAGGAACGGCCGGCCGATCACCGGACTCGCCGCAGTCACGCCGAGGAGCACGGCCAGCACTCCGGCGCCGACCCACCAGCCGTTGTGCGGCACCGCACCCACGAAGAGGCCGATCGCCGCGAGAGGGACGCCGAGCGCGAGCAGCGCGAGTCCGAGCAGGAGGCGCCGGCGCACGGACGACTCGGGGAGCGCGACGTCGTCGCGCAGCGCCTGGATCGGTGCGATCCGGCCGGTCCGGCGGGCCGGCAGCCAGGCGGCGAGCATCGTCACGACGATCCCGGTGGCGTACGCCGCGACGACGGTCCGCGGCGCCAGGATCAGCGGCTGCTCCGCGAGGTCGAGGCCGAACGTCGCCACGAGTGCGCGGATCCCCATGGCCAGCACCACACCGAGACCGAGACCGAGCGTGGCGCCGACGACGCCCACCACGAACGCCTCGATCTGGACCGAGCGGATCACCTGCCGCTTGGAGGCACCCAGCGCGCGCAGCAGCGCGAGCTCGCGGCTGCGCTGGGCGACCAGGATCGAGAAGGTGTTGACGATGATGTAGCTGCTCACCACCAGCGCGATGCCGGCGAAGATCAGCAGGAACGTCGTGAGGAAGTCGATGCCGCTCAGCAGCGGCCCGGCGCGCTCGTCGGCCGCGTCGTCACCGGTGACCGCCTCGTAGCCGTCGGGCAGCGCGGCGTTGGCCTGCTTGGTCAGCTCCTCCTGGGAGACGCCGTCCTCGGCCGTGATCCAGAAGGTGTTGTAGGCGTCCTGGCCCTCGAGGAAGAGCTGCTGGGCCGTGGAGGTGTCGAAGCCCGCGTACGTCGCGCCGTTGAGCGACCCGCCCTCCCGGAAGCCCGCGATGCCGACGAGCGTCGGGTGCACGTCGAGCGTCTGGGTCGCGGTGACGATCGGGACCTCGTCGCCGAGCTCGTAGCCCGCGCGGTCGGCGGTGCGCTCGTCGAGCACCACCTCGTCGGGGCCGTGCGGCTCCTGCCCGTCGACGATGACCAGCCCCTCGAGGCCGTGCCCTGCGGGCGCGTCGCTCCAGTTGCCGCCGAACGCCGGCGGACCCGACCCGCCGACCACCTTGCCCTCCGTCGACAGGACGTAGACGCCGGTGGCGCTCACCATGCCGTCGACCCGTTCGGCCCCGGGCAGCTGCTCGAGGGTGGTCTGCAGCGAGGCCGGCACCGTCTGGGTGCTGATCACCGGCCCCTGTCCGCCCTCCAGGTCGCTGCCCTTCACCTGGACCACGCTGTCTCCGACGGTGGAGGCGAACAGCGCGGTGAAGCTGCGCTGCAGGGTGTCGGAGAACATCAGGATCCCGGTCACGAACGCGACGCCGAGCACGATCGCGAAGGTGCTGAGCAGCAGGCGGACCCGTCGGGCCAGCAGGCTCTTGAGGGAGGCGCGGATCATGGCGTCAGGCCGGCCCCGCGACCGCGGCCAGCCGGGCCGTGGTGGCGAGCACCTGGTCGCGGGTGGGGTCGCGCAGCTCGTCGACGACCCGGCCGTCCGCGAGGAACAGCACCCGGTCGGTGTAGGCCGCCGCGACCGGGTCGTGGGTGACCATCACGACCGTCTGCCCGTGCTCGTCGACGGTGCGGCGTAGCAGCTCGAGCACCTCGGCGCCCGAGGTGGAGTCGAGGTTGCCGGTCGGCTCGTCGGCGAAGACGACGGTGGGCCGGCTGACCAGGGCGCGGGCGACAGCGACCCGCTGCTGCTGGCCGCCCGAGAGCTGGTTGGGCTTGTGGTCGAGCCGGTCCGCGAGGTTGACCGTCGCGATCACCGAGTCGTACCACTCCTGGTCGGGGGCGCGGCCGGCGATCGACAGCGGCAGCAGGATGTTCTCCTTCGCGGTGAGCGTCGGCACCAGGTTGTAGGACTGGAAGACGAAGCCGATCTCGTCGCGCCGCAGCCGCGTGAGCGCCTTGTCCTTGAGGACCGTGAGCTCCTGCTCGCCCACCATCACCGAGCCGGAGTCGGCCGTGTCGAGCGCGGCCAGGCAGTGCATCAGCGTCGACTTGCCGGAGCCGCTGGGCCCCATGACCGCCGTGAACTCGCCCGCCATCAGGTCGAGCGTGACGTCGTCGAGGGCCACCACCCTCGTGTCGCCGGTGCCGTAGGTCTTGGTCAGGTTGCGCACCCGCGCGGCGACCGCTCCCTCCGTCATGGCCCAACTCTGGCAGGAGGGGTGAAGTGTCCGGATCCGGGATGACCCCGGCGCCGACCCGGGTACTGGCCTGCCATGCATGTCGAGCGCACGTTCACCGTCCCGCGTCCGGTCGAGGCCGTCTTCGACTACCTCGGCGACTTCACGAACACGACCGAGTGGGACCCGGGCACCGTCGACACCCGGCGCACCTCGGGTGACGGCGGCCTCGGCACGACCTACGACAACACCTCGGAGTTCATGGGTCGCCGGTACCGAGCTGACCTATGAGACGACGGAGTTCGAGCGGCCGCACCGGCTGCAGTTCCGCGGCCGCAACGACAAGGTGACGACCCAGGACTCGATGACGTTCAGCCAGGCCGGCGACCAGACCGAGATCCACTACCGCGCGGACTTCGACTTCGGCCGGCTGGTCAACCTGGTCGCGCCGCTGTTCGTCAGGCCGAAGCTGGAGAAGCTGGCCGACGAGACCGTCGAGCAGCTGCAGCGGGCGCTGCGCTGAATCCACCCCTCGGGGTATCGAACACCTGTTCGATTGTGGCGTATAGTCCGGCGCATGGACTTCCAGTCGACCCTCTTCGCCCCGGGTGCGGCCCGGACCATCGACTTCGCCGGCATCGAGCGCACCGAGCTGACCCGCGGCGCGTGGGTCGACATCGCCCGGGCCTGGCTGCCGGACTCCGACGACGTGTTCGAGACGCTGGTCCGCGACGTGCCGTGGCGGGCCGAGCGCCGGCAGATGTACGACCGCGTGGTCGACGTGCCCCGGCTGGTGCACACCTACATGATCGGCGAGGCGCTCCCCCACGCCGGCCTCACCGAGGCCCGTGACGCGCTCAGCTCGCACTACGCCGAGGAGCTCGGCGAGCCCTTCCGCACCGCCGGCTGCTGCTACTACCGCGACGGTCGCGACTCGGTCGCCTGGCACGGCGACACGATCGGCCGCGGCAAGACCACCGACACCATGGTCGCGATCGTCTCGCTCGGCGACCCGCGCCGGCTGCACCTGCGGCCGCGGCTCGGCGGCGCCGACACCGTGGTCGTCGAGATGGGCCACGGCGACCTGGTCGTCATGGGTGGCTCCTGCCAGCGCACCTGGGAGCACGCCGTACCCAAGGTCGCCCACGCCGGCCCCCGGATCTCGGTCCAGTTCCGGCCCCTCAACGTCTTCTGACGGCGGGGTTTCGAGACGCTTGCTGCGCAAGCTCCTCAACCACCGCCGGGACGCTTGCTGCGCAAGCTCCTCAACCACCGCCGAGACGCTGCTGCGCAAGCTCGGCGGCCGCGTGCCGCGGCGTACGACGAGGCCTCCGGAATAGACCGGCGCCCGGCGGAGGTTGGTCCCGGTGATGAACAACTCAACTATCGACGACATCGCACAGGCGTCCGGCACCTTCAGCTTCGGAGGAGACCTGGAGGTGAACCGGCTCGGCTACGGCGCGATGCAGATCACCGGCCCCGGCATCTGGGGACCTCCGGTCGACCACGACGAGGCGGTGCGCGTGCTGCGCCGCGCTCTCGAGCTCGGCATCAACTTCATCGACACCGCGGACTCCTACGGGCCCCACGTCTCCGAGGAGCTGATCGCCGAGGCCCTGCACCCCTACGCCGACGGCCTGGTGATCGCCACCAAGGCCGGGCTCACCCGGCAGGGTCCCGGCCAGTGGACGGGGCTCGGGCAGCCGGCCTACCTCCGCCAGCAGTGCGAGCTCAGCCTCCGCAGGCTCAGGGTGGAGCGGATCGACCTGTTCCAGCTGCACCGCATCGACCCCGCCTTCCCCATGGAGGACCAGGTCGGCGAGCTCAAAGCCCTTCAGGACGAGGGCAAGATCCGTCACATCGGGTTGTCCGAGGTGTCGGTCGAGGAGCTGACGGCGGCCCAGCAGGTCGCGCCGATCGTGTCGGTGCAGAACAAGTTCAGCCTCGGCGACCGCGCCTCCCAGGCGCTGCTCGACCACTGCACCGCCGAGGGCATCGGCTTCATCCCCTGGCGCCCGGTCGCCGACCACGTCGACGACACCGCGCTGCAGGAGGTGGCCGCCGCACACGACGCGACCGCCTCCCAGGTCGCGCTGGCCTGGCTGCTGCAGCTCTCCCCTGTGATGGTGCCGATCCCCGGCACGTCGAAGGTCGCGCACCTCGAGGAGAACACCGCCGCCGCAGCCCTCCGGCTCACCGACGACGAGCTCGAGCGCCTCTCGCAGGCCTGACCTGCACGAAGTGGAGCTGCCCGGGCGAGTGACTGCCCAGCGCCCCCCTGTGGCGTCGAGATGCGGGAAGTGGCTGTTCTGGGTGTCCCGGGACAGCCACTTTCCTCATCTCGACGCCGCAGGGGGGACGCGGTGCGACTCAGGTGGCGGGCGGAGCAGCGGGCGGCGGGGTCCCGCCGGCGGCGGGGTCCGCGGGCGGAGCGGCCGGAGCCGCGGGAGCCGCCGGAGCCGCCGGAGCAGCGGGCGCGGCCGGAGCAGGGGGCGCGTTCGTGCCGAACGACACCTGCGGCGCGACCTGCTGGCCCTCGGGGGCGTCGTAGAACTCGCGCTTGTGGACGTTCGCGATGCCGGTGAGCAGCATCCACGGGATCGTCATGACCAGCTTGTTGAGCGAGGCCACGGCGTCGTTGTAGTACTGGCGGGCGAAGGCGATCTGGTTCTCGGTCTCGGCCAGCTGGCTCTGGAGCTGCAGGAAGTTCTGGTTCGCCTTGAGATCGGGGTAGGCCTCGGCGACGGCGTTGACCCTGACCAGCGCCTGCTGGAGGGCGGCGTCGGCGGCGGCCTTGGCCGGCACGTCGTCACCAGCGGCTGCGGCGATCACGCCGGCCCGTGCCTTGGTGACCTCCTCGAAGACCCCGGCCTCGTGAGCGGCGTAGCCCTTGACGGTCTCGACCAGGTTGGGGATCAGCTCGGCACGACGGGTCAGCTGGACGTCGATGCCGCCCAGAGCCTCCTGCGCCCCGATGTCGCTGGTCCGGAGCTTGTTGAAGCCGGCGATCACGAAGCCCACGAGGGCCACGAGGACGACGATCACGATGATGGCGATGAGCATCTTGCTTCTCTCTTCTGTGGGTGCTGCGCTGGACTGTGCTCGATGGGTTCAGGGCTCGGGAACTGCACCTACTCGCTCAGTATGAGGGGTGCGGAGGGCCGTGCAGGGTCACCAGGAACCGCCACCTCCGCCGCCGCCACCGCCGCCGCCGGAGAAGCCGCCTCCCCCGCCACCGCTCGAGGACGAGCTCTGGGTGGCGTTGTACGACGAGATCGCCCCGCTCACGGTGCTGTCGAAGTCGCCCACCATCGAGTTGACGAAGGCTCCGGCGTTCGTGCCGGCGTACGCCCCGGCGAAGTAGTGCGGCACCGGAGGCTCCTCGCCGACCTCCACGCGGTACTTGGAAGCCCACTCGTCGGCGCAGTCGAGCGCCACGGCCCACGGGATGTAGGCGGTGTAGAGCTCCTTGCGGCCGGAGAAGTCGAACCGCTGCTTGCTCGACGGCGTCGCCAGCATCCGGCGGAAGCCGCCGACCCGCGACCACAGGTCGCGGCCGGCGCGGGTCCGGCTGGTGCCGGAGCCGGTCGCCATCAGGGAGGTGCCGCCCACGGCGAACGCGCCGGGGATCAGCCCGAGCGCCGTCATCGAGAACGGGTTCCAGATCGCGCAGACGAGCATCAGGCCGAACCCGCCCAGCACCAGGATCCCGCCGAGGCCGCCGAGGCCGCTGCTGACCATGTTGCCGGACGACCTGGCCCAGGCCTCGACACCGTTCTCGAACCGCTCGATCTCGGTCTTGAGCCGGAGCCCGGCCGACACGTCCTTCTTCTTCGCCGTGAACGAGGAGCCGGGGCCGCCGAGGATGTGGGCGATGTCGGTGGTGACCGGGTCGAGCCCGGCCCAGCCCGCCGGACCGGCCTTGTCGGTGATGGTCCAGGAGTCGTTCTGACCACGCGTCAGGTCGATCGCCCCGCGCTCGGCGGCGTGCATGAGGGTGGCGACGTACGTCGTGCGGTCCACGGTCTCGCTGTAGACGTACTTCCCCTGCGCCGGGCCGATCCCCGCGGGCGGCTCGTAGAGAACGGGGAAGCCGGGCGGCTTCTCCCGCGACTTGGCGCCCAGGATCGAGCCGAACGCCAGCGCGCCCGCGGACGCGAGCAGGACGAAGATCAGCAGCGGCAGGTGGGTGCTCAGCACGCGGTCCCAGCGGCCCGTCCAGGGCACCGAGTTGCCCGGCGACGGCGTCTCCATGTCGAGGCCGGTGGCGATGGTCACCGGTGTCCGGTCGGGGACGGTGCCGGTGGTGATGGTGAGGTCGTTCGTGCCGCCGCCCTCGGCGGTGCAGCCGGTGTCGGCGTCGTCGCCGATCGCGCACCTGACCTCTGCCTGCGCCGGCTTCGGCAGGTGGACGGTCAGCGTGGACTTCTCGATCGTCTGCTGCCAGCCGCGCGGGATCAGCTGCCAGTAGAACATCGTGTCGACGTCCTCGCCGGTGACCTTCTCGACGTTCTCGTCGAGCACTCCGTCGATGTGGTACTTGAGCACGTAGGTGTGCTCGCCGACGTCGAGCGTCGTGCTCGCGGACCCGATCTTGGCCACCCGCTGGCGGTGGTGGTCCTCCCAGCTCAGCTCGAACGGCTCGTCGCTGCCGTCGCGGGTGACCGAGATGTCCTCCGGCGTACGGCGCGCGTGCGGGGCGTTGTCGTCGACGATGTCCCAGAACCGGAAGATGCCGTGCTTGCCGTAGCCGGGGAAGTCGACCGTGATCGTCTCGGTCACGTCGAGGTCGCCGTCGGCCGCGACGTCGAAGTCGGCCACGTAGTTGGTGATCGTGGTGTCCTCGACGTTCGGCTCCACCTCCCCGCTGCCGTAGAAGAACGCCGGGATGCAGAGCAGGAAGGCGATCACGCCGAGGCCGATCACAGTCCCCACTACGCGCTTCATGCCAAGTCCTCGCACGCTACGCGGCACTCAGCATCCCCGCTGGCGGCGTTGCCGACGCTCGAAAGACGTCCAGTCTGCCAGCGCGCCGGCGCCAAGCCACCACCCCACGAAATGCGCTCGCTGCACTCGCGATTTCGCGGGGACCCCGGAGAGACGGCGCGGCGCTGAGCACCGCTCGCTTGCACGATGCCTTGACATGAAGCGCGCCGTTTCACGAGGGCAAACAGTAGGGCGTGGTCGGCTGGTCCGTCTGTAGCCCGCGCGGACCAGCCGCGACCTGTGCCGGCCGGTTAATCGGGATGCCGAGTGTCGGTGGTGGCTGGGAGCATCGGGACGGTGGCGACGACGACCCCCTCCCCCGGCCTGAGCGGCTTCTGGCGCGACCTCCCGCGCGAGGGCCGGCTGATGCTGTCCATCGTCGTTCTCGAGTTCCTCGGCACCGGTCTGGTGCTGCCGTTCCACGTCGTCTACCTCCACGAGGTCCGCGACTTCTCGCTCAGCGACGTCGGCCTCCTGCTGGGCGTCCCACCCCTCATGGGCCTGCTGGTGGTCGGGCCGGGCGGCAGCGCGATCGACCGGTTCGGGGCGCGCCGGATCCAGCTCGGGGTGCTCTCGCTCCTCGTCCTGGGCGACGCCACGCTCGCCTTCGCCACGTCCAGGCCGGCCGCCGCGCTGGCGCTCTCCCTCAACGGCATCGCGTTCGGCATGTCCTGGCCGGCCTGGCAGAGCATGGTCGCCTCCGTCATCCCGCAGGGGCTCCGCCAGCGCTACTTCGGGGTCAACTTCACCCTGCTCAACCTCGGCATCGGCATCGGCGGGGTGATCGGCGGCCTGTTCGTCGACGTCTCCGACGCGCGCACGTTCCAGACGATCTACCTCGCCGACGCCGCCTCCTACCTCCCGGCGCTGCTGCTCCTGCTCGGTCCGCTGCGCCACATCGCGGGCAAGGTCGAGACCACCACGGACGACGACGCGGCGCCGATGGGCTACCTCGCCGTGCTGCGGAGCCCGGCGATGGCGACCATGACCCTGCTCAGCTTCGTGTCGTCGTTCGTCGGCTACTCCCAGCTCAACGCCGGGATGCCCGCCTACGCCCGCGGGGTCGGCGAGGTCTCCACCCGCGGCCTCGGTCTCGCGTTCGCCGCCAACACGCTGGTGATCGTGCTCCTCCAGCTGGTCGTCCTGCAGCGGATCGAGGGCAGGCGACGCACCCGGGTGATCGCGGTGATGGGCGTGGTCTGGGCCGGCTCGTGGCTGCTGCTCGGCTTGTCGGGGCTGGTCCCCGGCACCGTCGGCGCGACCTTGCTGGTCGCCGGCTGCGCCTCGGTCTTCGCCTTCGGGGAGACCCTCCTCCAGCCGACCATCCCCGCGCTCGTCAACGACCTCGCCCCCGACCACCTGCGCGGCCGCTACAACGCGCTGAGCTCCGGGTCCTTCCAGCTCGCCGCCGTGATCGCCCCGCCGATCTCCGGCATCCTGATCGGCCACGCCCTCGGCGACGTCTACATCGGCCTGCTCGTCGTCGGCTGCCTGCTCTGCGGACTGGTCGCGGTCGCCCGCCTCGAGCCCCAGCTCGATCCGCGCGTCAACGGCGTGCGGGAGGCCGAGACCTCGGTCGACGGCGAGATCACGAAGCCGGTGGTCTCACCGGTCGACTGAGCCGCCGCGGCGGTCAGCGCACGAGCAGCCAGA
The DNA here is from genome assembly GCA_963766475.1 of uncultured Actinomycetota bacterium. Classification (GTDB taxonomy): domain Bacteria; phylum Actinomycetota; class Actinomycetes; order Propionibacteriales; family Nocardioidaceae; genus Nocardioides. Next base: position 30,884 of record CAVXZS010000009.1, on the reverse strand, counting down.
CGATGACCGCGATCACGACGAGCGCGGCCACGCCCTGCTTCCAGTAGGTCTTCACCAGGATCGGCAGCACGGTCGAGCCGAGGTTGATCGCGTCGTCGGCCCGGGCGGGCTGCGACGGAGTCGGGACCGCCCCCGCGCCCACGTCTGGCGTGGCCGCGGGGACGGCGGGGGCGGGGTCCCGTGGGGCGGACCCGACGCCCTCCTCCAGGGGGGCCGAGACGGACTGGGGACCGGCGGTGACCGACGGCTCGGGCGCGGGAGTGGAGTCGGGCTCCGCCAGGGCCGGCTCAGCCAGGGCCGGAGGAGGCGGCGGCGGAGCCGGGGAAGGCGGTGGAGACTCCGTGCCCAGCCGCTGCTCGAGGCAGGCCACGAACTGGCCCAGCAGCTTGTCCGAGACGTCCTGCATCACGCCACGCCCGAACTGCGCGGGCTTGCCGGTGACCGCGAGGTCGGTCAGCACCTCGACGTCGGTGCCGCCGGACGCCGTCGGTGCCATCGTGAGCGTGACCTTGGCGCCGGCCGTGCCGTTGCCGCGCTTGTCCTTGCCCTTGGCGTCGACGACGAACCGGTGCTCGGCGTCGTCCTTCTCGACGAAGGTGCCGGAGCCGTTGTAGACGAGCGCGATCGGGCCGAGCTTGACCTTCACCGACCCGCTGAACGAGTCGCCCTCCGCCGACGAGACCTGGGCTCCTGGGAAGCACTCCGCGACGGAGGCGATGTCCTGGAAGTGCGCCCAGGTCTCCTCGACAGCGGTGGGGACGCTGAACCGGTGTGCGAGATCCACGGGGCCGTCCTAGGCTCCCGCGGCGGCGAGCACGGCCCGGCGGGTGAGGACGCCGGCCAGGTGCCTGCGGTAGTCGGCGTCACCGTTGAGGTCCGACGGCGGGTTGGTGCCCTCCGTGGCCCGCTCGGCCGCAGCCCGGACCGCGTCGGACGTCGCCGGCTGGCCGGTCAGGGCCTCCTCGACCCCTCGCGCGCGCAGCGGCGTCGAGCCCATGTTGGTCAGGCCGACGCGGGCCTCCGCGATGGTGCCTCCCTCCGCGCGTACGGCCGCTGCGACCGCCACGATCGGCCACTGGTGAGCGACGCGGACGAACTTCTCGTAGTGCGCGCCCCAGCCGGTGAACTTCGGGATCCGGACCTCGGTGAGGATCTCGTTGTCACCGATCGCGGTCTCGAAGAGGTCGACGAAGAAGTCGTCGGCCTCGACCGTGCGGAAGGCGTTGGGGCTCGCGATCGTGAACTGCGCACCCAGCGCCAGCGTCGGCGCACCGAGGTCACCGGCCGGGTCGGCGTGCGCGAGCGCCCCGCCGAAGGTCCCGCGGTGCCGGATCTGCTCGTCGGCGAGGTGCTCGATCGCCTGGCTGATCAGCAGCGCATGCTCCTTGACGAGCGGGTCGGAGCCGACCACGGAGTGCGGGGTCATCGCGCCGATCACGATCGCGTCGCCGTCGTCGCGTACGCCGCGGAGCGACTCGATCCTGCCGAGGTCGATGACCGTCTCGGGCGCGTTGAGCCGCATCCGGAGCACCGGCAGCAGGCTCTGCCCGCCGGCCATGATCTTGGCGTCGTCGCCCTTCTCTCCCAGGACGACGAGCGCCTCCTCGATCGTGGTCGGCGCGACGTAGTCGAACTGAACGGGAATCACTGGTCTGCTCCCTCGGAGTGGACTCCGGTCTCGCCGGGGTCCTGGTTGGGGTCCCCTTCGACGAAGTGGGGCATGGCCGTCTCCTCCGTGGGATCGGAGCCGCCGCCTCCGGAGCCGCTGATCGCCTTCCAGACCCGCTCGGGCGTGCACGGCATCTGGATGTCGTTGATCCCGAGGTGCCGGACCGCGTCGACCACCGCGTTGACCACCGCCGGCGTGGACGCGATGGTGCCGGCCTCGCCGACCCCCTTGGTGCCCAGCGAGTTGGTGGTCGACGGAGAGGTGGTGTGGTCGATGTCGAAGCTGATCGTGTCCGCCGCGGTCGGCAGCAGGTAGTCCACGAACGAGCCGGACACCAGCGTGCCGGCGTCGTCGTACACCGCCTCCTCCCACAGGGCCTGGGCGATGCCCTGCACGAGGCCGCCGTGCACCTGGCCGGACACGATGAGCGGGTTGATGATGTTGCCGATGTCGTCGACGCAGACGTACTTGCGCATCTTCAGCCCGCCGGTCTCGGTGTCGACCTCCATCGCGCACAGGTGGGTCCCGTGAGGGAAGGAGAAGTTGACCGGGTCGTACGTCGCGTCCGAGTCCAGGTTCGGCTCGACGCCGTCGGGCATGTTGTGCGCCGCGAACACCGCGGTCGCGATCTCGCCGATCGCCATCCCCTGGTCGGTCCCGCGCACGGAGAACCGGCCGGCGCTGAACTCGATGTCGTCGGCCGACGCCTCGAGGAGGTGGGCCGCGATCGGCTTCGCCTTCTCGATCACCTTGTCGGCGGCCCTGACGATGGCCTCGCCCCCGACCACCAGTGACCGGGAGCCATAGGTGTCGAGGCCGCGGGGAGACACCTGGGTGTCGCCGTGCAGCACCTCGACGTCCTCGTAGGCGACCCCGAGCCGGTCGGCGACGATCTGGCTGAACGCCGTCTCGTGCCCCTGGCCGTGCGCGGAGGCACCGGTGATCACCTCGACCTTGCCGGTGGCCAGCATCCGCACGCTCGCGTGCTCCCAGCCGCCGGCGCCGTAGTCGAGGCTGCCGAGCACCCGCGACGGCGCCAGCCCACACATCTCGGTGAAGGTCGAGATGCCGATGCCGAGCTGGACGGTGTCGCCGGAGTCGCGCCGCTGCTTCTGCTCGGCCCGCAGCTCGTCGTAGCCGAACATCTGCATGGCCTTCTCGGTGGCCGCCTCGTAGTTGCCGGAGTCGTACTGCATCCCGGCGACGGTCGTGAACGGGAACTCGTCGTTCTTGATCCAGTTCATCTCCCGGACCTGCATCGGGTCGATGCCGACCTCGGCCGCGAGCTCGTCCATCAGCCGCTCGATGGCGTAGGTCGCCTCGGGCCGGCCCGCGCCGCGGTAGGCGTCGGTCCAGGTCTTGTTGGTGAGGACGGTCTGGCAGGAGAAGTGGTAGGCCGGGAACTTGTAGATCGCGTTGAACATGAACGCGCCGAGCACCGGGACGCCGCCGCCGACGATCGCGACGTACGCGCCGAGGTCGGCGAGGAGCTCGACCTTGAGCCCCTTCACGTTGCCGCTCTTGTCGGCCGCCAGCGTCAGCTTCTGCCACTGGTCGCGGCCGTGGTGCGCGCTGAGCAGGGACTCCGAGCGGGTCTCGGTGTACTTCACCGGCTTGTTGATCCGGCGGCCCACCGCCCACGCGATCCACTCCTCGGGGGTGACCTGGAGCTTGCCACCGAAGCCGCCGCCCACGTCGGGGGCGATGACCCGGATCTTCGACTCCGGCACGCCGGTGGTCGCGGCCAGGGCGAACCGCACGATGTGCGGGATCTGGGTGGCCGACCACATCGTGTACTGCTCCCCGGTCGGGTCGACCACCACCGAGCGCGGCTCCATGAACGCCGGGATCAGCCGCTGCTGGCGGTACTCCCGCTCGATCACGATGCCGTCGGCACGGGCGGCCGTGATGGCCTCCTCGACGTCGCCGCCGGTGCCGGCCTCCTGGGAGTCGAAGACCCACAGCGCGGACTTGTTGGTGCCCGAGTCGGGGTGCGCGAGCGCCCCCCCATTCTCCGGGCTGGCGGCGGCGGCCTCCTTGAGGTCCAGGGCCGCCGGGAGCTCCTCGTAGTCGACGTCCACGAGCTCGGCGGCGTCGCGCGCCTCCGCGGCCGAGCGGGCCACGACGACGGCAACGATCTCGCCGGCGAACGCGACCCGGTCGCTGGGCATCGGTGAGTGCGCGGGCGTGACCTGCTCGGGAGTGATCGGCCACGCGTTGATGCAGACGCCGAGCTCGTCGCCGAAGTCCTTGCCGGTGAACACGTCGACGACGTTGGTCATCGCGTTGGCGGCCGCGGTGTCGATCGACAGGATCCTGGCGTGCGCGTGCGGGCTGCGCACCATGGCCAGGTGCAGCATCCCGGGCAGGGTGAGGTTGTCGGTCCAGCGGGTGCGGCCGGTGATCAGGCGCTGGTCCTCCTTGCGGCGCCGGTCGCGGCCGATCTCGAGCTCGGGGGCCGGTGCGTCCTGGACGGCGGTCATGCGTGCGCCCCCTCGTTGACGGGCGCCGGCGCCGAACGCGCACCCTCGGCGCCGACCCCGTCGGACTCCGAGCCTCCTGAGCCGCCGTGCTCCGCGGCGTACTGCACGGCCTTGACGATGTTGTGGTAGCCGGTGCACCGGCAGAGGTTGCCCTCGAGCCCGAGCCGGATCTCCTGCTCGGAGGGATGCGGGTTGTTCTTGAGCAGGTCGACGCTCTGCATGATCATCCCGGGCGTGCAGAACCCGCACTGCAGGCCGTGGCACTCGCGGAACGCCTCCTGCACCGGGTGCAGCTGACCGTTGGAGGCGAGCCCCTCGATCGTGGTGATCTCCGCGCCGTCGGCCTGCACGGCCAGCACGTTGCAGGACTTCACGCTCTGCCCGTCGAGGTGGACGGTGCAGGCACCGCAGTTGCTGGTGTCGCAGCCGATCACGGTGCCGGTCTTGCCGAGCTTCTCCCGCAGGTACTGCACCAGCAGCATGCGGGGTTCGACGTCGTCGGCGACCTTCTCGCCATCGACGGTCAGGCTGATCCGCGTCATGGACACTCCCTTGTGGCTGAGCACGACTGTGGTGCTCGCCACGCTAGGCAGCAGAGGTTGGGGGCAGGTTGGGCATGCTGGCTGCGGAGGTTTCGAGACGCTTGCTGCGCAAGCTCCTCAACCACCGGTGGTCGAGGAGGGGCTCTGCGCCCGTCTTGAAAACCCCGGTGGTTGAGGAGGGCGCTCTGCGCCCGTCTCGAAACCCCGGTGCTACCTGCGCGCGACTGCCAAGCACCGGTGGTTGAGGAGGGCGCTCTGCGCCCGTCTCGAAACCCCGGTGCTCTCTGCGCGACTGCCGAGCACCGGTGGTTGAGGAGGGCGCTCTGCGCCCGTCTCGAAACCCCGGTGCTACCTGCGCGCGACTGCCAAGCACCGGTGGTTGAGGAGGGCGCTCTGCGCCCGTCTCGAAACCCCGGTGCTACCTGCGCGCGACTGCCAGGCGACCCTTGAGCAGGGGTGCGGCGGGGTGCGCCCGGCCCTCGATGCGGTCCAGCGAGGCCAGGCAGACCTCGAGCACCTCCGCGTCGTAGGGCGCGAGCTCGCTGTAGCGGACCACCGCGTCCGGCTGGGGGTCGACCAGGAGCGCCTCGCGGACCGCGACGGCGACGACCTCCGCGAGCTCGGAGAGCGCCGGGGAGTTGGTGCCGGGCAGCAGGTCGCCGCCGTAGGCGTCGACAGCCGCGCCGACCTCGCCGCGGCGGAGCAGCGCGAGGACGTGCTCGACGTCGGTGGCGACCGGCATCAGCAGGCGGTAGGGCCGCGAGCCCAGCTGGCCACCCAGGGCGGCGCGCAGGTGGGAGACCTCGGCCTTGAGCGTGGAGAAGGTGATCGCCTGGTCGCCGTAGAGCATCGCGTGCAGCTGGTCGAGCGAGAGCCCCTCGGGGTGCAGGGCCAGCAGCGCGAGCACCTCGGTCTGGCGGCGGTTGAGCAGCAGCCGCTGGCCGTCGAGGTAGGTCTCGGCGGTCCCGAGCAGCGTCATGACCAGACCCGGGTCGCCGGTCACGTCCGACAGGGCGGAGGGGTGATGGGCCGAGACGGGCATCGCGGACTCGATCAGCCGGGCCATCACGCGTGCGGTCGCGAGCCCGATGGGGTGGGTGCGGTCCCAGGTGGTCGAGAGGTCGATGACGCCGAGCTTCACCCCGGTGACTGGGTCGAAGACGGGCGCGGCCCAGCACACCCAGTTGTGCACGATCGAGGCGTAGTGCTCGGCGCTGAAGACCATGGCCGGCTGGGCCAGCCGGTTGGCGAGGTCGAGTGCGTTGGTGCCGACCGACTCGTCGTCCCAGCGGCCACCGGCCACGAAGTTGACGGTCTCCGCCTTGCGGCGCATCACCCGGCCGCCGTAGGTCCACAGGATGCGGGTGTCCGCGTCGGTGACGGCGATGACCAGGTCACCGTCCTCGGCGGTACGGCGCAGCTCCTGCTCGACGTTCTCCACCGCGGTCTGCAACGGCGAGTCGCGCCAGATCGCCTGGATCTCCGACTCGTCGGCGAGCGGCGCCTCCTTCACGTCGACGGTGACCGATGCCTCCGACCGCGCCCACGAGGTGAGGATCTCCGGGCGGACCAGCGCGTCCACCTCGTCGCCGTGCTCGACGAAGCTCGTCCAGGCGCGGACGGCGTCCTGCCGCCGCGTGCTCAGCTCGCCCCGCACCACACTGGCGAGGCTACCCGCCCCGTGAGCACGGTCACACCCACGTCAGGCCGACAGCCGCGCCCGCAGGAACCGGATCGTCTCGTCCATCGAGTCCTGCCAGCGCGCGTAGAACGCGTGGTCCTCGCCCGGCCACCAGCGCAGCCGGCTGTCCACGCCGGCCGCGCGCATCAAGTGCTGGGTGGTCCGGGCCCACCGCGGCGGGCAGGTCGCGTCGGCGGTGCCGTGGTGGACCAGCAGCGGCTCGGTGATCCGGTCGAAGTACGTGCGCGGGGAGAGCTCGCGGTAGGTCCTCGGCGCCTCGGCCGGCGTGCCGAGCCGCTCGTAGAGGGCCCGGACGACGTCGGGTCGCGACGGGCGGGTGAAGTGCTCGAGGTTGTCGAGGAACCGCGAGCTCACCGAGTCGTAGATCACCGCCGCGTCGACCAGCCCGGGCTGGGTGACCAGCGCGTTCATCGTGACGCCGCCGCCCATCGAGCGGCCCAGCATCGCGAGCCGCCCCGCGTCGACGTACGACAGCTTCGTCAGCGCCGCGACGGCGTTGACCGCGTCGCGGGTGTAGCCGAGCCGGGTCTCCCGGTCCGCCGGCGCCACCGGGTCCGAGGCGGCGTGGCCGCGGTAGTCGGTGTGCAGCACGACGAACCCGGCCCGGGCCAGCGCGTCCTGCTCGCGCGCCAGCCCCTGGCCGGTGACGTAGCTCGTCGGCTCGATGTAGCCGTGGTTGAGCACGATCCCCGGGAACGGCCCCGCGCCCCGCGGCCGGAGCAGCACGCCGGAGACCGTGATGTCGTCGCTGCGGTAGGTCACGTCGTAGCGCGTGTAGGCGTCGGTCGCGTACTCGGTCCGCACGACCCGCGGCCGGCCACCCGAGGGCGGCTGCCGCATCAGCGCCGGCAGCGACCAACGGCTGTGCACCTCGGGCAGCGGGTCCGCGGTCGCCGCCGGGCTCTCGCTGGGAGGTGCGGTCCCGGCACTGTCCGGGCCACCGCTGGTCGAGCTCGTCGAGGTCTCCGACGGCAGCGCACCCGCGTCCCCCGGATCCTGATCCCCTGCACCCTTGTCCGACGTGCACCCGGCCGCCAGCACCAGCACGGCCACGGCGGCGGTACGGCGCATCAGCGCAGCGGGTTCGTCTCGCCGTGGATCCGGCCGTCTGTGACGCCGAGCCGCTGCCCGCTGCCGCCCCAGCGGCCGGCGATGATCTCGGCCGCGATGCTGATCGCGGTCTCCTCCGGCGTACGCGCGCCCAGGTCGAGCCCGATCGGGCTGGACAGGCGGCCCAGCTCCTCGTCGGAGAGCCCCGCCTCGCGGAGCCGGGCGAGCCGGTCCTCGTGCGTACGCCGCGAGCCCATCGCACCGACGTAGGCCACCTCGGGCAGGCGCAGCGCGACCTCGAGCAGGGGTACGTCGAACTTCGGGTCGTGGGTCAGGACCGTGACCACGGTGCGCGGGTCGATCCGCCCGGCGTCGTGCTCGGCGGCCAGATAGCGGTGCGGCCAGTCGACGACCACGTCGTCGGCCTCGGGGAACCGGCTGTGGGTCGCGAACACCGGCCGGGCGTCGCACACCGTCACGTGGTAGCCCAGGAACGCGCCGACCCTGGCCACGGCAGCCGCGAAGTCGATGGCACCGAAGACCAGCAGCCGCGGCTTCGGCGCGAACGCCCAGACGAAGACCCGCATCCCCTCGCCGCGGCGTTCGCCGTCCGGGCCGTAGGTCAGCGTGGCGTTGTGCCCGGCCGCCAGCAGCCCCATCGCGTCGTCGCGGACCGCGTCGTCGGCGCGCTGCGAGCCGAGCGACCCCGTGACCGCCGGGTCGGTCGGGATAGTCCCTGACGTTGTGGCGCCGCTGTCCGGCGTGTCGCTGTCCAGATCGTCAGGGACTATCGCCCCGCCCGGGCGTACGACGAGGCGCCGGCCCAGCCAGGAGGGGTCGGGGTGCTCGATGACGGTCGCCAGCGCGACCGGCCGGCCGGCCTCGATGTCCGCGGCGATCTCGCCCAGCTCGGGGAAGGTCTCCCGGGACACCTTCTCGACGTAGACGTCGAGGATCCCGCCGCAGGTGAGCCCGACCGCGAACGCGTCGTCGTCGGACACGCCGTAGCGCTGCAGCACCGGCTGCCCGGACTCGACCACCGACTGCGCCAGGTCGTAGACGGCACCCTCGACGCAGCCACCGGACACCGAGCCGACCGCGGTCTCGTCGGGGCCGACCAGCATCGACGCGCCGGGCGGGCGCGGCGCGGACTGGAAGGTCGCGACCACGGTGCCGACACCGATCGTCTCGCCGGCCCCCCACCACTTCATCAGCTCGGGCAGCACGTCACGCACGCGCGACCACCTCCACCAGCTCGGCGTACGTCGCCAGCGAGTGGCCGGCCAGGAAGTCGTCGACGTGCGGCAGCACCGCCATCACGCCCTGCTGGACCGGCTCGTAGCCGAGCTTCCCGCGGTGGGGGTTGACCCACACCACGCGGTGCGCCACCCGCTTGAGCCGTCTCATCTGCTCGGCCAGCTGGGCCGGGTCGCCCCGCTCCCAGCCGTCGCTGAACACGACCACCACCGCGCCGCGGGCGAGGCCGCGCTGCCCCCAGCGGTCCATGAAGAACGCGAGCGTCTCCCCCAGCCGGGTCCCGCCCGACCAGTCGGGGACGGTCTCGCCGGCCGCGACCAGCGCGCGCTCGGCGTCCTTGCCCCGCAGCGCCCGGGTGACATGGGTGAGCCGGGTGCCGACGGTGAACGTCTCGACGACCCCGCCGCCGGCGGCGGAGCCCTGGGTGAAGCGGTGGGCGAGCCGGAGCAGCGCGTCGGCGTACCCGCTCATCGAACCGGACACGTCCACCAGAAGGACGACCCGGCGCGGCTTGTTCCCGCGCCGCCGCCACGCGATCTCGGCGGGCTCGCCCAGGTGGCGCAGCGAGGCGCGCAGCGTGCGCGGTGCGTCGAGGGTCCCGCGGTGCCAGCGCTGGTGCCGCGCGGTACGCCGACGGGGAGGGCGGGGCCGCAGCGTCGTGAACATCCGCGCCAGCCGGGCCTTCTCGGCCGCCGACAGCGAGGCCACGTCGCGGTGCCGCAGCACCTCGGTGTCGCTGGCCATCGCCCGCACCACCGGGTCGTCGGTCTCGCCGTCCCCGGGCCCCTCACCCTCCGCCTCCGGCAGGCCCGCGAAGCTCGGCAGGTTCGCCTCCGACGGCCGGGCCCGGGGCAGCCCGTCGCGGCCGTTGAAGTAGGCCTCGTGCACCTGGTCGTAGCGGGCCAGGTCGTCGGGTGAGGCGCAGAGCGTCGCCCGACCGGCGACGTACGACGCCGCGGCGTCGTCGAGACCCACCATCGCCACCGCGGCGAGGTAGCCCTGGGTGCGGTCGTGGGTGACGGGGACGCCGGCCGCCCGGAGGGCCCGCGCGAAGCCGAGCAGGATCTCGTCGGGCTCGCGGATCTGGGTGAGCACGGGCTCGGTCACCGCGAGCTCACGCCCGCAGCATCTGGTCGAGGGCGTGCTGCACCTTCTGGGAGTCCTCGCGGTACTTGACCAGCGCGCCCAGGGTGCGGGCCGACGACTCCAGGTCGAGCGTGGCGGTGCCGAGGTGGTGCAGCGCCCGGGCCCAGTCGAGGGTCTCGGCGACCCCCGGCGGCTTCTGCAGGCCGACGTCTCGCAGCTGCTGGACGACCCCGACCACCTGCCGGGCCAGCTCCTCGGAGACCTCGGGTGCGCGGGTGCGGACGATCTGCACCTCGCGCTCGAGGCCGGGGTGCTCGATCCAGTGGTAGAGGCAGCGGCGCTTCAGCGCGTCGTGCAGCTCCCGGGTCCGGTTGGAGGTCAGCACGACGACCGGCGGGGTCACGGCCGCGACGGTGCCGAGCTCCGGGATGCTGACCTGGTAGGTCGACAGCACCTCGAGCAGGAAGGCCTCGAACTCGTCGTCGGCCCGGTCCACCTCGTCGACCAGCAGCACCGCCGGGCTCTGCTGCAGCGCGGCCAGCACGGGTCGCGCGAGGAGGAACCGCTCGTCGTACAGGCTCTTCTCGGCCTCCTCGACGTCGGCCCCGGAGCCGGCCGCCTCGAGCGCCCGCAGGTGCAGGATCTGGCGCGGGAAGTCCCAGTCGTAGAGCGCCTGCGTGGCGTCGATCCCCTCGTAGCACTGCAGCCGCACCAGCGGCAGGTCGAGCGCCTGGGCGATGGCCTCGGCCAGCGCGGTCTTGCCGGTGCCCGGCTCGCCCTCGAGCAGCAGCGGCCGCTCCATCCGCAGCGCGAGGTAGGTGACCGTCGCGAGCGCGGGGTCGCACAGGTAACCGGTGTCTCCGAGGCGCGCGGCGACGTCGTCGGCCGACGCCGGCAGGGCCGTCTCCATGTCCTCAACAGTACGGAGCGGCCCGTTGGGGCCAGGTTGGCTTCGTCCGCCAGGCCGGCTCAGGCACCCGTCCGGTGCGCATCGACGCTGTCGGCGACCGCACCGAGCATGACCAGCAGCGAGCGGGCGAGCGGCTGGAACGCTCGCCCCTCCCGGGTCAGCGTGAGCCGCTTGACCGAACGGTCGACCAGGGTGACCCCGAGCGCCTTCTCCAGCCTGAGGATGCGGGCGCTGAACGCGGCCTGGGAGAGGTTCATGGCACGGGACGCGGTGGTGAAGCCGTCGTGGTCGACGAGCGCGACGAAGGACGCGATCTCGCCCACGTGCAGCGCGAGAAGGCGCGGTCGCTCGAGGAAGGACCCGTCAGCCACAGCAGCAGTCTCGCCGTCGGTGTGCACGGGCGGGTGCCCCCGCAGTCACGGTTGGGTCACAGGTCCGCATCGGGCAACGGCCCCGCCCGTAGGCGGGGCCGCCCGAGCCCGCGTCGTGCAGGGGGTGGATCAGCTGCCTCCACCCTTGACCGAGATGACTCCGAGGTCGGGGTAGCCGCTCGAGGCCACCGAGTTCACGTAGTTCTCGATGTTCGACCCGCGCAGGAAGTAGAACTGCTGGATGTCCAGCGGGATGTACGCGACGTCCTCCGCGAGCATGTTGTCCACGTCGACCCACATCTCGTTGGCCTTGTCGAGGTCGGTCTCGGCCGCCGCAGCGTCCATCGCCGCGTTGACCTCGTCATTCTTGTAGTTGCCGTAGTCCTGGGCATTGCTCGCCTTGCTGAGGTTGACCCGGCTGTCGAACAGCGGCGGGATCACCGTCGAGATCGACGGCCAGTCCGAGGCCCAGCCGGCCCAGATCAGGTCGCTGTCGGAGCCCGGCTGCTGGATCTGGTCGTAGTAAGGACCGGTCGGGTCCAGCCCGTCCAGCGTCACCTCGAACCCGGCCTCGTCGTAGCTGGCCTTGAGCGCTGCGAGCGCCTTCTCGAAGGCGTCCGAACCGATCGGGTAGGTGAGCTTGATCGGGTACGGAAGCTTCTCGCCCGAGTCCTCCAGGAGCTGCTTCGCCGCCTCGACGTCGCCGCCCTCCTCCGAGCCGAAGTTGGTGTTCGCGACATAGCCCGGCGTCGCCGGGTTGACGATCGAGAGCGACGGGGAAGAGGCGTTGTCGCCTCCGAGCGCGCCGACGTAGGCGCCACGGTTGGTCGCCGCGGCGAGCGCCTGCCGGACCTTGATGTTCGTCACCCGGTTGAAGTTGGGCACCAGGTAGTCGCTGTACGGCGACTGGATGTTCACCGCGCGATCGGCCACGTCTCCGGTGATCTGCGGGTACTGCGCCGGCGTCACGTTCCTCGTGGTGATGGCGTTCTGGTCGTCGCCCTGGTCAGCGATGAGCCGGTCGACGATCACCTCGGGCTCGAGGCCGATCTGGAAGGTGAAGCTGTCCGGGTTGGCCTCGCGGATCGTGTCCTCGGTGCCGTCCCACTCAGGGTTGCGGACGAACGTGCCGCCCGTGTCCTCGTTCCACTCGCCGTCGAGCATGTACGGTCCGGAGGCGAAGACGGAGAACTTCGACGCGTCGCCCTTGTCCTGGTCGGCGCGGTAGGGGTCGAAGGCGGTCAGCGCGGCAATGGCCAGCGGGAAGTCCGGCCACGCCTTCTTGAACCGGTAGGTGATCGTGTTGCCGTCGCAGGTCACGGCCTTGTCGAACTCGGCCTGGCCCTCACCGGTGTAGGGACCCTTGTAGACGGGATGGCCGTCGGCGTCCTGCGGGACGTCCAGGAAGCCGATGATGTAGTTGGGGCCGCCGGTGATCACGTCGGTCGCGAAGGTGCGGGACACGCCGTACTTGAGGTCCTCACAGGTGATCGGCTTGCCGTCCTGCCACGTCGGACCGTCCTTGAGCGTGAACGACCACTCCGTGGCGTCCTCGTTGGACTGTCCGGCGTCGGTGGCCAGGTCGGGAATCGGCGTCGATCCCTCCTCGAGGTCGGTCCCGGGCGCGAAGGTCACCAGGCTTCGGTAGAGGGTCCGGCTGAAGTAGGAGATGTCGCGACCGTTGTAGGACCGCTGCGGATCCAGGGTCTGGGTCACCGACTGCTCCAGGGAGATCACCTGGCCGCCCTTCACGGCCTTGGTGCGCTCCTGCGGGGTGTTGTTGGGGCCGTCGTCGCCGCCCCCGCCCCCGCCGCACCCGGCGAAGCCGAGGACGAGGGCGGTCGTCGCGGTGATGACCGCGAGCCGTCTGCGCTGACTGTTCATGAACGTCTCCTTCGTGAGTCGTCTCGGAGCCCGGGCGCCGGCTCGTAGCAGGAGCCGGTCGCCCGGATCCCCTCCGAGGGGGTCCGTGGAGGCACGACGTCGGACCGTCGGTTCGCCGTGCCCACAGGTGTCACCGTGGCGCCCGGCACGCGGTGCCGAGCCGACTCATCGATGCCGTCGATGGGAATCCGGTAAAGGTGATGGTCCGGTGACCCGGTCGTGTCCGAGCCGTGACCGAAGGGCCGTGGAGCGGCTCAGGCCAGGCCGAGGTCGTCCGTGGTGCCGAAGGCCCTCCCACGCAGGAGCCGTTGCCCAGGTCTGGGCCATGCGTTTGCGATCACACCTCGCGAGGAACCGGGTCACCGGGAGTGGCCGTCGTGAGGGCGACGGCCGGGAGGGAGCCCGACACATGCCCGAGGAGCCGGACGACGACCCGGGGCCGCTGTCGCACGACCTGCCGTGCGTGCGGTGCGGCCACGCCGCACATCCCTACCTGGTGTGCGGGGACGGGTGCGACTGTCATCCGACCCGCATGCCCGGCGAGGGGCTGCTCACCCCGCACTGAGTGCAGGGGGTCGCCCTCGAGGCTTCTACGCGACCGAGTCCCGCGAGTCGACGTCGGCGCCGCTCGCGAGGTCACCGCACTCGACGAGCGCGGCACCGTGCTCGGCGAGGTAGTCGCGGGCGCCGGCGTCGCCAGTGGCGACGCCGGCCACCCGCTGCCAGTGGGCTCGTCCGAGCACCACCGGGTGTCCGGGGCGGCCGTGGTACGACGCACGGGCGAGGGCCTCGTCTCCCTCGCGCTCAGAGAGCACGCGTCGTACCACGGCCGCGGTCAGGTCGGGCAGGTCGACCAGGCTCACCACGGCGGCCTCGACGTCGCTGCTCTTGAGCGACTCGAGACCGGATCGTAGTGAGGCCGACATGCCCTCGTCCCAGTCATGGGCGACGACGACGTCGACACCGAGACCGTCGAGGAGGCGAACCGCCTCGTCGGCCCCGGCGCCGAGCACCACCGTCACCCCGTTGCATCCACCGTCTCGCAGGACCTCCACCGCGTGCTGGAGCCACGACGCACCGTCCGCGTCGTGCACCAGAGCCTTGGGCAGGCCCATGCGTGAGCCGGCCCCGGCAGCGAGTAGGAGACCCTGCGAGATCATCAGTGGACGAACGCCTTGTCGAACGGCGAGCGGAGGTCGCCGCCCGACGATCCGGAGTAGCACTGCGAGATCTGGCCGTCGAAGGCCGCGACGAGGTAGTCGCCGCCGACCTGGAAGTCGACCGTGCCGATCATCGTGTCGAACAGGCCCTGGGGCGCGCTGACGTGGACCGTCTCGCCCACCTCGCCGTTGAGGACCTCGGTGGTCTCGAGAGTCACCGTGTCACCCTCGATGGAGGTGACCGTGCCCTGGAAGGCCTGGGAGTACTGAGCCAGGATCGCGGGCGTCGGGGGTGCGCACCGGCCCTGCTGGGGGGCCACGCCGAGCTCGGTGGTCTGGCCGGCACCGTCGGGAGAGGTCACCGTGGGCTTGTCGCCGGCCTGAGGGGCAGAGTCGTTGCTGTCGGAGAGGCCGTTGACGGCGAACGTGCCGCCGGCGGCGATGGCGGCCACGGCCGCCGCGGCGACCAGCCAGGTGAGCCGGTTGCGGCCGTGGGTGCCGGTGGCCCGGCTGCCCTCGTCCGCGTCGGGGCGCACGTCGAGATCAGCGCTCATGATGTCCTCCAGGAGGATCGCGAGAGCGGCCGGGTCGGCCGGGGAGAGGGAGCCGGCGGGGTCACCGCCGCGCAGCATCGCGCGAAGCTCGTCGTCCTCGTCGAAGCTTCCGTCGAAGCTGCCGTCGAAGTTGGCGCCGACGTCGTTGCCGCTCATGGTTCCCTCCCTTCTCTCACCCCTTCATGTCCGGCGGCGGCGTCGATCTTTCGAGCTCCTCCACGAACTTGCCCCGCGCGCGGTGCAGCCGGATGCTCGCGGCGTTCGGCGTGATGCCGAGGATCTCGGCGATCTCCCCCGGTCCGAGCTGCTCCCAGGCCCACAACCGGAGCAGGTCCGCCTCCTCGGGTGAAGATGACGAGCCCCACCGAGAGCAGCAGGATCGCGCGCCGGTTGGCGTTGAAGTCCACCAGCGAGGTCTGGATCGCCGCGGCGTACAGCAGCGGTGGCAGCAGCCCGAGCAGCACCACCTCGGCCTCCAGGTGGATCTCCGGGACACCCGGGAGGTACGAACCCGCGACGCCGACTGCGATGAGCAGCAGCGGGGCCGGGAAGTCCAGACGATCGGCCAGGGCGGTGAAGGCGAGCACGGCCACGGCCATCGCCACGAGCAGAAGCGCGATCTCCACAGGCCATATCCAACTGCACGGCGCAAGCCTCGATTCGTCTGTGCCCGCCCCGCGGAAGGTCCAGGCGAGACCGCAGACGAATCGCGACTAGGCGGGCTCGGCCACCCAGCGCATGGGGTCGCCCCAGCCGAGGTCCTCCACGCCGTGCTTGGCCAGGGCCAGCACGACGAGGGTGCGGCGGTGGGCGGCGAAGGTGAGGACGTGGGCGATCATGCCGCCGTAGGTGAACACCTCGGCCGGCTCGCACAGCGCGTCGACGAACGTGTCGTCGACGCGGCCGTTGTCACAGACGTCACGGACGTGGGCGAGGTACGTCGGGCCCTCGACCGCCAGTCGCTGCCGCATGGAGCCCAGCGACTCGTGCTCCTCGACCGACCAGTCGTAGTCGCGGGTGGCCATCGCGGCGTTCCACATCCCCATCTGACCGATCAGCCGGCTCAGCAGCGACCGGATCGTCTGCTCGTCCTCGTCGACGGCGAGCCCGATCGTGGCGTCGAGCTGCTCCTCGGTCAGGCGCTCGGCGAGACGGACCATCTCGCCGGTGAGCCAGACGTGGTGCTCGACCATTTTCGTGAGCAGTTCCATGGGCGTGACCTTGTCTCGTGCGGGCAGCCGGATGCTGCCGGGCGGCTGGAAGTGGACGTCGCTGGGTGCCGCGATCTGGATGTGGCCGGGCTTCCTGCGCCAGGCGGCCGGCGCCTCGCCGTACGCCTGCTTGAAGGCCCGCGTGAACGCCTCGTGCGAGCCGTACCCCGCCTCGACCGCGATGTCGATCAGCGGCGCGCGGGTGGTGATCATCCGGTACGCCGCCCGCTCGAGGAGGATGCGCCGGCGGAAGGCGTTCGGGGGCTCGCCGGCGACCGACTTGATCATCCGGTCGAAGTGGAAGCGGGAGAAGTGCAGCCGCAGCGCCAGCTCCTCGCCGGTGGCCTCGTGGTCGTCCAGCGCGTCGGCGAGAGTGTCCACGAAGGTGTGGAAGGTGTCGACGGCCGCGGTCATGGGCCCATCCTGCGGGGTCCGTGGCAGGCGTGGTTGATCAGCGTTGCGCGAGTTCGCGGATGCGCTCGTCGAGCTCGCGGCGGTTGTCGCGGCGCACCCGCACCTCGACGACCTCGACACCGCCGTTGGGGCTGGCCAGGGCCTGCTCCAGCTCGGGCAGCGACTCGACCCGCCAGTGCGGGGTGCGGGTCGCGGCGCAGAGGCTGGCCAGGTCGACGCCGTGCGGGGTGCCGAACAGGCGGTCGAACCTGTCGGCGTGCTCGGGAGCACCCTGCTCGAGGGTGGCGAAGATCGAGCCGCCGTCGTCGTTGACGACCACGATCGTCAGGTCGGGCTCGGGGTCGTGCACGTCGTGGACGAGGCCGTTGGCATCGTGCAGGAACGTGACGTCGCCCATCAGCGCGAAGCTGCGCGTCGAGTCGCGCCCGAGGGCGGCGCCGATGGCGCTGCTCACGGTGCCGTCGATGCCGGACAGGCCGCGGTTGGCGATCGTCTTGCGCCGCCCGCCCACCTCGTACCTCGGCACCATCAGGTCCAGGTCCCGCACCGGGTTGCTCGCCCCGACCACGAGCAGTCCGCCCGCGGGCAGGGCACGGGCGACGGCACCGGCGACGTCGTACGGCGTCGCCTCGCCCTCGTCCGCCAGCAGCCGGTCCAGGGCGCGAGCCGTCTCCAGGTCCGCGGCCTTCCAGCGGTCGAACCAGTCGGAGTCGTCGGGACCGTCGACCTCCGGCCGCTCCCCCACGTGCTCGTCCACGTCGAATGGTCGCTCGCTCCACACGCCCCGGCTCGGCGCCGCCAGCACCTCGACGTCGTCGCGCTGCATGAGCCGCTGCACGGGGCGACTCAGCGTCGGTGCCCGAAGACCACCACCCGCTCGACCTCGTCCGCGAACGGGCCGCCGAGGAGGAGGCGGTAGGTACGGATCGCGGCGTCGCCGGTCCGACTCCCGCTCGTCGGCTCGGCCAGCAGCGGCCACCGCGCCCGCTCGGCCAGCACCCGCGCCGGAGGCCCGGCATCGTCGCCGGCGACCACCACGGTCTTGGGGCCTCGGGCGATGGCGTTTGGGACCAATCGCCGCATGTAAGCGCTTTCAGACTGGCGTTCGTGCCCAATCGCAGACGAATCGACGGCCGGGACCCACCGGTCGGTCGGCACCAGCGGGTCGTCCAGCTGGACGTTGAGGTGGAGGGGACCGTCGCCGAGGCCGAGGACCGTCCGGGCGATGGCGGCGTCGTCGGGTCCGAGGTCGACGTGCGTGACCAGCGGTCCGAAGATGCCGACCTGGTCGGTGGTCTGGTTGGCGCCGGTGCCGCGCAGCCGGGCGGGACGGTCGGCGGTGACCGCGACCAGACGTACGCCGGCGTGCGCGGCCTCGAGCATCGCCGGGTGCAGGTTGGCGACGGCCGTGCCCGAGGTGCAGATCACGGCCGCGGGGCTGCCGACCTTGGTCAGGCCGAGGGCGAGGAAACCGGCCGACCGCTCGTCGATGCGGGTGTGCAGCCGGACGAGCCCCGCCGCCGCGGCGTCGTACGCCGCGAACGACAGCGGCGCGTTGCGGGATCCCGGGGCGATCACGACCTCGCGGACCCCGGCGTCGAGCAAGGCAGTGACCACGTCGCGCGCGATCCGGACGGAGGTCACGAATCAGGATCCTTGCGCAGGGACCGGACCTCGGCCAGCCGGGCCTGCCAGTGCGCCTCGCGGTCCGGGGCCGCGGCCACACGGGCCAGGTGCTCGTGGCTCACGACGGGCAGGTGCACCGGGACGTACCCGTCGACCGCGGCGAGCCGGTGGTCGGTCACGTCGTCGGCGAGCATGCCGACGGTGGCCAGCCCGGAGGCGAACTCGAGCTCCGGAAGCGCCGCCGCGAGCGCGACACCCGCTGCGAGCCCGACGGACGTCTCCAGGGCCGACGAGACGACCGTCGGCAGGCCGATGTCCTCGGCGATGCGCAGGCAGGCCCGTACCCCGCCCAGCGGCTGCACCTTCAGCACGGCGATGTCGGCCGCCTCCAGATCGCGGACCCGGTAGGGATCCTCGGCGCGGCGGATCGACTCGTCGGCGGCCACCAGCACGGACGTACGCCGACGCACTGCGGCCAGCTCCTCGACCGTGGCGCACGGCTGCTCGACGTACTCCAGGCCGCCGGCCGCGCGCTCGAGCACCTTCAGCGCGGCGACGGCCTCGTCCACGTCCCAGGCGCCGTTGGCGTCCACCCGGATCCGGCCGCCCGGCCCGAGCGCGTCGCGCACGGCCTCCAGCCGCGCCTGGTCCTCCGCGAGGGAGGCCGCATGGTCGGCCACCTTGACCTTGGCCGTGCGACAACCCGACGCGGCGACCAGGGCGTGGGCCTCCTCGGGTGACACGACGGGCACCGTGACGTTGACCGGCACCCGGTCGCGCACGGGATCGGGCCAGTCGCCGGCGGCTGCCTCCTCGGCGCAACGCAGCCACGGCAGTGACTCACTCGAGTCATACTCTAGAAAGGGACTCCACTCACCCCAGCCCGCGTCCCCGCGGATCAGCATCCCCTCCCGGACAGTGATGCCGCGGAAGCGGACGCGCATGGGGATCGAGAACACCCGGACCTCCGTCACGCCGGCTCACCGAGCCCGTCACGCAGCGCTCGACGGTCGACCTTGCCGTTGCGCAGCATGGGCATCTCTGCGAGCACGCGGAGCTCGCGCGGCGCCCACGCCCGAGGGTGCACCTCCGCGACCCAGGCGCGCGCCTCGTCGAGTGACAGGTCGCCCACGACCCAGGCCACGACCCGATCGCCCCACTCGTCGTCCGGGAGCCGCCCCACGTCGACGGCGGTCACCGCCGGGTGCTCCCGGAGCCGGGCGGCGACGATGCCGGTCGGCACCTTCACGCCTCCCGAGATGACCATGTCGTCGAGCCGGCCGAGCACCTGCAGCCGACCGTCCTCGTCGAAGCGTCCGGCGTCAGCGGTCAGGAACCAACCGTCCACCAACGCCTGGGCGGTGAGCTCCGGGTCGCGGTCGTACCGGTCGAAGAGGGTCGGCCCGCCGATCCGGACCCTTCCCTCCGCGCCGATCGCCACCGCGACCCCGTCCAGAGGGAGTCCGTCGTAGACACAGCCGCCGGCCGTCTCTGCCGAGCCGTACGTCGCCACGACGCGGATGCCCGCCGCCGCTGCGTGACCCCGTAGCGCCCGGTCCACCGGCCCGCCACCGACCAGCACGGCGGCGCAGCCCGCGAGCGCCGCCGTGTCCTCGGGCGAGGCCAAGGCCCGCACCAGCTGGGTGGCCACGAGGGAGATGTACGGCGAGCCGCCGGCCGCCGCCAGCGCGTCGCCCATCGATGCGTGGTCGTCGCGCAGCACCGGCCGATGCCCGGCGACCAGGGAACGGCAGACGACCTGCAGCCCGGCGACGTACGTCACCGGCAGCGCCAGCACCCAGGGACCGGCGCCCTCGAGACGCGACTCGGTCGCGCGCACCGATGTGAGCACCGCGCGGCGCGACAGCACCACACGCTTGGGGCTCCCGGTCGACCCGGAGGTCTCGACCACGACCGGCTCCGGCTCCCCAGGCGTGGCGAGCCACGCCTGGAGGTCGGCGACCGACGGGGAGTGCAGCACGCCCTGAACGCTAGCGACGCCGGAACGCCTGCTTGAATCCTCGCCGTGACGACGCGCGCGCAGTGGGTGGCCGGCGCCCGCCCGCGCACCCTGCCGGCCGCGGTCTCACCGGTGCTCGCGGGCACCGGCGTGGCGGCGTACGACGGCGCCGCGGTCTGGTGGAAGGCGGTGCTGGCCCTCGTGGTCAGCCTGGCCCTGCAGGTGGGCGTGAACTACGCCAACGACTACAGCGACGGCGTCCGCGGCACCGACGCGGACCGGGTCGGCCCGATGCGGCTCGTGGGCTCGGGAGCCGCCACCTCGGCCTCGGTCAAGCGCGCGGCGTTCCTGGCGTTCGGCGTGGCCGCGGTGGCCGGGCTGGTGCTGGCGGCGAGCACGGCCTGGTGGCTGGTGCTGGTCGGCGCGGTGTGCGTCGCCGCGGCCTGGTTCTACACCGGCGGGTCCCAAGCCCTACGGGTACCTCGGGCTCGGCGAGGTGATGGTGTTCGTGTTCTTCGGACTGGTGGCCGTCCTCGGGACGCAGTACGTCCAGGCCGACGAGCTCACCGCCGCCGGCTGGTACGCCGCGTGCGGCATCGGCGCGCTGGCCTGCGCGATCCTCGTCGCGAACAACCTGCGCGACATCCCGACCGACCGGGTCGCCGGCAAGATGACGCTGGCCGTGCGGCTGGGCGACGGTCGCACGCGGGCGCTGTACGTGCTGCTGGTCCTCGCAGCCCTGGTGGCCCTGGTCGGCGTGGCCCTGGACACGACGTACTGGGCCTTCCTCGGGCTGGCGTTCCTGGTGCCGGCCGGACGGGCCGCCCGTCTCGTGCGCTCGGCCTCTGGCCGGGACCTCGTGCCGGCGCTCCAGCTGACCGGCGTCGCGGAGCTGGTCCTCGCCCTCGGCGCCTTCGTCGGGCTGCTGGTCGGCGCCGCGTAGCCTCCCGCCCCGTACGCTCGGGGCATGACCTTCC
This sequence comes from uncultured Actinomycetota bacterium, assembly GCA_963766475.1. Classification (GTDB taxonomy): domain Bacteria; phylum Actinomycetota; class Actinomycetes; order Propionibacteriales; family Nocardioidaceae; genus Nocardioides. The sequence continues at coordinate 10,028 of CAVXZS010000009.1, read as the reverse complement.
TGATCATCCTCGTGCTCATCGTGGCGGGCGTGGTCGCCTACCGGAACCGCGTCGCGCTGATCGCCAAGCTCACCGGCCAGCCGCAGTCGCGGATCGAGCGGCGCCTCAACGGCCCCAAGCACTGACCGGCACGCGCTGAGCGACAGCGCTCAGTCGGCGTCCTCCCGCGCCTTCATCGCCTCGAAGGCCGCCGTCGCCTTCCGGGCGCGCTCGTCCACGCGACGCGCGAAGCGTTCGCGCTGCCGGTCGAGCACGATCCACGACGCGATCCCGGACACCACCATCGCGATGATCAGCACCCACACCACGGGCACGCTGTCGGCGACCGCCAGCCAGATTCCCGAGATGATGGCGAACGCCGCAGCGAACAGCACCAGCCGCAGCGCGGTGTAGACGACGAACTCCTTCACGAGATCAGGGTAGTTGGCGACCACCCCGCCCTTACTCTGGAGTCGTGCTCAAGGTCCTCGTTCTCGTCGCCCTCTTCGCGCTCGCGGTCTACCTGCTGGTGCGGATGGTGCAACGGGGCGGCACGTTCCCCACCAGCCGCCCCCCCGGCCGCCCGTCCCCTCCGTCCCCGCCGCGCCGTCCCGTGGCCCCCGACGACGACCTGGACTTCCTCCGCGACCTCGACCGCAAGCGCAAACACCCCGACGACCCAGAGGGCTGACCCGGCCGACCGCTGGTCGAGGAAGGCGCGCTAGCGCCTGTCACGAGACCGCGGGAACTTCCGATGGTCTCGTGACGTTTGCCAGCGCAACCTCCTCGACCAACGCGGCCGCGAGTCAGCCGCCGTAGTACCTCGCCCGTGCCCGGGCTTCCTTCGCGACCTGGCTGGCCAGCTTGCGGACCGGCACGACGTACTCGCGGGGCAACGGCGCCCGGCAGGCGTCGGCGGAGCAGAGGCGGTACTGCTTCCAGAGCCGGGTGAGGTCACGGCGGACCGAGGCGTAGTCCGGGTCGTCGTACCGGGACCGCAGCTCGAGCGGGTCGGTGAACAGGTCGTAGAGCTCGCCCTCGCCGGTGGCGTAGCGGAAGTAGGCGTACCTGCCCGTGCGCAGCCCCATCTCGGTGAGCCCGTCGGGGAAGCCGCCGGCGTGGGTCCGCTGCAGGTGCTGCAGCCCCTCGGTCACGACCGGCACCGTCCACGGCCGGTCCTTCGCGAACACCGGCACGACGGAGCTCCCGTCCTGAGCCGGCAGCGGAGCAGCTCCGGCCAGCTCGACGATCGTGGCCGTGAGGTCGATGGTGGTGATCGGCGACTGCCGTACGCCGCGGGGGATGCCGGGTCCCGCCACCACGAAGGGCACGCGGAGCGACGGCTCGTGCGGCTTGATCTTCCCGGTCCGTTGCCGGTGCTCGCCGAGGAAGTAGCCGTTGTCGGAGGTGAAGACGACCACCGTGTCGTCGTACTGCCCGGTCTTCTTCAGGGTCTTCATGATCCGGCCGAACTGGACGTCCCAGGCGTAGAGCGCCTCGGCCCGCTGCCGCTCGACCTCGCGCACGCCACGGCGCTCGATGCCGTTCATCTCCGGCACCTTCCGGAAGAACTCCGGCTTGTCGGAGATGTCCGCCTCGCTGGGGCGTCCGCCCGCCCGCACCCCTTGCGCGCGCTTGATGTCCGCGTCGAAGCGACCGCGCACCCACTCCGGCCGCGCCGGCGTCTGGAAGCGAGACAGGTACCCCGACGGCCCGCGGTAGCTCTCCGGGTCGTCGGCCTCCTTCGGGCCGCCGAAGTGCGGCGCGACGGGCGTGGCCCAGATGAACCACGGGTGACCGGCCCTCCCGTACTTCCCGACCAGCGACCGCACCTGCTCCCCCACGACGTTCGAGGAGTAGCGGCCGCGGTTCGACACCACGCGACCGTTCACGTTCTGGGTGAAGGAGCTGTAGTCGTAGGTGCCGCCGACGTACGGCGACCCCTTCGGCCACCGGTGCTCGATGCTGACCATCCAGTCGGTCCAGCCGTCCGGCACGTATGTCACCGACGGCCCGCCCGTCACCCGGGACGGCTGCTGCCCGTACCCGTTCAGGTACTTCCCCACCAGTGCCGTCTGGTACCCCGCCTGGTTGAGCACGGTCCCGACGGTCAGGTGGTCGTCGAAGACCCCGAAGCCGTACGGCGCCTCGTGGCTGTAGACCCGGTGGTTGTGGGAGTACTGGCCCAGCAGGAACGACGCGCGCGACGGGCAGCAGAGCGGGTTCGGCGCGAAGGAGTTCTCGAACAGCAGCCCGCGCGACGTGACGTACCTGCGGACGTTCGGCGTGTACCGCAGCTCGTCCCACCGCATGTCGTCGGTGGTGACGACCAGGATGTTCGGCCCGTCGTTCGGGGCCAGGTCCTCGGTCGCCACGACGGACGGCGGCGGCGCCTGCGGGATGGCCGCCGACGGCCGGGCACGCTCACCACGGGCGGGCTGGGGCTCCGAGCAACCAGCAAGAACGAGGGCGGCGCAGGCGAGCGTCGCTGCCAGCCGCCGCATCCGTCGACCGCTGGTCGAGGAGGTTGTGCTGGCAACCGTCACGAGACCCCGTGAGTGGTCCGGTGTTGCGAGATCGCCGGGGTGCCGGAGGCGTACGAGTGCTGGCTGGTCGTGGAGAAGTAGTTGATGCCGATGAAGTTGAACCACAGCGTCGCCATGCCGAGCAGCGCGAGGTACGCCGCGTTGCGGCCGCGCCAGCCCGCCGTCGCGCGGGCGTGGAGGTAGGCGGCGTACACGACCCACGTGATGAACGCCCAGACCTCCTTGGGGTCCCAGTTCCAGTAGGTCGACCAGGCCTGGTGCGCCCAGATCGGACCGGTGATGAGCACCGCGAAGGTCCACACCGGGAAGGCGAACGCGTGCAGGCGGTACGCCGTGCGGTCGAGGACCGCAGGCTCCGGCACCCGCGCCAGGTATCCGGTTGTGGATCCCTTGCGTCGGTCCTTCACCAGGTAGAGCACGGAGCACAGCCCGCCCAGCGTGAACGCGCCGGTCGCGATGATCGCGGATACGACATGGATGACCAGCCAGTAGGGAGTTGAGCGCCTCGGTCAACGGAGCGACCGGCTCGTAGAGCCAGATCACGCCGACCATCAGCAGGGTCAACACGATCGCGACGACCAGCGGGCCGGCCCAGTCGAGGCCGAGCTTGCGGCGGGGCGACGAGGAAGATCAGCGCGACGACGAACGTGCCCGCGAGCGTGAACTCGTACATGTTGCCCCAGGGCACGCGGTTCGGGTCCGCGGCCAAGCCGCGGCCGAGCAGGGAGAGGAGGTGCAGCGCGCACGCGAGGCCGGCCAGGATCAGCCCGAGCCGTCCGGTCATGTCGGCCCGCCGCGAGGCGGCGCCGTCGACCGGGACCTCGGGCTCCGCGACCTCCGGTCCACCTGCGCCCACGGCCACGGCGGCCTTGCGGCCGATGGGCACCTTCCTCAAGGAGGACCACTGCACGAGGTAGGCGAGCAGCGACAAGAAGTACAAGATGCCGGCGGCCGCCAGCGCCTGGTTGCTCAGCGACTCCCAAGCCTCGTTGGTCACGTCCGCTCCTCCTGCTTCGGTTCCTCGAACTGTCTCAGACCGCTCACGACCTCGGCCACCTCGCCCTGCACGTCACCCGCCGTCGACCGGTCGAGGCCCGCCACGTCGACCTTCGTTCCGCTCGCCCGCACCCACACGCGTCGCGGCCGGATGAACAGGGACAGCAGCAAGCCGACCAGGGCCGCCACCACGCCGCCCAGGGCCAGGTGCATGCCCGGCGTACGACTGATCTGCAGGCGGGTCCAGCGGTCGACGCCCTCGAACGTCACCGAGCCCATGCCGTCAGGAAGGTCGATGCTCTGCCCGGGCTGGAGGTCGATGCGGAACATCGACCCGTCCGGCTTCGTCACCTTGGTCGCCTCGCTGGTGACCAGCTCGTACACGGACTGCGGCGTGCCGTCGTCGGTGCTGAGGTCCCCGACCCAGGCCTGCAGTGACAGCGTCGGGTTGCGAGAGGTCGCCCATCACGTTGACCGGGTCACCGTCGACGTTGAGGTACGTCGGGAAGAACAGGCCTTCGAGCCCGATCGGGGTGGGCTTCGCGTCGGGGGCCTTCAGCACCCCGAACGACCGGAACCCGGCGTCCTCGGGCAGGAAGACCGTCGGCCCGGTGTACGCCACGTCGCCATTGCCGTCGCGCACGGTGATGATCGGCGCGTAGCCGTGGCCGATGAGGAAGACCTCGGTGCCGCCGATCTTCAGCGGGTGGTTCACGCGCAGGTCGTAGTCGCGCTCCGGAGACGCGGGATCCTCGCGGTAGGTCAGGTGGGCGTTGAACCCCTGCGCCATCCCCTGGCGCGGCCCGGACTCGATCCAGTCGGCGTCGAACTGGTCGACCGTGAAGGTGAACGGCTCCATCGACGAGGCGTCGAAGAGCGAGCCCGGGTCGAAGTCGTCGTACTGCGTCAGGCCGTTGGTGAAGCCGTTGCCGACCACGAGGATCACGCCGCCCTTGTAGCCGAACAGCCCACCCATCGCGAACCCGACCAGCACCACCAGGACGGCCATGTGGAAGAGCAGGTTGCCGGCCTCGCGCAGGTAACCGCGCTCGCCCGCGACCCAGTCGTCGCCGGAGCGCACCCGGTAGCCCTTGTCAGTCAGCACCGTTCGGGCGCGGTCGAGGACGTCGGAGTCGCTCGTCGAGGTCTCGTACGACGCGTGCACCGGCAGCCGGTCCAGGTGCCGGGGCGCGGCGGGCGGCTGGGCACGCAGGGCCCGCCAGTAGACGAACAGTCGCGGGATGATGCAGCCGACCAACGAGACCATCAGCAGGATGTAGATGGCCGCGAACCACGGCGAGTCGTAGACCGAGAACAGCTGGAGCTTCTCGTAGATCGGCGTCAGCTTCGGATGGTCGGCCTGCCAGCGCGAGGTCTTCAGGGAGTCCACGCCGCTCTGCGGGATCACCGAGCCGGGGATGGCCCCCAGTGCCAGGAGCAGCAGCAGCACCAGGGCCGTGCGCATCGACGTGAGCTGCCGCCAGCCCCATCGAGCGAGCTCGCGGAGCGTCAGCTCGCCGGACCGGCGATCGGGCGGCTCGGGGGCGTCGGCGTGCGCCTCGGGAAGCGTCGCGTGGGTCATGGCGCCGGCCTCATACGGGCGCCTCGGTGCCGAGGATCAGGTGCACCTGGAGCCAGGTCACCATCTCGCCCCACCAGCCGGTGACGAGGAGCACGCCGACCGTGATCAGCATCAGGCCGCCGATGCGCATCACCCACGCCTGGTGGCGACGTACCCACGCGAACGCCCCGAGCGCCTTCCGGTAGAGCAGCGCGGCCGCGATGAACGGGATCCCGAGGCCGAAGGCGTACACCGCCGACAGCAGCGCCCCCCGCCCGGCGGTGCCCTCTCCGACCGACAGCACCGTGATGGCCGCCAGCGTCGGGCCCAGGCACGGCGTCCAGCCGAGGCCGAAGAGGAAGCCGATCACCGGCGCGGCCGCGAGCCCGACCGTCGGCACCTGGTGGATCCGCCACTCCCGCTGGGAGAAGAACGGCAGCCACCCCGCGAAGGCCAGGCCGAGCAGGATCATCAGCACGCCCAGCCCGAAGGCCAGCTGGTCGCTCCACTCGACGAGCCAGGAGCCGACGGTGCCGGCGGCCAGGCCGAGCAGCACGAACACGACGGCGAAGCCGGCCACGAAGAGCACGGAGCCGGCCAGCATCCGGCCGCGACGGGCGGCTCCGAGGTCGGCCCCGGAGAGGCCGGTGGCGTAGGACAGGTAGCCGGGCAGCAGCGGGATCACGCAGGGCGAGAAGAACGACACCAGGCCGGCGACCAGGGCGACGGGTACGGCGAGGAGCAGCGATCCGGAGAGAGCCTGGTCCTGGAACCACTCACCCATCGCGCGCCTCGTCGACGACGCCCAGGGTGAGGTCGACCAGGGTCTGCTGCGACGGCAGCGGTCCTACGATGGTCGCCGCGATCCGTCCCTCACGGTCGAGGATCACGAAGGATGGGATGGCGCGCGGGGTCAGCAAGCCGTCGAACGCCAGCAGGGCCTGACCGTCGGGCGAGTAGAGAGAGGGGAACTCCACCCCGTAGTTACGCTCGTAGGCCCGCGCCTGGGCCGTGCTGCCGTCGCGGACGTTGATGCCGACGAACCGGGCCTTGCTGCCCAGGTCCGCTGCGGCGCCCACTACCGCGGGCGCCTCCTTGCGGCAGGGTCCGCACCACGAGCCCCAGACACTGACGACTACGACGTCGCCCCGGAGGTCCTGGAATCCGAGCCGGTCCCCGTCGAGCGTGTCGCCCTCGTAGACGACGGCCGACTCGCGATCGTCGACGGCAAGAGTGGCGATGACGCCGTCGCCGGTCACAAACCCCTTGTCGCCCGAGCCCTCCAGCTCGTTGCACGCCGTGACGCCCATCAGCAGCGGCAGACAGGCGAGGACGGCGAGCGGTCGCTTCAGGGCCGGTGCTCCTCGGGGGCACCACCGGCGCTGAAGGTGGCGTTCCTGTCACCGACCGGGATCAGGTCGCCGGCGGGCTCGGAGTAGGACACCTGCACCAGGCCGCGCTCGTTGAAGTGGAACGACGTCAGCGAGCACAACGTGCACTGGCGCTTGCGCGGGTCGTGGAGGAAAGACCTCTTCTCGGCCGACAGCCGGGTGATCCAGATCGGCAGCTGGTGGGAGACCAGCACCGCCTCGTGGCCGTGGGCGGCCTCCCGCGCGCAGTCAGGATCGCCCCGAGCATCCGGTCGACGACCTGGTCGTAGGGCTCCCCCCAGGAGGGCTTGTAGGGGTTCCAGAGGTAGCGCCAGTTCTTGGGGTTCTTCAGCGTGGCGTCGCCGGTGCCGAAGGCCTTGCCCTCGAACACGTTCGTGGACTCGATGAGGCGTGGATCTGTCTGCACCTCGAGGCCGAGCACCTTCGCGGTCGGTGCCGCGGTCTCCCGGGCGCGCTCGAGCGGCGAGGAGACGACGTGCACGATGTCGCGGTCGGCCACGGACTCGGCGACGCGCTCGGCCATCCGGCAGCCGAGCTCGGACAGGTGGTACCCGGGACGGCGGCCGTAGAGGATGCCCTCCGGGTTGTGCACCTCGCCGTGGCGGAGCAGGTGGACGATCGTGCCCGTCGAGCCGCCGGCCATCAGTTCAGTCTCCTGGCGGCCGCGGCCGCGGCGGGCAGCGCGTCGAGGACGGTCTCGACGGCCCGGTCGTCGTGGGCGCTGGAGACGAACCACGCCTCGTACGCCGACGGGGGCAGGTGCACGCCGCGGTCCAGCAGGGCATGGAAGAAGGCGGCGTACGCCGCGGTGTCCTGCGTCGCGGCCGCGGCGAAGTCCTGCACCGGCTCGGCGGTGAAGAGACCGAGAACATCGTGCCGGTGGCCTGGACGACGTGCGGGACGCCGGCCTCGGTGAGCGCCTTCCCCGCGGCGGTGCTGAGCGTCTCGGCGACGAGCGAGATGCGCTCGTACACCTCGTCGGTCGCCAGCCTGAGCGTGGCCAGCCCGGCGGTGGTGGCGACGGGGTTCCCCGACAGCGTGCCGGCCTGGTAGACGGGACCCTCGGGCGCGAGTGGGCCATCACGTCGGCGCGGCCGCCGAAGGCCGCGGCGGGCAGCCCGCCGCCCATCACCTTGCCGAACGTCATCAGGTCCGGACGCCAGTTCTCGTGGGCGCCGTCGAGGCCCCACTGGCCGAGCCTGCTCGCGCGGAACCCCGTCATCACCTCGTCGCTGACGAACAGCGCGCCGTGGGGTGGCACAGGTCTCGGCGAGGAAGGCGTTGAAGCCCGGCAACGGCGGGACCACGCCCATGTTGCCGGGCGCCGCCTCGGTGATCAGGCAGGCGATCCGATCGCCGTGCTCGGCGAAGGCGGCCGTCACTGCCTCGCGGTCGTTGTAGGGCAGCACGAGCGTCAGCGACGTGGACGACTCGGGCACGCCGGGCGTGCCGGGGATCGCGAAGGTCGCCAGCCCGCTGCCGGCCGCCGCGAGCAGGGCGTCGACGTGGCCGTGGTAGCAGCCGGCGAACTTCACCACCACGTCGCGGCCGGTGACGCCGCGGGCCAGCCGGATCGCGGACATCGTGGCCTCGGTGCCCGACGAGACGAACCGGACCTTCTCGATGGGCGTCCGCGCCACCAGCTCCTCGGCGAGCTCGACCTCGGGCTCGGTGGGGGTGCCGACGACGTGCCGCGCGCGACCGCCGCCGCGATGGCCTCCTGCACCTCGGGGTGGGCGTGGCCGAGCAGCATCGCGCCCCCGAGCAGACCAGGTCGACGTACTCGTTGCCGTCGACGTCGGTCAGCCAGGCGCCACGTCCGGAGCGGATGAACCGGGGCGTGCCTCCGACGGCGTTGAAGGCACGCACCGGGGAGTTCACGCCACCGGGAGTGACCGCGCGCGCCCGTGCGAAGAGGGCCTCGTCTAGACTGCGTCGGGGGCTCCTGCGGCGAGGTCACGGGCTCATTGTCCCAACGGCCGGTGAGAGGTCACATCCGGCTCCGCGCGGCGACGATCCGCCGTATCGTGGAAACGCAGACGACGCGCGCTGTGACCCAGGTCACACTCGGGACTGACCGACCTAACCCGCGGGTAACTCCTCTCGTTGGAGGGGGGCCCGTGCGGGAGGGAAGCCCCCGGGTGACTCGAGCACGAGGGAGACCCACGATGAGCGAGGCGAGGTTCGGCCGCCTCCAGAAGGCCGCCACCCTGGTGCCGCTCGCCGTGCTGTCCGCCGCGTGGACCGCCAGCCTGGTCGGCGTCGGCCTCGCTGGCAGCAGCGCCACCTCGGCTGACGGCGGGGACGCACGCTGCCGGACGGCAGCACGATCCCCGCCCAGGCCATCGAGGCGCCCGCCAGCGTGTCCGGCCCGCAGTCCCTCGCGCCCGGCGTACAGGGCGACCCGGACCAGGCCGTCGCCGACGCGGCGGCCAACGGCATCCCGATGGCCGCCCTCGCGGCGTACCAGCGGGCCGAGACCGTCATCAACACCGCCGACACCGCGTGCCACCTGCCGTGGCAGCTCATCGCCGCCATCGGTCGTGTCGAGTCCGACCACGGCCGCGTCCACGGCAGCCGGCTGACCGGCCAGGGCCTGGCGCGGCCGCCGATAATGGCATGCCCCTCGACGGCACGCTGGGCACGACCACCATCGCCGACACGGACGCCGGCACGCTGGACGGCGACACCGAGCTCGACCGCGCCGTCGGCCCGATGCAGTTCATCCCGTCGACCTGGTCGGTGGTCGGCGCCGACTCCGACGGCGACGGTCAGCGAAACCCGCAGGACATCGACGACGCGGCGCTGGCCACGGCGTGTGTACCTCTGCTCGGCGACGACGACCTGGGCACCGACGAGGGCCGGCGCGCGTGGTGTTCCGCTACAACCACAGCCAGGATACGTCGAGCTGGTGCTCGCGCTACGAGGCGTACGTCAGCGGCGAGTTCGTCTCCGTGCCCAACGGCACTGCCAGCGGCACCCTCCCCCCGAGCGGGAACCCACCGGCGGCGGTGGCGGCGGGGGCGGTGGCGGCGGGGGCGGTGGCGGCCGCCGACCGCGGAGCCCGAGCCCACCAAGGGCCCGACGTCGAAGCCGACCCCGAGCCCGACCCACAAGCCCAGCCCGACGCCGACCGCGAAGCCGACTGCGACTCCGACTCAGCAGCCGACGCCCACGTCGGGCCCAACGACGAGCTCGACCCCATTCCGACCAAGCTGGCGACGACGGCCGTCCCACCACCGCCGTCCCGACCGCCCTGCCGACGATCCTCCCGACCGACTGCCACCATCCTGCCGACCGACCTGCCCACCACGATCCTGTCGCCGATCCTCGACCTCGCGGACGCGATCGTGCAGTCCACCCTCAAGGGCCTCATCGACAACCCGCTCAACAACAACGACGCCTTCGACCAGTGCGTCGCGAACCTCACCGGCAACTGACGACCTCCGACACACGCGAGTTGCGCCCCCGGCACACGCGGACTTGCGCCCCCGGCACACGCGAGTTGCGCCCCCGGCACACGCGAGTTGCGCCCCCGGCACACGCGAGTTGCGC
>CAVXZS010000008.1:0-24964 GCA_963766475.1 uncultured Actinomycetota bacterium | reverse complement strand
CTCCTGCGCTCCTGACCGATGTGATTATTCGCGTGCCGGACATTATCTTCCGAATCGTGGAAGTCAAGTGCCGCCAGTCGACCGTGTGGAACCGAGCCATAGGGTTCTCTTCATGATCGAGCTCCGCACCCCCGCGCAGATCGACGCCATGCGGCCGGCCGGCCGGTTCGTGGCCGAGGTCCTCGTCGCACTGCGGGACGCAGCCGACGTGGGCGTCAGCCTGCTCGACCTCGACCGGCTCGCCCACGAGATGATCAAGGAGCGCGGCGCCGAGTCCTGCTACATCGACTACCACCCGTCGTTCGGGGCCTCGCCGTTCGGGAAGGTGCTCTGCACCAGCGTCAACGACGCCGTGCTGCACGGGCTCCCCCACGACTACGCGCTCCGGGACGGCGACCTGCTCTCCCTCGACTTCGCGTGCAGCGTCGACGGCTGGGTCTCCGACTCGGCGCTCAGCGTGGTGGTCGGGACGCCACGCGAGGAGGACCTCAGGCTCATCGACGTCGCCACCCGGGCGCTCGAGGCCGGGATCGCCCAGACCCAGGCCGGCAACCGGCTCTTCGACATCTCGGCCGCGATCGGCGACGTGGCGCGCGCGGCCGGGCTCAGCGTGAACCTGCAGTTCGGCGGGCACGGCGTGGGCCGCACGATGCACGGAGACCCCCACGTCCCCAACGACGGCCGCCCGGGCCGTGGACTCAAGCTCAAGCCGGGCCTGGTCATCGCGATCGAGCCGTGGTTCCTGCAGACCACCGACCAGATCTTCACCGACGCCGACGGCTGGACCCTGCGCAGCGCGGACGGCTCCCGCGGTGCCCACATGGAGCACACCGTCGCGGTCACCTCCGACGGCCCGCTCGTGCTGACGGACCGGGCCGGGTTGGAGTAGCCGGCTCCTCCGGGTCCCGGTGCCCTCACATGGGGTGCCCGCGCGCCTACCAAGTCGGACGGGGCAAACGCTTAGCGTGCGATTTGGTGTCACCTGGTGGCACCAAATCACACCGTAAGCCTTTACGTCCGACCAGCTGGCAGGGACGTCATACGGACAGAGCACCCGATTGCTCCCACCGCATGACGTTGTGCCGGCGGCCGCGCATGCGGCGGCGGGCGGAGCCCGCCGTTTCGCGCCGGACCAGCCGACCCGCCGGGACCCGCAGTCAAGGACGCCGCAGGCGCCGCGCAGCGGGCGCGCGAAGCGCGATCCTTGACGGCGGGTGCGGGTCGGCTACGCGCGCGGCCGCCACGGTTCCCAGAAGCTCAACCGGTGTAGCTCACCTGCAGCTCCTTGATGCCGTTGATCCACCCGTGCCTGAGCCGGCGGGCCTCGCCGAGCCGGCTGATGCCGGGCGCGTGGTCGGCCAGCGCCGTGAAGATCAGCCGGACCTCCTGGCGGGCCAGGTTGGCGCCGATGCAGTAGTGCGCGCCGTGGCCGCCGAAGGCGACGTGCGGGTTCGGGGCCCGGGTGATGTCGAACGTGTGCGGGTCGGTGAAGACGTCCTCGTCGTAGTTGGCGCTGCCGTAGAACAGCCCGACCCGCTGGCCCGTCTTCACCTCGACGTCGCCGACCATGACGTCGTGGAGCGCCGTCCGCTGGAAGACGTTGACCGGCGTGGCCCAGCGGACCACCTCGTCGACCATCGTCTCGGGGCGCTCGTCGACCCAGAGCCGCCACTGGTCGGGGTTGTCGAGGAAGGCGTTCATGCCGTGGGTGATCGCGTTGCGCGTCGTCTCGTTGCCGGCGACGGTCAGGATGATGAAGAAGTAGCCGAACTCGTCGTCGGTGAGCCCGCGCCCGTCCTTGTCGGCGTTGATCAGCTTGGTGATGATGTCGTCCTGCGGGTCCTCGCGGCGCGCGGCGGCCATGGACATCGCGTAGCCGAGCACCTCGGCCGCGGCGAGGTCGGGCTCGCCGTCCTGGTAGTCGGGGTCCTCGTTGGCCAGCATCTGGTTGGACCAGTTGAACAGCTTGGCGCGGTCCTCCTGGGGTACGCCGAGGAGGTCGGCGATCGCCTGGAGGGGCAGCTCGGCGGCCACCTCGGTGACGAAGTCGCCGGTGGCACGCTCGACCGCCTCCGTGACGATGCGGTGGGCCCGCTCGGTCATGATCCCCTCGAGCGCGCCGATCGACCGCGGCGTGAAGCCCCGGCTGATGATCTGTCGCGTGGAGGTGTGCTCGGGCGGGTCCTGGTTGAGCAGCATGACCCGCTGCATCTCCACCATCTCCCGGAGCATCCCCTCCCGGAAGCGGATGATCGCGCCGTTCTCGGCCGAGGAGAAGTTCCTGGAGTCCTTCGACACCGCCGACACGTCGGCGTGCTTGGACACCGCCCAGTAGCCGGTCCCGCCGAGCATCCCGTCACGTGAGGACTGGGGCTGCTCGATCCAGTGCACCGGCGCGTTGAGTCGCAGCGCCTGGAACTCCTCGTGCGGCACGGCCTTCCAGAGGACGTCGGGGTCGGTGGGGTCGTAGCCCTCGGGCAGGACAGCGCTGGTCACCTGGTGCTCCCTCTCGAAATCTGGTGCCGGTCGCCGGTCATCGGTAGGCGACCTGCAGCTCCTTGACCCCGTTGATCCAGCCGTGCCGCAGCCGCCGCGGCTCCCCGAGCTGCCGGATGTCCGGAGCCTGCTCGGCCAGGGCGTCGAAGATCAGGTTGACCTCGAGGCGCGCCAGGTTGGCGCCGATGCAGTAGTGCGCACCATGGCCTCCGAAGGCCTGGTGCGGGTTGGGGTCACGGGTGATGTCGAAGCGGAACGGGTCGGCGAACACGTCCTCGTCGAAGTTGGCGCTCGCGTAGAACATGCCGACCCGCTCGCCGGCCGCGACCGGCTGGCCACCGACCACGACGTCGTTGATGGCGGTCCGCTGGAAGACGGTGACCGGCGTCGCCCACCGGATGACCTCGTCGCCGGCGGTGGGCGTCCGGGTGCTCTTGAAGAGCTCCCACTGGTCGGGGTTCTCGAAGAAGGCGTGCATGCCGTGCGAGATCGCGTTGCGGGTGGTCTCGTTGCCCGCGACCGCGAGCAGGACCATGAAGAAGCCGAACTCGTCGTCGGTCAGGCCGCGACCGTGCTCACCGCTGGCGTCGATCTCCGCGCTGACGAGCTTGGTGATGATGTCGTCCTGGGGGTTCTTCCGTCGTTCGTCGGCCAGCGCCATGGAGTAGCCGAGGATCTCCATGAACGCGACGGCCTCGTCACCCTCCACCTCGGGGTCGTCGTAGGACATCATCTGGTTGGACCACTCGAAGAGCTTGCCGCGGTCCTCCTGCGGGACGCCGAGCAGGCCGGCGATCGCCTGGAGCGGCAGCTCGGCCGCGACGTCCTCGACGAAGTTGCCCTCGCCCTTGTCGACGGCCGCGGCGACGATCTCGCGGGAGCGGCGCTGCAGGTCCTCGTGCAGCGCCGAGATGGCGCGCGGGGTGAACGCGCGCGAGATGATCTGCCGGAGCTTGGTGTGGTCGGGCGCGTCGTGGTTGATCAGCAGGAACCTGGTGTTCTCGACGCCCTCGCGGTTCATGTCCGGCCCGAACCGGATGATGACGCCGTCGAGGTTGGTGGAGAAGTTCGTCTGGTCCTTGGAGATCGCGGCGACGTCGGCGTGCTTGCTCACCGCCCAGTAGCCGCGGTGCGCCGGGAACCCGGCGCGGGCGCTCTCGGACTGGGTCACGAACGACACCGGCGCCGTACGCCGCAGGGTCAGCAGCTCGTCGTGCGGCACCCGCACCCGCATCACGTCGGGGTCGGTGGGGTCGAAGTCCAACGAGACGTCTGGTGCCGATGTCACAGGAGCCCCTCACGCGGTCCGGCGGGTAATACTGAAACGTGTTCTAGTGCGTCACGCTACATACTCCCGGTAGGTAACGGAAGTAGTTCCTTGCCCGAAACAAGAACGTGTTCTACTTTCTTGTCATGGGCAGTCCGGTGATCGTCGATGCCGTCCGCACGCCGCTCGGCAAGCGGAGGGGCTGGCTCGCGGGGGTCCATCCCGCGGCGCTGCTGGGCTTCGCCCAGGCCGAGGTGCTGCGCCGCGCCGGCGTCGACCCTGACCTGGTGGACCAGGTGGTCGGCGGCTGCGTGACCCAGGCCGGTGAGCAGTCCAACGACATGGTGCGTCGCGCCTGGCTCTACGCCGGTCTCCCCCAGCGCACCGGCGCGACCGCGGTCGACGCCCAGTGCGGGTCGGGCCAGCAGTCCGCGCACCTGGTGCACGACATGGTCGCGGCCGGCACCATCGACGTGGGCGTCGCCTGCGGGGTCGAGTCGATGTCGCGCATCCCGCTCGGCGCCAACGTGCCGCCCGGCACCGGCGACCCGCGCCCCGACGACTGGGCGATCGACCTGCCCAACCAGTTCGAGGCCGCCGACCGCATCGCCGGCCGCCGCGGGCTGACCCGCCCCGACCTCGACGCGTTCGGCCTGGCCTCGCAGCAGAAGGCCCGGGTCGCGGTCGACGAGGGCCGGTTCAAGCGCGAGATCGCTCCCTTCACCGCCCCGGTGCTCGACGCGGAGGGCACGCCCACCGGCGGGACCCGCGTCGTCGACGCCGACCAGGGGCTGCGCGACACCACGCTCGAGGGCCTGCGGGGGCTCAAGCCCGTGCTCCCCGACGGCCTGCACACCGCCGGCACGTCCTCCCAGATCTCCGACGGGGCGTCCGCCGTACTGATCATGGACGAGGACAGGGCCCGCGCCCTCGGCCTCACCCCCCGGGCCCGGATCAGGACCCACTGCCTGGTCGGCTCCGACCCCTACTACCACCTCGACGGGCCCATCGAGGCCACCCAGAAGCTGCTCGACCGCACCGGCATGTCGATCTCCGACTTCGACCTGTTCGAGGTCAACGAGGCGTTCGCCTCCGTCGTCCTCTCCTGGGCCGGCCAGCACGGCGTCGACCTGGACCGCGTGAACGTCAACGGCGGCGCGATCGCGCTCGGCCACCCGGTCGGCTCCACCGGCACCCGGCTGATCACCACCGCCCTCCATGAGCTCGAGCGCCGCGACGCCACCGTCGCCCTGGTCTCGATGTGCGCCGGCGGGGCGATGGCGACCGGCACCGTGCTCGAGCGGATCTAGCCCCTGCCCGTCGCGCGGCTTCATCACGATATGTAGGTGAACCGGCACCTCCGACCCGACCGCCGGCGGCCAGCGCGTCAGGCGCCGTAGACCGGCTCGGGCGACGGCGCCTCGGCGAGCAGGTCGCGCAGCGCCGGGCCCGACCTCGGTCGCGGCCCAGCGGTGGCCGGCGTCGCGCGACGGGCCGTGCGCCCAGCCGGTCTCGACGGTGATGGTGCTCCCGTCGATCTCGATCACCCGGCCGGTCACGTCACCGGCCTCCTCGGAGGCGAGCCAGGCCACCACCGGCGAGTTGTCCTCCGGCAGCGCCATCTGTGAGGTGTCGAAGGCGCCCTCGGTCATCCGGGTCCTGGCCACCGGGGCGATCGCGTTGACCGTGACGCCGTAGCGCCCGAGCTCCTGGGCCGCGACCAGCGTGAGCCCGGCGATCCCGGCCTTGGCGGCGGAGTACGTCGCCTGGCCCACCGAGCCCTGCAGGCCGGCGCCGGACGAGGTGTTGATGACGCGGGCGGCGCGCTGGCGGCCCTCCTTGGCCTCGGCGCGCCAGTAGGCGCCGGCGTGCCGCAGCGGCGCGAAGTGGCCCTTCAGGTGCACCCGGACCACCGCGTCCCACTCCTCTTCCGAGGTGTTGACGAGCATCCGGTCGCGCACGAACCCGGCGTTGTTGACGAGGATGTCGAGCCCGCCGAACGCCTCGACGGCCTGCCGCACCATCGCGGCGGCCTGCTCGAAGTCAGCCACGTCGGCACCGTTGGCGACCGCTCGGCCGCCTGCGGCCTCGATCTCGGCCACGACCTCGTCGGCCGGCGACTCGCCGGTCCCCTCTGCCGATCTCTGGCCGGCGAGCGACACGCCGTAGTCGTTGACCACCACGGCGGCACCGTGGGACGCCAGCTCGAGCGCGTGCGCCCGGCCGATCCCCCTGCCCGCTCCGGTGACGATCGCGACCCGCCCCTCCAAGAGGCTCATGGCTGTCCTTCCACTGCGGAGAGGAAGACGGGGGGCTCTCCCCCGCCGTGGCACTCGACCCGGGCGCCGGAGACGTACGACGCGAGGTCGCTCGCGAGGAACACCGCGACGTGACCGACCTCCTCGGGCCGGGCCATCCGTCCGAGCGGGATGGTGCGCTCGATCGCGGCGACCCGCGCGTCGCCGCCGTAGTGGTCGGCGGTGTCCTCGGTGCGGCACAGGCCGACGTCGATGGAGTTCACGCGCACCTTCGGCCCCCACTCGACCGCGAGGGAGGACGTGAGCGCGTCGAGGCCGGCCTTCGCCGCGCCGTACGCCGCGGTGCCGGGCGAGGGCCGCCGCGCCGAGACCGAGGAGATGTTGACGATCGCGCCGCCGGTCCCCTGCTCCTGCATCACCGCGTTCGCCGCCTGCGCGCACAGCAGCGGCGCCAGCAGGTTGAGGCCGACGACCCTGTCGTGGAAGCGGGCGGACGCGTCCGCGGCCAGTGCGTACGGCGCCCCGCCGGCGTTGTTGACCAGCACGTCGAGCCGGCCCGCGTCGGCGACCACCGTCGCCACGAGGTCCGCGACCGCGTCGGGGTCCCGCACGTCGCAGACGTGGTGGTCCGGCGCGTCCACCTCCGACCGCGAACAGGTGACCACCTGCGCACCCGCCGCGCGGAACGCCTCGGTGATGCCGAGCCCGATCCCGCGCGTGCCGCCGGTGACCAGCACGACACGGCCGGACAGGTCCAGGGCGAGCGCCATGGTGATACCCTACCAAGCACTTGCTTGGTTAGGTCCGAGCGCGGGGCCTGAGCCTGCGAAGGCCCCGATCAGCGAGGAGGTTGAGGAGCGTCGACTGAGGCCCGAGCTTGCGAGGGACCCAGTGACGCGTCTCGAAACCCCATGAGGAGTTCCGTGACGATCACCAGTGAGCTGCAGCCTGACGGCATCCGCGTCGTCACGATGGATGCTCCCCCCGTGAACGCCCTGACCGTGCAGGGCTGGTTCGACGTCGCCGGTGCCCTGGACGAGGCGTCGGCGGACTTGGACACCAAGGTGGTGGTCCTGCGGGCCGAGGGCCGCGGCTTCAACGCCGGCGTGGACATCAAGGAGATGCAGCGGACCACGGGCTTCGAGGCCCTCATCGGTGCCAACCGCGGCTGCTACGCGGCGTTCAAGGCGGTCTACGAGTGCGCGGTGCCGGTCGTCGCGGCCGTCCACGGCCACTGCCTCGGCGGCGGGGTCGGGCTGGTCGGCAACGCCGACTGCATCGTGGCCGCCGACGACGCCTACTTCGGCGTGCCGGAGGTCGACCGCGGCGCCCTCGGCGCGGCCACCCACCTGGCCAGGCTGGTGCCGCCGCAGCTCATGCGCACCCTCTACTTCACCGGCCGCACCATCACCGCGGCGGAGCTGCTCCCCCACGGCAGCGTGCTCGAGGTGGTCGCCCGTCACCAGCTCGACGACGCCGCCCTCGCGGTGGCCGGCGAGATCGCCGCCAAGGACACCCGGGTGATCCGGGCCGCCAAGGAGGCGCTCAACGGCATCGACCCGGTCGACGTCAACAAGAGCTACCGCTTCGAGCAGGGGTTCACGTTCGAGCTCAACCTCTCGGGCGTCTCCGACGAGCTGCGCGACGACTTCGCCGGGACAGACAAGGCCAAGAACACGTGACCAAGGGCCCCCGCGACAAGACGATGACGGTCGACCAGGTCGTGGCGACGCTCGAGGACGGCATCACCCTCGGGATCGGCGGCTGGGGACCCCGGCGCAAGCCGATGGCACTGGTCCGGGCGATCCTCCGCTCCGACCTCAAGGACCTCACCCTGGTGAGCTGGGGCGGCGCCGACGTCGGCCTGCTGGTCCGCGCGGGCAAGGTCAGGAAGCTCGTCTACGCGTTCGTCTCGCTCGACTCGGTGCCGCTCGAGCCCAACTTCCAGAGGGCCCGCCAGGAGGGCACCATCCCCGAGGTCGTCGAGCTCGACGAGGGGATGTTCCAGACCGGGCTGCTCGCGGCCTCCCAGCGGCTGCCGTTCCTGCCGATGCGGGCCGGTCTCGGCTCCGACGTGCTGGTCAACAACCCGGGGATCAAGACGGTCACCAGCCCGTACGCCGACGGGCAGGAGCTCGTCGCCGTGCCCGCCCTCGAGCTCGACGTCGCGCTGGTGCACCTCAACCGCGCCGACAAGCACGGCAACGCCACCTACCTCGGCCCGGACCCCTACTTCGACGACCTGTTCTGCATGGCCGCCGAGCGCGCCTACGTCTCGTGCGAGGAGATCGTCGACACCGCCGGCCTGACCGTCGACGCGCCCGTGCAACGGCTGCTGGTCAGCCGGATGATGGTCGACGGCGTCGTCGAGACACCGAACGGCGCGCACTTCACCACCTGCACGCCCGACTACGAGCGCGACGAGAGGTTCCAACGGGCCTACGCCGCGGCGGCGGGCGGCACCGACGAGGAGTGGACGGCGTTCGAGCAGCGGTTCCTGAGCGGCGACGAGGCGGCGTACCAAGCAGCCGTGCAGACCTTCTCCGAGGAGCAGGCATGAGCAGCGCCACCAGCGCCACCAGCGCCACCAGGGCGGACGTCTGCGCCGCCGCGATCGCCGACGCGTTCGCCGACGACGGCGAGCTCTTCGCCAGCCCGATGGGGCTGCTCCCGATGCTCGGCGTTCGGCTCTGCCGGCTCACCCAGAACCCCGACCTCGTCATCAGCGACGGCGAGTCGCTGTTCCTGGCCAGTCCGCCGCCGCTGTTCGCTCCACACTCGGTGGAGCGCGACGTGGTCGAAGGCTGGATCCCCTTCCGGCGGGTCTTCGACGTCGTCGCCCACGGCAAGCGGCACGTGATGATGGGGGCCACCCAGGTCGACAGGCACGGCAACCAGAACATCTCGGCCATCGGGGACTTCGCCCGCCCGACGCGGCAGCTGCTCGGCTCCCGCGGTGCGCCCGGCAACACCGTGAACAACCGGACGTCCTACTGGGTGCCCAAGCACTCCCCGCGCGTGTTCGTCGAGCAGGTCGACGTCGTCTCCGGGGTCGGGCCCAAGCGCGCCAGGGCCGCCGGACCAGGCGCCTCGCGCTACAACGACATCCACCGGATCGTCTCGAACCTCGCGGTCTTCGACGTGCACGGACCCGACGACACGCTGCGCCTCCTGAGCGTCCACCCAGGGGTGACTCTCGAGGAGGTCCGAGACGCCACGGGCTGCGAGATCCACATCGACGGCGACGGCCCCGTCGAGGAGACCCGGCTCCCCACGGCTGAGGAGCTGGTGCTGATCAACGAGGTCCTCGACCCGAAGGGGCTGCGGTTCAAGGAGGTGCCGGACCAGTGACCCCCCAGGTCCTGCGCACCCCGTTCACCGAGCTCGTCGGCGTCCGCCACCCGGTCGTGCAGACCGGCATGGGCTGGGTCTCCGGGCCACGACTGGTCAGCGGTACGGCGAACGCCGGCGGCCTCGGCATCCTGGCCAGCGCCACGATGAGCCTGGACGAGCTCGAGCGGGCGATCGTCGAGGTCAAGAGCCGCACCGACCAGCCGTTCGGGGTGAACCTGCGCGCGGACGCGGGCGATGCCGGCGACCGCTGCGACCTGCTCGTCACGCACGGCGTCAAGGTGGCGTCGTTCGCGCTGGCGCCCAAGCCCGAGCTGATCAGGAAGCTCAAGGACCACGGCGTGGTCGTGATGCCGTCGATCGGTGCCGCGAAGCATGCGGTCAAGGTCGCCGGCTGGGGTGCGGACGCGGTGATGATCCAGGGCGGCGAGGGCGGCGGCCACACCGGACCGGTCCCGACCACGCTGCTGCTGCCGACAGTCCTGGATGCCGTGGACATCCCGGTCGTCGCCGCGGGTGGGTTCTTCGACGGCCGCGGGCTGGCCGCGGCGCTGTCGTACGGCGCCGCCGCGGTCGGCATGGGCACCCGCTTCCTGCTGACCCAGGACTCCGCGGTCCCCGACTCGGTCAAGCAGCTCTACCTCGACACCGACCTCACGGGCACCGTCGTCACCACGAAGGTCGACGGGATGCCGCACCGAATGCTCCGCACGCCGTTCGTGGAGGAGGTCGAGGAGACCAGCGCCGTGCGCCGGCTCGGCCCCACGCTCCGCCGGACGGCGCAGTTCAAGAGGGAGAGCGGGATGGGCTGGGTGCAGCTCGCCCGCGACGGCCGTGAGATGCGCAAGGCCCAGGGCCGCACCCTTTCCCAGATGACCCTGGCCGCGAACACGCCCACACTGCTGAAGGCCGGCCTGGTCGACGGCGACACCCACGCCGGGATCCTCGCGTCCGGCCAGGTGGTCGGCGTGATCGACGACCTCCCGACGTGCGAGGAGCTCGTCGACCGCATCGTCACGACTGCGGTCGACGAGCTCCGGCGGGCTGCGTCCTACCTGGCCTGAACCGGTTGCGCGAAGAACGCGCGGAGGTCCTCGGCGGCCACGCGCATCGCCGCCGACGCCCCTGCCGCGGACGCCCTGGCCCGCCTCAACCCGACGGTCGGGGTGGTCGAGAGCCGGCGGGCCGTCACAGCGACTTCTGGAGTTCGAGCTGACGGCCCATGACCCGGTAGCCGATCGCCTCGTTGACGCCGATCATGAAGTCGTTGGACTCGGCGTTCCACGTGCCGATCTCGGTGATCTGGGGCTGGATCTCACGCAGCCACAGGTTCATGTCGGTCTTCAGCAGCAGCCCGAGCCGGTGGCCGCGATGCGCCGCGACCACCGACGTGTCGTGCTGCTCGGCGTACTCCGGACGCTCGCCGTCGACGACCACGACGGAGTGGCCGGCCAGCTCGCCGCTGTCGCGGTGGCGGACGAAGGTGCGGTACATCCGGTTGCCGCGGTCGAGCTGGGCCGACTCGTAGGCGCGCATCCGGTCGGGTGTGAACACCTCGTCCTCGATGTCGAGGTCGTCGGTCGGCGCGTCGTTGATCGCGCTGGCCATCACGGCCAGCTGGTCGAGCTCGGCGTCGGGCGTGCGGCCTTCCCTGCGCACGAGGTCGTAGCCTGCGGCGGACGCCGCGGCCTCCTTGTGCAGCCGCTCGATCTCGGGCCAGTCCAGCTCGGCGGGGAGCTGCCGACGCTGGATCGCCGCGCTCTTGGGCTCGAACCCGTGCCGGGCAGCGAAGCCCCTGGTGTTGTCGGCGTCCCAGCCGTCGATGCCGATGGAGGTCCGTCCCCGGGCCTTCACCTCGTCGACCAGTACGTCGAGCATCGCCGAGCCGTGGCCGCGGCGCCGATGGTCGCCGTGGACCTGGACCCCGACCCAGGCCAGGTGGAGATTGTCGTAGTCAGTGGTGGCGACCCGCCCGACGGCCACGGGGACGCCGTCGGCGAGCCCGACGTAGGGCGCCTCGACCTCGCCGTCCCAGCCGTGACGGAACCGGTCCTCGGCGTTCTTCACGGTGTCCGGGCGCTGCCACGGGGAGTCAACCGCGCGCGCGGAGTTGACCACCTCGATGTACTGATGGAGCCGGTCGGTGTCGTCCGGTCCGAACCGGCTGATCTCCATGCGATCAATGTCGCGGTGCGGAGGAGCCGGCGCCACTGATTAACACGAAGGCCGCCACCCCCGATGGGTGGCGGCCTCCGTGTCGGTGCTGTCAGGTCAGCTGAGCGTCAGCGCCGTGTCGTCGATGACGAACGACGTCTGCAGCGAGCTGTCCTCGGTGCCGGTGAAGCTGATCGTCACCGTCTGCCCCGCGAACGCGGAGAGGTTGAACGACTTCTGGCTGTAGCCCGAGGCCTTGTTGAGGTTGGAGTACGTCGCCAGCGTGGTCGAGCCCGCCTTCACGGTCAGCTTGTCGTACTGCACCGAGGTCGTGGTCTCGGCGGAGTCGACGTGCAGGTAGAAGGTGAGCGTCGCGCCACATCCGGCCGGGATGGCCACCGACTGGCTGAGCGTGTCGGTGTGCGTGGTGCCGTAGCCGTCCAGCCACGCCTTCCAGGAGCCGGCGTGCGCTGCCTGGCTGGCGGAGTTGTCGACCACGCCCGAGGACGCCGACCACGGTGCGGCCGAGCCGGTCTCGAAGCCAGGGTTCCCCAGCTGCTGACCGGAGCAGCCGCCACCGCCACCACCGGAGATGGTGAAGGTGAAGGTGGTCGAGCCCGAGCCGCTGCTGGACGTCGCGGTCGCGGTCACGTTGTAGGTGCCCGCCGTGGTCGGCGTACCGGAGACGGTGCCGCCCGCGGAGATGCTGACGCCCGGCGGGAGACCGGTGGCCGACCAGGTGTACGACGCCGACGGCGAGGCCGACAGCGTGAACGACGAGATCGCGGTGCCGACCGTGCCGGTCTTGTTGCCCGGGTTGGTGACGGTCACGCCGCCGCTCGCCGAGCAGGTCGGGTCGGCGGCCTGCGCCGGCACCGAGACCGCGTCCCACGCCGCCTTGACGGTGTTGAACTCGGTGCAGCTGCCCGGGAACAGGTTCTTGGCCGCGGTCAGCGTCCAGGTGCGGTACTTCAGGTACGACGACGACGACGTCTTGAGGAGCATCGCGTTGTACATGATCTGCTGGGCCTTCTGGACACCGATGCCGGTGATGGTGGAGCCGTTGCAGGTCGGGCTGGTGGGCTGGCCGTTGGTCGGGTTGGTGCCTTCGGCCAGCAGGTAGTACCAGTGGTTGCCCGGGCCCGCCGCGGCGTGGACCTCCTGGTTGGGGATCGACGACGAGTAGCAGTTGGAGTCGCCCACGGCCGAGGGGTTGTACATCACCCGGATCGGGCCCTGGCCGACCAGGTTGACCTCTTCACCCACGGTGAAGTCGGGGACGTCGGCCGGGTTGTTGGCGAACCACTCGGTCGACGCGCCGAAGGTGTCACCGACGAACTCCTGGGTGCCTCCTCCGGAGATGCCACCCGGGGTCTTGTCGTCCACGCCGTGCCCGAACTCGTGGGCCACGACGTCGATCGAGCCGATCCACTTGCCGCCGGTCTGGGTGTGGCCGATCTGCACCTGGGTGCCGTCGTAGTAGGCGTTGACGTCGTTGAGGCCGACCCGGATCGGCACCCAGCCGCCGGAGCCGTTCATGCCGTTGCGGCCCAGCCAGGTGGAGAGCATCTGGCGCATCTTCTCGGCCGAGTAGAACGCGTCGACGCAGCCGGTCTCGCGGTCGGTCGCGCTGCCGTTGCCCCAGACGTCGTCGGTGCCGGTGAACGTCACGTTGCCGGACGCGTTCTGGCACTTGAGCGTGGGCGCGTTGCTGTTGGTCATCGAGTACGACGAGCCGGAGCCGGTCGTCGGGATGGTGACGGTGCCCTCCCAGTTGCCGTTGCCGGTGCCCTCGACGACGTGCTCCTTGGTGGTGAGGACGCGGCCGGTCCGGGCGTCGACGTACACCGTGAGGCGGGACGCCTCGCCGTGCTTGCGGCCGCTGACCCAGGTCTCCCACGCCAGCCGCGAGTGCTTGGTCTGCAGCACCACGAGACGGGACCTGCCGAGGGTGGCGCGCTGCAGCCGGTGGCTGCTGGTGGCGCGGGCCGCGGCCCTGGAGACGGTGGCCTTGACCGAGCGGAGCTTGACCTGGCGGGTCTGCGCGACGCTGGTCGAGAGGATCTTGCCGTGGTCGTCCGTCGACACCACGAAGTCCCCGCCGACCACGGGGATGCCGCGGTAGGTGCGCTCGTACGGCACGTAGTTGAGCCCCATGGAGCTCAGGACCTTGCCGGCCTGGAAGGCGTCGTGCTTGCCGGCCTTGAGCACCTCCGGCTTGCTGCTGACCAGCCGGTCGGCGGAGGCGGCCGCCGCCGCGACACCTCCGGGCGGTGCGGGCTTGGCTGCGGTCTGCCCCTGCGTGGGCGCGGTCCGGTCCGTGCGGTGCGACGGCGATGCGCTGGCGCCTGTGGGCGCGAGTGCGGCCATCGCCGAGACGAGAGCGCCAACCGTCAATGTGCGGCTGACCCTCCCGATGACGAGTCTTCTACTCACCCGAGAATCTCCTTGTGAATGGGCTCTGATCGAGCCACTGGATGGAGGAGTGCCTGAGTCCAGGCATGGCGCTGCTCGGGTGACGGACCGCCCGAGAAGATCCGGGCTGAATGTCCACCCGCGGAACATCTGCGGTCAATGGGTGGGTTTTGCGAAAAGATGCACTGCGTAGTTGTGCAAAAGTTCACCTGGCGGCGGTATCGGTCACCGGTGCCCGTCCGGAGGCACCGTCTCGACCGGCATGGCGGACACTGCGCCGCTGATTCCGTCGGATCGGACCGGTCAGAGCCGCTCGATGATCGTGACATTGGCCTGGCCGCCGCCCTCGCACATGGTCTGCAGGCCGTAGCGGCCGCCGGTGCGCTCCAGCTCGTGGAGCAGGGTCGCCATGATGCGGGTGCCGGTCGCGCCGATCGGGTGGCCCAGGGCGATGCCGCCGCCGTTCACGTTGACCTTGTCGTGCGGGACGCCGGTCTCCTTCATCCACGCGAGCACGACGGAGGCGAAGGCCTCGTTGCACTCGAACAGGTCGATGTCGTCGACCGTGAGGCCGGTCCTCTCCAGGGCCCGGTGGGTGGCGCGGATGGGTCCGGTGAGCATCCAGACCGGGTCGTCGCCGGTGACCGACAGGTGGTGGATCCGCGCCCGAGGGGTGAGGCCGTGGTCGGCGACCGCCTGCTCGGAGGCGATCAGCAGCGCCGACGAGGCGTCGCAGATCTGGGAGGCGACCGCCGCCGTGATCCGGCCGCCGGGAGCCAGCGGCTCGAGGCCGGCCATCTTCTCCAGCGAGGTCTCGCGCGGACACTGGTCGACAGCGAACCTCTGCCCGTCCGGGAGGTCGAGGGGCACGATCTCGCGGTCGAAGCGTCCCTCGGCGATCGCCGTCCGGGCGCGCTCGTGCGAGGCGAGCGCGAACTCCTCCATCTCCCCTCGGGAGAGGTCCCACTTCTCGGCGATCATCTCGGCGGAGCGGAACTGGCTGACCTCCTGGTCGCCGTAGCGCGCCTGCCAGCCGGGCGACTCGGCGAACGGGGTCGAGAAGCCGTACGGCTGTCCGACCAGCATCGCCGCGGAGATGGGGATGGCGCTCATGTTCTGGACGCCGCCGGCGACCACCAGGTCCTGGGTGCCGGACATCACGCCCTGGGCCGCGAAGTGGACCGCCTGCTGGGACGAGCCGCACTGGCGGTCGATGGTCACCCCGGGCACGTGGTCGGGCAGCCCCGCCACCAGCCACGCGGTGCGCGCGACGTCGCCGGCCTGCGAGCCGATCGTGTCGCAGCAGCCGAGGATGACGTCGTCGACGGCGGCCGGGTCGATGCCGGTGCGGTCCACCAGCGCGGTGATCGTGTGCGCGGCGAGGTCGGCCGAGTGCACGCCGGCGAGCGCGCCCCCGCGCTTGCCGACCGGCGTGCGGACGGCGTCGACGATGTAGGCCTCAGGCATGTGCGTCCCTTCCGGGGTTTCGAGACGGTCGCTGCGCGATCTCCTCAACCACCGACAACGATCCCCTCGAGCAGCAGGGTGACGTACTGGTCGGCCACGGCGGCGGCGGAGAGGGCCCCACCGGGCCGGTACCAGTTGACCGCGACCCAGACGGTGTCGCGGATGAAGCGGTAGACGAGGTCGACGTCGAGGTCGTCGCGGAGGACCCCTGCGGCCACGCCCTGGCGGAGCAGCGTCAGCCACACCTGGCGGGACTGCTCGTTGCGCTCGGCGAGGTAGCCGAACCCCTCGAGGGTGCCGAGGTAGGCGGCGTCGTTCTGGAAGATCGCCACCTCGTTGTGGTGCCGGTCGATGGCGTCGAAGGAGACCCGGACCGCCTGCTCGAGCTTGGCCCGCGGATCGGCGTCCGAGGCGATGATCGCGTCGTACTGCCCGAACAGCTCGTCCTGGAAGCTGCGCAGGATCTCGTCGACCATCGACTCCTTGGAGTCGAAGTGGTGGTAGAGGCTGCCGGACAGGATCCCGGCGGCGTCGGCGATGTCCCGCACGGTGGTGATGCGGAACCCCTTGGTCGCGAACAGCCCCGCCGCGATCTCGAGCAGCTCGTCGCGCCGGGTCAGCCGTTCCGGCGTGGCGCTAGGCATGCTGGCTGCTCACCGCCACCACCTCGCCGGTCATGTACGACGCGTAGTCGCTGGCCAGGAAGACCATCACGTTGGCGACCTCCCACGGCTCCGCGGCCCGCCCGAACGCCTCGCGCTGCGTCAGCTCGTGGAGCAGCTCGTCGGAGGTGACCTTGGCCAGGAACGGGTGCATCGCCAGGCTCGGGCTCACCGCGTTGACGCGGATCCCGTGTGGCGCCAGGTCGATCGCCGCACAGCGGGTCAGCGCCATCACCCCGGCCTTGGCAGCGGCGTAGTGGGCCTGCCCCTCCTGCGCCCGCCAGCCGACCACCGAGGCGTTGTTGACGATCACGCCCTTCTTCCCCGAGGCCACGAACCGCGCTCCCGCGGCGCGCACGCACCGGAACGTCCCGGTCAAGGTGATGTCGAGGACCCGCAGCCACTGCTCGTCGGTCATCTCCAGGACGCTGGCGGTGCCGCCGAGACCCGCGTTGTTGATCATGACGTCCACGCCGCCGAGCTCGTCGGCCACGTCGAGCAGGGACTGCACCTGGGCCTCGTCGGTGACGTCGCAGACCAGCTGGCGCACGCGGTCGGCGCCGAACTCGGCGGCCAGCGCCCCCTCGGCCTCGGCCAGCCGGCGCTCGTGGGTGTCGCTGAAGACCACCGCCTTCGCGCCCTCCTCGAGCGCGCGGCGTACGACCGCGGCCCCGATGCCGGCGCCGGCCGCGGCCGTGACCACGACGACCTTGCCGGCCAGCAGGTCGTGGCCGGGCACGTAGTCGGGGATCGGCTGCTCGGCCCTCTGGGTGGTCACGTGCTCGCTCCCTTGGGCTCGCGGGGCAGGCCGAGCACGCGCTCGGCCAGGATGTTGCGCTGCACCTCGTCGCTGCCGCCGTAGATGGTGTCGGAGCGGGAGAACAGGAACAGCCGCTGCCACTCGTCCAGCTCGTACGGCGCGCCCCTCGCCGCCAGGCCGTCGAGGCCACGGATGTCCATCGCCACCTCGCCGAGCAGCTTGTGCCAGCTCGCCCAGACCAGCTTGAAGATCGAGGCACCGCCGGAGTCCTGCTGAGCGTCGCTCGACAGCCCGCGCAGCGCCTGCCAGCGCATCACCTCGAGCTCCACACGCAACCCGGCCAGCCGGTCCCGCAGCACCGGGTCGTCCATGGCGCCGCTCTCCTTGGCCAGTGCGACGACCCCGGACAGCTCGCGGGCGAAGCCGGTGACCTGCCCCAGGACCGACACCCCGCGCTCGAAGCCGAGCAGCGCCATGGCGACCCGCCAGCCGTCCCCCGGCTCGCCGACGACCAGGTCGGCGGCGGTCCGGGCACCGGTCAGGAACACCTCGTTGAACTCCGAGCCGCCGGTCAGCTGCTCGATCGGCCGGACCTCGACGCCGTCCTGGTCGATGGGCACCAGCAGGAACGACAGTCCGTGGTGGCGCTCCGAGCCCGGCTCGCTGCGGGCGAGGACGAACAGCCACTGGGAGAAGTGCGCGTTGGACGTCCACACCTTCTGGCCGTCGAGCACCCACTCTGCCTTTTCCTGGCCACCGTCGAGGCGAGCCTTGGTCTGCACGCTCGCCAGGTCGGAGCCGGCGCCGGGCTCGGAGTAGCCCTGCGCCCACAGCTCCTCGACGGCGAGGATCTTCGGCAGGAACCGCTGCTGCTGCTCCTCTGTGCCGAACGCCATCAGGGTCGGACCGAGCAGCTCCTCGCCGAGGTGGTTGACCCGCGCCGGGGCGTCGGCCCGCGCGTACTCCTCGTGGAAGATCACCTGCTGCCACAGGCTGAGGCCGCGACCGCCGTGCTCCTCCGGCCAGCCGATGCCCGTCCAGCCGTGCGCGGCCAGGTGGCGGTTCCAGGCCAGCCGCTCCTCGATCGCCTCGTGCTCCTTGCCCGGTCCCCCGAGGCCCTTGAGGGCCGCGAACTCGCCGCTCAGGTTGTCCTCGAGCCACGCCCGGATCTCGGCCCGGAAGGCCTCGTCCTCGGCGGAGTAGCTCAGATCCACATTTGGTACTCTACCAAGCAAATGCTTGGTTTGGAGACCGTCCCTGCCCTGCTCCGCGAGGCCGCGGAGCGGTTCGGCGACCACCCCGCCTACGTCGAGGGTGAGCAGACGGTCCCGTACGCGGATCTGCTGAAGCGGGTTCAGCTGGCCGCCGGGTTCTACGTCGACCTGGGCGTGGGCGCTGGCGACCGCGTCGTCCTCTGGGGGCCGAACAGCATCGACTGGGCCGTGGCGGCGCTCGCCGTGTCCTACGCCGGCGGCGTGCTGGTGCCGGTGAACTCGCGTTACGTCGGCCCCGAGGTCGCCGATGTGGTCGAGCGGACCGACGCCGCGCTGGTCGTCGTGCACGAAGGGTTCCTCGGCCGCGACCAGGTGCAGGAGCTGGCCGACGCCGGCGTCTCGGAACGCGTCGTGACCCTCGAGGCGGTCGCCGGTCCCGGCCACCGGGACGCGAGCTCTGACCGCTTGCCCGAGGTCTCGCCGGACGACGTCGCCGACATCCTCTTCACCTCCGGCACCACCGGCCGCTCCAAGGGCGCGATGAGCGCCCACCGCCAGACCATCGGTGTCGCGCGCGCCTGGGCGGAGCTCGGCGGAGTGCGGCAGGACGACCGCTACCTGGTGGTCAACCCGTTCTTCCACTCCTTCGGCTACAAGATCGGCATCGTCGTCGGGCTGCTCACCGGCTGCACGCTCTACCCCGTGGCGACCTTCGATGTCGACGAGACGATGCGGCTCATCGAGTCGGAGCGGATCACCGTCTTCCCCGGCGCGCCGACGCTCTACCAGTCGCTGCTCAACGCGCCCGGCCGTGCGGAGCGGGACCTGTCCTCGCTGCGGCTCGCGGTCACCGGTGCGGCCGTCGTACCTGTCGTCCTCATCGAGAGGATGCGCGAGGAGGCTCCGTCAGGGCTTGGGATCGACCAGGTCGTGACGGCGTTCGGCATGACCGAGGCGGTCGTGGTGACGATGTGCCGCGAGGGCGACTCCGCCGAGACCGTGGCCACCACCAACGGGCGGGCCGTCCCGGGCATGGAGACGCGCATCGCGGCTCCGTCCGGTTCTGGGGCAGGGGAGCTGCTGGTGCGCGGCGACTACGTGATGCTCGGCTACCTCGACGACCCCGAGGCGACCCGCGAGGCGATCGACGACGACGGCTGGCTGCACACCGGCGACATCGGCTCGCTCGACGACGAGGGCAACCTCACGATCACCGACCGGCTCAAGGACATGTACATCTCCGGCGGCTTCAACGTCTACCCCGCCGAGGTCGAGCAGGCGCTGGCCCGGCTGGACGGCGTCGCCGACGTGGCCGTGGTCGGCGTACCGGACGAGCGGATGGGCGAGGTCGGCAAGGCCTACGTCGTCGGCACCGTCACGCCCGACGAGGTGATCGCCTTCGCCAGGGAGAAGCTGGCCAACTTCAAGGTGCCGCGACAGGTCGACGTGGTGGAGTCGCTCCCCCGCAACCTGTCCGGCAAGGTGCTGAAGACCGAGCTGAGGAACACCGGTGGTTGAGCACGCGCCCTCGCTGCGGAGGTTTCGAAGCGACCGGTGGCTGAGGCCACCGCGCTGCGGAGGTTTCGAGACGGGCGCAGAGCGCCCTCCTCAACCAGCGACCTGGTGGTTGAGGAGGTTGCGCAGCAACCGTCTCGAAACCTCGCAACCGGAGGCTGGAACTGAATGGACCTCGAGCTCTCCGAGTCGGAGCTGGCCTTCCAGGCCGAGGCGCGCGAGTGGCTGGCCGCGAACGTGCCGGCCGAGCCGCTGCCGTCGATGGACACCGCCGAGGGGTGGGCGCTGCACCAGGAGTGGGAGGCCAAGCTCGCCGATGCCCGCTGGTCGGTGGTCTCGTGGCCGAAGGACTACCACGGCCGCGAGGCCTCGCTGGTCGAGTGGGTGGTCTTCGAGGAGGAGTACTACCGCGCCGGTGCGCCCGGCCGGGTCTCCCAGAACGGCATCTTCCTGCTGGCGCCGATCCTCTTCGACCACGGCACGAAGGAGCAGCAGGACCGGTTCCTGCCCACGATGGCCACCGGTGAGCAGATCTGGGCGCAGTGCTGGTCCGAGCCCGAGGCCGGCTCCGACCTGGCCTCGCTGACCTCGACCGCGCGTCGCGACGACGAGCGCGGCGGCTGGGTGCTCAACGGCCAGAAGACGTGGTCGTCGCGGGCGACGTTCGCGCACTGGGGGTTCGGGCTGTTCCGCTCCGATCCCGAGGCACAGCGGCACCACGGGCTGACCTACTTCCTGTTCCCTCTCGATGCCCCCGGGGTCACGGTGCGGCCGATCGCGCAGCTCGACGGCGAGGCCGGCTTCGCAGAGGTCTTCTTCGAGGACGTCTTCGTGCCGGACAGCGACGTGCTCGGCGGTGTCGGCGAGGGCTGGTCGGTCGCGATGAGCACCGCAGGCAACGAGCGCGGACTGTCGCTGCGCTCCCCCGGGCGGTTCTGCGCCGCGGCGGACCGGCTGGTCGAGCTCTACCGCTCAGTCCCCGACGCCCACTCGGCGGACGGCGTCGTGGACGCCTGGATCAAGGCGCAGGCCTACCGGTTCTACACCTGGGGCACGGTCACCCGGCTGGCCTCCGGCGGCGACATGGGCGCGGCCGGGTCGGTCAACAAGGTCTTCTGGTCCGAGCTGGACATCGCGCTCCACGAGACGGCCCTCGACCTGCTCGGTCCGGCCGCCGAGCTGGAGTCGCGCTGGCTGGACGGCTACACGTTCTCGCTGTCCGGACCGATCTACGCCGGCACCAACGAGGTGCAGCGCAACATCGTCGCCGAGCGCATCCTCGGTCTGCCGCGGGAGGTGCGTGGCCGATGAGGTTCGAGCTGGACGACGATCAGCGCGACTTCAGGACTCCCTCGACCGACTGCTCGCGGACTCCGACACGAGCAGGGTGGCTCGCGCCTGGGCAGGAGCTGACCACGAGCCCGGACTCGAGCTCTGGGGTCGCCTGTCGGAGATGGGTGTCACCTCGTTGGCCGCCGAGGACGAGGGCGCAGACCCCGTGTTCATGACCGTGGCCTTCGAGCGGCTCGGCTACCACGCGGTGCCCGGTCCCTGGGTGGAGTCGGTCGCCTACCTCGGCAACGCCGGAGGCATCTGGACTGTCGCGTTGCTCCCACACGTGCCGTATGCCTTGGATGCGGACATCGCCGACGAGGTCTACGCCGGGCCCGATCGAGTCACCGACGTCGGGGAGGTCCGGAGCTCCGTCGACCGAGCTCGACGCCTCTTCGACGTGGGCGCCACCGAGGTCCCGTGGGACGCCGCCTTCGACCGGGCGGTGCTCGCCGTGTCCGCACAGCTGCTCGGTCTCGGCGAGCGAGTCCTGGCCGACTCGGTCAGCTACGTCAAGCAGCGCAAGCAGTTCGGACGCGAGATCGGCAGCTACCAGGCGATCAAGCACGCGCTGGCCGACGTCCGCATCGCCCTCGACTTCGCGCGGCCACTCGTCTACGGCGCCGCACTCGGTGAGATCTCGCCGAGCGCCGCCAAGGTCGCGGCGTCCGACGCGGCGTACCTCGCCGCACGCACCGGGCTGCAGGTGCACGGCGCGATCGGCTACACCGCCGAGCTCGACCTGAGCCTGTGGATCACCAAGATCAGGGCCCTGGTCTCGGCCTGGGGCACGCCTTCGGTGCATCGCGAGCGGCTGCTCGCCTCGCTGGTCGAGGCGGGCTGATGGAGCTCGCGTTCTCCGAGGAGCAGCAGGAGCTGGCGGCGACGGTCCGCTCGCTGCTGGCCAAGCGCGCCGACTCCGCGGCGGTCCGGGCCGCGATGGTGTCCGAGACCGGCTACGACGAGTCGCTGTGGCAGACCATGTGCGAGCAGATCGGGGTCGCCGCCCTGGCGATCCCGGAGGACTACGACGGCGCCGGCTTCTCGCTGCTGGAGTCGATGATCGTGCTGGAGGAGCTCGGCCGCTCGCTGGCCCCCTCCCCCCTGCTGGCGTCGCTGGTCAGCGCGGAGGCGCTGCTCGCCGGCGGCACCGACGAGGCGAAGGAGAGGTTGCTGCCACGGATCGCCGCCGGAGAGCTGGCGGCGTTCGCCGTGCCGGGTGAGCCCTCGCTGTTCGCGGACCAGGCGACCGTGCTCCTCGCTGCGACGGACGACGGCCTCGTGGAGCTGGACCCGGCGTCGAGTGACTCCGTGTGGCTCCCTTCCATGGACCAGACGATCCGCTTGGGGTCACCCGACCTGAGTGGCGGCACCCAGATCGGCGATGGTCCGGCCGCGCGCGCTCGCGCCGACCTGGTCGGTGCGGTCGGCGTCGCCGCCCTGTCCACCGGGCTGGCTGCCCGCGCGCTGGAGATGACCGTCGACTACTCCAAGGAGCGGGTGCAGTTCGGCCGGCAGATCGGGTCGTTCCAGGCGCTCAAGCACCGGATGGCCGACCAGCTCGTGCTGGTCGAGATGTCGAGGTCGGCGTCGTGGGCGGCGTCGTACGCCCTCTCGACCGATGCCCCCCACGCCGAGCAGCTCGCGCACGTCGCGAAGTCCTACTGCTCCGACGCGCTCAACAAGATCGCGGCGGAGACGGT
Organism: uncultured Actinomycetota bacterium; assembly: GCA_963766475.1. GTDB lineage: Bacteria > Actinomycetota > Actinomycetes > Propionibacteriales > Nocardioidaceae > Nocardioides. The sequence continues at coordinate 2,370 of CAVXZS010000008.1, read as the reverse complement.
CCAGCTCCATGGCGGCATCGCGATCACCTGGGAGCACGACGCGCAGCTCGTCTTCAAGCGGGCGCACGCGCTGTCGCAGCTGTTCGGGCAGCCGCACCGGCACCGGGCGATGGTCGAGCTGTAGCTTCACGAACGCGCGCATGTCGCGACAATGGCCGAGGGAGGCGAGATGGCGACGGTGTCGATGACCCGGCGGACCCGGTGGTGGCGAGCGTTCGCCGCGGGCGCACTGGTGCTGACGGTCCCGGCACTCGCGGCGGGCCCGGCGGTCGGGAGCCCCGCCGCGGAGCGCGCACCGGACCCGGCGGCGCGGGCCGGCGAGCCCACCACGGCGGGGATGATCGCCTACGTCATCGGGGTGGGCACCCAGGGGGAGACCCGCATCGCCACCGCGTGGACCGACGGCTCGCACCGCCGGCTCCTGACCAAGCGCGGCAACTCCTACGCCCCGGCCTGGTCTCCGGACGGCACGCAGCTCGCCTACACCACCTACCGAGGGATCGGGCTGATGTCCGCGACGGGGGCCGGCCAGCACCTCATCCTCACCGACGGGCAGTACCCCGCCTGGGCACCCGACGGCCGCCGCCTGAGCTACGCGTGCGACGCCGGCCTGTGCGTACGTGACCTGGTCACCGGCGTGAGCTCCGTGGTGGTGCCGAACACCGACGACTGGCCGGGGGTGGAGTCCTCCTCCTGGTCGCCGGACGGGAGCTCGATCGCCTTCACGCGGATCAGCGCCGAGGGCGACGACTACTCGAGCGACATCCAGATCTTCACGGTGCATGCCGACGGCACGGGCCTGCTCGCGGTCCCGGGCACCGCACCCGACGGTGACTACCCGCTGTGGTCCCCGGACGGCATGAACCTGATGTACACCCAGCACTACTCCGGCCGCGGCGGCGAGACCAGCGGTGACGTGTGGCTGGTCCACCCCGACGGCACCGCGCGTTCGTCGGTCCTGGCCCTTCCAGGGCCGGACTTCGCCTCGTCCTGGTCGCCCGACGGGAGCCGCGTCGTCGTCTCGAGCGCTGCGGCCTACTACCCCGGCATGGACGGCATCTGGGTCCTGCGGCCCGACGGGACGGACCGTCAGCTGGTGGTCCGCGAGGGATGGGCGGCCGTCTGGCGCCCGGGCTTCCAGGTCTCCCTCCCCGGTGACACGGGGCCTCGCCCGCGGCCCGGGCCCCGGGTGGCCTACGTCGCGGTGACCGACACGGGGTTCGACCTGTTCACGGCGCGCGCGGACGGCTCCGGGGTGCGCCGGCTGACCGAGACCGGCAACGTCTCGGCCCCGCAGTGGTCCCCGGACCATCGCACCATCGCGTTCACGGTCACGGGGCGGCGAGGCGGCATCTACTCGCTGTTTACCGTCGGTGCGGACGGTCACGGTCTGCGACGGCTGGCCAAGGTGTTCGGCTACGGGCCACCGGACCTCGGGTGGTCGCCCGACGGGCGGCAGCTCGCCTACGGGAGCGGCGCCAAGCTCTGCGTCGTCGAGCTGGCGAGCAAGGAACGTGGCTGTCGCAGGATGTCCGACAACGACGTCGAGCTGGTCTCCCACCCGTCCTTCGCTCCGAGCGGCAAGGTCCTCGTGTTCAGCCTGACCTCCAACACCGACGTCTCCCACCTCATGGTGGTCGGCGCCCACGGGGGCGAGCCCAGGCGGCTGACCGGGCTCACCGGCTCCGAGCTCGATCCTTCGTGGTCCCCGCGTGGCGACCGGATCGTGTTCACCCGCGCCGATGGCCCTCAGTTCGTACGACGCCAGATCACGAGCGTGATGAGCATCCGCGCCGACGGCACCCACCCGCGATTGCTGCTGCGGACCCCCGGCCTGGACGACGAGCCCGCATGGTCACCCGACGGCCGCCGGGTGGTCGCGCGCAGCGACGGTCCGCGTCCCGGCAGCCACCCGGCGCGTCCGGGGCTGTGGATCGTCAATGCGGACGGCAGCCGGGCGCGGCTGATGCTGCCCGGGCGAGGAGTGGCTTACGTCGACTGGTGAGGTCGAGCCGTCCAGATCGGGAGACCAGCGCCGCGTAGCAGGCGGAGAGTACGCAGACACGCCCTCGCTACGATCGCGGAGACGGGCAGGATCTTCCCCGTCGGCGAAAGGCACGGCCCGGCAAGGAAAGCGCGGGATGGCTGCACAGGATTTCCAGGCGTTCGTCGAACAACGGATAGACGTGATGCCTGCAGTGCCGGGCGGAGCCGCGATGGATCATCGCCACTGGGTGGGATCGGCCGAGGTGATGGTCGACATCCTGCTTGCGGCGATCCCTCCTGACCGGGCCGGCACAGTCCGCGAGAAGGTGATGCGGGACGCCAGCGCGGTGGATCCCGCGGCAATGCCGGGGCTTCTGCTGCTGA
>CAVXZS010000007.1:0-608237 GCA_963766475.1 uncultured Actinomycetota bacterium | reverse complement strand
GGAGACGGTGCCGGACGACGGAGACCGAGACGCCCGGCGGGAGGCCGGTGCCGGTCCAGGTGTACGGCGCGGTGCCGCCCGTCGCCGACAGCGTGAACGACGAGATCGCCGTACCGACCGTGCCCGACTTGGCGCCCGGGTTGGTGACGGTCACGCCGCCGGTGGCCGAGCAGGTCGGGTCAGCGGACTGCGCCGGGACCGAGACCGCGTCCCACGCCGCCTTGACGGTGTTGAACTCGGTGCAGCTGCCCGGGAACAGGCTCTTGGCCGCGGTCAGCGTCCAGGTGCGGTACTTCAGGTAGGACGACGAGGTCGTCTTCAGCAGCATCGCGTTGTACATGATCTGCTGGGCCTTCTGGATGCCGAGGCCGGTGACCGACGAGCTGTTGCAGGTCGGGCTGGCCGGCCGCCGGACGGGTTGGTGCCCTCGGCAGCAGGTAGAACCAGTGGTTGCCCGGACCGGCGGCGGCGTGCACCTCGGCGCTCGGGATCGACGATCGAGTAGCAGTTCGTGTCACCGACCGCCGACGGGTTGTACATGTTGCGGATCGGGCCCTGGCCGACCAGGTTGATCTCCTCGCCGACGAGGAAGTCGGGCGTGTCGGCCGGGTTGTTGGCGTACTACTCCGTGGCCGCACCGAAGGTGTCGCCGACGAACTCCTGGGTGCCGCCGCCGGAGATGCCGCCCGGCGTCTGGTCGTCGACGCCGTGGCCGAACTCGTGCGCCACCACGTCGAGCGAGCCGATCCACTGGCCGGCGCTCTTGTGGCCGATCTGGACCTGGGTGCCGTCGTAGTAGGCGTTGACGTCGTTGAGGCCGACGCGGATCGGCACCCAGCCGCCCGAGCCGTTCATGCCGTTGCGGCCGAGCCAGGCCGACATCATCTGGCGCATCTTCTCGGCCGAGTAGAACGCGTCGACGCAGCCGGTCTCGCGGTCGGTCGCGCTGCCGTTGCCCCAGACGTCGTCGGTGCCGGTGAACGTCGCGTTGCCCGACGAGTTCTGGCACTTGAGGGTGGTGGCGTTGGTGTTGGTCATCGAGTACGTCGAGCCGGAGCCGCTGGTCGGGATCGTGACCGCTGCCCTCCCAGTTGCCGTTGCCGGTGCCCTCGAGCGACGTGCTCCTTGGTGGTCAGGACCCGGCCGGTCCGCGCGTCGACGTACACCGTCAGGCGCGACGCCTCACCGTGCTTGCGGCCGGTGACCCAGGTCTCCCAGGCGAGCCTCGAGTGCTTGGTCTGCAGCACCACGAGGCGGCTCCTGCCGAGGGTGGCCTGCTGCAGCCGGTGCGCGCTGGTGGCGCGGGCCGCCGCCCTGGCGACGCTGGCCTTGACCGAGCCGAGCTTGACCTGGCGGGTCTGCGCGACGCTGGTCGCCAGGATCTTGCCGTTGTCGTCCGTCGACACCACGAAGTCGCCGCCGACCACGGGGATGCCGCGGTAGGTGCGCTCGTAGGGCACGTAGTTGAGCCCCATGGAGCTCAGGACCTTGCCGGCCTTGAACGCGTCGTGCTTGCCGGCCTTCAGCACCTCCGGCTTGCTGTGGACCAGCCGGTCGCGCGGAGGCGGCGGCCGCCGCGACACCTCCGGGCGGCGCGGGCTTGGCCGCGGTCGCCCCTGCGATGGGGCGGTCCGGTCGGAGCTGTGCGACGGCGGTGCGCTGGCGCCGGTGGGCGCCAGCACGGCCATCGCCGAGACGAGAGCGCGAATGTGGCGCCCCCGATGACGAGTCTTCTCACCCGAGAATCTCCTTGTGAATGGGCTCGATCGAGCCACTGGATGGAGGAGTGCCTGGATTCAGGCATGGCGCTGCTCGGGTGACGGACCGCCCGAGAAGATCCGGGGCTGAATCTCCACCCGCGGAACATCTGCGGTCAATGGGTGCGATTTTGCGAAAAGGTGCACTGCGAAGTTGTGCAAAAGTGCGCCTGACGGCGGGATCGGTCGCGGAGCCGCGTCCGGACCCACCGTCTCGTCGGTCGAGGCCGGCGCGACGCCGCTGAATCCGTCGGTCATCGCGACCGGTCAGAGCCGCTCGATGATCGTGACGTTGGCCTGGCCGCCGCCCTCGCACATGGTCTGCAGGCCGTAGCGGCCGCCGGTGCGCTCCAGCTCGTGGAGCAGGGTGGCCATGATCCGGGTGCCGGTGGCGCCGATCGGGTGGCCGAGGGCGATGCCGCCGCCGTTCACGTTGACCTTGTCGTGCGGGACGCCGGTCTCCTTCATCCACGCGAGCACCACGGAGGCGAACGCCTCGTTGCACTCGAACAGGTCGATGTCGTCGACGGTGAGGCCGGTCCTCGCCAGGGCGCGCTCGGTGGCGCGGATCGGGCCGGTGAGCATCCAGACCGGGTCGTCGCCGGTGACCGAGAGGTGGTGGATCCGGGCCCGCGGGGTGAGGCCGTGGTCCGCGACCGCCTGCTCGGAGGCGATCAGCAGCGCCGAGGAGGCGTCGCAGATCTGGGAGGCGACCGCGGCGGTGATCCGGCCGCCGGGAGCCAGCGGCTCGAGGCCGGCCATCTTCTCCAGCGAGGTCTCGCGGGGGCACTGGTCGGTCGTCGAAGCTCGCCCGTCGGGGAGGGCGAGCGGCACGACCTCGCGGTCGAAGCGGCCCTCGGCGATCGCGGTCCGGGCGCGCTCGTGGGAGGCCAGCGCGAACTCCTCCATCTCCTCGCGCGAGATGTCCCACTTCTCGGCGATCATCTCGGCCGAGCGGAACTGGCTGACCTCCTGGTCGCCGTACCGCGCCTGCCAGCCGGGCGACTCGGCGAACGGCGTGGAGAAGCCGTACTGCTGGCCGACCAGCATCGCCGCGGAGATCGGGATGGCGCTCATGTTCTGCACGCCGCCGGCGACCACCAGGTCCTGGGTGCCGGACATGACGCCCTGCGCGGCGAAGTGCACCGCCTGCTGCGAGGAGCCGCACTGCCGGTCGATGGTCACGCCCGGGCACGTGGTCGGGCAGCCCGGCCACCAGCCACGCGGTGCGGGCGACGTCGCCGGCCTGGGAGCCGATGGTGTCGCAGCAGCCGAGGATCACGTCGTCGACGGCGCCCGGGTCGATGCCGGTGCGGTCCACGAGCGCCGTGATGGTGTGCGCGGCCAGGTCGGCGGAGTGGACGCCGGCCAGCGCGCCGCCGCGCTTGCCGACCGGCGTGCGGACGGCGTCGACGATGAAGGCCTCGTTCATGCGGGCTACCGTCAGGAGATCCCCTCCAGGAGGATGGTGAGGTACTGCTCGCGCGACCTCGGTGTGCGGACGGCGACCCGCCGGGCCGGTACCACGAGACCGCCACCCAGACGGTGTCGCGGATGAAGCGGTAGGTGAGCTCGAGGTCGAGGTCGTCGCGGAGCACGCCGGCGTCGACGCCCTCGCGGAGCAGCGTCAGCCAGACCTCGCGGGACTGCTGCGTTGCGGCTCGGCGAGGTAGGCGAACCGCTCGAAGGTGAGCAGGTACGCCGCGTCGTTCTGGAAGATCGCGACCTCGTCGTGGTGCTTGTCGATCGCCTCGAACGAGACCCGAGCACCGCCCGCTCGAGCTTGGTGCGCGGGTCGGCGTCGCTGGCCAGGATCTCGTCGTACTGCCCGAACAGCTCCTCCTGGAACGTCGACAGGATCTCGTCGACCATCGACTCCTTGGAGTCGAAGTGGTGGTAGAGGCTGCCGGACAGGATGCCGGCCGCGTCCGCGATGTCGCGGACCGTGGTGTTGCGGAACCCCTTCTCGGCGAAGAGGCGCGCGGCGATGGCGAGCAGCTCGCTCGCGTCGGGTCGGCGGCGTTCGGCTCGTGCGTGCTCAGGCATGCTGGCTGCTCACGGCGACGACCTCGCCGGTCATGTACGACGCGTAGTCGCTGGCGAGGAAGACCATCACGTTGGCGACCTCCCAGGGCTCGGCGGCCCGGCCGAACGCCTCGCGCTGCTTGAGCTCGGCGAGCAGCTCGTCGGAGGTGACCTTGGCCAGGAACGGGTGCATCGCCAGGCTCGGGCTCACCGCGTTGACGCGGATGCCGTGCGGCGCCAGGTCGATCGCCGCGCAGCGGGTCAGCGCCATCACGCCGGCCTTCGCGGCGGCGTAGTGGGCCTGCCCCTCCTGGGCGCGCCAGCCGATGACCGAGGCGTTGTTGACGATCACGCCCTTCTTGCCCGACGGCCACGAACCGCTGGCCGGCCGCCCGCACGCACCGGAAGGTGCCGGTCAGCGTGATGTCGAGGACCTTGGACCACTGGTCGTCGGTCATCTCCAGCACGCTGGCGGTGCCGCCGAGCCCGGCGTTGTTGACCATGATGTCGACGCCGCCGAGCTCGTCGGCCGCGTCGAGCAGCGCCTGCACCTGCGCCTCGTCGGTCACGTCGCAGACCAGCTGGCGCACCCGGTCGGCCCCGAACTCCGCGGCCAGCGCCTCCTCGGCCTCGGCCAGCCGGCGCTCGTGGGTGTCGCTGAAGACCACCGCCTTCGCGCCCTCCTCGAGCGCGCGGCGTACGACGGCGGCGCCGATGCCGGCGCCGGCCGCGGCGGTCACGACGACGACCTTGCCGGCCAGCAGGTCGTGGCCGGGCACGTAGTCGGGGACCGGCTGCTCGGCTCGCTGGCTGGTCACGCGGTGCTCCCTTCGGCTCGCGGGGCAGGCCGAGCACGCGCTCGGCCAGGATGTTGCGCTGCACCTCGTCGCTGCCGCCGTAGATCGTGTCGGCGCGGGAGAACAGGAAGAGCCGCTGCCAGTCGTCGAGCTCGTACGGCGCGCCCGTCGGCGACCAGCCCGTCGAGGCCGCGGACGTCCATGGCCACCTCGCCGAGCCGCTTGTGCCAGTTGGCCCAGACCAGCTTGAAGATCGACGGCCGCCGCCGGAGTCGTGCTGGCGTCGCCGACAGCCCGCGCAGCGCCTGCGAACCGCATCACCTCGAGCTCGACCTTGCAGCCCGGCCAGCCGGTCGCGCAGCACCGGGTCGTCGATCGCGCCGTTCTCCTTCGCCAGCGTCGACGACGCCCGGCGAGCTCGCGGGCGAAGCCGACGACCTGGCCCAGCACCGAGACGCCGCGCTCGAAGCCGAGCAGCCCCATCGCGACCCGCCAGCCGTCGCCGGGCTCGCCGACGACCAGGTCGGCCGCCGTCCGGGCGCCGGTGAGGAACACCTCGTTGAACTCCGAGCCGCCGGTCAGCTGCTCGATCGGCCGGACCTCGACGCCGTCCTGGTCGATCGGCACCAGCAGGAACGACAGCCCGTGGTGCCGCTCCGAGCCGGGCTCGGAGCGCGCGATGACGAACAGCCACTGGCTGAAGTGGGCGTTGGACGTCCAGACCTTCTGGCCGTCGAGCACCCACTCGCCGTTCCGGCCCTCGAGCCGGGCCTTGGTCTGCACGTTGGCCAGGTCGGAGCCGGCGCCGGGCTCGGAGTAGCCCTGCGCCCACAGCTCCTCGACGGCCAGGATCTTCGGCAGGAACCGCTCCTGCTGCTCCTTGGTGCCGAACGCCATCAGCGTCGGCCCGAGCAGCTCCTCGCCGAGGTGGTTGACCCGCGCCGGGGCGTCGGCCCGCGCGTACTCCTCGTGGAAGATCACCTGCTGCCACAGCGAGAGGCCGCGGCCGCCGTGCTCCTCCGGCCAGCCCACGCCGGTCCAGCCGTGCTCGGCGAGGTGCCGGTTCCAGGCCAGCCGCTCCTCGATCGCCTCGTGGTCCTTGCCCGGCCCGCCCAGCCCCTTGAGCGCCGCGAACTCGCCGGTCAGGTTGTCCTCGAGCCACGCCCGGATCTCGGCGCGGAACGCCTCGTCCTCGTCGGAGTAGCTCAGGTCCACGTTTGGTACCCTACCAAGCAAATGCTTGGTTTGGAGACGCTGCCCTGCCCTGCTCCGTGACGCCGCGGAGCGGTTCGGCGACCACCCGGCGTACGTCGAGGGCGACCGGACGGTGTCGTACGCCGAGCTCCTGCGGCTGGTCGAGGCGACCGCGCGAGGTCTACGTCAACAGCGGTGTCGTGCTGCGAGCGACCGGATCGTGGTCTGGGGGCCCAACAGCATCGACTGGGCGGTCGCCGCGCTCGCCGTGTCCTACGCCGGCGGCGTGCTGGTGCCGGTCAACTCGCGCTACGTCGGCGCCGAGGTCGCCGACATCGTCGAGCGCACCGGCGCCACGCTGGTCGTGGTCCACGACGGGTTCCTCGGCCGCGACCAGTCGACGAGCTCACCGAGGCCGGGGTCGACGACCGCGTCGTGATCCGACGCTGGACGAGCTCGTGGCCAGGGCGCCGAGCGCCGAGCGGCATGCAGCACGAGGACGTCCAGCCCGACGACGTCGCCGACATCCTCTTCACCTCCGGCACCACCGGCCGGTCCAAGGGCGCGATGAGCGCGCACCGGCAGACCATCGGCGTCGCCCGGGCCTGGGCCGAGCTCGGCGGCGTGCGGCAGGACGACCGCTACCTGGTGGTCAACCCGTTCTTCCACTCCTTCGGCTACAAGATCGGCATCGTGGTCGGGCTGCTCACCGGCTGCACGCTCTACCCGGTGGCGACCTTCGACGTCGACGAGACGATGCGGCTGATCGAGTCGGAGCGGATCACCGTCTTCCCGGGCGCGCCGACGCTCTACCAGTCGCTGCTCAACGCGCCCGGCCGCGCCGAGCGCGACCTGTCCTCGCTGCGGCTCGCGGTCACCGGCGCGGCCGTCGTACCCGTGGTGCTGATCGAGAAGATGCGCGACGAGCTGGCCGATCGACCAGGTCGTCACGGCGTTCGGGATGACCGAGGCGGTCGTGGTGACCATGTGCCGCGAGGGCGACTCCGCCGAGACCGTGGCGACCACCAACGGCCGCGCGATCCCCGGCATGGAGACCCGCATCGCGCGACAACGGCGAGCTGCTGGTCCGCGGCGACTACGTGATGCTCGGCTACCTCGACGACCCCGAGGCGACCCGCGAGGCGATCGACGAGGACGGCTGGCTGCACACCGGCGACATCGGCTCGCTCGACGAGCAGGGCAACCTCACGATCACCGACCGGCTCAAGGACATGTACATCTCCGGCGGCTTCAACGTCTATCCCGCCGAGGTCGAGCAGGCGCTGATGCGGCATGGACGGCGTCGCCGACGTGGCCGTGGTCGGCGTACCGGACGAGCGGATGGGCGAGGTCGGCAAGGCGTACGTCGTCGGCTCGGTCGAGCCCGGACGCGGTGATCGCCTTCGCCAGGGAGAAGCTGGCCAACTTCAAGGTGCCGCGGCAGGTCGAGCTGGTCGAGTCCCTCCCCCGCAACCTGTCCGGCAAGGTGCTCAAGACCGAGCTGAGGAGCACGGTGGTTGAGCAGGTGCCTTCGCTGCGGAGGTTTCGAGACGGCTGCTGCGCAACTTCCTCAACCAACGAGCCGTTGGTTGAGGAGGGCGCTCTGCGCCCGTCTCGAAACCTCGCAACCGAGAGGCTGGAACTGAAGTGGACCTGACCCTGTCCGAGTCCGAGCTGGCCTTCCAGGCCGAGGCGCGGGAGTGGCTGGCCGCCAACGTGCCGGCCGAGCCGCTGCCGTCGATGGACACCGCCGAGGGCTGGGCGCTGCACCAGGAGTGGGAGGCGAAGCTCGCCGAGGCCCGCTGGTCGGTGGTCTCGTGGCCGCGGGACTACCACGGCCGCGAGGCGTCGCTGGTCGAGTGGGTGATCTTCGAGGAGGAGTACTACCGCGCCGGCGCGCCCGGCCGGGTCTCCCAGAACGGCATCTTCCTGCTGGCGCCGATCATCTTCGACCACGGCACCCAGGAGCAGCAGGACCGGTTCCTGCCGACGATGGCCACCGGCGAGCAGATCTGGGCGCAGTGCTGGTCCGAGCCCGAGGCCGGCTCCGACCTGGCCTCGCTCACCTCGACCGCGCGCCGCGACGACGAGCGCGGCGGCTGGGTGCTCAACGGCCAGAAGACGTGGTCGTCGCGGGCGACGTTCGCGCACTGGGGGTTCGGGCTGTTCCGCTCCGACCCGGAGGCGCGAGCGGCACCGCGGGCTGACCTACTTCCTGTTCCCGCTCGACGCCGCCGGCGTCACGGTGCGGCCGATCGCCCAGCTCGACGGCGAGGCCGGCTTCGCCGAGGTCTTCTTCGAGGACGTCTTCGTGCCCGACTCCGACGTGCTCGGCGGCGCCGGCGACGGCTGGCGGGTCGCGATGTCGACCGCCGGCAACGAGCGCGGGCTCTCGCTGCGCTCCCCCGGCCGGTTCTGCGCCGCGGCCGACCGGCTGGTCGAGCTCTACCGCTCGGCGCCCGACCCGCGCATCGGCCGACGGCGTCGTCGACGCGTGGATCAAGGCGCAGGCCTACCGCTTCTACACCTGGGGCACGGTCACCCGGCTCGCCGACGGCGGCGACATGGGCGCGGCCGGCTCGGTCAACAAGGTGTTCTGGTCCGAGCTCGACATCGCGCTGCACGAGACCGCGCTCGACCTGCTCGGCCCGGAGGCCGAGCTCGAGTCGCCGTGGCTGGACGGCTACACGTTCTCGCTGTCCGGGCCGATCTACGCCGGCACCAACGAGGTGCAGCGCAACATCGTCGCCGAGCGGATCCTCGGCCTGCCGCGGGAGGTGCGCGACGTGAGGTTCGAGCTCGACGAGGACCAGCGCGACTTCGCCGCCTCGCTGGACCGGCTGCTGGCCGGCGCCGACACCGCGCAAGGTGGCCCGCGCCTGGGCCGACGGCGACCACGAGCCCGGGCTCAAGCTCTGGGCCCGGCTGGCCGAGCATGGGCGTCACCATGCTGGCCGCCGAGGCGACGGCCCGGTCGAGGTCTGCCGTCGCCTTCGAGGCGCTGGGCCGGCACGCGGTGCCCGGCCCCTGGGTCGAGTCGGCGGCGTACCTCCCGTGGCACTGGGCCGCGAGGTCGAGGGCATCGCGACGGTCGCGGTGCCCCCGCACGTGCCGCTACGCCCTGGACGCCGACGTCGCCGACGAGGTCTACGTCGGCGACACGCTCGCGTCACCGACGTCGGGCCGATGCGCGTGCTCGGTCGACCGCACCCGGCGCCTCTTCGACTGGTCGCCGGCGAGGTCGCCGTGGGACGCCGCCTTCGACCTGGCGGTGCTGGCCGTCTCGGCCCAGCTGCTCGGGCTCGGCGAGCGGGTGCTGGCCGACTCGGTCGCCTACGTGAAGCAGCGCAAGCAGTTCGGCCGCGAGATCGGCAGCTACCAGGCGATCAAGCACGCGCTGGCCGACGTCCGGATCGCGCTCGACTTCGCGCGGCCGCTGGTCTACGGCGCCGCGCTCGGCGAGATCTCGCCGAGCGCCGCCAAGGTGGCGGCGTCCGACGCGGCGTACCTCGCCTCGCGCACCGGGCTCCAGGTGCACGGCGCGATCGGCTACACCGCCGAGCTCGACCTGAGCCTGTGGCTCACCAAGATCCGCGCGCTGGTCTCGGCGCTGGGGCACGCCGGCGGTGCACCGCGAGCGGCTGCTCGCCTCGCTGGTCGAGGCTGGGCTGATGGAGCTCGCGTTCTCCGAGGAGCAGCAGGAGCTGGCCGCGACGGTCCGCTCGCTGCTGGCCAAGCGCGCCGACTCCGCCGCGGTCCGGGCCGCGATGGTGTCCGAGACCGGCTACGACGAGTCGCTGTGGCAGACGCTGTGCGAGCAGATCGGGGTGGCCGCGCTGGCGATCCCGGAGGACTACGACGGCGCCGGCTTCTCGCTGCTCGAGTCGATGATCGTGCTGGAGGAGCTCGGCCGGTCGCTGGCCCCCTCTCCCCTGCTGGCGTCGCTGGTCAGCGCGGAGGCGCTGCTCGCCGGCGGCACCGACGAGGCCAAGGAGCGGCTGCTGCCACGGATCGCCGCCGGCGAGCTGGCGGCGTTCGCCGTGCCGGGCGAGCCCTCGCTGTTCGCCGACCAGGCGACCGTGCTCCTCGCTGCGACCGACGACGGCCTCGTGGAGCTGGACCCGGCGTCGAGTGACTCCGTGTGGCTGCCTTCCATGGACCAGACGATCCGCTTGGGGTCACCCGACGTGAGTGGCGGCACCCCGATCGGCGATGGTCCGGCCGCGCGCGCTCGCGCCGACCTCGTCGGCGCGGTCGGCGTCGCCGCCCTGTCGACCGGGCTGGCCGCCCGCGCGCTGGAGATGACCGTCGCCTACTCCAAGGAGCGGGTGCAGTTCGGGCGGCAGATCGGCTCGTTCCAGGCGCTCAAGCACCGGATGGCCGACCTGCTGGTGCTGGTCGAGATGTCGCGATCGGCGTCGTGGGCGGCGTCGTACGCCCTCTCGACCGATGCCCCCAACGCCGAGCAGCTCGCGCACGTCGCGAAGTCCTACTGCTCCGACGCGCTCAACAAGATCGCGGCCGAGACGGTCCAGCTGCATGGCGGCATCGCGATCACCTGGGAGCACGACGCCCAGCTGGTCTTCAAGCGGGCGCACGCGCTGTCGCAGCTGTTCGGGCAGCCGCACCCGCACCGGGCGATGGTCGAGCTGTAGCTTCACGAACGCGCGCATGTCGCGACAATGGCCGAGGGAGGCGAGATGGCGACGGTGTCGATGACCCGGCGGACCCGGTGGTGGCGAGCGTTCGCCGCGGGCGCACTGGTGCTGACGGTCCCGGCACTCGCGGCGGGCCCGGCGGTCGGGAGCCCCGCCGCGGAGCGCGCACCGGACCCGGCGGCGCGGGCCGGCGAGCCCACCACGGCGGGGATGATCGCCTACGTCATCGGGGTGGGCACCCAGGGGGAGACCCGCATCGCCACCGCGTGGACCGACGGCTCGCACCGCCGGCTCCTGACCAAGCGCGGCAACTCCTACGCCCCGGCCTGGTCTCCGGACGGCACGCAGCTCGCCTACACCACCTACCGAGGGATCGGGCTGATGTCCGCGACGGGGGCCGGCCAGCACCTCATCCTCACCGACGGGCAGTACCCCGCCTGGGCACCCGACGGCCGCCGCCTGAGCTACGCGTGCGACGCCGGCCTGTGCGTACGTGACCTGGTCACCGGCGTGAGCTCCGTGGTGGTGCCGAACACCGACGACTGGCCGGGGGTGGAGTCCTCCTCCTGGTCGCCGGACGGGAGCTCGATCGCCTTCACGCGGATCAGCGCCGAGGGCGACGACTACTCGAGCGACATCCAGATCTTCACGGTGCATGCCGACGGCACGGGCCTGCTCGCGGTCCCGGGCACCGCACCCGACGGTGACTACCCGCTGTGGTCCCCGGACGGCATGAACCTGATGTACACCCAGCACTACTCCGGCCGCGGCGGCGAGACCAGCGGTGACGTGTGGCTGGTCCACCCCGACGGCACCGCGCGTTCGTCGGTCCTGGCCCTTCCAGGGCCGGACTTCGCCTCGTCCTGGTCGCCCGACGGGAGCCGCGTCGTCGTCTCGAGCGCTGCGGCCTACTACCCCGGCATGGACGGCATCTGGGTCCTGCGGCCCGACGGGACGGACCGTCAGCTGGTGGTCCGCGAGGGATGGGCAGCCGTCTGGCGCCCGGGCTTCCAGGTCTCCCTCCCCGGTGACACGGGGCCTCGCCCGCGGCCCGGGCCCCGGGTGGCCTACGTCGCGGTGACCGACACGGGGTTCGACCTGTTCACGGCGCGCGCGGACGGCTCCGGGGTGCGCCGGCTGACCGAGACCGGCAACGTCTCGGCCCCGCAGTGGTCCCCGGACCATCGCACCATCGCGTTCACGGTCACGGGGCGGCGAGGCGGCAACTACTCGCTGTTTACCGTCGGTGCGGACGGTCACGGTCTGCGACGGCTGGCCAAGGTGTTCGGCTACGGGCCACCGGACCTCGGGTGGTCGCCCGACGGGCGGCAGCTCGCCTACGGGAGCGGCGCCAGCTCTGCGTCGTCGAGCTGGCGAGCAAGGAACGTGGCTGTCGCAGGATGTCCGACAACGACGTCGAGCTGGTCTCCCACCCGTCCTTCGCTCCGAGCGGCAAGGTCCTCGTGTTCAGCCTGACCTCCAACACCGACGTCTCCCACCTCATGGTGGTCGGCGCCCACGGGGGCGAGCCCAGGCGGCTGACCGGGCTCACCGGCTCCGAGCTCGATCCTTCGTGGTCCCCGCGTGGCGACCGGATCGTGTTCACCCGCGCCGATGGCCCTCAGTTCGTACGACGCCAGATCACGAGCGTGATGAGCATCCGCGCCGACGGCACCCACCCGCGATTGCTGCTGCGGACCCCCGGCCTGGACGACGAGCCCGCATGGTCACCCGACGGCCGCCGGGTGGTCGCGCGCAGCGACGGTCCGCGTCCCGGCAGCCACCCGGCGCGTCCGGGGCTGTGGATCGTCAATGCGGACGGCAGCCGGGCGCGGCTGATGCTGCCCGGGCGAGGAGTGGCTTACGTCGACTGGTGAGGTCGAGCCGTCCAGATCGGGAGACCAGCGCCGCGTAGCAGGCGGAGAGTACGCAGACACGCCCTCGCTACGATCGCGGAGACGGGCAAGATCTTCCCCGTCGGCGAAAGGCACGGCCCGGCAAGGAAAGCGCGGGATGGCTGCACAGGATTTCCAGGCGTTCGTCGAACAACGGATAGACGTGATGCCTGCAGTGCCGGGCGGAGCCGCGATGGATCATCGCCACTGGGTGGGATCGGCCGAGGTGATGGTCGACATCCTGCTTGCGGCGATCCCTCCTGACCGGGCCGGCACAGTTCGCGAGAAGGTGATGCGGGACGCCAGCGCGGTGGATCCCGCGGCAATGCCGGGGCTTCTGCTGCTGAACAACTGGACCTTGTCGAAGATGAACGGCGGTTCGACGAGCCTCGCTGGCGACCTGTCGGACGGCGAGGTGACTGACGTCGCTCAGGCCGTCAGACCTCTGGTCCTGGTGCTGGCGGGGGCCGCAGACCCCGAGCGAATCGCGGCGTTGGATGCTCTGCTGGCGGTGAGGTCGCGGCACGGGCACACGTCAGCGATGCTGCTCAAGGTCATGCTGGACACCGCAGTCGAAGACCTGGCCTGGTTCGACGATCGCACCGTGGACGGACCCGCATCAGATTCTGGTCGAGCGAGGGCCGAGAACGATGACCGGGACGATCAGGCAGGTCCCTCTGTAGGAGCCAGAAGACCGGGTTGGCGTTTCTGGCGACAAGGTCGCTCGACAGCCGAGTAGTGCGACTATCTCGACGGTGTCGCCGGTGGCCATCTCGCCCTTCAGGGCGGCTCCTCAAACCTGAAACACGTGACTAGACTCCGCCTGGGCGCCACGGGTACGTGAGCACGCGCGGCCGCCCGGACGCCGAGGGGGGGTCCCGTTGCCTACCACAGCTGACCGTGACCGGCAGGTCGCCGAGCACGACGAGGCCCAGCACGCCGTCCCCTCGCGCAGCGCGCTCGAATCGCGACGCTCGGCCGAGGAGTCGGCTCGACGGCACGCCGAGCAGGCTGACCGCGCCGAGCTCGCCCGGCGCGTGGCGGAGGAACGGGCGGAGGTGCACGCAGCTGCCGCGGCCGAGGCTGCGTTGGCTCGGAGCGAGGCGGAGGAAGAGGCAGAGCGGGTCGCGAAGGCTGCGGCCGAGGCCTTCGATGCGCGGCGCAAGGCGGAGGTGCGTGTCGCTGAGCTCAACGTGGCGCTGGCTGTGGCCCGCGCCGAGCAGGCCGACGAGATACAAGCCCTTGTCGACGCTCGCATGGCCGCCGAGGAGACGGCAACCGCCCAGGCCGAGGCGCGCGCCCGTGCGGAGTCGGCTGCGGCCGAGAGCGCCGTGGCCCGCCGGGGCGCCGACGAAGCCGCCGCGGCTCACGCTCGCGAGGCCGGCGCCGCCAACCGGGCGCTCCTGTCGGCCGACCAGGGTGCGCACGACCTGATCGTGGCGGCCGAAGAGATCGCCCGGTCGCTGATCACCGAAGCCCAGCAACGTGCGAGTGCCACGATCACACGCGCGGAGCGGTGGGCTGCCGACGCGCTGGCGCTGGCCCAGCAGGCCTCGGCGCAGGCCGCGACCGCAGCGCAAGCCGCCCACCAAGCGCACGCCGCGGCGGAGCTTGCCCACCAGGCCCAGCGAGAGGCGCAGGACTCGTCTGCCGACCAGGCGCGCGAGGCGCGCGAGGCCAACGCCCGCCGTACCGAAGCCGAGTTGAGCGCAGCCGCCCACGCCGACCATGCCCGGGCGGCAGCGGTTGCGCTCAGCGAGGCCCGTGAGCTCGCCTCGGAAGCCCACCTGGCCCGGGCGGGGGCCGAGGAAACGACCCTCGCGCAGGCCCGGCTCGCTGCTGAGGCCCAGGAGGCCCGCACCCGCGCCGAGTCCGCGCTCGCCCGCGCGGCCGAGGACGGACGGGCCGTCACCGAAGCTCTGCAGCAGGCCGAGGTGATCGCCGGCGAGCGCGCGGAGCAGGCGGCCGCCGCCTGGGCGGCTCAGCAGCAGGCCCACGAGCTGGCCGAGACCCTGGCGGCGGAGGCGGCCAACGCCCATCAGGCCCGCATGGCCGCTGAGGAGACCGCTTTCGAGCAGGCCGGACTGGCAGAGGCGGCGCACGCGGCACGGCTCGCAGCGGAGACCACGGCCGACCGGTCAGCGCAGGCTCGCGAGCTCGCCGAGCTGGAGGCGATGGCCCAGTCGGTCACCGCCGCCGAGTCCCACCGGGCCCGCGTCGACGCCGAGACGGCCGCCCGGACCGCGGCAGAGGCAGCCGAGGCGGCCGCGGCCAGGCGTACCGAGGCCGAGGAGGCCGCCGAGCGTGCGGCTCGTCACCTCGAGGACGCCCAGGAGACCGCGCGGATCCATGCCGGGCAGGCGATCGCCGCTCACGAGGCGCAGGCCCTGGCCGAGCAGGCGGCGGCCTCCCAGGCCGATCTCGCCCTGGCGGCCCACGAGGGTCTCGCGGCGGCCGAGCGCTCCGCCGCCGAGATGACGGCTCGGCTGCGCCAGGCCGAGCAGTACGCCGCCGAGCAGGCGGAGGCCGCCACCGCGGCCCTCGCCGGGCGGGGCAAGGCCGAGGCCGCCGGCCTGGCGAGCGCCCGGTCGGCGGACGACGCACATCGCAGTCGGAAGGAGGCCGAGCTGGCTGCCATTCGTGCGATCGGCGCGCGCCATGCCGCGGCCGAGGCCGCGGAGGCGGCCGAGCTGAGGGCCGAACGCGCCCTCGCGGCCCGCGAGGACGCCGAGCGGACCGCCGCGGAGCAGGCGTGGCTCGCCCGCGAGGCTCACGAGGCCCGCGCCAGCGCCGAGGACGCGCTCGCCGCACTCGCCGGCGAGCGCGCCGTGGCCGAGTTCACGGCAGCCGAGCAGGCGAAACTGGCTGCGGAGTCCTACGAAACGCGCGCGCGCGCTGAGCTCGGCCTCGCTCGGGCTACCGAGGCCGCCGAGCAGGCCGCGACCACCCGCCGTGCTGCCGAGGCGGCCGGGCTGGAGTCCGCCGCCCTGGCGGCCGCCGCTCTCCAGGCGGAGCAGGCCGCTCACGAGCGAGCCGCATCCGAGGCGGAGGAGGCCGCCGCGGCCCACGCCCGCCTGGTCGAGGCCGAGGAGGTGGCCAAGTCCTGGACCTGGATCGCCCAGCAGGCTCAGGAGGCACAGGCCACCACCGCCGAGGCCGCCAGCGCCGCCGCCGAAGAGCGGGCGGCCGCAGAGCGGGCCACCATCGAGCAGCTGCGGGCCGCCGAGAGCGCCCACGAAGCGCGCCAGCGGGCCGAGGAGGCCGGCCTGGAGGCCGCGCGGGCGGCCGAGCAGGCGCATACCGCCCGCGTGATGGCCGAGACTGCGGTCGAAGAACAGACCGAGCGAACCCAGCGAGCGCTGGAGGCCGAGCAGGCGGCCCACGGCGCGGCCGAAGCCCAGGCAGCGGCCGCCGAGGTCCAGGCCAAGGCTGCAGAGGCCCAGGCCGCCGCCACTGAAGCGCAGGCCGCGCAGACGCAGCGGCAGGCCGCTGCCGCCGAGCAGGCGCGGGAGGAAGGAATCGAGGCCGAGCGGCGGGCCACCGAGTCGGCGGAGGCGGCGCGCGCCGCTCACGCTGCTCACGCCGCCGCAGAGCGAGCCGCGGCCGACGCCGAGGCGGCCCGCGAACAGGCGGTCGAGGAGGCAAGGTCCCACGCCGAGGCGGCCGCAGCCGCCAACCAGGAGCTGAGCTCGGCGGCCCAGGCCGCGAGCGGGCAGGCGGCGCTGGCAGAGCAGGCCCACCACGCCCGTCGCGAAGCGGAGGAGGCGGCCGCCGAGCAGGCCGAGCAGGCCGCGCGGGCTGCCGCCGCCGAGCACGCCGTCCGAGAGCGTATGGAGCAGCTGGCCCGGCGGGCCGCCGATGCCCACGCCGAGCGGGAGCGCATCGAGCGCATCACCACCGAGCACATGGCGGCATACGAAACAGCGCGCGACGCCCTGCACGAGGCCGAGGAGCTGCTGGCCGACGCCATCGGCGGCCGGGAGCGCGCCGAGGCGGCGGCCGCGCAGGCGGCCAGTGACGCCGAGGCCGCCTACGCCGCCCGAGGGGAGGCAGAGCGCACCGCCGCCCGGATCCACGGGCGCGCGGCAGCCGAGGCCGCCGAGGCCCATCAACGGCGTCGGGAGGCAGAGGAGGCCGCCGCCGAGCTCGCCGCTCAGGCGGCAACCGCCGCAGTGGACAGCGAATCCGCGACGCGCCAGGCCCAACGGCAGTCTGAACTCGCCACAGAGGCCCAGGCCGCCAGGACCGTGGCCGAGAACAGGGTCGCCGACCAGGCGGAGCTGGCCCGGCAGGCCCTTGCCGAGCGCACCACCGCCGAGCAGGCCGCCCTGGAGGCCCAGCGAGCCCGAATGACCGCCGAGGAAGAGGCGCGCGGTCACGCAGAGCGGGTCGAGCTGGCCATGCGGGGTCGCGCCGAGGCCGAGTGGCGTAGCGCCGAGGCGCTCGCGCGGCTCAAGGGTGCCGACGCCGAGTCCGACGGGACGCTTCAGCAGCAGGTCGACCAGCTCACTGCGCAGGTGCAGGCACTCCTCGTCCAGATGCGCGAGCTGGAGGACGGCGACTCCTGACGTCGGGAGGGACTGGACGCCGCTGGCCAGATGACGCCACGCTGGCGGGGTGACCCCTCCCGTCCCGGTCCGGGTGTTCCGCTTCGACGAGCTCGAGGCCGCTGATCCCACGCCGGGCATGATGCGCGAGCGGGCGTTCGAGCTGCCGATCCTGTGGTCCGGCCGGGTCACCACCCAGCCCGGGGCCGTCAGCGCCTGGCACCACCACGACCGCAACGAGTCGAGCCTCTACGTCGTCCGCGGCGTGCTGCGTCTCGAGTTCGAGGGGTTCGACGGGCACCTCGACGCCCACGCCGGCGACTTCGTCCACGTCCCGGCGTTCACCGTGCACCGCGAGTCGAACCCGCTCGACGAGCCGAGCATCGCGGTGATCGCCCGCGCGGGCGGCGGCATCCCGACCGTCAACGTCGACCCGCCCCTCGGCGTCGTAGGAGAACCAGAACAAGGGAGCTCGTCATGACCACCAGGTCCACCTGGCTGGGCGTCGCCATCGGCCTCTGCCTTCTCGCCCCGGCCGTGCCCGCCGGCGCGGCGCCTCCAGCGGCGCCCAGCCGGGTCGTGCTCCCGACGCTGACCTCGGTGACGGCCCAGCACGTGGGGAAGGTCGACCGGGTGACCTTCGGCTTCGCCAACGGGCTGCCTGCCGACGTCCAGGTGCAGTGGGTCGACACCCTGGTCCACGACGGCTCGGGGGTGCCGGTCCGCGTGGCAGGCACGAAGGTGCTGGCGGTGTTCTTCAACGGGGCCACCAACCACGACGCGCACGGCGCCACGACCAGGACCCGGACGGCGTTCGCCCTGCCCAACGTGATCACCGCGGTCGGTGCGGGCGACTTCGAGGGCACCGTCACCGTCGGTCTGGGTGTGCAGAAGCGCACGACGTACAAGGTCACGAAGCTGCAGAACCCCGACCGCGTCGTGGTCGACGTCCGCGCCGGGTTCGCGACGACCACCGCCAAGGTCTGGTTCGTCGACGACGATGCCGCCAACAGCGGCGAGGAGCCCTTCTACCTCCCACGCTCGAGGCCGGTCCCGAGCGCCGCCCCGGCCGCGGGTGCGCTGCACGCCCTGTTCGCCGGACCCACGCCATCGGAGCGGGATGGCGGCTTCGGCCTGGACCTGACGAGGTCCCGCGCCTGGGGCTTCGACGACCTGCGGGTCTCGGGCGGCATCGCGCGGGTCCGGTTGACCCACGGCTGCAACGCCAACGGCTCGACGCTCACGATCGCCGGCGAGATCATGCCGACGCTGCGCCAGTTCCCCGCGGTCGACTGGGTCAAGATCTACGGCCCCGGTGGCACCACGGAGCAGCCGGACGGGAACGTCGACTCGGTCCCGGCCTGCCTGGAGCCGTGACTCAGGCGTCCGGCCGCGGCTGCGGGTCGTGCTCGTGGTCGGGGTCGGCGGCGAAGATCCGCTCGTAGATGTCGTAGACCAGGGCGGCCTTGTGGTTGTTGTAGTCCATGACGTCGCCGAAGCCGCGCCCGGCGAGCTCGGTCTTGAGGGCGGCGTACGCCGCCAGGTCGTCCGGGTGGTCGCCCAGCCAGTCACGGAACATCCGGACGCGGGCCGGCTCGCCACTGCCCGGCGAGTAGACGTGCAGGTTGGTGCTGGGATCCTCTGTCACCAGGACCCGGTGCTGCTCCCACTCCGGCTCCCTGATCCGGAGGGTGAAGCCGGCGGCCTCCAGGTCCGGCACGTACGCCGCCTCGTCCCCGCTGTCGGCGACCACCAGGGTCACGTCGATGACGGGCTTGGCTGCCAGTCCCGGCACCGACGTCGAGCCGATGTGATCGAGGACCAGCACCCGGTCGCCGAGCGCGCCGCGGATCCGGGCGGCCACGACGTCGAACTGAGCGGGCCAGCCCTCGCCGTACGGCACCACCTCGACCGGGCGGGACTGCCCGCCGACGCGGGCTTCCGCCACCTCGTCGAGGTCCGCGAGCTCATAGGGACGCCAGAGCGGGTGGGTGGGCACCTGCCCCACTGTAGGAGCCGGGCTCAGTCCGCGGTCGAGGTGTACTTGCCCTCGAAGAACAGCAGCGGCTGCTCGGCGTCCTGCACGCTGAGGTCGAGCACCCGACCCACGACGATGTAGTGGTCGCCGGCCTCGTGCACGTGGTGGATCTGGCAGTCGACGTAGCCGAGCGTGCCCTCGATCATCGGCGAGCCCGTGGCCGGAGCCGGCTCCCACGAGACGCCGGCGAACTTGTCGTGGCCACGGCTGGCCATCTGGTTGGACAGCTCCGCCTGGTCGTCGGACAGGAAGTTGACGCAGAACTTGCCGGACCGCTGGATCGCCGGCCAGGCCCGGGAGGTCCTGGCCGGGATGAACAGGACCAGCGGCGGGTTGAGCGAGACCGACGAGAACGACTGGCAGGTCAGGCCGACCGGCGCGCCACCGCTGATCGAGGTCACCACGGTGACGCCCGAGGCGAAGCGGCCGAGCACGTCACGGAACTGGCGCGCCGCGGCGACGGCCTCGGGGTCGTCGGCGTCGACGAAGGTGTCCTCGCCGGGCCGGAACTGGAAGTCGTACATCGAGTCGCCCAGCCAGGACTCGATGAGGTCGTGGCTCGGCCAGGTCTCGCGGGCGTCGCTGCTCATCCCTTCCGGCACGTCGCCGTCGGGAATCCTGTGCGTCACGCGGTCCACGGTAGGTCCTAGCGTCCGGCGCCGAAGTCGTGACCCCAGTAAGAGACGGCGGTCGACTCGCGCGCGACCCAGCGTCCGTCGTCGACGGTGAGCCCGTCGGTGCCGAACTCGACGTCGAACCCGCCGGGCGACCTGACGTAGAAGGAGATCATCTCGTCGTTCATGTGCCGGCCGAGCGTCGCGGACAGCGGCGCCTTGTGCTTGCGCACCCGCTCCAGCGCCCGCCCGACGTGGTCGAGCTCGTCGACCTCGAGCATGATGTGGACGCACTTGGCCGGGTTGGGCATGGGCAGGAACGCCAGCGAGTGGTGCCGCGGGTTCACGCCCAGGAAGCGCAGCCAGACCTTCGTGCCGGGCTCCTTGCCGACGAACTCCCCCGGCATGCTCATCGAGTCACGCAGGCGGAAGCCGAGGGTGTCGCGGTAGAAGCGCAGCGCCTCCACGTCGTCGGTCACCGGCAGCACGATGTGGCCCATGCCCTGGTCTCCGGTGACGAAGTTCGCGGCGTACGGCGTCACGACCGGGCGGGACTCGTAGGTGATGCCGTGGAAGAGCTCGAAGACGTTGTCGAACGGGTCGCGGAACCGGACCAGCTCCTGCACCCGGCGCTCGGCGAGCTCCTCCGGCGTGCCCTCCTCGACCTCGACCCCGGCCTTCTCGAGGTGCTCGCGCGCCTCCTGGAGGGCGGCATGGTCGGCGAGCTCCCAGCCGACGCAGTCGAGCTGGTCGACGTCGGAGGGGAACACGACGAGCCGGGCCGAGACCTGGTCGATCCGCCAGTACTGGTGGTCGGGGTCGGGGCCGCGACCCTCGGCCAGGCCGAGCACCTTGCCGGCGAACAGCTTCCACTGCTCGAGGTCGGTGCTGGCCACGCGCACGTAGCCCATGGACCTGATGTCGATGGTCACGAACGCTCCCGATGTGCGGCCAAGAAGGCGGTGGTGACCTCGGCGAACTCCTCGGCCGCCTCGATCTGGGCCCAGTGCCCGCAGTTGGGGAAGACATGCAGCCGAGCCCGTTTGATCGACTTGAGCGCGACGAGGGCGCCGTCGAGCGGGTTGACCCGGTCCTCGCGTCCCCAGGTCAGGAGCGTGTGGTGCTTGATGCGGTGCGCCTCGCGCCAGAGCATCCCGTCCTCGGCGCTGGCCGGGTCGAAGAACGACATCCCCATCGAGATCATCGCCTCGCGCGCGCCCGGGGCCGTGGCGTCGGCGTAGCGCATCTCGACCAGCTCGTCGGTGACCAGGTCCTGGTTGACCACCATCGTCGAGATGAAGGCGCGGAGCGCTTCGCGCGAGGGCGCCAGGTTGAACTCGGTGAGCCGCCGGACGCCCTCGGTGGGGTCGGCGTGGAACAGGTTGTAGGACAGGCCGCCCGGACCCATCAGCACCAGCCGGCCGACCCGGTCGGGGTGCTCGAGGGTGAGCCGGGTCGCTGTCCCACCGCCCAGGCTGTTGCCGAGCAGGTGCACCTTCTCGATGCCCAGCTCGTCGAGCAGCTGGACGACGTGGTCGGCGGCGAACCGGAAGTAGTTGCCGACCACCGGCGGCTTGTCCGAGCCGCCGAAGCCGGGCATGTCGACGGCGATGGTGCGGAACGACGAGGCGAACCGCGGGATCGCCGACTCGAAGTTCGAGCGCGACGACGCACCTGGGCCGCCGCCGTGGAGCAGCACCAGCGGGAGACCGGCACCGACCTCGGGCCGCGCCTCCCCGGCGTCGTAGTAGGCCAGGGTGAGGTCCCCGGCCTTGGCGGAGCGGACCTCCACGTCAGTACATCCCGGGGTCGATCTTGTGGCCGAACTCGTGGGCGCCGTACATCTGCAGCGCCCGCTCGGGGTCGTTGGCGGCGTGCACCCGGCCGGCGTGCGCGTCGCGCCAGGCTCGCTGCAGCGGCGTGCCCTCGGTCAGCGCGCGCCCGCCGGAGGCCTCGAACAGCGAGTCGATCGCGTCGATCGCGCGCTGCGAGCCGAGCACCTGGTCGCGGCGTACCTTGAGCCGGGCCTTGAGCGGGATCTGCTCACCCCTGGCGACGTAGTCCTGCTCCTCGCGGATGTTGTTGACCAGCAGCGCCCAGGCCGCGTCGATCTCGCTGGAGGCCCTGGCGATCCGCACGGCGGCGAACGGGTCGAGCGAGGCCTTCTCGCCGAGGTAGGCGGCGCGGGTGCGCTTCTGCTGCATCTCGACGTGCTCGTTGTAGGCACCCATGGCCATGCCGATGATCGGCGTGGTGATGGTGCCGGTGAAGATCGAGTGGAACGGCAGCTTGTAGAGGTCGGAGGGGTTCTGCTCCTGGCCCGGCCCCTTGCACTGGCCGGTCTCCCCCATGCTGAGCGTGAACGCCTCGGGCACGAACACGTCCTCCACGACGATGTCGTTGGAGCCGGTGCCGCTCAGGCCGATCATGTGCCACACGTCGTTGATCGTGTAGTCCTTGCGCGGGACCATGAACGTCTTGAAGTCGACGACGTTGCCGTCCTCGTTGAAGACCAGGCCGCCGAGCAGCACCCACGTGCAGTGGTCGCAGCCGGAGCTGAAGCTCCACTTGCCGCTCAGGGTGTAGCCACCCTCGGTCACCGTGGCCTTGCCCGTCGGCGCGTACGACGAGCTCAGCCGCGTGTTGGTGTCCTCGCCCCAGACCGCCTGCTGCGCCTCGTCCGCGAACAGCGCCACCTGCCACGGGTGCACGCCGACCACGCTGGACACCCAGCCGGTCGAGCCGCACGCGCTGGCGATGTCGCGAACCGCTGTGTAGAACGTGACCGGGTCCGCCTCGAGGCCGTCGAAGCGACTGGGCTGGAGGAGCCGGAAGAACCCGACCTCCTCGAGCTCCTTGATCGACGCCTCCGGGACGACGCGCAGGCGCTCGGCCTCGTCCGCCCGGTCGCGGAAGGTGGGCAGCAGGTCTCGGACCCCGCCAAGAACTGACTGAGCCGCAGCCTGGGACATGTGCTCTCTCCTCCGTGTGTGGTGCACCCCAATACTAGAACACGTTCTAGTCCGGTGTCGATCACGGCGCGTCAGGGCTGGGTTACGGTCCGCTGGTGAGCATCGACTTCAGCGGCAAGGTGGCGCTCGTGACCGGCGCCGGGACGGGTATCGGCCGGGGAACGGCGCTGGTGCTGGCGCGCTACGGCGCGGCGGTCGCGGTCGCCGGGCGGCGGCTCGAGAACCTCACCGAGACCGCGCGGCTCGTCGAGGACGCCGGCGGCCGGGCGCTGCCGGTCCGGTGCGACGTCTCCGTCGAGGACGACGTGCGCGCGATGGTGGCGACCACGGTCGAGCAGCTCGGCGGCCTCGACCTCGCCGTCAACAACGCGGCCGTCCTCGGCACGGCCAAGCCCATCGTCGAGCTGGGCGCCGGCGACTTCGACCACACGATCGGGACCAACCAGCGCGGGGTTCTCCTCTGCCTGTCCCACGAGCTCCGGGCCATGGCCGCGGGGGGCGGGGCGATCGTCAATGTCTCGTCGGTCAACGCCACCGTCCCCGGGCCGGGCGCCGCCCTCTACTGCTCCAGCAAGGCGGCCGTCGACATGCTGACCCGGGTGGCTGCCCTCGAGGCGGCGCCGCGCGTGCGGGTCAACGGGATCCGCCCGGGCTACGTGCTGACGCCGATGCACGACGAGGCACTCGACCTGGCGGGCGGTGAGACGCCGGAGCTGGTCGCCACCCTCGAGGGGTCGGTACCGCTGGGGCGCCGGGCCGAGCCGGAGGAGATCGGCGAGGCGGTCGCGTGGCTCTGCTCCCCCGCCGCGGCCTACGTCACCGGTGAGGTGATCACGGTCGACGGCGGCGTGACCTGGTCATCCGGCGGCTGACCGCGCCGCAGCCTCCACCTTGGCGACGTACGCCGGCCAGTCGTAGCCGTCCTCGATGTTGCCGTCGCCGGGCTTGCGGCCGACCTGCCCGTCGATGGTCTCCCGGACGATGTCGGCGTGGCCGGCGTGCCGGTGGGTCTCGGTCGCCATGTGGACCAGGATCTGGTGGAGGGTCACCTCGCCCCGGTCACCCCACCACGGCACCCGGCCGACGGTGTCGAGCTCGCACTCCTCGAGAGTGACGGCGGCGTGCGCCCACGCTGTGCGATAGAAGTCGAGCACCCACTCCCGGCTCTCGTCGGCGGTGAGGTAGAGGTCGTCGTTCATGTCGGCGTCGTCGGCATGCCACGGCAGCTCGATCCCGCTCGGTCGCCCGAACGTGTCGCCGAAGTAGCCGAGCTCGACGCTCGCCAGGTGCTTGACCAGCCCCAGCAGGTTGGTGCCTGTCGGCGTCATCGGCCTGCGGGCGTCGTAGTCACTCAGCCCCTCGACCTTCCACACGATCGCGTCGCGGCCGGACTGGAGGTACTCGACCAGGGTCTCCTTGGGATCCTTCACCCGGGTGACCCTGCCAGTGCGTGCCGACCTGGGGCCAGCGGGTTCCGGGCCCTTGCCGCACGGGCGAGACGCAGCACCCGCCGGGCGGCGCTAGAGATCGGCCGAGTCGACGACCTCCACCTGCGGTGCGTAGAACGCCATCGCCGCCAGCGAGCGCTCGTGGTCGGCGTCGCTCGCCCCGGCGCACGCGTCGCGCACGACCCGCACCCAGGCGCCGTCGTCGGCTGCGGCCAGGGCAGTGGACAGCACGCAGCAGTCGGTCGACACGCCGCACAGCACCAGGTTGCGCGAGCCGCCGGTAGCGGCGAGCAGGTCGGCGCCGTACTTGCCCATCGTGGGGCGGGTCACCACCGGCGCGCCACCGGGCTCCAGCACCAGGTCGTACGACGCCCGCGTGGCAGGGTCGAGGGCGAAGGGCCACTGCTCGTAGTAGTCGACCCACGACCCGTCGGGGACCGACGGTGGGAGCGGCGGCTCGAACCGGGTGAAGACCACCCGGTCGGCGTACCGCTCGACCAGGTCGCGCACCACCGGCAGCACCTCGTCGAACCGAGGGGACGCCCAGGGGCTCGGTGGCTCGCCGAAGACCCGCTGGACGTCGACCACGACCAGCCAGGCGTCGCCGCGCGGGCTCACCGGGCGCTCACGCCTCGCTCGCGGCCACGGCGCGCCGCTCGAGCAGCAGGTAGCCGCCGAAGCCGATCACCAGCGCGACCACCACGCCGATGCTGGCGAAGGCCCAGTCGCCGTCCTTGCCGCCGATCGCGCCCATGAAGTAGCCCTGCCAGTCGAGCCAGCCAGCGTAGGTGTTGGTGACCAGGCCCCAGCCGACGACGGTCCCGACGGCGAAGACCGCCAGCGCGGGCCAGCGGATGGCGCCGTACCGGCCGCGGGGGTCGGCGAGCGCCTGGTCGTCGTAGTCCTTCTTCCGCAGCATCAGGTCGGCCAGGAAGATCCCGACCCAGGCCGAGATCGGGACGCCGAGGGTGATCAGGAAGCCCTGGAACTGGAAGAAGAAGCCGGTGCTGACGAAGAGCACGTAGATCGCGCCGAAGATCATGAGGACGCCGTCGATGCCGGCTGCGACCGGCCGCAGCACGGGCAGGCCGAGGCTCAGCAGCGACAGTCCCGAGGAGTAGATGTCGAGCAGCGCGCCGGCCACCAGCCCGATGACCGCGACGACCACGAACGGCACCAGGAACCAGGTCGGCAGGATCGTGGCGAGGGCCCCGATCGGGTCGTTGCCGATGGCGGCGCTCAGGTCGGGATCCGAGCCGGCCAGCAGCAGGCCGAAGAAGAACAGCACGATGTTCGCCACCGACAGGCCGGTCGCGGTGAACCCGGCCACGCCGGAGCCGGACGCGCTGCGCGGGAGGTAGCGCGAGTAGTCGGCCGCGGCGTTGACCCAGCCGAGTCCGGTCGCGGTCGCCATCAGCACGGCGACCCCGACCACCGCGGCGAACCCGCCCGAAGGCAGCGAGGACACCGTCGACCAGTGGACCTTGTCGATCACGAGCACCAGGTAGATGACCGTCAGCACCACGCCGACGTAGGTGATCCAGGTCTGGATCTTCATGATCGCGTCGAAGCCGAGCACGCCGCCCGCGACGATGAGCACCACCACCACGACCAGGCCGATCACCTTGGCCGGGTCGCCGCCGCCCCAGCCGAGCTCGTGGAAGACCGTCGCGGTGGCGAGCGCCGCGGTCGACGTCAGCACGGTCTCCCAGCCGAGGCTGAGCACCCACGACACCGCGGCGGGCACCTTGTTGCCGGTCACGCCGAACGCCGCGCGCGAGAGCACCAGCGTCGGCGCGGAGCCGCGCTTGCCGGCGATCGCGACCAGCCCGGCGATGACGCCGGCGCACGCCGTGCCGACCACCCCCGCGACCAGCGCCTGCCAGAAGCTGACGCCGTAGCCGAGCGCGTAGGCGCCGTAGGCGATCCCGAGGACGGAGATGGACGCCGCCGTCCACGGCCAGAGCAGGTCTCTGGGAGTGCCCTTGCGCTCGCTCTCCGCGATCACATTGATGCCGTTGGTCTCGACCCGCGAGGCGAGAACCTCCGACGGCTTACCGGTCTCGGTCATGCCCAGATCATCGCGCGCCGCCCCCGGCAGCCTGTTGGCGGGAGGAACCTGCAGTGTTGTCGCCCACGCTGGCCGCCCACCTTCGCTACCGACCGAGTCGGGCCGGGTCGCGAGGTTGGCTCAGGAGTTGGCGGTCTCCTTCTCGTCCTCGGCGTCTCCCTGCTGCTGCAGCATCAGCGCGATGTCGATCAGCTGGTCCTCCTGGCCGCCGATCAGCTTGCGGCGGCCGGCCTCGAGCAGGATCTCGGCGCCCGAGACTCCGTAGCGGTCGGCGGCGTTGCCGGCGTGCTTGAGGAACGAGGAGTAGACGCCGGCGTAGCCCATCATCAGCGTCATCCGGTCGAGCTGGCACTCCTCCGGCATGGCCGGCCTGATCACGTCCTCGGACGCGTCGACGATCTGGAGGAAGTCGACGCCGGTGGTCCAGCCGAGCTTGTCGCACACGCCGATGAACGCCTCGAGCGGGGTGTTGCCGGCACCCGCGCCGAAGCGGCGGACCGAGCCGTCGATCTGGGTGGCGCCCGCGCGGGCGGCGATGATGGTGTTGGCGACGCCGAGGCCGAGGTTCTCGTGCCCGTGGAAGCCCACGTCGGCGACGTCGCCGATCTCGGCGACCAGGGCTGCGACCCGGTCCGCGGTCTGCTCCATGATCAGCGCGCCGGCCGAGTCCACGACGTAGACGCACTGGCAGCCCGCGTCGACCATGATGCGGGCCTGCTTGGCCAGCACCTCGGGCGGCTGGGTGTGACTCATCATGAGGAAGCCGACGGTCTCCAGGCCGAGCTCCCTGGCCAGGCCGAAGTGCTGGATCGAGACGTCCGCCTCGGTGCAGTGGGTGGCGATCCGGCAGATCTGGCCGCCGTTGTCCTGCGCGGCGCGGATGTCGTCCTTGGTGCCGACGCCCGGCAGCATCAGGAACGCGATCTTGGCCCGCTTCGCGGTCTCGGCCGCGATCTTGATGAGCTCCTGCTCCCACGTCTTGGAGAAGCCGTAGTTGAACGACGAGCCGCCCAGCCCGTCACCGTGGGTCACCTCGATGACCGGGACGCCGGACGCGTCGAGCGCCTCCACGATGTCGTGGCACTCCTGCGCCGTGAACTGGTGCCGCTTGTGGTGCGACCCGTCGCGCAGGCAGGTGTCGGTCAGCCGCAGGTCGAGCTGGCCCCAGGGGCTCCGCTCGTTGTTGACTCCGTGGGTGCCGGACCAGGTCCGGGTGAGGGCGTTGAGGTCGGTCATGTCAGTGCCTTCCCTTGCGAGGTTTCGAGACGGTCGCTGCGCGACCTCCTCAACCACCGAGACCCCTCGCGATGCTCTCGCCGACCTGCGCGGCGGCGGCGGTCATGATGTCGAGGTTCCCGGAGTACGGCGGCAGGTAGTCGCCGGCGCCCTCCACCTCGACGAAGATCGAGACCTTCACCTGGCCCTGGGTGGCCGGCGACGGCTCGTCGAGCTGCGGCTCCTGGAGCAGCCGGTAGCCGGGCACGTACTCCTGGACCGCCTTCTCCATCGCGACGATCGACTGCACGATCGCGTCGCGGTCGGCGTCGGGAGGTACGGCGCAGAAGATCGTGTCGCGCATGATCATCGGCGGCTCGGCGGGATTCAGGATGATGATGGCCTTGCCTCGCTCGGCGCCACCGATGGTCTCCACGCCGGACGCCGTGGTCCGGGTGAACTCGTCGATGTTGGCGCGCGTGCCGGGGCCGGCGGACACCGACGAGACCGAGGCGACGATCTCGGCGTACGACACCCCACCGAAGGGGGCGACCGCGCGCGATACCGCCGCGACCATCGGGATCGTGGCCTGGCCGCCGCACGTGATCATGTTGACGTTCATCGCGCCGAGGTGCTCCAGGCCGTTGACCGGCGGGATCACGGCCGGGCCGACCGCGGCCGGCGTCAGGTCGATCGCCCGGATGCCGGCCTCCTCGTAGCGCGGTGCGTACTCGCGGTGCACGTAGGCCGACGTCGCCTCGAAGATCAGGTCGGGCAGCTCGTCCTGCTTGAGCAGCCAGTCCACGCCCTCGTGGGTCGACTCGAGGCCCTGGTCGGCGGCCAGCTTGAGCCCCTCGGAGGTCGGGTCCACCCCGATCATCCAGCGCGGCTCGATGACCTCCGACCGCAGGAGCTTGTACATGAGGTCGGTCCCGATGTTGCCGGGTCCGACGATGGCGGCGGTGCGCTTCATCACTACTCCTCGAAGCTCAGTCGGTGAAGGTGGCTACTAGCGGCGCGAACCCGCTGATGGACGCCTCGACCCGGTCACCCGCGGCGAACGGCACGAACGGACCGAGGGCCCCGGACAGCACGACCTGGCCGGCCCGCAGCGGGTCGCCGAAGCGGTGGCACTGGACCGCCAGCCACCGGAGCGCCTCGAGCGGGTCTCCGAGGCAGGCCGCGCCGTTGCCCGACGACCGCACCTCGCCGTTGATGCTCAGCTGCATCTCGACCTCCCGCGGCTCGAGGCCCTGCTGATCCGGGGCGAGGAGCTTGCCGTCGCTCCCGACCACGAAGAGCCCGCTGGACGCGTTGTCGGCGACGGTGTCGGTGAACCCGATGTCCCACCGGTCGATGCGCGAGTCGACGATCTCCAGCGCCGGGAGCGCGACCTCGACGGCCGCGCGCACGGCGTCGAGGGTGATCTCCTCCTCGGACTGGGGCTCGATGTCGGTGGCCAGGCGGAAGGCCACCTCGGCCTCGACCCGCGGCTGCAGCAGGGTCCGCATGGAGATGGGGTCCTGGTCGCTGACGTCCATCTCGTCGAGCAGGTAGCCGAAGTCCGGCTGGTCGACGCCGAGCTGGGACTGCACGGCCTCGGACGTGGCGCCGATCTTGCGGCCGACGACCTTGGCGCCCGAGGCGAGCCGCTTCTGCACCAGACCCTGCTGCACGGCGTACGCCGCCGGCAGGTCGTCGGTGCCGATCAGGTCGCGCACCGCGGCGCACGGGACCCGGGTCTCCAGGGCGGTCGCGAGCCGCTCCACGGCGGCTGAGATCGCATCCTGGGCGGGCACTGACCGATAGTAGAACCTGTTACAGTTTTGCGCCATGAGCGCCCCTCTCGCGGCCCCGCTGCCCGCGGTGGCGGACGTCGTCGTGGTGGGTGCCGGCGGAGCCGGGATGTGCGCCGCGCTGGCCGCCGCGCAGCAGGGGCTGGACGTGGTCCTGGTCGAGAGGAGCGGCTACTTCGGCGGCTCCACCGCACGCAGCGGCGGCGGGGTCTGGATGCCCGGCAACGCGGCGCTGAGGACGGCCGGCCAGGTATCGGCCGACGACCTCGCCGAGGCCAAGCTCTACCTCGACTCCATCGTCGGTGACGAGGTCCCGAAGGTGCGCCGCGACACCTACCTCGAGCGCGGCCCCGAGGTGCTCGACTTCATCCAGGCGCACACCCCGGTGCGGTTCCAGTGGGTCCCGCACTACTCCGACTACCACCCGGAGGCGCCCGGCGGCCGCGCCGAGGGTCGCTCCTGCGAGCCGGTCCCGCTGGACGCGCGGTTCCTCGGCGCCGAGCTCGGCCGCCTGCACCCGCAGTACACCAAGGCGCCGGCGAACCTGATCGTGACCCAGGCCGACTTCCGGAGGATCAGCCTCGGCCTGCGCACCTGGCGCGGGCCGGCGACGATGGTCAAGGTCCTGGTCAACCGCGTGGTCAGCGGGCTGCTGCGCCGCCGGATGTACGCGATGGGCAACGCGATCGTGATCGGCCTGCGCAAGGGGCTGACGGACGCGCGGGTGCCGGTCCACTACGACACCGAGCTCGCCGGGCTGCTGCTGGAGGACGGCCGGGCCGCCGGCGTCCGGGTCGTCCGCAACGGGCAGGAGGCGACGATCCGGGCCCGCCGCGGCGTGATCCTCGGCAGCGGCGGCTTCGAGAAGAACCTCGAGATGCGGGAGAAGTACCAACCGCACCCCACCTCGGTCGACTGGACGACCGGATCGCAGTTCAACGCCGGCGGCGGCATCCTCGCGGGCATCGCGGCCGGTGCCGAGACCGCCCTGATGGACGACGCGTGGTGGGGGCCGACGATCCCGCTGCCCAGCGGGCCGTGGTTCTGCCTGGCCGAGCGCAACCTGCCCGGGTCGATCATCGTCAACCAGGCCGGCCGGCGCTACATGAACGAGGCGCTCCCCTACGTCGAGGCCGTGCACGCGATGTACGACGGCGAGGCGACCGGGGTCGGCCACGTCCCGAGCTGGATGGTCATCGACCAGCGCTACCGCAACCGCTACCTGTTCGCCGGGCTGTCACCGCGCCAGCCCTTCCCCGGCCGCTGGTACCAGCACGGCACCGTCAAGAAGGCCGCCACCGTCGAGGCGCTGGCGACCGAGATCGACGTGCCGGCCGGCGAGCTGCGCGCCACGCTCGACCGCTTCAACGGCTTCGCCAGGAGCGGCGTCGACGCGGACTTCCACCGCGGCGAGTCGGCCTACGACAAGTACTACTCCGACCCGACCGTGAAGCCGAACCCGTCGCTGCACACCATCGACCACGCGCCGTTCTACGCCGTGAAGATCGTGCCGGGCGACCTCGGCACCAAGGGTGGTCTCGTCACCGACGAGCGCGCCAGGGTGCTGCGCCCGGACGGCTCGGTGATCGAGGGGCTCTACGCCGCCGGCAACGTCTCGTCGGCCGTGATGGGGCACACCTACGCCGGCCCCGGCGCCACCATCGGACCGGCGCTCGCGTTCGGCTACCTCGCTGCGGAAGACATCGCGACGTCGACCGTCCGGGGTTTCGAGACGGGCGCAGAGCGCCCTCCTCAACCACCGGACTCGGACCGGGCGTCCACCCGACTCGGACGGGCGTCCACCCGACGCGGACGCGCGTGCGCCGGCGGTTGAGGAGGTTGCGCAGCAACCGTCTCGAAACCCCGGCGCCCAGGAGGCGGTCTGATGCCCATCGATCCCGACGCAGCCATCGGTGCCGCGGTCGGCGAGATGTCGTTCTCGTGGACCTCGAGCGACGTCCTCCTCTACCACCTCGCGATCGGCGCCGGCGCGCGCCCCGGTGACCACGTGAGCCCCGACGCGCTGCGCTGGACCACCGACGGCGCGAGCCTCCAGGTGCTGCCGTCGTTCGGCGTGGTGGCGCCGACGTTCCACAAGACCGACCCGCCGCCGCTGGACCTGCCCGGCTGCGACATCAACCTGTCCCAGGTCGTGCACGGCTCGCAGGCGATCACCGTGCACGCGCCCGTCCCGACGGCCGGCTCGGCGACCGTCCGCACCACGCTCACCGACGTCTGGGACAAGGGCAAGGCGGCAGTGATCTGGCAGGAGGGCGTCGCGACGTCCGACACCGGGGAGGAGCTGTGGACCACCCGCTCCTCCATCTTCGTCCGCGGCGAGGGCGGCTGGGGTGGCGAGCGCGGCAGCGCCGAGCGGGTCCAGCTGCCGGACCGGGCACCCGACGTGGACACGACCTACGAGATCTCCCCCCACCAGGCGCTGCTCTACCGGCTCTGTGGAGACCGGAACCCGCTCCACTCCGATCCCGACTTCGCCAAGGCAGCCGGCTTCCCGGCGCCGATCCTGCACGGGCTCTGCTCCTACGGGATCGTGCTCCGCGAGCTCACGACGGCGCTCCTCGGCGGCGACGCGACCCGGGTGGCGGGCTTCGCAGCGACGTTCACCGGCGTCGTCTACCCGGGCGAGACGCTCCGCGTGCGGGGCTGGCTGGAGGACGGCCGGGTCCTCGGGCAGGCGACGGTCGCGGGCGACGGAGAGCGGGACGGCGCCCCGGTCCTCGGCGACGTCGTGCTGACCCTCGGCTGACGCTCAGGCTCCCAGGACGGGCGCCAGCAGGCGCACGAACTCCCCCGGGTCGTCGACCCACGGGAAGTGACCGGCGCGCTCCTGCACCACGAAGTCGGCGTCCCGAAAGATCGCGGCGACCTCGGCCATCACCGGCACCGGGTTGCCGGAGTCGACGGCGCCGGCCAGCACCACCACCGGGACGTCGAGCCCCGCGAGCGCGGCGCGGGCGCCCTCGGGGTCGAAGGCGCCCTCGGCGACGAACGCCATCGCCAGCTCGTCGTCGCGGCGCTCATCCATCCACGCCTCGAAGGCCCGGACGTCGTCGTCCCACCGGCCGTACATGAACGGCGAGATCGCGGACCAGTCGCGCTCGCCACCGGAGCCCGCCTGGATCCGCGCCAGCGCGGCCGCGGCGTCGGCGTACCACGGCTCGCCCTCGCGCAGCCGCGCGATCTCCGACCGGGCCTCGTCGCTGATCTCGAGGTCCAGGCCGCGGGTGCTCGGCGCCACGAGGACCAGCCGCCCCACGCGGTCCGGGTGCGCCGCCACGTAGGCGTAGGCGAGGTTGGCGCCCGCGGAGTGCGCGAGCAGGTCGAGCCGGTCGAGGCCGAGGTGGCGGCGGACGGACTCGACGTCGGCGACCTGCCGGTCGCAGCGGTACGACGCGGGGTCGGCCGGGGCGTCCGACGCGCCGGTCCCCCGCAGGTCGAGCCTGACGAAGGCCCGGTGCCCGGCGAGACCGCCGAGGTCGCCGAGGTAGCCGGAGTCGAGCATCGGCCCGCCGGGCAGGCACACCAGCGGGCCGGCGCCGGCCGGGTCCCCGGTCAGGTGCAGCGCGAGGCGGGTGCCGTCGTCAGCGGTGAGGTGGGAGGTCGAGGTGGGTTCCATGCACGTGCCTTTCGTCGCGCCGCGCCGCGGCGGCGTTGCTGACAGCGGAAATGGGACTCACCCCCTCGGGTCGTCGGGACGTGGCGACTCTACGACACGGGCCGCCAGCAGCCGGCACACCTCGTCGGGCCCGGGCATGGCCGCGATCTCGGCGGCCACCCGTTGCGCGCCCGCCCGGAGGGCCGGGTCGGACAGCAGCCGCTCGGCCGCGGCCCGCACGGACGCGGGGCTCACCTCCGCGGGACTCAGGCTCAGCGAGGCGCCGGCCCGGCGCCCGCCCTCGGTGTTGCGGAACTGGTCGGCCGCCTGCGGCAGGCAGAGCTGCGGCACGCCCCGAGCCAGAGCGCCGAGGAAGGTGCCGGAGCCGCCGTGCGAGACCACGGCCGTGCACCTGCCGAGCACCTCGGTCTGGTCGACCCACGTCTCCACCTGCACGTGCCCGGGCTGCTCCCCCAGCATCGTGGGCTCGGCCTGCGGGCCGAGCGCCACGAGCACGCGGACCGGCAGCGCGGCCACGCCGGTGACGACGGCACGCAGCAGCTCCGGGCGCTGCTGCACGGTGCCCATGGTGACGTAGACGAGCGGCTCGCCCGTCGTTCCGGAGGAGGGACTCGTGTCGGCGACGGGACGCAGCGGCTGGATGTGCTCGACGTGGGCGGTCGGCATCGCCTGCACGGCCGGCGGACAGATGTCGAGGTAGCCCGACTCGAAGCACCCGGCGTACGCCGGCACCTCGAGGCCATGTGCCTGCCACAGCTCGGCGAGCACCGTGCCGGCATCGGCGAGCACGCCGGCCGGCACGGCACCTCCGAAGGCGTGCGTCACGCTCGGCACGCCACAGGCCGCGCCCACGAGCGGCGCGGCCAGCTCGGCGTTCTCGTGGATGAGCAGGTCGGGCCGCCACCGACGGGCGATCTCGAGCAGGTCCGCGACCATGGGCGGGGTCAACGCCCCGCCGAACATCAGGGGGAACACGAACGCGCCGCGCTCGGCCGGTTCCACCGCCTCGGCCCGTGTCCTCAGCTCGCGCCGGATCGCCGCCTCCTCCGATCCGCTCGCACCCGACGCGGCCCCCTCGATGCCGGAGGCGGTGACCAGCGGCACCGCCTGCGCCGCCGTGGCCCACAGGACGTCGTGGCCGGCGTCACGGAAGGCGCGTGCGAGAGGAAGCATCGGGAGGACATGGCCGTAGCCGGATGTCGAGGAGAACAGCACGCGCATGGGTCAGGGTGGCACGTCCCGCACCGGCGCGCGTCAGACCGGCTTGCGGCCCACGACGTAGAGCCGCTGGGTGGTCTCCCCGCGCGCGGTGATCGGCCCGCGGTGGTACCACTCGATCTCGGTCAGCCCGGCAGCCTCGACGTGGCCCACCACCTCGCCCGGATCGTGGAGGACGAAGTCGAGGTCCACGTCCACGTCGAACCAGCATGCGTTGTGCACGACCTCCGAGCCGGTGTGCAGGGCGACGACCAGCCACCCGCCCGGCACCAGCGGCCGGACCAGCGCCGCGAGCGCCTCGGGCAGCTCCGACCCGGCGAGGTGGATCAGCGAGTACCACGCGAGCACCGCCGACCAGCCGGGCGCCGAGGTCGGCCGGATCAGCTGGCGCAGGTCGCCGACCCGGTAGTCCCCGTCCGGGAACCGGCGTCGCGCCTCCTCGACCATCCCCGGCGACAGGTCGATCCCGCTCGCGTCGACCCCGGCGTCTGCGAGGTGGGCCGTCACGTGGCCCGGGCCGCAGCCCACCTCGACCACCGGACCACCGTCGGCGTGCGCCGCGACCCGGTCCAGGAGCCAGGTCTCGAACGGCTGCTGCCCGATGAGCTCGTCGACGAGGTGGTCGGCGTAGGCCGGCGCCACGGCGTCGTACGACGAGCGCACGCGCTGGTCGCGCGCCGCACCCCCGGCGGCCAGCACCGACTCCCGGTCCACCGCCGGCGTGGCCGCGGCGACGGCAGGGTCCGCGACCGGGACGTCGCCCAGCAGGTGCACCCACCTGCTGTCGTGCTGGCCGCGCTGCCGGGGCAGCTCGCGCACCAGCGGCTCGGGTCTGGCGGCGAGGTCGGCGAGGACCACCTCGACGTCGCCGCGGTCGGCGAACGCGTGCAGCCGGTCGGTGCGGCTCCGGAGCTCGCCGGGCGCCTGCGCGCCGCGCAGCAGCAGGACGGTCACCAGCGCCCGCTCGGCGTCGTTCAGCTCCAGGACCTCGGAGAGCAGCTGGTGCCACTTCAGGGTGCGCCGGCCCTTGTCGGCCCACACGACGCGGACCAGCTGCCGGTCCTTGAGCCCGCGCAGGGTCGTCTCGACGGTCGTGCTCGTCGTAGTCGACAATCGGGTCGCGGCTGCTCGACTGGTTGCACCCGGTGCGGACCGCGGCCAGCGTCATCGGGTAGCTCGCCGGGACCGTCACCTGCTTCTCGAGGAGAACCCCGAGCACGCGCTGCTCCTCGGCATCGAGTTCGGGGAGGGCCACGGGGGGACACTACGACGAGAGGACAACACCGGCCGAGTCGCGTTGATCTCCGTGTCGTTCCGCTCTCCCGGGGTCTGAGGAGCGGCCGGATCTCTGCGGCTCGGCCGGCGTTGCGGTGGGGGGAGTTGGTCAGGCGGCCACGCGGGTGCGTACCGGGTTCGCGACACCGGTGGGCGTGGCGAGCGCGCGCCGGAAAGGCAGCGCGAGGCTGCGCTCCAGCCTCTTGGTCGCGCGGGCCCGGCGCCACTCGGTGAACAGGGTCTTGAGGACGCGGGTGCCGTCCTGGACCGCGTGCAGGTTGGACTCCCCGAACATCCGCAGCTTCTCCATCGACGGCACCTCGGTGATCGAGACACCCGCGGCCGCGAAGCGGCAGCTGATGACGGTCTCGATCTCGAAGCCGTCGCCCCACAGCATCTTGCCGTTGGCCGGGGCCGGGCTGCTGTGCTCAGGCAGGTCGAGCAGCGGGATCAGGTCGGCCCAGAACGCGTTGTAGCCGTAGCACAGGTCGGAGTAGCGGGTCCGGAAGCCGACGTTGAAGACGCCGTTGAGGAACCGGTTGCCGAGATCGCGGACCGGCGTGATGTCGGCCGAGCCACCGTCCGCCGTGTTCCGCGAGCCCTTGGCGAAGTCCGCACCGCCCCTGAGCGCCTCGACGAACCGGGTGATCTCGGCCGGGTCGGCGGAGCCGTCGGCGTCGAACATGACCACGATGTCGCCAGTGACCCGGGCGAAGCCCGCGGCCAGCGCGTTGCCCTTGCCCTTGCGGCTCTGCAGGACGGTGACGATGCCGGGCAGCGCCCGGCGAGCCGCCATCACGGTGCCGTCGACCGAACCCCCGTCGACGAGGATGACCTCGTGGACCTGCGGCAGCTGCGGCAGCACCACCGTGAGGTTCAGCGCCTCGTTGAGTGCCGGCACCACGATGCTGATGCGCGGATCGCGCGTGTTGCGGCGTTCGGCCAAAGTGCTGGCTTCCCCATGGTTGCTGCTCATGCTTACCCCTTTGATGTTCCGGCTCGCTGGCCGGACACGACACCCCAAACGGTACGGGGCGGAGAACCTCGGCGCGACCGGCGAAATCAGCACACCGCGCGGTAACTATTCACGCGTTTCCGCAGGTCAGAGCACCTGTCGCGAAGGGGGTCGGCGCTCACGTGCCGTGATCTCGTGCACCGATCGTGGACGACCGCGAGCGGCTGTAACTCGCTGTTACCCACCCTGTGGCAGTGCCGCGTGACCCAGGACACCCTGGTGACACCAGTGGTCTGGACCGACACCCATGGGGGTATTGCCCTCAGGCGAGCGTCCGGTCCCCCAGAACGGCCTCCAGGTGTCTCCTCGAGCGCTCGGCGAAGGCCGGGACCGAGGTCGCGTAGTAGGTCAGCCCGGACAGCGCCGGCAGCATCACCCAGGCGCGGGCGCGGGCCCACGTCGCCTCGTCGACGGCCAGCAGGTCGCGGAACCGCTGCCGGGACTCACCCTCGAGGAGGGTCCATGCCGGCGCGACGTCGGGCGCCGGGTCGGCGACCCCCAGGGCGCCCCAGTCGATGACCGCGGACAGCCGTCCATCGCGCATCAGCAGATTCCCTTCGAGCAGGTCGCCGTGGATCCACTGCGGCGCGTGGGGCCACGGACCGGCGTCCAGCGCCTCCTGCCAGACACGTTTCGCGCGCGGGCCGTCGACCAGGTCGCCCAGCCCGTCGATCTGCCGCTCCACCTCCCACGAGGCGTCCAGGGGCGAGCCTCGGCTCCCACCGGCCTTGGCCGGCCCGTCCTGCGGGTTCCACCGCGCGGAGCGCCGCCACGAACTCGGCGAGGTCCTCGGCCAGGCGCAGGCGGTCCCCGCCGGCGGCGTCGAGTGTCTCACCGGGCAGCCACGGCACCACCGACCACGGAAAGGGGTAGCCCGCGTCCGGCTCGCCGATTGCGACCGGCACGGGTACGGCGACCGGCAGGTGCGGCGCCAGCCGAGGCAGCCAGGCCGCGTCGCTGGTCGCCTGGTCGGCCGACGCGGCGTACACCGGCATCCGGACCAGGAGGTCCGCGCCCAGCCGGAACAGGCGGTGGTCGGTCCCGAACGCGGTGACCCGCTGGAGGCGTCGGTCCGTCCACTGCGGGAACTGGCGGTCGACCAGCGCCCGGACCAGTGACTCGGGGATCTCGACCTCGTCGGCATGCATCGGCACAAAGCCATACTCTCCAGTCATGGGCCTCCTCGACGACTGGGTTCTCGGCGAGCACACCGCGAGCGGGGTCACGCACCCGACGTACCGCAAGGGAGCGGGCCCCGCCGTCGTCGTGATCTCCGAGATCCCGGGGATCACCGAGGACGTGATCGCCTTCTCCGAGGAGGTGGTCGCCCTGGGCTGCACCGTGGTGATGCCGCACCTGTTCGGCAAGGTGGTCAGCTCCGACTCGCCCATCGCCGCGATGAGCTCGCTGGGACAGGCCTGTGTCAACCGGGAGTTCAACAAGATGCGGCTGCGCCAGACCTCGCCGATCGCGGACTGGCTGCGCTCGCTGTCCCGGGAGCTGCACGCCGAGCTGGGCGGCCCGGGGGTGGGTGCCGTCGGCATGTGCTTCACCGGGGGCTTCGCGCTGGCGATGATGGTCGACGACTCGGTGGCGGCTCCCGTGCTCGCCCAGCCCTCGCTGCCGTTCCCGGTCGGCCGGGCGCGCGCCGCGGACCTGAACCTCTCGCCGGCGGACCTCTCGAGGGTCAAGGAGCGCGCCGCGGCCGGCTGCCAGGTGCTCGGCCTCCGCTACGAGAAGGACCTGGCCTCCGGCACCCGCTTCGACACGCTCACCGACGAGATCGGCGATGCGTTCATCCGGGTCGAGTTCCCCGGCCGCAAGCACTCGACGCTGACGGCGCACCGCCAGCAGGAGGGCGTGGACCGCGTCCTGGCGTTCTTCCGGGAGAAGCTCCTCGGCTGACCCGGGTGGGGCGGTGGCCCCGCAACCGTTGTCCCCAGGTCCGACGTCGAGGGCGGTGGCCCCGCAACCGTTGTCCCCAGGTCCGACGTCGGGGGCGGTGGCCCCGCAACCGTTGTCCCCAGGTCCGACGTCGGGGGCGGTGGCCCCGCAACTGTTGTCCACGTGGAGAGTGGTTGCCCACCCACCGCCCACCTGTGGAGAGCGGTTGCCCACCCACCGCTCCCCCTGGGTCAGCCCGAGCTCAGGACCAGCCCGCTGGTGGGCACGCCGGTGCCGGCGGTGACGAGCACGTGCGGGACGTCGGCGAGCTGGTTGACCGACGTACCGCGCAGCTGGCGGACCGCCTCGGCGATGCCGTTCATGCCGTGGATGTAGGCCTCGCCGAGCTGGCCGCCGTGGGTGTTGAGCGGCAGCCGGCCGCCGATCTCGATCGCGCCGCCCTTGATGAAGTCCTTCGCCTCGCCGCGGCCGCAGAAGCCGAGCTCCTCGAGCTGCATCAGGACGTACGGCGTGAAGTGGTCGTAGAGGATCGCCATCGGCATGTCGTCCGGCGCGAGCATCGACTGTCGCCACAGCTCGCGGCCGACCACCCCCATCTCGGGGATTCCGATGTCGTCGCGGTAGTAGGACGTCATGACGTACTGGTCCGCGCCGCTCCCCTGCGCCGCGGCCGCGACCACCGCGGGCGGCTGCCGGAGGTCGCGAGCCCGCTCGGTCGAGGTGACGACCAGCGCCACCGCGCCGTCGCTCTCCTGGCAGCAGTCCAGCAGGTGCAGCGGGTCGACGATCATCCGCGAGGCCTGGTGGTCCTCGAGGGTGATGGGCTTCTCGTGGAAGAACGCCGCCGGGTTGGTCGCCGCGTGCCTGCGGTCGGCGACAGCGACGACGCCGAAGTCCTCCGAGGTCGCGCCGTAGTCGTGCATGTAGCGCCGAGCCTGCATCGCCACCGTCGCGGCGGGGGTGCCGAGCCCCATCGGGTAGGTCCAGGCGTTGTCGAGGCCGTTGGTGTTGACCTGCGCGGCCGCCGCGAGCGAGAACTGCCCGAACCGCGACTCCGACCGCTCGTTGAAGCCGCGGTAGCAGACCACGACGTCGGCGACGCCCGTTGCCACCGCCATCGCCGCCTGCTGGACCGTCGCGCAGGCCGCGCCGCCGCCGTAGTTGATCCGGCTGAAGAACCGCATCTCGTCCATTCCCAGCTCGCGAGCGAGTGCGATCTCCGAGGAGGTGTCCATCGTGAACGTCGTCAGCCCGTCCACGTCCGCGACGCCCAGCCCGCAGTCGGCCAGTGCCGCGCGCACGGCTTCGACCGACAGCTGGAGCTCGGACCGGCCGGACGCCTTGGAGAACTCGGTGGCCCCGATGCCGGCGATCGCGGCCTTCCCGGAGAGTGTCATGCGTGGCCCCCCACCGCTGGTTGAGGAAGTTGCGCAGCAACTGTCTCGAAACCTCCGGACCTGCTGCTGGGACCGTCCCAGCCCCGTGTTGCGGGGTTTCGAGACGGGCGCAGAGCGCCCTCCTCAACCACCGACCGCCACCTTGACCTTGCCCGTCACGTGGTCGCCCAGCGAGACCCGGCCGACGACGTCGAGCGTGGCGATCCCGTCCTCGACCGAGACGACGGTCCCGCCGAAGGTGAGCGTGTCGTAGGGGTGCGCGGGCGCCCCGAGCCGGATGGCGATGCCCTTGAGCTCGGCGTCGTGGCCGACCCAGTCCGCGACGAACTTCTCGACCAGCCCGTTGGTGGTCAGGATGTTCATGAAGATGTCCTTCGAGCCGGCGGCCTGCGCGATGTCGCGGTCGTGGTGGACGTCCTGCCAGTCGCGGGTGGCGATCGCGGTGCTGACGATCGTGGTCGGCGTCAGCGGGAGGCTCCAGTCCGGGATGACCTGGCCGGCCTCGAGGATCCTCATGCCCCCTCCTCGACGGCAGGGCGCCAGACCGGCAGGGTCAGCTCGTCGTCGACCTTGCGGAAGTCGACCCGCAGTGGCATCCCGATCTCGATCCCTGGTTCACCATCCTCGGTCGCCACGCCGACGACCTCGCCCACCATCCGCACGCCCTCGTCGAGGTCGACCAGCGCGATCACGATCGGCAGCTCCTTGCCGGGGACGGGCGGGTGCCGGTGCACGACGTAGGAGAAGACCGTGCCGGTGCCGGCGGCCACGTCGTAGCCGCGGTCGTAGGCCTGGCAGGACTGGCAGGCCGGCCCGGGCGGGAACCGCTTCGCGCCGCACGCGTTGCACTTCTGGATCCGGAGCTCGCCGACCTTGGTGCCGTCCCAGAAGAACTGCGAGTCCCGGTTGACCATGGGCCGGACGGTCATGGCGGGTCCTGGGGGATGAACTTCAGCACCCGGAACAGCATCTCCGCGACCAGCTCGTCGTCCACGTACCAGCGGTTCCTCGACGTCACGAACCAGCCCTCGCCCATCGCGGTGTTCTTCGGGCCGGCCACCGAGTCGAGCGCGCTGGTGACGCGCGGCCGCTCGCCGACGCGCAGGTAGCGCTCGTAGCTCTGCTCGCAGTTGGTGCCGAGCACCGCGGTGTAGCCCTCTTCGGTGAGGAACTCGGTCATCCGGCTCAGTGGGTCCTCCGGCGCGCGCTTGCGGCCCAGACCCGGCATGGTCCACACCTGGGCCATCGACGGCGGCGCCTCGTCGCCGTCGCGGAACCGGGGGTTGTCGTAGCCCATCGCGTCCAGCCAGGTGCCGATCGTCGACTCGTGCACCTCGTAGGGCGCCAGCATCTCCGAGCACTCGCCCATCGCGATGATCCGGTCGGCCTCAGCGCGGATCCGCTCGGTGCGCTCGTCGCTCGCGGGCTCGTTGCTCAACGGGGCACCCTCGGCAGGCCGAGGCCGAACATGGCGATCAGCTCGCGCTGCACCTCCTGGACCCCGCCGCCGAAGGTGAGCACCAGGTTGCGCTTCTTCTGGCCGTCGAGGTAGTCCATGAGGGTCCCGGTCTCCTCGTCGGACGGGTCGCCGTAGCGGTGCACGACCCGGGTGAGCTCGTCGAGCAGGTGCTGGACCTGGTCGGCTGCGAAGACCTTTGACGCTGACGCGTCCCCGACCGAGATGCCCTGCCCATCCTTGGCCACCTCGGCGGCCCGGGCCACCTCCCAGTTGAGCAGCTCGTTGACCCGGAAGACCGCGGTGACCCGGCCCATCAGCTCCACGACGTCCGGCCGCTCGGCCACGCCGGCCTTGGTCGCCCACTCGAGGACGCGGTCGCGCAGCCCCTCGATCCGGCCGGCCGGGCCGAGCATCACCCGCTCGTGGTTGAGCTGGGTGGTGATCAGCTTCCAGCCCTGGTTCTCCTCGCCGACCAGCATGTCGACCGGCACGCGGACGTCGTTGTAGTAGGTCGCGTTGACGTGGTGGGAGCCGTCGGCGGTGATGATCGGGGTGTGTGAGTAGCCGGGGTCCTTGGTGTCGACGATCAGGATCGAGATGCCCTTGTGCTTGGGCGCGTCGGGGTCGGTGCGGACGGCCAGCCACACGTAGTCGGCCTGGTGGCCGCCCGTGGTCCAGAGCTTCTGCCCGTTGACGACGTAGTGGTCGCCGTCCCGCCGGGCCGTGGTGCGCAGGGAGGCGAGGTCGGTCCCGGCGTCCGGCTCGGAGTAGCCGATCGCGAAGTGCACGTCGCCGGCCAGGATGCGCTTGAGGAACAGGTCCTTCTGCTTCTCGCTGCCGTACCTGATCAGGGTGGGGCCGACGGTCTGCAGGGTGACGGCGGGCAGGTGCACGTCGGCGTACTGCGCCTCGTTGGCGAAGATCGTCTGCTCGATCTCGCCGAGCCCGTGGCCGCCGTACTCCTTCGGCCAGCCGACGCCCATCTTGCCGTCCTCGCCCATCTGGCGGACCACGCGCTGGTAGACCTCGCCGTGCCGGTCCAGGGCCATCTCGCGGTGCTCGTTGTGCCCGGCGAGGCTGGTGAAGTAGTCGCGGGTCTCGGCCTTGAACGCGCGCTGGCTCGCGCTGAGCTCGAGGTTCTTGCTCGTCGGGTCCTCGACCGGCACCGCCTCGGCGCGCACGTCGAGCAGGTGGGTGAGGTCGGTGACCCAGCTGAAGTAGTGGTGCAGCGGGTAGGTCTCGTCGACTCCCATGCCGCCGTGGAGGTGGTGGCAGGTGCGCAGCGCCGCCGGCCCCTCCGTGCAGGTCCAGTACGCCGCCACGGCGAGGTCGTCGCTGACGTCGAGCCCCTGGTCGAGGCGCCACGCGACGTTCTCCGCGGCGAGGTCCAGGGTGCGCGAGGCGATGTAGACGTCCGCGATCTGCATCGCGACCGCCTGGAACTCCGCGAGCGCCCGGCCGAACTGGGTGCGCCCCTTGATGTAGGTCGCGGTGAGGTCCCGCGCGCCGGCCACCACACCGGCAGCGGTGAGGCAGAGACCGGCGACGTAGCGCTCGGCGAGC
The DNA here is from genome assembly GCA_963766475.1 of uncultured Actinomycetota bacterium. Classification (GTDB taxonomy): domain Bacteria; phylum Actinomycetota; class Actinomycetes; order Propionibacteriales; family Nocardioidaceae; genus Nocardioides. The sequence continues at coordinate 565,741 of CAVXZS010000007.1, read as the reverse complement.
AGCTGGACGGCCTCCGGGCCGAGCAGCTCGGCCCGCGCACCGTCGAGGACGACGGTGTAGGTGGTGATGCGGGCGCTCGAGCCGGACTCCAGCAGCGTCACGCCCGGGTCGCTGACGTCGACCAGGCACACGACCGCCCGGTCGTCGTGCATCGCCGGCACGAGCAGCCGGGCGGCCCGGTCGGCGTAGGTCACGCCGATCTTGCGGCCGGTGACGGTGCCGTCGGCGTACGTCGTGGCGGGCGTGCCGCTGACCGGCGTCCCAGCCTCGCGGAAGGCAGGAGTGAGCAGCACGTCGCCGCTCACGATGCCGGGCAGGAGGGCCTGCTTCTGGTCGTCGGTGCCCGCCTCGGCGAGGACCAGGGCGCCGCAGCACAGCGTCTCCCAGACCGGCAGGTGTCGCGCGCGGGCGCCGGTCTCGCGGAGCAGCACGCTCACCTCGGGCAACCCGAGGCCCTCGCCGCCGTAGGCCTCCGGAACGGCGAGCCCCAGCAGCCCCGCCGCTGCCAGCTCGGCCCACCCGCCGTCGCGGTCGAGGACGTCGCCCAGCACGGACCGGACCGCCGCGAGCGCGTCTGCCTTCTCCTCGGCGCGCCCAGGGCCCACCTGCGTGAAGCCGTCGGTCGCCACGTGCAAAACTGTAACGTGTTCTAGTCGTGCTTGGAACGGAGGACCGTGCTCAATCCACTGGCCGGGCTGCGCCGCCGCGTCTACCTGCCGTACGCGCGGATCCCGGCCGGCCGGATGGTCGAGCTGCCCGGCCGCGGGTCGACGTACGTCACCGACACGCCGGGGCCGACTCCGGAGTCTCCCGCCATCGTGCTGCTGCACGCGCTGGGCTGCACCGGGCTGCTGACCTGGTATCCCGCGATCCAGCCCCTGTCGCGCCGGTTCCGGGTCCTCACCCTGGACCTCCGCTGGCACGGGCAGGGCATCCACAGCGAGGAGTTCTCCCTGGTCGACTGCGCGGACGACGTCGCGGCCCTGGTCGACGTGCTCGAGATCGAGGAGGTCATCGTCGCCGGCTACTCGATGGGCTCGATCGTGGCGCAGCGGGTCTGGCGCCAGCACGGCGACAAGGTCGGCGGTCTGGTGCTGTGCGCGACCACCGACCGGTTCCAGATGACCCTGCCGGAGCGGGCGTTCTTCACCGGGATGGGCGCGACGATGCTCGGCCTGCGCACCGTCGCGCGGTCGCGGACCGCGGTGCACGCCTCGCGAGCGGCGGCCCGGGCGCTGGACGTCGAGCCTCGCGACATCGAGGAGTGGGCGCTGGCCGAGTTCCGCTCCACCTCGCCGTGGGCGGTCGCCCAGGCCATCGCCGTGCTCGGCCGGCACCACTCGCGCCCGTGGCTGCGCGACATCGACGTGCCGACCGCGGTGGTCGTCAACCGCCGCGACCACGTGATCCAGCCCGCGCGCCAGCTCGCGGTGGCGCGCATCATCCCGGGGGCCACCATCCACGACATCGGCACCGGTCACGCGGCGTGCACGCTGGAGACGGAGACGTTCGTCCCCGCGCTGGTCGAGGCGGCCGCGACGGTCAACGCGCGAGCGAGGAAACTCCGGTCGCGAGAGGAACAGGGCTCCGCCGGCTGAGCCGGCCGTGGCAGGGTCGCGGGATGGCACACGTGCACCCCGACGCCTGGGTCTCACCGACGGCCGTCGTACGCGGAGACGTCACGATCGGACCCGGCTCGCGCGTCCTCGATCTCGCGGTCCTGCAGGGCGAGCTGGGGCCGATCACGATCGGCGCCGATGTCGTGGTGATGGAGCATGCCCTGGTCCGCGGCCGTGCCGACCATCCGGTGGTGATCGGCGACGCCGTCCTGGTCGGCCCGCACGCGCACCTCAACGGCACGGTGGTCGAGGACGAGGTGTTCATCGCGACCGGCGTCTCGATGTTCCCCGGCTCCCGCGCCGGGGCCGGCTCGGAGCTCCGGATCAGGAGCACGCTGCACGTGAACTCCCGCCTGGAGCCCGCCACCACGGTCCCGATCGGCTGGGTCGCGGCCGGCGACCCTGCGGAGCTGTTCTCGCCGGACCGGCACGACGACCTGTGGGCGGCCCAGGAGCCACTCGACTTCCCCGGCACGGTCTACGGCGTACCGCGCGGCACCTCGATGCGCGAGATCATGCGCCGGCAGTCCGAGGTGTTCGGACCGGGAGCCTGACCGGGCCCAGCCTCGGTTTGCGGGGTTTCGAGACGGTTGCTGCGCAACCTCCTCAACCACCGGGGATGGGTCAGGCCTTCGCCTTCTTGGCCCTGGCCTTCGTGATCGGTGTGGGCGGCGACAGCTCCGCAACCGCTGCGCGGAGCCGCTCGAGCTCGGCCGGGAAGCGGCGGGCCAGGTCGTCGACGTCCGGCATCGACTCCCGGCAGGCGATCACGCCGACGCCGACCCGTCCGTTGTTGGACATGACGGTGATGTTGAGCCCGGCGCCGTGGAAGACCGGTCCCAGGGGGTAGAGGCCCTCGATGCGCGCTCCCATGAAGTACAGCGGCACCGGCGGCCCCGGGACGTTGGAGATCACCAGGTTGTGCACCACCGGGTGCTTCTCCGCCAGGCGCAGGCTCGCGTAGGCACGCACGGCGAGGCCGAAGGTGCGCGGCGCCGCGAACTCCGCCCAGTCCTGCAGCGAGTCGGCGCTGATCGCCTGGTGGTGCTCCTTGGCGTTGCGGTTGGACGTCGCCATCTCCTGGAGCCGCTCCAGCGGGTCCTCGACATCGGTCCCGAGCCGGGTGAACAGCGCCGAGACCTTGTTGGCTCCCTCGGCACGATTGGACTCCGAGCGGACCGAGACCGGCACGGTCGCGAGGAGCGAGGTGTCGGGCAGCTCGTCACGGTCCTCGAGGTAGGAGCGCAGCGCGCCGCCGGCCACGGCGAGGACCACGTCGTTGACGGTGGTCTGGGTCGCGGACTTGACCGCCTTGATGTCCTCGAGGTCCATCTGGGCGAGCGCGATCGCGCGGTGGCTGGTGATGGTGCCGTTGAACGACGTGCGGGGGGCGGTGAGCGGGGCCGCCATGGCCGTCCCCTCGCGCGCCCGGCCGATGGTCCCGACCACGCCCTTCACCGTGGGCGCCAGCAGGCCCACGGTCGTGAACGGCCGCGTGGCGCTGGTGATGAGCGCACGGCCGAACAGCTCGCCGCGGCCGGGCTCGTGCGGCCAGCCCTTCTTCTCCTGCTGGGCGCCGAGCGGCTCGGCGTCCGGCTCGAGGCTGCACAGGTGCGAGATCAGGTTGGCGCCGGAGACGCCGTCCACGGTGGCGTGGTGCATCTTCTGGAAGACCGCGATCAGGTCGCGACCGTCCTCACCGTGGTAGCCCTCGATCACCCACATGTCCCACAGCGGACGGGAGCGGTCGAGCGGGAGGCCGGCGAGATGCCCGGCCAGCTCGGTCAGCTCGGCGTACCCGCCCGGAGTCGGCACCGCCAGCCGGTGCACGTGCCGCTCGATGTCGAACTGGGTGTCCCTCACCCAGACCGGGTGGTCGAGCCCGAGCGGCACCCGGCGCAGCTTGCGCGTGAAGTCAGGGACGTCGCGGACCCGCGCCTCGATGCCGTCGCGCATGGAGGCGAAGGAGTAGGGCTCCGGCATCGTGGACGGGTCGAGCACGATCAGCCCGCACACGTGCATGAGCTGCGCGGGCGTCTCGAGGTAGAGGAAGCTCGCATCGAGCCCCGACAGCCGGTCCATCAGCTCTCCCTAGAACGTGTTCTGGTCCGGTCCAACGAGCGTCGCCCCTGCCCGGTCACGTGACGACCGTCTCACGACCGGGAACCCTGGCGCCCCGACCCGCGTTGGGTGGATGTGCTGATCGACGAAGAGCTGACCCGCCAGGCCGACGTTCTCGTCGGGCTTGGCTACCCGGAAGAGGTTCGTGCCGGGGCCGACTCCCTCGCGGGACCTCTCCACTCGCTGCTGGGGGACGACGTGGAGGCCGGACCCGAGCGCGCGTCGTTCGTGCTGGTCCCCGGGCGCTCGACGCTCCCCGTCTCCGAGCGGGTGCCGATGCTCCGGCTCGGGGACCGGCACGGCACCCTGAGCCGGCACTTCACCGACGTCGACTCCTTCGCTCCCGTGCTGGAGGTCCCGGAGGGCCCTGTGTACGCCGTCGTGGGTGTCGAGCGCGGCGAGGAGTTCTGCGGCGTCCGGCCCGCCGAGGCCGCGGACACCATCGCGGACCGCGGCCGGACGATGCTCACCATGGAGGAGGGGCTCGCGTTCCTGCACGCCGTGCCGGCGGCGCTGGAGAAGAACAAGTGCTTCCACACCGGCGCGTCGCGGGGCAGCGACCGGCGGGTGCCCGCGCTGTGGATCTCCGAGAAGGCGCCGCACCTGGGCTGGTGCTGGGAGCAGAACCACCACACCTGGCTCGGGGTGGCCTCGGCCGAGGGACGGGTCACACTCCCTGCCGCCTGAAGTGACCCGCCGGTAGGTTTGACACGTGTCATTGCGTCCCTCCTTCCGGGCCAGAACGCTCGCCTACGCCGCCCTGACCGCCAACGCGATCCGGCCGTTGCCGGGCTTCCGCGCCGGCGTACCGGCGTTCTTCGCGGGCTGGCTGACCAACGAGCTGGCGCCCCACTGGCTGGCCGTGACCGTCGGCGACGCCGGTGCCCACCTGACCAGCAGGCGTCGCGACCCGGTCGCGCTGGCCGTGGCCGGCGTCACCGCCGTCGGCCTCGTCTACCTCATCGACCTGGCCCGTCGCGACCAGCAGCGGGCCGAGGAGGCGCTCTCCGAGGCGCTCGGTGAGGACTACCAGGACCAGCTCGACGAGCTGCCGACGCCGGCCGACCTCAAGACGCCGTGGCGCTCGCTGGTGAACCCGTTCCGGACCTTCCGCCGCCCCGCCGTCCCGATCAAGGTGGAGAAGAACATCCCGTTCGGGCCGGCCGGCCGCCGCAACCACCTCGACATCTACCTGCCCGAGGAGCCGGTGGAGGATGCCCCCGTGCTGCTGCAGGTGCACGGAGGCGCCTGGATCCTCGGCCAGAAGGAGGAGCAGGGCATCCCGCTGATGCAGCACCTGGCCGCCAAGGGCTGGGTCTGTGTCGCGATCAACTACCGGCTCTCGCCACGAGACCCGTGGCCGGCCCAGGCCGTCGACGTGAAGAAGGCGATCCACTGGATCCGCCAGCACATCTCGGACTACGGCGGCGACCCGGACTACATCGCGATCACCGGCGGCTCGGCGGGCGGTCACCTGACCGCGCTCACGGCCCTCACGCCGAACACCCCGGAGTGGCAACCGGACTTCGAGGACGCCGACACGTCGGTGCAGCTGGCGATCCCCCACTACGGCATCTACGACATGGCCGGCTCGACCGGGACCAAGCCCGCGACCCAGCTGCGCGACCTGTTCCTCGCCGACTGGGTGATGAAGACGACGTGGCGTGACCACCCGGAGGTCTTCGAGGACGCCAGCCCGATCCTGCGGATCACCCCCGACGCCCCCGACTTCTTCGTGATCCACGGCGCCCACGACACCCTCGTGCCGGTCGACCAGGCCCGCCAGTTCGTCGCCCGGCTGCGCGACGTCTCCAAGCGGACGGTGGTCTACGCCGAGCTGCCCGGCGCCCAGCACGCCTTCGACATCTTCCCGTCGATCCGGTCAGCGCACATCGTCCGGGCCATCGACCGCTACCTGCATTGGCACTGGAACCAGTACCGCCGCGAGCGGGCCGCGACATCTGAGGTGTCTCCCGGCCGTCACTAGGCAATCTGCCGGATCCGCGCAGGGGTACCTCAGGCGCAGGCTCGAGCCATGACACCTTTCGCCGGAGCCCCCTCGCTCGCTGTCCGCCTGCTCGGCCAGGCCGACGACCCCCAGCTGACCCGCGCCCGCCGGCACGCCCGGCTGCGCTCGCAAGCCCGGGCCCGCACCCGGAGGCGACCCTGAGGGACATCTGGGGTGGAATCCCGATGCGCGATGTCGGTGCCACGCGGCACCCTCGTGGCATGAGCTCCCCTCCGACCCCCCGTCTCCCCGGCCGGGTGACCCGGCCGCCGCTCGACCAGGACCTCGAGCGCGCCCTGATCCGGGCGCGGGTCCGCCGCAGGCTCCGCCGGGGGCAGCGGGTGCTGACCCGCGCCTGACCCCTGTCGAGAAGCTGTGACGGCCGGGCCACCGGCGGTGACAGCCCCTTCGAGCCGGCGTCGTACAACCTCGAGTTCGGCCGTCCCTGGGTGGTCGCGAAGCGCTACGAGAGCCCTCGGCGCAGGGAGCCACGCCCTAGGGGATCTGGGCCAAAAAACCATCAGTTCGTGCCTTCTGCACCGCGGTGACCTGACCTATGGTGCCGCCCATGCCTGATGAGAGAGCTCTTGGAAGCAGCTCGAGGACCCTGCTGTCCGGGGTCGCCGCGGCGGCCCTGACAGCCGCCGGGATCGCGGTGCTGACCTCGCCGACGCAAGCCGCTCCGGCCGCCGCACCTGCCGCGGCGAAGAGCTCGTCGCTGAAGAAGGGCTACTCCGGTGCGCCGGTGAACCCGGCGCCGTACACGCTGACCCAGCCCGACGGCACGGCGCTGCGGGTGCACGGGTTCGGTGACCGGCTGTCCAGCGGCGTCGCCACCGTCAAAGGCAACTACACGCTGGTGATGGGCGACGACGGCTACTGGCGCTACGCCGCCGGCCTGACCGCGGCGGGCGAGCTCGAGCCCTCCGGCGTCGTAGCGGGTCACGGCCAGGCACCCGCCGCGGCCCAAGGCCTGGCGCCCGCGCCCAGCGCGCAGCCCACGAGGGCCGAGGCCCCGAAGGCCGGCACCGGTGACGACAAGGAGCTGGTGATCCTCGTCCAGTTCGCCGACCGGGCCTCGGTCGGGTCGACCGAGGCCCAGTGGGCCACCCACTACTTCGGCGCCACCGGCAGCGTCGACGACTTCTACGAGCAGGCGAGCGAGAACCAGTTCGGCCTGGCGCCGGCGGCTGAGAACTGCGGCACCGCCAACAACGGCGTGACGAGCTGGCTCCCGCTGGGCTACAACCACCCCAACACCGGGATCAGCGGCGCGAGCGAGCAGTACATCGCCGACGCGATCACCCAGGCCAGCTCCTGCGTCGACTTCGGCTCGTTCGACACCAACGGCGACCACACCCTGACCACCGACGAGCTGCACGTCACGGTGATCGGCGCCGGCTACGAGACGTCGTACACCGGCAGCGCTGCGGGAGCGCAGTGCGGTCCGAGCATCTGGGGCCACCAGTGGAGCCTCTCCTCGGCGGGTATCACGGCACCCACGGTGGACGGGGTCACCGTCGGCAACTCCGGCTACACGACCTTCGGCGAGTGGCACTGTCGCAAGCCCGATGACAACCCGGGGCACAAGGCCACGATCGGGATCATGTCCCACGAGTTCGGGCACGACATCAACTGGCCCGACCTCTACGACACCGACCAGTCCGGCGAAGGTGTGGGCGAGTGGAGCCTCATGGGCAGCGGTTCGTGGGGTGACGACGGGACCCTCGCCGGCAACTCGCCGAGCTATCCCGACGCCTACTCCTTGTACTACCAGGGCTGGGTCCTGCCCACGCCCGTCACCAGCACGACCAGCGGCATCGCCCTCACTCCGCACCACAGCCTGCTGCTCACCCCCGACGCGGGCGGCGCCGACTGGCTCTTCAACGGGCACTCGGGCACGGGTGAGTTCTTCCTGGCCGAGAACCGCAACCACACCGGCTACGACCAGTCGACGCCGGGCTGCGGCATCGTCGTCTACCGGGTCGACGAGACGGTCACGGCGAGCAACTCGGCCAACAGGTCCACGAACGACCCGCTCGTCCGGGTGATCCAGGCGGACAACCTCGACGAGCTGACCACCGGGCACCACGACCGCGGCGACCCGGGTGACCCGTTCCCGGGCAGCACCGGCAACCACGACCTCAGCGACACGACCTCGCCGAGCTCGAAGTTCCACACCGGCACGGCGTCCAACATGGGCATGCACGTGGTCGAGAACGCCTGCGCGGACACGATGCACGTGGACGTCACGCTCCCCGGCTCCCTGGCGACGCCAACCGTCGCGGCGGTGCACGCCCCCGACCCGTCGACCCATGGCAGCGCGAGCTCGGTCAACGTGACCGTCTCCGGCGGCAGCGGCACCCCGACCGGCCAGGTCACGCTGAAGGAGGGCGGCACCACCATCGGTAGCGCCACTCTCGATGGCACCGGTCACGCCACCGTCACGCTGCCGGCCTCGACGCCGGCGGGGACGCACAACCTCACGGTCGCCTACCCCGGCGACACCGTCTACGCGGCGGCCAACGGCGCCGTCACCGCGCACGTGAACAAGGCGGCGGCGACCGTCACGGCGGTCCATGCCCCTGAGCCGTCGACGCACGGCAGCGCGAGCTCGGTCAACGTGACCGTCTCCGGCGCCGGCAGCACCCCGACCGGCCTGGTCACCCTCAAGGAGGGCGCCACCACCATCGGCACCGCCACGTTGGACGGCACCGGCCACGCCACCATTCCGCTGCCGGCGACGACACCGGCCGGGGCACACAGCCTGACGGTCTCCTACCCCGGCGACGCCAGCCACAACGCGGCCAACGGCACCGTCACCGCGAACGTCGGCAAGGCCGCGGCGAACGTGACGGTGGTGCACACCCCGGAGCCCTCGGGCTTCGGGTCAGGCAGCACCGTCAACGTGACCGTCTCCGGCGCCGGCAGCACCCCGACCGGCCTGATCACGCTGAAGGAGGGCGCCACCACCATCGGCACCGCCACGTTGGACGGCACCGGCCACGCCAGCATCCCGGTGCCGGCGACGACACCGGCCGGGGCACACAGCCTGACGGTCTCCTACCCCGGCGACGCCAACCACAACGCGGCCAACGGCACCGTCACCGCGAACGTCAGCAAGGCGACGTCGTCCACGACTGCCTCGGCGCCCAAGAAGGTGAAGTTCAAGAAGCCGTTCGGCGTCACGGCGAACGTCGTCGCGGCCGGTGGGGCCAACGTCGGCACGGTGGAGGTCTACGACGGGACGAAGCTGGTCGGGACCGGCACGCTGTCGAACGGCAGCGTGGTCGTCACCATCACCAAGAAGCTGAAGAGCGGCAAGCACACGCTGAGCGTGAAGTACCTGGGCTCGGCCAACGCCTCTCCGAGCGGGACCACGGTCACGGTGAAGGTCAAGAAGAAGAAGAAGCACCACCACTGAGCCCCTGACCAGGCTCAGCCCCGCGGCAACCCCAGGATCCGCTCGCCGGCGACGTTGCGGAGGATCTGCGTCGTGCCACCGGCGATCGACAGGCAGCGGGTGTTGAGCAGCTCCCACATGTCCTTGCGCAGCTGCTCGGACGGCACGAGCAGGCCATCGCCCTGGAGCTCGACCACGAGCTCGGCGCCGTCCTGGCGGTTGCGGACCCCGAGCAGCTTCGCCACCGAGGACTCGGCACCGGGGCCGCGACCGGCCAGCGAGCGCAGCGTCGTACGGACGCCGAGCAGCGTGCAGACCGTCGAGAGCGCCACGGCCTGGCCCACACGGACCCGTTGCGTCTCGGTCAGGTCCAGCTCCGAGGCCAGGGTCACGGCGCGCTCGGTGCTCTTGGACAGCCGGGTGGTGGCCATCGCGACCCGCTCGTTGGCCAGCGTGGTGCGGGCCAGCTTCCAGCCGTCGCCGAGCTCGCCGACGACACAGTCGTCCGGCACGAACACGTCGTCGAGGAAGACCTCGTTGAACAGCGCCTCGCCGGTGATCTCGCGCAGCGGACGCACGTCGATGCCGGCGGACTTCATGTCGACGAGGAAGTAGGAGATGCCCTTGTGCTGGGGCGCGTCGGGGTCGGTGCGGGCGAGGCAGATGCCCCAGTCGGCGCGCTCCGCGACGGAGGTCCACACCTTCTGCCCGGTGAGCTTCCAACCCCCCTCGGCCCGCTCGGCCCTGGTGCGCAGCGACGCCAGGTCGGAGCCCGAGCCCGGCTCGGAGAACAGCTGGCACCAGACCAGCTCGCCGCGCAGCGACGGCAGGACGAACCGCTCTCGCTGCGCGTCGCTGCCGTGCTCGACGATGGTCGGCAGCGCCCAGCCCGCGATGACGATGTCCGGCCGGGTCACCCCGGCCCGGGCCAGCTCCTCGTCGATGACGATCTGGGTGACGGCGTCGGCGCCGAGGCCGTACGGCGCCGGCCAGTGCGGCGTCAGGAAGCCGGCCTCGACGAGCGCGGACGCGGCGCTCGTCCTCGGGCAGCGCCGCGATCCGCTCCGCGGCCTCGCGCACCTCGGGGCGAACCGCCTCGTCGCGGCCCTCCAGGTCGACGTCGACGTGCCGGCGGGTGCCGCCGACCGAACGCTCGGTCAACCGCAGTGCGGCCGCGCCGGCGTCGCCGACCTGGGCCCGCAGCGCGAGGGCCCGGCGCAGGTAGAGGTGCGCGTCGTGCTCGTAGGTGAACCCGATGCCACCGAGCACCTGGACGCACGACTTGGCGACGGCGACGGCGCCGTCGAAGCAGGTCACCTGGGCGACGTCGGCGGCGTAGGCCCACTGCTCGTCGTCGTCGAAGGCCACGGCAGCCACGTCCCACGCGGCTGCGGTCACGGCCTCGGAGGTCTCGAGCATCTCCGCGCACAGGTGCTTGACGGCCTGGAAGGCACCGATCTTCTGCCCGAACTGCTCGCGGACCTTCGCGTAGTCGACCGCGGTCTCCAGGCACCAGCGCGCGACGCCCGCGGCCTCGGCGGCCGCCAGGGTGACGAACGTGCGCCGGACCAGGTCGCGCGGCTCGGCCGGGCCGACCTCGACGGCGCCATGGCGCCGGGTGAGGTCGATGCCCAGCTCCGGGGCGGCACCCGTCAGCTCGACCAGCCCGTCCGCACCGAGCAGGTGGGTGGCCCCGCTCAGGTCGCCCGCGATCCCTGACTCGTGGGCCAGGGCCACCGCGGCTCCGTCACCGATCTCGCTGGACGGCGCGAGGAGGGCGGCCACGGCGGTCGAGAGCAGCGGGCCGGGCACCAGCTCGTGGGCGCACGCCTCCAGCGCCACCGCCTGGTCGAGCACCGAGCCGCCACCTCCGCCATGGGTCTCGGGCAGGCCGATCGTCGCCACGCCCATCTCCACGCAGGCCTTCCAGACCTCCGCGAACGTCGCAGCCGGCTCGTCCGCGGCATCGCGCGCCGCCTCGCGACCGCCGAGCGACGCCGCCCACTCGCGCAGGCTGCGCGCGAGCTCGACGTGCTCCTCGGAGATCCCGATCGACATGTGGCTCCTTCGCCGCGGCTTGTAACTCCGTGTTCGTGCGTCTAGATCGGTGTTCGAACACCGGGCAAGTCGACGTAACACGGAGTTACATGCGACGGAGCCGAACTAGAACGTGTTCTAACTCTACTAGAGTCGACTCGTGTCCGGACATGCCCTCACCCATGCCAGCTGACCTGCTTCAGCACGCACGTGAGGCCAAGGGGTTCATGCCCGAGGACGAGGGACTTCTGCTGCACCGCTGGGCGCGGGAGCGGCTGCCGCATGGGCCGGTGCTCGAGGTCGGCACCTACTGCGGCAAGTCGGCGATCTACCTGGGCGCGGCCGCCCGCGAGGTGGGCGGCACCGTCTTCACCGTCGACCACCACCGCGGCTCGGAGGAGAACCAGGCCGGCTGGGAGCACCACGACGCGTCGCTGGTGGACCCGGAGACCGGGCTGATGGACACGCTGCCGGTCTTCCGCAGGACGATCGCCCGCGCCGGCCTCGAGGACCAGGTCGTCGCCGTGGTCGGCCGGAGCACGACGGTGAGCAGCCTGTGGCGCACTCCCCTCTCGATGCTGTTCATCGACGGCGGCCACGCCGAGGTGCACGCCCAGAGCGACTACACGGGCTGGGCACCGTGGCTGATGTACGGCGGTGCGCTGGTCATCCACGACGTGTTCCCCGACCCGGCGGACGGCGGGCGGCCGCCGTACCACGTCTTCCTGCGCGCCCTCGACGGCGGCAGCTTCGAGGAGGTCGAGGAGCTCGGCTCGATGCGGGTGCTACGACGTACGGCCGGAGGCGCCGGAGAACCGGTCGGCTGACGGAGTGCAGCCGCACTCGAGGGCCAGCTCGCCGAAGTGCGGGCCGAGTGAGGTGCCGCGCATGATCCCCGACCCGGCCGTGCTGTGCCCGGCCACCTCGCCGAGCGCGTCGACGGCCAGGATCACCGCCGCGGCGGTGTAGGTCGTGTGCTCGACCGGCCAGTGGACGTCGCGCGGCTCGTCGACCGGCTTGTTGCCGTCGTCGTAGACCCAGCCGGTCCAGTAGCGGCCGTCGGGCTCGCGCAGGTGCTGCATGTCCGCGAGCAGGCGCAGCGCCCGACGGTGGTCGCCGATCGTGTCGAGGGCCATCACGAGCTCGCAGGTCTCGGCGCCGGTCACCCAGGGGTTGGTGTCGACGCACCGGATGCCGAGGCCGGGCACGACGAAGTCGTCCCACCGCGAGTCGATCAGGTCGTGCGCCGCGCGACCGCGGACCGGGCCGCCGAGGACCGGGTAGTACCAGTCCATCGAGTAGGTCGCCTTGTCGGCGAACAGGTCGCGGTGCTCGCGCACGGCGTGGCCGAGCCGGCCCCCTGCCAGCTCCCACTCGGGCTGCGGGTCGTCGAGCAGCTCGGCGAGCGCGACGCCCGCGCGCAGCGACTGGTAGATGCTCGAGGAGCCCGCGAGCAGCGCGAACTCCTCGGTCGGCGTCCACCGGATGCCGCCGAACGGCAGCTGCTGGGCCACGACCCAGTCGAGGCCGGCCCGCACCGAGGGCCAGAACCGCTGCACGAAGCGCGGGTCGCGCTGGACCAGCCAGTGGTGCCAGACGCCGACCGCGAGGTAGGCCGACATGTTGACCTCGCCGCGCTCGTCGTCGGCCACACCGTCGACGATCTTCATCGGCCACGAGCCGTCGGCGCGCTGGACGGTGGGCACCCACGCGTAGGCGCGCTCCGCGGCCTCGACCTGGCCGCCGACGAGCATCGCCATCGCCGCCTCGACGTGGTTCCAGATGTCGACGTGCTCGCCGACCGTCCAGGGGATCGCACCGCACGGCTCCTGCATGGCCGCGATGGACGCCGCGCTGTCCGCCACCTGGGAGGCGGAGAGCACGCCGTCGACGCTGGGCAGCTGAGACAGGGGCATCCGGGCGAGGTCGGTCACGCCGCGCCGCTCTCGTCGGCAGCGGCGGGCTTGCGGAAGTAGAGGACCAGGCTCTTGCCGATCAGCGGGTCGAGGACCTTGCCGGCCAGCTGGAGCACCTTGGGCTGCTTCATGATCTCCCAGACCAGGAGCTTGTGGTAGGCCCTGGCGAGCGGGTGGTCGTCGTTGGTCACGCCGACGGCGCACTTGATCCACCAGTACGGCGAGTGCAGGCCGTGCGCGTAGTCCTTGCCGTCGTAGACCAGCCCGGCCTTGGTGACCTTGTCGACCAGCTCCGCGTCGGTGTAGATCCGGATGTGCCCGCCCTCGACGTTGTGGTAGTCGTCGGAGAGCTTCCAGTTGACGATCTCGGGGAACCAGCGCGGCACCGACACCGCGAGGGTGCCGCCCGGGCGGAGCACCCGGACCAGCTCGTGGATGGCCTGGATGTCGGCCGGGATGTGCTCGAGCACCTCCGCGGCGACCACCCTGTCGAACTCGCCGTCGCCGAAGGGCAGCTGCAGCGCGTCGCCCTGCTTGACGTCGGCCTCGGCGCCCTCGGGGACCTCGCCGGCCTGCTTCATCGCGTGGAACAGGTCGCTCACGCCGGCCAGCTCGTCGGCGTCCATGTCGAACGCGATCACGTCGGCGCCGCGGCGGTACATCTCGAAGGCGTGCCGGCCGGCACCGCACCCCATGTCGAGCACCCGGTCGCCGGGGCGCAGCCCGAGGCGGGCGAAGTCAACGGTCAGCACGGGTCTTCTCCTTGTCCGCCGTGAAGTCGGCGATCGTCTCCTCGTAGACCTGGGCGACCTGGGCCGCGACGGCGCGCCAGCTGAACAGCTCGTCGACCCGCTTCCGGCCGTTGGCGCCCATCACCGCGCGACGCTCCGGGTCGTCGAGCAGGGCGGCCAGCGCGGCCTCCAGCTCACCGACGTCGCCGGGGGTGACCAGGTCGGCGCAGTAGCCGTCCGGGCCGACCACCTCGGGGATCGCTCCGGCCCGCGACACGATGAGCGGGGTGGCGCACGCCATCAGCTCCGCGGTCGGCAGCGAGAACCCCTCGTAGAGGCTCGGCACGCAGGCGACCTCCGCCGAGCCCATCAGCTCGACCAGCTCTGCCTCGCTGACGCCGCTGACGAACCGGACCGAGTCGGTGATGGACAGCTTGTCGATGAGCTGCTCGGTGCGCCCGCCGGGCTTGGGGCTGCTCACCAGGATCAGCTCGACGTCGCGCTCGGTGCGGAGCTTGGCGAACGCCTCCAGCAGCGTGGCGATGCCCTTCATCGGTGCGTCGGCGCTGGCCATGGCCAGGATCCGGCCCTTGACCCGCGGCGCGGTCGGTGGCACGAACCCGTCGTCCACGCCGAGCAGGATCACCTGCATCCGCGCGAGGTCGACCCCGAAGTCCTTCGCGATGTCGCGCTTCGAGGTCTCCGACGGCGTCAGGATCTTGCGAGCCCGGCGGGCGACCCGGCCCTGCATGCGCAGGAAGCCGTACCAGCGGCGGAGCGTGAGCCTGCGCCAGGGGTTCTTGGTCTGCGCGAGGTCGATGCGCCTGTCGAAGGTGATGGGGTGGTGGATCGTGGTGACGAGCGGCAGCCCCAGCTCCTCGATCTCGAGCATCCCGTAGCCGAGCACCTGGTTGTCGTGGACCACGTCGAAGTCGTCGACCCGCTCCGCGAGCAGCTTGGCGACCCGGGTGCTGAAGGTCTTGGGCTCGGGGAACCCGGCCATGCACATGGTCGCGAACTCCTCGACGTCGACCCGGTCGCGGAACTCCTTGCGCTTCGGCACGCGGAACGGGTCCGGCTCGCGGTAGAGGTCGAGGCTGGGGACCTTGGTGAGCGTGACGCCGTCGTCGAGGTCGGGGTAGGGCTGCCCGGAGAACACCTCCACGCGGTGTCCCAGGGCGGTCAGCTCGCGGCTGAGGTGGCGCAGGTAGATGCCCTGGCCGCCGCAGTGCGGCTTGCTGCGGTAGGACAGCAGAGCAACCCGAAGTGTTCGCCGCATCGGCTGGCCTCCCAAGTCTTCGAACAGGCTGTGTGCCCAACAGCGGGTGGCGGGCCGGTCCTGCGACGTACTCGATGGTGGATGAAACACGCGTGAAACTGGAACGTGTTCCTATTATGGACCACCCGTTATAGCCTAATGACCAGACCCAACGAAGGGCCCGATCACGGGCAAGCGGTCACCTTTTGGAAGGTTCCGATGTGAGCAGCACCAACTCCCTGACCGTCGAGGATCTCGGGTCCGCTGCCCAGCGGGACCGCCGGAAGCGGATCCTGGACGCCACCATCGCCCTCGCCACGCAGGGCGGCTTCGACGCCGTCCAGATGCGGGCCGTCGCGGAGCGGGCGGACGTCGCCCTCGGCACGCTCTACCGCTACTTCCCCTCCAAGATCCACCTGCTGGTGTCCGCGCTCGGCCGGGAGTTCGAGCGCGCCAGCGCCTCGATCGGCGACAAGCCGATCCCCGGCGACACGTCGTCCGACCGCGTCATCTACGTCCTCCGCAAGACCACCCGCGGCCTCCAGGGCGACCCGCACCTCGCCGAGGCGCTCACCCGCGCGTTCATGTTCGCCGACGCCTCCGTCCAGGCCGAGATCCACACCGTCGGCATGCTGCTCACCCGGATGCTCACCCGGGCCATGCACCCCGGCCAGACCGACCTGACCGACGACGACATCGCCATCGCCCGGGTCATCGGCGACGTCTGGCTCTCCACGCTCGTCGGCTGGGTCACCGGCCGCACGTCGGCCGCGGACACGGCCGCGCAGCTGGAGAAGGCCGTCCACCTGCTGCTGCGCGACTGAGGCTCCGCCCTCATCGGGCTCACTCGCAGACGTGCTGCCGGATCCAGGCGCCCGCGTCCGTGGGTGCCAGCGTCCCCTCGAGCAGCTGGTCGGCGAACTCGATGGCCCGGCGGGTGAGTCTGCCGTCCGGTGAGTCACCGGCGTCGCGGCGTACGTGCACCGAGAGCCACTCGGTGCGACCGGAGCCGAGGACGGTGACCGCGCGCGCGATGCCGGCGAAGTGGCGGGCCTGCGTGGCGCTGTGGTCGCGGAGCTCGGCGCGGAAACCGCCGCCGGTGATCCGGGAGCGACCGCCCACCAGCAGGCCGAACACCGGGACCCTGCCGCGTCCGATGCCCGCGACGCGGAGGCCGAGCTCGGCCAGGAAGTCGTGGGGAGACGGGTGCTCGGCCGCGATCGCGTCGGCGACGCGCGCCAGCTCGGCGCACGCGTTGACGGTCACGCGACCGGGTCGACGCGGCGGGCCACCTGGAACAGGTACCCCGCGATGCCGGCCGCGCCCTGCATCCAGCCCACTCCTGGCGGCCGGAGCGGCTCGGGGTCGCGGTGCTCGGTGAACCGCCAGCAGGCGCGGTCACCCTCGACGTACACGCGGTCGACGAGGTCGTCGGCCAGCGCCACCGCGAAGGCCGGGTCGTGAGGCAGCACGGCGGCGCCGACGCCGGCGGTGCCGCAGCACTGGCCGTCGTTGTCCCAGAAGCCCGGCCAGCGGCGCTCGGGGATGCCCGAGGTGTGCAGCGAGTGCAGGCAGCGCGCGACCCAGGCGGCGGGCGGCTCCCCCGCGACCTCGGGGACGCCTGCGGCGTCCAGCGCCTCGAAGAGCGCCAGGGTACCGGCCGGGCCGTGGCACCAGTTCCACGTGTACTCGTCGTGGCCGGCCTTGTGCGGGATGCGGCGGGCGACGGCGAGGCCACCGTCGGCCAGCGAGGCCGGGTCGGCCAGGGTGACCAGGTGCTCGGCGCCCTGTCGCGCGGCGTCGACCAGGTCGGGCCGGGCCAGCGCGACCCCCGCCCCGGCGAGGACGCCCGCGATCCCGGCCAGCCCGTGCGACCAGTTGGGCATCTCGACCGGCCGGCCGTCGTCGAGCTTCTCGGGCGGGACCAGTCGGCGCGGGACGAAGAGCCAGTTGCGGCCCGCGGGCGTCTCCTCCGCCTCGGCCAGCAGCCGGTCGGCGGCGTACGCCGCCAGCCCGGCGCCACGGGCGCAGCCGGCCTCGAGGGCGGTCAGCCCGCCGAGCACGACGGCCCCGGTGCCGAGCGTGACGTCGTTCATGTCCGGCCAGCCGTCCGGCGCGAGCTCGAGGAGCCGGTCGACGCAGCCCTCGACCCCCGGCTCCCCCAGCAGGACCAGGGCCTGGAGGTGGCCCACGAGGCCGTCGAAGAAGGTCACGTCGGTGGCGGTCGGGGTCACCGCCCTCAGCCGCTCGCCGATGGCGCCGGCCAGCGTGGCCTCCTCGGGAGTCCACGGCCGGGTGGCGGCGACCTCGGCCAGCGCGTGCGCCAGCCCGCCGACGCCGCTGTGCATCCCGTCGCGGTCCCACGCCGGCTCGGTGTCCGACGGGGTCACCGGGATCCACGGCCCGCCCTCGTCGTACCGGACCTGGTCGAGCACCCATCGCCACGCCGCCTCGGCGGTCTCGAGGTGGCGGACGCTCACAGGAGGCATTCTCGCGCACCGATGGTTGAGGAGGGCGCTCTGCGCCCGTCTCGAAACCTGGCGAGCAGCCGCTGGCACTGAATCAAGTCCACCACCAAGTACCGGGGTTTCGAGACGGTTGCTGCGCAACCTCCTCAACCACCGCAGACCGCTACTCGATGTACGGCGCCGTGCTCCCGCCCAGCTCCATCGCCGGCATGCCGAGCTTGCGGTGGTCCCAGGACCGGACCCGGTCGACGTCGAGGCGGACGACGACGCGGTTCTTGGCCATGAACTCCACGAACGGCTTCATCTCGTCGGTGTAGTCGCCGTGGTAGCGCTCGAAGATGTTGACGCAGACGTCCCAGACGACGTCCTCGTCCTCGAGGATGACGCCGCGCCCCTCCATGGCGACGCCGCGCAGCTGGTCGTAGGTCTGCCCGGACTCGACGAGGAACGACATCCGCGGGTCGCGGCGCAGGTTGACCACCTTCTGCGCCTTGCGCTTGGTCTCGAACCACACGGTGTCGTCCTTGACCGCGTACCACATGCCGACGAGGTGGATCTGCCCGTCGGGGCCGTACGTCGCCACGGTGGACGAGCGCTGCTGGTGGAGGAACTCCACGACCTCGTCGTGGCTCATCACCACCTGCGAGCGCTGGTTGGCCACCCTCAGCCGCCGAAGGCGTGGGTCGCGGTGACGCCGCCGTCGATGGCGATCTCCGCCCCGTTGATGTACGACGACTCGTCGCTGCCGAGGAAGACGTAGAGCGGCGCGACGTCCTCGGGGTGACCGACGCGGCGGAGCGGGACCTTCGAGGCGCCGTACTCCATCGCCAGGTCGCCGCCGTGCACGCGGGTCATCGGGGTGTCGATCATGCCGGGATGCACCGAGTTGACCCGGATGTTGAACGGCCCGAGCTCGTGCGAGGCGCCCTTGGTCATGCCGCGGATCGCGAACTTGGTGGCGCCGTAGGCGACGGTGTTGGCCATGCCGCCCAGCCCCTCGGTCGAGGAGGCGTTGATGATCGAGCCGCCGCCGTTGGCCTTCATCGTCGGCACGACCGCCTGCATGCCGAGCCAGCAGCCGAGCTGGTTGACCCGCCAGAGGAGCTCGACCTCGTCGATGGCCATGGCCTCGATGGTGCCGAAGCGGAGGATGCCGGCGTTGTTGGCGAGCACGTTGACCGGCCCGAAGCGCTCGTTGGCGTCCGCGACCAGCGCCGCCCAGGCCGCCGGGTCGCTGACGTCGTGGTCGGCGAAGTGCGCCTGGCCCTGCCCGAACTCCCGGCAGAGCTCGTCGGCCAGCGCCTGTCCCGGCTCCTTCGCGACGTCGGCGACGACCACGCTCGCGCCCTCGGCGACGTACGCGCGGACGATGCCGGCCCCCTGCCCCATCGCGCCGCCGGTGACGATGGCGACCTTCCCGTCGAGACGTCCCACGGTCACACCTCGAGCTTCATGATGGAGTCGGCGGCGAAGCCGACCGAGGGGTCCCGGTCGGCGAAGAAGGCGCCGAGCTGCCGGTCGAGGTCTGCGGCGTCCCAGAGCGCCCCGGACTTGTCGAAGCGCTGCTCGACGACCGGTGCAGCGACCAGCGCCACCATCCCGCCGTAGACCACGAAGACCTGCCCGGTGATCCCGTCGGCCGCGGGCGAGGCGAGGTAGGCGACCAGGGGCGCCACGTGCTCGGGCGAGTAGGGGTCCACCTCCTGACCGGAGGTGTCCTCGCCGAAGACCTGAGCGGTCATCGCCGTCCGGGCGCGCGGGCAGATCGCGTTGGCCCGGACCCCGAGCTTGCCGAGCCCGCGCGCCGAGGACAGGGTGAGCGCCGCGATGCCGGCCTTGGCGGCGGCGTAGTTGGCCTGGCCCGGGGACCCACCGAGGAACGCCTCGGACGCGGTGTTGACGATCCGGCCGTAGACCGGGGCGTCGGCTGCCTTCGACTGCTCCCGCCAGTACGCCGCGGCGTTGCGCGAGAGCAGGAAGTGCCCGCGCAGGTGCACGCGGATCACGTCGTCCCACTCCTCGTCGGAGAGGTTGAACAGCATCCGGTCGCGGGTCATGCCGGCGTTGTTGACCACGATGTCGAGCCGGCCGAAGCCCTCGACCGCGGCGGCGAGCATGGCGTCGGCGGTGGACCGCTCCCCCACGTCGCCCTCGACGATGGAGACCTCGGCGCCGAGCCCCTTGAGCTCGTCGGCGGCGTCGTCCGCGGCACCGGGCAGGTCGTTGAGCACGACGCGCGCACCGGCGCGGGCCAACGCCACGGCCTCGGCGCGCCCGAGGCCCGCCCCCGCACCGGTGACGATCGCGACCCTGCCGTCGAGCGACAGGTCGTCGTCGGCCACGCTCAGTCCTCCAGCGAGATCGCCGCGCGCGGGCAGGCCGCCACCGCTCGCTTCACGTTCTCGACGTTCTCGTCGGTCGTCTCGTCGGTCTTGAGCTGGAGGTTGTCGTCGTCGTCCAGCTCGAAGACCTCCGGGGCCATGGCCTCGCAGAGGGCGTTGGACTCGCAGAGGTCGTAGTCGACCTTGATCTTCATGGCAGCTCAGCTTCCTTCGCTCGAGTGACCCGGGAACACGTGCGCGGTGGGGTCGATCGCGACGGTCGCGTTGTTGACCGCCGTGGCGGCCTCTCCGAAGCCGACGGCGATCAGGCGCACCTTGCCGTCGTACTCGGTGATGTCGCCGGCCGCGAAGACCCGCGGCAGGTTGGTGCGCATCGCGGAGTCGACCAGGATGTGCCGTTTGGAGACGCCGATGCCCCACTGCTGCAGCGGGCCCAGGTCGGCGATGAAACCCAGCGCCGCGACCAGGGCCTGGCAGGGCCGGGTCACGGTCTCGCCGTCGACGTCGATCACCACCGACTCCAGGGTCCCCTCGCCGACCAGCTCGGTGACCTGCGCCTTCGTGATGATCTCGACGTCGGACTCGGTCACCTGCTGCACGGTCCGCTCGTGGGCGCGGAACGCGTCGCGGCGGTGCACCAGCGCGATGGTGCGCGCGATGCCCTGCAGGTTGAGCGCCCAGTCGAAGGCGCTGTCGCCGCCTCCGACGATCACGACGTCCTTGCCGGCGTAGGGCTCGAAGCTGGGCACGAAGAACTCCATGCCGCGACCCACCCAGCCCTCGCCGGCCGGCAGTGGCCGGGGGCTGAACTTGCCGATGCCCGCGGTGATCAGCACCGCGCCGGCCCGCACCTCGGTGCCGTCGTCGAGCGTGACGGTCACGCCCTCGTCGTCGTGGTCGAGGCCCACGGCGGTCCGGTCGAGGAGATACTCAGGCTTCGCGGTGGCCGCCTGCTCCACCAGCCCGTCGACCAGGGCCCGGCCCTTGACCGAGGGGAAGCCGGCCACGTCGAAGATCTGCTTCTCGGGGTACATCGCGGTGATCTGCCCGCCCAGCTCGGGCAGCGAGTCGACGACCGCGACCCGATGTCCGCGGAAGCCCGCGTAGTAGGCGGCGAAGAGTCCCGTGGGACCCGCGCCGATGATCAGGAGGTCGGTCTCGACGACCGTGCCGGCTGTGCTCACGGCGTCGATCCTTCCACGCGGGGGCCTGCCGTTCAGACTGGAACGTGTTCTAGTTTTGCAGACAGGTGCCCCGCTGGGAAGGGTGCCTACTTGGTGTCGAGCGCGGAGACGAGCCAGCCGCGGTCGGTGTGCAGCACGGTCACGAGCACCCGGTAGGGCGTGTACGTCGTGTCGCCGGCGTCCTTGCTGACGTAGAGGTTGAGGAAGACCAGCGCCTGCACCTCGGTCCGCGTCGCGTGGACGACGCCCTGGGCGACCACGCGGGCCTGCTGGTCGGTCTTGGCCTCGACGAAACCGTCCTGGACGTCGTCCGCCGTCTCCCGGAACTCCTTCGCGAACGCGTCGGTCATCAGCTCCGTCGCGTCGTCGATCTGCTTGTCGTAGTCCTTGTAGGACCGCGTCAGGATCTTCTCCGCAGCCTTGGCCGCGGCGTCCACCCCGGCGGTGGCGTCGTCGCTGCCGACGACGACCGGCTGCTTCGACGGCGTGGCGACGTCGTCCTCGCGGAGGGCGTCCCAGGCGAACAGGCCGCCGGCGACCAGCGCGAGCACCGCGACCACGCAGAGCAGCACCGTGGTGGCCCGCCTGCTGTCGAACAGCGCCGCCAGCCCCGGCTTCTCGGCAGGTTCGTCGGTCACCGGTGGTTGAGGAGGGCGCTCTGCGCCCGTCTCGAAACCAGGTGAGCCGGGGCCGGAACCGGACGTGTCCTTTACGGGGTTTCGAGACAGTTGCTGCGCAACTTCCTCAACCACCGGAGTCGCCGGCTCGATCGGCGGTGGTTCGGCAGGCGCCTCTGTCGCGGGAGTCGCCTGGCCCGCCACCCGGCGCGGGCGGGAGACGGGGGCTCGGGACGACGCCGGACGCCGCGGGTTCTGGCGGGTCACGGGACGAACTGCAGGTCGCTGGTGAGCCACCTGCCCTTCTCGGCGACGAGCTGCATCTGGATGCGGTAGTTCTCGGCCTTCGGGCTGGGGCCGGTCTGGTTGTTCTGGACGGTGCCGGTGGTCGCGAGGATGACGGTGGCCGAGTCGGGGTCCTGGGCGACCACGCCGGCCCAGATCACCTCGCCGGTCCGGACCGACTTGTTGTCCTGGAGCAGCGTGATCAGGGCGTCGGTCGCCTTGGAGTACTGGTCGCGGAAGTCGCCGGTGGCGCCCGCCAGCACGGCGTCGACGGAGTCCTGCGCGGTCTCGTAGCTGATGTTGACGAACGCCGCAGCCTCCTTGGACGCCGCGGCGAGGACGTCGGCGTACCGCTGCTGCTCGGCCTTGGGCGCCTCGTCGAGCTCGCTCACGCCCTTGACCGGCAGCGACGTCGGGCCGGGGTCGTCGTCCAGGACCCGGACCGCGGCGACGACGAGCAGCGCCGCGGCCACCATCACCACGACGTAGAGCGCAACGTTGGCTACGACCCGATTCACGGGGTGGCTACCACGGGGCCGACCAGAAGCCACTTCCACGAGTCGTCGCCGAGCACCGAGAGGTTGCCCTGCTCACCGAGGTGCACCGGGCTGCCGTTCGCGTCGACCACACCGTCGATGATGCCGGAGGTCGGGTCGTAGCCGCCGCGGTAGGCCGCGCCCGGCGAGCCGTAGCGGCCGTCCGGCGAGTACGGCGTGCCCCGCTGGACGAACGGCGGCCCGGCGGTGCACTGGGCGGGGTAGATCGGGGCGTCGGAGAGGTCCGAGGGCGGCCGCCACTCGCCCGGCGGCTTGTAGCCCTGCGTGCACGGCTGGACCTCCTGGTCCATCTGCAGGTTGACGTGGCCGTAGCCGTCGCCCGGGGTTCCGGTGAAGCCGCTCGCGATCACGTGCGGGAAGATCACCAGCAGCTGCTCCAGTCCGGCGATGTGCAGCACCCCGACCTGGCCGACGCTGGTCGCGTTGGCCAGCAGCACCGGGAGCGTCGGCTCGAGGTCGGTCAACAGCCTGTCGAGCTCCCGGGCGGTCGCCGGCGTCTCGGACAGCGTCGTGCGCAGGTCCCCGTCACTGTCCTTGAGCGACTTGGTGATCAGGGCGAGGTCGTGGGAGAAGGCGCGGATGTTCTCGCCCTCGCCCTCCTGGGTCTGCAGCACGGTCAGGCCGTCGTCGAGCAGCGCGCGGGTCTCGGCCGTGTGCGCCGACGCCTCGTCGATGAACGTCGAACCGCTGTCGAGCAGCTGCTGCATCGGCTCCCCGGTGTCGTGGAACATCGTGCCGAGCTCGCGGACCACCGTCTGGAGCTTCTCCTTGTCCACCGAGCCGACGAACGCGTTCAGCTCGACCAGGAGGGCACCCTCGTCGACCGGCAGGGACTGCGCGTTGCCGTGCAGGGTGTCGCCGTTCTCGGCGTACGGCGGCTTGTCGTCGGCCGGCTCGAAGTCGAGGTACTGCTCGCCGACGGCGGAGAGGTTGTGCACGTACATCGGCGCGTCCTTGGGCAGCTCGGTGCCGTCCTCGAGCGCGAGGTCGAGCGTGACGCCCTTGGGCGTCGCGTTCATGTGGCTGACCTCGCCGATCTTCACGCCGCGGTAGGTGACCTCGCTGCCCTCGTAGAGCCCGCCCGACGTGGGCAGCGTCGCGTGCACGGTGATGCCGCGCCCGAGCACCCGGTCCACGAAGCCGAGGTAGGACGCGGTGATGTAGACGATCCCGACCGCGCTCAGCACGAGGAACGCCGCGATGCGGATCCGGGTGCCGTGGATCATGTCTTGGGGTCCCCGCGGAAGCGGTCGGCCTCCGCGCGGAGCGCTCCCTCCGGGCGCTTTCGTGGGGTGGAGATCATGACGTGCCTCCGTAGAGCTCACGCGTGGTGGGATGTGCCGGCGTCGTCCGGCCGAGCACGCCACCGAGCGCACCACCCAGCAGTCCGCCCAGCACGTCACCGAGATCCTCCAGCGGGACGTCCGGCACGGTGTTGAGGACCGTGCAGACCGGGTTGGAGGTGTTCCTCGGCTTCTGGCACTTCTGCCTCAGCGAGCTGAGGAGGTCGGCGTCGGCGAGCACCTTCTGGCACGCCGCGCTGGTGATGTCGAGCGACCGCAGGCACTTCTGCACGTCGCTGAGGACCTGCCCGGCCGGGGGCAGCTCCGGGATCGGGATCTCCGGGATCGGGAGGTTCGGGATCGTGGTGCCGGCCGGCAGGAAGTTCTCGAGGTTGATGTCCGCGCGGATCGAGGTGTTGGCGTAGTCGCCCCTGACGACCTCGGAGGCCTCCTTCGGGAAGGGGAAGCTCACGATCAGGTTGAGACCCGGAGCCAGCTGGTCGCCCGCCTCGCGCAGGCGGGACAGCACCGGCTTGAGGTGGGCCAGCGACTTGAGCAGGTTGTCCTTGCTGGCGCCGATCACGCGGGTGCCGACCTTCCCGAGCCGGTCGAGGGCGGTGAGCATCCCGATCAGCTCGTCGTGCTGGTCGGCGAGCACCTTGACCGCCGGTCCGGCCACCTCGAGCGCGCCGGTGATCGTCTGCTTCTCGCGGTTGAGCGTCGCCGTCAGGTTGTTGAGCGACTCCAGCGCCCGGATGATGTCGCCCTTCTGGTCGTCGAGCGTGCCGACGACGTCGGTGAGCGACGTGAGCAGGTGGCGCAGGCTCTCCTCGCGCCCGTCCATCGCCTTGTTGAGCTCCTTGGTGATGGTCCCCAGCTGGGCCACACCGCCACCGCTGAGCAGGAAGGACAGCGCCCCGAGCACCTCTTCGACCTCGGGGTTGCGGCCCGTCGCGGACAGCGGGATCTTGTCGCCGTCACCCAGCCGGTTGTCGGAGGCGCCCTCCGCCGGGGGCTCCAGGGCGACGTACTTCTCGCCGAGCAGGCTGACCTGGCGGATCTCGGCGACCGCGTTGTCGGGCAGGTCCACGTCCTTGCGGACCAGCATGGTGATCTTGGCGTGCCAGCCGACCCGCTCGACGTCGGTCACCTCGCCGACGGTCACGTCGTCGACCATCACGGGTGACTTCGGGACGATGTTGAGGATGTCCTCGAACTCCGCGGTCACCGTGATCGCGTCGTCGGCGTCGACCGGTCCGCCGGGCAGCGGGAGGTCGTAGGCGCCGTCGAACTTGCACGAGGTCAGCAGCAGCGCAGCGGCCAGGACGACGGCCAGGCAGCGCCAGGCTCGGCTCAGGGAGGTCATGACCCGCCTCCCAGCAGCCCGGCCAGCGTGGGTGTGTCGTCGGAGATGTACTGCGCCTGGGTCTGGGCGGCGTCGGCTGCCCGGTCGCTGGCGGAGTCCTGCGGCTGCCCGGTCCCGGCGGAGTCGTCGACCTTGCCGGACTGCTTCGCGGACTGCTTCCCACCCGGGATCGGCGGGATGTTGTTCTCGACCGGCTCCAGCAGCTGCGAGAAGATCGTGCAGGCCAGGTCCTTGCTCACCTGCGGCATCTGGGACTGCTGGACGATCGCGCAGAGGAACCCGTCGGCGTCCCACAGCTGGCCCTGGATGCCGATCCGCGAGCCGATGGTGCCGGACTCCTGGTTGTAGGCGAGCGTCAGGTTGTTGATCGCGACCGGTGCCACGGCGAGGGCGGTGTCGAGGCTGTCGCGCTCGGAGTTGATGGTCTTCATCAGCTCCGTGAGCTTCTCGACGTCCTTGACGAGGGCCTGCCGGTTGTCGTGCACGAACGTCTTGACCGTGCCCACCGAGTGGGCCACGGCGGCCAGCGCCCGCTGGATCTCGGCACGCTCCGAGACCAGGGACGCCGAGACGCCGGCCAGGTCCTTGACGAACGCGCGGACGACCTTGTCGTTGGTGGCCAGCGTGTCGGTGAACTGGGCGAGCTCCTCGACGGTGTCGAACAGCGGTCCGGCGCCCTCGCCGAACGTCGCCGCGGCCGCCGACAGCTGGCGGATCATCTCGTTGCCGCGCTGGCCCTGGCCGTCGAGAGCGTTCGCACCGGCCTCGAGCAGGTGGTTGAGGGAGCCGTCCTTGTTGACGCCGTTGGGGCCGAGCGCCTCCGCGAGGTCCCGGATGCTGGCGTAGATGCGGTCGAGCTCGACGGGGACACCGCTGTCCGGCAGCGCTATGTCCCCACCGTCCTTCATCTTGGGCCCGCCGGAGTAGACCGGCGTGAGCTGGACGAACCGGTCCGCCACCAGCGTCGGCGTCACGACCATGGCCTTGGCGTCCTGGGGAAGGTCGACCTCCGCGTCGTACTCCATCTCGACGCGGACCGAGTTGCCCTCGGGGATCACCGCGGTGACCCGGCCGACGTTGACGCCGAGCACCCGGACGTCGGTGCCCTTGTAGACGCTGACGGCCCGTGGGAAGTGCGCGGTCACGGTCTTGGAGTCGTCGGGCTTGCTCACCACGAGGAAGGTGCCGACGAGGAGCAGCGCGGAGACCACGAGGATCCCGATGCGCGGGCTCAGGCGGGCGAAGGCGTTCATGGCATCAGTCCGGGGGCCCGGGCAGGAACTCGCCCGTGGGGATCGCGGCCAGGTTGACGGCGTAGGCGTCGAACCACGGACCTGTGCCGATGATGTTGCCCAGGATCGAGGCGTAGGGGCCGAGTGCGTTGAGAGTCGCCTTGAGCTCCTCGTCCTTGGAGTTGAGCAGGCTGAGCAGCTCGTCGACCTCTCGCAGCGCGGGCTTGATCTGGGACTGGTTGTCGGTGGCGACACCGCGCAGCTGGACCGCGAGCCTGCGGGCGTTGACCAGCAGCTGGTGGATGGCCTGCTTGCGGCGCTCGACCTCCTTGAAGACCAGGCTGCTGTGCTGCATCAGGTCGACGAGGTCCGTGCTGCGGTCGGCCAGCAGCGTGCTCACGTCACGCGAGCTCTGGAGCAGGTGCTGGATCTGCGCGTCCCGCGACGCCACCGTCTGCGAGAGCCGCGCGATGCCCTCGAAGCTGGCCTGGATCTCGGGAGCGGACTGGTTGACCGTGTCGGAGACGACGTTGAGCGCCTGGTCGAGCTGGTTGGTGTCGATCCCCTCGGTGGTCTCGGTGAGGTCCGAGAAGACACCGACGATGTCGTAGGACTCCGAGGTGCGGTCGACGGGGATCGGCGTGTCCTCGTCGAGCTGGCCGTGACCGGCGGGCACCAGGTTGAGGTACTTCTCCCCGAGCAGGTTGAGCACCTCGACGCTCGCCTTGCTGTCCTTGCCGAACTCGACGCCGTGGTCGACCTCGAAGGTGACCAGCACCTTCCCGTGGTCGAGCTCGACGTCCTGGACCCGGCCCGCCCGGATCCCGCCGACCTGGACCATGTTGCCGCGGTGCAGCCCGCTCGCGTCGGCGAAGTAGGCCTGGTAGCTGTCGCCGCCGAACCCGGGGAACTTGTTGAGGTTGAACGCCGCGGCCATCACCAGGAGCATCACGACGATCGTGATCGCGCCCAGGCGGAGCAGCTGCGCCTCGGTGTAGCGCCTCATTGCCCCCCTCCAGAGTCCGGCGTGGTCGCCGGGGTCTCGGGGGCGCCGTTGCAGCGCGGGGCGCTCGAGTGGAAGTTGAGGTTGCCGAGGCCGTCGAGCACCTGCGCGAGGCCGGGGATGGAGCCGAGGTTGCCGGGCAGGGTGATCCGGCCGGAGAAGCCGCAGACGTAGTAGTTGTACCAGGAGCCGTAGGTGCCGGTCCGGGTCTGGTCGGTCATCGACTCGGGCAGCCGGTCGAGCAGCTCGGTGATCTGCTGCTGGTTGGTCGGCTTGTTGAGGAGCCTGGCGAGCTGCTTGAGCTTCACCACGTCGCTCTTGACGATGGGCCGGCCCTGGCGGAGCAGGTCGGCGACCACCACGGTGAGGTCGGAGATGTTGGAGATCGAGCTGCCGATGGTGTTGCGGTCGCGGGCGAGGTCGGACATCCAGCGCTGCAGCTCGGTCACCAGGGTGTTCAGCTCGCGGTGCCGCTGGTCGACGGTGTCGAGCGTCTGGGTCAGGTTGTCGACCACCTGGCCGATCAGCTCGTCGCGGTCGGCGAGGCTGTTGGTCAGGGAGGCGGTGCTGGCCAGCAGCTCCTGGATGGTGCCGCCCTCCCCCTGCAGGACCTGCACCAGGTTCATGCTGAGCTCGTTGACCTGCTTGGGCTCCAGCGCCTGGAACAGCGGCTGGAAGCCGTTGAACAGCGTCGTGAGGTCGAGTGCCGGCGTGGTCTGGCCGACCGGGATCGTCGCGCCGTCCTCCAGCCGGGTGCCGGTGTCGGGAGCCTTCGCTCCGCCGCTGTCGCCGCCGATCCCGTCGTCGAGCCCGTCCGGGAGCGCGCCACCGGCCTCGTCGCCGGCCTCGAGCGCGAGGTAGCGGTCCCCCACGAGGTTGAGGAAGCGGATCTCCGCACGCGAGGTGGTCGTGAGCGGCACGTCGGCCTTCACCCGGAACGTCACCAGCGCCTGGGTCCGGTGGTAGTGCTCGACCTTCCTGACCTCGCCGACGCTGACGCCGGCCACCCGGACGTCGTCGCCCTTCTCGAGCATCGACGCGGAGGAGAACACCGCGCGGTACTCGTTGCTGTCGCCGAAGCCGAAGTTGCCCATGATCACGGCGAGCAGCCCGGTCACCAGGATGGACGCGATCGTGAAGATCAGCAGCTTGACGCCGGCCGCGATGGTCGCGGCGTTGCGCCGGTTGCGGATCCTGGCGGCCTTGGCCGCGGGCTTCTTCGTCTCGGCCGGCCGCTCCTGGGTCGTGGTCACGAGTCGGCACCGCCCCTCACGACCGAGCCGTAGAGGAGCGAGCCGAGGGCGCCGTAGGAGTCGGCGGCCCGGCCGGTCTCTCCCGCGAGGAGCGCGTTGATGATCGCCTTCTCCGCGTCGGAGCCGGCGTAGCCGCTGGTCAGCCCGTCGCCCGTGCCGGCCAGCGAGCTGCGCTGCGCCTGTCCTTGGGACCCTCGCTGGGCGCCGCCGCTGATCAGGGTGGGCACGTCGCTGGTGGGCGGGTGCTCGTCGATGTCCGAGCCCTCCGCGAACGCCGCCGGATCCGCCGGGACCTTGGGGTTGGGCAGGCCGTCGCACCACGGCCCGTGCCCGACCTCGCCGTAGAGCGGGCGGTCATCGGCGTGGTAGGCCTCGTACTGGGCGGTGCCGAACTCGATGTACTGCTTGATCTGGTTGCCCTCGAACGTCCTGGCCAGCCGCGGTGCGTACTTCGCGGCCCCCTCGATGAGGCAGGGGAACTCCGGCGAGTAGACCGCCAGCAGCTTGAGCATCGGCTCGGTGACCCGGCCGACCTGGATCAGGTTCCTCTTGTTGTCCGACAGCACCCGGGTCGACGTGACGGCCAGCCCCTGGAGGTCGGAGAAGAAGCTGTCGAGGTCGTCGGCCTTCTCGATCACCGTCTTGCTGGTCACCGTGAGGTTGCCGAGGACGTCGACCAGGTCCGGCGCGGCGAGGTCGTAGATGTCGGCGACGTTGGCCAGCGAGATGAGGTCCTGCTTGAGCGTGGGCAGCTTGTCGCTGATCGCGCCGAGGTAGGCGTCGAGCTCGTCGAGGGTCTCGCCTAGCTGCTCGCCGCGGCCCTGGAGCGCGGTGGCGAGCGCGTTGAGGGTGTAGTTGAGCTCGGCCGGCTGCACGGCCCGCAGCAGCGGGAACAGGTCGGCCAGGATCTTGCTGAGCTCCACGTTGGTCTCGACGCGCTCCGCCGGGATCACGTCGCCGTCCTCCAGCGAATCCTTCGACGGGTTCTCCGGTCGGACGAACGAGACGAACTTCTGGCCGAACAGGGTGGTCGGGATGATCTGCACGTTGACGTTCGCGGGGATCTCGTCGGCGGCGTCCGGCTGCAGGGCGACCTTGATCTCCGCCTGCTCGCCGTCCTGGCTCACCGACCGGACCTGGCCCACCAGCACACCGTTGATGCGGACGTCGCCGAAGCGCGCGAGCTGGAGCCCGGCGCGGTCGGCCTTGATCGTCACCATCGTCACCGTGTCGAACTTCTTCTGGTAGACCGCGATCGAGAGCCCGATCAGCAGCGCGATGAGGGTGATGAAGACGACGCCGGCCACCAGCAGGCGGGCGTGCTCCCGCCTGCTGTCGTGGTGGATGTTGACCAGCATGGCGCCGCGCTTACCCCGTGATCCGCACGGTCGTCGTCGAGCCCCAGATCGCGAAGCTGAGGAAGAAGTCGGCCACCACGACCGTGACGATGCTGGTGCGGATCGCGCGGCCCACGGCCATGCCGACACCGGCCGGACCGCCCGAGGCGGTGTAGCCGTAGTAGCAGTGGATCAGGATGATGCAGACCGAGAGGAACAGCAGCTTCCCGAACGACCACAGCATGTCCACCGGCGGCAGGAACTGCAGGAAGTAGTGGTCGTAGGTGCCGGACGACTGCCCGTAGATGAGCGTGACGATCAGCCGGGGCGAGAGGTACGACGCGCACAGGGCCACGACGTAGAGAGGGATGACCGCGATGAACGCCGCGATCATCCGGGTCGTCACCAGGAACGGCAGTGACGGCACGCCCATCACCTCGAGCGCGTCGATCTCCTCCGAGATGCGCATCGCACCGAGCCGGGCGGTGTAGCCGCAGCCCACCGTCGCGGCGAGCGCGATCGACGAGACCAGCGGTGCCACCTCGCGGGTGTTGAAGTAGGCCGAGATGAACGCGCTGAACTTCGCGACCCCGATCTGGCTCAGGGACGCGTAGCCCTGGATGCCGACCTCGGTGCCGGCGAAGAACGCCAGGAAGGCGATGACGCCGACGGTGCCGCCGATCAGGGTCAGTCCGCCGACCCCGAAGGTGATCTCGGCCAGGGTGTTCTTGATCTCGCGGGGGTAGCGCTTGATCGCGCGCGGCGCCCACGCCAGGGCCTTGACGTAGAACAGCAGCTGGTCGCCCCGCTGCTCCAGGGACCGCTTCGGTCCCTGGACGATCGCGTTGCCGACGGCGCCGATGCTTGCCATATCTCGTGGTCACAACCCCGGAGGCGGAACGACTTGGAAGTAGATGGCGGTGATCACGGCGTTGAGGAAGAACAGCAGCATGAACGAGATGATCACGGCCTCGTTGACCGCCCGGCCGACGCCGCTCGGGCCGCCGCCGGCGTTGAGCCCCTTGTAGGCACCGACGATCGCGGCCAGCCAGCCGAACACGATCGCCTTGATCATCGAGATGTAGAGGTCGGGGAGGCTGGCCAGCACCGTGAAGTTGGCCAGGAAGGCCCCGGCCGAGCCGCCCTGGACGATGACGGTGAAGAAGTAGCCGCCGCCGATGCCGGCGGCGATGACGATGCCGTTGATCATCATCGCCACGAACATCGTGGCGACGACGCGGGGCGCGACCAGCCGCTCGAGCGGGTCGACGCCGAGGACCTCCATGGCGTCGATCTCCTCGCGGATCTTGCGCGCGCCCATGTCGGAGCAGATCGCGGAGCCCGCCGCGCCGGAGATGATCAGCGCGGCCGCGATGGGTGCGGCCTCCCTGACCGTGGCCAGGACCGCGGTGGCCCCGGCGAAGGACTGGGCGCCCAGCTGACCGGTGAGGTTGCCGACCTGCAGGGAGATGACAGCGCCGAAGGGGATCGAGATCAGGATCGTCGGCATCAGCGTGACGCTGGTGATGAACCAGGCCTGCTCGATGAACTCGCGGAACTGGAACGGCCGCGTGAATATCCGCTTGGTGACCTCGACGACCATCGCAGCGATCTCGCCCGGACCGCGAAGGACCGACACAGCAGCGAACGCCATCGGTCACCTCCCCATCGTGCGACGGCCGCCTCAGAATAGAACGTGTTCTCGTTTTGGTCCAACGAGGCACATCCTGGCCCGTGGCCCCCACCCGAGCTGGGGAAAGCTTGTAGTCGTCCAACGGCGCAACAGCACCCGCGTTACCCCGCTGGGACAAGGTACGCCCGTTCGGCCCGGGCGCACGCCCTATCGTGTGCGTGTGGCAGAGCGCTCAGGTGACCTGTGGGCGTCCTTCCAGCACGACCCGCGCGATCCGGCCGTGGCGCCGCTGCGCGCTTCCGACGCCGACCGCAACGTCGTGCACGGCGTGCTGACCGAGGCATTCGCCGACGGCCGGCTCGACCGTGAGGAGTACGACGAGCGCATTGCGGCGACCCTTCAGGCGCGGACTCTCGGCGAGCTGCCGGCGCTGGTCGCCGACCTGGTGCCGGACCGGCCGCTCCTGCCGGCGTCCTCGTCGAGGGTGCCGCTGGCGGCCGCGTCGTCCGCCGACATCCAGAGACGCGCCGAGGACAAGTGGCGTGAGGACCGCCGCGGTGCCTTCATGGGCTTCGTCGGGTCAGCGGTGCTGACCTGGGCGATCTGGCTCGCGACCGCCTGGGGTGCCTGGTACTTCCCGTGGCCGCTGATCGTCAACGCGGTCGCCTTCATGAACTTCGCCCGCGTCGCCGCCAACCGTCGCGAGATGGTCGCCTCCGAGGTCAAGCGGCTGGAGCGCAAGCAGGCCAAGGAGATCGAGGCCCGGAACCAGAAGCGGCAGAGCGGGCCGTGAGCCGCGCCTGGATCGCGCTGCGGCACCACCCCTCCGGCGTGCTCCTGTTCGGACAGCTCGCCGTCGTCCTGGCCTGGCCGTTCCTCGAAGGCTCGACACCGGGGCGCGCGGTCCTGGGTGTCGTGCAGATGATCGTGGTCTTCACCGCCGTGGCAGCCGTCCGGCTCACCCCCGCGTTGTCGTGGGTGGCGCTGCTGCTCGGTCTCCCGGCCATGGTCTTCGCGGTGCTCGAGGCGGTCCAGCAGGACACCGACTGGATCGTCCTGACCTCGGCGGCGGTGCACGCGCCGTTCTACTTCTACGTCTCCTACGCGATGGTCCGCTACCTCTTCCACGACGACCGGGTCAGCCGCGACGAGCTGTTCGCGACCGGTGCCGCCTTCACGGTGGTCGCGTGGGCGTTCGCCTACGTCTACGCCGCGGCGCAGGTGGTCTGGCCCGGCTCCTTCGTCGGGGCCGACGGCCACCACCAGGAGTGGTTCAGCCTGCTCTTCCTGTCCTTCACCAACCTCACCAGCGTGGGACTCTCCGACGTGCTCCCCGTCGACAGCCACGCCCGCTCGCTGGTGATGGTCGAACAGGTCGTCGGGGTGCTCTACGTCGCGCTGGTCGTCGCCCGGCTGGTGGGTCTCACCGTCGCGCGCGCGGCCGCCCGGCACGACTGACGCGAGGCCCCTGCCCGGCGGCGCCGCCGGGTCGGCGCTCGGCAGAACAGGTCAGCCGAACAGCCTGGCGACCATCCCGGTGCGTCCGACCTCGGGCCGGGCCACCTCGGCGTGCGGATCGAGATCGACCACGGCAGCGAGGAAGTCGTCGACCTGTGTCGGGTCGTAGCCGTTCTCCAGCCGGACCGTGGGGAGCTGCGTACGTCGGACCAGCTCCGCGAGCGGCTCGCCCGCACGGAGCGTCTCGGCGACCTTGACGAGGACGGCGTCCACCTCGCTCTGCTGGTAGCCCCGGCGGCCGAGGGTGGTCGCGAAGCTCGCGCGCTCCACGTAGTCGCAGAGCTGCTCCGCGGACAGGCGGTCGGCCCGCGGCTCCGCGTCGGTCGTGTCGATGTCGTCAGTCGGGTCGGCGTCCACGGTGACATCGTGTCCACACCGCGAGGCGTTCCGGGCCAGAACGGGTCGAATCGCGTCCGCCGTTCCAGACCGGCTGGCGGTCTCAGCGGGGCCGGTTCACGCCTGGTCCCACCCGCCCGGCTGGTCCCGCTTGGGCATCTTCGCGACGACCAGGCGGTAGGACTCGTCGACCGCCTCGAGCAGCTCGTCGTCGGGGATGCCGGCATAGGCGAGGGAGTTCCAGCCGGAACGCCCGATGTAGCGCATCACCGTCACCGCGTCCGGATAGCGCTCGAGCCACTCGTCGGCGACCTCGCGGGTGGCACCGCCCTTCACGCCGACCGAGTCGCCGCCGAGGAAGGCGAAGATCTTCCCGCGCTCGCCCTCCCCCACCTTGACGACCGGGAAGTCGTGGTCCCACGGGAAGTCCGTCCAGGCGCCGGGCTTGGCCAGGCAGTACTCCTGCAGAGCAGCCACGTCCACCCGTGCAACCTAGCCCGTGCGGTGGGCCCCGCACGGCCGCCCGCCAGGCGCACCGCCCTCCGCGCTGCCTCCGGCTGCGGGGCAGCCGGCGGTCTCGACCTTGCCGAAAGTCCCACCAGAGGGCCGCCCGCCGCGTTAGCGTCGACCTCGGGGAGATGGGGACCCCTTCGCGGAGGTGGGAAGATGAACCTCTCGGAGCTCTACCGGGACATGGTCGAGCGCTCACCGGATGGGTTGTGGGTCATCGACCTCGACGGTCGGACCGTCTACGCCAACCCGGGGATCGCCCGCCTGCACCGGATCGCTGACGAGGGCCTGGCAGCGCTCACCGTCGCCGACACCCTCGACGAGGCCGGCCGGTCGAGGTTCCGCGCGCACCTCGCGGGGGTGCGCGAGGGCCAGCTCCACGAGCAGCCGTTCGAGGTGCAGTGGGTGCGCAGCGACGGCACGTCCCAGTGGGTGCTCTGCAGCGAGACCGCGCTGCTCGACGACGCGGGCCAGCCACGGGCCCTGCTGCGCCGCTACTCCGACAACACCGAGCGGCACGAGCTGATCGCCTCGCTGCGGGCCAGCGAGGACGCACTGGAGGACCAGGTCGCGCAGAACACCCTCATGCAGGCGGTCGCCAGTGCCGCCAACCAGGCGACGACGCTCGGCGAGGTGCTCGTGCAGGCGCGCTCCCTGGTGCTGCTGCACGACGAGTGGGAGCGGGCGCGGGCCTTCGTGCCCGCCCCGGACGGCAGCGGGCAGGTCGAGCCCTTCTACCCGCACGACGACGACCGCGCGGAGGACGCCGGCGACCCCCGGGCCGCTCAGGAGCTGGCGCTGGCGCAGCGTGCCCACGACACGCGCGGCCCGGTCTGGGACGAGACGCGGCTCACCATCGCCTTCCCGATCCTGCTCGGCGCCGAGGTGTACGCCGTGGTCGCGATCACGTCCGCTCCCCCGCTCTACCGCCACGAGCTGATCGAGACCATGGCGGGGCGGGTCGCCGAACAGCTGGCCCGCGTCGCCGAGCGCGAGCGGGCGCAGACCGAGGTGGCCCGAGCCCGCGACGAGGCCATGGAGGCCTCGCGCCAGAAGTCGGAGTTCCTGGCCACCATGAGCCACGAGATCCGGACGCCCCTCAACGGCGTGATCGGCCTCAACGACCTCCTGCTCCGCACCTCGCTCACACCCGAGCAGCACCGGCTGTCATCCGGCGTCGAGGCGGCCGGCCGGACGCTCCTCCGCCTGATCAACGACATCCTGGACTTCTCGAAGATCGAGGCCGGCCGGCTCGAGCTCGAGCGGCTGGACTTCGACGTCCGGCTGGTGCTGGAGCAGGCGTCCGCCATGCTCACCGAGCAGGCCCGCGAGAAGCGGCTGGACCTGGTGGTCTCGTGCCACCCGGACGTCCCCGCCGTGCTGTCCGGCGACCCCACGCGCCTCGCGCAGGTGTTCACCAACCTGATCGCCAACGCCGTGAAGTTCACCGAGCGCGGCCTGGTCGCCGTCCGCGCCACCGCCGAGCCCGAGGGCGACCGGGTGCGGCTGTGTGTCGAGGTGGCCGACACCGGCGTCGGCGTGCCACGCTCGAAACAGGCCCAGCTCTTCCAGCCGTTCAGCCAGGGCGACTCCTCCACCACCCGGATCTACGGCGGCACCGGGCTCGGCCTGGCCATCTCGAGCGAGCTCGTGGACGCCATGGGCGGCACTCTGGAGTACACCCCCAACCCGGGCGGCGGCAGCGTCTTCACCTGCAGGGTCGTCCTGGACCGCGTCGCCGGGTCAGCAGCGGCCAACTCCGACGACGTCACGGCTCGCGAGGTGCTGCGCGGCTGGCGCGCCCTGGTCGTGGCCGAGGAGCCGCACGGCGCGGTCCTGACCGAGCAGCTGGCGTGGTGGGGCGTCCGGTCCGAGCTCGTGACGACCGCGGCCGAGGCGCTGGGACCGCTCGACGGCGCCTCGTACGACGTGGTGCTGGTGGACGGCCCCGACCCGGGCACGCTGGGCGGGATCGGGCCTGTCGTCGAGCTGGCCGCACCGCACCTCGTCGGTGACCTCCGGGTCGCGCTGCTGCGGCTGGCCGAGCCGGGCGCCGGTGCGGAGGTCGAGCCCCACCCCGAGCAGGCCGGGAAGGGCTGGATCCTCGTGGTGGAGGACAACCCCGTCAACCAGATGGTCGCGACCGGGCTGCTGGCCGCCCTCGGCTACACCAGCGACACCGCCGACGACGGGCTGGCCGCCATCGAGGCCGCCCTCGAGGGCGGCTTCGACGCGATACTGATGGACGTGCAGATGCCGCACATGGACGGCTACTCGGCGACCCGGCACATCCGCGCGCACGAGACCGGCCGGCGCCAGCCGATCATCGCGATGACCGCAGCGGCGATCGCCGGCGAGCGGGAGCGCTGCCTGGAGGCAGGGATGGACGACTTCCTGACCAAGCCCGTCGACGCGGTCCGGCTCGCCGAGACGCTGAAGCGATGGCTGGCACCCGCCCCGTCGTACGCCGACCGGCTCGACCTGGACCGGCTGGAGGAGCTCCGGGGGCTCGACGACCCCGGTGAGGGCTCGTCCTACGTGGACCGGGCGATCGCGAACTTCCTGGGCAGCGCGTCGGGCCACCTCGCCGCGATGGAGGCCGCGGCGGCCGACGGTGACGCCGACCAGCTGCGGGCGGTGGCGCATCGACTGGCCGGGTCGGCGCTCAATCTCGGTGCGGCAGCGCTGGGCGAGGGTGCCCGCGAGCTCGAGGTGCACATCATGAACGGCTCCTTCGCCGACGCCGTCGCCGCGCTGCCGGAGCTCGCCGAGCTGATGGCGGCCGACCTGGCGGCGCTGCGCGCCTACCAGCACGAGCAGTTCCCGGCGCGGGTCTCCTAACCCTGTCTCAGCCCTCCTCCTCGTTCCCTTCGTCGTCGTCGAGCAGACCCTCGCGTCGGGCCGCAGAGACCAGGCGGCGGATCTGCTCGACCGAGCCACAGCCGTCGTCGATCTGCTTGTTGCGCTCGGCCGCGAACGTCTGGCCCAGCTCGGTCAGCACTCGGTCGCCGACCTCCTCGCGCGCCGGGTTGAGGATCGTCAGCTCCTCCTCGGTGAGGTGGTGGTTGATCACCCTGGCCAGCTCCTCCACGGCGTCGTCGAAGGCCTGGGTGTCGGTGCCCTTGAGCTCGAGCACGGCCAGCATCGCCTCGTGCCCCTCGGCGTGCTCCTCCTCGCCGTGCTCGGCCTCGTGCTCGGTGATCGCGTGCCGGCGGCGCAGCCTGGGATAGACGTGCCTCTCCTCGGCGATGGCGTGCGCGGTGTGCACGGCGGCCAGGGCGCGACGTACGGCGTCCCGGTCGGAGGTGCTGTCGCGAAGGTCGCGCAGAAGAGCCTCGAAGCGGCGGTGGTCGTCGAGGATCAGCTCGACCACGTCGCCCTGGGTCGGCCGGCCGAGGTCGATGGAGGTCTCTGCCATGTCGCCGAGGTACCCAGGTACCGACCCCGCTGACCCGAACTAGGCTGACGGCGATGACAGGCTCCGAGCGCTCGCCGCGCGCGGCGCTCGCCCTGGTCGTCGGTGTGACCGTCGTGCTCAGCGTGCTGCTCTCCCTCGTGCACCTGCCGTCCGCGGTGCTGTTCGCCTCCCTGGTCGGCGGGATGGCGCACGCGCTCACGTCACCGACGCCGCTGGAGGTGCCCGCGACGGTCTTCCGGGTGGCCCAGGGCACGATCGGCGTGGTCATCGGGGCGGTGGTGAGTCTCTCGGCGCTGGAGCGGATCGGCCATGACCTGCTGCCGATCGGCCTGGTCATGCTGGCCACGCTCGTGCTCTCGGTGCTGGCCGGGCGGCTGCTCGCGCTGCGCGACGACGTGTCACCCGTGACCGGGGTGTTCGCGCTGATCGCGGGCGGTGCGTCCGGGGTCGTGGCTGTCGCCCACGACCTCGGCGCGGATGACCGGGTCGTGACCGTGGTGCAGTACCTGCGTGTCCTCGTCGTCCTCATGGCGATGCCGCTGGTCACCGCGATCGTCTTCCAGCCCTCGCGCGGTCACGGCCGGCTCGCCTCGTCGGACGCCGGACTGCCGCGGGACCTCGTGTTCGTCGCGGTCTCGCTGGTCGCCGGGCTGGTGCTGGCCCGGCTGGTGCGCTTCTCGACGGCCTCGCTCCTCGGCCCGCTGGCGGTGGCCGTGCTGCTGGCCCTCGGCGGCTGGCTCGGCGAGGTCCGGGTCCCGACGCCGGTGCAGTGGGCGGCGTTCGCCCTCATCGGGGCGCAGGTCGGGCTCCGCTTCACCCGGGCCAGCCTGGCCTCGATCACCCGGATGCTGCCCACCGTGCTGGCGCTGACCGCCGGCATGGTCGCGGCCACCGCCGCGGTGGGCGCGGTCCTGGCCTGGGCGACGCCGGTCGACGGGCTGACGGCCTATCTCGCCACCACCCCGGGCGGGCTGTTCGCCGTCCTGTCGACCGCGGCGGACGCCGGGTCGGACGTGACCTACGTGCTCGCCGTCCAGCTGTGCCGCCTGCTGGTGATCCTCGCGCTCACCCCGCTGCTCGGGCGCTGGCTGTCAGCCCGGCGCGATCACTGAGGATTCGTCTGCGACCTGACCGGTCATCTCTCGCCCGACGGCGCAGCGAATCGGTGCTACTTCGTCGCTTCCATCATCTGGCGGAGCTCCTTCTTGAGCTCGCTGATCTCGTCGCGCAGCCGCGCCGCGAGCTCGAACTGGAGCTCGACGGCGGCGGCCTTCATCTGGTCGGTGAGGTCCTGGATCAGCTGGGCCAGGTCACTCGACGGCATGCCGGCGAGGTCGGCGGCGTGGGAGCCCGCGTCGGAGTCGCGCAGCCGCGGGACCGGCTGGCCCTGCTTGGCCT
Organism: uncultured Actinomycetota bacterium; assembly: GCA_963766475.1. GTDB lineage: Bacteria > Actinomycetota > Actinomycetes > Propionibacteriales > Nocardioidaceae > Nocardioides. Next base: position 526,908 of record CAVXZS010000007.1, on the reverse strand, counting down.
TCACACCGCCGGCGCGGCCCTTGGCCTCGGTGCCGGCCCAGGTCTGGAGCAGCGCCTGGGTGGACTCGTCCTCGCGAGCCAGCATCTCGGTGATGTCGGCGATCTTCTTGCGCAGCGGGGTCGGGTCGATGCCGTGCGCGCGGTTGTAGTCCTCCTGCTTGGTGCGACGACGGTTGGTCTCGTCGATCGCCGACGCCATCGAGGGTGTGATCTTGTCGGCGTACATGTGCACCTCGCCCGACACGTTGCGGGCGGCGCGGCCGATCGTCTGGATCAGCGACTTGTCGGAGCGCAGGAACCCTTCCTTGTCGGCGTCGAGGATCGACACCAGGGACACCTCGGGCAGGTCGAGGCCCTCGCGCAGGAGGTTGATGCCGACCAGGACGTCGTACTCGCCGAGCCTCAGGTCGCGGAGCAGCTCGATCCGCTTGAGGGTGTCGACCTCGGAGTGGAGGTAGCGGGTGCGGATGCCGGCGTCGAGGAGGTAGTCGGTGAGGTCCTCGGACATCTTCTTGGTCAGCGTGGTGACCAGGACCCGCTCGTTCTTGGCGGTGCGCTCCTTGATCTGGTGGATCAGGTCGTCGATCTGGCCCTTGGTGGACTTCACCACCACCTGGGGGTCGACCAGGCCGGTGGGACGGATGATCTGCTCGACGACCGCGGGCGGGGTCGAGCCGCCGACCTTGTCGAGCTCGTAGTTGCCCGGGGTGGCCGAGAGGTAGATGGTCTGGCCGATCCGCTCGAGGAACTCCTCCCACCGCAGCGGGCGGTTGTCCATCGCGCTGGGCAGCCGGAACCCGTGGTCGACCAGGTTGCGCTTGCGGGACATGTCGCCTTCGTACATGCCGCCGATCTGGGGCACCGCGACGTGGGACTCGTCGATGACGAGGACGAAGTCCTCCGGGAAGTAGTCGAGGAGGCAGTTGGGCGCCGATCCGGGGGTGCGGCCGTCGATGTGCATCGAGTAGTTCTCGATGCCCGCGCAGGAGCCGACCTGGCGCATCATCTCGACGTCGTAGGTGGTGCGCATCCGCAGCCGCTGGGCCTCGAGCAGCTTGCCCTCGCGCTCGAACTTGGCCAGCTGGTCCTCCAGCTCGAGCTCGATGCCGCGGATCGCCCGCTCCATCCGCTCCGGGCCGGCGACGTAGTGGGTGGCCGGGAAGACGTGGAGCTCCTCGTCCTCGGTGATCACCTCGCCGGTGACGGCGTGCAGCGTCATCAGCCGCTCGATCTCGTCGCCGAAGAACTCGATGCGGACCTGGTGCTCCTCGTAGACCGGGAAGATCTCGAGGGTGTCGCCCCGCACCCGGAAGTTGCCGCGGGCGAAGGTCATGTCGTTGCGCGTGTATTGCATCTGGACAAGCTGACGCAGGATCCCGTCGCGGTCGTGCTCCTCGCCGACCTTGAGCCGGAGCATCCGGTCGACGTACTCCTGCGGGGTGCCGAGGCCGTAGATGCAGGACACCGATGCCACCACGATCACGTCGCGCCGGGTCAGCAGCGAGTTGGTCGCCGAGTGGCGCAGCCGCTCGACCTCCTCGTTGATCGAGGAGTCCTTCTCGATGTAGGTGTCGGTCTGGGGGAGGTAGGCCTCGGGCTGGTAGTAGTCGTAGTAGGAGACGAAGTATTCGACGGCGTTGTCCGGGAACAGCTGCCGCAGCTCGTTGGCGAACTGCGCCGCCAGGGTCTTGTTGGGCTGCATGACCAGCATCGGCCGCTGGACCTGCTCCGCGACCCAGGCGACCGTCGCGGTCTTGCCCGTGCCGGTCGCGCCGAGCAGCACGATGTCCTGCTCGCCGCCCTGGATCCGCTTCGTGATCTCGGCGATCGCGGCGGGCTGGTCGCCGCTCGGGTCGTAGTCGGCGACCACCTTGAACGGCGCCACGCGGCGCTTGAGGTCGGTGACGGGACGCATGTCTCGAGACTACGGTGGCCCACCGACAGTGGCCGCTGGCCACCGTCGGTCAACAGCCTGACACCGTGTCGCAGACGACCTGGGGGTGCCCGTGAGCGAGCGGGTCCAGCTCCGCGTGCGGTTCGCGTCCGCCGGCGACGCGCCGGACGAGGCGCGGGACGGCGAGCAAGGGCTCACGCACGAGCACCTGTGGGCCACGGCGGTCGGCGCCGGCACCTACCGCCTGGAGGGCAGCTCCTTCGCCGTACCCCTCGCCGCCGGCGACCTGGTCCGCGCGGCGCCCGACGGCGCGGGCCGGCTGCAGGTGGTCGACGTGGTCGAGCCGTGCGACGGCGTGCTGACCATCTTCGCGCCCGACGCCACGGCCGCGCCGGACGCCGTGGCCGCGCTCACGGGCGTCTGGCGGCTGCAGGGCGCGGGCCGGAGCGAGCCCGGCGGGCCGTTCCTGGCGACCGTCTGGCCCGACACGCCGATGGACGCCGTCGCCGCCCAGCTCAACGCCGACCAGGCGGCCGGACGGGGCGAGTGGATCCTGGCCGCCGAGCCTCACGAGCGGCGGCGCGAGGCACAGGACGAGATCGACTTCGAGCTCGAGAGCGGCTTCGCCTGAGCCGTCGGACGCTCCCGACATCGTCGCGAACCGACCACGCGCCGCGCCGCTGTTACCTATCGTGTGTCCGTGCTCAGACCGGTGCTTCCGAGCCGTCTCCCGCGAGACCTCGCCGCCCTCCTCGGGGTGGCCATCGTGTGGTTGACGGTCCAGGACTTCGGCAACCGGCACTGGGGCCTCGACTCGCACGCCTACTGGTCGGCGTGGCGCGGGCCGATGTACGACCACGCCCCGAACACGTTCGACGCCTACCTCTACAGCCCGGCCTTCGCGCAGGCCCTCTGGCCGGCAGTCCAGCTGCCCTGGCCGGTGTTCGGCGTGCTGTGGGCCGCACTGGTCGTGGCGGGACTCGTCCACCTGTTCCGACCTCTGGGGTGGGCGTGGGTGGTCCCGCTCGTGCTGTGCTGCGCCCCCGAGATCGTCGCCGGGAACATCTTCTGGCTCCTGGCCCTGGTCGCCGCCTACGGCGCCCGGTGGCCGGGGTTGTGGGCCGTCGCGCTGCTGACCAAGCTCACGCCGGGGATCGGTCTGCTGTGGTTCGCGGTACGCCGTGAGTGGCGTCCGCTGGCCGTCGCGCTGCTGACGACCGCGTGCGTGGTGGTGGTGTCGTTCGCGCTGGACCCGGCGCTGTGGCGGGCGTGGGTCGACATGCTGGTGTCCAACGCGTCGTCGAGCGGGAGCGCGCAGAGCGCCCTGATCCCGCCCCTCCTTGTCCGGCTCCCCGTCGCCGTGGTCCTGCTCGCCTGGACCGCGCTGACCGACCGCCCCTGGGGCCTGCCTGCCGCGATGGTGCTCGCCACGCCGGTCACGGGAGTCGCGGCGTTCGTGCTGCTGGCTGCGCTGCCACGGCTCCACCGGGAGACCCCGGCCGCCCGGCCCCGGCGCCGGACCGCCGCGCACCGCACACCGGTGACTAGATTTGCCGCGTGAGGAGCAGCGCGCAGACCATCGAGCGCGTGCTCGTCTGGGCCCGCCGGACGCTCGCGGTGGTCTTCGGGATCCCGATCACGATCGGGATCGCGATGAGCCTGGTCGACTCCTACCGGCGCCGGGGCAAGAAGCCCAAGCCGTTCCCGACCACGTCGCCCGGCACGGTGGAGGTCGGCGAGGGGACGATCACGACGTACACCTTCGGCAAGGAGCTCTACGCCGACATGCTGGCGGCGATCGAGGGCGCGCAGCGGCAGATCCTCTTCGAGACCTACATCTGGAAGGGCGACGAGGTCGGTGAGCAGTTCAAGGCCGCGCTGGCCGCGGCCGCCGACCGGGGCGTCGAGGTCTACTGCATCTACGACGGCTTCGCGAACCTCGTGGTGTCGCCGCGGTTCAAGCGGTTCCCGGCGTCGATGAAGGTGCTCCGCTACCCCGCCTACGCCGCCGGCTGGCGCTTCTTCGACCTGCGGCGCTACGGCCGCGACCACCGCAAGATCCTGGTGGTCGACGACCAGGAGGCCTACGTCGGCGGCTACAACATCGGGTCGGCCTACGAGACGGAGTGGCGCGACACGCACGTCCGGATCACCGGACCGGGCGTGCAGGACCTCCGCAGGGCCTTCGCCGACTTCTGGAACCTGCACCGGCGGCGCCGGCTCCGCGCCAGCGAGCGGCCGCTGCTCGTGGAGACGGCCAGCGTGTGGGAGCCGCACATCCGGCTCCAGCGCAACGTGCCGCGGCTCTGGATGTTCCCGATCCGGGGCATGTACCTCGAGGCGATCAACCGGGCGAGCACCAACATCTGGATGACGCACGCCTACTTCATCCCCGACCAGGGCTTCGTCGACGCGCTGCGGGCGGCGGCGAGCCGCGGCGTGGACGTCCGGCTCCTGGTCCCGCTCAAGTCCAACCACATCGTGGCGGACTGGCTCTCCCGCGGCTACTTCTCCCAGCTGCTCGACGCCGGGGTCCGGATCTTCCGGTTCAAGGACGCGATGGTGCACGCGAAGACCTCCACCGTGGACGGCACCTGGTCGACGGTCGGCACGGCGAACATCGACCGGCTCAGCCTGCAGGGCAACTACGAGATCAACGTCGAGGTGATCGACCACGGACTGGCCAAGCAGCTCGAGGAGATCTGGCAGGTCGACGAGTCCAACTCCATCGAGCTGACCCGCGGTGAGTGGGAGGCTCGCGACCTGCACCGCCGGTTCACCGAGCTGGTGCTGCGGCCACTCCGGCCGCTCCTCTGAGCGTCCGTCAGCCATGACTCTCCACCTCGTCGCCCTGGTCTTCGACGCGAACGACCCCGCCCTCCTCGCGCGGTTCTGGGCAGGTGTCCTCGGCCGGGAGATCGTCGAGGAGTCGGACGGCGGCTTCGTGCTCCCGCCGAGGGACGAGCCCGGCTTCCAGATCGACTTCTACCCGACCCAGGCGCCGAAGACCCGCCCCAACCAGATGCACGTCGACCTGACGAGCCAGTCCCTCGAGGAGCAGCAGGCGACGGTGGAGCGGGCGCTCGAGCTGGGCGGCCGGCACCTCGACGTCGGCCAGGGCCCGGACGCCGGCCACGTCGTGCTCGCCGACCCCGAGGGCAACGAGTTCTGCGTGATCGAGGCGGGCAACAACTTCCTCGCTGACACCGCGTTCATCGGCGCGCTCTCGTCCGACGGGACCCAGGAGGTCGGCTACTTCTGGAGCAGGGCGCTGGCCTGGCCGCTGGTCTGGGACCAGGACGAGGAGACCGCGATCCAGTCGCCGCGCGGCGGCACCAAGATCAGCTGGGGCGGCCCGCCCGTGGCGCCGAAGACCGAGAAGAACCGGCTGCACCTCGACCTCGCCCCACCCGCCGACGGCGACCAGGAGGCGGAGGTGGAGCGGCTCATCAGACTCGGCGCGAGGCGCGTCGACATCGGCCAGGGCGACGACGTCACCTGGGAAGTCATGGCCGATCCCGACGGCAACGAGTTCTGCGTCCTGACACCGCGGCCGGGGGTACCGGGCGGCTCCAAGACGTAGGATCGACCAGACCGCCGGGGCGCGCGCTCCGCGGACAACACGGGGTGGACCATGATGGGTGCAGGAATCAACCGTCGGCTTCGCAACGGGCTCCTGGGTGCCCTGGTGCTGACGGTCGGAGCGGGAACGGCGACCCTGATCGCCATCACGACCGGTGCGGACGCCGCGACTCCGGCGTCCGGGACGGTCTCACCCGGCTCTCCCACGGTGACGTGGACCGGGGGTCCGTTCGTCACGCCCAATGCCACTGGCAACGTCCTCGACGAGCCGACCTGCACCTTGCCGACGGACTGCGACGACTTCCTGCTCCACGTCAACGTGCCCGCGGGCTACGACGCCGACCACCAGCTGAGGGTCGTGGTGAGCTGGCCCACCACCGCGGCGGACTTCGACGTCTACGTCTACCAAGGGGGCACCACGCAACGAGTGGCGTCCTCGGCGACCAGTGCGGACCCGGAGACCATCATCATCGCGCCGGCCGCGGGTGACCTGACGGTGCGCGTCGTACCGTTCGCACCGGTCGGCGACAGCTACTCGGCCACGGCGTCGCTGGTCGCCAAGCCCAGCAACCCTCCGCCGGGCACTGACACGCCGCCCGGGTTCACGACGTACGCCGCGCCCAGCACCCTCAACGACGCCGACAGCGCGGGCGAGCCGTCCATCGGCAACAGCTTCAGGACCGGCGCCACCATGTACCAGTCCTACCTGTCCACCTACAAGGTGATGTTCGACGGCGCCGTCCCGGCCCACGCCACCTGGTCCGACGTGTCCGCCAACGTCGCCTCCGGATGCGCCCAGGGGAGCACCCAGAGCCTGGACCCGATCCTGTTCACCGACCACGCGACCGGCAGGACCTTCGAGTCCCAGCTCAGCGGCCAGGACTCGTTCACCTGCTACACCGACAACGACGGACAGGCGTGGCTCCCGAGCACCGGCGGAGGAGCGGTCCAGGGCGTGGACCACCAGAGCATCGGTGGCGGCGCCTTCGCTCCCGGTGGGTCGAACCTGCCGACCACGACCTACCCCCACTCCGTCTACTACTGCAGCCAGGACATCGCGGCCGCGATCTGCTCGGTCAGCCTGGACGGTGGCACGACGTTCACCCAGGAGGCGCCGACCTACAACCTCACCCAGTGCGGCGGCCTGCACGGGCACGTCAAGGTGGCGCCCGACGGCACGGCCTACCTCCCCAACAAGGCCTGCGGGGCCAACGCCGCGGTGGCCATCTCCCACGACAACGGGCTCAGCTGGGAGGTGCACAGCGTCCCGGGCAGCACCCCCGGCGACTCCGACCCGTCGGTCGGTATCGGCGCCGACGGCACCGTCTACTTCGGCTACGTGGGCGCCGACGGCAAGCCCGGCGTCGCGACGAGCACCGACCGGGGCAACACCTGGCAGAACCTGCAGACCGTCGGCACCGAGTTCGGCGTCCAGAACGCCGTGTTCCCCACCCTGGTGGCCGGGGACGGCAACCGCGCCGCCTATGCCTACATCGGAACGCCGACCGCCGGCGACGGTGGCGCCGCCGGCTTCCCCGGGGTCTGGCACCTCTACGTCAGCACCACCTACGACGGCGGCAAGTCCTGGGTGACCAGCGACACGACGCCGACGGACCCGGTGCAACGGGGATCCATCTGCACCTCGGGGACCACGTGCGGCGCCAACCGCAACCTCCTCGACTTCATCGACGTCACGATGGACCAGCAGGGCAGGGTGCTCGTCGGGTACGCCGACGGCTGCATCGAGGCCTGCGTCACCGACCCGACGCACACCAGCGACACGGGCCCGGCAGACGCCCAGGCCGCTTATGCGACCATCGCGCGACAGAGCAGTGGCAAGACCCTGGCGTCCGCGTTCGACGCCACGACCGGCGGCGGGACGACGCCACACGCCTCGGCCTCGAGCAACGTGAAGCTCGGCCGGGTGCGGATCATCCGCCGGCACGGCAAGTTCGTGGCAACGCTCACCGTGAAGAACTCCGGGACCACGACCCTGCGCAAGGTCACGGTCCGGATGAAGGACAACGGACATCGCGTCGGACGCAAGTCCGTCGCGGCTCTGGCGCCCGGCACCCGCAAGCGGCTCAGGATCAGCTGGGTCTTCGCTCGCAACCAGAAGACCCACCTCCTGGTCGCGGTCGCGGACCCGAAGCACACGATCGCGGAGACGAACGAGAAGGACAACAAGCGCAAGCGGCGCCTGAGGATCACGTGAAGCTGCTGGTGTGGCTGGCCCTGCTGGGCGCCGGCCTCCCCGGGCTGGTCTCGTGTGGTGCCGACGAGAGCAAGGGCGAGAGCAAGGACGGGAGCGCCGCCGAGAGCGGTGCCACGACCGGCTCCGCGGACGAGAGCATCTGCCGCGCCGACGCCTCGGCCGTCGACGAGCCCTACAGCGACTCGTTCCCGACGAGCTGGGTCTTCCCGCCCGACACGACCGCCTACCACGTCGAGGAGCGGGGGGCGACCGGCACGATCGTGACCGCGGTGTCCGAGGCGCCGTTCGACGAGGTCCTGGCCTTCCTCAACAACGACGAGGTCGACGCCGGGTTCGAGATCTCCGAGGGTGAGACCGAGGAGGACGACGCCGAGGCCAACTGGACCTCCGACGACTACCGCGGCCGCTGGACGATCCGCAAGTCTCCCGACTGCCCGGGCGAGACCGTGATCCAGGTGCTCGCCGTACCCGGGAGCTGACCGCAGGCCGCGTCAGCCCTCCAGCTGGGCCAGGAGCCGGTCGTGCCAGTCGTCGCCGCGCAGGTCGACGGTCCAGTCTCCGTCTCCGGTGGGCTTGCCGCAGGGACGCGGGGACTCGTCGAAGTCCTCGGTCGGGCGCAGGCACGCGACGTTGAGGACGGTGCCGGTCGCCGTCACCACGCGGCGTACGACGCCGCCGGCGCCGTCGTAGTCGACGTCCATGCCGAGCACCCGGGCCAGGGAGCGGCCATCGACGGTCTGCGAGGCGTCGTCCATGGCGCCGTCGACCGTGTAGCTGAGGTAGAGCTCGGCCGCCGGAGCACGGAGCCGGATCCGCTGCGGGTTGGTGCCGACGCTGTCGCGATGCGCGAGCAGGGCCCCGTCCACGTCATGGACCCGCAGGTCGAGCGACTCCACCGAGCCGGGCAGCAGGTCGGGGTCGGTGGTGGTCATCCGCAGCTCGGAGATCGGCGTCGCCGAGCGGACCCACGTCTGCACCTCGACGGTCCCGTCGGCGGCAACGGAGCTGAGGACGTACATGCCCTCGGCGGGAGCGTCCGCCGGCGCGGATGGGACGTCGGGGCGGGCCCGCTCCGACGACGACACGGCGGCCGGCCCCGTGTCGTCGTCCCCGGTGAGCGCCCGGAAGCCGAGGGCCACCAGCGCCACGACCACTGCGACCGCTGCAAGTGCCTTCAGTCCCCGGGTCACGGCCGCCTCCGGGCCTTGTCGAGGGGCTTCGCCGTGATGACCGCGAGGTTCTGGTAGCCGCCTCGCGCCGCGTCGTAGGGCCCGGCGCAGGTGACGAGCGTGAGGCGTCGTGGCCCCTCGGGCGAGTGCAGCCACGAGCCCGGGCCGATGGAGCCCCGTGGCCTCAACCGGAGCGAGGTGACCTCGAAGGCCTGCCTCAGGCCGTTGGACCAGACGTAGACCCGGTCGCCGGCGTGCACACCCAGCAGGCTCGCGAACGGTCCCAGCCCCTGCGTACCGGAGTCGACGTGGGCCGCGACCAGGCTGCTGCCGAACGGGTCGCCCAGCCGCGAGCCGCCGCTCCACCAGCCGGCGAGCTCGATGTCGTCGGGTACGTCGAGGAGGCCGTTGCGGGTGGTGCCGACCGCTCGGATGCCGACCCGACGGCCGTCGGGAAGCTGGATGCCGCGTGGAGGTTCGGGGACCACCGACCCGACGCGCTGCGCGACCGCCGCGGGCCGCGCGGTGTCCGCCTCGGGCGCCGACGGCGGTGTGGTCACCGGTGTCGCGGCGTCACCCACGGCGCAGCCGGACGCGCCCGCGACCACCAGGGCGGTCGCGAGCGCGGCCAGCCGCCTCAGCGGGCTCAGTGACTGGCGAAGGTCCACAGGTGCACCCGGTCCACCAGCCCCGCGGAGCCGGTGTCGATCTGGGTCGGCGGCTGGGAGTCTGAGGCGGTGCCGCCGGTGGTGCGGACGATGACGTTCATCGACCCGTCCTTGGGGTTGCCGACGGCGTACACCGCGGTGATCGTGCCCGGCTCGAGAGTGACGTCGAGAGGCCCGAGGATGGGCTTCCCCGTCACCCCGGCGGGCAGCAGCGACACCTCGTGCCCACCGGCGGCCACGTCGGCCTGCGCGAACTCGCCGTTGGCGATGTTGGTGAACACGGTCTGCCCGTCCACGACCACGTCGGCGGGCGCCGTGGTCGCGGTGTGCGCCAGCAGCACCCGAGCCTTGCCGGGGTCGATCGGGTCGTCCGGGGTCGGGTACACGCTGACCACCGGGGCGCCGCCGACGTCTGCGGGCCGGTGCACGACCACGTCGCTGGACTCGCCGGCGGTGACGTCGACGGTCGAGGAGATGTCCTGCGAGCCGTCGCTGAAGGTGATGTCGTGGCTGCCGGCGGCCAGGTCGAGCGGGCCGACGATGGTGCCCTCGGCGACGTCCTGCTGGACCTCCTCGCCGTCGACGCTGACGCTCAGCGCCACCTTCGGGACCGCCTGGACGATCGCGATCTTGCCCTGGGCGGCCTGGTGCGAGGCGGCCTTGGTGGTGGCGGCCTTCGGCGCCATCTGCGCGTCACTGGCGAAGCTGACGGTGGCGACCACCCCCGCGACGACCAGCGCGACGGCCGCAGACGCGGCCCGGAACGTACGCATCTGCATGGTGCTCCTCCCCCAGGGGCGACCTCGGAACGGCCACCCAGTAGGCAGGCTAACCGCCGGTGTTGCAGGGACGACAGTCTCCGGTCAGGTGAGCTCGGCCCGACGGCGCTCGAGCTGGCGGCGCTCCTGGTCGGTGGGGGCCAGGCCGAGTGCCCGGTCGACCTCGGCCACCGCCTCCTCGGTCCGGCCGGCCCGGGCGAGGAGGTCGGCACGTGCCGCCGGGAGCAGGTGCAGCCCCTCCAGGACCGGGTGGTCGGCCAGGTCGTCGAGGAGCAGCAGCCCGGCGGCCGGGCCCTCCGCCATGCCGACCGCGATCGCCCGGTTGAGCGAGACCACCGGCGAGGGGTGCAGGTCGAGCAGCCGCCCGTAGAGCTCGACGATCCGGCGCCAGTCGGTGTCCTCGGCCCGCTCGGCGCGCAGGTGGGTGAGCGCGAGCTCGGCCTGGAGCCGGTAGGGCCCGGCCCCCTGTCCGTGCGGCACCAGGCCCATCGCCTCAGCAACCGCCTCGCGGTCCCAGCGGGACCTGTCCTGGTGCTCGAGGGTGACCAGCTCGCCGTCGACGAGCCGGGCGCCGCGGCGGGCGTGCTGGGCGAGCATCAGCGCCAGCAGGCCGATGACCTCGTCCTCGTCGGGCATCAGGGCGACCAGCAGCCGGCCGAGGCGGATGGCCTCCTCGGCCAGCTCGGGCGCCGCCGCTCCGGCGTACCCCTGGGTGAAGACCAGGTAGACCACCGCGAGCACGCCCTCGAGCCGCTCGGGCAGGTCGGCCGCCGCCGGGACCCGGTAGGGGATGCCGGCGTTGGCGATCCGCTTCTTGGCGCGCAGCAGCCGCTGGCTCATCGTGGCCTCGCCCACCAGGAACATCCGCGCGACCTCGTCGGTCGACAGGCCCGCCGACGACCTTGAGGGTCAGCGCGACCCGCGCCTCCATCGAGAGCGCCGGGTGGCAGCAGGTGAAGACGAGCCGGAGCCGGTCGTCGGCCACCGCTCCGTGGTCCACGGCGGCCTCCCCCTGCTCGTCGAGCCTCTGCTGCTCCAGCTGCTGGTGGGCACCCAGCTCGGCGAGCTTGGTGCGTTCGGTGCCGGCGCGCCGCATCACGTCGAGCGCGCGCCGCTGCGCGGTGGTGGTGAGCCAGGCGGCGGGGTTGCGCGGTACGCCGTCGCGCGGCCAGGTCAGCAGCGCCCGCTCGGCGGCATCGGCGACGGCGTCCTCGGCGAGGTCCCAGTCGCGCGTCGTGCGGATCAGTGACGCGACGATGCGCAGGCGCTCGTCGGCCATCGCGGCCGCGAGCGCCTCGCGCACCCGCTCTGGATCGCGGCCTCGCTCACTCGACAAAGGGGCGCAGCTCCAGCCTGCCGCCGACCGCCATCGGGTGCTCGGCGGCCACCTTGATGGCCTCGTCGAGGTCGGCGCACTCGAGGACGTCGAAGCCGACGATCCACTCGCGGGACTCGGCGAACGGCCCGTCGGTGACCAGCAGCTTGCCCTCGCGCCGGGTGACGCTGGTGGCGTCCTCGGCCATCACGACCTGGTTGCCGGCGAGCCGGACGCCCGCCTCGTCGTACTTGGTCACCCAGTCCTCGACCTCGAGGGTGCCGGTCAGGTCGTCGTCGCTCTCGTCGCGGTCGGGGTCGAGGGTGACGAGCATCAGGAACTTCATGGGAGAGCCTTCCGTTGGTCGGTTGTCGCAGTACGACGAGCGACCGGTCCGAGATCCGACACTTCTAGCGTTGCACCGGCAGATGAGTCCTGGGCGCCATCCGCGGACCGTGCCGGGGGCGGCGCAGCCCGGCCATCCCGACGCAGTGCCGGGACCCGGCCACGCTGCGGTCGCCACGGCTCCAGGAACTCCTCGAGCTCGCCGTCGTCGAAGGGCGTGCCGGTCAGTGCCCAGCCGACGTCCTTGGCGACGTGGTAGTCGCCGAACGAGACCGCGTCGGGGTCGCCGTGCGCGCGCTGGCGGACCTCGGCGCTCGTCCAGACGCCGACGCCCGGGATGGTGCGGAGCCGGCGGTCGGCCTCCTCGTGGCTCAGCGCGATGGTGCGCTCGAGGCTGTCGGCGACCCGGCTCACCGTGACGATCGCCCGCGAGCGGGCCGGGTCGATGTGCAGCCTGCAGCCACTCCCACGAAGGGATCTGCCGCAGCGTGTCGGCGCCGGGCTGGACCCAGAGCCTTCTTTCCACGCCCGGACCGGGCGCGCGCTCGCCGAACCGGTGCACCAGCCGCCGGAACCCCGCGAACGCCTCCTGGCCGGTGACCTTCTGCTCGATGATCGCCGGGACCAGCGACTCCATGACCAGTCCGCTGCGGCCGAGCCGGGCGTGCCGGTGGCGCCGCCACGCCTCGGCGAGGACGGGGTGGCGCGGCTCGAAGCCCGTCCAGTCGTCGTCGGCTCCCAGCAGGCCGGGCACCGACTCGAGCGCCCACTCCGCGCCCGCCCCCCACGCCTCGGCGTGCACCTCGCCGCAGCCGTCCAGCGGGGCCACGACCAGCGTGGCCGTGCCCTCGGGAGTGCGGATCCCGCGCCACACCCGGCCGTGCTCGTCGATGCGGAAGGTCGGGTCGCCGCCGCCGTGGCGCTGCTGGCCGAGGGTGCGGACCACCGCGCACGGCCAGTCGGGACGCCACACCCGCACCCGTCCGCCCGCCACGTCCCCGACCCTACGGGCCGGCACCGTCAGCGGCCGATAGTCCCTGACGTTCTGGCGGACCGGCCCGGCGTGTCGCCGCACGAACGTCAGGGACTATCCCGACCGACCGGCCACTAGCCTCCCGGCATGACGCTGCACGTCGACGACTCAGCCCGGGTGCGCACCCTCACCCTGGACCGGCCCGAGGCGCTGAACGCGTTCAACGAGGCGCTGTACGACGCGCTCGCGGACGCCCTGCTCGAGGCGGCCGACGACCCGTCGGTCGCGGTGGTGCTGCTGACCGGCAGCGGCCGCGGCTTCTCCGCCGGCACCGACCTGCTCGAGATGCACCGGATCGCCACCGACCCCACGTTCGAGCGCGGGCGGCACGGCTTCCCGGGTCTGGTGGACGCCCTCGACGCGTTCCCGAAGCCGCTGGTCGTCGCCGTCAACGGCATCGGCCTGGGCATCGGCTGCACCGTCCTCGGCTTCGCGGACCTGGCCTTCATGTCCTCCGAGGCCAGGCTCAAGTGCCCGTTCACCTCGCTCGGCGTCGCGCCCGAGGCCGCGTCGTCGTACCTCATGCCGCTGCTGGTCGGTCGCCAGAACGCCGCCTGGCTGCTCCAGTCCTCCGAGTGGGTGTCTGCCGACGAGGCTCTGGCGATGGGCCTGGTCTGGCGGGTGTGCGAGCCCGACGCCCTGCTCGACGAGGCGCGCCGGCACGCCGAGGTCCTGGCCGCCAAGCCGATCTCGTCCCTGGTCGCGGTGAAGCGCACCATGACCGAGCCCCGCCGGGAGGGGATCGCGGCGGCCCGTGAGCGCGAGAACGCCGCCTTCGCCGAGCTGATGGGCGGTCCGGCCAACCTCGAGGCCCTGGCGGCGTTCGCGGAGGGACGCGACGCCGACTTCACGGCTCTGCCGCCGGGCTGGTGAGCGGGTCCCCTATCTTCGGAGCCATGGCGATCGTCCACCCCAACGCGACCCTCACTCCCTCCAAGCGCGAGCTGATGGACGCCTGGCTGCCCACCCGCCCGTGGTTCGACGGCCACCTCGACCGGAAGCCGGTCGGGTCGTTCCGCTTCGACGACCCCGAGGGCGAGGTCGGGTGCGAGGGGTTCATGCTCGGCGCCGAGGGTGTGCCGACCCTGTTGCTGCCGCTGACCTACCGCGGCGCCGAGCTCGACGGCGCCGAGGAGCACCTCGTCGGCACCGCCGAGCACTCCGCGCTCGGACCGCGCTGGATCTACGACGGCTGCGCCGACCCGGTCTTCGTGCGCGAGCTCCTCCGGGTGGTGCTGACCGGCGGCACCGGCGCCGACCACGAGTACGACCTCGGCAACGGCCGGGAGTCTCGGCCCACCAACGCGCAGGTGCGGGGCAGCGGGAGCGCGAGCGACGTACCCGCCGTCGAGGAGGTCGGCTGCCACGACGAGGGTCCGCTGACGATCGTGAACGCCGGCGCGCTCGAGCTCGCGGTCGCGCGCATCGTCGGCACCGACGTCGACGCCGCCGAGACGCTCGCGGTCACGTGGAAGGGCGGCGACGACGTCGTGATCGCCGGGGTCCGGCCGGGTTGAGCCGCGGCGTCACTGGCTGCTGATGTCGTGGTCCATCTCCAGCGGGGCCAGCGTGCCGAGCGACTCGGCGACGACGACCAGGTCGTCGCCGGGCGCGAGCCGGAAGTCGTCGGGCGGGTTCACGTAGGACTGGCCGGAGCGGCTGACGGAGAGCAGCGTGGCGCGGTGCTCGGCGCGGAGCTTGGCGGAGAGCTCGTCGACCGAGAGCCCCACGTAGTCGTCGGGCAGCTGCACCCGGTAGAGCTCGGAGCCCTCCCCGCCGGACACGATGTCGGTGACCAGGCCGGCCAGCCCCGGGTAGAGCGACGAGCGGGCCATGAGCCGGGAGACCAGCTGCGAGGACACCAGGATCTCGTCGGCCTCGGCCCGCTGGAAGTGCTCGACGTGCGAGGGGTTGTTGACCTCGACGACCGTGCGCACCTTCGGGGCGATCGACTCGATCGCCATCACGCAGAGGATCGACTTCATGTCGGCCTCGTTGGACCCGTCCGCGGGGCACACCACCGCGGCCTGGGCGTCCTCGACGCCGGCGCGCTTCAGGTCGGCTGCGGTCGTGATGTCGCCGCTGACGAAGTAGACCCCCTCGCCAGCGGGGTTCTTGTCGGTGTCGTGGATCACGACGATCTTCGTCGTGTACTCGTCGGTCGACAGCTCCTGGATCAGCTCCCGCGCGGTCGAGTTCCAGCCGCAGACGATGATGTGGTCCCGGTATCCCGAAGCACCCATGCCCTGGCCCTCCTTGAGCAGGTAGTCGATGAGGAACCCGACCAGGGCTCCGGTGAGCGAGGCGACGATGGCGACGCCGAAGAGGATCAGCAGCCAGCTGATCGCGTAGCCGATCGGGGTCTGGACCTGCGAGGCGTCGCCCGAGCCCATCACGGTCGTGATCGCCCAGTACAGCCAGTCCATGAACTCCCGGAGGAATCCTCCGGGCTTCTGCCAGGTACTGCCGGGCTTGTTGCGCTCGGCAAGCGTCACGAGAGCCGACGCAATGACCAGGAAACCACCCAGGATGATTCCGACGCGGACGAAGAACGAGCGGTCCATCCCGCTGGTCAGCCGCTTCACGTGGAACGCCGCCCGCCGCAGCAGCGGGATCGAGAAGAACGTCGCGAAGCGCGTCGGAATGAGTGGCATGACGCCGGGGATCATCGCACCACCGGGGCGGTGCCGGACATGACCTGTCCGGACCATTCCCCTGGAGACCGGTCCAGCGCCGGCGCTCAGGCGTGGGCCGCGTCCACCAGGTCCGGGCGCGCCTCGGCCAGCACGGCCTCCCGGTCCTCCGGCAGCACGAACCCGGCCGCGATCGCCGCGTCGGTGGCGGCGGCGTACGCCGCGAGGTAGGCCGCGCGGTCGGCGTACCGCCGTCGGACGAGCTCGGGGTCCATCGGCAGGGTCGAGCCGAACAGCTGGCACAGGTACGACGCGCCCGGCTCGGTGTCACCGCGCAGGACCTCGACCGGTGCGTCCACGACCGGGGTGCGCACCCCACCGCGGGTGTTGCCCGCCTCGTCGCGGACGAACGCCGCTCCGTCCACCTCCAGCCGGGCCGCCGACGGGGCCGGGCCGCCGCCGCGTGCCCACCCGTCCAGCCAGCGCAGCGCCGCCCGGACGACGAAGGCCTGCTGACCGCGGTTGACCGGCCTCGGGCAGCCGAGCAGCTCCTCGAACTCGCCGATCTGGTAGCGGTCGGCGTGGGCGGTCCCGGCCACCTCCCAGAGCCGCACGTACGCCGAGTCGGGCTGTCGGGCGGGCAGGTAGCGCAGCACGCCGAGCAGGTCGGTCTCGGTCTGGACGATGACCACGGGCACGTCGAGGTCGTCGCGGACCGGCACCGGGGCGGAGTCGCGGTACTGCCGCGGGTCCACCGCCCGGCCCGGCTCGCCCAGCGGCATCGCCGCACCGCCGCGGGAGTGGACCAGGTAGCCGCCGAACACGGGCACCTGCCGGTGCACCTCGTTGACGAAGGTGGTCAGGGCGAACGCCGACTGCGACTCGCCCACCGCAAGGAGCAGGTCGACCACGAGGTCGGCGAGGGGGCCGCTCGCGCCGGCGTCGTCGAGGGCCCCGGCGACCGAGGCGTAGACCGAGTAGCAGTAGGCGTCACCGGGGTGGCTCAGCGCGGTGTACCGCTCCCGCGCCTTGATGCCGGTCGGCGCCACCTGCTCGACACCCACCACGGCCTCGCCGCCCTCGACGCCGGCGTACTGCGCCGAGACCCCCACCCAGGCGTGGCCGCGGCGGACGATCTCGTCGGCCAGGTAGTTCCAGTCCGGGGCGGCGTCGGAGCCCGAGGAGACGTTGAGCCACTCGACCACGACCGTGCCGCTGAACGAGCCCGGCGCCCTCGGACGGCGGACCGCCACCCGCGTGGCGTACGCCGCCGGGTCGTGACCGGCGAACGAGAGGGCCGTCCCCCGCGCGACGTACTCGCGCTCGACGAAGCCGGCCGCGTCCAGGTCCGGCCCCGGACGCGCGGACAGCAGCCCCGACTCCCCTGCCGGGAGCTCCTCGAAGGTGGTCACCGGTCGCCGGCGGCCTTCTTGGCCCCGGCGATCGTCTCCTCGACCAGCGAGCTGAGCCGGGCGCCGTTCGGCCAGCCGGCGTAGTGGCACAGGAAGATGACGATCTCGCGCAGCGCGGTCTCGTCGAGGTCGCCGGACGCGAGCGCGGCGGGCACCTGGATGGTCAGGACGTCGTGGGCGCCGGTGCCGGACAGGAGCCCGATCAGCAGCAGGCGGCGGTCGCGGTCGGACAGCCCGGGCCGGCTCCAGATGTCGGCGAAGAGGTGGTCGGCGGTGTAGCGGAAGAAGTCCCCTTCCCCGTCCGACATCTCGAAGCCGTAGACCTGCTCCATCTTCTCCAGGCCGCGGCGGCGCTCCTCGGGAAGGTCGTCGAACTCACCCATGGTCAGAGACCCAGCCCTTCCGCGAGGTTCTCGCGTGCCAGTTGCGCGAGCGGTACGTCGACACCCAGTGTCCCGGCCAGCTCGATGGCGAACGACAGGTCCTTCTCCCCCAGCGTCCGCACGTGGTCGAGGACGCCGTGCCAGAAGTCGTCGTGGTCGAGCGGTGCCGCGGTGTCGCGGTGCATGATCGCGCCCGGCCCGCCGGTGACCGCGTCGGTGTGCCGGACCACCTCGCCCAGCGCGAGCAGGTCGAGCCCCGAGGCCTCGGCCAGCCGCTGCGCCTCGGTGACCGCGGTGAAGGCGACGAAGTGGATCAGGTTGCGGGCCAGCTTCATCCGCGTGCCGGAGCCGAGCGGGCCGGCGTGCACGACCTTCGAGCCCATCCGGGCCAGGACCGGCTCGGCCACGGCGTACGCCGCCTCGTCGCCGCCGACCATGATGGCAAGCGTGCCGTCGGCGGCGCCCATGGGACCGCCGCTGACCGGGGCGTCGAGCACGCGGACGCCGAGCGCCTCGAGCTCACCTGGCGTTCCGGGAGCGACCGTGGAGTGCACCACCACGACCGGGGAGCCTCCGGACGCGATCACCTGCTCGGCCACGTCGCGCACCTGGTCGTCATCGCGCACCATCACGCAGAGCACGTCCACGTCCGCCAGCTCGGCCACCGAGGCGGCGGCGGTCGCCCCGGCTCCGGCCAGCTCGGCGACGGCGCCCGCCGCGACGTCGTAGACGTGCAGGTCGAACGCGGAGACGAGCCGGAGCGCCATCGGTCTCCCGATGTTGCCCAGGCCGACGAAGCCGACCCTCATGCGCGGAAGGTCTGTCCGCCGTCGACCGCGATGATCTGTCCGGTCACCCAGGCCGCCTCGTCCGAGAGCAGGAACAGACAGGCGCCGACCATGTCGCCGGGCTGGCCCATCCGCTTGATCGCCATCGCCCTGACCAGCTCCTTGGCGGCGTCGCCGGCCTGGGTGCGGGTCGCTGCTGTGTCGGTCGGGCCGGGCGCGATCGCGTTGACGCGGATGCCCATCCCGCCGAGCTCGTGCGCGAGCTGCTGGGTCAGGCCGTTCACACCCACCTTGGCCAGGCCGTAGAAGCCGGAGTAGAGATAGGCCGCGGTCGAGCTCTGGTTGACGATCGCTCCGCCGCCGCGCTTCTGCATCTCCCGGTAGCAGGCCCGGGTCATCACCAGCGCGCCGTCCATGTTCACCGCCATGAACTTCCGGTAGTAGTCCCAGTCGACGCTGATCAGCAGGTCGAACTGCATCTCGCCGTAGATGGCCGCGTTGTTGACGAGCAGGTCGATGCCGCCGTACGCCGCGACCACCTGCTCGACCATCGTCGCCGCCGACTCGTGCGAGGACACGTCGGTGCGCACGAACAGCCCGCCGGTGTCGGCGGCGACCTTCTCGCCCGCCCCGACGTTGAGGTCGGCCACCACCACCGACGCACCCTCGGTCGCCAGCGCCCTGGCGTAGGCCTCCCCGATCCCCTGCGCGGCGCCCGTGACGACCGCGACCTTGCCCTCGAAACGACTCATCCCTGCCCTCTCACGCAACCACCGCTGGTTGAGGAAGGCGCGCTAGCGCCTGTCTCGAAACCTCGCAACGTCGCCTGTCTACTCTCCTGACGCCAGTCCCAGCCTCGGCTTGCGCGGTTTCGAGACGGTTGCTGCGCAACCTCCTCAACCATCGGCGGTGGCCGGTTCTGCGATGACCTTGGTCTCCAGGTACTCCTCGAAGCCGGCCACGCCCATCTCGCGGCCGAGCCCGGACTGCTTGTAGCCGCCGAACGGCGCGTCCGGGCTGAACCACACGCCGCCGTTGACCGCGAGGGTGCCGGTGCGGATCCGCCTGGCCACCGCCTTCGCCCGCTCGAGGTCCGCCGAGTCGACCGAGCCGGACAGGCCGTAGGGCGACTCGTTGGCGATCCGGACCGCGTCGTCGTCCCCGTCGTGCGGGATCACCACCAGCACCGGGCCGAAGATCTCCTCCTGGGCCACGCGGGAGGTGTTGTCGAGACCGGCCACGACGGTCGGCTCGACCCAGAAGCCGTCCCGGTCCATGACGTGGCCGCCGGTGGCGACGGTGCCGCCCTCCTCGACCGCGAGCCTGAGGTAGGACTCGACGCGGTCGCGCTGCGCCTGCGAGATGACGGGGCCGCAGATCGCTCCCGGGTCGGCCGGGTCCGTGGCTCCGATGGACTCCATGGTCTCGGCGGCCACCCGGACCGCCTCGTCGTACTTCTCGCGCGGCACGACGAGCCGGGTGGTGATCGCACAGCCCTGCCCGGCGTGGATGCAGGCGGTGAACGC
Organism: uncultured Actinomycetota bacterium; assembly: GCA_963766475.1. Classification (GTDB taxonomy): domain Bacteria; phylum Actinomycetota; class Actinomycetes; order Propionibacteriales; family Nocardioidaceae; genus Nocardioides. The sequence goes on along the minus strand of CAVXZS010000007.1, from coordinate 507,166 downwards.
CGTCGCGGCGGCCACCGAGGCCACGTCGGCGTCGTCCAGCGCGATCGCGGCGGACTTGCCGCCGAGCTCCAGGAAGACCCGCTTCAGGGTCGGTGCCGCGGCGGCCATGATCGTCCGCCCGGTCGCAGTGGAGCCGGTGAACGACACCATGTCGACGCGGGGGTCGGTGGCGAGCACCGAGGCCACCTCGTTGGAGCGCGGCGAGACGACGTTGAGGACGCCGGCGGGCAGGTCGGTGTGCTCGGCGGCGAGCCGGCCGAGCTCGCAGGCCAGCCAGGGCGTGTCGGGCGCCGGCTTGAGGACCACCGTGCAGCCGGCCGCCAGGGCCGGACCGACCTTGGCGAGGTTGATCTGGGTCGGCACGTTCCACGGCGTGATCGCGGCGACCACGCCGACCGGCTCGCGGCGTACGGTCCGCCGGCTCGGGATCCCCATCGGAGCCGCGACGCCGAGATCGGTCTCGTAGTCGTAGGTCTCGGCGAGGTCGGCCACCCACCGCAGCCCCTCGACCGGGACGTCGAAGCCTGCCGCCGCCTGCATGAACGCCGGCATCCCGACCTCGGCCGTGGTCAGCGCCCGGAAGTCGTCGGCGTGGTCGATCAGCGCCCGGTGGAGCTGGCGCAGGCAGCGGACCCGCAGCTCGACGTCGGTCGACCAGTCGGTCTCGTCGAAGGCGCGCCGGGCGGCCGCGATGGCCGCGTCGACGTCGGCTGCGGTGGCGTCGGGCGCGCGGCCGATCTCGGCGCCGGTGGCCGGGTTGAGGATCGGGTACGTCGCTGCGTCGCTCGCGGGGACCAGCTTTCCGTCGACCAGCAGCTGGGGCGGTGGCGTGCTCACGAGTCCCCCACGACGGGCGGCCAGACGGTCGAGGGGAGGTCGGCGTGCCGGTAGTGACCGGGCTGTGCGGGCCCGTCGAGCGACATCCGGTCCAGCAGCCCCCGCGGCGCCCGGCCGCTGCCGGCCAGCTCGAGGAACGTCGTCGCGACGCTGCCGAGGTCGAACCAGTCGCGCTGCCACGCGAAGCCGTCCGGCGTCCAGCCGAACCACGACCCGCCGATGCCGCGGACCTCGTACTCGGTGCCGGAGTCGTCGAGGATGCCGGCACGCTGCTTCCAGAAGCCGACGATCATCCCGTTGGACTCGTCCATGACGGTCGCGGCGTAGTCGTAGTGCCAGCCGTCCAGCCCGGCCATCTCCAATCCGAGCGCCCACTCCCGGATCTGCTCGCGGCCCACGGCCATGAAGTGCTCGTCGGGGGTGTACATCCACCCGTACGTCGCGTCCTCGGTGTAGAAGTCCGCCAGCGGCCCCCAGTCGCCACCCGCCTCGGCGTCCCGGTTGGCGGCCAGCCACCGCTCCCAGAACGACTCCATCTCCGCGCGGCTCATCGGTCCTCCTCAGCTGAGCTGTCGTCCAGGGCGAGTGCCATCGCCGGGCAGTAGCGGACCGCGGCCTCCACCTGCGGCCGCAGGGACGGGTCGGGTCGCTCCGCGAGCACGACCACCACGTCGGCGTCCTCGTCGAAGCCGAACACCCCGGGCGCCTCGCCCTGGCACACCTGGTGCGCCTGGCAGAGCCCGAGGTCCGCCACGACCCTCATTGCTTGCTTCCCAGCGCGGGTGAGGGCGGTTTCGAGACAGGCGCTAGCGCGCCTTCCTCAACCAGCGCGGTGGTGATCGCGCCTTCCTCGACCACCGCGGTGGTTGAGGAGGTCGCTCTGCGACCGTCTCGAAACCTCGCAACCCGGGGCTGGGACCGGACCCCGGTCATTGCGATCGCCTCCGGTACCTGACCCGGCAGGGCTGCTCGAGCTGGATCACCATCTTGGAGGTGTCGTCGCGGTAGGACTCCGAGGGCTGGGCCAGCTCGAACTCGTAGTCGCGCAGGATCACCGAGAAGATCGCCTTGAGCTGCATCATCGCGAACGCGTTGCCGACGCAGCGGTGCTTGCCCGCTCCGAACGGGATCCAGGTCCAGCGGTTCTGCAGGTCCTCCTGCCGGGGGTCGAGGTAGCGGCCCGGGTCGAAGGTGTCCGGCTCCGGGAAGTCCTCCGCGATCCGGTTGGAGACGCGTGGTGAGGCGGCGACCATCGTGCCCGGTGCGATGGTGTGCCCGGCCAGCTCGATCTCCTCCTGCACGACGCGGAGCAGGATGACCAGCGGCGGGTGCAGCCGCAGCGTCTCCTTGAGCGCCGCCTCCAGCCGCGGGATCGAGCGCAGCGCCTGGAAGGAGATCTCCGCCCCGTCCGCATAGAGGTCGTCGAGCTCCGCGACGACGTCCTTCATGACCTGCGGGTGCCGCATCAGCTCGATCAGGGCCCACGCGGCGGTCCCGGACGAGGTGTGGTGGCCCGCGAACATCATCGAGATGAAGATGCCGGTGATGTAGTCGGCGCTCATGTCGATGGAGATCAGGACGTCGAGCAGGTCCCGCTCCTCGCGCGGGACCTTGCCGCGCTCCCTGCGCTTGTCGATGATCCTCTGCACCAGCCCGACGAGCTGCTCGCGTGCCGCGTCCCGGATGCGGAACGACTCGATGTCGGCGTAGGGGTCGACGTACGCGATCGCGTCGGTGCCGCGCTCGAGGTCGTGGTAGTGCCGGGCGAACGACGCGTCCAGCTCCTCGCGGAACGGCCTGCCGATCAGGCAGCTGCTGGTCGTGTAGATCGTCAGCTCGGCGAACCAGTCCAGGAGGTCGATCTCGCCCTCGTCTCCCCAGCTCGAGACCATCCGCCTGATCTCGACCTCGATGGTCTGCGCATGGCCGCGCATCATGTCGCCTCGCAGCGCCTGGTTCTTCAGCATCTGCTGGCGCTCCTCGGGGCTGGCGTCGAAGACGACGCCCTTGCCGAAGATCGGGGTCATGAACGGGTAGGCCGCCGCCTGGTCGAGCGTGGAGTCCGGCGCCCGGAAGAACTGCTCGTTGGCCTCCGCGCCGCTGACCATGACGACGTCGCGGTCGGCGAGCCGGAACCTGCCGATGTCGCCGCACTCGTCGCGGACCCGGTGGAACAGCCCGATCGGGTCCACCCGCATCTCGGCCAGGTGGCCGAACCCGTCGTCGGGAACGGCGTAGGTCACCATGGGGATGTCGCGGCCCGGTGGTTGAGGAGGGCGTGCTGCGCCCGTCTCGAGACCCCGGGCGACAGGCTCGGTCATGCGTCCTCCACCGGTGCCTCGGGGTTGACCTCGACCAGGCTCAGGTGCACACCGCGCGGAGCGCCGACCACCGTGGCGATCGCGTCGGCGACCGCGGCCGGCTTCATGAAGTGGGGGTGCCGGGCCAGGCCGAACCGCACCCACTGCTCGAGCACGAACGCCGCCTCGTCGGCGTCCCAGTCACCACCCATCTCGCTCCAGGTCGGGCCCGGCCGGACCACACTGGCCCGGACGCCGGATCCCTCGAGCTCCAGCTGCAGCGAGGCGACCATGCCCTCGAGGCCCCACTTCCCCGCGGAGTACGCCGCCATGAACGGCCGCGCGCGGACCACCGTGTCGGAGGAGACGAAGACGACGTCGCCGCGGCGCCGCTGCCGCATCGCCGGCACGAAGGCCCGGACCAGCCGGTGCGCCCCGACCACGGTGAGGTCGAGCTCGCGGGTGAACCGCTCCGGATCCACCTCGGTGATCGTGCCGGGTGCCACGGCCCCGGCGTTGGAGACCACCACCTCGATGTCGCCGAGAGCCTGCGTCGCGGCCTTCGCGAACGCGGCCACCGACGCGTCGTCGGTCAGGTCGAGGGCGTGCACGAACGCCTCGCCGCCGTCGGCCCGGACCTGGGAGGCGACGTCCTCGAGCCGGTCCGTGCGACGCGCGCCCAGCGCGACCGGGAAGCCGGCCTGGCCCAGTCGCAGCGCGGTGGCCGCACCGATCCCGGACGACGCCCCGGTCACCACGGCAGGGCGCCGGGCCGGCTGGGCGTACTTCTCGCTCGCCATCAGCGCGCCTGCACCGTGGTCGGCACGGCGGCGAAACCGCGGACGTTGAGGGAGTGGACGCGCTCGCACCGGTCGTGGTCGACCTCGACCGAGCGGACCCGCTGGACCAGGCTGGTCAGCGCGACGCGGGCCTCGAGGCGGGCGAGGTTGGCACCGAGGCAGAAGTGCCGCCCGCCGCCGAAGGACAGGATCTGCGCGAGCTCGTCGTGGTCGCGGGAGATGTCGTAGTCGTCGGGACGGCTGAACACCCGTTCGTCACGGTTCGCCGACCCCAGACACAGCAGCAGCTTCGAGCCCTGGGGTGCGACCGCGCCGTGCAGCTCGACGTCGCGCAGCAGGTAGCGCGCCAGCAGCTGGCTGGACGTGTCGTAGCGCAGGGTCTCCTCGATCCACGGGTCGACCAGCCCGAGGTCCGGACCGCCGAACACCTGCGCGAGCTGGTCGGGGTGGCTGGTGAGGTGGAAGAGCGCGTGACCGAGCAGCTTGGTCGTCGTCTCGTTGCCGGCGACGACCATCAGGAAGAGGAAGCCGATGACGTCCTCGTCGGTGAGCCGCTCGCCGTCGAGCTCCGCGTCGATCAGCGCACTGGTCAGGTCGTCCGCGGGCCGGCGCCGGCGCTGGTCGACCATCTCCTGGTAGTAGGCGACCAGCCACAGCGACGCCTCGGCGCCCGCCTGCGGCACGTCGTGGACGCCGTCCTCGCGGTGCACGACCGTGTCGGCCTGGCGGCGTACCTCCGCCCGGTCCTCCTCCGGAACTCCCATCATCTCGGAGATGACGTCCATCGGGAGCCTGCCGGCGAAGTCGGCGATCCAGTCGAAGCTGCCTCTGTCCAGGCACTCGGCGAGATAGCGGTCCGTGAGCTGCTGGATCCGCGGGAGCAGGTCGTGGACCCGGCGCGGCGTGAAGCCGCGGGAGACGAGACCGCGGAGCCGGTTCTGCCGGGGCGGGTCCATCCCGAGGATCGACATGACCTTGTGGGCGTCCGGTCCCCAGGCCGACTTCTCGATGGCCACTCCCCACGAGTTCGAGTAGGTCCCCTCGGAGCGGAGCGCCTCGGCGATGTCGGCGTGCCGGGTCAGCGCCCACAGGTCGAGGGCCGGGTTGTGGTGCAGGGGCTCGTGCTCGCGCAGCCAGGCGTAGACCGGGTAGGGGTCCTCCTGGAACTCGTAGTCGTAGGGGTCGAGCGCGACCGGCCGGGTGACGACGGTCATGGGTTGCCTCGCAGGATCGTCGCCATCACCGCGTCGAGGCGGTCGGCGAGGTCGTCGTAGGTGATCAGGCCCATGCCGGTCTGCAGCAGCGCGCCGGTGAGGGCCAGGGTCAGGGCGTCGACGAGCTCGGCGTCGGCCGGGCCTTCGGACGGGCCTGCGGCAGAGCCCTCGGCAGAGGCCTCCAGGGCCTGCTGGAAGCGTCCGACGATCTCGGCACCGATCACGACCCTGAGCCGCTCGACGTCGGGGTCGGTGCCGAGGAGGGCGTGGTTGGCGGCAGCGGCGAGGTGCGGGCTGGACCCGAGCACGGTCGCGAGGTGCCTCGTGACCGCCGTGACCCGCTGGAGAGGCGTGCGGCCGGTGATCTCGGCGGGGTGCTCGAGCAGCACCTTGCGGTGGAAGAGCTCCGCGAAGAGATGGTTCTTGGAGCCGAAGTAGGTGTAGGCCGTGGCCGGCGAGACGCCCGCGCGCGCCGCCACCGTGCGGATGGTCAGTGCCTCGGGCCCCACCGTGGCCAGCTCCTCGGCCGCCGCGTCGAGGAGCCGCTCGACCGTCTCGGCCTGTCGCGCGTTCAGCCCCCGCCGCGGCAGGGTGGACACGTGACTGGACACCTGTCCAATCTAGAACGCGTTCTCGTTCTGGGTCAAGGGTCCGGTCCGGCGGGGACTACTTGCCCGGCTTGCCCTCCAGGCTGAAGAGGCACCAGCCGGTGCTGCCGTCCGACGGGAAGAGCCGCAGCTCGAGCTTCATGGAGTGCGGCTTGTGGAAGTTCAGCTTGATGAACGAGATCGACAGCGCGGCGTTGCGGGTCTGACCGCCCACCGTGACCGTCGCGGGGACCGGCTTCATGCCCAGCTGGTTGGGGTAGTCGTCGTCGTAGGGCTTGTCCTTCTTGGCCGAGATCCAGGCGAACTTGTTGTCGTAGTCGTCCTCGGCCCACTTCGGCGCCTTGCGCAGCGGGAACGACCCCTTCACCTTGAGCACGGCTCCCGGTGCCGGGCACTCGTAACCGTTGTCCTGCTGGGTCACCGTGATCTTGATGCTCTTGACCAGCGGCGTCTTGCCGGCCTTGACCTTCAGGGTCCCCGTCGAGTCGCCGAAGGAGTCGTCGTACTTCCAGGGTCCCGCCTGTGGCTGTGGGTAGGACGCGCCTCGGTCCGTCTCCCCGATCGCCTGCGCTGCCGGCGCCAGCGACGCCATCGCCACCACCAGCACACCTGCCACGAACCTGCTCCGCAATGTCATGAAGCGGAGGCTAGTGGCGCCGGCGACCGGCGGCATGACCCATCATGACCAGATCCAGGTGGCCAAGGACTACCGAAGGCTCAGGGCCAGGACTACCGCGCCGGCGGTCAGGACCAGCGCCGGCAGCAGCCGCTTGCGCGCCGCCTGCTCATGCAGCACGAACGCCCCGAGCAGCACACCGAACGCGATGCTCAGCTCCCGCAGGGCGGCCACCGCGGCGAGGGCGCCGCTGGTCTGGGCGACCAGCACGAGACCGTACGCCGCCAGGGAGACCGCGCCCCCGCCGAGCCCCATCAGCACCTGCCGGCGGGGCACCGACAGCAGCCGCCGCCCCCGGCGCGCGAGCGCCGCGACCGGCATCGGCACGGAGTGGAGCACGAAGAGCCAGCCGGCGTACGCGACCACCGGCGCGCCGCCCGAGACCGCCAGCCCGTCGACGATCGTGTAGCCGGCGATCGCGACGCCGGTCCCCAGCGCGGCGGCGACGCCCCAGAAGTCCGTCCTCGTCAGGGACGGCCCGGCGACGGTCACGCCGATCAGGCCCAGCACCACCAGGCCGGTGCCGAGCACCACGTCGACCCCCAGCGGGGAGCGCGGCAGCACGATGGAGGCCACGGCCGTGAGGGCGACGCCCGTCCCCCGGCTCAACGGGTAGGCGCGGCTCAGGTCGGCGACGCGGTAGCTCGCCATGAGCAGCAGCAGGTAGGCGACGTGCAGCGCGGCCGACAGGGCGGCGACGCCGAAGTAGTGCCAGCCGACCGGCTCGCCCACCACGACGAGGACCGCTCCGAGCACCAGGGTCGAGGTCGAGATGAGCGCGAAGCCGACGAGCCGGTCGGAGGCGGCGTGGGCGATCGCGTTCCAGGTCGCGTGCAGGACCGCGGCGGCGAGCACCAGGACCACGACGAGGGGTCCCGGGTCAAGATGCACACGGCACGGTACGTCCGGCCTCGCACGACGGTCGGGTCAGGGCTGGTCGAGCTCGGCCAGCCGACCGCGCAGGAACCGGCGCTCGCGTTCGGCGGTGGCCAGGTCGAGGGCGCGCCCGTACGCCGCGCGCGCGTCGTCGTCCCGGCCCAGCCGCCGCAGCAGCTCGCCCCGGGTGGAGTGCAGGTACTGGTAGCCGTCGAGGCCGGCCACCAGCCCGTCGGCGATCTCCAGGGCGCGCTCGGTGGCCCCCGTCTGGGCGAGCGCCACGGCGCGGTTCAGCTCGACCACGGGAGAGCCGGTCTGCTCGGCGAGCTCGGCGTAGAGGGCGGCGATCTGCGCCCAGTCCACCGGGTCCTCGGTGTGCAGCACCGCGATCGCGGCCTGCAGGGCGTAGGGGCCGCGCCCGGCGATGGCTCGGGTCAGCAGGTCACGCGCCTCGTCGAGCTGCCCGGTGTCCCAGCGCGAGCGGTCCTGGTCCTGGAGCAGCACCAGCTCGTCGCCGTTCACACGGGCGGCCCGGCGTGCGTCGTGGGCGAGCATGAGGGCCAGCAGTCCGCGGACCTCGCCCTCGTCGGGCATCAGGGCGAGCAGGACCCGGCCCAGCCGGATCGCCTCGGCCGCCAGGTCCACGCGACCCTGGTAACCCTCGTTGAAGACCAGGTAGACGACCGCCAGGACCACCGCGAGACGGTCGGGGAGCAGGTGGTCCGGCGGGACGCGGAACGGGATCGCGGCCACCGTGATCTTCTGCTTGGCGCGGGTGAGCCGACGCTTCATCGTCTCCGGGGCCACCAAGAAGGCGGCCGCGATCTCCTCGTTCGACAGCCCTCCCACGGCGCGCAGCGTGAGAGCCACCTGCGCGTCCTGGGCGAGCGCCGGATGGCAGCAGGTGAAGAGCAGCTCGAGCCGCTCGTCGGGGATGGAGTGGTCGCTGAGGTGGCGTTCGAGCTCGTGGTCCACGGACGGCACCTCGGTGGGTCGGTCGAGCAGTGGGAGCTTGGCTTCGAGAGTGCGGCGGCGCCGCAGCCGGTCGATCGCCTCGTTGCGGGCGGTCCGCACCAGCCACCCCGCCGGGTTGTCGGGGACGCCGTCGCGCGGCCAGCGCTCCGCGGCTCTCGCGAACGCGTCCTGGACGGCGTCCTCGGCCAGGTCGAAGTCGCGCAGGTACCCGACCAGCGACGCGAGGACCCGACCCCACTCCTCGCGGAAGACCCGGTCGAGAGCGGGGTCGGGATCGCGACTGGTCACGGGCAGATGGTCAGTACGCCGGGACGAGCGGGCGCACCTCGACGGCGCCGCCCATCCGCGTGGCGGGGACCCGCCCGGCGATCTCCAGCGCGGCGTCGAGGTCGTCGGCCTCCACCAGGTAGTAGCCCGCCATCACCTCCTTGGTGTCGGCGAACGGGCCGTCGGTGACCAGCACGGTCCCGTCAGCGACGCGGACCGTGCTCGCGGTGGCGACCGGCTGCAGGTGTCCGCCTCCGGTCACCCGCGGGTCCTCGCGGATCGCGAGGTACTCGGCCGTCACGGCCTGTCGCTGCTCGTCGGTGTCGCCGTCCTGGGCGCGCGGGTCGGTGTAGATCAGCAGTGCGTAGTGCACGGTGGACTCCTGGTGTCGAGAGGGATGTCGGTGTCGTCTGACATCTTCTTGACGAACGGGACCCGGGGACCGGGACACGCTTTCGAGAAAGACTGTGTAGACCATGTTGCTCGCCGACGTCGTGGCCACCTCCACCGAGGTCGCCGCGACCCGCTCGCGCAAGGCCAAGACGGCGGCGTTCGCGGAGCTCCTCGCGCGGGTCAGCGCCTCGACCGCCGACGAGATCGAGACCGTGACGTCCTACCTCGCCGGGTCGCTGCGGCAGCGGCGCACCGGGCTGGGCTGGCGGTCGATGCAGGCGCTGCCGGCGCCGGCGTCCGAGCCTTCGCTGACCGTGCTCGAGGTGCACGAGGCGTTCGAGCGGATCGCGGCACTGTCCGGCTCGGGGTCACAGGGCGCCCGGGCGGCGGCGACCGCCGAGCTGTTCGGGCGTGCGACCGCCGAGGAGCAGCCCTGGCTGCGCGGGATCGTCACCGGGGAGGTCCGGCAGGGTGCCCTCGACTCCCTGGTCCAGGAGGGGCTGGCGGCCGCCGGCGGCGTACCGCTCTCCGCCGTGCGGCGCGCGGCGATGATGGCCGGCTCGACGGTGGCCGTGTCCCGCGCGGCCCTGACCGGGGGCGAGGAGGCGCTGGCCGAGTTCGTGCTCGAGGTCGGGCGACCGGTGCTGCCGATGCTCGCGTCCAGCGCGACCACGGTCGAGGCGGCGATGGGCAAGGCCGGGGGCGGCGCCGACAGCCCGGTCGCGATCGACACCAAGCTCGACGGCATCCGGATCCAGGTGCACCGGCGGGGCGACGAGGTGATCGTCGCGACCCGGTCGCTCGAGGACATCACGGGTCGCCTGCCCGAGGTGGTCGAGGTGGCGCGGTCGCTGCCCGCGTCGGCGTTCGTGCTCGACGGCGAGGTGCTGGCGCTCGACGACCAGGGCCGCCCCCGCCCGTTCCAGGAGACCGCGTCGCGCACCGCCATGAGCGCGGGCGTCCACCTCACGCCCTACTTCTTCGACCTGCTCCACGTCGACGGCCGCGACCTCGTCGACTCCCCCGGCTCGGAGCGGCTCGACGCGCTGTCCTCGCTCGTGCCTGAGGAGCACCTGGTGCCGCGACTGGTCACCTCCTCGGTCGCGGAGGCCGAGGCGTTCGTCTCGCGGGTGCTCGACCTCGGCCACGAGGGCGTCGTGGTGAAGAACCTCGCGGCGCCCTACGACGCCGGCCGCCGCGGCTCGTCGTGGGTGAAGGTCAAGCCGGTGCACACCCTCGACCTCGTCGTCCTGGCAGTCGAGTGGGGATCGGGCCGCCGCCGCGGCTGGCTCTCCAACATCCACCTGGGTGCTCGGGACGAGTCGACCGACGGGGGGTTCGTCATGCTCGGCAAGACCTTCAAGGGGATGACCGACGAGATGCTCGCCTGGCAGACGTCGCGCTTCACCGAGCTGGCCGAGGACCCGTCGACCGTCCAGGACCACCACGTCGTGCGCGTCCGGCCCGAGCAGGTGGTCGAGATCGCCTTCGACGGCCTCCAGCGTTCGACTCGCTACCCCGGCGGCCTGGCGCTCCGGTTCGCCCGGGTCGTCCGCTACCGCGACGACAAGACCGCCGCCGAGGCCGACACCATCGACACGGTCCGGAGCCTGGCCGGCCCCTGACCGCTCGCTCACGCTGCCGAGGCCGCCGTGGGAGTCGCCGCCCCGGGGATGTTCTCGTCGTTCCCGGCGAGCGCCTCGATCGGGATCATGGTGATCACGAAGAACACCGCGATGAACACGTGCTGGTCTCGCTGCCGGCGGGCGTGAACGTGTAGCGGCGGACCGTGTCCTCGACCACGACCCTGCCGTCGAGGCCGTTCAGCTCGAGCCGATGGGTGTCGGGATAGCTGTAGGAGGAGTCGTACGAGCCCAGCAGCGATCCCACCGCGCCGTTCTCGAACTGCAGCGCCACGCTCAGCGTGGACCAGCCGCGCCCGGTGGCGTCGGTCATCTGAGCCATCACCGAGCCGATCGGCCCGCAGAGGTGCTCGAGCATGTCCAGCCCGTGGCACTGCGTCTCGATCAGGTTGGCGTGGGGGTGCGCGCTCGTCCCGGGCTCACCACCGAACCGCCACGTGGCGAAGGTCAGGCCACACGTGGCCGTTCGAGATCGCCATCGTGAGCCAGCTGCACGGGTCGGGCGTAGCGGTGGTTGAAGTTGATGGCGAAGAACAGCCGTCGCCTGGCCGCGTAGGCGAGCCGCAGATCTCGGGGTCGAGGTCGGGACAGACACGACCGACGCACAGGCCCCGCCACCTGAGATAGAACCATCGGCTGCAGAAGCCAGGCCATGCTCAGCGTCAACACGACCGCGAGCAGGCGCACCGATGCCGTCAGGTCCTCGCGGTCGTGCACGGCATCGGCCATGACCCCGAAGACGAAGGGCTGCAGGGAGAAGGTCAGCACCGCGCCCATGACCAACAGCATGGCGTAGTGGTCCAGGCCCATCGGACCACGCCGCGACCACTGGCCGACCGGCTCGACGAGACGCCCGCGAACTGCTCGTGGCACCAGCGCAAGCTCGCGCAGCACGGGTTCGTCGAGGAGGCCGAGGGCGGGAAGGGCCGGCAGCGGCCCTGGCAGGTGCCGGGCATCGGCTTCCAGTGGGAGGACGAGCACGGCTCCGCGTCGGCCGAGGAGCGGCAGGCCGCGCTCGCGCTCTCGTAGGTCACCATGAGCCGGGCCCTCGACCGGCTGCGCGAGGCCCAGCGCGGATGGCCGACGAGTCCGACGAGTGGCGCGGTGCCCAGTCGGGCACCGAGATGGTGGCGTGGCTGACCGCGGACGAGCTCCGCGAGATGAACGACGCGATCACCGCCGTGCTCGACCGGCACATCGAGCGGCTGACCGACCCCGGGCAGCGCCCGGAAGGCGCCCGGCTCTGCGAGTTCGTGGCGTGGGGGGTCCCGACGTACTTCCCCGGGGTCGAGCCGGCGTGAGGCACCTCTTCGCGAGGCCGGGGTTCCCGCGCCTCTTCACCGGGCTGAGCACCTCGATGCTCGGGGACTCGGTGATGCTGCTGGTCCTGAGCATGTGGGTGAAGACGCTCACGGACTCCAACGCCCTGGCCGGCCTCACCTTCTTCTTCATGGTCCTCCCGGCGCTGGGCGCCCCGCTGCTCGGCGTCTGGGTGGACCGGCTCCCCCGCAAGCCCGTCCTGGTCTGGGGCAACCTGGCCAGCGCCGCGGCCGTGCTGCCGCTGGTGCTGGTCAGGGACGAGGGCGACGTCTGGCTGATCTGGGCCGTCGCGTTCCTCTACGGCATCTCGTTCGTCGTTCTGCCTGCCGCGGTCAACGGCCTGCTCAAGGACCTGCTGCCCGAGGAGCTCCTCGTCGACGCCAACGGGAGCCTGGCGACCATCAAGGAGGGCTACCGGCTGTTCGGGCCGCTGGTCGGCGCCGCCATCTTCGCGACCACGGGCGGCTGGCTGGTCGCGGTGCTCGACGCCGCGACGTTCGCGATCGCCGGACTGCTGATCGCGACGATCAGCGTCACCGAGGCACCGGCGCCCGCGAGGGGTTCCTTCAAGGAGGACGTGGGGGCCGGCGTCCGCTTCCTCGTGCAGGACCGAGTGCTGAAGCACGTCCTCAGCGGGCTCGCGATCTCGATCCTGGTCATCGGCTTCTTCGAGTCGTCGATCTACGCCCTGATGGACGCCTTCGACAAGGCCGCCGACCTTCTCCGGGCGTCTTCGTCGCGGTCCAGGGCGTCGGCGCGATCAGCGGTGGCCTCACCGCCAGCCGCGTCGTACGCCGCCTCGGCGAGGTCGCCTCCTGCGCCCTCGGCCTGACCGCCCTGGCCCTCGCCACCGTCGTGTGTGCCGCGGCCCCCGACATCGGGGTGGTCCTCGTGGGCGCCGGGATCTGCGGGCTCGGCCTGCCGTGGACGTTCGTCGCGTTCACGACCCTGATGCAGCGCCGCTCCCCCGGCCACCTGATCGGGCGGGTGTCCGCAGCCGTGGAGCTGCTCCTCGCGACGCCCCAGGCGGTCTCGCTGGCCGTCGGGAGCCTGCTCGTGAGCCTGCTCAGCTACCGGCAGATCTTCGCGATCATCGCGACCGTGATGACCTTCTCGGCGCCTCCAGATCGCCGTCAGCCTGCGCGACCAGATCCGTGCCGACATCGCAGGGCGGCGGCACACCGGTCGACCCGGTCCCGGCCACCGAGGCCGACCTCACCTCGGGCGCTGACCTCCTCTAGGGCGTCCTGGGAGCCCTGGCACACTCGTGCAACTCGGAGTTGCACACCCGTTACCATCCGGTGCATGGCCTCTCGCGCTCCCGAGCTCGACGGTCGCCGGTCGGCGGCCGCGGCCCGGCGGCGGGCCCGTGAGAAGGACATCATCGCGGCCACCCGCGCGCTCTTCGACGAGCGCGGCGTCCGGGACGCGCAGATCGAGGACATCGCCAACGCGGTCGGCATCAACCGGGCCATCGTCTATCGGCACTTCTCCGGCAAGGAGGAGCTGTTCGCGCTCACTTTGGTGAGCTACCTCGACGAGCTCCACGAGGCGCTCGAGGCGGCTGACGACCCCGGCGCCGAGGCGCCCCGGCGCCTCGAGGCGCTGGTGGGCGCGTTCGTCGACTACGGGCTGGCCCACCCGGCGTTCACGGACTGCGCCCAGGCGCTGATGCGCCGCAGTGGCCCCGAGCTGCTCGACGAGATCTCCGAGAGCGCCCTGTTCCGGCTCGGCCGCGGCATCTCCGGCTGCCTGGCGATCCTCCAGGACGCGCTCCAGGCCGGCGTCGACGCCGGCACCTTCCAGGTCCACGACCCGACCCTGATCGCGAACATGCTCTACGCCAGCGGACTCGGCGCCCTCCAGCTCGCCCGGGTCGGCATCCTGGTCACCGAGACCAGCCCCGGCGTGCCCACGGTGGGCGAGATCTCGTCCGACCAGGTCCGTGCCTACCTCGTCGACTCGGCGCTCGCGCTCGTCACCCGCTGAGCCGGCGCCCGCTGAGCCGGCGCCCGCTGTCGGTGCTCGCCCCTAGCGTGTGGACGTGGCGAACGTGGACGACGTGGCAGCGGTGGAGCGGATGCGCACTCTCCTCGAGGCGGCTGCGGCCGAGCTGGAGTCCCGCCGAGAGGACGTCCTCAGCAGCACGCTGATCTGGCCCCTCGGGCTGGATGCGGAGCGCTGCGCGGCGTTCCTGCACGCCGTCGACCACGAGCTCGCCGTCCTGGACAGTGCGGGCTACGTGACGGTCCCGCGCGCGGGCCGCTTCCCGCTGCTCGCCAGGTCCGGCATGGGCATCGAGGTCGACCTGCAGCGGGTCGCCCAGGTGGGCTCGCTGACCGGCTGACCTCCAGCTACGCCCGTTCCAGGATCGCGGTCACACCCTGGCCGCCGGCGGCGCAGATCGAGATCACGCCGCGGCCGGTGCCGCCCTCGGACTGGGCCAGCAGCTTCGCGAGCACCGGCACGATCCGGCCGCCGGTGGCGGCGAACGGGTGGCCGGCGGCCAGCGAGGAGCCGGTCACGTTGAGCTTGGACCGGTCGATCGAGCCCAGCGGGGCGTCGAGGCCGAGCCGCTCCTTGCAGAAGACCGGGTCCTCCCAGGCCTTGAGCGTCGACAGGACCTGCGAGGCGAACGCCTCGTGGATCTCGTAGTAGTCGAAGTCCTGCAGCGAGAGCCCCTCGCGGGCGAGCATCCTGGCCATCGCGTAGGCCGGCGCCATCAGCAGCCCCTCGCCACCGTGCACGTAGTCGACGGCCGCGGTCTCGTAGGCCGTGAGGTAGGCCAGCGGCTCCAGGTCGTGGGCCGCCGCCCACTCCTCGGAGGCCAGGAGCACGGTCGAGGCGCCATCCGTGAGCGGGGTGGAGTTGCCGGCGGTCATCGTGGCCGACTCGCCCTTGCCGAACACCGGCTTGAGCTTGGCCAGCTTCTCGGCCGTCGAGTCGGGGCGCAGGTTGTTGTCGCGCTCGATGCCGCGGAAGGGCGTGATCAGGTCGTCCTGGAATCCCGCGTCGTAGGCCGCGGCGAGGTGCTGGTGCGAGGCCGCGGCGAGCTCGTCCTGCTCCTCGCGGCCGATCTGCCACTCCAGCGCGGTCAGCGCGGCGTGCTCGCCCATCGAGAGGCCGGTGCGCGGCTCGCCGTTCTGCGGGATCGAGAGGCCGATGTCGCCGGGCCGGATCGCGGCCAGTGCGGCCAGCCGGCCGCGGGTGTCCTTGGCGGCGTTGACCTTCAGGAGCTTCTTGCGCAGCTTCTCGCTGATCGCCACCGGGGCGTCCGACGTGGTGTCCGACCCGCCGGCGACACCCACCTCGATCTGGCCGAGCGCGATCTTGTTGGCGACCTGGATCGCGGCCTGGAGACCGGTGCCGCAGGCCTGCTGGATGTCGGTCGCGGGCGTCTCGGGCGACAGCTTCGAGCCGAGCACCGACTCGCGGGCCAGGTTGAAGTCGCGGGAGTGCTTGAGCACCGCTCCGGCGACCACCTCTCCGAGCCGCTCGCCCTCGAGCCCGAAGCGGGCCACCAGGCCGTCGAGAGCCGCGGTCAGCATGTCCTGGTTGGACGCGGTCGCGTAGGCGGAGTTGGAGCGGGCGAACGGGAGCCGGTTGCCGCCGAGGACGGCGACGCGACGGGTGGACGGGTTCATGGGTACAAGTTTCTCGCGAGTAACTTCGATTGCCAAGGCAGTGAGGCGGGAGTCACGAAATGTGGACACGCAGTTACACAGAGAGTTGCATTCACCTATGAGCGACCGCTACCAGGGCTTCACCTCGACCCCGATCGGCAGGCTGCTGGTCAAGAACCTCGGCCTGCCGAACCCCACCAAGCTCGAGCGCTACACCGCCGGCGCCCCGCTGGTCGACGGCACCGTCGTCGTGGGCGGGACCGGCCGCCTCGTCGAGTCGCTGCCGGGTCTCCTCGACGTCCTCGGCATCGCCTCGACGACGCAGTTCGACGCCGACCAGCGCTACAAGGGCCTGGTGTTCGACGCGACCGGCCTCAAGGACTCCTCCGAGCTCCGTGCCCTCCAGGAGTTCTTCTCCCCCAAGCTGCGCAGCCTCGCGAGCTGCCCGCGCGTGGTCGTGATCGGTACGCCGCCCGAGCAGGTCACGGGCGCCGAGCGGGTCGCGCAGCGCGCGCTCGAGGGGTTCACCCGCAGCCTCGGCAAGGAGATCGGCCGGGGCGGCACGGTCCAGCTGGTCTACGTCGCCGACGGCGCCGAGGGCGCCGCGACCTCGACCCTGGCCTTCCTGCTCTCGCCCAAGTCGGCCTACGTGTCCGGCCAGGTGATCCGCATCGGCGCGCACGGCACCAAGGACGCCGGTGAGGTCGCCGACTGGACCATGCCGCTCGCCGGCCGGGTCGCCCTGGTCACCGGCGCGAGCCGCGGCATCGGCGAGCAGATCGCACGGGTGCTGCACCGCGACGGCGCGACCGTCGTGGGCGTCGACGTACCCCAGCTCGCCGACGACCTCCAGACCGTGATGAAGGAGCTCGGCGGCGACTGGCTGGCCCTCGACATCACCGGCAAGGACGCCCCGCAGCGGATCGCCCACCACCTCAAGGAGAAGCACGGCGGCGTCGACGTCGTCGTGCACAACGCCGGGATCACCCGCGACAAGAAGCTCGCCAACATGGCCGAGGACAAGTGGGACCCGGTCATCGCCGTCAACCTCACGGCCCCGGAGCGGATCACCCGTGAGCTGCTCGACCAGAAGGTCATCAACGACAACGGCTCGGTCGTGGGCGTGGCCTCGATCGCGGGCATCGCCGGCAACGTCGGCCAGACCAACTACGCCGCCTCCAAGGCCGGCGTCATCGGCCTGGTGGACTCCCTCGCCGACGAGCTGGAGAACGGCATCACGATCAACGCCGTCGCCCCCGGCTTCATCATCACCCAGATGACCGCCGCCGTGCCGTTCGCGACCCGCGAGGTCGGCCAGCGGCTCAACGCCATGAGCCAGGGTGGGCTGCCGGTGGACGTCGCGGAGACGATCGCGTGGTACGCCTCCCCCGGCTCGTCCGCGGTCAACGGCAACGTGGTCCGGGTCTGCGGCCAGATGATGCTCGGCGCTTGATCCACCCCACGACGTTCTTCTCCCCCGCAAGCTCCTCCGAACAACGCCGCGGGGACCCCGGAAAGGCAAAGACATGAACCCAGCAATGACCCTCGTCCGCGCGGCGCTGCCGTCCATCCCGCTCGTCAACCAGCTGCCCGGCATCCGCAAGACCGGTGGCACGTTCACCGGGCTCAGCCGCACCGGCCCGGAGACGACGATCGAGCGCGGCCACGTCGATGCCTTCGCCCGGGTCTGCGGCTTCCCGACCAAGGACACCGTCCCGCTCCCCTACCCGCACCTGCTCGCGTTCCCGCTGCAGATGGCGATCATGAGCGACCCGGCGTTCCCCGCTCCCGCGATCGGCACCGTCCACCTCGAGAACTCCGTCACCGCCCACCGCGCGATCGCGGTCGGCGAGACCCTCGGTGTCACCTCGAGCGTCGGGCCGACCAGGCCGCACCCGAAGGGCACGGTCTACGAGTTCCTCACCGTCGTCACCGCGGACGGCGAGAACGTCTGGGAGGAGACCTCGACGTACCTCCGCCGCGGCCAGGGCGACGACTCCGCCTCGTCGGGCAGTGTGTTCCCGGACGCAGAGCCGAGCGGCATCGTCTGGAAGCTGCCGGGCGACCTGGGCCGTCAGTACGCCGCGGTCTCGGGAGACCACAACCCGATCCATCTCTACCCGCTCACCGCCAAGGCGCTCGGCTTCCCCCGCCAGATCGCGCACGGCATGTGGACCATGGCGCGCTGCGTGGCCGCGCTCGAGAACCGGCTTCCCGACGCGGTGCGTGTCGACGTCGCCTTCAAGAAGCCGGTGCTGCTGCCGGGCTCGGTGGCGTTCGGCTCCACGCCGGTCGACGGGGGCTTCGCGTTCTCGCTGACCAGCCCGAAGAACGGCGCACCGCACCTCGCCGGGCGCACCACCGCGTTGTAGACCCACCCCTACCGGACGCCTTCCGTCCGGAACGGGTGCCATGCTGCGCCGATGGGTTCGGACACGGAGGTCTCCGTCACGTGGGGCCAGGCCCTGGGCTGGCGGCTGCAGCGCCACCTGCTCGACCCGACCGGGTCCGAGTCGGTGGGGGACGTCGTGCGGCGGCTCGGTGCGGTCCTGTCGATGGACGAGTCGGCCGCCGAGCTCGCCGTGCGCACGCGTCGCAGGACGTCGAAGCCGGGAGAGCTGCTGGAGGCCCTGGCGGACGGAGAGGTGATCATGGCGTTCGCCTTCCGCGGGTCGATGCACTACCTCTCGCCCGAGGACGGCGGCGTCTACCTCGCGCTGCGGGCGGCCGGACGCCAGTGGGAGCTCCCGAGCTGGGTGGAGCACTACCGGCTGGCACCGGACGACTGGCCCGACTTCAGAGCCGCCGTCCGAGACGCGCTCCAGGAAGGACCGCTGACGATCGGCGAGCTGGGCGAGTCCCTGACCGCGCACAGGGCCTACCGGCACCTGAGGGCGGTCTTCGAGGAGGGCGCCGGCACGTTGATCAAGCCGCTGACCTGGCAGGGCGACATGGGCTTCGCGCCGTCGCGTGACGGCCAGCGCACGTTCCAGCGCCTCGACCACAACCCGCGGTGGAAGGGGATCCCGGACCTCGAGGACGCCGGGCCGCGCGCGATCAGGATGTACCTCCAGACCTACGGTCCCGCCACGTCGGAGCACGTCCACCACTGGCTCGGCGCCGGGCTGAGCGCGGGCCGCCGCCGGATCGACCGCTGGCTCTCCGGCCTGGGCGACGCGCTGACCGCGGTCGACGTCGAGGGCACCACGGCGTACGTCCTGGCCGACGACGTCGAGTCCCTCGTGGCCGCGCCACCCGCGAACGCCGTGCGGTTCCTCCCGGGTCACGACCAGTGGGTGATGGGACCCGGCACCAAGGACACCCACGTCACCCCGTCGACCCAACGGCAGGCGGTGACCCGCAAGGCCAACCTGGTCACGGTCGACGGGGTCGTGCGCGGCACCTGGGCCACCAAGGGCGACGAGCTCTCCCTCGCCTGGCTCGATGCGTCCCCGCCGCCTTCTCGCGCGGCGATCGAGGAGGAGACCACTCGCCTCGCCGGTCTCCTGGGGCGGGACCTGCGGCCGGACCTGAGCGCGTGAAGACCCTCAGGAGTGCAGCAGCGTCCAGTGCCCCTCGGAGACGACCTCGACCTCGCCGTCGACGACCTTGAACGCCGTCTGGTCGTCGACGGCGTACGCCGGACCGTCGATGGTGGCCGCCCAGCCCTCGGCCTCGGCCATGGTGTTGCCCGGCTGGTCGTCGCCGTTCACGTGGGGACAGATCGAGAAGTCCACGAGTCCGAGCGTGCTGACGTCGCCGCCGGGCGGGCGCCACTGGATGAAGTCCTCCCCGACCTGGGGGGTCATCACCATGCTCCCCGAGCTCAGCCCGACCCAGACCGTGTCCGTCAGCGAGGGCAGGAGGTCCGCCAGTCCCGACTCCCGCATCCAGTGGCACAGGTAGAGGACGTCGCCGCCGCCCACCAGCAGCACGTCGGTCTCCCGGACCAGCGGGACCCACAGGTCCTCGTCGAGGCTGGGCAGCGCGGTCAGCTCCAGGATGCCCATGGACCGCCACCCGAGGCCGACCATGCGGTTCTCGTCCTGCCCGCTGACGAACCGCCACGCGCGCTCGCCCGGACCCACCCTCGGGTGCCCGTACATCGCGGTGGGGATGCAGAGCGCGCTGGACTCCTCGATCGGCTTCCCGAGGAGCTCGACCAGCGCGTCCTCGATGCTCTGGTTCATCACGCCTCCGGACGTGAGCAACAGCTTCAAGAGTGCCTCCTAGGTCGTGGTGATGGCGAGGGCGTGCGCAGGTGCGCACCTCACCCCACACCCTGACCGGCCGGGCACGGCGAACTCATCGGTCGGTCAGCACCGCGGTCGACCGGCCGCCGCGGGCCGCGCACCCCGCAGGCGGGCCAGCGCCCAGGCCACCAGCGCGACGAAGCCGATCCCGGTGAGCAGGCAGGTCACCGGCAGGCCGGCGCCCGCGACGAGCGCGCCGAACCCGACCATCGCCACCGGCATCAGCACGTCGTCACCCAGCGAGGTGACCGCACCCATCCGGCCGAGGTAGGCGGGATCCACGAGCTGCTGGAAGGCACCCGAGAGCTGGGTCGAGGCGAGCCCGGCCGTCACGCCGATCACGGTGGTGGCGACGAGGAGCACCGGCAGGTTGGACACCCCGATCAGCGCGATGGCGGCCGCCTGACCGACCAGCATGAGCAGCCCGGTGCGAGCCGGCTGGCTCGAGCGGAACCGCATCGCGAACAGCGCGCCGACCGCGGCGCCCACACCGACCAGCGCGTCGGCGACACCCACGGTCGGCGGCGCCCCAGCCGGAGCGGTGCACGTGCAGCGTGACGCCCACCGCCAGCGCCGGTCCGACGAACAGGTTCAGCCCGGAGAGCGAGACCACGAGCGCCCGGACGTACGGCGTCTCCTTCAGGTACGCCGCGGCCGCGACCAGGTCCTGGCGCACCGAGCCGGTGGAGCTCAGCGCACGCGGGTAGCGCGGCTTGAGCGCCAGGCCCACGAACGCCGCCACGACCGCGAAGGTCACGGCGTCGACGACCATCACCAGCCGGAGCCCGCCGACCGCGACCAGGACACCGCCGAGCGGAGCGCCCCCGAAGCGGGCCAGCCGGCCCGCCACCTGCATCAGCCCGGCCGCCGCCGGGAGGTCGTCGACGCGGACCAGCGTGCGGGGCAGCGTCATCGCCGCCGGGTTGTGGATCGCGTCGAGGACGCCGAACGTGATCGCGACCGTGAGCAGCAGCGGCACCCCGATCCCGCCGACGGTGGCGAACGCCGTCCCGGCGACCAGGACCGCGATCCGGCCCGCGTTGGCCAGCACGACGACGCGACGGGCGTCGTAGCGGTCGGCCAGCGCGCCGCCGTAGAGGGCCGTGACCGCACGCGGGATGGTGCCGGCGCCCAGCATCAGCCCCGCCGTCGCGGGGTCGGCGATCGTGGCCGCGGTCCAGGCGAACGCGACGAACCAGGCGGCGTCGCCGGCGAGCGAGACCCCGGAGACGACCGACCACGCCTGGACGAGCCGGTCGCGGCGGAAGGGAGGCGCCTCCCTCAGCGCGGTCACGGCTTGCTCGGAACGCCGTGGGCGAAGACGAAGCAGCTCTCCCGCCCCGGTGCCGGCTCGCGGTGGGACTCGTGGAACTCGACCACGAGCCGCGTTGATCGCCTCGCCGAGCTCGTCGAGCTCCTCGGGGGTGGCCCAGACCCACGAGTCGGTCGCGAACGCGGCCCGGGTCCAGGCCTCGTCGTAGTCGTCCGACCCGTCGCGCGCCGCCAGCCAGCCGCGGACCCGCCGGAGGTGGTGCTCGAGGTGCTCGTACTCGGCCGCCACCGCCACGGCCTCCCCCACCGGGTCGCCGCGCACGTCGGCCAGTGACCAGCTCAGCGACAGCGGGACGTGCCGCCACCAGCGTTCGCGCCGGTCCTTGGCCAGCTCGGCCGCCTCCTCGACCATCCCGGCCCGGGCCAGCATCTTGAGGTGGTGGCTGACGTTGCCGACCAGCTGACCGGTGCGCTCGGCCAGCTGGCTCGCGGTGGCCGGGCCTTCGACGCCCAGCACCTCGAGCAGCCGGCGGCGCACCGGGTGCCCGCTCGCAGCGACCTGCTCGACCGATGCGCGGAGGCGGGGCTCGTCATCCATGCCCGCCACCCTAGATACACAAGAGTTCTTGTGCAACATGTCTTGTGGAATGCGCACCGCCCGGACGTCTGCGGCACGGCGGCTGGCGTCGCGGCAGGTTCATCAAGGGATGTCGGGGAACCGTCGCCCCCCGAGGTGAGCTCGCCCGGGAGAGTGCCGGTCCAGCTGCATACCTTGATGAACCAGCGTGGCCGAAGGGGGACTTCAACGCGTGGAAGACAGCCGGCGCCGGCGGGATGCTCATCTTCTCCGGAGGCGGTGGAGCAGACCGCCTGGTGGGTGGGCCCGACGGCTACATCATGGACGGCGGGCGGGGGACGACTGGGTCAGGACGTCGGCGGGTGCCGGCGGCGCCAGACCATGACCGGGAACCAGACCGTCGCCGCCGCGCCGCAGACCGTGGTGAACACCAGCCCGTTCACGAGGCCGTAGACCAGGCACAGCACCGAGACGACCCAGAACGGCAGCGCCGCCAGGGCGAGCCTCCGCCCCTGGGGTCCTGCCTCCGGGGTGCTCACGCGCCGAGGCTATCCGTGCTCGTCCTCCGCCTGCCGCGAGGTCAGCGGGCGGCGGGCCTGCCGAAGTGGACCTTCTTGACCCGCCCGGTCGCGCTCGTCGGAGCCACGGCGCCGCGCTTGTTGAACGTCGCGGTGGCGGGGCTCCAGACACCGAGGTCGGTGATGCCGTTGCCGTCCCAGTCGCCGGTCACCGGGACGTCGCCGGGGACGCCGAAGGGGACCACGGTCGTGAACGGCACGCCCATCGGGTCGGTCTGCAGCAGCGTGAACGTCGCGGTGGCCTGGTCGTAGACGCCGAGGTCGGTGACCCCGTTGCCGTCCCAGTCACCCGTGACCGGCAGGTCGTTGGCGTCGCCCAGGACCACCTTCTGGACGGACTCGTCGGGCATGCGGAGCAGGAACTTGGCGCTGCCGGGGCGGCGGAGGCCGATCTCCCAGGTCCCGTTGCCGTCCCAGTTGCCGGCGATCGGCAGGTCGCCGCTCTTGCCGAACTTCACCGTGGTCTTGGTGCGCCGGACCTGCATCGTGAACAGGCGGGTCGCGGGGTCGCGCACGCCCGGGTTGACCCGGCCGTCGCCGTCCCAGTCGCCGAGCACCGGCTGGGCGGACCCGGCGCCGAGCTTGATCACGCGCTCCTTGGCTCCGGTGCGGGTCACGTGGAACGCCGCCGGGGCGGACTTGCGGTAGACCATCACCTCGGCGGACCTGCCGCCGTACATGTCGCCGGCCAGCGGGATGTCGGTGACCGCGACGGTGCCGCAGTTCTGAGAGGTCTGCGAGGAGTTCATCGGGAACCGTGAGCCGTGGAACCAGGCATCGACGATCGCGCCGCCGACCCGCTCCTCGAAGTGCAGGTGGGGACCGCTGGCGTTGCCGGTATCGCCGACGGTGCCGAGCTGGGTGCCGGCCTGCACGACCTGTCCGACGGCGACCAGCACCGAGTCGAGGTGGGCGTAGAGCGAGCTCTCGCCGTTGCCGTGGTCCACGACGACGTACTGGCCGTAGCTCGGCTTGCCCTGGCCGACCACGGACGTCACGACCGTGCCCCCCGCGGCCGCGACGACCGGCTTGCCCAGATCACCGCCGGCGTAGTTGAAGTCGACCGCCCGGACGCTCGGGCTGTGGCCGGTGCGGGTCGAGCCGGTCCACACCTCGTTGCACGGGAACGGCATCTCGTAGGACGTGAGCGGCTGCGCGGTCGGCTTCAGGTCGACCAGGCTCAGCCCCGCGTCACCCGGCAGCGGCTTGCCGCCGTTGGTCGCGGTGGGGTCGGACTGCCCCTGGGCGTCGTTCGCGTCGTCGTCCCCCGGCTTGCCCGGCTTGCCCGGCTTGGTCGGCCTGTCCGGCTTGCCCGGCTTGGTGTCGTGGTGCGCAGCCGCGGGGTGGTGGCTGAAGTGGGAGTCGGTGTCCGCCGAGGCCGAGGGCGCGAGGGCGGCGGCGAGCACCAGCACCGCCGCGCCGACCGACGCCAGCATGGCGTGCGGCAGGTGCGGTCGGCGCCGGATGGGGGCTCGGTGCTGCGGCCGGTACATGGGTGGAAGTGAACAATCGTCACACCCGTCCCGTCCGGAGAATCAGCAGAAATGACCGATGGGAGGACGGGTCCGGTCTTGACCGCTGTGACGGAAGTGTTCTGTGTGACTGGTGTGGCGCGTTCAGCGGTGCCGGCGGGTCCGGACGACGCCCTCCTGGGCGGCCGTGGCGACCAGGGTGCCGTCGGCGGTGTAGACGTGGCCGAAGGCCAGGCCACGCCCGCCGTGCGCGGTCGGCGACCACTGGTCGTAGAGCCACCACTCGTCGGCGCGGAAGGGGCGGTGGAACCACAGCGTGTGGTCGAGGGAGGCCATCATCGCCTTGGCCGGGTTGACGTCGTGGACGGCGAGCGAGGCGCCGAGCAGGCTGATGTCGCTGGCGTAGGTGAACGCCGCGAGGTGGGCCATCGGGTCCTCCGGCAGGCTCTCGCGGAACCGCACCCACATCCGGGCCTGGGACGGGTGCCGCGGGTCGGGCTCGAGACCGTGGCGGGAGTTGCCGAGGAAGCGCACCTCGATCGACGCCCACTCCTTGCCGAGCTCGTCGGCATCGGCGTTGCCGCGGCCGCGCATCAGGTCGAAGAGGTCGAGCCCCTGATCGGGCCCGGGCACCTCGGGCATGACGTCCTGGTGGTCGAAGCCCTCCTCGGGCTTCTGGAAGTTGATCGTCTGGTGGTAGATCGGCCGCCCGTGCTGGCGGGCGGTGACCCGGCGGGTGAGGAACGAGCGGCCGTCCCGGATCCGCTGGACGTCGAAGATGATCGGCACCGCGTAGTCGCCGGGGAGCAGGAAGTAGGAGTGGAACGAGTGCGGGACGAACGCCGGGTCCACGCTGCGGGTCCCCGCGACCAGGGCCTGCGCCGCCACCTGTCCGCCGTAGACCCGGGCCCGCGCCGAGTCTGGGTGGGCACCGCGGTAGAGGTCCTCGTCGAGCGTCTCGAGGTCGAGCAGGTGGAGCAGGTCCGCGACCGCCGAGGCATCCGTCACGGCTCGCGTCCGGACTCGTTGGGGTCGCTGCCGTCCTGGGGGTCGAGGCCGGCCAGGAACTGCTCGAACTGCCGGCCGATCTCCTCACCGGTCGGAAGCGGCTGGTCGTCCGCGAGGAGGCTCTCGCCACCCTCGGCGCGCTCGAAGGCGTCGTACTGCTGCTCGAGGGCAGCGACCACCTCACCCACCTCGTCGTTGGAGGACAGGTAGCGCTCGATCTCGGTCTCGCGCTCGCTCGCCAGCTCGTGCAGCTCGGTGAGGTCGATGGTGAGCCGGCCCGCGAGCTCGACCTGCTCGAGCAGCACGGCCGCGGCCTTCGGGTAGTCGAGCTGGGCGAGGTAGTGCGGGATGTGCGCGACGAACCCGAGCATGTCGTGGCCCCACTCCCCCAGCCGCAGCTCGAGCAGGGACTGGGCGCTGCTCGGGATCCGCAGCTCACCTCGCCACGGGCTGGCGCCCGGGACCAGCTCTGGACGGTTGGCGTGCGGCGTGATCGCGATCGGGCGCGTGTGCGGCACGGCCATCGGGACCGAGCCCATCGCGACCACCCGGGTGACGCCGAGCCGCTCGAGCACCATGCGCACCGCGCGGGCGAACGCCTCCCAGCGGTTGTCGGGCTCCGGGCCGTGCAGCAGGAGGTACGGCGTGCCGCCGCTGTCGTGCAGCAGGCGCACGGCGAGCCGTGGCGCGTCGTAGCCCTCGTAGTGGTCGCGCACGAAGGACATCGCCGGGCGGCGGGCCCGGTAGTCGTGGAACTGGTCGACGTCGAAGGTGGCGACCACCGGGCCGGGGCTGGCGCGCCCGGTCTCGAGGTCGGCGAGGTGCCGGGCGGCGTGCGCGGCAGCATTGCCGGCGTCGAGGAACCCGTCGAGGACCAGCACCATCGTCAGGTCGGAGACCCCCGCAAGCTCGGGGATCTCGTCGACGATGTGCACGAGTCGGTCGGAGGGCACCCGTCCAGTTTCTCAGACGCCCCACACGGCGGCGACGTGGCGGGTGTCATGCGGCGGCCGCGGGGTCGACGGTGAGCAGCAGCAGCCGGCCGGCACGCGCGGCGAGCTGACCGCCTCGCCGGGCGCGCGACCCGTGTCATCTACGTCGGCAGCGTCACGGTGAACGTGCTGCCCTCGCCGAGGCGCGAGCCGACCTCGACCCGTCCCTGGTGGCGCTCGACGATGGTCGCGACGGCCGCCAGCCCCAGGCCGGTCCCGGGCTCGCGCAGCGCCTCGGGGTTGGTGGTGCGGAAGAACGCGCGGAACAGGCCCAGCTGGTCCTGCTCGGAGATCCCGAGGCCGGTGTCGGTGACCGCGAGGACGACCTCGCCGTCGTGGCGCCGGGCGTTGACCGCGACCGTGCCGCCCGACGCCGTGTACTTCACGGCGTTGCTGACCAGGTTGCCGACGAGCCGGTCGAGCTCGACCGCGTCGCCGGGCACCACGAGCGGCGCCGAGTCGAGGTCGACGGTGAGGGCGACCCCCTTCGAGCTGGCGGTCGACTCGACCAGGGAGACGACCTCGCGCATGACCGAGCGGAGGTCGACCGGCAGCCGGACGAGCGGCAGGTTCGGGTTGCTCACCCGAGCCAGCAGCAGCAGGTCGTCCACCACCATCTGCATCCGCTCGGTGCCGCGACCCATCGCCTCGTGGTAGCGCTTCGCCTCGGCGTCGAGGTCGGTGTCGCCGAGCAGCTCGAGGTTGCCCGAGATCACGGTGAGCGGGGTGCGCAGCTCGTGCGAGAGCATCGCGACCAGCTGGCTGCGGTAGTCGTCGACCTGCTGGAGCTTCGACACCATCGTGCGCTCACCCTCGAGCGCTCGCGCAGTCATCAGAGCCGCGCCGAGGTCGTGACCGATGTGCTGGGCGGAGGCGATCTCGACGGGCGACCAGCGCGGCTGGTCGGCGTGCCGCCACAGCGCCATGAAGCCCACGCACTCCTCGCCGACGCCCAGGGCGACGCACAGCACCCACGAGACCTCGGGTCTGGCGAGGTGCCTGCGGATCGCCGGCGGGAGACGGTCCGGGATGTCGTCGCCGGCCAGCACGAGCGGGCGCTGCTCCGCCCAGAGGTCCGAGGCGACCGCGTGGACGCGGTCCACGGCGTCGGGCTCGGTCTCGACCTGCTCACCGGACTGGATGCGGACGACCCCCACCCCGGGCCCCTGCGGCTGGAACACGTGGAGCCAGGAGCCGCGCGCATCGAAGCTGACCACCAGCTGGTCGTGCGTGAACCGCAGCACGTCCTCGAGCGAGCCGTGCGTGGGCCGCGACGCGGAGCGGATCAGGTGCCGGGCCGACTCGGCGTGGGCGACCTGCTCGAGCAGGGCCTGGCGCTCGAACAGGGTCAGCACCGCGCGCTCGGCCTGGGCGGCGTACTTCTCCAGCAGGCCGAGCTCGCGGGCGTCCGGCCGCCGCCCCGAGGTGGCCCGGTCGACGGACAGGATCCCGACGACGGCACCGTCGTCGCTGCAGAGCACGGCGAACAGCTCCTCGTCGGCTCGCCAGGCGTCGGGGTGGTCGGTCGGCACCTGGTCGAAGTGGACCCAGTGGCCGTCGAGCTCCTCGACCGGCGTCGCCTCGAGGAACCGCAGCCGCGGACCCCACGGCACCGCCTTGGCCAGCATCGGCTCTATCACCGAGACCGGGTCGGGCTGCTCCATGTACTCCCGGTGCTCCTCCGGCCCGGTGTAGGCCAGGGTCACCAGCTCGTCGCCGAGCACCACCGACAGCGCCGCCACCTCGAACCCGACCAGCTCGGCCACCGACTCGACCATCAGCTGCAGCACGGCGCGTGCGGACGACTCGGACCAGATCGACTGGTCGGGCCGCCTCCACGGTGCCTCGACGCCGTCCACGCGCCGAACCTAGTCGGCAGGCCGCCCGTTCTCCGGGCATTTCGAACATCGTCGCGCTGCGTTCCGGTGCAGCGCCCGCGGATCTCAGACGGCGCTAGTGGTCACCGACGGAGTCGGCCGGAGCGTGGTCGGAGCCGACCCGGTCGTCCGCGAGAGCGGTCATGTCCTCGACGATGCCGAGGGCTATGACCTGCGGGGTGAGCCCGACCTGCTCGAGGATCCGGCCTCGCTTGGCGTGGTCGAGGAACCGCTGCGGGATCGCGTGGAGGCGGAACGGCGTGTGCACGCCTGCGGCGTTGAGCGTCTGCAGCAGCACGGCCCCGCACCCACCGGTCTCGCCGTTGTCCTCGATGCTCACCACCAGCCGGTGCTGACGGGCGAGCTCGACCAGGACCGGGTTGACCGGCTTGACCCAGCGCGGGTCGACCACGGTGACTCCGATGCCCTGCGCGACCAGCCGGTCGGCCACCTCGAGGGCGGTGGCGGCCATCGCGCCCACCGCCACCACGAGCACGTCCTTGACGCCGTTGCGGACCAGGACGTCGACCCCGCCGACCGTGTCGACCGCCGGGATGTCCGCGGGCGGCGCGCCCTTGGGGAACCGGAGCACGGTCGGGGCGTCATCGACGTCGACCGCCTCGTTGAGCAGCTCGCGGACCCGGGTGGCGTCTCGGGGCGCGGCCAGCCGCAGCCCGGGCACCACCTGCAGGATCGACATGTCCCACATGCCGTTGTGGCTGGGTCCGTCGTCACCGGTGACTCCGGCCCGGTCTAGCACGAAGGTGACCCCGCACCGGTGCAGCGCGCAGTCCATCAGCACCTGGTCGAAGGCGCGGTTGAGGAAGGTGGCGTAGATCGCGACCACCGGGTGCAGACCACCCATGGCGAGGCCGGCCGCGGAGGTGGTCGCGTGCTGCTCGGCGATGCCCACGTCGAAGGTGCGCTCGGGGAACCGGGCCTGGAACTGGTGCAGCCCGACGGGGTGCATCATCGCCGCGGTGATCGCGACGACGTCCTGGCGACGCTGGCCGATCCGGACGATCTCGTCGGTGAACGCGTTGGTCCAGATGGTGCCCTTGGGGTCCTGCTCGCCCGAGTCGGGGTCGAACGGGCCCACCTGGTGGAACTGGTCTGCCTCGTGCCGCTCCGCGGCGTCGTAGCCGAACCCCTTGCGGGTGATGGCGTGCACGATCACCGGGCCGTTGAACTTCTTCGCCTGGGTCAGCGCGTGCTCGACCGCGGCCCGGTCGTGGCCGTCGACCGGGCCGACGTACTTCAGGCCGAGGTCCTCGAAGAGCCCCTGGGGGGCGACGGCGTCCTTGACGCCCTTCTTCATGGCGTGGAGGGCGTCGTACGCCGCCGGCCCGACGCCCGGCACGGCGTTGAGCCGCCGCTTGATCACGTCGAGCACCTGCTCGTAGCGCGGGCTGGTGCGCAGCGTGGTGAGCGCGGTCGTGAGACCGCCGACGGTCGGCGTGTAGGAACGGCCGTTGTCGTTGACGACGATCACCAGGCGCGACTTGTTGGCGACCGCGATGTTGTTGAGGGCCTCCCAGGCCATGCCGCCGGTGAGCGCTCCGTCACCGATCACCGCGACGACGTGCCGGTCCTCGCCCCGGATCGCGTAGGCCTTCGCCAGCCCGTCGGCGTAGCTCAGCGCGGTGGAGGCGTGGCTGTTCTCGACGACGTCGTGCGGCGACTCGGTCTGGCTCGGGTAGCCGCTGAGCCCGCCCTCGACCCGCAGCCGGTCGAACTCACCGGCCCGTCCGGTGAGCATCTTGTGGACGTAGGCCTGGTGCCCGGTGTCCCACACGACCCGGTCGCGCGGCGAGTCGAAGGTGCGGTGGATGGCCATGGTCAGCTCGACGACGCCGAGGTTGGGGCCGAGATGGCCGCCGACCGGCGCACACGAGGTGACCAGCCGGTCGCGGATCTCGCTCGCGAGGGTCTCGAGCTCGTCGTCGGAGAGCCGGCGCAGGTCACGCGGACCGGCGATCGTGTCGAGCACACCCATGGTCGGCGAGTCTACGGGGCCCGCGCCCGGATCAGAGATCGACGACGGCGATCGCGGGTTCGTGGAGGCTGCCCAGCCAGATCCGCCCGTCGTGCTCCCGCACGCCGGTGACCATGTGGAACTTGTCGGTCTTGACGTCCACGTCGTGCACCAGGGCGCCGGTGTCGTCGTAGGCCTGCACCCGGACGGTCTGCCTGGGCTTGGGGTGCAGCCTCTCCGGGACCCGGGTGGCCGACCTGCGCAGGAACAGCGGGCCGCGCTGGAGCCGCTCGACCAGCGGGTCGCGGGGGCTGGCGATGGACACCCAGATCAGTCCGTCGGAGCCGCGGGCGATGTTGTCGGGGTAGCCGGGCAGCCCCTCGGCCAGGAGGTCGCGGCTGCCGGCCTTGGGGCCGGTCAGCCAGTGGCGCACGACAGTGCGGGCGACCGTCTCGGCGACCGCGACGTACGACTCGTCCCTCGCCAGCGCCACCCCGTTGGCGAAGGCCAGGCCGTCGAGGACCGTGCTGACCGTCCCGTCCGTGTCGAGACGCAGCAGGCGGCCGGTCCGCGTGTCCTGGATGAAGTCCGACTTCCAGTCCTCGATGCCGAACCGGGTCGAGGAGTCGGAGAACCACACCGTGCCGTCGCCGGCGATCGCGGCGTTGTCGCAGAACCTCATCGGCACGCCGTCCACGCGGTCGGCCACCGGCTCGACCCGGCCCGAACGCGGGTCGACCCGCAGCACCCCACGGTGGGCGTCGCAGACCAGCAGCCGTCCGTCGAGGTCGATCTCGATCCCCAGCGGGCGGCCGCCGGTCTCGGCGACCCGGTCGAGCCTGGCCCCCTCCGCGCCGACTCGCCAGATCGCGCCGTCCTCGGTGCCGGTGAACACCGACCCCTCGTCGGGACCGCGGGTGGCGACGACCACGTCCTCGGTGCCGTGCCCGGGCACGGGCACGACGGTGAGGCGATGCCGGGACTGCGAGGTCAGGTCACTCCCCCGTGAGCCTCTTGACCGCGCCGTTCGGCTTGAGCAGCAGCTGGATGTCGCGCCGCTGCTTGAAGTCGAACAGGTGCTTGAGCGAGCCCGCGCGGGTGTCGAAGGAGAAGTCGCCGATCCTGCCGACCTTCCAGTTGTCCTCGATGAACCGGAGGATGGAGGCCTGCTCGGTCTGGTGGTGGTCGACGAAGTTCGCCCGCGCGTACGGCGACAGGACCAGCAGCGGGAGCCGCGGACCGGGGCCGCACCGGCCGGTGTAGCCGCCCCCGGCCGGGACGCCCGAGCACAGCGGGGTGTCGATCGTGGCGTTGTTGGAGCCGTTGGTGATCTTCGCGGCGCGGTGGTCGTACCAGCCGTCGGAGTCGTCGTAGGCGATGACGATCGCGGTGTCCTTCCAGTACTTCGACTTCTGGATCAGGTTGATCTGCTTGACCAGGAAGTGCTGCTCGTCGATCGGGTCGGAGTAGCCGGCGTGGCCGTCCTGGTAGGCGCTGGCCTTGAGGAAGCTGACCGCCGGCAGCTTCTTGGCCTTGACCGCCTGCGCGAAGACCGACAGGTCGTAGTTGTGGTTGGCCTGGTCGGTCTTGCCCACCGCCTGGATCGAGCTCGGCGGCAGGTGGTGCGGGTTGGCGGTCGAGGCGTAGTAGGCGAACGGGTTGTGGTGGGGGATGTAGTCGAGGGAGCTCCCGCCACTGACGTTCTGGTGGGTGGCGCCACACGCGGCGTAGCTGCCGTTGACCGACGGGGTGGTCGGCGCGAAGCCGCCCTGGAACCAGCCCCACGAGATGCCCTTGGTGTTGAGGAGGTCACCGATGTTGCGGCCGGTCCCCTTCACCAGGTGGTTGGAGGAGGTGTGGTTGGCGTCCGAGCAGTCGTCGTAGAACGGCTGCGGGTCACCCACGAACGAGCCCACGCCCGTGGTCGGGTTGGGGTCGGTGAGGATCGCGGTCGGCGGCACGATCTGCGCGCCCGTGTAGGCGTCCACCTCGACGAAGCCGTGGGTGTTGCCGGCGACCAGGTTGATCGCTCCCGGCGTCGACGGCCCGAAGTTGCTGCTGAAGTGGCGGTCCGACATCGCGAAGTTCTGGGCGTAGTTCCACATGCCGGTGACCGTGTTGCCGTCGAAGTAGCCCATGGTGAGCCCCGGGGCGCCGTACATGCCCGAGCAGGTGTCGGTGCTGACGTTCTGGACGAACTGGTCCATGGCGAAGAGGTTGTAGGCCTTCTGCTCCTCGGTGTAGCCGTGCTTCTGGTCGCAGGTCACCGCCTGGTTGGGCGCGAGACGGAACGGCTTGTAGAGGTTGGGGTTCTTCTTCAGGTTCTTCGAGGTGATCAGGTTGTCGTTCTTCGGCGTGTCCTTCTTGGCCTTGAACTTCGTGCCGCCGTGGTTGGTCGCCTCGGGGTAGGTGCCGAAGTAGTGGTCGTAGGAGATGTTCTCGTCGAAGATCACGACCACGTGCTTGATGGGGGTCTTGGTCTTGGCCTTGCGAGGGTGGACGAAGCGGGCCGTCGAGGCGCCGATCCCACCGGCGAGCGAGGCCGCGGACGGGGGGGTCGAGGACGACGGGCGCTGGGCGGCGTCCGAGCCGGGGACGGTGACACCGACGACGAGGGCCGCGAGCGCGCCGGCGGAGGCGCACAGGCCGACAGTGGTTCCGAGACGACGAGGCATGAGGCGAGGACCTTTCCTGCATCCGACGAGGCGGACCGGGGCGCCGGTCCGCGCGTCACGTTACGCCTGAGAGCAGCCCTTGCCCATACCAGTCCGACGAGTCGCGGACGCCGGGCAATGCGAAGAAGTAGCCGCCACCGATCGGCGAGATGTAGTCCACCAGCGGTTCACCCTGCAGCCGCTTCTGCACGGTCACGAACCCACGTTCGAGGTCGCTCTGGTAGGCCGTGAACACCAGTCCCATGTCGAGGTCGCCGTTCGCGTCGAGGCCCCGGTCGTAGTTGAACGCGCGGCGCAGCATCCGGCTGCGGTCGGTGGCAGGCGTCCGCGGGTTGGCCATCCGGATGTGGGCGTCGAGCGGCGTCGTCGCGCCGACCGGGTCGTTGGAGTAGTCCGGCGGGTCGGTCTCCGCCGACCCGGAGAGCGGCGCACCGGTGTCCCGGCGGCGGCCGATCATCCGCTCCTGCTCGTTGAGGCCGACCCGGTCCCAGAACTCCACGAACATCCGGATCACCCGGACCACCTGGTAGCTGCCGCCGGCCGTCCACGCCGGCTCGCCGGCGCCGACCCAGACCAGCCGGTCGAGCTCCTCGGGCGTGGGGTTCGCGGTGCCGTCCATGAAGCCCATCAGGTTGCGCGGCGTGCCGGACGGTCGGGGCGGCGAGCCGAAGGCGTCGACGCGCCAGCGGGGCTGCATCGCACCACGGGTGTGGCGGAGCAGGTCTCGCAACGCGTGGAGCACCGTGTCCGGGTGCGGGGCGGCGATGAACAGCATCAGGTCGCCGTGGCACAGGTCGGGGTCGAGGTCGTCGTCGGGGAAGGTGTCCATCGGCCGCAGCCGGCGCGGCCGCCGGCCGTGCAGCCCGAAGCGGTCGTCGAACAGGCTGGCGCCGACCGACACGGTGACGGTCAGCCCGTCGGCCGGCAGCTCGGGCCCGAGCACGCCGGAGTCGGACGGGGGGCTGCTGATGCCGACGTCCGGCGGCCGGCCGCCCGTGGAGAGGAATCGGGCCCGGTCGGTGAGGGTCCTCATCAGCCCGGCCAGCTCGCGGCGGCGGGTCACCGTGACGTCGCACGCGACGTACGCCGCACTTGCGACGACCTCGCGGGTGACTCCGGGCTGGTGCAGGCCGTGGAACGGGATCGGCTCGGCAGGCGGCGTCTCGCCGTCGGCGGCCGCGGGTGCGGCGCGCAGCCCGGTCCCGAAGGCGGAGCCCGCGGCCGCCCCGCCGAGCGCCCCGACCGCCCCGGCGCGGAGCAGCCCCCGGCGCGCGATGCCCTTCGGCTCGTCGCCGGTCATGTGACCCTCCTCGGCTCGAGCACGCTGGCCACCGGCGCCAGCCGCTCGGCGAGCTCGGCGACGACGGCGTCGACCCGCTGCCGCTGGGCCAGGGGCCACGCGGAGAGCGCACGGTGGCCGAGCGGGCCGCCGGCCAGCCGCGCGACGAGGTGGCGGGCCCGGTCGACCTCCCGGAACAGCCTCTTCACGTGCGGGTAGCGGCTCCTGAGCGGCTTGCGGACCAGGCCGAGCACGGTCCGGGTGCCGTCGAGGCCGGCCGACACCGTGGCCAGGTCGCTGTGGCTGCCGAAGTCGGCCCGGCCCGTCAGCACCGGCCGGAGCAGGTTCTCGGCGATCTCGTGCGCGCGGATCGAGAAGGTCAGCGGATCCAGCTGCGCGCTCTCGAGCTGGTCGCGCAGGTCGCTCACGGCGCCGGCCAGCAGGTCGGCCTGGTGCCGCCGCTCGGCCGGGCTGGTCGACGCCGGGCGCCAGAGCGCGAGCTCGACGCGGTGGAAGCCGGTGAAGGCCGGGTCGCGGGTCCCCCGCCGGAGCCCGGCGGGCAGGCCGTTGATCACGCCGTCGAGGTCGCCGAACGCGTCGTAGGCGGCACCGAGGCGCTCGTAGCCGGCGTGCGCGGCCAGCCACCACCGCTTGGCCGTGGCCAGGTCGCCGGCCGCTGCGGCCCGCGCCAGCGACCTGGTCTGCTGCTCGAGGCGCGGCAGCTGGCCGCGCACCCAGTCGGTGTAGGCCAGCGTGGCCCGCAGCAGCTGGTCCTGGGGGATCGGCACCACGCCCCGGACGCCCGGGGCGTCGCCGGTGATCGTGCGCGCCGGCCCGGTGAGCGGCGACTGCTCCTCGAAGAGGCACTGCAGCGCGTACTGGCCCGCGGCCAGCCGGACGTGCAGCGTCACCGTGGAGCCCGGGCCGAACGGCTCGACCTCGGCGAAGACCTGGCGCTTGTTGTGGGGGTCCACCCCGACGACCCGGAGCTCGCCCGGGTGGAAGTCGGCGTTGTGCACCGTGAGCTCCTGCGCGCCCGCGGGGCCGGGCGCCCAGGCCGAGCCGCAGTCGTTGAGCGACACGTCGACGACGGCCGGTTCGGCGCCACTGCTCTGGGCGCTCCGCTGGGTCCGCTCCTGGGCATCGGCGGCCAGGCGGTCACTGGCGGTCATCGCGACCAGCACGCCCGCGGACGTGGCGGCCACGAGGACGAGGGTGGTGGCGAGGAGGTGCAGCCGGCGGGTCGTTGCCATGGCTGCGTCAGGTTACGTCAGGGAACCGCGCGGCGCAGCCGGTGTGTCCGGCGCCCGAACCCGTTGACGGCGTAGCGCATCGTGCGTGGGACGGGGACCCGCACGACGGCGTGCTTGCGGACGTACTCGTCGACGGTCCACGTGACCCAGTGACCCGCGGGGAAGTAGGCGGCATCGCCGACCTGCAGCAGGGTCGGGGCCTCGTCGTCGACCTGGATCGCGACCGACCCGTTGATGATCACGATGGTCTCGTCGACGTCGTAGTACCAGCGGAACCGTCCCGCGGTGCAGTCCCAGGTCCAGTGCGACGTGGTCCCGTCCTCGCTCTCCGCCCAGCGCGAGATCCGTGCGTGCGGCGCGCCCTCGATCACCCAGTCGGGGTTGATCGGGTGGTCGTCGAGCTCCACCTCGCCGTGCGAGACGGCGAGCACCCGCGTCATGGCCGCGCTCTCGGTCATGCACCAGAACAGTACGGGCGCGGCCGGGCCCGGGCTGGAGAACGCCGGAATCGTGACAAGGTGGCGGCGTGCGCGCACTCCTGGTCACGGCGACCGTGGCCCTCCTGGTCGGCGGGTGGGGCCAGCCCCGCGCCGGTGCGGCTCCGGTCCCCGCCCCCGCTTCCGCGGCCCCGCTGGCCTCGACCGGCTACGTCCTCGGCGGTGCGTCCGACGCCGTGGTCGCCCGGGACGCGCACGGCCTGGCGACGCTGGGCGTGGACGGGGTCTCGCTGGCCCGCGACGGCGGGTCCGTGTCGGCCCCGGACGCGGACCAGACCCGGTTGCTCGGCACCGCGCACGCGCACGGGCTCCGCGCCGAGCTGCTGCTCAGCAACTACAGCAACCGGCTCGGCGACTTCGACCCCGAGGCGGCCGCGAAGCTGCTGCGCGACCCGGCCCACGTGCAGGCGGTGGCCGCCCAGCTGGCCTCCTTCGTCGCCGGCCAGGGATGGGACGGCATCCAGGTCGACCTCGAGTCGATGTCGAAGCGGGACGCCGACGGGCTGCTGATGCTGGTGAGCGAGCTGCAGGCGCGGATGGCGCCGGAGAAGTCGGTGTCGATCGCGGTGATGGCGTCGACCGACCCGCGGGAGTACGTCGCGCGCGGCTACCGCCTGGCCGAGCTCGGGGTGGCTGTCGACACGCTCGCGCTGATGACCTACGACCAGCACGGGCCGTGGTCGGAGCCGGGTCCGATCGGGGCGCTGTCGTGGCAGCGCCGGGCGGTCGGGGTGGTCACCTCCGTGGTGCCCGCCGCCAAGGTCGACCTCGGCGTGGCCGGCTACGGCTACACCTGGCCCCGGAGCCGGGAGGGCCGCACCGTCACCGACAAGCAGGCCCGGAAGCTCGTCGCCCGCGACGGCGCCAGGGCGCACTGGCGGAAGGGGCCGGGCGAGTGGACGGCCCGGCTCTCGGACGGCACCCGGATGTGGTGGTCGGACGGACGGTCCTACGCGCTGCGCCTCGCGCTGGCCACGGAGCTCGGGCTGCACGGCGTCGCCCTGTGGCGCCTCGGCTCGGCCGACCCGCTGCCCTGACCTCCGAGCCGTCCGAGCCGTCCGAGCGGTCAGAGCCGAGCGACGTAGCGCCTGCCGCGCAGCGCCTCCTCGACCAGGCCCACGGCCCGGCGCACGCCGGACAGGCGGGCGTCCTCGGTCAGCCACGTCTCGACCGCGGCATCGACCACGTCGTGCGCCGCCACCTCGCGGAGCTCGGCCCGGGCCTCGCTCAGGCCGCGCTTCACGCCGGCCTGGCACGCCTCGACGTGGAGCACGGCGAACCGCGCGAGCACGACGACGTGGTGGCGCAGCGCGGGGTAGCCGCGGTACTCCGGTGGGCACAGGTCGAGCAGCCAGTTGGCCGCCGTGCGCTCCCAGTCGGGCGCGTCGGGCGGGCGCACCTCACGGGGCCATCCGGGCGGCGCGACGTGGGGCGGCATGGCCCGATCGTACGCTCAGGAGTCGAACATGCGTTCGATTTGCTCGAGCTCCGGGTCCCGGAGCCCAGCGCAGTCGTGGGTCCAGAACGGCTCGCAGTAGACCAGCGCCCCGGTCATCCACTCCTCGTGGTCGTCGAGCACCGCCACCTGGAACCCCGGCTCCGGTATCCGCACAGAGGGCCGGGCGAAACCGCGCGGTATGGCGGGCTCGAACCCCCGGCTGCCGTAGTAGGCCGGGCTCCCCTCGAGGAACAGCGCCGGGGCCCGCAGCTCCCGGGCCGCGGCGATGGCCGCCGCGACGAGCGCGGTGCCGACTCCCCTGCGCTGGTGGGCAGGAGCCACCGACAGCGGGCTGAGCACCAGCACCTCGACCAGCGCTCGCCGCGCGTCGACCCAGGACCGGCTCAGCAGCACGTGCCCGACCACCGCGCCGTCGTCCTCCGCCACGAGCTCTGCCCGGCCGTGTGTGATCCGGAGGTCGTCGGCCAGGGCGGCGACCGTGGCGCCGCTGTCGCCGAACGCCTCCAGCACCACCCGGCGTACGCCGTTCTCGTCGGCGGGCCGAAACGCGCGGATCGTCATCGGCTCAGCCATCGAGGAAGCTGAACCGCACGGTCCGCTCGTCGTTGTCGACGTTGAGGTCGACCAGGCAGATGCTCTGCCACGTGCCGAGGGCGAGCTCCCCGTCGAGCACCGGCACGGTGGCGTACGGCGGCACCACGGCCGGCATCACGTGGGAGCGCCCGTGGCCGCGGGAGCCGTGCGCGTGCTTCCAGCGGTCGTCGGCGGGCAGCAGGTCGCCGAGCGCGCTGAGCAGGTCGTCGTCGCTGCCGGCACCGGTCTCGATGATCGCGATGCCGGCGGTCGCGTGGGGCACGAACAGCTGGAGCAGCCCGTCACCCCGGTCCGCGACGTAGTCCGCGCAGTCGCGGGTCAGGTCGAGGACGACCTCACGGTCGCCGGTCCGGTACTGGCGCGTCTGCGAGTCCACGCTCCGATCGTGGCACGACCTCGCCGGTCGCCGGTGCGCGGAGCCCGAGAGCGGCCACCAGCACGGCGAGCCACACCGCGCCGTAGACGAGACTCGTGCCGACGTCGGTCAGGTGGTGGGCGCCCTGGTAGAGCCGGCTGAGCCCCACGAACAGCGGCACACAGGCCAGCAGGACGACGAGGACCCGACCGGCACCGCCTCGGCGGTCTCGCGAGCGGAGCCACAGGGCGAGCAGGATGGCGGCGCCGCCGTAGACCGCGATCGCCGAGCCGACGTGGCCGGAGGGGAAGCTGTGGTCGGGCACCAGCCCGGAGTCCATGAGCTTGACCGGGGGCCGGTCCCGCGGGTCCGCGTGCGTGCCCAGCCAGTAGAGGCCACCGTCGCCGAAGTCCGCCACGAGCACGAGGGCGGCCGAGGCGACGGACCGCAGGGCCAGCCCGGCCGCGATCGCCACCACGACCCCGGCACCCAGCGCCACCGGAGTCTCGCCGAGGAGGGTGCCCACGTCGGACACCGGGTCGAGCGAGGAGGTGCGCTGGTCCTCGAACCACCGGGACACGTCGTCGTCGGTCCCCTCGACCGATCCCTGCAGCGAGTGCGTCAGCAGCCAGCCCCAGCCGACGACGACCAGGGCCAGGACGGCGTACGCCGCCACGGCGAGCAGCAACCTGCGAGCCATCGGCTCATCCCTCCCTCTGCCCCGCGTCCTCCCGACGGAGCCGTACCCGGAAGGAGGCGTGCTCAGCCGTCGAGCAGCGCGTGGACCCGGTCCACCTTGGCGGTGAGCTGACCCTCGAAGCCCGGCCGGATGTCGGCCTTGAGCACCAGGCCGACCCGTGGCGAGACCTCGGCGACGACGTCGACGGCCCGTTTCACGACCGCCATGACCTCGTCCCACTCCCCCTCGACGGTCGTGAACATCGAGGTGAGCTCCCAGGGGAGCCCGGACTCCTTGACCACCCGGACGGCCGCGGCCACCGCCTCGGAGACGGAGCCGTCCTCGCTGGTGGCGGTGGGCGAGATGCTGAAGGCAACGAGCATGGTTCCAATCTAGGCGGGCGGGGTGGCAGGGTGGCCGGGTGATCCTCGCCTGCCACACGCTGATCTACTCCGACGACGCCGACGCGACCCGGGCGTTCCTGAGCGACGTGCTCGGCTTCCCGTCCGTGGACGCCGGCACGGGCGACCAGAACTGGCTGATCTTCCGGACCGGACAGAGCGAGCTGGGGGTGCATCCGACCTCGGGTGAGGGGTACTCCTCGCCACGCCACCAGGCGATCAGCTTCATCGTCGACGACCTCGAGTCGACCATGGCCGAGCTCCGCAACAAGGGCGCGGAGTTCAGCTCCGGCCCGGACGACCACGGCTACGGGCTCGTCGCGATGGTCAAGGTGCCCGGCGCCGACGACGTCCAGCTCTACCAGCCGCGGCACCAGACGGCCTACGCCCTCTAGATGACTAAGTCCAAGGGGTTCGCACGCTACGCGACGCTCAGCATCCACGCTGGCGGCGTTGCCGCCGCTCGAAAGATGCCCAACCTGCCTTCGCGCCGGCGCCTTGCCAGCGCGGCGCTGAGCGCCGCTCGCACGCACGACCCCCTGGACTTAGTCATCTAGGCGTGGACCTCGACGAGGTGGGCCGGCTGGCCCTGGCCCACCGGGGCGTGAAGCGGAAGGGCACCGAGGCGCGCCCGGCGTGGTACGTCGACGACCGGCTCGTGGTGCGGTGGCTCGACCCGACCTCGGTGGTGATCCGGGCGGGCTTCGCGGCGCGGGAGCGGCTGCTCGCCGACCACCCGGACACCTTCGGCGTGCCACCGCGCTTCGAGAGCCACCACATGGTCGTGGTCGAGCTGGACCACGCCGACCCGGCCGCCGTCGAGCGGGCGATCAGCGAGGCGGTCGAGCTCCAGCGGCGGCGGTGACCGTCCTTCGGTGCGAGGTGCGGGTCAGCCGGCGTTGAAGATGACGTACTCGCCGCGGTGCAGGAAGAACCCCTCGGTCTCGACCAGGTTGATGCAGGTCACGCCGATGGCCTCGCTCAGGCAGGTGTACTTGCTGTTGCGGACGTGTGCGGCCGACCCGTAGGGCAGCACCTTGGCGCCGGGGGTCCGGATCGTGTCGGTGTTGCAGACCGGGGTGGCCCGGCCCCGGATGAACTCGATCCGGCCGACGTACTTCGACACCGGCACGCCGGCGCAGACGGCCGGGTCCTTGATCGCACCCTGGTTGATCTCGCAGCCCTTGGGCCCGCGCACCGCGATCGCGCAGTAGATGTTGCCGCTGGGCAGGATGAACTTCTTCATCCTCACCACGTCGCCGTCGGCCTGCTCGAAGTGCTTCACGGCGTCGTCGTACACCCGCGGGATCCCGAGCCTCGCACCCGCCGGGGGGTCGGCGCGCCCGGCGTCCGCCGGTCCGGCAGGGAGGACGAGCACGCGAGGACGGCGAGGACGGCGAGCACGAGGACTTGCACGGCCTGCAGGCTCCGGCGCAGCGACATGGCGGAACCCTAGGACAGGGTTCCGCCGGGTGACTGTAGCCCGTTCGGGTCAGCCGTTCCGCAGGCTCCGCAGGACGTACTGCATGATCCCGCCGTTGCGGTAGTAGTTGGCCTCTCCGGGGGTGTCGATGCGGAGCAGCGCGTCGAACTCCGTGTCGCCGGCCGTGACCTTCACGGTCCGCGGGATGCCGTCGTTGAGCTCGGTGACCCCGGTGAAGGAGAACGTCTCCTCGCCGGTGATGCCGAGCGACTCGGCGGTCTCGCCCTCGGGGTACTGCAGCGGCAGCACGCCCATGCCGATCAGGTTGGAGCGGTGGATCCGCTCGTAGGACTCCGCGATCACGGCCCGGACACCGAGCAGCGCGGTGCCCTTGGCCGCCCAGTCGCGCGAGGACCCGGAGCCGTACTCCTTGCCGGCCAGCACGACGAGCGGGGTCCCGGCGGCGAGGTAGTGCTCCGAGGCCTCGTAGACCGACGTCACCTCGGCGTCGTCGCCCTCGCCGGTGGTGAAGTCGCGGGTGAAGCCGCCCTCGGTGCCCGGCGCCAGCTGGTTGCGCAACCGGATGTTGGCGAAGGTGCCCCGGATCATCACCTCGTGGTTGCCGCGGCGCGAGCCGTAGGAGTTGAAGTCGCGCTGCTCGACGCCGTGCTCGGCGAGGTAGCTTCCGGCGGGCGAGTCCTTCTTGATCGCACCGGCCGGGGAGATGTGGTCGGTGGTGACCGAGTCACCCAGCTTGAGCAGCACCCGGGCGTCCTCGATCTCGGTGACCGGCTCCGGCTCGTCGGGCATGCCGTCGAAGTAGGGCGGCTTGCGCACGTAGGTCGACTCGGGGTCCCACTCGAAGGTGTCGCCCTCGGGCGTGGGCAGCTCCTGCCACTGCTTGTCGCCGGCGAACACGTCGGCGTAGTCGCTGGTGAACATCTCGGAGGTGATCGCGGTCGCGATGACGTCCTCGACCTCCTTGGCCGTGGGCCAGACGTCCTTCATGAAGACGTCGTTGCCGTCCTCGTCCTGGCCCAGCGGGTCGTTGAACAGGTCCACGTCCATCGAGCCGGCCAGCGCGTAGGCGACGACCAGCGGCGGCGAGGCCAGGTAGTTCATCTTCACGTCGGGGTTGATCCGGCCCTCGAAGTTGCGGTTGCCGGACAGCACCGAGACCACCGCGAGGTCGTTGTCGTTGACCGCCTGGCTGACCTCGGGGATCAGCGGACCGGAGTTGCCGATGCAGGTCGTGCACCCGTAGCCGACGAGGTTGAAGCCGAGCTTGTCGAGGTACGGCGTGAGACCGGCCTTCTCGTAGTAGTCGGAGACGACCTTCGAGCCCGGCGCGAGCGTGGTCTTGACCCACGGCTTGCTGGTCAGGCCCTTCTCGACGGCCTTCTTGGCGAGCAGCGCCGCGCCGATCATCACCGAGGGGTTGGAGGTGTTGGTGCACGAGGTGATGGCCGCGATCGCGACCGCCCCGTGGTCGACCTCGAACTTCGTGCCGTCGTCGAGGGTGATCAGCGCGGGGTTGCTGGGCCGGCCGCCGTCGGCCGGAGCCGCGGAGACGTAGTCCCTCGGAGCGGCCTCCCCGTGGCCGTTGGACGGCGCGTCGGAGGCCGGGAAGGACTCCTCGACGGCCTCGTCGTAGCCGTTGGTGTCCTGCTTCTCGCTGCCGTCGGTGTAGTCGGCCAGCGCACCGCGGAAGGACTCCTTGGCCTCGGACAAGGAGACCCGGTCCTGGGGCCGCTTCGGCCCGGCCAGGGACGGGACGACGGTCGCCAGGTCGAGCTCGAGCTTCTCGGAGAAGCGAGGCTCGGCGTCGGGGTCGTGCCAGAGGCCCTGCTCCTTGGCGTAGGCCTCCACCAGGGCGAGCTGCTCCTCGCTGCGGCCGGTGAGCTCGAGGTACTTCGTGGTCTCCTCGTCGATCGGGAAGACCGCGATCGTGGAGCCGAACTCCGGGCTCATGTTGCCGATCGTGGCGCGGTTGGCCAGCGGCAGCACCGAGACGCCGGGGCCGTAGAACTCGACGAACTTGCCGACCACGCCGTGCTTGCGCAGCATCTCGGTGATCGTCAGCACGAGGTCGGTGGCGGTCGCGCCTTCGGGCAGGTCGCCGCTGAGCTTGAAGCCGACCACGCGCGGGATCAGCATCGAGACGGGCTGGCCGAGCATGGCCGCCTCGGCCTCGATGCCGCCGACGCCCCAGCCCACGACGCCAATGCCGTTGACCATCGTGGTGTGGCTGTCGGTGCCGACGCACGTGTCGGGGTACGCCGTGAGCTGACCGTCGATCTCACGGGTGAACACGACGCGGGCGAGGTGCTCGATGTTGACCTGGTGGACGATGCCGGTGCCGGGCGGCACCACCTTGAAGTCCTCGAAGGCGCCCTGGCCCCAGCGCAGGAACTGGTAGCGCTCGCGGTTGCGCTCGTACTCGATCTCGACGTTGCGCTCGAAGGCCTCCGGCGTGCCGAAGACGTCGGCGATCACCGAGTGGTCGATGACCAGCTCGGCCGGTGCGAGGGGGTTGATCTTCGTCGGGTCACCACCGAGCTCGGCCATCGCCTCGCGCATCGTCGCCAGGTCGACCACGCACGGGACGCCGGTGAAGTCCTGCATGATCACGCGCGCCGGGGTGAACTGGATCTCCTTGTCCGGATCGGCGTCGGCGTCCCAGCCGGCCAGCGCG
Source organism: uncultured Actinomycetota bacterium (assembly GCA_963766475.1). Taxonomy (GTDB): domain Bacteria; phylum Actinomycetota; class Actinomycetes; order Propionibacteriales; family Nocardioidaceae; genus Nocardioides. The sequence goes on along the minus strand of CAVXZS010000007.1, from coordinate 464,320 downwards.
CGGATGTGCTCCTCGGTGATGTCCTCGCCGTCCTCGGTGCGCAGCAGGTTCTCCAGCAGCACCTTGAGGCTGTAGGGCAGGCTCGCGACGTCGAGCCCCTCACCGGCCACCTTGTCGAGGCGGAAGATCTCGTACGACGTGCCGCCGACGTCGAGGCTGCCCTTGGCGCCGAAGCTGTCCTTGCTGGCCATGCTCACCATCTCCTCGTCTGACCCCTCGACAACACGGGCTTCGCCGCCCATCCTGCCGTCGCCGGCCGAGCGGCCGGTACCCGTCCCAAAGTCTCTTGATATCAAGATACATGAGATCGAGAGACGATGCGACAGCCCACGTGCGGCGGCGGACACAATGGGAGCGAGGGAGCGCAGCGACCCGGTCTTTCGCGGGCGAAGCCCGCGCGCCCCGCGATCGGCCCGCCTGGCCGTGGCGACTGCGCCGAGCGAGCGCAGCGAGCGAAGGCGCCTGCGAGCGCCAGCGAGCGTCGCCACGGGCTGGGGGCCGAAGCTCGCGGGGGTATCAGAGCTGCCGCGGCTCGATCCGGGTCTCGATGACCGAACCGTCGAGCTGCCGCTCGATCACGTACGCCGCCACGCCGGGCCGGTCGGAGACGGCCTCGACCAGCTCGGTGCCCTCGTAGACGAGGCCCACGCCGTCGTCGGTGGCGTGCGAGGTGGGCAGGTCGCCCTTCCCCACCAGCCCGTGCAGCAGCGGCCGGCGCTGCTCCTCGCTGTCGTAGTGGACACCGCTGCCGTAGGGCAGGAGTCCGAGCCCGGGTGGCGAGAGCCGCAGGTCGGGGCCGTAGCTGTCGGTGGGCCCGCCGACGTACCAGCAGATCGACCCCGCAGAGACGCCGCCGAGGACGATGCCGTTCTCCCAGCACTCGCGCAGCACCTGGTCCAGCCGGTGCACCCGCCAGACCGCGAGCAGGTTGGCCACCGAGCCGCCACCGACCCAGATCACGTCCTGGGCCAGCAGGTGGGCGCGGACGTCGTCGACGTTCGGCCTGGTGAACAGCTCGACGTGGGAGGTCCGCACGTCGGAGCCGGCGAAGGCGCGGTAGAACCCGCTGGTCCCGAGCAGGGAGTCGCCGGCCGCGGTGCCGAGGTAGCAGAACCGCGGCTGGTCGGGGTCGCCGGCGAGCTGGATGGCGTGCTCGATGAGCGGGCCGCGCCTCCAGTGGAAGGGCCCGGTGTCGGACGGCAGGAAGCCGCCTGACGTGGCGAGAATGCGCATGGGCTCAGCCTCCGCGAGCGGTTGGGACCATCGGTCTCGCACTCTACGTGACGGGACCACCTCGGGGAGTCATCGCTGACCCGCGGATCAGTAGTGCGACGCACTCCACGTGGTGCGTCATCGGGAACAGGTCGAAGGCCCGGAGCCGCTCGAGCACGTAGCCGTGCTCGGCGAAGATCGCCACGTCGCGCGCAAGGGCCGCCGGGTCGCAGGCGACGTAGGCGACCGCGCGCGGAGCCCGGGCCGCGACCGCGGCGACGACGGTACGGCGGGCGCCCTCGCGCGGCGGGTCGAGGACGACCAGGTCGACCGGCGTGACGGGGAGGCCTGCGAGGACCGCGCCGACCTCACCGTGGACGACCGTGGCCCCGGGGAGGTTCGCCTCGGCGCACGCGCAGGCGCCGCCGTCGCCCTCGACCAGGGTCACGTCCGACGAGCCGCCGACGGCGTCGGCCAGGAAGCGCGCGAACAGCCCGACCCCGGCGTAGAGGTCGAGCACCGACTCCCCCGGTCGCGGGGCCAGGAGGGACAGCACGGTGTCGACGAGGACCTCGGGCGCACCTGGGTGCACCTGCCAGAAGCCGGCGCCCGCCACCTCGAACCCGACGCCGTGCACGACGTGCTCCGCCGGAGCGCCGGCGATCAGGCAGTCGTCGACCTCGACCACGTCGTGCGACCGGTGCTTGCGCATCCCTCGGCGGCCGCCGGGCAGGTCGACGTACCGCTGCCGGGTCCGCCAGCGCAGCCCGTCCTGCTCGTGCGGCGGCCTGCCGGGCACCGGCTCGACCGTCACCTCGAGCTCGAGGCCGGCCAGCCTGAAGAGCTGCTCGCGCACCACGTCCGCCTTGAGCGACCGCTGCCGCTCGAGGGTGACGTGCTGGAAGTCGCACCCGCCGCACCGGTCCGGGCCGGCGTAGGGGCACGGCGGGTCGACCCGGTCCGGCGAGGGCTCCGCCACCTCGACGGCGTCGCCGCGCCAGAAGCGGTCTCCGTCGGTCCCCTCGGTGATCTCGACGACGACTCGCTCACCGGGCAGCGCATGCCTGACGAAGACCACCCGACCGGGTCCGTCGGTGGCGTGCAGCCGGGCGACGCAGTGCCCTCCGTGGGCCACGCGCTCCACCACCACGTCGTAGCGCTCCCCCACGTGGGAGGCGCCCCGCGGCCGGCGGGTGCGGGCACGTCGCGCGGTGGTCACCGGGGTCCGTCGTGTCGGTCGCCGCGCCGGTCGACCTCGCCGCGGCGCAGGTCACCGGGGCGGACGCGGAACTCCTCGCGCAGCTCCCGCTCGCGGGCGATCTCCGAGGAGCGCAGCTGGTAGGGCACCGAGGTCACCATCACGCCGGGCGTGAACAGCAGCCGGCCCTTGAGCCGCAGCGCGGTCTGGTTGTGGAGCAGCTGCTCCCACCAGCGCCCCACGACGTACTCCGGGATGTAGACCGCCACGACCCCGCGCGGGTTGGCCTGCTTGATCTCCGTGGCGTACTCGACGATCGGCCGGACCAGCTCGCGGTACGGCGAGTGCAGCACCTTGAGCGGCACGTCGATGCGCCGCTGGTCCCACTCCTCCAGCAGCCGGTTGGTGTCCTCGGGGCTGGTCGAGACGTAGACCGCCTCGAGCACGTTGGGGCGGGTCGCCTTGGCGAACGCGAGCGCGCGGAGCGTCGGCTTGTGCAGCTTGGAGACCAGGACGATCGCGTGCACCCGCGTGGGCATGACCTTGTCGTCCTCGTCGGCCGCGAGCTCGGCCTGCACGTTGTCGTAGTGCCGCCGGATCGCGTGCATGATCACGTAGAAGATGACCATCGCGACGATCGCGATCCAGGCGCCGGCGAGGAACTTGGTCACCAGCACGATCACGAACACCACGGCCGTCATCCCGAGGCCGAAGGTGTTGATCGCGCGGGAGCGGAACATCCGCCGCCGGACCGCGGGGTTCTTCTCGCTCTTCAGGTGCCGGGTCCAGTGCCGGATCATGCCGAGCTGGCTGAGGTTGAACGACACGAAGACGCCGACGATGTAGAGCTGGATCAGCCGGCTGGTCTCGGCGTTGAAGGCCAGGATCAGGATGATCGCCATCACCGCGAGGAACACGATGCCGTTGCTGTAGGCCAGCCGGTCACCGCGGGAGCCGAGGGCGCGGGGTGCGTAACCGTCACGGGCCAGGATCGAGCCGAGCACCGGGAAGCCGTTGAACGCCGTGTTGGCCGCCAGCACGAGGATGATCCCGGTCGAGGCGATCACGAAGTAGAAGCCCGGAGGGAAGTCGCTGAAGATCGCCTTGGCCAGCTGGGCGATCACCGTGTGCTGGTCGTAGCCCTCCGGCACGTGGTGGCCGTCGTCCCGCAGCCGGTCGATGTCGTCGGGGTCGACGTACTTCATCCCCATGTTGCGGGCCAGCACGATGATGCTCATCAGCATGGTGATCGCGATGGTGCCGAGCAGCAGCAGCGTGGTCGCGGCGTTGCGGCTCTTGGGCTTCCGGAACGCCGGCACGCCGTTCGAGATCGCCTCGACGCCGGTCAGCGCGGCGCACCCCGACGAGAACGCGCGGGCCAGGAGCACCACCAGGCCGATCGTCGTGAGCTCGTCCTCGTACCCAGGCTTCGGCTGGATCGTGAGGTGGGCGCTCTCGACCTGCGGCAGGTCACCGGTGAGGCCGAGCAGCAGGCCGTAGAGGGCCATCCCGATGATGCCGACCATGAAGGCGTAGACCGGGATCGCGAACAGGGTCCCGGACTCACGCACGCCGCGCAGGTTCAGCGCCATCAGGACGACCACCAGCACCGACGCGACCAGTGCCTCGTGACCGGAGAAGGCATCGATCGCGGAGGCGGCGTTCTGCACCCCGGACGAGACCGACACCGCCACGGTCATCACGTAGTCGACGAGCAGCGCGGCGCCCACCGTGATGCCGGCCCTCGGCCCGAGGTTGACGGTCGCGACCTCGTAGTCGCCGCCGCCGCTGGGGTAGGCGTGCACGTTCTGGCGGTACGACGCGACGACGGTCAGCATGACGACGGCCACCGCGATGCCGATCTTCCAGCTGAAGGCGTAGGCCGTGACCCCGGCCATCGACAGCATGATGAAGATCTCGTCCGGTGCGTAGGCGACCGACGAGAGCGCGTCACTGGCGAAGACCGGGAGTGCGACCCGCTTGGGCAGCAGCGTCTCGCCCAGCTGGGAGCTCCGCAGCTTGCGTCCCAGCAGGATCCGCTTGGACACGTCGCCGACACCCACGAGCCGCAAGCGTACGCACACCGGGCGGGCGATCGGCAGGCAACGACGTCACCCGGTGTGCGCAGCGGATACCGTGGCCGGGTGCACGTCGTGATCATGGGATGCGGGCGGGTCGGCTCCACCCTCGCCCGGAGCCTCGAGGACCGCAACCACACGGTGTCGGTCATCGACAGCGAGCCCGACGCGTTCCGGCGCCTGGGCGTGGGCTTCAACGGCGACAAGGTCACCGGCTACGGCTTCGACCAGGCCGTCCTGGAGAAGGCCGGGATCCGCCGGGCCGACGCCTTCGCGGCGGTCTCCAGTGGAGACAACTCCAACATCATCGCCGCCCGCGTGGCGCGCGAGACGTTCGGGATCCAGCAGGTCGTGGCCCGGATCTACGACCCCGGCCGGGCCGAGGTCTACCAGCGGCTCGGCATCACGACGGTCGCCACGGTCAAGTGGACGGCCGACCAGGTGCTGCGCCGGCTGCTGCCGGCCGGCGCCGAGGCGGACTTCCGCGACCCGTCCGGCACGATCCGGGTCGACCAGGTGCCGATCCCCGAGCAGTGGGTCGGCCAGCGCACGATCCACTTCCAGGAGCAGACCAGCAGCCGCATCGCGTGGATCGACCGGCTCGGCGAGGGGATCCTCCCCAACCGGGAGTCGGTGATCCAGGAGGGCGACCTCATCCACCTGGTGATGCGCGAGGAGAACGCCGCCCACGCCTTCAAGGTCATCGACAACGGTCCGGAGCAGCAATGATGGTGGTCACATGAGAGTCGCCATCGCCGGTGCCGGTGCGGTCGGCCGCTCGATCGCCCGGGAGCTGATCCAGAACGGCCACGAGGTCCTGCTCATCGACAAGGACTCCGACGCGATCAAGCCGGAGCGGGTGCCCGACGCCGAGTGGCTGCTCGCCGACTCGTGCGAGCTGTCCTCCCTCGAGGAGGCGCGGCTCGACAAGTGCGACGTGGTGATCGCCGCGACCGGTGACGACAAGGCCAACCTCGTCACCTCGCTGCTGGCCAAGACCGAGTTCGGCGTCCCGCGCACGGTCGGCCGGGTCAACCACCCCAACAACGAGTGGCTGTTCAGCGAGGCGTGGGGCGTGGACGTCAACGTCTCGACGCCGCGCATCATGTCCGCCCTGGTCGAGGAGGCGGTCACGGTCGGCGACCTGGTCCGGCTGTTCACCTTCCGTCAGGGCAACGCCAACCTGGTCGAGCTCACGCTGCCCGCCGACTCGCCCTACGTCGGGAAGCCGACCGGCCTGATCCCGTTCCCCGACAACTGCGCTCTCGTCTCGATCCTCCGCGACGGCCAGGTCTACGTCCCCGACGCCGAGCAGCCGGTCGAGTCCGGCGACGAGCTGCTCTTCGTGGTGCCCGAGGACCTCGAGGACGAGCTCGAGCGGCTGCTGGCGCCGACCGAGCACGGCTCCAAGGACTGAGCTACCCGCCGACCCGGCGCTACGGGACACCCCACAGACGCTGACCCGGCGCTACGGGACACCCCAGAGGCGCCGACCCGGCGCTACGGGACGGTCTTGCTGTGGGTCTTGTTGTGGGCGAGATGCGCCGTTGGCTCGGCTTGGGTGCCACGTGCGGTGACCCGTCACTTCCGGACGACGCGGGCCCTTCGGGCAGCGGGCATCCGGAACTGACGGGTCACCGATGCCCATCTTCGATGGGCGTCGCGTTCCGAGCCAGCAGCCACACGATCAGCGACCACGAGGCGATCCGGAGTGCCCAGCCGAGACCCAGGCGGAGCACGCTCACGATGACCACCGCGGTGTCCTTGTCGATGGTGCCCGACCAGCCGAGCAGCCAGACCGGCCCCTGCAGGAGGACGCCGACCGCGCCCGGCATCAGCAGCACCCAGGTCAGGCGGGTGCAGAGCTTCACGACCTGATCGTCGTCGTGCCAGGCGAGCGGGTCGCCGCTCACGCTGCCGACCATGAAGCCGACGGCCGGCCACCGCAGCAGGCACGACGCGCCGAAGACGATCGTGTAGCCCAGGCTGAGCAGGATGCCGGGCAGGAAGTAGGCCAGCGCCTGGTCGGACGCGTCCCCGCCCGCGTTGGCCGCGATGCGGGTGAAGAGGTAGCCGATCGCGATCGAGAACGCCGCGTTGAAGACGTACTGCACCGTCGAGCGCTGCACCAGCCGGACCACCAGCGCGACGGCGACGCCGGCGCCGCCGACGACCAGCGCGGCGCGGATGTCCTTGGTCGTCAGCCAGACGATCGTGAAGAGCACGCCCGGGATGGCCGCCTCGATGATGCCGCGCTTGCCGCCCAGCGAGGTCGCCATCTGGGCGCGCACCATCGCCTCGACCGTCTCGACGGTGGGGCGCGGCTTCTCGTCGACCGCCTCGGTGGGGTCGGCCTGGGGGTCGGGGCCGGTCATGGGATCAGCTGGTAGCGCGGGTTGTACATGATCCGGACTCCGTCGTAGGCCCCGATCCTGCCCTCGACCTCGATGGCCCGTCCGGGCTCGATCCCGGCGATCCGGCGCCGTCCCAGCCAGACCACGGTGATGATGCCGGAGCCGTCGTTGAGCTCCGCCTCGAGGGCCGGTACGCCGGCGCGCGGGCGCAGCGTGACCGTCCGCAGCGAGCCGCGCAGCGTCACCCGCTCGCGGTTGGGGGCGTCCGCGATCGAGGTGGCGCCGGACCTGCCGGCCGCGTAGGCCTGGCGGAGGTGGTGCGCGTCCTGGGTGCCCGGGCTGGCCCAGCGGCTGATCGTGCGGCGCAGGTTCTTCTTGCTCATCGGGGACTCATCGACGCGACGGCCCGTCAGCCCGGCTGGTCCTGGCGGCGAGCCTGCGGAGGCATGACGACGGGCAGACCCTCGCCGACGGGCATCGCGTGCGCACCGCGGTGCACCGCGACCTTGCGGATGCTCTCCTCCCAGTCCTTGGCGTCGTCGGGCCGTGCCGCCGCCGCCCCGAGCAGGGAGCAGCGCAGCATCCAGCGCGGACCGTTGATGCCGATCACCCGGGAGACCTGGGTGCCCCCCGCGCGCTGGCCGACCTGGCAGACCAGCTCGGTGCCCCACGGGCCCTCGCGCTCGGTGGCGGTGCCGCCCGCCTGGGCGACCTCGGCCGCGATCTTCGGACGGGCGTCGGACCAGAGGTCTCCGTTGCGCGGAGCCGCGAAGGCGCGCAGCTCCAGCGCGCCGTCCGGGCCGGCGATCACCACCGACTGCACGACGCCGCTCGCCTCGTCGACCTGGAGGCGCAGCTCGCGGTTGGGCTCGGGGATGATCAGGAGCGAGCCGAGGTCGAGGCGCTCGACCTCGCCGTCCGCGGGCAGGTCCTCGGAGTCGAACGGGCCGTCCGCCAGCAGGTCCTGGGGGTCGGCCGCCTCCTCCTCTGCGAGGTCGTCGAGGATGCCGTCGTCCTCGACGGCGTCGGACTGCGCCTTGCGGCGGAACTTCACGTGCCTTCGCTCCCTGGGTCGCGGGCCGGGTCCTCGGTCCCGAAGCCTCCAGTAGAACCGTAGCCGCCGTCCCCCCGCACACTCTCGGGCAGGACCTCCACCTCGGCGAACGCCGCCCGCTCGACTCTCTGGAGGACCAGCTGGGCCACCCGGTCGCCACGCCGGAGCTCGATCGGCTCGGCCGCGTCGAGGTTGACCAGCAGCACGCTCACCTCACCGCGGTAGCCGGCGTCGATGGTCCCCGGCGTGTTGACGATGGACAGCCCGTGCCGCGCGGCCAGGCCGGAGCGCGGGTGCACCAGCGCGACGTACCCGTCGGGGACCGCCATCGCGATCCCGGTCGGCACCAAGGCGCGCTCCCCCGGCTGCAAGGTGACGTCGACGGCGGTCACCAGGTCGGCTCCCGCGTCGCCGGGATGGGCGTACGCCGGCAGGGGGAGGTCGGGGTCGAGGCGGACGACGGGCACGGGCAGCTCCACCCGGCGCAGGCTAGTGCCTACATCGAGTGGGAGGATCCGCTGCGTGGACGCGGCCTCGTACGACGAGCGGCTGCGCGTCCCGCTGAGGTGGTGGGTGCAGGGCGTGATGCTGGTCGCGAGCCTGTGGCTGGCCCTGGTCGTGGCCCTACCGGGCCTGGCGGCCTGGGTCTGCAGCGGGATCGCCCTGGCGCTGCTCGCGGCGCTGCTCGTCAGCTACGGCAGCCCCCGGGTGAGCGTCGACGCCGGCTGGTTCCGGGCCGGCCGCGCCCGGATCGAGGCCGCGCACCTCGGCGAGGCCACGGCCCTCGACGCCGAGGAGACCCGCCGCGTCGCGGGGCCCGAGGCGGACGCCCGCGCCTACCTGCTGCTGCGCCCCTACCTCAAGCGGGCGGTCCGGGTGGAGATCCTCGACCCGGCCGACCCCGCGCCGTACTGGCTGGTGTGCTCACGGCACCCAGACGAGCTGGCGAAGTCGATCCGCCGGCTGACGGCTACCGCTGGTTGAGGAGCTTGCGCAGCAAGCGTCTCGAAACCGCGGAACCACGCACTGGTACCAGCCCGAGTCCCAGCGTCGGGTCACCTGGTTTCGAGACGGGCGCAGAGCGCCCTCCTCAACCACCGCCGGCATCGCTGGGTACCTTCAACCCATGGCATCGGACAGCTCCAAGGTGTGGACCGTCTTCTCGCTGGTGGCGGGCCTGGGCGCGGCTGCGCTGACCCGCAAGCTCCTCGACCGGTCCTGGCAGGTCGCGGCGGGCAAGAACCCGCCGGAGAACCCCGCCGACCCCGACGTGAGCTTCGGCGAGGCGGTGCTGTGGGCGAGCATCACCGGCGCCGCGGTCGCGCTGGCCCGCATGGTGGCCCAGCGCCGGGCGGCGAGCTACTACGCCCGCTCGACCGGCCACCTGCCGCCCGGGCTGCGCAAGGGAGACAAGAGCTGACTCCGACCAGCACCGACCTGAAATGACGCTGACCCGGCAGAAGCTTCTGCCGGGTCAGCGTCAAAGCTGGTGACTCAAGCGCAGTCGAAACAGATGAGCTTCTTCGCGTCTGCCAGCTGGCTCCGGTGGTGGACCAGGAAGCAGCTCATGCAGGTGAACTCGTCCTCCTGCTTGGGCTTCACCTCGACCGCGAGCTCCTCGTGCGAGAGGTCCGCACCCGGGAGCTCGAAGGACTCGGCCGCCTCGGCCTCGTCCTCGTCGACCTTGCCGGAGTTCTTGTCGTGGCGACGCGCCTTGAGCTCTTCGATGCTCTCTTCGGACTGGTCTTCTTCACTCTTGCGTGGGGCGTCGTAGTCAGTCGCCATGTCTCGTCACTCCCTTCGGCCGTTCCAAACGTCTGTCATCCCCCGAGACCGACGTGAAACGTCGTCGGCAGGGGAGGATTGTGCACCATGGGCCCGGGAACGGACACACCGGCGGCTGATGCGGTGGTGGAACATCTCATGACACGCCTCTATTCCATGCCCGCAAGCGGCTCCCTCCGGGGCTCTACGCGGGACCTAGGCGTGCTCAGCGACAAGGTACCCGGCCTGCGAAATCGCAGCCATGAACTCGTCGAACCCGCCCGCGGGAGCGGCGATGACGATCGGCCGGCCGCCGACGCCCCGCTCGGTCTCGACCCGGGCCCCCGCAGCCGTCGCGATCAGCCCGCCGGCGGCGTGGTCCCACAGGTTGACGCCCTCCTCCAGGTAGCCGTCGAGCGAGCCCTGGGCGACCCCGCAGAGGTCGAGTGCGCAGGAGCCGAGCCGGCGGATGTCGCGGATCCGGGGCAGCAGGTGCAGCAGCGCCGCGGCCTGGATCTGGCGCTGGTGCGCCTCGTAGGAGAAGCCGGTGCCGATCAGCCGCTCGGCCAGCGGTACGACGGCGCGCACCCGGATCGGCACGCCGTCGCGCTGCGCCGGCCCGCCCAGGGTGGCGGTGTACTCCTGGCCGGTCGCGACGTTGAGCACCACGCCGGCCACGACCTCGCCGTCGAGCTCCGCCGCAATGGAGACGGCGTACTGCGGGATGCCGTAGAGGAAGTTCACGGTCCCGTCGATCGGGTCGACGATCCACCGCACCCCTGAGGTGCCGGACTCGTCGTCCCCCTCCTCCCCCACCACCGCGTCGTCCGGGCGGGCGCCGAGCAGCCCCTTGCGGATCAGCCGCTCCGCGCTCCGGTCGGACTCGGTGACCACGTCGACGTCGCTGGACTTGGTCGCGGTGACCGTCACCCCCCGGGCGGCGCCCGACCGGATCAGCCGGCCGGCCGCGCGAGCGGTGCGCACGCCGAGCTCGAGCAGCTCCTCGGGGCGAGGCTCGGGGGCCGTCATGCCGGCTCGCCGCAGAGAGCGGGGCGGTCGGCGCGCGGGTTGGGGCAGCAGCCGACCGGACAGCGGTCCCAGAGGGGTCCGAACGCACCGACGCTGACGCGCGCGACGTCCTCGCCACGCTCGGCCGCGGCGCGCTCCAGGAGGAGGTCGCGGACCATCTCGACGAAGCGCGGGTCGGTCCCCGCGGTGGCGGCACGCCGGACGGGCAGGCCGAGCCGCTCGGCAGTGGCCAGCGCCTCGGTGTCGAGGTCGTAGACGACCTCCATGTGGTCGGAGACGAAGCCGACGGGCACCAGCACGACGGCCGGTACGCCGTCCTTGGCCAGCGCCTCGAGGTGGTCGTTGACGTCGGGCTCGAGCCAGGGCACCTGCGGCGATCCCGACCGCGAGCAGAAGACGAGGTCGTGCGGGTGCGAGACCCCGGTCTCCTCGGCGATCCGCGCCGTCACCGCGGCCATCACGTCGCGGTGCTGGGCGACGTACGCCCCGGCCTCCGCCCACCCACGGGGGCCCGCCGTCTCCGCCATCGAGAGGGGGATCGAGTGGGTGACGAACGCCAGGTGGGCGCCTGCGCGCAGGTCGGCGCCGAGGTCGGCGAGGGCCGCCAGCACCGCGTCGACCACCGGCTCCACGAACCCGGGGTGGTTGAAGTAGTGCCGCAGCTTGTCGAGCACCGGAGCACTCCTGTCCTCCTGGGCGACGGCCGAGACGGCGTCGAACAGGTTCTCGCGGTACTGGCGGCACGACGACCAGCTCGAGTAGGCGCTCGTCACGAAGCAGGCCGCGCGGGTGACTCCGTCGTCCTTCATGCGCTGCACCGCGTCGGTGAGGTAGGGGTCCCAGTTGCGGTTGCCCCAGTAGACGGGCAGGTCGATGCCGGCCGCGGCGAGGTCGGCCTCGATGCCCGCGAGCAGGTCGCGGTTGAGGTCGTTGATCGGCGAGCGACCGCCGAACAGCGAGTAGTGCTGCCCGACCTCGGCCAGGCGCTCGCGCGGAATGCCGCGGCCGGCGGTCACGTTCTCGAGGAACGGCACGACGTCCTCGGGCTTCTCGGGCCCGCCGAAGGAGACCAGCAGGAGCGCGTCGTACGGCGCGACGTCGGGAGCCTCCACGTCGCGAGTCTAGGGAGGGGGTGGACAGCCCTAGGTTGGCCCCGATGCTCACGAAGTACCGCTCCGTGCTGTCCCGACCCGGGGGCCTCCGGTTCTCAGCCGCCGGCCTGGTCGGGCGGCTGCCGCTGTCGATGGCCGGGCTCGGGATGCTGCTCCTGGTGCAGGCCGACTCCGGCTCCTACGGCCTCGGCGGCTCGGTCGCGGCGGCCTACATGGTCGCCAACGCGGTCCTGGCCCTGCCTCTGGGCCGCCTCGTGGACGCGCGTGGGCAGGGCCAAGTGCTGGCGCTGGGCAGCGTCGTCTTCGGTGCGGCGATGGTTGCCCTGGTCGTCACCGTGCAGGCCGACTGGCCGCTCTGGTCGACCTACGCCGCCGCGGCCGTGGCCGGCGGCACGCTCCCGCCCATCGACGCCTGCGTCCGCACCCGCTGGGCCCATGTCCTCGACGGTCCCGCTGAGGTGGAGACGGCCTACGCGTTCGAAGCCGTCGTCGACGAGACCGTCTTCATGATCGGGCCGATCCTCGTCACCCTCCTGGCGACCCTGGTCCACCCGGTGGCCGGCATCGCGGCCACCGTGATCACCGGTGTGGGCGGGAGCCTCGCCTTCGCGGCCCAGCGCGGCACCGAGCCACCGGCCCACCCGCACGACCGTGCTCGTGGAGCCCGGGTGCCGCTGCCCTGGCGCGCCCTGGGACCGCTCACGGTCGTCTGTGTCGCGCTCGGGCTGATGTTCGGCGCCGCCGAGGTCATCACCGTCGCGTTCGCGGACGAGCAGGGCATCAAGTCGGCGTCCGGCCTCCTGCTGGCCCTGTGGGCGCTCGGCAGCCTGCTCGCCGGCGCGATCACCGGCGCGGTGACCTTCCGTCGCGGGCTCACCCAGCGCGTGCGGTGGGGCGCCCTGGGGCTGGTGGTGGCGATGGCGCCGCTGGGGCTGGTCGACGCGATCTGGCTGATGGCGGGGCTGATGCTGGTCGGCGGGCTGGCGATCGCCCCGACGCTGATCGCGACGACGGCGATGATCGAGCAGGTCACGCCGGCGGCCCGGCTGACCGAGGGGATGGCGCTGCTGCAGACGGGCCTGGTCGCGGGCGTGGCACCGGGGGCAGCCCTGGCCGGCATCGTGGTCGACCGCGCGGGCGCCTCACCCGCCTACCTCGTCCCGCTCGGAGCGGCCGTGCTCGCGGCAGTGGCCTCCCGGGCACTGCCCGGAGGCGCGGCCGATATGGAGTTGGGAGCGGTGGCAGAGGCGCCCTAGTGTCCTGTAGGCCATGCCCGTGTTCTCCGCCTACCGTCAGGTCGTCACCAAGCCCGGCGCGGCCGCGTTCTCGGCGAGCGGGTTCCTGGGCCGGCTGCCGATCTCGATGGTGGCCCTCGGGACGGTCCTGCTGGTCTCGGCGCGCACCGACTCCTACGGCCTGGCCGGCGGGGTGTCGGCGGCCCTGATCATCGGGTCCGGCGTGGCGGCGCCCGTGCAGGGACGGCTCATCGACCGGCTGGGGCAGTCCCGGGTGCTGCTCGCGGCGATCACGGTCTGCACGGTCAGCCTCTCGCTCCTGGTGTGGGCGGTCGATGCCGGCTACCGGGTGCCGCTCCCCCACGTCCTCGCGGCCCTGGCGGGCGCCACCATGCCCGCCATCGGGGCAGCGGTCCGCGCGCGCTGGACCCACGTGCTCACCGACCCGGCGCAGCGGCAGACCGCCTTCGCGCTCGAGGCGGTGGTCGACGAGGTCGTCTTCATGACCGGCCCACCGCTGGCGACGGTGCTCGCCACCACCGTGCACCCCGCCGCCGGACTGGTCGCGGCGATCATCGCCGGTCTGGTCGGCACGGTGGCGTTCTGCTCGCTGCGCAGCACCGAGCCGCCCGCGCACCCGAGCAGGACCGATGACGGTCTCAGGATCGCGATGCCGTGGCGGCAGCTGCTGCCCGTGGCGCTCATCAGCTTCGCCCTGGGCGGCCTGTTCGGGTCGACCGAGGTGGTGACGGTGGCCTTCGCCGAAGAGCTCGGGGACAAGGCCATCTCCGGCGTGCTGCTCGCGCTGTGGGCGTTCGGGTCGCTGCTCGCCGGCATCATCACCGGGGCGGTCACCTGGCGGGTCGGCCCGGCGATGCGGATGCGGATCGGCGTGGTGGCGCTGACGATCCTCATGGTGCCGACCCCGTTCCTCGGCAGCGCGATGGCGATGGGCGTCGTCCTCTTCCTGGCCGGCTTCGCGATCGCCCCGACCCTCATCGGTGCCGTCTCGTTCATCGAGCAGACCGTCCCGCCGAGCCGGCTCACCGAGGGCATCACGATGCTGCACACGTCGATGGCCGCCGGACTGGCACCGGGTGCCGCCCTCGCCGGTGTGGTCATCGACGCGCAGGGCCCGCACACGGCGTACGTCGTACCCCTCTGCTCGGGCGTGCTCGGCGTGCTGGCCGCCATCGGGGCCCGCGGCGGCCGGTCAATAGGCTCGCCGGGTGAGCACCTGGACGAACTGGTCGCGACTGGAGACGGCGCGCCCGACGCGTGAGGCCACCCCGGCCGACGCCGGCGACGTCGTCGCAGAGGTACGCCGCGCGCTGGAGACGGCGAGCACGGTCAAGATGGTCGGCACCGGCCACAGCTTCACCGCGATCGCCGCGCCGGAGGCGGCCATGCTCCGACCCGACGGCCTCACCGGGGTCGTCGCGGTCGACCGCGACGCGCTGACGGTCACCGCCCGGGCCGGCACCTCCCTGAAGGTGCTCAACCAGGAGCTCGAGGCGCTCGGCCTGAGCCTGCACAACATGGGCGACATCGCCGAGCAGACCCTGGCCGGCGCGATCTCGACCGGCACCCACGGCACCGGCGGCACCGCTGCCGGGCTGGCGGCCCAGGTGGTCGGCCTCGAGCTGGTGACCGGCACCGGGGAGCTGCTCCGCGCGACCCCGGAGGAGAACGCCGACGTCCTCGACGTCGCACGCGTCGGGCTGGGTGCGCTCGGGATCCTCACCACGATCACGTTCCGGGTCGAGCCGGTCTTCCTGCTCGAGGCGGAGGAGCAGCCGATGTCGTGGGACGAGGCGCTCGAGGGCTTCGACGAGATGACCGACGTGGCCGACCACGTGGACATGTACTGGTTCCCGCACACCGACCGGATGCTGACCAAGCGCAACACCCGGCGCGGCCCGGACCTCGCGACGGCGAGGCCGCTGTCGCGCCGCCGGGCGTGGTTCGACGACGAGTTCCTCCAGAACACCGCGTTCGGCGTGCTCACCGCTGGCGCCAACCGGGCCCCCCGCGTGATCCCGCGGATGAACCGGATGGCTGCGTCGCTGCTCAGCCCCCGGACCTACTCCGACGTCCCCCACCGGGTCTTCACCGCGTCGCGGCGGGTGGTCTTCCGGGAGATGGAGTACGCCGTCCCGCGGGCGGGGGGCCTCGACGCGCTCCGCGAGTGCCGGCGCGCGCTGGACGCCTCCGACCTGCGCATCAGCTTCCCCGTCGAGATCCGGGTCGCGCCCGCCGACGACATCCCGCTCTCGACCGCCAGCGGCCGCGACTCGTTCTACCTGGCCTTCCACACCCACCGCGACGCCGAGCACCGCGACTACTTCGCGCTGATGGAGCCGATCCTGCGCGCCCACGACGGCCGGCCCCACTGGGGCAAGGTGCACACCCGCACGGCGGCCGACCTGGCGCCGGCCTACCCGCGCTTCGAGGAGTTCCTCGCGATGCGCGACCGGCTGGACCCGCAGCGGGTCTTCGCCAACGGCTACCTGCGGCGGGTGCTGGGCTGAGCGAACCTTCTGTGGCTCTCATCGCGTCTTGGGTGTCGTGACGGACCGGGCGCGACGCGACTTCCCGGAGTTCGTGGCCGCCCGCGGCCCCGCGCTCCAGCGCGCGGCGTACCTCATGGTCGGCGACACCGCCCTCGCCCAGGACCTGGTGCAGGAGGCGCTGACCAAGACCTACGTCGCGTGGCCCCGGCTGCGCGACGTGGCCAACGCCGAGGCCTACACCCGCAAGGCCATCACCACGACCGCGATCTCGTGGTTCCGCCGCAAGGGCTGGAACGCCGAGCGCAGTACCGACCGGCCGCACGAGGGCGCGTCCGGCGACCACGCCGACGAGGTGGCGACCAGCACCGCTCTTTGGGAGGCGCTCCAGTCGCTGCCGCCGCGACAGCGGGTCGCGGTGGTGCTCCGCTTCTACGACGACCTGACCGAGGTGCAGACCGCCGCGGCGATGGGCTGCGCGGTCGGCACCGTGAAGAGCCAGGTCTCCGCCGCGTCTCACCAAGCTCCGCGCCCGGCTGGGCGACGACCTCCTGCATCGACTCCGAGGTGACCAGATGACCGACACCCTGGCCCACGTCCTGCACGAGCGTGCGGACTCCGCGCGCTTCGAGGCGATCGACCTCGAGGCCATCACGCTGGCCGGTTCTCGCGCCGTGCGCCGTCGCCGGTGGGCCGGCGGCGCCGCCGTGATGGTCTGCCGCGGTCGCTCGCCGGCCGGGCGCGCCGTGGGTGCCGTGGCCCGGCGACCGATTCCGAAGCCTGCTCCGAGGCACCGGACGCTCGCGTCCGGGGCTCAGCTGGACCGACCGGCTCCGTGCGTGCACGACGGCCTGACCGCTCAGGTGGACCTCGGCCACGAGGTCGCGTCGCTACGTCCGCACCGACGAGGGCTACGTCTTCACCGACGGTCACGAGGTCTTCTCCTACGTCGACGCCGACGTGCGCAGGGCGTCGGCACCATCCAGAACCTGCCGGCGACCGCGGGCTGCGCCGCGGATGGTCGGGGACACCGACGGCAGCCTCGCCGCCTGGCCCGACCGCGATGCCTTCGTCGTGCTCGACCAGGCCACGGGCGCCGTCCAGCGGATCGGTGTGCCCGGCACACCGACGCTCGAGGCGGTCGACGGGCGGATTCTCTACACCTACGGTCCGGAGGGCACGACGGCCGTCGACGTCGACACCGCGGGCCAGCCAGCGGTCACCGGACGAGCAGCTGGCCTGGGAGGACGGTCACGTGCGTCCGCACCGGCTGCAGGAACCAGACCAACAGCCTGACCCTCGACGGGCAAGGCATCGGCCCCCGCAGCGCGTCCTGCCGGACCGGGTCGCGTTCTCCCCGGACGGCGAGCCGGCTCAGCATCAGCTACGGAGCGGCTTTCCCCTCGTCTTCGACACGGCGTCACGGCAGTCGCGCGTCCCGATCCCGCTGCCCGACGTCCAGATGGCCACGGCCTACCAGTGGCTGGACGACCGACACCCTCGGCCTGCTGACTCTGCGCACCGTCGGAGGAGCCACTACCAGCTCGCTGGCGTGTTCGCTCGCCTGCCGACACCTGCTCCACCGTCGTGGCACGACCTCGGGTCCGGGCCTGACCGACGGGCTCCGGTTCCGGCTCCCGGTCGGCGAGCCGTACTTCCCTTACCCCCACGGCTGACCTGACCTGCGACGTCGATCACGCTCGTCCCCGGCGTGGCGCAGGCTCGCGGTCCCGCCCGGACCCGGCTCGCTGACGTAGGCTCGCCGCATCCGGACAGAGGACCACGACAAGGCCACCAGCACGCATGTCGGCACCCGAACGCACTCCCAGCCCACCGCTGGTCGATGCGCGCCCTGAGAGCCCGGCCGGCCGCTACCTGACCCTGGTCGGTGTGACCCCGGACGGTCGTCGGCTGCGGCTGGCGGACCCCCACGACCCAGCCGGGGGCGAGTTCACCGTCGAGATCGACGCCCGGCTCAGGGCGGCACTCGGCGTACAGCCCGCGACCCGACCCGACCAACCGGTGCCCAAGGTGGAGACCCAGATGGACAGCATGCTGCGACCTCGTGACATCCAGGCCAGGATCCGGGCCGGGGAGACCCCGGAGTCGGTGGCCGCCGCCGCCAAGACCACCGTCGAGAAGGTCATGCCCTACGCCGCTCCGGTGCTCGCCGAGCGCGAGCACGTCGCCGAGCGCGCCCAGCGGTCCTCCATCCGCCGCCCCGCCAGCGAGACGCCGCACGGCGCCCGCACCCTCGGCGAGGCCGTCACCGGCCACCTCCACGAGCGCAACGTCGACCCCGAGGTCGTCGCCTGGGACGCCTGGCGCCGCGAGGACGGCCGCTGGGCGCTGACCGGCCGGTTCTCGATCCAGGGTCGCGAGGGGCTCGCCGAGCTCACCTTCGACCAGCCGGGCAACTTCGTGGTGCTCGACAACGACGACGCCCGCTGGCTGGTCGGCGACCTGCCCGACCCGGCCGCCGAGCCGGAGCCCGAGCTCGAGGGACAGCCCGGCGTGCGCCGGCTCGCGTCCGTGCCCGCCGAGGACGAGCACCAGCTCAGCCTGACGACGAGCTCATGCGGGCGCTCGGCATCACCGACGAGCCGATCGAGGCCTTCCTCGACGACCAGCCCGGCGTCGACGAGAGCGAGCTGGTCGACGAGGCTGCCGACGCGGTCGCGCTCGACGACGACGGACGAGGACGGCGACGCCTCGCACCCGAGCCGCCGCGCCGCCCGGTCAAGAAGACCCGCGGCCGCGCTTCGGTGCCGAGCTGGGACGAGATCATGTTCGGTGGCCCCACTGAGTGAGTGAGCAGCGTGCCGCGAGGCTCAGCGGCACGCGTGGGCTCACGAGATCGAGCAAGCCCCGCGACCGAGCTTGCGAGGTCGCGACGGGCGGCGAGTCCACCGCAGCGAGGGCACCCAGAGCAACCGGCCTCGGTCAGCGGGGTTCGAGACGGTTGCTGCGCAGCCTCCTCAACCACCGGAACTGACCGGTAACCTCCGGCCCATGGCGTACTTCGTGACCGGCGCGACGGGGTTCATCGGCCGGCACCTCGTCGAAGAGCTCGTCGACCACCGCGAGGGCACGATCTTCGTGCTCTGCCGCGCGTCGTCGATGGACCGGATGGAGTCCCTCATCCAGTCGTGGGGCTCCGACCGGGTGGTCCCCGTGGTCGGCGACCTGGCGGCGGACCGGCTCGGCGTCGACGACGGCTGGATCGACGAGCACCGCGCCGGCGACGCACCACGATCGACCACTTCTTCCACCTCGCGGCGATCTACGACATGACCGCCGACGACGCGACCAACGAGGAGCTGAACGTCGGCGGCACCCGGCACGCGCTCGAGCTCGCCGAGGCGCTCCAGGTGGGCCGCTTCCACCAGGTGTCGTCGGTGGCCGCGGCCGGTGACCACCACGGCACCTTCGACGAGACGATGTTCGACGAGGGGCAGCACCTGCCCTCGCCCTACCACCGCACGAAGTACGAGTCGGAGAAGATCGTCCGCACCGAGGCGACGGTGCCCGTGGCGGGTCTACCGGCCGGCGATCGTGGTCGGCCACTCCGAGACCGGCGCGATGGACAAGGTCGACGGCCCCTACTACCTCTTCCCGCTGCTGAAGCGGATGCGGGACAACCTGCCCGGCTGGCTGCCCCTGGTCGGCGTCGACCTCGGCGACACCAACATGGTGCCGGTCGACTACGTCGCGAAGGCGATGGACCACCTCGGCCACCTGCCCGACCGCGACGGCGAGGCGTTCCACCTGGTCAACCCCGACCCGCAGCCGGTCGTCGACATGGTCAACGCGTTCTGCAAGGCCGCCGGCGCACCGACGTTCGCGACGCCGGTCGACCGGCGGACCACCGGGCGCCTCGGCCTGCTCCCCCGCTGCGCTGCGCCCCTCGACGCTGATCAACGGCGTGATCAGGTCCGCGCCCGCCCAGGCGGTGCTCGACCTGACGGTCGGCCGGCTCGGCGTCCCGCCGAGGTGCTCGCCCATACGTCGTTCGCCGCCGTCTTCGACTCGCGCCGCACCGAGAAGGCGCTGGCCGGCTCCGGCATCGCGGTGCCCGACCTCGAGGGGTACGCCCGGACGCTGTGGGGCTACTGGGAGGAGAACCTCGACGAGGCCACCGGCCGCGACCGCGCCAACCGCGACGCGCTCCAGGGCAAGTACGTCGTCATCACCGGCGCCTCCTCGGGCATCGGCCAGGTCACCGCGCTCAAGGTGGCCCAGTGCGGCGGCATCCCGGTCCTGGTCGCCCGCGGCAAGGACAAGCTCGAGGCGACCCGGGCCACCATCGAGCGGCGCGGCGGCACGGCCCACGTCTTCCCGTGCGACCTCTCCGACCTCGACGCCATCGACACCCTGTGCAAGGAGATCACGGCCGAGCTGCCGGCGATCGACTTCGTCGTCAACAACGCCGGCCGGTCGATCCGTCGGTCGATCAAGCTCTCGCACGACCGGTTCCACGACTTCGAGCGCACGATGCAGCTCAACTACTTCGGCGCGATCCGGCTGGTGATGGGGCTGATCCCCACGATGCGCAAGCAGAAGCGCGGCCACGTGGTGAACATCAGCTCGATCGGCGTCCAGACCAACCCGCCCCGGTTCTCGGCGTACGTCGCGTCGAAGGCGGCGCTCGACTCGTGGTCCAACGTCGTCTCGTCGGAGCTGGTCGGCGACGGCATCACCTTCACCGGCATCCACATGCCGCTGGTGCGGACGCCGATGATCGCTCCGACCAAGATCTACGACAAGTTCCCGACCATCTCGCCCGCGCAGGCCGCCGACCTGGTCATCAAGGCGATGGTCGAGCGCCCCCACGAGATCAACACGATGCTCGGCAACGCCGGCGCGATCGCGCACACCCTGGCCCCGAAGCTCGCGTTCCGGGTGCTCAACATGGCCTACCACGTCTTCCCCGACTCGGCCGCCGCCAAGGGCGACCAGGTCTCCACCGGCACCCGCGAGACCGAGCAGATCATGCTGGCCAAGGTGTTCAAGGGCATCCACTGGTAGTGCCGGGGTTTCGAGACAGCGCTAGCGCGCCTTCCTCAACCACCGGCGGTTGACGGGTTGCGCTAGCACCGTCTGGGGCCTCCGCAGCGAGGCTGGTAGCCGACTACCGCCAGCTGCGGGGCCCGTCGGAGCCCGCGGCGTAGGTGTCCATCTGCACCTCGTCGCGGCGACAGTCGTCCACGACCGGCTCCACGCTCCGCAGGCACTCCTCGGCGTTGCGCCGCGCACGGCCAGCACGGCGCTGGCGAGGAAGCCGGCCAGCCCTCGCTCGCCGGGATCGCGCCACGACCGGGTGGCCTCCGTTCACGGAGCCGAGGTCGAAGTCACCGGGGCCGGCCGAGGTGGTCGGGCCAGCCTGGCCGGCTTGAACCCGTTGGCGGCCGCGTCGAGGGAGTCGTGGCCGACCGCGGCCTGATGATCGGCGTTCCGCTTCATGCGACACGCCCTTGCGTGGGCGCCCGAGGCCTTGCCCAGCGCAGCTTGCCTGCAGCGGTGGCGAGCGCCTGGGGTCCACGTCGACGAAGATCTGCGAGCGCCACAGGCCGAGCCGGGTTGTCACGGACTGAAGTTACGCCGTGAGCCCGATGTCGATATGTCGGCCTGACGGTTGTTGCCCGCGCCGAGCGGGTCCCGGTCCGGGCCTCCGGCAGCCGTCGCGCGCGGACGCCTTGGCGCTGCGCAGGTCGCGCTCGTCACGCGGGCGACGGTCCATCATCAGCGGACATACTGGGCGGTGAACGCTGGACCATGTCGACCGACCCCGGTCTGGTCGTAGTACCGTGAAGAACCAGCCCGAGCTTGCCGTAGGTCTCGTGAGTGCCGGCAGCGTTGCTCCAGACCGGCTCGCAGCAGCCGGTCGCGGCGCGCCGCCGGTCGTTGAGCACGGCGCTCGGCCCTGAGATGGTCGATCCGTCAGCTGCCGTTGGGCCCAGCGGCCGACCAGCTCGGGCTCCCGCGCGGTCGACGCCGTTGCCGCGGTCTATCGCGAGCCCGTGCCTCGGAGAAGTCGAAGACCGAGCGCCTGGCCGCCGCCCGGTCACCGGCGGCGGCGCGGAGAGTGCCGCCGTCCGTCGAGTCCTCGAGCGCCGCCGCTCGTCGACCGAGGGGACGCGCGGCCGCACCGCTGCCACGAGCGATGGTCGCCGCGCCACCGCCCGGCGGCGCCGATGGCGCGGCGCCCGGATCATTCCGGGAGATCGTGCATGGGGATCGCCCGCCTCGCGTGCGGTCTGGTCCGACAGGTTGCTTGCCCGAGCACTCGAAGTCTCAGCAGAGCCCGGTGTGAGCGGGCTCAACCGATCGCGAGAGCGCCCTCGATGAAGAACCGCCCATCCGGGTCATGACCGGGCCACTGGCGGTCGGTATCCGTGATCCGACCCGGGCCGGTCAGTCTCCGACCTGGACCAGCACCTTGCCGAAGTTGCGGCCCACCAGCATGCCGTTGAAGGCGCTCGACCGTGTTCTCGAGACCCACGGTGACGTCCTCGCGGTAACGGACCTTCCCGTCCCTGACCCAAGCCGACATCTCCTCGAGGAACGCCGCATGGTGCTCGCGCTCGAACTCGCTCTGGATGAAGCCCCGGACGGTGAGGCTCTTGGTCAGCACCCGGCGCATGAACCCGTCGAGCCGGTCCGGGCCCTCGACGCGCCCGGTGGCGTTGTAGCCGGCGACCAGGCCGCACACCGGGATCCGCGCGTAGAGGTTCAGGTGCCGCAGCACGGCGCGGGCCACCTGTCCCCCGACGTTCTCGAAGTAGACGTCGATGCCGTCGGGCACGGCCTCGGCCAGCCGGTCGCGGAAGTCCGCGGCCCGGTGGTCCACCGCCGCGTCGAACCCGAACTCCTCGACCAGGGCCCGGCACTTCTCGGGTCCGCCGGCGATCCCGACCGCTCGGGCTCCCTTGATCCTTCGCGATCTGCCCGACCGCGGAGCCGACCGGGCCGGTCGCCGCGGCGACCACGACCGTCTCGCCGGGCCTCGGCTTGCCCAGCAGGAGGAGCCCGGCGTACGCCGTGAACCCGGGCATGCCCAGCACGCCGAGCGCCGTCGTCACCGGCGCGGCGTCCGGGTCCAGCCTCGCGCATCGCCCGGGCGTCCGCGACCGCATGGGTCTGCCAGCCGGAGTAGGACAGCACCAGGTCGCCGACCGCGCGGTCGCGGCGACCGCGACTCGAGCACCTCGCAGACGGTGGCGCCGACCATCACGTCGCCGAGCCGACCGGGTCGGCGTATGACTCGGCCTCGCTCATCCGGCCCCGCATGTAGGGGTCGAGCGAGAGGTAGCGGACCCGCAGCAGCACCTGCCCGTCCTCGAGGGGTGGGAGGTCGACGGTGACCGTCTCGAAGTCGGCGGCTGTCGGGCTCGCCGTCGGGTCGGGCGGCCAGGCACGATCTGGGTGGTCTGCACGGCTCCTTCCTAACAGGGGCTACCCGGTCTCGACCGGGCGGTTCCGAGTCGGTGGTCCAGCCGGACCAGGAGCCCGGGTAGAGCGTGGCGCGGACGTCGAGCAGCTCGAGGGCGATCAGGTCGTGGATCGCCGTGACGCCGGAGCCGCAGTAGACGGCGACCTCGGTGCCGTCGAGGGGCACGCCGGCCGCCGTGTAGAGCGCGCGGAGCTGGTCGGGGCTGCGGAACCGGCCGTCCGCGCCCAGGTTGACGCCGGTCGGCACGTTGACGGCACCGGGGATGTGGCCGGCGACCGGGTCGACCGGCTCGGTCTCGCCGCGGTAGCGCTCGGGCGCCCGCGCGTCGACCAGCACGGGTACGGCGAGCACCCGGTCCGCGTCGACCAGCGGCATCGCGCCGGGGCCTGGCTCGAAGTCGCCCTCCGCCACCTCGGGCGTGCCGGTCTCCACCTCGCCTGCCGTCACCCAGGCCGACCAGCCGCCGTCGAGGAGCCGGACGTCCGGGTGCCCGTGGTGGCGGAGCAGCCACCAGCACCGGCCCGCCGCGCGGCCCGCCCCAGTCGTCGTAGACGACCACCGGCCGGTCGCCGGACACCCCGGCCCGCCGCATCGCGGCACCGAACACCTGAGGGTCCGGCAGTGGGTGCCGGCCTCCCTGGCCGTCGGGGTGGCCGGGTGGCGCGGCCAGGTCGCCGTCCAGGTCGACGTACGCCGCTCCGGGGACGTGCCCCGCGGCGTACTCGGCCGGGCCCGGCGGCCCGCCCAGTCCGGTAGCGGACGTCGAGGACGGTCACGTGGCCGAGAAGGGCCGCGGAGGTCGTCGACGGAGATGAGCGGGGACGCCACCCCGACATCCTCGCCGATGAGTCCGACCGGCCCGCGAGGTCTCCCCTCGCATGAGCTACGACGTGGTCCTGGCCCTGCCCACCGAGGACCGGAGCCGGGCGCACGCGTTCGCCCGGGCGCTCGGCTTCGACACCCCCGGTGAGCCTGCCGACGACGGCGTCCCCGAGCCCCTGCGGGTGGTGCTCAACGAGCGGACCGCCGTCATGTACATCCCGACCGGTGGCTTCGGCTGGGTGACGGCCGGGCGGCCCACGGCGGAGCGGGGCACGGCCGGATGCCTCGTCACCGTCGAGGTCGGCACGGCCGCCGAGGTCGATGAGCTCGTGGCGCGGGCGGCGGTCGCGGGCGGCGAGGTGGCCTCGGCGGCACAGCACCAGCAGTGGGGCTACTGCGGAGTCTTCGCCGACCCGGACGGCCATCTGTGGCAGGTCCTGGCGTCAGCGCCGGGCGGTCCGTTCAACCAGCCCGACCACTGACCAGGGTCCTGAACGCGCCCGGGGTCGTGCCCAGCAGCGCCCGGAAGTGCCGGGTCAGGTGCGACTGGTCGTGGAAGCCGGTGGCCGCCGCGACGTCGGCGATCGGCAGGCCGTCCAGGAGCAGCCCGCGGGCGCTGTCCAACCGGCGACCGATGACGTAGCGGTGCGGCGGGAGGCCGTACTCGCGCCGGAACACCCGCACCAGGTGCGACGGGTGGGTGCCCAGGTCGCGCGCCAGCGCGTCCAGCGTCGGCTCGTCCTCGTCCAGCCGGGTGCGCACCCGTCGCGCCAGGCCCGGGTCCCGCCCCGGCACAGGGGTGCGGGCGGAGTCCAGGTGGAGCTCGATCCGTTCCGCGACCGTCGCCAGCCGCGACTCGGCCTCGAGGTCGTCACCCGGCCGGACCAGCGACCGGTGCAGCGCGGCCACCGCTGCCGCCAGCGCGGGATCCACCAGCGACGGTGAGCGGAGGGCGGAGCCCGTCAGCCGCTCCGGCAGCCACCGCTCGTCGACGTAGATGACCCGCTTCCGGAAGCCCCCCGGGCTCGCGGCGTGCCCGTCGTGCGAGACGTACGGCGGCAGCACGGTCACCCGGCGGGTCACCGCCTGCTGGCGCGCGCCCCCCAGCAGGTAGTCGACGCCGCCGGCGTCCACGAGGAGCACCGCCCACTGGGCGTGCACGTGCGCCGGGTAGGCGTGCTCGGTGAAGTGCGCGTGCAGCACCTCCGACACGCCGGGCACGGCCGGGCGCCAGGCGTGGACGCTCTCCCTGGAGCGAGCCATGTCAAGAACGTACAAGACCGCCCCGGCCCGCGGCCGCCACGCTGGACGCATGGACGAACCGATCCGCTTCGACACCAAGATCGCGGTGCTGGTCCGCGACGACCTCGCGACCTGGCAGCGCCTCAACGTGACCGCGTTCCTCGTCAGCGGGATCGTCGGCGCCCATCCGCAGCTGATGGGCGAGCCCTACGAGGACGCCGACGGGACGGCGTACCTGCCGCTGCTCGGCCAGCCGGTCGTGGTCCTCGAGGCGGACGCCGGCACCGTCAGGTCCGCCCACGCCCGGGCCCTCCGCCGGGACCTGCCGATGAGCGTCTACACCCGGGAGATGTTCTCGACCGGCAACGACCTCGCCAACCGGGCGGTGGTGCGGGCGGTGGCCCGCGACGACCTCGACCTGGTCGGGATCGCGGTGCACGGCCCCAGGAACGGCGTCGACAAGACGGTGAAGGGGTCGCGCCTGCACCCGTGACCCGCGCCGCTCATTAGGGTGTCCGCGTGGCCGAGCTCCAGTTCTTCACCGGGACCATGGACTCCGGCAAGAGCACGCTCGCGCTCCAGACCAACCACAACCGCGTCCAGCGCGGCCTGGTCGGCCGGATGTTCACCAGCCGCGACCGGGCCGGCACCGCGATGCTCTCGAGCCGGCTCGGCCTGCAGCACGACGCGATCGAGGTGGACGCGGACTTCCACTTCTGGCGCTACGTCGTCGACGAGCTGACCCGCGGCTCCCGGGTCGACTACCTGATCTGCGACGAGGCCCAGTTCTACACCCGCGACCAGGTCGACCAGCTGGCCAAGGTGGTCGACGAGCTCCAGCTCGACGTCTTCGTGTTCGGGATCCTGACCGACTTCCGCAGCGAGCTGTTTCCGGGCAGTGCCCGGCTGGTCGAGCTCGCCGACCGCACCCACGTGCTCCAGGTCGAGGCGCTGTGCTGGTGCGGAAAGCGCGCCACCCACAACGCCCGCACCGAGGACGGGGTGATGGTCGTCGAGGGCGAGGTGATCGTGGTCGGCGACGTCGAGCAGGCCGGGAGCCAGGAGGCGGCGCCCGAGGTCGCCTACGAGGTGCTGTGCCGCCAGCACCACCGCCGCCGGATGACCGCGGCCCGCGCGCACGCCGTCGCACTGGGAGCCGAGCCGCTGCCCTTCGGCTGACCACCGGCGGACCATCGGCGGACCATCGGCGGACCACGGCACAGTCACCCGAATTGGCCATTTACAAGCCCCAGGTGCCCGGTAAGGGTGGCGGCCATCCGAACCTGACGAGGTCAGGGTTCGCTCGGCTCGCCACCACGGGAAGGAAGCATCGTGCAGAAGGCTTTCCGGATCCTCAACTACGCCATCTCCGTCGAGGTGCTGATCCAGGCGGCCATGATCGCCTGGGCGGTCTTCGGCCTGAGCCACTACGTCGATGACGGCGGCGTCATCAACAAGGACAAGTTCGAGAGCGACGACATCCCGTTCGACGGCGTGATCGGCTTCATCGTCCACGGCATCAACGGCACGTTCCTGATCCCGCTGATCGCGCTGGCGCTGCTCGTGGTGTCCTTCTTCGCCAAGATCCCGGGCGGCGT
Source organism: uncultured Actinomycetota bacterium (assembly GCA_963766475.1). Classification (GTDB taxonomy): domain Bacteria; phylum Actinomycetota; class Actinomycetes; order Propionibacteriales; family Nocardioidaceae; genus Nocardioides. The sequence goes on along the minus strand of CAVXZS010000007.1, from coordinate 437,659 downwards.
GCGGTTCGGGGTGATCATGTTCGTGCTGATCATCGTCCAGGCCTTCGTGCTGCCGATCCTGGCCGACGGGGCGCCGTTCGTCGGGATGCTGCACGGCGCCAACGCGCTCGTCATCCTCGGCATGTCGGTCACCGGCGGCAAGATGGGCGCCGACGCGGTCGCGCCAGCGCCGACGGTGGCGCCGACCGCGCCCGCCTGAGGAGCTCGTCCTGACCTCACCAGGTCTGCGGGACCGCTGGCGTGCCGTCGCGGCGCGGCTGCACCTGACCCGCGCCCGGGTCGCCGTGCTGCTGGCTGTGGCCGCGACGGTGGCGGTCGTGGTGCCGCTCGCGGTGATGTGGAACAACAGCCGGCTGCCCGACTCCTACGACATGGCCGCCATGGGCTACCCCGACTACGGCGGCGGACCGCACGAGATGTCGATGGACGGCCATGACACGGGGGGCACTCGGGGGACATGGGAGACATGGCCGGCATGGATCACGGCACGCCGGTCAAGGACCTGGTCGCCGACCCGGACCGGACCGCCGACGTCGAGGCCACGCTGACGGTGCACCAGGACGGCGACCGGTTCACGGTCAACGGCACCTCTCCCGGCCCGACCCTGACCGCCACCGTCGGCGACCTGGTGCAGGTGACCCTGGTCAACGACAACGTCGACGAGGGCACCACGCTGCACTGGCACGGCGTCGACGTCCCCAACGCGATGGACGGCGTCGCGGGTGTCACCCAGGACGCCGTGCTCCCGGGTGAGCAGTACGTCTACCGGTTCGTGGCCGACCACGTCGGGACCTACTGGTACCACTCGCACCAGATCTCGCACGCGCAGGTGCGAGGTGGGCTGCTCGGGGCGCTCGTCGTACAGCCGGCCGGCGGCCCCGAGCCCGGAACCCTCGACCAGCTCGCCGTGCTCCACGAGTACGACGGCGACTCGACGGTCAACGGCGAGGCCGGGCCGGTCGAGGCCGATGCCGCCCCTGGCCAGGAGGTGCGGCTGCGCATCGTCAACACCAACAACGGGATCGCCCCGGTCTGGGTGTCCGGTGCGGCGTTCCGGGTCCTCGCGGTCGACGGATACGACGTGAACCAGCCGACGGACGTCGAGAGCGAGAAGGTGATGGTGCCCGCGGGCGGCCGCTACGACCTCGGGTTCACCGTGTCCGACGGCGGTGTGCGGGTGGACTTCGCCGGCGTCACCGCGATGACCTTCGGCGGGGACCCCACCGGCGGCGACGGGAGCTCGGATCCCGACGACGCGGTCGACCTGCTGTCCTACGGTGCGCCGGCGGCGCTCGACTTCGACCCGACCGAGCCGGACCGGCAGTTCGTCTACAGCATCGGCCGCCGCCCGGGCTTCCTGGACGGCAGGCCGGGCCGCTGGTGGACCATCAACGGCCACCTGTTCCCGGACACGCCGATGTACATGGTCCAGGAGGGCGACGTGGTCACCTTCGAGATCGAGAACCACTCCGGCAAGTCACACCCCATGCACCTGCACGGCCACCACGCGGTGGTCCTGTCCCGCGACGGCACCCGGGCGTCGGGCAGCCCGTGGTGGGTCGACTCGCTCGAGGTGCCGGACGGGCACACCTACGCGATCGCGTTCGTCGCGGACAACCCGGGCATCTGGATGGACCACTGCCACAACCTGCCGCACGCCCAGCAGGGGCTGGTCAGCCACCTGATGTACATGGGGGTGACGTCGTCGTTCCGCATCGGCGGCAAGCCGGGCAACCAGCCGGAGTGACCCCGGGCCGGACCGTCCGGATCAGCCGACGAGGATGGGGATCAGCATCTCGTCCGACGTGAGCGACCCGTGCAGGCCGACCAGGCTCATCTCGTACTCGAAGTCCTTGCTCGAGAAGAGCCCCAGGTCGCCGCGGGCCGCGACCATCACGTCGCCGAGCCGCGGCAGGACGGCCTCTGTCACGGGGCCGAACCAGCCGCGGGCGACCGCGTCCTCGCGGAGCAGGACCTCGGCCCGGTCACCCAGGAGCTCGGACCAGCGGCCCGCGACCGACGGTGCGGCACCGTCGGCGCAGTAGAGGTGACGGAACCTCGCCTCGCCGCCGAGCAGCACGATGCCGTCCCGCAGGCCGTCCTGCTGGTCGATGTCCATCCGGCTGCCCGTCTTCGAGTCGACCATGCCGTGGTCGGCGACCACGACCAGCCGCACCTCGGCGGGGAGGGCCTCGCGCAGCTGCACCGCCTGGGCGTCGATGGCGGCGAGCTGCTGGAGCCACTGGGGCGAGTCGACGCCGTACTTGTGGCCGGTCCAGTCGAGGTCGCCGTCGTAGAGATAGATCAGTGAGGGGCGGTGCGCGGACCCGGTGACCGCACCGGCGATCCGCTCGCCGATCCGGTCGGCGCCGATGTAGCCGGCGCCTCGCTGCGCGGCGATGGTCAGCCCGCTACGGTCGAACTCCCGCTTGTTGACCACGTCGACGCGCACGCCGGCGTCGGTGAGCCGCGAGAAGGCCGTCGGGTGCGGCTGCCACTCCAGGGGATCGACGGACTTGTCCCAGATCAGCGCGTTGAGCAGCCGGTCGGTGCCCGGTATCCGGCTGGTGAACCCGACCAGGCCGTGGGTGCCGGGGGTCAGCCCGGTCCCGAGGGAGGTCAGGCTGGTCGCCGTCGTCGACGGCACCCCGGCCGTGCCGGGCGCGGAGTCCGCCCGCAGCGAGGAGAGGTACGGCGCGGTGGCGGCGTGGCGGTCGAGGAGCCGCGACCCGAGCCCGTCGACCAGGAAGAGGACGTAGGCAGGAGCCTCCGGCAGCACCAGGCCGGTGGGTGCCGCCAGGGCGTCGCTGCCGAGCGCACGGCCGATCGCGGGTACGACGTCGCCGAGCGCGCGACGGCCGTAGGCAGGCTCGACGAAGCTCTCGATCACCCCGCGTGGGTCCGGGCGGAGAGCTGCTCGGCGAACGACAGCATGCGGGCCACGGCGTCCTCGCCGTCGGCGGCGGCCGAGACGCGCAGCGAGAAGTCGTCGGAGGCCAGCATCCCCGTGTAGCCGTGGTCGGCCTCGCACTGCGGGTCCTCGCAGCCGGCCGGCTCCAGGTCGACCCGGCTCACCCCGCCCCAGCCCAGCGTGATGACGGCCTCGGCCGGCGTCGTCGGGCCCTTGGTGGGGTTGGCGACCATGCGCGTCACCACGACGGACGTCACCGAGCTCAGCCGGATCGCCTCGGAGGAGGTCGAGGTGTAGGGCTCCGGCAGCAGGTCGTCTCCCGCGTGCTCGTCGGTGTGCACGATGATCAGCCGGCTGGGCGTGAGCACCATGACCGACAGGTGGCGGCGCACCTCGTCGCGGTCGAACGTCGGCTCGTGGTGGACGTAGAACGACACCACCCGCTCGCCCGAGACCGCCGCGGACACGCTGTCGATGACCACGTCGGGGTAGTAGCCGGTGCGATCGATCGCGTCCCGGAGCTCGACGCTGCGGTCGGTGTCGTCCGTCCGGCCGTCAGTGGTGCGGAGAGGCATGGTGTGGAGTCTCGCACGCGGGTGGCGAGGTCAGCCCGGGATGGTGTCGCCGGGGAGGTCCGGCATCCGGCGTACGAACCAGTCGGAGCGCGGGTCGACGACCGGCTCGACCCGGGCCGCGGCGGTCAGCACGGTCGCGCCGTGCGCCCCCGCCAGGACCAGCGAGAGCTCGAGGGTGCGGACCTGGGGCAGGTCGTTCTGCAGCTGGGCCACGCGCTGGATCAGCCGCTCCACCTCGTCGATGTCGACCACCTCGCTGCCGCGGTAGCCGAAGAGCATCGGCGAGGAGCGGATCTCCCGCACCATCGACGCCGCGTCGTGGGCGTAGATCGGCGGGATCCGGTAGGACACGTCCGAGAGCAGCTCGATGATCGGCCCGGAGATGCCGAAGGAGACGACCGGTCCGAAGAGCGGGTCCTCCAGGCTGCGGATCGCGATCGGCACACCGGGCGGGGCGTTCTTCTGGACCACGTAGCCGGACTCCTCGGCCTCGCCGACGACCTCGCGCAGGCTCTCCCAGGCGTCGCGCATCTCCGCGGAGGAGTCGATGTTGCGCCACACGTGCGCGAGGTCCGGCCGCTCCCGGACGCGCTCGGCGGTGGCCTTGAGGATGACGTTCCAGCCGAGCTCCCGGCCGGCCTTCTGTGCCTCGCGCAGGGTCGTGACCGGCCTGGCCTCCATGAGCTCGATCTCGTAGGCCGCGAGCAGCTGGGTGAGCGCGTCGGCGTCGAGGTCGACTCCGTCCGGGTTCGTCGCGAGCGCCCGGCCGATCACCTGCTGCGCCGCCGCCGGGTCCACCGCGGTGGGGTCCGGCGCGGCGCCGTCCGGGGTGCGCAGCCAGATGGCGTAGTCGACGACCCTGGCCAGCGCGCGGACGGCCGCCTCGACGGCGGGGTAGGACGGCACCGAGCCGCGGCCCGCGGTGGAGCCGGCGACGTCGGGGACGCGGAGCAGCTCGGGGATGCCCTCGGTGCCGAGGAACGTCGAGACGAGCGGCTTGTCGGACTGCTCCCCCACCGCGGCGAGCACGTTGGCGATCGGCTCCCCCGCCACGCTGAGCGGCGGGATGTAGACCACCACCACCGCGTCGACATCGGGGTCGTCGATGGCGTCGTCGAGGGCGTCCTCGAAGTCCTCCGGCGACGGCTCGGCGCTCAGCGCGACCTGCTTGTTGACCACCAGCCCGACCGCGGACGCGGCGTCGGCGGCCAACAGCCCGAGCGCGTCGGAGTTGCCGACGATCGCGACCCGCCGGCCGCGCGGCAGCGGCTGGTGCGCGGCGAGCTGGGCGACGTCGAACATGTCCTCGAGGGTGTCCACCTGGATCACCCCGGCCTGCCGGAACATCGCGTCCACGGCCTGCGGCGGCGCCGCGATCTTGCGGACGGAGTGCCCCATGGGGACGCCCTGCGTGGTGCGGCCGGAGCGGACGGCGATGATCGGCTTGCGCAGCGAGACCCGGCGGGCGACCCGGGAGAACTTGCGAGGGTTTCCGATCGACTCGAGGTACATCATCACGACCTCGGTCGACTCGTCCTCCTCCCAGTACTGCAGCAGGTCGTTGCCGGACACGTCGGCCCGGTTGCCGGCGCTGACGAAGGTCGAGAGGCCGAGACCACGGTTGCGGACCTTCTCGAGGATCGCCGACCCGAGCGCGCCGGACTGGCAGAAGAACCCGGCCCGGCCCCGGGGCGGCATCAGCCCGGCGAGCGAGGCGTTGATCGACACGGCGGGGTCGGTGTTGATGATGCCGAGCGCGTTGGGCCCGATCAGCCGCACGCCGTACGAGCGCGACAGCCCGACCAGGCGGCGCTGCCGCTGGCGCCCCTCCTCGCCGGTCTCCGCGAAGCCCGACGAGATCACGACGAGCCCGTGCACCCCCTTGGCGGCGCAGTCGAGCACGACGTCCTCGACCGACTCGGCCGGCACCGCGACGATCGCCACGTCGACGTCGTCCTGGATGTCGGTGACGTTGGTGTACGTCGGCAGCCCGGACACCGCTCGCGCGCTCGGGTTCACGGCGTAGACCCGTCCGGTGAAGTCCCCGGTCACGAGGTTGCGGACGAGCGCCTGGCCGATGGTGTCCTGGCGGCGGCTGGCGCCGATCACCGCCACCGACCGCGGGTTGAAGAACCGGTGGATCGACGCCGCCTCGGCCACGTGCTCGCGGCCCTGCATGATCCCGATCGCGGTGTCGGTCGGCTCGATCGGGAACTCGAGCTGGAGCACGCCCTCGTCGTAGGAGCTGACGACGCGGTAGCCGGCGTCGCGGAAGGTCTGGATCATCCGCTGGTTGTCGGGGAGCACCTCGGCGACGAACCGCTCGATGCCGCGCTCGCGGGCGGCCTGGGCGAGGTGCTCCAGGAGGATCTGGGCGATGCCGCGGCCCTGGTGCTGGTCCTCGACGAGGAACGCGACCTCCGCCTCCCCCGGCCGCACCACGTCGTAGCGTCCGACCGCGATCATCTGGCCCTGCAGCATCACCACGAACGCCACCCGCTGGTCGTGGTCGACCTGGGTGAACCGGATGACGTCGCGGTCGGACAGGTGCGGCATCGGCGAGAAGAACCGGTAGTACTTCGACCGGTCCGAGACCCGCTCGTAGAAGTCCACCAGCAGCTGGGCGTCCTCGGGCCGGATCGGCCGCACGTGCGCGGTCTTCCCGTCGCGGAGGACGACGTCCGCCTCCCAGTGGCGCGGCGGCGCGACCGTCGTCGCCTGCTCGGAGCCGCTCACGCCCGCCATCGTATGAGGCGGGGGGTGCCGGATGCAGATGTACGGGCCTTGGATGTGCTCCCCCTCCGCTGCCCTGCCCTCATGGGGTGCCCGCGCGCTCTCCCGCTTGCCGGGCCGGACACACAACGCGACCTGCTTGCCGTGTTGTCTACCCCGGCGAGCAGGCTGTCTGATACCCCGGCGAGCTTCGGCCTGGATGTCCCCGACGACGCGGGCTTCGCCCGCAACAGCCCCGGTCGCTCGCTGACGCTCGCTCCGCGGCTGTCGTCGGGGCCACCAGGCCGATCGCCGGGCGCCTCGCTGCGCTCGGAAAGACCGGGTCGCTTCGCTCCCACCGCCAACCCATGACCGACGTTCAGTTGGGCGCGCTACGTCACCCCGGTCGCCAGCCAGTGGATGGGAGCGAAGCGACCCGGTCTTTCGCGCGAAGCCGCGCGCCCGGCGATCGGCCCCATGGCCGTGACGACTGCGCCGAAGCGAGCGCAGCGAGCCAGGCGCCGGCGAGCGCAGCGAGCTGTCGTCGCGGACTGGGGCCGAAGCTCGCCAGGGTAGACAACCGCGCGAGCGAGCGCAGCGAGCCAGGCGCCCGCGAGCGCAGCGAGCTGTCGTCGCGGACTGGGGCCGAAGCTCGCCGGGGTATCAAGCGAAGCTCGCCGGGGTAGACAACCGGCGTGCCCGCTCGGGTTCGCGACGCACCGCGGGAGAGGATGGGGCCATGGCGCGACGCACGACCAAGCAGGACCTCCCCGACGACTTCGAGGAGCACATCCTCGACATCGATGTCGGCGACGAGATGCGCTCGTCGTTCCTGGAGTACGCCTACTCGGTCATCTACTCCCGGGCCCTCCCCGACGCCCGCGACGGGCTGAAGCCGGTGCAGCGCCGGATCCTGCACACGATGAACGAGATGCGGCTCCTCCCCGACCGCGGGCACGTCAAGAGCGCCCGCGTGGTCGGCGAGGTGATGGGCCGGCTGCACCCGCACGGTGACGGCGCGATCTACGACGCCCTGGTCCGGATGGCCCAGCCGTGGTCGATGCGGGTGCCGATGGTCGACGGCCATGGAAATTTCGGGTCTCCTGACGACTCCCCGGCGGCGATGCGCTACACCGAGTGCCGGATGGCGCCTCCCGCGGTGGCCATGACGGCCTCCATCGACGAGAACACGGTCGACTTCAAGCCCAACTACGACAGCCGCGAGCTCGAGCCCGTCGTGCTCCCGTCGGCGATCCCCAACCTCGTGGTCAACGGCAGCACCGGCATCGCGGTGGGCATGGCCACCAACATGGCCCCGCACAACCTGGTCGAGGTGATCCAGGCGCTCCGGCACCTGATCAGCCACCCCCACACGACCACCGACGGGCTCATGCGCTTCGTGCCCGGCCCCGACCTGCCGACCGGCGGCAAGATCATCGGGCTCGACGGGATCCGCGACGCCTACGAGACCGGCCGCGGCAGCTTCCGGATGCGCGCGACCGCCCGGATCGAGACGGTCGGCCGGCGCAAGGGCATCGTGGTCACCGAGATGCCCTACGCCGTCGGGCTGGAGAAGGTGGTCGAGCGGATCAAGGTGCTGGTCCAGGGCAAGAAGCTCCTGGGCATCTCCGACGTCAAGGACCTCACCGACATGGCCAACGGCATCCGCCTGGTCATCGAGGTCAAGAACGGCTTCGTCCCCGAGACGATCCTCGAGCAGCTCTACAAGCTGACCCCCATGGAGGAGTCCTTCGGCATCAACAACGTCTGCCTGGTCGACGGGCAGCCGCGCACCCTGGGCCTCAAGGAGCTGCTCGACGTCTTCCTGCAGCACCGCTACGACGTCGTACGCCGACGGTCCACCTACCGCCGCGACAAGAAGGCGGAGCGTCTCCACCTGGTCGACGGCCTGCTGATCGCGCTCGTCGACATCGACGAGGTGATCCAGGTGATCCGCACCAGCGACGACGCGGCCACCGCGCGCGAGCGGCTCATGTCGGTCTTCGACCTCACCGTCGAGCAGACCAACAACATCCTCGACATGCAGCTGCGCCGGCTGACCCGCCTGAGCCGCATCGAGCTCGAGAAGGAGCAGGAGTCGCTGCGCCGCGAGATCGAGGAGCTCGAGGCGATCCTCGCCGACGAGGCGCTGCTCAAGAAGGTCGTCTCCGACGAGCTGGCCGAGGTCGCGAAGACCTACGGCACACCGCGCCGCACCGTCCTGCTCGAGTCCGCCGGCACCACGGTCACCCCGACCGCCGCCGCTCCCCTCGAGGTCGCCGACGACCCGTGCTTCGCGTTCCTGTCCGCCAGCGGCCTGCTCGCCCGCACGTCCAGCGCCGAGCCGGTGGGCGTCGGCGGGGCGCGCGCCAACCACGACGTCGTGGTCTCCGCGGTGCCCACCACGGCGCGCGGCGAGGTGGGCCTGGTCACCAGCCGCGGCCGGCTCATCAAGCTGTCCGTGCTCGACCTGCCCGGGCTCCCGCCCTCGGCCAACGACCCCAACCTCCAGGGCGGCTACCCGGTCAGCGAGCTGGCCTCGCTGGACCCCGGTGAGCGGGCGCTCGCCCTCAGCCGGCTCGCCACCGACGGGCCCGGCCTCGCGCTCGGCACCCGCAACGGCACGGTCAAGCGGGTCAACCCCGAGGTCCTGGGCAGGGACGAGTGGGAGGTGATCCGGCTCGAGGACGGCGACGAGGTGGTCGGCGCCGCCGAGCTCGCCACCGGCACCGAGACGCTCTGCTTCATCACCACCGACGCCCAGCTGCTGCACTTCGGCGCCGAGACGGTCCGGCCCCAGGGCCGCTCCGGCGGCGGCATCGCCGGCGTCCGCGTCGCCGCCGGCGAGCGGGTGGCCTGGTTCGGCGCCCTCGGCGGCGACGACCCCGACCAGGTGGTGGTGACCGCGTCGGGCTCGTCGACGGCCCTGCCCGGCACCGAGCCCGGTGCGGTCAAGGTGACGCCGTTCGGCGAGTACCCCGCCAAGGGCCGGGCCACCGGCGGCGTGCGCTGCCACCGCTTCCTCAAGGGCGAGGACACGCTGGTGGCCGCCTGGGCCGGCGACGCACCGGCGCGGGCGGCGGCCGCGAGCGGCGCCCCGATCGACCTCCCCGAGCCCCTCGGCAGGCGCGACGGGTCCGGGACGCCGGGCACCCAGCCGATCGCTGCCGTGGCGGGTCCGGTGGGAGCCCGGCTGGCCCGGTTCTCGTCCCACCAGCCATGACCGCGTGTGCGAGGCTGCTCCCGTGACGCTCCCCGCTCACGGCCGCCTGCGGCCCGTCGTGTCAGCCCTGGTGCTGGGGCTGGCCCTGGCCGGGCTCTCGGCGTGCAGCGGCGACGACGACAAGGGCGGCGACGGCGACAAGGGGAGCGCCGAGGACGTGCTGGCCGCGGCCAAGAAGGCGCTGGATGACACGAGCGGGGTCAAGATCTCGCTCACGACCGACGACCTGCCCGACGGCGTCACCGGCATCACCGCGGCCGACGGCGTCGGCATCCACCCGTCGGCGTTCGAGGGCACCTTCAAGCTCAGCGTGAGCGGGCTCCCGGCGGACGCCGACGTGATCGCCGTGGACGGCAAGACCTACGCGAAGAACTCGCTGCTGCTCCCCGACTGGACCGCGATCGACCCCGCCGACTACGGCGCACCCGACCCGGCGCAGCTGATGGAGCCCGACGGCGGGTTCTCCGGGCTGCTCGCGGCCGCCGAGGACGTCAAGGCGGGCGACTCCGTGCGCGGAGGCGACGACAACAAGGAGATCCTCACCCAGTACACCGGGACCATCTCCAGCGACGCCGTGGAGGCCCTGATCCCCGCCGCCGAGGGCGACTTCTCGTTCACCTACACGATCAGCGACGACGACGAGCTGCGCGAAGCCGTGCTGAAGGGTGCCTTCTACGGCGCAGACGAGGGCGACGTCACCTACACGCTGACCCTCGACGACTACGGCACCGAGAAGGACATCACCGCGCCGTGAGCGGCGGAGAGGCCCCGAAGGCTGCCGCCGCCTCCTCGCCTCGGTTGCTCCTCACCCTCGCCGCCGTCGCGGTCGCCTTCGCGGCGGCCGACACCTACGTCGTCGTGCTCGCGCTGCCCGAGATGATGGGCAGCACCGGCATCCCCATCGACCAGCTCCAGCGCGCCGCGCCGATCGTGTCCGGCTTCCTGCTCGGGTACGTCGCGATGCTGCCCCTGATCGGACGGATCGCCGACCTGCGTGGGCGGCTGCCCGTGCTCACCGCCGCCCTGCTGGTCTTCGCGGTCGGCTCGCTGGTCACCGCGCTCGCCTACGACCTGCCGAGCATGGTGTCCGGCCGCTTCCTCCAGGGCGTCGGCGGCGGCGGGCTGGTCCCGGCCACCCTGGCGCTGGTCGCCGACCTCTACCCGGTGGAGCGCCGCGGCGTACCCCTCGGCATCGTCTCGGCGGTCCAGGAGCTGGGGTCGGTGATCGGCCCCCTCTTCGGCGCGGTCGTGCTCGCCCTCGCCGACTGGCCGGCCATCTTCCTCATCAACCTCGCCGTCGGGCTGGTTCTCGCTGCTGCGTTGCGAGCCACCCGGGGTTTCGAGACCGTTGCTGCGCAACCTCCTCCACCACCGGGCGCCTCCTCGCTGGTTGAGGAAGGCGCGCTAGCGCCTGTCTCGAAACCTCCGCAGCGAAGACACCTTCCCGACCCCGTCGCCATCGCGCTGCTCCTCATCACCCTGGTCTTCGGGGCGATCGTCTTCGTCCGGCCACCGGGCCTGGTCCGCGACCTCACGTGGGGCGAGTACTTCATCCCCTTCGCCGGCGACGGCCGCTGGCTCACGCCGGTGGGCGTGGTGCCGATGGTCGCCCTGGTGCTGTTCCTCGTGCGCTGCGCCACGGCGAGGCGGCCGCTGGTCGACCTGCGCGGGTGGGGTCGCAGCGCCCGCGAGGCCGACCTCGCCGGAGCACTGTTCCTGGCGATCGCCCTGGGCGGCATCATCCTGGCGTTCGCCACGGCCGACCCCTCGGTGCAGGTCTTCTCCGACCAGGGGATCTGGTACCTCCTCGGCTCGGGGATCGCCACGGTCGCGTTCGTCCTGCACCTGCGTCGCGCCGAGGCGCCGCTGCTCCCCCGCGGCGCGCTGCGTCGTACGCCGGCCTGGGGCGCGGTCGTCGTGAGCTTCTTCGTCGGCGCGGCCCTGATCGCGGCGCTCATCGACATCCCGATCTTCGCCAGGACCACGGTCTACCGCACGGGCGCGCACGCCCAGCTGATGGCGGCACTGGTGCTGGTCCGGTTCCTGGTGGCGCTCCCGGTCGGTGCGGTCGTCGGCGGCTACCTGATCCGGAGCCGGAGTGCGGGGCTGGTCACGGCCGCGGGCATGTCGATGTCCGCGGTCGGCTTCGCGTTCATGTCGCGCTGGGACATCGACACCCTGGACCAGCACGTGTCCTCGACCGCGGTGCTGGTCCTCTGCGGCTTCGGGTTCGGCCTGGCGCTGGCGCCGGTCAACGCCGCGATCCTGGCGTCGACCGATCCCGACGTCCATGGCGTCTCGACCGCGATGGTGGTGGTCGCCCGGATGGTCGGGATGCTGGTCGGCATCTCGACGCTCACCACGATCGGGCTGCACCGCTACTACGCCAAGCAGGACTCCCTCGACACCGTGACCGAGATCTGCGGCGAGCCGAAGATGTGCTCCGCCTACCGCGACCTGCAGAAGGCGGCCGGCGTCGCCCAGGAGCAGACCGTCTTCATGGGCGCGGTGGTCTGCGCGGTGGCGGCCGCGGTGCTGGCCGTGATCCTGTTCCGCGGCGTGGCCACTCGATCGATCGACACGGCGGCGGCCCTCCGGACCGTGGGCTGACTCCGGCGTGGGCACGCGGACCCGCTAGCGTTCGGCACCGTGGGAGAAGAAGTGACAGGGTTCGACGACCTCCTGGCGGCCAACCGCGCGTACTCCGACAACTTCGACCTCGCCGGCTTCGACGGCATCGCCCACGCAGGTGTGGCCATCGTGACCTGCATGGACTCGCGACTGGACCCGCTCAACATGGTCGGGCTCAAGCCGGGCGACGCCAAGATCTTCCGCAACCCGGGCGGCCGCGTCACCTCCCCCGCCCTGGAGGCGCTGGTGCTCGGTGTCCACCTGCTCGGCGTCGAGCGGATCCTGATCATCCCGCACACCCGGTGCGCGATGAACCTGCACACCGAGCAACAGCTCCGCGCGAAGGTGGGCGAGTCCGCCGGCGTGGACGCGACCTGGCAGGCCTTCGGAGTCATCGACGACCCGATCAAGGCTCTGGAGGAGGACGTGCAGCGGGTCCGCTCACACCCCCTGATCCCCGACACGGTCAAGGTGGGCGGCTTCATGTACGACGTCGACACCGGGCTGCTCGACCAGAAGTTCTGACTCCCACCGCGGCTGGCCCCTGCTCCTAGGCTGTCCGGATGAGGGCTCCGCGGGTGCTGGCGTGGCTCGTCGCCGCGGTGCTGACCGCGCCCGCGCTCGCTGCCTGCACCGACGACGCCGGCACCTCGCCTCGGCCACGACCGACCGACTCGACTGCTGCGGACCCGCAGAGCTCCGCTCCAGCTGAGGTCGCAGCCGAGCGTGCCGACGGGCCAGCGCGCCCGCGCACGGCCCGGCAGGCGGCGAGACAGCTGGCGTCGGCCGAGGCCGCGATCGAGGATCCGTCGACCCGGCCGGCGGAGCTGGTCCGCGCCGCGCGGGTGCAGCAGCTCGCCTACCGCGAGCTCGGAGCTCGTCCGGCCTGGGACGCCGCGGTCCTGGCCGGCGTACCCCGGTCGCTGCGCGGCGTGGTCCGCGCCAACGTGGCCTCGCGCCGGGAGTTCCGCGCCATGCACACCGACCTCGCCGACACCCTGCCTGCCTGGCGGATCGTCGAGCCGGCGGCCCCGGAACAGCTGCTGCGCTTCTACAAGCGCGGCGAGCGGGCCTTCGGCATCGGCTGGGAGTACCTCGCCGCCATCAACCTCGTCGAGACCGGGATGGGCCGGATCCGCGGCACGTCGGTCGCCGGCGCGCAGGGGCCGATGCAGTTCATGCCGAAGACGTGGGCCAGGTGGGGCCGCGGCGACATCCAGGACCCGGCGGACGCGATCATGGCCGCCGCGCGCTACCTGGCGCACGACGGTGGCGCGCAGCCGTCCCGGCGAGACGACGCGCTGTTCCGCTACAACAACTCCGACCACTACGTCCGGGGCGTGACCCTGCTGGCGAAGGTGATGGAACGGCGCCCGCGCGCGTTCTACGGCTACTACCACTGGGACGTCTACTACCTGACCTCGCGCGGTGACGTGCGGCTGCCGGTCGGCTACGACCGCGATCGGCCGGTGCCGGTCGCGCGCTGGCTGGCCGCGCACCCACGACGGTAGGTGCGCGGCCGCCCGTCGGTCACAGGATCTTGTACTTGAACTTCGCGGTGCTGGTGAGGCCGGCGCCGTTCGTCACCGTCGCGGTCAGCGTGTGCTTGCCCTTCTTCTTGCTGAAGCCCTTGATCACACAGCTCGTGACGCCCGAGGTCGGGTCGCTGGCCGTGCAGGAGATCTTGTTCTTCTTGGGCTTCTTGCCGAACTTGTACTTCTTCTTGATCCCCTTGAAGACGACCCCGGTCGGGGCCGAGGCATCGCGCTTGATGGTGACCGAGGCCTGGCCGGTGCCGCCGATGCTCTTGGCGGAACAGGTGAGCGTGACCGACCCGTCGGTGCCGACCGTGGCGGGGTCGCACCCGGTCTTGGTCGGGACGGTCTCCGCGTCGGCCACCGTCCAGGTCACCGTGGGGGTGCCGGTGTACCACCCGTTGGCACCGTTCGGCGCCGCCGGGGCGACCGCACCCACCACCGAGGGTGGAGTGGAGTCGAGCGAGGCGACCATCAGGTCGGCCATGATGAAGCCGGAGCCACAGTCGGTCGCCCCGCCCGGACACGCCTGGGCGAAAGCCGGGTTGGTCATCACCGACCGGACCTGGTCGACGGTCTTGGTCGGCGCCGCAGACCTGATCAGCGTAGCGACGCCCGCCGCGCTCGGCGTAGCGGCGCTGGTCCCACCGAACGGGTTGAACCCGGGCACCGACGTGGCCACGGCGTCGGCCGCGTCGAGCGCCGGCTTCGGGCGCACCACCGGAGCCATGGGAACACCCGCGGTCGTGAACAGCCGGGTGATGGACGGCCCGCGCGAGCTGTAGGACTCCGGCGTGGTGGGGGTGGCCCAGTTGGACGCAGCCACGGCCATCGAGCCGGCCGCCGAGGCGGCGTCGGGGTTGATCGCGTTGGAGTTGGTCGGGAACTGGGCGATCGTGAACGCTGACTTGCCGCCCGCGATGTACTTCAGCAGCGGGGTGCCGGTGCCGCTCACCCGGCGGATGCCGATCCCGACCGCGTGCGATCCCGAGAAGGAGATCTGCTCGAACTCGTTGGGGATGCCACCGATGTTGCTGTCGTCGCTGCTTGCGACCAGTACGTCGTCGAGGTACCAGTCGAGCGCGAAGTCGGTGGTCGCAGCACCCCATGGCTCGGCCCACTGCAGCGAGACGTACGGCGAGCTGCTCGCCCATGTGCCGAGGGTCTGGATGGTGTCGGTCCCGGCACCCGGGTCGAAGTCCATGTTGGTGCCACCGTTGAAGGTGCCCTCCCAGCTCTGCTTGGCGCGGTTGCCCGCCGAGGCGAAATAGGCCACCCCTGCTGCCTTGGCCGCGTCGACGGCCTGGGCGACCTGGCCGTCCTGGAACATGGGCTCGTCGAGGTAGAAGATGTCGTCGGCGATCACCTTGGCGCCCGCGGCGACCAGGTTGTTGATGCTGGTCGCCTTGCCGGCGGCGCTGAGGGTGCCGGTCGAGAACGCCATGTCGGTGATGCCCGGCGCCGTGTCGTAGATGATCTCGGACATGGCCCGGCCCTCGTCGGTCTGGCCGGGGTCGTCCTGGAGGACCGTGTAGTTGGCGGGCAGGTTGCCACTCGCCTTGCTGGTCGCCACGCCACCGGACACCTGGTTGGCCGAGTCGGAGATGACCCCGACCTTCACGCCCGCGCCGGTGACCCCGAGTGCGCGCGCCTGCGGCCCGTGGTGGGCTGCGTCGCCCTGGGAGAGCACGGAGCCCGCGTCGGTGCCCCCGTCTGCGCCGTCCACGCCGGCGTGGACGACGGTCATCGCCTTCACGCCGGCGAGGGCGGTCGAGTCGAGCAGCTTGTCGGCGGGCAGCCAGCCGGACACCACGGGAGCGGGCGCGTCGGCGTTGGACGCCGTCACCCGCATCCCCAGCGCGCGCAGCGAGCTCGCAGCCGCTGGCACCGAGCCGTCGACGTAGACGTTGACGAGCACGTCACCGTTCTCGACCCGGGCAAGGGTGAGCTGCTTGCCCCCGTGGGAGCTGGGACCCGTCGTCTGCGACGTGACGGGCTTCCC
The DNA here is from genome assembly GCA_963766475.1 of uncultured Actinomycetota bacterium. GTDB lineage: Bacteria > Actinomycetota > Actinomycetes > Propionibacteriales > Nocardioidaceae > Nocardioides. Next base: position 422,070 of record CAVXZS010000007.1, on the reverse strand, counting down.
GCTGGCCGCAGCGCTGGCGAGGATCTGGAGCCCGCCGTCGAGCTTGCTCGCGACCGGAGGTGAGGAACTGGACGAGGAGCCCGCGGCGGCCTGAGCGGGCTGGAGGCCGAAGGCGAGGAGGCCGGCGCTGAGCAGGGCAACGGGGATGACGAGGCGACGATTCACCGCTCGAACCTATGGCTGGAAGGCCCGTGCGGGAAGACCCACACGGGGGATTTACGCGTCGAGGGTCGCCGCGTCGATCTCGTAGGCGCCCTGGACCAGGAACTCCTTGCGGGGTGCGACGTCGGACCCCATCAGCAGCTCGAAGACCTTGGCCGCCTCGTCGGCGTCGTCGACCGTGAGCTTGCGCAGCGTGCGGCGGCGCGGGTCCATGGTGGTCTCGGCCAGCTGGTCGGCGTCCATCTCGCCGAGCCCCTTGTAGCGCTGGACCGGCTCCTTCCAGGAGACGCCCTTCTTGGAGAGCTCGGCGAGCTTTCGCTGCAGCTCGTCGTCGGAGTAGGTGTAGACGTACTTCTCCATCCCCTTCTTGGGGTTGGAGATCTCGATCCGGTGCAGCGGCGGCACGGCGGTGAAGACCCGGCCCTGGTGCACGAGCTCCGGCATGTACTTGAAGAAGAGCGTGGCGAGCAGGCAGCGGATGTGCGCCCCGTCGGAGTCGGCGTCGGCCATGAAGATGATCTTCTGGTAGCGGGTCGCCTCGATGTCGAAGGTGCGGCCGGACCCCGCGCCGACGACCTGGATGATCGAGCCGCACTCGGCGTTGTTGAGCATGTCGCCGACCGACGCCTTCTGGACGTTGAGGATCTTGCCGCGGATCGGCAGCAGCGCCTGGAACTCCGAGTTGCGGGCCAGCTTGGCGGTGCCGAGTGCCGAGTCGCCCTCGACGATGAACAGCTCACTGCGCTCGTCGGTGGCGCGGCAGTCGGCCAGCTTGGCGGGCAGGGCCGAGGACTCCAGGGCGTTCTTGCGGCGCTGGGTCTCTCGGTGCTGGCGGGCGGCGAGCCGCGTCTTGGCGGCGCCGGCCACCTTCTCCATGACCTGGCGCGCCTGGGCCTTCTCGGCCCGCTTGGTGGAGGTGAGGAACTTCTTGAGCTCCGCCGAGACCACCTTGCGCACGGCGGCGCGCACCTGGGGGGTGCCGAGGATCTCCTTGGTCTGGCCCTCGAACTGCGGCTCCGCGAGCCGCACCGTGACCACGGCGGTCAGGCCCTCGAGCACGTCGTCCTTGGTGACGTCGTCGTCGTTGACCTTGAGCACCTTGGCGGACTTCATCGCGTCGTTGAACGTGCGCAGCAGGCCCTGCTCGAAACCGCTGACGTGGGTGCCGCCCTTGGGAGTGGCGATGACGTTGACGAACGAGCGCAGCTCGGTGTCGTAGCCGGTCCCCCAGCGCACCGCGATGTCGACGTCGAGCTCGCGCTCGACCTCCTGCGGGGTCATGTGCCCCTTCTCGTCGAGGACCGGCACGGTCTCGGTGAAGGTGTCCTTGCCCTGGAGCCGGCGGATGTCGGTGACCGGCTCGTCGCGGGCCAGGAAGTCGGCGAACTCCGCGATGCCACCCTCGTGGCGGAACTTCTCCTCGCGCATCTCCGGCCCGCGCAGGTCGCGGATGACCAGCTCCAGGCCGGGGACGATGAACGCCGTCTGCTGGGCGCGGCCGAGCAGGCCCTCGAACTCGAACGTCGCGTCCTTGGTGAAGACCTGCCGGTCGGGCCAGAACCGGATGCGGGTGCCGGACCTGGTCTTGGGGACCCGACCGCCCTTGCGGGTCAGGCCGGACTTCGCGGTGAACGGCGCCCGGGGTCCCTCCCCGTCGAAGACCCCTGGCACGCCGTGCTTGAACGAGATGCCCTGCTGGGACGGCGCTCGCTCGACGTCGATGTCCATCCGGGCCGAGAGCGCGTTGACCACGGACAGCCCGACGCCGTGCAGGCCGCCGGTGGCGACGTAGGAGCCGCCGCCGAACTTGCCGCCGGCATGCAGCTTGGTGGCGACCACCTCGACGCCGGGCAGGCCGGTGCGCGGCTCCTTGTCGGTGGGGATGCCGCGCCCGTCGTCATGGACCTCGACCGAGTCGTCCGGGTGGAGGGTCACCTCGACGTGCTTGGCGGCGCCGGCGAGCGCCTCGTCCACGCCGTTGTCGATGATCTCCCACAGGCAGTGCATGAGACCGCGGGTGTCGGTGGAACCGATGTACATGCCGGGCCGCTTGCGAACCGCCTCGAGGCCCTCGAGGACCAGGAGGTGTACGGCGTTGTAGGCGGTGTCGATCTGGGGCTCCTCGGTCGTGCGGAAACTCTGTCGTCGTTGGGGACTGGTCTTGACCCGAATCTACCCACGACACGCCGGAGCGGCTTGTAGGCACGCCTGCCGGATCCGGGTCTAGCGTGAGGAGAAACGCACCACCTGAAAAGAATTCTTTGTCACAGATCGACCGGCTTCACCGTTCACACCACACGAGCGCCGACGAGGCCACACACTGGTCCCGGGAATGGGCGCCACGTGGGTGGTTACACCTTCCGTGGTTGGATTGGGATGTCAGGGGGAAGCGTCGCCGGGGAATCTTTGGGGACCCCGTCTACGTTGCACCCACGACACCAGATGAAGAAATGAGGCCGTCGTGAACACTGCAGTCGCACCAAGCTCGCGACTCACCGCAGCAGACCGCTGCGACCGGTGCGGGGCCCAGGCCTACCTGCGCGTGGAGCTCCAGTCCGGCGGGGAGCTCCTGTTCTGCGCGCACCACGCCCGCGAGCACGGTGACAAGCTCAAGCAGGTCGCCGTCAAGCTCGTGGACGAGACCGACAAGCTGACCGACCCCGGCACCCCCGCCACCTCCGCGTCCGACGCAGAGGCCTGACCCACCGATCCCTCGACTTCGAAGGCCCCGGATCCCACGGATCCGGGGCCTTCTGCTGTGTGAAAGGGTCGCGGAGTGTCCGGCGTCGAGGTCCTGGTAGCCCTGGCGATCGCGGTCGGGCTGGTCGGCATCCTGGTGCCGGTGCTCCCGGGCTCGGTCCTGGTGCTGGCCGCGATCCTGGTGTGGGCCTGGGAGGTGGGCGGCAGCACGGCGTGGGTGGTCTTCGGCGTCGCCGCGGCGGTGCTGGTCGTGGGCGGCGCGGTGAAGTTCCTGGTGCCCAACCGGCGGCTCAAGGAGGCCGGTATCCCCGCCTCGACGCAGTGGATCGGCGCCGCGCTGGGCATCGTCGGCTTCTTCGTCGTCCCGGTGATCGGGCTCTTCATCGGTTTCGTGCTCGGCGTCTACCTCGCCGAGTACCGCCGCCTCGGCGCGACGTCGGCGTGGCCGTCGACCAAGCACGCGCTGAAGGCGGTCGGGCTCAGCATCCTCATCGAGCTCGCCGCAGGTGTGGCCGCGACCCTGGTCTGGGTCGCCGGGGTGGTCCTCACGTGACGGTGCTGCTGTCGTTGCTGGCCGCGGCGTCGTACGGGCTGTCGGACTTCAACGGAGGCTGGGTCTCGAAGCGGGTCAGCGCCTGGGCCGTGGCCCTGGCCGCCCAGTGCGGCGGCGTGCTGGCCACGCTCCTGATCGCGCTGCCGTCCGACGCGCGGCCGTCCGGCGCCGACCTGGCCTGGGCACTGCTGGCCGGGATAGGCAACGGCTTCGGGACCGCCTTCCTCTACCGCGGCCTGTCCTCGGGCCGGATGGGCGTGGTCGCGCCGGTCTCCGGCGTCGGCGCGGCGGTCGTCCCCGTGGTCACGGGCTTCCTGATCGGCGAGCGCCCGGGGCTGGTCGTCTGGCTCGGGATCGCGCTGGCGTTCCCGGCGATCTGGATCGTGGCCCGCGAGCCGTCCGCGTCGGGGTCGGCGAGCTCGGGCGGGTTCCTCGACGGCGTCCTCGCGGGGCTCGGCTTCGGCACCCTCTTCGTGGCCCTCTCCCGGGTCTCCGAGGACGCCGGGCTGCTGCCCCTGGCCGTCAACCAGGCCGTCGGCGGCGTCGTCATCGTCGCGGTCGCCGTCGCGATGCGGCAGCAGTGGCTGCCGCGCGAGCCCCGCGCGGCTCTGGGGCTGGGCAGCGGCGTGCTGGCCGCACTGGCGACCTGGCTGTTCATGGTCGCCAGTCGTGGCGACCACCTGACCGTGGCCTCGGTCGTCGTCTCGCTGTACCCGGCGTTCACGGTGCTGCTGGCCGCGATGCTTTTGCGTGAGCACGTGCACCGCGTCCAGGCGCTGGGCCTCGGAATGTGCGCCGTCTCCGTCGCCCTGGTCGCCGCCGGCTGAATCGTCCTGCTCGTCCCGGGTGTGTCGGGGCGACCCTGCGGTAGGCTGCCGCAACACCGCCAGCCACCCGTCCGGGGCCTGACCGTGGGGCTGAGGGGAAAATATGCAGACAACAGTCGGCTCGTTGCGCGACCTGCTCACCGAGGTCGTCCTCGCTCGGGGAGCACTGCTCCGCCAGCGTCGCCGTACGCCGGTCGTCCGCCTCGACCTCGGCATCGCCCAGTCCCGGCTCGCCGAGGCGCTGCGCGCCTACCAGGACGCCTTGGGAGCCGACGGCGCGCCGATCCCCTACCGGCTCCGTGACGAGCTCCGGCTGCTCGAAGCTCTCGGTGAGCAGGGTGTCGGGTCGTCCTAGTCGGACCCCTCCGCCAGCCGCTTGATCCGGGCCAGCCTGCTGTCCCACTGCCGCCCGATCCGTTCGAGCTCACGGGCGACGTCGCTGAGCCGGCCCCCGAGGGCGCGGTGCACGAGCTCGCGGCCGACCCGCTCCGACTCGACCAGCCCGGCGGCGCCGAGCAGCTCGACGTGCTTGACGATCGCCTGCCTGCTGATCGGGAACTCGCGGGCCAGCGCCGACGCCGAGGCCGGCGCCTCGCCCAGCCGCGCCAGGATCGCCCAGCGGGTGTCGTCACCCAGCGCGGCGAACACCGGCGTCAGCACCTCGGCCGTCACGCATCGCTCCCCGGGTCCCCGAGGACGAACCTCTTGGCCGCCTCCAGCTCGACCTCCCAGCCGTGGCTGTTCTCCTTGATCTGGTTGTCGATCGCGGCGCGATCCTTCTTCAGCGTGCTGAAGCCGCTCTCGACCACGCGCAGCGTCACGCCACCGGCGCGGTCCTCGATCCGGAACTCCACGGTCGTCCCCGCCTCCGGGGCGACGTTGTCGACCCAGTGGTAGACCAGGCGCCTCGGCTCGTCGCTCTCCAGGGTGAGGAACTTGAAGGTGCCGTGCTTGGGGTGCACGACCACGTCGTAGTCGCCATCGCGCCGCACCTCGGGATCCGGGTCGACGTCGCCCTCGTTGATCCACCAACCGGGTCGCGCGATCAACGACCACACCTTCTCCGCGCTGGCGTCGATGTCGATGCTGCGCTCGATCCGGTCGAGCTCCGCGCCGATGTTCCCGTCGGTCTGTCCGTCGGTCTGGGTCATGTCCATGGTCCTCTCGGTTCGTCTCAATGTGCAATGCAAGAGTTGCACATCGTCGGAGAATCCGCAACCCCTGAGTTGCGCATCAGGCGGACCGGCCCACTCCCCACCATCCGGCCAGCTCGTCACCCGACCCCCCCTCGCCGGCGACCGCACCAGGGTGTGCCGGGCCGTCTCCACCGCGAGGGCGACCACGCGGCGTACCTCCGCCTCGAGCTGCCCCACGCCGGCCGCGCGGAGGGCGCCGGCGAAGAGGTCGACGACCTGTTCGCGCACCTGGTGCGCCGGGGAGTCGCCCCGCTCGGGCGGGAGCTCCTCGGTGAGCCGGTAGTAGCCGGAGTGGGCCAGCTGGAGCTCCGCGGCCTGGTGGACCAGCGTGGTGACCACACCGGTCAGGTCGGTCCCGGCGGCGACGTCGGTCACGGTGCCCGCGTAGGCCGGCATCAGGTCGGCGAGGTAGCGGCGAGCCAGTGCGTCGGCGATCGCCTCCTTGTCGGGGAAGAAGCGGTAGAGCGCACCCACCGACAGACCGGCGCGAGCGGCGATCCCCCGGGTCCCGGCCGCCGCGAGCCCCAGCCTGCCGATCTCCGTGGTCGGCGGCGGCGAGGATGCGCTCCACGGTCTCCCGGGAGCGCCCTTGCTGGGGCTCGCGCGCGGTGCGGGTCTGGGTCATCGGTCCGTCGCTGCACCTGGATCGTGCCGTCAGCGGTGCGCATGCACGTCAGCCGGGCGCCGCCCTGGGTCCAGGCCGCCGTGAGGCACTGGCCGAGCACCTGGTGTCCGGCCGCGCTCGGGTGCCACGACTCCTGGCAGGTCTGGTAGTAGTCCGAGCAGGTGTCGGTGACCCGCTTGATGTCCAGCTTGTCGATCGGCGTGAAGCTCTCCACGAACACACCGGTCGGGCCGTCCATCACCCGCAGGGGCGTCGGCAGCGCGTTGGCGGGACTGCCGGGGTTCTCGCAGAGCCGGGCGCCGTCGAAGGCGTGCTGCACGTCGAGGTAGGTGATGTCCGCGGTCGGACGTTCGGCGCGCAAGGTGTCGGCGACCCCGGCCACCATCGTGCCCAGCCCCTGCGAGAACCGGTGCGCGGGCCCGAGGCTCGCGACGTCGGCCGGGCAGCCGGCGGCGTACCGCTCGTCGACCAGGGCGCGGTACTTGTCCCGCTCGTCCTCGCTGCCGTCCTCGGCGAGGACCCCAGGACCGCGGCACAGGTCGCGACACAGTCGCGACGGTAGGACGAATGGACATCTGTGACCTCCCGAAAACGGCGCACGCCAGACGCGAACGCTTGGTCGCATGCTTCGCCGACTGGTGGGAGGGTCAAGGGCGCGCCGGCTGGAGGGTTCCGGGGAAGGAGAGCGCCCTCCCCGGCCAGGGAGGGCGCTCCGCTCGCGTCGCACCGACGAGGGTCAGTCCAGCCCCGCCCCGCACGCAGCGAGCCGCTCGCGACTACCTGTCATCGGACCCCCGGAGCGTTACGCCGCGGACCTAGTGGATGGTGATGACGCGGACCGGCAGGTCGGTGATCGCGGCCGACGTGGCCCCGGTGAGGTTGCACACCTTGATGTGGACAGTGTCGGTGAGCGCGCGCTGGGCGTAGATCATCATGCCGTTCGGGAGGTCGCCGTTGGTCGTGAGCAGGGCGACATCACCGGGCTGCGCGCCGGTCACGCTGCCATTGATCGTGGTGCAGCGGCCGTTCGAGATGGCTCCGACGCTGATCGAGCCGCTGCGATCGGCACCGTCGATGTCGTCCATGTTGACCGTGCGGTTAGCGATGTCCGAGGTCGTGACCGCCGAGGCGGCGATGCGGCTGCCCGTGACCGACGAGATGGCGAGGTCGCTCGTGTTGAGCCCGCCATCGGCGATTTCGGTGGTGCCCAGCGACTCGTCGAGGATGTCGCTAGCCAGTGATCGAACCGTTGGTGATGTCGATTCCCGTGAGCGACGAGCTGGCGACGTCGTCGCCCGTGAGCGAGCTGTTGGCGATGTCGCCGCCCCCGAGCGAGCCGTCCAGCACCTCGCTGCTGGTGACCGAGTCGGCCGCAAGGTCTACGGGTCCGGTCAGCACCCCCGACCCGGGACGTGTCGTCGCGCACGTCCATGCGTAGACTTGTTGTCGGTGATCTTCCCCGACCCCACGCTGTTGCCGCCCAGGTCGGCGCTCTTCACCTCCCCGTCGACGATGTCGGCGCTGAACACGGTGTCGGCCGCGTAGGCGGTCCCCGTGCCGAGCGCGATGGTGAAAGCGAGGAACGAGCAGACGTTGGCGAACGTGAACCCCTGAGCAACCTGCGGACCATCACTGGCCTCCTTCGAATGAAGTCGAATACGAAGTCGCGCCGGCCACTCACCCGAGAAAGCGTCCCGGGAGCTCCTATCGGTGACGAACGACCCCCTCTGGAGCCGACGTTCGAACCTAGACCTCGGATCCCGCATCGGGCCAGTGTCGACCTTGCCGAGTGCATGTAAGCCACCGAGTTCGAGGTGCTCGGTGGAGGTCGTACACCTTGATGTAAATCGCATCCGTGAGCGCCCCCGAAGATCGTCATGCCGTTGGGAAGTGCGCCATTGGTTGGGAGCACGGCGACGGCTCCGGACTCCACGCCCGTCACGCTGCAGGGATGTTGGCGCTGCTGCCGTTCGTCATGGCGCCGACGTCGATGGAGCCGCGGCGATTGGGGCCATCTCGGTCATCCAGTCAGTGAGCTGTCCGCGACGTCAGCGCCGGCGAGGGACGTTTCGAGGACCTCCCTGTCGGCGACCTGAGCGTCAGCGCGGACCCCGCCCACCGAGTCGGCTGCGAGCTCGCACCGAGTTGACCGCGAGTTGCGGCAGGTCATCGACAGGTGAGGACCTTCGTGCGTCGGGAGCCCAGGCCGGCGACCGGCGTCAGTAGCCTTCGACTCCCGCGGAAGCGGTGGGACGCGGGCGCGGTCCGCAAAGAATCCTTCTCATACTCGCTACCTGTCGCCGCCAGGGTAGAGCGATACATCCACGGCCGGACCCTCGTGCGTGGACTGGACCTCCCTGGCCACCTCTCGAGGCCCTCGACACGTCCTTCGAGGTAGTCGCCAACGGTCTCGAGGTACGCCTGGTCGAGGTCGGTCCACTCGTCCATGAGGCGGAGCTGCCTCAGCTCGGCGGTGCCTGGCCGGTTGCATCCATAAGACCCCACCTGAGCAACGCGCGGTCCGGCCCAACATCGCTATTGCGGCCCTGCGGTCGTCCTGCGCAACTTGGATCTAGTCAGAGCCGGGCCGCCCGAGCCCAGGCTGACTCAGGAGCAGCCATGAAACGACTTCTCATGGGCACCGTCACCGGCGCGACCATGGCGATGGTGGCCCTCTTCGGCGCGCACCGCGCTGGCCGGGACCGGTGTGGGCGCGGTGTTCAACCTCGGCCAGACCAACACCGTCAACGCATAGAGCGTGCTGACCGGCGCCTCCCACGCCGGCCCGCTCTTCAGGGTCACCAACACCGGCACCGGCACCGGCTCGACCGCCGAGAACCTGCACGTGCCTACCGGTTTTGCCACCCTTCGTCACCAACGGCACCGGTAAGGTCCTCCACCTCCAGGCCGACACCGTCGACGGTCACAGCGCCAGCGAGCTCGCCCGAGCCGCCGGCCAGAACGCGCCCAACGCCGAATGGTTGGAGGACGGGTGATTGGTCCTTCAGACCGTCACGATCACCGTCTGAAAAGCGGCTTTGTGTTCCTGAGCGGCAGCGCGAACCCGCAGTACGTTAGTGGGTGCGCCTTTTGCGCGGTGCACCTGCGCTTTCACGACGTGGAGGCCAACATCGACACCGTGACCGACGCCACCGTCATCAACGAGACAACCACCGAGGAGCTCAGGTTCCAGCTCGTCGGTAGCGGGTACGACGTCAACGGCGGAGTTTTGCTCGTTCGGGTTGGTTCGATCTCAGCCAGCGCACTGTACTTCCGCTTCAACGGAGCCGGCACGTGGCCAGGTCCAGCCCGGCGGCCCTTCTGCGAGCGGACATGCACCTGCGATCGGTGTTCGACATCGCCAAGCTGAGGACGTCGACAACCTCAGTCCTGGTAGTCGCGCACTCGGGACGCATGAACGCTATACGGGCCGCGCTTACGAGATCGCGTAGGGAGGGTCACCCTGGCACGCCCCTAATGGATGGAGGACGCCCGCTGGGAGCGCGTGAGGGTCGAGGCCGGGGCACCTCGCCACTACCCGTGGTGCGAGGACCACCAGAGCGGCTACGACGAGTACGGCGGCTGCTGCTATGCCAGCCAGACGACGCCCGTCGGGAAAGATCGACATGGGCAACGCGCCACGGACGGCACATCATGGTGGCGGTAGACCTCGGAGGTCAGTCGCTGACCGAGCTCAGCGCCAGTACCGCCTCGTGCATCGCCGCCCACTTGAGCTGAGGCCGAGCTTCTACGACCTCGACCACCGCAAGGCCGCCGGCCTGCCGGAGCGGGTCGCGAGGCTGGACGCCGCCACGACCGCGGCGAAGTGGCATGGTCGTCGAGGAGGCCGCGCCCGGGGACCGGGTGCGGCAGGGCGTTCGGCTCGCCGGCCATTGCACCTGTGGTAGCAGATTCGGGCAGGCCCAACTTAGCCATTGTCCGTGGGCGGGCGTGTGAGCACGCTGGATCGGTCGGCGCCGGACCGCCCGGGCTCGGGCTGACTAGGGAGAGCAATCATGAAACGACTTCTAATAGGCATAGTCGCCGGTGCGATCTTGGCAGTGGTGGCCCTCTTCGGCGGGGCCGCGATCGCCGGGACCGGAATAGGCGCGGTGTTCAACCTCGGCGAGACCAACACCGTCAACAAGCAGAGCGTGCTGACCGGCGCATCGAACACCGGCCCGCTGTTCAAGGTCACCAACACCGGCACCGGCACCGGCTCGACTGCAATGAACCTGCAGGTGCCCACCGGGCTGCCACCCTTCGTCACCAACGGCACCGGCAAGGTCCTCCACCTCCAAGCCGACACGGTGGATGGCCAGAGCGCCAGCGATCTCCAGAACCCCGCGTACACCTACACCGTCACGACGAGCGGCGGGACGGGCCGAGGTGTACTTCACCCTTCCGCAGGTGCCGGCGGGCGAGTACCTGTTGACCTACAACGCGACCATGTATCCCCAGGGCACACCGGCAGCCCCCATCACGTTCTCGTGCTTCTCCTTCAATGCGCCCCACACCGAGATCACCAGCCAGGCGACCACCACCTCTATCTACGACAACGGGTTCTACATCGGCGTCACCGGCGTGACCGCGGAGACGGTGCCGGCCTCGGGGATGCCCCAGTTGGGCTGTGGCGCAAGGGACTCCGCTGGCGGCCTCGTCGACTGGACCTGGGGCAACAGGCCGCTCCAGGTCACCATGGTCAAGCTAAACGGACGCACCTCCGGAACTCTCCCCCGATGGCACAGGCGCCGAAGCCCACGAAGGGCGGTCAGAGTTCGACCCCTTGAGCGGTCCGCTCGTCGGTGGCCCACGTCAGGTCAGACACCCAATGGCATGACGCCACCGACCCAGCGACATTGAACGCCCTCCGCACCAGTCGTGCGGGGGGCGTTCTGTGTCCCTATCGCTCGGGCACCGGGCAGTGCTGTCAGGCCCTGAAATATCGATCTACCTGCACCTACCCCCAGGACGGGCTGAACCTCAGTCGAGGTAGTCGCGCAGGACCTGGGACCGGCTGGGGTGACGGAGCTTGGACATGGTCTTGGACTCGATCTGGCGGATCCGCTCGCGGGTCACGCCGTAGACCTTGCCGATCTCGTCGAGGGTCTTGGGCTGGCCGTCGGTCAGGCCGAACCGCATGCTGACCACGCCCGCCTCGCGCTCGGAGAGGGTGTCGAGGACCGCGTGCAGCTGCTCCTGCAGGAGCGTGAAGCTGACGGCGTCCGCCGGGACGATCGCCTCAGAGTCCTCGATCAGGTCGCCGAACTCGGAGTCGCCGTCCTCGCCCAGCGGGGTGTGCAGCGAGATGGGCTCGCGGCCGTACTTCTGGACCTCGATGACCTTCTCGGGGGTCATGTCGAGCTCCTTGGCCAGCTCCTCCGGGGTCGGCTCGCGGCCGAGGTCCTGGAGCATCTGGCGCTGGACGCGCGCGAGCTTGTTGATGACCTCGACCATGTGCACCGGGATGCGGATGGTGCGGGCCTGGTCGGCCATCGCGCGGGTGATCGCCTGGCGGATCCACCAGGTCGCGTAGGTCGAGAACTTGTAGCCCTTGGTGTAGTCGAACTTCTCGACCGCACGGATCAGGCCGAGGTTGCCCTCCTGGATCAGGTCGAGGAAGAGCATGCCGCGGCCGGTGTAGCGCTTGGCCAGCGAGACCACGAGGCGGAGGTTGGCCTCCAGCAGGTGGTTCTTGGCGCGACGGCCGTCCTCGGCGATCCACTCGAGCTCCTCGAGCAGCTTCGCGCTGATCTTGCCGCCCTTGCCGAGCTTCTCCTCGGAGAACAGGCCGGCCTCGATCCGCTTGGCGAGCTCGACCTCCATCTCCGCGTTGAGGAGCGGCACCTTGCCGATCTGCTTGAGGTAGTCCTTGACCGGGTCGGCGGTCGCGCCGGCGACCATGACCTGCTGCTCGGGCTCGCCCGTGTCGTCGGCGTCGGAGACGACGAAGGTGGCCGAGGCCTCCTTCTCGTCCTCCTCGATCGTGGGGTCGACCTTGACGTCCTTCTCGAACTGCTCGTCCGGCAGGTCCGGGAGCACCTTCTTGCCGTCAGGACCGACCACGACCTCCACCACGGCGTCCCCGGCCGGGGACTCGCCCTTGGCGGCGGTCTTCTTCGCGGACGCCGCCTTCTTGGTGGGTGCGGCCTTCTTCGCCGCTGCGGCCTTGCTCGCGCCATTGGGGGCCGCCTGCTTGGCGGCGGGCGCCTTGGCGGCGGCCTTCTTCGTCGTCGCCGTCGCGGTCTTCTTCGTGGTGGTCGCGGCCGCGACGCGGGCACCGGCCACGTCGATGTGGACCGAGATGCCGAGGGCGCTCAGGTGCTCAAGGAGCCCCTTGAGGTGCCGGGGCTCGACCTGGGCGTCCTCGCTTGCCCGGCGCACGTCCTCGGGACTGACGCTCCCCCGGGCACCCTTGTCGACCAGGGCGGTGACGGCCGGGTGGGTGAGCACGTGCTCAGGGACCTTGCGCGCGTTCGAGGAAGACACGAACACCTCTTCAATCGTGACTGGTGGAACAGGTCGGGGCGGAGACCGAGATCGGCCTCAGGGCGCGGCACGACCCGCTGTCGTCAAGAGCCGCGATGTTCATTCTGCCACGCAGACAAAGGGGTACCCGCATCGGCGTCGTCGTCGGACCACCGTGTCGCACCAGGTCCGGCTGCCGTCACGGATCGACGATGTACGTCGCCTGCCCGGCCGGCGCGGCGCGGGTGCTGAAGGTCAGGTGCCAGTCCTGCTGGGTCTCGCCGTCGATGTCGAGGACCCACTGGTAGCGCTGGCCGGGCTGCAGGGGCAGCGGCCCGATCTGGAAGACCAGCGGGAAGTCGAGGTCGGCGCCCGCCACCACGCCGGGCGGCCGGCCCACCTCGACGTCGCCGTTGATCTCGACGGGCTGTGGCTCGTCGGGACCGGGGAGGGTGACCGGCTCGCCGTCCTGGCCGATCAGGCGCAACCGCAGGTGCAGCTGCGAGTTGGCACGGTCCCAGGGCACGTCCAGCTTCATCGCGATGGCCGAGGGCGCCCCGGGACTGGTGACGCTCCACCCGCCGCCGCTGACGTAGAGCTTCCCGTCGGCCACCACCGCGTAGTCGGCGAGGAGCAGGGTGACGCGCACGTCAGCCGGCCTGCGCCCGGGTCTCGGCCTTCGTGGCCTTCATATCGGCAGACCCGGGGGTCGTCGGCGAGTTGTCGAGGACCATCAGTGCTCTGACCTGCCACGACAGCAACGTACCCGGTGAAGGCCGGTGATTGCCGAGTGCTAAGGACTCATCAAGGATCGGGTCCCCCAAGCAGGACGCCCCGTCGGTGTTAGCGCACACGACCACGACCTATGGCACCGAGTGACCGAAGGAGCGCCAGATCGAGAGCCCAATCATCTCGCATCAATCCGCCGGACCAGATCCCCCGCACGGTCGATGGCCCTGACACTGTTCGGCCGAGGGTCTTTCACTACTTCCGGCTGACCGACCGGCAACCGACGACTGCGCTCCGGGGGTCGTCGTCAGATGCTGATGGTCACTATCTCGACCTGGATGTTGTTGAGCTGGGGAAGACGCCTCCGGTGAAGTTGCACGCCTTGCCCTGGATCACGTCGTCATCGATCACGCGGACCCCGGAGAGCAGAATCCCGTCTGGCAGGTCGGTGTTGACGGAGAACATGATCGCGTCGCCGACCTGGGCCCCGGGCACAGAGATGCCGACGTCGCGACAACGGCCGGTGGCCACGAAGCCTGCGTTCAGGGTGATCGCGCCATTCGATTGGCCGCCCGCCAGGTCGAACGCCGTGATCGAGTTGTCGGCGACCTTCGATGACCCAACCGCAGTTGTCGGCGAGGTCGGCGTTGAGCACTGCACGATTCCCCAGCTCCGCGGAGCCAACGGAGCCGGTGGCGAGGTCATTGGAAAGGAGGGTGTTGTCGGAGATTTCGTCGCTGTCGATCGCGTTCGCGGCGACCTCGGAGCCATTGACGGCGTCGTTGGCGATCTCGCCCGACTCGACCGAGGCAAACCCCAGGTCCGGTGCGCCCAGGGACGCATCGGCGACCTCGCTGGAACCGACCGAGTCGGGTCGCGAGGTCGGCGCTGGTCAGCCCCCCGTTGGGGAAGGTGTCGTCGCGCACGTCTTGGGTGTAGATCTGATTGTCGGTGACCTTCCCCGACCCCACCGCGTTAGCGCCGATATCAGCATTCTTCACTTCCCCATCGACGATGTCGGTGCTGAACACGGTATTGGCGGCGTAGGCAGTGCCGGTGCCGACGGCAAGGACGCACCGCGAGCGTCGACATGACGTTGGCGTAGGTCAGGCGGCTGACGATTCGTGAGGCGTGGACTCGCATGGTGATCTCCTGGGTCGAGAAGGTCTCTCGAGTTCATCCCAGGGTGCAGGGCATCCTCAATGCCCCGGTTTGCTCATTTCTCCGGCGCGATGCAAGGACTCGATGAAGACTCTGGACGTCTCCGTGGATGAGATCCCACGTCAGCCGGCCTGCGCCCGGGTCTCGGCCTTCTTGGCCTTCTTGAAGTCACGGACCTTCTGCAGCGAGGCCGGATCGGTGACGTCCGCGACGGAGCGGTAGCCGTCCTCGGCGTACGCCCCGACCGCCTGCTCCCAGCCGTCCGGCCGGACGCCGAGCTGCTTGGCCAGCAGGGCCACGAAGATCTGGGACTTCTGCGTGCCGAAGCCGGGCAGCGCCTGGACCCGCTTCAGGAGCTCCTGCCCGGTGGTCGCCCCGGTCCAGATGCGTGACGCGTCCCCGCCGTACTCCGTCTCGACCAGACCGGCCAGCGCCTGCAGACGCGCCGCCATCGACCGCCCGTAGCGGTGGATCGCCGGAGGCGTCGAGCAGAGGGTCGCGAACTCCTCCGGGTCGGCCGCGGCGATCGCGCTCGGCTCGATCGTCCCGAACCGGGTCAGCACCTTGTGCGGCCCTCGGAACGCGTGCTCCATCGGGTACTGCTGGTCGAGCATCATCCCGACGAGCAGTGCGAACGGGCTGTCGGTGAGCACCTGGTCGGCCTCGGCGTCACCGGTGATGTGGATGGCCATGGTGGCCATCTTGACCCATCGGGGGTCGTGAACTCATCGGCCGCCCGTCAGCCGCTCGTCGCCCCCGTGGTGCTCAACCGGACTTGACGGCCAGGACCGGGCAGGGCGCGTCGAGCAGGATGCGCTGCGCGTTGCTGCCGAGGATCAGCTTGCCGACCGGAGTACGCCGCCGCAGACCGATGACGATCAGCTCCGCACCCACCTCCTCGGCGATGGCGAGCAGGTCCTCGGACGCCTCGAGCCCGGACTCGGGGTGGCGGACGTCGACGGCCACGCCGGCCTCCTCGGCGCGTGCTCGCGCGTCGTCGAGCTCTGCTTGGTGACCGCCGTGGTCGCCCTCGTCGCGGTGGGCGCGGTGGGCGTTGACGACGACCAGGTCCGCCCCGCGGAGCCGTGCTTCGGAGATCGAGGCGGCCAGGGCTGCCTCGCCCTCGGGCTTGGGCACGTAGCCCAGCACAACAGTCGGCATGGAATCTCCCCTCTGCACGTCCGAGTACCCAGCGGCACTGCCAGGCACGCTACCGGGTGTCGGGCGGGACGACCTGTGGAGAGCCTGCGTCGGAGCGGGCGGTTGTGGGGAGGCCACAGGTCGTGGACGGGCTGACTGAACCGCTGGCGCCGCACAGCCGCGTGCTGCTGCGGCGGGCGGTGCTCGAGCACCTCTCCCACGAACGGCGCCGCCTACACCCGCCGACGCTGCACGTCGGGGTCCCCGGCGGCCGGGTCGCCTCCCTCGCCGTCGCCGCCGCCGAGCCCGCCGACCCCGGCCTGCGCACCGACGTCGTGGCCGCGCTCCGGGTGCGCGCCGGCGACTGTCCCGACCAGCTGGTGTGGCTCACCCGCAGTGGTGGCCTGGAGCTGCAGGACGTCGACGTGAGCTGGCTGGTGGCCAGCCGCGCTGCGTACGACGAGGCCGCGGCGTCGCTGGTGTTCGTGGTCGTCAACCGCCGTGGCTGGCGCGACCCGCGCAGCGGGCTGTCCAGGACCTGGGTCCGGCTCCGGGCGCAGGCGGCGTCCTAGTCCTCCGAGTCCCGGGCTAGTCCCAGGTGTGCACCGGCTCGTTGGCGTGCATCCGCTCGCGGTACTCGAGCAGCGTCGCCCGCAGCGCGTCGAAGGTCTCCATGTCGGACCGCTGGTGCATCCGGCGCACGAACCACTCGGCGCCGTTGGTGCCGAGCAGGCAGCGCTGCTCGATGATGCCGAGCAGCCGGTCGCTGGTGGCACTGTCCACGCCCCACTCGGCCAGCCCCTGGCGGGCCAGCGGCAGCAGCCGGCGCAGGGTCAGCTCGGTCGCCGAGACCTGGCCCACGCCGGGCCAGTAGACCTGCGCGTCGATGCCGTGCTGGGCCGCCACGTGGAAGTTCTCCTCCGCGGCACTGAACGACATCTGCGACCACAGCGGCCGCTCGCTCTCGGCCAGGGCCCGGACCAGCCCGAAGTAGAAGGCGGCGTTGGCGACGGTGTCCACCACGGTGGGACCGGCCGCCAGCACGCGGTTCTCGACCCGCAGGTGCGGGACTCCCCCGGCGATGTCGTAGACCGGCCGGTTCCAGCGGTAGATCGTCCCGTTGTGCAGCCGCAGCTCCGAGAGCAGCGGCACCCCGCCGTCCTCCAGCACGGCGAGCGGGTCCTCGTCCTCGGTGATCGGGAGCAGTGCAGGGAAGTAGCGGACGTTCTCCTCGAACAGGTCGAAGACCGTGGTGATCCACCGCTCGCCGAACCACACCCTCGGCCGCACCCCCTGGGCCTTGAGCTCCTCGGCCCGGGTGTCGGTGGACTGCTCGAACAGCGGGATCCGCGTCTCGCGCCAGAGCTCGTGGCCGAGGAGGTAGGGCGAGTTCGCGCACAGGGCGAGCTGGATCGCGCTGATCGCCTGGGAGGCGTTCCAGTACTCCGCGAAGCTGTCCGGAGAGGTCTGCACGTGGAACTGGGTGCTGGTGCACGCGGCCTCGGGGACGATCGAGTCGGTGGTGGTCTCGAGGCGGTCGGTGTTGCCGATGCCCGCGATCTGGATCGAGATGTCCTCGCCGCGAGCGTTGAGGATCTGCTCGCCGAGCAGCTTGTAGCGAGGGTTGGGACTGATGCTCGCGGCGGTCATGTGGTCGGCGGCGAGCGTCGGCAGGATCCCGATCATCACCAGGTGCGCGCCCACCTCGGCCGACGCGGCCTCCGCACCGTTGAGGTCGCGGCGCAGCAGCTCCTCGAAGGTCTCCAGCCCACGCTCGCGCAGCTTCACCGGCGGCACGTTGATCTCGATGTTGAACAGACCCAGCTCGGTCTGGAACGCCGGATCGGCGATGGCCGCCAGCGCCTCGGTGTTCTTCAGCGCCGGGTCGCCGCGCTCGTCGACGAGGTTGAGCTCGACCTCCAGCCCCGTCATGGGGTCGTCGGTGTCGAACCGGGCCTCGCGCAGCATCCGGGCGAACACGTCGAGGCAGCGCCTGACCTTCTCGCGGTAGCGGGTCCGGTCGGCCCGGGAGAACTCCTGTGCCTCGACCTCTTCGCCCATAGCGGGACCCTAGGCCCGATCCACGGGATTGCGGGAGGCCCACGAGTCAGCGGTGCGCGCGAGCACGTCGTCGACCACGCCCTGCAAGGACCCGGAGACTTCGTACGCCGCCCGCTGGCGGGTCGCCCCCGTGGCACCCAGCACCCGCTCCACGCCACGCTCCACCCGCTCGCCGTCGCCGGAGGCCTCGACCCGCTCCGAGACCAGCTCGACGAGCCGCGACAGCACCTCCCTGGCCGGCCGCAGGTCGTGCGTGACGGGGTCGAGCAGGCGGTCGGCCAGCCCGTAGCGGGAGGCCCGCCACCGTGCGGCCCGCAGCTCCTCGGCGCGCCAGGCCGGCAGCCCCTCGGGCCAGCCGTCGACCGCGGTCTCCACCAGCGCCCGGACCAGGGCGGTCAGCAGGCCGACGTCCTCGGGGTCGGTGACCGCGTCGAGGATCCGCACCTCGAGCGTGGGCTGCCCCAGGGACAGGCGGGCGTCGAAGTAGAGCATCCCGGGATCTCGGGCCGCGCCGCTGGCGATCATCCGCTCGCACGCGCGGTGGTAGCCGGCCAGCGAGCCGAAGGGCTCGGTCGGACCCGCGCTGGGCCAGGTGGACCACAGCTGGGTGCGCCACGAGGCGTAGCCGGTGTCGCGCCCCTCCTCGAAGGGCGAGTTGGCACTGATTGCCAGGAGGACGGGCAACCAGGGCGCGATCCGGTCGATGCAGCCGACCCCCTCCTCGGGAGAGTCGATGGCCACGTGCACGTGCATCCCGCACGTCGTCCCGTGCCGCGCGACCTGGCCGTAGGTCTCGGCCATGTGCCGGTAGCGCTCGTTGTCCGAGATCACCGGCTCGTCCATCGCGAGGGGCACCGCCGCGCAGACAGCCACCGCCAGTCCCAGCGCCTCGGCGGACTCGCCGGCGGTCCGCCGGCCGGCCACGACCTGGTCGACGATGTCGTCGACGTCGCGGGCCGGGTCGGTGCGGATCTCGAGCTGGTGGCGGAACAGCTCCTTGTCCAGCTCGTCGCTGGCGCGGCGAGGTCCGTCGCCACCAGCACGATCGGCGTGCTCCCTGAGGATCTCCCGGGCTCGCGAGGTGACGGCGCGCGTCTCCGGGTCGACGACGAGCAGCTCCTCCTCGACGCCGACGGTTCGGGTGTCCACGGACGGGAGGTACCCAGAGAAGTTTTCGCATTCGAGCCCGCCGTCGGGCAGGAGGTGGCTGCTGCAGCCGGTGGAGCAGTGAGCTCGGAGCGGCCGGAACGCGGAGCCCGCTCAACCGGCCTCCGCGCGCTCCCAGGCAGCCGGCGACACCGCGCGGTTGAGGGCATCGGCCACCAGCGCGGCCAGGGAGTTGTCCGGGTCGGCCGCCTGGCACCGGTCGACCGCGCACCACGCCAGCGCTCCGTGGCCGGCGAGCCAGGCGGCGAAGGCGAGCACCGCCGCCGGTGCCGCGACCAGGTCGTCGGGTGCGCGCTGGACGGCGTCGGCCCACAGCCGGACGTGCGACATGGCGGCCTCGCGGGACATGGCGGCCAACGCCGCGTCGCGCCCAAGCGGCTCCAGGCACCCGAGCAGCACCCGGGCCAGCTCGACCGGGGTGAACCGGCCGGAGTCGAGCCGGAGGTCGACCAGGTCGGTGATCTCCTCCGGCGGGCTCGGCACCGCCCGGCGCACGGCGCGCGCCACCTCGTCGACCGCCTCCGCGCTCGGGCGCAGCCCCGCCACCAGCTCGGCACGCGACCCGTGCACGACGATCCCCTCGACCACCGCCTGCGCGCGGAACGCGTGGCTGGCGACGTCGTAGGGCACCCCGGCCGGGGGCGCGCCGGGCCGGCCGGGGGCGAACCACCGCCCGTCGTGGACGCGGAGCGCCTCCACCACGAGGATGCCGGCCCGGCCGAAGGCGCGACGCAGCCGCGCCAGCGCCGTCCGCGCGGCCGGTCCGTCGTCGGCGTAGACGACGAACAGGACGTGGGTCACCTGGTGCTGGAGGGCCGGTCCGAGGAGCTGCGAGACGGCCTCGTCGGCCTCGTCGGGCGGCGGCAGGTCGACCCTCGCGTGGAAGATCTCGGTGCCGCCGAAGGTGAGCATGGCGACCGACTCCTGCGGCTCGAAGCCGAGCACGACCGGCACGGCGGCCAGGATGTCCTCGGGAGTGCGGGCGGTGAGCTGGGTGGCGCCGGATGCCGGCGTGCTGGGACTGGTCATGGCCTCGACGCTTCCCGAGCGCACCGACCTCGAGGCCACCGCGCCGGCCGCCTTGTGGAGGACCGCCCCAGGCGCGGTGAGTGTGCACACCAAGTGGACAGCGAGGTGGCCCGGAGCGTCGGCCCCGAGAGGTACGTTGCCGCCGTGCGCGCCCACGCCTCGGTCCTCCACCTGGACCTGGACGCGTTCTTCGCGGCGGTCGAGCAGCGCGACAAGCCCTCGCTGCGCGGCAAGCCGGTCGTGGTCGGCGGCGTCGGTGGCCGTGGCGTGGTCGCCACCGCGTCCTACGAGGCGCGCACGTACGGCGTGCGGTCCGCCATGTCGACCCGCGAGGCCCGGTCGAGGTGCCCGCACGCGGCGTTCCTGACCGGCCGGTTCGGCGCCTACCGCGACGCCAGCGCGATCGTGATGGGCCTCCTGCGCGCCGCGTCGCCGCTGGTCGAGCCCCTGAGCCTGGACGAGGCGTTCGTCGACCTCGCGGCCGCGCGGCTCGACGACCTCGAGGTGCCGACCGTGACGGCGTACGCCGAGGAGCTGCGGGCAAGGGTGGCCGAGGCGACCGGAGGGCTGACCGCATCGGTGGGGATCGGGAGCTCGAAGTTCATCGCCAAGGTGGCCAGCGACCTCGACAAGCCCGACGGGCTCGTCGTCGTGCCACCCGGCACCGAGCGGGACCTGCTCCGTCCGATGCACGTCACGGTGATCCCCGGCGTCGGGCCGGCCACGGCGGAGCGGCTGCGCCGGGTGGGCATCCACACGGTGGCCGAGCTCGAGTCGGTCAGCCTCGACGAGCTGGTCCGGCTGGTCGGCAAGGCCCACGGCGCGGGGCTCTACGCCCTGGCTCGCGCCGACGACGACCGGCCCGTCGAGCCCGACCGCGAGACGAAGTCCGTCAGCTCCGAGGGCACCTACGACACCGACCTGACCGATCGTTCGCTCATGGAGCACCTGCTCACCCGGCAGGCGACCGACGTCGCGACCCGGCTGCGCAAGCACGGCCTCTCCGGGAGGACCGTGACGATCAAGGTGCGGCTGCACGACTTCACGACCCTCAACCGCTCGACCACGCTGCCCTCGCCCACCGACAGCGGCGCCACCGTGGCCAGGCTCGCGCGCGGGCTGCTCGCCGACCTCGACACCTCGGGTGGCGTGCGCCTCCTCGGGGTCGGCGTCTCCGGGCTGGCGGACTGGATCCAGGAGGACCTGTTCGGCGAGACCGAGGAGGAGCCCGAGCCCGACGTGCCCGAGATCGAGGTCACGCGCTCCCGCGACCGGCCCGGGTGGTCCCCCGGCATGGACGTCGTGCACGACGAGCTCGGCAGGGGCTGGGTCTGGGGTTCGGGGCGCGGCGTGGTGACGGTCCGCTTCGAGACGGCCGAGACCCCGGCCGGCCCGGTGCGGTCCTACTCCGCCGACGACCCCGCGCTGCGGCCGTGGCGTCCGGAGGGCCCGCCCGAGGAGACGTAGGTCAAGCGTTGTGGGCGGCCAGCACCCGCTGGAGGCTGGCCAGCCCTCGTGACGAGTGGCTCTTGACGGTGCCGGCGCTGATCCCGAGGTCGCGGGCCGTCTCCGCGACGGAGAGACCCAGCCAGTGCCGCAGCAGCACGGTCTTGCGCTGCATCTCCGGCAGGTCCTGGAGAGCCTCGAAGAGGGCGGACCACTCCTCGACGGGCAGGCCACCGACCGCGGCCCGGTCATGACCGTCGAGCCCGGACCGCTCGCGGCGCCACGGACGCCGCCCCTCGTCGATGTGGGCGCGCACGATGATGCGCCGCACGTAGGCGTCCGGCTCCACGTCCGCCCGCAGCCGGGGCCAGGCGACGTACAGCTTGGTCAGCGCCGTCTGCAGCAGGTCGTCGGCGCGGTGCCAGTCGCCGCAGACCGCGTAGGCGATCCGGCGCAGGTGCGGCTGGCGGGCGGCGACGTACTCGACGTACGCCGCGTCGCGGTCCTCGGTGGTCCGGCTCACCGCAGCCCCTCGCCCGAGTCGGCCTGGCTCGCCACGTGGTCCACGAACGCCGCGAAGGTCGGTGCGGACAGGACCTCGGCGTCGACCGGGATGATCTCCGCCTGCGGCCCGTGCCCCCGGATGACGACGAACCAGGTCCGGCCGTCGCGCCGCACCTCGGCCATCCGGTCGCCCTCGGTCGTGTAGCCGTCGATCACGGGCGCCGTCCGGGTCTCCACCAGGGTGGCACCGGGACCCGGCGCCAGCCGGTCGGCCGCGTCGACCATCACGAGCGCCGGGGTCCGGGCACCCCCGTTGAGCTCGACCATGCTGGCCAGCCAGTCCTCGAACCGGCTGTAGCCCTTGCCGGGGTCGTCGGCGGCGGCGGTCGGGCCCTGCTCGCCGGTGGGGTTGCCCTGCCCGTCCACCTCGTCCTCGAGGGTGAGCAGCATCCATCGGGTCTCGTCGCCGTCGGTCACGACCACACCGAGCGAGGCCTCAGGGGGCTGGAAGCCCATCGGCTCCTCGACCCGCTGGGTGATCCGCCACCCGTCCTTGACGACGACCTGGCCGTCGGGACCGAACGAGGCCGGGAACTGGGCGGTGACGTACTCCTGCTCGATGCGATGCGCCTGCCGCCTGGCCTTGCGCTCCAACCGGTCCAGGGCGGCCTGCCGTTCGGCGCTGAGGGGCGTAGCCGTGGCCGAGGGGACGGCGCTCGTCCCACTGGTGGTGAGCGCCGGCGGGGGGCCGTCGCCGTGCGACCCGCCGCCGACGGCTCCCGAGAGCGCGGCGGCCAGCCCGACGACCCCCACCACCGCCACCGACGTCCCGGCGATGCCGGCGCGGTGCCGCCTGCGCAGGGACCGGCGTCCTGCAGCAAGCCGTTCGGAGGGCGTCGGGAGGCCGTCGGGTCCGGCCCCGAAGCTGCCGTCGAGCAGGTCCGCGAGCTGGAGGTCGCCGTCGTCGTCTCTCATGACACCTGTACGGAGCGTTCTCGGGATCGGTTGTCGTGCCACGGCCTTCGGCCCAGTAAACCCTTCGCGCGAGGTGCCTGTCCCGGCATACCGTGGTCGTTCGTGGACATTCGCGAGCTCGACGATGCCGCGCTCGCCGACGACGCGGCCATGCGCGAGTTCTACGAGCTCTCCCGCCGCGCCGAGCTGCTCGGACGCGAGCACGCGCCGTTCTGGACCTTCGAGGAGTTCATCGGCGGTATCCGGTCCGAGGACAGCGGAGAGCGTCAGCAGCTGTTCGTCGCCTACGACGGCGACCGGATGATCTCGTGCGCCGTGCTCTGGTCGTTCCTGCTCGACAACACCGACAAGACGTTCTTCTCCCTCGACGTCGACGTCGACGACCGGCGTCGCGGCGTCGGCCGCGCCATGGTCGAGCGCATCGAGCAGGTCGCCAAGGCCGACAACCGGACGCTGGTGATGACCGACAGCAAGCTGCCCTTCGACCAGCGCGAGACGCACGGCTACCGGCAGTTCGCCGACGCCTGTGGCTACGAGCTGTCCAACTACGAGGTCGTCCGCCACCTGACGCTGCCGGTGCCGGACGACCGCATCCAGGGCTGGATCGACCAGGCCGCGCCGCGTCACGAGGGCTACTCGATCGAGACCTTCGTCGACGACGTGCCCGACGACCTCGTGGAGCCGCTGTGCATGCTGCTGGGCCAGCTCGCCGTCGACGCTCCTAGCGGTGCCGTCGACTTCGAGGAGGAGGTGATGACTCCCGAGCGGTACGCCGAGAACGTCGCCACCGTGAGAGCGATGGGTCGCGCCCGCTACGAGACCCTGGCCCTCACCCCGGACCGGCTGGTCGTGGCGCAGTCGACGCTCGCGGTCCCCGTGACGTCCAGCAGCACGACCGTCTTCCAGTGGGGCACGTTCGTGCATCGCGAGCACCGGGGTCACGCGCTCGGCCTGGCCACGAAGGCCGTGAACCTCCGTGCCGCGCAGGCGGCCCGTGACGACCTTGCGCTCGTCACGACGCAGAACGCCGAGACCAACAGCTACATGGTCTCCATCAACGAGCAGATGGGCTTCGCGCCGGTCGAGGTGGCGACGGAGTTCGTCAAGCGGCTCTAGGAGTCTGGACGACGTGCGGCCGTGAGAGATCGGCCACAGAGTTCACCGGGAGGTGGCCCGGCGTTGGCCGGCTCGATTTGCGAGCGCCGCACCGACTGTCCAGAGTGGTGTCCGCCGGGACGCGCTGCCGAGCACCCGGCACCGCACGCAGCACCACCGGCGGTCAAAGGGTGAGGGCCCTCTTTGATGGTATGAGCATCAAAGAGGGCCCTCGGCTTTGAGGCGGAAGTGGTGACGCCCACCTCGACCGAACCGGCTCTCCGACCCCGCCGTCCCCGTCACCGGGCCGACGCCGCGAGTTGCCTCGTGGTGTGGGTCTTCGTTCCTGTCCGGCCCCGATCTCCCGCCGGCAAGCCGGCGCTCGATCGGAGTTTGAAAGTCACCTGGTGGTATGAGCACCAAGAGGCCCTCGGGTCGAGGTGGTGATGACGCCCACCTCGTCCGGTCAGCTCCTCCGGCTCCCGCCGTCCCCGTCATCGGGCCGGCGCCGCGAGTTGCCCCGCGGTGTGGATCCTTCGTCGCTGTCCGGGTCCCAGGTCGCGTCCGGCGAACCGGCTGCGACCTGGTCCCGCCCTGGGATCGGCAGGGCCGGTCCCGGAGCGGAAGTATGGGTGAGGGCCTCTCGATGGTATGAGCACCAAGAGGCCCTCGAGCGAGGAGGCTGGGTGACGCCCCCCTCGACCCTGCAGACTCTCCGACCCCGCCGGCCCCGTCACCGGGCCGACGCCGCGAGTTGCCTCGTGGTGCGGATCTTCGCTCCTGCCTGATCCCCGATCTCCGTCTCGGCCAGCCTTTCGGCCGGGCCGCCCGGTTGATCGGTGGGAGAGTTCTATGCCCTGCCGGAAGACGTGCGCAAGGGGTTCTCCGAAGAAACTTCGACATTCTTCTGGTCCCACAGATTGCTCCACAGGAGTTCGCCGTACGTCCACAGATTCCTCGGCTTCTCCACATGCGGAGACCCTGGCTGTGGAGGAACTTCGACCCCCGCCCGGACCCCCGGCCCGACCGTCTTCGAGGGCCCCGAAGTAGGTTCCGACGTGTGCAGCACTCCCCTGATCCAGCGACTGGTCCAGCGGCTGGTCCGGCGACTGATCCAGCGACCCCACCGCCACTCGTTCCCCCACCGGCGGCTCCATCGGCACCGCGCCGTCCCGTCACCACCGAGCACCACGGCCGGAGCCGGGTCGACGACTACGAGTGGCTGCGCGCCAAGGGCACACCGGAGGTGACGGCCCACCTCGAGGCGGAGAACGACTACACCCAGGCGCAGACCGCGCACCTGGCCGACCTGCGCCGGGCGATCTTCGAGGAGATCAAGGCGCGGACCCGCGAGACCGACCTGTCCGTGCCGACCCGCAACCGGGGCCACTGGTACTACGGCCGCTCCTTCGAGGGCAAGGAGTACGGCGCGAGCTGCCGGGTCCCGGTGACCGACCCCGACGACTGGACGCCGCCGAGGCCCGCGGAGGACTGCGCGGCCGACCAGCCGGCCCTGCCCGGGGAGGAGGTGCTGCTCGACGTGGACGCGCTGGCCGAGGGCCACGAGTTCTTCTCGCTCGGCGGCTCCAGCGTCAGCCCGGACACCACCCTGCTCGCGTACTCGACCGACGTGGTCGGCGACGAGCGCTACACGATCCGGGTCCTCGACCTGTCCGCGGGAGAGCACCGGCCCGACGAGATCGTCGGCGCCATCGGCGGCGCCACGTGGGACCCCTCGGGCGAGCACCTCTACTACACCACCGTCGACGAGTCGTGGCGCTCGGACAAGATCTGGCGGCACACGCTCGGCACGGAGCAGGCCGACGACGAGCTGGTGCACCACGAGGAGGACGGTCGGTTCTTCGTCGGCGTGGGCCGCAGCCGCAGCGACCGGTTCGTGATCATCGCCGCCGGCTCCAAGGTCACCTCGGAGTACCGCTTCCTCGACTCCCAGGACCCCGCCGCCGGCTTCCAGGTCTTCAGCCCGCGCCGCGAGGGGCTGGAGTACTCCCTCGACCACGCGGTCATCGGCGGCGAGGACGTCTTCCTCGTGCTGCACAACAACGCCGGCGCCGACTTCGAGATCGGCACCGCGCCCGTCGCCCCGACCGCTCCCGAGGACTGGACCCCGCTGATCGCGCACAACCCCGCGGTCCGGCTCGAGGACGTCGACGCGTTCGCCGGGCACCTGGTCGTGCACCAGCGCAGCCAGGGCCTGACCCAGCTCCGCATCCTCGAGCTCGGCGACGGCCCCGGTGTCCCGGCGGTCGGCGACGACTACCTGGTGGAGTTCGACCACGAGGTCTACACGGTGGGCTCGGGCGGCAACCCGAACTTCGACCAGCCCACGGTCCGGCTCGGCTACACGACGATGTCGGTCCCGTCGTCGGTCTACGACTACGACGTACGCACCCGTGAGCTGACGCTGCTGCGCCGCGCACCGGTGCTCGGTGGCTACGAGCCCGACGACTACGAGGAGCACCGGCTGTGGGCCACCGCCGAGGACGGCGAGCGGGTGCCGATCTCGATCGTGTGCCGGCGCGGCTCGCGCGAGGACGTGGGCGGCGGCACCGGCCCGGTCCCGACCCTGCTCTACGGCTACGGCGCCTACGAGACCTCCATCGACCCCTACTTCTCGGTGGCCCGCCTCTCGCTGGTCGACCGCGGCGCGGCGTTCGCGATCGCCCACGTCAGGGGCGGCGGCGAGATGGGTCGCCGGTGGTACGACGACGGCAAGCTGCTCCGGAAGCAGCACACGTTCTCCGACTTCATCGCCTGCGCCCGGCACCTCGTCGACTCCGGCTGGTCGACGCCGCAGACGCTGGTCGCGGAGGGCGCCAGCGCCGGCGGCCTGCTGATGGGGGCCGTCGCCAACCAGGCACCGGAGCTGTTCGGAGGCATCGTCGCCGGGGTGCCGTTCGTCGACAACCTGACCACGATGCTGGACGCCACCCTGCCCCTCACGGTGACGGAGTACGACGAGTGGGGCAATCCGGAGGCCGACCCGGAGGTCTACGACTACATCGCGTCGTACGCGCCCTACGACAACGTGGCCGCGACGACGTACCCGCCCATCCTCGCGGAGACCTCGCTCAACGACACCCGGGTGCTCTACGTCGAGCCCGCCAAGTGGGTCGCGAAGCTCCGGGCCGTGGCCACCAACGGTGCCGACGTGCTGCTCCGGACCGAGATGTCGGCGGGCCACGGCGGAGTCTCCGGGAGGTACAAGTCCTGGCACGACCGGGCCTTCGCGCTGGCCTGGATCCTCGACCGGATGGGCCTGGCTGCCGTGGTTCCGGCCCCATCCAGCGGCGCCGCGGCGACGAATCCCTGAGCGAGACCGTCCTCACGCCCGGTCCGGGAGCCCTGAGAAGTCCCTGAGAGTTCTCTCACCGTGCAACTACGGGGGTTCGCCGCACGTCTGTCAGTACGAAGGATCCACGTTACCTCGGGAATCCTGAGGGCACCGTGGACGTTGTCAACCAAGTGGGACGACTGCGACGTCCCGCGAATCGAAGGAGGGATCCCATGGCGACTCGTACCACGGGTACCACGCGCGAGATAGAGGGACGCGACAGCGTCGGCCTCTACCTCGACGAGATCGCACGCAACGCCCTCCTCGACGCCGCGGCCGAGGTCGAGCTGAGCAAGACCATCGAGGCCGGCCTGATGGCCGAGCACCTGCTCCGCGAGGGCCGGGTGGGCCGCAAGAAGGGCGGCGCGCCCATGAACGCCTCCCAGGAGGAGCTCGAGTGGCTCGCCGAGGAGGGCCGCAAGGCCGTCGACACGTTCATCACCGCCAACCTCCGGCTGGTGGTCTCCATCGCTCGCAAGTACGGCCGCGCCCAGATGCCGATGCTCGACCTGATCCAGGAGGGCAACACCGGCCTGATCCGGGCGGTCGAGAAGTTCGACTACACCAAGGGCTACAAGTTCTCGACCTACGCCACGTGGTGGGTCCGCCAGGCCATCACCCGCGGCATCGCCCAGCAGGCACGCGTCGTACGCCTCCCGGTGCACGTGGTCGAGGAGCTCAACCAGGTCGGCGGTGCCCGCCGCACGCTGGAGCGCCAGCTGGGCCGCGACCCGGAGCCGGCGGAGATCGCCGCCGAGCTCGACATGGACCTCGACCGCGTCCTCGACCTGATGGCGTGGGGCCGGGAGCACGTCAGCCTCGACTCGCCCGTCGACGAGGACGGCGACACCTCGCTGGGCGACCTGATGGCCCAGGAGACCTCGCCCGGCCCCGACCTCACCGTGCTCGACGTCGAGTCCCGCGACCGGCTCAACATGCTGGTCGAGCACCTCGATGACCGGGCCGCCGACATCATCCGCTCGCGCTACGGCCTCACCGACGGCCGCCAGCACAAGCTGGCGGACATCGGGGCCAAGCACGGCATCTCGGCCGAGCGGGTGCGCCAGCTCGAGCGGGAGGCGCTGCAGAAGCTGCGCCGGATCGCCGACCCCGACCTCGCCGCCTGACCGCGGTCACCACAGAGCCACCTGGCCAGGGCTGCTGAGACCCGAGACTCAGCGGTCCCACGAGAGACGAGGGCCTCTGCCACGAGCTGGCAGGGGCTCTCGTCTGT
Source organism: uncultured Actinomycetota bacterium (assembly GCA_963766475.1). GTDB lineage: Bacteria > Actinomycetota > Actinomycetes > Propionibacteriales > Nocardioidaceae > Nocardioides. The sequence goes on along the minus strand of CAVXZS010000007.1, from coordinate 393,643 downwards.
TTGTCTACCCCGGCGAGCTTCGGCCCAGGTCCCTGGCGACGCTCGCTGCGCTCGCAAGGCGCCGTCGCTCGCTGCGCTCGCTCCGGGATTGCCCCGGCCATGGGGCCGATCGCAGGGCGCCTCGCTGCGCTCGGAAAGACCGGGTCGCTTCGCTCCCGCCGACGAGCGTCACGGGAGCGTGGGCAGCGCCACCCGGCGCCTGTCAGTGCGACGGGCGCGCAAGCGACCGGGTTGGTCGCGCGCAGCGCGCGCCCGGCGATCGGCCCCATGGCCGTGACGACCGCGCCGAAGCGAGCGCAGCGAGCCAGGCGCCCGCGAGCGCAGCGAGCTGTCGTCGCGGACTGGGGCCGAAGCTCGCCGGGGTAAACGCGGCGCGCCGAAGCTCGCCGGGGTAGACAACACCGCGAGTGGACTCCGGGAATTGGCGGGCGGCGGTCGACTACTCGCGCAGCGCCCACACAAGCAGAGACGGTTCAGCCGGTCAGCTCGGCGTACACCCCTTCGACGCGAGCGCGCAGGTCGTCCAGCGTGCCGGTGTTGTCGATGACGTAGGTCGCGATGGCCAGCCGGTCCTCACGCGAGGCCTGAGCGGCGATGCGGGACTCGGCCTCCTCCCGGGTCCAGCCGCGGTCCCGCATCATCCGCTCCACCTGCACCTCGGCGGGCACGTCGACCACGATCACCGCGTCGAAGGTGGCAGCCCGGTCCGGCCCCGCCTCCGCCAGGAGCGGGATGTCGTGGACAACGACCGCGTCGGGCGGCGCGGCGGCCTCGAGCTCGGCGTACCGCTCGAAGATCAGGGGGTGGGTGATCCCCTCCAGCCGGCGGCGCGCCGCCTCGTCGGAGAAGACGATCCGTCCCAGGGCGGCCCGGTCGAGGTCGCCCTCGGGCGTGAGCAGCTCCTCGCCGAACTCCTCGACGACCTGCGCCAAGCCCGGCGTCCCGCGCGCCACCACCTCGCGCGCCAGCGCGTCACCGTCGATGAGCACGGCGCCGAGCTCGACCAGGAGCTCCGCGACCGTGCTCTTGCCCGGAGGCGATGCCTCCTGTCAGACCGACGCGCACGGGCCCAGTCTCCCCCGCACGCGTCAGGACGCCTTCAGCGCGTTCTCGGCCGTGGCCCGGCAGACCTCGGCCCACGGCGTCGGAGCCAGCCCGAAGGTCTCCTCGATGTCGGAGGAGTCGAGGACGTACGGCGCGGTGAACTGGTACTCGGTCTCCCGCAGCTCCCTGAGCAGGGGCACGGCCGCTCCGCCGACCGAGAGCAGCACGTGCGGCATCGACTTCACCTTGCCGATCCTGCGCCCCACGCTGGATGCCACGTCCTGCAGCACCTCCGTCTGCGTCTTGGCGGGGTTCGTCGGGGCATGCCAGACCCGGCCCCAGGCGGACGGCTCGCCGGCGACCAGCACGAGGGCGCGGGCCATGTCGCGGACGTCGGTGAACGAGTGCGGCTGCTCGGGGCTGCCGAAGACCCGAACCGTCCTCCCGGCGAGGGCGGCGGGCGCCACGCGGGCGATGTGCCCGGTCGCCGTGGAGACCCGGGGGCCGACGTAGTCCGAGCCGCGGACCTCGACCGCCCTGAGCCGGCCCGCGTCGTGGCGGCGCTTGGCCTCGGCCCACATCCCGGCCCGGATCAGCGCCTTCTTCGTGGTCGCCGCGTCGGGCAGCCCCTCGACCATCGCGCCGTCGACCGGGCCGTACGGGTACAGCGCGGCCGCGGTGACGAGCACCGCGCCGGTCCGCTCCGCGGCCTCGAGGAACGCCGCGGCGACCGGCGGCCAGAACTGCGGCCACACCGTGTACGACGGCGGGTTGACGCAGTTGTAGATCGCGGTCGCACCCTCGGCCAGCTCGACGAGCCGGCCGGCGTCCGCGACGTCGGCCGCCTCGCGCCGCACCCCCGGGATGTCGGGACCGGTGCCGGAGCGGCTGACCAGCACCACGTCCTTGCCCTGCTCGACCAGCAGCTCCGCCGTCGCCAGCCCGACCGGTCCGGCTCCCACCACCACATGACGCTCGTCCATCTCGACTCCTCAGGTCTGGTGTTCCGAAACGAGAGCACCGCTCTCGTTCTTCGACGCTAAAGCATCAGGTCGGGAGAATCAAGAGCGCTGCTCACATTTGTATGCAGCGCTCTCGTTTCGTGCCAGACTGGCGCCATGACGTCCGCTCCCCGCACCGCCCGCGCCCTCGCCCGCGCCGAGCTGACCCGCGCGATCCTGGACCGAGCGAGCCTCCAGCTCGCAGACGTCGGACCGGCGGCGCTCTCGGTGCGGCAGATCGCCCGCGACCTCGAGATGGCCTCCTCCGCGGTCTACCGCTACTTCCCGAGCCGCGACGCGCTGCTGACCGCGCTGCTCATCCGGGCCTTCGACGACCTCGGTCAGGCGGTCGAGGACGGCGACGGAGCCGCGGACCGCGACGACTTCCGCGGTCGCTGGGCGGGCCTGGCGCACGCGCTCAGGAGCTGGGCGGTCGGGCACCCCCACGAGTACGCCCTCACCTACGGCTCACCGGTCCCCGGCTACGCGGCGCCGCAGGACACGATCGCCTCGGCCACCCGGGTCTCCAGGGCCCTGCTCACCCTCCTGCTCGACGCCCAGGCGGCCGGCCGCTCCCCGGCCGCCCCCACCCGGCCGCCGACGAAGGAGGAGCTGGTCTCGATCGCGCCGGCGCGGTCCTTCGTCGGGGGCGAGCTCGACGCGACCCACGCGGTGCGCGCGCTGATGGCCTGGGCCACGCTGTTCGGCAACGTCTCCCTCGAGCTCTTCGGCCACATGTACCGAGGCGTCCTCGACTACGAGGCGCACTACGCCACGCTGGTCGAGCAGCTCGCCGACGACCTCGGGTTGTAGCTCAGCAGCCGTGGTTGGCCTGGGCGCAGGTGTCGATGGCCCACTGCAGGGTGTAGCGCTTCTGGACGCCGGAGAGTGACACCCTCACCTCGATCTCGGGCTGGTTCATCTCGTTGCCCCCGGGACCGGCGTAGGTGCGGGCCATCACCCACCAGGCACGGCCCTGGTCGTCGGTCACCGTCCTCGCCGCTTCGATGTGACTGTCGGGGAAGGTGTACTGCACGTCGAACGCCGTCGCCCCCGCTGGCACGACGCCGCCGGCCACGCGGACCGTCTGGTAGCCGTCGTCGGTGGGAGGGAACATGCTCAGCACCCGGTAGGTCGCGACGTCGTCCCGCGGCTCCAGCGGCAGCGGGTGGGTCACGGTGGTCGAGCCGTCCATCACGTAGCAGAGCGAGAACCTGTCGCCCTTCACCCAGAACGACGTCGCGTCGTCGACCTGGACGGCGAGCGTGGCCCCCTTCAGGACGAACTCGAGCTCGGTCTCGCACGAACCGGTGCCCACCTGGACCGCGTCGTCCGAACCGGGCGGCAGCGTGCCGGCGGTCGCGGAGATCGTGCCGGGGCCCTTCGGAGTCGGGGTGCTGGAGGCCCCGTCGGACGGCAGGGAGCTCGGGACGGCGGAGGACGGTGTCAGCGTCACGACGGTGTCGGTTCCGCCGCCCGTGACCGGCAGGCTGTCGGGGTCCGATCCACCGGCGTCGATCGCCCAGTAGCCGAGTCCGGCCACCAGGGCGACAGCCGCTGCGGCGCCGGCGGGCACCAGCCAGCGCGGGGCGGACCGGTGCTCGCGCGCCTGCGCGAGCAGGTCGGCGCGGATGCGGGCGCGCGCCTGGTCGGGGAGCGGCCGCTCGGGCGGCGGAGTGGGCTCAGCCATGGGGGTTCTCCTCTGTCAGGTCGGTGAGCCGGGCGCGGGCCCGGGAGAGCCGGGACCGCACGGTCCCGACGGGTACGTCGAGCGCGGCGGCGGCCTGCTCGTAGCTGAGCCCGGCCCACGCCACGAGGCCGAGCACCTCGCGCTCGCGGGCGGGCAGCGACTCGACCTGGTCGAGCACCGCGCGCATGCGGGCCTCCGAGCCCAGCCGGTCGGCGACCCGGTCGGCGTGGTCGGGCTCGGAGGCCGCGTGCGGCAGGCCGGCGAGCGCCCTGAGGTAGCGGCGCCGCGACCGGCCGGTGTTGCGACACACGTTGGTCGCCACGCCGTACAGCCACGGCAGCGCGGAGCCGTCGTGCAGCTGGACCCGCCGCCGGTGCCGCCAGACCTCGAGGAACACCGACGAGGTGGCGTCCTCGGCCTCGGCCCAGTCGGCGAGGCGACGGAAGCAGTGGTTGTAGATCCGGTCGCCGTAGCGGTCGAACAGCGTCGCGAGCGCCCCCGGGTCGTCCCGGTGCAGCCCGTCGACGAGGTCGCGCTCGTCACCGGCGATGGCCACCGCTCCTCCTTGCGTCACACCCTCACATGTCCGGTCGTCCCGGCGAGTTCCATACTGTTTCCGATGCGCACGGGACTGAGCGAAGGCGACCGGGTCGCGCTGCTGGTGTCGCCCTCGCCCGCGTACCTCGACGCCGTCGTCGGGCTGCTCGCGGCCGGTGTCGTGCCGATCCCGCTCGACCCGCGGCTCACGGCCCACGAGCGGGACCGGATCCTGGCCGGCCTCTCCCCCGCCCGGCTGGTGACCACCGAGGAGGAGCTGGACGAGCTGCGGGCGGCGTACCCGGACCACCGCGGGCTGCCCCGGGCCCGCCCGATGCACTGCACGAGCGGCACCACCGGCACCCCGAAGGGCGTGTGGAGCGGGCTGCTCTCCGACCACGACGCCGAGGCGCTGGTCGACGAGGAGCGTTCGCTCTGGGGCTTCGCCGACAGCGACGTCAACCTGGTGCTCTCGCCGCTCTACCACTCCGCGCCGCTGCGGTTCGCCATGGGGACGGCACTGGCGGGCGGGCGCGTGGTGATCGCAGGTCAGTTCGATCCCGCAGGGATCACCGAGGCGATCCAGCGCGAGCGGCCGACGTCGATGTTCTGCGTGCCGACCCACCTGCAGCGGCTGTTCGCGCACTGGGACGAGTCCGGCACACCGGACCTGTCGTCGTTCCGGCTGGTCGCGCACGCCGGCGCACCGTGCCCGGAGGCCGTGAAGCGACGGCTGGTCGAGACGTTCCCGGAGGGCTCGACCTGGGAGTTCTACGGCTCGACCGAGGGCCAGTTCACCGCCTGCCGCTCCGAGGAGTGGCTGGAGCGGCCCGGAACGGTCGGCCGGGCACGGCCGGGGCGGGTGCTGTCCACCGACGAGGCCGGCACGATCTGGTGCGCGGTCCCGCCGTTCGCCCGCTTCTCCTACTTCGGCGACCCCGACAAGACCGCCGCAGCGTGGCGGGACACCCCGGACGGGCCGTCGTTCACGGTGGGCGACCTCGGCCGCCTCGACGAGGACGGCTACCTCTTCCTCGAGGGCCGTCGTGAGGACCTGGTGATCAGCGGCGGTGTCAACGTCTACCCGCTCGAGGTCGAGCAGACCCTCCTCGAGCACGCGGGGGTGGACGACGTGGCGGTCTACGGCGTCCCCGACGACGAGTGGGGACAGCGGCTGTGCGCGGCGTACGTCGGCGCGGCCACGCCTGCCGAGCTCGACGCGTTCGTCCGCGAGCGGCTCGCGCCGCCGAAGCGGCCCAAGACCTGGCACCCGATGCCCGACCTCCCCCGCACGCTCACCGGGAAGGTGCTGCGCACCGCGCTGCCGCGAGGCTAGTGTCCTGTCAGCCGCATCGACGGCCAGAGCTCGGCCAGGTCCAGGTCGGGGAAGCGGCGCTGCACCGCGTCGTAGACCGGGGCGAAGTGCCGGGCGATCGTGCGCCGCGTCTCCTCGGGGAGGGCGGCGCCCTCCGACTTCGGCGAGACGTTGACCTGGCGACGGACGTCCGGCTCGTGGAAGTCGATGGCCAGGAACTCGCACAGGGGCGCCAGGGTCTCGGCGGTGAACAGGCGCTCGTAGAAGCCGTAGAAGACGTCCTCGCGGGGGAACGCGGCCTCGAGAGCGTCCATGGTGAGGTCGTAGCGGGTGCGGTCGGCGTACATCGGGTGCTTGTACATGTGGCTGACCCGGGTCTCGGGGTCCTCGGGGGCCTCGTCACCGCGGCGGCGCATGTCCATCCGGGACGCCGACCAGACCCGCTCGACCGGGTCGCGGAGCAGGTAGACCGCGGCCGGGCGCACTCCCCGCGAGGCGAAGCCGGCGCGGATCATCGACAGCCGCTCCGCCGAGAGCGCGGCGTAGCCGGGCGTGATGTCGGCGGTGAGCCGGATCGCGGCCGGCTCCAGGAGCCCCGAGAAGTAGTCGAAGTAGCGGTCGGGCTCGCGGAGGAACGCCGCGCGCCGGCCGCCCTGGCTCTCGATCCGCTCGCGGGCCAGCTTGCCGGAGGGAAGGTCGAGCGCGTCCCAGACGTGGTACTCCTTGCGGAACCCGGGGTCGCACTGCGGCGACGCCTCCAGGTAGCGGTGCAGCCAGGCGGTCCCGCCCTTCTGGCAGCCGACGCCGAGGAGGAAGGTGCCGGCCACGGCCCCGACCCTAGGACACTAGGCGACGCCGGGCCGGAACGAGCGGCGGTACTGCTGCGGGCTCACGCCCCGCGACCGGGTGAAGTGGTGGCGCAGGGTGGCGGCGTTGCCGAAGCCCACCTCGGAGGCGATCCACTCCACCGAGCGGTCGGTCTGCTCGAGGAGCTCCTCGGCGCGCAGCACCCGCTGCTGGGTGACCCACGAGTGCGGGGTGGCACCGGTCTCGGCGCGGAACCGGCGCGCGAAGGTGCGCGGCGACATGAGCGACTTGCGGGCCAGGGTGTCGACGTCGAGGTCCTCGTCGAGGTGGCCGATGATCCACTGGAGCAGCGGTCCGAACGTCTCGCTGTCGCAGTCGGGGACGGCGCGCTCGATGAACTGGGCCTGCCCGCCGTCGCGGTGCGGGGGTACGACGATCCGGCGGGCCGTCGTCGCGGCCACCCGGGCGCCGTAGAGGTCGCGCATCAGGTGCAGCGACGCGTCGATGCCGGCCGCCGAGCCGGCACCGGTGAGGACGTTGCCGTCGTGGCAGTAGAGGACGTCGGGCTTGACCTTGGCCTCGGGGTACATCTGCTCGAGGAGCCCGGTGTAGCGCCAGTGCGTGGTGCACTCGCGGCCGTCGAGGATCCCTGCGGCGCCGAGCTCGAAGGTCCCTGAGCAGTGCGCGTAGAGGATCGCGCCGCGGTCGTTGGCCGCCCGGATCGCCTCCAGCACCGCGTCGTCGTGCTCGAGGAAGTCGAGGTGCGGTGCGAGGCAGACCAGGTCGGCGTCGGCCGCGGCGTCGAGGCCGCTCTCGACGTGGATGTCGAAGGCGGAGCGACCCCTGACCCGGCCCGGCCGCGGCGTGCAGACCCGGAAGTCGAAGACGGGCGCTTTGTCCTCGGGGTGCTCCGGCTCGCCCCAGACCTCGACGAGCGAGCCCAGCCCGAACGGCTCGACGCCGTCCTGGACGATCACGGCGACGGTCCGGACGGGTCCGATGGGCGACGGCGAGCTGTGGCATGGAGCCATGGTGACGCATCGATGGCAGATAATCAATGTAGTGTGGCATTCCTGCCACTCGTGGCAGAAATCAATCGGAGGCATGATTACTGCCATGACCTTCCTACTGATCCTCCTGGCGGTCGCCGTGCTCCTCAGCGCGGACACCGTGCGCCTCGTGATCACCGACGGCCGGGGCCCGCAGCGGCCCCCGGTCTCCCACTTCCAGGACCCCGACTTCATCGCGCCGACCGCGCGGTGACCCGGACCCGGATCCCCGTTTCACCTCGACCCAGGCGGGCAGGACGGTGCTGTGCACCGACCTGCCCGCCTGGCTGCATTTACAGTCCTTGCCGCCCTACTCACCCTCACCGCCTGTTCTGACGGCGACGGCTCCGACGAGGCCACGGCGAGGCCCTCGTCCAGCCACGGCACGAGCACGGGTGCCTCGGACTCCCCCACGGACCCACCCGGCGCCACCCCCTCTGCCGAGGACACCCCCAGCGCGCCGCCCGAGCAGGAGGTGCTCGACCCCTGCCAGATGGTCCCCGACGAGACGTGGCAGAAGCTGGTGCCGCCCAAGCGCCTTGCCGACGTGGTGCTCGACCGGATCTTCACCACGACCAGCGGCATCCTCATCTCGGACCCGCGGGTCCGCTACGCCTGCGCCGCCACCTTCAGCGGCGACGAGGACACCGCGATGATCTGGGGCTACTACCCGGGCACGTTCACCACCGGCGACCTGAAGAAGCTCCTCAAGGGGGCCGGAGGCACCGAGATCTCCGACCAGCTCGGCTTCCCGGCGGCCACCTCCGGTGACTTCACCTCGAGCGATGCCTACGGCATCGTCGGCAGCACCGGCCTCTTCGTGACGGTCGGCGAGAAGATGAACTCGGTCCTCACCGGCGACCGGGCGAAGAACAAGGCGATCATCGCCATGCTCCGCGCGCTGGGCGAGGCCACCGACCCGGCCGCACCTCAGCCGGAGGCCCTCCTGCCGGCGTTCTGCCCGGCGGTCGGCTCACCCGAGCTGACCGGCGTCCGTCCCACCGTGGACTACGCCCGGGGCGGCGACGACGGCAACGGCCACCAGTGGTGCCTCTATCGCGACGTCAAGGCCACGGCCGACCTGCGGATCGAGGCCTACCACTACACCGATGACTACTTCAAGCAGCTCTACGACCAGACCAAGCGCAACCCGAACGGCGTCGACATGTTCGACGGACCGCCGGGGATGATCCGGATGGTCAGCATCGGGGAGGACGGCAGCGCCGACTCGATCATCCTGGACCCGGACCACCACTACTACCTCGACGTGAACCTGCGCTACGCGCAGGACAAGCGCCGCAAGGTCGACCGGAAGGCGTTCGTGGACCTCGCCGGCACGACCTACGAGTCGGTGCTCGCCGCAGTGGCCGACGACTGAGGGCTGGGCACCCCCACAATCACTCGAGCGCGGCCGGCACGGAGCCGGCCGCGCTCGAGCGCAGGTGGTGCTTCCGGTCAGCTCTCGCCGCCGCCGGTGAGCTTCTCGCGGAGGGCCTGCAGCGCCTCGTCGGAGGCCAGGGAGCCACCGCTCTCGGCCTCGGTCTCCTCGGTCTCGCTGCCGCTGGAGTAGGACGTGGTCTCGCTGGCCTCGACCTCGGCCTTGGCGGCCTCCTCCTGCTGCTTGAGGTGCGCCTCCCAGCGGGCGTGCGCCTTGGCGTACTGGTCCTCCCAGATCGCGCGCTGCTCGTCGTAGCCCTCGAGCCACTCGCCGGTCTCGGGGTCGAAGCCCTCGGGGTAGACGTAGTTGCCCTGGTCGTCGTAGGTGGCGGCCATGCCGTAGAGCGTGGGGTCGAAGTCCTCGACCTCGGCCGCCGCGGCGGTCTCGTTGGCCTGCTTGAGGGACAGCGAGATCCGGCGACGCTCGAGGTCGATGTCGATGATCTTGACCATCACGTCGTCGTTGACCTGGACCACCTGCTCGGGGATCTCCACGTGGCGCTCGGCCAGCTCGGAGATGTGCACCAGGCCCTCGATGCCCTCCTCGACACGGACGAACGAGCCGAACGGCACCAGCTTGGTGACCTTGCCGGGCACGATCTGGCCGATCTGGTGGGTGCGGGCGAAGTGCTGCCAGGGGTCCTCCTGCGTCGCCTTGAGCGACAGCGAGACCCGCTCGCGGTCCATGTCGACGTCGAGCACCTCGACGGTGACCTCGTCACCGACGGTCACGACCTCCGAGGGGTGGTCGATGTGCTTCCACGACAGCTCGGAGACGTGCACCAGGCCGTCGACGCCGCCGAGGTCCACGAAGGCACCGAAGTTGACGATCGAGGACACGACGCCCTTGCGGATCTGGCCCTTCTGGAGCTGGGTCAGGAAGCCGTGGCGCACCTCGGACTGGGTCTGCTCCAGCCAGGCGCGGCGCGAGAGGACGACGTTGTTGCGGTTCTTGTCGAGCTCGATGATCTTCGCCTCGAGCGTCTGGCCGACGTAGGGCTGCAGGTCGCGGACGCGACGCATCTCCACCAGGGAGGCGGGCAGGAAGCCCCGCAGGCCGATGTCGAGGATGAGCCCGCCCTTGACGACCTCGATGACGGTGCCCTCGACGACGCCGTCCTCCTCCTTGACCTGCTCGATCGTGCCCCAGGCGCGTTCGTACTGGGCGCGCTTCTTGGAGAGGATCAGCCGGCCTTCCTTGTCCTCCTTCTGGAGGACCAGGGCCTCGACCTTGTCGCCCACCGAGACGACCTCGTTGGGGTCGACGTCGTGCTTGATCGAGAGCTCGCGCGAGGGGATGACGCCCTCGGTCTTGTAGCCGATGTCGAGCAGGACCTCGTCGCGGTCCACCTTGACGATCGTGCCTTCCACGATGTCGCCGTCGTTGAAGTACTTGATGGTCTCGTCGATGGCGGCGAGGAAGTCTTCTTCCGACCCGATGTCGTTGACGGCCACCTGGGGCGCGTCGTAGTCCGGAAGAATGGAGATCGTGGCTGTCATAAGGGAGGTGTTTCCTTGGGTGGGCAGAGGTTGTGTGGGCGCGCGAGAGGCCGTTTTCACTACCGACTGGTTGCTGCGCCCGCTCCTGTGAAGGAGACTGGCGTCAATAGCGAGCTGTGAGTCCACTCCGTACGGGACGCAGGCAGACCTTTACGCAATAGAACAGCCTACGCGGCGACTCCGGTTCCAGCCAACTTGTGCTGCCCGGTGCAGCGACTGTCCACGCCGCCGCTCACTCCGGTGCGGGCACGCCCGGATCGCGCTCCCGGGCGATCGCGCGGAGCAGGCGGTCCGCCCGCTCGGCGACCGGGTTCGCCGCGCGCCGGGCCGCGAGGTCGACGAGCGCCCACAGGTCGGCGGCCCGGGCCAGGCCCAGGGCCTCTGCCGGCGGCGTTCCGCGGCGCTCGGCGTACGCCGCCAGCACCGCCTCCTCGAACGCCGGCGCGCGGTCGAAGCGCAGCAGGTTGCCGAGGTCGGTGAACGGGTGGCCGGCGTGCGCGAACTCCCAGTCCAGGACGCCGGTCAGCTCCCGCGTGCCCGCGTCGAGCAGCAGGTTCTTCGGGTTGAGGTCGCTGTGCACGAGGCAGGCGCGGGACACGGAGTCGAGGAGCACCTGGGCCTCCAGCGCCACCTCGCGGAGCCCGTCGACCTCCTCCGGGGACAGGTGGCCGAGGTCGGGGAGCCGGCCCTCGACGTACGCCGGGAGCCCGTCGACCCCGAAGTCGCCGATCGCCAGCTGCGGGTCGACGAACGGGCCGGTGCGGAGCATCGGCATCCCGCCGAGGTCGGCCACGAGACCACCCAGCCGGCGGCCGACGTCCGCCAGACCGGCGTCGTCGAGGGTCGGGAGCAGCTCGTCGCCGCGGGTGCCGGGCAGGAAGGACGTGACGAGCAGCCCGGGCCGGTCGACGCCCGGACGGGCCGGGCGCACCTCGAGGACCTCCGGCACCGGCACCAGCCCGCGCACCAGCCGCAGCACGGCCGCGTCGGTCTCGGCCGCAGCCGGTCCGCGCACGCCCGGCGGGTAGATGCGGACCACGCTGCGCTCGCCCGCCGCCTCGGCGAGGAAGGTCTGCCCGGACCAGCCGCCGTCGAGCGGGGTCAGCGAGGAGAAGTCCACGCCCACCAGTCTTCCCTGCTCGTCCCTTCTGGGACCATCGGCGCATGGGCACGCCGTACGACCGCCCGGTCCGGGTCGAGCGCCGGGCTGTCGACGAGCGGGAGTCGCGGGCGGCCAACGGACCCGACTGGGACCGCTACGCCGACGAGTACCAGGCCACCCACGGCAGCTACCTCGGCGACGCCGGCTTCCTGTGGGGACCGGAGGGGCTGACCGAGGACGAGGTGGGGATCCTCGGCGAGGTCAGCGGCAAGGACGTGCTCGAGGTCGGCTCCGGTGCCGGCCAGTGCTCGCGCTGGGTGCGCGGGCGGGGCGGGCGCGGCGTGGGTGTCGACCTGTCGTTCCGCCAGCTCCAGCACTCCCGGCGGATCGACCAGGAGACCGGGGTGGCGGTGCCGGTGGTGCTGGGCACCGCGACGGCGCTGCCGTTCGCCGAGGACAGCTTCGACGTGGTCTTCTGCTCGTTCGGCGCGCTGCAGTTCGTGGCCGACCTCGCCGACGCCGTGGCCGAGACGGCCCGGGTGCTGCGCCCCGGCGGCCGCTTCGCCTTCTCGATCACCCACCCGACGCGGTGGATGTTCCCCGACGACCCCGGGACGGACGGGCTGACGGCGTCGCAGTCCTACTGGGACCGCACGCCGTACGTCGAGGTGGAGGACCGCACCGGCACCGTGGCCTACGTCGAGCACCACCGCACGCTGGGCGACTGGGTCGGTCTCCTGGCCGGACACGGCTTCCGCATCACCGACCTGGTCGAGCCGGAGTGGCCCGCCGGCCACGACCGCGTCTGGGGAGGCTGGTCGGAGACCCGCGGCAGGATCACGCCGGGGACCGCGCTGTTCGGCGCCGACTGGGAGCCGTCGTAGCCCTCAGACGCCGGAGCCCACGCGCTCCCTGGGCTCTGCCACTCGCCGACCGTTCTCGGGCCTGCGGCGCAGCAGCAGGAACCCACCCACCAGGCAGAGGGCGCCACCCACGAAGCCGATGATCGGGACACCCGTCAGCAGGACGGTGAGCATCGTGCCGGCGGTCTTGGCCTCGTCCACAGCGTCCTTGACCGAGGCGTCGGTCTGGGTCAGCTGGACGTCGGCCGCCGGCGTGCCGTCCTCGAGGAACTGCTGCTGGTCCTGGCCGCTCTTGACGATCGAGCCGGTCTTGGGGTCGACATTGACCGTCACCACGTTGTCGTAGGTGCCAGCGATGCCCTCGGCGATCTGGATCGGCACGTCCTTGACCGTGTAGGAGAACTCATAGGTTTTCAGTCCGAAAAGAGTCGTCTCCCGCTTGTACTCGATGTCCACGCAGTTGCCGACGTCGCCGTCCCAGAGGCAGTAGGTCTTCTTCTGCACGTCGAACGGGAACTTGTTGATCAGCCCGACGTGGGGGACGGCGTCTGGCGGAAGGTTCTTGCTTTCGACCGCCTGGGCCGAGACGCGGTCCTCGGCGAAGATGTCGATGCTCGCGGTGATGAGGTCCGGGTCGTTGCCGTTGACGCACTCCTTGGCACCGCCGGTGTCGAAGACCGCGCAGGCGGTCTCCACCATGAGCACGGTGTTGTCGTCGGACTTCCCCGAGTCGGCTTTGGTGCGCCGGATCGCGTAGGCCGGCTTCGTCTCGAACGTGCCGGTCGCAGAGTCGAGCTTCGCCGCCTGCCCCTCGTAGACGGTCGTCGTGTCGACGTCCAGCGGCGTCTTCTTGACCACTCCCGGCGCCCAGGCCAGGGCGAGCACCGCCACGGCGAGCAACAGCCCACCCAGTCCGAACAGGACGATTCCCATGCTTCTGCGCACTGCAGGTCCCTCCCCAGAAACCAAGATGGTCGCCGAACGTTAGCGCATGTGACCCGCGAGTAAGCATGCGCCGACGCATTATTCTGGGCGGAGCACGACCACGAGGTTCCAGGTGAGGAGCTCACGCAGCAGCGGTATGCGCAGCAGCAACCACGACCAACCCGGGTTGTAGCGAGGATGGACCGCCACCAGCTCGGCCATCTCCTGGGTGGCCGCCCAGGTCAGACCGTCTTTGACGGTCAGCGCGAACAACGACTCTCCGAAGCGGTTCTTCGGCTCCCGGCCGTGCTTGCGCCGGTATCGCCGGCGAGCTCGCGCGCCTCCCAGGAAGTGCCACGGCGCCGTCTCGTGACCGCCCCAGGGTCCCCACCACACCGTCCAGCTCAGGTAGACGGTGCCGTTGGGCTTGGTCACCCGCACCATCTCGGCAGCCATCCGCCACGGGTCCGGGACGTGCTCGAGCACGTTGGAGGAGTAGCAGACGTCGACCGACGCGTCGGCGAAGGGCAGCTGCATGCCGCTGCCGATCACGGTCCCGCTGGGGATCGACCCGAGGCCGGAGAGCTCGCCGACGTCTGCGTCCAGACCGACGTACGTCGCCCCGCCGGCCGTGAACACGTCCCGGAAGTAGCCGGGTCCGCCGCCGACGTCGAGCAGGGTGGCGCCGTCCAGGTCCGCGTAGGCGCTCAGCTGGTCGAGGGAGTCCTCGGCCAGGGCCGTGTAGAAGCGCCGTGGATCGGGCTGCTCGTAGCGGAACTCACGAAAGAGCCGTACGGCGCGTCGCAGGGTGGCGCGACGGCGAGCGACTTCGTAGCCGCGCCCTGGCACGGCCGTCGTCAGTTGTTGGAGCCGTACGTGACGACGGGTTGGTCAACGCTGACCGGAGAGTGGCTGGGCGGGCTGGTCTGGCTGTTGACGACGCCGACCATGGCGGCCGTGCCGAGGCCACCGCCGACGACCAACGCCGCCACGAGGCTCACAAGTCCTGAAACTCCCACCCATCCCAACCTTCCTTGTGCGCGGAACCATAGCAGTCAGTTCCGCCCGGTCCGTACCAGCCTTCTCCGGATCCCCAATCCGACGGAGAGCGGGACCAGTGCCGCGAACGCCGACCAGGCCAGGCTCATCGCGACGACCCAGCTCGTCGGCGCCGACCTCGGCCGGGCGCCCTCGATGCTGACCACACCCAGCCAGGGTCCGTCGAATGCACGCGCTCCCTCAACCGCCGACGCCTGACCCGGTGCAGTCTTGTCGACGAGGACAGCCCCGAAGCCCAGCTTCGCCAGCTCATCGGCCCGCTCCCCGGCAGTGGCGGCGTCCAGCGCCCGCCGGGCCTCCCGCACCCTCGGGTCCTCGCCGGCCAACGTCGTGGCGGAGACGACCAGCTCGTCACTCGCCACGAAGTCGCGCGACTGGGAGCGGCCCGCGGGGTCGAGCACCTTGAGTCCGTGGTTCCAAGCCGGCTGGCGGTAGCTCGACAGCGGCAGCACCAGTACGTCGCCCGGTGGACCCTCGCGGATCGCCTGGCGCGCCGCCGCGTAGTCCGCAGGCAGGTCCACCGGCTGCAGCTGGCCGCGAAGCCCCCAGGCCGCGTCGCTCATGAACAGCAGCGGGAGGAGGACGACCGCGCCACCCACCATGACGCGCGCAGCCGTGTCCGGGAGCAGCTCGGCCAGTCGGGTGAGCGCCGCTGCCGTCATCACGGCGACCAGCGGGGCGCTCAACAGCAAGAGCCGGGAGCCGTCACGCAGCACGGCTCCGCCGGGGATGTGCTCCCCGGTCCATGCAACCGCGCCAGGGAACAGCCACGTGACCAGTGCGACGGCGTACCCGACCGCCCAACACGCGCCGATCGTCGCGAGGTCGCGCCGGCGCAGGGTCCGCCACAAGGTCCGGACTCCGACCACTGCGAGCACCGCCAGCGCCGCCAGTGCCATCCAGCCCAGGATGCCGGTGCGCGACGTGGGCACGACCTCGCGGTTCCAGACTCCACCCAGGCTCAGTGCGGCCAGGGGTGCCGGGACGGATCCCTCGCCGGAGAGGGCGAACACCTCGGCGCCATGCGGGTCCGCTCGGCTGTTGCCGGCGTGCAGGCACCCCGCCACCACCCAGGGGGCGTTCGCCGCCGCCACGAGCGCCAGTCCGGTCAGCCAACGACGCAGCGACCGGCCAGCCAGGCCGGCGAAGAGCGCCACGGCCGTCGCGACTCCGGCACTGGCGCTGAGCGAACCGACCAGCAGCAGTACGGGGACTGCGCCCGGCAGTCGCTCGTCGCCGCGCCAGAGGCTCGCCCGGAGGAGCAGCCAGGGCAACGTTGCGTAGGCGAGCAGCATCGTCCAGTGTCCGAGGAGCAGCCTCTCCGCGACGTAAGGGCTCCAGACGTACGCCGCGACGGCCGCGAGCCGCGCGGGCATCCGCGCGCCCAGCCAGCCCTCGACCAGCCGATCCATACCGATCCCGGCTCCGGCCAGCGAGCCGGCGAGGACCAGCTTCTGGAGGAGGGCCCCGGGAAGGACCGCGTCGAGCACCGCCACCACCGCATCAGACGGTACGGCCCGCGGGAGGCTCGAAGCGACGCCCCAGAAGTCCGGTCGCAGCGTCAGATCCGGGACCCACACCATGTCGTAGCTGAGCACCAGGCCCGGCCCCAGCGCCGGTCCGAGGAGCAGCAGCGCCAGCGCACACGACCAGGCCACCGGGAGGACGCGCGCCCACACCGCGGTCCTGCCGGCGGCGGAGCTGGGTGGCTGCGGCATCGCGCCCGATCCAACCACGCATGGACGGCCGGAGACGCTCCTCTACGCTGGCGCGGTGCCCCCCGCCACCTCCCCGACGCGCGCCCGCCTGCGCGACCGGGGGGCGGCCATAGCTGTCGCGATCAGCGTCATGAACGTCGCGACCTACGGCTACCAGATGACCTCCGCGCGACTGCTCGGGCCGCAGGACTTCGGTGCGTTCGCGGCGCTCATGAACCTGCTTCTGGTCGTCGGCGTCATCTCCCTCGGAGCCCAGGCCACGGCAGCCCGGCGGATCGCGGCCGATCCGGGACACGTGGTCGAGATCGAGCGGTCCGTGCTGCGCGTGAGCTACCGGGTCTCGCTCGTCCTCGGTCTGGTCCTCCTGCTGCTCACCCCGCTCATCAACGTCGCCCTGCGCCTCGACAGCCTGACCAGCGCCGCCCTCATCGGCATCACGGCCGTGCCGATGACGGTGATGGGGGCCCAGGCCGGGGTGCTCCAGGGCGAGCGCCGATGGACGCCTCTGGCGATCCTGTACATCGCGGCCGGCGTACCACGGCTGCTGATCGGCACCGCCCTGGTGATCTGGCACCCGTCGGAGTCGATGGCGATGCTGGGAGTGACCATCGGCATGCTGGCCCCGGTCGTCGCCGGCCTCGTCGCGCTGCGACGCCCGCGGGAGGAGATCCCCGAGCGCACCGGGTTGAGCGCCGGTCCGCTTCTGGGCGAGGTCGTCCGCAGCTCGCAGGCCCTGCTCGCCTTCTTCACCCTCAGCAACGTCGACGTGATCGTGGCCCGCAACATCCTCGACAGCCGGGAGGCCGGTCTCTACGCATCCGGCCTGATCCTGACCAAGGCGGTGCTCTTCCTTCCGCAGTTCGTGGTGGTCATCGCGTTCCCCGCGATGTCCAACGAGAAGAGCCGGGGTCGCACCGTTCTGCTGTCGGTGTCGATGGTGGCCGCCGTCGGGGCGGTGGCCGTGGTCGGGTCCTGGTTGTTGTCGGGGGTCGCGATGGTCTTCGTCGGCGGCTCCAAGTACTCCCACATACAACCGCTCCTGTGGCTGTTCGCCTGTCTCGGAACGGCGCTCGCGATCCTGCAGCTGCTCGTCTACGCCGTGCTGGCCCGGCAGGGCCGCCGGTCGATCTACGCCACGTGGGTGGCCGTGGTCGCCGTCGTCGGGCTGGGGGCCCTCGCGGACAGCCTCCGCCAGCTGCTGATCACCGTGGTGTGCGTGGACACGGTGCTGCTCATCAGCCTGCTCGTCATCACCGCCCATCGGTCCCGGGAGCTGTCCACACAGCCCCACGTGCCCTGAGTTCTACTGATGCCCTGAGTCCTACTGACTGGTAGGGTCTGGCCACTACGGGCTCTGGGAGGGGCGCGCAGGAGTGTTCTGGGAGGAACGCTCAGGGAGGGACCTACACGTGCGTGCTTTCGCGACCCGCGAGGGACGGGAGCGACCCACCGGCTGGCGACGCCGTCCGGCACACGAGCGTGACCAGCACCTGGTGCTCCTCAACTGGCGCGACCCGTGGCACCCCGAGGGTGGCGGCTCGGAGACCTACGTGCGCGAGGTCGCACAGCGGCTGCTCGCCGAAGGGCACCGGATCACCCACTTCACGGCGCGCTACCCGGGCGCATCGCGGGACGAGGTGACGGACGGCGTCCGATACGTACGCCGCGGGGGGCACCTCACCGTCTACCTCTGGGCCGCACTCCATCTGGCGGCCGGCCGGCTGGGCGCGCTGGGCCGGGTCTCCCGAGTCCTCGAGGTGCAGAACGGCATGCCTTTCTGCGCCCGCCTGTTCACCCGCGCCAGGGTGGCCGTGCTCGTGCACCACGTGCACCGGGAGCAGTGGTCGATCCTGGGGCCGGCGCTGGCCCGGTTCGGCTGGTTCATGGAGTCGCGCGTCGCCGTGCGCGTGAACCGCGGTCTCCCCTACGTCGCCGTCAGCGACGTGACGCGCGGCGAGCTGGTCGAGCTCGGCGTCCGGCCGAACGACATCGCCGTCGCCTGGAACGGGCTGCCACCGGTGCCGGAGCACGACGAGCTTCCCGAGGACCCGGCCCCGCACCTGGTGGTCGTCTCCCGACTGGTGCCGCACAAGCGCATCGAGCACGCCATGAACGCCGTGGCTGCACTCCGCCATCGACACCCTGGGTTGCACCTGACCGTGATGGGCTCGGGCTGGTGGGAGCGCGAGCTGCGCGAGCACTGCGCCGGGCTCGGCGTCGCGGACTCTGTGACCTTCCTCGGCCGCGTCACCGACTGCACCAAGTTCGAGGTGCTCTCCACCGGCTGGGTCCATCTGTTGCCGTCGGTGAAGGAGGGCTGGGGCCTGTCGATCGTCGAGGCGGCCCACGTCGGTGTCCCGTCGGTCGCCTACCGCGCAGCGGGTGGGGTCACCGAGTCGATCCTGGACGGAGTGACCGGGTTGCTCGCGTCCGACGAGGCCGACTTGGTCGCGCAGGTGGACCACCTGCTCTCGGACGACGCCCTCCGCCGCAGCCTCGGCGCCAAGGCGCGCATCCGCTCCGGGCAGTTCACCTGGGACTCCACGGCGGCCACCGTGGCTCGCTGCCTCAGTCTCCGCTGACTCCGGGCTGGCCGCGCTGCAGGTCGCTCAGGCACAGGCCGGACCGGTCGGCCCAGGCCCGGATCGGCCCGCTCTGGCCCGTGGTCGCGAAGTACGCCGTTCCGAGACCGGCGTGGTACTCCACGGCCTGCTCCACGCCCCCGAGACTCACGTGCAGGACTCCTGCGCCGCCGGCGACGTAGTGCAGCCGGAGCAGCTGCTCGCCTTCCCCGACGCTCGCGTCACCCAGCGTCACTCCGTCCGCACCGACTCCCCACCCGCATCCGGGGGACGGTCCCTGGAGCGAGAGGTCCACGGTCACCAGGTCGGCCGGCACCAGCCGGCCGTCGGGCGTCACGAACGTGGGGTGCTCCCCCGGCCTGTCGAGCGCCTGCTCGTGCCACGTGGCGCGGAGCAGGCTCGGCAGGCTGACCGCCACGCTCACATCGGGCGGCACCGGGGTCGACAGCACCGAGTCCACCGGGGCCGCCTGGAGCTGCGACGCGAGCGTGTCGACGTACCGCTTCGACTCGTCGTGCTGCACCGCGGGCGCCAACCGCACGGTGGTCAGCAGTCCGCTGGCGGCCACCACGACGGCAAGTACCAGCGCCACGGTCGGCCGCAACGCTCGACCTCGCGCGTACGAAATGGTGTGGGCGGGTCGCCGGAACGCCGCGCAGACGCCGATCGTGAGGACGGGCAGCGCGTCGGTGACATACCGAGGGTCGCGCGCCACGAGCAGCAGGTATGAGCCGCGCCCGAGGAGCAGCAAAGCAATGTCCGCGGCGAGATAGCCCACTAGGAGGGCCCAACCGGCCCACGCCGAGCGCCCTCGCAGCCAGACACTGACGGCCACCATCCCGAGCGTGAGCGCGACAAAAAGCACCTGCAGCCCGGCGCCGGTGTCGGCGTAGATGGTGTTGCCCGCGCCCCGCGCCGTCCACGGACCACCGAACATGCCCGGCAACAGGGTGCGCAGGACCACGTCGTGCAGGGTCGGCACCAGCCCCTGGTCGAGCTGGTCGCCCACACCGCCGGAGTTGGTCACCGCCACGTAGAAACCGACGTAGCCCGCGAGCACGAACACGTGAGCGGCCCACAGCGGCCAGGATCGCCGGAGCCGCCGAAGGCGGGCGCGCGTCGAGAGACCACGGGCGAGGACCAGCGCGTCGACCGCGAGCAGGAGGGGCAGCACCAGGACCGCCTTCTCCCAGCACGCCAGCCCGAGCACCTGGCCCGCGACGGAGAGGACCCCCCAGCGCCATCGACCGGTCCCATCGAGCTGCACCAGCCCGATCAGGGCGGTCAGCATCGCCACCTGGAGCGGGTAGGCCTGGAGCCCCGCCGCCAGCCAGCCGGCGGTCGCCAGGGAGAGCGGTGTGAACAGATAGGCCGCGAACGGGACGAGCAGCCACGGGCTTCGGCCGAAGATCAGCTGGAGCAGCACCAGGAGCAGCAGCGAGGCCAGTGCCTGCAGCAGCACCAGCACGACGACCGCCGGCCCGAACGAGCCGTGGCCGAGCTGGCCGATCGCCCAGATCGCGACGTACTGCCCCGGCTCGACGTGGCCGCTGTAGTCGCGGACCAGATAGTCGTGCGAGAGGCCGAGGGTGCGTGACAGGTCGAGGTGCAGGAAGTCGTCCTGCCAGAACCAGGACCCAGCCGCGAGCTGCCACCGCACGACGGCCTGGACCGCCAGCAGGAGGGTCCCGGCCAGCAGGACCGCATGCTTCGCCACGCCGGATCGCACCGCGGCCCAACGCGCCCGAGCGGAGACGACCGGCAGCGGTTTCCGGCCGGCCAGAAGGGCGCCGCCAACCAGCAGGCCGACTCCCCCGGCCGCCAGCGAGTCGGCCGGCGCTCCGGGGGCACCACCTCCGGTCCCGGCCAGCGCGGCGGCGAAGGCACTGGCCGCCACCGCGGCGGCGCCCCACCAGGGGGCCCACTGCCGAAGCCGCCGCGGCGCCGCCACCAGATAGGCGACGAACGCGACCGGACCGCCCAGCACCAGGAGCCCGATCCCTGCTGCGGCCCCGGCCCAGAGGCCGGGCGGGTGCGGATCCTGGTCCGCGACGGGCACCGGGTGCGGGACCGGGCGCCGGCGCTCGCGCACCTGGAGAGCGGCGGCCGCCGCCACCAGGAGGCCGGCCAGCAGCAGGCCACCCAGCAGCCCGGCGCGGTAGGTCGCGTCGGGGGTGAAGCTGAGCCGCACCCGGCCACCCTGGCCGGCGGGGACGAGGTAGCCCTGCTGCCACCCGTCCAGCGGCACCTCCTGCAGGGTCCGGCCGTCGAGGGTGGCCCGCCACCCCTCGTTGGTGTTCTCGGCGACCCGGAGGATCGCGGCACCGCCGGAGCCCACGTCGACCTCCCGGTCGGTGTCGCCCCAGTGGCGGACGCTCATGGTCCGGTCCGGCTCCGTCGGCAGATCGGTGGCGCCGGCCGTCGGGTGCCACCCGAGCTCGACGGGCTGGAACTGGGCGGTCGGCAGCACGTCCACGAAGTGCTGCCCCGCCGTCAGCGGCACCGGGCCGTCGCACACGCGCCAGCCCAGCGGACGGCCGAGACGGACGTCGTCCATCGTTCCGTCGACCTCCGTGGCGTGCACCCGGCCGTCCACCCTCACCTCGGGTCCGAGGCCGCAGAACGCACCGGTCCGGGCGGTGAGGTCGAGCGGCAGCACCAGCGGCTCCAGCCCCTGGACCCGCATCTCGGACAGGCCCATCGGCCTACCGGTCGAGCCGGCGGTGTGCGGCCGGGTGAAGGTCACCCGCAGGTGGCCGCTGGCCAGGAACGGCTCGACCTGCGTCGACACGTCCAGCGGCACGGTCCGGGTCACTCCCCCGGACCGGAGCTCGGCCGTGGTGGGCCGCACCGAGTCGCTGCCCGAGCCGACGACGGACAGCCCGGTGATCTCGCGCTGGCCCTGCCACCGGATCCGCAGGGTGGCCTTCTGCTGGTTGGTGCCGGTGAGCCACGACGTGCCGATGTCACCGTCCATCGCGAAGGCGCCGGCCACCGCCGGGTCGCCCGCCAGGGTCGACCCTGTCCGGACC
This sequence comes from uncultured Actinomycetota bacterium, assembly GCA_963766475.1. GTDB lineage: Bacteria > Actinomycetota > Actinomycetes > Propionibacteriales > Nocardioidaceae > Nocardioides. The sequence goes on along the minus strand of CAVXZS010000007.1, from coordinate 371,983 downwards.
CGAAGCGTCGACTCGCTCGGGGCGAGCAGCGCGGCGCTCGCCGGGCCAGGTGCGGCCACTACCGAGCCGCTGAGCTCCCAGAAGCCGGAGCCGGTGGTGTCGAAGGTCCGGGTCAGGCGTCCGTCCGACTCACCGGGCCGAGCCTGGAACTGCTGGCACTGCGGACCGAGCCCGAGGTCCACACAGGCCCGCCGCGGTGGGTCGAGGCGCATGACCACCGTGTCGCTGGCGTGCACCGGGTCGGGCAGCCAGCGGGACAGCACGGTCGCCAACCCCGGCAGCGTCACCTCGGAGAGCCTGACCTGGTCCGTGCCGCCCGGGTCGGGCCGGGTGGATACCACCTCGAGGCGGATGCGGTCGACCTGCGCGCGCGGCAACGGGGCCAGCAGCAGCCCGCTGTCGGGAAGGCCGTAGACGGTGTCGGTCTCGCCCTCGGCGGTCCAGGCTCGCACGCGGACCCTGGACACGCGCGCCGCGTTCTGGAACTCGAACTGCGCCTCCAGCACACCCCCGGTGACCCGCTGGTCGAGGTCGACGTCGAGCCACTGGTCGTCCGGTGGCTGGAAGGAGCCGCTGCGCCACTCGGTCGCGCCGTTGCCGTCGAAGGCCGACTGCGGCCCGAACTCGGGGCGGACGGAGCCGATCTCGTCGGCGTAGCCCTGGGAGCTGGACGCCGTGACGTCCAGGGCTGGGATGCCGTTGGCGAGGACCTCGGACGTGGACCGACCGACGCCGGGCACCCCCGGGTAGTCGGGGCTGGGCCGGTCGGTGAGCCACTGCTCCTCCCGTGACTTCACCGCGCTCACGGCCTCGTGAACGCGACCGAACTGGCGCTCCACCCGGGTGTAGCCGTCGGTGACCACTCGCCGGGCACCCGCGCCGCGGTCGGTCACCTCCACCGGGGTGTCGCGCTGGATGGCCCCGGTCTCCAGCGCGGTCAGCACGTCGTCGGGTGCCCCGTCCAGGCCCACGAGAGAGCGGGCGTCCGCCAGCGACACTTCCGGGAGCGGGTCGTCCACGGCGTACACCTCGATCAGGGCCTGCTCGCCGTAGCCGGTCCGCCCGAACCCGGCCACGCGGGTCAGCCCCGCCGAAGCGACGAGCGCCGTTTCCGCACGCTCCACCGGCACGGTCTCGGCCCGGGTGGTGTCGAGGTCCCGGCGGAGAACGACATGGGTGATCCCGCCCCGGGCGAGCAGGTCGGCCAGCCCGGAGCCGCCCTCACCCGAGGCGATGCGGCGCTCGATCGTGTCGAGGTAGCGAGCGGTCGGCCCGGGCACCAGCGGCACCTGGCTGCGGGTCACCCACGGTGACGTGGCCACACCCTGCATGGGCTCGTCGACGGTCCAGCCCCACGACTGCAGCCCGAAGCCGGTGCCGGGCAGCACCAGCGCCCTGCTGTCCGGCTGGTCCGCGAGGTACTCCGCGGTCTGCTCCCAGGCGTGCGGGATCGAGTCGTATCCCGGCATCCGCATGTCATCGGCGGCCAGCGGCGCTCCCATCAGGAGCACCGCGGTGACCAGGACGACCGAGCTCCAGCGCCGGCCGTCGGTGGCGCGCGGGAAGCGGCGCAGGAGAAGTGTCGCCGCGTGCCCGAAGCCGAGGGCCAACGGGAGACGCACGACCGGGTCGATCTTGTGCACGTTGCGCAGCGGGGCCAAGGCACCGTCGAGGAGGTCCCGCACCGGGCCGTCGACCATCGAGCCGACAACGGACGGGCTGCCGGCGACCAGGCAGAGCAGCCCGACCAGTGCCGAGGCCAGGAGCGGACCTCGGCTGGGCATCTCGCGGTGCGCGAGGCCGAACCAGCCGAGCGCCGCGACCACACCCGCCGCCGCCACCAGGACCGGATTGGTGGCGAGCAGGTGGGCTCCCGGCCACCACGGCTGGTCGCCCAGGCTGAAGTAGGCCAGCCAGTGGTCGTCGCCACGAACGCTGTTGGACCACCCCGTCGAGCTGGTCGTCGCGGTCGAGGTCTCGATGAAGTCGAGGAACGGCGGGCTGTACCGGCCCAGCAGCACCAGTGGCAGCGCCCACCAGGCACAGGACGCAGCCATCCCGGCGAGCCACCATCCCGCGAGGCGCCGCCCTCCGGTCAGCGCCAGCATGGCCAGAAGGGGGACGACAGCAAGGACCCCGGCGCCGTTCACTCCGCTCATGCACAGCACGGCCACTCCACACCACAGGCCGGCCTGACGGGGGCTGAGCCGACCGGATCTGGCCAGCACGAGCGGCAACACCGCCCACGGCAGCACCGCGCTGGGCAGGATCTCGCCGCTGAGCACGCCGACGGCACCGAGCAGCCTCGGCGACAGCGCGTAGACCAGCCCGGCGAGCACCCCGGCGCCCGGTCCCGCGCCCAAGGCCCGGCCGACGTACCTGGTGCCCTCGTAGGCGACGATCAGCAGCAGGGCGGACCAGAGCCGCTGCACCACCCAGTCCGGCACGTGGGTGACGTCGCCAAGGAGGAAGAACGGCCCCTGCGGGAACAGGTAGCCGTACGCCTGGTTCTGCAGCTCTCCGAACGACGAGTCCGGGTTCCAGAGGTGCAGGCTCCGGGTGAGGAACGCCCCCGGGTCGGTGGTGAGGTCCAGCTTGGTGTCCCAGGTGGTGCGACCGGGTTGCTGCAGGAAACAGCCGGCCAGGAGGAGAAGCCAGACGAGTCGGCCGCGCGCGAACCCGGACCAGGTCGCTATGGCTCAACCCCCATCATGACTGCCCAGTAATGTGCGCACTGAGTGTAGCCACGCCGACCTACCGTCCCTGAGGTGATTCGTTGTCGTCCCAGCCCGGCTCCGGCACTGTCGGGTTCGCCGAGATCTGGCCGTACGCCGACACCGTGCCGGGCTGGCTGACCGCCGACCAGGGCCGCATGCTCCACGATGAGGCGTCCCGCCTCGGTCCGGGCTCGCTTGCTCTCGAGATCGGCAGCCACCAGGGCCGCTCGACGGTCGTCCTGGCCCACGCGCTCAGCGCTCGCGGCGCCCGCCTGGTGGCCATGGACCCGTTCGTGGAGGGCCACCTGTTCGGCGGTGAGCCCACCCGAGCGAAGTTCGAGCGCCACGCGCGCGAGTCGGGTGTGGCCGACGTCGTGGACCTGGTGACGGAGTACTCGACCAAGGCCCGTCCCGGCTGGCAGCGGCCGCTGGACCTCCTCTACATCGACGGCAAGCACGACTACTGGACCCTGTCCGACGACCTCAGGTGGGTGGGGCACCTGCCGTCGGGCGCCGCGGTCATGGTGCACGACGCGTACTCCTCGATCGGCGTGACCCTCGGGTTGCTGCGCCACGTGCTGTTCTCGCGGCACCTCGCCTACGAGCGGCGCGCCGGGTCGCTCGCGCTGTTCCGGGTCCGCCCGCCCTCGACCGGAGACCGGCTGCGCATCCTGGCCGAGCTCCCCTGGTGGCTCCGCAACGTGGGCATCAAGGTGCTGCTGCGGCTGCGGCTGCGGCCGGTGGCCCGACTGCTCGGCCACGACTCGCCGTACGACCCCTACTAGTCGCCGTGCACTGGCTAGTCGCCGTTGCGCTGGTGCATGAGGTCGTTGGTGCGGTAGATCCGGCGCTCGAGCACCGACCCGTCTCCGCGGCGCAGCTCCGGCAGGACGATGTCGTCGAACGGGATGCGGCGTGCCCGTGCCGGCGCCCGCCGTCGCCAGGTGACCAGCTGGGTGACGGTCAGGATCACCCGGGCGCGGAGGTCCTTGGTGTGGCCGGGCTGGTCCAGGGCCGCGCGCATGAACTCCTGCGGCACGTCGCCGTCCACCCGGTAGGGGACTCGGTCGCGCCAGTGCAACATCACGACGCGGTCCTCGAACCGGCTGTCGAGCACCTTGGCGACCTCGCGGTCGAGGCCGGTGCGCTCGAAGTAGCGCCCGATCTCCGGATCCGACCAGCGGGAGTGCTTCGGCTCGAAGGTCAGGGTCGGCGGGTCGGTGGACTCGTCCAACCGGCACCACCACACGTGACTCGGGAAGTCGACGATCTTGGCGCTGGCGGCATCGGGGACCTCGATGTAGCCGGCGCGCGAGACCCGCATCAGCTCCTCGAGCACGGCACCCGGGTCGGGCACGTGCTCGAGCAGGTTGGAGCAGATCGTGTAGTCGAAGGCTCCGTCGGCGAACGGCATCGCAGCCGCATCGCCGTCGAACAGGGGGCGGCTCACCCGGGCGGCGCGGGAGCCGGAGCGCTGGCCGGCGTACGCCGCGTCGACGTAGCGGTCGAGCAGCACGTCGGCCCGCCACGACGGCTTGTCGCCACTCCCGACGTCGAGGACGAGTGCGTCGTCGGGAATCGGGAGGTCGATACGGCGCTCGACGAACAGCCGCACCTGGCTGAGGAGGGACACCGAGCTAGTGCGCCGCGTCGTGCCAGGAGCGGCCCGTGCCGACCGAGACGTCGAGCGGGACGAGGAGGTCCGCGGCCGAGCCCATCTGCGCGCGGACCAGCGCGTCGAGGTCGTCCTTCTCGCCCGGCGCCACCTCGAAGACCAGCTCGTCATGGACCTGGAGCAGCATCCGGGAGCCGAGACCCGCGTCCTTGATCGCGCGGTCGACGTTGAGCATCGCGATCTTGATCAGGTCGGCGGCCGAGCCCTGGATCGGCGCGTTGAGCGCCATCCGCTCGGCCATCTCGCGGCGCTGCCGGTTGTCGGAGGTGAGGTCGGGAAGGTAGCGGCGCCGGCCCATGATCGTCTCGGTGTACTCGCTGGTGCGGGCCTGGTTGACGACGCCCTGGAGGTAGTCGCGGATGCCGCCGAAGGTCTCGAAGTACTCCTCCATCAACCCGCGGGCCTCGCCCGGGTCGATGCCGAGCTGGGCCCCGAGGCCGAACGCCGAGAGGCCGTAGGCGAGGCCGTAGTTCATCGCCTTGATCTTGGCCCGCATCTCGACGGTCACCTCGTCGGCGGGCACCCCGAACACCCGGGAGGCCGTGATCGAGTGGAAGTCGCGGCCGGACCTGAACGCCTCGATCAGCAGCTCGTCCTCGGACAGGTGGGCCATGATCCGCATCTCGATCTGGCTGTAGTCGGCGGTGAGCAGGCACTCGTAGCCGGCGCCCACGATGAACCCCTCGCGGATCCGCCGGCCCTCCTCGGTGCGGATCGGGATGTTCTGCAGGTTGGGGTCGGTGCTCGAGAGCCGGCCGGTGGCCGCGATCAGCTGGTTGAACGTCGTGCGGATCCGGCCGTCGGGAGAGACGGTCTTGAGCAGGCCCTCGATGGTCTGCCGGAGCCGGGACACGTCGCGGTGCCGCAGCAGGTGGAGCAGGAACGGGTGCTCGGTCTTGACGTAGAGCGCCTGAAGCGCGTCGGCGTCGGTGGTGTAGCCGGTCTTGGTCCGCTTGGTCTTCGGCATCTGCAGCTCGTCGAACAGCACCACCTGCAGCTGCTTGGGCGAGCCGAGGTTGATCTCCTTGCCGATGACCGCGAAGGCCTCCTCCGCGGCCAGCTTCACCTCGGCCGCGAAGTGGTCCTCCAGCGCGCCGAGGTGGTCGCCGTCGACCGCGATGCCGGTCCGCTCCATCTGCACGAGCAGGTCGACCAACGGCAGCTCGACCTCGGTGAGCAGCCGGGTGCCGCCGCGCTCCTCGAGCTCCTCGTCGAGCGCCGCCGCGAGGTCGAGCACCGCGCGGGCGTGCAGCATCTCGGTCTCGCCGGGCCCGGGCCCGGCGGCCCCTGCGTCACCGTCGAGGCCCTCGAGGCTGAGCTGGCCGTCGTCGACCGGCCCCTGGCGCAGCTCGCGCTTGAGGTAGCGGACCGTGAGGTCGGCCAGGTCGTAGGAGCGCTGGTCGGGCCGGGCGAGGTAGGCCGACAGCGCGGTGTCGCGCTCGAGCCCGGCCAGCGGCATCCCGCGAGCGGCGAAGCCGAGCATCGGCCCGTTGGCGTCGTGGAGCACCTTGGGCTTCGAGGCGTCCCTGAGCCAGGCGGCCAGGGCCTCCTCGTCGGCGACGTCGAGCCTGTCGGTGGTGACGTAGGCGGCGCCGGCCTCGGTGGCGAACGCCAGCCCGAGCAGGTCGCCGGTGCCGGCCCGCCAGTGGCCGACCGGGTGGATGCCGACCCGGTCGCCTCCCGACGCGTGGTCCGCCAGCCAGCCCGCGAGCTCGCCCTCGTCGAGCACCCGCATCGAGACGTCGAAGCCCGAGTCGTCGATCGCCTGCTCCTCCTCGGTGGGGAGCGACTCGAGCAGCCGGGTGCGCAGCACCTGGAACTCGAGCCCGTCGAACAGCTCGTGGACAGCGGTGCGGTCCCAGGACGGCCAGGCGAGGTCGACGGGGGTGAGCTCGAGGTCGAGGTCGCAGACCAGCGCGTTGAGGCGGCGGTTGCGGATCACGTCGGCGAGGTGCTCGCGCAGCGCCTCGCCCTTCTTGCCGGTGATCTCGTCGGCGTGGGTGATGAGGTTGTCGAGGCCGTCGTACTGGGTGAGCCACTTGGCGGCGTAGCCCTGCCCCACGCCCGGGACGCCGGGCAGGTTGTCGGAGGTCTCGCCCACCAGCGCCGCCAGCTCGGGGTAGCGCGTGGGCGGCACGCCGTAGCGCTCCTCGACGGCCTCGGGGGTCATCCGCTTCATCTCGGACACCCCGCGCATGGGGTAGATGACCGTGGTGTCCGCGTCGACGAGCTGGAAGGAGTCGCGGTCGCCGGAGCAGATGAGGGTCTCGAACCCGGCGGCCTTGGCCTGGGTCGCGAGGGTGCCGATGATGTCGTCGGCCTCGTAGCCCTCCTTCTTGAGGAAGGGGATCCGCATCGCGGTCAGCACCTCCTCGATGAGGGGCAGCTGGCTGGAGAACTCTCCGGGCGTCTTGCTGCGGCCGGCCTTGTATTCGGCGTACTGCTCGAGGCGGAAGGTCTTGCGGGAGATGTCGAAGGCGACCGCGACGTGCGTGGGCCGCTCGTCACGGAGCACGTTGATCAGCATCGAGGTGAAGCCGAAGACCGCGTTGGTGGGCTGGCCGGTCGTGGTCGAGAAGTTCTCCAGCGGCAGCGCGAAGAAGGCGCGGTAGGCCAGTGAATGGCCGTCGAGCAGGAGCAGTCTGGCGGAACCCTCGGTCACGCCGTCACTCTAGAGGCGCGCACTGACAGTCAGGAGGTGCCGGTCTCCTCGCTCGCGCGCTTGACGAGCGCGCGGCGTGCGGCCAGCACCTGACCGAGGTGCCGGCGGCCGGCCCGGCGTTCGGTGATCCGGGCGCTGGTCGGCTGGAGCGCGGCCAGCTTGGCGCGCACCAGCGAGGTCGTGGACGCGCGCAGCACCGCCTGCGGCCCCAGCGAGAGCCGGGCCATGAACCGGTTGCCGCTGCGCGAGGACGCCGGGGCGGCGGTGGTCAGGTGGCTGACGCCGAGGTCCTCCGCCCAGAGCACGGCCGCCTCCATGAGGGCGCTGCCGATGCCCTTGCCGCGGAAGCTCGGGGTGACATGGGGTGCCAGCGCCTGCACCGTCGGCTCGAGGTTGAGCGGGGTCATGGGCGTGACCCTCAGCAGCACCGCGCCGGCCGGCTCGCCGTCGTACTCGGCGATGAGGAGGCGCCGCTCGGCGGACGCCGCGGCCTCCTTGACGATGAGCTCGAGATCGTGGACCTGCTCCTGCCGGTCGGCGCGGCGGAGCACGTCGGCCCACAGCTCGACGAGGAACGGTACGTCGCCGATGGTCGCTTGACGCATCGTCACCGGTTGCCGGCTCATCGGGACCCCTCGTCCTCGCGCAGTTGGTCCTTCCGCGGTGCGGACCACCCCATGCGGGACACTATGCCCGCCCTCCCACACCACAGGAGCCTCTCTTGTTACCGGGTCTCGCGTCGCTCGTCAATGTCACCACCGTCCTGCTGGGCGCCACCGCGGGGGTACTGCTCGGAAACCGGCTACCGGTACGGACCAGGGACCTGGTCACCGACGCCCTCGGCCTGGTCACCCTGCTGATCGCCGCGACCTCCGCGATGGAGGTGCTCTCCCCCGCGCTGTCCGACGAGGTGGGCGACAGCGCACCGATGCTGATCGTCCTCGGCTCGCTGCTGCTGGGCGGCATCACCGGGTCGCTGCTGCGGCTCGAGCAGCGGGTCGAGGGCTTCGGCGGCTGGCTGCAGCACAGGCTCGCGGGCGACACGGACTCCCAGGAGCGCGCCAGGTTCATCGAGGGCTTCGTGGTGGCGTCGCTGGTGTTCTGCACCGGCCCGCTCACGATCCTCGGCTCACTGAACGACGGCCTCGGCAACGGCGCGGACCAGATCCTGCTGAAGTCCGTGCTCGACGGGTTCGCCGCCGTCGCGTTCGCCGCGTCGTTCGGCTGGGGCGTCGCGGCCAGCGCCATCACGATCGTGGTGGTCCAGGGTGGGCTGACCCTCGGAGGGGTGGCCCTGGGCGATGTGCTGCCGGACGCCCATCTCGCGGCCATCACCGCCGCCGGCGGCCTGCTGCTGGTCGGCGTGGCGCTGCGACTGCTCCGGATCCGCGAGCTCCCGGTCGCCGACCTGCTGCCCGCGCTGCTCGTCGCACCCCTGCTCGTGGAGGTCGCGGCCGCCGTACATGGCTGAGACCGTGGTGTGAATAGTCCTGGCCTAGCCCGAACGCATCATGTTCTTACCCGTGTGGCGCATTGACGTAACGGTTTGGTGACGAGAGTGTTCGCTGAGACGCGACCACCCCTGCTGAGATTACGGTGGCCGTGTCGAGCCCGGCGTTCGGGGACCCGGGCCGCGGTGAAGTGCACTCACGAGAAGAAAGGTTCACAACGTGAATCGATCCACCACCGCCTCCCGGCGGTTCAGGCGGCTGTCTGCCACGGTCGCTCTGGGCGCAGCCCTGGGGCTGTCCCTGGTCGCATGCGGCGACGACGGCGACTCCGAAGGAAACGCCAGCGACGACGAGAGCTCGAGCGCCGCAACGCCGACCGAGGACACCTCGTCGGAGGCCGCGCCCGCGTTCACCAACGACAAGTGCGCGGGTGGTGCGTCCAGCGCCGACTCGTTCTACGTGGGCGGCATCCTGCCTCTGACCGGCAACCTCGCGTTCCTCGGGCCGCCGGCCATCTCGGGCGTGGGCCTGGCCGTCTCCGACATCAACGCGGCGGGTGGCGTCAACGGCGCCAAGGCCTGCCACAACATCCTCGACTCCGGTGACTCCACCGACATGTCGATCTCGACCGCGTCGGCCGGCACCATGGTCGCCGCCAAGCCGTCCGTGGTCATCGGCGCCGAGTCGTCCAGCGTGTCCCTCAACTTCGTGGACACCCTGACGGACGCCAAGATCACCCAGGTCTCTCCGGCCAACACCGCGATCGACCTGTCCGGCTACTCGCCCTTCTACTTCCGTACCGCTCCGCCGGACACGGTCCAGGGCAACGCGCTCGGCACCAAGATCAGCCAGGACGGCTACACCAACATCGGCTTCCTGGTGTTCAACGACACCTACGGCACCGGCCTGCGCAACTTCACCCAGGAGACCTTCGAAGGCGCTGGTGGCAAGTGCGTCTACGGCTGCAAGGGTGACGGCGACGAGTTCCCGGCCGGCCAGACGACGTTCTCCGCCGAGGTCCAGGCCGTCACCGCGGCCAAGCCCGACGCGATCGTCATCGTCGCCTTCGACGAGACCAAGTCGATCGTGCCCGAGCTGGCCGCGTCCGGCTGGGACATGACGAAGACCTACTTCGTCGACGGCAACCTGTCCGACTACGGCGCGGACTTCGAGCCCGGAACGCTGGAAGGCGCCCAGGGCACCGCTCCCGGCCAGGACCCGGAGCAGGGCTTCAAGGACCAGCTCGTGGGCTGGTACAAGCTGGCCCAGGGCGATGACCTCAAGGACTTCACCTACGGTGCCGAGTCCTACGACGCCACGATCCTCGCCGCGCTCGCCGCGGTGAAGGGCGGTGCGAACGACTCGGTGACGGTGGACAAGAACTTCGCCGCCGTCTCGGGTGCGACCGACGGTGAGGAGTGCAACACCTACGCCGACTGCTTGGCTCTCCTCGCGGACGGCAAGGAGATCCGCTACGCCGGTCCTTCGGGCATCGGTCCCATCGACGACGAGAACGACCCGTCGTCGGCGTTCATCGGCATCTACGAGTACGACGCCAACAACAAGAACATCCTGGCCGGGACGGTCGAGGGCTCCAAGCCCGAGTGACCTGATCCACCCAGAGTTCTGAGGAAGGCCCCGGACCAGCTTGGTCCGGGGCCTTCCTGCGTCTCGCCCTCGGTGGTTGAGGAGGTCGTTCTGCGACCGTCTCGCAACCTCGCAGGCCGATGCTCGGGAAGCAATCGTTCACAGTCCGGTCCCAGCGGATGCGTGGTGGTCTCGACGCCCGTCGCGGCCTCGTCCCTCAGCCGCGGGGCTTGCTCGACCTTCGCTCGCCCACGTCGTCCGCTCGTTCCTCGCGGTCGACTGCTCGCTCGATGTAGAGCGTCATCTTCTTCAGCAGCTTGTTGAGGGTGGCGAGCTCCTGCTTGGTGAGGGCCGTCGCGACTTCGTACTCGGCCGATCCGCGCAGGTCCATCGCCTCGCGCCAGACCCGCAGGCCCTCGCGGGTCGCCTCGACCTCGACCCGGCGGCGGTCGTCGGCGCCCGGCATCCGCTTGAGCCAGCCCTTCTTCTCCATGCTGTCGAGCCGGCCGGTGACGCCGGCGTTGGAGACCCCCATCCGCTGGGCGAGCTCGCCCGGGGAGGCGAGGCCGGGGGTGTCCCTGATCATCAGGGCATGAAGGGTTTCGTACTCGAAGTCCTGCAGGCCCACGGTCGCGACCGCATCCTTGCTGGTGGTCCTGAACCACTTCTGGATCGTGCCGATCCGGACCGACATCCTCTCGACGTCGTCGTCGAAGCCCTTGTCGAGGACCCAGTGGTCGCGCCACCGCTCCACGTGCAGGTCGGCACCGTCCTTGGTCACCGGCTCATCCTACCAATTATTTCGTTGACGAATATTTCGCTAGCGAATAATCTCGAGGCATGCGCACGACCACGGACGACCACCCGCTGCGGCACGCGCCGTTCCGCTGGCTGGTCACGGGTACGACGGTCAACCTGCTCGGCAGCGGCATCGCGCCCGTCGCCCTCGCGTTCGCGGTCCTCGACCTCGGCGGCGGCGCGTCCGAGCTGGGGCTCGTGGTGGGCCTCTACGCGCTGGCCGACGTCGGAGCGGTGCTGTTCGGCGGGGTCCTCGGCGACCGCTTCTCCCGCACGGTCATGCTCCAGGGCTCGGCCGGCGCGGCAGCGGTGGCCCAAGGGCTCGTGGCGCTGTCGCTGATCGGTGGCTGGTCGAGCATCCCGCTGCTGGCCGTCCTGGGCATGGTCAACGGCTGCCTGGGAGCGCTGGGGAGCCCGAGCTCGTCGGCGATCACCCAGCAGACCGTCCCCCTCGAGCTCCTCCAGCGCGCGATCTCCTGGCGCCGGATCGCCCAGAACGTCTCGATGATCATCGGCAACGGCGTCGCCGGCCTCCTGGTCGTCTGGGTCGGCAGCGGCTGGGCGCTCGCGTTCGACGCGCTCACGTTCGCCGTCGCGGCCGCCCTGTTCAGCCAGGTGCGGGTGGCCCCGGTCGCCGCGCCGAGCGCCCAGGCAGGCCTCTGGGGTGACGTGGCCGCGGGGTTCCGCGAGGTCATGCGGCACACCTGGCTGTGGCTGCTCATCCTCCAGGCCCTGCTCTACCACCTGTTCTACGGCGGCGCGCAGGGCGTGCTCGGCCCGATCGTGGTCGGCGACTCGCTCGGGAGGCCGGCATGGGGGTGGGCACTCTCAGCCATGATGGTCGGCTTCGTGGTCGGTGGGGTGGTCACGCTGTACTGGCGCCCCCGGCACGCCCTCTTCACCGGCACCTGCTTCCTCGCCCTGACCGCGGCGTTCCCGCTGGCCATGGCATGGTCCGACTCGCTGCCCGTCGTGCTGCTGGGCGCGCTTCTGCACGGCTTCGGCCTCGAGATCTTCAGCGTGGGCTGGGACCTGTCGATCCAGGAGCAGGTCGATCCGGACAAGCTGGCCCGGGTCTACTCCTTCGACAACATCGGCTCGTTCATCGCGCGTCCGGTCGGGCTGGTGCTGACCGGGCCGCTCGCGGCCCTCGTGGGCAACCGGGGCTGGCTCACCGTCGTGGGCGCGGTGATCGTGGGCAGCGTGCTGGTGGCCCTCACCTCCGGCGACGTACGCCGGCTCGAGCGCCGCGACGCCGTGCCGCTGCCGGTCCCGGATCCCCTCGCAGCAGGACAGTAGGGGCTACTCGGTGGCGGGCTTCGCCTCGCCGGTCTCGGCCTCGACGTCCTCGGCCAGGGTGCCGAGGTAGAGCTCGATCACCTTGGGGTCGTTCGCCAGCTCGCGGCCGGTGCCGGTGTAGGCGTCCTTGCCCTGGTCGAGCACGTAGCCGCGGTCACAGATCTGGAGGCAGCGCCGTGCGTTCTGCTCGACCATCACCACGCAGACGCCGGTCTTGTTGATCCGCCGGGTGCGGATGAAGGTCTCGTCCTGACGCACCGGCGACAGGCCCGCCGAAGGCTCGTCGAGGAGCAGGACCGACGGCTCCATCATCAGCGCCCTGGCCATGGCCAGCGACTGTCGCTCTCCACCGGACAGCGCTCCCGCGGAGCGCGTCCTGCGCTCGTGCAGGGCCGGGAACAGGTCCCACATCGCGTCCAGCCGCTCGCGGACCTTCTTGGGGCGCAGGAAGAGCCCCATCTGGAGGTTCTCCTCGATGGTCAGGGAGGGGAAGACGTTGTTGTTCTGGGGGACGAAGCCGACGCCCATCTCGACCAGCGTGTTGGCGCGCAGGTTGGTGATGTCCTGGGTGCCGAGGTGCACGCTGCCCGACCGGATCTTCACCAGGCCGAACATGGCCTTCAGCAGCGTCGACTTGCCGGCGCCGTTGGGACCGATGATGCCGATCATCTCGCCGGGATAGGCGACCAGCGAGCAGCCGTTGAGGATGTTCACGCCCGGCAGGTAGCCGGCCACGATGTCCTTGGCCTCGACGACCGCGGTCTGCTGCAACGCGTCAGTGGTCATGGACGGTGGTCCTCCTCGCGCTCGGCCTCCTCCTGGGCGACCTCCTTCTCCAGCTGTTCGAGCGTGGCGTCGGAGAGGAGGGCGTCATCGCCGAGGTCGGTGTCGTGGTGGGCTCCCAGGTAGGCGTCGATGACCGCCTGGTTGGACATCACCGTGCCGGCCTCGCCCTCGGCGACGAGCCGGCCCTCGGCCATCACCACGACCCAGTCGGAGATGTGGCGCACGACGTGCATGTCGTGCTCGACGAACAGCACGGTGGTGCCGTCGTCTCGTAGCGACTGGATGTGCCCGAGGAGCGACTGGGTGAGGGCCGGGTTCACGCCCGCCATGGGCTCGTCGAGCATGATCATCTTCGGGTCGCTCATCAGGGCCCGAGCCATCTCGAGCAGCTTGCGCTGGCCTCCCGAGAGGGACCCTGCGTAGTCCTTGACCTTCTCGTGCAGGCTGAAGCGCTCGAGCAGCTCCATGGCCTTGGTCTCGATGCCCTTCTCCTGCGCACCCCAGAACGGCTTGAAGAGCGACTTGGCGAGGTTCTCGCCGGCCTGGTTCTGGGCGCCCAGCATCATGTTGTCCATCACCGTCATCCGGCTCAGCGCCTTGGTGAGCTGGAAGGTGCGGACCATGCCGGACCTGGCGACCTTGGACGCCGAGGTCCTGTCGAGGGTGGCGCCGTCGAAGCTCCAGTGCGCACCCTGGCCGGACGACGGGCGGTCGAAGCCGGTGATCAGGTTGAAGAACGTCGTCTTGCCGGCGCCGTTGGGTCCGATCAGCGCCGTGATGATGCCGCGCTGCACCTCGAGGTGCGCGACGTCCACAGCGGTGATGCCACCGAAGTGCCGGGTGATGTTGTCGACCTTGAGGATCGGGTCGGGCTTCGCCGAGCCGGGTGCGGGCTCGACGCCCGACATCAGCTCGCGCCGGGCGGCCGGGTCGGCCAGCCCGCTGGCCGTCGTGGTCTCAGACATTGAACCGTAGCTCCCTCTTGTCACCCAGGATGCCTTGCGGTCTGAAGATGACCAGCAGCATCAAGGCGATGCCGACGACGATGAACGCGAACTGGCTGGTCTGCTGGCTGTTCATGACGTTGATGTACTGGTCCGACGACAGGTAGGTGTTGGCGATCCCGATGATGGCGACGCGACCGACGAAGAAGATCAGCGAACCCAGCACCGGCCCCCAGATGGTGGCCGCACCACCGAGCAGGAGCGCGGTGTAGCAGAAGAACGTGATCGAGCGGCCCATCGAGTCGGGCTGCACGGTCGCGGGCAGGACGTACATCATGCCGCCGACCGCACCGAACAGGCCGCCGATGACCAGCGCCTGCATCTTGATCGCGAAGACGTTCTTGCCGAGACTGCGCATCGCGTCCTCGTCCTCGCGGACACCCCTGAGGGCGCGACCCCAGGGGCTCTTGGTGAGACCGAGCACGACGACCAGGCTGATCGCGACGATGAGCCAGGTGACGACGGTGAACCACCAGCCGTTGACCCCGGTGTTCTGCTGGCTGACCGGCGCGATGAAGAACACGACCAGGATCAGGACGACAGCGATCCCGACGAGCGCCACTGTGCGGGGCGCGCCCTCGAGCCCCATCTTGCCGCGGCCGATCCGCACGGCCGTCCAGATCAGGCCGATCACCACGAGCCACCCGGCCAGCCGGAGCAGCGTCGAGTCGCCGCTGCCCACGTCGGTGTAGTTGAACTCGAGGATGGTCGTGTTGCCGTCGCCGAACCACGAGAGGTCCGTGAAGGACCCGCGGTACTTGCTACCGGGGATGCCCTGGGCGCCACCGGTGAGGTTGAACAGCTTCTCGTAGCCGACCGATCTGCCGACGTACCGGACGATCTCCGCCGCCGAGATGGTGACGATCGCGAGGTAGTCGCCGCGCAGCTTCAGGGTGGGCACGCCGAGCACCAGCGCGAACACGAAGGCGACCAGCAGTCCGACGATGATGGCCAGGACCAGTGGCCAGCCCTGCGTGATCGCGATCGCGAAGCCGTAGGCGCCGAGCAGCATGAACGCCGACTGGCCGATGTTGAGCAGGCCGGTGTAGCCGAAGTGGATGTTGAGGCCGATGACCGCGATGGCGACCGCAGCGGTCTGCGGGTCGACCGCGGTGCGGATCATCGCGTTGAGGATGCTCTGGATGTCGTCCATCGCTCTTGAGGTCCCTTCTACCCGACCCGCTGGGCCCGGCCGAGCAGGCCCTGGGGCCGCACCAGCAGGAGCAGGATGAGGATGAGCAGTGCCGCGGCGTACTTGAAGTCACCCGGGATGACCAGTGGCGAGAGCTCGACGACCAGCCCGATCACCAGTGAGCCGACCAGTGCCCCGAACGCCGTGCCGAGGCCACCCAGGGTCACCGCCGCGAAGAGGAGCAGCAGGATCTGGAGGCCGGTGTCCCACTTGATGCCGTTGACCACCAGCGCGTAGAGGATGCCGGAGAGCCCGGACAGCGCCATGGCCATCGTCCAGACCAGGCGGATCACCTTGTCGGTGTCGATGCCCGAGGCCTGCGCCAGCGCCGGGTTGTCGGCCACCGCGCGGGTCGCTCGGCCGATGCGGGTGCGCAGCAGGGCGTAGCCGACCATGAGCAGCACCACGATGGCGATCGCCATCGCGGCCAGGGACTGGTTGGTGATCCGGACCGAACCGAAGTCCCGGACCGTCGGAGTGTTCACGACGACGCGGACGGTCCGGGCGCCGACGGTGTACTGGAAGGTGTACTGGAGCGCCAGGGAGAGGCCGATCGTCACGATCATCAGCTGGGTCAGGCCCAAGCCTCGTCGTCGCAGCGGTTGCCAGAGGATGCGGTCCTGGAGCCAGCCGCTGAAGCCGCACAGGATGACCACCAGCAGTCCGCCCAACCACAGGTTGAGGCCGTGCACGTTGACCAGGAAGTAGCCCAGCATGCCGCCCAGGGTCACCTGCTCGGCGTGCGCGAAGTTCGAGATCCCGGTGGTGCCGTAGATCAGGCTGAGACCGACGCTGGCGAGCGCCAGCAGCAGGCCGAGCCGGATGCCGTTGACGCTGGACTGGAGGAACTCGTCCCACTTGCTGGTCGAGTCGTCGAAGTCCGCGGCCCGGACGGTCAGCGTGGCGCCGTAGCTCTTTCCGAGCTGGACGCTGTTGACCTTGAGCGCGCCGTCGGGACCGCGCAGCTGGGCCTCGGCGGGCGGCCGCAGCTCCGAACCCTTGGGGAGGGTGTCGGCGTCGACGCCCACCAGGTAGTCGCCCGGGTCGGTGACCGTGAAGGCGAACTTGCCGTCGTCCCCGGTCGTCTGCGTCTCGGTCGACCCGTCGGGCTTGGTCAAGATGACGTCGACGCCCTCGATCGGGTCGGCGCGGGTGCCCATGGTGCCGGCGATGCAGGCGGTCTCGTCCTTCTTGGGCAGGCAGATGGTGGCGGTGTCGGCAGCGTCGGCGGACCGGCTGGACAACAGCAGGAGGAGCGGCGCGAGCAGCATGACCAGCCCGAGGACGGCCAGAGCCCTGGCGACGACTCCGCGCTCAGGGACGCTGGTTCGAGACAACAAAGGGTCCTCCTCCCCCGGCACCCGGCTGGATGCTGCCCGGCAGTCTAGGGGTGGGAACTGCGGATTGCGCCACCCCCGGGAGCGCGCGTCGCCGGATCACGCCCCGGCGATCCCCGGGCCGTGCTCGACCACGCCGTCGGCGACCTGCCGCATCGAGAGGCGCAGGTCCATCGCGGTCTTCTGGATCCAGCGGAACGCCTCGGGCTCGGACAGGTCGAGCTGCTCCATCAGCAGGCTCTTGGCGCGCTCAACCGCCTTGCGGGTCTCCAGCCGCTCGGTCAGGTCCGCCACCTCGGCCTCGAGGAGCGCCAGCTCGCCGAACCGGCTGACCGCCATCTCGATCGCCGGCACCAGGTCCGCCTGCGTGAACGGCTTGACCAGGTAGGCCATCGCGCCGGCGTCGCGGGCCCGCTCCACGAGCTCGCGCTGGCTGAACGCCGTCAGGATCACCACCGGCGCGATCCGCTGGCGGGCGATCTGCTCCGCTGCGGCGATCCCGTCGAGGACCGGCATCTTCACGTCGAGGATCACCAGGTCGGGCCGCAGCTGCTCGGCCAGGTCGACCGCGGTCGCCCCGTCACCGGCCTGCCCGACGACGTCGTACCCCTCCTCGGTGAGCATCTCCGCGAGGTCCATGCGGATGAGGACCTCGTCCTCGGCCACGACCACGGTCCTGGCAGCTCCCGCCGGGGTCTCCGTCACGGGCGACAGGCTAGTGGTTGCCGCCGGACGGTCGCCGAAGGTGACCCGTGCTCCGGGTGCGCGCATCGCAAGGCGCCGCCGCGATGCCGTACGTGGTCGTCCAGCGAGCGTCGGCAACGCCGCGAGGTGCGTGCCCGGGGCGCGGGACGCCCGGCGAGCGTCCGGCGGTGACCACTAGCGACCCGTCGTGGCCGCCCTTGGCGTGATCTCGTGGCCGGACCGCGCGATCTCGCTCAGGAACTGCGCGACCTCGGCCCGCTCGACCCGGGCGCGGGAGCACTCGGTCGCGGCCGTCCGGGCGTTGGCCACCGCGCGTTCGTTGCTCGCCACCGCCCAACGACGGGCACCGCGCCAGACGCCGCTCACCAAGACCACGATCCAAACTGTAGTGAATCAGTTGACTTTTGCCAAGGCCGGTCGAACCGGGCAACTCATGTACCGTTTGCCGTCGCCCGGCCGGGTTGGCGAAATCGGCATACGCGATGTCCTCAAAAGGCATTGTCCGAAAGGACATGTGGGTTCGAGTCCCACACCCGGCACCCCTGTCGGTGCCGCAGGTGACGATGCGGACATGCCGCACGTTCGTCCCATCGAGAGCGTCGAGAGCGCCCTACGTGCCTCTGACGCGGGCATGAGCGACGCCGACAACGCGGCCCTGCACGGGGTGGCGATCAAGACCATCCGGCGATGGCGTCGTCTCTACCAGCGTGGCGGCCTGCCTCGCGGCCAAGGGCACACCAGCGCACCGTGCCCGCGTTGTCATGATGCCGAGCTGGACGGTGATGCGTACGCCGAGCTCTTTGGTTGGTACCTCGGCGATGGCCACATCAGCCGCGGGCGCCGCCAGGTGTTCAACCTCCATATCTTCAACGACCAGCTGGAAGCGCTACGACTATCCGCGCTGGCAGTTCACCAACCACTCCGCCGACATCCGCGAGCTGTGCTGCTGGGCACTCGACCTGGCTGACGTGCCTAGGCGGCAGTCCAACTGGAACACCATCAGTGTGTCCACGCGCGCCGGCGTGGCCCGGCTGGACGACCTGATAGGCCTGAAGTGCTAGGTCGCGAGCCTCCGGTACGCCGGTGCGACGCCGTCGACCGCGTCGCCCATGCGGTGCACGCGCATGGCGTTGGTCGAGCCGGGGATGCCGGGCGGTGAGCCGGCGATGATGACCACGAGGTCGCCCTTGTCGACGCGGCCGATCTTGAGCAGCTGCTCGTCGACCTGGGCGACCATCTCGTCGGTGTGCTCGACGGTCTGGGTCTTGAACGTCTCGACACCCCATGACAGGGAGAGCCGCGAGCGGGTCTGCGCCTCGGGGGTGAAGGCGAGGACAGGGACCGGACCGCGCAGCCGCGACATCCGGCGGGCGGAGTCGCCGGACTGGGTGAACGCCACGACGTACTTGGCGTCGATGCGCTCGGCGACCTCGCCGGCCGCCTTGGCGATCACCCCGCCGGTGGTGTGCGGGTCCCAGGGCAGCGCCCGGAGGGTGCCGACCTCGTGCTGCTCCAGCGCGTGCGCCTCGGTGGCCATCACGATCCGCGCCATCGTCTCGACGGCGACGACGGGGTACTCCCCCACGCCGGTCTCGCCGGACAGCATCACGGCGTCGGCACCGTCGAGGATCGCGTTGGCCACGTCGGACACCTCGGCGCGGGTCGGCGAGGGACTGCTGGTCATCGACTCGAGCATCTGGGTGGCGACGATGACCGGCTTGGCGTTGAGGCGGGCCTTGTCGATGATCGTCTTCTGGAGGAATGGCACCTCCTCCGCCGGGCACTCCACGCCGAGGTCGCCGCGGGCGACCATGAAGCCGTCGAAGGCGGCGATCACCTCGTCGAGGTTGGCGATCGCCTGCGGCTTCTCGATCTTCGCGATCACGGGAACGACGATGTTCTCCTCGCGCATCACCCGGCGCACGTCCTCGACGTCCGCTGCGGACCGCACGAAGCTCAGGGCGATGAAGTCGACCGTCAGGTGCAGCGCGAACCGCAGGTCGTCGATGTCCTTCTCGGACAGGGCCGGCACCGACACGGCGACTCCGGGCAGGTTGATGCCCTTGTGGTCGCTCACCTTGCCGCCGACGATCACCTCGCACACGACGTCAGTGCCGTCCTTCACCTCGGTCACCCGCAGCCGGACCTTGCCGTCGTCGATCAGGATGGGGTCGCCGGCGTGCACGTCGCCGGCCAGGCCCTTGTACGTCGTACCGCAGATCTCGGCGTTGCCGTCGACGTCGCGGGTGGTGATCGTCCAGGTGGCACCCTTCGCCAGCGTCACCGGCCCGCCCGAGAACGTCTCCAGCCGGATCTTCGGCCCCTGGAGGTCCGCCAGGATCCCGACCCCGCGCCCGCTGGCGTCGGCCGCCGCACGCACCAGGCGGTAGACCTCGGCCTTGTCGGCCTGCGTCCCGTGGCTCATGTTCAGCCGGGCCACGTCCATCCCCGCATCCACCAGCTCGCGGATCCGCTCGGCGCTCGAGGTCGCCGGGCCCAGGGTGCAGACGATCTTCGCTCTTCTCACGTGACCAGACCCTAGCGAGGATTGGAACGATCAAACAACGCCGCATCATCGTCCGTGGACAGTCGTCACAGCCGCTGCGGGCCGGCTCCGTGCTCGGCGAGGGTGTCGTCGGGGTTCAGCAGCCGGCAGGCCTTCATCGACAGGCACCCGCAGCCGATGCAGCCGTTGAGCTCGTGCTCGAGCCGCTCGAGCTGCGCGCGGCGCTCCTGCAGGGTGCGCTTCCAGCGGTGGGACACCCGGTGCCAGTCGTGGGCAGAGGGCTGCCGGTCCGGCGGCAGTGGCTCGAAGGCGTCGCGCACGTCGGCCAACGCGATGCCCAGCCGCTTCGCGACCAGGATCAAGGAGATCCGGCGCACCATGTGCCGCGGGTACCTCCGTTGGTTCCCCGACGTCCGGCGCGAGCAGATGAGCCCGAGCGACTCGTAGTAGTGCAGCGCCGACGGCGCCACACCGGTGCGCCGGGACACCTCGCCGATCGAGAGCGAGTCCGAAGGATGGGCACCCACACACGCCTCCTTGATCTCAAGTGACCTTGAGATTTTAGCGTGCATCGCATGACCACCGACTCCACCACCGACCTGCCGCCGGCCCCCGACGGCCGGCCCGCGTCGGGCTGGGCCGAGCTCCGCCCGTACGCCGGCTCCGTGACCGTGCTCGCCGGCGGCATCCTCTCCCAGGCGCTGACGATCTACCTGACGACCAGCCTCCTGCCCTCGACCGTCTCGGACATCGGGGGCCAGGACTTCTACGCGTGGGTGACCACCGCCTACCTCCTGTGCAGCGTGGTGTCGGCCACGATGGTCAGCCGGGTCCTCGCACGCCTCGGCGGGGTCCGCTCCTACCTCGTGGCGCTCGCCGGCTTCGCCGCCGGATCCGCGACCTGCGCGCTCGCACCGACGATCGGCGTGCTGCTGGTGGGCCGGGCGCTCCAGGGCCTGGGTGGGGGGCTGCTCGCGGGGCTCGCGTTCGCGATGGTCCGCAGTGCCTTGCCCGAGCACCTCTGGGGCCGGGGCTCGGCTGTGATCTCGGCGATGTTCGGCATCGGCACTCTTGTCGGTCCGGCGGTCGGCGGCGTCTTCGCGCAGTGGGGCGCCTGGCGAGGCGCCTTCGCCACGATGGCGCTGGTGAGCCTCGCCCTCGCGGTGCTGGTGCCGCGGGTGCTGCCCCGAACCGCGGGAGAAGCCCTGCGGGTCGAGCGGTTCCCCGCCGGCTCGCTGCTCCTCCTGCTGGCCGCGACAGCGGGGCTGAGCGTGGCGGGCATCATCGACGGAGGCGGGCGGATCGCCGGCCTGCTGGCCGGATCCGTCGCGCTCCTCGTCGCCTTCCTCCTGTGGGACCGCCGCACGGACGCGCGCGTCCTGCCGGCAGCGACGTACGCCGTCGCCTCCAGCCTCCGATGGGTCTACCTCGCGACCGCGCTCACCACCGTGGCGGTGGTGACCGAGGCGTTCACGCCGATGTTCGGCCAGAGGATCGCGGGACTGTCCCCTCTGGCCGCGGGCTTCCTCGGCGCCACCATCTCGGCGGGGTGGTCGTTCACCGGGCTCTTCAGCGCGCACACCGACTCGGTGCGCGCGCGTCGTTCGATGATCACCGGTGGCGCGGCGCTGGTCGCGACCGGGCTGCTCGGCGCCTGCCTGGCACAGGTCGCGGGAGGCGACGCCGCCGGCACCGTCGCCGGGTGGGGCGTCGCGCTCGTCATCGTCGGGGTCGGCATCGGGCTGGCCTTCCCCCACCTGACCGTCGCCGCGATGAGCAGCAGCCCGGACGAGACCGAGGCCGGGAAGGCAGCCGCCACCATCCCGACCGTCGGGCTCATCGCCCAGACGGTCGGGGCCGCGTTCGGCGGCCTGCTCGTCAACGCCGGCCTCCCGTCCGCTCCCGACGCCGCCCGCAACCTGTTCCTCGGGCTGGGCCTGGTCGCGATCGTCGGGATCCTCGCCGCGCGTGCCTCCCTGCGCGCCCTGGAGCCTCCGCCCACGAGCTGAGCCGGCGCGTCGGGACGGCGCTCAGGTGCCGAGTCGGCGCGTCGGCACGCCGCACGAGTGTCGAGTCGGCTCGTCGGCACACGCCAGCGAAAGTGTCGAGTCGGCGCGTCGGGACGGTGCTCAGGTGCTGAGTCGGCGCGTCGGCACGCGCCAGCGAGGTCTCGCTGGCGTCTGTAGTCCCAGCGGTGATCGCCGACGCGGCGCAAGCCGCCCTCCCCGCTTCGCTCCTCCGGTGCGTTTGCGCCGAGTCGGCTCGGACCCGATCTCCGAGGAGAGGCCGTGGGTGGTCCGCCCGACTTCGTCGTTCAGACGACGAACGGCCTCTCCGTCGGAGGGATCGGGTAAGGCAGCGTGGTCGAACCGGTGAGGTACTCGTCCACCGCCGAGGCCGCGGCCCGGCCCTCGGCGATGGCCCAGACGATGAGCGACTGGCCGCGGCCGGCGTCGCCGGCGACGAAGACGCCCGAGACCGAGGTCATGTACGCCGCGTCGCGGGCGATGTTGCCGCGCTCGTCGAGGTCGACGCCGAGCTGCTCCACGAGGCCCGGCTTCTCGGGTCCGACGAAGCCCATCGCGAAGAGCACGAGCTGGGCCGGGAGCTCCCGGTCGGTGCCCTCGACCTCCTCGAACCTGCCGTCCTTGAACACCACCTCGACCAGGTGCAGTGCCCGGACGTTCCCCGCCTCGTCGCCGAGGAACTCCTTGGTCGACACCGAGTAGACGCGGTCGCCCAGACTCTGATCAGCCAGTTCCTCGTGGGCCGAGGAGATCCGGAAGGTCATCGGGTACGTCGGCCACGGCTGGCCCGCGGGGCGGTCCGAAGGCGGCTCCGGCATGATCTCCAGCTGCGTGATCGACCGGGCGCCCTGCCGGGTGGCGGTGCCGAGGCAGTCGGCACCAGTGTCACCGCCACCGATGATGACGACGTCCTTGCCGGCCGCCGTGACCTGGCCTTCGACGGACTCGCCCAGCGAGGCGCGGTTGGACTGCGGGAGGTAGTCCATGGCCTGGTGGAGCCCGCCCAGCTCGCGGCCGGGGACCGGGAGGTCGCGGGCGTCGGTGGCACCCATGGCGAGGACGACGGCGTCGTAGCGGTCGCGCAGCGAGTCGGCGGTCAGCTCCTCGCCGACGTTGACGCCGGCACGAAAGACCGTCCCCTCGCGACGCATCTGGTCGAGACGCCGGTCGAGGTGCTTCTTCTCCATCTTGAACTCGGGGATGCCGTAGCGCAGCAGCCCGCCGATCTTGTCGGCCCGCTCGTAGACCGCGACGGTGTGTCCGGCCCGGGTCAGCTGCTGGGCCGCGGCGAGGCCGGCCGGGCCGGACCCGACGACGGCGACGGTCCGGCCGGAGAGCCACTCGGGCGGCTGCGGGCGCACGAACCCGCTCTCCCACGCCTTGTCGATGATGGAGACCTCGACGTTCTTGATGGTGACCGGGTCCTGGTTGATGCCCAGCACGCAGGCGGTCTCGCACGGCGCGGGGCAGAGCCGGCCGGTGAACTCCGGGAAGTTGTTGGTGGCGTGGAGGCGCTCGATCGCTCCCTCCCAGTCGTCGCGCCAGACCAGGTCGTTCCACTCGGGGATGATGTTGCCGAGCGGGCAGCCCTGGTGACAGAACGGGATGCCGCAGTCCATGCAGCGGCCGGCCTGGGTCTTGATGATCGGCAGCAGCGCCCGGCCCATGCCGCCGGGGTAGACCTCGTCCCAGTCCTGCACCCGCTCCTCGACAGGGCGGCGCTCGGCGACCTCGCGGCCGTTGTTGAGGAAGCCCTTGGGATCAGCCATGCCAACTCCTCGGGCAGAGCCCTCCATCATCCGTCGCGCGACGCAACCACGCTGGGACGCGCCGCTGATGATCTCGAACGTCACCCATGCAAAGCCTCCATCATCGCCGTCGCGGTCTCGGACTCGGACAGGCCGTCGGCCTCGGCCTTGGCCTTCGCCTCGAGCACGACGCGGTAGTCGGTCGGCATCACCTCGGTGAACCGGGCCAGCGCGGCCGGCCAGTCGGCCAGCAGCTCGGCGGCCACCTCGGACCCGGTCTCCTCGGCGTGGTCGCGCACCAGCTGCTCGAGCTCCAGCGCCCCCTCGCCGGCCACCGGACCGAGCTCGACCAGCTCGGCATTGACCCGGTCCTCGTGCAGGTCGAGCACCCAGGCGACGCCCCCGGACATGCCGGCGCCGAAGTTGCGGCCGGTCGGGCCCAGGACGGCGACCCGGCCACCGGTCATGTACTCGCAGGCGTGGTCGCCCACGCCCTCGGTGACGGCCCAGGCACCCGAGTTGCGCACGCAGAACCGCTCCCCCACGCCCCCGCGGATGTGGATCCGGCCCGACGTGGCGCCGTAGGCGATCACGTTGCCGGCGATGATCTGCTCGTCGGCCCTGAACGTGGCGGCCCGGTCGGGGCGTACGACGATCCGCCCGCCCGACAGCCCCTTGCCGAGGTAGTCGTTGGAGTCGCCCTCGAGCCGCAGCGTGATCCCGCGCGGGACGAACGCGCCGAACGACTGCCCCGCCGACCCGGTGAAGGTCAGGTCGATGGTGCCCTCGGGCAGCCCCTCGCCGCCGTACTTCTTGGTCACCTCGTGGCCGAGGATGGTGCCGACGGTCCGGTTGACGTTGCGGATCGGGACCTGGGCCCGGACCGGCTCGCCGCTCTCGATCGCGGGCCGGCACAGGGGGACCAGCTGGGTCATGTCGAGCGACTTCTCCAGCCCGTGGTTCTGCTCCTTGGTCTGGTGCAGGTCCTGGTCGGGGAACGCCGCACGGTCGGGCGCGTGGAGGATCGGGCTGAGGTCGAGGCCGCCCGCCTTCCAGTGGTTGACCGCCTCGACGATGTCGAGCGCGCCGACCTGGCCGATCGCCTCGTCGAGCGTGCGGAAGCCCAGCTCGGCGAGGTACTCGCGGACCTCCTCGGCGATGAACTCGAAGAAGTTCACGACGTGCTCGGCCTTGCCGGTGTAGCGCTCGCGCAGCACGGGGTTCTGGGTGGCGACCCCCACCGGGCAGGTGTCGAGGTGGCAGACCCGCATCAGGATGCAGCCGGACACCACCAGGGGCGCGGTCGCGAAGCCGTATTCCTCGGCGCCCAGCAGCGCGGCGATCACCACGTCGCGACCGGTCTTGAGCTGGCCGTCGGTCTGGACGACGATCCGGTCGCGCAGCCCGTTGAGCAGCAGCGTCTGCTGGGTCTCGGCCAGGCCCAGCTCCCACGGCCCGCCGGCGTGCTTGAGCGACGTCAACGGCGCCGCACCCGTGCCGCCGTCGTGGCCGGAGATCAGGACGACGTCGGCGTGCGCCTTGGAGACGCCCGCGGCGACCGTGCCGACGCCGACCTCGGCGACCAGCTTCACGTGCACCCGCGCCTGCGGGTTGGCGTTCTTGAGGTCGTGGATCAGCTGCGCCAGGTCCTCGATCGAGTAGATGTCGTGGTGCGGCGGCGGACTGATCAGGCCGACGCCGGGCGTCGAGTAGCGGGTCTTGGCCACCCACGGGTAGACCTTCTGGCCCGGCAGCTGGCCGCCCTCGCCGGGCTTGGCGCCCTGCGCCATCTTGATCTGGATGTCGTCGGAGTTGGTGAGGTATTCAGCGGTCACGCCGAACCTGCCGGACGCGACCTGCTTGATCGACGAGCGGCGTTCCGGGTCGTAGAGGCGCTCGGCGTCCTCGCCGCCCTCACCGGTGTTGGACTTCGCGCCCAGGCGGTTCATGGCGATCGCGAGCGTCTCGTGCGCCTCCTGGGAGATCGAGCCGTAGGACATCGCGCCGGTCGAGAACCGCTTGACGATCTCGGAGACCGGCTCGACCTCCTCGATCGGGATCGAGTCGCGGCCGGTGACGTGGGCGCCCTTGAACCGGAACAGCCCGCGCAGCGTCATCAGCCGCCGGGACTGCTCGTCGACGCGGCTGGTGTACTGCTTGAAGATGTCGTAGCGGCCGGTCCGCGTGGAGTGCTGGAGCCGGAAGACCGTCTCGGGGTCGAACAGGTGCGGCTCGCCCTCGCGGCGCCATTGGTACTCGCCGCCGATCGCCAGCTCCCGGTGGGACGGCGCGATGCCGCCGCGAGGGTACGCCGTGGCGTGCCGGCGGGCGACCTCCTCGGCGATCACGTCGAGCTCGATGCCGCCGAGCTTGGAGGCGGTGCCGGTGAAGTACTTGTCGACGACCGCCTGCGAGAGGCCGACGGCCTCGAAGATCTGGGCGCCGGTGTAGGAGGCCACGGTCGAGACGCCCATCTTGGACATGACCTTGAGCACGCCCTTGCCGAGCGCCTTGATGAGGTTCTTGACCGCCACCTCGGGCTCGGTCTTGACGTAGTAGCCCTCGCGAGCCAGGTCCTCGACCGACTCCATGGCGAGGTAGGGGTTGACCGCCGCGGCGCCGTAGCCGATGAGGAGGGCGACATGGTGCACCTCGCGGACGTCGCCGGCCTCGACCAGCAGCCCGACGTGGGTGCGGGTCTTCTCGCGGACGAGGTGGTGATGGATCGCACCGGTGAGCAGCAGCGACGGGATCGGTGCCAGCTCCTGGGTCGCGTGCCGGTCGGAGAGCACGATGATCCGCGCTCCGTCGGCGATCGCCTGGCTGACCTCGGCGCAGATCTCGTCGATCCGGGCCGCCATCGCGGTGCCGCCGCCCTCGACGTCGTAGAGGCCCCGGGCGATGTGGCACTCGAAGCCCGGCATGTCGCCGTCGCGGTTGATGTGCCGGATCTTGGCCAGGTCGTCGTTGGAGAACACCGGGAACGGCAGCGCGATCTGGCGGCAGGACGCCGGGGTCGGCTCCAGCAGGTTGGCCTCGGGCCCGATAGACCCGGCCAGCGAGGTCACCAGCTCCTCGCGGATCGCGTCGAGCGGCGGGTTGGTCACCTGGGCGAACAGCTGGGCGAAGTAGTCGAAGAGCAGGCGCGGCTTGTCGCTCAGGGCGGCGATCGGCGTGTCGGTGCCCATCGAGCCGAGCGCCTCGCCACCGGTGTTGGCCATGGGCGTGAGGAGCACCCGCAGCTCCTCCTCGGTGTAGCCGAAGATCTGCTGGCGTCGGGTGACCGACGCGTGCGTGTGGACGATGTGCTCGCGCTCGGGGATGTCGTCGAGGTGGACCAGCCCGGCGTGCAGCCACTCCTCGTAGGGGTGCTCGGCCGCGAGCGTGGACTTGATCTCGTCGTCCTCGATGATGCGGTGCTCCTCGGTGTCGACGAGGAACATCCGCCCCGGCTGCAGCCGGCCCTTGCGGACGATCGTCGCCGGGTCGAGGTCGAGGACCCCGACCTCCGACGCCAGCACGACCAGCCCGTCGTCGGTGACCCAGTAGCGCGAGGGACGCAGCCCGTTGCGGTCGAGGACCGCACCGATCTGGTCGCCGTCGGTGAACACGACACAGGCCGGGCCGTCCCACGGCTCCATCAGCGAGGAGTGGAACTCGTAGAAGGACCGCCGCGCCGGGTCCATCTCGCCGCCCGTGTCCGGCCCAGCGTTCTCCCACGCCTCCGGAACCATCATCAGCACCGCGTGGGGGAGCGAGCGGCCGCCGATGTGCAGCAGCTCGAGCACCTCGTCGAACGACGCCGAGTCGGACGCGCCGGGCGTGCAGATCGGGTAGAGCCGCTCGAGGTCGCCCGGGATCAGGTCCGAGTCGAGCAGCGCCTCGCGGGCCCGCATCCAGTTGCGGTTGCCCATCACCGTGTTGATCTCGCCGTTGTGGGCGATGAACCGGAACGGGTGCGAGAGCGGCCAGCTCGGGAAGGTGTTGGTCGAGAACCGCGAGTGCACGACGCACAGTGCCGACGCCATCCGCTCGTCACGCAGGTCGGGGAAGAACTCGTCGAGCTGCTCGGTGGTGAGCATCCCCTTGTAGGCCAGGGTGCGCGACGAGAGCGACGGGAAGTAGACGTCGGTCTCCTTCTCGGCGCGCCGGCGCAGGCAGTAGGCCATCCGCTCCAGCGCCATGCCGGTCAGCCGCTGGCCCGCCGCGGTCACGAACAGCTGCGCGAACTGGGGCATCACGCCGAGCGCCGTCTTGCCGAGGCAGCCCGGCTGGGTCGGCACCTCGCGCCAGCCGAGGACCGAGAGGCCCTCCTCGGCGGCGATCTCCTCGATCTGGGTCCGGGTCTTGGCCACGGCCTCGTCGTCGCCGGGCAGGAACGCCGTGCCGGCGGCGTAGGCGCGGGCCGGAGGCAGCTCGAAGCCCTCGTCGGACGCCACCGCGCGCAGGAACGCGTCCGGGATCTGCATCAGGATGCCCGCGCCGTCACCGGAGTTGGGCTCGGCGCCCGCGGCACCGCGGTGCTCCAGGTTGCGCAGCGCGGTGAGGGACTTCACCAGGATCTCGTGGCTGGCCTCGCCGGTCAGGGTCGCGACGAAGGCCACCCCACAGGCGTCGTGCTCGTGGCGCGGGTCGTAGAGCCCCTGGGGCGGCGGGAACGAGTGCTGGTAGGGCACAGGCGCGACCTCCCGTCGTCGGAGGACCCCGTGGGATCCGTCTGGTGCAGCGTGGCGTGTGCAGGGGACGACATTGGCCCAAGCGGAGCGGTTCAGCCTATCAACTACCGGGCGGTGGGCCCGAGCGCGATTCCGGGTCGTGGGCATCCTCGGTGAGGTCGAGCGGCCCGTCCTCGGTCAGGTTGACGGGCGGCTCCGCGCTCCCAGGGGCGAGCGCGGGCTCGGGGCCCTGCCCGTCGACGTGCCCCTCGACGTACGCCGACTCCTCCTGGCCCGGGCGCAGCCGCCGGCTGATCAGGAAGTACGCCGCCGCGACGACGAACAGCACGATCGAGGTCCACACGTTGAACCGCAGCCCGTGCACGTCGTCGAGCTCGACGGTGTCGATGCGGAGCATCTCGATCCAGCCGCGCCCGAGCGTGTAGCCCATGACGTAGAGGGCGAGCATCCGGCCGTGACCGAACCGGAACCGCCGGTCGAGGGCGATCAGCACCCCGAAGACGAGCAGGTTCCAGCCGAACTCGTAGAGGAACGTCGGGTGGAACGTCGCCTGGTCCTCGTAGCCGGGCGGCCGGTGCTCGAGATCGATCTCCAGCCCCCAGGGCAGGTCGGTGGGCTTGCCGAAGAGCTCCTGGTTGAACCAGTTGCCCCAGCGGCCCAGGGCCTGCGCGACCAGAAGGCCCGGCGCGAGCGCGTCGACCATCGGCCCGATCCGCATCCCGCGTCTCCTGGCGGCGATGATCGCGCCGACGGCGCCCAGGAAGATCGAGCCCCAGACCCCGAGTCCGCCGCGCCAGACGTAGAGGATCTGCCACGGGTCACCGCCGGCGCCGAAGTAGCGCTCGTGGTCGGTGGCCACGTGGTAGAGCCGGCCGCCGACCAGGCCGAACGGCACCGCCCAGACCGCGAGGTCCTGCACCTCCCCCGGCCGCCCGCCGCGCGCCTGCCAGCGGCGCTCGCCGATCCAGATCGAGGCGACGATGCCGAGGATGATCGCGAGCGCGTAGCCACGGATCGGGACCGGCCCCAGGTGCCAGACCCCGCTCGACGGGCTCGGGATGGACAGGACGGAGATCACGAGTCCCCCAACAGGGTGTGGATGTCGTCGGCGAACTGCTGGGACGACGTGCTCTGGCTCCAGTAGATCGGCGCCTCGTCGTCGATGTCGATGCCGGTCACCTGGGTGGTGTGGGCATCGACGTCGTAGCCGCCGGTGGGCAGCTTCTCGCCCATGCCGACCGCGACGGACTTCCCGACGGCGGCGATCTCGTCGATCGGCCCGGTGACCCCGATGAAGCTCTTGTCGATGTGGTCGAGGTAGCGGCGCAGCACCTCCGGGGTGTCTCGCTCCGGGTCGGTCGTCACGAAGACCACGTCGACCTGGTCGCGGTCGCGCTCGTCGAGCCGGGTCATCGCGGAGGCCAGGTTGTTCATCACGAGGCCGCAGATGTCGGGGCAGTTGGTGTAGCCGAAGAAGACCAGGGTGAGCCGCTTGTCGGTGCTGTCGGCAAGGGAGTAGGAGTCGCCGTCGGTGTCGACCAGCGCGTCCTCGGACACGGTGAACGGCGGGTCGAGCATCGTGCCGTGCAGGTCGCCCGCCTTGACGTCGTCGCCTCCGCCGCCGCAGCCGGCCAGGGCGAGCAGCACGACGAGAACGAGTGCCAGCACCGCTGGTTGAGGAGCTCGCGCTAGCGAGCGTCTCGAAACCGCGGAAGCCGGTGCCGGGACGCGACGGGCGCCAGCACCTTCCAGCGCAGGCTGCGGTGGTTTCGAGACGGGCGCTGGCGCGCCCTCCTCAACCAGCGTGTGGTCACCCACGGCGTACACCGTCCGCCAGGTCCTCGGTGAGCGCGGTGAGGGCACGGAGCCCGGCCCCCCGGTCGTCGGGGTGGTCGAGCAGCGCCCTGACGAACGCCGAGCCGACGATCACCCCGTCGGCGTACGACGCGATCTCGGCCGCCTGGTCGCCGTTGCTGACGCCGAGGCCCACGCCGACCGGCAGGTCCGAGCCGAGCTGCGACGCCGCGGCCCTGGTGCGGGCGACCAGCGGGCCGGCCAGCTCGCTGGTGGTGGCGCGGGCGCCGGTGACGCCCATGACCGCGGTGGCGTAGACGAAGCCGCGGCAGGCCGCGACGGTCATCGTGATCCGCGCCTCGGTCGAGGACGGTGCGACCAGGTAGACCTTGTCGAGGCCGTGCGCGTCCGCGGCGGCCGGCCAGTGCGGGTCGGCGTCCGGCGTGAGGTCGGGGGTGATCAGCCCCGCTCCTCCGGCGGCGGAGAGGTCGCGGGCGAACCGGTCGACGCCGTAGCGCTCGATGGGGTTCCAGTAGGTCATCACGACTGTCGGGGTGCCCGTGGCGGCGACCGCCTCGACGGTGCGGAGCACGTCGGTGGTGCGGACCCCGCGGTCCAGCGCCTGCTGCGCGGCCGCCTGGATCGTCGGGCCGTCCATGACGGGGTCGCTGTAGGGCAGTCCGATCTCGATCACGTCGCAGCCCGCGTCGACCATCGCGAGCAGGGCGTCGATGCCGCCCTGCACGTCGGGGAAGCCGGCGGGCAGGTAGCCGACCAGGGCGGCGCGGTTGTCAGCGCGGGCCTTCTCGAAGGCGTCGGAGGTGGTCACGCCTGCTGCGCCGTCTGCTGCGCCGTCTGCTGCGCCGTCTGCTGTGCCGCCTTCTCCACCGTCTTCTTGCCCAGCCCGAACCACTCCCGGGCGGTCTCCATGTCCTTGTCGCCGCGGCCGGAGAGGTTGACCAGCACCAGCCCCTCGGGGCCGAGCTCGCGGGCCACGTCGTAGGCGCCGGCCAGGGCGTGCGCGGACTCGATCGCGCAGATGATCCCCTCGGTGCGGGCCAGCAGCGCGAGGGCGTCCATCGCCTGCGCGTCGGTGATCGGCAGGTAGTCGGCGCGGCCGCTCTTGGCGAGGTGGGCGTGCTGGGGACCGACACCCGGGTAGTCGAGCCCGGCCGAGATCGAGTGCGACTCGATGGTCTGGCCGTCCTCGTCCTGGAGCACGAACGTCCTGGCACCGTGCAGGACGCCGCTGTCGCCGGCGGTGATGGTCGCGGCGTGCCGCCCGGTCTCCATGCCGTCGCCACCGGGCTCGAAGCCGTAGATCCGGACGTCGGGGTCGCCGAGGAAGGCGGTGAACAGCCCGATCGCGTTGGAGCCGCCGCCGACGCAGGCCGCGATGGCGTCCGGAAGCCGTCCGGTCAGCTCGAGGCACTGGGCGCGGGCCTCGTCGCCGATGGCACGCGTGAAGTCGCGGACCATGCTCGGGAACGGGTGGGGTCCGGCTGCCGTGCCGAAGAGGTACGCCGTGTGGTCGACGGTGCTGACCCAGTCGCGCAGCGCCTCGTTGATGGCGTCCTTGAGGGTGGCGCTGCCGGAGTCGACCGGGACCACCTTTGCACCGAGCAGCTCCATCCGCGCGACGTTGAGCGCCTGTCGCTTGGTGTCGACCGACCCCATGTAGACCGTGCAGTCGAGCCCGAAGTAGGCCGCGGCGGTCGCGCTCGCGACGCCGTGCTGGCCGGCCCCGGTCTCGGCGATCACCCGGTGCTTGCCCATCCGCTTGGTGAGCAGTGCCTGGCCGAGCACGTTGCGGATCTTGTGGGCCCCTGTGTGGTTGAGGTCCTCGCGCTTGAGCAGGATCCGGGCGCCACCGACCTTCTCGGTCAGCCGGGTGGCGTCGTAGAGAAGGCTCGGGACGCCGGCGTACTCCCGCAGGATGGTGTCGAAGTCGGCGAGGAACGCCGGGTCGGCCATCGCCTCCTGCCAGGCCGCGGTCAGCTCGTCGAGCGCGGCGACCAGCGCCTCGGGCATGAACCGGCCGCCGAAGTCGCCGAACCAGCCCCGGTCGTCGGCGTCGAAGGTGGAGACGTCGGTGGTCACGACACGATCCCGGTCATCGCACGGACCGCGGACTCGGGGTCGCCGTCCCTGACCAGCGCCTCACCGACCAGCACCGCGCGGGCGCCCTCGCCGACGTAGCGCTTCACGTCGACGGGGCTCGAGATCCCGGACTCGGCGACCAGCACGCGGTCCGCCGGCACCAGCGGCGCGAGCCGGCCGAAGGTGCCGGGGTCGACCTCGAGGGTCTTGAGGTTGCGGGCGTTGACGCCGACCAGCTCGGCACCGAGGTCCACGGCGCGCGCGGTCTCGGCCTCGTCGTGCACCTCGACGAGCACGGCCATGCCGAGCTCGCGGGCCTGGTCGTGCAGCCGGCGCAGCAGGTCGTCGTCGAGCGCGGCGACGATCAGCAGGACCATGTCTGCGCCGGCGCCGCGGGCCTCGAGCACCTGGTAGGGGTCGACCACGAAGTCCTTGCGCAGCAGCGGGACGTCGACCACGGCGCGGACCGCCCGGAGGTCGTCGAGGCTGCCGGCGAACCGGCGCTCCTCGGTGAGCACGCTGATCGCCGCGGCGCCGCCCGCGGCGTAGTGGCGGGCGAGGGCGGCCGGGTCGGCGATCTCCGCGAGGTCGCCCTTGCTCGGGCTGCGCCGCTTCACCTCGGCGATGACGCTCGACCCAGGCCCGCGCAGCACGGGCATCGGGTCGCGTGGCGGGTCGACGTCGGAGAGGGCCGCGCGCAGGTCGGCCTCGCTGGCCGCGGCCTGGCGGCGGGCCAGGTCGATGCGCACGCCCGCGACGATGTCGTCGAGCACGGACATGCGGCACTTCCCTTCGAGACGCTGGGTGGATCGGTGTGGACCTGTGCGGATCAAGTCTGTCATTGCTGTTTCCGGCGCGGCCGTCGACGGTATGGTCCCGGACATTCGGCCGGGCACCTGAGACCGGCCCGACCGTAGGAGCCACGCTGTGAGCTACGACAACCCGCCCCCGCCCCCGCCGCCGCAGTACGGCGCGCCGCCGCCGGGACAGCCGATGGGCGCGCCGCCTCCCAACAACCTGGTCTGGGCGATCCTCACCACGCTCTTCTGCTGTCTTCCGCTCGGCGTCGTCTCGATCGTCTACGCCGCCCAGGTCAACGGGAAGTGGCAGGCCGGCGACGCGGCCGGCGCCCAGGAGTCCTCCCGCAAGGCCAAGCAGTTCGCCATGTGGGGTGCCATCATCGGCGTGGTCTTCATCGTCCTCTACATCATCCTCGTCGTCGCCGTCGGCGTCGGCTCGGACACCTGACACCAGCGGCTCGACCCTGACCACGACGACCTCAGCGACGCCCGCGTCGATCGTCCCCCGGGACGATCGGCGCGGGTGGGTGCACGCCATGGCGTCGTTCGCGGTCGTCACCGCGGGGTCCGTGGCCGCGGCAGCGACCCTGGCCACGGTCGACCCCCACCAGCAGGGGCACTACCCCACCTGCCCGTTCCTCTCGGTGAGCGGCTACTACTGCCCCGGCTGCGGGACCCTGCGCGCGGTCCACGACGGGCTGCACGGCGACCTGCACGGCGCCCTGGCCCGCAACCCGCTGGCGGTCGTCATGGCACCGCTGGTGCTGGTCGCCTGGGTGTGCTGGGGACTCCGGCTGGCGGGCTACGACGCCCCTCACCCCACGCGGCTGCGCGCCGGCTGGGTGTGGTCGCTGCTCGGGGTGGTGCTGGCCTACTGGTTGCTGCGCAACGTCCCCGGCTGGACCTGGCTCTCGCCGGCCTGACGGAGACCCTGACGGAGACCCTGACGGAGACTCAGGGCGCCAGCCAGGCGCCGGCGGCGGTGTTGCGCGCCACCGTGAACACGACCAGCACCGTCAACAGGGCCAGCACGAGCGGCCGCATCCGTGACCACGGGACGCTCCTGGTGTGGCCGCGCCACCGGTCCACGGCCCAGAGGGCCAGCCACAGCGTGGCCACCGGGATCAGCGCGGTCACCACCACGTTGCTCGACAGCGCGGCGCCGACGTCTCCCCGGGTCAGGTCGTTGACCGCGCGCAGCCCGCCGCAGCCGGGGCAGTAGATGCCGACCATCGCGCTGGGGCACAGGCCCCAGCTGGCGTGCTGGTGGGGGTCGCGAACGTGCAGGGCCAACGTGGCGAGCGCCAGTGCGCCGATGGTGAACGCCGGCGCGAGCATCCGGCGCCCGCGGGTCGCGGGCGGCGCGGGCTGGGTGAGGACGACGCTCACGTGGTCACCGGTCCACAGCTAGTGGTCGCCCATCCCGAGGCGGTCCATGACCACGAACACCACCACGGCGGCGACCGTGATCGCCACGCCGACCCAGAAGACGGGGTAGCTGACCGGCTCGAGCATGAGTCCGACGCCCCCGACGGTGAAGCCGAGCAGCCCCACGACGACGGCGGACCAGGCGGCCGGGGTGTTCCCGTGGTGCGCTGACATGCTCGGAAGTGTATTGGTCGCTCAGGCCGTGGGGTCGCGACCCTCGTCCATCGCCTTCCAGAGGTCGAGGTTCTCCTGCTCCTCGGGAGGCTTGGGGGGCGGCGCCTGGTCGACCGGCGCGTCGTACCTGCGGCCCATCTCGGGCCAGGTGGCGACGAACCGCAGCGCGGCCAGCGCGGGCAGCACGGCGAGCGGGAGGGCTGCGACGGCGGTCCAGAACCATCCCGTCCTGTGCACGTCGGTGCAATGGAGACCGAGGTCGAGAAACCTCTGCCGAAGCGCATCCGGCGCGCCCATCCCGTCGAGCAGCACGGTCGCGACCAGGCCGAGGGCCAGGACCAGCGTCAGGACGGCCAGGGCACGACGGAACCGCCCGCGGGTGACGAGCAGGACCCCCCACGCGGCCAGCAGGGCCAGTGCCACGGCGGTGGTCGCGGCCGACTCCGCATAGCCGACGCCCGCGGCCGAGGACGTCGGACAGCTGCCGCCGGTGACCCAGGCCTCGTGACCGGCCATCGCGGCCAGCCCGGCCCCGGCCAGGCCGGCGACCACCACCGGACCGAAGGTGCGGCGCCCGGCCGGTCGCTCAGCCACCGTGGGCGGGCTGCTCGGTCAGCAGCACGTCGGCGTCGAAGCAGGTCCTCGTCCCGGTGTGGCAGGCCGGGCCCTCCTGGTCGACGGTGACCAGCAGTGCGTCGCCGTCGCAGTCGAGCCGGACCTCACGCACCCACTGCCGGTGACCCGAGGTCTCGCCCTTGACCCAGTACTCCTGCCGGCTCCGGCTCCAGTACGTCGCCCGCCCGCTGGTCAGCGTCCGGGCCAGCGCCTCGTCGTCCATCCAGCCGAGCATCAGCACCTCACCGGTGCCGTGCTGCTGCACGATCGCCGGGACCAGGCCGTCGGCAGCGCGCTTGAGCCGCGCTGCGATCTCGGGGTCGAGGGTGGAGGAGTGGGTCACCCTCCCATTGTCCCCGGTGCCCGTCATGGTGGAGGGGGCAGTACGGTCAGGCCACCGTGCTACCGCTGGGAGAGCCGTCGAGCGTGGCCTCGACGTAGGCGACGATCTTCTTCAGCGGCGTCCCCTTCTCCAGGTAGCCGTCGGCACCGTTGTCGAGCACCTGGTCACGCACCGGCCCGGAGAACGCCGACAGCACGATGATCCGCGCGTCGGGGACCAGCGCGCGGATGAGGGGCAGCGCCTCGATGCCGTCCATGACCGGCATCGCGAGGTCGAGCAGGACCACGTCCGGCCGCTCCGCCCGGACCACGTCGATCCCGGACCGCCCGTCGCCGGCCTCGCCGACGACCGCCATCCCGCTGCGGGTGAGCACGATGGACAGCAGCTCGCGGATGTCGCGGGTGTCGTCGATGACGACGGCGCGAACCGGCCTTTCACGGGTGACCACAGCCATGCACACCTCCCGACACCGCGACCCGGACCCTCCAAGGTGGCACGACAGGGGCCTGCCCACACGTTCCGGGCCGAACTGTGACCAACCTGTTCAGACCACGTGCAGGTGTGGTCAGCTGCCCTGCTGGGCCACCCAGGAGCGGTGCAGCCCGGCGTAGACGCCGTCCGGGTCGCGCAGGAGCTCGGTGTGGGGGCCGCGCTGGACGATCCGGCCGCGGTCGACGACGACCACCTCGTCGGCGGACTCGGCGGTCGACATCCGGTGCGCGATGGTGACCGAGGTGCGTCCGGACATCAGGCGCTCGAGGGCCCGGCCGATCCGCATCTCGAGCTGGGGGTCGACGGCGCTGGTGGCCTCGTCGAGCACCAGCAGGTCGGGGTCGGCGAGATGGGCACGCAGCAGCGCGACCAGCTGCCGCTCGCCGGCAGAGAGGGACTCGCCGCGCTGGCCGACCTGGGTGTCGAGGCCCGCGGGCAACGTGGCGAGCCAGTCGCCGAGGCCGAGCTCTGCGGCGCTGGCACGGATGTCGTCCTCGGTCGCGCCGAGCTTCCCGTAGCGGACGTTGGCGGTGATGGTGTCGTCGAAGAGGAACCCCTCCTGCGGCACCAGCACGACGCTGCGCCGCAGCGAGGCCTGCGAGATCCGGCGTACGTCGACGCCGTCGAGCAGGACCGCGCCGTCGCCGGGGTCCATCAGCCTGGTGAGCAGCTTGGCCACCGTGGACTTGCCCGAGCCGGTCTCGCCGACGACCGCCACCCGGCGCCCGGAGGCGATGTCGAGGTTGATGTCCTGCAGCACCAACGGCCCACCCGGGTAGGCGAACGACACGTGCTCGAAGCGCACGTCGATGGGGCCACGCGGCAGCACCTCACCGTCCGCGCCGGGGTCGACCAGGTCGGCGGGTGTCTCGAGGATGCCGATGACGCGGCGCCAGCCGGCGATCGCGTTTTGCGCGTCGGTGAGGATCTGGGTGCCCATCTGGACCGGCCCCACGAACAGCGTCACGAGGAACGCGAAGGCCAGCACGGTGCCGGCGGTCATGTCGGTGGCCCAGAGGTCGAAGCGGGTGCCGAGCCAGACGCCGACGATGATGACGCCGGCGTTGGCGAGCCCGGCCGAGATGCCGCCGAGCGAGAACGACACGACGGTGAACCTCTGCGCCGTCGTCGACGCGGCCTTGAACTGGTCGATCGCGTCGTCGATGCGCGCCTGGGTGCGGTCCTCGACGGCGTAGGAGCGCACCACGGCCGCGCCCACCACCGGCTCGGAGACGGCGGCGAGCATCGCCCCCATCTGCCGCCGCACCACGCCGTAGGCGGCGGAGAGCTTGCGCTGGAAGTAGCGCAGCGACAGGAACAGGGGCGCGAACGCCACCCAGACCACGATCGCGAGCTGCCAGCTGTAGACGACCATCACGATCGTCGCGATGAGCACCTGGCCGGCACTGATGATGAAGAAGAGGCCGCCGAAGACCAGGAACTGGCTGACCTGGTCGACGTCGCTGGTCACCCGCGAGACCAGGGCGCCGCGGCGCTCGGTGTTCTGAGTGAGCAGCGGCAGGTCGTGGACGTGGCGGAACGCCTTGATGCGCAGCGTCGCCAGCCCGCGCTCGGAGGTCGTGAACAGCCGGCTGGTCATGAGGTAGGAGGCCCAGCTCGTGATCCCGATCGCGGCGGCGGCGAACAGTCCCATCACGACCGTGAAGGAGACGTCCGGGCCGCCCTTGCCGTTGAGGCCGTGGTCGAGGGTCTGCTGGACCACGATCGGCACGATCACCTGGCCGAGCGAGGCGACGACCGCCAGCGCGAGCGTGCCGCGCAGTCCCTCGGTGAGCTCGGGACTGACCGCGATGCCGCGGCGGATCGTGTCGAGGGCGGAGATGTCCTCGCCGGAGTCCATCACGGTGCCGGGGTCTGCCAGCGTCGTCATCGGCGGGCCTCCCCTGCGAGCTCGTCCAGCTCGCCGTCGATGTCCAGCGGGTCGCACTCCGGGTGGTCGCCGTGCTCGTAGGCGTTGACCAGCCGCGCGTAGGACTCCGAGCGCGCCAGCAGCTCCTCGTGGGTGCCACGGTCGACGATCCGGCCGTCCTGGAGGTGCACGACCTCGTCGGCCAGCGCGATGGTGGCCTTGCGGTAGGCGACCACGACGAGGGTCGCGTCGGGCCCTGCACCCTCCTGGCCGTCGCGGAGGGCGGCGAGGATGCGGGCCTCGACCTCGGGGTCGACCGCCGACGTGGCGTCGTCGAGCACCAGCAGCCGCGGCCGCCGGACCAGCGCGCGGGCCAGCGAGATCCGCTGCCGCTGCCCGCCGGAGAGGGACGTGCCGCGCTCGCCGAGCTTGGTGTCGAGTCCCTTGGGCAGCGCCGCGACGAAGCCGTCCGCCTGCGCCGCGCGCAGGGCCGCCCACACCTGCTCGTCGGAGATGTCGGCGCCGCCGACCTGCACGTCCAGCGTGACGTTGCCGCGGACGTCGTCGTCGAAGAGGAACGCGGTCTGGGGCACGAGCGCCTCGATGCCGGCGAGCTGGCCCCGGTCGAGGTCGCGCAGGTCGACGCCGTCGATCAGGATGCGGCCCTGGTCGGGGTCGACCAGCCTGGCGAGCAGCGCGGTCAGCGTGCTCTTGCCGGACGCCGTCGCGCCGACGATCGCGACCGTGCGACCCGGCTCGACGGTGAAACCGACGTCCTCGAGCAGCCGCTGTCCGGGCACGTAGGAGTAGCCGAGGTGCTCGACCTCGAGCCGGGCACCGCGCGAGCCGCGCGGCGCCGGCGTGGCGCCGTAGGGGATCTCGCCGGTGGCGTCGATGACGCGGCTGACCCTGCGGAAGCCCACCACGCTGCGCGGGAACTCGCCGAGCAGCCACCCGATCGACCGGATCGGGAACGACACGATCGTGAGGAGGTAGGCGACGGTCACCACGTCGCCGGCGACGGTGGCGCCGCTGAGGACCCGGCTCACGCCGACCGCGAGGACGACCAGGACACCGACGTTGGGCAGTGCGGCCAGGGTCGGGTCGAACGCCGCGCGGATCCGCCCGGCGCGGATGTTGACGTCGCGGAGCTCGCGGGCCTTGGCGGCGAAGCGGTCGGTCTCCTCGCCCTCGCGACCCAGGGTCTTGACCACCATGGCGCCGTCGAAGGACTCGTGGGCGATCTCGCTGACCTCGGCACGCAGCTCCTGCGCCTTCGTCATCAGCGGGGAGGCGAGCCGCTGGTAGGCGAGGTTGGCCACGATCACGGCCGGGAAGACGAGCAGGCCGACGATCGCCAGCACGAGGTCGGCGATGAACATCTGCACGACCGCGATCACCATCATCGCGACGGTGCCGACCGCCATCGGGAGGGGCGCGATCGGGCCCCAGGCGGCCTCGACGTCGGAGTTGGCGTTGGACAGCAGCTCACCGGTGGGGTGCCGCTGGTGCCACTCCATCGGGAGCGAGAGGTATTGGCGGGTCACCGCGCGACGGCTGTGGGCCTGCATGCGGTATTGCATGACGCCGGCGCCGAGCCGGCGGGCCACGATGCCCACGGCGCGCAGCAGCGCGACACCGAGGAACAGCGCGAGCACGGCGACCAGCAGCCCGCCGCCGACGTGGCCGTCCTCGAAGGCCGGGAGCACGACGTGCTGGGTGGACCAGCCGAGCACCCAGGCGTCGGCAACGGTCAGGGCACCGAACAGCAGGCTGCCGATGGTGGACAGCGTGAAGACCCAGGGCTCGCGCTTGATCGCGACCCAGATGACCCGGAACCCCTCGAGGGTGGTGGCCGCCCGCGCCGTCACAACCGACTCGCTCACCGAACCACGCTCTCCTCGACCACTGTGTTGTTGCCCGCGGCTAGCCGGGGGAACCGGCCTGCCCCCGCAGGCTATTCCCGACCACCGACGGCGGACGAACCCATTGCGACGTGCTGGATACCGTCGAGAGGTGACTGACACCCTGGTCCGCCGCGAGCGGCACGCGCTGTGCGACACCGCCCTGGCCCTCGGGCCCGACGTCCCGACCCTCTGTGACGACTGGACCGCCCGGGACCTGGTCGCGCACCTGCTGGTGAGGGAGAACTCGCTGGTCGGCGCGGCCGGGATCACCATCTCCCCCTTGGCCGGGCTCACCGAGCGGGCGATGGCCCGGACGGCGCGGCGGCCGTTCCCCGACATGGTGGAGAAGCTGT
Organism: uncultured Actinomycetota bacterium; assembly: GCA_963766475.1. GTDB lineage: Bacteria > Actinomycetota > Actinomycetes > Propionibacteriales > Nocardioidaceae > Nocardioides. Next base: position 331,937 of record CAVXZS010000007.1, on the reverse strand, counting down.
ACGACCCGGGCCTGACGCCCTACCGGCTGCCGGGCGTCGAGCGGCTCACCAACACCCTGGAGTACTTCGTCCACCACGAGGACCTGCGCCGGGCGCAGCCGGGCTGGGAGCGGCGGGAGCTGCCGGCGGCCGACGAGGACGAGCTCTGGAAGCTGCTGCGCGGCTCCGCCAGGCTCGCCACCCGCAAGGCCGGCCTGCCGATCGTCGTACGCCGCTCGGACCGGCCGGGCACGCAGGCCACGGTCCGCAAGGGCGACGACCCGGTCGTGGTCACGGGCCGGCCGTCGGAGCTGGTGCTGTTCTTCTTCGGTCGCGACGAGCTGCACGAGGTCGCCGTCGACGGGCCGCCCGAGCGCGTGGCGACGCTGCGCCGGTCAGACAGAGGGTTCTAGAGGAGATCGCTCGAGGGCGCGGGCTCGCTCGTCGGCGGGCGCCAGCCACAGGAACAGCGGCGGCAGGAGCAGCTCCAGGACGATGAGCGGGACCTGGAACCAGTGCGGCTGGCCGTGCACAGCCAGCGACAGCAGCCGGCCGATGCCGCCGAGCAGGAACACGGCGGCCAGGGCCCGCACCCAGGCGGCCGGCACCACCGGGCGGCGCACGGCGTAGAGCCAGGCCGCACCGAACCCGGCGAAGATCGCGTTGTAGAACCGCTCCCGGCTGTCGACGGTCGCTCCGGCGTGGGTCTCGCCGGGGACCGAGGCGATCCCGCCGACGAGGTGGTAGAGCCCGATGGCGACACAGGCGATGCCCATCGCCCACATCAGCAGCCGTAGTGCCCGGTCCATGGGTACCTCCCGAACTTGTAGACAGATGTCTACTACGTCCTACCGGCTAAGTAGACATCCGTCAACTAAGGTGCTCCGCATGGCCTCGATCCGGCAGCGCCTGAGCGCGGAGGAACGACGTGGGCTCCTGCTCGACGCCGGCGCCGAGCTGTTCGCCGAGCGCGCCTACGACGACGTGCTGATGGACGACGTCTCGGCCCGGGCGGGGGTGTCGCGGGCGCTGCTGTACCGGCACTTCCCGGGCAAACGAGAGCTGTTCGCCGGGGTGTACGCGCGAGCAGCCGAACGGCTGCTGGCGGCGTCCCCCGTCGATCCTGCGCTCCCCCTTCCCGACCAGGTGCGCGCCGGCCTGGACGCCCATCTCGACTGGTTCGAGGCCAACCGGCGCACCGTGCTGGCCGCGAACCGGACCCTGGCCGGTGACCCCACCGTGCAGGCGATCATCGGTGACGAGCTCACGGTGCTGCGCGAGCGGCTGGTGGCCGCGCTCGACGCGACCGGCCAGCAGCGGGAGCTGCTCTCGTCGGTGCTGATGAGCTGGCTGGTGTTCGTGCGCCTGGTGACGGTCGACTGGCTGGCTTCCGGCGCTGGCTCGCGGGAGCAGATCCGCGAGCTGTGCACCGACGCACTCCTGGCGGCCCTCAAACCGGTGTTGAGCTGAGCCGCCCCCACGGCAAGATGTCCGCATGCACCTGTCCGTCTCGCTCCCGGCCTTCGTCGTGGCGGTCCTGCTGATCTCGGCGTCCCCCGGTCCGGCGATGGCGCTGATCCTGCGCCGGACCGCGCTGCACGGCATGCGCACCGCGGTCCCGCTGATCCTCGGCCTCGAGCTGGGGCTCTACCTGTGGGCGCTGGCGGCCGCGGCCGGGTTCGCGGCGCTGGTGGCCGCCTCCGAGGCGGCGTACTGGGCCCTGAAGATCGTCGGCGCGTGCGTGCTGGTCTACCTCGGGGTCCGGGCGTGGCAGGCGGCCTGGCGCGAGCGCAGGTCGACCGTCCACGCGGAGGCCGCCGCCGACGAGGACCGGGGACCCGGCGCGGTGCGCGCGTTCGCGGAGGGGCTGGTCGTGCAGCTGGCCAACCCGAAGGCGGCGGTGTTCATGATCGCGTTCTACCCGCAGTTCGTCCCCAGCTCGGAGCCGCTGTTCGCGACCACCGCCCTGCTCGCACTGCTGCAGGTGTCGATCGAGCTGTGCGTCTACTTCACCCTGGCGGCGTTCGTGGCGCGCGCCGGCGCGTGGTTCCGCCGCTCGACCGTGCGGCGCCGGCTGGAGGCGGTCAGCGGGACGGTGCTGGTCGGCCTCGGGCTCAGGGTCGCGGCCTCGTCGCGCTGATCCCATGACGACGATCCGGATCCACTTCCTCGGCGGCACCATCGGGTACGCCGGCGCGTCCGACGGCGAGGCCGTACGGCTCGGTGCGGACGCGTTGCTGGCCGGCGTGCCCGGGCTCGACCGCGTGGCGGTCACGCTCGACGTGCACTCCGCGGAGCCCGTGCCGAGCGCCTCCCTCACCTTCGCGCAGCTCTCCGACCTCGCCCGCGAGGCGGCCGACGCCTGCGCGAGCGGCTCCGCGGACGCGGTCGTGGTGGTGCAGGGCACCGACACGCTGGAGGAGTCTGGCTACCTGCTCGACCTGCTGTGGGACCGACCCGAGCCCGTCGTGCTCACCGGGGCGATGCGCAACCCCACCCTGGCGGGGGCCGACGGGCCCGCGAACCTGCTGGCGGCCGTCTCGGTCGCGGCCGACCCGCGGTTCCGGGAGCTGGGCGCGCTGGTCGTCCTCGCCGACGAGGTGCATGCGGCGAGCTCGGTGCGCAAGGTGCACGCCACCCGCCCGCACGCGTTCGCCTCCCCCGACGGGGGCCCGCTCGGCGTGGTGGTCGAGGGCCGGCCGACGCTCCGCCACCGGCCCGCGACCGAGCGGGTGACCCTGCGCCCGGCCCGGCCCCTGACGGCACGCGTCCCGGTCCTGAGCGTCGGGCTCGACGAGGATCCCTCGGTCGTCTCGGCGCTCGCCGGCGTCGCCGACGGTCTCGTGGTGGCCGCCCTCGGGGGTGGGCACGTCCCCAGCCGGCTGGCCGAGCCCCTGGGCACCGTGTCCGAGCGGATGCCGGTGGTGCTGGCCAGCCGGGTCGGCGCCGGCCGGGTGCTGACCGGCACCTATCGCTCACCTGGTTCGGAGTCGGACCTCCTCGGCCGCGGGCTGCTCTGGTCGGGCTTCCTGGGCGCGGCCAAGTCACGGGTCCTGCTGGTGACCGCCTTGGCCTGCGACCCCGCCTCGGTCCCGGAGGTCTTCGCCGCAGCAAGCTCCGTCCGCACGCGGGGGTAGCTGCGTCGGTGGTCGGTGAAACAGTCTGGGCCGTCGAGGCAACGGGTGCCCGGCGGTGGTCGGGATCGGGGTGCCACCCGCGGACCCGCGGTCGACACGAGGACCGAGGCGAGGAGTGACTGGGACATGACCGGGGTCGACGACGTCACACCCGAGGTGCGTCTCAGGAGCGTCGAGGACCGGGACATCGACGTGTTCTTCGACCACCAGGCCGATCAGCAGGCTGTCGAGATGGCGGCGTTTCCCGCTCGCGACAAGGAGCAGTTCGCGGCGCACTGGGCCAAGGTCCGCGCCGACGACACCCTGGTGGCGCGCACGATCGTTGCGGACGGCGTGGTGGCCGGCAACATCGGCAGCTGGCCGGACCACGGGCAGCAGCTGCTCGGCTACTGGGTCGGACGCGAGTGGTGGGGGCGCGGCGTCGCGACCCAGGCGCTCGCCCTGCTCGTGACCGAGGTGCCGATCCGGCCGCTCCACGCCCATGTCGCGGTGCACAACGTCGGCTCGATCCGCGTCCTCGAGAAGTGTGGGTTCCGGCGCGATCGCGAGCAGGAGGCGAAGGCGCCGGCGCCAGACGACGGCATCGAGGAGCTCATCTTCGTGCTGAACGCCTGACCGCGTGCCCACGCGGGCACCGTCATTCGGCGAGTGGCCCGAGCGTCGGCCAGGGTGGACCCTCGCGCAGCAGCGTCAGGATGTTCCGGCCGTGTCGGTGCCCGTTCGGGAACTCGTCGCGGACGTCCCATCGCCAGGCAGCGACCATCGCGAGGACAAGCCGCCGACACGCCTGGAGCAGGACCTGGTCGACATCCGGGTAGCCCGCGCTGACCGCGTCCGGCACGTGCGCGACATCGAACTCGATCGGTCCCCGGCAGCACGTCTCCAAGTCGATGAACACGGGGCCCTCCCGAGCGTTGAGGACGTTGCCGGAATGCGGCTCACCGTGCAGCAGCTGCTCGGCGGCCCGGCGGTTCTGGATCTCTCGACGCGCGCTCCGCAGCGTGTCCAGGAGCAGACCCCGGTCGGCCTCACCGAGCGCGGGGGTCTCGGCTCGATCCGCGACCAGCCGCACGGCCTGCGCGACCCGCTCGGTGAAGTGCGGCACTGCGATGTCGACACCGCGCATCGCCGCGTGCAGGCGAAGGAGCGCGTCGGCGTACTTGGCCGGGGAGACCTGCTCAGTTGCCGACACCTCGTAGTAGGTCCACAGCGTCATCGCGAAGCCGTGACCTTCATGGACGCGCGGGTCGACCCGGGGCTCGAGCGCCGCGACCGGGCCGCCACGTGCAGCGAGCCGCTGGGCCAGCTCGACCTCGAGCGCCGAGACCTCCTGCCCGACCAGTGCCACCCGCGCGAAGACGTCGCACGGCACCAGACGAAGACCCAGCTTGTTGGAGTTGTTGACCACGACGACGTCGTCGACGCGCAGCCCCAGGGCTTCGGCCAGTGCGGCCGCCGTGGCCATCGCACTCGAGACAAGTGTGGCCTCCACACGATGATCCTGACACTCGTGGTGCCCGATCCGAGGTCGTGGCGTCGGACGCCTCAGCGCCTGACCGGATGGCCGACCGCGTCGAGCGCGGACTTGACCTCGCCGATCCGCAGGGTCCCGAAGTGGAACACCGTGGCCGCCAGCACGGCATCCGCGCCCGCGCCCACCGCGGGCGCGAAGTGGTCGACGCGGCCGGCGCCGCCCGACGCGATGACCGGGATGCTGACCTCGCGGCGTACGGCGGAGATGAGGTCGAGGTCGAAGCCGTCCAGGGTGCCGTCGGCGTCCATCGCGTTGAGGAGGATCTCGCCCGCGCCCAGCTCGGCGGCGCGCGCGGCCCACTCGATCGCGTCGAGTCCGGCGGACTTCCGGCCGCCGTGGGTGGTCACCTCGAAGCCGGAGTCCACACCCGACGCGCGCCGGGCGTCGACGGACAGGACCAGCACCTGGCTGCCGAACCGGTCGGCGATCTCGGCGACCAGGTCGGGCCGGTGGATGGCGGCGGTGTTGACGGCGACCTTGTCGGCCCCGGCCCGGAGCAGCCGGTCGACGTCCTCGACCGACCCGACACCCCCACCGACCGTGAGCGGGATGAACACCTCCTCGGCGCACCGCGAGACCACCTCCATCGTGGTGGCCCGGCCCTCGTGCGACGCGGAGATGTCGAGGAAGGTCAGCTCGTCGGCGCCCTCGGCGTCGTAGGTGCGGGCGAGCTCGACCGGGTCGCCGGCGTCGCGGAGCTCCTTGAAGTTGATCCCCTTCACGACCCGGCCGCCGTCGACGTCCAGGCACGGGATCACGCGGACGGCGAGCGTCATGACGCACCCCGGGTCAGCGCGAGCGCCTCCTCGAGCGAGAAGCGGCCCTCGTAGAGGGCGGTGCCGGCGATCGCGCCCTCCACGCCCTCCGGGACCAGGGACATCAGCGCCCGGATGTCCTCGAGCGTGGTGACCCCGCCCGATGCGACGACGGGTCGGTCGGTCGCGGCGCAGACGTCGCGGAGCAGCTGCAGGTTGGGCCCCTGGAGCATGCCGTCCTTGTTGACGTCGGTGACGACGTAGCGAGCGCAGCCCTCGGAGTCGAGCCGGGCCAGTACGTCGTAGAGGTCGCCGCCCTCCCGGGTCCACCCGCGGGCGGCGAGGGTGCGGCCGCGGACGTCGAGGCCGACCGCCACCCGGTCGCCGTACGTCGCGATCGCCTTCGCGCACCACTCGGGCTGCTCGAGGGCGGCGGTGCCGATGTTGACCCGGCGGCACCCGGTGGCCATCGCCGCCTCGAGCGACTCGTCGTCGCGGATGCCGCCGCTCATCTCGACCTGGATGTCGAGGGCGCCGACGATCCGGGCCTGCAGCTCGCGGTTGTGACCGCGGCCGAACGCCGCGTCGAGGTCGACGAGGTGGATCCACTCGGCGCCCGCGCTCTGCCAGCGCAGCGCGGCCTCGACCGGGTCACCGAACCGCTTCTCCGAGCCGGCCACGCCCTGCACCAGCTGGACGGCCTGGCCGTCCGCGATGTCGACGGCGGGCAGCAGCTCCAGACAGTCGGACATCTCAGCCCTTCCGGAACAGCATCATGTGCACGATCGGTGCCCCGAGCAGGCTCGCGACCAGCGTGAAGCCGGTGATGTAGAAGTCCTGGGTGAACGCGAAGACCAGCAGGTTGAACGCGACCAGGACGGCGAACGTGCCGCCCGCCTGACGGCGCCGCTTCTCCGCCAGCAGCCCCGCCTGCCGGGCCGGCGCCTTGGGCACCCAACCGGTCAGCTTCTCCTTGCGCGCGTCGCGCCGGGACTGCTTCTCGGCCTCGGCCGCGCGCTGGGCCGCCGCGGCCGCCACCGCCGCCTCCCGCTCCGCCCGTCGCTTCTGCCGCTCCTTGCTCACAGGGACGCCACCCAGTTCCGGAGCAGGACGGCGCCCGCGTCACCGGACTTCTCGGGGTGGAACTGGGTGGCCCAGAGCGGGCCGTTCTCGACCGCCGCGACGAACCGGTCGCCCGCGCCGGCAGCCGGCCCGGTCTCCGTCCAGGTCACCAGCGGCGCGGCCGTGCGGCCGTGGGTCTCGAGCTCCCAGGTGCGGACGCCGTAGGAGTGCACGAAGTAGAAGCGCTCCCCCTCGACACCCTCGAACATCCGGCTGCCGGAGGGCACGTCGACGGTGTTCCAGCCCATGTGCGGGACGATCGGCGCCTGCAGCCGCTCGACCAGCCCGGGCCACTCGTCACAGCCCTCGGTCTCGACGCCGTGCTCGATCCCGCGGGCGAAGAGGACCTGCATGCCGACGCAGATCCCCAGCACCGGCCGCCCGCCGGAGAGCCGGCGCCCGATCGTGCGCGGGCCGTCGACCCCGCGCAGCCCGGCCATGCACGCGGCGTACGCGCCGACGCCCGGCACCACGAGTCCGTCGGCGTCCTCGGCGGCCCTGCGGTCGCTGGTGAGGATGACTTCGGCCCCGGCCCGCTCGACCGCGCGGACGGCGGAGCGGAGGTTTCCCGAGCCGTAGTCGAGGACGACGACCTTCCTGGTCAGAGGGAACCCTTCGTGGAAGGCACGCCGGTCTCGCGCGGGTCGAGCGCGACGGCGTCGCGGAAGGCGCGCGCGAAGGCCTTGAACTGCGTCTCGACGATGTGGTGCGGCTCGCGGCCGGCCAGCACGCGCACGTGCAGCGCGATCTGGGCCTGGAGGGCGAGGGTCTCGAAGACGTGCCGGGTCAGCGAGCCCAGGTAGTGGTCGCCGAGCGTGACGTACTGCATGCCCTCGGGCTCGCCGGTGTGCACGCAGTAGGGGCGTCCGGAGACGTCGACGACGGCCTGCACCAGCGCCTCGTCGAGCGGCACCGTGGCGTCCCCGAACCGTCGGATGCCGGCCTTGTCGCCGAGTGCCTCGCGCAGTGCCTGGCCGAGCACGATCGCGGTGTCCTCGACCGTGTGGTGGGCGTCGATGTGGGTGTCGCCGTCCGTCTGGACGACGAGGTCGACCAGGGAGTGGCGGGCGAAGGAGACGAGCATGTGGTCGTAGAAGCCGACGCCGGTGGAGACGTCGTGCCGCCCCGAGCCGTCGAGGTCGACCTCGACGAGCACCTTGGACTCGCTGGTCTGCCGCTCGACTCTGCCGATTCTCTGGGCAGCTGTCCTGCTCATCACATCTCCTCCATCACGTGCGTGAGACCCAGTCTGAACGACTTCATCTCGTCGGGGGTGCCGATCGACACCCTCAGCCACCCGTCCGGCCCGACCTCGCGCACGAGGACACCGCGGTCGAGCAGCCCCTGCCAGACAGCATGACGATCCCGGAAGACGCCGAACAACACGAAATTGGCGTCACTGTCGGCGGCCTGGTGCCCCTGCTCGCGCAGCCACGACACCGTCGCGTCCCGCTCGGCGCGCAGGTCGTCGACCCGGCCGAGGAGCTCCTTCTCGTGGCGCAGCGCCGCGAGCGCGACCGCCTGGGTGACCGCGGAGAGGTGGTAGGGCAGCCGGACGACGCGGACGCCGTCGCAGATCGCCGGGTGGGCGGCGAGGTAGCCGAGCCGCGCACCGGCCAGCGCGAACGCCTTGCTCATCGTGCGGGTGACCACGAGGTTGCGGAGCTCCGGCAGCAGCTCGAGCGCGCTCGGCACGCCCGCCCGGCGGAACTCCCCGTACGCCTCGTCGATCACGACCAGCCCGTCGCCCGCGGCCTCGCACAGCCCGGCGATGGCGTCGTGCGGCAGCGCGGTCCCGGTCGGGTTGTTGGGGCTCGGCAGCAGCACCACCGCCGGACGGTGCCGCTCGATGAGCGTGCCGGCGTGGTCGAGGTCCAGCGAGAAGTCCTCCTCGCGATGGCCGACGACCCACTCGGTGTTGGTGTCGCGGGCATACTCCGGATACATCGAGTACGTCGGCGCGAAGCTGAGCGCGGTCCGCCCCGGGCCGGCGTAGGCCTGGAGGAGCTGCAGCATCACCTCGTTGGAGCCGTTGGCCGCCCACACCTGCTCGGGGGCGATCGGGTGGGGTGTGTCCTTCGAGAGGTACGCCGCGAGAGCGGTCCGGAGCTCGGTGAACTCGCGGTCCGGGTAGCGGTTCAGCGTGCTCGCGGCCTCGGCGACCGAGGCGGCGATGTCGACGACGCACTCCGGCGACGGGCCGTAGGGGTTCTCGTTGACGTTGAGCTGGACCGGGACGTCGAGCTGGGGTGCGCCGTAGGGCACCAGCCCCCGGAGCTCGTCGCGGAGGGGCGGGAAGTCCACAGGTCAGCCCCCGAACCGCGCCCGGACCGCGGCGCCGTGGCCCGGCAGGTCCTCCGCCTCGGCCAGCGTGACGACGTGGTCGGCGACCTCGGCGAGCGCCTCGCGGGAGTAGTCGACCACGTGCACCGACTTCGTGAACGCGCGCACCGACAGCCCCGAGGAGTGACAGGCGCAGCCGCCGGTGGGCAGCACGTGGTTGGAGCCGGCGCAGTAGTCGCCGAGCGAGACCGGCGCGTGCGGGCCGACGAAGACCGCGCCCGCGTTGCGGATCCGCCCGGCCACGTCCGCGGCATCGGCGGTGTGGATCTCGAGGTGCTCGGCGGCGTAGGCGTTGGCCACGTCCACGCCCTGGCCGAGGTCGTCGACGAGCACCACGCCCGACTGGCGACCGGACAGCGAAGCCTGGATCCGCTCGGTGTGCTTGGTGGCCAGCACCTGGCGCTCGAGCTCGACGGCGACCCGGTCGGCGAGCTCCTCGCTGGTGGTGACGAGGACGGCGGCCGCAAGCGGGTCGTGCTCGGCCTGGCTGAGCAGGTCGGCCGCGACGTACGACGGGTCCGCGGTCCGGTCGGCGAGGATCAGGATCTCGGTCGGCCCGGCCTCGGAGTCGATGCCGACCGTGCCCTTGAGCAGCCGCTTCGCGGTGACCGTCCAGATCGATCCCGGTCCGGTCACGAGGTCGACCCGCGCGCAGGGACCGATGCCGTAGGCGAACATCGCGATCGCCTGGGCCCCACCGACCGCGTAGACCTCCTCGACGCCCAGCAGCGCGCACGCGGCCAGGATCGTCGGGTGCGGCAGGCCGTCGTGCTCCTTCTGCGGCGTCGACGACAGGGCGATCGACCGCACGCCCGCCACCTGGGCGGGCACGACGTTCATCAGCACGCTGGAGACCAGCGGTGCGATGCCTCCGGGCACGTAGAGGCCGACGCGGTCGACCGGCACCTTGCGGTGGGTCACGGTGGCCCCCGCGGCCACCTCGGTGGTCACGTCCCGCTCCAGCTCCGCCTCGCAGGTGGCCCGCAGCCGCCGGATCGACTCCTCCAGCCCGGCGCGGATGTCGGGGTCGAGGTGCGCCAGGGCGTCCTGCAGCGCCCCGGGCGGCACCCGGATGTCGGTCTGGCTGACGCCGTCGTACGTGGCCGACATCTCGAGAATCGCCTCGAGCCCGCGGGTGCGGACCGCCTCGCAGATCGCATGGACCGCCGGGACGGCCGCCTCGATGTCGAAGTCCGCGCGCGGCACCACGTCCCGGTAGTCCTGGGGACGCTGCCCGCGCAGGTCGATCCGGCGCATCATGGGGAGGATTCTACGGAGGGACGTAGGGCCAGCCGCACGCCCGACGCGGGCTGGACTACGGCGCGGCGGCGACCACGTCCTGGATCTGGTCGGCGATCAGCACGGGCTCCTCGCTCGGGATCCCGTGCCCGCACTCGCAGCGGACCAGCCGTCCGTGGGGCCAGGTCGCCACCCACGCGTCAAGCGCGTCCTCGTAGTCCTTCGCCGGCCACGGGAGCTCCTGCTCAGTGGCGTAGATGTAGGTCATCGGCACATCGGGCAGCCGGTTCTCGACGGCACGGGTGGCCGCGTAGCCGTCATAGGCGTCCAGGCCGTTCTCGAACCCGTTCATCTCCGCACGCACGTCGTCGGCCATGTCCGGCGGGTCGAGCTCGGTCTCGAGGGGCAGGGTCGCGTCGACCAGGACGAGCCCCGCCACGTTCTCGGGATGCTCGCCCGCCTCGATGAGCGCCAGCAGCCCTCCCCAGGAGTGACCCACCAGGAGATAGGGCGGCTCCATGCCGGTGGCCTCCAGCACGCCTTCCAGGTCGGCCGCGGCCTCCGCCGGGCTGTGCCGCTTCTCGTCGCGGCCGCTGCCGCCCACGTTGAACCGGTCGTACACGCACGGCGAGACGCCGTCGAGGTGGTCGAGGGTCGCCTCCCAGTCGGACCCCTGGCCGCCCGCACCGTGGAGGAAGACCACGGAGGGACCCGAGCCAGGGGTGCACCTGGCGAAGATGTCGTGGCCGTTGACCTGCACGACCTCTCCCGTGGGGGCCTCGGAGGGAGACGGGACATCGGACGCGACGCCGGCACCGGATGGCCCGGACGAGCCGGCGTCAGCCGAGTCGTCCTCGCCGGCACACGCTCCGAGAGCTGTCAGCACGACAGCGAGGCCGCAGGCAAGGCGCAGCCGGAGGGTGGGGCCTCTCACGCCGGGTTCACCGGATCCAGCCGGACCGCGACCGCGACGACGACCAGCCACAGGGGCAGCAGCATCGCGGGGACGAAGCCGAGCGGGCCGAGCGGGGCGAGGCAGCCGAGGACGATCGAGACGATGGCCAGCCAGCGCGGCAGGGTGTCGCCCGACATCCCGGCGGCACCTGCTCCGATCATGGCGCAGGCCATGCCGAGCATCAGCGGCAGGAAGTTGCTGGTGTCGATGAAGTTGAGAGCTCGGATCGCACCGTCGTCGCCCTGGTCGACGGCGTGCCACATCGCCATGCTCGAGACCCCCCACGACGCAATGGTCACGGCGATGACGACGAAGCCGAGCATCGAGACGTCGCCGGTCCAGGAGCGCCGGCGGGACCCCAGCGCGGAACGGATCGCCACGCCCAGGAAGATCAGCACGGCACAGGCAGCCATTCCGGCGTAGCAGGTCCACGCGAGGACGGTGCGGCTCTGGTCGTAGGACGACTTGATCGTCGCGACCGAGGAGTCCGGGTCGTTGTCCTGACCGGTCAACATGAGAGCGGCGAAGCCGACGAGGAAGACGGCGGCGAGCAGCACGAGAGTGCGGCGTCGCGGGACCGCCGAGGCGGTCGTGGTGGCAGTGGGCCCAGCAGTGAGAGTGGTCATGGCTCCACTGTCAGGCGAAGTGCCCCCGTGGCGCGTCGGAGCACACCCGGGACCTCGGTCGGGGTCTGCCCTGACGCCGAACCCCGAATTCACTGTCAGCATGGGTCCATGACCACTCGCGCCAGCCAGTTGCTGGTCGGTGCTGTCGCCATGCTGGTGGCCGCCCTGGTGGTCGTCGCGCTGTGGCTCTACGACGCCGGTGGCGCCCCCGCCCCCGGGTCGGACAAGGGCGGAGCCCTCGTCGCTGTCGTGATCGTCGCGCTGTCGGTCAACCTCGTGGTGGGCGCCGTGGTTGCCCTGGCCCGCCCCAGCCACCCGGTCGGGTGGCTCTTCCTGCTACTCGGCCTCGTGCTCCTCGTGGAGGCACCGAGCGATGCCTACACCCAGTACGGCCCGGGACTCTACGGCGATCTCCCCGGCACCGTCCCGCTCCTGGTGCTCACCGACTCGAGCTGGATCCTCTGGTTCACGCTGGTCGCACTGATCCTCCTGCTGACCCCGACCGGACGGCCGCTGTCGCCGCGGTGGCGGCTGGTCGCCCGTGTGCAGGCCGCGGCCGGTGCCACCGGCTTCCTGCTCGCGATCCCGTCCGAGAAGCGACTGGACCCGCCGTACGGCGCCGTTGAGAACCCGATGGCAGTGCACGCGATCCAGCCGTGGGCAGACCTGCTCGGCATCGTCTGCGTCTACACGATCGGGCTCGGCCTGATCGCGAGCGGCATCTCGCTCCTTCTGCGCTTCCGTCGGGCCGTCGACGACGAACGCCGTCAGCTGCTCTGGCTGGTGTTCGCCGTGGCGCCCCTGCCGCTCTACGTGGTGGTGGCCTTCGTCAGCTCGAAGAACGGCGCGGACCTGGTGACGATCATCGCGTCAGGCGGCTTCATCACCCTCGTGCCGATCGCTGCCGGCCTCTCAGTGCTGCGCTACCGCCTCTACGACGTCGAGCGGATCGTCGCGGCCACGGTCACGTGGGTGCTACTCACGACGACCGTCGTGGTGACGTACGCCTTCACCATCTGGCTCGGCGCGCGTGCGGTCTCCAGCGGCCCGGTGTCGCCCGCATTGGCGGCCACGGTCGGGGCCGTCGCTGCAGCTGGTCTTGCCTTCCCGCTGCACCGTGCCCTACAGGACCAGGTGGACCGGCGGTTCAACCGCCGCGCGTACGACGCACGCCGGGTGATCGGGGCCGCGCTCGCTGCCGAGGACGCGGGCATCGACGTGGAGGCGGTCCTGCGCGATGCTCTGCACGACCCGTCGCTCACCGTGGCCTACCCGGGCCCCGACGGCGCCTGGGTGCGCGCCGACGGCTCGCCGGCCGCCGCCGGAGGCCACGTGGACGTGGACCGGCACGGCCGGGTCGTGGCCAGGGTGAGCTTCGATCCCGACCGTAGCGACGAGGTGACGGTGCGCCGGGTCGCGACCCTGGCCGCCGCCGAGCTCGACAACACCCGGTTGCGCGCCGAGCTGGCCCGCCAGGTCGAGGAGATCGCCGCGTCCCGGACGCGACTGGCCACCGCCCAGCGCCGCGAGCGGCGCAGGATCGAGCGGGACCTGCACGACGGCGCACAGCAGTCGCTCCTCGCTCTGGCCTTCGAGCTGCAGTCGGCGCGCCTGGACGGCGACCCCGAGCGCATGCGACTGGCACTGGCCGAGGGCTCGGACGCCGCCCAGGCCGCGGTGCGCGAGCTGCGCGACCTGGCGAACGGCCTGCACCCCGCCGCCCTGGCCGACGGTGGCCTCGCGGCGGCGCTCGACGACATGGCGCGGCACTCCCCTGTGCCGCTGCGCGTCCAGGTGGATGCGAGCCGCCTCGACTCCGGCACCGAGTTCACGGCGTGGTCGGTGATCGGCGAGGCGGTCGTCAACGCCCAGAAGCACGCGGCAGCGCACGGGATCGAGGTCGACGTGCACCGGCGCAACGGCGACCTGAGGCTCCGGGTGCACGACGACGGGCACGGTGGCGCGAACCCCGACGGGCCCGGGCTGCGGGGGCTGCGCGACCGGGTCGAGGCCGCCCGCGGGCGCCTCACGGTCACCACGGGTGGCGACGGGACGACGGTCGAGGCGGTGCTGCCGTGCGGGTCGTGATCGCCGACGACTCCGGCCTGCTCCGGGACGGGCTCGCGAACCTGCTGACCTCGGCAGGGGTCGAGGTGCTGGCCCGGTCAGCCGACGCCGAGCAGCTGCTCGCCGCGGTCGCCGAGCACGAGCCGGACGTCGCCGTCGTCGACATCCGGATGCCGCCGACGTACACCCACGAAGGAGCCAAGGCCGCGCTCGAGCTGCGCCAGCGGCACCCCGGGCTCGGGATCCTGCTGCTGTCGCAGTCGCTCGAGAGCCGCTACGTCACCGACCTGGCCCGCCAGCACGCTCGCGGCTTCGGCTACCTGCTCAAGGACCGGGTGACCGACGTGAAGGTGCTGCTCGACGCGCTGGACTCCATCGCGGCCGGTGGCACCGTGCTGGACCCCGAGGTGGTCAGCCACCTGATGGGCCGCAACGAGCTCGTCGAGCAGCTCGGCCGGCTCTCCGACCGCGAGCGGGGCGTGCTCGAGCTGATGGCCCAGGGACTCTCCAACCGGGCGATCGCCGAGAGGCTGGTCATCGACGTGAAGACGGTGGAGACCCACATCGCCCGGATCCTGACCAAGCTGGACCTGCACCAGACCCCCGACGAGCACCGGCGGGTCCTGGCCGTGCTCGCGTGGCTCCGCGGCTGACCGACCCCCGCGGCTAGTCTCGGGAAGGTGAGCACGTCGCTGCCGATGTTCCCGCTCAACGCGGTGATCTTCCCGGGAGTCAGCGTGCCGCTCAACGTCTTCGAGGACCGCTACCGCGCACTGGTGCACCACCTGCTGAGGGTGGAGGACCCGACCCAGAGGCTGTTCGGCTCGGTGGGGATCCGCGAGGGCTACGAGGTCGGCGACCACGGCTCGCAGTCGTTGTTCCGCGTCGGCTGCCGGGTGCAGCTGACCGAGGTCGAGCCGCACCCCGACGGGACGTTCTCCATCGTCGCCGTCGGCCTGGACCGGATCCAGCTCGAGCGGCTCGACACCACCGGGGCCTTCCCGGTCGGCCAGGTCGTGGACCGGCCCGAGACCGGCGGGGCGGTGCCACCGGAGCTGCTGGACCGCGCGCGGGAGATCTTCACCGCCTACCGGGCCGCGCTCGCCGAGATCCGGACCGACCCCTACACCGGCGACCTGCCGAAGGACCCGTCCTACCTCTCCTGGACGCTGGCCGCCTGCGCGCCACTCCCCCTCCACGAGCGACAGGCGCTGCTCGAGGCCGAGGACGCCGAGCACCGGCTCCGGATGGTCACCGACCTGCTGCGCACCGAGCTGCGCGCGATGAACGTGCTGCCCTCGCTGCCGGCCACCGACGTGGCCCGCACCCGCTGGAGCCCGAACTGACCCGCCGCACGGCATGACCCCTGCCGTCCTCGCGCTCCGCGCGGCGGGCGCGGTCTTCGCCGTGCACGAGTACGCCCACGACCCGCGCACCGAGTCCTTCGGCCTGGAGGCCGCGACCGAGCTCGGGCTGGATCCCGACCGGGTCTACAAGACCCTGATGGCCAGCGCGGACGGTGGTCTCGTCGTCGCCGTGGTGCCGGTCAGCGGCCGGCTCGACCTCAAGGCGCTGGCCAGGGCCGTGGGTGCGTCCAAGGCCGTCATGGCCGACGTGAAGGCCGCGGAGCGGGCGACGGGCTACGTCGCGGGCGGCATCTCGCCGTTCGGCCAGAAGAGGGCGCACCCGACCGTCGTCGACGAGACCGTCGAGCTGTGGGAGACCGTCTACGTCTCAGGCGGCCGCCGCGGCCTGGACGTCGAGATCGCCCCGGCCGACCTCATCGAGGTGACCGGGGCGATCGTCGGGGACATCAGTCGGTCGTGATCCGCAGCACCCCGTGGGTGACGTCATCGTCCACCCACGCCGTCATCCCGAACCCGGCGATGGGCTTGATGTTGTCGACGATGTCTCCGTCCCCGTCGGCGGCCTTCTCGATGGCATCCTCGAACTCGTCGACGTTGACGAACAGGACCGTGCTCGCGTCGTCGGACTCGCGGATCACGTCCTTGTAGACGTCGTTGTCACCGAGGCCGCCGTCCTTCAGCAGCTCGGCGCGGTAGTCCGCGTTGGGCCCGATCACGATGTGGTCGCCGTCGGAGTCCGAGTCGAGGACTCCGGAGTCCGGCCCAGCCATCGCGCGCAGCTTGTCGAGGACCTTCTCGATCTCGTCCGGGTCGCCCTTGATCTTGACCGCGATCGGGATGTCCGAGCCGTCGGACGACTCGAAGAACGCGTCCGGGTCGATGTCCGAGCCCAGTGCGAGCACTGCCGAGTCGCCGGCCAGGGTCTCGGCATCGTCCGGCAGGTCGAGCCCGCTCTGCTCCGACAGCATGTCCGTCAGCTCGTCGGCGCTCTGACCGGTGTAGGGGGCGATGTAGTCGACCAGGTCACCGAACCAGCCGTCCGCGAAGCCGAGACCCAGCAGGGCGCCGGTGTCGCTCGGCAGCGTGCTGACCACGTCTGCGGTGCCCCCGCCTGAGACGAAGCTCGCGCCGCCCATGCTGCTGTCGCCCGCCGCCTCGAGCTCGATGGCGCCGTCGTCGAACCGCACCGTCGCGGCCATGCCACGGAAGTCGCGGAGCTTGTCCTTGAGGTCGTCGGAGAAGGTCGCGGGCGGGCTGTCGCAGTCGTAGGTGCTGCTGTCGCCGTCGAGCTCGTCGTCCGAGCCGGGCATCGGCATCGTGCAGGCGTAGTCCTCGGCGATGCCCCCGAACGGGAAACCGCCCAGGTCGTCGGCGTGGTCCGCGAGGTAGTCGCCGGCCTCCGGGCCGGCGTACATCGTCATCACACCGGCGTCACCGGCCTCGCCGGTCCACTTCTTGAAGTCGTCGTCGTCGGCGAGCGAGCCCTTCTTGGTGGCCGCCACGACCTTGTCGGCGATGGCGTCGGTCTCGGCGACGACCGCCCAGTCGCCCTCGATGGCCCAGCCGCCCTCGTCGCCGCCGCTGCAGTCCTTGATCTTGTCGAGGCCGGCCTCGGCCTTGTCGGCGTCCTTGACCTCGACGACGAACACCGCCTCGGGGCCGTCTCCGCCCAGGTCGACGGCCGCGACCGCGGCCCGGTCACCGAGCCAGGGCTCGACGTCGTCGGCGTAGTCGAGGCCGTCGCACTGCGCCTCGTCCTGGATCCGGTCGAAGATCTCCTTGCGGAGGTCGTCGTCGGAGCTGATGCCGACGTAGTCCTTGAAGGCCGGGAACTTGTTGAGCGTCCGCAGTGCCTCGATCTTCTGGCCACCACTGGGGTCGAGGTCGACACTGACGTAGCCCAGCGTGTCGGCCGGCAGCGCCTCGGCGGGCTGCGGACCCGTGGTCAGGAAGCTGTACGCCGCCCATGCGCCGACGCCGACCGCGACCAGGCCGACCACGCCACCGCCCACGAACAGTCCCCTGCGGACCGCATGGCCGCCGCCGCGCGGCTCCTGGGGCAGCGGCGCTCCGCCGCCGCTCTCGAGGTACTCCGGCGGGCCGCTCGGAGGGCCGCTGGGTGGGCGCTCGGAGGACCGCCCGGAGGACCGCTGGGTGGACCGCTGGGAGGTCCGTTGAGGGGTCCGCTCGGCGGGCCACTCGGCGGACCGCTCGGCGGGCCCCCGCTCGGCGGACCGCCGGACGGCGGGCCGTTCGGCGGCGGGGGCGGGGGCGGCAGGGTGCTGGACAAAGGGAACTCCGAGTGGTTTGCGGGCTCGTGCCCGGGACGTCGGTGCCAGGGAAGCGGTGCGCGGGTGAGACGGCCGGAGCCTACCCGTGGGTTCCGGACCCCAACCGGATATCGCTCAACGAGGAGGCGGCGGCGCGGCGTACGGAGCCGGCGGGAGCTGCGGTTGCTGCACGCGGACCTCCGACGGCGCGCGGCCGATCGACACGGCATAGACCAGTGCCAGCCCGATCAGGGCCCCGAAGGTGAACGATCCCCGGGGGGTCCACGACCCGACCCGCAGGGTGCCCTTCAGCTTCTGGCCGTCCTCGGCGGTCTTGGCGAGCTGGTGCGGGTCGGGCGGGCTCAGGTGGGTGCCGACGCGGAGCATGAGGTAGGCGGCGAGTGCGGAGCCCGCGACGACGGCGACCAGCGTGACGAGCTCCGAGCGGTCGAACATCCAGGCCGTCAGCATCCCGAGGAGCAACCCCGCGACGAGGGAGAGCGCGACGTACCAGGCGACGCCCTGGAAGTCGTCGCGGAGCCCGGCCTCGCTGGTGTACCACTGGCCGCCGGACGCCACGCCGCTCGGGACGTCCCAGAGCTTGTACCAGAGCCACCCGGCACCGGCTCCGGCCGCAGCGAACAGGGCCACGGTCGCCACGGCCTGGGCCGGGACGACCAGCCACGGCGAGCGCGGTGCGGTCTCGGGTCGTGAGTCGAGGAGCTCCGGGGTGGACGGGTGCGCCGTCAGCCCGTCAGACATCCCGGGCCCAGCAGCTGCTTGAGGTCGGCGAACAGCGCCGGACTCGGGGCGACTCGCAGCCCGTCGTCGAGGCGCATGACCGTGGTCTTCTCACGCGACAAGAGTCGCAGCCGGACCTCGGTGACCCCGGGGTGGGTGCGGAGCACGTCACGCAGCTGCGCCACCGTCGGCGGCGTGCAGCGGGTCGACGGGAGGCTGATCACGACCGGCCCGCTGGGCCCACCCGACAGGTCGGGGGTGGAGACCTCCTGGGCGCGCAGCTCGGGCTGGTCCTTGTCGCGCGAGAGGGCTCCCCTGATGCGGAGCACGGAGTCCTCGACGAGCAGGGTGCTGGCCAGCTGGTAGGTGCTGGGGAAGAGCAGCACCTCGATCGCGCCGTCGAGGTCCTCCAGGGTGATCGTCGCCCACGAGTCGCCGCGCTTGGTGATCTTGCGCTGCACCGAGGTGACGAGGCCGCTGACGGTGACCGTCGAGCCGTGCGGTCGCTCCTCGTCGAGCATGAGCTGGCCGATCGTGCAGTCGGTGCCCTGGGAGAGCACGTGCTCGAGGCCGAGCAGCGGGTGGTCGGAGACGTAGAGGCCGAGCATGTCGCGCTCGTGGCCGAGCAGGGTGGTCTTGTCCCACTCCTCGATCTCGTCGGGGATCGCGACGGTGACGCCGAACCCGCTGGTGTCGTCGATGCCGCCGAACAGCGAGTCCTGGCCGATCGCCTCGTTGCGCTTGACGTCGACGTACTGGTCGACGGCCTGCTCGTGGATCGCCACCAGCGCGCGCCGACGGTGCTTCATGTCGTCGAACGCGCCGGCCTTGATCAGCGACTCGACCACGCGCTTGTTGCAGACCAGGGCAGGGACCTTCTCGAGGAAGTCGTTGAAGTCGAGGTAGCGGCCCTTCTCGGCACGGGCGGCGACGATGCCGTCGACGACGTTGCTGCCGACGTTGCGGATCGCGGTGAGGCCGAAGCGGATGTCGTTGCCGACGGGGGTGAAGTTGGCGGCCGACTCGTTGACGTCGGGCGGCAGCACCTGGATCTTCATCCGGCGGCACTCGTTGAGGTAGATCCCGGACTTGTCCTTGTCGTCGCGGACCGAGGTGAGCAGCGCCGCCATGTATTCGGGTGCGTAGTGCTGCTTGAGGTAGGCGGTCCAGTAGGAGATCAGGCCGTAGGCCGCCGTGTGGGCCTTGTTGAAGGCATAGTCGGAGAACGGGACCAGGGTGTCCCACAGCGCCTTGATCGCCGCGTCGCCGTAGCCGTTCGCCTTCATGCCGTTGGAGAACGGGACGTACTCGGCGTCGAGGATCTCCCTCTTCTTCTTGCCCATCGCCTTGCGCAGCAGGTCGGCCTGGCCGAGCGTGTAGCCCGCCACCTTCTGGGCCACCGCCAGGATCTGCTCCTGGTAGACGATCAGGCCGTAGGTCGGCTCGAGGATCTCCGCCAGCGGCTCGACGAGCTCGGGGTGGATCGGGTTGATCTCCTGCTTGCCGTTCTTCCGCAGGGCGTAGTTGGTGTGCGAGTCGACGCCCATGGGCCCGGGCCGGTAGAGGGCGAGGACCGCGGAGATGTCCTCGAAGCTGTCGGGCCGCATCAGCCGCAGCAGTGACCGCATCGGGCCGCCGTCGAGCTGGAAGACGCCGAGGGTGTTGCCGGTGCCGAGGAGCTGGTAGGACTCGGCGTCGTCGAGCGGCAGGTCCTCCAGGACCAGCTTCTCGCCCCGGTTGACCTCGATGTTGTGCACGCAGTCGTCGAGCACCGTGAGGTTGCGCAGTCCCAGGAAGTCCATCTTGATCAGCCCGAGCGACTCGCAGGTCGGGTAGTCGAACTGGGTGATCATCACGCCGTCGGCGGGCCGCTTGAGGAGCGGGATCACGTCGGCCAGCGGCTCGCTCGACATGATCACGCCCGCGGCGTGGACACCCCACTGGCGCTTGAGCCCCTCGATCCCCAGCGCGGTGTCGACGACCCGCTTGACGTCGGCGTCGTTGTCGTAGAGGCCGCGGAACTCACCCGCCTCGCCGTAGCGCTTGTGCTCGGGGTTGAAGATCTCCTTGAGCGGCACGTCCTTGCCCATCACCGCGGCGGGCATCGCCTTGGTGACCCGGTCGCCCATCGCGAACGGGTAGCCGAGGATCCGGCTGGAGTCCTTGACGGCCTGCTTGGCCTTGATGGTGCCGTAGGTGACGATCATCGCCACCCGGTCCTCGCCGTACTTGTCGGTGACGTACTTGATCACCTCGCCGCGGCGACGCTCGTCGAAGTCGATGTCGAAGTCGGGCATCGAGATGCGCTCGGGGTTGAGGAACCGCTCGAACAGCAGGCCGTGCCGGATCGGGTCGAGGTCGGTGATGCGCAGGGCATAGGCGACCATCGAGCCGGCACCCGAGCCTCGCCCCGGGCCGACCCGGATGCCCTGCTGCTTGGCCCAGTTGATGAAGTCGGCGACGACCAGGAAGTAGCCCGGGAACCCCATCTTCAAGATGACGCCGATCTCGAAGCTCGCCCGGTCGCGCACCTCCGCGCTGACGCCGTCGGGGTAGCGCCGGGCCAGTCCGCGCTCCACCTCCTCGAGGAGCCAGGTCTCCTCGGTGTGGCCCTCCGGGCACGGGAACCGCGGCATGTAGGTGCCGTTGCCCTCGGTGAACTCCACGTTGCAGCGCTCGGCGATCAGCAGCGTGTTGTCGCAGGCCTCGGGCAGCTCGCGCCAGATCTCGCGCATCTCGGCGGAGGACTTGAGGTAGTAGCCGTCGCCGTTGAAGGCGAACCGCTGGCCAGCGCCGTCGCCGGCCGGGATGTCCATCGTCGACCCCGAGTTGATGCACAGCAGGTGCTCCTGGCTGGGGGCGTCCTCCCGCATGACGTAGTGGGAGTCGTTGGTGGCCAGCAGCGGGATCTGGAGGTCCTTCGCCAGGCGGAGCAGGCCGTCGCGCACCCGCCGCTCGATGTCGATGCCGTGGTCCATCAGCTCGAGGAAGTAGCTCTCCCGACCGAGGATGTCCTGGTGGTCGGCCGCCGCCTGCCGGGCCGCGTCGTAGTTGTTGTTGCGCAGGTGGACCTGGACCTCGCCCGAGGGGCAGCCGGTGGTCGCGATCAGGCCCTTGCTGTGCTGGGCCAGGAGCTCGCGGTCGATGCGCGGCTGCTTGAAGAAGCCGTCACGCCAGGCGCCGGTGCTGAGCCGGAAGAGGTTGTGCATCCCCTCGGTCGTCTCGCTGAGCAGCGTCATGTGCGTGTAGGCGCCGCGGGCCGACACGTCGTCGGGCCCGCCGCCGTAGAGGTTGACGCCCTTGCGCTCGAAGCGGCTGATGTTGGGTGCGGCGTAGGCCTCGATGCCGATGATCGGCTTGACCCCGGCCTCCCTGGCGAGCCGGTAGAACTCGTAGGCCCCGAACACGTTGCCGTGGTCGGTCATCGCGATCGCCGGCATCTCGAGCTCGGCTGCCCGCCGCGTCAGGTC
Source organism: uncultured Actinomycetota bacterium (assembly GCA_963766475.1). GTDB lineage: Bacteria > Actinomycetota > Actinomycetes > Propionibacteriales > Nocardioidaceae > Nocardioides. The sequence goes on along the minus strand of CAVXZS010000007.1, from coordinate 310,332 downwards.
GCCCAGCCTCGCCGCACCGTCGAGCATGGAGTACTCGGTGTGCACGTGCAGGTGGACGAACGAGTCCTGGCCGGGCATGAGTGTGGTGGGCTCCTCACCGGGTGTCTTCGGGCATGACGAAACGGTCGGGATCGGGGCGTTCGACGGTGTGTGCCGAGCTCCCGGGGGAAGGGTCTCAGCCTACGACGGGCGGACCGCCCCGCGAGAACTCATCGGCGGCGAGTCCCACCTGTCGGGCTGTCGGCAACGGTGGAGCGAGGGGTGCGGGCATGCCGCGACAGTAGGTGCGCCCGCCGACAACCCCGGGGAGCGGTGGGTGGGCAACCATGGTCCACAGCGGGAGCGGTGGGTGAGCAACCGTCGTCCACATGCGGTGGTGGGTGGCGGCTGCCGTCCCCCGGGCAGCGGTGCCTGGGCAACCGTTGTCCACGGGGAGAGCCGTTGCTGAGCCACCGCCACCCTGTGGACGGCCGTTGCGGACCCACCGCCGCCTCGGCCGGGGCCGTGTCCTCACTCGCCTGAGAACCCCGCGGCCTCGAGGCTCTCGGTGATGATCTGGTGCACGATGCGGTAGAGGCGGTCCTCGCCCAGGGTGGGTGCGCGCAGAGCCAGCGCGGCGGCGATCTCGAGCTCGCGCTCCAGGTCGCGCTCGGGTGACGTCTTGTGCGGCTGCACGGCAGCGGTGATCGCGGCCCGGCGGTTGAGGAGCTCGCCGAGCTCGTGGTCGACGGAGTCGATCAGCGAACGGTAGAAGGCGAGGGGGTCGGTGCCGGGCCACGCCATCCGGATGTCGGGGGCCTTCTCCTCGTTGGCGGCGCCGTCGGTGCGCTCGAGGTCGACCAGGCCGCGGGCGCGGTAGAACGCGCGGGCCGGCTCGTTGGACTCGAAGACCCAGAGGCAGAACCCACCCGGCCGGCGGGCCTTCGCCACGTCGAGCAGTGCGCCGCCGACGCCGGCACGCTGGGCGGACCGGTCGACGTAGAGGTCCTCGAGCCAGTCGGGGCCGACCCGGGCGTAGCCCACCGGTACGCCGCCGGCCTCCGCCAGCCAGACCTCGTAGGTCGCGAGGTCCCACGAGTCGACGTAGGCACGGACCTCGTCGGGCGGGTGGATGCCGCGGGGCATGGCCGGGTAGGCCGCGTCGCGGACCTTGACGAGCAGCTCGGCGACCACCGGCCGGTCGTCGTCGGTGGCCGGTCGGAGCACGAGGTGAGGCACAGGGTCAGCGACAGGGCCAGGCACAGGGTCAGCCACAGGGTCAGCCACGGGGTCAGTCGGCGCCACGGACCGCCTCCAGGGCCTTGGCCAGGTCGTCGGGGTAGCCGGACTCGAACTCGACGTACTCGCCGCTGTCCGGGTGTTCGAAGCCGAGCTTCACGGCGTGCAGCCACTGCCGCTCGAGCCCGAACCGCTCGGCGAGGGTGGGGTCGGCGCCGTAGGTCAGGTCGCCCACGCACGGGTGCTTGAGCGCGGCCATGTGCACCCGGATCTGGTGGGTCCGGCCGGTCTCGAGGTGCACCTCCAGCAGGGACGCGAACCGGTGCGCCTCGAGCGTCGAGTAGTGCGTGACACTGGGCCGTCCCTCCGCCATCACCGCGAACTTGTAGTCGGCCTTGGGGTGCCGGCCGATCGGGGCGTCGATGGTGCCCTCGAGCGGGTCGGGGTAGCCCTGGACCAGTGCGTGGTAGACCTTGTCGACGTCGCGGGTGCGGAAGGCGTTCTTCAGCACCGAGTAGGCGTGCTCCGACTTGCAGATCACCATCACGCCCGACGTGCCGACGTCCAGGCGCTGCACGATCCCCTGCCGCTCCGAGGCGCCTCCGGTGGCGATCTTGAACCCGGCGGCGGCCAGGTGCCCGACCACGGTCGGCCCGGTCCAGCCGGGGGAAGGGTGTACGGCGACGCCGACCGGCTTGCTGATCACCACGATGGACGGGTCGTCGTGGATGATCTGGATCCCGTCGACCTCCTGCGGCACGACGGCCAGCGGGTCGGCCTCGACCGGCAGCGTCACGTCGACCGTGGCGCCGGCGAGCACCCTGTCGCTCTTGGCGGTGCTGGCCCCGTCGACCTGCACGAGGCCACGCGCGATCAGGTCGGCGGCGCGGGTGCGCGAGAGCCCGAACATCTGGGCGAGCGCCGCGTCCACCCGCTCCCCTGCCAGCCCGTCCGGCACCGGGAGGGTGCGGTGGTCTGCGCTCACGGCGTTCACGTGTCCGAGGGCTCGTCGGTGTGGCGGGCCACCCGCGATCCGTCCAGCCGGATCCCGCGGAAGGCCTGCACCAGGATCAGGGCGGCCGCGACGTTGATGCACATGTCGGCCACGTTGAAGATCGGCCAGTGCGGCAGCATGAGGAAGTCCACCACGTGCCCGCGCAGCACCCCGGGGGCGCGGACCAGCCGGTCGGTGAGGTTGCCGGTGATGCCGGCCAGCAGCAACCCGAAGGCGACCGCCCACCCGACATGGCCGACCCGCCGCCCGATCCAGAGCACGACAAGCACGGCGACGATCGCGAGGCAGCTGAACAGCACCGTGTAGCCCGTGCCGGTGCTGAAGGCGGCACCCGCGTTGCGGGTCAGGTGCAGCGTCAGCAGCTCGCCCACGAGCTCCTTGTCGGGCCTGCCGGTGAGCCGGTCGACAGCGAGCCACTTGGTGGCCTGGTCGACGGCGTAGAGCACGGCGAAGACCGCGAACAGCAGGACCCGGACCCGGGCACGAGACGGAGCGGACTGGGCGTCCTTCACGCTGGAGTCGTCCGGACTCAGCGACGTTCCTCCCGCTGCTTGCATGTCATGCACAGTGTGGCACGGGGCATGTACTTCAGGCGCTCCTTGCCGATGGGCTCACCGCACGACTCGCAGACGCCGTAGGTGCCATCGTCGATCCGGGCCAGTGCCCGGTCGATCTGGTAGAGCTTGTCGCGCTCGATGGTGAGCACCGTGAGCTCCTGGTCGCGCTCGTAGGTCGTGGCGCCGACGTCGGCCTGGTCCTGGCCGGCCCCGTCACCGGAGTCGCGCATCAGGCCGGTCAGCTCCGACGAGTGCGACTCGACGATCTCGAGGCTGTGGGCACGCTCCGCGTTGAGCTGCTTGAGAACCTCCTTGAGCTCGGCCTTGGTCCAGGCGCCCTCTCCGGCCTTGACCACCAGCGCGCTGACCGGCGCCTTCCTGGGGGCGGCCGGCTTCTTCGGCGGGGTGGGCTGCGACGCGGGTGCCTTCGCGACGGGCGGCGCGGCCTTCGCGGGCGGTGCCGTCGTGGCGGGTGCAGCCGTCTTGGCGGGCGCCTTCTTGGCGGGCGCCTTCTTCGCGGGGGCCTTCTTCGCGGGGGCCTTCTTGGCCGGGGCCTTCTTGGCCGGGGCCTTCTTGGCCGGGGCCTTCTTGGCCGGGGCCTTCTTGGCCGGGGCCTTCTTGGCCGGGGCCTTCTTGGCCGGGGCCTTCTTCGCCGGGGCCTTCTTGGCCGGGGCCTTCTTCGCGGGGGCCTTCTTGGCCGGGGCCTTCTTCGCGGGGGCCTTCTTGGCCGGGGCCTTCTTCGCGGGGGCCTTCTTGGCCGGGGCCTTCTTCGCGGGGGCCTTCTTCGCCGGGGCCTTCTTGGCCGGGGCCTTCTTGGCCGGGGCCTTCTTCGCGGGGGCCTTCTTGGCCGGGGCCTTCTTCGCCGGGGGCCTTCTTCGCCGGGGCCTTCTTCGCGGGGGCCTTCTTCGCCGGGGCCTTCTTTGCGGGGGCCTTCTTCGCAGGCCTTCTTCGCGGGGCCTTCTTCGGCCGCGGCCTTCTTCGCGGGCGCCTTCTTCGCCGGAGCAGCCTTCTTCGCGGATGCAGCCTTCTTCGCGGGGGCCTTCTTGGCCGCGGCCCTGGTCGCGGTCTTTCTCGTCGAGGCGGCCGCCCCGGACGTGGCCTTCGGCGTACGACGGCCGATCACCTTGCGGGCGGCGTCGGCCGTCCGTCCGGCGAGGGAGCGGGTCCTGGTGCGCGCCATCGAGCGGGCCTTCCTGGTGGCCTGGACCGTGGCGGTGGCCAACGGTGCTGCGCGGAACCGTATCCGTTGACCAGCGCCCACTCAAACAGGCGCGCTCAACTCGTGACCAAACCAGCGCAAGCGCTTACGTAACCGGAACGCGCAGGTCAGGACCCACAGCAGGGGTCAGCAGAACGTCTCAGACCTCGTCGTCGCCGAGGATCGAGCGCAGCCGCTTGGGAGCCGGCGGCTGCTCGTCGGACACCGCGGGCGACTCCCCCGGCCCCGAGAGCGCCTCGAGCTGCTGGCTGAAGTAGCTCTTGAGGCGGGAGCGGTACTCGCGCTCGAAGGCGCGCAGGGTCTCCACCTCGCTGTTGAGCTTGTCCCGCTCGCGCTCGAGCTCGCCGAACATCTGCTGGCGGCGCTCGGCGGTCTCGGAGTCGAGCATCTGCGCGCGGGTGCGGGCGTCGGACTCGAGGCGGTCGGCCTTGACCTTGGACTCGGCCTCGAGCCGCTCGGACTTGGTGCGGGCCTCGCCGATGATCTTGTCGGCCTCGTTCTTGGCGGACTCGACGAGCTCGTCGGCGTTGCGGGTGGCGATCTCGAGGAGCCGGGCGGCGGCGTTGGACGCCTCCGGCACGGTCTCGACCCGGAGCGTCTCGGGGGCCGCACTCGCAGCCGCGACGGGCTGGGGCGCCGGAGTGGGCTCGGGCGCAGGCGTCGGCTCGGGAGCGCGCTCCTGGACCGCGGGCGTCTGGGCCGTGGACGAGGTGTCCTGGAAGCCGCCGCCGGTCTGGGCCGCCGACAGCTTCGAGCGGAGGTCGTCGTTCTCCTTGGTCAGCCTGGCCAGCTCTGCCTCGACCTCGTCGAGGAACTGGTCGACCTCGCCCATGTCATAGCCCTCGCGGAGCCGGACCGGCGTGAAGCGCTTGTTACTCACGTCCTCAGGCGTCAGCGGCATGTTCCCACCCATTCATCTTCTTCGAGGCCCTTCGAGCTCAGCGACATCCCCTGGCGTCCGGATGGTCGCCCGGACAGAAAGTCTTCCTTCGGAACTGTAGCGCCTGCCGTGGGGCTGATGTGACAGGTGCTTCGGACTGGTAGGTCCGTCAATGGAGGAACCCACCGACGATGTAGAGCAGCATGTAGGCAACGATCATCACGATGATGAACGAAAGGTCGAGGGCGACGGTCCCGATCCGGAGCGGCGGGATCACCCGGCGGAGCGCTTTGATCGGCGGGTCGGTGGCGGAGTAGACGATCTCGAGCACCACCAGCAGGAACCCCGTCGGGGACCAGTTCCGCGCGAAGATCTGCACCCAGTCCACGACGAAGCGGATCCACATGAGCGCGATGAAGATCCACAGCGCGATGTGGATGAGCGACCAGACGGCGTGCACGCGACGATCATGCCGGGTCGGCCCACACCGCTACGCATCGGCACACCGGCCGCGAGCCGGCCAGTACGAATGGGCAGTGCGAATGGATAGTGCGAACGGGCAGCGCGGTCAGCTCTGGTTGAAGAAGCCGCCGTCAGCGATCCGGGCCTTGTCCTCGGCCGCGACCGAGACGTTGGGTGGTGAGAGCAGGAACACCTTGCTGGTGACCCGCTCGATCGAGCCGCGGGTCGCGAAGATCAGCCCGGCCGCGAAGTCGACGAGCCGCTTGGCGTCGTTGTCGTCCATCTCCGAGAGGTTCATGATCACCGGGGTGCCGTCGCGGTAGTTCTCACCGACGGTGCGGGCCTCGTTGTAGGTGCGCGGGTGCAGGGTCGTGATGCGGGACAGCTCGGCGACGCGGGGTGCGGCGGTCATGGTCGGCGCCCCACCGCGGCGGCGGTCGTCGAGGTGCGCGACGGTCGATGCCTGACGGGCCTCGCGCGCCTCTCGGCGCGACAGCCGCTCGGCCGCCACCGGAGTCGTCTCGTCCGGGTAGCGCGTCTCGTAGGTGTCGTCGTAGCCGTCGGCGTAGTCGTCGTCGTAACGGCCGGTGTCCTCGAGCAGGCCGAGGTACTCACCGATCCTGCGCATCGCGCCGCTCATGGTCGCTGCCTTCCGGGTTCGGCGGCCGGGTCGCGCCGTGCCGCGCGCGTCCTGGCTGCGTCAATCTTGTTGGGGACATTACTGGTCCGTGGGCCTCGAACCGAGGACCGCGGACCCAACACGCACGTGTGTCGCGCCGACCCGGATCGCGTGCTCGAGATCCGCGCTCATCCCCGCCGAGAGCCAGGTCGCCGACGGGTGCCGGCCGAGGAAGGCCGCGCGGACCTCGGCGAGCCTGCCGAACGCCGCCCCGGGGTCCTCGCCCAGGGGGGCCACTGCCATCAGGCCGCGCAGCGCGAGGCTCCCCTGCTCGCCGGCTGCCACGTCGACCGCGGCCGCCAGCTCGTCGAGCTCGGCAGGGTCTGCGCCGGAGCGGCCCTCGCGCCCCGGCGGGTCGAGCGACACCTGGAGCAGCACGTCGACGGGGTGGGGTCGCTGGTGCGCTCCGCGGGCGAGCGCTCCGACCAGCTTGCGCCGGTCGACGGACTCGACCACCGCGGCGTACGACGCCACCGCGGCCGCCTTGTTGCTCTGCAGCCCGCCGATGAAGTGCCACCGCAGGCCGAGGTCGGCGCACTCGGCGGCCTTGGCCTCGGCCTCCTGATGCCGGTTCTCGCCGACGTCGGTGACACCGAGCTCGGCGAGGATCCGCACGTCGCTTGCCGGGAAGAACTTGGTGACCACCACCAGCTGGACCTCGTCGGGCTGGCGCCCGGCGTCGGTGCAGGCATCGGCGATCCGGGCACGCACGGACTCGAGGTTGGCGGCGATCTCGTCGCGCCGGGCGTCCGTGCTCACGTCAGCCACACCAGCCCCGCGAACCGGCCGGCAGCCGCACCGTCGCGACGGTAGGAGTGGAGGGAGGAGTCCTCCCGGGTGCAGCCGTCGACCCTGGTCACCTCGACGCCGACGGCCGCGAGCTGAGCCTCGACCCCCGCGCCGATGTCGAGGGCAGGGGTCCCCCACGAGGTCTCCGCCCACGCCTCGGGAACCCGCTCGGCGACCTCCTCCCGCATCGCGGCGGGCACCTCGTAGCAGCGTCCGCAGACGTGCGGGCCCAGCCAGGCGCGGATCGACGTCGCACCGTGCTCGCGCATCACCGCCACGGCAGTCGCTGCGACGCCCAGCGCCACGCCCCGTCGACCGGCGTGCACCGCTCCGATCACGCGGGCCTCAGGGTCCGCGAGGACCAGCGGCACGCAGTCAGCGACGCGCACCATGAGTCCCACGCTGGGCCCGGTGGTCACGAGCGCATCGCCGGTCGGCACGTCGTCGGGGCCCATGGGCCCGTCGACGGCGAGCACGTCGTCGCCGTGCACCTGGTTGAGGCGGGCGAACCGCACGCCGCACGACTCCTCCAGGTCCGCCAGGACCTCGGGGAACCCCGGCCTGCGCCCCTGGAGGTCCAGGCTGGAGTCGGTGAAGGCGACGTCCAGCCGGACGTCTCCCTCCACGGTGTCCCGGAAGAAGTACAACCTGCTACTTCAGGAAGTCCGGCACGTCCAGGTCGTCGTCGTCGAACTGCATCGGCTTCGGCGCCTGGCGTGGGGCGGTGGCCGAGTCGGGCGTGGTGGAGGTCGTCGCGCCCGCGGTCACCTTCTCCTTCTCCTGCCGCTGCGCCGCCACCGCAGCGGCAGCCGCCCGCGTCTCGGCCTGGCTCTGCGTCGGCGGGGTACGCCGCAGCGCGGACCCCTCGTGGGCGCGCTTCGGAGTGCCGCCGTCGAAGCCGGCCGCGATCACCGTGACCCGCACCTCGTCACCGAGCGCGTCGTCGATGGTCGCGCCGAAGATGATGTTGGCGTCGGGGTGCACGGCCTCGGCGACCAGCGCGGCCGCCTCGTTGATCTCGAACAGGCCGAGGTCGGAGCCGCCGGCGATCGAGAGCAGGACGCCGTGGGCGCCGTCGATCGAGGCCTCGAGGAGCGGGCTCGAGACCGCCATCTCGGCGGCGGCGACCGACCGGTCCTCGCCTCGCGCCGAGCCGATGCCCATCAGTGCGGACCCGGCGTTGGCCATCACCGACTTCACGTCGGCGAAGTCGAGGTTGATCAGCCCCGGGGTGGTGATGAGGTCGGTGATGCCGCTGACGCCCTGGAGGAGCACCTGGTCGGCCTGCTTGAAGGCGTCGAGGACCGAGACGTTGCGGTCGGAGATGGAGAGCAGCCGGTCGTTGGGGATCACGATGAGGGTGTCGACCTCCTCGCGGAGGTTGGCGATGCCCTCCTCGGCCGACCCCGCGCGGCGACGTCCCTCGAACGCGAACGGCCGGGTGACCACACCGATGGTCAGCGCTCCGAGCGACCGGGCGATGCGCGCGACGACCGGGGCGCCACCGGTGCCGGTGCCACCGCCCTCACCGGCGGTGACGAAGACCATGTCGGCCCCCTTGAGGACCTCCTCGATCTCGTCGGCGTGGTCGTCGGCGGCCTGGTGGCCGACCTCGGGGTTGGCGCCGGCGCCGAGGCCGCGGGTGAGCTCGCGCCCGATGTCGAGCTTGACGTCGGCGTCGCTCATGAGCAGGGCCTGGGCGTCGGTGTTGATCGCGATGAACTCGACGCCCTTGAGGCCGACCTCGATCATCCGGTTGACGGCGTTGACGCCGCCCCCGCCGATGCCGACGACCTTGATGATCGCTAGGTAGTTCTGCGCTGCAGCCACGACGGTGCCCCTTCTCTCGGCCCGAATGTTGGACCTGGCCTCCGGATCAACTGTCACCCTCAGGCTGAGGGTTATAGTTATGTCAACCTGTCCGTGCCGACGACAGTAGGGACGCGTGCGGCCGCAGTGGTGGCGACACGCGGGAGAGTCGCCGTTGCGTTCGGTGACCTTCCGCGCCCGCTCAGTGGGTGGTGGGCTTGGACGGCACGCTGACGTCGTAGAACTGCGCCTCGACGGTGGCGAGCAGGGTGGCGAGGACGTCGGCCTTGGTGTCGGACTCCTCCGCGCTCCCCCAGACGACCGTGCGGCCGTCCTTGAGCACCAGCGAGATCTGGTCGACGGTCGTGACCTGGACGTGGTCGACGATGAGGCTGAGCTCCTGGGGCAGCGCCGAGACCACCTTCGCGGCCTCCTGGAGCGCGGCCGACGTCGTCCCGATCGACGTCTCGACGCGCGGCAGCCCGGGCGGTGCCTTCTTGTAGTCGCGGAAGACGACCCCGTCGGCGTCCATGCCGCGCAGCCGGCCGCCGATCTCGACCACGGCGATCGCCACCCGCTCCTCGATCGAGATCAGCACGCCGTGGGGCCACTGCCGGGTCACGGACACGGACCGGACCACCGCCAGCGCCCCGATGCGCCGCTCGGCGGTGGCCAGGTCAACGCGGACCAGGGGGTCCCCCTCGTCGATGCCGGAGCGCGCGCGGATGTCAGCGGGCTCGACCGTCTGGGCCCCGCTGACCTCGATCTCCTCGACGGCGAGCCACGTCGAGAACCACACGGCGTAGACACCCCCGCCGACGATCGCGAGGACCAGCACCAGCACCAGGAGGTAGCGCCAGGCCAGCCAGCGCCGGCGCCACTGCCGGCGTGCGAACCGGCGCCTGCTGCGCCGGGTGGCCTTGTCGACGGTCGAGGCGCTCCCCCTCCCCGCCTCGTCCCCGCCGGACGAGCGGCGGAGGCTACGCACGACCACCGCCGAGCAGGGCGAGGACGCGCGGGCCGAGCTCGGTGACGCTGCCGGCGCCCAGGGTCAGCACCAGGTCGCCGGGACGCACCCGGGAGACCAGGACGGAGGGGACGTCGTCGAGGTCGGGGACGAACGCGACGTGCTCGGGAGGCAGGGGCACGGCGGACGCCACGAGCTGTCCCGTCACGGAGGGGTCGGCGTCCTCGCGGGCGAGGTAGACGTCGCAGACGACGACCTCGTCGGCCGCACCCAGCGCCTCGCCCATCGCCGCGCCGAACGTCCGGGTGCGCGAGACCAGGTGCGGCTGGAACGCCACCACCAGGCGGCCGGCGCCGGCCAGCTCGCGGGCGGAGGCGAGGTCGCCCGAGATCTCCGTCGGGTGGTGCGCGTAGCTGTCGTAGACCCGCACCCCGCCGGCCTCGCCCTTGCGCTCCATCCGGCGCTTGGTCCCCGTGTAGGACGCCAGCCCGCGGCGCAGGTCGCCCGGGTCGGCTCCCAGCTCGATCCCGGCGGCGTACGCCGCGAGCGCGTCCGCGAGGAAGTGCTCGCCGGGTGACCAGAGGGTGACACCGTCCAGCGCCTCCGGCCCGATGTCGGCGCCCGCTCGCGTCGAGACGGTGACGACGCGCAGCCCCCAGCCCGACGCCCGCCCGGCCAGGGCGGCCGCGCCGGCGTCGTCGACGCACGCCACCAGGAAGCCGTCGGGGTCGATGTGCCCGGCGAAGACGTCGAAGGCCTGGGCGTAGGCGGCCTCGTCGGTCCAGTGGTCGAGGTGGTCCGCCTCGACGTTCGTCACGACCGCGCCGAACGGACGGTAGGCGAGGAACGCGCCGTCGCTCTCGTCCGCCTCGGCCACGAAGAGGTCGCCGCTGCCCTGGGCGGCGTTGACGCCCGTGGCGGACAGGTCACCACCGATGGTGTAGCTCGGATCGAGCCCGGACTCCTGGAGGGCGACGGTGAGGAGGGACGTCGTGGTCGTCTTCCCGTGCGTACCAGCCACCGCGACCACGCGGAAGCCGTCCATCAGCGACGCCATGGCGGCGGCGCGGCGACAGCACCCGCATGCCACGCAGGTCGGCCTCGACGTACTCCGGGTTGCCCTCGGGGATCGCGGCCGAGACGACGAGAGTGTCACCCGGGCCGAGATCGCCGAGGTGAGAGGCGTCGTGGCCGACGTGCACCTCGGCGCCGGCGGTCCGGAGCGCGTCGAGAGTGGCGGACGGCTGACCGTCGCTCCCGCTGACCTCCACGCCGCGGGCGATGAGGAGCCGGGCGATGCCGGAGAGCCCGGCACCACCGATCCCGACGAGGTGCACCCGCCCGAGCCGGTCCGCCGGCGGCACGTCTGCCGGCACGTCGAGCCTCACCGGCCGGTCTCCAGCACGATGTGGGCCAGCTTCTCGTCGGCGTCGCGCGGGATCAGCCCGGAGGCGGCGGCGCTCATCGAGGCCAGCCGGTCGGGGTCGGTCGCCAGCGGCGGCACGTGGGAGACCACCCAGGCGGACGTGAAGTCGCCGTCGTCCACGAGCAGCGCTCCCCCGGCCTCGACGACGGGCCTGGCGTTCAGCGGCTGCTCGCCGTTGCCGAACGGCAGCGGGACGAAGATCGCCGGCACGCCGACGGCCGCCGCCTCGGTCACGCTGGAGGCGCCCGCCCGGCAGACCATGAGGTCGGCGGCGGCGAGGGCGTAGTCCATCCGGTCGACGTAGCCGACGGGCACGTAGGTCGGGACGCCGTCCTGCGCAACGACGTCGTTCTTGGGGCCCACCACGTGGAGCACCTGCACCCCGGCCTCACCCAGCGAGCGAGCCGCGCCGGCGACGGCGTCGTTGATGGTGCGGGCGCCCTGCGAGCCGCCGGTGACGACGAGCGTGGGCAGGTCCGGGTCGAGCCCGAAGAACGCCCGCGCCTCGGCGCGCAGCGCGGCCCGGTCGAGCCCGGAGATCATGGTCCGGATCGGGAGCCCGACGTACTCGGCGTGCCGCAGCGGGGTGTCCGGGAAGCTCACCGCAACGCGGCGCGCGATCCGGGCGCCCAGCTTGTTGGCCAGGCCGGGCAGCGAGTTCTGCTCGTGCACGACGACCGGGACGTGGGCGCGACGAGCGGCGAGGTACGCCGGCACCGAGACGTAGCCGCCGTAGCCGACCAGCACGTCCGGGCGGACCCGGTCGAGCACGGCGCGCGCCTCCCGCACGGCACCGCGGAGCCGCGACGGGACGCGCAGCAGGTCGACCGAGAGCCGCCGCGGCAGCGGCACCGGCGCGACCAGCTCCAGCGGGTAGCCGGCCTCGGGCACCACCCGGTTCTCCATGCCGCGGGGGGTGCCGAGGCAGGTGATCTCCGCCGTGGGCTCGAGCCGACGCAGGGCGTCGGCCGTCGCGAGCAACGGCGAGGTGTGGCCGGCGGTGCCACCACCGGCGAGGAGGATGCGCATCGAGACAGAGACTAGGGAGTGACCTGTGGCTCAGCGGGACCGGCGAGCCGCGGACACCCCGGCCGAGCGCAGCTTGCGACGCTGGGCCAGCGCGCGGGCGGCCTCCGGCTCGCGGCGCGCGAAGCCCACGAGCAGCCCGAGGGCCACCAGTGACGGCAGCAGCGCCGAGCCACCGTAGGAGATCAGCGGCAGCGGGATGCCGATGACCGGCAGCAGCGCCAGCACCATGCCGACGTTGATGATCATCTGGCCGACCAGCCACACGACGATGCCGAACGACGCGTAGCGGACGAAGGGGTCGGCGGTGCGCCGCGCGACCCGGAGCGCGGCGAACGCGATCGTGAGGAACAGGGTGATCACCAGGAGCGTGCCGGCCAGGCCCAGCTCCTCGCCCAGCACCGCGAAGATGAAGTCGGTGTGCGCCTCGGGCAGGTCGCCCCACTTCTGCTGGCTGGCGCCGATGCCCTGGCCGAAGAGTCCCCCGGTCGAGAGCGCGTAGAGCCCGTGGGCCGGCTGCCACCCCTTGTCGTGGTAGTCGCTGAACGGGTCGAAGAAGGTCGTCACGCGGCCCAGCCGCTCGGCGTTCGTGCCCACGAGGACGAACAGGCCGACGGCGACGACCGAGAACATGACCGTGAAGAACCGCCGCGGCGCACCGACCACCCACAGCGAGCCCAGCAGCAGGGCGAACAGGACGAGGGCCGTGCCGAGGTCGTTGCCGAGCACCACCAGCCCGGTGGCCAGGATCATCCCCGGCACCACCGGGACGACGATCTCGTGGGTGCTCGAGAGCCGGCGCTCCTTGTTGGCGTAGATGTGCGCCGCCCAGATCACCATCGCGAGCTTGGCGATCTCCGAGGGCTGGATGACGACCGGCCCGACGCCGAGCCAGTTCTGGTTGCCGTTGCGCTCGACGCCGAAGAACGCCGTGAGGAGCAGGAGCACCAGCGAGACCGAGAACCCCGGGTAGGCCAGCCGCCGCACCCAGCGGTGCGGCAGCCGGCTGGCCACCCACGCCAGCGGCAGCCCGATCAGGACCCACACCAGCTGGCGGCGGACCACGGCGTAGGAGTCGCCGTCGTTGACCTCGTAGGAGTACACGCTGCTGGCGCTGAGCACCATGATCAGCCCCATGGTGAGCAGCAGCGCGGAGGCGCCGACCAGCAGGTAGTACGACGTGAGGGGCCGGTCGAGCGCCGCGCGGAGCGAGCCGAACCACGTGCGGGGTCTGACGGACGACTCGGTGGCGACCACGTGGGCCAGCCGGCGGCGGAGCCGCAGCCTCGCCGGCAGGGCGGGCAGCTCGAAGCGGCGGCGGGTGTGCTCGGGGTTCGCGGTGGTCACCCTGCCGTCTCCTTCCGAGTCCTACCCGCTCAGCTCCTGGACCGCCGCGGCGAACGCGTCACCGCGGGCGGCGTAGTCGGTGAACAGGTCCTGCGACGCGCACCCCGGGGCGAGGAGCACCGTGTCACCGGGCCGGGCGAGCCCGGCCGCGGCGGCCACGACGCGTCGCATCGGTTCTGCCTCACCAGACGCATGGTCACCTTCTGTCACAGGAGTCTCACGGGTATCGACGACGATCACCGGCACATCCGGTGCGTGTCGCGCGAGAGCCTCGGCGATCACGTCGCGGTCGCGGCCCAGGAGCACGGCGCCGCGCAGCCGGCCGGCGACCACGCGGACCAGGTCGTCGAACGACGCACCCTTGGCGAGCCCCCCGGCCACCCATACCACCGGGTCGTAGGCGAGCAGCGACGCGAGCGCCGCGTGCGGGTTGGTCGCCTTGGAGTCGTCGACCCAGGCGACGCCGTCGCGCTCGGCGACCAGGGCGATGCGGTGGCCGTCGGGCCGGAACCCGCGGAGCCCGTCGCGGACCGCGGCCTGCGGCACGCCGTGCGCCCGCGCGAGGGCGGCAGCGGCCAGCGCGTTCTGGACGGTGTGCGGCGCCGGGCCGGGGGTCCCGGGCGCGGCCAGGTCGGCGAGCGTGCACAGCTCGGCGGCGCTGCTCACCCGCTCCTCGATGAAGGCGCGGTCGGCCAGGATGTCCTCGACCACGCCGACCATCCCCACCCCCGGCATCCCGAGGGTGAAGCCGACGGCTCGGGCGCCCTCGACGACCTCGGCCTCGCGGACCAGCTCCTCGGTGGCCGGGTCGGCGACGTTGTAGACGCACGCGCGCTGGACGCGCTCGTAGATCCGGCCCTTGTCAGCCGTGTAGGCGGCCATCGCCCGCTTCTCATTCAACGCCGTGTACCAGTCGAGGTGATCCGGAGAGACGTTCAGCACGGCGGCGGCCTGCGCGCTCATCGACTCGGTGTAGTGGAGCTGGAAGCTGGAGAGCTCGACCGCGAGCACGTCGTAGGGCTCGGGGTCCATGACCGCCTCGACCAGCGGGAGCCCGACGTTGCCCGCCGCGACGCTGCGCAGCCCGGCCGCCCGCAGGATCGCGTCGAGCATCCGCACGGTCGTGGTCTTGCCGTTGGTGCCGGTGACGGCGAGCCAGGGCGTGTCGTGGTGGGGGTCACGCAGCCGCCACGCCAGCTCCACCTCGCCCCAGATCGGCACGCCTCGATTCCGGGCCTGGGCGAGCAGCGGCGCGTCGGGTCGCCAGCCCGGGGACGTGACCACCAGGTCGACGTCGTCCGGGAGCGTCGCCGTGGTGCCGCTCCCGAGCCGGACGGTGGCGCCGAGCACCTCGAGCAGCTCCGCCTTCGCCGCCCGCCCGTCGGGGGCGTCGGCCCGCTCGTCCAGCGCGGTGACGGTCGCGCCGAGGTGCAGCAGGTTGTCGGCGGCGGCGAACCCGGAGACCCCGAACCCGGCGACGACGGCCCGGACGCCTTCCCAGGAGTCGTGCCGGCCGAGAGGTGCTGGGTTCATGGTGCCGAATTCATGGTGCCGGGGTCATCCGATGCCCGAGACCCACTCGGCGTAGAAGACGCCGAGGCCGGCGGCGACGCAGATGCCGGTGATGATCCAGAACCGGATCGTCACCGTGACCTGCTCCCAGCCGATCATCTCGAAGTGGTGGTGGATCGGCGCGATGCGGAAGATGCGGCGACCGGTCCCGGTCAGCTTCTTCGTCACCTTGAAGGTGGTGACCTGGAGCACCACCGAGACCGTCTCGAGGACGAACAGCCCGCCCAGGATGACGAGCAGCAGCTCGGTGCGGGTGAGGATCGCCAGCCCCGCCACGGCACCGCCCAGCGCCAGCGAGCCGGTGTCGCCCATGAAGATCGCTGCCGGCGAGGCGTTCCACCACAGGAAGCCGAAGCAGGCGCCGGTGAGCGCGGCAGCGACGACCGCCAGGTCCAGCGGGTCGCGGACGGTGTAGCAGAGGCTCACGTTGGCCTCGTCGAGGGTGCTGGACGCGCACGACTGGTTGTTCTGCCAGATGTTCACCAGCATGTAGGCGCCGAAGACCATCATCGACGCGCCCGCGGCCAGCCCGTCGAGGCCGTCGGTGAGGTTCACGCCGTTGCTGGTCGCGGTGACGATGAACCAGATCAGCACCATCACCACGACGGTGGGCAGCGCGAAGCTGCTCCAGTCGCGGATGAACGACAGGTGCTTGGACGCGGGGGTGATCCCGTCCTCGTCCTTGAGCCACGGGGAGACGGCCAGCCCGCCGAAGACCAGCGCCACCACGGTCTGGCCGATCATCTTGGCCTTGCTGCGCAGGCCGAGGCTGCGCTGCCGGGCGATCTTGATGTAGTCGTCGAGGAAGCCGACCAGCCCCATCCCGACGAAGAGGAAGAGCAGCAGCAGCGCGGACCCCGTCGGCGCGCTCATCGTGGCCAGCTTGCCGACGAAGTAGCCCACCAGCGTGGCCAGGATGACCACGACACCGCCCATGGTGGGCGTGCCGAGCTTGGTGTGGTGGCTGGTCGGGCCGTCGTCGCGGATCTGCTGGCCGAGCCCGAGCCTGCGGAACTGGTTGATGGCGACGCGGGTGCCGAGGAGAGAGACGAACAGCGAGAGCGCGCCGCTCAGCAGGATCGCTCTCATCGCCCTCCCCCTCCCTGTCCCTCCCTGTGGGACCCGCTGTGTGGACCCGGACCGCTGGGCCATGATTCCGTACGCCGCCCCGGAGTCCGACGCGGCCCGCCGAGGGCGGGTCTCGCTAGTGCTGCCCGCGGAGCAGCTCCCGGACCACCTCGCGGTCGTCGAACGGGAGCACGACCCCGTGCACCTCCTGACCGGTCTCGTGGCCCTTCCCCGCGACGACGACGATGTCGCCGGGCTGCGCGAGGTCCAGGGCGGTGGCGATGGCGGCGCGCCGGTCGCCCTCCTCGAGGACCCGGGCGGTGCCGGCGCGGGTGCCCTCGAGCACCGCGGCCCGGATGGCGGCGGGCTCCTCGGTGCGCGGGTTGTCGTCGGTCACGACGACCACGTCGGCGAGCCGCGAGGCGAGGTCACCCATGAGCGGCCGCTTGCCCGGGTCCCTGTCGCCGCCGGCGCCGAGGACCACGATCAGCCGGCCATCGGTGAGCGGTCGGAGGCTCTCCAGGGCGGCCCGGACGGCGTCGGGCTTGTGCGCGTAGTCGACGACGACGGTGAACGGCTGGCCCGCGTCGATCCGTTCGAACCGGCCCGGGACCCCGTCGCCGTCGGCGAGCGCAGCAGCGACGGCAGCGGCGTCGAGGCCGGCCTCCCCGCAGGCCGCCACGGCGGCCAGCGCGTTGCTCACGTTGAAGGCACCCGGCAGCGGCACCCCGGCCTCGACGTCGACGTCGGGGCCGAGGACGCGGAACGTCGAGCCGTCCGGACCAGGGCGTACGTCGGCCACCATCCAGTCCGCGTCCCGACCGCCGGTCGAGCCCGCGGTCGAGCCCGCGGTCGAGCCCGCGGTCGAGAAGGTGCGCACCGGCAGCGCGGTCTCGCCCGCCAGCCGGCGGCCGTGCTCGTCGTCCACGCAGACGAGGGCGAGCCGGGCGCGCTCGGGCGTGAAGAGCGAGGCCTTGGCGAGGTAGTAGTCCTCCTCGTCGTCGTGGAAGTCGAGGTGGTCGCGGCCGAGGTTGAGGAACACCGCGACGTCGAACACGACGCCGTCGACCCGGCCCATGACCAGGGCGTGGCTGCTCACCTCCATCGCGCAGGCGGTCACGTCGTGCTCGCGCATCACCGCGAACAGCGCGTGCAGGTCGGGCGCCTCCGGCGTGGTGAGGGCGGTCTCGACGTCCTCCCCCGCGATCCGGGTCCCGACCGTGCCGATGACGCCCGCCCGGATCCCCGCGCCCTGGAGGCCTCCCTCGGCGAGCCGGGTCGTCGTGGTCTTGCCCTGCGTGCCCGTCACGCCGATCATCCGCATCGCGGACGCGGGGTCGCCGTACACGTGCGCAGCGAGCCGGCCCAGCAGCCTCCGCGGCTCCGGGACGACCAGCAGTGGCACGCCCGGCGGGGCGTCGGCGGCCCCGGTCGGGTCGGTCAGCAGGGCGACCGCGCCCGCCGCCAGGGCGTCGGCGGCGAAGGTCATGCCGTGCGCGCGGGCTCCGGGCAGCGCGGCGTAGAGGTCGCCGGCGAAGGTCCGCTGGGAGCTGAGGGTCAGCCCGGAGACCACCGTCTCGAGGTCGCCGCTGGCGCTGACGTCGTACGACGCACCGCGCAGCCGCGCCGCGAGGTCGCCCAGCGGGGTCTGCAGCGGTCGCGCCGGCCGGGTCTGTGCGCTCACCACCCGGCCAGTGTCTCTGGTCCTACCACTCGACGGGCAGGACCGTCTGCTTGCGGTGGCTCGGGGGGACGCCGTAGCGCTGGAGCGCGTAGGCCATCAGCTTGGAGAACACCGGGCCGGCCGTGATGCCGCCGCCGGCTCCGGCGATCTTCGGCGCCTGGATGACCACGTAGACGGTGAACCGCGGGTTCTCGGCAGGGGCGAAGCCCGCGAACGAGACCGTGTTGGTGCCGTCGTAGCAGCTGTGCCTGGCCGCGCCGCGGCCGCAGGTGCCCACCCGCTGGGCGGTACCGGTCTTGCCTGCCACCCGGTAGCCCGGGACGTTCGCAAGTGGCGCCACGCCGTCGTCGGGGTCGACGACGCGCTCCATCATCAGCGTCATCTGCCGGGCCGCCCGCGCCGAGACGACCCGGCGGGTCGTGGAGACGTCCGTGCCGATCTCCATGCCGTCGTCGCGCCGGGCCTCGCCCTGGACCAGCGTCGGGTCCACGCGGACTCCGCCGTTGGCGATGGTGTTGACGGCCGCGGCCATCTGCATCGCGTTCACCGAGAGCGACTGGCCGAAGGCGATCCGGTCGCCGGTCTGGCTGTTCCACAGGCTCGGGTCGGGCAGGTTGCCCCGCGACTCGGCGCCGAGCCCGACGTTCGTGGGCTGGCCCAGGCCGAACTTGGCGAGGTACGCGCGGAGCTCGCCCGGCGCGAACCGGTCCGAGGCCAGCACCGTGCCGACGTTGGACGACTTGGCCACGACGCCGGCCAGCGTCAGCTTGATCAGCCCGTGCTCCCAGTGGTCATGGATGACGCGGTCCTGCCGGTGCAGCTCGCCGGGGACCAGCATCTTGGTCCGCGCGCTGACCTTGCCGGTGTCGATGAGCGCCGAGAGCGTGAGGACCTTCTCGACCGACCCGGGCTCGTAGGAGAGGTTGAGCGACCGGGCCCGGCGGTCCTTGACCTTCGACGCGCCCGGGTCGTCGGCGTCGAACGTCGGGTCGTCGGCCAGCGCGAGGACCTCGCCGGTGCGGGAGTCGAGGATCACCGCGTAGGCCGACGTCCCGCCCGCGGCCTCCCGGGCCTGGCGGAGCACGCGCTGGGTGTACCACTGAAGGTCGCGGTCGATGGTCGTGTGCAGGTCCTGCCCGTCGACCGCGGGGACCGTGGCGTTGTCGCCGAGCGGGATCCGGTTGCCGGCGCCGACCTCGTACTTCTCGCTGCCGTCCTTGCCCGACAGCGCCTTGTCGAAGACCTCCTCCAGGCCGCCGTAGGCCTTGTCGGTGCCGAGGAAGCCGACCAGGTTGGCGGCGACGTCGTGCGCCGGGTAGGTCCGGACCGCGTCGGGCCGGGTGGAGAGGCCTTCGTAGCCGCGGTCCTCGGCCTCGTTGAGCACGTCGGTGGCGAGCGTCGACGGCACGTGCCGGGCGAGGTACTCGAAGCGGACCGGCTCACCGTCGCGGTTGGTGTGCTCGCGCAGCTGCTTGAGGGCCGCGAAGTAGTCGACGTCGAGGCGCTCTGAGAGGAACTTGGCGATCTCCGGCGCCTTGTCGTCGGTCATCTGCGGGTCACCGGCGAGCATCAACCCGTCGATGGAGGCCGCGAGCGGTTGGCCGTTGCGGTCCAGGATGTCGCCGCGCTGGGCGGGCAGCACGACGTCGACGGTGCCCTCGGCGGCGGCCATCGCGGCGTAGGAGTCGGGGTCCAGGCCCTGCAGCTGCACCAGCCGGGCTCCGAACAGCGAGAGCACCATGGCGATCAGCACGAACCCGACCCGGAGCCGGACCTGCGGCGAGCCGCGCCTGCTGCCGCGGCGGGCCGTGGTGACGACGGCCCTGGTGGACCGGGCCTGGCGGCGGGTGCGGCTGCGGGTGCGGGGCACGGGACCTCTCGGCTCTTGGGTGCTGATGTGGTGGGTGTGACTGGAGTGGCCAGTGGGGCCATCTTGCTCGGTCGGTGCGGCGGATCGGGTCAGCCGGAGGCCGTGTCGTGCTCGCCCTGGTGTCCGCCGCGGCCGCCGTGGTGGCCGTGGTGGCCGTGGTGACCACCGGTCCCGCTGCCGGCGACGGGCGGGAGGGTCACGACGACCGGGGCGGGGTCGAGCACCGGCGGCTTCCGCGGCGGGCGGGGCAGCAGGGGCGGGGTGTTGTCCGGGGTCGCCGGCGCGCAGTCGCCCTCGGTGGCCTTGGCAGCCAGCCGGACCGTGCACGAGCTCTGCGGCACGACCATCCCGGCCGCCTGCGCCTGGGCCGCGAGGTTCTGGGGGTTGCGCAGCGACTGCAGCTCGTCGTGGAGGGTCTGCTCACGGGCGGCCAGGTTGTTGGACTGGGTCTCGAGAGAGGTCGCGGCGAAGGAGGCCTGCTGCATCTGGGTGTTGAAGCACAGCAGCCCGACGACCCCGCCGAGCAGCACCAGGCTGACCAGGGTCACGAAGGGCATCCGGGCCGCGCGGACCCGGCGCCGGGGTACGACGGTCAGCCGGGCGCGGTTCAGCGCCTCGTCCGCCAGTCGCGGCAACCGGTCGCGCAGCTGGAGCGCGGGTGTACTCATGCGGCTCTCCCCACCTTGGTGCGTTCGACCGCGCGCAGCCGGACCGAGGCGGCGCGGGGGTTGGCAGCTGTCTCGGCGGCATCGGCCCGCTCGGCGCCCCGGGTCACCAGCCGGAGGGCCGGCTGCAGCTCCTCGGGCACCACCGGCAGGTCGGGCGGCGCGAGGGACCTCGTCACGGCGGTGAACGCCTGCTTGACCAGCCGGTCCTCGAGGGAGTGGTAGGACTCGACGACCACGCGGCCGCCCACCCGGATGGCGTCGATGGCGGCCGGGATGGCGCGGCGCAGGACCGCGAGCTCGTCGTTGACCTCCATCCGGAGCGCCTGGAAGGTGCGCTTGGCGGGGTGGCCGCCGGTCCGGCGTGCCGGCGCCGGGATCTCGGCGTAGAGCAGCTCGACGAGGCGGGCCGAGGTCGTGAACGGCGAGTGCTCGCGCTGGCGGACGACGGCGGCCGCGATCCTGCTCGCGAACCGCTCCTCGCCGTACTCCCGGAGCACGCGGGTGAGCTCCTTGGCCGAGTAGGTGTTGAGGACGTCGGCGGCCGTCGGTC
Source organism: uncultured Actinomycetota bacterium (assembly GCA_963766475.1). GTDB lineage: Bacteria > Actinomycetota > Actinomycetes > Propionibacteriales > Nocardioidaceae > Nocardioides. Next base: position 289,526 of record CAVXZS010000007.1, on the reverse strand, counting down.
CGGTGCTGTCGTCCATGCGCATGTCGAGCGGGGCGTCCTCGGCGTAGGCGAAGCCGCGCTCGCGGACGTCGAGCTGCATCGACGAGACGCCCAGGTCGAACAGGACGGCGTCGACCGCCCCCACGTGACCGAGGCGGAGCTCGTCGAGGACGTCGGGGAGCTCGTCGTAGACCGCGTGCACGGCGGTGAACCGCTCGCCGAAGCCGGCCAGCCGGTGCCGGGCCAGGTCGAGCGCTGCCTGGTCGCGGTCGATGCCGATGACCCGGGCCAGCTCGAAGCGGGAGAGCACCGCCTCCGTGTGGCCTCCGAGGCCGAGGGTCGCGTCGACCATGACGGCCCCCGCACTTTGGAGGGACGGCGCCAGCAGCGCCACGACCCGGTCGAGGAGGACGGGGACGTGGGCGGGGCCGGCCTCGTCCTGGTCGGCCATGGTCAGCCCTGCTGCCCGAGGCGGCTGATCAGGACCAGCGCCAGCGCGAGCGTCACCGAGGTGAGCGCTGAGAACGCCATCACCACGGCGGCCTCCCGAGCCTGCTCGCGCACCCGGCGCGGTGCCGGCGGCGTCCCGGTTGCGGTGCGGTTCATCGATCGACCCTTCGATGACTCGAGGTGGCTCGAGGTGGCTCGAGGTGACGCGGGGAAGTGGTGCGGGTTCGCAGGGCCAGGTCTCAGGCCGCTCCGCTGCCGTCTGGGGCCGGGGAAGGTGTCCCAGATGGCGCAGCCCGGTGGGAAGTCGCCTGGCGCCGGGGAAGGTACGTCAGGAGAGCCGGGTGCTGGAGCGGGCCGAGACCTCGCCCTGCGAACCGCTGTTGAGTTGTGCTGCCGGTGTGCGGGTGCTGCAGGTCAGTGCTGCGGTCAGTGCTGCTGATCAGTGCTGCTGGTCAGTCCGGTGCGGGTCCGTCCTCGTCGAGGTCGGCGAAGGTCTCCTGGGCCGCAGCGTTGTAGTCGCGCCAGCGGGACGGCTCCCAGATCTCGACGCGGTCCATCGCGCCGATGACGATCACGTCGCGGGTGATCGCGGCGTACTCACGCAGGGGGACGGCGATCGGGATCCGGCCCTGCTTGTCGGGCACGACCTCCTCGGCGCTCGAGAAGAGCATGCGGATCTGGTCCCGCCCGCTCCGCGAGGTCATCCCCTTGGCGCGGGCGCGCTGGGCCTCCTCCATGAAGACGTCGGAGGGGAAGACGTCGAGGCACTTCTCCTGCCCCTGTGTCACCACGAGCCCCTCCGACAGTCGGTCCCTGAACTTGGCCGGAAGGATCAGCCGCCCCTTCTCGTCGAGCTTGGGGGTGTAGGTGCCCATGAAGAACATCGGGCGCCTCCGTGACCAGCTCGACTCGTAGGGAGACTCGATCCTCCACTTCGCTCCACATTACTCCACTTCCCTCCACCGTCAACCACAAATCACCACACCGCCCCCATTTGTTCTCCCCGGATCCGGAGGCGGACCCGGGTGCGGTCGACGCGAGCGCGCGCGGTCGACGCGCGTGGCGAGACAGTGGCTGAACCGATGCCGAACCGTGATCGTGGAAGTGGCGTGGGCTTCGCGCTCCACCGCGTAGGTTGCCGGGACGACCCGGGCTCCGCGTCCATCGGGCGTGGCGTCGCCGCCGGCGTGCATGCCGGGCGGCGCGAAGCAGGGCGAGGCTTTGCTGTGGAGCCTTAGGGTGGTCACAGACAGGAAGCGGAAGGAACCGACGTGGAGACGCCGACAGAGGCAGCCCCGACAGGCGGCGCCGATCTGGAGACACTGGCCCGGGTCGTGGGCCGCATCCGGACGAACATCGAGAGAGTGATCGAGGGCAAGGCCGACGTGGTGTCGTCCACGATCGTGGTCCTGCTCGCCGAGGGGCATCTCCTCATCGAGGACGTGCCCGGGGTCGGCAAGACGATGCTGAGCAAGGCCCTGGCCCGGAGCATCGACTGCTCGGTGCGGCGCATCCAGTTCACCCCGGACCTGCTGCCGTCGGACGTCACCGGCGTGTCGATCTTCAACCAGAACAGCCGGGAGTTCGAGTTCCGCCCCGGTGGCGTGTTCGCGAACATCGTCGTGGGTGACGAGATCAACCGCGCCTCGCCCAAGACCCAGTCCGCGCTGCTCGAGTGCATGGAGGAGCGCCAGGTCACCGTCGACAACGCGACCTACCAGCTCGAGACGCCGTTCATGGTGATCGCGACCCAGAACCCGATCGAGATGGAGGGCACCTACGCCCTCCCCGAGGCGCAGCGCGACAGGTTCATGGCGCGGGTCTCGGTGGGCTACCCGGTCGAGGCGGCCGAGATCGCGATGCTCGACTCCCACACCCGGTCCAACCCGCTCGACGACCTCGAGCCGGTGGCCGACGCCGCCGAGATCCGGAAGCTGATCGGCATCGTGGGGCAGGTCTACGTCTCGCAGGCCGTGCAGCGCTACGCCGTCGCGATCACCGCCGCCACCCGCCGTTCCGACGAGCTCTCGCTCGGCGCGTCCCCGCGCGCGACCCTCCACCTGGTGCGTGCCGCCAAGGCGATGGCCGCGATCCAGGGCCGCGACTACGTGCTCCCCGACGACGTGCACGGACTGGCCAGGCCGGTGCTCGCGCACCGGCTGCTGCCCAGCGTCGAGGCGTCCATGAGCGGCCGCTCGACCACCGCGATCCTCGACGCGATCGTGGCGAGCGTGCCTGTGCCGGCCGGCTCGTAGTCGGGAGAGCCGCGATGCGCGAGGCACTCTCCGGGCTCACCGTCCGCGGCCGTGCCTTCGTGGCCGCCGGGATCACCGCGATCGTCTGCGCGATCGTGCTCGGCCAGTCGTCGCTGAGCCGGGTCGGGGTTCTCGTCCTGGCCCTGCCGCTGGTGAGCGCGCTGTTCATCGGCCGCAGCCGCTACCGGCTGGCGCTGGTGCGCACGGTCAACCCGCAGCTGGTCGCGGCCGGACAGCCGGCGTCGGTCAGCCTGTCCCTGGTCAACGAGGGCCGCGCGCCGAGCGGCGTGCTCCTGCTGGAGGACCACCTCCCCTACGTCCTCGGCACCCGACCGAGGTTCGTGCTCGAGGGGATCGGCCACGGCTGGCACCGCGACGTCACCTACCAGATCCGCTCCGACGTCCGCGGCCGCTTCGAGATCGGCCCGGTCACGGTGCGCGTCAAGGACCCCTTCGGGCTGGTCGAGCTGGGCCGCGCCTTCCGCACGACGGTCCCGCTGACCGTCACCCCGCGCACCGTGCCGCTCACCCACATCCCGCTCGGTGGCGCCTGGACCGGGTCGGGCGACAACCGGCCGCGGGCCTTCGCCATGGGCAGCGCCGAGGACGTCACGGTCCGCGAGTACCGCCGCGGTGACGACCTGCGCCGGGTCCACTGGCGCAGCTCGGCCCGGGTGGGCGAGCTCATGGTCCGCCGCGAGGAGCAGCCCTGGGAGTCGCGGGCGACCCTGTTCCTCGACAACCGGGTGGTCGCCCATCGCGGCCAGGGCATCGCCTCCTCGCTCGAGGCGGCGGTCTCGGCGGCCGCGTCCATCGCCGTCCACCTCAGCAAGCGCGGGTTCACGGTCCGGCTGGTCACCGCCGCCGGCGAGGACAGTGCCAGCGACTGGCACACCCGCGAGACCGACCTCAACACCGGTCCGCTGCTCGAGGCGCTCGCGGTGGTGCAGCCACTGCCCCGCCCGGCCCTCGACACCGGCTGGCTCACCGAGGCCGGTGGTGACGGGCTCCTGGTCGCGGTGCTCGGACACGTCGACCAGCGCGACGTGCCCGTGCTGCGCCGGATGCACGCGCACAGCGGCTCGGCCCTCGCGGTCGCCGTCGACGTCGACGCGTGGGTCTCCCCCGACGCCGCCGGGCGCGACGCGTCCGGGATGCTCAGCCAGCAGGGCTGGCGCTCGGTCTCGCTCGGTCCGGCGGACCGGCTCGAGGCGGTCTGGGAGGAGCTCGGACGTCGCCACACCCAGAGCTCGAGGTCGCGCGGCATCGCACCCGCGGCGCCGACCGTGGTCCCCGCGGGCGCCGTACCAGTCGTCGAGGGAGCCTAGGAATGCCCGTCCGTTCGCACCCGATGGCACTGGCCGGCCTGTCGGCCGTCGCCGCGACCACCACCCTGGTCTCGCTCCTCACCTGGCACGGGTTCACCGAGAACTTCGGCGACACGCTCGGCCCGCTGTTCGTCATCGCGGTCGTCGTGGCCGGCACCGGCGCGGTCGGTCGCTGGTGGCGGCTGCCGCGCCCGCTGCTGGTGCTCGCCCAGGTGCTGCTGGTCGCGATGGTCGTCTGCGCCTTCGTCTGCGGCTCGCCGCTGCCCATCGGCGACGCATGGGACCGGCTCCTGACCGCGTTCCAGGACGCGACCCAGAGCGCGAACAGGTTCGCTCCCCCGGTCCCCACGGCCGAGCCGCCCGTGCACCCGCTGCTGATCACCGGTGGTGCCGCCTGCCTGCTGCTCGTCGACGTGCTGGCCTGCACCCTCCGGCGAGTCCCCCTGGCCGGGCTCCCCCTGCTGACGGTCTACAGCGTGCCGGTGAGCATGACCGGCGACGGCCCGCACTGGCTCCTCTACACGGTCACCGCGATCGGGTTCCTCGCGATGATCTTCCTCTCGGAGTCCGAGCAGACCGCGCGCTGGGGACCGATCCTCGCCGAGGACCACGGCCACTCCGAGCCCAAGCCCCTGTCCGTGCCGACCTGGCCCCGCACCGGCGCCCGGGCCATCGGCGGCGTCGCCACCGCGCTCTCCATCGTGGTGCCGATCCTGATCCCGACGTTCAGCGTGCACCTGTTCGACTTCGGGCCGGGCAGCGGCGGGGACGACGACATCAGCATCGAGAACCCGACGGTCGACCTCAAGCGCGACCTGGTGCGCGGCGAGGACAGGGCGCTGGTCACCCTGACGACCGACGACCCCGATCCGTCGTACCTTCGCATCGCGGTGCTGACCCGGTTCACCGACAACGAGTGGAGCCCCGGCGACCGCGAGGTGCCCCGCAGCCAGACCACCGACGGCTCGATGCCCGGCCTGGTGGGTGTCTCCGCCGAGCTGACCCGGCACACGTTCGACTACCAGCTCGAGGCCAACCGCGAGTTCCGCTCCCACTGGCTGCCGACCACCCAGCTGGTCAGCCGGGTCGAGGCACCGGGCGACTGGCGCTACGACGTCTCGACCATGGACTTCCTCGCCAGCAACGACGACCTCGACACCTCACAGCTCAACTGGAACTTCGATGGGGTCAAGGTCGACTACGACGTCAACCGGCTCGCGGCGGCGCCTCCGGTCGGCGCGCTGGTCTCCCGTGAGTTCACCGACCTGCCCAAGGGCCTCGACCCGATCGTGAAGCAGTACGCCACGGACGTCACCGAGGACGCGCCGACCCGCTACGAGAAGGCGGTGGCGCTCCAACAGTGGTTCCGTGACCCGGACAAGGGCGGCTTCGAGTACAGCACCGACGTCAACCTCGGCAGCGGCAGCGACGACCTCGTGCGGTTCCTCACCGACGGTGACGGTGGCCGCACCGGCTACTGCGAGCAGTTCGCCGCGGCGATGGCGGTCATGGCTCGCGAGCTCGGCATCCCCGCACGCGTCGCTGTGGGTTTCCTCGAGCCCGAGCAGGTCGACGACGACACCTACGTCTACAGCTCGCACGACCTGCACGCCTGGCCCGAGCTCTTCTTCTCCGGCTCGGGATGGGTGCGGTTCGAGCCCACCCCGTCGACGCGCGCCAGCGGCGTCCCGGACTACACGCAGCAGGCGGTCACCGTCGGCAACCCCGACGCCACCCCGTCGACGACCGACGAGGCCCAGAACGAGCTGCCCGCCCGCGAGTCCAACGAGGCCCAGCCGCAGGACACGCCGGAGGACCAGTCGGCCGGCCAGTCCGGCGGCGGCTTCCCCTGGGTGTGGGTGGCCGGAGCCGTCGTGCTGGTGCTCGTGCTGGTCCTGGTCGCACTCGGCCCGCGCCTCCTGCGCCGGCGCCGCCGCGACCAGCGCGGACTGCTCGGCCCCGAGGACGCGTGGCAGGAGCTGCGTGACACCGCGCTCGACCTGCGGCTGCCATGGCCGCAGTACAGGTCGCCGTGGCAGACCCGCGAGGCACTGGTCCAGCTGTTCGGCGCGCCGCCCGACGAGTTCACCCCCGAGCGCCCGCGCCGCGGCCCCGACACCAACCCGGACGCCGTCTTCGCCCTGGACCGGATCGTGCACTCGCTCGAGCGGCTCCGCTACGCCCGCGACGACGGGACCGAAGCCGGCACCTGGCGCGCGGAGATGCAGACCTGCGTCGAGGCGCTCTACGGCGGCGCCCCCAAGCGAGCCCGCCGCACGGCCGACTGGTGGCCGCGCTCGGTGTTCAGCCGCCCGGCCGACGTACGCCGCCCGATGGAGCAGGGAGCCGGCGAGGCCGCGATGGCGGGCCGGGTCGTCGACCACGTTGGATGAGCAGCCGACCGCGAGGAACGAGCGGTCGGCGTGGGCTCATCCAGGTCGAGTAAGCCCCACGCCCGAGCTTGCGAGGTCGTGACGGGCGTCGAGACCACCGCAACCCTCGCTGCTACTCAGCCACGGCCGGTCTGCGGTTGGGTGGGTGCCATCGCTGCGGAGGTTTCGCCGCGCGGTCACGGCTTCGCGGGCTCAGCCGTGCGCGCTTGCTCTACCACCAACGAACAGGTCGGCATCTGAGCCGTCCTCGTTCCTCGGACCGCTCAGAAGCCGCCCTGTTCACGGCGGCGGCGCCAGCGCTCCTCGACCCGCTCCATGAAGGTGCCGGTGGTGCGGGCGGTGCGGCGCGGGCGGCGGATCCGGCCGGCGCGACCGCCTTCGATGACGGTGAAGCCGCGGGAGGGGTGCGTCGCGGTGTTGGGGTCGACGGGGGCCGAGGCGTGCTGCTGGCTGCGCATCGAGGTCAGGGCCACGGTCGCAGAGCCCAGCATCACCACGAAGCCGGCGATGCCGATGGCGAAGCCGAGCGCGCCCTTGCCGCTCATCACGCCACCCATGAGCAGGCCGATGCCGAGCACGAAGACGACGCCCGCGGCGATCGCGCGGCGGCGCGCGGAGCGGCGCAGCGAGGTGCCGCGCAGGGTGGAGGCGAACTTCGGGTCCTCCTCGACGAGGGCGCGCTCCATCTGCTCGAGCAGTCGCAGCTCCTCTTCGGAGAGTGGCACCGTTCCTCCACTGGGGTCCGGGCGCGCGGCGTGCGCGACGGGTGGATGTGAGCCAAGTGTAGGCAGGGGCTCCCCGCTTCACTAGCGGTGTTCACAAGTTTTAGTACCCGTGGGTACGCGTCACCACGCAGGCGGCCAGTGGTGACCACTAGCGATCGATGAGGCTCGCCGGTCGTACGGCCGCGCTGCCGAACCGCCGGGCGGCGCGATCGACCGCGCGATCTGCCTCGGGCCAGCCGTGCTCGCGCTCGCCGAGGACGCCCTGCCGCTGCACGTTGGTGCGCGAGACCAGCCCCTCGACCCGGACGCCGACCAGCCGGAGCCGGGCGCGCTGGAGGCCGAGCGCGTCATAGAGGCGGACCGCGGCGCGGTAGATCTCCTGGGTCACGTCGGTCGCCTCGGGGATCGTGCGGGTGCGGGTGATCGTGGTGAAGTCGGCGAACCGCACGGTGATCGACACCGTGCGGCCGGCCACCCCCGCCACCCGCATCCGGCCGGCGACCTTGGCGGTGAGGGCGAGCAGCTCGCGCAGGATCACCTCGCGGTCGTCGATGTCGCGCCCGAAGGTCTCCTGTGCCCCCATCGACTTGTCGGGGTCACCGCCCATCCCGAACACCGACACCCGACCCGGCGTCACCGCACGGGAGTCGCTGCCCCAGGCCAGGTCGTGCAGCTGGCTGCCGAGCCCCTCGCCGACCGCGCGCTGGAGGGTGCGCAGCGGCGTGTGCGCGACGTCGCCCACGGTGACCAGGCCGAGCCGGTGCAGCATCGCCTGGGTCTTCTCGCCGACGCCGTAGAGCTCCCCCACGTCGAGCGGGTGCAGGAACGAGGTGATCTCCTCGGGTGGGACCACGACCACCCCGTCGGGCTTGGCCCGGCGACTGGCCAGCTTGGCCACCGAGATCGACGCGGCCACGCCGACCGAGCAGGTGATGCCCTGCTCGTCGTGGATCGTGGCGCGCAGCTGCTCGGCGATCTCCCGCGGCGAGCCGAGGCGGCGGGTCGAGCCGCGGACGTCGAGGAACGCCTCGTCGAGCGAGACCACCTCGACCTGGGGAGTGACCCGGCGGAAGTTCTCCATCACCGCCGAGGACACCGTGCTGAACTCGTCGTAGTCGGCCGGGACACGGACCGCCTGGGGGCAGAGCCGGCGGGCGCGGGTCGAGGGCATGCCGGAGCGGACGCCGAAGGCGCGCGCGTGGTAGTTGGCCGACAGGATCACCCCGCGGTAGCCGCCGCCGACGATCACAGGTACGTCGCGCAGCTCCGGCCGGTCCCTTGTGGCGACAGAAGCGTAGAAGGCGTCCATGTCGACGTGGAGGATCGGCGTGCTCACGCTCATGAGCGCAGCCGCCTGCTCGAGCGCCGTTGGCTCCGGCTGGGGCTGAAAGCGGGTGCCACGTGCGCCGACACGTCGCTACGGCCGACGCGGGCCCTTCGGGCGCGGGCAGCAGTGCCGACGGGTCGGCGTTGTCAACGCTCCGCGTTGACGGCAAGCAGATGCAGCTGGGTCGCGAGCGGGAGGTACTCGGTCCGCTCCGAGACCGCACGCTCGAGCTCGAGCAGCGCGGCGGTGGTGCCGGGCTCGAGGTCGAGGAGGGCGCCGGGGACGAGGTCGGCGAAGACGCGGATGCCGTGGATCGAGCCGACCGCGAAGCCGGCGTCGGCGAGCAGGCCGGTGACCTCGCCGACGGTGAACCTCCGGCCGGTGCGGCCGGTGGCGGCGGCGTCGTCGAGGAGGGCGAGCGCCTGGGCGACGTGGCCGGCCATGGCGCGCGCGATGACCGCGGCGTGCCGCTGGGCGACCAGGAGCGAGAGCCGGCCGCCGGGGCGGAGCACCTCGCGGATCGTGGCCAGGGCCGCGGCGGGGTCGTCGACCACCTCGAGGACGCCGTGGCAGAGCACCACGTCGGCACCGGCCGGACCCGCGAGCTCGAGCAGGGAGCCGAGGTCGCCCTGCTGGCCGGTGACCTCGACGCCGTCCTCGCGGGCCCGGCGGGCCAGGGCGGCGAGGGCGTCGGGGCTGGGATCGACCACGGTGACGCGGTGGCCGAGCCCGGCCACGCGGACCGCGAAGCCGCCGGTGCCGCCGCCGATGTCGAGCACGTCGAGCCCGGGCTGGTCGAGCAACGAGCCGAGCGCTTCCCACACCACGGCGGTGCGGGCGCTGTCTCGGCGTTCGCTGGCTGACATGGCAACAACCCTAGGGCGCTCCTCATCCCGCGCTCCCGGGGCTGCGGTGCCACAGCTTCCGCGCGACGTCCTTGGTGTCGGTGTAGTCGGAGCCGGCCGGCTTGACGTCGGAGTAGGGGGACATCGCGAAGCCGCTGGAGTGCACCAGCACCCGCCGTCGGCCCATCCCGCCCGCGGTGTCGTGGTCGCCCTGGTCACCGAACGACGGGGGCTGCGCGATCACCGGCCGGGTGGAGCGCGACTCCGCCGCGCCCGGAACTGCCGCCTCGACGCCGACCGCGCCGAACCCCTCGGGAACCACAGCCATCAGCTCGCGGACCGCCTCGACCCCCTCGCGATGCCAGAGCGCGGCCAGGACCGGCAGCTCCCAGCACCCGGTGGCACGCACCGAGACGCCCTTGTAGCCGGTGCGGCGGAGCTCTCCCCGGACGATGAGCAGCCAGGAGTGGAAGACGGTGGCGGCGTAGGGGCCCTGGGCGTCCTCGAAGAACGTCGCGTCGACCGGACCGGTCGAGTCGTCGAGGGTCAGGAAGATGACCCGGCGCCCGGAGCGGATCGGTGGGGTCTGGGTGGCGACCTTGACCCCGGCGACCAGCAGCTCGGACTTGCTGCGCCTGGTCAGCAGGTCACGGCTGCGGGTCACCCCGAGCTCGTCGAGGAACTCGGCGTAGGAGTCGACGACGTGCCGGCTGGCGTCGAGGCCGAGGATCTCGAGCTCGGCCTTCATCCGCTCCTCGGCCGTCATCTCGGGCAGCCCGGACACCTCACCCTCCGCCGGCGCGTCGCCGAGCTCGAGGGTGAGCTGGACCGAGTCGACCGGCGGCGGTGCCGCGGTCGCCTTCGACTGCGCGGCCGCGCGAGCCCAGACCCCGGCCTGACCGAGCGGATGCCGCTCGAGGTCGGCGACGCTCTCGCGCACCCGCGGGTCGGTGCTGTTGCGGGCGGCCGCGTCGTCGGCCACCGCCCGCGCCCGCGACCCCGGCCGGCTGCCGCCGGAGCGCACCGAACGGCCGGCCAGCCCCCGGCCCCGGCCGGCGCGCTCGACCGCGCGGGCGTGCCGGTCGAGCTCGGCGACCTGGAGCAGCAGGTCGCGCCGGGTCACCCGCCCCCGGCGGTGCACGCCCTCGACGAGGTCGATGCCGTAGACCGCGTCGAAGCCGCCGGCCAGCACCAGCCGCTCCACGACCGGCCGGGAGACCCGGGCGCGGTGCCAGAAGTCGGTGAGCGACTGGAACGGCCGGGCGGCGACGATCCGCTCGACCTCACCGTCGTTGATCCCCTTCACCTCGGCCAGCGCGAGCCGGATGCCGTCGCGCATCGCGCCGTCCGTGTCGGTCAGAGGGTCCGGGCCGACCCGCTCGACGACGTAGTCCTTCTCGCTGGCGTTGACGTCGAGGCCGAGGATCGCCAGCCCGAGCTGGCGGGCGTCGTCGAGGATCAGCCGCTTGGGATACATCCCCGGGTCGTGGGTCAGCACCCCCGCCAGGAAGTGCGCGGGCCAGTGGGTCTTGAGCCAGGCCGACTGGAACGTCGGCAGCGCGAACGCCGCGGCGTGCGCCTTGCAGAAGCCGAACGACGCGAACGCCTCCAGCACCTTCCAGATCTTCTCGACGACCGGCAGCGGGTAGCCGCGGCCCAGGGCCCGCGGGAAGAACCACAGCCTGGTCTCGGCCATCCCCTCGACGTCGCCGAGCGCGCGCCGCTTCTCGTCGGCCTCTGCGAAGGAGATGCCGGCGAGCTGGGCGATCAGCTCGATGACCTGCTCGTGGAAGACGACCACGCCCTGGGTGTCGCCGAGGATCGGGCGCAGGTCGTCGTGGAGGTAGGCCGGCGGCCTCCAGCCCTGCTTGCCCTCGAGGTAGGGCGTGACCATGTCGCTCTTGACCGGGCCCGGCCGGAACAGCGAGATGTCGGTGATGATGTCCTCGAACGAGTCCAGCCCCGACTTGCCGACCAGCTCGCGCTGGCCCGGCGACTCGATCTGGAAGACCCCGAGGGTCTTGGCCGAGGAGATCAGCGCGTAGGTCGCGGGGTCGTCGAGCGGCACCTGCGTCTGGTCGTCGAGGTCGATCTCGAGACCGTCGGTGCGCCGGATCTCGGCCACCGCGTGGGCCATCGAGGACTGCATCCGGATCCCGAGCACGTCGAGCTTGAGCAGCCCGAGGTCCTCGACGTCGTCCTTGTCGAACTGGCTCATCGGGAAGCCGGCGAAGCTGGCCTCGACCGGCGTGCGATCGAGCAGCGTGGCGTCGGAGAGCAGCACGCCGCAGGGGTGCACCGCGACGTGGCGGGGCAGCCCGTCGAGCCGCTCGACGAGCTGGAACATCAGGTCGAGGCGGGTGTCGTCGAGACCGCTGGCCCGCAGCTCGGGGAGCTCGCGCAGCGCGATCCGGGCGTCGCGGGCGCGGATGTGGGGGAACGCCTTGGCGATCGTGTCGGTCTCGCTCGGCGGCATGCCGAGCGCGGCACCGACGTCACGGACGGCGTGCCGGACGCGGTAGGTGTCCATCATCGACACGCAGACGCAGCGCTCCCCGCCGAAGCGGTCGAGGATCCGCTCGTAGACCTCGAGCCGGCGCGCCGACTCGACGTCGACGTCGATGTCGGGCAGCGCCTCCCGCAGCGGCGAGAGGAAGCGCTCCATCAGCAGCCGGTGCCGGATCGGCTCGACGCCGGAGACGCCGAGCAGGTAGTTGACCAGGCTGCCCGCACCCGAGCCGCGGGCCGCGCAGCGCACTCCCATCTCGCGGATCAGGTCGGTGACGTCGCCGACGGTGAGGAAGTACGACGAGTAGCCGAGCCCGCGGATCAGCTCGAGCTCGTCGTCGAGCCGCTTCCAGACGACCGCCTTGGGAGCCGAGCCGTAGCGGTCGCCGATCGCACCCTCGCACCGAGCCCGCAGCAGCCCGTCGGCCTCGGTCGCGCCCGGCGTCATCCGCGGGTCGACTCCACGGGTGGTCAACTCGAACTCCGGGAAGTGCACCTCGCCCAGGCCGAGGTCACGCCGCGGGTCGATGGCACACCGGTCGGCCACCGCGCGGGTGTGGGCGAGCAGTCGCTGTGCCTCGCGGTCGGAGTCGCCGGCCAGGCCGGAGAGCCGGGCGATCTCCTCGGCGATCTCGGCCATCTGCTTGCCGGACTTGAGGAACCCCTCGGCATTGCCCCGGTCGACGTGGCGCCGGTCGAGGGCGACCAGCCGCCGGGCGGCGTCGAGGACGTCGACCGTGGCGGCGTCGCGGCGGTCGGCGTAGCGGACGGCGTTGCTGAGCACCGTGCCGAGCCCGGCCCGCCGGGCGGTGCGCGCCATCCGGGCGGCGTGGGCGCTGGTGCCGGGGCCCCACCCCTCCCGCGCGCTGCCCGCGAGCCGGTGGGAGACCAGCTCGACCTGGAGGTGGGTGCGCGGCACCAGCGCGCGCCACGGCTCGAGGGTCGCCAGGGCGAGGTCGTCGCGGCGACGGGTCACGGCTCGGGCCAGCTCGGAGTGAGGGCCGAGCAGCACGACAAGGTGGCCGGCCGTGATGTGCTCGAGGACCTGCCGACCGAGGTCGCCGCCGAGCCGGCCCTGCGTCAGGGCGCCGAGGTCGAGGACCGGGAGACCACGCTCGCCGGCCAGGTGGGTCGCCGAGACCAGGCGGCACAGCGCGGCCCACCCCGCCCGCCCGCCGCCGGCACCGTCGGCGCTCGCCAGGAACGTCACCCGCGGCAGCCCGCCGCCCATGCCGGGGCCCGGGTCGCGATAGCTGCCGCCGCGGACCGGGGTGCGGGTCGCGGCGGCTGCCTGCTGAGGAGTCGCCCACGACCGGGTCGGCTGGTGCGCGAGCTCGACCCCGAGCACCGGCCGGATGCCCGCGGCGTGGCAGGCACGGGTGAACTTCACCGCGCCGTAGGTGCCGTCGCGGTCGGTGAGGGCAAGGGTGTCCATCTCCTGCTCGGCGGCCCGCTCGACCAGGGTCTGCGGATGGGAGGCGCCGTAGCGCAGGGAGTAGCCCGAGGCGACGTGCAGGTGCACGAACGGGTCGGCCATGGTCGCCGGCGGTCTCAGCCCACGCGGCGTACGGCGTGCAGCGGGACGACCGGAGGGCTCTGCTGGACGAGATAGGGCAGCGTCGGGGCGTGCGGGACCAGCCCGAGCGACTGCTCGATCACGGCCAGGAACCGGTCGGCGTCGCGGACCAGGTCGTCGGCCTCGCGCTCGGTGACCGCGCGGCGGGAGCCGGCCTCGGCCGCCGCCCGCTTGCCGGCCCCGGCCGCGAAGAAGCCGGCCCACTCGGCCAGCTCGGGGGCGACCTCGGCCAGCAGCACCCAGGCGTTCTTCTGCGGGCGGCGCCGGGTCGGGGCGGCCGGCGTGGCGCGCGCCGCGAGCAGCGCCGCCGCGGCCCGCAGCGCGGCGACGTGGGCACAGGCGTAGCGGGTGGTCACCTCGGTCGAGGTCACCGCCTCGCTCAGCGACTCGGCGGCGCGCGCGAGATAGGAGTGGGTGGTCGCGGGCAGCACGTGGGGGTTGGTGGTCGGGTGCGCGGTCTCGTGGGTGGTCATGGCTCTCCCCTGGGATCTCAGTCGGTGCAGCCGACGAGCGTCCAGCGCCCGTCGGCCCAGTCGAAAGCCAGGTCGAAGACACCGCCGCCGTCGGGCTCGCCGTCATGGGCGGGTCGCCCGCGGCCGGCCTCGACCCGCCACAGCTCGCGCTCGGTGAGGAGGTCTCCGACGGGGATCCGGCGCCGCTCGGCGGAGTCGTCGGGGTCGGCGGGGTCATCGGAGTCATCGGCCTCGGCGGCGGGCTCCTCGGAGCCGATCACCGCCCGGGCACCGGCGGTCTGCCACCACGGGCCGGTCTCGACCCAGTGCGCCAGCACCGCCCGCACCTTCCACAGCCGACCGCGCCACAGGAACTGCTGGGGACCTTCGATGGCGTGCTGACCGGTGCCGTGGTCGACGGGACCCTGGCGGACCTCGACGGGGTCGGCGTAGCGCCTCATGCGTGCTCCTCCTCGGCAGCCATTCGAACATCTGTTCGAATGACACCAAGGTACACCGCTCCCCCGACGGAGGGTCAACCCCGGATCCGGATCGAGCGCAGCGAGACGGGCGAGCGGAGCGAGCGCTCCCGCGATCGACCCTGATGGCCCCGTCGACTGCGAAGCCCGCGAAGCGGAGCGAGCGTCGACGTGGACTCAGGGTCGAAGCTCGCGGGGTGTTCAGCCAGTGCCGCGCAGGTAGGCGCTGGTGTCCTTGTGCCACAGGAAGTACGCCGCCCCCAGCTCGATCGGGAACGACAGCACCGACAGCACGACGAAGGTGGCCGGTGCCCCGGTGCGCAGCCCGGCGATGGTGCCCACCGCCAGGAAGAACAGGGTCACGGTGAGCGACATCCGGGCCCAGCCGTAGCCGCCCCGCAGGAACGCCGCGAGCACCCAGATCAGCAGGGCCACGACCACGAACAGCACCAGGGCCACCGGGATGAAGGCCGGCACGTGCACCTCGCCGTCCTTGACCGCGTCGAGGCCGCGGGTCCGGAGCACCTTGCGGGTGTCGGGGCGTCCCTCGGCCCACGACCGGATGAGCTGGTCCTGGAGCACCACGATCAGGCCGGTGACCACCGCGCCGACCGCCACCAGCGCGGCGAGCAGCTGCCGGGCCCGCGTCACCGACGCAGGCTGCTCCGCGCTCATGGTGCTCCTCTCCCCCTCGTCACGCTGGTCTGCACTCGCCTATCTACGCTGTGCCCATGTCGGAGCCCATGCCGGAGCCCCAGTCGACCACACCGCCGACCGAGCACCCGTCCATCGCCCAGTTCCGGGCCGCGCACACCCGGCTCGGAGGCACCGGCCGGATCGTCATTCTGCCCGACTCGGTCCACACCGCCGCACTGGCCGCCGAGGCACTGGGCTGTGAGGTCGGCGCCATCGCCAACAGCCTGCTCTTCGACGCCGGGGGCACACCGGTCCTGATCCTCACCTCGGGCTCGCACCGGGTGAACACCGAGGCCACCGCAGCCCGCGTCGGCGTACCGGCCCTCACGCGCGCCGCTCCAGACTTCGTGCGCCAGCACACCGGCCAGGTGATCGGCGGGGTCTCGCCCATCGCGCACCCCGCGCCGGTGCCGACCTGGCTCGACGCCCAGCTGAAGCAGTACGACGTGGTGTGGGCCGCCGCCGGCCACCCGGCGGCCGTCTTCTCCACGACGTACGACGAGCTCGCGCGCATGACCGG
This sequence comes from uncultured Actinomycetota bacterium, assembly GCA_963766475.1. Classification (GTDB taxonomy): domain Bacteria; phylum Actinomycetota; class Actinomycetes; order Propionibacteriales; family Nocardioidaceae; genus Nocardioides. The sequence continues at coordinate 273,993 of CAVXZS010000007.1, read as the reverse complement.
CGCGCCCACCATCGAAGTGGAGTGAGCAGGAGGCAGCGAGGAACGAGCTGCCTCCGTGGGCGAACGAAGGTCGAGCAAGCGTCGCGACCGAGGAACGAGGTCGCGACAGCGTCGAGACCACCGCAGCCCGTGCTGGAACGCAACCGAGCTCGTCCGGCTCCCAGCCGCCGGCCGCCGAGGTTTCGAGACGGTTGCTGCGCAACCTCCTCAACCAACGGCGAGCCGGCCGCTCACTAGAGTCGCTGCGTGGACTCCCTCCCCCTGGCGTTCTCCAGCGGCTGGGCCAGCGGCGTCAACGCCTACCTCGTCGTGCTGGTGCTGGGGGTCACGGAGCGGGTCAGCCCCCACGGTGACATCCCCGACGTGCTGGCCCGGTGGGACATCCTCGCGGTCGCCGGGTTCCTCTACGCCTTCGAGTTCGTGGCCGACAAGATCCCCTACGTCGACTCGACGTGGGACGCCATCTCGACGGTGATCCGGCCGACCGCGGGCGCGATCATCGGCGCGCTGCTCGCGGGCAACGTCCCCGAGGACACCTCGCTCGACCAGATCGTCCTGGCCGGCGTCGGTGGCGGCACCGCGCTGCTGTCGCACCTCACCAAGGCCGGGATCCGGCTGGCGGTCAACACCTCCCCCGAGCCGGTCACCAACATCGGCATCAGCGTCCTCGAGGACGTCGCGGTGCTCGGCCTGGTCGCGTTCGCGGTCCAGCACCCGCGGGCCGCGGCCGCCATCGCCGGTGCGCTGCTCCTGATCGGGCTGGTGCTGCTGTACTTCATCGCCCGGCTGGTCAGGCGCGGCTGGCGGCGCTGGAAGGGCCGGCGTACGTCGCCCGCCGGGTCCGGCCCGTGATCACCCCACCGAGGCGTTTGACCGACCTGCTCGACGACGCGGTCCGCGCCGAGGTGACCGACCGGCTCGCCGCGCACTGGGCCGGTCGGCCGGTGATCATCGGCCCCGTGGTGCTGGCCGCGTTCACGAACGTCGTCCAGTGGTTCGCCGACCTGGGCTGCCCGGTGCTCGTGGTCGCGACGAGCCGCGGCGTCGGTCCGCTCCCGCCGGACGGCACCTGTGACGTCGTGTGGCTGGAGCCACCCGCGACGGCCTCACTCACCGAGGAGGTCCGGCTCCACGACCGGATGATCCACCGGCTCCCTGACGACCTGCGCGCCGCCGTCGACGCGTTCGACCCCGAGCGTCGAGGCGTCTGGTACACCACCCCGTTCGTCACCACCGACGAGCCCGTGGACGGCCGGCCGGTGACCGGCGGCAGGCCCGGGTCGTTCCTGGCCCTCGAGGACAAGCTGCTGGCGGACGCGATCTGGGACGCCGCCGAGGTCGAGCGGGCGCCGTACCGCATCGTCGACCTGGCCGACGACGCCGCCCTCGGCGCGGCGACCGCCGAGCTCCGGACCGAGCTGGGGGCGGTGTGGTCCGGCGACGCCCGCGACGGCTTCAACGGCGGTGGCAACTTCGTGCGCTGGCTGCGCGACGACGATGACCGGGCCGCGGCTGCGGCGTTCTTCCGGCCCCGGTGCGACCGGGTACGGGTGCTGCCGTTCCTGGAGGGGGTGCCGTGCTCGATCCACGGGTTCGTGCTCCCCGACGGCACCGCGGCGCTGCGGCCGGTCGAGATCGTGACCCTGCGCGACCCCGCGGCGCGGACCATGGCCTACTCCGGCCTGGGCAGCACGTGGGACCCCCCGACAGCAGACCGCGACGCGATGCGAGCCGCCGCCCGTCGCGTGGGCTGGCACCTGCAGCGCAGCTACGGCTATCGCGGTGCGTTCGGCGTCGACGGAGTGCTGACCGCCGACGGGTTCCGGCCCACCGAGCTCAACACCCGGATGTCGGCCGGCGCCACGGCGCTGAGCGAGGTGGACCGTCGCTTCTTCACCTTCCTGCAGGCGGCGCTCGTGGCCGGCACGGACACAGGGCTCACCGCGGCTGACGTCGAGCAGCTGGTGCCGGCCATGGACATGGCCCGCGTCGGCAAGGTCTTCGCGTTCGGCGAGAACATGAACGGCGTACCCCCGGAGAGCTACCCGGTCAGCTGGGACGGCCGGACGTTCGCGCGCACCGAGGAGGAGACCGGGAACCTGTTCCAGGTCGGGTCAGCGACGAGCGGTCTGTTCGCGAGGGTGGAGCCTTGCGCGGCGGTCGTGCCGGGCCAGCGACTGGCGCCGGTCAACGCCGCCCTCCTGCGGCTCCTCGACGAGTCGTACGGCACCTCCTTCGGGCCGATGGAGCCCGCGCCCGACGTCCGTACGGTGCCCTGACGTGGCCCGGGTGGTCGTCGTCGGCGGCGGGTTCGGAGGTCTGGCGAGTGCGGCTCGACTGGCCAAGCTCGGGCACGACGTGACCGTGCTGGAACAGCTCGCGACCCTCGGCGGCGCCGTGTCCACGGTCTCGGCGGACGGCTTCGAGTGGGACGCCGGTCCGACGTCGACGCTGCTGCCGGCGGTGATCCGTGACCTGTTCCGCAAGAGCGGCCGGCCGGTCGAGCGCGAGCTGCAGATCGAGCCCCTCGACCTGCTGCGCGAGCACTGGTTCGAGGACGGCAGCGTGCTCGCCCTGCCGGGCCACTCCCGCGCGGCCCAGCTGCGCGCCGTCGACGAGCTCGGACCCGGGCTGGGCCGGCAGTGGGTCGACCACGTCGACTCCTACGGCGAGGACTGGGAGGTGCTGCGGCGCGCGTACTTCGAGAGCGCCTGGAACCCCGACGAGGTGCCCCGGGAGGTGGCCGAGAGGTTCGACAGCCGGGAGATGCTGCACAAGCGGCTCAAGAGGACGTTCAAGGACGAGCGGCTGAGGCAGGTGGCGGCGCACCCGTTCGTCGCCGACGGGCACGAGCCGCGCAACGTCCCGGCGTGGGCCGGGCTGGTGGCCTACCTCGAGCAGCGGTTCGGCGCGTGGACGATCACCGGCGGGATGGCGTCGCTCACCTCGGCGCTGACCGCGCGGATGGCGACCCGCGGGGTGACGGTCGCGCTCGAGGTCGAGGCGACCGACATCGTCGTGCGCGACGGGCGAGCGGTCGCGGTGGCGACCACGTCGGGCGCGGTCGACGCGGACGTGGTCGTGTGCGCGGTCGACCCGCGGATGCTGCCCGCGCTCGCGCCGTACGTCGAGCGGACGATGCCGTCGATGCCGCCGGTGATCTGCCACGTCGGCCTCTCCGCACCGGTGCGCGACCTGCCGCACGAGGTGGTCGTGCACGGCGACCCGATGCTGGTGGTCCGCTCCGGTCGCCGGGCGCCGGCGGGCGGCGCGGCGTACACGGTGCACGGGCGCGGCAAGCTCGCCGAGGACATCCTCAAGGCCCTCGCCCGCAACCAGCTCGACCTGCGCACCGACCTGGTCACGCGCGTCGACCTGAGCCCCCGCGACCTCGTGCAGCAGTGGCGCACCTCGCCCTACGGCGTGCTGTGGGAGGGCCGTGGCACGGTGCGGCTCCGGCTCGGTCCGCGCACCCCGATCGAGGGTGTGTACGCCGCCGGCGCGCACGCCGCGCCCGGTGCCGGCCTGCCGTTCGTGGGACTGTCCGCAGCGCTGGTCGCGCAGGTCGTGGGTCCCGCCTGAGGAGCTACGCCAGCGACCAGGTGACCGTCAGGGTGGCGGAGAGCTGTCGCTCGCCGGGGACCAGGCCGACGTCGGCCTTGGCCAGCGAGGCATAGCCGGCGGAAGGCCCCGCGGCACCGCCCTCGGTGACCGCCTCGACCTGGCCCAGCGTCGCATCGGCGAGCGCGGCGAGGAGCTCGGCCTTGGCGCGCGCGTCGGCGAACGCGGCCTCCCGCGCCCGTGCGATCGCGCCGGAGGGGTCGCGCACGGCCAGCTCGACGCCGTCGACCACCAGCCGGCCGCTGACCGCGTAGGCCAGGTCGGAGAGGAGCTCGTTGGCGGTCGCGAGGTCGCCGGTCGCGATGGTCAGGCTGTGCCGGGCCTCGAAGCCCGGGATCTCGCCCTGCTCGTTGGTGGGCCACACCGAGAGGTTGACCGTCGAGACCAGCAGGTCCCCCGCCGCCGTGACCACCGCCTCGCGCGCGGACTCGGCCCCGGACAGGGCCTCGGTGAGGGTCCGGGCACGGTGGACGGCGGAGAGCCGGACCAGAGCGGTGTCGGGTACGGCGGCCGCGGAGCCGGTTCCGGTGACGGTGAGGGTGCGCACCCCTCGAACGTAGCCGCGCGCGAGCGTCGACGCTGTCAGACGGTCATGTTGAGCGCGGCGAAGATCTCGAGCGTCGCCTTGGAGCGGTTCAGCGTGTAGAAGTGCAGCCCGGGCGCGCCTCCGTCGAGCAGCTCCTCGCAGAGCTCGGCCGCGATCGCGATGCCCTCGGCGCGCATCGCGGCGGGGTCGCCGTCGTGGGCCGAGATCCGCTCGACGAGGTCGAGCGGCACGTCGGTCCCGATCAGCTCGCCCTGGCGACGGATGGCGTTGAGGTTCAGGATCGGCATGATCCCCGGCAGGATCGGGATGTCGGCGCCACGCGCGCGCACCCGCTCGACGAGCTCGAAGTAGTCGGAGGCGCGGAAGAACATCTGGGTCACCGCGAACTCCGCCCCCGCGTCGGCCTTGGCGACCAGCACGTCGGCGTCCGCGTCACGCGAGCTGGCACCCGGGTGGCCCTCCGGGAACGCCGCCACACCGATGCGGAAGTCACCGCGCGAGCGCGCCAGCTCGACCAGCTCGACGGCGTAGGTGAGACCGCCCTCGGTCGGCGTCCACTCCGCCCGCGGCCCGTCGCTGGGGTCGCCGCGCAGCAGCATCACGTGCTCGATGCCCGCGGCGGCGTAGGTGTCGAGGATCCGCTCGAGCTCCTCGCGGGTGTGGCCGACACAGGTCAGGTGCGCCACCGGCGTCAGCGGGGTCTCCCGCGCGATCCGGCTGGTGATGCCGACGGTCTTGTCGCGCGTGCCGCCGCCGGCGCCGTAGGTCACCGACACGAAGGTCGGCCGGTAGGGCTCCAGCGCGCGGACCGCCGCCCAGAGCTGCTCCTCGCCCGCGTCGTCGCGAGGCGGGAAGAACTCGAACGAGAACGAGCGCTCGCCCTGGTCCAGGAGCTCCCGCATGCTGCGTCCTCGTCCCGTGGCCATAGCAACCGATTCTAGGTTCGGGAGGGGGTGCGAGGCCCAATTGCCGGGACGCCCTAGTGTCGGGCCGTGACTGCGAGGTGGGACCAGGACGGGTTCCGGACCCGCGTCCAGGCGGCGCTCGACACCTTCCTCGACGAGCAGGCCGGGCGCCTCGAACCGCTGGGTCCCGACGCGGCGCGGCTTCTCGCCGAGGCCCGCACCTCGGTCGCCGGCGGCAAGATGTTCCGGGCGTCGTTCTGCTGGTGGGGGCACCTCGCGGTCGCACCACCCGCCGACGTCGACGCGCTGGTCCGGGCCTGCGCATCGCTGGAGCTCCTGCACGCCAGTGCCCTCGTGCACGACGACTACATGGACGCCTCCGACAGCCGTCGCGGCCGGCCCTCGACGCACCGCACCTTCGAGCGCGAGCACCGCGACGCGGCGTGGCGCGGCGACCCGGAGCAGTACGGCGCGGCAGGGGCGATCCTGCTCGGCGACGTACTGCTGTCGTGGTCGGACGAGCTGCTGCGGCGCTGCGGGCTGCCGCTGGAGGTCGTGGCGCCGGCCCTCGACGTCTTCGACCTCTGCCGGACCGAGGTGATCGCCGGCCAGTTCCTCGACGTCTCCGCCCAGGCCCGCGGCCACGCGGACGTCGACACCGCGATGACGGTGCTGCGCTACAAGTCGGCCAAGTACTCCATCGAGCGGCCACTGCACCTCGGCGCCGCACTCGCCGGCGCCACGCCCGCCACGCTGGCCGAGCTGACCGCCTTCGGGCTGCCGCTGGGTGAGGCGTTCCAGCTCCGCGACGACCTCCTGGGCGTGTACGGCGACCCGGAGACCACCGGCAAGCCGGCCGGTGACGACCTGGTCGAGGGCAAGCGGACCGTGCTGGTCGCGCTCGCCCTCGACGCCGCGCCCGCCGGGGACGCCGCGCTGCTCGACCGGTCGCTCGGCTCGCCGCTCTCACCCGAGGACGTCGAGCGGCTGCGCACCGTCATCGACTCCTCGGGCGCGCACGCGCAGGTCGAGGCGGTGATCGACCAGCTCTCCGGCGTCGCCCTCGCGGCCCTCGACCGGGCCTCGATCGACGACGACGCGCGCGAGGTCCTGCGCGGGCTCGCCACCGCCGTCACCCAGCGCGTGGTCTGACCACCGCTGGTTGAGGAGGGCGCTCCGCGCCCGTCTCGAAACCTCCGCAGGCCGCGCTGGCAGCCCGCGCTGGAACGTCCGTGGTCGCCATGAGTGCATTCGCTGCGGTGGTCTCGCCGCCTGCCGCGGCTTCGTCCCTCAGCCGCGAGGCTTGCTCGACCTTCGCGAGCCACGGTCCTCACTCCTCCGTCGCGAGGGCCTGCTCGCTCAGTCCAGCGACGGTACGTCGACGTCGGGGCCGTCGCCCCGGAGCAGCGTGGTCAGCGTCGCGGTGTGCTCGGCCAGGATCGCCCGGACCGAGGAGAAGGCGGCCTCGTCCTCGCGCGCCAGCGTGCACCAGCCGTCCCACAGCAGCACCGTGGGGCCGGGCAGGTCGCGCAGGCAGTCGTTGAGCGCGTCGAGGTTCTGCCCGTAGTGCTCGGGGAACGCCAGCGCCTCGCCGACCGCGCCCAGGAACTCCTGACGCGTCTGGTGGTGCCAGCCGTCGACGTACCCGAACCGCCAGCCGGCGTGCTCGACCGCGTGCGCCACCTCCTCGGACGGGAACGCGGCGTGCCAGCGGTAGACGCCCGGGTCGTGGTGGTGGGCGAGGATTCCGGCCAGTCCGCTCATGCTTGCCTCCGCGCGATGCGCTCGAACGACGCGTAGTGGTCCCGGGTCCAGTAGAACTCACCGCCGTCGCCGGTGACTATCCGGCTGGCGCCGCGGTCCGCCGAGCCGGGCGTGAGCACCGTGTACTCCGCGTAGTAGCCCCGGGGGTGGTCGGGCAGCAGGCCCTCGAAGTTGCCGAACGTCGAGCCGTCCTTGTCGGGGAAGGGGAACGGGCCGCCCTGGTCGATCAGCACGAGCGTGCCCTGCGCCTCGGGCGGCAGCTCCGCCTCCAGGACCCAGGGCAGGCCGCTCAGCGGGTCGATGTCCCCGCTCGCGACCGTGGGCGAGGAGTCCGGACCGGTGGTGGTGCTCGACGTCGGGTCGTCACCGAAGAGCGTGACGGTCTCGCCGTCGTGGTCGAAGGTCCACTTGACGAAGAACAGGGTGGCGATCAGCGTCGCGAAGACGATGACCACCGTCTTGACGGTGGTCCGGTCCCACTTCACGGTGTCCTACAGGGCCATCGCCTGCGCGCGGCGCTTGACCTCGGCGCCACGGTTCTCGCGCAGCGCGTCGATCGGGCGGCCCGGCAGGTCGAGGTCGAGGTGCAGCCAGGCGATGATCTCGCGGTCGTCGTAGCCACCGTCGTGGAGCACGGTGAGCAGTCCGCCCAGCCCCTTGACCGGCAGCCCGTCCTCGCCGATGAAGTCGGCCGGCACCTGCGGCCCGGCGCCCGGCGTGGGGCTGGCCGCGGCCAGCTCGTGGACGCGGATCATGGTGCGGACCTTGGCGGGGGTGACCCCGAGCCGGGCGGCGGCCTGGTCCCAGTCCAGCCACTCGTCGACCAGGGTGGACAGGTCGGCCTCGGCGAGCGTCATGTGCCCATGCTGGCATCCGCGGGTACGCCGGCGCACCCGCGGGAGTCGCACGGCGGCTCGCCCGGAGCGTCGGAAATGCCGATCTGCCTGCCAGATCCGTACGATGGAGCATCCGGATCCTTCCCCGTCCGGGTGCAGGAGGTCGCCGTGGCGTCGGACCGGCATGCCCCCCAGGGCGCCGACCAGCAGTCGGGCCGCCCTGCCCACGACGCTGCCCAGGATGCTCCGCGGGACGCTGCCCCGAACTCCGGGTCGGACCACCTCACCGGCCGGGTGCTCGACGGTCGCTACCTGATCGGCTCGCGGGTCGCCCGCGGCGGCATGGCCACGGTCTACGAGGCCACCGACCTGCGGCTCGACCGCACCGTCGCGGTCAAGGTGATGCACCCCGGGCTCGGTGACGACGACGAGTTCGCCGCCCGGTTCGTGGCCGAGGCCCGCGCCGCCGCCAAGCTGTCGCACCCCAACGTGGTCGCGGTCTTCGACCAGGGCAACGACGACGGCACGGTGTTCCTGGCGATGGAGCTGATCCCCGGCCACACGCTGCGCGACACCATCGGCAAGGAGGCGCCGCTCTCCGCCGCCCGCACGCTCGCGCTGCTGGAGCCGGTGGTCTCGGCGCTGGCGTCCGCACACCGCGCCGGGCTGATCCACCGGGACGTCAAGCCCGAGAACGTCCTCATCGCCGACGACGGCCGGGTCAAGGTCGCCGACTTCGGGCTGGCCAAGGCCATGAGCGCCACCACCCAGCACACCGCGACCGGCGTCCTCATCGGCACCGTCTCCTACGTCGCGCCCGAGCTCGTCGTCGAGGGCCGGTCCGACGCGCGGGCCGACGTCTACGCCGTGGGCGTGATCCTCTACGAGCTCCTCACCGGCAAGAAGCCCCACGAGGGCGAGACGCCGATCCAGGTCGCCTACAAGCACGTGCACGAGGACGTCCCGCCGCCCTCGCGGCGCGTCGCCGGCATCCCCGACTACGTCGACGCGCTGGTCGCCCGCGCCACCGCCCGCGACAGGGAGCAGCGGCCGGCCGACGCCGGCGTGCTGCTGCACCACCTGCGGCGGGTCAACCAGGCCGTCACGTCCGGGGTCCGCAGCGACGCGGAGCTCGTCGAGGACCTGCTGCCGCGCAGGTCGACGGACACCGCCGAGGTGCTCCGCCGCCAGGGACCGCCTCGCGGCGACACGACCCCGGAGCCGTGGGACCACGCCGAGATGGCCGCGCTGCTGGCGCCCCCGCCCGAGGCGACCACGACCCTGGACCGGCCGCGCGAGCCCACGACCGTCAGCGACCGGCCGCGGCCCGCACCGCCGCCCCCGCCCTCCAGGCCGACCAAGCGACCGCGCCGTCGCCGGCGCGGACCCATCCTGCTGGTCCTCGCCCTCCTGGTGGCAGCGGCGGTGGGCACGGGTGCGTGGTACTTCGGCTACGCCCGCTACACCACCACGCCGTCGGTCCTGCAGCTCTCCCCCGCGGAGGCGCAGCAGCGGCTCGAGAAGGCCGGGCTCGACGTGAAGACCGGCGAGCCGACGTACTCCGACACGGTCGACGCCGGGCTGGTGCTGCGCACCGACCCGTCGGCCGGGAAGCGCGTCCTCAAGGGCACCGACGTGACGCTCACGGTCTCGCTCGGCCGCGCGGTCGGCCAGCTCCCGAAGCTGACCGGCATCACCGTCGACGAGGCGCAGGACCGGATCCTCACCGCCAACATGGCCTTCGGCAAGGCCACCGAGAAGTACTCCGAGACCGTGCCCGAGGGCATCGTCATCGCGTCCGCCCCGAAGTCCGGAACCACGCTGCGGTTCGGCACCATCGTCGACCTCGTGGTGTCGAAGGGTCGTCGCCCCATCCCTGTCGGCAGCTGGGCGGGCAGGAGCGCCGACGACGCCCAGCAGGCGCTCGAGAAGCGCGGGCTGAAGGTCGATGTCTCCCAGGAGTACTCCGACAGCGTCGCCGAAGGGGTCGTCATCTCCCAGGACCCGAAGACCGGCACCCTGTTCAAGGGCGAGTCGGTCAGCCTCGTCGTCTCGCTCGGACCCGAGCTGGTCGAGGTCCCCGACGTCGTCGCCTACGGCGTCGACGACGCCACCGCGACGCTCCAGGACGCCGGCTTCGTCGTCGACGTCGAGGAGGCCACGGGCTACATCGGCCTGGGCTACGTCTTCTCCATGGACCCCGGCGCCGGCACCGAGCTCCCGAAGGGCTCGACGGTCATCATCTACCTCGTGTGACCACCCGACGCGGCTCCCTGCTGGCCACCGGCGCGCTCCTCCTGACGACCGCGAGCTGGGGCAGCACGTTCTTCCTGATCAAGGACCTGCTCGACCGGGTGCCGACCCTGGACTTCCTGGCCGTGCGCTTCGCGATCGCGGGCGTGGTCACCCTGGTGGTGATGCATCGCGCGGTGCTCGCCCTCGACCGGAGGGCCTGGCGCCGGGCCGGCGCCCTGGGCCTGGTCTACGGCGTCGCGCAGATCCTGCAGACGGCCGGGCTGGCACACACGGCGGCGAGCGTGTCCGGGTTCGTCACCGGCATGTACGTCGTGTGCACGCCGCTGCTGGCCAGCCTCCTCCTGCGGACCCGGATCACCGGGCTCACGTGGTGCGCGGTGGCGCTCGCGACGGTGGGGCTGGGAGTGCTGACGCTGGACGGGTTCTCCGTCGGCTACGGCGAGGCGCTGACCTTCGTGGCGAGCGTGCTCTACGCCGTGCACATCGTCGCGCTGGGTGCGTGGTCGACCGCCCGGGAGGCGCTGGGCATGTCGGTCGTCCAGCTGCTGGTGATCGCGGTCGTCTGCCTGGTGGCCACCGCGCCGGACGGCGTGGTCCTGCCGGAGACCCGCCACGACTGGCTGGCGGTCGTCTACATGGCGCTGGTCGCGGGGGCGCTCGCGCTGGTCGCCCAGACCTGGGCGCAGTCGCAGCTCTCCCCCACCCGCACCGCGATCATCATGAGCACCGAGCCGGTCTTCGCGGCGTTCTTCGCGGTGCTCCTCGGCGGCGAGGGCCTCACCTCCCGGATGCTGCTCGGCGGAGCCCTGGTGCTGGCCGCGATGCTCGTGGTCGAGGTGGGCCCGCGCCGCAAGGTCGAGGGCGAGGTCCAGCACCTCACCGTCTGACACCGCGCGCGTCACGATTGAGTCACACCTGTCCGCACTCTGAGTTCTGGCCCGGCCGGGAGCGCGGGCGAGCCTAGATTCGCGGCCATGGTCGTGGTCATGGCGCCCGACGCGACCGACGAGGACATCGCGGCCGTCGTCGCTCGCGTCGAGTCGGTGGGTGGGGAGGCGTTCGTCTCCAAGGGCCTGGTCCGCACGATCATCGGCCTGGTCGGTGACATCGACTCCTTCCACCACCTCAACCTGCGCACCCTCAAGGGCGTCGCCGACGTGCACCGCATCTCCGACCCCTACAAGCTGGTCAGCCGCCAGCACCATGGCGACCGCTCGACGGTCTGGGTCGGGTCGGCCCGCCAGGTGCCGATCGGCCCGGAGAGCTTCACGCTGATCGCGGGGCCGTGCGCGGTCGAGAGCCGCGACCAGACGCTCGAGGCCGCGCAGATGGCCAAGGGCGCCGGCGCCACCCTGCTGCGCGGTGACGCGTTCAAGCCCCGGACGTCGCCGTACGCCTTCCAGGGGCTGGGCGTCGAGGCGCTCGAGATCCTCGCCGACGTCGGCGTGGCCACCGGGCTGCCCGTGGTCACCGAGGTCGTCGACGCCCGGGACGTCGCCGTGGTCGCCGAGCACGCCGACATGCTGCAGATCGGCACCCGCAACATGGCCAACGTCGGGCTGCTCCAGGCGGTCGGGACGTGCGGGAGGCCGGTGCTGCTCAACCGGGGCATGAACGCCACGATCGAGGAGTGGCTGATGGCCGCGGAGTACGTCGCGCAGCGCGGCAACCTCGACATCGTCCTCTGCGAGCGCGGCATCCGGACCTTCGAGACGGCCTACCGCAACACCCTCGACATCTCCGCGGTCCCCGCGGTGCAGGCGACGAGCCACCTGCCGGTCGTGGTCGACCCGAGCCATGCCGCCGGCCGCAAGGACCTCGTCGTGCCGCTGGCGCGCGCGGCGATCGCCGTCGGCGCGGACGGGGTGCTCGTCGACGTGCACCCGCACCCCGAGGACGCCCTGTGCGACGGACCGCAGGCGCTGGACGGCGGCGAGCTGCGCGAGCTCGCGAGCGCCGTACGCCGCCTTCCTCCGGCGGTGGGCCGCGTCGACGCGTCGTCCCTCGTGCGGACCCGCTGACCTGCCTCTGCACCGCTGCGTGGATACCATCCCACGCGAGGAGGAGGTGACCCATGAGCAGCTGCACGTCGTGCGGCCACCAGCTGGGCGTGGGCCGGTTCTGCACCAACTGCGGAGTGCCGGTCGACTCCTCCGTCCCCGAGGGCACCCCGGTCAGCACCCCGGTCAGCACCCCGGTCAGCAGCCCGGTCAGCAGCCCGGTCAGCACGCCGGTCACCGAGGGCGACTGGCGCACCGACACCGCCGAGCGGCGGCTCTCGGCTGCCGCAGCGGACCCGCGGACCCCGCCCGCGGCGGTCGCGCCGCCCCCTCCCCCGCGCTACCCGCTGTTCGCCGACGAGGTCGAGGGCTACACGCCCTACGGCCCCCTCACGACGGGCGGCACAGCGGGCGGCGGCATTACGGGCGGCACCGAGCCGGCGCCCGTGACCGCGGTGGCTCCGGTGCAGCCCGAGCCAGAGCAGCACTGGTCGGAGGAGCCCGGCTACGAGCCCTACACCTACGACTACGAGGAGCGCCGCAGCCCGGTGCTCTGGATCCTGGCGGCCGCCGCGGTCCTGGTCCTGGTCGCGGCCGGCTGGTGGTTCCTGGTCCGCGACGACGGGTCCGGCACGGCCACCGACGACGGTGGTGGCGGGCAGTCACAGGATGCCGAGGCCAGCGGGAAGGACGGCGTGGACGTCGCCGGCCGCGCCTCGGCCAAGGCGCCGCGGACGGCCCCGCCCAACGAGGACGTCAACGGCGACCAGGTCTCCTACGACGCCAGCAACATGCTCGACGGCGTCCCCGACACGGCGTGGCGGGCACCGGGCGACGGCGCCGGCCTGAAGCTCACCTTCACGCTCAGCGACCCGACCGAGCTGCACGAGGTGGGCCTGGTCAACGGCTACGCCAAGACGTCGACCGACAGCAAGGGTCGCACCTTCGACTGGTACCTCGGCAACCGCCGCATCCGGTCCGTCATCTGGGTCTTCGACGACGGGAGCAAGGTCCGTCAGAAGCTCACCGAGACCCGTGACCTGCAGCTGGTCGAGGTCCCCGACGTCGTCACCCGGCGGGTCGTGCTCAGGATCGCGACCGTCTCCGCGCCGGGGGAGGGCAACGCCGCCCGCAACTTCACCGCGATCAGCGAGGTGTCGTTCCTGGGAGACCCGGGCTAGCCCGGAGCCAGTTTCGCGAGCACGCTCGCTGCGGCCTGGGCGTCCTCGTCGGAGACGTCGAGGTGGGTGACCATGCGGACCGCGGTCGGTCCGACCGTGGCCACCCGGACGCCCTGCTCCGCCGCGGCCGCGACGAACGCCGCCGCGTCGCTGCGCTCGACCACGACGATGTTGGTGTCCACCGTCGCTGGGTCGAGGCCGCACGCCTCGGCCAGCAGCCGGGCGTGGGCGTGGTCCTCGGCCAGCCGCTCCACGTGCCCATGAGCAGGGTCGAGGGCATGCAGCCCGGCGGCGGCCAGGATGCCGACCTGCCGCATTCCGCCGCCCATCCTCTTGCGGCGCACCCGCGCCTCGTCGATCGCGTCCTGCGACCCGACCATCAGCGAGCCGACCGGGGCGCCCAGGCCCTTGGACAGGCAGACCGACACGACCGACGCGACCGCGCCGTACTCGACGAACGGGACCCCGGTCGCGACGTGGGCGTTCCAGATCCGGGCGCCGTCGAGGTGCACCCCGGCGCCGACGCCGGTCGCCCAGGCGCGCAGCTCCTGGAGCTCCTCGAGAGGCAGCACGGCGCCGCCCGCGAAGTTGTGGGTGTTCTCCACGGAGATCGCCGCGGTCCGGACGAAGAACGGACCCATGTCGGGCGCGAACATGGAGCGGATCGCGGTCAGGTCCGCGCGGCCGCGGGGGTGGGTCCAGGTGCGCATGGTGATCCCGCCGATCGCGCCGTGCGCGCCGAGCTCGGCGCGGGCGATGTGCGCCGACGACTCGCACAGCACCTCCTGCCCGGGCGCGACCAGCGAGCCGACCGCCAGCACGTTGGCCATCGACCCGGTCGGCGTGAACAGTGCGGCCTCGTGGCCGAACAGCCCGGCGACCCGCTCCTCGAGCGCGATCACCGTCGGGTCCTCGCCGTAGACGTCGTCGCCGACCTCGGCGCGCGCCATGGCGGCACGCATCGACTCGGTCGGGCGGGTGAGCGTGTCGGAGCGGAGGTCGATCACGTGGTCGGTCACGGGTCGATCACACCAGAGGTCACGAAATGGGCACTGTAGTGGTCGGCGACCAGCCGGACCGCGACCCACCCTTCACCGTGCGCGCCCGCACGGAATAGCTGCCTGACTTGGCCGGGTCGAACTTCTGGCTCGCCGCGGTCGCGCCGGAGGCCAGTGCCTTCCACCGTCCCGAGCCGAGCCGGACCTGGACGTCGAAGGTGACGCCGCCCTTGCCCTTCTTCGTCGACCAGCGCAGCGTCCACCCGGCGTTCGGTGAGCCGCTCACCGTCAGCGGCACCGCCACCTTCCCGCGCATCATCGTGTGGATGGTGCAGTGGTAGGCGAAGGACCCGGCAGACGTGAAGGTGCGGGAGTACGTCGCGCCGCCGGACCTCGTGCCGCTGTCCCAGAAGCCCTGGTCGGAGGTGCTGGTGTGGGCGACCGAGTCCTGGAACGTCCAGGTCACCCTCTGGCCGAGGCCGACGGTGACCGACCCCGGGCTGAAGGCCATGTCGGCGACGGTGACCGAGGCACCGGCGCGGGCCTCGGCCGGCCCGGCGGGGACGAGCAGGGCCGCGGTGACGGCGACGGCGGCAGCGGAGGTGAGCAGCTTCATGCCTGTCACACGGCCACCGGGACGGTGGGGTTCAGGCGGTGCGCAGCATCTCCGCCACGAGGAAGGCCAGCTCGAGCGACTGCACGCGGTTGAGCCGCGGGTCGCAGACCGACTCGTAGCGCGAGCCGAGGTCGATCTCGGCCAGCTCCTCGCCGCCCCCGACGCACTCGGTCACGTCGTCGCCGGTGAGCTCGACGTGGACCCCGCCCGGCCAGGTGCCGAGCGACCGGTGCACGTCGAAGAAGCCCTGCACCTCCTCGATGACGTCGTCGAAGCGACGGGTCTTGTAGCCGGAGGACGCCTCGAAGGTGTTGCCGTGCATCGGGTCGCAGACCCAGGCCACCTCGACCCCGGAGGCGGTGACCTTCTCGACCAGGTCGGGCAGCCCGTCGCGGATCTTGCCGGCGCCGAAGCGCGTGATGAAGGTGAGGCGGCCCGGCTCGTTGTCGGGGTTCAGCCGCTCGGCCAGGGCGAGCGCGTCGTCGGCGCTCGTCGTGGGCCCGAGCTTGACGCCGATGGGGTTGCGGATGTGACGGAACAGCTCGATGTGGGCGCCGTCGAGCTGGCGGGTGCGCTCGCCGATCCAGACGAAGTGCGCGGACACGTCGTACGGCGTGTCCGTGCGCGAGTCGATGCGGGTCAGCGCGTGCTCGTAGTCGAGCAGCAGCCCCTCGTGACAGGTGTGGAAGTCGACCCGGTGGAACTCGTCGGGATCGGCCCCGATGGCCTGCATGAAGGTCAGCGCCCGCTCGATCTCGGCGGCCACCCGCTCGTAGCGCTGGCCGATCGGCGACTCGCGGACGAAGTCGGTGTTCCAGGTGTGCACCTGACGCAGGTCGGCGTAGCCGCCGGTGACGAACGCACGGACCAGGTTGAGCGTCGCCGCGGAGGCGTTGTAGACGTCCACCAACCGGTGCGGGTCGGGGACCCGCGACTCGGCAGTGAAGTCGTAGCCGTGGACGGCGTCACCGCGGTAGGCGGGCAGCGTCACTCCCTCGCGGGTCTCGAAGTCGGAGGACCGGGGCTTGGCGTACTGCCCTGCCAGCCGGCCGACCTTCACGACCGGCACGGAGGCGGCGTAGGTCAGCACGACCGCCATCTGCAGCAGCACGCGCAGCTTGTTGCGCACGTTGTCGGCGGTGACGCCGGCGAAGGTCTCGGCGCAGTCGCCGCCCATGAGCATGAAGGCCTCGCCGCGCGACACCGCCGCGATCTTGTCCTTCAGCTCGTCGCACTCGCCGGCGAAGACCAGCGGCGGCATCGTCCGGAGGCGGGCCACGGCGGCGTCGACGGCCGTGCGGTCGGGGTAGACCGGCTGCTGGGCCGCGCCGAGCGCCCGCAGGGCCTCGAGGTCGGGGACGGTGCTGCTGCTCACCCACCAAGGGTACGGGCGCGGCGTTCCGCGCCCGCAATCGTTCTCAGGGGGCGGAGCGGTCCTGGCGCGGCCTACTCCAGGTGGTCGATGTCGCGGAACCCGGTCTTCTTGGCTCGGGCCCCGCGGTTGGTGGCCCACGTGATCGCCCAGAGCCCCACGCCGATCAGCATGAGGATGCCGGCGATCTGGTAGATCAGCGCGTCGCGGTCAGCCCACGGCCCGACCAGGAAGGCGCAGAGGACCGCCGCGAGGGCGGGGGTGGGGCCGGGCGAGCGGAACCTGCTCTCCGCGGAGTGGTCGCGCCGCAGGATCAGGCAGGCGACGTTGACGACCGTGAAGACGCAGAGCAGCAGCAGCGAGGTGACGCTGGAGAGGTTGAGCACGACCTCGCTCTCCCCGCGCGAGGTGACGTAGACGATGAGCGCGAGCGCCATCACGGTCGAGAAGATGATGCCGGCGTACGGCGCCCGGCGGTTCGGCGAGACCTTGCCCAGGGTGCGGGGCAGCACGTCCTGGTTGGCCAGCCCGTAGATCAGGCGGCTGGCCATCAGCATGTTGATCAGGGCGGTGTTGGCGACCGCGAAGACCGCGAGGAACGGGAACACCTTGTCGATCGGGAAGTCGGGCGCCCCGACGTGCACGACCTCCAGCAGCGCTCCACCCTCGGGGGCGTTGGCGATCTGGTCGTTGGAGAGCACCGCGACGACCGAGATGGCGACGAGCATGTAGATCAGCACGGCGATGCCGAGGCCGGTGAGCATGATGCGGGGGAAGATCCGCTCCGGCTCCTCCGTCTCCTCGACCATGTTGACCGAGTCCTCGAAGCCGACCATCGCGAAGAACGCGATCGACGTCGCCGCGGTCACGGCCAGGAACATGCCCTTGTCACCGGAGTCCTGGAAGGTCGTGATGCGCCCGAAGTCGGACTCACCCTGCGTCATGGCGTAGAAGCCGACACCGATCACGATCGTCAGCGCGGTGACCTCGACCAGCGTGAGGACCACGTTGAACTTCACGGACTCCCCGACGCCGCGCAGGTTGATCAGGGCGAGGAGGACCATGAAGCCGAGCGCGATCAGGGTGATGGTCGTGTTGCTCGGCGCCGCGTCGATCCAGCCGTTGACCTCGAGGCCACCGGTGAGGTTCTGGGCGAGCACCTTGGAGGAGGTCGAGGCGCTCGCGATGCCCGAGCAGATCACGGCGAACGCGACGAGGAACGTCACGAAGTGGACCCCGAAGGCCTTGTGCGTGTAGAGCGCGGCGCCGGCCGCCTGGGGGTACTTGGTGACGAGCTCGAGGTAGGACAGGGCGGTCAGCGACGCGACCACGAACGCCACCAGGAACGGCAGCCACGCCATGCCGCCGACGACTCCCACCAGCTGGCCGGTGACGGCGTAGACGCCCGCGCCGAGGATGTCGCCGACGATGAACAGCAGGAGCAGCTTGGGCCCCATCACCCGCTTGAGGTCGGGCTCAGGCCCGTTGACGTCGACGGGCTCGCTGGCGGTTGCGGTCACGCCCGTGCGATACCCGTCGGAGTGACCTCACATGCAGACAGCCTGCACCGGCCCTGCACGTCTCCTCAGCGCACCTCGCAGTCCACCGGCGTCCCGCACGGCGCGAGCACGTGCTTCTCGAGCACGTTCCCCGACGCATCGCGGGTGACCGCCATCGCCAGGTCGCCGTCCACGGTGCCCCAGAACATCGTGTCGCCGGGGACCAGCGTCCCGGAGGCCACCGTCGCGGCCACTGACGTTCCGTCGGTCGTGACGAGGTCGACCGAGGCGACGTCGGTGCCGTTGGTGCCGCCGATCCAGACGGTGCGCGCCGAACCGCTGCTGAAGCTGGGTGTGGAGAAGAGCTGCAGGTCCTGCCCCGGCTCCAGGAAGCCGTCGGCACCCATCCCCCACGCGTAGGTCCGGTGGCCGCCGACCGTGCCGAGCATCGCAGGAGAGCAGGTGTCTCGATCGGCGTCGGAACCCCAGCTCGGGAGCGGCCGCATGCACGCGAGGTCCAGCGGACCGGCGTCCAGGATGACGCCGACGTCGGTGGAGCCGACGGGATACTCCTTCTCGGTGCCGAGCACGTGCTTCTCGTAGTCCGACACGCCGTCCCAGAGCCAGTGCGGGAACGCCTCACGGTCATAGCTGGTCACGCCGAGGTAGCGGCGGGCGCCGATGTCGACGGGGCCGCCGTCGATCAGGTCGTCCGGGACCCGCTGGTCGGGAGGCACCGCGGCGCGGGCGCCGACCGGGGTCGGGAGCACGACCTGCCAGCCGGAGACCTGCTGGGCGCCGGGGATCTCGGCCAGCGCCCGCTTGGCGAGCGCTGTCATCTCCTTCGGCTGGTCGGCCACGTTGTGGTCGCGTGCTCCGTCACCGTGGCCCGCGAGCCCGGCGGCGCCCAGGGAGGCGAGCACGACCGCAGCCGCGGCCCCGCCGGCAGTGGCCGCCAGGCGGGTGCGGCGGCGCCGGCGTCCCCGGGCGCGGATGTCGCCGAGCGTGGCCGGCTGGAGCAGGTCGGGCTCGCTGGCCTTGAGGGTTCGCTCGAGCTCGGCGACCGTGCGTACGTCGTTCACTGCCCCACCACTTCCTCGTAGGTCCTCGCGTCGTCGGCGGCCACCCGCAGCTTGGCGAGTGCGCGCGACAGCGTGCTCTTCACGGTGCCGCGGGCGACCCCGAGCTCGCCGGCGACCTCTGCCTCGGACAGGTCGAAGTAGTGCCGCAGCACCACGACCCGCCGCTCGCGGTCGGTGAGCGTGCGCAGCAGCCGCACCGCCTCGTCACGCTCGTCGACCCGGGTGTCGGTCGGCGACGGCGTCGAGTCCAGGAGCGCGTCGCCCACGTCGACCGTCCCGTGCCTGCGCCGGATCCGGTCGATGTTGAGGTTCACCAGCACCCGCCGCGTGTAGGCGAGCGCGTCGGCCCGGCGCACTCGCCGCCAGTGCGCGTAGGTGCGCACCAGCGCCGTCTGCGTCAGGTCCTCGGCGAGGTGGTGGTCGCCGGTGAGGAGGTACGCCGAGCGCCGCAGCCGCGGCCACGCCGCCGTCGCGAACTCGTCGAACCCGTCGTTGCCCGGCAGCCGGCTCACCCTCGCTCCTGTCCGCGTGTCACACCAGTCTCTACGCAGGTGAGCCAGACGAGGTTGAGGCGAGGTTGAGGCGGGATCTCTAGCCGAAGAAGACCGCCGCCTCGGCGTACTCCTCCGGACTGACCAGCTTGAGCTCGGCGGTGCCCTCGCTGAGCGGCACGCGGATGATGTCGGTGCCGCGCAACGCGACCATCTTCCCGAAGTCCTGGTCGGCGACCGCGTCGATCGCGTGCAGGCCGAACCGCGTGGCCAGCCACCGGTCGAACGCCGTCGGTGTGCCGCCCCGCTGGATGTGGCCGAGGACCACGGCGCGCGCCTCGCTGCCGGTGCGGGACTCGATCTCCTGGGCCAGCCGGTCGCCGATGCCGCCGAGCCGGACGTGCCCGAAGGCGTCCTTCTCACCGGAGACCAGCGTCATGTCGCCACCCTCGGCGGGCACCGCGCCCTCGGACACGACGATGATCGGCGCGTAGTGGGTCTGGAACCGGGTCTCGACCCGGTCGCAGATGGCCTGGATGTCGAAGGGCTGCTCGGGGATCAGGACCTCGGTCGCGCCGCCGGCGATGCCGGCGTGCAGCGCGATCCAGCCGGCGTGCCGGCCCATCACCTCGACGACCAGGACCCGGTGGTGGGACTCGGCGGTCGTGTGGAGGCGGTCGATGGCCTCGGTGGCGATGTTGACCGCGGTGTCGAACCCGAAGGTGAAGTCGGTGCCGGACAGGTCGTTGTCGATCGTCTTGGGGACGCCGACCACGTGCACGCCGAGCTCGGAGAGCTTGGTCGCGACGCCGAGGGTGTCCTCACCGCCGATCGCGACGAGCGCGTCGACGCCGTAGGCCTTCAGGTTGTCCTGGATCCGCTCGACGCCGTTGTCGATCTTGAACGGGTTGGTGCGCGAGGAGCCGAGGATGGTGCCGCCGCGGGGCAGGATGCCGCGGCACTGCGCGATCCCGAGCTCCATGGTCAGACCCTCGAGCGGACCCCGCCAGCCGTCGCGGAAGCCGATGAACTCGAAGGAGTGGTCGCGGACCCCGCGGCGCACCACCGCGCGGATCACCGCGTTGAGACCGGGGCAGTCGCCGCCTCCGGTCAGGACACCGACGCGCATGTGCACTCCTGAAATTGGATCGTTCAAGTCGCGGACGACCCTAGTGCCTACGGCTCGACGGCGGCCAGCCCGTCCGAGGTCGGCGTGGCCGCCGGGTTGACGGCCGCGTTGGTCACCGGCTGGTCGGCCAGGGGCAGCACCCGGCCGACCAGGGCCGAGACGCCGACACCCGCGAGGGCGAGGCCGAGGAGCACGAACCACAGCGGTGTCTCCCCGCGGTCCAGCAGCCACGCGAAGGCCACCGGCGCGACGGTGCCCGAGACGTTCCAGGCGAGCTGGATCATGGAGAGATAGCGGCCGCGCAGGTGCTCGGGAGCGGCCTCCGCCTCCAGTGCCGAGGTGACCGGACCACCGGTGAGCTCCCCCAGGGTGTAGATCACCGACCCGACGAGCACGACGACGACTCCCAGGGTGATCCCCACCAGGGTCGCGCCGAGCAGGACGACGTAGGACACGGCGAAGAAGAGGTTGGTCAGCACCAGGATCCGCCAGCGCACCCGGCCGGTCATCGCGCGCACGGCCAGGCCCTGGCCGAACCCGACCATGATGGTGTTGATCGTGAAGACGGCGCCGCTGACCCAGCCCGGCAGGCCGAGCACGGCGGTGGCGTAGACCGGCATCGCGAAGTTGAGCACCATCATCGACAGGGAGAACGCGAGCTGGGCGAACCACAGCACCCGGTAGGGGCCGTCGCGCAGCACGGTGGCCCATGAGCCTGGCTGCGCCTCGTGCTGGGTGCGCTCCGTGGCCGGCACCGCGAGCAGCAGCACGAACGCCACGGCGTACGACGCGGCGTTCGCGATCACCACCGTGGCGTAGGCCGCCTGCGTGCCGATGGTGATGGCGACGCCGGACACCAGGCCACCGAGCGCGAAGCCGACGTTGCGCAGGGCGCCCAGGAAGCCGAACCACTTCTCCCGCTCCCCCGGCACCGAGATGGCGGCGACGATGTTGCCGTAGGAGCCCCAGAAGGCGGTGCGCCCGATGGTCACCACGACGGTCCAGGCCGTCACCGCGACGAACGAGTCACTCACCAGGTAGGCCACGAACCCGGCGCCCTGGAGCACGTTGCCTGCCAGCAGCACCGGCTTGGCCCCGACCCGGTCGACCACGGACCCGAGGAGCGGGCCGGTCGGCAGCGCGACCAGGCTGGCCAGCGAGATCGCGGCGCCGACCTGCACCAGGGTCAGGTCGGTCGCAACGAGGAAGTAGAGCATCGAGATCGGCATGAACACGCCGCTCCCGACGGCGTCGATGGCGATCGCGGTCACGAACCGTCGGTGGCGGCCGACGGACGGGAAGCCGAGTCGCTGGAGCACCCGTCGATTGTGGGTCCTCAACGGCGGTTGAGGGCAAGCGGGTATTCGGATCAGCTGAGCTGCAGGCGGAACGGCGAGAACTCCGCGCCGGTGCGCACCGGTGGTACGGCGTACTCGGCAGTGCCCTCGAGTGCCAGGCGGACCACCGACCACCCGACGGCGCGGTTGTGCACGACGACCAGCAGGTGCGTGGAGTCCTCCCACTCGACCTGCGTGACCCACTGCCCGGGAGCGTTGGCCCACTGTGCCTCGACGCGGCCATCGCGGACTCCGTGGACCACGAGGAGGCGGTAGTCCACGGCGCTCACGATGCCCAGCACGCGCCGCCCGTCGGGCGCGAACGACGTCAGCCGGTCAGCGCAGGTGCGCCACCGCTCTTCGGCTCCCTGCCGGAGCAGCCCCCAGCAGTGCGGGTCGTCTGCGAGCTGCCCTACGAGGTTGCCCCGGGCGGAGACGTCGGCGAGGGTCCGGTAGCCCTGCAGCGGGACCGGCTCACGTGGACCCTTGACGGCCATCGGCGGCGTCTTCCGCCCGTCGACGTAGAGCGTGGGTCCGTTGAGCGCGACCGGGTCCTGGTCGTCACAGGTGCCGTGCGGCAGCCGGACCGGGCGGGTGCTGACGCTGCCGTCGGCGTACTGCTCCACGAGCGTGCCCTGGTCGTCGAGCCAGGCGACCCGATCGCGGTCCGGCGTCGTGACCAGCGCGAAGTGGCACAGCTTCGGCAGCTCGTGGGTGCGGTGGGCCTCGCCGTCGAACAGCTCGACGACGAACCCTCCCTCCGTGCCGTAGCCGTTGACGATCACGTCGTCGTACGCCGCGAACAGGGCGGGCGACTCGGTGAAGGGCCGGTCGCTCCCGTCGGGCCACACCAGCCGCCAGTCGCCGCCGCCGAAGGTCGGGTGCTCCGCGAAGGCGTAGGTCAGCCGCGGCGGCGCACCCGTCGGGAGCGCCGCCGCGTCCAGCGGCTGCGGCCCGGGCGGCTGGGTCGCCGGCTGGGTCGGCGGCTGGGTGGTCGTCGGCTGGGTGGTCGGCGGCCGGGTCGCCGTCACAGTCGACGCAGGCGTCCGCGGAGCGGCATCCGGACCGTCACCGGACCCGGCCTGGCACCCGGTGAGCAGCAGGACGAGGAGTCCGGGAAGGGCGAGGAGGCGACGGTCCATGCTGGTGGGACTCGGCCCGGCGACCGCTGGTTGTGGCTCGCTATCGTGCGGCCATGACGTTCTCGATCGTGGCCAGGTCCGCCGACGGAGAGTCGTGGGGGGTGGCGGTCGCCTCGAAGTTCCTCGCCGTCGGGTCCGCCGTACCTGCCGCGGTGGCCGGAGTCGGCGCGATCGCGACCCAGGCGGACGCCAACGTCGCCTACAAGGGACTCGCCCTGGCCCATCTCGACGAGGGGGCGACCGCGTCGGTGGCGCTGATGCGGCTGCTCGAGGAGGACGACAAGCGCGAGGAGCGCCAGGTCGGCATCGTCGACGTCGACGGCGTCGCCGCCTCGCACACCGGTCACGCCTGCATCGACTGGGCGGGCAGCATCACCGGCGACGGCTACGCGATCCAGGGCAACATCCTCGCCGGCGAGGACGTCGTGGACGCGATGGAGCTGGCGTGGAAGACCTCCGACCCCGAGGCCCCGCTCGCCCGCCGCCTGCTCGAGGCGCTGACCGCGGGGGACCTGGCCGGCGGCGACGCCCGCGGCCGGCAGTCCGCGGCGCTGCTCGTCGTCAAGGAGGGCGCCGGCTACGGCGGCCTCGACGACGTCGCCGTCGACCTCCGGGTCGACGACCACGCCGAGCCGATCCCCGAGCTGACGCGGCTGCTCACCCTCAGCGAGCTGTACCTGCAGGCCTCCACCGAGGAGGAGAAGGTGCCGGTCACCAAGGAGCTCGAGGAGGAGCTCGAGGCGTTCGCTCAGGCACAGGGCGCCCGCGACTTCCAGGCCTGGGCCGGCACCGAGAACTACGAGATGCGGGTCGCCCCCGACCTGTCGTGGATCGACGAGAAGATCCTGGACATCGTCCGGTCCACCGACCCGACGTGAGCGTTCTCGCCATCGACGCCGGCACCACCGGCGTCACCGCCGTCGTCGTCACCGAGGACGGCGGCATCGCGGCCAAGGGCTACGAGGAGTTCCGTCAGCACTTCCCCAAGCCGGGCTGGGTGGAGCACTCGCCGGAGGAGATCTGGCAGGCCACCCTCTCGGCGGCCGCCGAGGCGGTCGCGCAGGTGGACGCGGCCGAGCTCACGGCGATCGGCATCACCAACCAGCGCGAGACGATCCTGCTCTGGGACCGGGAGACGCTCGGCTCCCCGCGGCGGGCGATCGTCTGGCAGGACCGGCGCACCGCCGACATCTGCACCCGCCTGAAGGACGAGGGCCACGAGGAGCGGGTGACCGAGCTGACCGGGCTGCGGCTGGACCCCTACTTCTCGGGCACCAAGCTGATGTGGCTGGCCGAGCAGGAGCCGCACACCTGGGCTCTGGTCGAGTCGGGCCGCTACGCCGTGGGCACCGTCGACTCCTACCTGATCGCCCGGATGACCCGCGGCACCTACCACGTCACGGACGTCTCCAACGCGTGCCGCACCCTGCTCTTCGACCTCAGCACGGGCGACTGGTCCGACGAGCTGTGCGAGCTGTTCGGCGTCCCCCGGGACGCGCTGCCCGAGCTGGTCCCCAACTGGGGCGAGGTCGCGACGACCGACCCGTCGTCGTTCCTCGACCTCTCGCTGCCGATCGCCGGGATCGCCGGCGACCAGCAGTCCGCCCTGTTCGGTCAGACCTGCTTCGACCCCGGTGACGCCAAGTGCACCTACGGCACCGGGTCGTTCATCCTCACCAACACCGGCACGGACCTGCAGCGCTCGGACGCCGGGCTCCTCTCGACGGCGGCGTGGCGGTCGCCGTCCGGTGAGCTCACCTACGCCCTCGAGGGCGCGATCTTCGTGACCGGCGCCGCGGTGCAGTGGCTGCGCGACGGGCTCCAGATCGTCGGCTCCGCCGCCGAGACCGAGGCGATCGCCGCGACCGTGGACGACACCGAGGGCGTGGTGTTCGTGCCCGCGCTCACCGGGCTCGGCGCCCCGCACTGGGACCCCCACGCCCGCGGCATGATCATCGGGATCACCCGCGGCACGACGCGCGCCCACCTCGTCCGCGCCACGCTGGAGGCGATCGCCTTCGAGGTCCGGGACGTGCTCGAGACGATGCCCAACAACGGCGCCCCCCTGCGCGTCGACGGCGGAGCGTCGGCCAACGACCTGCTCTGCCAGCTGCAGGCCGACCAGCTCGGCGTCGAGGTGCAGCGGCCGAAGCTGGTCGAGACCACGGCGCTCGGGGCGGCGTTCCTCGCCGGCCTGGGCACCGGTGTCTGGTCGTCGACCGACGACCTCCGCGAGACCTGGCAGCTCGACCGCGCGTTCGCCCCCGCCGCCGACCGCACCGCCGCCGACGCCGCCCACGCCCGCTGGATCGATGCCGTCGAGCGCTCCAAGGGCTGGGCCGGCACGCCCTAGGGTCGAGCCGACGGAGGGCTCAGTCCCGGGTCGCGATCACGATCTCGGTGTCGCCGGGCCAGTCCCAGAACCGGCCACCGGGCGACCGGCTCTCGAGCAGCGCGCGCAGGTCCGCCACGAACGCGTCGAGGCGGGACCCGAACAGGTGTGGGGCCGACGTGGACATGGACAGGTAGCCGGCGATCACCCCGTCGACGTCGCGCACGATGTCGGGACGACCGGGTGCGTGCACGGTGCGGGAGGTTCCGAACGACGTACGGGCCACGGTCCTCTCGAACCGCTCGTCGGGGTAGGACGAGGCCGGACGAGATCCGGAGCGTCGCTCGGGGCCGAGATGGGCCCGGACCACCTCGTCGATCTCCTCGTGCGGGATGGGCGTCGCGCCCGGCGGCGGCGAGGGAGCCGGACCCGCAGCCACGTCGTGGCTGATCAGCACCAGGGAGCCACCTGGCTCGAGCAGCCCGTGGACGGCCTCCGCGACCTCGACCCGGTTGACCCGGTGGAAGGACTGGCCGAACGTCACCACCCGCATCGGCGGCAGGCCGAGACGAGGCAGGTCCTCGGCGGTGGCGCAGACGAAGTCCGCGGACCGCACGTGCTCCGCCTCCGCGCGCGCTCGCGCCTCGCGGAGCATGTCGGGATCGGGCTCGAGCAGCGTCACGTGCTCGAAGAGCGGAGCGAGCTCCATCCCGACCGTGCCGGGCCCGCTGCCGACGTCAAGGAGCCGTCCGGTCCCGTCGAGAGCCAGCTCGCGCTCGACCACCTCCGCGAGGTGCGCCGAGTACGGCGGTCGCCCGCGCCGGTAGTGGCGCGCCGCCCCCGCGAACTGGGTCGGGTCGTACTCCACGTCCGCAGCCTCGCACGGCGCCAGTGCGACTCGAGCTGGCTGGTCCACCACCTCGCCGCCCAGTCGACGTCCACCTCGCGACTGTAGGTGGCCCGGCCTCGCTCTACAGTTCCCGAGTGTCCGTGGAGCGGCTGCAGCCGGGGGACGCCGACTGGATCGTCGAGCGGCTGGCCGAACGGCGCGCGAAGCTCGTCACCTACGCGCCGGTCTACTGGCGTCCCGCGCCGGACGCGAAGGACCGACACCGGGTGTTCATCGAGCACCTGCTGCGCGAGGGCGGGGCCGTCGGATTCAGGTCCGACGACGAGCTGGTGCTGGCCCAGCCCAGAGGGTCCGGGTGGACGGTGGACGACGCCTGCGTCGCCGAGGACAGGTGGCAGACCGACGGCGCCGACCTGTGGGCCACCCTGGCCGAAGCGGTCTCCGGTGCGATGCGCTGGGTCTGCCCGGTCCCCGAGCCCGCCCGCCGCGCGTTCGTCACGACCCGCGGGTTCGAGCCGGCCGAGTCGTGGTGGCATCGCGACGTCGACGTCCCTCCGACGGCTCGTGACGCTACGGGAGCAGGTGGCCGTCGCCGGGGCTTCGGCTCGCCTGGTCCAGGCGCCACCCGTCTACGCGCCAGGAGGACCGGTCCTGTTCCTCGCGGACGTCTCGCGGGCCGACGAGGCGCTCCCAGCCGCGATCAGCCAGGCGCCCGGCCTCGGGTCACCGGTCATCGTCGTCAGCCAGTCGCCCGCAGACCTGGGTCTCGCCGCCGAGCTCACCGAGACCGGGTTCACGCGCCACTGCGACTTCCTCGACGGCACGATCTGACGGGAACGGGTGGACGCGGTGGGTGACCCCGACGAGGGCGTGATGCCGGACGGGACGATACGGACGGGCGCACGCCGCGACCGCGTGCCGGCCGTCTTCGAACCCGTCCTCTCCGATGCCGTCACGATGCTCGGCGCGAGCGAGGCGGCGCTCTACGTCTACGGCTCGGTGGCGACCGGGACCGCTCGCCCGGGGTCGTCGGACGTCGACCTGCTCTCGATCGGCCTCCCGGACGCGCCGGCGGTCGGCGCGCGTCTCTCTGCGCGCTACACCGACATATGTCGAGGCGTCGAGGTCGCCGACGCCAGCGCCGCCGACTACGTCGGCGACTCCGACGCGGCGTACGGGAACCGGGTGTTCCTCCGCCACTACTGCGTCCACCTCGCGGGCCCGGATCCGTCCACCGCGCTCCCGCGCTTCCCTGCGGACGCCCGGGCCGCTCGCGGTTTCAACGGCGACCTCGGGCAGCACCTGCGGCGGTGGCAGCAGGCCGTCGGCGCCGACGCCGACGCCGACGCCGACGCGGCCCTCGGGGTGCGGGTCGCCCGCAAGACGCTCCTGGCGGTAGCCGGGCTGGTCAGCGTCCATGACCACACCTGGACCACCGACCGGTCGCGGGCGGTGCGGCGCTGGAGCGAGATCGAGCCCGGTCTCGCTGCCGACCTGGATCGGCTGCACTCCTGGACGGACGGGACGCACCTCCCCACGCCTCGCCAGGTCGCGGAGGCCGTCGCCGACGACGGAGTGGTGGCCGCGATCGTGGAACGCTTCGGCGGCCTGATCGGGCTCTGGAATGACACCGTCCCAGGCGGGTAGCACCTTGATCCGCGCCGAGAGCGCGCCGATGCCCCCGCTCGACCAGGTCGGCGGGGTGTGGGGCGGGGTGGTCAGGGTTCGGGGTCGTCGGCCGGCGGGGCCGGTTGGGCCGAAGTGACGCCGGAACTCTCGGGCCAGGCGGCGTCGTTCGTGGTCGGGGGTGACGTCGAGGGTGCCGGTGTGGTCGCGGAGGAACTGGTAGCCCAGGGGGCTGCGCCACAGGTAGACGCCGGGTTCGACGGTGAGGTAGGTCCAGCCGCCGGTGGTTTTGGCGCGGTGGTGGCCACGGCAGGTGGGGGCGAGGTTGCAGGTGCAGGTCGGCCCGCCGTCGTCACGTCTCTGGGTGGTGGGGGACGCGGTGGTCGCAGTCGCAGTCTTCGGCGGGGCGGTAGCAGAACGCGAAGACGCAGGTCCCGTCGCGTAGCTGGGTCTGGAGCTTGAGCCGGGCGGAGGCTTCGTAGGAGCCGACCTGGAGGTGCTCGCCCAGGTCCAGGACGGGTTGGACGGTGACACGGTGTCGGGGTTGGCGCACCATTGGCGGACCTGGGCGACGGTGACCGGCCCCTTGGTTTCCTGGACCCGCGCGAGCCCACCGGCGCCGAGGAGGGCGGCGTCGGCGAGGTGGACGTGCAGCACCACCTCCCGCTTCCGCGCGGCGGCTCGTCTGACGCCGGTCCGTCGTCGGTCAGGTCCAGGGTGCCTTGGGCGCGGGCCAGGTTGCCGGCGGCGATGGAGCGGCGTACGTCCAGCGACTCGGTGGAGCCCAGCAGGAGCTGGGCGTGGGCGTCGGCGGCGAGGGCGGTGTTGAAGTCGAGGGCGTCGGCGAGGTCGAGGTCGCCCTCGACGTGCACGGTCCCGGCGACGGTGACCTGGGCCAGGTCGACGTCGAGGTGGCGGACCTCGGCGGCGGCGAGCCGGTCGGCTTCGGTCTGGTCGGGGTCGAACCTGGCGGTGGCTTCCTCGATCAGCCGGCCCGAGCTGGGCGGGGCCGATCTTGTGGGCGACCGGGGCGACGTGGGCGTCCACGAACGCCGCCGCCGCCGGGGTCAGGGTCATGGTGCGGTCGGCGATGTAGCCGAGCCGGAAGGCCTGCAGGTCACCGGCCTCGAGTCGTTCCCAGCAGCGTCGGAGCCGGTAGCGGCCCTCGACGGCCTGGGCGAGGAAGCGGCGCCCGGACTCGGTGGAGCGGCCCAGCGCGGCGGCGAGCTCGACGACCGCGAACTCCGCCACCTCCGGGCACCCTTCGCCGCCCAGCGGCAGAGCCGACTCGTGCCAGGACTCGTGCCACGAGGCGACCGGCCCGACCACCGAGTCGCTGGAGTGCATCGCCGCCCACCGCGCGGCGGCCTGCATCACCTCGCGGGCGGCGTCGTCCTCGACCTTCTTCTGGGCCCGCGCGTGGGCCAGCACCGTAGCGGGGTCGTCGCACTCGGCGGGCTGGGGCGGGTCGAAGTCGGAGGTCATCGTGGGGTCAACCCTGCCATCGACCACCGACAGTCCAGGGCCCGGAAAGCCCCATTCCACAAGGGATCCCGAAACTTTTTTCAGAATCTTTCCGCGGGCTCGCCGACCACGGGCTCGACCGGCGGTGCGCGAGCGGGGGCCTTCGCTGCGGAGGTTTCGAGACGGTCGCTGCGCGACCTCCTCAACCACCGGTGAGGTCGCGGATGCCGTCGCTGCGCGATCTCGACAAGCTCGATCGGCGGTGGGCGAGCGGGTGCCTCGCGGCGGCGACCCCGCACCGCCAGCCGCAGCCCCGCGCGGCAACCCGACAGCCAGCCCGCCTTTGACCCTCGCCGGGGCTGTCAACCCGCCCCGAGAACCGCAACGAGCGGCACCCAGGATTGACAGCCCCGGCGAGGGTCAGACACTCGGCTGTCGGGTTGCCGCACCAGCTCAGTCCCAGCACCGGGTTGCGAGGTTTCGAGACGGTCGCTGCGCGACCTCCTCAACCACCGGCGGGCGAGTCCCAGAGTCCGTTGCGGTGATCTCGACAAGCTCGATCAGCGGGTGGTCCAGCGACGGTGCCTTCGCGGCCCGCGGAGCAGTTTCGAGACGGTCGCTGCGCGACCTCCTCAACCACCGGTGGGCGAGTCAGGCTCCGATGCGGCGATCTCGACAAGCTCGATCGGCGGTGGTCCAGGCCCAGCACCCGGTTGCGAGGCTTCGAGACGGTCGCTGCGCGACCTCCTCAACCAGCGCCGGCCAGGTCCAACCGCCAAACAGCGTCAGCCCTCGAGCTTTGCCACCGCCTTCGCGGCCGCGTCGCGCGCCTTGGTGGCTTCGGCGACGCGTCTCCTGGGCCTCGTCGCGGGCCTCCTCGGCCTCGGCGATCTCGTCGTCCACCTCGTCGCCGGTCTCCTCGAGCTGGGCGATCTTGCGCTTCAGCTCGTCGATCTCGGCTTGTACCTGCATCGACCTGGCCTCCAGGTCGGAGAGCGCCTGCGCCGCCTCGTCGTACGCCGAGGTCGCCTCGGTCAGCTCCTCCTCGGCCTCCTCCAGCGCCTCGCGGGCGGCGGCCAGTGCCTTCTCGTCGCGGTCGGGGTCGGGGACGACGTGCAGGTCGGGCTTGGCGGGGGTGGCCTCCTCGCGCGCGGTGGCGACGAAGCCGAGCGCGTCCGGGAGGGCGACGGCCCGGTCGAGGTCGACCGCGTCGACGCCGGTCGACTCGAGCGCGGTGAGCAGCATCCCGCTGCGCACCGCCTTGGCACACTCCTCGTCGACCATCGCCGCGGTGAGCGTCGCCTCGACCTGGGCGGCGACCGCCTCGGTGACCTTCTGGCCGTGCTCGCGGGCCAGCCGGCGGGCCTGGGTGGTGACGGCCGCGGTGACCTGGCGTCGCTGCCGGGTGAGCTGGCGCAGCTCGTCGCCGGACATCGACTCCTGTGCCGCCCGCAGCGCGGTCCCGACCTGGAGCAGCTGCTCGACCTGCTCGGTCTCGTGCCGGACCAGGAGGTTCACCACCCAGCCGGCCATGGACGGCTTCTTGAGCGCCTTGACCTCCTTCGCCAGGTCGGTGCCCTTGAGCTCCTTGGCCTTGGCGTCGCGCGCAGGTGTGAACTCGGGGAGCGACAGGGCATAGAGCTCGTCGGCGATCTCGAGCAGATCAGCGGCCACCCCGCGATTCTGGCAGCGTTGACAGCGGGCCGCGCACGGGGCTTGGGTGCGCACATGAACAGGACTCTCCGTGGACGGGTGTCCCCCGCCCTCGTCATCGCGCTGGTCAGCCTCGTCGTCGCCGTGGGCGCCACCCCGGCCGGGCAGGCCGTGGCAGGCGGCCTCACCAAGACCACCGTCAAGAGGATCGCCGACAAGCAGATCAAGAAGAAGGCCTCAGGTCTCTCCGTCAAGCACGCCAGCACCGCGACGACGGCGACCTCGGCGACCAACAGCACCCAGCTCGGCGGCGTCCCCGCGAGCAGCTACGTCCAGAAGGGCGTGAGTGAGCTCGCGTTCGGCCCGGCCGGGTGGGTCGAGGGCAGGTCCTCGGACAGCGGCGACGTCCTTCACGCCACGAACTCCACCTTCGTCAGCCACAGCACCATGGGAGTCCGCAACTTCGTGATGCCGCTGACCGTCCCGAGCGCGGCCGACGGGCGCCGCGTGCGCATCGTGAGCCTGCGCTACTGCTACACCGCGACGGCCCAGGCCCACCTGGTTCAGGAGGCCATGGATGCCAGGAGCTACGACGGCGGGTCGGGGAGCGCCACCTCCCAGCTCATCTTCCACATCCTCGACCTGGCCGACGACAGCTGTCGCCTCATCCCGCTGGGCTGGGTCCTGGGTCCTCACGACGGCATGGACCTCGAGATCTCGTTCGACTGGTCAAGCTCGTCGTCCATCAACTTGGGGGGAGTCGAGATCCAGTACGAGCCGACCAACGACCCGGCCACCCCGCTGGCCGCCCGGGCGCGCTGAGCCTCACGGCCGCCCGGCCTCGGTCCAGGCGAGGTGCTTGGCCCACTGGGCGTCGTAGAGCTCGCGGAGCTCGCCGTCGCCGACCTCCTCGAGCGAGAGCCGCGTCCCGTCGACGAGCGCCTCGCGCCAGGCGTCGTACGACGCGAGCTCGGTCTCGGTGTGGCCCTCGGGAAGGATGCGGTGGTGCAGGCAGCCGCGCACGGTGTCGATGCCGCGCTCGTCGCGTCGCTGCACGACCAGGACCTTCGCGAACCGGCCGTCCGGCGCCGCCGAGAGCCGCGCGTGCGCCTCCTCGACCACCGGCTGCCCCGTCGAGAGCGAGCGGACCTCGACGCCCGTGAAGGTCCCGGCGCGGTCGTGCCGGAACGACCAGCCGTCGTCGCGGACCTCGGTGAGCTCGTAGCGGAAGCCGCCCTGGTCGTGCCGGCCGGGCGTCAGCCCGACCGGCTCGCGGAACGCGTCGCCCAGCCCGACATCCACCCACCAGCGGCCCCCCGGGTGGCCGTCGGTGGGCAGCCCGTCGACGACGAGCGCGAGGTGGTTGAGCTCCGTGCTGTCGCGGTCGTCCTCGGTCGTCCACACGTGCCCGTGCCGGTGGCTCAGGTCGAAGCCGAGCTCGCGCAGCACGGTGCCGAGCGCGCCGTTCTGGTGGAAGCAGTAGCCGGCCCGACCCACCGCACCGACCCGCGCCAGGCTCTCGTGAGGGTCGACCGAGGGCGGCCGGCCGAGCATGATGCCGAGGTTCTCGTAGGGCACCGCGTCGAGGTGTGCCCGGTGGAGGGCGACCAGCGTGTCGTGGGTCGGTGGGAGGTCGCCGTCGACGCCCAGTCGGTGCAGGTACGCCGCGGTCGCCTCACTCGGTGGCATCGTCGTCGGGATCCTCGTCGAGCCCCTGGGCGATCGCGTAGCGGGTCAGCTCGACCCGGTTGTGCATCTGGAGCTTGCGGAGCGTGTTCTGGACGTGGTTCTGGACGGTGCGGTGCGACAGCACCAGCCGGTCGGCGATCTGCTTGTACGACAGGCCCTTGGCGACCATCCGGAGCACCTCGGTCTCGCGCTCGGTGAGCGTGGGCTGGTCGGGCTCGCGAGTGGCGGGCTCGGACAGCCGGCGGTACTCCCCCAGCACCAGCCCCGCCAGGCCGGGGGTGAAGACGGTGTCGCCGTTCGCCACGCGGCGTACGGCGTCGAGCAGCTCCTTGCGCGACGCCGACTTCACCAGGTAGCCGGTCGCCCCTGCCTTCACCGCCTCGAGCACGTCCTCCTGCTCCCCGGACGCCGAGAGGATGAGGACCCGCGCGGACGGGTCCTGGCGCAGCACCTCGGCGGTGACCTCGACGCCGTTGGGCGGCGGGATCTGGAGGTCGAGGACGACCACGTGCGGGCGGCAGGCCGGGAACCTGGCCAGCGCCTCACTGCCGTTGGCGGCGACACCGACGACGTCGAAGCCGGCGTCCTGGAGGTCGCGCTCGACCGCGTCGCGCCACATCGGGTGGTCGTCGACGACCATCACCTTGATCCGGGGCTGCGACTCGGCCTCACTCACGAGGGGAATCCAACCACGGGCCTCGCGCCCGAAGACGGCGTCGCGGGGTCCTTAGGATCTCGGCATGACTCTCAGCATCGTCACCGTCGCCGTCGACACGACCGACCCGGTCCCCCTCGCCCGATGGTGGGCGGAGCAGGTCGGCGGCGAGGTCAAGGACCCCTTCGGCGGCTTCTTCCTCCTCGTCTCCGGCGGGCCGGTGAACCTTGCGTTCCAGAAGGTCGACGACCCCACCCCGGGCAAGAACCGGATCCACATCGACCTCCGGGCCGACGACCTCGACGCCGAGGTCGACCGGCTGGTCGAGGCCGGTGCGGGGCTGGTCGAGCGTCGCGGCGACGAGTCGTTCCGCTGGGTCACGCTCACCGACCCTGACGGCAACCAGTTCTGCGTCGCGCAGGGCGAGGACGGCTAGCCGGGAGGCTGCAGACGCACCCACCGCCCGCGGCGGTGCAGGAGCGGGTCGACGTCCTCGCCGACCTCGAGGTGCTCGACGACGCAGGTGAGCAGCCGCGACCAGCCGACCTCCGTCGCCGACTCCAGGCGGACGCCCGCCCAGGTGGTCGCGTGCTCGAGCCGGGGCCCCCACTGCGTGTCGACGAAGCCGGCCTGCCGGAACACTCCGCCGGGCGCCGGGGCGGTCCCGGCGAAGCCGTCCGCCAGGTCGCGCTCGGCCCACGTGAGGAGCTGTACGACGGCCGCACCCGTCTCCGCGACCGTGTCCGCGAGGTCCGAGTCGGGGTCGACGAGCCCGAGCACCCGGGTGGGCTCGCCGAGCACGACCAGGACCGACGTGAGCGTCAGGCCGGCGCGGCCGCCGCCCGTGCCCGCCGTCCAGAGGGTGGCCGAGCCGCCGAGCCGGCCGCGCAGGCGCCGGCCCGGATCGGGGTCGGGGTCCGCGAAGGGGTGGCTGTCGTGGATGGTCATCGGGATCGTGGGATATCCGCGTTCCCCGGACAGCGCCGCGGCGGCAGCGAACAATGAGCGGCATGCGTCGCCCGACCGGACTCGTCGTCGACCGGGTGGTTCGGCTGACCGTCGAGCGTCGTACCGAGCTCCTGTTGTTCGTGGTGGCGTTCGCCGTCTTCGTGCTGACGGCCAGCCGTGGCTACATGTCCTTCGACGTGTGGAGCTCCAACTATGCCTCCTGGCGGTTGGCCACCCACGGCTCTCCGTTCATCGACGGCGTCTCCGTTCCTCCCCTGGACGACCACCCGCTGCGCTGGGTGTGGGTGCAGGACGCCCCCAACGGTCATACGGTCATCACCCGGGCGCCGGGCGTGGTGGTGCTCGGGCTCCCGGCGTACTGGCTCTCGCAGCCCGACAGCATGACCGTGCTGCCGGCGTCGATCACCGCCGCG
Source organism: uncultured Actinomycetota bacterium (assembly GCA_963766475.1). Classification (GTDB taxonomy): domain Bacteria; phylum Actinomycetota; class Actinomycetes; order Propionibacteriales; family Nocardioidaceae; genus Nocardioides. The sequence continues at coordinate 239,566 of CAVXZS010000007.1, read as the reverse complement.
GCGCTGATCGCGCTCGCCGTGCTGTTCATGTTCCTGGCGCTGCGCACGGTGCTCCGGCGTCGCTGGGCGCTGTGGGCGGCGGTCGCGTTCGGGTTCACCACACCAGTCTGGAGCGTGGCGGCCGACGGCATCTGGCCGCACACCCTCACCGTGCTCGGGATCTCGATCCTGGCGTGGTCCGCGGCGACCCAGCGCTGGTGGGTGATGGGCATCGGTGGCGCGCTCATGCTGTCGGCCCGGCCGAACGCCGCGGTGATCGTCGCGGTCCTCGGCCTGGCGCTCGCGTGGCGGGCGCGGAGGCTGGGGATCGCGGTGCGGGTCGGCACTCCGGGGGTCGTCGCCCTGGTCATGCTCAGCGCGTGGACCCACTGGGTCTACGGGTCGTGGAGCCCGACTCCGCTCTTCGGCGCGGGGGCGTTCGCAGACGTCCACAACAGCATCTTCGACGTCGGCAACCAGTTCGCGATGTGGATCGCCCCCGACCGCGGCATCTTCGTCTACACGCCGGTCCTGCTGGTCATCCTGCCGACGCTGGTCCGCAGGTGGAGGGTACTTCCGGACTGGACGCGGATCCTCCTGCTCGCGGGGCTGGGCTACACGCTCGCCCATGCGTCCATGGCCGGCTTCACCGGAGGCGATCCCATCTACGGCTATCGCTACGGGCTCGAGTTCGTGGCGTGCGCGGCACCGGCCTTCGCGGTCGCGGCCGGGCAGCTGCGCGGCCTGGCCCAGCGCCTGCTGGTCCCGGTCCTGGCGCTGCAGTTCGTGATCATCCTCGTCGGTGCCGTCGACGAGCAGTCGGCCCTGCCCTCCACGCGGGCCTGGGTCGACAACGCCTTCCTCCAGGCCCTGGTCGACAACTCCCCCGCCCTGCCGGCGTTCGGCGTCCTGGTCGTCGTCGTCGCGCTCCTGGTGGAGCGAAGGGTGCGGCGACGGTCGGGAGAGAGCGGGACTGCGCCCGGGACCACTCGGAGCCAGCCGGCTGCCGCGCCGGCCTCCGTCAGCTGAGCCCTTCACGCGGCAGCGTGATCTGCCACTCCGTGCCGTCCGGGCCGGTGGTGAGCGACGTCGCGCCGCCGAGGTCGGCGATCCGGCCCCTGATCGACTGACTGACCCCGAGCCGTCCGTCGGCGGCCGCCTGCTCGAGCCGGCCGTCGGGGATGCCGGCGCCTTCGTCGCGGACCGAGATCTCGACGTGGTCCAGGAACGTCTCGAGGAGCACCCAGGCGCGCGCCTCGGCGCCCACGTGCTGGGCGACGTTGTCGAGGCAGGCACCGACCACGGCGACCAGCTCGGACGCCACCTCGGCGGGCAGCTCGGCGGTGCCGGCGGTCACGACCTCGACCCCGGGGCGGCTCTCGAGGTGGACGAGGGCAGCGGCGAGGTCGGTCGTCCCGGCCGCGCCGGGCGCGACCTGGTCCTGCTCGCGGATCAGCGTGCGCAGAGCGACCTCCTGCTCGCCGGCCAGCCGGCCCAGCGCGGCAGCGTCCCCGCCGAGCTCGGCGCCGCGGCGCTGGACGAGGCCGAGCACCTGGAGCACCCCGTCGTGGACCGCCCGGGCCAGCCGGGCCCGCTCCGCGGCCGCGGCCGCGTCGCGCTGGGCGCGATCGCGCTCCTCCGCCATGCGCTGGAGCGACTCGACCATGAACCCGACGATCGGTCCCCCGACCAGCAGCAGGAACGCGTTGCCGTAGTTGGCCTGGCTGATGTGCTCACGGATCGTCAGGTCGGATGCGGTGATGCACACCCCGGCCAGGAGGCCGCCTAGCCAGCGCCAGTGGATCGCCCACGCCATCAGGGCGCCCATCACCCAGAACGCCGGCACCGTGGCCGACAGGCCCTCGCCCTTGAGCACCGGGGAGAGCAGGACCGCACCCACGGCGGCGGCCAGGTCGGCGACCAGGAGCAGCGGCCCCCGGCGCCTCCGGTCGTCGTACGCCCAGATCGCGAGGGCCGTCCACACCGTCATGGCGGCGAGGCAGGCCGCGCCACCGACGGGATGGACGAAGTTGTCGCGGCGATAGATGTTGAGCACGACCGCGTGCAGGAGCAGCACCAGCCGCAGCACCGCGAGCCAGGAGAACAGCCGGTCCTCGACGGTCCCGTGCGGCCCGAACCACCACGTCGCGGCCCGGCGGACCGGCGCGGGGACCCGGCGAGGTGGCACCGCCTACGACGCCTTCTTCTTCAGCTCGTCCAGCACGGCCTCGGACTCGGCCGCGTCGGCGGACTTCTTGGACTCCTCCTTGGCCCGGCCGGCGTACATGTCGACGTACTCCTGGCCGGAGAGCCGCATGATCTCGTACATGATCTCGTCGGTGACCGACCTCAGGATGTAGCGGTCCTTCTCGAGCCCGGCGTAGCGAGAGAAGTCCAGCGGCTTGCCGAAGCGCACGATCGGCCGGGTGAACTTGCCGAAGATCTGGCCGGGCGGGGCGACGACGTCGGTGCCGACGACGGCGACGGGGATCACGGGGACCTTGCACTCGAGCGCGAGCCGGGCGACGCCGGTCTTGCCGCGGTAGAGCTTGCCGTCGTGGGAGCGGGTGCCCTCCGGGTAGATCCCGAACAGGTCACCCTCGTCGAGGATCTTCTTCGCGGCCGTGAGCGCACCCTCCGCGGCGCTCGCCCCGGACCGGTCGATGGGCACCTGGCCGGCACCGGAGAAGAACTTCTTCTGGAACCAGCCCTTGATGCCCGGGGTGTTGAAGTACTCGGCCTTGGCGACGAAGGTGACCCGGCGAGGCAGCGTCAGCGGCATGAACAGCCAGTCGGCGAACGACAGGTGGTTGCTGGCCAGGATGGCCGGGCCGGTTGCGGGCACGTGCTCGGCGCCGGTGACCTGCGGGCGGAAGACGAGGCGGAGCACCGGCCCGAGGGCCACCCACTTGAGGAACCAGTAGAACACCCCGCCGACCTTTCTGGACGCGCCAACCGGACTGCCCGACGGCCAGACTCTAACGCTCCCCGCAACCGGCGTACGCTCGTCTCGTGCAGCGCGACAGCGACGAGGACGCCTGGCGTGCCATCGTCGACAACTACGGCGAGCGGATCGAGCTGGACGACGACACGGCCGCCGGGCCGGTCGCCGAGCCGGACGACAACCAGGGCTACGACGCGGCCGCCGGCGCCGGGCTGCAGCGGCTGTTCCGGCCGCTTCCGGAGCCCCAGGCCGACGCCGAGGATCTCGAGGACGAGCTCGACGAGTTCGTGCCACCCCCGCCGCCGCCGCTGCCCAAGCTGTCGCCGGACCGGCTGCTCGCGTGGACCGGGCTGTTCGGGTCGCCGACGGTCCTGCTGGTCTGCCTGGTGCTCGACGTCCACCTGGTGCCGTGGCTGGGCTACCTGCTCGTGGCGTCGTTCATCGGCGGGTTCGCCTACCTGGTCGTGAACATGCCGCGCAACACCGACGTCGACCCCTGGGACGACGGCGCGAGGCTGTAGTTCTACCCCCGCGAGCTTCGGCCCCGGGTCCACGACGGACTGCTCGCTGCGCTCGCGGCTTCGCCGTCCGTCGTGGCCGCCGGGGCCGATCGCGGGGCGCGCTCGCTCCGCTCGCATCGCTCGCTCCGCTCGCCCGCTCCCATTGCGTGCTAGGTCGACTCGCCGGGCTGCGCTACACCCCTGGGCGGTCGGAGCGCCGGAACCAGCCTTCACCGCGCTGTTGCCGCAGTTGCTGGCGCTCGAGCTGGCGCTCGCGGCGCCGGTCGGCACGCCGGGACCGGCGCGCGGCCGAGCGAGCCATGTCGGCCGCACCGATGAAGCCCGCCTGCGGGCCGAGGCTGGCGAGCAGGATCGGCGGCTCCGCGCGGTAGCCGCGGCCGACCAGCGACCGCAGCATCGACTCGCGGGTCGGCCCGATCAGGAGCTCGCCGGCGTCCGAGACACCCCCGCCGACGATCACGCAGCTCGGGTCGAAGGCGGCGACCAGGCCCGCGACGCCGGTGCCGAGCCAACGGCCGACGTCGGCGAGCAGCTCCAGCGAGAGCGGGTCGCCCTCCCGGGCCGCGTCGGTGACCTGGGGTCCGCTCAGCTGGGCCGGGTCGCCGCCGCAGATCTCGGCCAGCCGGTGCGCCATCGGCGAGCGCGCGACGATCAGCTCGCGCGCCTCCCGCTCGAGCGCGTTGCCGGAGGCGTACTGCTCCCAGCACCCCCGGTTGCCGCACGGGCAGCGGTGTCCGTTCGGCACCACCTGCATGTGCCCGAACTCGCCGGCCATGCCGTTGGCACCGCGGTAGACCCGGCCGTCAAGGACGATCGCGCCGCCGATGCCCGTGCCGAGCGTGATGCACAGGACGAAGCGGTGCCCGGCGCCGGCGCCGAAGCGGCTCTCTCCGAGCGCGGTGGTGTTGGCGTCGTTGTCGACGACCACCGGGATCATGATCCGGCTGGACAGCCTGGCCCGCAGGGGCTCGTCTCGCCAGGCCAGGTGCGGTGAGAACGTCACGGTGGACCGGCTGGCGTCGACGAAGCCCGCGGCGCCGATGCCGACGGCCGCGACGTCGTAGAGCTGCTGCAGCTCCTGCACCAGCTCGACGATGGTGTTCTCGACCCCGATGATGTCGTGACCCAGGGTCGGCCGGCGGCGGAGCTCGACCACGGTCCCGCTCGAGTCGACGACCCCGGCCAGGATCTTGGTGCCACCGATGTCGATCCCGATCGTCAGCGGGTCCCACAGGTTGACCCGCGCCCGGCGAGAGGCACGGGTGGAGGCTCGGCTCGAACGTTCGGACACGATGCTCTTCTACCTCAACGCCGGGCCAGGTCCGCGGCACCGATCAGCCCGGCGCGGTTGCCGAGCCGGGCCTTGCGGATCTCGAGCACCGGGCGGTGGCCCCGCCCGGTCAGCTGGGACCGGAACGCCGCCCGCACCGGCGCCAGCAGCAGGTCGCCGGCCTCGCCGACCCCTCCGCCGATCACCACGACCGCCGGGTCGAGGACCGCGGTGAGGGAGGCGATGCCCTCCCCCAGCCAGCGGCCGAGCCCGGCCAGCTGCTCGACGGCGAACGCGTCACCGGCGCGGGCCGCCTCGGTGATCAGCGGCCCGGTGATCCGCTCGGGGTCGTCCTGGGCGAGGTCCAGCAGCGTCTGGGCGAGCAGCGACCCGGCGCGAGCGGCCGCGCGGGCCTCCCGGACGAGCGCGTTGCCGCTGGCGTACTGCTCGAAGCAGCCCCGGTTGCCGCAGCCGCACAGCAGGCCGTCGGGCACCACCCGCATGTGGCCGATCTCGGCGCCGACGCCGAACGCTCCGCGGAGCAGCTCACCGTCGTGCACGATGCCCCCGCCGATGCCGGTGCCGACCGTGACCAGGAGCAGGTCGTCCACGTCGTGGCCGGCGCCGTAGGTGAACTCGCCCCAGGCGGCGGCGTTGGCGTCGTTCTCGACGACGACGGGGAGGCCGACCCGCGCCTCCAGGTCGGCCTTGAGCGCGACGTCGCGCCAGGCGATGTTGGGCGCGAACATCACCGTCGAGCGAGCCTTGTCGATGTAGCCCGCCGCTCCGACGCCGACGGCGATGATCTCGTGGCGCGACTTGAGCTCGGTCACCAGCTGCTCGATGGCCTTCTCGATGGCCTCGGTGTCGGTCGCCGGGGACTCGACGCGGAGCTCCTCCACGATCGCGCCCCCCTCGTCGACGACACCGCCGAGGATCTTGGTGCCGCCGACGTCGATGCCGCAGGCCAGGCTCACGGAAGGTCCTCGCCGAGGTCGGGGTCACCGGGACCGTCCGCGTCGAGGTCGATGTGCTGCACCCGCGACGACGGCGGCTGCGCCCCAGCGCCCGCGGCCGAGAGCAGCCCGGCCGCCGCCTGGAGGAAGGAGGACGCCGACTGCGCGAGCTGTGCCTTCAGCTCCGGGCTGGCGCCGCGCACCGCGTGGATGGTGCGGCAGACCGGGCAGTAGAGGCACTCGGCGTCGCCGGTGGCGATGTGGTCGTCGACCTCGCGGACCGTGTCACCGAGCGGGCCGAGGTGGTCACCGGCCCAGTCGGCCAGCGCGCCGAGCAGCTTGGCCGCCTCGTCGGCGAGGCCGCCGACCGGGTCGTCCTGGGGCGAGGTCATCCGACACGCTCCTTCGAGTCCCGTGCGGACGGGTCCTGGAACGAGACCCGGAGCACGCCCTCGTCGTCGACCCGCGCCGCGGTGACCTGCAGCCGGGCCAGGCTCGCGGGCAGCGTGAGCAGCCGGCGGTGGGAGCCGACCGTGACCACCAGCTCGTCGCCGCTGCGTGCCAGGTCGACCTGGTCGCGGGTGACGAAGGGCAGCCGCAGCCGCAGCTGGACACCGGATCGGACCGAGACCACCTCGAACGGGCTGCGCACACCGGAGGAGGCGACGGGGTCGGCGCCGTCGTAGAGCGCCCGGGCGAGGTCCTCCAGCGCCGCGACGCCGACCGGCTCGGTGGCGCGGTACTCCGAGCGCCACAGAGGGACACCGGCGAACGACTGGGTGACCTCGGCCAGGACGGCGTCCTGGGCCATCACCCAGCCCGCCCGCCAGTCATCGGCGCCCTCGGCCGGGAAGACCCGGTTGGCGACGACACCGTCGACGCGGTAGCCGAAGAGCGAGAGCGTGGTGTACGCGCGGCGCGCCTCGGCCAGCACGACGGCCTCGGGAGTCAGCACGATCCGGACGCTGGCATCGGGTCCGCAGAGCAGGTTGCGGACCTCGTCGAGCTCCGCGTGCAGCCGCTCGACCGCCTCGAAGACGCTGCCGCCGGGCATGGGGACCCCAGCCGCCCGCGTCAGCACCGGCCGCAGCGCCTTCACGACGCGCTGCTGGACGGGGAAGACCCGCTGCATGTACCAGCCGAGCGCCTCCGGAAGGGCCAGCAGGCGCAGCGTCTCGGCGGTGGGTGCGCAGTCGACGACCACGAGGTCCCACTCGTCGGAGAGCGCGTGCAGCCGCAGCTCGAGCAGCGCGAGCACCTCCTCCGCGCCCGGGATGACGGTCAGCTCCTCGGCGGTCACCGGGTCCATCCCCGCGGTGTCGAGCACCGACAGCAGGTAGCTCTGGATCTCGGCCCACGACTGCTCGAACCGCAGCTGGGCGTCGACCTGCTGCACGTAGAGGTGGTCGGCGACCCGGGTCGGCTCGGGGCCGACCGAGGTGCCGAAGGCGTCCGCCAGCGAGTGCGCCGCGTCGGTGGACAGCACCAGGGTGCGGTGGCCGGCCGCCGCAGCGAGGGCAGCGGTGCCCGAGGCCACGGTCGACTTGCCGACACCGCCCTTGCCGGTGAACAGGAGGATGCGCACGTCAGGACAGGGACTCGACGCGCTTCTTCAGCCCCTTGAGCGCGGTGTCGATGAGGATCTTCTCGCCCTTGCGCTTGAGCATCCCGATCAGCGGGATCGAGACGTCGAGCGCGAGCCGGTAGGTCACCTCGGTCGAGCCGCCGCCGAGGTCGCGCAGCACGTAGGCGCCGTCGAGGGCGCGGAGCATCCTGCCCTCGACCAGCGTCCAGGTGACCTCCTGGTCGCCGTTCCACTCGTAGGCGAGGGTGTACTCGTCCTTGATCGGGCTCACGTCGAGGGCGAAGAACACCTGCTCGGCCCGCCCGTCGTCGTAGGACGCCGTGGTCTCGGCCTTCGTCACGCCCTTGGCCCACTGGGGGTAGGCGTCGAAGTCCGCGATGACGTCCATGACCGCGGACGCTGGCGCGTCGACGGTGATGGAGGAAGTGGTCTGCTCGGCCATCTCGAACTCCCTGCGCTCGTCCTCCCCCGGACCCTCACTGCCCGTTCGGAACCTGCGCAGCGCGGCCGGATCGCCGGTCAGCGAGCGTACCGGATGGGCCGGGGCCCACGACCGCCGCACCGGACCCGGCGGTAACGTGCCGCACGTGCGCGAGTACTCCACGCCGCCGACCTTGGAGCCCCCGACGTCCGGCAACCTCACCGACGACGTCGTGACCAACGCGCACGGCCACGGTGCGGACGTGGTCTTCAGCCGCAGGAGCAGTGACGGCTGGGACGACGTGACCGCCACCGAGTTCCACGCCGAGGTGACCGCGGTGGCCAAGGGGCTGATGGCGGCGGGCATCGAGGCCGGCGAACGGGTCGCTCTCATGTCCAAGACCCGCTACGAGTGGACCCTCCTCGACTACGCGATCTGGTTCGCCGGCGCCGTGACGGTGCCGGTCTACGAGACCTCCTCGACCGAGCAGGTCGAGTGGATCCTCCAGGACTCCGGCGCGCGGGCGGTGGTCGCGGAGACCCCCGACCACGTCGCCCGGGTCACGGGGGTCCGCGGAGGGCTCACCGAGCTCAACCACGTCTGGTCGATCACCGACAACGCGGTCGACATCCTGGCCAAGCTGGGGCAGGACATCACCGACGAGGCGCTGGAGCAGCGGCGTACGTCGGCCGGCCCCGGCGACCTGGCCACCCTGATCTACACCTCGGGCACCACCGGCCGGCCCAAAGGATGCATGCTCACGCACGGCAACTTCATGGTCGAGCTCGGCGTGGCCGTCGACGAGCTGCACGAGCTCTTCGAGCCGGACGACGCCTCGACACTGCTGTTCCTCCCGCTCGCGCACGTGTTCGCGCGGATCATCCAGATCGGCGCCGTCCGGGCCCGGGCCCGGCTGGGGCACAGCGCCGACATCAAGAACCTCGTCGCGGACCTGCAGGCGTTCCGGCCGACGTTCGTGCTCGCCGTGCCACGGGTCTTCGAGAAGGTCTTCAACACGGCCTCCCAGCGGGCCACGGCGGACGGTCGCGGTGCGATCTTCGACCGGGCCGCCGAGACCGCGATCGCCTACTCCCGCGGGCTCGACCGGGGCAAGCCGTCGATCGCCGTCCGCGCCCAGCACGCCGTGTTCTCCCGGCTCGTCTACGGCAAGCTCCGCGAGGCACTCGGCGGCCGGTGCGACTTCGCCGTCTCCGGCGGGGCACCGCTCGGCGACCGCCTCGGCCACTTCTACCGCGGCATCGGCGTCACCGTCCTCGAGGGCTACGGCCTGACCGAGACCACCGCGGCGCTCACGGTCAACCAGCCGGGCGCGGTCAAGATCGGCACGGTCGGACGGCCGATCCCCGGCACCGCCGTGCGCGTCGCCGAGGACGGTGAGCTCCTGTTCAGGGGCGGCCAGGTCTTCAGCGGCTACTGGCACAACGACACCGCGACCGCCGAGGTGCTGGGGTCCGACGGCTGGTTCCACACCGGCGACGTCGGCGAGGTCGACGACGAGGGCTTCGTCCGCATCACCGGGCGCAAGAAGGAGATCCTGGTGACCGCGGGCGGCAAGAACGTCGCCCCGGCGGTCCTCGAGGACCGGGTCCGCGCGCACGCACTCGTCGACCAGTGCCTGGTGGTCGGTGACGGGCAGCCGTTCATCGCGGCCCTGGTCACCCTCGACCGGGAGGCCGTCGCCACCTGGGCCGAGCAGCACCAGAAGACCGCGAAGGTCGAAGACCTCGTCGACGACGCCGACCTGCGCGCCGAGCTAGAGCGCGCGATCGAGGACGCCAACAAAGCCGTGTCGAAGGCCGAGTCGATCCGCAAGTTCCGGATCCTGCCGGATGAGTGGACCGAAGAGGGCGGCCAGCTCACGCCCAGCCTCAAGCTCAAGCGCAACGTCGTGATGCGTGAGGCGAGAGCCGACATCGCTGCCTTGTACCTGGCCTGAGGCCGACGCATAGGCCCTTCGGCCCGAACTCGTACGAGTTCGGCCAAAACACGTACGCGCGAGCCCGCTCGTTCATACAGTTCTAGACCAAGGCACAGCACTCGTGGGACAGGGCTGGCGGGCACATCAGCCTGCCTCCCGTAAGGGACGGAAAGGTCTCGTCGATGGACCGTCGTAGGATTCTTCTGGTCGTAGCCGTGCTCGTGGCGGCCCTCGGCTCAGCACTTGTCTTCCTCTACACCAAGGGTGCCGACACCCGCGCGGAGGAGAAGTTCGACACCGTCGAGGTGCTCGAAGCCACCGCCGTCATCACTCCGGGCGAGACGTTCGAGGACGCGCAGGCCGCAGGCAAGCTGGCGCTGCAGGCAGTTTCCAAGGACGCGCTGCTCGACGGCTACCAGACCACGGCCGACTCCCTCGGCGGCACCGTGTCGCTCGGCACCATCTACCCGGGTGAGCAGATCATCTCGGCGAAGTGGGGCGCGTCCGTCGCGGTGCAGTCCTCGCTCCAGATCCCCGACACCAACATGGCGATCTCGGTGAACCTCACCGACCCGGCCCGGGTGGCCGGCTTCGTCAACCCGGGGTCCGAGGTGGCCATCTTCGTCACCGGCACCGAAGTGCCGGTCACGGCTCCGGACGGCCAGGGCGCCGCGGATCCCGCGGGCGCGGTCCCCTTCAGCCGGCTGCTCCTCGAACGGGTCACCGTGCTCGGCGTCGGATCCACGACACCGGTGTCCACCACCACGACCGACGAGACGGGCGCCTCGACCACCGAGCAGCTGCCCAGGACGCTGATGACCCTCTCGGTCGACCAGGCCTCGGCCGAGAAGCTGCTCTACGCGGCAGCCAACGGAGAGCTCGCCTTCGGCCTGCTTACCGACAGCAGCGTCGTCGCACCCGACGAGCCCATGACCTTCGACACCCTCTTCAAGTGAGCCACGATGCCCGTAGTTGTTGATCCAGACCCGATGGTCGTGGAGACCCTCCTGGCATCCATGCCGGCGGGGTCCCACGGCGTCGAGTCCGTCGATCGCCTCAATGCGTGGATCACCGCGCATTCCGAGGAGTACGTCGTCGTGCTCGGGCCCACCTTGACCGACGAGGAGGCCGTCGCCACGTGCGAGGCGCTGCGCACCGCCGCGCCGGCGATCAGCACCATCCTCGCCCGCGAGGAGCTGACGGGAGAGCTGCTCGCCGCCGCAATGAGGTGCGGAGCCCGCGACGTCGTCCACCACACCGACGTCACCGCGATCACCCAGGCGCTCAACCGTGCCTTCGAGCTGTTCGTGGCCCTGCGCGGCCCGACCGGCGCGATGCACATGAGCAAGGTGATCGCCGTCTTCTCCCCCAAGGGCGGGGTCGGCAAGACCACGATCTCGGTCAACCTGGCGCTGGCGCTGACGGAGAAGGGCGCGCGCCGGGTCTGCCTGGTCGACCTGGACCTCGCCTTCGGCGACGTCGCGATCACCATGCAGCTGTTCCCGACGCACTCCATCGAGCAGGCCATCGGCTCGGAGGACTCGATCGACGTCGAGATGCTCGACGGTCTGCTCACCCGCCACCAGGACTCGCTCATGGTGCTGGCCGCTCCCCCTCACCCCGACACGCGCGAGCGGATCACGCCGTTGCTGGTCTCGCGGATCATCCGCACGCTGCGCGAGACCTTCGACTACATCGTGATCGACCTGGCCCCGGCCTTCGACGAGCAGGTGCTCACCGCGCTCGACGAGACCGACGAGATCGTCCTGGTCACCACCCTGGACGTCCCGACCCTCAAGAACGTCAAGGTCGCCGTCGAGACCTTCGACGCGCTGCACATCGCCCGTGACAACCGGCACCTGGTGCTCAACCGGGCGGACGACGAGGTCGGCATCACGGCCGACAAGGTCGAGGGCATCCTCGGCATGAGCGTCGGCACCCAGATCGCCAGCTCGCTCGAGATCGCGGCGGCCACCAACGCCGGCAGCCCGGTGATCGTGAGCGATCCCGAGCACCAGCTCAGCGCGTCCATCCGTCAGCTGGCCTCGACCCTGGCCGGCGACCTCGCCGGCGCCGTCAGCGGCCCCGAGTCCAGCATCCCGCAGAGCGAGGCGGAGGCGAAGAGCCGCCGCTCGAGGAGGCGTAAGTAGCCATGACCCTTGCCGACCGTCTTGCCGCCGCCCGTGAGTCCCGCGGCGACGGCGACCTCCAGCAGGACGACCTCCCCGACACCCCCATCGGGCTGCCGGACTCCGACCGGAGCGTTCCCGAGCCGGTTCCCCCCATCGCCTCCGCTCTGGCGGCTGCCGAAGCCGCCTCGCGCGGCGGTGGCAAGCGGCGCGCCGACGTGCCCGCAGCGACGGGGCCGAGCACCGGAGCCTCCGGCCAGCCCGGTCCGGCATCGCGCTCGGCGACGCCCGCACCGGAGCCGGCGGCGCGTCGGGGCTTCGTCAGCACCGCGAAGTCGGACCGCATCGAGGAGCTGAAGAGCAGCGTGCACGTCCAGCTGCTCCAGCAGATGGGTCCGCACCTCTACGACTCCGACATGGACCAGAACGAGCTCGACACGGAGGTCCGCAAGGTCCTCGCCGACGTGCTCGGCTCGCAGGACCGCCCGCTCAGCAGCAGCGACCGCGCGCGCGTCACTCAGGAGATCAGCGACGACATCCTGGGCTACGGACCGATCGAGCCGTACCTCCGCGACCCGGACGTCTCCGAGGTCATGGTCAACGGCCACAACAGCGTCTGGCTGGAGAAGTCGGGCAAGCTGATGCCCGCCGACGCGCACTTCACCGACGAGGCCCACCTGCGCCGGACGATCGACAAGATCGTGTCGCGGATCGGACGCCGCGTCGACGAGTCCAGCCCGATGGTGGACGCCCGTCTGCCCGACGGCAGCCGTGTGAACGCCGTGGTCCCGCCCCTCGCGGTGGACGGCTCGGTGCTGACCATCCGTAAGTTCGCGGCCGACCCGCTCACGGTGCAGAACCTGATCGAGTACGGCTCGCTGAGCGCGAAGACGGCCGAGTTCCTGGACGCGTGCGTCCGGGGCCGGCTCAACATCATCGTCTCCGGCAGCACCGGCGCCGGAAAGACGACGACGCTCAACGTGCTGTCGTCGTTCATCCCCCACGACGAGCGGATCGTCACGATCGAGGACGCCGCGGAGCTCCAGCTCAAGCAGGAGCACGTCGTCCGACTCGAGTCCCGCCCGTCCAACATCGAGGGCAAGGGCGCGGTCACGATCCGCGACCTGGTGAAGAACAGCCTGCGCATGCGCCCCGACCGCATCATCGTCGGTGAGGTCCGCGACGCCTCCGCACTGGACATGCTCCAGGCGATGAACACCGGTCACGACGGTTCCATCTGCACGCTGCACTCCAACGGTCCGCGCGACACGCTCGCCCGCATGGAGACGATGGTGCTGATGGCGGGGATGGACCTGCCCATGCGGGCCATCCGCGAGCAGGTCGCCTCCGCGGTCGACCTGATCGTGCACCAGACCCGGTTCAAGGACGGCTCACGGCGGATCACCCACGTCACCGAGGTCGAGAAGATGGAGGGAGACGTGATCACCCTCCAGGACATCTTCCTCTGGGACGGCACCCGCGGCTTCGACTCGGAGGGCAGGACGCTGGGGCGGCTCGCCTCGACCGGCCTGCGCCCGAAGTTCCTGGAGAAGATGGCCTACGCGAACGTCACGGTCGATCCCCTGCTGTTCGCTCCGGAGCGCTCATGAACACGCTTCCTCGCGTCGGGATCCGTGCGCTGGCCGCGCTGGCCGCGGTCGGCTTCGCTCTCGCGCCCTCGGCGGCGCTGGCTGCCGACGGCTCGATCGCCCACGTCGAGACCAAGCCGGGGTCCGTGCAGATCCTCGTGTCGGTCCCGGCTGATGCCGACGTCGACCTCGACGGCGTCAAGGTCACCGTCGACGGCAAGGCCGCGAGCGCCACCGCCGAGACCGCCGGCGCCGACACGACGGTCCGGCGCACCGCCGTGATGGCCATCGACACCAGCAAGTCGATGGCGGGCAGCCGGTTCGAAGCGGCCAAGGCGGCCGCACAGGAGTTCATCTCGTCGGTGCCCGCGGACGTGTACGTCGGCATCGTCACCTTCGCCGGAGAGGTGACCACGGTCCTCGACCCGACGACCGACCGCGCCGCCGCGCAGGACGTGCTCGACGGACTGACCCTGACCCGCGAGACCCGCCTCTACGACGGCGTGATCCAGGCCGTCGACGTCGCCGGCACCGAGGGTCAGCGCAGCCTGCTGGTGCTCTCGGACGGCGCCGACACGAGCGACACGCCCATCAACACGGCGACCACGAAGATCAAGGACGCCGAGGTCCTCGCCGACGTCGTCGCCCTGGAGCAGAACGGCAAGGCACTCGAGGCGCTGCAGCAGCTGGCCACGGCCGGCCAGGGCCAGGTGATCTCGTCGGACCCCGCAGCCCTGCAGGCCGCGTTCGCCGCCGAGGCCGACGTCCTCGCGCGCCAGGTGCTGGTCAGCGCCACTCTGCCGTCGGGGTTCTCCAAGACCGAGGCCACGATCAAGGTCACCCTCCCGACGTCGGCCGGCTCGGTGAGCGCCGAGGCGTTCACTGCTGTCGAGCCCGGCGCCCCGCAGCTCGTCCGGGCCCGCTCGTGGACCCCGCCGTCCTGGGCGCTCTACGCCGGCCCCGGAGCACTGGCACTGGGCCTGGTGGTCTTCGTGCTCCTGCTGGTGCCCCGCGGTCAGCCGCACGTCAGCGCCGCGGACCGGGTCACCCGCTACACCGAGATCCAGGCCGCCGGCGGGAGCTCCGCCGATGGCGGCCCGTTGTTCGATGCCGACATCACCTTCGCCACGGCGAAGGAGACGGCGGCGAACGTGCTGCGCCGCAACAAGGACCTCGACGCCCGGATCAGCGCCCGGCTCCAGGCCGCAGGCAGCGAGCTCAAGTCCTCCGAGTGGCTGCTCGTGCACGGTGGACTGTTCTTCGTGTCCGGCCTCGTCGGCCTGATGCTCGGCGGGGGCAACCTGATCATCGGCTTCGCGTTCCTCATGATCGGGCTGTTCGGTCCGTGGATGTACCTGGGGTTCCGGCGCAGCCGGCGCCGCAAGGCGTTCAACTCGCACCTGCCCGACACGCTGCAGCTGATGTCAGGCTCGCTCGCCGCGGGTCTCTCGCTCGCGCAGTCGATCGACACGATCGTCCGCGAGGGTGCCGAGCCGATCTCCTCCGAGTTCCGCCGGGTGCTGGTCGAGACCCGGCTCGGCGTCACCCTGGAGGACGCCCTCGAGGGCGTCGGCGAGCGGTTCGACAGCAAGGACTTCGAGTGGGTCGTCATGGCGATCAAGATCCAGCGGCAGGTCGGTGGCAACCTGGCCGAGCTCCTCGACACGGTGGCCGCCACGATGCGCGAGCGCGAGTACGTGCGTCGCCAGGTCGCCGCCCTGGCCGCAGAAGGAAAGCTGTCGGCATGGGTGTTGGGCGGCCTTCCGCCCCTGTTCATGGTCTACCTTCTGTTGACGAACTACGACTACGTCATCGTCATGTTCCAGCAGCCTCTGGGCTGGGCGATGCTGGCAGGTGCGGCAACCATCCTTTCGGTCGGGGTGTTCTGGATGAGTCGACTGGTCAAGGTGGAGGTGTGAGATGGTCGTCCTCTTCGTTCTCGGCATAGGCCTGATCCTGCTGGCGATCGTCCTGATCGGCTCGGCGCTCAGCACCAGCACGGAGAGCGGCGTGACCCGCTCACTGGCGGTCCTCGAGGCGATGACCAACGCGCCGAAGGAGCTCAGCCAGGAGCTGGAGAAGTCGTTCGGCGAGCGGGTGCTCGCCCCGTTCCAGGCGCGTGCAGTGGGCCTCGGCCGCCGGATCTCCGGCGCAGACACCGCGGAGCGGATCCGTCGCAAGCTCGACCTGGCCGGAAACCCTGCGGGCTGGACCGTCGACCGTGTGCTGTCCGGCAAGGTGATCGGTGCCGTGGTCGGCCTCGTCGGCGGCCTGGTGTTCCAGCTGATGCTCTCGTCCCCCGCGGTCAAGATCATCGTCGTGGTCCTTGCCGCGGTCGTCGGCTTCTTCGCACCCAACCTCTACCTCTACCAGAAGTCGCACGAGCGCGCCGAGCGGCTGCAGCGCGACCTCCCCGACGCCATCGACCTGCTCACGATCAGCGTGGAGTCCGGTCTGGGGTTCGACGCGGCTCTGCAGCAGGTGGCCCGCAACACCGAGGGCCCACTTGCCGAGGAGCTGTCTCGCGTCATGCGGGAGATGCAGATCGGCCAGGGCCGCGCCGACGCACTGCGGGCCATGGGCGAGCGCACGAGCGTCGCTGACCTGCGCACCTTCGTCGGCGCCATGGTGCAGGCCGACTCCTTCGGTATCCCCGTGGCGCAGGTTCTGCGAGTACAGTCCGCTGAAATGCGGGTCAAGCGTCGTCAGCGGGCCGAGGAGAAGGCCCAGCAGGTCCCCGTGAAGATCACCATCCCGCTGATCTTCTGCATCCTCCCTACTCTGTTCATCGCGGTCATGGGACCGGCCGTGCTGAGCATCCTTGACAGCTTTTCCAAGAAGTGATCGCTGAATGAGGGTTCGCGAACGGCAGCACGTCAGACTGAGCGCCGCGGCACGGGCATTCGTCCTGGTCGCGCTGCTCGGTCCCGTGCTGTGGGCGCAGGACAAACCGGCGCTGGTGTCGCTGATCTCGATCGGCTGCGTCTGGGCGCTGAGCACCCTCGCCGACTGGAGGCAGCGGCTCCCGGTCATGGTGGTCGTCACCGTCGAGGCGGCGATGGTCGGAGCGATCTGCGGCTTCACGCTCGACAGCTCGCTGGCCGTGCTCGGCGCGCTCGCCGTACCCCCGTTCACCGCCGGCCTCTACCGCTCGCTGCAGGGCGTCGCTCTGGGCCTCTCGGCCCAGCTCACCGCCGTCGTCGTCGTCTCCTTCGTCTCCTTCGACGGGCTCTCCACCGCGCAGGGGTTCGGCGCGTTCAGCTGGAGCATGACCGGCCTCGGCCTCGGCCTCGTCGGCACGTTCCTGCACTCCGCGCTCAACGAGAAGCCGGACCCGCTCGCGCCCTATCACTACGCGCAGGGGCTGATCCGGCAGCTCATCGACATCTCCGGCGGCCTCGACAACGGGCTCGACCCGGTCGCGCTCGGCGGCGCCATCCTCAGCGCGGTGCGCGACGACCTGCCGACCTCGGCGCTCGTCGTGAGCGTGCCGCGCGGCGACACCCTCACTCCGCTGGTGACCAAGGCGATGGGTGCCTCGGTCAACATCAACGAGTGCGAGGACATCGCCGTCGAGGCGTGGGCGGTCGGACTGCCCGTGCTGCACGACCACGTGTTCGCGTTCCCGCTCAACACCGATGCAGGCACGACCGCGATCGTCGCGGGTGTCCTGTCGGCCCGCGTCGACCCGGCCCGGATCGGTGTCGAGGACCGGATCCGCAAGCTGATGCGGCGACTCGGCCCGAGTGCGGTCCACCTGGACACGGCGTTGCTGTTCTCCGCGTTCCGTGACGCGGCGACCGCCGAGGAGCGGCGTCGCCTGTCTCGTGAGATGCACGACGGTGTCGCCCAGGACATCGCCTCGCTCGGCTACCTCGTCGACACGCTCCGCGTCGGCGTCTCCTCTCCCGAGCAGGCCGAGCGGATCGACATGCTGCGCGACCGGATCTCGGCTGTCGTCGCAGAGATCCGCCGGTCCGTGGTCACGCTGCGCACCAGCGTCGGCCAGAGCGAGAGCCTTGGCACCGCCATCGGCTCGATCGCCCGCAACCTCTCCGAGGTGTCCGGCGTCCCGATCCACGTCACCCTCGACGAGCACACCCAGCGGCTCCGCCCCGAGGTGGAGGCAGAGCTGTTCCGCATCGCCCAGGAGGCGATGAACAACGCCGTGCGGCACGCACAGGCGTCGGCGATCGACGTCCACTGCGTCGTGCACGCCCCGGACGCCCTCATCACGGTCTCCGACAACGGCCGGGGCCTCCAGACCGCCCGGTCCACCTCGCACGGTCTGCACATCATGAAGGAGCGGGCGCTGCTCATCGGCGCCACCCTCGAGATCGGGGAGACGGCAACCGGGGGCCTCTCGGTCACCGTGCGGCTCCCAGGGGACTCCTCGTCCGCCTCCCAAGCCCACGACATCATCCATGAAAGGGTCACCGCATGAGCGCGACCCCCACCACGGTCCTTCTCGTCGACGACCACGAGCTCATCCGCAGCGGGCTCGCCGGCGTCTTCGACCTCGAGGAAGACATGACGATCGTCGCCCAGGCGGGCTCGGTGGTCGAGGCGCTCAAGAAGTACGACGAGCTCCGCCCCGACGTCGTCGTCGCCGACCTGCAGCTGCAGGACGGCACCGGGCTCGACATCGTCCGCTCGATCCGCAAGGTCAGCAACACCACCGGGCTGGTGGTGCTCACGATGCACTCCGGTGACGACCAGATCTTCGCGGCCATGCAGGCCGGCGCCTCGGGCTTCGTCGGCAAGGACGCCCCGTCGGGCGAGGTCATCCGGGCGGCGCGGCACGCCGCCGTCTCCCCGCGCTCGTTCGTCTGCACCGGCCTGGTCGGCGCGATGATGCGCCGCAGCGCAGCGGAGTCCACCCGGCTGTCCGACCGTGAGCACGAGGTGCTGCTCCTGCTCGCAGACGGCCTCGGCGCCGCCGCCATCGGCGAGAAGCTCTACCTCAGCGAGTCGACCGCCAAGTCCCACATCGCCCGCATCTACCAGAAGCTCGGTGCCTCCAACCGCGCCCAGGCCCTGGTCACCGCGATGCGGATCGGGCTGCTCTCGAGCGTGCGTCCCGTCGACAACTGACCTACATCTGGCCCACATCGCCGGCCCACATCGCCGGCCCGCATCGCCGGCGCCCGTCGCGGGTGCCTGTAGCGCCGAAAACCCTGCTCAGAGGCGGTTTTGCCGACCCCGGACGGTTTCGGCACCCCTGGTGTAACCGGCAACCGGGGGAGCGTCGTATAGCCCAAAAGGGCTATGCGCACCAACGCTCGGCTGGACCTCACCCATTCTGCTCCGAAGCACCGACCAGATCGCCAAGACTGTCTCCATCGGGGCACCCCCGCCCCGTCTCGTGGGACCCACTCTGAAGGAGATACACCCCATGCTTGACTACCTCCGCATCATGCTGAACGCCCGCACCGCCAAGATGAGCGAGCGCGGCGCGTCCGCGGTCGAGTACGGCCTGCTCATCGCCGGCATCGCGGCGCTGATCGTCGTCGTCGTGTTCGCCTTCGGTGGCAGCCTCAAGGGCATCTTCACCGACACCTGCTCGAAGGTCACCGCCTCGGCCTCGACCAAGAGCTGCAGCTGATCTCGCGTTCCACGGGTCTCCCACCTCTCGGCCCTCCGGGTCGAAGGTGGGAGTTTCCCGTGCGAACCGATTACGGCCGTTGACCAGACCCCACGACTCTGTAGAGAAGGAAGCCGAGATGATCGACTACCTCCACATCATCCGCGACCGTCGCGCTACGAGCACGAACGAGCGCGGAGCATCCGCGGTCGAGTACGGCCTGCTGATCGCCGGCATCGCCGCGCTCATCGTGGTCGTCGTCTTCGCCTTCGGTGGCAGCCTGAAGGGCATCTTCACCAACACCTGCTCGAAGGTCACCGCCTCGGCGTCGGTCAAAAGCTGCAGCTGACTTCGGACTGGACCCACATGACCATTCCTGAGCCCTGGTCGCGTCTGTGGCGCGACCACGGCTCGCGGCGCCGTCTCCCCAGGCGTCTCGAGTCCGGGGCCTCGGCCGTCGAGTACGGCCTGCTCATCGCCGGTATCGCCGCCATCATCGCCGTCGCGGTGTTCGCGTTCGGAGGTGGCTCGACCGGGCTGTTCCAAAACAGCTGCAAGACGATCTTCGCGGACCGCTCCACCGGCTCCTGCAGCTGATCCAGACCCCCGCTCGTCCCCCTCGTGGCCTCGCGCCCCGAGGGGGCTTGTGCGTGTCAGGAAGGTGGCCCGGCGAGCCGTTCGGCGAGGGCGATCCGCTGCAACGACGTGGGATGGCTGCCGAACCAGAACTGCGACCAGGCGTACGGCGTGGGGTCGGCCAGCGACGTGAGCGCCAGCTGCTTCTGCACCTCGGCGAACGCCTCCGGGTCGTGGGTCGCCCGCAGCGAGGACACGTCGGCCCTGGTCTCGATGCGCCGGCTGATGCCGTTCTCGACCGGACTGGCGAGCAGCGTCGCGATCGCCATCAGCGCCAGCACGCGAGGCACCTGCCGTGGGTCGGCCACGCCCCGCCCTCGTCCTCCGACCAGCAGCCCCAGTAGCCCGACGCCGAACATGGCGCCGGCCGCGCCGAGCAGCGAGCCGGTGAGCACGTCGTCGTGGCGCGCATGTCCCAGCTCGTGGGCGACGACGGAGAGGATCTCGCGGTCGTCCACCCGCGAGGGCCCGTCGACGAGGTTGTCGTAGACCACGACCCGGCGGGACGACCCGAACCCCGAGACGTAGGCGTTCAGCGTGGTGGTGCGCTGCGACGCGTCGGCGACCAGCACGTCGTCGACCTGGACTCCCTCCTCGTCCGCGAGCGCGAGCACCTGGGTGCGGAGCGGACCGTCGGGGAGCGGCTCGAAGTGGTTGAACAGGGGCTCGACCAGCAGCGGATAGACGAACGAGCCGAGCATCACCAACCCGGCCAGCAGGACACCGGCAGCGGCGGGCCAGGCGCGTGGCCAGCGCCGAGCGACGCCGACGAGCACCACCAGCGCGATCGAGGTGGCCACCACTCCTACGGCGAGACCCTTGAGCATGTCGACGGCGTACGGACCCCACGCCTGGTTCGTCAGGCCGAACTCGAGCGCCCGGTGCCGCAGCACGATCGAGAACGGCAGGGTGGCGAGCCGGCCGGCCACGGCGAGCACGACGACCGCGACCACGACCCGCCACCACCACGGACCGCGGACCCGGTCCACGAGCCGGGTGCCGAGCCGGCTGAGACCGAGCACGCACGCCACCGCCAGCGAGACCGCCAGCGAGGCCCAGCTGAGAAGCCTCTGGGTCCCCGCGTAGTCCTCCGCGTGCTGGATCTGCTGCGCCGTGAACACCGAGGACGCCGCCGGTGGGTGCAGCGGGCCGCCGGGGACCGGGTCCCACGGGACGAGCAGCACGGCGACGACCACGAACGCCAGCGCCCCGGCCACGGCCACCACGGCGGCGACGCGCCTGCCTTGGTCACCTCCCAGCACGACGGTCAGTCTGGCAGCCCCGTGGTCGGCTGCAGGAGGTCAGGCGCCGTCCGTGGCGCGGGTGGCGAGGTCCTGCAGCCGCTGTCGCCACCTGGTGGTCAGCTCGGCCTCGGTGAGGCCGAACAGCCCGCGCAGCCGCCCGTCGACGTCGCTGCCGCGCGAGACCTGCTCGTAGAGCCGCACGAGTGCGTCCTGGCCGCCCTCGTCGGCCAGCACCAGGCAGGCCACCCAGGCGCTCTCGTAGGCCGCCCCGAGGTGCGAGTCGGCCTGGTCGAACTCGGGCTGGCCGGGGAGATGGTCCGGAGCCCCGTCCGCACGGACCTGCTGGATGATCTGTCCGGCCGTGGTCGTGATCGGCAGGTCCACCGAGTGCAGCGCGACGTAGTCGGCGAACCCCTCCAGCAGCCACAGCGGCACGCCGGTGGTCAGCGGTGCGCCGGTGGCGAGGTGGGTGACCTCGTGGCTGATCACGACCTGGCCACCGACCGGCTCGAGGTGGTCGTAGACGCCCGGGTTGACGAAGACGTGGAGCACGGAGTCGGGTGTGGTCGTCCCGTCCACCGACGCCGTGACCGCCGCGATGTCGGTGTAGCTGCCCGGGTCCGCGGCCAGCGCGGCGTCCAGCGCCTGCTCGGAGCCCGGCACCTCCACCACCAGCCGCCCGTCCCACTGCGGCAGGACGTCCCGCACGACCGGCACGGCCGCCTCGGCACGGCCGGCGACCAGGTCCGCCTCGGCCGAGGTGGTGGCGAGCACCAGGGCGTTGGCGGAGCGGCGGACCTCCAGCGGCCCGCTCAGCCACAGCGGGGTGCGCCGGTCGCCGCCGCCGAGCGAGGTGATCCCGACCGAGCCCTTCGCGGACCGGAAGCCCACCAGCACCTCCTCGTGGACCGGCTGCGCGTCGAACCCGTCGAAGCGCCAGGTGAGGTCCACCGCCGCCTCCCAGTCGCCGGCCGGGTCCACCGCGCCCACGTCGTCGACGTAGCGAGCGGTGAAGTCCACGACGTGCAGGGCGTCCGCGTTGGCAACGACCGCGGAGAGCAGGTCACCGGCGTCCGGGTCGTCGTCCGGGGCCAGTGCGGCCGCGGCGTCACCCCGGCTCGTGGCGACGGCGTCCTGCAGGACCTGCAGGGCGTGGGCGGCGCCTGCCTGGTCCGGCTTCGCCACGGTCCCCGACGGCGCCGGCGCGACGTACGGGTCGGACCTGACCAGCAGGTAGGCCACCAGGGCGACCACCACGACCAGCGCCGTGAGGGCGCCGCCGAGCACCCACGTACGGCGACCCGACATGGAGTGAGTGTGTCAGGCGGGTGAGCGCACGCGAGCGTGTCCGACGGGGCGGCTCAGATGAGGCGGGTCGCGCCGGCGTAGGGCATCGAGAAGACGCCGGACACGCGGATGCCGGCGCCGGGGTTGGCCGCCTCGACGATCAGGCCGTTGCCGATGTACATCGCGACGTGGCTGATCGGCGAGTAGTAGAAGACCAGGTCACCGGGCTGGAGCTCGTTGGAGGAGACGTGCCTACCGACGCCGTACTGGGCGCTGGACGAGTGCGGGAGCGAGATGCCCGCCTGAGCCCAGGCCATCATCATCAGACCGGAGCAGTCGAAGGAGTTGGGACCGGCCGCGCCGTAGACGTAGGACTTGCCGACCTGCGCCATCGCGTAGCGGATCGCGATGGCCGCGCGGCCGGAGGCGTCGACACCGGACGGCACCTGGACCGAGCCCCGGCTGAGCAGGGCCTCGCGCTCCTCGGCCTTGAGCTTCTCGAGGAGGTCCTTGGCGGCCGCGAGCTTGGTGTCGATCGTCTCCTTCTCGGCGGCGAGCTGGTCCTGCTTCTTCTGGATCTCCGCGGCGCGCTGCGCGGTCGCCTTCTGGCGGAGGTCGAGCGCCTTGGCCTCGGTGGTGAAGGAGTCGAAGAGCTGCGACTGCAGGTCGTTGTAGGCCGACATCGTCGACAGGGTCGAGACGAAGGAGCCCGCGTCGTCGGTGGAGGCCACCACGCCGACCGCGGAGAGGTTCTGGCCTTCGTACTGGCTGACGATCGAGTCCTGGAGGTCCTCGCGGGCCGTCTCCAGCTTGGTGTCCTGGCGGTCCTGGTCGGCCTGGAGCGAGACCATGTCTCCGCGCAGCTCGGCCAGCTCGAGCTTGGCGTCGTTCAGCCGCTCGGAGGCCTGCTCGGCCTCGTGGAAGAGGGTGTCGACGCGCGCCTGCACGTCGTCGATGTCGGGCTCTGCCTGGGCCGGCTGGGCGGGCAGCAGCCCCACCATGCCGACTCCTGCGACGAGGGCCAGCCACGACGCGGCCGTGGCCAGTCGCTTCCGTCCGTGGAACACGAGGCGGAGGTCTCCTTGGTTGTCGTACGCCTACCGGGTGAGCTGACGGGTTCGGGCACGACTTGCCTTACTCCAGCTCCCTCGCCGCGGACCCGATCGGCCCGGTGGCGCCCTCGCTGGAGATCCACCCCAGTGCTGCCTGTCATCGACGCGGTGTCGATGAGGCTGCGTGTGGTTCCCCGGCCCCCAGACCGCCCGAAGACGGCCCGAGGCTCGACGCGGTGCTCGCGCGGACCTGGTGGACCACTTCCACGAGCACCTGAAAAGCACCGTAGTGGGTCGCACCGCGGGTCGTCCAAACCTCAACCGAACGTGTCCACCAGTTTTTTCACGCAGTCAGGGTCCGTGCAGCCTCTCCTGTCACACAGGTCACACCAGTCACGGAAAGCTCACGCCGACTCGACGTCGGGACCGGCCACCGGCCGCACCAGCCGCAGGGGAGGCACCAGCCCGCCCTCGGCCAGCACGTCGAGGGCCCGCCGCTCGTCGTCGTCGATCGTGAGCTCGGGGGGTGGGCCCAAGAGGACCGTCACCACACAGTCGTGGCAGGCCAGCCCGCGCACCACGCAGGTGTCGCAGTCGATTCGCGTCGTCATGTGGAGAACCGTGCCAGCGACCACCGACAGTCGGCCTCCAGCGGCTCAGGATGAGCGGGTCAGCGCCGCAGGGGCCACGACGCGGGCACCGTCGCGGCGGATGTCGTCGGCGAGCTCGCGGTCCTCGGTGACGACCACGACCACCCTCCCCGTCGGCTCAGCCGCGACCAGCTCGCGGATCACGTCGTCGGCGATGACGCCGACGGGGCTGAACAACACCTTGACGCCGCGGGGCGAGGCCACGACCGGCCGGCTCTCGGAGGCCGCGGCGTCGAAGACCACCGTGGTCTCCGCGCTGGTGCGCGCGACCAGGGCGGGGAGCAGGGCGAGCAGCCGGCCGCGCTGCTCCTCCAGGCTCAGGCTCGGCCAGGTCGTCTTGGTGACGTTGTAGCCGTCGATGATCAGGCGGGACCTGGGCAGCGCGAGGTACTGCTCGAGGAGCGCGGGGCTGGTGGACGCCAACGACCCCGTCGACGTCGGCTCCCGGGTCCCCTCGTCGGCGAGCGAGGACTCGACCCGGTCCCCCGGGTTGCCCGACACGCTCGGCAGCCCGAGCTCGCGGCGCAGCCCGACCGCGGCGTCGTTGATGGTCTCGAGCAGCAGCCGCGCCCGGACCGTCACCTCGTCGCGCTCGCTGCGGGTCTGGCGGCGCTGCTCACCGGCCTGCTCCTCGAGCTTGGTGACCTGGGCGCGGAGCTGGCGCAGCTCACGGTCCAGCCTGGACGCGGCCTCCTCGGCGCGGTCCCGGGCCGCCTCGGCCTCCTCCCGGGCGGCGCGCTCCTTGGTGCGGGTCTCCCCGAGCGTGCGCCGCAGCGTGGACACCTCGGACTTCAGCGCCTCCAGCGCCACCTTGTGGCTGCGCCGCACCTCGCGCAGCGTCCGGTCGGCCTCCTCGGCGCGCTCGCGGAGCCGCTGCTCGCGCTGCTCCTGCTGTCCTCGGCCGTTCGCCTGGGCCGTCCGGTCGGCGACGCGGCGTACGGCGTCCTGCCAGCCCTCGGAGCGCTCCAGCCACGCCATCGCGGCCACGTCCCCGACGTCGTCGGTGGCCCGGACGCGGACCTGGACCGCGATCCGCTCGCGCAGCTCGTCATCGCGCTCGAGCTCCGACATGATCGCCGTGGCGCCGAGCCGGGCGCGGCGCGCAGGGGCGAAGCCCGCGACCTGCTTGAGCGCGGCCGGCAGCGGCGAGACGTCGGCGAGGCTGGCCGCGACCAGCGACACCAGCCGCGCTCGGACCGCCTCGGGGAGCTCCATGGGGCAACCGTCTCACCCCGGCGGTCACCCACCTCATGAATTTCACCCATGCTGCCCGCTCGTCGAAGCCCCCCACCACGGGCCTCACGCAATGGGAGCGGAGGGAGCGAAGCGACCCGGTTGTCGCTCGCGCAGCGAGCGCGCCCCGCGATCGGCCTCCGGGCCGTGGCGGCTGCGCCGAGCGAGCGCAGCGAGCGACGGCGCCTGCGAGCGCCAGCGAGCGTCGCCACGGACTGGGGGCCGAAGCTCGCGGGGGTAAACGGCTACGTCTCCACCACGTAGACGAGGATCATCGGCCGGCGCCGGTGCACGCGGTTGACCTGCGACCCGATGGAGCGACGGATGATCCGGCGCAGCTCGTCGGGGTCGACCGGCTCCGTGTGCGGCGAGTTGGCGATGTCGTCGGCGACCCGCTGCCGGATGTCGTCGAGGGGGGCGTCCTCGTCCGCGAAGCCGCGGGCCGAGATCTCGGGACCGGCGACCACCGTGCCCGACCGCGAGTCGACCACGACCACCGCCGAGATGAACCCCTCGTCGCCGAGGATCAGCCGGTCGCGCAGGCTCTCCTCCCCCACGTCGCCGACGCCACCCCCGTCGACGTAGGTGAAGCCTGCGGAGACCCGGCCGACCACGGATGCCTTGCCGTCACCCAGGTCGACCACCGCGCCGTCGCGCACCACGAGGATGCGGTCCTCGGGCACTCCTACGCTCATCGCGATCTTGGCGTGCGCGCGCAGGTGCCGGCCCTCGCCGTGCACCGGCATGAAGTTGCGGGGGCGCAGCGCGTTGAGCACCCCGGTCAGCTCGCCGGCCGCAGCATGGCCGCTGACGTGGATCGGGGCCTGCTGGCGGGTGATCACGTCGACCCCGGAGTAGGCCAGCCGGTCGATGAGCCGGTAGACCGCGCTCTCGTTGCCGGGGATGAGCGAGCTGGCGAAGATCACCAGGTCGCCCTCGCCGAGCGTGAAGTCCTTGTGCTGGCCCCTGGCCATCCGGCTCAGCGCGGCGGCGGGCTCTCCCTGCGACCCCGTGCAGAGCACGAGCATCCCGTCGTCGGGCAGCTTGTCGACCTCGTCCACCGAGAGCACCAGCCCGGGCGGGACGTTGAGATATCCGAGGTCGTTGGCGATCCCGGCGTTGCGGATCATCGAGCGCCCGATGATCGCCACGTGCCGCTGCCGGTTGCGGGCGGCGCTGAGCACCTGCTGGATGCGGTGCACGTGGCTCGAGGTGCACACCACGAACACCCGGCCGGACGCCTCGCCGATGACGCGGTCGAGGACCGGCCCGATGTCGCGCTCGGTCGCCACGAACCCCGGCACGTCGGCGTTCGTCGAGTCGCTGAGCAGCAGGTCCACCCCGCGGTCGCCGAGCCGGTAGAACGCCGCCATGTCGGTGAGCCGGCCGTCGAGCGGCGTCATGTCGGCCTTGAAGTCGCCGGTGTGGAACAGCGTCCCGGCCTCCGTCGTGACGGCCACCGCGAGCGCGTCGGGGATCGAGTGGTTGACCGCGATGAACTCGCAGGTGAACGGACCGAACTGCACGGTCTGGCCGGCCGCGACCTCGGTCTCGTCCGAGTCGAGCCGGCGCTCGGTGAGCTTGGCGTCGAGCAGCCCGAGGGTGAACCGCGACCCGACCAGCGGCGCGCGCAGGCCCGCCTGGATGAGGTAGGGCACGCCACCGATGTGGTCCTCGTGCCCGTGGGTGAGGATCACCGCCTCGATGTCGTCCCAGCGGTCCTGCAGGTGGGTGAAGTCGGGGAGCACCAGGTCGACGCCGGGCTGGTGCTCCTCGGGGAACAGCACCCCGCAGTCGATGATCAGCAGCCGGCCACCGAACTCGAGCACGGCCATGTTGCGGCCGATCTCGCCGACTCCCCCCAGCGGGATGACCCGGAGGAATCCGGCTGGGAGCGGCGGTGGTTCTTCATCTCTCGGCGGCACCCTCACGACCCTACTCAGCATCTGCTGGCGTGTAGTCCACCGGACTGTCGGCGTGCGCGCCTACCGTCACTCGGGTGAGCACGACGGTCCACGACACCCAGCCCGGGGCACCGTCCTTGGGGGCACGGTCCCGTTGGGAGTCGCAGCGCAGCTTCGACGAGCTGGGGCGTCCCCTCCGCGACCTCACCTTCACCGTCGTCGACCTCGAGACCACCGGCGGCTCGGCCCAGGCGGGGTGCATGATCACCGAGATCGGCGCGGTCAAGGTGCGCGGTGGTGAGGTGCTCGGCGAGTTCCAGACCCTGGTCAACCCGCGGACCCAGATCCCGCCGTTCATCGCGGTGCTCACCGGCATCAGCAACGCCATGGTCGCCGACGCCCCGCCGATCGAGTCCGCGCTCCCGGCGTTCCTCGAGTTCGCGGCCGGGACCGTCCTGGTCGCCCACAACGCACCGTTCGACGTCGGCTTCCTCAAGCACTTCAACGAGCAGCAGGGCCGCGCCTGGCCCGGGTTCGAGGTGGTCGACACCGCCCGCCTGGCGCGTCGGGTCATCACCCGCGACGACGCCCCCAACTGCAAGCTGTCGTCCCTGGCGAGGGTGTTCCGCTCCGCGACCACACCCAACCACCGCGCCCTCTCCGACGCGCGCGCCACCGTCGACGTGCTCCACGGGCTGATGGAGCGGCTCGGCGGCCTCGGCGTGCACACGCTCGAGGAGCTCCAGACCTTCTCCGCGCGGGTCTCGACCGCCCAGCGCCGCAAGCGCCACCTCGCCGAGGGGCTGCCGCACTCCCCCGGCGTCTACCTGTTCTGCGACGACGCCCGCCGGGTCCTCTACGTCGGCACCTCGCGCGACCTCCGCACCCGGGTGCGCTCCTACTTCACCGCGTCGGAGACCCGGTCCCGGATGGGCGAGATGGTCGGGCTCGCGACCACGGTGGAGGGCATCGTCTGCAGCACCGCGCTCGAGGCCCAGGTCCGCGAGCTGCGGCTGATCGCCGAGCACAAGCCGCGCTACAACCGCCGCTCGCGGTTCCCGGAGCGGATGCACTTCGTCAAGCTGACCCGCGAGCCCTGGCCCCGGCTCTCCCTGGTCACCCGGGTGCTCGCCGACGACGCCGACTACCTCGGCCCGTTCGGGTCCCGCAAGTCCGCCGAGAAGTGCCTCGCCGCGCTCCACGACACCTTCCCGGTCCGCCAGTGCAGCGACCGGTTCGGGAAGGTGCCGTCCCGCGCGCCGTGCGTCCTGGCGGAGCTGGGCCGGTGCCTGTCGCCGTGCGACGGCAGCGTCGACCCCACGACCTACGCCGCGGTGGTGCGGCTGCTCCAGGACACGCTGCTGCGCCGCCCCGACGAGGTGGTCGACGCGATCAACCGCCGGATGGAGTCACTGGCCGCCGACGAGCGGTTCGAGGAGGCGGGCGTCCACCGCGACCGGCTGGCGGCGTTCGTGCGGGCCGCGGCCCGCACCCAGCGGCTCACCGCGCTCTCCCGGTGCCCCGAGATCGTCGCCGCCCGTCGCGAGACCGATTCGACAGGCTCAGGACAAGGCCCCCGCTGGGCGGTCCACGTGGTCCGCCACGGCCGGCTCGCGGCCGCCGGGGTGATCCCGCCGGGAGCGGACGCCCACCAATACGTCGCCGAGCTCCGGCTGTCCGCCGAGACCGTCGGCGACGCGCCCGGCCCGGTGCCGGCCGCGACCGCCGAGGAGTCCGAGAAGGTGCTCCGCTGGCTCGAGTCCGACGGCGTCCGGCTCGTCGACGTCGAGGGCGAGTGGGCCTGCCCGGTCGCCGGCGCCACCCGCCACCTCGCGGTGCACGACGCGGTCACCGAGTCCCGCCGCTCGCTGGTCCCCTTCGCCGACCGTCGCGACCTCACGACCGTGCACCAGCCCGCCCGCTGACCCACCCCCATCCCACGATCGGCACCGGCGTCGTAGTCCTTTCGGGCCATGGCGAGCGCATTCCGCGGTCCAGGCGGTCAAGGTCGGCCTACCGTGACTCGACCCGCCGCGTCCGCTTGAAGGAGCCACCGTGAACCGAGGCCGCCTGGTCTCCCGCCTGTGTGCCGTCATCGTCGCCCCCGTGCTCGCTCTGGGCGTCATGGCCATGGCGCCGATGGACGCCGCCCACGCCGCTCCCCCTGTTCCGACCGGCCTCGTCGCCACCGGCGGCCCGATCCCCACGCTGAGCTGGACCCGCGTCCCCGGAGCGACCAGGTACGTCGTCCAGGGTGCGGAGACGAGCTCCTTCTCGGCCCCGGTGTTCAACACCGAGACCGTGAACACGTCGTACGTCCCGACCCGGATGCTCAAGGACGGGATCCTCTACTGGCGCGTCCAGGCCAAGGACGACTCGGGGTCCAGCGACTTCGCGTCCACCCAGACGACCATCGCGACCTATCCGGCGCCGACGGGCATCACCATCTCCGGTCCCACCGGTGGCGCCGTGCTGCCGCCGATCTCTCCGCCGGTCATCCATTGGGACTCCGTGGCCGGTGCCACGAGCTACGACGTCGAGGTCGACGCCGAGGGCGACGGGGTCGGTGGCTCGGTGCGCGAGGGCGTCCTGACCACGACCTACGTGTGGCCGGAGCCCCAGGGCGTCGGCGAGCGAGTCGGCAACGAGGACTTCTTCGTCCGCGTGCGGGCCCGTTTCGAGAACAACCTGCAGACCAACTGGTCGCCGTACGTGACGTACGACGTCACCCAGCTTCCCGAGGTCACCTCGGCCACCTGCGCCGCGGAGGCGGTGTGCGCGCCCGGCGCCCGGGCTCGCGGCCCCCGGCCGAGCAAGACGGTCCAGGACGTCGTCTTCGACTGGGACCCGGTCAAGGGCGCGAAGTACTACGAGATCTGGGTGGCTCTGGACCGGGACTTCAACAACCAGGTCGAGCGCCGCAACGTCTACAGGCACTCGCTACTCGCCGGGCATCGACCTACGACAACAACAACTACTTCTGGAAGGTCCGGCCGATCAACGCGGCCGACCAGCCCGCGCCCTGGCCGACCGAGCCGAGCGTCTTCCAGCGTCGCTGGCCGGACTCGCCGACGCAGATCTGGCCCGCCCGTCACGAGCTCGCCCGCCGCAGTCGGCGACGACTTCTACTACCAGTGGTCGCCGGTCCGCACGCGTCGCGCTACCAGATCGACGTCGGGGACGACCCGAACTTCTCCCCCGACACCTACCAACCTGCTAGCACCGCCTCGACGACCACGTACACGGCCGGGTACTGGTTCGACCCGTGCATGCCATCCCAGGGCCAGCTGACCTACTGGCGGGTGCGGGCCCTCGACGGCCCCCGCGGGGTCGCAGGGCATCTACAGCGACACCGACCGATCACGACCGGCAACCAGGGCGGGCAGTTCGTCTACGACTCCGGCGCCGTGCAGCAGGTGAGCCCGCGCCAGCGGCGCCACCGTGGACGTCCCGACGTTCCGGTGGTCGCCGAGCCACGAGGCCCAGAACTACCAGCGTGTCGGTCTACAAACCGAACGGCGACCTGGCGCTCGCGCGTCAACACCCCTGCGCTGTCGTGGACGCCGGACTCCGCGCTAGCGCCGGGGCGACTACCGCTGGACGGTGGTGGCCGTCGACGCCGACGGCAAGCCTCCCCGGAGTACGGCCGGCCGCTGTTGTTCACCCTCGTCGGCGACACGCCCGCACCAGGCGGACCCGCGCTGACGCCGCTGCCGGCCCGGCCGCGAGCCGTCACCGCGCGCTTCCCGCAGCTGCGCTGGGAGCCGATGGCGGGCGCGGCCTACTACAAGGTCCAGGTCTCGGAGACGCCCGGCTACTGGCTGCCGCGAGACGCCGCCGGGCCTCCTGCAGCGGCACTACGTCTACCCGACGGTGACCGACGACGCGCACCTACTTCCTGCGCCCGGGCAGCTACCTGTGGCGCGTGCACGCCTTCGACCGACGCCAACGTGAGTCCTCGGCACCGGATCGACCGGCGACCTTCACCGTGACGAACCCGGACGTCGCCACCGGGCAGCGGATCGCGCTGGACGGTCGGGACCTCGACGCCCCGGTGCACGCCTGCGACAACGCGGTCGCGGACGGCGACCCGCCCTGCGACATGCGTGCCGTCCACGCCGGTGCTCGACTGGGCGCCGGTGCCCGGCGCCGGCGGCTACCTCGTCTACCTCGCCGAGGACCCCGACTTCACCAACCTGGTGATGCCGCCCGAGCCGACGACGAACTCGCGCTGGACGCCGACCACTGCGCCTGGCCGACAACCAGTCCGGCCAGGCCTACTACTGGTTCATCCGGCCCTGCGGCCCTTCGCCACCGACCATCAACTGCGGGCCGGACCCTGTCTCGCAGACCGACGCGGCCACCAACGCGTTCCGCAAGGTCTCGCCGAAGGTGGAGCCGGTTCGCCCCGCTCCGGGCGCGGTCGAGAGCCGCACCGACATCACGTTCTCGTGGACGGACTACGCGGACACCAACCAGGGCATCACCGGCAGCCCCGGCGCGCCCGGCGTGATCTTCGCCAGCGGCACTACCCCTCGCGCCCAGACCGCCCGCAGCTACCGGCTGCAGGTGGCCCAGTCGGCGACGATCAACGACAACAACGTCATCGACGACGTCACCGTCGACCAGACGACCTACACGGCGCCCGACCGCATCTACCCCGAGGGCGACCTCTGGTGGCGCGTGCAGGCGATCGACGAGCAGGGCAACCGCCTGGCCTGGTCCGACACCCGCAAGCTGACCAAGGCGACGCCGACCAACAACCTGTTCCTCGACGCCGGCGAGTCCGCGAGCGACCTCGACCCCAAGGCGTACCCGATCTCCACGTCGGCCGCCGCCAGGCACGTCAACACGGGCGAGTTCGCCTTCCGGTGGTCGCCCAAGGACTTCGACACCGCGTGGCAGCTCGAGGTCTACAAGAACGACGACACCACGCTGTCGCCCGCCAATCGCCTGTTCTCGGCCAACGTGAGGCAGGCCGCCTACGTCCCGGCCACGGCGCTGCCGCCGTCGTCGGAGGCCTACCGCTGGCGGGTTCGTCGCTTCGATGCCAACGGCGGGGAGACCAGCGGCCGCTGGTCGGACCTGGGCCGGTTCTTCGTCGACAACAAGCCCGTGTCGACCTCGGGCCGGCGGACCACGCCGCCCAACCGCCGAACGGGCCCCTCCTCAGCTGGTCGCCGTTCGCGGCCGGCGGCACGCAGGCGACGCGTTACGCGGTGGACATCCGCAACTCCGACGGCAACTCCGTGGACTCGATCGGGTCGACCTCCGCGACGGCCTACGCGCCGCCGAGCCTGTTCCCGAGCGGCACCTACACCTGGACGGTCACCGCCTACGACCCCGGCAACCAGGTGATGGGCGTCAGCGCGGCCCGGACCTTCGTGGTCGACGGTGCTCTGTCCGCCACGGCCAGCGTCCAGATCCAGGCGCCCGAGGGCGCCGGAGTGGGCCGCACGCTGCACAGCACCCCGCCGACCTGGAGCCAGAGCGACGTCGTCACCACCTACCAGTGGCTGCGCAACGGCGACCCGATCGGTGGGGCGACGGGCACGACGTACGTGACCACCTCGGCCGACCAGGGCGGCAGCATCACGCTGCGGGCCACCGGGCGCCGCTTCGGGTACGTCGACGGCACCTCGGTCTCGAACGCCATCACGGTCCAGGCCGGCGCGTCACCCACCGTGAGCCGGGCACCGACCATCACGGGCAGGGCCGAACCGCGCGAGACCCTGACCGCCGACCCCGGCGCCTGGGCCGGCAACGGCACGTCGACATTGGAGTTCACCTACCAGTGGTTCGTCGGAGACCGGGCCGTGGCCACGGAGACCGGCAAGACCTACGTCGTGCGGACCCGGGATGCGGGTCTGCCTGTGAAGGTCCGGGTCACGGCCTCCGCGTCCGGCTACGTGCCGGGCGAGGCGTTCGCAAGCCCGGTCACCGTCGCCAAGCTCACCTCGAAGACGACGGCAACCGCCTCCGTCAGGGTGATCACCCAGCGTGACCGGGCGGTGCTCAACGTCTTCGTCGAGATGTTCGGGTACGACGCGGACCTGGGCTCGGTGAAGGTGATGGACGGCAGGAAGGTCCTGACCACCACCGCGCTCAAGACCAACGGCGACGGCCACCTGGTGATCCGCCTCAAGAAGCTGAAGCTCGGCAAGCACAAGCTGGTGGTCAGCTACACCGGAAGCGCGGCGAGCAGCTCGTCGCAGGCCAAGCCGGTCGTGGTGAAGGTGATCAAGCGGAAGAAGTGAGCCAGCCCATGGCTTAGGGTCGGCTCGTGATCACCGCGATCGTCTTCGTCAAGGCCGACGTGGCCCGGATCCCCGAGGTGGCCGAGGCGATCGCCGCCCTCGACGGGATCAGCGAGGTCTACTCCGTGACCGGTGAGATCGACCTGATCGTGCTGGTCCGCGTCCGGGCCCACGAGGACGTCGCCGACGTGGTCGCCGACCGGCTCAACAAGGTTCCAGGCGTCACGTCCACCGAGACCCACATCGCCTTCCGCGCCTACTCCCGGCACGATCTCGAGGCGGCGTTCTCGCTCGGGCTCGAGTGAGCCTCCACCCAACGGTCATTCGCCCCTAGTCACGATTGACCATTCTCAGCGAGTTACCGGCACTGGGGTGCCCGGCTCCGTAGCCTCGTCCTAACAGAAGGAGACGAGGATGACGACGACCTTGGACGCGGCGGAGACGGCGCTCCCGCCGCCCGACGAGGCGCGGCCGGCGTTCTCGCCCGTGACGCTGCTGACCAGGTCGGTCGTGCCCCTCGCGATGGTGCTCGTCACCTTCGTGGTGATGGTGCGCGAGGCCGCGACGCCGTTGTCGAACCCCGACACCTACTTCCACCTGCGCTTCGGCAGCGAGTTCCTGCACCACTGGTCGCTGCGCGACCCCGGCTACGTGACGACGTGGGCGAGCG
The DNA here is from genome assembly GCA_963766475.1 of uncultured Actinomycetota bacterium. Lineage (GTDB taxonomy): Bacteria > Actinomycetota > Actinomycetes > Propionibacteriales > Nocardioidaceae > Nocardioides. Next base: position 205,716 of record CAVXZS010000007.1, on the reverse strand, counting down.
CCGACTGGGTCCCCACGCAGTGGCTGCCCCAGGAGGTCATGGCCCAGCTCGAAGAATGGTTCGGGCTGCCCGGCGTCGCGTGGTTCGCGGGCTTCCAGTTCGTCGCGCTCACCCTGGGCCTCTACCTGGTCGCCCGCCGCTGGGCCGACCGGGTCGTGGCCGCGCCGCTGCTGATCGTGGCCCTGCTGGCCTGCTCCCCCGGCCTGTCCATGCGGCCCCAGGTGCTCAGCTACCTGGCCGCCGCGCTCACCGTCGCGCTGTGGGTGTCGGTGCGCCACGGCGTACGCGTGCCGGCCTGGCGAGCCTGGCTGGCCGTGCCCCTCATCTGGTTCTGGGCGATGTGCCACGGCATGTGGCCGCTCGGCATCATCATCTCCGCCGTCGCCGTGGTGGGCCTGGTCATGGACCGGAAGATCCGGGGTCTCGAGATCCTCCGCTACGCAGCCATCCCGGTGGTGGCCGGCCTGGCCGCCGGGCTGCTCACGCCGGTGGGCGCCAAGCTGCTGCCCGCGGTGCTGCTCGTGAACTCCCGCGGCGAGTTCTTCTCGGAGTGGGGCCCGCCCAACTACCGCGCGCCGAACTGCCTGGCGCTGCTCCTGATCCTGCTCGTCACGGTCCTCGTGATGGTCCGGCGCGGCGCGGACTGGTCGACGATCGCGATGGTCGGCCTCGCCGCGGGCTTCGCGGTCTACTCCAGCCGCACGGTGCCGATGGCCGCCTGCATGCTGGTCCCGCTGGCTGCCTTCCAGCTGCAGCGGGTCGTCGGCGCGGCGCATCGCCTCGGCCGCCCGGAACGCTGGCTGATGATCGGTGCCGCGGTGGCCTCGCTCGGCGTGCTCGCTGCCATGGTGCCGTCCACGAGCGACGAGCCTCCGCCGCAGCCGAAGTGGGTAGAACCCACCCTGACCGCGATGCCGGACGGGACCCGGATCCTCAACGAGTCGGTCTTCGGTGGCTACCTGATGTGGCAGTACCCCGGCCTCGACTTCATGTTCAGCGGCTACGGCGACATCTACACCAACGACGAGCTCCGGACGATGTCGCGGATCAACGACCTCAAGCCCGGCTGGGACGACATGATCCGTGATGCGGACCCGGCGTACGCCTTCGTCGACCCGCAGTCACCCCTGGCCTACGCGCTCACTCACGCGGAGGGCTGGACGGTGGTCCAGAACGACGAGGACGTGCAGCTGCTCGCACCGCCCGCGGGCTGGATGGACGCGCCCTGAGCCTCACTTGAGGAGCGGCAGCACCGACGCGAAGTCGTCCGACCACGGCCGGACCTCGCCGTCCTCCAGGGGACGCCAGGTGCCGCCGATCACGTCGAGCTGACCGTCGAGCGCGCCGGGCGTCCGGGACATCGCCACCCACAGCGACGGTGCCTCGGCGAAGGTGCGCATGTCGGAGTCGCTGGGGTGGGACTCCCGTACGGCGGCGCTCCAGCCCTGGCCCTCCACGAGCGCGCGGAGCACCGGCTCGAGGTCGATGAAGCGGTTGGTGATGTGCACCAGGACCAGACCGTCGTCGCGGACCACGCGGTCGTAGACGTCGAAGGCCTCCCGGGTCATCAGGTGCATCGGGATCGCGTCTGAGGAGAACGCGTCGACCGCCAGCAGGTCGAAGGAGTCCTCCGGGACCTTGCCCAGCTCGAGGCGCGCGTCACCCACGGTCATGGCGGCGTCGGGAGTGCAGTCCCGCAGGAAGTGGAACTGGCCCGAGTCGCGTGCGATGCGCACCACCACCGGGTCGATCTCGAAGAACCGCCAGGTCTGTCCGGGCTGGGCGTAGCAGGCCAGCGTGCCCGCGCCCAGACCGACGACGCCGATCGAGGCGTCCGCCCCGAACAGGTCGGAGGCGCGGTTCATCACCAGGCCGATCCCGGAGTCGGGGCCGTAGTACGCCGTGGGGGTGTGCTCGAGGCCCGGCGTCGTGAGCTCGATGCCGTGCGCGGTCCCGCCGTGGACGAGCAGCCGCATGTGGTTGTGGGCGTCGTCGATCACGGTGTAGACCCCGAAGTAGCTCCGCGCCCGGTCGCCGGAGAACGACGGCGGCAGCGTCGCGCGCGCGCCGAGGCCACACATGAGCCCGAGCAGCACGAGCACGTAGACACTGCGCCACGACCAGGACATCACGCCGATCACCAGCAGGCCGATCAGGAGCCCCATCTGCATCGTGACCTGCGTCGTGAACGTCAGGACCGTCGACATCACCGCCACGAGCACCAGCAGCACGCCCCGAGCCAGGCGGGCCGTGGGAGCGGGGAGCGTCGCCGGGTCGAACCTCCTGCTGACCCTGCGGAGCGGGATCAGCCCACCCGCGGCGAGCACGAGGATCGGGTGCTCGTAGACCCAGTCGAACGCCAGGGGCGCCACGAGGCCGCAGAACACACCGCCCAGGGCGCCGCCGACCGCGGTGACCAGGTAGAACGTCGTGAGCCGCTGCACGGGCGGACGTGAGTCGTAGAGCCGGCTGTGCAGCGCGACCGCGACGGCGAAGAGGGTCACGACGGAGAGCGCGGCCGCGGCGTAGTTGGCGGTCCCGCCGCTCATCAGAGCCGAGACCCCGAAGAGCAGCAGGAGGGCCGGCGCCACCCGGGTGATGACCCTGGCCGCTCTCCGCCGGCCGGCGAAGGCCACGGTGAAGCTGAGCAGGTAGAGGCCGAGCGGGATCGCCCACAGCAGCGGCATCGCCATGATGTCGGTGCTCAGGTGGGTGGTGGTCGACAGCATCAGCCCGGACGGCACCGCGGACAGGACGACCCACGCGGCGACCGAGCGGCGGGTGAGCGGCGCGCGGTCGGCGGCCGCGACGGCGGCGGTCTCCGCGGCGGTCTCCGCGGCCGTGGTGTGCCGCAGGGCGTGCACGGTGAGGAGGCCGCAGCCGCCGACGAGCAGCACCAGCACGGCGTACCCCGCGGTCCAGCCCCAGCGCTGCGTGTCCAGCCGCAGCAGCGGCTCGACGAGCAGGGGGTAGGCGAGCAGCCCGGTGAAGCTGCCGAGGTTCGACGCGGCGTACAGCGGATAGGGGTTGGCGCCCCGCCCGGACGCGAACCACTGCTGCACCAGGGGCGCCTGGGCCGACACGGCCAGGAGCACCGGCCCGACCGAGACCAGGAGCAGCATCGGGACGAACAGCACCACGCTGTTGCCGGTGGGCGGCTCGAACGACGCCAGGCCGATGGGGAGCCACAGGCACGCCGCCAGGAGGAGCGCGAGGTGGGCGAGCACCTGTCGACGCACGGGGAACCGGCTCAGCCAGTGCGCCCAGGCGTACCCCGCGAGCAGCAGCGCCTGGTAGACGAGCATCGCGCTGTTCCACACCGCGGGTGCTCCCCCCAGGTCCGGGAGTGCCATCCGGGCGACCATGGGCTGCACCTGGAAGAGGAGGAACGAGCCCACGAAGGTCGTGATGACGAACGGCGCGCGGGGCAGCGGCCGCGCCCGATCCCGCCTGAGAACGGGCGCTGCGGTGCCGATCGTCACGGATGTGGCCACGTCTCCACGGTGTCAGCCGGCAGGCGCTCCGCGTGGGGCTCCGGGCTATTCCGACCGATCGGCGGGCGGCGTAGCCCGTTCGGGCCATGCGCGTGTCGCCGCGACCACCCCGTTTGGCGCCTGCCACCCTCGCCGGGTGAGGTTCGGGCGGGCGCGAGCGTGGTCGGCGTACGCCGCCCTGCTGGTGCTCGGCGTCGTGCTGGTCGCGAAGGCGTCGGTCCCGCTCGACAACACCGACACCTACTTCCACCTGAGGTTCGGGCACGAGTTCGTGCACGGGGGCTGGTCGCTGCGCGACCCGGGCTCGGTGACGACGTTCGGCACCGCGCACTGGGTGCCGACGCAGTGGCTGTCCCAGGTCGTGATGGCCCGGACCGAGGACGCCCTCGGCCTGGCCGGCGTGGCGTGGCTGTTCGGGCTGCTGTTCCTGACCCTGGCGCTGTCGCTCTACTGGTGCTGCCGCCGGGTGGCCGAGCCGCTGGTCTGCGCGGTCGTCGTCGCCCTCACCCTCATCGCCTGCAGCCCGGGCATCTCGATGCGGCCGCAGATGCTCAGCTACCTGCTGGTGGCGGTGACCGCGGCCCTGTGGCTCACGGCCCGCTCGACCGGCCGGGTGCCCTGGCTGCTGGTCCCCCTCACCTGGGTCTGGACCATGTGCCACGGCATGTGGCCGCTCGGCATCCTCATCGGGCTCGCCGCGGTCCTGGCGCTGACGATGGACCGCGCCCAGCCCCGACGGGTCCTCCTGCGGATGCTCGCGGTCCCGTTGCTCTCGGCGGCCGCCACCCTGGCGACCCCGGTCGGCACCGGCCTGTTCCCCGCCGTGCTCCGGGTCAGCTCGCGGGCGCGCTACTTCCACGAGTGGCGGCCCACCGACTTCCACGAGCCCTACGCGCTCGTGCTCCTCGGTCTGCTCGCGCTGGCGGTCGTGCCGAAGCTGCGCCGCGCCGAGCCGGCCTCGTGGTTCGACATGGCCATGATCGGGCTCGCTGCCCTCCTCGCCGTCTACTCGACGCGCACCGTCCCGGTGTCCGCCTGCCTGGCCGCGCCGTTCGCCGCGGCCGGCGTGCAGCAGTGGCTGGGCACACCCGCGAAGGTGCGGCCGCGGGAGCGGGTCGCCGTCCTCGCCGGGTACGCCGTCGCGCTGGCCACGCTCGCGGTCCTGGTGCCGCACACGGCGGACCGGCCCCTCGACACGCCGTCCTGGCTCGACGGGGCGCTCCGCGACCTCCCCGAGGGCACCCGGGTCATCGACGACAGCGGCTTCGGCGGCTACCTGATGTGGCGGTTCCCCCAGCTGGACGTGGTCGTCCACGGCTACGGAGACGTCTACACCGACGACGAGCTCGAGCGGAACGCGGACATCGAGAACGTCCGGAGCGGATGGGTCGAGCTGGTCCGGGCCACCGACGCGGCGTACGCCGTCCTCCCGCCGGGCTCGGCGCTCGCCTACAACCTCCGTCAGGTCGAGGGGTGGACCGTCGTCGAGCACAGCGACGACCTGGAGCTGCTGGAGCCACCGCCCGGGTGGATGCCCTAGCCCGCGCTGGCCGCCACCCAGCGCTCGAGCGCCTGCTGCGCGGCGCCGGAGTCGACCGCCTCGCGGGCCCGGGTGATCCCGGCGTCCAGGGCCTCGTCGACGGGAGCACCCGGGGCGTCGTAGACCGCGAGCGCGGCGCCGGCGTTGAGCAGGACGGCGTCCCGGACCGGACCGGGGTCCCCGGCCAGCAGGCGGCGGACGACCTCGGCGTTGTGGGCGGCGTCGCCACCGCGCAGGTCGGCCGTGGTCGCCGCCGCCAGACCGTGGGCGGCCGGGTCGACGGTGGCGGTGGCGACCTCTCCCCGGGTGACCACCCAGACCGACGAGGTCGTGGTCGTCGTGAGCTCGTCGAGGCCGTCGTCGCCGCGGAACACCCAGGCGTCCGCCCCGCGCTCGGCGAAGACGCCGGCCATCACCGGCGCCATCCGGGGGTCGGCGCAGCCCACCGCGTTGGCGATGGGCCGGACGGGGTTGGCGAGCGGGCCGAGGAAGTTGAACGTCGTGCCGACACCGAGCTCGCGGCGCGGGACCGCGGTGTGCCGCATCGCGGGGTTGAAGGCGGCCGCGAACAGGAAGGTGATGCCCGCCTCGTCGACCAGGGCGGCGACCCGCTCGGGCGGCAGGTCGAGACGCACGCCGAGCGCTTCGAGCACGTCGGCCGAGCCGGACTGGGACGACGCCGAGCGGTTGCCGTGCTTGGCCACCCGCGCGCCCGCACCCGCGGCCACGATGGCGGCCATCGTCGAGATGTTCACCGACATGGAGCGGTCGCCGCCGGTGCCGACCACGTCGAGCAGCCGACCAGGGACGTGGATCGGCGTCGCCTTCTCGTACATCGCCGTGACCAGCCCGGTGATCTCCTCGACGGTCTCGCCCTTGGCGCGCAGGGCCACCGCGAAGCCGGCGATCTGCGCCGAGGTCGCCTCTCCGGAGAGGATCTCCCCCATCGCCCAGGTCGCCTGGTCCGAGCTGAGGTCGGTGCGCGCCACCAGGGCGCCGAGCACCTCGGGCCAGGTGGTCATGCGGGTCCTAGTGGGTGGCCGGCACCCGCGACCGGAGCAGCCCGGTGACGGCCTCGGCCAGCTGGATCGGGTCGATCGGGTGGGGCACGGCCGCGTCGGCCCGCGACCAGGTCGCCAGCCAGGCGTCCTGGGGACGCCCGGTCAGCACCAGCAGCGGGGGGCACCGGTAGATCTCGTCCTTGAGCTGCTTGGCGATCCCCATGCCGCCGGCCGGCACGGCCTCGCCGTCGAGGATCGCGAGGTCGATGCGCCCGGCGTCCATGTTCTGGATGACGACGGGCTCGGTGGCGACCTCGACGTACTCCAGCTCGGGCAGATCGGGGTGGACCCGGCGGCCCAGCGCGAGGATGACCTGCTGGCGGGTGTTCACGTCGTCGGAGTAGACGAGCACGCGCAGACTCTTGTGGTCAGCGTTCTGGTCGGGCACGCGGGGATGCTACCGCTCCGCCGGCCCGCCGCCGTCGCGGGCGCGGGCCTCGAGCAGGTCCAGCCGCCGGTCCTCGCGCGCCGCCTCCTTCATGGAGGCGCGGACCCACTGCGCGAAGAGCACGCCCAGCAGCACCAGCCCGACCAGGTCCCCCGACGACCAGAGCAGCCCGCCCGCGAGGTGCTGGTCGTCGAGCGGGTCCGGGAGCCAGCCGTAGCCGGGGAGCTCGCGCAGGGCGCGGTAGTGGTCGCCTCCGAGCAACGTGTCCTGGCCCATGATCGTGACCCCGAGGAACGCGTGGAACGGCAGCGTGAGCACCACCAGCAGCATCCGGGCGGGGTAGCCGACCCGCCCCGGCACGGGGTCGATGCCGACGATCGGCCAGAAGAAGAGGGTGCCGACCACGACCAGGTGCACGTGCATCAGCTCGTGGAGCCAGACGTGGGTGAGCGTGGCGTCGTACCAGGAGGAGAAGTAGAGGGCCCAGGGAGACACGACGTAGAGCGCCAGCGTGAGCGGCGGGAACGACAGCACCTTCGCCGCCCGGGAGTGGAGCACCGCCAGCAGCCAGCGCCGGGGGCCGTGCGGGAGGGTGCGCAGCGCCAGCGTGACCGGCGCGCCCAGCGCCAGGGCCAGCGGCACCAGCATCGCGAGCACCATGTGCTGGACCATGTGCACGCTCAGCAGCGTGGTGTCGTAGGCCGCCAGCCCGGACGACGTGGCGACGTAGAACGCGCCCATGCCGACGCCCACGAACATCACCGTCCGGCCCACCGGCCAGGCGTCGCCGCGCCGGTGCAGGGAGCGCACGCCCACGAGGTAGAGACCCGCCGCCCAGACCGTCACGACCAGCGGCACGGGGGCCAGTTCCCACCCCGTGACGAGGCGGCTCGGATCGAAGGGCGACACCTCGGGATTCTAGGTGCTGCACGACACGTTGCCCCGGGGGTGGCCCCCGTGACGGGGCGGGACATAATGAGCCCGTGGCGACAGCAACGACCATCCCGGCCTCGCGCCTCCACGGGCACCACGACCGTCCGAGCATGGTCAGCGTCGGCACCATCATCTGGCTCTCCAGCGAGCTGATGTTCTTCGCGGCGCTGTTCGCGTCGTACTTCACGATCAGGTCGGTGAGCCCCACCCTGTGGGAGCAGAACACCGCAGATCTCAACGTCCCCTTCGCCGCGGTCAACACCACGATCCTGGTGCTGTCGTCGGTGACCTGCCAGCTCGGCGTGTTCGCGGCGGAGCGGGGCCAGGTCGGCCGCACCCGCGCCATCGTCGACCCCCGGGGCTGGGGGCTGCGCGAGTGGTTCATGCTCACCTACGTCATGGGCGCGATCTTCATCGCGGGCCAGGTGACGGAGTACACCTCGCTGGTCCAGGAGCACATCTCGATCTCGTCCTCGGCCTACGGCTCGATGTTCTACCTGACCACCGGGTTCCACGGCATCCACGTGACCGGTGGGCTGATCGCGTTCCTGCTGGTGCTGGGCCGCACCTACGTCGCCAAGCGGTTCACCCACGAGCAGGCGGTGAGCGCGATCGTCGTCTCCTACTACTGGCACTTCGTCGACGTGGTGTGGATCGCGCTGTTCGCGACGATCTACCTCATCAAGTAACCCGCCCGTGAGGACCTCAGTGCGCTTCCTGAACCGCTCCGCCGGTCGCCTTTCCCGTCACCGCCGCCGTCCGGTCGCCGGGCTCCTGCTGCTGCTCCTGGGCCTGGTGCTGACCGGGACGCTCTACTCGGCGTTCGCGCCCTCGTCGACGGCCGACTCGGCCAAGAGCGACCAGGAGCTGGCCGACCAGGGGCGCAAGCTGTTCCTCGTCGGCTGCGCGTTCTGCCACGGCCAGAACGGCGAGGGGATCCTCACCCAGGACGGCAACCAGCTCGGCCCGTCCCTCGTGGGTGTCGGCGCCGCGGCGGTCGACTTCCAGGTCGGCACCGGCCGGATGCCTGCGGTGCAGCCCGGCGCCCAGAACCCCACCAAGCCGGTGACCTACAGCGACGACGAGATCGCGGCCCTGGCGGCGTACGTCGCCAGCCTGGGGCCCGGACCCTCGGTGCCCGACCCGTCCAACTACAGCCTGGCGGGCCTGTCGGAGGACGAGCGCGAGGAGGCGGTCGCCCGCGGTGGCCAGATCTTCCTGACCAACTGCACCGCCTGCCACAACTTCGCCGGCAAGGGCGGGGCGATGCCGCGCGGCGGTGACGCCCCCAACCTGAGCGACACCAGCGCCCGGCACATCTACGAGGCGCTCCTGACCGGTCCCGGCCAGATGGACACCTTCTCCAACGGGAACCTCTCGCCGGATGAGAAGCGGGACGTCATCGCCTACCTCTACTCGCTGCGCGAGCAGCCCCAGTACGGCGGCTTCGACCTCGGCGGCATGGGCCCGGTGAGCGAGGGGCTGTTCGCGTGGATCGTCGGCATCGGCGCCCTGGTCGGCTTCGCGGCCTGGATCGCCGCCCACACGGCGCGCTCCGCCAAGCCCAAGAAATCCAGCACTGGGGAGGAGGTCGCGGCATGAGCGACGACCACAGCCACCTTCCCGCAGAGCCGGGCAACGAGGACGCTCCCGACGACCAGCACGGCGCGGCGCTGGAGCCGGCGGAGCCGCTGGCCAACCCCGGGCTGCCCGAGCACGTGTGGCGGCCGACCGACGTCGACCCGAAGGCCGAGCGGCGGGCCGAGCGCCAGGTCGCGGCGCTGTTCGGCCTGTCGGCGATCTGTGCGGTGCTCTTCGTGGTCGCCTACGTCGCCTTCGACGTCAACGGCGGCGCCGACGGCGAGAAGGTGCAGACGATCTTCGGGCTCGGCGCCTCCAACGTCGCCCTGGGCGCGTCGCTGGGCTTCGCGCTCCTCCTGATCGGCGTCGGGCTGATCCAGTGGGCCCGCAAGCTGATGGGCGACCACGAGATCGTCGAGATGCGGCACCCGGCACGCTCCTCCGACGAGGACCGCGTGGAGACGCTCCGGGTGCTCGAGCTCGGCGCCGACGAGTCCGGCATCACCCGGCGCCCGCTGATCCGCAACTCCCTGCTCGGCGCGGTCGGGATCCTGCTCGCGCCGGTCGTGGTGCTGCTGAAGGACCTCGGCAAGACCAACGCCCAGGTCACCGAGGAGGGCGCCTACCCCGGCGCCGGTCTCGAGCACACCGTCTGGGACACCGGCATGCGCGTCGTACGCGACGTCGTCGGCACCCCGATCCGGCCCGGCGACCTCGAGATCGGCGACCTGATCAACGCCGAGCCGGAGATCGTCTTCGCGGTCGGCGAGGACGGCGAGCCGGTGCTCGAGGGCGTCACCGTCCAGATCGCCAAGTCGAAGGGCGCGGTCGTCCTGATCCGGATGGACCCCGACGACAACAAGCCCGGACCCGGTCGCGAGGACTGGGCCGTCGACGGCATCCTCTGCTACTCCAAGATCTGCACCCACGTGGGCTGCCCGATCTCCCTCAACGAGCGCAAGACCCACCACCTGCTCTGCCCGTGCCACCAGTCGACCTTCGACCTGGCCGACGCCGCCAAGGTGGTCTTCGGGCCGGCCGCCCGCCCGCTACCGCAGCTGCCTCTGATGGTGGACGATGAGGGGTACCTCGTGGCTCAGAGCGACTTCAAGGAACCCGTCGGACCCAGCTACTGGGAGCGCAACTCCCAGCAGAGCACGAGCAAGTGAGCCGAGACCGGAGTAGCCAGTGAGCATCGACACCAGCAAGGTCGCCTCGACGAACTCCACCGCGGCCACCGCCTCGAAGCCCAACCGGGTCGGGGCCGTCGCTGAGTGGGCCGACGACCGGCTCGGCCTGGCCACGCTGGCCAAGAAGAACCTGCGCAAGGTCTTCCCCGACCACTGGTCGTTCATGCTGGGCGAGATCGCGCTCTGGAGCTTCGTCGTCCTCCTGCTCAGCGGCACGTTCCTCACGCTCTGGTTCAACCCGAGCATGGGTGAGACGACGTACGAAGGCAGCTACGCGCAGCTGCGCGGGGTGGAGATGTCGCAGGCCTTCGCCTCGGCGCTGCGGCTGTCCTTCGACGTCCGCGGCGGGCTGCTCATGCGGCAGATCCACCACTGGTCGGCGATGCTCTTCATCGCGGCCATGATGGTCCACCTGCTGCGGGTCTTCTTCACCGGTGCGCACCGCAAGCCGCGCGAGCTCAACTGGGCGATCGGCGCGCTGCTGCTGCTCCTCGGCACGCTCGAGGGGTTCACCGGCTACTCGCTCCCCGACGACCTGCTCTCCGGCACCGGCATCCGCGCCGCTGACGGGTTCTTGAAGTCGCAGCCGATCGTCGGCACGTACATGTCGTTCTTCCTGTTCGGCGGCGAGTTCCCGGGCACCGACATCATCCCGCGGCTGTTCATCATCCACGTGCTGCTGATCCCGGGCCTGCTGCTCGCGCTGATCACCGCCCACATGCTGCTGCTCGTCTACCACAAGCACACCCAGTGGCCCGGCCCCGGCCGCACGGAGCAGAACGTCGTCGGCTTCCCGATGCTGCCGGTCTACGCCGCGAAGGCCGGCGGGTTCTTCTTCATCGTCTTCGGCACCACGGCGCTGATGGGCGGCCTGCTGTCCATCAACCCGGTGTGGAAGTTCGGGCCCTACGACCCGTCCAAGGTGACCGCGGGCTCCCAGCCCGACTGGTACATGGGCTGGCCGGACGGCGCACTGCGGATCATGCCCAACCTCGAGACGCACATCTGGCACCACACGATCTCCTGGAACGTGCTGCTGCCGATCATCGTGCTCCCGATGCTGATGTTCACGATCCTGCTGATGCTGCCGTTCATCGAGGCGTGGATCACCGGCGACAAGCGCGACCACCACCTGCTCCAGCGGCCGCGCGACGCCCCGACCCGCACCGCCACGATGGTGGCCCTGATGACGATGTACGGCCTCTTCTGGGCGGCCGGCGGCAACGACATCATCGCGATCCGGCTGCACCTGTCGATCAACCAGATCACGTACTTCATGCGTGGTGCGGTGTTCATCGGCCCGGTGATCGCGTTCATGATCACCCGCCGCTGGTGCATCTCCCTGCAGCGCAAGGACCAGCAGGACCTGCTGCACGGCTACGAGACCGGCATCATCATGCGCTCCCCCGAGGGCGGCTACACCGAGCGGCACCTGCCGCTCTCGATGGAGCGCGCCTACGTGCTCACCGCTCGCGACCGCGACCCGGATGTGCTCGGGGAGCTCCCCGGCGGCCCGGACGAGAACGGCGTCGAGCCCAGCCGCGGCATCGCGGCACGGCTCGCCGGCGTACGCCACCGCCTGCGGCGGCTGATGTACGCAGACAACGTCCAGAAGCCGACGATCCAGGAGCTGGAGGAGGGCCACCACCACGCCGAGCACGAGCACGAGCTCCAGGCGCCGATGGAGGGCCACGCCGCCGACGGCCACCAGTTCGACGGCCACCACCTCGTCGAGGGCGAGAAGCTCCGCGCCGACGACTGATCGTCCTCAACCCAGAAGGCCCGCCCCCGTTCTGCTGGAGGCGGGCCTTCTGGCGTGGTGTGCCGTCTGGGTGGCGGTGGGTTGGCAACCGCTGTCCACAGGGGAGCGGTGCCTGGGCAACTGCTGTCCACAGGGCAGCGGTGCCTGGGCAACCGTTGTCCCCGTGGAGAACGGTTGCCTGCCCACCGCTCCACCGGGCGACAGCTGCTCAACCCGTCCTCGCAGGCCAGTCCCGCTCCCCCACCGCCCTGCGGAGACTGCCGAACAGCGACCGCCATCGCTCACCGAAGACGGGCGCGGGACCGTCGTAGCCCCGCGCGACCAGCCCGTCGTACACCTCACGGACGAGCCTTCGCGGCCGCTGCAGCTTCTCGTTGGTCGCCTGCACGTAGGGCACACCCGCACCTCGCATGAGCGAGTAGCGGTCCAGGTCCTTCGTGTACTGAGCGCGGTCATCCTGGTGCTGGACGCCCTCGAACTCGACCACGAACCCGTAGTCGCGGTAGAGCAGGTCGGCGATGACGGTACGCACGGTGATCGTCGGGACCCTCTGGTTGCACTCGGGTCTCGGAAGCCCCGCAAAGACCAGGACGCCTCTGGTCTCGGACTCCTTGAGCGACCAGGAGTCGGGATCGAGGTGCTCGAGCACCCAGAGAGCCTCGTACGCGCCATCCCGCCAGGGGTGGGCGGTGGCCAGGGCCTCGAGCCGGCCGAGGTCCATGTGCTGGTTGTGGAGGAGCCAGTCACCCACCTTGATCGCGTCGATCACCCGGCACTGCACGCAGTAGGACATGAACGCCGCCTCGACACACACGTCGCCCTCCTCGAGCGGCGCCAGGGCCTTGGTCCGGTGCAGGAACACGCCGTCGAAGGCGAGGTGGAGGTCGCCGGCGACCACGAAGTGAAGAGGCTTGCGCGGCCCGTAGTCCAGTCCCAGCTCCTGGATGAGGCTGATCCCGGTCAGGTGCGCGTGAGCCGGCAGCGCCAGCCGGGCCGCCATGACCCAGTCGGCGTCGCTCATCACGTGGGCGGCTCGTCGCCACACCCGTGGGAACAGCCGGACGAAGCCTTCACCCTGGAGCATTCGTGATGAGAAGCCGGCCGCCAGGGCCTGCCGCCTGGTGAAGGGTCCGGCGGGAAGGCGGCTGTAAGGGTTGTCCATGGTCGCCCAGCACAGAGCAGACCTGGACATGGTGCGACCGTGCAGGCGCGGACCTGGGGAGAAGCTGCCCCAGGCACTCGCCTGTGGACGGCTCGCGGCCGGCGAGAGCGGTGGGTTAGCAACCGTTCTCCACGGGGACAACGGTTGCTAACCCACCGCCCCCCTGTGGACAAGGGTTGCTAACCCACCGCTCCCCCCGGGGGTGACCCCGAGCGCCGATCAGGTCAGCCGGCAGCGAGTGCGGAGCCCTGCAGGTACTCGTCCCAGGGGATGTTCCAGTCGCCGTAACCGTTGGTGGACTCCATCGGCCGGTCGGTGCCGACGTAGTCGACGACGTCGCCGCGGACGGTCATGTGGTAGAGCCAGTCGGCGTTCGAGGTGCTCATGCCCGTGCAGCCGTGGGAGACGTTGGCGACACCCTGGGAGCCGACCGACCACGGAGCCGCATGGACGAACTCGCCGGAGTAGGTCACGCGCATGGCCCACTGGACGTTGTCGATGTCGTAGCCGTCCGCGCTGTCGACGGGGATGCCGACGGTCTCGGAGTTCATCCGCTTGGAGTCGAACTTCTCGATGATGACCTTGATGCCCGAGCGGGTGGTGAACTTCGGCTGCTGTCCGGTGGTGATCGGGATGGTGCGGAGCAGCTTGCCGTTCGAGAAGACCTTCATGTCGTCGGTCCGGGTGTCGACCTTGTAGATGTGGGCGTCGCCGACCTGGAACTGGACGTCGCGGTCCTCCTGGCCGTAGATGCCGTTGCCGGCCTCCACGCCGTTGATGTCGAGGTTGACGTCGACCTGGGTGCCGGCCTTCCAGTACTTCTTCGGCCGGTAGTGGACCTCGGTGTCGCTGAGCCAGTGCCAGGTGCCCGGCTGCTCGGGCGCCGTGGTCACGTGGAGGTTCTTCTCGATGCTCGCCCGGTCGGTGACGGGAACGTCGAAGGTCACGACCACCGGCATGCCGACGCCGACCGTCTCGCCCGGCAGCGGCGCCACCGAGGCGTAGGTCTGCTGGGACAGGTCGAGCGCCTGGGTCGTGAACTGCTGCTTCTTGGTCACGACCTCGCCGTCGTCGCCGGCGACGCTCGCCTGCACGGTGTACGTCGTGCCGGGCTCGAGCAGGTCATCGGCCTTCCACTTGCCGCCATCGCCGGCGATCGCGCCGTTGAGCGGGCCGGCATCGCCGGAGCCGCTCACGCTCACCGTGCTCAGCCGGCCGTTGTGCGCGAAGACGAGCAGCTGGGTGGAGACCGGGACGTCGGTCTTGCGCTTGATGTTGGTCGAGACCGAGCCCGCTTCCGGGTCGTCGGAGTCCGCCGACTGCGAGGAGTCGTCGGACGAGCCGCTGCTGGAGTCGGAGGAGGCACCGGCGGTGTCGTCGGCCGAGCCCGCGTTGTCGATGTCGTCGCCGTTGTCGCAGGCGCTCATCATCGAGGTGCCGAGCAGCAGGGCGGTCAGCACCACCAGGCCGCGGACACGACGTCGACGAGAGGACATGCTCGACTCCCTGGACTCCCCTGAAGGCGCCGGAAAGGACCGGCCCGGACTGCTCCAGAGTATCCGTTGGCGCTCAGAACCCACGAAACCACGCATGCTGCTGTGACGGTGCGGCCGTGCCCGAAGTTGCCCCGCGGGCTAGTGAGCGTGCTCACCCCGGTAGTACTCGTAGATCCAGCCGACCAGCGCCATCGCACCCAGCACGCCCCCGATGATCACCAGCCACCACGCGCCGGCGGCGATGCCGAACACCGAGGTGCCGAGCGACATCGCGGTCCACAGGGGCCACCAGGAGTACGGCGGGAAGAAGCCCAGCTCCCCCGCGCCGTCGGCGATCACCGCGTCGGAGCGGTCCTCGGGACGCGGGTCCATCCGCTTGGCGTGGAAGCCGAGGTAGATGGTGACCATCAGCGTCAGCAGCGTGGTCATCACCAGCGCCGAGGTGCCGGTCCAGTCACCGCCGTGGTCACTGGCGTCGGTCACCAGCCAGTAGGCCGGGGTGACCAGCACGAGGAAGATCGTGCAGGAGGCGAAGATCCAGGCCTCTGCCTTCATCGGCCCCTGTCCTCCGTGGGCTCGTCGGTGTCGGGGTCGACCCCGGTCTCGTTGCGATCGGCCACCAGGTCCTCGCGGCCCTCCATGTCGGGTGCGTCGGCGGCCTTCCCCTCGGCCGCCGCTTCGTTCTCCTCGAGCTCGATGGCGGCGATCTCCGGGTGGTGCAGGTCGAAGGCCGGCGACTCCGAGCGGATCCGCGGGATGGTGACGAAGTTGTGCCGCGGCGGCGGGCAGGACGTCGCCCACTCCAGCGAGCGGCCCCAGCCCCACGGGTCGTCGACCTCCACCAGCGGTCCCTTGCGGGAGATCCAGACGTTGTAGAGGAACGGCAGCGTGGACGCGCCGAGCAGGAACGCGCCGATCGTCGAGACCTGGTTGAGGGTGGTGAAGCCGTCGTCGGGCAGGTAGTCGGCGTAGCGACGCGACATGCCCTCGACGCCCACCCAGTGCTGCACCAGGAACGTCGTGTGGAAGCCCACGAAGAGCAGCCAGAAGTGCACCTTGCCGAGCCGCTCGTCGAGCATCCGGCCGGTCATCTTCGGCCACCAGAAGTAGAAGCCCGCGAACATGGCGAACACCACGGTGCCGAAGACGACGTAGTGGAAGTGCGCCACCACGAAGTAGGAGTCGGAGACGTGGAAGTCCAGCGGCGGGCTGGCCAGGATGATGCCGGTCAGGCCGCCGAAGAGGAACGTCGTCAGGAAGCCGATCGACCACAGCATCGGGGTGTCGAAGGACAGAGATCCCCCCCACATCGTCCCGATCCAGTTGAAGAACTTCACTCCCGTGGGTACGGCGATCAGGAAGGTCATGCCGGAGAAGAACGGCAGGTCGACCGCGCCGGTGACGAACATGTGGTGCGCCCACACGGCCACCGACAGGATCGCGATGCCCAGGGTGGCGCCGACCAGGCCGATGTAGCCGAAGATCGGCTTGCGGCTGAAGACCGGCAGGATCTCGGTCACGA
Organism: uncultured Actinomycetota bacterium; assembly: GCA_963766475.1. Lineage (GTDB taxonomy): Bacteria > Actinomycetota > Actinomycetes > Propionibacteriales > Nocardioidaceae > Nocardioides. The sequence continues at coordinate 189,587 of CAVXZS010000007.1, read as the reverse complement.
TGCCGAAGAACGGCAGCGCGATGATGTAGACCTCCGGATGCCCGAAGAACCAGAACAGGTGCTGCCAGAGGATCGCGCCGCCGTGCGACGCGTCGAAGACGTGCGCCCCCAGCTGTCTGTCCGCCTCCAGGGAGAGCAGCGCGCCGGCCAGGACCGGGAACGCGATCAGCACCAGCAGGCTGGTGACCATCGTGTTCCAGACGAAGATCGGCATCCGGAACATCGTCATGCCGGGCGCCCGCATGCAGATGATCGTGGTGATGAAGTTGACCGCGCCGAGGATGGTGCCGAGACCGGCCATCCAGAGGCCCATGATCCACAGGTCGCCGCCGACGCCGGGCGACCGCACCGCGTCGGACAGGGGCGTGTAGGCGAACCAGCCGAAGTCGGCGGCCCCGGTCGGGGTCAGGAAGCCCGAGCCGGCGATCAGGCCGCCGATCAGGAACAGCCAGTAGCTGAACATGTTGAGCCGGGGGAACGCGACGTCCGGCGACCCGATCTGCAGCGGCATGATCGCGTTGCCGAAGCCGAAGAACAGCGGCGTCGCGAACAGCAGCAGCATGATCGTGCCGTGCATCGTGAACAGCTGGTTGTAGAGCTCCTCGTTGACGACCTGCTGGCCGGGGTAGGCCAGCTCGGAGCGCATCAGCATCGCCATCAGGCCGGCGATCAGGAACCAGCAGAACGACGTGACGAGGTAGAGGTTGCCGATCACCTTGTGGTCGGTCGTGGTCAGGACCCGGACGACCTGCTGGCCCAGCTGGCGGCGGGGGCCGACGACGGTGCTCGGGTGCGACGCGGTGGCGGTCATTGCGATCCCTCCACGGATCCGGACTCGAGGCCCTCCTGGGTGTAGGCCTCCGCGCCGCCGAGCAGCGGGAGGTCGGAGCCCAGGCCGGCGTCCTCGAGGTCCTGGAGGTGCTGGTCGTAGTCCTCGCGGCTGACCACGTGGACCTCGAAGAGCATCCGCGAGTGGTAGACCCCGCAGAGCTCGTAGCACTTGCCTGTGAACACACCCTCACGGGTGGGCTTGATGACGTAGTGGTTCACCCGGCCCGGCACGACGTCCATCCTCATGAGGAAGACGGGGACCCCGAAGTCGTGGATCACGTCGGGGCTGTGCAGGTTGAACCGCGTCGTCTCGTTGACCGGCAGCCACAGCTCCGGGATGTAGGAGCCGGTGCCGCCGTCGTGGACGTAGGAGTCGTAGGGGAACTTGTCGTCGTAGCGGTCGTCGTCCGCCGAGTCGTCCGGGTCGCCGAGGCCGTAGTTGAACGTCCAGGACCACTGCTGGCCGGTGACCTCGACGATGTTGTCGGGCGCCGTGTCGTCCTCGAGGACGATGTTCTGCGTCCGGACCGTGTGGGAGAAGAACACGATCACCATCACGACCGGCGCGATCGTGTAGAAGATCTCGAGCGGCAGGTTGTAGCGCGTCTGCACCGGGATCTCGTCGTCGGAGCGCCGCCGGTAGCGGATCACGACGAAGAAGATCAGCCCCCACACGACCACGCCGGTGATGAGCGCGGCGATCCAGGCGCCCTGCCAGAGGTCGAGGATGTGCTCGCCCTGGGCCGACGCGGGGTCGGGCATCGCCAGCCGACCGGCCTCGGTGTCGTCGGCGCAACCGCTCACGAGGAGCAGGACGCCAAGGAGTGGAACGCCCCAACGCACGACGCGCTGCAGACCCACGGAAGAGCCCCTCTCGACCAACACCTAGGACAAGCCTGAGCCTAGACCAAGCGTCGCCCGCGGAACGCCCCGGGTGGGCCACCCCGACGGGTAGTTTCGCAGCGTGTACGCCGACCGGTACCTCGATGCAGCGTCCTCCGAGCCGCTGCACCCCGCGGCCCGTGAGGCGATGCTCGCCGCGCTCGACCAGGGCTACGCCGACCCCCGCCGGCTGCACACACCCGCGCGCAACGCCCGGCTGATCCTCGACAACGCCCGGGAGGCGGTCGCCGAGGCGCTCGGCGTACGCCGCGACGAGGTGTCGTTCGCCTCCTCGGGGACCGATGCCGTGCACCGGGGCTTCCTCGGTCTGCTGCCGCTGCACCCACCGATGTACAGCGCGGTCGTCACGTCGGCCGTCGAGCACTCCGCCGTCCTCCACGCCCGCACCTGGCACGGCCAGCGCGCGGGCCGCAAGAACATGCTGGTTGCTGTCGACCCCACCGGGCGGGCCTTGGTCGACGGGTTCCGCAGCGCCGCCGAGGACGGCGTCCTCGCCGCCGCCCTTCAGCACGCCAACCACGAGGTCGGGACGATCCAGCCGGTCGCAGCGGTCGCTGAGGCACTGGGCGACGTGCCCCTGTTCATGGACGCCTGTGCCTCGATGGGCCGCCTCCCCCTGCCGGAGGGCTGGTCGGTGGCCGCCGGCTCCTCACACAAGTGGGGCGGGCCGGCCGGCGTCGGAGTGCTCCTGGTCCGCAAGGGTGTCCGCTGGACCAACCCCTTCCCCGCGGACGACCGGGTCGACGATCGAGTCTCTGGCTTCGAGAACGTGCCGGCGATCCTCGGTGCCGCGGCCGCGCTGCAGGCGGTCGTCGCGGAGCGCGAGGAGGTCAACGCGCGCCAGCACGCCCTCGTCGACCGGATCCGGTCCGCCGTGGCCTCGATCGCCGACACCGAGGTGGTCGGCGACCCGGTCGACCGGCTCCCCCACCTGGTCACCTTCTCGTTCCTCTACGTCGGCGGGGAGGCGCTCGTCGACGCCCTCAACCGCCAGGGCTTCGAGGTCGCCAGCGGCTCGGCGTGCACGGCGTCCACCCTCGAGCCCAGCCATGTGCTGGCGTCGATGGGTGCGCTCACCCACGGCAACGTCCGGGTGTCGCTGACGCGCGATGCGACGGAGGCCGACGTGGACGCCTTCCTCGCCGTGCTTCCGTCGACGGTCGAGACGATCCGGAAGGACGCGGGACTGTGACGGCGGACCTCGAGCTCGACTGCCGCGGGATGCTCTGCCCCCTGCCGGTCATCGAGCTCGGGAAGCGGATCCGGGAGGTCGAGGTCGGCCAGACCGTCGCCGTCGCCTCGACGGATGCTGCGGCCGCCTACGACGTCCCGGCGTGGTGCCGGATGCGCGGGCAGGAGTACGTCGGCGAGGAGCCGGCCGACGACGGCGTGCCGCGCTACGTCGTCAGGCGGGTCACCTGAGGTCGGTCAGGTGCGGGCGGACCGCCTCGGCCGCCTCGCCGCCGTAGGAGGCGTCCAGCCGGCCGAGGAACTCCGCGGCGGTGAACGTGTAGTCCTGCGGACCGACCGTCTCCACGACGTAGGCCGCGAGCACGCAGCCCACCTCGGCGGCGTGCTCGAGGCTCAGCCCCCAGGCGAGGGCGGCGAGGAACCCGGCGCGGAAGGCGTCGCCGACCCCCGTCGGCTCGAGGGCGTGGACGTCCTTGGCCGCCGGTCGCTCGAAGCTCACGCCGCCCTTGCCCTGGACCCGCACACCGTCCTTGCCGAGCGTGGTGACCTGGATGTCGACCCGGGACAGCACCTCGTCGGCCGACCAGCCGGTCTTCTGCTCGATCATGTGCGACTCGTACTCGTTGGAGAACAGGAACGCCGCGCCGTCGATCAGGGCGCGGATCAGCTCCCCGGCCCCGAACGCCAGCTGCTGGCTGGGGTCGGCGATGAACGGGTAGCCGCGCTGGCGGCACTCCTCGGTGTGCCGGAGCATCCCGTCGGGGTCGTCGGCGCCGATGAGGACGTAGGACGGCGTGCCGACCTTCGCGACGATCGGCGCCAGCTCGACCAGCCGGGCCTCGCTCATCGCGCCCGGGTAGAAGGAGGCGAACTGCGCACCGGTGGTGTCGGTGGTGCAGACGAACCGGGCCGTGTGGTGGGTGTCGGAGATCCGGACGTGGTCGCAGTCGACGCCGTGCCGCTCCAGCCATGAGCGGTAGTCGGCGAAGTCGTCGCCCGCGCAGCCCACCAGCACCGGTCCGAGGCCGAGCCGGCCGAGGCCGAAGCACATGTTGGCCGCCACGCCGCCGCGGCGGATCTCGAGGTCGTCGACCAGGAAGGACACCGAGAGCTTGTGCAGCTGCTCGACGACGAGGGAGTCCTCGAACTTGCCGCCGAAGCTCATCAGGTGGTCTGTCGCGATGGACCCTGCGATCAGCAGCGAACCGGGGGTGTCAGGCACGGGAGCACAGACTACGTGCGCGTACGGCTGGGAGTACCAATCGGTAGCCCCTACCGTCGACAGGGTGAGCGCCTTCTACGAGCTGGACAGCCCCCAGCGCATGCACGCCGACGCGGCGGCGGTCGGCGCCCGGCTACCGGTGGTCGCGCCGGGGTCGGCCTACACCGACCTCTTCGCCGGCTACCCGACCGACGTGCCCAAGCGTGAGATCGAGGTCACCGAGGCCGCCCAGCGGATCGCGAACGCACTGCACCTGCACCTCGACTAGCCCGCGCTGGTTGAGGAGGTCGCGCAGCGGATCGACTAGCCCGCGCTGGTTGAGGAGGTCGCGCAGCGGATCGACTAGCCCGCGCTGGTTGAGGAGGTCGCGCAGCGGATCGACTGGCCCGCGCTGGTTGAGGAGGTCGCGCAGCGACCGTCTCGAAACCGCCGAAGCGAAGGCACCTGCTCACCCGGGGCCCCGAGCCGAACGGCTACGAGCGCCGGTGTGGTGGTCTCGGCCGCCCGGTGCGGGTTCGTCCCTCACCCGCAGGGCTTCCTCGACCTTCGCTCGCACACGCAGCCCGCTCGTCCCTCGCAGGCTGCTGCTCGCTCAGTGGAAGCTGTCGCCGCAGGCGCAGGAGCCGGTCGCGTTGGGGTTGTCGATGGTGAACCCCTGCTTCTCGATGCTGTCGACGAAGTCGATCATCGCGCCGTTGAGGTAGGGGACGCTCATCCGGTCGACGACCACGCCGACGCCGTCGAAGTCGGTCACCACGTCGCCGTCGAGGCTGCGCTCGTCGAAGAAGAGCTGGTAGCGCAGGCCCGAGCATCCGCCGGGCTGCACGGAGATGCGCAGGGACAGGTCGTCGCGGCCCTCCTGCTCGAGGAGGCTCTTCACCTTCGCGGCGGCCACCGGGCTCAGGTTGATGCTGTCGGTGCGACGCTCGGTCTCAAGCTGCTCGGTCATGTGTTCCAGACTCCCTGGTGTGAGTGCAGGCTCGTGCTACTGCCTGCGTCAAGTCTCGCACACCAGGGGTTATTCCCCACCCCGGCGTGACCAGGTCCGCGCCGTGCGGGCGGCCAGCTCCCTGAGGGCGGCGCCGGGCTCCGCGAAGGCCCGCTCCTCCCCCACCAGGTCGACCAGCGAGTACGCCGACTCGATCCCCAGCGCCCGCATCTCCCGGGAGCCGATGAGCACCTTGCCCGCCAGCACCACGCAGGGCCGCAGGGCCTCCTCGGCGACCGTGGCGACGCCGTGCGGCACCTTCCCGGCCCGGCTGGAGAAGTCGAAGGCCCCCTCCCCGGTGACCACGAGGTCGGCGGCGCGCGCCCGCTCGGCCAGCCCCACCGCGTCCGCGACCAGCGCGACTCCCGGCTCCCGGGTCGCGCCCAGCACCAGCAGCGCGTAGCCGAGCCCGCCCGCGGCGCCGGCGCCCTTCTCGAGGGCGAGCCGGCGGTCCGTCGCCGCGGCGTACTGCTCGAGCCACCCGTCCGCCACCGGCAACCGCTCCTCGGTGATGCCCTTCTGCGGCCCGAACACCTTGGTCGCGCCGAACAGCCCGGTGAGCGGGTTGTCGACGTCGCTCGCCGCGACCAGCCGCACCGGGCCGACCCGGTCCCGGGCCGGGCCCGCGTCGACCGTCGAGACCCCGTCGAGGCCGGCGCCTCCGGCGTCGAGGGGTACGTCGGCGGTGGCGCCCAGCGCCGCGAGCAGGCCTGCGCCGCCGTCGTTGCTGCCGCTGCCGCCGAGCCCGACCACGACGGTGTCGACCCCGGCGTCCACGGCCGCGGCCACCAGCTCGCCGACGCCGTACGTCGTGGCCTCCTCGGCACCCTTCTTGCCGGTCAGGTGCAGGCCACACGCCTGGGCGCTCTCCACGTAGCCCGTTCCGTCGGCGACCAGCACCGTGGCGGGGGTCGGTGTCCCGTGCGGCCCGCGGACCGTCACGGCGAGCAGCTCGCCACCCAGCGCCTCGTGCAGCACGTCGACGAACCCGGGACCGCCGTCGGACATCGGGGCCAGGTCGACCTCGTCGTCGGGCGCGGTCTCGCGCCAGCCGGCGGCGATGGCGTCGGACGCCTCGACCGCAGACAGCGTGCCGGCGAACTTGTCGGGCGCCACGAGAATCCGCATGTGGTCATCATCGCCGACCAGTGCTCCCGTTCGAGAGCACTACCGTGACCGCGTGCAGTGCGTGATCCGGCCGATGACGCTCGACGACGTCCCGGCGGCGGAGCGGGTGAGCGACGAGGGCTTCTTCGAGCTCGACACCCGCCTGCAGCGGGCCTCGGACCCCACTCCGCAGCGACGCTCGGAGGTCCACCGTGAGGTCTGGATGGAGCGCACCCGCCACCTCGTGCGGACCGACCCGGGTGGCTGCTGGGTCGCCGAGGACGACAGCGGGATGGTGGGCATGGCGACGTCGTTCCGCCGCGAGACGCTGTGGTGCCTGGCGACGTACGCCGTGCTGCCCGGGCGCCAGGGACGGGGCATCGGCAAGCCGCTGCTGGCCGCGGCCCTCGACCACGGGCGCGCCTGCACCCGCGGCATGCTCTCGTCCTCCTCGGACGGCCGAGCGGTGCGGATCTACCGCCAGGCCGGTTTCGACCTGCACCCGCAGATGTACCTGACCGGGACCGTCGACCGGTCCGCGATCCCCGTGCCGGAGAAGGTGCGCGAAGGCAGCGCCGGGGACGTCGACCTGATGGACTCACTCGACCGGGCCGCGCGGGGCGCCGGGCACGGTCCCGACCACGAGCTGATGCTGCGGACCTGGCGGCTTCTGGTGTCCGACACCACCACCGGGTCGGGCTACGTCTACCTCAACGAGCGCGGGCAGGTGGGCCTCCTCGCCGCGGACAACCGGCGCACCGCCGTGCGGCTCCTGTGGGCCGCCCTGGCAGAGGGGCCCGAGCAGGCGAGCGTGCCTCACGTCACCAGCGCGAACCAGTGGGTGCTGGACGTGGGGTTCGCGGCCCGGCTCGAGCTGCGCCAGGAGGGCTACCTGGGTCTGCGCGGGATGAAGCCGCCCGCGCCGTACGTTCACAACGGTGCCCTGCTGTAGCCCGCACCTGCGCGAATAGGATTCAGGACATGACCACCGTCGACCTGCCCCTGCTCCCCCTGGGCCGGGGTGTCGACCTGGGCTCCGAGCGTGGCGTCGAGTGCCCCGGCGACCTCCCTTCGCCCTCCGACCCCGACCTGGTGGCCCGGGCCCGCGCCGCCAAGGAGGCGCTCGGGTCGCGGGTCTTCGTGCTCGGCCACCACTACCAGCGCGACGAGGTCATCGAGTTCGCCGACGTCACCGGCGACTCCTTCAAGCTCGCCAGCGAGGCCGCGGCCCGCCCGGAGGCGGAGTTCATCGTGTTCTGCGGCGTGCACTTCATGGCCGAGTCGGCCGACATCCTGACCTCGCCAGAGCAGAAGGTGATCCTCCCCGACCTGGCCGCGGGCTGCTCGATGGCCGACATGGCCCGGCTGCGGCAGGTCGAGGACGCCTGGGCGGCCATGGAGGAGGCCGGCATCGCCTCCGACGTGGTGCCGGTGACCTACATGAACTCCAGCGCCGACATCAAGGCCTTCTGCGGCCGCCACGGCGGCGCCGTGTGCACCTCCTCCAACGCCGAGACCGCGCTCGAGTGGGCCTACCAGCAGGGCACCAAGGTGCTGTTCCTCCCCGACCAGCACCTCGGCCGCAACACCGCCGTCCTCAAGATGGGGCTCTCGCTCGACGACTGCGTGGTCTGGGACCCCCACCGCCCCCACGGCGGCCTGACCCCGGAGCAGCTGCACGACGCGAAGATGATCCTCTGGAAGGGCCACTGCTCGGTCCACGGGCGGTTCTCCGAGGACGTCGTCGACGACCTCCGCGCCACGATCCCGGGGGTGCAGATCCTGGTGCACCCCGAGTGCAAGCACGAGGTCGTGCTCAAGGCGGACCTCGTCGGCTCGACGGAGTTCATCATCCAGACCGTCGAGGCGGCGCCCGCGGGCTCTGCCTGGGCCATCGGCACCGAGCTCAACCTCGTCAAGCGGCTGGCCGCTGCCCATCCCGACAAGCGGATCACCTTCCTCGACAAGACCGTCTGCTACTGCTCGACCATGAACCGCATCGACCTCCCCCACTTCGTCTGGGCGATGGAGTCGCTGGTCGACGGCCTGGTCGTCAACCAGATCGAGGTCGACGAGGACACCGAGAAGTGGGCCAAGGTCGCCCTCGACCGGATGCTCGCCCTGCCGGGCAAGACCCACAAAGACTGACCACCCGACCCGCACACTGGACGGGTGCTGCACCGCCACCCGTTCCTGAGCGTCGTCACGCTCGCCTACCTGGCCTTCGTCGGCTGGGTGACGCTCACGCCGGAGTCGGATGCGCCCACGTCGAGCGACCTGGTGCTGCGGGTGCTGGCGCGGCTGCAGGGGTACGACCGCATGTCCTGGCTCACCTACGCCCGGGCCGAGTACCTCGCCAACGTGGCGCTGTTCGTCCCCGTCGGGCTGTTCCTGCTGCTGCTGTTCGGCACCCGGTTCTGGTGGGTGGCGGTGGCCGCCGCGCTCGTGATGACCTCGCTGATCGAGACCGCTCAGCGGTCGATCCCGGGCCGGGTGCCCGACGACCGCGACATCGCCGCCAACACGATGGGGGCGGTGGTCGGCGTCGCGGTCGGGCTGGTCCTGACCCTGCCGGCCACGGTGCGCCGGTGGCGCGACGACGACCGGTCGCGGTCGGCGGCGTACGCCCGACGCGGCTGAGGTCAGTCCGGCAGCTCGAACCAGAACCTGGCGCCCTCGGTGACCGTCGGGTCGATGCCGATCCGGCCGCCGTGGGCGCCGACGATCCGGCGACAGGTCGCGAGGCCGATGCCGGAGCCCTCGATCGAGTCGTCGACGCGGGCGAGGGGCTCGAAGATGCGCTGCCGCTCGGCGGGCGGTACGCCGCGGCCGTTGTCGGTGACCTCGATCCGCCACGCGCGCTGGACCTGCCGGGCGGCGATGTGCACCTCGAGGGGTCGGTCCTCGGAGCGGTAGCGCGCGGCGTTGCCGAGCAGGTTCTGCAGCACGGTCCTCAGCTGGGAGCGGTCGCCCAGCACCGTGGGCAGCCTGCTGATGTGCATCGTGACGTCGTCCAGCTCGGCGGAAAGGTCCTCGAGCACGGTGCCGAGCACGAAGTCGAGGTCCACCTCGGTCGCCCTGAAGGTGCCGCCGAGGCGTGCGAAGTCGAGGACGTCGTCGATCAGGTCCGCCATCCGCGCCGAGACGTTGATGGCGCGGTCGAGCAGCGGGCCGGACTCGGCCACGACCTGGCCGTCCTGGAGCTCCTCGCGGATCAGTGACAGGCACAGCGAGAGCGTGGTGAGAGGCGTCTTGAGGTCGTGGCTGACCTGGCCGGCGAACGACGCCAGGCGCTCGTTGGACCGCTGGAGCTCGGCCTGGACGGCCAGGTTCTCCATCAGGCTGAGCGCCAGCTCGCGGCTGCGCAGCCGCTCCTCGAAGACGTCCACGGTCCGCGCGGCCAGCGTCGCCAGCCCCGCCAGCTGCTCACCGTCCAGCTCTCGCGGCTCGCTGTCGAACACGCACAGCGTGCCGACCGGTACGCCGTTGCGGGTGACCAGCGGGTGGGCGACGTAGCACCGGACCGAGTCCAGAGCGCCGGTCACGAACGGGTTGCTCGCGAACCGTGCGTCCCGGGACGCGTCGGGGACCGCGACCGGATGACCGGCGCCGAGGATGGTCGCGCACATCGAGTCCCGTCGCTGGGTCACCGACCCCGCGAACCCGGTCGTCACGATCTGGTGCTGCTCGATGTCGGTGATGATGTTCACCGTCGCCGTGGGGACGCCGGCGACCCGGGCCGCGAGGTCCACGAGGCCCTGCAGCTCCGCGCACGGCGGCTTCCGCACCGCGTCGTACGCCAGGATCGCGGCCATGCGGCGCTGGTCGTCGGCGTCGGCGACACTCACCGGGTCAGGATACGGACAGGGGTATCGCGCGCATGGCGGAACCGGCCACGTTGTCGCACGCGTCACAACCCGCCCACGTCCCGGCCCGTCGTCAGAGCCCCGGGGCACCCCACAGGGCCATCCAGCCCGACAGCTCCGGCTCGACCGGCAGCTCGGCCTGGAGCAGGTCGCGGACCTGCAGCTCGAGCAGGTTGTCGCGCTGCTGCGGACCGGTCGGGGCGAAGGGGTAGAACGTGCCCTTCTTGTAGAGGTACACCAGCCCGACGCGGCGGCCGGTGGGGTCCGTGAACGGGATCAGCGAGCACAGCAGACCCGGGCCGAACCCCTCGCTCTCCAGCGTGGTGTTGACGGCGTGGAGGTCCGTGCAGAGCCCGGCCGTGCCCTCGCCGTCGTCGGGGTCCCGGTGCACCTGCAGCCAGGTGAAGCCGAACTCGTCGGTGTCGGTCCGGACCTCCGGGGCGTCGACGGCGCCCTCCAGCAGGGTCACGATGTCCTGCTGGGTCTGGTGGAACCCGGCTCCGGTGGCCGCCCGGTAGCACACCGACCCGTCGCCGGTCGGGGTCAGCCCGGCCGCGGTCTGCAGCGTGATCGCCGCGCTCGGCACCATGAACAGCGAGTCCAGGTTGGCCCGCTTGGGGCGGCTCCGCCCGGAGATCGTCTCCCAGAGACCCACGCGCCGGCCTAGGCCGACGGGCGGCTGAGCTCGGCCTGGATCCGGGCCAGCTGCTCGAGCCGCTGCTCCAGCGACGGGTGCGTCGAGGTCAGCGTCTTGAGCGAGACCCCGCTGATCGCCGGTGCGATGCACAGCGCGCTGGCGGCGCCGACCTGGCGCAGGTCGCGCTGCGGGATCTGGTTGATGCCCCCCGTGATCTTCTGCAGCGCCGAGGCGAGCGCGTCGGGCCGCATCGTCAGGTAGGCACCGGCACGGTCCGCGGCCAGCTCGCGGTAGCGCGAGAGCAGCCTCAGCAGCACGAAGCTCACGGCGTAGACCGCGAGGCTGACCAGCAGCACGACCAGCCAGATCGGGAGCCCGCCGTTGTTGTCGCGGCGGCCACCGAAGAACCCCAGCCCGCCGAACCGCGCACCCTGGGTGAGCATCCCCGCCGCGATGCCGGCGCTCGAGGCCACGGTCATCACCAGCACGTCGCGGTGGGCCACGTGTGAGAGCTCGTGGGCCAGCACGCCCTCCATCTCCTCCGCGGTCAGCATGCCGAGGATCCCGGTGGTCACGCAGACCACGGCGCGCTCGGGCGAGCGGCCGGTCGCGAACGCGTTGGGCACCGGTGTGTCGGCCACGCCGACCCGCGGCTTCGGCATGTCGGCGAGAGCGCAGAGCCGGTCGATCACGCCGTGCAGCTCCGGCGCCTGCTCCGGGGTGACCTCCCGGGCCCGCATCGCGCGCATCGCGACTTTGTCGGAGTTGGCCCACTGGTAGACCGCCACCCCGATGCCGACGAAGCCGATCAGGATGCCCAGGCCACCGCCGGCGGCGTACGCCAGCCCGACGACCAGTGCGACGAAGAGCGCGCCCAGCAGGAACATCACCGTGGTCATCCGGACCGTGAGTCCGGCGTCGCCGACGAAGCGAGAACGTGCCATGGGCCAATTCTCCCCGGCGACCCAAGCGCGGCCTGTGCGCCGCCTGCGGGCCTTGCTACCCCGGGATCAGGCCGTCCTCGTTGAGCATCTCGCGGACCTCGTCGATCGAGGCGTCGGACGGCGGGAGGATCAGGTCGGACTCGTCCAGGCTGTCGGCCGGGTGGGCGACCCCGACCGTGCGTACGCCGTCGAGCAGCTCGGTGAGCGCGGAGCCGAACGACGCCTCGTCACCGGCCTCGACCGCGCGCTCGAGGGTGGCGTCGAGCTCGTTGAGCCGGTCCAGCGCGTGGTCCGCGACGTCGTACTGCCCCTCGCCAAGGATCCGGATGATCATCGTCAGGCGTCCCTGCCGGCGTTGGGGCTCGGGTCGGACGACTCCTGCTTCGCCGGCTCGGCGTCGAGGATCTCGCCGGGCTCGGGGGCGGCCTCGATGGCCTCCGGCTGATCGGGGGCGGAGACCCCCTTGAGCCGGGCCAGCTCGGCCTCGACGTCTGCCTGCGAGCTCATCGACTCCAGCTCGCGGGTGATGTCGTCGCCGCTGTTGATCGCGCTGGCGTCGTCGAGGGCGCCGGAGGCGATCAGCTCGTCGATGGCACCGGCGCGGGCCTGCATCTGCGCCGTCTTGTCCTCGGCGCGCTGGATGGCCAGGCCGACGTCGCCCATCTCCTCGCCGATCCCCGACATCGCCTCGTTGATGCGGGTCTGCGCCTCGGCGGCGGTGTAGGTCGCCTTGATCGTCTCCTTGCGGGTGCGGAAGGACTCCACCTTCGCCTGCAGCCGCTGCTGGGCGAGGGTGAGCTTCTCCTCCTCGCCCTGGAGCTGGGCGTATTGGGTCCTGAGGTCGGAGATCTGGGTGGCGAGGGCCGACTTGCGGGTCAGGGCCTCGCGCGCGAGGTCCTCACGGTTCATCGTGAGCGACTTCTCGGCCTGGGCCTGGAGCTTCGCCGCCGACTGCTCGAGCTGGGTGACCTGCAGCTCGACGCGCTTGCGGCTGGTCGCCACGTCGGCGACGCCGCGGCGCACCTTGGAGAGCAGGTCCAGCTGGCGCTGGTAGCTGTAGTCGAGGGTCTCGCGCGGGTCCTCGGCGCGGTCGAGCGCCTTGTTGGCCTTCGACCGGAAGATCAGGCTGATGCGGCTCATCAAGCTCATTGCGGGCGGGTCCCTCTCCGTACATCACGTCAGGCTGCTGGGTGACCTCACCCTACGGCGCCACGGCAAGACGCCGGTAGGCTCGGGGTCGCTCGTCATCCCAGGCGAACCGTGCAGCGACCCAGCCCAATGATCCAGCCCCAGTGACCCAGCCGAAGGCCCTCGTGTTCCGTCGCACCAGAGAAGAAGTCACCACCCCGCCGGTGGGGGAGTCCAAGCCGTCCGGCAAGGGGCGCCCGACGCCCAGCCGCAAGGAGGCCGAGGCCGCGGCCAAGGCGCGGGCCAAGCCGCCACGCACCCGCCGGGGCCAGGCCGCCGCCCAGCGCGGGATCAAGGGCGAGTCCAGCCAACGGGTGCGCCAGGGCATGCGCAACGGCGAGGAGAAGTACCTCCTCGCCCGCGACAAGGGGCCGGTCCGCCGCTTCATCCGCGACTTCGTGGACAGCCGGTTCAGCTTCATCGAGCTGATCATCCCGCTGCTGGTGGTCACGATGGTGCTCGGCTACTCGGGCAACGACACCGCCGCGAGCCTCGGCAACGCGGTCCTGTTCGGCTCCGTGCTGCTGGTGATCCTCGACATGGTCATGCTGCGGTTCCGCCTGCGGCGCCAGCTGTCCGCGCGGTTCCCCGACGAGCCGGTCAAGGGCACCACCTACTACGCGATGACCCGTGCCATGCAGATGAAGTTCATGCGCCTACCCAAGCCGAAGGTGAAGATCGGTCAGGAGCTCCCCGAGCACTACCGATGACGCCCCGATGACGGCCCGATGACCAACACGTCACGGACGAGTCCGTGACGTGGCTCGGGGTCGCCCTCGGCCTCCTGTCCGCCGCGGTCTTCGGCGTCGCTGCGGTGGTGCAGGCGCAGGCGGTCCGGGGGTTCGACAGCACGCCCAACGCGCTGCTCGGCTTCGTGACCCGCTCGGTCCGCGACGTGCGCACGATGCTGGTCGTCGCGGCGTACCTCGTCGGCTTCGTCCTGCACGCCGCAGCCATCTGGCTGCTGCCGCTCTACCTGGCCCAGGCGCTGGTGGCGATGTCGCTGCCGGTGACCGCGCTCGCCTCGCACCGGGTGGAGGACGCGCTGCAGCGCAGCGGGTGGGTCGCGGTCGGCGTCGTGACGCTCGGGCTGGTCCTGCTGTCGCTCGGCGCGGGCGACCCGGGCGAGGTCCAGACGACCGTGCACCTTCGTGGTCGCGCTGTGGATCGGCGTCGCCGCCCTCGGTGTGGCCTCGATCTTCGGGCGGCACCTGGCCGGCCCCGTCCTCGGGCTGCTCGCCGGTCTCGGCTACGCCGGCTCGGCCACCTCCGTCCGGGGCATCGGCACGCCCGTCGACGGCGTGGTGGTCATCGCCGCCCTGGCCGTCCCCTTGTTCGGCCTGGTGGCCTTCTGGCTCTACTCACTCGGCATGCACCGCGCCGCCGTCCCGTCGACCACGGCGTCGCTGATCGTGGCGCAGACGTTCGTCCCGGCCGCCGTCGGCGTCGCACTGCTCGGCGACGGCGTCCGCGACGGCTGGTGGCCGGCGGTGTCGACCGGGCTGTTGCTCTCGACGGCGGGAGCGGTCGTGATGGGGCGTCAGAAGTCCCGCGTCGACGGCGAGGCGTTGAACGACGCGTCGCGGTAGACCACGTCGCCGAGCACCTCGTCGATCCGGGTCATCAGCTCGTCCTCCAGCACCACCCCCGCCGCCTTCACGTTCTCGGTGACCTGCTCGGGACGGCTCGCTCCCACGATCGCCGAGGAGACGTTGGGGTTCTTGAGCACCCAGGCGACCGCGAGCTGGGCGAGGCTCAGGCCCGCCTCGTCGGCCAGCGGCTGGAGCCGCTGCACACGCTCGAGGACGTCGTCGCGCAGCCAGCGGCTGATCATGTTCGCGCCGCCCTTGTCGTCGGTGGCGCGCGAGCCCTCCGGCGGCTGCTCGCCAGGCTTGTACTTGCCGGTCAGGGCGCCCTGGGCGATGGGCGAGAACACGACCTGGCCCATGCCGAGCTCCTGGCAGGTGGGGACGACCTCCTCCTCGATGACCCGCCACAGCATGTTGTACTGCGGCTGGTTCGAGACCAGGTGGATGTGCAGCTCGCGGGCGAGCGCGTGCGCCCGCCGGATGTCCTCGGCCCGCCACTCGGAGACGCCGATGTAGAGCGCCTTGCCGGCGCGCACGACGTCGGCGAAGGCCTCCATCGTCTCCTCGAGCGGGGTCTCGTAGTCGTAGCGGTGCGCCTGGTAGAGGTCGACGTAGTCGGTGCCGAGGCGGCGCAGGGACCCGTCGATCGCGGTCAGGATGTGCTTGCGCGACAGCCCGTGGTCGTTGTGCTTGCCGGGGCTGGTCGGCCAGAAGACCTTCGTGAAGATCTCCAGCCCGTCGCGGCGCTCCCCCGCCAGCGCCTTGCCGAGCACGCTCTCGGCCTTGGTGTCGGCGTAGACGTCCGCGGTGTCGAAGGTCGTGATGCCCTCGTCGAGCGCCTGGCGCACGCAGGCGAGCGCGGCGTCCTCCTCCACCTGGCTGCCATGGGTGAGCCAGTTGCCGTAGCTGATGGCCGAGATCTTCAGGCCGCTCGAACCGAGGTTGCGGATCTGCATGCCTCGGAGATTAGCCACCGGTACCGGCTGACAGGATGGCGGGATGACCAACCCGGGTGCCGACGTCTCCGTCCGGATCGCGTGGGGTGACGACGCGGCGGCGATCGCGCGGGTGCAGCTGCGGGCCTGGCCGACCCTCTACGCCGGACTCGTGCCGGCCGAGGCGATCCCGTCCGGTCCGGAGGCCGAGGAGGCCGCGGCGGCAGCCTGGCGAACGTCGTTGGACAAGCCCGGCGACGCCCGCAACCGGGTCCTCGTAGCGCTCGAGCGCAACCGGGTGGTCGGCTTCGCGATCACCGGCCCGGCGACCGACCCCGACCGCGACCCCGTCTCCGACGCGGAGCTCCGCGAGCTCACGGTCGACCCCCAGGAGCAGCGCAAGGGGCACGGCTCCCGGCTGCTGCAGGCGGCGGCAGACACGATGACCGCCGACCGGTTCAGCCAGGCCGTCACCTGGGTGGTCACGGGCGACGACGCCCTCCTCACCTTCCTGACCGACGCAGGCTGGGGCGCCGACTCGGCGCACCGCGAGCTCGACCTCGACGGCACCGGCGCGACCACGGTCCGGCAGGTGCGGCTGCACACCCGGCTGGCGTGAGCCGGCCGAGAGCCCGCCCGCGTCGTTTCCGTCCGACGCGGGCGGGCCTCACCCCTCGCGGGGCGTTCAGCCGACGCTGACGGCACTCCAGGCGGCGGCCACGGTGTTGTAGCTCGTGGAGCCGGCGCCGTAGAGGTCCGCCGCGGCGTTCAGCGTGGCGGTCCGGGCCTGCGCGTAGGTCGTGCCCGAGGTCATGTAGACCGTGAGCGCCCGGAACCAGATCTTCTGCGCCGCGTCGCGGCCGATGCCGGTGATCGTCGACCCGTTGCAGGTCGGCGAGCTGTGCGCGACGCCGTTGATGGTCTTCGCGCCCGAGCCCTCGGCCAGCAGGTAGAAGAAGTGGTTGCCCACGCCCGAGGAGTAGTGCACGTCGAGGTCCTTGGTGCCGGTCGACCAGCAGTTCGGCGACTGGCCGTCGGAGATCGGGTTGTCCATCCGGCGCAGCCCCGTGTGGTGAGCCAGGTCGAACTCCTCACCGATCAGGTAGTCGCCCGGGTCGTTCGGGTTGTTGGCGAAGAACTCCACCATCGACCCGAAGATGTCGGAGGTGGCCTCGTTGAGCCCACCGGACTCGCCCGAGTACGTCAGGCCCGCGGTGTTCTCCGTGACACCGTGCGACATCTCGTGGCCGGCGACGTCGAGCGAGACGAGCGGGCCGTAGCTGACACCGTCACCGTCGCCGTAGGTCATCTTGGTGCCGTCCCAGAACGCGTTGACGTAGTTGGTGCCGTAGTGGGTGCGGTTGTAGGACCCGGCGCCGGTGCCGAAGATGCCGTTGCGGCCGTGCACCTGGTTGTAGTAGTCCCAGGTCATGTTGGTGCCGTACTGCGCGTCCACACCGGCGGACGCGCGGTTGCTGGTCGTCCCGTTGCCGAAGCTCGGCGTCGAGCTGGTGAAGATCGTCCCCGTCTGGCAGCCGGAGCCGAAGAGCTGGCAGAAGATCGAGTCCGTCTTGTTGTTGAGGTCGGTCGTGTAGGTGTTGCCGCGGGTCGGGTCCTTGAGCTGGTAGGTCGAGCCGGACTGGGTGACCTTCAGCGGCACGGTGCCGCTGTAGAGGCTCTGGCCGGAGCCGTCCACGGTCTCGATGCCCTCCTCACGCCGCAGCACGGCCCCGGTCCGGGCGTCGACGTACGACGTCATCCGGCTCGGGGTGCCGTCCTGGTGCCGGCCACCGGTGGTGACCGCCCAGGCCAGCCGCGCGCGGTGGCCGATGGCGTCGACGACCAGGCGCGGGGCGCCCTTCGCCTCGAGGTGGCTGATGCCGCGGGTGGCCTTGGTGGGCCGCGTGGCCCGTGCCTGCGCCACCGCCCTCGACAGCCGCGGGGTGGTGCTCATCCGCAGCGGCGTCGAGAGGGTCCTGCTGACCCCGGCCCAGGAGCCGTCGGCGGCCTGGTGCACGACGAGGTCGCCACCGAGGACGGGCAGGCCGCGGTAGGTCCGGGTCATCCGGACGTGGCTCGCGCCGGACCGGTCGACGACGGTGTCGGTGGCGCGGAAGGACTGACCCTTGGTCAGCGAGAGCTCGGTCGAGTGCTGGCGCAGCGCGGTGACCGCGCCGGCGACGACCTTGCTGGTGTCGGCACTGGCGCCGGCGCTGGTGTCGGCGCTGGTGTCGGCGCTGGTGCCGACCTTCGGCCCGGCCGTCGCAGCGGGACCCTGGGTGCCGAGCACCCCGACGGCGAGGAGCACGACTGTGGCGACGCTCCAAGCCCGAGTTGAGCGTTTGTGCATGGTCAACCTCTTCTTCTCACACGCCCCGAGTCGGGCGAGGTCCCAACGAACGTTGCCCGAGCGGGGTTACGACAGGAAGCGGGAGATCTCGCAGGATCCTGCAATGCATGAACCTGCAGAAGTCGCTCAGCCGAGGCCGAGCAGGTGCTCGAGGCCGACGGTCAGCCCCGGCCGGTCCCCGATCGCGCGGAGCCCGGTCAGCACCCCGGGCGTGAACGACACCCGGTCCAGGGAGTCGTGGCGGATCGTGAGCGTCTCCCCGATCCCACCGAGCACCACCTCCTGGTGGGCGACCAGGCCGCGGACCCGCAGCCCGTGCACGTGGATCCCGTCCACCGTCGCGCCCCGGGCGCCCTCGAGACCGGTGGTCGTCGCGTCGGGCACCGGTGGCATCCCGGCCTCGCGGCGGGCCGCCGCGATCAGCTCGGCGGTACGCCGTGCGGTGCCGGACGGCGCGTCCGCCTTGTCGGGGTGGTGCAGCTCGACGACCTCGACGGACTCGAAGAACGGCGCGGCCGCCGCGGCGAACCGCATCATCAGCACCGCGCCGATCGAGAAGTTCGGGGCGACCAGCACACCCACCTCCGGGGCATCGGCCAGCCAGCCCTCGACGGTCGCCAGGCGGTCCTCGTCGAAGCCGGTGGTGCCGACCACCGCGTGGATGCCGTGGCCGATGCAGAACTCGAGGTTGTCCATGACCGCGTCGGGATGGGTGAAGTCCACGATCGCCTGCGCATCGGCGTCGACCAGGGCCTGCAGCTCGTCGTCGACGTCGAGTGCGGCGACCAGCTCGAGGTCGTCGGCCCCGTCCACCGCGCGGCACACCTGGGCACCGACCTTGCCCTGCGCGCCGAGCACGCCGATCCGTCGTACTGCGCTCACCCGGGTCAACCTAGTGGTTGCGTCCCAGCCTCGGCTTGCGTGGTTTCGAGACGCGTCACTCGGCCCTCGCAGCCTCGGTCCGAGTCGACGCTCCTCAACCTCCTCGCTGATCGCGGGTCCTTCGCAGGCTCGGTCCACGCGCGCTCGGAGATCTGGCAGGGTGTGGGCCATGGCGGTGCAGACGATCCCGGCCCGGATCCGGTGGGCCGTGGACTTCATGGACGTCCGGCCGAACGACCACATCCTCGAGATCGGCTGTGGCCCGGGCGCCGGCGCCGAGCTGATCTGCTCCCGGCTCGAGACCGGGAGGCTGTTCGCCATCGACCGCTCCGAGTCGGGCGTGGACCGCACCCGGCGGCGGTGCGCGAAGTTCATCGAGGCCGGACGGCTCACCGTGCGCCAGATCGACCTGGCCACGCTGCGGGTCCCCGTGAAGCGGCTGACCAAGGTGTTCGCGTTCAACGTCAACCTGTTCTGGGTGCGTGACTGCACCGACGAGGTGGCGCTGCTCCACGAGCGGGTGCTGCCGGGCGGCTCGGTCTACCTCTACTACGACGCCTCCCGGCCCGATCAGGTCCCGACCATGGTCGAGAAGACGTCGGCGGCGCTGCAGCACGCCGGCTTCCGGATCTCCGTCGTGGAGCAGAAGGCGCCGGCCGTGGTCGGGATCATCGGGAAGCGGTGAAGGTTCTAACCTGCACATGCTCAACTTCAGGCTATTTCCTGATATAGTGTCACTTCAGGTCAGAACCTGAAGTCAGGAGACCCGATGCGCGTCGCCGTGCTCACCATCGACCAGCGCGGCTCCACCCGCGCGGCCGCGACCGACCGGGTGCCCGCGACGCTGGACGCGCTGGCCGACGTCGGGATGCTGCGCCCGTTCGAGCGCACCGCCGGTGACGAGTTCCAGGGCGTCCTCGACGACCCGGCCGCGCTGGTCGCGGTCGTCGAGCGGCTGCTGCGCGAGGAGGGCTGGAACATCGGCATCGGGATCGGCGAGGTCGAGGAACCCCTGCCCGAGAGCACCCGCGCCGGTCGTGGCCCGGCCTACCTCCACGCCCGCGAGGCGGTGACCGCCGCCAAGTCCGCTCCCTGGCGGCTGCGGGTGGCCGGCGACGACCACCATGAGGGACGGAGCGTCCGCGCGCTCGAGACCACGCTGTGGCTGTGGGCGGCGGTGCTCAACCGGCGTACGTCGCGGGGCTGGGAGGTGGCAGACCTGGTCGACGCCGGCGCGACGTACGACCAGGCCGCGAAGCGGCTCGGCGTCACCCAGTCCGCCATCAGCCAGCGCGCCCAGGCGGCCGGCATCGTCGAGGGCAGGCGCGCCCGCGAGCTGGTCACCGAGCTCGTCGGTGCCCTGCTGAAGGATGACGCCCGATGAACCCCGACAACACCACCCAGCTCGTGCTGGCCCTGCTCGGCTTCGCCCTCGTCGCGGCCGCCCTGGGCTGGTCCCCCTACGGTCGCTCGGTCTGGCCTCCGGTCTCCGCCGCCGCGCTGGCCGCGGCCGCGGTGTCGCGGCGGTCGCCGACGACCTCACGGCCGGCCGGGTCGAGGTGACGCTCCTCGTGGCGGCCGCCGGGCTGCTCGCCGCGGTGGGTGGCGGGCCGGTCACGACCCGCGTCTTCGCGTTCGTGGACCGGAGTGACCGCAGCGACCGCGAGCGGACGAGCGGCGACGAGGACCCCCAGCAGACGCTCGACCAGGCCGGCCAGGTCCTGCGCGGAGGCGCCTGGATCGGGGCGCTGGAGCGGCTCGCGGTCTTCGGCGGGCTCGCGGCTGGGTTCCCGGAAGCCCTGGCCGTGGTCCTGGCGCTCAAGGGCGTGGGCCGCTTCCCCGACCTGCGCGGCGACGGCAGGACCGGGAGCGCGACCACCGAGCGGTTCATCATCGGCACCTTCACCAGCGTGCTGTGGGCCGCCGCCTGCGCCGGGATGGTCGCCCTCGTAAGACGCTAGCCGCGGGGGTGGCTACCCGCACGCAATGGGAGCGGGCGAGCGCAGCGAGCGATGCGAGCGGAGCGAGCGCGCCCCGCGATCGGCCCGGTGGCCACGACGGACGGCGAAGCCGCGAGCGCAGCGAGCAGTCCGTCGTGGGCCCGGGCCGAAGCTCGCGGGGGTATCCAGGCCTGCGAGCGCCAGCGAGCGTCGCCACGGACTGGGGGCCGAAGCTCGCGGGGGTATTAAGCGGGACCTACTACTGCCAGGATCTCGGGCTTGCCGAACACCTGCCTCGCGACCGACTGGATCTCCTCGAGGGTGACCGACCCGATCCGGTCCATCACGGCGCCGATGCCGAGCAGCTCGTCGTGGACGAGCTCGGCCTTGCCGATGCGCGACATCCGCGAGCCGGAGTCCTCGAGGCCGAGCACCAGTCCCCCGCGCAGCTGCCCCTTGCCGCGGGCCAGCTCCTCCTCCGAGATGCCGTGGGCGGCGACCCGCGAGAGCTCGGTGCGGACCACGGCCAGCACCTCGTCGAGCTTGTTGGGCAGGCACCCGACCGAGACGCCGACCAGGCCGGAGTCGGCATGGTGGCTGGAGAACGAGAACACCGAGTAGGCCAGGCCCCGGCGCTCGCGGACCTCCTGGAACAGCCGGGACGACGTGCCGCCCCCGAGCGCGGTGTTGAGCACGCCGAGGGCGAAGCGGCGGTCGTCGTTGCGGTGCACGCCCTCCATGCCGAGCACGAGGTTGACCTGCTCGAACGGGCGGCTCGCCTCGACCACGCCGGGGTGCACGCGGACCCGCTTGGCGCCCTTGCGCGGCGCGACCGGCGGCTCGTCGCCGGTGAGCCAGCCGCGGCGGCCGAACGCCGCCCGCACCATCTTCACCACCTCGGCGTGGTCGACGTTGCCGGCGGCGGCGACGACGATGTTGGCGGGGCGGTAGTGGCGCTGGTAGAACCGCGCCACCTGGGCTCGGCTGAGCTCCTCGATCGAGCCGACGGTGCCGGCGATCGGCCGGCCGAGCGGCGCGTTGGGGCCGTAGGCCTGCTCGGCGAAGAGGTTGTGCACGACGTCGTCGGGGTCGTCGTCGTGCATCGCGATCTCGTCGAGGATCACGTCCCGCTCGGCCTCGACGTCCTCGGGCGTGAGCAGCGAGGAGGTGATCATGTCGCCCAGCACGTCCACGGCCAGTCCGAGGTCCTCGTCGAGGACCCGGGCGTGGAAGCAGGTGTACTCCTTGGCGGTGAAGGCGTTGAACTCACCGCCGACCGCGTCGAGCGCGATCGAGATGTCGAGCGCCGACCGCTCGCTGGTGCCCTTGAAGAGCAGGTGCTCGAGGAAGTGCGAGCACCCGTGCAGGGTGGGCGTCTCGTCGCGGGAGCCGACGCCGACCCAGACTCCGATGCTGGCCGAGCGCACGCCGGCCAGCTGCTCGGTGATCACCCGCAGCCCGCCGGGCAGGACGGTGCGCCGGACGCGTGAGGTCACGCGTCCGGCGTCATCGGTCTCCGTCTGCAGCGTCCGGGTCGAGCCGGCACGCAGCGGCGTTCTGCGAGCGGTCAGGGTCAGGCCTCGGCCGGCGCCGACTCCGCAGCCTCGGCCTCGGCGGCGGGGCCGTCGTCGCCCGCGCCGTCCTCGTCCTCGACCACCGGGACCAGCGACAGCTTGCCGCGGTCGTCGATCTCGGCGATCTGGACCTGGATCTTCTGGCCGACCGAGACGACGTCCTCGACCGCCTCGACGCGCTTGCCGCCGGCCAGCGGACGGAGCTTGCTGATGTGCAGCAGGCCGTCCTTGCCCGGGAGCAGCGAGACGAAGGCGCCGAAGTTGGTCGTCTTGACGACCGTGCCGAGGTAGCGCTCGCCGACCTCGGGCATCGTCGGGTTGGCGATCTGGTTGATCGCGGTCCGGGCAGCCTCGGCCGCGTCGCCGTTGGTGGCGCCGATGTAGATCGTGCCGTCGTCCTCGATCGAGATCGAGGCGCCGGTGTCGTCCTGGATCTGGTTGATGACCTTGCCCTTGGGCCCGATCACCTCGCCGATCTTGTCGACCGGGATGTTGATGCTGATGATCCGCGGCGCGGTCGGCGACATCTCCTCGGGCTCGTCGATGGCCTCGGCCATGACGTCGAGGATCGCCAGGCGCGCGTCGCGGGCCTGGGTGAGGGCCGCGGCGAGGACCTCGGCCGGGATGCCGTCGAGCTTGGTGTCGAGCTGCAGCGCGGTCACGAACTGCCGGGTGCCGGCGACCTTGAAGTCCATGTCGCCGAACGCGTCCTCGGCCCCGAGGATGTCGGTCAGCGCGACGTACTGGGTCTCGCCGTCGACCTCGCCCGAGATGAGCCCCATCGCGATGCCCGCGACCGGCGCCTTGAGCGGGCACACCGGCGTGCAGCAGCGACATCGTCGACGCGCAGACCGAGCCCATCGAGGTCGAGCCGTTGGAGCCCATCGCCTCGGAGAGCTGGCGGATGGCGTAGGGGAACTCCTCGCGGGTCGGCAGCACCGGCAGCAGCGCGCGGCGCGCGAGCGCGCCGTGACCGACCTCGCGGCGCTTGGGCGAGCCCACCCGGCCGGTCTCACCGGTGGAGAACGGCGGGAAGACGTACTTGTGCATGTAGCGGCGGTGCTTCTCCGGGGAGAGCGTGTCGAGCTGCTGCTCCATCTTGAGCATGTCGAGGGTGGTGACGCCCAGGATCTGGGTCTCGCCGCGCTCGAAGAGCGCCGAGCCGTGCACCCGCGGGATCACGCCGACCTCGGCGTGCAGCGGCCGGATGTCGGCCAGGCCGCGGCCGTCGATGCGGACCTTGTCGCGCAGCACGCGCTCGCGCACGAGCTGCTTGTTGACCGAGCGGAACGCCGCGCCGATCTCCTTCTCGCGACCCTCGAACTGCGGGCCGACCTGCTCGAGCACGGCAGGCCTTGAGCTCGTCGGTGCGGGCCTCGCGCTCCTGCTTGTCGCCGATCGTCATGGCGGCGGCGAGGTCGCTCTTGGCGGCGGCCTCGACGGCGGCGTAGACGTCGTCCTCGTAGTCGAGGAAGACCGGGAAGTCCTGGACGGGCTTCGCGGCCTGCTTGGCCAGCTCGCTCTGCGCCTCGCAGAGCTGCTTGATGAACGGCTTGGCGGCGTCGAGGCCGCTCGGCCACGATCTCCTCGGTCGGCGCCTGGACGCCGCCCTCGATGAGGGTGAAGGCCTGCTCGGTGGCCTCGGCCTCGACCATCATGATCGCGACGTCGCCGGTCTCGGTGACCCGGCCCGCGACGACCATGTCGAAGACGGCGTCCTCGAGCTGGCTGTGGCTCGGGAAGGCCACCCAGTTGCCCTCGATCAGGGCGACGCGGACGCCGCCGACCGGGCCGGAGAACGGCAGGCCGGAGAGCTGGGTGGACATCGACGCGGCGTTGATCGCGAGCACGTCGTAGGGGGCGTCGGGGTTGAGCGCCAGGATCGTGATGACGACCTGGACCTCGTTGCGCAGGCCCTTCTTGAAGGTCGGGCGCAGCGGGCGGTCGATGAGGCGGCAGGTGAGGATGGCGTCCTCGCCGGGCCGGCCCTCGGAGCGGAAGAACGAGCCGGGGATCTTGCCCGCGGCGTACATCCGCTCCTCGACGTCGATGGTGAGCGGGAAGAAGTCGAACTGGTCCTTGGGCGTCTTGCCCGCGGTGGTGGCCGAGAGCAGCATCGTGTCGTCGTCGAGGTAGGCGGTGACGGAGCCGGCCGCCTGGCGGGCGAGGAGCCCGGTCTCGAACTTGATGGTGCGCTGGCCGTACTTGCCGTTGTCCAGAACCGTTTCGACGGAGGAGACGACGGGCTCGAACGAGTTGTCGGTCAAGGGGATTACCTGTCTGTCGCGGAGCGATCCGCGGCGTCCCGCTTGCCCGAGATGTCTCGGGGGCCGGTCTTCGATCGAGGCCCGCAGAGACGTCCGCCGCGAGGGCGGGATTCTGAGAGCCACTACCGAGGACCGAGCCAGAACGGCGGGTCGCTCCTGTGTGTTTTCTGATGTGCTGTTTCAGCTGTTTCGGGCTGTTCAGTTGTGAAATGTAGCGGAGGACCCGCACCAGCGGGTCCTCCGGGAGTTCAGCGGCGCAGGCCGAGACGCTCGATGATCGAGCGGTAGCGCTCGATGTCGGTCTTGCTCAGGTAGTTGAGCAGCCGGCGGCGCTGGCCGACCAGCAGCAGCAGGCCGCGCCGGCTGTGGTGGTCGTGCTTGTGCTGCTTGAGGTGGTCGGTGAGGTGCGCGATGCGGTGGCTGAGCAGCGCGATCTGCACCTCGGGAGAGCCGGTGTCGCCCTCGGTCGTGGCGTACTCGGCGATGATCTTGTTCTTGGTCTCCGTGTCGGTTCCGACTGACATACGGGCTCCTTCGGTTCTCTCGTCTGCGCGGCGCGCCGGGGCCTGTCCACCCGGGCACTCTGGATCCGCGGCCGTTGCACGGCGGGTTCAGCAAAGTGAAGATGATTGCCCTGCTGGGCAACCGATGAAGAGTATCAGCGGTCGAGATGGCCACCCAAAACTTCGCAGAGCCACTCGACGAAGCGGCCGGTCAGCGCTACGGCGTCCGCACGATCAGACCACGGAGACCGGGTGGCGTACGACGGCGTCGAAGAAGTAGCCGTTGTCGTTGAAGGGCGTGACCAGGGGCTGGGTGCGGCCGTGGGCGTCGGTGGCCCGGGCGAGCAGCTGGTAGGTGCCGGCCTTCGGCTTCTCCCACCGCACCGCGAACCGGCTCCAGCCGTGCCCGTGGACCGTCGAGCTGCGCTCGTTCTCGAGCTCGGCTCGCTGCCACGTGGACCCGCCGTCCAGGCTGACCTTCACCTTCTCGATCGGCGCGGCACCGCTCCAGGCGCGACCGGTGAGCGTGTGGTGCCGGCCGGCCCGCAGGGTGGCGCCCGAGGCCAGCTCCCAGGCCGAGCGGACCGGGTTGACGGTCAGTGGCGGGCTGTCGGCGGGATGGTCACCGCCGACCAGCCGGTACCACTTCGTGTTCCAGGGCGAGGACAGCTGGCTGCGCGAGACCTCCAGCGAGCCGAGCCACTTGATGCTGCCGATACCGACCCAGCCGGGCAGGACGAGGCGAAGCGGGTAGCCGTGGTCGGGGAGCAGCGGCTCGCCGTTGGCGCCCCACGCCAGCACGGCGTCGCGCAGCGCCTTGTAGACCGGGAACGGGCGCCGGACCGGGCCGTAGTCGACTCCGCCGGAGACGTAGTGGGGATCGAGGCCGGTCGCCTGGATGGAGACCGCGTCGGACGCGATCCCGATGCTCTTGAGTACGTCGCGCAGCCGGACGCCCTCCCAGGCGACCGTGCCCACGGCGCCGAGCGTCCAGGCCGTGCCGGTCGCCGCCCTCCCCTGCTGGCTGGCGAAGAAGCTGCGGCCGTTGCCCGTGCACTCGTGCACGGACTCCACGATGGTGTGGGGCAGTGCGCGCAGGTCGCGGTAGGACAGGGACAGCGCGTCGCTCTCGGGGCGGGCCGTGGCGAGCCCGTCACCGAAGACCCGCAGCCGCCAGGCATGGCGGTTGATCACTGGCGTCGACGTGTGGTTGCGCACGAACAGCCGCCCCTGCCTGGTGAGGTAGCGGCGCGGGTCCACCGAGTCCCAGCGCATCTCGGCATTGGTGCCGTAGTCGTAGAACTGTTCGGCCGGAGTCGGCTTGAGGATCGCGGGGTACGTCGCCCGAGCGGGTGGGGCGAGGCGCGTCGTGGCGACCAACGCGCCACCCACGGCGGAGGCACCCATGACGGAACGGCGCGTGAGTCGCGCACTCGAGGAGGGCTGCATGCGCCCACCTTAATACAGTGAATCACTAGACTTCATGCACAACCCGGGCTCGGTCTCCGCGTGGGACCATCGCGGCATGGGCCTGCTCACCGAGGATCCCGTGCCGGCCGGCTTCACCGGCACCAGGATCGGCGTCTGCAACCTGTGCGAGGCGATCTGCGGGATCGAGCTGACCATCGAGGACGGCTCGGTCACCGGTATCCGCGGCAACCAGGCGGACCCGCTCTCGCGCGGCTACATCTGCCCCAAGGGCGTCTCGCTGGCCGACGTCCACGCCGACCCCGACCGGCTGCGCCGACCCCTGCGCCGCGTCGGCGAGGGCGACGACGCGACCTGGGAGGAGCTGGACTGGGACGAGGCCTTCGACCTGGTCGCCGACCGGCTCGCGGCGACCGTCGCCGAGCACGGTGCGAACGCCGTCGGGATGTACGTCGGCAACCCCAACGTGCACTCGCTCGGGTTCCTCACGCACGGTGTGCCGTTCATGAAGACCCTGCGGACCCGCAACAAGTTCAGCGCCACGTCGGTCGACCAGCTGCCCCACCAGTTCGTCGCATGGCAGCTCTACGGGCACCAGCTGCTGCTCCCCATCCCGGACATCGACCGCACCGACTTCTTCCTGGTCCTCGGCGCCAACCCGATGGCCTCCAACGGCTCGCTGATGACGGCGCCCGACTTCCCCCGGCGGCTGCGGGACCTCAAGGCGCGCGGCGGCCGGATGGTGGTGCTCGACCCGCGGCGCACCGAGACCGCGAAGGCGGCCACCGAGCACCACTTCGTGCGGCCCGGCTCGGACGCCGCGGTGCTGCTCGCGATGCTGCACGTGCTGTTCGACGAGGGGCTCGCCACTCCCGCGGCGTACGTCGACCACGTCGACGAGGTGCGCGACCTGGTCGCCGCGTTCACTCCCGAGCTCGCCGAACGGGCCAGCGGGATCGCCGCGGACACGATCCGGCAGCTGACCCGCGACCTCGCGGCCGCCGACCGCGCGGCGGCGTACGGCCGGATGGGGGTGTCGACGCAGGGCTTCGGATCCGTGGCCCAGTGGGCGATCCAGCTGCTGAACCTGCTGACCGGGAACTTCGACCGGGAGGGAGGCGTGCTCCTGCCCGAGCCCGCGATCGACGTGGTCGAGCGCGGCCTGGTCGGGCCGGGGCACCACGACGTGTGGCGCAGCCGGGTGCGCGGCGTTCCGGAGTTCGGCGGCGAGCTCCCGGCGGCGGTGATGCGCGAGGAGATCGAGACGCCCGGCGACGGGCAGATCCGGGCGATGGTGACCGTCGCCGGCAACCCGGTGCTCTCCACCCCGGGCGGGTCCGGACTGGCGCAGGCGCTGGACAGTCTGGACTTCATGGTCTCCGTCGACATCTACCTCAACGAGACCACCCGGCACGCCGACGTGATCCTGCCGCCGACGTCCGCCCTCGAGCGGGACCACTACGACCTGATCTTCCACACCTTCGCGATCAGGAACACCGCGCGGTTCACCCCGGCGGTCTTCGCCCGGCCCGACGACGCCCGCCACGACTGGGAGATCTTCACCGCGCTCGCCGAGCGGGTGACGGCCCGTCTGGGTGCCGGTCTCAAGGACCGGCTGGCCGTCAGGGCGAGGTTCGCGGCCGCGCCGGCGACGATGGTCGCCGGGCTGCTCAAGCTCGGCGGACGCACGACGATGCGGGCGCTGCGCAAGCGTCCCGAAGGTGTCGACCTCGGTCCGCTCCGGCCCACGATGCCCGAGCGGCTCAAGACGAGGACGAAGCGGATCGACCTCACGCCGGAGCTCCTGGTGGCCGACCTCGACCGGGTGCGGGAGGCGCTGGCCGCTGTCGAGCCGGTCGCTCCGGACGAGCTGCTGCTGATCGGCCGCCGGCACAAGCAGGACTGCAACTCGTGGCTGCACAACACCGAGCGCCTCACCCGAGGCAAGCCGCGGCACCACCTGCTCATGCACCCCAAGGACCTCGCAGACCGCGGCCTCGAGGACGGCAGCGTGGTGAGGGTCAGCTCACGGGTCGGCAGCGTCGACGTCGAGGTGAGCGCGGTCGACGACCTGATGCCCGGCGTGGTGTCGCTGCCGCACGGCTACGGCCACCAAGTCAGCGGCACCCGGATGCGGCACGCGAGGACGGTCGCCGGCGTCTCGATCAACGACCTCACCGACCCGGAGCGACTGGACGTCAGCGGGAACGCCGCGCTGAACGGCGTTCCCGTGACGGTCCAGCCTGTCTGACTCCCCCGTATCCGTCAGACCCGGACGACGTCGAGGACCGCGAGCACCTCGTCGGGCGTCGTGGCCGCGCGGAGCCGGGCCACGGCCTCCTCGTCGACGAAGGTCTCCGCGATCCGCGACAGCAGCGCCAGGTGGTCGTCGCCCGCACCGGCGATGCCCACCACGAACTCGGCGGGCTTGCCGTTCCAGTCCACCGGCTCGTCGTAGCGCACGAACGAGATCCCGGTGTGGTGGATCAGCCCCTTCGCCTCGTTGGTCCCGTGCGGGATGGCCAGCCCGTTGCCCATGGCCGTGGACACCGACGTCTCCCGCTCGTGCATCGCGTCGACGTACGACGGGTCGACGGCGCCCGCCGCGACCAGCAGGGCGCCGGCCTCGGAGATCGCGTCGTCCCGGTTCCTCGCGGCGCCGCCCAGCACGATCGACTCCCGCGCGAGCACCTCGCCGCCGATCGCCGAGGCGGCGTCGACCGGAGTCGCTGCCGCACCGCCACCGTTGGACTGGTCGACCAGCTCGACGATCTCGTCGTACTTCGGGCTGCCCATGAAATTGTCCACCGAGACCTGGATCGCAGACGGGGTCCGCTGCCGGGCCCGGTCGGTGAGGTCCTGGTGGGTGACGACCAGGTCGTAGTCGTCCCTGAGGTTGGAGATCGCCTTGTTGACCACGGTGACCTCGCCGTGACCGGCGGCCTGGATCTTCTTGCGGAGCACCGAGGCGCCCATCGCGGAGGAGCCCATGCCGGCGTCGCAGGCGAAGACGATCGAGCGGATCTGCCCCGTGCGCCCGACCAGCGCGCCGGCCACCGAGGACCTCTTGCCCTTGTGGGCCTCCATCTGCGCGGTGGCGGACGCGAGGTCGCCCTCGTCGTCACCCTTCTCGAGCTTGAGCAGGAAGCTGGCCACCGCGAAGCTCACCGCGGCGGCGAGGATCACCGAGAGGGTGACCCCGACGAAGCTGCTCGCCGGCGTCGCGATCCAGACGGCGATGATCGAGCCGGGCGACGCGACGCTGCGCAGGCCGGAGTCGAAGAGCTGGTTGGTGGCCACGCCGGTCATGCCGCCGAGGATCACGGCCGCGATCAGCTTGGGCTTCATCAGGACGTAGGGGAAGTAGATCTCGTGGATGCCACCGATGAACTGGATGAGGATCGCGCCCGGGGCCGAGGACTTCGCGGCGCCCCTCCCGAAGAACATGAAGGCCAGCAGCAGACCGAAGCCGGGCCCGGGGTTGGCCTCGACGAGGAACAGCAGCGAGTGGCCCTTGTCGGCCGCCTCGTTGATGCCCAGCGGGGTGAAGACGCCGTGGTTGATCGCGTTGTTGAGGAAGAGGACCTTGGCCGGCTCGACGAAGATCGAGGCGAGCGGCATCAGGTTGTGGTCGACCAGGAAGTCGACGGCGTGACCGGCGCCCTTGGAGAACTGCTCCACGAACGGGCCGGCGACCGCGTAGCCGAGGAGCGCCAGCACCATGCCCCAGATGCCTGCCGAGAAGTTGTTGACCAGCATCTCGAAGCCGGGCCGGATCCTGCCCTCCCAGACGCTGTCCCACTTGCGCATCGACCAGCCGCCCAGCGGGCCCATGACCATCGCGCCGAGGAACATCGGCACGTCCGCGCCCGCGACCGCTCCCATGGTGGCGATCGCACCGACCACGCCGCCGCGGATGTTGTCCTCGCCGTAGGCCATCCGGCCGCCGGTGTAGCCGATCAGGATGGGCAGGAGGAAGCGGATCATCGGCCCGACGATGCCGTCGTGCACGCCGTCCCAGCCGCCGAGCGACGAGACGAAGCCGTAGTCGTACTGCCCCGGCTCGAGCCCCGGCGCGTAGCCGAAGATCTTGTCGCCGATCAGGGTGATCCAGCCGGTCTGGATGAAGAGCGCGGTGATCAGGCCCCAGGCGATGAACGCGCCGATGTTGGGCAGGACCATGTTGGACAGGAAGGTGCCGAACTGCTGCACCCTCACCCGTGCCCCGGTCCGGGGTGCTGCTGTGGTGGCGGTCGAGGCCATCTGAGTTCCTCTCGTGGTGCGCCGGGCGTGACGCCCGTCACGGCCCGCGTTGCGCGCCAGTCTGCACACAATCGGGCACGTTGCCAAGCATTCGGGCAGAATTTCTTGCCCGTTGATGTGGTCTTTGGCCGAGTCGCCCGTTAGCGTCGGGCCCATGAAGGCCCTGAGGTTCTACGCCCCCGAAGACGTCCGGCTCGAAGACGTGCCGGAGCCCAGCTGTGGCCCCGGTGAGGTCAAGCTCCGGGTGCGCAACTGCTCGACGTGCGGCACCGACGTCAAGATCTTCCACAACGGCCACCAGAACCTCACTCCCCCGCGGACCATCGGCCACGAGATCGCCGGCGAGGTGGTCGAGGTCGGCGCCGACGTCAACGCGACCCACGGCAGCAGCTGGCAGGTCGGCGACCGGGCCCAGGTCATCGCCGCGGTGCCGTGCGGCGAGTGCCACGAGTGCAGGAAGGGCTGGATGGCGGTCTGCCAGAACCAGACCTCGATGGGCTACCAGTACGACGGCGGCTTCGCCGAGTTCATGATCGTCCCGCAGCAGGTGCTCAAGGTCGACGGCCTGAACCGCATCCCCGACAACGTGGGGTACGACGAGGCGTCGGCGGCGGAGCCGTTCGCCTGCGCGATCAACGCCCAGGAGCTGCTCGGCATCGAGCCCGGCGACACCGTCGTGGTCTTCGGCGCCGGCCCGATCGGCTGCATGCACATCCGGATCGCGCGCGGCGTACACCAGGTCGGCCCGGTCTACCTCGTCGACGTCAACGCCGAGCGGCTGAAGATGTCGGCGGACGCGGTGCAGCCCGACGAGACCATCGACGGCTCGCAGGTCGACGTGGTCGAACGCGTGATGGAGCTGACCGGCGGCCGCGGGGCCGACGTGGTCATCACCGCCACCGCCGCCAACATCACCCAGGAGCAGGCGATCTCGATGGCCGCCCGCAACGGCCGGATCTCGTTCTTCGGCGGCCTCCCCAAGACCGACCCCTGGATCAAGTGCGACTCCAACCTCGTGCACTACCGCCAGCTGCACATCCATGGCGCCAACGGCTCCGCCCCGGAGCACAACAAGCGCGCGCTCGAGTACATCTCGACCGGCCAGGTCCCGGTCAAGGACCTGATCACCCGCCACCTCCCGCTCGACGACGTCCTCCAGGCCTTCGAGATCGTGAAGAACGGCGAGGCGATCAAGGTCACCGTCGAGCCCTGAGTCGCCGAGTCGGCTCAACGGCACGCCCACACACCGCCGAGTCGGCTCAACGGCACGCCGATACACCGCCGAGTCGGCGCAACAGCACGCCGATACACCGCCGAGTCGGCGCAACAGCACGCCGATATGCCGCCGAGTCGGCTCAACGGCCCGAGGAACTCGTCCCAACGCGCCGACTCGCGTCTCTTCAGCGGTCCCAACGCGCCGACTCGCGTCTCCCCAGCAGTCCCAACGCGCCGACTCGCGTCTCCCCAGCAGTCCCAACGCGCCGACTCGCGTCTCCCCAGCAGTCCCAACGCGCCGACTCGCGTCTCCCCAGCAGTCCCAACGCGCCGACTCGCGTCTCCCCAGCAGTCCCAACGCGCCGACTCGCGTCTCCCCAGCAGTCCCGACGCGCCGACTCGCGTCTCTTCTGAGCAGTCCCAACGCGCCGACTCGCGTCTCTTCAGCAGTCCCGACGAGCCGACTCGCGTCTCTTCAGCAGTCCCGACGAGCCGACTCGCGTGTCTTCAGCAGTCCCGACGAGCCGACTCGCGTCTCTTCAGCAGTCCCGACGAGCCGACTCGGCGGGGAGGTCAGCCGTTGACGACCGCCCGCACGGCCTCGCGGCCGGCCATGGGGTCGGCGGCGGCGAGCGCGGCCTCGGCGGCCTTCGTGCAGGTCTCGGACGAGACGGCGGACAGCTGGGCGCCGACCGCGCGTACGGCGGCCGACGCCATCGAGAGCGAGGTGATGCCCATGCCGATCAGCGCGACCGCCAGGAGCGGGTCGGCGGCGGCCTCCCCGCAGACGCCGACGCTCTTGCCGGCCCGCCGGCCCGCAGCGGCGGTCGTCGCGATCAGCTGGAGCACCGCCGGCTGCCAGGGGTCGGTCAGGTGAGCGAGGTCGGAGGCGAGCCGGTCGGCGGCCATCGTGTACTGCGTGAGGTCGTTGGTGCCGATGGACAGGAAGTCGACGACGTCGAGCATCCGGTCCGCCAGGAGCGCCGCGCTCGGTATCTCGACCATGACGCCGGCCTTGAGCCCGCGGCCCCTGACCTGCTCGGCGAAGTCCCGCGCCTCGGCGACCGTGGCGACCATCGGCGCCATCACCCAGGTCTCGGTGCCGGACGCCTCGGCGGCCGCGGCGATGCCGTCGAGCTGCCGCTCGAGCAGCCCGGGGTTGTGCACGGACAGCCGGAGGCCGCGGACGCCGAGGGCAGGGTTCTCCTCGTCGTCCAGCGTGGCGAACGCGATCGGCTTGTCCGAGCCGGCGTCGAGGGTCCGCACGACGACGTGCCGCGCCTCGCCCTTGAAGGCCTCGAGCACCTCCCCGTAGATCGCGGCCTGCTCGTCGGCGGACGGCTCGTCGCGCCGGTCCAGGAAGCACAGCTCGGTGCGGAACAGGCCGACCCCTTCCACCGGCGCCTCGGCGGCGTGCCGGGCGGACTCGCCGTCGGCGACGTTGGCGAGCAGCTTGACGTGGACGCCGTCGGTGGTCTCGGCGGGGCCGGTCCACGACTCCACGCCCGCGCGGGCGGCGCGGTCGGCCGCCACCCGGGCCTCCGCGTCAGCTGCGTCGACGGACGGGTCGACGGTGCCTGCGGTGGCGTCGACCAGCACCGGGTCGCCGGCCGGCAGCCCGAGCGCCCCGGCCACGCCCACCACGCACGGGATGCCGAGCTGGCGCGCGATGATCGCGGTGTGGCTCGTCGCGCCGCCCTTCTCGGTGACCAGCGCGAGCACCAGCGATGCGTCGAGGCCGGCCGTGTCGGCCGGGGCGAGGTCACTTGCGACGAGCACCGACGCGACGTCCGGCAGTACGACGCCCGGCTCCGGCTCGCCGACCAGCCGCGCGACCAGGCGACGTTCGATGTCGAGCAGGTCGGTGGCGCGCTCGGCCATCAGCCCGCCCATCGCGGTGAAGATGTCGACGAACTGCGCCACGCCCTCGTGCACGGCCTCGAGGAGCGCGGTGCCGCCCTCGACCCGGCCGGCAACCGCCTGGCGGAGCCCCTTGTCGCGGGTCAGCCCGGCGCTGGCGGTGAGCACCTCGTTGGCCGCACCGCTGGCGCGGGCCGCCTTGGCGGAGAAGCCCTCGGCCACCGCCTCGGCCGCGGCGTCGTACGCCGCGAGGGCCGCGTCGGCGTCCGCGTGCCCGGCGTACTCCGCGATCGCCTCCGGGGACACCTCCTGCGCGACCAGCACGACAGGCCCGTAGGCCAGCCCGGGAACGACGGGGGTGCCGCGCAGCGTGGCGGCGCTGCCTTCGGGTGCCGAGTCGGTGACCATGGCCACATCCAAGACCACGGGCTCCTTGACAGTCAACACATTCGGGACTAAAACAACATATTCACAGATCGTTCGGATCCCGGGTCGAGTCAGGAGCGAGCAATGTACGCCGAGGAGCGGCACCAGGCCATCGCCGAGCTGGTGGCGAGCCGCGGGCGCGTCGCGGTGACCGAGCTCGCGACCCACTTCGACGTCACCACGGAGACGGTCCGCCGCGACCTGTCCCAGCTGGAGAAGCTCAACCTGCTGCGCCGGGTGCACGGCGGGGCGGTCTCGATGCGCTCGGTGACGATGCTCGAGGCGCAGCTCCCCGACCGCGACCAGGCCCAGGCCGCCGAGAAGGAGCGGATCGCCCGGGCCGCCGTCGCGCTGCTCCCCGAGGGCGGCTGCACCCTCCTGCTCGACGCCGGCAGCACCACCGTGCGCCTGGCCGCCCAGCTCCCCCCGGGCGAGCACTGGACCGTGATCACCCACGCCGTGCCCATCGCGGCCCTGCTCGCCCCGCTCCCCCACGTCGAGCTGCACCTGCTCCCCGGGCGCGTGCGTCCCGCGACCGAGGCAGCCGTCGGCCACGCGACCATCGAGGCGATCCGGCAGTTCCGCGCCGACCTCGCCTTCATCGGCACCAACGGCATCTCGGTGCGGCACGGTCTGTCGACGCCCGACCCCGAGGAGGCCGCGACCAAGCGCGCCCTCATCGAGAGCGCCCAGCGCGTGGTCGTGCTCACCGACGCGACCAAGGTGGGCCAGGAGCGGACGGTGCGGTTCGCGGACCTGGAGGACATCGACGCCCTCGTCACCGACGACAGCATCGCCGAGGCCGACGTGAAGGCGTTCGAGGCCGCCGGGCTGGACGTGGTGCGCACGTGAGCCCGCTCACCGGACCGATCGTCACGCTCACCGCCAACCCGAGCTTCGACCGCACGGTCGCCCTGCCCGGGCCCCTGGAGCGCGGCGCCGTGGTCCGCGTCGAGGCGATGACCTCGCAGGCGGGCGGCAAGGGCGTCAACATCTCCCGCGCCGCCGTGGCCGCCGGCCTGGCGACCATCGCCGTGCTGCCGGCCCGGACGGACGACCCGTTCGTGCGCGAGCTCGAGGCGGTCGGCATCGACTGCCGCACCTCGCTCCCGGCGGGCGACATCCGGGTCAACCTCACCCTCACCGAGCCCGACGGCACGACGACCAAGCTCAACGGCCCCGGTGCCCCGGTCGACGCCGCGCATCTCGACGACCTGGCCGCGACGGTGGTCCGAAGCGCCGCCGGCGGCGCCTGGACCGTGCTGGCCGGTTCGCTGCCGCCCGACGCCCCCGCGGGCTACTACGCCGAGCTGGTCGCGCGGTTGCGCGGGGTCAGCCGGGTGGCGGTCGACACCAGCGAGGGGCCGCTGGCCACCCTGGTGGACGACCTCCCCCGCGCCGCCCCCGACCTGCTCAAGCCGAACGCCGAGGAGCTCGCCTCGGTGACCGGCACCGACGCCGCACAGCTCGAGACCGATCCCGCCGCGGCGGCCAAGGCGGCGCGGACCCTCGTGGACCGCGGCGTCGGTGCCGTCCTGGCGACCCTCGGGGCCCGCGGCGCCGTCCTGGTCGACGCCGACGGCGCGTGGTACGCCCCGCCTCCCCCGACCACCGTGGTCAGCACCGTGGGTGCCGGCGACTGCACGCTGTTCGGCTACCTGCTGGCCGAGCAGCGCGGCGTCGCCGGGCCCGACCGGCTCGCGCTCGCGGTCGCCTACGGCAGTGCCGCCGCCGGCCTGCCCGGCACCACCATCCCCGGCCCGGACGACCTCCACCCCGAGCGCGTCACCGTCCATGATCTGCACAGCCACGAGCTCGACTGACCACCACAAGGAGACCGCATGCCCAGCAAGTCCGTCACCGTCGGCTCGTCCGTCGGCCTGCACGCCCGGCCGGCCGCGCTCATCGCCGAGGCCGCAGGCGGCCTCGACAGCACGGTGACGATCAACGGTGTCGACGCCAGCTCGTCGCTGATGATCATGACCCTGGGCGCGAAGTGTGGCGACACCGTCGAGGTCGCTGGTGAGGACCAGTCGGCCGTCGACAGCATCGCCACACTCGTCGAGCAGGACCTGGACAAGGACTGAGCCCTCGTCTCGCGTCGAGATGCGGGAAGTGGCTGCCAGATCAGTGACCTGACAGCCATTCCCCGCATCTCGACGCCAGCCGGGCCGGCCTAGCGCACCAGCTCGTAGGCCGGGTCGTGCTCGACCACGCGCTCGCCGAGCGGCCGGGGCCGGCGCATGGGCCACCAGGCCCGGTCCCCGAGCAGGCAGAGGATCGCCGGCAGCATCACCAGGCGGATCAGGGTCGCGTCGAGCAGGATCGCTCCCGAGAGCGCCACGCCCATCATCTTCATCTCCAGCATGGACAGCGTCGCGAAGATCGAGAACACCGAGACCATCACCGCGGCGGCGCTGGTCACGACGCCGGCGGTGTCGGCGACGCCCTGACGTACGGCGAGCCGGGTCGGCAGCCCACGCTGCACGTGCTCACGGATCCGGCTGAGCACGAAGACGTGGTAGTCCATGGACAGACCGACCAGGACGACCAGCACGAACAGCGGCAGCCAGTCGATGATGAAGCCGGGGCTGGTGAAGTCCAGTGCGCCCTCGAACCAGCCGTGCTGGAAGACCAGGGTCATCAGCCCGAACGACACACCGACCGACGCCAGGTTGAGCACCGCCGAGATCAGGGCGATCGGCACGCTGCGGAACGTCGCGCCCATGATCAGCAGCGTCAGCAGCAGCACGAAGCCGATCACCAGCGGCAGCCTGGACTGCTCGCGTTGGACGAAGTCCAGGGACTCGGCCGAGTCCCCGCCGACGGCGTACTCCACGCGCGGCCCGGACAGCCCGTCGAGGGCCGAGGGCGCCAGGTCCGAGCGGAGGTCCTTGATCGCGGTGTCCACGCGGTCGTCGGACTCCTTGAACGGCATCGCCAGCGTCAGCACCGACACCGTGCGGTCCTTGGAGACCTCCACGTCGGTCCCCGACGCGCGGAACAACGGCGACTTCTCGGCCCCAGCCTGGACCTTGGCGAGCGCGGCGGCCACGTCGTCCTGCTGCGAGGCGTCGCCCCGCACGACCAGGTCGGCGGTGGTCCCCTCCGACGGGAACGCCTTGCTGAGGTCCTGCATGGTCTTGACCTCGGGGATCGAGCTCGGCAGGGTCTCGAGGTTGCCGCTGTGGGTCTTCATGCCGAGCGCGGGGATCGCGAGGAGCACGACGACCACTGTGGCCAGGACGAGCGAGACGAGCGGGTGCTTGACGACGGGCGCGAGCACCCGCCCGCTGATCGCCCCGCGACGGGTGCGGCGCAGCACGCGGTGCAGCAGCGGCACCCGCGGGCGGTCCACCCACCGACCGAGCTTGGCCAAGCAGCGCCGGGAGCACGGTGATGGAACCGAGCACGGCGACCGCGACCACGATGATCGAGCCGGCGGCGAGCGAGTTGAAGGTCGGGTCACCCATCAGGAACAGGCCGGCCATCGCGCAGATCACCGCAGCGCCGGACACCAGGATCGAGTGGCCCGAGGTCTGGGCGGCGATCTCGACGGCGTCCCTGCTGGAGTGGCCCTTGGCCCGCTCCTCCCGCTCCCGCTTCAGGTAGAAGAGGGAGTAGTCCACGCCGACGGCCATGCCGATCAGCACGATCATGCTCGTGACGGTGTCGTCGGCGTGGATCAGGTGCGAGACCGGAGCGAGGATGCCGATCGTGGCGGCGACGCTGGTGCCGGCGAGCAGCACCGGGATGCCGGCCGCGATCAGTGCGCCGAACGCCAGCAGCATCAGGATCAGCGTGATCGGGAGGCTCAGCGTCTCGGCCGAGGAGAGGTCGTCGGCGACCCGGTCGTTGATCGCGTCGTCGAGGCTGACGTCGCCGGACTGGCGGAGGTCGAGGTCGGGGTAGTCGGCCTGCACGGCCGAGGTCGCCTTCTGCAGGGACGACACGTCGTCCTGGTCGCGGGCGAGCTGGACCGAGACGAGGTACGCCGAGCCGTCCGGGCTGACCTGCGGCTCGGCGACCTCGTCGACGCCGGGGAGCTCGGTCATGGCGGCGACGACCGCGGCGGCCGCCTCCTGGCCCTGGGCCTTGTCGAGGTGGCCCGCCTTGGCGCTGATCAGCACCTGCTCGGTGTCGGGGTCGTCGAACCCGGCGGAGGCGACCATGGCGTCCGCACGGCCTGACTCACCGAGCCGGTAGTCGGCGTCGCTGTTCTCCTGGACCGGGATCATCGTGGCCAGGCCGACGGCGACGGCGACGAGCGCGACCCAGCCGAGGATCGCGCGCCACGGGTGGAGGGCGCACCAGCGGGCGGTGCGGTGGGCGAAGGAGGAGAGTGGATTCGTCATGGCTCAAGCCTTGGCGTCGCCGGGCCCCGGGTCAGTAGTCCCTGGACCCGACCCGTGGTGGTGCTGGCACCACTGTCGGGGCCGTCCGGCTCGGGGAGGATGGAGGCGTGACAGAGTCCACCGGTCCGGAGCCGACCGCCCTCGAGCGGCTCCGTGACCAACCCAGCCCCCTCTTGCTGACGGGCTACGCCGTCGAGCAGGTCCTGTGGATCGTCCCGCTGGTCATCGGCCTGGTGTTCTTCGTGGTCGGCGGGCTGCTCGTGGTGGTGTGGCTCGGCATCTTCCTCGTGGCGGCGGCCGTCCCGCTGATCCGCGTGTTCGCCAACCGGCAGCGGCACATCGCGGGCCGGATCCTGGGCGTCGAGCTGCCGACGCCCTACCGGCCGCTGCCCGAGCGCGGGCCGCTGGTCCGCCTCGTCGCGATGCTCACCGACCCGATGACCTGGCGCGACGTGCTCTGGATCGTGTGGGCCATCGGCATCGGCTGGGTGATGTCGCTGCTCGTCGTGGTGCTGCTGCTGGGCGTGGTCACCGGCTTCTTCTGGTGGTTCGGCTCCTACCCGATCCTCTGGACGAGGTCGATCGTCGACCGGGCCCTGCTCAGCTACAGCAACACCGAGACCCTGGAGCGACGGGTGGAGGCGCTCACCCGGAGCCGGGCGGCCGCCGTGGACCACTCCGCGGCCGAGCTCCGCCGGCTCGAGCGGGACCTCCACGACGGCACCCAGGCTCGGCTGGTCGCGGTGTCGATGAGCCTGGGGATGGCCGAGGAGATGTTCGACCGCGACCCGGAGGCTGCCCGTCGTACGGTCAGCGACGCGCGGGCCGCGACCAGCGCCGCGATCGCCGACCTGCGCTCGGTGGTGCGCGGCATCCACCCGCCGGTGCTGGCCGACCGCGGCCTCGACGGCGCGGTCAGGGCGCTGGCCCTCGACATGGCGGTGCCGGTGGAGGTCGTCGGTGCCCTGCCGGGGCGGCCGCCGGCCCCCATCGAGTCCGCGGTCTACTTCGCGGTCGCCGAGTGCCTCGCCAACTCGGCCAAGCACGCCGGCCACAGCCAGGCCTGGGTCGAGGTGGGGCACGAGCTCGGGGTGCTGCGCGTGGTGGTCAGCGACGACGGGCAGGGAGGCGCGGACGTCGACTCGGGCACCGGCATGCGCGGCGTGATGCGACGGTTGGCCGCCTTCGACGGCACGATGACGGTGTCCAGCCCCGACGGGGGTCCCACGATCGTCACCCTGGAGGTTCCGTGCGCGCTGAGCCCTGCCTCGTCCTCGCCGAGGACAACGCCCTCCTCCGCGCGGGTCTGACGCAGCTGCTCGAGGGCTCCGGCTTCGTCGTGGCGCGCTCGGTCGACAACGCCGTCGAGCTCGACGCCGCGCTGCTCGACCCCGACATCGACGGCGCGGTCCTCGACGTGCGGATGCCGCCCACCTTCACCGACGAGGGGCTGCGGGCCGCGATCGCCGTACGCGCGGAGCGACCCGGCTTCCCGGTGCTGGTGCTCTCGCAGTACGTCGAGCAGCTCTACGCGCGTGAGCTGCTGGCCAGCGGCGAGGGCGCGGTCGGCTACCTGCTCAAGGACAGGGTCTCCGACGTGCGGGAGTTCATCGACGGTGTGCGCCGGGTGCTGGCCGGCGGCACGGTCCTGGACCCCGAGGTGGTGGCCACGGTGATGGCCAGGCACCGCGACCAGCCGCTCGACCGGCTCACCGCCCGGGAGAGGGAGGTGCTGGCGCAGATGGCCGAGGGCAGGTCCAACGCGTCGATCGCGGCGGCCCTCCACGTCACCGAGAAGGCGGTCGCCAAGCACATCAACAGCATCTTCGCCAAGCTCGACCTGCCCGTGGACCTCGAGGTCAACCGGCGGGTGCAGGCGGTGCTGGCCTACCTCCGCCTGTGACCCCGCCTGTGACCCCGCCTGTGATCTCCTCCGCCGGCCGGTCCTGCAGGTCGCGGTAGACCGCGCGCACGCCGACGGCCCGCTCGAGCTCGCGCAGGATCTCGGTGAAGAACTGCTGGCGGTACGTCGCGTCGGTGATCGCGTACACCGTGAAGTACAGGCCGCTGAACGAGCCCAGGAAGATCGCGACCTTGAGCAGCTGCACGCTGATCAGGTGCTGGTCGAGCAGGTAGTCCGGCTTGGCGCCGATCCAGCTGTGGATCACGTGGTCGTCGATCGCGACCGCGCCGAACACGACGAAGAACGCCGAGACGGCGACCGCCAGCAGGAAGACCTGCACCGCCTGCGCGATCACGAGGGCGAGCACCAGGTTGGCCTTCTCCAGGCCGACGACCTCCGAGTCGACGGCGAGCTCATCACCTCGTGCTCCGAGCTCGCGGGCGTCGTCCTGCAGCGGCGTACCGCCGCATGCGGCCACCACGGCCTCGGTGTCGTCGAGGTCGTCGACGTCGTCGAGCTCCTCCCCGAGCCGGGACACCAGGAAGAAGACCGCCGCCAGGCCG
Source organism: uncultured Actinomycetota bacterium (assembly GCA_963766475.1). Lineage (GTDB taxonomy): Bacteria > Actinomycetota > Actinomycetes > Propionibacteriales > Nocardioidaceae > Nocardioides. Next base: position 148,657 of record CAVXZS010000007.1, on the reverse strand, counting down.
AAGAACAGCACCGACCCGCCGAGCACCCCCGGGCTGAGGGCGTCCGCGACCTGCCAGACCTCGGTGTTGATGAACAGGAAGGTGATGAAGAGCAGCAGCATCGGCAGCGCCCGGGTCGCCAGCGGCACCAGCAGCCCGAGGCTGCCCAGGGCCCGGCCGCCTGCCCAGCGTGCGATGGTCCCCGTCTGGAGCGCGCGCAGGGCGTAGACCCCCACGACGACGAGGGCGACGGTGGCGCCGGTCGTGAACCCGTTGGTGCCCTCGTCACTGTCGGCCAGCAGGGCGACAGTCACCCCGGCCACGACGCCGAGGACGCCGGCCACGACCAGCGCCGCGGCGAGCCTGGACCGGTGCAGCCAGCGCCGCACCTCCGCGCGCCGTTCGTCGACGAAGTAGGGCAGCCCGTGCTCGAGGAACCACGTCTCCGCACGAGCAGTGGCGTCGGTCGGGGGCGGCACGCGGGCAGGCTAGCGTGACCGGGTGATCACCATCATGGACGTCGCCGCGTCGCAGGAGACCGTCAGCGACTACCTGCTGGCGCACAGCACCGCTCAGGACGACGTGCTGGCCCGGCTCGCCGAGGAGACCCGGACCAGCTTCCCCGACTCGGCCGGCATGCAGATCACCGCGGACGAGGGCGGGCTGCTCACGCTGCTCGCCCGGCTCGTCGGCGCGCGCAACGCCGTGGAGGTCGGCACGTTCACCGGCTACTCCTCCATCTGCATCGCGCGCGGGCTCGCGGACGGCGGGCGGCTCCTGGCGTGCGACGTCAGCGGTGAGTGGACCGCCGTGGCCCAGCGCTACTGGGCCGAGGCCGGCGTCGCGGACCGGATCGAGCTGCGGCTGGCGCCGGCGGCGGAGACCCTCGCCGCGCTGCCGGCCGAGCCGACGATCGACTTCGCGTTCGTGGACGCCGACAAGGAGAGCTACCCGACCTACTACGAGGAGCTGGTGGGCCGGCTCCGTCCGGGCGGGCTGGTGCTGCTCGACAACGTGCTGCTCGGTGGCCGGGTCTTCGACGACGGCGAGCAGGCTGAGCGGGTCACCACGATGCGGGCCGTCAACGACCGGGTCGCGGCCGACGACCGGGTCGACGTGGTGATGCTGCCGGTCCGCGACGGCGTGACGGTGGCCAGGCGCCGCTGAGGCGTCGCTCGTTGTTCCTGCTCGACCCTCCTGCTCGACCTTTCTGCTCTACCGGTGTCAACCTGATGAGTGCTCGGACGTCCTTTCCCCTGACATCGAGCGAGGGGAGCCGTCATGGCGGGCTGGGAGGAGAACGCGGAGACCGTGCGTCTCCCATCGTCGCCACGCGCTGCCGTGACAGAGCTCTTCCACCAGCACTACCGCAGGCTCGTCGGACTGGCGGGACTGATGGTCGACGACCGGGAGACCGCGGAGGAAGTCGTGCAGGACTCCTTCGAGGCGCTCTACCGGCACTGGCCGCGGCTGCGTGACCCGCAGGCGGCCGTCGGCTACCTCAACCGCAGCGTCGTCAACGGCGCCCGGTCCAAGGTGCGTCGACAGGTGACGGCGCGGTCGTTCCGGCCGCCCGAGGCCGGGGTCGAGCCGTCGGCGGAGTCGGGCGGGATGGCCACGAGCCGTCGGCACGACCTGGTCGCGGCGGTGCACCTGCTGCCGAGAAGGCAGCGTGAAGTGGTGGTCCTGCGGTACTTCCTGGATCTCTCCGAGATCGAGATCGCGGACTGGCTCGGTGTCAGCACCGGCTCGGTGAAGCGGCATGCCTCCCGAGCAACCGACTCCCTGCGCAAGCGGATGGAGGCCTGGGCATGACCGAGTTCGAGCTCGCCCTCGCCGATGCGCTCCGGGACGAAGCCGAGGAGATCGCCATGAGCACAGACCAGCAGCACGGGACCGAAGAGCTGCACGCCAGGCTCGACCAGAGCGACCAGCACCGGCGTCGCTGGTACGTCGCCGGCGCGGTGGCAGCCGCCCTCGTCGTCGCAGTGCTGGTCATCGCGTTCGCCGTCCGGCCCTCCGGCGACTCGAGCGGAGGGGAGATCGCGACGGACCCGTCCCCGTCGGCGTCGGCAGCGACGTCGGCAGTGCCGTCGGCAGTGCCGTTCACGGCGCCCCTGCTGCTCCCGCCGGTCAGCCTGGAGCTGCCGGCCTGGACTCAGGACGCGGACCACGACGCGGACCAGACGGGGGTGGCGAACTGGCTCCAGGACCGCGGCTGCGCGGGCCTGGATGGAGCGGACCCGTGCGCCGAGGACAAGGACCTCAAGCTCCGGCTGCTGTCGGTGCGCTACGTCTACCCGACGGACGCGGACCTGCCGATCGTGCAGGAGCCGACGTACGCCGCCTACGTGTCCCATCTCGACGAGCTGGCCGCCCTCGGCACCATCGCAACCTCGGACCGGTCCACGCCCGACGTCGGTGGCCGGCCGGCCACGGTCATGTCGCTGACCGTGCTGACCGACGCGGCCGGCGCGGTCGCCTGCACCGACGGCGTCCAGCCAGCGGTGGACTGCATGCCTCTCATCGCGGGCCGGGCAGCCCGGATCGCGGTGGTCGACCAGGGGTCGGCGAACCCGCCGACGGTCATCTACCTCTCGCTCAACGGTGACGCGCCGGATCGCGCGGAGCGGTACGCCGAGTTCGACTCGATGCTCAGCACGGTGACGTTCGGCTAGAGCAGCAGCTGCCGGGCCCTGTCGACGTCGGCGTGCATCTGCTCCACCAAGGCGTCGACGGACTCGAAGGCGACCATGCCGCGCAGCCGGTCGACGAACGAGACCTCCACCTCGACGCCGTAGAGCTCCAGGTCCGTGCGGTCGAGGACGTAGCTCTCGACCCGGCGCGCGCGGACGCCGTCGAAGGTCGGGTTGGTGCCGACGCTGATCGCGGCCGGGTAGGTCTCACCGGTGTCGAGCCGCTTGAGCCAGCCGGCGTAGACCCCGTCGGCCGGGGCCGCGGTCAACCCGTCGGTCGGCACGTTGGCGGTCGGGAAGCCGAGCTCACGGCCACGACGGTCGCCCTCGACGACGACGCCGCGGACGGCGTAGGGGTGACCGAGCGCCTCGGCCGCGCCGGCGACGTCGCCGGCGGCCAGGCAGGTGCGGACGTAGGTCGACGACCAGACCATCGGGCCGCCGTCGAGGGCGATCCCCTCGGCGGTGAAGCCGTGCTCCGCCCCGAACCCCTGGAGCGTGGCCACGTCGCCGGAGGCCCTGGCGCCGAACCGGAAGTTGGCGCCGACCACCACCGCCCCGGCGTGCAGGGCGTCGACCAGCACCCGCTGCTCGAACTCCTCCGGCGTCCACGACGCCATGTCGCCGTCGAACGGCAGCGCCAGCACGTGGTCGGCACCCGCGTCGGCGAGGAGCTCGGCCCGGCGCTCGACGGTGGTGAGCTGGGTCGGGGCGTGCTCGGGTCGCAGGACCGCCATCGGGTGCGGGTCGAAGGTCACCGCGACCAGCGTGAGCCCGCGCTGGTCCGCGACCTCCCTGGCGCGGGCGAGCACGTGCTGGTGACCGAGGTGCACGCCGTCGAAGTTGCCGATCGTCACGACGGTGCCGCCCAGGTCGGCCGGCACGTCGGCGAGCGAACGCCAGATCTGCACGGCGGGAACTCTATTCGCCCGACTCGTCACACGAACACGGCCACCGGCCGGGCGCGGCCGTCGCGGGACTCGTAGAGCGCGAGGAACTCGCCGTCGGGCGCGAACACCGCGGTCAGCTCGGCGAGCTCGACGTCGAGCGGCCGACCCACCCGGACGTCCCTCGCAGCCGCGTCGTCGAGGTCGACCGAGGGGAACGCTGCGCGCGCGGCCGTCGCGATCGGCAGCACCTCGAAGTGCTCGGCGAGCTCGTCGAGGGTGCGGGCGGCATCGAGGCCGTAGGGTCCGACGGCCGTACGCCGCAACGCCGTCAGGTGGCCGCCGACTCCGAGCTTCGCACCGGCGTCCCGAGCGATGGCCCGGACGTAGGTGCCGCTGGAGCAGCGCAGGGAGAGGTCGACGTCCACGACGTCGCCCCCGGACCGCACGTCGTGCACGACGAGCTCGTGCACGGTGACCGGTCGCGGCTCCAGCTCGACCTGCTCCCCGTCGCGGACGCGCTGGTAGGCGCGCCTGCCGTCCACCTTGATCGCGGAGACCGCGGTCGGCACCTGGAGGAGGTCACCGACGAACCCGGCGAGCGTCTCGCGGACCCGGTCGTCGTCCAGGTCGTCGTCCAGGTCGCCGGTCGGGACCGTCGCGACCACCTCGCCCTCGGCGTCGTCGGTCGTGGTGGCGACCCCGAGGCGGACCGTGGCGTCGTACGACTTCTCGGTGAGCATCAGGTGCCCGAGCAGCCGGGTGGCGCGGTCGACCCCGAGCACGAGCACGCCCGTGGCCATCGGGTCGAGGGTCCCGGCATGGCCGACCTTGCGGGTGCCGGCCAGCCGCCGGACCCGGGACACGACGTCGTGCGAGGTGATCCCGGCCGGCTTGTCGACGACCACGAGGCCAGGGATGCGGCCGGGCTCAGTCATCCTCGGTGGATGCCTCAGTGGCGTCCTCGTCGCTCGGGACCTCGCGCGGCTTCTTGTACGGATCCTCGTCGCCGGCGTAGGCGGCGCCACGGCGTGCGGCGACCGCCTCGTCCAGCTCACGTGCCTTGGCCAGCACCTCGTCGAGGTGGCGTGCGGTCTCCGGCAGCGCGTCGGCCACGAACTCGAGCGCCGGGGAGTGGCGCATGCCGAGCTGCTTGGCGACCTCGGACCGGATCAGGCCCTTGGCCGACTCCAGCGCCGCCCCGGTCGCGGCCAGCGCCGCCTCGTCGGTCTGCTCGCCCACGGCCCCCGCGAGCACCGTGTAGAAGATCGTGGCGTTCTGGGTGTCGCCGGTGAGCCGCACGTCGGTGATGGTCACGAACCCCAGGCGCGGGTCCTTGAGCCGACGCTCGAGCATCTCCGCCACGATCTCGTGGATCCGGTCGGCGATCTTCCTGACCCGTGGACTGACCATGTCTCCTGCTTCTGTGTCCGCTGACGTACATCGGAAGTGCTGACCCGTCAGAAAGCTTCTGACGGGTCAGCGCTCGGTCAGGCGCGCGGGATCTCCTTCATCTCGAAGGCCTCCACGACATCGCCTTCCTTGATGTCCTGGAAGTTGCGCAGCACCAGACCGCACTCGAAGCCCTCGCGGACCTCGGTCGCGTCGTCCTTCTCACGCTTGAGCGAGGCGAGGTCGAGGTTGTCGGCCACGACCGCTCCGTCCCGGATGACCCGGACCTTGGCGTTGCGGCGGATGACGCCGCTGGTGACCATGCAGCCCGCGATGTTGCCGAGCCGGGACGAGCGGAAGATCGCACGGATCTCCGCCTGACCCAGGGTCGACTCCTCGTACTCCGGCTTGAGCATGCCCTTGAGAGCCGCCTCGATCTCCTCGATCGCCTGGTAGATGACCGAGTAGTAGCGGATCTCGACACCCTCGCGGTCCGCCAGCTCCGTCGCCTTGCCCTGGGGGCGGACGTTGAAGCCGATGATGATCGCGTCGGACGCAGCGGCCAGGTCGACGTTGGTCTCGGTGATCGCACCGACACCGCGGTCGATGACGCGGATGCCCACGCTGTCGCCCACGTCGATCTGGGCCAGGGCGTCCTCGAGCGCCTCGACCGAACCGGACACGTCGCCCTTCAGGATCAGGTTGAGCTCCTGGTTCTCGGCGCCCTTCTCCATGGAGGCCATGAAGTCCTCGAGGGTACGGCGCACGCGACGCTTGGCCTGCATGGCCGCCCGCTCGCGCGACTCGCGCCGCTCGGCGATCTGACGCGCCATCCGGTCGTCCTCGACGACGATGAACGTCTGGCCGGCACCCGGCACCGCGGTGAGACCGAGCACCATCGCCGGGCGACCCGGGTCGGCCTCCTCGATGTTCTCGCCGTGCTCGTCGAGCATGGCCCGCACCCGGCCGTGGCCGGCGCCGGCGACGATCGAGTCACCGACGCGCAGCGTGCCGCGCTGGACCAGGACGGTGGCCACCGGGCCACGGCCGCGGTCGAGGTGTGCCTCGATCACGATGCCCTGGGCGTCCTGGTGGGGGTTGGCCCGCAGGTCGAGCGACGCGTCGGCGGTCAGCACGATCGCCTCGAGCAGCTTGTCGAGGTTGGTGCCGGCCTTGGCCGAGACGTCGACGAACATGGCATCGCCGCCGTACTCCTCGGGCACCAGGCCGTACTCGGTGAGCTGGCCGCGGACCTTGGTCGCGTCGGCGTCGGGCTTGTCGATCTTGTTGACCGCCACCACGATCGGGACCCCGGCGGCCTTGGCGTGGTTGAGCGCCTCGACCGTCTGCGGCATCACGCCGTCGTCGGCCGCGACCACCAGCACCGCGATGTCCGAGGACTGCGAGCCGCGGGCACGCATGGCGGTGAACGCCTCGTGACCGGGGGTGTCGATGAAGGTGATCCGGCGCTCGTTGTCGTCCACCTGCGCCGTGACCTGGTAGGCGCCGATGTGCTGGGTGATGCCACCGGCCTCCTTGTCCATGACGTTGGCGTCGCGGAGCGCGTCGAGGAGCTTGGTCTTGCCGTGGTCGACGTGACCCATGACGGTGACCACCGGCGGCCGGAAGGCGAGGTCGGACTCGTCGCCCTCGTCCTCACCGAACTCCAGGTCGAAGGACTCCAGCAGCTCGCGGTCCTCGTCCTCGGGCGAGACGACCTCGACGATGTAGTTGAGCTCCTCACCGAGCAGCTCGAGCGTCGCGTCGTTGACCGACTCGGTCGCGGTCACCATCTCGCCGAGGCTGAACAGCATCTGCACGAGCTGGGCCGCGTCGACGCCGATCCGGTCGGCGAAGTCGGTCAGCGAGGCACCGCGGGGCAGCCGGACGGTCTCGCCGTTGCCCTTGCGGACGCGCACGCCGCCGATCGTCGGGGCCTCCATGGCCTCGAACTCTTGGCGACGGGCCCGCTTCGACTTGCGCCCACGGCGCGAGGGACCACCGGGACGACCGAAGGCGCCCTGGGTCTGGCCACGCTGACCGGGACGGCCACCACCGGGGCGACCACCACCCGCGAAGCCACCGGGACGGCCGGGCGCACCGGCGCCGGCTCCGCCCGGGGCACCGCGACCGGGTGCGCCACCGCGACCGGGAGCACCGGTGCGGCCGGGGCCGCCGGCGCCACCGGGGCCACCGCGACCGGGGCCACCGGGGCCACGGCCACCGGGACCGCCGCCGAACGCGGCAGGAGACTTGGGCATCATCGCCGGGTTGGGACGCGGCATGCCGGGACCGGCCGGCGGGCGCGGCGGACGCTGCGGGTCGGCGACGGCGTCGGTGCCGGCGGCCTCGGTGCCGGGGCGCGGGGCCGGCTTGCGGCCCATGCCCTGGCTGGAGGCGAACGGGTTGTTGCCCGGGCGCGGGGCGCCGGGACGGCCGACCGGCCGGGGAGCCGGGGCCTTGGGTGTCTCGGTGTCGGCATCAGCGGCGGCGGCGGCCGGAGGCTGCTGGTCGGTCTGGGGCGCGGCCGGCGGCTGGGCCGGCGGCGGAGTCGTCAAAGGAGTCGTCGGCTGAGTCGTCGAAGGGGTCGTCGGCGGCGGTGTCGGCCGGGTCTCGACCGCGGGGGCCTGGACCTCGGGCACGGCCTCGACGGGTGCCTCGACGGCCTCCGGCTCGGCTTCGGCCTTCTTGGCGGCAGCCTTCTTGGCCGGAGCCTTCTTGGCGGCCGGCTTCTCCTCGGCCGGAGCGGCCGGGGCGGCGGAGTCGGCCGCAGCCTTCAGCTGGTCGCCGTACTCCTTCTTGAACTTCATCTCGACGGGAAGCTCGATCGTCGAGGAAGGGGACTTGACGAACTCGCCCATCTCCTTCAACTTCTCGAGAACGAACTTGCTCTCGACGTTGTAGAGCTTGGCGAGCTCATGAACTCGGGTCTTGGCCACGTTTCTCCTTGTTGGCCTCGAGACCCTCGTCGGGGTGTTGCCTCGAAGCCGTTAGTGGTTGTGCAAACTCATCGGGAAGTACTCATCGAGTGCTCATGAGCTGCTGCTCCAGCCTTCTTCTCGGTCTTCGGTCTGTTCGGTTTCGCGTCCGGCGACGTAGCTCCCCACCGCTGCGCTGTCCAGCTTGCCCGGGGCCCGCCCACCTGAGGTGCGGAGGGCCCGGCCGAACGCCTTCTTGCGCACGGCGAGCTCGTAGCACGCGGTCGTGGGGTGCAGGTGCGCCCCGCGGCCGGGTGCGGTGCCCTGCGGATCGGGAACGACGACCGGCTGGCCGTGCGCGTCCGAGCCGACGGTCACCCGCACCAGCTCACGCTTGGCGGCTCGCGCACCACATCCGACACAGGTTCGGACCGGTTCACTCGCCACCAAGGGTCAACACTACCGCTCAGGCGGCCGTTCCCCGAACCTTGGGCGGCGGTAGCGTCGTGTCATGGCGATCGGAGCCGCTGAGGACGGCTGGTTCGAGGACCGGTTCGCCGGGTCCGACCTCGACCTCGCGACCTGGCACCCGCACTACCTGCCTGCCTGGTCCTCCCGCGAGCGGTCCCGCGCGAGCTACCGCCTCGACGGCGCCGGGCTGAGCCTCGACATCCCCGTCGACCACCCGGTCTGGTGCGAGGGCGACCACGCGCCGCCGCTGCGGGTCTCGGGCATCCAGTCGGGCAGCTGGTCGGGCCCGGTCGGGTCGACCTCCGGCCAGCAGCGGTTCCGCGAGGGCCAGGTGGTCGTGGAGGAGCAGGAGCGGTTCGAGGGGTGGCTCCCCACCGGTGGCCGCGTGGAGGTCTCCGCCCGCATGGACCTCTCCCCGCGCTCGATGGCCGCGTTGTGGATGAGCGGGTTCGAGGACGACGCCGCCCAGGAGCGGTGCGGGGAGCTGTGCGTCTTCGAGGTGTTCGGCAGGGACCTGGGCCCGGCCGACAAGCCGTCGGCGGAGGTCGGCGTCGGCATCAAGGCGTTCCGCGACCCGGCCCTGACCCAGGACTTCGCGGCGCCACGGCTCGCGATCGACGTGACCGAGCCACATCTCTACGCCGTGGAGTGGGGGCCGGGCGAGGCCGTGTTCAGCGTGGACGGCGAGGAGGTACGCCGCTGCCCGAGCCCCCCGACGTACCCCGTGCAGCTGATGCTCGCCGTCTTCGACTTCCCGGAGTGGTCCTCGGGCGACGACGACCACCTGGTGCCGCGGCTCGTCGTCGACCGGATCGCGGGCACCAGCCATGACGGCGCTCCAGTGCCCCACGACCTTCGTCGTCGCCCGGCACGGCGAGGCGGAGTACGAAGCGTCCGAGTGGGAGGAGGAGGGCGGCTCGCTCACCCTGCTGGGCAGGCGGCAGGCCGCCGCGCTGGCCGAGTCGCTGGCGCCCCGACGGGTGGCGCACGTCTGGACGAGCACGCTGGCCCGCGCCGTGCAGACCGGCGAGATCGTCGCCGCCAGGCTCGGGATCGGCGTCACCACGCGCATCGGGCTGCGCGAGTTCGACGTGGGCGACTACCGGGGGGTGCCGCTCGAGGAGGACCCGTTCGTGGCGACCTACACCCGCTGGATGGAGGGTCATCTCGACGAGCGGGTCCCCGGCGGCGAGACGGGGCGTGAGATCGCGGACCGCTTCGGCGCGGTGCTCCGCGAGGTCGCGGACGCCCACCCCGGCGAGACCGTCCTGGTGGTCTCCCACGGCGGCGCGATCGGCCTCGGCGTCCCCGCGATAGCCCGGATGGACGCCGAGCGGCAGCGGCTCGACAACTGCGACACCGTCGAGCTGGTGGCCGACGCCGACGACTGGGTCTGCACGCGGTACGGCGCCGACCCGCCCGAGCAGACGTAGGGTCCACCCATGGGCGCGCCGGTGACCGCGGAGTCGCGCGACTGGTGCGCCATCCCGCCGCGCGACCCCGAGCTGCAGGACCCGCCGATCCTGCAGAAGATCCGGGAGTCGGTGATCGGCGACGACCAGCTGATGCACGGCCCGTTCGGGCCCCGCCGGGTCACCTACGCCGACTACACGGCCAGCGGACGTGCCCTCGGCTTCATCGAGGACTTCATCCGCGCCGAGGTCCTCCCCCGCTACGCCAACACCCACACCGAGAGCAGCGGCACCGGGCTGCAGACCACCAGGCTGCGCGAGGACGCCCGCGCCCAGATCCACCGCTCGGTCAACGGCGACGACGACACCGTCGTGATCTTCTGCGGCAGCGGCACCACCGCCGCGATCGACAAGCTCGTCGGCATCCTCGGCATCCGCCTCCCTGCCGACCTCGACCGCCGGCACCAGCTCTCGGCGCAGATCCCGCCCGACGAACGGCCGGTGGTCTTCATCGGCCCCTACGAGCACCACAGCAACGAGCTGCCGTGGCGTGAGTCGATCGCCGACGTCGTGACGATCCACGAGGACGCCGACGGCCACATCGACGTCGACCAGCTCCGCGAGGAGCTCGAGCGGTACGCCGCACGCGCGCTCAAGATCGGCTCGTTCAGCGCCGCCAGCAACGTGACCGGCATCGTGACCGACACCCACCGGATCACCCGGCTCCTCCACGAGCACGGCGCCCTCGCCTTCTGGGACGTGGCCGCGGCGGCGCCGTACGTCGACATCGAGATGAACCCGTCCGACGGAGACACCGCCGCCCGGAAGGACGCGGTGTTCCTCTCGCCCCACAAGTTCATCGGCGGGCCCGGGACCCCGGGGGTCCTCGTCGTCAGCCGCCGGCTGCTCACCAACACGGTGCCGGACGTCGTGGGGGGCGGCACGGTCTCCTACGTCAACCCGCAGGAGCACCGCTACCTCCTCGACCCGGCGCACCGGGAGGAGGGCGGCACGCCCGCGATCGTCGAGTCGATCCGGGCCGGGCTGGTCTTCGCGCTCAAGGACGCGGTCGGCGTCGCGACCATCCGCGCCCACGAGGAGGACTTCCTGCGCCGCGCCGTGACCGCCTGGCGGGAGCACCCCGCCATCGAGGTGCTCGGCAACCCGGACGCCGAGCGGCTCTCGATCGTGTCCTTCGTGATCCGCCGGCCCGGTGGCCGCTACCTGCACCACAACCTCGTGGTCTCGGTCCTCAACGACCTCTTCGGCATCCAGAGCCGCGGCGGCTGCTCGTGTGCCGGCCCCTACGGCCACCGGCTGCTCGGCATCGACCTCGCGCGCTCCCACGAGTTCGAGCGCGAGATCACCGGCGGCTGCGAGGGCATCAAGCCGGGCTGGGTGCGGGTCAACTTCAACTACTTCGTGAGCGAGGCGGTCTTCACCTACGTCGTCCGCGCGGTGGCTCTGGTCGCCGAGCACGGCCACAAGCTCGCGCCGCACTACTGCTTCGACCCGATGACCGGGCTCTGGCAGCACCGCAAGGGCCCGGTCGAGCCACCGCTGCGGCTGACCCACCTGTCCTACGACGCCGACGGCGTGCTCACCTACCCCCGCGACCACGACTCCGCGCCGGAGAGCGCACTGGACGAGTACCTGTCCGAGGCGGTGGCGCTGTTCGAGTCGCTCCCCGACGTCGTCTGTGAGGACGGCGTCGGCGACCGGGTCAGCGCGGACTTCGAGCACCTGCGGTGGTTCGACCTGCCCGCTGTGTGCCTCGAGCCTGCCGGTCCGGGGTAGTCCGGGGCCTCCTCAGGGAAAGCCCCGATGGGTTCGGTCGCCGACCGTCAATAGCGTCGTGACACATGACGAGAATGCCCCGCCGCATCGCACTCGGTCTCGCAGTCACGATGGCGCTGACGGTCGCCTCCTCCGCCCCGCCGGCGACCGCGACGGCCCGGGATCCAGGCGGTCTGCAGCAACGCCTCGACGGGATCGTCCGGAGCGGTGCCGTTGGCGCCTGGACGGAGGTGAGGGAGCACGACCGCGTCTGGCGGGGCACGAGTGGCAGCTCACGCCTCGGTGCGCAGGCCGAGGTCCCGGCCCGTGGCCGCTTCCGAGCCGGCAGCGTCACCAAGACCTTCGTCGCGACGGTCGTGCTGCAGCTCGTGGCCGAGCGTCGCCTGCGCCTCGACGACTCCGTGGAGACGTGGTTGCCGGGCGTGGTCCCGGCGGGGCGGCGGGTCACGATCAGGCACCTGCTGGGTCAGACGAGTGGGCTGCCGGACTACTTGCCCACGCTGCCGTTCCCCCCGTCGCCGAGGTTCCTGCACGCCATCAAGCGGACCTGGTCGGCAGACGAGCTGGTCGCCCGTGCGCTCGAGAACCCGCCGGCCTTCGACACGCCGGGCTCGGCGTTCGCGTACTCGAGCACCAACTACCTGCTCCTCGGCGAGGTCATCGAGAGCGTCACCGGCGAGACCTACGCCAGAGCGATACGGGAGCGGATCCTGCGCCCCCTGCAGCTGCGTGACACCACGATGCCCGGCACCTCGACCCGGATCCGGGGACGTCACGCGCACGGCTACGTGCCGGTCCGGTCCGGCAGTGGGACTCACCTCACCGACGTCACCAGGATGAACCCGTCGATCATGGGCGCTGCCGGCGAGATGGTCTCGACCACGTCCGACCTCAACACCTTCTTCGCAGCCCTGCTCGGCGGGGAGCTGCTCCCGGACGGGCTGCTCCGCAAGATGGAGACACCGAGCGTGCCTGGCGGCCGCTACGGCCTGGGCCTCTTCCTGCTCGACACGTCCTGCGGCATCCGCGCCTACGGACACGACGGCGACGCCATGGCGTACGACACGTGGTCGTTCCATACGGCCGACGGCGGTCGCCAGGTGACCGTGGCGCTGACCCCGGACTTCACCGGGGACGTCGACGACGCGGTCGACGCCTACCTCGACCAGGCACTGTGTGGCTGAGCGCGCGGGTGCTCGTCCTCAGCCACCGGCGCCGAGGAGCCCCACCAGGTGCGGCCGGACGAGCTCACCGAGGGCGGCGTCCGCCTCGTCGCTGCCGCCGTGCACCAGGTGCGAGGCAGCACGAGGTCCCTCCCCGGGCAGCACCACCCGGTGGCCGGCCCGCGGATGGGTGACCAGCTCGGTGTGCAGCCCGGCCGCGGTGCGCCGTTCGGCGATCGCCTCGGCGAAGTCGCACGAGGGCCACAGCCGGTCGTCACCGCCCGCCACCAGCAGCACGTCACCGGCGATGCGCTCGACGGGGATCCGGGCGGCCGGGACCCGGTCGGCGTAGGTCTCCAGGCTCTGCTCGTACATCCCGACGAACTCGACCGGGTCGGTGTCCGGCTCCCACTCGTCGTCGTACGGCACGAACGGGAGCGGCTCGCCGCCCCGGCTCCACGACGACCGCTGCGGCCGCTCCTGCGAGAGCGCCGCCCACACCACGTGGGGCGCCGAGACGCCGACGACCGCGTCGATCTCCGGGTGCAGCGCCCCGAGCAGCAGCGCCGCCTCGCCGCCCTTCGACGTGCCGAGCACGACCAGCCGCTCGCACCGCTCGTGCAGCATCGCCAGGGGCTCCTCGAACGACTCCAGCGGCACCCGGTCGATCGTCTCGCCGAACCAGCGGTACGACGCCGCCGTCGCGCCCAGGCCGGCCAGGACCCGGCAGCGCTCCTCCTCGACCCGGCCGCTCGACCCCGAGAGGACGAGGACGCCGGTCGGGCCGTCGCCGGTGAGGTAGAGCTCGTGAGAGTTCACATCTCCATGGTCGCCCAGACGCGAACCTTGGGTGCCGCTCTACGCTGGGCGGCCAGCACGTCCGCTTGGACGTGGGGGTCGCGCTTCGTGATCGCCGACCCGGCGCTACCGCACCTCCTCCGCTTCGCTCCCCCGGTGCCGTAGCGCCGGGTCGGCTCGGATCAGGTCGGACGAATCAGCCTTCGGCTTCTTCGTCCGACCTGATGTCGATCCGCCAGCCTGTGAGCCGGGCCGCGAGGCGCGCGTTCTGGCCCTCCTTGCCGATGGCCAGCGAGAGCTGGAAGTCAGGGACGATCACGCGGGCCGAGCGGGCGTCGAGGTCGACGATCTCGACGGCGCTCACCCGGGCCGGAGACAGCGCCTGGGCGACGAGCTCGGCGGGGTCGTCGGACCAGTCGACGATGTCGATCTTCTCGCCGTGCAGCTCCGACATGACGTTGCGGACCCGCTGGCCCATCGGGCCGATGCAGGCGCCCTTGGCGTTGACGCCGGGTGCGGTCGACTTGACCGCGATCTTGGTGCGGTGACCGGCCTCGCGGGCGATCGCGGCGATCTCGACGGTGCCGTCGGCGATCTCGGGGACCTCGAGGGCGAACAGCTTCTTGACCAGGTTGGGGTGCGACCTCGACAGCGTGATCTGCGGCCCCCGCATGCCCTTGCGCACCGAGAACACCAGGCACTTGATCCGGGTGCCGTGCTCGTACTTCTCCCCCGGCACCCGCTCGGCGGTCGGCAGCAGCGCCTCCAGCTTGCCCAGGTCGACCATGACGTCGTCGGGGTTGCGGCCCTGCTGGATGATCCCGGAGATGATGTCGCCCTCCTTGCCGGAGAACTCGCCGTAGCGGATGTCGTCCTCGGCGTCGCGGAGCCGCTGCAGCATGATCTGCTTCGCGGTCGTCGCGGCGATCCGGCCGAACCCCTCGGGCGTGTCGTCGTGCTCGCCGACCTGGTTGCCCTCGTCGTCGAGCTCGGCGGCGAACACGGTCACGTGGCCCGTCTTGCGGTCCAGGAGCACGCGGGCCTGCTCGGCTGCCCCCGGCGTCTTCTGGTAGGCCGTGAGGAGGGCCTGCTCGATCGCCTCCACCAGGACCTCGAAGGAGATCTCCTTCTCGCGCTCGAGGCTGCGCAGGATGTTGAGATCGATGTCCATTGCTCACGACTCCTGGTGTGAAGACTTGCGGTTGAACTCGACCTGCACCAGCGCCTTGTCGACGTCGGCGTAGGCGACCTCGCGCCGCGCGCCCTCCACGTCGAGGGTCGCGGTCGCGTCGTCGGAGCCGACGATCCGGCCGGTGACGGTGTCACCGTCCGTGGTGGTCACCTTGACCAGCCGGTCGTTGTTGCGGCGCCAGTGGCGGGGCAGCGTCAGCGGCCGGTCGACCCCGCGAGAGGTGACCTCGAGGGTGTAGGGCATCTCGCCCAGCGCCTCCTGCACGGCACGGCTCGAGTCCAGCACCTCGGAGACCTTCTTGGTCGCGAGGGCGACGTCGTCGAGGGTGACGCCCTCGTCACCGTCGACCGCAACCCTCAGGACCCGGCGCTTGCCGGCCGGGGTCAGCTCCACCGCCTCGACATCGAGGCCGAGGGCACCCAAGGGGGACGCGAGCTCCTGCTCGATGCGGTCCCGGACGGCGTCCTGTGCGCTGGCCACGGCGACGACCTCCTGTGTGCTGTTGTGTGGTGCTGGTTGTGGTGGTGCGGCGGTGCTGTTCAGACTCACGATAGCCGCTCGGTCGAGCGCCCCGGATAAGGTCACGCCGTGCTGCCCGACCGTCCGCTCGTACGCCGGCGGACCGCCCTGGCGGGCGTGCTCGGCGCGCTCGCCGCGACGGTCTCCGCGGCCGGCTGCGACACCGGCGACGACCTCGGCGGCGACCTCGACGACAACGACCGGACGGGGTCGACGTCCGCCTCCCCCTCGGTCGCGCAGGAGCCCGAGCAGACCCCCGACGAGGCCCTGGTCGACGACGTCCTGGTCGGCCTGGGTGCCGCCGTCGCGGTGCTCCAGGCGGCTCGCCGGTTCACGCAGCTCCGCCCGGTCCTGGCGCCGATGCTGCACGCCCACCGCGCACACGTCGAGGTCCTGGAGGGCGACCTGGGCGACGTGCCCTCCGCGACGCGGCCGGCCGGCGCGGCCGCCGCCGTCGAGGCGGTCCGGGTGAGCGAGACCCAGCTCCAGGCGAGCCTCGTGGACGCCGCGGGCCGCGCCGAGAGCGGCGCACTGGCCAAGCTCCTGGCCTCGATGTCGGCCTCGGTCACCCAGCACGTCGCCGCGCTGCCGCAGGAGGCGTGATGACCGATCCCGAGACCGACGCGCTGCAGACCACGCTCGAGGCCGAGCACGCCGCGGTCTACGTCTACGGCCTCCTGGGGTCGCGGACCTCGCAGACGGCCGAGGCCCCGCTCTACCTCGCCCTGCGGGCGGCCTACGAGGCACACCGCGACCGGCGGGACACGCTCATCGGCGAGATCGCGGCGCTGGGGGCCACGCCGGCGCCGGCCGCGCCGGCGTACACCCCGCCGGCGGGGCTGGACACCAGCGACGGGCGCTACCAGGCGGCACTGGCGCTCGAGCGGGCCTGCGCGTCGACCTACGCCGCGCTCGTGGGGGCCTCGAGCGGGCCGCGCCGGCTCGAGGCGATCGCGCTGCTGAACGACGCAGCGGCCCGCGAACTGTCGTTCCGGGGAACTCCCGAGATATTCCCCGGAGCCGACGAGTACGCGGACCGCTGAGGCGAACGCCTGGGACCCCTGGCTTGGGCCGTCCCCACCTGCTTCGTCCTGTCCACGACTATGCAGCCCGCCGCCGGGGATCGCGAGGGACCGATCACTGCACAAGTCTGCATTGCAAGTTCTTGCAAAAGTCATACCTCCGGGGGTATCCCCCCGGTGCCGCTCGGCGCTCCTGCGTGATCGTGCGTTTCCGCAGGTCAGAGGGAGGTCAGGCCCAGTCGCGGACCAGTGCCGGGATCTCCTTGAGCGACTGCACCACGGCGTCGGGCTCGCCCTCGGTGTGCCCCACCTGCTCGGGCGGGATCGTGCTGTGCGGCAGGTGGATGGCCCTGAGCCCGGCGTTGTGGGCGCCCCAGACGTCGTCGAAGAGCCGGTCACCGACGTAGACGCAGCGCGCCGGGTCGCTGACGCCGACCGCCTCCATGGCCTTCGCGAAGGCGCGCGGTGACGGCTTGGTCCACGGGATCTCGCTGGTGTAGACGTCGCCGTCGAGCAGGTCGAGCACGCCGTCGCGCTCGAAGATGTGCTCGTGCCAGGCCCGCGGCCAGATCGTGTTGGACAGCACGCCGACCTTGATGCCGTCGGCGCGCAGCGCCTCCCAGGTCGGCCGCACCGCGGGGTCGGTGTAGGTGTGCGGCTCCCAGAAGTCGTAGTAGCCCTGGAGGAGCTCGGGGTCGTGGTCGAGGCCGGCCTCGTCGAAGAGATCCGCGACGGTGGCGCTCTGCTGGTGGTCGCGGGAGCGCCCCCAGATCGTGTTCCCGGCCTCGTGGAGGAGCCGTTGGGAGACCTCGACGTCGTGGTCGGCGTTGACCACGGCCTGGGCCAGCGCCAGCGACTCGGCGTGGAAGTCGATGTCGTGCCAGGCGGTGAGCGTGCCGCCCCAGTCGAAGATCACGGCGTCGATCGGCATGGGCGGCACCCTAGGACCTTGGACCGACCCCCACCCAAGCGGCGACCACCTCGGCCAGCCGCTCCGGCTGGTCCAGGGAGACGAAGGTGCGGGCGTCACGGAACTCGACCAGGGTCGCGTCCGGGAAGGTCGCCAGCAGCCGCTTCGCCAGGTCGTAGGTGAAGAACGGGTCGTCCGGCGCCCAGCAGAGGAGCACCGGCTTCCCGTAGGTCTTCAGCCACCGGGCCGCGTCGGCCAGCTCGTCGGGGCGCCAGCCCTTCGCGAACGCGGTGACGTCGCGGCGTACGCCGGGGTCGGAGAGGTACGGCGTGACCCAGGCCCGGCTCTCGTCCGCCTCGAGCGGGCGCCGGACCAGGCCGCCGAAGCCCACCCTGCTGTGCCGCAGGAAGCTGGACCGCATCGGCTGCAAGAGCGCCGTCGTCAGGACGGGGTGCCGGGCGAGCCGGAACAGCGCGCCGAAGGGCGCCGGAGGGAACGAGTCGAACGCATCGCAGTTGGTCAGCACCAGCCGACCCACTCGGCTCCGGTCCTCGTCGAGCAGCAGCTGCGACACCGCTCCCCCGGTGTCGCTGCCCACGACGACGACGTCGTGCAGGTCCAGCGCGTCCAGGAACCCGGCCACCACCCGCGCCACCCCGCGCGGCGCCAGGTCGGCGCCCTCCTTCATGGCGGTCCTGTGCGATCCCAGGGGCCAGGTCGGCGCGAAGGTGCGGAACCCGGCCTCGGCCAGCCGCTCGGGCACGTCGGACCACACCGTGTCGTCGACGAGGAAGCCGTGCACGAACACCACCGGCCGCCCGTCGGCCGGGCCGCTCTCCCGGTAGTGGATCGTCCCAGCGGCCAGGTCGATGCTCCGGCGCTCCATGCCGACGATCCTGTCCGACCGGAGGTTCTCGCCGCGTCCTACCGAGGTCGGAATCTCCCGCTGGTCGAGGAGGTCGCGCAGCGACCGTCTCGAAACCCCGCAACCCGGTGCTGGGACCCGACCAGTCCCAGCGCGGTGTTCAGAGGCTTCGAGACGCTCGCCAGCGCGAGCTCCTCAGCCACCGAAACGTCCTCGCGCGGCACGTTGCGGTCGGAATCTCCGCTGGTTGAGGAGGTCGCCCAGCGACCGTCTCGAAACCCCGCAAGCCGCGGCAGCAGAGCCGACCACCGCCGATCGAGCCTGTCGAGATCACCGCAAACGGCGAGGGGACGCACCCACGTGCCCACCCTGCGGAGGTCTCGACAAGCTCGACCAACGACCGCGCAGGTCCAGGAAGTTGGGGTCAGGCCTTGACGACCCGCACGAGGTGGTCGACCACCGACTCCACGGCGACACTCTCGCGCTCACCGGAGGCGCGGTCCCGGACCTCGACGGTGCCGTCGGACGCGAGATCGCGGCCGACGACGACGATCGTCGGGACGCCGATCATCTCGGCGTCCTTGAACTTCACCCCCGGGCTGACCTTGCCGGGACGGTCGTCGTAGAGGACCTCGACACCGGCGGCCGACAGCTCCGTGGCGATCCGCTCGGCGGTGGCGAACACCTCCTCGTCCTTGCCGGTGGCCACCAGGTGGACGTCCGCGGGCGCGACGTTGCGGGGCCACGACAGGCCCAGCTCGTCGAGGGTCCCCTCGGCGATCGCGGCGACCGCGCGAGAAGGTCCGATGCCGTAGGAGCCCATGGTGACCGTGACGAGCTTGCCGTTCTCGTCGAGGACCTGCAGGTCGAGCGCGTCGGCGTACTTGCGGCCGAGCTGGAAGATGTGGCCCATCTCGATGCCGCGGGCGGACTCGAGGATGCCGCCGTCCGTCGCGCCGCAGACCGGGCAGGGGTCGCCGTCGCGGACGTCGCCCACGTCGATCACCCCGTCACCGGAGAAGTCGCGGCCGGCGACGAGGTCGAGCACGTGGCTGCCCGGGACGTCGGCGCCGGTCACCCAACGGGTGCCGTCGACGACGCGGGGGTCGAGGAGGTAGCGGACACCGGCGGGCTTCTTCTCACCGAGCGCCCCGGGGCCGAGGTAGCCCTTGGCGAGCGTCGGCCGCGCGGCGAAGTCCGCCTCGCCGAAGGGCGCGAAGACCACGCCCTCACCGAGCTTGGACTCCAGCCGCTTCGCGTCGACCTCGCGGTCCCCGGGCAGCCCGATCGCCACGGCCTCGACGGTGCCGTCGGGGTGCTTCACCGTGAACACGACGTTCTTGAGGGTGTCGGCGGCCGTCCAGGGCCGGTCGTCGCGGGGGAACCTCTCGTCGAGGTGGGCGACCAGCGTGTCGATGGTCGGGGTGTCGGGCGTCTGCTCGGCGTGCGCCGCCGGCGCGTCGTCGTACGACGTGGGCGCGGGTGCGGGCGTGTCGACGGCCTCGACGTTGGCGGCGTAGTCGCAGCGGGTGCAGCGCACGTAGGTGTCCTCGCCGACCGCGGCCTTGGCGAGGAACTCCTCGGACTTCGAGCCGCCCATGGCGCCGGCCTCGGCCTTGACGATGACGTACTCGAAGCCGAGCTTGTCGAAGATCCGGATGTAGGCGTCGCGGTGCCTCTGGTAGCTCGCGTCGAGCCCGGCGTCGTCGATGTCGAAGGAGTAGCTGTCCTTCATCACGAACTCGCGGCCGCGCAGCAGCCCGGCGCGGGGCCGCGCCTCGTCGCGGTACTTGTTCTGGATCTGGTAGATCGCCAGCGGCAGGTCCTTGTAGGACGAGTAGAGGTCCTTCACGACCAGGGTGAACATCTCCTCGTGCGTGGGCCCGAGGAGGTAGTCGTCGCCCTTGCGGTCCTTGAGCCGGAAGATGCCGTCGCCGTACTCGGTCCAGCGGCCGCTCGCGTCGTAGGGCCCCCGGGGCACGAGCGCCGGGAAGAGCAGCTCCTGGGCACCGATGCCGTCCATCTCCTCGCGGATGATGTTCTCGATCTTGCGCAGCACCCGCAGCCCCAGGGGCAGCCAGCTGTAGATGCCGGGCGCGGCCCGGCGGATGTAGCCGGCGCGCACCAGGAGCCGGTGGCTCGGGACCTCGGCGTCCGCGGGGTCGTCACGCAGCGTGCGCACGAACAGGCTGGACATCCGCAGGATCATGCGGCAAAGGGTACGGGCGCACGGCGGTCGACTTCGACGCGGTTTCACCCGACCGGCTCGACGCGGGCAACCTGCAACCTTTCTGTCAGCATGGGCGTCTCTCCGGTGAACGCCCCGTCACCTCGAAAGGACGCGCCATGCGCCCCCTGTCCCGCTCCCTCGCCGCCGTCGGCGCCGTCGCCCTGGCCGGCACGCTCCTCGCGTCGCCCGCCAGTGCCAAGCCGCCCATCACCCTGACTCCCAGCGGCCTGACCCGCGGGGCCGACGTCTCGATCCCCCACCTGGACGGCAAGACCGTCGTCGACGGTGCAGTCCGGGTGCAGGTCAAGGCTCCGATGGTGCGGCTGCTCGGCAAGTCCGGCTCGGCGTACGTCGTCGGGACGGCCAACGCCCAGGGCGCCAAGGGCCGCATCTACCGCGTGGCCGCCGACGGCACCAAGACCCTCCTCGCCAGGTCGCACCCCTACGAGACCCTGCTCTCCGGCGACGCCGCCACGATCGTCACCACCCGGATCGACCGGAAGTCCAACGCGACGGTCACGGTCTACAACGTCGCCACCGCGACCCTGGTGGCCACCCGCTCGTTCAAGGGCTACTTCGGTGCGCTGGACGCGCAGGCCGACCAGGTCCTCGTCGGCAGCGGCGACAAGACCGTCCTCTGGACCACGACGACCGACTCGATCGGCGTCGTCTCCTCTGACGCCGGCTACGTCGGTGACCTCTCGTCCGACGTCGTGGGCACCTTCACCAAGGACCCCTACGACGGCGGCTGCACCGAGGTGCGCAAGATCTCCAGCGGTGCGCTGCTGTGGCGCTCGTGCACCGAGCAGGTCGCGGCGTTCAACGCCGACGCCTCGCGGATCGCGACGATCAGCATCCTCTCCGACGGCCCCGGCCCCGGCCGGGTCGGCGCCCGCACGATCGACGGGAAGTCGCTCGGCCGCTACCAGGTCCGCTCGGGGTGGTTCGGCTCCATAGGGTTCGAGACCGCGACCGCGCTCCTGCTCGAGGTGAACGGCGCCCGCAAGGCGTTCACCGCGCGCTGCACCGCGACCGTGTGTGAGCGCGCCAGCGCGCTGCGTCCGGCCGAGACCCTCAGGGCCGCCTGAACCGGGCCGGCCGGACGGCGGGGGTCTCGGGTCACGTCATCGGCGTCGTCAGTGCGCTCGAACGCCGGTGGTCACGCCGGGCGGCGAGCCCGCACGCGATGCTGCCGACGGCGAGGACCAGCACCAGGCCCCATTCGAGGGCACCCGAGCCCCCGTCGGGATCCGTGCCGGTGAGCCACTCGATCCATTCGGCGGTGACCAGCGTGACGATCGCCAGCACGCCCGTCGCGAGAGCGAGTGCTCCCTCGATCCAGACCCTCGTGCGCATCGCTGCTCCCTCGGGGATCGCTCGGCCGAGTCGTTCGGCGAGCGGAGCCCTCTCAGCGCTCCGATTCTGGCCCTGGGCATCGGCGCCCGACAACCCCGGCCTGGCAGCAACCCGCTAGAACATCACCGTCGAGAACCGGGCCGTCTCCTGGAAGCCGACCCGCTCGTAGGCCCGCCGGGCCGGGACGTTCCAGTCGTTGACGTAGAGCGAGACCGTCGGCGCGATCTCGCGCCGGACCAGGTCGACCACCGCGGCCATCCCGGTCACCGCCAGCCCCTGTCCGCGGAGGTCCGGCGGCACGAACACGCCCTGGATCTGCGCGGCGTACGGCGACGCGCAGGCGACCTCCGCCTTGAACACGAGCCGGTCGCGCTCGAACCGCGCGAACGACCAGCCCCTGCTGATCAGCTGCTGCACGCGCGCCCGGTAGAGCTCGGCCCCGCCGCCGAGCTCCGGCGAGACGCCCACCTCCTCGGTGTACATCGCCACGCACGCCGGGTAGAGCAGGTCGAGGTCGGCGCGCGTGGTCCGGCGTACGTCGGGGTGGCCCTCCACCGACGGCCCGTGGTCGATCTGGAGGTGGGGCTGCTGCCAGCGCAGCTCCCGCGGCCGGTCCCACTGTGCCGCGACCGTGTTCCAGAAGACCTCGACCGCCTCGTGCCGGCCGACGATCGTCGAGACGCTGCGGCTGCGGGTCAGCGCCCGCTCTCCGAACGCGCGGGCGTCGTCGGCCGTGGCCTCGACCGGCACCAGGTTGGCGCCCACGTGGCAGGCCGCGACCAGGTCTCCCCCGTGGAACCGGCCCCACATCTCGCCGCCCAGCCAGCGCGGCTCCAGGTTGGTCGTGCGCGCGCGGTGGTCGGCGAACACGTTGACCACCGGGTCCCTGCTCGTGAGCGCGAGGAACGCGTCCAGGTCGGGCGTCCCCAGGGGACGGACACCGTGGCGCGTCGTGAGCACGGGCCGAGAATACGATGCGGCGCGGCCGAGGCGCCCGACCTAGGCTCCCTACATGCGTCGCCTGGCTCTCGGACTGGTCCTCACGCTCCTCGTCCTCGGTCCCGCGGGGTCGCCCGCGGACGCCGTCACCCGGCACCAGTGCCGGGGCCAGTGGTCGGACCTCCTCTCGCTGCACGGCGAGAACGGCAACCCCGGAGGGCCGGTGCCGGAGCTGGTCGCGCGCTGGGACGCGGCGTACGACGGAGCACTTGCCTACACGGACAACGCCACCGCCGACGACTGCGGCGGCGTCATCGACGCCTACGCCGAGTCGTGGGACCGGCTGGAGAGCTTCATGTACGACCTGCACCGCTACGACCCGCTGGGTGAGCTCGCGATCGCCGAGGGAGACCGGCTGCACTTCCTGGACTTCAACGACGTCACGCACCTGTCGAAGCCGCTGGAGCGCCGCTTCCGCTTCGCCCGCAAGCAGGCGCCGCTCGCCGCCGCGGACCTGGCACCCGCGATGAGCACGGTCCCCTCGGTCGACGTCGCCGACCCCGCCGCGGTCAAGGCGACGCTCCACCAGCTGAAGCGGCTCGCCAAGGAGAGCCGGCACGTGCAGAAGCTGGACAAGGCGCTGCGGGTGATCGGCGACGCCGAGCTCAGCGAGGAGTGAGCCTCAGCTGACGGAGACCGTCGCGGCCGAGCCGTCGACGGACTCCATACCTTCGGCGATCCGCATGGCCTCCTCGATCAGGGTCTCGACGATCTGCGACTCCGGCACCGTCTTGATGACCTCGCCCTTGACGAAGATCTGGCCCTTGCCGTTGCCGGAGGCGACGCCGAGGTCGGCCTCGCGGGCCTCGCCCGGACCGTTGACGACGCATCCCATGACCGCGACCCGCAGCGGCACCTCGAGGCCCTCGAGACCGGCGGTGACCTCCTCGGCCAGCTTGTAGACGTCGACCTGGGCGCGGCCGCACGAGGGGCAGGAGACGATCTCCAGGCGGCGCGGCTTGAGGTTGAGCGACTCCAGGATCTGGAGCCCGACCTTGACCTCCTCGACCGGCGGCGCGGACAGCGAGACCCGGATGGTGTCGCCGATCCCCTGCGAGAGCAGCGCTCCGAAGGCGGTCGCGGACTTGATCGTCCCCTGGAACGCCGGCCCGGCCTCGGTCACGCCGAGGTGCAGGGGCCAGTCACCCGCCTCGGCGAGCAGCTCGTAGGCGCGCACCATCACGACCGGGTCGTTGTGCTTGACCGAGATCTTGAAGTCGTGGAAGTCGTGCTCCTCGAAGAGCGAGGCCTCCCACACTGCGGACTCGACGAGCGCCTCGGGCGTCGCCCTGCCGTACTTCTCCAGGAGCCGCGGGTCGAGCGAGCCGGCGTTGACGCCGATCCGGATCGAGGTGCCGTGGTCCTTCGCGGCCGCCGCGATCTCCTTGATCTGGTCGTCGAACTTGCGGATGTTGCCCGGGTTGACCCGGACGGCGGCGCAGCCGGCCTCGATCGCGGCGAAGACGTACTTGGGCTGGAAGTGGATGTCGGCGATCACCGGGATCTGCGAGTGCTGCGCGATCTCCGGCAGCGCCTCCGCGTCGTCCTGCGAGGGGCAGGCCACCCGCACGATGTCGCACCCGGTCGCGGTCAGCTCGGCGATCTGCTGGAGGGTGGCGTTGACGTCGGAGGTCAGCGTCGTGGTCATCGACTGGACCGAGATCGGGAAGTCGCTGCCGACGCCGACCTTGCCCACCTGGATCTGGCGGGTCTTGCGGCGCGGCGCGAGCACCGGCGGGGGTGCCGCGGGCATCCCCAGGTTGATCTCGGTCATGCCTTCAGCGTACGGCGCGGCGCAGCACCGTCCCCAATCAGAGCCGGCTCCGCGCCAGGTCTGCGTCAGGTCTGCAGATGGAGGGGTACGACGAAGTCGCCGATGATCAGCACCACGCTCATCGCGAGCATGAACGACGCCATGACGTAGGCGACCGGCAGCAGCCGCGCGGCGTCCACGAAGCCCGGGTCGGGGCGGCCGCGCAGCCGCGCGAAGCCGCGGCGTACGGCCTCCCACAGGGCGCTGGCGATGTGACCGCCGTCCAGTGGCAGCAGGGGGATGAAGTTGAAGGCGCCGATGAAGAAGTTGAAGCCGGCGATCAGCATCAGCAGGTAGACGGCCTTCTCGGTGATCGGGAACCCGTCGAGCGAGACGGTCTCCCCCGCCAGCCGGCTGCCGCCGACGATGCTCACCGGGCTGTCCTCGTCACGGTCCTGGAGACCCACGATGGCCTTGGCCACGCCCCAGACCCGCTCGGGGAGCCGGACCACCGCCTCGACGGTCATCTCGGCGGTGTAGCCCATCTGCACCGTGGTGTAGAGCGGGCCACCCGTCACCATGTGGCTCGAGGGGGCGACGCCGAGGAAGCCCACCGCCTCCAGCTGGTCGGAGTCGTCGGAGGTCGGCCGCTCCTGGATGATCGTGTGGATCGTCGCGGTGTGCGCGACGCCGTTGCGGAGGAACCCGATGACGGCCTCGTGGTCGTCGTTGTCCCGGATCAGCGTCTGGAGCTGGTCGTAGTCGGAGATCGTGGTGCCGTTGAAGCTGGTGACCGTGTCGCCGCGCTGGAGCCCGGCCTCGGCGGCCGGGCTCACCGGGTCGCTGTCGGTGCACTGGGTGCGCTGCTCCTCGTAGGGGATCACGCAGTCGTTGACGGCGGCGACGACCGGCTGGCCGGCGTCCACCTCCCGGTCCGAGGGGTTGCCGTAGAGGGCGAACACGCCCCAGAAGATGAAGAACGCGATCGCGATGTTCACCGACGGTCCGCCGGCCATCACGATGACCTTCTTCCACCACGGCATCCTGTAGAACAGCCGCGGCTCGTCCTCGGGCCCGATCAGCTCCCACTCGGCCGCACGGGCGTCGGAGATGAGCTGGGTGAACATCCCGGTGTTGGACTTGCGGATCTTGGTGACCTGGTTGCCCTGCTCGTCGTAGGTCACGGTGCCGAGCTGCTCGGCTCCCGGCGGCAGCATCCCGACGATCTTCACGTAGCCGCCGAGCGGGATGGCCTTCACGCCGTACTCGGTCTCGCCGCGCCGGCGGCTCCAGACCGTCGGCCCGAAGCCGATGAAGTACTGCGTCACCTTCCCGCCGAAGGCCTTGGCCGGGATCATGTGGCCGAGCTCGTGGAGCCCGATCGACAGCAGGATCGAGCCGAAGAAGATCACGACTCCGAGCGCGTAGTAGAGGCTGGTCACCCTCTTGTCCCCCCTTGATGCCACTCGACCGAGCCACGAAGCACGTCTTGTATCTGTGCGGCCTCCGCCCGGGCCCACGCGTCGGCGGCGAGGACATCCTCGACCGTCAGCGACGTTCCCGGGGTCAAAGGTACGTCGTGTCGCGAAAGCACGGTGGAGATCGTTGGCACGATCTGCGTGAAGGCCAGCCTCCCCTGCCGGAAGGCTTCGACACATACCTCGTTGGCCGCGTTGTAGACCGCGGGTGCCGTGCCACCCAGCGTCGCGGCCCGTTTCGCCAGTGCCACCGCGGGAAACGCGTCGTCGTCGAGGGGGAAGAACTCCCAGGTCTCTGGTCTGGTCCAGTCGACCGCCGGGGCGGTGTCGGGCACCCGGTCGGGCCAGTTCAGCGCGAGCGCGATCGGGATCAGCATGGTCGGCGGGCTGGCCTGGACCAGGGTCGCCCCGTCCACGAACTCGACCATCGAGTGCACCACGCTCGTCGGGTGCACCACGACCTCGATCCGGTCGATCGGGATGCCGAAGAGGAGGTGCGCCTCGATCACCTCGAGGCCCTTGTTGACCAGCGTCGCCGAGTTGATGGTGACCACCGGGCCCATGTCCCACGTCGGGTGCGCCAGCGCCTGCTCGACGGTGACGTCGTGCAGCTCCGCGACCGCCTTCCCACGGAACGGCCCGCCGCTCGCGGTCAGCACCAGCCTGCGCACCTCTTCGGGCGACCCGCCCCGCAGGCACTGCGCCAGCGCGCTGTGCTCGGAGTCGACGGGGACGATCTGCCCGGGCTTGGCGCGCTCGACGACGAGGGGGCCGCCGATGATGAGGCTCTCCTTGTTGGCCAGCGCGAGCGTGTTGCCGGCGTCGAGCGCGGCGAGCGTCGGCCGGAGCCCGACGGCGCCGTTGATGGCGTTGAGCACCACGTCGCACGGCCGGCCCGCGACCTCCGTGGACGCCTCCTCCCCGAGACCGACGTACGCCGGCGCGAACTCCGCGACCTGCCGCGCGAAGAGCTCGGGGCTGCCCCCGCCCGCGGTCAGGCCGATGACCCGGAACCGGTCCGGGTTGGCGCGCACGATGTCGAGCGCCTGCGTGCCGACCGATCCGGTCGACCCGAGCACCACCACGTCACGCACGGGACCACTGTTCCACGTCCGTCCCACCCCGCGTTCCCCGCGTGCGCGCGGCTGGGGAGGTCATCCGGAGCGAGCAACCGGGTGCTCCGTCCGTCTGACGTCCCGGCCGAGCGCTAGTTTGAGCCCATGAACGGCGGCCCCTCGCTTCCCCAGCAGCGCAACCTCGTCACGGCGATCCCCGGCCCGGAGTCCCTGGCCCGGCT
This sequence comes from uncultured Actinomycetota bacterium, assembly GCA_963766475.1. Lineage (GTDB taxonomy): Bacteria > Actinomycetota > Actinomycetes > Propionibacteriales > Nocardioidaceae > Nocardioides. The sequence goes on along the minus strand of CAVXZS010000007.1, from coordinate 121,523 downwards.
CGAGCGCAAGAAGACCTACGTCGCCGACGGCGTCGGCACGATGCTCCCGGTGTTCGTGGTCGCGGCCGGCGGCGGCGTCCTGGTCGACGTGGACGGCAACTCGCTGATCGATCTCGGCTCCGGGATCGCGGTCACCAGCGTCGGCAACGCGGCGCCGTCGGTGGTGTCGCGGGTGCAGGAGCAGGTGGCGGCGTTCACGCACAGCTGCTTCATGATCACCCCCTACGACGGCTACGTGGACGTGTGCGAGCAGCTCGCCGACCTCACGCCGGGCGGGCACGCGAAGAAGACGGCGCTGTTCAACTCCGGCGCCGAGGCGGTCGAGAACGCCGTGAAGATCGCGCGCGTGGCCACCGGCCGCGACGCGGTGGCCGTCTTCGACCACGCCTACCACGGCCGCACCAACCTCACGATGGCCATGACCGCCAAGAACATGCCGTACAAGAAGGGCTTCGGCCCGTTCGCCGGTGAGGTCTACCGGGTGCCGATGTCCTACCCGTTGCACGACGGGCTGTCCGGCGAGGCCGCGGCGGCGCGGGCCATCGACGTGATGGAGAAGCAGATCGGCGCGGAGAACCTCGCCTGCGTGGTGATCGAGCCGATCCAGGGCGAGGGCGGGTTCGTGGTGCCGGCACCCGGCTTCCTGCCCGCCCTGTCCGCATGGGCCACGGACAACGGCGTGGTGTTCGTCGCGGACGAGATCCAGACCGGCTTCTGCCGCACCGGCGACTGGTTCGCCTGCGACGACGAGGGCGTCGAGCCCGACCTGATCACCCTGGCCAAGGGGATCGCGGGCGGGCTGCCGCTGGCGGCGGTCACCGGGCGCGCCGAGCTCATGGACGCCGTGCACGTCGGCGGCCTCGGCGGCACCTACGGCGGCAACCCGGTCGCCTGCGCGGCCGCCCTCGGGGCGCTGGAGGAGATGCGGAGCCACGACCTGGCAGCCCGAGCCCGCGAGATCGGCGGCCGCATGGCCGACCGGCTCCACAAGATCGCTGCGGACCACCCGGTGGTCGGCGACGTCCGCGGTCGCGGCGCGATGATGGCGATCGAGCTGACGACCCCCGGGAGTGTCTCCCCCGAGGCGGCCCGGACGGCCGCGGTCTCGGCGTACTGCCACCAGCACGGCGTCGTCACGCTCACCTGCGGCACCTGGGGCAACGTGTTCCGGTTCCTGCCGCCGCTCTCCATCTCCGACGCGCTCCTCGACGAGGCCTTCGACGTCGTGGCCGAGGCGTTCGCGGCCACTGCCTGACCCGACACCAGGTCCTGGCGACGCACGAGGTCCGCAACGGCCCGGTCCGACCACAACCAACCGAGCACTTCCGGCATCCCACCCCCGGCAGCACGTGTCTGTGGCGGGAGCGGAGATGGACGAACAGGTCGTGGAGTCGGCGTACGACGGCGGGGGCCGGCGGCGCGGTCGCGTCCGCCGCTCGTACCGGGTCGCCAAGGTGATGGCAGCCTCGCTCGTGGCCCTGGCCCTGGTCACCGGCCTGTCCGTGGCATTGATCTATCGCCACCTCAACGGCAACCTCGACCACGACGACCTCGGGGACCAGCTGGGCGACGACCGACCGCCAGAGGTCGCGGTCGAGGGTCCGCACAAGCCGCTCAACATCCTGGTCATGGGCTCGGACACCCGGGAGGGGGCGGGCAACCACATCGACTCCGAGAGCGGGGGTGGCTCGGACACGACGATCCTGTTCCACCTCTCAGCAGACCGGGAGTCGGCGTACGGCATCTCGATCCCGCGTGACTCCCTCGTCGACCGCCCGGAGTGCTACGCCGAGGACGGCAGCACCATCCCGGGCGAGGCCGGCGCCCTCTGGAACGCGGCGTACTCCGTCGGTGGGCCGGCCTGCACCATCCGGCAGCTCGAGCAGCTCACCCAGGTGCACGTGAACAACTACGTGGTCGTGGACTTCGCAGGCTTCAAGGGCATGGTGGACGCCCTCGACGGTGTCGAGGTGTGCGTGCCGGAGGACATCGACGACGGCGACGCTGACATCCACATCCCCCAGGGCACACACACGCTCGACGGCGAGGAGGCCCTCGGCTACGTCCGGGTGCGGCACGGCGTCGGCGACGGCAGCGACCTCACCCGGATCAAGCGGCAGCAGGCGTTCATCGCCGCACTCGCCGCCCGGGTGGTCGACGGAGGGACGCTGGCCCGGGTCGACCGGCTCTTCGGCTTCCTCAACGCCGCCACGAAGTCGCTGACCACCGACATCGCGAACATCAAGGACATCGCGGAGATCGGCCTGCAGTTCAAGGGCATCGGGCTCAGCCGGATCCGGTTCATCACCGTGCCGGTCGTCGACAGCGCGTCCCGGCCGGGTCGCGTCGAGTGGACCGGGGACGCCGACGTCCTGTGGGACCGGGTCCGCTACGACGAGCCGCTCGGCAAGCTGCGCATCGGGTCGATCGGGGCGAACCAGGTGCCCGACGCGGGTGACCCGGCCCCGCCGACGTCGAGCCCGACGTCGAGCCCGTCGTCGAGCCCGACGGCGACTGCCGACGGAGTCGATGCCAGCGCCGACGAGCTGGCGTACGCCGGTCTGTGCGCGTAGGTCCACCGCAGCTGCAGGTCAGCCTGGGCCGCGTCGCCGGAGTGACGGTCAGAGCCGGACGAGCGCCCCGAGCCAGCGGGGCAGGATCCAGTTGAGCCCGCCGAGCACGCCGACCAGGGCTGGGGCCAGCAGGCCACGCACGACGAGGGCGTCGATGACGATGCCGAGGGCCAGCGTGGTGGCGAGGATCTTCACGTCCACGCTGGGGGTGGTCGAGAGCGCCACGAACGCCAGGAACAGGATCAGCGCGGCTGACGTGACCAGCCGTCCCGTGAACGCGATGCCGTCCACGGCGGCGCGGTCGGTCTCGCCGTGCGCGTCGTACGCCTCGCGCATCCGGGCCAGGATGAACACCTCGTAGTCCATCGAGAGCCCGAACAGGAACGAGAACGCCGCGATCGGCACCCACGTGGTCACCGTCCCGGTCGCGGCCTGGTCGAACAGCAGTTCCGAGCCGAAGCCGTGCTGCCAGATCAGCACCGTCACGCCGTAGGCCGCCGAGATGGACACGACGTTGAGCACCAGCGCCTTGACCGGCAGCCACAGGGAACGCAGGGCGCGCGCGAGCAGCAGGAACGTCACCAGCACGACGCCGAGCACGATCCAGACGATGTCGCCGTACACCGCCGTGATGAAGTCGGCGTCCTCAGCCGGGCTACCGCCGACGGTTGCGTCCTGGTCGCCACCGACCTCGGCGCGGACCCGCTCCAGGGTCGCCCGTCCCGCGTCGCTGGCAGGGTCGTCGCTCGACCAGACCTGCAGCAGCGACGAGCCGTCGACCCGCCAGCCCTCGCTCGCCGGGACCGCGACCGCTGCCACACCGTCGATGTCGGCCAGTCGCGCGGCGACCTCGTCGGCCTGCGTCTCCGGGACCACCACCTCGGTGGGACGCAGCACCCCGACCGGTACGCCGGCGTCGACCGCCGCGGACACCGCGCCGTACTGCGCGCTCGACGACGCGAGACCTGCCAGCTGGGGAGAGCCGAGGCTGAGCGTCAGGACGGGCGCCGCCAGCGCGAGCAGGCCCGCCGAGGTGACGACGATGGTGAGCCAGCGCCGCGCCAGGACACCCCGCGCGATCCGCTCCCAGAACGGGCTGCGGGCCCGGGCCGGCTGCCGACGCGGCCACAGCAGCCGTGGCCCGACGGCGCTCAGCAGCGCGGGCACCAGGGTCAGTGCGGTCGCCACGCTGAACAGCGGGATCAGCAGCCCGCCGAGCCCGATGCTGCGCAGGAACGGCAGCGGGACGAGGACCAGCGCCGCCAACGAGACGGCCACGGTCACGCCGCTGAACAGCACCGAGCGCCCGGCGGTGCGCATCGCCGTCCGCACGGCCTCCTCGTCGGCCGCTCCGGAGTCGCGCTCCTCCCGCCACCGCGCGACGATGAGCAACGTGTAGTCGATGGCCACGCCGAGACCGATGAGAGCGACGAGGTACTGCACGACGAACGACACGTCCGTCACCGTCGTGAGCGCCAGCAGCGCGAGGTAGGTCGCGAGGATCGACACCGCCGCGACCAGCAGCGGGAGCACCGCGAGCAGGGAGCCGAACACCAGTGCCAGCACCACCAGGGCACCGAGGGCGCCGAGCAGCACCTCGATGAGCACGCTCCGGTCGCCACCGCTGCCCTCGGTCAACGGCACGAACCCGGTCAGCTCGACGTCCGCGCCGCCCGCGCGAGCCTGGTCGACGAGGCGGTCCAGCGCGGGCTGGCTCGCGGCGTACGGCTCGGGCCCCGGCGTCACGGGCGGGTAGAGCACCGCGACCGACACGGTGCCGTCCTCGCTGGTGAGCACCTCCGCACCGGGGTCGGCCGACGTGACGACCCGGGTGCCCCGTGCGACGGCTTCGGCCTGCGGGGCCAGGGCCTCGACCGTGTCCGCCGCCCCGTCTCCCCTGACGACGAGCAGCAACGGGTCCTCGAGGCCGCCACCGCCGAACCGTTGCTGGATCTCCTCGTTGGCCTCGTAGGCCGGCTGGCCGGGAAGAGCGAACTCGAAGCTGAGCCGGTCGACCGTGGTGGAGGTCGTGGCACCACCTGCGCCCGCGACGAGCAGCCACAGCAGTACGACCACCAGGCGGTGCCCGAGCACCGCGTCGGTCAGTAGTCGCACATTCCCTCTTCGTTGCCCGGAGGCGATCGGTTGCCGATCTGCCCGATCATTTCGGCAGCCGATCGGTACCCCGCGACGAAGAAGGAGCCTGAACCGCTGTGAGCTGGGGACGCCGGGCCCCTGGTGTGGCGCCCCGGCGCACCGGCGACCCGCCGCCCCGCCGCTCAGGTGGCGCTGTTGGAGATGACCAGCGAGATCTCGGCGTGGTCGCCGCCCTCGTCGTCGTTCTTGATGTTGACGGGGATCTGCACGACCGCGTCGGGCGGCACGATCTGCGAGGTGGATCGCTGCCCGTCGAGGTCGTCGGTGGTGTCGCTGGTGCCCTCGAAAAGCTTGGTGTTGACACCGATCCGGACACTGCCGTCGGGCCGCACCGCGGCGTCGGCGCTCAGCTCGATGCGGACCTCGTCGCCGGCGACGCCCACCAGGGTCATGACGCCCTGAGGATCCCAGCTGTCGACCCATCGCTCGTCGCGCCGGTCCGCGGAACCGTGCTCGTTGCTGCCGAAGGTCTCGTCGTCGGTGATGTCGATGTGGGCGGTGACGATGACGTGGCGCTGGACCTGTGGCGCGGCTGCCGGGTTGCCCCCACTGCCGTTGGTCTGGATCGTGAGGCCGCCGCCCGACGCCTCGGCCGGCGCGTTGAGACGGGTCACCCGCGCACCCGCCCAGGGCGTCCACGTGATCTCGCCGCCCTCGAAGCGGCTGCGCCGGGCCCCGCCGACACCGGGCACGTCCTCCTCGTCGCCGACCGGGAGCCCGAGCGGGCCCTGCTCCCACGCCATCGACGCCCAGAGCTCGCGGATCGCGCCGTAGACGAAATGGGCGCCGGTGTCGGGACTCCAGTAGATCGAGCCGCCCTCGAAGTGGTTGTAGCGGCCCGGACCGCGCGGCGTGGCCAGCTCGTCGGTGACCGGCCAGCCGTAGAAGCTGGTCGTCCCGCCGATCTCGTTCCACCGTGCGCCGATCGCACCGTAGACGGCGAAGGCGCCGAGATCGCTGCGCCACATCACCCAGCCGTACTGGTAGGTCTTGAAGTACCCCCGGCCGTCGGCGCTGTTCTCCAGGCCGGATCCGACGAGACTCCCGAGGCGCGGGGCGACGTCCGGCGAGGCCGCCTTGGCGTCGATGGCCGCGTCGGCACCCACGAACGAGGAGAGCTCGAAGGCGTTCGGAAGCAGGGTGCTGTTGATGGTGACATCGATGGCCGCGGGTGCGGCGACGGGTCGAGTGGACCTGATGGCGCTGGCGCGCGCGCGGGTGACCGGCGCGGCTCCGTTGGAGGTCCCGAGTGCTGTGGTGGTCATTGGCTTCTCCTGTGGCAGTGAGCGTCGGCGGAAGTGCCGACCCTCCTGAGGAGGCCGCGCCGAGAGCCCAGATACCGGAGCCAGCGTCCCCGCACGTGCCCGGGGAACCCACCCCGAACCGTCCCCGCGCAGCTCGGGGCGGGCCGTCTACTCCGGGGCCTGCGGGTCCCCGACCTCCTGGAGACCCCACGGGCTGCCGTAGTCGGTCAGCAGCTCCAGGAACGGGACCGCGTCGAAGGCCTCCGGGCCGAGCACGCCGGCACCGGACCAGGTGCCCTTCGAGAGCAGCTCGAGCGCGACGACCGGGTTGATCGCGGTCTGCCAGACCACGCACTGGTGGCCGTACTCCCGCATCGTCCACTCGTTGTCGACCACGTGGTAGAGGTACGTCGACCGCGGCTGGCCGTCCTTGCCCTTGCCGGTCACCCACAACCCGGCGCAGGTCTTGCCCTTCATCCGGGGGCCCACCGTGGCCGGGTCCGGAAGCACGGCCGCCACCACGTCTCGCGGGCTCACCTCGACGCCCTTGACCCGCACCTTCTCGGTGCTGTCGAGACCGAGCGTGTGCAGCACCTTGAGGATGTTGATGAACTCGTCGCCGAGGCCGTACTTGAACGTCGCGCGCTTGCACTCCACCCAGCGCGGCATGAGGAGGACCTCCTCGTGCTCCACGTTGACGCACTCGACCGGCCCGATGCCCTCCGGGAAGTCGAAGACCTCCGGCTCGCTGAACGGCGCCGTCGTGAACCACTCGCCGTCCTGCCAGATCACCGGCGGGTTGAGGCACTCCTCGATCGTGGTCCACATCGAGAACGACGGCGCGAAGATCTCGTTGCCGTCGTCGTCGGTCACGACCAGGTTGGCGCCGTCGCGGGTGCCGAGCTCGTCGATCTCGCTGAACAGGTGGTCGGCGGCGTACCTCGCGAACACGTCGGAGAGGCCCGGCTCCACCCCGATGCCGACGAGTGCGAGCCGGCCCGCGCCCTCCCACTCCTGCGCATGCGCGAACTGCTCGTCGCCGAGCTTGACGCCGGTCTTCTCATGCGGCGCGTCCGGGTGCGGCTTCGACAGCGACATCGCCATGTCGAGGTAGTCGGCACCCGCCGCGAACGCGCCCTCGAAGATCGGCATGTTGAAGATCGGGTCGACGGCGTTCATGACGTGCGTGATCCGGTGCTCGCGGCACAGCGCCGACACCGAGTCGGCGTCGGAGGCGTCGACCTGCGCCGCGACGTAGCGCGCGTCGGTCGCCGCCGCCTTCTCCGCGCGGGCCGCGTCGTAGTCGGCGACGACGATGGTCTCGAAGAAGTCGCGCCGGGCCGCGATCGCGGTGAACGCGCCGCCCACTCCCCCGGCGCCGACCAGCAGGATCCTCATTCAGTACCAGCCTTCGCTTGAGAGGTTTCGAGACGGGCGCAGCGCGCCCTCCTCAACCACCGGAGTCGCCTTCCGGTGGTTGAGGAAGGCGCGCCAGCGCCGGTCTCGAGACCCGGTGAGCCGACGTGCAGGAACCGACCACACTCATTCGCCGATGTACGACATGACGTGCTTGATCCGCGTGTAGTCCTCGAGTCCGTACATGGACAGGTCCTTGCCGTAGCCCGAGTGCTTGAACCCGCCGTGCGGCATCTCGGAGACGAACGGGATGTGGGTGTTGATCCACACGACGCCGAAGTCGAGCTTGCGCGACATCCGGAGTGCCCGCCCGTGGTCCTTGGTCCAGACGCTCGAGGAGAGGCCGTACTCGACGCCGTTGGCCCAGGCCAGCGCCTCGGCCTCGTCGGAGAACTTCTGGACCGTCATCACCGGCCCGAAGATCTCGGACTGGATCTGCTCGTCGTCCTGCTGGAGGCCGGACACGACCGTGGGCTCGTAGAAGTAGCCGACCGAGCCGTGGCGGGCGCCCCCGGTCTCGAGCTTCGCGTGGTCGGGCAGCCGGTCGACCATGCCGGAGACCCGGTCGTACTGGTTCTGGTTGTTGAGCGGGCCGTAGTAGGTGTCCTCGCTGTCCGGCTGACCGGTGGGCATGCCCTTGGCGGCCTCGCTGAGCGCGGAGACGAACTCGTCGTGGATGCCGGGTCCGGCCAGCACCCGGGTGGCGGCGGTGCAGTCCTGGCCGGCGTTGAAGAGACCGGCGCCGGCGATCCCCTCGGCGGCCTTCTCGATGTCGGCGTCGTCGAAGACGATGACCGGCGCCTTGCCGCCGAGCTCGAGGTGGACCCGCTTGAGGTCGGACGACGCCGCCTCGGCGACCTCCATGCCGGCGCGCACCGAGCCGGTGATCGCGACCATGGCCGGGGTCTGGTGCGACACCAGCGCGCGGCCGGTGTCGCGGTCGCCGCAGACGACGTTGAGGACGCCCGGCGGCAGGAACTCCTGGCAGATCTCGGCGAGCAGCGTCGAGCTGGCGGGTGTGGTGTCGCTGGGCTTGAGCACGATCGTGTTGCCGCCGGCCAGGGCCGGGGCGATCTTCCAGATCATCATCAGCAGTGGGTAGTTCCACGGTGTGACCTGGCCGACCACGCCGACCGGCTCGCGGCGGATCCACGAGGTGTGGTCGGCCATGTACTCGCCCGCCGAGCTGCCCTGCAGGACGCGCGCGGCCCCGGCGAAGAAGCGGAAGTGGTCGGAGGCATAAGGCATCTCCTCCGACATGGTCAGGTGCAGCGGCTTGCCGGTGTCCTTGCACTCGACCTCGTTGATCTCGTCCTTGCGGGCGTCGATCGCCTCGGCGATCTTGAGCATCGCGGTGGCGCGGTCCTGCGGCGTGGAGTCGCCCCAGCCCTCGAAGGCGGCCGCCGCGGCGGCGTACGCGCGGTCGAGGTCCTCGGCGCGCGACATCGGGGCGGAGGCGTAGACCTCGCCGGTCGTGGGGTCGATGACGTCGTAGGTCTCGCCTGACGCCGAGTCGACGAGCTCACCGTTGATGACGTTCTGGAAGCGCTGGTCGGCCATGGCCCGGAGCCTAGGGGGCGCACTACGGAATCTGTAGGGGTGGATCCCGTTTCCTGCGGAATCAGTTGCGTCCGGGGTGGCGGTGGGTGGGCAACCGTTGTCCACAGGGTCGGGCGTGGCAGCGGTGGCGGGGCAACCACTCTCCACGGGGACAACCGTTGCCAACCCACCGCCACCCCCGGCGGGGCTGTGCACGACCGTTGCCAACCCACCGCCACCCCGGGCCGCTAGCCGAAGACGGGCTCGCCGTCGATCCAGGTGGACACCACGCGGGCCGCACCGATGTCCTCCGGCGGCCCGGCGAACGGGTCCCGGTCGAGCACCACGAGGTCGGCCACGGTCCCCTCGGTCAGGGTCCCTGCGTCGTCGCGGTGGTTCGCCCACGCGCTGCCGGAGGTGTACGCCGCGAACGCCACGTCGAGGGGCAGGGCCTGCTCGGGCAGGAAGGGATCGGTGCCCGCACGGCCGGGGTCGCCGTACGTCGTGCGGGTGACCGCGGTGTGGATCGCGGCCAGCGGGTCGGGTGACGAGACCGGCCAGTCGCTGCCCGCGACGAGCCTGGCGCCGGTCCGGTGCAGCGCGCCGAAGGGGTACTGCCACGCCGACCGCTCCTCGCCCAGGAACGGCAGGGTCAGGTCGACCATCTGGTCGTCGTGGCAGGCCCACAGCGCCTGCATGTTGGCGGCCACGCCGAGCTCGGCGAAGCGCGGCACGTCGTCGGGGTGGACCAGCTGCAGGTGGGCGATGTGGTGCCGCCGGGCGGGGTCGGTGCCGACCATCGCGTCGAGGGTCTCCCGGACCCCGCGGTCGCCGATCGCGTGCACGTGCACCTGGAACCCGGCAGCGTCCAGCGCGCGCACGGCGTCCTTGAGCCGTTCGGCGTCGACGAACGAGTGACCGCGGTTGTCGGTGGCGTGGCCGCAGCGGTCGAGGTAGGGCTCGAGCAGCGCGGCGGTGCCGTTCTCGGCGACGCCGTCCTGCATCACCTTCACCGTGGTCGCGTGGAACCGGCCGCCCGTCAGTGCCTGCCGCCGCCCGACCAGGTCGGCGACCTGATCGACGCCCTGCCGGCGGTCCCACCAGAGGGCGCCCACCACGTGCGAGCGCAGCTCGCCGCTGGCCGCCGCGTCGACGTACGTCGACCCCGGGTCGTCCATGCCGGAGTAGGAGCCGACGATGGCGTCCTGCCAGCTGGTGACGCCCAGCGAGTGGAGGTAGGTCTGGCCCGCGAGCAGGGCTGCGCGGTAGTCGGCGCCGGTCGTGCGGGGCAGGTGCCGAGAGACCAGCGCGGTCGCGCCCTCGTGGAGGGTGCCGCTGGGGTTGCCCCCGGCGTCCCGCTCGATGCGGCCGTCCGGCGGGTCCGGCGTGTCCCGGGTGATGCCGGCGATCTCCAGCGCCCTGGAGTTGACCCACGCGCCGTGGTGGTCGCGGTTGGGCAGGAACACCGGCCGGTCCGGGACCACCGTGTCGAGGTCGCTGGCGAGCGGGTTCCCGCCCGGGAAGGCCGGCATCGCCCAGCCGCCGCCGAGGATCCACGCGGCGTCGGGCCGGCTGTCGGCGTACGCGCGGATGGTGGCGAGGTAGTCCTGACGTGTCTCCTGCTCGGACAGGTCGCAGCGGAGCCGCTCGAGGCCACCCTGGATGGGGTGCACGTGGGCGTCGGTGAAACCGGGCGCCAGCAGCCCCTCCACGTCCACGACGTCGCCGCCGCCCAGGTCGCTGCCCACGGCGACGACTCGGCCGCCGTCGACGAGCACGTCGGCGCGACCGACGTAGCGGCGGCCGTCGAAGACGGTGCCGCCCCGGAAGAGGGTGCTCATCGGCCCTCGAGCAGGGGTCCCGCCGGGTCGTGGGTGATGCCGACCTTCTTCGCCGCCAGCCCGGAGAGCGCCTCCAGGCACACCCGGTTGGCCAGGAACGCCGTGATCTCCGCGTGGTCGTACGGCGGCGACACCTCGACCACGTCGATGCCGGCGACGGGCAGCTCACGACAGATCCGGCGTACGGCGTCGAGCAGGTCGCGCGCGGAGAGGCCGCCGGGCTCGGGCGTCCCGGTGCCCGGCGCGTGGCCGGGGTCGCAGACGTCGATGTCGACGGAGAGGAAGACCGCGTCGCACTCGTCGAGCGCGATCTCGAACGCCTCGTCGAGGCAGGCAGTGAGGCCGCGCTTGCCGATCTCGGTCATCTCGTAGGAGCGCATGTTCTGCTCGGCCATCCAGCCGAGGGTCTCGGGACCGGGCCAGTAGCCGCGCAGCCCCATCTGCAGGAACCGGTCGCCCCGCAGCGCGCCGCTCTCGATCAGCCGGCGCATCGGCTGCCCGTGACCGTAGAGCGAGCCGAACTCGATGTCGCCGGTGTCGGCGTGCGCGTCGAAGTGGATCATCGACACCTTGCCGAACCCGAGGTGCCGGGCCACCGCCGTCGCGTCCGGCAACGTGATCGAGTGGTCGCCGCCGAGCACCAGCGGGATCGCGCCCTGGCTCGCGACGGCGAAGACCGCGTCCTCGAGGTTCTGGCGTGCGCGCTCCTGCTCTCCGGGAGGCATCTCGGCGTCGCCCGCGTCGAGCACCCGGAGGTCCTGCAGCGCGTCGACCCGGAGAGCCAGGTGCGGCCGCGACCCGTCGTGCGGCAGGTAGTCGGTCTGCCGGATCGCCTGGGGACCGAACCGGGTGCCGGCCCGGTGCGACGTCCCGCCGTCCCACGGTGCCCCGACCACCACGACGTCCGCGGCGGCCAGCGCGTCGGTGTCCTCGAGGTCGACTGCATCGACGCCGAGGAAGGTGATGTCGGGTCCGAACTGCGCGCCGTACCGAGTCATGGATAAGTCCTATCAGCATCCGTCTTGGGCTCGACTACCGTCCGAATCCGTGGTCGATTCCGCCAATGGCGACTGATTCCGTCGTTTCCGAGTGGTGTTTCGGCGCACGCCGGAGCATCATGGGGGCATGGCTCTCGACCCCGCCCAGCAGCAGCAGGCCGCCAAGGACCACCTCTGGATGCACTTCACGCGCCATGGGTCCTACCAGGACAACGACGTGCCCGTCATCGTGCGTGGCGAGGGCCCCTACATCTGGGACTCCCACGGCAAGAAGTACCTCGACGCGCTGGCCGGTCTCTTCGTGAGCCAGCTCGGTCACGGCCGCGCCGACCTGGCCGAGGCCGCCGCCAAGCAGGCCGAGCAGCTCGCGTTCATGCCGCTGTGGTCCTACGCGCACCCCAACGCCATCGAGCTGGCCGCCCGGGTGGCCGGCTACGCGCCGGGCTCGCTCAACCGGGTGTTCTTCACCAGCGGTGGCGGTGAGGCGGTCGAGACCGCCTGGAAGCTCGCGAAGAACTACTTCAAGCTCACCGGCAAGCCGATGAAGCACAAGGTGCTCTCCCGCTCGATCGCCTACCACGGCACCACCCAGGGCGCGCTGTCGATCACCGGGCTGCCCGGGCTCAAGCAGCAGTTCGAGCCGCTGGTCCCGTCAACGTTCCGGGTGCCGAACACCAACTTCTACCGCGCGCCCGAGCACGTCGCGGACGACCTCGAGGGGTTCGGCCTCTGGGCAGCCGACCAGATCGCCGTACAGATCGAGAACGAGGGCCCGGACACCGTCGCCGCCGTCTTCCTCGAGCCGGTGCAGAACGCCGGCGGCTGCTTCCCGCCGCCCCCCGGCTACTTCCAGCGGGTCCGCGAGATCTGCGACGAGTACGACGTGCTGCTGGTCTCCGACGAGGTGATCTGCGCCTTCGGCCGGCTCGGCCACATGTTCGGCTCGGAGCGCTACGGCTACGAGCCCGACATGATCACCTGCGCCAAGGGCATCACCTCGGGCTACGCACCGCTCGGCGCGATGATCGCGAGCGACAAGCTGATGGAGCCGTTCCAGGAGCCCGGGGCGATGTTCGCCCACGGCTACACCTTCGGCGGCCACCCGGTCTCGACCGCGGTCGCACTCGCCAACCTCGACGCGTTCGAGAACGAGAACATCCTCGAAGGCGTCCGCTCCAACGAGGCCGCCCTCCGATCGACCCTCGAGCGGCTCAAGGACCTGCCGATCGTCGGCGACGTCCGCGGCGACGGGTTCTTCTACGGGATCGAGCTGGTCAAGGACAAGGCGACCAAGGAGACCTTCACCGACGAGGAGTGCGAGCGCCTGCTCTTCGGCTTCGTCTCCAAGCAGCTCTACGCCGAGGGCCTCTACTGCCGCGCCGACGACCGCGGCGACCCGGTGGTCCAGCTCTCGCCCCCGCTGAACTGCACCCAGGAGCACTTCGACGAGATGGAGCAGATCCTCCGCGTCGTGCTCGACAAGGCCGGCAGCCTGCTCGACGACTCGCCGGCGTCGTCCGACGTGCACCCGCGGGTGCGCACCCAGTAGTAGTCACGGGGCTTCCGTACGCCCTTGCTCCGCACTAGGTTCCGGGAAACGGCCCGCGGCAAGGGAGCCGCGCCGGGAGGGAACCGCCATGGTCCGTCGTCGTCGTTCGCTGTCCATCGCCGCCGCTGCCGTTGCCGCGGCTGCGCTCACCATCAGCGCCGCCGGCGGCCAGACCGGCGCGGCCGCGAGTAGGGGTCACCACCCGTCGCATCCGCCCAAGCCGACCAAGGTCGTCATCATCGTCGTCGACTCGTTGAGCAGGGAGATCGTCGACAAGTACCACATGACGAACGTCGAGAGGCTGATGAAGGACGGCGTCGACACCCCACGCGGCTACCTCGGCCACACCGGCTCGGTCACGGTCGTCACCCACAACGTCATCACCTCGGGGCAGCTGCCCAAGCACATGGGCTGGACCGACGAGGGCTACCGCGACGTCGCCGGGATCCTGGGCGACCCCGAGCCCACCAACCCGGACCAGCTCTACATCACCAGCAACGCCACCACGGACCTGCTCAAGCTCCAGCAGGCCGCGGGCTACCCCAAGCTGGCCGACTACCTCGGCACGGCCGACCCCTCCGCGAAGACCTTCACGATCAGCCCCAAGGGGTACGCCGGCTACGCGTTCGGAGGCGCGGGGTCCGACTCGATCATCACCTTCGGCAGCGGACCGGAGTGCACGACCGGGGGCAGCTGGCGCAAGCCGGTCGGCGTCAACGTGCCGTCGTACATCCTCGGCGCGCCGTGCAGCCGCTTCTGGGTGCACAGCGGCTACCCGACCTACGCCTACGACACGACCAAGCTGCCGGCGATCCTCTACCCGCTGGACAGCGACCGCTACACGACCGGCAAGGACCCCGCCCACTACGGCGGCGATGTCTGGGCCGCTGACGCTGCGGTCGAGATCATGCGCAACGACCCGAGCTGGAACGGCATCTTCGTGACGCTCCCGGGCGTCGACAAGGCCGCCCACATGTGGGGCGGCGTGACCGACCCCGGCCCGACCGGGACGGACGGCGACCCGATGACGCACCTGGCCAACGCGACCGCCGTCGCCGACCAGCAGGTGGCCAAGATCATGGGGGAGCTGAAGGCGCGGGGCGAGCTCGACAACACCCTCGTGGTGCTCACCGCAGACCACGGCTCGGTCGCGGGCAGACACTTCTACGGCAAGCAGGTCGCCACGCGGGACTACGGCTACTACAACTGGTACTACGGCGACCCCGAGAACGACACCGTCACCTACAACCAGCCGCAGGACGCGCTCCTGCCGCTCGTCGACACCGGCAACGTCGGGCTCTCCTACAGCGACTCGATGGTGCGGGTCTGGCTGAAGGACCAGTCCTCGGCCAAGGTCACCGAGGCCGCCGCGGCCATGCAGTCGATGCCGGCCGTCACCGCCGTCTGGCAGCGGAACGGCGACCACTACGACCGGGTCTCACCTGTCCGCTGGGACCGGATGAGATCGGGCGGCGAACGGAGGTGGTTCGCCGACAAGGCGCAGGAGCTGGTCGACACCGAGGCCGCTGTCTACGGGCCGGACCTGATCGCCACCCTCCCCGACGACACGACGTACTCGGTCCTGGGCGACCACGGCGGGATCCAGCGCGCGGCGCAGCAGATCCCGATCGTCTTCGCGGGCGCCGGGCTGTCGAGCAAGGACCTCCGCTCCGAGGTGCGCTCGGTCGACATCATGCCCATGATCCTCAGGGCGATGGGGATCACGCCGACCTTCCCGATGGACGGCGTTCCCTACGCCCTGCCGACGAAGCACGGACACTGAAGGGCACTGAAGGCGGCCGGCCAGCTCGAAGACCAGCTGTGGCAGCACCCGGCCGGGAATCGACCCACTGGGCACCTCGCCGATGCGGCGCGCGCCGTGGTGCAGGTAGAACGGCTCGGCTCCCGGGTCCGAGTCGACGAGCACGCGGGTGAGGCCGCGCGAACGGGCCAGCTCGAGGGCGTGGGCGATCAGTACGCCGCCCAGACCGCGCCCGATCCAGGGCGGGTCGACGAAGATCGCCTGGAGCTCGCCCTCGGGCGCCGCACCGCGCAGCAGGTGGAAGCCCGCGATCCCGGAGCCCGACTCGGCTACGTGGAGGTCGCCGGACCCGCAGTCCGCCTCGGTGTAGGTGAGCTCGGCGCGGCACGCCTCCAGGAAGTCGGCGGAGTAGCCCCAGTGGGCCTTCGACCGCAGCGCCAGGGCCGAGACCTCGGCGGCGTCGCCGTCAGCCGCCGGCCGGATCACCCACGACACGCTCACCGAACCATCGAACACCAGTCCGTGCCCACGTCACAGCGACTTCCAGAGATCCCTAGCTTCCTAACTTGCTAGCATCGTGACATGCCCGACAGCTCCCCCAAGCTGCAGTTCAACGTCTACCTGCCCGCTGAGGTGGTGCGTGCGGTCAAGCATCGCGCGGTGGATGAGGAGCTGTCCCTCTCGGCCCTGGTCGAGAAGGCACTCGCCCGCTACCTCGAGGAGGAGTCGCGATGACGGTCCCGCCCCTCACCGTCCGCCCTGTCGTCCACACGGCGCACCCGGAGCGGTGGCTCGGCATCTTCACCGCGCTGGGTGCCCGCACGCTCACGGAGGACCCCATGTGGACCGAGCTCCAGTTGGGTCGAGGACGAGTCACCGTGTCGGTGCTGAACCGCGACGCCACGGAGGGCGAGGTGTCGCTGGGCTTCGAGACCCCCGACCTGGATCTCTACCTCGCCTCGGCGCGCCCCACGCCGGGCATGGTCGTCGAGCCGTTCGCCACCGAGAGCTACCGGTCGCTGCGAGTGACGGGCCGTGACGGGATGACCTTCCTCGTCGACGAAGGGCCCCCAGGCTCCGCGCCATCGAGCTCACCCACGACCTCGGTCCACGCGCTGTGGCTCACCACCGACGTGGAGCAGACGGCTCAGGACCTCGAGACGCTCGGGCTGCGTCGCCGGCTCACCCAGGTCAACGGCCGCGTGGTCGACCTGCGCGCCGCCGAGGGCGACGTCCTCGTCCACACCAGCGACGGAGGCCCCGTCGGCGCCGACGTGGCGGTCGACGTCACCGACCTCGACGCCGCACACAAGGCGCTCCTGGACGCCGGCGTCGACCACGACGTCATCGACGAGACCCACGGCCGGACCCTCCAGGTCCCGCTCCCAGGCGAGGGAGACCGCCGACTGTGGGTCGCGATGGAGGACGCGGATCCGGTCGGCGTCATCAAGCACTAGCGTCTGCTCCTGGCTGGATGACTAGAGTTGCCGCCATGTGCGCCTGCGCGTCCGTGACTCGTCCCCGCCGTTCTCGCTGACGGCGCGGGGACCAGTCGGTAGGTCTTCCTCGGTTCCGCGCCCGCCGGCTTCCGGCCGGGCGGCCGTCTCGCGCTGCCCGGACCCTGCCATCCTCAGGAGCCACCACATGCACACGCACCCCGAGCCCGCCCATTTGCGCGTCGAACCTCCCATCGTCTACCTGATCGTCGGCCTCCCCGGCGCGGGGAAGACGACCCTCGCACGAGAGCTGGAGGTCAGCGCGTCGGCGCTGCGGCTCACGCCCGACGAGTGGCAGATCGCGCTGTTCGGCGACCAGAACCCACCGGGCGAACGCGACGTCATCGAGGGCAAGCTTGTCGAGCTCGGCATGAGGGCGGCCGGACTGGGCATCAACGTCGTCCTCGACTTCGGTTTCTGGGGCACGGACGAGCGATCGGCGCTCCGCTGGATCGCCGGCACCGTCGGTGCCCGTGGCCAGGTCGTCTACCTGCCGATCGACCACGAGGAGCAACGCCGGCGGGTCACCACCCGGTTCGCAACCGCGCCCGGGCAGACCTTCCACATGAGCGACCTCGAGCTCGAGCGGTGGCGGGCGCAGTTCCAGGCGCCGGACGAGGACGAGCTGACCGGGTCCCAGATCCCACCGGCCCCGCGAGAGCACGGGACCTGGTCGCGGTGGGCGTCGGAGCGCTGGCCGTCGCTGCCTGACCAGTACGCACCGACGCGCGCTGCCGACTCGGGCGGGTCACACGAGTCATGACGCCACCCGGTGGGGCCGCAGGTGCACGCGGCACAGCGCCTCCGGCGACCCGACGACGGGGGTCCCGCCACCGGTTGACCGCGCGGTGATGAAGAGGTCGTAGGAACCCGTCAGGTCCAGCGTGATCGGCACCGCAGGTCCGGGCGTGACGGCTGTCTCCTGGCGTCCGATGGTGATGACACCGCCACTACCGGCCGGCGAGCCGTCCGCGAGACCGACGAAGCCGCGGAACGTCAAGCAGTTGTAGTCGAAGCTCCTGACCCAGGTCGCCGTCTCCGAGGCACCGGTCGCGACCAGGGAGCTCGGGTACGTGACACCACCGATGGCCGCATCGCCGGCCGTGAAGCCGTTGGTACCGCCGGCGCCCGCAGGAGCGAGCTGAACCCAGCCATAGACCCGGACCTTGCTTGCGGCACTGGTCCACCTGAAGCCCGCGCGGACCATGACTGCGCGGTACGCACGACTCCGTTGGGTGCGGATCCTGGCGTCGAACCGGTAGCGGCCATGACTGGACAGCCTGACGGTGTCGACCGTCTTCCATCTCTTGCGGCCCTGGAACTTCGCCTGGAGCCGGATCTTCGCGCCGGGGGCTGCCGGCTCGACCGCTCCGCGGATCTTCACGGTGTCGCCGACCTGTGGGGAGACGGTGTTGACGCCGAGGGTGACCGTGAAGGTCGGACGGGGGCCGGCGGGCGCAGCCTGCGCCTCGGGCACTGCCGCAGCGGCGGCGCACACGAGACCGGCGACGAGCGAGGTGGTGACGATCCAGAGGCGGTCCACGACGATGCCTTTCGGAGAGGGGTGATGCCCAGTCCGATGCATCTCGGGTGCGTCTGGTTCGCGCACCGACACGTCTTGCCTCTGAATGGTCAGCTCGGTCGGTATGGGTGTCAGCTCGTCCTCTCGTAGACGTGCACCCCGTCGTCGAGGACGTAGACCAGCATCGGCGTCGACGAGCCTGGGGCCATCACGAGCTCGGCCGGGCTGCCCGGGTCGGCCTCGCTGAACGGGCTGGCCAGAGGCTCGACCTCGGAGACCGCCCCCGACGGGCTGATGCTGGTGGCACCGACCAGCTGCACCGACTCGTCGTCCTCGCCGGCCCCCACGAGGAACAGGTGCAGGGTGTCGTCGGCGCCGGCCTGCGCCTGGACGCCGACGTGGGCGGGAGCACCCGAGGTCGTGGAGATCGGTAGGACCTTCGAGACCCCCGAGTCGGGCAGGTCGACCTTGAGCCTGCCCCCGACCTGGATCGAGAACGCCGTGCCGGACGGGGTCCGGAGGACGGTGGTGCGCTGCCGCGAGCCGTCGGTCGGGTCGACCACTTCGAGCCGCCCGCGGCCGGAGTAGCCGTAGAGCAGTGTCCCGTCGCTGTACGTCGCGGCCCAGTAGGGACGCCCGATGGGGATCTCGTCCAGGACGCCGTCGCGGACGCGCAGGAGCATCGTGCCGTCCTGGCCGTTGCGGCTCGCGACGAGCATGCCGTCGGCCATGACGTGCGGGAGCTGCCACTGGAAGTACAACCCGCTCACCAGCATCGTCCGCGGGACCCGGACCTGGCCGAGGAACTGCCCGGAGGCGTCGTAGTGAGCCAGCCGGGCCTTCGCCCCGTCGAGGAACCACCAGCTGCCGTCCGGTCCGGGCGCGCCGTACTCGGGCCCGACGTCCAGGGTCCCGGAGTCACCGCCGGGTGCGGTGCCGAGAAGCTCCTTGCGGGGTCCGTAGCCGATCACGAACCGCTCGTGCCAGCCCTCGGGCATGGTCGGCGCCGCCGCCGGGACGACCAGTCGGTCGACGCCGGGACCGGACGGCGAGGCCGTCGGAGCCGGGGTCGAAGGAACCGGAGTGTCGGTCGGGGTCGCTGTCGGGGTGGGGCTGGGTGAGTTGACACCCGGTGACGGCGGTGGCCCGGCCCCGTCCGAGGTTTCCGACGTGCACGCGGCGAGGATCGACGCAGCCAGCCCGCACGCGACCGCCAGACGCGCCGGCGCCATCAGGCCAGCGCCCGGGCCCGCCGCCTGGAGTTCAGCTCGCTGCCCACCACGATGATGATCGAGACGACGAACATCAGCGTCCCGACGACGTTCACCTGCATCGGCACGCCGCGCTGGGCGACCCCCCAGACGTACATGGGGAACGTCGTGGTCTGGCCCGCGTTGAGGTTGGTGACGATGAAGTCGTCGAAGGACAGCGAGAAGCTCAGCAGCGCGGCGCCGAGGATGCCCGGGAAGACCAGCGGGAAGGTCACCTTCCAGAAGGTCTGCCTCGGAGTCGCGTAGAGATCCATGGCCGCTTGTTCGAGGTTGTCGTCCATGCCGGCGAGGCGGGAGCGGACGGTGACCACCACGAAGGACAGGCAGAACATGATGTGCGCGATCAGGATGGTCCAGAAGCCGAGCTGACCGGCGAAGCCGGCGCCCACGAAGAGCGCCAGCAGCGAGGAGCCCATCACGATCTCCGGCGCTGCCATCGGCAGGAAGATCACCAGGTTCATCGTCGAGCGGCCGCGGAAGTCGTGGCGGACCAGGGCGAACGCCGCCAGGGTGCCGAGGAGGGTCGACCCGAGCGTGGCCAGCAGGCCGATCTCGACGCTGCGGCCCAGGGCGGAGCACATGTCCGGGTCCTCGCAGGGGTTGGCCCAGTTGTGCATCGTGAACCCGTCGAACTCGTAGATCAGCCGACTCGACGGGTCGTTGAAGCTCATCAGCACCACGACGAAGATCGGGATGAAGGTGTAGAGGAGCACCAGCAGGCCGAGGATCAGGATGAGGTGCTTGCGGAACCACGTCATAGCAGTTCCTCGGTGCCTGCGCGACGGACGTAGAACAGCACCATCGCCACGATGATGATCATCAGGATCATCGACAGCGCTCCGGCGGCCGGATAGTTGTTGGCGTCGGTGAACAGGCTCTGGATGACGCTGCCGATCATGCGCTGGTTGGGACTGCCCAGGAGCTGCGCGTTGATGTAGTCGCCCGCGGCAGGGATGAAGGTGAGCAGCGTCCCCGAGACCACGCCGGGCAGCGAGAGCGGCCAGGTCACCTTGAAGAACCCGACGACCGGGTTCGCGTAGAGGTCGTTGGCGGCCTCGATCAGGCGGTGGTCGATCTTGTCGATGCTCGCGAAGAGCGGCAGCACCATGAACGGCAGGAAGTTGTAGGTCAGCCCGGCCACCACCGCGACCGGCGTGGCCAGCAGCCGTCCGTCGTCACCGAGGACGTGCACGAGCTGCAGCGTGTTCACCACGAAGCCGTCGTCGGCCAGGATCAGCTTCCACGACAGCGTGCGCACGAGGAAGCTGGTGAAGAACGGCGCGATGACCAGCACCAGCATCAGGTTCTTCCAGCGGCCGGCCTTGAAGGCGATCGCGTAGGCCAGCACGTAGCCGACCACGAGGCAGATCACGGTGGCGATGGCGCCGTAGGCCAGCGACCGGACCAGTGGCCCCCAGTAGTCCTGGAGCACGTGCCAGTAGTTGGCGACGTGGTAGGTCATGTCGTAGCCACGTGAGTCCGAGCCGCTCGGGTCGAACAGGCTGGTCGCCACCAGCGAGTAGAACGGGACCACGAAGAAGACGCCCAGCCAGAGTGCCGCCGGCAGGAGCAGCAGGTAGCCGGTGCGCCCGCGTCGTCGGCCGGTGTCCGAGGTGTCGACGTCGGCGAGCGGGGCGACCCCGGCGGTGCTAGCCATCGGAGTCCACGCGCTGGGCGCCGGCGTAAGCGTCCTGCGCGGCGTCGAGGAGGAAGGCGTACTCCGGCCGCCACGAGAGCTCGACCTTGTCCCCGACCGCGAAGATCCGGTGGCGGCCGGTGTTCTGCGAGAACACCTGCATCTCCTGGCCCCAGGGCATCCGGACGAGGTACTGGGTGCTCACGCCGACGAAGCTGACGTCGCTCACCACGCCGCCGGGGATCGTGTTGCCCGGCGCGTCGAGCGCCTCCCCCTCGTCGCCGATCAGCACCTTCTCGGGGCGGATGCCGATCCAGCCGCGGTCCCCCGGCGCGTGCGACCGGTCTGCCGGGATCGAGACGTCGACACCGTGCATGGCGACGGTGACGACGTCCGCGGCGCGGGCCTTCACCGTGCCCTCGATCAGGTTGGACTGTCCGAGGAAGTTCGCCACGAACGTCGAGCGCGGGTTCTCGTAGAGCTCGGCCGGCGCACCCATCTGCTCGATCACGCCGGCGTTCATCACCGCGACCGTGTCGGCCATGGTCATGGCCTCCTCCTGGTCGTGGGTGACGTGGATGAAGGTGCGGCCGACCTCGGTCTGGATCCGCTTGATCTCGATCTGCATCGACCGGCGCAGCTTCAGGTCGAGGGCGCCGAGCGGCTCGTCGAGGAGGAGCACGTCGGGACTGTTGATCAGGGCACGGGCCAGCGCCACGCGCTGCTGCTGCCCACCGGAGAGCTGGGCGGGCTTCTTCCGGGCCTGGCTGCCGAGCTCGACCAGGTCGAGCATCTCCCGGACCGCCGTGTCGACGTCGGCCGCCTTGCGACGCCGCAGCCCGAAGGCGACGTTCTCGTAGATGTCGAGGTGCGGGAAGAGCGCATAGCTCTGGAAGACCGTGTTCACCGGCCGCTGGTAGGGCTTGGCCCAGGTGATGTCCTTCCCGGACAGCGTGATCGTGCCGGAGCTGGGCGTCTCCAGGCCGGCCACCATCCGCAGCGTGGTCGTCTTCCCACAGCCGGAGGGACCGAGCAGCGCGAAGAAGGCGCCCCTCGGCACCTCGAGGTCCAGCTCACGGACGGCGTAGAAGGAGCCGTAGTGCCGGGTCAGCTGGCGCAGCACCAGGCCGTCGTACGTCGACGGGTCGGCCGGATCCTCCGCGGCGTCACCCCCGGGCTGTGCCTCAACCACCTGTGACATCGGCGAACTCTCCTTCGTACTTGGTGGCTTCCGCCTCGTCGAGCGGCCTCATGTCCATCGTCACCGCGAGGAGCTCGGGCGTGGGGAAGATCAGCTCGTTGTCGACCAGCGAGGGGTCGATCTTCTCCATCTCCTCCTGCGCGCCCTGGACGGGACAGATGTAGTTGACCCACGCGGCGAGCTTCGCCGCCACGTCCGGCTGGTAGTAGTAGTTCATCCAGGCCTCGGCGTTGCCCTGGTGCTGCGCGAGGTTCGGCACGAGCATGTTGTCGCTCCAGAGGCTGAGGCCCTCCTCGGGCGCCACCCACTTGATCGCGGGGTTGTCGAACTGCGCCTGGATGACGTCACCGGACCAGGCCTCGCAGGCGACGATGTTGCCGGCGGCGAGGTCCTGGATGTACTCGTTGCCGGTGAACGCGCGCACCTGGCCGTCGGCCACCACCTGCCGCAGCCGGTCGATCGCGTTGGCCCAGTCGTCGTCGGTGAAGGTGCCCGGGTCGGAGCCGGTCAGCTTCAGCATGAAGGTCATGGTGTCGCGCATCTCGGTGAGCAGCGTGATCCGGCCCTTGAGGTCGGAACGGGTGAGCAGCTCCTCGAAGCTCTTCACCTCACCGGTGACGTCCGCGTTGTAGGCGATGCCGGTCAGACCGCTCTGCCACGGCACGTGGCGCTCCATGTCCGGGTCCCACTGCCTGTTGCGGAGCGGCTCGATGAGGTTCTGCTGGCAGTTGGGGATCTTGCTCGCGTCGAGCTTCTGGATCCAGCCCAGGTCGATCATCCGGGCCGCCATCCAGTCGGTCATCACGATCATGTCGCGCTTGATCGGCTGGCAGGAGCCGAGCTGGTTCTTGACCTTGGCGTAGAACTCGGAGTTGTCGTTGACGTCGGGGGTGTAGTCGACGGTGATCCCCGTGGTCTGCTCGAACACCGCCGAGGTGGACTTCTTGGTGCGCCGCGGGTCGATGTAGGCCGGCCAGTTGGAGACGACCAGCCTCTTCTGGGCCGCCGAGAGGTCCTTGCCCACACACGACTCGGCCTCGATCTGGGCGCCGTCGACCGAGAAGAACGGAAGCTTGAGCGCGGCGGCGCTGAGCCCGACGAACGCGACGGCGCCGCCGCCGCGGAGCACGCCCCGCCTGGTGAGACCGCGGCCGTCCTGCGGCACGTGCTGCATCCGGTCGGGCGGCGAGCTCACGTGCACGCCCTCCGCGAGATCCCCCTCATTCTGCGGATCGTTGCACGGGAGCGGTCCGGCAACAAGGGATCCCGCGGTGTCGTAACCTCGTGGCAACGAAATCCTTCGTCGGTCATCGCATCGGGAGGCGGTTCGGTATGCGGTCGCGATACGTTGCGCGCCATGCGGGGTAAGCGCACGAGGGAGCGTCAGCCCCTCGACGAGGTCTCCAAGGCGATCATCAGCCAGCTCCAGCAGGACGGCCGGCGCTCCTACGCCGCCATCGGCAAGGTGGTCGGGCTGTCCGAGGCCGCCGTCCGGCAGCGGGTCCAGCGGCTCACCGACTCGGGAGTCATGCAGGTCGTCGCGGTGACCGACCCGATGGAGCTCGGCTTCGCGCGCCAGGCGATGGTGGGCGTCCGGGTCACCGGTGCGATCGAACCCGTGGCCGACGCGATCGCGGCCCTGGACGACGTCGACTACGTCGTGGTGACCGCCGGCTCCTACGACGTGCTGGCCGAGGTCGTGGCCGAGAGCGACGAGCACCTGCTCGAGATCATCAGCGACCGGATCCGCTCCATCGACGGGGTGCTGTCGACCGAGACCTTCATGTACCTCCACCTCCGCAAGCAGACGTACTCGTGGGGGGTCCGCTGACGCCCAGCGAGCCGACGAGGCGGCTGTCGCTCTGGCACGAGACCACCCCGACGGACTGGACGCCGCGACCCGGGCTCGAGGGTGACGTCGAGGCGGACGTCGCGATCGTCGGCGCCGGCTACACCGGGCTCTGGACGGCCTACTACCTCTCGGTGGCGGACCCGGCCCTGCGGATCGTGGTGGTCGAGGCCGAGGTGGCCGGGTTCGGCGCCTCGGGACGCAACGGCGGCTGGTGCTCGGCGCTGTTCCCGACCTCGCTCGGGGAGGCGCAGGACGCCGCCATGCGGGCCTCGGTCGACGAGGTACGGCGGGTCACCCTCGCCGAGGGGATCGACTGCCACTTCGCCAAGGGCGGCACCATCGTGCTCGCGCGCAACAAGGCGCAGCTCGCCCGCGCCCGAGCGGAGCACGGCGACCAGGTGCTCTCGCCGGCGGAGGCCGGCCGGCGGCTGCGGGCGACGCGGACCCTGGGTGCGACGTACACCCCGGACTGCGCGGCGATCCACCCGGGGCGGCTCGTGCGCGGGCTGGCCGACGCGGTCACCCGCCGCGGCGTCGTGCTGCACGAGCGGACGCGAGCGCTGTCGATCGAGCCGGGCGTGGTGCGGACCGCCCGCGGTTCGGTGCGGGCGCCGTACGTCGTGCGAGCGACCGAGGGATACACCACGCAGCTGCCCCGGCTGGCCCGGGCGCTGGTGCCCGTCTACTCGCTCGTCATCGCGAGCGAGCGGCTCCCGCCCGCCATCTGGGACGAGATAGGGCTGGCCCAGCGGGAGACGTTCTCCGACCACCGGCACCTGATCATCTACGGCCAGCGGACCGCCGACGACCGGCTCGTCTTCGGCGGCCGCGGCGCGCCCTACCACCTCGGGTCGCGGGTCTCCCCCGCCTTCGACCGCGACCCGCGGGTCTTCGCGGCCCTGCACGCCACGCTGCTCGACCTGTTCCCGGTGCTGGAGCGGACCCGCTTCACCCATGCGTGGGGTGGGCCGCTCGGGATCGCGCGGGACTGGTGCGCCTCGGTCGGGCTGGACCGCAGCACCGGCCTGGCCTGGGCGGGTGGCTACGTCGGCGACGGCGTGTCGACCACCAACCTGGCCGGCCGGACCCTCTGCGACCTGCTCCTGGGCCGGTCCACCGAGCTGACCGCGCTTCCCTGGGTCGGCCACCGGTCGCCGTCGTGGGAGCCGGAACCGCTGCGCTGGCTCGGCATCAACGCGGGGCTGCGCGCGATGACGCTTGCCGACGCCGAGGAGGCGATCACCGGGCGCCCGTCGGTGGTCGCACGGGCGGTCTCGCCGCTCCTCGGGTAGCACTCCCCGGTCGCGCTGCATCGGTCGCGCCATCTCGGCGTACGGTCGCTGCATGGACGAGGACCTGGACGCCCTGAGCCACGCGGAGCTCCTCGTGGCGGCCCGTCGGATGCGCGCGGCGACTCGGGTCCACCGCGAGGCCTCGGGCCACGACCTGTGCTGGCACCATCCGGCGGACGCGCCACGGGTCGTCCGCGAGCACGGTGAGGCCCCGCGGCCGTGAACAGGCGCGCCCTGGTCCGCCGCCCCGGTCCGCGGCTGGAGGAAGGACTGCTGACCCACCTGGAGCGGGTGCCCGTCGACCCGGACAAGGCGAGGCGCCAGTGGCTCGGCTACGTCGCGGCGCTGCAGTCCGAGGGGTGGGAGGTCTTCGAGGTCGAGCCCGCGGACGACTGCCCGGACGCGGTGTTCGTGGAGGACACGGCGGTCGTCTACGGCGACCTCGCGGTGGTCACCCGCCCGGGCGCCGACCAGCGGAGGCCCGAGACCACGGGCACCGAGACGTCACTGCTCGGACTCGGCTACCGGCTCGTGCACATCGAGCCGCCCGGCACCCTCGACGGCGGCGACGTCCTCAAGCACGGTGGCACGGTCTGGGTCGGCCTCGGCGGCCGGACCAACCAGGCCGGCCTCAACCAGCTGCGCGCCCACCTCGAGCCGCTGCGCGCCACCGTGACCGGGGTCCCGGTGAGCAAGGTGCTGCACCTGAAGTCCGCGGTCACCGCGCTCCCCGACGGGAGCGTGATCGGCTACGACCCGCTCGTCGACGACCCGGCCGCGTTCCCGTCGTACCTCTCCGTCCCGGAGGAGCCCGGCGCCCACGTCGTCCTGCTCGACGGGTCGACGGTGCTGATGTCGACCTCCGCCCCGCGCACCCAGGAGCTGTTCGAGTCGCGGGGGCTGCGCGTGGTCGCGGTGGACATCTCCGAGTTCGAGAAGCTCGAGGGCTGCGTGACCTGCCTGTCGATCCGGCTGCGCGGCGGCTAGAGCAGGCCGTTCTCGGCGGTCCTGGCCGGCAGCACCGGGGCATGCAGCCAGGCGTCGAAGAACGCCGTGAGGTCCTGGCCGCTGACCGAGGCGGCGAGTGCCTCGAAGTCCGCGACCGAGGCGTTGCCGTAGGCGTGCTGCGAGACCCACGTCCGCAGCAGGGTCCAGAACGCGACGTCGCCGATGCGGTGGCGCAGCGCCTGCACGGCCATCGAGCCCCGCGTGTAGACCTGGCCGTCGAAGAGGTGGCCCGGGCCGGGGTCGTCGATCGAGAGCCTCCAGAAGTCCGCCTCCGGCACGAGCGCGTTGTAGCTGTTGACGAGCCAGTCCTGCATCGAGCGGCCGCCGACGACCTCGGTGAGGTAGTAGGTCTGGAGGTAGTCGGCGAACCCCTCGTTGAGCCAGATGTCGCGCCAGCTGCTGACCGACACCGAGTCGCCGAACCACTGGTGGGCGAGCTCGTGCGCCACCAGCCCCAGGGTCGGCCCACCCTGCGAGGGGTAGGTCGGCCGGGTCTGGTTCTCAAGCGCGAACGACACCGGAAGGGCGGTGGCCACCCCGCCCACGGCCGAGAAGGGGTAGGGACCCAGCACGCTCGCCAGCGCCGTGATGGTCGTGCAGGTCCGGTCGGCCAGGTCCTTGGCCTTGCCCCGGGCGAAGATCGGCCGGTGCTCGGAGACCGCCACGTAGTTGGCGATGCCGCCGCAGCTCGCCGACCGCGTCTCGAAGTCGCCGGCCGCGAAGAACGCGAGGTAGGTCGCCATCGGCTCGGCCGCGCGCCAGTGCACGGTGGTGCGGTCGTGCCGCTTGCGCTTCCCGACCAGGACGCCGTTGGAGACCACGTCCTTCCCCCGCGGCACCGTGACCCGGATGTCGAACGACGCCTTGTCGCGGGGGTGGTCGTTGGCCGGGAACCACCAGGCCGCCATGTGCGGCTCGTTCATGGTGACGACCTCGTCGCGGGCGGCCAGCCAGTTGCTCTCGCCGTGCGAGCGCTCGGTGGCGGGCACGCCGTCGTACTTCACGACGACCCGGAACTGCGCGCCGCTGACCACCGCGGTGGCGGGCGTGATGCGGAGCTCGTGACCTCCCCCGGTGCGGAAGCGCGCGCGCCGGCCGTCGACGGTCACCGACCGGACCGGCAGCAGGAAGTCGAGGTCGAAGCGCGACAGGTCCTGGGTGGCGCGGACCTCCAGCGTGGTCCGGCCGGCGAGCCGTCCCGAGGCGAACGAGTAGGCGTCCCGGACGTCGTAGTGGAGCACGTCGATGCCACCGTTGCCGTCCTGCGGGAAGTAGGGGTCGCCGATGCCCTCCGCACCCGGCGTGGGGGCATGCTGTGCGGCCGCGGGACCGCCGAGCACCAGGCCCAGTCCCAGGCCCAGCACCGGCGCCAGCACGAGAGCCAGGAGGCGGGCGGGGACGGTCACGGACGCAACCTACCTGCGGCGTCCCGTTAACCAGTTGCCGCCGCCCACGCCGGCCCGTCACCATGGCCGTGACGCCGGGAACCGCCCGGTGCTCCACGAGAGGGGGTCGACCGTGACCACGACTGTCGTCGGCCTGCCCGCAGACCGTCCCTCTCTCACCTCATGGAGCACCTCCAGCGATGTCTCACCACGACTCAACGCACGACCCGTTCCTTTCGGAACCAGCCTTTCCTGACGACTTCCTCACCGACGCCTACCGCTACGTCCCGCCGGCGGACGACCTGAGCGACGTCGACGAGCGCTTCGTCATCGACTTCCGCACCTACGGCGAGCTCGACGACGGACAGCGCTGGTCGACCTGGCTCAACGTCGAGCCCCTCTGCCGCGGCCCGGAGCCGCGCCCGGACTGGCTGGTGACTTCGCAGGGCGCCATCGACACCGAGCTCGGTGTCCTCAAGACCGGCAAGGAGGCCGACGTCCACCTCGTCGAGCGCGCGGATCCGTTCGACCCCGCGCACGGTGTGGTCATGGCCGCCAAGCGCTACCGCTCACCCGAGCACCGGACCTTCCACCGCGCCGCCTCCTACACCGAGGGCCGCTCGATGAAGCGCTCGCGCGACGAGCGGGCTCTCAAGCGCAAGAGCACGTTCGGTCGGCTGGTCGCCGCGGGCGAGTGGGCGGTGTCCGAGTGGGGCGCCCTGGTGCGGCTCTGGAACCTCGGGGTCCCTGTCCCCTACCCGGTCCAGATCGACGGCACCGAGATCATGATGGAGTGGATCACCGTCCTGGACGACGAGGACGGCGTGCAGACCGCGCCGCGGCTCGCGCAGACCCGACCCGCGCCCGAGCTCCTGGCGTCGTACTTCGAGCAGGTCAAGGACGTGCTCGCGGTCATGGTGCAGAACGGCGTCGTGCACGGCGACCTCTCGGCCTACAACATCCTGGCGGCGGGCGACCGGCTGGTCTTCATCGACCTGCCGCAGATCGTCGACCTGGTCGGCAACCTCAACGGCATGGACTTCCTGCAACGCGACTGCGCCAACATCTGTGGGTGGTTCCACGCGCGCGGGCTGGACGTCGACGAGCACGCGCTGTTCGGAGAGCTGATGGCTCACGCGTTCTGAGCTCACCCCTCCGAGGAACGAGGAGGGGTGAGATCAGCGGTGGTTGAGTAAGCGATCGCGAAGTAATCGAAGCCGACGCTGGGACGCGACCCGCTAGGTTGCGCTCGTGAGGCGCAGTCGCGGGCGGGTCGTGCGGGTCGAGACGCTCGCCGACTTCGACCGTCGGGTCGAGGCGGGTGCGACCCGGCTCAGCGGCTGGCGGGTGGCGCGGGTGGACCTGCGCGGTCGTGACGAGGTGCTGGCCGGGCTGCAGGTGGCGGGAGCGACGTTCCTCGGCTGCACCTTCGGCCCGGGCGTCGAGGAGCGCATCGAGCGCGCGGGCGCCCTGGTGCTGCCGCCGCTGACGATCGCGCCGGTGGACGTCTACCGGCCGGGCCTCTACACCCCGGAGGAGCTCTACGACACGGCGCCGTACCTGAGCTCGCTCGACGGCCGGGCCTATGCCTGGTCGCAGACCGGCGGCAACGCCGACGACGCGCTGGCCCGCTCGCTGCACGACCATGCGATCGACGAGGCGTTGACGACCTGGATCGAGCGCAAGCACCTGGTCGGCGTGATGGGCGGTCACGCGGCGCACCGCGGGGACGCGGAGTACGCCGGAGCGGCCCGGCTCGGGCACGCGCTCGGCGCTCACCACGTGGTCGCCACCGGCGGCGGCCCCGGCACGATGGAGGCCGCCAACCTCGGCAGCTACCTGGCCGGCTCCCACGTCTCGCGGGTGACCGATGCGGTGGCGGCCCTGGCCGAGGTGCCGGCGTTCCGGCCCTCGGTCGACGCCTGGCTGCGGCCGGCCCTGGAGGTCCGCGCCGCGGTCACCGAGCCGCACGACTCGCTCGGCATCCCGACCTGGCACTACGGCCACGAGCCGTCCAACGTCTTCGCCACCGGCATCGCGAAGTACTTCCGCAACGCCACCCGCGAGGCGATCCTGCTCGAGGTCTGCGACGCCGGCATCGTCTTCCTCCCCGGAGCCGGCGGCACCGTCCAGGAGGTGTTCCAGGACGCGTGCGAGAACTACTACGCCGACGAGTCCTCGGTCGCCGAGATGGTGCTGGTCGGACGCACCTACTGGACCGAGACACTGCCCGCGTGGCCGCTGCTGCGGTCCCTGTCGCGCGGCCGCCCGATGGAGGAGCGCGTCCACCTCGTCGACCACGTCGACGACGCTGTCGCCTTGCTGGGTCACGCGTGAGCGCCCACCGCTGGTTGAGGAGGGCGCTCTGCGCCCGTCTCGAAACCTCGCAACCCGAGGCTGGAAGGTGCCCTCGGCCAAGTCCCAGCCGACCCTCGAGGGGTTTCGAGACGGTTGCTGCGCAACCTCCTCAACCAGCGGAGCAGTCCCGCGGCGAACTTCCGGTAGCCGAGCCCGGCTCGCCCCTCCGCTGGTTGAGGAGGGCGCTCTGCGCCCGTCTCGAAACCTCGCAACCCGAGGCTGGAAGGTGCCGTCGGCCAGTCCCAGCCGAGCCTCGAGGGGTTTCGAGACGGTTGCTGCGCAACCTCCTCGACCAGCGGAGCAGTCACGCGGCGAGCTCTCGGTAGCACCAGCGGGGGCGTGACCGTCCTCGCGGCGGGTCGTTGTGTGGGGCGTGAAGCTCACCCGACGCGGCCTGTTCCGCTCCGGAGCCGTGGCGGGTGGAGCAGCGGCTACCGCGGGCGCCGCTCCGGCGGCCACCGCAGCCACCACCGACGCCTTCTGGACGCCGGACCGGGGCTGGTCGGCCTCCGGACCGCCCTCGGGGACGACCCTCGCGCGCACGCTCACCCGGGGCGCCGCAGGCGCCGGCGGCTACCGCCCGGTCGTCGGGGCGCCCGGTGAGCCCCACCTCGTCCGAACCGACCTCGGCGGACGGCCGACCGCGGCGCGCACCAGGCGGCGCAAGCCACTGATCGCGTTCGCCCAGCTCAGCGACGTGCACGTGGTCGACGCCCAGTCACCGATGCGCGTGGAGTGGGCCGACCGCCTCGACGACGAGAGCGCGCTGCCCGCGACGGGACTGTTCGCCTCGGCGTACCGGCCCCACGAGATGCTGTCCGGCCAGATCGCCGACGCGATGGTCCGCCGGCTCAACCAGGTCGCGGCCGGCCCCGTGACCGGCAAGCCGCTCGCGCTGGCGATCCAGACCGGGGACAACTCCGACAACTCCCAGCTCAACGAGGTGCGCTGGAACATCGACGTCCTCGACGGCGGCCAGGTGCGTGTCGACTCGGGCGACCTGTCCCGGTGGGAGGGCGTGCACGACGACGACCCGACGTACTACGACCCGCACTACTGGCACCCGCACGGCACGCCTCCGGGGAGGACCGACGACCTGCCGCGCAGCCAGCGTGGCTTCCCGGCGGTGCCCGGGCTGCTCGACGCGGCTCGCCGGCCGTTCCGCGCCAAGGGGCTGTCGATCCCGTGGTACGCCGCCTTCGGCAACCACGACGGCCTGTCGCAGGGCAACTTCCCCGCGGGGACCCTCCAGCTCAACGCGGTCGCCACCGGGCCGCTCAAGCTCATGTCGACGCCGGCCGGCCTCTCCCCCGCCGCGCTCGTCAACGCGCTCCAGGACGGCTCGTACGCCGCACTGCTTGCCTCCCTGGCTCTCTCGCCCTCGGTGCGGCTGGTGTCCGCCGACGCGAGGCGGCGGCTGCTGACGCGCAAGGAGATCGTCGAGGAGCACTTCCACACCGCCGGGCTGCCGGCCGGTCACGGCTTCACCACCGAGAACCGCACCAAGGGCACCGCCTACTACACCTTCGACAAGGGTGTGTGCCGGTTCGTCGTCCTCGACACCGTCAACCCGAACGGGTACGCCGACGGCTCGATCGACCAGACCCAGTTCACCTGGCTCAAGTCGTTGCTCGCGGCGTCCACGGACCGGCTGGTGATGGTCTTCAGCCACCACACCTCCGAGACCATGACCAACGGCCTGGTCGGGACGGGCCTCGACCCCGACACCCGGATCCTCGGCGACGCGGTCCTCACCGAGCTGCTGGCCCACGACCAGGTGATCGCCTGGATCAACGGCCACACCCACAAGAACCAGATCTGGGCGCGGCCACGAGCGGGTGGCGGCGGACTGTGGGAGATCAACACCGCCTCACACATCGACTGGCCGTCCCAGTCGCGGATCATCGAGGTCACCGACAACCGCGACGGCACGCTGTCGCTGTTCACCACGATCGTCGACCACGCCGGCCCCGCGTCCTACGGTGGCAACACGGGTGACCCGACCCACCTGGCCGGCCTGGCCCGCGAGCTGGCCGCGAACGACTGGCACAACCGCGGCGACGGCTACCGCGGCGCGGCCAACGCCCGCAACGTCGAGCTGATGCTGCCGGCGCCGGCGTTCCTGACCGCCTGACTCAGGACTCGATGGCCGCCAGCTGGCCGCAGGCGCCGTCGATCTCGCGGCCGCGGGTGTCGCGGACCGTGGTCGGGATGCCGCGCGCCTCCAGCCGGCGCACGAACTCGCGCTCGTCGGCGGGGTCGGAGGCGGTCCACTTCGAGCCCGGGGTCGGGTTGAGCGGGATCAGGTTGACGTGCACCCAGCCCCAGGTGCCGTGCTCGTGGAGGACGTCGGCGAGGAGGTCGGCACGCCAGCCCTGGTCGTTGATGCCGCGCATCATGGCGTACTCGATCGAGACCCGGCGGCGGGTCTTGTCGGCGTACTCGCGGGCAGCAGCCACGGTCTCAGCGACCGAGGAGCGCGTGTTGATGGGGACGAGCTCGTTGCGCAGCTCGTCGTCGGGCGCGTGCAGGCTCAGCGCCAGCGTGACGGGGATGCCCTCGTCGGCGAGCTGCCGCATCCGCGGGACCAGCCCGACCGTCGACACGGTGACGCCGCGGGCCGACATGCCGAGCCCGTCGGGCGCGGGGTCCGTGAGCCGCCTGACCGCGCCGATGACGGCCTTGTAGTTGGCCAGCGGCTCGCCCATGCCCATGAACACGACGTTGGAGACCCGCCCCGGACCGCCGGGCACCTCTCCGCGGTCGAGGGAGCGGGCGCCGGCGACCACCTGCTCCACGATCTCGGCCGTCGACATGTTGCGCTGCAGCCCTCCCTGGCCGGTCGCGCAGAACGGGCAGGCCATGCCGCACCCGGCCTGGCTGGAGACGCACATGGTGGCCCGGTCGGGGTAGCGCATCAGCACCGACTCGACGAGCGCGCCGTCGAACAGCTTCCACAGGGTCTTGCGAGTGGTCCCGCGATCGGCCTCGAGGGTGCGCAGCGGGGTCATCAGGTCGGGGAGGAACGTCGACACCAGCTCGTCGCGCTGGCCGGTCGGCAGGTCGGTCATCTGCTCGGGGTCGTCGACCAGGCGCTGGAAGTAGTGCGCGGAGAGCTGGCGAGCCCTGAACGCCGGAAGCCCGGCCTCCTTCGCGAGCTCGAGGCGCTCGTCCATCGCCAGGTCGGCCAGGTGGCGCGGCGGCTTCCCGCGCCCCTTGGGCGCCTCGAAGACCAGGGGAAGGGGCTGGCGCGCAGTGTCGTCGGGCATCAGCTCTGGTGCTCGACGAGGTACCACAGCACCAGGGCGCCGACGCCGACCACGACGACTGCGGTGAGGAGCATCCCGATCCAGAAGTAGGTGCCGAACCGGCGGGTGCGCTGGCTCGTGACGAGCGCCACGGGTACGACGAGGGTGAGCAGCACGAACGGGAACAGGTCCTCGACCCGGTCGTTGTCGAACATCAGGCTGAGGACGCCGACGTAGACCGCGGGGACGAGCGCCACGAACAGCAGTCCGGTGAAGAACCCCGACAGGGCCGAGAAGGTCGGGTGGTCGCGGTGCCACCAGCTTGGCCGGTGCTCCTCGGTCCTCCCAGACTCCTCGGTCCCAGACTCCTCGGTCTCAGACTCCTCGCGCGCTGGCGCCTCGTCGGAGGCGGCCTGGCCCTCCCCGGTGTCCTCGGTCTCCGCTTCCCGGACCGCGGGCTCGTCGGTGCTCATCTCCTCAAGTCTCCCAGACTCGTCCCCGGGAACCGTGGCGGCGCGGCTCGGGTGCTTCTCACAGGTCGAGCACGATGACGTCGGGCATCGCCAGGCTCCGCCACCGCTCCAGGTCCGGATCGGTGCGGGTGAGCACGGCGGCCAGCACGGTCCACGCCGTGCCGTGGCCGACGAGCACGACGTCGGTGCCGCCGTGCTCCGCGAGGATGCCGTCGACCGCGCGGACGACCCGGTCGCGGCAGGCCGTGATCGGCTCCCAGCCCGGAACGGCGGCCGCGGCCGGCACCGCGAACGCGCGGCGCACGGCGTCGTCGAGGTCCTCGACCCACTCAGTGCTGTCGCGCCGCTGCTCGCGCAGCCCGTCGACCACACCGACCTCCCCGTCGGTGAGCAGCTCGGCGGTGGCCAGCGCCTTGGGCTCGGGTGAGCTGAACCACGGAGCCCTCTGGGGCAGCCGGCCGGACGTGCGGAGCGCCCAGATCTCGTCGTACGCCGCAGGGTCGAGCTCCCACTCGTGGGCCGGCCGGGAGCGGTCGATGAGTGGCCGGCCGTGACGAACGAGGAACAGCATCCGGGTGAGTCTCAGAAGACGGCGTAGTGGAGCAGCAGCCAGATCGGGGCGATGGTGGCCAGCAGCGAGTCGAGCCGGTCCATCAGACCGCCGTGGCCCGGGATCACCTGGCTCATGTCCTTGATGCCGAGATCGCGCTTGATCACCGACTCGCAGAGGTCGCCCAGGGTGGCCATCACCACCGCGATCGCGCCCAGCGCGACGCCGACCCACCAGTCGCCGTCGAGCAGCAGCACGACCAGCACGACCCCGGCGGCCACCGTGAAGACGATCGAGCCGACGAAGCCCTCCCACGACTTCTTGGGAGAGATGACCGGGGCCATCGGGTGCCTTCCGAAGAGCACTCCCGCGACGTACCCGCCGGTGTCGGAGGCGATCGTGACCAGGATGAACGTGATGATCCCGGCCACGCCGTCGTCGTCGAGCCCGGCGCCGGTGCGGCCGCCCTCGGCGAGCATCAGGGCGACGAACGAGCCGAGGAACGGCACGTAGAAGAGGGTGAAGATCGCGGCGCTGGCGTTCTGGACGTAGCCGTCGATGCCGCGGTGCAGCAGCCACAGCATGGTGACCAGCCCGGTCACCGCCGTCGCCGACGCGAGCGCCGGGGCGCCCCACAGGTAGGCGACCACCACCATCACGGTGCCGCCGAGCATCAGCGGCTGCTCGGGGATGTCGATCGCCTTGGCGAGCAGCCCCTTGTGGAGCTCCCAGATCGCGACGCACACGGCCGCCGCGACGATGACCATGAACGCGGGCTTCCAGAAGAACAGCGACAGCCCGATCGCTGCGAGGAGCACGACGGCGGAGCCGATGGCCGCCTTCAGGTCCCGACCCGCCCGGCCGTGGTCCTTGGCCGGGGCCGGAACGGTGCCTGTCATCTCGGACTCATACCTCGATGAGCTCGGCTTCCTTGTTCTTCAGCATCTCGTCGATCGCGTCGGTGTGCTTCTTGGTGATGCCGTCGAGCCGCTTCTCGGCGCCGGTGACGTCGTCCTTGCCGGCCTCGCCGTCCTTCTCGAGCTTCTCCAGCCCCTGCTTGGCGGTACGGCGCAGGTTGCGCACCGCGACCCGGCCGTCCTCGGCCTTGGTGCGGGCGACCTTGATGTACTCCTTGCGGCGCTCCTCGGTGAGCTCCGGGAAGACGCAGCGCAGCACCTTGCCGTCGTTGGACGGGTTGACGCCCAGGTCGGAGTCGCGGATCGCCTTCTCGATGTTGGCCATCGCACCCATGTCGTAGGGCTGGATCAGGATGATCCGGGCCTCCGGAGCGGTGAACGAGGCGAGCTGCTGGAGCGGCGTCGGAGTGCCGTAGTAGTCGACGAGGATCTTGCTGAACATGCTCGGCTGGGCGCGACCGGCCCGGATCGCGGCGAACTCCTCGCGCGCCGCCTCGACCGACTTGTCCATCTTGCTGTCGGCCTCGTTGAGGATGTCGTCGATCACCGCTGAACCCCTGTCCTGCCTGGTCTCGAGTGCCGGTCAGCTGGCGCTGACGAGCGTGCCAATCTTCTCACCCTGCACCACTCGCAGGATGTTGCCCTCGGTCTCCATGCCGAAGACGATCATCGGCAGCTTGTTCTCGCTGCACAGCGTGAACGCCGTCTGGTCCATGATCCGCAGATCCCGCGAGATCGCCTCGTCGTAGGTCAGGTCGTCGAACTTCGTGGCCGTCGGGTCCTGGTGCGGGTCGGCGCTGTAGACGCCGTCCACGCCGCTCTTGGCGACCAGCACGACGTCGCACTTGGTCTCCAGCGCGCGCTGGACCGCGACCGTGTCGGTCGAGAAGAACGGCAGTCCCATGCCGGCACCGAAGATGACGACCCGGCCCTTCTCCATGTGCCGGATCGCTCGGCGGGGCACGTAGGGCTCGGCGACCTGGCCCATGGTGATCGCGGTCTGCA
Source organism: uncultured Actinomycetota bacterium (assembly GCA_963766475.1). Classification (GTDB taxonomy): domain Bacteria; phylum Actinomycetota; class Actinomycetes; order Propionibacteriales; family Nocardioidaceae; genus Nocardioides. The sequence goes on along the minus strand of CAVXZS010000007.1, from coordinate 85,230 downwards.
CCCGGGTCTCGATGCCCATCTTCTCCAGGAAGTCCTGGAGGGCCAGGCAGTTCATCACGATCCCGAGCATGCCCATGTAGTCGGCACGGACGCGGTCCATGCCGCGCTGCTGGAGCTCGGAGCCCCGGAAGAAGTTGCCCCCGCCGGTGACGACGGCGATCTGGGCGCCCGACGCGACGACCGCCGCGACCTCGCGGGCGATCTCCTGCACGACGTCGGGGTCGATGCCGACCTTGCCTCCCCCGAACACCTCACCGGAGAGCTTCAGCAGGACTCGCTGGTAGCCGGGCATCAGGGCAGCTCCTCGGTGGGTGGTCGGAGTGAGGCTATCGGTCAGGCTCCGACCTCGATGCGGGCGAACCGCGTCACCGACGTCTTGGCCTCGTCGAGGACCGCCTTGACGGACTTCTTGTTCTCCGTGACGGAGGGCTGCTCCAGGAGGACGACGTCCTTGAAGAACCCGTTGAGCCGGCCTTCGGTGATCCTGGCGATCGCCTGCTCGGGCTTGCCCTCCTCGCGAGAGGTCTGCTCGGCGATCTCGCGCTCCTTCTCGACGATCTCGGCCGGCACCTCGTCGCGGGTGAGGTACTGCGGGCGCATCGCCGCGATCTGCATGGCCGCGGCGCGCGCCGCCTCGGCGTCACCGGTGTACTCGACGAGCACGCCCACGGCCGGAGGCAGGTCGGCCGCGCGCTTGTGCATGTAGGCGACGACGTCGCCGCCGAAGCGGACGAACCGTCCGAGCTCGATCTTCTCGCCGATGGAGACGGCCAGGCCCTCGACGACGTCGCCGACTGTCTGCCCGTCGAGCGGGACCGCCTTGAGCGCCTCGAGGTCGTCGGCACCGGCCTCGGAGGCCGCGTCCGCGATCTTCTGGGCGGTGGCGACGAAGTCCTCGTTCTTGGCCACGAAGTCGGTCTCGCTGTTGAGCTCGACGAGGACACCGGGGGCGTGGGCCACCAGACCGGCGGTCGCCTCGCGCTCGGCGCCGCGCTGGGCCGCCTTGGCGGCGCCCTTGACGCGGAGCAGCTCGATCGCCTTGTCGAGGTCGCCGTCGGCCTCGTCGAGCGCCTTCTTGCAGTCCATCATTCCGGCGCCGGTGAGCTCGCGGAGCTTCTTGACGTCGGCCGCGGAGAAGTTAGCCATGTCGGGGTGCTTCTGCTTCCTGTTGTTCAGTGGGTGACGGTGCGGGGCGTGCGCGTCAGGCCTTGGCCTCGTCGGCCGCCCCGTCGACAGGCTCGTCGACGGGCTCGTCGACAGGCGCTGCCTCGACGGACTCACCGATGGTCTCGGTGAGGTCCTCGGTGACGTCGGTCGTGACGGCGGCCTCGGGCTCCTCGGTCGCCGTGGGCTCCTCGGTCGCCGTGGGCTCCTCGGTAGCCGTGGACTCCTCGGTCGCCGTGGGCTCCTCGGTCGCGGTGGGCTCCTCGGTCGCGGCGGGCTCCTCGGTCGCGGCGGGCTCCTCGGTCGCGGCGGGCTCCTCGGTCGCGGCGGGCTCCTCGGTCGCCGCGGGCTCCTCGACGACGGGCTCGGGGGCCACGGGGTCGGCGGCCTGCACCGCCTGCACCGCCTCGGTGGCCTCGGTGGCCTCCGTCGCAGCGCCGGTCGCCTCGGTGGCAGCCGCTCCGGCCTCGGCCGGCGCACTCGTGGCGGCCTCGGCGGCCTGCTCGGCGTCGCCGCCCAGCAGCTCACGCTCCCACTCGGCCAGCGGCTCCTCGGCGCCCACGGCCTCGGCGCCATCGGTGCCGGCCTTGACACCGGAGCGGGCGATCAGGCCCTCGGCCACGGCGTCCGCGACGACCCGGGTGAGCAGACCGACGGCGCGGATGGCGTCGTCGTTGCCCGGGATCGGGAAGTCGACCAGGTCGGGGTCACAGTTGGAGTCGAGGATGCCGATGATCGGGATGTGGAGCTTGCGGGCCTCCTCGACGGCGAGGTGCTCCTTGTTGGTGTCGACGATCCACACGGCGGACGGCGTACGGCCCATCTCGCGGATGCCGCCGAGCGACTTGTTGAGCTTGTCGCGCTCGCGGCGCATCTGCAGCAGCTCCTTCTTGGTGCGGCTGCTGCCGGCCACGTCGTCGAAGTCGATCTCGTCGAGCTCCTTGAGGCGGTTGATCCGCTGGTGCACCGTCTGGAAGTTGGTGAGCATGCCACCGAGCCAGCGCTGGTTGACGTAGGGCATCCCGACGCGGGTCGCCTGCTCGGCGATCGCCTCCTGGGCCTGCTTCTTGGTGCCCACGAACATGATCGTGCCGCCCTTGGCGACGGTCTCCTTGATGAAGGCGTAGGACCGGTCGATGTAGGCCAGCGACTGCTGCAGGTCGATGATGTAGATGCCGTTGCGCTCGGTCATGATGAAGCGCTTCATCTTCGGGTTCCAGCGCCGGGTCTGGTGACCGAAGTGGACGCCGCTCTCGAGGAGCTGGCGCATCGTGACGACTGCCATCTGCTTCTTCTCTCTTGTGGTGGATCCGCACGACCGTCCGCTTGCCCTTGAGGCAGGGCACGCCGGTGTGGGGTCCGATCGGGTTCTCAGTTGTCCACGGCCCGGCTCCTGATCGTCACGGAGCCCGGCCGTCCTGACGCCTGCGCGCGACCCGACTCGCCGGTTCTGGTGCTGCTGCCGTCGAGACCGAGGGTCGTCGCCCGCGGGTGATCAGGCTCCACAAGAAAGCCTGTCGCGGTCTGCCTGCGTGCGAAGTCAGCCCCGGAGGGCTGCCCGTCAAGAGTAGTGGACGGCGCTGGCAGCCGCGAATCGTGCACATCCTGCCGGCAGGACTGCTCCGTCCACAGCCCGCGGGCAGCGAGCCCGCGGTGGTCGACGCCGACGACGAGGGTGTCGGCATGGCTTCCCTGACCGCGCTGCTGCTCGCCGCCGTGCTCACCGTGCCCACCGTCCCCACCGCGCGCACCGCCGACCCGGTGGGCGTCTGGCCACTGCAGCCCCCGCCCGAGGTGGTCCACGCCTTCGACCCGCCCGACTCCCCCTACGGCGCGGGCCACCGCGGCGTCGACCTCCTCGGCTCGACCGGTCAGCCGGTGCTGGCCGCGCTGCCCGGCACTGTCACCTACGCCGGAGCGCTGGCCGGGCGCGGCGTGGTCGTCGTCGACCACGGATCCACCCGCACGACCTACGAGCCCGTCGCGGCGACGGTCGCGGTCGGCGCGGCGGTCGCGGCCGGCGGCCGGATCGGCACCCTCCAGCTCAGCGGGTCGCACTGCTTCCCCCGCGCCTGCCTGCACTGGGGCTGGATCGAGGGCGAGACCTACCTCGATCCGCTCCGCCTGGTCGGAGCCGGTCCCGTCCGGCTGCTGCCGCTGTGGCGCGACGAACCGGTCGCTCGTGGTCGGTCGCGGGTCCCTACTGGATGATCCGGACCGGGTCTCCGTCGATCTTCGCGGTCCACGTCGTGGTGTCGGTCGGCACGCCGCCCGGGAAGGCGAACTTCACCGTGAACCAGCAGCCGCCGTTCTGGCCGAAGGTGCAGGAGTAGTTCGTCGGGATCGGCACGTTCACGTACTGCCAGTTGCCCTGATAGCCGCTGCCGCTCGACACATTTGTGAGCCGACAGCCGGTGAGGGTCCCGGTGACCACACCCGAGGCGGTGCAGTTGGCGATGGACGCCGGCATGTTGGAGTCGGTCGGGGGCTGGATCGTGAGGGTGCCCGGCTGGGTGGCGTCGCCGGTGTCGTAGAAACCGATCTTCAGCGTCTTGCTGGCCGCGGCGGGGAGGACCCGTACCAGGTTGAACGTCGTCGCCGCGCCGTCGTAGTTGGCATACATCGACATGTGGTCGAAGCCGGACACCGCGATCGCCGCCCGCTGGCTGCCCTTCACCCGGACCGCCCAGCGGTTGTTGCCGCTGCCGTGGACCGAGGTGTTGTCGCCGTCCTGGGAGAAGACGGTCGGGTTGCTCTTGTAGCCACCCTCCCCGTCGGACACGCCGCCGAGGGCGACATTGGTGCGGATCTGCAGGTAGTAGTCGCCGGCCACCGGAGGCGTGAACGTGCACAGGTCCAGCCACTGCCGGAACACCTTCGCGACGTCTGCCTCGTAGGCGGGGTTGTTGTTGTTAGACGAGTCCTTGGCGTCCAGGATCTTCGACTTCGTGTTGTCCGAGTCGTAGCCCGGGTACTGCCGCTCGCACGCCGGGATGGGCACGCCCAGCTTGGGCTGGTAGGTGTCGGTCGGCATCCGCAGGCCGAACGACGTGATGATGTCGGACGCGTCCCCTGCGCCCACGACGTCGCCGTTGCAGAACGACGTCAGGTTGCCACCGGCGTAGCGGCTGGCGGCGTCGTTGGGCACGTAGGGGTTCATGTTGTTGGCCCACGGCCAGCCGGACGACGTCGTGGCAGGCCCCTTCTCGCACTTGTCGCCGACCTCCACCATGGCCGGGTCGTAGAGCTGGATCGTCATCGGCTGGCCGACGGCGGTGGGTCCGACGCGCACGATGTAGAAGTAGCCGAGCGGGTCGAACTCGTCGTTGTCGGAGCCGGCACCGCCGACACACCCGGCGCCGGCCGGTCGCACTCGCGAGTCATGAAGGCGTCCCCGTTGGACTTCGGGGTGTCCGGCCCGGCGATGGCACCCCAGAACTGCGGGTTCGAGGTGCAGCTCGCGCCGCCGGACGGGGCGATGATCTGGGAGGTGTTGGGTCCGCGGTTGGTGTCGGCAGAGATCGCAGCGGTCGGTTCGTTGCCGTAGGCGTTGCACGGACTGCCCATCGGCGCCGGGCCGTTGAAGTCCGCGGTCGCCGACCTGGAGACGATCGTGAACCGGTTGCCCCAGGAGCTGGCGAACGTGTTCGGGACCGTGGTCGAGACCGTGACCTTGAGCTGGCTGGGCTTGCTGGTCTTCTCGACCAGGACCGTGCTCACGCCGCTGTTGGGGTAGCCGTTGCGGCCCGCCACGGCGATGGCCGTGGCCTTGGCGAGGTCGAAGTCGTCGGGCATGTAGGTGACCCCGGCCGTCGCGGCCGCGTCCGCGGCCGTCTGGACGCGCTCGAGCTCGACGTACCACTTGGCGACGTCGACGGACAGCGCCGTGATCGGCAGGAGGAAGGCCGCCACCGACATGGCGACGAGGACGGCGGCATAGCCGCGCTGGTCCAGCCGCCGGCTGCGCAGCCGCTCGCGGAGGAGGGTGCGCCGGCTTCGGGTCGCGCTGCTCGTGGTCATGGGTGCGGGTTCACCGTCGTGGACTTGCAGCTCTCGTTGGGAAGGGGCTCGAACTGCATCACGCTTCGCTCCTGCAGGGTCACCCCGTTGCCGAAGAAGCCCGTGATCCAGCTGTGCTTGGCCTGGAGGACCACCCCGACGGACTCCCGGTCGGGGTCGTTGAGACAGGCGTTGATGGTCTTGGAGTCCCAGGACCCGCTCGCGTAGCGGAACTTGTTGAGGGGGGCGTCCCAGACGTACTTCACGCACTTCGAGTTGCAGGTCAGCGAGGTGTTGCCGACCGGGAGCGGGTAGCCCTGGGGGTTGGCCGAGTAGACGAGGAGCCACTCGATGCTGTCCTTCGGCATCGCGCTGCCGGCTCGCCCGATCGCGTCGGCGGCCACCTGGGCGACCGCGGGCGCCGAGGCGGGTGTGCAGGGCGGCGGGTTGGAGCTGGCCACACAGGTCCCCTGACCGGCACCGGCCGACGACGAAGCGACGCGGGCTCCGGTGCGGACCGAGCTGTTGGTCGACACGACGTCGCGCATCAGCAACGACATCTCCACGATCCCGAGCAGCAGGACGACCAGCAGAGGTGTGACGATCGCTGCCTCCACGGCCACGGCGCCACGCTCACCTGCGCGCGCACCAAACCGTCGTCGCGAAGCCATGCCCCCACCTTCCGCAGAGAAGTAGTCGTGGATCAGGCTAGGGAGCACCACCCTCCCGCGTGGGAGAACGACGGAGCCTCATCCGATCGGCTAGTCCACTTGGGCTACCCAACCCACGGGTAGGCCGGAGTTGTCCACAGGTGGGCGTCATCCGGGCCGGGCCGGTCGGCCGCGGTCGCGATCCTCCCTGCAGGAGGTGAGCGACATGACAACGACAGCCCGTCAGGCGCTGGGTGCCTACGGCGAGACCCTCGCCGCCCGACTGCTCACGACCGAGCTCGGGATGGTCCTGCTCGACCGCAACTGGCGGTGCTCGGAGGGTGAGCTCGACCTGGTCCTGCGCGACGGGGACACCCTCGTCGCGTGCGAGGTCAAGACCCGTCGCGGCCAGGGGGCCGGGTCGCCCCACGAGGCGATCGACGACGTCAAGCTGGAGAGGCTGCACCGGCTCGTCTGGCGCTGGGCCGAGGCACACGCGGTCCATCCCGACGACGCGAGGGTGGACCTGGTCGCCGTGCTGCGGCCGCCACGTGGCGCCGCGGTGGTCGAGCACGTCAAGGGGCTGGTCTGATGCCCTTCGCCACCGCCCACACGGTCGCGCTCACCGGTGCGTCCGGTCACCTCATCGACGTCCAGGCCGACGTGTCGCCCGGCACGGTCGCGACCGTGCTGGTCGGCCGGCCGGATGCCTCGCTCAACGAAGCGCGCGACCGCTGCCGGATGGCCATCATCAACAGCGGGCTCGACTGGCCTTCCTCGCGGCGCACGACGATCCTGCTCTCGCCCGCCGACCTACCCAAGCGCGGCACCCACTACGACCTGGCCATCGCGGTCGCGGTGCTCGGCGCCACCGGGACGGTGCCGATGCAGGCGCTGGACCAGGTCGTGCTGATCGGCGAGCTCACCCTCGCCGGTGGGCTCCGGTCGGTGCCGGGCGTGCTCCCGATGGTCATGTCCGCCAGCGAGCGCGGCTACCGCCACGTCGTGGTGCCAGAGCCGCAGGCCCACGAGGCGTCGATGGTCCCGGGTGTGGAGGTGCTCGGGATGCGGTCGCTGGCACAGGTCGTGGCCGAGCTCCGCGACGAGCCCGTCCCTGACGCGCCGCCCGTCGCTCCGATGTCCCGCAGCCGACTCCTGGCCTGGCGCGGGTCCGACCGCATGGACGAGGTCGACCTCGCGGACCTGTCCGGGATGGAGGAGACCCGCTACGCCGTCGAGGTGGCCGCCGCCGGCGGCCACCACCTCCTGCTGTCGGGGCCGAAGGGCTCCGGGAAGACCAGCATCGCCGAGCGGATGCCGGGCCTGCTCCCCGACCTGAGCCGCGAGGAGGCGCTGGAGCTCACCGCCGTGCACTCGCTGGCCGGCGCCCTCGAGTCCGGCGACGGGCTGCTGACCCGGCCACCGTTCGCCGCTCCCCACCACGACGCGTCCACCTCGAGCCTGGTCGGCGGAGGCGCCGGCACGGTGCGGCCCGGTGAGATCAGCCGGGCTCACTGCGGGGTGCTCCTCCTGGACGAGTTCCCGCTGTTCCGGTCCGATGTCATCAACGCGCTGCGCCAGCCGCTCGAGAGCGGCGAGATCAGCGTGGCCCGGGCCGAGGAGTCGGTGGTGCTGCCCGCACGGTCGATCGTCGTCCTCGCCGCCAACCCCTGCCCGTGCGGGGAGTTCCACGTGGATGCCAGCCTCGACCGCTGCAAGTGCCGGGAGGTGCAGCGCCGCGACTACCGCCGCAAGGTCACCGGGCCGATCACCGACCGGGTCGACATCACCAGGCACCTCACCGCCGTGACGCCCACCGCGGGCCGCGACCCGCTGGCGGTGCGCGAGAGCACCTCGGTCGTGCGCGCCCGGGTCACGGCCGCTCGGGAGAGACAGACCGAGCGCTACCGCAGTGAGGGGTGGCGGCTCAACGGCCACGCACCCGGCCAGGCCATAGCGGCTCGGTGGCCTCTGACCCAGGCAGCGACCGACCTCATCGACGACCACCTCTGGAAGGGCCGCCTGACCCGACGCGGAGTCACCCGGGTGCAGCGCCTGGCCTGGACCGTGGCCGACCTGGCCGGAGTCGACCGGCCGGGGATCGCCGAGGCGGAGACCGCGCTGCGACTTCGCACGGGCGCACCGCTGCTCGCTTCCACGCTGCGGAGGGCCGCGGGGTGAGCGCCGAGCGGTGCGCGCGGCTCGCCCTCAGCCGGTTGGGCGAGCCCGGCGACCTCCGCATGGCGGGTCTGGTCGCCGAGCTCGGCGCCACGCGGGTCTATGCCGAGCTCCTCGACGGCCGTGACCCGCGGGGCATGCGGACCGACATCGCGGCCCGGCTCGAGGGCATGGATCCCGCTCGCGACCTCGAGCGAGCGGGCCGCAGCGGCTTCCGGTGGGTGGTGCCAGGCGATGCCGAGTGGCCACCGGCTCTCGACGACCTCGACGGCAGCGAGCCGCTGCAGGGCATGGGACGGGCGCCGCTCGGTCTGTGGGTGCGGGGTCCCGTCCGGCTCGACGAGCTGACGACCCCGGTGGCGGTGGTCGGGTCTCGGTCGGCGACGACCTACGGCACCGATGTCGCCGCCGAGCTGGCCGCGGGGCTTGCCCGGTCCGGCGCAGCGGTGCTCTCGGGCGCCGCCTTCGGGATCGACCAGGCGGCCCACCGGGGCGCGCTGGCGGGCGGTGGGCCGACGGTGGCCGTGCTGGCGTGCGGCGTCGACCGGGCCTACCCCGCGGCCCACCAGGGGCTGCTCGACCACCTGGCCGAGCGCGGTGCCGTCGTCTCCGAGCTGGCACCGGGCTGCGCTCCCACCAGGCTCCGGTTCCTGGCCCGCAACCGGATCATCGCTGCCCTGTCCCGCGGCACGGTGGTGGTCGAGGCAGCGGTCCGCAGCGGCGCCCTCAACACGGCGAGCTGGGCGCAGCGGCTCAACCGACCGGTGATGGGCGTTCCCGGCCCGGTCACGAGCGCGCCGTCCGAAGGCGTGCACCAGCTGGTCCGCTCAGGGGCGGCCACCCTGGTCACTCGTGCCGATGACGTCCTGGAGATGACCGGGGCGATGGGCGAGCACCTCGTCGACGCCCCTCGGGCGTCCACCACGGCTCGCGATCGGCTGACGCGGTCACAGCGGCAGGTGCTGGAGGCGGTCCCGTTGGTGCGGCCGGCCCCGTCCGACTCGATCGCGCGCACGGCCGGGCTCGGCCTGGTCCAGGTCCGCTCCGCGCTAGACGGGCTGTTCCGCCGAGGCCTGGTCGAGCAGCTCCCGACCGGCTGGCGGCTCGCCGAAGCCGCGGATGAGAGATGAGCGGCCGTGGTGTTCCTACGCTGGGCGGGTGAGCGCGACGCCACCGGCCGAGGCCGGACCCCACGAGCTGCCCGAGGCGCTCGCGCGGGTGCTGGGCGCCTACGAGCGCCACCTGACCTCCGAGCGGGACCTCACGCCGCACACCGTCCGTGCCTACGTCGGAGACGTGGCGGGCCTGCTCGAGCACGCGACCCGGCTCGGCCTCGGTGACGCCGCCGAGCTCGACCTTCGCGCTCTCCGCAGCTGGCTGGCCAAGCAACAGACGCTCGGGCTGTCGCGCTCGACGCTGGCGCGACGAGCCACGGCCGCGCGCGTCTTCACCGGCTGGCTGCACAAGACGGGGGCGGCCGACCGGGATGCGGGCGCCAGCCTGGGGTCACCCAAGGCGCTCCGGACACTGCCCTCGGTGCTGCGGGCCGACGAGGCGCTCAGCCTGGTTCGCGCCGCGGCGGCGCTCGCCGATGACGGCAGCCCGGTGGGGCTGCGCGACGTGGCCATGCTCGAGCTCCTCTACGCGACCGGGATCCGGGTCGGCGAGCTGGTCGGGCTCGACGTCGACGACCTCGACCGCGACCGCAACGTGGTCCGGGTGCTCGGCAAGGGTCGCAAGGAGCGCACGGTGCCGTTCGGCCACCCGGCCGCGCAGGCCCTCGACCGCTGGCTGGCCGAGGGGCGGGGTGCCCTCCTGGCCGTGGACGCCGACCACGCGCTGTTCCTGGGGACCCGCGGCCGCCGCATCGACCAGCGGGCCGTGCGGACCCTCGTGCACCGTCGGATCGCCGACGTCCCCGGCGCCCCCGACATCGGCCCCCACGGGCTCCGACACACAGCGGCCACCCATCTCCTCGAGGGCGGCGCCGACCTGCGCTCCGTGCAGGAGCTGCTGGGGCACGCCTCCCTGGCGACCACCCAGCTCTACACCCACGTCACCACCGACCGGCTGCGGGCGGCCTACCGCCAGGCGCACCCGCGGGCCTGACCCGGCCCTGGGTCCGGCCGCCGCGTCAGGGACCCTTGGGCGGGTCGATCTCCGCCTGGTTGAGCTCCTCGACGTTGACGTCCTTGAAGGTCAGCACCTTCACGGTCTTGGCGAACCGCGCCGGGCGGTACATGTCCCAGACCCAGGCATCGCTCATCGACACCTCGAAGAACACCTCGCCGGCCTCGCTGCGCGCCTTCACGTCGACCTGGTTGCAGAGGTAGAAGCGGCGGTCGGTCTCCACGACGTACTTGAAGATGCCGACGACGTCGCGGTACTCGCGGTAGAGCGTGAGCTCCATCTCGGTCTCGTACTTCTCGAGATCCTCTGCGCTCACGGGGTTCTCACGCTTTTCCGGGGTCCCCGCGGAAGCGCGCGGCTCCCGCGCGGAGCGCGTCCATTCGCGCGCTTTCGTGGGGTGCTCACGCTTTTCCGGGGTCCCCGCGGAAGCGCGCGGCTCCCGCGCGGAGCGCGTCCATTCGCGCGCTTTCGTGGGGTGCTCACCGCGCCTCCTCCAGCTCGTCGGCACCGCTGGCAAGGTCGTCCAGGGTCACCGCCCGCTCATTGTGGCTGGTGTCATTGTGCAGGGCTCCCAGCGGTTCGAGGCCAGCGGCCCGCCGCACGTTGACGAACCGCCTCCGGTGCACGGGCGAGGGACCGTGCTCGGTCAGGGCGGCGCTGTGCACCTCGGTGATGTAGCCCTTGTGCGTCTTGAAGTCGTAGACGGGCCACTCGGCGTCCAGGTCGGTCATGATCCGGTCGCGGGTCACCTTGGCCAGGACCGACGCCGCCGCGATGCAGCCGGCGACGCGGTCGCCCTTCCAGACCGCGAGCCCGGGCACGCCGAGCCCGTCGACCGGGAACCCGTCGGTCAGCACGTACGCCGGCGGCACCTCGAGCAGGGCCACCGCTCGCCGCAGCGCCTCGACGTTGGCGACGTGCATGCCGAGCCGATCGCACTCCTGGTGCGACACGACGACCACCGACCACGCGACGGCCCTGCGGACCACTTGGGCGTAGACCCGGTTGCGCGCCTTCTCGGTCAGCAGCTTGGAGTCGGCCAGCCCCGGGACGATCCCCGACTTCCCGCGCGGGAGGATGCACGCCCCGGCGACGAGCGGCCCGGCGCAGGCACCGCGGCCGGCCTCGTCGACCCCCGCGATCGGCTCGATGCCGTGCCGGCGCAGCGCGCGTTCGTAGCCGTAGAGCCCGGCGTCGCTCCGGACCGTGGCCCCCCTCGGCAGCGCGGACACAGCGCTAGCTCGCGTCTTGGACCTTGTCGAAGGCGTCCGTGCCGTTGCCGCCGCCGAACCGCGAGAGCGGCCAGACCAGCGCGAACGCCTTGCCGACGATGAGGTCAATGTCGACGTAGGGGTTCTTGGTGCACTCGGTCTCGCCCTCGAGGCACATGTGCACCGTCGAGTCGGCCGAGTGGGCGCGGTTGTCGCCCATCACGAAGACCGTGCCCTTCGGCACCGGTCCGATGCTCCAGCTGCAGTTGCCGGTCATCGGACCGAAGCAGTCGTGCTGGTCGATCTCGCCCGGGAGGGTGTAGCCCTTCTCGTCGATGGACGTGCCGTTGACCGAGAGCCTGCCGAGGTTGTCGCAGCAGACGATGGTGTCGCCGGCGACGCCGATGACCCTCTTCACGAGGTGACCGCCGGACGGGTAGAGGCCGATCTTCTCCAGCGCTTTGGCGACCGGGTTCTCCGGACCCTTGACGTCGCTGGGGCCGAGCCAGCCGCCCGGGTCCTCGAAGACGACGACGTCGCCGCGCTCCGGCCCGCCGCCGCCCCAGTAGGAGACCTTCTGCACCAGGATCCGGTCGTTCTTGACCAGGCCGGGCTCCATCGACTCCGACGGGATGTAGAACGCCTGCACGAAGAACGCCTTCAGCACCACGGCGAGCAGCACCGCGATCAGCAACAGGATCAGGGTCTCCTGCCAGACCGGGATGTGCGGCCGGCCGGCCGTCGCGCCCTTCGACGTGGGGGCCTCGAGCCTGGCACTGGTGCCGGCGTCGGCGTCCTCGATGGTCATGCCTTTTCGGGGTCCCCGCGGAAGCGAGAGCGGACCGCGCTCTCTGAGCGGTTACGTGGCGTGATCACCCTGGTGAGTCTAGGTCGGCCGCTCAGGCCTCGCGGCGTTCCTTGATCTTGGCGGCCTTGCCGCGCAGGTTGCGCAGGTAGTAGAGCTTCGCGCGCCGCACGTCACCGCGGGTCACGATCTCGATCTGGTCGAAGATCGGGGAGTTCAGGGGGAAGGTCCGCTCGACGCCGACGCCGAAGGAGACCTTGCGGACCGTGAAGGTCCGGCCGACGCCCGAGCCGTGGATGCGGATCACGACGCCCTGGAAGATCTGGATGCGGGAGCGGTTGCCCTCGACGACCTTCACGTGGACCTTGATGGTGTCGCCGGCGCGGAAGTCGGGGACGTCGTCGCGCTTCAGGGCGCTGCCGAGATCGGCAATCACGTTGCTCATGGTGCTTCTCCTCGCGAGTGCCACAGGTCAGCCGCGGAAATCGGAAGTGTGCATGGAGTTGTTGACTGAGAGGCTGGCGGCTTCGGACTCCCCTGTGGCAGAGAACCGGCCGACTGGGCCAAGGAGCGAGTCTGCCACAGCTGAGGCGGCGACTCGATCCAAGGTCAGCGCCGCTTCGTGAGGATCACGGCCAGCGGCGGCGCCTCGAGGTCGGTGCGCACGCGGTAGCCGGCCCTCTTGTACATCCGGATGTTGTCGGCGCTGCGCGCCCCGGTGAACAGGCGGTACGACGTGGCCTCGGGCGGCGCGACCTCCTCGATGTGGGACAAGCAGCGCCCGGCCCAGCCCGCGGCCCTGCAGGTCCGGGGCGACCATGATCCGGCCGATGTCCCACGCCGGGCCGCCGGGTGTGTCCAGGAGGTGCCCGCGGACGGCTCCGACGAGCCGACCCTCGCTGCGGACCACCCACGTCGACCAGGCCTGCATCCATGCCCGCACGTCGTCCAGCGACTCGCGCAGGGCCGGGATGTCGGCGAGGCTGTCGTTGGCGAGCGCCTCCTGCACCCAGCAGGCCCGCTGCAGGGTCAGCAGCTCCCCGGCGTCGCCCGGCCGGGCGGGCACGATCTCCCACTCCGTGCGCGCGACGCTGGGATGAAGCAGGTCCGGCCGGCGCCGTGCGGTGCGGCGCCGGGCCTCCTCGTGGCGCCAGGCCGCGATCGCGGCGTGGTCGCCCGAGAGCAGCACCGAGGGCACGTCCAGACCGCGCCACGAGGCCGGACGGGTGTAGACGGGGTACTCCAGGAGACCGTCCTCGTGCGACTCCTCGACCAGCGACTCGGCGTTGCCCACGAACCCGGGCAGCAGCCGGACCACCGCCTCGGTCACCGCGACGGCGGCGACCTCCCCGCCGTTGACGACGTAGTCGCCGAGCGAGACCTCGACCACCTCGGCGCGCGTCGCCGCATGGTCGAGCACCCGCTGGTCGATCCCCTCGTAGCGGCCGCAGAGGAACACCAGCCGCTGCCGAGTGGCCAGGTCGCGGGCCAGTGCCTGGGTGAACGGCGCTCCGGACGGCGTCGGGACGACGACGGTCGCGCCCTCGATCCCGAGCGCGTCGAACGCCTCGCCGAACGGCTCCGGGGTCATCACCATCCCGGCTCCCCCACCGAACGGCGCGTCGTCGACGGTGCGGTGCCGGTCGTGGGTCCACTCCCGCAGGTCGTGCACGTGCACGTCGATGAGGCCCTTGTCGGCGGCCTTGCCCGTGAGCGACTGTCGCAGCGGCGCGAGGAACTCGGGGAAGATCGTCAGGTAGTCCAGCCTCACCAGGGGGTCCTACTCGTCGCCGTCGGGCAGGGGGGTGACGAGGCCGGGGCGGTCCGCGATCACGACCCGGCCGGCTGCGACGTCGACCTCGGGCACCAGGGCCTTGACGAACGGCACCAGGGCCTCGCGGCCGTCGGGTGTCGCGATGCGGAGCAGGTCCTGGGCGCCACCGTGCACCAGCCCGGCGACGGTGCCGAGCGGCGTGCCCTCCTCGTCGTACGCCGCGAGGTCGATGAGCTGGTGGTCGTAGAACTCGTCGGGGTCCTCCGGCGACTCGCCCGCCGGGATCGTGGCGTGCAGGACGATGCCGCGGGCGGCCTCGGCGGCGGTGCGGTCGGCCAGCTCCTCGAAGGAGACCAGCAGTGCCGACTGGTGCCGCCGCGACCCGGCGACCGTCAGCTGCCGCAGGGACGACGCCGAGCCCGGCGGGGGCTCAGCGCGCAGCGTGCTGCCGGGCGCGAACCTCCGCGCGGGCTCGTCGGTCCGGACGTCGACCGTGACCTCGCCGTGCAGGCCGTGCGGCTTGCCGATCCGGCCGACCACGACCTCCGTGCCCTCAGAGGGGCCAGCCGGGCCGTCAGCGGCGTCGGTCGACATCCACGAAGTCGATCCGCGCGCCGCTCTTGCCGGCCAGCGCGGAGATCACCGTGCGGAACGCCGTGGCGGTGCGTCCGCCGCGGCCGATCACCTTGCCGAGGTCGTCGGGATGGACCCGCACCTCGAGGATCGAGCCGCGACGGAGCTGCTTGTCGCGCACGACGACGTCGTCGGGGTGGTCGACCACCCCGCGGACCAGGTGCTCCAGCGCGTCGGCAAGCACGTTCAGGCGCCCGACTTCTCCGCGCCCAGCTCTGCATCCTTCTGGGCAGCCTCGGCGGTCTCTGCCTGGTCGGCAGCGCCCTCCGGGGTCTCGTCGGCCGGGACGGGCGCGACCTCGTCGACGGCGGGAGCCTCGGCAGCCGGCGCCTCGGCAGCAGGCGTCTCGGCAGCAGGCGTCTCGGCAGCCGGCGTCTCGGCAGCCGGCGCCTCCTCGGCAGGAGCCTCCGCCTTCTCGGCGGCGGCCTTCTTGGCGGGCGCCTTCTTGGCTGCTGCCTTCTTGGTCACCGCCTCACCGGAGTCGGTGCCGTGCGCGTCGGCCAGCGCCTTGTTGAAGGCGTCGAGCTTGTCCGGCTTCGCGGCGGCGGTCTTGAGCGTGCCCTCGGTGCCCTTGAAGCCCTTGAAGGTCTGCCAGTCGCCGGTGATCTTGAGCAGCTTGGCGACGGCGTCGGACGGCTGTGCGCCCACGCCGAGCCAGTACTGGGCCCGGTCGGAGACCACGCTGATGTACGACGGGTCCTCCTTGGGGTGGTACTTGCCGATCTCCTCGATCACCTTGCCGTCGCGCTTCTTGCGGGAGTCGACGACGACGATGCGGTACTGCGGCACCCGGACCTTGCCCAGGCGCTTCAAACGGATCTTGACTGACACAGCTGTGGTGTCTCCTCGGACTCATGTGGTGGTGGAGGTCGCGACGCACGTGTGGGGCACCGAACCACGATCTCCGATGGGCCATGCGCCGCCACGGTTGAGAGGGACCGGACGTGCAGGACTCGACCGGCAAGTCTGCCAGACAGGGACCGTGCAGCCGAATTGCGGTCCGACTGTGCAGACTTGGCCCGTGCTCCCATCGCAACCAGCCGCTGCCGTGGAGCATCCCACCTACGTGCGCACCTTGACCCGCCGCCGGCTGACCGAGCGGCACCCGTGGCTGTACCCGATCGCCGTTCGCGCCCACCAGGCGCGTCGCCACCTCGCGTGGCTCACCTCCGACACCCGGTGGTCGACCCGCGCCCAGGGCACCCCGGAGCTGCCGGTGCGCGTCAAGAAGCACGGGTCCCTGCTGCTCAGGGAGCTCTCTTCCGACGAGATGGCGCTGCAGCACAACAAGGTGGTCAACCTGCGGCTGGCCAGCGCCCGGACCGACGGTGTCGTGATCCGTCCGGGCGAGACGTTCTCCTTCAACAAGGTGGTCGGCAACTGCACCCGCCGGAAGGGATACGTCGTCGGCATGCGCCTCTCGAACGGCGACGCGACGGCGGGCGTCGGTGGGGGCATCTGCCAGCTCGCGAACCTCCTGCACTGGATGTTCCTCCACTCCCCGCTGACCGTCGTCGAGCGGTCCGAGCACAGCTTCGACCCGTTCCCCGACAAGAACCGCGTGCTCCCCTGGGGCGTGGGCTGCTCGATCGTCTGGAACTACGTGGACCTCGTGGTCCGCAACGACACCGACCTCACCTTCCAGGTCCACACCTGGCTCGACGAGAAGCACCTGCGCGGGGAGCTGCGTGCGGACCGGCCGCTGCAGCACTCCTACAAGGTCGAGGCCCGCGCGGAGGAGTTCGTGCGGGTCCGGTCACGGGCGGGTGACCGGGTCTGGCGGCGCAACGAGATCTGGCGCAGCCTGGTCGACCGCCGCACCGGCAACCACGTCGGGGAGGAGCTGCTCAAGCGCAACTGCGCGGTCGTGAAGTACCCGCCGCCGGAGCACCTCGTGACCGACCTCGACGAGGACGGCCGACCGTGTCACGCGACCACGACACCGCGCAGCACCACCCGGGCGGGCCTCGCGAGCACGGCGAGGTCCTGACGAGGGTCCGTGTCGTAGACGACGAAGTCCGCGGGCGAGCCCTCCTCGAGGGTGCCGTTCAGGCCGAGCCACTCCCGCGCCTTCCAGGACGCTGCGGCCAGCGCCTCCTCGGGCGGGATCCCGTACGACGCGAGCTCGGCCACCTCGCCGGCGATGCCGCCGTGCGGCAGCACGCCCCCGGCGTCGGTGCCGGCATAGATCGGCACCCCGGCCTCGTAGGCCGCCATGATCGTCTCGCGACGGCGTGCGTGCAGGTCGCGGATCGTGGCGGCGTACGCCGGGAACTTGGCGGCGGCCTGGTCGGCGTACGTCGGGAAGTTGTTCAGCTGCATCGCCGTGGGCACCAGCGCGGTGCCGTGCGCGACCATGCCGTCGACCAGGTCCGGCGTCAGGCCGGTGCCGTGCTCGATGCAGTCGATGCCGGCGTCGATGAGGATCGGCAGCACCTCGGTGCCGAAGCAGTGTGCGGTCACCTTCGCTCCGAGCGCGTGCGCGGTCTCGATCGCGGCGACGAACGCGTCCGCCGGCCACGACGGCGCCAGGTCGCCCCGGTCGCGCTCGATCCAGTCGCCCACGAGCTTGACCCAGCCGTCCCCGCGGCGCGCCTCCTGCTCGACGTACGTCGTCAGCTCGTCCGCCTCGACCTCCCAGGCGTAGTCGCGGATGTAGCGGCGGGTACGCGCGATGTGCCGGCCCATCCGGATCAGGCGGGGCAGGTCGTCGCGGTCCTGGACCCACCGGGTGTCCGCCGGGCTCCCGCAGTCGCGCAGCAGCAGCGCGCCGGCGTCACGGTCACTGACCGCCTGGGCCTCGGTCGCCTCGCGGTCGACCTCGCCGTGCTCGTCGAGGCCGACGTGGCAATGGGCGTCGACCAGCCCCGGGACCACCCAGCCGCTGGCCACGGTCTCGGCGCCCGCCTGCGGCTCGAGGGTGATCCTGCCGTCGACGACGTAGAGGTCGCGGGGCTCGCCGTCGGGGAGGACCGGTCCGGAGACGCGAAGGAGGGCTGCCACGCCTCCGGACCGTACCCCCCGTCAGGGTCCGGTCACGTGCGCAGCCCGTAACCGAACCTGTAGAGCGGGTCGTAGTCGGCGTCACCGACGTTGATCGGCTCCTGGTCGACCGACCGCGGCCAGCTCACGGGCAGCTTGCCGGTGAACTGCTTCCTGCCGAACAGCACGTCGGCGACCCCCATCCCCTCGCTGCCCGGCAGCCACGACGCCACCAGCGCGTCGATCTGCACGCCCAGCTCCGGCGGGATGATCATCGGCCGCCCGGAGACGACGAGCACCGTGCACGACTCCGCCCGCGAGCACACCCGGCGGATCGCCAGCTGGTCGGCGTCGCTGAGCAGCATGGTCTTCTTCGGCCGCGGGACGTTGTGGTCGCCTGGGTCGTAGGCCCACTGCGGGCCGTTGACGTCACCGAAGCCCTCGGCGTACGGCGTCTCGCCGACCACCACGACACCGGCCGCGTTGGCCGGGACCGGGTCGCTCGCGGTCTCGCTGAACTGCACGCGGCTCTTCGAGGTGGCCCGGACCGCGTCGAGGACGGTCTGCCCGGGGATCACGTTGGTCGAGCCACCCTGCCAGGTCAGGGTCCAGCCGCCGGCCTGGTTGCCGATGTTGTCGGCGTTGCTGCCGGCGACGTAGACGGGCTGCTTCTTGCCCGAGCTGAGCGGCAGGGTGTCCTGCCGGTTCTTGAGCAGCACCTGCGACTCGGCCACGGCCCGGCGGGCGACCTTGCGGTGCGCCTTGTTGCCGATCGTGTCGATGTTGCGGCGGTCGGTGAACGGGTGCTCGAACAGCCCGAGCTCGAACTTGGCCGTGAGGATCCGGGAGACCGCGTCGTCGATCCGGCTCATCGGCACGTCGCCGTCCTCGACGAGTGAGGTGAGCGTCGGGATGAACACGTCCCAGCCGTTCGGGTTGTTGGGCGCCTGGATCGGCTCCATGAACATGTCGACGCCGGCGTTCACCGACGCCCGCACCTGGTCGGTGTAGGTGCCCGGGAGCTGCCGGATGGCGCGCCAGTCGGAGATGACGATCCCGTCGAACCCCTGCTGCTCCTTGAGCCAGCCGGTGATGAGCTCCTCGTTCGCGTGCATCTTGACCGGGTTGCCGAGCCCGTCCTCGGTCCAGTCGACGCTCGAGAACGACGGCATCACCGAGCCGACGTGGTGCTTCCTGACCGCGGGGACGTAGGGCGCGAGGGCGAGCTCCTCGAACTCCGCTCGCGAGACCTGGTCGATGCCCTGGTCGACGGTGTAGTCGCCTGTCGGGGTGCCGTAGGTCGTGAGCCCGTCGCCGGCGAAGTGCTTGGCGCTCGCCAGCACCCGGTCCGGCCGAGCCAGGTCGCTCCGGCCGTTGCCCTGCAGCCCGTCGATGGCGGTCTCCATGCTCTCGACCAGCTCGGGGTCCTCGCCGAAGCTCTCGTAGGTCCGGCCCCACCGGTCGTCGCGGGCGACACAGATGCACGGCGCGAACGCCCACTGCGGCCCGCTCGCACGGGTCTCGATGGCCGCGATGTGCTCGACGTCCTCGACGAGGGCCGGGTCGCGGGTGGCGCCCAGGCCGATGTTGTGGGGGAAGACGGTGGCGCCCTGGAGGTTCCCGTGGCCGTGGACGGTGTCCACGCCGTAGAGGATCGGGATGCCCAGCCGGGTCTCGAGCGCCGCCTCCTGGTAGCGGTCGACCATGTCCGCCCACGCCTCGGGGGTGTTGCTGGCCGGGGTGGAGCCCCCTCCGGACAGGATGCTGCCGAAACCGTTGGTGGTGATGAGCGAGGGGTCGGCGTCGACGTCGATCCGCTCGGCCTGGGTCATCTGCCCGATCTTCTCGGCCAGCGTCATGCGGCTCAGCAGGTCGTCGACCCGCTGCTGGGTGGACAGGTGGCTGTTCAGGTACGCCGGCTCCCCCTGGTGCGGATCGGCCTCGAGGGCGGCCTGGCCCGGTGCTTGCAGCAGCCCGAAGGCCAGCGCGGCCGCGAGGGAGGCCATCAGCAGGGTGCGAGCTCCGGCGCCGCGAGGGGTGCGCAACATTGCATTTCTCCTTGCCCGATCAAGAAGCCGGTCGGCCGCCATGGCCACCGGGCGCGGAACACCGCGCATCCGCACCGTAGGAAGGAGGATTGATCCCGGTCAATGCCGAATCCCTGCCGCTGGGCACCGAGTTCCTCCACCTTCCGCACTAATCGTCCTAGGCTGGGATACATGGCCGGTTCTGGCGCCCTCGAGCGGCTGCGCGCCGCCAACCAGCGCGTCGTCATCGGGCTCCTCGCCGGTGAGGGACCGATGAGCCGGGCGGACCTGGTGCGGGCCAGCGGACTGTCGCGCACGACGGTCTCGAGCCTGGTCGCGGAGCTGATCCGCGCGGGCCAGGTGACCGAGACCGACGACCGGGCCCGCCCCCACAAGGGCGGCAGCGGGCGCCCCCCGGTGCAGGTCCGGCTGAGCGCTCCCGCAGGCGGTGTGGCCGGCGTGGACGTCGGGCACGGTCACGTGCGGGTGGCGGTGGCCGACCGGCTCGGTGTCGTGCGCGCCGAGCAACATGCGCTGGTCGACGTCGACGCCCATGGTGCCGAGGTGCTCGACCGCGCCGCCGCGATGGTGCGCTCGGTGACCGCGAGGAGTGGGCTCGACCTGACCGACCTCCAGGCGGTCGGGATGTGCGTGCCGGCCCCGCTCGACCGGCGGTCCTCCCGGATCCGGACCGGCATCATGCCGGGCTGGCAGGGACTGCTGCCCGGCGAGGAGCTGGAGCGCCGGCTCGGCGTTCCGGTGCACGCGGACAACGACGCCAACCTCGGGGCGCTCGCCGAGCTGCACCAGGGAAGCGCGCGAGCACGACACGACGTGATCTACCTGAAGATAGCCAGCGGCGTCGGCGCCGGGATCGTGCTCGGCGGCAGGCTGCATCGCGGCGCGAGCGGGATCGCCGGGGAGATCGGTCACGTCCAGGTCGGCGAGGACGGACCGGTGTGCCGCTGCGGCAACCGCGGGTGCGTGGAGACGATGGTCTCGGCCGCCAGGCTGCTCGAGCTGCTGCAGCCGGCGTACGCCGAGCCGCTGACCGTCGAGCACGTGCTCGCCCTGGACGCGGCCGGCGACGCCGGCGTCCGACGAGTGCTGTCCGACGCCGGCCGGACGGTCGGCCGGGCCGTCGCGGACCTCGCGAACAGCCTCAACCCGGAGCTCGTCGTGGTCGGGGGAGCCCTGGGCGGGTCGACGTCACTGCTCGACGCGCTGCGCGTCTCCATCGACCGCTACGCCCAACCCGACACCGCCGCGGCGCTCGAGGTGGTCCCGGGCGCCCTCGGCGACCGCTCCGAGGTGGTGGGCGCGGTCGCGCTCGCCATCGCCCGCGTGGCCGCCGCCTGACCGCGAGTCGCTCAGAGCTGGTCGAGCAGCCAGGAGGGACTCATCGACGTCGCCCCGGCGGCGGACACCCGGGACTGCAGCATCCGGTCGGCCGTGACCACCGTGACGGTGTCGCCCCGCTCGGTGCTCGCTGAAGCCTGGGCCACGATCTCGTCGTCGCCGCTCCCCCTGGCGTGCACGGTGCGCACGAATCCGTCCCGGCCGGCCCGGACGCCGCCCTTCGCCGCGCCCTCGAGCACCAGGACCACCTCGTCGCAGGACAGGTCGGCGGTCACCAGCTGATCGTGCAGCCGGCGGGCCGCACCCGGGCGGTCCTTCCACCAGCCGTCCGGCCTGCTGCCCACGACGTTCGCTCCGTCGACCACCACGACCCTGGACACGCCGGCGTCACCGCCCGACCGGCTGGTCGAACGACCCTGCACCACGGTGACATGTCACGACGACCAATCTGGCATGGCACGAGCGGTCCGGGTCGGCGTCAAGAGCACATCAAGCCGCTGTTGACGAGACTTTGACGCGGCGACAACTCCGCCATAGCGCGGGCGCACGGACGCTGCGAGACATGAGCCTGCGCCCCACGTCACTGATCGTCGTCGCTGCCATCGCCGCCACCGCGGCGCTCCTGTCCACCGGACAGCCCGCCCACGCCGAGGACCAGCGCCCGTGCGTCTCCAAGTCGGAGTTCTACGGCGCCCGGCACTTCGGCGTACCGCTGCTGCCCGGCCACGACCGCATGAGCAAGGTGCCACCCCCACCCCTCGAGCCGATCGGGCGGCTCACGCTGGAGGACAGGTGGGACGTGCGGCACCGTGGTGCCACAGTCACGCAGCTGCTCGGAGACGATGCGCCGAAGCTGGGCACCAACCCCGTGGTGAGAGTCAAGATGTACCGGTCCTGCGAGATGCCACTCGCCGACCTCCAGGTCTACGTCGGCTTCCACAAGGACACCAACCTGGTGCTCTGGATGATGTGGTGGCCATCCCGCCTGACCACCGGCTGAGGCGCTCGCCTCGGGCCGGCACAGAGCCTCCGGTCGACTACTTGAGGAACTTGGAGAAGTCCTTCGGCAGGTCGAGCGCCGCCGCCGCCTTCTCGTAGTCGATCTCCTCCTCGCCGGCCGGCGTGCCGAACGGGTTGCCGGCGGAGGCTGCCGCCTTCTCCTTCTCCGCGGCGGCCTGCTGGGCGGCCTTGGCGGGGTTGCCGGAGACCCGGCGCCCCTTGCCCTTCTTCGCCGCCGCCGCCTTCTGCTTGCCGCGCTTGCCGCCGCCGGCCATGCCGGGCATCCCCGGGAGCCCGGGCATGGCGCCGCCCTTGGCGAACTGCATCATCATCTTCCGGGCCTCGAAGAACCGGTCCACCAGGCTGTTGACGTCGGAGACCTGGCGGCCGGCGCCGCGGGCGATCCGGGCCCGCCGCGAGCCGTCGATGATCTTGGGGTTGTCGCGCTCGGCGGGCGTCATCGACTGGATGATCGCCTGGATCCGGTCGATCTCGCGCTCGTCGAAGTTCTCGAGCTGCTCGCGGAACTGCCCCATCCCGGGCAGCATCCCCATGATCTTCGACATCGAGCCGAGCTTGCGGACCTGCTGCATCTGCTCGAGGAAGTCGTCGAGGGTGAACTCGCCGCCCTGCCCCATCAGCTTGCCGGCCGCCTTGGCCGCCTGCTCCTGGTCGAAGGTCTTCTCGGCCTGCTCGATCAGGGTGAGCATGTCGCCCATGTCGAGGATGCGCGAGGCCATCCGGTCGGGGTGGAACAGGTCGAAGTCGGTGAGCTTCTCGCCGGCCGAGGCGAACATCACCGGTCGCCCGGTGACCGAGGCGATGGACAGGGCGGCGCCGCCGCGGGCGTCGCCGTCGAGCTTGGTCAGCACCACGCCGTCGAAGCCGACGCCCTCGAGGAAGGCCTGTGCGGTGGTGACGGCGTCCTGGCCGATCATCGCGTCGACCACGAACAGCACCTCGTCGGGCTGTACGGCGTCGCGGATGTCGGCGGCCTGCTTCATCAGCTCGGTGTCGACGCCCAGCCGCCCCGCCGTGTCGACGATGACCACGTCGTGGAGGGTCCGCTTGGCCTCGTCGACCGAGGACCGTGCCACCGCCACCGGGTCACCGGTGCCGTTGCCCGGCTCGGGGGCGAAGACCGGGACACCCGCGCGCTCGCCGTTGACCTGCAGCTGCTGGACGGCGTTGGGCCGCTGCAGGTCCGCCGCCACCAGCAGCGGGCTCTTGCCCTGCTCCTTGAGCCACAGCGCGAGCTTGGCCGCCAGCGTGGTCTTGCCGGAGCCCTGGAGGCCCGCGAGCAGGATCACGGTGGGTCCGGACTTGGCGTAGCGCAGCCGCCGGGTCTCGCCGCCGAGGATGTTGACGAGCTCCTCGTTGACGATCTTGATGATCTGCTGCGCGGGGTTCAGCGCCTGGCTGACCTCCTCGCCCCGCGCGCGCTCCTTGACCGCCGCCACGAACTCCTTGACCACCGGCAGCGCGACGTCGGCCTCGAGCAGCGCGATCCGGATCTCGCGCGCGGTCGCGTCGATGTCGGCCTCGGAGAGCCGGCCCTTGCCGCGCAGGTTCTTGAAGGTGTCGGCGAGGCGGTCGGACAGTGTGGCGAACAAGGGATTCCTCTGCTGGGTCGTGGCTGGACCAACTTCCACAGCCTAACGAGGGCCCCCGCCGGTCTGTCGGAGTCACCGGTTAACCGGTGACTTTGTCGCTTCTACAGCGAAGTTTCGGTGCAGAAGCGCAGGAGTCACCGGTTAACCGGTGACTCCTGCACCCCTCACCCGGTCAGGGCCTCCCGGACGGCGTGTGCCGCCTCCGCCGCCCGGACCTCGCTGAGCGCGCCAGCCGACGCCTCCTGGAGGTAGAACACGTCGACCGCCTGCGGTCCCAGGGTGTTGACGTGTGCCGAGCGCACCGCGACGTCCAGGCGGGCCAGTGCCGCGCAGACCAGGTAGACGACGCCAGGCCGGTCGGCGGCCCGGACCTCCAGCACCGTGGCGTGCGCCGATGCCTCGGGGCGTACGACGACGGTCGGGTCCAGCCCCTGGCCGGCCGGAGGCGCCAGGCGCGGCGCCGGGTCGATGCGCCCCTCCTGGATCGCCTCGTAGCGCTGCCGCAGCACGGCGGCGTCCACCTGCTCCTCGGCGACCTCCCAGAACGACACGCCGTACTGGTCCTGCGACCAGACCCTGGCCGCCCGGACGCCGACGCGCTGCAGGGCGAACATCGCGGCGATGTCGGCGAGGAGCCCGACCCGGTCGGGCGCGATCACGGTCACTCGGGAGCCGTCGGCGACGGGCTCGACGGTGACCGACACGCCCCCACGGCGCACCTCCTTGGGCACCGCGACCTCGTCGTTGGCCACCCGCGGCAGCCCGGCACCGCTGGTGAGCGCCGCCCTGGTGCGGCGGGAGAGGTCGAGGATCAGACCGGACCGCCACGACGACCACGCCTTGGGCGACGTGGCGCGGGCATCGGCCTCGGTGAGCACCGTGAGCAGGTCGAGCGCCTCCGCCGAGCCGAGGCGTGAGGCGAGCGCCTCGACCGTGGCGGGGTCGTCGGGGTCGCGGGTCGTCGCGGTCTCGGCGAGCAGCAGGTGCCAGCGCACCAGCAGCGCCACCAGCTCCACGCCGGACTCGTCGAACCCCATCCGGGTCGCGATGCGCCGCGCGATCGGCTCGCCCGCGACGCTGTGCTCGGTGAGGCTGCCCTTGCCGATGTCGTGGAGCAGCGCGGCGACCATCAGCACGTCGGGCCGCGCGACCTGGCGGATCAGCGCAGCGGCCTCGGTGCAGGTCTCCACCACGTGGCGGTCGACGGTGAACCGGTGGATGGCCGACGCATGGGGCAGCAGCCGGATCCGCTCCCACTCGGGCAGGATCTGCGCGAGCGCGCCGGTCTCCTCGAGGGTCTCCCACGTGCCGAGCAGGCCGCGCCCGGAGGCCAGCAGCCGGACCAGCAGCCGGCGCGCCTCCGGCGGCCAGGGATCGGGCAGCGGCGGGCACTCGCGGGCCAGCCGGGCCGCGGTCGGCGGCGCGAGCACCACGTCGCGCTCGGCGGCCTCGGCGGCGGCCCGGAGCAGCAGGGCGGGGTCCTCGGCCGGGCGGGCCCGCCGGTCGAGCACGACCTCGTGGGCCGCCAGCGCGACGCCCTCGGCCAGCGGCGTCAGCGACGGGCGGCGTACGCCGACGTGCGCCGGCCGCGCCAGCGCGTCGTCGACCCGGCGCCAGGTCAGCCGGGACAGGTGGGTGATCCGGCGGCCGAGCTCGCGGACGTGCACCTGCGCCGCCCTCGCGTCCGCGCTCCCGAGCTGGGGGGCGAGGGAGGCGCCGAGCTCGGTCCAGAGCTCCGGCGCCACCCGGTCGGTCGCGCGGCCGGCGAGGTCGTGCAGCAGGTCGCGTACGTCGAGCAGCGCCATCCGGCTGCGCTCCAGCTCGACGTGGGGGACGTCGACGAGCCAGGTCGCGACCAGCGACTTGAGCACGGTCGCGTCGCGGATCCCGCCCTCGGCCTCCTTGAGGTCGGGCACCGACTCGTGCGCGAGCTCGCCCATCAGGTCGTGCCTCGAGCGGACCAGCGTGTGCAGCTCCGGAAGCCGCTCCCGGGCGTCCCGCCGCCACTGGGCGAGCGTGGTCGTGCGCAGCCGGAGGGTGAGGTGGGGGTCGCCGCTGAGGTGACGGACGTCGAGCAGGCCCGACGCGACCCGCAGGTCGGCCTCCGCCGCCGAGACCATCTCGGGCAGCGAGCGGACCGAGTGGTCGACGTTGGCACCGGAGTCCCACAGCGGGTACCAGAGCTGCTCGGCGACCCGGCGCAGCGCCTGGTCGTCGACACCCTCGGCGTCGGGGTCGCTGACCAGGACGACGTCGAGGTCCGAGTGGGGCGCCAGCTCACCGCGGCCGTAGCCGCCGACCGCGACGAGCGCCAGGCCGGCGTCGGGCCCGCCGACGCCTGCCCAGGCCTTCGCGCAGAGGGCGTCCGCGTCCGCCGTACGCCGGGCGCGCTCGTCAGCGGTCACAGGTTCCCGGGACGTCAGACGGCGGCGTCATCGCGCTCGCCGGTGCGCACGCGGACCACCGAGTCGACGGGCACGACCCACACCTTGCCGTCGCCGATCCGGCCCGTCTGCGCGCTCGTGGTGATGGCGTTGACCACGGCCTCCGCGTCGCCGTCGTCCACGACGATCTCGATGCGGACCTTGGGCACCAGGGCGATGTCGTACTCCGCCCCTCGATAGACCTCGGTGTGCCCCTTCTGGCGACCGTAGCCGTTGACCTCGCTGACCGTCATGCCGGTGACGCCCGCCGCCTCCAGTGCGACCCGGACGTCCTCCCACTTGTGCGGCTTGACCACCGCGGTGACGAGCTTCATGACTTCCTCCGAGGGTCCGGGCGGGGCGCGAGCGGGGCTGGGGCGATCATGTCACCGGCCCGGCTCCCCCACGGGAGAGCCGGGCCGGTGACCGGTCCGGAGCCAAGGCCTAGAGAGCCGCCGAGTCGCGGTCGCCGGTGCGGACCCGGACCACCGTCTCGACCGGGCTGACCCACACCTTGCCGTCCCCGATCCGTCCGGTCTGCGCGGTCTTCACGACGATGCCGACCACGTCCTCGGCGTCACCGTCGTCGACGACGATCTCGATGCGGATCTTCGGCACCAGGGCGATGTCGTACTCCGCGCCCCGGTAGACCTCGGTGTGGCCCTTCTGCCGGCCGTAGCCGCTGACCTCGCTGACGGTCATGCCGGTGACGCCGAAGGTCTCGAGCGCCTCGCGGACGTCCTCCCACTTGTGCGGCTTGATCACCGCGGTCACGAGCTTCACGCGTTCGCTCCTTCAGTCCTGGCCGCCGTACCTGCAGAGGGCGCGGTCGCCGCGGCGAGCACGCCGCTCGTGCCGCTGGTGCTGGTGCTGGTGTGGAGGTCGTACGCCGACTCGCCGTGCTGGTCGAAGTCGATGCCCTCGACCTCGGCCTCCTCGTCGATCCGCCACCCGAGCGTGTACTTGATCGCCAGCGCGATGACCGTGGTCAGGGTGCCGGTCCACAGGATCGCCCAGCCCGCGGCCGCCGACTGGTCGCCGAGCGAGCCGAGGCCGCCGCCGTAGAAGAGGCCGTCGATGCCTCCCGGCGCCTTCGCCGTGGAGAACAGGCCGATCAGGATCGTGCCGACGAGGCCGCCCACGAGGTGGACACCGACGACGTCGAGCGAGTCGTCCATGCCGAGCCTGAACTTCAGGCCCACGGCCCAGGCGCAGAGGACGCCGGCGACGGCACCGATCGCGATGGCCCCGGTGATGCCGACGGCACCACACGACGGGGTGATCGCGACCAGGCCCGCCACGATGCCGGAGGCCGCACCCAGCGAGGTGGCCTTGCCGTGCAGGATCCGCTCCATCAGCAGCCAGCCGAGCATCGCCGCGCAGGTGGCGACCGTGGTGTTGAGGAACGTCACGCCGGTCTCCGACATGAACTGCGCGGTGTCCTTCTCGCCCCCGTCGCCCTCGAGGAAGACCATCGAGCCCACGTTGAACCCGTACCAGCCGAACCACAGCAGGCCGGCGCCGATCATGGTGAGGGTCAGGTTGTGCGGCCGCATCGGCTCGCGGCCGAAGCCGACGCGCTTGCCGATGACCACGCGCGAGCACGAGGCCCGCGACACCGGCGTTGATGTGGACCACCGTGCCGCCGGCGTAGTCCTGGGCCGCGAAGTGCTTGGAGACGAAGCCCACGCCGGTGGCCCACACCTGGTGGGAGATGGGGAAGTAGCAGAGCGTGACCCAGACCGGCACGAAGAGGATCCAGGCCGACATCTTCACGCGGTCGGCGATCGCACCCGAGATGAGCGCCACGGTGATGGCGGCGAACGTCATCTGGAACATGACGCCGCCGATGTAGCTCTCCCACGGGACGTCCTTGAGCGCCCAGGCGTCGAACGGGTTGGCGAACAGGCTGCCGACGTCGTCGCCCGCGAAGGCCATCGACCAGCCCCACAGCACGTAGACGATGCCGACGATGCCGAGGGCGACGTAGGACATCATCATCATGTTCAGCACGGACTTGGAGCGGCTCATGCCGCCGTAGAAGAGAGCCAGTGCCGGGGTCGTCATCATCAGGACCAGGGCTGTCGCCACGATCATCCAGGCGTAGTAGCCGTCCACAGAACCTCCATCAAGGACCGGGGAGCAGGCACGGCGCTCGGGGTGACGGCTCTGTCGTTGCCGCGACCTGCTCTGTTGTCGAGAACCCTCGCGGCGGCAGGTTTCGACGCCCGCTGCGCCGTGTTGCGGGCATGCAACGGGTTCCCGGTTCTTGTTAACTCGATGTAACGGCGGCACGGAGGCTCCGCAAGGATGGCGGCGTGACTGACTCGTTCGAGGACGCCTGGGCCCGCCTGGTCACGGCATGGCTCGGCCTCGGCGAGGACGGACCCGAGGGCGCGGCGCTGCTGCAGCTCGCGCTCGACGAGGGCGTGCAGGCACTGGGCCTGCCAGCGCCGGACGACGTGACTGTCGGGCAGGGCCGTCGGTGCGAGATCGCGGTCGTCCGGCTGGCGGGCGCCGTGGACGAGGCGGGCTACCTCGCCCACAACCAGGCGCAGGCCGAGCGCGGGGCCGAGCCGGTCGACCACTTCTGCCGGCGTGGCTGGCGCGCGCTGCGCAACCCGAGCCTCGACTTCGACGTGTGGTGGTACTGGGCGGAGTACCTCGACCCGACCGACGAGTCGGAGTCCGCCACCAACCCGCTGGTGCACTACCTGCTCGACGGGCGGCACCGCGGACTCCTGCCGCTCCCCCGGCGGGCCTCACGCCCGGTCTGCACCGTCTCGGCGCCGCGGCGGGCCTGCCTGTTCGCGATGTACGACCCGGACGGTCTGGTCGACGACTACGTCGTGGCGTACGTCGCCGAGCTGGCCCGCCACGCCGACGTGTTCGTGCTCGCCGACGGTGCGCTCGAGCCAGGCCAGCTCGACCGGCTGTCCGACGCGCGCGGCGCCTGGGTGCGCGCGCACGGCGGCCACGACTTCGGCTCGTGGAGCCTGCTGGCGCGGGAGCTGGTCGGCTGGGACGCGCTGGCGGCGTACGACGAGGTCGTGCTCGCCAACGACTCGTGCTGGCTGCTGCGGCCCCTCGACGAGGTCTTCGCGCGCATGGACGCGGAGACCTGCGACTTCTGGGGGCTGCAGCTCACCGCCCGCCGGTTCGAGCCGGAGCCGTCCCAGCCGCAGTCGGTGCCGCTCGAGGAGGTGAAGCGGTCCTGGCTGCCGCCGACCGCGTTCCGCTACCCCGAGCTGGTGCACGTCGGCTCCTACTTCCTCGCGGTGCGCCGCCCGGTGCTCGACGACCCCGGCTTCCGGCGCCGCCTCGACGCGGTCCGGCCGCAGCGGGACCGGGCCAACCTGGTGCAGAAGTACGAGACCGGCACCACGCAGTACCTCGTCGGCCAGGGCTTCGACTTCTCGACGTGGGTGCCCGAGCTGCGGCCCAACCACCCCGTCTACGGTCCGGGCGTCTTCGACCTGCTCGCCGCGGGTTTCCCGCTCTTCAAGCGCCGCTTCCTGGTCGCCAACCCCTACGACACCCCCGATCTGGCCGACTGGAGGCAGCGCATCCTGGCCGCCGTCCCCGACGCGCCGGTCGACGTCTTCGAGCGCAACCTGCTGCGCGTCGCCGACCCCGACGAGCTGGCCCGCTCCTTCGCCATCCGCGCCTAGAGGCCGCGCTCGGCCCTCGCCTCGTGGGCGACCTCGATCAGGCGTTTCGCCCGGGCCGCGAAGGAGTGCTCGGTGCGGACCCGGTCGGCGGCGGCGCGGCGGGTGGCGTCGTCACCGAAGACCGAGTCGGGCTCGGCGAGGGTGGCGAGCCGGGCCAGGTCGTCGGGAGTCTCGTAGACCTGCACCGACGGCCCGAACAGCTCGGTCAGCTCGCCCGGCCCGGCGACCTCGTCGGTGACGACCCGGGCCCCGCTGGCGACCGCGTCGAAGAGCCGGTTGGAGACGAAGCCGTCGGCGCGCATCGCCTCGTGGTGGTCGTTGAGCACCACGCCGGCGGAGCGGTACGCCGCGGCGAGCTGGTCGTTGGGGACCGACCGTCCTCGGACCACGTCGTCGGGCACCAGTCCGGACCACAGGTCGCCGTACACCGCCAGCGGCAGGCCGGCGGCGAGCGCGTCGCGGACCACCGGGCGCAGCACCCGCCGCGAGTTGCCGACGAACAGCACCGGCTCGCCCGTGCCGGGAGTGCCGGCGTCGGGATGGAACCGCTCGGGGTCGGTGGCCTGGAGGAGCGGCTCGATCGGCAGCGCCCAGTCGCGGGCGCTGCGCTCGGCCCACGGCCGGCCGGCGGCGAGGACCCGGTCGTAGCCGCTGGCCTCGTCGGGGGTGACCAGCTCGGGGTGCGAGATCACCCACAGGAGCGACACCTGCTCCGGACCCGGGTCGTGGCGGACCAGGCCGCGCAGCACGAGCACGACGTCGTCGTGGCGCCCGGTCGCCCGGTCCCACTCGGGGCGCCGGTCGACGACCACCTCCTGGCCGTGGTCGCGCAGCGCCGCCGCCAGTGACGCGGCGAAGTAGGTGTCGCCCCAGCGCTCGCCGCCGGGTCCGGCGGGCGCGGGGTTCTTGATCGCCCAGCGCAGCCGTGAGCTCTCCGCCACCTGGAGCCGGGACTCACGGACCAGGACGGGCCGCGGGATCCGCAGCCGCGGTGGTGCGCCGTGCCGGGCCGGGCCGATCTCGTGGTCGACCACGCGCATCCCGCGGGTGGCCCACAGCGCGGCGTCGTCGCGAGGGGCGACCACGCGCTGCCACCGGTCGAGGTAGACGGCGCGGTTGGCCAGGTGCTTGTCGTGGCGGCCCGGCGTGCGGGACTCGTGGTGCACCACGGGCTCGTTGTCGAGGACGCGGAAGTGGCCGTCGCGCCGCTGCCGGAGGCGGTGGCACAGGTCGACGTCCTCCAGGCCGTTGGTGAAGACCGGGTCGAAGCCGCGCAGGGCCACCGCGTCGGTGTAGCGGAGCGCGAGCGCGGCCCCCGTGAGCGCGTGGAACCGCAGCCCCTCGACGCCGTAGGCGTCCTCGGCCGGGAAGCCGTTGAGGAACGCGTGGGGCAGACCTCCGCACGTCGGGAACGCCACACCCGCGGACTGGATGCTGCCGCTGGGGTAGAGGAGCAGCGGCTGGGCACCCAGCACGTCGTCGTCGGCCAGCGCGCCGCGGAGCGGGGCCAGCCAGCCCGGCGGGACCGTCGTGTCGTTGTTGAGGAACACCACGACGTCGCCGGTCGCATGCGCCAGCGCCAGGTTGTTGCCGAGCGCGAAGCCGTGGTTCTCGGCGCTGTGGTGGACCTGCACGCGGTCGCCCGCGAGCGTGTCGAGGGCCGCTGCCACCTCGGCGGAGGACCCGTTGTCCCACACGATGACCTCGAGGTCGCCCTCACCCAGCAGGAGGGACTCGACGCACGCCGTGGTCAGCTCGCTGTCGTCGTACGTCGGGACGATCACCGACGTGCGCCCGGGCGTCGGCGTCCGGGCCTCGAGGGCGGCCCAGTCGACCAGGTGGCGGTTGAGCACGACCCGGCGCCAGTCACCGGGCAGGGGCCGAAGGGCTCGGCGCCGGTCCGGGAACCGGCGGCGTACGCCGATGCTCGGCACCAGCTCGACCTCGGCGTCGTGGCGCATCAGGAGGTCGAGCAGCCAGGCCGCCGGCAGGGCCGGGTCGACCGGTCCCAGCGCGAGCAGCGCCTCGCGCTGGGCCACGAGCCGGGCCGGCTCCACGTCCGGCGCCGGGGTGCGGAAGACCACCGTGTCGCCGTTGCCGCGCTCGCCCTCCAGCTCGTCGGCGACGAACGGCCGCCGGAGCGCGACGAGGCGCTCCAGCCGGTCGGGCACCCAGGAGTCACCGGCGTCGAGGAACGCGACGTACTCCCCCGTCGCGGCGGCCAGGTCGGCGACGACCTCCCAGTCGGGGAGGGTCTGGGCCTCGAGGCCGGCGAGCGAGACGGCACGGAGCTCGTCGTCGTGTCCCGGGTCGAGGACGACGGAGACGAGGGGCACCGCTCAGCCCAGCAGCGCGTCGACGAACGCCTCGGCGTCGAACGGCGCCAGGTCGTCGGGGCCCTCGCCGAGGCCGACCAGCTTCACGGGCACGCCCAGCTCGCGCTGCACCGAGACCACGATGCCACCCTTGGCCGAGCCGTCGAGCTTGGTGAGCACGACGCCGGTCACGTCGACGACCTCGGAGAAGACCCGGGCCTGGATGAGGCCGTTCTGGCCGGTCGTGGCGTCGATGACGAGCAGGACCTCGGTGACGGGAGCCTGCTTCTCGATCACCCGCTTGACCTTGCCGAGCTCGTCCATGAGGCCCGCCTTGTTCTGGAGCCTGCCGGCGGTGTCCACGATCACGGTGTCGACGCCGTTGGCCAGCCCGTGCTGCACCGCGTCGAACGCGACGCTCGCGGGATCGGTGGCCTCGGCACCGCGGACCACCTCGACGCCGACCCGCTCCCCCCACGTGGCGAGCTGGTCGACCGCCGCGGCGCGGAAGGTGTCGGCGGCGCCGAGCGTCACGGTCCGGTCCTCGGCCACGAGGATCCGGGCCAGCTTGCCGACGGTGGTGGTCTTGCCGGTGCCGTTGACGCCGACCACCAGGACGACGCCCGGCTTGCCGTCCGCTCCGCTGACCTGGAGCCGGCGGTCCATCGCCGGGTCGACGATCGCGACGAGCTCGGCGCGGAGCGCGGCCCTCGGGTCCTGGGGAGCGCCTTCGACCCGGAGCCGGGTGCGCAGCCCCTCGACCACCTGCTGGGTGGGCCCGACGCCGAGATCGGCGGTGAGCAGGACGTCCTCGATCGACTCCCAGGTGTCCTCGTCGAGCCGCTCGCGGCTGAGCAGCGCGAGCAGCCCGCGGCCGAAGCCGCCCTGCGACCCGGCCAGGCGCTGCCGCAGCCGGACCAGCCGGGAAGCGGTCGACTCCGGCTTCTCGATCGTGGCCGGCGGGGCGCTGACCTCCACGGGCGGGGCGGTGAGGTCCTCGGCCGTCTCGGGCGGCCGGACGAGGACGTCGGTGTGGGTGTCCGGCAGCGGCGCGGGCTTGCGCCCGCCCACGACCCGGGCGAGCACCAGGCCGGCCAGCACCACGGCCACGACGGCGATGATGAGGATCAACAGCGCCAGGGAGGTCATGCCTCCCATCCAATCAGGGTCAGCGGAGCAGGTCGTCGAGGCCGCCCTCGTCGGGGTCCTTCCGGCCGGGGCGGTGCGTCGTCCAGTCGTCCTCCTCCTCGGAGAACACCGAGATGACGACGAGCGCGAGGATCACGATCAGCACCATGCCGATCACGATCGCGGTCATGCCGGCTCAACGCCTCACGAGCGCACAAGTGACGCGACCGCGGCCCGGATCTCGTCCGGGACCGGGGTGACCGGCCGGGCCGGGTCGGTGTTGTCGACGTAGACGTGCACGAAGGTGCCCTCCGCCGCCGCCTCGTCGCCCGGACCGTCGTACGGCCCCTGGAACAGCCCGACCTTGTAGACGACCGAGGACCTGCCCAGCTTCGCGACGTACATGCCGACGTCCACCGGGGCCGGATAGCCGACCTCGGCGAAGTAGCGGCACCCCACCTCCGCCACCACACCGATCGCGGGCAGCTTGCGGATGTCGGTGCCGGTCGCCTGCTCGAGGTGGTTGTTGACGACCGTGTCGATGATCTCGAAGTAGCGGGCGTTGTTCATGTGGCCGTACACGTCGATGTCGGCCCAGCGAGTGGTGACCTGCTCCCAGTGCACGTACGCCGATCGGCGGGGTCGTTCCTGGGGCATGGACGCATCCAAGCAGACGGCACGATGCTCCCCCGTCGACTCGACTCGTCGGCACGCGCCACAGGCCTCGACTCGGCTCATACGGAACGCGCCACAGGCCTCGACTCGGCTCAACGGAACGCGCCACAGGCCTCGACTCGGCTCAACGGAACGCGCCACGGGCCTCGACTCGGCTCAACGGAACGCGCCACGGGCCTCGACTCGGCTCGACGGAACGCGCCACGGCCTCGACTCGGCTCGTCGGAACGCGCTACGGCCTCGACTCGGCTCGTCGGAACGCGGTTCGTGTTCCGTTGCGCCGACTCGGCGGGCAGAGAGTGTGCCGTTGCGCCGACTCGGCGGGTCAGGGAGTGTGCCGTTGCGCCGACTCGGCGGGCAGAGAGTGTGCCGTTGCGCCGACTCGGCGGGTCAGGGAGTGTGCCGTTGCGCCGACTCGGCGGGGCAGGGCTCAGGCCGGCTCGGCCTCGCGCAGCCGCTGGCTGATCACCGTCGAGACGCCGTCGCCGCGCATCGAGACGCCGTAGAGCGCGTCGCCGACCTCCATGGTCCGCTTCTGGTGGGTGATGACCAGCAGCTGGGAGTTCTCGCGCAGCTCCTCGTAGATCTCCAGCAGCCGGCCGAGGTTGGTGTCGTCGAGGGCGGCCTCGACCTCGTCGAGGATGTAGAACGGCGAGGGGCGGGCCTTGAACAGCGCCACCAGGAAGGCCACCGCGACGAGCGAGCGCTCGCCGCCGGAGAGCAGCGAGAGCCGCTTGATCTTCTTGCCGGGCGGGCGGGCCTCGACCTCGATGCCGGTGTTGAGCATGTCGTCGGGATCGGTGAGGACCAGCCGGCCCTCGCCGCCGGGGAAGAGCCGGTCGAAGGTCTCGGCGAAGGCGCGCTCCACGTCGGCGTAGGCCTCGGTGAAGACCTGCTCGACCCGCGCGTCGACCTCGCGGACGATGTCGAGGAGGTCCTTGCGGGTCTTCTTCAGGTCCTCGAGCTGCTCGCCCAGGAAGCGGTGCCGCTCCTCCAGCGCGCTGAACTCCTCCAGCGCGAGCGGGTTCACGGTGCCGAGCATCGCGAGCTCGCGCTCGGCGGCGCGCAGCCGCTTCTGCTGCTCCTCGCGCACGAACGGCACGGTCTCGGGCTCACCAGGCCGGTCCTCGGAGGCCGCGTCGGACTCGGCGGACGCATCGGCATCGCTGAGCTTGCGGTCCACCGGCACCGGTTGCTCCGGGCCGTACTCGGCGACCAACACGTCACCGTCCATGCCCAGCTCCTCGAGCGCTCGTTCCTCGAGCTGCTCGATCCGCATCTTCTGCTGGGTGCGGGCCATCTCGTCGCGGTGGACGGAGTTGACGAGCTCGTCGTGCTCGCGCGCCAGGTCGCGCAGCCGGGACCGCACGGCGAGCAGCTGCTCCTCGCGACCCTGGCGGGCCCGCTCTACGTCGGCGCGGGCCGCCGCGGCCCGGCCGATCGACACGTCGAGGCGGTCGAGCACGTAGGCGACCGCGGCAGCGACCGCCTGGGCCGCCTCGCCCTCGCGCAGCAGCCGCGCCCGGCGCTCGATCTCCCGGGCGCGGGTCTCGCGCTCGTCCTGGGCCGCGCGCAGGAGCTGGTCGGCCCGGCCGTGCAGGGCACGCGACCGCTCCTCGGCGGTGCGCAGCGAGAGCCTGGCCTCCATCTCGCCCTGCCGGGCGGCGCGGGCCGCCTCGGCGAGCTGCTCGCGGTCGTCGGTGACGTCCTCGAGACCGGGATCCGCCTCCGCGCGGGCCAGCCGCGCCTCGAGGTCACCGAGCCCCTCGAGGTCCTTGGTCCGAGCCTCCTGCGCCTCGGCGATCGCCCGCTCGAGGCGCTCGGCCTCTCCCCGGGCGCCCCGCGCCTGGGCTCCGAACTGGCCGAGCTCCTCGGCGACCGCGGCCAGCGTCGCGTCGGACTCGTGCAGCTTGGCGAGTGCGACGTCGACCCTCTTCTGGGCCTCGTGCCGCTCCCGCTCCAGCCGGGACATGTCGAACCCGAGCCGCTCGCTCGCGGCGATCGCCTCGGACAGCTGCTGCGCGGCCTCGTCGACGGCCGCCTGGATCTCGATGAGGCTCGGCTGGCTGGCCGACCCCCCGGCGGCGACGTGGGCCCCGAGCAGGTCGCCCTCCCGGGTCACCGCGGTGAGGGACCCGTCACCGGCGACCAGGGACCGGGCCGCGGCCAGGTCGTCGACGACCGCCACGCGGTCGAGCAGCCGCGCGAGCGCCGGGCGGACGGTCTCGGGGCAGGTGACCACGTCGAGGGCGTACGACGCACCGTCCGGCAGCGTCGGCCAGCCGCTGACGTCGTGGCTGGGGCCGGAGCCGAGCACCAGCCCGGCTCGGCCCAGGTCGTGCTCCTTCAGGTGGCCGATCGCGGCGATCGCGGAGTCGGCGTTCTCGAGAGCGACGGCGTCGGCGGCACTGCCCAGGGCGTTGGCGACGGCGGTCTCGAAGCCACTGCGGACGGTCAGCAGCGCGGCCACGGAGCCGAGCAGGCCGGAGACCTGGTCGGAGGCGGCCAGCAGGGCGCCCGCGCCGTCCTTGCGGTTGAGTCCGAGCTCGAGGGCGTCCTTGCGGGCGGCCAGCGATGCGCGGTCGCGCTCGGCGCGCTGGGCCTCCTCGCGGACCTTGGCCAGCTGCTCCTCCAGGTCGTCGAGCTGGGCGGCGGCCGCCTCGTGCTCGGCGTCCAGCCCCTCCTCGCCCGCGTCGAGGCCGGCGACCCGGGTCTCGAGGGCGGTGAAGTCGCGCTGGGCGCGGGCGGCCCGGCTGAGCGCATCCTCGTGGGCGATCGTGAGCCGGCCGAGCTCGTCGTCGGCGGCGGCGGCGCGCGAGCGCAGCGCGTTGACCTGGCCGACCAGCCGGGCCAGCCCCTCCCGGCGGTCGGCGGCCGCACGGTGCTGGCCCGCGACCCGCCGCTCCTCCTCGGCGACGGCGTCCTCGGCCACGCGCCGCGCCGAGACCGCCTCCTCGAGCGTGACGCGGTGCTCCGCGACCTCGGCCTCGATCTCGCTCTCCTGCTCGCGCACCTGCGCGGCCTCCGCCTCGAGCGCCTCCGGGTCGCGGCCGGTGGCGACGTCGCCGGTGCCGAGCCCCTCCGCGTTGCGGATCCGCTCCGTGGCGAGCGACTGGGTGCCGCGGAGCCGCTCGCGCAGCCCGGACAGGGCGAACCACGTCTCCTGCGC
The DNA here is from genome assembly GCA_963766475.1 of uncultured Actinomycetota bacterium. Lineage (GTDB taxonomy): Bacteria > Actinomycetota > Actinomycetes > Propionibacteriales > Nocardioidaceae > Nocardioides. The sequence continues at coordinate 48,325 of CAVXZS010000007.1, read as the reverse complement.
CGCGGCCAGCGCGGGCAGGTCCTCGCGCAGCGCGGCCTCGAGCTCGCTCTCCTGCTGGGTGGCCGTGGCCCGGTGTCCCTCGACCTCCTCGCGGCGGGCGACCAGGACCGACTCGTCGGCGAGCTCCTGCTCGAGGGCCGCGCGCGCGGTCACCAGGTCGTCGGCGATCAGGCGCGCCTTGGCGTCGCGGACCGCGGACTGTACGCCGACCGCCCGCCGGGCGACCTCGGCCTGCCGACCGAGCGGCTTGAGCTGGCGGCGGATCTCGCCGAGCAGGTCGGTGAGCCGGGTCAGGTTGCCGTCACACGCGTCGAGCTTGCGAAGCGCCTTCTCCTTGCGCTTGCGGTGCTTGAGGACCCCGGCGGCCTCCTCGACGAACCCGCGCCGGTCCTCCGGCGTCGCGTGGAGGATCGAGTCGAGCTGGCCCTGGCCGACGATGACGTGCATCTCGCGGCCGATGCCCGAGTCCGAGAGCAGCTCCTGGACGTCGAGCAGGCGGCACGGGGTGCCGTTGATGGCGTAGTCGGACCCGCCGCTGCGGAACATGGTCCGGCTGATCGTGACCTCGGAGTAGTCGATCGGAAGCGCGCCGTCGGCGTTGTCGATGGTCAGGAGCACCTCGGCGCGGCCCAGCGGCGGCCGGCCCGACGTGCCCGCGAAGATGACGTCCTCCATCTTGCCGCCGCGCAGCGACTTGGCGCCCTGCTCACCCATGACCCAGGCGAGGGCGTCGACGACGTTGGACTTGCCGGAGCCGTTGGGTCCGACGACGCAGGTGATCCCCGGCTCCAGCTGGAGCGTGGTCGAGGAAGCGAAGGACTTGAACCCCTTGAGGGTCAGGCTCTTCAGGTACACGGTGCTCCCTCGCAAATGACGGCAACGGCAGGGCTGACGCGGGGGAAGCTCAGCGCCGCCACCCTACCGGCGCAGACCCCCGGGACCGTGAATCCGGGGTCGGTGCGGACGGGCGTGTCCGACGGGGCTCAGCGGTACTTCTCGGACACGGCGGCCAGCCCGCTGACCAGCATGTCGATGCCGAACTCGAACCTGTCCTCGCCGTCGCCGGTGGTCATCTCGGTGCCGTACCTCGCCAGCATCGGGAACCGCTCGGGCGGCAACTGGTGCCAGAACTGCACCATCTGCTCGTCGATGGCGGCGTGGTCCGGCGCCTCGCCCGCCTTCGTGGAGTTCTCGCGAGTGATCCACAGGGACTCCTCGTAGGCGATCGCGCTGACATAGAGCGACGCGGCGTCGCACATCCACGCGGCGGCCTGGGGCGAGACGTCCCCGGCCAGGCAGATCGCCATCATCCCCTCGGCGACCCGCATGGTCCCCTCCATGGTCGGGACCTGTGCCATCGCGGCCCGGGCCGCGCCCGGGTGGGCGCGGTAGACAGCGAGCGTGTCGCGGAGCAGCTGCTTGAGCTGCTCGGCCCATCGCTCGGGGTCCGCCTCGGGCACGGTGATCTGCGAGGCGATCCGGTCGAGCACCAGCTGGTCGAGCTCGTCCCGGTTGCTGACGTGCTGGTAGAGGGACGCCGGCCCCGTGTCGAGGGCCCGGGCGAGCGATCGCATCGACACGGCCTCGTAGCCGCGGGTGCGCATCATCTCCAGCGCTGTGTCGACGATCCGCTCGGTCGTCAGCGGTTCCTTGCGCTCCCTGGGCTCGCTGCGAGCCGGGGGCATCGTCACGCGGACCCGGACCGGGCCGGCCTGCCAGCTGCGCTCGCGCGGCGGCGGGTTCGTGGGGTCGCCCATGCCGAACAGTGTACTTGACACGAACGGCGTTCGGGTTTAGAACAGTGTTCGCAATTCGAACGCTGTTCGTACCAGACTTCAGGAGCCACCCATGTCCACCTCGAGCACCACTCCCTCCGTCGCCCCGCCCGACTCCGGGCCGCGCGGCTACCAGTACCGCTGGATGGTCATGGCCGTGGTCATCGTCGCCGACGTGATGGACCTGCTCGACGCCACCATCGCCAACCTGGCCGGCCCGTCGATCCGGGCCGACCTCGGCGGCAGCCAGAGCACCCTGCAGTGGGTGCTCGCGGCGTACACCATGGCCTTCGCGGTCGGGCTGGTCGTGTCCGCCCGGGCGGGCGACCTGGTCGGGCGGCGCCGGATGTTCATCATCGGCATGGCCGGCTTCACGGTTGCCTCCCTGCTCTCGGGGCTGGCGCCCACCGTCGGCGCGTTGATCGCCTTCCGGGTCCTCCAGGGAGCCTTCGGCGCGGTGATGATCCCGCAGGGGCTGGCCATGGTGAAGCAGTCCTTCCACCCCGACGACCTGCAGAAGGCGTTCATCCCGTTCGGCCCGATCATGGGGCTGGCCGCGGTGCTCGGACCGATCCTGGCCGGCTTCCTCATCGACGCCGACCTGTTCGGCACCGGCTGGCGGATGATCTTCCTCATCAACATCCCGGTCGGCATCGTCGGCACCGTCCTCGCGGTCAAGTACCTGCCGGACGTGCCCCGCAAGCTCGACACGAAGCTGGACGTCGTGGGGTCGGTGCTGCTGGCCGCCGCCTCCGCGCTGCTGATCTACCCGCTGGTCCAGGGTCGCGAGCACGACTGGCCGCTGTGGTGCTTCCTCATGATGGGCGCGTCCGCGGTGGTCTTCGCCGGGTTCGTGGTCAGCGAGCGGCACAGCGCGCATCCGGTCATCGAGCGCTCGCTCTTCCGCAACCGCGGCTTCGTCGCCGGCGTGGTCTTCCTCGCGTCGTTCTTCGTCGCGATGAACGGCGTGATGCTGATCGTCAACCTGTTCATCCAGATCGGCCTCGGCTTCACCCCGATGCACACCGGCGTCGCGATGACGCCGCTCGCCGTGGGCCTGGCCGTCGGCGCGGCCACCTCCGGTGCGGCGCTCGGCCCGAAGTTCGGACGCAAGGTGCTGCACGGCGGGCTGCTCGTGACCGGGCTGGGGATGGTCGGCCTCTGGTGGACGATCAACGACGTCGGCATGTCGGCGACCGGCTGGGACCTCGCGCCCGCGCTGTTCGTCACCGGCGTGGGCACCGGCTCGATCTTCGCCCCGCTGTTCGACATCATCCTGGCGGACCTGAGCGACCACGAGGTCGGCACCGGCTCGGGGGTGCTCAACGCGGCCCAGCAGTTCTCCGGCGCGCTCGGCGTGGCGATCATCGGCACGATGTTCTTCCAGTGGCTGCCCAACGACGGCTGGGCCGACGCCACCAAGGGCGTGATCTGGGTGAGCGTGGCCTGCTACGCGGTCAGCTTCCTGGTGGCGTTCCTGCTCCCCAAGGAGGCCCGCGAGGGTGCCGAGCTCGCCTGACCGCCGATCTAGGCTCGTCGACGTGGTGACCCCCGCGAAGCCGCTGGCGTCCGGCCGCGACTGCAACATCTACGCCCTGGCCGACGGCCGAGTCGCGCGCACGTACGGCGACGGCCGGCCCGCGGCGCGCGAGGCCGAGCTGATCCGCGCGGTGCACGCGCTCGGCTACCCGGTCCCGCGCGTCGACGAGTGGGACGGGCCGACGATCGTCATGGAACGCATCGACGGGCCGACGCTCGGCGCCGAGATTCTCGGCGGAGGGATGCCGCTCGACGAGGGCGCCGTGATCTGGGCGGAGCTCCAGGAGCGGCTGCACCGGCTGCCCTGGCCGGGCGACGAGCCACTGCTCCACCTGGACTTCCACCCGTTCAACGTCATCCTCGGCACCGACGGCCCGGTCGTCATCGACTGGACCAACGCCGGTCCCGGCCCCGCCGGCCTCGACGTCGCGATGAGCGCGCTGATCCTGGCCGGGGTCTCGCTGACGGGCGAGCTCCCCGAGGCCGGCCAGCTGCTCGAGGCGTACGCCGCCGCCGTGACCACGCCGTACGTCGACCAGCTGCCGCGGGCGGCCGAGGTCCGCGCCGCCAAGCCGCTCACCACGGACGACGAGCTCCGGGTGATGGAGCAGGCGGTCGCCCTGGCCGGATCGGTCGCGCGCTCCGCGTAGGGTGCGGGCCGTGGCCGAGCCCGACCTGCTCTTCCTGGCTGGCCTCGGCCGGTCGGGCACCACGGCCCTCCTCGAGGTCGTCTCCGCACACCCGGCCGTCGCGCTCGGCGTCGAGCGCTACAAGCGGCTCTACCCCCGCGACGACGAGCCGGTGACCGCGGATCTCTTCGAGGAGCGCCGGTTCTTCGACTTCGGCGACGGTCTCACCAACCTCACCCCGGAGCAGGCACCGGAGTGGGCGCCGCACTACGCGGCGATGCGGGCCAAGTGGAGCCACGCGCGCTACGTCGGCGACAAGATGGTGGCGATCCGCCTCCAGCACGTCTGGGAGACGCTGCCCGACGCGCGGTTCGTGTGCATCGTGCGCGACCTGGAGCCGGTCGCGGCGAGCTGGGAGGCCCGCGCCAGCGACCCCGACGACCTCGGCTGGGCCGCCGACCAGGACGCCACCAAGGCGGTGGCCGGCTGGAACCGCTCCCTGCGCCGGGTCCGCCGCGCGGTCAGACAGCGCCCCGAGCACGCGGTCGTGGTCGAGTACGACCGCTTCTTCGGCGACGAGAGCGGCACCAGCCTCGGCAAGGTGCTGTCGTGGCTCGGGCTCGAGCGGTCACCGGAGATCGACGCGGCGTTCGCACAGGTGCACGCGACCTACGTCGAGAAGGTGGCGCCCAAGCGGCGCAGCCTCTCCCCCGAGACCCTGGCGTTCCTCGAGGAGCACGCGGAGCGCGAGGTGTGGGACCAGGTGACGACCCGGCTCGCGCTCTAGGTTCTAGCCGAGCCGAGCCGCTCCATCTGGTCGGCGACGACCGCCTCGCGGCCGCCGCCCTCGGCGCGCAGCCCGGCCACCACGCCGGCCCGGTCCTCCTCGGACCGGTTCTGGCTCAGCTTGGCCTTGCCCTCGACCCGCTCGACCAGGAGCTCGAGCCCGACGATCGCGCGCAGCTGCTTGTCGACGTACGTCTCTGGAGCGTCGGTCACCGCCCACGGCTCGGCCCGCGGCGACTCGTGCTGCTCGGTCAGCATCGTGACGGCCGCCCGGACCCACTCCGGGTCCTCGTGGCGCCGGAGCCGGCCAGCGATCTGGACCGCCGAGTAGTTCCAGGTCGGCACCACCCGGCCGTGCTCGGCCTTGCTGGCATACCAGGCCGGCGAGACGTAGGCCTCGGCGTCGGTGACGACGGCCAGTGCCGGGACGTCGCGGTCGGCCGGGATCGAGCGCCAGTGCGGGTTGCCGCGGGCGATGTGGAGCACCAGCCGGTCGCCCTCCCAGACCACCGGCAGGCGGGTCGCGAGCGGGTAGCCGTCCTCCCCGACGGTGACCAGCTCGGCAGCGCCGATCCCGCGCACGAGCGCCCGGATCGTCTCCTCGTCGTCGACGGCGTTGAAGCGGGGTACGTACATGCCCCCATTCTCCGCCTGTGTCAGGGAGCCACCGGGGACCGGTCGTCGTGCGCGATATGGCTGAGCTGGCGCCAGATGAGCACGACGAACACGGCCGAGCCGACGAAGGCGAACCAGAACGGCGCCGTCACGCCCCAGCGTTGCGCGATCACCCCACCGATCCCCGCGCCCACCACGAGCCCGCCGTACACGCCGACCATGTTCACCGCGCCGACCCGGCCCTGGAGCTCAGTCGGCACGGCACGCTGCCGGATGGTCATCGAGGTGGTGCCCCACACGAACGCGTGGGCGCCGAAGACGAAGAACACCGGCATCGCGACGTAGGGCGAGGACGTGGCGGCGAGCACGAGGTGCGTGAGGGTCTCGATGATCAACCCGATCCGCATGAGGTTGCCGAGGCTGATCCGGTATGTCAGCCAGCCGTAGGAGACGGTGCCCGCCAGGCCGCCGGCAGCGGAGACCGTGGTGACCAGACCGAAGCCGATGCTGCCGAGGCCGAGGTGCTCGGTTGCGTACAGGACGAGGACCGACCAGGCCGCGCCGAAGGTGACGTTGAAGATCAGGATCGTGAGCACCAGGGTGCGGACCGCAGCGTGGTGCCAGGTCCACCGGCAGCCCTCGACGATGTCGTGCCAGACCGGCGTGGCTCCCTCGGCGTCGCGGCGATGCTCCGGGAGCTGCAGCCTGGCGATCATGAGTGCGGCGAGCAGCACGACGATCGCCTGCGTGGCGAACGGGATGAACTGACCCAGCGTGAACAGCGCGGCGCCGATCGGAGGAGCGGCCAGCTGGTTGATCGTGATCGTGCCGGTCATCAACCGGGCATTGCCGATGGCGAGGTCGTCGCGGTGGACCAGCATCGGCAGCAGAGTGACCGACGTATTGTCGACGAAGACCTCCGCCGTCCCGAGCAGGAACATCGCCACCAGCACCAGCGCGATCGAGGCCACGTCGACCGCGACCGCGAGGGCGAGCAGTGCCAGGACCGCCGCGCGCATCACGTTGACCGTGACCACGATCAGCCGTCGGTCGAGCCGGTCGGTGAGGGCGCCTGCCCACAGGCCGAAGACCAGCGGGGGCAGCCATTGCAGAAGAGCTGCGAGAGCGACGAGGAACTCGTGGTCGGTCTTCGAGGCGACGAGCAGCGGGCCGGCCGCGAGGGCGATGCCGTCGCCGACGTTGCTGGTCCAGGAGGAGGCCATCAGCAGGCGGAAGCCACGCCCGAGGCGTGGCGGCGCAACGACGTCGAGCAACCGGCTCACGAAGTCAGCACGCTAACGCCGTGTCGCTCCCCGTTTCACCTGGATTTCCCGGATGGACCGGCAGCGCCAGGGCGCCATGGGATGCCTGACTGTCAGGCGGGCTGCATCTCCTGCATGCGGGGAGCGGTGTCGACGAGCAGCTCTTCGGCCCGGGCGGCCACGAGCCTGTCGTTCTCCTCGCTGAGCCGGACCACGAGGGCCTCGAGCTCGCCCACCCGCGCACGCAGCCGACTGTTCTCGGCAGCAAGGCGGGGGTCACGCAGGTCGCTGTTCATGTAGCCGATCAGCGCCTTTGCCATAGATGTTGAACCTTCCGATATCCGTGGGACTGGTTCTGTGAGGCTGGGTCCGAGGACCGTCTTCAAGAGTCCCACTCGAGGGGCCTCCGGTCAATCTGCGAGCGCAGGGACTGAGCTTGCGAAGTCCCTGATCAGCGAGCAGGTTGAGGAGGCTCGGCTCGGACCGAGCCTGCGAGGGCCGAGCGAGCCGTCTCGAAACCTTCCGTCAGTCGGGCACCGGCGAACCCCGCACGGCACGCCGGCGCCGCGGCACCGGCTGGCAGACCGGGCAGAAGTACGACGACCGGTTCATGAAGGCGACCCGTCGCACCGGCGTCCCGCACCGGTCGCAGGGCTCGCCCTCGCGTCCGTAGGCGTGCAGCGACCGGTCGAAGTAGCCAGACTCGCCGTTCACGTTGACGTAGAGCGTGTCGAACGACGTGCCGCCCTGTCCGAGCGCCTCGTTCATGACGTCGCGCGCGTGGCCGAGCAGCTCGCGCACCTGCGCCGCCGTCAGTCTCTCCCCCGGCCGCTCGCCGTGCAGGCGGGCCCGCCAGAGGGCCTCGTCGGCGTAGATGTTGCCGACCCCGGAGACGAGGTTCTGGTCGAGCAGCTGACGCTTGACCCCCGACGCCCGCCGCCGCACCTTGACGACGAAGGCGTCGTCGTCGAACTCCGGGTCGAGCGGGTCGCGCGCGATGTGCGCGATCTCCGGTGGGAGCTCGGCGCCGCCGGACGACACCGACAGCCCGCCGAACATCCGCTGGTCGACGAAGCGCAGCTCCCGGTCGTCCGACGCCCCCTCGAGCCCGATCCGGACCCGCAGGTGCTGCTCGGGCGGCGACTCCGGCGCCTGGACCAGCAGCTGGCCGCTCATGCCGAGGTGGCCGAGCAGGGCGTCGCCGTTGTCGAGCGGCAGCCAGAAGTACTTGCCCCGGCGGCGCGCGTCCTCGATCCGCCGCCCGGTCAGTGCGGCCGCGAAGCCGGCCGGGCCGCGCGGGTCGCGGCGTACGGGGCGCGGGTGCAGCACCTCGACCGCGGTGACGGTGGCGCCCAGGACGTGCCGGGCGAGGCCGGCGCGGACCACCTCGACCTCGGGGAGCTCGGGCATCTGTCAGGACTTGCGCGCGGAGTCGGCCGCCTCGTCGACGACGGCCTCCTCGACCGCCGCCTCGATCGGGTCGACGATGCCCAGCCTGGAGGCGATCTCGCCGTACGCCGTCTCCGCGGCGGCCTGCTCGGCCTCCTTCTTGGAGCGGCCGATGCCGTTGCCGTAGAGCTGGTCGGCGACGCGCACCTGGGCCGTGAAGGTCTTCTGGTGGTCGGGGCCCTCGTCCTGGATGACGTACTCCGGGACCCCGAAGGCGTGCTCGGCGGCGAGCTCCTGGAGCGAGGTCTTCCAGTCCAGGCCGGCGCCGAGGGCGGAGGCCGCCTCGATGAGCGGGTCGAAGAGCCGGTGCACCACCTCGGACGACACCTCGATGCCGCCGCTGAGGTGCACCGCGCCGATCACGGCCTCGACGGTGTCGGAGAGGATCGACGCCTTGTTGCGGCCGCCGGTCGTCTCCTCGCCCCGGCCCAGCTTGACGTGCTCGCCGAGCCGGATGGCGCGGCCGACCTCGGCCAGCGCGCGGGCATTGACGACCGCCGCCCGCAGCTTGGCCAACCGGCCCTCGGAGAGGTCGGGGTGGGTGAGGTAGAGGGTCTCGGTGACGACGACGCCGAGCACGGAGTCACCGAGGAACTCCAGGCGCTCGTTGGTCGGCAGCCCACCGTTCTCGTAGGCGAAGGACCGGTGGGTCAGGGCGCGCTCGAGCAGCTCGGGGTCGAGAACCGGCTCCCCGAGCGCGGCGCGGAGCTGCGCGTAGTTGCTCAGGAGTCTGTGTGGATCAGAGAACCTGGCGACGGTCGTTGCGCGCGCCGTACTGGCCGCAGTTGCCGCACGCGCGGTGCGGCAGGTGCTTGGCACCGCAGGCGGGGTTGGCGCAGTTGACCAGGGTCGGCGCGGTGGTCTTCCAGGCCGAGCGACGGTGGCGCGTGTTGCTGCGCGACATCTTCCGCTTCGGGACAGCCATGATGTTCTCTCTCTCAGTTCTGCTCGGTCTGCTGCGTGGTGGGTGAGGTCTGTGTCAGGTCGGCCAGCGCCGCCCACCGCGGGTCGATCGCCGCGTCGTGCGCGTGGTCGGGGTCGTCGGCCAGTCGTGCTCCACACTCGGGGCACAGGCCGGGACAGTCGTCCATGCACAGCGGCTGGAACGGCAGTGCGAGCACCACCGCATCCCGCAGCAGCGGCTCCAGGTCGACCAGGTCGTCCTGCAGCATGCTGACCTCGTCGTCCTCCTCGGGGAGGGCGTGGTCCTCGTAGACGAACAGCTCCTGGAACGCGACCTCCATGTCGTCGGAGATCGGCTCCAGGCACCGTGCGCACTCGCCCGTGAGCGACGCGTGCGCCGTCCCGGTGACCAGTACCCCCTCCATGACCGCCTCGAGGCGCAGGTCGAGCTCGACCGGCGACCCCTCAGGGACCTGAAGGACTTCGATGCCAAGATCTGCCGGCGCGGCCACCTTCAGCGACACCTCGCGCTGGGACCCCGGGCGGCGTCCGAGCTCGCGAGTGTCGAGCACGAGCGGCGCTCTCGGGTCCAAGCTGTTCAGTGTCACTTCCGGTATCCAGGCATACAGATCCAATCGAGAATCGTACGCGGGCGGCGCGGCGGCAGCCAAATGTGCGAGCGCGCGGGCCGAGCTTGCTCGGGCCGCGATCAGCGAGAGGTCGAGGAGGGTCGGCTCGGGGCCGAGCTTGCTCGGCCGTGAGCGAGCCGACGAAGCCACGCACCGATGCGCTGGAGCCCGCCGGGGTCAGCCGGGGTCTCGGGACGGTTGCTGCGCAACCTCCTCAACCACCGACAGCCTCACTCCTGGGCCGAGGCGCGGCGGTTGGCCAACTTCTCCGTGAGCGGGCCGAGCACGAAGTCGGGCACCAGGGCGGAGACGTCGCCGCCGTAGGACGCCACCTCCTTGACCAGGCTGGACGAGACGAACCCGTAGCGCGGGTCCGCGGGCACGAAGACGGTCTCGACCCCGGTCAGGTGCGAGTTCATCTGGGCCATCTGCAGCTCGTAGTCGAAGTCGGTGCCCGAGCGCAGTCCCCGGACGATGGCCACGGCGTCGGCCTCGCGGCAGTAGGCGGTGATCAGGCCGGAGAACCCCTCGACGCGGACGTTGCCGAGGTCGGCGGTGCCCTGCTCCAGCATCGCAAGGCGCTCCTCGGCCGTGAACAGCCTGCTCTTGGAGACGTTGACGCCGACCGCGACGACCACCTCGTCGAAGAGGGTCGAGGCGCGCCGGACGATGTCGAGGTGCCCGTGGGTGACCGGGTCGAAGGACCCGGGGCAGACGGCTCGGCGCATCAGGACTCCTGTGGGCTCGCGGCGGCGTGACCGTACCAAAGCGTGGTCTCGCCGTACCTCCGGCTGCGCCGGCCCTCGATCCCGTCGGGCCACGCGGGCTCCGGGCTGCGCGACGAGCGCTCGACCACGACCATGGCGCCCGGGACCAGCCAGCGCAGCTGCGCCAGCAGCGCCAGGTCGCCGCGGACCGCGGCCTCGTCGAGGGGGTACGGCGGGTCGAGGAACGCCACGTCGTAGGGCGCACCCGGCGGACGGGACAGCGTCGCGGCGACCGGTCCGGCGACCACGTCCGCCTTGGGGAAGCCCAGCACCTTGGCGTTGTCGGCGATCAGCCGGGCGGTGCGTCGGTCCGACTCGACCAGGGTCACGACGCCGGCCCCGCGCGACCACGCTTCGAGGCCGACAGCCCCCGACCCGGCGTAGAGGTCGAGGAAGCGCAGCCCCTGCAGGGAGCCGCACCACGCCTCGATGCTGGAGAACAGCGCCTCGCGAACCCGGTCGGTGGTGGGCCGGGTGTGCTGTCCGGAAGGAGCCGTGATCCGGCGCCCGCCGGCGTCGCCCCCGATGATGCGCGTCATTAGAGAGCTGACCTTAGGACTTCTCGATGAACTCGCCCTCGGCCGACTCCTCCAGCGCCACGACCGCCTCGCGGAGGAGCGGGTGGGCGGCCAGGCCCGCGTCGGCGTCGAGCAGCCCCTCCGCGGCGGTGCGGGCGGCGACGATCGTCTCCTCGTCGCGGAGCACGCGGAGACTCTGCAGGGTCGAGCGGAACCCGGACTGCGAGCGCCCGAGGACGTCGCCCTCCCGGCGCTGCTCGAGGTCGACCCGGCTCAGCTCGAAGCCGTCGGTGGTCGCGGCGACGGCGTCGAGCCGCTCGCGCGCCGGGCTGCCGGCCTCGGCGCGGCTGACCAGCAGGCACAGACCGGGTAGCCCGCCCCGGCCGACCCGGCCCCGGAGCTGGTGCAGCTGGGAGATGCCGAACCGGTCGGCGTCCAGCAGCACCATCGTGGTGGCGTTGGCGACGTCGACCCCGACCTCGATCACGGTCGTGGCCACGAGGACGTCCAGCTCGCCCGCCGCGAACGCGCGCATCGTCCGGTCCTTCTCGTCGGGAGGCAGCCGTCCGTGGAGCGCCGCGATCCGCAGCCCGTGGAGGGCGTGGGTGTCGAGCTCGGCCATGACCTCGTCGACCGCGGCCAGGGTCGGGCGAGTGGCCTCGGCCACCCGGTCCTCGAGCTCGCGCTCATCGTAGGTCGGCGCGAGCTCGCCCTGCTCGAGCTCGTCGCCACTGATCCGCGGGCAGACGACGTAGGCCTGGTGGCCCTGGTCGACCTCCTCGCGGATCCGCTTCCAGACCCGGTCGATCCACTGTGGCTGCTCGGCCAGGGGCACGACGTTGGTCTGGATCGCGGCACGACCGGCGGGCAGCTCGGCGAGAGTGGAGACCTCGAGGTCCCCGAAGACCGTCATCGCCACGGTGCGCGGGATCGGGGTCGCCGTCATCACCAGGACGTGCGGCGGGGACCCGAGGGCCTTGTCGGTCAGGGCGGCACGCTGCTCGACGCCGAACCGGTGCTGCTCGTCGACCACGACCAGGCCGAGGTCGAAGAACTGGACCTGCTCCTCCAGCAGCGCGTGGGTGCCGATCACGATGCCGGACTCGCCGATGGCGAGGCGGGACAGCGGCTCGGTGCGCTGGGTCTTGGTCATCGAGCCGGTCAGCAGCTCGACGTTGGTCCCGCCCATCGCTCCACCCAGCATCGGGCCGGCCGCCAGGTCGCCGAGCAGCGCGGTGATCGAGCGGTGGTGCTGCTGGGCGAGCACCTCGGTGGGCGCCAGCAGCGCGGCCTGGCCGCCGGAGTCGACGACACGCAGCATCGCCCGCAGGGCGACCACGGTCTTGCCGGACCCGACCTCGCCCTGGAGCAGGCGGTTCATGGGGTGCGACTGGGCGAGGTCGGCCTCGATCTCGGTGCCGATCTTCTGCTGGCCCGGGGTCAGCGTGAACGGCAGCTGCTCGTCGAACGCCGCGAGCAGCCCACCGTCTCCCCCGGCGCGTGCCACGGTGCCGAGCGCGCGCACGATCCGCCGGCGGCGGCCCAGGACGAGCTGGGTGACCAGCGCCTCCTCGAACCGGTAGCGCTTCTGCGCCTGGGTGATCTCTCCCCAGGTCTCAGGTGCGTGGACCCGGTCGAGGGCGGTCCGGGCGTCGATCAGCTTGAACTCGGACCTGACCTCGTCGGGAAGCATCTCGGGCACCTCGTCGACCACGGTCCGCGCAAAGGTGATCGCCTTCTGGAGGTCCCACGACTCGACATCCCGGGTCGCGGGGTAGAGCGGGTAGAGCGGACCGATCGTCTCGAGCGAGAGAGCGGCCAGGTCCTCGCTCGCCTCCCCGTCGGCGCCGAACAGCACCATCTGCGGGTTGGTCAGCTGCCACTCGCCGCGGAAGGTGCCGACCTTGCCCATGAAGATGCCGCGACGGCCCTGGCTGAACCGCTGCTCGTTGAACTTGCCGACGTGGGCCTGCTGCGCGAAGAAGGACATCTGCAGGGACGGGCCCTCCGTGCGGAGCAGGACCTCCTGCCGATAGGCCATCCGGCCCGTACGCCGGTCGCGGTAGGTCCGGCTGTGAGAGCTCGAGATCTCGCCGACCACGGTGAGCAGCTGCCCCTCCTTCAGGTCCTCGAGCGAGGTCAGCGAGCCCGTCTCCAGGTAGCGGCGCGGGAAGTGGCGCAGCAGGTCACCGACGGTCCGGAGGCCCAGCCGCTCGGTGATGCCCTCGTAGCGCGACTGGGCCTTCCTGCCCTTGGCCACGCCCAGCACCGACTCGACGGGTGAGTCGAGGTCGATCAACGGCCTCCTCCTCCTGCTCGACCTACTCGACGGCGACGAGAAGCGGGTAGCGCTCCTGGCCTCCGTCGTACACCACGACGTCGACAGTCGGGTGCGTCTCCTCGAGCCAGGCGGCGCAGGTCCCGGCGAGCGCACCGTCGGCGTCGTCCTCCCCGGAGACCAGGGTGACCATCTCGCCGCCGCCGCCCAGCAGCCTGCCGAGCACGTCCTCGGCGACCTCGGTGAGGTCCTTGCCGACCACGACGAAGTCGCCCCCGATCGCCCCCAGCACGTCGCCCGCCTCGCACGGCCCGGCCATCGTGATCGCCCGCTTCGCCGCCACCGTGACCGCCCCTTGGCGTGCGTGCCGCGCGGTGGCGGTCATCTCGAGGACGTCCTGGTCGAAGGTGCGGCCGGGCTCGTGGACGGCCAGCGCGGCCAGTCCCTGCACCTGGGCGGTGGTCGGGATCACCGCGACCCGCATGTCGTGGTCCTTCTCGGCCGTGCTGGCCGCGACCTGGGCCGCGCGCACCGAGTCGTGGTCGTTGGGGAGTACGACGACCTCCTGCGCCCCGGACTGGACCATGGCCTCGAGCAGCTGGCCGGTCGACGGCCGGTTGCCGGGGCCGCCGTGCACGACCACCGCCCCGGCCTCCTCGAAGAGCCCGGCCAGGCCCGGGCCCGCGGCGACCGCGACGATGGCCCGGCCGACCCGCTCCCGTGGCTCGCGGGCCGCGATCTGCTCGGCGAAGTGCGTCACCCGCACACGGTGCGGCCGGCCGGCCTCGATGCCGGCCTCGATGGCGGCGCCCACGTCGTCGACGTGGACATGGACGTTCCAGAGCCCCTCACCGCCGACCACGACCAGCGAGTCGCCGAGCCCGGCGAGGTCGCTGCGCAGCTGCGCGATGGTCTCGTCCGGGGCGTCGAGGAGGTACATCACCTCGTACGCCGGCCCGCCGACCACCAGGTCCGCGCCGGGCTCGGTGCGCGCGTGCGGAGCCAGGTGGGGCTGCGGGATGCGGTGCCCCGCCCCGGCGCGCGGCGGCCGCTTGCCCGTCAACGCTGTCTCGGCGGCGTCGAGGATCACCACGACCCCTCGGCCACCGGCGTCGACCACGCCGGCGTCGCGGAGGGCCTGGAGCTGGTCGGGTGTCCTCGCGAGCGCCTCGCGTGCGGCGGCGGCGCTGGTGGTGAGCACGTCGCGCGACCGGACCGTTGGCTCGGTCTCGAGCAGCCTCGCGGCCGCGTCCGAGGCGGCCCGGCAGACCGACAGCATGGTGCCCTCGACCGGCGTACCGACCGCCGCATAGCTCGCCTCGGTCGCCTCCCTCAGCGCGTCGACCATGACCGCGCCGTTGCGCTCGTCCCACTGCGCCTCGGCGATGCGGCGCATGATCGCGCGCAGCATCTCGCTGAGGATCACGCCGGAGTTGCCGCGCGCGCCGAGCAGGGCGCCGCGGGTGAAGGCCTCGAACAGGGCGGCCCGGTCGGCGTCGCCGGCCGCTGCCTTCTCGCGCACGGCGTCGCGGGCCGCGGCCATGGTGAGGTACATGTTGGTGCCGGTGTCGCCGTCAGGGACCGGGTAGACGTTGAGCGCGTCGATCTCCTCACGCGCTCCGGCCAGGGCGTCGACCGCGATGTCGATGAAGCTGAGCACGGTGGCGAGCTCGATGCCGCTCCCCACGGTGCCCGGTTCGCTCACGGGGCGAGACTAGAGGCCCCCGCGCGTTTTGGGTGGGAGGGACCAGTTCGGATATTCTCCTTCGGTTGCCCGCTCGCCGGGCACCCCACGAACGCATCGAACACCATCTCCAGGAGCTCACTGTGGCCGCCGTCTGCGACATCTGCGCCAAGAAGCCCGGCTTCGGCAACAACCGGCCGTGGTCGCGCAAGATCACCAAGCGCCGCTTCGACCCCAACATCCAGCGGGTCCGCGCGACGGTCAACGGCACGCCCAAGCGGCTCAACGTCTGCACCGGCTGCATCAAGGCCGGGAAGGTGACTCGCTAAACACGCGCACCCGACTCGACCGAGGTTCCGACACCTCGGTCGACCCACTTGGTAGCAACCCAGAGCCAGGCAGCCAACTCGACCGAAGTTCCGACACCTCGGTCGACCCACTTGGTAGCAACCCAAAGCCAGGCAGCCACTCGACCGAAGTTCCGACACCTCGGTCGAGTTTTTGCTTCCCGCGCGAAGCGCGCCCTCGAAAACTCGGCTGAGGCGTCGTAGAAGCGCGACGCAGAGGGACCGCTGACCCACGTGGGCCCGCTATCCCAGGGCCAGTTGGGGGCCACGCCCCGACGCCTCGGCCGAGTTTCCTGAGCGGCGCTGCGCGCGAGCGGAGAAACTCAGCCAAGGTGTCGGGAACCGCGGTTGCGTTGCGCTCGCCGTTCCGGTTCCGGCGACGGCCGGGTCAGAAGTGCTTCCATCCCCCTTCACCTTCGTACGCCGCCCCGTCGACGGTGACGCCCTCCCCCGCGGACACCGCGCCGATGACCCTCCAGCCGTCCGGGACCGCGTCGTCCGGGAACGTCGCCAGCAGCGAGTGGTCCTCGCCGCCGCCCAGGACGAACGAGACCGGGTCGGCGCCCGTGGCCGCACCGACCGCGTGCAGCGGCTCGGGCACGTCGAGGGCCTCGGTGCGTAGGTCGATCGCGACGCCCGAGTCGGCGGCCAGGTGGCCGGCGTCGGCCACCAGCCCGTCGGAGACGTCGATCATCGACGTTGCCCCGGCCTCGGCGGCGGCCGGGCCGGCGTCGTAGGGCGGGTGGGGGCGGCGGTAGGCCTCGACCAGCACCCGCGGCGAGCGGAACCCGCGCGTCAGGACGGCCAGCCCCCCGGCGGACCACCCCTGGCGCCCGATGAGTGCCAGCACGTCGCCGGGCTCCGCGCCGGAGCGGAGGACGGGCGACTGGGTGCAGGCACCGATGACGGTGACGGCGATGACGACCTGGTCGCAGCGGGTCAGGTCGCCCCCGACCACGCTGGCGCCGACGAGGTCGCACTCGGCGGCGAAGCCGGCCGCGAAGTCCAGCGCCCAGCGCGCCGGAAGGTCGGCGGGGGCGCCCAGGCCGATCGTGAGCGAGTGCGCCCGGCCGCCCATGGCGTTGATGTCGGAGAGGTTCTGGGCGGCGGCCCGGTGCCCGACGTCGGCCGCCTCGACCCAGTCGTTGCGGAAGTGCTGGCCCTCGATGAGCAGGTCGGTCGAGACGACGACGTGTCCCTGACGGACCCGGAGCACCGCCGCGTCGTCGCCGGGGCCGACCAGCACGTGCTCGCCCTGCGTGAACACCCCGGTCAGCTCGGCGATCAGGCCGAACTCGCCCACGTCGCCGAGCGTGGCCTCCGGCGGGAAGGACATGGGTGTATCAGACCAGATGCCGGATCCCCCGGCGTCTATGACGTGCCGGAGCCGCGCGATAGGTTGACCCCGTCCAGAGAACCTCTGGACAGCAGAGTCCCCCCAGGCAACAGAACAGCAGGGAGATCCGCACATGGTGGTGCAGGCCTACATCCTGATCCAGACCGACGTCGGCAAGGCCGCGGAGGTGGCCACGGCGATCGCCCAGGTCAAGGGCGTCACGATGGCCGAGGACGTCACCGGGCCCTACGACGTGATCGTGCGCGCCGAGGCCCGCAACGTCGACGAGCTGGGCAAGCTGGTGGTCGCGAAGGTCCAGACCCTCGACGGCATCACCCGGACGCTCACCTGCCCGGTGGTCCACATCTGAGCGACTGACGGTTTCTCGGCGCCCCGCACCTCCCCGGTGCGGGGCGCTGCTGTGTGGCCGCTGTGTGACAGGCTCTGGCCATGTCTGCGGAGGAGTTCCCGGGCCCGGTCGCGGTGATCGCGGGCGGCCTGAGCCACGAGCGGGACGTCTCGCTGGCCAGTGGCCGCAACCTGGTCCGTGAGCTGGGCGCGCTCGGCGTGGAGGTGCACCCCTACGACTTCGACCGCAACCTGCTGCACACGCTCGAGCGCGACAAGGTGGTCGCGGTGCTGCCGGCCCTGCACGGCCAGTTCGGCGAGGACGGCGAGATCCAGACGCTGCTCGAGCTGATCGGCATGCCGTACGTCGGGTCGCGCAGCGCCGCCTGCCGGCTCGCCTACGACAAGGCCAGCGCCCGCGAGCTGCTGCGTCGCGACGGCATCCCCGTGCCCGACTCGGTGGGGCTCTCGGCCCAGACCTTCCGCGACATCGGTGCCGCCGCCCTGATGGAGCACGTCATGCACCGCCTCGGCACGCGCGTGGTCGTCAAGCCCGCCCGCGGCGGCTCCGCGCTCGGCGTCGCCGGTGTGGACGGGCTGGCCGCCCTCCCGTCGGCGCTGGTCGGCACCTACGCCTACTGCGAGGACGCCCTGGTCGAGCGGTTCCACGACGGTGTGGACGTCTCGGTCGTCGTCCTCGAGACCGACGACGGGCTCCACTCGCTGGAGCCGGTCGCCATCGAGTACGAGAAGGGCCACGAGTTCGACTTCTCGGCCCGCTACACCGCCGAGTTCGTCTCCCTCGACCGGCCCGACCTCCCCGAGGAGCAGATCGCCCACCTCGGCGAGGTGGCCCGCCAGGCCCACCGCACCCTCGGCCTGCGCGACGTCTCCCGCTCCGACTTCATCGTCAGCGCCGACGGCTCGTTCGTCGTCCTGGAGACGGCGATCACGCCCGGCACCACCGAGACCTCGGCGTTCCCGTTCGCCTGCACGCTGAGCGGCACCTCGCTCGGCGAGGTCGCCCGTGACCTGCTGGCCCGCGCGATCCTGGCCGGCCCCCCGGTCTGAGCCCGCTGTCGGAGTCACCGGTTAACCGGTGACTGTGTTACTTCTACAGCGAAGTTCCGGTGTAGAAGTGCAGGAGTCACCGGTTAACCGGTGACTCCTGACACGTCACCGGGGCTGCTGGGGCAGGCCGGCGAGCTTGCCGGCGATGCCGCCGGCGGCGCGGAGGGCGACACCCACCTCGTGGTTGCCGGTGGCTCGCGGACGGACCCGCTCGGCCTCCTCCAGCGCCGCGACGAGCACGTCGCCCGGAGGCGTGTCCGGCCAGAGGTAGAGCGACAGCGCGCCGGGGATCGAGTTGACCTCGTTGACGAACGCCTCGGTGCCGTCGGAGAGGAAGTCGATGCGCACGATGCCGGTGAGCCCGGTCAGCTCGACCACGCGCACGGCCAGCGACCGGATGGTGTCGCGCAGCTCGGGCGAGATGTCGGCGGGGAACTCGCGCGGCGCGGCGGAGAGGCCCTCGGGCCGGAGGTACTTCTCGGCGTAGGAGAAGATCGCGCCGTCGGCGGGGCGCAGCGGCTTCTCGATCTCGGAGACGGTCAGCGTCGGCGCGGTACGCACCGAGACGTTGAGGTCGAAGAGGTCGGGCCGGTGGGGCTCGACGACCGCGCCCTCGCGCAGGTCGGGCGACGTGGCCAGCAGTGCGGCCGCCGTCTCCCAGTCCTCGACCACCTCGATGCCGATCGACGACCCACCGAAGCGCGGCTTGACGATGTAGGGCCCGTCGAACGACGGCTTGTCCGTCGCCGAGAGCAGCGCGCGCCTCAGCGCTGGCACGCCGGCCGCCTCCATCACGCCGCCGAAGGCCAGCTTGTCCATGCCGAGCGCCGCCGCGGTGACGGTGCCGCCCGTGGCCTTGACGCCGAGCAGCTCGAACAGCGCCTGCGAGCCGCCGGACTCGCCGGCGCCGCCGTGGAAGCAGTTCATGACCGGCCCGGTCTCGAGCAGCTTGCCGCCCCCGAGCCCACCCTCGACGTAGAAGCCGGAGCCCTTCTTGGCGCCGATCCGCAGCTCGAGCTTCTTCGCGCCGGACGGCACGCCGTCGAGGAAGTCTCGCGCCTCGAGGCCGGTCGGCACGAGGAACCACTCACCCGTGCGGGACCAGTAGACCGACTGCACCGTCACCCCCGCACCGGCGAGGACGCGCTCGGCCTGGAGGCCGGTGAGGATGCTGATGTCGTGCTCGTTCGCGGTGCCGCCGAACACGACCGTCGCCTGCTTGATGGTGGAGCTGATCACGGGTGCGATCCTCTCAGTTGCCCGATCACGGGTAGTGGTCGGGCAGGTCGTTCTCGTAGAGCACCACGTCGCCGGCCGTCGCGGTGGCCATCACCAGGCGGGCCGCCTCCTCGCGGCTGCCGAAGACCCGAGTCCGGCCGGCGTCACCGGCCTGCAGCGCGGCCCGGTTGGTGCGGCCCACGATGCACAGCTGCATCCCGTCGTCGGCGGTGGCGGCCCGGGCGAAGTCGGCGTTGCGGCGCGCCTGCTCGGGCCCGAGCTCGACCATGCCGGGGGTGATCGTCCACACGGTGCCGGCCTCCCCGACCAGTGACCTCGCGCTCACCAGCGCCTGCGCGGCACCCTCCGGGTTGGCGTTGTAGGTGTCGTCGATCACCGTGACTCCCGTCTCGAGGACGGTGGTCTCCGCGCGGTGCGGGGTCGCCGGCACCGATGCGAGCCGGTCCAGGATCGCCTTCTCCGGTACGTCGACCGCCAGCGCCAGCCCGACCGCCACGGCGACGTTGATCGGGTGGCCGACCTCGGCCGGCAGCGCGACGCGGTGCTCGCGACCCGAGAGGACGAGGAGCCACCCGTCCCCGTCGCGGCGTACGACGACGTCGGCGGCCGCCACCTCGGACGTGGAGCAGCGGATCACCCGCTTGGTGGCCGCGTGGCGTTCGGCGGCCTCCGCGAGCTCGGGCGCGTCGACGTTCAGCACGATGGTGCTGGCGGGCTCGAGGATCTCGGACTTGGCGCGCACGATGGTGGCGCGGTCCTTCATCCGCTCCAGGTGCGCCTCGCCGATCGTGGTGATCGCGGAGACCTCGGGCGGGAACAGCCGGCACAGCCGCGCGATCTCGCCGGGCCCGTAGGTGCCCATCTCGGCGACGAACACGTCGGTCCCGGGCGTCAGCCGGTCGTTGACCGCGCGAGCAAGCCCGAGCACGTTGTTGAAGCTCGCCGGGCTCGCGAGCACCGACCAGCGGCCGGCCATGAGGTGCGCCGCGTAGTTCTTCGTCGAGGTCTTGCCGTAGGACCCGGTGATCGCCACCACCCGCGGCCCGACCTGCTTGATCTTGGCCGCGGCCGAGACCTCGTAGCGGCGGCCGAGGTGGTCCTCGAGCGGGTGCGCGGCCAGCAGGGCGACCTCCGCGATCGGCAGCACGAGCAGCGGCACCAGGGCCACCGCCTCGCCGAACGCCAGGAAGAAGCCGGTGACCACGACGTGCAGCACGACCGTGATCGCCGCGAGCCGGCGCACGCGCGGCGTCCACGCGAGCTTCCGCGCCGGTCGCAGCAGAGCCAGGCCGGGCGGCCACAGCAGCCAGACCAGGGCTCCGACCAGGCCGACCAGGGGCAGCTTCAGGCCGACCAGGCAGAGCACCACCACCGCTGCAAGCGCAAAGATGTTGGTGGGCTGCGCCCGGCACCAGATCACCGACATGGCGACCAGCCGGCCCGGCTCGTAGTGCTCACGCTGGGCGACCCGCCACCAGCGCAGGTACGACGCCAGGGCGAGCAGCGAGATCGCGAGCCCCACCAGCACGTTGGCCGTGGCGCTCATGGACAGAGCCGCCGTCTTGTCTATGGCGGCGCGCAGAGCGGCGACGAGCCCGTCGTCGAGCAGGTGCGCCGAGCCGGGTACGACGACCAGGTCGGCACGCGCACCGACCCGGGCCCGGGCCCGCTCGGCCATGGCCGTCGGGGCGGCCGTGTCGTGCTCGCCCCAGACCATCGCGACCGGCAGCCCGTTGGCCGCGAGCGCGTCGAGCGCGTCGCCGTAGTCCTCGTTGACCGCCTTCACCAGCACCTCGCGCATCTCGCCCTCCGCCGCGCGATAGTCGGCCGAGCCGCGCTTGCGGCGCTCTCTCTCCATGAGCTCGTTGGAGATGAAGTGCCACTTGTTGAGGAACCGCAGCGCGCGGAAGGCCCATGGCGGCTTGGCCGCGGCGGTGTCCGGACGCAGCAGGGGCACGCCGGTCAGGACAAGGCCGCGCACCAGCTCGGGGCTCGTCGCGGCCAGGCGCACCGCCACCCGGCCGCCGAAGGAGTGGCCGACGAGGACGGGCCGGTCCGCCCCGGATCCGGCCGCCTCCTGGAGGCACTCGCGCACCCAGTCGGCGTACTGCGACGTGCTCCAGCCGCTGTCCGGCGCCGGCGTGGCACCGAACCCGGGAAGGTCGAGGGCCAGCGCGTCGTAGCCCTGCAGGGTGGCGTTCCAGTCGGCGCGGGTGCGCGCCCAGCCGTGCAGCGCGACGACCTCGGCGGGGGCCTTGCCGTGCCGCTCGGCGAAGGCGCGCCCCCCCAACAACGTCGTCAGCACAACCGCGAGACTAGAGGACATGCCGTCCAGTCCCGAGCATCCCCAGAGCGGGTCACTGCAGCCCGCCACCGTCGCCGTCACCGCTGGCCGTCCGGCCCATGAGCCGGACCAGCCGCTCAACGCACCGATCACGATGGCGTCGACCTACGTCGCCGGCGGGGACCTCGAGTACGGCCGCTACGGCAACCCGACCTGGACGGCGTTCGAGACCGCGCTGGGTGCGTTGGAGGGCGGGCGGTGTCTCGCCTACGCGTCCGGGATGGCGGCGGTCACCAGCCTCCTCGACCTGGTCGCGCTCGGCGACAAGGTGGTCGTGCCGAGGCACTCCTACAACGGCACCCTGGTCCAGCTCGCCGACCTCGAGCTCCGCGGCCGGCTCACCACGACGGTGGTCGACATCACCGACACCGCGGCGGTCGTCGAGGCGTGCGAGGACGCCGCACTGGTGTGGTTCGAGTCACCGACCAACCCGGCCCTGGAGGTGGCCGACGTGCCCGCGATCATCTCCGCGGCCCACGACGCCGGGGCCCGCGTGGTGGTCGACAACACCTTCCTCACCCCGTTGCTCCAGAAGCCGCTCGAGCTCGGCGCCGACGTGGTGCTGCACTCGGCGACCAAGTACCTCGCCGGCCACAGCGACGTGCAGCTCGGGGCGATCGCCACGCGCGACGACGACCTCTACGCCGTGCTCAAGGGGCGTCGCGACGTCCAGGGGAACATCCCCGGACCGTTCGAGGCCTGGCTGGCGCTGCGCGGCCTGCGCACGCTGCACCTGCGCGTGGAGCGCGCGCAGGCGAACGCCGCCGAGCTGTCCCGCCGCCTCGGCGACCACCCGCTCCCCACCGAGGTCCGCTACCCCGGGCTCGGCGCGATGATCTCGATCGTGCTCCCCGCCGCCGACCAGGCCGACCTCCTGGTGCGGAGCACCGCGCTCTGGGTGCACGCCACCAGCCTGGGCGGCGTCGAGTCGTCGTTCGAGCGACGCCGGCGCTGGACCTCCGAGCCGACGACGATCCCCGAGGGGCTGGTCCGCCTCTCGGTCGGCATCGAGGACGTCGAGGACCTCTGGGCCGACCTGTCCCAGGCACTGGACTCGATCGCTGGTTGAGGAGGGCGGGGG
Organism: uncultured Actinomycetota bacterium; assembly: GCA_963766475.1. Lineage (GTDB taxonomy): Bacteria > Actinomycetota > Actinomycetes > Propionibacteriales > Nocardioidaceae > Nocardioides. The sequence continues at coordinate 25,725 of CAVXZS010000007.1, read as the reverse complement.
CTGGACGCAACCACCGCTCAGCAGCGCCGGTGGTTGAGGAGGGCGCTCTGCGCCCGTCTCGAAACCAGGTGAGCCGGGGCTGAGACCCGACCACTGCTCATCGAGCTTGTCGAGATGGCCGCAGGGTCGCCTCCCAGCCCACGTGGGGGACTCGGAGGCTCCGCCGACACAGGCTCGACCAGCGGTGAGCCAGTACCAGCGCCCGCTGCGGAGGTTTCGAGACGCTCGCTAGCGCGAGCTCCTCAACCAGCAGCTCCGGGTTGCGCGGTTTCGAGACGCTCGCTGGCGCGAGCTCCTCAACCAGCGCCGTGTCACTCCATCTCCGCCTTGGTCTCGCGCGACAGGGTCGAGTCCATCATCTCCTGCGCGCTCATCCGGCCGGCGACGACGTCGTCGACGTACTGCGCGATCGGGGCGTCGACACCGGAACGCTCGGCGAGGGCCCGCAACGAGGCGCAGGACTTCGCGCCCTCGGCGACCTGACGGGTGGAGGCGACGATCTCCTCGGTGCTCAGCCCCTGGCCGAGCTTCTCGCCGAAGGAGCGGTTGCGCGACAGCGGCGAGGAGCAGGTGGCGACGAGGTCGCCGAGGCCGGCCAGACCCATGAGGGTGAGCGGGTTGGCACCGAGCTTGGTGGCCAGCCGCGCGGTCTCGGCGAGGCCGCGGGTGATCACCGACGCGGTCGTGTTGTCGCCGAACCCGAGGCCGACCGCCATGCCGACCGCGAGGCCGACGACGTTCTTGTAGGCGCCGCCGAGCTCGCACCCGACCACGTCGACGGAGGTGTAGGGGCGGAACGCCGGCGAGTGGCAGCGGTCCTGCAGCATCCGCGCCGCGTCCTCGTCCGCGCACGCGACGACCGAGGCCGCCGGCTCGCGGCGCGCGATCTCCTTGGCCAGGTTGGGTCCGCTGATCACCGCTATCCGCTCCGGTCCGGCACCGGTGACCTGCGCGATGACCTCGCTCATCCGGTTGAGGGTGCCGAGCTCGACACCCTTCATCATCGACACGAGCACTGCGTCCTCGGCGAGGAACGGCGTCCAGTCCTCGAGGTTGTCGCGGAAGGTCTGCGACGGCGTCGCGAAGATCACGATGTCCGCGTCGACCGCCGCCTTCTCGACGTCGTGGGTGGCCGAGACCGCCGGCGGCAGCTCGACGCCGGGGAGGTACTCCTCGTTCTCCCGCCGGTCGTTGATCGCAGCGGCCACCTCCTCGCGGCGCGCCCACATCGTGACGTCGTTGCCTCCGTCGGCGAGCACGATCGAGAACGCCGTGCCCCAGGAGCCCGCACCGAACACCGCGACCTTGCTCATGCTTTCCCTCGCCGTCCGCCCTCGTGCGGGTTGCCGAACTCCGACACACCGGCGGTGCGCGGGTTGAACCGCTCCGTGGGCGCGGTCTCACCGCGCACGTCCGCCACCAGCTCCGTCAGCGCCGCCATGATCCGCTCGGTCGCCTCCGCGATCGAGGCCGGCGTCTGCCCCGCCTGCGCCAGGTCGGACAGGTCGACCGGGTCACCGACCTTCATCGTGATCAGCTTGCGGGGGAACAGGTCCGGCTTCTTGGCGTACGGCGCCAGCACGTTCTGCGCGCCCCACTGGCCGATGGGGATCACCGGAGCGTTGGTGGCGAGGGCGATGCGTGCCGCGCCGGACTTGCCGACCATCGGCCACAGAGCCGGGTCGCGGGTGATCGTGCCCTCGGGGTAGACCACCACGCACTTGCCCGCCTTGACCGCGGCCACGGCCGCGTCATAGGCCCCCACGGCGTCCCTCGACGCGCGGTGGACCGGTATCTGTCCGGCCGAGCGGAAGAAGAAGCCGAGAAGCTTGTTCTTGAACAGCCCCGCCTTGGCCAGGTAGCGCGGGATCCGCCCGTGGTCCCACACGATGTGCGCCACGATCAGCGGGTCCACCTCGGAGATGTGGTTGATCACCAGCAGGAACCCGCCCTCGGCCGGGATCTTCTCCCCGTCGATCCAGCGGTGCTTGGTGGTGGCGAGCAGGACCGGCTTCACGATCGGCACGGCGATGGTCCACGCCCACCCGCGCCTGCCCTCCTGGAGCCTCCGCACCTTCACCCGCGACAGGCTAGTGGCTTGCGTGCGGGTCACGGCCGGGCGGAGGCTGCTGGAAGGATGCAGGTGATGCACAAGTACGTCGCCCTGGTGCCGGTCAAGCCGCCCGCGCTCGGCAAGTCGCGGCTGGTCGGCCTGACCGGCGACGCGCGCCGCTCGCTCGCCGCCGCGTTCGCCCTGGACACGGTGGCCGCGTGCCTCTCGTCGGGCGCGATCGCGCAGGTGCTGGTGGCGACCGATGACGCGACGTTCTCCGTCGAGCTCGCCGCCCTCGGCGCGGTCACGATCCCCGACGGCGTCGGGATGGACCTCAACGGCACGCTGCGGCAGTGCGCGGCCGAGGCGCGGCGGCGCTGGCCGGAGCTGGTTCCTGTCGCGATCACCGGCGACCTCCCCGCCGTGCGTGCCGTGGACCTCGACGAGGCCCTCGGCGACGTCGAGGCCGGCGCGCCGGCGTACGTCGCCGACGCCCAGGGTCTCGGCACCACGCTCTACACGGCGGCGTACGACGCGTTCGACCCGCGGTTCGGGCCGGGCTCCGCGCTGGCCCACGACGCGACCGGCGCGCGGCCGATCCTCGCCGCACTCCCCCGGCTGCGCCGTGACGTCGACGACCTCCACGACCTCGACGACGCCCTCGCGCTCGGCGTCGGCCCGCGGACAGCGGAACGGGCCGCCTCCCTCTGAGGGAGACGGCCCGTCCTTCGAGCCGGGTCAGCGCTTCTTGGCTGCCTTCTTCGCGGTCTTCTTCGCAGGAGCCTTCTTGGCGGTCGACTTCTTGGCGGTCGACTTCTTGGCGGTCGACTTCTTGGCCGTCGACTTCTTGGCGGTCGACTTCTTCGCGGGCGCCTTCTTGGCCGTCGACTTCTTCGCGGTCTTCTTCGCAGGAGCCTTCTTGGCGGTCGACTTCTTCGCCGTCGACTTCTTGGCCGTGGACTTCTTGGCAGCTGCCTTCTTCGCAGGAGCCTTCTTCGCGGCCTTCTTGGCGGTCGACTTCTTGGCCGTCGACTTCTTGGCGGTCGACTTCTTGGCCGTCGACTTCTTGGCGGCCTTCTTGGCCGTCTTCTTGGTCGTGGTCTTCTTCGTCGGGGCGGCAGCGGCGGCCACCCGGACGACTGGTGCTGCAGCGTCGAGCGTGAGCGCGGGCAGCTTCTTGGCGCCCGAGACGATGTTCTTCAGGTCCTGACCTGCGGTGAATTTGGGCACTTGGGTCGCCTTTGCCTTGATGCGCTCGCCGGTCCGCGGGTTGCGGACCATGCGCGCGTTGCGGACTCGCTTCTCGAAGGAGCCGAAGCCCGTGATGGCCACCTTCTCACCCTTGGCCACCTCACGGCTGATGGTGTCGAGGACCGACTCGAGCGCGTGACGAGCGGCCCTCTTGTTGCCGTCGTACCGAGCCGCGAGCGCCTCGATGAGTTGATTCTTGTTCACGAGCTTCCCTTTCGGTGTCCTACTTGAAACGGAACCGGTGCTCCGGTTCATGTAGGGCAACTTAGGAAGAACCAGCGCCAGTAACAACGACCACGCCGCACCAATCGTCATATTTTTCAAGGGGTCGTCGACGGGCGATGACGTGCGACAACGCATCGAGACAGCCCTGCAAGCACTTCATCGCGCTCGCAGTCCGAGCTGCGCGCGACGCGCGAACTCGTCGTCGACATCGCGATTTCCCAAGCGGGCTTGGGAAATCGAGCACCAAGACGTCTTTAGGGTGGAGCGATGAGAGACCACACACGACGTGACGTCGAGCAGTGGTGGCGCGACGTGTTCGGCGTGCGCGACGCGTTGTGGTCCGACGTCACCGTGTTGCATCCACACGGACATCTCGGTGACTACGACGGTTGGTACGTCGCGTGGCGCGACCGTGGTGTGCACGTGTCCGCACCGTCGAGCGCCGACGCGGACGAGGTCGCGTCGCTCGCCGGCGAGGCTCCGCTCGCCCTGCAGTCGGTGGAGTTCTGGCACGAGTTCGCGCGACAGCGCGGACTCGTGGTGATCGGTCCCGGCGTGCACCGCTACCTCGACGACGACCCCGGTCCCGTCGACGGTGTGCGGGTGGTCGCGCGCGACTCCTTGCGCGCACTGCGCGACGAGGTGAGCGAGCACGACTGGTGGGAGTCCGGCTTCGACGACGCGCTCTCCGAGCCGACCGCCGTCGCGTTCGCGACCGACGGCGGCGGTGCGGTGCTCACCGAGCTCGCGGGAGCGCCGCGCAACATCGGGCTGCTCGTCGCGGAAGGTGCGCGCGGTGCCGGGCTCGGCACGGTGCTGGGTCGCGCCGCCGCGTCGTACGCCGTGACGCGGCACCGCTACGCGCGCTGGCGATGTCGCGACGGCAACGTGCCGTCCGTGCGGGCGGCGGAACGGCTCGGCTTCGAGCCCTACGCCACCCAGCTCGCGGTCAGGAGTGGATCGTCTGGGGCTTGAAGGACGGCCGGCGCGCCTCGAAGGCCGCGATGTCGTCGTCGTGCCCGAGCGTGATCCCGATGTCGTCGAGACCCTCGAGCAGCCGCCACCGGGTGTAGTCGTCGATGTCGAAGGAGTCCTCGATGGCGTCGACACCGGCCCCCGCACGCACCGTGCGCGACTCGAGGTCGACCGTGATCAGTCCGCCGGGGTTGTCGTCGAGGAAGTCCCAGAGCCGCTGGACCACCTTCTCGTCGACCTTCGCCGCCAGCAGCCCCGCCTTGCCGGAGTTGCCGCGGAAGATGTCGCCGAAGCGCGAGGAGATGACCACGCGGAACCCGAAGTCCATCAGCGCCCACACGGCGTGCTCACGCGACGAGCCCGTGCCGAAGTCGGGGCCGGCCACCAGGACCGAGCCCGCGGCGTACTCGGGGCGGTTCAGCACGAAGTCGGGGTCGTTGCGCCAGGCAGCGAACAGCCCGTCCTCGAAGCCGGTCCGGCTGACCCGCTTGAGGTAGACCGCCGGGATGATCTGGTCGGTGTCGACGTTGCTGCGGCGCAGCGGCACGCCGACGCCGGTGTGCGAGGTGAACGCGTCCATCAGCGACCCGCTCCGATCGGCTCGAGGTCGGCCGGTGACGAGAGCCTGCCGCGGACGGCCGTGGCCGCGGCGACCGGCACCGACACCAGGTGCGTGCGGCCGCCCTTGCCCTGGCGGCCCTCGAAGTTGCGGTTGGACGTCGACGCGCTGCGCTCCCCCGGCTCGAGGGTGTCGGGGTTCATGCCCAGGCACATCGAGCAGCCCGCGCCACGCCACTCCGCGCCGGCCTCCTTGAAGATGACGTCGAGGCCCTCGTCCTCGGCCTGCAGCCGGACCCGCACGGAGCCGGGTACGACGAGCAGGCGGGTGTCCTTGTCGACCTGCCGGCCCTGGAGGATGCCGGCCGCGACCCGGAGGTCCTCGATGCGGCCGTTGGTGCAGGAGCCGACGAAGACGGTGTCGACCTTGATCTCTCGCATCGGGGTGCCGGCCTCGATCGCCATGTACTGGAGCGCCTTCTCCGCGGCGACCCGGTCCTGCGGCTCCTCGAAGTCCTCGGGGCTCGGGACGCTCGCACCGAGCGGCACGCCCTGGCCCGGGTTGGTGCCCCAGGTGACGAACGGCGTCATCGTGCTCGCGTCGAGGACGATCTCGGCGTCGTACTCCGCGTCGGGGTCGGAGACCAACGTCTTCCAGTACGCCACCGCGGCGTCCCACTCGGCGCCCTTCGGCGCCTCGGGGCGGCCCTCGATGTAGTCGAAGGTCTTCTGGTCCGGTGCGACCAGCCCGGCCTTGGCGCCCCACTCGATGCTCATGTTGCAGACCGTCATCCGGGCCTCGATCGAGAGCTCCTCGATGGCCTGGCCGCGGTACTCGACGATGTAGCCCTGTCCGCCGCCGGTGCCGGTGTGCGCGATCAGCGTGAGGACGAGGTCCTTGGCGGTGACGCCGGCGGGCAGGCTGCCGTTGATGGTGACGGCCATCGTCTTCGGCTTGTCCTGCATCAGGGTCTGGGTCGCGAGCACGTGCTCGACCTCCGACGTACCGATGCCGAAGGCGATCGCACCGAACGCCCCGTGGGTGCTGGTGTGGCTGTCCCCGCAGACGATCGTCATGCCCGGCTGGGTCAGCCCGAGCTGCGGACCGACGACGTGGACGATGCCCTGGTCGAGGTCGCCGAGCGGGTGCAGCCGGATGCCGAACTCCGCGGCGTTCTTGCGCAGCGTCTCGACCTGGGTGCGGGAGACGGGGTCCTGGATCGGCTTGTCCCAGTCGAGGGTCGGGACGTTGTGGTCCTCGGTCGCGAGGGTCAGGTCGGGGCGGCGCACGGTCCGGCCGCCGAGCCGCAGCCCCTCGAACGCCTGGGGACTGGTCACCTCGTGGATGAGGTGCAGGTCGACGTAGAGCAGGTCCGGCTCACCGGCTGCTGCGCGTACGACGTGCTCGTCCCAGACCTTCTCGGTCAGCGTCCTGCCCATGACCACTCCTTCGTGACCCGATCCACCAACGGCGTCGACTATAAGCCTTGCATCCCATGATCTGAGACGGCAGTATTGCAATATGGACACCTCCAGTGGCGGCTCGGGCGTCGGCGTACTCGACAAGGCCGCGCTCGTGCTCACCGCCCTGGAGGCGGGCCCGGCCACCCTGGCCGGCCTGGTCGCCGGCACCGGCCTGGCCCGGCCGACCGCGCACCGGCTCGCCGTGGCGCTGGAGCACCACCGCCTGGTCGCCCGCGACATGCAGGGTCGGTTCATCCTCGGCCCGCGGCTGGCCGAGCTGTCCGCCGCCGCCGGCGAGGACCGGCTGCTGGCCACCGCCGGCCCGGTGCTGGCCCGGCTCCGCGACATCACCGGCGAGTCCGCGCAGCTGTGGCGCCGCCAGGGTGACATCCGGGTCTGCGTCGCGGCCGCCGAGCGTCCCTCCGGCCTGCGCGACACGATCCCGGTCGGCTCGCAGCTGACCATGCGCGCCGGCTCGGCCGCCCAGGTGCTGCTGGCCTGGGAGGACCCCGAGCGGATGCACCGTGGCCTCCAGAACGCCGCGTTCTCCGCCGCCGCGCTCTCCGGCATCCGGCGCCGGGGCTGGGCGCAGTCGGTCGGCGAGCGCGAGCAGGGCGTGGCCTCGGTCTCCGCCCCGGTCCGCTCACCCAGCGGCAAGATCATCGCCGCCGTCTCGGTCTCCGGGCCGCTCGAGCGGCTCTCCCGTCAGCCCGGCCGGATGCACGCACCCGCGGTGCTCGCCGCCGCCGAGCGGCTGTCGGAGTCGCTGCGCCGCGCTGCTGCGGCCGACTCCGCGTAGGGCTGCTTCGGGTGCCTGGGCTCGCCAGCCGGGCAGCGGTGGGCCAGCAACCGTCCTCCACAGGGGACGCCGTGGGGGCGGTGCGACAGCACCCGTTCTCCACGGGGACAAAGGTTCCTGAGCCACCGCCACCCTGTGGATGGCGGTTGCCCACCCACCGCTCCCCAGGGACCAGGGGGCTCAGGCCCAGCCGAGCTCGATCGCGGCGAGCATCAGGGCGCCGACGGACTCCGAGTCGGTGATGGTGCCGTCGCGCAGCATCCGGCGTACGTCGCGCCAGGGGTACGCCGCGACCCCGGTGATGCCCTCGAGCTCCTGGTCCTGGGGGGCGTGCACCGACAGCCCACGGGCCAGGAAGACCACCACCTCAGCCCGGGCCACGCCGTTGTTGGCCCAGTGCCGGCCCAGGCGGGTCAGGCTCTCGGCGGCGTACCCCGTCTCCTCGAGGAGCTCGCGCCGGGCCGTCTGCTCGGGATGCTCCCCCTCGTCGCTGCTCCCGGCCGGCACCTCGACCCCGGTGCCGGTGGTGTAGCGGTCGATGGTGATCAGCACGACCTCGTCGGCCCCGGTCACCGCCACCACGAAGACCGCGGGCTGCCGGACCTCGACGACACCGAAGATCCCGTCGGACCCGTCCGGTCGGACCGTCTCGTCCTCGATGACGCGGATCCAGTCGTTGGCGTAGACCTCGCGGCTCGACCGCGTCTCCCAGCTCACCCGCGCCAGTAAACCCTCACCGTTGGTTGAGGAGGGCGCTCTGCGCCCGTCTCGAAACCTCGACCGCGTCTCCCAGCTACCGCGCAGTAAACCCTCACCGTGGTTGAGGAGGCGCGCGCCCGTCTCGAAACCTCGTGAGCCGAGGCTGGAACTGTCCCAGCCCCGGCCTGCGAGGTTTCGAGACGGTTGCTGCGCAACCTTCTCAACCAGCGTGACTCTAGAACAACGCATCCTGCTCGAGCTCGAGCAGCGTCTGCTTGCGGTCGACCCCGCCGGCGTAGCCGGTGAGGGTGCCGTTGGCGCCGATGACGCGGTGGCACGGGATCACGATCGGGATCGGGTTGCGGCCGTTGGCGAGCCCGACCGCGCGCGAGGCGGCGTTGGTCTTGCCCAGGCGGTGTGCGAGCTCGCCGTAGGACGACGTCTCGCCGTAGCCGATCTCTCGCAGCCCCTGCCAGACGCGCTGCTGGAAGTCGGTGCCGACCGGGGCCAGCGGCAGGTCGAACTCCTTGAGGTCGCGGTCGAAGTACGCGCGGAGCTGGCGCGCGGCCTCGACGAGGACGGGTTGGTGGTCGTCGCGGTCGCCCCGGGGGCGGCCGTCGTGGTCGCGGAACGGGTGGAACTCGATCTGGGTGATGGCGCCGTTCTGCTCGACGAGACGCAGCTCGCCCACGGGGCTGTCGATGACGGTCCAGGACATGTCATTGCTCCTTCGAAGTGCGGGGGTCGGGGATCGGCGGCATGAGGGTGTTCCAGAGGTGCATGAGCGCGTAGGAGCGCCATGGCCGCCAGCGCTCGTCGTCCGCGATCACCGAGGCGGGGTCACGGCCGAGCCCGGCGATCGCGTTGCGGACGCCGATGTCGGTCGGCAGGAAGACGTCGGGGTGCCCGAGCGCGCGCATCGCGACGTAGTCGGCGGTCCAGGGGCCGATGCCGGGCAGCGCGACGAGCGCGGCGCGCACCTCGTCGCGGTCGGCGCCGCGGTCGAGCGCGATCTCACCACCGGCCAGCGCCGCGGCCAGGCCGGTCAGCGCCCGGCCCCGCGCGCGCGGCATCGGCAACGCCCCGGGGTCGACGTCGGCCAGCGTCGCCGCGGACGGGAAGAGGTGGGTGAGCCCGGGAATGTCGGTCTCGACGGGCGTGCCGTGCGCCGCGACCAGCCGCCCGGTGACCGTCCGCGCACCGCTGACCGACACCTGCTGACCCACGACGGTGCGGATCGCGGTCTCGTCTCCGTCGACCTGTCCCGGCACCCGCAGGCCGCGGGTCGCGCGGACCAGCGGGCCGATCACGGGGTCACCGAGGAACTGGTCGTCGACCGCCGTCGGGTCGCAGTCGGCGTCCACCAGCCGGCGGGCGCGCTCCACCGCGGCCGCGGTGTCGCGGAGGTCGTGCAGCCGGAACTCGGCCTTCACGAACGCGGTCTGGCCGGTGGCTGCCGCGTCGTCGAGCTCGAGCCGGACGGTGCCGGGGCCGTGGGGGAGGTCGAGGGTGCGGGCGTACCAGCCGAGACCCCCTGTGACACCGGCGGCCTCCACCCCCGGCACCACGTGGAAGGCGAGGAAGTCGAGGAGCGCGCGGCCGGCGAACGGCGTGCGGACGGCGAGCCGCATCGTCACGGTCCCCTGGGTCGGCGTCCCGCGACGGTGACCGCGCAGCTCGGTCGGCGTCGCGGCGTAGACCTCGCGGACGGTCTCGTTGAACTGGCGGATGCTGGAGAACCCCGCTGCGAACGCGACGTCGGCGAACCCCAGGTCGGTCGTCTCGACCAGCACCCGCGCGGTCTGCGCCCGACGTGCCCTGGCGAGGGCGAGCGGGCCGGCCCCGAGCTCGGAGGTGAGCAGCCGGGTGAGGTGCCGAGGCGTGTAGCCGACCCGGTGCGCCAGCCCCTCGACTCCCTCGCGGTCGACGACACCGTCGGCGATCAGCCGCATCGCGCGGCCGGCCGCGGTCGCGGCGACGTCCCAGTCGGGGCTGCCGGGAGTGGCGTCGGGCAGGCAGCGCTTGCAGGCGCGATAGCCGGCGGCCTGCGCCGAGGCCGCGCTCGGGTGGAAGGTGACGTTGTGGAATGCCGGCGTGCGGGCCGGGCAGGACGGGCGGCAGTAGATGCCGGTGGTGCGCACCGCGGTGTAGAAGACGCCGTCGAAGCGCCGGTCGCGCGACTTGACCGCGCGGTAGCAGGACTCCACGTCCAGGTGGCGGGGCTCGGTGCTCATGCACCTAGTCTGACCCACGCCACCGACAGTATCTGGCGGGAATCGGACACCGCCGTCACGACCGCCTTTCCGCAGTTCAGCGGGCTCGTGGAGGGCGCTCCTTGGCGTCGTCTGCGACGATTCACCGCGTGAGCGAGGGTCGGCTGCCGCCAGTGCACCGCCGCCACGTCCTGGTCGTCATCGTGGTCACCCAGCTCGTCGTCGCCCTGGTCACCGGACTGGTGATCTGGACGGCGTACGACAAGCTCAACGGCAACATCAAGCCGGGCCGGGAGACCGACCACCAGGTCAAGAAGCAGCGCGTGAGCGACGGCGAGCCGCTCAACATCCTGGTGATGGGCTCGGACTCGCGCGCGGGCCCTGGCAACGACATCGACAGCGAGACCGGTATCGGCGAGCGCTCCGACACCACGATCCTCGTGCACATCTCCGCGGACCGGAAGACGGTCTACGGCGTCTCGCTCCCCCGCGACGCGATGGTGGCTCGGCCCAAGTGCACGAACGACGCGGGCGAGACCGTGCCCGCCTCCGACCCGGAGATCTTCAACGACGCCTACTCGCTCGGCGGACCGACGTGCACGGTGGCGCAGGTCGAGGCGCTCACCGGGATCTACATCGACCATTACGTCACCGTCGACTTCAACGGCTTCAAGGACATGGTCGAGGCGGTGCACGGCGTCACGGTCTGCATCCCCGAGGACGTCGACGACAGCGCGCACGGCATCACCTTCCACGCCGGCACCCAGCAGCTCGACGGGCAGCAGGCGCTCGACTACGTCCGCGAGCGTTCCTCCACCCCCAATGCCGACATCGGACGGATGAAGCGGCAGCAGGCGTTCATCGCCTCGATGATCAACAAGGTGGTCAGCGCCGACACGCTCACCAAGCCGTCGCGTGTCTACTCGTTCCTCAAGGCCGCCACCGGCTCCGTGGTGACCGACCCGGAGCTCGCGTCGCTGAGCAAGCTGGCCAACCTGGCCTACCAGTTCCGCAAGACCGACCTCGACAACATCACGTTCATCACGGTGCCGTTCGAGGAGTACCCGCCCGACCCCAACCGGCTGATCTGGTCGGACTCGGCGAAGGGCTTGTGGAAGGTGCTGCTCAACGACGAGCCGCTGCCCAAGAAGTACAAGGAAGAGGTCATCTCGGCGGACGACGCACCCGGCGGTACGCCCTCCGGCACCGGGTCGCCGTCGCAACCGCCCACCGGGTCGGCCTCCCCGCCGCCCACCCAGTCGCCCTCGCCAGGAGGCGAGGACGAGCAGGAGGCGGACGCCAACGGCCTCTGCGCCTGAGCGCGGCTAGGCCGACTGCGCGACCGGCGCCTCGTCGCGCAGCAGGGGCAGCACCGAGTCACCGACCCGGCCGATCTCGGTCCGGTACGGCGTGTCGGAGAGCACGAAGTGGGTGATCCCCAGCTCCTGGTACCTCCGGAGCGCGTGCGCGACGTCCTCCGCTGAGCCCACCAGCCACGTGGTCCCGGCGCCTCCACCGCCGTAGCGGCCCGGCGCGGTGTAGAGGCAGGTGTCGAGCACGTCGCCGCGCTCGGCGAGGTCGAGGAGCCGCTGCTGGCCGGTGGCCTTGAAGCCCGATCGCTGGAACTTCCGCTGGAAGCCGTCCGCGGTCTGCTCCGCCATCGTCGCGACCTTCGCCTCCGCGTCGTGCCACGCCTGCTCGGTGGTCTCGCGCACCAGGGTCGTGATCCGCAGCCCGAACTCCAGCGGCGGCAGGTCCCGCTCCAGGCTCTGCTCGAGACCCTGCAACCGGGCGATCCGCTCGGCGACCCCGTCCAGCGGCTCACCCCAGAAGAGCTGCACGTCGGACTCGGTCGCGGACACCCGCTCCGCCGGCTCGGACGCGCCACCGAAGTAGAGGCGGGGGTGCGGGCGCCCCTCGCGGGCCACTGGGCGCGGAGAGACGGTGGAGTCGGTCACCGAGAAGTGCTCACCCTCGAACGTCACGTTGTCCTCGGTCCAGAGCCGCCGGACCAGGCGCATGAACTCCTTGGTGCGCGCGTAGCGCTCCGCCTGGTCGCCCTCCACGTCGCCGTACTGGTGCAGGTTGTCCTGGCCGGAGACGATGTTCACGCGCACCCGGCCGCCGGAGAGCTGGTCGAGGGTGGCGGCTGCGGAGGCGAAGTGCGCGGGTCGCCAGTAGCCCGGGCGGATCGCGATCAGGGGGTTGAACGTCGTGGTGCGGGCGGTGATGGAGGCGGCCACGGTGAACGTGTCGGGCCGGCCCCAGCTGGTGCCGAGCAGGGCACCGGCCCAACCGTGGTCCTCGACGCGCCGGGCCAGGTCCACCTGGTAGTCGAGGGTGCCGTAGCCGTCATCGGCCGTGCCGGTGTCCCCGCGATGGCCGGGCTCGACGGTGTTGGGGAGGTACCACAGGAACTCCGTGGACTGGCTGGAGGACTGGCTGGAGGACTGGCTGGCGGACTGGCTGGAGGACTGGGGGTTCGCGCTGCGGCTCATGATGTGGGCGCCTCCTGCGGCGTGGTGCGATTGGGTTAATGTCTAGTGTGTTGGTAGTTTTACACGAGTTCAATCTACAGTGTCTAAATCAAACAACACCACTATCTCCCGAGGAGAGTGATGAACCTTCGCCCCGCATCCCGCCCGTGGAGGCTGCGTGGTCACGGCCGCCGCACCGCCGCGGCCGCCACCGTCGTGGCCCTGGGTCTGGCCGGTCTCACCGCGTGCGACAGCGCGTCCGGCTCGGACGGGCCGAAGCTGGCCGCCGACGCCGCCCTCCCCACCAAGGTCCCGAGCGGCACCGTCCTGCGCGTCGGTGACCCGGCCACCCAGACCGCCATCGAGGCGTCCGGCCTCGACCAGGAGCTCGACGACGAGGGCGTCAAGATCGAGTGGGCCAACATCAGCGGCGGCCCCAAGACGCTCGACGCGTTCCGCGCCCACGCCATCGACGTGGGGTCCGCCCAGGACATCCCGCCGCTCTTCGCGCAGTGGACAGGCACCGACATCACGATCGTCGCCACCACCAGCCGCGTGGACGCGATCAACCATCCCGTCTACGAGCTGGGCGTGGCCCCGGGCGTCGACGTGAAGTCCCTGGAGGACCTGAAGGGCAAGAAGATCGCCTACTCCCCCGGCCAGGCGCAGGGCGCGCTGGTCCTGAGGGCGCTGGACAAGGCCGGACTGACCCAGGACGACGTCGAGCTGGTCGAGATCCAGAGCGTCGACGACGTCTACGTCAACGTCCTCGGCAGCAAGCAGGTCGACGTCGCGCCGCTCGGCGGCACCCTGCTCACGTCGTACCTCGCGAAGTACGGCAGTGACGGCGGCACGTCGATCCCGACCGGCATCCGCGACGACCAGAGCCTGCTCTACGCGCCCGTCGAGACGACCGAGGACCCCGGCAAGGCCGCGGCGCTCGCCAAGTACGTCGTGGTGTGGGCCAAGGCCAAGCAGTGGGTCAACGAGCACCCCGAGGAGTACGCGCAGGCCTTCTACGTCGACCACGAGGGACTCACGTTGGAGGACGGCCTCAAGGTCATCGAGCAGACCGGTCAGCTCGAGGTCCCCACGAGCTGGGACGAGACCATCGCGGCACACCAGGCCACCGCGGACCTGCTGAGCAAGGAGCAGGACCACCCCGAGCTCGACGTGGCCGATCTCTACGACCGCCGCTACGAGAAGGTCATCGCCGACGCGCTGGCCGACGGGGGTGGCGCCTGATGACGACGGTCCTCGAGCGGCCGACCGCCACGCCGGACGCTCCGGCCGTCGACCGGCGCGTCGTACGCCGCCGGCTCGGCCCGGGCAAGCGGATCCCGTTCTCCCTGGCCATCGGCCCGACCCTGCTGGTGGGGCTGTGGTGCCTCCTGTCGTGGACCGGGCGCCTCGACCCCCGCACGCTCTCCGAGCCGTGGGTGGTCGTGGAGACCGCCCGCGACCTGATCGAGAGCGGCCGGCTGCAGGACGCCCTGCAGACCTCCGCGGTCCGCGCGTTCTCCGGCCTCGGCCTGGGCACCGCGATCGGCACCCTCCTGGCGCTGGTGTCGGGGCTGAGCCGGGCGGGAGAGGCGGTGATCGATGGTCCGATCCAGGTCAAGCGCGCGATCCCGACCCTGGCGCTGCTGCCGCTGCTGGTCCTGTGGCTGGGCATCACCGAGGAGATGAAGATCATCACCATCGCGCTCGCCGTGATGCTGCCGGTCTACATCCACACCCACAACGGGCTGCGCAGCATCGACGGCCGCTACGCCGAGCTCGCGGAGACCGTCGACCTCAGCCGCGCGGCGTTCATCCGCAGCGTGCTGCTGCCGGGAGCCACGCCGGGCTTCCTGCTCGGCATGCGCTTCGCGGTCACCACCGCGCTGCTGTCGCTGGTCGTCGTCGAGCAGATCAACGCGACCAGCGGCATCGGCTACATGATCCATCTCGCGTCCAGCTACGGGCAGACCGAGATCATCGTGGTCGGCCTCGTGGTCTACGCCCTGCTCGGGCTGATCGCCGACGGCGCCGTCCGCTTCATCGAGAGGAGGGCGCTCGCATGGCGACGCACCCTGGGCAGCTGACCCAACGCACCGCCGTTCGCGTGCAGAAGCTGCACCGCAGCTTCAGCGAGGCCGGCGGGGTCCTCAACGGGCTCGACCTGGACATCGCGCCGGGCGAGTTCGTGGCGCTCATCGGCCGCAGCGGCAGCGGGAAGAGCACCCTGCTCCGCGCGCTGGCGGGACTCGACCGGGACGTCGCCGGGCACGGCTCGATCGACGTCCCCGAACGGGTATCGGTGGTCTTCCAGGACTCGCGGCTGCTGCCGTGGCGCCGGATCCTCGACAACGTCACGTTCGGCCTGCGCGGCAAGGACGCGCGCGAGCGCGGCCGGCAGGCGCTCTCCGAGGTCGGCCTGGAGGGTCGCGAGAAGTCGTGGCCGCACGAGCTGTCCGGCGGCGAGCAGCAGCGGACGGCGCTGGCCCGCTCGCTGGTCCGCGAACCGGAGCTGCTGCTGGCCGACGAGCCGTTCGGGGCGCTCGACGCGCTGACCCGGATCCGGATGCACATCCTGCTCAAGCGGCTGTGCGCCGTGCACCAGCCGTCGGTGCTCCTGGTGACCCACGACGTCGACGAGGCGATCGTGCTGGCCGACCGGGTGATCGTGCTCGTCGACGGGGTCGTGTCCTCCGACATCCACATCGACCTCGGGGAGCGCCGCTCCCCGGGCGACCCCCGGTTCGCCGCGCTGCGCAGCCGGCTGCTGTCCGAGCTCGGCGTGGAGGACGACCACGAGGCACTGAGCGACCACCACCACAGGAAGGCTGCTTCATGACGATCGACACCTCGGCGTACCGGCTGCTCGGGACCACCGGGCTCAAGGTCAGCCCGCTGACCCTGGGCGCGATGATGTTCGGCCGGATCGGCAACCCCGACCACGACGACTCGGTCCGGATCATCCACCGGGCGCTCGAGGCGGGCATCAACATCATCGACACGGCCGACGTCTACTCCCGCGGCGAGTCCGAGGAGATCGTCGGCAAGGCGCTCGCCGGGCGCCGCGACGACGTGATCCTGGCGACCAAGGTGCACGGGGCGATGTCGGACGACGACCCCAACCAGCAGGGCAGCTCGCGGCGCTGGGTCATCAGGGAGGTCGAGGACTCGCTGCGTCGGCTCAAGACCGACTACATCGACCTCTACCAGCTGCACCGGCCGCGACCGGAGACCGACATCGACGACACCCTGTCGGCCCTGTCCGACCTGGTGCACGCCGGCAAGGTCCGCTACATCGGTACGACGACGTTCCTGCCCTCGCAGGTCGTCGAGGCGCAGTGGGTCGCCGAGCGGCGGCACCGCGAGCGGCCGGTCACCGAGCAGGCGCCGTACTCCATCCTCGCGCGCGAGGTGGAGCGGGACCTGCTGCCGACGGCGCAGAAGTACGGCCTCGGCGTCCTGCCATGGAGCCCGCTCGCGGGTGGCTGGCTGTCGGGGCGTTACCGCCGCGGCGAGTCCTCGACGCACGAGTCGAGCCGCCTCCACCGGCAGCCGGCCCGGCACGACCCCTCGCTGCCGGAGAACGCCCTCAAGCTCGAGGCGGCGCACCAGCTCCAGGACCTCGCCGACCAGGCCGGGGTCTCGCTGGTCCACCTCGCGCTGGCGTTCGTGCTGGAGCACCCTGCCGTCACGTCCGCGATCATCGGTCCGCGCACGATGGAGCACCTCGAGTCGCAGCTCGACGTGGTCAAGGTGTCGCTGTCCAAGGACGTGCTGGACCGGATCGACGAGATCGTCCCACCGGGCACCACGATCAACGAGGCCGACCGCGGTTACGCACCGCCGGCGCTCACCGACGTCGCCCTGCGGCGGCGCTCTGCTTGATGCCGGCTGAGGCTCACGCAGCCTCTCGAAAGGGCCCGGCGTCCCTCTGGGGCGCCGGGCTCGTTCGCGTCCGGGGAACCGCGGGCTCGCTCAGTGGCTGGTGGTCAGGAGGCGGGCCGCGGCCGTGACCAGCACCGACCCCGTCACCTGCTCGATGCGCGCCTTCACCCTCGGACGGCGCAGCCAGCGGCCGAGCTGCTCGACCGAGGCGACGTACAGCGAGAACCACAGCAGGTAGAGCCCCGCGAAGATCGCCGAGAGCAGCAGCGCCTCCGCGCGCGGCGAGCCGCCGTCCGTGGAGAGGAACTGCGGCAGGAACGTCACGAAGAACAGCGCGACCTTGGGGTTGAGCGCGTTGGAGAGGAAGCCCTGCCGCAGGTAGGCCCACCGTCTCGGGGCGACCGCCGGCTCATCCCCGTCGGTCGAGGTCCGCGAGGTGACGGCCTCCCGGAGCATGTGGATGCCGAGCCACAGGAGGTAGAGCGCGCCGACGATCTTGACCACGGTGAACGCCTTCGCCGAGGCGACCAGGAGAGCGGACAGGCCGACCGCGGCGGCGCCGGCGTGCACGGTGAGGCCGAGTGCGCCCCCGACCATGGTCAGCAGGCCGCCGTAGCGACCGCCGACCAGCGCGTTGCGGGTGATCAGGGCCTGGTCGGGCCCCGGCAGCATGATCAGGAGCAGGGCCGCGATCGCGAAGGTGACCATGCCGTCGATGCTGCTCGCGTCCGGTCATGACGTCCAATGCCAATCCGGACCGGGACCCATCAGCAAAGTTGATGCATCATCAGGACCCGATCACCGTGCGGAGCCGACGCAGCCCCTCGTCGATCCGCCCGAGCGGGATGGCGCCGAACCCGATGACCACACCGGGTTCTGCCTCACCGAGGGCGAAGTCGCCCACGGACCCGATGGTCACGCCCACCTCCGCGCACGCAGCCACCCACTCGGCGACGGTGTCGTGGCCGGCACTCCCGCACCGGGTCGCGAGATGCAGACCGGCCCACGTCGGGATCGGTCGCAGGTGGGGGCGGAAGTCCCGGTCCAGCACCATCGCGATCCGGTCGCGCCGCTGTCCGTACTCGCGCCGCATCCGGCGCAGGTGCGCTGCCAGGTGCCCCTCGTCGATGAACCCGGCAAGGGCCAGCTGGGTGAGCCGTGACCCGTGCCAGTCGGCGACGAACCGGGCGCGCAGCAGCGCGTCGAGCACCGCCGGTGGGGCGACGCAGTACCCGACGCGCAAGGTCGGGAGCATCGACTTGGAGAAGGACCCCACGTAGACGACCCGGCCGGAACGGTCCAGCACGTGCAACGGGTCGATCGGCCGGGCGCCGTACCTGAAGTCGGTGTCGTAGTCGTCCTCGATCACCGCCGCGTCTGCGCTGCGGGCCCAGTCCAGGAGTGCGCGTCGTCGAGCGAGACTCATCCTGACGCCCAGCGGGAACTGGTGCGCAGGGGTGACGTAGACCGCGGTCGCGCGAGCGGGCAGCCGCTCGACGATGATGCCGTGCTCGTCGACCGGCACAGGCACGACGGTGGCTCGCGCCGCCTCGAAGGCCCTGCGGGCCGGCGGGTATCCGGGGTCCTCGACCGCGACGACATCGCCCGGTTCGACGAGCACCTGCGCCAGGAGCGCGAGGGCCTGCTGCACGCCGTTCGTGACGAGCAGGTCGTCCGGGCCAGCGCTCAGCCCGCGTGAGACACCGAGGTGCCGGGCGATCGCTGCGCGCAGCTCCACCGGGCCGGCGGGCTCGGCGTAGACGGCGTACCTGCCGCTTCGGCGGGCCACGGCGTCGACGTGCCGCCGCCACGCTGGGTAGGGGAACCGGGAGTCGTCCGGGATGCCGGTGCGGAAGTCGAACTCGGGAGGCTCGCCGTTCAGCACCGGCACCTCGGGCGATCCTGCCTCGCCACAACGGGACCGGCATCAACGGGGAGTGCTGACGAGGCTCCGTGGCGCGCGTCGGCGGGGGGTCTGCACGCACGAACGTCCCGACGCCGGTTCGCGCATGGAGGTACCCCTCTGCCACGAGATGGTCGAACGCCGCCGCCACCGTGTTGCGGGCGACGCCGAGGGACTGCGCCAGCTCGCGGCTCGACGGGAGCCGGGTGTCACCGGGCAGCCTGCCGGCCACGATCGCCCCGCGGATCTGATCGTAGATCTGCTCGGTCAGCCCGCTGCCCTCATCCAGCGCGAGGTGAAGGTCCACGCGCCACGATGCTAGCGACGGGGCCCAGTCGGGTGTTATCCGATCGAGACCGGACCAGCGCAGATCGCGGCGAATCGGGGCCACCCCTCGGCCCACACCTCCTCCTAGCCTGCTTCGACCAGCCATCACAGGAGGCCTCATGAGATCCCCTCGCATCACTGCCGTCACCGCCGCCACCGCCGCCGCTGCCGTCGCCGGCGTCCTGGCCGGCTCGTCCCAGGCTGCCGCGCATCCGCGCTGCCAGGACATCGACGCCACGATCAAGGACGCGGTCGTCGACGTGGGCTGCCCGGCTCCCAGCACGGTGTGCGTGGTCGGCACCGCGCGGGGCAAGCACGGCTTCGACGCCACGACCGTGTTCGTGCTCGGATCGCGCGGCGTCGCGCCCCCGACCGCACCCGACCAGCGCCCGGTCAGCGGGACCATCACCTACACCTTCAGGGACGGGTCGACCCTCACCGCGCTCGAGACGAGCATCGGCAACGTCGACCCGCAGACCGGTGCGGGCCACGCCGGCGGCACCCAGCAGTTCACCGGCGGCACCGGCCACTACGAGGGCGCGACCGGTTATGCCTACCTCGGCCAGCACTTCGAGGTCGACCACTTCGTCACCGAGATCCAAGGCGAGGTCTGCCGCTCGGGTGCCTAGGACGGCAACCGAGCGTCAGCTGCCCGCCGCACGAGCACAGGAGCACCATGCGCAAGATCATCAACTCCACCTACATCACCCTTGACGGCGTCATCCAGGACCCCGGGGCGTGGCCGTCCATGGGCGGCTTCAGCGACGCCGGCACCCAGGTGCAGCGTGAGCTCCTGGACAGCTGTGACGCCGTCCTGATGGGACGGCTGACCTACGAGAGCTTCGCGCCGGTCTGGTCGAGCATGTCCGGTGACCCTCTGAGCGACCGCATGAACGCCTTGCCCAAGTACGTCGTCTCGACCACGCTCAGCGAGCCGACGTGGCACAACACCCACGTCATCGACCGCGACCCGGTCGAGGCCATCGGTCACCTGAAGCAGCAGGAGGGCGCGTCCATCGTCCAGTACGGCTTCGGCCAGGTGTCGCGCGAGCTGATGGCTGCCGGGCTGCTCGACGAGCTGCGTCTGTGGGTGCACCCGTTCATCCTCGGCACCGGCACACCCGCCGACCTGCTCCACAGCCCCGGGACCGCCGGTCATTTCGACCTGGCCGACTCGGTGACCCTGGACAGCGGCATCGTCATCCTGAGCTACCGAGCTCGGGCCGCATGACCGGCTGCGCTGCCGCGTCGGGTCGCGGGTGTCTGGTTCGCGCCCGTTGCGTCGGCGGGTCTGCGTCGCGCTTCGTGATCGCCGACCCGGCGCTTCCGCACGACGCGGGGCCTTCGGCCGCGGGCATGCAGAACCACCGGGTCGGCTCGCTCCTGGTCTTGTTCCACCAACGTCGAAGGGGCCGGTCCGAGCGCTGTGCGCTCTGACCGGCCCCTTCGACGTTGGTACCCCCGACCGGATTCGAACCGGCGCTACCGCCTTGAGAGGGCGGCGTGCTAGGCCACTACACAACGGGGGCTCGCACTGCGTGTGAACGCGGTGACTTGTTGCTGGAACAACCTGCGGAACTGTACTTGGCAGTCTCGCAGACGTGCCAATCGCCGCCCTCCGACACTGCTGCGGGCGGCGACCTCGCTGGGATACTAGGACTCGAACCTAGACTAACTGGACCAGAACCAGTCGTGCTGCCAATTACACCATATCCCACTGTCTTACTGGTGTTCGGCCCGGTTGCGACGGTGGTTCCCCACCGGCTCCGGGCCGGGGAGAAACCTTACACGCGGCGTTCGGAGCCCTCCAAAACGTTCGGGGCCGGTCCGCGGTCGACGGCACGGGCTATCCCGGTCCGGCGGGCCGCCCAGATCGCCAGCGCCAGGTAGACCAGCGACTGGGTGAGCGTGGTGGGCAGCGTCCACCAGCTGCCGCCGGTCGGGTTCAGCGCCGTGGTCATGTCGCTGAACGCGAGCGCGAAGCCGTAGGCCAGGAAGTTGTTGAGCACGTGCATCGCGATGCCGGCCTCGAGACCACCGGTCGCGATGACGAGGATCCCCGACACGATGCCGAAGGCGAGCCGGTCGACGAAGACGGGTGCGTCCTGGGCGCCGTGGGCCAGCGCGAAGAGCACGGCCGGGATGAGCACGGCGGCGACGCGGCTGCGGAACAGCCCGCCGAACGCCTGGGTGAGGTAGCCCCGGAAGGCGTACTCCTCCCCCGCGGCCTGCAGCGGAGTCAGGAGCACGATGACGATCACGAAGTCGCGGGTGGTGTCGGTCCAGCTGTTCAGCCCGCCGGAGGAGTCCGCGGGGTCGCCGGCCGACGGGACGAACGAGCCGACGACGACCGTGGCGAGCAGCGCCACGAACGCCAGCCCGAAGGTGACCGCCATCCAGCGCCACCGCAGGCGGCCGACGACCGAGGAGACCCACCCCGGCCGGAGCGCGTGGAGGAAGCGGGTGAGGAGCAGCGCGACCGGGATCGCCGCGGCCAGCGAGAGGTTGAGGTAGGCCAGCTGGCTGGGCGTCACGTGCGCGGTGTCGCTCAGTGCGTCCACCTTGTCGCCGACGTCTGCGCCGGTCGCGAGGAACGCGATGACGAAGCCGACGAGGATCACGAACTGCGCCAGCACCATGAGCGCCACGAGGACGATCAGCCCGACGATCGGCCGCCAGACCGCCCACCGGCCCACGATCCGCTGGACGAGGTGGTAGTTCGGACCCTCCATCAGCCGGCTGCCGCGGACAGGCGCGCCAGCGAGCGGTCGCGGCCCAGGAGCTCGAGGGACTCGAAGAGCGGCGGCGAGACCTTCCGGCCCGTCACCGCGACCCGGACCGGGCCGAAGGCCACCCGCGGCTTGAGGCCGAGCTTCTCGACGAGTGCCTCGCGCAGCGCGGCCTCGATGTCGGCGGTCGACCACGTCTCGAGCCCGGACAGCGCGTCGTACGCCGCCCGCACGACGTCGCGCCCGGCGTCGTCGATCTCGTCGACCAGCGCGAACGACGCGTCGTCGACGAAGAGGAAGCCGAGCATGGGCGCGGCCTCGGTGAGCTTGTTCATCCGCTCCGCGACCAACGGCATCGCCAGCTCGAGCAGCTGGGCGTCGGGGTCGCCGACCGGGTCGGCGACCACGCCCTCGGCCTGGAGGAACGGCACCACCCGGTGGGTGAGCTCCTCGATCGGGAGCATCCGCATGTGGTCGGCGTTGATCGCCTCGGCCTTCTTGAGGTCGAAGCTGGCGGGGTTGGGGTTGACGTCCTTGATGTCGAAGGCCTCGACCATCTCCGGGATCGTGAACACGTCACGGTCGGGCGCGATGGCCCATCCGAGCAGGGCCAGGTAGTTGAGGACGCCTTCGGGCAGGAAGCCGTCGTCGCGGTACAGGAACAGGTGCGCCTGCGGGTCGCGCTTCGACAGCTTCTTGTTGCCCTCGCCGGTCACGAGCGGCAGGTGCCCGAACTCCGGCACCACCGACGAGACCCCGAGCTCCACGAGCGCGCGGTGGAGGGGGATCTGCCGGGGCGTGCTGGAGAGCAGGTCCTCACCGCGCAGCACGTGGGTGATGCCCATCAACGCGTCGTCGACCGGGTTGACCAGCGTGTAGAGCGGGTCGCCGTTGGCGCGGCACAGCGCGAAGTCGGGGACGTGCTGGGTGTCGAACGTGATCTCCCCGCGGACCAGGTCGTCCCAGGCCACCGAGCCGTCGGGCATCCGGAACCGCACCACGGGCCGGCGGCCCTCGGCCTCGAAGGCGGCGAGCTGCTCGCCGGACAGCTCCCGGCAGAAGCCGTCGTAGCCCTGCATCTTGGACCCGGACGCCTTCCTGCGGGCGTCCACCTCCTCGGTGGTGCAGTAGCAGTCGTAGGTGAACCTGGAGTCCGCCAGCTTCGCGAGCACGTCGCGGTAGAGGTCGCCGCGCTCGCTCTGCCGGTACGGCGCGTGCGGGCCGCCCTTGCCGGGACCCTCGTCCCAGTCGAGGCCCAGCCACTCCATCGCGCCGAGCATCCCCGCGTAGGACTCCTCGGTGTTGCGCGCCTTGTCGGTGTCCTCGATGCGGAAGACGAAGGTCCCGCCGTGCTGACGGGCGAAGACCCAGTTGAACAGCGCCGTGCGGGCGAAGCCCACGTGCGGTGACCCTGTGGGCGAGGGGCAGAACCGGACCCGCACCCCTGCCAGGCGCTCGCTCATCGGGTCGCCACCGGGTTGGCCAGCGAGCCGAGGCCCTCGACGGCCACCTCGACCTCGTCGCCGACCTGCATCGGACCGACGCCCTCCGGCGTGCCGGTGAGGATCACGTCGCCCGGCAGCAGCGTCATCACGCTCGACACGGCCGCGATGAGCGTCGGGATGTCGAAGATCAGGTCGGCGGTGGTGCCGTCCTGGACCACGTCACCGTTGAGGAAGGTCTGCACGGTCCTGCCCTTGACGAAGTCGTCGGGGTCGAGGTCGGTCTCGATCCAGGGGCCGAGCGGGCAGAACGAGTCGAACCCCTTGCCGCGCGTCCACGTCGCGTCCTGCTTCTGGAGGTCGCGCGCGGTGACGTCGTTGGCGATCGTGTAGCCGTGGATCACGTCGGTGGCCTGCTCGGGCGGCACGTCGCGGCAGATGCGACCGATCACGACCGCGAGCTCGCCCTCGTAGTGCAGGTCGCTGGTCTGCGGCGGGTAGAAGATCGGGTCGCCGGGGCCGATCACGCTGGTGTTGGGCTTGAGGAACATCAGCGGCTCGGTCGGCACGTCGTTGCCCAGCTCGGCGGCGTGCGCGGCGTAGTTGCGGCCGATCCCGACCACCTTGCTCCGCGGCAGCACCGGGGCGAGCAGGCGTACGTCGGAGAGCCGGTGCTCCTGCTCGAGGAGCTTGATCCCGACGTAGAGCGGGTCGCCGGCCAGCGCCACGATGACGGCGTCGTCCTCGAGCTGGCCCTGGTCGTCGAGCTCCCCGGTGACCACGCCGTACTGCGGGTCCTCTCCGGTGGTGAATCGGGCGATGCGCACCCGTCGAGCCTATCGAGGGCTCCCTGGCAGATGATCGGCACATGACGCGGATCGCGGTGACCGGGGCTCGGGGTCGGTTGGGCGGCCAGGTCTGCTCGCTGCTGGCGGAGGCGGACGGCGTCGAGGTGCTGCCGGTCACCCGTGCTGTCGCGGACTACGACGACCTCGCGGCCCTGCAGGCCGTCCTGGACGGCGTGGACACCCTCGTGCTCGTCACGCAGCGACGGCCCCGCCGACCGGGTGCTCCAGCACCACCTCAACCTCCTGGTCGCCGCCACGCTCAACGTCTCGCACGTCGTGCTGCTGTCGTCGGTGGACGCCGACGTGGACTCGCCGTTCTGCTACGCGCGCGTCAACGGCCTCACCGAAGCGATGCTGACGCAGGACACGCTGTCCGCGACCGTCGTGCGGGCCTCGATCTTCAGCGAGTTCTTCGACTCCCTCGTGGAGCTGGCGTCCGTGGACGGTGAGCTGCGTCTGCCGGCTGCGGACGGCCGCGTGGCGTTCGTGCGACGTGCGGACGCCGGCCGGGTGCTCGCGGCCTGCGCCGTGGCGCAGACCCCTGCGACCTACGACGTCACCGGGCCGGCCCTGCAGTCGATGGACGAGGTGGCCGCGGCTCGTGGGCTGACCTACGTGCCGGTCTCCGAGGGTGAGTTCGCGGCGTACCTCGCCACGAGGGAGTCGCCGTGGTGGTCCTACGCCTACACGAGCATGTTCGCCTCGATCCGCGAGCACCGCTGGGAGGTCGTCTCCGACACCGTCGAGCGGCTCACCGGTCAGCTCGGGTAGTCGCCGCCCGGCACGCCGAAGAACTCCTCCAGGGTCGCGACGCCGGTGCGGTGCAGCTCCCTGGCGAGCTCCCTGCCGACGTACCTCAGGTGCCAGGGCTCGGGTGCGTAGCCGGTGACGGCGGTGGTCGCCGCCTGGTAGCGGACGACGAACCCGAAGCGCCAGGCGGTGCGGCGAGCCACCTTCCCGCCGGCGTACGCGCGAAGCACGCCTCGAAGTCGCAGGCTGGCCGGTCCGGCGTGATCAGGTCCACGGCCAGGCCGGTCTGGTGCTCGCTGTAGCCGGCCCGGGCCGAGACCAGGTCCGCCTCCGCGTCGCCGCGGGCCGCGGCGGTGGCCGCGTGGACGCTCAGCTGGTAGCCGTACGAGCGGAACGCGCTGGCGATCTTGAGGCCCAGACCGCGGACGTCACCGGCGTCGAGCAGTCGGCCCAGCGGGCCGGCGGCGGCCCTCGCCACCTGGTAGCCGCGCACGAGGTCGATCTCGGGCCGGAAGGCCGACGGCGCGACCGGGTGGGACTTGTTGACGATACCCAGACGCTCCCCGGGTCGGCGGTGGAGTGCGCCGTGCGGTCGAACGGCGGTGCCGGGTCCGCCGGTAGCGCGGCCGCCTCGTGGGTCGCAGGCGCCGCGACCCAGCGCACCGGGTCGGTCGCCGCCTGCACCGGCGCGTCCGACGGCGGTCCACCAGCACCGGGCCGCCGATGGCGATCACGCTGACGGCGAGGCCGGCCGCGGCCAGGCTCTTCCTCCACATCCCCGACGGGTGCGGAGCCTTCCGAGGTTGCTGCGGCGATCCCGAGGGCATCCGAGAGGCCCGATGAGCGGTGGTCGGGTCCCAGCCCCGGCTCACCAGGTTTCGAGACGGGCGCAGGCGCCCTCCTGAACCACCGGTGGTCGGGTCCCAGCCCCGGCTCGCCAGGTTTCGAGACGGGGCGCAGAGCGCCCTCCTCAACCACCGGTGGTCGGGTCCCAGCCCCGGTCTCGCCAGGTTTCGAGACGGGCGCAGATGCCCTCCTCAACCACCGGTGGTCGGGTCCCAGCCCCGGCTCACCAGGTTTCGAGACGGGCGCAAAGCGCCCTCCTCAACCACCGGTGGTCGGGTCCC
>CAVXZS010000006.1:0-125560 GCA_963766475.1 uncultured Actinomycetota bacterium | reverse complement strand
TGGCAGGAGCTGACGGCCGAGGAGGAGTTCTCGGCCTCGGAGATGTGGCGGATGGAGCAGCGCATCGAGCGGCTCAACGACCTCGGCTTCGACGTCGACGAGCTCGACATCGTCACCGACTTCGACGGCGACCGGGTCGTCATCCAGCCGAAGGTGGTCGAGGCCGGTCATCACCAGCGCGAGCTCCAGGGGCTGACCGGGCTGCACGTCGAGGACGCGCAGGCCCGGCGGCTGCTCAACGACCTCGCGTCCTACACCGCCGCCCTCAACCTCGGCCGCGAGGACCGCCACCTCGTCGCGACGCGCTGGCTCGACGAGATCTACGAGCCGATCGCCGCCATGATCCCGGCCGACGCCAGCGGCAAGCTCGAGCCCGCCGAGATCTTCCACGAGGTGCTCGCGCACCGCTGGTACCTCGCGGAGCGGGCCGGCCACGACGTCGACCTCTTCGAGGCCGCCGCCGACTACATCGCGACCGTGCTGAAGGACAAGCCGGACGAGGCGATCGCCTCGGAGCCGGCGACCTCGACCCCGGACGACGTGACCGCCGACGGCAGAACGCCGGCAGGTCACGCGCCAGCCCGAGGAGGTCAGGACGTCAGGGCTTGCAGACCCGGCAGGTGACCAGGTCCTGCTGGTGCTCGCCGACGGGCCGCAGGTCCTCGCGGTGGGCGACCAGCGGGCAGTCGCGACGGTGCATCGTGGTCCCGTCGCCGGCGGTCACGGGCAGCGCGGAGACGTCGACGCCCTGGTCGTTGAGCGAGGCCGACCGGGACGTGACGTCGGCGAGGACCAGCAGGGTGTCGGCGAGGCGGCGCTGGGAGTCGCGGTTGTCCTCGGCGATGCGCGCCAGCCACGAGCCGAAGTAGAGGAACCCGCCGACGAACGTGAGCGCGAGGCCACCGAAGCCGCCGGACATCAGGTACGACTGCTGGTCGTAGCCGAACGGCGTGTTCGCGACGCCGTACCAGCCCAGGACGATCACCACGAGCCCGAGCGGGAGCAGCGAGGCGCCGACCCAGAACAGCACCGTCTGGAACAGCCGGGAGTTGTCGTTCTTCAGCGGCGCGGCGCCGCTGCCGGCGCCGCGGCCGGCCTTGGGCAGGGCGGTGGCGGTCCCGAGCCGGGAGCCGCTCGCGGGGGTCCCGCTGGAGATGGAGGTCATCATCGAGCCTTTCGCAGGTCGGGGAGGCCGGACTCGAGCCCATGCGGGCAGGCGCCGCCGGCGCCGAGCACCAGGGCACCTAGCCGCCGGACGTAGCTGCCGGCGAGCAGGGCCCCGCCGAGGCCGGCGAAGAGCAGGAGCCCGGGGATCGAGAACAGCTTCGGGAGGCCGGACGCCAGCGACGTGTCGGTCAGCTGGTCGGGCGTGGCGGCCTCGGCCACCGGGGCCGAGGTGTCGGCCGGCGGGAGGGACGTGGTGCCGCCTGTGGTGTCGGTGGTCCCCGCCGTCGTACCGCCGGTCGTCTCGCCACCGGAGCCGGTCGGCTCGTCGGTGGGTCCGTCGGTCGGGTCGTTGTCGGGAACGCTGGCCGGGATCGAGATCGGCTGCACGGTGTCGACGGCCGAGGTCGTGTAGCCGAGGTGCAGGACGATCTTCGGTGACAGGTTGCCGACCGAGCTCAGCAGGCTCTTGAGGAGCGCGGCCTCCGGCGGGAACGGGACCTGGTCCAGGAGCGTGCCCAGCGGCAGCTGGGAGAGCACCGGCTTCAGGGTCTTGAGGTCGAGCGTGACGATCAGCCCGTCGATGGTCCCCGAGGCCTTGTCACCGTTGGCCTTGTACGCCGGCTCGGGCAGCTGCACCGTGATGCCGAGCTCCGCCAGGGCCTGCGTGGGGTCGTCCGGCAGCCCCGGGATCGGGCTCGGCGTCCCGGCGGCGACGTAGCCCTCGGGACCGATGCCGAAGGTCTGGCCGGCGATGGTCACGGTGCCGTAGTCGGCCCGGCCGTGGGACTGGCCGGTGGTCCCGTCGCTGCTGGAGACCACGCTCGACGCGATGCCGGACATGGTCACGAGGCCACCGATCAGCCGGACGTCGCCGAGCGCGGCCCGCGAGGTCGACGTGACCACGGAGCCGTCCGAGACCGACTTGCTGTCGGCGACGTAGCCGTTGACGTCGACCAGCGCCGAGAGCGCCGCCGGGAGCTGGCAGACCTCGGTGTCGGCAGGCTCATCCGGGTCGTCGGCGTCGTCGGCGTCGTCGGCGTCCGCCCGCGAGAAGCCCCGGGAGCTCGACGAGACCCGGCCGAGGCCGAGCACCCCGAGGATGTCGTCGATGTTGTCCAGCAAGGAAGGCCGGGCAGCCCCGGGACGACGCCGCCGCCGGTGTCAGGGGGGTCGTCCGAGTCGTCGCCGGCGCCGTCACCTGCGTTGCAGTCGTTGGAGAACCCGACGGTGGCGCGCGCGGTGCCCCGGCGCGAGGTCGTGGTCATCGACGTGCCAGGGAACGGGGTGTTCTGCTGCCTGGCCTCGCCCGAGGGGTACTGCGAGTTGACCTGGACGGGGTAGCCGTTCTCCACCAGGGAGGTCGGCAGGCCGAGCTGGGAGAAGAACGTCTTGAGCCCCTCGCCGACGCCGTCGCCGGGCCACATGAAGCTGGCCCGCGCCTTGGTGCTGGCCGAGTCGGCCTTGACCTTGGCGTAGCCGAAGTCGAACTCGGCCTGCGGGACCGTCGGGACCGGGATCGTCGGCTCGAAGAGCTCGATCTTGACCGGCGTGGCGACGCCGGTGCTGCTGTAGCCGCTGTAGGCGTGGGGTCCGGACGTGGGCGTCGACGGGGACGGCGACGGGGACGGCGAGGGGGACGACGACGACCCGTCGGCCCAGGCCGAGCCGGCCGTGAACGACAGCGACGTCGCGACCAGCCCCGCCGCCACCATCGCGATGACCACCCGTACTGGTCGTTTCATGCGGCCCCTCCCAGGATGACGTCGGACATGGTCTCGAGGATCTCGGCGGGCTCGCCGCTGGCGACCACCCGGCCGCCGCTCATCACGGCGGCGTAGTCCGCAACGCGGAGCGCGGTGCGGGCGAACTGCTCGATGCACAGGATGGAGACGCCGGTGGCGGCGATCTGGGACACGGTGTCGTAGAGCTCGTCGACGATCAGGGGCGCCAGCCCCATCGACAGCTCGTCGAGGATCAGCAGCGCCGGGTCGCTCGCGAGCGCCCGCGACATGGCCAGCATCTGCTGCTCTCCGCCGGACATCGTCCCGGCCAGCTGGTCGCGGCGCTCGTGCAGCCGCGGGAAGTAGGAGAACGCCGTCTCGAGGACCGCGGGGGCCGCGACCCCGGCGTAGGACATCAGGAGGAGGTTCTCCTCGACGGTCAGGTTCGGGAACACCGACCGTCCCTCCGGGACCGTGCACAGCCCGACCCGCGCCAGGTCCTCGGGCCGGGCGTCGCGCACGTTGACGCCGCCGAGGTGGACGTCACCCGAGGTGGGCTTCTTCTGGCCGCTGATGATGCGGGTGAGGGTGGACTTGCCGGCGCCGTTGGGGCCGAGGAGTGCCAGGACCGCCCCCTTGGGGATGGTCAGGTCGACACCGCGCAGCACCTCGATGCGGCCGTAGGCCGCGTGCACGTCGCACACCTCGAGGATCGGCACGCTCATTTTGGGGCCGAAAGTCCGCGCGACGGCGCGGGGCGCCCCTTCCGCGGAATCGTGGGGTGGATCGCGACACCGCCGCCATCGTGGTGGTCGCGACGACCGGGTCGAGGTCGGTGCGGGTGCCGTCGTGGCCGCCCTCGTCGGCGTAGCCGAGATAGGCCTGCTGCACCCTGGGGTCGTTGCGGACCTCGGCCGGCGCGCCGGTCGCGATCACCTCGCCGAAGTCGAGGACGTGGATCTCGTCGCAGACCGACATGACCAGGGTCATGTCGTGCTCGACCATCAGGATGCCCCGCCCCTCGGAGGCGAGGTCCCGCAGCAGCCGGGCGAACGTCTCGGTCTCGGACTCGTCCTGGCCCGACGACGGCTCGTCGAGGAGCAGCAGCTGCGGGTCGCCGGCCAGGCAGCGCGCCAGCTCGAGCAGCCGGGCGACGCCGGTCGGGATCGAGTCGGCCCGCTCGTCGGCGTACGCCGAGATGCCGACCCGCTCGAGCAGCCCGTCGATCTCCCGCCGGCCGCCGCGGCCGGGGCGGGCCAGCCCGAGCAGCCCGGCGTGGATGTCGTGGGCCACCCGCACGTTGTCGCGGACGGTGAGCGAGCCGAACGCCTCGAGTCGCTGGAAGGTGCGGCCCATGCCCCGCTTGGCCCGGCGGTGCACCGGTGTGTGGGAGACGTTGCGACCGTTGAACCTGACCTTGCCGCGGGTCGGCCTCTGCAGCCCGCTGATCACGTTGAAGCAGGTGGTCTTGCCGGCGCCGTTGGGGCCGATCAGCCCGGTGACCCGGCCCGCCTCGGCGACGAACGACGCGTGGTTGACGGCGGTGACGCCGCCGAACTGCACGACCACGTCGTCCACGACCAGGAGCGGCTCAGTGCGCATGCGCGGGCACCCCCTCCGGCTCCTCGGCGCGGTCAGCCGGCCCGCCGGGCCGGCCGCCCGTGCCGCCCGTGCCGCCCGTGCCGCCCGTGCCGCCGGGGAGCGTCGGCAGCTTGGCCCGGATCGACGGCGCCAGCCGACGTTCGAGCCACCGGCCCAGCCGGAACAGGTAGCCGGACACGCCGTTCGGCTCCTTGGCCAGCAGGATCGCGAAGACGGCGATGGCCACGAAGAACATGCCCGCCACCGAGGGGTAGCTCGACTGGAGCTCGGGCAGCGCGGTCAGCGCGACGCCGCCGAGCACCGCGCCGGTCACGGACGTCACGCCCGCGACCACCGCGAACAGCAGCAGCAGGAGGCTGTTGAAGTAGATGAAGTCGCCGGCGCCGATGTTCTGGCGCAGCCCGGCGTAGAGCGCGCCGCCCAGGCCGGCCAGGCCGGCCGACAGCGCGAACAGTCCCACCCGGAACCACCGGACGTCGAGGCCGAGCGTGCCGCAGGCCGCCGCGCTGTCACGGGTCGCGATCAGCAGCCGCCCGACCACGCCCCACCGCAGGAGCAGCACGGCCCACGCGATGAGGACGAGGAAGACCGCCATCAGGAACACGTAGCCGCCGGTGGAGCTGACCGCGTGGCCGAGCAGCGAGAGCCGGCTGGCGGGGAGCAGCCCGTTGAACCCGAAGGCCCAGTCGGCCTGGAAGACGACCTTGTCCATGATCGACGCGAATGCCAGCGTCGCGAGCGCGAGGTAGAGGCCGGTCAGCCGAAGCACCGGCAGCGCCACCACCGCACCCACCGCGGCCGAGACCAGCACCGAGATCAGCAGGCCGTAGAGGTTCGGCTCGTCGAGCTTGGCGTAGGTCAGCGCCCCGACACCGGCGAACGCGAGCTGGGCCAGGGACACGTGGCCGCCGTAGCCCGTGAGCAGCACCATCGACAGCATCACGATCGCGAACGCCGCCGCCTTGCCGACCAGCAGCAGGTGGGGCTCGCTCAGCACGCCGGCCAGCAGGGCCACGAACAGCAGCAGTCCCGCACTCGAGCCCAGGGTGCGCGGCAGCGCGGGCAGGGGTGCGGAGACGATGCCCTTGACCTGGCCGATGCGGAGCTGGGTCTGCGGCAGGGCCACCACCACCACGAACAGGAACAGCGCCGGGAGCACGTTCTGCACCTGGCCGAGGAACCCGTCGAGGTGCACGTAGCCCGGGAAGTACGACGTGAGCAGCCCCAGCGCCATGGCGCCGACGAAGGTCAGCGGCAGGCTCTTGAGCCGGCCGAGCATCGCGGCGGCGTAGGCGTTGATGACGAGGAGCGTCAGCTGGAAGTAGTCGAGGCCGACCACGGAGACCAGCAGGATGCCGCCGAGGCCGGCCAGCGAGATGCCGATCATCCAGGCCAGCGCGGCGACCTGGTCGGGCTTGCCGCCGTAGAGCCGGAGCAGCTCGGGGTTGTCGACCGAGGCCCGCATGGCGGTGCCGATGCGGGTGCGGGTCAGCAGCAGGTAGAGACCCGCCGCCACCACGACGGAGGCGAGGATCGTGATCAGCTGGTGCGCGGTGAGGTTGGCCCCGCCGATGTCGAAGCTGTGCCCGGCGAAGAACGGAAGGACCATGCGCGACTCGAGCGGGTAGATCTGCTGGGCCGCGCCGATGCAGAGGACCAGCAGGGCGACGGTGACGACGAGGGACACGCTGGCGGGCGCGTCGCCGAGTCCGCGCGCGATGAACCGCGCGATGAACCAGCCGATCGCCGGAGCCACGACGAGGAGCACGAGCGCGAGCGCCAGCGGGGTCGGCATCCCCTGCCGAACGCTGAAGTCCCAGAAGACGAACGACAGCAGCATCCCGAGCGCACCGTGGGCGATGTTGAAGACCCGGGTCGTGCTGTAGGTGAGCACGAGCCCGCTGGCCGCGATCGCGTAGGCGGCCCCGGAGAACAGCCCGAACAGCGTGTACGCGATGAAGGAGCTCACGGCCGGCCCTGCTCAGCCCTGGGTCGTTCCGGCGCAGGTGTAGTCGGTGCTGCCCACCGGCTGCCAGGAGCCGCCGCTGAGCTTGATGAACCGCCAGCAGTCGCCGGTCCGCTTGGTCCCGACGTGCTGCGGGGCGGTCATGCCGTTGGCCGTCCAGTTGTCGGTCTTGCGGAGCGCGTCGATCAGCGTGGACCGGCTCAGCTTCCCGCCGAGCCCGGCGGCCTTCTCGACGAACAGCCGGGCCGCGGACCACGAGAAGACGCCGAAGAACGAGGGATCGACGCCCGGGCTGACCTGCTGGAGCCAGCTGAGGTAGAGCTGCATCTCCTCGTTGCTGCCGGCCTCCTCGAACGGCACGAAGTTGAGGAAGACCACGGTCCCGTCGACGGCGTCACCGCCGGTCTCGACGAAGCTGGGGAGGTAGTCGGTGGGGTCGCGCAGGTAGATGTCCGGCTTGTAGCCGACCTGCTGCATCGCCTGGGCCAGCCGCGCGGACTGCTGGGAGGCGCCGACGAAGAACACCACCTTGACGCCCTTGTCCTTGAGGGACTGGGCGTACGGCGCGTAGTTGAACTCCGCGACGTCGATGCCCTGCACGATGTCGAAGTGCAGCCCCTGCTTGGTCATCGCGCTGGCCTCGATGGGCCCGTTCTCGGCCCCGGCGCCGGCGTTGAGGTAGAAGAGCGCGGCGTGCGCGACGGCGTCGGGGTAGTTCTGCTTGATGAACTCCCCCGGCGCGTTCTCCCACTCACCGGTGTTGACCGACTGGGCCGGGAAGCAGGTGGTGCAGGCGTTGCGGTCCTTGGTGACCGCGGCCGAGCGGATGTCGGGCAGCCCGCAGGACTGGGCGGTCGCGGCGCCGCCGGAGTCGAAGGCGGACATCGAGCCGACCATCGCGAAGGTCTCGTCGCAGCCCTTGGCGTAGTTCTGCTGGTCGGCGCCGGCGTCGGTGCGGCTGTCGTAGGTGACCAGCTTGAGCTTGCGGCCACAGATGTCGCTGGTGGAGTTGAAGTAGGCGACGTAGGCCTCGACCGCGTCCTGGGAGGACTCGAAGAGTCCCGGCACCGGGCCGGAGATGTCGGAGGCGTTGCCGATGGTGATCTCGGAGTCGGTGATCCCGGGCCCGTTCTTGAACCCGTCGCAGCTGGCCCCGCCCGGGCCCTGCGGCCCGTGGTGCGGACCGTGGTGGCCGTCGTCGCCACCGCCGTGGTGGCCGCCGGACCCCTCCTGGCCGCCGTCGGTGCCGCTGCCGGTCGTGGTGGTGCCGCCGCCGGTCGACGTGCCGGTCCCGGCCGTCGTACCGCTCGCCGACGTGTCGCCGGTGGCGGTGTCGCCGGTGGTCGTGCCGGTGCCGGGGTCGGCGCCGGGGACGATCTCGCCGCCCTGGGCGGCGCTCCCGCCCGTGCCGCCGTTGGCGTCCGCCACGTCGTCCGGGTCGAGCTGCGAGCCGCACGCCGCCAGGCTCAGGGCCAGCACGAGCGCGGCGCCCGCAGTCACGGTCCGGGCGCCGGAGCGCGCAGCGAGACGTGTCACGGGGTCCTCCCAGGCGCAGAACTAGAACGTGTATCAGTTCCACAACGAACACCCTGCGCAAAGGTGACGCCCGTCACCCGCCGGTTTCTGAAACCCCGGAGATCAGCCCTCGGCGGGGTCGAGCTCGACGTAGTCGCCGACCGTGAACGTGCCGTTCGTGTCGAGGGTGACCGGTTGGACGCCGACGGGGCGGCCGTCGCTGTAGGTCAGCAGCGTGATGCCCGCCGGGCGGCGGATCGCGGCTCCCACCGCGATGGCGTACGCCGCCCCGCCGGTGGTGCCGGTCGTGTAGCTGTAGCCGACCGCGCCGTTCTCGCCGGTCACCTCGGTCGGACCGCTCTGCACGTGGAGGTGACCGCCGATGACCAGGTCGGTGCAGCCTCGCTCCAGAGCCTCGTCGCCCATGTTCGCATCGTGCACCAGGATCGTGGTGATCCGGTCGCCGTCCTCGTCGGCCCGGCAGGCCTCGTCCGCCAGCCGGTCGGCGACCTCGTCGAAGCTGAGCCCGCTCTCGTCGCGCCAGCTACCGAGCCCGCTCGACCGCGGGTCGCCGACCCCGAGCAGCCGGATCCCGGCCGGACCGTCGACCACCTCTCCGTCGAGCATGCTCCACCCGTGGTCGGCGAGGTAGTCGCCGACGAACGCGCCGTGGTCGTGGTTGCCGGTCACCGCCCACCTGCTCTCGGCGTACGGCCCGTCGTCGAAGGCCGCGTCCAGCGAGTCGAGGGAGAACGCCTCCCAGGTGCTGCCGGTCGAGGTGTCGTCGCCGGCGTCGAAGACCGCCTCGGCGCCGGCCGCGTCGCCGACCGCCCGCGCGACGCGGTCCATGCCGATGTTGTCGTGCCGGTCGGAGACCAGGAGGACCACGGTCTCCCCCTCGTCCGGTGCGCGCAGCTCCAGGTCGGCGGCGGCCTCGGCGGCGTCGCGGTAGAACGTCTGCCCTTCCTCGTAGGTCCCGACCGCGCTCTCGATCAGCCGCCGGGTCTGGCTCGTGGTGACGTCGCCGCGGACCTCGACGCCGTCCAGCTCCTCGGGCAGCGGTACGTCGGGCCCGAGGAAGCTCGCGAGCGGCTGCCACTGCTCCTCGCTGTCGAGCCGCTCCTCGTCCTGGCCCGACGGTCGGACGACCAGGACGCCGATGACCACGAGCGAGAGCACGAGCGCGATGGACCGGGGACGTCTGCGGGGCCGCGCGAAGAGCACCCGGCGCCGGTTGTGGCCGATGAGCAGCCAGAGCACGATCGGCACCAGTCCCAGGGCGGCACCTCGCACGAGCGAGTCGACGACCAGGTCGCTGAGCACCTCCTGCACCCGGGCCTCGGGCCCCTCCGGCTGGCTGGCGATCAGCGCGTAGCGCTCGATCAGGTCGTCGGTGCTCGGCGCGTCGGTCTTGCCGAGCTGGACGGTGACGCCGATCCGCCCGACCGACGGCACCCGGACGTCGGGCAGCACCGGGCCGGTGAGCAGCACGACGTCGCCGGACAGGTCCGGCCGGATCACGGCGTCGTGGCTGGCCAGCGTGGTCTCGCGGCTGCTGTTGAGGAAGATCGCGGTCGCGCACGCGAGGGAGACCAGCGCCCAGACCACGACGTGCGCCGTGCCGATCAGGACCCGGCGCAACCCGACGCTCATCGAGTGCCCCGCATCGAGGGCCACTGCTGCTACCCGCGGGCCTGCGCCACCGCGTAGAGCGCGACCGAGGCGGCGACACCGGCGTTGAGGGACTCGACCTGGTTGACCATCGGGATCGACACCAGCTGGTCGCAGGTCTCGGCGACGAGGCGGGACAGCCCGTCGCCCTCCGAGCCGACCACCACGACCAGCGGGCCGTCGGCGAGGTCGAGGTCGGGAAGGGACACCTCGCCGTCCGCGGCCAGGCCGACCACCATGCAGCCGGCGTCCTGGTAGCTCTTCAGCTGGCGCACCAGGTTGACCGTCTGGGCCACCGGGATGCGGGCCGCGGCGCCGGCGCTGGTCTTCCAGGCCGACGCGGTCATGCCGGCCGCGCGGCGCTCGGGGATGAGCACGCCGTGCGCGCCGAACGCCGCGGCGCTGCGGATCGCCGCGCCGAGGTTGCGCGGGTCGGTGACCTGGTCGAGCGCGACGACCAGCGGCGGCTCGCCCAGCTCGTTCGCGCGGACGAGGAGGTCGTCGGGGTGGGCGTACTCGTAGGCCGGGATGCGGGCGGCCAGCCCCTGGTGCACCGCGCCACTCGTCATCCGGTCGAGCTCGGGCTTGGCCACCTCGAGCAGGCTGATGCCGCGCTCGTTGGCCAGCCGGAACGCCT
Source organism: uncultured Actinomycetota bacterium (assembly GCA_963766475.1). Classification (GTDB taxonomy): domain Bacteria; phylum Actinomycetota; class Actinomycetes; order Propionibacteriales; family Nocardioidaceae; genus Nocardioides. Next base: position 115,281 of record CAVXZS010000006.1, on the reverse strand, counting down.
CGCGGAGCCGGCCGTCGCGCTCGGCGCCCTCGGCGACGTAGACGCCGTTGACCGGCACGCCCTCGCGCAGCGCCTCGACCACGGAGTTGCGGCCCGCGATCCACTCGGCGTCGCTGGTGGTGCGGCGCTTCGGCCGGGCCGCGCTGGACTTCTTGGCCGCCGCCTTCTTCTTCGCCGCCTTGTGCGCCTGGTGGTAGGGACGATCCTTCGCCTTCGGGGTCGGCCCCCGGCCCTCGAGGCCGCGCTTGACCCGGCCGCCCGAGCCCGCGGTCGGCTTCTTGGCGGTCTTGCGGATCGAGCCCTTGCGCTGGCTGTTACCCGGCATGGCGGCCTCCGGTGGTTGAGGAGGTCGCGCAGCGACCGTCTCGAAACCTCGCGAGCCGAGGCTGGAACCTGCTGCCCGACCCCCGGTGGTTGAGGAGGTCGCGCAGCGACCGTCTCGAAACCTCGCGAGCCGAGGCTGGAACCTGCTGCCCCGACCCCCGGTGGTTGAGGAGGTCGCGCAGCGACCGTCTCGAAACCTCGCGAGCCGAGGCTGGAACCTGCTGCCCCGACCCCCGGTGGTTGAGGAGGTCGCGCAGCGACCGTCTCGAAACCTCGCGAGCCGAGGCTGGAACCTGCTGCCCCGACCCCCGGTGGTTGAGGAGGTCGCGCAGCGACCGTCTCGAAACCTCGCGAGCCGAGGCTGGAACCTGCTGCCGACGTGGTTGCGATAGGGCCGTCGCTGCGGAGGTTTCGAGACAGGCGCTAGCGCGCCTTCCTCAACCAGCGAACGCGCTAGCGCGCCTTCCTCAACCAGCGAACGCGCTGGCGCGCCTTCCTCAACCAGCGAACGCGCTGGCGCGCCTTCCTCAACCAGCGAACGCGCTGGCGCGCCTTCGTCCACCAGCGAGGTCACGCCAGACTCCACTTCGGTCCGCTCGGCGTGTCCTCGATCTCGATGCCGGCCGTCTTGATCTGGTCACGGATCGCGTCGGCGGTGGCGAAGTCCTTGGCCTCCCGGGCGGCCTGGCGCTGCTCGAGCAGCCCGGCGACCAGCGTGTCCACGGCCTCGGTCAGCTTGACGTCGCCACCTCCGCCGCTCGGCCAGGCCGGATCCTCCGGGTCGAGACCCAGCACGCCGAGCATCCCGACCACCGCGTCGTACTGCTCGCGCGCATCCTCCCCGGCATCGAGCCGCCGGTTTCCCTCGCGGACGGTGTCGTAGAGCACGGCGACCGCCGCGGGGGTCCCGAGGTCGTCGTCCATGGCTTCGGTGAACGCCGCCGGCCACGCGCCGACGTGGGGCTGCGGGGCAGCGTTGTCCGACCGCCAGCGGTCCAGGAACTTCTCGATCCGGCGGAAGCCGGCCGCAGCCTCCTCGAGCGCGTCGTAGCTGAACTCGACGTGCGAGCGGTAGTGGGCCGCCACGATGTAGTAGCGCAGCTCGATGCCGCGCACCTTCTTGAGCACCTCGGGGATCAGCAGGCTGTTGCCGAGGGACTTGCTCATCTTCTCGCCGGCGGTGGTGATCCACGCGTTGTGCATCCAGTACGACGCGAACGGGTGGCCGGCCGCGCGGGACTGCGCCTGCTCGTTCTCGTGGTGGGGGAAGCGCAGGTCGACGCCGCCTCCGTGGATGTCGAAGGCCGTCCCGAGGTACTTGCCGGCCATCGCCGAGCACTCGATGTGCCAGCCGGGCCGGCCGGGGCCCCACGGGCTCGGCCAGGCGGCGGTCTCCGGCTCCGACTCCTTCTTCCAGCCCTTCCAGAGCGCGAAGTCGCGCGGGTCGCGCTTGCCACGGGGGTCGGCGTCCTCGGCCGCCTCCATGTCGTCGATCTTCTGGTGCGTGAGCTCGCCGTACGCCGGCCAGGAGCGCACGTCGAAGTAGACGTCGCCGGAGCCGTCCTCCGCGGCGTAGGCGTGGCCCCTCGCCACGAGCTGGCCGACCAGCTCGAGGATCTCGGGGACGTGACCGGTGGCGGCCGGCTGGTAGGTCGGCGGGCGCACGTTGATCGCCTCGAGGGCCTTGTCGAGCTCACGTCCCATCAGGTAGGCGATCTCGAACCACGGCCGGCCCTGGTCGACCGCCTTCGCCAGGATCTTGTCGTCGATGTCGGTGACGTTGCGGATGAAGGTCACCGCGTAGCCCTGGTGCTCCAGCCAACGACGGAGCACGTCGAAGTTCACCGCGGACCGGACGTGCCCCACGTGCGGCTCCGACTGCACGGTCAGACCGCAGACGTAGATGCCCGCCTTCCCCTCCTCGAGGGGCACGAAGTCACGGACCTCGCGGGTCTGGGTGTCGTAGAGCCGGAGCACCTACCGATTCTAGAGAGGCGAGCCCGGCTGGGCCGATTCGCGGGTAGATCCGCAATGGGAGCGGAGGGAGCGCAGCGACCCGGTCTTTCGCGGGCGAAGCCCGCGCGCCCCGCGATCGGCCCTCATGGCCGCGGCGACTGCGCCGAGCGAGCGCAGCGAGCGAAGGCGCCAGCGAGCGCAGCGAGGTGTCGCCGCGGGCTGAGGGCCGAAGCTCGCGGGGGTATTCAGTCGGGCAGCTCGGCGACGTTGCCGAAGAAGTCGTCGATCTGGCGGACGACCTCGGTGAACTGGTCGAAGTCGACCGGCTTGGAGACGTGGACCGAGGCCTGGAGCTCATAGCTCTTGGCGACGTCCTCCTGGGCCTGGGAGGTGGTCAGCACGACCACGGGGATGCGGCGCAGGTCGGGGTCCTGCTTCATCTCGGCGAGCACCTCGTGGCCGGACTTACGGGGCAGGTTGAGGTCGAGGAGGATCAGGTCGGGGCGGATCGCGTCGGTGAACTCGTCGGTGCGACGCAGGTAGGACATCGCGTCGACGCCGTCGGTGACCACGTGGAGGTCGGTCGAGAGGCGGCCGGCGGCCAGGGCCTCGCGGGCGATCAGCACGTCGCCCGGGTCGTCCTCGACGAGCAGCACGGACAGCGCCTGCTCACGACGCAACGTGTTGTGCGGGCTCATCGTCGTCCACCGTCTCGCTGAGTGCCTGGGTCTGGGGCAGGGTGAAGTGGAACCTAGCACCCGGGTCGGCCTTCTCCGCCAGCCAGATGCGCCCGCTGTGGAAGTCGAGGATCCTGCGGCACAGCGCGAGGCCGATCCCGGTCCCGCCGTACTGGTCGCGCAGGTGCAACCGCTGGAAGATCGTGAAGATCCGGTCGGCGTACTGCGGCTCCACGCCGATCCCGTTGTCGTCCACGGTGAGCAGCCAGTCGTCGCCCTGCTCCTCGACGCTGATCCGCACGTGGCAGGGCCGGTCGGGGCTGTGGTACTTCACGGCGTTGCCGACCAGGTTCTGCAGCAGCGCGGTGAGCAGCGCGGGCTCTCCCGGGACGGTCGGCAGCGGGTCGTGGTCGACCACCGCCTGGGCCAGAGTGATCGGCTCCTCGAGGTTGGTCAGGGCCCGGGCCAGCGCCACCTCGAGGTCGACCTGGACGAAGTGCTCGTGGGACCGGCCGACCCGGGAGAAGTCGAGCAGGTCGTTGATCAGCGCCTGCATCCGCTTGGCGCCGTCGACCATGAACCCGATGTAGAGGCGGGCCTTGTCGTCGAGCTGGTCGGCGTACTGACGCTCGAGGAGCTGGCAGAAGTTGGTGACCTTGCGCAGCGGCTCGGACAGGTCGTGCGAGGCGACGTAGGCGAACTGCTCGAGATCGGAGTTGGACCGGGCCAGCTCCGCGCTGCGGTGCTGGATGCGGACCCGGCTGCGCTCGATCCGCTCGATCTGGGCCGCCATGGTCTCGCGCATCAGCTCGACGTCCGAGGCGAGGTTCTGGATCTCGAGCGGGCCGTCCTGGGCGATCTCCAGGTCGAGGTTGCCGGCGGCGACCTGGCGGGTCTGGGTCACCAGGCCGCTCATGGGGTGGAGCACCTGCCGCCGCAGCCCCCGGCCGAGCACCAGTCCGGTGACGAGCAGGACCGCGGCGCCCAGGCCGACCACGACCCACACCCACGTGAAGGCCCGCTCGCGGTCGTCGGCGACCTCGGTCCTCTCGTCGTCGATGCCCTGGGTGAGCAGGTTCGACGCGACCCGGATGCGGTCGAACGCCGCCCGTGCCTCCGGCGCGGCGGCGGCCTGCGCCGCGGAGGCGTCACCGGCCCGCACCTGCGCGATGATCGGCTCCGCCACCGTCGTGTGCCAGGCGTCGATGGCGGCGTCGAGCTCGCGCAGCCTGCCCAGCAGGTCGGGGTAGTCGAGCAGGTACTTGCGCAGAGTGCTCTGGGCCGAGCTCCCGAGCAGCTGCGCGAGGTCGTACGGCTCGAGGAACGCCTCGTCCCGGCCCAGCGCGTAGCCGCGCACGCCGGTCTCCTCGTTGACCATCGCGGTCATGGTGTTCTGGCTGATCGTGTAGGCCGGGTCCCACTGCTCGACGAGCTCGTCGCCGGCGTTCTTGGCGTCGTTGATGAAGTAGAGGACCGTCACGACCAGCGCCAGCTGGAGGACCAGGACGCCGACGATCGCGCGAGTGACCCGGCGGCGGAGGCTCCAGGCCCGAGCGCTCACGAGCCGTGCCCCTCGCCCGCCCGCCCCGCCCACCCGGAGGACCACGAGTGCGGTGTCGTCGACGGCCCGCACCGGTGCGCGCGCCACGATGGTCTCGAGCAGGTCGTCGAGCGGCTCACCCTCGGTCAGCGCGCCCGCGGCGATCTCGAGCAGCTCGTCGAGTCCCACGCTGGTCAGGCTGTCGACCTGCCGGTAGGCGTCGAGCAGCCCGTCGGTGTAGAGGACCAGGGCGGAGCCCTGCTCCAGCTGGGCGCGGGTGACCGGCCATCCTCGGTGCGGCGCCTCGTCGCGGATCCCGAGCGGCGGGCCGAACGCGACGTCGAGGTAGCTGGCCTCTCCGCCCGCGCAGACCAGCGGCGGCGGATGACCGGCGACCCGGACCGTCAGCCCGAGGTCCCGGTCGATCGTGACGTCGCAGACGGTCACGAAGATGCCTCCGGGGCTCTCCGCCTCGAGGAGGCGGGCGAGCGCGACGAGGATCTGGTCCTCGGCGACCTCGGCGAGCACCAGCGCGCGCCACGCGACCCGGAGGTGTACGCCGAGGGCGGCCTCGTCGGGACCGTGGCCCATCACGTCGCCGATCACGGCGCGGACCCGGCCGTCGGGCAGCTCGACGACGTCGTAGAAGTCGCCACCGAGCACCGCGCGGGCCCGGCCGGGCCGGTAGTGGCTCGCGCAGCTGACGAAGCCCGTCCGCAGCAGCGGCTTGGGCAGGAGCCCCCGCTCGAGCCTGGAGTTCTCGGCGGCCAGCAGCCGCTCCTCGCTCAGCTGGACCTCGGTCAGCTGGGTCTGGCGGCGCTGCACGGCGTACCGGATCGTGCGGTCGAGGAGCTCGGGCGTGAGGTCGTCCTTGATCAGGTAGTCCTGCGCGCCCGCGGCGACCGCCTCGATGCCGACCCGGCCGTGGCGACCGGTGAGGACGATGACCGGGGTGGTGCTGACCTCCGCGATGACGGTGTGCAGCGCGGAGAGCCCTTCGGCGTCGGGAAGCCCGAGGTCGAGCAGGATGCAGGACGGCTCGCTGGCCAGCGCCGCCACGCCCTCGGCGACCGTGCGGCACCAGGTCACGTCGTCGTCGTCGAGCCCGGACTCGCGCAGGCACTCGCGGACGAGGATCGCGTCTCCCTCGTCGTCCTCGACGAGCAGGACGCCCGACAGGCTCTGGGTCATGGCCCCGACTTCCGTCTCGCGGCGCCTCCCTGGGACGCCGGCCAGTCCGCAGAGTACGCGGGGAGCGCCACCGGGTGAGGCCGAAGTGAAAGAAGAGTTCCTGTGGCCGGAGTGACAGGAGTGACTTAGGCTCGACGGGTGCGACGACTGCTGGTGCTCTGCCTGCTCCCGGCCGCGATGCTGGTGGGTGTGGCCCCGCCCTCGGTCGGTGATCCGTCAGGACGCGAGGTCGTCCTGTCCCGCTGGGAGGGCGGCCCCGCGTTCCGCACCGGCGTGTCGTCGGGCCTGCGGCTCAAGCACGGAGCGCTGGTGCTCAAGGACGGCTCGAAGCGCCGGGCCTACCACGGCACGACCTACGACGTGGGCTCGTGGACGTCGCCCCCGGCGACGCCCGGGTTCGGGTTCACCCAGCTGGTCGCGTCCTGGTCTGCGGTGACGCCGAAGAACAGCTGGGTCGAGGTCCGCGTCCGGGTGGCCGCGGGGGCCGAGCGGTCCCGGTGGATGGTGCTGGGCAGGTGGGCCTCCTCCGACAAGCACGTGCGCCGTACGTCCGTGCCCGGGCAGTCCGACGCGCTCGGCCGGGTCGACGTCGACACGTGGAAGGCGGCCTCCTCCGCCGACTCCTACCAGCTCCAGGTGCGGCTGATGCGCCGGGCGGGTGCGCGCTCGGCGTCGCCCTCGGTGTCGTTCGTGGGCGCCGTCGCGTCCCGGCTGCCCTCGGCGGTGCCCGCCGTGTCCGCGCCCGGGGTCGGGTCGGGCATCGTCCTCGACGTCCCGAGCTACTCGCAGATGGTGCACAGCGGCGAGTTCTCCCAGTACGGCGGCGGCGGGGAGGCGTGGTGCTCGCCGACGTCCACCGCGATGGTGCTGGGCTACTACGGCCGGCTGCCGGCCCCGTCGTCCTACGACTGGGTCGGCACGCGGACCGACCCGTGGGTCGACGAGGTCGCGCGGCGGACCTACGACGTCTCCTACGAAGGCACCGGCAACTGGCCGTTCAACACGGCGTACGCCGCCTCGCGCGGCCTCGCGGCCTTCGTCACCCGGCTCCGGTCACTGTCGGAGGCCGAGGCCCTGGTCGCGGCCGGCATCCCCGTGATCGCCTCGGTGTCCTTCTCCTCGGGCGGGCTCGACGGCGCCCCCATCTCGTCGACGGCGGGCCACCTGCTGGTGGTCGTCGGCTTCACCGCGACCGGCGACGTGGTCGTCAACGACCCGGCCGCGGCGTCGGCCTCGGGCGTGCGGCGTACCTACGACCGGGCGCAGTTCGAGTCGGTCTGGCTCGGCGGCTCCGGCGGCACGGCGTACGTCATCCACGACGCCGCGCACCCGCTGCCGGCCTCGCCGGGGAACTGGTAGCCGCGTCAGAGCGCGATCGGGGTGCCCCGCCCGTCCTCGGCAGCCGGATTGGTGAGGAAGCCGGTCGCAGAGTCCCGCAGGCCGTGGCGCACCAGGACCTCGCGGGCGGCACTCGCCAGGTCGCGCACGTTGTCGCCGACCAGGTAGAAGCAGATGAACTCGTCGAAGTGGTCCGCGTCGTCGGCCGTGCCGAGCCCGGCGTCCTTGACGGTCGTGCCGAGGTCGCTCATCAGCTCCTCGTAGCCCGTCTCCCACTCCTCCCCGTCGCCCCACGCCGTGTAGGGCACCCGGATCTGCAGCTCTGCCATGCGGTCAATCTATGTCGCCCCGCTCCGCCGCCACGAGGTGCGCCCAGAAACCCACCATCCGGGGTGGTTGAGGAGGTCGCGCAGCGACCGTCTCGAAACCCCCGCAGCCGCCCTGGGACCCGCCCACCGCCGATCGAGCCTGTCGAGATCACCGCAGCCCACGTTGGGAACCCCCACCGCCGCCGGACCGGCCTCGCTGGTGGTTGAGGAGGTCGCGCAGCGACCGTCTCGAAACCCCCGCAGCCCGCGCCGGGACCCGCCCACCGCCGCCTCCGGTGGTTGAGGAGGTCGCGCAGCGACCGTCTCGAAACCCCCGCAGCCCGCCCTGGGACCCGCCCACCGCCGATCGAGCCTGTCGAGATCACCGCATCCCACGCTGGGACCCCCACCGCCGCCGGCGGTCGAGAAGGTCGCGGAGTGCCGTGGTTGGATCCCCTGCGATGGCTGGTGTGACCCTGAGACGCGCTGTCCTCGCCGACGCTCGTGAGATCGCGAGCGTCCACCGGGTCTCGCGTGCGGACTACTACGGCGTACCACCCGAGGCCGACGACGACCGCGAAGCGATGTGGGCGCACTTCCTGGTCCAGCAGGGACGCGTCACGCATGTGGCGCAAGCTTCGGGTGCCGTCGTGGGCTTCATGTCGGCGCTCCACCTGACGGACCCCGCCATTGAGGTGAAGCTGACTGCGCTCTACGTGCTCCCCACCCACTACGGGCAAGGGATCGGCTCCCTGCTCCACGACACCTTCCTGGAGGGTCGCGGCCACGACGAGCCGGGAGTGCTGGAGGTGTGGGCGGCCAACCGGCGAGCCGTCGGCTTCTACGAGCGACGCGGGTGGCTCGCGACCGCGACGACCCGCCCGGGTCCGCAGGACGTCGCCTTCGTGACCTACCGGCTACCCGTGGTCGTCACGGCCGGAGCAGGTAGAGCCGGAACGCGACGCTCTCGACCGGCAGCACCTCCACGGAGGAGAAGCCGGCGTCGCGGGCATAACGACGGACGATGTCGGGTCTGATCAGCGTGCCGGTGGCGGCGGAGCCGGGTTCGGTCATGCTCGCCGGCAGGCAGTGGAGCAGGCTGTAGCCGTAGTGGCGCCGCTCCTCCTCGTCGGCAGCTCCCGCGAAGGCCTCTCCGCACGGCTCGTCGGCGACGAGCACGACGCCCTCCGGGCCCAGCGCCTCCCGGGCGGCGCGGAGCGCCTCGACCGGTCGGGCCAGGTCGTGGAGCATCTCGAACATCGTCGCCAGGTCGTAGCCCGCACCCGCGAGCGTGGCCGCGTCGCGGAGCTCGAACCGCACCCGGTCCGCCACGCCCTCGGACTCGGCGACCCGCCTGGCCGCCTCGATCGAGCCGGGGTCGAGGTCGACGCCGTCGACGACCAGCCCCGGATGCGCCTTCGCCATGCTCACGCTCGACCAGCCGAGGCCGCAGCCGATGTCCAGGACCCGTGCGCTGCCGGACCGGAGCCGCGTCACCAGGTCGGGTACGGCGGCCAGCCAGCTCTCGATCTCGGCGCGGTAGACCGGCCTCGTGCCGCGCGCCTGCCCCTCCGCCTCGTCCGGGCCGTAGTCGGCGTAGGGGATCCCCACCCCGGTGCGGAACGACTCCACCAGCCGCGGCACCTGTGCGAGGTCGGCGATCAGGGAGAGGACGGTGCCGGCCACCCCGTCCAGGGCGTCCGGGTCGAGGAGCACGTCGGCGTGACTCTCCGGCAGGGCGAACCGCCACTCGCCGTCATCGTTCGAGGCGTCGAGCAGCTCGGTGGCCGCCTGCTGCTCGAGCCACTCGCGGACCAGTCGCTCGTCGGTCGCCGTCCGCGCCGCCAGCTCGGCGGTCGTCGCCGGACCGTCCTCGGCGAGCGACCGGTAGAAGTCCAGCTTCACGCCCAGGTACGTCGAGGCGACGTCGAACACGCCCAGTGTCGCCCTGCCCATCCGCTGGACGAGCTCCTCACGGTTCATCGGATCCTCCTCATACGGAGTAGCCCCCGTCGACGTCGAGCTTCTGCCCGGAGATGAAGCCGGCGCGGTCCGAGGCCAGGAAGCACACCGCCTCGGCGATGTCGGTCGCCGTGCCGAAGCGGCGCAGCGGGATGTTGCGGCGGGCGACGGCCAACGCGTCGTCCGACAGCTCGCCGGAGGAGATGAGCCGGGCGGCCATACCGTCGCTGAGCATGCCGGGGCCGACCGCGTTGACGCGGACGCCGTAGCGACCCTCCTCGGCGGCGAGCCCCCGGACCAGCGCCTCGACCGCGCCCTTCGGTGCCGACGAGAGCCCGTCGCGGACCGGGTAGCGCGCGGTCGCCGCGGTGGTGACGGCCACGACCGAGCCCTCGGCGCTGCGCAGGTGGGGCAGGGCCGGGTGGACGACGTTGAAGAACCCGGCGGCGTCCTCGGTGAGCTGGTTCGCCATCTCGGTGGGGTCGACCGAGGACAGGTGCTTCATCGGGACGTGCGGACCGGCGGCGTGGACGAGCGTGTGCAGTCCGCCGTACGCCGAGACCACGTCGGCGACGACGTCGGCGCACGACGCCGGGTCCGTGACGTCGAGCTCGTGCGCGGAGGCATGCACGCCCCACGAGCGCGCCGCCTCGACGGCAGCCTCTGCGGCCTCCGCGCGCGACCGGTAGGTGAGCGCCACCGAGGAGCCTCGCGAGGCCAGCATCCGCACCACGGCCAGTCCGAGCCCGCCGCTGCCACCGACGACCAGGGCGCAGCCGGAGCGGGCGCCGAAGTCCGTCACGGAAGGAGAGCCTAGGTGCAGGAGAAGTCCCGCGTGTGCCACCCCGTGGCGCCGTCGGGGAGCACGTCCTGCTCGACGCCGGTCTGCACCTGGCCGTCCTTGTCGATCGCACGCACCCGCACGGTGTGGTCGCCCTCGGCCACCTCGGCGACGCCCTTCCACTGCACCCAGGTGTCGTCGTTGTCGGGGACCGCCGCGATCTCGGCGTCGGTCCACTGCTCCCCGTCGACGGAGAACTCCACGCCCTGGATCCCGGTGTGCTGTGCCCACGCGACGCCACCGAAGCTCACCGGTCCGGCCGGCACCTCGGTGCCGGACCGCGGCACGTCGACCCGCGACGCGATCTTCACCGGGCCCTTCTCGCTCCATCCGCGGTCGGTCCAGTACGCCGAGATCTTGTCGAAGCTCGTGACCTCCATGTCGACCACCCACTTGCACGCCGACACGTAGCCGTAGAGGCCCGGCACGATCGTGCGGACCGGGAAGCCGTGCTCGATCGGCAGCGGCGTGCCGTTCATGGCGACCGCCAGCATGGCGTTGCGGTCGTCGGTGAGCGCGGACAGCGGCGTCCCGCAGGTCCAGCCGTCGTCGGAGGTCTGCAGCACGGCGTCCGCGTCCGCCTGCGGTCCGGCCAGGACGAGGAGGTCGGCCAGCCGCACCCCGCTCCACCAGGCGTTGCCGATCAGGTCTCCGCCGACCGTGTTGGAGACGCAGTTGAGGGTGATCCAGGCCTCGGTGAACTGCCGGTTCACCAGCTCGGAGTAGGTCAGGGTGAGCTCCCGGTCGACCTTGCCGTGGATGCGCAGCGTCCAGTCCTTCGGCTCGATCGTGGGGACGACGATCGCGGTGTGGATGCGGTAGAAGCTGCCGTTCGCGGTCTGCCACGGAGAGACGTCCTCGAGCCCGACCCGCGCGGCCGCGGGCACCAGCGGCTCGGTCACGTCCGGCAGCCGGAGCAGCCGGCGCGACTCCTCGACGTGCCGGCGTCCACGGCCCACCCGCCGGCCGGTGGCGCCGAGCACCGCGGCCGCGGCCGCGATCACGCCGGCCCGGATCACGAAGGCGCGCCGGCCCTGGTCGCGGGAGGCGGGGGCCGGCCCGAGCACGTCCACCTCGGGATCCGGCTCGGCCTGCTCCCCGGCCAGCTGGACGTCCCGCAACGGCTCGGTGAGCAGCGACAGGGTGACGAGCCAGGTGACGAAGCCGACGGCGACCGGCACGGCGTCGATCGCGGTCGCACCGTGCTGCACCGACACGGCGATCGCGGCGATCACCGCCAGCACCGCGTAGACGAACGGCGGCGCCCACCACGACCGGAGGGCCAGCCTGCCTGCCCACGCGAAGACCACACCGAGCACCACGAAGATGCCGAGCAGGAGCAGCGGCTTGTCCAGGTGACCGACCAGCCCGATGAGGTACTCCGCGAGCCAGCCCGGCGTGAGCCTGATGACCAGCTCGGCCACCGCCACGACCGGGGACTCGCGGATGGTCATGGCCATCGCGACGAAGTAGCTGGTCGCCAGGCCCGCAGCGCCGGCGGCGAGGCCGGCGAGCGACCACGCCCCGCGGAACGTCCTCACGATGCGATTGTCCCTCACGACCGGGCATTCGTTACGCGACGGCGGGCGGACGGGGCATGATGCGGCGGATGAGCGAGCCCAGCAGTGCGCACCTGCCCCGCGTGGGGTTGGGGGTCGACGTGCACGCGTACGCCGACAGGCCCCATCAACAAGGGCAGCCGCTGCACCTCGCCGGACTCGTCTGGCCGGACGAGCCGCGGGGGCTCGAGGGTCACTCGGACGCCGACGTCGCCGCGCACGCGCTCTGCGACGCGCTGCTCTCGGCGGCCGGCCTGGGCGACCTCGGCTCGAACTTCGGCACGTCGGACCCGCAGTGGGCCGGCGCCTCGGGCACCGCCCTCCTCGAAGAGACCGCCAGGCGGGTACGCGCGGCGGGCTTCCGCATCGGCAACGCCGCCGTCCAGGTGATCGGCAACCGGCCCAAGGTCGGCCCGCGCCGGGCAGAGGCGGAGGCCGCACTGGGAGGCGCGATGGGTGCGCCGGTCTCGGTCTCGGCCACGACCACCGACGGCCTCGGCCTCACCGGGCGCGGCGAAGGCCTGGCCGCGCTCGCCACCGCCCTCGTCGTGGAGGGCACCTAGTCCCGGGGGTGCCCGCCGCACCAGCGGCGGACACCGCGAGACCGGTGCCGGCAACTCGGTCCAGGCTCAGCCGAGCCCGCCGAAGCGACCGAACGACTCGTCGAGGATCGGCGTGAGGTCCTCGAAGACCGACTGGAAGTCCTCCGCAGGGACGTGCTCGATGAGGATGCCGAGCACGGTGCCGTCCTGGCGGACCCCCACGTAGATCTGCCCGTGGATGCTCACCGCCCCCTGGTTGTCGACCCAGAGCGCCTCGTACTCGATGGCGGCCAGCGACACCACCGACCCGAACGGCTCGAGCGCCTGCACGTCGGAGGTCCGCTGCTGGGTGTAGTTCTCCGGCGGGAGCAGGTTCCCCAGGTTCTGCGTGATGACGTCGCCCGCGGCCGTGGCCGGGTCGTCGGCGTAGCTGAACGCGAACGAGAAGCTCCCGTTGCCGTCGCTCTGGAAGACCCGGTTGTCGTCGGTGAAGTCCACGTGCCAGTTCGGCGGGACGTAGACGGGCACCTGGGTCGCCTCGATGAGGGCGCCACACCCCGAGTCCTCGTTGCACGGCGGAGCGCCATCGGACGGTTCCTCGGTCGCGGGGTCCGACGGCGCGCCGGTGAACCCGCCCGACCCGGGCGAGACGCTGCCGACCGAGCTCGGCGACGACGTCGCGTCGGAACCGGGGACCCGCGAGGTGAACGACGACCGCGCGCTGCGTCCGTGCGGCGCCGAGTTGCCCGGGCTGCCCAGCGACTGCGGCGCGAGCCGGGTGCCGCTGTCCTCGCCGGGCTGGATGACGTTGTTCTTCGGCACCGGGTCGGGGTCGAAGGCGACGCCGGCGATGCCGCCGAGCGCGCCGACGGCGACCGTGGCCGCGGTGATCATGCCGATCACCTTGAGCCGGCTGCTGTTGAAGTACTCCTCGGAGGACTTCACCGACGGCCCGGTCGGCGGCGAGGTCGGCGGCGAGGTCGGCGGCGAGGTCGGCGGCGAGGTCGGCGGCGCGGTCGGTGGGGTGGTCGGCGGCGGGGTCGTGGGCGTGCTCATGCCGTGCCCCCGTCCTTCGACGGAGCCTCGTCACCCTCGGCCGGCGGCAGCGCCGGCGTCCCCGGCGGCGCGGCACCCACCACACCCGCCGGGACGGCACGCATGCCCATCGCGGAGCGAGCCTGGCGCGAGCTCGAGCGGACCGACGTGCCGCACACGATGCAGAACGACGCGTTGGTGAGCAGCAGGTTCTCGCACTCGGGGCAGTAGGCCTCCACGAACGTCGAGCGCTTGTCGTCGGAGCCGTCGCCCTTGGCGGCGGCCTCGACGGCTGCCTCGAGCAGCGCGGTCTGCAGCATCATCCGGATCTTGATGACCAGCACGACCAGGATCGCGAAGCCCCAGACCAGGCCGAGCGCGTTGCCGAACGGCAGGTAGGCCATCAGCCGCACGCCGAGCCAGTAGAGGACGTTGGCGCCGACCGCGAGGCCGAAGTTCGCGTAGTACGCCGGCGTGAACCCGTCGTACCCCTCGCCCTTGCCGGAGAACGACGCGACCGCGATGCCCGTCGCCGTGCCGTAGATGAGCGACTTGATGACCATGACGTTGACCACCACGACCAGCCACGAGGAGATGCCCGTCGTGGTGCGGAAGTCCTGTGCGGTGAAGACCGACGAGTAGACGACCACGGTCTCGAACGCCGCGTAGGCGGTGCCCGCCGCGACGCCGAAGGTCAGGCCGTCGATCATGTCGTCGAACTGCGGCCGCGCGGCGAGGAGCACCGCGAAGAGGTTCTTGGCGACCTCGGCGACGACCGGCAGCAGCACGGCGAAGATGAGCAGCGCAGGGAACGACATCGAGCCGATGCCGCCGCGGGCGCGGCCGCCACCGGCGAAGCTCGCCCACTGCGAGTCGAAGACCCAGTCGAAGAAGAACAGCGAGACGAGGACCCCGAGCGCACCGGTCGCGATGAAGAGCCCGACCACCACGGCGGCGGGCGCCTCCTCCCAGAGGTTCACGTCGTCGACGTAGACCAGGTAGGCCAGCGGCACGAGGAACGCGGCGGCGGCGATGGCGATCGGCAGCAGCCCCAGCGCGGTCGCGCCCAGGATCAGCACCCCGGAGAGGATCATCGCCCAGCGGTAGTTGTCGGCCGACCGCCGCGAGGTGTGCGGCATCACCGTCGAGATCAGGGCGAACTGCGTCACGCCCTCCGCCGACTGGACGGCGTACGACGCCGTGCGCTTCGCGTCGCCTCCCCGCAACGACGTCCCGCAGCGGTGGCAGTACGACGCCACTTCCGGGTTGTCGGACGAACACGTAGGACACGCCACGTGCATCACTCCTCAGCTGTCGGTCGTCTCACCGGGAGAGCACGCCACGAGGGCGCGCTGCTGCGGGCATGGTGTCAGGTCCGGGCCACATTCAGGAGTACCGGGGAGAACTATCTTTCGCCGTGCCCGGACGGGTCATTGACTTGAGGACGACCCGGCCCCGACCATCGCGTAGCCATGAGAAGCCGTCGCTCGAGCCTGCGCGGACGCGGGACGACCGGCGGCTGGTGGGGGGCTTCGACCCTTGCGGTGGTGGCGCTCGTCGTGACCGGCTGCCAGACGCCCATCGAGGGGACTGACGGCGGCCATCGACCGGTCACGCTCACGGTGTCCGACACCTGGGTCCGCGACCACCAGGCCGACGGCGAGGCGGCGGCCCGGATCGGTGCGCTGCGCGACGAGATCGAGACGCTCCGCAAGGAGACCGGCACCGGCTGGACCGGCCGCCAGGACGACGTCACCGGCTACCTGGCCGAGCTGTCCGGCGGCTCGTGGCACGGCAGTCCCGAGTCGTTCGTCGACGAGCACGGGCCCGGCCTGCTCGGGGTCGACTCCACCGCCCTGCAGCTCGGGGACGCCGACACCGACACCGTCCCTCACGTCACGACCACCCGGGCGACCCAGGCTCTCGGTGGGGTGCCCGTCCTCGACGCCTCCCTGGTCCTCACCGGCCGCGGCAGCCCGGCGAACACCGACGACCAGCGGGTCACCGGCCTCCAGGGCCGGGTGTTCCCCGGGCTGTCCGTCGACACCACGCCCACGATCAGCGCCGAGCTGGCGACGACCGCCGCCGCCGAGGCATCGGGCGGGACGCCCGACGGCACCCCGAGGCTCGTCGTGGTGCCCAACGGCGCCGGCGTCCTCGCCTGGGAGGTCGTGGTCGTCGGGTCCACGCCGCAGGACCTGCAGGCGGGCCGCTACTACATCGACGCCCACGCGGGTGGCGTCGTCGACGTCCGGCCGGTGTCGGCGGAGGTCCTGCCACCGACGCCCCACCTCGGCCAGGGCGCCTCTCGCCGCGGGGCCACCGAACCGGACCCGCGCAGCGTCACGGTCACCGGCACCGACCCGCTCGGACGTGACCTCACGGCGTTCGGCCTCCAGAACGGCGACCGCGTGGAGCTGACCGACACCGCGACCGGCGCCTGGGACGCCGAGCAGGGCACCGGCGCGGTCCAGACCTACGACGCCTCGACGCTCAGGAACGAGTCCGGACTGCCCGGCACGCTGGTCAGCAGCCCGAGCACCACGATCACCGACTCCGAGGCGATCGCCGCCCAGGCCTACAGCCACAAGATCGTCGACTACTGGGAGGCACTCGGACGCAGCTCGTGGGACGACCACGGCGGGCCCCTGGTCAGCTCGGTCCACTTCGGTCCCGAGAGCTACTGCAACGCCATGTTCGCCAGCTACCTGCGCCAGCCGCAGATGGTCTACGGCAACCCGTGCGTCCAGCAGGGCCAGCAGCTCAGCCGCACCTTCGTGGAGCCCGACATCGCGGCGCACGAGGTCACCCACGGCGTCACCGCGACCACCGCCGGGCTGCTCTACACCGGCCAGTCCGGCGCCCTCAACGAGAGCTTCTCCGACTACTTCGGCAACGTCATCGGCAACCTGATCCACGACGACGACAGCGTGGCGATCGGGGAGGACGCGTGCACGGGCGCGCCGGAGAGCCAGCTGTGCGTCCCGAACCCGGACGGCTCCTCGTCGCTGCGCTACATGCTCAACGGCAGCGACTTCGACGACTACCTGAGGATCCTCACGCCCGGCGAGCGGCTGCTGCTGCTCGTCCAGTACAACCAGGACTTCGGGGGCGTGCACTACAACTCCTCGATCTGGAACAACGCGCTGTGGAGCATCCGCAGCCGGCTGGCGCAGATCGACGGCGAGGACGGCAACACGTCCGAGCTGGCCCAGGAGTTCGACCGTGCGGTGTACGGCGCGCTGGCGACCCGGCTCACCCCGACGAGCGGCTTCGTCGACGCCCGGGCCGGGGTCGAGCAGGTGATCATCGACTCCCAGCTCGACCCGGTCGTGCTGCGCACGGCCAGGGAGGTCTTCGACGCCGCCAAGATCTGCACCGGCTGCCCGACCGCGAGCGAGCTGGCGGGCGACGCCGTCACCACCTCGTCGCAGACCCAGCTGCATCCCTCGATCTCGGGCGACCGCGTGGTGTGGCTCGACCTGAGCTCGACGTCCGACTTCGCCGGCTACGCCGCGGCCACCTCGCTCGGCGGTGCGGACGTGCCGTCGCTGTCGGCGTCACCCGACGCGCTCGAGGTCGGCTTCGCCGGCGACGCGATCGTGTCGCTCGACCTGCGCGGCCGGGTCACCCGCACCGACGGGTCGGCCACGACCGTGATCGACCGCGTCCAGCCGGACGCGACGCTGGCCGCGGGCTTCTCCGGGTCCGACGAGGGGGCCGCCTGGCTCTCGGCCGGCAGCACGGTGCACTACGTCGACGCCAGCGGACAGCTGTTCGAGACCGAGCTGGCCGGGCTGCAGGGAGACTCCATCACCTCGATCGCGGCCGGCGGCGGCACGGTCGCGCTCGGCACCGACCAGGGCCGGGTCCTCGCCTGGGACCCCGGCAGCGGCGACGCACACCAGGTGGGCCAGCTGCCGGGCGCGATCCTCTCCACGGCGACGTACGGCGGCCCGGTCTTCGCGATCGACGACAGCCACCGGTCGGTGCTGTTCACCGCCGACGGCCAGACCCTCCAGGTGAGCACCAACGCGACGCCGTTCGGCGCCGCGATGTCGGGCGAGTACGTCGTCTGGGCCGAGGCCACCGCCCGCATCAAGACCCCGATCGTCCCGGGCGGCACCGCGCCCTACCCGGAGACCGACCTCTACCTGCTCTCGCTCGGGACCGGCAAGATCTACGACCTGCACCCCGCCCCCGCACAGCAGGGGTTCCCGTCCATCTCCGGCCGCCAGCTGGTCTGGCAGGACGCCACCTACGGCGGCGACGACGTGTTCACCGCCGCGATCCCTGGAGGGCTCTGATGTCGCGCACCACCTGGCTGGCACCGCTCGTAGCTGTCCTGGCGCTGGTCGCCACCGGCTGCGACACCGGCATCGACGGCATCGACGGCCCCGACGACGGCTCCGGCCCCGCGGCCAAGCCGGTGACCCTCATCGTGTCCGAGACCTGGGTCAACGACCACCAGGGCGAGCCGGGTGCCGGCGGCGCCGCCGGCGGCTCGGACGTGCAGGCCCGGCTGGCCTCGCTGCAGAAGGCCGTGGACGGCTTGCGCGAGGAGACCGGCACCGGCTGGGTCGGCCGGCAGGACGACGTCACCGGCTACCTCTCCGAGCTCAGCGGCGGGTCGTGGCAAGGCGACCCGGCGGCGTTCATGGACGACCACGGACCCGACCTGTTCGGCCTCGACTCGACGGTGCTCCAGCTCGGCGAGCCGGACACCGTGACCGTGCCCGGCATCGTCACCACCAAGGCCACCCAGGCGGTCGGCGACGTCCCGGTCCTCGACGCGTCACTCGTGTTCGTCGAGCGCGACGGCCGGGTCACCGGCGTGCGCGGCCGGGTGCACCCGGGGCTGACGGTGTCGACCGACCCGCAGCTGCCCGCCGACCAGGCACGCGCGATCGCCGAGCAGGCCGCCTCCGGGACCGCCCAGGCCCCGCCGTCGCTGGTGGTCCTGCCCCGCGGCACCGGGATCCTCGCCTGGCTGGTCACGGTGGCGGCGGAGTCGGACGGCACCACTCCCCTGGCCGCGGCGAACTACTACATCGACGCCACCACCGGAGACATCCTCAGCGTCGAGCAGGTCACCGGCGAGGGCCGCCTCGCCCTTCCGTGGGCGGCCGCTGCCGCGACGTACCTGCACCGGGTCCACCTCGCCGGAGCCGATAGTCCCAGACGTTCTGACCACGGCTCCCGCGTGTCGTCCGTCCACAACGTCAGGGACTATCGCGCCGCGGACCCGAGGTCGGTCGACGTCACCGGCCCCAACCCGATCGGCGGCACCCTGCGCGGGCACGGCGTCCAGACCGGCAAGGGCGTCGCGCTCCTCGACACCACCACCCCGTCGTGGGACCAGCAGAGCCAGACCGGCGGCATCTCGACGTACGACGCCTCGAAGGTCAGGACCAGCTCGCAGCTGCCGGGCAAGCTCGTGGTCAGCCCGGACACCACGATCCGGGACCCCGAGGCGATGGCCGCGCAGGCACTGAGCCGCGACGTCTACGACTACTACGGGGCCCTGGGCCGCAACTCCTGGGACGGCCAGGGCGGGTCCATGGTCTCGTCGGTGCACTACGGCCCGTCGGACTTCTGCAACTCCTTCTTCACCAGCTCGCTGGCCCAGCCGCAGATGGTCTACGGCAACCCGTGCACCACCTCGCAGGGGCAGGCCGAGGTCACCGAGGTCGAGATCGACACCGCGGGCCACGAGATCACCCACGGGGTCACGGCGACCTCGGCCGGGCTGAAGTACACCGGCCAGTCCGGCGCCCTCAACGAGAGCTTCTCCGACTACTTCGGCAACGTGATCGGCAACCGGGTCAAGGGCACCGACAGCGTCGCGATCTTCGAGGGCGGCTGCACCGGCTACACCGAGGAGACCGTCTTCTGCGTCAAGAACCCCGACGGCAGCCTGTCCCTGCGCTACATGCAGAGCGGCAACGACTTCGACGACTACCTGCGCGCGCTCGACCCGGGCTACCGCCTCAAGCTGCTCGGCTTCAGCAGCCAGGACGAGGGCGGCGTGCACTACAACTCCGCGATCTGGAACAACGCGCTGTGGTCGATCCGGGTCAACCTGGCCAGGATCGACGGCAAGCCCGGCAACGACTCGCCGAAGGCGCAGGCCTTCGACCGGGTCGTCTACGCCGCGCTGACCACCCGGCTCGGCCCGACCTCGGGGTTCCTCGACGCACGGGCCGCGATCGAGCAGGTCATCGTCGACACCGGGCTCGACCCGGTCGTGCTGCGCACCGCCCGGGAGGTCTTCGACGCCAACAAGATCTGCACCGGCTGCCCCGACACCGGCGAGCTGGCCGGCGACACGGTCTCCGCCTCGCCGTCCACCCAGCTGCACCCCGTGGTCAGCAACGACAACGTCGCCTGGCTCGACGTGAGCGGCGACGGCGACAACTTCGGCTTCCTCGCCACGACCAGGGTCGGCGGCGCGACCCCGAGCCTCGGCGGGAGCTCCAACGTCGCGGAGGTCGCCTTCGGCGGCGACGCGCTGGTCACGCTCGACCTCAACAGCGAGGTCACGCGCTACCCGGCCGGCGGCGGCGCTCCGGCGGTGCTCGCCCAGGTGCCCTTCGAGGCGACGCTCGCGGCCGGGCTGGCGGGCTCCGACGCCGGCGCCGCCTGGGTCGGGGCCGACAACACGGTCTCCTTCGTCGCCGCCGGCGGACAGGTCTCCCAGGCCCAGGTCACCGGGCTGCGCGGCGACACGATCACCGGGCTCGGCACCGGTGCGGGAGTGGTCGGGATCGGCACCGACGGCGGCAAGGTCCTGGCCTGGCAGCCCGGCGGCCAGGTCACCCAGGTCGGCCAGCTCGACGGCGCGGTGATCTCCGTCGCGGCGTACGGCGACAACCTGGTGGCGGTCGACGACGGCGGCCACGAGGAGCTGTTCACCGCCGACGGCCAGAGCTTCCAGCTCACCGGCTCCGCCTCGCCGTTCGGCGTCACCATGAACGACAAGTACGTCGTCTGGGCCGAGGAGAAGGGCGCGCTGACCGCCGGAGTGGCGGGCGGCGACTCGCCGTTCCCGGAGACGGACCTCTACCTCGCCTCGCTGGCCACCGGGAAGATCTACGACCTGGTGCCCGAGGGCGGCCAGCAGGGCTTCCCGTCCCTGTCCGGCAGCCGGCTGGTCTGGCAGGACGCCGCGTTCGGTGGCGACGACGTGCTGACCGCCGAGATCCCCGACGGTCTGTAGAGGCCGCTAGGCAGCCGCCGTCTTCCGGTGCCCGACCAGCACCACACCCTCGACGATCCTGACGTCGTACGCCGCGACGGAGACGTGCGCGTCGTCCAGGCACTGCCCCGTGCGCAGGTCGAAGCCGTGCTTGTGCACCGGTGAGGCCACGAACGGCACGTCACCCGCCATCCCGACGATGCCCTTGGCCAGCATCGCGTGCCGGTCGAACGGGTCGTGGTTGGACAGCGCGTAGACCGTCGCCTCGCCGACCCGGAAGATCGCGACCGCCTGGCCGTGCACGAGGGCGGCCACCCCACGCTCCACCTCGAGCTCGGCGAGCCGGCAGACGGGCTGCCACTCGGTGGCGTCGAGCCGAGGCGTCACCCGTGCGAACCTAGGGACGGCGTGTTTCCGCTGACGGCACTCGTGCAACAGGCATGTAACAGTTTGCCCGTGCCCGTCGCCGTCGTGATCCTCGCCGCCGGCTCCGGCAGCCGGGTCGGCGCCGACACCAACAAGGTGCTGCTGCCCCTCGGCGACACCACGGTGCTCGGCCAGTCCGTACGCGCGGCCCTGGCGGTCCCCGACCTGGTGCGGCTGGTCCTCGGCGTCCGCGCCGGTGACGAGGACGCCGTCCGCGACGCCGTCGCGCCGCTGCTGGGGGACCGCGAGGTCCGTCTGGTGCCCGGCGGCACCACCCGGCACGCCTCGGAGTGGGCGGCGCTGCAGGTCCTGGCCGAGGACATCGAGGCCGGTGACGTCGACGTGGTCGCGGTGCACGACGGTGCCCGGCCGCTCGCCCGACCGGAGCTCTTCGAGGCAACGATCGCGGCCGCTCGCGAGCACGGCGGGGCACTTCCGGTCGTCGAGCTGCCAGGCCTTCTGGGCCGCGACCTGCGCCCGGTGGCCGAACACCTCGCAGCTGTCCAGACCCCGCAGTCCTTCCGCGCCGTACCCCTGCTCGAGGCGCACCGCCGCGCCGCCGCCGACGGCTTCGAGAGCACCGACACCGCCGCCTGCTTCGAGCGGTACGCCGACCTGCCCGTGGTCGCCGTCCACGGCGGCGCCACGAACCTCAAGGTGACCTTCCCCGAGGACCTGGCCGTGGCCGAACAGCTCCTGTGACAACCGATCGCCCGTCGGCATCCGTCCTGCTGCCGTGAGAAGGAGCCAGCGCGACGCGGAGTTCGAGACCTATGTCGCCGCTGCCCGCCCGCGGCTGCGCCGGCTGGCCTACAGCCTGTGCGGCGACTGGCACGCCGCCGACGACGTCGTGCAGACCGCGCTGGCCAAGCTGTACGTCGCCTGGCCGCGGGTGCAGCGAGCATCCAACCCGGAGGCCTACGTCCGACGCACCATCGCCCGCACCGCGATCGACGAGTCCCGTCGGCCCTGGCGCCGGGAGCGCAGCGGACTCGACGGCCACGACCGACCCGTCGAGGGGCCTGAGCTGCAGTCCCGCCAGGACCTGGTCTCCGCGTTGCAGCGCCTGCCGGAGATGCAGCGGAAGACGGTGGTGCTGCGCCACTGGCTCGGGCTCTCCGTCACCGAGACCGCCCACGACCTCGGCATCACCGAGGGGACTGTCAAGAGCCACACGTCACGCGCCCTCGCGGCGCTGCACGAGCTGATCGGCGACCACGAGAGGGAGCACCAGCGATGAACCCCGAGACCTTCCACGACCTCCTCGACCGCGCCACCGGGACGGCGCCCCCGGCGCCGCCCTCGCGGGCCGCCGTCACGGCCGGACACAGGCGGCTCCGGCGTCGGCGCCTGGCAGCGGGCGCCGCGGCGACGACCCTCGCGGTTGCGGTCGGCGGACTCTGGTCGGCCCTGCCCGGCGGCGCGCAGGACCAGGCTCGCGACCCGGAGTTCACCAGCGTCACCGGTCCGGTCGGCGACGGACAGATCCTGGACACCTGCCTCGGCGCCCGCGAGCCTATCGAGACTGCCGAGGGTGCCGTCGAGGCGTTGCAGGAGTCGGGCACTCCGAGGTTGATGGCCTCGGTCCGCACGGATGCGAAGATCATGGCCGCGATCGAGTCGGCCGACGGCTCGATGTGGGCATCGTGCTGGATCTGGCGGTCCACCATGGAAAGGGGCGCGCCGAGGGCCGGCATCGACGTCTTCGACGCGGTCGAGGCGACGGGCGGCGGTCCGGTCTCTGGCTGGGCGCTCGGCAGCGGCTGCCGCCTGACCGAGACCCAGCGGCACGGCTGCGACACCTGGTCGCTCAGCGTCATCGACCGGCCGGCCGCTGCGGTGGCCGCGGTGAGGTACGACCTCGGCGACGGAACCTCGGTCACGGTGCCGGTCCAGAACGGCTACGTCGTCCTCAACGTCCAGCACCCGGTCCCGCCCGGCGGGCGCGTCGACCGTCAAGGAGAGATCCTGGGCTTCGACTGGTGCCGGCAGATGACGTACCTGGCGGCCGACGGCACCCCGCTCGCGGCCGGGCGGCTCGGGATGGGCGACAACGACGTGCCGGGGCTGGCGCCGCTGAGCGACTACCCGTCGATCGGGCGGTTGTGGGAGCCCTGAGCGGCAGGGGTCAGCGCCTCGAGCACCTTCAGGTCCGACTCGTCGGCCACCCGTCGGGCCTGGGCGGGCGCCGCGAGGGTCTCGACCGGGAACCGCTCAGCCAGGGTCGAGACCAGCCCGGCGAAGTCGAGGTCCGGCACCCCGTCGAGGGCGGCGACCACGGCGGCCGGGAGCACCACCGGCGAGACCACCTGGAGCAGGTCGGCCCGGTCGTGGGTCGCGCCCACGCTGCCGTCGGCCAGCTCCTTGACCGTGTCGGTGACCGGGCGGACCCCGACGGTGACCGCGGAGCTCTCTGCGGCGTGCGCCACGCACTCCGCCAGGAACGCGGGCGGGGTCATCGGGCAGAGTGCGTCGTGGAGCACGAACGGCGTAGCGGCGTCGACGAGGGCCTGCCAGCCGGTGCCGAGGTCGACGATGAAGACCCCGGCCTCGCCCATCGCCCACGCTGCGGCCGCCACCAGCGGCTCGCCGTGCACCAGGGCGAACGGGAGGGATCCGCGGCCGGTCTCGACGACCGTCCCCAACGCATCGACCCGCCCGAGCTCAGGCTCGGACGGGTCGATGAGGTTGTCGATGTGAGCGTCGCTCAGGAGGCGAGCACCTCGTCGAGGATGGCCTCGGCCTTGTCCTCGTTGGTGTGCTCGGCCAGCGCCAGCTCGGAGACGAGGATCTGGCGCGCCTTGGCCAGCATCCGCTTCTCGCCGGCCGACAGGCCACGGTCGCGCTCGCGGCGCCACAGGTCGCGGACGACCTCGGCCACCTTCATCACGTCGCCGCTGTGCAGCTTCTCGAGGTTGGCCTTGTAGCGGCGCGACCAGTTGGTCGGCTCCTCTACGTGGGCGGCGCGGAGTACGTCGAACACCCGGTCGAGTCCCGCCTTGTCCACGACGTCGCGGACACCCACGAGGTCGAGGTTGCAGGCCGGGACACGCACCACGAGGTCCTGCTGGGCGACGATCCGGAGTACGAGGTACTCACGGTCCTCTCCCTTGATGGTCCGCATCTCGATGTCCTCGATGATGGCGGCCCCGTGATTCGGGTAGACAACCGTTTCGCCGACGGTGAAAGTCATATGTGAAGTTCCCCTTCCTAGGTGACCAGTCTAACACGCCAGTGGTCGTCGCCGACCGACGTTTCCGCAGGTCAGAGGCCCAATCGGCACTTGACAAAGCCCGGTTGCTCATGCTGCGAGGGGTGCCTTGGACCCGCCCGGACTTGGCGTTCTCTCAGGTTCGCCTCAGATGAAATCGCAGGTCATCGGCACCGAAGGGGCGCCCACGGACCCCGCGTGGTCAATACTGCGGGGCATGGCGAGAGAGGGTCGCTGGGGTCGCGGGAGGGCGGACCGGCGCGAGGCTGCGGAGACCGCTGGTGCGGTCCACCCGACCGAGGGGACCGCTGCGCCTGCCCCACCAGCACCATCCGCCACGAGCACGGTCGCCGTGCCCGAGGCCCCTGGCGCGACGGAGGTCACGACCGAGATCGCGGCACCCGCCACGGACGGTGGACCCGACACCCGGCCCGCCGACGACGACTCGGAGCCCGAGCAGCCCGCGTTCAGGCTGGGCGACCTGACACCTCTGCTCCTGGCCAGGTCCGCCCACCCGCGCCAGGCCCTGGTCACCGCGGTCGGCATGACCGTCGCCGCGGCGCTGGCCGGACGGCCCAGCCGCGAGCTGCTGCTGATCCTCGCCACGGTCGTGGTCGGCCAGGTGATCCTGGGCTGGGCCAACGACCTGGTCGACCGCGGGCGCGATGCCCGCCACCAGCGCACCGGCAAGCCGCTCGCCGACGGCCGGCTCGACCCGGGCACGGTGTGGTTCTGCCTGGCCCTCGCGATCTTCCTGGTGGTGCCGCTGTCGGTGGCCAACGGGCTCTACGCCGCCTCGGCGTACCTGATCTCCCTCCTCATCGGCCTGGTGGGCCAGTGGGTCTGGCTGCGCAAGGGCTTCTGGTCGTGGCTGCCGTGGGCGGCGTCCTACGCGCTCTACCCGGCGTTCCTCTCCTACGGCGGCTGGGGCGGCCAGGAGAAGGGCGCACCGCCGGAGCTGCTCGTCACCGTGCTGGCAGCGCTGCTCGGGATCGGCGTGCACCTGCTCACCGCGCTCTGGGGGCTGGTGCCCGACAACGAGGACCGGTGGACCTATCTGCCGCTCAAGCTCGGCCTGAAGATCGGCGCCTCCCGGCTGCTGTGGGTGGCCGGCACCTACACCGTCCTGGTGCTGGTCGCGCTGGCCTTCGCCGGCACCCACGTCGGGCTCTCGCAGGAGCCGCTCTAGGACCGACAGCAGCGTCCATTAGGGTTCTGTGACATGCAGACCCGACGCTCGCTCCGGCTGGTCGCGGGAGCCCTCGTCCTCGCTCTGCCGCTGCTCGGCTCGTGCGGTTTCAACAAGGCGACCGACCGGGTCTACACGCCGGCGGCGGGCACCAACAACCGCGACGGCGACGTGGACGTGCTGGGCGCGGTGGTCGTGGCGGCGCAGCCCAACTCCGGCACCTTCGTGGCCTCGCTGAGCAACAACTCCGCCGACCAGGACGCCGAGCTGACGGGTGTGGCCGGCTTCGGCGACTGGAGCGACCTGGGCGTGGAGCCGTCGGACCTGTCGGTCGACATCCCTGCGCGTGGTCTCGTCAACCTCGTCAACGAGGACCCGATCACCCTGAGCGGTGACTTCGAGGCCGGCCAGCTCGCCGAGCTGACCTTCTCGTTCGCCAGCGGCGACACGGTCACGATGGACGTGCCGATCGTCTACGCCTGCAACGCCTACGAAGGCCTCGACCCCTCCCAGCAGGAGACCCAGGAGTCGGAGTCGCCCACGACCCAGCCGTCGCCCGGCGACGTGCCGACGGACGGCACCACGGTGAGCCCCACCGCGAGCCCGACCGAGAGTGGGAGCGAGAGCCCGAGCGAGAGCCCCAGTGGGAGCGCGAGCGACAGTGCCGCCGCCGCCCCGGGTGACCCCTACGACTGCTTCGCCGTCGGCGAGGACTGATCGGCGTGCCCCACACCCTCGTCCTGCTCCGTCACGGCGAGAGCACCTGGAACGCGGAGAACCTCTTCACCGGCTGGGTCGACGTACCCCTCAGCGACAACGGCCGCGCCGAGGCCGAGCACGGCGGCCAGCTGCTCAAGGACGCGGGCCTGGCGCCGGACGTCGTGCACACCTCACTGCTGCGCCGGGCGATCACGACCGCGGCGATCTCGCTCGACGTCGCCGACCGGCACTGGATCCCGGTGACCCGCTCGTGGCGGCTCAACGAGCGGCACTACGGCGCCCTGCAGGGCAAGAACAAGAAGCAGACCCTCGAGGAGTACGGCGAGGAGCAGTTCATGCTCTGGCGCCGCTCCTTCGACGTACCCCCGCCGCCGATCGAGGACTCGTCCGAGTGGTCGCAGGCCGGGCTGCCGCAGTACGCCGACCTCGGCGACGAGATGCCCCGCACCGAGTGCCTCAAGGACGTCATCGCCCGGTTCCTGCCCTACTGGGAGTCCGCGATCACCGCCGACCTGCGGGCCGGGAAGACCGTGCTGGTCGCGGCGCACGGCAACAGCCTGCGCGCGCTGGTCAAGCACCTCGACCAGATCAGCGACGAGGACATCGCCGGGCTCAACATCCCCACCGGGATGCCGCTGGTCTACGAGCTCGACGACGACATGGTGCCGACGGTCAAGGGCGGCCACTACCTCGACCCCGACGCCGCCGCCGAGGCCGCCGCCGCCGTGGCCAACCAGGGTCGCTGAGTTTCGCCCGCCTGCCTGGGAGGGATCCCAGGTTAACCTGGGATCGCTGAACTTCTGGGCCGTTGCAACGGCCGATAAGTTCAGCGACTGGCCCAGAAGCTCTGGATCTCGGGTCCCTCCCCCGTCCACAATCGGACGACCCGGTGCGGTCATCCACAGACCACGAACCGGTCGCTCGCTGCCCTTCTGAAGTGGCCCCATCGTGCGTGTCATGGACGACGACTACGACGCCTTCTCGTTGCCGGTCCGCCTTCGCCGCGAGCTGCTCCGCGAGGGGTGGCACGACCGCAGCATCGCGGACCAGATTCGATCGGGACAATGGGTGCGCCCGCGACGGGGGGCGTACGCC
Source organism: uncultured Actinomycetota bacterium (assembly GCA_963766475.1). Taxonomy (GTDB): domain Bacteria; phylum Actinomycetota; class Actinomycetes; order Propionibacteriales; family Nocardioidaceae; genus Nocardioides. The sequence continues at coordinate 88,169 of CAVXZS010000006.1, read as the reverse complement.
GACGCGGATGCGTGGAAGTCACTCGATGCCGCGTCCCGCCACGTGGTCACGACTCGCGCGGTGATCAAGCAGGCCGAGACCGACGTCATCGTGTCGCACTCGAGCGCGATCCCCTGGTGGGAAGGCCCTACGTGGGGAGTCGACCTCAGCCAGGTTCACACGACGCGCAAGGACGGCAAGACCGGCCGCAAGGAGGCGGGGGTCACCCAGCATTGCGGCGTACTCCTGGATGCCGACGTCGAAACCGTGCACGGCGTCGAGGTCATGTCACCGACCCGCGTGGCCATCGAGGTCAGCACCATCGCGTCCGTGGAGGCATCCGTCGTGATCCTCAACGACTTCTTGCACCGCGGGCTGACCACGGCCCAGGCTGTGCGGGAACGCTACGACGCGACCATGAACCACTGGCCGGACAGTCGCGCCACCGAGGTCGTGATCCGCCTCGGTGACCCGCGGATCGCCAGCATCCTCGAGTCCCGGTTCTGGTGCTTCTGCTTCCGCGCCAGCCTGCCGGCGCCCATCCCTCAGTTCCCCGTCTTCACTCCGGACCGGCACCTCGTGGCCGAGCTCGACTTTGCCTGGCCCGACCTCGGGGCCTACGTCGAGACCAACGGCAAGGTCAAGTATCTCGAGCTCCTCAAGCCCGGCCAGAAGCCGGGCGACGTGATCGAGCGCGAACGCCGACGCGAGGAGCTGGTTGACCAGATCACCGGCTTCCGCGGCCTGCACCTCGGCTGGGACGATCTCGACAGCCCCCGGCTCACTGAGCAGCGGGTACGCGACCACCTTTGGCAGCGGCGAAAGTCCGCCGGCAGCGTCCGGAACTTCTCGGGCAGTCCCTGAACTTCTGGGGCATTGCAACGCCCGAGAAGTTCAGCGATCCCAGGTTAACCTGGGATCCCTCCACCCTCTGGCGCGCGGCGCAGGCCCACGAGCGAACGCCTCAGGCGCGGGCGGCAGCCTGGGGGAACTCGCCGGTGACGATGTAGACCACGCGAGTGGCGACCGAGACGGCGTGGTCGGCGATGCGCTCGTAGTAGCGGCCGAGCAGGGCCACGTCGACCGCGGCCTCGACGCCGTGCGACCAGCTGTCGGAGAGCAGCTCGGTGAAGCTCTGGCGGCGGAGCTGGTCCATCTCCTCGTCGTCCTTGCGCACCTCGAGGGCGGCGTTCACGTCGCGGGTGGTGATCACCTGGTGCACCGACTTGACCATGTCCTCGGCGACCTCGGCCATCCGGCTGACGGTGGGCCGGATCTCCGCCGGCACGGCGATGTTGGGGACCCGCAGCCGGGCGATCTTGGCGACGTGCACGGACAGGTCGCCCATCCGCTCGAGCTCGGTCACCATCCGCAGCGCGGCGACGACGACGCGCAGGTCGCCGGCCACGGGCGCCTGGAGGGAGAGCAGGGAGAACGCCGTGTCCTCGACCCGGATCCGGGCCTGGTCGATGGCCGCGTCGGCGCTGATGACCCGTTCGGCGATCTCCGCGTCGCCGCGGAGCAGGGCGTCGGTGGCGCCGGAGACCGCCGCCTCGACCTGGGAGCAGATCGCTGCGAGGTCGTCGAAGATCGACTCGAGCTGGTCGTGGAAGAGTTCACGCATGGTGGCACCGTAGGTAGGCAAGGTGTCCTGCCGGGGTGACGACGTGAACTGCACGTGAACGTTCGGTGCCCGGCGCCCGCGGAAGCGAACGACGTGCGACCTCCGCCCTACCATCGTGGGTGTGGACCCGACGACACAGGCGTTCCTCGCCGCCGTCCTCGGAGCCGTCGTCGCCGGCGGAGCCGTGCTCGCGTGGCACATCAGCGACCGCCAGCAGTCCGTGCTCCCCACGCACGAGGAGCCCGCGGTCCCGCCCGAGGTGGCGACCGTGCTCTCGGTGCTGCGCAGCAGCGCGGTGATCGTCGACGACACCGACACCGTCGTGAAGGCCTCCGCGCCGGCGTACGCCCTGGGCCTGGTGCGCGGCACCCAGCTGGTCTCCGAGGAGCTCGACCGGCTGGTCCACGAGGTGCGCCGCGACGGCCAGATCCGCGAGACCGAGCTGCTCATGAACCGCCCGTCCGCTCCTGATCGCCACGTCACCGCCCGGGTCGCGCCGCTCGGGTCGCACCTGGTGCTCGCCCTGGTCGAGGACCGGACCCGCGAGCGCCGGGTCGAGGCCGTACGCCGCGACTTCGTCGCCAACGTCAGCCACGAGCTCAAGACGCCGGTGGGCGCGATCAGGCTGCTGGCCGAGGCCGTGTCCGACGCCAGCGACGACCCCGAGGCGGTCAAGCGGTTCGCCGGCCGGATGCTGACCGAGAGCGACCGGCTCTCCCGCCTGGTGCAGCAGATCATCGAGCTGTCCCGGCTCCAGGCCGACGACCCGCTGGAGACGCCGACCGCGGTGAGCATCGACGACGTGATCGGGATCGCCGTCGACACCAGCGCGATCGACGCGGACTCCAAGCGGATCGACATCGTCACCGGCGGCACGCCGGGGCTCGAGGTGTTCGGCAACGAGGAGCAGGTCACCGCCGCGGTGGCCAACCTGGTCGCGAACGCCGTCTCCTACTCGGCCCTCGACTCGACCGTCCTGGTGACCACCAAGGCCGAGGAGGGATCGGTCGAGGTCTCGGTGGTCGACCAGGGCATCGGGATCCCGTCGGACGAGATCGACCGGATCTTCGAGCGGTTCTACCGGGTCGACCCGGCCCGGCACCGCTCCACGGGTGGCACCGGGCTCGGCCTCTCGATCGTCAAGCACGTCGCGGCCACGCACGGCGGCGACATCAGGGTGTGGTCGGTCGAGGGCCAGGGGTCGACGTTCACGCTGACCCTCCCCCAGCACCTGCCGCACCACGGGGCGCCGGCGCTGGACACCGCCGAGCCCGTCCAGACCGAGTCGATCAGAGGGGGGTCCTGACGTGACCCGGGTGCTCGTCGTGGAGGACGAAGAGAGCTACAGCGAGGCCCTGGCCTACATGCTCCGCAAGGAAGGCTTCGAGGTCGCGATCGCGGCCGACGGCAACGCCGCGCTCGCCGAGTTCGACCGCAACGGCGCGGACATCGTGCTGCTCGACCTGATGCTGCCCGGGATCCCGGGCACCGAGGTGTGCCGCACGATCCGGCAGACCTCGAGCGTGCCGGTGATCATGGTGAGCGCCAAGGACGACGAGGTCGACAAGGTGGTGGGCCTCGAGCTCGGCGCCGACGACTACGTCACCAAGCCCTACTCGCCGCGCGAGCTGGTGGCCCGGATCCGCGCGGTGCTGCGGCGTGGCACCGAGCCGGACCTGGCGCCGGCGACGCTGGAGGCCGGGCCGGTGCGGATGGACGTCGAGCGGCACGTCGTGACCGTCGGCGGCGAGCAGCAGCGGCTGCCGCTCAAGGAGTTCGAGCTCCTCGAGATGTTCCTGCGCAACCCCGGCCGGGTGCTCACCCGCGGCCAGCTGATCGACCGGGTCTGGGGCTCCGACTACGTCGGGGACACCAAGACCCTCGACGTGCACGTGAAGCGGCTGCGCGCCAAGCTCGAGCCCGACCCGAGCGAGCCGAGGTACCTCGTCACCGTGCGCGGGCTGGGCTACAAGCTCGACCTCTGACGTCCGGGAGGCGCCGGTCAGTCCGGGTCCGGCAGCGTGAGGATCCGGTCCAGCCGCTTGGTGCGCTCGACGATGCCGGCGATCAGCGCGCGCGGGTCCGCGTCCTTCGCGTCCTCGTAGTGCGGCTCCAGCAGCGCGAGGGCACCGATGGCGGCCCCGGCGTACATGCGGACGTCGTCGTCGACCGGACGGCCCAGCCGCCGGCCGATCGCGTCGGCCAGCAGCTCCATCGGCCGCATCATCTCGGCGAGCATGCCGCGCCGGAGCTCGGGCACCTCGCGGATCAGCCGGTTGCGCAGGTGCTCCAGCGCGAAGTCCTCCTCGGGCAACGCCGCGATGCCGTGCTGCACGGCGTGGCTGAGCGCCTCCGCCAGCGACAGCTCCGCGGGAGCGTCGACGAACCGCGCGATCGTCGTCTCGTCCATGAAGTCGGAGAGGACGACGTCCTCCTTGGTGGGGAAGTAGCGGAAGAACGTGCTCGGGGAGACGTCTGCGGCGGCAGCGATGGCCTCGACCGACGTCGCGGCGTAGCCGTCGCGCTGGAAGAGCCGGAGCGCCTCGCGCTGGATGGTCGCGCGGGTGCGGGCCTTCTTGCGCTCACGCAGCCCGGGCGAGGTCGTCACGCTCCGATTCTGCCTCCTGCCGGGTGCGCGGAAGCCGCGCCGCGGCGATGACGGCCGCCACCACCGCGATCCCGGCCGAGATCCACAGCGCGAGGTCCATGCCGTCCACGAAGTGCGCCGCGGTGTCGCCGGCGCCGGAGTAGTGGGCGTTGAGGGCCGCGCCCAGGACCGCGATCCCCAGGACGCTGCCGACCTGGCGCAGCGTCTGCACGAGGGCCGAGCCGGTGGCAGCGCGGGTGCGCGGCAGGCTCATCAGGGCCGCGGTCTGCGCCGCGAACAGTGCGGCACCGAAGCCGAGCCCGATGAGCGCGGTCCACACCGCCGCCCGCCCGAACCCGTCGCCCAGCCCGGTGGTCGCGCCGATCCCCAAGCCGACCGCGAGCAGCACCGAGCCGACCGACGCCAGCACCCCGGCGGGCACCCGGTCGCCGAACCGGTTGGACAGCTGCATCGCGACCAGCATCCCGATCACGAGCGGCAGGGTGCGCAGGCCGGTGCCGAGGGCATCGGCGCCCAGGACGACCCGGAAGTACTGCGGCGTCGTGAAGAAGACACCGAACAGCGACAGGCTCGCGACCGCGGCGGTGACCGAGCCCCAGCGGAACCCGGGATGGGCCCAGACGTCGTAGTCGAAGACCGGGATGACACCGGTCAGGCGCCGCTCCCAGACCAGGAACGCCGCCAGCACCAGGACCCCGCCGACGAGGCAGCCCAGCGTGACGGCGTCCGTCCAGCCCCGGTTGGGACCCTCGATGACGCCGTAGGTCACCGCCACCAGCCCGGTGGCCGCCAGGACGACGCCGGGCGCGTCGAAGCCGCGACTCTCCTGCTCGACCCCGCCGGCCGGCAGGTAGCGCACCACGGCCACGAGGGCGACCGCGATCACCGGCACGTTGATGACGAAGACCGACCCCCACCAGAACGACTGCAGCAGGGCGCCGCCGACGATCGGGCCCAGGGGCAGGCCGACCATCGTGGACAGGCTCAGGACGAGCACCGCCTTGGAGCGCTCCTCGGGTTCGAACAGGACGACCACGGCCGACATCGCCAGGGGGATCAGCACCGCAGCCCCGAGCCCGAGGACCGAGCGGGCGGCGATGAGCGAGGCTGGGCTGCCGGCGTAGGCACACCACAGCGAGCCGACGCCGAAGACGACGAGCGCGCCCACCGTCAGTCCCTTGCGGCCGAGCCGGTCGCCGAGCATGCCCGCGGGCAGCAGCACCGCCGCGAGCACCAGGAGATAGGCGTCGGCGAACCACTGCAGCTGCGAGGTCGACGCGTGCAGGTCCGTCGCGATGTCGGGCAGCGCCACGTTGAGGACGGTCATGTCCAGGCCGACCACGAGCAGGGAGAGCGCGGTGGCGCCCAGCGCCCACCAGCGAGCGGACGGGTTCTCTTGCATGACAGTCACTCCCATCTGACGGTTACTATATTTTGAGAGTAACTATCAGATTATCTGGCTGTCAAGCTCAACCAAGGAGGGGCCGCCACGCCTCGCCGAGCAGGCGCCGCTCCTCGTCGGTCGGGTCGAGGCGACCGGTGCCCTTCAGCACCGCGGTCGTGTCGTCCCACGACGACGGGAGGCTGCCGCCGTGGCCCTGCTCCTGGAGGGCCTCGAGCACGCCGCGGGTCTCGGCCAGTGCGGCGGCGGAAGGAGCCGTCGACCCCGGCAGCTCGACGGTCAGGTCGAGGAGGTGCACGGTGGCCTCGACGACGAGCGTCGAGGTCAGCTCGGCGACGGTGAGCACATGGCCCTGGGTCTGCACCCGCGCGTCGGGCTCGGCCCGCCCCACCGCCCGGGCCGCCCCACCGGCGACCAGCGCGACGTGGTCGACCAGCGCCTCGCCCGTGACGTACGCCGACGCCGAGACCCGCACGAACTGCGCGTGCGGGGCGTTCCACTCCGAGTCCGGGAAGAACGGCTGCCAGTAGCTCACGCGGTCGACGTCCGGCGGCTCGTCGGTGGGTGTCGCCAGGGCCACCAGCGTCCGCTGTGCGTCGAGCATCTGGTGGAACAGCAGCTCCCGCACCGTCCACTCGGTGCGGGTGGGTCGGGCCAGGTCGCTCTCGGGCCGGCCTCGCACCGAGGCCAGGACGGCGTCGTAAAGTCCGGCCAGGACGTCGCTCAGCTCGCTTCCCACGCGTGCCATCCTGCCGCTGGCGGGAAGTCGTGCTCCGACGTCCGATAACCGCGTGTCGGCTGTCGGTGCCTGTTCCTAGGCTGTCGGGGTGACCGCGACCACCCCCGCCGAGGAGACCGGCAGTGCCATCGAGCCGACCAGGCCCGAGGCACCGGCCTGGCTGCCGCTGGCCGCGGTGGGCGTGACCCTGCTGCTGTGGGCCTCGGCATTCGTGGCGATCCGGCACCTCGCCGGCACCTTCTCCCCCGGCGCGTTGTCCCTCGGCCGGCTGCTCGTCGGCTCGGTCTGCCTCGGGCTGGCCGCCCTGAGCCGCGGGCTCCCCCGGCCGACCCGCGCCCAGTGGGTCTCGATCGTCACGATCGGGGTGCTCTGGTTCGGCATCTACAACGTCGCCCTCAACGCCGGCGAGGAGCACGTCGACGCCGGCACCGCCGTCATGCTCATCCAGGTCTCACCGGTCCTGGTCGCTCTGCTGGCGGCGACCTTCCTGCACGAGCGGTTCACCCTCTACCTCGCGCTCGGCCTGGCCCTCGCCTTCGGCGGCGTCGCCCTGATCGCGACGGCCTCCGGCGACTCCAACGGCGACCGCAGCGTGCTCGGCGTCGTGCTGTGCCTGGTCGCGGCGGTCGTCTACTCCGTCAGCCTGGTGCTCCAGAAGCCGCTGGTCGCCCGGCTGCCCGCGATCCACGTGACGTGGCTGGCCTGCACGGTCGGCGCGGTCGTGTGCCTGCCGTTCGCCGGCCGGCTGGTCGACGACACGCGCGCCGCGTCGGCGACGGACATCTGGTGGGTCGTCTTCCTCGGGGTGTTCCCGACGGCGATCGCGTTCACGACGTTCGCCTACGCGCTGCGCACCATGTCGGCCAGCAACCTGGGCGTGACGACCTACCTCGTCCCGCCGATCACGATCGTGATGGGCTGGCTGTTCCTCGACGAGACGCCGCCCGGCATGGCCTACATCGGCGGCGTGCTGGCGCTCGTCGGGGTGGCGGTCGCCCGTCGCAAGCCGCGCACCGTGGCCTCGGAGCCAGCCCCGCCCCGCTGAGCGGTGACGGTCGGCCGCCGGCGCCAGGGGTAGCCCAATCGGCGGGCGCCCGCCATAATCCCCTAGCCATTGTCCGGGGCGCGTCGCAGCGCTGTGGCTGGTGGCCTAGAGAGCACCTACCAGGAAGGTCCACCGATGCACCCACGACGTACTGTCGCGGCAGTGGGAGCGTTCGCTGCGGCGATCGCCACCGTCACTGCCCTGAATCCACCCGCGGCGCTCGCAGCGCCGTCCACCCTCGTCGTCACGAACCCGGCCCCCGTCAGCCCACCAGACAACACGCCCGCGGGTGTCACCAGCCAGGTCACCGTCGCCGGGCAGACCGGACTCGTCACCGACGTGGATGTCACGCTCAACGGCGTCACGTCGACCTACCTCGACGACATCGACGTGGTGCTTGCGGGACCGAACGGCAAGATCGTGACGCTGATGTCTGACGCCTGTGGCGGCACCGATGTGACCGACCTGTCGATCAAGCTCGACGACGAGGCGTCAGCCGGGCTGCCCGACAGCGACCCCTGCGTCTCGGGGTCCTACTTCCCGAGCTCCAACGAGGCGGACGACCCTCCCTTCCCGGCGCCGAACGCGCCGGCTCTGTCGGCCTTCGACGGCTCCAGCCCCAACGGCAACTGGACCCTCTACGTCGCCGACGACGCCGCTCCTGACACCACCACCATCAACGGCGGTTTCACGCTGACCATCCAGGTCAGCGACAAGACGGCGCCGACCGTGACGTTCCCCAAGAAGCCGAAGCCGTCCACCAAGACCACGCAGAAGGTCTCGTTCACCACCAGTGACACGGGATCGACCTTCGAGTGCAACCTCGACGGCGTCGGTTGGAACCCCTGCAAGTCGCCGGTGAAGCTCAAGCACCTGAGCGTGGGCAAGCACAAGCTCTCGGTGCGTGCGACCGACCCGTCCGGCAACGAAGGCGCTCCTGCCAAGGTGACCGTCAAGGTGTTGCCCAAGCGCTAGTCAGCCAGAACGTCAGTCAGGCAGGACGTCCCCTGGCCCTGCGGGGCCAGGGGAGTCCTCGTCGGCACCGATGAGGGCGGCAGCCGGGTCTCCCGGTCGCCGCCCTCATCTCACCCGGGTGGAAGGATCGCGGGCATGACCCTCGCGCAGGACGTCGTCGTCGGCCTCGTCGCCGCCCTGCACCTCTACTTCCTGGTCCTGGAGATGTTCCTCTGGGACACCCCGACCGGGCACCGGACGTTCGGCCTCGAGCCCGCCTTCGCGACGGAGAGCAGGACGCTCGCCGCCAACCAGGGCCTCTACAACGGGTTCCTCGCGGCCGGCCTGGTGTGGGGGCTGGTGGCCGACCTGGACGACGTGAAGCTCTTCTTCCTCGCCTGCGTCATCCTGGCGGGCGCGTACGGCGCGGTGACGGTCAGCCGCCGGATCCTGGTCGTGCAGGCGCTCCCGGCGCTGGTCGGGTTCGTGCTGGTCCTCGCCGCGACCTGACTCCGCGGCCGGCAGCCCGAACTCATGAGCGGGGTCCCTCCTCCTCGACCTCCAGCCAGCCCCGGAACGCCTCGAGGTTCGCGGTCGACTCGCCACGCAGGTTGCGCCACTCCCACTCCTTGCGGATCGAGGAGGCGAACCCGAGCTCGAGGATCGTGTTGAACGACTCGTCGGCCGTGGTGAGCACCGCGCCCAGGAGCCGGTCGAGCTCGTCGTCGTCCTCGAGGACCGAGAGCGGCAGCCGCCCGTCGAGATAGATGTCGCCTAGCCGGTCGAGCGCGAATGCGACGCCGTAGAGCCGCAGGTTGCGCTGCAGCAGCCACGCGAAGACCCGCTCGTGGTTCTCGTCAGGACTGCGGCACACGAACGCGTGCACGGCGACGGCGTGGGTGCCGACGTCGATCCGCACCGGGGTCTGCAGCTTCTTCTCGCCGGGCAGGGCGAAGGAGAACTGACCAGGCTGCGGCTCGTCGTAGTCGAGGTCGTTGGCCTCGAGGTAGGCGCGGAGCCGCCCGGCGGGGCCGGTCACGAGACCGTCGCGGCGAGGGAGGAGCGGGCGCGCTCGTAGACGGCGAACGTCGCCTCGGCGGTGGCGTCCCACGAGAACAGCGCGGCCTGGCGACGCGCACCGTCCTCGAGCCGCGCGCGCAGCTCGTCGTCACCGAGCACGCGCTGCAGCGCGTCGGCCCAGTCGTCGGTGCGGTGCCCGGGGACCAGCAGTCCGCTGTGGCCGTCGCGGACGACCGTGGTCAGGCCACCGACCGCGGCGGCGACGACCGGGGTGCCGGTCGCCTCCGCCTCGACCGCGACCAGCCCGAAGGACTCGTTGTGGGACGGCACCGCGACAAGCGTCGCCGCGGCGTACCACCGGGCGAGCTCGTCCTGGGAGACCGGCGGCACGAACCGGACCACGTCGGTGAGGCCGAGCTCGGCGGCCAGGTCGGCGAGTGCCTGCGGCTTGTCGAGCCCGGAGCCGGAGGGGCCGCCGACGATCGGGACCACCATCCGGGAGCGGCGGCCGGGCTCGCGCTCGAGCAGCGTCGCCACGGCCCGGAGCAGCACGTCGGGTGCCTTGAGCGGCTGGATCCGGCCTGCGAAGAGCAGGACGTCGGCGTCGGCGGGCAGCCCGAGCGCCGAGCGAGCCTCGTGCTTCGGGACGGGGCGGAAGACGTCGAGGTCGACACCCGGGTGGACGACCTCGACGCGAGCCGGGTCGGCGTCGTAGAGCTCGATCAGCTGCTTGGCCTCGAGGTCGGTGCTCGCGATCAGCATGTCCGCCGCCTCGACCACCTGCTCCTCTCCGATCAGGCGGGCCAGCGGCTCGGGCGTGTCGCCCTCGGCGAGGGCGTCGTTCTTGACCTTGGCCATGGTGTGCATCGAGTGCACCAGAGGCACGCCCCACCGGTCGCGGGCCAGCGCTCCGACCTGGCCGGAGAGCCAGTAGTGGCTGTGCACGACGTCGTAGTGGCCGACCGGCTGCGAGGCCTCGCTGCGGAGCACCTCACGGGCGAAGACGCAGAGCTGCGCAGGCAGCTCGTGCTTGGTGAGCCCCTCGAACGGGCCGGCGTGGATGTGTCGGACCGTGATCCCGTCACAGGCCTCGACGACCTGGTCGAGCGCCGAGCTGGTGGCGCGCGTGAAGATGTCGACCTCGACGCCGCGCCCAGCGAGCCGCTTGGCCAGCTCCATGACGTAGACGTTCATGCCGCCCGCGTCGCCGGTCCCCGGCTGGTCGAGCGGTGAGGTGTGCAGGCTGATCATCGCCAGCCGCCGCAGCTCGTCCACGCCCCGCCTCCTGCTTAGCTGTGTGGGAACGGTCCTCCCCGTGGCCCCAACCGCGGGGTGGGCGGGCTCATTCCCGCGCCGCCCGGACGGTGCGTGGCCGGTCGCTCAGGCGGCGTGCGAGCCCCGCGAGTGCCGCGCCTCCCGCGCGCCGTCATCTGGCGGTCGGCTGCGTCGCACCAGGAGGCCGACGACGCAGTAGACGACCATCAGCCCGCCCAGGATCCCGTCGACGGAGCGGTCGGCGTACTGCTCGTGCAGGAAGGACAGGACCGCGGCCGCCAGGGCCACGAGGCAGATCGCGACCACCACGCGGAGCGCCACCAGTCCGGACACCAGCCCGGCCCCGATGCCGAGGAGGGCGATCACGAGCAGGGCGAGGCCGCCGTAGTGCAGGCCGTCGATCACCGAGGTGGGACCGTCTCCGTCGTCGAGGACCGCCCGCCCGATCCAGGACAGGCCACCCAGGATGCCTGCGATGCGGGCGAGGGAGGTCGGTGACACGACCAGACAGTGTGCCACCACAATGGCGGCCATGAGCGAGACTCCCGAGCGCACGTCCCGGCCGCAGCGGACAGCGGTGGTCACCGGCGCCAGCAGCGGCATCGGCGCCGCCACCGCCCGGATGCTCGCCGACGCCGGCTTCCACGTGTTCTGTGCCGCGCGCCGTGCCGATCGCATCGAGTCGCTCGCCGCCGAGATCGTCGCCCACGGAGGACGTGCCGTGCCGGTGGTCTGCGACGTCACCGACGAGGAGTCGGTCGCCGGGCTGGCCGAGTCGGTGGGCGGCACGCTGAACCTGCTGGTCAACAATGCCGGGGGCGCGTTCGGCTCGGCCCCGGTGGCCGAGGCGGACGCCGAGGACTGGCGCCGGATGTTCGAGGTCAACGTGATCGGGCTGGTGCAGGTGACCCGGGCGCTGCTGCCCCCGCTGGTCGCCAGTGGTGACGGGATGATCCTCAACGTCGGGTCGACGGCCGGCCGGGTCGCCTACGAGGGCGGCGGCGGCTACACCGCGGCCAAGCACGGCACCCAGGTGGTCACCGAGACGCTCCGGCTGGAGCTCTGGGACCAGCCGGTGCGGGTCTGCGAGATCGCGCCGGGCATGGTGAGGACCGACGAGTTCGCGCTGGTCCGCTTCGACGGGGATCGGCAGAAGGCGGAGGCCGTCTACCGCGGCGTCCCGGACCCGCTGACGGCCGAGGACGTCGCCGACGCCATCACGTGGATGGCCACCCGACCCGCGCACGTCAACGTCGACGAGCTCGTGATCAGGCCGCGCCGGCAGGCGGCCCAGCACAAGGTCCACCGCGAGCCCACCCAGGACTGAGCGTGGAAGAGTGAGCGCATGGGCGGGATGAGGACGATCGGCCTGGTCGGGGGCATGAGCTGGGAGAGCAGCGCGGTCTACTACCGCGACCTCAACCTGGGGGTCCGGAAGCGGCTCGGCGGGCTGGCCTCACCCCGGCTGGTGATGAGCACCGTCGACTTCGCCGAGCTGACCGAGCTCGAGGACGCCGAGCGGTGGGACCAGGTCGGCGCCCTGCTCGCCGAAGCCGGGCGCAGCGTGGAGCGCGGCGGTGCCGACTTCCTGCTGCTGTGCACGACGACGTTCCACAAGGTCGCCGACCAGGTCGCGGCGGCGGTCGACATCCCGTTGCTGCACCTCGCCGACGTCGTCGCCGAGGCGTGCGCGCGCGCCGGGGTCACCCGCGTCGCCTTCATCGGGACGACGGTCGCCATGTCGGACGGCTTCTTCACCGACCGGATGGCCAGCCACGAGCTGGAGGTGCTGGTGCCACCGGCCTCGGAGCACGACTGGCTGAACTCGGCGATCTACGAGGAGCTGGTGCACGGCCACGTGCTCGACCGGACCCGGCGCCGGGTCGTCGAGCTGATCCACCGGCTCTGGGACGCCGGCGCCGAGGGCGTGCTGCTCGGCTGCACCGAGCTCGAGCTGCTGATCCACCAGGCCGACGTCGACCTGCCCGTCTTCCCGTGCACGACCCTGCACGTCGAGGCCGCCCTGGACCGCGCCCTCGGATAGTCCCTGACGATCGTGCCGGCGACACGCCGCGACGGCTGCACGAACGTCTGGGACTATCCCGAGCCTGGGCGCTCCAGGACGAGGTCGGCGACCCGGCGCAGGTCGGCGGTGAGGTGCTGCTCGGGCACGGTGGCCCGGTCGCCGCAGAGGTCGAAGGCGTAGACGTACATGTCGGGCTTGGGATCCCCGCCGGACACCTCCCTCAGGTCGATGCGGTCGACCAGCTCGGCGAGCTCGGGCCCCTTCCGCGGGTCGGCGTCGAGGTCGACCTCGCCGTCGGCGACCAGCCCGGCGAAGCCGCCGGTGCGCCGCACCCGCACCCGTCGCTCGTCGGTCGTGGTCGGCGGCGGTTGGCCAGGGCCGGCGGTCCCCGTGCCAGGAGTCACGCCAACGGTGGCCCAGGCCTCCTCGACCGCCTCGCCGTGCTCGCCCGCGGCGGCGACGGTCGCCGCGGCGAAGGCGGCGAAGTCCGCGCGGCTGGACAGCGTGCCGGTGAGGGCGGCGTACCAGATCCGCCCGGCGCCCTCGGCCGACGACCCGCCGATCGCGGTGGCCGCGAGCTGGAAGGCGCGGTTGGGGATGCCGGAGTTGACGTGGACACCGCCGTGGTCGTCGGTGGTGTCGACGTAGTCGTCCATGTGCCCCGGCTGCGGGTCCTTGCCGAGCACCGGGTCGTCGTAGGCCGTGCCGGGGTGGGCCATGTCGCGCAGCGCCCGGCCCTGGACGCCGGGCAGGAAGATCCCCTCCCCGATCAGCCAGTCGCCGGCCACGGCGTCCTGGCCGAGCAGCCGCTGCTTGAGGCAGGAGGCGAAGACGTCGGAGACCGACTCGTTGAGCGCGCCTGACTGGCCCTCGTAGGCCAGCCCGGCGGTGCGCTCGGTGACCGCGTGGGTGAGCTCGTGGCCGAGCACGTCCACCGGCTTGGTGAACCGGCCGAAGGTCTCGCCGTCGCCGTCCCCGAAGACGAGCTGCTGCCCGTTCCAGAACGCGTTGTCGTAGTTGCGCTGGTAGTGGACCGTCGCCACCACCGTGGCGCCGGCGTCGTCGTAGGAGTCGCGGCCGTAGACCTCGCGGAACATGGCCAGCGACGCGGCCACGCCCTCGGCCGCCTCGTCGACCGCGACGTCGCCGGACGCGGGGTCGTCGGGCGAGCGCACCAGCCGACCGGGCAGCCCGCTCCCGTTGTCGGCGGTGTGCACCTCCCACGCTGGGCCGGTCTGCGCGGCGTGCACCGCGTCGCGCACGGCCTCGCGCTGCAGGCGTACGGCGTCGTCGTGGGCGAGCATCCGCTCGACCCACTCGGCGGCGTCGGGCCGGCTCAGGGCGATCTGGCGCAGCAGGTAGGGAGGGATGAAGCAGGCGCGCATCAGCTCGGCACCCGGTCCGCCGGGAAGCCGCCGGTGGCCACCGGACCCCATCGCTCCGGCGTGATCCGGACCAGCGACTTGCCCTGCTTGCGCATCGCCGCGCGGTAGTCGTCCCAGTCGGGATGTTCGCCGGAGATGCAGCGGAAGTACTCCACGAGCCCCTCCTCCGCCTCCGGGCTCGGCATGTCGAGGACCTCGGCGGTGCCGTCGACCTGGACCCACGCGTCGTCCCACTCGTCGGAGAGGACGAGCACGCTGGCCCGCGGGTCGCGGCGCAGGTTGGTGGCCTTGGCGCGGTCGGGGTAGGTCGACACGACGATCCGGCCCTCGGGATCGACACCGCCGGTGACGGGCGAGAGCTGGGGCCGCCCGTCGGAGCGGGTGGTGACCAGGATCAGGTGGTGGCGGGTCCGGACGAAGTCGAGCAGCTCGTCGCGCTCGACCCGAGTGTTCGTCGCGATGGAGGGCATGTGGCCACGGTAGCCACGCCCCCCGACGCCGATGCGGTCCCCGAGGCGCTCCGACCGTAAAGTTGACCCTTGTGCCCGAAACCCTGGCGGTGAAGACCGCGAACCTCCGCAACGTCGCCATCGTGGCGCACGTCGACCACGGCAAGACCACGCTGGTCGACGCGATGCTGAGGCAGGCCGGCGCGTTCACCGCGCACCAGGCCGAGAGCGTCGGCGAGCGCATCATGGACACCGGTGACCTCGAGCGCGAGAAGGGGATCACGATCCTCGCCAAGAACACCGCGGTCCACTACACCGGCGCCTCTGCGCCGGAGGGCATGACGATCAACATCATCGACACGCCCGGCCACGCCGACTTCGGCGGTGAGGTCGAGCGCGGCCTGTCGATGGTCGAGGGCATCGTGCTCCTGGTCGACGCCAGCGAGGGCCCGCTGCCGCAGACCCGGTTCGTGCTGGGCAAGGCGCTCAACGCCGACATGCCCGTCGTGCTCGTGGTCAACAAGGTCGACCGCAGCGACGCCCGGATCGCCGAGGTCGTCGACGAGACCTACGAGCTGTTCATGGACCTGCTCGACGACAGCCACAGCCAGGACGCGCTCGACTTCCCGGTCGTCTACGCCAGCGGCAAGGCCGGCATCGCCAGTCTCGAGAAGCCGGCCGACGGCGCCATGCCCGAGGGCACCGACCTCGAGCCGCTGTTCCGCACGATCCTCGAGACCATCCCGGCGCCGACGTACGTCGAGGGCGCCCCGCTGCAGGCCCACGTCACCAACCTCGACGCGTCGCCGTTCCTCGGCCGGCTGGCACTGCTGCGGATCCACGCGGGCACGCTCCGCAAGGGCCAGAACGTCGCCTGGATCCGGCGTACCGGCGAGGTCAAGAACGTGCGCGTGACCGAGCTCCTCGTCACCGAGGGGCTCGAGCGCAAGCCCGGCGAGCAGGCCGGGCCGGGCGACATCGTCGCCGTGGCCGGCATCCCCGAGATCACCATCGGCGAGACGCTGGCCGACCCCGAGCACCCCGTGCCGCTGCCGCTGATCCACGTCGACGAACCCGCCATCTCGATGACCATCGGCACCAACACCTCGCCGCTGGTCGGCCAGGTCAAGGGTCACAAGGTCACCGCCCGGCTGGTCAAGGACCGGCTGGACGCCGAGCTGGTCGGCAACGTGTCGCTGCAGATCCTCCCGACCGAGCGTCCCGACGCCTGGGAGGTGCAGGGCCGCGGCGAGCTGGCACTGGCGATCCTGGTCGAGCAGATGCGCCGCGAGGGATACGAGCTCACGGTCGGCAAGCCGCAGGTGGTCACCCGCGAGATCGACGGCAAGGTGCACGAGCCGATCGAGCGGCTGACCATCGACGCCCCCGACGAGTACCTCGGCACGATCACCGAGCTGCTCGCCTCCCGCAAGGGCCGGATGGAGAAGATGACCAACCACGGCACCGGATGGGTGCGGATGGAGTTCCTGGTCCCCGCGCGTGGCCTGATCGGCTTCCGCACCGAGTTCCTCACCGACACCCGCGGCACCGGCATCGCCCACCACATCTCCGAGGGCTACGAGCCCTGGGCCGGCGAGATCCGCTCGCGCAACTCCGGCTCGCTGGTCGCCGACCGCAAGGGTGCCGCCACGGCGTACGCCATGACGTCGCTGCAGGAGCGCGGCATCCTCTTCGTCGAGCCGGCCACCGAGGTCTACGAGGGCATGATCGTCGGCGAGAACTCCCGCGCGGACGACATGGACGTCAACATCACCAAGGAGAAGCAGCAGACCAACATCCGCTCCTCCACCTCCGACAACTTCGAGAAGCTGGTCCCCCCGCGCAAGCTGTCGCTGGAGCAGTGCCTGGAGTTCTGCCGTGAGGACGAGTGCGTGGAGGTCACGCCCGAGTCGGTCCGGATCCGCAAGCTGGTCCTCGACCAGAACGAGCGGGCCAAGACCGCGAGCCGGGCCCGCAAAGCCCGGGACTGACCGCCGACCCGTCTCATCGGCACGTGTATATGGGGTCGAGTCGGCTCAACGGAACGCGTGCAGGGGGTCGAGTCGGCTCGTCGGCACGCATATTTGAGGTCGAGTCGGCTCGTCGGAACGCGTACATGGGGTCGAGTCGGCGCAACGGAACGCGTATAAGAGGTCGAGTCGGCTCGTCGGCACACGCTGCCCTGTGCCGAAGGGACGACTCGACGTTCTGAACGAGTCCCGACGCGCCGACTCGACGGTCTGAGCGAGCGCCGATGCGCCGACTCGACGTTCTAGACGAGTCCCGACGCGACGACTCGACGTTCTGAGCGAGTTCCAACGCGACGACTCGACGCTCTGAGCGAGCGCCGACGCGCCGACTCGGCGGCCTGAGCAGGTGCCGATGCGACGAGTCGGCGATCCGGCAGACTTCGCGGGTGCTCCTCGACCTCCAGCTCGACGTACCTCCGGAGCGTGCCGCCGTCCGGGCGCGCGAGCTGGTCGAGGCCGGGGCGGCCGGGCTGTTCACGTTCGAGGGGCCGCACGACGTGTTCCTGCCGCTCGCCGCGGCCGCGGCGGCCGGCGTCGAGACCGACCTGATGACCAACGTCGCCATCGCGATGCCGCGCTCGCCGATGCATCTCGCGCACACCGCGCACGACCTGCAGCGGATGAGCGGCGGGCGGTTCCGGCTCGGCCTGGGATCGCAGGTCCGCCCCCACATCGAGAACCGGTACGGCGCCACGTGGAGCCCGCCGGCCGCGCGGATGCGCGAGATCGTGCTGGCCGTGAAGGCGATCCTCGGCGCGTGGCAGGACGGCACCCGGCTCGACTTCCGGGGCGAGCACACCCGGCACACGCTGATGCCGCCGACGTTCGTCCCCGGCCCGCTGGAGTGGGGGCCACCGCCGGTGCTCCTGGGCGCGCTCGGCCCGGTGATGACCCGGACCGCGGCCGAGGTCGCCGACGGGCTCCTGGTGATGCCGTTCCACAGCCACCGGCATGTCCGCGAGCGCACCCTGCCCGCGGTCGAGGCGGGGCTGGCCCGACGCACCGACGACGCGCCGTTCACCATCTGTCCGCAGGCGATCGTGGCGATGGGCCGGACCCCGGAGCAGCTGGCCGCGGCCACGCTCGGGGTCCGCGGGCTGCTGGCGTTCTACGGCTCCACGCCGGCGTACCGGCCGGTGCTCGACGTCGAGGGCTGGGGCGACCTCCAGCCCGAGCTCAACGCGCTGTCCAAGAACGGCGACTACCCGGCGATGGTCGACCTGGTCGACGACGCCATGGTCGACACCCTCGCGGTCCGCGGCACGCCCGAGGAGTGCGCGGCCGAGCTGCACCGCCGGTTCGCCGACCTCGCCGACCGGGTGTGCTGCTACTTCCCCGGCTACGACGCGCCTCTTGACGACGTCTCGGCGCTGGCTGACGCGCTGCGATAGTCCACACCGACCACCCGGCGGACCACGCCGCTGGTGAGCCGGTTGCCGAAGCGCTCGAAGTCCCAGCCCGCGGCGGTGCTGCGGGTCTGGTTGGTGACCCAGAAGACCATCACGCCCCGACCGAGGACCCGGGTCAGCTCGGCGTAGGACCAGCCGTTGCCGCCGTTGTGCCAGGCCACCGTGCCGACCGGCGTGTCGAGCAGCACCCAGCCGTAGCCGTACCAGCTCTCCCCGCTGGGCTGCTCGGGCACCCGCGGCCGGAACAGCTCGCGCTGGGCATGCCGGTCGAGCACGCGGTGGTCGAGCAGCGCCCGGTGCCACCGGGCCAGGTCGCGCGCGGTGGAGAGCAGGCCGCCGTTGCCGCGCAGGTTCCACCAAGGTCCGCTGGCGGCCCAGGGATGGTCGAACGGCCGGCCCTGGGGCCGACCGTCGGCGTCGTACTCGACGGCGACGTCGGCACGCCGCCAGTGCGGCAGCGTGTAGCCGGTCTGCGTCATGTGCGCGGGCCGGAACAGGTGGCGGGCGAGGAACCGCTCGTAGCTGGTGCCGGACGCGCGCTCGATGATCACCGCCAGCAGGCTGTAGCCGACGTTCGAGTAGTGGTACGTCGTCCCGGGTGCGGTCCGCAGCGGGGAGGCGAGGGCCTGGGTGACCAGCTGACGGCGGGTCAATGGCTCGTAGTCGTCGCCGAGCGCGTCGACCAGCCCCGCGGTGTGGGTGAGCAGCTGCTGGATGGTGATGCCCGCCTTGTCGGGCGGGACGCGACCCAGCCAGTCGCCGATCGGCTGGTGCACGTCGAGCCGGCCGAGTGACTCGAGCTTGACCACCGCGGCCGCGGTGAACTGCTTGGTCAGCGAGCCGATGTCGTAGACGGTGTCGCAGCCGGCCGGCACCCCGGCGGCATGGTCGGCGAGACCGAACCCCTCGCACGCCACGACGTCGTGGCCACGCATCGCGACCAGGGTCCCGCTCGCGCCGGCGGGGACGGTGCGGTGGACGAACCGGCCCACGGACACCGCGACCGGCACCGTCGACCGGGTCGGGCTCCGCAGCCGTCGCCGGGTGTACGCCGAGGGCCGACGCGCCGAGCACGACGACGAGAGCGCCGCGGATCAGGGCCGCGTGCACTGCCACGAGACGTCGTCGCGGGACGACGCCAGGTCGCAGCGCCACCCGTGGCGCTCCCGGTCGGCGGCCCAGTCGTCGACCGCCGAGCAGCCATCGCTCGCGTCGGCGCAGCTCTGCACCTCGACCTCGCCCGAACCCTCACGCATGACCGCGACGCCGCCGGCGACGAGCAGCGCGACCACCGCGACTCCGGCAACGACCACGACGCGACGGCGTACGCCGCGGACCCGCTCGAGCAGCCCGCCGCGCAGCAGCGAGAGGGCCTGCCGAGCCACGCCGGTGCTCGCGCCGAGCTCGACGGCCAGGTCGACCAGGTAGTCGCCGTCGCGTCCGCGCCGGTCCTTCGGGTAGGTGAGCAGACACCAGGCCAGCAACCGCTGCCTCATGCCGGCCTCGGCCTTCGCGCGGCGCGGGCACCGGTCCGCGAACCCAACGCAGTCGCGAGGGACTGCAGCCGCGCGGTCTCCTCGGCCAGCGCGGTCGTGCCCGCCGCCGTGAGCCGGTAGTAGCGGCGACGGCGGCCGTCGACCACGTCCTCGCGGGACTGGGTCACCAGGCCGTCGTCGGTGAGCCGGTTGAGCGCGCCGTAGAGGGTGCCGGCGGTCAGCCGGACCCGGCCCCCGGAGAGCTGGTCGACGTCCTGGGCGATGCCGTAGCCGTGCAGCTCGCCCATCGCGAGGCTGGCCAGGATGAACAGTGCCTGCTCGGTCACATCGCGGAACGATACATCGTGTGACGATGCATGTGAAGTCGTGCGGTACGGCATGACGAAATCGGAATAGTCACAACGAGTCATATCTGAGGTCGGGAGCTCGACTCCTGAGCAGGCATGACCGACTTGTTGCTGCCTACTGCCCTCGGTCTCGGGACCGCACCGCCCACCCCTGCCCACACCCGCCACACGCCGTACCTCGACTTCGACGTGCCGTACGCCGTCGGGACCTACCGCCGGCTGGCGGCGGCGCTGCCCGGCACCGCGCTGCACTACGCCGTCAAGGCCAACCCCGACCCGACCCTGCTGGCCGCCCTCGCGGCCTCGGGCTGCCGGTTCGACGTCGCGAGCCCGGCCGAGATCACGGCCGCCCTCCTGGCCGGCGCCTCGCCGGGCGACCTCGTCTACTCCAACCCGGTGAAGCGGCGCGAGGACGTCCGGTTCGCCGCCCGGCTCGGCGTGGACCTGTTCGTCGTCGACTCCCCCGGCGAGGTGGCCAAGGTCGCGGAGGCCGCGCCCGGCAGCCGCGTACTGTGCCGGCTGGTCACCTCGGGCGAAGGCTCGGACTGGCCGCTGTCGCGCAAGTACGGCTGCTCGACGGGCGAGGCGGTCTCGATCCTGCGGGACGCCGCGCGGCTCGGCCTGCACGCCGACGGCGTCTCGTTCCACGTGGGCTCCCAGCAGCGGGACCCCGAGGCGTGGGGCGGCCCGATCCGCGCGGCCGCCACCGTCTTCGAGGCGCTGCGCGCGGACGGGCTCGACCCGTGGCTGCTGGACATCGGTGGCGGCTTCCCGGCCCGGCTCGACGACGGCTGCCCGCCGCCGGAGGCGTACGGCGCGGCGATCGAGCGGCACCTGTCCGCCGCGTTCGGCGACCGCCGGCCGACCACGATCGCCGAGCCCGGCCGCGGGATCGCCGCGGACGCCGGCGTCCTGGTCACCACCGTGGTCGGAGTCCTGCACCGGGCCGGGACCCGCTGGGTCTTCCTCGACGCCGGCGTCTTCACCGGGCTCGTCGAGACCCTCGACGAGGCGATCCGCTACCCGCTCGCGACCGACGTGCCGGGACCCACCGGGCCGTGCGTGCTGTCCGGCCCGACCTGCGACAGCGCGGACGTGCTCTACGAGGACGTCATGGTCGAGCTGCCGCTGGCACTGACCGAGGGCGACCAGGTGCGGTTCCACTGCGCCGGGGTCTACACGGCGACGTACTCGACCGTGGGGTTCAACGGCTTCGCACCGCTCACCTCCGTCGTCCGCTCATGAGGTCCGTGCGCCGGCTGCTCGCGGCGTACGCCTGCGGGGCGCTGGCCACCGGGCTGCCCTGGCCGCTGCTGCTGGTCCTCGTGTGGGACCAGTACGGCGACGGCCCACATGGGGCCTGGGCCGTCGGCCTGGCCGGGGCGGCCCGGATGGCGCCGTACGTGCTGCTGTCCTGGGCGGTCGGGTCGGTCGGCGACCACGTGCGACGCGACCGCCTGGTCCGCGCGACGATGGCGGCGCGGCTGGTGTTCCTGTCACTGGCCGCCGTGGCGCTGGCCGGCGGCCGCGTGGGGTTCGCCCTGGCCGCGTGCGCACTGGCGGTCACGGCCGGCACGCCGACCTACCCGGCGATCGGCGCCGCGCTGCCCCGGCTGGCCGGCGCCGACCGGGCGCGCGCCACCGAGCTGCTCGTCACCATCGAGGTCTCGTCGTGGGTGGTCGGGCCGGCGCTGGGCGGCCTGATGATCGCCGAGCCCATGCGGTCGTGGACCCTGGTGGCCAGCGTGGCGCTGGCGGCGCTCGGACTGCTGCTCTGCACCGGGATCAGGATCCCCGGCCCGGTCGAGAGGGCGCCGGACACCGTCGCCGGGATGCTGCGCGAGGTGCTGCGCCGACCGGCCGCCGTGCAGGCGCTGGGGCTGGCCGGGCTGCTCAACCTCGTGGTCTCGGTCACCGGGCTGGTGCTGCTGCCACTGAGCCAGGACTCGTGGGGTCACGGCGAGGCCGGCTTCGGGATCGCGACTGCCTGCCTCGGGTTCGGAGCCCTCGGCGCGCCGGTCCTGGCTCGCCTCGTCACCGCCACGCGGACCGGCTGCCTGACCACGGTGGGCGTCGCGCTGGCGCTGGTCGCGCTCACACCGGTGCCGTGGCCGGCCCTTCCGCTGCTCGCGCTGGCCGGCGCCGCAGGGGTGGTGGTCGAGAGCCTGGTGACGGGCACGCTCCAGGACGCCGTACCGGACCACTACCGCGCGGGCGCCCTCGGGCTCGCCGACACGGTCATGGTCGGCGCCTGCCTGGTCGGCAGCCTCGGGGCGCCGGCCCTGGCGACGTACGCCGGCGCGCAGCCGGCCCTGCTCGCGGTGGCCGGCGCCGCCGTGCTCCCGGTGCTCGCCTGCCGGTTGTTCCGCACCGCGAGCCTGGCCAGTCCCTACGATGCTCCGGGTGAGCGAACGCCAGCGCGACCCGATCCGCGAGGCGCACCGGCAATGGGTGCGGCACGGGTGGGGTGACGCCGCTGACGGCATGGTCATGGTGACCTCGCTGGTCCGGGCCCAGCAGCTGCTGATGGAGCGGATCGACGCGGTGCTGCGTCCCCTCGAGCTGACGTTCGCGCGCTACGAGGTGCTGCGGCTGCTGTCCTTCTCCTCGGCCGGTGCGATGCCCATGACCCGGCTCGGCTCGCTCCTCCAGGTGCACCCGACCTCGGTCACCAGCGCCGTCGACCGGCTGGAGCGGCAGGGTTTCGTCGAGCGGCAGCGCCAGGACGACGACCGTCGCGTCGTGCTGGCGGCGATCACCGACGCCGGGCGCGCGGTCGTCGAGAAGGCCACCGACGGGCTGAACGGCGAGGTCTTCCAGAAGCCCGGCCTCGCCGCCGCCCAGCTCGCCGACCTCACGAGCCTGCTCGGTGTGCTCCGCGCGGACGCCGGCGACATCGTCGACTGAGCGCGCCCGATAGTCCCTGACGTTCCGACAACTTGGATCGATCCAATCCGGCCGGAACGTCAGGGACTTTCCCGACCCGGGGGGATCCATGACACAATTACTTGGACGTCCAACTAACGAAGGTCCACCGGTCATGAGTGAGCTCCACGTCCCGAAGAACCCCGTCCGCCTGGTCACGGCCTCCAGCCTGTTCGACGGGCACGACGCGTCGATCAACATCATGCGGCGGATCTTCATGAGCCAGGGGTGCGAGGTCGTGCACCTCGGGCACAACCGGAGCGTGCAGGAGGTCGTGGACGCCGCGATCGAGGAGGACGTCCAGGGCGTCGCGGTCTCGTCCTACCAGGGCGGCCACATCGAGTACTTCGAGTACCTCGTCGAGTCGCTGCGCGAGCGCGGCGCCGACCACGTGCACGTCGTCGGCGGCGGTGGCGGCGTCATCGTGCACGACGAGATCGACCGGCTGCGCACGAGCGGCGTCACGATCTTCTCCCCCGAGGACGGCCAGCGGCTGGGGCTGCCCGGGATGATCAACAGCGTCGTCGAGGACCTCGACTTCGACCTGTGGGAGCGGAAGCAGGTCACCGCTGACGACGTCATCAGCGGCGACCGGCTCGCGATCGCGCGGGCGATCACCGGGGTCGAGGAGGGCCAGCTCCCGAAGGACACCCTGGCCGCCCTGCAGGGTGCCGCGGCCCGCCACGAGGTGCCGGTGCTCGGCATCACCGGCACCGGCGGCTCCGGCAAGTCCAGCCTCACCGACGAGCTCGTACGCCGGCTCCGCATCGACCAGCAGGACAAGCTGCGCGTGGCCGTGGTCGCCGTGGACCCGACCCGGCGCAAGGGCGGCGGCGCGCTGCTCGGCGACCGGATCCGGATGAACTCCCTCGACGGCGACCGCACCTACTTCCGCAGCCTCGCCACCCGCGGCGCGCACGAGCTGCCCGACTACCTCGGCGACGTGATCACCGTGCTCAAGGCGGCCGGCTTCGACCTGGTGGTCGTCGAGACCCCCGGCATCGGCCAGGGCGACGCCGCGGTGGTGCCCTACGTCGACACGTCCCTCTACGTCATGACGCCGGAGTTCGGCGCGGCCAGCCAGCTCGAGAAGATCGACATGCTCGACTTCGCCGACGTGGTCGCGATCAACAAGTTCGAGCGCCGCGGAGCCGAGGACGCGATGCGCGACGTCGGCCGCCAGCTGGTCCGCAACCGCGAGGCGTTCGGCAAGCGGCCCGAGGACATGCCGGTCTTCGGCACCAGCGCGGCGACGTTCAACGACGACGGCGTCACCGCGCTGTACCAGTACCTCACCGGGCTGCTCGGCCCGCAGGGTCTGCACCTCGAGGACGGCGCGCTCCCCCGCGTCGACGTACGCCACTCCTCGAAGCTCCGCCAGGTGGTCCCGTCCGACCGGGTGCGCTACCTCTCCGAGATCACCGAGACCGTCCGCGACTACCACGCCCGCACCGACGAGCTCGTCGAGCAGGCCAGGCGCGTCCAGCGACTGTCCGACGTCATCCACGACCTCGAGGCTGCGGAGATCTCGACAGGCTCGATCAACGACGTGCGTGCGTTGGCGGACCAGGCGAGGGACGACCTCGACGGCGAGGTGGCGAAGGAGCTCGAGGCGTGGCCGTCCGTCGTGCAGGAGTACGCCGACCACCCCGGCCGCGAGTCGCTGTCCGGCAACCGGGTCCCGCGGGTCTCCCTGCCGGCGTACACCGACCACGGCGAGCTGGTGAAGTACTGGCGCCGCGAGAACCTCCCCGGCCGCTTCCCCTTCACCGCGGGGGTCTTCGCGTTCAAGCGCGAGAACGAGGACCCGGCGCGGATGTTCGCCGGCGAGGGCGACCCGGCGCGCACCAACCGGCGGTTCAAGGTGCTCTCCGAGGGACTGCCGGCCGCGCGGCTGAGCACGGCGTTCGACTCGGTGACCCTCTACGGCCGCGACCCGGACGAGCGCCCCGACATCTACGGCAAGGTCGGCACGTCCGGCGTCAGCGTCGCGACGCTCGACGACATGAAGGAGCTCTACGACGGGTTCGACCTGCTCGACCCGACGACGTCGGTGAGCATGACCATCAACGGCCCGGCACCGACCGTGCTGGCGTTCTTCCTCAACACCGCGATGGACCAGGCGCGCGCGAAGGGGGTCGACCCGGAGGAGGCGCTGCGCACCGTCCGCGGCACCGTCCAGGCCGACATCCTCAAGGAGGACCAGGGCCAGAACACCTGCCTGTTCTCGACCGAGTTCTCGCTGCGCTGCATGGCCGACATCCAGGAGTGGTTCATCGAGAAGTCGGTCCGCAACTTCTACTCGGTCTCCATCTCCGGCTACCACATCGCCGAGGCCGGGGCGAACCCCATCAGCCAGCTCGCGTTCACCCTCGCCAACGGGTTCACCTACGTCGAGGCCTACCTCGCCCGCGGCATGGACATCGACGACTTCGCGCCGAACCTGTCGTTCTTCTTCAGCAACGGCATGGACCCGGAGTACTCCGTCATCGGCCGGGTGGCCCGCCGGATCTGGGCGGTCGCGATGAAGGAGAAGTACGGCGCCGGTGAGCGCTCGCAGAAGCTGAAGTACCACGTCCAGACGAGCGGCCGGTCGCTGCACGCGCAGGAGATGGACTTCAACGACATCCGCACCACGCTGCAGGCCCTGATCGCGATCTACGACAACGCCAACTCGCTGCACACCAACGCCTACGACGAGGCGGTCACGACCCCGACGACCGAGTCCGTACGCCGCGCGCTCGCGATCCAGATGATCATCAACCGCGAGTGGGGGCTCGCGATGAACGAGAACCCGCTCCAGGGCTCCTACGTCATCGACGAGCTCACCGACCTCGTGGAGGAGGCCGTCCTCAAGGAGTTCGACGCGATCAACGAGCGGGGCGGCGTGCTCGGCGCGATGGAGACCGGCTACCAGCGCGGCCGGATCCAGGACGAGTCGATGCTCTACGAGCACCGCAAGCACGACGGCTCGCTGCCGATCATCGGCGTCAACACCTTCCGCCGGCCCGGCGGCGACGACGGCACGCCCGACCACGTCGAGCTCGCGCGCGCGACCGATGCCGAGAAGGAGTCGCAGCTGCACCGCGTGCGCGCGTTCCAGAAGGAGCACGAGCAGGAGGCGACCGCCGCGATCGCGCACCTCAAGGAGGTCGCGGTCTCCGACGGCAACGTGTTCGCGGCGCTGATGGACGCGGCCCGGGTCTGCACCCTCGGCCAGGTGACCGAGGCGTTCTTCGAGGTCGGCGGCGCCTACCGGCGGAACGTCTGAGACTCGCGGTATGGCGCGGCGAGCACATGTAACTCTGTGTTCGAGCGACTACATCGGTGTTTGAACACCGACCTAGTGAACCGAACACGGAGTTACATGAGTTCCGCAAGCCGGGTGGTGAGCCTCGTCCCGAGCATCACCGAGGCACTGGTGTCCGTACGCCGGGAGGCGGTCGTCGGAGCGACCGACTGGTGCACCCACCCCGCTGACCTCGACGACACGCTCGAGGCGCGCGTCCGCGGCACCAAGAACCCGAACCTCGACACGATCCTCGCGCTGCGCCCCGACGTGGTGATCGCCAACCACGAGGAGAACCGCGAGCTCGACGTACGCCGCCTGCGCGAGTCCGGCGTCAGGGTCGAGGTGACGCGCATCGAGACCGTGCCCGAGGCGGTCGACACCTTCGAGCACCTCTTCGACGACGTCCTGGGATGGGCGCGGCCGGCGTGGCTGGGCGAGGCGAGGGAGCTGTGGTGCGGTCCGCTGCCGGACATCACGAAGACGGTCGCGATCCCGATCTGGCGGGACCCGTGGATGGTCGTCGGCGGGTCGACGTTCACCGGTGACCTGGCGCGGCGGCTGGGGTGGGCCAACGCCTTCGCGGACCGCGCCGAGCGCTATCCCAAGGCGGAGCCGGCCGAGATCGAGGCGTCCGGGGTCGACCTGGTGCTGCTCCCGGACGAGCCCTACGTCTTCACCGCCGAGGACGGCCCGGAGGCCTTCCCCCGCACGGCCACCCGCCTGGTCAGCGGGCGGCTCCTCACGTGGTACGGCCCCTCGCTGCTGGAGGCCCGCTCCCTGCTCCACGCGTAGTCGGCGCAGGAGTACTAGCCCGTTGGGGTGGTTTTTGGCGGTTATGCGCCCCATTTGCTCGCGCCGCAACCCGAGGCCCGCCGCGGACCCCGACACTGGACGATGTGACGACGTTGGAGGGCGTCGGGCACTCGTCCTGGAGGGGGCGTGCGCCCCTGGTCATCGCCGCAACCATCCCGCTCGTGGTC
This sequence comes from uncultured Actinomycetota bacterium, assembly GCA_963766475.1. GTDB lineage: Bacteria > Actinomycetota > Actinomycetes > Propionibacteriales > Nocardioidaceae > Nocardioides. The sequence goes on along the minus strand of CAVXZS010000006.1, from coordinate 61,184 downwards.
CTGGTGGCGCTCCCGTGGCGCGCCACCTCCCTTCCCGCGATCCCCGGGTTCTCGCTGCTGTGGCTCACCCTCCTCATCGGCTGCGACGTGCTGACCGTCCACCTCCTCATGGGCCAGTACCGCGCCGGTGGCTCGGCCCGGCTCCTGCCGCTCTCGTGGGCCTTCCTCTGGTCGGCGGCGGCCGCGATGCAGATCGCGGCGTCGGTCCCGGGCATCTTCCAGACGCACCCGACGTTCGCCCAGGACAGCAACAGCCTCCAGTGGCTGTGGGTCTCGCGGCACGTGGTGCCGCCCGCCCTGATCGGGCTGGCGCTCGCTCCGTGGCCGGGCGCGGTCGAACGGCGGTTCGCGGCCCGGGACGGGCGCAACGTCCGAGCCACGCTCTCCTGGCTCGCCGTGGCTGTGATCACCCTGGTGCTCTCGCTGCTGATCGCGGACGCCCCCGAGCGGCTGCCGTCCATCACCGCCGGCGCCGCGAACCGGCTCGACCACGTCGGCATCGCCGCGGTCGTGACGCTCAACCTCGCCGCCGTGGCGCTGGCGGTGTGGGGCGTCGCGAAGCGGGGCAGCGCGCACGGCCTGGAGCGCTGGGCCGTCGTGGCCTCGGTGGCGTTCCTGGGCGACGTGTGCCTCACCGCCTTCTACGAGGACCGCTTCTCCCTGGCCTACTACCTGGCCCGGCTGCTCGGGCTGGCCGCCGCGGCGTTCGTGATGCTGGCGGTCCTGCGCGAGAGCGCCCGGATCCAGGAGCGCACCATCGAGGTCGCCAAACGGCTCGAGGAGCGCAACGCCGAGCTCGTCGAGGCCACCGGGCTGCGCGACCACCTGACCGCCGTGGTCAGCCACGACCTGCGCACGCCGCTGGCCGGTCTCCAGGGCTATCTCGAGATGCTCCGCGACGACGACCTCGAGAGCGCTCTGGCCCGGCGGATGCTGGACCGGTCCTGGATGCTGACCCGCCGGCTCACCCTGCTCACCGAGGACCTGCTCGCCGCGGCCACGCTGGAGCACGGCGACCTCGTGGTCACCCCCGAGGTGCTCGACCTCAACCAGCAGCTCGTGGAGTGCGCCACCTGCTTCCCCGACCTGGACCTCGAGGTGGAGTGCCCGCCGGGGCTCGCGGCGTACGCCGACCCGCTGCGGCTGCAGCAGGTCCTGGCCAACCTGGTCCGCAACGCCCAGAAGCACGGGGCCGAGCCGGTCCGCGATCGCCGCCGCACCCGACCCGCTGGTCCCGGACGGCGTCGCGATCCGCGTCTCCGACGCCGGCCCCGGCGTGCCGCCGGAGGTCGTCCCGCGCCTCTTCGAGCGCTACAGCCAGGGCTTCTCGACCGCCACCGGCGGCTCCGGGCTCGGGCTCTCCGTGGCTCGTGACCTGGTCAGCGCCCACCAGGGCACCATCACCTACGACCGCGCCGGCAACACGTTCACCTTCACCCTCCCGCCCGCGCCGGGCCACGCCCTCCCGGTGCCGGTCGCGCCCCGGGAGGCTGCGCCCGTCCGCCGGTACTGCCCTAGGTGTCAGCCAGCGGCCGAGCAGTGTCCCGCCGTCCTCGAGCAGCAGCGTGAGCGTGAGCTGCAGGTCGACCGGGGAGCCGTTGGTGATCCGGGGGTGCTCGCCCGCGAGCAGGCGGGGGACGAAGGTCAGGTCCACCTCGTCGACGACACCTTCGGCGAGCAGGCCCTGGAGGAGCTGCGGCCCGCCCTCGGCGAGCACGCTCGTCAACCCGCGCTCGGCCAGGGTGCTCTTGAGCGCGGCGAGGTCCACCCGGTGCCGGCCCAGGACCAGCACCCGGTCCTCGCCGAGGAGCGCCCGGGTCTCGTCGAGGTGCTCGGCGGCCGCGCAGGTCGCCATCAGCACCGAGCCGGGCGGGGCATCGCGCAGCCCGTGCGGGACCTCGCCGCGGCGGCTGACCAGGACCAGCGGCATGGAGGCGGGCCGGTAGCCCTCGTCGCGCGCGGTCCCGGCGCCGACCACCACGCAGTCGCAGAGCCGGCGCAGCGTGTCGAAGACCCGCTTGTCGGCGGCGTTGTTGATGTCGCCGCTCCTGCCGTCCGGCCCGGTCGCGGCACCGTCGACGGTGCTGACCATGCTGACCCGCAGCCACGGGGTCGACGGGACGGCGTAGAGCGCGTCGAGGTCGTCGTCGCTCTGCTCGGCCAGCTGGCGGAGGTCCATCAGCCCCCACCCCATCGCAGCACCCAGTACTGCACGCCGTACGGCGCGTCGTCGTAGTCCACCCGGGCCTCGCCGAGGTCGCCGAGCTCCCCCAGCTCGACGATCGCGTCGACGCTCGCCCACAGCTCCCTCGCCAGGCCGAGGTCGACCGCAGGACCCCCCGCGCGGAGCGAGGCGCCGAGCGCGGCATCGAAGGCCTCGGCCCGCTCGTCGAAGTGGCCGGGCGCCTTCTCGGTCCGCTTGGCCGAGCCGTTGCCGACCACGAGGTACGACGGCTCGTCGCCGACCCGGTCCGCCGCGTCCAGGAGGTACGCCGCCACGCGGGCGCCCTGCGCGTCGGCCAGGACCACGACCTCGCGGCCCAGCCAGGCGACGGCGCCGAGCGCCGCCGCACGGAGGTCGGCCACCGGGTCCTCGATGCCGGCGTACTCCGGCAATAGCGCGAGCACGCCCGGGACGAGGGCCACCCTGGTCATTGCAGCCCCCGGATCGCCCGCTGCGGCGGTCGCCGGCCGGAGATCGTGCTGACCATGTCGACGGTCTGCCGCGTCTCGACGACCTGGTGGACGCGGTAGATGCGGGCGCCGGCCAGCGCGCAGACCGCGGTGGCGGCGAGGGTGCCGGTGAGCCGCTCGCCGACCGGCAGGTCGAGCGTCTCGCCGACGAAGTCCTTGTTGGACAGCGACACGAGCACCGGCCAGCCGGTGTCCACCATCTCGCCCAGGCGCCGGGTGAGCTCGAGGGAGTGGAAGGTGTTCTTGCCGAAGTCGTGGGCCGGGTCGATCACGATCGACTCCCGCGCCACGCCCGCGGCGAGCGCGCGCTCCGCGTAGGCGACGGTGTCGTCGATCGCGGCGCGAACCACGTCGTCGTACTCGATCCGGAAGGGACGGGTCCGCGGCGTGACGCCGCCGGTGTGCGTGCACACGATCGCGGCGCCGTGCTGGGCCGCGACGTCGACCAGCTCGGGGTCGGCGCCGCCCCACGCGTCGTTGAGCAGGTCCGCGCCGGCCGCGCAGGCCGCGTCGCCGACCGAGGCCCGCCACGTGTCGACGGAGATCACCAGCGAGGGGAACGACGCGCGCACCCGCGCCACGAAGTCGACGACGCGCGCCTTCTCCTCCTCCTCGCCGATCTCGGCACCCGGCGCCGCCTTGATGCCGCCGATGTCGACGATCTCGGCGCCCTCGCCGGCGACCTGGGCGACCCGCTCGAAGGCCTTCTCCTCCTCCCAGGTCGCGCCCTTGTCGAAGAAGGAGTCCGGGGTCCGGTTGACGATCGCCATCATCAACGTCGCGTCGTCGCCGAAGGCATGGCGACCGAGCCGGAGCGTCATGCGGTGACCGCCGGCGGCCGCTCCGGCTCGAGGTCGCCGTGCGTCGGTACGCCGGCGCGCGCGAGCGCCGCGGCCAGGATCTGGGTCGCCATGCCGCTGAGGTCGCGCAGGCTCTGGTGCCGGTGCGCGCGGGTCCCGAGGTCGACCTGCGCCAGGGCGTCGAGGCCGTGGGCGCGGACCGTGTCGACGAGGGCGGCCAGCTCCACGGCGTACCCGGTCGGCACGTCGAGCGTCTCGAAGAGGGAGCGACGCACCGCCCACTCGCCGGCGAGCGGCTGGTGCAGCCCACCGAGCTCCGGGAAGAGCAGCCGGATCAGCGGTCGTGCCACGAGCTCGGTGACCCGGCCTCCCTCGAAGGGCACCGTGGTGTCTCCCGAGACCATCGGCCGCTCGTAGAACCCCTTCACCAGCTGCACCTCGGGCCGGGTGAGCAGGGGACCCAGCAGCCCCGGCACGAAGTGGGTGTCCCAGTCGAGCAGGTCGGCGTCCATGAACACGATGACCTCGCCGCGGGTCACGAACAGCGACTTCCACATCGCCTCGCCCTTGCCCGGCACGGTGCCGAGGTCGGGCCGGATCTCGGCGGCCCGGTGCACCACCGCGCCCGCGTCGGTCGCGACGTCGTAGGTCGCGTCGGTCGAGTCGGAGTCGATCACGACGATCTCGTCGAGCAGCGCCACCGTGTCCACCAGTGCCTCGCGCACCCGGGTCACGACGTCACCGACGGTCGCCGCCTCGTTGCGCGCCGGCACGACCAGGCTGACGACCCGCCCGGCCTTGGCCTCGAGAAGCGACGCCAGCGGCCAGTCGTCCCAGTGGTGGGTGTTGCGGTCGGACCACGACCCGCCCTCCGCAAGCATGCTCAGGAGGTTAACGGTGGGCCATGACGCGGCCTCAGCCCGCCCAGATCTCCTGGAACCCTGCGGGCCGGCTCCCGACCTTGCCGTCGCGGAGCTCCCACGAGGCCCACGGCCCGGAGAGTGCGCCGATCCGCGGGTCATCGACGCGGGTCACGGCGCCCGTCGGGTCGGTCACCCAGATGGTGCTCTCGCGGCGGACCAGGTTGAAGGTCGCCGAGCGGCCGGTCTGGGGGTAGGTGCCCGAGCCGATCGTGGACTCGCCCTTGGCGTCGAGGACCACCAGCTGCCACGCGCCGGGCTGCACGGTCAGCCGCATCCCGGTGCGGGGCTGCTGGAGGCCGGAGGTGTCCAGGATCGAGGTGTGCCAGGCGGTGATCGCGGCGGTGCCGGAGTGGTTGGGGGCGAACAGCACCCGGGCGCCGATGGTGCGGACGTCCTTCTTCATCCACTTCTCGAGCCAGCTCACGGCGTTGGGTCCCTGGGGCGCGCCGTGGGTCATCAGCCGGTCGACGACCCCCAGCGCCCAGGCCATCCGACCGGTCTCTCGGAAGCCCGCGCCGACGGGCCAGGGATCGCCCTTCGCGAAGTTCGAGCGCAGGGTGGGCGGGATCCGGGGCGACTGCACCACCCCCGCCGGAGGGCGGCGCGCTCGTGGCGGGCGGCTCGGTGGCGGGCGGGTCGGTCGCCTGGGACGTGGGCTCCGTCGCCGACGTCGGCACCCCGCTCGGCTCCGCGTTGGGGTCGGGCAGCGTGGACGCCGGACCGGCGGGCGCGTCGGTGGCCACGGTCCCGTCAGGCGTGTCGTCGCTGCGCAGCTGGGTCACCCCGATGATGGCGACGCCCGCGATCAGCACGACATTGACCAGCATCACCGTCTTGCTCCACCGGCCGCCCGAGAACCGGGTCGCCGGCACGGGTCGCTCGGGGCGCTTCCCGTGGCCGCCGGTGACCGTCGGGCGGTCGCCGCCGTTCGGGGCGGTCGTCGTCACCCACGTCCTCCGATCCGGTCCGGCGGCATGCACCTGGTCGTCCCGGCCAAGCACCGGAGTCCCATCGATTGTCACCGGGGATCTGTGAATCGACAACACGAATGGCTCTATCTGGTCCAGACGTCACTAGTCCTGACGGAGGTCGCGGGCACCTTGCATGGCCCAGGTGGTCTATGGCCTTTCCCCTCTGGTGTGGACATGCTGTTGGCAGGCTCGGGGTCTGGTTGCCGACTGCCATGGGAGACACCGATGTCCAAAGCCACGTCGTCCGCGCCCGCACGTCCGAGCCTGAGGCCTCGCTCACGGCTGCTCAGCGCGGCCACGCTCGCTCTCGTCGCCCTGCTGGGGGCCATGCTCCCCGCCGCAGCGCAGGCGGACCCCTCGCAGCCGGTCATCTCCGATGTCACCTTCGTGCCGGCCGGCGTCGGCTGGGAGGGCGGAACCGTGACTGTGAGCGCGCGGATCGAGAGCCCCGAGGGCATCGGGAGCGCCGAGGTCACGGTGCAGTTTGCCAACGGCGGCAGCGGGGGCGGCGCGATGACACGCACTGCTCCGGACTCGGACTTCTGGCAGGTCGACGTCACGGTCCCGCCCAACAACAGCGACTTCGCAGTGACCCACGACGTCCAGATCACGGCGACCGCCAATGACGGGGGCGTCGCCTGGCTCTACGCCGGCTCGATCGCCCAGGATGCCACCGACACCTCGGACCAGCGGCCGACGGTGGAAGTCACCATGGTCAGCCCGGCGTTCCTGCTGGTCGGCGGCGGTCAGGTCCGGATCCAGGCCACCGCCCACGACGACCACGCCATCAGCCAGGTCTACGCCGTGGTGGACGGCCCCGGCGTCCCCACGACCGTGCCCATGACGTTGTTCTCGCCGTCGGACTACGAGGGGTTCATCACCATCCCCGCCAACACCGAGCCCAACGCCGTGGGCTACACCGTGGTCGCCCACGTGTTCGACGACCTCGGCCAGGAGGGCACGGACGCCGGCCCCTCGATCGTCGTCGACCCGTTCCTGGTCGAGACCGAGACCCCTGTGTTCAGCAACGTCGTGATCAACCCGAGCACGGTTCCGGCCGAAGGCGGCACCGTCACGATCAGCGCCACCATCACCAGCTCGGTCGGAATCTCGGAGGCAGGATTCACGGTGGAGCTGAACGGCGGCAGCGGCGGCCAGATCGGCACCGCCATGACCCGGAACGGCGCCCAACTCGGACATCGTGGTCGGGCCACGTGAACATCCCGTCCAACTCCTCCAACGACCCGATCAACCATAACGTCGACATGTCCGCCACGGGCAACGACGGCGGCAGCGCGCTGGAGATCGTCGGCTCGATCGACCAGGACGGCCAGATCGAGTTCGACCAGGCGCCGAACGTGTCGATCACCTCGGTGACCCCGACCGAGCTCGCCTCGGAAGGCGGCGACGTCACGATCCAGGCCAACGCCGACGACGACCACTCGGTGTCCGAGGTCTACGTCACCCTCACCGGCTCTGACGGCAGCAGCACGGTGGTCAACCTCGCTGGCATCAGTGCTCAAGGTTGGGAGGGCACCTTCAGCGCGCCGGCGAACACCTCCCGCACCAACCCGGTCACCTACGCGACCCAGGCGACCGCACTGGACGATGCCGGCCAGTCCGGCTTCTCAGACGGACCCCAGATCTACGTGGCCCCGGTGCCCAACCACGAGCCGGTCCTGACCAACGCGTCGGTCACACCTACCGCACTTCCGGCCGCGGGCGGCGAGGTGACGATACGGACGGACGCGACCGATCCAGACGGCAGCGTGGCTGGTGTCCAGGCCTTCATCACCCACCCCGACGGCTCGGTCACCACGCTCACGATGACCCAGCCCTCGGACGGTGCGCCGTACGAGACGACCTGGACGGCACCCGCCAACACGGCCGAGGACCCGGCCGAGCACGTGGTCAGCATCACCGCAGTCGACGCCGAGGGCGCCTCGGGCGCCGCCGAAGCCGGCTCGGTCACCGTCGACGGCGTGCCGCCCTTCGACGAGCTGCCGGACGTCTTCGACTCGTCACTGACTCCGACGTCGCTTCCTGTCGGCGGTGGACAGGTGACCATCGCCGCTTCGGCCACCGACGACCGCTCCGTCTCGGAGGTGTACGCCGTGGTGACCGCGCCCGACGGCGCGACCAGCCAGGTTCCGATGGATCCGGTGAGCGGGTCGCGGTTCGAAGGCGTCCTCACGGTGCCGGCCAACACACAGTTCGCCACGTCGACGTACGAGGTCGAGGTGACCGCCCTGGACGACATCGGCCAGCAGGGCTCGGAGCCCGCCGGGTCGGTCACGGTGGCGGCACGGGTCGACCAGCCGCCGCAGGTCGCCGCGGCCGCCGTCCTGCCCGGTGTCCTGTCGGGTCAGGCGTGGCCCGGATCAGGCCACGTGACGGATGACCGTGGGCTGACGAGGTCTACGCGCTCTGGTGGCGCCCGGCGGCGCCCACACCCGCGTCCCGATGTACGCAGCGCCCGGCGAGCGGCCTACGAGGGGCTGTTCTCCGCACCCGAGAACCGCTCGACGAGCCCCGTGACGTACTCAATCGAGATCGTCGCCACCGACCGGGCCGGCCACACGGGTCGGGCGGGTGCCGGTTCACTGACCGTGACGCCGGTCCCGTCGCCGGCGGTCACCCGCCTGCGCCTGTCGGACTCGAGGCTCCGCTTCGGCCGGGTCGCCGTCGGTGGCGAGGCCGTGCAGGTGGTCACGATCCGCAACCCCGGCGCTCCGGGAAGCGGGGCGATCGTCCTCGACCTGTCCGTGCTGGGCGGCAGGTTCGAGCTGGTCGGCCGCCGCGGCCGACCAGCTCCGGCTGCGGCCGGGCACGAGCCGGCGGCTCACGATCGCCTTCTCGCCCCAGGCCGTCGGTCGGCGGATCGGCCAGCTGCGCCTCGACCGCACCGACGGCGCTCAGCCCGGCCTCGCGATCGACCTGGTGGGCAAGGGGATCAGGCGCTGAGGTAGGCGCGACGGCGGCGGCCAGCCCGATCCGGCCGCGAGTCCCGACGTCGTGCCGCCTCAGCCGAACGTGATGACCCGAACGGGGAGGTTACTGATCGCGGCCTGGGTCGTCCCCGAGAAGTTGCAGACGTCGAACATCACGTGGCCGTCGCTGGGGACTCGCTGCCCGTAGATGAGGACACCGTCCTGGACCACGTCCTTGATGCTGAAGATCACCGCCTCGCCGGCCGTGGCACCGCCAACACCGGCGTCCAGCTGCCGGCAGCGACCGTTGGGGACGTAGCCGGTCGGGACGTTGATCCCCCCGCCGTTGACGTCAGCTCCGGCGATGTCTGCGGTGGTCAGGCTGTTGCTGGCGACCTTGGCGCCGGTGACCGCGTTGCTTGCCAGCTCGGCGTTGCCGACGCTGGCGTCCTGCAGCTCCGAGCTGCCGACCGAGGCGCCGGCGAGATCCGAGGCGAGCAAGGAGTCGGCGGCGACCTCGCCCGAGTCGATCGCGTCGTTCGCGATCTCGGTGGCGTTGACCGAGTCGGTCGCGAGGTCGGCGGAGGTCAGGGACTCGTCGAGCACGTTGGCGCTGGTGACCGAGTCGGCCGCGATCTCGCTGCCGGTGACCGAGCCGGCCGCGAGGTCAACGGAGGTCAGCCCCCCGCCGGCGAGCGTGTCGTCGCGCACGTCCATGGGATAGACCTGGTTGTCGGTGATCTTCCCCGACCGCCACGCTGTTGCCGGCCAGGTCGACGTTCTTCACTTCCCCGTCGACGATGTCGGTGCTGAACACGGTGTTGGCCGCATAGGCGGTCCCCGTGCCGAGCGCAATGGTGAGAGCGAGGAACGAGCAGACGTTGGCGAACGTGAACCCTCTGAGCAACCTGCGGACCATGACTGGCCTCCTTGGATAGGTCGGATACGCGGTCGCACCGCTCCGCCCGAGTGCAGTGCCCGGCGGACCTGACTGAAGCTCGACCCATGCTGGAGCCGACGCCCGAACCTAGTCCGGATTACCGCGCCGTGCCACTGTCTGGTTTGGCGCACGCCACTATCCGGCGTCGCGTCATATTGCCGTGGACGTGGTGGACCGCGGGATCAGGCTTTGAGGTAGTGGCGCACGGCGGCGGCCAGCGCCCGCGCATAGCGCCCCTGGCCGCGGGCCGACGTCATCACCGAGGCGTCGCCGCTGTCTCGCATGTTGCCGAGCTCGACCATCACGGTCGGTACGTCGGCCAGGTTGAGCGTCCCCAGGTCGGAGCGCTCGTCCAGGCCGTCACCGCCGGCGATGTAGTTGGCCACCGAGAAGCCCTTGCCGCACCAGGCCGTCCTTGGTGACCCAGGCCAACCGCTTCGAGGGCTGTAGATGTCGTCGGTCCAGGGCGCCCGGTCGGGCGGGTAGATGACGTGGAAGCCGTGCGCTCCTGACGACAGGGAGCCGTCGCCGTGGATGCTGATCTTCAGGTCGGCCTGCTTCTTGTTGCCGGCGCGGCCGCGGACGTCGACGCACGGTCCCCACCGGTCCTCGCGGTTGGAGGTCCGGGTCAGCATCACGGTCGCGCCAGACTTCTCGAGCCTGGCCTTCAGCTTCATCGTGACGTTCCAGGCGAACGTCGCCTCGGGGTAGCCGCCGTTGGTCGCCGTGCCTGTGGTGTTGCAGGGCTTGTTGAACCCGCCGGCGGGGACCAGCCGGTTGATCTCGTCGGGGAAGTTGTGGTTGCCGAGCTGGTGGCCGGCGTCGAGGACGATCAACCTCCCAGCGAGCGACCGATCCGCAGGTCGCGCGCCACGTCGCGCGACCGGTGCCGGCACCGTGCGCACGGGTCGGTTGCGCACCCGCAAACGGGACCTCGCCAATGTCAGCAGGGCGCGCGCATGGACCACGACCACGGAACGGCGTACAGACATGTCGCAGGCCACGGCGCCGCGGCGCCGGCTCAGGACGCGGTGATCGAGACACCGCCGATCACGCCACGTCCGTAGCCCCGCGCGGCCGGGTTCACGACCGTCACGGACTTGTTGGTCACCAGCTCGGCCGTGGTGGCCGTCGACGCCGTCGCGGTGATCGTGGTGTCGTTCACCCGCACCACGCCGTCGAACACGACCCCGGCCGGACCGATCACCTTCGCGCCCGGCGCGAAGTTCGACCCTGTGATGGTCACCGTGACGGTCGTCCCTCGCGCCAAGCTCGTCTGGCTCATCGCCGACATCACCGGTGGCGCCGGTGCGTGGCGAAGCAGTACGCAGGTGACAGCGTCCCTTGTCCGGGTTCGTCACCACGACTGCTGCGGCCCCAGCGGCTCGCGATCGGGCTCGACCGACACCAGCGCCTCGAGAGTGTTGGCGTCGATGTAGGAGGTCGACGTCACGGTGATACCGCTCAGCGTCAGCTTCGCCCCTGGCATGAACCCGGAGCCGTTGACGACCACCTCGCGCAGCTGCGCGCCGGCGCCGAGCGAGTTCGGCGACAGGCCGCTGACCACTGGACGTGGAGTGATCGTCAAGCAGCCAACGCAGGTGGCGGTGCCGTTCGCACCAGTAACGGTCACATTGGTCCCGCCGAGCGGGGCGGTGCCACTGAGCGAGACCGTGACCCGCATCGTGTTCTCGTCGACAAAGACCTGGGTGCCAGCGATCCTTCGTCACGGCCGGCTTGTTGAAGGTGATGTTCGAGGTCGGGTCGAAGCCAGCGCCCGTGATCGTCAGCGTCTGCGAGATCGCACCCTGGCCCACCTGGCTCGGGCTGACCGCCGTGACGCTGACCTGGGGCGGCTCGGGGTCGTCGTTGGTGATCGTGCCGACCCCGTCGTTGCCCGCGATCCCGCCGTTTACGGGGTTGGACAGGTGGAGTGCGAAAGTCTCGTCCGGCTCGAACGTCGTGTCGCCGTTGATGGTGACGTCCACACTCTTGCTGGTCTCGCCCGGTGCGAAGACCAAGGTGCCTGCGGCGACGACATAGTCGTCCGGGGCACTCGCGGTCTGCGCGACCGTCGCATAGTCGTAGGAGACCGTCCGCTGGCCGGGCTGGTCGAGGGTGACCGACAGGGTCAGTGTCTTGGTGCCCGAGTCACCCTCCGTGACCGCGCCGCCCCCGACGGTGGCCACCGGGTCCTGCATCACCTGCAGGCTCACCCCGGTCGCGTCGTAGTTCACACCCCAGTACTTCCCGGACGGGAGCGTCTCCCGACCGGTGATGGTGCTGAACGTTCCGGTGCGGGAGCTGCCCTCCAGGATGCGGACCGTGGTGCCGACCGGCGGGTTCACCCCGGCGCCGGTCTGGATCGCCAGGGTCCCGTTGAGGGTGGCCACACCGGTCGAGGTCAGCTTGGAGTAGTCGGTCCCCACCGTGGTGGTGCCGTTGACCAGGGCGGCAAAGGTGCCTGCGCGGTCTGGGTGTAGGTCCCCGGACACCCAACGGCGTGCCGTTGCCGCCGGGCTGGACGAGGCGCCGCGTTGGTGACCGGCCCCTGGACGTTGACCACCGCCGGTCAGGCTGCCACCGTTGATGGCCACCGCCCCCGTCCCGGCCGACCCACCCTCGAGGACAGCCGGAGCGTCCACACGCGTCGACCCGCGCTCTGGGTGTAGGTCGTGGGCCGGAACGTCCCGTTCTTGAGCCACACCGAGCCCGTGTTGGTCACTGCACCGGTATCGGTCACCGAGACCGACAGAGTCAGGGTGCCGTTGTTGGTCCGCAGCGCGGGCAGCGCGCTGGCGGCGGTGGTGGTGTTGGTGATGCCACCGGCCACCACGGTGACCGTGGTGCCGGTCGCGATGGTCACCAGGTTGGCGTTGACCCCCAGCGTGCCGGCCTGCACGGTCAGCGTCCCGCCGGTGAGCACCCCACCTGCGGTGAGATTCGTCAGCGACACGTTGGTGGTGCCGTTCAGGTTCTTGAGCTCACCCTGGTTGGTCAGCCGGATGCCGCCGAAGTCGACGGTGTTCGCGGCGCCGGGGGTGCTGGTGATCAGGCCGGTCGGCTTGTTGACCCAGGCGTCTTTGGCAGCGGCGTCGACGTTGACCACAGCCGAGCCCGAGCCGGTCAGTGCCCAGGTCCCACCGTTCTCGACGTTGGGGTCGTCGTAGAGGTAGACCGTGCCGGCGTGGGTTAGCGTGCCGTTGTTGACCAGTTTGTAGGTGTTGCTGCAGCTCGACATACTGAGACGCGGGAATCGAACTGGTGCCGCCGGCGACCAGGGTGAGCGTGCCGGTGCCCGCCAGGGTTCCGCTGTTGAATATGACATTTGTCGCGGTGCCGGTGCCGGTGATGCTCCCGCCGTTTAGCTGCAGCGTGCCCAGGCCCCTCGACCTCTGCTCCGCCGACGTTGAAAGTCCCGCCGTTCACGTCCAGCTTGGTGCCGGTCAGCAGGTTGTAGGTGCCGGTCCCGGTGCCGCCGACGGACGTGGCCAGCGTGCCCTTGGAGACTTTCAGGGTCCCGTTGTTCACGATGGGCGCATTGTTCAGCGTGGTGGTGTCGGTGGTGTTGGCTGGAGCCACGTCGATCGTGCCGCCCACAGCGTTGGTGAACGATCGTCGCCCGGGTCATCGGCCAGGTTGATGATCGGAGTGCTGCTCGGGTTCTTCCACGTCCACATCGCGTTGTTGGTGAACGTCCCGTCGGTCAGGTAGAAGACCCCGTTGTTGGAGATCATCGTGGCGTTGTTGACCACGTCGGTGTTCCCGTCACCTCCACACCCGAGCCCGTGAGCGTCACCGTCGAGCCGGCCGGGAACGTGATCGTCCCGCCACCGGCCAGCTGACCACCGTTGAGCACCAGGTTGGCCGCAGCCGGGGATCCCTTGAGCTGGCCACCGCCGTTCAGGTTGAAGTTGCCCGCGCCGGTCACCGTGGCCCCGCTGATGTCGAACAGACCGCCGTTCAGGTCCAGCGTGGTGCCGGTGAGCAGGTTGTAGGTGCCGGTGCCGGTGCCGCCGACGGACGTGGCCAGCGTGCCCTTGGAGACCTTCAGGGTTCCGTTGTTCACGATCGGGAGCATGTTCAGCGTGGTGGTGTCGGTGGTGTTGGCTGGAGCCACGTCGATCGTGCCACCCACAGCGTTGGTGAACGATCGTCGCCCGGGTCATCGGTCGAGGTTGATGATCGGAGTGCTGCTCGGGTTCTTCCACGTCCACATCGCGTTGTTGGTGAACGTCCCGTCGGTCAGGTAGAAGACCCCGTTGTTGGAGATCATCGTGGCGTTGTTGACAACGTCGGTGTTCCCGATCACCTCCACACCCGAGCCCGTGAGCGTCACCGTCGAGCCGGCCGGGAACGTGATCGTCCCACCACCGGCCAGCTGACCACCGTTGAGCACCAGGTTCGCCGCAGCCGGGGATCCCTTGAGCTGGCACCGCCGTTCAGGTTGAAGTTGCCCGCGCCGGTCACCGTGGCTCCGCTGATGTCGAACAGACCGCCGTTCAGGTCCAACGTGGTGCCGGTGAGCAGGTTGTAGGTGCCGGTGCCGGTGCCGCCGACGGACGTGGCCAGCGTGCCCTTGGAGACCTTCAGGGTTCCGTTGTTCACGATGGGAGCATGTTCAGCGTGGTGGTGTCGGTGGTGTTGGCTGGAGCCACGTCGATCGTGCCACCCACAGCGTTGGTGAAGATCGTCGCCCGGGTCATCGGTCGAGGTTGATGATCGGAGTGCTGCTCGGGTTCTTCCACGTCCACATCGCGTTGTTGGTGAACGTCCCGTCGGTCAGGTAGAAGACCCCGTTGTTGGAGACCATCGTGGCGTTGTTGACAACGTCGTGTTCCCGATCACCTCCACACTCGAGCCCGCTGCCAGCGTCACCGTCGAGCCGGCCGGGAATGTGATCGTCCCACCACCGGTCAGCTGGCCACCGTTGAGGACCAGCTTGCCGGCCGCGGTCGGCGAGCCCTGCAGGGCGGCCGCCGCCGTTCAGGCTCAGCGTGCCCGAACCCGTGAAGCTTGCGCTAGCCACATTCATGAGGCCGCCGCCGAGGTTCAGCGTCGAGGCGGCCGGGATGATGTTGTAGGTGCCCGAGCCAGAGCCGCCCACGTTCAGGTTTAAGGCCCCGCGGGTGATCTTGACCGTGCCGTTGTTGACGATCGGCATGTCGCCAAGCGTCGTGGTGTCGGAAGAGCTCGCCGGGGCAACGTCCACGACGCCACCCGCCGCGTTCGTGACCACGTTGCCGGCGTCATCCGTCCGGTTGTAGATCGGGTAGTTCGACGGGTTCTTCCAGGTCCAGGTGCCCTGGTTGACGACCGTGCCGTCGTATAGATAGACGACGGCGTTGTTGGAGGTGAGCGCCCCCTTGTTGACGAGGTCGTAGTCGCCATCGATGTACATGCCTGTGCCCGAGGCGAGGCTGGTCACGCTCGTCGTGTCCAGGGTCAGGGAGCCCAGGCCGGTCAGGGTCACGCCGGACAGAGTGCCCACGGTGCCGGCGGTGACGTCCGCCCGGCCGCCGAAGGTGGCCCCTGACGCGAGGGTGAGGGTCTTGACCGCCGAGGCGTAGGAGTCGACGGCGCTGGTGCCGACGGTGAGGACGCCGGTGCCGGTCAGCTGGAGGATGGGGTTGACCGAACCCGCGGTGGGGAAGGAGAAGCCGGCCACCGACTGCGCGTCGGAGACCACCATCGTGGACCGCGTCGGCGCGGTGGACATGCAGACGAAGTCGGTGGGGCCAGGCACTGTGGAGCCGGCACCGCCGTCGGTGTTCGACCAGTTGGTCGGTGTCGCCCACGCCGTGCTGGTCGTGCCCTTCCAGTACCGCGTGCAGGCCGCAGCCTCGGCGCGGTCGGCCTGACCAAGGACGAGCATGACCACTGCTCCCAGCAGCAGCACCACCAGCACCCCCCACCGACGGAGCGTGTTGTAGCTCAAGAGCGTGGTCGTGTCGCGTGCGTCCATGGTCTCCCCCAGACCAGCGGTCTCCGGTCCCCACCAGAGGCACAACGCCAGTCACTCACGGAGGGTGTATCACGAGGCACGGTCGGGTTGGCATGGCCGAAACGGGCCAGAAGGGGGTGGTCAGACGGATGTGGAAACTAGTCCCCCCGAACCCGCCTGGGCTACTCGTAGCCCAGAACGTCTTGACGCTTCTCGCCCCAGGCGAGCGCCGACGCGATGGCGTCCTCGAGCGAGAGCTCGTGGTGCCAGCCGAGCAGCTCATGGGCCCGGTCGACGTTCGCGAAGGCACCGGGCACGTCGCCGGGACGCGACGGCGCCTCCCGGGTCGGGACCTCGCGGCCGAAGACCTTCTCGAAGGCCACGACGAGCTCGCGGACGGTCACGCCGGACCCGGTGCCGATGTTGATCACGACGCTGGGCTCGCCGACGGCGGCGAGCACCTCGTCGAACTTCTCGATCGCCCGCACGTGGGCGCGCGCCAGGTCCCAGACGTGCACGTAGTCGCGGATGCCGGTGCCGTCGCGGGTCGGGTTGTCGGTCCCGGTGATCGTGAAGGCGTCCTTCTGGCCGCGCGCGGCCATCACCAGCTGGCCGAGCACGTGGCTGGGCTCCTTGGCGTAGATGCCCGACTCCAGGTCGGGGTCGGAGCCGATCGGGTTGAAGTAGCGCAGGATGATCGCGCGCAGCTCGGTGGCGGCGGCCATGTCCTCGAGGACCTGCTCCATCATCCGCTTGGTCCGGGCGTACGGCGAGCCCGGGTCGAGCGGGTCGTCCTCGGTCACCTCGAAGTCGTCGGTGTCCTGGGGGACGGCGTAGAGGCTGGCCGAGCTGGAGAACAGCACCCGCGGCTTGCCGAGCTGCTCGAGCTGGTGGAAGAGCTCCAGCGACTTGGCGACGTTGTCGCGGTAGTACTCGTAGGGCTGCGCCACCGACTCGGGCACCACGATCCGGGCCGCCATGTGGATGGTCGCCTCCAGGTCCGGGTGCTCCTCGACGACCCGGGACAGCAGCGCCCGGTCGGCGATGTCGCCCTCGTAGAAGATCCGGTCGCGGACGAAGACCTGCGGTCCGGTCAGCAGCGAGTCGAGGATCACCGGGACGTGGCCGGCCTCCTCGAGCGCCTTGGCCGTGACCGAACCGATGTAGCCGGCGCCGCCGGTGACCAATACCTTCATGGGCCCAGGGTAGGTGGGTTCCCGTCAGACCGCGGCCGGGGCCGGTCCAGGCCCACCCAAGCAGATGCTCTGGGACGTGATCCAGATCACGCAATACCCGTTGGTAGGGTGCGCCGTGAGCAACCACGGGGTCGGCGGAGGATCGCAGCATGAACCTCATCGCGCCCAGAGCCGGCGTCCCTCGTCTCCGGCGCCCGTAACCGGGCGCTCAGCTACCTGGCGCCTACGGCGTTCGTCACCGACGTCGTCGCCGGTGCTGCCTCGCCGGTTCGGTCGCCACGCTCGGCCGCGACCAGCTCGCGATCTTCGACCCCTCGCATCGTGCAGGTCTCAGACACGCTCGGTCTTGCCGGTCCCCTGATGATGGGCGGGCTGGCTGCTCATGCTGTGGCTCGTCGGCGGCTACTCACGCGACGTCTTCGGTGCCGGCACCGACGAGTACAAGCGGGTCCTCAACGCCAGCGTGCTCGCCGCCGGTCTCGTCGGCGTCGGGGCCTACCTGGCCAAGTTCCAGCTCTCTCGCGGGTTCTACCTCCTGCTGTTCGCTCATCGGCGTCCCGACACTGATCCTGGGCCGGTTCCTGCTGCGCCGGCGCTCTACGCCGCCCGCACTCGCGGCGCCCTCCAGCAGCGCGTCGTCATCGCCGGCACGCCGTCGCACGTCGACGAGGTCGCCAGCGTGCTGCGTCGCGAGACATGGCTCGGCTACGACGTGGTGGGCGCCCTGGTGCCCGGCCGCCGACGGCACGACCCAGACCGGCGCGGGCGTACCCGTCATCGGCACCCCCGACCAGCTCCTGCAGGCCGTCGAGGTGGCCGAGGCCGACGTCATCTTCCTCGCCGGCGGCGCGCTCGACTCGGCCGACCAGCTGCGCCGGATCGCCTGGGA
Organism: uncultured Actinomycetota bacterium; assembly: GCA_963766475.1. Classification (GTDB taxonomy): domain Bacteria; phylum Actinomycetota; class Actinomycetes; order Propionibacteriales; family Nocardioidaceae; genus Nocardioides. The sequence goes on along the minus strand of CAVXZS010000006.1, from coordinate 43,897 downwards.
GCTCGAGGAGCGCGACGTCCAGGTCGTCGTGGCGCCGAGCGTCACCGACGTCTCCGCCGAGCGGGTGCGGGTGCGCCCGGTCGGTGGGCTGCCGCTCATGCACATCGACAAGCCCGCGCGCGGTGCACGCCTCACGTGCCGGCAAGCGCGTGCTTCGACATCGTCGGGTCGCTCGCGCTGCTCCTGCTGTTCGCTCCGCTGCTCGTCGTCTCCGCGATCTGGATCAAGCTGCACGACGGCGGCCCGGTGCTGCTTCTCGCAGGAGCGGACCGGCCGCGACGGGTCGACATTCCGCTGCCTCAAGTTCCGCTCGATGGTGGTCGACGCGGAGCAGCGGCTCGCCGAGTTGCACGCCGTGGTCGGCTACGAGCACGGCCTGTTCAAGATGGAGGACGACCCGCGGATCACCCGGCCCGGTCGCTGGTTGCGCCGCTACTCCATCGACGAGCTGCCCCAGCTCTTCAACGTGCTCCGCGGCGAGATGAGCCTGGTCGGCCCGCGGCCGCCGCTGCCCACCGAGGTGGCGCGCTACGCCAAGGACACCGTCCGCCGACTACGCGTCCGCCCCGGCATGACCGGCCTCTGGCAGGTCTCCGGCCGCTCCGACCTCGCCTTCGACGAGGCGATCCGGCTCGACCTCTATTACGTCGACAACTGGTCGATGCTCCAGGACCTCACCATCCTGGCCCGCACCCTCGGTGCCGTGCTCGGCTCCGAGGACGCGTACTGAGACTCACGAGAGCCAGATCGGACAGACTGGGCGGCATGCCACCCGCCCAGCGCGCGCTGATCACCGGCGTCAGCGGCCAGGACGGCAGCTACCTCGCCGAGCGGCTGCTGGCTGACGGTGTCGAGGTGCACGCGCTGTCGCTGCCCGGCGACGCGCCCGTCGACGGCGTGCGCACCCACATCGGTGACGTCGCGGACGTCGAGGGCACCCGCGCACTGGTCCTGGAGCTGGCGCCCGAGCGAGATCTACAACCTGGCCGCGATCAGCTCGGTCGCGCGGTCGTGGGACGAGCCCGAGCTGACGGCTCGCGTCAACGGCCTCGGCGCGGTCGGGCTGCTCGAGTCGGCCCGCCGGCTGCAGGAGCGCGAGGGCCGCCCGGTGCGGTTCGTCCAGGCGTCCAGTTCCGAGATCTTCGGTTTGCCCGACCGGTCTCCGCAGGACGAGGACACCCCGGTGCGCCCGGCGAACCCGTACGGCGCCGCGAAGGCCTTCGCCCACCTGATGGTCGACGTCTATCGCCACCGCGGACTGCACGCGGTGAGCCTGGTCCTCTACAACCACGAGTCACCGCGTCGGCCCGAGCAGTTCGTCACCCGCAAGATCACCGCCGGCGTCGCGGCGATCTCCGCCGGCACCGCCTCGAGGCTCACCCTCGGCAACCTGGCCGCGGTGCGGGACTGGGGCTGGGCGCCCGACTACGTCGACGCCATGGTGCGCGCGGCCCGCGCCGACGTCCCCCGCGACTACGTAGTGGCGACCGGGGAGAGCCACTCGGTGGAGGAGTTCGTCGCGGCGGCGTTCCGCTGCGTCGGCATCGACGACTGGGCGTCGTACGTCGACGTCGACCCGGCCCTGCTCCGCCCGGTCGACGCCACGGCGCTGGTGGGTGACGCCACCCGGATCAGGCGCGACCTCGGGTGGGTGCCGACCGTCGCCTTCGACGAGGTCGTCTCCCGCATGGTGGAGGCCGACCTCGCGGCGCTCGCTACTCGACGGTGACCGACTTCGCCAGGTTGCGCGGCTGGTCGACGTCGTGGCCGAGGCGGGTCGCCATCTCGCAGGCGAACAGCTGCAGCGGCACCACCGCCAGGAGCGGCTGGAGCAGCGGGGCCGTCCGCGGGATGCGGATCACGTGGTCGGCGTACGGCTCGATCCGGTCGTCGCCCTGCTCCGCCAGGCAGACCGTCAGCGCGCCGCGGGCGCGCACCTCCTGGATGTTGCTGATCATCTTGTCCCGGAGCACCTCCCGCCCCTGCGGCGGCACCACGCAGAAGACGGGCACGCCCTCCTCGACGAGGGCGATCGGACCGTGCTTCAGCTCGCCGGCGGCGAAGCCCTCGGCGTGCACGTAGGCGATCTCCTTGAGCTTCAGGGCGCCCTCGAGCGCGACGGGGAGCCCGGCGTGCCGGCCCAGGAACAGGAAGGACGGCGACCAGAGCAGCTCCCCCACGAGCTCGTAGAGGCTCTCGGCGTCGGACAGGACCTCGTCGAGCTGGCTCGGGATCTGGTCCAGCTGACCGAGCACCTGCGCCACCTCGTCGCGGGACAGGGCGCCGCGCAGCTGGCCGAGGTAGAGGGCGAGGAGGTAGCTCGCCACCAGCTGGGTCAGGAAGCCCTTGGTCGACGCCACCCCGATCTCGGGACCCGCGTGCGTGTAGATCACCCCGTCCGACTCCCGGGGTATCGACGAGCCGAGCGTGTTGCAGACCGACACGACGCGCGATCCCTGCAGCCGGGCGTGCCGGATCGCCTGGAGGGTGTCAGCGGTCTCCCCGGACTGGCTGATGGCGACCACCAGCGTGCGGGGGCCGAGGATGGGGTCGCGGTAGCGGAACTCCGACGCGAGCTCCACCTCGACCGGGATGCGGGTCCAGTGCTCGATCGCGTGCTTCGCGACCATGCCGGCGTAGAACGACGTGCCGCAGGCGATCACGACGACCTTGTCGATCGTGATCAGCTCGGCCTCGGAGACCCGGAGCTCGTCGAGCCGCAGCCGGCCGCCGATGGTCGTGCGCCCGAGCAGGCTGTCGGCGACCGCCTTGGGCTGCTCGAAGATCTCCTTGCGCATGAACCAGTCGTGGCCGTCCTTCTCGACCGCGGCGAGGTCCCAGTCGACCTGCCAGTCGCGACCCACCGCGACCCGGCCGTCGAAGTCGGTGAGGACGGCGCCCTCCCTGGAGATGGTGACGACCTGGTCCTGCTCGACCTCCAGCACGTGGCGGGTGTAGGTGACGAACGCAGCGATGTCCGAGCCCAGGAAGGACTCACCGTCGCCGAGCCCCACGACGAGCGGCGAGTTGCGCCGCGAGGCGACGATGACGTCGGGGTTCTGGGCGTCGACCGCCACCAGGGTGAAGGCGCCCTCGAGTCGCTGGCTGGCCAGCTGGACGGCCCTCGTGAGGTCCTCGCCCTGCTCGACGATCGACTCGAGCAGCTGCGCAGCGACCTCGCTGTCGGTGTCGGAGGCGAACGCCCGCCCGGCGAGCTGCAGCTCGGTCCTGAGCTCGGCGAAGTTCTCGATGATGCCGTTGTGCACGATCGCCACCCGGCCGTTCGCCCCGCGGTGCGGGTGGGCGTTGCGGTCCGTCGGTGCCCCGTGGGTCGCCCACCGCGTGTGGCCGACGCCGGCGGTGTCGCTCGGTCCGGGCGACTCGGCGAGCGCCTTCTCCAGGTTCACCAGCTTGCCGGACCGTCTTGACCGTGGTCAGGCCGGCGTCACCGACCAGGGCCACCCCGGCCGAGTCGTAGCCGCGGTACTCCAGTCGCCGCAGCCCCTCCATCAGGACGTCCTGCGCGTTGCGCTCCCCCACATACCCCGCTATTCCGCACACCGGCGCATGGTAAGCACCCTCCAACTAGTGCCGGGCAATCACCAGGTAGGGGGACAAATCGGGCCATGGGTGGGCCATTGACAGGCCGGGTCCTCGGTGTTCCAGCGACGAGCTCTCGCCTCCGACTCCCGATAGTCCCTGACGTTCGTGACGCCGGGCCGGCGTGTCTCAGACCAGAACGTCAGGGACTATCCCGAGCGCCTCAGCCCGCCGGCGCCACCGACGGCTCGTGGGTGACCTGGTCCCAGGTGAAGACGTAGGTGCCCCCACCCGCGGGCACCGTGAGGACGAGGTTGCTGCCGCCCGCCGCGCCGCCGGCGCCGTAGTTGACGTCCCACGAGTCGTCGATCGCGACCTTCCACTCGTAGGCGCCCGCCGGCAGCGTGAACGTCGCGTGCCACTGCCCGTCCGAGGGGTCGAACGCGAGGTGGGTGGCCGCGCAGTCCGGCAGCCAGTCGTCCGGACACCCGAGCTCCGACTGGAGGCTGCCGGCCACCGTCACCGACCCGACCGCCGGCTGCGGTGGGGCGGTCGTCACGGTCACCGGAGCACTCGTCCCCTGCACGACGCCGTGCTCGCGCAGGATCGCGCGGTAGCGCACCGAGGTCCCGAGCGGCAGCGCGGAGACGTCGTCGGTCGCGGTGTACGCGGGCGCCGAGCTGTCCGTGCCGAGGCTGGTCCACGGGCCACCGGCCACACTGCGCTGGAACTCGACCGCCTGCAGCGGCCGCTCGGGATCGACGGCCGCGCTGATGGCGACCGGGTCGATGTTGCTGACCGTGCCGCCGTCGGCCGGCGCGGCCATCGTGACCAGGGTGCGCGGCACCGTCGTGCTCCGCACCGACGACCCGCGGGTGTGGCCGGCGTTGTCGAGCACGGCGGCGCGGTAGGAGATGTCGCGGCCCGGCGCCAGCGACGAGACGTCGTCGTAGACCTGGTAGGGAGCGGAGTCGTCGACGCCGATGGTCTGCCAGCCCCCGTGCCCGAGCCTGCGCTGGAAGGTCACCTCGTAGAACGAGTCGCCCTGCACGTCCGCCTCGACGTGCATCCGGCCGCGCGAGACCGACGCCGGCTCGGGGTCGTCCAGCCTGAGGTGCGGCGCGGCGTGCGAGCGCGGGATGCGGTCGTCGGACACGTAGACCGAGGTGGACAGCCCCGGCAGGCTGACGGGCAGAGTGCGGTCGGCGTGCGTGGTCAGGCCGGCCGGTCCGGCGCCGTAGACCTTGTGGAAGCCGTCCTTGCGGAAGTACGTCGGCACGTCGGCGGAGGCCGGCGACTCGCTGTTGTTGAGGGCGACGACGTACTCCTTCTGGTGCCTGCGGTCGATCCGCGAGAACGCGAAGACGCCGGGCCCATTCGAAGCGAAGCGCGACTGCTGGGCGCCGTTGCGCAGCGCGGGCCGGTCGTCCGTGACGTCGGCGAGCTACTGGATCGCCAGGTAGAGCGGCGCGTCGGTGACGAAGTTGTCCTGGGCGTGGGTCCGGTCGGTGCCGAGCAGGTCGTCGTCGAGGTACTCAGGCACGTGGCTGGCGAACATCGTCTGCCGGGCGTCCTGGTCGCCTCCGGCACCGGTGAAGCCCTGCTCGTCGCCGTAGTAGACGACCGGGTTGCCGCGCGAGAAGTACATGAGCTCGTGGGCCAGCCGGTCGCGCGCGAGCAGCTCGGCGTCGTCGGCCCCGGGGTTGTCGGCCTGGAGGAAGTGCCCGATCCGGCCCATGTCGTGGTTGCCGAGGAAGGTGGGCAGCTCGTAGACGTTGGAGTCGCGGTCGGTGTACCAGTCGTCGTTGGAGAAGAACTGCGCGAGCCGCTGGTTGTCGAGCCCCTTCGACGCGAAGCCGCGCGCGGCGTCCTGGAACGGGAAGTCCAGGATCGCCTGCATCCGGTCGTGGGTCGTGTAGTGCGAGGTGAAGCTCTTGGCCGCGGCGTCGCTGCCGTCGAGGGCGACCTCGCCGAACATGAAGAAGTCCGGGTTGCCGTCGGCCTTGGCGATCGCCTGCATGGAGGGGCCGAACTGCTGCCAGAACTCGTCGTTGACGTGCTTCATGGTGTCGATGCGGAAGCCGTCGATGTCGAAGTCCTCGACCCAGGTCTGGTAGATGTCGACCATCCCGTCGACGACCTCGGGCCGCTCGGTGAAGAGGTCGTCGAGGCCGAAGAAGTCGCCGTACTGGCTGTCCTCGCCGGTGAACGTCGTGTTGCCGCGGTTGTGGTACATCGTCACGTCGTTGAGCCAGGCGGGCGACTTGAGGTTCGTCTCGTCCGGTGCCAGCACCGGGTGGTAGGGGAACGACGTCGCGGGGTCGAGCTCCGGGAACGCGTGGGTGCCCGCGAAGTCGCGGTCGTCGAAGGGCTGGCCGCTCGCGGTGCGGTAGGGAGAGGCGTCCTTCGAGACGTACGCCGTGCGGTCGCCCTCGGTGTAGCCGATCACGTCGGCGGTGTGGTTGGTGATGATGTCGAAGAAGACCTTCATCCCGCGGTCGTGCGCGGCGTCGACGAGCTCGGCGAGGTCCTGGTTGGTGCCGAGATGTGGGTCGACCTGGGTGAAGTCGGTGATCCAGTAGCCGTGGTAGCCGGCCGAAGGCCCGTCCTCGAGCTGGACCGCCTTGTTCTTGAAGATCGGCGTCAGCCAGATCGCGTCGGTGCCGAGGCCCTGGACGTAGTCCAGCTTGGACCGCAGCCCGTCGAGGTCACCGCCGTTGTAGAAGCCCTTCTTCGTGGGGTCGAACCCGCTGACCAGCGGGTCGCTGCCCAGGCCACCTGTGTCGTTGCCCGGGTCGCCGTTCGCGAACCGGTCGCCCATCACGAAGTAGAAGTCCTGGTCGGTCAGCCCCGGCCGCGGCGCGTGCCGCGCGTAGTCGCCGTCCCCGTGGTGACCGTGGTGGCCGTGGCCGTGGTGGCTGTGGTGAGCGGCCGCGGAGGCGGGCGCCGAGACACCGAGGACGAGGACGGCCGCCAGGGGTGCGGCAAGCAGGGTGCGCATGGGTTCCCTCCCGAGATCTGGACCACCAGCGTTGGGAGCACGCTAGGGCCGCGCGCTTCGGCGCGGCAAGGGTCGCGTCCACCGCGGGCTGCAGGTGGGCCCCAGCGTGCCTGCGGTGGTCTCGACAGGCTCGACCAGCGGTGAGCGAGTCCCTGCCCCGCGCGATCCGCAGCCAGTGCTGAGACCCGCCCACCGCCGGTCGAGCTTGTCGAGACCACCGCAACGCCGGCTGGGGCCACGCATATCCCTTGGCACGCCGCCGTCATGACGAGGCACCATCGCACGCGTGTCCCTACCCACTCCCACGCTCCACACCGCTCGCCTGCGACTGCGTCCCTTCACCGGTGCGGACGCCGACGCCCTCTACGCGCTGCACAGCAACGCCTACGTGCTGCGCTACTGGGACTCCCCGCCCTGGACCGAGCCGGCGCGCGCCGATCGCTTCATCGCGACGTGCGGAAAGATGGCCGACGAGGGCACCGGTGCGCGGCTGGCGATGGACCGGGTCTCCGACGGGGCCTTCCTCGGCTGGTGCGGTCTGACCCAGTGGAACCCGGACTTCCGCAGCGCGTCGCTGGGCTACTGCCTGGGTCAGGAGGCGTGGGGCCAGGGCTACGCGACGGAGGCGCGCGGGCGCCCTGCTCACGTGGGCGTTCGAGACGCTCGACCTCAACCGGGTGCAGGCCGAGGCCGACACCCGCAACGCCGCCTCCGCCCGGGTCCTGGAGAAGCTCGGGTTCGTGCTGGAAGGGACGCTGCGCGAGGACTGCGTCGTGAACGGCGACGTGTCGGACTCGTGGGTCTACGGGCTGCTCAGGCGGGAGTGGCGGCCGCTGTAGGCAGCGTCGCTGCGCAGGCGATCGTGACCCGCGGTCAGGGGCCGCCCTTCCAGTGCTCGACGCGGTCGTGGTCGGGGGCGAAGCCGTGCCGGACTCCCCAGAGCACGGCTTGGGTCCGGCTGGTCACGTCGATCTTGCGATACAGGTTGCGGACGTAGGACTTCACCGTGTTGGGGCTGAGGTAGGTCAGCGCGGCGATGTCGGCGTTGCTCTTGCCCTGGGTGATCAGGGCGAGGATCTCCGCCTCCCGGTCCGACAGTGCCTCGGCCCGTCCGGGCCAGTCGTGCCCGGAGGCCCCCCGGGCCTGTCCGGGAGGGTCGCTGATGACGACCTCGCCCGCGTGCAGGGCCTCGATCGCGGCCACGAGATCTCGAGCCGGCAGCGCCTTGGACAGGTAGCCGCTGGCACCCAGCTTCCGGGCCGCCCGGACCAGGTGGTCATGGAAGTTCCAGGTGTAGACGGCCACGCGACGGGCGTGCGGGTTGTTGACCAGCACCTCGATCTCGGCCTCGTCCGACTCGGGCTGCGCGAACGTGTCATAGAGGACGACGTCCACGTCGTCCTCGACCGGACGGCCGGCGTCCAGCTCGGCGATGATGACCCGCTCGCGGTAGGGCTCCAGCATGTGCGCCATGCCGATCACCACCACGTCGTAGTCGTTGACGAGGGCGATGAGCACGGGCTCCTGGGTGGTCGGCATCAGGGGCACTGTACCCACCGAGGGGTGTAGTAGGCCCGCCCTCGGGATGTTGGACTACCACCGACAGGTGGATGGCAGCCCTGCCACCGAGGAGGCATCGATGGTGGGACCCGGCGTGACCTCCGGAGGTGCCGGCCGGCCGGGCCTCCGCTGGCGTTCTCTGGTTCGAGCGAGATCTCTGCTCACGCGGCGACAGGTCGACCGGCGCCTGGTTCCCGTCCCTCCACCCACCGGCAGGAAGGATCGACGATGGACACGTGGTCATACCGTGACAGCACCTGGGTCCAGGCAGGCAGCCTGCTGGGCTATGACGCCGAGGCGACCGATGGCCCGATCGGCACGGTGGACGATGCGACCGACGACATCTCCGGCTCGTACCTCGTGGTCGACGTCGGCTTCTGGCTCCTCGGCAGGCAGCGGCTGATCCCGGCCGGGGCCGTGACCGGGGTCGACCACGACGACAAGCTGGTCAGCCTCTCGATGACCAAGGACCAGGTCAGGAACGGCCCCGACTACGACGGCGACACGTGGGGCGCCGCGTCACGGAGCGCGCACGAGGACTACTACTTCCCGTTCAGCCAGTAGCCAGCCTGTAGCCAGCCAGCAGCCCACCGGGAACGCCCGGAGGTCACACCTCGGTGCGCATCACCCAGCGCCACTTGGCGATCTGGCGGTCGCGGACGAACCCGAGCTCGGCGTACAGCTCCTCCGGTCCGGTGTGGAGGTAGGAGCCGCGCTGCGGCTTCCGGTCGACGGTCTGCTCGGGATAGGCCTCGATGACGCCGCCGCCGGCGGCCCGGATGGCCTCCAGGGCGCCGGCCACGGCGGCCCGGGCGACGCCGCGCTCGCGGTGCTTGCTGCCGGTGAAGATGCAGCCGATCCGCCAGTCCGGCAGCGCCACCGCTCCCTGCTCGTACTTCGCCAGGTTCTTGATGTTGGGCAGCTCGGCCGGTGACCCGTACTGGCACCAGCCCACGCACGCACCGTCGTCGTAGACCAGGACCTGGTGCACCGACCCGCGCTGGGTGTGGCCGCGCTTGGCCTCCCGGTTGCCCTCCGGCGTGCGCCCCTCGCCGACACCCTCGGGGTGGAAGCCCATGCACCAGCAGCCGCCCCACACGCCGTTGTTCGCCTCCACGAGGGCGGCGAAGTCGTCCCAGGTGTCCGGCGTCAGGAGCTTGGTGGTGTAGGTGCTCGCTGTCCGATCCACGCCGCGATGCTAACGAGCATTCCGGACGTTCGGCGTCCGTGCCGTGGTCGCTCGGCTAGGAGTCCGTCGAGCCGGCGAGGTAGGAGTGGACGGCGGAGACGACCACGGACCCCTCGCCCACCGCCGACGCGACCCGCTTCACCGATCCGGCCCGCACGTCACCGACGGCGAAGATCCCGGGCACCGAGGTCGCGAAGCCGTCGCTGGTGACCACGAACCCCTTCTCGTCGAGCTCGACGCCGGCCTCGGGCAGTGCGGTCGTGCACGGCTCCGCGCCGATCAGCAGGAACACGCCGGCTGCGTCGAGGTGTACGTCGCGGGCGCGAGCGTGGTCACGCCAGGTCACCGCGCTGAGCCGATCGGTGCCCTGGACCGAGGACAGCTCCGAGCGCGGATGGACGGTGATCCGCTCGTGGTGGGTGAGGCGCTGTGCGAGGTAGTTGGACATGGTCGCGTGCAGGTCGTCGCGGCGGATCAGGACGTGGACGTGCCCGGCCTGCCGAGCCAGGAAGAGGGCCGCCTGGCCGGCCGAGTTGGCGCCACCGACCACGACCGCGTTGTGCCCGGACACCACGGTGGCCTCGAGCTGGCCGGCGGCGTAGTAGACACCGCGCCCTTCGAGCTCCGCGAGCCCGGGCAGGGCCAGTCGCCGGTAGCGGACGCCGGTGGCGATGACCACGGCCGAGGCGACGACGTCCAGCTCGTCGTCGAGGCGGACCCGGAACCCACCTCCGGGCAGCGGTGCCAGTCCCGTGACGGCGCGGGGTGACACGAGCCTGGCCCCGAACTTCACGGCCTGCAGCATCGCGGACCGCGCCAGCTCGACGCCGGAGATGCCACGGGGGAAGCCGAGGTAGTTCTCGATCCGCGACGAGCTGCCGGCCTGGCCACCGATGGCGACGTCCTCGACGACGACCACGTCCAGTCCCTCCGAGGCGCCGTAGACGGCGGCGGCCAGCCCCGCCGGTCCGGCGCCCACCACCAGCAGGTCGCACCGCGATCCGTCGGAGACGGTCCACAGGTCGATCCCGAGCGCGGTCGCGAGATCGCGGGTCGTCGGTGCCACCAGCACCCGGCGCGCGCCGGTCACCACGGCCGTGCCCTCGTCGGGCAGGGAGACGTGGTCGCCGCCAGCTCGGCCCACGCTGTCGTGTCGGAGCGCAGCACGGTCCGGGAGGGGATCTGGTTGCGGTCGGCGAAGTCCCGGAGCCGGTGCAGGTCGCGGTCGTCGTCCCCGGCGATCACGAGGCCGCCCTCTCCCAGCCGGGTCAGCAGGCTCCGCCGGGCGTCCAGTGCGGCGAGCAGTACGTCGCTCAGCTCGCCCGAGATCTCCACGAGCCCGCGAAGCGCCTCGACCCGCACCCGGAGCAGCGTCGTTCGCTCCATGGCCACGCCCGGGAGGAAGGCCCGCTGTCCCATCAGCATGCCCAGCTCGCCGACGAAGTCGCCCTCCTCGATCACGAAGACGACGCGGTCGTCGCGTCGGTCGAGGAGGAGGACACCTCCCGTGAGGACGAGGTTGAGGTCGTAGGGGTCGCCGGCCTCCCACAGCAGCTCGTCGGGCTCGGGGTGCAGGACCTCGCCCGCCGACCGCAGCATCTCCAGCGCCGACTCGCTGAACACCGGCCAGGCGAGGGCGTCGACCCCGCCGTGCAGCCGCGACGAGTAGATGGTCCGCTCGTCGGGTGCTGGAACGCCGCTCATCCGTTGCCCTTCCCTCCCGTGGGCTGTGCACGCTAGGGCCGGTCTCTTCGACAGCACAAGACGGCGCCACGGGGTCGCGCGGGTGGGGTCGATCCGGTTGTCTGGGCCCATGACGCGCTACGGCTTCCACGCCAGCCACGAGCAGGTGCCGGCCCGCCGGCTGCCGGCCGACGTACAGCTGAACGGCGCCTGACCGTGGTGCGAGGTGTGAGCACCGGCGACCTCTGGTGGAAGAACGCCGTCATCTACTGCGTCGACGTCGAGACCTACCACGACTCCGACGGGGACGGCATCGGCGACCTGGTGGGGCTGACCCAGCGCATCGACTACCTCGCGGAGCTCGGCGTGACCTGCCTGTGGCTGATGCCCTTCTACCCGACCCCGGACCGCGACGACGGCTACGACGTCACCGACCTCTTCGGCGTGGACAGCCGGCTCGGCACCCACGGCGACCTGGTCGAGCTCCTCCGGACCGCCAACGACCGCGGCATCCGGGTGATCGCGGACCTCGTCGTCAACCACACCTCGGCCCAGCACCCGTGGTTCAAGGCGGCGCGCAGGAGCAAGGACAACCGCTACCGCGACTACTACGTGTGGCGCGCCGACCCGCCGCCGGACACCTCCGACAAGGTCGTCTTCCCCGACAAGGAGGACAGCATCTGGGAGCTCGACGAGCGCACCGGTGAGTGGTACCTCCACCACTTCTACTCCCACCAGCCCGACCTCAACTTCGCCAACCCCGAGGTGCGCGACCACATCGCCAAGTCGATCGGCTTCTGGCTCGAGCTGGGACTGTCCGGGTTCCGCGTGGACGCCGTGCCGTTCCTCATCGCCGACGTCGACACCGCGGGCGACGACGTGCCCGGCGACCCGCACGGCTACCTGAAGGAGCTGAGGTCGTTCCTCGGCCGGCGCCGGGGCGACGCGATCCTGCTGGGCGAGGTCAACCTCCCGCACAAGGAGCAGCGGGCCTACTTCGGAGGCTCCGACGGCGACGAGCTCACGATGATGTTCGACTTCATCGGGATGGAGAACATGTACCTCGCGCTGGCGCGCCAGGACGCGCGGCCGCTGGCGAAGGCGCTCAAGGCCAGGCCGAAGATCCATCCGGACTGCCAGTGGGCGACGTTCGTCCGCAACCACGACGAGCTGACCCTCGACAAGCTCTCCGACGAGGAGCGGCAGGAGGTCTTCGCGGCCTTCGGGCCGGAGCCCGGCATGCAGATCTACGGCCGCGGTCTCAAGCGCCGCCTGCCGACCATGCTCGACGGGGACCCCCGGCGGATCCGCATGGTCTACAGCCTCCTGTTCAGCCTGCCGGGCACCCCGACGCTCTACTACGGCGAGGAGATCGGGATGGGCGAGGACCTCGAGGCCGAGGGCCGGATGGCCGTGCGTACGCCGATGCAGTGGTCGCCCGACGCCAACGGCGGCTTCTCCACCGCTCCCCCGCGCCGCCTGGTCCAGCGGCCGGTCCCGGGCGGCTACGGTCCGGAGGCCGTCAACGTGAGCGACCAGAAGCGCGACCCGGACTCGCTGTGGAGCTTCCTGCGCGCACTGATCCAGACCTACCGCGACTGTCCCGAGCTGGGGTGGGGCGACTTCGAGGTGCTCCGGCAGCAGCGCCGGGAGGTCATGGCGCACCGCTGCACCTGGGAGGGGTCGTCGACGGTCGCCGTCCACAACCTGTCGCCGCACCCGGTCACCACCGAGCTCGAGCTGGATACCGCGCAGCCCGTGTGGCTCGACGACCTGTTCGCCCACGAGTCCGTCCAGACCGGCCGCCGTGGCACCGTCGAGCTCGCGCTCGAGGGGTACGGGCACCGCTGGCTGCGGGTGCGGGACGAGGAGCGAGAGGGGATGTGAGGCCGCCCCGGCGGTCGCTCAGCGCTCGTCGAGCAGGCCGAGCAGGTAGGTGCCGTAGCCGCTCTTGACCAGCGGCTCGGCGAGCTCGCGGAGGCGGGCGTCGTCGATGAAGCCCATCCGCCAGGCGACCTCCTCCGGGCAGCCGATCTTGAGCCCCTGCCGGTGCTCGATCGCGCGCACGTAGTTGCCCGCCTCGTTGAGGTCGTCGACGGTGCCGGTGTCGAGCCAGGCGGCGCCGCGGGGCAGCACCTCGACCTGGAGCCGGCCCTCGTCGAGATAGGCCCGGTTGAGGTCGGTGATCTCGAGCTCGCCGCGGGCAGACGGCTTCAGCGCGGCGGCCTTCTCGACGACGTCGGAGGCGTAGAAGTAGAGGCCCGGCACCGCGAAGCTGCTCTTCGGCTCGGCCGGCTTCTCCTCCAGCGACAGGGCCTTGCCCTGCTCGTCGAACTCCACGACGCCGTACGCCGTGGGGTCGGCCACGCGGTAGCCGAAGACGGCGGCGCCGTCGAGGTCGTGGAACCGGTTCAGCCGCGCGCCGAGGCGGTCGCCGTAGAAGATGTTGTCGCCCAGCACCAGCCCGACCCGGTCGTCGCCCACGTGGTCGGCACCGATGATGAACGCCTGCGCGAGGCCGTCGGGGCTCGGCTGCACGGCGTAGGTGAGGTTGACCCCGAACTGCGACCCGTCGCCCAGCAGGCGGTGGAACTGCCCGGCCTCGTGGGGGGTGGTGATCACCAGCACGTCCTGGATCCCGGCCAGCATCAGGGTGGTGAGCGGGTAGTAGATCATCGGCTTGTCGTAGACCGGCATCAGCTGCTTGCTCACCGCGAGGGTGATGGGGTGCAGCCGGGAACCGGTGCCACCGGCCAGGATGATTCCGCGCATGGACGACCACACTAGTTAGGTCACGGCGAGGCCCAGAAACTAGGCTGACCCCCCGTGGCTGACCTTCTCGTGACCGGTGGCGCCGGGTTCATCGGCTCCAACTTCGTGCACCACGTCGTCAACAACACCGACCTGTCGGTGACGGTGCTCGACAAGCTCACCTACGCGGCGAGCCGGGAGTCGCTCGAGGAGCTGCCCCAGGACCGGGTCGAGCTGGTCGTCGGCGACGTCGCGGACGGCCCGCTGGTCGACAAGCTGTTCTCCGACCACGGTGCCGCGGTCCACTTCGCCGCGGAGTCCCACAACGACAACTCCCTCGACGACCCGGGCCCGTTCATCCAGACCAACATCGTCGGCACGTTCACGCTGCTCGAGGCGGCCCGTCGCCACGACGTACGCCTGCACCACGTCTCGACCGACGAGGTCTACGGCGACCTCGACCTCGACGACCCGAAGCGGTTCACCGAGGACACGCCCTACAACCCCTCGTCGCCCTACAGCGCGTCCAAGGCCGGCTCCGACCACCTGGTCCGCGCGTGGGTCCGCAGCTTCGGCGTCCGCGCGACGATCTCCAACTGCTCCAACAACTACGGCCCCTGGCAGCACATCGAGAAGTTCATCCCCCGGATGATCACCAACCTCATCGACGGCGTGCCGCCCAAGGTCTACGGCGACGGGCTCAACGTCCGCGACTGGATCCACGCCGACGACCACTCCTCGGCGGTGCTCTCCATCCTCGACAAGGGCCGCTACGGCGAGACCTACCTGATCGGCGCGGACGGCGAGCGCAACAACCTCCAGGTCGTCAAGGCGCTGCTCGGCCTCTTCGGACGCTCGGAGGACGACATCGAGTTCGTCACCGACCGGGCCGGCCACGACCGGCGCTACGCGATCGAGTCCGGCAAGCTGCGCTCCGAGCTCGGCTGGTCCCCGCGCTTCCAGGACTTCGAGGCCGGCCTGGCCGACACCGTCGAGTGGTACCGCACGCGCGAGGACTGGTGGCGCCCGCACAAGCAGGCCACCGAGGCGTTCTACGCGACCAAGGGCCAGTGATGCGGTCATGGGTCCGGGGTTTCGAGACAGGGTCGTCTAGCGCGCGAACGGTTCCTCAACCACCGGACGCCCCCCGACGGTGGTTGAGGAGGTCGCTCTGCGACCGTCTCGAAACCTCGCAACCGAAGGCTGGGACTGAACCATGGCCGAGCTGCGCGTCGAGAAGACCCCGATCCCCGGCCTGCTCGTCGTCCGCCTGCCCCTCCACGAGGACAACCGCGGCTGGTTCAAGGAGAACTGGCAGCGCGCGAAGATGACCGCCCTCGGGCTGCCGGACTTCGGGCCGGTCCAGCACAGCGTCGCCTACAACGCCCGCCGCGGCGTGACCCGCGGCGTGCACACCGAGCCGTGGGACAAGTTCATCAGCGTCGCGCACGGCCGGATCTTCGGCGCCTGGGTCGACATGCGCGAGGGCGAGAGCTTCGGCGAGGTGTTCACGATCGAGGCGGACCCGTCGGTCGCGGTCTTCGTGCCCCGCGGCGTCGGCAACTCCTACCAGGTGCTCGAGGACGGCACGACGTACTCCTACCTGGTCAACGACCACTGGCGGCCCGGTCTGGCCTACCCGGCGCTCAACCTGGCCGACCCGACCGTGGCGATCCCCTGGCCGATCCCGCTCGCGGAGGCGGAGATCAGCGACAAGGACAAGACCACGCCGATGCTGGCCGACGTGGTGCCGATGGCGCCGCGCAAGACGCTGATCGTCGGCTCCAAGGGCCAGCTCGGCACCGCGCTCCAGGCGGACTTCCCGGGCGCGGACCTGGTGGACCTCGACGAGCTCGACGTCACCGACGCCAAGCAGGTCGCCGACTGGCCGTGGAACGAGTACGGCCTGGTGCTCAACGCCGCGGCCTACACGGCGGTCGACGCGGCCGAGACCCCCGAGGGTCGGCGTACGGCGTGGGCGGCCAATGCCGGCGCCCCGGCCACCCTGGCCAGGCTCGCGACCGAGCACCGGTTCACGCTGGTCCACTACTCGACCGAGTACGTCTTCGACGGCACCGTCGACCCGCACACCGAGGACGAGCCGCTGTCCCCGCTCGGCGTCTACGCGCAGACCAAGGCGGCCGGCGACGTCGCGGTGGCCACCGCCCCGCGCCACTACGTGCTGCGCACCTCGTGGGTGATCGGCTCGGGCAAGAACTTCGTGCGCACCATGCAGCAGCTCGCCGCCAGCGACGTCAGTCCCTCGGTCGTCGACGACCAGGTCGGGCGGCTCACCTTCACCGAGGAGCTGTCCCGGGCCACCCGGCACCTGCTCGACGTCGAGGCGCCGTACGGCACCTACAACGTGAGCAACGGCGGCGACCCGACGTCGTTCGCCGACGTCGCTCGGGCGGTCTTCGAGCTGTCCGGCCGCTCCGCCGGCGACGTGTCCTCGGTGACCACCGAGGAGTACTTCGCGGGCAAGGACCTGGCCCCGCGGCCGCTGCACAGCGTGATGGACCTGTCCAAGCTGCGCGCCACCGGCTTCGAGCCGGAGGACGCCCGGGTCGCGCTGGAGCGCTACCTCACGAACGGCAGTTGACGGCGCGGCCGCTGCCGCTGGTTGAGGAGGGCGCTCTGCGCCCGTCTCGAAACCTCTCGAGCCGAAGCTGGGACCGGCCCCCTCGCTTCGGGGATCTCGGCAAGCTCGATCAGCGGTGGTCGGGTGGGTGCCATCGCGCGGGGGTTTCGAGACGGTTGCTGCGCAACCTCCTCAACCACCGAAGGCGCGGCCGAGCCACCGCTGGTTGAGGAGGGCGCTCTGCGCCCGTCTCGAAACCTATCGAGCCAGGCTGGGACGCGAGCTACCGGCGGCTCGCAGCGTGTTCAGTCGGTGAATCGCCCTGGGTTTGCTGGAGGCTCCATCGTTTGGGAACGAGGATGGAGTTATGCCGAGGGACATCACGCCTGGGAAGCCGAGTACGCCGCGGTACAGCCAGGAGGAGAAGGACGCGGCGGTGCGGATGGTTCGCACGTTGCGGGCGGAGTTGGGCACCGACATCGGGACGATCGCGCGGGTGGCGCGGCAGCTCGGTTACGGGCTGGAGTCGGTGCGGGCCTGGGTTCGTCAGGCAGAGATCGACGAGGGCCGCGTGCCGGGTGTGACCACCGATGAGGCCAGCCGGGTCAAGGCGCTGGAGCAGGAGAACCGTGAGCTGCGCCGGGCCAACGAGATCCTGCGGCGGGCAGCGACTTTCTTCGGGGCGGAGCTCGACCGCCAACAGCGGTGATCGTGGAGTTCCTCGACGCCAACCGGCACGAGGTCTTCGAGGGACGTGAGCTCGGGGTCGAGCCCATCTGTCGGGTCCTGCGTCAGGCAGGGCTGCAGGTGGCCCCCAGCGTCTACTACGCGGTCAAGACTCGTCCGCCCTCGCGACGCGCGCTGCGCGATGCGGTCATGGTGGCGGTACTTCGCCAGCTCTGGGTGGACAACTACCGGGTCTACGGCGCCCACAAGCTTTGGAAGGCGGCCCGGCGGGCCGGGTATGACATCGGTCGTGACCAGGTCGCCCGGTTGATGCGGGCCGCTGGGATCGAAGGGGTGCGGCGTACCAAGAAGGTCAAGACCACCAAGCCGGATCCGCTCGCAGCGCGGCACCCGGACCTGGTCGACCGCGACTTCACCGCAACCAGCCCGAACCAGCTGTGGGTCACCGATCTGACCTACGTGCCGACCTGGGCCCGGGTGGCCTACGTCTGCTTCATCACCGACGCCTACTCCCGGGCGATCGTGGGCTGGCGAGTCGCCCCACACATGCGGACCACCATGGTCCTCGACGCGATCGAGATGGCCCGATGCTCACGCGGGGCCCGGCTTGAGGGACTCCGTTGCCACAGCGATGCCGGGTCGCAGTTCACCTCCATCCGCTACGGCGAACGGCTCGCTGAGATCGGCGCGTTCCCTCGATCGGGACCGTTGCCGACAGCTACGACAACGCGCTGGCCGAGACACTCAACGGCTACTACAAGGCCGAGCTCATCCGCGGACCCGCACACGAGGGCCGGCCCTGGAAGAGCGTCGAGGACGTCGAGCTCGCCACCCTCGGTTGGGTGCACTGGCACAACAACCAACGGCTCCACGGCTACCTCAACGACATCCCGCCAGCCGAGTTCGAGGAAACGTCCTACGCTCAGTCCAGGACCGACCAGACCCTGGCCGGAATCCAATAGCCCGAGCCTCTACAAAACCCAGGGCGATTCACCGTGCTTTCCAGCGCCGAGGGGTTTCGAGACGGTTGCTGCGCAACCTCCTCAACCACCGAAGGCGCGCAGCCGGAGCTACCGCTGGTTGAGGAGGGCGCTCTGCGCCCGTCTCGAAACCTCGCGAGCCGAGGCTGGGACCGGCCCCCTCGCTTCGGGATCTCGACAAGCTCGATCAGCGGTGGTCGGGTGGGTGCCATCGCGCGGGGGTTTCGAGACGGTTGCTGCGCAACCTCCTCAACCACCGAAGCGCGCGCCGGAGCTACCGCTGGTTGAGGAGGGCGCTCTGCGCCCGTCTCGAAACCTCGTCGCGCCGAGGCTGGGACCGGCCCCCTCGCTTCCGGGGATCTCGGCAAGCTCGATCAGCGGTGGTCGGGTGGGTGCCATCGCGCGGGGGTTTCGAGACGGTTGCTGCGCAACCTCCTCAACCACCGAAGCCGCGCGGCCGGAGCTACCGCTGGTTGAGGAGGGCGCTCTGCGCCCGTCTCGAAACCCGGTCGACCCGGGGCTGGGACTGGCCCACGTCGCTTCCCAGATCTCGACAGGCTCGATCAGCGGTTGTCGGTAGGTTTCGCGCTTCAGACGGTTGCTGCGCAACCTCCTCAACCAGCGCGAGGGCTAACGACGTCGGGTGAGGCCGGCCAGCGCCGGGCGTACGTCGGCCAGGTAGACGAACGCGGCGATCGTCGCGACCAGGCTCAGAGTGAGGCCGCCCACCGGGATGAAGGTCAGCGCCACACCGATGCCGAGGATGACGCACCAGGCCACCTTGGTGAGCTTGCCGGCGGCCTCGTAGGCCGCGCTCGAGTAGAGCAGCGCGCTGCCGAAGGCGTAGATCTTCACCGCGAGCAGGACGAAGTAGACGATGAGCCCCACTGTGCTCTCGACCGCGAAGACCCCCGACATGCGCCCAGCCTAGAGGAACGAACGAACCGAGGCCCCCGCAGTTTCCTGCGGGGGCCTCGTGGTGTTGCTGGGTGCCGTGCTGACCTCAGAGGGTCACTTGGCGGCGGTCTTCTTGGCCGGAGCCTTCTTCGCGGTGGTCTTCCTGGCCGGCGCCTTCTTGGCCGGCGCCTTGGCGTTGGCGGTGACGGTCGCGCCCGTGGTCTTGCTGACCGGGCCCGGGTCGGCAACCGCGGCGGTCTCCTTGCGGATCCGCTTCACGACCTTCTCGCCGCGCTTGGCGAGCTTGTCGTAGGTGCCGGTCGCGGTGACGACGGTCTCGGTCGCGAGCTTCTGCGCCTCGGACTGCAGCTCGGCGACCCGCTTCTCGACGGCGGTACGACGGGCCTTGGCGTCCTTGGACAGCTCGTCGACCCGGCTGCTGACCACGGTGGTGGCCTGCGAGCGCAGGGCCTGGGGCTGGAACTCGAAGTCCTTGACGGACTTCTGAGCCGACGCGAACGCCTTCTGCGCGTCCTTCTGGGCAGCCTCGAAGCGCTTCTGCGCCTCGGAGACGTAGTCCTTGACGGTCTCGAGCGCCAGGTCAGCCGCGCCGACGCCGGCGTGCAGCGTCTTCTGGGCCTCGCCCTTGAAATCGAACCCTGCGATGTCGAACTTGGTCTTGGCCATGTTCTTCGTTCACTCCTTCTCGGTGGTGGTTGCTGCGGGGGGTGTGTCGGTCTGGTCCGTGCTCGCTGCCTGCTCCTGGGCGCCGTTGAGCGCCAGGAACGAGGCATAGACGTCGAGCAGCGACTGCTTCTGGCGCTCGGTCAGGCGGGTGTCGCCCAGGACGGCGAGCTCGACCGAGCCCCCGACCCCGTCGACCGGGTTGACGATCCCGGCGCGCACGTAGAGCGACTCCGCGGAGATCCGCATCGCCTTGGCAATCTGCTGGAGCACCTCGGCCGAGGGCCTGCGCAGCCCTCGCTCGATCTGGCTGAGGTAGGGGTTGGACACCCCGGCCTGCTCGGCCAGCTGGCGAAGCGACAGCCGCGCGAGCAGCCGCTGCTCCTTGAGGTACTCACCGAGCGCACCGGCGGTCTTGTTGACCTGCTCCCCGACGCGCTCGCCGACACTTCCCTTTGCCATGCCCTCCATCGTGCTAGCTGGAGTTAGCAAATGCAAACTGAGGGCGTGTGTGTCGAGTCACAACGCCTAGCAGGGCAGGGAGACTCGCCCCGCACCCTGCTAGCAGAATCGCTATCGCTTCGGCGCGGCCTTGACCTTCTTGGCGCTGGAGAAGCTCACCAAGGTGGCGTAGCCGGCCTTCACGTAGGTGATCCGTAGGCTGATCTCTCTTGCCGGCGGCGGACCTCGTGAGCTTGTACTTCGCCTTGGCCGCCTTCTTGATCGCCTTGCCGTTGAGCAGCCACTGGTAGGTCACCGTGGTGGCCCCTGGCGTGGTCGCTCCGGCGACGGCCTTGAGCACCCCTCCGACCTTGGCGAGTCCCCTTGAAGGACGCCTTGTGGGCCAAGACGAACGCAAGCAGACCTGGCGGAGACGGAGGCGGCGGGGGCGGGTTGACCACCGTTGCGGCGGCGACCGGCCCGACCGCGGGCGAGATCTTCGACCTGCGCACGAAGCCGGTCTTCGTAGCGGTGACGAGCACCGTGATGCGTCGGCCGAGCTGGGCGGCGGTCAGCGCGAGGGTCGGCTGCGCCGCGCCGGCGATCTTGGTGCCATCGGCCCGCCACTGGTAGGCGAACGTCACCCCGGACTCGGACCAGGTCCCGGGGGAGGCCGTCAGCACGGAGCCGACCACCGGCGAACCTGCGATGGACGGCGGAACCAGGTTGTGCAGGCGCGGCTTCCTCGCGTACGCCAGGGGCTGGCTCAGCGCCCTGGTGCCGCCCTGGGTCACCGATACCGCGGTGCCCGGCCCGGGGGTGATGAGCGGTCCGCCGCTGCCGTGGAGGAACTGCCTCCCGGAGTGGCACCCGTACGTACGGCATGGGCACCACCCGCACGAAGTACTGGCCGGTGGTGAGCCCGCCGATGTCGAACGCGCCGTTCGCCGACGCGAGGCTGACGTCCGGCGCGGGTCACCCGCGACCCGTCGGTCGTGAACGCCTGGACGAGGCAGCGCAGGACGTGGCCGTGGGTGTCGGTCAGCCGTGCCCGTGATGTGGCCGCCCGGGGTGAGCGTGGCGTTGCGGGTCTCGGTCTCCCCCGCCGTGAGGTCGACGAGGTTGGCCGAGCCCACGCCGGCCGACTCGGGGTGGTTGTTGTAGAACTCGGCGGCCGAGACGGCGAAACCGCTGACCCGGGCGAAGGTGACGCGGTAGCTCCCCGCACCGAGGCCGTGGACCGTGTAGTTGCCGTCGTCGTCGACGCGTGCCGAGTGGGCCTGGTGGCTGTGGAACTTGCGGACAGTCACGATGCCGTCGCTGCGCTGGGGGTTGGCGGGCAGGTCGACGTGCCCGGTGATGATGCCGCCCAGCTGGTAGACGAGGTTGCCCATGGCGTGGTCGCTGCCCACGGTGACCGGGATCGCGGTTGCCGGGCCGGCGCCCAGCTGCGCGGCGCCGTGGTAGTACTGCGGCGCCCGGTCGCAGGGGCTGTCCGGCACGGGCGGGGCGTGGTGGCCGCGCCGCTTCTTGGGCTTGACCACGCGCAGCTTGTAGGAGCCGGTGGTGAGGCCGCCGACGGTGAAGGCACCGCTCCGCGTCGGTGTACGCCGCCCGGGTGACCAGGCTGCCGTCAGGGGTGAACGCCTGGACGTAGCAGCCGGCCAGGTTGGTGCCGGACCCGTCGGCGAGGTGGCCGGAGATGCTGCCGCCCTTCACGAGGGTGGCGTCGACGGCCGTGTGCGTGCTGCCCCGGGTCACGGTGACGGCGTTGGCCGAGCCGATGCCCGCGGACTCGGGGTGGTTGTTGAAGAACTCCGTCTGCGTCAGCGCGATGCCGCTGAGCCGGGCGAACGTGACCCGGTAGCTCCCGGTGGGCAGGCCCCTTGATGGTGTAGCTGCCGTCGATCTTCGACGCGAGCGCCGACCGGGTGATCGCGCCGTTGGTCAGGTTGCGGGCCACCACGAAGCGGTCGCGGTATCGGGCGTCGGGCGGCAGGGTGACGTGCCCGGAGATCCGGCCGCCGATCGCGTAGACGACGTTGCTGGCGAGCGGGTGGTTGACACCTCGGGTGACGCTCACGCCGACCGCGCCGGCAGGGATCGGTCGAGGTCGGGCCGCCGTTGGCGTTGGTGAGGTACTGCGTGCCGCCGTCACAGTCGGAGTAGCGGCTGCCGAAGACCCGGACCTTGTAGGCGCCCGTCGTCAGGCCACCGATGGTGAAGGTTCCGTCCCAGTTGCTCTGGGTCTCCCGGCCGATCAGCACCGCGGCGTCGGTGTAGGCCTGGACCCGGCAGTAGGCCAGCGGGTTGCCGGCGCCGTCGACGAGCTTCCCGGAGATGGACCCGCCCTTGACCAGCGACGCGTTGACGCCCGGCCGCGCCTGACCGTCGGCGAGGGTCACCGGGTCGGCGCTGCCCGGCCCCTGGAACTCGGGGTGGTTGTTGTAGTACTGGGCCTCCGAGTAGACGTTGTAGCCGCTGAGCCGGTTGAACTCGACCCGGTAGCTCCCGGCGGGCAGTCCGGTCACGGTGTAGTTGCCGGTGGAGGAGTCGGCGTACCCGTAGCGGGTGTAGGAGCCGTTGGTCACCCGGACCGCACCCTCGAGGAAGGGCGCCGGGTCGCCGACTGGGGAACGTCACGTGGCCGCTGATGCTCGCGGTGCCGGCGGCCGCGTCGCCCGTCGGGCGCGGCGGCTTGGGGGCGTGCTTGTGGCCGTGGCCGAGGTGCGCCTGTCGCCTGCGCTCGCCGGGGCCGAGGCGGCCGCGGCCGGAGCCGCCGGAGCCGGTCCCGCCAGGCCGAGCAGCACGGCGACGGCGGCCAGCAGTGCGACTGCGGCGCGCCGGGCGCGAGGGCTCAGACGGACATGGTCGTAGGCCGCCGCGTAGGCAGCGAGGTCAGCGGCGTCGTCGCGCATGCGTGGAACGTCTCCCCATGAGATTGGCCCCTGCGCGCTCCCTCGCTCGCCGGTGGCCGAGCCTGACCCAACGACAGACAGGGGCCTGCTGACAAGAGCTTCAGCTCTCAACCACTCCGAAATGACTCGATCGGGCTACTCTGCGGTTCCGTCTGACCACGCACGGGGCCCAGTGAGGGGGTGGCGATGGCTGCCGGTCGCACTCGCGCGCCGGCCGCGGACCGTTCCTCGGAGCTCTCGGTCGGCCGCCGGCGCCTGACCGCGCTGTGGCTGGTCGCCGCCGCTCCGCTGGCCGTGGTCCCCGGCGGCTTCACGCGGTTCGTGTTCGCGAAGCTGCTGGTCGTGGCCGTCGCCGGCGCGGTCGGCGCCACGGTGCCGCGCTCGGGCAGGCTCCCTCGTCCGGTGGTGGTCACGCTCGCGGTCGGGGCAGCAGTGGTGACCCTGGCCGCCCTGCTCGGGGACACGCCTGTGGCGTCGCTCGTCGGACGCTGGCCGCGCTACGAGGGCCTTCCGGTGCTGCTGCTGTACGCCGGCGCGGCCTGGCTCGGCGCGCGCGTCGTCGGCCGCGGCCCGGTCCGGATGCTGCACCTGGCGCATGCGCTCTCGGCGATGGCGGTCGTGCTGTTCGTCTTCTCGCTGCTCGACGTCGCCGGGCACTCACCGCTCGGGAAGACCACGCTCGACCGCAGCGGCTCACTCCTCGGCAACGCGACCGACCAAGGCCTCGTCGCGCATGATGAGTGCAGCCGTGATCGGGACGCTGCTGCTCCAGCACCGGGACGCCCTGCTGGCCTCCGGGCTGGCCGGGCTCGCTCGCCACGGTCGCCTTCTCGGGCTCGCGCACCGCGCTGGCCCTGACCGCGCTGGCCCTGCTCGTTGTGGTGCTCGTCCGCCAGCGCACGACAGCTTCCCGGTCGTCGCCGGGCTGCTCGCCGCCATGGGCGTGGTGGCCCTGCTCGTCCCGGTGACCCGGGACCGGCTGTTCAACAGTGCGACCGCGAGCGGGCGGCTCACCCAGTGGCAGGACACGCTCCACCTCGTCGCGGACCACCCGTGGCTCGGCCTCGGTCCGAGCCGCTACGTCGACGCGTTCGGCCGCTACGAGTCGGCCGACTTCGTCGACTTCACCGGACCCTCGAGGATCGCCGACTCGCCGCACCAGCTGTTCCTGCAGGTGGCCGCCGCCGGCGGCCTGCCCCTGGTGCTGTGCCTCGTCGCGCTCGTCGTCGTACTGCTGCGACGGGCCTGGGCAGTGCTGCGCGAGCACCCGGGAGCCTGGGGACTCGCGGCGGCTGTCGGCGGCTACGGAGTGGCCCTGATGGTGAACTTCACCGCCGCCGGCCCGACCTGCCTCGCGGCCTTCCTCGCCGGCGCCCTGGTCGCCGAAGCCGTGCCCGACGGCGACGACGGAGCCGCGCTGGCGGCGGGTCGCGGTGCCCACCGCGTTCGGACTCGCGGCAGTGCTCATGCTCATGTCCTGCGTGAGCGAGGTGTTGCTCCAGCAGGGAGTCGAGGAGGCCTCGTCGACCCACCGGCAACGGGCGGTCTCGGCCATCGACGGCGCGAGCCGGTGGCGGCCGTTGGACGGCGACGTCGAGATGCTCGGCGCGCAGGCCATGGCCGGGCTCACCGACAGCGGTCTGGACTCGGCCGCGAAGGACACCCAGGCGATGGCCGAGGACAGTCTCGAGCGCACACCCGACGCCTACCAGGCCCGGGTCGCGCTCGGCGTGGCGCTCATCTCGCGCGGCGAGCTCGAGGAGGCACGAGCCGACCTCGACCGGGCGGTGCGGCTGTTCCCGGAGCGACCCGACGCCTACGTCCAACGGGCCATCGCGCGCTACGGCCTCGCCGACGTCGACGGCGCCCGCGAGGACCTCCTCCGCGCCCAGGACATCGACCCACGGTCGCGGGCCGTGAAGCGACTGCTGGCCGCCATCGGCGAGGGCTGACCTCAGAACGCCGCGCGGATCTCCCCCACCGGCTCGCCCGCGCCCAGCACCGGCACCCGCCCGGTGTCGTCGAGGGCGGCGGCGTCGACCCCCGGCTCGGTCGGCACGCCGCCGCGGCGCAGCGCCTCGGCCATCACCACCGGGCGGGCCCTGGCCCCGCCGTCGTCGATCTTGAGGGCAAACGCGCGGCCGTCCGGCAGTGCTACCGCGTAGCAGGCCTCGGCGCCGGCCTTGCCGATGGCGCCCGGGACCGCGGTCAGCAGCCGGTGCTCGTCGCGGGTCGTGCCGGACACGTACGCCGGGTAGCTGCGGATCGCCTCGGCGACGCGGTGCTCCGGGCCGTCGGTGGCGACGGCGAGCGCCCGGAAGCCGCGGGCCAGCCCGGTCAGCGACGTCGACAGCAGTGGGGCGCCGCAGCCGTCGACGGCGATGACCTCGACGGGCTCGCCGGTCAGCTCGGCGAAGGTCGCCGCGATCCCCTGCTGGAGGGGTGGTCAGGGGCGAGGTAGGTGCCGGTCTCCCAGCCGTTGACGACGCAGGTGAGCAGCATCGCGGCGTGCTTGCCCGAGCAGTTCATGAAGATCGACCGAGGTTCCTCGCCACTCCGGATCGCCGCGGTCTTCGCCTGGTCGTCGAGCGGGTAGTCGGTCGACATTCTGCAGCGCCGTCTCGTCGAGGTCGGCGAGCGCGAGGATCCGGCGTACGCCGTCGACGTGGAACGGCTCGCCGCTGTGCGAGGAACAGGCGAGCGCCAGCAGCTCGGGCGGCAGGTCGAGCCCGAGCCGGACCATCCCGAGCGCCTGGAGCGGCTTGTTGCACGAGCGGGGCAGCACCTGGCTGGTCACGTCGCCGACCGACCACGCAGGCGCGGCGTCCGCCGCCAGCGCCACTACCGAGCCGTGGTGGTGGCCCTCCACGAAACCGGAACGGACCACCTCGGCGACTACAACGGGTCGCGCCTCATCACGCACGACCCGCAGGCTACGCGCGCCGCCGAAGAGGGCTACCGCCGGATGTCGATGGAGTCGGCCTCGAAGGTGTCGACCCACGACCGGTGGTCGAGCTCGCGGCAGAGGCTGGCCATCGCATTGCGGACGATGTCCGAGTCGCCACTGCTGGGGAGCAGACCGACGCTGGTCTCCGAGACGGTGGGGACCGACACGTGCGAGACGAGAGGATGCGCCGGGCGTACGTCGTGCGGCTCGCTCTCCCCGAACAGCTCCTCGTGCATCTTCTCTCCGTCGCGCAGCCCGGTGAAGGTGATGGGCACCCGTCGCCCGGACTGCTCCATGAGCTGCCTGGCGACGTCGACGATGCGCACCGGCTCGCCCATGTCGAGCACCAGCGCCTCGCCGGGCCGGCCGATGGCCGCGGCCTGGACGACTAGCTGGCACGACTCCTCGATGGTCATGAAGAAGCGGGTCACGTCCTCGTGGGTGACCGTGACCGGCCCACCTGCCGCGATCTGCTGGGCGAACGCGGTGAGCACCGAGCCCCGGCTGCCCAGGACGTTGCCGAACCGGACGGAGACGTAGCCCCGCCCAGAGCGCGCAGCGCGGGTCGCGGTGAGGCTCTCGGCGATCCGCTTGGAGTAGCCCAGGACGCTGCAGGGGTTGGCGGCCTTGTCGGTGGAGATGTTGACGAACGTGTCGACGCCGACCAGCTCGGCGGCGTCGAGCACGGTCTGGGTGCCGACGATGTTGGTCTTGACCGCCTCGGCGGGGTACTGCTCGAGCATCGGCAGGTGCTTCAGCGCGGCCGCGTGGAACACCACCTCGGGGCGCCGCTCCGTGAAGACCGTGTGCAGAGCGGCCCGGTCGCGGATGTCGCAGAGGATGACGTCGTTCGGTGTCGAGCAGCGCGCGCCCGTGGATCGACAGCTGGACGGCGTGCAGGGCTGACTCGTCGCGGTCGAGCATCATCAGCTCGGCGGGCGCGAACCGGTAGATCTGGCGGCACAGCTCGGAGCCGATCGAGCCGCCCGCGCCGGTCACGAGTACCCGGCGGCCGGTCAGGTAGCCGGCGATCGCGTCGACGTCGGTGTCGAGCTGGTTGCGGCCCAGCACGTCGGTGAGGTTGACGTCGCGGATGTCGCGGATGCCGACGTGGTCGGTGAGGAGCTGGGTGGTCGACGGCAGCACCTTGACCTCGACCTCGGCGCGCACTGCCATGGTGCGGATCTTGCTGATCGTCGCCGCGTCTGCGCTGGGGATGGCGATCACCACGCTGTCGACGCCGCGTGGACTCCGCGACCCGTGCGAGGTCGCTGACCCGCCCGAGCACCGGGACCCCGCGGATGCGCCGGTGACGCTTCAGCGGGTCGTCGTCGAGGATGCCCACGGGCTGCCACCGCTGCTCCGGGTCGCGCCACATCGAGCTGATCAGCTCGCGACCGGCCTCACCGCCACCGATGAGCAGCACCTTGGACCCGCCCCGCTCACGCAGCGACTCGTCGCTGCGCTCACGGGCCCGCCGCCACGACGGCACGCCCCCAGGCGGCGACGCACGAGGGTGCCGAACGTCGCGCCGGGCGGGACGCTGCGCGGGACCCAGTGGAAGACCGCGTTGAGGACCGTCACGCCGAAGCCGGTGCCGAGCACCACGAGCCCGAGGGCACCATCTCCTCCAGACTGGCGGTCGCCGAGCGCCCGCGGTGCAGCTGGGTGAGCCAGGCCGAGCACCAGGTAGGCCGCGATCGTGCCCAGCGCCGGTCATCAGCGACCTCGCTCCAGGGCACCTGCGCGCTCACCTGGTCGAAGCGCAGCCACGCGAACAGCACGAAACACAGCAGCCAGGCGGCGACGTCGTAGAAAGCGACGACCCCGTCCTGAAGTGCCGCAGCAAGGGCACGACATCACGCATCTCGATTCCCCCGTGAATCTTGGCCGGAGGTACCCGGCACTCTCCCTCTACTCTCGACCCCACTGCTGTGCTCGGCCACTCCCCGGCCTGACCGCAAGGTCAACTCCCGCCTGACGGGACGGTCGCATCATAAACACACTCGACGTCGAGCACAGCCCCGACGCGGTGACAGCGAACGCTTCTCACCGCCGGCGGGTTACAGTGCAGCCGGGACTGTCGGGGCGCGCCCGGCGCCGACCAAGATCGGACGGTTGTGGAGCTTCGAGACTACTGGCTGACCGTGCGCCGACGGTGGCGGGTCGTCGTCGGCGGTGCTCGCGCTCACGATCGCGGCGGCGGCGTTCGTCACCTGGCAGGCCACGCCGCAGTACTCCTCGTCGGCGCGCCTCTTCGTCGCCACCAGCGACGTCCGACGCCTCTCAGGCCTACCAGGGCGGGCTGTTCGCGACCCAGCGGGTCGACCTCCTACGCCGACATCGTGCCCAAGTCCCGCAAGCTGGCCGAGCAGGTGGCCGACGACCTCGGCGGCGGCGCCGACCCCGACGTGATCCGCGGCCAGGTGCGGGCCACGGTCGTGCCCGACACGGTCAACCTCGAGATCACCGCCACCGACGCCGACCCGGTCCAGGCCCGCGACATCGCCCAGGCCTACGCCGAGGCGTTGAGCGACCTCGTCGAGGAGCTCGAGACCCCGGCCGGCCAGACCAATGCCCTGATCAAGGCCGAGATCGTGGACAACGCGCACGTCTCGACCTCCCCGGTCTCACCCCGGCCGGTCCGCAACATCGGGCTGGGGCTGGTCCTCGGCCTGCTGCTGGGGGTCGGCCTCGCCGTCGTGCGCGAGCTGCTGGACACCTCGGTGTCCTCGTCCGAGGACGTCGCCCAGATCACCGCCGGCTCCGGTCGTGGGCCGGATCACCACCGATCCCGACGGCGGTGCGGGAGCGCGTCAGCACCGCCCTGGCCGGCACCTCGAGCTGGGCCGAGGCATTCCGGGTGCTGCGCACCAACATGCAGTACATCGAGGTCGACAGCGACCAGAAGGTCTTCGTGGTCACCAGCTCCGTGCCCGAGGAGGGCAAGTCGACCACGGTGGTCAACCTGGCCGTCACCCTGGCGCTCACCAACCAGCGCGTCGCCCTGGTCGAGTGCGACCTGCGCCGTCCGCTGATCGCCAAGCGGCTCGACCTCGACGGCGCCGTGGGCACGACCAGCGTGCTGATCGGGAAGATCAGCCTGCGCGAGGCCATGCAGAGCTACGGCGACACCGGGTCTGCAGGTGCTGGCCTGCGGCCCGATCCCGCCCAACCCGTCGGAGCTGCTCCAGTCCAAGGCGATGGAGACGCTGCTGGCCCAGCTGCGCGCGGAGTTCGACGTCGTGCTGATCGACGCGCCGCCGCTGCTCCCGGTCACCGATGCGGCGCTGCTCGCCGCACAGGCCGACGGCGCGCTGCTCGTCGTCCGTCACGGCCGGACCTCGAAGGACCAGCTGAGCCACGCCGTGGAGCGGCTCGACGCGGTCGACGCCAAGACCCTCGGCATCGTGCTCAACCTGGTCCCGGCCAAGCGGCGCGGGGCGGCGACGTCTACTCCTACACCTACCAGTACGACTACGCGAGCCGACCGCGACGAGCCGGAGCGACTCGACGCTCCAAGCGCCGCGGCAGCAAGGCCAAGCACGACGTGGGCGTCGGCTGACCGATCATCCCGGCCCAGACCGCCTCGATGACCGCCGGGGTCTGCGCGGGCTCCTGCTCGTAGAGCTGCCAGCAGGCCCAGGGGCCGGCCAGCTCCTCGATGCGCGGGTCGGAGACGTCGGTCACGGCACCGGAGGGGTCCACCACCCAGGCCCGGTCGGCGTCGCGGTAGACCTCGACGGTCGCGGTCCCGGGCACGGTGGTGAACGTCCCTGACGCCAGCACCGTCGCCGCCGGGCACTGCGGTGAGCTGCCACTGGCCCGGGCTCGACCACCAGGCGGAGCCCCGAGGGGGCACCGGCCGACCGGCCCGTCGCGCGTCCACCAGCGACTCCTGCCAGGCCACCAGGACCACCGAGCCGGCATCGTCGCCGGGGAAGCGCACCCGCGCCCCCAGCTTGCGCACGTCGGCGCCGAGCTCGGTCTCCAGCGAGCTCAGCGCCTCCGGCGCCGTCGCGCGCCCGTGCTGGAGCAGGCCGTCGCGGACCGCCATCCCGTCGCCCACGGAGTCGTTGTCGTAGATGCGGGCGCCGTCGGGAAGCTTGTCGCTGACCGAGAAGTCGGCCCGTCGCGCGTCGGGGACCTGGGGCGGCCCGTCCGCACCCGCGGGCGGGTTCGTCGGCACCGTGGTCACGTCGGCGGACGGCGAGCTGCGGGTCGCGGCCTCGGAGGACGCCTCGCCGATGCTCGAGCTCGGGGTCGGTCGCCGTCTCACCCGCATGCGCGGGCGGCGCCGGGTCGCGGGTGACGGCCAGGGCGCAGAGCACGACGGCGACGACGACGAGCACCACCACGCCCAGGGTCTGCCAATCGGACGAGCCAGGACCGGCGTCGCGTCGTCGCAGCACGTCGGGAACGGTACCCGGACCGGGACTGAGAGGATGACGGCGTGCCGACCCCGCCCGTGCCGCAGCACTGCCCGACGCCGGCGGAGCTCGACGACCTCGAGCTGCTGACCATCGGGGCGCTCGGCGAGCCGACCGCGTTCAACCAGCCCGGGAGCCCGGTCACGCTGACGCTGCCGGAGCCGGTCGCGGCGCAGGCCCAGTCGGTCGGAGCGGTCGAGCTGGTCGACCCCGAGGGGCTGCCGCTGGCCCGCGTCTCGTGGCCCGGCGGGGTCGTCGACCCGCTGGCCCACGCGCAGTACGGCCCGTTCCGCGACCTGATGATCGGCCCCGCGGCCTACCGCGGCGGCCACGCCGGCCGGACGGTCGTCCCGGTCAGCGACCCGCTCACCACCGCCCAGGTCGAGCAGCTGTCCGGGCTCGGCCCCGTCACCCTGCTCGCGCTGGCCGGCACCGGCACCCCCTGGCTCTCACCGGTCGGCCTGGTCCGCGCCACCCGCGCCGCCGCCCGCCTGCTGCCGGACGCCGTCGTGGTCATGGTGCCCCTCGCCGCCCACGGCGACGCCGAGGCGGACCACGCCCTCGGCGTCCAGGTGGTCGAGGCCTTCGCCGCCGGCGACCCCGTCCACGCTCTCGCAGACCCGGCGCTGAGCACCGCGCTGGTTGAGGACGTCGAGCCCGCCGGTGGCTGAGGAGGGCGCTCTGCGCCGCCGGTGGTTGAGGAGGGCGCTCTGCGCCCGTCTCGAAACCCCGGTGCCGACGAGACCTACCCGCCCGAGATCCAGGCCATCATCGACCACGACCGCCCACCGCCGGACAAGCAAGGACTGGTGGTCTTCTTCACCGGCCTCTCCGGCAGCGGCAAGTCCACGCTGGCCCGCGCGCTGGTCGACCTGCTCCTCGAGCAGGGCGAGCGCACGGTGACCAGCCTCGACGGCGACGTCGTGCGGCGGAACCTGTCCGCCGGGCTGACCTTCTCGAGAGAGGACCGGGAGACCAACATCCGTCGCATCGGCTGGGTGGCCGCCGAGATCTCCCGGCACGGCGGGGTCGCAGTGGTGAGCCCGATCGCGCCGTTCGACGAGACCCGCCAGCAGGTCCGGGCCATGGTGGCCGACGCCGGCGGCGCGTTCTTCCTGGTCCACGTCGCCACGCCGCTCGAGGAGTGCGAGCGCCGCGACCGCAAGGGGCTCTACGCCAAGGCGCGCGCCGGCGAGATCCCGGAGTTCACCGGCATCTCCTCGCCCTACGAGGAGCCGGAGGACGCCGACGTCCGCGTCGACACCACCGGCCGGACGATCGAGGACGCGCTCGGCGACGTCCTGGCCGGGCTTCGCGACGCGGGGTACGTCGACCTGTGAAGCTCCTGTTCGTCTGCACGGCCAACATCTGCCGCTCGCCGTCGGCCGAGGCGATGGCCCGCGCCGCGGCACCGCCGGGCCTGGAGTTCAGCAGCGCCGGCACCCACGCCAGGGACGGCGACCCGATCAACCCCGACATGGTGGCCGCCCTGCCGCCGACCCTGGACACCTCCGGGTTCCGCAGCCGTCGGCTGACGGCTGCGCAGCTCGAGGACGCCGACCTGGTGGTCACGATGGAGGCCGCGCACCGCACGTACATCCTCGATGACCACCCGCGGGTCTTCCGGAAGGTGTTCACGCTCGGCCAGCTCGCGAAGGCGCTGGAGCAGGCGCCCGAGGGGCTGGACCAGGACCGTCTGCTGGCCCATCTGGGGGCCACGCGCGGGAACGCCGATCCTGCGCTCGACGTCGCGGACCCCTATCGTCGTGGGGCAGAGGCCGCCTCAGGGTGCGTGGCGCGTCTCGACGAGCTGCTGAGCACCGTGCTGCCTGCTCTGTCCCGCTGACGCGCCCGCAGACCCACCAGACGAGGACGACCGGAGCGCATGGACCTGTTCACGACCACGGCCCTGTCCATCCTGGCCGCGGGCTTCTTCGTCGGGGTCGTCGTCGGCCTCACCGGCATGGGCGGCGGGGCGCTGATGACGCCCGCGCTGATCTTCCTCGGCGTCGGTGACGCGGCCACCGTGGTCACCGCCGACCTCACCGCGGCCGCGGTCTACAAGTCCGGCGGCGCGCTGGTGCACGCCAAGGAGGGCTCCCCCAACCTGACGCTGGCCAAGTGGCTGATCCTCGGCTCGGTCCCCATGGCACTGCTCGGCCCGCACCTGGTCGCCGGGTTCACCGAGGACGAGGACCAGCTCGACTACGTGCTCAAGATGGCGATCGGCTTCGCGCTGCTGCTCGCGGCGTCGACGTACGCCCTGCGCCTCTACATCAACCTGCGCCAGGTTCGCGGCGGCGCCCCGGACGCCGACCCCAACCCGCGCATCCGCCCGCTGCCCACGCTGCTGGTCGGTGCGCTCGGCGGGCTGCTGGTCGGCATCACCAGTGTCGGCTCCGGCTCGGTGATCATGGTCGCCCTGCTGATGCTCTATCCCGGGCTGAGCGCGGTGCGGCTGGTCGGCACCGACCTGGTCCAGGCGGTCCCGCTCGTGCTGGCCGCGGCGATCTCCAACATCGCGCTCAACGGCCTCGACTGGGAGCTGCTGATCCCGCTGGTGGTGGGCTCGGTGCCGGGCACCCTGATCGGCAGCTCGATCGCGCCGCGGGTGCCGCAGTCGTTCATCCGGCGCGGCATCGTCGTGGTGCTGACCATGTCCGGCATCGCGCTGCTCGACAAGGCCGGGTGGGCGCCGCTGGGCAAGGACGAGACCCACCCGGTGCTCGTCGGGCTGGTCGGCCTCGGCATGGTCGTGCTGGTGCCGCTGGTGTGGGGGCTGCTCCGCCGCGGCCAGGGACTGCCGATGTTCGGCGCCCCGACCGTCGCCGAGCTCGAGGGCGAGACGCGGGGTCAGCCCAACAGCGTCGACCGGAAGTAGTCGCTCGTCCGGGTCAGTCCCTCAGTGAGCGGGACGGTCTCCCCATCGAGCTTCTCGCGGATCTCTGGGTCGCTACACCTCGCTGGTCGAGACCTGGAGGATCCTCGCCTTGCTCCCGGCGCCGCGGTGGCGAAGGCCTTGGCCATGAGCGGCATTGAACAAAGTCGTCGCCATGGCCGCTCATCGCCTCGTCACAGCTGGGCCTGGCTGAGCAACGCCCACCCCGGCATTTCGCGTTCTCCCCACCTGGACACATGTGAGATGCGAGAATTTGGGCACCGTTTGGTTCACGCTCAGGACGCGCTATCACCGGCCGAGGGGAGTCCCCATGACAGCGGCTCCGCTGCCCCCCGACGTGGCCGAGTGGATGGGGCTCGACGAGGCCCTGGCCGGGATCCTGCTCGCCACGAGCGCGACGGCGCAGCAATCGAGCAGAGTGGCGTCGCCGCTGACGGCCCTCCTGGGGTCGGGCAGGTACAGCCGGCGGCGCGCCCAGCTGGCCCGGTCGAGGCCGTCGCGACGGTCGATGACCTGCGAGGTCGCCACCTGCTCCTTGAGCGCGCGACCTCGCACAGCTCGATCCCGCCCGGAATCATCGGGCAGGGTAGGCGCGTGGATCCGAGCGACGAGCGGGCCCGTCCGACCCGTGTGAGACGGCTTCCTCTGGCCACTGCTGTCGCGACGCTCGGCATCGGTCTGGTCGCGTGTGCGTCCGACCCGGGGCAGGACGACGGGGTGAACGACGCGACGGAAGCTACGGCGCAGACCTTGCCCGCGTCGGCGAGCGGCTCGCCGAGTCCCAGCCCGCCGCAGTCCACGACAGGGACGAGCTATCCCACCTTCGGTCCCGACGACTACACCTTCGAGCTCGTGGTCAACTGCTTCTGCCTGGGTGCCACTGTCCCCATCCGAGTCACGGTCACGGACGCGCTGGTGGCGGACGCGACCTATGAGGTTGACGGTGCCGGAGTCAAGGCCGGCCAACCGGCGGACCGGGCCTTCTGGCTGACCATCAACGACGTGATCGACGCCGCCTCGGACACGACCGCCGCCCACGTCGACGTGGAATGGCCGGACGGCCAGGACTACCCGACCTCTGTGCACGTCGACCGCGCCGTGGACGCCACTGACGACGACGTCATCTACGCGATCAGTGACGTGCAGCTGACCTGACCGTCTGACCCCTCCCATGGCCCACCTGAGCTGGGCAATGGCGAGTTCGGGCCATGGCAGGAGTAGCCACCAAGGGGCAGTGTCGGCTCAAACTCTCCTCGGGTCGATCGTCAGGAATCGCAATGAAGCCACGCCGTACGACATGGACCGCCGCCGCACTGATGGGACTGGTCGGAACGTCGCTGGCCGCGGGTCTCGGCGCTGCCAGTGCCAGCCCGCAGCCGACGGCAGCACCCGCAGCGAGTTCCGGCGCGGCAGCGCCCCTCGGTCGCGCGGCCGTGACGGTGGCCCGCCAGCAGCTCCTGGAGCACATGCAGCGAGTACGGCCTGACCGCCACCGACGTGAACGACCTCTCCGTGTCGTCGGTCGTGCCGAGCGAGAACAACGGCCTGACCCATGTCTACTTCCAGCAGCGCGTCCACGGCATCGACGTGTTCAACGGGATCATCAACGTCGCGATCACCTCCGACGGGCGCCTGTTCCGGATCGCCAGCACGAGCAGTGGGCAGCGCGGAGAAGCTGGCCAACGCGGCCACGCCCAAGATCACCGACGTCCAGGCGGCCAGCAAGGCGGCTGCGGTGCTCGGACTGCACCCGAGTGGTTCGTTCGCCAGCAACGACGTCGCGTCGGGGCCGGACCGGGCGAGGACCCTCCCTGCTGCCGGCATCTCGCGATCGCCGATCCCCGTGCAGCTCGTCTACCAGCTCACCGATGAGGGCGACCTCCAGCTGGCCTGGAACCTCGGGATCGACGAGCTCAGCAGCCAGCACTGGTGGCAGATCCGCATGGACGCGGCGTCCGGGGAGGCCCTGGACACGAACGACTGGGTGGACAACGACAGCCACCGCGTGTTCAACCCCCCCACCGAGGCGCCGAGCTTCGGCGGCCGGACGCTGGTGTCGAACCCGGCCAACGCGACGGCATCGCCGTTCGGGTGGAACGACACCAACGGTGCAGCGGGCGCCGAGTCGACCCTGACCACGGGCAACAACGTCAACGCCTACACCGACACCGACGCGAACAACGTCCCTGACCCGGGCAGCCAGCCCGACGGCACCGCCTCGCTCACGTTCGACTTCCCGCTCGACCTCACGCAGCAGCCGTCGACGTATCGGCCCGCCGCGGTGTCCAACCTCTACTACCTCAACAACCGGATCCACGACATCGCCTACCACTACGGCTTCAACGAGGCGGCCGGCAACTTCCAGGTCAACAACTACGGCAGGGGCGGCGTCGCCGGCAACGACGCGGTTCTCGCCGAGGCGCAGGACGGCAGCGGCACCAACAACGCCAACTTCGCGACCCCGCCCGACGGCTCGCCGCCGCGCATGCAGATGTACCTCTTCACGGGGACCTCGCCCCAGCGGGACGGCGACCTCGACAACGGCGTCATCATCCACGAGTACGGCCACGGCATCTCCAACCGGCTGACCGGCAGCAGCGTCAACTGCCTCGACAACGCCGAGCAGGCCGGCGAGGGCTGGAGCGACTTCTTCGGCTACATGCTCACCATGCCCAACGGCACCGAGCCGGCCGGCGGCCGCGGCATGGGCACCTACGTCGATCGGTGAGCCGACCACCGGGGCCGGCATCCGGCAGCAGAAGTACAGCACCAGCACCAGCATCAACACCGAGACCTACGACACCATCAAGTCCTCTGGGGGCGAGGAGCACGACATCGGCGAGGTCTGGGCCGAGATGTTGTGGGAGGTCAACTACGCGATGATCGCCGAGCACGGCTTCAGCGCCGACCTGATCAACGGCAACGCGGGCAACAACAAGACCCTGCAGCTGGTCATGGACGGCCTCAAGCTGCAGCCGTGCAGCCCGGGCTTCGTCGACGCCCGAGACGCGATCATCGCGGCCGACCAGGCCGACTATGCGGGAGCCAACAAGTGCCTGCTCTGGACGGCCTTCGCCAAGCGGGGCCTCGGGTTCAGCGCCACGCAGGGATCCACGAACAGCATCTCCGACGGCACCCAGGCCTTCGACCTGCCGCCGGCGTGCAACGGAGTGGCGATGACCGCGTCGGCCACCCCGAGCCCGGTGCCCGCGGGGCAGCAGCTCACCTACAACATCCATCTGCAGAACACCGCTACGGGAGCCGTCTCCGGGGTGTCGCTGACCAGCCACATCGGCGACCACGCGACGTACGTCGCCGGGTCGGCCAACTGCGGCGGCACCTACAACGCCGGGACCGAGACGGTCACCTTCCCGATCGGGACGATGGCCGCGGCTGCGACAAGAGACTGCCAGCTCAAGGCGCTGATCGACGGAAGTCCGTCCAGCACCACGACGTTCGAAGACGACTTCGAGCCCGACATGTCGGCCTGGGTCGCGACGCACGGTGCCGGTGGCTTTGACTGGATCCACTCCACCAACCAGCCACACAGCCCCACGCATGCCGCGTCGGTCAGCGACCCGGCCACGGTCTCCGATCAGTACCTGCGAACCGCAAACCCGATCCACGTGGTGGCGGGTGACTCCCTGTCGTTCTGGCACACCCGTGGTCTGGAGAACGGATTCGACGGCGGAGTCGTCGAGGTCTCCACCACTGGTGGCTCCAGCTGGACCGACATCGGCGCTGCGGCCTTCACCTCCAACGGCTACAACGGAACGATCAGCAACGCCTGGTCGAGCCCGATCGGCGGCCGACAGGCGTTCACCGGCTCCTCGCCGTACGTCAGGTCGGTGGCCAGCCTGGCCGCCTACGCCGGCCAGAACATCCTGGTGCGCTTCCGTGCGGCCTCCGATGTCTCGGAGTCGGGAAGCGGCTGGATCGTCGACGACGTCACGCATCGGGAAGGACGTCGTCACGACCAACCACCTGGCGCTGACGGCCACCGGCTTCCCGGCCCAGTCGCAGGACCTGACGACGAAGATCGTTGCGCCAGCGGCGACAGCTCCGGGTGCGCCGTCGGTGACGGGTTCGACCCCGTCGGGTGGTGCGGTCTCGGTGGCGTTCAGCCCGCCGGCCAGTGATGGTGGCAGCCCGATCACCGGCTACACCGCCTCGTGTGTGAGCACCGACGGTGGGGTGGCCGAAGACCAAGACCGGCGCCGGCCAGCCCGCTGCTGGTCACCGGTCTGACCGCGGGAAGCACTACCACTGCCGGGTCCGGGCCACCAACGCGGCCGGTACCGGCCCCTACAGCGCCTACGGCGCCACCGTGCTGGTCGCCGCCACGGCGCCGGGTGCCCCGACGGTGACCGGTTCGACCCCGTCGGCGGGTGCGGTCTCGGTGGCGTTCAGCCCACCGGCCAGCAACGGTGGCAGCCCGATCACCAGCTACACCGCTCAGTGTGTGAGCACCGACGGTGGGGTCGGCCGGCGACCAAGACCGGTGCCGCCAGCCCGCTGCTGGTCACCGGTCTGACCGGCGGGAAGCACTACCACTGCCGGGTCCGGGCCACCAACGCCATCGGTACCGGCCCCTACAGCGCCTACGGCGCCACGGTGCTGGTCACCACCACGGCGCCCGGGTGCCCGACGGTGACCGGCTCGACCCCCTCGGCGTGGGGCGGTCACGGTGGCGTTCAGCCCGCCGGCCAGCAACGGCGGCAGCCCGATCACCGGCTACACCGCCTCGTGTGTGAGCACCGACGGTGGGGTGACCAAGGCAACGACCGGTCGCCGCCAGCCCGCTGCTGGTCACCGGGTCTGACCAGCGGGAAGCACTACCACTGCCGGGTCCGGGCCACCAACGCCATCGGCACCGGCGCCTACAGCGCCTACGGCGCCACCGTGCTGGTGCCCGCGGCTGAGACAGCGCGCGCCATCCCGGCTTATCGCGGTGACCTGAGCACAGACACCGATACGCGAGCGTCCCTCCCGCCTGACCACGCAAGGTTGGGCTCGTTGCCGCTCGTTCGCCTGGGCGCCCAGTGCTCGACGCCAGTGGACAAAGCCTCCTGGTATCAGCCGCGCTGACGCGGCCGGCAAGTCAAGCCGCTGCGACGTCGCTGTTTCTTGCGACCGTACGGCGTCGTCCCCCACGTGGACAGGTTTCGCGCGCCGGAGGGAGTCATCGTCCATTCCCATCCATTCGGCGATCTCGAGCGGCAGAGGTTCCCAGGCCATAGTAGTTAGTAGATCAAAATACCTTACTTTATGCAAGTAACTTCTGCCTGTTCCTGTCGACCTTAGACGGGCCCAGCGCCTCCAAGTCGGGTCGATCGGGAGTGCGATCCGGCCCGCGGCGTACACCTCGTCGAGATCCGCGGCGGCCCAGGCATCGACAGCACTCCCCACCGACCTGCCTGCCGGTCGGGATGCAACGGCCCTCGACGGCATTGTCCCTCGGGAAGGAACTCCGGGTTCCGCACCACCTCGGTGCCTGGCTCGCGCTTCTCAACCCGGTCGGCAACCGCTCGGCGGTGCCCGGCACCGTGGACTTGCCAATCACTCCATTTCCCGGCTTCAGCAGCGCCAGGATCCGGGCGACCGTCAAGACCACCCAAGAGACGTCCACGCCGATCTGCCACTGTGAAATGTCCTCGGCGCGCACTTCGCGTGGCCTGCGAGCACCAGGCAAGACCCACGACGCCATAGCCCAAGGGCACTAGTGACTAGCGGCCTGCTCGGACTATTCCGCCCGTCATGCGTAGGTAGAAGTGTGCCGAAGGACGGCTCGGCATAAGGCCTGACGTTCTCGCGCCAACCGCGCGCGTGTCACTGCATCACCGGGGGACCAGGACCGCATCATGAATCCCACTCACACGTTGAAGCGTCGTTCGGCCGTACGCCGATCCGTCGCCGTGCTTGGCACGGCTGCCCTGTGTCTGGGGGTGATGGCGCTCTCGCCCATGGGGCAGGCCACCGCCTCGGGCGGCCATGCGTCGCAGGCAGCCGGGTCCGACAAGAAGCCCGGAAAGCCGGCCAAGCCGGCCCCCGCTCCCGAACCGGCCCCGAGCTGCACCCTGACCGACCCGGCCTCGCCGAACAGTGAGTTCGCCGTGTGCACGATCGTCAGTGTCGACGCTGACGAGACCCCGAGCCTGGACGGACCGAGCAACGTCTCGGTGACCGTCCGCACGGAGCTGCCAGTCAAGAACGCGGTCCTCGAGCTCTCCGCGTCGAAGGACCTCTCCATCGTCTCCGCGCCAGGCTTCGGCAACGCGCCGAACGGCGTGTCCGGCGTCGGCGCCGTCTCCAGCGTGTCGCGTTCGCGTCGACCTGGCGGCCGGCACCCATGTCTACGACCTCAGCGTGCAGGTCGCCAAGGGCTCCGCCTACGGCACCATCCAGCGCCCACCTGAAGACCGGTGACGCGAAGACCCACGGTTACGGTGAGAAGACCTTCGTGCTCGGCGCGACCGCCGACGCGAACGGCGACCACCCGACGGCGCCTGCTGACATCTCGAACGTCGCGCCTCCCTGGTCCTCGGTCGTCGACCTCAAGAAGAAGCTGACCCCGCCGCTTCCGGCCGGTGCCCCGCAGTCTCTCTCCGCGCAGGCACCCAACGCTGACTGCGCCACTGGTGGCTTCTTCTTCAACGACGAGAACGGCGTCTCCACCCCTGCCTGGAACACCCGGGTCGTGATCTGGGACCAGGACTCCAGCGGAGGTGACGACGCGCTGGCCAGCGGCTTCACAGGCGGCGACGGACGGTTCAACCTCTGCTTCGAGAGCACCGACTCCGACCAGGGCGGCGGCCAGGAGGTCTACGTCCAGTTCCTCGCCTCCAACAACGCCTGGCGGATCCGCGACACCGCCGCCTCCAACCAGGACTGGCGCTGGGCGACCGGCGTGTTCGGCTACGGCGACCCGGGCGGCAGTCACGAGTTCGGCAACCTGCAGCCGGGCAACGGTGCGGAGCACCGGGCCCTGCACGCCCAGGACGCGGTGAACAAGCTGTACCAGTGGAACGGTGGCTTCATCGACAACCCGGGCGAGACCCGCCAGGTGGTGGTCAACTGGACGCCGACGTCGACCGACGGCACGTACTACTCGACCGCCTCCAAGGACATCCACCTTGCCGCCGTCGACCCGGACGCCGACCACACGACGATCCACGAGGCTTCTCACGCCTTCATGGACGCGCTGTACAACGACGACTGGCCCCCGGTCACCAACTGCAACCCGCACTCGATCTTCGGCAACAGCTCGACCACCTGTGCCTGGACCGAGGGCTGGGCCGAGTGGGTGCCCGCGCGAGTCCTCAACGACCCGTTCTACCGCTGGCCCACCGGAGAGTCACTCAACCTGGAGACGCCCACCTGGAACGACGGGAACCCCCACGGTGACCAGAACGAGGGCCGGATCGCCGGCACGCTGATCGACCTCTCCGACTCCGCGAACGAGGGTTACTGGGACCGGTTCGGCGAGGCGGAGTGCTACGGCGCGGGCTGTGAGGAGACCTTGCTGGTCGCCAGGACCCGGGTGTCCGACACGCTCAGCGAGTACTTCAACACCGACCGGCCCGGTATCGGCGACGTCGGCTACCTCGCGCGGACTTCGGTCTTCGCGAACACGAACAACTACGCCGCGCACCCACAGCGCGACCCGTTGTTCAACAACGCCGAGCTGACCCGGCCGTCGCTGAGCCTCACCCCGTCACCGCACAACTACTCCTTCGCCACCGCACACGGCTACTGGAGTGGCGTCGCGATCCGAGGTGCGAACGACAACGACCTGAACCTGTTCGATGACGAGGGCGCTGGCGACGAACCTCGAGTCGAGCACGTTCGGAGGCACTGCCATCGACTACACGCTGGTGGACAGCAACTCGGGCCGCCGCACGGTCGGTGACACCTACTACCCGCAGGCGTCCCTGTTCAGCGGGAGCGGTGCGTACAACATCGAGATGTCCGACAACGGCATCAGCCAAGGCTCCATCACGAACGTGTCGTTCGGCGCGGGCGATGTCATCGACGTCCGGGACGCCTTCTTCAACAGCGGCGTCCAGGAGTTCATGCGGGCTGTCCCAGCGGCAGGAGTCGACGTGGCGCTCTTCACGCACCAGTCGACCGCTGACACCGCCACCTGGGTGCAGAGGCGTTCGGACGCCACGGCAGCCGCCGACAGCGGTGGTGCCGGTGCGGCCGAGGCCCTGACCGTCACGCCAACGGCCTCGTCGTGGGGCAGCACCGTGCTGCTGAACAAGGGTGGTTCCGGTGCCGTCACGGTCTACCGCGACACCTCGGCTCCGACAGGCTCGTCGGTGGTGATCAACGGCGGCGACGCCAACACCACCAGCCAGAACGTCAACCTGGCGCTCTCGGCAACCGACAGCCAGACCGGCATGATGGACATGCGGATCTCGGTCGACGGCACGCTGGACAGCGAGACCTTCGAGCCGTACGCCGCCAGCAAGGCAGTGACCCTGCCGGCAGGTGTCGGAACCAAGACGGTCATCGTCCAGTTCCGCAACAACGCCGGTATGGCCGCGGCCCCCGTCAGCGACACGATCAACCTGATCGCAGCTGCCGGGTGCGCCGTCGGTGACGGGTTCGACCCCGTCGGGTGGGGCGGTCTCGGTGGCGTTCAACCCGCCGGCCAGTGACGGTGGCAGCCCGATCACCGGCTACACCGCCCAGTGTGTGAGCACCGACGGTGGGGTCACCGCAGACCAAGACCGGCGCGGCCAGCCCGCTGCTGGTCACCGGTCTGACCGCTGGGAAGCACTACCACTGCCGGGTCCGGGCCACCAACGCGGTCGGAACTGGCGCCTACAGCGCCTACGGCGCCACCGTGCTGGTCCGCCGCCACGGCGCCGGGTGCGCCGACGGTGACCGGTTCGACCCCGTCGGGTGGGGCGGTCTCGGTGGCGTTCAGCGCACCGGCCAGCAACGGGGGCAGCCCGATCACCAGCTACAACGCTCAGTGTGTGAGCACCGACGGTGGGGTGGCGACGAGCAAGACCGGGGCGGCCAGCCCGCTGCTGGTCACCGGTCTGACCGGCGGGAAGCACTACCACTGCCGGGTCCGGGCCACCAACGCCATCGGTACCGGCCCCTACAGCGCCTACGGCGCCACCGTGCTGGTGCCCACCACGGCGCCCGGGTGCTCCGACGGTGACCGGCTCGACCCCCTCGGCCGGCGCGGTCTCGGTGGCGTTCAGCCCGCCGGCCAGCAACGGGGGCAGCCCGATCACCAGCTACACCGCTTCAGTGTGTGAGCACTGACGGTGGGGTGACCGACGGCGACGACCGGTGCCGCCAGCCCGCTGCTGGTCACCGGGTCTGACCGGCGGCAAGCACTACCACTGCCGGGTCCGGGCCACCAACGCCGTCGGCACCAGCCCGTACAGCGCCTACGGCGCCACCGTGCTGGTGCCCGCGGCCCTGGTCGGAAGGCTGAATTTCTAGAGCGCCGCAACCGGCTCGGGGGACTCAGGGCGGCGTACCCAACTCCACAGGGGGTTGGGTACGCCGCTTCAGTTCGTGCGCGGATCAGGCTCGTGGGTCGCAGCAACAGACCTACGTCTCCAATATTCTTAGTTGTTAGATGAAATTGCATAACTACCACCACATCCGTGGCTGTCTTCCCCAACAGGGCGGGGCACTGGGGGCGCCTGTAGGTCCAGAAACGTCGCCAGGCGATTGGCCGAGGTGCCCGGCGAGCTGATGAGTGGGAAGTGGATCGCAATCGTTCGTGACCCGTTCTTCTACAGACACGTCACGTCGCGCCGTCTATCGTGAACGCGGCGACGTCCTGACTATGCCAACAGGAGAGACGGTGGATCACGAGGCACAACGGGTTTCGCACGTGCGTCGACGCCGACTGTGGGCGGCATTCGGCGGGGCGGCCCTGACCAGTGCGGCAGTCACGGCCGGTTCGACAGCCTCGGCAGACGGGCTGGCGGCTTCGCGCGATCGCCAGGTCGCCAGGTTGCTGCGGGCTCGACACACCAAGACCCGCAAAGCGCTGGACCGCCTGCTTCAGCAGACGATCGCGCAGGAGATGCCCCACCTGCTGGCTCACGAGGCCGGGAACCCCCAGAGCCCGATGCGACTTGTCCTGGCTTCGGTGTTCCAGCCCAGGGCCTCCTCCCTTGCTCCCGGCGCTGGGGCGGGGCTGTTGCCGCCCTCCCCGTCGCTATCGGGTTGGGATGACTTCCATCGGAGCGACCGCGTGCTGGTCGGCGATGTCGCTCCCTCCGGTCATGTCTACCGCGCGACGGGAGACCCATCGCGCCTGGTGATCAGCGCCAATCGGCACACGCCCCAACCGCCCGCTCGGTTGAACGACATCCTGTACATGGACCACCCAGCGTCGATGGCGACGCTGGCGACCGAGTTCGCGTGGATCCCCGGCACGACGGACACTCACAACGCCGTCATGGGTGCGTGCCCGACCGGCTTCGGCGGCGGTTCGATTCAGCTGGCCGTGTACGCCGGCCGGACCGGGCCACGACAGACTGACTGGTCGCTCTTCTGCATCAAGAACGAGAATGGCCACAACGTCGTCCCGATCCTCGCCGAAGGACAGTTCGTGGATGGCTTCACCTTCGCGCAGGACGGCACCACCACGTACCGCATGCTGCTGCATCGCTATGCGCCCGACATAGTCCTGGTCCAGCTCCCGGACGGGCAGGTGCGCACCGGTC
>CAVXZS010000005.1:0-181208 GCA_963766475.1 uncultured Actinomycetota bacterium | reverse complement strand
CACCGCCAGCCTACGCGTTCCCGCGCAGCACGCACGTCGGTCCGCTGAGAGCGAACAGCGGAGCGAACGGCCGTCAGTGCGCGGCTTCGAAGGCTTCCCGGACACCGGAGGGGATCCTGGCCCCGCTCGGGCACCTTGTGGCCGTTGGAGCGCGCCCAGTCACGGATCTCCTTCGCGCTGTGCCCGTTGCTCGAGGACGCAGAGGAACGGCGGCCGCGCCGGGAGCCGCTCCACCTTGCGGGCGTGGCCGACGTAGTTGGCCATGGCGTCGCGAAGCGACGCGGCGTCCCGTCGTTGAGGTCGATCTCGTAGGACGTGCCGTCGAGACCGAACGAGACGGTCTGGGTGGCATCGCTGCCGTCGAGGTCGTCCTCAAGAACGATGTGCACCTTTTGCGCCATGGGGGAATACCGACCTTCTCATCCGAGTGCGATTAGTGTCTTATGTGCCGTGATGACAACGTAAAGCATCCGACAAAAGAATAGGCAATCTCGGCAAATCCTAAACATGCGGCGCGACGGATATAGGGGCCGTTGGACCGATTATCGTCGGGAAATTTGTCAGACTTCTCCTGACAACAAGACGCGAGGCTGCCAATCTCGCGACAATCGGGCCACAAGGTGGGGCGCACGGTCCCACGGCTCTCGTCCACCTATGCTGTGCCCGCGCTCCAGAGGCCGCCGGGCGCACCGACTCGGATAGGAAGAATGCGTGGACGAGCTGGACCACGGCGCCAGCGGCTGTGGGAGCTCCAGGACTTCTCTCCGGGCCGCGGCCTGGAGATCGGGCCGCTGCACGACGCCATCGTGCGCAAGGACCAGGCGGACGTCCGCTACGTCGAC
This sequence comes from uncultured Actinomycetota bacterium, assembly GCA_963766475.1. Classification (GTDB taxonomy): domain Bacteria; phylum Actinomycetota; class Actinomycetes; order Propionibacteriales; family Nocardioidaceae; genus Nocardioides. The sequence goes on along the minus strand of CAVXZS010000005.1, from coordinate 180,366 downwards.
ATCCAGGACCAGGCCGGGCTGCGCGCCTACTACGACGACCACACCGGCATTCCCGTCGAGACCATCCCCGAGATCGACTATCCGCTCACCCAGCCGGACGGACGGATCGCCTCCCTGGTCGAGGCCTGCAGCGCGGGGGCACCGTTCGACTGGGTGGTCGCCTCGCACGTCGTGGAGCATGTCCCTGACCTGATCGGGTGGCTGGCCCAGCTCGGCGAGGTCGTGGTCGACGGTGGCAGCCTTGTCCTGGTCGTGCCAGACCGCCGCTACTGCTTCGACGTCCATCGGCCACCCACGTCCGTGGGGGCGATGCTGGAGGCCCACCTCCTCGGTGCGGTCCGGCCCGGCGTACGAGCGGTCTACGACAACTACTCGCGCGTGTGAATTACAAGCGCGTGGAGCTGTGGGACGGTGTGATTCCCGGTTACGACCAGCGGCACCACTCGCTCAGTGAGGCTGAGGAGCTCGAGAAGAGCCTCCACACTATGTGGACTGCCATGTCTGGCTTTTCACACCCGACGAGCTTCGTCGAGCAGCTGCACGAGCTCCGGCTTATCGGTCGATCCGATTGGTACGTCGACGAGGTACGGCCCACCCCGACCAATCAGATCGAGTTCATGGTTCGGCTGCGCCGGCTGGCGCGGGACGCGGATCCGCGTGGACCGTCGCCGACGAGCTGCCGCCGACCAACACGCGGCCCGACTGGTTGGACGACCCCGCGCGCACCGAGAGGGTCGAGGGACTCGAGAAGACGGTCGCCGCCCTTCAGGAGCGGTCGCGCAGCGCAAGTCCAGCCTGCAACGGCTCCGTGCCAAGATCGAGCGGCTTCGGCCGTGTCGAGCGGCATCGCGCCAAGATCGAGCGGCAGCGGGCCGGATCGATCGGCAGCGGGCCGAGCTCGGACCGACTTACGGCGTCGTTCCCGGTCCGCGCAGCCCGCGTCGGCCGGCGGGTTAGCGCGCGACTGCGCCGCCGCGACTGAACCCGCCGACCCAGGGCTCAGCTGCGTCCGAGAGCTGGGAGTGACTGGCCGACGTCGACCATTCCGGCCAGGCATCCGGCGCACTTCTGCACGCCGGCCACCCGGTCGAGATTGGCTAGGATCCACGACAGTGAAGAACAACAGGCCCGCTGCCGACGACCACGGCTCGGCAGCAGGCCCTCGGTTCACGATCATCACGGCGGTCTACGACCCACCGGCCCACGCCTTCGAGGACACCGTGTCCTCAGTGCTGGCTCAGCCGTACGGCGACTGGGAGTGGGTGCTGGTGGACGACCACTCCCCTGGCGCCGACGTCCGCGACCGGCTGGCCGCCCTTGCTGCCGAGGAGCCGCGGGTCCGGGTGCACCTGCGTGAGCAGAACGGCGGCATTGTGGCCGCCTCGCAGGATGCCCTCGAGCGGGCGACCGGCGAGTTCGTCGTGCTGCTGGACCATGACGACGTCCTCGCACCCGGCGCACTCGCCCGGGTCTCGGCGGCGATCGACGCGACGCCCGAGATTGACTACGTCTACAGCGACCAGGACCGTATGACCTTCGAGGGCGAGACGCACTCGCCCTTCCGCAAGCCGGACTGGTCGCCGGAGCGGCTGCGCAACCACAACTACCTGACCCACCTCTCCGTCCTGCGGCGGTCTCTGGTCATGGAGCTCGGCGGCTTCCGGCCGGGATACGACGGGTCCCAGGATCACGACCTCCTGCTGCGGGTGACGGAGCGAGCCCGGGTGGTGCTGCACGTCCCGGAGGTGCTCTACCACTGGCGCGAGGTGCCGGGATCGGCAGCCGGGGACGCGGAGGCGAAGCCGTGGGCGTGGGACGCCGGCGTACGCGCAGTGCAGGACCACCTGGACCGCGTCGGCATCAAGGGCACGGCCAGCAAGGGCAGGGCGCCTGGCAGCTACCACGTCGAGCGCGAGCCGGACCTGACCACACCGACGTCGATCGTCATCCCGACCATCGGGGCCTCGGGCCCCGTCCGCGGTGCCGAGCGCGTGATGGTGATCGAGACGATCCGCTCGGTGCTGGCAACCACGGAGCACCAGGCGTTGGAGCTCGTCGTCGTGTACGACACCCCGACTCCGGCGTCCGTCGTCGAGGAGCTCGGCTCGCTGTCGACCGAAGAGGTCCCGGTGCGGGTCGTGGAGTTCACGGAGCCGTTCAGCTTCAGTCGCAAGTGCAACCTCGGCGCACTGCACGCGACCGGCGAGAACCTCGTCTTCCTCAACGACGACATGGAAGCCATCTCTGCAGGGGTCCCCGAGCACCTCACCGCCCCGCTGGCGGAGCCCGGGGTCGGGGCCACCGGTCCGAAGCTCTACTTCGAGCATGACCTCATCCAGCACGCAGGCCTGGTCTACGGCAGCGGCACGATCGCCCACAGCTACTACAAGATGGCTGCCACCGAGCTCGGCTACCGCGACCTCTGGATCAATCGCGAGGTCAGCGCGCTGACCGGTGCTGCTTTCGCCGTGCGTCGTGGGGTCTTCGAGGAGGTCGGTGGCTTCAGCGAGCTGTTCCCGGTGAACTACAACGACGTGGATCTCAGCCTCAAGATCCGCCGGACCGGCCGCCGGCTGGTCTGGCTCGCCGATGTCGAGCTCTACCACTTCGAGTCTGTCTCACGATCCAATGCGGTGCAGGACTGGGAGAAGGAGCTGATCTGCCGGCGCTGGGGCAACTACAAGGAGGTCCCAGAGCGCTACAGCACCAACCTGCACGCGGTCGTTCGCGCGAGCGAGCGCCGCGAGAGGCGGTCCGAGGAGTAGCTCGGCTCAGCGGCGGCGGGCCGCCCTCGCGACGCGCTCCCGGAGCCCGCCCGTGGACGGCGCGCCTTCGAGCTCTCGCACCCGGTCGGCGAGCTGCTTGATCCGCGCGTTCTTGCGGTCCAGGCGTTGCTGGGCGACGTCGAGCTTCGCTTGGAGGTACGCCGCATGCGCCCGCGCTGCATCCGCCTCGGCCTCGAGCCCGATCCAGCGGTCGCGCTCGATCAGCGCCGCGTGCCGCTCCTCGAGCTCATCCATGCGTCCACATTACGTTCTCACGTGACCATGACCTGTAGTGCAGCGTGCTTGATGCCAGCGCCGAAGTCGGGAAGGCCGGCATTGTTCGCTCGCCCGGCGACTCTTCGCGCTCTCTCGGCGAGCCACCGGTGCGTCCAAGAGTCAGGCTGAGGCTGACCTAAGCGCCCGCGGCCGCGCGCTCCGAGGCCAGGGTCGAGACGGGCTCTGCGGCGGGTCGCCTGCGACGCTCGGACAGCGCCCGCAACCGACGTTCGACGGGCTTCTCGAGCGCGCCGGGGAGCAGCCCGGAAACGGCGATCGAGACCACGATGAAGACGCCGAACCAGGCGAAGCCCGGCGGCCCCGTGTGCTCGGTGCGGACCCGGAGCTCATTGACCAGCATGAGCAGCGGCGCGTGCACCAGGTAGAGCGCGTAGGACCAGTCGCCGAGCACGACCAGCGGCCGGAACCTGCCGAAGCCCAAGGAGCCGCGCAGGTCGCCCGAGGCCGCTGCGCAGATCAGGTAGGTCATCGGCAGCAGCAGGACCAAGTCCGGGAACAGCTCGGCGGCAGGCGGTGCCGAGCAGCACGCCGAGCGCGAACTTGAGCGGCTGGAGCGGCGGGAAGGCGAGCATCGACCCCGGCGTCAAGGAAGAGAGTGCTGCTCCTCTAAGCAGTACGCCACCACGAAGAGCGCCGCGAAGAAGCGCCAGGCCGTCAGCGAGTCGGGTTCGAGCCCGTCTCCGTGGGCTCCAGCCGTTGGCTCTGCCTGCTGCTCGACACCCGGCAGACGTAACAGGGCACTGCAGGGTCATAGGAATCACCAAGGGAGCGTGATTTCCACACCTTCGGGGACGGTTCCGAGGATGCGACACCCCGCCGCCGCCGTTGTTAGGGTGAAGCACGTGCCGGACGTGCTCGACTCGCTGACGCCCGTGGGCACCGACGTCCCCGCCGGCCTCGAAGGCGCCTGCGCTGTGCCCGGTGTCCGCGCCTTCACCTCGCTCACCGACCCCGAGGTCACGCTCCTGGTCCCGGCGGACGACGAGCCCGAGCCCGAGGTCACGCTCCTGATCCCCGCGGTCAACGAGCGGATCACGATCGAGGAGTTCGTGCCGTGGTGCCACCAGGGCCTCGCGGACGCCGGCGTGAAGGGCGAGATCCTCATCGTCGACGGCTCGACCGACGAGACCCCGGAGCTGGCGCTCCAGGGCGGCGCCCGGGTGCTGCACACCCCGCTGCGCGGGCTGGGCCGGGCCTACATCGACTCGATCCCCTACGTCCGCGGCCGCTACGTCGTCATGGGCGACGCCGACTGCACCTACGACTTCCGCAACCTCACGCCGTTCGTCGACGCGATGCGCGACGGCGCCGAGTACGCCATGGGCTCGCGCTGGAAGGGCTCGATCGAGAAGGGCGCGATGCCGGCCCTGCACCAGTACTTCGGCACGCCCGTTCACCACCTGGATCCTCAACCGCCTCTACGGCAGCCACTTCTCCGACATCCACTGCGGGATGCGCGGCATCACCCGCGACGCGCTGGTCCGGATGGGGCTGGTCTCCCAGTCCTGGGAGTACGCCTCCGAGATGGTGCTGAAGTCGGTCCGGATGGAGCTGGTCACCACCGAGGTGCCGGTCACCTTCCTCAAGGACCAGGAGGGCCGGCTCTCCCACCACAAGCGGTCCGGCTGGTTCTCGCCGTTCGCGGCCGCCTGGATCAACCTGCGCGCGATGTTCATCCACGGCGCGGAGTTCTTCCTGTTCAAGCCCGGCATCCTGCTCACCGTGCTCGGGCTGCTGCTCTCGCTGCCGCTGTCGTTCGGCGACATCACCATCGGCAAGGTGACGTTCAGCCTGCTGACCATGCTGGTCGGCGTCGCGCTGGTGGTGATCGGGCTGCAGAGCATCTACTTCGGCTGCCTGGCCCACGTCTTCCTCGACTACGGCGGACGGCTCCGCGAACGATGGCGACGGATCTTCACCTACACCAAGATGATGGTGATCAGCGGGGCGCTCTTCGCGATCGGGCTGGCGCTCGACGTCGTGCTGCTGGCCACGTTCATCAGCCGCGACTTCACGCTGCCGGACCCCTCGTCGACGGTCCCGCACCTCGGCGTCCTCGGCCTGATGCTCATGATCGTCGGCTTCTCCACCTTCTGCTTCACCCTGCTGCTGCACGCCACGAGCGTCAGCTACGGCCCCGCCCAGCGACGAGTGAGCTGACGCCGACGGCCGCTCCAGCTCCTTCGGCCAGGGCGGCGACGTCACCGTCGTGGACCGCTTCGGCGTCTGGCTGTCCAAGCGACAGATCAACCGGGTCGTCGGCACCCTGGTCGGCAAGGACGTCGCCGACATCGGCTGCGGCTACGAGGCCGACTTCATGCGCCGCGTCCTGGGCGAGGTGCGCAGCGCCACGCTGGTGGACGTCTCCCTGGCTCCCGACCTGGCCGAGCACCCGAAGGTCCGCGCCATCGAGGGGCTGCTGCCCGGCGCGATGGACCAGATCGAGGACGACTCGCTCGACGTCGTGCTCTGCATGTCGGTCGTCGAGCACCTCTGGGAGCCGGAGCAGACCGCTCGCGCACTTCCACCGGGTGCTGCGCCCCGGCGGGGTCTGCGCCGTCAACGTGCCCTCGTGGCGCGGCAAGCGCGCCCTGGAGTACTCCGCCTTCAAGCTCGGCACTCTCGCCGGCCGAGGAGATGGACGACCACAAGATGTACTACGACCCGAAGGACCTCTGGCCGCTGATGGTGAAGGCGGGCTTCATGCCGCACGCCATCAGCTGCTTCAGGCACAAGTTCGGCCTCAACACCTTCGCCGTCGCCAAGAAGACGACCAGCAAGACCACTCACTAGGAGCACCGCACCGATGTCGTTCACCGAAGACTTCCTCAAGGAGACGGTCGCGATCGTCCAGTCCCTCGACAGCGACAGCGTCGAGGCCCTGGCCGAGGGCATCGCCGCGGTCCGCGAGCGCGAGGGCCGGCTGTTCATCGTCGGCGTCGGCGGCTCGGCCGGCTCGGCCAGCCACGCGGTCAACGACTTCCGCAAGATCTGCAACGTCGAGTCCTACTCCCCGATCGACAACGTCTCCGAGCTCACCGCCCGGGCCAACGACGAGGGCTGGGACACCACGTTCAGCGAGTGGCTCAAGGGCTCGCGGATCGACGACAAGGACGCCGTGCTGGTGTTCTCGGTCGGCGGCGGCAACGCGGAGAAGAAGGTCTCGACCAACATCGTCGCCGCCCTCGACGTCGCCAAGCAGGTCGGCGCCTCGATCTTCGGCATCGTCGGCCGCGACGGCGGCTACACCGCCCAGCTCGCCGACGCGTGCGTGATCGTGCCGCCGACGTACGCCCCGCACATCACCCCCCACACCGAGGGACTGTGCTGCGTGATCTGGCACCTGCTGGTCAGCCACCCCGTCGCTCGCGCCGTCAGCCGCGCACCAAGTGGGAGTCGCGTCGTATGACGCGGACCGGCGTCCCTGCCGGCCCCAACACCACGCTGCTCCACCGCACCTGCGTGGTCGGCGGCGCCGGCTTCATCGGCGGCCACTTCGTGGCGCGGCTGCTGTCGGACCCGGAGACCGAGCAGGTCACCGTCTACGACAACTTCACCTCCGGCAGCGACTGGCACCTCGAGCGGGTCAAGGACGACCCGCGGCTGACCGTGGTCCGCGCCGACGTGGGCGACCTGGCCAAGCTCACCGAGACCTTCGCCGGCCACGGCGCGGTCATCCACCTCGCCTCCAACCCGGACATCGCGGCCGCCGTGGCCAACCCGGCCATCGACTTCGACCAGGGCACCCTGCTCACCCACCACGTCGCCGAGGCGGCGCGGATGGCCGGGATCGGGCTGGTGCTCTACGCCAGCGGCAGCGGCGTCTACGGCGACCTCGGCGAGCTCGAGGCGGCCGAGGACCACGGCCCGATGGTGCCCACGTCGACCTACGGCGCCAGCAAGCTCGCCGGCGAGGCGATCCTGGCGGCGTACGCCGCGATGTTCGACTTCACCGCCCGCGCCTTCCGGTTCGGCAACGTCGTCGGCCCGAGCCAGACCCACGGCGTCGGCTTCGACTTCGTGCGCCGGCTGCTCGACGACCCGACCCGGCTGCGGATCCTCGGCGACGGCCAGCAGAGCAAGTCCTACATCTTCGTCGAGGACGTCATCGAGGCGGTGCTGCTCGCCGGCTCGCAGGCGCAGACGCCGTTCGACGCGTTCAACGTCGCCACCGGCGACTACGTCACCGTCACCGAGATCGCCGAGATCGCCATGGAGGTGCTCGGCATCGAGCCCGGCGCCACGACCTTCGACTACACCGGCGGCGCCCGGGGCTGGAAGGGCGACGTGCCGGTGGTCCGGATCGCGACGGCCAAGATCCGCGGCGCTCGGCTGGGCCAACGAGCGCACCGGCCCGGAGGCGCTGCGCGACTCGATGACGCTGATGGCCGACGAGGCCCGGGCGGGGCTGCTGGGCTCGTGACCGCGTCGATGACCCGGCGGCCGGCCGTCTTCCTCGACCGCGACGGCGTGCTCAACCGGTCGTTCGTCGACGGCACCACCCCGGTGCCGCCGCGCCGGCGCGAGGACTTCGAGCTGCTGCCCGGCGTGGTCGAGACCTGCCAGGCCTTCGCCGACGCCGGGCTGGCCCTGGTCGTGGTGACCAACCAGCCCGACCTGGCCCGCGGCGCCCTGGACCCCGCCGAGCTCGAGGCCATGCACGACGCGATGCGGGCCGCGCTGCCGCTCGACGACGTCGTGGTCTGCCCGCACGACTCCCACGACGGCTGCTGGTGCCGCAAGCCGCGCCCGGGGATGATCCTCGACGCCGCCCGCCGGCTCGACCTCGACCTGGACCGCAGCGTCGGGCGTCGGCGACCGCTGGCGCGACGTCGACGCGGCGCACCGGGCCGGGATCCACGCCGTGTACGTCGACTGGGGGCTCGGAGAACCCCTCCGCGACGCGCCGGACGCTCGTTTTGGCTCTCTGCGTCGAGGCACGGGATCATGTCCTGCGGGTGTGCGGATCGTCCGTACGAGCGCGGCCGCACACCGGACGGACGTAACCGACCTTGGAGAACCCACGTGAAGATCTACGCCGACGGAGCCGACCTGGAGAGCATCATCGCTCTCGCCGAGGATCCCCGGATCTCGGGCTTCACGACCAACCCGACGCTGATGCGCAAGGCCGGCATCGACGACTACGAGGCGTTCGCCCGCAAGGTCCTCGAGACCGTCACCGACCCACCCGATCTCGTTCGAGGTGTTCGCCGACGAGCCGGCCGAGATGCTCCGCCAGGCCCGGCTCATCGCCTCGTGGGGCGACAACGTCTACGTCAAGATCCCGGTCACCAACACCCAGGGCGTCTCCAGCGACCCGGTGATCCGCGAGCTGTCCGCCGACGGCGTGCACCTCAACGTCACCGCGCTGATGACCACCGCGCAGGTCGAGATGGTCGCCGCCGCCTCCGCAGGGCGGCCCCGGCCACGTCGTCTCGGTCTTCGCCGGCCGGATCGCCGACACCGGCCGCGACCCCATCCCGCTGATGACCGAGGCGCTCGAGGTCCTCGCGGCCGCAGCCCGAGCTGGAGCTGCTGTGGGCCAGCCCGCGCGAGGTGCTCAACATCCGCCAGGCCGAGCAGGTCGGCGTCCACATCATCACCGTCACCCCCGACCTGCTGGCCAAGATGAAGTCGCTTCGACAAGGACCTCGACCAGTTCTCGCTCGAGACCGTGCAGATGTTCCACGACGACGCCGCCGCCGCCGGCTACACGCTGTGAACGACGCTCCGGCCCGGCTCAACGCCGACGGGACCGACCAGGACGACTGGGACGACCACTGGGACAAGTACGGCGAGGCCGCCAAGGGCAACCCCGCCAACGACTACCGCCACGCGATGGTCCTCAAGCTCCTCGGCCCGCTGCCCAAGGGCGCCGTGGTGCTCGACATCGGCAGCGGCCAGGGCCAGTTCGCGGTCGACCTGCAGGAGGCCAACCCGCAGGCCGCGGTCTTCGGCGTCGAGTACAGCGCCGAGGGCGTGACGCCGCGCCCGCCAGCTCGCCGAGCGCCAGGGCGTGCCCGCGAGGTTCTACGAGCGCAACCTCCTCGAGCCGGTCGTCCGCGACCCCGAGCAGCCGCCGGCGACCCACGCGGTCTGCTCCGAGGTGCTCGAGCACGTCGACGACCCGGTCACGCTGATGCGCAACGCCGCCACCCTGCTCGCCCCCGGCGCCAAGGTCGTGGTCACCGTCCCCGGCGGCCCGCGCTCGGCCTTCGACAAGCACATCGGCCACTTCCGGCACTTCACCGCGCCGCTGCTGCACCAGGTGCTGACCGACGCCGGGTTCGACGTCGACCGGGTGCTGCGCACCGGCTTCCCGTTCTTCAACCTCTACAAGCTCGCCGTCATCGCCCGCGGCGACAAGCTCGTCGAGGACATGGAGAACCGCGCGCCGGGCGCGCAGCCGTCCGGGCTGGAGAAGGCGGTCACCGTCGTTCTTCAGCCGCGCCTTCCCGCTCAACCGCGACGACGCGCGGCTGGGCTGGCAGCTGGCCGCCGTCGCGCACGTCCCCCTGGTCGGCTGAGGCGCCGTGCTCATCACCCGGACCCCGCTGCGGATCACCCTCGGCGGCGGCGGCACCGACCTGCCGTCGTACTACGAGGAGCACGGCGGCATGGTCGTCTCGGCCGCGATCACCAAGCACATCTACATCTCGATCAACCGCACCTTCACCGACGACTACTTCCTGAAGTACAGCCAGCTCGAGCGGGTCGACAAGCCCGACCAGATCGAGCACCCGATCGTCCGCGAGGTGCTGCGGGCGCACGACGTCGGCCCGAGCGTCGAGATCGTGTCCACCGCCGACATCCCCTCCGGCACCGGCCTGGGCTCGTCGGGCTCGTTCACGGTCGGGCTGCTCAAGGCCGTCCACGCGATGCAGCGCAACCACGTCTCGGCCGTCCGACCTCGGGCGTGAGGCCTGCGAGATCGAGATCGACCGGCTCGGCCGCACGGTCGGCAAGCAGGACCAGTACATCGCGGCGTTCGGCGGCATCACCCGCTTCGACTTCAACCCCGACGGCTCGGTCGACGTCGCGCCGGCCCGGCTCTCCAGCGACACCATGCACGACCTCGAGCAGCACCTGCTGATGTTCTTCACCGGCTACTCCCGGGCCGCCGACGAGGTGCTCGCCGAGCAGGTGACCAAGTCGCAGGGCGGCGACCAGCGCGATGATCGACAACCTCCACTTCGTCAAGGACCTCGGCCTGCGCAGCCTCGCCGCCCTCGAGCGCGACGACGTCGCCGGGCTTCGCCGACCTGATGCACGAGCACTGGCTGAACAAGAAGAAGCGCTCCAGCTCGATGTCCAACCAGCGCATCGACCACGTCTACGACGTGGGCCGCAACGCCGGCGCGCGCGGCGGCAAGCTGGTCGGCGCCGGCGCCGGCGGCTTCCTGATGTTCTACGCCGAGGACACCCGCCGGCGTGCGCGCGGCGATGCGCGAGGAGGGGCTGGCCGAGCTGCGGTTCGGCATCGACCCCGCCGGCAGCACCATGCTCGTGCGCGAGTGACGCGACGATGCAGTGCGTCATCCTGGCCGGCGGGCTCGGCACCCGCATGTGGCCGGTGGCCAAGACGGTCCCCAAGACCCTGCTGCCGGTCGCCGGGCGGCCGTTCGCCGACTGGCAGCTCGACTGGCTGGCCGGCGCCGGGCGTCGACTCGGTCGTCTACTGCGTCGGCTACCTCGGCGAGCAGGTCCGCGACCACGTCGGCGACGGGTCGGCGTGGGGACTCCAGGTCGCCTACGTCGACGAGGGACGAGAGCTGCGCGGCACCGGCGGAGCGCTGCGGCTGGCCCTCGACCAGGGCGTGCTCGCCGACCGGTTCCTGGTGCTCTACGGCGACTCCTGGCTGCAGGTCGACCCCGCGGCGGCCTACGCCGCGACAGGGCGCTCCGGGCTGACCGGCGCTGATGACGGTCTACGAGAACGGCGGCCGTTCGACGCCAGCAACGTGGTGTACGCCGACGGCCGGGTGGTCCGCTACGAGAAGGGTGCTGGACCCGCTGCCCGCGGAGATGCGCTGGATCGACTACGGGCTCTCGGTCCTGGACCGCGCGACGTGGTCGACCGCCGGATCCCCGCCGGCCAGACCCATGACCTCGCCCAGCTCTTCACGGCGCTGGCCGCGGAGGGGCTGCTCGCCGGCCTCGAGGTGCCCGACCGCTTCTACGAGATCGGCTCGCCGGACGGGCTCGCCGAGGTCGCGGCGCTGCTCGAGCAGCAGGACCCGTGAGCGAGGCCCGTAAGCGGCGAAGCAGTCGGCTCCCGTCGCGCCGCCGCGCTGCCGCTCCTGGTCGGCCTGGTCACCCAGGCGGTCACGACCTACCTCGTGCTGGTCATGGCCGGCCGGTCGCTGGGACCGGTCGGCTTCGCGGCCCTCTCCAGCCTCTACTTCCTGCTCACCAGCGTCGCGACCGGGCTGTTCACGCCGCTCGAGCAGGAGGTCACCCGTCGCCGCGGGGTCGAGCGGGCCGTGCGGCACCTGGGACGCGACCCTGACCCGGCGCGCGCTCACCCACGGGCTGACCGCGGCCGCGCTGGCCGTGGCGCTCGCGCTCGCGGCGTACCCCCTGACCGTGCGGACCCTGGGCGACCGAGGGCTGGCTGGTCGTGTCGCCTGTGCCTCGCGCTGCCCGGCTACGCCGCGTGGTTCGCGGTCCGCGGCGAGCTGGCCGGCCAGGGCCACCTGCGCCGCTACGGCGTACAGCTCGTCGTCGACGGCGCCAGCCGCCTGGTCGGCGCCGGCGTGCTGGTGCTGGCCGACCATGCGACCACGGCGGCTTCGGCCTGCTCTTCGGGCTGTCGCCCTGGGTCACGCTCGCCCTCACCCTGCCCGGGTGGCGGCTGCGCCCCGACGACCGCAGTGCCAGGTGACCCGCTTCCGCTGACCCGGCCGCTGGCCCTGCTGGTCGTCAGCGCGCTGGCGGCGCAGCTGCTGATCAACGCCGGCCCGCTCGTGGTCAAGCTGCTCGCCACCGACGCGGAGCGCGACCTGGCCGGCGTCTACCTCGCGGTGCTGGTCGTCGTCCGGATCCCCGTATTCCTCTTCAGCGCCGTCCAGCCGGGCTACCTGCGCGCGCTGGCCGAGCACGTCGGCCCGGCGACCGGGACGCGTTCGCCCGGCTGGTCCGGCGGGTGCTGGTCCCGGTGCTCGGGGCCACCGCACTGCTCTGCGTGGTGGCCACCGCGGTGGCTCCGCCGGTGGTCAGCTGGCTGTTCGACTTCGACCAGGAGCTGAGCCGACCGACCTGCCTCCTGCTGACCCTCGCCGTCGGCCTGTTCCTCGTGGCCGTGGTCCTCGCGCAGGCGCTGCTCGCGCTGGGCCACCACCTCTGGGTGACCACCGGGTGGCTGCTCGGGCTGGTCGGGCTGGCCGCCGGGACCGCCCTGGACGACGACGTCGTGGCCCGGGCCAACCCCGGGCTCCTGTGCGGCGCCGTCGTGGCGACCGCCAGCCTGGCGCTGCTCCTGCAGCGAGAGTGGTCGCGCTGGCCGAGCGACTGCTCCCCTCGTGGCGACATGGAGGGCCGACCCGTGGGTGATACCGACCTCCTCATGAGCGCCACGCCCGCGGACCGAGTCCGTCGCCGGCCGCCCGGCGACTCGACGTGCTCGGCGTGCGCTGGTACCTGGCCCTCGACGGTCGGCCTCGCCTCGGTGCTCGGGCTGGCCGGCATGCTCGATGCAACGGCGCCAGCTCGCAGTTCTACGCCGACGACTTCCTCTACCTCCAGCTGGCCACGCGACGGGCGAGCTGACCCTCGATGGCTGGCCATCGACAACTACGGCCACTTCGCGCCGCTCACCCGGCTGGCCTACTTCGCGGTCCAGCGCACCGTCGGCCTCGACTACACGTCGGCGGCGCTGCTGCCCGCCGCGCTGATCGCCACGCATCGTTCTGACCCTCGTCTGGCTGTTCCGGAGCTGCTCGGCCGGCGCTGGCCGCCGCTGGTCTGGCCCTGCTCGGCGCCACCTCGGTGCCGCTGGTCCGCACCATGCTCTGGTGGGGCGCCGCCGTGCACGTGCTGGGCGCTGCGGCGATGATGACGCTCTGCGTGGCGGCGTTCGTCGTCTACGTCGGCGCCGGGCCATCGAGCGCTACCGGGTCGTCTCGTGTGGCCGCGCTGGTGGCCGGGCTGCTGGTCCAGGAGCGGCCGATGCTCACCATCGGCTACCTGGTGCTGATCCGCTACCTGTTCCGGCGTCGGGCTGCCGGCGCACCGCCGCGTGAGCCGCGCTGATTCGTGCGCGAGGCGATCTTCTGGCTGCCTTAGGTCGTCGTCGAGTCGCCTACCTCGTCTACCGCTTCTTCTTCTTCCCGTCCGTCCCCGCAGCCCGGCGACGCCGGGGGACCGCCGACTTCGATCTGGGCTCAGCGTGTTCCGCGGCTGGGCGCCGCCGCTCGTCGGGTCGCGGGTCTGCCCTTCAGCCCGTGATCACCACGCAGTGTCATGCTGGGCCTGGTCACGCTCGCCGTGCTCGCGGCGTCCTGGTCGTCCGGCGGCGGGTCGCCTGGCGGCGCGCTTGCGTTCCTCGTCGCCGTCTACCTCGCCAACTTCGGCATCGTGGCGGCCGGGCGGCTGAGACGTCGCCGACTGTGGTCGCTCGTGCCACCGACCTGCAGTACTACGTCGACGTGCACATCGCGACCCTGCTCGCGTTCGTGCTGGGCTTCTCGACTGCCGGCCCGGCACCCGGCGTCGAGCCGGACCGGGCGGCGCGCCGGCCGGCGCGTCGTGCCGACTGCGGCCGGGCCGCCTACCTCGCTGGGCGTTGCCGGTCGGAGTGGTGGCCCTGGCCGTCTCCACCGCGTCGACTGCCCACGCGATCGGAGGGCAACAACCAGACGGTCGCCCACGTACGTCAACCGCGCGCAGGCGCGAGCTCCGAACGGCCCCGCGGCCCTACGCGCTGATGCGCACCAAGGTCCCGCGTCACCGTGGCGCCGTCGTTCATCGACCCCTACACCGACGTCCCGGCCATCTTCGCCCTCGACCACGCGATCGCGGCCATGCCGACCCGGCCGCCGACGACCGCGTCTCGTGGTGCACCGACCGGGCCACGTGGTCACGGCCCACCCGAGCACGGCGTGGTCGGTCCCGGACTCATCCGACATCGCGACGGCCGGCCTGGGCACGCTCGGGACGACCAGCGACCGGCGGTGCCTGTCTGCCCGGGGGCGCGAAGGGCTCCTGACTCAAGGTGCACCTGTCGCACGCGGTCGACGGCCCCGGCCTCTTCGTCGCGCTCACCTACTCGAGCGCCGAGGACACAGGTCAGACAGCGGGCGGTGGTCGGCCCCACCACGATACAACTGGAGCACGACCGAGCTGCCGCGCGGGCGACGACCGTGACCGTCGTCGACCGGCTCGACGGGACCAGATCCGCAGCCTGATCCTGGTCTTCGAGCAGGCGTGTCGCGACCTCTGCTTGCAGCAGCGTGTAGGTCGGCCGGCTGGCCGCCGAGGTGCGACGGCAGCTGCCGCACGCTCGACGACTACGGCGAGCCGCTCGGCCGCGCCGAGCCTGCGCCGACAGGTGGGACCGACCTGTCGGCCGGAAGTCTCTAGCTGTCCCCGTCACTGGTCTCCCGTCAGGCGTTGCGCTCGAAGACCAGCTCCAGGCCGCGCAGGGTCAGCCACGGGGCGGTGTCGGTGAAGCACCGGCACTCGTCGACGACCAGGGGCGCGAGGTAGCCGGTCGCGATCACGCGGACGTCGCTCGGTCACCGCACCGAGCTCCTCGATCATCCGGGAGACGATGCCCTCGACCTGGGCGGCCACGCCGAAGACCAGCCCCGACTGCAGCGCCTCGACGGTGTTCTTGGCGATCACCTTCCGCGGCCGGGCGAGCTCGACCTCGCGCAGCTGGGCGCCGCGCCGGCCCAGCGCCTCGAGGGAGATCTCGATGCCCGGGCGCGATGGCCCCGCCGACGTACTGGCCCGCGGCGTCTGACCACGTCGAACGTCGTGGCGGTCCCGCCGAAATCGACGACGATCGCTGGTCCGCCGTACTCGGTGGCGGCCGCGAGCGCGTTGACGATCCGGTCGGCGCCGACCTCCCGCGGGTTGTCCGTCAGCACGGAGATGCCGGTGCGCACGCCGGGCTCGACCACGACCGCGGTGACGTCCGGGAAGTGCCGGGGCAGCATCTCGCGCCACTCGCGGAGCACCGCAGGCACCGTCGCACAGACCGCGATGCCGTGGACCTCCTCGATCGCAGTGCCGAGCAGGCCGCGCAGCAGCACCGCCCACTCGTCGGCGGAGCGGCGGTCGTCGGTCGAGATCCGCCAGTCCGCGCCGACCTCGCCGTCGTCGACCAGGCCGAGCACGGTGTGGCTGTTGCCGATGTCGGCGGCGAGAAGCACCACGCCCTAGCCCTCGCTCAGGTCGAGGCCGATGTCGAAGACCTTCACCGAGTGGGTCAGCGCGCCGACCGAGATGAAGTCGACACCGGTCGCGGCGACCTCGCGCGCCCGGTCGAAGGTGAGGCCGCCGGAGGCCTCGAGCCTCGCGCGCCCTGACGTGATGCGGACCGCCTCGGCCATGACCTCGGTGGGCATGTTGTCGAGGAGGATCTCCTCGCAGCCCGCGTCGAGGAGCTCGCGCAGCTGGTCGAGGTCGGTCACCTCGACCTCCACCCGGAGGTCGGGGTAGGCGCGGCGGACCGCCTCGTAGGCCGGCACGACACCACCCGCGGCGACCACGTGGTTGTCCTTGACCATGGCCCGGTCGGAGAGGCCCATCCGGTGGTTGAGGCCGCCGCCGCAGCGCACGGCGTACTTCTGCAGGGCGCGCCAGCCGGGCAGCGTCTTGCGGGTGTCGAGCACCCGCGCGCTGGTGCCGTCGAGCGCGCCGACCCACGCGGCGGTCGCGGTGGCCACGCCGGAGAGGTGGCAGGCGAAGTTGAGGGCGGTCCGCTCGGCGGTCAGCAGGCCGCGGGTCGGACCGGCGACCCGCATGACGACGTCGCCGGCGGCGACGCGGCGTGCCGTCGGGCAGCCGGTCGCGGATCTCGACCCCGTCGCCCAGGACGGTCTCGAAGACCAGCGCCGCGATGCCGAGCCCGGCGACGGTCCCGGGCTCGCGGGCTGCGAACACGCCCTCCCCGCGGGCGTCGGCAGCGATGGTGGCGACGCTGGTGACGTCCTCGGTGGGGACGTCCTCGGCGAGCGCCCGGTCGATCGCCGCCTGCACGTCGTCCGGGTCGAGGCCCGCCGCCGCGAGCTCGTCGTGGAGCGCGCTCATGGTGCGGTCACAGCCTGTCCGTGGCCGGGCCGGGGACGAACACCAGCTCGGTCTCGCCGTTGTCCATCACGACGTCGAAGTGGCCGGCGAACCGCTCGTCGTCCCGCTCGGGGAAGTCCTCGCGCCAGTGCGAGCCGCGGGTCTCCTCGCGCAGCGCCGCCGCGTCGGCCATCGCCGTGCTGATCGTGAGCAGGTTGGTGGTCTCCCAGGAGTCGAGGTCGACGACCTCGGCGGCCGTCCCGGCCAGCTTGTCGAGCTCGGCGGTGGCCTGCGCCAGACCCGTGGCGCTGCGGAGCACCCCGACCTCGGCGGTCATCGTCTCCTGCAGCTCGCGCCGCAGCCCGCCGGGCACCAGCCCGGCGGTGCGCTGGTCCGGAGCCGGAGCGGCCCAGTCGCGCAGCTCGCCCGGCAGCACCTCGGCGATGCGGCGCGAGAACACCAGCCCCTCGAGCAGCGAGTTGGAGGCCAGCCGGTTCGCACCGTGCACCCCGGAGCAGGCGGCCTCGCCGGTCGCGTAGAGGCCGGCCAGGTCGGAGCGGCCCCAGAGGTCGGTGCGGACGCCGCCGCTGGCGTAGTGGCACGCGGGGGCGACCGGGATCAGGTCGGTGACGGGGTCGACGCCGTGCGAGCGGGCGGTGGCCAGGATGGTGGGGAACCGGCGCTCCCAGAACTCCTGGCCGAGGTGCCGGGCGTCGAGCCACATGTGCGGCTGCCCGGTCTCGATCATCCGCCGCATGATCGCCTTGGCGACCACGTCGCGCGGGGCGAGGTCCGCGAGCTCGTGGACGCCCTGCATGAACCGGTTGCCCCCCTCTTCCGGCAGAGCGTCGACGAGGAAGGCGCCCTCGCCCCGGACCGCCTCGGAGATCAGCGGCTGCTGGCCGCGGGAGTCGGGGCCGAGGTACATGACCGTCGGGTGGAACTGGACGAACTCGAGGTCCCGCAGGGTGGCTCCGGCGCGCAGGGCGAGCGCCATGCCGTCGCCGGTGGACACCGCGGGGTTGGTGGTCTGGGAGAACACCTGGCCGAGACCGCCGGAGGCGAGCACGACGGCCCGGCAGTGGACCGCGCCGACACCGTCGCGGACGCCCTCGCCGATCACGTGCAGGGTCACCCCCGCGACCCCGCCGTCCTCCGCCAGCAGCAGGTCGACGGCGAGGGCGTGCTGGATGACCTCGATCTCGGGCGCCCGCTCGACGGCGGCGATCAGGGCCCGCTGGATCTCCGCGCCGGTGGCGTCGCCGCCCGCGTGCGCGATCCGGTCGCGGTGGTGGCCGCCCTCCCGGGTCAGCGACAGCTCGCCGTCGGCGCTGTGGTCGAAGTTGGTGCCGAGGGCGATGAGCTCCCTGACCGCCTCCGGGCCCTCCTGGACGAGGACCCGCACCGCGTCGAGGTCGCAGGCACCCGCGCCGGCGACGAGGGTGTCGAACTCGTGCTGCTCGGGGGTGTCGCCAGGACCGAGCGCGGCGGCGATCCCGCCCTGGGCCCACTGCGTCGAGCCGGCGTTCAGGACGTCCTTGGTGACGACCAGCACCTTGTCGCCGCCCGCCGGCAGCGACTCGCGGAGCCGGAGGGCGGCGGTGAGTCCGGCGATGCCGGTGCCGATCACGACGACGTCGGCGGTCGTCGTCCACCCGGGGTCGGGCGCGGTGAGGCGGCCCGGGAGCCGGCGTACGGGAGCGGTCACCAGCAGAATCTAGTCGATCGCCGGTCGTGTCACCGCGCACCAGTCCGTCGCCACCGAACGTCTCGGCTGGGTCGAAGCCGGTGGCCAGGATCCTGTTGTCGGCGTCGACGAAGACCACGTGCGGCTCCAGCTCCCTGGCCTCGGCGGTGTCCATCTGGCCGTAGCCGATCAGGATCACGACGTCGCCGGGGTGCACCAGGCGGGCCGCGGCGCCGTTGATGCCGATCACCCCGCTGCCGCGCTCGCCGGCGATCGTGTAGGTCTCGAGCCGCGCACCGTTGGTCACGTCGACGATGTGCACGAGCTCGCCCGGCAGCAGGTCGGCCGCGTCGAGGAGGTCCTCGTCGACGGTCACCGAACCGACGTAGTGCAGGTCGGCCTGGGTCACGGTGGCGCGGTGGATCTTGCTCTTCATCATCGTGCGGAGCATCAGGCGGTCTCCTCGGGCTGGCCGATCGTGAGGGGGAGGTTGTCGATGAGCCGGGTGCTGCCGACCTTGGCGGCGACGAGGATGCGCGCCTCGGTGCCGGGAGGTACGTCGGCCGGCAGCTCGCCGAGGTCGGGCGCGGTGACCACGAGGTAGTCGAGGTCGACCGCGGGCGTGGCGCGGAGCTCGGCTCGCGCCGCTCCCAGCGCTGCGGCCACGCCGTGCAGGGCGTCCGCCTGGGCGGCTCGCAGGGCCCGGCTGAGCGCCACCGCCTCGAGTCGCTGGTCGGTGTCGAGGAAGCGGTTGCGGCTGGAGAGCGCCAGTCCGTCCGGCTCGCGCTGGGTCTCGGCACCGACGACCTCGATGCCGCCGTGCGACCCGGCCAGGCAGAGGTCCTCGACCATCCTGCGGACCAGGACCAGCTGCTGGTAGTCCTTCTGGCCGAACACGGCGAGGTCCGGGCGGACCAGCCCGAACAGCTTGGCCACCACGGTGAGCACACCGCGGAAGTGGCCCGGCCGGGTCTTCCCCTCGAGGACCGAGCCCAGCGGCCCGGGCTCGACGGTGACCTGCGGCTGGGCCGGCCAGCCCGGGTAGACCTCCTCGACCGCGGGCGCGAACACCACGTCGACGCCCTCGCGCTCGCACACCTTGAGGTCGGCCTCGAGGGTGCGCGGGTAGCGCTCGAGGTCCTCGGTGGGGCCGAACTGCAGCGGGTTCACGAAGATCGAGGCCACCACCGGACCGTCGCACCACCCGCTCGCGGGCCACCCGGAGCAGGCTCGCGTGGCCCTCGTGGAGGGCACCCATGGTCGGCACGAGGCCCACCTGCCCTCCGGCCCCGCGGGCGTCGGAGAGCAGCGCGTCGAGCTCCTCGCGGGTGTGCGCGAGGAGCGGCGCCTGGGTCATGCTTCTCCGGGGTCCCCGCCGAAGCGTGCACCCTCCACGCGCAGCGTGTCCTCCGCGCGGTTCGGTGGGGTGGATCGGACGGTCCGGAGGTCCCGTCCGGCGACCGCGGCGTCGAGCAGGTCGCGGATCCGGGCGGCCCGGATCGGCACGACGCGACCGTCGGTCACGGCGCGGTCGAGCGTGGCGCGGGCCAGGGCGACGTAGGAGCCCAGGGTCTGCGGCGCGTTGGCGGTGATGTCCTCGAGGTGGGCCCGGACGGTGCCGAGGTCGCCGCGGACGATCGGGCCGGTCAGGGCGGCGTCGCCCTGCTCGAGGGCGTTGTCGAGGGCGGCGGTGAGCAGCGGGCGCAGGGTGCCGGCCGGGTCGGCGGCACCGGCCGCCGAGAGGATCTCCATGGCCTCGGTGACCAGGGTGACCAGGTGGTTGGCGCCATGCGCGAGGCCCGGCGTGGTAGAGGGTGCGCATCTCCTCGGGCACCCACATGGGGGTGCCGCCGAGGTCGGCGACGAGGGACTCGACGAGCGGACGCTCGGCCGCCTCGGCGGTGAGCCCGAACACGGTGCCCGGGAGCCGGTCGAGGTCGACGGAGGTGCCGGTGAAGGTCATCGCGGGGTGCATCGCGGCCACCCGGGCCCCGACCGCGCGGGCGGGCTCGAGGACGGCCAGCCCGTGCCGGCCGGAGGTGTGCACGACGTACTGGCCCTCGTGGAGGGCGCCGCTGTCGGCGAGCATCCGCACGACGTTGGCGAGCATGTCGTCGGGGACGGCGAGCAGGAGCAGGTCGCTGTCGCGCGCGACCGTGGTGGGCTTGGCACGGGAGACGCCCGGGAGGAGCTCGGCGATCCGGCGCTGCGAGGCGTCGGACTCACCCGCCGCCGCGACCACCTCGTGCCCCGCGCTACGGAGCGCGGCGCTCAGGACGGCGCCGACGCGACCAGCGCCGACGACACCCACGCGCATGCGGGACATCTGAACCTCTTTCGTTCCAATCCCTCCGACCATCCGCTCTCGCTTCCGAGGGCGGACCGGGATGGGTACCGGACTACTTCGTTCGTGTTCAACGACAACGGTACGGTGAAGTTTCCCTGCGAGACACCGCTGGCGACGTGACGAGGACGACACCGCCCTGGGGTTACCTCGCCGATCCCCGACGCGGTCCAGCCACCGGCTCCAACGCACACCAGGCTGTCTGTCCACCCGATCCGGCGTCCGGCGTGAGCGCCGGAACGTTGGATTCGTGGCACAAACTGCACCGCACTTAGACTCCCAGGGTGACTCAGGTACTCCCCGGTGGCCCCTCGGCCACCCCGGCGGAGGCCCAAGAGACCAGGAAGGCGCCCGCGGTCAAGGGCGACGCAACCGACGTCGCCAGCGGCAAGGACGACGTCACCAAAGGCCACCGTGTCGACATCCAAGCGCTGCGCGCCCTCGCGGTCATGGGCGTGGTCATCTACCACCTGTTTCCCGCGTCGCTGCCCGGCGGTTTCGTCGGTGTGGACGTCTTCTTCGTGATCTCGGGCTTCCTCATCACGAGCCACCTGGTGAGCGCGTCCCCCGGTCGGCCACGGGACTTCGCACGCTTCTGGAGCCGGCGCGCACTGCGCCTTCTGCCGCCGGTCGGCGTCGTCATCCTCGCCACGCTCGGTGGAATCGTCCTGTTTGTCTCGTCGGGGCAGTGGAAGGAGTTCGCGCGCGAGGCCGTGACGTCGATGCTCTACGTCCAGAACTGGCAGCTGATCAGCGAGTCCACCGACTACCTCGACGCGCAGCGGGCGGTCTCGCCTTTCCAGCACTTCTGGTCGCTGTCGGTCGAGGAGCAGTACTACCTGATGTGGCCGCTTTTCGTCGGGTGCCGCTAGCGTTGCTCGCCCTGCGGATCCAACGCTCCCCTCGGCTGGTCGTCGGCACCGGTTTCGCGGTCGCGGTCGTCGCCTCATTCATCTGGGGCCTGCTGCAGACCAGCGGCCAGTCCGGCCGAGGCCTACTTCTCGACCTGGACCCGGATGTGGGAGCTCGGCATCGGTAGTCCTGCTGCGCCGCTGTCTACCCAGCTCTCAGCAAGCCGGATCAGCACGGGCCAGCGCGTGCTCGTGTTCTGGCTCGGAGTCGTCGGCATTGCAACGGCGTACGCGCTGATCGACGAGCACACCCCGTTCCCCGGGTACGCCGCCGCGCTCCCCACCGCTCGCCACGGCTGCGGTCATCCTCGCGGCCGACCCTGCGCAGCCGGAGCAACCCGCAATGGCTCACGCGCTCAGCGCCGGTCCAGCTGGTCGGCGACGTCTCCTACGCGCTGTACCTCTGGCACTGGCCGCTCATAGTGCTAGCGCCGTACGCGCTGGGTCGCGACACGGCTTGGGGGGACAAGTTCGCACTGCTGGTCCTGGCCATCCTGCTCGCCTGGGCCAGCACGACGTTCCTGGAGGCACCCATTCGCGGCTCTACGCTGGCTCAAGGCTCGGCTCCTGCGGGTCTTCGGCATGGCAGCGGTGGTCACGGCGCTCGTGCTCGCGGCCAGCCTGGTCGTCAACGTCCAGACCAATCGATCAGATCGCTGCGGCCTCCGAGAACGTTCGCCAGGCGATATCCGACAGCGGCCCTGCTTCGGAGCCGGCGCCATGGACCCCAAGCATGACTGTCCTGCCCAGCAGGAGCTGATCACCACTCCGGCGTTCGCGAAGGACGACTTCTCCGACGGCATCACCGACAAGAAGTGTCTGAACTGGCCGCCGTACAAGGACGAGCCGATCGTGTGTCATCGCGGCGACACCACCTCGCCGAAGAAGCGGATCGCGCTGTTCGGCAACTCCCACGCTGGTCAGTGGGTCGAGGCGATGTCCAAGATCGGACGACTCGCAGCACTGGCAGGTGGACACCTACATCCGTCGGCAGCTGCTACTTCACTCTCGACGCCAATCCTGGACTTCTGCGCCGAGATCCTGGCGACGACGACCCAGCTCCTGCTGGCCGGCGACTACGACCTCGTCGTCATGAGGACCCTGGATCCGTCGCCGACACCAGCTCTCGCGAGACCTCTACAAACCGACTCTCGAGGAGGCGAGAGCCAGCGGCGCCGATGTTCTGGTCGTCCGAGACACACCCGCACCAGCGGATCCGACGAACGTGACGCCGGACTGCGTTGCCGAGCACATGGACGACCTCTAAGCGTGCGCAGGCAAGGCCAGCAAGTGGATCAGGTGTCGACTACCTGACGGTTGCGGCCAAGCACGTGGCGCGCGAGACCGACCCCGTGTCCTCGGGTCAACATCAACAAGTACCTGTGTCGAGAAGGGACCTGCCCAGCGGTCATCGGCGGCGTCATCGCGTACCGGGACGAGAACCACCTCACGGTGACATACACGATCTCCCTGGTGCCGTACCTCGAACCGGCCGTCGGGAAGGCGATGGCACCTGAGGATCTGACCGGTTCAGTCGCGCGTAAGGCACCAGATTCACCTGCCCACTGGCTCCAGCCTAGTCGCAGACGCGCAGAATCTCGACTGGCGTCAGCACTCCGAGGTCGGTGCCGATCGTGGGTGCGGAAGGTCAAGTCCAGGTCGCGATAGTCCTTCAGAACCTGGATTGGGTCGAGGTCCGCGCTCGCGCAGGGCGGATGGCCAGAACTCGGCAACGACGATGACCGCCGGGCTGCGCTCGCAGCATCCCGATCATGCCCGCCGATGACCTCGAGCTCGAAGCCCTGCACGTCGATCTTCACCAGATCGAAGACGGCGTCGGGGAGCACCTCGTCGAGGCGGGCCGCGGGGGCCAGCATGGTGCCGCGGGATCCAGCGCGAGACCGGGTATCGCCCAGGTTCGAGTCGGCCGTGGTCAGCGCCAGCACCCGGTCGCCTGCGGAGAGGGCCATCGCGTGCGGCGTGATGTCTGCGCCCGAGGCCCACGCGTTGAGCGCGAGGCATCGTGCTGGTCAGCGGATGCGGCTCGAAGGCGTGAATGACTGCCTCCGGGCAGTCCTGAGGCCGCGAACAACGAGAAATAGCCGACGTTCGCACCGACGTCGAGGAAACGCAGCCCGGGCCGGAAGAACTGCCGCAAGAGTGCCCCTTCCTCGGGCTCCCACGTGCGGTTGCTCCTCGAGGAAAGGACGCATCACACCGTCCGACTGGGGGATCCACATCGCGCCGGCGTCGGTCAGCAGGCTGACCAGCTCCTCACCGACGTACGGACGCGGCGACGGCGGTCCGACCGTGTCCTTGCCAGTGGCGCGGTTCCGGGCAGGGTCAGACGCATCATCGTATGGAGACTCCTATCCGGGGAATGTCGCGGTCAGACACGCGAAGGGTAGTTGCCGTTGCGCCGGGACAGCCCGGCGAACTCCGACTGGAGCGAGGTGCGCAAGGGCGCCGCGGTCGCGCAGGTTGACCGCGGAAGGCGCGCGGCCGCCGAAGAACTCCTTGAGCGACTCGCGCGACCGCGAACGCGTCGATGTCGTCGACCACGTGGCTGAAGCCGAGGTATCCATCGACATCGAGCCGCCGAGGCCGTCGGGCGCGACGGTGCAGCGCACCAGCTCCTCGTCGGTCTGCGACGGCGGCAGCCAGCCGGCGTCGATGGTGTAGCCGACCTCGGCGCCGGCGCGGCGCATGATCGCCGCGACGCCGTGCAGCCGGCGCCTGGGCGAGGATGCCCGACGCCGCGAAGGCGCCTCACCTGACCGCGGAAGAGCGGGTAGCGCATGTCGATGATGTCCTCGTTCTCGGGCACCGAGGTGTGCTCGCGGGTCGACCAGCCCGGCCTCGAGGCTGGAGCCGCGGCCCGCGTGGTAGACGAAGGCGCCCGGGCGCCAGGGCGACCCGGTAGCCCGCGGCGAGGCTGCGCAGGGACCAGTCGGTCTCCTCGCAGTAGCCGCGCCCGAAGACCGGGTCCATCACGCCGACGTCCTCGACCACCGAGGTCGGGACGATCATCGCGAACGAGATGCCGGCCGGGATGTCCATGGCGGCGTCGGCGTAGTGCTCGGCGAGGGTGTCGCTGAGCCAGTCGACGCGGTCCTGGTCGGCCAGGAACCGGTCGGGGTCGGCGTTCGGCACGGAGTACATCGACACGTTGTTGGACCACGCCGTCACCGACCCGACGCCGTCGTGAGCGACCGCCCGCAGCAGCTGGGTGAGGAAGTTGCGCGGGTAGATCACGTCGCTGTTGCTGATGATGACGTAGTCGTAGCCCTGCTCGACCGCGGTGAGCATCGCCAGCGAGACGTTGCGCGGGATGCCCAGGTTGCGCGGGCTGCGGTAGTAGAGGATGCCGCGCTGCTCGCACATGGCGGCGAGCCGGTGGCTGAAGCCGGGTGCCGGGCTGCAGTCGTCGAGCACCAGCACGTCGAGCTGGGCCTCGCCCGTCGTCGATGTGCAGCGCCGAGTCGAGGGTGCGCGCGATGAAGGCCTCACCGTTGTAGGCGGTGATGGCCAGCAGGACGCGGGGGCCGCTCATCGCAGCTGCCACGGAGTCGGTCACCGACCCAGCCTCGACCGGGCCGCACCCAGCACGCGCTGGGCGGTACTGGCCGAGCGGTACGCGCGGGAGCCCTTGATCTCGTCGAGCTCGGCGGCGATCTTGCGGTTGCGCAGCTTGGCCTTCTGGAGGTCGTTGGAGGTCTTCCGCAGCTCCTTGGTGAGCGTGGTGAGCCGCTTGGTGAGGTCGATGACCCGCGCGTTGGCGACGTCGACGTCCAGCAGCGCCTGGGCCAGCGAGATGTCGTCGAGGTCGGCGGTGTTCTTGACCGGCTGCGCCTCGAGCGGGTCGGACGCCGCGCTCGTGGGCTCGGTCGGCTCCGTCGGGGTCTTCTTGTGTTCAGCCATGTCGTTCCTCGGTTCGGGGCGGGGTGGCAGTCATCGGACCGGCTGCGCGAGCAGCTCTCGGTAGGCGCGGACGAGTCGGGCGGCGGTCTCGTCCCAGGTGTAGCGGCTCCCGCACTTCAGGGTGGCAGCCACCTGCTCTTCGGCCAACTGCGGGTCGTCGAGGAGGCGCTGGCAGCAGGCCGCCAGCTCCTCGGGGTCCCAGCTGGAGGCGACCACGGGTACGCCGTCGAGCACCTCGGCCAGCGGTCCGACCCGGGTGAACACGGTCGGCGTGCCGAAGCGGGCCGCCTCGAACGGCACCAGGCCGAACCCCTCGTTGGAGGTCGGGTAGAGACAGATCGAGGCGTGCCGGAGCAGCCAGTTGCGCTCCTCGGAGGTGACGTCGGGAAGGGTCACCACGCCGGAGGTGTCGCGGAGCTCGATGGCTTCGAGCACGCGGCTCGAGCCCTCCGCGACGGCGACGCCGGCCAGCACCAGGCCCAGCGAGGGGTTCTGCTCGCGGAGCAGGCTGTGGACCCGGATCGCGAGATCGCGGTTCTTGTGGGAGTAGTTGGCGCCCAGCACGACGAGGAAGTCCCGGGCCGCCCAGCCCCGGGCGAGCAGCTCGGCCGGGAAGACGTCGGCCTCGTCGCCGGCGAGGTGATCGGTGCCGTTCTCGACGACGTAGGTGCGCTCGGCGACGATCGGCAGCCGCTCACGGCGCAGGTCGCCGGCCACGTCGTGGGAGATCACGATCAGCCCGTCGGACTTGGCCACCGACTGCTGGATGCCGCGGCGGTAGGCCATCCAGATCCTTGGGCCGGTCGTGGTAGGCGCCGACGCTGTAGGCGATCAGGTCCTGCAGCGTGACCAGCACCCGGTCGGCCGACCTGCGCCAGTTCATCCAGGGCAGCCCACCGCCGGCTGGAACGGCCGGTGCAGCACGTCGGCCCGCTGACCCTCGGGGAACCTTAGCCCGGTCGTCTTGATGACCCGGACCGTGGGGTGGCCGAGCACCCGCTCGGCGTAGCGGGGCACGTTGCCCGGCATGCCGACCCCGATCCACTTGACGTCGTCGCGCCGCGCGAGCGCCTCGACCAGGGCCAGGGTCTGCACCTGGGTGCCGTTCTCGATCGGCCCGAGGCAGCTCGCGTCGATGAGGATGCGCAGGCCGCGCACCTTGGCGCGCGCGGTGGCCATGGCCAGCCCGAGCGGGGAGTCCGCCGCGTCGCTTCTGGACGTCGTGCAGCTTCACGACCGCGGGGTGCAGCTCGATCAGGCGGCGCCGGATGGCCTCGTCGTTCATCGGCGGGTCGCCCCAGTGGTCGCCCTCCCAGATCCGGGTGACGTACGTCGACGGGTCGAGCACGGCCCGGAGCCCGCGGCTCTCGCGCGCGCATCACCATCTCGACCACGGCGGCCTCGGGGTTGCCCGCGAAGACGTCGTCAGGACCCTTGGTCATGACCAGGCAGTCGCGGCTGACCAGCGTCGCGGCGCCGGCCGGGCGGCGATCGGGGCCGGGTCGAGCCGCGGCTCGCTGCTGCGCAGGAGGCGGGTCAGCGTGGTCTCGTCGTGGCCCTCGAGGGAGTACTGGGTGGGCTTGTTCTTCTGCGGGAAGCTCAGGTGCCCGGCGGCGTTGCTCAGGAACGAGACCGAGACGACCCGGGCGTCGCCGGCCAGCGCCTCGAGCGCGGTCGCCGAGCCCCATCGCGGGCACCAGCACCGGTGCGGTCATCAGCAGCACCGGGCCGCGCACGGCCTCGGGGAGCGAGGCGACCGTGTCGGCGAAGGAGCCGGCGGCGACGATCTCGAGCCGGTCGTCGTCGGGCAGCCGGTCGAGCGACCGGGTCGGCCCCGCGGCCACCAGCACGCGCTCGCAGTCGGGGGCCTCGAGCAGCCGCGCGATGGCCGGCAGCCAGGGGTCGACGTCGGCGCGGACCCAGGCGAAGGCGGTGTAGGTGCCCGCGCGGTCCGGCGTCTCGAACTCCTGCTCAGCCAAGGAACCCGCCACGCTTCAGCCAGTCGGAGACGGCCGCGCTGCCGTCCTCGAAGGTCCAGGTGGGCGTCCAGCCCAGCGCCTCGCGGATGCCGGTGACGTCGGCCCAGGCCGAGCGCACGTCGCCGTCGCGGAACTTGCCCGAGACCTGCGGCTCGGGAGCGCCGTGGTGGGCCGCGATCAGCCGGGCCGCGTCGAGGATGGTGGTGCGTACGCCGTTGCCGACGTCGAGGATGCGCTGGTCGGCCGGCGGCCGGTCGATGCCCGCCACCAGCGCGGAGACCACGTCGTCGATGTAGACGAAGTCGCGGTTGATCTCGCCGTCCTCGTAGACGTCCAGCGTCTCGCCGCGCGAGGCGAGCCGGTGGAAGAGCGTGATGATGCCGGTGTAGGGGTTGTGCGGCGACTGGCCGGGGCCGTAGACGTTCTGCAGCCGGAACACCGACAGCGGGACCGAGAAGCTGGCCGACCAGTTGCGCAGCACGAGCTCCTGGGCCAGCTTGGTCGAGCCGTAGACGCTCGACGGGTTCGGGATGCGTGGTCGCGGCGTCGGCCGGCAGCGGCGTGGCCGGCTGCCCGGCGGCGTCGACGTGCGCCCACTGCGCCGCGGCGAGCTGGGCGTGGGAGCGCGGCGCCGGCTCGAACACGCTGCCGTCGGCGGCCCGCCACGGACCCTCGCCGTAGACCGCGCGGCTCGAGGTGAGCACGACGTGCCGGGGAGGGCGTCGTGGCGGACGAACGCGTCGAGCATCGCGGTGGTGCCGACCACGTTGGTGGTGGCGTGCCGGGTGGACTCGGTCAGCGACTGGGCGGTCCCGGTCTCGGCGGCGAGGTGGACCACGAGCTCGGGGCGGAACCGGTCGAGCAGGTCGTCCCAGACCGCCGGGTCGGCGACGTCGCCGACGACCAGCTCGACGCTCTCGGGCAGCGCCGCGGGGCGGGCCTGGTCGGGGTGGACCTGCGCGAGCAGGTTGTCGACCGCCACGACGGGCAGGCCGCGCTCGAGCAGGTGCGGCGCGAGCGCGCAGCCGATGAAGCCGGCACCTCCGGTGACCAGGACCGCTGGCTCCTGCCCGGACGACGTGCTCAACTCACTCACCTACACCAGTTGGGGACTCAGGGCTCCGACTCGCCCGCGCCCCGCGTCGCTGCACCGGCGCAGCCAGACGCGACCACAGGCCTAAGTCAGCATACGCAGCGCGGCGACCGTGGCACTCTACCGGCCGAGCGCGGTTCGAACAGTGTTCGACACCGCCCGCGCCGGCCCCGGCGGGCACCCTAGGATGACGCCCGTGCCAGAGGACGCCGGATCGGCACGACGAGACCCTCCACACCGCGCAGCGCGTCGAGTACCTCCTGACGCCAGGTCGCCCGCGGCGACCACCCGCAGCGCGACCGCGGCCTCGACCAGAGCGTCCAGCACCTGCTCGACCGCTCAGTACCGGCAGCAGCTGCTGGCGGGCGGTCCGCTGCCGGAGCTGCAGCGACACCGAGGCGACGTTCTTCTCCCAGAACGGCGAGGACGGCGTCCTGCTCTACCTGTTCGCCGCTGCTCGGCCACGGCGACCGGCTCGCCGTCGAGATCTGCGCCGGCGACGGCATCGAGTGCTGCTCGGCCAACCTCGTGGTCAACCACGGCTGGCACGCGCTGCTGGTCGACGGCGACGACGCGAACCTCGACCGCGGCCGCGACTTCTACGCCCACTCGCGGCACCAGTGGTTCGACCCGCCCGTGCTCCAGCGGGCGTGGATCACCGCCGAGAACGTCGCGGGCATCGTCTCCGACGCCGGGTTCGCCGAGCCGCTCGACCTGCTCGTCGATCGACCTCGACGGCATGGACTTCTGGGTCTGGAAGGCGCTGCGGCACCTGCGCCCGCGCGTGGTGGTCACCGAGGTCAACCCCGTGTCTCGGCGAGCGAGCGGGTGACGCTGGCCTACGACCCGGAGTTCGCCCGCCCGGCCGACGTGCCCTTCGCGAGCACCTCGCTGCCGGCGATGGCCGCCCTGGCCGAGGAGCTCGGCTACCGCTTCGTGGGCACCGAGCGGTTCGGGATCAACGCCTTCTTCGTGCGCGAGGACCTCGCGCCCGACCTGCTGCCCGTCCGTCTCGCCGCCGAGGCGCTGCGAGTGCCGTCGGTACGCCGGAGCGCGGCGCAGGCTCGGCGCCGCCCTCGAGCCGCATCGCGCGGCGTTGCGCTGGACCGTCGACCCGCCGGTCGCCTGACGGTCCTACGACTGCGCCCGGAGTCCCGGCCAGCGCCCGCTGGGCCGGCGAGCCGCGGCGCCAGCTCGGGCAGCCCGACCTCCAGCGGCCGCGGCGCCCGCGGCAGCCACTCCTGGGTGACGTGGTCGACGATGTGCACGCCGTGCGGGGGCGGTGATCTCGTGCACGCCCGGCAGCACCGTGCCCTCCAGCAGCGCGTTGTAGACGGTCCACTCGCGGCGCTTGCGCTTGTTGCGGTAGCTGGTGGCGAACGACGTCGGGTCGGTCCAGTGCGCGAACTCGTCGCCGTCGAGGTACTTCAGCTCGACGCACAGCCCGTGCGGGAGGCCGATCGAGCGGACCGGGTCGGGCGTCGTACGGATCTCCCACTCGTAGGCCTTGGTGAACACGAAGTCGGGACCGATCGGGAAGCCCCACTCCTCGGCGTTGCGCAGCCCGAGGTCGAGGTAGCCCTTGGAGTCGCTCTCGAGGTAGAGCCCGTGCCGCGGCACCCGGATGATCGACTGCACGTCGCCGACCTGCCAGCCCAGGTCGCCGATCGACACCTCGCCCTCGGTGGTGAGGACCATGTCGCCGTCCCACTTCCACGAGTAGCGGGTCCGCACCTGCGCGAAGCACCAGTTGTAGAAGTAGGCCAGCGAGTGCACCGACCGCTCCGGCTGGGCGAGGTGCTCGGCGCCGGCGCGGGCCACGCTGAACGGGTACGTCGCCTGGCTGAGCTTGTCCGCGAGCCCGGCCTTCGCCGCGGTCTCGGCGGTCACCTCGGGGGTGCCGTCGGTCGAGCCGTTGTCGACGACCAGCACGTGGTCGCACGCCCGCAGCAGCGGCGGCAGCACCCACGGCAGGCTCCGGGCCTCGTCCTTGACCCGCAGCACGGCGGTGGCGCCGGGCCGGAGCCCGCCCGGGCCGGGCCCAGGGCCAGGTGATGTCGAACTCGGTGTGGCCCTCGAGGTTCTGGATCCCGGCCCCGCGGCGTCGCTCACTGCGGTCTGGGCCGCTCCCGGCCGGCCACCTTGCGCAGCCCGCGCCGCACCGACGGCGGGATCGCGGCGCGCACGCCGTGCGGGATCCGGTCGGCGCCGCGCAGCTCGACCGCCGTGCCGGGGCCCTTCTGCCGCTTGAGCCGCTGCTCGGCGGCCACGACCGACGAGCGCGAGATGGCGGCCGACTCCTCGTAGAGGTCGACGTAGGCCTCCCGGAGCTGGTCGAGGGCCTCGTGCACGGCCGGGGTGTCGCCGCCGGGGTCGGCGAGCTTGTTGAGCTCCTCCCAGGTGGCGGCGGTCAGCTCGTGCAGCCGCGTGGGCAGGTCGAGGTCCTCGAGGGTCTGGCTCATCCGGCGCAGGCCCGGGTCGACGAACCGGTGGCCCTCGCGGATCTGCTCGCTGTCGGCGTGCAGGACGTGCTGGAGCTGGAGGGTCTCGGCGACGTGCATGGACGTCTTGACCCAGTCGTCGAGCAGGTCGCCGTAGCGGACGAAGACCCGGCCGCCGTCGGCGACCGACTCCCGGGTGCCGCGCTCGGTGTGCAGCATCATGTTGAGCCAGCTCGCGGCCAGGTGGGCCGAGCCGAGCCGGTTGGCGTAGTAGGTCTGCTTGCTGCCGACCACCTCGCTCGGGCGGCGCGCAGCATGGTCGCGAACACCGGGGTGGCGCCGGTGCGGACCGCGGCGACCCGCCACAGGCCGAGGAACCAGCCCAGCCGCGGGTCCTTCACGACCAGCTCGGGGCTGACCTCGAAGTGGCTCTCCAGCCACTCGGCGGTGGCGATCCGCTCGTGCTCGCGGGTGGCCACCCGGCCGGTCTCGAACCACGCCTCGGGCCGCGAGTCGCTGACCTGGACCAGCGCCTCCTTGAGCAGCCGGTCGTGGTGGTCGACCACCCACCGCGGCTCGCCGAACCCCTTGGGGTTGGTCTCGTCGGCGGTGACCTCCGGCTGGGGCACGTGCAGCCCCATGATCCGCATCAGCCCGGCCATCGTGCTGGTGCCGCTGCGGCCGGCGCCGGCGACGAACAGCACCTTGCGCGGGTACGTCGCCGGGTCGGTCAGGCTGAGCTCCGTCACGGGGTGAGAGCCTATCGGCCATGGTCCGGCTGGCTTCGCTCGCGGCGCAGCCCCTCAGCTGCTCAGCGTGGTGGTGCCGGCGTACGACGTCGCGGCGTACCTGCCGGCCTGCCTGGACTCGGTGCTCGGCGCAGGCGGAGACGCTCGGTCGCACGGCCTCGAGGTCGTCGTCGTCGACGACGGGTCGCCGGACGAGTCGGGCGAGATCGCGGAGTCCTACGCCGCCCGCGACCCGCGGGTGCGCGTCGTGCACACCGACAACCACGGCCTGGGCGCGGCCCGCAACGAGGGGCTGCGCCACGTGACCGGCGACCTGCTCGCCTTCGCCGACTCCGACGACGTCGTGCCGCCCGGCGCCTACGCCGCGCTGCTGCGCCAGCTGCACGCGCAGCGGCTCGGACTTCGTGACCGGCTCGGTGGCCCGCTGGGAGGGCCGGACGGCGAGCCTGGTCGAGCCGCCCTGGATGAGGCGGCTGCACCGGCAGCGGATGGACCTGGTCATCGACGACCTGCCGGAGATCCTCGGCGACGTGTTCGCGTGGAACAAGCTGTTCCGCACCGACTTCTGGCGCGACGACCGGGCTGTCCTGGCCCGAGGGCGTGCGCTACGAGGACCAGCCGACCACGACGCTTGCCTACCTGCGCGCCCGGCGGTTCGGGATCGTCCCCGAGGTCGTCTACCACTGGCGGATCCGCTCCGACGGCACGTCGATCACCCAGCAGCGCTCCTCGACGCAGGACCTGCGGGACCGCTGGGAGACCAAGCTGACCTCGCTGCGCAGCGTCGAGGAGTACGGCGCCCCGAAGGTCACCTCGGTCTTCCGCGACCGGGTGCTGGCCGGCGACCTGCACCGCTACTTCGCGGAGATCCCCGGCTGCGACGACGAGTGGTGGGAGCTGCTCCGCACCGGCGTGCTGTCCATCTGGGGCTCCCGCTCGCTCACCCACAGCGGCCTGCTGCCCGCCGACCGGCTGGTCGGCTGGCTGGTCGAGCAGGGCCGCCGCGAGGACGCCGCCGCGGTGGTCACCTACGTGCGCGACCTCGGCCGCCCGCTCGACCGGGTCGAGACGCCCGACGGCCGCCGCCTCGACGTACCGGTGCTCGACCTCTCCACCGTCGCGCCCGCCGGCGCTCGCGCTGCGCGACACCGAGCGCTGAGGGACCGACTAGCCATTTCGATGGTGGAGCGCAGCGACCTGCGAGCGGAGCGAGCGCGCCTCGTGATCGGCCCCGGCGACCATGGCGACTGCGAAGCCCGCGAGCGCAGCGAGCGTCGCCATGGTCTCGGGGCCGAAGCTCACGAGGGTAAAGAACCAGCGAGCGTCTCGAAACCTCCGAATGTGGTCTGGGACGCAACCACGGAGGTTGCGTCCCAGCGAACGTTTCAGTGGTTTCGAGACAGGCGCTAGCGCGCCTTCCTCAACCGGGCGATGGCTGGCGCCCTCCCACCGCGAGCGTCCGCCCCTCAAGCGACTCGACGACGGCTGTGCGCCCCTCAACCACCGGGCGATGGCTGTGCGCCTTCCTCAACCACCGGTCGCTAGAGCAGCCCGTTCTCGCTCAGGAAGTCGCTGGCGACGTCCTCGGGCTTCTCGCGGTCGACCGCGATCCGGCCGTTGAGCTCGGTGAGGTTCTCCGTGGTGAGCGCGGCCATCAGCGGGTTGAGGATGTCGGCGACGTCCGGGTGGGCGGTGAGGAACTCGGTGGAGACGGCCGGCACGAGGTTCTGGGCCGGCTGGATGTGCTTGTCGTCCTCGAGCACGACCAGCCCCTGCGACTCCAGGGTGCCGTCGGTGGTGCTGGTCTCGCCGAGCTCGGACTCGCCGCTGATCACCGACTGGTAGGTCTGGTCGCTGGCGTAGCCGAGCGGCAGCACCTCGGTGACGTCGATGCCGTACTGGTCGGTCAGGCCGCCCTCGCAGTCGAGCCGGCCCTCGCAGTCCGGGTGCGGCGGCGAGCTTGACGCTGATGCCCTCGAGGTCGGACAGCTTGGTGACGCCGTTGTCGTCGCGAGTATTGCTGGGTGACCATGAACGCGTTGGTGTCGGTGGCCGCCGACTGGTCGAGCAGCGTGATGCCGGCCGCGTCGAGCAGCGCCTTGCCCTGCTCGGCCAGCTGCTGCGCCGTCACCGGCGTCGAACGGCGTGGCGTTGTCGCCGTTGTCCTGGCTGTTGAGGAAGTTGACGATGCCGCCGACGTACTCCGGCACGAGGTCGACGCCGCCCGGGAAGTCGGCCATGTAGCCGTCGCGGGAGTCGACCAGCTTGGTGGTGACGTCGTAGCCGGCGTTGGAGAGCAGCTGTTCGTACATCGAGGCGACCAGGGCCGCCTCGGGGAAGCTCTGGCCGGCCAGGGTGATCGGGCCCGCCCGCCGAGGTGGTGGCGCTCTCGGACTCGGACGTCGTGGCCGACGGTGAGCTGCTGGCTGTCGTCCGCCTCGTCGGAGCCGGAGTCGAGGTCGTCACCGGCACAGGCGGTGGCGAGAAAGAGGGTGCCGACGGAGAGCACCGCGGCAAGGGATCGTCTGATCGACGTTCGGGTCGACATATGTGTTCCTTCTGTGTCCCGTGGCCGGGTGGCCACGCGTGTCCGGATGGTGCGATGACGGTGCTGGCCGGGCCGGCTCCGAGTCAGCCGCCGTCTTGCGGACACCGTAGAGGGCGCCGCCGACAGTGCTGAGTCACGTTTGGGTGACGATCCGTTACGCGAGGGTGCGACGCCAGCCGCTGCAGCCCCGCCGCGAGCAGCTCCAGCACCAGCGCGACGAGCCCCACGACGACCGCCCCGGCGATGCCCTTGCCGTAGTTGGTGCGGAAGAAGCCGTCGGTGATCACCCGGCCCAGCCCGGGGCCGGCCACCAGCGCCGCGATGGTGGCGGTCGCCCAGACCTGCACCAGCGCCAGGCGTACGCCGCTGGCGACCAGCGGCAGCGCGAGCGGCAGCTCGACCCGGAAGAACTTCTGGGCGCCGGTCATCCCCATGCCGTCGGCCGCCTGCTTCACCTCGGCCGGCACCTCGCGCACCGCGACGTAGGAGTTGGTGATGATCGGCGGCAGCGCGAACAGCGCCAGCGCCAGCAGGGTGGCCAGCCCGGCGCGGCCGTAGGGCCCGAACTCGCGGGACCCGGGGAAGTCGGCCGTCACGAAGAGCGCCAGCAGCGCGAACGTCGGGATGGCCCGGCCGATGTTGGTGATGTTGATGGCCAGGAAGCCGCCCTTGCCGAGGTGGCCCAGCCACAGCGCGAGCGGCAGCCCCACCAGCAGCGCGATGAGCAGCGCGGTGACCGTGAGCAGCAGCTGCTGGTGCAGGAGGTGGAGCATCCCGCGGTCGCCGGTCCAGTTGGCCCAGGTCGTGAGGTACTGCCAGGTGTCGCGGAAGGCGGTCATGCGCGCGCCCCGCCGCGGCTCCAGGGAGTCAGCAGTCGCTGAGCCAGCACGATGACGACGTCGAGCATGACCGCGAGCACGACGCAGAGCACCGACGCGGTGAAGCAGCTCGGCGCGGAAGTTGGAGTTGACCCCGTCCTTGATCAGGTTGCCGAGCCCGCCGTAGGCCACCAGCGAGCCGATCGTGGTGAGGGCCACCGTGGAGACGGTGGCCACGCGCAGCCCGGCCATGATCACCGGGATCGCGAGCGGCAGCTCGACGCGGAACAGCAGCCGCCCGGCGCCGTACCCGAGACCGCGGGCCGACTCCACCACCTCGTCGGGAACGCCGCGGAGCCCTTCGAGCATGGCCCGCACCAGGATGGTCAGCGCGTAGAGCGCCAGCGCGATCACCACCGTCGTCTTCGACAGCCCGGTGAACGGCACCATCAGCGGCAGCAGCGCCAGCGACGGGATCGTGTAGATCCCGGTCGAGACGCCCAGGACCGTCGACTCCAGCCGGACGAACCGGCGGGCGACCAGCGCCAGCGGGAACGCGATCGACCAGGCCGAGCAGCACCGAGAGCGCGGTGATCTCGAGGTGCTCGACGGTCGCGTGCTGGATCTCGGGACGGAAGTCCTCGACGTACTGGCGGCAGATCCACTCGTTGGTGAGCCGGCTGTAGCACGTCGGCCCGCTGGACGACGCGGAGGCGCCGAGCACCAGCGCCAGTAGGGTCACCGCATGGACGTTACCGATGGAGGAACCGGGCGCAGGCCATGATCCGCCTCTCGGGCGTCGGCAAGACCTACGACGACGGCACCGTGGCCGTCCACGAGCTCGACCTCGACGTCGCCGCGGGCGAGCTCGTCGTCCTCGTCGGACCCGTCCGGGTGCGGCAAGTCCACGACGCTGAAGATGATCAACCGGCTGATCGAGCCGACGACCGGCACCATCGAGATCGACGGCGTCGACGTCACCCGCTCCGACCCGGTGAAGCTGCGGCGCGGGATCGGCTACGTGATCCAGCAGATCGGGCTGTTCCCGCACCAGAGGATCGTCACCAACGTGATGACCGTGCCGCTGCTCTACGGCGAGTCCAAGTCCGTGGCGCGGGAGCGGGCCAGGGAGCTGCTCGACCTGGTCGGGCTCGACTCCGCGCAGTACGGCGACCGCTACCCGCACCAGCTCTCCGGCGGCCAGCAGCAGCGGGTGGGCGTGGCCCGGGCGCTGGCCGCGAACCCGCCGGTGCTGCTCATGGACGAGCCGTTCGGCGCCGTCGACCCGGTGGTGCGGGTCCGGCTCCAGGACGAGTTCCTGCGGCTGCAGTCCGAGCTCGGCAAGACCGTCGTCATGGTCACCCACGACATCGACGAGGCGGTCCGGATGGGCGACCGGGTCGCGGTCTTCGCGACCGGGGGCCGGCTCGCACAGTTCGGCACGCCGGCCGAGCTCCTGGGCCACCCCGCCGACGAGTTCGTCGAGGACTTCGTCGGCGCGACCAAGGGCCTGCGCCGGCTCACGGTCACGCAGATCGACCGCGGACACCTCGAGCCCATCGACGGCGTCAGCACCGGCGACCTCGCCGACACCGTCGACATCACCGCGACCCTCGAGGAGGCGCTGACCGTGATCCTGCGCAGCGACAAGGGCGTGGTCGGCGTGCGCGACGGCGCGCAGTTCGTCGGCGTGCTCACGCCCAACGGGATCCACAAGGCGCTGCGGGCGGCGTTGGCCGAGACGGCCGCCTGAGGGGCGGCAGAAACATGTAACTCA
Source organism: uncultured Actinomycetota bacterium (assembly GCA_963766475.1). Classification (GTDB taxonomy): domain Bacteria; phylum Actinomycetota; class Actinomycetes; order Propionibacteriales; family Nocardioidaceae; genus Nocardioides. The sequence goes on along the minus strand of CAVXZS010000005.1, from coordinate 143,800 downwards.
CCGTTACGTCTTCTGGTCGGGGAGTCAATTACGCCCCACAGAAGACGTCACGGTGAGTTACATGCGTTCGGCGCGCTCCCCCGGCGCGAGCAGGACGGCCTCGACCCCGGTCCCGGCCAGCGCCTGGGCGAACCGCGGCCCGGGTGTCTCGAACAGCCGGCGGTGGTTGGCACGAGCGACGTGCCGGAGCCCCCACGGCCAGAACGTGCCCCAGTGCACCGGGACCGCCCAGCGGGCGCCGACCCGACGCACCGCCGTCGCCGCCTCCGCGGGGTCGAGGTGCCCGGTCTCGAGGGTCGGCCCCCAGCCGCCGACCGGGACCAGCGCGAGGTCGACGGGGCCGACGTCCGCCATGTCGTCGCGCAGCTCGGTGTCGCCGGGGAACCAGAACGAGCCCGCCGTCGTTGCTCACCCTGAAGCCGAGCGCCGGCGGATCCGCCCGCGAGAGGGGGTGCCGGCGACCGTCGTGGGAGGCGAACAGCACCTCGATCCGTACGCCGGCCCGCTCGACGACGTCGCCCGGGACGGACGGCGACCAGCCGGTCGCGGGCCACCTCCCGCAGCACGTGTTCGGCGCCGACCGGGACCACCAGCGGCAGCGCGGGGTCGAACCGGGCCAGCGACGGCAGGTGACAGTGGTCGTGGTGCAGGTGCGAGACCAGGACCAGGTCGGCCTCGGTCGCCGCCGCGGCCGGTGTCGCGGCGTACCTCCGCACGTGGAAGAGCCGGTCGGACAGCAGCGGGTCGGTGGCCACCTTCGTGCCGCCCACCTCGACCGTCGCGGAGGAGTGCCCCCACCAGGTGCAGGCGACGCTCACGGGACGGGCACGTCGCGGTGCCAGGACTCGGTGACGTAGGACGTCTCCCAGCCCATGCCGCGGTAGAGCCGGTCGGCACCGGTCGGCGAGTCGGCGTCCACCTCCAGGGAGACGTGGTCGCGGCCCCGCTCGGCGGCGTCGGCGACCACGGTCCGCAGCAGTCCCTTGGCGACGCCGCGGCCGCGGGCCAGCTCGACGACACCGATGTAGGCGACGTAGGAGCCGGAGCCGTACTCGGTGGCGACCAGGGCGCCCGCGGGTCGCCCGTCGACCTCGGCCAGCCACCAGTGGTCCCAGCGGTGCCCGGGGTCCTGCCGCAGGCGCCACAGGAACTCGTCGAAGGTCTCCGGCTTGGAGTTGAAGTGGTCGGTGAACGCCGCCTCGAGCACGTCGTGCACGGCCCGCAGGTCCGCCTCGACCGGCTCGCCGGTGTCGTCGCCCGGCTCGTGCTGGACCAGCCGCACCACGACGCCGTCCCGCTCCCAGCGCCGCGGGTCGTCGACCAGGCCCACCTCCTCGGGTGCGACCGGACGCGTCATCTGCCACCAGGTCCGGACCTTGGTGAAGCCGGAAGCGGCCAGCCAGCGGCGCTGCCGCTCGTCGTCGGCGAACGCGCCGGTGTCGATCTGCTGCACCTCGAGGCCCCGGCTGGCGCCGACCGCCCGCGCCTGGGCGACCGCCCACGCGACGAGGAGGTCCGAGCACGCCCGGCCGGTCCGCTCGGGGAGCCCGCGGTCGACGACGTGCAGGAACAGCATCCGTCCGGTCGCCCGGTCGTGCACGCTCCCCCAGGCGCGGGGCCGGCCGTCGTGGTCGCGGACGACGACGTTCTGCCGCGTCCGCAGCCCGTGGTCGGACACCTCGAGGAGCACGTCCTCCTTGCCGGCCGCGGCCCAGCCGCGCCCCTCCCGCTCGTGCCCGCGCAGGAGCTCGGTGAGGCGGCGTACGTCGTCGGGGTCGTCGGGGTCCGGCGTGCCGACCCGCCAGCCGTCGGGCAGCCCCTCAGGCGGCTCGACGAGCTCGTCCGGGTCGGGCGCGAACCGGCTCTCCTCGGGGATCACAACCGGCCATCCTGCCCGAGGCCCGCACGCATGTAACTCCGTGTTCGTGCCACTAGGTCGGTGTTCTGACACCGACCTAGTCGACGTAACACGGAGTTACATGTTGCTGCGGGGCGTGCTCAGGCGTGCCGGCGCAGGTTCTCCGCGGCGTGCCAGGCGGCGGTGACCGTGTCGAGCTCGGCACGCAGGGCGAGCACCTCCTGCTCGAGCTCGACGACACGCAGCTGGGCCATCGCGGCCCGCTCCTCGGCGCCACTGAGCTGGACCTGGAGGCCGGCGGCGCGGCGGCCCTCGGCGTTGCGCTTGCGCGTGGAGGTGGCCGCGCGGCGCTGGGAGAGGGACAACGCCTCCTCGAGCTCCGCGAGGGCCTGCTCCTTCTCGGACAGCCGGGTGCTGACGTCCGCGACGTAGGACGAGTGCTCGGCGGTGCGCAGCTCGGTGAGCTGGTTGTACGCCGCCGCCTGGGCGGCGCGGTCGCGTGCGGCCTCGACCCGGGACTCGACGAGCTCGGTGTGGGTGATCCGGGTGGCCGCGGCGCCGAGGGCGACGCCGAGCCCGGCGGCGATCGTGACGAGGAGCCACGAGCCGCTCAGGGCTGCACCGGTGACGACCAGCGCAGCGAGCAGGATCAGGCCCACGGCGGCGGTCACGCGGACGGACCGCTGACGCCTTCGTGTTGCCTGTGTTACTGGTGGGGAAGCCATGTAGGCAGGCTAGGGCGTGTCGGGGGGCTTGCGGACGCGACACGCTCGTTCGAGGAGCAGCGCTCCGATCACGGTCGCGACGCCCGCGACGACCGCCACGACGCACCTCAGGATGCGCTGGCCGGCGAGCTCGGCGGGGTCGCCGACCCAGCTGACGGCGTAGCCGGCGTACCCGCCCGCCACCAGCGCGCCCACCAGCGCGCCGGCGCGTCCCAGCACCAGCCGGTTCACCGCCTGGTGCGGGTCCAGCCGCTCCCGGCGCACCTGGACCGCCCGGTGGGTCTGCCACGCCGTGATCCCGATGACCACCGCGATCAGCCAGAGCGCGGCGGGCTGGGCCCACGAGATGACCGGCGCCGTGCCGGTCAGCCGCTCGGCCACGGGGTGCCAGAGCCAGCCCAGCACCAGCCCGGCCACCGCCCACACCGTCACCACGGCGTAGGACAGCGGCCGCAGCGTGCCCTCGGGCTCCGGGGGCTCGTCCTGGTCGTCGTCCGGACCGGTCCCGAGAGGTCCCTCGCGGGTCACTCCCGGGTCACTCGAGCTCTAGGACCAGGTCGTCGCGCCGGGCGATCCCGCTCTCGCCGACCTCCGACAGGAGGTCGGCCACCGGCCCCTTGTCGGGGAACTCGGCCTGCGGGTCCACGTCGAGCCAGGGGCGGAGCACGAAGGCCCGCTCCGCAGCCCGCGGATGGGGCAGCCGGAGCTGGTCGTCGTCGGCCCGCCGGTCGCCGACCACGATCAGGTCGACGTCGAGGGTGCGCGGCGCGTTCCTGACCTCGCTGCGCTCCCGGTCGAAGGCGTCCTCGATGGCGAGCGCACGGTCGAGGAGCCGCGACGCGGCCAGCGTCGTGTCGGCGAGCACGACCGCGTTGAGGAACATGTCGGAGCCGTCGGGCGCGTCCACCGGCTCGGTCTCGTAGACCGGCGACACCCCCGTGACCCACACGTCGGGGGTGTCCGCGAGCGCGCGGACCGCGCCCTGCAGGTTGTCCATCCGCTCGCCGAGATTGGAGCCCAACGAGAGCACCGCCCGCCGGATCGGGCGCATCTCGCCCGTCAGCGTGTCGGCGTCGATGATGTTCGGGTTGGGGGTCTCGGTCACGGGCGGCCCTCCTGGGTCTTCGACGACCGGGTGATCGTCAGCGCGACGTCCGAGAACGTCGCGTCGATGGGTGCATCCGGCTTGTGGACCGTGACGCGCACCCATTGAACCCGGCTGTCCAAGAGGCAGACCTCCGCGATCCGGTGGGTGAGAGTCTCGATCAGGTCGACCGGATCCTTCTCGACGGCGGCTTTCACCGACAGCGCGAGACTTCCGTAGTCGACCGTGTGTGACAAGTCGTCCGATGACGCCGCGGCGGCGGTGTCCACGCCCAGGACGAGGTCGATGACGAACCGCTGGCCCTCGCGGCGTTCGTGCTCGAACACACCGTGGTGGCCCCAGCACTCCAGCCCGGTCAGGGCGAGCTCATCCATGCGAGGTGCCCTCCTCCCGAGCGGCGGCGAGTGCGTCCAGCACCCGCAGGGCGTCGCGAGTGGAGCGTACGTCGTGCACCCGCAGGCCCCACACCCCCTCCCCGGCCAGCACCACGCTCAGGGCGGTGGTGGCGGCCTCGCGCCCGTCCACCGGGCGCGGGTTGCCGTCGGCGTCGGCGAGCAGGGTGCCGAGGAAGGACTTGCGGCTGGCGCCGAGCAGGAGCGGGTGGCCCAGCGCCTGGATCGGCCCGAGGTCGGACAGCAGCCGCCAGTTGTGCCGGCCGTGCTTGGCGAACCCGATCCCCGGGTCGAGGACCAGCCGCTCCGGCGCGATCCCCGCCGCCAGCGCGGCCTGGACCCGCTGGGCGAGCTCGTCGCGCACCGCCGCGACGACGCCGCCCGGCTCGTCGTAGGTCGCGAAGTCGGTCATGTGGTCGGCGTGCGCGCGCCAGTGCATCGCGACGTACGTCGCACCGGAGTCGGCCACGACGCGCAGGATCTCCGGGTCGGCCAGGCCGCCGGAGACGTCGTTGACGATGCTGGCGCCGGCGGCCAGCGCCGCCGCGGCGACCTGGTGGCGCATCGTGTCCACCGAGACGGTCGCGCCGCCCTCGGCGAGTGCGGTGATCACGGGGATCACCCGGTCCAGCTCCTCCTCGACCAGCGGCCGGGTGGCGCCGGGACGGGTCGACTCGCCGCCGACGTCGAGGATGTCGGCGCCGTCGGCCAGCAGCGCCCGGCCGTGCGCGATCGCGCTGGCCGGGTCGGCGTAGAGGCCGCCGTCGCTGAACGAGTCGGGCGTGACGTTGACCACGCCCATGACCACGGGGAGGGCGCCGGTCACGCTGTGGGCTCCTGCCCGGGTGTGGCCTCGCGCTCGGCCCGGCGCCGGTAGACCGACAGCTCCTGGCGGGCTCGCCACAGCTGCGTGTCGCAGTCCTCGGCCGCGGCCAGGGCGTCGTCGAGCGAGGGGACGACCGCCTCCCGCAGGCTGGTCTCGGCGTACCAGTCCGGCGGCGTCGCGTCCCGCCAGCCGTCGAGCGCGTGGTGCGGGTCCACGACCTCCACCCCCTCGGCGGCGGCAGCTCCCTCGAGCCACGCGGCCTCGTCGGCGACGAGCCGGTCGAAGTCCGTCGGCAGGGCGTAGCGCGCGGCCAGCGTCTCGTCGTCGCGGTGGGCGAACCCGTCTCCGCGGAGCCGCTCGAGCAGCTCCCGGCCGGCGCGGGAGGTGCCGAGCGCGACGCCGGCGCGGTTCATCCGCAGCACGACCTCGGTGTCGGTCCCGAGCGAGGTGTTGCGGGCGCCCTGCCCGGACGCCCGCTCCGCGTCCGGCAGCCCGAGCACGGCGGCCAGCGCGGCGGCGAGGTCGGGCTCGGGGGGCGAGGTCCGGACCAGGCGTACGACGCGGCGCCCGGCCGGCAGCAGCTGCGACAGGGTCCTGAGGCGGCCCGGCCGGAGCGCGGCGAAGTCCAGGACGTGCCCGGCGGCGTCCGCCGGGTACTGCGCCAGCCCCTGCTTGACCAGCGTCTGCCACCCCGAGCACCACCGGTGCACCGGCCGGGTCGCGGTCAGCACGACCGTCAGGTCGTGGTCGCCCAGCGCCTCGAGCAGCCGGGGCCGGTCCTCCTCGACGGCGCGGTCCAGGCTCTCGCTGGACAGCACCAGTGTGCCGGTCCCCCGGCGGGTCGCGGTGGCCACGACGTCGGCGAGGCCCGGACCCTTCCTTCCCCGCAGCGCGTACCTCGTGCGGGCGCCGGCCAGGTCAGCGGCCCGGCCCTCGGAGAAGGCCGCGAGCAGCGGCCGGAACAGGTCGTGGTGACCGGGCGGCCCAGGGCCTCGGCGGGGGTACCACACGTCCGGGTGCTCGGCGTAGGCAGCGGCCCAGCCCGCCTGCAGCGACGTCGTCCCGGACTTGTGCAGGCCCGCATGGAGGATGATCCGCACCCGCCCGATCGTAGGGGGCGGCTTCGCCCCCTACGATCCGGCGGGCTCAGCCGAGCTCGGCCAGCACCGCCCGGAGGAAGACTCCCTCGCGCTCCGGGCGGTAGGTGAAGTCGGAGTGGAAGCTCGCCCGGGTGAACCGGCCGTCGACCCGGGGCACCTCCGGCTGGCACGCGACGACGTCGAGGCGGTGGCCGAGCACCGCGGACATCAGGTACTCGTTGTGCGCCGGGTAGGACTCGGAGGCGACCAGCACCACGTGGCTGGGCCGGCCGGCCAGGGCGACGTGGAACATGCCGCTGCCGGCGAATCCCGCGACGACCTCGGCCCGGCGCACCATCGCGACCTGCTCGGCCAGCGGGTGGTCCTCCGGGTGGACCACCTCGAACCCGGCCGCGGTGAACTCCGCCACGAGCTCCGCGGCGTTGGTGCAGGCACGCTTGGCGCTGCGCCTGCCCAGGAAGATCCGGCGCGGGCCGGGAGCGGTGCCGGCCCTGGCCTCGAGAGCCGCCCCGACCGCGTCGTACGTCGCCCGGATCGCCGGGTGCACGAAGGCGGGACGGCTGAACATCGGGGTGCACCCGACCAGCGTCTCCACCCGCAGCGGCGCGGTGCCGACGTGCACCTCGTCGGGGTCGACGCCACCGGCGGACAGGAGGTCGCGCTGCCACGCGGCGAGCGAGCCCGAGTCGGTGAACACCAGCGCGCGCAGCGACGGGTCGAGCTCCCGGGCGCGCTGCCAGCCCCACAGGTGGGACAGCTGCTCGCTGAGGGCGTGCCCGAAGTGCCCGACCATGTGGTTGTCGAGGTGGAACCACCGTCCGGGCAAGGGCTCGGCGTCGTCCAGCCCGGCCGGAGGCTCGGCGAAGTCCACGCCGGCCTTGGTGAGGACCGCGTTGCGCTGTCGGTGCGGCTCCACCGTCGTGAAGGTCTCGGGGAGGACCAGCCCCCGCTGGACGACGAGCTGGCGGGGGAGGCAGACGACGTCGTCGTACTCCCGCAGGTACATGGCCGGGGCGTCGTACTCCTCCGGCGCCGGGTTCACCGGCCACGGGCCGCTGGTGCGCAGCGTGCTGCGGACCCGCCACCGCTCCCCCGGGACCGTGTCGAGCAGCCGGCCGCGGCCCGGCTCGAGCGCCAGCACCTCGACCGCCTCGTCGTCGCGGACGACCGCCAGGACCGTCCCGTCGGCCGTCGTGGTCTCGGGGCCCTCGGGCGTCTTCCGGACCCAGCCGCCGCCGGCCCGCACGTGTCCCAGCAGGTGGGCACGACGTCGCGCAGACCCGGGCCCGAGGAGGTCGACCACCGCGTCGTAGGGGCCGTGGGCCGCCAGCTGCACGTGGAGGCGCGGCTGGTCGGTGCCGAGGACGACCGGTACGACGACTGCGTCCGGCCAGCGCCGGCGGATCTCGCCGGTCGTGGGCCGCTCCCGCTCGTCGACGACCACCGCGACCCGCGGCCCCGCCTCTGAGGTGCGACTGGCCAGGACCTGGGCCAGGGCCGCCACGACGGGCGGCCCCGGATCCGTGGCGGTCACTTGGGAGACTCTAGGTCTTGGCCAGCACAATGACCTCGTGGCCCACCTCGACCGACGCTCCCGCGATCACGGGCACATCCTGATCGGGGGGACGGGCCGGGCCGGCACGACGGTGCTGGTGCAGTACTTCACCGTCCTCGGCTTCGACACCGGCTACACCGTCGAGGAGGCCATGGCGCGCGTCGACCCCATCTCCCGCGGTGGTCTCGAGCGCAGCCTGGGCCGCGGCAACCTGGCCTACGTGTCGAAGTCGCCGTGGTACGGCAACCACCTCGGCGAGCGCCTGGAGACCGGCGAGCTGTCGGTGCGCTGGATGATCGTGCCGATCCGCGAGCTGTACGCCGCCGCGGAGAGCAGGCGCGAGGCGTCCCGTCGGGCCGAGGCGGCCGGCCGCGACCCGCACTCCCAGCCGGGCGGCCTCTCGTTCGGCGCCAAGGCGAACCCGAAGCAGCAGGAGCAGCGGCTGGGCGTGCAGATGTACCGCCTCGTGCACACCCTGGCGCGCTACGGCGTGCCGACCCTGCTGCTGCCCTTCCCGGAGTTCGCCCGCGACCACGACGTGCTCCTGCACCGGCTCGCTCCGCTCCTGGAGGAGCACGGCGTCTCTGCCGAGGAGTCGCTGGCCGCCTACGAGCGGGTCGTCGACCCGACCCACATCACCGACTACCCAGCGGGCTGAGCCACGCCCGCCTGCCGACTCATTCGAAGGTGTAGCCGAAGGCACGCAGGTCGGTCTCGAACAGGTCGGCCACCCGCTGCCGCATCGCGGGCGTGAAGTGGCGCCGGAAGTCACCGCCGCCGCCGGCGTTGCGCTGGTCGAGCTCGGGGACGAACCCGAGCCGCGCGCCGACCGTCGTGACGTCCTCGGCGAGCGTCTCGGTCCGGCCGATGAAGTCGACCTGCCGGCCGCCGTCGCGCAGGTAGTCGAGCTGGGGCCGGCGCAGCCGGGCGAACCGCTCGGTGCCCTCCATCACGAAGCTCTCGAAGTCCGGGCAGTGCTCGAGGACGCCGGACCAGAAGTCGTTGCGCTCGATCCGGGTCGCCACCCAGGCGTTGCCGCGCTCCGCCGTCGCCCGGCGGCGCTCGATCATCTGGTACCACGACCACAGCCGCGCCCACGGGTTGCGCACGAAGCCGAACGACCAGTAGCCCGCCAGCTCGGGATGGGCGCGCACGGCGGCGGCGTACGTCGCGTGCTTGGCGCCCGGCAGGCCGGTCACCTTGCGGGCATCGGGCAGGTGCCGGCGCAGGAGGTGCTCGATGCTCTGGCCACCGGTCTTCTGGACGTGCACGAACAGCACGCGCTGCCCGTCCGAGGCCATCACCGGCCGCGACCCCGCAGCAGCCGCGCCAGCGTGCCGCCGCCCGCCCCCAGCCTGTCCTCGGCCTCGCGGCGGCGGGCGCGCTCGGCCTTGAGCCGGCCCCGCAGCTTGGCCGCCCCGGCGGCGGAGCCGCGGCGCTCCCGGTGCCGCGCCTCGTCGAGCGACACCGCGACCGCCTCGGCGTAGCGCGCGTCGTAGGCCGCCCGGAGCCCCTCCATCCGGGCCGCCGGCGGCCGCGTCCGCGGGGTCGAGGACCAGCCCGCCGAGCTGCTGCCAGGCGTCCTCGGCCAGGTCGCGCAGCCAGTCCGGCAGCACGATGTCGTCCCAGGTCAGCTGCGAGCGGCGCATGCCGGGGTCGAGGAAGGCGTCGAGCCCGCGGTCCTCGTCCAGCGGCAGGTCGAGGTCGAGCTGGTCGGAGACCTGCTTCAGGGCGGTCCGCCAGTCGGCCAGCAGGTCGTCGTACCGGACGAACGCGCGTGGCGCGCCGCGCGAGCCCGCCTCGGTGACCAGAGCGACGTTGAGCCAGGCGGCGGTGTTGGAGGTCTCCTTGACCCGGCGCTCGGCGTCGCTGCGCCGGCCCTCGCCCCACGTGCGGTCCTGCGAGCCGACGACGGCAGCCGGGTGGCGCAGGGCGGTGAGGATCCGCAGGTCGCGGCCGGCCTGCCCGGCGGCCCGGCGCCACAGCGGCAGCACCCAGGCGGCGTGCGGGTCCTTGACGACGACGTGCGGCTCCTGCTGCGCGCTGAGCCACTCGCGGAGCTCGGCCTCGACCGCGCCGTCCTCGAGCAGGGCCACCACCCGCTCCTCGGCGCGCGGGCTGCCGTCGCTGGGCCGCACGAGCGCGCGGCGCATCAGGCGCTTGTGGAACTCGATCACCCACCGCGGCTCGAAGTGGCCCTTGGCGTTGCGCTCGGACGCCGGCACCTCCGGCTGCGGGACGTGCCACCCCAGGTGCTTGAGGCTCCCGGCCAGCGAGCTGGTCCCGCTGCGCATCGAGCCGGTCACGAGGACCACCGTGTGCTCGCTCATCTCATCGGCAGCCTACGGTGGCCTCTATGTTGAGGGAGTGATCGTCTCCCACGAGCACGGCTTCGTGTTCATGAAGACCCGCAAGACCGCGGGGACCAGCGTGGAGATCGCGCTCTCCCGGGTCTGCGGCGCGGACGACGTGATCACCCCGGTCACCGACGACGACGAGGTGCTCCGGCGCGCGCACGGCGGCCGCGGGCCGCAGCACTACGAGTCGCCGCCCCATCTCGAGCGCAGGGCGTTCAACCACATGCCGGTCTCGATGGTCCGCAAGATGCTGGGCCGCAAGAGGTTCGAGTCCTACCTCTCCTTCGCCGTCGAGCGGAACCCGTGGGACGCCGTGGTCTCGCTCTACCACTGGCGCAACCGCGACTCCGAGCCCGGCGCCGCCGTGCAGTCCTTCGGCGACTACGTCGCCTCCGAGGCGGTCGAGACCTTCGCGACCAAGAACCAGCGGATCTACCGGATCAAGGGCGAGGTCGCCGTCGACCGGGTGCTGCGGTACGAGACGCTGGACGCCGACCTCGCCGCCGTCTGGTCCGAGCTCGGCCTGCCCGGCGCCCCCGACCTCCCCCACGCCAAGCGCGGCACCCGGCCCCGCGGCCCGTCGTACCGCTCCTACTACGACGACGCCTCCCGCGAGCGGGTGGCCGACCTCTTCGCGGCCCCGATCGCCGAGCTCGGTTACGAGTTCTGAGGTCACCTCCGGGAGTGGCGGTGGCTCAGCACCCGTTGTCCACAGGTCGGCCGGGGGTGGCGGTGGCTCCGCAACCGTCATCCCCGTGGAGAGCGGTTGCTCCGCCACCGCCCACCTGTGCACAGCAGGTGCTCACCCACCGCCGCCCGGGGCGCAGCGGCCGAGACCTCAGCGGTTGCGGTGGATCAGCGCCATCGCCTCGGCGCGGGTGGTGGCGTTGCTGCGGAAGCTGCCGCGGACCGCGGAGGTGATGGTGCGGGCGCCTGCCTTCTTGACCCCGCGCATGGTCATGCACAGGTGCTCGGCCTCGATCACCACGATGACCCCGCGGGCCTGGAGGATCTCCATGAGCGAGTCGGCGACCTCGGTGGTCAGGCGTTCCTGGACCTGCGGCCGCTTGGCGTAGACGTCGACCAGGCGGGCCAGCTTGGACAGGCCGGTGATCCGGCCGCTGTCGGAGGGGATGTAGCCCACGTGCGCGACGCCGGTGAACGGCACCAGGTGGTGCTCGCACATCGACCAGAGCTCGATGTCGCGCACCAGCACCATCTCGTCATGACCGAGCTCGAAGACCGTGGTCAGCACGTCCTCGGGCGCCTGGCGCAGGCCGGCGGTGAGCTCCTCGTAGGCGCGGGCGACGCGGGCCGGCGTGTCGCGCAGCCCCTCGCGCTCGGGGTCCTCGCCGATGGCGATCAGCAGCTCGCGGACCGCGGCGGCCGCCCGCTCGTGGTCGAACGCCGGCACGTCTGCCGGACTGCGGAGCCCGTCGGTCATCCGGGGTCCCCAAGGACGCGCGGCCCCGACGCGCGGAGCGCGCGCTCCGCGGTTTCTTGGGGGGAGCTCACGTCGGTCCGGCGGACCCCGGGGACGGCGGGGTGGGTGGCTCGGCGCCACCGATCGGCGGACCTCCGTGTACGTCGCCACCGGCGCCCGGCGGGGTGACCACCATGCCACCCTCCTCCTCGTCCTCGGGCTTGGAGCCGTTGGACCCTGGGGCGAAGCCGTTGACGGCGGCGCGGGCCCTGATCTCCTCGGGGATCTCGACCGCGGGGATCGTGGACGGGCGCCGGTCGGGCGAGCCGGTCCACGCCGGCCGCTCGGAGCGGCGACGCAGCGGCTCGAAGACCTTCGCGATGGCCTCCTTGTCGAGCGTCTCCTTGTCGAGCAGCTCGAGGACCAGCGAGTCGAGGACGTCGCGGTTCTCCTCGAGGATGTCGAAGGCCTCCTGGTGGGCCGTGGCGAGGAGCTTCTTGGTCTCCTCGTCGATGATCCCGGCGACCTCTTCGGAGTAGTTGCGGGTGTGGCCGATGTCGCGGCCCAGGAACGGCTCGGCGTTGCCGTCGCCGAGCTTGATCGCGCCCAGCCGCTCGGTCATGCCGTACTGGGTGACCATCGCGCGCGCCACGGCGGTGGCCTTCTCGATGTCGTTGCCGGCGCCGGTGGTCGGGTCGTGGAAGACCATCTCCTCCGCGGCCCGGCCGCCGAGCATGTAGGCGAGCTGGTCGAGCATCTGCGAGCGCGGCTGGGAGTACTTGTCGGAGTCGGGCAGCACCATCGTGTAGCCGAGTGCGCGGCCGCGCGGCAGGATCGTCACCTTGTGCACCGGGTCGTTGCCCGGCAGCGCCGCCGCGACCAGGGCGTGGCCGCCCTCGTGGTAGGCGGTGATGAGCTTCTCCTTCTCGCTCATCAGGCGGGTGCGCCGCTGCGGTCCGGCGATCACGCGGTCGATGGCCTCGTCGAGGGTCAGCATCGTGATCGTCTTCTGGTTGGTGCGCGCGGTGAGCAGGGCGGCCTCGTTGAGCACGTTGGCGAGGTCGGCGCCGCTGAAGCCGGGCGTACGACGCGCCACGGCCGTCAGGTTGACGTCCGCGGCCAGCGGCTTGCCCTTGCTGTGCACGGTGAGGATCTGCTCGCGGCCGGCCAGGTCGGGTGCGTCGACCTGGATCTGCCGGTCGAAGCGGCCCGGGCGCAGCAGCGCCGGGTCGAGCACGTCGGGCCGGTTGGTGGCCGCGATCAGGATGACGCCGCCGCGTACGTCGAAGCCGTCCATCTCGACCAGCAGCTGGTTGAGGGTCTGCTCGCGCTCGTCGTGGCCGCCGCCCATGCCGGTGCCGCGGTGCCGGCCGACGGCGTCGATCTCGTCGATGAAGACGATGGCCGGCGCGTTCTCCTTGGCCTGCTCGAACAGGTCGCGGACCCGGGAGGCGCCGACACCCACGAACATCTCGACGAAGTCGGAGCCGGAGATCGAGTAGAACGGCACGCCGGCCTCGCCGGCCACCGCCCGGGCCAGCAGGGTCTTGCCGGTGCCCGGAGCGCCGTAGAGCAGCACGCCCTTGGGGATCTTGGCGCCCACGGCCTGGAACTTCGCGGGCTCCTGGAGGAACTCCTTGATCTCCCCGAGCTCCTCGACGGCCTCGTCGCAGCCGGCGACGTCGGAGAAGGTCGTCTTGGGCATGTCCTTGGAGATCAGCTTCGCCTTGGACTTGGCGAACTGCATGACGCCGCGGCCGCCGCCGCCCTGCATGGAGTTCATCAGCCAGAGGAACAGCACCACGAGCACGATGATCGGGAGGATCGAGAAGAGGAAGGAGCTCAGCAGGCCCGGCCGGGAGACCTCGACCGTCGACTTCTCGATGGTCTTGTCGTTGACCTGGCGCTGCACCGCCCTGGCGATGTCGTCCTGCGTGCCGGTCAGCCACTTGGTGGTGACCTCGCGCCCGCCGTCGCGGTCGACGCTGTCGTCGAGGGTGGCCTTGATGACCTGGTCGCCGTCGACGAACGTGATCTCCTTGACCTCGCCGTCGGCGATGTACTGGTTCATCTGCGACGCACTGATCTCGTCCCCGCCGCCGGAGCTGATCAGGAACTGCATGGCGATGAGGACGCCGACCACCGCGACGACGATCCAGATCAGGGGACCCTTGAAGATGCGCTTCACGGACTTCTCTCAGTACGGGCACGTGTGAACGATCGACGGTACAGACCGTCGGCAATGTCAAGTGTCTCAGGTGCCTCCCTATCGGGCGAGCCGACGCGGCTCCTGTCGCTCCGGCGGTGGCTGGGCGGCTGGCTGGGCGGCTGGCGGCCGTTGGTTCATCACGGTATGTAGCCGGCGCCGCGCTTCCCCCGCTGAGCTCACCGTGGGATGTGCGGGTTCGGCTACATACCTTGATGAACCGGCGGCTGGGCCGGACGGGGGCTACACGGGACCGGGGGTCAGCCGCCGTACACGTGCGGAGCGAGGGTGCCGATGTCGCGCAGGTTGCGGTAGCGCTCGCGGTAGTCGAGCCCGTAGCCGACGACGAACTCGTTGGGGATGTCCCAGCCGACGTACTTCACGTCCACCGGCATCGTGAGCGCCTCGGGCTTGCGCAGCAGCGTGCAGATCTCGACGCTCGCGGGGTCGCGGGAGCCGAGGTTGGACGTGAGCCACGACAGCGTCAGCCCGGTGTCGATGATCTCGTCGACGATGATCACGTCGCGGCCGGTGATGTCGGTGTCGAGGTCCTTGAGGATGCGCACGACGCCGCTGGACTTGGTGCCCGAGCCGTAGGACGAGATCGCCATCCAGTCCATCTCGACGTGCCGCGAGAAGGACCGCGCGAGGTCGGCCATCACCATCACGGCACCGCGGAGGATGCCGACGATGAGGAGGTCCTTGCCGGCGTAGTCGGCCTCGATCTCGACGGCCAGCTCAGCGAGCCGTTCCTGGATCTGGGCCTCGGTGTAGAGAACCTCGACGAGATCGGACTCCACGTCGGCAGCGTGCATGGCGGTCAGCCTTGCACAGCCGTCGGGCGGAACCGCAGCCGACCGGCTCCGCGGTCGGAGGGATCCCCCGGAGACAGGTACGCCGTCACGTGGCCGGGCAGCTGCACCTCCCCGCCGGAGCCCCGCGACGCCAGCAGCTGGGCCATGGCGAGCACGTGGACGTGGAAGAGCTCGGAGGCGATCGCGCCGGCCTCGAGCGCGGCCAGCCGGAGCACGCGGTGGCGGGTGGCGAGCGGCAGCCCGGCGAGCGCCTTCGGCTCCAGCCCGGGCTCGTCGGCGCTGTCGTGGAGCTCCTCGTAGGCCTCCTGCGCGAGCCGGTCGAGGAGCTCCATGTCGGCGCGCAGCTGGTCGGCGGTGCGGGCCAGCGCTCCGGCCACACCGGGGCCGAGCTCGTCCTCGAGAACCGGGAGCACCTTGCGCCGCACGCGGACCCGGGCGTACGCCGGGTCGATGTTGTGCGGGTCGTTCCAGTACTCGATCCCCTCGACCTGGCAGGCGGTCACGGTGTCGGTGCGGGTCACGTCGAGCAGCGGCCGGCGGTAGTGGTCGAACCCGCGCCGCATGCCGGCCAGCGACCGGCCACCGGACCCGCGGGCCAGGCCGAGCAGCACGGTCTCGGCCTGGTCGTCGAGGGTGTGGCCGAGGAGCACCCCGACCGCGCCGAAGTGCTGGACCAGCTGGTCGAGCACGGCGTAGCGCGCCTCCCGGGCCGCCGCCTCCGGCCCGCGACCGCCGCCCTGCACGTCGACCCGGGCGGTGGCGGTCTCGTCGGCGCCCAGCTCGGCCATCTGCGAGACGACGCGCTCGGCGTGCGCGGCCGAGTCCTCCTGGAGACCGTGGTCGACGGTCACCCCGATCACCCGCAGGCCGACCTTGTGACCCTCGAAGACCGTCGCCGAGAGCAGCGCCAGCGAGTCGGGGCCGCCGGAGCACGCCACCAGCACGGCGGCGTCCGGAGGCAGCGTGTGCCCCGGCTGCTCGGCGACCAGCTCGGCCAGCGTCCGGCGTACGGCGACCCGCACCGCGGCGACCGAGGGGTGGAGGCTCACCTGCCCCACCCGCCCCAGAAGCGCATGTAACTCCGTGTTCGTGCCACTACACCAGTGTTTGAACACCGATCTAGAGGACGTAACACAGAGTTACATGCGAGGACGGCCCGCACGGGTCAGCTCCTGAGCACGCGCGACATCCAGGCGTCGGGGTCGGAGATCTCGGCGCGGGTGGGGAGGTGGTCCGGCTGCTCCCAGACCACGTTGAAGCCGGGCATCCCGGCCTTGCCGACGACCGCGCGGACGAAGGCGGCGCCGTCGCGGTACTGCGCCATCTTGGCGTCGAGGCCGAGCACCCGGCGCAGCAGCCGGTCGAGCACGCCGACGCCCTTGCGGCGCTCGTTGAACCTGGTGCGGATCGTGGCGACCGACGGGATGACCGTCGGGCCGACGCCGTCCATGACGACGTCCGCGTGGCCCTCGAGCAGCGACATGACACCCGTCAGCCCGTCGAGCAGCTCCCGCTGCTCCGGCGTACCGACCACGTCGATCAGGCTCGCGCCCGAGCTCCCGCCGGAGCGGGCGTTCTTGAGTCCCTCGAGGACCCGGCTGAGGCCGTCCTCCAGCAGCCCGGACGGTTCCATCGTCTCGGCGAACTTCTGGATCTGGCCGAACATGTGCTCGCGCATCCACGGCACCGCGGTGAACTGCACCCGGTGGGTCTCCTCGTGCAGGCAGACCCAGAGCCGGAAGTCGTGCGGATCGGCGCCGAGCTCACGCTCGACGTGGACGATGTTCGGCGCGACGAGCAGCAGCCGGCCGTCGGGCTCGTGGAACGGGTCGAACTGGCCGAGCACCTTCGACGCCAGGAAGCCCAGCACGCCGCCGACCTCGGCGCCGGTGACCTTCGAGCCGACCGCGGCGGTGAGGCCGGTCTGCGGCTTCTTCTGGGTGAGCTTGTCGACGACCGGCGCGAGCAGGGTGGCGAACGCGTCGGCGTTCGCCTGCACCCAGCCGGCCCGGTCGACCACGAGGACCGGGGCCGAGTGGTCGCGAGCGGTGAGCCCGGTGAACTCGCGCACCAGCCCGGTCGAGCGGTTCGCGCCCGCACGGAGCTCCTCGACGACCTCGGCGGCCTCGTCGCGGCCCACGGTGGGTCCCTCGCCGGCGAGCCGGCCGCCGATCCGGACCGCGAGGTCCCAGTCGACCATGTCCGGTCGCCCGGACCCGTCGACGCCGTCGGTCCGGAACGGGTGGCTCATGCTTTTCCGGGGTCCCCGCGGAAGCGTGCGGCTCCCGCGCGCAGCGCGCCCATCGTGCGATTTCGTGGGGTGGTCATGTGTTCAACGTATCCCGCCGTCCGAAGGCTGGTGGTCCTGTCGGTCCGCGGAGGGCGGCACCCGACAATGCAACATGACCGAATCGCAGGTCGACCTCTGGCAGGTCGACCGGCTCGACCTCGACGGCTACCTGTCGCGGGTCGGCCTCGACGCGCTCCCGCCGTCGCGAGCCGCCCTGGACGCGCTGCACGAGGCGCACGTGCGGACCTTCACCTTCGACAACGTCGACGTGCTGCTCGACCAGCATCCGGGGGTCGGGCTCGTGCAGGTGCAGGACAAGTTCGTCGGCCGCGGCCGGGGCGGCTACTGCTTCGAGCACGGCACGCTGTTCGCGGCGGTGCTCCAACGGCTCGGGTACGCCGTCACCCGGCGCCTCGGCCGGGTCGGCCCGCCCGAGGCCACCGCCCGGACGCACACCGTCGTGGTGGTCGACGACCCTGACGACGAGGCCGGCGAGCGCCTGCTCGCCGACCCGGGCTTCGGGATGAGCCTGCTCCGGCCGATTCCGCTGGTCGACGGGGCCACCGACGACTTCCGGGGCTGGGCCTACCGGCTGCGGGAGGTCCGGGCCGGTGCCGTGCGGGCGTGGGAGCTGAGCCGGTGGCGTGACGAGAGGTGGGAGCTGATGCACACCCACGACGAGCTGGAGGTGCAGCCGCCGGACCTCGTCTCGGGCCACCACTTCACGAGCACGTTCCCGGCCAGCCACTTCCGGCACATGCTGATGCTCACCCGGCACGTGGACGGTGCCCACGTCTCGCTGACCCACCGCACGCTGACGGTGCGACGGGCGGGCCAGCCGACCGAGCACCGCGAGATCGAGGTCGCGGAGCTGCGCGACCTGGTGCGCGAGCTCGCGGTGCCGCTCACCGGCGACGAGGAGGCGCAGCTGCTCGAGCGGGTCGAGCAGCTGCGCGCCGAGACTCCCTAGGAGCCGGCCTGGCTCATTGAGATGTGGGGGTTCCGGGCATGCAGCCGAGCCCCTCGCGGTACCCGTCGGGGACCTTGCCGGCCATCGCATAGTCGGCGAGCTGCCAGAGCACGTTGGAGTAGCCGCCGTCGGCGTCCATCTTCTTCAGGATCGGCCACTGGCGTGCCGTCCCCAGCACCCGTGCCGCCTCCGACGCCAGTCCGGCCTGGTCATGGGTCTTGGCGTTCTCGAACTCCTCCAGCCATGCGCACGCGTAGCTGCCGGCGACCTCGGCTCCGAACTGGTAGTAGTCCTTGGCGTCGCCCTCGGCGAACGACGGCGTCTGCCCGCGCGGGTACCCGGCACCAGAGACGGCCTTGATCTCACCGAGGAGCTGCTCCGCGGCGGCGGCGCGCTCGCCCTCGGCGACGTAGTCCTCTGGGAGCGACGCGTTGAACTCGGCATCCGAGGTCAGCCGCAGCTGACCGAGCAGCGCGAGGTAACCCTCCAGGTCGATCCCGCCCGCCCGGAACTCCATCCAATGGCCGTCCTCCACCTCGCGGATCGCGGTGTGGTCGTCGGCGGAGTAGGCCCACATCTGCGCGGGGCGGCCGAGCACCTCGATCGGCTGGCCTGGAGCGGGCGGGTCGACGATGTGCTCGCGGTCGGTGACGTAGGAGTCGTACTGCTTGGCGTCGTACGACGTGATCTCCAGCTCGGCGTCGCCGTTGCGGAACCTGATGCCGTCGCCGCCGAGGGAGTCGACCTGCCAGCCCGGCGCGTCCAGCACGACGGACTGTCCCGTCGGCAGGCCGAGTGTGGTGGCCACCTGCTTGGAGCCGTCCTGGTCAGCACGCTGATGCTGCCACCACAGCGTCCCGCCGGCCAGGCCGGCGACCACCGCGGCCGCGGCGATCGGGGCGATCCAGCGGGCCCTGCGCGGATGCGTGAGCCTGGTGGGCTCGGCGTTCTGACGATCGGGTGCGACGGTGGTCATGATCTCCTCCAGGAGCTCGGCCCGTCCGGACTCGAGCGGCAGCCTGGAGATCGCTTCGTCAGTCAGTTTGGGAGTCATCACCGCTCCTTCCGGATGAGCTCTGCCGTGAGTGGGGTCGGTCTGTCGGAGTGGTGATGTCCGGGCGGCGCCGGATCGTTGCCGAGGAGTTCGCGCAGCCTGGTCCGGGCCCGCGAGAGCCTGGGGCGTACGACAGCGGTGCTCAGCCCGAGCACCTCGGCGATCTCCCGCGGCTCGAGCCCCTCCCACAGGTGCAGCTCGAGCACCTCCTGGTCGCGGGCGCTCAGGCGGTGCATCGCAGCGGTCACGTCGGCACGCTGGACGACGTCGTCGCTGGTGTCCGGGACGTGGGTTCTCAGCTCGCGGCGCAGCCGGTCCCCCAGGGCGGTGCGGCGCCTCTCGCCCCGACGATGGTTCGCGAGCACGCGACGGGCGACGCCGTAGAGCCACGGCCGCAGCTCTGAGCCCTGCGGCGCGTGCGCGAGCCGGCGCCACGCGACGAGGAACGTGTCGGCTGTGACGTCACCCGCGTCCTCCGGACGGTCCACCCGACGCAGCGCGTAACCCAGCACTGTGTCGAAGTGGGCCGCGTAGAGCTCCCGGAAGGCGCGCTCGCGTTCGTCGAGGGAGAGGGCCACGTCACTCACATGTCCGGATGTGGCCGGACCGTTGCAGGCGAGTTCTAGAGAATCGCGCCCGGGGCATAGCTCGCCGCCTCGGGGAAGCGCCCGGTCACCTCGGCCACCCGGCGCACGACCTCCTGGGTCTGCGCGACGGCGGCGCCCGTGAAGGTGATCGGCTCGGCGACCAGGCTGTCCAGCTGCTCGGTGGTCAGGCCGAGGCGGGGGTCCGCGGCCAGCCGAGCGAGCACGTCGTTGCCCGCCGCGCCCCGGCGCATGTCGAGGGCGACGCCGACGGCCGCCTCCTTGATCGCCTCGTGCGCGGCCTCCCGGCCCACGCCGTTGCGGACCGCGGCCATCAGCACCTTCGTGGTGGCGAGGAACGGCAGGTAGCGGTCCAGCTCGCGCTGGACGACCGCCGGGAACGCGCCGAACTCGTCGAGCACGGTCAGGAAGGTCTGGAACAGGCCGTCGGCGGCGAAGAACGCGTCCGGGAGCGCGACCCGGCGTACGACGGAGTCGGAGACGTCGCCCTCGTTCCACTGGTCGCCGGCCAGCTCGCTGACCATCGACAGGTGGCCGCGGAGCACGACGGCCAGGCCGTTGACCCGCTCGCAGGAGCGGGTGTTCATCTTGTGCGGCATCGCCGACGAGCCGACCTGGCCTTCCGCGAAGCCCTCGGTGACCAGCTCCTGGCCGGCCATCAGCCGGATCGTCGTGGCGAGGTTGGACGGCGCGGCAACGAGCTGCACCAGGGCGGAGACGACGTCGAAGTCCAGCGAGCGGGGATAGACCTGGCCGACGCTGGTGAGGACGTGCTCGAAGCCGAGGTGCTCGGCCACCCTCGCCTCCAGCTCGGCCAGCCTGGCGCTGTCGCCGTCGAGCAGGTCGAGCATGTCCTGGCTGGTCCCCATCGGCCCCTTGATGCCGCGCAGCGGGTAGCGCGCGAGGAGCTCCTCGACGCGCTGGAGGCCGACCAGCAGCTCGTCGGCCACGGTCGCGAACCGCTTGCCGAGCGTGGTGGCCTGGGCCGCGACGTTGTGGCTCCGGCCGGCCATCACGAGCTCCTGGTGCTCGACGGCGAGCCGGGCCAGCCGGGCCAGCGCGGCGACCGTGCGGTCGCGCAGGAGCTCGAGCGACTGGCGGACCTGGAGCTGCTCGACGTTCTCGGTGAGGTCGCGGCTGGTCATGCCCTTGTGGATGTGCTCGTGACCCGCGAGGGCGTTGAGCTCCTCGATCCGCGCCTTCACGTCATGCCGGGTGATGCGCTCGCGCGCCGCGATCGAGTCGAGGTCGACCGCCTTCTCGCCGAGGTCGACCACGTCCTGGTAGGCCTCGACCACGCCGTCCGGCACCTCGACACCGAGGTCGCGCTGCGCCGTGAGCACCGCGACCCAGAGCCGCCGCTCGAGCACGATCTTGTGCTCCGGCGACCAGATCGCGGCCAGCTCGGCGCTGGCGTACCTCATCGCGAGGACGTTGGGGACGGTCACGTCTTCATTGTCGCCGATCCGGGCGTCCACCCGTCCCACCGCGACCACCAGCGGTCGTCGCGGTCCAGCAGGTCGCTGACGTCGGCGGCAGCTCGGAGCACTGCGACGAGCTCGTCGACACCGAAGCGGCGCTCCTCGAGCCGTGCGGCGAGCCGCTCGACGTCCTTCCAGTGCCGGGAGCCGTCGGGCCGGACCACGAGGTCGAGCTCGAGGTCGTCGGTGTCGATGCCCTCCGCCGTGCGCACGAGCGGGCGCTCGAAGTTGAAGTACCAGCACTCGAAGTCGCCGGCCATCGAGAAGAACTTCCAGACCGAGTACCAGTCATCGGGCCGCCGCAGCTGGAGCGCGGTGGCGCCCACCCAGCGGTCGCGACCGCTCCACGGGTGCGGACCGCCGGGGTGCGCCGGGAACGTGAACGGCGCGCCGTCGGCGAGGACCACGGCCAGCACGCCACCGGGACCCTCGTCGGACTCGACCACGACCGGGTGCTCGAGCCACGCAGCGCCGTCCCAGACCTCCCGCTTGTTGATGGTCGTGCCGGGCGCGAACCTCACCGGCCCGCCGCGATGTCGGTGCGGTGCTGGGCGCCGTCGAAGGACACGCAGTCGACGCCGGCGTACGCCGCGGCGCGGGCCGCCGCCAGGTCCGGTCCGGTGCCGACCACCGCGAGCACCCGCCCCCCAGCGGTCACGAGCGAGCCGTCGCGGACCGCCGTACCGGCCTGGATCACGTGCACGTTCTGGATCGCCTCGGCCGCGTCGATGCCGGTGATCACGTCGCCCGAGGAGGACGACGCCGGGTAGCCGCGGCTGGCCAGCACCACGCCGACCGCGGCACCGTCGGCGAAGACGGGCTTCGGCACCGCGGCGAGGTCGCCGGTCGCGGCCGCCATGAGCAGCTCCCCGAGCGGCGACTCCAGCAGCGCCAGGAGCGGCTGGGTCTCCGGGTCGCCGAAGCGGGCGTTGAACTCGACGACCCGGACGCCGCGGGAGGTCAGGGCGAGCCCGGCGTAGAGCAGGCCCGCGAACGGCGTACCCCGCCGGGCCAGCTCGTCGACCGTCGGCTGCAGCACCCCGGCGAGGACCTCGTCCACGAGCCCCGGCGGCACCCAGGGCAGGGGCGTGTAGGCACCCATCCCCCCGGTGTTGGGTCCCTCGTCGCCGTCATGGATCCGCTTGAAGTCCTGCGCCGGCTGGAGCGGGTAGACCGTGGTGCCGTCGGTGACGGCGAACACCGAGACCTCGGGCCCGTCGAGGTACTCCTCGACCACCACCCGCCCGCCGTCGGCGCAGCAGCCGATGGCGTGGCCGAGGGCCTCGGCCCGGTCGCCGGTCACGACCACGCCCTTGCCGGCGGCCAGGCCGTCGTCCTTCACGACGTACGGCGCGCCGAGCTCGTCCAGCGCCGCGGCGGCCTCCTCGGCGCTGCCGCAGACGAGGGCCCGCGCGGTCGGGACGCCGGCCGCGTCCATGACCTCCTTGGCGAACGCCTTGGACCCCTCGAGCCGGGCCGCCCACGCCGACGGGCCGAACGCCGCCATCCCGGCGGTCCGCACCGCGTCGGCCACCCCGGCCACCAGGGGGGCCTCGGCCCGACCACGACCAGGTCGATGCCGAGCGAGGCCGCGAGGGCGGCGACCGACGGGCCGTCCAGCGGGTCGACGTCGTGCAGGGTCGCGACCGCCGCCATGCCCGGGTTGCCCGGCGCGGCGTGCACCTCGGTGACGGCCGGGTCCCGTGCCAGTGCCCGAGCCAGGGCGTGCTCGCGTCCGCCGGTCCCGATGACGAGGGTCTTCACGGGCGCAAGGCTAGGGAGTCGTGCGACGGGACACCGACTCGGAGTAGGCGCCGCGCCGGTACTGGAGGATCGGGTCGTCGGAGAGCTCGATGCCCGGCACCACGCGGGTCGGGTCGAAGACGGTCGGGGTGCCGGTCATCGGGCCGCCCTCCGGGTCGTCGGCGGGCGCGGTCACCACGATCCGGCCGGCCAGCAGCTCCCGGGCGCCCGACCAGACCGACGTCGCGCGGTGCGGGTCGTGGCCCGCACCCGCGACCTGGACCCACACCTCGTGGGTCACCGGCCCGCGCTCCAGCCGCGCGGCCATCTCCTCGGCGAGCCGGTCGCGGCCCGAGAAGGTCCGGTCGAGCCGGTCGGCCTTGGTGGCGGTGGCGCGGAGGACGTAGCGGACCCAGGTGCGGGTGCCCTCGGAGTCGAGCCAGCCGTAGGCGTGGATCGGGTAGAACGTGACCTCCGCGAAGCTGACCGGCGACCCGATCGCCTTGGCCCGGGCGCTGGCCACGACGGTCGGCAGCAGGCCCGGATGGCGGGCCAGGAACAGCGGCAGCGTCAGCGGCTTCTCGGACGCCTCGGTCAGCGTCACGAAGAAGCCCGGGTCGTCGGTCGGGAACCGCGGCGAGGTCTGGCCGAGCAGGTCGGTGGCCGAGCCGTCCGGAAGCCGGAACTTCACGCCCATCCCCCGGATGTCCGGCTTGGCGTCGGCCCGCGGCGTGCCGGCGGCGTTGGACCAGCGGACCAGCACCTCGTGCGGCTGCCCGTCGAGGTGGCCGGCGCGGCACAGCGCGGTGGCCTCGGGGGTCGCGGTGAACGTGCCCGTGTAGAACGAGCCCTTCGCATGGAGGGTGCGGTAGCCCGGCGGCCCTCCGAACGCCGCTCGCAGTCGGTCGACGGCCTGCTCGGGACTCAGCACCCGGTCAATCTAGTGATCCGGAAGCGGGTGTGCCGGTGCAGCGCCCGCCCGGCACTACAGCAGGTCGTGGACGACGATCGACTCGTCGCGCGCGGGGCCGACGCCGATCGCGGAGATGCGGGCACCGGAGAGCTGCTCGGCCCGCTCGACGTACGCGCGGGCGTTGGCCGGCAGGTCCTCGACGGTGCGAGCGGCGGAGATGTCCTCCCACCAGCCGGGGAGGTACTCGTAGACGGGCACGGCGTGGTGGAAGTCGGACTGGTTGACCGGCATCTCGTCGTGGCGGGTGCCGTCGACGTCGTAGGCGACGCAGATCGGGACCTGCTCGAGCCCGGTCAGGACGTCGAGCTTGGTGAGCACGAAGTCGGTGACGCCGTTGACCCTGGCGGCGTAGCGGGCGATCACCGCGTCGTACCAGCCGCAGCGGCGCGGCCGGCCGGTCGTGGTGCCGTACTCGGCGCCGACCTTGCGCAGGTGCTCGCCGAAGTCGTCGTCGAGCTCGGTCGGGAACGGCCCCTCGCCGACGCGGGTCGTGTAGGCCTTCACGATCGCGATCACCCGGTCGAGCCGGCTGGGCGGGATGCCGGAGCCGGTGCAGGCGCCGCCCGCGGTGGCCGAGGACGACGTCACGAACGGGTAGGTGCCGTGGTCGACGTCGAGCAGCGTGGCCTGGCCAGCCTCGAGGAGCACCGTCTCGCCGCGGTCGAGGGCCTGGTTGAGCAGCAGCCCGGTGTCGCAGACCATCGGCGCCAGCCGGTCGGCGTACGACGCGAGCTCGTCGACGGTCGCCTCCACGGTGACTGCGCGGCGGTTGTAGATCTTGGTGAGGATCTGGTTCTTCAGCTCCAGGACGCCCTCGACCTTGGCCCGCAGGATCTTCTCGTCGAAGAGGTCCTGGACCCGGATGCCGACCCGGTTCATCTTGTCGGCGTACGTCGGCCCGATGCCGCGCCCCGTCGTACCGATCCTGCGGGAGCCGAGGAACCGCTCGGTGACCTTGTCGAGGGAGCGGTTGTAGTCGGCGATCACGTGGGCGTTGGCCGAGACCTTGAGCAGCGAGGTGTCGACGCCGCGCTGCTCCAGACCGTCGATCTCCTCGAACAGGACCCCGAGGTCGACCACGACGCCGTTGCCGATCACCGGCGTGCAGCCGGGGGTGAGGATGCCGCTGGGCAGGAGGTGGAGCGCGTACTTCTGCTGCTTCTCCCCCTGGCCGATGACCACGGTGTGCCCGGCGTTGTTGCCGCCGTTGAACTTGACGACGTAGTCGACACGGCTGCCGAGGACGTCGGTCGCCTTGCCCTTGCCCTCGTCGCCCCACTGGGCGCCGATGATCGCGATCGCTGGCATCCGAGTGGCTCCTCGTGGCAGGGGTCAGGGCCAAGCAGAGGATAGTGTCACCGGCGATGGACCCCCTCCTCGTGATCACCAACAGCGACGCCGGCCCGGGCGACGAGGAGTCCCTTGGCAAGGCGCTGCAGGTCCTCCGGTCGCACACCTCGGTCGAGGTGCAGGCCACGGCCAACCCGGGCGAGCTCAACAGCGCACTCCACCGCGCCGGCTCCCGCCGGATCGTGGTCGCGGGCGGCGACGGGAGCCTGCACGCCGTGGTCACGACGCTCTACCGGCGCAACGACCTCAAGCACGCCGTGCTCGGGATCCTGCCCCTGGGCACCGGCAACGACTTCGCGAGGACCAACGACATCCCGCTCGACGTCGAGGAGGCGGCCCAGGTCCTGGTGGACGGGAAGCCCCGGGCGATGGACCTGATCGTCGACGAGGTCGGCGAGATCGTCGTCAACAACGTGCACGCCGGCGCCGGGGCGCAAGCCAGCCGCCGCGGCGCCAAGTGGAAGGACCGGCTGCACGCCATCGGCGTCGGCAAGGTCAACCTCGGCAAGCTCGGCTACCCGATCGGCGCGCTGTCGGCCGCGGCGAAGCCGCCGTTCATCCGGGTGCGGATCGAGGTGGACGGCGAGGTGGTCGTCGACCTCGACCAGCCGATCCTCATGGTCGCGGTCGGCAACGGCGCCAACGTCGGTGGTGGCACCGAGCTCACGCCGTACGCCGACCCGGGCGACGGCAAGGTCGACGTCATGGTCTCGCGGTCGATCGGGCCGCTGGCCCGCTTCGGCTATGCCGCGAGGCTGGCCACCGGCCGGCACCCGGAGCGCGACGACGTCACCTACCTGCGCGCCGCGACGGTGTCGGTGTCCGGCGAGGAGTTCTGGTGCAGCGCGGACGGCGAGATCTACGGGCCCGAGCGGCACCGCTCCTGGCGCGTGGAGCCGGCGGCGTACCAGCTGGTCGTGCCCGGGTGACCCCGGACCCGTTCCTGCACCTCGCCGGTGCCGGCCTCGAGCCCGAGGCCGCGTTCGCGCTGGCCGGCGAGCTGGTGGAGCGCGCGGCCGGGCGCCGGCTCGACGTCGTGGGCCGCTACGTCGTCCCGCCGGCGGACGGGGCGCCGACCCGGACGTTCCAGACCCTGCACGTGGACTTCGGGCTGCCCCTGGCCCCGGTGCGGCCCGCCGACGTGGCGACGCACACGGCCCTGGTGGTGCCGCCGCACGCTCCGACCGAGGGCGCGACCACCCGGCTGGTGCCGCTGGGTGGTCTGCTCGCGCAGCGCTCGTGGCCCGCGCGGGAGGAGCTGGTCCGCCGGCTCGAGGACTACGGCCGGACGCACGGCGCGTGGGACCACGGCGACGGCTACACCGAGGGCAGCCTGGCCAGGCTGGTCGAGGCGGCCGACGGCGGTCGTCCCCGGCTGCCGAGCGTCAGGGAGCCCGGCTTCCGGTGCGGCATGGAGTTCGACGACGCGGAGGGCGAGGCGGCGTTCCTCGCCGCCCGCGGTCTCGACGTGGCGGCGGTCGAGGTCGAGGTGCGGCTGGCTCCCGGCGACCTGCTGGTCTTCGACAACCACGCCGTCGCACACGGGCGCCGGGGACGACGCCTGCCCGGCGAGCTGCACCAGCGCTTCTTCGGGCACCTCGGGGCGAGCGCCGACGAGCAGGTCCGCATGCGAGACCGGCTGCTCGAGCGGTTCGCGAGCCCCGGTAGCGTTGACGATCGTGTCGAAGGGAGCCCGGTCGGGCAGCGGCGAACCGCATGACTGGGTGACCCGCGCCGCCGACGACGCGGTGCGACATGCGGGCGAGGGTGCCTCGCTGGTGACGGTCTCCTCGGGCATCAGCCCCTCGGGCCGGGTGCACCTCGGCAACCTGCGCGAGCTGCTGACCGTGCACTTCGTCGCCGAGGAGCTCCGCCGGCGCGGCCTCCCGACCCGGCACCTGCACGTGTGGGACGACTTCGACCGGTTCCGGAAGGTGCCCGTCGGCGTCGACCCGTCGTGGAGCGAGCACGTGGGCAGGCCGCTGTCCAAGGTGCCGGACCCCGAGGGCTGTCACCAGTCGTGGGCGGAGCACTTCAAGCAGCCGGTGCGCGACGCCCTTCACGCCCTGGGCGTCGAGATGGACGAGATCTCGCAGACCGAGCGCTACGAGGCCGGGGTCTACCGCGACGCCGTGCTTGCAGGCCGTCGCGGCGCGTGACGCGATCGAGGCGGTGCTGGCCCGGCACCGCACCAGGGCCGCCGCCGCCATCGAGCCCGAGAACGAGCAGGAGGCGGCCGCGCTCGCCGACTCGGTGGTGGCCGACGAGGACGAGCCCGTCGGCACCGGCGACCTGGCCCGCTTCCCCTACAAGCCCTACTGCCGCGACTGCGGCCGCGACACCGTGACCCTCACGTCGTACGACGAGTCGACGACGTCGCTGTCCTACACGTGCGACTTCAACGGCTACGTCGGTCGCACCGAGCTGTCCTCGGACTTCGAGGGCAAGCTGGTCTGGAAGGTCGACTGGCCGATGCGCTGGGCCTTCGAGCACGTGGACTTCGAGCCGGCCGGGATGGACCACGCGACGCCCGGCTCGTCGTTCACCGTCGGGCACGAGCTCGTGGAGAGCATCTTCGGGATGCCGCGGCCCGCGTGGTTCGGCTACGGGTTCGTGGGCTTCGCCGGCGTGCAGAAGATGTCGTCGTCGGCCGGCGGCGCGCCGACCGCCGAGGACGCCCTGCAGATCCTCGAGGCGCCGATCCTGCGCTGGCTCTACGTGCGCCGCAACCCGCGCCAGACGTTCAACATCGACTTCGGGCCCGAGGTGGTCAGGCTCTACGACGAGTGGGACGCGCTGGGGCGCAAGGCCCTCGACCCGGCCCGTCGCGACGCGCAGGTGCTCGCCTTCGAGCGGGCCGCGGCCACGGCTCTCGCCGGGCCGCTGCCCACGCCAGCGGTCGTCGTACCGTTCCGGCTGCTGGCGTCCGTGGCCGACGTGACCGCCGGCAGCGCGGAGCTGATCAGCCAGATCGTGTCGAACGTCGGGCACCCGCACGCGTCGGTCGGCGACCTCGAGCCGCGACTGTCGCGGGCCATGAACTGGACGCGCGACTACGTGCCGCCGTCCGACCGCACGACCGTCCGGACCGCTCCCGACTCGTCGCGGCTCTCGTCGCTGACCGAGGACGAGCAGCGGTGGCTGACCCAGCTCCTCGACCGGCTGCCGGACTCGCTGGACCTGGAGTCGACCACCGCGCTGGTCTACGGCGTGCCGAAGCTCGCCCGCGGCCTGGCCCTCGACGACGAGCCGACCGACGAGATCAAGGCCGACCAGAAGGCGTTCTTCAAGCTGCTCTACAACCTGCTCGTCGACGCCGACCGCGGCCCCAGGCTGCCGACGCTGTTCGTGGCCCTCGGCGCCGACCGGGTGCGGGCGCTGCTCACGCCGCCGGGCTGACAGCATGTAACTCACCGTTACGTCTTCTGGTCGGGGAGTAATTACGCCCAAGAAGAAGACGTAACGGTGAGTTACATATGGTGGCCGGCGCTTGTCCACAGGCGCGGAACAGCGATGTCTGGCGCGTGACCCAGCGCGGGCAGGACACGAGCGTGAACTCCAAGGCCCGCGCGGTCGCAGCCGCCAACCACGGACTCCTGACCCGCGCCCAAGCGCTTGATGCCGGCCTCTCGCCGGCCGTCATCCGGCACCTGCTGGCCACCGGCGAGCTCGTGCCCGTCCGGCGACGGCGTCTATGCACTCGGCGAGGTGTGGGCGGAGCTCGACGAGTTACAGCGGCCGGCCCGCAGTTGCGGGCCCGGGCTGCGGTCCGGACGATGCGCCGGGAGTGGGTGGCAGCCACGACTCGTCGGCGCACCTGCAGGGCTCGCCATCCTCAACCCACCCGGGCCCGATGTGCACGTCACCCGTCCTGGGTTCACAGGGGCGTGGACCAAGAACGGCGTGAAGCATCACCTCGCCCGGTTCTCCCAGGATCAGGTCGTGGAGGTCGAACGGCCTCCGCCTGCTCGACCTGGCGCGGACCGCGGTGGACATCGCGCGCGAGCACGGCACCCCGTACGGCGAGATCGCATGCGACTCTGCGATGCGCCGCGGGGTCTCGCGCTCGGCGCTGGAGGCGGCCGTGGCTGTCATGGACTACTGGCCCTACGTCGTCCGGACTCGACAGGCAGTGGCGTTCGCCGACCCCGGTGCCGAGAGCATCGTGGAGACGTTGGGCCGGATGCTCGCCGCCTGCCTCGGTGTGGCCGACATGGAGACCCAGTTCCCTGTGCGTGGTGGGAAACGGCCGCGTCCTGTGGGGTGACATCCGGGTCGGCTGCCACATCTTCGAGGTGCACGGCAAGATCAAGTACCTGCCGGTCGAGCAAGGCGGCCTGGCCGAGCGCCCGCGGCACCGAGGTGCTGTGGGCCGAGAAGAAGCGCGAACGACAGCTGCACCAGCAGGGTCTCGGGACGTCGTCGATCATCTACGAGGACTACTGGCTCCCGCGACGACAGGTCCTGCTCGAATGCGCAGCGAGTACGAGGACACCGTGGCGCGGTTCGGGTCACGCCTGCCCGAGCACCTCGTTCGCAACGCCAGGGAGCTGCGCGGCCGGCGCAGCATGTGACTCGGCAAAAGACATGTAACTCACCGTTACGTCTTCTGGTCGGGGAGTAATTACGCCCAGGAAGAAGACGTAACGGTGAGTTACATGCGTTGATGCGGCTACTCCTCGACGCCGGCGAACAGCACGTCGTACGCCGCGGGGCTGGAGTCGCGCAGGAAGTCGCGGCAGCGCTCGTACTCGTCGGTCTCGCCGATCGCCTTGGCTGCGAGCGCGAGGAGGCCCAGGCAGGTGAGGAAGCCGCGGTTCGGCTCGTGCTCCCACGGGACCGGGCCGTGCCCCTTCCAGCCGTTGCGGCGCAGCAGGTCCAGGGAGCGGTGGTAACCGACGCGGGCGTAGGCGTAGACGGTCACCGAGTCGCCCTCCGCGGCGATCTCGGCCGCGGCCAGGGCGGCCCAGGCGGCCGGCGAGGCCGGGTGCCGGCGTACGGCGTCGACCGGCGCGGTGCCGCCATCGAGCTCGGCCTGCGCCGGGTCGTCGGGGAGGTGGGTGGGCGGGGGGCCGGCCATGAGGTCGGCGCCCAGATCAGGGTGGGTCACGGAATGCATTGTCCCCGCCCGGGTGTTGGCTCCAGTCATGACCCAGCCCTCCCCCGCTGCGCCCGGCCCCGCTGCCGGCCCCGCTGCCGGCCCCGCGGCCGGCCTCGCCGCGACGACCGAGGAGAAGGACCCGTGGCCGGCGCTGTTCGCCCTGTGCCTGGGTTTCTTCATGATCCTGGTCGACTCGACGATCGTCTCGGTCGCGACCCCGGCGATCATCAGCGACCTCCACGCGGACGTCAACGACGTGGTCTGGGTGACCAGCGCCTACCTGCTCGCCTACGCCGTGCCCGTGCTGATCACCGGCCGGCTCGGTGACCGGTTCGGGCCCAAGAAGCTCTACATGGCCGGGCTCACGGTCTTCACCCTCGCGTCCCTGTGGTGCGGGCTGACGCAGTCGGTCGAGATGCTGATCGTCGCGCGGGTGGTCCAGGGACTGGGCGCCTCGATGATCACGCCGCAGACCATGGCGATCATCACCCGCATCTTCCCGGCGGTGCGCCGGGGCAAGGCGATGGCGCTGTGGGGTGCCACCGCGGGCGTCGCGACGCTGGTCGGCCCGATCCTGGGCGGCGTCCTGGTCGACGCGCTCGGCTGGGAGTGGATCTTCTTCATCAACGTGCCGGTCGGGATCTTCGGCCTGTTCCTCGCGGCGCGGCTGGTGCCGAGCCTGGAGACGCACACGCACCGGTTCGACTGGCTGGGCGTGGCGCTCAGTGGCGCCGGCATGTTCCTGCTGGTCTTCGGGATCCAGGAGGGTCACCAGTACTCCTGGTCAGCCACGATCTGGGCGCTCATCGTCGCCGGCCTCGTGGTCCTCGCGCTGTTCCTCCTGTGGCAGGCGCGCAACCGGGCGGAGCCGCTGGTGCCGCTCAGCCTGTTCGGCGACCGCAACTACTCCCTGGCCAACATCGCGATCTCGGTGATGGGCTTCGCGATCACTGCCATGGCGATCCCGCTCATGCTGTGGGCGCAGGTGGTCCGCGGGCTGAGCCCCACCCGCTCGGCGCTGCTGCTGGTGCCGATGGCGGTCATGACGATCCTGCTGGCCCGCCCGGTCGGCACCCTCACCGACCGGGTCCATCCCCGGACGATCACCGGGTTCGGGTTCACCGCGACGATCGTCTCGCTGGTGTGGGTCTCGTTCGAGATGACGCCGGACGTGTCGATCCCCGCGTTCATCGGGCCGATGGTCCTGCTGGGCATCGGCAACGCGTTCATCTGGGCCCCCAACTCCGCGACCGCGACCCGCAACCTGCCCATCCAGCAGGCCGGCGCCGGCGCCGGCGTCTACAACGCCAACCGCCAGGTGGGCGCCGTGCTCGGCGCGGCCGCGATCGCGGTGCTGATCGACGCCCGGCTCGCGGCCGAGGGGCTGCCGGCGTTCGAGGGCGTGAGCTCGCCAGGCGCCAGGTTGCCGGCCGAGCTCGCCGACGGCTTCAGCCAGGCGATGGCGACCTCGATGCTGCTCCCGGCGGCGGCGCTGGTGCTGGGCCTGGTCGCCTCGCTGCTCTTCGAGCGGCCGCGACACGAGGGGTACGCCGGCGCGCCGGCAGCAGCGGCCGGTGCCGCACCCGGTGCAGTCGCTAGTGGAGCCGCTTCGGCCGACGCCGGATCCGCACCAGCAGCGTCAGCAGGCTGAGCATCAGCATCGGTCCCCACACGAAGGCTCCGCGGAGCGTGAACGGCGCGGTCTTGGTCAGCGGGCCGGCCGGGCCGCCGTGCTGCGGGGGCTCGGCGTGGGGGGCCGCGGCGTCGACGGTCGGCGTGGGTGCGCCCGCCGGCGAGGCGGTGGGCTGCGCCGACGGCGAGCCGGGCAGCTCCGGCCGGTTGGTGGGCTCGACGAGCGACGACGGGGTCGGTGACGGCGACGGGGTCGGCGACGACGTGGGCGGCTCGGGCACCGCCTCCGACTCCGTGGGCGAGGACGTCGGAGTCGGGCTGGGGGTCGAGGGCTGACTGGGTTGGGCTGGGAGGTCCCGGATCCGGTTGGTGATGATGAAGCCGAAGTCCCTGCGCTTCGTCACGACGACGACCTCCGGCTGGACCACGGGCTCGGCCCAGGCGCGCAACGGCGCCGGACCGGCGTCGAGGTGCTCGGTCACCGTGCACGCGGCACCGGCCGGGATCTCGCTGGAGAGCACGCGGGCGTCGGCTTCTGCGCGCAGCTTCCAGGTGTGGTCGGCGGGGGTCACGTCCACGCCGTCCAGCAGGCACTCGAACTCGCCCTCGAAGAACCGGTCCGGGTCGACGACCTGGTCCGGGTCCACCAGCACCAGGTCGAGGCTCAGCGTGCTGAGGTGCACCGGGTCGGCGGCGCACCCCAGCTGCAGGTCGGGGAGGAAGGGGTAGGCGTGCAGCTCACCGCCCGTGTGCACGAGGTCGCCGCCCACGAGGACGCGACCGTTGGTGCCGGGGCCGGCGAGCGTCGTGGTGCTCGCCGCCGTCGGGACCAGCAGCGAGCCGGGCAGCTGCGCAAGGCCGCCGACGTCCACCGTGGTGGCGACCGGCGCGTTCCACAGGAGATGGGTGGCCAGGCTCGCGAAGTAGGGGTCGGCCATCGGGTCGACCGGGACCCTGTCGGGTGTCAGCAGCGTGTCGACGTCGAGGTCGACCGCCGGGCCGGTGAGGTTCACGACCACGGCCGCGTCCTGCGGCACGCCGAGCAGCTGCAGCGAGCGACCGACGCCGCCCCTGCCGCCGAGCTCGGCGCCGTCGACGTTGAAGACCTGCACGGTGGCGACCCCGTCGCCGGTCATCGTGATCGCGTCGTCGCTGACCTCGACGGTGCCGGTGGCGGGGAGGGCGGCGTAGGCCGTCGACTTGGTGCCGAGCTGGCCGGCGAGGTCGAGGTACGGCGCCGTCGCGTCGGCGATCCCGGTGTCCACCACTCCGCCGTGGGGATCGAGGTCGGTCCCGTCGGCCATCGCGCCACCGACGACGACGTCACCGCCGAGGGACTGGCCCACGTCGACGTGGGTGCCGGCCAGCGCGGCGAGGTTGCCGCCGACCGAGAGCATGTCGCTGCCGGCGTAGGGAGGGACCTGTGAGCCCAGCGCCGTCACGCCGACCTCGTAGGAGCCCGGGACGTCCCGCGCGAAGACGGCGTCACCCAGGGTGACCATCGTGCCCTCCGCGCCGAGGGCGGCCCCGCCGACGTGCAGGCTCCCGCCGACCAGCACCGACACGTTGCCGTCGAAGCTTCCCGACGGCGGGCCGAGCCGCAGGGTGGGCCAGGTCGTAGGGCAGGAGTCAGCGGCAACGAGCACTGAGCTCGTCGCCAGGTCTGCTCCGGTCGCCGCTGGTACCCCCCCAATAGCCGCCGACGCACCCACCAGGCATGCAACAACGGCCCCCGAGAAGGTGTGACGGCATGGGGTCGTCACGCGCCGATGCTTACATCCCATGTGTCGTCTCCGCAGGAGAACCGCTGAATTGGTCGGGATCGCCGGTCGGGGTCGACGCGACGGGCGGGCTCACCCGCAGATCATGACACCCCAGGGGGTATCAGTCGAAACCGTCTCAGCCGATCGAGTGGCCGGCCGCCCGCAGGTTCTCGCAGGCCTCGACGACCCGCGCCGCCATGCCGGCCTCGGCCGCCTTGCCCCAGGCCCGGGGGTCGTAGGCCTTCTTGCTGCCGACCTCGCCGTCGATCTTCAGGACCCCGTCGTAGTTGCTGAACATGTGCCCGGCCACCGGACGGGTGAAGGCGTACTGGGTGTCGGTGTCGACGTTCATCTTGACCACGCCGAAGTCGACCGCCGCGCTGATCTCCTCGGCCGTCGAGCCGGAGCCTCCGTGGAAGACCAGGTCGAAGGGCCGCGAGCCCTCCGGCAGCCCGAGCTCCTTGATCACGGCGTCCTGGGCGTTCTTGAGGATCTCCGGGCGGAGCTTGACGTTGCCCGGCTTGTAGACGCCGTGCACGTTGCCGAAGGTGAGCGCGGTGAGGTAGCGGCCCTTCTCGCCCGTGCCGAGCGCCTTCACGGTGGCGATGGCGTCCTCGGGCGTGCTGTAGAGCTTGTCGTCGATCGCCCCCTCGACGCCGTCCTCCTCGCCGCCGACCACACCGACCTCGATCTCCAGCACGATGTTGGCCTTGCGGCAGGTCGCGAGCAGCTCCTCGGCGATCGTGAGGTTCTCCTCCAGGGGCACCGCCGATCCGTCCCACATGTGCGACTGGAACAACGGCTGCTCGCCGCGCGCCACCCGCTCCACGGAGATGTCGAGCAGCGGGCGCACGAAGCCGTCGAGCTTGTCCTTGGGGCAGTGGTCGGTGTGCAGCGCGATGTTGACCGGGTAGCTCTTGGCGACCTCGAAGGCGTACGCCGCGAACGCGACCGAGCCGGACACCATGTTCTTCACGTTGGGGCCGGAGAGGTACTCCGCGCCGCCCGTGGAGACCTGGACGATGCCGTCGGACCCGGCGTCCGCGAACCCCTGCAGCGCGGCGTTGAGCGTCTGCGAGGACGACACGTTGATGGCCGGGTAGGCGTAGTTGCCCTTCTGGGCCGTGTCGAGCATCTCGGCGTACTTCTCGTGTGTGGCGATCGGCATGCCGCCAGCCTATTGCGCCGGCCGGCCGTCACCCGCGCCAGGCGTCCTGGCCGGACAGGTCTGCTCTCCCCAAGAACTTCTTCGGGTGGGGCGCTCCGCGCTCAGGACGAAGAACTTCCTGGGGGCCCCGGAAACGCATGGGCGCGCACCCAGGCGTGCATGGCGATCGCGGCGGCGGCGGAGGCG
This sequence comes from uncultured Actinomycetota bacterium, assembly GCA_963766475.1. Classification (GTDB taxonomy): domain Bacteria; phylum Actinomycetota; class Actinomycetes; order Propionibacteriales; family Nocardioidaceae; genus Nocardioides. Next base: position 109,122 of record CAVXZS010000005.1, on the reverse strand, counting down.
TTGATGGACCGCGTGGAGCCGAACTGCGCGATCGAGAACGTCGCGTCGCACGCCTCGCGGGCCGGCGCGGACAGCCCCGGGCCCTCCTGGCCGAAGAGGAAGCAGACCCGGCGCGGCACCTCCGTGGTCTCCAGGTGCAACGAGCCGGGCAGGTTGTCGATGCCCCACAGCGCGACCGGCCCGCCCGGCTGGTCGCGGAGGTCCGCCGCCAGGGACGCCACGTCCTCGTGGTGGACGACGTGCTGGTAGCGGTCGGTGACCATCGCGCCCCGCCGGTTCCAGCGCCGGTTGCCCACGATGTGCACCTCGCGGGCCAAGAAGGCGTTGGCCGAGCGCACGATCGTGCCGATGTTGAAGTCGTGCTGCCAGTTCTCGATCGCGACGTGGAAGTCGTGGCGCCGGGCGTCCAGGTCGGCGACGATCGCGGCCATCGTCCAGTAGCGGTAGCGGTCCACGACGTTGCGGCGGTCACCCTCCGCGAGCAGCGTCGCGTCGTACTGCTCGCCCTCCGGCCACGGGCCCTCCCACGGCCCGACCCCGACCTCGGCCGGTCCGTGCGGCATCGGGTCGTACGGCGCGCGCTCGTCCTCGTCCTGCCCGGGCTGCACGGAGCGACCCTAAGCCTCGGACACGCGGCCGATGTCGGCGGAACCGTCGTCCGGCGTGCGGCACCGGCAGGTACCGTTTCCGCGTGACCATGCTGGCGGCCGACCACCTGCATGCGCTCATCCTCGGGATCGACTGGACCGATCCGGCCTACCTGCTCGACCGGTTCGGCGCCGCGTTCCTCTGGATCAGCCTGGCGATGGTCTTCGTCGAGTGCGGGCTGTTCTTCCCGTTCCTCCCCGGCGACACCCTGCTGCTCTCCCTCGGCATCTTCATCGCCACCCCGTCGCACGGCATCGACAACTTCCCGGGACCCCGGCTGCTCGAGCTGAGCATCACGCTGGTGCTGCTCACGCTGGCGGCGGTGCTGGGCAATGTCGTGGGCTACGAGATAGGCCGGGCGGTCGGACCGCCGCTCTACCGCCGGGACGGCCGGATCCTGAAGAAGAAGTACTTCGACAAGACGCAGGCCTTCTTCGACAAGCACGGCAACAAGGCGCTGGTCATCGGGCGGTTCGTGCCGTTCGTGCGGACCTACATCACCGTCGTCGCCGGCGTCACGCGGATGGACCGTCGCCGGTTCCTCGTGTGGAGCTTCGTCGGTGCACTGCTCTGGGTCTTCAGCATCACGCTGCTCGGCTACAACCTCGGGCGCCGGGTGCCGTGGCTCCGCGAGAACATCGACTACGCGATCCTGGCCATCCTGTTGCTGACGGCGATACCGATCGCCATCGAGTGGTTCCGCCGCCGGCGCCACCGGGATGCCGAGGCGGACGCCGACGAGCCCGACACCGAGCCCGACACCAAGCCCGACACCAACCCCGACACCGAGCCCGTCGCCGAGGACCCCGCGCCGTTGCAGCCCTGAGGGGTTAGCCCGCCGCGCGTACGGCGTCGAGGTCGGCCTTGGTGAGCACGGGGCGCACCTCCAGCCCGACGTCGGCGAGCGGGTTCTGGCCCTCCGGGCTGCGGTCGATGGCGCAGACCACGACCTCAACCGTCGCCCCCGCGGCGCGCAGCGCGTTGGTCGCGTCGCGCACGGCGCCGCCGGTCGTGACCACGTCCTCGACCAGCGTGATGCGCCGCCCGGCCACCTCCGGTCCCTCGGCCAGCTTGCAGGTGCCGTACTCCTTGGCCTGCTTGCGCACGAACAGCGCCGGCAGCCCGGTCCGGCTGCTCAGCACGGTCACGATGGGGATGCCGCCCATCTCGAGGCCGCCCAGCAGCTCGGTGCCCTCGGGGACCAGCCCGACCATCGCCTCCGCCACCCGCGCCAGCAGCGCGGGCGAGGTCTCGAAGAGGTACTTGTCGAAGTACTCGTGCGACACCTGCCCCGACCGGAGCGTGAAGGTGCCGGAGAGCCGGCACGCGGCGTCGATCTCGGCGGCCAGCGTGGGGTCAGTGGTCACGCGGGCCATCCAACACGATGGTTGGCCCCAACCGCGCCCGAGGCGGCGGTGGCTCGGCAACCGTTGTCCCCAGCCCCGCCCGGGACGGCGGTGGCTCAGCAACCGTTGTCCCCAGCCCCGCCCGGGACGGCGGTGGCTCAGCAACCGTTGTCCCCGTGGACAGCCGTTGCTCCGCCACCGCCCACCTGTGGAAACCGGGTGCCCACCCACCGCCCCCCGGGTCGCACGGCTCAGTAACGTGAGCCACCGTGACTCCCCTCGCGACCCGGCTCCAGGGCATCGCCCCGACGATCTTCACCGAGATGTCGGCGCTGGCGGTGCGGACCGGCTCGGTCAACCTCGGGCAGGGCTTCCCCGACCAGGACGGGCCGCCCGAGGTCATCGCGGCGGCGGTGCGGGCCCTGGAGCACGGCGCCAACCAGTACGCACCCGGGCCCGGCCGGCCCGAGCTGCGGCGGGCGATCGCGCGGCACCAGCAGCGGCACTACGGCCTCGAGCTCGACCCGGACCGGCAGGTGGTGGTGACGACCGGGTGCACCGAGGCGATCGCCGCGGCGCTGCTCGGGCTGGTGAACCCCGGTGACGAGGTGGTGGTGCTCGAGCCCTACTACGACTCCTACGTCGCGGTGATCCAGATGGCCGGCGGCGTACGCCGTCCGGTGACGCTGCGGGCCCCGGACTTCCGGCTCGACGTCGACGCGCTGCGAGCAGCGGTGACCCCGAGGACCCGGTTCGTCCTGCTCAACAGCCCGCACAACCCGACCGGGACCGTGCTCAGCCGCGACGAGCTGCAGGCGGTCGCCGACGTGGCGGTCGAGCACGACCTCGTGGTGATCACCGACGAGGTCTACGAGCACCTGACCTTCTCCGTCGACGGGCAGCGCGCCGAGCACGTGCCGATAGCGACCCTGCCCGGGATGCTCGACCGGACACTGACGCTGTCGAGTGCCGGCAAGTCGTACTCGTTCACCGGCTGGAAGGTCGGCTGGGCGACCGGACCGCCCGAGCTCGTCGGCGCGGTGCTGGCCGCCAAGCAGTGGCTGACGTTCACCTCTGGGTCACCGCTGCAGCCGGCGGTGGCGCACGCGCTCGACGAGGAGCCGGACTTCCCCCTCGCGCTGGCCCGCGACCTCGAGGAGCGCCGGGACCTGCTGGTCGACGGGCTCCGGGCAGCCGGGCTGACGGCGTTCGTCCCGCAGGGCACCTACTTCGCCAGCGCCTCCGTCCGCGGCCTCGGCTGGCCGGACGGGCTGGCGTTCTGCCGGGCGCTGCCCGAGCGGGCCGGGGTGGTGGCGATCCCGACCCAGGTCTTCTACGACGACCAGACCGACCCCGAGGGCGGCCGCGACCTGGTGCGGTTCGCGTTCTGCAAGACCCGCGAGGTGATCGAGGACGGTGCCGCCCGGCTGGCCGAGGCCGACCTCACCGCCTGAGCGGTCCGCTCCGGAACCAGGCCCGCGACTCGGGGCGGAGCAGCAGCGCGAGGGTGGCCGCGCACATCGCCAGCGGCGCCAGCATCACCAGCAGCGAGCCGACGACGCTGAGCACGCAGATGCCGCTGGCGAGCCCGGCGGAGACCGTGAGACCCGTCGCCCCCCAGCCGACCCGGCGCCAGGCGAGCCACGCGAGCACAGCGGCGCCGGCGGACCACGCCATGACGACGGCGCACACGACGTAGGTGCTCGTCCTCAGCTCCGCGTCCGACATGCCCTGGGCGGCGAGGTCGGGGTTCTCGCGGTGCGCCGCCTCGAGCAGCGCGTCGGGCGACGCGAGCATCACGACGACCACCAGGCCCAGCACCCCGAACACCGCGGCCGTGGAGAGCCACGCCAGCACGCAGGCCCACGTCACCGACGCCGGCCGCTGGGCGGGTGGGACGACGCGGGCCGAGTCGTGGGCGTAGGGCGTCGGGTGCAGCGGCGGCGCGGTGGGCGGCGGGAGGTCGAGCAGCGGGTCCCGGCCGGTCGTCGTGGTCGACGGCGCGGCCGATGGCACCGTCGGCTGAGCGGGTGGCGTGGGCGCCTTCCGGGTGACGCCGTCGTACCAGTCCCGGGACGGCTGGAACCACAGCATCACGATCGCCGCGGTCACCATCGCCGGGAAGGCGCTGGCCCCGGGCAGACCGGCGAGGAAGAAGCTGGCGGCGAAGAGCGGCACGGCCAGCCAGGACAGGGCGAGCCGGGCCCCCTTGGAACGGTGCAGCGCGTACCACCCGAGGACCGCGGCCGCCGCCGCGGCCACCGCCGTGACGGTCCAGACGACGCGCAGCAGCGTGATCATGTCCTGCACCCCGAGGCCGAGCTGGTCGCCCGGCGGGCGGGACAGGTAGTCCTCGACGGCTTCCTGGGTGTCGAGCGAGTGCAGTACGGCGCCCTGGCCGAGCGCCATCACCACGACGAGCGCCGAGCCACCCACGACCAGCCACCCGGCCACCGTGGCCTGGGCCGGGCGCACGGTCTTCGGCTCGCTCATGGCTCCAGTCTGACGACCTTGGCGTGACTCAGCCGACCCGGAGGGCCAACCCGTCCTCACCGCGGTCGACCACGACCGAGCCGCCGTCGGTGACCTCGCCGCCGATCAGCATCCGCGACAGCGGGTCCCCGATCGCCGACTGGATCAGCCGGCGCAGCGGCCGGGCGCCGTACGCCGGGTCGTAGCCGGTCTCGGCGAGCCACTGCCGGGCCGCGTCGGTGACCTGGATGGTGATCCGCCGGACGGCGAGCCGCTGCTCGAGCAGCGCGAGCTGGAGGTCGACGATCCGGGCGAGCTCGTCCTGGGTGAGCGCGTCGAAGACCACGATCTCGTCGAGGCGGTTGAGGAACTCCGGCTTGAACGACGCACGCACCGTCGCCAGCACCGACTCCCGCTTCTTCTCCGGGTCGAGGGTCGGGTCGACGAGGTAGGCCGACCCGAGGTTGCTCGTCAGCACCAGCAGGGTGTTGCGGAAGTCGACCGTGCGGCCCTGGCCGTCGGTCAGGCGGCCGTCGTCGAGCACCTGGAGCAGGATGTCGAAGACCTCGGGGTGCGCCTTCTCGACCTCGTCGAGCAGCACCACGCTGTAGGGGCGCCGGCGCACCGCCTCGGTGAGCTGCCCGCCCTCGTCGTAGCCGACGTAGCCGGGCGGGGCACCGACGAGCCGAGACACCGAGTGCTTCTCGGAGTACTCGCTCATGTCGATCCGGATGATCGCCCGCTCGTCGTCGAAGAGGAAGTCGGCCAGCGACTTCGCGAGCTCGGTCTTGCCGGTGCCGGTGGGTCCGAGGAAGAGGAACGAGCCGGTGGGCCGGTTGGGGTCGGAGATGCCGGCGCGGGAGCGGCGTACGGCGTCGCTGACCGCGCGCACGGCGTCCTGCTGGCCGATCAGCCGCTCGCCGATCACGTCCTCCATCCGGAGCAGCTTGGCGGTCTCGCCCTCGAGCAGCCGGCCGGTGGGGATGCCGGTCCAGGCCTCGACGACGTCGGCGACCTGCTCGGCGCCGACCTCCTCGCCGACCAGGGGCTCGAGGTCGGAGGCTTCGGTCTCCTCGACCCTCGCGATCTGCTCCTCCATGGCGGGGATGCGTCCGTAGAGGATCTCGCTCGCCGCCTCGAGGTTGCCCTCGCGGGTCAGCTTGTCGGCCTCGACGCGGAGCTGGTCGAGCTGGCGGCGCAGCTCACCCTCGCCCTCGAGCGAGGTCTTCTCACGCTCCCAGCGGGCGTCGAGCCCGCGGAGCTCCTCCTCCTTGTCGGCGAGGTCTGCTCGGAGCGCGGCCAGCCGCTCGACCGACGCGTCGTCGGTCTCCTTCTCGAGCGCGAACTCCTCCATCTTGAGCCGGTCCACCTGCCGGCGGAGCTGGTCGATCTCCTCCGGCGAGGACTCGATCTCCATCCGCAGCCGGGACGCCGCCTCGTCGATGAGGTCGATCGCCTTGTCCGGCAGCTGGCGGCCGGTGATGTAGCGGTCGGAGAGCGTGGCGGCGGCGACCAGCGCGGCGTCGGTGATCCGGACGCCGTGGTGCGCTTCGTACTTCTCCTGGATCCCGCGCAGGATCTGGATCGTGTCCTCGACGCTGGGCTCACCGACGAAGACCTGCTGGAACCGGCGCTCCAGGGCCGGGTCCTTCTCGATCCGCTCGCGGTACTCGTCGAGGGTCGTCGCCCCGATCATGTGCAGCTCGCCGCGGGCCAGCATCGGCTTGAGCATGTTGCCGGCGTCCATCGCGGAGTCGCCGCCGGCACCCGCGCCGACGACGGTGTGGAGCTCGTCGATGAAGGTGATCACCTGGCCGCCGGAGTCCTTGATCTCCTCGAGCACGGCTTTGAGCCGCTCCTCGAACTCGCCGCGGTACTTCGCGCCGGCCACCATCGCGGCCAGGTCGAGCGAGAGCACCCGGCGGCCCTTGAGCGAGTCGGGGACGTCGCCCGCGACCACGCGCTGGGCCAGCCCTTCGACGACGGCGGTCTTGCCGACGCCGGGCTCGCCGATGAGCACCGGGTTGTTCTTGGTACGACGGCTGAGCACCTGGATCACCCGGCGGATCTCCGCGTCCCGTCCGATGACCGGGTCGAGCTTGCCCTCCTCCGCGGACCTGGTGAGGTCGACGCTGTACTTCTCCAGCGCCTCGTAGGTGGACTCGGCGTCCTGGCTGGTCACCCGGCGGTTGCCGCGGACGGCGGTGAGCTGCTCCCGGAGCCCCGACTCGGTGAGCCCGGCGTCCTTCAGGACCTGCTGGGCGGAGCTCTCGACCCCGGCCAGCGCGATGAGCAGGTGCTCGGACGCGACGTAGTCGTCCTTCATGGACTGCGCGAGGTCGAGCGCCGCGGCGAGGACGCGGGTCAGCGCCGGTGAGGCACCGGGCTGCTGGACGGTGCTGCCGGTCGCGCGGGGCAGCGCGGTCATGACGGACTCGGCCTGCGCGAGCAGCACCCGCGGGTCGACCCCCGCCTTCGTGACCAGGGTCCCAGCGGTGCCCTCGGCGTCGCGGAGCAGCGCCACCAGCAGGTGGACGGGCTCGGTCGAGGTGTTGCCCGCCGTGGTCGCGGCAAGCTGCGCGGCCTCGATCGCCGCGCGACTGCGGGTGGTGAACTTCTCGGCACCGAACTGGCTCATCTGACGAGTCTCCTGCGGGGGCTTGCGGGGTGGGTTGGGGGCGTCACGGGCGCCGGTCGGGCACCCATTCTCCTCAACGCCCCGAAAGTTGAGTCCATTCCACTCAACTCTGGGATTGCGGAGAGGCGCCGTTGGAGATCTCCACAGTTCGTTGACAGTTCCGCCATGCTCCCGCGACGCCCCGCGGGCCTCCCTAATGTCAGGCCCGGCCATCTGACGGGCAGGGTGCCTCGAGGACCGGGAGGAGGGGAGCTGGCGTGCTCATCGAACACGCGCACGGCGACTTCGGAGTCGCCGCGCACGGCGATCCACTACCTCGTCGTCGGCGTGGGCGTGCTCGGGCTGGTCGCACTGCTCAGCCCCCGGCTGCTCGCCCCACCGACCGCTCCCCTCGACGAGCACGAGGCCCGGGTCGCCGCCCTCCGGAGCTCCCTGGCCGGGTCCGACCTGCACGGCCTGGCCGCCGGCAACCCGACGGCCATTGCTCCGGCCGCCCGCAGAGTTCCCGCGCTCACCACCGCGCAGCGGACCCTGCTCCCGCTCGCCGTCGTCAGCTCGGCGGCGGCCGCCGGGGTGCACGCGGCCCTGGGGCCGGCGCACCTGCGCGAGTCGGTCCTGTTCGGCGCCTTCTTCGCTTCCTGCGCGCTGCTCCAGCTGCTGTGGGCCGCGACCGCGGCGCTGCACGTCTCCCGGCAGCTCCTGGTGGCGGGCGCGGTCGGCAATCTCGCGGTGATCGGTCTGTGGGCGATCACGCGGACCCTCGGCCTGCCCTTCGGCCTGCTCCCCGAGCCGGAGGCGGTGGGCCCCTGGGACCTCGCCTGCGGCGCGTGGGAGCTGGTGGTGGTCTGCGGCTGCATCGCGATCCTGGAGTCGGCCGGCCCGCTCCCGACGCGCCTGGTCAGCTGGCGCCGCTGGCACCCGGCGCTGCCGACGTACGTCGCCGCCTCGACGCTCCTCCTGATCGCCCTCTCCGCCAGCGGAGCCGGCGGATGAACCCCTCGAGAAGGGCATGACCATGGGCTCCTGGCAGGTCGGCCTCGCCGGCAACACCGTGATCATGGTCGCCTACCTCGCCATCTCCCTCGCGATCCTCTTCCCGCTCGCGAGGAGCCAGCAGCTGCGCACGAACCCCCTCGGCGGAGCGACGGCGGCGATCTTCTTCACCTGCGCGGTCCACCACGGCTCGCACGCGCTGCACATGCTGCTGCCCTCCCTCGGCTTCGACGACCCGCAGGGGCTCGCGATGCGTACGGCGTGGGGCTGGCCGCTGGCCTCGTGGGACGTCATCGGCGCCGTCGTGGCCGTCTACTACTGGACCCTGCGCCGCAACTACGGGTCCCTGATGCGGGGCGCCCAGCTGTTCCAGGACCTGCGCCAGCGCGAGCAGCAGGCCCTCGAGCTCAACGACGCCGTCCTGCAGGGCCTGGTGGTCGCCAAGATGGCCCTCGACCTGGACCAGCCGACCAAGGCGAACGAGGCGCTGACGGCCTCGATCGGCTCGGCCAGCCGCATCATCACCGAGCTCCTGGGCAGCCAGCACCACTCCCTCGACCTCCTCCGCAGCGTCCCCGCCGCGGTGGGTGCGCCCGGCCCCGGTGCCGACGACCGCCAGGCGCGCCCGGACAGGGATCCTCGATGAGCGAAGCCGCGCCCCGCTCGCGGCCGGTGCGTGTGGTGATCGTCGACGACACCTACGACCTGCGCGAGCTGCTCCGCATCGCGCTGACCCGCGGCGGCATGGAGGTGGTCGGCGAGGCCGGCGACGGCCTGGCCGGCATCGAGACGGTGCGCGCGGAGCGCCCGGACCTCGTGCTCCTCGACCTGTCGATGCCGGTGATGGACGGCCTCGAGGCGCTGCCGAGCATCCGCCGCGTCGTGCCCGCCGCCAAGATCATCGTGCTGTCCGGGTTCGGGGCCACCCAGATGTCGGAGCGGGCGCTCGCCACCGGAGCGGACGGCTACCTGCAGAAGGGGATGTCGCTCAAGCGCATCCTCGACTACGTGCGGGGCATCGTCGACGACGTCACCGAGCAGGCCGTGTCCCCCGCCGCGCTCACCCTGGTGCCGACGGCCGCACACCACGACGAGCACCCCGTGCAGCCGGGCGTCCAGGCGCAGCCGCCGGGGTTCGACGGCTCCGAGGCGTCGACCCAGCCGGACATCTCCGCGTGGGACGCACTCGCGCTGGCGCCGTACGGCGTGCTGGAGGTGCTCGACGAGCCGCAGTTCCGCGTCGTGCACGCCAACCCCACCGCGCAGCGGCTGCTGGAGAACCAGGCCCGCTTCGGGGTCCCGCTCGGCACCATCGCGCCCCTGCTCACCAACCTGGTCGCGTTCAACCGGCTCGACGCCGACGCGTCGTTCGTCGCCGAGGTCGGGGGCGTCGGCGTGCACGCCACGCTGCGCCGCGGCAGCCGGTCGTTGCTGATCTACCTCGACTCGACCGCCGAGGACATCGGCGTGCTGCGGCGGGCGATCGCGACCACGGCGCACGAGATCCGCGGACCGGTCGCGGTGCTCGGCGGGATCGCGGAGTCGATCACCTCCGAAGGTCAGGAGATGCCGGCGGCGCAGCTCACCCGGCTGATGTCGTCGGTGGCCCGCCAGGCCCGGGTGCTCGACAGCATCACCGCCGACCTGCTCACCGCGGCCGAGCTGCAGCGCGGGTCCCTGCGGCTCGAACCGCAGGCCGTCGAGCCGATCGAGGTGATCGACTCGGTGATCACCGACCGCTGCCTCGCCACGGTCAACGCTGTGGTCGAGGACGAGCGCAAGGTGTACGCCGACCCGCTGCGACTGGAGCAGATGCTCGGCAACCTGGTCGGCAACGCGCTCAAGTACGGCCGCGCGCCGTTCGTGGTCGGCGTCCGGCCCGACCCCGGCGACGAGCACCTGGTCGCCATCGACGTGACCGACAGCGGCGACGGCGTGCCCCCGGAGTTCCAGGACCACCTGTTCAGGGAGTTCAGCCGCGCGGGCGGGTCCGTCGCGACAGGCACCGGGCTGGGGCTCTACGTCGTCCGCTCGCTCGCCGAGGCCCAGGGCGGGTCGGTGTCCTACGCGCCGTCGGCCTCGGGTGGTGCCTGCTTCACGCTGGCGCTTCCCGCGGTCTAGCGGCCGCGGCAGGTCTGGAGGGAGCGCGCGACCCGGTCTTGCGAGCGCGCCCCGCTGGCCGAAGCTCGCGGGGGTAAGGATCAGAGCCCGCGGCAGGTCTGGAGGGAGCGGAGCGACCCGGTCTTGCGAGCGCAGCGAGCCCGCCCCGCGATCGGCCAGGTGCCCGCGATGGACGGCGCAGCTGCGAGCGCAGCGAGCAGGCCGTCGCGGGCCCTGGCGAAGCTCGCGGGGGTAGGACAAGAGCCCGCGGCAGGTCTGGAGGGAGCGGAGCGACCCGGTCTTGCGAGCGCAGCGAGCCCGCCGCGATCGGCCAGGTGCCCGCGATGGACGGCGCAGCTGCGAGCGCAGCGAGCAGGCCGTCGCGGGCCCTGGCCGAAGCTCGCGGGGGTCAAGGGATCAGTGGCCGCGTCGCCAGACCACGATCGACTGGCTCGGCGGCTGCTGGCGTACGGCGGGCACGCGGGTCCCGGAGGACGGCTGCGGGCGGCCGGTCACGGCCTGGCGCAACGCCTCGCGGGTCGCCTCGAGCTCGGTGACGAGCTCCTCGTTGCGCGCCGAGAGCGCGGTGACGCGGTCCTCCAGGTCGAGGATCCGGCGGACACCCTCGATGCCGATGCCCGATGACGTCAGGTCGGAGATCTCGCGGAGCAGGTCGATGTCGCGCGCCGAGTAGCGGCGCCCGCCACCGCCGGTACGGCCCGGCCGGATCAGCCCCAGCCGCTCGTAGGTGCGCAGGGTCTGCGGGTGCAGCCCGGTCAGCTCGGCGGCGACGCTGATCACGAACACGGCAGCGTCCGGGGACGGTGCCCCGAAGAACGGCTGCCGGTCGCTCATCAGTCGGCCTCGGTGAAGAGGTTGGCGCGCAGCGACGGGTCGTTGCCGGCGGCGCGATAGGCCTCGACGGCGGCCCGGGCCTCGGCGTTGAGGGTGCCGGGCACCTGGACCTGCACGGTCGCGAGCAGGTCGCCCATCGTGCCGTCCTTCTTGCGCGACCCCTTGCCGCGCACCCGGAAGGTCCGGCCGTTGGGGGTGCCGGCGGGGACCTTCACGGTCACCGGGCTGCCGCCCATCGTCGGGATCTTGATCTCCGCCCCGAGCGCCGCCTCGTCGAACGAGATCGGTACGTCGAGGGTGAGGTTGTCGCCCTTGCGTCCGAACAGCCGGTGCTTCGCGACCCGCACCGTGACGTAGAGGTCGCCCGCGGGACCGCCGTTGACGCCGGCCGAGCCCTTGCCCTTGAGGCGGATCCGCTGCCCGTCCTTCACGCCGGCCGGGATGCGCGCCTGGATGCTGCGCGCGGACAGCCCGTGGCCGCTGCCGTGGCAGGTCGGACACGGCTCGTCGTAGATGAGCTGGCGGCCGCCGCACTTGGGGCAGGTCTCGTTGAGCGAGAACGCGCCGCCGCCGACGGCGTTGACGATGAAGCCGGCGCCCTCGCACTCCGGGCAGATGTGCGGGCGGGTGCCGGGCTTGCCGCCGGTGCCGTTGCAGTCGGGGCACGGCGCGTCGGACGTCAGGCGCAGCGAGATGGTGACGCCGTCGATCGCGTCGGTGAAGCCGATCGTCGCCGTGGTCTCCGCGTCGGAGCCCTTCTGCGGCCGGGTCTGGGTCTGGGTGCGCCCCCGCCCGAAGCCGCCGAGGAGGTCGCCGAACATGTCGCCGATCCCCCCGCCACCTCCGGCGCCGCCGCGGTCGCGCAGCAGGTCGTCGATGTTGAACCCGCCGCCGCCACCCCCGAAGCCCCCGCGGAAGCCCCCCGAGCCGTAGAGCTCGCGCATCTCGTCGTACTTCTTGCGCTTGTCGGGATCACCGATGACGTCGTAGGCCTCGGCGACGGTCTTGAACTTGTCGTGCTTGGCGTCGTCGCCGGGGTTGGAGTCGGGGTGGTTGGCGCGCGCCAGCTTGCGGTAGGCCTTCTTGATCTCGGCGCTGGTCGCGTCCTTCTTCACGCCGAGCTCGGCGTAGAAGTCCTTCTGGGCCCAGTCGGCCCGGAAACCTTCCGTGGTCGCCATGCGCGCACCTCCCCTCTGCTACTCGTCTGGTGCTACTCGTTGGTGCTGTCTACGTCGTCGTCCGCGGCCGCCGGTCTCGGACGGGGCCTCGGACTGGGTCTCGGGCTGGGTCTCGGGCTCAGTGGCCGGCTCGACCGGAGCCGCACCGGCAGGTGCCTCGCTGGCCGACACCGGGTCGACCACCAGGACCTGCGCGGCGCGCACGACGCGGTCACCGATCCGGTAGCCGGCCTTGGCGATCACCTTGCAGGTGGTCACGGTGACGTCCGGGTCCTCGCCGATGTGGCTCAGCGCCTGGTGGAACATCGGGTCGAACGGGTCGCCGACGGCGCCGAACTTCACCAGCCCGACGCCGGCCAGGATCCGCTCGAGCTGCTCGGCGACCGCCTTGAAGCCGCCCACCAGCTCGCCGTGCTCGCGGGCCAGGTCGATGGTGTCCATGACCTCGGTGATCGGCGCGAGGGCGGCGTACGTCGCGTTCTGCTTGACCAGGTCACGGTCGCGGTCGACCCGGCGCTTGTAGTTGAGGTACTCGGCCTGGACCCGCTGGAGGTCGGCGGTCCGCTCCGCGAGCCGGAGCTGCAGCTCGGTCAGGTCGTCCTCCTCGATCGAGGGCTGCGCCATCACCGGCTCCTCCTCGATCTCGGTCTCGTTGACCATGTCCGAAGCCGACTCCGGGAAGGAGCCCGCCTGCGCGGGCTCCTCCTCGGGAGCCAGGTCCTCGCGGGGCGCGTCGGTCACTTGCTCTCGCCCTCGGTGGCGTCGCCGTCGCTCGACTCGCCCGAGGTGCCGGGCTCGTCGACGATCTCGGCGTCGACCACGTCGTCGTCGGTCTCACCGGTCGCGCCGGTGGTGCCTCCGGCGGCCGCGGAGTCGGCCTCGGCCGCGGCGTACATCGCCGCACCCATCTTCTGGCTCGACTCGCCCAGCTTGGTCACGCCGGAGCTGATCTCCTCGGCCGAGGCCTCGGCGTTCTCCAGCGTCGCCTTCAGCGCGTCGACGTCGGCCTGGACCTCGGTCTTGACGTCCTCGGGGACCTTCTCGGCGTTCTCGGCGAGGAACTTCTCGGTCGTGTAGACGAGCTGGTCGGCCTGGTTGCGGGTCTCGACGGCCTCGCGGCGCGCGGCGTCGTCCGCGGCGTACTGCTCGGCCTCCTTGACCATCCGGTCGATCTCGTCCTTGCCCAGCGCCGAGCCACCGGTGATCGTCATCGACTGCTCCTTGCCGGAGGCCTGGTCCTTGGCGTGGACCTGGACGATGCCGTTGGCGTCGATGTCGAAGGTCACCTCGATCTTCGGCACGCCGCGCGGCGCCGGCGGGAGGCCGGTCAGCTCGAAGTTGCCGAGCGGCTGGTTCTGCGACCACATCGGCCGCTCGCCCTGGGCCACCTTGATCTCCACCGACGGCTGGTTGTCGTCGGCGGTGGTGAAGATCTCCGAGCGCTTCGCGGGGATCGTGGTGTTGCGCTCGATGAGCGTGGTCATCACGCCGCCCTTGGTCTCGATGCCCAGCGACAGCGGGGTCACGTCGAGCAGGAGGACGTCCTTGACCTCGCCCTTGAGCACGCCGGCCTGGAGCGAGGCACCGACCGCGACGACCTCGTCGGGGTTGACGCCCTTGTTGGGCTCCTTGCCGTTGAGCAGCTCCTTGACCAGGTCGGTCACCGCGGGCATGCGGGTCGAGCCGCCGACGAGGACCACGTGGTCGATGTCGGGGATCGCGACGCCGCCGTCCTTGAGCACGGCCTTGAACGGCTCGCGGGTCCGGTCGAGCAGGTCGGAGGTCATCTTCTGGAACTCCGCGCGGGTCAGCTTCTCCTCGAAGTGCAGCGGCCCGGACTCACCGTGGGTGATGTAGGGCAGGTGCACCGTGGTCTCGCTGGAGGCCGACAGCTCGATCTTGGCCTTCTCCGCGGACTCCTGGAGGCGCTGCTTGGCGATCTTGTCCTGGGACAGGTCGACGCCGTTGTTGTCCTTGAACTTCTTGACCATCCAGTCGACGATCCGCTGGTCCCAGTCGTCGCCACCGAGGTGGTTGTCACCGGAGGTCGCCTTGACCTCGATGGTGGAGAAGCCGTCGTCGTCCTTGCCGACCTCGAGCAGGGAGACGTCGAAGGTGCCGCCACCGAGGTCGAAGACCAGGATGGTCTGGTCGCCGTCGCCCTTGTCGAGGCCGTAGGCCAGCGCCGCGGCGGTCGGCTCGTTGACGATCCGCTGCACGGTGAGGCCCGCGATCTCGCCGGCCTCCTTGGTCGCCTGCCGCTGCGCGTCGGAGAAGTACGCCGGCACGGTGATCACCGCGTCGGTCACGGTCTCGCCGAGGTAGGCCTCGGCGTCGCGCTTGAGCTTCTGGAGCACGAACGCGCTGATCTGCTGGGGGGTGAAGGACTTGTCGTCGATGGTGACCGACCAGTCGGTGCCCATGTGCCGCTTGACCGACCGGATGGTCCGGTCGATGTTGGTCACCGCCTGACGCTTGGCGACCTCGCCGACGAGGACCTCGCCGTTCTTGGCGAAGGCGACGACCGAGGGAGTGGTCCGGGCGCCCTCGGCGTTTGCGATGACGGTGGGTTCGCCACCCTCGAGGACGGCGACGACGCTGTTGGTCGTGCCGAGGTCGATGCCGACCGCTCGTGCCATGGTGATGCTCCTTGAGTTCAGGGAAGGTATGAGTTGAGTCCAGTCGACTCAACTTTGCTCACTCGGCTCAACGCTACTCGGCCCGCCCGATGTTCCCGAACCCGGGCACGAATTTCTCGGGATACCTTCTGACCGTGGACCTCAAGGCGGAGCTGCACGCCTCCCTGCAGGTCACCCGCGGCGTCCTGGTCGCGAAGTGCGAGGGGCTCTCGGACTACGACGTGCGCCGGCCGGTCACCGCCAGCGGTACCAGCCTCCTGGGCCTGGTCAAGCACCTGATCGGCATCGAGCAGGTCTACCTCGGCACGTCCTTCGGGCGGCCGACGCCCTTCACGCTGCCGTGGGTCGAGGACGGGTCGATCTGGGACGGCGCCGACATGTGGGCCACCGCGGACGAGCCGCGGGAGTGGCTGCTCGACCTCTACGCCCAGGCGTGCGCGCACGGCGACGAGACCATCGCGGCGCTCGGCCTGGACTCCCCAGGTTCGGTGCCGCACTGGGACGAGGCATCACGGGCCACCACGCTCGGGGCGCTGCTGATCCGGATGGTCGACGAGACCGCACACCACGCCGGCCACGCCGACATCTGCCGGGAGATCATCGACGGCCAGGGCCAGACCGACGCCGACGAGGTCGGCGACGAGGCGTTCTGGTCGACGTACGTCGCGCGGATCCAGGCCGCGGCCGACTCGTTCCGCACGTAGTCTCCACTCGGTGAAGGCCGTCGTCGGACTCGCGACCGCCGGACTGCTGCTCGCCGGCTGCAGCGACCTGGAGCCCGAGCCGATCCGACCGGTCGCGCCGACGTCGACCTCGCCGCCCGCCTCGGCGCCCACCTCCTCCGCCGCCCCGACGAGCGCCCCGACGAGCCCGGCGCCGCGAGCCGATCCGGACGCCGTCCGCGTGAGCACGGCGATGGCCGCGGTGCGTCACCTCGCGGGGCGCGTCGGCCCGCGACCGGGCACGTCGGCGGCGTACTTCCGGGCCGCACGGTGGGTGGAGTCTGAGTTCACGCGGCTCGGTTGGACGGTGCAGCGGCAGCGCTTCCCCACACCGGCCGGCGTGTCCTGGGGCGTCCCGGTGCCGGCCGGGCCGTCGGTCAACCTCCTCGCCAGCCGAGGCGATCTGGAGCCCGGAGAGCCCTGGCTCCTGGTCGGGGCCCACCTCGACACCGTGCCGCAGGCACCCGGCGCCGAGGACAACGCGTCCGGCATCGGGGTGCTGCTCGCGGCCGCGGAGGCCCTTGGCGGCCACCGCACGCGGCTGCCGGTGGTGCTGGTGGCGTTCGGCTCGGAGGAGCCCCGCGGCCCGACCGACTCCGACCACCACTACGGCTCGACGGCGTACGTCGACGCGCTGTCGCCGGACGAGCGCCGGAGCCTGCGCGGGGCGGTCGCCCTGGACCGGGTCGGGGTGGGGGACGTGGTGCCGGTCGGCTCGGCCTCCGAGCCCGATGCCCTCTCGGAGGAGCTGCGCGCCGCCGCCCGCAGGGCAGGCGTGCCCACGCTGGTCGACACCGACCAGCGGTCGAGCGACCACTGGTCGTTCGTGCAGGAGGGCATGCCGGGCGCCCGGCTCGGCGGCACGTCGTACGTCGAGTACCACAGCGCCCAGGACGTCCCGTCGGTCGTCGAGCCCGCCCAGCTGGAGCGCACAGCCCGCGTGGTGGTGGAGTGGCTGCGCTGAGCCGGGCGGCCGCCGGCGGCGGGCTTCAGCGCGACGCGAACGGTCCGTCGCTCGTCGACCACACGTCCGCCAGCACGTCCGCGCCCCGGACGCGGCGCGGGGCGAAGGTGTGGTCGTCCATCCGGTAGGGCAGCAGCCCTACCGCCTTGAGTTCCGCACCCCAGAACGTCGCCTCGAGGACCACCCCCTCCATCGTCTCGGTCATGAAGCCACCCCCTGGGTCGGGGATGCGATCCATGTCGAAGACGAAGTTGCCGAGCGAGTGGGCGATGGGCACGCCCCCCACGGCGTCCATGCCCTGCACCCAGTGCGGGTGACCGCCGACGACGAGGTCCGCCCCGGCGGCGACGAGCCGTCGGGAGACCGTGCGCTGCACCGGCTCGGGCAGGTGGGTGTACTGCGTGCCCCAGTGCGGCAGCACCACCACGACGTCGACCCTCCGCTGGGCCGCGCGCACGGCGCCCTCGACGCGGGCCAGGTCGGCCTCGACGAGCGGCCCGGTCCGCGGCGGCATCCGCACCGACAGCGCGCCCGGGCTCGAAGCCGTCGCCCGCGGTGTCTCGCCGATCGCGTTGAAGCCGAGGAACGCGTACGTCGTGCCGTCCGGCGCGGTGAGCACGGCGGGAGCCGCGGCCTCCGCCAGGACGTCACCCGCTCCGAACGGCCGGATCCGGCTCTGCTGGAGGACCTCTCACGGTCTGCCGCAGTGCCCGTTCGCCGTAGTCGCCGGTGTGGTTGTTGGCCAGTGACAGCGCGTCGAACCCCACGTCCTCGAGCACCGGCACCAGCGCGGGA
Organism: uncultured Actinomycetota bacterium; assembly: GCA_963766475.1. Taxonomy (GTDB): domain Bacteria; phylum Actinomycetota; class Actinomycetes; order Propionibacteriales; family Nocardioidaceae; genus Nocardioides. Next base: position 91,772 of record CAVXZS010000005.1, on the reverse strand, counting down.
CTGCCTCCGAACGAGTCGTTGTTCGGCTGCTGCGGCTCGCCGTCGGTGGACAGCGTGCTCTCCAGGTTGCCCACGGTCAGGTCCGCGCCGCGCAGCAGCCGGCGCATCGGCGCCAGGGCGGCCGCCGGGTCGGGGACGCCCCGGACGAGCATCACGTCACCGGTCACGACCAGCGTGGTCGCGCCCGCACGGTCACGGACCGGGTCCACCCCCGCCACGGTGGCGGCCACGACGGTCGGCCCCACCTCGCTGAGCGGCACGACGCCCACCGCGTCCGGACGTCGCTCGACCTCCGGGACGCTGCTGGCGACCCCAGCCGAGCCACGGCGGGCGACGAGGTCGGCCGCCTGCTGCGCGGTGAGCCGGAGCCGCGGACGGGAGGCGTGCGTGATCACCACGAGCGGGTCGTCCTCGGCCGCGGGCGGCGCCGGGTCGGGAGCCGTGGTGGGCGCAGGGGACGTCCCGCTCGTGAGCGCGGGTGCCGGCGACGGTGTCGGATCCGCGCCGGTCCCGGAGCCGTCGCACGCAGCGAGCAGCCAGACGAGCGGTCCGGCGAGCAGTCCGGCGACGCTCAGGAGGGCGAGCGACGCGGGACGGTCCATGTCCCGATGGTGCGCGCTGGGGCCAAGACCAGTCCTGCGGAATCGCCCTCGACCAGGCCCCCGCACGTCTAGCCTTTGGTCAGACAGGAGGTGGCCCCCGTGGGTCGAGTGCGCGCGCCCCTCGCGGTCGTGCTCCTGTGGACGGCGATCGCGAGCCTGGTCGTCGCGCACCTCGTGGGCCCGACGGGTCCCTTCGCAGACGCGACGTACCTCGCGGCGATCCTCCTGGGCCCCGTGGTTGCGTGGGTCGGCACGTGGAAGGCGCCCGGACCCAAGCTGATCCCGGTGCTCATCAGCTGCGGCATCACGGCGTCCGCGCTCGGTGACGTGGTCTGGATGGTCTACACCTGGTCCGGGCTCGAGCCCGACGTCTCGCTCGCCGACATCCCCTACTACGCCGGCGACCTCGGCCTGGCCGCGGCGATGCTGGTGCTCGTCGTCCAGCACCGCCAGGAAGCGTCGCCGCGTGGACGTCGACGCGGGCATCGACGCTGTCACCGTCGTGGCGGTGAGCGTGCTGATCCTGTGGAGCGTCGCCGTGCACGGGATCGTCACCGACACCTCGATGTCGGCGACGACGCGCGCCGTGCTGGCGGGCTACCCCGTGGTCGACGCCGTGCTGCTGGCGCTGGTCCTGCGCGTCCTCTCCGTGCACCGCCACCGGACGACCCTGGGCTACGGCTTCGCGGCCGGCGTGGCCTGCTGGCTCGTCTCCGACCTGGGCTACGCGCTGTTCCTGGTCTCGGACACGGTGTCGGCCCTCCTCGACGTGGGCTGGATGGTCGGCGGCCTCCTGATCGCCATCTCGACCTGGCGACGGCCGGGCCCGACGCCGGCGAAGGCCGAGCCCAGGCCGGAGCGGACGCCGTTGGGGCAGCTCGGGCTCGCGATCCTCCCGCTCCTGGTCCTCCCGATCCTGCTCGTCGTCGCCTACGCCCGCGACCAGGAGATCCGTCCCGTCGAGGGGGTCGCCGGGATGCTCATCCTGATCGCGGTCACCTTCGTCCGGATGGCCCGCCTCCTGACGTCGGAGACCCGGGCTCGCCAGGAGCTCGCGCTCGCCCGCGACGCCGCACTGGAGGCGTCCCGCGCCAAGTCGACGTTCCTCGCCACGATGAGCCACGAGATCCGCACCCCGATGAACGGCGTGATCGGCCTCAACGACCTGCTCCTCACCACCGACCTCGAGCCCCTGCAGAAGCAGTACGCCGAGGGGGTGCGCGGCGCCGGGCACGCGCTGATGGGCGTCATCAACCAGATCCTCGACTTCTCGAAGATCGAGTCGGGACATCTCGACCTGGAGGTCATCGACTTCGACCTCGTCGCGCTCGTCGAGGGCGTCGCCGAGATCGTCAGCGAGCCGGCCCGCACCAAGGGCCTCGAGCTGCTCGCCTACTGCGCGCCGGACCTGCCTCCCGCGCTGCGAGGCGACCCCGTCCGGATCCGACAGGTCCTGTTCAACCTGGCCGGCAACGCCGTGAAGTTCACCTCCGAGGGCGAGGTGGTCGTCCGCGCGTGGCTGGCGGAGCGGGAGGCCGACCGGCTGGTGGTCCGCTTCGAGGTGTCCGACACGGGCATCGGCGTGGCCGGCACGGACGCGGCACGGATCTTCGAGACCTTCACGCAGGCCGACTCCTCCACCACGCGACGCTTCGGCGGCACCGGGCTCGGGCTGGCGATCTCGCGCCAGCTCGTCACGGCGATGGGCGGCCAGATCGGAGTGGAGAGCGAGCCCGGCGCGGGCAGCACGTTCTGGTTCACGGTCCCGCTCACCCACGCGCACAGCCCGGACGTCGTCTCCGTGCCCCGGACGGGTGCGACGCTCGCCGGGCTGCGGGTGCTGGTGGTCGACGACAACGCGACCAACCGCACGATCCTCCACGACCAGCTCGCACACTGGGGTGTGCACGCCGACGTCGTCGACGGGGCGCTGGCCGGGCTGGCACGGCTGGGTGCTGCCGCCAGCGACGGGGCGGCGTACGACCTCGCCGTCCTCGACCTGTGCATGCCCGACCTGGACGGGCTCGAGCTCGCCCGGCGCATCTCCGCGACACCTCGCCTCGCGGGCACCCGGCTGGTCCTGATGACCTCCGGTCCGGAGATCAGCCTGGCCGAGGCGGAGGCCAACGACATCGCGGCCGCGCTCACCAAGCCGGTCCTCATGTCCCGCCTGCGCAGCACGCTGGAGCAGGTGGTCGCGGCCGCTCCGGTCCTGCGGGCGGACCTGGAGCCCGCGAGCCCGGGGGACACCGGCCAGCGCGTCCTGGTCGTGGACGACAACGAGGTCAACCAGCTGGTGGCCGCCGGGATCCTGCGACACCTCGGGTACGACGTCGAGATCGCCGACGACGGCGCCAAGGGTGTGGCGGCGGCGGTCGCGTCACGCTTCCACGCGATCCTGATGGACGTGCAGATGCCCGAGCTGGACGGCTACGCGGCCACCGCCGAGATCCGTCGCCTGGAAGGCGCCTCCCGCCACACGCCGATCATCGCGATGACGGCGACGGCCAGCCCCGAGGAGCGGGTCCGGTGCCTCGCCTCGGGCATGGACGACTACCTGACCAAGCCGATGCGGCGCGCCGAGGTCGCCACCGTCTTGTCGGCCTGGGTGCCGTCGGCCTGAGGGCGTCAGAGGCCGAGGAGCCGGAGCACGTCGGTGTCTCGGCCGGGGGCCTCGGCGGCGGCGAGTGCCTGCACCCTCGTCTCGTACGCCGCGACGTCGGCCGGCGCCAGCACCTCACGCCCGGCGCCCGGCCGCCCCCGGCGGAAGAACGCCGCCGGGTCCTTGAGGACGCCGCGCTGGTCGGGGGTGCGCGCCGCCGCGTCGGCACGCATCGACGTGAAGCTCGCGGCCTCGACGAGCGCCGGCCAGAGGTCCTGGTCGACGGTGACTCCGAGCCGGTCCGCGAGCCAGCGCATCCGGCCCTCGAGGTCCGCGACCAGATCCTCGTAGCGGACGACCAGCACCTGCCGGTCGTCGCGCCGTCGTGCGGCGTCGGCGGCGTGGTGCACCACGCCCTGGAGGGAGTCCATCGAGACCGCCGGATCGGTCTCGCGCATGGTCCAGCGCCGCAGCCACTCCTCCAGCGGCGGCCGCTCGGCAGGTCCGGTGTAGGGCCTCCCGGTCAGCTCGGCGATCCGCTCGCGGTCCAGGTTGTCGCCCTGGTGGTAGAGCGAGACGGCCAGGTCGAGCGGGTCGCGCACCACGACCACGTAGGTCGCGCGCGGGTCGATCACCACGCCGTCGAGCGGGGTGTGCGTCTTGACCACCCGGCGACCCGGCTGCGCCTCGAGCCCGGCGAACAGCTCGTCCTCCGGGATCGTCAGCCAGTCCACCCACGGGGACAGCTCGCCGAGCGGCGCCGGAAGGGCCGGTGTGCCGTGCACGAGCATCAGGCACATCTGCTGCATCCACGTCGTGCCGCTCTTGGACCGGGTGCTGACCACCACGTCGCCCTGCCGGAACGGGAAGCGCCGCCAGCGGTCGCTGTCCTCCTCGTCGGAGACGTAGCGGCGCGGGGTCTCTGGGCTGGGCATGTCGTCGTGGTGAGCAGGGCTCAGGTCAGCGGATCTTGACCTTGACCTCGTTGGAGACGTCGGGGCCGCTGGTGTCGCGGACGCGGAACTTGTTGACGCCGAGCTGGGCGGTCTGGACGTAGGTCGAGAACGTCTCGCCGCTGACGCTGGCGTCGACGGGGAAGTCCTCCCACTTGCCGTTCTCGAACCGCTGCACCTGGACCACGGCGCCCTCGCCCCCGGGATAGACGCCGGTCAGGTAGATCTCCTCCATCGGGCCCACCTCGGTGGCCGCCGACGACAGCGAGATGGCGAACTCCGGCGGCGCCACGGACGTGGCCGTCCCGGTCGGGGTCTCCTCGCCGGGCTGGAGGGTGATCTGCGGACCGGTCTCCTGCACGGTGTCCGAGGGCTTGGGGAGGTACATCGACTGCTGGCTCGACGCCGTGCCGTCGTCGTCCCCGCCGTCGAGGCCGAGGATCGAGCTGGCCGCGAGGGCGCCGCCGCTCACCAGGATCCCGACGACCACGCCCACGCCCACGAGTGCGGCGAGGCCGGAGATGACCGGGTGGCCTTCGTCGTCGTTCAACGCCGAGGTCCTTCCGTGGGCGGGGTGTCGCGGGGGTCCGACGCGGCCATTCTCGGCCAGGATCCCCCAGCGTTCCAATCGGCCGCTCCGGATCGCGCCGATCGGAGCACGTGCCGGTGACGTCTGCCCACCGGGGCGCTCCGACCAGTAGCGTCCGCTCATGCCTCAGGACCCGGCGGCCATGGGCCGCGCAGTGCAGGCGATCATGGCGCAGGCCGGAGCGTGGGTGGCGCAGTACAAGAGCGACCTCACCGCCCGCGGCCTGGGCTTCACGCCCGACGACCTGGCCGCGATCACCGCCTCCGCCACCGCGCACCCGCTGCCACCCGGCGGCGCGACGCCGAGCGCGGCGCAGGTCGCCGAGATGGAGCAGGTCCGGCAGGCCGCGCTCGAGACCGTCTACCCGGAGGCCGGGTTCGCGCCCGAGGACCCGCGGCTCGCGCCCGTCGGCATGCCGCTGGTCGCCTACGCCGTGGCGGCCAAGGCGATCGGCTGGGCCAACGACGACGCCGCACTCGTCGAGCGGGTGGTCAGGGCCCTCGGCCACACCCATGACGACTACACCAGGGCGGGCGACCACTGGACGCCGATCCTCAAGACCGACATGGCGGTCGCGACGCTCTACGGCCAGCTGTTCGCGAACGTCGGCGACCTGCCGGTCAAGCCGGCCTGATCAGAGGTTGTTCTTCCAGACGACCTCTTCGTGCAGCGTGCGGCTGCGCCACCCGTCGGCCGTCCGGGTCATCGTGTGGTGGTAGAGGCCGCCGAACTCCACGATCTTCGTGCCACCCCGGCCGTCGTCCATGGGCATCGGGTTGTGGAAGTACGCCGAGACGTCGGCCTCGTCGCCCCGCAGCACGATCTCGACCTGGCCGAGCGTGTGCATCCGCTTCGGGAAGAACGCCGGCAGCATCTCGGCCAGCCACGGCTTCACCTCGGGGAACGCCGCCGCGATCCCGCCGGACTCGGTGTAGTCGATCTGCGCGTCCGGCGTGAACACCGTGTCGAGCCGGTCCCAGTCGCCGGTGTCGATGGCCCGGGTGTAGCGGACCAGGACGTCGGTGATCTCGGCGCGGTCGCTCAGCTCCTGCAGGTCCACGCGGGCACTCTCCCACGGAACTGGAACGTGTTCTAGATCTACGCCACGCAACCCACTCGGACGCGATTGGCGCGTGGGAGCGCAGCGACCCGGTCCGTCGTGGGTGCCGGTAGAAGCTCGCGGGGGTGTCTAACAGATGTCGCCGTCGCCGGCCCAGAGGTGCCAGCGGTCACCGACCGGGCCGTCGGGGCGGCGCGCCACGCGGAACTCCAGCCGGGTGTACGCCGTGGTGCCGTCCGCGCAGGTGCCGAGCCGATCCGCGCGGAGCACGATCCGGCCGGGCCTGGCGTAGTAGCCGCCCTCGGGCCGCAGCAGCCAGGTCACGCCCCGGCCGACGGCGGTGGCGTCGCCCCAGTGCCGCCACCGGAGCTTCGACGACCTCGCCCGAGGGGTCGCCGCCGTTGAACACGTGGCGCGGATGCGCCCTGCCCCATCCCTGGCCCGCCGGGGCGAGGTGCGACGGCGACCCGAGCACGGGCTGGTCGTCGGCGGCCGCGGTCACCGGCGTCAGGCTCACCAGCAGGGCGGCGAGCAGCGGGGCGGACAGCACGAGGAGTCGGGGGGAGCGCACAACCACAAGACGCACGAGACCCGGGCGGGGTTGCCGGGCGGCGGTCACGATCCGGTCTCCCCCTTCCGGCTCCGGTAGGCGCGGGCCGCGGCCCGGTCGTTGCACAGCGTGCAGCAGTAGCGGCGCGTGCCTCCGCGGGACCGGTCGACGTACGCGCACCTGCACGGGTCGCTGGCGCAGATGCCCAGCCGGGCGACGCCGTGCTCGGCGACCTGGGTCGGCCACGGCGACGAGCAGCCTGGCCGGCAGGTCGCCGCCCGGACCGGTGCCGGCCACGCCGAGCCCGTCCGGCCGGAGCTGCACCACCGCCCCGGCCTCCAGCAGGGCGGCGTTGAGCACCGCGCGGGCCCGGCCGGCGTCCTTGCTCTCGAAGACGGTGCGGATCGTGGCGCGGAGCGAGTGCAGCATCGGGAGGTCGGCCTCACGCTGCCGCCGCGCGAGCGCCTCCTCGCCGTTGCGGCGCAGCGCCCGGCGCCACCACGTGAGGTCCTCGGCCATCCGGTCCGGCGGGTCCTCGAGCAGGTCGACCGAGTTGAGCAGGAGCACGGCCAGCTCGAGGTCGGACAGGGCCATCGCGGGCTCCTCTCGCTCGGACGTTCGTCAGTTGCTTGACCTCTTATGCTACTGACGTCACACTGGCCCGGTGAGTGCGACACCCGCGGCCGTCCGCACTGTCGACGTCAGTGACGTCACGCTCCCCGTGCCGGGCCAGGACCACCCGGTCCGGGCCTGGCTCGTCACGGGCGAGGACACCGGACGGCCGCGGTCGGGGATCCTCTGGCTGCACTGGCTGGGGCACCTGCACAACGACCGCGGCGAGTTCCTGCCGCTCGCGGTCGAGCTCGCCTCGCGCGGTGTCGTCTCGCTGCTGCCGGCGGGGCACTTCCCCTGGGTCCCCGACCCCGACGGCACCGCCGCGGACGTCCAGCGGGTCCGCGACCAGGTCGACGAGCACGTGGTCGCGCTCGACCACCTCGCCGCCCAGCCGGGGCTGGACCCGGACCGGATCGCCGTGGTCGGGCACGACTACGGCGGGATGTACGCCGCGCTGCTGGCCGACCGCGACGACCGGGTCTCGGCACTGGCGCTCCGGGGCGTCGACGCGGCATGGGACGGCTGGTTCGCGTCGTACTGGCTCAAGCTCGACGGCGAGCCCCGCAGGTCCTACGCCGCCCTTTTCGCCGACCTCGAGCCGCTCGACGCCGTGGCCCGGCTGGCCGGCCGGCTCGGCAGCCGGATGCTGATGCAGTGGGCCGGCAAGGACGCCTTCGTCACGTCGGCCACGCGCGCGGCGTACGAGCGGGCCAACCCGAGGGCGCGCAGCATCTTCTACGACAACGCCGACCACATGTTCAACGACGCGGCCGCCGCCGATCTCACGGCGTTCCTGGCGGAGCGGCTGGGGCTCGACCAAAACTGAAACACGTTCTAGTCTGGCCGCCATGCGCTTCACCTACGCCGAGGCGATGACCCAGGCGACGTTCTACGCACCCCTGGCGCAGGCCGCGGAGGCCGCCGGCTACACCAGCATGACGGTGGCCGACAGCCTGATCTACCCCCAGGAGTCGGACTCGAAGTACCCCTACACCGACACCGGGGACCGGGAGTTCCTCGACGGCAAGGAGTTCATCGAGACGATGGTGCTGTGCGCGCACCTGTTCGCGGTGACGACGACGCTGCGGCTGACGCCGTTCGTGCTCAAGCTGCCGGTGCGCCCGCCGGTGCTGGTCGCGAAGCAGGCCTCGTCGATCGCCTACCTCTCGGGCAACCGGCTCGGGCTCGGCGTCGGCATCTCGCCCTGGCCCGAGGACTTCGAGGCGCTCGGCGTCTCGTGGGAGAAGCGCGGCAAGCGGATGGACGAGTGCATGGACATCCTGCGCGGCCTGACGACGGGCGACTTCTTCGGCTACCAGGGCGAGTTCTACGACTTCGACCCGCTGAAGCAGTGCCCGGCGGCGACCGAGAGGATCCCGCTGCTCGTGGGCGGCCACGTCGACAACGCGCTGCGCCGCGCGGTGCGCAAGGGCGACGGGTGGATGCACGCCGGTGGCGACGGCGAGGAGCTGGACCGGCTGCTCGGCCGGCTCGCGGAGATCCGCGCCGAGGAGGGCGACACCCGCGACGACTTCGAGGTGCACGTCATCTCCTACGACGCCTACGACCTCGACGGCATCAAGCGCCTCGAGGACAAGGGCGTCACCGACTGCATCGTCGGCTTCCGGGTGCCCTACATCAAGGGCCCGGACACCGAGCCGCTCGAGAAGAAGATCGAGCACCTCGAGCGCTACGCAGACTCCATCATCCAGAAGGCGACAGCGTGACGCATCCACGTCGTCGGCTTCTTGGTCGAGTCCGGCGGAGGAGCGAAGCGGGGGAGACGGACTCGGCTGAGAAGTCGGCGCAAACCGACCAAGCCTGCGAGCCGGGCGCAGCTACGGAGCGGCGTACCCGATGACCGAGGCCTACGGCCTGACCAAGGCACTCCAGGACGCGATCGCGGAGGCCGAGGAGCTGATCGCCAACGCGCCGTTCATCAAGACCGAGCAGGACCGGCTCGAGGGCTACGACTACCTCGCCGGGCGGATCCGGATGGCCATGCAGATGGCCTTCGACTACGACCTCGACCGGCCGCTGTTCGTGAACCCGACCCACCAGTTCTCCCGGCAGGGGCTCGACAACCCGGACGCGATCTACTTCAACGCGTTCCTGCGCGAGGGCGTCGAGTACGTCGTCCGGGGGCGACGGGGCACCAGCGCGGACCTGTCGTTCCAGGTGATGGGCGGCGCCTACACGGCCGACTCGGCGGCCACGAGCCTGATGGCGTTCGACGACCGCGAGCTCGACATCGCCCCGAACGGCACCTTCGAGTTCACGTTATCTGGCCGAGCCCGGCGCCAAGTCGATGATCGTGCGCGAGGTCTTCAACGACTGGGACACCGAGGAGCGTGGCACCCTCACGATCGAGCGCGCCGACACGCTCGGCCGGCCGGCCAGGGAGCTCACCCGCGACCTGCTCGCGAAGAAGTACGACGTGGCCGCGCGGTCGCTGGTCGGCTCGATCCAGACGTGGTTCGCCTTCCCCCAGTTCTTCCAGTACAAGGAGCCGGTCAACACCCTGACCGCCCCGCAGTCGACCCCCGGGGGCCTGGCCTCGCAGCGCTCCTCGATCGGCCACTACGAGCTCGCCGACGACCAGGCCCTGCTGATCACGGTGCCGCGCTGCGACGACTGCACCTACCAGGGCGCCCAGGTGGGCTCCGACTGGTACGCCTCCACCGACTACGAGACCCACCAGACCTCGCTCACCAAGGCGCAGGCGGTCACCGACCCCGACGGCAGGATGCGCTTCGTGGTGTCCGAGCAGAACCCGGGCATCGCGAACTGGCTCGAGACCACCGGCCACCGGACCGGCGCGCTGATGCTGCGCTGGCAGCGGCTCGAGCGCGACCTCACCCAGGACGCCGACGGCCCGACCGTCGAGGTGGTCCCGTTCGCCGACGTACGCGAGCACCTGCCGCACTACTCGCCCGTCACGCCCGAGGAGTACGCCGCCCGGATCGCCGCGCGGCAGCGGGCCGTGGCGCGGCGGATGATCAGCTAGCCGCGCCCGCCGGTCCGCGTCGAGATGCGGGAAGTGGCTGTGCGCAACCGTTTACGAGCAGCCACTTCCCTCATCTCGACGCCGGCGCGGGGTCAGCCGGCCGCCGCCGGCGCCACGGTCAGCGACATCACGCAGTTCTGCTGGCCCTTGGGGCGGACGTAGGTGAAGCCGGCCTCCTCGTAGGACTTCCGGGTGAGGTTGTAGAGGAAGGAGTCGCTCATCTTCTTGGCCGGGTCGCGCGTGGCCATGTCGTGCGGGTAGCCCTCGACGACGCCGCCGCCGGCCTCCGCGATCAGCCGCACCGCGCCGCGGAGGGCGGCCCGCCCGTACCCCTTCTTGCGGTGGCTCTTCGTCACGTTGATGCAGGTGATCCGGTAGTCGGGCGGGCCGGAGCCGGACGCGGCCGTGTCGGCGTCGTACTGCTTGCGGTGGTGGATGTTGGGCAGCTCGTCCGGCCGGCCGAACTCGGCCCAGGCCACGGCGTCCGGGCCGTCGTAGACCAGCGCGGCGTGCGCGACTCCGGCCTCGACCATCCGCTTCTTGAAGTCTCGGTTGCTCTCGTCCTCGCCACGCCCGTCCGGCACGCCGTGGTGGAAGTGGACGCACCAGCAGCCGCTGAACAGGCCCCCGGTCCGCTCGACCAGCGCCTCGAAGTCCGGCCACGTGTCAGGGGTCAGTGCCTTGATCTCGTAGTCGACCGAGTCCGTCATGGGGGCCAGCGTAGGAGTGGTTCCGGACGGGACGGGTCCGCTTCTCGCTCTCGACCAAAACTGAAACACGTTCTAGTCTGGCGCCCGTGACCACGTCCACCCACCACGCGACGCCCGTCGCCGACGCGTATCGAGCCCGTCCCGCTGCTCGAGGACAAGGTGGTCGTGCTCTCCGGCGTCGGCCCGGGGCTGGGACGGTCCCTGGGCGAGGAGGCCGCGCGGATGGGCGCCGACCTGGTGCTCGCGAGCCGCACCGAGCGGCGCCTGGAGAAGATGGCCGACGTGGTGCGCTCGCACGGCCGCCGCGCGCTCGTCGTACCGACCGACATCACCGACGAGGAGTCGCGGGTGGCGCTGGTCGAGCGGGCGCTCGCGGAGTTCGGCAAGGTCGACTGCCTCATCAACAACGCCTTCGGGATCCCGCCGATGGACCCGCTCAGCACCATCCCGGTCGAGGCGCTCCGCGCGGCCAACGAGACCAACGTCTTCGCGCCGCTGCGGCTCTCGGCGCTGTTCGCGGACGCGCTGGCCGCCTCGCACGGCTCGATCATCATGCTCAACTCGTGCGTGCTGTTCAGCTCGCAGCCGGAGTACGCCGGCTACAAGCTCTCCAAGGGCGCCCTCGAGCACCTCGCCTCGTCGCTCGCGACCGAGCTCGGGCCGCGCGGTATCCGGGTCAACTCGGTCGCGCCGTCCTACATCTACGAGGACGTCAACAAGGGCTACTTCGACTGGCTGGCCGCCGAGGCCGGGGTCACCCACGACGACATCTACGCCGAGAAGGCGGCACCGACCGACCTCAAGCGGCTGGCCTCGCCCGAGGAGGTCGCCCGCGCGGCGCTGTTCCTGGCCTCCGACCTCGCCTCCGCGGTGACCGGGCAGATCCTCACGGTCGACTGCGGTGAGTTCCACGACTGAGAACACGATGGCTGAGAGCTCGCGCTGCGAGCTCTCGAGACCTATCCGCCGCAATTGCGCTGGATCGGTCCCAGTTCCACGCGTGCAACAAGTCTCAAGCCAGGCGCTATCGCGTCGTCCGGTCCACCGGAGGCGCCATGAGCGACAACGTGATGACCCGCGAGCGCGCGGACGTCGGCACGTACGAGGACATCCTCGCCGCGGCCGAGCGGACCACCGGGCTGTCCGACCTGGGCGGCACGGCGCACGAGGAGGGGCTGCGGGTCCTCGTCGACGACCTCGCCTCTCCCGAGGCCGGGCTGACGCCCCGGGGCAACTACTTCCAGCGCTCGGAGGTCAAGAGCGCGCTCGTGGGCCGGCTGCTCACCCAGGCGGCGTTCACCCAGCACCCCGGGCACGCCGGCGTCCCGATCGAGCGGCCGATCTTCGTGATGGGCCTGCCGCGCACCGGCACGACCGCGCTGCACCGGCTGCTGCACGCCGACCCCCAGGCACAGGGGCTGGAGATGTGGATCACCCAGTTCCCCCAGCCGCGTCCGCCGCGCGAGACCTGGGAGGACGACCCGGTCTTCGCGATGATGCAGAAGGCCTTCACGGCCCACCACGTCGAGTCGCCGGAGTACATGGGGATCCACTACATGGACGCCACCTCGGTCGAGGAGTGCTGGCGGCTGCTGCGGCAGACCGGCAAGTCGAACTCCTACGAGTCGCTGGCCAACCTGCCGCGCTACTCGCAGTGGCTGCAGGGCCAGGACTGGACCGACGCCTACGCGCGGCACCGGCAGAACCTCCAGCTGATCGGCCTCAACGACCAGGACAAGCGGTGGGTGCTCAAGAACCCGTCGCACATGACCGCGCTCGACGCGCTGATGACGGTCTACCCGGACGCGCTGGTCGTCTACACGCACCGCGAGCCGGTCGTCTGCATCGCGTCGTCGTGCTCGCTGTCGGCCGAGACCACGGCCGGCCACTCGACGACGTACGTCGGCGACACCATCGGCCGGACCCAGCTCGACCTGTGGTCGCGGGCCTTCCACGCGTTCCACGACGCGCGCCCGGCCCACGACCAGGCCCAGTTCGCCGACGTGGCGTTCTCCGACCTGCGCGCGGATCCGCTCGGCGTCACCCGCGCGCTCTACGAGCGGTGGTCCCTCGACTGGACGCCCGAGGTGGAGGCGGCGATCACCGAGATCGACCGGGAGTCGAAGTCCGGCGCGGCCGCTCCGCGGCACGACTACTCGCTCGAGGACTACGGGCTCACCGAGCAGCAGGTGCTCGACGCCTTCGCAAGGTGAGAAACAGCTGCTCTGGACTCCGACCGCAGTAAGGGCCAGCACTGATGCTTGTCAGCGGCAGGAGGCCCACACTGACGGCATGGCCCTCCTCCGCGATGTGACCAAGCGTCGCCCCCACCCGACGATCATGGTCGCTCTCCTGACCCTCGTCCTCGCCGGGGGAGGAGCGGCCTACGCCGCACCCGGACCGAGCCACGGTGGTGATGCCGGGACAGCGACGGTCCCGGTGGCGCTGCAGGCGCAACCGCTCGTGCTGGGAGCGGGGTCGAGACCCAATCTTGCGGTCACGCCGTCCGGCACCGGCTACCTCGCCTGGAACGGCTCGGACAACCCCACCTCGCTGCAGTTCTGCCGGCTGCCGCGGGGCGCGAGCGCGTGCGACATCCGGGCGGCGATCACGGTGCCCGCGGCAACGACGAGCGGCAGTCGCCCGTTCGTCACGGTCTCAGGCGCGACCGTCCGGATCGTCCAGTATCGGTATCCGACCAGCGGATCAGGCCTGCCAGGCGTCTACAAGTTCACCTCCACCAACGGGGGGTCGATCTTCGACGGAGGAACGGTCATCGGGTCGGTCCCGTTCGAGGAGGGCGTCGTCGGTCCCGATGACTCGTTGTCGGGAGTACCGGTCAACACCGAGATGGCTTTCCAGAACGTCCCGCTCGGCGGGGGCTCCGCCGGCAACACCAGGGCGGTACTCTCCGCGACGCATCAGAACCAGGCCACGGTGGGCCTGGTCGATGCCGCACGCCGCTGGCCGTCTTCACCCACGACTTCGCGGCGCAGTTCCGCCGCTACGACGGGAGCGGCAGCCTCAATGACGTCGCGAACTGGACACCGGCGGCGGACATTGCCGGCGTCGCGTCGTACCCGAAGCTGGCCGGCGGGCCCACCGGACTGTTCCTCCTCGCCGGCGACGGCGCAGCGGGCCTGACCGTGCGCAAGTTCACCGGCAGCGGCTTCGGGGCTCCGGTCTCGATCGGACCGGGGCTCAGCGCCACCGCACACCTGTTCCAGGACGCGGCCGGACGGTTGCACGCGGTCTACCAGCGCGACAACGCCAACCCCCTGCACCTGGTCCACGCGGTCTCCGACGGCGGCGCGACCTGGCGCTCGGGGACCGTGATCACCCAGGAGATCGCGGCGGCCGGTGGCATGAACGACCTCCGCGTGGCGGTCGCGCCCGACCACGTCGGTGTCACCGTGTGGGGCACCGGCGTCGGCGACATCCGGGTCGCCCAGGTCGGACCTGACGCACCGGTGGACCCCGTCGTCCCGCCCGCGCCCCCGCCCGTGAGCGTGTCGTTCGCCGGCTCGCCCCACAGCCTCAAGGTGTCCAGGCACGGCACCTTGACGTACTCCTTCGCCGTCACGGCCCCAGGGAGCGGCAAGGTCGCGCTGAAGAGCACCAAGAAGGTCAAGCTCGGCTCGAAGAAGAGCTACCTCAAGGTGCCCGCCAAGGGCTACACCGCGGCCGGACCGGGTGAGCAGCGCGTGAAGGTCAAGCTCTCGGCCAAGACCCTCGCAGTGCTCAAGAAGCTGAAGAAGGTGCGGTTCGCGGTCACCGTCACCCTGGGCAGCTCGTCCTTCACCACCACCCTGAAGGTGAAGAGTCCGTAGGCCGCGAGCCGCTATGACGTGACCGCGGCCGTGGCGAGCCAGTCCCGGGCCCTGGCGAAGGTCTGCTTGCCGTTCTCACGCTCGACGGTCCCGACGATGTCGGCGATGGTCACGTCGGCGAGGGACGAGCGCCAGGCGTGGTCGGCGGCGTACATCACCCGGGCGACGCCGCACGCGCGGCGGCACGCCTGCGGCGACGCTGGCAGGGGGCCGTTCTGGCGGATCTCGGTGCACCGGAACGACGGCTCGTCGCCCTCGATGGCGAGCACCACCTCGAGGACGGTGATCTCGTCGGCCGGGCGGGTGAGCGCGTAGCCGCCGGCCCGGCCTTCGCTCGACGTCACCAACCCGGCTCGGGACAGCTGTTGCAGGTGCTTGGCCAGGTAGGTCCGCGAGACGCCGTGGAACTCGGCCAGCCGTGGCACCGGCACGGGCTGGTCCGCCTGGCTCAGCAGGATGCAGCAGTGCACGGCCCACTCGACGCCAGCCGACATCCTCATGGCCGGAGCATACCCGGATGACACGTGTCCGAGTTCGTGATCTACTCTTCTAGGACAAAGTTTGTCCGAGTATTCGAGGAAAGGACTCCGCTATGCGCATCGCCGTCGCCGGCGCCACCGGTCTGGTCGGTTCCCAGGTCACCGCCCTCGCCCGCAAGGAGGGCCACGAGGTCGTCGAGATCGCCCGTCAGACAGGCTTCGACCTGACCGACCCCGACACCCACCAGCTCGAGGCGGCCCTGGCCGGCGCGGATGCCGTCGTGGAGGTCACGTCGTTCCCGGCCATCGACGAGACCGCCGCCACCGACTTCTTCACCACGGTCGCCACCCACCTCGGCCGCGCGGCGACCGCGGCCGGCGTGCAGCGCACCGTCCCGCTCTCGATCGTCGGCATCGACGAGAGCCAGGACTTCCCCTACTACCGCGCCAAGCTCGCGCACGAGCAGGCGACCCGCCGGTCCGCGCCCGGCACGCTGGTGCTCCGCGCCACGCAGTTCCATGAGTTCGCGCGGCAGAGCCTGGAGTGGAACACCGACGGCGGCGTCGCACGGATCATGGACGTGCCGACCCAGCCCGTTGACACGGCCGAGATCGCCCGGGTCATGCTCGACATGGCCACCGGCGAGATCGACCGCGACGTGGACCTGGCCGGACCGCAGCAGGAGCGGCTGGTCGACCTCGTGCGGCGGTACGCCGCGTACGTCGGCTCCGACGTCCGCGTCGAGCCCGGCGAGGCGGTCGCGAGCGTGGCCGGCGGCTCGATGCTCCCCCAGGGCGACGACGTCCTCATCCGCGGCATCGACTGGCAGACCTGGCTCGAGCGTCAGGCCCGCTAGCGCAGCAGCAGCTCGGCCAGGCTGGCGCACCACCACGCCTCGAGGTGGTCAGGGCTCCAGCCGCGCACCTGGACCGCCTCGTCGTAGGTGCCGATGTTGACCATCACGGCGTAGATGTCGATGGCCCGCTCGGTGTCGATCCCCTTGCGCCACGCCCGCGCCGGCCACTGGGAGAAGATCCGGCGCCGGTTCGAGTCGCCTCGCCCGCGACCCTCGGCCGCGACCTTTGCCAGCTCGGGCTGCTGTCGCCCGGCCTCGACGAGCAGCCGGACCACGTCACCCCCGCGTTCGTAGAGCCTCCGGTCGAACCCGACGAACGCGGCGAGCTGGGCCGCGGGATCGCCCTGGGCGGCCTCGAGCTCGGCGAAGATGCGCTCGACGTCGGCCCGGGCATCGATCGCGTCGACGAGCGAGCCGGCCAGGCCGGCCTTGCTGCCGTAAATGGCATAGACGGTCGCCTCGGAGACGCCGGCTGCCTCGGCGACCCTGCGGATGCTCGTCCCGGACCAGCCGTGCTCGAGGAACGTGGCGCGCGCCGCCTCGGCGATCGACGACCGCGTCAGCTCGGCCTGCTGGGTGCGCAGGTCGGAGCGGTAGGAACGCGTCGGCACGAGCCTATGGTACATCCGCGAGAGTTGGTCTATATTCATCCAAGTATTACTTGAATGAATCAATGAAAACTCCAGCGAAAGGCATGACATGACCAACGACGAAAGCGTGCGGGCCGTGATCGACCAGCTCCAGGAGGCATGGAACGGCGGCGACGGCGAGGCCTTCGCGGCGCCGTACGTCGACGACGCGGAGTTCGTCACCGTCCAGGGACAACGGGTGACCGGCCGCCGGGCCATCGCCGCCGGGCACCAGGGGATCT
Organism: uncultured Actinomycetota bacterium; assembly: GCA_963766475.1. Lineage (GTDB taxonomy): Bacteria > Actinomycetota > Actinomycetes > Propionibacteriales > Nocardioidaceae > Nocardioides. Next base: position 75,047 of record CAVXZS010000005.1, on the reverse strand, counting down.
TCGACACCATCTACGCCGGCAGCACCAACGCGATGGAGCTGCTCGGGACGCACCCGGTGTCGGACGGTGTGGTGCTGGCGCTCACGCGCAACACGCTCTCGGTCCCGGCGGGTCCGCTCGCCGGCACGCGGCAGGCCCTCGGCACCGTCGTGCTGCGTCAGAACGGCGCCGGCTGGGAGATCGTCTCGACGCAGAACACGATCATCGAGGCGGTCCGGTGACCACGCTGGCCCCGGTGACGGCGTCGCAGACTCGCACCACCGGCGCCCTCCTCGGGGTGGGCGGGCTGCTCCTCGGCATCGGGGGCCAGCTGCACCCGATCGCCGAGGGCGACAGCCTGCCGGCGGCGCTGGCCTCGATGACCGGTGACGGGCTGTGGACGCTCGCCCACGTGCTCATGCTGGCCGGGCTGGTGGTGGCCGTGGCCGCCATGGCGACGGCCTACCGCGCCCGTCAGCTCGGACCGGGGCTGGACACGCCGCTGCGCATCGCGATCTGGTGCTACTCGTTCGGTGCCCTCGAGCTGGTGCCGCACCTGCTGGCCTCGCGTGACCACGACGAGCTCAGCGCGGGCGAGATCACCGGCTTCGTCCGGGTGCACCTCGCGCTGCAGGCGGTCGCCAGCCCGGCAGTGGCCGTCTCCACCATCGTCCTGGCGATCGCCATGGCGCGCGCGGCCGGGACCAGGCCGGCCTGGGTGCTGGCTGGGCTCGCCGTCCTCGGCGGCACGGCGTTCGCCCTGGCGGGACCACTGGTCGCGCTGACCGAGGACCCGGTGGTGGCCGCCCTGTTCGCGGGCGAGTTCGCGGTCGCCGTGTGGCTGGTCGGCACCGGCATCCGGCTGGTCAGGCGATGAGGTTCAGCCCCCCGCCGCCGTGAGCTCGGGCGCGGGCAGCCCGCCGCGACGGTGGTCGCGCGGGCTGATCCCGCGCTCGCGCTTGAACGCCGCACTGAGCGCGAACGGCGTCGCGTAGCCGACCCGGCGCGCGACCGACGCGATGGTGGCGTCGGGCTCGAGCAGCAGGTCGGCGGCGAGCGCGATCCGCCAGCCGATGAGGAACGCCATCGGTGGCTCGCCGACCAGCTCGGTGAACCGCCGGGCGAACGACGCTCGCGACACCCCGGCCCGGTCGGCGAGGTCCGAGACGGTCCACGGGTGCTCGGGGTGGTGCTGCATCAGCCGGAGCGCGGGGCCGACGACGGGGTCGCCCTGTGCGGCGTACCAGGCGGGTGGGTCGGACTGGGGCCGGTCGAACCAGGTGCGCAGCAGGGTGATCAGGAGCAGGTCGAGGAGCCGGTCGAGCACGGCCTCCTGTCCTGGAGCGTCGCGCACCACCTCCTCGCCGAGCAGGCCGATCAGCGGGGTGTCGAGCTCGGCGGCGCGGAGGACCATCGTGCGGGGCAGCGCGCGGAGCAGCCGCCGGGTCACCTCGCCCTCCAGCAGGTAGACCCCGGTGAGCAGCACCGTCTCGCCGACGTCGCTGTTGCCCCAGCTGCGCACGCCCTGGCTCATCTCCTCGACGAGCACGCGACCGTCGACCGTCGTGCAGACCTGGCCGGGGTGGATCACGATCTGGGTCGGCGTGGCCGGGTCGTCGGCGATGGTCCAGTGGTCACTGCCGACCCACACGACGACGTCGCCGGCCTCCAGCCGGGTCGGCTCCTCACCGTCCGGACAGACCCAGAGGTGGCCGCGAACCACCGCCGTCACCGACAGCGGCGCCTCGTCCTGGAGCCGCACCGACCACGGTGCGTCGAGCAGGATCCGCAGGAGGAAGGCGCCTCGCGCCCGTGGTCCGTCGAGGAGCCCGGCAAGTCCGTCCATGCCGACATCGTAGACGATGGCGTATGCAATCGGCCTGTTCGACCATGGATACTCTCGGAATCTCACGGTTGACTCCCTGTCATGACCACCACCAGCGCCTCGACGCTCACCGACGACACCGTCCTGACCACCACCATGACCAGCACCATGACCAGCAACCTCCGCGGCCCCGTGCTCCTCGTCGCGGCCCTCACCGCCGGGCTCCAGGCCGGCACCTACTTCACGTGGGCCACCGGCGTGATGCCCGGCCTCGCCCGGGTCGACGACCGGACCTTCGTGCACGCCATGCAGCAGATGAACATCGCGATCGTGAACCCGGTCTTCCTCGCCACGTTCCTGGGCGCGCCGCTGCTGGCCGGGGCCGCCATCGCCGTGGCCGGGCCGCAGGCCCGCCCGTGGGCGATCGCCGCGACCGTCCTCGCCGTCGGCACGCTCGTCATCACCTTCGCCGGCAACATCCCGCTCAACGACGCGCTCGAGGCCGCCGGCCCGGTCGACAAGATCAAGGACCTGGCGGCCGTCCGAGCCGACTTCGAGTCGCTCTGGGTCAAGCTCAACATCGCGCGGACCCTCACCTCGGCAGGTGCGCTGGGGGCGCTCGCGATGGCCGCCCTGCGCTCGAGGTAGCCGCCGGTGCGGCGTCGCCGGGCGGTCAGGCCTCGCCGGCCGCCCGGCGCGTGGCCCGCTCGGCCACCGCGTGCTCGTCGGTGCGGGCGTCGTAGGACCAGAAGTCACGCAGCCACACCGCGGTGAGACCGACCCCGGCGACGCACGCCAGGCCGCCGCTGGAGATCGCACCGCGCACCGACCACAGGTCGGCGGTCACGCCGGCGCGGACCTGGCCCCCGAGCGGACCGAGGGAGTAGGACAGCATCTCGATGCCGGCGAGCCGGCCACGCATCGCCTCCGGGATCGTCTGGCTCCAGACCGTGCCGCGGAAGACGGCGCTGATCATGTCCGCCGCGCCGCCGAGGGCGAGGAAGACACCGACCAGCCAGATCGACGGCATCAGGCCGGCGAGGGCGACGAAGCCGCCGTACGACGCGGCGGCCAGCACGATCGCGCGGCCGTGGTGGTGCACCCGAGCGGTCCAGCCGCTGAGCGCGGTGGCGACCACCGCGCCCACCGTCTCGGCCGAGTAGAGCAGCCCCAGCACCTGCGGCTTGTCGAAGACCTCCTCGGCCAGGGCGGGGAACAGCACCACCGGGAAGGCCAGCAGCATCGCGGCGAGGTCGACGAGGTAGGTGCCCATGAGGTCCCGCCGGCTCAGGGCGTAGGACAGCCCCTGACCGATTCCGGCGAGTGACGGCGGCGTCGTCTCCTCGCGGTGCGGGTAGCCGTTCATCAGCCAGAACATCAGGGACGCGACCGACAGGCCGCCGATGTCGATGAGGAAGCACCAGCCGATGCCGACGTAGGCGACCAGCAGGCCGCCCACGGCCGGGCCGACCAGGACGCCGGTCTGCATCCCGAGGCTGGTCAGGGCGTTGGCGGCGGGGAGCTCGTCGTGGGAGACCGTGCGCGGCATCAGCGCCTCGCGGCTCGGTCGCTGGAGCGACGAGGTGGACGCCAGTCCGACGCTGATCACGAAGATCAGCCACACCGAGGGATCGTCGCGGAACGCGTTGACCGCGAGTACGGCGGTGCACGCCGCCTGCGCGACGCCGCACGCGACCAGCAGCTTGCGGCGGTCGACGTGGTCGGCGAGCGCGCCGCCGTACAGCCCGAAGACGACCAGCGGCGCCAGCTCGACCAGGCCCACGGCACCGACCGCGAAGTTGGAGCCGGTGAGCGTGTAGATCTGGTAGGGGATCGCGACGTAGGTGACCATCGCGCCGAAGTAGAAGACGGTGCCGGCGTAGAACAGCAGCCGGAAGTCGCGCGACGTGCGCAGCGGGGTGAGATCCACACGGAGCGCGCGGAACCGTTCACCCCAGGTCACGAGAGCGAAGCCTTGCACCCGGACGGCCCGGGCGCGATGGCGTTATCCCGCGGGGCGCCACATGTAGGTCATGACCGGCCCGTCCGGCAGCCAGTGCTCGGCGATGACCTCGAAGCCGTGGCGCTCGTAGAGCGGGACGTTGCGCGGGTTCGAGCTCTCCAGGTAGCAGGGCATCGCCTCGGCATCCGCCCGAGCGAGCCCGGCCTCGAGCAACGCGCTGCCACGGCCCTGGCCATGGCAGTCCGGGCGGACCCCGAGGGCTGCGAGGTACCAGTGCGGCTCGCTCGGATGCGCCTTCTCGACGTCCACCAGGGCGTCACCCACGACCCTCGCGCGGCGGCCGAGCCCGCGGATGGTGCGCAGGGCGAGCGACATCGACTCCCCGGTCGAGAGCCGCCAGGCCTTGGGCCCGTCCCACAGGGCGGCACCGCCGTCGGTGTGCCACGACGTCCCGGCCCGCAGCGAGCGCACGGCGTGGATGTCGAAGTACGCCGCGGCGTACCGCCGCCGGGCCGCGGGGTCGGGGAAGACCCACGTGACGACGGGGTCGTCGAAGAACGCCGCCTGCAGGTCGGCGACGATCCGCCTGCGGAGGGTCAGCGTGGCGCGACCTTGATCCGGGCGCCGTGGCGTGGGACCGACGTGATGTTGCGGACCTGCGGCTCGTCGGTGCCGACGGTGGTCACGTCGACGGCCTTGAACACCTCGCGCAGGACCGCCACGCCCTCCATCATCGCGAAGCCGGCGCCGATGCAGCGCCGGACGCCGCCGCCGAACGGGATCCAGGTGTTGGTCGGAGGGTTGTGGCCGAGGAACCGTCCTGGGTCGAAGGTGTCCGGGTCCTCGTAGTTGTCCGCGCGGCTGTGCGCGATGAGGATCGACGGGCCGACGGTGGCTCCGCGCGGGACGTCGACCCCGGCGATCGTCTGCGGCTTCATCAGGGTGCGCACCACCATCGGGATCACGGGGTGCAGCCGCATCGACTCCTTGAGCACGGCATCGAGCCAGGCGTCACCGTCCGCGTCGCCCGCGTCGGCGGCCGCCTGGGTGCGGCGCGTGAGCTCCGGGTCGCGGCCGAGCTCGTAGAGAGCCCAGGCCAGTGCCGTCGCCGTCGTCTCGTGGCCGGCGAGCAGCAGCGTGACGAGCTGGTCGCGCAGCTCGATGTCCTGCAGCTCGTCACCGGTCTCGGCCCCCTCGCGGATCAGCCGGGAGAGGACGTCGGTGCGCTCGGCGAGGTCGGGCGCCGTACGCCGCTCGCGGATCTCGGCGTACATCAGCTCGTCGAGCTCGACCTGGTTCTGCAGCGCCTTGGCCCACGGGCCGAACCGGTGCAGCGCCGGGATCCCCCACACGAGCAGCACCGCGGGACTGACGTCGACGGTCGCCTTGACGCGCGGGCGCAGCTGGGCCAGCCGCTCCTCGTCGGTGACGCCGAAGACGACCCTCAGGATCACCTCGAGGGTCAGGACGTTCATGCGGTCGTGCGACCGGAGCTGCCGTCCCCTCGGCCAGTGGGCGACCTCGTCGCGGGCGATCGCGGTGACCATCTCCTGGTAGGTGCGCAGCGCGTGGCCGTTGAACGCCGGCATCAGCAGCTTGCGGGCGCGCTTGTGCTCGGCGCCGTCCTGGAGCAGCAGGGAGTGCTCGCCCATGACCGGCCCGAGGATCGCGTTGCCCTTGCCGGCGTGGAAGACCTCGGGGTCGCCGGCGAAGATCTCCTTGGCGTGCTCCGGCTTCGTGAAGAACACCAGCGGCCGGCCCCTCGGCATCAGCCGCACCGTGTAGATGTCGCCGTACTTTCTGTGGAGGTAGGGGTGGAACCAGTGCCGGAACCGCAGCAGCGCGACCGTCTGCACGAACGACGGCCAGGTCGGGCCGTCCGGCAGCCCGGCGGTGTCGACCGCCGGCAGCCCGTCGCCACCGACCAGCGTCATGCGTTCGAACCGCTGCTGGGTCAGCGCCCGGGTGTCGGTCTCGTCGTGCTCGAGGAGGGCCACGGCTCCGAGATTACTGCGACGCCATGTCCAGGTCATCCGACTCCGGTCGGAGATCGCCGACTCGGCTCATCGGCACACCCCACACCCGCCGAGCCGGCTCATCGGCACACCCCACACCCGCCGAGCCGGCTCATCGGCACACCCCACACCCGCCGAGTCGGCTCATCGGCACACCCCACACCCGCCGAGTCGGCTCAACGGCACACCTCACCCGCCGAGTCGGCTCAACGGCACACCCCACACCCGCCGCGTCGGCTCATCGGCACACCCACACCCGCCGAGCCGGCTCAACGGCACACCCCACACCCGCCGACTCGACGCACTGGCAGCGTGCCGACGAGCCGACTCCGCGCCTGGCACCGTGGCGGACCTAGGCGCGGGCGGCCGCGGCCCACTCGGTCAGGACCGTCTTCGCCGGAGTGCAGGGCAGGTCCGGCCAGCGGCGGCGAACGTCGCGGGCGGGGTCGAAGGTGAGGTCGGCGGTGTCCATGGCGAGCGCGGCGCGCACCTGCCGACCGAGCTCGGGGCGCAGCCGACCGACCGTCGCAGCGACCAGGCGCAGTGCTGCGCGAGGAAGGTGCCGCGGTCCTTTCGACTCGCCGCGCCGGGCTCCCACCAGCAGGGCCAGCTCGTGCATCGTGAGGTCCTCGGGTCCGCCGATCTCCAGGGTCTGGCCGCGCGAGGTCAGGTCGGAGACGACGCGATCGACGAGCGCAGCCACATCACGGACTGACACGAAGTTGATCGCGTTGTCCCCGCGGCCGAAGACGAGCGGGCGGTTGCGACGTCCGGCCGTCTCCGAGAGCAGGTCGACCCACAGCTCCAGGAAGGCGCTCGACCGGACCACGGTCGCGGGAGGTCCACAGGCGTGGACAGCCTGCTCGGCGGCGTACTTCATCCTGAAGAGCTCGAACGCGCTCTCGGGGGAAGCCCCGACCACGGACAGCAGCACCAGCTCCGCGCCGGTCGCCGCGGCGGCCCGGGTGAGGTTGAGGTTGCCGTCCCGGTCGACAGTCTCCGGGGACCCGCCGCCGGGTCCCGCGAAGCCGTGCACGGCGGAGACCACGACGTCGACACCGGCGGCGGCCGAGGTGGTGGAGACCGGGTCGCGGACGTCGCCGACGACCAGCTCGACCGGTGCGTCGGCGAGGTGCGCTGCGCGCATCGGGTCACGGGTCAGGACCCGGACGTCGACACCGCGGGCCACCAGTCGTCGTACGACGAGCGTGCCCAGGCGCCCCGTGCCGCCCGCAACGAGCACCCGGTTCACGACCCCGCCGACCCGTCGACCTGGGAGCGCACGGCAGCGTCGGCGTCGACCTCTGCCAGGTCGACCGGCTCCAGAAAGAGCCGCGCCGCCGTGATCACGTCGTCCGCGACGGTGAACACGATGACGCCGCGGAGCAGGTGTTCGCTCCCGTCCGCGCGGGTGCCGCGATGCTCCCACTCGGTCCACACGGCCTGGCCCGACACCGCGAAGTCGAGCAGCCTCGCCGACAGGTCCGGCACCGAGGCGAGGATGCGGGTCCAGTTGCGACGCACTTGCTCGTTGCCGACGAAGCCGCGCGCCGGATGGGCCGGTGTCTCGTTGCGGTAGTCGGCCGCGAAGCAGCCGACGATCGCGTCGACGTCATGCCTGTTGGTGGCGCGGAGCAGCCGCTGCACCACACCGGCCGGGCCTGCGGGTTCGGTTGCCACCGGGTGGCTACGCCCCTAATCTATTCCAGTCGACAGGATTCATTCCAGTAGTATGGAGTCAAACTTTGACGTCGGTCAAGCCCCGTCAGTACGACGCCAGCCGCCGCCGCGAGCAGGCCCGCCGCACCCGGGAGGCGATCATCGTCGCGGCCGGGCGTCGGTTCCTCCAGGACGGCTACGGCGCGACGACGATCGCCTCGGTCGCGGCGGAGGCCGGATCCTCGGTGGACACCATCTACAAGTCCTTCGGGGGCAAGGCGGGCCTGCTGCGGGCGGTCTGCGAGGACGCGCTGACGGGCTCTGGTCCGGTGCCGGCCGAGCAGCGGTCGGACGCGATGCAGTCCGCCGAGAAGGACCCGCGGCGGCTGCTCCGCGGCCTCGGCACGCTCACCACGGAGGTCGCGCCGCGCATCGCACCGCTGCTGCTCCTGGTGGACGCGGCCGCCGAGTCCGACGTCGCCCTGGGGGCGCTCCGCGCTGACCTGGACGCCGAGCGTCTGACCCGCATGACGAAGGTGGCCCGCAACCTGGCGCGGAAGACACCACTGCGCGCAGGGCTGTCCACCAAGGAGGCCGCGGAGATCCTGTGGACCTACAGCTCGCCGGACCTGTACCGCTTGCTGGTCGTCAGTCGCGGCTGGACGCCGGAGCGCTACGGCGAGTTCGTCGGGGACTCCCTGGTGCACGCGTTGCTGGGACCTGGCGACGGCTCCGACGGATCAGGACCGGGAGCCACCGCCTGACGGGGCACCCGCCGAGTCGGCTCAACCGCACACCCCACACCCGCCGAGTCGGCTCAACGCACACCCCACACCCGCCGAGTCGGCTCAACAGCACACCCCACACCCGCCGAGTCGGCGCATCCGCGCAACCATTCCCGCCGAGTGGGTGCTGGCACCGTCCCGACGAGCCGAGTCGACGCCCTGACAGCGTCCCGACAAGCCGACTCGACCCCCTCACAGCGTCCCGACGAGCCGACTCGACGCCCTCACAGCGTCCCGACGAGCCGACTCGACGCCCACACAGCGTCCCGACAAGCCGACTCGACGCCCACACAGCGTCCCGACAAGCCGACTCGACGCCCACACAGCGTCCCGACAAGCCGACTCGACGCCCACACAGCGTCCCGACGAGCCGAGTCGACGCCCCCACAGCGTCCCGACGAGCCGAGTCGGCGTCAGGTGAGGTGGCGGCGGAGGAAGTGCAGCTGGTGCGCGAGGGCCGGCTCGAACCAGTCGCTGCCCGGCCAGACGTCGAAGTGGTCGCACGGGTAGTGCCGGACCTCGGCGCGGGCGGCCGCGGCCGCCTTGGCGGAGGCGCGGGGTGGCGCGCTGCGGTCGAAGTCGGCGATCTGGACGAGCACCGGGCACCGCAGTGACCGGGCGTGCCGGGCCGGGCGGTGCGCGCCGAGCTCGAGGCCGACCGAGGCGTCGATCTCGTTGCGCCACGTGGGGCCGGCGATCGCGAGGTAGGCCTCGTGGTGGCCGGACAGGGTGAGGGCGCCGACCTCGCCGGGGCGGGCCACGATCGGCATCATCACCGGCTCACCGCCGCGGAGCGCCGAGACGCGGCTGCGGACGCCGGCACTGGTCGAGCCGAGCATCGAGCGCGCCGAGTGGTGCCTCATCGCGAGCCGGGCGGCGGCCCGGCCGTCGACGAGCGGGGTGAGCGAGACGACGGCCGCCACGTCGTCCCGGCCGGCCGCCGCGGCGAGCACGTGGCCCCCGGCCAGCGACACTCCCCACGCGACCAGCCGGCGGGCGTCCACGCCGGGCAGCCGAGCGGCCGCGGCCAGGGCGGCGCGGTAGTCGTCGACCTGGCCCGCCATGCTGGCGCGCTGCCGCGGCGCGCCCCCCGAGGCGCCGAAGCCCCGGTAGTCGAAGGCCAGCACGTCGAGGCCGGCCTCGGCCAGCCCGGCCGCGAACGGCTCGAGGCCCGAGTCCTTGGTGCCGCCGAGGCCGTGCGCCATGACCACGACCGGCCGGCCGTGCGGTCCCTCGTACGCCGAGCCGGCGCCGGCGAAGTGCCAGCCGTCGAGCTCGACGCCCTCGGACGGGAACCTGACCTGGTCGTGCTTCACGCGCCGACCGTGCCGTAGATCGTGCGCAGCCAGATCGCCACGACCGCTTCGACCAGCTGCTCTCGGTCGAGGGACCCGCCGAGGGCGAGCCGCTCGAGCATCCGGTCGTTGAGCTCGAGCAGCACGCTGGCCAGCGCGGTGGCGTCGGTGCCGGCCGGAGCGGCCCCGGAGGCCCGCTCGGACTCGATCATCCCGGCGACCACCGGGACGAACGACTCCCGGTCGCTGTCCCACAGCTCGCGCACGGTGGTGCTGGTCGCGCGGGCGTCGAGCGAGGCCCGGAAGAGGTGCTCGTGCTTGTCCCAGGTCGAGAACAGCGCGCGCACCATCGCCTCGATGTTCTCGGCCGGCGTCCCGTCGCCGCGGAGCTGGTCGGCCGCCGCGGAGGACTCGGCGTACATCTCGTTCATGAGCGCCGCGACGGCGCTGGCCTTGTTCTCGAAGTAGAAGTAGAACGCCGAGCGGGTCACGCCGGCACGCCGCGAGATGTCGGCGATGTGGACCGACTCGAGGCTGCCCTCGCGCAGGTGGTGGTCCAGCGACTCGAGCAGCGCCGTACGCCGCCGGTCGCCGCGAGCCTCGCTCGATCGTGCGGCGCTCATCGCCCTGCCCTCGCCAGCCCGGCTGGGATCTCCTTGGCACGCAGGTCGTGCTCGTAGACGAAGTAGTCGACCTGCTGGGTGTGCCGCGGCTTGTCGGTCACGTGACCGAGGAACTTCGCGTGGTCCTCGTCGATGACCCGCTCCATCTCGTCGACGCCGGGCAGCGCGTAGGCCCCCACGGCGTACGCCGCCAGCAGCCTGGCCTGTGCCTCGACGAACGGGAACAGCGTCGGGACCGCCTGCGCGAAGCCCATCAGCACCAGGTCGGTGAGGCCGGGCTTGAACATCCGCTTGAACAGCCGGATCTGGTTGCCCGGCGCGCTGAGGAAGTCCTCGTCGAAGAACGGGAAGGTGATGTTGTAGCCGGTCGCGTAGACGATGACGTCGAACTCCGAGGAGGTGCCGTCCTCGAAGTGCACGGTCCGGCCGTCGAGCCGGCCGACGTTCCCCTTCGGGGTGATGTCGCCCGAGCCCAGCCGCAGCGGCAGCTCGACCGACTGGGTCGGGTGCGCCTCGAAGAACTTGTGGTCCGGCTTCGGCAGCCCGTAGAGCTCCGGGTTGGAACCGGTCATGAACTGCATCTTCTGGAGGAACCACCGCTGCCATTTCAGCGGCAGGTGGGGAGAGGTCGCGAAGTACTTGTCGGCGGGCAGGCCGAAGGAGTACTTCGGGACGATCCAGGCACTGGACCGCGTCGACAGCGTGACCTGGTTCTGCAGCGACCTGCTGGACAGCTCGACGGCGATGTCCGCGGCGCTGTTGCCGAGGCCGACCACCAGGATCCGCTTGCCCTTGAGGTCCAGGGGTTCGGTCGGGTCGATGTAGTGGTGGGAGTGCAGGGACTCGCCGGTGAACTCCCCCGGGAAGTCGGCCGTCCGGGGGTCCCAGTGGTGGCCGTTCGCGACCACGAGGAGCTCGACGTGCCGGGTCTCGCCGCGCTGGGTGGTCAGCTCCCAGCCCCCGCCGCGCAGGTGCTCGGCGTGCACGACGCCGTTCTCGAACTCGATCCGGTCCAGCAGCCCGAACGCGTCGGCGTACGCGTCGAGGTAGGCCTTGATCTGGGTGTGGTGCGGGAAGTCGGGGTAGTCCTCGGGCATCGGGAAGTCCTTGAAGGACAGCCGGTGCTTGCTGGTGTCGATGTGCAGCGATCGGTAGGCGCTGCTGTGCCCGTTGGGATTGCCGAACGCCCAGTTGCCTCCGATGCGGTCGGACGCCTCGAAGCAGGTGTAGGGCACGCCGTAGTCGCCGAGCATCTTCCCGGCGGTGAGCCCGCTGATGCCGGCACCGATGACCGCGGTGGTGGGACTCCTCAGTGGAGGTGCCGGCATGCGGGGGACGCTAGGGGCTGACTTGACACGCGTCAAGTACGCCGCTCAGACGTCCTGGCTCTCCCGCGTGGAGTAGACGACGTGCGTCGCGTAGGGCGAGGCGTGCACCTCGACCGGGCGCAGCCGGAGGTCCGGGAGGCCCGCGAACGGCGACTCGCCGCCGCCGAGCACGACGGGTGCGTGGCTGAGCATGATCTCGTCGACCACGCCCGCCTCGAAACCCTGCCGGACCGCGCTCGCTCCGCCGGCGATCGTGACGGTGTCGTCGCCCGCCGCCTCGAGCGCGCGCTCCATCGCCTCGTCGAAGCCGGTCACGAAGTGGAAGGTGGTGCCGCCCTCCATCTCGACAGATTCGTGCGGGTAGTGGGTGAGCACGAAGACCGGGCAGTGGTACGGCGGGTCCTCGCCCCACCAGCCGCGCCACATCTCGCCGCCGCTGGCGTCGGCCCAGTCGCCGCGGTCAGGGGCATACATGTTGCGACCCATGACGTAGGCGCCGCGCGGCGCCAGGATCCGCTCGGTCATGGCGCGGTCCACGTCGTTGTCCGGCGCGCCGATGTGCCATCGGTGCAGGTCCTCACCGCCCACGCCGAGGGGCTCCTCCCGGGTCTGGTTCGGGCCGGCGACGTAGCCGTCGAGGGAGATGGACAGGTGTGCGGTGACCTTGGGCATGCGGGTCTGACTCCTCGGGTGGTGGGGACTCATCGCTCACCCCAGCAGTGACTTGACGAGCAGGACAAGGGCGGAGGCCGAGCTGACCAGCAGCACCGCGGGGCGTACGACGTGGGCCGGCATCGAGCGCCGGGCGACGGCCCCGAGGAGGGTGCCGAGCGCGAGGAACGGCAGCAGCTCCAGGGAGGCCAGGCCCTGGTCCGCGGTGAGATCTCCGGTGACGAGGAGGGCGACCAGCGACAGCGCGGCGCCGACGAGGAAGTAGACGGCCATCGTGGTCCGGATCTCGCGGGCCGGCCGGTGCTGGTAGACGATCGCGATGGGTGGCCCGCCGATCGACGTCGCCGTGCCGGTGATGCCGCTGGCGAACCCCGCAGCCGAGAGCGTGGCGCGGTTGACGGGGACCTCGAACGCGCGCCAGGTGACCGCGACCGCCACCAGCACGACGATGCCGATCGCGATGCCGAGCTCGCGCGCGGTCAGCGTGGTCACCACCCAGACGCCCACGAGGGTCCCGGGCAGCCGGGCCGGCAGCGACCAGCCGAGCCCGCGCCAGTCGATGTCGTGGTGGTCGCGGACCAGCGTCAGGCACGGCATCAGCACAGCGACCATGAGCAGCGCGCCCGGCATCAGGTCCGGCTCCAGGAGGGCCGTCACCGGAGCAGCGACGAGGCCGACCCCGAGCCCCACGGCCGACTGCACCGTGGCTCCCACGAGGACGGCCACCGCGATCACGGCGTACGTCGTGGGGTCCACCCCGTCATCCTGTCGGGGTCAGGTGGTGGCCCGGGCAGCCGGGGGTAGCTGGGCGGCGTCGGCCGCGGGCGCCGAGAGCGGGTCGGCCGGCAGTGCCTCGACCTGCTCCACGCACCACTGACTGACCGCGCGGCGTCCTTGGAGGACCTCGTCGCGGAACGCCGCCCACGGCACCCACTCCCAGGCCTCCACCTCGGCCGGGTCGGGGTCGGGGTCGCTCTGCGCGACGGCGGTGAAGACCGGGCACAGCTCGTTTTCCACCGTCCCGTTCTCGCCCACGGCGCGGTAGCGGAACCCGGGCAGCACCAGCGTCACGTCCGCGAGGTCGAGGCCGAGCTCCTGGCCCGTGCGGCGGCGTACCGCCTCCGCGATCGGCTCGCCCGGCGCCGGGTGGCCGCAGCAGCTGTTGGTCCAGACGCCGCCGAACGTCGACTTGGCCAGGGCCCGCTGGGTGACCAGCAGCCGCCCGGAGCCGTCGAAGACGTAGCAGGAGAACGCGAGGTGCAGCGGGGTGTCGGTGCCGTGCACCTCGGCCTTGGGCGCGGTGCCGATGGCGTTGCCGGCCTCGTCGAGGAGGACGACCTCCTCGCCGGTCACCGAGGAGATCATGCGGGCCGCGCCAGCTGGTCGACCACGCCCGCGAACACCCGGGGCAACCGAGCCGCCAGCGGCACGATCTGCCGGCGCACCAGCGGGACCCGCGACGACGACAGCAGGGTGTGGGTGAGCAGCTCGTGCCGGCGGCCGAGCTTCTTGTACGCCGCCTCGTAGTGCTCGGGCCTGCCCTGCACCACTGCGTCGACCGCCGCGCGCGCCTGGGCGAGCCCGAGCGCGATGCCCTCACCGGTCAGCGCGTCGACGTAGCCGGCGGCGTCACCGACAAGCAGCACCCGGCCCAGGGTGCGCGCGGTCGAGCGCTGCCGCAGCGGCCCGGCGCCCTTCGTGCGCGAGAGCGGCCGGCGGCCCAGTCGCTCCTTGAGCAGTGCGTGCTCGGCGAGCAGCTGGTCGAACGTCGCCTGCCGCTCGGTCAGCATCGCGATCCCGACCAGCTCGTCGCCGACGGGGGTCACGTAGGCCTCCGACCCCTCGGCCCAGTGCACCTCGACGAACGGCGTCCACGGGGCCATCTCCACGTGCACCCGCAGCCCGAACCGGCGCCGGCCCTCGCGCGGCCGGTCCAGGCCGAGCATCCGCCGCACCGGGGAGTGCAGGCCGTCGGCGGCGACGAGGTAGCGCGCGGGCTCGTCGTCGACGAGGACGTGGCCGTCGCGGTTCTCCACCTCGCCGACCGCGCGCTCCACGATCTTCACGCCGGCGTCGGCCACGGCGTCGGTGAGGGAGCGGTGGAGGGTCGTGCGACGGACGCCGCGCCCGTCACCGTGGCGGAACGGCGCATCCGCGGTGCGGCCGCCGCCGAGGTAGCGGATCCCGGCCAGCCGGTGGCCGGGCGGGTCCACGCCGAGCGCGGCCAGGTCGGCGACGGCGCCGGGCATCAGCCCCTCGCCGCAGGCCTTGTCGACCGGGCCGGGGCGCGGCTCGCGGACCTCGACGTCGAGGCCTGCGCGGGCGGCGTACAGCGCGGTGGCGAGCCCGACGGGCCCCCCGCCGGCGACCACGAGGTCACGCATCGGCGGTCTCCGCGAGCGTGGCGAGCGCGGCGTTCTCGACCCGGATCCGGACGGTGAGCAGCACGGCGTTGAGCACGGTGAACACCACCGCGGTGACCCAGCACGCGTGCACCAGCGGAAGCGCGAGCCCCTCCAGGACGACGGCGACGTAGTTGGGGTGCGTGAAGAGCTGGTAGGGACCCTTGCCGACCGGCGCCAGCCCGGGCACCACGATCACCCGGGTGTTCCACTGCGGTCCGAGGGTGGTGATGCACCACCAGCGCAGCGCCTGGCTCAGGACGACCACGGCCAGCATCGACCAGGCCAGCGCGGACGGCACGTGCGGCTCGCGCACGTAGGCCTCGACCAGCGCTCCGACCAGCAGGCCGGTGTGCAACAGCACCATCGGCGGGTAGTGCGAGAAGCCGGTCTCCACGCCGCCGCGCTCGAAGGACCAGGCGGCGTTGCGCTTGGACACGACGAGCTCGGCGAGCCGCTCGAGGCCGACCAGCACCACGAGGACGGTGAACGCCGTCAGCGACGTCACGACGGGGCTCGCAGCAGCACCAGCTCGGAGCAGAACCCCGGTCCCATCGCCATCAGGAGCCCGTGGCTGCCCGGAGCCGGCGGGCGCTCGCGGAGGGTGTCCTCGAGCACGTGCAGGACCGACGCCGACGACAGGTTGCCGATGCGGGCGAGCGAACGACGGGTCAGCACGACGGCCTCGTCGGGCAGGTCCAGCGTCTCCTGCAGCGCGTCGATCACCTTCGGCCCGCCGGGGTGGCAGACCCACCAGCCGATGTCGGCACGGGTGAGGCCGTGGTCGGCCAGGAACAGGTCGACGTCCTCGCCGACGTAGCGCCCGATCACGACCGGCACCTCGGCGTCCAGCACGATGCGCAGGCCGGTGCTGCCGACGTCGAAGCCCATGACCCGCTCGGAGTCCGGGTAGAGCCGGCTGCGGGAGTCGAGCACGGTGGCCGCGGCCGGCTGGTCGCGGTCCCGGCCCGCCGCGACGACGCACGAGGCGCCGTCGCCGAACAGCCCGCTGGCGACCAGGTTGGGCACCGAGACGTCGTCGCGCTGCACCGTGAGAGAGCACAGCTCGACCGCCACGAGCACGGCGACGTCCCCGGGGTGGCCAGCGAGGTAGTCGGCCAGCCGGGCGATCCCGGCCGCCCCGGCGACGCAGCCGAGGCCGACCAGCGGCATCCGCTTCACGTCCGGACGCAGCCCGACCTGGGCGGCGATCCGCGAGTCCAGGGACGGTACGGCGAGGCCGGTCACCGTCGCCGAGACGATCAGGTCGACGTCGGTCGGCGTGAGGTCGGCGGCCTTGAGGGCATCCTGCAGCGCCCGGGAGCCGAGCTCGACCGCGTGCTCGATGAAGTGGTCGTTGGCGGTCGTGAAGCCGTCGAGCTCGCCGTACCGCTCGAGAGGCAGCACGGTGTGCCGGAAGTCGACGCCGGAGTTGGCATGGAAGCGCCGTAGGAGCCGCTCGTCCAGGCCCCCTCCCCTGGCGATGACGCCTGCGAACGCATCGGTGATCTCGGCCTGCGAGTGCCGGTGCGCCGGGAGCGCGCCGCGGACGGCGAGGAGCTGCATGTCCTCAGGTCCCCCTTTTGCGCCGCGCCACACGGGCTGATCCCTGCGCTGGTCCGGCAGGACCTTCCGCACAGCCCCGTTCACTCGATCGTAGTGAGGGTCGGGTCGGGCCCGTCCTCGTGGTTCCGTGGGCCGGCGCGGAGCCCCTTCCGGGCCACGCCGGCCACCAGCCCGCGCACCAGACGGCCGGAGATCCGGCCGTCGCCGAGCCCGAGCTCGACCAGCTCGTCGAAGACCCTCCCGTCACGCCGGGCGACCCGGATGCCGCCGTCCACGATCGCCGGGTGCTCCGCGAGCCGCGAGGCGGCGAACGTGTGCTTGAGGTGCCGGCCGAGCAGCCCGCGGACCGCCTGCCGGTGCAGCGCTCCCGGGTCGCGCCCCTCGCGGAGGGCACGGACCGCGCACCGGCCCGCCGCGATCCCGGTGGCGATCGCGTAGTAGATGCCCTCGCCGGTCATCGGGTTGATCAGTCCCGCCGCGTCGCCGGTGAGCAGCAGCCGGCCGTCGGGCTGGTCCCACCGCCAGCCGGAGAGCGGGAGGTGGTGGCCCTTCCAGTGCTCGCCGGCGTCGACGGTGCCGGGCAGCAACAGCTCGAGCTGGTCGAGCAGCAGCGCCCGTGACGGGGGCTCGCCCTCACCCTCGGACGGCAGCAGCTCGCCGTACCCGACGTTGGAGAGGCCGTCGCCGCGGTCGAACGCCCAGGCGTACGCCGGCTGCCGGCGGTCGCCGTAGCGGATCACCTGGGTGCCGCGCCGCTCCGGCGGGGTCGGCGCGTAGCCGCGGATCGCCAGCGCCCGGCGGCCGTGGGGCAGACCGAGGTGGGCGCGGACCACCGAGTGCGCACCGTCCGCTCCCACCACGACCCGGGCCGGGGGGAGCGCGTCGACCGAGGTGACCCGCTCCCGGCGGAACGTCGCGCCGCGGTCCACCGCCCGCTCCACCAGGCGCGCGTCGAAGACCTCGCGCGGGATGACGTAGACCGGCCGGGCCATCGTCCCGGCGACGGACTGGTCCCCGCGCGCCAGCTCGAGCCGGGTCAGCGGGGCCCAGCCGTCCTCGACGCCGGTGACGCCGATCGAGGACAGCTTCTCGAAGCAGTGCGGGGCGATGCCGTCGCCGCAGGACTTGTCGCGCGGGAAGTCGGACCGGTCGAGCAGGAGCACCCGCATCGACGGGTCGGCGTGCAGCGCCGCCAGCGCGGTGGTCGCTCCGGCCGGTCCGGCGCCCACGACGACGAGGTCCCAGAGGTCCGTCATCGGGCCCACACCAGCATCACGACGTCGACCAGAGCCATGCCGATGGCGGCCCGGAACGGCGCCCGGCCGTGCGCGAAGAGCGCGACCGCCGCCAGGCCCGCCGTGACGACCAGGGCGACGACCGCGACCACCGCGGAGTCGACCGGCGCCCCGACCACGATGACCACAGCCGCCGTCACGAGCACCGCGGCCGCGACCACCGGGCTCCACCGCGCGCCGAGCCGGTGCGGCAGGCCGCGGACGCCGGTCGCCGCGTCGTCGGCCAGGTCCGGGAGGACGTTGACGACGTGCGCGCCCACCCCGAGCAGGGCGCCGGCGAGCGGCAGCCAGAGCGGCGGCAGCCGGTCGGCGTCGTCGGTCAGGGAGACGAACGCCGGCAGCCCGCCGAACGCGACGGCGTAGGGCAGCCACGACCAAGGAGTGGCCTTGGCGCCGAGGTTGTAGACCCAGCCGGAGGCGACGCAGACCAGGTGGACGAGGCCCGCCACCCAGCCACACGCGAGCGAGAGCGGCACGGTCGCGACGACCGCGGCACCGCAGGCGATGCGGACCGTGCGCTCGGACACCCGGCCGTCCACCAGCGGCTTGTCGGCCCGCCCGACCGCGCGGTCGCGGGCCAGGTCGACGAGGTCGTTGGACCAGCCGATCGAGAGCTGCCCGGTCAGCACTGCGGCCACCACCAGCGCGACCGAGCCCGGACCGAGGCCCACGGCTCCCGCGAGGAGCCCGGCGAGCAGCGTGACCGCGAACGCCGGACCGGGGTGACAGGCACCCAGGAGGGCCGCCGCACGCCTCATCAGAGGGCCCGGATCTCGCGGACCTCGTGGTGCGCGACGGGGTTCTCGCGCAGCGCGCGGCAGGTGAGCCGCTGCAGGTCGGTGCCACGGGTGCTCGTGACCGCGACGGCGTAGCGCCGACCCGACACGTCGAAGACAGCGTCGGTGGTGGTGCCGCTCACCTCGCGGGAGACCAGTCGGACCGCCGAGAGGCGTCGCTCGTCGATGTGCCTCCGCAGGGCTGCCTCGGCCGCCTGGAGCGGCGTCGCCAGCCCGGACCGGCCACGCAGGTGGTCGAGGTCGAGCTCGCCCGCGGCCAGCAGCCGGGCCACCCCGCGGGCGGTGTCGGCCTCGAGCCGGCCGAAGTAGAGGCCGTGCGGCAGCACCAGCAGGTTCGCGGCGAACCGGTCGCCGCCGATGTGGCTGGCCTCCCACGTCTGGTCCGGGAACCCCAGGGCCAGGCCGGCCGCGACCGGCCGGCCCCGCTCGGCGCAGCACGTGTCGTGCCGTCCGTGCGTGCAGACGGCGAGCACCGGCTCGGTGTGCGGGGTCAGCCCGAGCGACCGGCCGGCGGCCAGCGCCGTGAGATCGAGGTCGTGGACGCCGTGCAGGTCGTCGAGCACCGTCGTCTCCAGCCACGGCTCGGCGTGGTGGGCGTACGCCGCGAAGACCCGCACGCCGGCGTGCGTGCGCAGCGCCTTGTCGGGCCGGCGGATGAGCAGCACCTTGGTCCGGGTGGCGGCGGCGCGTTCGCGGAGCTCGGGGCCGATGCCCTCCGGCATCCGCGCGTCGCGCAGGGCCTCCTCGCCCCAGGGCCCGGAGTGCTCGACGAGCAGGAACGAGCGCACCGTCGACGCCGTCCCGGTCATCGACTCGGCGCGCGCCTCGCTCGCGTCGGCGCACCGGAACGTCACGGGGTGACGACCCTGAGGAGTCCCTCCCGGACCAGCCGCCGAGCCAGCACCAGCCGGCTCTGCTCGTCGAGGGGCAGGTCGCGGGGGCGCAGCTCGGTGCGACGACGGACCTCCTCGAGCGCCGGACGGATCCGGGCCGGGACGTCCAGGGACCGGTCTCCGAGGAGCACCTCGACCCGGTCACCCCTGTCGACCAGCACGCACGGGTGGCCCGGGCGGTGCCGCAGCAGGGTGTCGTCGTCGATCGCCTCGAGACCGAGCCCGTCGACCAGCGCCCCCTCGAGCCGGGGTGGCCTCGAGGTGAGGAAGCGGCGTACCTCGGCGTCGATCACGTCGGTCGGGTCGACCGAGTGCAGCCGGTCGGCGATGTCGGAGAGGTGCCGGCCCAGCTGGTGGGCCAGGGCCTGCGGGTCCTCGAGGTAGCCGGCCGGCAGGTGCTCGGAGGGGACCTCGGCCGCCAGCGAGCTCAGCGAGCGCTCGACCAGGCCGCGCCAGGTGAGCTGGTTGATGCCGATGGTGACGTGCAGCGAGACGTCGTCCTGGGCCCGGGCGGCGTGCGGCGTGCCGGTCGGGAGGTACATCACGTGGCCGGCCTCGAGCAGCGGCTCCTCGACCACCTGGTCGGAGCCGCCGGGCGGCGGGTGCACCTCCCACCGCTTGGTGCCGGCGGTCTGCAGCACGAACACGTCGTGGGTGTCGGAGTGCACCGCGAAGCCCTGGGACCCGGGCGGGGTCAGGTAGGCGTTGGCCTGGCAGGGGTGGCCGAGCTCGAGCTCGAGCTCGGAGATCAGGTCGACGAGGGGCGGGAACGAGCGGTGCAGCCCCTGGAAGACGACGGTCGAGCCCTTGCGGAACTCCTCGACCGCGGTCCGGCCGTCGACCAGGCCGGTCAGCGGCCGGCCGGCCAGGGTGGCGCCGCGCGTGTAGCCCTGCTCGGGCAGCACCGTGCCGTCGCGGACGAGCCGGACGCTCGGCGTGCGGATCGCGGTCGCGGTGAGCAGCCGGTCGGCGTCCTCCAGCGAGAAGTACGGCGTCAGCTCGGCCGGGTCCACCTTGTGGTGGTGGACCCGCGACGCCCAGACCTTCTCGCGGAAGGTCTGGGCGTCACCGGTCAGCTGGTCGAGTGCGCTCAGGAGGCGTCCCCGTCGGTGGTGTCCGTCGAGTCGCCGTCGGTGCCGTCCGCGTCACCGGTGGTGCCGTCGGTGCCGTCCGCGTCGCCGCCATCGGTGCCGTCGGCGTCGCCGCCGGCGTCGGGAGTGCCCTCCGTCGGCGTCGTCGTCATGTCGTCGTCGCCGAGAGTTTCGTCGCTCATCGTGCCTCCAAGGGTCGGGCTGGTTGTGAGGACAGTGAAGTACCCGGGTGACCTGCGCGTACACCCTGACGGGCGACGGTCACCTCGACGCGCCTCGCTCAGCCGAGCCGGAGGAACCAGCGGACCGCTGCCAGCGTACCCGCGACGTTGCTGCCGAGGTGCCGGGAGCCGAGTGCGTCGACGGGTCCGAGGTTCCGCACCGGAACGGTGGTCCCGTGCCGCGCGAACGCCGCGTGGCAGGCCCGGGTGTTGCCGGGGACGGCCTGCTCGTCCGCCTCGGCGTAGTAGAGACGGGTGGGTGCCTGCGGGTGCCAGTCACAGACGCTGTCCACCACGGCGAGCGCGCGGGCGAAGACGCCGGTGGGGTGCTCCAGGAGCCGGCGGCCGGCGGCCGTCAGCAGGTCGTCGACCGAGCCCGGCAGGCCGCGGACCATCTCGCCGGCCGGGGTGCGACCGTTCATCAGGCGGGTGACCCGGCCGGCGTACGGCTCACGGAACAGCTCGCGCGGGTCGTCGTAGAGGCCGTGGACCCGGTCCCACGAGGTGAGCAGGAGCGAGACGTACACGACGGCAGCGTGCGGCTCGACCCGCTGGTCGAGGACGGCCGGGAGGGTGACGTCGCGGAAGGAGTAGGCACCGCTGACGGGCGCCAGCGCGTGCAGGGTGAAGCCGCGGTGGGGTCGGCGTTCCAGCTCTCGGGCCAGGCCCAGCGCGGCCGAGGCGCCCTGCGAGAACCCCGTGACGTCGACGCCCCGACGCAGGGTGCGGCCCTGCTCGGTGGCGAGCTCACTGGTGGCGCGGAGCATGTCCAGCTCGGCGGTGGTCTCGGTCGGTATGTCCATCCAGCTCTGCTGGCCGGGCCCGTCGCCCAGGCCGAGGTAGTCGGGGGCGGCGGCCGCGAAGCCGGCCGCGCCGAAGCTGAGCGCCGGCCCGGTCTCGTAGGCGTCGTGGAACTGCGAGGCCACCTCCTTCCTCATCGTGGTGGTGCCGTGCCCGTGCAGCACCAGACGGAGCCGTTGCCGCCCGTCGTCGGGCAGCACCACCAGCCCGCTGGCCGAGGTGGGCCGGCCATGGCCGTCGACCGTCCGGTAGGTGATCCGGTACGCCGTCACGCCGGTCGTCACCTCGGCGGTGGAGAACCCACCGCGCTCGAGCCGCCCAGCCACCGCGGCAGGGTCGAGGCGGGCGACCACCGTGCTCGACAGGAGGTCGCCGCGGTGGGTTGCCGGCCGGTCGGCGGGGCCGGCGGGCTCGGCGGCGGCCGGCCCGCCGAGGGCGAGCAGAGGGGCGGCGAGGGCAGGGACGAGGGTCGCGGCAAGCAGTGACGTCATGGTCTCGACGCTAGGAACCGGCGGCGGCCGCGACGATGGTCCCAGCACCCGCCCCCGTGTCGGGCTACCCCGACAGCTCCTCAGTCGATCAGCCCGCGCCGCCGGGCGATGGCGGCCGCCTCGGTCCGGCCGGCGGCGTTGAGCTTCCCGAGGATGTTGGAGACGTGCACCGAGACCGTCTTGGCGCTGATGAACAGCTGCTTGCCGATCTCGCCGTTGGACCGGCCCTCGGCCACCAGCGCCAGGATCTCCCCCTCGCGTGCGGTGAGCGTGTCGGACGCCGGCCCGTCGGCCCGGGACGGCGTGCTGCCCTGGACGCGGAGCCGGTCCAGGAGCGGCTGGGCGCCCAGCCGGTGCGCGACCTCACGGGCCTGGTCGCCCAGCTCACGGGCGCCCGCGGTGTCGCCGGTCGCGCGCAGGATGCCCGACAGGATGGCGCGGACGGTGGCGAGCTCGTGGACGTGGCCGAACTCCTCGAACAGCGCCGCTGCCTCGCGCCACACCTCGACCAGGTCATCCTGTGACGGCGCGTTGGTGCCGGTCAGCCAGCGGGCCCGGAGGGTCTCGGCGTCGAGCCGCTTGGTCCAGGCCCGCCCCTCCGGACCCCAGTGCCCGGAGGGGTCGGAGTACTTGGCGAGCACGGTGTGCCCCTCGCCGTGCAGGCGCTCGACCTCGGCCAGCAGGTCGGTCCGCTCGGCGCCGCTGAGCCGGGGCAGCGCGTCGGCCACCGCCCCGATCGCGATGGCGGCGAGCCGGATGCGGGCGCTGAACCACTCGTGCCAGATCCGGCTGAGCACCGCGACGGCGTCCTGGTAGACCGCGATCACCTTCATCGGGTCGTCCTGGTGGGCGGCGTCGGCCATCTCGGCCACGACGGAGTTGATGACCACCCCGCCCTCGTGCTCCCAGAACCGGCGCAGCGCCCGGGCCCGCTCGGCGACCGGCTTGCCGCGGCCGGACTCGACCAGCAGCGCGACCCCCTCGACCAGCGCGGACGGGATCGGCGGCACCTGCTCGCCGCTGGTGTCGGCCAGCCGCAGCGCCTCGTCCCAGTCGCCGTCGACGCTCTTGATCCACGCCACCTGCCACCGGGACTCGAACCCCCACGGGGCGTAGGGGATGCCCGCGTCCTCGGCGGCCTTCATGGCGCTGCGGAACCAGGTCTCGGCCTGGGCCCACTCGGCCCAGTCCTCGTAGGAGCGGCCCAGGAAGTAGCGGGCCCGGAGCTCGGCCAGGATGGCGCCGGTGTCGACGGCGCGGTGGATCGCCTCGACCAGCGCGGACCGGAGCGCGTCCTTGGGGCCGGCCTTCTTCAGGTTGCTGAGCGTGGTGATCACGTCGGAGGCCAGCTCGTGGAGGTCGAGCTTCTCGGCCAGGGCCAGCGCGTCGAGGCCGGCGACCTGCGCCTCGTCGTACTTGCCGTAGCCCGAGAGGACCCGGGCCTGGGTGGCCAGGATCTTGGCGCGGAGCCCGCCCGCCCCCTCGGGCAGCAGGTCGACGGCCTCCTGGACCAGCTCGAGGGGGCTGACGTCGATGATCTCGGTGAGCATCACCGCGTCGGCGCGGGCCGCGAGCAGCCTGGCCCGCCAGGTGGCCGGGGCGTCCGGAGCGAGCTGGTCCAGCTGCTCGGCGAGGATCTTGGCGGCGCGGGTCGGCTGGCCCGACGTGGTCAGCGCCTCGGCGGCGCGGACCGCCAGCTTGGAGATGTCGATCTCGCACATGTCGCGCCGGGCGGGGTCGGCGAGCAGCTCGAGGGCCTGCTCGTAGTGGTGTGCGGCCTCGTCGGGACCGGCCACCGCCATCGCCTCGTCGCCGGCCCGGATGCTGGCGTCGAGCGCGGTGTCGAGGTCGTGGGCGAGCCGGGCGTGCCGGGCCAGCTCGGCGGCGGTGCCGCGGCCCATGCCCTCCTTGAGCGCCTCGGCGTACTGGGCGTGCAGCCGCACGCGCTCGCCGGGCAGCAGGTCGTCGTAGACCGCCTCGCCCAGGAGCGCGTGGCGGAAGGAGTACCTGCCGTCGCCGGGGACGAGCAGGTTCATCTCGACCGCCTGCCGGAGCCCCTCCTCGAGCTCGGCGGCGGGGAGGTCGGACGCCGCGACGAGCAGGTCGTGCACGACCTTGCGGCCGGCGACGCTGGCGACCCGCACCACCTGGCGGGCCGCGTCGTTGAGCCGGTCCAGCCGGACCAGGAGCACGTCGGCGAGGTCGTCGGGCACCCAGCTGCCGGGCGCGCTCGCCGCCCCGACGAGCTCCTCGACGAAGAACGCGTTGCCCTCGGCCCGGCGCACGATCGCGCTCAGCTCCTGCTCCCGGATCGCGTCCGTCGAGAGGCTGGCGACCAGCAGCCGGACCTGCTCGTCGGCCAGCGGGCCGAGCTGGAGCCGCTCGACGCCGCGCAGGCGCGACCACTCGGCGACCTGGCGGCGCAGCGGGTGGCGGCGGTGCAGGTCGTCCGCGCGGTAGGACGCGACGATCGCCACCCGGTTGCTGCCGGGGTTGCCGCCAGGGTTGCCGCCAGGGTTGCCGCCGGATCCCTCGAACGGCCGGGAGAACAGGAAGCTGAGCAGGTCGCGCGTCGACTGGTCCGCCCAGTGGCAGTCCTCGATGACCAGCAGCACCGGGGCCACCTCGGCCGCCGCCTCCAGGAGGGCGTGCATCGCGGCGAACAGGTCGGACCGGTCGAGCATCTCGCCCTCGACCCGGTCGGAGGGAGGAGCACCACCGGCGGTCGCGGCCATCACCCGCCGTCCGGGCTGCAGCCTGGCCAGCGTGGGGTGGGCCTCCCCCACCCGCTGGACCACGTCGGGCAGCTCGGCCTGGAGCAGGCCGAGCACCTCGGAGAACGGCAGGTAGGGCAGCGCGCTGTCGCCGAAGTCCAGGCAGTGCCCGGCGACCACGCGCCACCCTTCCTCGACCGCCAGGTCGCGGAGCTCGACCAGCAGCCTCGTCTTGCCGACGCCCGCGTCGCCAGAAAGCACGACGTGCACCGGCTCCGTTGCGGCGTTCTCGACCTCGGGCGCAGACGACCGAACGCCGAGCAACGAAGCAATTTCCGTCAGCTCGGCGTCTCGGCCGATCAGGGTCCGGCTGGTCGTGTGTACGGCCACACCGTCCATGATCCCTTGTTCAGTTGTCTGCTGCACCGCGTTGCTGTCCGGCGCCGTGTCGATGCTCATCCGAGCTCAACGTGGGCGTGGTCAGCGGGCGGTGCGGGTGGCCTCGGCGGGCCGGCGTACGAACGGGACCCGGACGCGACGGGCGTTGCGGCCCACGTCCTTGCGGATCCGGTTGCTCCGGTACTCGATCTCGGCCTGGTAGGTGTCGTAGGTGTTGAAGTCCATCTCCGGTGTGCTCCTCAGTTGGTGTCCTGGTACTGCCTGGTGATCACAAAGATCGCCGTCTGAGGTAGGCACCCACATCGGGCAGGTGCCTTATCTCTGACACCTGGACGACGAACGAGGTGCCTTAGATACGACAACTCCCGCGAAACTCACGCTCGGGCATCACCCCATGGGTCACACCAGCCCCATGGGCCCCTAAGGCGGCCGGGTCAGGGCCAGACCGGTCGGCCGCCCGCCCAGACGCCCGAGACCAGGGGGACGCCGGGCCGATAGGCCAGGTGGACGTGGGACGGAGCGTCCAGCAGCACCAGGTCGGCGCGGGCGCCGACGGTGAGCCGTCCGACGTCGTCGCGGAGCAGGGCCCGCGCCCCGCCGTACGTCGCCGCGCGCACCGCCTCGGCGGGCGTCATCCCCATCTCGCGGACCGCCAGCGCGACGCACAGGGGCACCGAGCTGGTGAAGCTGGAGCCCGGGTTGCAGTCGCTGGCCAGCGCGACCGTGACCCCGGCGTCGAGCAGCCGGCGGGCGTCGGGGTAGGGCTGCCGGGTGGAGAACTCCACGCCGGGCAGCAGCGTCGCGATCGTCCCCGAGTCGCGCAGGGCGTGGACGTCGGCGTCGGTGAGGTAGGTGCAGTGGTCCACGGCTGCCAGGCCGAGCTCCGCCGCGAGCAGCACGCCGGGGCCCGGGCCGAGCTGGCTGGCGTGCAGCCGGCCGAGCAGGCCGTGGGCCGACCCGGCCTCCAGCACCGCGCGGGCCTGGTCGACGTCGAAGGCGCCCTCCTCGCAGAACGCGTCGACCCAGCGCGCGTAGGGAGCCGCGGCCTCCAGCATCGGGCCGGTCACCAGCGCGACGTAGCCGGCGGGGTCGTCGGCATAGTCCGCCGGGACGACGTGCGCCCCCAGGAAGGTGGTCTCGTCGGTGAACTGCCGCGCCACCGCGAGGCTGCGCGCCTCGTCGTGGACGGTGAGGCCGTAGCCGGACTTGATCTCGACGGTGGTGGTGCCCTGCCGGCTCATCTCCTGGACGAGCCTGGCCACGTGGGCGGTGAGCTGCTCGTCGGTGGCGGCACGGGTGGCGGCGACCGTGGTGCGGATGCCGCCCGCGGCGTAGGGCTCCCCCGCCATCCGGGCCGCGAACTCCTGGGACCGGTCACCGGCGAAGACCAGGTGGCTGTGGCTGTCGACGAACCCGGGCAGCACCGCGCGGCCGCCGGCGTCGACGAGCTCGTCGGCCGCGGGCGCCTCGGAGGCCGGCCCGACCCAGGCGACCCGGCTGCCCTCCACGACGAGGCCGGCGTCCTGGACGACGCCCAGCAGGTCGTCCGCGTCGGGGTCGTTGGTGACGAGCTCGCCGATGTTGGTGATCAGCGTGGTGGCCACAGCGCTCCGATCGCCTCGCCGAGCTCGCGCCCGATCTCCTCGTCGTCGCCCTTCGTGTGCACGACCCGGCCGCCGACCACCACCTGGACGACGTCGGCGGCGGTGGCCGCGAAGACCGCGGTGTGCTCGTCGGCGCCGGTGCCGGCGGTCCGCGGGCTCGTCGGGTCGAGGGTGACCAGGTCGGCCGGAGCGCCGACCTCGATCCCGTGGGGGGTCCCGACCGCGAGCAGCTCGGCGGCGCTCCAGTGGCCGCGCTCGCCGGTCGCGAGCCGCTCGTCCATCTCCAGCCCGCGCAGCTCCTCGAAGGGGTCGACGACCGCGTGGCTGTCGCTGCCGACCGTGATCCGGCAGCCGGCGTCACGCAGCCGGCGGGCGGGGCCGATGCCGTCGGCGAGGTCGCGCTCGGTGGTGGGGGTGACGCAGACGTGGGTGCCGGTGGTGCCGAGCAGCTCGATGTCGTCGTCGGTGAGGTGGGTGGCGTGCACGACGGTGGTGTCGGGCCCGAGCAGGTCGGCCTCGTGCAGCAGGCGGGTCGGGGTGACGCCGTAGGCCGCGAGGCAGGCCTCGTTCTCGGCGACCTGCTCGGAGAGGTGCACGTGCAGCGGGGCCCGGCCGTGGAAGACCGGCAGCTGCTCGCGAGGCACCGCCCGCACCGAGTGGATGGCCGCGGGGCCGGCACCCGCGCGAGCGGCCCAGGCCTCGGCGTCGCCGTCGGAGTAGCGCCGCTGCACGCCCTCGGGCGGCGCCCCGAACCCGCTGCTCACGTAGCAGGTGTCGAGCAGCGTGATCCGGATCCCCGCCTGGCGCGCGGCCTCCCGCAGTGCCTCGCCCATCGCGTTGGGCTCGTCGTACGGCGTCCCGTCGGGCTGGTGGTGCAGGTAGTGGAACTCGCTCACGGCGGTGTAGCCGGCCGCCACCATCTCGCGGTACGCCGCACGGGCCAGGGCGAGGTAGGAGCCGGGGTCGAGCCGCTCGGCGACGGCGTACATCTGCTCGCGCCAGGTCCAGAACGTCCCGCGCCCGTGCTGGGTCCGGCCCCGCAGGGCCCGGTGGAACGCGTGGCTGTGGTCGTTGACCATCCCCGGGATGGTGAGGCCGGCGAGCCGGGGGGTGGAGGGATCCCAGGTTAACCTGGGATCGCTGAACTTCTCGGCCGTTGCAACGCCCGAGAAGTTCCGGGACTGCCCCAGAAGTGTGACGGAAGTGAACCGCCCGTCCTCGATCTCGACCAGCACGTCGTCGTGCACGGCGCCACCGACCCAGGCGCGCTCGAGCAGGTACGACGTGGTCACGTCGCCAGCCGCTCGAGCGTCTCGGCGAGGGCGTGCACGCCGGCCAGGCAGTCGGGCATCGACGCGGTCTCGGCCGGGGAGTGTGAGACGCCGGTGGGGTTGCGGACGAAGAGCATCGCGGTCGGAATCCCTTGTGCAGAAAGGATTCCGGCGTCGTGGCCGGCAGCGGTCGGCATCACCGGCCAGTCGCCGTCCTCGTGGTCGGCGGCGATGCGCGCGGCGAGGTCCGGGGCGAACGTCACCGCTCCCGACACCGACTCGGCAGTCAGCTCCACGGTGGTCCGGTCACGGGAGGCCCGGTCAGTCGCCATGCGCTCGATCGTCGCCACGAGGTCCGCGAGGTCGGCCTCCGACGAGCACCGCGCGTCCAGCCAGGCCCGCACCAGCGAGGGCACCGCGTTGGTGCCGTTGGGGGCCACCTCGACCCGTCCGAACGTCGCCCGCGCCGAGCCGGCCAGCCTGGCCTGCTTGTTGGCGGCCAGCGCGGTCATCGCGTAGGTGAGCATCGGGTCGGCGCGGTCCTCCATCCGCGTCGAGCCCGCGTGGTTGGCCTCGCCGGCGAAGTCGAAGCGGTACCTGCCGTGCGGCCAGATCTCGCTGGCCACCCCGACCGCGGCGTGGCGGTCGACGAGGTCGCGTCCCTGCTCGACGTGCAGCTCCACGAACGCCCCGACGCCGTCGAGCAGCCCCGGGCCGCCGCCCTCGACGACCTCCTCGAAGGCGACGCCCTCACGGTCGCGCAGGACCCGCGCCCGCTCCCAGGAGATCGCCCCCGTCGCGAGCCGCGAGCCCAGGCACGCCAGCCCGAACCGCGAGCCCTCCTCCTCGACGAACACCGACACCCCGATCGGCCGCGCCGGGACGACGCCCCGCGAGCGCAGCTCGTCGACCGCTGCCAGCGCCGACACGACGCCCAGCGGTCCGTCGTACGCCCCGCCGTCCAGCACCGAGTCCAGGTGCGAGCCGGTCAGGACGCCCCCGGCCCGCGATAGTCCCTGACCTTCCGGCCCGCCAGCCGGCGTGTCGCCGGTCATTTCGTCAGGGACTATCGGGGCGGGGCGCCACCAGGCGACCAGGTTGCCCGTCTCGTCGGACTCGAGCTCGAGGTCGCGGGCGGCGGCCTGCTCGCGGAACCAGTCGGCGAGCTCGCGCTCGGGCTGGGTGAACGGCTGGCGGAAGTAGCCACCCGAGGTCGCCGACCGGCCGACCGGCGCCAGGTCGGCCCACATCCGCTCGAAGTCGTCGGGCACGCACCCCATCCAACGCAGCGCAGCGCCGGGGCGCCACCAGCGCGCCGGGAGTCAGGTCTCGGATCCGAGATCGCACGTGCGGCGATACTGGCGACCATGGAGTTCCAGGAGGTCGTCCGGCGCCGCCGCATGGTCCGCGACTACAGCGACGAGCCGGTCGACCCCGCGGTCGTCGACCTGGCGCTGGCCAACGCGGTGCGCGCGCCGAGCGCCGGGTTCAGCCAAGGCTGGGCCTTCCTGGTGCTCGACATCCCGGACGACGTACGCCGGTTCTGGGCGGCCGCGGCCGACGACCTCGAGCGGCCGGACAGCTGGCTGACCGGGATGATGGGCGCGCCGGTGGTGATCCTGCCGTGCTCGAGCAAGGCGGCGTACCTGCGCCGCTACGCCGAGGAGGACAAGGGCTGGACCGACCTCGACGAGGCGCGCTGGCCGATGCCGTTCTGGCACATGGACGCCGCGATGGCGGCCCTGCTCATCCTGCAGACCGCGACCGATGCCGGGCTGGGCAGCTGCTTCATCGGCGTGCCACCGGACAAGGACGCCGCCGTGCGGGAGGCGTTCGGCATCCCCGACGACCACGACCCGGTCGGCGTGGTCACGATCGGTCACCGCGCGGGCGGCGAGAAGCCGTCCGGGTCGCCGCGGACGAGGCAGCGCCGGCCTCTCGACGAGCTGGTCCACCGGGGACGCTGGGGCGGCTGACCGGTGCGGTCCGAGGCCCTTGCGTGGGCCGGGGAGGCCCTCGGCGCCGAGGTCGTCGACGTGGTCGAGCTCGAGGGCGGCATGACCTCGACGATGCTGGCCCTGGTCGACTCCACCGGCCGGCGTTCGGTGCTGCGGCTGATGACCCAGGAGCCGTGGCGGAGCCACGGCGCCGCCCTCACCCGACGAGAACGCGAGGCGTTCAACGCACTGGCCGACACGCCCGTGCCGGCACCACGCAGCCTGGTCCTCGACGCCGACGGCGAGGCCGCGGGCGTCGCCGCCCACCTGATGACCCACCTCGCCGGCCACCCGACGGTGACGGTCGACGAGGCCGCCCTCACCGCGATGGCGGACCTGCTCGCCGCCATCCACGCGATCCGCCCAGCAGTCCCGTTCCGCGACTACGAGTCCTGGGCCTGGGAGGCGAAGTGGCACGTGCCTGCGTGGAGCGAGCACCCCGAGTCCTGGCGCGCGGCGTTCGACCTCCTGGCCGCAGGCGAGCCTGCCTTCTCGCCGACCTTCCTGCACCGCGACTTCGGCCACCGCAACCTGCTGTGGGACGGCGCCGCGATCAGTGGCGTCGTCGACTGGGTGGAGACGTCCACGGGGCCGGCCTGGCTGGACGCCGGCCATGCCGCGACCAACCTGGCCGTGGCGTTCGGGCCGGGGCCGGCCCGCACCTTCCTCGGGGCGTACGCCGACCGGACCGCGGAGCCGGCCGACCCCTACTGGCTCGTGATGGACGCCGTGGGCTTCCTCCCGCCGCCGGGCAAGGCGCCGATGTTCGGCGACCCCGAGCAGCTGGCGCGGCTCGACGACTGGGTCCACGAGCTCGTGCACCGGGACGTCCGGGGACACTAGGGTCCCGGCATGACGGTGGGAGGGACCGACGAGCTGCCGCGCGCGGTCGCCAAGCTCCAGGCGCTCATCCGGATCCCGACCGTGTCCTACCGCGAGCCCGAGCGGGTCGACACCGCCGCCTTCGACGCGTTCGTCGAGGAGCTCGCCCGGCTGTTCCCGCTGCTGCACGAGCGGCTGGACCTGACCCGGGTGCACACCCACGGCCTGCTCTTCCACTGGCGCGGGACGAGCGCGGAGCGGCCGGTGGTGCTGATGGCGCACCTCGACGTCGTCCCTGTCGAGGGCACCTGGCAGCACGACGCGTTCAGCGGCGCGGTCGTCGACGGCCAGATCTGGGGCCGGGGCACCCTCGACGACAAGGGCTGCCTGGCCGGGATCTGCGAGGCGGTCGAGACCCTGCTCGAGCGCGACTTCACACCCGCGCAGGACGTGTGGCTGTCGTTCGGCTGCGACGAGGAGGTGTTCGGCACGGCGGCCGAGCAGGCGGTCGCCGAGCTCCAGCGGCGGGAGGTCCGGCCGTGGTTCGTGGTCGACGAGGGCGGCGCGGTGGCGCACGACGTGTTCCCCGGGGTCGGCAAGCCGGTCGCGGTCGTCGGTGTGACCGAGAAGGGCATCATGTCGGTCCTGCTGCGGGTCGAGGGCCGCGGCGGCCACGCCTCCACGCCCGCCCGGATGGGGCCGACGGCGCGGCTGGCCCGGGCGATCACCCGGCTCGACAGGTCCCCGATGTCCACCAGCCTCCCGGCACCGACGGTCGAGCTGTTCCGGCGGCTGGCGCCGCACGCGCCGCTCGCGCTCCGGCCGCTGCTGGCGAACGCCGCGCGGCTCGGCCCGGCGGTGGCGCGTGCGCTCACCGCCCTCGGGCCCGAGACCGCGGCGATGACGCGGACGACGTTCGCGGTCACCACGCTGTCGGGCAGCCCGGCGCTCAACGTGATCGCCCAGACCGCGACCGCCGGCGTCAACATCCGGATCATGCTCGGCGACACCTCCGAGTCGGTGCTCGCCCACCTCCGCAAGGTGATCGGTGACGACAAGGTCGCGATCGACGTCGTCGAGGCCTACGAGCCCAGCCCGCTCTCGCCGTACTCGACCGCCGAGCACCAGGACGACGCGTTCGCGCTGGTCGAGGAGACGATCACCGAGGTCTTCCCGGACGCGGTCCCCGCGCCGTACGTGATGATGGCGGCCACCGACTCGCGCACCTTCAGCCCGGTGTGCGAGCGCA
This sequence comes from uncultured Actinomycetota bacterium, assembly GCA_963766475.1. Lineage (GTDB taxonomy): Bacteria > Actinomycetota > Actinomycetes > Propionibacteriales > Nocardioidaceae > Nocardioides. The sequence continues at coordinate 43,290 of CAVXZS010000005.1, read as the reverse complement.
TCTACCGGTTCGCGCCGTTCCGGATGACCAAGGCGCAGTACGCCGCCATCCACTCCTACGACGAGCACCTCGGCGTCGACGACTTCCTCGAGGGCGTGCGCTGGTACCGGCGGCTGATCGAGAGACTCCCGCGGTGACGGCCACGGCACCGCAGCCGCTCAAGCCGGCGCACGGCCTGTTCGCGATCGTCGGCTTCCTGGTCTGCGTCGAGCTCGCCAGCGGCGTGCTGCAGGGCTACTACACGCCGATCTACAGCGACATCGCCGACCACCTCACGATCAAGGACGCCGACGTCAACTGGTTCGAGGCGGCGCAGCTGGTCGTCTCGGCGCTGGTGGTGCCGCCGCTGGCCCGGCTCGGCGACCTCGTCGGCCACAAGAAGGTGCTGCTGCTCTCGACCGCCGTCACCGCGCTGGGATCGTGGGTGCTGGCCTTCGCGCCCAGCTTCACGACCTTCCTGATCGGCTGGGCGGTCCAGGGCGCCTACGTCGTCTGGCTGCCGCTCGAGATCTCGATCATCCACCGGCGGACGGCCGACGAAGATGGACCAGGCACCGGCCGGCAGGCGCAGTTGACGCGGCGGGCCGCGGCGATCCTCGTGGGCGCGCTCGAGCTCGCCGTGATCATCGGGGCGCTCACCTCGGGTGCCCTGGTCGAGGCGACCTCGATGGGCTTCCTGCTGGCGCTGCCCGCCATCGTCGTGACCGCGGTCTTCTTCGTCATCTGGCTCGGCATCGAGGACGCGCCGGGACAGGCCACCGGCGGCTACGACTGGGGCGGGCTCGCGCTGATCACCGTCGCGCTGGGCCTGGTCATGGGCGGGCTGATCGCGATCCGGGTCCAGGGCCCGGACTCGCTGCTGGCGTGGGCGCTGGTGCTGCTCGGCCTGGCGGCGCTGGTGCCGTTCGCGCGCTACGAAGCCGCGCACCCCGAGCCGATGGTCGACGTCCGTCTGCTCGCGACGCCCGGTCAGTGGCCGGTGCAGCTCACGGCGTTCCTGTTCGGCATGTCGGTCCTCGGCGCTCAGATCCCGCTCTCGACCTTCGCGCGGACCGACCCGGACACGGCGGGCTACGGGCTGGGCGCGGACGCGTCGTTCGTCTCGACGCTGATCGGCGTCTACGTCGTGTTCCTGGCGATCGGCGCCTTCACCCTGCCGCTGACCTCCCGCGTGCTGGGGCCGCGGGGCGCGCTCGTGCTCGGCGCGCTGCTGGTCGCGGTCGGCTACGCGCTGTGGCTGCCCCTCCACGACTCGACCGGGCAGGCGCTGGTCAACATGGCGGTCGCGGGGGTCGGGTCGGGCGCGCTGGTGGCGGCGCTGCCTGCGACCGCGGCCGCGGCCGCGCCGTCGGACCGGACCGGCTTCGCGACCGGCATGACCAACGCGACCAAGACGGTCGGCGGCGCGATCGCGTCGTCGGTCTTCGCGATCTGCCTGGCCTCGGCGGGCTCGATCAAGGACCCGGTCAAGGGTCACGCGCCGCTGTCGGGCTACCTGACCGTGTGGGCGATCTGCGCGGTCGCCGCGCTCGCGGCGGCGGTCGCGCTGCTGATGATGCCGCGCGACGCGACCTCGCGGCCGGTGACCGCCGAGGACTGAGCGAGCAGCGACCTCCGTCTCCGGCGCCCCTGTATTTTGGACCCATGCCGGAGAGCGAGCAGCAGCCGCGCCCACGGCCGGACGGCCGGGCGGCTGCGGCCGCCCGGATGGCCCAGCAGCACACCTGGGTCGACCTGCAGGTCCGGCAGGCGATGGAGCGCGGTGACTTCGACGACCTGCCCGGTGCGGGCAAGCCGATCGCCGACCTCGGCGAGCACCACGACCCGGACTGGTGGCTCAAGAAGCTGGTCGAGCGGGAGCACATCGCCGTGCTGCCACCGAGCCTGGCCCTGCGCAAGGAGGACGCCGAGCTCGACGACACCCTCGACCGGCTCAACGTCGAGGCGGACGTGCGCCGCCACGTCAAGGACTTCAACGAGCGGGTCATCGCCGCGCGCTACCGCCTGCCCGAAGGCCCACCGCTCGTCACCATGCCGCGCGACGTCGACGAGGAGCTCGCGGCCTGGCGCGACCGGCGTACGGCGCGGATCGCCGAGCGACGCCGCCAAGCGCGCGAGGCCCGCACCGCCCAGGCCGACGAGCCACGCCGGAAGCGGCGCTGGTGGCGCCGCGCGTGAGGTTCGCCGGCTGTCAGATCGGTCATACCGGCCCGGACACCACCGCTGTTACCTTCCGCTCATGAATACCCCAGGAAAGCGCTCGGGGGAGGCGCTCCGCGCGGAGCTCGCGTTTCCGCGGGGGCCACGACAAGCATGAGCTCCAAGAGCGCCAAGGACTTCTTCCGGCCGCTGGCCGTCGGGGCACCCGAGCCGCTGCGCGAGATCCCCGCGCGGCCGAGCCGGGCCATCCACTTCTTCGACCCGAGCAACCCCAAGATGGCGGCGAAGGTCCCCGACCTGGTCGGCAAGGTCGACGTCCTCCTGGGCAACCTCGAGGACGCGATCAAGGCGGACAACAAGGTCGCCGCCCGCGAGGGCCTCGTGAAGATCGCGAAGGACACCGCCGACCTCGGTGGCGAGGGCAGCCCGACGCAGCTGTGGACGCGGGTCAACGCGCTCGACAGCCCGTGGGGGCTCGACGACCTCACCACGCTGGTGCCCGAGATCGGCGACCGGCTCGACGTGGTGATGGTGCCCAAGGTGCAGGGCGCCGAGGACATCCACTACGTCGACCGGCTGCTCGCACAGCTCGAGGCCAAGGCGGGGCTCGACCGGCCGATCCTCGTGCACGCCATCCTCGAGACCGCGCGCGGCGTCGCGAACGTCGAGGAGATCTGCGCTGCCAGCCCGCGCATGCAGGGCCTCTCCCTCGGCCCGGCCGACCTCGCCGCGGACCGGCGGATGAAGACCACCCGCGTCGGTGGTGGCCACCCCGGCTACCTGGTGCGCGACGACCCGCCACGGACCGACGGCGTCGCGAACCTCGAGGCGACCCGGGCCACGTCCCAGCAGGACCTCTGGCACTACACGATCTCCCGGATGGTCGACGCGTGCGCGATGCACGGCATCTACCCCTACTACGGACCGTTCGGCGACATCGCCGACGTGGTGGCGTGCGAGGACCAGTTCCGCAACGCGTTCCTGCTCGGCTGCGTCGGCGCATGGTCGCTGCACCCCACGCAGATCGCGATCGCCAACAAGGTGTTCAGCCCCAGCGTCGAGGAGGTCCGGCACGCCCGTCGGGTGGCGGCCGCCATGGGCGACGGCACCGGCGCGGTGATGCTCGACGGCAAGATGGAGGACGACGCCTCGCTCAAGCAGTGCCTGGTCATGGTCGAGCTCGCCGAGCAGCTGGCCGCGATCGATCCCGGAGCTGAAGGCGGCGTACGACGCGATCGACGTGACGTCCGCATGACCGACTTCACCCCGCTGCGCTCGGTGCTCTACATGCCGAGCTCCAACGCCAAGGCCCTCGAGAAGGCCCGGACGCTGCCGGTCGACGGCATCATCCTCGATCTCGAGGACGCCGTCGCACCGGACGACAAGCCGTCGGCCCGCGACGCCGCGTGCGCTGCGGTCGGCTCGGGTGGCTACGGCCGCCGGATGCTGACGATCCGGATCAATGCCGTCGGCTCCGAGTGGCACGCCGCGGACCTCGTCGCCGTGGCTGCGGCCGGCCCGGACGCCGTGGTCGTGCCCAAGGTGAGCAGTGCCGACCAGGTCCGCGGCCTTGCCACGGCGCTCGAGTGGGCGGGAGCCCCGGAGCGGACGAGGCTCTGGGCGATGATCGAGACCCCCGAGGCGATCTTCAACGCGCGCGAGATCGCCGCCGCCTCCGATCGGCTCTCGGTGCTGGTGATGGGCACGAACGATCTGGTCAAGGAGCTGTACGCCGAGCACGTGCCGGGCCGCGCACCGATCCTCCCGTCGCTCCACACCGCGCTCCTCGCGGCTCGCGCCGCCGGCAAGGGGGTCCTCGACGGCGTCTACAACGACGTGAAGGACACCGACGGGTTCCTCGACGAGTGCCGGCAGGGCCGCGAGCTGGGCTTCGACGGGAAGACCCTGATCCATCCCAGCCAGGTCGAGGGCGCCAACGACGTGTTCGCACCCAGCGAGCAGGCGGTCGCGGACGCCCGCGGCATCCTCGAGGCGTGGGAGGCCGGCGCCGGATCCGGGGTGGTGACCTACCACGGCAGGATGATCGAGAACCTGCACGTCGCCTCGGCCCGCCGGACCCTGAGCATGCACGAGGCCATCGCCGCCCTAGATCGCCCGTGACCAGAGGTTTCCGTCACCGAGCCGAGGGGAAAGGACCTTCGGTGACTCCTCGTCGTTCGGTCCGCCTCGTCGCGGCCTCCCTCGTTCTCGGCCTCACCGCTGTCCTCCTCGCTGTGGCCACACCGACACCGGCCGTGGCCGGCCGTGGACACGGCCATGGACACGGCCATGGACACGGTCATGGGCACGGTCATGGGCATCACGGCCACAAGGGGAAGGTGACCTGGGACTCGACGACGTTCTACGCCGGCAGCGGCGCCGCGGTGGCCGCCCACGGTCGCGTGCCCGGCGGGAAGAAGAAGGTGAAGCTGCAGGTCAAGCTGCCCGGCGGCTGGCGCACGTTCGGCAAGACCAAGAGCTCGAAGAAGGGCAAGTTCGCGATCTCGGGTGCGCTGGACTGGTACGGCACCCACAAGGTGCGCGTCTCCACGACGGGACGCCAGCGCTTCAACCGCAGCACCAAGGTCAACGTCCTGACGACCTACGCGCCGCGCGGCACCGCGGCCGACCACGCCTTCCTCGGCAGCGGGCGGCTCCGCTACTCCTTCGACCCGTGCCGGACCGTCAAGTACGTCGTCAACGCCGACGACGTCGGTCCCGGCGGCATCTACCTCGCACAGCTCGGGATGGCCCAGCTCTCGTGGGCCACCGGCGTCAAGGTGAAGTACGTCGGCACCTCGCACCAGATCCCCTTCCAGACCGACCGGACCAGGCTGCCGAAGGGCCAGAACCTGCTGATCGCCTGGGCGGACGAGAACGAGCTCCCGGAGTTCGTGACCGCACCGGCCATCGGGATCGGCGGCCCGTTCGGGATCAAGCGGGCCCGCGACGGCGCCGGGCACAAGGTGCTGATGAGCACGCAGGGTGGCGTCGCCCTCAACACCAACGCCTACCTCAGTGGCAACTACACCCAGGGCTACTACGGTCCCAAGCCGGTGTGGGGCAAGACGATCCTCCACGAGCTCGGCCACGCGTTCGGCCTCCAGCACGTCACGCCCGCCGACGAGATGATGCACCCGGGCGCCGTGCTGCCCTACCCGGACGGCAACTACGCCGGCCTCTACGGCGCCGGCGACCTCGCCGGGCTGGCCATCAACGGCCTCGGCCAGGGCTGCTTCGGCCCGGACCGCCGCTCCCGCGACGGCGCGTCGGCCCGGATCCAGGCTCCCCAGCCGCTGCCCTAGCTCCCGCGGCTTCGACCTTCGGACCGCGGTCAGGCCCGGTCGCGGCGCAGCTGCTCGTCGAGCCAGAGCTTGGCGCTCCCGAAGAAGCCGGCCACGTCGTGGACCAGCTTCCCCAGGGCGTCCTGCGAGTTCTTGAACGCGTCGGTGTAGGAGTCCGCGGCCTCCTTCGCGGCGTCGGACATGCGGGCTCCGGGGTCCTCGTCGCGGCGCGGGTAGCTGCCGCCCAGGATCTGGGTGTACTCGCCGCCGTCGACCCAGCGCCGCAGCTCGGCCGCGCGGACCACCGCGAAGGGGTGCGACTGGTCCTCGATCAGCAGCAGCTTGAGGACGGAGTCGCGCAGGTCGGTCGAGTCGAGGTACTCCTGGCCCTGCGCGAAGAACGACGTCTGGTCCAGCTCGCTCAGGTCACCGGAGCCGCACGCGAGCTTCATGTGCACGCGGAACGCCGTCGCCGGGTCCTGGGTGGCCAGCAGCCCGGCCCGGTCGGCGGACAGCTCGGACTTGCGCTGCCACTCGAACAGCCCCGCCCTGATCATGCGGGCGCCGAGTCCGCCCACCGGCACCGAGTTGAGGAGGCCGGTGAGCCTGGTCAGGCGGTCCAGGAGGGTTCGGTAGACCGCGTGGCCGCTCAGCGCGTGACCGAGCTCGTGGGCGAGGAGGAAGCGCATCTCCTCCTCGTCGAGGACGTCGAGCACCGCGGAGTTGAGGATGATGATCGGCTTGTCCATGCCCACGCACATGGCGTTGGTGAACGGACTGTTGCTGACGTAGAGCTCGGGCAGCTCCGCCGCGTCGAGGGTCCGGCCGACCTCGGCCAGCAGCCGGCTCAGCCCGGCGAACTGCCGGTCGTCCGCCCGCACCATCGAGCCCAGGAAGAGCAGCCGGTTGGCGCGCTCGTTGAACAGCGAGTTGATCGCCTTGAGGACCGTGTCGAAGCCCTTGAGCTTGCGCAGCGCCACGAGCGCGCCGCGGTCGGCGGGGTGCTCCCACGCCCGTGAGCTGATGCCGGTGAGGGTGGCCCGCGAGCGGGTCGGCGTGGTCGTCACGCCTGAACTCTAGGCTCGTGACGGCGGCTGCCACAGGGGATCGCGCCCGATGAACGCGATGAGCTTCGTCTGGGCATCTGCGTCCTCCGCGACCTCGACTCGTGGACCGTACTGCCCGCTCTGACGCATGGCGTCCTCGTAGGGCTCCGCCCCGGCCAGCATCGCGGCGCACCGCTCGGGGTCGAGAGTGGCGTCCTGGCCGGTGGCCTTGGCCAGGTCCCAGGTGTGCTGGAAGACGTCGCCGGTGAAGAACTGCGAGACCGCCTGCGGCAGAGGTACGTCGCCGATGTGCGGGTTGCTGAGCACCTTGCCGGGCGTGGCCGGGTCGTCGAGGAGGCCCAGCACCTCGTCGTAGAGGTGCTGCCAGGCCCCCGCCGGGTCGTCGTCCACCGACGGGCCGTCGGCGAGGTGCACGTCGGCACCGGCAGCGAGGAACGACGGGAACCACTCCACGAGGTGGCGCACCACGTCGCGGGCGGCCCACTCGGCGACCGGGGACGGGTCGTCCCACTGGTCGGGGCGTACGCCGGCCACGACGGCGCCGAACCGGCCGCCGACCTCACGGAACTCCTGGGCAGGGGTGTCAGTCATGACGGTCTGACTCGGTCAGTCCGGCGGACTCATCGTCATGAAGCGCCAGACCAGGCCGTGGGCGAGCAGCACCAGCAGGATCAGCAGGATCGCCTCGCCCTGGATCCCGGTCAGGTCGAACCACTCGGCCACCTCCGGGAAGACTCCGACCACTGCGACCAGCCCGTAGAGGACCACGGCGGCGATCCGGTTGGCGCGGTCGTCCGCGCCGGCACGCCGGCTGTGCGGCAGCGCCCGCAGGGTGGTGACCAGACCGACCACGGCGACCACCACGAAGCTGACCCGCCAGACCGGCGTCGAGCCGGCCTGGCCGACCTGGGCGAACAGCCCCATCAGGGCCGGCAGCAGGAACGAGAGGTAGACGCCTCCGACGGCGGACCGGGTCGCGGGGTCGCGCAGCCAGTGCGCGTTGACCTGCAGCAGGTTCCACCAGAAGCCGACGAGGGCGAAGCAGGTCGCCGAGAACAGCGCGTAGAACGTGCTGACATCCATGCGCGGACGATAGTGCTCGCTACTGGTGGCTGGGAGCCCCTTCGCGCACCGGGACGCGCACGCCGCGCTCCTCGGCCACCTCGACGGCCCGGTCGTAGCCGGCGTCGACGTGGCGGATCACGCCCATGCCCGGGTCGTTGGTCAGCACCCGCTCGATCTTCTGCGCGGCGAGCTCGGTGCCGTCCGCGACGGTGACCTGGCCGGCGTGCAGCGACCGGCCCATGCCGACACCGCCGCCGTGGTGGAAGGACACCCAGGTCGCACCCGACGCGGTGTTGACCAGCGCGTTGAGGATGGCCCAGTCCGCGATCGCGTCGGAGCCGTCGAGCATCGCCTCGGTCTCGCGGTACGGCGACGCGACCGAGCCGCAGTCGAGGTGGTCGCGGCCGATGACGATCGGCGCCTTGAGCTCGCCGGAGGCGACCATCTCGTTGAACTTGAGCCCGGCCAGGTGCCGCTCGCCGTACCCGAGCCAGCAGATGCGCGCCGGGAGCCCCTGGAAGGCCACGCGCTCGCCGGCCATGGTGATCCACTTGCGCAGCCGCTCGTTGTCGGGGAACAGCTCGAGGATCGCCCGGTCCGTGGCGGCGATGTCGGCCGGGTCGCCGGAGAGCGCGGCCCAGCGGAACGGACCCTTGCCCTCGCAGAACAGCGGCCGGATGTAGGCCGGGACGAAGCCCGGGAACTCGAAGGCGCGGTCGTAGCCCCCCTTGCGCGCCTCGTCGCGGATCGAGTTGCCGTAGTCGAAGACCTCGGCGCCCTTGTCCTGGAACTCGACCATCGCCCGCACGTGCGCCGCCATCGACGCCTGGGCGTCCTTGGTGAAGCCCCCCGGGTCGCGGGCCGCGTCGTCGTGCCAGTCCTCGACCGAGACGCCCACGGGCAGGTAGGACAGCGGGTCGTGCGCGGAGGTCTGGTCGGTGACGATGTCGATCGGGGCGTCGAGCTCGAGCAGCGTGGGGAAGACCTCGGCCGCGTTGCCCAGCAGGCCGATGGAGAGCGGCTGCCTCGCGTCGCGGGCGGCGACCGCCCGGCGTACGGCGTCGTCGAGGTCGTCGGCCTGGACGTCGAGGTAGCGATGCTCGATCCGCCGGGTGATCCGGGACTGGTCGACGTCGACGCAGATGGCCACGCCGTCGTTCATGGTCACCGCGAGCGGCTGCGCGCCGCCCATGCCGCCGAGTCCGGCGGTGAGGGTGATGGTGCCGGCCAGGGTCCCGCCGAAGCGCTTGTCCGCGACGGCCGCGAACGTCTCGAAGGTGCCCTGGAGGATGCCCTGGGTGCCGATGTAGATCCACGAGCCCGCGGTCATCTGGCCATACATCGTGAGGCCGAGGTCCTCGAGCCGCCGGAACTCCTCCCAGTTGGCCCAGTCGCCGACCAGGTTGGAGTTGGCGATCAGCACCCGCGGTGCCCACTCGTGGGTCTTCATCACGCCCACCGGCTTGCCCGACTGCACGAGCATGGTCTCGTCGTCGCCGAGGGTCTCCAGGGTGCGCACGAGCGCGTCGTAGGCCTCCCAGCTGCGCGCTGCCTTGCCGGTGCCGCCGTAGACGACCAGCTCGGCCGGGTTCTCGGCGACCTCGGGGTCGAGGTTGTTCATCAGCATCCGCAGCGGCGCCTCGGTCTGCCACGACCGGGCACGCAGCTCGGTGCCGTGCGCGGCGTGGACGGGGAGGCGGGGGTTGGACTCGGTCATGCCAGATCTCCAATGACGGACTCGACGGCGGTGAGGACGGCACCCGAGGCGACCAGCTGGACGGCGGCCTCGATCTCGGGCGCGAGGTGGCGGTCGGGGCCGGGGCCCTCGACGCCGTTGGCCCGCAGCAGCCGGACCACGGCGGCGGTGGCCGGCGACGGCTCGAGCGGGGCGCGCAGGTCGAGCGCCCGGGCGGCGGCGAGCACCTCGACGGCGACCACCCGGGTCAGCCCGTCGACCGAACGGCGCAGCTTGCGCGCGGCGTTCCAGCCCATGGAGACGTGGTCCTCCTGCATCGCGCTGGAGGGGATCGAGTCGACCGAGGCCGGCACGGCCAGCCGCTTCAGCTCGGAGACGATCGCCGCCTGGGTGTACTGCGCGATCATCAGACCACTGTCGACACCGGGGTCACTGGCGAGGAACGGCGGCAGGTCGTGGCTGCGGTTGCGGTCCAGGAACCGGTCGGTGCGCCGCTCGCTGATCGAGGCCACGTCGGCGGCCACGATGGCCAGGAAGTCGAGCACGTAGGCGATCGGCGCGCCGTGGAAGTTGCCGTTGGACTCGACCCGTCCTTCCTCGGCCAGCACCACCGGGTTGTCGACCGCGGAGGCGAGCTCACGTCCCGCCACGGTGGCGGCGTGCTCGACCGTGTCCCGGGCGGCGCCGTGCACCTGGGGGGAGCAGCGGAGCGAGTAGGCGTCCTGGACCCGGTGGAACTTGTCGTCGCGATGGCTGGCCATGACCCCGGACCCGGCCAGCACAGCGGTGAGGTTCGCCGCCGACAGCGCCTGCCCGACCTGGGGCCGCAGGGCCTGGAGGTCGGCGGCGAAGACGCGGTCGGTGCCCATCTGCGCCTCGACGGACATCGCGGCGGCGACGTCCGCGGTGCGCAGCAGCCGGCGCAGGTCCGCGATCGCCATGACCAGCATGCCGAGCATGCCGTCGGTGCCGTTGATGAGGGCCAGCCCCTCCTTGGCGGCCAGCTCGACCGGGGTCAGCCCGGCCGCGGCGAGCGCCTCGGCGGCCGGGACCAGCGCACCCGACGGGTCGCGGACCGGACCCTCGCCCATCAGCGCGAGGGCGCAGTGCGCGAGCGGCGCCAGGTCGCCGGAGCAGCCGAGCGAGCCGTACTCGTGCACCACCGGCGTGATGCCGTGCGAGATCAGGTCGGCGAGCAGCTGGGCGGTCCCGCGGCGTACGCCGGTGTGCCCGGTCGCCAGCGTGGACAGCCGCAGCAGCATCAGCGCGCGGACCACCTCCCGCTCCACCTCCGGGCCGGAGCCCGCGGCGTGCGAGCGGACCAGCGAGCGCTGCAGCTGGGCGCGCAGCTCGGTCGGGATGTGCCGGGTGGCCAGGGCCCCGAACCCGGTGGAGATGCCGTAGGCCGGGGTGGGCGCGGCCGCGAGGTCGTCCACCACCGAGCGGGCCCGGTCGATCGCGGTCAGGGCCGCGTCGCTCAGCACCACCGGCGCACCGTCACGGGCGACGGCCACGACGTCCTCGGGCGCCAGCGCACCGACGTCGACAGTCACCGTGGCCGGGCGAGCCTGTGTCGTTGACATGGCTCCATCCAAACCGGCGCCGGTGAGCCGCACCAGAACGCCACGGCCACAGTGGTCTCGGATGTGAGACAGCACCCCGATTCGTCTGCGGTCTCACGGGGGGAAACCCGCTGCGCCGAGCAGACGAATCGGGGATTGAATCTGTGGCGTGACCGCGACCGTCGACCGCACCGCCGAGGTCGGCGTGCGCCGGCGCTGGGCGATGCTGGCGGCGAGCACCGCGGCCCAGGCCTCGACGGCGGTGATGGTGCACGGCCCGGCGTTCCTGATCCCGGTGCTGCACGAGCAGGAGGGACTCTCCCTGGCCCGGGCCGGACTCGTGGCCGCCGCTCCCATGGTCGGCACGATGCTGGCGCTGCTGCCCTGGGGGGTGGTGACCGACCGGCGCGGGGAGCGGCTGTCGCTGCTCGCCGGTCTGGTGGGCGCGGCCGTCCTGGGGTCGCTCGCGGCGATGTCCGGCTCGGTCGTCCTGCTGGCGCTCGGGCTCGGGCTGGCCGGCGTCGCCGCGGCCAGCAGCAACGTGGCCAGCGGCCGGGTGGTCGTGGGCTGGTTCCCGGCCGGGCGACGCGGCCTGGCGATGGGGATCCGGCAGATGGCCCAGCCCGTGGGGGTGGGTGTCGCCGCGGCGACCATGGCCGTGGTCGCCGACCGGCACGGGCCGTACGCCGCAGTGTGGGTGCCGGTCGCGGCCTGCGCTGTCTCAGCCGCGTTCGTCGCGCTGGTGGTGCTCGACCCGCCCCGACCGGCGACCGGGCCGGCCGCCGCACCCAACCCCTACCGCGCCGACCACTACCTGCCCCGCATCCATGGGGTCTCGGTGCTGCTGGTGGTCCCCCAGTTCGTGGTGTGGACCTTCGCGCTGGTCTGGCTGGTGCAGGAGCGGCGCTGGTCGCCGGGCGCGGCGGGCGCCCTGGTCGCCGGCGCCCAGGTCGCCGGTGCTCTGGGCCGGATAGGCGCGGGCCAGCTCTCCGACGTGGTGGCCAGCCGGATGCGGCCGCTGCGCTGGGTCACGGTCGCCGCCGCCGCGACGATGCTGCTGCTCGGTGCGACCGCCGGGCTCGACCTGGTGGTCGCCGTCCCGCTCATCGTCGTCGCGACCGCGGTGACGGTGGCCGACAACGGGCTGGCGTTCACCGCGGTCGCCGAGCGGGCCGGACCGTTCTGGTCCGGCCGCGCCCTCGGCGTGCAGAACACCGCCCAGTTCCTCGCCGCAGCCACGGTGCCGCCCCTCGCGGGGCTGACGGTGACCTGGCTGGGCTACCCCGCGACGTTCGCGCTGGCGGCGGTCTTCCCGCTGGCCGCGCTCGCGATGGTGCCGGTGAGGGACGAGCGCGAGCTCTCCTGACGGCGCTGCCGCCGGCCGCGGCCGACCCGGTGGCCGAGCGCGACCAGCCCGAAGCCGACGCCGAAGATGAGCAGCGTCACCACGCCGTACTGCCACGGGAACTCGTCTGCGACGAACGCCGGCTCGTCGTTGAGGGTGTCTCCGTTGCTGATCGAGTCGAGCATCAGGTAGGTGCCCTGGAAGACGAACGCCCAGAGGTAGGCGATGGCGTACGCCGTGTTGGCGGCCAGCCGGCTGCTCAGGAAGAAGCCGAGCGGGAACGCGAGCAGGACCGTGACGATGGCGATCATGACGGCGCTCAGTCCGTGATCGGCGCCGGGCGCCGGTCGGTCGAGAACATCAGCGCCACCGCGACCACGGTCAGGATCACGCTGAGGCCGACCAACGCCTTGACGAACATCGGGACGTCGACGAAGAACGCCGGCAGTCCGGTGAGGGTCGCGACGATGATCGCTCCGGCGGCCACGCGGAGGGCCACCCGGTTGCCGCGCCAGGCCATGACGGTCGCCACCACGCCGATGACACCGAGGATGCTTCCGATGACGAGGATCGCCATCGGCGGGCCCTCCTCACCGTCCGGCGGGGACTCGAGGAACGAGGGGATGTTGGCGAGGCTGTAGAGGCCGCACAGGACGAGGCCGACCTTCTGCTTGGTGTTCGTGGCCGTAGGGGCCACGGTCGCGGTGGTGCTCATGGTTCCTCCAGGGGAGTCGTGGGTTGACGGCTCCACGCTCGCCGCTGGCGACCCCCTGCCCCAGAGGATGCACTCCCGAGCCGTTCCCTACCAGCGCGCGGCACGACGGGAACTTCTTCCCAAGCGCTCGGGGCTCCTGACCGCGATGATGGGCGAGTGCCCATCCGCGTGCTGCTCGCCGACGACCACCCCGTCGTGCGCCGCGGCCTGGCCGCGCTGCTGGGCACGCTCGACGACTTCGAGGTGGTGGGCGAGGCCGAGGACGGGGAGGCGGCGGTCCGGGAGACCCAGCTGACCAAACCCGACGTCGTGCTCATGGATGTCCGCATGCCGGGGCTCGACGGGGTGGAGGCGACCAGGCGGATCCGCAAGGCGGTGCCCGAGACCGCGGTGCTGATGCTGACGATGTACGACGAGGACGCGACCGTCTTCACCGCCATGCAGGCCGGCGCCCGCGGCTACCTGCTCAAGGGCGCCGAGCAGGACGAGATCGCCGACGCCATCCGCGCGGTGGTGCGCGGCCAGGCGATCTTCGGCGCCGCGATCGCCTCCCGGATGCTGGAGCACTTCGCCAACCCGCCGGGCGCCGCCGCGGCCGCCGACCCGTTCCCCGGGCTCACCGCTCGGGAGAAGGAGATCCTCGAGCTGCTCGCGCAGGGTCGGCGTACCGCCGAGATCGCCTCGACGCTGCACCTCTCGCCCAAGACGGTCAGCAACAACCTCACCACGATCTTCGCCAAGCTCGAGGTGAGCGACCGGACAGCCGCGGTCATCCGGGCCCGCGAGGGCGGCCTCGGCTCGTGACCACGCTGGCCGTGGCGCTGGCCGTCGCCGCCACGTCGTCCGCAGCGAGCGGTCTGGCTCTCCTCCTGCGAGGCCGGGCCGTCGCCTCCGCCGTGCTGCTGACGCTGTCGGGAACGACGGGTGTCGTCGCCGCGGTGCTGCTCGCCTCGGACCGGCGCGACGCGGGGACCACGCTCGCCATCGGTGCCGCGGCGCTCCTCGCGCCGCTGGCGCTGCTCACCTACCCGACGGCGAGGTGGCGGAGCCCGGTCGACTTCGTCGCGCTGGTCGTCGTCGGAGGTTGCGGCGCCGTCTCCACGACCTACCGGGAGGCCGACGTCGCGGGCCTGATGGGGCTCCTGCAGGGCTGCGTGCTCATCCCCTACCTGTGGTGGCGCATCGAGACCGCCCGCGACCGCGATCGCCGGGCCCTCACGTGGCTGGTCCTGGCCCTGGTGGTCACCGGGCTGGCCTACTTCTTCCTCGCCTTCTCGGCCGAGGGTGTGCACAACTCCGACCTCACCTACTCCGGGATCGCCGTCTTCGCGCTGGTGGGCCCCGCGGCGTACGTCGGTGCCACGCTGCCGGACCTGGTCGACGTCCGCGCCCTCGTGGTCACGGCCGTGGTCACCGTCGTCGCCCTCGTCATGGTCATGTCGGGCTACGTGCTCGAGCTCGCGCTGCTCGAGGCGCTCGGCGCCGACGACCTGAACGTCGGCGCCTCGGCCCTGCTCGCGGCGCTGGCCGCCACCACCTTCCAGCCGACGCGCGTCCTGCTCCGGGGGGTGGTCGACCAGCTGCTCTTCGGCGAGCGGCCCGACCCCTTGGGCGCTGCCTCCGAGATGGCCGGACGGATCGGCTCGGACCCGGTGGTCGCCCTCCGCGCGATCCGGGAGGCCCTGGTCATCCCGTACGCCGCCCTCCTGGTCGACGGAGAACCGGTCGCGTCGTCGGGCGCCGAGACCACGCACACCCGGACGCTCGACCTCGACGGTGCCGGCGAGCTGGTGGTCGGGCTGCGACCGGGTGACCTGGCGTTCTCGCCGGGCGACGAGCAGGTGCTGCGGCTGACCGTGCCGCTGCTGGCCCAGACCCTGCGCGCCCGGGCACTGGCCGAGGACCTCATCGAGTCCCGCGGCCAGACCATCGCGGCGGTCGAGGAGGAACGGCGCCGGCTCCGCCGCGAGCTGCACGACGGTCTCGGCCCGCGCCTGTCCGGCGTCGCGTTCACCTCCGACGCCGCGCGCAACCTGATCCGCACCGACCCGGCCGCCGCCGAGCGGCTGGTGGCGCAGCTGCGAGCGGACACGGTGACCGCGATCGAGGAGATCCGGCGGATGGTCTATGCCATGCGGCCACCGGCGCTCGACGAGCTCGGCCTGGTCCCGGCGCTGCGGCAGCAGGCGGTCGGGCTGCGCAACCGGGACGGCGAGCCGGTGGCGGTCGACGTCACCGCACCGGAGGAGTTCCCCGACCTGCCGGCGGCGGTCGAGGTGGCGGCGTACCGGATCGTCACCGAGGCGCTCACCAACGTGGCGCGGCACAGCACCAGCGCCTCGGCGTCGGTGCGGCTGGACCCCGCCGCCGACGGGCTGCACCTCGAGGTCACCGACCGGGGCCGCAGCGGCGCCTGGCGGGCGGGGGTGGGGCTCGCCTCGATGCGCGAGCGCGCCACCGAGCTGGGGGGGACGCTCGAAGCCGGTCCGGGGCCCGCCGGCGGCCGGGTCGCCGCGCTGCTGCCGCTCTGAATGTTCAGCCCCGGGTGGGGTACCGGCGGCGCGCGGGGGGAATGGGAGAACAGCTATGTCAGACACCGTCGTGATGATCATCGTGGTCGTGGCCGTCGTGCTCGCGATCGCCGTGGTGGCCGCGCTGCTGGCCCGCACCCGAGGACGGGAGCGCCGCAGCCGGGAGGCACAGGCTCTGCGCACGCAGGCCGCCGCCCAGTCGACCGAGGTCGAGCGGGCGCAGCGTGAGGCGGCCGCACGCGCGGCCGCCGCGGAGCAGGCCCGCGAGGAGGCGGAGATCGCCGAGTCCCGGGCCACCGAGGCGGAGCACGAGCTCCTGCAGACCGACGCCCAGCGGGAGGCCGCGATCCGCGAGGCGGACCGGCTCGACCCCGCGGTCGACCACCGCAGCGAGGACTACGAGCCCAACGACGTGTCCCCGCCTCGCGGGTAGTCAGCCAGCAGTCAGCAGCCCGCCTGGGCCTAGCGCCCTGATTCGAAAGTCCGTGCGCGCTTCGCGCACACATAGCACGCACCTCGCTGCGTTGGCGTCGCTCGGAAGACGCCCGGTCTGCCAGCGCTCCGCCGCCTGGCGATGCACCCACTCTGAGCACGCCAAGTGCACATGGACCTTCGAATCAGGACACTAGCCTCGGGGCATGGCCCAGGTCCCGGCGGCGAGGCGCACGCTGCGGGTGCTGAGATACCTCGCGAGCCAGCCCGATCCGGTGCCGCTCGACGCGATCGCCCGGGCGTGCGCGCTGCCGCGCAGCTCGGCGTACCACCTGGTCACCACCATGGTCGCCGAGGGGTTCGTGGTGCACCTGGCCGACGAGCACCGCTACGGGCTCGGGGTGGCGGCGTTCGAGGTCGGCAGCGGCTACGCGCGGCAGGGCCCGCTGCAGCGCATCGCCCGGCGGCCGCTGGCCGAGCTGGTCGACCGCACCAGGCAGAGCGCGCACCTGGCGGTGCTGCACGGACGTGACGTCCTCTACGTCCTGGAGGAGCGGGCGCCCGGACGGGCGCCGCTGGTGACCGACGTCGGCGTCAGGCTCCCCGCGCACCTGACCGCGAGCGGTCGCGCGGTGCTCGCGCACCTGCCGGCGGCGCAGGTGCGGGCGCTCTTCCCGTCTCCGGCCGCGTTCGTCGAACGCCACGGCACCGGTCCCGCGTCCCTGAGCTCGCTGCGGTCGCTGCTGACCGAGACCCGGCAGCGCGGCTACGCCGTCGAGGACGGTGAGGTGACCCCCGGCCTGTCCAGCGTCGCCGCGGCCGTGCTCGACCACAACGACCACCCGCTCGCGGGGGTCGCGGCCACCTACGCCGAGGGCGAGGCGGACCCGGCCGCGCTCGCGATCGACGTACGCCGGACGGCCGCGCTGCTCAGCCAGCGGCTCGGCGGCCGGCCGGGCTGAGTCACAGGTCGTGGACAGCGGCCCGCGCGCGTGCGACGTTTCACCCCATGCGGGACGAAACGGGGAACGCGGGACGCAGGCTGGTCTGGGCGGTGCTGGTGGCGGGTGCGGTGGTGGCCGGGGCGGTGGCGATGCCGTCGTACGCCCAGGACCACCGCCATGACCACCGACGGGGCAACCTGCAGACACGGATGGCGGCACAGCAGAGGAAGCAGCTGGAGGCGCGTCCGCACGTCGACCCACCGGGCACCCCGCCGCACAACCACAACGACCCCAAGACCAAGAACGCCGTCTCGCGCTCGGGGGAGACCGGCGAGGACGTGCGCGACCCGAGCACCTTCCTGACCCGGGCCCGCGCCAGGTCCGCGGTGGCGGCCCAGCGGAGCATGAAGGACCCGACGCTCAGGCACGTCCGCGTCATGCAGAAGCGGCTGAAGCGCCCGCAGGACGTCTACGCGATGGCCAACGGCTGCTACCGCGTGGGCGGGCAGCGGCTCTACTTCAAGCCCACCGACCTCGGCCAGTACCTGCTCTACACGACCGACCAGCAGTTCCTGGTCAACGGCGGCAAGGTCGCGGCGCCGAGCGACGCGACCATCTGGTCGGCGCGCAAGCGCAAGCACGGCTTCACCTTCACCAACGGCGGCAGGCAGCTGGTGCTGCGGGGGAAGCACACGCTCCGGCCCAAGAAGGCCACCGGCTGCGCCACCTACCCGGAGGCGGGCGTCGACGTGTCGGGCAAGCCGCACGCCGGCGTGACGTCCTACCAGGAGGTGCGGGGCTACGTCGACGCCCACACCCACGGCATGGCCTTCGAGTTCCTCGGCGGGGACGCCCACTGCGGCAAGCCATGGGACCGGTTCGGGGCGCCGTACGCCCTGGTCGACTGCCCCGACCACATCGCCACCGGTGGCTTCGGCGGTGTCCTCGAGGACGCGCTCTCCGGCAAGCCGCACCACGACCCGGTCGGCTGGCCGACGTTCAAGGACTGGCCGGCGCCGGACTCGCTGACCCACGAGGGCACCTACTACAAGTGGCTGGAGCGCTCGTGGCGCGGCGGGCAGCGGATCTTCGTGAACCTGCTGGTCGAGAACAACCAGCTCTGCATGCTCTACCCGATCAAGCGCAACTCGTGCGACGACATGGACTCGATCAGGCTCCAGGCGCACGACATGTACAAGATGCAGGACTACATCGACGCCCAGTTCGGTGGCCCGGGCAAGGGGTTCTACCGGATCGTCACGAACCCGTTCCAGGCCCGGAAGGTGATCAACGCCGGGAAGATGGCGGTGGTCATGGGCATCGAGACGTCCGTGCCGTTCGGCTGCCACGTCAAGCTCGACGTCCCGAGCTGCTCGATCTCCGACATCGACCGGCAGCTCGACGAGGTGCGCAAGCTCGGCGTGCGCCAGATGGAGCTGGTCAACAAGTTCGACAACGCCCTGGCCGGCGTCGCGGGCGACACCGGTCGAGGTCGGCACCCTGGTCAACTCCGCGAACTTCCTCGAGACCGGGTCGTTCTGGGACATGCGGCACTGCGAGCCGGCCGACGGCGCGAGCCACGACAGGAACCAGGTCGCCGCGCCGGGCATCAGCGCCCAGCAGCAGGACGCGCTGTTCGGTGCGATCGCCCAGCTCGGGCTGCCGAACATCGCGCTGCCGCTCTACCCGCCGCCGGACCACTGCAACTCGCGGGGTCTCACCACCCTCGGGGAGCACACGATCAAGGCGCTCGCCCAGCGGCACATGATCTTCGACCCGGACCACATGTCGGTGAAGGCCCGCTCCTCCGCGCTCGACACGATCGACCAGCTCGGCTACCACGGCGTCGTCTCCTCGCACTCGTGGGCAACGCCCGACGCCTACCCGCGGATCTACCGGGAGGGCGGCTTCATCACGCCGTACGCCGGGGACTCGACGGGGTTCGTCGACAAGTGGCGCACCCACGTCGGCTGGGCGGACCCGCGCTACTACTGGGGCATCGGGTACGGCGCGGACATGAACGGCCTGGGCGCGCAGGGCAACCCGCGAGGCGCCTCGGTCTCCAACCCGGTCACCTACCCGTTCAAGGGGATCGAGGGCGCCACGATCCGGCGCCAGACCGCCGGGCTCCGCACGTGGGACATCAACACCGACGGCGTCGCGCAGTACGGCCTCTACCCGGACTGGATCCAGGACCTGGCACAGGTGGCCGGTGCTCAGAGCGCTGCCGACGCCCGGGACCTCGAGGACGACATCTCGCGCGGCCCGGAGGCCTACCTCCAGATGTGGGAGCGCGCCGAGGGGATCAGGCCGGACTCCTGCCGCAACCCCTCGCTGCGCCGCCAGGTCTCCGCCGTCTCGCGCCTGATCCACCCCGGGATGTCGACCCGGGCGGTGATGAGGGCCGTGGGCCAGCCCTACACCCGCCTCGGCCGGACCTTCGGCTTCTGCGCCAAGGACAGGGGCCGCCCGACGGTGCGCATGAGCGTGAGGTTCACCGCGGGCGGGAAGGTCGTCTCACTGCGCCGCGGGCGCTGACGCCGGCCGGGCCGCACGGGCGGAGAATTCTCGCGGTGTGGCCTACGCCTCGGTTCGCTGACCCCGCGAAGCGGTTACCGAGCGGCTCATGGGGCGCCTCACGGAAGGCCGGTTGTGGAAGCGGGGTTGGAGGACGTGACGTCGACGTCGTTCGCGGCGCTGCTGCCCTACGACGGCACCGCCGCCGCCCGCGCCCGAGGGCTGGTCTCGGACCTGCTGAGCCGGTTCCACCCCTCGGACGAGCTCGTCGGGGACGCGACCCTGGTGGTCCATGAGCTCGTGGTCAACGGGCTCACCCACGGGCGACCGGACGAGCACGACCGCATCGAGGTCACCGGCCGGATCGCGGACGACGAGCTGGTCATCAGCGTGCTCGACCAGGGCACCGGGGGCACCGTGGCCGCGCAGCCGCTCGACGCACACCGCACGCACGGCCGGGGGCTGGCGATGGTCGACATGCTGAGCCGGTCCTGGACCGTCGACCGGTCAGCGGGGACGCGGGTCTCGGCCAGGCTGACGCTCTGAGACGGTTCAGACCTGCTCGTGGGCGATGCCGCAGATGGTCAGCACGCGCTGCGCGATCGAGCCAGTGGTCGCGGCGAAGGTGAGCGAGGCTCCCTTCCTGGCCGCGGCGCCCTGCGCTGCCGCCAGAACGCCGACGGCGACGCTCGGGAGGAAGTCGACGTCGGCGAGGTCGACCCTGAGGTCACCCACCAGGTCGACCGTGATGGCCTTCAACAGATCCCGCAACGCGGCCGACCCTGACTCGTCCAGCTCGCCGTGCAGGGTCAGGGTCTGGCCGCTTTCCGAGAGCTCGTAGGAGAACGGACGCTGCATCATGGGCTGAGGCTAGTGGTCGCGGGCCGATCCGCCCGTCAGGCACCACCTGACCAGGGAGGCCGAGTGACTACCCTGTGTCAGTGGCAGCGGCCGATCAGCTCAACGTCCAGGTCTCAGGACCCGCGGACGGCCAGCCGATGCTGTTCGTCCACGGCTTCGGGTGCGACCAGAACATGTGGCGCCTCGTCGCCCCGGCGTTCGTGGCCGACCACCGGGTCGTGACGTTCGACCTCGTCGGCGCCGGTGGCTCGGACCCGGCGGCCTGGGACCCGGCGCGCTACGACTCCCTGGACGCCTACGCCGACGACATCCTCGCCGTCATCCGCGAGCTGGACCTGCATGAGGTGGTGCTGGTCGGCCACTCGGTCTCGGCGATGACCGGCGCCCTCGCCGCGGTGGCCGAGCCGGACCGGTTCGCCCGCCTGGTCCTGGTGGGCCCGTCACCGCGCTACATCGACGACGGCGACTACCGCGGCGGCTTCAGCGAGACCGACATCGCGGATCTTCTGAGCTCGCTGGACAGCAACTACCTCGGGTGGTCGGCCGCCATGGCACCGGTGATCATGGCCAACCCGGACCGCCCCGCCCTGGGCGAGGAGCTCATCGCGAGCTTCTGCCGCATGGACCCCGACATCGCCCGCCAGTTCGCCCGGGTCACGTTCCTGAGCGACTGCCGCGACGCACTCCCCCAGGTGCGGGTCCCCACCGTGGTCCTCCAGTGCAGCCATGACGTCATCGCGCCCGTCGAGGTGGGCCAGTACGTCGCCGACGCCATCCCGCACGCGCGCATGGTGCTGCTCGACGCCACCGGGCACTGCCCCCACCTGAGCGCGCCCGACGACACCGTCGCGGCCATCCGCGACTTCCTCGGCTCCCCCGCGCCGGCCACCGCGTGACCGCGACCGAGTCCGACGATCTCTCCGACCGGGCCCGGGCGGCGTTCCTCGACGCGCTCGTGCACGACGATCCGGTGGCCCTCTACGACTCGGCACCGTGCGGCTTCCTCACCACCACCCCGGACGGCCTGATCGTCAAGACCAACGCGACGTTCCGCTCGTGGGTCCAGCGGGACGCCTCGGAGCTGGTCGGCAGGTCCACGTTCGCCGGTCTCCTGACCGTCGGCAGCAAGCTCTACCACGACACCCACCTGGGCCCCTCACTCCTGATGTCCAACCGGGTCCACGAGGTCGCCCTCGACCTGGTCCGCGCGGACGGCAGCCGTCTTCCGGTCCTGGTCAACGCCTCCCTGGCGCGCGGGGAGGACGGGTCTCCGCGCGCCGTCAGGATCGCGGTCTTCGACGCGACCGAGCGGCGGAGCTACGAGCGGGAGCTGCTCGAGGCCAAGAGGCGCGCCGAGGACTCCGAGCGCGAGGCCCGGGAGCTGGCCCGCACCCTGCAGCAGACCCTCCTGCCGCCGGCGCTGCCGACGATCCCGGGGCTGAGGCTGGCCACCGCCTACCACCCGGCCGGGCACGGCTCCGAGGTCGGCGGCGACTTCTACGACATGTTCCCGGTCGGTTCCGACGACTGGGTCATCGCCCTGGGCGACGTGTGCGGCAAGGGCTACGAGGCCGCGGTCGTCACCACCCTCGTCCGCTACACGCTCCGCGCCCTCTGCGTCGGCGAGGAACGACCGAGCGCGGTCCTGGCGGACCTCGACGAGGTGCTCCACCAGCACTCCACGGACCGCTTCTGCACCGCCGTGCTGGTCCGGCTCACGTGCGAGGGCGACAGCTGGCGGGCGACGATGGCTCTGGGTGGTCATCCCCTTCCGCTGCTGCTCCGCCACGGACACGCGCCCGAACCCTCCGGCAACCACGGCCCTCTCCTGGGAGTGCTGGACCACGCGACGTTCGAGGACACGACCCTGCGGCTCGGCCCCGGTGACGCCCTGCTCCTCTACACCGACGGGGTGATCGAGGGCCGCCGCGGCGGCGAGTTCTACGGGGAGGAGCGCCTGACGACGACGGCGGGGCGCATCGGGCCGGACCCGGCCGCCCTCGTCGACTCACTGGTCCAGGAGGTGCTCGCCTTCCAGGACGGCACCATGAAGGACGACGTCGCCCTGGTCGCGTTCGGACCGCCCGCCTGAGTCCTCCGTCACCGCAGGCTGCGCCGGCTCCGGGCGGACCGGCGGCTCGGGCGAAGTTACCGAAAAGTAGGATTCGTCTCAGTCGAGGCCCGGCCCGGCGCGCTGCCCGTAGGCTGCCGCACGGTCGGGCAACCAGGGCGAGAAGGGGCTGAAGCGGTGGATCTGTGGGTGCTGGTCGTCGGGCTGGTCATGCTGGTCCTCGCGCTCCCGGTGGCCGGTCGACGGGTGCTGTTCCTGTTCCGCCTCATCACCAGCGGACAGCCGGCGCCGGACCGGGCCGAGAACGTCACCAAGCGGCTCGGCGAGGTGATCCGGAGCCAGGTCGTCGAGGTGCTCGGCCAGCGGAAGCTGCTGAAGTGGTCGGTGCCGGGCGCCGCGCACTTCTTCGTCTTCTGGGCCTTCGTGATCCTGGGCTCGGTCTACCTCGAGGCGTTCGGCATCCTTTTCTCCCGCAACGCGCACTGGGCGATCCCGGTCATCGGCCACTGGGACCTCCTCGGTTTCGCCCAGGACTTCATCGCGGTCATGTGTCTCGCCGGCCTGGCGACGTTCAGCATCATCCGGGTCCGCAACAACCCGCACACCCTTGGGCGGAAGTCGCGGTTCAGCGGGTCCCACCTCGGTGGTGCGTGGGTGATCCTCGGGATGATCGTCAACGTCATCTGGACGATGTTCCTGTTCCGGGGCGCGTCGGCCGCGGCGGGCAACCTGCCCTACGGCAACGGCGCCTTCGTCTCGACGGCGATCGGCAAGCTGCTCGACGGCGTCTCGCACGACCCGCTCGAGGTGCTCGAGGGTGTCGGGCTGCTGCTGCACATCGGCGTGATGCTCGCGTTCCTCGTGATCGTGCTCAACTCCAAGCACCTGCACATCTTCGTGGCACCGCTCAACGTGATGTTCGGCCGGCGCCCCAAGGCACTGGGCGCGGTGAAGCCGCTCATGTCGGAGGGCAAGCCGGTCACCCTCGACGACATCGAGGACATGGACGAGAACACGACTCTCGGCATCGGCTCCATCGAGGACTTCTCCTGGAAGGGGATGCTCGACTTCGCGACCTGCACCGAGTGCGGGCGCTGCCAGTCCCAGTGCCCGGCGTGGAACACCGAGAAGCCGCTCTCCCCGAAGCTGCTCATCATGGCGTTGCGGGACGCGTCGTTCGCCAAGGCTCCCTACCTGCTGGCTCCCGAGGAGAAGCGCGCGGGGCTGCTCGAGGACGGCTCGGCCCCGACGCAGACGCTGAAGAAGGAGGTCGACCGCCCGCTCGTCGGCGACACGGGTGACGACTGGTTCTACATGCCGGAGAACGGCGCCGGCGTCATCGACCCCGACGTGCTGTGGTCCTGCGTGACCTGCGGCGCGTGCGTGGAGCAGTGCCCGGTCGACATCGAGCACGTGGACCACATCATCGACATGCGCCGCTACCAGGTGCTGGTCGAGTCGAGCTTCCCGGCCGAGCTCAACCAGCTGTTCAAGGGCATGGAGAACAAGGGCAACCCCTGGAACATGTCGCCCACCGCCCGGATGGACTGGGCGCAGGGGCTCGACTTCGAGGTCAAGGTCGTCGGGGAGGACGTCGAGTCCCTCGACGAGGTCGAGTGGCTGTTCTGGGTCGGCTGCGCCGGCGCCTACGAGGACCGGCAGAAGAAGACCACCCGCGCCGTGGCCGAGCTGCTGCACATGGCCGACGTGTCGTTCGCCGTGCTCGGCAACGGCGAGACCTGCAACGGTGACCAGGCGCGCCGGGCCGGCAACGAGTTCGTGTTCCAGGGGCTCGCCCAGCAGAACGTCGAGACGTTCAGGGAGTACAAGGTCAAGAAGGTCGTCTCGACCTGCGCGCACTGCTTCAACACCCTGAAGAACGAGTACAAGGACTTCGGCATCGAGCTCGAGGTCGTCCACCACACCCAGCTGCTCAACCGGCTGGTGCGCGAGGGGAAGCTGACCCCCGTCGCCGAGGGGGCCGGTGCGCAGAAGCGCACGATCACCTACCACGACCCCTGCTACATCGGTCGCCACAACGGTGTCTACGCGCCGCCGCGCGAGCTGCTCCAGGTGCTGCCCGGCGCGGACTTCGTCGAGATGCCGCGCAACTCCGAGCGCTCCTTCTGCTGCGGCGCCGGCGGGGCCCGGATGTGGATGGAGGAGAACATCGGTGAGCGGATCAACGTCAACCGCACCACCGAGGCGGTCGCGACCGGTGCCGACCAGATCGCGGTCGGCTGCCCGTTCTGCCGGGTGATGCTGTCCGACGGCCTGACCGCGGCGATCGACAAGGGCGAGGCGCGCGAGGAGGTCGAGGTCCTCGACGTCGCCCAGATGCTGCTGGCCTCGGTGAAGGGCGAGATGGCCACCCGGCGGGCGCCGGGCTCGGGGGGGACGGCGACCGCGCTGAAGGAGCGGCCGGAGGAGACCAGGGCCGAGCCCGAGGCGGGCGACGACACCCAGACCGAGGACACCGTCACCGAGACCTCGGAGGTCGGTCCCGCGGCCAAGGCGTCGGGCGGCGGGTCGTCGCTGTTCGACACGCCGGCGGACGACGCCGCCGAGGAGTCCGACCAGCCCGAGACCGCCTCCGCCGAGGAGAGCCCGCGGGAGGAGGCCGAGGCCGCCAAGCCCAGGTCGTCCGGCGGCTCGCTGTTCGACCTCGGCGGCGACGAGGGCTCCGAGCCGGAGGAGGAGAAGCCGGACGAGCCCGAGAGCAAGGCCGAGCCGGAGCCGAAGGCCGAGGTGGGATCCGGCGGCTCCCTGTTCGACATCGAGCCCGAGGAGCCGGCCGCGAGGGCCGAGCAGGAACCGCAGGACCAGAGCGAGACCGACGAGGCGCCGGTCGAGCCTGTGGAGCCGGCGGAGCCGTCCGAGACCGCAGCCGAGGCACCCGCCGAACCCGCCACCTCCGACGTCGGGTCGGGCGGCTCCCTGTTCGACATCGAAGCCGAGCCCGAGCCGGAGCCGGAGCCGGAGCCCCAGGCCGACAGCACGACCGAGGACACGCCGGACGAGCCTGTAAAGCCGGCGGAGCCGTCCGAGGCGGCCGAGGCATCCGCGGCGCCCGCCACCTCCGACATCGGGTCGGGTGGCTCGCTGTTCGACATCGCGGCGCCCGAGGTGGTGGACGCCCCGGCCGACCCCGAGCCCGAGCCCGACCCGAGCCGGAGCCGGAGCCGGAGCCCGAGCCCGAGCCGGAGCCTGAGCAGCAGGTGTCCGCCGGCGCCGCGCTCAGCCAGGCGGCGACGTTCTCCGAGCCCGAGCCCGAGTCCCAGCCGGGATCGCAGCCCGAGCCAGAGAAAGAGTCCGAGCCCGAACCGGAGCCCGAGCCCGAGCCGGAGCCCGAGCCCGAGCCGGAGTCCGAGGAGAAGCCGAAGCCGACCAGCTCGGGTGAGGCGCACACGCCGAAGACCGACGTCGACATCCCCGAGTCGGGCTCGCTGTTCGACCTGTGAGCCCGTGAGCCCCACGCCGTAGGCTCGCGGCGGAGGTCACGTGGACTTCGACCACTACGTCGCGGCACGCCACGGCAGGCTGATCGAGCACGCCGTGCAGCTCGGCTGCGCCGACGACGAGGCCCGCGCCCACGTGGACCGGGTGCTCGAGCAGCAGCGCCGGCGGATCGGCCGCGCCGAGGACCCCGACCCGCTGGTCCGCGAGGCCCTCGAGCAGACCATCAGCGGCAGGCCCGCCCGCCGACCCGCCGGGTCCCTCGCCGTGCTCGGCGTCGTGGCCGTCGCCGTCGCGGTCGGCGGGACGGTGGCCACCCAGCCTCCGGCGGAACCGGTGCCGTCGCTGTTCGGGCTGACCGAGCCACAGGCCGTGCGGCTGCTCGAGGACGAGGGCTACGACGTCGAGCTCCGACCGACCGCACTGTGCGACCCGCGGGGCCAGGTGGTGGGCTCCGACCCACCCGCGGGCCGGCCGGCCGGCCGCGGCAGCACCGTGGTCGTGCAGACCGCGCTCCCGTCGGAGAGCACCTGCCACGGGCAGTACGCCGACCGGTCGGCCGCGTGGCGGTTCGTGTCGTTCGCGCTCGGCGGGAAGCCGCCGCAGTTCGCACCCGATGTCGTGTTGCTGATCGACACCGACGCACCGGTGACCCTGACCGGGACGAGTGCGACCGACCTGGGTCGCTGGGACACCGTCGTCACACTGATCGACAGGGCAGCCCACCGGCCCGCCGCCACGGAGACCGGGATACCGGCGCTGCGCGTGAGCCCGCAGGTGCCGCCGGTCGAGTGGTGCGACACACCCCGTCCGGCGTCGGTCGCCGGGAGGCCGGCCCTGCGCATCGAGTTCGACCGCCAGACCCGCAACGACGAGGGCAACTGCCCGCTCACCATCGACCTCTACCGTGTCGGCGACGCGGTCGACAGCCCCATCGACGCGGTCGTGGTCTACCGGGCCAAGTTCGAGCGCGCCGAGCTCGCCTTCGCGGGGCTGCGCTGATCGCGGACCCCCGTCGTACGCTCACGACGGAGGCCACATGGACTTCGACCAGTACGTCGCGGCGCGCTACGGCAGGCTGATCGAGCATGCCGTCCTGCTCGGCTGCGCCGAGGGCGAGGCCGGCACGCACGTGGACCAGGTGCTGCTCGACCAGCGGCGAAGGATCGGCCGGGCCGAGGACCCGGACCCGCTGGTGCACGAGGCGCTGGAGCGGGCGATCAGCGGGGCGCCCGCACGTCGGAGCCGGACCGGGCCGATCGTCACGATCGCGCTCGTCGCGGTGGCCGTGGCCGTGGGGGCGGCCCTGACCTACCGACCCCCGCCCGCGTCGATGCCCTCGCTGTTCGCGCTCGAGGGCGACCAGGCCCAACAGCTGCTGGAGGACCAGGGCTACGACGTGCTGCTCCGCCCGGCGCGGTCCTGCGACCCACCCGGCCTGGTGATCGGCTCGGACCCGCCCACCGGGGGGTCGGTCGGCAAGGGCGCCACCGTCACGGTCCGCACCTCGGTGCTGTCGGGGAGCCAGTGCGAGCCGGCCTATCCCGCCCGCTCCGCGGCCTGGGCCTTCATCCAGTTCGCGCTCGGTCGCGCGCCGGCCCCTCAGCTCACCGGGACGGTGCGGCTGCTCGTCTCCGGCAGCAGCCCGAAGACGTTCGTCGGCAACGACGTGGCGTTCGACCCCGGATGGGGCGAAGCGTTCGACCTGGTCACGACCGCCGCGGAGCAGGACGCCGAGACCGACAGCGGGATGCCGGTGCTGCGGGCGGCATGGACCAACCCGCCGCTGGTCTGGTGCGGGATCACCGGGCCCGAGGAGACGGCCGGTCGGCGGGCGGTGCGGTTCCAGATCGACCCGACGCCCGCGGACGACGACGGCTGTCCGCTGACCGTCGACCTCTACCGGACCGCGCAGGGCATCGACGCGGTGGTCGTCTACCCGCCGTCGACCCCAGTGCCCTGATGCCCTGAGGCCCTAGTGCCCCGCGGGCCTGGAGCTGTCGTCGGTCTTCTCGACGTGGTCGGGCACCACGATCGGCCTGACCAAGGCCCAGGTGATGAAGACCCCGCCCACCACCACCAGCGCCAGGCCGGCCCAGAGGTTGGCGTTGACGTCGCCGGTCTTGTCGTACTCCTTGTCCCCGAAGATGCCCATCAGCAGCAGGATCACGCCGTAGACGCTGAGCAGGCCGCCGATGATGTTGCGGATGTCGAGCGCACCCGCGGTGTGCTTGTGTCCAGTGTGCTCACTCATGACTCACGGCCTCCTCAGAAGATCACGTTCAGGATGATGACCATGACCAGCGCGATCGAGGCCAGCGGGATGGTCCGGCGGTACCACGGGTACGTCGCCTCGTCGGCGTCCACCAGGTCATCCTTCGGAGTCTCGGAGTAGACGAGTCCCCTGAGCTCCGACGCCGGCTTCGGCGCGGTGACCATCGAGACCACGACGCTGAGCACGATGTCGACGACGAAGGCGACCGAGGCGGCCACGAACGACGCGCCCTGGCCGGACAGGTGGATCCAGCCCTGGCTCAGGCTGCCGAGCGTGCCCTCGGTCATGATCGCGGTGGCCACCGCCGCCAGGGTGCCGGACGCCAGTCCGATCCAACCGGCGGCCGGGGTCATCCGCTTCCAGAACATACCGAGGATGAACGTCGCGAAGAGCGGGGCGTTGAAGAACCCGAACAGCGTCTGGAGGTAGTCCATGATGTTCGAGAAGTTCGAGGCCAGCGCCGCGGTGAAGATCGCGACCACGGTCGCGACCACGGTCGCGATCCGGCCGACCCGCAGGTAGTAGTCGTCCTCGCGCTCCTTGACGACGTAGGTCTCCCAGAGGTCATAGCTGAGCACGGTGTTGAACGCCGAGATGTTGGCTGCCATGCCGGCCATGAACGCCGCCAGCAGGCCGGTGATCGCGATGCCGAGCAGACCGTTGGGCAGCACGTCTCGCATCAGGAACAGGAGGGAGTCGTTGAACTTCACGTCTCCGGAGGCCCCACCGGGCACCGCGTCTCCCCCCTTGGTCTTGGCGATCTCGGTGACGAGGACCGCCGCGATCATGCCGGGGAAGATCGTGATGAACGGGACGAACATCTTCGGGAAGGCGCCGATGATCGGGGTCTTGCGCGCCGACGAGATCGAGTTGGACGCCATCGCGCGCTGCACCTCGACGAAGTTCGTCGTCCAGTAGCCGAAGGACAGCACGAAGCCGAGACCGAACACGATCCCGATGACCGACCAGAGGTCGGAGTCGAAGCCGGAGAGCGCGTTGCCCGGCCACGAGTTCAGCTGCTGGTCGGCGGGCGCGATGGCCGAGTTGTCGTTGGCGGCCGAGGTGATCTTGTCGGTGAGCCCGTCCCAGCCGCCGACCCGGTGCAGCCCGATCAGCGTGAGCGGCAGCAGCGACGCCACGATCACGAAGAACTGGAGCACCTCGTTGTAGATCGCCGCGCTCAGTCCGCCGAGGGTGATGTAGGACAGCACGATCGCGGCGGCGACGATCAGCGCCAGCCAGAGTGGCCAGCCGAGCAGCGCGTGGATGATCGAGCCGAGCAGGTAGAGGTTCACCCCGGCGATGAGCAGCTGCGCGACTGCGAACGAGATCGCGTTGACCAGGTGTGCGCCGGTCCCGAACCGTCGGCGCATGAACTCGGGCACCGAACGGACCTTGGAGCCGTAGTAGAACGGCATCATCACGACGCCGAGGAAGAGCATCGCCGGGATCGCGCCGACCCAGAAGTAGTGCACGGCCGGGAGGCCGAACTGGGCGCCGTTCGCGGACATGCCCATGATCTCGACGGCGCCGAGGTTGGCCGAGATGAACGCCAGCCCGGTCACCCAGGCCGGCAGCGAGCGGCCCGAGAGGAAGAAGTCCACCGACTCCGAGATCTGGCGGCGGGCCATCACTCCGATGCCGAGCACCACGCCGAAGTAGAGGAAGATGATCAGGTAGTCGACCGGACGTGCGTCGATGATCGTGTCAGCCATCGTGGTCACCGCTGGCGCGAGTGCCGGGACGGGTGCGGACATGCGGACGCCCTTTCTGCAGCTGTGTGGCCCCGAGGCCATCGACGCGGTTCCCTGCGGAAAGGAGCCCCAAACGTCGCGACCTCACCCGTTCGGGGGGTGCCGTTCGGCCGCCATGACGCCGGATGACGTCATGTGACATCACTTCCCACTTGACATGACGTCACCGTGATGTCATGGTGGTGCACATGGACATCACGCCCTTCGTCGACAGCCTCCGGCGCGACCTGCTCGCCGCCGCCGAGGCCGCCGGCCCCGAGGCCCAGGCCACCGCGGAGCGGCTCACCTTCGCGCTCGACCCGGCCGCCCGGCTCGCGCTGATGGAGGCCATCTCCCAGGCCGCCACGGAGATCACCGCGGAGATGCCGGCCGGTGGCGTCGACGTCCGCCTCGACGGACGCGAGCTGGCGTTCGTGGTCGACGCTCCGGCCGCGCCACCGGCGCCCCCGGCTCCGCCGCCGCCCCCCGCGCCTCCGAGCGCGGAGGACGAGGAGGAGGGTGGCGTCGCCCGGATCACGCTCCGGCTCCCCGAGTCGGTCAAGACCAAGGCCGAGGAGTTCGCCGCCCGGTCCGGCCACTCGCTCAACACCTGGCTCGTCAACGTCGTCCGCGCCGCGACCCGCGAGGGTGCGATCAACGTCGACATCGACCTCTCCAGCCTCCCGTTCGTCGGCGGCAACGACCCCTTCGGCGGTCAGGGCCCCTTCGGCGGCAAGCGCGGCCGGCGGATGACCGGCTGGGTCTAGGCCCAGGCCCCACCACTCCCAGACAGCCACGGACCGGCGGATGCCGGCCCGGTGGATCAGCACACCCTCAACCACCAGGAGAACCGTCATGCCCGACTACCGCTTCGAGACCCACAACCCCGTCGACCTGGTCGTCGAGATCAGCAAGGGCAACGTCAGCGTCCGCTGCGCCGACACCAGCGAGAGCACCGTCGTCGTCGAGGGCAAGTACGCCGACGACGTGGTGGTCGAGCAGCACGGCGACTCGATCACGGTCATCGAGCCGAGCCGCGGCCGGATCTTCGGCGACAACGCGCTTCGTGTCGACGTCGTCGTACCGGAGCGGAGCAACAACGCCGTCCGCACCGGCTCGGCCGACATCCAGGTCGCGGGTCCCGCCGGCCACGTGCAGCTGCGCAGCGGCTCCGGCGACTGCACCGTCGAGCTCGTCGAGGGCCACCTGCTCGTCGAGACCGGCTCCGGCGAGGCCCGGGTCGACGACGTGCGCGGCAACCTCAAGATCAAGAGCGGCTCCGGCGACGTCGAGATCGGAGAGGTCGGGGGCTCGGCCTCGGTCTCGACCGGCTCGGGCGACGTCACCCTCGAGACGGCCCGCGGCAACACGGTCGTCAAGACCGGCAGCGGCGACCTGAGCATCGGCGCCGCGCACGACGACACGTCGTTCAGCACCGGCAGTGGCGACGTGTCGGTCGACCTGGTCGAGCGCGGTCGGCTCACCGTCAAGGGTGCCTCCGGCGACGTGTCGATCGGCGTCAAGTCGGGCGTCCCGGTGTGGACCGACATCACCACCGTGTCGGGCACCATCCGCTCCGAGCTTCAGGGTGCCGGCCAGCCGCAGGAGGGCCAGGACCACATCGAGGTCCGGGCCAAGACCGTCAGCGGAGACATCGCGCTGAGCGAGGTCTGAGCACCGCGGCCCACCACCACAGAGACCGCAACGGCAGTCAGGCCGACTGTCGGTGCCCACAGCAAGACTGAGTCCCACAGGAGAGAAGGAGAACGGCCATGAGCAACACGCTGATCGAGATGCAGGCCCGGCACCAGATCCACGAGCGCCTCGCCCAGGCGTCCGCTCCCCGGATGCCGCTGACCACCCGTCGCCACCGCGTCGCCGAGCGGCTCCGCAAGGTCGCCGACCGGGTCGACAGCTGACCTCGACGACGACGACCGCATAGCGACACCCCGCCGCCAGTGGCCCACGAGGGCCGCCTGGCGGCGGTCCATGCCCAGCTCGTTCACGAGCACTCGACGCAGCCCGGCGACGATCCCCGCCTCGCCGGCGATCCAGGCAGCGGCCACGGGCGAGTCGACGTCCTCGCCGGAGTCGCTCAGATCTGGGTGCGGTGGAAGTTCTGGAACGAGCGGGACGGCGTCGGGCCCCGCTGGCCCTGGTAGCGGGAGCCGTACTTCTCCGAGCCGTAGGGGTGCTCGGACGGCGAGGACAGCTTGAAGAAGCAGAACTGGCCGATCTTCATCCCCGGGTAGAGCTTGATCGGCAGCGTGGCGACGTTGGCGAGCTCCAGGGTGACGTGGCCCGAGAACCCCGGGTCGACGAAGCCGGCAGTGGCGTGGGTGAGCAGCCCGAGCCGTCCGAGGGACGACTTGCCCTCGACCCGCGCGGCGACGTCGTCGGGCAGGGTCACCACCTCGTAGGTCGAGCCGAGCACGAACTCGCCGGGGTGCAGGATGAACGGCTCGTCGCCGTCCGGCTCGATCAGCCGGGTCAGGTCCGACTGGTCGGCGGCCGGGTCGATGTGCGGGTAGCGGTGGTTCTCGAAGACCCGGAAGAAGCGATCCAGCCGGACGTCGATCGAGGACGGCTGCATCATCGCCGGGTCGAAGGGCTCGAGGCTGATCCGGCCGGCGTCGATCTGGGCCAGGACGTCGCGGTCTGAGAGCAGCACGCGGACAACCTATCGGGGCGGCCTGCCGGGGCTAGGCTGACGCGGAGCCGGACCGAGGGGTCCGCGGAAGCGTGCGAGGTAGCCATGCTCATCAACGTCAACGGCCAGAACTACTCCCGGTGGGAGGACGTCCCACCGGAGGTGCGCCAGCAGCTCGCCGCCACCCTTCCGGACGCCGACAAGAACGGCGTCCCGGACCTGTTCGAGGGCAACCTCGGCGGGCTGCCGGCCGGCGCGCAGACCTTCGCCAGCACCTCGATCATGGTCAACGGGCAGCCGGTCCAGACGGCGGCCGACCTGCCGCCCGAGATCCAGGAGAAGCTGCAGCAGGCCCTCGGCATGCTCGGCCCCATGTTCGGGGCGCCCGCGGCTCCCGGCGTGGTGGTCGGTGCCGGGCCGGCCCCCGCTCCGGCGCCGGGCGCTCCGGCACCGGGCGCTCCGGCACCGGGCGCTCCGCCCTCGCCGCCCCTGGCTCCAGGTCAGGTGATGCTCAACGGCGTCCCGACCGTGGTCGGCGACGGCTCCACGGCGGTCAGGAAGCCGTGGTGGAAGAGGCTGTTCGGCGGCTGAGACCCACGTGCTCGAGCCGGTCCAGCGCCGCTGACAGCTCGTGCATCCCGGCCAGCACCTCGGCCAGCCGGTCGGGACCCACCTCGGCGGCCAGCGCCTCGGCACACACGCGGTGCGCCGGGTTGATCGCGGCCACGGCCTCGCGCCCCGCGCCGGTGGGCGTGACCAGCTTGGCCCGGCGGTGCGCCGGGTTGTCGGCGTACGTCGCGAGCCCTCGCTCGACCAGCAGGTCCGCGATGCGCTGGACGCTCTGGCGGGTCAGGCCCATGGCCCGCGCGATCTCCGAGACGCTCTGCGGCTCGCCGAGCGCGGCGCCGAGCACCTGCCACCAGGCGGCGGTCAGCCCCACCGGCCGGGCCAGCTCCTCGGCCACCGCGAGGAGCTGGCCGTTGAGGCGGAAGCTGGTCAGTGCCGCGTCGGAGAGCAGCACCTGCGCGTCGTGCGTCTCGCTCACGACGCAGCCATCAGCTCGTGGAACCCGGCCCCGTCCTGATCGCCGTAGAGCTTGTACCAGGAGGCCAGCGTCCCGGGCTCGTACATGCCCAGCCGGGAGAAGATCGCGCGGGCGAACTCGACCGGCGCCACCGGGCTGGCGGTGATCAGGTCGCCGTCGGTCACCACGAGCTCGTCGACGTAGTGCTCCGTGCCGGCATAGCCCGACGAGGCGAGGAAGTCCCGGTCCGGACCGGTGTGCCGGCGGTCGTCCAGGAACCCCGCCGCCGCCAGCGCGTACGTCGCGCCGCAGATCGCCGCCACCGGCACACCGTCGTCGAGGAACCTGCGGGCCTGGTCGAGCCAGGCCTGCTGCGCCGGCTCGGCCCAGGTGTCCGCGCCCGGCAGCACCAGCATGGCGCTGTCCTCCGGGCGCAGCTCGTCGACCGTCACGTCCGGGACGACGGTCAGCCCGCCCACCGTGCGCACCGGGGCGGCCGTCAGCCCGACCGTCCGCAGGCGCACCGCACCCGGCTCGATCTGGTGCTCGGTGCGACCGGTGTAGGCGGTCAGGTAGCCGATCTCCCAGTCGGCCATCGTGTCCACCAGGGCGAGGTTCAGGTATCGAGTCATGACAACATGCTGTCATATTTGACAGTATGTTGTCAATATCCGCGGTGGCTGAGGAGGTTGCGCAGCAACCGTCTCGAAACCCCGCAACGCTTCGCTCCGAGCCAGCGCTGCGCAACGGGTGGTTGAGGAGGTTGCGCAGCAACCGTCTCGAAACCCCCGCAGAGTTCGCTGGGAGCCACGCTGCGGACATCTCGACAAGCTCGACGAGCGGGGATCAGTCCCAGCCCCGGGTCACCAGGTTTCGAGACAGGCGCTAGCGCGCCTTCCTCAACCAGCGGAGTTGGAGCGGATGACGAGATTCGAACTCGCGACATCGACCTTGGGAAGGTCGCGCTCTACCAACTGAGCTACATCCGCATGCCGGTCAACCGGCGCCGCGATGTTACCTCAGCCGGCAGGACGTGCCGTGGATACTTCAGGCGTGAGGTCACGGCGGGCGGCGACAGTGCTCGCGGTCGCAACGCTCACCCTCGCCGGTTGCACGTCCGACAAGGACCCCGGACCGTCCAGGCCCACGGCCCAGACGTCGCCGGCAGGCGAGGCGCCCGAGGGCGGTACGCCGGACCAGCCGGCACCGATCGAGGCGACCACGTCCTTGCTCGAGTGGGTGCCCGCGCCCGGCGTCGTGGAGAACACGGTCACCACCAACGGCACCTGGTTCCTGACCGTCGAGGCGTCCGGGGACGCCTACCGGCTGGACGGCCCGGACGACTCCTTCGGCACCGCCGACGAGGGCACCCGGATCACCAACGCCCTCCTCGACACCGACTGGGCGGTCGTGGTCCGTCAGGACAGGGACCACAAGCAGAGGCCGGCCACCGCCGAGGTCACCGACCTGGCGAAGGGCGACCAGTTCACCCTCGACGAGGACTCCGACGTGCCGACCATCTCCGGCGGCACCTGGGCGCTGGGCGGCGACACCCTGGTGCACGCGACCCCGGGCCCGAACGGCGGCTACTGCGTGGCCACCGTGGACCTCGAGTCCAGGGAGACCGCGATCGCCTGGTGCGCCGAGGCCAAGCACGGCTTCAACGCCGCCCACGTCACCGACGCCGGCACGGCCGTGCTCGCGTTCGACGACGCGAAGCCGTCCTGCCGGACCGTCGGCGCGGTCGCGGACGAGAGCTTCGACCCCTTCCCGGGCGTCCCGGAGTGCGCGGCCTGGGAGGGCGCGGTGCTCGGCGACGACGCGGCGATCTGGTCGGTGATCCCGAAGGAGGACGACATCGACGCCGCCGAGCTCTTCGCCCGGGTGGGCGAGGGCTACTACGACCTCGGCCCCGGCACGTCCGGCACCCTCGTGCCGTGCGCGGGGTCGGCGTACTTCGTGCGCGACCCGCAGGGCGAGGGCGACCCGGCCCAGCTGCTGCGCTGGGACGGCCGCAGCCTGGCCGTCGTCTACGAGGCACCGACCGGGCAGTCGTTCCTCGAGGCCCCGCGGTGCGGCGACGCCGCGCTCGTCGTCACCGCACTTTCCGAGGGCGGCGACCAGCAGGTGATGGCGGCGCTCCCGGAGTAGAGAATTAGGCTCGGATCCGTGGAGTTCACCGGCTTCCCCGTAGCGGCGCTCGACTTCTACGACGACCTCGAGGTCGACAACACCAAGAGCTTCTGGGAGAAGCACAAGCACGTCTACGAGGAGTCCGTGAAGGCGCCGATGACGGCCCTGTGCGACGCGTTGGGGAAGGAGTTTGGCGACGCCAAGATCTTCCGGCCCTACCGAGATGTGCGGTTCGCCAAGGACAAGACGCCCTACAAGACCCACCAGGGTGCGTTCGTGCGGGTCGCCGACGCGACGGGCTGGTACGTCGAGGTCTCACCGCGCGGCGTACGCACCGGCGGCGGGTTCTACCACGCGGAGGCACCGCGGCTGGCCGCGCTGCGCGAGGCGATCGCGCACGACACCTACGGCGCCGAGCTCGACACGATCGTCCGCGGCCTGGA
This sequence comes from uncultured Actinomycetota bacterium, assembly GCA_963766475.1. GTDB lineage: Bacteria > Actinomycetota > Actinomycetes > Propionibacteriales > Nocardioidaceae > Nocardioides. The sequence continues at coordinate 7,326 of CAVXZS010000005.1, read as the reverse complement.
GCGGAAGAAGTTCACGATCGGCGGCGACGTGCTGAAGACGACGCCTCGCGGCTACGGCAAGGACCACCCCAGGATCGAGCTGCTGCGGCACAAGTCGATCATCGCCAGCCGCACGATCGGCTTCGAGCCGGTGATCCACACCGCGAAGCTGCTCGACCTGGTCCGCAAGGACTGGCGGGCGACCCGGCCGCTGGTCGAGTGGGCCCAGCGGCACGGGGCGCACTGAGCGCTACTCGAACCAGACGTCGCTGTAGGCGACCAGCCGCAGCTGGTCGAGCGTGAGCGGCAGATCGCTGGTGAGCACCGGGCTGTCCTTCCAGCCGGCCGCGTTGGACTCCATCACGGTGACGTCGCGGCCAGTGGGGAGATAGACGGTGAGGGTTCGCACCGTGACGCCTCCGTCTTCGCGCGGACCGGTCCAGGTCATCGTCTGCTCGTAGCTGCCCGGCACCTGCCCAGGCGTGCACGGCTGACCGATGCCCTGCTCGTGGCAGCGCCGTAGAGGGTCGATCACCCGCTGGCCGGACACGTAGTCGTCAGCGGTCAGCCCGACCCGCACGGCGTACCCGTTCCACAGGAAGTCGATGATCGGGTTGTGATCGTCCCAGACCTTGTTGGGGACAGCCGTGATCTCGCCGGGGATGATCGAGGCGAACGTCCTGGGGACCTGGTGGGCGGTGGCGACCAGCTTGGCCATCGTCAGGGGAGCGGGCGCGTCCTGCTGCGGTGGATCGGTCGCGACCGGGGCCGGGTCGACTCCTCGCGAGTCGCCACCCTGACCGGACAGCGCCACCGTGAGGCCGGCTCCGGTCAGCCCGAGCACTGCCACTGTCACAGCCGCGGTCCCGACGAGGTGGCGGCGGCGGTGACGGCGGCCCCGGCTGACGGCACCCGCCACGAGACCGGGGTCGACGGCAAGGTCGGTGGTGACGCGGTCGAGGAGGTCGACGGCCTGCTGCTCGGTCATGGTGTTCCTCTCGTGGTGCCGGACGGGGACAGCAGGGGACGGAGCCGGTCGAGGGCGCGCATGCTCCGGTTGCGCACCGCGCCCTCGGTCACGCCGAGGACGCCGGCGACCTCGCTGACGCTGCGGTCCTCGAGGTAGCGCATGACCAGCACGGCCCGGTCGGCCGGGGCGAGCCCGGCGAGTGCGTCGGCGACCAGCAGCTGCAGGTCGGTCTCGGCGGCCCGGTCCGCGTGCTCGCCGTCCGGCGGCTCGGCGTACGGCAGCTCGCCCGACCAGCGCCGGCGGCGCGCACTCAGGAAGGTGCGCACCAGCGTCGTCTGGGCGTACGCCGCCGGGTTGTCGATCCGGGCACCCAGCCTGCGGTGCCAGCGCACGTAGACCTTGGCCAGCGTCTCCTGCACCAGGTCCTCGGCCTGGTGCGGGTCACCGCACAGCAGCCACGCGGACCGCAGCAGGTGAGGAGTCCGCGCGTGGGCGAACGCCTCGAAGTCGGTCATGCCCTTTCGACGCACGCCACCTCCCCCGTGTCACAGGTCCGGGAAAAGAGTCTCCGTCAGCCGGTCAGGCGTGCCGGAAGCTCGCCATCGTGCGTTCGGGCTCCCAGTAGGCCTTCATCGAGCTGACCAGGCCGGCGTCGTCGACGACGTAGACCATGATCAGGTCCGTCGTGGTGCTGCTGCCGTCGGAGAACGCCGTGCGGATCCGGCCGATGTTGGCGCACGTGTTGCCGGCCGGGTTGGCGAAGGAGTCGTCGATCTCGAACTCGAACGTCGAGATCGGCGCGATCGCCAGCTCCCAGAACGCCGCAAGCCCCGCATGGCCGTGGTGGCCCTGCCCGTGCTCGTCGAACATCGAGGGGCCGACCGGGTCCTCGAGCACGGCGTCCTCGGCATAGACGGTCAGCCACTCGGCGAGGTCGCCCCTGGCCACCGCCGAGTAGGAGCGCATCGACGCGAGCCGGGCCGGGTGGTCGTCGTCAGGCGCGTTCCAGGTGATCGCGTCTGAGGTGATCGCCGGGTTGCCCATGCCCGGCATCGTAGGGCGACCCTGAAACACGTTCTAGTGCCAGTCGTCACCCGGCGTACGTGTCGGGTTCACCGTCCTGCCCGATGAGCGAGCCACCGTGGGCGCATGGCCAAGCCGAAGTCGTTCCTCCTGGTCGGGCTGCCGCACACCGGCCTCCCGATGCTGACCACGGCGCTCGCGCACCACCGGGACGCGCTCGAGGAGCTCGGAGTCACCGCACCCGCCAAGTCCGCGGACGAGGCGTTCCGGGCGGCTGTCGAGGTGCGGCGCGAGCACCGGGCGTGGGGGCTGCGCCGCAAGGACGTCGAGGGCACCTGGAGCGCCATCTGCCGCCGCGCCATGAAGCAGCGGCGGACGGTCGTCGTCGGTCACGAGCTGCTCGCCGGTGCCACCCCGAGCGAGGTCGCGCTCGTGGTCGACGGGCTGGCCGGCACCCACGTGCACGTGGTGGTGCTGGCCGGCGTTCCCGACGGCCGGGTCGGGCTGTTCCCCGACGAGCTCGACCTCGACAGGGTGCTCGACCGCTGGGCGGCCGCGACCCGTGGCCCCGACCGGCTGCACGTGGTGGTGACCGACCCGGCCGACGCGACGGTCGCCTGGCGCGCCCTGGGATCGCTGGTGGGCTTCGACGCCGAGAGGCTCGCGCTGCCGGACCCGGCCGGCCTGGTGGTGCCGGCGGACGCCGCCTCGCTCCGGCTGATCGCCGAGTACGCCGGCGTCCACGTCGACCACGACCAGCTGGTCGACCTCGCCGAGGGCTGGGCCACGTCGGTCGCGGACCGGGGCCACGACGTGATCGGGGACGTGCGCGACCTGGTGCCGCTGCGGGCGGCGCACTCGACCGACCCGGCCCGGGCGGCGTACGACGGCCGCGTCGAGCTGGTCACCGAGGCGCTGGTCGAGGCGGTCACCGAGGTGGGGAGGCTGCGCGAGCGCCTTCGTGGGCTCGAGCGCACCGGCCGCAGGTCAGTGCGGCTGCCAGGCGTCTTCGTCCGCAGTGCGTGAGGTGACCGCCTTGGGCAGCTTGGCGTCGGCCAGCTGCTGGATCGAGACCTGCTCGAAGACGTCGCGCAGCGAACGGCGCGCGGCGATCCACACGTGCTGGAGCACGGTGGCGGTCTCGTTGTACTCGACCGCCTCCGGGCGCAGGCCGTAGACCGACACCAACGGGCCGTCGACCGCGCGGATCACGTCGGCCACCGACACGGTGTCGGCCGCGCGGCCCATCCGCCAGCCGCCCGACTGGCCGCGCTGGGACATCACGATCCCGGCCCGGCGCAGGTCGGCGAGGATCGCCTGGAGGAAGCCGTGCGGGATCTCCTGCTGCTTGCCGAGCTCCTCGGCGCTGACGGCCTTGCCGTCGGAGCGAGACGCCATCTCGATCAACGCGCGCAGTGCGTAGTCGGACTTCGCGGAAACTCGCACGGGGCCAGTGTGTCAGATGTGTTGATCGGTTCGGTCGTCTTACACGACGACGCTCGGCTCGATCTGTCAATGGCGCGAACTGACCGGTGACCGGCAGCGTCTGACGAGGCACGCTGACCCTGGGAGGAACCATGAAGCTCCGTGCCGCACTGACCGCCGCCATCGTCGTACCGTCCGCGCTCGCGTTGGCGGGACCCGTCGCCCCGGCGCACGCCGCCACCGTCTGCCAGGGCCAGCCCGCGACGATCGAGGGCTCCACGGGCATCCTCACCGGGACCGAGGGCAACGACGTGATCGTCGGGCACGGGACCGACCCGGACGTCCGGGCCCTGGGCGGCAACGACCTGATCTGCGTCGAGGGCGGTGACGTCTCCACGGGGCTCGGCGACGACTCCGTCGTGTCCACGGCTCCGGCGGGCGCCTTCACCACCGTCTACCTGACCGGTGGCAACGACAGCTACGTCAGCGGGCCCGGGACCAGCGACGTCATCGTCGACGAGGTCAGCTCACTGCACGTCGTGCTCGGTGGCCGAGGGACCGTGGAGCTCAACCCCACCTCGACGCCCGGCACGGGAACCATCGAGTTCGGGACCGCCTCCAACCTTCTCTACGCCTTCGGCGAGAAGCAGGCGAAGGTGGACCTGGACGCCCAGACCGCCAGCGTCGACGGCCTCCTCCACGTCACGACCACGGGACTGCGCAACGCCACCGCGACGGGCTGCAAGGTGCGGATGAAGGGCAACGACAAGAACAACGACCTCGACGCCTACGGCCACGACGTGGTCGTCTCCGGGGGCGGCGGGCGGGACCTGCTGCGGCGGGTGGGCAACGGGTTCGACCTCGACCTGGGCCACTGCGGCCGCTACCGGTCGGTGTTCCGCGGCGAGGCCGGTCCGGACCACCTCTACGGCAGGCTCGGCGACGACGTGCTGATCGGCGGGCCACCTGGCCTGCTCGAGCGCGCTCTCGATGCCGTCGGTCACGTACTGGTACACCCCGCCCGGCGGGTTCTCGGCCGGGACGTCGTGCGTGACCACGAACACCGGCCGCCGGGCCGCCCGCTCGGGCCGTCAGCTGCCCCCCGCGGCAGCGAGTCGTCGTACGTCCGTCGGCCGCAGATCGCCGGCACCCAGGCCGTCGACGGCCCGCTCGGGGAGGTGCCGGCTCGTCTCGTCGACCCCGAACACCCATTCGACCGGTCGTGGCCCCGTCACCCATGGCTCCTCCGGTGTCTATTTCAAACGCGGTCGATGAAGCTGTCCAGTGACATGCTGATGTCGAAGACCGTCTTGCCCATGTCTGTACCCCTTGTCTCTCGTTCCGGCTTCGCTGTGTCGCCGGCCCGTCGTCGTCCCGCCCGGTACGCGGCGGGCATCCGTGCTCGCCACGGATCCACCACGGAAGCTCCGCACGGAACGCAGACGCCGAACACTGCGGGCGTCGAGAGCCACGTCTCGTCGCTGCTGCGCAAGCCCGGCTCCGACGACCGCCGGGCGCTGGCCGGTCTGGCCGGACAGGTGGCCCAGACGCGGGTATGGACTTCCGCACCTGGCTAGACCACTCCGCCCTTCCGATCCGTAGGCCGCTGAAGATCAGCTTCGGCGCGTCCATCGCCGTGCGGGTTGTGCGTGGCAATCGTTGGCTAGTAAGGGCTCCTCTTGGCGTGCTCGAGGGCACCTCCGTGCACGCCCGGGCGTTCACCTGCCGCGAGACTGTCCGGGGTGTGGGTCAGTCAGATCGACCGAGGCAGGACTCGCTGTCGTTCGTACATCTCAGCCTCGTGACGTACGTGCGGCGGCGGGGTGACAACCTACGATGCGGCCATGGGACAGAACCAACCGACCGACGCGCTTTCCCTCGCCAAAGGCTGGGATTCGCACGCAGAGGAATGGATCGCCTGGACCAGAACCGGCATCGACAGCTACGAGAGCCACCGGGAGTTCTTCCTGCCGCTGATTCCCGAAACCTCGCCACCTGACCGTGGACGTCGGTTGTGGCGAGGAACGGTGAGCCGCGAACTTCAAGCACTGGGACACCGCGTCCTGGCGGTCGACCGCTCCCCTGCCATGAGCCGCGCCGCTGCGGCACACCCAGTACAACCGGTCCCCGCGATCGTCGCCGATGCCACCGAGCTCCCACTGGCTACCGTCACCGCTGACTGCGCTGTCGCGTTCATGTCCCTGCACGACATCGACCACATGCCAGCTGCGCTCAGGGAGATCGCCCGAATCCTCACCGTCGGCGGGCACCTGGTGATGGCAATCGTGCATCCCATCAACTCGGCAGGCCACTTTCCCGGGGACAACGACGACGCGACCCGACCGTTCGTCATTGACGAGTCCTACACACAGCCCAAGCACTACACCACTACCCGCGCTCGCCAAGGCCGGACGATGACCTACCACGGTGTCCACCGGCCGCTCCCAGGCCTACACCGAGGCACTAGCTGTTGGGACTGTGCGGATCTTTGTGGGTGAGGCGGTGATCGCCTTCTAGTTTCGGTGATCCGCTCGCCGTAGTACAGGGCGAGCGCGTTCAGCGCTTTCTTCCATCCGGTGGTTTTGCCGGTGACGTTCGCCCGGTTCGGTCGTGGGCTACGAATCACCAGGTAGAGGACCTTGAGTGCGGCCTGTTCATTCGGGAAATGGCCGCGGCGGCGGGTCGCCTGGCGGAACCGTGCGTTGAGTGACTCGACCATGTTGTCGTGTAGACGACCCGTCTGACTCCGGCAGGAACGCCAAGAACGGGGTGAACTGTTCCCACGCCGTTCGCCACAGCTTGATGATCACCGGGTACTGCTTGACCCACGCGCTTCGAACTCGGCGAACCGGGTCTCGGCGGCCGCGACGGTGGGCGCGGTGTACATGATGCGCAGCGCCTTGGTGATCGGCCCCCAGTGCGCCTTGGACGCATACCGCAGCGACGCCCGAACCAGGTGCACCACGCACAGCTGAACGGTGGCCAGCGGCCAGATCTCGCTGACCGCCTCGGGTAGACCTTTCAGCCCGTCACAGGCCACGATCACACGTCCGAAACGCCGCGGTTGCGCAGCTCGGCCAGGCACGTCATCCAGTGTTTGGCGCCCTCTCCGCCGGTCCGACCCACATGCCCAACACGTCACGCTCACCGGCGAGGTCGGCCCCGACCGCGACCTAGACCGGCCGGTTGGCGAACTGGCCGTCCAGGATCTTGATGTGGATCGCGTCGATCAGCGCCACCGGAACACCTGGTCCAGCGGTCGTGACGCCCAGGTCGCCAGCTCTTCGCTGACCCTGTCGGTCACCCGCTGTACCAGGTCTCGGGACACTTCCACGTTAGTCTCGGCCAGGTGCGCCTGGATCTCACCGGTCGTGAGGCCCTTGGCATACAGGCTGACGATCGCCTCGTCGAACCCCTCGACCCGGCGAGCGTGTTTGGGCACGATCCTCGGCTCGAACGAAGCGTGCCGGTCCCGTGGCACGTCAGCCGCACATCCCCGACCTGGTGCGCACCGTCTTCGCTGACCTGCCGTTGCGCTGGTTACCTGTCCGGGCGGTGGTGCCTCACCCCGTTCATAGCCCAGGTGGTCAGCCATCTCGGCCTCCAGCGCGGTCTGCAGCACCGCCCGGGTCACCTGCTGCAGCAGGCCGCCTTTACCGACCAGCGACACGCCTTCGGCCCGGGCCCGTTCGACTAACTCCGGCGCGATCTGCACATCCAGCCCGCGGACCGCCGACCGCTGGACCCTGGCCGAGTCCACGGCCGCCTTCTCCGCTTCAGACACTGTGATCCTCTCCTGCCGGGACGGGACGCCCCGCTTCCGGATCACCGCCCCACCCACGAAATTTCTGACGGTCCCGAACGTGACGTCCGCCGGTGACCGCTTCCGACCCTCACTAACCGCCCGCCATCGCACGCGCATCGCGCGC
>CAVXZS010000004.1:0-103644 GCA_963766475.1 uncultured Actinomycetota bacterium | reverse complement strand
GACCGGAAGCGTGCAGGAGGCCTGCGGCTTGGGGAAGCCACGGCCGTTGCCGGCGTCGGGGATGTCGACCAGGCACTGGCGGCAGGCGCCGACCGGTGCCAGCAGCGGGTGGTCGCAGAACCGCGGGATCTGGACGCCGACCTGCTCCGCGGCCCGGATCACCAGGGTGTTCTCGGGGACGCTGAGCTGGATGCCGTCGATGGTCAGCGACACGGTCTTCACGGTGTCCGGCACGCTGGCGTTCGCCTTCTCGGGGGCCGTCGTCATGCCATCTCCAGCTCGTCGGCGAAGAGGGTCGACCGGGCCGGGTCGAACGGGCAGCCGCCCTCGGCCAGGTGCTGGAGGTACTCCTCGCGGAAGTACTGGATCGAGCTCTGGATCGGGCTCACGGCACCGTCGGCGAGCGCGCAGAAGGACCGGCCGAAGATGTTGTCGCACTGGTCGAGCAGCACGTCGAGGTCGCTCTCGCTGCCGATCCCCTGCTCGAGCCGGGTCAGGGTCTGCACCAGCCACCAGGTGCCCTCGCGGCACGGCGTGCACTTGCCGCAGGACTCGTGCTTGTAGAACTCGGTCCAGCGCAGCACCGCCCGGAGCACGCAGGTGGTCTCGTCGAACAGCTGGAGCGCGCGGGTGCCGAGCATGGAGCCCGCGGCCGCGACCTCCTCGAAGCCGAGGGGCACGTCGAGGTGCTCGGAGGTCAGCAGCGGTGTGCTGGAGCCGCCCGGCGTCCAGAACTTGAGGATGTGCCCCTCGCGCATGCCGCCGGCCAGGTCGATCAGCTCGCGCAGCGTGATCCCGAGCGGCGCTTCGTACTGGCCGGGCCGGGTGACGTGGCCGGAGAGGCTGAAGATGCCGTAGCCCTTGGACTTCTCGGTGCCCATCGAGGAGAACCACTCGGCGCCGTGCTCGATGATGCTCGGCACCGAGGCGATGGACTCGACGTTGTTGATGACGGTCGGGCTGGCGTAGAGCCCGGCGACGGCCGGGAACGGCGGACGCAGGCGCGGCTGCCCGCGACGCCCCTCGAGCCCCTCGAGCAGCGCGGTCTCCTCGCCACAGATGTAGGCGCCGGCGCCGGCGTGCACGACGACGTCGAGGTCGTAGCCGGACCCGTGGATGTCCTGGCCGAGGTGGCCCGCGGCGTAGGCCTCGTCGACGGCGGCCTGCACTCGACGGATGACGTGGAGCACCTCGCCGCGGATGTAGATGAACGCCGTGTGCGCTCGGATCGCGAACGAGCTGATGATCACGCCCTCCACGAGCACGTGGGGGTTGGCCATCATCAGCGGGATGTCCTTGCAGGTGCCCGGCTCGGACTCGTCGGCGTTGACGACGAGGTACTTCGGGTTCGGGTTGTCCTGCGGGATGAACGACCACTTCATGCCGGTCGGGAAGCCGGCGCCGCCGCGGCCGCGGAGGCCGGAGTCCTTGACCGCGGTGACGATCGCGTCGGGCGCCATGCCGAGGGCGGTCTTGAGCGCGCCGTAGCCGCCCTTGTCCTCGTAGGTCGACAGCTTCCAGGACTGCTCGGCGTCCCAGATGTCGGTGAGGACGGGCGTGAGGGTGTCGATGCGGTCAGCCATCCTTCTTGCCCCCGTCGCCAGTGGACTCAGCCTGCTTCGTCTCCGACTGCACCGTCTCTGATTGGGCGCGGCCGGTGTCGGCCTGCGCCGCAGCGCCTTCCTTCGTCTCCGCCGTGCCGCCGTCGTCCGACTGCCCGAGGGCCTTCGCGTCGTCCTTGGTCGGGGCGGTCCAGGAGTTTTCGCGGGCCAGCGCGAGCCCGACCAGCGACGCGTGCCCGGCGCCGGGGCCCTCGTCGACGCGCCCGTCGGGGTAGCCGGCGAGCACCCGCTCGGCCTCCTTCCACGTGCAGATCCGCGGGCCGCGGGTGGAGGTGACCTCCTTGCCCTCACGCAGGTCGTCGACGAGCTGGACGGCCGAGGCGGGGGTCATGTTGTCCATGAACTCCCAGTTGACCATCATCACCGGGGCGTAGTCGCAGGCCGCGTTGCACTCGACGTGCTCCAACGTGATCGCGCCGTCGTCGGTCGTCTCGTCGTTGCCCACGTCGAGGTGGTCCTTGAGCCGCTCGAAGATCGCGTCGCCGCCCATCACCGCGCACAGCGTGTTGGTGCAGACGCCGACGAGGTAGTCGCCGACGGGCTTGCGCTTGTACATCGTGTAGAACGTCGCCACGCCGCTGACCTCCGCGGCGGAGATGTCGAGGATGCGCGCGCACGCCTCGATGCCCTCCGGGGTGATCCGCCCCTCGACCGACTGCACGAGGTGGAGCATCGGCAGCAGGCCGCTGCGGGCCTCGGGGTAGCGCGCGGCGATCTCACGGAGCTCGGCGAGCGTCTCGGCGGGCAGCCCGGTGGGCTCCTCCAGGGCAGTGCTCACCTGTCCACCCCGCCCATCACGGGGTCGATCGAGGCGATGGCGACGATGACGTCGGCGACCATGCCGCCCTCGCTCATCACGCTGGTGGCCTGCAGGTTGGTGAACGACGGGTCGCGGAAGTGCGCGCGGAACGGCTTGGTGCCGCCGTCGGAGACGACGTGGGCGCCGAGCTCGCCACGGGGCGACTCGACCGGGACGTAGGCCTGGCCGGCCGGCACCCGGAACCCCTCGGTGACGAGCTTGAAGTGGTGGATCAGGGCCTCCATCGACTCGCCCATGATGTGGCGGATGTGGTCGAGGCTGTTGCCCATGCCGTCGCTGCCGATGGCGAGCTGGCTCGGCCAGGCGATCTTCTTGTCGGAGACCATGACCGGGGCGCCCTCGAGGCCGGCCAGCCGGTTGGCGGCCTGCTCGACGATCTTGAGCGACTCCCACATCTCGTTGAGCCGGACCCGGAAGCGGCCGTAGGAGTCGCAGGTGTCCCAGGTCTGCACCTCGAAGTCGTAGTCCTCGTAGCCGCTGTAGGGCTGGGTCTTGCGCAGGTCCCACGGGTAGCCGGCGGCACGCAGCGGCGGTCCGGTGAGGCCCAGCGCCAGGCAGCCGTCGAGCTCGAGGTGGCCGACGTTCTCCAGCCGGCCCTTGAAGATCGGGTTGGCGTTGCACAGCGCGGCATACTCCGGGAGCCGCTTCTTCATCAGCGCGATGAACGCGCGGATCTCGTCGAGGGCGCCGGGCGGCAGGTCCTGGGCGACGCCGCCGGGGCGGATGAACGCGTGGTTCATGCGCAGCCCGGTGATCAGCTCGAACAGGTCGAGCACCAGCTCGCGCTCACGGAACCCGATCGTCATCACGGTCAGCGCGCCGATCTCCATGCCGCCGGTCGCGATCGCGACGAGGTGGGAGGAGATGCGGTTGAGCTCCATGAGCAGGACCCGCATGACCTGGGCCTTCTCGGGGATGTCGTCCTCGATGTCGAGCAGCCGCTCGACGCCGAGCACGAAGGTCGCCTCGTTGTAGAACGGCGACAGGTAGTCCATCCGGGTGCAGAACGTCACGCCCTGCACCCAGGAGCGGTACTCCATGTTCTTCTCGATGCCCGTGTGCAGGTAGCCGATGCCGCAGCGGGCCTCGGTCACCGTCTCGCCCTCGAGCTCGAGGATCAGCCGGAGCACGCCGTGCGTCGACGGGTGCTGCGGACCCATGTTGACCACGACCCGCTCGTCCGCCTCCTCGGCGACGCCCTGCGCGATCTGGTCCCAGTCCTGCCCGGTGACGGTGAAGACGCGACCCTCGGAGGTCTCGTTGGCTCCGGCGTAGAGATCTTCGGTCGTGGTCATGAGTAGGACCTCCGCTCGTCGGGCGGGGGGATGGTCCCGCCCTTGTATTCCACGGGGATGCCGCCCAGCGGGTAGTCCTTGCGCTGGGGGTGGCCCGGCCAGTCGTCCGGCATCAGGATGCGGGTGAGCGCGGGGTGGCCGTCGAAGACGATGCCGAACATGTCGAAGGTCTCGCGCTCGTGCCAGTCGGCCGTGGGGTACGTCGCCACGACCGACGGGATGTGCGGATCGCTGTCGGGGCAGCTGACCTCGAGCCGGATCCGCCGGTTGAAGCTCATCGAGAGCAGGTGGTAGACGGCGTGCAGCTCGCGGCCGGCGTCCTCCGGGTAGTTGACCCCGGAGACGCCCGAGCAGAACTCGAACCTCAGCGCGGGGTCGTCACGCAGCAGCCGCACCACGCTCGGCAGGTCCTCGCGGCGTACGTGGAAGGTGATCTCGCCGCGGTGGATGACGACGCTGTCGACGGCGTGCTCCACGCCGCCCCCGCTCAGTGCCGTGTCGAGGGCCGCGGCGACCTCCTCGTGCCAGCCCTCGAAGGGCCGCTGGGAGGCAGCCGGGAACACGATCGGCTGGACCAGGCCGCCGTAGCCACTGGTGTCGCCGGAGCCGGTGACGCCGAACATCCCCCGCCGCTCACCGACGACCCGGACCTCGGGGTCGAGGGTCGCCGGGGCGTTCTCCGGAGACTGGTCGACGGCAGGCTGCTCTGGGCCCTTCGGCTCGGGCAGCACGTCCTTCTGGTCCTCGCTCACCTGAGCAGGCCCTTCATGTCGCTCGTCGGCAGCGCCTTGAGGGCGTCGTTCTCACGCTGCTCGATCTGCGCGCGCATGTTGGCGCCGAGCGGGCGGTGCTGGACCTGGTCGTGCAGCTTGAGGATCGCGTCGATGAGCATCTCGGGCCGCGGCGGGCAGCCGGGGAGGTACATGTCCACGGGGACCACGTGGTCGACGCCCTGCACGATCGCGTAGTTGTTGAACATGCCGCCGCTGCTGGCGCACACGCCCATCGCGAGCACCCACTTGGGCTCGGGCATCTGGTCGTAGATCTGGCGCAGGACCGGGGCCATCTTCTGGCTGACCCGGCCGGCGACGATCATCAGGTCGGCCTGGCGGGGGCTGGCCCGGAAGACCTCCATGCCGAACCGGGCCAGGTCGTACTTCGGACCGCCGCTGGTCATCATCTCGATGGCGCAGCAGGCCAGGCCGAAGGTGGCCGGCCAGAACGACGCCTTGCGCATGTAGCCCGCGACGCCCTCGACCGTCGTCAGGAGTACGCCGCTCGGCAGCTTCTCCTCGATACCCACGTCAGTCCCAGCTCCCTGAGTCTCTAGTCCCAGTCCAGGCCGCCGCGACGCCAGACATAGGCGTAGGCGACGAAGACCGTGGCGATGAAGAGGACCATCTCGACCAGGCCGAAGTACTTCATCGCGTCGAAGTGCACGGCCCACGGGTAGAGGAAGATGATCTCGATGTCGAAGACGATGAAGAGCATCGCGGTGATGTAGTACTTCACCGGGAACCGGCCTCCACCGACCGGCTGGGGCGTCGGCTCGATGCCGCACTCGTAGCTGTCGAGCTTGGCCCGGTTGTAGCGCTTCGGACCCACCTGGCTGCTCATCACGACCGAGCCGGCAGCGAAGAGGAACGCCAGACCCGCGAGGGCCAGGACTGGAATGTAGAGGTCCACCGCCGCGCCTTCTCTCGGTCGTGCTGCTCGGCTCTCTCAGCCGCTCCGCGCCCCTCGTGAGTCTGGATGAGTCACGTGATCGAGGTCGCACTCGTGAACTTGTGAATGCAATCACTAAGTGGCGCGAGAGCCATACTGCCACTCGTCCCGGAAGCCGTGAAGTCGGGGTCGTCGCGGCCCTGACCTGCGGATTTTGAGCACGCGAGCGTGGTCTAAATGGGCCGCGGCGGTCCGGACCCGTCGGGAGGCCAGAGGGTGTAGCTCAGCGAGATCGCGAGGTCGATGGCGAGGACCGACGTCCAGCACGGTCGGCCGCCCCGGGCACCGTCATCGTGGTCGTCGCAGGCCGCGGTGGACGGCGGTGACCACCACGAAGAGGACCGCGGCGATGGCCACGGCCAGGAGCACGTCCACGACCTGCGGCACGGTCCCGAACGGGACGATCGCCTGGCGCAGGTAGTTGCCGCCCAGGATCACGAGCACGTAGACCCACCACGGGGCCCACCGGCGCGTGGCGTCGCTCGCCGGGCGTCTCTCGTCGATGCGGTCACTGGTCACGATGGTCGCCTCCTTCCGACCCGGCAGGCAGGGTCCTGGGACCGGGTCCCCCTCACTCTGGGCGCGCGGCGGGACCCGCGCTGGAGGCTGGCGTCAACTCGCCACCGGGCACGGCCGCGGGGTCAGAGCCAGCCGCGGCGGATCGCCTCGGCGCCGGCCTGGAACCGGCTGCGCACCCCCAGGATCCTGAACAGCTCGGCGACCCGGCGACTGTAGGTGCGCGGCGAGAGGCCCAGCCGTGACGCGGCGACCTCGTCGGCGGCACCCGAGGCGAGTGCCGGCAGGATCGCCGAGAGGTGCGGCGGGGGCGCGACCGGGCCGTCCCCGTGCGGGTCGGTCCCCTGGTCCCACAGCTGCTGGTGGACGGCCAGGAGCGCGCCGACGACCTGCGGATCCCGGACGAGCTGGAAGCCGTCGGCCAGGATCTCGGAGTTCAGCGGCAGCAGGGCGGTGCGCCGATCGATGATCGAGACCTTGAACGGCAGCCTGTCGACCACGCGCGCCCGGCCCCCTGACCGGTAGACGATGGCTCCGAGGTGCTGGTCGGCGAGCAGCCCCTCACGCGAGGTGACCTGGGAGACCCGTGCGCCGCGCTGGAGAGCAGCTCGCAAGGTCGCCGCCCCCCGCCGACGGATCGGATCCGGGACGTCGTGGGCCAGCAGGAAGCTCGTGTCGTCGAGACCGCGGATCTCGCGGCGCGCCTCCGCACGCAGCCTGGTGATCGCGTCCCACACCCGCGACTGCGACCCGAGGACATGCTGTGCCGGTGGCGCCAGGCCCAGCCGGGCGCGGTGCTCCGAGTGGTCCACGACGTGTGCGAGCCGTTCGACCGGCTCGAGCCTGGGCGTCATCCCTTCATTCTGCGCGGGACGCCAAGCCGGCCCTGGCGGCTCGCTTGACCTGGAGCACGCTCCATGTCCGAACGTCGAGGTCATGGCAACCTCCATCTCCCCCGACCTCCGGACCGTCCCCTTCGGCGCGACGAGCACCGCCGCCGAGGTGGTCGCCGGCGTGGACCTCGCGGGCCGGCGAGCATCGCGGCGTTCGTGGCGGCGTGGGCCGGGCCGCTGCACATCCTCGTCAACAACGCCGGAGTGATGGCCGTGCAGGAGCGCACCCTGGTCGGCGGCAGGGAGCTGCAGCTCGCCACCAACCACCTCGGCCACTTCGCGCTCGCGGTGGGGTTGCACCCGGCACTGGCCGCGGCCGGTGGCGCGCGCGTCGTGTCGGTCAGCTCCAGCGGCCACCTGCGTTGCCCGGTGGTCTTCGACGACCTCGACTTCGCCTTCCGCGACTACGACCCGTTCGCCGCCTACGGCCAGTCGAAGACGGCCAACGTGCTGTTCGCGGTGGAGGCCGGCCGGCGCTGGGCGGGCGACGGCATCGTGGCCAACGCTCTGATGCCCGGCGGCATCTTCACCAACCTGCAGCGGCACGTCGGCGGGAGCGACTACATCGAGCAGGCCAAGGTCCGGTTCGCCGATGCCGGGGTCACCTTCAAGTCCCCCGAGCAGGGCGCGGCCACGTCGGTCCTGCTCGCGGCCTCGCCGTACGTCGACGGGGTGACCGGTCGCTACTTCGAGGACTGCCGCGAGGCGCCGGTGGTCCACGAACGCACCGCGACCACCCTGACCGGCGTCGCGCCCTACGCCCTCGACCCGGCCAATGCCGAACGCCTGTGGGAGGTCTCGCTCGACCTCACCGGCCTGCGCTGACCGTGTCGCGGAGCCCGGCGGTGCCCGGCTCCAGCGGCAGCCGGAGGGAGCGCACGGCGTAGGAGATCGCGTGGTACCACCCCGCCACGAGCATCACGTCGAGAGCGCCGTCCTCGCCCACCGCCGCGACCAGCGCCTGCCAGGTCGGGTCGTCCAGGTCGTGGTCGTCGTGGAGGGCGTCGACCGCCGCGAGCACCGCACGATCGGCGGAGTCGGCCCAGCAGGCGTCGCGGTGGTCGCCGCTCGCGAGGGACCTGACCTGGTCGTCGGTGAGGCCGGCTCTGCCCGCGAACACGGCGACGTGCACACCCCACTCGTAGTCGGCGCCGCAACGCGCGGTGACGCGGTCGATGACCAGCTCCCGCTGACGCAGGGTCAGCGCGGACCGGCGGGAGAGGTAGTAGCGGCCCCAGCCCGTGATCCCGCGGGCGAGGTCGGGCCGGCGCGCGAGCACGCGGAAGAGCGCGATCGGAGGCCCCAGCTGCTCCAGCACCTCGGCCTGCTCGTCGTCGTACGGCGGCTCCAGGGGCGCGATGCGCGGTTGCTGCGGTTGCTTCGGTTTCAGAGGCACGCCGAGACGCTACCATTAGCGCCTCGGAAACAGAAGCGAGGTGGACATGGCCAGACCGGTCATGGAGCTGCTGGACCTGCTCGGACGGCGCTGGGCTCTCCGCGTGGTCTGGGAGCTGCGCGGTGGCACGGGACTCACGTTCCGCGAGCTGCAGGCCTCGTCGGGCGACGTCTCGTCGAGCGTGCTCAACGACCGGCTCCGCGAGCTGACCGCGGCCGGCGTGGTCGGGCGCGACGAGAGCGGCTACGTGCTCACGCCGCGCGGCCGCGAGCTCCTCGACCTGTTGCTGCCCCTCGACGCGTGGGCGCGGAAGTGGGCCCGGTCGAAGCGGTGAGCGCGCCTTAGGCTCGCGCCCGGTGGAGGGCGACGATGCCGCCGGAGAGGTTGCGCCACTCGGGGCGCTCCCAGCCGGCCTCCGCGATCAGGTCGGCGAGGCCGCGCTGGTCGGGCCAGGCGCGGATCGACTCGGCGAGGTAGACGTAGGCGTCCGGCGAGGACGAGACCGCGCGGGCGATCGGCGGCAGCGCCTTCATGAGGTACTCCACGTAGGCGGTGCGGAACGGCGCCCAGGTCGGGTGGCTGAACTCGCAGACGACCAGCCGGCCACCTGCACGCGTGACGCGGAGCAGCTCGCGCAGCCCGGCCAGCGGGTCGACGATGTTGCGCAGCCCGAAGGAGATCGTCACGGCGTCGAAGCTGTCGTCGGCGAACGGCAGCCGGGTGCCGTCGCCGGCGGTGAACGGCAGCGCCGGCCTGGCCCGCTTGCCGACCTGGAGCATGCCGAGGGAGAAGTCGCACGGCACGACGACCGCACCCCGGTCGGCGAACGGCTGGCTCGACGTACCGGTGCCGGCCGCGAGGTCGAGCACCCGCTCCCCCGGCCTCGGGTCGACGGCCTCGATGACGTCCTGGCGCCAGCGCCGGTCCTGGCCGAGGGACAGGACGTCGTTGGTGAGGTCGTACCTCTTCGCGACCGCGTCGAACATCCGCCGTACGTCGGCGGGCTGCTTGTCGAGGTCGGCGCGGGCCACGGCCACACAGTAGGGGCGGCGTGTCGGCAACCCGAAGCCGCCGCCAAGCGTCAATGTGGTGACCAGACTCCACCTTCCCCCTCGGGAGCCTTCGAAAATGAGCAGAGCATGACAACGCTTCGCCGCGCCGGCCTCGGTCTCCTGGTCGTGCTGCTGCTCGCCGTGTCGGCGACGGCCGTCGGCTTCGCGATGCGGAGGTCGACCGGGCCCGACATCGACGGCGCCGCCACGGTGCGGACCACGCCGGTGGCCCACGACGCGGATCCCGTGGCCGAGCCGGTCGCCGAGCCGGTCGCAGAGCCGGTCGCAGAGCCGGTCGCCGAGCCCGTCGCCGAGCCGCCTCCCAGCGCGTACCCGCCGCCCTCCCAGAAGCACCCGTTGCACACCATGGAGCCCGGCCGGGTCCTGCTCGCCAAGGGCGACACCGGGATGAAGGTGCGCGACCTGCAGGCCAGGCTGGCCGCACTGGCGTGGTACTTCGGCCGCGGCACCGGCACCTACGACGCCGAGACCGTGGAGGCGGTCCGCGGCTTCCAGGACAAGCGGCAGATCCCGGTCACGGGCGAGGTCGACCAGCGCACCCTCGACCGCCTGCACGCCATGACCTCCGAGCCGTCCCGCGACGCCATGGGGCTGCACAACGTCCCCGGCCCGCTGGACGACCGCTGCCGGACCGGCCGGGTGCTGTGCATCGACAAGTCCAGCCAGACGCTGCGCTGGGTGGTCGACGGCACGGTGCTCAAGACCGTCGACGTGCGGTTCGGCGCGTCGTCCACCCCGACCCGCGAGGGCGTCTTCTCGGTCTACCTCAAGAGCCGCGACCACGTGTCCCGCCTCTACGACTCCTCGATGCCGTTCTCGATGTTCTTCTCCGGCGGGCAGGCGGTCCACTACTCCTCCGACTTCGCGGCCACCGGCTACGGCGGCGCCTCGCACGGCTGCGTCAACGTGCGTGACTACGACGCGGTCTCCTGGCTCTACGACCAGGTCCAGGTCGGCGACGAGGTCGTCGTCTACTGGAGCTAGCCGGAAGCTTGCAGGGGCCCCGCACCGGCGCGTGAGGTCACTCACGTGCGGCTCCTGGAGTCGGTCGTCACCGGCGCGCGTGAGTACGCTCGGCTCTTGTGACGAGTGGCCCCACGACGGACATCTCCGCGGAGACGCCGACGGCCCCCCTCGTCGTCCGCACCGTCGAGCTCGAGCTCCCGGCCGAGGCCTCGCTCATCGAGATGCTGCCCGAGGACCATCCGGTCACCTGGCTCAGGCACGGCGACGGGCTGGTCGGCTGCGGCGTCGCGGCCGAGATCCGGACCAGCGGCGCCGGCCGGTTCGAGGAGGCCAACAGCTGGTGGCGCGACCTCACCGCCCGCGCCATCGTCCGCAGCGACGTCGACGAGCCGGGCAGCGGCCTGGTGGCGTTCGGCACCTTCGCGTTCGCCGACGAGCCCGGCCCCGACCCGTCCAGCCAGTCCGCGCTCATCGTCCCCGAGGTGATCCTCGGACGTCGTGGTGACACGGCGTGGCTGACCACCGTCTCCTCCGTCGGCGGCCTCGACCAGCTGGACCGGCGGCTCGAGCTGGCCACCGCCCCCAAGCCCCCGGTCGGCGTCAGCTTCACCGACGGCCGGCTCAACGGCGAGCAGTGGATGGGCCAGGTCGCCGAGGCGGTGAAGCGGATCAACTCCGGTGACCTCGAGAAGGTGGTGCTGGCCCGCGACCTGGTCGCCACCGCCGCCGAGCCGATCGACGTGCGCTGGCCGCTGCGCGAGCTCGCCGAGCACTACCCGACCTGCTGGACCTTCCACGTCGACGGGATCTTCGGCGCCACCCCGGAGCTCTACGTGCGCCGCGAGCTCGGCCTGGTCACCTCGCGGGTGCTGGCCGGCACGATCCGGCGCACCGGCGACGACGCTCGCGACCTCACGCTCGCGGCCCGGCTGGCCCGGTCGTCGAAGGACCTCGAGGAGCACGAGTACGCCGTCCGCTCCGTCGCCGAGGCGCTGGCGCCGCACTGCTCGTCGATGAACGTGCCCGAGGCGCCGTTCGTGCTGCACCTCCCCAACGTCATGCACCTCGCCACCGACGTGACCGGTGTCGTGCACGACTCCGCGACCGTCACCTCGCTCGAGCTGGTCGCCGCACTGCACCCCTCCGCCGCGGTCGGCGGCACACCCACCTCGGTCGCGACCGAGCTGATCGCAGAGATCGAGGGGATGGACCGCGGCCGCTACGCCGGGCCGGTCGGCTGGATGGACGCCGACGGCGACGGCGAGTGGGGCATCGCGCTCAGGTCCGCCACGATCTCGGGCAACACCGTCCGGCTCTACGCCGGCTGCGGCATCGTCGCGGACTCCGACCCCGAGGCCGAGCTGGCCGAGACGCAGGGCAAGTTCGTACCTGTCAGAGATGCATTGAGCACCTAGGTGACCACCGCTTTCTCGGTGATGGGAGCGTGGGAGCGGAGCGACCCGGTCTTGCGAGCGGAGCGAGCGCGCCCCGCGATCGACCGTCGCGCACGACGGACCGGCGAAGCCCCGCGCAGCGGGCGAGCGGAGCGAGCTGTCCGTCGTGGGTGCCGGTCGAAGCTCGCGGGGGTGTCCTAGATGCCATCTGGCGCGCATGACCATGCGCGTGACCCGCGCAACGACGAGATCCTGATCTGGGTCAACGGCGAGCTGAAGCCGCGCGCCGAGGCCACGGTCTCGGTGTTCGACTCGGGGTTCGTGCTCGGCGACGGCATCTGGGAGGGGCTGCGCGTCCACGACGGGCACCCGGCGTTCCTGGAGCAGCACCTCGACCGGCTCTGGGAGGGTGCGGCGGCGCTCATGATCGACCTCGGCGTCAGCCGTGAGGAGCTGACCCGCGCGGTCTACGACACCTTGGCCGCCAACGAGATGACCGACGGCGTGCACGTGCGGCTGATGTGCACCCGCGGGGTGAAGTCGACGCCCTACCAGGACCCTCGGGTCACGGTCGGTCCCGCGACGATCGTGATCATCGCCGAGCACAAGCTGCCCACGCCGGAGACGGTCGAGCAGGGGCTGGCGCTGTTCACCACGCACGTGCGGCGCGCGACGCCGGACACGCTCGACCCCAAGCTCAACGCGCACAGCAAGCTCAACGACATCCTCGCCTGCATCCAGGCCTACCAGGCCGGCGCCGACGAGGCGCTGATGCTCGACCCGCACGGCTTCGTCGCGACCTGCAACAGCACCCACTTCTTCATCGTCAAGGGCACGCCCGACGAGCCGGAGGTGTGGACGTCGGACGGCCGGTTCTGCCTCGGCGGCATCACCCGCGGCAACGTGCTGGCGATGTGTCGCGCTCACGGCATCACCGCACTCGAGAAGACGTTCAGCCTCACCGACGTCTACAGCGCGCAGGAGGCGTTCGTGACCGGGACGTTCGCCGGTGTCGCGCCGGTGCGGTCGGTGGACGGGCGGGTGATCGGGTCCGGCGAGCGCGGCCCGGTGGTGACCCGGCTCCAGGGGCTCTACGCCGACTGGGTGGCCCGAGACGTCTCGGCGCGGACCGCACCGTGACCGAGGTCCGGGTCGCCATGTGGTCGGGCCCGCGCAACATCTCGACCGCGATGATGCGGGCCTGGGAGAACCGGCCGGACACGGTCGTGGTCGACGAGCCCCTCTACGCGGCGTACCTCTCCCGGACCGGCCTCGAGCACCCCGGCCGCGACGAGGTGATCGCCGCGCAGCCGACGTCGCTCGCCGAGGCCGTCGCCGAGCTGCACGCGCCGCTGCCGGAGGGCGCCACCGTCCACTACGCGAAGCACATGGCGCAGCACCTCGACCGCGGCGAGGACGCCGGCTGGACCGAGGCGTTCCGCAACGTCCAGCTCATCCGCGACCCGGCCGAGGTGGTCGCGTCCTACGTCCGCTCGCGGGAGGCGTGCGAGCCCGAGGACATCGGGCTGCTCCAGCAGCGGTGGCTGATGGAGCGGTGGGACGCCGCCGGCCTCGAGGTCCCGGTCATCGACGCCGCCGACTTCCTCCGGGACCCCGAAGCCCACCTGCGCTGGCTCTGCGACTGGCTCGGCATCGCCTTCACCGACCGCATGCTGACCTGGCCCCCCGGTCCGCGGGACTCCGACGGCGTGTGGGCGCCCTACTGGTACGACGCGGTGCTCGCCTCGACCGGCTTCGCGCCGTACCACCCCCGCGAGGTCGACCTCTCCGAGCACGACGCCGCCGTCGCCGAGGCCTGCCGCCCGGCGTACGACGCGCTGTCGGAGCGTCGTCTGAAGGTCTAGCGGTCGACCCAGAGCTCGAGGACGGCGTAGACCGCGAGGTAGACCAGAGTCGCCTCGATGACGAGCGTCGAGATGATGCCTCCCCACAGCCACGCCGAGAGCTCGCCGGTGAGCTGGCCGTCGGGGCCGGGCTTCACCGAGTAGGGGAACATGCTGACCTCCATCGCGCGGCCCGGCTTGCGGGAGTCGGCCAGGACCACGCCCCGGTGGTACTGCAGCCCCCGCCACTCCAGCGACCCGGTGGCACCGTCGAGGGTGTAGTCGACCTTGTTCTTGTAGGCCGGTCCGCTGTACCAGATCGTCTTCGCGTCCCAGCCGTTCGCCATGCGCTTGCGCATGTTGTTGTAGGTGACGCCGCTGTAGTAGGTGCCCTTGTCGAGAGTGTCGTTGTTGGTGACGGTCGCGACCTTGCCCCACTTGAGCATCCCGATCCGCCGCATGTAGCGGCGGCCGCGGAACCACACGATGAGCAGGACACCCGCGATCAGGGCGCCGGGGATCACGACCGGGAGGAAGGCCCAGACCGCGATCGGGGCGACTGCCCCGATGATCATGATGAACAGCTCGTAGATGCTGAGGTTGAAGGTGGCCAGCCGGTAGCTCATCGGCACGTGGCGCGGCGGCTCGGCCAGCGGCCCGACCACCTCGGGAGGCTCGGGCGGCGAGCCGACGTGACCGAACATCGCGCCGAGCCCCTGGTCGAGACCGAGCGACTGCAGTGAGGCGGCGATCCGCTGGGTCACCTCGGGGGTCAGGTACTTCCCGATGTCGACGGCCTGGCCGCCCGACACCTGCTGGCCGTTGACCATCACGACGGGGGCGACGCCGGAACGGCCCACCTGCTGGAGCATCTCGAGCATGTTGCCGCTGCCCGGCACGATCTGCTGGCCGTTGATGGTGATGACGTGGGGGTCGGCACCGCCGTACGGCGCCGCCGGGATCGTCGTGCCCGGCACTCCGGCGCCCGGCGGAGGTGCGGTGCTCAGCGGCTGGCCGGCGTGCTGTGCCTGCTGGAGCTGCGCCTGCACGCGGGCCACCTCGGCCGCGGCGTCCGCGAGCTTGTGCTCGAGCTCGGCGACCTTGTCGGGGGTGAGCCCGCCCTGGGTCGGGTCCTGCGTCATTCCCCGCTCCTCCTGCTGTCCGACCGTGAGTATGGACCCACGACGGGTCGATGCGTCAGAGGTCGTGCCCGTCCGGCACCAGCACCCACTCCTGGCCCCGCGGCCCGACGAGCGTCTCCATCTGCGTGGACAGGAACCGGTGCCCGGCCTCGGAGTAGACGCGGTCGTGGATCGCGAGGTTCCGGGGCGCGCCGACGGCTCGCACGAACTCGATCGCCATCTCGCTGCGCAGCCAGGGGGCCGACGACGGGCAGAGCAGCACGTCGACCGGCACCTCGGGGAGCGCCAGCGCGTCGCCCGGGTGGTAGACGACCTGGTCGCCGAAGGTCATCAGGTAGCCCGAGTTGTAGGGCTGCGGCAGCTCCGGGTGGATGACGTTGTGGAGCTCGCCCACCGCCCGGACCGGTACGCCGGCCGGTCCTCCCACTGAGAACGCCGCCCCCACCGGCACCGTGGTGGTGCGCTCCGCGACGTCGGGCGCGTCGGTCGCGAGCTGCTCGGCGACCTGGCCCACGGTGAAGACCGGCGCGTCGGTGGCCCGGAGGTTGTCGGGGTGCAGGTGGTCGGGGTGCAGGTGCGTCACCAGCACCGCGGTCGCGCCGTCGACCGACTCGGGCTCGGTGAACACGCCCGGGTCGAGGACCACCACCTGCCCGTCGTGCTCGATCCGGACGCAGGCGTGGCCGAACTTCGTGATCCGCATGGTCCCGAGCCTATGAGCACCGATCAGTCCCCGGACGCCCGCGGATCACACCAGATGAAGGGCCACTCACCGGCGGCCCTCGTCAGATCTTCGAGGAGTGCGAGATGGCAGTGCAGATGAGCGGGAAGGGAGGGCTCCGCTGGGTCGTCGTGCTGACCGCGGTCGGCTCCTTCATGGCCGCGTTGGACACCCTGGTGGTGGCCTCGGCTTTGACCACGATCCAGCGCGACCTGGGCGCGTCCCTGACCGACCTGGAGTGGACGGTCAACGCCTACAACCTGAGCTTCGCGGTGCTGCTCGTGCCGGCCGCGGTGCTCGGTGACCGGCTCGGGCGGGCGCGCACGTACGCCGGCGGGCTGGTGCTGTTCGCGCTCGCCTCGGCCGGCTGCGCGGTGTCCGGCAGCGTCGGCGCCCTGGTCGCGATGCGGGTCGCGCAGGGAGCCGGAGCGGCCGTGCTGCTGACGCTGGGCATGGCCCTGCTCACCTCGGCGTTCCCGCCCGAGCGTCGCGGCGCGGCGCTCGGCCTGTTCAGCGCGGTCACCGGCATCGCGGTCGCGAGCGGCCCGCTGGTCGGCGGCGCGGTCGTCGACGGGCTGGCGTGGCAGTGGATCTTCTGGATCAACGTGCCGGTCGGCCTGGTGGCGGCGCCGCTGGTGCTGCGGCTGATGCCCGAGACCACGGTGCCCGACAGCCGTCTGGACGTGCCCGGCGTGGCGCTGCTCGGTGCCGGCGTCCTCGGTCTCGTCTGGGCGCTGGTCCGCGGAGAGCCCGCCGGCTGGACCAGCGCCGAGGTGCTCGGGACGGCCGCTGCCGGGCTCGCGCTGCTGGCCGGCTTCGCGGTCTGGCAGCGACGCGCCACGCACCCGCTGCTGCCTCCGCGGCTGCTGCGCCGGCGCGGCTTCACCGCCGGCAACCTCGTCGTGGCGTTCACGTTCGCCCCGCTGTTCTCGGCGGTGTTCTTCTACGGGCAGCTCCTCCAGGTCGTGGCGGGCGAGAGCCCGCTGGGGGCCGGCGTCCGGCTGATGGCGTGGACCGGCACCTTCCTGGTCATGGCCCCGGTCTCGGGTGCGCTGGCCGACCGGATCGGCGAGCGCCCGTTGGTCACCGTCGGGCTCACGGTGCAGGCCGCGGCCCTGGTGTGGTTCGCGAGCACGGTGGGGACCGGCGTCGGCTTCCTCGACATGCTGGGCCCGTTCGTGGTCGGCGGGCTCGGGGTCTCGATGGCGATCCCGTGCGGGCAGAGCGCGGCCGTCGCCGCGGTCGCCGACCGCGACGTCGCGACCGCGTCGGGTGTCAACAGCACGATGCGACAGCTCGGCGGCGTGCTCGGTATCGCCGTGACCGTGGCGGTGTTCGGCGCGGTCGGCGGCTACGCGTCCCCGGACGAGTTCGTCGACGGGTTCCGGGCGGCGCTGCTCGCTGCGGCAGGGCTCTCGCTGCTCGGCGCGGTGGCCGGCTCGCGGCTCCCGACCCGGCGTCCCGGGATGCCCGACGCCGAGGCCCCGCATGCGACCGACGGCCGCCAGGCGGTGGCGGCATGACGACCCGGATGGTGACCTACCAGGTCAAGGACGGGCGGGCCGACGAGAACTCGGCGTACGTTCGCGAGGTGATGGCAGACCTCGACGCACGCCGGACCGAGGGAGTGACCTACTCGGTCTACGTCCTCGACGACGGCGTGACGTTCCTGCACGTCGCCGACGAGGAGGGCGAGGGCGGGAAGCTGCAGGTGTCCGAGGCCTTCCAGCGCTTCACGGCATCCCTGCTGGCGGACCGCTGCGACGGCACTCCCGAGCTGCACACGATGACCCTCGTGGGGAGGTACGCCGGGTGAGCCTCGCGTCGGAGGAGTTCGCCGAGGCCGTGGCACCCCTGCGGCCCGGGCTGCTGCTGCACTGCTACCGGATGCTCGGCTCCTCCCACGACGCCGAGGACGCCGTCCAGGAGACGCTGCTGCGGGGGTGGCGCGGTGTGGACCGGTTCGAGGGGCGCAGCTCGCTGCGGACCTGGCTCTACACCGTCGCGACCAACGTCTGCCTCCGCGAGATCGAGCGGCGCGGGCGGCGCCTGGTCCCGGTCGACCTGGGACCGGCCGCCGACCCGGCCGACGGGCTGGCCGGGCCGCTCACCGAGACGGTCTGGCTCGGCCCGCTGCCCGACGCCGGGATCACCTGGGAGTCCTCGCCCGCGGACGCGGTCTACGAGCAGCGGGAGGCGGTGGAGCTGGGGTTCATCGTCGCGCTGCAGTGCCTCCCGGCGCTGCAGCGGGCGGTGCTGGTGCTGCGCGACGTGCTCGCCTTCTCGGCGGTGGAGACCGCGGAGATCCTGGACACGACCGTCGCGTCGGTGACGAGCGCGCTGGCCCGCGCCCGGGGCTCCATGCGCGCCGCCCTGCCGCAGCGCAGCCAGCAGGAGGTGCTCCGCGAGGTGGGCGACCGCCAGGTGCGGGCGACGGTCTCCGCGTTCATCGCCGCCTGGGAACGCAACGACGTCGACGCCGTCGTCGCCCTGCTGGCCGAGGACGTCGAGATGTCCATGCCGCCGTTCGCCGAGTGGTACCGCGGCCGGGCCGCGGTCGCAGCGTTCCTCACCGAGACCCCGCTCCGCCCGGGTCGGCGGTGGCGGCTGCAGGAGACCTCGGCCAACGGCCAGCCCGCGGTGGTGTTCACGATCTGGAACGAGCCGGTGGGGGCCTTCCTCACCCACGGGCTGTCGGTGCTCACCCTCGGGCCGGGCGGCATCACCGCCTTCACCACGTTCCTCGACCCGGCGGTGGTGCGCTGACGCGCCTGCTTAGGCTCTGGTCATGCCCCTGCCCGAGGGAGTCACGATCCGCCGCGGCGTGCCCGAGGACGCCGAGGCGATGGCCCATCTGCACCTCGACGTCTGGGACGACGCCTACTCCGGGCTGGTGCCGCAGGAGATCCTCGACGGCCGCCGCGAGCAGGTCGCGGAGCGGGTCGAGCGGTGGCGCGACATCTTCAGCCAGGACAACCCGAACTGGCTGGCCGAGGACGCGAAGGGGCTGATCGGGTTCTCCGGGGCCGGGGTCCCTCGAGACAACGACGTCGACATCGACATCGCCCTCGAGCTCTACGCCCTCTACGTGCGCGCCGCCTACTACGGCACCGGTGTCGGCCACGCCCTGTTCGAGCAGGCGGTCGGCGACCGGGCCTGCTACCTGTGGGTGCTGGCCGGCAACGAGCGCGCGATCCACTTCTACGAGCGACAGGGCTTCCGGCTCGACGGCACCGAGGACGACCACGACGAGGGCCTGCACGTCCGCATGGTGCGGGCCGGGACCTGAACAGCGTCCGCCATCGCAAAGTCGGGCATCGGGACGACCGGTTGATCGCGGGAGTTGCCCGCGGAGCGCCCCCCTAGCCTCGATCTTTCACGTGACTGAGGTGTCGCTCGGCGCGTAACGCACGGAAGTGCCTGTCCTGCTTGGGAAAATCGGGCTGTCTAGGTCCTGATGATCACAAGCGGAAAGGCACTCCGTAGGTGAAGGTTATCCCGGCTGGTTGTGGTGTCCGTGTCGAGTCTGGTGGCGAGTCGCTGATCTCCTCGGCGGGCGCGGCGATGCTGCTCGCGACTGCCCGCGTCAGCGGGCTCGCGAAGGGTCTATGTGAGGGGTTGGCGCCGTGGCGGGCGGACCGGTCGGTCCATGACCCGGGCAAGACGCTGCTGGATCTCGCGGTCGCGATCGGCCTGGGTGGTGACTGCTTGGCCGACATCGCGGTGGTCCGTGCCCAGCCAGAGCTGTTCGGTCCGGTGGCCTCCGATCCCACCGTCAGCCGGCTGCTCGATGCGCTGGCCGAGCAGCCCGTTGCAGCGATCGCGGCGATCCGCGCCGCCCGAGCAGCGGCCCGGACACGGGTCTGGTCGCACCGCACGCCGTTCGCCGATGAGTCACAGGTCGTGGTCGATCTGGACGCCACGCTGATCGGGGCCCATTCGGAAAAGGAGCACGCGACCCCGAACTTCAAACGCGGGTTCGGGTTCCACCCGATGCTGGCGTTCATCGACCACGGTCAGGGCGGGTCGGGTGAACCGCTGGCCGGGCTGCTGCGGCCGGGCAAGGCCAACGCCAACGACGCCGCCGACCAGATCGCGGTCCTCGACGCCGCCTTGGCCCAGCTCCCCGAACACGTGCGCTCACGGGTCCTGGTCCGTGGCGACACCGGCTCCGGGGTCCAGGGATTCTTGTGGCACATCCACCGCCTCGGTCTGGAGTACTCCGTGGGTGTCTACGGCCGCCAACCGGTCCGCGACGCCCTCGAAGTAGTCCCGAAGCAGGCGTGGAAGAAGGCCCTGGACGCCGACGGGCGACCACGTGAAGGCGCCCAGGTCGCCGAGCTGACCCGGTGGCTACCGGCCACCTTCAAGGGCTGGCCACCTGGGATGCGGGTCATCGCCCGCCGCGAACGACCCCACCCCGGTGCGCAGCTGCGGATCACCGACCACGAAGGCTGGCGAATCACCGTCTTCGCCACCAACACCCGCGGCGGGCGGCTGGCCGACCTATGGGCTAGGTGTTCTCGCTGCCCCAGCGTCCGAGTGCGACGATCGCCTCGCGCAAAGCGATCCCACGGTCGGTCAGCGCGTAGGCCCGGGTGTTGTGCCGTAGCGGCAGACGGGACAGAACGCCGGCCGCCTCGAGCTCGCGCAGGCGGGTGGCAAGGATGTTGGTGGGCACCCCGAGGTCGCGCTGCAGATCGCCGTACCGCTGCGGCCCGTCGAGCAGACGTTCCACGAGGAGCAGGGACCACCGTGCTCCGACGATGTCCAGAGCTGTAGCGAGGTCGCTACGCGCTCGGTTCGGCATCCGGCTTCATCCAGAACGGCGAGTAGTGATAGCCGTCGGGGTCGTCGAACTGGCGCTGATACATGAAGGGGTAGTCGTCGGTGTCGCCGATCCGCCCGCCTGCGGCAGCGGCGCGCCCGACGAGCTCGTCGACCGCTTCGCGGCTGCTGAGGTCGAATGAG
Organism: uncultured Actinomycetota bacterium; assembly: GCA_963766475.1. Lineage (GTDB taxonomy): Bacteria > Actinomycetota > Actinomycetes > Propionibacteriales > Nocardioidaceae > Nocardioides. Next base: position 83,266 of record CAVXZS010000004.1, on the reverse strand, counting down.
ACCGTGACCTTCGAGGGGGTGTGAGGTCCGCCGACCAGCTCGTCGACGCCGCCGACGCTCGCGTACATCTCGCGGCTGCCGAGCATGACGTACTGCCCGGGCGCAATCGCGAAGCACGACACGTTGTGGTCGGACATCTCGGAGTTCAGGGTCCAGCCGAGGGCGGTGTAGAAGGCGGTCGCACGATCGACGCTGTCGACCGGACAGGTGATGAAGAGGCTCATGAGAGCGACACTTGCAAAATGCAAGTGCCACGTCAAGTACCGGTCGGTCTGTGCCTCATCGTCGGCCACCGTGCCGTGCCTAGTCTGGGGGCGTGCCCGACGCCCGCCGAGATCGACGACCGGATCGACCGCGCGAGCGCGCGACCGTTCGGGCGGCGGTTCCACCTGCGCGGGCACGAGCGGGCCACCGCCGAGCTTCGCGGTCCGCAGACGATGCGGGCTCACGCCGCGGAGATCATCGCGGAGCGTCTGGCGCCGGCCGAGCCGCGCAACGACGGCCGGCAGACCCCCTACCGCAACCACCCGGTCTTCGTGGCCCAGCACGCCACCGCGACCTGCTGCCGCAGCTGCCTGGAGACGTGGCACGGCATCGCCAAAGGGCACCGGCTCGACGGCGGCGAGCGGGCCTACGTGGTCGAGGTGATCGGACGCTGGATCGACCGCGAGCTGGGGACCTCCATCGAAGGTCGGGATCCCGAGAGCTTCACCTCACGCCGATCGTGAAGGGCGCGTGGACTCGCGCGCGCACCACCAAGCGCCGCGACCATGTGCCTTTGTCCGACGAGACCAACGCACGGTGCCGTCGTTCGAGCGTGAGTTGCTCTGTGCAGCCGGACCTCGGCAGATCAGAGCTCTGTGTGATCGCGGCAGATCCGGACGACCACACGGGGCGGAAAGAGGCACCTGCCTGGGGCACCCGTTGCGGCCGATCGGGGTCAGCGTTGCCAGACGTAGGGCGTGGTGGTGGAGACCTTGAGGAAGCCGTACCTTTCCAGGATGGGGCGGGAGTACTCGGTGGAGTCGCTGTTGATGAGGGTCTTGCCCTTGCGCAGTGCCGACCGCGCGCGCGCTGCGGTCACGGCGCGATAGATCCCCCGACCACGCCACTCCTTCAGCGTGGAGCCGCCCCAGATCCCGGCGAAGTCGGTCCCGGGAACCGGCTCGAGGCGACCGGCGGAGACGATCTGCCCGTCCTGCTCGGCGACCCACAGCTCCATTCCGTCATCGAGTGAGAGCCGGCGCAGTAACGCGTCTGCCATCTCCACCCCCACCGCGGGTTGATCACCGAAGGCGTGCGCGCTCATCGCGCTCATCGCACGAACATCGCCCTCTTCGCTGACCTGCCGCAGCATCACGCCTTCGGGCAACGGCACCTCGACCGCGAGCCGCTGTGCCTGGCCGATCATGATCGACTCCGCTTCCTCTGCGACGAACCCGTGGATGAGCAGGCTCTGATGCAGTCCTGGAGCGTCGTCGTGCCCCCGTGTCTTCCACTCCACCCGCGTGATCTCGGGATCTGCTCGGTAGTGCGCGAGCGCCCCTTCGACCAGTCGGCCGATCGCATCCGCGTCGGCTCCGCCGAGGTCTTGGTAGGTGACGAAACCGCGACCACCCGCGAACCTCACCAGCCGCAACGGACCAAGAGCGGTCACCGACACTGCGCTCGGTGTCTCTGCATCGGTCCGCAACTGCTCGTCATAGGCAGCGAGAAACCGAGCTCGATCATCCATGAGGATCATCCTCGGGAGTTCGTGTCGGCACCACCAGCGGATTCCGCTGGCGCGCCAAGCTACACAGAGCCTCGCTCAACTCGGCTGGACTCGTGCGAGGATCGCGGCTGATCCGGCACCCTCATGGCGTCTGCGAGTGCCGCGCCGTCGGAATCGTCCTCCGCCTGCCACGAGACCCGCGAAGGTGGGTTCTCCCACACGACTCACGGCGCAGCTGCTCAGGCGCGGCTCACACAGGGAGACCGTGCCGAGCAGCCAGATGAGTGAGTCGGCATCGACGCCGACGCGCGGCGGAATGACGCACCAGAAGTAGGGGTCGCGATCGCGCTCGATGGAAGCGTGCACACCGCTTAAGGTCCGTAGAACGGAGCCACAACCAGATCGCGGGGGTCAGTCGGTGCGCCAGAGCCTGACACGTAGTCGTGCCGTCGCCGGTGTCTTCGTGGCGCTGATGACGGTCGCCGGTGCAATCGGCGAGTGGCGGCTGTCCTTGGCGCTGTTGCCCGTAGCGGTGCTGAGCATCGTTTTGCTCGTCGGCGTCCGGCGCTCCCCTCGGTTGTGGCTCTTGTGGCTTCGATTGCGCTTCGGATCGGCCACAGGGATCAGGACGGTGGCGAGGCGCTTGGCGATCGTTGTCGACCCGCCGTCTCTGGACGAGCGGTACGCCTGGGACTCGCGGACCGACAAAGGAATCCCACGTGTCGTGCCCGCGCGAATCGCGGACAAGCACAAGTTGTGGCCTCACTGGGCCTTCAACATTCGAATTCTTCGCAGCGGACTCGAGATTTCGGCTGAGCGTTCCGGACCGGTTGTGACCGTTCGGTTCGGTGAAGGCGACTTCGCCATCTACAACAACGACGGAAAAAGGTGGCTGCGCCAACACCCACGGAGCGGCGAGAACTACGACCAGCGGGGGTCGTTGCAGGAAGCCTTTGTCGCAGGGCTGCGCCACGCAGCGAGCAGGCGCGACGGGTGGACCACGACGGTCGGCCGCGGCTTTCCTCTTCGATGGGCGTCGGCCGGATGCCTGCCGCTCGTCGAGGTCGACGGGAAGCGCTGGGTGGCTCTCTTCTTCCGCGATCTTCGCCCCATCGGGTGGAACGTCGCCAACGGAGCCTCCGAGTCGGTCCACGAGCAGGCCGATCTGACGCGCGTGCTTCGCCGCGAGTTCCGGGAGGAGTTGACTGTCCTCTCAGAGAACCCCCTAGGTGGGGCTGGCGCGCACCCAGTCTCGGTACATCTACGGTCGCTGGTCTGGGCTGGTGAGCCGCGAAGCAAGCGGTTCGAGAGCCCAGGATTGAAGTTGCGCCGTAACCACGACCACCTGACCATCCTCGACAACGAGGACGTCCAGTCACGAGACGCGATCGAGGTGGTTCCTCAGGACACACCTTGGCGGATTCGGGTCATCTCCGCAGACGGCGCGTCCACCTGGCTCGACAACACCATTCCTAGCATCGACGCGAACGAGCACGGCGTCGAGGCAATCCAAGTCGTGAGCTTCCGGGTAGACGAGGACAACGTCCTGCTGGACGGTGAGGATCTCGAAAAGATCGCCGCCCTCGTCCGGCGGCCCGTTGCCCTCTTCAGCCTGGATGCCCTCCGCGCCGTCTATCGCCAGACCGGAGGGCTGGGCACGCCGCTGCCGACCTCGAGCAAGGCCTTGCCCTCGTTGCCAGCCTCGTTCTTTCGTGTGGATGACACCGAAGCCAAGTTGGCGCAGGTTCGGCGAGCAGCCCTTGCAGGGGTGGATGGAGAAACCCATGCTGTCGAGAGACAGCACCTCGCACCCTGCATCGAACGGCACGAAGCTCTGTCGCACGGACGGCTCGAGCCGCGTCTGCAACTGGATCGCTTGGGGCCTGTCGCCTGGAGCACGCTAGAGGCCTACTTCGCTCTCGAGCTGGGCTCCCTCGGCGCTGACAGGGACGTCGTTGAGCCCCACAGCAGCAGTTGAGATCGGACAGTCATACTCGGGCCGACGCGGCGGAGTGACGCCAGGTTCGGTGAGGCCGCGCCTCCTTTCGAAAGATGCTCATCGGGGGGTGTCAACCGGCTGGCGTCCGCGAGACTGTTAGTGGGGGTAGTGCCCCGCGACAGGTAGGTGCCGGTGAAGACCGAGGCGAGTGTCGAGTTCGACTGGTGGTTCCGTGCCAGTTACTCGTCGATCGCTCGCACGGTCTTCCTGGTGGTCGGGGACCGAGGGCGTGCCGAGGAGATCACTCAGGACGCCTTCGTGCAGATGCTGCGGCACTGGTCGAGCGTGCGCGGCTACGAGCGGCCGGACGGTTGGGTGCGCCGGGTGGCGATCCGGATGGCGGTGAAGCAGGCGAAGCGGGAGCGGATGCGGCGGGAGCGGGAGCGGCTGGCGGTGGTGCGCAGCGATCCGGCGCCGGACCCGGACCCGGACCTCGCGGCCAGCGTCGCGCAGCTGAGTCCGATGCAGCGAGCCGTGGTCGTGCTCTTCTACTGGGAGGACCAGTCGGTGTTCGACATTGCCCGGGCCCTGGAGGTGTCGGAGTCGACGGTGAAACAGCACCTGTTCCGGGCCCGGGCAAGACTGGCCGGCTTGCTGGGAGAGGCGATGGCCCACGATGTCGGTTGACGACCGGCTTCGGGCCGGCCTGCGCGCGAACGCCACGGCGTTCCAGCCGGCCGTGGAGTCGGGCCTCGACGAGGTCCGGGGCCGGGACCGGGGCCGACGCGCCGCCCGAGCGGCGATAGCGGCCGGGTTGGTCGCTGCGGCAGGCGTCGCGATCCTGGGCGTTGCCGGGCCTGACGGGTCGAGCCGGCCTCCGCCCGCGACATCGGCACCCTCGCCGACGGCCGCGCTGCTCGGCCGCTACGAGTCCGATGTCACCCGGCCCGGCCGCCTGGCCGGGCACTGGGTGCTGGAGTTCGACGGGAACGGCACGGTGCTGGTCACCCCCCCGGACAGCTACGCCGGCATCGTGTCCGGGACCCTGTTCACCGCCGACACCTTGAAGTTGCGCACCAACCTGTTCTCGCAGGACGTGTGCGCCGACCTGGGCAACGGCGAGTTCTTCTGGAGCCGTCCGGGAGTGGATCTGGACCTTGCCGACAGCGATGAGCCGTGCGCAGCACGTCGTCAGTTCCTTGCCCAGAACACCTGGGTCGCGGTATCGGTGCCTTGAGTGTCAACCGGGAGGCCGAGTCACGGCTGTCTACATGGTGACCGACCAACCACGAGCCGGGAGGTTCCGATGCATCATCTCCGCCTGATCATCGTTTCCCTGCTGCTCGAGACCCTGCTGATCGGCTGCGGCGACGACGACTCCCAGACCGCGGGATCGGGGGAACCGGCGAGTTCCTCGGCCTCGGTCCCGGCCTCCAGCGCACCGACCATCCCGGACGGGATCTACGCCAAGTCCGTCACGGTGGCAGACGCCGAGGCAGTGGGCATCACGGATGAAGAATTCCTGAGCAACAACTTCGGCGAGGACGGCGAGACCACCCTCTCCTACAAGTTCGGCGACGACCGGTGGACCGAGTTCGTGGCCCCCAGCGGCGGCGCTCCGCAGCCCGGAGACGGTGGCCCCATGACGTACGACCAGCACGGCAACGTCGTGTTGACGAGCGAGAGCGACGGCTGCGGCGCGTGCGTCTACACCTACGCCTGGCAGCTGGATGCCGACGCGCTGACCCTGACGATCGTCGGGCACGAATCCTCCGACGGACCCGAGGACCTCGTGCTCGTCAGCTTCGTCACCGCTGGCGTGTTCACCAGGCAGGCATGAGACGGACCGCGGCCCTCCTCGGGGCCGTCGCGCTGGCGTCGGCCGTCGCCGCCTGCACGGGCGATCATCCCCCTGGGGACAAGGAAGCTGGGACGGCACTGCACTGGCACGAGTGCAGCGCCGCGATCGAGGCGACCTTCCTCTCCGAGCACCGCTGCGGCACCCTCACGGTTCCCCAGGACTACAGCACCCCCGACGGCCCCACGCTCGACCTGGCCGTCTTGCAGGTCTGGCCTGTCGGAGTGGATCCGCGCAAGGGCCTCGCGACCGGATTCGCGGCCAACATCGGCGACCCTCGTGCCTTCGGCGGAGGGTCGGCCGCCGGCGCCACCCGGCTGGGCAGCGTCGACGTCGAGCTCGCGTTCCGGGGAACCGACCCGTCCTCACCCATCCTGACGTGCCCCGAGGTGGACGCCCTGGCCCTCCGGGCCCCCGGTCTGCCCGACGACGACCCGGGCCTCCGCACCGACTTCACGGAGGGCGTGAGCGCTTGCGCCGCCCGGCTGCGGTCCAACGGCGTCGAGCCCGCGAACTTCGACACCGCTGCCGCCGCCCGTGACGTCGATGAGCTCCGCAAGGCAATGGGCATCGACGCCTGGTGGGGAGCCGGCTCGTACGGCACCCAGTCGCGGGTGCTGTTTCGCTATCTGCACGACTTCCCGGGCCGGCTCGAGGCGGCATGGCTGGACTCGCCCTGGTTCCCCGAGACCGACGACCTCACCGGCGGCGCACTCGGGACCCGCTCGGCGCTGACCGAGCTGTTCACCGCATGCGCCGCCGATGATCCCTGCAACCAGCGTTACCCCGATCTGCAGGCAGCGTGGGAGCGGGCGCTCGCCCGCACCGCCACCACTCCGCTGACCGGGACCGGCCAGAACGCTGAGCATCAGGCATTCGACGTGGTCGTCGACGACGCCAAGCTGCTCCGCTTCATCCGTTACTCACTCGGGGGCGAAGGCACCGAGAACCTCACCTGGCTGCCCCGGACCATCACCGACGCGGCCGCCGGGCAGCTCAACTCACACCTCGCCGACCTGGTCGCCAGCGACCCGCTGTTCTGCGCAGGCTATCGACCCCAGTGCCGGAACATGGACGGCTTCGCGCTGGGTGCCTACCTCACAGTGCTGTGCCAGGAGCAGCTCCCCGGTGTCGACCCGGCTGCGCTCGGTAAGGCGGTGGCGAGCCAGCCGGCGTACGAACAGGTCTTCGCCCGGTCGCCCTACGTCGAGGCGTGCGAGCGCTGGGACACGCCCGGCACCGAGACACCCCCCGCCGCGGACCCGAACGGTGCATCGCTGCTGCTGCTGCCCGGACAGTTCGACTCCTTCTCCCGACCCGAATGGTCCGAGGCGCATGCCGGGCAGTGGCAGCACGCGTGGATGTTCCCCGCCCCGAACAACACCCACAACACCCTCGGCTACGACGAGTGCGGCCTCTCGATACGCAACGCCTGGGCTTCGACACCTACGGCCGCCCCCGATCCTGCGCTGTGCACCACACCGCCGACCCTCACCTTCCGGTGACGGCCTCATCTGTTCTGCGCTGGGCCGCCGCAGACATCCACCGGTGAGGTCCCCGCTCGAGACAGTCGAGCCAGCACCCGGCCCAACCGCGCCTGCCGCGCCTGTCTGGGCTATGGAGTGACGCGGCATGTTCGTATCCGAATCCGGCAGATCCGCATGTCTTGAATCCCGCCCACCGATCAGAGTGGATCGGCGGTCGACGAGTAGGTGTGTCCGGTCGGGGTGGTGATCTCGACGGTGTGTCGGGGGCCGGGGACGGTGCGGACGGTCCAGCCGTCTGCTTCCTTGGCGTAGTTGCACAGCTCGCACAGTCCCTGGCCGTTGTCGGCGGTGGTCGGTCCGCCTCGGGCTCGGGGTTCGATGTGGTCGAGGTGGCGGACGGGGGCTCCGCAGCCGGGGGTGCGGCAGACCCGGTCGCGGACGCGGAGGAAGTCGGCGAGCCCGCCCTGGAAGAACGTGGCCTGGGAGTCCATCGCGACCAAGCTCCCGGTGGTGGGCTGCTCGTAGACGCGTCTCAGCCAGGCGCCGACGCCGGAGTCGAGGTTGTCGGCGACCCACTGGCGGAGCAGGTCGCCGGGGACCGGGCCGTGGCCCTCGACCCAACCCGTGCCGTCCTGGTCGCCCAGGAGAACGCTGTCGCGCACGACCAGGTTGACCGTCACCGGGACGCCCTTCTCGCCGCCGCTGTGGGTGCCAATGACGCGCTGGACCAGCAGGTCGGCCATCAGCTGGCCGATGCTGCGCTCGTCGCCCGCGGCCTTCGCGGCACGGGCGTCACGGTCGAGGGTGGCGTGCACCGCGACCCCGTCCTTGACCGTGAGCAGGGCACCGAGCCAGGTCATGGTGTCGGGCGCGGGCCGAAGGGTGGTGTGCCGGTCGGCCTCGGCGCGCCGGCGGCGCTCGACGACGGCGGCGGGGTCGAGCTCGGCCGCGGCCCGGTGGAGCCGACCGACCAGCTGTCGAGGCGAGAGCGACTCGACGACGCCGGGGTCGGCGCACAGCTCCTCGTCCACCCGCGCGCGGTGCTCGGCCGTGAGGCACGCGGTCTCGCGGCCGATCAGGGTGGCCTTGAACGCATCGATCCGGCCGGCGCGGAACGCCGCCCGGGTGTGGCCGAGCTCGACCCGCAGGACCATCGCGAGCGAGACGTGCTGCTGACCACGCGTCGGCGAGACGCCGCGGGCCAGGGCCACCTGGGCACCGACGCCGCGGTCTCGCCGCGAACCAGGGACTCCGCGGTCGGCCGCCGCCTGGCGCTGGGAGAGCGCGAAGTCGGCCACCGTCTCGGTCTGCGCCGCCTCGGTGGCGCAGCGCAGCCTCTCGAGTGCCGCGATCCGGTCGATCCGCTGCGCGTCCTCCACCTCGTGCGCGTCGAGCCCGAGCCGCTCGACGAATGCCTCGATCTCCGCCAGCGACGGCGCCGACAGGCGAGCGCTCGCCGTGCTGGGCCGACCGTCGGTCCCGAGATCCCGCATGCTCACCACCTCTGCGCGTAGTGCTGACTACTGGTGAACAGACTAGAAGAGCCCACCGACAGTCGTCGGGGACGATCCACAGCCCTCTACCCTCGGCGACGTGCCGCTGTGCTCCTTCGAGGGCAAGACCCCCTCCGTCCACCCCACCGCCTTCGTCGCCCCCAGCGCCGACCTGATCGGCGAGGTGACCGTCGAGGCCGGCGCGTCGGCGTGGTTCGGTGCCGGCACGTAGCCCGGGCCGGGACGCACGCACCGCTCATCGAGCCTGTCGAGATGCCCGCAGGGTCCGCACCCAGCCTTCGCTGCGGCGGTCTCGGCAGGCTCGACCGGCGGCGGGCGAGTCCGAGCACATAGGTTGCGGGCATGCCGCGGACCACGATCTTCGACCTGGGCGACCCGGCCTTCGACGTCACGTCGGAGGAGGTGCACGAGGCCCGCGAGCAGGACTGGTACGTCGAGACCACGTGGGGCTGGGCGGTGCTGCGCTACGCCGAGGTGAGCGCCCTGCTGCGCGACCGCCGGTTCCGCCAGGGCAACGCCCGCTGGCCGGCACAGAACGGCATCCACTCCGGGCTGTTCTCGGAATGGTGGCAGGAGACGCTGCTCTCGCTGGAGGGTGACGACCACGCCCGGATCCGGAAGCTGATGGTGCCGGCGTTCAAGAACCGCGTGATCGCCGAGCTGCGGCCGACGTTCCAGGCGATCGCCAACGAGCTGATCGACGGCTTCGCGCCAAGGGGCCGGGTCGAGTTCGTGCACGAGTTCGCCGAGCCGTACGCCGCCCGGATCATCTGCCTGCTGCTCGGCCTGCCCCAGGACCACTGGCCGCAGGTCGCGCACTGGGCCGACGACCTCGGGGCGTCGTTCTCGATCGACGTCGGCAACCAGGTGCCCAAGATCGAGGCCGCGCTGACCGGGCTGGCGGGCTACGTCGCCGAGGTGGTCGCCGACCGGCGGGCAGCGCCGCGCGACGACCTGGTCACCACGCTGGTGCGCGCAGGTGAGTCGGAGGAGGGGCTGAGCGACCGCGAGCTGTCGGTGGCGCTGGTCTTCCTCGCGTTCGCCGGCATGGAGACCACCCGCAACCAGCTCGGGCTGGCCCTGCAGACGCTGCTCCAGCACCCCGACCAGTGGGCGCTGCTCGCCGAGCGGCCCGAGCTCGGCGGCAACGCGGTCGAGGAGGTGATGCGGGTCAACCCGACCGTGACCTGGGTGACCCGCGAGGCGCTCGAGGACGTGGAGTTCCAGGGGCTGCACATCCCGAAGGGCGGGATCGTCCAGATGCTGTCGCACTCGGCAGGCACCGACCCGCGGGCGGTGCCCGACCCGTCGTTCGACATCACCCAGCAGCGACCGCCGCACCACGGCTTCGGCGCCGGCATCCACCACTGCCTCGGACACTTCGTCGCCCGCACCGACATGGCGGTCGCGCTGCCGCTCCTCGCTCAGCGGATGCCGGACGCGGTCGCCGACGGTCCGGGCGTGTGGCTGCCGGTCTCGGGGAACACCGGCGCGGTGTCCTTCCCCATCCGGTTCGCGCCGAGCGCGGGCTAAGGCGTCGGCGGGGCCAGCTGGTCCCGCAGCCAGGCGAGCTGCCGCACGCGATGGTGGGCCTCACCGCCCTCGTGGTCGTTGTAGGGATAGACCTCGATCTCCTTCGTGCCGCCGTAGGAGTGGAAGGCGCCGAACACCGTGGACGGCGGGCACGTGAGGTCCATCAGGCCCACCGAGAAGAGCGCAGGGGCGGTGGCGAGCGGCCCCAGCACGGCCCCGTCGAAGTAGGCGAGCGTGCCGAACACCCGCTCGACCAGGTCGCGGTGGGAGGCCAGGTAGCGGACGAGCTCGAGGTAGGGCTCGGTCTGGGCCACCGCCGCGGCGCGCCGGAAGTCGCACAGGAACGGCACGTCGCACAGGAGGGCGGCCACGTCGCGCGAGGCCAGCGCCGCCACGGCCAGGGCCAGGCCGCCGCCCTGGCTCTCGCCGGCCACCGCCACCCGCGCGGAGTCCACGAGACCGTGCGCCCGCAGCACCCCGAGCGCGCGGACGGCGTCGACGTAGGCACGCCGGTAGAAGTAGCCGCGCGGGTCCTCGATGCCCTTGGTGAGGAAGCCCGGCTGGGCGGGCCCGGACCCGACGGGGTCCGGGGTGGCACCGGTCGTCCAGCCGCTGCCCTGACCGCGGGTGTCGACGACCAGGTGCGCGAACCCGGCCGTGGCCCAGAAGACGTGCTCGTGCGGCAGCCCGCGACCGCCGTTGTAGCCCTGGTACTGGACCACCCCCGGCAACGGAGCCGACCGCAAGGGCTCCGCGGGCAGGTGCAGCCACGCCCGCACCGGGTCGCCGCCGGAGCCGGCGAAGGTGACGTCGTAGGTCTCGACGGCCACCAGCCCCGACTCCACGCGGGCGAACGTCGTGGCGTCCGGCTCCGGCCCGGCGAGCGCGTCGTGCCAGAACGCCGTCAGGTCGGGCGGCGCCGCGACCGTCGCGCGGTAGTCCCACAGCTGCTCGAGAGGCAGGTCGTAGTGCATCAGGACGCGGTGACGGTGACGTCCGGCTCCAGCGCCCGCTCGACGCCCACGTGGCGGAGCGGCCCGGTGAGCTCGAGCGGGAGGGCCGTGCGGATGTCGGCGCTCGAGGCCCCGACCCTGAGCTCGACCGCGCCGGGCTCGACGACCCGGCGCAGGTCCCGCCCGGTGAACGACGTCAGGTCGGCGTGCAGCACGAACCGCGCCGCACCCCGCTCGCCGCGGCTCGAGGTCGACCCGGGCGACCGCGACCAGCTGCTGCACGGGTCGTACGACGGACGCGACCCGGTCGTGGAGGTAGACCTGCACCACCTCCGACACCGGGCGGTCCGCCTCGTTGGCCAGCCGGACCTCGACCTCGACCGTCCCGTCGGTGTCCCACTCGTCGGAGGAGATGGCGACCCCCTCCCAGGTCGCGCCGACGTAGGACAGCCCGTGCCCGAAGGGGAACAGCGGGGTCGGGTCGACGACGGTCACCTCGCTGCGCTGGCCGAGCGCCGCCGCGAAATAGGGCGCCGGCTGGGGCGTGCCGGAGCCGGGGAAGCCCACTGGGAGCCGGCCCGTCGGGTTGACCCGGCCGCTCAGGACCTCGGCCACGGCGCGCCCGCCCTCCTCGCCCGGGAAGAAGCCGCAAACCAGCCCGGCCAGGCGGTCGGCCTGCCGGCTCAGGTCGTAGGGGCGGCCGACGAGCAGCACCACCACCACCGGCGTGCCGGTGCCGAGCAGCGCCTCCAGGAGCTCCTCCTGCCGGCCCGGGAGCCGCAGGTCGACGGCATCACAGCCCTCCCCCGAGGTGCCGTTGCCGAACAGCCCGGCCTCGTCGCCCAGCACGGCCACGCAGACCTCGGCGCCGGCCGCGAGGGCCGAGGCCGCGGCGATGTCCTCGTCGTCGCCGCCGAGCACCGGGCAGCCCTGCGCGTAGGTGACCTCGAGGGTCTGCGCCAGGGCCTCCCGCACCGTGGGGATCTCCACCCCGAGCTCGAGCCCGGAGTGGTGCAGCAGCACGTGACGGGGGAAGGAGTAGCAGCCCAACATGGCCTCCGGCGTGTCCGCGCGCGGCCCGACCACGGCGACCCGGCCACCGTCGCGCAGCGGCAGCGTGCCGTCGTTGGCGAGCAGCACCACCGAGCGCCGCGCGAGCTCGAGGGCGACCGCCCGCGACGCCGGCGGGTCGAGGTCGACCTCCGCCGGCTCGGCGGGCGCCCAGTCGTCGTCGAGCAGGCCGAGCTCGCACTTCTGGGCGAGCACCCGGCACAGCGCGCGGTCGACCAAGGACTCGTCGACCAGTCCGTCGGCGAGCGCCGCGAGCAGCGGCTCGCCGTAGGCGTTGACCGACGGCAGCTCGACGTCGATGCCCGCCGCGAGCGCGAGGCCCGCCGCCTCGCCCGGGCTCCCGGCCGCGTGGTGCAGCGTCTCCAGGAAGGCGACCGAGAAGTAGTCGGACGCCACGGTGCCGGTGAACCCGAGCGTGTCGCGCAGCAGGTCGGTGAGCAGCGCGGGGTCGGCCGCGGTCGGCACGCCGTCGAGGTCGGTGTAGGAGTTCATCACCGACCGGACGCCGGCCCGCAGCACCATCTCGAACGGCGGCACGATCACGTCCATCAGCTCGCGCGGGCCCATCGACACCGGCGCGAGGTTCCGGGCGCCCCGGGAGGCCGAGTAGCCCGCGAAGTGCTTGACGGTCGCCACCACGCCCGCGCTCTGCACGCCACGGACGTAGGCGCTGCCGATGAGGCCCACGAGGAAGGGGTCCTCGCCCATCGTCTCCTCGACCCGGCCCCAGCGCAGGTCGCGCACGACGTCGACGACCGGGGCCATGCCCTGGTGGATGCCGAGCAGGCGCATGGTCTCCCCGATCTGCGCGCCCATCCGCTCCACGAGGCCGGGGTCGAAGGCGGCCGCCCAGCACAGGGGCGAGGGGAAGATCGTCGCCCGCCAGGCCGCCAGGCCGGTCAGGATCTCCTCGTGCACCTGGGCCGGGATGCCGAACCGGTTCCCGGCCACCACCGCCCGCTGGCGCTCGGCCAGCGCGCGCACCCCGTCCGCCGGCTCGACGGGCGCGGAGCCGAACGGCCGGGTGAGCTGGCCCAGGCCGCCTTGGATGACCTCGTCCCACCGCTGGCCGCCCATGGCATCCCGGAGCATCGGCGCCATCTCGCCGACGTCGGGGTCGACGCCCCAGAGGCCCGAGAGCTGGGCGACCTTCTCCTCCAGCGTCATCCGAGCCATCAGGTCGTCGACGCGCGTCTCGACAGGCGCGGTGGGGTCGCGCCAGAGGTCGGGGCCGGCCACCTTCACGGTGTCCGTGTCCGTGTCCGTCATGGACCCTCCGTCCGGTCCGCCGGAGCCGTCCGGGCTGGGGCAGCGGTGGACCGACGGACCACGAGCCTCGTCTCGACGGTCACGTGGGACTCCTCCAGGACCTCGCCCCGGATCAGCGCGGTCAGCATGTCGATCGCGTCGTGCCCCATGCGGCGGATCGGCTGCTCCACCGTCGTCAGCGGGGTGTCGGCCAGCGCCGACTCGGGGATGTTGTCGAACCCCAGCACGGAGAGCCGGCCCGGTACGTCGAACCCCAGCTCGGCGGCGACCTCGAGGGTCACCAGGGCGGACAGGTCGTTGGCCGCGAAGATCGCGGTGGGCGGCTCGGGCAGCGTCAGGAGCTCATGGGCGGCCCGGCGGGCCGGCTCGGGCTCGAAGGCACCGTTGCGTACCAGGGCGTCGTCCACCCTCAGCCCCGCCGCGAGGAGCGCGTCGCGGTAGCCCTGCTCGCGCCGCTGGGCGGAGACCAGGTCGGCGCGGCCGGTGATCATCCCGATGCGGGTGTGGCCCAGCTCGAGCAGGTGCCCCACACCCAGCCGGGCACCCTGCAGGTTGTCGGCCGTGACCGTCGGGAGGCGCGAGGATCCCGTGTGCGGGTCGACCGCGACGATCGGCCCGTCGAACGGGACGTCGGTGACCGTCGGGGTCACCAGCACCGCCCCGTCGACCAGGGTCCCCATGAGCCGGGAGAGGTAGCGCCGCTCCCAGCCGACGTGCTCGTCGACGCGACCTCCGGAGGAGTAGGCGACGAGCTCGAACCCGGAGCCGTGGATGGCGTCGGCCGCGCCCTTGAGCACCTCGACGCTGAACGGCTCGAAGTCGGCCACCAGGACACCGATGACGTTGGTCCGGTGGTTGCGCAGGCTGCGCGCCACCAGGCTGGCCTCGTAGCCGAGCCGCTCGATCACCTGCGTGACGTTGTCGACGGTGTCGCTCGCCACGCCGTACCTGCCGTTGATCACCTTGGAGACCGTCGACACCGAGACTCCGGCCTCGGCGGCCACCTGGTGCATCGTGACGCGGCGGCTGCTCTCGCGCGGGCGCACGGCGACGTCGCGACGCGCATCCTGCTCGGTCGGATCCACCCGTGTCGTCCTCTCCATGCCCGTCATCAGCCCTTGACCGCGCCCTGCAGCCCGCTGACGATGCGCCGCTGCATCGCCAGGAACAGGATCAGGGCCGGGATCATCGCGAGGGTGGTGAAGGCCAGCACGCCCGCGGTGTCCGAGGAGTGCTCGCTGGAGTAGTCGGCCACGCCCAGCGGAAGCGTACGCATGTCGTCGCGCAGCAGCAGCAGCGGAAGCAGGTAGGCGTTCCACGACGCCACGAACGCGAGCACGCCGACGGTGACCAGCGCCGGCATGGACAGCGGCAGCGCGAGCCGCCAGAAGATCCCCACCCGCGACGCTCCGTCGATCAGCGCCGCCTCCTCCAGCTCGCGGGGCATCGCCATGAGGAACGGGCGGAGGATCACCACCGTCATCGGGAGCGCGAAGGCCGCCTGCGGCAGTGCGACCCCCCAGTAGGAGTTGTCCATGCTCAGGTCCCGGGTCACCAGGATGAACAGCGGGATGATCGCGACGGCGGCCGGGAACAGGAGGCCGAGGACGAAGACCATGAACAGTGGCTCGCGCATCCGGAACTGGTAGCGCGCCAGCGGATAGGCGGCCATCACCCCGAACAGGACCGCGACGACGGTGGTGACGAGCGCGATGACGGTCGAGTTGAGCGCGTAGCGCCAGAAGTCGGCGTTGGTCATCACGTGGGTGTAGTTGGACCAGACCCACGGGTGCGGGAGCCCGGACGGGTCGCGCGCGAGCTGCTCGTTGCTGCGGAAGCCGCCGAGCGCGCCGTAGACCACCGGCCCGAGCGTGATGATCACCGCGACCAGGGCGAGCAGGTAGACCACCGGGCCACCCGCCCCGAACGGCCTGGTCCGCGCGGTGCTCACCGTCTCGCTCCTCCCCGTGGTCATCGCTCGACCCTGCTGTCACGGCGCAGCACGAAGACCTGGTAGAGCAGGGCCATCGCGAAGCCCACCACGAACAGGGTCACCGAGGCGGCGCCCGCGATGCCGTAGTTGTGCCGGGCGGTGCCCATCGTGATCAGGTACGTCGCCATCGTGGTGGTGGCGTTGGCAGGTCCCCCTCCGGTCAGGATCCAGACCATGTCGAACAGCTGGAGCGAGCCGATCATCGACAGGAAGCTCCAGGTGCGGATCGTCGGGCCCAGCAGCGGGATCGCGATCCGTCGCTGGACCTGCCACCAGCTCGCGCCGTCCAGCTGGGCGGCTTCGTAGAGGTCGTCGGGGATCCCCTGCAGCCCCGCCATGAACAGCAGGATGGCGAGACCGAGGTACTTCCAGGTCAGCACCACGAAGACGGTCCCGAGCGCCAGACCGGGAGTGCCGAGGAAGCCCTGCTCCGGGGGCGTCAGGCCGATCGCCCTGATCAGCCCGTCGACCACCCCGGACTCCGGCTGGAGCAGCTGGTACCAGACCACGCCGGCGATCACCTCGGCCACCACGTAGGGGACGAAGACGATGGTGCGGAGCAGCCCGCGGCCCCGGATCCGCCGGTTGAGGAGCAGTGCGACGGCCAGTCCGAGCGGCAGCTGGACCAGGACCGAGAGCCCCACGACCAGGAAGTTGTGCAGCACGGCGTGCTGGAACACGTCGTCGGAGAGCACCAGCCGGTAGTTGTCGAGCCCCACGAAGTCGTCCATGGGGCCGAAGCCCTTCCAGCGGAAGAACGACATCCGCACCGCCGAGACGACCGGCCACACGACGAAGACCGCCATCAGCGCCAGTGCCGGCGTCACGAAGAACGCGATCTCCCACCGCTGCCGCCACCCGCTGCCGACCGGCCGGGGAGCCACCCGGCGCAGGTCCGTGCGCCCGGTGGACGCCTGGATGCGGAGGGGCGCCGCCGAGGGTGCGGCGCCCCGGTCCGTCACGGTCAGCTCACGACTCCTGGTCTGCTGCTTCTTGGGTCGCGTCGACGACGTCCTGCGGCGACGCCTGACCGGCGAAGAGCAGGGCGATCTCGTCGTTCATGGCCCCGCCGACGGACGTGCCGAACGCCGTGTCGAAGTAGAGCTGGACGTAGGGCGCGGCGTCACGCACCGCCAGCAGGGAGGCGAGTGCCGGGTCCTTCACCGCGCTGCCGGCCGCCGGGTTGGTCGGCAGGCCCATGTCGTTGGACGCGAAGCCCTCCTGGACCTCGTCGGACAGCAGGTAGTTGACGAAGTCGACCGCCACGTCGGGCGCCTCCGCGGACAACCCCCAGGCGTCGCCGCCGCCGAGGGCGTCCGTCGGGTCGCCCTGCCCGCCGTCGACCTCCGGGAACGCGAACCAGCCGGTCTTGTCGCCCAGCCCCTTGCCGTCGTCGGTCAGCCCCTGCATGACGCCGGGCTCCCAGTGACCCTGCAGCTCCATGGCGACGTTGCCCGTCGCGAGCAGCCCCGACGCCGAGGTGGCGCCCTCCTGGGCCTTGGTCGTCAGGAAGCCGGGGTTGAACGGCTCGGTGGCGAGCAGGTCCTCGATCACCTCGCCGGCCTTGACGAAGCAGGGGTCGGAGAAGTCCAGGCTGGTGACCGCGTCCTTGAGGACGTCGACCGGGCACGACCGCAGCGCCGTGTAGTACCAGTAGTGGGCGGCGGGCCACTTGTCGCCGGCACCCACGGAGAGCGGGGTGATGCCGGCGTCCTTCAGCATGCCGATGTCGGTGTAGAGGTCATCCATGGTCGTCGGCGTCTCCGTGATGCCCGCTTGGGCGAAGAGGTCCTTGTTGTACCAGAAGCCGACCACGCCCACGGAGAACGGCAGCGCGTAGGTCTTGCCGTCGATCTGCCACCCCGCGACCGAGCCCCCGATCTTGCTGATCACGTCGGCGGAGTCCTCGGAGAGGTCGCGCACCATCTCGGCGTCCACGTGGTCGGCGAGCTCGCCGCCGCCCCGCTCCATGTAGACGTCCGGGATGTCGCCGCTCTGGAAGGCCGCGTCGAGCTTGTCGACCATGTCCTCGTGCGCCATCGCGCTGATCTTGATGTCCACGCCGGGGTGGTCGGCCTCGAAGTCCTTGGCCACCTGCTCGTAGTAGCCCTTGCCCGGCTCGTTGTTGGAGTTGTGCCACCACGTGATCGTGGTGTCCGACCCGCTGGACGAGTCGTCGTCATCGCCGCACCCGGCCGCGACCACCATCACGCCGGCGCAGAGCAACCCGAGCGCCCGGCTTCGCCTGTTCCTCAGCATCCTGGATAGCTCCTTCGTCCGCTCAGGCCCACCGTGACGTAGACCACATCGCGAGAAGATTCCACCGTCAGCCGTCCGTGTCAATCGTTATCGATAACGATTTCGAAGATCGCGAAGGCACACCGCCGACCGGGGCCCACAGGCTCACGCGGTCTTGTGGTGCACGAAGCACCAGCGCCAGTCCTCGCCGGGCTCGGCGGACTCCATGACGGGGTGCGTGGTGTCGTGGAAGTGCTTGGTGGCGTGCTGCATCACCGACGAGTCGCAGCAGGCGACGTTGCCGCACTCGAGGCACTCGCGCAGCGAGACCCACTGGTAGCCCTCGTCGAGGCAGCGCTGGCACACCGGCTCCTCCGCGGTCGCGACGACCGGGTAGCGCTCGAGATCGGGGCAGCTGCCGCCGGTACGCCGGACCGACGCGGTCTCCCGCTCGTCCCGACGCTCCTCGGTGGCGATGTCGAGCATCGACTCCTCGACGTCGAGCAGCGCCAGCACGTCGGCGACCACCTCGGAGGCGACGGTCCCGGCGCTGCGGATCTGCAGCACCCGCTCCCGCTCGGCCTCGAGCATCGCCAGCCGGACCCGGGCGTAGAGGTCGCTCGGCGACTCCTGGTCCGTGTTGGTGCTGAGCCGCTCCCAGGCCGCGAAGTTGCGCTGGTCGAGCCGCTGCCGGATCAGCTCCACGACACCCTGCGAGTCGTCGTACTCCAGCTCGTCGAGGCGGTGGAGGGCCGCCTTGGACGCCTGCTGGAGCAGGGTGGCGCGGGCCAGTGCGTCCTCGGCCGGGTCGGGGGCCGGCACCCGCAGCCGCCGGGCCAGCCACGGCAGCGACATGCCCTGGAGGAACAGGGTGCCGGCCACCACCGTGAACGCCATCAGCAGCAGCACCTCGCGGTGCGGGGTGTCCACCGGGATGACGAACGCCGCGGCGAGGGTGACCACGCCACGCATCCCGGCCCAGCCCAGCACGAACGTGAAGGTCCACGGCGGCTTGCGACCCGTCACCGAGTCGGGGCCGGGCCGGACGATGAGGTAGCGCGCCGGGAACACCCAGGCGAGCCGCAGCACGACGCACGCGGCCAGCGTGGCCGCGCAGATGACGATGATCCGTCCCCACGACAGGTCGCCCTCGCCGGCGCCCTCGACGATCGAGCGGGCCTGGAGGCCGATCAGCAGGAAGACGGTGTTCTCCAGGATGAAGGCGATCGTCCGCCAGTTCAGCCGCTCGGCGATGCGGGACTGCGCGGTCTGGAGGACCGGCGCCTTGTGACCGAGCAGCAGGCCGGCCACCACCACGGCGATCACGCCCGAGGCGTGCACCTGCTCGGCGGTGACGTACGCCGCGAAGGGGACGACGAGCGAGAGACCGCTGTCCACCACCGGGTCGGTGAGGTGCCGGCGGAGCTTGGCGACCACGAAGAAGAACGCGAACCCCACCACCACGCCACCGCCGGCGGCCAGCAGGAAGTCCAGCCCGACGTCGACGGGGTCGAACCCGCTGCCCTTCGCGACCGCCAGCGCGGTGCCGAGCGCGACCAGCGCGGTCGCGTCGTTGAGCAGCGACTCGCCCTCGAGGATCGTGACGATGCGACGCGGCAGCCCGATCCGGCGCCCGATCGCGGTCGCGGCCACGGCGTCCGGCGGCGCGACGACGGCTCCGATCGCGAGGGCGACCGACCACGAGACGCCGGGCAGCAGCAGGTGGGCGACCAGGCCCACCCCGAAGGTCGTGAACGCGACCAGCCCGACCGAGAGCAGCAGGATCGGTCGCCGGTTGACCCTGAAGTCGACCAGCGAGGTGCCCTGTGCGGCGGAGTACAGCAACGGCGGGAGCAGCCCGAACAGCACGACCTCCTCGGAGAGCTCGACGTCGGGCACCATCGGGACGTACGACGCCACGACGCCGACGAGGATGAGCAGGAACGGAGCCGGGACGTCCACCCGCTCGGCCGCCCAGGTGCACGCGAGCACGCCCACCGCCAGGCCGCACAGCAGCAGCGTGATCTCCACGGCGGACATTCTCCCGATGGCCGCCCCAGAGACCTAGCCGTTCCGCTGAGCGCGCAATCCGGATCAAGCGGGAATAGGGCCTCCTGGCCCACGATGGCGGCGTGACGATCGCAGCGGACACCTTCGCCGACTTCGTCGACCACCTCACCGAGGTGCTCGACGAGTCGCCCGACCTGTCCGGTGACGACCTGGCGGCCCGGTTCCACTTCTCGCGGTTCCACTTCGACCGGATGATCCGGAGCGTGGCCGGCGAGCCACCGCAGGCGTTCCGGCGGCGGATCCTGCTGGAGCGCGCGGCGTACCGCATGGTCACGACCAAGGCGCCGCTGATCGACATCGCCGTGGAGGCGGGCTACGGCTCGCACGAGGCCTTCACCCGGGCCTTCACCCGGGGCTACGGCGTCGCGCCGGCCGCCTGGCGCAAGGCGCCGGGGCGGATCCGCATCCCCGCACCGAGCGACGTCCACTTCCACCCACCCGGCAGCCTCCGGCTGCCCGCACGAGACAAGGTGTCCCCGATGGACCTCATGACCCGCATGGTCGAGCACCACATCTGGCTGACCGGAGAGATGGTGCGGCTGGCCGCCCGGCTGACCGACGAGCAGCTGGACCAGGTGATCGGGGTCGACGTGGACGACGACGAGCAGACGATCCGCTCCCTCCTCTCCCGGCTCGTCGGGCAGATGGGGATGTGGAACGCCGCCGTCGCGATGCGCGACTACGACTGGTCGGTCGAGGAGCACGAGTCGCTCGGCTCCATGCGGGAGCGGCTCGCGCTCGAAGGACCGACGTTCCTCTCCCAGGTCCGCGAGGTGGTCGAGCAGGAGCGGCTCGACGACACCTTCGTCGACGCTCTCTGCGACCCCGCCGAGGTCTTCACCTACGGCGGGATGATCGCCCACGTGCTCACCTTCGCCGCGCACCGGCGGACGCTGGTCGCGCTGTCGCTCGCGAAGCACGGGGTCGAGGAGCTCGGCTGGGGCGACCCGATGGTCTGGGTCGCGACGCCCAGCGCTGGCTGAGGAGCTTGCGCAGCAAGCGTCTCGAAGCCTCTGCACCCGCCCTGGGAGGTGGTCCGATCCCAGCCCCGGGTCACCGGGTTTCGAGACGGGCGCAGAGCGCCCTCCTCAACCACCGGTGGCACGACCTCAACCACCGATGGGCACAGCCTCAGGGTCGCAATGCCCTGATCGCCAGGTCGAGCTCGCGGCGGCGGCTGCGGTCGACCACGGCCTCGACGACCTCGATCCCGCCGTTCGGCTCTGCTGGTCGGTACTGGGCGAGGGCGTGGTCGAGCTCGGCCGCGGAGTCGACCCGCCAGTGCGGGGTGCGGGTGGCCTGGCAGAGCGCGGCCAGGTCGACGTGGTGCGGGGTGCCGAAGAGCCGCTCGTAGGCGTGCGCGTGCTCCTCGGCACCCTGCTCGAGGGTGGCGAAGATCGAGCCGCCGTCGTCGTTGGCGACCACGATGGTGAGGTCCGGGCGCGGCTCGTCCGGGCCGATCACCAGGCCGGTGGCGTCGTGCAGGAACGTCACGTCGCCCATCAGCGCGAGGTTGCGGCTCTCGGCGCTGCGCGCGAGCGAGGCTCCGACCGCGGTCGAGACGGTGCCGTCGATGCCCGACAGCCCGCGGTTGGCGACCACCTTGCGGCGGCTGCCGACGTCGTACGCCGCGGCCATCAGGTCGAGGTCGCGGATCGGGTTCGAGGCGCCCACGACCAGGTGGCCGCCGGGAGGCAGCGCGCGGCTGACCGCGCCCGCGACGTGGTAGGCGGTGAAGCCGGCCGCGTCGACGAGCGCGTCGAGCTGCCGCGAGACCGAGGCGTCGGCCTCCTGCCAGGCCGCGAGCCAGGCCGGGTCGTCGGCTTCGGCGACGGGTTCGGAGATCGCCGTGACCGCGTAGGGCCGCGTCCAGGCCGGGTCGGCGTCCAGGACGTCGATGCCCTGACGCGACAGCAGCCGCTGCACCGGGCGGGAGAGCGTGGGGTGCCCGAAGACCACCACCCGCTCGACCTGGTCGGCCAGCTCGGTGGCCAGCAGCAGCCGGTAGGTCCGGAGCGCCGGTCCGGTGCGTGCCCCGCTGGACGGCTCGGCGAGCAACGGCCAGCCCGCCTGTGCCGCGAGCGACCGGGCCCGCGGGCCGGCGTCGTCCCCGGCCACCACCACGGTGCGGGGGCCGAGCGCGAGCACCTCGCCGGGGCCGTCGGTGGTTGAGGAGGTCGCTCTGCGACCGTCTCGAAACCCCGACGGAATGGAAGGTGCCCATCGGTCCGCCGGCACCAGCGGGTCGTCCAGCTGCACGTTGAGGTGCACCAGCCCGGGACCGACCGAGTCGAGCGGGCCGGCGAGGTCCACGGTCGGCACCAGCGGCCCGAAGATCCCGACCTGGTCGGTGGTCTGGTTGGCGTCGGTGCCGCGCAGCCGGAGCGGCCGGTCAGCGGTGACGACGACCATCGGCACCCGGGCGTGATGGGCCTCCAGCACCGCCGGGTGCAGGTTGGCGACCGCGGTGCCCGAGGTGCACAGCACGGCGGCCCGCGACCCGCCCTTGGTCAGCCCGAGCGCCAGGAAGGCGGCGGTCCGCTCGTCGATCCGGGTGTGCAGCCGCAGCAGCCCCGCCTCCGCTGCGTCGAAGGCTGCGAAGGACAGCGGCGCGTTGCGCGACCCCGGCGAGACCACGACCTCACGGACTCCGGACGCGACCATCGCCCCGATGACCGAGCGCGCGACGTCGGTCGCACTCACAGCGCCCGCACCTCCGCGAGCCGCGCCTCCCAGTGCGCCACCCGGTCGTGAGTGGCGGCCAGCATGTCGAGAGCGTGCGGGTCGACCGCCGGTGCCCGCACCGGCAGCTCCCCGTCCACGGGCACCAGCGGCCGGGCCACGACGTCCGCCGTGAGCAGCTGCACGGTGGCCAGGCCGCAGGCGTAGGGCAGCGAGGGCAGGGCGGCCGCCAGCGCCAGGCCGGCCGCGATCCCCACCGAGGTCTCCAGTGCCGAGGACACGACCACCGGCAGCCCGATCTCCTCGGCGATCCGCAGGCAGGCACGCACCCCGCCGAGCGGCTGCACCTTGAGCACCGCGATGTCGGCGGCCTCGAGGTCGCGGACCAGGTAGGGGTCGGAGGCCCGCCGGATCGACTCGTCCGCCGCGATCGGGACGTCGACGGCGCGGCGCACCGCCGCCAGCTCCTCGACGGTGGCGCAGGGCTGCTCGACGTACTCGAGCCCGCCGGCGGACTTGTCCAGCGTGGCGATCGCGGCCACCGCGTCGTCGACCGACCACGCGCCGTTGGCGTCGATGCGCAGCCGGCCCGAGGGACCGAGGGCGTCGCGCACCGCCTCGACCCGGGCCTGGTCGTCCGCCAGCGACTGGCCCGGCTCGGCCACCTTCACCTTGGCCGTCGCGCAGCCGCCGTCGCGCACGATCCTGTGTGCCTTGGCCGCGGCGACCGCGGGGACCGTCACGTTGACCGGCACGCGGTCCCGGACCGCGGCGGGCCAGTCGCCGGCGGCCGCCTCCTCGGCACAGCGCAACCACGGCGCGGCGACCGCGGGGTCGTACTCCAGGAACGGGCTCCACTCGCCCCACCCGGCCTCCCCGCGCAGCAGCAACCCCTCGCGAACGGTGATGCCGCGGAAGCGGTGGCGCAGCGGGATCGCGAACACCCGCGTCTCGGCCATGGGGCAAACCTATGCGGCCCCGTCGCGTCGACCGGGTGGGCGCTCTGCGCGATGATCCCTCGGTGACGCTGCTCCGGGACCCCATCTGGCGGGGCAGCCTCTTCCAGCTCCGGCACTACGCGGCGTACGCCGTCGCCCTCGGGTTCGGCTCGGCGGCGCTGACGGTCGCGGTGCTCACCGGCCGCCCCTTCCTCGACGCGGCGGACGTCGCGCTGGTCCGGGACCGGATCGACGCCGTGCCGGCCACGGCGTCCGCGGACGACCAGGGACGGGTCCGAGCCGCCGTCACCGACGGGTCTCCGCCCCGAGTGGAGAACGCGGTCACCTCGGTGATGGACGCGCTGGCGGGCGGTGCCCCGCCCCTCCAGATCCGCCGCCCGGTCAGCTACCTCAACCCCAAGTCCCAGTTCGCGCCGTACGCCGTGAACCCCGCCACCGGGGAGCGCACCATCGGCGTGCTCTTCGAGGCGACCGGAGCGCTCGAGGCGCTGGTGCCCGCCGCCGGCTCGCCGGCCTCGGCCACGTCCGGGTTGTGGCTTCCCGACACCGTCGCGACACGCCTGCACCTGGCCCCCGGCGACCCGGTCGGGGTCCAGCTGGCCTCCCCGGGCACCGACCCCCCGCCGACGACGTCCACCGTGACCGGTGTCTACGTGACCGGTCCCGAGGGCGCGCCCGAGGACGCGACCGGGCGCTGGGGGGAGCTGACCGACGAGCTGCCGATCTGGCCGAGCCACCTCGTGCCGACGACTCCCCGCGTGCCGCTGCTGGTCGCCGACACCGACACCTACCGGACGCTGGCCCACGGGATCCGGGAGCTCACGGTGGTGACCTGGGACGTGTCGCCCGAGGCCGACCCGCCGCGGATCGCGGACCTCGCCAGGCTCCTCGAGTCCACCGACGCGTTGCGAGAGGAGCTGAAGGACCCGAGCTCCGACTTCCGCAAGAAGGTCAGGCACCGCGGCGAGAACCCGGTCACGATGTCGACCGGGCTGTCGAGCATCCTCGTCAACACCCGCGGTGGGCTGGACGCCACGAAGGAGGGCATCACCGCGGTCCGCGTCCTCGCCGCGGGCCTGTCGTGGGTGGTCGTCGCCCTGGCCGCGGTCGCGCTGCTCGTGCGCCGGCGCGGCGAGCGACAGGTGCTGGTCGAGCAGGGCCGCTCCTCGGTCGAGCTGACCGTGCTCAGCCTCGTCGAGGTCGCGCTCCCGATCGGGCTGGGGCTGCTCGTCGGCTGGTGGGCCAGTCCTCCGTTCGCCGCCTCCATCGTGGGTGTGGAGGGCGCGTCCCCCCGGGGGATCGACGCCGTGCTCGTGGGTCTCGTCGTGCTCGCGACGGTGGCGGTGGCCTCCGCCGCCGATGCCATGACGCGGCACCGCCGAGCGTCGGGCCGCGC
Organism: uncultured Actinomycetota bacterium; assembly: GCA_963766475.1. Classification (GTDB taxonomy): domain Bacteria; phylum Actinomycetota; class Actinomycetes; order Propionibacteriales; family Nocardioidaceae; genus Nocardioides. The sequence continues at coordinate 58,590 of CAVXZS010000004.1, read as the reverse complement.
GGTCCTCACCGCCGGCCGGCTCCCGTGGCGCAGCGCCGTCCTGGCGCTGGCCGGGGCCGGGGCGATCAGCGCCTACCGGGGCGGCACGGGCTTCGACGCCGTCACGGCGGCGTTCCCCCTGGCGGCGGTGGCCGCCGCGGCGATCGTGGTGTCGACGCTCGCCACCACAGCGCTCACCTGGCTGGTCGGCCGATGGCTCCCTCGCCGGCTCGGCCCGCGGCTCGTCGTGTCCCGGCTGGCGCGCGACCCGGCCTCCGCCGCCGCCTTCCTCGCGGCCACGATCGCGTTCGGGGCGGCCGGCTACGGCCTGCTCGTCCACGCGTCCGCGGACGACGCCACGACCGACAAGGTCGCGACCGCGGTGGGCGCCAACAGCGTGTTCAGCGTGAGGGACCCGGTGCCCGCCGAGGAGCTCGCCGCCGACGTGGGCAGGTCGACCGTGGTGCTGCGGACGGTCCCCAGGATCAACGACTTCACCGGCGACCGCCTCTACGCCGTCGACGCGGCGACGTTCGCCGACGCCGCGAACTGGTCGTCCCGGTTCTCCGGCCGGGACGTGTCCGACCTGGTCCGCCAGCTGCACGGCGGCACGGACCTCGACGCGGTGCCCGTGCTGCTCGCCGGTGACGACGGGCACGTGCCCGGGACGGGCACCCTCGCGCGCGGCGACAAGTTCTCGGTGCCCTACCGCGTGGTGGACCGGATCGACGGCTTCGCCGGGTCCGGCCCCAGCCAGACCGTCCTCGTCGTGGACCAGGACGCGCTGCTGGGCATGGCTCCGCCCGGGGCGATCGACACTCTCGAGGCCGAGCTGTGGAGCGCCCGGGACGCGGACACGGTGGCCCGCGCAGCGCGCGAGGCCGGGCTCGTGATCTCGCTCCAGGGCACCTCGGACCAGATCCGGGCCGAGCACGCCAGCCTCGTGGCCAGGTCGTGGGTGACGCAGTACCTCCAGGCGTTCATGGCCCTCGCCCTGGTCCTCGGGCTGCTCGTCCTCGCCGGGCTGCAGCGGCGCGACCGCGAGCTGCGCCGGCTCCAGGACCGCACCCTGGCCGACCTCGGCCACTCGCGCCAGGTCGTGTCGCGCGCCGCGGGGACCGCGCTGTCCCTGGTGGCCCTGCTGGGCGCGGCCGCGGGCGGCGCCTCGGCCTACGCCGTCACCGCCTCGCTCGTCACCCGGCTCGACCCCGAGCCCACCCTGCGCCCCGCGCTCGCCGTGACCGGGACCGGGCAGCTCGTGGTCGCGGCGCTGGCCTTCGGGGCCGCCGCGCTCGTCCTCACCGTGGCCAGCGCGGCCTTCGACCAGTGGCTGGGCAGGTCCCGGTCCGTCAACGAGCTGCTGCACGATGAGTGAGGGCATGAGGAAGCGCGTCGTGGCCACCCAGGTGGTCAAGGTCTACCGCGGTCTGACCGAGGAGGTGCAGGCGGTCCGCGGGGTCGACCTCGTCCTCGAGCCGGGCAGCCTCACCGCGGTGCTCGGCCCCTCGGGCAGCGGCAAGAGCACGCTGATCCGTCTCATCGCGGGGCTCGACCGGCCCTCCGCCGGGACCGTCACCCACGGCGACACGGTGCTCACCGAGCTCAGCTCGTCGCGGTTGAGGAGGTGGCGCCGCCGCACCGTGGCGTTCGTCCACCAGCGGCCGCGGAGCAACCTGATCGAGCACCTCACCGCCGCCGACCACCTGCGGATGGTGGGCGCCAGGGACACCGCCGAGGCACTCGGGTCACTGGGCCTCGCGGAGCAGTCCCGGCACCGCGTGGACCAGCTGTCGGGCGGCGAGCAGCAGCGGCTCGCGCTCCTGGCGGCGATGGCCACCGGCCGCGCCCTGCTGGTGGCCGACGAGCCCACCGCGCACCTCGACGACGAGCGCGCCGGCCAGGTGCTCGACCGGCTCCGCCGCACCGCCGAGCGCGAGGGCACCACCGTCGTCTACACCACCCACGACCCGCGGATCACCGAGCAGGCGGACCGCCTGCTCCACCTCGACCACGGTGTGCTCACCACCGAGCACGACGTCCGCGCCGCCACCCGGCTGGGCGTCATCGACGCGAGCGGCCGCGTGCAGCTGCCGGCCGAGGCGCGCGTGCTCTTCCCGACCAGCCGGGTCGCGATCGAGATCGAGGACGGTCGCGTCGTCCTCCATCCCCCGGACAGCGGGCAGACCGCCGGAGGGCTCGACGATGCCTGAGCCGATGCTCGTCGCCCGCGAGGTCTCGCGGTCCTACGACGTCCGCGGCCACGCCGTGCTCGCCCTGCGACCGACCAGCCTCGAGGTGCACGGGGGCGACGTGCTCGTGGTGACCGGGCCGTCCGGCACGGGCAAGAGCACGCTGGTGTCGATCCTCGCCGGGTGGGACCGGCCGACCTCGGGCACGGTGGAGGGCGAGGCGCGCACCGTGTTCGTGCCGCAGCGGCTGGCCCTGCTCGACACCCTCACGGTGCTCGACAACATCGCCGTCGGTGCCATGGACCGCGCCGACGAGGTGCCGGAGCTGGCCCTGGCGCTCGCGGTGGACCACCTGCTCGACCGGTTCCCCGGCGAGACCTCGCTCGGCGAGCGGCAGCGGGTCGGGCTGGCCCGGGCCTTGCATGCGCGGGCCCCGGTCACGATCCTCGACGAGCCGACCGCCCATCAGGACGGCGACCACACCCGTCTGGTGCTCGACGCGCTGGCCTCACTGTCCGCCGACCGCGCCCTCGTGATCGCCACCCACGACCCCGTCGTGGTCGCGGTGGCGACCGAGGTGGTTCACCTCGAGGCGGCCGTGGCGAGCTGAACCCGGTCGACCTTGCCGTTGCCCAGCAGCGGCAGCGCGTCGACCACCACCAGCTGGCGCGGCGCCCACGACCGCGGGTGCGCCTCGGACACCCAGGCTCGCAGCTCGTCCAGGGTCGGGTCGCCGACGACGAACGCCACCAGCCGCATGCCCCACTCCGGGTCGGGGACGCCGAGCACCTCGACGTCGCGGACCGAGGGGTGCTCGCGCAGCCTGCGCGCGACCGCCGGCGCCGGGACGTTGACGCCGCCGGTGACCACCATGTCGTCGAGCCGGCCGAGGACCTCGAGGCGCCCGTCCTCGTCGAGCCTCGCGGCGTCCTCGGTGCGGAACCAGTCGTCGACCAGCACCCGCGCGGTGAGGTCCGGGTCGCCGTCGTAGCGGTCGAACAGCATCGGCCCGGAGATCCGCAGCCGCCCGTCGGTCTCGGTGGCGAGCCCGACACCGTCGAGCGCGACGCCGTCGTAGACGCAGCCGCCGGCCGTCTCCGCCGAGCCGTACGTCGCCACCACGCTCACTCCCGCCTCGGCCGCTCGGCTGCGGAGCGCCCGGTCGATCGGGCCGCCACCGAGCAGCACCGTGCGCAGCGAGCGGAGCGCGGCGAGGTCGTCGGCCGAGCCGAGCATGCGGTGCAGCTGGGTCGGCACCAGCGAGGCGTACGCCGGCCGGCCGGCCTCGACCGCCGCCGACAGGGACGCGTGGTCCTCGAGCACGACCGGCGGCTCCCCGGCCGCGACGGAGCGGCAGACCACCTGCGCTCCGGCGACGTAGGACGCCGGCAGCGCGAGCAGCCAGCGCCCCTCCCCGCCCAGCTCCAGGTCAGCCAGGCGGCGCGCGGTCGCGGCCACCGACGCGAGCACCGCGCGGCGGGACAGCACCACGCGCTTCGGGGATCCCGTCGAGCCGGAGGTCTCCACGACGAGCGGCTCGTCGTCCGAGGCCTGGAGCCACCCGGACAGGGCACCGACGACCTCCGCCGTCGTACCGCTCAAATCCACGCGACGCACGCTATCCCCGCGTGATCGGATGTGTCCGTGCCCGGGCGCCTGGACCGTTTCCTCCCACCCACTCCGCTCGCGCGCAGGCTCTCGGTCCAGTCGGTGCTCTTCGCGGTCGGCGAGGGCACCTTCATCACCGGCAGCGCCGTGTTCTTCACCCAGATCGTCGGCCTCTCGGCCGGTCAGGTCGGCCTCGGCATCACGGTCTCCGGGTTGGCGCAGTTTGCGTTCTCGGTGCCGCTCGGCAAGCTGGCGGACCGGATCGGGCCCAAGCGGATGTGGGCGCTCGGCGCGGGCAGCGGCGCTGTCCTCTATGCCCTGTGGCCGTTCATCAGCGGCTTCCCCGCGTTCGTGGCGATGATGGTGGCCCTCTCGCTGGTCGAGACCGCCGGCTGGTCCGGCCGCGGCGCCTACACGATCGACGTCTTCCCCCGCGAGGAGCGGGTGCAGTCGCAGGCGTTCATGCGGGCCGCGCTCAACATCGGGTTCACCCTCGGTGCGCTCATCAGCGGCTTCGCCCTGGCGTTCGACAGCGACGACCTGGTCCGGGCGGTCCCGGTCTTCACCGCGCTGGTGCTCGTGCTCAACGCGCTCTACATCACCCAGCTGCCCGACGCGGCGCACGACCGGGCACCGACGGCGGCCGGCGAGAAGCCGGCCGCCGAGAAGCTCGGGCCGCCGAGAAGCTGGGCGCCGGCGCCCTGCGCAACCGCGGCTTCCTCGCCCTCAACTTCTGCGAGGGCGTGCTCGGCACCAACCAGGTGCTGCTCAACATCGTGATCCCCCTCTGGCTGGTGCAGGAGACCGACGCTCCCCGGGTCTTGCTGGCCTGGCTGTTCGGCACCAACACCGTGATGGCGGTGCTGCTCCAGGTGGCGGCCGCGCGGGGTGTGGACTCGACGGCCCGGTCGCTGCGCGCCGCCCGGATGAGCATGGGGTTCTTCGTGCTGTCGTGCTTCGTCGTGCTCGTCACCCACGACACCGTCGGCTGGGTGACGATCGCGCTGGTCTGGCTCGGGCACGTGACCGTCACCGGCGCCGAGCTGTTCCAGTCCGCCGCGCACTGGGGCTTCATGTCCGAGCTCTCCGACCCCGACCGGCTCGGCGAGTACCAAGGAGCCGCCAACCTCGGCTCCACCCTTGGCCACGTGTGGGCACCGGCGGCCTACACCTACCTCGCGATCGAGTGGGGCGCGGAGGGGTGGGTGGTGATCGCGGGCATCGTCCTGCTCGCGACGCTGGGCATGGGGCCGGCCGCGCGCTCGGCGGAGCGCTTCCTGGCGCGCGACTCGGAGGCCTCGGCCCAGCCCGCGTGACGGCACGGTTTACTGGTCCCTCGTGGCATCCCCCGCGCAGTGGCTCGCCGGCGCCCGCCCCCGGACCCTCCCGGCCGCTGTCTCGCCCGTCGTCGCCGGCACCGGCGTCGCGGCGTACGCCGAGGGTGCGGTCTGGTGGAAGGCCCTGCTCGCGCTCGTCGTGAGCCTGGCGCTGCAGGTCGCGGTCAACTACGCCAACGACTACTCCGACGGCATCCGCGGCACCGACGCCGACCGGGTCGGCCCGATGCGGCTCGTCGGCTCGGGTGCGGCCGCTCCGGGCTCGGTGAAGCGTGCGGCGTTCCTGGCGTTCGGCGTCGCGGGCGTCGCCGGGCTCGCGCTCGCCGCCTCCACCGCCTGGTGGCTGGTCGCCGTCGGCGCCGTGTCGGTGCTCGCCGCGTGGTTCTACACCGGCGGCTCCCGGCCCTACGGCTACCTGGGCCTGGGCGAGGTGATGGTCTTCGTCTTCTTCGGCCTGGTCGCCGTGGTCGGCACGACGTACGTCCAGACCGAGACCTTCGAGGCCCCCGCCCTCTACGCCGCGGTCGGGATCGGCGCGCTCGCCTGCGCGATCCTCGTGGTCAACAACCTGCGCGACATCCCGACCGACACCCGCGCCGGCAAGCGCACGCTCGCGGTCGTCCTGGGCGCCGACGGCACCCGGACGCTCTACCTGTTCCTGGTCCTGGCCGCAGCTGTCGCCTGCGTGGCCGTCGCGAGCTCCACCACGTGGGTGGCCCTGATGGGCCTCGGCTTCCTGGTGCCCGTTGCCAGGGGTGTGCGCACGGTGCGTTCCGGCGCCGTCGGGCCGGAGCTGGTCCCGGTGCTGCAGTCGACCGGCCTGGCCGAGCTCGCCTGGGCCGTCCTGGTCGCCGTCCCGCTCATCCTCGCCGGTTAGCGGGAGCGGCGTACGCTCGCCGCATGCTGACCTTCCTCATCATCCTGGCGATCGTGATCGCCGGGGTCGTCGTGTGGCGCCGCAGGGTGCCGCTCATGGCGAAGCTGCTCGGCCAGTCCGAGTCACGGATCCGGCAGATCAACCGCAAGCGCTAGAGACACCAGGCAGGCGTCCGGCTCACTCGACGTCCTCCTTGGCCTTCCTCTCCTCGAAGGCCTTGGTCGCACGCTCGGCACGCACCTCGACGCGCCTGGCGAGCGCCTCGCGCTGCGGGTTCAGGAGGAAGTAGGAGCCGATGCCGCTGGCGATGAAGGCCACCACGACGGCCACGAAGATGTTCGCCTTGTCGCCCACGACCAGCCAGACGCCGACGATGATCCCGAAGGTCGCGGCGAACATCAGCAGCCGCAGACCCGTGTAGACGACGAACTCCTTCATCGCTCCAGCCTACGGACCCCGCCCCTGCCCGTTTTCACCATGCGAGCCCTACGCTGGAGTCGTGCTCAAGGTCCTGCTGGTGGTGGTGCTGTTCGCCGTCGCTACGTACTACCTGATCCGGGTGATCGAGCGCCGCGGCGTGTCGCGCCCGGTGCGCCGCCGCCCCGATCCGAGGCCACCGCAGCGCCCCGTCGCACCCGACGACGACGAGGAGTTCCTGCGCGACCTGGACCAGCGCCGCCGCCATCCCGAGGACCCGGACGCCGGCTGAGCGCGGCCGTCCAGACTGTTACCTCTTCGTTCACACGACGAGGGTCAGGCGTGCCCTGACTACCCCTACGGTCTTTGTCGGAGACGGTCCCACGGGGGTGGCCGACTCTCTGTGGAAGCAGGCTCGACGTCTTCGGGGGTTGATGCCGGAGCCGCCCACAACAGAAGCCCGCCGGACGTCTTCAGGGATACGGCCAGCGGGTTCTTCTGTGTCCGGAGCCGGTCAGCTCCTCGCGAACTTGCCCTTGCCCGGGACGCGCACCCAGTCGCGGGCCTGCCCCGGCTCGACCAGCGTGCCGCCGGCGTACTTGCAGCGGACGCGGTAGCGACCCGGATCGATGCCCACGAAGCGGGCCACGGCCTTGCCCTTCTTCACGTTGACCGTGCGCTCGTGGTTGCCGACCTTGATCAGGACGGTGCCGTCCGGCGCGGCGATGCCGGGCGCGGTGAGCTCGAAGTGGACGATCACCTTGCCGCCCTTCTTGCGCTGGGTCCGCGTGCTGCAGGCGGGGATCGAGCGCACCGCGGTCTCGAGCCCGATGTTCTGGCTGACCGGGGCGGCGTTGGGCAGGCTGCCGGTGACGACCACCCCGACCATCTGGGCGACGTCCTCGGCGGTGAGGACGTAGGTCGCGGCGGTGGCACCCGGGATCGCGACGCCGTTGCGCACCCACTGGTAGGTCACGACCGCCGTGGTCGGCTTGAACTTGCCGTCGCCGACGGTGAGCGTGTGGCCCATGACGGTGCGGCCCTTCACGGCGTACGGCGTCTTCAGCTTCAGCGTCGCTGCGGTGATGACTCCCGCGGTGGCCGTGCGCATGGCGGGGAGCTGGAGGTAGAGGTTGCCGCCCGGGCAGGCCGTGTCGTTGGTGTCGCGGTGGCCGTCGATGACCGGCAGCGAGACGACCTGGCCCCTCGGGAACTTGTCGCTGCCCTCGGAGGTGACCTGGGTCCAGCCCTGCGGGTCGCGGCCGTAGAGGGACAGCTTCCAGGCGGCGAGCCTCGCCAGCGAGTCGAGGGTGGGCTGGGTGGGCGCGACGCTGTCGAGGTTCCCGATGACGCAGAAGCCTGTCGAGGAGGCGTTGAAGCCGAGGGTGTGCGCGCCGCGGACGGCCTGGTCGACGCCGCCGTAGCGGCCCTCCCAGATCGTCCCGAAGGAGTCGATGAGGAAGTTGTAGGCGATGTCGGACCAGCCGAGGCTGTGGGTGTGGTAGCGGTAGAAGCTCCTGATCAGCGCGGGTACGTCGGCCTGGGCGTAGCCGTTGCCGGAGGCGCTGTGGTGCACGTGGGCCTGGAGGATCGTGCTGTTGTAGCGCGGATCTCCGTCGCGCCAGCTCTCGTCGGCGCCCCACTGGGCGCGGGAGTAGATGCTCGGCACGGCGACGCCCATCGCGGCCGCGCGGGACAGTGACCGGGAGGTGGTGCCGGCCAGCAGCCGAGCATCACCGGGGATCGCGGACGCGTGGATGAGGGTGATGCTGAGCTCGGGCGGGAGCGAGCCGGACACCTGGACCTGGACGCCGTCCGACGGCTCCACGACCAGGGGCGAGGTGCCGGCCTTGCCGATGCCCTCGCCGGTCGACGGGTCGGGAAGGTCGCGGAGCAGCGGCGCGGGGCGCCACAGGGACCAGCCGCCCTTGGTGCGGAACCGGACCAGGATCCTGGGCGGTCGCACGCCGTCGCGCCAGGTGAAGCCGACCATCGTCACCAGCGCCGTGTCGAGGACCGGCGTCTGCCACAGGTCGGTGCCGGTGCTGGCGAGCCCGAGGTCCTTGAGCGGCTTCTCGAGGATCCCGACGCCGGATGTCGCGTCGGTCTGGAGCAGCAGCCGGCTCCCGCCGCTGCCGTCGTCGGAGTTGAGGGCACGCAGGATCCCCGCGCCGGTCCCCGTGACGGCACCGGCGCCGAGAACGGTGACGGTGGCGGCCCGCAGAACTTGGCGGCGTCGGGGGCGCGGCGCGCCCGAGTCGTCGTCAGAAGTCACTTCAGTCTCACCTGCCACACATCACATCACACCGCATCCCTCCAATCGAGTTGTACGCGCCGCGCCCGTGGGGCTCACGAGGTTAGGCAAAGCGGTCACGCGGGGTCTCGGGTCGCCGTACCTTTTTGACATGGCTGCCGACCCCCAGCGCCAGGAGGCTTCGTCGAACGACCTGTTCGGCCGCTGGCTCGCGCACCACCACGAGCAGCAGTCCGCCGAACAGGACGGCGAGCCCGGGCAGCCCGAGTCGTCGGATGGTGGTCCGGAGGACGGCTCGGCAGCCGCGTCGCGACGGATGCCGTCGGCCGCGGTCGCGTCCTCCGCGCTCCAGCGAGACCCGTTGCTCGGGTCGCGGATCGCGCCGCCCTCGACCTTCGGTGTCCGCCGTTCGGCACCCAACGCGCCGAACGGCGGGGCCGTGAAGGAGGGGGACCCGCCACCGGGCTGGGAGCCCATCGTCATGCGCTCGATCCGCAAGAAGGCGGAGCAGGCGGAGGCCAAGCAGGCGCCCAAGTCGGGCGACCGGCGCAGCCGGCTGCAGCGGCTCAAGGCGCGACTGGTCGACGTGCCGGAGCCCGAGGCGGAGGTCGAGACCGAGCCCGAGGTGCCGCTGGTCCCGCTCGCTCCGCCGGTGCCCCGCTCGGTGCCCCTTCCGGTCCCCCAGCCCAAGCCGCCCCTGCCGACCCGGACTCCCGCGCCGTCCGCGCCCGCCACACCTGCGGCTCCGGCCGCGCGTTCTCTCGAGGAGACGATCCGCGCGGCCGTCCCCACCATCGAGCGGCCGGCCGCCAGGCACGCCGACCCACGCGTCGAGGGACAGCCCGTCGCCGAGCCGCCCGTCGAGCGCCACGTCGCCCGCCACTCCGAGGTGCGGGAGGTGCAGCCGGTCGCCCCGCCGGTCAAGCGGCCCGTCGCTGCCCCGGTCCATCAGCCCGTCGAACAGCCCGTCGCGGAGCCCGTCGCAAAGCCCGTCGAGCCGACCGTCGAGCAGCCCGTCGAACAGCCGGTCGAACAGCCGGTCGAACAGCTCGCGCCGACGGCCCGGCACCTCGACCCGGAGGAGCACGTCGCAGCGCCGGCGCCGGTCCGTGCCTTCATCGCCGCCGACCCCGAGCCGTACGTCGAGCCCTACGTCGAGCCCCAGCCCGTCGCCGTCGAGCCCGCGCCGTACGTCGAGCCCTACGTCGAGCCCGTCGCCGTCGAGCCCGAGCCCGCGCCGGTCGCCGAGTCGGTGGTGGTCGAGGCCGAGCCGGAGCCGGTGGTCGTCCCGGAACCGGCGGCCGTCGTCGAAGCGCCGGTCGTGCCCCCGCCGGTCGAGGTCGAGGTCGTGGACGAGATCGAGCCCGAGCCGGCCGACGCGCCCGAGATGGCAGAGGCACCCGAGCCCGCCGAGGACCGGCCCGCCCGGCGTTCCCTCGGGTTGCTCTCCAAGCGCCCGCCCACGCAACCGAAGCGGCGCGAGTCCCGCCCCCGCCCCCGTGACGCGGCTGGCGACCTGGTCGCGGCGAAGGCCCGCGTCCGGGCCGTGAACGAGGCTGCGCAGCCTCAGCCGGTCGCCCGCCAGATCGTCGAGCCGGTGCCTCAGCAGTCCGCCGTCGCCGTCGCCGTCGCGACCGAGCCCGAGGTCGAGGCCGAGGACCAGGTCGAGGTCCAGGTCGAGCCTCCGAACGTCTCCACGCACGACGAGGTCGCGACGGAGATGCCGGGCGTCTACAAGTTCGCCCCGAAGCGGACCTCGCGCCGCCTGCTGACGATCTCGCTCCTCATCGGGCTCGTCGCGTCGGCCTACTTCGTGCGCGCGGCGATCGAGGCCAAGGAGACCCCGGCCATCGGGCTCGCGGCGATCGTGGTCCTGGCGACCGCGATGGTGTGGGCGATCCGGGCCGGAGCGAGCATCACGACGCTGGAGGTCCACCAGGGGCAGCTGCAGGTGATCCAGCAGGGCGGCCGGTTCATCTTCGACCTGGCGAGCCAGTACACGCGGTTCGAGGTGCACGGCGAGCCGGGCAAGCGAGGCTGGAAGGTGCTGTTCCCGCGTCGCGGCATGGCGCCGTTCGCGGTCGACGCGACGATGGTCGACCCGGACGACTTCATGCGGGTGTTGCGGTTCTTCCGTCCGCAGCTCGTGAACCACTGACCTCCGCGTCGATCCAGTAGCGCCGCTTGCCGTTGCGGGTGTCCTCGTAGACACCGCCGTTGCGCTCGATGGTCCGAGCCGAGGCGACGTTGTCCTCGTCGCAGGTCAGCAGCACCCGGTCGAGGCCGAGCTCGGCCGCGCGGCGTACGGCGAGCGCGAGCGCCCGCGAGGCGTGACCCTGTCCGCGGCGGGAGGGCCGCACCGAGAAGCCGATGTGCCCGCCCTCCTCGAGCAGCCAGGCGGTCAGCGAGTGACGCAGCGCCAGGAACCCGACGACCTCCACGTCGGGATCGTCGGCCGCGGTGCCGTCGGTGATCCAGTAGTAGTCGCAGTGCACCCGGTCCTCGGGGAGCTCGGTGGACGGGTCGGCGAACGGGAGCACCAGGGCGACGAAGTCCGCGCAGCCGCTCTCGGTCAGGTCGATCGTGGAGCCGTCGCTGTGCCACACGCCCGAACCGTGGAGCGTCTCGGAGCCGAACTCCGTGATCGTCGCCGCCCAGCTGGCATGCAGGCGGACGTCGGGGCGGGCGAGCGCGGTCATGGGTCATTTCACCAAGCCGGCCCGGGCGAGCGCGAACGGTTTCCGCGGTGTGGTTTCGAGACGGCTCGCAGAACTGGAACGTGTTCTAGAGTGCCGTCGTGGACTACCGGATGGACGAGCTGAGCCGGGACGAGGTCGAGGCCCAGCGCGATCTCTACGGACCGTTCACCGAGTCGCTGCGCGGCCTGGTCGACGCCGCGATCCGCACCACGGTCCCCGAGGACGAGATCCGCCGTGCCCATGCCGAGGTGGATGCGATCACCCAGCGGCTGCGCAGCGCGCCGATGCGGACGACGTACGGCGTCGACCTGCGCACCGACGGCCGTGGCCGGGCGTGGGGCAACGCGGTCGTGGGTCTGCGCAACGCGGTCGCTCCCCCGCTGACGATCGTGCAGGAGGGGCGCGGCGTGCGGTCGTCGTTCACCCTGGGGGCGGCCTACGAAGGGCCTCCGGGATCGGTGCACGGCGGTGTGCTCGCCCTGGTCCTCGACCAGATGCTGGGCGAGGCCGCCGGGGCGGGCGGCAAGCCCGGGATGACCGCGACGCTCACCCTGAGCTATCGGCAGCGCACGGCCCTCGGCGACCTCACCAGCGAGGCGTGGATCGAGCGGTCCGAGGGCATCAAGACCTGGGCCCGCGGCGAGATCCGCGGCGCGGACGGAGTGACCGTCGAGGCCGAGGGGCTCTTCATCCTGCCGAGGTGGGCTCGCGAGGCGATGACCAACGGCGAGGCGACTCCCTCGCCGCGCTTCTTCGAGTAGCGCGGCCGGAGGTCGGGCGAGCCCCAGCGCAGCCTTCAGAGGTTTCGAGACGCTCGCTAGCGCGAGCTCCTCAACCACCGGTGGCGCCGCCGGTGGTTGCCACCACCGGTGGTTGAGGAGGGCGCTCTGCGCCCGTCTCGAAACCCCGGTGGCCGAGGCAACCGCTGGTTGAGGAGGGCGCTCTGCGCCCGTCTCGAAACCCCGGTGGCCGAGGCAACCGGTGGTTGAGGAGGGCGCTCTGCGCCCGTCTCGAAACCCCTGTAGCCGGTGCTGGGACTCAGGTGGCGGACTCGACCTTGACGCCGCGCTCGCCCTCGTCGGTGAGCCGCGCCTCCTCGGCGGCGATGGCCTCGAGCTCGGCCCGGCGGGCCTCCTGGGCCTTGGCGGTCTGCTCGGGAGCGGGCGGCGAGACCAGGTCGGCCGCGCCGTGGTCGAGGCGGCTCAGGGCCTGCCGGCCGAAGATCTGCTGCTCGGTCGCGGTCCGCTCCTGCCGGCCGCGGCCGACGAAGGAGAGCGCCCAGTGCAGCACCGCGGTGACGCGGTTCTTGAACCCCGTCAGGTAGAGGAGGTGCACGCCGAGCCAGAGGAACCACGCGATCAGGCCGGTGAACCGGAACCGGCCGATCAGCGCCACCGCCCGGAACCGGCTGATCGTCGCCAGCGAGCCCTTGTCGAAGTACTTGAACGGCTTCTGCGGCGGTTTGCCGGCCAGGCGTCGGTCGATCGCCTTGGCGGCGTACTTGGCACCCTGGATCGCGACCTGCGCGACGCCGGGCAGGTGGTCGAGGGCGATCATGTCGCCGACGACGAACACCTCGGGGTGACCGGGCAGCGTGAGGTCGGGGTTGACGCCGATCCGGCCGGCGCGGTCGAGCGGCGCGCCGCTCTGCTCGGCGAGGGTGGCGGTCAGCGCGCTGGCCTGGACTCCTGCCGCCCAGATCTTGGTCACCGACTCGATCCGCTCGACGGTCCCGTCCTTGAGCGTGACCTCGAGGCCGCCCTCGTCGAGGTCGGTGACCATCGCACCGAGTCGCACCTCGACTCCGAGCTTCTCGAGCGCGCGCTTGGTCTTGATCCCCAGCTTGGCGCCGAACGGCGGCAGCACCTGCCCGACGGCGTCGACGAGGACGACCCTGGCCTCGCGCGAGTTGATGGTGCGGAAGTCGCGGTTCAGGGTCCGGCGCGACAGCTCGGCGATCTGGCCGGCCATCTCGACGCCGGTCGGGCCGGCGCCCACCACCACGAAGGTGAGCAGCGCGTCGACGTTCTCCCCGCGCATGGCACCGAGCTCGGCCAGCTCGAAGGCGCCGAAGATGCGACCTCGCAGCTCGAGCGCGTCGTCGATGCTCTTCATGCCGGGCGCGAACTCGGCGAACCGGTCGTTCCCGAAGTAGGACTGGCTCGAGCCGGCGGCCACGATCAGGGAGTCGTAGGGGGTCACCGTCTCGCGGCCCAGCACGTGGGAGGTGACGGTCTGGGCCTCGAGGTCGATGTCGGTGACCTCACCCAGCAGCACTCTCGCATTCTTCTGCCCGGCGAGGACCTCCCGCGTGGGAGGGGCGATCTCGCCCTCGGACAGGATGCCGGTCGCCACCTGGTAGAGCAGCGGCTGGAACAGGTGGTGGGTGGTCTTGGCGACCATCGTGACGTCCACGTCCGAGCGCTTGAGCGCCTTGGTGCCGAACAGGCCCCCGAACCCGGAGCCGATCACCACGACCTGGTGCCGGCGTCCGTCGGTGCCGCTCGCGCGCTCCGTTGCTGCCGTGGTCTGCGCGGTGTCGGTCATCGCCTCTCACTCCTTGCGGCCGAGGTCTCCATTGTGTCGCGGGCCGCCGCTCGGCATTTCTGGGGGCCCGAAAATGGGGCTCCACAGGGGTAACCACGGGCGGCTGGGAACGCATCCGCGATCCGGTGTGGTGCGAGACACCACGGATATCGTCGAGATACGCTTTTCCGGCAACCGAAAGCGCGGCTCAGCCGTTCCTGCTCGGAGGTTTGGTCGGCCCCGGACCGGGTAGACGCCTTTTCAACGTTCCGCCAGGCTCTGCCGACACCCAACCAGCTGGAGACCCCGTGCCCCTCAATCGGCCGCCCCTCGCCCTGGGGCGGGGTGCTCGCGGCGTACAGGACGCGCGCCGTTGGGTGGCCGGGCTGTGCACGGACATCAACCGGCCGGAGCTGTCGGAGTGCGCCCAGCTGGGGGTCTCCGAGCTGGTCACCAACGCCCTGCTGCACGGCGAGCCGCCGATCACCGTCCGGATGCGCGGCACCGCCGAGCATCCCCGGGTCGAGGTGCGCGACTCGTCGGTCGAGGCTCCGATCCTGCCGAGCGAGCCGCTCGACCGGCCCGAGACCGACGGGCTGCTGCTCACCTTCGGGCGCGGGCTGACGATCGTGGCGCGGTGCGCCGACGCCTGGGGTGCGGAGATCGAGGAGGACGGCAAGGTCGTCTGGTTCGCGCCGGCGGCGGAGTTCGCCGACGGCGCGGGCGTCCCCGGCGCGATCACCGGTGTCGACCACTCGCGCAGCGCGGCCGCGCCGACCCGCGACCGGGTGCGCATCCACGTCCTCGACGTGCCGCTGGCGCTGTTCGTCGGGTTCCAGCAGCACTTCCGCGAGCTGCGCCGCGAGGTGCGGCTGCTGGCGCTCGCGCACGAGTCGGACTACCCGCTCGCCAAGAGCCTGTCCGACCTGTTCGGGTCGCTCGACCGCCAGCTGCGCGACGGCATCGGCATCGAGCAGATCGAGTCTGCCCTTGCCCAGGGCAGGGAGTCGACCGACCTGGTGGTGCACATGCCGCGGGCCACCGCCACCACCCTGGTGCGCTTCGTGGAGCTGCTCGACCTCGCCGACGAGTTCTGCCGCGCCGAGCGGCTGCTGTCGCTGGCGCGCAGTGCCGAGCAGCGCAAGTTCCAGGCGTGGTTCCTGAGCGAGTTCGTGCGCCAGGCCAACGGCAGCCGGCCGCTGTCGTGGCTCGAGGCGCGCACCAACGGCCACGCCAGCGTCGCGACCCCGACTCCCTAGTCTCGGACGGCCTGGTCTCCACCGCGTGGTCTACGTCGCGGTCGCCCTGGGCGGCGCGCTCGGTGCCGTGCTGCGGTGGGCCCTCGGCGACGTGGCGCCCGACGGCGCCGGCTTCCCGTGGACGACGTTCGTCATCAACGTGACCGGCTCGCTGGTGCTCGCGTCCCTGCCGGCCCTCGCCGCAGTACGCCGCCACCGGGTCCTGGCCGCGGCGCTCGGCCCGGGTCTCCTGGGCGGCTACACCACGCTGTCGGCGTACTCCGAGCAGACCCGGGTGCTGCTCGCGGACGGCCGGACCATGACCGCGCTCGCCTACCTGCTCGGCACCCTCGCCGTCTGCCTGGTCGCGGTGGCCGCGGTGAGCCGGCTGTACCCGCCGGCCGCCGGCGACGAGCTCGCGGCCGAGGGCGGCGACGAGTGACTCCGCTGCTGGTCGCGCTCGGCGCGGCGCTGGGCGCGCCGCTGCGCTACGCCGTGGCCACGGCCCTCGACGCGGATCGGTTCCCGCGCGGCACGCTGCTGGTCAACGTGGTCGGCTCCTTCCTGCTCGGACTGGTGGTCGAGGCCGGAGCGACCGGCCACTGGCTGGCCCTGCTCGGCACCGGTCTGTGCGGCGGCTTCACGACGTACTCCGCCTTCGCCGTGCAGACCCACCGCCTCGGCCCGCTGCGCGGCGCGGCGTACGCCGTGCTGACGATCGGCCTCTCGCTTGCCGCCTGCGCGGTCGGGGCGCTACTGGCACACCCGGGCTAGCCGTAGCCGAGCTCGTGCAGCCGGCGGTCGTCGATCCCGAAGTGGTGGGCGATCTCGTGCACGACCGTGATCCGCACCTCCTCGACGAGCTGGTCCTCGGTGTCGCAGAAGTCGAGCAGGGGGCCACGGAAGATGAAGATCCGGTCGGGCAGCTGCACGGCGAGGGTGCTGTCCCGCTCGGTGAGCGCGACCCCGTCGTAGAGGCCGAGCAGGTCGTCGGGCTCGCCCTCCGGCGGCTCGTCCTCCACGAGCACCACGACGTTGCGGACCAGCCGCGCGAGCTCGTCGGGGATGCCGTCGAGAGCCCGGTCGACGAGGACGTCGAACCGCTCGGGCTCCATGTCGATCGGCACCTCGTCATTGTCTCGCCCTGCGACAACCGCGGGCCCTACGGTGGCGAGCATGACGCCTGCCTCCCTCGTGCTCGACCTGGTCGAGCGCGTGTGGAACGGCGGTGACCTCGACGCCCTCGAGGACTACTACGCGGCGTCCTTCGAGCACGACGGCCGGCCCAGCACGATCGCCGAGCTGCGCGCCTGGCACCGCGACGACCGGGCGACCTGGGCGGCCACGGCGTTCTCGGTCCTCGAGTGCGTCGGCTCCGAGGACGCCGTCGCACTGCTGTGGCGCGCCACCTCGACCCATGTGGGTCCCTGGGGACCGGTGCCGTCTACCGGCCGCCGGGTCGACTGGCTCGGCGCGCACTTCTTCCATGTCGAGGGCGACCGCATCGTCGCCGTCCGGTCCCTGTCCGACCGGTTCGGCAAGGCGATCCAGCTCGGCGCCCACCTGGCGCCAGGCGAGCCGCCGTCAGACGACGAAGGAGCCGGCTGAGACCGGCTCCTCGTGGCTGGATCGTGGTGATGTGGCGACCCCGACGGGACTCGAACCCGCGGCCTCCGCCGTGACAGGGCGGCGCACGCTCGATCTGTCGTTGTTGGCAATCAGTGATTGCGTCGACGAAACCGCAGGTCAGCGGGGCTGTGGGCGTGTTGGTCGATGCGAGCCGACCGGCTGTTGCTGACACTGTGACGGGACGCAGACGGGACGCGAGCCAGTTCGCCAGTGGTGCTCGACATCGCGACCACGCTGGCCCGAGATCGGTGGGCCAACCCCCAGGTCGCGATGGCGGGCGGATTGGAACCGGCCGGTTGGAACGAACCGACGACCTGGAGTCGTTTCAAGCGAACGGCGCGGGCCCTCAGATCGGCAGCACGTCGGCGTCAACTAGGTCGGTCTGCTGGTAGACCGATCCAGACTGGCCCAACACTGACGCGACAACAGTCTCGAACCTCCCGGCGGAACCGCGCCTCACCGAACCCCTCGGCGTGCTGGCGGAGCCAGGCGGTCCGGTAGGCGTTCGAGAAGTTGGCGAGCGCGTCCGCGAACGCTGCCACCTGGGCCTTCGTGCTGGCCTCGGGGGACACCAACGTGCCAGTCACGCCTTCCAGCACCGTGTCCAGCACACCACCGGCGGCGAGCGCCACCACGGGTGTACCGCACGCCATCGCCTCGACCGGGACGATGCCGAAGTCCTCGACGCCCGGGAAGACCAGGGCGCGCGCCCGTCGCATCAGGTCCCGCATCGTCTCGTCGTCGACTCGTCCGACGAACTCGATGCCCGGGCCGGCCACCGCCTCACAGGCAGCGCGGGCTCGCCCATCGCCTGCTACGACGAGGCGGACCCCGGCCTTGCGGGCCGCGGCCACGGCGATCTCCGGTCGCTTGTAAGGCACGAGCCGGCCGGCGAGCAGGAAGAACTCCTCACGGGGGACATCGGGAGAGACGGTGAAGAATTCGGTCCGCACCGGCGGGTGCACCACGTGAGCCTGCCGGCCCCACCAACTCTCCACGCGCTCGGCCACGGCCGTCGAATTGGCCATCAGAGCATCGGGGCGAGCGGCCGCTCGCCGGTCGGCACCTCGTTGCGAGGCTGCGAAGGCTCCGAGAAGGAGTCCCCCGGCCCCACCTCCGAGCTCACCAGCGCGTTTGTCCTTGTCCCACATCCAGCGCGCCGGGGAGTGGACGTAGCTGACCAACCTCGCGTCAGCGCTCGGGCGGACCCTTTGCGCGAACGCGTGGTGTGAGGTGATGACCAGGTCGGCATCGGCAAGCGGCGTGCGCGCCATCGCCATCGGCAGCAATGGTAGGAGATGCGCGTATCCCCTGCCGGGCTTGCAGAACGGCTGGAGCCGACTGGTGCGGATCGGGATACCCCGCATCCCCTCGGGCAGTTCCCCAGGATCGGCGACCGGCGCGAACACGACCGCGTTCGGGAACGTCTGGACCAACTGTTCGACGACCCGCTCTGACCCGGCCAGCTCGGTGAACCTCTCGTGGACGATCGCGACCCGCGGGCTCATGACTTCCCCGTTGCCGTCGTCTGCTTCCTGTCCTGCGCGCTGACTCTGAGGTGTGCGACCCAGCGCCCCAGCCGGACCGCTGTCGATGTGGACGGCCGAACGGTGGCGGCCACCAGCTCGAGCCCCAGCCCACGCCACATCTCCGCGGCACCCGCGAGCCCACGCCGAGTTGCTCGGCCCCCCTGAACCTCGACGACGACCGAGCACTTGAGGTCGGACGTTCCGAGCAGCTCGAAGGCGTCGTCCGGTCGACGGAGCGCGGCGGCCACGACCAGACGTTGCTGGGGTGCGGCGACCGTCACGCGCGCGAGCTGGTCCGCTGGGCGCGACGCTCCGGCCGCGTCCGGGCGACCACTGCGGAGCACGTGGAAGCCGCGGTAGCGGGGAAGCCGCTCCAGGATTCGAGCAAACCGCCGCTCGTCGCCGACGAGGTCGGCGAAGCCGATGGCGGCCGGGAGGCGTATCTCGCGCCCCACGGACGGGCGTCCAGGCGCCGCGTCGAGCAGCAGAACACTCTCTCCCCTGGCTGCCAGGAGCTCTGCCAGCAGGACGGCGGTCCGAGCGCTTCGCTCCCGCCCTACCGTGAGAACGACGAGCGGCAGGGTTCCTAGGTGCGGGAGCAGTGGCGCCAACGCCGCTGCTCCCGCACCAGCGGGGACCGGCGCCGTGGGGACACCGATCACCCCCTCCACGTCCACCGCCGGCTCGCGAGCCGAGATGGACCCGCGCCAGGCGCGCCGGACGACGATGAACTGGGCCACCACGATGAGGGCGACCAGCAGGGTGAGGAGTGCATCGCGCGCCGGGCGGGGGCTCGCGGGCGCCTTGGGGACCTCAGCCCTCTCGATCAGCTGTACCCGCCAGACAGGGATCGTCGCGTTGCTGCGCAGCGCGGAGATGAGCTCCTCACGCTCGCGAATGAGAGCGGACCGGGCCGCGTTGTCTGACGACGGTACCTGTGGAAGCTGCTCGAGGACGACGTCCAGCATGCCGCGCAGGCGCACCTCCTCAGTCAACTGGTCGCCTGCCTGGTCCTCTGCGAGGTGCCGATCCACGGCGACCACGAGAGCGTCGGCCAAACGGGCCGCGGAGTCAGCGTCCTCCCCCGGCGCGCTGACCATGACGAACCCCGAGGTCGGAGCGCGCTCGGCGTGGATCCGGGCAGCCAGGTCTGCGGGGTCGTCGGCACGACCAACCGACTCCAGCGCCGTCGCGACCACCTCGCGGTTGGCGACCAGGCCCATGACGGTCTCCGCGTAGTGGTCGACCTGGGCCGACGGATCCGACGCCTGGTAGTCGGACAACCGCACCTGGAGGGTGCTCGAGGCGACGTACTCCTCTGGTGCGGTGCTTCGCCAGATGAAGACCGTGGCCGCGACCAGGAGTGCGGTGGCCAGGATCGCGAACCTCCTCGTCCATACTGCGGCCAGCTGCTCGAGAACGTCCATGGTTCAGCCCTTCCTGAGTTCGCGTTGCAAGGCCCAGAAAGCGGGTTTGGCCCGCCCGTCATGCATGGTCACCCCGAAGTTGTCCTCTGGGTCTGACAGATCGGTTCCGGCGTCGCGAAGGCTGTAGATATAGAGCGGGCCGACGAACGTGAGCTGCGCGGCGGAGCGCAGTCCGGAGACGAGGGTCGACACCTGACGCGACTCGGTGACCGCGCTCTCCGACGTGCCGGTCGGCGCTCCGAACTCGGTCAACCAGAGTCGAGTCCGGCCGTCGCCGCGGGCAGCCATCAGATCATGCAGCTCGGGAAGAGCAGCGAAGGTGTTCCAAGGTTCGACGCCCGTCGGAAGCGCCGGATAGCAGTACGGATGCACGGACACCGCGTCGAACGTCGACAGGTCGGGGTCTGTCTCGTAGAAAGCCTTGAGAAAGGTGCTCGGCGACTGCTCGCTGCCGTCCACGGCATCGACGGCGGGACTCAGGGCGCCTACGACGATCGTGGCTCGCGGGTCGTGTGAGCGCAGCACCGGGGCGACTGCCGCGACGAGTCGCGCGTAGTCGGCCGCATCGACCGGACGGCCCCACGAGCGACGGGTGTTGGGCTCGTTCCAGATCTCCCAGGCGCGTACCTTCGCGGCGTACCTCTTGGCCGCCCGCCCGGCGAAGCGTGCGAAGGCAGCCGCGTCCAGCGGGGCGACCTGGCCGTCGCCATCAACCCGACGCGCCCATCTCGGCTCGTAGCCGACCACCGCCAGAGTGCGTAGGCCAGCCCGATCGGCGGCGTTCAGCAGCCTGTCCGTGCGCGACCAGTCGAACGTCCCGGGTTCTGCCTCGACCTGGGCCCAGCCGACGTCCAGGCGTATCCGGCGCACACCCAGCGTGCGCATTGCCACCATCTCGCGCCGCAGGGTGCGCGGGCTCGCGTAAGTCAGGCCGTAGCCCGGACTGACGCCGACGCGGCCGCGAGGCATCGACACTCGTTCACCGGACCCCGGCGCCGAGGTCGAGAGCAACCCCCGCCCCTGGCCCTCTCCATGATCAGGGGAAGGGGTGCGCGTCGTGATGAGCACGGCGGCGCCGGTCAGCAGGGCGAGACACACACAGATGGCCGCCCATCCAGCTCGTCTAGAGGTTGGCACGCAAGCACCTCGGTCCCGCGACGCACGACCTACGATCAGCAGCGTGGCGCCGGGGTCTGACATCGACGAGCCCTACCCCGAGCTCGATCCGACATGGGTCGACCTGCTCGACGTCGACCCGAGCGATGTCGTGCTCCTCGTGCAGCGCCCGGGTGGGCCGGCCGAGGGCGCACTGCGCCGATGCTCGCTGCACGTCACGGTGATCGACCACGACCGGATCGGCGAGGTGCCAGCCGGTCCCTGGGACTTGATCTGCGTCGACGACGTCCGCCTCGAGCCCGACGCCCGACGGGGGTTGCGGGGCCGCCTGGCCCCCGAGGGCAGGTGGGCCGAGGTGTGCGACAACGCCGTGAGCCCACTGCGTATCCTGGACTGCTTGCTTGGGCGACCACATGGGTCCACATCTCGGCCGGGACCCGTCAACGCGAGGCGTGCAGTCGCTGGGAAGGGCTGGCAGGTCCAGCAGATGTTCGTGCTGTTGCGCTCGACGCGGCTGCCTTACACGGCCTTCGACCTCACTAGTGCGTCCGGCCCGGCCGTCGTGGTCGACATGACGATCAGCCACGTGGGCGGCGTCCGCGCGTGGGCGCTTCGACGTCTCGTGCTCCGGGGCGCGGCGACCGCCGGATGGCTCGCTCCCGGTTGGCTGCTCGTGGCGTCGGTCGAAGCCCGGCACGACACCCGCGCGCGGATCGTCGGCCAGGTCGGCAACCGGGACAGCACGGAGATCAAGATCGTGCACGGGGACCCGCCGGTGGCCGTGGAGCGACGCAGCGCGTCGGGGCCGCGCCCGGCCGAGCTGAGGATCCTGCGCGAGCTGGACCTCGACGGTTTCGACCTCGCACCGCGGGTGGTTGCCGAGTCCCGGCACAGTGCGACCTACTCCTGGCTCCACGGCAGCCCGCTCGCGGTCGACACGCTCGACGATGACGATCTGGTCGAGTGGACCGGGAGGGCGGCGGCCCTGCTGTCCCGGCTTCAGGGTGCGACCCGTCTCGAGGATGGCTCGGTCGTGGTGCACGGCGACTTCTGGCTGGGCAACGTGCTCGTGCATGGCACCGAGATCACCGGGCTCGTCGACTGGGGGGATGCCCGGCGCGGATCCGCGGAGATCGACCGCCGGTTCCTCCTCGAGAGCCTGGTACGCCGACTCGACATCGCCCCCGAGCTGGCCCGCCGCCTCGCCGACAGCCGCGACGCGGAGCTCCCCGGCCGCGCGACACCCGACCCCGCGGCGTACATCATCGGGGAGCACGCAGACCTCGTGACCCTCCCCGCCCACGTGAGAGTGCACCGGGTGGTGGAGCTGCCGAACCACGAGGTGCTGCTCGCCCTGGCCGCCGAGTGGGTGCGGACCGAGCCGACGCCGCCGATCCTCCTCCCGGCTTCCCGGGACGCAGCCCGGCTCCTGTGCGAGCTCCGAGCCGGGCTTGTCGAGCGTGGCCTGCTTGTTCCCGAGCTGAGCGAGTCGGCCACCGAGGTCTCCGAGTCCGTCGGCTACCACGCCTTCGTCGACCACGAGGGAACCGTGGTCGCAGACTTCGCCACCCGGCGGGATCCGGACGCCGACGCCGTCGAGGTGAGTCGCCGGGCAGACGTCGTGGTGGCCGGGCGTGCTGTCGTCCACGATCGCGCGCTGCGCGGGCCGCTCACCGTGTGGCTCGACGAGAGCGGAAGTGCTCTTTCGGAGCTCGGCGTCGATGCCTGCCTCGGGCCCTGGGCCGCGGTGGGTGCCCAGGCTGGGATGGACATCGCCGGGGCGGCCTACGCGGACCTCGCGGGCATCGCCCGCCCAAGGATCGACTTGCGTCCGGGGCTCTACGCCCTGCCCCTCACGACGCCGCATCGCCGACCCTCTCGACCTGGTGGTCGGGCCACGAACCCGCCGGGCGGGCGAGGTGGTAGGCCAGCCGGGCCGGACCGTGGTGGCGACCCATCGTGAGTCGGGGCAGCCGGAAGCGATCCTCTGCCCCGGCGATGCGTCCGTTCAGGAACGTGAACGCCGCGTCGTACCCGGCCTCGTCGACGCGGTCGCGCACCTCCTCGTCGTGGTGCCCGAACGGGTAGGCGAACAGGCGCACCGGACCCTCGACGACGTCCTCCAGGTCCGCGCGGCACCCTGCCACCTCGCCGTGGAGCCGGGCACCGCCCAGCCCAGGGAGGGACGCATGGGTACGGGAGTGCGCGCCGACCGTAACTCCCGAGTGGTGGGCCTCCCGCAGCTCGCTCCGCGACATCATCGGCGCCGAGCCGGGCCACCACCGCGGCGAGAGACCCCACTGGGCGCTGACCGCGAACAGTGTCGCCGGCACCCCGAGCTCCTGGAGCACGGGAAGTGCGTGGTGACCGACCCCGGCCAAGGCGTCGTCGAAGGTCACGGCGGCCAGCCCGTCGGTGCTGGATCCCTCGCGGACCAGCCTGCACAGCTCACTCAGCGTCACGAATCGGAAGCCGAGTCGCCGCACGGTGCCGAGCTGGCTGCGCAGCTGGTCGGCGGTCACGTTCAGCTCCGGAGCGGCCTCTGTGCCGGCGACGACGTCGTGATAGCCGAGCACCACGCCGCCGCCGCGTGGTGCACGACCGGAGACCAGACGACAGCTCGCCGCCGCGCTCGCCCGGATGACCTCCGCCGGCCTCATGCGCTTGCCCCTTGACGGCGCTCTGCGCCGCACGCCTCGGCGAGCAGGGTCACGAGCCGGTCGGCCGTGACCGTGACGTCGTAACGCTCGAGGAAGTCCTGGCGAGCGGCCGCGCCGAGCGAGGCCCGAAGGTTTCCGTCGTCCACCAGCTCGCGCAGCGACTCGACCAGCGCGTGATCGTCGTCGGCCGGCACCAGACGACCGGTCCGCGGAGTGACCAGCTCTCCCATCGCCCCCTGCTGGATGCCCAGGACCGGTAGTCCCGCAGCGAGGGCCTCGATGACGGCGTTGGACGCCTGGTCGATCGTGCTCGGGAAGGCGAACACCGCAGCTGTGCGCAAGACGGTCCACAGCTTGGGCGAGCCCACGGACACGTCTGGGACGACGCGGACGTTGCGACCGGCCGGCACCGGTTCCGGTGTGACGAGCACCAGCTCGCACTCGTCGGCGAGATGCTCCTGGTGAAGTCGCAGCAGGCGCAGCGCGCCCTTGCGCTCGAGCTGTCGACCCACGAACACGACCTGGGGAAGCGTTCCGCTCGGTCCACCCGGCGCCGGCCCCGGTCCGAAGTCGGGTGCGGCGATACCGAAAGGCTGGACCCGGAGACGCCCGTCAGGTACGCCGTAGTCGTCCCGGAGGGACGCGGCCACCCAGTCGGTGCTCGCGACGACGAGGCGGGCCGCGCGGTAGACCGGCGCCTCGAAGCGGCGCGCCACCCGGACGGTCGCCGGGGTGAACCTGCTGGGAGTTCGATACGGAAGCCGGTAGGCGTTGGTCGCGTTGGTCGCGTCGGTCGAGACGACGGTCGGGATCGAACCCATCATCGGGACGCTTCGCAGCGCTGCGTTGCCGGTGTAGATGTGGACGACGTCGACGTCGCCGGCGAGCTGGGTGAGCCGCCGGCGCACCCAGCCGCTCAGGGCCAGCTGGGCGCGGAGCGGTTGCAGGTCCAGATCGGGGCCGGCCAGCCCGGGGACCTGTGCCCCGACAAGCCGGCGGAGTCCGGAGGCCCGCGGGACATCGAGGAATCGTGCGTCGATGTCCGACCGCGCGGCAAGCGCCGTGCGCAGGTGGGCGTGGACCGTCGCGTGACCGCCGATGTTCTCGTTGACGAAGAGCACTCTCACGACCTGCCGCCTGAACCCCGGGCGACCCCGGCCAGGCGCTCCAGCAGCTCGGCCGTCTGGCGGTCGCGGCGGTGCAACTCGGCCACCCGGCGCCGCCCGGCGGCGGCGCATCGCTTCCGCAGCTCGTCGTCGCGGACGAGGAGCGAGACCGCGTCGGCCAGGGCGGCCGCGTCGCGCGGCGGGACCAGGAGACCCGCGCCGGCCAGCACCTCGGGCGCACCGCCGTGATCGGTGGCGACCACCGGGAGCCCGAGACTCATCGCCTCGAGCACGTTCAGGGGGCAGGCCTCCGGGAGCACACTGGCGCTCACCGCCACGGTCCATCCGCGCATGCGCTCGAGCGGAGCAGTGACGTGGCCCAGGAACCGGACGCGATGCGAGAGCCCCGCCTCGGCGACCTGCTTCTGCAGCGCGACGGCGTAGTCCGCGTCCGTGTCGAGATGGCCGCCCATGAACTCGACGACGATGGACTCCGGCATCAGTGGCACGGAGTCCAGCACGACGCCATGCCCCTTCCAGGGAGTCAGCAACGCACTCACGCCGATCACGCTCGGCGACCCGACCTCTCGCTGCGTCGCGGCCGGCTCGACGGGCCAGCGGACACCGTTGTGCACCACCTCGACCGCGGGGGTGTGACCCGGGAGCGCCTGTTTGACCGCATCGGACACGGCGAACACCCGCGCCAGCGCCGACCGGCAGAGTCGGTAGGCGCCACGTCGGTCGGGGCGCACCAGCACGTCGTGCGCCAGCCACGCGACCGGCGGCGCGACGCGCGCCAGCCGGATGACCGGGAGAGCCCCGTGAGAGTTCACCAGCACCACGTCGGCGCGCTCGGCGGCCCGTCGGACCAAGGCCGCCGCGCGGCACCAGCGCACGAGCCTGCCGGGAAGCGCGGTCGGGCCGCGCCTGTGCGCCCCCGCGAGCTCCGGGACGACGAGGACATCCACGCCCCGTATGCGGAGCTGCTTCACGATGGCGCCCGACGGCGCGGCGCACATCACCGTCCATCCAGCGCTCGTGGCCGCGTCGACGACATCGAGCAGCACCCGCTCAGCGCCTGATACCTGGCCGCAGGAAGTGACGATGAGCAGGCGGGGCGTCATGACGGACCTCGACGATGTGCCGGCGAGGGGGAACCGGTGACGACACGTCGGACCAGGCCCGTGATCACTGCGAGCGCGGCGTACGTCGCCATGGCCGTGGTCGTGGCCAGCCACCACGGAGTCCACATTTCGACCAGCTCATCGGCCAGCAGCCCGCCTGCCAGGGCGAGTCCGCAGATCGCAAGATCTCGGACCGCGACGTAGGGACCGTCCACCAGGCCCAGCACCCCCCGCCACATGAGGACGGCGACCATCAGGTTCGACGCCAGGGTCGCGATGCCGGCCCCGAAGAAGCCGTGGCTCGGGATCAGCACCAGGTTGAGCACGATGTTGAGCACGAGACCGGCGGCCATGATCAAGGGGAACGAACGGTGCCGACCGGCGGCGACCAGCGCGCAGACCGCCAGCGAGGTTGCAAAGACAAGCATCTCGGCGACGGCCAGGACCCGGGTGGTGTCGGCCCCGGCCGCGTATGCGTCGCCGTAGAGCGTGGCCGTGAGCGGCTCGGCGGAGAGCAGCAGCACCAGCAGTCCTGACCCGCCGACGAGGGCGAGCGCCGTGGCCGCACGCTGAAGATCGGCACGGAACATGGCCGGCTCATCAGGCCAGCGGCGTACCAGGAGGGTCAGCAGCGGAACCGTCACCGCCGTGGACGCGAAGTGCAGCACGTCGATGAACTTGTACGAGACCCCGTAGATCGCGACGGACTCGAAGCCGGCCAGCTTGGAGAGCATCATTGAGTCGACGCGCGTGTACAGCACGGCCATGCCCAGCCCCACCGACAGGGGCAGCGCCTCGCGCAGCATCGCGCGCCACAGCCCGAGATCGACCCGAGGGCGCACGAGGACCAGCCCGCGGGCGAGCCGCCACCTCGATGCCAGCACGACCATCTCGTAGAGGACAGCAGGGAGGACGAACAGCAGCAGGCTCCCCCCGACGGCGGCGATGGCGGCGGTCAGCGCCACCTGCGCCAGGTTGCCGGCGGTCTCGGACGCCGCCACCGGCCCGAGCTGCATCCGGGACTGGAACACGACCTGCAAGGCACTCGACGGAGTTGCGAGCAGGACGACGACCGCGGCGACCGCCGTCGCTTCCACGACCGACGCCGGGTAGCCGGCCACCGCGACGACCGCGACCGCCAGCGCGTAGCCCGCCAGCCCCAGGGCGATCCGGAGGCCCAGGTAGCCGCCGAAGAAGGCGGAGTGACTGCTCCCCGGCCGGGACATCTCCCGGACCGCCTGCCGTCCGATCCCCAGGTCGGTGACCAGTGCCATCAGGCCCAGCACCGTGAACACGAGCGTGAAGCGACCAAACTCCTCGATCGACAGGCTGCGGACGATGACGACCGTGCCGGCCCAGCCCAGACCGGCACGGACCAATCGGCTGCCGAGCAGTGTGCCCGCGTTCCACACGAGCCCCTTCTCCTGGGGTGCGGGCGGTGCGGTCAGCACGGCACCCCCAGGCGGCGGTAGACGTCCAGCGTCTGCGCCGCCGTCGCCGCCCAGCTCAACTGCTTCATGGCGTGCTGCCCGGCCGAACGCAGAAAGCGGTTCGCGTCTGGGTCTCGGACCACGTCGCGAAGCCCGGCCGCCAACGCTGCCTCGTCGTCGACGGGGACGAGGCGGGCTCCGTCACCGACGACGTCAGGCAGGGCGCCGACGCAGGTCGCCACGACCGCTGCACCACACGCCATCGCCTCGACCGGCGGCAGACCGAAACCTTCGTAGCAGGAGGCGTATGCCACTGCCCCCGCAGCGGCGTAAAGAGCCGGCAGCTCGCCGTCGGCGACGTAGCCGAGGTGGCGCACCCCGTCGGGAATCCGCGACCCGGAGGCGACACTCCCTGCGAGCACGAGTGGCAGACCCACCCGGCGGCACGCGGCAGCGAGCAGCTCGACCCGCTTGCGGGGCTCGACTGTGCCGACGCACAAGACTGTGTCCGCGCTCAGCCCGTACCTCGACCGGACCCGGTCCACGGCGTGCTCGTCAACCGGACACATAGCAGCCCGGGGGGCCAGCGGGGTGACTTCGCACTCCCTGCCGAAGCGGGCCCGGACCCGATCCGCGGTGAAGGCGCTGACAGCCACGACGGTGTCCGCGGCCCGGATCGCCCGGGAGACAAGCAAGCGCTCCGCCGTACAGCGCGCGCGGCTGAAGGCCCACGGGACCTCGTACACCGACAGGTCGTGGATGGTGGTCACCCGGGGGATCCGGGAGCGCCACGGGACGTCGACATCGAGGCCGTGCACGAGGTCGCCCGAGGGGAGCATGAGTACGCCGGCGCCGGCCCGGCGCAGTCCATCGACCACGGGGTGCGTCGATGCCTCCACACCCAACGGCAGACGGTCGAAGACATCTCGCTGCACGTGCGCTATCAGGCGCGCTCCGGTCAGTGGTCGCGACGCCATGAGGAGCTCGCTGATGTAGGTCTGGACGCCGCTGCCCGCGGGTCGGAGGGCGAGGGCGTTGAAGTGGATCGTGGACCGAGACACAGCAGTACTCCCAGGAAGAGCCAGAAGAAGAAGTCGAGCGGGAAGATCTCCAGATAGGTCGCGACCAGCGATGCCGCGACAGCGCCGGCAACACTCGCGGCGACCCCCTCTGCCAGCGCTCGATCGGCGCCGGCGCTGGAGCGAGCTGTGTCGAACGCAGCCGCGAGCGCAGCGAGCAGCAGGACCAGGAAGAGCCACAGCCCGACGGGGCCGAGTTCCAGAAGGACCTTCACGTACTGGCTGTCCGGTTGGTAGCGCTCGCCGTCCATCATCAGCACGTCAGCCGTCCCCGCTCCCGACGAGAGCGACTTCTCGGCGGCAGCACCCGTGGTGCCCAGGCCGTTGCCGAGCGGCGCGGAGAGCACGATGGTGCCGATCCCGCCCCACCCGGTGGTTCGCTCGTCCAGGCTGCTCGACGACAGGAACGCACCGAGGACCGCGGTGGGCAGCACCAGGACGAGAGCGGCGGCCGGTGCCGCGAGGTGCACCAGACCGTGGTGGCGCCGGACGAGCAGGACCAGGAGCCCGACGGCGGTTCCCAGGATGGCCCCTCGTACCACTGAGCTCGCCATGCCTAAAGCGATCAGGGGCGAGACCGCCAGGAAGAAGCAGTTACGGGGGCGACGCACGTCCCCCAGGGCCACCGGCAGCCCGACCAGCAGGACCATGCTCAGGAAGAGACCGAAGGCGAAGGGCTGGGGGAAGGTCGAGAAGGACCGCATGAAGCCGCCCGAGAACCTGATCGTCTCGTTGTAGGGGTAGCCCCATGCGTGCAGGGCATCTGGTCCGACCAGCTGTTGTGCCAGGCCGACCGCCGCACAGACGGCGCCGGTCGACATCAGAACTGTCACCAGGAGATCGCGCTCCCGTGAGTCGAACGGACACCGCCAGAGGATCAGGGGGACCAGCAGGTAGAAGTAGCCGACCTTGAGGCCCCAGACCCCGACCACGCCACCAACGACGAGGGCGGACGCGGCACCGAGGACGAGCAGACCCAGGGCCGCCCACGCCCAGCCCGGCAGCGGTCGTCGGGTGTGGCGGGTTGCGGACTCGGGTGCACCCCAGGTCGCGAGGAACACCGCCAACACCGTGGCCTCCTTCCACGGTGACAGAACTTCGGCATCGGGGACCAACACGAGGAGGCCGTCGAAAGGCACCATCGCGGCGAGGAGCAGCAGACCTCGTTGCGGCCGCGAGATGAGCAGAGCGGAGAGTGGGAACAGCACGAGGCCGGTCGCAGCGACGACCAGGACCAGACCGGGGGACGACAGTGCGGCGGTCACCAGGCCTTACCCCGCCGCCACCCAGCCAGTCGGGTCAGGAGCCGTGTCCACCTGATCGCGAGTGGACCCCCGTGGACCGCATCCACCGTCGGATAGGTGCCGGATGACCACTGGTTCTTGGTCTGGGACACCCCCAGCAACAGGTCGACGGTGGTGAGACCGCGCCCGGCGGCCCAGCGGTAGGCCTCTCGGAACAACAGGTGGCCGGGACGGAACCGAGCTGCCTCCGGAAGGAACCGCATGAGCCAGATCGATGCGGTCGACCCGTCGAGCAGCACGACCTTGAAGGCCACAGGGGAGCCGTCCACTCGACCCAGCAGCACGGCGGCGCGGCCGTGGGCCAACACCTCGCGCAGGTAGCCGATGCTGAACCCCTCATAGGGCGGCCGGAGCAGGTTCAGGCGGGGACGCTCCGCCTCGGCGGCATCGAGGATCTGGCGCAGCTCCGGCAGGATCTGACCGAACCGCCCTGCGTCCTCGACGACCTCGATGACGAACGAGACACTCTCCGTGGAAAGGGCACGATCGGCGCGGCTCAGGGTCGACCGAAGGTTGCGTGCGCCCGGTAGGGCAAGGTGCGACAGGCCGTCCCCGGACAGCGGGATCACCGGGCAGTGATCCCGACTCGACACGGTCGTCCTGCGGACTCCGCGGGAGAACGCGGCCAGAGAGGCCACTCCCAGACCGTCGCGGCACTCAACGAGCTCAAGCACGCGTCTGCGGCGTGCGAGCGCCGCCCAGGCGACGTTCAGTGCGCTCTCCGAGCCAGGCTCGACAAGGACGTCGCCCACGGTGCCGAGCCCATGGCCGAGCCACCTCGCGACTTGGTACGGCGTCGCGGAACGCTCGTGCAGCGGGACGAGAACCACCAGCCGCCCGCCCTCGCGGACCGTCGCCACCAGCAGACGTCCGTGGCCGAGATGACGCCACCAGGTCAGGGCATACGCTGGCCGGGCGAAGGGACCGGCGCCACATGCCTCAGCGAGCGCTTCCCACTCCGAGGCGATGGCCTCGACGTCTTCGAGCCGCCTCAGCAACTGGGCACTCGACGCGACGCGAGGGGTGGCAGCGGTGGCGTTCACGACCCACGCCTCAGCACCACCGAGGCCACCGTGCGCGTCAGGATCTTCAGGTCGAGCCACATCGACCAGTGCTGGATGTAGTAGATGTCGAACCGCACCCGGTCCTCGATAGAGGTGTCCCCGCGAAGGCCGTTGACCTGCGCCCAGCCGGTGAGGCCGGCCGGCACCCGGTGTCGCGCCGGATACCACGGAACAACCTGCTCGTAGGCGGCCACGAAGGAGGGGCGCTCCGGCCGCGGACCGACGAGGCTCATCTCTCCACGGAGCACGTTGATCAGCTGTGGCAGCTCGTCCAACGACGTGGCCCTGATGAAGCGGCCCACCGGTCCAAGCCGAGAGTCGTCGCTGATCGACCACGGCGCCGACCCTTCGTCGCGGCCGCCCTCGGCGGGTCTGAGCGAGCGGAACTTGAGCAGGGTGAACTGCCGTCCGTCGAGTCCCACGCGCACCTGACGAAAGACCACTGAGTGGCCGACCTCCCAGCGCACCGCCGCGGCCACCATGACCATGACCGGTGCCAGGAGCAGCAGAGTCAACCCGGCCACCGTCGCGTCGAAGACGCGCTTGATGCGCCACTGACCGCGATCGGGTTTCGGGATCCGGACCCGCACGACCGGGATACCCCAGAGGTGGTCGACGTCGCGCCCCCGCCGCTGCGGCTCGAAGGGACGTAGCACGAAGAAGATCGCGCAGCCCAGTCCGTGGGCAGTCCGGACGGCTTCCTCCACGCCGTGCCCCACGGCAGGTCCCGGGGACCCCGGCCGGAACCAGTCACGGTCGTCAACCGCGACGACCACCTCGGTCACGCTCCAGCGCCTGATGACAGCCTCTAGGACCTCGTACCCACCGAGGAACGGCACCGGGAGGGGCCCCCCGTCAGCCGGTGCGACGCCGACGATGCCGAGCGGAGCCAGACCGTGCTCGGGCCGAACAGCGGCCGCCACCGCGACTTGGCGCCCTGTGTCGCCGCCGCCCAGCACGAGCGTCGGATGGGCGAAATGACCCCGCCGGCGAGCCGTTCGGACCACCGCGTAGGCGATTGCCCGGAGCACAGCGACGGAAAGTGCTAGCGCCACCACCCGGACGAGGGTCGCCTCGGACGAGGGAGCTCGGCCGAGCACTGTGAGCCAGGTCGTCTCGACGGCCCCTGCACCCATAGCGACCACGAGCGTGGTCGGCAGGTCGTCCAGGGCCGACAAGGCCAGCTTCGGCCGATAGGAGCCCAGCGCCGCCTGAAGCGCGAGCAGCGCGCCAGCGAGAATGCCAAGCTCGATGTCCGGCGGCCGCACACCCGCGATGAACAGCGCACCGATACCGACGGCGGCGAGGTCCGTGCCCGCGAGCAGCATAGGAAGCCGTGGACCACGGCGCGACGAGGCCAGGACCTCTCCGTCGCCGGGCGCCTCGACTGGAGCAGTCCTCGAGCGGGTCGCAACCAGGTTCAGCGATCCTGCGACCGTATCCGAGCCGGAGCCGGCCAACTCACCGGTCGTGATGCTGGGCAACGGTCCCCCTCTTCACGGCCGCCGCAGCCGTGTCCGCGGCACGTCCTGTCCCGAAGCGAGGCAGGACGTGCCGGCACTGGCGCCGTCGCCCGCCCGGACCTGGCGACACCTTGGTCGACCCGTGTCCGATCCCACGGGTCGCTGGGCACCGATATCGAGGAGACGGTGCGTCTTGCAGTTCCTCCCCCACGTCGGAACACGCTCATTCGACAGGGCCGGGAAAAGCCCTACAAGTCTTGATCTGTGCGGCTCAGAACAGCACGCGCGCACACGGTGTCGCGCCGAGAAGACTTTGATTCATCGACCTGGTCGTCATCCGTTCGGACCCGTGGATGCCTCGGGGGAGGCGCCGGGCACAGGGCCGGGCACGGGGCCGGGCACACGGTCGGGGAGGCGACCTTAGACGACGAGCAGCGGCGCGGGTCCGACCTGGCGAACTCGCCTTCAGGTCGTCCGGGTCAGCCGTGCCGGCGCGACGGGCTCAGTGCTTGGTGCCG
This sequence comes from uncultured Actinomycetota bacterium, assembly GCA_963766475.1. GTDB lineage: Bacteria > Actinomycetota > Actinomycetes > Propionibacteriales > Nocardioidaceae > Nocardioides. The sequence goes on along the minus strand of CAVXZS010000004.1, from coordinate 26,017 downwards.
GTCGGGCCGGCTACCTGTTCTTGGCGAGGAGGAAGGCGAGGCTGGCCTCGAGGTCGACGCGGCCCTCCTTCAACTCCGTCTTCGGCAGCTCGCGACAGGTGTGGAACACCGCCTCGAGAAGTTTGTCGCTCTTGAGGCCGGGCCGCAGGGACCGCAGCAGCGCGATCTGGCCCGCGACTACCGCGGTGGACAACGACGTGCCGGACGAGCGTCCGTACGACCCGCTGGGAAGTGGGCCGACCAAGCCGTCCCCCACGGCCGCTACGTCGACCCAGCCGCCGGTGTTGGAGTAGGTCGCCACACCGGAATCGTCCGCGGTGGTGGCGGTCACGGAGAGGACCTCGGGTGAGGCGGCCGGGAACTGCTTCTGCTTCCAGCCGTCGTTCCCGGCGGCCGCGACCACCACGACCTCGCGCTTGCGCGCCCACGCCAGCGCCTTCTTCAAAACCTGGGACTCCAGCTTCTCGGGGGTACCGAGACTCAGGTTGATGACCTGCGCCCCGGCGTCGGTCGCGTCATAGATGGCCTCCGCGACGGAGAACACGGTGCCGATGCCGTCGCTGTCCAGTACTCGCATCGGCATCAATGTGGCGTTCGGGGCGATCATCGTCACCAGGCCGCTCACGAAGGTGCCGTGCCCTGCGCCCTCGTCGAGGACGCCGTCGCCATCAGTGTCAGTGCCGTACGTCGCGTCCTCCGGGTCGGCGTCGTCATCGACGTAGTCGTAGCCCGCCACCAGATGTCCGGCCAGCACCGGGTGTGAGGCATCCACGCCCGTGTCGAGGACCGCGACGATCACATTGTCTCCCGTGCTTGTCCCGTGCGCCGCAGCCAGGTTCAGGACGTCCCTGGCGCTCTGCGACTCCCATGCCGCCGAAGAGCTGCCCTCAGGCGGTTCGGGGGTCCACGAGTGGAACTGCTCGTCGGCGATCTGGATCCGGGTGTCCTGTTCGACGTACGCGACGCACTGGTCGGCCTTGAGCCGTCCCACGATCCTCTCGACGTCCTTGTCCGTGGCGGGGGCCACGGTGTCGGGGTGAGCTCGGTACAGCCGCCTGGTGCTCAGCACCTCGTCGTCGACCGTGAACGCGTACTTGGCGGCGAGTCCCTCGACCGAACAGTCGTCCCGCCCGATCTTGACGATGAACTGGGCCTGCTGTGCGGTTTCCTCGACGGCATCAGCACCGGCTGCCGGGGTCACGGTCGGCAGCCCGGCGAGCAAGGCGGTGGCGGCCAACGTCACCTGACGAGTGAGTGTGGTCAAGACGCGCTCCTTTGTGATGGCCTGGCCGATGGCCGCGGCGGGGCGATGAAAGTCATCGGAGCCCAGTGGTAGGGATGGGGCCGTGTCCGTGCGACCTCGAGCTGTGCGGCACGCAGGGCAGTCGGCGCCGAAGCACCCTTGCGCAGGCGGCGGTAGATTCCGGTCATCAGGTCGAGCGCGGCCGCGTCGTCGAGGACCCATTGGCTGACCAGGACACCTCGCGCTCCCGCAGCGAGCGCCGCCCACGCAAGACCGACTGGTTCCGCAGTGCCGTGGCCGACCTCGCCAGAGCCACATGAGCTCATCACGACCAGAGCGCCGCTGAGGTCCATGGTCATCAGGTCGGTGCAGGTCAGCCAGGAGTCGCCCAACTGGAGGCCGGAGAACAAGGGGTTATCAGGCCGGTGCAGACCGTGGCAGGCCAAGTGAATGATCGCGGGACCGGGGACTGCGCCACTCAGCGCGCCCCTGGTCGCGTCCGGCCCGCGCAACACCTGTGCGTCGCCGTAGACGATGCCGAGCATGTCGGCCTCCTCGTCGACCAGCGGTGCACGCTCGTCGGCCACGGCCAGGACGAGGAGCGTGTCTTCGTCGGCGGGAAGGATTTTGGTCGCGACTTCGTCAGCGGGCGCCCGAGGGCACAACGGTGCCAGGGTCAAGGTCCACGCCGCGCAAATGGGAGCGATCCCGTCGTGTAGCGCTGCGAAAGGCACACGGTGTAGCTGGCGGTGCGGGACGACGGTCAGGTCCGTGCCCGGGAGCGCGTCGAGCTCCTCGGAGATCGGCCCGAGCAGCTGGCCGTGCAGATCGGTCAGGATCGTGCGGGTCGTCCGCTCCAGCGCCTCGAGGTGGCGGGAGGTGAACTCGTCGCCGACCGCGAAGCGGTCCCACTGGGTGGACAGCTGCCTCATCAGCCGGTCGCATCTCGCGACGGCGCCGTCCAGCCGGTAGGCGGCCACCTCGCCGTCGGGCCGCACGACGAAAGCGATCACGTCGCCCTCGACGACGTGGAAGCTCACCGCCGGGCCCACCAAGGGCTCCTCCCGCCCGCCCGGACCGGCGTCGCTCATCTCGGAGTTGTCGGCTGCAACGGCCTGCAGCCGCAGACCGCCGATACGACCCTCCAGCGCTCGCGCGTCCCCGAGGAGTCGGTCGCGGTCGGCGGCGCGTTCGGCCGAGGAGAGAGCGGTGTATGTCGCGTGCAGGTCACGCATGATCTGGTCGGCCTCCGGCACCGGCACCGTCAGGCGGCCCCACGCACCCTCGGCGTGCGGCGCCGAGGCGACCTCGCGAAGGATCTGGGACTTGGCCGCGTCGCTGACAGCGAGAGCGGCTGCCGCGTCACCCGGCTCTCCGCGCTCGACCAGCATGTCGATGAGAAGGTCGTGAGCGGACGTCGCCTCGTTCGCGGAAGCCAGCCGGAGCAGCGGGTCCACTAGCGCCCGTCCGCGGAGGTCCAGGTTGTCCACGCAGCGACGCAGCCCCGTGATGGCCTCCGGGAGACGGCCGGCCCGACGAGCCTTGCGTGCGTCGACCAGGGCGACCGCGTGCGTCAGGTCGGGGACCATCAGCTGCTCCGCCAGCGCGGTCGCCGCCGTCAAGGCGGCATCTGCGCCGGGGCCGCCGCGTCCGGCGACCTCGACCTGGGCCCAGGCCAGCGGCAGGGTCCATCCGCCGGCCTCGAGCAGAGTGACCGCATGGTCGAGGAGCTGGGCGGCGCGGGGGTCGGATCGGGCGTGCGCGACCTGGGCCGCGAGCAGTGTCGCCCGACCCCGGAACTGCTGGTCGCCCACCGCCTCGAACTCGCGCACGCTCGCCCGCGCCTCGTCTTCGGCCGCGTCGAGGTGCTTCCCCTGGAGATGCGCGGAGGCCAGGACCAGACGAGCGAAGGCGGCGTCGTGGGACATGGCGGCGCTCTCGAAAAGCGCGCGGGCCCGGCGCGCCGAGTCGGTGGCCTCAGGCACTAGTCCTGCTTCGAGGTATACACGTCCGAGCTGAAGGTGGACACGCGCCTCCTCGGCCACGGCTCCGAGCTCCAGCAGCTCGGCCCCGGCCCGATGCAACGCGGCGAGGGCCGGTACGACGTCGCCCAGCTGTCGGTGGGCGTCGGCGACGTGCGCGGAGCACTTGGCCGCCCAGAGCGGGTCGCCGCCGTCGCGGAACTCCTGCTCCGAGCGAAGCAGAGCGGCGAGGGCGTCGCGGGCGCGGCCCAACGCCAGCAGCTCGATGCCGGAGTTCGCGCGCTGCTGAGCCACCTGGATCGGCATCCCGAGCTCTGCGTAGATCGCCGCGGACTGGTCGTAGCAGCTCCGCGACTCGTCGTGGGAGCCGAGGAAGCTGTGAGCCACGCCCACATTGCCCAGCACCGCGGCCCGGAGGGTCGCGACCAGTTGAGGGTCCCCGTCTTCGTCGGCGAGGCAGACCAGCATTGCCTGACCGACGGCCAACGACTCCTCGTGCCTGCCCAGGTCGTCGAGGATCTGCATCCGGCCGAGATCGGTGCGCAGGGCAAGGAGGCTGAAGCCGCCCCGATGCCAGATCGTTCGGGCCACGTTGATGAGACGCAGCGCCTCATGCGGGTCACCGCGTTCTGCTCGCACTCTGGCCAGCGCGTAGGTCAGGCGGCCCTGGATCTCGGCCAGCCCCACCCTTGCCGCGGCGAAGATCGTCTCGTGCGCGAGCGCCTCGGCCGCCGCGGGGTCGACGTGCAGGAGTGACTCGACCTCGTCGGCGCGCGCCTTCACCAGATCGATCGCGGACTCCGCGACGTCGGGAACGCTCTCGGTGCGGTCGTCCGGGAGACTCCGACCCGTGCTCACGACGACCCGTCCGCATCCAGATCGAAGTCTGCCACGAGCCTGACCTGGCCATTGCTGGCGGTGAGCCGCACTGGGCCGGCTGGGACGCGGTCCAGCTCGAAACGGCCGTGCTGGTCGACGTCGACGGAGCGGAACGACAGCGCGGACGCCACGACCTCGACCGCGAAGAAGGGGGCGTCCGGACTGGTGACAAGGATCTGGCCGTCGAGCCGGACGAGGCCCGGCTCGCCCGGCAGCACGTCGAGGACGAGGTCGCCGAGATCGCTGGCAAACGCCAGGTGCACGCTTTCGGACGCGGACGCCGAACGAACGCCGGCCCTGGCCAGGCCGGCGCGGCTGTCGAAAATCAGCTCAGCGAGTGCCGTCGTACCGTCCACTCCGGGCGCCTCCGAACTCTCCGCCCATCGGCGGAAGTGCTGCCCGAGGCTCTGCCGAACCACGGGCGGCGGGCGCTCGAGTGGATGGGCGGCAGTCACGTCGAGGAAGCCCTTGGCCCATGCCACCGTCCTGGTGAGCTGCTCGTCGCCGGTGGCCACGGCGCGAGCGACCTCCTCGGCACGGCTGTCGTCCAGCCGCCCTTCGAGCCAGTCCAACAGGGTGCGCAGGTCCGGCTGGGCGTGGTCGTCAGTCACTGGTCCACCGACTCGTCCATCAACTCGCGCAGCCTGGCCAGGCAGCGGGCCCGCTTGGGTCCGATCGACCCGATGGCCAGTCCGAACCGACGGGCGACAGCCTGGTAGGTCGGCTGACCCGGCTCGAGGTACAGCGCGGTCAGCATCTCGTCGCACGGGGATCCGAGCCGGACAAGTGCATCCTGCAGGACCGCCACCCGCTCCCAGTCCTCGATCGTGGTCACCGGTTGCTCGGGCAGCTCCACCACGGCCTCACGAGAGACCTGCCGTCGTACCCGCCACACGTGGCGGTGGGCGACGGTCATCAGCCAGCTGGACAGGCGTTCACCGTCCCGCAGCTCGAGGCCGGACTCCAGCAGCGCCACGAACGTGGCCTGAGTGACGTCCGCGGCGTCCGCGCGAACCAGTCCGCCACTGAGCGCCCGCGCGAAGATCAGCGACTCGTAGCGTTCGACCAGCTCGTCCCACGCCGCCGCGTCACCGATTCGGCATCGGCGCAGCAGGTCGTCGTCGGTGCCACCGGACTCGTGCACGCTCGTAGAGCGTGGAGTCGGGTCCCCGTTGAACTGTTGTGCGTGATCCCACCGCATACGTGCCCCCCTGCGGCGACGAGCGTACTTCGCGAGTCGGTCATGAAAAGACCCGGTGTGGGTATCGGCCTATACCAGTTCGAGGGCTCACGCGATCGGCCGCCCAACTGCCCGACCTGGTGAACCGAGTCAGTGGCCACTGCGTCTGACTCGGGCCCGACCGTCAACGAGCCGCGCCAACGCGACTGTGGAGAACATCGCCTAATCCCCGATCGACCTCGAATCACTGGACACCGCTGACAGTTACTGGCCTTGCAACCTTCTGCTCGAGCGGCCTAGTCAAACGCTTTCCCGAGGCCCCAAAGAGTCGGCACGCATGTCACAAAGGTCGTAGTCGGGTCGCCCGTGAACGGGTGGCCCACGACTCATTTTCGGGCGACTTGTTGGACGTGACTGGTCGTGCATGGTGGTGTGAGGGTCCACCGCCGAGCGGCGTCCGCTGCGCGCGCCTACGTCGAGGCCGATCGGTCCCGGGTCGATGACTACTACCTGGCCGAAGGCAGCGGGGCCTGGCCCGCCGGTTCGTCGCCTCGGAGTCCACCAGGATCATCCGCGGGAGTCCTGGCCGAACCCGGACTCGGTCAAGAACTCCTCGACCCGGCTCGAGGTGTCGGTCCGACCGTTCGCCGCATGCTTGATGCTGCCGAAGAACTTCGGCGGCCGCGGCCGCTCGCCCTGAGCCTCGGCAGCGCTGAGCGCCCGAGCGGTGGCGAGCAGCGTGCTCAGCTTGTCCTCGGGCAGCTCATCGTGAGGTCGATGAGCTCTTGGCGCGCCTCGGTCATGTGGGCAGTTTACGGTCCCAGCACGGCATTGGCGCGGACGCGAGGATGCGCGAGTGGACGCGACTCGCTGTCGCGGCCTCGCACGAAGCTGGGACGGGACGTAGACGGGGAACGGCCTCCCGGCGCCTCCCGCTGGGCAAATGCAATCAGCCTCTGGATCTGCGTTTCCGCAGGCCAGAGGCTGTTCTTGTTGGCGACCCCGACGGGACTCGAACCCGCGGCCTCCGCCGTGACAGGGCGGCGCGCTAACCAACTGCGCTACGGGGCCAGGTTGCTCTCACGACCTCCGGCCGTGAAGCGCTGCGACTCTAACGTACCGGGCGCGGCCGGTCCCAATCGCGATACGGCGGCGCTCCCCCGGGATCTGGCCGAGGGCTCCGCGTGGAGACTGCCTCCACCTCGAGACTGCCTCCGACTATCAGGAGTGGGCCCCCTTTGGCGCGCTCAGGACGGAACACTGCTTCGAGTCGTCGACACTCAGGCGCCGTACTCATCGTCCGTCACGTGGTCGAGCCACGTCACTACTTCGCCGTTCTCGTCAGCTTCTTGAATGGCGACGTGCGCCATGAAGCGGTCAGCCGTGGCTCCGTGCCAGTGCTCCTCGCCCGGTTCGATGTAGACGACGTCGCCAGGACGGATCTCCCGAACTGCGCCCTCTCGAGTAGCGACCAGCCCGACGCCGTCGGTGATGTAAAGGGTCTGGCCCTTGGGGTGGTGGTGCCAGGCGGTGCGGGCCCCGGGCGCGAACCGGACGTGGGCGCAGCCGACCGCGGACTGCTCATCCGGGTTGCGGATGCCGTCGATGAAGACGGTGCCGGTGAACCATTGCGTCGGACCGGCCGCTGTCAGCCCACCGCCTTGAGTGAACCTCATGCGGACAGCTCACCGAGGTCGCTGACCTTCACGAGGGCCTTGATGGCCCGTCGCTCGTCCATCGCCGCGTAGCCCTCGGCGATGTCGTCCAGGTCGACGGTCAGATCGAAGACCCTGCCGGGGTTGATCTCGCCGTCGAGCACTGCCTTGACGAGGTCCGGCTGGTAGTGGCGAGCCGGCGCGGGACCACCGCGCATGCCGACGTTGCGGTAGAAGGTGCCCTCAGCGTCGACCGGGGCGTCGTGCGGGACGCCGACGCGGCCGACGATGGCGCCGGCCTTGGCGACGGCAAAGGCGGTCTCGGTCGCTTCCTTGGTGCCGACGCACTCGAGCACCGCGTCGGCGCCGTAGCCGTCGGTCATCTCCTTGACCTGCTGCACCGCCTCGTCGCCGCGGACGGTGATGACGTCCGTCGCGCCCCACTCGCGGGCGAGGGCGTGGCGAGACTCGGTCTTGCTTCCCAGCACGATGATCCGCTCGGCTCCGAGCATCGTGGCCGACAGGACACCGGACAGGCCGACCGCACCGTCACCGACGACCGCCACGGTGTCCCCGGCCTTGACCTCGGCGCTGACGGCGGCGTGGTAGCCGGTCGACATCACATCGGTCAGGGCCAGCAGGCTGGCCAGGGTCTCGTCAGAGAAGTGGGAACCGGGCACCTTGAGCAGCGTGCCGTCGGCCTGCGGGACCCGGACGAACTCGGCCTGACCGCCGTCGTCGGTACCGCCGCCACCGAAGAACCCACCGTGGATGCAGGCGGTCTGGAAGCCCGCCTCGCAGTTCTTGCAGGTCCCGTCGCTGAACGAGAACGGTGCGATGACGAAGTCACCGACGCTGAGGTCGTTGACGTCGTCGCCGATCTCGTCGACCACGCCGATGAACTCGTGCCCGACAGTGCCGTGTGGCCAGTCTGAGATGCCGCGGTACCACCACAGGTCCGACCCGCAGACGCAGGCCAGCACGACGCGCACGACCGCGTCGCTCGGCTCCTTGATGGTCGGCTTGGGGCGGTCCTCGACCGTGATGGTGCCCGTGCCGTTGAAGATTGCTGCCTTCATGAGATGTGTCCTCCTGTTGATGGCCTGTTGATGGCGCATCTCGCCAGCGGACCCGGGTGTCCGGTCCGCCCGCTGCGCCGTTGCTTACGTGTTCTTGGTGCGCTTGAGCTCGTCGGCGAGGACGCGTGCCTCGCCTGACAGCAGCTCGGTTCGGTCGGCGTCTCCCGCCTCGACCGCATGCCAGTAGTCGATCTTGAGGTGCACATAGCGACGCCGGAGCGCGATGTGCTCCAGCTCCTTCGCCAGCCGCTGCTCCTGCGCGGCGAGCAGCTCGATCTGCTCCCCGGCGGCCGACGGTCCGAGCCGACCATTGGCGACGTAGGTCCGCATGTCACTGACAGACATGCCAGTGGCTGCCAGGCAGGCGACCCACATGATCTGATCGAGGTCGTCCTCGTCGTAGACCCGGTGCTTGCTGCTCGCGCCCCGCCCCACCGGAGCGATGACGCCGATCGACTCGTAGTAGCGAAGCGTGCTGGCGGGGAGGCCGGTCAGCGCTGCTGCTTCCTTGATCGTGTAGGAGTGTCGGGCGGTCGGTGCTCTCACTCCATCCACTATGCAAACTTCAAGTACTTGAAGTCAAAGGTCGCGTGCGTCACACCACCGACCGTGGTACCCCCAACGGGATTCGAACCCGTGCTACCGCCGTGAAAGGGCGGGGTCCTGGGCCGCTAGACGATGGGGGCCAGGTGCGGCCACAAGGGTAGAGGACACGATTCGGAGTCGCCCAAACGACTCCGGTAGGGTGAGCGCCGCTTGGGCAGGTAGCTCAGTTGGTACGAGCGTCCGCCTGAAAAGTGGAAGGTCGGCGGTTCGACCCCGCCCCTGCCCACAAGCATGCCGGGTCCCCGACCCGCACGAAGGCCCTCGCCGGTCCGCCGGCGAGGGCCTTCCCGCGGAGGTCGGTTCTGCCTTGACCGAGGCGACCGCCCCAGCCGGCGATGTCTAGGCTCTGAACGGTGAGCACGTCAGCAGACAGAGGGCGGCGCCGGGCCGACGTCGTCGACGCCGAGCTCGTCGGAGGGGTCGAGAAGCGCGAGCTGGTCATCGACGACTACGACCCGGAGTGGCCGGCACGGTACGCCGAGCAGGAGACGCGCATCCGGGAAGCCGTCGGCGGCGCCGCGACCGGGGTCGAGCACATCGGGTCCACGGCCGTGCCCGGACTGGCCGCCAAGCCCATCATCGACATCCTGGTCACCGTGCCGGACATCACGGCTGAGGAGGACTACCTCGACCCGCTGGTGGGTGCGGGCTTCGAGCTCCGGGTCCGCGAACCGGGGCACCGGCTGGTCAGGACTCCGGCGCGGGACGTGCACGTGCACATCCTCGAGACCGGCGACCCAGCCGCTCACGACTACCTGCTCCTGCGCGACCACCTGCGTTCCGATGCCGCCGACCGAGAGCTCTACGAGAGCACGAAGCGGGCGCTGACCGCTCGGGCCTGGCCCGACATGAACGCCTACGCCGACGCCAAGACCGAGGTCATCGAGGCCATCAAGAGGCGCGCCCGTCAGGACGGGTAGTTGGCCGGCTTCAGCAGGGCTGCCAGGTGGGCGGCGTTGGCGGCGGCGGTCTTCGTGGTCTCGGCTGTCTTCGCAGGCGGAGGGTCCTGGTCGAGGTAGTCCTCGGTCTGCATCGCCTCGCCGACCCAGTAGGTCACGGCGGCCGCCGGGATCGTGAAACCGGTGTCGTTGAGCCCTTGGAACAACTCGGCGCTGGTGTGGTGTGCACCGTCCTCGTTGCCAACGACGGCCACGATCGCCACCTTCCCAAAGGTGAGCGGGCGGTCCTCGTCGTCGGTCTCGCTCAGCTCTGCGTCCAGCCGCTCGAGGACCATCTTGCTGACGGAGCCGGGCTGGCCCATCCAGATCGGGGTCGAGAGCACCAGGATGTCCGCGGCGAGCATCTTCTCGCGGATGGCCGGCCATCCGTCGCCGCGACCTTCGTCGGTGCTGACCCCGAACTTCACGTCGTGGTCGACGACCCGAACCAGCTCGCCGGTGACGTCGTGCTCGGCCAGGGCGTCCAGCACCTGTTGACCCAGCAGGACCGAGCTGGACTCTGCCGGGGAGGGCTTGAGCGTGCAGGCGAGGACCAGGGCGCGCAGAGAACTCACGCCGACAGGTGCCCGCCGGCCCACGACCGCATGCGCCGCCCTCGCGGAAGGGCAGAACGCGCTTCGCTCGTCACGGTGCCGAGACGCTCGCCAACCGTCGGGCCGGCATGACCACGCGGCTGCTCGAGGCGGAGCTGCGCGCGGGCGTCCAGCACCACGTGCTGCTCTCCATCGCCGGCGTCGACCGCGTGGCCGGCAACGCCCACTACGCCGGCAAGCGGGAGCAGGAGCGTCTGGTCGCCGAGGGCCGGGTGCCGTGGACCATCCTGCCCGCCACCCAGTTCCACGACTTCGCGGAGATGGTGGCCCAGTGGACCGAGGTCGACGGGGTCGCCAGGATCGCGCCCCTGCTCGTCCAGCCGGTCGCGCCCGCGGACGTCGCCGACGTGCTCGCCGAGCTGGCCGTGGGTCCGCCTCGCGGACGCTGTGACGACCTTGCCGGACCCGACCCCCAGGATCTCGTGGACATGGCCCGCCGGACTCTGGAGGCACGCGGCCGCCGGTTGACGCTGGTGCCCACGTGGTCAGGGGTGTTCGGTCCCGACATGGCCGGCGACGTGCTCCTGCCCGCCGCCGGGGCACGCATCGCGCCGACCACCTTCGACGCCTGGTTGGGCGAGGTGCGGGAGCCGAGCGCCTAGTGAGCGGGCTTGACCGCCAGCACCGCGCAGGGGGCGTCGAGCAGCACCTGCTGGGCGACGCTGCCCATGATCATCTTGCCGACGGGGGTGCGGTGCCGCAGGCCGATCACGACCACGTCCGCGTCGGTGTCCGAGGCGACCCGGAGGATCTCCTCCGCCACGTCGGAGCCGACGGCCTGGCGGACCTCGTGGGACATGCCGAGCCCGGCCAGCCGTTCCTCGAGCCCGGCCAGTCCCTTCTCGCCGACGTAGCGGCGGTCCACCAGCGCGTCGCCCTTGGTCGCGTTGACGACCACGAGGCCGGTGCCGCGCCGCTGGGCCTCCTCGATGCCGGCGGTGAGCGCCGCCTCGCCGTACTGGTCCGGGATGTAACCGACCACGACCGTCATCGGTCGACCTCCTCCATGGAGTCCTGCGCGGGCACGCCCTGAGCCTTGCGCAACCGGCCCAGTGCGATCGGCACCACGATGGCCAGCACGATGAGCGCGTAGATGAAGATCGCGAGGCCCTCGTTGAACAGCCCGCTGAGGTCGCCGTTGGAGAGGTCGAGCGCCTCGCGCAGCTTGAGCTCCATCAGCGGCCCGAGGATCACGCCGAGGATCAGCGGCAGCACCGGGATCCCGAAGCGCCGGATCGCGAAGCCGATGCCGCCGAAGAACACGAGCAGCCCGAGGTCGAACGGGTCCTGGTTGACGCTGTAGGCGCCCAGCGAGGCGAAGAAGAGGATGCCGGCGTAGAGCTGGGGTCGCGGGATGCTCAGCAGCTTGGCCCACACGGGCGCCAGCGGCAGGTTGATGACCAGCAGCAGGGTGTTGCCGATGAGGAGGCTGGCGAGCAGCGTCCACACCAGGTCGGGCTGGTCGGTCATCAGCGTGGGACCGGGCTGGATCCCGTAGGTCTGCAGCGCGGCGATGAGGACGGCGGCGGTCGCGGTGACGGGGAGGCCGAGCGCCAGCAGCGGCACGAACATGCCCGCCGCGCTCGCGTTGTTGGCCGCCTCCGGCCCGGCCACCCCCTCGATCGCGCCCTCACCGAACTCGCTGTCGCCATCCCTGCGCTCGGCCAGCTTGCGCTCGGCGATGTAGGACAGGAACGTCGGCGTCTCGGCCCCGCCGGCAGGCACCGCCCCGAACGGGAAGCCCAGCGCCGTGCCCCTGGCCCAGGGCCCCCAGGAGCGCCGCCAGTCGTCGCGGCCCATGAACGGCCGGCCGGTGGGGATCACGTCGATCGGCTTGCGCCGCAGGTGAGCAGCCGTCCACATCGCCTCGCCCATGGCGAAGACGCCGACCGCGACGACCACGATGTCGACGCCGTCCGCGAGCTCGAGCAGGCCACCGGTGAGCCGCGCCTGCCCGGTGGACAGGTCATTGCCGACCAGCCCGATCGTCAGGCCCATGAACAGCGCGATGAACCCGCGGATCTTCGAGGTGCCCAGCACGCTGGTGACCAGGACCAGCGAGAGCAGCATGATCGCGAAGTACGACGGCGCGCCGATCTTGACGGCCTGCTCCGCGATGGTCGGCGTGAAGAAGGCGACGAGCAGGGTGCCGATGGTGCCGGCGATGAACGACCCGATCGCGGCCGTCGCCAGGGCCTGCGCCGCACGTCCCTTCTTGGCCATCTTGTTGCCCTCGATGGCGGTCATCACCGACGCGGACTCGCCGGGGGTGTTGAGCAGGATCGAGGTGGTCGAGCCGCCGTACATGCCGCCGTAGTAGATGCCGGCGAACATGATCAGCGACTGGGTGACGTCGAGGCCGTAGGTGATCGGCAGGAGCAGCGCCACCGCCATGGCGGGGCCGATGCCGGGTAGCACGCCGACGAAGGTGCCGAGCAGCACGCCGATCGCGGCGTACATCAGGTTCTCGAGCGTCAGCGCGTTCTGGAACCCGTCGAGGAGCAGGTCGAGGGTGTCCATCAGAGGATCCCGTCGAGGATGCCGGGCTCGAGCGGGACGCCGAGGCCCCAGAAGAAGTACCAGCTGGCCACCGAGAGCACCGCCCCGACGATCACGTCGCGGACCAGCGTGCGGCTGCCCAGCGCCCAGGCGCAGCCCGCGAACAGCACCGCCCCGGTGATCGCCCAGCCGAGGACGTTCACGAGCAGCAGGTTGAGCACCAGGATGCCGACCAGCTTGCCGACGGTCACCCAGTCGGCCGGGGAGGTCAGGTCGACGTCCTCGCCGGCCTCGGCCTCCGCGACGTCGCCCCGCGAGGTGGCGACCGCGAGCAGCGCCGACAGCACGATCATCCCGGCGCCGATCAGGTAGGGGAACACCCGCGGGCCGACCGGGTCACCGAAGCCGACGGTCAGGCCATGCGCGTCGATGATCGTGTAGACGCCGACCACCAGGAGAGCCGCCGCGAGGCCGTACTGCGCCTTGTCGACGGTGCCCGGCGGGCGGTGGGAGGTGTTGTTGACAGGCTCACTCACAGCAGCCCCAGCTCCTCGAGGGTCCCGGACACGCGCTCGTCCTGCTCGTCGATGAACTCGGCGAAGTCGTCGCCGGTCTTGAAGTCGTCGGTCCAGCCGTACTTCTCGAGCTGGTCCTTCCACTCCTGGCTGTCGTGCATCTTCTGGAGGTAGCCGATCAGCTCCTCGGTCCGCTCGGCACTGATCTCGGGTGGGGCGAGCACCCCGCGCCAGTTGAGGAAGACCAGGTCGACGTCGGACTCCGTCAGGGTCGGCGCGTCGGCGAACGGGCCGTCGGGGTAGCGCTCCTCGCCGGAGACCGCGAGCACCCGCAGCTTGCCGGACTCCACGTCGCCGACGAACTCCGCGAGCCCGGAGAACCCGACGTCGATCTTCTCGCCGAGCAGCGCGCTGGTCAGGGGCCCGCCCCCGTCGTAGGAGACGTAGTTGACGTCGTTGGCGTCGATGCCGATGGTGTCCGCGAGCTGCATGGGGAACAGGTGGTCGGGGCCACCGGGCGACGAGCCGCCGCCCACCGCGATCGACCCCGGGTCGTCCGACCAGGCCTGCACGAGGTCGTCGAGGGACTCGTAGGGCGAGTCGGCCGGCACCAGGATGCCCTCGGGCTCGCTCATCAGCTGGGCCAGCGGGGTCGCGTCCTGCAGCTGGTACTTGCTGCCGAAGGAGTACGTCGACCCGACGACGCCCAGCCCGACGGTCATCATCGTGTGCTCGTCACCGGCCTTGCCGATGAGGCTGGTCATCGCACCCGCGCCACCGGCGCCGATCACGTTCTTGACCGTGAAGGAGCCACCGGTGATGTCGTCGTCCTCCATCACCTGCACCGCCGCGCGACCGGTCTGGTCGTAGCCGCCGCCGGGGCTGTTGGGGATGATCATCAACAGGTCGCGGCTGTCGGCGCCGCGGGTGACGCCGCAGGCGGTCATCGCCAGCAGCAGCACGGTGGCGGCTCCGACGCGCAGCGATCTGCCCGGACCTGGTCGCATCGGCCCACACTCTGCCGCTGCGTGGGTCGCCTGTCGAGGGCGACGGGGTCAGGGCAGCGCGAGGCCGGGGTCGGCAGCGGTCTCGAGCAGCTGGTCCACCGTCAGCTGCATGCCCGACAGCGGTGTCGTGGAGTTGTTGCCGAACAGGGTGTTCGCGTCCAGCGCGACGGTGGTGCCGTCCTCGCGGGTCACGGCGACCGCGGTGCCGCCGTCGTACTCGGCGACGTAGCCCGAGACCGCGCCGGCGGGGAGCGAGTCGGCCGGCCGCCAGCCGTCGTGGGCGAGGTGCGTCTGGGCGTCCTTCCACGCGGTGGTGACCTCGACCTGCACGACACCGAGGCCGGCCTCACCGGGAACCTTCCAGCCGAGCTTGGTGCCGAGCGAGGTGATAGCGCAGGAGCCGTCGCTGCCGCCCTGGACGTTCTGGACCTCCTCGACGTGGCGCTGTTGGGGATCGAGGTGCTGGACGAGCACGTCCCGGTAGCCGTTCAGGACCGGAGTGAACTGCAGGGTCCGGGGGAGGCCGCCGCCCTGCGGCACGCTCCCCGCGCCCAGCGTGACCTGGGCCATGGGATCGCATGTCGGTGCGGCTGGAGGCGAGGGGGCCGCCTTCGACGACACGGTCGCGGTCGGTGCCACCGCGAAGCCCGGGTCGTGCCGGGCCGCGGCGCGATCGCCGCCCAGACCGGTGGCGGCAACCACGACGCCTGCGACGCCGACCACCGAGAGCACCGCGGCCGCACTGACGACGCGGCGGCGCATCACCTTCGCGCGGCCCCGACGCACGAGCTCGGCAGGGGCCACCGGACCATCGATGGTGGCGGTCAGCTGGTGGAGCCGGTCGGTCAGCTCCTCGTCCTGCGGTGTCGTGGTCATCTCGTCCTCCTGATCAGTGGTGCTGCGGTTGCAAGGCGTGTGCGAGTGCGGCGAGCGCACGTGAGCTCTGGCTCTTGACGGTGCCCGGGGTGATGCCGAGGTCGGCGGCGGTCTCCTCGACCGAGAGACCCCAGTAGTGCCGGAGCACCACGACCCGGCGCTGCCCCTCGGGGAGCTGGCGCAGCGCTGCCATGAGCTCCTCGGCGTCACCGAGGTCCAACCCACCGGCCGGGCTGGCCCCGAGCGCCGGGTCTGCGACCGGGTGCTCGCGCCGCCAGGGACGCCTGAACTCGTCCTTGTGGCTGTTGACGAGCACCCGGCGTGCGTAGGCGTCGACGCTGTCGGCCCGGGAGGCACGGGGCCATGCGGCGTAGAGCTTCACCAGCGTGTTCTGCACCAGGTCCTCGGCCCGGTGCAGGTCGCCGCACATGAGGTAGGCCGCGCGCAGGAGATGACGATGGCGTTCCTCGACGTACTGCGTGAACGCCTCGTCCCGCCCTGGTCGGCGCATCGTGAGATCCCCTCTCCTCGTTGGCACCCGTCTTGACGTAGACGAGGTGCGAACGGTTGTCGCCGTCGACGGTCTTCTTGCACGAATGGTGCCTGCCGATCCGACTCGCTCGGCCGCGCTGAGCGAAACGACGTTTCAAGAGCCTTGACATGAAACGCTATTTCGGATTCTGTCGACGATGCACCCGCTCCCCACGAGCGGCCGCCAGGCAGGAGCGACTCACGGCCCGCGCCCTGTCTCCGTCTCGGAACCGGGCCCGGAGGAACCCATGTCCATCAACCTCGACCGCCGGCGCTTCCTCGGAGCGGCCGGCCTGACCGCCGTCTCCCTCCCCATGGCGTCCCGCCTCTCGCCCGCCGCGGCCGCCGCGCCCGCGCGGATGCGGCACACCGACGAGCCGGTGATCGTCGCCCGCGGCACCGAGGGCCGCAAGGCCTTCTTCGCCGACCAGGTCCTGCTCCAGGACGGGCGGATCCTGGCGGTCTACCGGGAGTCGGTGGCCCACATCGCGCAGGACGGCCGGATCATGCTGGTCGAGAGCGCCGACGGCGGCCGCACGTGGAGCACACCGCGGGTCGTGGTCGACTCGACGGTCGACGAGCGCGACCCGAAGATCATGCAGATGCGGGACGGCACCGTCCTGATGAACTTCTTCCGCACCGACTGGACCGGCTACCCGCCGGGACCGGTCACCCTCGTCGGCACCTTCGTCACGCGCTCGGCGGACGGCGGGCGCACCTGGTCGGAGCCGGTCCAGGTCGGCTCCGCGATGAGCGGGCCCAGCGACGTCCTCGTCGGGATCTACCACGCCGGCCACGCCGCCACGCACGGGCCGATCGTCGAGCTGCGCAACGGCGACCTGCTGGTGCCGCTCTACGGCACCCTGCCGACCGGTGGTGACGGGCCCGCGTCGGTGGTGCGCTCCACCGACGGCGGGCGGACCTGGCCCAAGGAGAACGAGTCCTTCTTCGGCTTCCCGTCGGGCTTCTCCTACCAGGAGCCGAACGTCTCGGTGCTGAGGCACGGCCTGCTGCTGGCCGTGCTGCGCTCCAGCCGGAACGTCGCCTACGTCAGCTGGTCGCACGACGACGGGCACACCTGGAGCGCCCCCCAGGACACCGGGCTGCCGGCCTCGTCGCACCACCAGCTCGTGACGCGCAGCGGCGACGTACTGCTCACGTACGGCGACCTCTCCGGCCAGTTCGGACCCGGGCGCCCGACGGTGGGCAGGCTGCTGCAACACCCCGAGCGCGGTGTGGACGCCAAGCACGACGTGCTGCTCTACGACGCCGCCGCCAACGGCGCTCCGACCGCCGACCAGGCCAACCCCTCCAGCGTGGAGCTGCGGCCCGGCCAGTTCCTCACCACCACCTCCGACCCCTACCTCGCGGCGATCGTGGCCGTGCGCAGCCGCACCCGCGACTACCTCGGCCACCACCGCTGATCGCCGTACTCCTCCCGGAAGGACCCGCCTTGAGCGACACCGTCCATCTGAAGTCGCCACGACCGGCGGCCGCCGACGCCGAGCAGCGCGCCGCCGTCGCCCGGACCGTCGCCGAGGTGATCGAGGCCGTCCGCACCCGTGGCGACGCCGCGGTCCGTGAGTACTCCGAGAAGTTCGACGGCTGGAGCCCGGAGAGCTTCCGGCTCGCGCCGGCGGAGGTCGAGCGGATCGTGGCCGGCGTGCCCGCGCAGGTGATCGCCGACATCGAGGCGGTGCAGGCCCGGGTCCGCGGCTTCGCCCGCCGGCAGCGGGAGTCGCTGGCCGACTTCGAGGTGGAGACCGAGCCCGGCGTGCTCCTGGGCCAGCGCAACATCCCGGTCGCGACCTCCGGCGCCTACGTGCCCGGCGGTCGCTACCCGCTGGTCGCCTCGGCGCACATGACGGTGTGCACCGCGAAGGTGGCCGGCGTGGAGCGGGTGATCGCGTGCACGCCCCCGATCCACGGCGAGGTGCCGGCCGCGACCGTGGCCGCCCTGCACCTGGCGGGAGCCGACGAGATCCTGCTGCTCGGCGGCACCCAGGCGGTGGCGGCGATGGCGCTCGGCACCGAGACGATCGGCAAGGTCGACCTGCTGGCCGGACCCGGCAACGCCTACGTGGCCGAGGCCAAGCGCCAGCTGTTCGGCGAGGTCGGCATCGATCTCTTCGCCGGGCCGACCGAGATCCTGGTCGTGGCCGACGAGCACGCCGACCCGTTCGTCGTCGCCGTCGACCTGCTCAGCCAGGCCGAGCACGGTCCGGACTCACCGGCCATCCTGGTGACCACGTCGGAGGCCCTGGGCCGCGAGGTCCTCGAGCTGGTGGAGCGGCTGCTGCCGGGGATGCCGACCGTCGACTTCGCGGGCCCGGCCTGGCGCGACCACGGCGAGGTGGTCGTCGTCCCCGACATCGACGCGGCCTTCCGGGTCGCGGACTCCTACGCCGCCGAGCACGTGCAGGTCCTGACCGCCGAGCCGCGCAAGGCGCTGGAGCAGATGCACGACTACGGCGCGCTCTTCCTCGGCGAGGGCACCTGCGTCTCCTACGGCGACAAGGTCATCGGCACCAACCACACCCTGCCCACGCGCGGTGCGGCGCGCTACACCGGCGGGCTCTGGGTCGGCAAGTACCTCAAGACCGTCACCTACCAGGAGGTCGTCGACCCCGCGGCCAGCGCCGCCCTCGGCGAGCTGTGCGGCCGGGCCGCGCGGGTGGAGCTCTTCGAGGGCCACGCCCGCTCGGGCGACGTACGCGCGCACAAGTACGCCGGCGCCCCGCTGCCGTGGGCACCCGAGGGCACCGGCGTCGCCCCGCACCAGTGACTCTCGCGTGTCGGTGAGCGTGCTGCAGGACCGACGCCTCGCCGTGCTCCGCGGGGCGTCGGTCTGCTACGCCTTCGCCTGGGGTGAGGACGACGTCCCGCTGCGCCACCTGCACTGGGGCGGGCCGGTCTCCGACGACGACCTCGACGGGCTGCGCGACGAGCCGAGGTCGGTCCGGCGCGCGACGTCGACCGCGGCCCGGCCCCGGGCGCACGAGGAGGAGCTGCCGGTCTGGGGCGGGCTGCGCCGCGAGGAGGTGGCGATCAAGGTCGAGCACGCGGACGGCGTGCGCGGCCTGGAGCTGCGGGTGCGCGAGGTGCGGGTCGAGGGCGAGCAGGTCGTGGCCGAGCTCGAGGACGTGCACTACCCGGTGCGGCTGCGGCTCACGTGGGAGGTGGACGAGGAGAGCGACGCCGTGGTGCGCACCGCGTCGGTCGCCAACACCGGCGCCGAGCCGCTGGTCGTGGACCAGGCCCTGACGGCGTCCTGGCCGGTCCCCCGGCGACCCCGGCACGGGCTGCTCGCGCTGACCGGGATGTACGGCGCGGAGAGCCGGGTCACCCACGGCGAGCTGGTGACCGGCGCCTACACGGTGCAGTCCCGCGCGGGCATCCCGGGGCACGACGCGCTGCCGTTCCTCGCCGTCCACGACGCCGCGACGGAGACCGGCGGCGAGGTGTGGAGCGTGGCCCTCGCCTGGAGCGGCTCGTGGCGGATCACCGCGCAGCGCAGCGACGACGAGGCGGTGCACGTCCTCGGCGGCGTCCACGACGTCGACCTCCGGCACGCGCTCGCGCCGGGGGCGACGCTCGACCTGCCCCCGATGGTCGGCGTCCACTCCGCCGAGGGGTTCACCGGGATGACGGACCGGTGGCACCGCTACCTGCGCGGCCGCGTCGTACGTCAGCCGGCGCGGGACCGCCCGGTGCACTACAACTCCTGGGAGGCGGCGTACTTCGACGTCTCCACCGAGCAGCAGGTCGAGCTGGCCCGCGTCGCGGCCGACCTGGGCGTGGAGCTGTTCGTGGTCGACGACGGGTGGTTCGCCGGCCGCGACCACGACCGGGCGGGCCTCGGCGACTGGTACGCCGACCCGCGACGCTTCCCCGACGGGCTCGGCCCGCTGGCCGACGAGGTGCGCCGGCTCGGCATGGGCTTCGGGCTGTGGGTCGAGCCGGAGATGGTCAACGAGGACAGCGAGCTGTTCCGCGCCCATCCCGACTGGGCCTACGCCTGGCCGACCCGGACGCCGACGCAGGTGCGCCACCAGCGGATGCTCGACTTCTCGCGGGCCGAGGTGCAGGACTGGGCGCTCGAGACCCTCGACGGGCTGGTCGCGGACCTCGGCCTCGACTACCTCAAGTGGGACATGAACCGCCCCCTCGCGGAGCCCTACGGCCCCAACGGTGGCGAGGTCTGGCTCGGTCACGTGCGGGGCCTCTACCGCGTGTGGGAGGAGCTCGGAGCCCGCCACCCCGACCTCTGGCTCGAGACCTGCGCGTCCGGCGGCGGCCGCGCGGACCTCGGCGCGCTCGCGCGGGCGCACTGGGCCTGGCCCAGCGACGACACCGACCCGCTCGAGCGGATCGCCATCCAGGAGGGCTTCACCACCCTGAACCCACCGCTGACGATGAGCGCGTGGGTCACGGACTCACCGACGCCGCTGGGCGGCCGGCTCACCCCGCTGCGGTTCCGCTTCCACGTGGCCATGTGCGGCGTGCTGGCCCTCGGGGGCGACCTGTCCGCCTGGTCGGAGGAGGACCGGGCCACGGCCCGCGAGCTGGTCGCCCTCTACAAGGAGCTGCGGCCGCTGGTGCAGCACGGCCGTCTCCTCCGTCTCCCCTCGCCGGCCCCGGGCCGCACCTCCGTGGTCGGCTTCGTCGCTCCCGATCGTCGCCGCGCCGCCGTCGTGGTGCTCGCCGAGTCGGTGCGGCACACCACCGAGCGGCAGCTGGTCCGCTTCGGCGGTCTCGACCCGGACGCGACGTACGACGTGCGGGACAGCGAGACGGGCGCCCTCGTCCGCCGGACCGGCGCCGCGCTGATGGGCCACGGGCTCCTGGTGGAGCTCAGCGGCTCCTACGCCAGCACCGTCCTCGTCGCGGACGCCCGCTGACGGTCGGGGGTCCCGAGTGGGCCCGGAGCGCGCTCGAAGCATGCGGACATCCCGCGTCATTCCGCCCACTGACGCGAATGTTGTGTCAAAGTGCGGGCGCGGCCTCCAGACACAGCTCGGATGTCGACACGGACCAGACTTTGTCCCCAGCGTCCGAACCGCTTTCTCACGCCAGAACCACTACCTCTTCTGCGTGGTGGCGACCGTGATCGACAACTCCGCCCCGCCAGACGAAATGAACCCTCTGTCCCCTCCACCAGCGACCGATAGCCGTCAGCGACGATGCTGGAGAAGTGGACGAAGAGCACCTCGCCATCGTCCGCGGTGATCCGGCCATAGCCCTTGTCCGCCTTGAACCAACGCACCGTGCCGAGGCGTTCAACGTCAAGCAGGTCCGGCCGCCGCACGTCCAGGTCCTTGCTCACCTTGCGAGCGTAGGGCGCCTCGAGGTGCGCTCGCCTCCGACAAAATCAGGACGCCCTGCCTATGGGCCGACGCACCAACTTTGGAACCCGCGTCATATCGCCGCGAATCGGCGCGAACCATCGCCCTCTTCTCCGGTGTGAGTGTCCGCTGGTTCGCCCTAGGAGCCCCATGTTCTCTGTTCGTCGCGATCTTGGGGACGACTAAGTGCCGACGTCTGTGTCTCTAGAGATGGCTGATGGCCGAGCCGGTTCGCAGAGGAGAAGGTCGCCCCTGACTACGGCGCGGGAAACATCGTGGATGCGGGCTTTGTGGTCTCGGGCGTACTTGCGGAGTGTCCGGAGCGCGTCATCGACGGTGGTGTCTCGCTGGGCAGCGACCACGCCTTTGGCTTGCTCGATGATGAGCCGGGTGTCCAGCGCCGCTTGTACTGTTCGGCGGTGCGCTGTTGCTGCTGTGCAGCCGAAGCGTGGGTGAGGTAGCCAGTTGCGATGCTGGCGAAGATCATGGCGACTCGCAGATCCTCGGCGGACCAGTCGCGCGGTTGGCTGTCATAGAGGTTGACCGCCCCGATCGCTTCGCCTTCGGCGAGCATCGGGATGCCGGCGACGGCCTGTATCCCCGTGGACTTGGCTGCGATGACGTAGTCCGGCCAGCGTTCGTTGGCGTCTCCGCGGCGATGTCCGGCACCGCCACGGGGCCTGCCGATGCGACAGCATCGATGCACGGGCCCTGTTGCCAGTTCTCTTGCACCTGCTCGAGGCTGGCGATCGCGTCGAGGGCCGCGGTTACGAAGCGTTGCTGGCCGTCGTGAACCAAGGTCACGCCCGCTCCGGTCAGGTTGAGCACCTCAGCCATCTCTTCGGTCAGGTTATGGAGAACGTCACCGATGCCGTAACCGCTTGTGAGGGTGGCGGCTAAGCGCTCAAGGCTGTCGAGGAGTGTGTCGGGATTGGGCACAACACCTCACCCTTTTGTGGCCGCGACCAAGCACAACTCTGTCGCGCCCCGCGTTCGGCCACTCGGCCGCAAGGATCATCTTCGCACCGCATCGGAAAACATCCGGAGCAGGGGCGTCAACCCTTCGGCTCGTTCCGGTTGCGGAGATCACGACCCCAGCGCAGTCGCAGGGTTGGGGCTGGTTGGTGCTACGGCTCGACCAGATACGCGCACCCTCGTCCGCCATGACATCCGCGCCCGCCGTGCGTCGCGCGTCACCTGTGGCTTACCGCCGCGACTGACTCAGTCTTCTCTGTCAAAGATTCGGCTCCGATCCGTCCGTTGGTCTCCGCTCGCACCTGCCGACCGTGGATGACTGATCCTTGGCTCCCATTGACGTTGGCGGTCGGCTCGCGATCATCGATCATCGATCACCGCCGAGGCGTCGACCGGTTCGATACGAATCGATCACGGCGATAATGGCCTTTGCCGTTTCGGCGGCGTACCTCTTCGTGATGAGCAGGTCGATGTGCGCAGCCCCTTCGACGATCTCCTGATTGCTGTTGGTGGAGAGGGCCAGCAGCTTGCTCTGCTGTGTCATCCAGGACTCGGGATGAAGACCGGCGGTGACAACTAGGAGGGGCTTGTCGCCGAAGTCGCGGAAGACTGCTGCTTCCCGGGCCGAGGGGCCTGCTCGCAGGTACTCGTCGACGGTGCTGCCGAACCAGTCAGGCTGCGAGTTGCTGGTGCGGATCTCGGCCCGAGCCTCAGTAGGTAGCTCGGCCCAGTCCATGTGCGCGAGCAGGCGGGCGACCCCAATGCGACCGGCGATGGAGGCGACATCCGCGATGCGACTGACCGCGTCGTCGCCGCTGCGTTCGGACGGTACGGCGGACGTTGCGGGTTCCTGAGCCGCGGTGGTGTCAACGAGCACCAGCCCGGCGACGTCGTTGGGGTAGTACTGCAGCGAAGGTGCGGACGTACAGCCCGCCGAAGGAGTGACCGGCCAGGACGTACGGGCCCGGCTCACCTGCGTTGTGCAGGAGGGTGTGCAGGTCGGTGGCGATCTGCGCACCGTCCTGGGCAGCTGTCGGCGGGCTCGCTCCAGCCTCGGCCGGCCCGGTCGTACACGCAGACGCGGGTGTGCCCCGCGACCTCAGGGGAAATCCAACCCATCTGCGCTGACGTTCCACCGGCGCCGGGCTCGAGGACAACGGTCGGGCTGCCGGAGCCCACGCAGCTGATGTAGAGCTTGTGCCCATCGACGTCGACGAGCCGCCCGGTCGAGGGCAGCGTCGTCGCGTCTGTGGCCTCTCCGATGGTCTTCGTATCCGCCTCCGACCGCCGCGACGGCCAGCGTGGTGAAGACCAGGTACAGCTGGATCCGGCCGCCGCGACTGTGCATGTCCCTGCGGGCGCGGCCCCACATCCAGACGACCAGCACCAGCAGGGTGGGCGGCCAGAGCCATGTGAGGGCCTCTTGAATGGGTGAGCCGCCGGCGACGAGCGGGAGCCCGGCGACCCCCATGTACAGTCCGGGCGCGGCCGCCCAACGCTGGGGCTGCTGGGTGTACCGGAGCGAGAGCAGCCACAGTCCGGCCCAGCCCACGGCGAACCCGCACAGGACGGCGCCCGTGAGGGCGCTTTCCTCGACCGGGATGAACGGGGTAGCGGCGAAGCGACGGCGGCGACGAGGCCGATGCCCATCGCAAGGGTCACGAGCCAGCCCGATTCGGCTCTGGCGGGCGCGAGGGTCGTTGCTCTTGTCCGGATGTGAGGTCTGGCTGTCGGTGGGGGTCTCGTCGTGGGTGGTCGTGTCGGCCATGTCGTCCACTTCCTTGCCATCACGTGAGCCGGAGGTGGCTCGGCCGGATCGGGTGGATGGGTGGACCTTCCGGTCAGCGGCTTGCCCTGGTCTGTCCGTCGGCTGTCCGGCGTTGCTCGCGGCCTTGAAGGTAGGCACGCTGAGGCTGCGTAGCGGACGGCTGCACCTGCCCGGGAGGGACGTCGGTGAATGACCTGCGCTTCCGTCTGCTCGGGCCGATGGAGATCCTCTCGCGAGGGCAGCGCGCTGCCCCTGCCCGGCAGCGCCGAGCGGGCGCTGCTGGCGCAGCTCTTGCTCTCTCCGGGCCGGACCATCCCCGCGTCGATGCTCATCGACCGGCTCTGGGCAGAGTCGACCCTGCCCGTCGACCCCACGAACGCGCTGCAGATCAGGGTCTCCAAGCTGCGCCGCAGCCTGAAGGCGAACCAGGCGCCGGATCTGGTCACCCGCGAAGGTGTGGGCTACCGCGCGAACGTCGACCCCGGACGCCGTGGACGCGATCGACTTCGCCAACCGGATCCGCCTCGCACGTGCCGCCACCGCAGCGGCCTCTGGTCAAGACGTCGGTCCCGAGGTCCTCGAGGCCAACCTCGCGGCGTACGACGCGGCGCTCGAGCTGTGGCGTGGCGAACCGCTCAGTGACTTCGACACCGAGCACTGGGCCATCAGCGAGGCCGCGCGTCTCAACGCGCTGCGCATCACTGCGCTCACCGAACGCGCGCAGACCGCGCTGGCGCTGGGGCGTCACCACGAGGTCGTGCACGACCTCGAACCTGTCGTCGGCGGCGACCCGACGCTGGAGTCCCTGGCCGGTCTGCTGATGGTGGCTCTCTACCGCGGCGGTCGACAGGCCGATGCGCTCGAGGTGTACGCCAGAACCCGCGCAGACCCTGGACGAGGAGCTGGGTCTCGAACCGTCGGTCACCCTGCGGTCGCTGCAGGAACGGGTACTGCGCCAAGACGAGTCGCTCGGGGCGCAGGCCGAGATGGCCGTGCCCGTGCGCGCCCCGGCTTCTGCGCCGGAGGCGCACCGTGGAGCCGCCTCCCGGCACGACGGCACGCCGGCGTGCCGCCACCGCGGGCCCGCACGAACCTGCCTACCGTCGTACGGCCACTCATCGGGCGCGACGAGCTGCTCGAGTCGCTACGGACCCTCCTCCCAGGCGTCCGGCTGTTGTCCCTTGTCGGCCCCGGTGGCGCCGGCAAGACGTCCCTCGCGCTCACTCTCGCCGTCCATGCCCTCCCGGACTTCCCGGATGGCGTCTTCGGGGTGCGGCTGGCGTCGCTGGACACGGCCCGACCAGGTTCCGGTCGCGGTCGCGGACGCGCTCGGCATGCCGATGGACGGCGCCGCCGCCGAAAGTGACATCCGCGAGCGGCTCTACAGCTACCTCGCCAACCGGCGGCTGCTGCTCCTTCTCGACAACTGCGAGCACGTCGTCGATGCGGCCGCGGGACTGGCCGACGACATCCTGGGCCGCTGCGCGGACGTCACGATCCTGGCCACCAGCCGCGAGGCGCTCGCCGTACCCGACGAGGTCCAGGTCAACGTCGGGCCTCTCGCGGCTCCTCCCGAGGGCGCGCCCGCGGATCAGGTCCTCACCTATCCGGCCGCGCAGCTGTTCGTCGAACGGGCCCGCGCCGCTCGACCGGGAACCGTCTTCGACGAGTCCAACCTCGCCGCCATCGGCCGGGTCACCCGCGCCCTGGACGGCATGCCGCTCGCCGTCGAGCTGGCCGCGGCGCGGGCGAGCACGCATGTCGCCGGTCGAGATCTCGGATCGGCTGGACCACAGGTTCGCGCTCCTCACCTCCGGCTCGCGGACCGCGGAAGCACGACAGCAGACGCTCCGGGCCACCGTGGACTGGAGCTACGCCCTCCTGAGCAGCGAGGAGCAGCGGCTGTTCAACCGGCTCTCGGTGTTCCAGGGCGGGTGGACGATGGACGCCGCCGAAGCCGTCCTCGACGACACCGGTGCCCCGGAGGGCTTCGTGCTCGACGCGGTCGCCCGCTTGGTCGAACGCTCCATGGTCATTGTCGACCCCGGCTCGCCGACTCGCTACCGGATGCTGGAGACGCTGCGTCAGTACGCCGCTGAGCAGCTCCGCGACAGCGGTGAGGTCGCATCGGTCGCGGCCCGCCATGCCCGCCACTTCCACGACCTCGTGGTCGCCGCAGAGCTCGACCTGCGAGGGCCTCGCCAACGTGACGCCCTGCTCCTGCTGCGACGGGAGCAGCCCAACGTCCGTGCCGCCCTCAACTGGCTCAGCGGCCCCGACGGAGACCTCGACCAGGCGACTGGAGATGGCGGGGTCACTCGGCCT
>CAVXZS010000003.1:0-318939 GCA_963766475.1 uncultured Actinomycetota bacterium | reverse complement strand
TCCTTGCCCTTGCTCTCGGTGCCCACTACCCGTACGCCGCCCACCTCGGCCGTCGACAGCACGTGCGTCCCGCCGTCGGCCTGCCGGTCGAGGCCCACGATGTCGATGACCCGGAGCGGGTCGATCTCCTGCGGGATGAGGTTGGCGGAGGTGCGGATCAGGGCCGGGTCCGTGTCGGCGACGGCCCGTGGCAGGAAGTCGACCACGATCTCGTGGGCGCGGGCGATCTCCTCGTTGATCCGGCGCTCGACCGTCGCGCCCAGGTCGGCCGACATCGCGGGGAACGGGAAGTCGAGCCGGCCCTTCATCGGCTCCATGTTGCCGCCGGTGACCGGGATCGAGTAGTCGGCCCAGATCACGCCGCACAGGATGTGCAGCGCGGTGTGGGTCCGCATCAGCCGGTGCCGCCGGTCCCAGTCGATCGCGCCCTGCACCTCGACGCCGACGTCGGGGAGCTCGCCCGGGTCCGACGAGACCGTGTGCCAGATCGTCCCGCGCTCGCGGCGTACGCCGGTGACGGTGAGCGTCCCGGCCGGGGTCCGGATCGTCCCGGTGTCACTGGGCTGGCCGCCGCCGACGGGATAGAACGCCGTCCGCGCGAGCGCGACCCGGCCGGCCTCGCGGTCCACCTGGGTGACGGTCGCGTCGAACTCGGTGCGGTAGGCGTCGACCGCGAACAGCTCGGTCTCGGCCAGGCCGGGCGGCGGTGGGTTGCCGGGGACTCCCATGGCCTCTGCCTAGCAGAGATGTCACCGCCCGGGCACGCGGGGTGACCGCGGTCGCGTGAGACGCTGGCCCGATGGCTGAGGACGCGGTCCCGATCAGCGACTGGCTGGACCGGGGCACGAGCGATCCTCGCGCGGTCACCGAGCGCTATGACCAGTGGGCGCAGAGCTACGACGACGACCTGGCCGCGTGGTCCTACCAGGCTCCCGAGGTGGTCGCGGAGACCGTTGTCAGCCGGCACCCAGCGGCGGAGTCGGTGCTCGACGTGGGGTGCGGCACCGGGCTCGTCGGGCGGACGCTGCGCGCGCGAGGATTCGCGGGTCGGCTCCTCGGGCTCGACCTCTCGCAGGCGTCGCTCGAACTGGCCAGGGAGCACGGAGGCTACGACTCGCTCGACCCCGCTGATCTCCAGCAGCCGCTCGCCCTCGAGGACGACATTGTCGACGCGGTCGTCTGCGTGGGCGTGATGACCTACCTGCCCGAGGTCGAGGCGGTGTGGCGGGAGTTCGCCAGGGTGGCCCGGCCGGACGGGATCGTGGTCGTGACGCAGCGCGAGGACCTCTGGACCGAACGCTCTTGCCAGGCCGTGGTCGACCGGCTCGAGAGCGAGGGCGTCTGGACGCCGGAGGACATCACCGGCCCCGCGCCGTACCTGCCCGAGGGCTACGGCGGGACGACGGCGGTCCGCTGCTACTACCTCACCGCGCGGGTCAGCTGACCTGTGGCACTGTGCGGACGTGAACCTTCCTCGTCCCGACATCGACCCCGACGGGCTGCTCGAGTACTCGGTGGTCTTCACCGACCGGTCGCTGAACCACATGTCCCAACGCTTCGTGGGGGTCATGCAGGACATCATCGACGTCCTCCGCACGACGTACGCCGCCGAGACCGTCGCGGTGGTCCCGGGCGGCGGCACCTACGCCATGGAGGCCGTCGCCCGGCAGCTGGCGACCGGGCGGCGCTGCCTGGTCATCCGCAACGGTCTCTTCTCCTACCGCTGGTCGCAGATCTTCGACGCGGGCTCGGTCACCAGCGAGGCGACCGTCCTCAGCGCCCGCCAGGTGTCCGACGAGCGGCAGGCGCCGTGGACCCCGGCTCCCGTCGATGAGGTGGTCGAGGCGATCGAGCGCACCCGTCCCGAGGTCGTGTTCGCAGCGCACGTGGAGACGGCGGCAGGCATGGTGCTTCCCGACGACTACGTCCGCGCCGTGTCCGAGTCGACGCACGCCGTGGGCGGGATCTTCGTCCTCGACTGCATCGCGTCGGGGGCGCTCTGGGTCGACATGACCGACCTCGGTGTCGACGTCCTGCTCAGCGCTCCGCAGAAGGGGTGGAGCGGCTCACCCTGCGCGGGCTACGTGATGCTGGGCGAGGCCGCTCGGGCACAGGTGCTGTCGACGACCTCGACCAGCTTCGCGGTCGACCTGCAGAAGTGGCTGACGATCACCGAGGCCTACACCCAGGGGCAGACGCCCTACCACGCCACGATGCCGACGGACACGCTCGCGCACGACGCCGCGCTCATGCTGGAGACCCGGGCCGCCGGGCTCGACGAGCTGCGTGCGGCGCAGGTCTCCTTGGGCACCCGGGTGCGCGCCATGCTCGCCGAGCACGGCTTCCCGTCGGTCGCGGCCGACGGGTTCGCCGCACCCAGCGTGGTGGTGTCCTACACCGACGACCCCGAGATCCGCAGCGGCGCGAAGCTCAAGCAGCGTGGCGTCCAGGTGGCGGCCGGCGTGCCTCTGATGTGCGGTGAGCGCGACGACTTCGCCACGTTCCGGGTGGGGCTCTTCGGCCTCGACAAGCTCACCGACGTCGACGGCACCGTGGAGCGGCTCGAGGCCCACCTCGTGGGTTAGACCAGCGCCGTCAGGACGTCGGCGAGGGCGGCCGGGCGGGACAGGAACGGTGAGTGGCTTCCGGGGAGCTGGACCAGCTCTGCGTGCAGTCGCTCGCCGGCCACGCGTCGGGACCACTCCGGGTTGACCAGCCGGTCCTCACGGCACACCACGTAGCTGGTGGGGACGTCGGGCAGGCGATCGAGGGGGCACGGCGTGCCGTAGGGAGACATGGCTTGCGGACGAAGCCGCTCGAAGGCTGCGTGCGCGACGTCGTCGTCGCAGTCCGCGTAGAGGACCTCACGGGCGGTGCCCTCGTCGACCCACTCGCGTCGGCGCTCGGCGTCCGGCTCGCCCATGCCGGCCAGGTAGGCCGGGTTCAGCATGTCCGGCTCGTCACCCAGCTGCTCGGCGAAGCTGCGACCGGGCGCCGGCACCAGGCCGCACAGGTAGACCAGCCGGCGGACCGGGCGGCGATCGGCAACGAGCGGGACCGTGAGCCCGGCGAGCGAGTGGCCCACGACCACGGCGTCCTCGGCCGGGCCGGCGTCCAGGGCGGCACACACCACGTCGGCGTACGACGAGAAGGTCTCGGTCGGGACGTCCGACGGCAGGTCCATGGTGGTGACGCGATGACCTCGTGCCTCCAGCTCGGGCGTCAGCTGCTCCCAGCACCAGGCACCGTGCCAGGCGCCGTGCACGAGCACGAAGGTCGTCATGTCCGCGACCGTGGCACCGCTCGATGCCGTGCGCAAGCGGTCAGGCGGGTTGACGCTCCTCCCGGCGCCGAACCAGCTCCTCGACCGCGCTCGGCAGGGTCGTCTCGAAGTCGATCAGCTTCGCCCACGTCGGGGTCACGACGATCCGGACCATGCCGTCGCGGTAGAGCGACCGCACCTCGGCCTCCCACTCCACCCTCTGCTCCGGCGTCATCTCATAGGTGCTGGTCGTCTGGAGGTACTCGTCGGGGATGCCGTCGACGTAGTCCAGGTCGGCCCGGCCGCGGATGAGCAGGATCCTGGGCGGGTGCACCTCGGTGTCGATCGTCAGGGCGACCGCCGGGTTGGCGCGCAGGGCCGGGAGCTTCGGCGCGTTCTTGGCGGTGCACATGACGATCTCCGCGCCGTTCCAGGCGAACGCGATCGGGACCGCGCGAGGGGTGCCGTCCTTGGCGACGTAGGCCAACCGGCTCACGTCGCGGGCCAGCAGCTCCTGGCTGATCGGCCGGTTCAGGACCTCGGTGACCCCGACGGCGACCTCACCGCGGTCCTCGCGGATGGTCATGATGCCGTGACCTCGTAGCGCAGGATGGCCAGACCGTTGTCGAACCCGGTGGCCTCGACCAGCTTCAGGTCCTGGCTGTCCTCGAACACGCGCGTCCCCTTGCCGCGTGACGCCGGGCAGACCAGGAGTCGCACCTCGTCGACGAGGCCGGCGTCCAGCAGGGAGTGCATGAGCTTCAGGCTCCCCCACAGCCAGAGGTCCTTGCCGCTCTGCTCCTTGAGCTCCCGGATGGTGGCGGCCGGGTCGCGCATCACGGTGGCGGCGGGGTAGTCACCCCACGGCGCGTCGTCCAGCGTCGACGACGCGACGAACTTGGTGAGGTTGTTGAGCTTCTCGCCCCACTCGCCCTGGTCGTCGGCGTGAGGCCAGTAGTCCTTGCTCTGGGCGTAGGTGTTCGCGCCGAGGACCATCGTGTCGACCGAGTCGATGAACCCCATCATGCTGGTCTTGTAGGGACTGGTGTCGTCGTCGGAGAACGGCTCCCCGGACACGAAGCTGAGCCCGCCGTCCTCCTCGGCGGCGATGTTGTCGACGGTGACCCACTGCTGGGCGATGAGCTTTCGGGGGGTTGCCATGTCGGGTTCTCCTCGTGTGGGTTGCGGTTCGCTGATCAGCCTGCCCGTCGCCCGGTCGGCGTCGGCAGTGCTGCGGGACACCCCGTGGCTGCGGGGATCGCATGCCGGACGCATGCGAAATGCACACGGCGGCCACGGGCGACCTAGAGCCACCCGTTCTCGGACGCGATCCGGATGGCGTGGATCCGGTTGCGCGCCCCGAGCTTGTCTGTGCAGGAGGCCAGGTAGTTGCGGACCGTGCCGTAGCTCAGGAAGAGCTGGGCGGCGATCTCCCGGGGACCGACCCCTTCGGCGTGCAGGCGCAGCACGTCGGTCTCTCGCGCGGTCAACGGACTCGGCCGGATCTCGAGCGTGGCGAGCGCGACGTCGGGGTCGATCACCCGGGCGCCGCCGGCGATGTCCCGGATCGCTCGCAGGAGGTCGACCGCAGAGGTGTCCTTGGGCAGGAAGCCGGCGACCTGCGCGTGCAGGGCCGTGCGCAGGTTGGCCGGTTGTGCCAGGGCGGTGAGGATCAGGACCCGGCAGTCCGGCAGCTCGTCGGCCAGCTGGGCGGCGGCCGTCAGGCCGTCCTGCCCGGGCAGGTCGATGTCGAGCAGTGCCACGTCGGGACGGTGCCGTCGGGCGCTCGGCAGGATCTGGTCGCCGTGCGAGACCTGGGCGACCACGGTCAGGTCCTCCTCGAGGTCCAGGACCGCCACGAGGGTGTCGCGCAGGATCGCGGTGTCCTCGGCGACCAGGACCCGGATCATGCGGGCACCGCCTCGGGCAGCGTCGCGGTCAGGGTGAAGCGTCCCTCGTCGAGCCGCGTCTGCAGCGACCCGTCGAGCTCGCGCAGCCGAGCGGCCATGTTGTCCAGGCCCTGGCCCGGCTCGGTGGCACCCGTGGGGGTCACCCCGTCGTTGGTCACCTGCAGGACGACCTGTCCGGCTGCGCGCTCGAGCGTGATCGAGCACGTGCTGGCCCGGCTGTGCCGCAGCACGTTGGTGGTGGCCTCCCGCAGTACGGCGGCGAGGGTCGTGCCGGTCGGGTCGTCCAGTGTCGTGGACAGCACGCCGTCCGGGCGGGTCACCTGGTCGACGCCTGCGGCGCGCAGGCCGAGCTCGGCCGTGGCGACCTCACGTGAGAGGTCCAGGCTGACCTGCCCGGACGCCACACTCGACACGTCGCTCGCGACCACGCTCGCCAGGTGCAGCGCCTGGGCGGCCTCGTGGCGGGCCCGGCTCGCGTCGCGGCCGAGGAGGGCGACGGCGAGGTCGGTCTTGAGTGCGACGGTCGACAGACCCAGCCCGAGGGTGTCGTGCGTGTCACGCGCAAGCCGCAGCCGCTCCCGCGTGGCGGCCGCCTCGGCGTGCCGGCGTCCCGCCTGCTCGAGAGCGACACTCGCCTGGGTGAACCTGGCCAGCCCGTAGACGAGCAGGCAGGCGGCCACCGCGGTCAAGGCGGCGTACCCGGACCAGAGGACGTGGCTGGTGGTGGATCCGACGTCCGCCACGAAGCTCGTGACCGGCACGGCGGCGACCATCGCGCCGAGAAGCACCCACCGGCTCCCGTGGCGGATCAGCACCAGCGCCGAGGCCACGGCCATCGTCAGCAGGAGGATCACCCTCGGCCCGGCGAACGGGTACGTCACCAGGGCCAGGGCGCCCTGCGCGCCGAGGGTCCAGGGCCAGCCCCGCGGACGGCGTACGGGATCTCCGAAGTGCACGTGCCGCAGCTGCAGCGCGACGACGGCGGCAGCCACCACGACCGCGACCAGGCTCTCGAACGCCGAGGGCCGTGTCGACACGGTGGGATCGGCGACGTTCACGAGGTACTGGGCGCCGAACGCCACGACGACGACGGCCGTGACGGCCCGGGCCAGTCGCGGTGCGATCGACGACGTGGGTGGCTGGCCGTCGACCACGGAGTCCTCGGGCAGCTCGTAGGACAGGTGCCGCGCCGCCGCCGAGGCCTGCCTGACCTCCCGCCCGGCGCGCAGCAGGGAGGCCTGCAGCGTCTCGACGCTCTCGCCCTTCAACGCTGTGCCGAGGCCTGCTCTCATCTGCTCCAGGCGGCCTTGGATCTCCGCCTGCAGTCGCGACATCGCGGTCAGTCGCAGGCGCGCGACCTCGTCGCCGGCGAGGACCTCCCGGGCCCGGCGCAGGTCGTCCATCAGGTCGACCAGCCGGTTCAGCCCGAACAGCGTCATCCCGCTGTTGAGGTAGGCGACCACCACCCACACCGCCGCGGTCAGCGGGGCCTGGGGCGGCATGCCGACGACCCGCCACAGGGCCTCCTCGAGGAGCGCGAGCAGGGCGAACGCGCCCCAGGCCGCGCGGCCCCGGAGCAGGAGCAGGGCCAGACCGCCCAGGAGGCCGGAGACCCCGCCGACCCATTCGTCGCCGAAGAGCAGGAAGGGCACGTAGGTGATCACTGCCTGCACCCCGAGCAGCGCTCCCGGCCGCGACAGCCACCACCCTCGCGCGCGGCCACTGGCATACCAGAGTGGGAGGACGTACGCCGCCACCACGAACGGCACGTACGC
Organism: uncultured Actinomycetota bacterium; assembly: GCA_963766475.1. Lineage (GTDB taxonomy): Bacteria > Actinomycetota > Actinomycetes > Propionibacteriales > Nocardioidaceae > Nocardioides. The sequence goes on along the minus strand of CAVXZS010000003.1, from coordinate 311,992 downwards.
CGCCGTGGGGTGCGGGTTCGCGTCCAGGGTCCGCGCCGCCATACCGCAGACCAGGACCGCCAGCACGAAGCGCCGCGTGCCGGACACGGGCGCAAGGTCGGGCGTCATGGGAGGTCCTCGGCGAGTTCCGTGTCGGTGATGAGCTCGCTCGATGCTGTCATGTCCCTCACCCGGCAGGTAGTGCAAAGTGCACCGCCTAAGCAGGCCTACGCACGCCTCCGCTCGAGCCGCCGTCTCAGGTACGGCGCGGTCGCGCTCCCCTCAGCCCTCGAGACCTCGGCCGGCGTGCCCGTCGCGACCACCCGGCCGCCGGCATCTCCGCCGCCCGGGCCGAGGTCGACGACCCAGTCGGCGGTGGCGATCGCATCGAGGTCGTGCTCGACGAGGACCACCGTGTTGCCGGCGTCGACGAGACGGTGCAGCTGGCGCAGCAGGAGCGCGATGTCCGCGGGGTGCAGTCCCGAGGTCGGCTCGTCGAGCAGGTAGAGCGCGTGCCCTCGGCGCGCCCGCTGGAGCTCGGTGGCGAGCTTGATCCGCTGCGCCTCTCCCCCGCTGAGCTCGGTCGCCGGCTGCCCCAGGCGCAGGTAGCCCAGCCCCACGTCGCGCAGCGTCTCGAGGCTGCGCGCAGCGGCCGGTAGGTCGGCGAGGAAGGTTGCCGCCCGGTCCACGGACATCTCCAGGACCTCCGCGACGTTCTTGTCGCGGTAGGTGATCTCCAGGGTCTCGGCGTTGTAGCGCGCCCCGTGGCAGGTCGGGCACGGGGCGTAGGTGCCCGGCAGGAAGAGCAGCTCGACGGCGACGAATCCCTCTCCCTGGCAGGTCTCGCAGCGCCCCTCGGGGACGTTGAAGGAGAACCGGCCGGCGCCGTAGCCGCGCGCCCGCGCCGCGTCCGTCGCGGCGTAGAGCTTGCGCACCGCGTCGAACATCCCGGTGTAGGTCGCGAGGTTCGACCGCGGGGTCCGACCGATGGGGCGCTGGTCGACCAGCACCAGGCGGTCGAACGACTCGAGGGCCGTCGGATCCTCGGCCAGCACCTGCGAGACCAGGGTCGACTTGCCGGAGCCGGACACCCCGGTGACGGCGGTCAGCACGCAGAGCGGGATGTCGACGGAGACCTCGCGCAGGTTGTGCCGCGAGATCCCCTCGAGCCGGAGCCAGCCTTGCGCCTCCCGCGCGTCGTGCTCCAGCCGCTCGGCCCGGCCGAACAGGTGGGCGCTCGTGGCCGACTCGGCCACGTCCTCGAGACCCGCGACCGGGCCGCTGTAGAGCACCCGTCCTCCGGCCTCGCCGGCACCGGGGCCGATGTCGACGACCCAGTCCGCACGGCGTACGACGTCGAGGTCGTGCTCCACGACGAACAGCGAGTTGCCGGACGCCTTCAGCCGGTCCAGCACGTCGAGCAGCGGCTCCGCGTCGGCCGGGTGCAGGCCCGCCGAGGGCTCGTCGAGGACGTAGACGACCCCGAACAGGCCCGAGCGCAGCTGGGTGGCGATCCGCAGCCGCTGCGCCTCCCCCGGCGACAGCGTCGTCGAGCTGCGCCCCAGGCTGAGGTAGCCCAGGCCGAGGTGGAGGAGCACCTCCACCCGGGCGACCAGGTCGGCGCAGATCCGCACCGCGACCTCGTTGGTCTCCTCGGGAAGCTCCGCGACGGGGCGCAGCAGCGTGACCAGATCGGTGAAGGGGAGCCGGTTGACCTGGGCGATCGAGTGACCGGCGAAGGTGACCGACAGGGCCTCCGGCCGCAGCCCGCTGCCGTGGCACTCCGGGCAGGGCGCATCCTCGACGAAGCGCAGCGCCCGCTCGCGCATCCGTTCGCTCTTGGAGTCCGCGAGGACGTGCATCACGTGCTTGCGGGCGCTCCAGAACTTGCCGTAGTAGCCGTAGTCGACGCGGTCGCGCTCGGGCTCGATCAGGACCGAGGGCTGCTCGTCGGTGAAGAGCAGCCAGTCGCGGTCCTTCTTGCGCAGCCGGCGCCACGGCCGGTCGATGTCGATGCCGAGCCCGCTCACGATGCTGCGCAGGTTGGCGCCCTGCCAGGCCCCGGGCCACGCGGCGATGGCGCCCTCGCGGATGCTGAGCGTCGGGTCCGGGACGAGCAGGTCCTCGGTGACGTCGTGCACGACCCCGAGGCCGTGGCAGCGCGGGCAGGCGCCCGCCACGGTGTTGGGCGAGAACGCCTCGGCCGGGAGGTGCTCGGCCCCGGCGGGGTAGTCGCCGGCACGCGAGTAGAGCATCCGCAGCAGGTTGGAGAGCGTGGTGATGGTGCCGACCGACGAGCGCGACGTGGCCGCCCCGCGGCGCTGCTGCAGGGCGACCGCCGGCGGCAGCCCGGTGATCTCGTGGACGTGCGGAGCGCCGACCTGCTGCAGCAGCCGGCGGGCGTAGGGCGCCACCGACTCGAAGTAGCGCCGCTGCGCCTCGGCGTACAGCGTGCCGAAGGCCAGGGACGACTTGCCCGAGCCGGAGACCCCGGTGAACGCGACGAAGGCGTCGCGGGGGATGTCGACGTCGACGGTGCGCAGGTTGTTCTCGCTGGCACCGCGGACCCGCACGCACGTGTCGGTCGCGTCGGTCGCGTCGGGGCTCACGCGTCCCCGTACCCAGCCCGGTGCTCGCGCAGCGGCCCGTGTACTAACAGAAGCGCGGCAGGTGGTGCGCGATCTGCTTCTGCCACCAGTCCCAGTCGTGGGCGGAGTCGTGGCCCCAGACGTCGAGCTCGTGGGGGATGGACTTCTCGGCCAGCAGCCCGCCGAGGTGCCGCGCGGAGGGCAGCGAGCCGGTCGGGTGGGTCTCCCACGGCCCCTCGCCGACGACCAGCACCACGTGCAGGCGCTGCCGCAGCCAGTCGAGGTGGTCGCCGTGCAGGTGCGCGACGTAGTCGCTGGGGTTGGTGAAGTACGCCGCCTCGCCGCGGTCGCCCCAGGCGTCCCACGCCGCGGGGTCGTAGTTGCCGCTCTGGCAGATCGCCACCGGGAAGAGGTCGGCGCGCGTGAGCGCCAGCTGGAGGGCGTGGTAGGCGCCCATCGAGCACCCGGTGACGACCGCGTCGGTGGTGCCCGGGCTGTCCTGTCCGATGAACGGCACCACCTCCTCGAGGACCCACCTGGCGTAGGCGCCGTGCCGCCGGGCCCGCTCCTCGAGCGGGAGCGAGGCGTCCGACCAGGTCTGGTCGTCGAAGGAGTCGACGCAGTAGAGCTTGCAGCGGCCACCGTCGACGAGCTCGGCGACCGCGCCGACCATGCCGTTGTTCTCGTAGTCCCAGGCCCGCCCCTGCTCGCTCGGGAAGACCAGCACCGGCCGGCCCCAGTGTCCGTAGCGGATCACCGTGCCGGACCGGCCGAACTCCGGCGCGTCGAGCTCCACCTGGTGCCGCTCCACGTCAGCTCCACACCTTGGTGAGCAGGTCACCGAGGTGCGGGTCGAGGGTGTCGCGCCAGCACATCCAGGTGTGGCCCTGGCGCGCCTCGCCCCAGGTGGCCGGGACGCCGAGGTCGAGCAGGTGGGTGTGCATCAGGCGGTTGTTGGCGAGGTTCTCCTCGGCGAGCCCGCAGGTGAAGGCCACCGGCGGGAAGCCGGGAGGTGCGCCGGTGGATTCGTGGAGCGAGGCGACGAAGCCGACGACGTGGTCGAAGTGGGGGTAGTCCGACTCCTGCGGGTCCAGCTCGGGAGTGAAGAACGAGCCGGACTGCAGCACCACGCCGCTGAAGGCGTCGGGGTAGAGCCACGCCGCGTGCAGGGCGGCCAGCCCGCCCAGGCTCTGACCCAGCAGCACCGGCTCGTACGTCGTCGGGTAGGCGTCGCGGAGCGCGGGGATCACCTCGCCGACGAGCGCGGCGGCGTACGCCGGGTTCGCGGCGTAGCGCTCGTCCCGGTTGCTGCCCGGGCTGAGCAGGCCCACCCGCATCGGGAAGCGGGTCGCGGCGTAGCGGACCACGCCGCCGTACTGGTCCATCTCGGCACCGTCGTGCACGAGCAGCAGCGGTAGCGGCGCGCCCTCGTGGCCGGTCGGCTCCCAGACCTCCACGTCGATGCCCATGTCGGTGTCGGTGTCGGTGTCGGGGTCGGCGTCACCCAGGCTCAGCTGGTGACGCTGCCCCTCGTCCGGCTCGAGGTCGAGCCAGGCGGGCGGCCGGTAGCCCGGCATGGCCAGCCAGGAGTGCGGCCCGAACGCACCCTCCACCTGGTCGGGGTTGCCGGGGTCGGGGGCCATGTCCCCGCCCACGTCGAAGAGGTACTCCAGGCAGTCCAGGTCGGGCAGCCCGAGCCGCAGCTCCCAGCCGCCCTCGACGGATGACAGCGCCAGGTCGTCGGGCCACTCTGCCGGCAGCACCAGGTCCAGCCACAGCCGGACGCCGCTGAGCTCGTGCTCCGGGTCACCGAGCCGGAAGACGATCTCGTTGTCCTCGACGGCGGTGGGCGCGAGCTCCCCGATCGACGACTGCGCGGTGCCCATCGCCTCAACTTAGTCATCTAGGCTCGACGCGACGACCGGGAGGTGACCTGATGGCGGACGACCCACTGCGCGAGCGGATCGACGCGCTGGTCCAGGAGGAGCACGAGCTCCGGGAGCGGCATGTCGGCCAGGGGCTGGACGACGCGGAGCGGGAGCGGCTGAGACACCTCGAGGTCGAGCTCGACCAGACCTGGGACCTCCTGCGGCGCCGCAACGCGCGGCGCGAGGCCGGCCAGGACCCCACCTCGGAGGGCTCGGAGCGCGACGCCACGACCGTCGAGGGCTACCTGCAGTAGCCGCTCAGCCGCGCGGCCAGCCGGCCGGCTCGGTGACCGGGCGCGGCAGCTCGGGCCCGGCTCGACGGTCCGGTGCTCGTACTGCGTCGAGAGCACGACGTGGGAGTTCATGTCGCGGTGCTCGCCGATCCGCTCGAGGAGCCCCTCGAGGTGTGCCATCGACGCGGTCCGCAGCTTGAGCATCGTGCAGAACGACCCGCTCAGCTTGTGCACCTCGACGACCTCGGGGAAGTCGTCGGCCGAGGTGTTCTTGAGCAGGCAGTGACCGGTCTCGCAGCGCAGCTGGAGGAAGGCCGTCAGGGACAGCCCCACCTGCCCCGGGTCCACCTCGGCCCGGTAGCCGGTGATCACGCCGGCCTCCTCGAGCCGGCGTACGCGCTCGGCGACCGCCGGCGACGAGAGGTTCACCCGTTTGCCGAGCTGGTTGTAGGACAGACGGCCGTCGCGCTGCAGCTCGGCGAGGATGTGCCAGTCGGTGGGATCGAGCGCTTTGGCCATCTGGCAAGTCTGTCGGCGATCTGCCTTGCGAACAACAGGCCGCCTCGCCCCAACGCCGTCGATCGGCCATTCCGGGCGGGATTCGACCCTTCTAGCGTGAGAGTCATGAGCTATGAACCGATCGCCGCCGATCTCGCCGTCCGGCTCACCCGGGCGCAGGTCAACAGCGCCCGCCCGCACGCCCCCGTGGTCCCTGACGCCGAACCCAGGCCCCGCCACCGGTTCCGTGCACGCACAGCCGCCGGCCTGCGGCGGGTGGCCGACCTGCTCGAGCCTCGTTGCCTCGTCAGCTCGTCGGTGCGATTGTCCGGAGGCCGCCCTACGGGACCAGGACGATCTTGCCCGCGCCGTGCTCGCTGACCATCGCGCGGTGGGCGTCGGCGGCCCGGTCGAGCGGGAACGTCTCGGCGACCACGACGCGCAGCCAGCCCTCCTCCACGCCCCGGGCCAGTTCCTGACGGGCGGCGGCGCGGAGCTCGGTGCCAGGGTCTGCGCCCTCGCCGAAGCCGAGCTGGATGATGCCGCGCTCGGCGGCAGCCGGGCTCGGGATCAGGCTGGCGACCCGGCCTCTGTCCTTGACCACCGCCAGGGACAGGTCGAGCACGGGCGGGGCCCCCACCGCGTCGAGCACGGCGTCCACGCCGTCCGGCGCCTGCTCGCGGACCCAGGCCTCGACGTCCTCGCGGAAGTCGAACGGCGCGACCCCCAGGTCGCGCAGCACGTCGTGGTCGGACGGGAGCGCGGTGCCGAGGACCCGCGCGCCGCGGTGGAGAGCGAGCTGGGCGGCGTACAGCCCGACCCCGCCGGCCGCCCCGTTGAGCAGCACCGTCTCGCCGTCGGCCACGCCGGCCGCCTCGACGAGGTGGGCGGCGGCGGTGCCGGTCAGCATCAGCCCGGCCGCCTCCTCCCACGACATCCCTGTCGGCTTCGGCACGCAGCTGCTCGCCTTCGCGACCACGCGGTCGGCGTAGGCCCCGGTCACCGGATGCACGATCACCTCGACGCCGGCCGGGAGCGCCCCGGCCAGCACCACACCGGCGCACTCGCCGCCCAGCAGGACGGGGAGCTTGTCGGGGTCGTCGCCCACCGTGCCGCTGTAGGACTTCACGTCCCACGCGTTCACGCCCACCGCCCGCACCTCGACGAGCACCTGACCTTCGCCGGGTCCGCCTGGGTCGTGCTCGCGGACCTCGAGCTCCTCGGGCCCGCCGTACCCCCTGGCGACGACCCGGCGAAGGTTCACACCGCTGAGACTAGGGCTTCGATGACCCGTGCACGTCGAGGTCGTCGGGGATCGGGTAGTGGTCGGGTTCGGGCAGCTTCAGCGCGGGCTGAAGGCCGAGCGCGGTCAGGTCGTCGGCCGAGGGCAGCTCGGCGCGGGCCTCGGCCCAGGTCGGCGCGTCTGTGAACGCGTACAGCTCCACATGAGCATCCATGCCGCGGGTCTGGTCGAAGTAGAAGACATCGACCTGGCGGGCCCAGCGACCCTTGTCGGCGTACTGGATGCCGTCGTTGACCACGACCGTCTGGGCCCCGATGTCCGTGGCATCGCAGCTGACTCGGGACGGGAAGACCATCGCGTTGCACTGCGCCGGGCCGACGCACCGAAGTCGGGGTTGGACGAGTTGCGCGTGGCGGACGCCTCGAGATGTCCGCCGTTCGGCAACCCGAACGCCTGGCGCCAGCCGATGAAGGTGTCCCAGTGCACCGGGTCGCCGACGGTCCACCAGTAGGCGCCGGTGGGCTCCTCGCGGAACTCCCAGCCGTCCCCGAGCTCCTCGGACTCGAACGTGGCCCCGGGCACCGCCTGCTCGATCGCGGCTCGCATGCCGACCCCGAACTCCGGTCCGGCCAGCTCATCGGGCGAGACCTGCGGTGGTGCCGGCGCCTCGGAGTGGCCCGGGTCGGCGGCCACGTCGGAGCCGCCGCTGGGCGCCGTTCCGCCGGAGCCGGCGAGCAGCACGGCAGGTACGACGAGGGCGCCTGCCGCTGCGCACACGCCGGCGGTCCACCCGAGCCGGCGGCGCCGTCGTTGCCGGCCGCCGGCCGCCCGCACTGTGGCCAGGTCCGGTCGCGCCGCCAGGCCGGTGTCGAGCGAGTCGACCACGTGCTGGACGAGCTCGGTGTCGTTCATGGTGTGTCCTCTCCAGGCGTCAAAGACGGGATCCGAAGCCGCTGCAGTGCGCGCGAGCAGGTGCTCTTCACAGTGCCGACGGAGCAGCCGAGCGTGCGCGCGACCTCCGCCTCGCTCAGGTCGAGGTAGTGCCGCATCACGACGATCGTGCGCTCGCGGTCGGACAGCCGGTCGAGCCGCCAGATCAGCTCGTCGCGCTGGTCGACCCGCTCCGAGGCGTCGTGCGTCGGTCCGCTCGGTCGGCACTGCCATCGGCACCTCGCGGAGCGTCCGAGCACGCCGCCAGGTGTCGATGTAGGAGTTGACCAGCGACCGGCGCAGGTAGGCGACCGGGTCGTCGCGTCGCACGCGGGACCAGCGGGTGTAGGCCTTGGTCAGCACCGTCTGCAGCAGGTCCTCGGCGTCCCGCGTGTCCCGCGTGAGTGCGTAGGCAGCCTGCCGCAGCCGCGGCCACGTCGAGAGCACGAACGCCTCGAACTCCGCGTCGTGGCTGCTGCTCATGCTGCTCCCGCCGGTTCGGATCCGAAGGACCCGGTTGGTCCTTCGACCCTCTCTCACGAACGGGGCCGGCGAAAGGTTGAGCGCGCGACCAAAGACGCAGACGCGCAGACCTGAGTACGACGATCTGCGGGCAGCGGCCGTCTAGGTTGACGAGGTGGCCGTGATCGAGACCGTGGGACTGACGAAGCAGTATCCGTCGGTCACCGCGCTCGACCACCTCGACGTCACGGTCGGTGACGGCGTCACCGGACTGGTCGGCGCCAACGGCGCCGGCAAGTCGACGCTGATCAAGATCCTGCTCGGCCTGGTCCCGGCGTCGGGGGGCACGGCGACCGTGCTCGGCCACGACATCGCGAGGGACGGTGCGGCGATCCGCGCGGCGGTCGGCTACATGCCCGAGCACGACTGCCTGCCGGCCGACGCGTCCGCCAGCGACTTCGTGGTGCACATGGGCCAGATGTCGGGGCTGCCCTACAACGCGGCCCGCGAGCGGGCGGCCGACGTGCTGCGCCACGTGGGGCTCGCCGAGGAGCGCTACCGGCCGATGGGCGGCTACTCCACCGGCATGAAGCAGCGGGCCAAGCTGGCGCAGGCGCTGGTGCACGACCCGCGCCTGGTGCTGCTCGACGAGCCGACCAACGGGCTCGACCCGTCCTCCCGCGACGACATGCTCGCGCTGGTGCGCAAGGTCGGGCACGAGTTCGGCATCGCGGTGCTGGTGACCTCCCACCTGCTCGGCGAGCTCGAGCGGGTCAGTGACCACGTGGTCGTGCTGGACGCCGGCAAGCTGCTGCAGTCCTCGGCGACCACCGACTTCCTGCACGCCACGGGCAGCCTGATCGTCGAGGTGCAGGGCAAGCCCGACGCCGACCGGCTGCTGGGCCAGGCGCTGGTCGAGGCCGGTCTGACCGCGCGGCCCGCCGGGGGCGCCCTGATCGAGGTCGACCTCCGCGACGCGGCCACGCCGGACGTCGTACGCGACCTCACCGTCGACCTCGGGCTGGGCCTGGTGCGGATGCAGGAGCGGCACCACCGCATCGAGGACGTGTTCCGCGAGGGAGGTGCCGGCAGTGTCCAGCCCGTCTGACTCCTCCCCTGTGGGCAGCCCCGTCGACGGCCGACCGTCCGGCGTCATCCACGACCTCGGCTACCGCCCCTACGGCGGGCCGCGGCTCGGCGCGGGACCCGTGGCGTGGTCGTTCTTCCGCACCGGCCTCCGCAACACCTACGGGCTGGGCCGGTCGGGCCGCTCGAAGGTGCTGCCGATGATCCTGGTCGGGATGATGTTGCTGCCGGCGCTGATCCTGGTCGGAGTCCTCGTCCAGGCGCGCGACGTGCTCGACCTCGACCAGCAGATCGTGGCCTACTCCCGCTACCCGGTCATCACCCAGGCCCTGATCTCGGTCTTCGTCGCCGCCCAGGCGCCGGCGCTGATCTCTCGCGACCTGCGGTTCCGCACCATCACGCTCTACCTCGCTCGCCCGATGTCGCGCTCGGTCTACGTGCTGGTGCGCTACGCCTCGCTGACGGTGGCGACGTTCGTCCTGATCGGCGCGCCCCTGGTCCTGATGTACGCCGGCGGCCTCCTCGCCGACCTGCCCGTGGGCCATGAGACCACCCAGTTCCTCGGCGGCATCTTCGGCGCGGTGCTGCTCGCCGCCCTGCTGTCCGGGCTGGCTGCGGTCGTGGCCGCGCTGACGGTCCGGCGCGGCCTGGCCGTGGCCGCGGTGATCGTGGTGCTCGGCGTCAGCTACACCGCGGTCTCGACGGTCCAGGGCATCGCGCTCGGCACCGAGAACGACACGGTCGGCGAGGTCGCCGGGCTGTTCTCGCCGTACACCCTCGTCAACGGCGTGCAGGTCTTCCTGTTCGACGCGCCCAACGCGACCGTCACCCCGCCGGAGGGCACCGGCATGGGCCTGGTCTACGTCCTGGTGGCGCTGCTCGTCGTCGCCGGCTCGGTCGGCGCGCTCCTCGCCCGCTATCGGACGGTCCAACCATGATCACCCCACGAAACCGCTCCGTAGGGGCGCTGCGCGCGGCAGCTCCGCGCTTCCGCGGGGACCCCGTAAAAGCATGACCGAGATCCGCATCGACCACGTCTCACGGTGGTATCGCAACGTCGTCGCCGTCAACGACGTCTCGATGACCATCGGCCCGGGCGTGACCGGGCTGCTCGGCCCGAACGGCGCCGGCAAGACCACGCTGATCGCGATGATGTCGGGCTTCCTCGCGCCGTCGACCGGGACGGTCACCCTCGACGGCGAGCCGCTGTGGCGCAACGAGGACGTCTACCGCACGCTCGGCCTGGTCCCGGAGCGCGAGGCCCTCTTCGACTACCTGACCGGGCGCCAGTTCGTGGTCGCGATGGCCGAGCTGCACGGGCTCGCGGACCCCGGTGCCGCGGCGCAGCGGGCGATCGCCCAGATCGAGATGACCGACGCGCAGGACCGGGCCATCTCGACGTACTCCAAGGGCATGCGACAGCGGATCAAGATGGCCTCGTCGCTGGTGCACGACCCGGCGGTGCTGCTGCTCGACGAGCCGTTCAACGGCATGGACCCACGGCAGCGGATCCACCTCATGGAGCTCCTGCGCACGATGGGCGCCGAGGGGCGGACCGTGCTGTTCAGCTCGCACATCCTCGAGGAGGTCGAGCAGGTGGCGCGGCAGATCGAGGTCATGGTGGCGGGACGGCACGCGGCGTCCGGTGACTTCGGGGCGATCCGGCGGCTGATGACCGACCGTCCGAACCGCTTCGTGCTCCGCACCGCCGACGACCGGCTGATGGCCTCGGCGCTGCTGCGTGACCCGTCGGTCCGCGGCGCGCGGCTGAGGTCGGAGGGTGGCATCGAGGTGGAGGCTTCGGACTTCGGCCGGTTCAGCGAGGTGCTGCCGCGGCTGGCCCGCGAGCACGACGTACGCCTCCACGAGGTGACGCCCACCGACGAGTCCCTGGAGAGCGTGTTCTCCTACCTGGTGTCGTCATGATCTCGCCGACGATCGTCCGGCTCGGCGTGCGGAGCATCTTCGGGCGCTGGCGCGGCATCCTGCTCCTCGTGCTGCCGGTCGTCCTGATCGGCATCGCGCTGCTGGTGCGTGGCCTCGTCGGCGAGGACGCCGACGCCGCGGAGGGCACGCTCTACGGCCTCGGGCTCGTCGTGATCGTGCCCCTCGTGGCCCTGCTGGCGATGTCGGGCCTGCTGGCTCCCGAGATCGACGACGGCTCGATCTCCTACCTCCTGGCCAAGCCGATCTCGCGCCACACGATCGTGGCGTCGAAGCTGGTCGTCGCGGTCGCCTGCGTGCTCGTCTTCGGCGCGCTCCCCATGTTCGTGGCCGGCCTGGTGCTGCTCACCGGGTCGCCGTCGTTCGCCGTGGGGTTCGGCCTCGCGTCGCTGGTCGGCGGGACGGCGTACTGCGCGATCTTCGCGCTGCTCTCGGTGATGACCCGGCACGCCGTGGTGATCGGGCTGATCTACCTGCTGGTGTGGGAAGGACTGCTCGGCGGCCTGCTCGACGGCATCCGCTGGCTGAGCGTCACCCGCTGGTCGGCCGAGCTCATCGACCAGGTCGCCGACCTCGAGCTGGTCGACAACCTGCCGCTGGCGTACGCCGTCATCGCGCTCGTCGCCGTCCTGGTCGGCGGGACCTGGCTCACCGGCTCGCAGCTGCGGTCGTTCAACCTCACCGGCGACGAGTGAGCGTCAGGCCCCCGGCATCTCACCGGCCGACAGGGGGGACGAATGGCGGCGCCAGACCCTCCAGCCGTCGTCGCCCTGCCGCCAGAAGTCACTGATCACGAACAGCCCGCTGCGGTCCTCGCCCAGCACGGTGGCCCGCATCCGGACCGTGCTCAGGACGGCTGCTACCTCGCCCGACTGGTCGACACGCTGTTCCTCGACGCTGTAGGAGTGCACGACGTAGTCCTCGAGAACCTCCAGCCATCGGGCTCTCGGCATCGTGGCGGGTGCAGGGTGCACCAGGACCAGGGCGTAGTCCTCATCGAGGACCGACTCGGCCAGGGCGTGGTCGCGCTCCTGGACGGCTTCGTCGAAGCTCCTCATCGCGGCGGACAGGTCGTGGGACGACGTCATGCAGCAGATCCTGCCCTCTGCCGCGCGCTTGGCGCACCGAATCCCTTCGCGATCAGCCAGATCGGGAGGACCACCAGCTCGAACAGTCCACCGGGGACGACCAGGAGGAGTCCGGCACCCGCGCTCATGTCGAGGAGGCCGAGGAGGTCGAGCGGCACGCCGATGGTGAGCGAGATGTATCCCACGAGACCGAGCAGCGCGACGCCGCGCGGGACCAGCCGCGAGACGACGAGGAGGTGGGTGAAGACGATGCCGCCGAGACCGGTGGGGACGTAGACCCACAGCATGTGGTTCGGCACGGCCTGCGACTGGGTCAGCAGGTAGACACCGCAGACTGCGGAGACGGTGCACTCGATGACCCTGAGCACGGGGTACCAAATGGCAAGGCGTGGGTTGACCTGCTTGAGGACCGGATACACCAGCAGGCCGATGCCGACGACGCTGAGACCGGCACACATCATCAGGAGGACGCCGACCGTCACCCGGACGCGGTCGGTGTTGCCGTCGACGAACGCCTGCATCAAGTTCGTGCCGAACATCGCGGTGACCATCTGGACGACGAACAGCACGCCGACCGCGGTCGCGGTCGTGCGCCGGGAGATCGGGTTCTTCGTGACGAGGGCGCTGGTGGTGCTCAGGATGGTCATGGCGTGCCTTCCGGTCGAGGCCTGAAGTAATCTAACGGCGTTAGATTTGACCGGAACGGTATCCTAACGTTGTTAGATTGTCGATGGCTGAGCGCCACTGGAGGTGCATCGTGGGCCGTAGGTCGGCCGAGGCGGCGAGCAGGGCGCCCGTGAACAGGGAGCGGGCACTGGAGGCCGCGCTGGCCGTCGCGGACAGCGAAGGGATCGAGGCCGTCACCATGCGACGGCTCGCCCGCGAGCTGGGCGTCGAGGCCGCCTCGCTCTACCACTACGTCGACGGCAAGGAGCAGATCCTCGACGGGCTGGTCGACGTCGTCGCCGCCGAGATCGAGCTCCCGAAGCAGTCCGCGGACTGGCGGGAGGCCATCAGCCAGCGAGCACACCACACGCGTGCGGGCCTGCGCCGCCACCCATGGTCGGTCAGCCTGATGGCATCAAGGACGAGCCCGGGGCCGGCGACCCTGCGGCTGCTGGAGACGGGGATCCGGTGCTTCCGCGAGGGCGGGTTCTCGGTGCCTCTGGCTGCTCATGCGGTCTCGACGGTCGACAGCTACGTCCACGGGTTCGTGCTGCAAGAGGTCAACCTGCCCTTTCGCGACGAGTCGGAGCTGGCAGCCATGACCACGGCCATCATGGAGACGTTTCCGGCTTCGGAGTTCCCCTACCTCTTCGAGCTGACGGTCGAGCACGTCCTTCAGCCGGGCTACGACTACGGCAAGGAGTTCGACACCGGACTGGCGGTCGTGCTCAACGGGGTCGCCGCGTTGCGCGAGTAGGCCCGGTTGGAGTTCAGCCGAGAGCTCAGGCGTCCTCGTCGTACTCGGCAAGGCGGTGTCGACGAAAGACGACGATCTACGTCTCTGCCGGTGGGCTCGTCGCTCTCGCGATCGGGACCTGCCTCCTGTGACGGTTGCAGGCCTGGGTCTATCGCAGCGGTGGGGTCCTGAGGTTCATCCGTTCGCCGGGTCGGTCGAAGATGCTGAGGATCTCGGACGGTTTTTCGCCGGCGCTGCCGAACCAGTGCGGGACCAGAGTGTCGAACTCGGCGACGTCGCCGGTGTGGAGGACGACGTCCTCGTCACCGAGGACGAACCGAACGTCGCCTGACAGGACGTAGATCCATTCGTGACCGTCGTGGGCACGCGGCTCTGGGGTGGTCTTGCTGGTAGGGATCACGATCTTCCATGCCTGCCGACCCTCTGGCTCACGAGTCAGCGGGATGACGGTCCTGCCCTTGACCTGGCCGGGCTTGAGCCGGATCCGAGGATCACCCTCTTCAGGCGCCGCCACCAGGTCGTCGAGAGGCACCCGGTAGGCGTGCGACAGACCGAGGAGCAGCTCGAGGGTGGGTCTGCGACCTCCGGTCTCGAGCCGGGACAGTGTGCTCTTCGAGATGCCAGTGGACTCGGCGACGCCGGTGAGTGACAGCCCGCGCCGGATCCTTGCCTGCCTGAGGCGCGGGCCGACCTGGTCCAGGGCGTCGGCGATCTTCGCTGACGTGTCGTGCACGGTGCTCATCTGACTCCCGATTCCCACAAACAGCAACGTTCGTAGGTGATCGGCACGCCCGATCCCACTCTGGCGACATGACTCAGCGTCACCGCACGCAGCCACCAGAAGGAGACATCATGACCACCCGATCCGCCGGCACGGCTCCGACCAGCACGCACCAGCTCGCCCTGATGACCTCCCCGGCAGTCGTTCGCCCGGCCTCCAGCGCGCGTCGCATCGCCCGCATCGTGGGGGTCCTCTTCCTCGCGGGCTACCTGGCATATGGCGTCGGCAGCCTCATAGCGCAGGGCGTCGTCAACTCCGCCGACCCCAGCAGCTCCACCGCGATGTTCGTCACCGGCACCGCGCTGATGCTGCTCAACTCCGCATTCGTGATCGGCATCGGTGTCCTGATGTTCCCGATCCTGCGAGCCCACAGCAAGGCCGTCGCAGCCGGCTACCTCGGAACCCGGATCTTCGAGGGCGCCGTCCTGGCCACCGGTGTCGTGAGCCTCAGCGTCCTCACCAGCTCCGACGCCATCGACGCGAATGCCGCTTTCTACAGCGTCGCCGAGGCCGCGCTCGGTATCGGAAGCCTCTTCTTCTGCGCTCTGCTCTTCCGCACCGGACTCGTGCCGCGTTGGCTCGCCGCCTGGGGTTTCATCGGTTACGCGTGCTTCGCAGGGGGGAACCTGCTGGAGCTGTTCGGCGTCACGGGCGCCGCGCTGGTCGCGTCCATCCCTGGCGGACTGTTCGAGTGGACGTTCGCCATCTGGCTGATCGCCCGCGGGTTCGCCTCCACTGCGACTGTCCGCGGTTGATCACCGGTCGGGCTCGATTGCTGCCCTGAGGTTTGCCATGACGCCGTCGAGCGAGGCCAGGAAGCGCCGCTGCTCCTCACGAGTCATCCCCGTGCACGCAGTGCGTGCGACAGCCGACCAGGACTCCTCGACCGGGCCCACGAGCTCGACGGCCCGTCGCGTAGGCACGATGAGCACCTGGCGACGGTCGCCAGGCACAGGTCGTCGCGTGAACCAGCCCTGCCTGTCGAGGCGGGCGAGGCTGCGGGTGACGCTCGGTCCGTCGAGACCGAGCTGCGCGGCGATCGCCCGGACGGTGAGACCGTCGGGATGGCGGCCCAGCAGCCACACGACGACGTCCTGGCCGGGGTGCAGACCATGAGGAGCGAGGTCTCGCGCCCGGACCGCGCGCACCAGCTGACTCACCTTGCTCAGCTCGCGAGTCAGCCGTTCCGCGTCGTCCTGCTTCACAGGCGCAGCCTAGGACCTTCGGGGCGCTCTCGAAGCCGCGGCAAAACTTGCTTACCGGTTATTCGATAACCGGTAAGGTAACGTCCATGGACCTCGGACTGCAGGGAAGAACGGCGCTGGTGACCGGCGCGACGGGCGAGATCGGCGCCGCCACCGCCCGCCGACTGGCTGAGGAGGGTGCCGCCGTGCTCATCGGCTACCACTCCGACGAGGAAGGGGCCGCGTCGCTGGCAGCAGACATCGAGGCCGGAGGCGGGATCGCGCGGCCGGTGCCGGCTCCACTCGACGGTCCGGTCACCCACCTGCCCAGCGTCGACGTCCTGGTCTCCAACGCGGTGCAGTGGCCGCGGTTCGAGGAGGACCGGGAGCTGATGACCGCCGCACTGGCCACCAACGTCGCCGGCACGTTCGCGCTGATCGAAGCGGTGCTGCCGGGGATGCGCGACCGAGGATGGGGACGCATCGTGGTCATCTCCACCGACATCGTCGTCCAACCGATGCCGGGCGGCGTGAGCTACCCGGCGATCAAGGGAGCCCTGGAGGCAGGCGCACGCGTGCTCGCGGTCCGCGAGGCGCGTCACGGAGTGCTGACCAACGTCGTGCGCCCAGGTTTCACTCTCTCCGACCGCGCGCGAGCGATGGCGGGCGCGGTGGAGTCGGAGAGCGCCCAGACCCCGACCGGACGGATCTGCACGCCACCGGATGTCGCGCAGGTGGTGGCCTTCCTCGGCTCAGGTGCTCAGAGCCATGTGAACGGAGAGACCATCTCGGTCTCCGGAGGCCGCGAGCTGACGAGATGAGCTGCGTACCTTCGCGGGACACCCACACCTCACGTCCCGGCCATGTGGACAAGCGAGTCCGGGGCCGGGTCGATGTCGGTGCTCGCGCCTAGCGTGGTCGCATCATGTTGGTCGAGGTGCAGCACTCGGGATCGCCCGTCGTCGTGGACGGCGTGGCCGACGAGCTCGTGCTGCAGCTGGCCGAGGAGGCGGAGGTCAAGGCCCGGGAGGCCGACCGGAGCAAGCTGCGGCTCGCGACCCACTGGGCCGAGCGCCACCAGGTCGACGACGAGCTCAAGGCGGCCCACTGGAGCGACGCCGACCTGCGCGACGTCTGCGAGTCGATCGGTGGCGAGGGCACGCCGCTGGTCCATGAGGAGGCCGTCGCTCCCGCTTGCAGCGGCGCGGACGCTGACTCGGCGGCTACCTCGCACACACCTCGAGGCCGTGGAGCAGCTGCGGCTGGCGCCGTGGCGGCCGCGCTCGCGGCTGACCCACCGACTGAGCGTCGAGGCGGCGGCGTACGTCGACGCGATGGTCGCGCCGATCGCCGACACCGCCGGTCGCGTCCGGATCGAGAAGCTGGTCCAGGAGGCAGCCGCGCGGTTCGACGCCGAGGAGCAGGCCGCGGCCGAGGACGCACAGAAGGAAGCCTGGGGCGTGCGACTCGAGAACTACTCGGGGCTGGTGTGGGCGGGCACGTCGCGGCTCGAGGTGATCGGTGACACCCCGACGCTGACCACGTTCTACGACCTCGTCGCCAAGAAGGCGCACAAGAGACTCGACCCGGCACGGCCGGCGGAGGAGCAACCGTCGCTGGAGCACCGCAAGGTCGCGGCGCTCGGTGACATCGCAGACGGCGCGGGAGCGACGTCGAAGACCAAGCTCTACCTGCATCTCGACGCGACCACGCTGCCCGATGAGACGACGACGATCCCGGACAAGAAGCTGGGATACGTCGAGCGGCTCGGCCCGTTGACCGAGGCGACCATCCAGGCCTGGCTGGCGACGAGCCGCTTCACGCTCCTGCCGGTGCTCGACCGTGGCCGCACCGACGCGGTCGACCGCTACGAGCCGCCGCAGTGGATGCGCGAGCTCGTCATCCTTCGCGACCGCACCTGCGTCCACCCCAACTGCAGCAAGGACGCCCGCGACTGCGACCTCGACCACATCGAGGCCTTCGTCGAGATGGACGACGGCGGACCACCGGGCCAGACCCGGCCCGACAACCTTGCGCCGCTGTGCCGGCGACATCATCGGGCGAAGACCCACTACGGCTGGTCCTACCAGCGCAACGCGGACGGCAGCTACACCTGGACCGACCCGTACGGCCGGACCTACGACGTGCCGCGACCCTAGGCTTCGCGCAGGGCGCACGGAGTCCGGCTTCTGCTGGCGGCCTCAGTCGTGTTACCCGCCCGTCACACGACCCGGCAGACTCGCCTCCGTGCCTCTCGACCTGCGTACCGTTGACGACCTGTTCGCCGCCGAGTTCGAGCAGGGCCGCTCGCCCGGACTCGTCTACGCAGTCGTGCGCGACGGCGAGGTGCTGCACGCGCGCGGCCTCGGCACGACCACGCCCGGCGAGCAGGTGCCGCCGACGGCGCAGAGCGTGCTGAGGATCGCGTCGATGACGAAGTCGTTCACCGCCACCGCCGTCCTCCTGCTCCGCGACCGCGGGCTGCTCCACCTCGACCACGCGGTTGCGGACCACGTCGACGATGCCCCGACCGGGCTGACCCTGCGCCACCTGCTGACCATGAGCGGCGGGCTGCTCACCGACGATCCGTGGGGCGATCGCAACGAGTCACAGACGCCCGAGGAGCTCGCCGAGCTCATGGCCGGCGGGATCACGGTCGGAGGGCCGCCGGGGGTCACCTTCGAGTACAGCAACCTCGGTTACGCCCTTCTCGGTCGCGTCATCGACGCCGTCCTGCCGCCTGACGCCGGTGGCTTCCGCGCGTTCGTGCTCGACCAGGTCATCGGCCCGCTCGGGATGGAGGCGACGACGTACGACGTCCGCGGGGCCGGGCCCGAGCTCGTCGCGGGCTACCACGACCACGGCGCCGGGTGGGTCGTGCAGCCAGAGGTGCTGCCCGGCACCTTCTCCGCGATGGGCGGCCTGCACAGCCGCGTGACCGACCTGGCGCGCTGGGTCGGGGGGTTCACCGACGCGTTCCGCCGCCCGGAGGCGCCCCACCCGCTGAGTGCGGCGAGTCGCCGCGAGATGCAGCAGCAGCACCGGTTCACGGGCGTCTCGGGCGGGTTGACCCTCGACGTCCCACCCGGCGGGACAGCGCTGTCGGCGAGCGCCAGCGGCTACGGGTTCGGGCTGTTCGTCGAGCACCACAGCGACCACGGTCACGTCGTGCACCACCCCGGTGGCTACCCCGGCTACGGCTCGCACATGCGCTGGCATCCCGAGACCGGCCTGGGGGTGGTCGCCCTCGCGAACGGCACCTACTCCGCACCCGGCGAGACCGCGCGCAACGTCCTTCGCGCGCTGGTGGCCGACGAGCGGGTCCCCGTCGTCGCGCCCGTCCTGACTCCGGCCCTGGTCGAGGCCGTCACCGCTCGGGTCGCATCGTCGGAGCGGCCCTACGCGGGCGACCTGTTCACCTCCAACGTCGCGCTCGACGTCCCCGAGCCCGAGCGGCTCGCGCAGCTCGCAGCCGCGCGCGACCTGGTCGGCGCTCCGACGGGCCCCGCCACGTCACCTCGCTCCCAGGGCCTCGGGGCGGCCTTCTGGTCGATCCCGGCCGAGCGCGGCCGGCTGGACGTCGAGGTCAAGGTCGCGCCGACGACCCCGCAGCCCGCGGTGCAGTCGCTCAAGGTCACCGCTGTGCCCGATGCGCCCGAGTCGCTTCTGCTCGCCGCCACGCAAGCCCTGGACGGCACGGCCGAGGGCTCCAGCGGCCCGTTCGCCCGTGCGCTCGAGACGGCGCGCGCACTGGGCGGCGAGCCCGCGGTGGCCGGGGTGCTGGCCGGCGACGGGCACAGCAACGCGACCTTCGCCGTACGTGCGGGGACGACGTGGTGGCGCCTCGAGGTCGCCGAGGAGGCGACACCCAAGCTCAGCGCCTGTCCGACGACTGACTACGCCCTGCTCGACCACCGGTTCGACGCTGACGTGACCGGCGACGAGTAGGTCTCAGGCCGCGGCGGCCTTGCGGGCCTGCTGCTGCAGCCGGGCGGCGGCGGCGCGACGTACCTTCGGGCCCTTGGTCGACATCGCGTAGAGCAGCTTGAGCTGCGAGGGCAGGTTCTTGGCCTTGGTCGTCGCCAGCCAGCCGTTGGGCAGCGAGAGCCGGACCACCTTGTGCCAAGCCGAGTAGACCTGCTGCGGCATCGGGCGGGAGCAGTAGCTGAGGTCGTACTTCTCGAACAGCGCCTGCACCTTGGGAGCGATCTCGGCGTAGCGGTTGGACGGCAGGTCCGGGAACAGGTGGTGCTCGATCTGGTGCGACAGGTTGCCGCTCATCAGGTGCATGGCCTTGGAGCCGGAGATGTTGGCGGAGCCGAGCATCTGGCGCAGGTACCACTCGCCGCGGGTCTCGTTGTCCGGGATCGACTTCCGCTCGAAGGTCTCGACGCCCTCGGGGAAGTGGCCGCACATGATCACCGAGTGCGACCAGAGGTTGCGGACGATGTTGGCGGTGAAGTTGGCGGCCAGGGTCGGCAGGAACGCACCGAACGGCAGGGCCAGCGCCGGGTTGATGACGTAGTCCTTGGTGGCCTGCCTGCGGATCTTGGTCAGGACCTTGTTGATGTTCTCGCGGAACTCCGGCGGGCGCTTCTCCTTGGGGATGCGCATGTTGCGGCCGAGCTCGAGGTCGTAGGCCGCGATGCCGTACTCGAAGAAGCACGCGTTGACGAAGTTCCAGAGCGGCTGGGCGAGGTACATCGGGTGCCAGCGCTGGTCCTCGTCGACGCGCATGATGCCGTAGCCGAGGTCGTTGTCCTTGCCGACGATGTTGGTGAAGTTGTGGTGCACCTGGTTGTGCGAGTGCTTCCACTGCTCGGCCGGGGTGGCCATGTCCCACTCCCACGTCGTGGAGTGGATCTTGGGGTCGCGCATCCAGTCCCACTGGCCGTGCAGGACGTTGTGGCCGATCTCCATGTTCTCGAGGATCTTCGAGACCGAGAGGCCGATCGTGCCGAGCACCCACAGCGGCGGCAGCGCGGAGCCGAGGAGCACCGCGCGCGAGCCGAGCTCGAGGCGGCGCTGCACGGCGATCACCCGGCGGATGTACGCCGCGTCGCGGTCGCCGCGGTCGTCGAGGACGTCCTGGCGGATCGTGTCGAGCTCGATGCCGAGCTGCTCGATGTCCTCGGGGGTGAGGTGAGCGGTCGGGTTGGTGTCCTTCTTGGTGATCGTGGTCATCGGGAGCGAGCTCCTTCATCGATGTGGCAGGCACCAGCAGCAGCGCTGATGCAGGTCTGGATCTTGACGCCCTCGGGGCCGGTCTCGCCGGGGACGGCGGTGGTGATGGCGCCGTTGCGCAGGTCGCGGACCGCACCGGACTTCATCGGGATGACGCAGCCCATGCAGATGCCCATCCGGCAGCCGCTGGGCATGAGGACGCCGGCACCTTCGGCGGCGTCGAGGATCGGGGTCGTGCCGTCCGCGTCGACCTCGCGGCCGTCGGCGAAGGTGATGGTGCCGCCCTCGCCGGGCTCGCCCACCAGCACGGGACGGAACCGCTCGGTGGTGAGCGAGAGGCCGCGGTCGGCATGGTGCTTCTCGAGGGCGTCGAGCAGGCCGGCCGGCCCGCAGGCGTAGGTGAGCCGCTGGTCGAGGTCCGGCACCAGCTCGTCGAGGTGGTCGACGTCGAGGATGCCGTGGCAGTCGTCGTAGCGCTCGACCAGCTGGAGGTGGCCTGCGGTGCCGTGCGCCCGGAGCTCGTCGCGGAAGATCGCGGACGACTCGTTCTGGTTGACGTGCACGAGCGTGATGTCGGTGTCGACCGGGATCCGGCGCGAGAACAGGTTGCGCAGCATCCCGATCACCGGGGTGATCCCGGAGCCGGCGGTGACCAGCAGGAGCTTGCGCGGGATCGGCGTCGGGAGCACGAACTCGCCCTCGGCCTGCTCGAGCTGCAGCATCTGGCCGGCCCGGGCGCGGTGCACGAGGTGGTGGGAGACGACGCCGCCGGGGATCGCCTTGACGGTGAAGCTCAGGTTGCGGTCGCGGCGTGGGCCGTGGGTCAGCGAGTAGGTGCGCCACAGGCGTACGCCGTCGACGTCGACGCCGACCCGGACGTACTGGCCGGGGACGTGTCCCGCCCAGTCCCGGCCCGGCTTGACCAGGAGGGTCGCGGACTCGGGGGTCTCGGAGGTGACCGAGACGATCCGGCCCTGGAGCCCCTCGCGGCCGCTGCGCAGCGGGTGGAAGACGTCGAAGACGTCGTCGAGCGCCAGCGGCGTGACCGCCGCCTCGGCGACCCGGCGCAGCGCGCTGCGGAGGGACGTGCCTCCGGTGCGACCGCGCAGGGGCCCGGAGGCGGAGATCGATGCCATACCTACAGAGTCCCCTATCTCCGTGCGATGATTCATGACCGGTGGACGTGAACGAACACGTCACATTTGTTCGCAGGAGACAAAATGCGCCAGCAGACGCGCACCAGCAGCACCACGGGCCACGGCCTGGAGCTGTCCGCTGCGGCTCTCGAGGAGATGCGGGGCAAGCTCTCCGCGGTCGCGGACGACGTCGTGGCGGCCATCGTCGACGAGGTACCCAGCTATCGCGATGCCTTCTCCGGGTCGATGGGCGAGACGATCCGCAACGCCGTCCAGCTCGCCCTCGGCGGCTTCCTCACCCTGGCCAGCCGGGGCCGCGCCCAGGACCTGCGCACCCCGACGGCGCCGGCGGTCGAGGGCAGCTACCAGCTCGGCCGCGGCGAGGCCCGCAGCGGCCGCACCACCGACGCCCTGCTCGCGGCGTTCCGGATCGGCGCCCGGGTGTCGTGGCGGGAGCTGTCGGTGATCGCGGTCCGCAACGGTCTGCCGGCCGACGTGCTCGCCGACTTCGCCGAGCTGGTCTTCGCCTACATCGACGAGCTGTCCGCGGCCGCGGTGGCTGGCCACACCGACGAGACCGAGACCACCGGCCGGGTCCGGCAGCGGCTGCTCGAGCGCATCGCGGCGCTCCTGCTCGACGGCGCCCCCGCCGAGGAGGTCACCGCGGCCGCCGAGAGCGCGGGCTGGACGCCGCCCACCACGCTCACCGCCGTGCTCGTCCCCGAGTCGCAGGTCCGCCCGGTCCTCGGCCTGGTCGCGTCCACCACCATCCAGGCGGGGGACGCCCCGGGGCTGAACGACGCGGCCCTGCTCCTGGTGCCGGACGCGCACGCCCGGCGGCGTACGGCGCTGCTCACCACGCTCCGCGACCGCGGCTCGATCGCCGGCCCGGCCGTCCCGTGGCTCGACGTGCGCCGCTCGGTCGACCGGGCGCTGCGGGCCCGCGAGCTGGGCATCGAGCTGGACACCGAGGCCGAGCTGCCCCGGCTGGTCCTGCACGCCGACGAGTCCGCGCTCGCCGACCTGCGGGCCCGCGTCCTGGCGCCGCTCGAGGGCCTCCGGCCGGGGACCGCCGAGAAGCTGGCCGCCACGCTCCGCGCCTGGCTGCTGCACCAGGGTCGCCGCGACGAGGTGGCCGCGGTGCTGTTCGTGCACCCGCAGACGGTGCGCTACCGCATGGGCCAGCTCCGCGACCTCTTCGGCGACAAGCTCGAGGACCCTGAGACCGTGCTGGCCCTCACCCTCGCCCTGGCCTGACCTCCGTCACGACGCCACCGCCCGGCGGCTGCCCGCCAGGGCCGCCACCAGGGTCAGGCCCGCGCAGGTGACCACGATCGCGCCGAGCGGCAGCCACGGCAGCGTGAAGTGCTGGTGGGCCACGTCCGCCGAGGTGGCGGACCGGATCGTCCACCCGACGACTCCGGTGATCAGCCCGCCGACCAGCAGGCCGGCCGCGCCCACCAGTCCCGCCTCCCAGAGGGCCATCCCGCGCAGCTGCTCCCGGGTCGCGCCCAGCAGGGCGATGGTGCGCAGCTGGGACCGACGCTGCGAGGCGCCGATCAGCACCGAGTTCACGATGGCGATGGCGGCGTAGAGCCCGGCCGGGCCGAGCAGCACCCACAGGCCGAGGTTGTTGTTGGCTCGCGTCTGCTGCTCGGCCTGGTCGATCCAGGCGTCGGCCGTGAGCACCTTCGCGTCGGTGCCCTTCAGCGCGGCCTCGAGGTCCGCGTCGCCGGGGTCGACGAAGTAGAGGTCCGGCTCGGTGTCCCTCAGCTCGGGCGGCACCTGTGCGGCCGTCGTGAGGATGTCGGCGTAGAGGTCCGGCGCGTCGTGCACCACGGCCACCACTCGGCTGCCGAGCAGCTTGTCACCGAGGTGGACCCCGGAGTCGCTCGACCAGCTCTTGGTGACCGCCACGCCGTGGTCGAGGTCGGCGAGGCTGCCGCGCACGGCGGTGAGGCCGCGGGCCCGGTGCGCGAGGTCCGGGTCGACGACCTCGACCGGCTCGGGCTCGTGCTCGGCGCCCACAGGGAGCGTGACCGTGACCCGTGCGTCGACCAGCGGCAGGTCGTCGAGCCGGGCGGCCAGCGAGGCGTCGCCGCGGGGCTCCACGACGTACGGCGTCGCGAGGTGCTCCCGGTCCAGCGCGGTCGTCCAGTCGGCCATCGAGCTGAGTGCCAGGATCATCGAGCCCGCGACCGCCGAGATCGCGAGGATCGGAGCGGCCAGCGCGACCGGCATCCGGACCGCGGTGCGGACGTGGTCGCGAGCGAGCCGGGCGGCCACGTGGCGCCCGGCGAACGGCCGCGCCACCAGCCCGGCCAGGGCCGGGAAGATCCAGCCGCCGAAGCAGTAGAGCCCGACCACGATCACCTCGGGCAGCAGGATCGACATGGCCAGCACGAAGACCGGGTCCAGCTTGTGGGCGAGCACGAGGGCGGTGCCGGCGCCCGCGAGGCAGAGGGTGCCGATGAGCAGCTGCCAGACACCGGGGCGGCGGCGTTCCAGCCCGGCCTCCTGGAACACGGCCAGGGGGGATACCCGGGAGGCCCGCTTCGACGAGCGCCAGGCGCCGAGCAGCGCGACGACCATCCCCGCCGGGCCGGCGATCGACCAGGCCAACCAGGGCGTCGGCAGGGTGAGGTCGAGGGTGGTCAGCCCCTTCCATCGCAGCACGGCGAGGAACGCCGGCCCGGCCATGGTCCCCAGCACGCAGCCGACGGCCGCGGCGAGCGCCGCGACCACGGCCGACTCGCCGAGCACCATCCGCCGCACCTGCCGCGGAGTTGCCCCCACCAGCCGGAGCAGCCCGATCTGGCGGCGCCGGGTCGCCACGACGAAGCCGAAGGTGCTGCCGACCACGAACACGGCCATGAACAGCGCCACGCCGGACATGATGCCGACCAGGGCGGCCAGGTCGGACAGCTGCGCCCGGTCCTCCATGGAGAGGCCGGCGTCGTGGCTGGTGGTGTCGACCGCGGCGCCCACGGTGATCGCCACCGACAGCAGCGCGACGCCGAAGGCCAGCGCGACCAGGGCGCCGACGTAGGGCTGCCACGAGTGCCGGACGGTCTGCCGGCTGAGCTTGAACATCATCGCTCGAGCTCGCTCATCGTCGTGGCGATGGTGGCCGCGTCCGCGCGGTCCAGCCGGCCCACGACCTGGCCGTCCTCGAGGAACAGCGCGCTGTGGGCGTACGACGCCGCGAGCGGGTCGTGGGTGACCATGACCACGGTCTGGCCGCGGGTGTCGGAGGCCTCGCGGAGCAGCTCGAGGACCCGGCGCCCGGACGCACGGTCCAGGGCGCCGGTCGGCTCGTCGGCGTACAGCACCTCGGGGCGCAGGTGCAGCGCCCGGGCGATGGCGACCCGTTGCTGCTGGCCACCCGACAGCTCCGGCGGCCGGCGCCTCGCCTTCTCCTCGAGGCCGACCTCGCGCAGTGCGGCCGTCACCGCCGCCCGGTCGACCGGGAGGCCGGCCAGCCGGGCGGGGAGGGCGACGTTCTCGAAGGCGGTGAGCGCGTCGAGCAGGTTGTAGGCCTGGAAGACGAACGCCATCGAGGTGCGCCGGAGCTTGGTCAGCTCGGTCTCCTTGAGCCGGCCGAGCGGCACGTCCCCGACCGTCACCTCGCCGCTCGTGGGCCGGTCGAGACCGGCTGCGACCTGGAGCAGCGTGGACTTGCCGGAGCCCGAGGGGCCCATCACGGCCGTGAAGGTGCCCCGGGCGAAGGTGTGGGTGACGCCGCGGAGGGCGTGCACGTCGCCGGCCCGGGAGCGGTAGACGCGAGAGACGCCGTCGAGGGTGACGGCGACCGGAGGGGCAGCGACTGCTGTGGTGGTCATGTCCTCCAGACAACCGTCGCGGCCGCCCGCGGGCACGGGTCCGGGAGCGACACCCTCGGTAGCGCCGGCGCTACCACGCCACGGCCCCAGCACGCCTAGCCTCGAGGTCATGGCAGACGCGTGGTCCGCGCTCCGCGGAGGTCCCGCGCGGTTCCTGCGCTCGTCGTGGCCCTGGCGGTCGCTGGCCTACCTGCTCACCTCGCTCCTGGTCGGGATCCCGGTCGTGGTGCTGCTGCTGAGCCTGGGCCGGCAGCTCGGCGTGCTCGAGCGTCGACGGCTCGGCCTCGTGCAGGCCCGCACGCCGTCGCCCCTCACCTGGCGCGAGCGCCGGGTGGCGCGGCGCCGGCTGCCGATGTCGTGGCCGGAGATCGGCTACGCGGTCCTGCTCGCCGGCGTGCTGTTCCCGGTCGACTTCCTGCTGGTCGTGTTCCTCGTGACCGTGCCGGTGACCATGCTCCTCGCACCGGCGCTCGCCGAGACCGGCGACATGGCGGTGGTCGGCTGGCAGGTCGACCCGGGCGCGGAGGCCTGGGTCGCCTCGCTGGTCGGTGTGGTCCTCGTGGTCGTCGCGACGTACGCCGTCAGCCTGGCCGCGGTGGCACAGGCGGCGCTGGCCCGGACGCTGCTCGACCCGCGCGAGGCCCAGCTGGCCGCCGAGGTGGCCGACCTGCGCCGCTCGCGCGTCGACCTCGTCGACGCCTTCGAGACCGAGCGCCGGCGCATCGAGCGCGACCTGCACGACGGCGTCCAGCAGCGGCTGGTCGCGCTCACCATGGCCCTGGGCCGCGCCGAGCTCGACGTGCCCGAGGGGCCGGGCCTGACCGCGGTGCAGGACGCGCACCGGCAGGCCGAGGAGGCGCTGGCCGAGCTGCGCGGCACGATCCGCGGCATCCACCCGCGGGTGCTGGTCGACCACGGGCTGGCGGCGGCCGTCCACGAGCTCGCCGACCGCTCCGCCGTGCCGGTCACCGTCGACATCCGGCTCGCGGAGCGGCTCGCCTCCCCGGTCGAGCAGGCGGCGTACTTCGTGGTCAGCGAGGCCCTCACCAACGTCTCCCGGCACGCGCAGGCCCGCCGCGCGGGTGTGCACGGGTGGCTGCACGACGAGACGTTCGTGCTCACGGTCGAGGACGACGGGGTGGGGGGCGCCTCCGTGGACGGCACCGGCACCGGGCTGGCCGGGCTGGTGGTCCGGCTCGAGGCGCTGGGTGGGACGCTGCGGGTGACCAGCCCGCCCGGTGGTCCGACGGAGGTGAGGATGGAGTGCCCGGCCTGATGCCCCGATGAGAATCGTGCTCGCCGAGGACGCCGCGCTGCTCCGGGAGGGACTGGTCGGCATCCTCGAGCGCTCCGGGCACGAGGTGGTCGCCGCCGTCGAGGACGCCGACGCGCTGGTCGCCTTCACCGCGCGGCACCGGCCGGACCTGGTCGTCACCGACATCCGGATGCCGCCGACCCACACCGACGAGGGGCTGCGCGCGGCCGCGCAGATCCGTGCCGAGCATCCCGGCATCGCGATCATGGTGCTGTCGGCGTACGTCGCCGAGGCCTACGTCCCCGAGCTGCTCGACGCGACCGCGGGCTCGGCCGGCATCGGCTACCTGCTCAAGGACCGGGTGGGTCACGTCCGCGAGTTCCTCGCCAGCCTCGACCGGGTCGCGGCCGGCGAGACCGTCGTGGACCCGGAGGTGGTCCGCCAGCTGCTCGGCCGCCGCCGCGGCGACGGCCCGCTCGCGACGCTCACCGACAGGGAGCGCGAGGTGCTGGGCCTGATGGCCGAGGGTCGCACCAACGGCTCGATCGCCGACGCCCTCGTCGTCAGCGAGGCCGCGGTGCGCAAGCACGTCGGCAACATCTTCGCGAAGCTCGACTTCGACCCCGCCTCCGACCGCCGGGTCTCCGCGGTGCTGGCCTACCTGCGGGGCTGACCTAGGTTGCCGCGGTGTCGCCGGTGTCGCCGGTGTCGCCGGTGTCGGTGAGCGTCCTGTCCGTGGTCTCGGGAGCCCAGGCGTAGGTGACCGCGAGTCCGACAGCGCAGACCGCCGCCGAGATCACCATGCTGGTGCCGAGCCCCAGGTGGTCGATGCCGACCGGGAGCAGGAAGGTGCCACCCGCGGCGCCGACGCGACTGCTCGCGGCCGCCAGCCCGGTGCCGCTCCCGCGCAGCTCGGACGGGAAGACCTCGGCCGGGTAGACGCCGGTCAGGTCACCGGAGAGGGCGTTGAAGAACGCGAAGCCGATGAAACAGGCACCGATGACCAGGGCGGGGGCCGAGCCCCAGAGGCCGATGACCAGGAGGGTCACCACCATCACCCAGAACGAGGTGAGGAGCAGGCTGCGCCGTCCGGTCCGCTCGATGAGCGCGACTCCGGCCAGCGCACCCAGGAACGCGATCGCGTTGGTCCCGATGACGCTGGTCTTCGGGTCCTCGATCCCCGCGGCCGCGAACACCTGGGGAGCGAAGGTGAAGATCGCGAAGTACGGCGCCACCAGGCAGGTGAAGAAGGTGCAGGCGAACACGGTGGTGCGCCACATGTCCTTCGCGAAGAGGTCCGCGAAGCGCGCGTCGTGCTCCTCCTCGCCCAGCTCCTCCTCGTCGTAGAACTCGCTCCCGAGATGCTCGTCGGCGATCTCGCGCGCATCGTCCTCCCGCCCGACGCTGGCCAGCCATCGCGGCGACTCCGGGAGGCCCTGTCGCAGGAGCAGGGTCAGCAGCGCCGGCACCGCTCCGGTCACCAGGATCCACGGCCAGTCGAGACCGAGCCCGTCCAGGGTGTAGGCCACGACCACCGCGAGGAGGAACCCGCCGTACCAAGCCGCCTGCAGGGACGAGAGCAGGGCACCGCGATGCGCGCTCGGCACGAACTCGGCGAGCATCGTCTGGCCGATGGCGTACTCGGCACCGATCGCGAAGCCGAGCAGGAACCGCAGCACCAGGAGCTGGGTGTCGTCGGTGACGACCCCCTGGAGCACACCCAGCACCACGAAGGCGATGAGGTCGAGGATGAAGATCTTCCGTCGTCCGAAGCGGTCGGTGAGGTAGCCGAAGATCGGCGCGCCGGCGAAGATGCCGGCCAGCGAGGCCGCTCCCAGCAGCCCCTCCTCCAGCGCAGACAGGCCGAACTGGCTGACGATCAGCGGGATGACGACGCTGATGATGCCGAGGTCGTAGCCGTCGAGCCCCTCACCGAACGCCGTCGCGGCCGTGATCCTTGCGACGAAGCCACGGCGCTCACGTGCTGTCTTGTCCGACGACCCCGTAGGCATGGCAAGCCAGTACCCCGACTGCTCAGAGCCCCTGCCACTCGGGCTTGCTGGCGTAGACCTCGCGGTAGTAGTCGGCGCGCTCGAGCTTCGAGGCGGCCTCCGGGTCCACGAGCACGGTCGCGTGCGGGTGCAGCTGGAGGACCGAGGCCGGGCAGGAGGCGGTGAGCGGGCCCTCGACCGCCGCCGCGACCGCCTCGGCCTTGCGCGAGCCGGTGGCGATCAGGAGCAGGTGGCGGGCACGCAGGATGGTGCCGAGGCCCTGGGTGAGGACGTGGTGGGGGACCTCGTCGGGCGACCCGAAGAACCGCGCGTTGTCGCGGCGGGTCTGCTCGGTGAGCGTCTTGATGCGGGTGGTCGACGAGAGCGACGAGCCGGGCTCGTTGAAGGCGAGATGACCGTCGCTGCCGATGCCGAGAACCTGGAGGTCCACGCCGCCGGCCTCGGCGAGCAGGGCCTCGTAGGCCGCACCGGCGGTCGGCACGTCGGTCGGGTCGGGGCCCTGCACGCGGTCGGCGGGCACGCCCAGGTCGTCGGTCAGCTCGCGGGCGATGGTGGCGCGGTAGGACTGCGGGTGGCCCGGCGGCAGGCCGACGTACTCGTCGAGCAGGAACGCCCGGACCTCGGCGTACGACGGACCGGTGCCGGCCCGGTGCCGCGCGACCAGGTCGGCGTACGTCGCCGTCGGTGAGGAGCCGGTGGCCAGCCCCAGCACGGCCGACGGGTGGGCGCGGACCAGCGCCTCGATGGTGTCGGCTGCCAGCGCGGCCACCTCGTCGGCGGACGCGAGCGGGACTACCTCCATCGATGCTCCATCAGCTACGACCCAACAGGGCTGCCCCGATCGCCGCAACCGGCTGGTCGTCCGGGACCACCCGGATCCGCGCCGCCAGGTCGAGCGAGGCGAGGAACGGCGAGGACGCCGCCTGGGCGCGCAGCGCGTCGGACACCGCGGCGACCAGCGGCGCCCCGAGGTGGGAGACACCGCCACCGAGCACGATCGTCGCCGGGTCGACCGTCAGGCAGAGGGTGCGTACGGCGTCGGCCACGCCGGTGGCGAACCGGTCGCGCACCTCGATCGCCCGAGGGTCACCGGCTGCGGCGGCCGCGAACAGCGACTGGGCCGGCGGAGCGTCGCCTGCGGGAGAGCCGGCGGGCTGCCACGCCTCGGCCAGGGCTCGCCCGGAGGCCACGGTCTCGAGGCAGCCGCGCTGGCCGCACTGGCAGACCGCGCCGAGCGGGTCGATCGGCACGTGGCCGATCTCGCCGGCCGCACCCGTCGCGCCGCGACGCAGCGTGCCGTCGAGCACCAGCCCGGCGGCGAGGCCGGTGCCGATCGAGAGGTAGACCAGGTCTCGGATCCCGCTCAGCGCAACCGCGCCGAGGGTCGCGACGTTGACGTCGTTCTCGACCGAGACCGGGACGCCCAGCCTGGCCTCGAGCTCGGCGCGCAGCGGGAGCCACTCGCCGTCGACGCCGAGGTTCACCGCGTGCTTGACCCTGCCCTGCACGACGTCGACCAGCCCGGGGATGCCCAGCCCGACCGAGGACGCGGAGCCCAGGTGCGCCACCACGAGCTCGGCGGTGCGCACGATGCCCTCGGCTCCGGGCTCGGTGGCCTCACGGACCTGGTGCAGCACCCGGCCGTCGGCGTCGACGAGCACGCCGAGGGTCTTGGTGGCCCCGATGTCGAGGCCGATGCTGCCAGTCACTGGTCCCACCCTGCCCTTCTGAGGATCTCGGTCACGGCCACCGCGCCGGGCTGGGACCAGCCGCGGGCCTCGACGGTCGGCAGGTCGTCGCTGCGACGACCGGGCCAGCCCCACTCCACCACGACCGAGCCCGAGCCGGCCGCGGCCAGCGTCGCCTGGACGTCGGGCTGCCGGTGCGCGTCGCGGACCTGGATCACCAGCGGCTCGTCCGGCAGCTCGCTCGAGCCGGGTGCGACCACGACGTCGGCGACCAGCCCCCACGGCGCGGCACCGATCGCGATGGTGCCGGCCGAGTCGACCCGCACGACGCGCGCCCCCGCCAGCGACGGCAACGGGCCCGACACGGTCACCGACCGTGCGGCACCCTCGGCCACCATCCGATTCGTCTGCGACTCGTCGCCTGGGCCCACACGTCGCCGCGCAGACGAGTCGCCCAGGCCGCTCACCGCGCTCGCGGCCTCGGCCAGCCGCTGCTCGGTGAGCCGGCCGTCGTGGACGGCGTCGACGAGGGCGGCCTGGATCGCGCGCACCTGCTCGACCGAGTTGCCGGCGCCGATGCACAGCAGGTCCGCGCCGGCGGCGACCGAGAGCACCGCGGCCTCGGGGATGCCGCGTCCCGCGGACGCCCCCGCCATGTCGAGGGCGTCGCTGACGATCACACCACCGAAGCCGAGCCGGTCGCGGAGCAGGCCGAGGACCGGCGCGCTCAGCGTGGCCGGCAGGTCCGGGTCGAGGGCGGGCACCAGGACGTGCGAGGTCATCACGGCCGCCGTGCCGGCCTCGACCGCGGCCGCGAACGGCACCAGCTCCCGGGCGGCCAGCGTCGACAGGTCGACGTCGAGCACCGGCAGCGCGAGGTGGCTGTCCTGGGCGGTGTCGCCGTGCCCCGGGAAGTGCTTGGCACACGCGGCCACGCCCGCCGACTGCAGCCCGAGCGTCCACGCGGCCACGTGCGCCGCGACGTCGGTCGCCGAGGAGCCGAAGCTGCGGGTGCCGATCACCGGGTTGGCGGCGTTGGAGTTGACGTCCGCGACCGGTCCGAGGTCGAGGGTGATGCCGACCGCGGCCAGCTCGAGCCCGATCGCGCGACCGACCGCGGTGGTCAGCGCGAGGTCGTCGGCCGCGCCGAGCGCCAGCGGCCCGAGCACCGGGCTGCCGTCGGGCACGTGCAGCCGGGTGACGTCGCCGCCCTCCTCGTCGACGGCGACCACGGCGCGCGGCGAGACGGAGCGCACGGCCGCGGTGTACGCCGCGACCGCGTCCGGGCCGTCGCAGGTGTTGGAGCCGAACAGGCACAGCCCGCCGAGCCCCTCCTCGAGCAGGCGGAGCACGTCGTCCGGCACCGACGTCCCGTCGAACGACGGCAGCAGCACCCCCAGGGCGAGGGAGTCGAGGGTCATCCCTTCACCGCGCCGGCGGTGAGGCCGGAGACCATCCGGCCCTGGACGAGGAGGAAGAAGACGATCACCGGCACGGCGATCAGCGTCGAGCCGGCCATCACGCCACCCCAGTCGATGCCGCGGTTGACGTCGAGGAAGCTCGCCAGCCAGACCGGCAGGGTCTTCGAGTCCTCGCGGGTCATCACCACGACGGCGAGGGTGAACTCGTTCCACGCCTGGATGAACCCGAAGACGCCGGTCGCGACCAGCCCGGGTGCGAGCAGCGGGAAGGTGATCTTGCGGAACGCCTGGAACCGCGAGCAGCCGTCCATCATCGCGGCCTCCTCGAGCTCGTAGGGCACCCCGGCGACGAAGCCGCGCAGCGTCCAGACCGTGAACGGCAGCACGTTGGCGACGTAGACCAGCGTCAGCCCGGCGATCGTGTTGAGCAGGTGGAAGCCCTCGAGCATCTTGTACTGGCTGATGAACAGGCCCTCGACGGGGATCATCTGTATCAGCAGCAGCGTGACGATGAAGCTCTTGCGACCCCGGAACCGGAACCTGGTCACCGCGAGCGCGGCCAGGAACGCGAACGTCAGCGACACGGCGACCGTCCCGACCGTCACGCCGAGGCTCATCCACAGCGCGTCGAAGAACCGGCCGCCGGACAGCACCGTCCGGTAGTTGTCGAACGACCCGCCGAACGGCAGCCAGGTCGGGTCCGGGGAGTTGATCTCGCGCCGCGGCAGCATCGAGGTGTTCACCATCCAGTAGACGGGGAACACGCAGACCGCGAAGATCGCCAGCCCGGCGAGGTTGGCGCCGAGGCGGGCGGGTGCGGACGCGCGGAGGGCCATGGTCAGTCCTCCTCGTTCTTCAGCATGGTGCGGACGTAGGGCGCGGTCAGCAGCACCGTGAGCGCGAGCATGAACATCGCCACGGCGGCCGCCGTGCCGAAGTCACCGCCGCCGATCCCGAGCCGGTAGATGTAGGTGCCGAGCAGGTTGGTGTCGCGGGTGACGCCGCCGGCCTTCTGGAGCACGTAGATCTGGGTGAACACGCGCAGGTCCCAGATCACCTGGAGCAGCCCGATGATCAGCAGCACCGGCCGGATCGAGGGCAGTACGACGTGCCGCAGCCGCTGCCAGGCGCTCGCACCGTCGAGCGCGGCCGCCTCGGTGAGGTCCTCGCTGACCTGGGTGAGCGCGGCGTACCCGGTGAACGCCACGAACGGCACGCTCATCCAGACCACGATCACGGTCGCGACGAAGAAGAACGACATCGGGTGCAGCAGCCACGAGTGGCCCTCGTAGTCGGCGCCGAGGTGGCTCAGCGTCCAGTTCACGACGCCGTACTGGGTGTCGAAGAGCCACTGCCAGACCGTGAGCGAGGCGACCACGGGCATCGCCCAGGCGAGCAGCAGACCCGCCTGCACGAGGACCCTGATTGGCCCCGCCATCAGCCGCATCAGCAGCGCGACGCTCATGCCCAGCACCATGGTCACCGCCGCGTTGACGAGGCAGAAGGCGACGGTGCGGAGCAGCACCTTCCAGAGGTAGGCGTCGGTGACCAGCGCCCGGTAGTTGTCGATCCCCACGAAGTCGGCGGGCCGGCCGAACTGCTGGGCCAGGCCGTACTCGTGGAACGAGAGGACGACCTGGCGCACCAGCGGGTAGCCGAGCGACAGCGCGAGCAGCACGGCGGCCGGGAGCACCAGGCCGTAGGGCAGGCGGCCGCCGCGGCGGCGGGGCCGGGGCCGCTCCAGCGGGAGCCCGGTGGCCGCGGGCGCGGTGGTGGAAGCGCTGGTCATGGTGGTCACCCCCTCCTCCTCTCGATGGTGATCATGGTCGGGCATGGAGCGGCCGGGGTGGCGTCGTGCGTGCACGGGACGCCGCCCCGGCCGGTCTTGCTGAGGGCTCAGCCGCTCAGTTGAGCTGCTCGGTGATCTTCTCGTCGGCGGCCGCGGCCAGCTCCTCGACGTCACCACCGCTGGCGATGTCGACGAACAGGTCCTCCAGCACCCGCGAGCCCTCGACCTCGGCCCAGCCCGGCGCGGCCGGGGTGAGCTTGGCGTTGGACGCCGCGGCGATGGTCGCCTCGGCGAACTCGTCGCTGCCGAGCTCGCTGGAGAGCGAGCTCTTCGCGGGCGTGAGGCCGGCCTCGGCCATCAGCTTCTGGTAGTCGTCGCTGAGCATCAGCCCCACGACGTCCTGGGCGAGGTCCTGGTTCTTGGACTTGGCCGAGATCGCGATGTCGGAGCCGCCGAGCAGCACCGGCGCGGGCTGGCCGTCACTGCCGGGCAGTGCGAAGACGCCGAGGTTGGCGACCATGTCGGGGCAACCGGAGTCGGGGTCCTCGATGAGGCCCTTCACCCAGCCGGGAGCGGAGAGCATGCCGACCTCGCCGTTGCAGAACGGCGTCTGGGGGTTCTCCTCGTTGCCGTCCTTGGCCGCGCCGGAGGCCTCCTCCATCAGCTTCTGGACGGTCTTGAGCCCCTCGACCGACTCCGGTGCGGACAGGTCGCCCTTCCACTCGTCGCCGTCCTCGACCGCGAGGTCACCGCCGGCGTCCCAGACGAACGCGACGCCGTTGCGCCAGTCCTGTCCGGGGAGCCAGAAGCCGGAGAAGTTGGCGGGCTCGGGGTTGGCGGCCTTGAGGTCGATCGCCGCCTGGACGAACTCGTCCATGGTCGTCGGGACCGCGATGCCCGCGGCCTCGAAGAGGTCCTTGCGGTAGAAGATGTACTTCGAGCCGGCGTAGTAGGGGACGGCGTAGGTCTTGCCGTCGACCTGGGCGCCCTCGACGAAGCCCTGGAGCAGGTCGTCGCCGCCCCAGGCGTCGAGCTCGGAGCTCACGTCGCTGAACGCGCCGGCAGCGGTGAACGTCGGCGCCTGGGTGTTGCCGACCTCGACCACGTCCGGGGTCTCGGAGTCGCTGGACAGCGAGGTGGTGAGCTTCTCGACCAGCCCCTCCCACTCCTGCTGCTCGATCGTCAGCGTGGACCCCGGGTGGTCCTTCTCGAACGTCGTCTTCAGCCACTCCCGCGCGGCGTCCGGCGTGTCCGTGCCGTTGAGCCAGACGCGGATGTCGGCCGTCTTGGCGCCGCCGCCCTCCGCGGCGTCCGCGTCGTCGTCGTCGCCACAGGCGGACAGGCCGAGCCCGAGTGCCAGCACGCCGGCCGTGGCGATGGCCCCGAACCTCATGGGTGTCTTCTTGAAGGTGCGCACCGCAACGTTCCTCTCGTTGATGCTCCATCTGGGTGGTGCCGGCGGGTCGCTGGGCTCTTCACCTAGGACACCCCCAGCTGACCGGACAGGACGAGTACGGCGGCGCCCACGAGCACCACGTCGTCGCCCAGCGCGGACGTGCGGACCACGAGCTCCTCGCCGGAGACCGGCATGGTGCGCTCACGGATCGTGCGGTCGACTGCGTCGAGCAGCGGGCCGTCGAGCAGCTCGAGCGGGCCGCTGAGGACCAGCTCGTGCAGGTTGAGGGTCCCGACCACGGGGGCCAGGGCGACGCCGACCTGGACGCCGACCTCGGCCAGGGCGCCCGGGCCGTCCGCGGCGAGCCGCTCGCGCAGCCGGGGCGCGGCCAGCACCGTCTCGAGGCAGCCGCGGCGGCCGCACGCGCACTCGGCACCGTCGGGGTCGATCACGACGTGCCCGACCTCGCCGGCCGCCGAGCGGTGGCCGTGCAGCAGGGCGCCTTCGAGCACCAGCCCGGAGCCCACACCGGTGCCGACCCGGACCAGCATCAGCCCGCCGTCGCCGGCGTCGCCGAAGGTGTGCTCGCCGAGCACGGCCGTGTTGGCGTCGTTGGCCACGAAGACCGGGACGTCGAACGCCGCCCGCAGCCCCTCGGCCAGTGCGGTGCCGTGCCAGCCGAGGTTGGGCGCGTCCACGACCACGCCGTCGGCGTCCACGACACCCGGGGTGCCCACGCCGATGCCGAGCACCGGCCGGGTGGCGGCGTCGACCAGCTCCTGGACGATGGTGTGCACGAGCGCGACGGCGTCGTCTCCTCGACGGCCCTCGAGCGGCTCGGAGCGCCGCACCTGGACGTCGCCGGAGAGGTTGAGCAGCGCGCCGGAGACGACCGCGTCACCGGACCGGCCGGCGGACAGGTCGACCGCCACGATCTGGCGGGCCTCCCCGGCCAGCTGGACCAGCACGGGGGGCTTGCCCACCCGGCCCTGGACCGGGTCGGCGCGGCCCACTCTTCCGCTCGCTGAGCAGCTCCTCGGCCACCAGCCCGGCGACGACGTCGGAGACGGTCACGCGGGTCAGCCCGCTGGCGCGGGCCAGGTCGGCCCGGCTGGCCGGGCCGTGGCGGAACAGCAGCTGCAGCAGCAGCGCCCGGTGGTGGCGACGGGTGTCCTCCGGAAGGTGCCGCCCCGAGGGGCGCAGCGCCCGGCGGACCGGGCTGGAGGTCGTCGTCACATTTGTTAGGAAACCTCACTTACTAATTATCTGTCAAGGGGTCAGCGCGGGATCGTCCGGCAGCGACAGGGTGAGGACCGCGTCCTCGACCAGGTCGTTGCGCTCGATGTCGCCCTCCACCTTCCGCAGCCGCACGGCGAGGTCGGGCTCGCGGTCGTCACCGGTCAGGTCGACGGCGGCGACGACGAAGAGCCGCTGCGGGCCGACGTACTCCAGGTGCAGGTAGGTGATGCGCTCGACGTCGGGATGCCTCGACATCTCGGCGAGCACCGCGGACCGCAGCTCGGGGGTGTCGCCCTCGCCGAGCAGGTAGTCCATGTTGCGCCGCATCAGGAAGACCGCGACCCCCGCGAGCATCAGCCCCACCGCGATCGACGCGCCCGCGTCGAACTCGTGGCGGCCGGTGGCCTGGTGCAGCCCGATCCCGGCGCCGGCCAGCACCAGGCCGAGGAGGGCGGCGGAGTCCTCGAAGAAGACCGCGCGCAGGGTCGGGTCGGAGGTGCGGGCCACGTAGCGGAGGGGGTGCAGCCCGAAGCGCATCGCGTTGCCGCGCACCTGCCGCGATGCCTGCACGAACGACGTGCCCTCCAGCACGAAGGCCAGCCCGAGCACCACGTAGTTGACGGTGTACGACGCCGGGCCCGGCTCGCCGACGAGCTCGGTCAGCCCGTGCCACACCGAGACCACCGCGCCGGCGGAGAACAGGCCGAACGCCGCCACCAGCGACCAGATGTAGGTGGACCGGCCGTGGCCGCGGGGGTGCGCCTCGTCCCTCGGCCGCCGGCCGGTCCGCTCGGCGACCAGCAGGAACACCTCGTTGCCGGTGTCGGACCACGAGTGCGCGGCCTCGGCGACCATCGCCGCCGAGCCGGTCAGGGCGGCAGCGACGGACTTCGCGACCGCCAGCAGGCCGTTGGCCGCCAGGGCCACGACGACCGTGACCAGCGAGGAGGAGCTGTCCGTACCGTCGCTCAGTTCGCGGGACACACCGAGGTGGTACCCGAGTCGTAGCGTGGGCCCGTGCACCGCGCCGCCCTGATCTCGGTGCTTGCCGGGGTGCTTGCCTGGGTGCTCGCCGCGGTGCTGGCGCTCGGCGCGTGCGCCGGCGGTCACCGGCCGGCGGCGCCCGACACGTACGTCGCGCTGGGCGACTCCTTCACGTCGGGCGCGGGCCTTCCGCTCACCCGCCGCGACGCGTTCACGTGCGGCCAGTCGTCGCTCGGCTACCCGACCCTGGTCGCGGACGCCATCGGGGCGGAGCTCGTGGACGTGAGCTGCGGCGGCGCCACGACCGAGAACGGCACCCAGCCACAGTCCCTGGGCCGCGAGGACTGGCCGCCCCAGCTCGACGCCGTCACGACGAGCGCCGACGTCGTCTCGGTGAGCCTCGGGGCCAACGACCTCGCGTGGTTCTCCCATGTCATGTTCGGCTGCACGACGGCCGCCGCTGCCGACCCGACCAGCAGCCCGTGCGCACGGCAGGGCACCGCACCCGGCTCCGACCTCACTGCGGTGCCGCCGCAGATCGGCACCCGGCTCGAGGCGCTGCTCACCGAGGTCCGGAGCAGGGCACCCGGCGCGCGCGTGCTGCTGGTGGGCTACCCGCAGCCGGTGCCGGCCGAGGGCACCTGTCCGGAGCTGGCGCTGGCCACGGGCGACTACCCGTTCGTCCGCGCCCAGTGGGAGGCGATGGACGCCGCCATGCGTCGGGCGGCGGCCGCCTCGGGCGCGACGTACGTCGACGTGCTGGAGCCGAGCGAGGGGCACGACATCTGCGCCGGCGCGGACGCCTGGGTCAACGGCAGCGTGGCCCGGCCGGGCGCTGCCGCGCCGTACCACCCCCTCGTCACTGGCCAGGCCGCCGTGGCCGAGCTGGTCCGGCAGGCGCTCGAGGGGTGAGCCGTACCGTGGGGAGCATGCCGCTCCGCCCCGCCGTCGCCCTCGTGGCGGTCGCCTGTGCCGTCGCCGGCCTGGCCGTCGCGGGCTGCGACGACGGGTCGCCGGACACCTCCGTCGGCAGCCCGTCCACCAGCACCAGCGCGCCCGCGGCGACCGACCTCCCCTACCCGACCTACGTCGCGCTCGGCGACTCCTACACCGCCGCCCCGGGGGTGCCCCAGACCGAGCAGGCGAGCGGCTGCCTGCGGTCGAACGGCAACTACGCCAGCCTCGTCGCGGCGCGCCTCGGGTCCGACCTCGTCGACGTCAGCTGCTCCGGGGCCAGCACGGTGTCGCTGGTCGGCGCCCAGCAGACCGGCGGCCAGGTCGCCCCGCCGCAGTTCGCCGCGCTGTCCGACGACACGTCGCTGGTCACCCTCGGCATCGGGGGCAACGACCTCGAGCTGTTCCAGACGATGGTCGGGACCTGCGGCCAGCTCGGGCTCGACGATCCCGACGGGTCCCCCTGCCGCGACTACATGGAGGGCGCCGGCAAGAAGAAGGACCTGCTGGCCGAGAAGATCGACACGATCGGCGCCCGCGTCGAGTCGGCGCTCGAGGGCGTCCACGACCGGGCGCCCGGGGCCGAGGTCGTGCTGGTCGGCTACCCCCAGCCGGTCCCGGCCACGGGGACCTGCCCGATCCTGCCGATCGCCAGGGGCGACTACGCCTACGTGCGCGGTCTCGCAGAGCAGCTCAACGACTCCTTGCGCGCCGCGGCCGAGGAGGCCGACGCCGACTTCGTCGACCTGGTGAAGGCGAGCAAGGGGCACGACATCTGCGCCGGGCCGGACGCGTGGGTCAACGGCATGAACACCGACCTCACGCGGGCGATCGCGTTCCACCCGTTCGCCGAGGAGCAGCAGGCCGTGGCGGACCTGATCCTGAAGAAGCTGGACGTCGGGTAGCCGTCGAGCAACTACAGCGTCGAGTGGACGACCCGACCCGCGACGGCGGTCAGGGCGACAGACATGGTGCGGAGCCCGTCGCCGGTCCCGGCCGAGTCGGTCCCGGCGGCGAGCGGGTCGGCATCGAGGAGCACCAGGTCGCCCGGTGAGCCGACCCCGACGGTGGGCTGGCCGTCGACGGAGGCGGCCAGGGCCTCGGCGGGGGTGAGCGCCTGCTCGCCGTGCCAGGCGTCGCGCTCGTCGGCGCTGCGGTGGACGGCGGCCGCGATCGCCAGCCACGGGTCGAGCGGCGAGACCGGTGCGTCCGAGCCGAGCGCGAGCTCGACCCCGTCGTCGAGCATCCAGCGGAACGCGAAGCAGCGCTCGGCCCGGCCCGGCCACGCCAGCTCGGTGAGGTCACGGTCGTCGAGCAGGTGGGCCGGCTGGACGCTGGCCCGGACGCCGAGCTCGGCCATCCGGCGTACGTCGTCGCGGCCGACCAGCTGGGCGTGCTCGATCGAGCCGATCGCCCCCGTCTCGGCGTACGCCGCGAGCGCCTCGGCGACGGCCGCGTCGCCGATCGCGTGGGTGGCCACCTCGAGGCCATGGGCGTGGGCACGCTTCAGCAGGTCGCGGAGCTCGTCGCCGGAGAGGTTGGGCTGGCCGGCGGGGTGCTCCAGCCGGTGCGCGTCGGAGTAGGGCTCGCAGCACCACGCGGTGCGGGTGTTGAGCGATCCGTCGCTGATGATCTTCAGCGGGCCCATCGTGATCCGCTCGTCGCACCCGGGCAGCGGGTCGCCGGTCCGCAGGCCCGCGTCGATGACCTCGTCGAGGGTGTCGGCGTACGTCGCCCAGCGGACCCGCAGCAGGTCGCAGCCCTCGCTCCAGCGGCCCGTCCACTCCTCCCGGCTCCCGCCGAACTCGAAGTCGACCAGGCCGACGACGCCCCGGGCCGCCGCCGCCCCGAGGGAGCGGCGGAACGCCTCGGGCGAGGTGCCGTCGTTGCCGAAGAGCGTGACCAGCCGCGGGTAGACCGAGAACCACTCCGTCTCGCGGACCACCGAGTCGCGCACGGGCATCGCCAGGTGCATCAGCGCCGTCGTGTTGAGCCACGCGTGGTGCCCGTCGCCGGCGATCAGCACCGCAGGGGTCTCGCCCGTGACGGCGTCCAGCTCGGAGACGGTGACGTCTCGCGACCAGGCACCCGGCCGGTGACCCCAGCCGATGACGGGCTGGCCGGGTCGGGTCGTGACCCGCTCGGCCACCAGCGCCAGCACCTGCTCGGGCGACCTGGCCGGCGCGAGGTCGAGCCGCTGCGAGCCGAGCGTCCACTGGGTGAGGTGGACGTGCTGGTCCCAGAGGCCGGGCGCGCACCAGCGGCCGTCGGCGTCGTACTCCTCGACACCGGGACGGGGGTCGAGCTGCGAGGCGACCGTGGTGACCAGGCCCCCCTCGACGAGGACGTCGACGGGGTGCGCCGGCGGCGCGGCCGCGGGTCCGATCGGGACCAGGCGAGCACGCCGGATGAGCAAGCGGGTCACCGGCAGCAGGTTAGGTGACTGGCGGCCGGTCCGGGCAACCGAACCGTGCGTCGCGGTGTCCCACGAGTGTTCGTCCCTTCCGCGATCGGAGCTCGCCATGAAGCGCATCGCTGCCGTCCTCACCTCCTCGCTGGCCCTCCTGCTCGGCCCCGTCGGCGTCGCCCATGCGGACGACGGCGTCCCGCCGATGGTCGGGTGCGGCGGGGGCTTCATCGGAGAGCCGCTGAGCACCCACCTGCACTACCGGTCGGTGCACTGGTACGTCGGCACCGATCCCGACGACGGCAGCCTCGGCATCGACGCGCCGCGCAGCTGGTCGTTCGTCCGGACCCCGCAGGCCGAAGGCCGGTTCCACGACCGCAGTGGCAACGACACGCTCAGCCTCCGCGAGCTGACCGATGGCGGCACCCTCGAGGCGGCGATGACCGAGCAGCTCGGTGCGCTGGCCGGCACTCCCGGCCTGAAGGTGGTCGGACAGCACATCAGGGTCGTCGACAGCCTCGGGCAGCGGTGGGCGACCCTCTCCTACCGGTGGAGCAACATGGGCGAGCCGCGCACGGTCAGGGAGCGCTGGATCGCCTTCGGCACCGACCCGTCCGACCCGGCCGTCGTGGTCGTCACCGTGGCCGGCCGGGTCATGGACGGGAAGGGCCTCGACGCACTCCTCGCGCACGTGACCCCGAGCGTGGTGCTGGCCGGCTGACCAGCACCACGCCCGGGGGGACTTCAGGCCGCGCAGGGCTCCGGGCAGTCGCAGTCGTGGCTGTCCTCGACGGCGTCCGCGTCGGCATCCACGTCGGCACCCATCTCCGGCATCATCATCGGCTGCGGCCGGAGCAGGGTCCCGCCGACCACCGCGGCCAGGGCGGCGGCCACGGCACCGACGGCGAAGGCGATCTGCAGGCCACCGTGCAGGGCCTCGACGGCCGAGGAGCCGCCGGCGGCCAGGGACGCGGTGCGGGAGTCGGAGACCGCGACCAGCACGGCCAGGCCCAGCGCGCCGCCCATCATGAACGAGGTGTTGACGACACCGGAGGCCAGCCCCGCCTCGTGCGGCTCGACGTCGCCCATGGCGGCGAGGAGCACCGGGTTGAAGGCGATGCCGGCGCCGATGCCGAGCAGCACCATCGAGGGCAGCACGTCGATGAGGTAGCTCCCGTCCACCGGTGCCATCGCGAACAGCCCCAGCGAGGCAGCAGCCAGCGCCAGCCCCACGGTCAGCGGCGGGCGGATCCCGAACCGCATGACCAGCCGGTCGGAGACCTTCAGCGAGCAGATCATCATCACCAGGCTGGTCGGGACGAACGCGAGGCCGACCTCGAGGGCGCTGTAGCCCAGCACCTGCTGCAGGTAGAGCGCGGCCAGGAAGAACCAGGCGAACATCGCAGCCGCCCACAGCACGCCGACGACCTGCGAGACCGAGACGTTGCGCAGCTTGAACAGCCGCAGCGGGACCAGCGGCGCGGCGGCCTTGGTCTCGCGGACCACGAAGGCGACGAAGAGCGCGGCGGCCGCGGCGAGCAGCGTCATGGTGCGGGTCGAGGACCAGCCGGCCTCGTTGCCGCCGACCACGGCGTAGACCGCGAGCATCAGCGCCGAGGTCACCAGGACGGCGCCAGGGACGTCGAGCTTGGTCGAGCCCGGCGTGACGTCGTCGGCCGGCAGCACCGCGCGGGTGGCCAGGAGGACGGCCACGCCGACGGGGACGTTGACGAGGAAGATCCAGTGCCAGTTGAGCAGCCCGGTCAGCACGCCACCGGCCAGCACGCCCACGGCGCCACCGCCGGACATCACGAACCCGAAGACACCCATCGCCTTCGCGCGGTCTCCCGGCTCGGTGAACAGCCCCATGATCAGCGCCAGGGCGACCGCGGAGACGCTGGCCCCGGCGAGGCCCTGGACCGCGCGACCGACGACGAGGAACGACGCGCTGGGCGCCAGCCCGCAGACGGCGGACGCGATCGTGAACGACACGACCCCACCCATGAAGACCCGCTTGTTGCCGAGCAGGTCGCCGAGCCGGCCGGACAGCAGCAGGAACCCGCCGAAGGTCAGCAGGTAGGCGTTGACGACCCAGGCCAGCGACGCCTGGGAGAACCCGAGGTCGGTGCGGATCGAGGGCAGGGCGACGTTCACGATGCTCTGGTCGAGCACGATCATCAGGTCCCCCACGCAGAGCACGTAGAGGGCGAGCCAGCGGCTCTTCGACGCGGCCTGGTCGGCGGTCGTGGCCTCGGGCTGGGTGGTGGTCATCTCGGTCTCCTCGTCTGGAAGGTCTTCACCCCTTCCACGAACGGGTGCTGACGAATACGACAGACTCCGCGAACTTTCCTTTCTCATCGCCCGGACCGGCCTTCGTTAGGGTCGAGCGCATGTGGTGGCGCGCGCTCGGGGTGGCCGTGGTGCTGCTGTGCGCCGGTGTGGTCGGTGGGTACGCCGTGGCGGACCGCTCGGAGGACCACCCGCAGAGCAGCGACCTGCTCGAGCCGCTGCCTGCGGTGTCGCCAGCGGTCCCGACACCGCCGGCCTTCGACGTGGTGCCGGACCCGACCGAGCCCCCGCTCGCCCCGGACCTGCC
Organism: uncultured Actinomycetota bacterium; assembly: GCA_963766475.1. GTDB lineage: Bacteria > Actinomycetota > Actinomycetes > Propionibacteriales > Nocardioidaceae > Nocardioides. The sequence goes on along the minus strand of CAVXZS010000003.1, from coordinate 268,722 downwards.
CAACCACGAGGAGGAGCTGCGCACCACCAAGCGAGGGCCGGGGATCTCGATCTTCGTCCCCGACGGCTGGCGAAGCAGCCGGCAGCCCAGCAGCCAGACCTGGACCTACGTGCCGGCGAGCAACGTCAAGAACACCTACATCCTCCGGGTGGAGCTGAAGATCGGCGACCGTCTGGCCGTGCGCGTCGCCAAGGACGCGCGGTTGCTCGCGCTCCAGTCGGCCCTGGACGACGGGAACATCACGAACCTCCAGATCAGCGCCGAGACCGACAACAGCTTCCGGGCGAGCTACATCGACGCGGGCGGCTTCCTGCGGGTGACCATGGAGCGCTGGGTCGGGGACAGCAACGGGACCGCCTACGCCGAGATCGCGGTCACGGGCCGCACGGTCGACGAGGAGGGGCTCGGTGACCTGCTGGCGCGGAGCGTCGAGACGGTGCACTACCTCGACGCGCTCCCCGCGAAGGGCTCCGAGGACGCGGGCTAGGTCTCGACTACGAACCCGTGGGTCACAAGCCGTGGGTCTCGACGTCGTCGAGGACGCGGTTGGCGGCGGCGCGGTCGGTGGTCCGCACCTGCACCCACAGGAGTGTGTTGGCGGTGACCTGGACGACCCGTTCGACGGTCACGTCGCCGCCCGGGCAGTCGGAGTAGACGACGGTCGCCGAGTCATCGCCGTCCTGGCTGTCCATCACCGCCCGGCCGGCGGTGTCGCACTCGGGGTGTTGGGGCACCTGCTTCGGCAGCTCGGTGCCGGGCAGCAGCGCGAGGAAGACGCCCTCGCCACCGGCGCCCTCGCTCGCCCAGTCCTTGCTGGTGCCCACGGAGAGCGCCGGGAAGTCGCCGTCGGCGTTCGGTGGCTCCCAGCCCTGGGTGGCGTCGGCCCGGTCCCAGTCCGTGGGAACGGTGACGCTGAGCGTGCCGTTGTCGTCGGTGACCGTGCGCTCGGTCGGGGCGAGCCCGCGCTGCGCGGCGTACCCCGCTCCCCCGCCGACGGCCAGCGCGAGCAGTCCGACCATCGCGAGCGCGGCGAGCCGCCGGCCCCGGCGACGTGGCAGGGCCGGCTCCGGCAGGTCGCGCGAGTCGGGCTGCACGGTGGGCCGCGGACCGGGCTGGGTGAGCTCGGGGTCGCGGTCGAGCCACGGCTGGGTCACCGGGCCGGCCGCGACCGGGCCGAGGGCCGCGGCCACGGCGTCGACGAACTCGGTGACGGTCGGGTAGCGGTCGTCGCGGCTGCGGGCCAGCCCGCGGTGCAGCACCTCCTCGACCGCCGGCGGGAAGGGCCGCTCCGGCGTGGACACCGGCGGCAGGTCACCGGGGTTCATCGCGTCGGAGAGCGAGAGGTGGGTGAACGGCGGCCGGCCGGTGAGCAGCAGGAAGGCCAGCGCGGCCAGCGAGTACTGGTCGGCGCGCGCGTCGGGCGCCTGCGCGGACGCCTGCTCCGGCGCGACGTACGTCGGGGTGCCGGCGATCATGGTCAGCCGCGACGACATGTCCAGCGACTTGCCGAGGCCGAGGTCGCCGACCATCGCGCGGACGACGTTCGGCTCGGGACCGTCGGTGCTCCGGAACAGCACGTTGGCCGGCTTGATGTCGCGGTGCAGGATGTCGCGGTCGTGGAGCGCCTGGAGCCCGGCACCGACCTGGCGGACCACCTCCATGGCCTGCGCCGTGGTCAGCCCCTCGACGTCGAGCCGGTCGGCGAGGGTGCCCTGGTCGGCGTACGACATGACCAGGTAGGGGCGCCCGTCGTCGAGCTCGCCCGCGTCGTAGACCGACACGACGTGCGGCGACTCGACCTTGCGCAGGTAGCGGCCCTCCTCGAGGAACCGCTGCCGGATCTGGTGGTCCTCGGTCCAGTTGTCGGCGAGCACCTTGATCGCCACCGGCGAGTCGAGCTGCTCGTCGTAGGCCAGCCACACCGTCGCGAAGCCGCCGGAGCCGATCCGGCGGCGCACGGCGTACCGGCCGAGCCGGTGGGGCATGGACACGCCCACATCTTGGCCCCTCGGCTCTCGGACCAAACGATCCGGGCCAGGGGCGAGGTCTCGGTTCGGTTGCGATCGGTCGGGACCGACCGGCGCTGCACTACATTCGACCTTCGCTGGGGAGGGTGACCTACATGAGCGACACGGCGACCACGCCTGACGAGATCGACGAGCTCGCGCGCCGCGCCCAGGACGGCGACCGGGACGCGATGGAGCTCCTGCTCACCGCGGTCCGGCCGCGCACCCTCAACGTCTGCCGAGGGGTGCTCCCCTACACCCCCGACGCCGAGGACGCCTGCCAGGAGGCGCTGATCAAGGTCTCCCAGAAGATCGGCACCTGGAACCAGCAGGGCCGGTTCACGACCTGGCTGCACATGGTCGCGGTCAACTCGGCGCGGTCGACGTACCGCCGGATGAAGAACCAGGCCGTGGCGGCCGACCCGCAGGAGTCACAGGCGATGGCGCGCCCCGACCCCCGCACCACCAGCGTGATCGCCGGCACCCGCCTCGACCTGCTCGAGGCGATGGAGACGCTGGAGCGCGAGCACCCGCAGTTCGTCGAGCCGCTGCTGCTGCGCGACGTCTACGGACTCCCCTACGAGGAGATCGCGGCGATCGTCGGAGCCCCGCTCGGCACCATCAAGGCGCAGATCCACCACGGCCGCAGGCTGGTGCGGCCGATGCTGGCGGAGTCCAGTTGAACCACCGCGTGCGGCACCTGGCAGCACTCGGGGCACTCCTCCTGACCGCCACGCTGCTCGCGGGATGCCGCGACGACTCGACCGCCGCGAGCCGGCCGTCGACCGGGGCGTCGGCCAGCCCGTCAGCCGGTCCGTCGACCGGCACCCAGGAGCCGTCCGCCTCCCTACCGGCCGAGACCGACGCGCCGCCCGACCCGGACGACCCGGGGCTCGACCCGGCACTGAGCGAGCCGGTCGAGGACTCGGTCTACCCCGACGTCGGAGACCCGAGCGTCGACTCCCTGCACTACGACCTCGACCTCGCCTGGTCGCCGGAGACCCGGACGCTGGCCGGCGACGCGACCATCGAGCTCCGCTCGACCGGCACCGGCGACCACCTGCAGCTCGACCTCGGCGAGCCGCTCGACGTGTCGGCGGTGACCCTCGACGGTGCCGACGTGCCGTTCGAGCACGTGGGCAAGAACCTCCTGGTCAGCGCTCCGGTCACCGAGGACGAGCGCTACGTGCTCGAGGTCCGCTACTCCGGCACCCCCGAGCCCACACCGGCGCCGACCACCCGCACCGACTTCAACACCAGCGGCTGGACCACGACGCCGGACGGCTCGACGTGGACGATGCAGGAGCCCTACGGCGCGTTCACGTGGTACCCCGTCAACGACCAGCCCTCCGACAAGGCGTTCTACGACATCAGCGTCACCGTCCCCTCGCCCTGGGTCGGCATCGCGAACGGCGTGATGACCGACCAGACCGAGGACGACGGGCTGACCACGACGACCTGGCACCTGTCGAAGCCGGCGTCGTCGTACGTCGTCACCCTCGCCACCGGCGACTACACCCGGACCACCAACACCTCGCAGAGCGGCCTGGAGATCTCCTACTGGGTGCCGAGCGACCGGCCCGGGCTGGCGAGCGGGCTGGAGTCTGCGGCGGCCGGGCTGGACTGGCTCGAGGCGCTGCTCGGTCCCTACCCCTTCGACAGCCTGGGCTTCCTCCTCGTCGACTCGCAGAGCGGCATGGAGACGCAGACCCTGATCACGCTCGGCGCCACCGACTACACGACGTCCGAGGCGGTGCTGGTCCACGAGATGGCACACCAGTGGTACGGCGACGAGGTCACGCCCGACGACTGGCGCGACGTGTGGATGAACGAGGGCATGGCGATGTATCTCCAGGGCTGCTGGCAGGCCGAGGACTACGGCGTCCCCGTCGACACGGTGATGGACCAGTACGCCGAGCAGGAGGGCCGGCTGCGGCAGGAGGCGGGCCCACCGGGCGCCTACGACCCGACGCAGTTCGGCAACAGCAACATCTACTACGGCCCGGCCCTGATGTGGCACGAGCTGCGCAAGAAGATCGGCGACGCCAGGTTCTGGAAGGTCGTGCGCGCGTGGCCGGCCCGCGACCCCGAGTCCAACGCGTCCCGCGACGAGTACCTCGGCTGGCTGGTCCGCCGCACCCACGTCGACCGCTCGTTCTTCGACAAGTGGCTGCTCAGCCCCACCACGCCCGAGCGCTCCTGACGCCGACCCGGCTCAAAGGCACGCCCCCAAGACGCCGACCCGGCTCAACAGCACACTCAGACGCGACTCGGCTCAAGGAGGCACGCCCCCAAGACGCCGACTCGGCGCAACAGCACACTCAATGCGGTCCGAGTCGGCGCAACAGCACACTCCCAGGACGTCGACTCGGCTCAACAGCACACTCAATGCGGCTCGAATCGGCGCATGTGCACCAACTCGCACGTCCCGACGAGCCGACTCGACAGCCTCCGCACGTCCCGACGAGCCGACTCGACACCCCCAGCACGTCCCGACGAGCCGACTCGACACCCCCAGCACGTCCCGACGAGCCGACTCGACACCCCCAGCACGTCCCGACGAGCCGACTCGACACCCCCAGCACGTCCCGACGAGCCGACTCGACACCCCCAGCACGTCCCGACGAGCCGACTCGACAGCCTCCGCACGTCCCGACGAGCCGGGTCGACAGCCTCCGCACGTCCCGACGAGCCGGGTCGGCGTTCTGCTGCTGGCTGATCGCCGACCGGAAGGGTTGTCTCGCGGGCGTCCGGCCTGTGAGGTGGGGGCATGCGACTCCTGGTGCTGGGCGGAACCGCCTTCCTGTCGAGGGCGGTGGCCGCCGATGCGGTGAGCCGCGGCCACGAGGTGACCTGCGCGGCGCGGGGCACCTCCGGCTCGGTGCCCGAGGGGGCGCGGCTGGTCACCGTCGACCGGACCGAGCCGCTGCCGGACCCGTCCGGCCTCGGTGACTTCGACGCCGTCGTCGACGTGGCCCGGCACCCGTCGTGGGTGCGCAACGCGGTGGCGGCGTACGCCGGCGCGCACTGGGTGTTCGTCTCGACCGTCAACGTGTACGCCGACGACGCCACTCCCGGCGGGACGCCCGCGACGCTGCCGCTGGTCGAGGCGATCGAGGAGGACGTCGACCTCAAGGACGACCCGGAGGCCTACGGGCCGATGAAGGTGGCCTGCGAGCGGATCGTGCTGGACGGCGCCGCGTCGGCGATGGTCATGCGGCCCGGTCTGATCGTGGGTCCCGAGGACCCGACCGGCCGGTTCTCCTACTGGCCGCGCCGGCTCGCGGCCGGTGGTGAGGTGCTCGCGCCGGGCGACCCGGACGACTCGATGCAGGTCGCCGACGTCCGAGACCTCGCCGCCTGGGCGGTGACGGCCTGCGAGCGGCGTACGACCGGGGTCTACGACGGCGTCGGTCGCTCCATGGCGATGTCCGACCTGCTCGCGCAGTGTGCCGAAGGGGTCGACAGCGAGGTGACGTGGACCTGGGTCGACCAGGAGTTCCTGCAGGAGCAGGGCGTCGAGCCGTGGATGGGCCCCGACGCCATCCCGCTGTGGCTGCCCCGGCCGGAGTACGACGGGCTCGGCGCGCACGATGTCCAGCCTTCGCTCGACGCCGGCCTGACGCTCCGTTCCCTGGCCGACACCACCCGCGACACCCTCGACTGGCTCCAGAGGAACCCCGACGCTCCGGTGTCCGGAGTCGGGCCAGGCCGTGAGCAGGAGCTGCTCACGGCCTGGCACTCGAGGACGGACTCCTAGCCAGCGGAGTCCGCCGTGGTCACTCCGGCTGGACCGGCGCTCCCTTGACACCGTGGTCCGGCTGGGGCTGTGCCCCCGAGGCCGGCTCGTCCGGTGCGTACTGGGTGGGCGGCCCGGGCCGCTGCGGGTTGGAGTTGGCCGGCTGGGTCCCCGACGGCGCGAAGTTCGTGCCGCTGGAGCCGGTGGCTGGTCCCTGGGGTTGCGTGCCGGAGGAGTCGTCCTCCGCGGTCGCGGGCGCGTGCGTGCCCGGTGGCGGTTGACTGTCCTCCTGCCCGATGCCCAGGGCAGGACCGGCCAGTGCCGCCGAACCTGCCGCCAGGGCGGCCGCGCCGACGAGGACTCGCCTCCATCGACGTTCGAGCATCACGGTCACCATGTCAGCAAACCACAATGAGGTGGAACGGCTCGTCGGTGTTGGCCCCGGCATTGTTGTGTGTCTGCACGAAGACAGCGTTGGCGGTGCCGAGGCGGGGGTGGACGGTCGCGAAGCCGTGGACGATGCCGGCCCCGCTCGTGGTGCCGACCGACGCTTCGTACGTGCACGCGGTCACGTTGCGACCGAAGTTGACGTCGTACTGACCGGTGCCGATCTTGGAGCTCGTGACACCGACGGTGCCGGAGGTACCGGTCAGACTGCCGTCGGCGGCGACCCGAGCGGCGAGCACACCGATGTCCTCGTTGGTCAGGCCGAAGTCGATGATCTCGCCTGCGTCGATGGAGTTGTCCTGGATCTCAGTCGCGGCCACACCGTCCGTGGCGATCTCCGTCTGGGTCACCGCGTTGTCGGCGATCTCGGACGATCCGACCGAGTTGGGCGCCAGGTCGGCGGCCGTGAGGGTGTCTGCGGCGACGTCAGTGCTCGTGATGGTGCTGTCGAGGATCTCGGACGTACCGACCGAGTTCGGGGCCAGGTCGGCCGCGGTCAGCGTGTCGGTGGCGACGTCGGCGGAGGTGACGGACCCGTCGGCGAGGTCGGCGCCGGTCAGGGCACCGTCCTTGACGTCCTTGCTCTTGATGGTCTCGTTCTTGATGTTCTTGCTCGTGATCTGCTGGGCGGCGTACGCCGTGCCCGACCCGACGACGAGCGCTACGGCTAGCACCGCGACGAGGTGGGGCAGGCCGACCCTGCGGAAGATGCTCTTCACCTGGAACTCCCTGATTGGTTACACCGATCCGCCGAGACGACGGCTTCCTTGGCAGGCTATTGGCGTGAAGGGGCCATATGGTATGGCCCTATGGAGCGGTTGTTTTTCGTGGTCATGTTGTGCATGGTGGCCGCAGTGGTGGGCGTCGGCGTCGTCGTCTACCGCGCCGCCGACCAGGCTGAGGACGACCGCGCAGAGCTCGTGTGCCTCCAGCGGGCGCAGGCGACCGCGACCATCGCGATGCTCGCTCCTGCTGCCAACGTCGACCCGCAGGGGCGGCTCGACGCCATGAAGGTTCTCGGCAACCAGATCGACGGCTGTTGAACCTGTCGTCCCGGCGTCGAGACCACTAGGGCGTTCTTCCAAGTGGCGCACCGAAACGCGCGCCGAAGGCGAGCTCGTCGAGGGGTCGCCGACTGCGGGGGGCGAGGTCGGACTCGACGGCCAGGCCGACCGCGAGGCCGGTGGTGACCCGCCAGTGGCGGGGTACGACGGCCAGCCCGGCCAGGCCGTCGTGGTCGAACGCCGCGAACTGGTGGACGCCGAGGCCGAGCGCGGAGGCCTGGATCGTCAGGTGGGCGACCGCTTGGCCGAGGTCGTACTGCGCGTAGTCGGAGTAGCCGAGCGCGTCGTCCTCGGGACCGGACGCGACCTGGTTGAGCGTGAAGAGCAGCGCCGACGCCGCCGGCGCCCAGCGACGGACCGACGGAGCGAGCAGCGGCACGAAGGCCTCATGCGCGGAGTCGCCGCGTCGACCGACCAGGAACGCCCACGGCTGGGAGTTCCCGGCCGACGGCGACCAGCGCGCCGCCTCGAGCAGCACGTCCAGCTCGGCGTCGGCAAGCACGTGCGTCTCGTCGTACGTGCGGATGCTGCGGCGGTCGCGGAGCAGCGGCAGGAGCTCGGTCATGGGAGGTCAACAGCCGGGCGGGCCGCCCTCATCCCGGCCGCCCTCATCCCGGCCGCCCTCCATCCCGGCCCCGATATCCCGGCCGGTCGAGGTCAGACCAGGTTGACCGGGGGCGCCGTCGCCCACCTGCGCCGCCGCCAGCCGAAGAAGCCCAGCACGAAGAGCCACCAGAACGCCTCGACGAGGACGACCTGGGTGGCCCGCGCCGACTCGACCAGGGCATCGCCGGTCTCCTCCACCGCCCAGTGCGTGCCGCGGGAGCGGCACCCCGAAGGATTGGGGTCGAGCGGGCTGCAGACCGGCGTGAACGCCGGCTCCTCGGCCCTCGCCGTGCGGGTCTCGGCACCTGTGCCGGTCGGGTCCGTGGGGTCGCTGGAGTCGGTGGTGCCGGTCGCGCTCTCGTCGGGAGCGTTCTCCTCCAGGACGGGATGCGCGTCCATCCACCGCTCGAACGTCTCGAGCATCGCCTGGTGGCCGCGCTCGTTGGGGTGCAGGCTGTTGTGCGACCAGTTCGCGGGGTTGAACCGCTGCTCCGCCAGGCCTGACACCGACCGCAGCCCGATGAAGTTCAGCCCCGGCCGGCTGTTGTTCGCCGGGTCGCACAGCTGCAGGCCGGCGTCCTTGAGCGAGTCCTTCATCTCGGCGAGGTAGTAGAAGTGGTGCGCCCGGGCGACGTCCTCGACGGTCTCGTTGAGCTTCTCGAGGAACCCCGCGACGAACGCCCGCTCCTCGGGGCGCAGCGCCACCTGGGAGCAGTTCCTCAGCTGGTCGTTGAGCGTCGCCGGAGCGAGGTCTCCCTTGCCGCGGTAGATCGGGTCCGGGTACGCCGTCACGACGACGGGCGTGCCCGGGAAGGCCTCGCGCACCTGCGTGTAGGTCTCGTCCAGCGACCTGCGCACCTCGCCGAGTCCGCCCGTCCACCACGACGCCTTGTCCGCGCAGTTGCCCGGCACGAGGCACATCACGCCGATGGTGGAGAAGCCGGCGTCGTTGCCGCCGATGCTGAGCACGACCAGCTCGGGCGTGAACTTCTCCGACCCCGCCAGCTCCTGGTAGTGAGCCAGCTGCGTCGAGCCCTCACCCTGCTGCGCGAAGACGTCCGGCAGGTCGGAGCCGTCGGGGTTCGACGTGCGGATGTTGGCCGACTTCGCCCCCGAGCAGGCCAGGAAGACCGTGCCGTCGAACGGCGCCAGCCGGCCCGCCTGCATCGCCCAGGCGGACGGCGCGCGCCGGCAGGTGTCCTCGCCGGCGGTGTCGGTCCCGGCGTAGAAGATCGAAGCGCCCTCGCCGGACATGTAGGAGTCACCCAGCGCGACCAGCACGTGCTTCTTACCGGCCACCTGCGGTGGCTCGCCGCCGTCTCCCGGGGTGAAGCCCATGACGGCGAGCGCCACGATGATGAGCACGATGTCGGCGCGGGTGCTCGACGCGACCGATGCGGTCAGGACGGCCAGGGCGACGGCGAGGAAGAGCGTGGGCCTCGAGTGGTTGCTGTCGACCCACATCCAGGCGCCCACCCCCAGCGCCCCGGCGAGACCGACGGCCATGACGCCCCACACGACCCCGACCGGATCCCACTCCGAGAGGATCGTCGTGCCCCGCTCGGAGAGGAAGGCGACGGCCACCGGCCAGCAGACGGCGAGACCCACCGCGAGCAGCCCGGCCCCGATCCAGAGCAGATGGGTGTCCCCACCGTGAAGCACGCCGTAGCCGACCAGCACCAGCACCACGGCCAGACCGCCGAGGACGAGGCCGACGCGGCCGACCCACCTCCCATCCTCCCGCCACACCGCCAGCGCCCCGCCGATGGCGAAGTAGGTGAGCACCAGGGCTCCGAGCAGCAGGCCACCGCTGGCCGTGTCGCCCGCCAGCAGCACCTCGTAGGTGACGCCCATCCCCACCGCGACGAGGAACAGCACGCCGTAGACCCAGAGACGCTCGACCGCCGTCTGACCCGACAGGTAGTGCGTGTACTGGCCACGCAGCCACAGCCCCGACGCGACCAGGAACACCGACAGGGCCAGGCCGAAGCCCAGCGAGGGTGCGCCGCTGCGGGCCACGGTCAGCAGCAGGATCACCGAGACGGCGAAGAGCAGGGTGCGGCGCCGCGACACGTCCTTCGGGTTCGTCCCGATCAGGACGGCTCCCAGGCGGTTGAGGATCGGCATGGGGTTCCTCCCTGCCGCAGTCTCCGACCCGAGCCGTCAACGCGACCATGACCCGAACGGTCCATTGACGGAGGGTCCAGTCCGGCTAGGAGCCGGGCCCGACGAGCACGTCCGCGAGAAGCGCTGCGGCCTTGTCGGCGCCACCGCGGCGCACCGGGCGGTAGGCCGGGCGTACCGACCGCGCCGCCATCATCGAGTCGGCCAGGTCGCGGGGGCTCGTGGCCTGGTAGTCCATCCGGACGCCGGCGCCGTAGTGGTCCAGCCGGTGCGCCACGAAGTGCTGCTGCTCCCAGTGGTGGGCCAGCGGGAAGTAGATGAACGGCCGGCGGGCCGCGACCAGCTCCATGGTGGTCGAGAGCCCGCCCTGGACGACGGCCAGGTCCGCGCAGGCCAGGTGCTCGAACAGCGAGTCGACGTAGCCGACCTTGTCCATGCCCTCGACGTCCGGGAGCAGCCCCGGGTCGAGCCGCGGCCCGGTCACCATCACCATCCGCGCGTCCGGCTCGCCCTTGCGGACCAGCGCGAGGGCCGGTCAGCGTCACGATGCGGGCGCGCCCGAGGAGACCGAGGACGTCCTCGACCTCGCTCGTGCGGCCGATCAGTGGGGCGGCCGGTGCGGGCGTTGAGGTCCCGCTGGACACACCCGGATCCTAGGCCGTCAGCGGCCGTGGGACCCGGATCCGCCGAGCTGCAGCAGCGACCACGCCAGCAGGGCCACGCCGAGGACCGCGCTGATCAGGTAGAGGATCTCGATGCCGCGCTCTCGCGTGCTTCGCCGGCTCACCCCGACGCTGCGCCAGAAGCGGGCTGAGAACCGCTGGGACCTCTGGAGCGTCGCGTACTCGACGGCTGCGACCACGACGGCCGCTGCGACCCACGCCCAGTCCCCCCAGAACAGCAGTGCGGCGACGACCGGAGCTGCCAGGAGGAGGTAGGCGACCAGCACCTCGGCAAGGTACCCGAGGCTCTCGACTCGGAGCACTAAGGTGCCGCGCGTGACCGGAAGCGCGCGCACCTACGTCGTCAGTGGTGCCGCCTCCGGCATCGGCGCCGCCACGACCGCCCTCCTCCGCGAGCACGGTCACCGGGTGGTCACCGTCGACCTGCGCGACGCCGACGTCATGGCGGACCTCGCGACGGCCGAGGGCCGGGCGATCGCGGTGGCCGGCGTACGCGCGCTCACCGACGTCGTGCACGGCGTCGTCCCGGCCGCCGGCATCGGCGGCTTCACGGGCACCGACCCGGCCCTGGTCGTCTCGGTCAACTTCTTCGGCGCGGTCGCGCTCGTCGAGGGGCTGCGCGACCTGATGGCCGCCGCCGGCGCGGCCGCGGTGGTCCTCCTGGCCTCCAACTCGATCACCGGGCAGCCCGGCTGGGCCGGCGCCGTGGCCGCGGCGTGCCTGGGCGGGGACGAGGAGGCGGCGCGCGCCGCGGCGTCCCAGCACGAGGCGGTCATGGTCTACCCGGCCAGCAAGGCGGCGCTGGCGTGGTGGGCGCGACGCGAGGGCGTGACCGAGAAGTGGATCGGCGCCGGCATCCGGCTCAACTCGGTGGCTCCCGGCAAGATCGCGACGGCGATGACCGAGCAGCTCGCGGCGGACCCGGTGTTCGGGCCGCTGTCGGATGCCTACCCGACCGCGATCGGCCGGGACGGCCGGGCCGAGGAGGTCGCCGCCCCCATCGCCTTCCTGCTCTCCGACGCCGCGTCCCTGGTCGTCGGGTCGGTGCTCTACGTCGACGGCGGCACCGACGCGATCCTGCACCCGCTCGCGCCCGAGGGCTGGGACGTCACGCTGCCACCCATTTAAGTCATGGCGCGAACGCCCCTTGCTTCATACGGTTGACCTCACCCCCAGGGATGAGGAGCACCCACCAGGATGGCCGCGCGTGACCTGACCGACCGCGAGCTGAAGGCGCTCGCCTTCGTCGACGAGCGGGAGCTCGTCCGGGACCTCATCGAGCTGGTCGGGGTGCCGTCGGTCAGCGGCTCGGACGCGGAGAGCGACGTCCAGCACCTGCTGGCCAAGCAGCTGCGCGCCCTCGACCTGGACCTCGACCTGTGGTCGCTCGACCTCCCGGCCCTCACCAGCGACCCGGCCTTCCCGGGGTGGGAGGCGCCGCGGACCGAGTCGTGGGGGCTGGTGGCCACCTCGGCGGACGCACCCGAGAGCGGAGTGCCCGCGCTGGTGCTCCAGGGCCACGTGGACGTCGTACCACCCGGCGACCTGAACCGCTGGAGCGGCGAGCCGTTCCGGCCCCGGCTCCGCGACGGTCACGTGCACGGGCGGGGCACCGTGGACATGAAGGGCGGCGTCGTCGCCTGCCTGGCCGCGGTCCGGGCCGTCCGGCAGGCCGGGATCGTCCCGCGTCGTCCCTACGCCCTGCACCTGGTGGTCGGCGAGGAGGACGGCGGCCTCGGCGCCTTCGCGACGCTCGCGCGCGGCCACCGTGGCGAGGCGTGCGTGATCGCCGAGCCGACCAGCGGCACGATCACCACCGCCAACGCCGGGGCGCTCACCTTCGAGATCGCGGTCCCGGGCGTCGCCACGCACGCCAGCACGTCCTACGCCGGCGTCAGCGCGATCGACCGCTACCTGCCGCTGCACGCCGCACTGGCCAGGCTCCAGGCCGACCGCAACGAGACGGTCGACGCACTGATGGGCGAGTACCCGATCGCGTACCCCCTCTCGGTCGGCAGGCTGACCTGCGGCGACTGGGCGAGCAGCGTGCCGGACCTGCTGGTCGCCGAGGGACGGCTCGGCGTCGCCCTCGACGAGGACCCGGCGACGGCGCGGAGCGGCTCTCGAGGAGGCCGTGGCGGTGGCCGCGGCAGCGGACCCGTTCCTGCGCGACCACCCGCCGACCGTCACGTGGTCGGGCGGGCAGTTCGCCAGCGGACGCTACGCCGGCGACCAGGGCGCGCTCCTGCAGACCGTCGGCGCCGCGCACGCCGACGTCACCGGCGGACCGAGACCGCGCGAGCGAGGGGCGCCGTACGGCAGCGACCTGAGGCTGTACGCCGCCTCGGGGATCCCGACGCTCCACTACGGGCCCGGCGACGTCCGGCTCGCGCACGGTCCCGACGAGTCGGTGCCGGTCGACGAGGTCGTCGCCGTGACCGAGGCGCTGGTGCTGACCATCCTGCGGAGCTGCGGCTGACGCTGCGGCAGGATCATCGCGTGAGCCGCGAGACCGAGCAGCAGAACCGGCGCATGCTGCGGGCCCGCGACGCGATGGACCGGCAGTTCGCGGACCCGCTCGACATCGCCGCACTGGCCCGGATCGCGCACGTGTCGGAGGCGCACTTCATCCGGACCTTCAAGGCGACGTTCGGTGAGACCCCGCACCGCTACCTGCAGCGCCGTCGCGTCGAGCGCGCGATGGCCCTGCTGTGCTCGACGGACCGGTCGATCACCGACATCTGCATGTCGGTCGGCTTCTCCAGCCTGGGCACGTTCAGCCGCACCTTCCGCGACATCGTGGGCGAGTCGCCGAAGGACTACCGCGCCGCGCACCCTCTCGTCGCCAGGGTGCCGACGCACTTCTCGATGGCATGGACCAGGCCGAGCAGTTTCGGAGAAGGACGTGAGCCCGGCGGCTCGTAGCGTCGTCGCACCGGGACCTACCCGGACCCAGATCTCCGAAGGAGCAGGCCATGTTCACCAACATCAACGTGTCCCAGATCTTCGTCCTCGACCAGGACGAGGCCCTCGACTTCTACGTCGGCAAGCTCGGGCTCGAGGTGCACACCGACCAGGACCTCGGCTTCATGCGCTGGCTCACCGTCAACGTGCCCGGGCCACCCGGAGCGCCAGATCCTGCTCGAGCGGCCCGGTCCGCCGTCGATGGACGAGGCGACCGCGGGCCAGGTCCGCGAGCTGGTCAGCAAGGGCGTGATGGGCGGCTGGGTCGGCTTCGTGACCGACGACTGCCGCAAGACCTACGACGAGCTCGCCGCCAAGGGTGTCGAGTTCACCGACGGCCCCAACGAGCAGCCCTACGGCATCGACGCCGGCATCCGCGACCCGTTCGGCAACAAGCTGAGGTTCGTGCAGCTCGCCCAGTGATCGAGCCAGTGATCAGCCAGTGATCAGCCGGTCGCGCAGCTCAGCGTGGCAGCGGTGATGGCGTTCTTCACCTCGGGATAGGGGCCCAGGTCGAGGTCGTGGAAGGCCATCGCGCTGTCGAACATGCCGATGTCGACCAGGTGCTGCAGCCCCACGTCCTCGACCGTCGTCCGGGCCACGCACTGTGCCTGCTCGGGACTGATCCCGGGCTGGCCGGCGAAGGCGGCCGCCATGCTCGTCACCGCCTTCTCCTGGTCACCGCCGGTGGCGGGTGGGGTCGTGGACTCGGACGGGTCCGGGGAGGACGGGGTCGTCTGCGACGACCCCGTCGACCCCGTCGACCCCGGTGACGCACCGGTCTCGTCGCCGTCCCTCGTCACGGCGTACGCCACGGCCACGGCGGCGAGCACGACCGCGGCGACCAGGACCAGGGCCAGGACCCTGCCTCGCCGTGGCGGGCCGGACGGGGTCGACGGGGCCGACGGCGCCGGCACCACGGGTCCGCGCAGCGAGCGGAGCCAGTCGCGGACCGCGGCGGCCGACGGCGGGCGGTCGGCCGGGTCCTTGGCCAGGGTGCGCCGGAGCACCTCGTTGAGCCGGGCGGCCAGCGGCCCGTCCTCGGGAAGCTGCGGGACCGGCCTCTCGCGGTGCGCGGTGACGATCTCGAAGTCCGAGGTCCCGGCGTACGGCGCCCGCCCGGTCAGCGTCGCCCAGAGCAGGCAGCCGAGCGAGTAGACGTCGGACGCGACGCCGGGCTCGCCGCCGGTGTGCAGCTCGGGTGCCATGTAGCTCGGCGTGCCGACGGTGGCGTGCGAGGTACGGGTGACCTCACCACCGACCTGGCGGGCGATGCCGAAGTCGGCGAGGTAGGCGGTGAGCCCGCCGTCCGCGCGACGGCGGAGCAGCACGTTGGCCGGCTTGATGTCGCGATGCACCAGGCCGGCCGCGTGCGCGTCCGCCAGCCCGTCGGCGACCTGCTCGATCAGGTCGATCGCGACCGGCACCGACGGGGCGCCGTACGACGTCAGCATCGTGCGGAGGTCGCCGTCGGGGACGAGCTGGGTCGCGATCCAGAGCCGGCCCTCGTCCTCGCCGTGCGCGTAGACCTGCACGACGTGCCGGGAGTCGAGCGAGGCCTGGGCCTGGGCCTCGCGGGTGAACCGCGCCCGGAAGTCGGGGTCCTCGGCCAGCTCGGGCGCGATCACCTTGAGGGCCACCGGGCGCTCGAGGTACTCGTCGTGCGCCTCGAACACCACGCCCATGCCGCCACCGCCGAGTCGTCGACCGACCCGGTAGTGGCCGATCCTCTCGCCCTCGCGCGGGTAGCCGGCGGTCACGCTGTGGTCTCTACCCGCCGCGAGGCGCTGCTAGTCAGAACAGCAGCGCCGAGGCGGGGTCCTCGACCATGCCGGCCACGTCGGAGAGGAACCGGGACCCGGACTCGCCGTCGATGTGCCGGTGGTCGAAGGACAGGGCCAGGGTGGTCACGTGCCGGACCACGATCTGGTCGTCGACCACCCACGGCTGCTTCTTGATCGCACCGAAGCACAGGATCGCGGACTCGCCGGGGTTGATGATCGGCGTGCCGGCGTCGATGCCGAAGACGCCGACGTTGGTGATCGTGAAGGTGCCGCCGCTCATGTCCGCCGGCTGGGTCTTGCCGTCGCGCGCGACCGCGGTCAGCTCGCCCAGCGCGGTGGCCAGCTCGACCAGGGAGAGGTCCTGGGCGTCCTTGACGTTGGGGACGACCAGTCCTCGGGGGGTGGCCGCGGCGATGCCGAGGTTGACGTAGCTCTTGAAGACGACCTCCTGGGCCGCCTCGTCCCAGAACGAGTTGACCACCGGCGTGCGGCGCATCGCCAGCATCGCCGCCCGGGCCAGCACCAGCAGCGGCGAGACCTTCACGTCGCGGAACTCGCGGCGCGCCTTGAGCCGCTCCACGAACTCGACGGTGCGGGTCGCGTCGACGGTCACCCATTCGGTGACGTGGGGGGCCGAGAACGCCGACTGCACCATCGCGCCGGCCATCATCTTGCGCACGCCCTTGATCGGCTCGCGGGTCTCCCGCTCGCCGGTCGCGCGGACCGCACCACCGCTGGTCGAGCCTGTCGAGACCTCCGCGAGCCGGGGCACCCGCTGCACCCTGCACGTCCTCCCGCGAGACCGTGCCGTTGGGTCCGGTCGGTTCGAGCGTTGCCAGGTCGACGCCGAGGTCCTTGGCGAGCTTGCGCACCGGCGGCTTGGCGAGCACGCGCAGGGCGGCGGGCTCGAGCGGCTCGGCCGGCTGCTGGCTGCGGGCCGGCACGGCGGGCTCCGGCTCGGCCGCCTCGACCAGGGGCGAGGCCAGCCCGGTCTCGAAGGAGGCCTGGGCCTGGATGTGGGTGGCCAGGGCGCCGGAGGCGACCTTGCGCGCGCGCCGGGTCGGGCCGCGGTCGGCCTTCATCCGGCCGACCAGGCTCTCGCCCTCGCCCGACCCGGACGCGGCCGGGTTGGAGAGGTCGATCTCCATCTCGGCGGGCGCCGGACCGTCCGCGGCAGCGGCGGGCTCCGCAACGTCGCCGATCGCGATGATGGGGGTGCCGACGGCGATGGTCTCGCCCTCGGGCGCCAGGATCGCCGAGACGGTGCCGGCGTAGGGGGACGGCAGCTCGACGATCGACTTCGCGGTCTCGATCTCGCAGACGATGTCGTTGATCGCGATGGTGTCGCCGACCTTGACCTTCCAGCTGACGATCTCGGCCTCGGTCAGACCCTCGCCGACGTCGGGGAGGAGGTACTCGGGCATCGGTCAGAACCCCATCGTCCGGTCGACGGCGTCGAGCACCCGGTCGAGGTCGGGCAGCCACTCCTCCTCGATCCGCGAGGCGGGGTAGGGCGTGTCGAACCCTCCGACCCGCAGCACCGGCGACTCGAGGCTGTAGAAGCACTGCTCGGTGATCCGGGCGGCCAGCTCGGCGCCCATGCCGAGGTTGACGTGCGCCTCGTGGACGACGACCGCGCGCCCGGTCCGGCGCACGGACTCGAGGACCGGCCCCATGTCGAGCGGCGAGAGCGTGCGCAGGTCGATCACCTCGAGCGAGCGGCCCTCGCCGGAGGCGGCCTCGGCCGCCTTCATGGCCGTCTTCACGGTCGGGCCGTAGGCCAGCACGGTGACGTCCTGACCGGGACGTACGACGCGCGAGGTGAACAGCGGGTCGGGCGTCATGGTGTCGTCGAGCTCGGCCTTGTCCGCGTGGTACTGGCGCTTCGGCTCGAGGAAGATCACCGGGTCGTCGCACGCGATGGCCTGCTGGATCATCCAGTAGCCGTCGACCGGGTTGGAGCAGGCCACCACCTTGAGGCCGGGTGTGTGCGCGAACTGCGCCTCCGGCGACTCGCTGTGGTGCTCCACCGCGCCGATGCCGCCACCGAACGGGATCCGGATGACGATCGGCATCTTGATCCGGCCCTTGGACCGGAAGTGGATCTTGGCGACCTGGCAGACGATCTGGTCGTAGGCCGGGTAGACGAAGCCGTCGAACTGGATCTCGACCACCGGGCGGTAGCCGCGCATGGCCATGCCGACCGCGGTGCCGACGATGCCGGACTCGGCCAGCGGGCTGTCGATGACGCGGTCCTCGCCGAAGTCCTTCTGCAGGCCGTCGGTGATGCGGAAGACGCCGCCGAGCTTGCCGACGTCCTCGCCCATGATGAGGACCTTCGCGTCGTCCTCCATCGCCTTGCGCAGGCCCATGTTGAGGCCCTTCGCCAGGGTGATCTTTTCCGTCCCGGCGCTCATGCGTGGCTCCCCTCGAAGCTCTGCTCAAAGCTGGCGAGGTAGGCCGCGAACTCGTCGTGCTGCTGGGTGAGCTCGTCGGTCTGCTCGTCGTAGACCGCGGCGAAGATGTCGAGCGGCTTGGGGTCGGGCAGCGCCTTCACCCCGTCGCGGAGCCGGGCGCCGAGGTCGTTGGCCTCGCCCGCGATCTCGTCGAAGAACTCGGTGTCGGCCAGGCCGTTGCGCTTCAGGTAGGCCTCGACCCGCGCGATCGGGTCCTTGAGCTTCCAGGACTCGACGTCGCCGGAGAGCCGGTAGCGCGTCGGGTCGTCGGTGGTGGTGTGCGCGCCCATCCGGTAGGTGTAGGCCTCGACGAAGGTCGGGCCCTGACCGTCACGGGCCCGCTGCAGCGCGGCCTGCGTGACGGCGTACGTCGCGAGCACGTCGTTGCCGTCGACGCGGACGCCGGGGAAGCCGAAGCCCAGCGCGCGCTGGTAGAGCGGGATCCGGGTCTGGCGCTCGATCGGCTCCGAGATCGCCCACTGGTTGTTCTGGCAGAAGAACACGACCGGGGCGTTGTAGGACGCGGCGAAGATGAACGCCTCGTTGACGTCGCCCTGGCTCGAGGCGCCGTCGCCGAAGTGCGCGATCACCGCCGAGTCGCGGTCGGGGTCGCCGGTGCCGACCGCGCCGTCGCGCTGCATGCCCATGGCGTAGCCGGTGGCGTGCAGCGTCTGGGCGCCGATGACGATCGTGTAGAGGCCGAAGTTGTACTCCTCGGGGTCCCAGTCGCCGTGGTCGACGCCGCGGAACAGGCCGAGCAGCTTGAGCGGGTCGAGGCCGCGGCACCACGCGACGCCGTGCTCGCGGTAGGTCGGGAAGACGAAGTCCTGGGGACGCAGGGCGCGGCCGGCGCCGACCTGGGCCGCCTCCTGGCCGAGCAGCTGGGCCCAGATGCCGAGCTCGCCGTGGCGCTGAAGGGCGGTCGACTCGGTGTCGATCCTGCGGACCATGACCATGTCGCGGTAGAAACCGCGCAGCTGCTCCTCGGAGAAGTCCATGTCGAAGTCGTCGCGGTGCACCCGCTCGCCCTCGGGGGTCAGCAGCTGGATCAGCTCGGGACCGCCGTCCTGCTGGGATGGGCCGAAGACCTCGGCGAGATCGGGTCCGAATCCAGGGGGTGCGTCGCTCACGGGTCTCCTCGGGAGGTCACGGCCGGGTCGGGGTCTCCGCCCACGGTGCAAATGGTCCGGCCACCGCGTCGCGGGGGTGGTGCGGGCTGTGAGCCGGGTCACGATCGTGCAGCGACAGGGTATCGGGGGGCGCCGCGAGCGCCCAAGCCGGCAGGGAGTCAGTCGCGAGCGGCGGCGACGATCGCGCTCACGACACCGGGGAAGGCGTCCTCGAGATCCTCCGTGCGCAGGCGCTGGTGGGTCTGGCCGCCGATGGTGAGGCGCTCGGTGAGGCCGGCCTCGCGCAGCACCTTGAAGTGGTGGCTGGCCGTGGACTTGCTGACCGAGTCGTAGAGGTCGGAGCAGGCGACGGGCGCACCCTCGCGAGCCATCCGCCGCACCATCTCGAGGCGCACCGGGTCGGAGAGGGCCTCGAGGACGTCCTGCAACGTCCCCATCGGGCTGATGGTGGGCAGGAGCTGCTCCGGCACCACGTCCTCCTCCCTCCGTCGACCACTCGCTGTGGCCCGGATCACCGATAACTCGGTTCGATGTTCATCGAACTAGGCGTACGGTGGATCGAGTTCGATCAACGTCGAACTTACCACGCAGGAGGAAGCAATGAGCACCGTCACGCGTCCCGTCCCGACCAACGCGGCGACCGCGGGCGACCAGGCCTGGGCCTACCCCCTGCTGATCGCACTGCTCGCGGTGTCCCTGGGTGTCTCGGGCGCGCCGGCGCCCCTCTACGGCCTGTACGCCGAGAGGTGGGGCCTGGCGCCGATCACCACGACGCTGGTCTTCGCGGTCTACGCCGTCGCCGCCCTCGGCGCTGTCCTCGTCGCGGGCCAGGCCTCGGACCGGCTCGGGCGCAAGCCGCTGCTGGTCGGAGCCGCGATCGGCATGCTGGTGGGCCTCGTCGTGTTCATGACCGCCTCCGGCCTCCCGGCTCTCTTCGTGGGCCGGTTCATCCACGGCGCCTCGGTGGGGACCGCGGTCGTGGTGGGCAGCGCGGCCCTGCTCGACCTGCGCCCCGAGCGCGGAGCCCGCACCGGTCACATCACCGGGATCTTCTTCAACATCGGCATCGCGGTGACCATCCTCAGCGCGGCGCTGCTCGCGCAGTTCGGGCCGCACCCGTTCGTGACGCCCTACGCCCTGGTCGCGGCGGTCGTCCTCGCGCTGCTGCTCGGCGTGCTGGCGATGACCGAGCCGCACCTGGCCCGGGGAACCCGGCCGTTCCGGGTCGCCCGGCCCTCAGTGCCGGCGCACGTGCGGTCCGACTTCCGGTTCGCGGTGATCGGAGTGATGGCGGCCTGGTCGGTGCTCGGCGTCTACCTGTCGCTGTTCCCGAGCTTCGCCGGCCAGCGCACCCAGATCCACAGCCTGGTCTTCGGCGGCGTGGTGGTGGCCGCGATGTCGGGTGCCGCAGCCGTGAGCCAGTGGTTCGGCGGTCGCCTCGCGGCGCGCAGGGCAGCCGTCGTCGGCGACTTCGGCACCGCGGCCGCGCTGCTGATGAGCGTCGCCGCGCTCGACAGCGGCCACGCCTCACTGGTCCTCGCGGCCGCGGTCCTCATGGGCCTGTCCTTCGGACTGGCCTTCGGTGGCTCGCTGCGCCACCTCGGGCAGGTCGTCCCCGCCGCCCACCGCGGCGAGGTGATGTCGGCGTTCTACGTGCTCGCCTACACCGCGATGGCGGTCCCGACGATCGTGGCCGGCTGGGCCGCGACCGAGTGGAGCCTGGCCACGATCTTCCCGTGGTTCTCGCTGGCCACCGCCCTGGCCTGCCTCGACCGCCGGGATCCTGGGAGTGCGCTCCGGGCGACAGGTCGTGCGTGCCGCGGCGGTGTGATCGCCGTTCAGTATCCCTGCGGATAGGCGGCATACGCCCGCGCGACGGCGTCGAACGACCGCTTGCGCTGCCAGTGCCATCCGTGGCCGGGCCGGTCGAACTCGTCCCAGATCGGCGCGACCAGGCCGTAGGAGGCGAGGTCGAGGTCGTAGCGGTGGGCCCGGCGGTGGGGTGCACCGGCATCGCCGTAGTTGAAGACCATCGCCGCCGCCACGCCCACCTCGTCGAAGACGTCGAGCAGGGAGACCAGGTACCGCGCCTGGGTGCCCTCGCTGCGGACGACCCCGGCCTCGACCTGCGGCGGGTCGACGTTGTAGTCGACGACGTCCCAGGCCATGCCGTCGGCGCCGGTGCGGGGCGCGTCCCGGTAGGCGCAGGCGCCGAACTCCAGGACGGCCAGGGGCTTGCCGAACCGCTGGAACCTCCGCAGGTCGCGCAGGTAGCCGGACCGGTGGGGGAACCACCGGTAGTAGTCGATGCCGACGATGTCGAACTGCCGCCAGTCGACGGCGTCGTCAGCGGCCGCCGAGTAGGTCAGCTGACCGCCGAACACCGAGCGACCGACCCTGGCCGCGCGTCGGATGAACGACGTGAGCCGGCGCTGCACCCGGACCGGGTCGAAGTGGCCGGTGAGCAGGTTGTGCACCCGCTCCAACGCATCCGCCCCGGGGACGATCCCGGGCACGTAGAGCACGAACTCGCATCCGACGCTGAGGAACACGCTTGCGCCACCGGCCCGCAGCCGCTCGGCACCGCTGCCCACCTCGGCCAGGTGGTCGAGGATCTGCTCACCCGGCACGTCACCCAGCGTCGGGCGCAGCCACACCGACAGCCCCTGGTCGGCGGCGCACTCCGCCGTGGCCAGCAGCCGCTCGGGCCCGTCGCCCTCGATCAGCAGTGAGTTCGCGTGCAGGTCCCTCGCGATCGACTCGACGTCCGCACGCATGCGGTGCGCCGTCCAGGACGTCGAGGGGAACTCGCCGTCGACCACCTCGTAGACGACGCCGCGGTGGGCCACCTGGCTCCCAGGGGATGACGAGCTGTCTGCCTCGGCCGCGGCACCTGTCCACACCAGACCCGATGTGGCGCCGGTCGCCGCCGAGGAACGCAGCAGCAGCCGCCTGTTGAGCAGAGGAGGAGTGGCCATCGCCCCACGTCACCACGAAAGCGGACCGCAGACATCGGGCCAAAGGCAGGGTCCTGGACGACTTTGGTCGACGCCTAGTGGACCTCGCCGAGGTCCTCGTGCTCCTTGTGGGTGACCGGCTCGACCTGGAACGTCGCGTGGTGGACGTCGAAGTGCTCGGCGACGCACCGGCTCAGCTCGTCGAGGGTCGCGCCGACACCGCGCTCGGCGAGGCAGGCGTCGGTGACCGTGACGTGCGCCGACAACGACGGGATGCCGCTGGTGATCGTCCAGGCGTGGAGGTCGTGCACGTCGGTGACTCCCGGGACGCCCATCAGATGGGTCCGGATCGCTTCCAGGTCGATGCCCTTGGGTGCGATCTCCAGCAGGACGACGGTGGCGTCACGGGCCAGGGCGAACGAACGGGGCAGGATCAGCACCGCGATCAGCAGGGTGGCGATCGAGTCGGCCCGGGTGAAGCCCGTCGTCCAGATGACCAGCCCGGCGACCACGGCGAGCAGCGAGCCGAGCAGGTCGGCGACGACCTCGTTGACCGCCCCGCGCATGTTGAGCGAGCCGCGCTCGGCGCGGGCGAGCACCGCCATCGAGATGCCGTTGGCGACCAGGCCGACCGCCGCGAACGCGACCATCGGGCCGGCGTCGACGTGCTCGGGGGACGAGAGCCGGCTGATGCCGGCGTAGAGCAGGTAGCCGCAGACGACCAGCAGCACCACCGCGTTGACCAGCGCCGCGAGCACCTCCGCGCGATGCAGGCCGAACGTCGAGCGCGGACCGCCGGCCAGGGTCGCGACGTACGACGCACCCAGCGCGAGCACGACCGCGGCCGCGTCGGTGGCCAGGTGGCCGGCGTCGGCGAGCAGCGCGAGGGAGCCGGTGACCCGCCAGCCGATGATCTCCAGCACGAGGACGCAGGCGGTGACCGCCAGCACCACCCGCAGGCGGCCGCGGTCCTCGGCCCGACCAGCGGCGTGACCGTGGTCGTGTCCCATGTGACAGAGCCTAGGCCGGGGGCTCCTCGTCGTCCGCGCCCTTGACGAAGCGCTCTCCGGTGCTGGGATCGACGGCCGTCTGCCCGGGTGGCAGGTTGGACAGGTCCGCGGCTATCACCGTGCTCTCCCTGCTGTCGGGGAGCCGGAGCCCCACGACGTTCTCGCCGACCTCGGGGCCGACGCCCAGCAGCACCAGGTCGGCGGAGTCGCGCTTGGGCAGCGTCTCGCCACGGAAGTACTCGGGCGCCACGGCCTGCCACGCGAACATCAGGACCAGGCCGAGCAGCAGCGACCCGACACCGATCAGGAACACGCCCCCGATCCCGCCGATGGTCGTGTAGCCGTAGTCCGGGTCGGCGTAGGTCTTGCAGGCGTAGAAGAAGAACGCGACCAGGAGGACCCCGCCGAAGCCCGGGATGATCCCCTGCATGACCAGGTCGCGTGGCTTCCTCGCCAGCGTCTTGCGGTAGAACCACACGCACGCGAAGCCGGTGAGCCCGTAGTAGAACGCGATCAGCAGCCCGACGGCGGCGATGGTGTCGGCCAGGATGTTCTCGCTGGTCAGCGTCAGCAGGACGTAGAACACGATCGAGACGACGCCCATCCAGATCGTCGACTCGGTGGGCGTGAGGTAGCGCGGGTGGATCTTCGCGAACCGCGCCGGCGCCGCCTTGAAGACCGCCATCGACAGGCTCGTCCGCGCGGTGGGCAGGATCGTCGTCTGGGTCGACGCCGACGCCGACGTCAGCACGCAGATGGCGAGCAGGTGCACCATGATCCAGCCCACGGCGCCACCCCCGAAGACCTGGTGGCCCATCGCCGCGAACACGTCGTCGGCGTTGTCCTCGTTGCCGAGCCCGATGCCGCTGGTCCCGACCCCGGCGAAGGCGATGGTGGCCACCGAGACCAGTGCATACGTGAGCAGCAGCAGCACGGTGGCGAGGATGGCCGCCCGCCCGGGCGTCGTGGCCGGGTCGTCGGCCTCCTCGTTGGTCGCGACGGCGGTGTCCCAGCCCCAGTAGATGAAGACCGCGATCAGCGTCGCGCTGACGACCGCCGTCGCGCTCAGCCCGGACGGCGAGAGCCAGTCGAGCGAGGGCTTGGTCTCGTTCGGCGCGTCGCCGGCGTAGACCTTGACGATCGCGAAGACGGCGAAGGCGACCAGCGTGACGACCTCGATGCCGAGCAGGCCGTACTGCAACCGGGCCGACACCTCGATGCCGCGGTAGCAGATGTAGGTCATGACCGCGATCCAGACGATGCCGGCCACGGTGCTCCAGAAGGTGCTCGCCGCGAGGTCGCTGAAGCCGAAGAGGCTGTAGCTGTAGGACCCGGCGATCTGGGACAGGTTCGCCATCACGATCACGTCGGCGGCGATGATCCCCCAGCCGCCCATCCATCCGGTCTTCGTGCCGAACGCGCGGGCGGCCCAGGTGAACGTGGTCCCGCAGTCCGGCTCGGCCTTGTTGAGCTCGGCGTAGCCGACCGCGATGCAGTACATCGGGACGAAGGCCAGCACCATCACCAGCGGTGCCTTGACGCCCACGATGCCGTCGCCGTTGGCGACGATGACGACATAGCCAAGGCTGGCGGCCAGGCTGTACGCCGGCGCGGTCGACGCGATGCCCATGACGATGCTGCCGAGCAGGCCGAGCGCCCCACCTTTCAGGCCCTTGCCCTCGTGTGCTTCGGTTTCAGTCGAGGTGGACATGGTTCCCTCCCGAACCCCTTGCTTCAGCAACAAGGCACGCGGGAACCGTAGTGGCTGGCGCTCCCGGGCGACAGCCCCTCAGCCGCGACCGTGCGGCGTCGTCCACCCGGCGAGGTCGGGGCCCCGCGGCACGATCCCGGTCGGGTTGATGCCGCTGTGCACGAGGTAGTAGTGCCGCTTGATCTGGTCGAAGTCGACGGTGTCGCCGAAGCCGGCCGTCTGGAACAGGTCGCGCGCGTAGCCCCACAGCGCCGGCAGCTCGGTGAGCTTGTGCCGGTTGCACTTGAAGTGGCCGTGGTAGACCGCGTCGAACCGCACCAGCGTGGTGAACAGCCGGACGTCGGCCTCGGTGACCGACTCGCCCATGAGGAACCGCCGGCTGGTCAACCGCTCCTCGAGCCAGTCGAGGGCGGTCCACAGCCGGTCGTACGCCGCGTCGTAGGCCTCCTGCGAGCTGGCGAAACCGCAGCGGTAGACGCCGTTGTTGACCTCGGTGTAGACCCGCTCCATCACCTCGTCCATCTCCTCGCGGAGGTCGGCGGGCCAGAGGTCGGGCGCGTCCGGCCGGTGGTGGTCGCGCCACTCGTGGAACAGGTCGTGGGTGATCCACGGGAAGTCGTTGGTGACCACCTGCCCGGTCGTGACGTCGACCATGGCCGGGACGGTGACCCCCTTCTCGTAGGCCGGGAACCTCGCGAAGTACGCCTGCTGCAGCCGCTCGATCCCGAGCACCGGGTCCCGCCCGCCCGGGTCGAGGTCGAACGTCCAGCTCCGGACGTCGTGGGTCGGCCCGCACAGCCCGAGGGAGATCACGTCCTGGAGCCCCAGCAGCTCGCGCACCATGACCGCCCGGCTGGCCCAGGGGCAGGCCCGCGCGGCGACGAGCCGGTAGCGGCCGGGCTCGACCGGCCAGAGCCGGACGTCGGTCGGGCCGTGGTCCGGTGTGCGGCCACCCGCGGTGATCCGGTCGGGGATGTAGTCCGTCTCCCGCTGGAACTCGCCACCGGTCTCTTCGCTGTCCTCCTCGTTCACGAGCGACGCGGTACCCGCACCCGGCGCATCGGGTACCGGACGGCATGACCACGACACCGCAGGAGCCGGACCCGAACCCCGACGTCGTCCCGAGCGGCGACCCCTCGCCGATCCCCACCCCCGACCCGCCGCCCGGACCGGGTGAGGACCCGGGCGTACCGGACCAGCCCGACATCCAGCCGCCCGAGGACCCGCGGCCCTGACTCCCTAGATTGCAAAGAAGTGTTTGCAAATACTTCTTTGCAGTCGTAGCGTGGGGGTGTGGACAACAGCTCGGTCACCCCGACCCCCCAGCAGCTGCGGGCGCTGACCCACCCGGTCCGGCTGCGGATGCTCGGCATCCTGCGCACCGAGGGAGCCACCACCGCCACCGCGCTCGCGCAGCGGCTGGGACTCAACACCGGCGCCACGTCGTACCACCTGCGCCAGCTGGCCCAGCACGGCTTCATCGTCGACGACGAGACGCGCGGCAACGGCCGTGACCGCTGGTGGCAGGCGGCGCACGCGTCGACCCGGACCAACCTGGAGAAGTACCCCGACCCGTCCGACAAGGAGGCGCTCGACGCCTACCTGCAGACGGTCATCGTGGTCTACACCCAGATCCTCCAGCAGGCCGTCGAGGAGCGCTCGACCCTTCCCGACGAGTGGCGCCGCGCCTGGTCGGTGTCCGACTGGCGCTGCCGGCTCAACGCGGAGCAGGCGGAGCGGCTGATCAACGCCGTCTCGGACCTGATCGAGGAGTTCGAGCGAGAGGAGGAGCTGCCGCCCGACGATGCGAGCGGCGTCCCCTACACGGTGATGTTCCAGGGGTTCCCGCGCCCGGGTGGTCAGTTCGGGGGCACGGCATGAGGCGCCCTCTCTACGGCTGGCTCAGCGCCGAGGGCACCTCGCTCATGGGCACCCGGGTCTCGATGATCGCGCTGCCGTTCTTCGTGCTCTCCACGACCGGCAGCCCGGAGAAGACCGGCCTCGTCGCCGTCGCGGAGATGCTTCCGCTGGTGGTGCTCAAGGTGCTCGGCGGCCCGATGATCGACCGGGTCGGGGCCCGCCGGGTCGCCATCGCGTGCGACTGGGGCTCGCTCGGCGTGGTCGGGGCGATCCCGCTCCTGCACGGCGCGGGGACCCTCTCGTTCCCCCTCTTCCTGGGTCTCGTCGCCGTCGCCGGCGCCCTGCGCGGGCCGGGTGACGCCGCGAAGCACTCGATGATCCCGACCCTGGCAGCCACCGCGGACGTCCCGCTGGAGCGAGTGACCGGCCTGAGCTCGACCGTCGAGCGGACCGCGTCGATGCTGGGCGCCGCGGTCGCCGGCGGGCTGGTCGCGGCGATCGGGCCGGCCAACGCACTGGCCGTCGACGCCGTGTCCTTCGGCCTCTCCGCACTCCTGCTGGCCTGGGCCGTCCCCGCTCGCGCGCGGCAGGCCTCCCCCGACGGCGCCGTTGCTCAGGACACCGAGCAGGACGCGGACTCGACGCCGTACCTCGAGCAGCTGCGGGAGGGATGGAGGTTCCTGCGCGGTGACCGCGTCCTGGTCGGCATCACCGTGATGGTGTCGCTGACCAACCTCATCGACCTCGCCTGGTCAGCGGTGCTGGTCCCGGTCTGGGGGGTCGAGCACGGCGGCGGGGCGGCGGCCGTCGGCGCACTGTTCGCGACGTTCGCGGGCGCCTCCGCCGTCGGGTCGCTCGTGGCCGCAGCGTACGGCGAGCGGCTGCCGCGCTACGCCACCTACCTCGTCTGCTTCCTGGTGACCGGCCTGCCGCGGTTCGTGATCATGGGGCTGGACGCACCCCTGTGGAGCATCCTCGGCTACTCCGTCGTCGCCGGCTTCGCCTCGGGCTTCCTCAACCCGATCCTCGGCGCGGTGGTGTACGAGCGGGTGCCCGAGCACCTGATCGGGCGGGTCAGCTCGCTGTCGACCGCCTGCTGCTTCGCGCTGATGCCGCTGGGCGGTCTGCTCGGTGGCTTCCTGGTCGGCGGGGCCGGCCTCGGGGTGGCGATGCTGGTCTGCGGCGCGGCGTACTTCGTCGTGACCATGCTGCCCGCGGTCGATCCGCGCTGGCGCGAGATCGACCGCCGCAGGGAGCCGGCGATGGCCGCCTGACCGGCATGGCCGCCCGGCCCGCCCGTTGATTCATCAAGGGATGTCGGTCGACCCGCACTTCCCAGGGCGAGCTCACCGTGGGAACCGCGGCCTCGGCTACATCCCTTGATGAACCTGTCAGGCGACCGACTCAGCGCGGCCCGGCCACCCGCTCGGCCAGCGTGCCGAGCCGGGCCAGCTCGTCGTCGGTGAGCGTGAGGTCGAGGGCGCCGACGTTCTGCTCGAGGTACTCGACCCTCTTGGTGCCCGGGATCGGCACGACGTCCGGCCCCTGGGCGTGCACCCACGCCAGGGCGACCTGCGCCGGCAGGGCGCCGTGCGCCCCGGCCACCGCGGCGACCTCGTCGACGATGGCCTCGTTGGCGGTGCGGTTGTCGCCGGTGAAGCGGGCCAGCGTGCCGCGGACGTCGCCCTCGCCGAACGAGTGGCCGGCCAGCGCGCCGGTGAGGAACCCGCGTCCCAGCGGGGAGAACGGCACCAGCCCGATGCCGAGCCGCCGTGCCGTCGGCACCACCTCGTCCTCGAGGCCGCGCGTCCAGAGCGACCACTCGCTCTGCACCGCCGTGACGGGGTGCGTCGCGTGGGCGCGCTCGAGCTCCTCGGCGCTCACCTCCGAGACACCGATGTGGCGGACCTTGCCGGCCCGCACGAGCTCGCCCATCGCCGCGATGGACTCCTCGATCGGGGTCTCGGGGTCGACGCGGTGCAGGTAGTAGAGGTCGATGCGGTCGGTGCCGAGCCGGGCCAGCGACTCGTCGCAGCGGCGCCGCACCTCGTCGGGCGTGGCACTCAGCGTGAACCTCCGGCCGGTGCTCGCGTCCGCCGCGGGGTTGATCCCCCCGATGCCCATCTTCGTGGCGAGCGTGACCTCGTCGCGGTGCTCGGCCAGCACTCCCGCGAGCAGGCGCTCGTTGGCGCCGAAGCCGTCCGGCCCGGTGGCGCCGTAGACGTTCGCGGTGTCCCAGAACGTCACACCCAGCTCGAGCGCCCGGTGCAGCGTCGCGATCGAGGTGGCCTCGTCGGCCTCGCCGTAGGACTGGCTCATGCCCATGCAGCCCAGGCCCTGGGCCGACACGGTGAGTCCTTGACCGAGGGGTCCGAGGGTGCGCGTCTCCATGTCCGCCAAGGTAGGCAATGGAGTGCGCTCCAGATCAAGTGCGGCCAGGATCTGCCGCCACCGGGCGGGGTCAGTGCTCGAACGTCCGCGCGAGCTCCAGCAGCCGGTCGTTCGCCTCGTCCTCGCCGACCGAGACCCGGGCGCCCTCACCGGCGAAGGGCCGCACCGTGATGCCGACCTCCTCGGCCGCCGCCGCGAACTCGGCGGTCCGCTCACCGAGCCCGAACCAGACGAAGTTGCCCTGTGCCTCGGGGACGTCCCAGCCGGCCTCCCGCAGCCCTGCCTGCACCCGGGCCCGCTCCAGGACCAGCGCGTCGACCCGCTCGAAGAGCGCGGCCTCGGCGTCGAGCGAGGCGATGGCCGCGGCCTGGGCGACGGCGGAGACGCCGAACGGCAGCGAGACCGCGCGCAGCGCGGCGGCCAGGCTCTCCTGCGCCACGGCGTAGCCCACCCGGAAGCCGGCCAGGCCGTAGGCCTTGGAGAAGGTCCGGAAGACCACGACGTTGGGGTGCGCTCGGTAGGTCGCGATGCCGTCGACCTTGTCGTCCATCCGCACGAACTCGACGTACGCCTCATCCACGACGACCAGCACGTCGTCGGGCACCCGCGCCAGGAACGCGTCGAGCTCGGTCTGGCTCACCGCCGGCCCGGTGGGGTTGTTGGGCGTGCAGACCATGACGCAGCGGGTGCGCGGCCCGATCGCCGCGGCCATCGCGTCGAGGTCGTGCCGGCCGTCCGGCGCCACCGGCACCGGCACGGAGGTCGCGGCGGCCGCCGCGATCGCGATCGGGTAGGCCTCGAAGGACCGCCAGGCGTGCACCACCTCGTCGCCGGGCTCGCAGAACGCGGTGAGCAGCTGGTAGATCAGCGCCACGGAGCCCGTGGCCGCCGCGAGGTCTCCGACCGGCACCTGCAGCCGGGCCGCGAGCGCGTCGTACAGCGCCGTGTTGCCCATGTCGGGGTAGCGGTTCATCACGTCGACGGCGCGGTGCGCGGCCTCGACGACACCGGGCAGCGGCGGGTAGGGGTTCTCGTTCGACGAGAGCTTGTAGGACGTCATCCCGGGGCGCACCGAGGGCGGCTTGCCGGCGACGTAGGCGGGGATCGCCGCGACGTTGGGGCGAGGCTGGGGACCGCTCACCGGACCAACCTAGTGTCCCGCACAGCAATTTCAGTGCATGAGTCCGTGCTCCAGGTGCGTGCATCGCAAGGCGCCGGCGCGACGCTCTACTTGCTCGTCCAGCAAGCGACGGCAACGCCGCGAGGTGCGTGCCTGGGGTGCGGAGTGATGTGCCGAACTTGCTGTGCGGGACACTAGCCCCGACCGTTCAGGCGGTTCGGTAGACCAGCAGCACCACGCCGCTGGGGAAGGTCTTGCACTCCTCGAGCGTCAGGGAGGCCTCCCGACCCTCGGAGAACAGCCGCCGTCCGCGGCCCTGGACGGCCGGGTAGACGAAGAGGCGGTACTCGTCGACCAGGCCCGCCTCGATCACGGCCGGCACCAGGGTGAGGCTGCCGGTGACGACCATGTCGCCGCCGTCCTCCTCCTTGAGCGCGCGCACCCGGTCGAGCCAGTCCGCGCCGAGGACGGTGGTGTTCTCCCACTCGGGGTCGCCGAGCGTGGAGGACACCACGACCTTGTGCACCCGGTTGAGGATGTCGGTGACGCCGGTGGTGTCGTCGGTCTGGTGCGGCCAGAAGCCGCGGAAGTCGGTGAACGTCTGCCGTCCCAGCAGCAGGATCTCCTCCTGCTCGCTCTGCCGCCGGACCTCGGCGGCCAGCTCCTCGTCCTGGTCGGTCGGGTCGAACCAGTCACCCAGGAACTCGATCGAGCCGTCGGCGGACATGTTCTCGGTGATCGCGAAGGTGCGCATGGTCAGTAACGACCGGCCCGGACCGGCGTACTCATCGGTGCGCGGAACCGCCAGGGCCGCACGAGGGGGAGGAGGATGACGCCGGCCAGCGCGCCGATCCCGGCGCCGATCACGTTGTCGATGATGTCAGTCACGTCGCACGCGCGGTCGATCCGGGCCGCCTCGAGCTGGGTGAGCTCGATCAGCGTGGAGTACGCCGCGAGTGCGGCCAGCCCCAGAGGCACGGTGACCCACGCCCACCTCCAGCGCGCCGCGACGAGCACCAGCAGCGCCCCCGCGGGGACGAAGACCGCGGCGTTCAGGAGCCGCTGGCCGCCGGGCAGGATCCAGAAGCCGTCCG
This sequence comes from uncultured Actinomycetota bacterium, assembly GCA_963766475.1. Classification (GTDB taxonomy): domain Bacteria; phylum Actinomycetota; class Actinomycetes; order Propionibacteriales; family Nocardioidaceae; genus Nocardioides. The sequence continues at coordinate 237,576 of CAVXZS010000003.1, read as the reverse complement.
GCGCCGGCCCGCCGATGTCCCACGAGCAGGTGGTCAGCCGGCCCTCGGCCGGGACGACCCCCGGCGCGCCGTTCGCGGGGATCAGGGTGAGCACGCCGATGACGACGACCGACCACAGCAGCAGCCCGGCCAGCACCGACCACGGCCAGCCGAAGCGCCGGGACAGCGCCGCGACCAGCGCGGCGAGGACCACGCCGGCGGCCGCGATGAGCGCGAGCATCACGCCCACGCCGCCGAACGGGAACATGGCTCAGACGCTACGGGGTGGTCATCCCGGAAATGTGGGCACTGGTCCGGGGTGAGCACGATCGAGCAACCCCAGCGGGACCAGCCGGGTCAGACGCTCCAGCGCGGTCTCAAGCAGCGCCACCTGACGATGATCGCGATCGGCGGGGTGATCGGCGCCGGGCTGTTCGTCGGCTCCGGCGCGGTGATCGGCGAGACCGGGCCCTCGGCCTTCCTGTCCTACGCGATCACGGGGCTCCTGATCATCCTGGTGATGCGGATGCTCGGCGAGATGGCGACGGCGCACCCCTCGACCGGCTCCTTCTCCGACTACGCGCGCAGCGCCCTCGGCGGCTGGGCGGGGTTCTCGGTCGCGTGGCTCTACTGGTACTTCTGGGTGATCGTCGTCGGCTTCGAGGCGGTCGCCGGCGCCGAGATCATCCGCTTCTGGGTCGACCTCCCGTTGTGGCTGGTCTCCCTGGTCCTGATGACGCTGATGACCCTGACGAATCTCATCTCGGTGCGCTCGTACGGCGAGTTCGAGTACTGGTTCGCCGGCATCAAGGTGATGGCCATCATCGCCTTCCTGGTGCTCGGCACGCTCTTCGTCATCGGGCTGTGGCCGGACAAGAGCTTCGACGTCAGCCTGATGACCAGCCGGGGCGGCTTCTTCCCGAACGGCGTCGACGCGGTCTTCTCCAGCATCGTCGTGGTCGTCTTCTCGATGGTCGGTGCCGAGATCGCGACGGTCGCCGCAGCCGAGTCGAGCGACCCCGAGCGGGCCATCGCGAGGGCCACCCAGTCGGTGATCCTGCGCGTGGCGACGTTCTTCGTGGGCTCGATGGTGCTGATCGTCCTCATCGTCCCGTGGGACGACAACGACATCGGCGACTCGCCGTACGTCGCGGCGTTCAGCGAGATGGGCATCCCCGCCGCCGACCACATCATGAACGCCGTCGTCCTGACCGCGGTGCTCTCCTGCCTCAACTCGGGGCTCTACACCGCCTCGCGCATGGTCTTCGTGCTCGCGGACCGGCACGAGGCGCCGCAGGTGCTCACCCGGCTCAGCGGCCGGGGCGTGCCCATCTGGGCCATCCTGGCGTCGACCGTCGTCGGCTTCCTGTGCGTGATCGCGGCCTACGTCTCGCCGGACACCGTCTTCCTGTTCCTGCTCAACTCCTCGGGCGCCGTCATCCTGTTCGTCTACCTGCTCATCGCGGTCAGCCAGCTGGTGCTGCGCCGTCGTACGCCGGACGACGAGCTGGTGGTGCGGATGTGGGCGTTCCCGGTGCTGACCATCGTGGCGATCCTCGGCATCCTCGCGATCCTGGTGCAGATGCTGCTGACCGACGACACCCGGTCGCAGCTGCTGCTGAGCCTGCTGTCGTGGGGTGTCGCACTGGTCGTCTACGTGGTCAACCGGCGGGTCGGCGGCTCCGCGCAGGCCGAGCGCTCGGACGCCGCGGCCCGGCCGCACATGTAACTCACCGTTACGTCTTCTACCTGGGCGTCATTACTCCCCGACCAGAAGACGTAACGGTGAGTTACATGTGTTCGGCGCTCACGCCGGCGGCAGCACCACGGTGCCGCCGGGCACCTCGGGGACGTCGCGACCGACCTGGATGTCGACCGGGTTGGTCAGGCAGCGGACCGAGCCACCGGCCTTGTGGAACTCCGACACGTCGACCAGCTCGACGTCGAAGCCCCAGTGCTCGAGCTGGTCACGCACGTGGTCGGGGGCGGCGGGCATCACGACCGTCGCGGGTCCGCCGGAGGCGGAGGGGACGACGATGGAGTTGGCGGCGAACGTGGTCAGCGCCTCCTCCTCGCTCAGCACCAGCGGCTCGGGCACCAGGCGCATCAGCTCGTCGGCCGACGCCGGGTCGAGGGCGTCGGGGCAGACGATCGCGCGCCGGTCGTCGAGCGGGCAGAAGGCCAGGTCGAGGTGGTACATGCCCGGGTGGCTGATCCGCAGCCCCCGGACGCGCACACCGAGGTCGGGTGCGAGGTGCTTGAGCGCCACGTCCTCGGTGCGCGGACCGAAGCCGGCGAGCAGCGCGTCGCCGAACGGGAAGACGTCGCCCGCCTCGAGGTGCGCGCCGACGCCGTGCCGGCCGACGTACGACGTCGTGTAGCCGTGGTCGGAGAACCACGGCTGCGCGGACGCGCTCTCCATCCGCCGCTGCGGGTAGCGCATGTGGGACATGACGACGTGGCGCTCGAGGCCGCCGTCACCGCGGCGCCGCGCCACGGCGAGGCCGAGGTTCATGGCGTAGACCATGTCGGGCGCCTCCGGCCGCTGCGGGATCACGTCGACCGTGCCGCCGAGCCGCTCGATGGTCGCGACGAGGGTGCGCCACTGGGCCATGGCCAGGTCGCGGTCGGGCTGGTCGTCGGGATCCATGAAGGGGTTGATGACGTAGTCGATCCGGAAGTGGCTCGGCTCGACCATCACGTAGTGGCGGCCCCAGGCCAGCGACATGTTCCCCTCCTCGAGGCTCGCAAGATTGTCAGACAATCTGACAGTCGCTAGTGTGACGCACAGGTGCAACCCCGGCAAGCCGATACCAGGAGTCACCGATATGACCGCCGCCAAGGTCCGGGCCCGACCCGAGAGCGCACCGTTCGGCACGCTGCGTCTCGAGCACGCCTCGACCGTCGACCGGGTGGCCGACGAGCTGCGGCGGGCCGTGTTCGACGGCGAGCTGGAGTCCGGCACACCCTTGCGCGAGGTCGCGCTCGCCGCCTCGCTGGGAGTCTCGCGGCCGACGGTGCGCGAGGCGCTCACCGTGCTGGTCGCCGAGGGGCTGGCCACCCGCGAGCCCAACCGCGGCGTCTCGGTGGCGAGCCCGCAGGCAGACTCCGTGCGCGACGTGTGCGCGGCGCGGCTGGTGCTCGAGGGCGCCGGCATCCGCCGCTGGGCCCGGGCCACCGCGGAGCAGCAGGCGCTCGTGCGCACCGCGCTCGACGCCTACATCTCGGCGATCGACGCCGAGGCGTCCTACCAGGAGCTCAACGAGCGGCATCTCGCCTTCCACGTCTCCCTGGTCGGCCTCACCGGCTCACCGCGGCTGGTCGCCATGCAGGAGAACCTCGTCGTCGAGCTCAAGCTCGCCCTCGCCCAGGTCGACCGGATCCGGCGCAACGCGCACGACCAGGCCGACTCGCACGCCGCCCTGGTCCGGCTGCTGGAGCACGACGACCTCGACGCGGCGTACGCCTTCCTCGTCGGCCATCTCGCCGATGCCCAGGACGAGATCATCGAGGCGTTGAACCTCACCTGACAGACTCACCCGCGTGATGAGGTTCCTGAGCTGGCTGGTGACCACGGCCGTCGCGGTCGCCGCCGCGACGCTGCTCATCGACGGCATCTACTTCAGCGGGCCGATCCACGGCCAGGAGGAGATCAAGCACAAGCTGGTGCCGCTGCTCCTCGTGGCGCTGATCCTCGGTGTGGTCACGTCGTTCGTGAAGCCCGTCCTCACCGTGCTGGCGATCCCGTTCATCGTGCTGACGCTGGGCCTGTTCCTGCTGGTCATCAATGCCGCGCTGCTCAAGCTCACCAGCTGGGTGGCCGACAAGCTCGACATCGGCTTCCACGTCACCGGCTTCTGGCCGGCGGTCGGCGGCGCCGTGGTCATCACCGTGGTGACCTGGATCGTCGACAGCGTGATCGGGGAGTCGAAATAGCGCCGGAGCTCCCGCCGCCGCGGACGCAGGGCGAGTACACGATCGCGCTGGTCTGTCTCGGCAACATCTGCCGCTCGCCGATGGCCGACGTGGTGCTCTCGCAGCGGGTGGACGACACCGGGCTGGCCGGCCGGGTCACCGTGGCGAGCTGCGGCACCGGCGACTGGCACGTCGGCCAGCCGATGGACGAGCGCGCGGCCGCGATCCTGCGTGCCCACGACTACGACCCGTCGGCGCACCGGGCCCAGCAGTTCTCGCCGACGTGGCTGGCCGCGAACGACCTGGTGCTCGCGATGGACGGCACGAACCTCGCGGACCTACGTCGCGCCGAGGAGTCCTCGAGCGCCGGCCCGGACCTCGCTCGGGTCCGGCTGTTCGGCGACTTCGACCCCGTCCAACCGGGTGGCGAGGTGCCGGACCCGTACTACGGTGGGGAAGACGGATTCCAGGAGGTGCTCTCGATGGTGGAACGCACGTGCGCCGTCATCGTCTCCGCCCTCCAGCAGCTCCCCGACCTCGTCGATCCTCCGTCCGCGGCCGAGCCGGCCTCGTGACCCGCCAGCCCGTCATCGCCAAGCACGCCGAGGACCTCCTCGGCTCGGCCGTCGTGGCCACCGCGCCGCTGGCCGGAGGCGACACCTCGGCGGCGACCAAGCTGCGTCTCTCCGACGGCACCACGGCGATCATGAAGACCCATGCCCACCCGCCGGCCGGGTTCTTCGCGGCCGAGGCCCACGGACTGCGCTGGCTACGCGAGGCCTCCGCGGACGGCGGCGTGCACGTGCCGGAGGTGCTCGGGGTCGACGAGGACTGCCTGATCCTGCGCTGGGTCGAGCCCGGCAAGGCGTCGCCCGACGCCGCCAACGCCTTCGGCCTGGCGCTGGCCACCACCCACGCGGCCGGTGCCGCGACGTTCGGCGGGGAGTCGGACGGCTTCATCAGCAAGCTGCCCCTGCCCAACACGCCGTGCGACACGTGGGCGGAGTTCTACGCCGTGCGCAGGGTGCTCCCCTACCTCAGGCTGGCCCGCGACCGCGGCGCGGTGAGCGAGGCGGAGGCGACCGTGGTCGAGCGCATCATCGGCAAGCTCACCGCGCTGCTGCCCGACGAGCCGCCGGCCCGGCTGCACGGTGACCTCTGGAACGGCAACGTGCTCTGGGGCCAGGAGGGCCGGGTCTGGCTGATCGACCCCGCGGCGTACGGCGGGCACCGCGAGCTCGACCTGGCGATGCTCGCGCTCTTCGGGATGCCGCACCTGCCCCGCGTGCTCGAGGCCTACCAGGAGCGGGCGCCCCTCGCCGAGGGGTGGGAGGAGCGGGTCCCGCTGCACCAGCTGTTCCCGCTGCTGGTGCACGCCGCCCTGTTCGGCGGCGGCTACGGCACCCGGGCGGCCGAGGCCGCCGCACGCTACGCCTGAGCGCTCCCGCGGGGGGCTCCGAGCGACAGCTCGGCGCGTCAGCGCCGACGCGCCCGCTTGTAGACCGCCTTCACCGTGACGGCGTCGTCACCGACCGTCAGCGTCACCTTGTGCCGCTTCTTCGCCTTCCTGCCCGAGACGCCCTTCCACTTCGTGAAGACGTAACGGACGCCGTGCTTCACGAAGGCCTTCGGCGCGACCAGCTTCACCACCGTGCCGGAGTCGAAGGAGGTGCGGTAGGGCGCACGATGGCGCTGTCCGTCGACCTTGATCTTCACCTTCTTCGGTGAGGACTTCACGGTCAGCGACGTCGGGCCGGCGTAGGCGATCCGGTGGAGGCCACCGGAGCCGATGTTGTAGGTGTCGCCGGTGAACGAGCCGTAGTCGACGTAGTAGAGGTCGCCACCGGGCCCGGTGAGGAGCTGCGAAGGCGCGCCGGCCGTCTGCGCGAACACCTGGACCTTGCTCGCATCGGGCTGGCCGTTGGCGTCCTTCTCGAACCGCCAGATGCAGCCACGGAGGAAGTCGGAGAAGAACAGCGAGTCCTGGTAGGCGGCCGGCCACGCGGTCCCGAGCGGCGTGAACGCGATGCCGGACATCGCCGAGGACTGGGTCGCCGGGCAGTTCTCCCCCGGCGTGATCGGCCCCGCGCCGGTGCGCGTGCGGTAGCTGAAGAACGGCGCCCTGACCGTGGTCGGGTCGTTGCTCGCGTCGGTGTAGAGGTCGGTGCAGATCTGCTTCCCCAGCGGCTGCCACTGCGGGTTGACCAGCGACTGCCCGGTGCCGCCCTCGTAGCAGGGCCAGCCGCGGTTGATCAGTCCTGTGTTCGGTCCGTCGAGGAGGTAGTTGATCTCCTCCCAGTTCGACGAGCCGACGTCCACGCTCCAGAGCTGCTCCCGGCCCTGCCGGAAGGTGAACCGCCACGGGTTCCGCTGGCCCATCGCCACCAGCCACTGGGTCGGGTCGTCGCTGGCCGGCTGAAGCCCGGTGTCCGGGTTGAGCCGGAAGATGGTGCCGTCGATGCCGAGCGGGTCGCCGGAGCCGGAGGTGCGCTGGTCCTGGGCCCGCAGCGAGCCGCCCTCGTCGACCGGGTCGCCGGGGCAGGCCTGGTGGGGGGACACGCCGTTGGCCTGGCCGTAGTCCTGGCCCTTGAAGCTCGCACCGTCGCCGGCCGAGGCGTAGAGCTTGCCGTCAGGGCCGAAGGCGACGTCACCGGAGGAGTGGCTGGAGAACTGCGCGCAGCCGTCCTGGACGAGCACGTGCTCGCCCGCGGGTGCCATCGTCCAGCCGAGCGCCGTGCGCTCCGCGGTCAGCCGCGAGACCCGGTCCATGACCGGGCAGCCCCTGGTCGGCGGCGAGAGCGTGGCCTCGTTGGCGTCGTTGGGGCCGCAGTTGTCGTAGGCCTGTCCGGGAGTGCCCCAGGCGGGGAACGTGTTCGGCGTCAGCGGGTCGGCGTTGTAGGTGTAGTTGACGTAGACGTAGGGGCGGGCCGGGAACTGCGGGTCGACGGTGATGCCGGTCAGCCCGCGGTCGCCGTAGTTGGCGACCTGGACGGAGAGATCGGCGAAGTCGGTCGAGGTCGCGGCCGCTTCGTACTGGCCGGTGGAGGCCACGAGGTCGTAGGACTTGATGGCGCCGGTCTGCAGCGCGATGAACGCCGTACCGTCCGGCGCGAACGCCGCCGCGACCGGCTGCGAGACACCGCCGACGGCGGTGGTGTCCCTGAACCCGGTGGGCACGGTCGCCTTGTGCGCCGCGGGAGGCGCCGACCGACCGTCCGCGGGTGCGGAGTCGGCGCTCGGGGTCAGCCCGAGCGTCGAGGCGACCAGCGCCACGGTCCCGAGCAGGACCGCGTAGGTGCGGCGTTCCATGTCAGGCTCCCCGTGACTCGACAGACGAGGACGTGACTCTAACCCGGCCTCCGCGTCCTCGCGGGCGAAGACCGAAGCCCGCCGCCCGTGAGGTCTCCTGGCCGAGCGGCTCCTGTCCGCCGACCGGGTCGGCTGACGCTGGCGGTCCAGATCCCCGGCGTAGCGGGACCGGCTCTGACCTGCGCGCTCTCAGCGCCGACTCAGGCGTGGCTGGCACAGTGGTGCCGTGAGCAGCCCCGTTGCAGCAAGGCAGCGCGTCCTGGTCGTGGACGACGACAAGGCCGTGCGGGAGTCACTGCGCAGGTCGCTCGAGTTCAACGGCTACGACGTCGCGGTCGCCTCGGACGGCGCCGAGGCGCTGGCCGGGCTGAGCGCCGCCGGCGCCGCGTCGGCTCCCGACGTCGTCGTGATGGACGTGATGATGCCGCGGCTGGACGGGATCGAGACCACCCGCGCTCTGCGGGCCGCCGGCAACGACGTACCGATCCTGGTGCTCACCGCGCGCGACGCCGTCGGGGACCGGGTCGAGGGGCTCGACGCGGGCGCGGACGACTACCTCACCAAGCCGTTCGCGCTGCAGGAGCTGCTGGCCCGCCTGCGGGCGCTGCTGCGACGGGCGACCGTGCCGGCCGGCGAGGAGGACGAGCTGCTGACGTTCTCCGACCTGTCGATGGACCTCGCCACCCGTGACGTGCGCCGCGGTGACCGGAGGATCGAGCTGACCCGGACCGAGTTCACCCTGCTCGAGATGTTCCTGCGCCGGCCGCGCCGGGTGCTGGAGCGCAGCTTCATCCTCGAGGAGGTGTGGGGCTACGACTTCCCTACCACGGCGAACTCGCTCGAGGTCTACGTCGGCTACCTGCGCCGCAAGACCGAGGCAGAGGACGAGCCGCGGCTGATCCACACGGTGCGCGGGGTGGGCTACGTCCTGAAGGAAGCGTGAGCATCCTCCCCACCCTCGACCCGAACGGGCGCTGGCACTACCGGCGCTCGCTCGCCAGCCGGGTCACGCTGCTGACGACGATGGCGGTCGGCCTGTCGGTGGCGATCGTCTCGCTCGGCGCGTTCATCACGGTGCGCAACCAGCTGCAGTCCTCGCTCGACGACACCCTGGTGGACCGCGCGCACTCGGCCTCCGAGCAGATCGCCCAGATCACCGACGACTACACCGTGCCGGGGTTCATGCTCGGCGCCTCCGACGTCCGGATCGCGACCGTCGGCGCCGACGGCACGGTGCGGTTCTTCGACCGCGGCGACCGGATCCGGCTCGACCAGCACGAGCTCGCCGTGGCGACCGGCGAGTCCGACCAGAGCCTGCGCACCATCCGCGCCGGTGGCGTCGACTACCGCGTCGTCGCCGTGCCGACCCAGCGCAGCGGCGAGGCGCTCGTCCTCGCCCAGTCGCTCGAGCCGCAGCAGCACGTGCTCACCAAGCTCGGCCTGGTGACCCTGCTGTTCGGCATCGCGGGCATCATCATCGCCGGCGTCGCCGGCTGGGCGGTCGCGCGCAACGGGCTCCGGCCGGTGCGCCGGCTCACCGCGGCCGCCGAGGACATCGCCCGCACCGAGCGGCTCGCCCCGATCCAGGTCGAGGGCGACGACGAGATCGCCCGGCTCGCGTCGGCGTTCAACCAGATGCTGGCCTCGCTCGCCGCGTCGCGGGACCGCCAGCGCCGCCTCGTCGCCGACGCCGGCCACGAGCTGCGCACCCCGCTCACCTCGCTCCGCACCAACATCGACCTGCTCACCCAGGCCGGCGCCTCGCTCCCCGAGGACGCCCGGGCGGAGCTGCTCGCCGACGTCCGCGCGCAGCTCGAGGAGCTCACCACCCTCGTCGGCGACCTCGTCGAGCTGGCCCGCGACGAGCCCGTCCCGGCCGTCATCGGCACCGTCGAGCTCCACGAGGTGCTCGACCACGCGGTCGCGCGCGTCCGCCGCCGCGCGCCGTCGCTGACGTTCGAGGTCTCCGCCGACCCCTGGTACGTGGAGGGTGACGCCGCCGCCATCGAGCGGGCGCTCACCAACCTCCTCGACAACGCCGCCAAGTGGAGCCCGCCGTCGGGCACCGTCACGGTCGCCCTGCACGCGGGCGCGGTCACCGTCGACGACCAGGGCCCCGGCATCGCCGAGGGGGACCTTCCCCACATCTTCGAGCGCTTCTACCGCTCCGACGTCTCGCGCGCCATGCCCGGCTCCGGCCTCGGCCTCTCGATCGTCGCCCAGGTCGTCAAGAGGCACGCCGGCACCGTCGAGGCCGGGCGCTCCCCGTCGGGCGGCACCCGGATGACGCTGCGACTCCCGGGCGCGTCCTCACCCAAGCCGGCCGAGCCGCCGCCCGACCTGCCCCCGCCGGGCGAGACCACCGCCTGACGCCGACCCGTCGGCTACTGCCCGATGGTGTTGGGGTCGCGCCACGACCGCTCGAACGGCAGCCGCCAGGCGTGCGGCGCGACGAGCTGGTGGATGGCGTTGGGGCCCCATGAGCCGGGGGCGTAGGCGCGGACCGGCGGCGCGTTCTGCAGGAGGGGGAGCGACTTCTCCCAGAGGGTCTCGATGCCGGCGGCGGTGGTGAACAGCGTGTGGTCGCCGCGCATGGCGTCGAGGATCAGCCGCTCGTAGGCCTCGAGCACGTCGATCGACGAGCCGGTCTCGTGGGTGGCGAACTGCATCGAGAGCTTCTCGAGCTGCATGCCCGGGCCGGGTCGCTTGCCGTAGAACGAGAGCGACATCCGCGACTGGTCGGCCAGGTCGAAGGTCAGGTGGTCGGGCCCCTGCATGCCGGCGTTGGAGCCGGCGGGGAACATCGACAGCGGGGGCTCCTTGAACGCGATCGAGATGACGCGCGCGCCCTCGGCCATCTTCTTGCCGGTCCGCAGGAAGAACGGGACGCCCGCCCAGCGCCAGTTGTCGATCTCGATGCGCAGGGCGATGAAGGTCTCGGTGTCGGAGTACTCCGCCACCTCCTCCTTGCCGCGGTAGCCGCCGTACTGGCCGCGGACGACGTCCTGCGGCTCGATCGGCTTCATCGAGCGGAACACCTTGAGCTTCTCGTCGCCGATCGGGCCCGGCAGCAGCGAGGTCGGCGGCTCCATCGCCATGAACGCCAGCACCTGCATCAGGTGGGTGACCACCATGTCGCGGTAGGCGCCGGTGGACTCGTAGAACGACGTGCGGCCCTCGAGTCCCAGTGTCTCGGGGACGTCGATCTGCACGTGCTGGATGAAGTTGCGGTTCCAGATCGGCTCGAACAGGCCGTTGGCGAAGCGGAAGGCGAGGATGTTCTGCGCCGCCTCCTTGCCGAGGAAGTGGTCGATCCGGAAGATCTGCGACTCGTCGAAGACCTGGTGCAGCTCCTTGTTGAGCGCGACGGCGGACTCGAGGTCGGTGCCGAACGGCTTCTCCATGATGATCCGCGACCGCGCGACCAGGCCGGCCTCGTCGAGCTGGTGGACCACGTCGAGCGCTGCCTTGGGCGGCACCGAGAGGTAGTGCAGGAGGCGTACGTCGTCGTCGACGCCGAGCTCCGCCGAGGCCTTGCGCACCGCGTCGGCGAGGGCGTGCGGTCCGTCGCCCTGCGGGACGTAGGTGAGCATCTCGGCGAACCGCTCCCACCTGCCGTCGTCGAGCTGGCCCTTGCCGAACTCGGTGCACGCCAGCCGCGCCCGCTCGACGAACTCGGCGGTGTCGATGTCCTCCAGCGAGGTGCCGACGACCCGCGCCTCCTTGAGCAGTCCGGCCTGGGTCAGCCGGAGCAGCCCCGGCAGCAGCTTGCGGCGGGCGAGGTCGCCGGTCGCACCGAAGAGCACGATGACGTGCGGAGCGGTGACTCCGTCAATGGTGGCCATGGTTGGTCAACAACCGTACTGACCCGATCAGTCCCGCGACAGTGAGCGTTGCAGCCGCTCGGCCTTCCACAACGACTCGGCGTACTCGTCGGCCACCGAGGAGTAGACGGTGATCCCCCCACCGGTGCCGAGGCGGTAGGAGCCGTCGCCGGTGGTCGTCAGGGTCCGGATCACCACCCCGAGGTCGGCGCGGCCGTCGGCCGCGAGCCAGCCGAACGCGCCGGCGTACGCCCCGCGCGCGGTGTCCTCGACCTCGGTGATCACCTCCATGGTGCGCAGCTTGGGCGCGCCGGTCATCGAGCCCGCCGGGAACAGCGCGCGCAGCGCGCCCACCGTCGTGACGTCGTCGCGCAGCCGGCCGCGGACCGTGGAGACGAGCTGGTGCACCGTGGGGTAGGACTCCACGACCAGCAGCGCCGGCACCTCGACGCTGCCGACCTCGCAGACCATGGCCAGGTCGTTGCGCAGCAGGTCGGTGATCATCAGGTTCTCCGCGCGGAACCTCGGCTCGGTCGCCAGCGCGCGCCGCAGCTCCTCGTCCTCCTCGGGCGTGGCGCCGCGCGGTGTGGTGCCCTTGATCGGCTTGGTCTCGATCGTGCGGTCGCCCTCGTCGTCCCTGGTGACGAGCGCGTACCGCTCGGGCGACGAGCTGAGCAGCCAGCCGCGCGCTCCCCCGTCCGGCGGGCCGACGTCGTGCTGCAGGAACCCGGCGTACGGCGCGGGGTTGAGCGCGCGCAGCCGCAGGTACGCCGCGACCGGGTCGAGGTCGCTGGTCGTGTCCACCCGGTAGGTCAGGTTGACCTCGTAGCTGTTGCCGGCGTGCAGCGCCTCCTGGACCTGGGCGAAGGCGGTGGCGTAGGTCGCCGGCGGGGCGTCGGGATCCCAGGTTAACCTGGGATCGCTGAACTTCTGGGCCGTTGCAATGCCAGAGAAGTTCAGGGATCCCAGGTTAACCTGGGATCCCTCCACTCCCACGTGCTCGAACAGCCGGACGTGGCTCGGCCGCATCCACACCGCGTCCGGTACGCCGTCGGTGGCGGTCAGCGCCGGGAGGTCGGGTCGGCAGCCGTAGCCGAAGTAGCCGAACCACTGGTCGCGGTGCGACCCGGCGGCGAGCTCCTCCTCCAGCACCGTGAAGACGTCGGTCCCGACCACCTCCGCCTCGCCGTCGACGTGTCTCGTCACCTCGCGCCGCGCCGCGGAGTAGGTGAGCGAGACGTCGTCGGGCTCGAGGATGCCGATGAGCGAGCGGCGGCCGGACCACTCGCGCGCGCCACCGCCGTCCAGCCAGAAGCAGCGCTCGTGCGCGGCCGCCGCCTCGCGGAACGCATCGACGGCGCTCAAGGCTTTTCGGGGTCCCCGCGGAAGCGTGTCGCTTCCGCGCGGAGCGCGCCTCTCACGCGCTTTCGTGGGGTGATCATGAGGGGCCCGCGAGGAAGTTCGCGACCATCGCGGCGCCGTGCTCGCTCAGGATCGACTCGGGGTGGAACTGCACGCCCTCCTGCGGCAGCGCCACGTGCCGCACGCCCATCACGACGTCGCCGCCGGCGTCGGACGCGGTGACCACCAGCTCGTCGGGGAGCAGGAGCGCGGCGAGCGAGTGGTAGCGCACCGCCGTGAACAGCTGCGGCAGCGCCTCGAACACACCCTCCCCGTCGTGCCGGATCCGCTCCACGACACCGTGCGCGGGCGCGACCCGGTCCACCGTCCCGCCGTACGTCGTCACCATCCCCTGCATGCCGAGGCAGACACCCAGAACGGGCCGCGACCCGGCCAGCAGCACCTCGCGCCCGACTGCGAAGTCGGTGTTCGAAGCCGGCGTCCCCGGCCCCGGCGACAGCACGACGTGCGAGTGCCGCAGCACCTCCTCCGGCGAGACCTCGTCGTGCTGCACGACGGTCGGCAGCACCCCGGTCACCGACGCGACGAGGTGGACGAGGTTCCACGTGTAGGAGTCGTGGTGGTCCACCACTACGACGTCCGGGGCCACCACCCGCTCACGATAGGGGGACCCAGGCTCCTCGGCGCATGACGCGGTTCACCTCGAGGTCGTCGGAGAGCTCGACCAGGTCGGCGTAGGAGCCGGGCGCGAGGCTGCCCACCCCCTCGAGGCCGAGCATCGCGGCGGGCGTGGAGGACACGGCGGCGAGGGCGTCGGGCAGCGGCACGCCGGCCATCGAGGTGGCGTACCGGAGCGAGGAGGCGAGGGTCGCGGTGGACGCCGCGATCGCGCCCGACGAGGCCAGCCGCGCCTCGCCGTCCCGGACCACGACCGACAGCGAGCCGAGCGTGTACTCGCCGTCAGCGGCGCCCGCGGCCGCCATCGCATCGGTGACCAGCGCGGTGCGGCCGTTGCTCCAGGCGAGCGCGAGCACCGCGGGGTGGACGTGCACGCCGTCGGCGACGAGCTCGAGGTACGCCGAGGACTCCAGCAGCGCCGCGACCGGGCCGGGCTGGCGGTGGTGCAGCGGCGGCATCGCGTTGAACAGGTGCGTGCCCGCGGTGGCACCCGCCTCGATGGCGGCCCGCGCCTCGTCGTACGTCGCGTCGGTGTGCCCGATCGCGACCACGACCCCGGCCGCGACCAGCTCCGGGATCACCACCAGCGCGCCCGGCAGCTCGGGTGCGAGCGTGACCATCCGGAGGTGGCCACGCGCGGACTCGACGAGCCGGTCCACCGCCTCGAGCGTCGGCGGGACGAGCAGTGACGGCTCGTGTGCCCCGGCGGCCCGCCGGCTCAGCCAGGGGCCCTCCAGGTGGATGCCGGCGACCACCCCCTCGTCGGCGAGAGCCGCCAGCGCGGAGCACGACGCCGCCAGCCCGTCGAGCGAGTCGGCGACCAGGCTCGCCACCATCGTGGTGGTGCCGTGCGCCAGGTGGGTGCGCACGACGGTCGCCACCGCGTCCGGGTCGCCGCCGTCGAACGACGCCCCGCCCCCGCCGTGCACGTGCACGTCCACGAAGCCCGGCACCACGAGTCCGGGCAGCGACCACGTCGGCGGCTCGGGCGGGGCGCCGGCGCCGGCGGCGAGCACCCGCTCGCCGTCGACGACGACCCAGCCGTCCACCACCATCCCGGTCGGCAGCGCGAGGGCGCCGGCGGACAGCACCCGCGCCCCGAGGGGCAGCGGCTGGCGGGACTCAGGCACTCGTGTCCGCTTCGATCAGCAGGTCCTCACCCTCGTCCTCGCGACCGGGCGTCTTGAGGTTCCACCATCGAATCACGAAGCGGAACGAGAAGTAGTAGATGACCGCGTAGGCGAGTCCGATCACGATCAGCCACAGGGGCCGGGTCGCGATGTTGAAGTTGAGCAGGTAGTCGAACAGGCCGGCCGAGAACCCGAAGCCGTCCTTGATGTCGAGCGCGTTGACCAGCGCCAAGGACGTCCCGGTCAGCACCGCGTGGAGGAGGTAGAGCGGCCACGCCACGAACATGAACGCGAACTCCAGCGGCTCGGTCACCCCGGTCAGGAACGAGCAGAGCGCGGCGGAGAGCATGATGCCTCCGACGGCCTTCCTGTGCGCCGGCTTGGCCTCGTGCCAGATCGCCAGCGCGGCGGCCGGCAGGGCGAACATCATGATGGGGAAGAACCCGGTCATGAACGCGCCGGCCGTCGGGTCGCCGTGCAGGAAGCGGGCGATGTCGCCGTGGTACTCGGTGCCGCCGGTCTCGTAGGTCCCGAAGGAGAACCACGGCGGGTTGTTGAGGATGTGGTGCAGGCCGAGCGGGATGAGCAGCCGGTTGAGGGTGCCGTAGACGAACCCGCCGATGACGTCGTTGTCGGTGATCCACTCGCCGAGGTTGGTCAGGCCCTTGTCGAAGGCCGGGTAGACGAAGCTCATCAGCACCGCGATCACGATCGCGGCGAACGCCGTGATGATCGGCACGAAGCGGCGCCCGCCGAAGAACGCGAGGTACGGCGGCAGCGAGATCCGGTGGTAGCGCTGCCACAGGAAGGCGGCGACCAGGCCCATCACGATGCCGCCGAGCACGCCGTACTGGATGCCTCCGGTGCCGAGCTTCGCCTGCTCGACGGTCGCGTCGTCGACGACGTACGGCGACATCGCCTCGGTGACGCCCTTGAAGACGAGCCAGCCGACGACGGCCGCCAGGGCGGTCGACCCGTCCGCCTTCCGCGCCATGCCGATCGCGACACCCACCGCGAACAGCAGCGGCAGGTAGGCGAAGAGCGAGTTGCCGGCCGCGCCGATGACCGCAGCCACGTGGTCCCAGCCGAGGCCGTCCTTGCCGAGCAGGTCGTCCTGGCCGAGCCGCAGCAGGAGGGCGGCGGCCGGCAGGCTCGCGATCGGCAGCATCAGGCTGCGTCCGAACTTCTGGACCGGTGCGAGGTTGATCCGGTCCTTCCATGACGTGGTCGGCACGCCAGCCGAGGCGTCGGCAGTGCTCATTGCGGTTCCTTTCCCGAGCTTCGTGAGTGAGTCGTGCTGCCACCGGGCGCCGGGTCGCGGGAGTCCAGTGACATGTGCAGCTGGTAGCGGTCGCCCCGGTAGCGGGACACGACGTGCTCCAGCGGCTTCCCGGCTGAGGTGGAGACCCGCCGGAAGACAAGGAGGGGGGTGTGCAGCGGCGCGTCGAGCAGGTCGGCGTACGTCGCGTCGGCGGCCTCGCCCCACAGGGTCTGCTCGGCCGCGTCGATGGCCATCCCGTAGTGGTCGCGGAACAGCTCGTAGAGGGAACCACCGAGGTCGTGGCGGCTCAGGCCGGGCAGCAGCGGCTCCGGGTACCAGCCGTGCTCGTGCGCGATC
This sequence comes from uncultured Actinomycetota bacterium, assembly GCA_963766475.1. GTDB lineage: Bacteria > Actinomycetota > Actinomycetes > Propionibacteriales > Nocardioidaceae > Nocardioides. The sequence continues at coordinate 221,761 of CAVXZS010000003.1, read as the reverse complement.
GGCTGCCCGTCGGCCAGCCGGACCCGGTCGAGCCGCCAAGCCAGGTCCCGGGCTCCGAGCCGCAGCTCGGCCGCGACGTCCGGCGGCGGCTCGTCCAGCTCGACGCCCAGCGCCCGCGTGGACGGGACCAGGCCCCGGCGCCGCATGTCCTGGCTGAACGACGCCAGGTGCAGCCGGCTCTCCAGCCGCGGCCGCGCGACGAAGGTGCCCTTGCCGTGGATGCGCTGCAGCAGGCCGTCCGCCACCAGCCCGTCGATCGCCTTGCGCACGGTGGCCCGGGACACGGCGTACGCCGCCATCAGGTCCCGCTCGGACGGGATCGCGACGTCCGGCCCCTCGGTCGCCGCCAGCTCGACCAGCGCGTCGCGGAGCTGGGCGTGCTTGGGCCGCGGCCCGTCCGTGATCACCCGAGATCCTTCGCCACGACGCCCCTCAACAGCCCCTCGACAGCCTCTCGACGGCCCTGTCGGTCATTGGTACGGTCTGGTACGTACCAGTGGAGGATGCCGACGACCTGCGGCAGTGTCAAGGGGTCGGAGGTCGGCTCCGGTCAGCACACTCGGGAGGCGAGAGCATTGAGCAGCAAGGCAGAGCAGATCCTGGCCGGGCTCGGCGGCGCGGACAACGTCGTCGAGATCGAGGCCTGCATCACCCGGCTCCGCACCGAGGTCGAGGACGGCAGCCTCGTCGACGAGAAGGCCCTCAAGGCCGCCGGGGCGCACGGCGTCATGAAGTCCGGCAACGTCGTCCAGGTCGTCGTCGGCCCGGAGGCGGACAACCTCGCCGAGGACATCGAGGACCTGATGTGACGGAGTCCCGGCAAGTGGAGGTGCTCTCTCCCCTCGCCGGGCGGCTGCTGCCGCTGGGCGAGGTGCCCGACCCGGTGTTCGCCGGCGAGATGGTCGGGCCAGGGGTCGCCGTGGACCCGGCCGACGGCGACGAGCCGGTCACCGTGGTCTCCCCGATCGCGGGGACCCTGGTCAAGGTGCACCCGCACGCGTTCATCGTGCTCGACCCGGGTGGCATCGGGGTGCTGGTCCACCTGGGGCTCGACACCGTCCGGCTCGAGGGGCGCGGCTTCGAGGTGCACGCGACCGAGGGCACCACCGTCGCGGCGGGCGACCCCATGGTCACGTGGGACGTCTCGGTCACCCGGGCCGAGGGACTCTCGGCCGTCGTACCCGTCGTCGCCATGGACCGGCCCAAGGGGTCGGTGCCGGCACCGGACGGCCGGACCGTCGAGGCGGGCGACCTGCTCTTCGAGGTCGCTACCCAGGGCTAGACGCGACGATCTCGTCGAGGTCGTCGCGCGAGACCAGGTCCTTCTCACAGGAAGAGGGGCCCGATGGCGCTGGGGGGCAGTCGCCATCGGGCCCTGCAGACATTCGACCACCCATCGGCGAGTTGTGCAGCCGAAAACCGCCGCTGTTCACGAAATGGTCCACACCGCGTCAGGGCCTCCTCACCCGAAAGGGTGGACTCAGTCCAGCAGGAGGTCTGAGACGAGCCGGTGCACCAGGTCGTAGCCGTGCTCGGTGAGGATCGACTCGGCGTGGAACTGGACGCCGCGGTAGTGCGGCCCGTAGACGGCGTGCAGGTCTCCGGTCTCGGGGTCGGCCTCGACCCGCACACCGTCGGGCAGCACGGTGTCCGGCGCCATCCGGCCGACGAAGGTGTTGTAGAAGCCGACCCGCTCGGTCCGCCCGTCGATCTGCACCGGCGACTGGGTGCCCTGGAAGACGATGTCCTTGAAGGCCAGCGGGATCCCGAGCTCGTGGCAGAGGGCCTGGTGTCCGAGGCAGACGGCCAGGAACGGCCGCCCGGCCGCCAGCAGCCCGGCGGTGGCCGCGCGCAGGGTGAGCATCTTCGGGTCGGCGTCGTCGCGCGGGTCGCCCGGACCGGGGCCGACGATCACCAGGTCGTAGCCGTCGAGGCAGCCCTCGGCGTAGTCGTCGTAGCGCACCACCGTGCTGGTCAGCCCGAGCACGCCGAGCACGTGGCGCAGCATGTTGACGAAGTCGTCCTCGCCGTCCAGCACCACCACGCTCCTGCCGCGCAGCCTCGGGTCCGGCGGCGCCCCGGCCTGGTCGGTCAGCCAGAACGACGACAGCCGGCGGTTGCGCTGGTTGAGGGTGAGCAGCACGTCCTCGTCGCTGACCAGCTCCGCGACGTTCACCGACGGGGTCGGCGCGGGCGGCACCAGCCCGAAGGCGCTCAGGATGCCGCCGGCCTTGGCGTGCGTCTCGGCGACCTCGCGAGCCGCGTCCGAGTCGCGCACCAGCGTCGCCCCCGCGGTGACCGTCAGCCGGCCCTCGAGGTCGACGTCGGCGGTGCGGATCACGATCGGGCTGTCGACGACCGGGCCACCCCGCGCGTCACGGCCGAGTACGGCGAGCGCGGCGCCGTAGTAGCCGCGGCCCTCGGTCTCGTACTGCTTGATCAGCCGGCAGGCGTTCTCGACCGGCGAGCCGGTCACGGTGGCGGCGTACATCGTGTCGCGCAGGACCTCCCGGGGGTCGCGGTCGGTGCGCCCCGCGAGGAGGTACTCGGTGTGGATGAGCCGGCTCATCGGCTTGAGGAACGGCCCGAGCACCTGACCGCCCTCGTGGCAGATGTCGCACATCATCTTGAGCTCTTCGTCCACGACCATGAACAGCTCGTAGATCTCCTTCTCGTCGTGGAGGAAGTCCATGAGCTGCGCCGAGAGGTCGCCCCCCGGCTCGGTGGGCAGCCGGAAGGTGCCGCTGATCGGGTTCATCCGGACGTCGCCGTTGTGGATCGAGACGTGCCGCTCCGGGCTGGCGCCGACCAGGTAGCGGTCGCCGGTGAAGAAGAGGAAGGTCCAGTAGGCACCGCGCTCGCGCTCGAGCAGCCGCCTCAGCACGGTCAGCGCCTTGTCGGGTCCCCAGTCCGCGACGGTCGCGCGGTAGTGCCGGCCGATGACGACGTTCGCGCCCTCGCCCTGGCCGATCTCGTCCTTGATGACCGCCTCGACGAGCTTGCCGTACTCCTGGTCGTCGGTCTCGAAGCCGCCGCGGTCGGTGAACTCCACCCCGGTGTCGTCGATCGCCGCGACGACCTCCTCCACCGAGAACTCCAGCTCGGTCTCGACGTCGACCACCACGAGCGGCGTCCCGTCGTCGTGCGCGTCGAACCCGCGCTCGCGCACCTGCCGGAACGGCACCGCCAGCAGCCGGTCCGCGATGTGACCCTCGGCGGGCGCGCCGGTCTCGAGAGGTACGTCGAGCAGCGACTCCACCACGCGCCGACGTCCCCCGACCAGCCCCACGGTGTCGCGGTCACCGGCTCGCGTGGACCGACGGATGATCGCCCACGCCTCGTGCCCCTGGAGCGCGGCGATCGCGGCCCGGGCATCAGGTGTGGGTTCCATGGCCGAAGCCTAGATGCGGCCGTCGGGAAGGCTCGGAGCCGCCCACCGCCGGTCGAGCCTGCCGAGACCTCCGCAGCCAGCGCTCGACCACCGGTGGTGGGCGAGCGCGGTCCTCGACCACCGGTGGTTGAGGAGCTTGCGCAGCAAGCGTCTCGAAACCTCTGAGCGTGCGCTGGCACCAGCCCGCGGTCACCAGGTTTCGAGACGGGCGCAGAGCGCCCTCCTCAACCACCGGGGTGGGCGAGCGCCGTCCTCGACCAGCCCGGTGGACGCCGACCACGCCGCGCGTCCTCGACCTCCGGTGGAGATTGCCGAGCGCGGTCCTCGACCTCCGGTGGTTGCCGAGCGCCCTCCTCAACCACCGGGGTCGGCGCCGTCCTCGACAAGCCCGGTGGATGCCGAGCGCGGTCCTCGACCACCGGTGGTTGAGGAGCTTGCGCAGCAAGCGTCTCGAAACCTCTGAGCGTGCGCTGGTACCAGCCCGGGTCACCAGGTTTCGAGACGGGCGCAGAGCGCCCTCCTCACAACCACCGGGGTTGGCGAGCGCTTGCGCGGGGTTCCGCAGGTGCGCTTGCTCAGAGACCGAGGTGCTTGGCGCAGTCGCCCCAGGCGTGGACGACGTAGCGCGCGTACCAGCGCTCGTGCTGGGCGTCGGGGTGCTCGCCGTCGACGAGGTAGGACAGGTGGGCGGCGGCGATCTTGGGCCAGTCCGACAGGCAGGTCATCGGGCGCTGCGATGCCAGGTCCCGCATCCAACCGGCGTACTTCTTGGTGGCCGCGACCGGGCCGGCGTTGTCGCCGTTGAACTTGCGGTAGGGCAGGAGGAACAGCACGGGGGTGGTGGCCGGGAGCGTAAGCATCGTGTCGCGGAAGTCGCCCTCGTTGAAGCCCTTCCGGCGGTTGGTGCCGAGCTGGATGATCACCTGGTCGGGGTCGCCGTGGTTGGCGCGGAACCACGCGAGCCGGCCGGGCAGCTCGTCGAGGCGGCGGCCGGGGCGCAGGTCGAGGACCCAGTGGGGCTCCCGGTCCGCGAGCTCGTTGTCGGCCCGCCAGCTCACCGAGTCGCCGGTCATGAAGAACCCGCCCTGCTGCGAGGCCGGCACCGGACCCTCGCGCTTCACGCAGGTGCCGTGCTGCATCACCCAGCCGGCGCGGTAGGAGCAGTTGAACCGGTTGCGGTCGAGCGCCGCCTCGTTGAGGGACTGCTTGCTCCGCTTGGCGATCCTGAGCAGCTTCGCGGCACGACCGGAGGTCAGGCACTCGTCGTAGCGGCCCTCCTCCTCGCTGTGGTTGACGTAGATCCTGCCGGCGCCGCGGCACTGCGGGGCGTTCGGCACGACGTACCGCGCCCGGTTGGGGTTGGACGCGCAGGAGTTGATCTCGCCGATCCAGACGCGCCCCAGGTCCTTGCAGCGGCGGGAATTGATCGGGCGGGCGTACTCGGCGCCGTGGCGGCCCCGCATCCGGCACAGCTCGGCGTCGTGGCCCTCCTTGAACATGGTGGCGCCCTTGACGCAGTAGTGCCGCGCGCAGCCCCTGCCGGCCACCCAGACCCGTCCGGTGAGCGCGCACTGGCCCGCGCTGAGTCGCTTGTCGACCGACGCTGCGGCGTCCGCGGGCGAGCCGGTCAGCACCGAGAGCCCGGCGGCCAAGGTCAGTACGGCGAGCAGGATGACGAGGGCGCGGCGCACGGGGCAGAACTGTGCCACGGCGAGCCGGACCACCTGAAAACGCGAGGACTCAGGAGATCGTGGTGAGCAGCTGGGTCGCGCGGGTCAGGACGACGTAGAGAGTCGAGCGGCCGGTCACCGACTCCGCCTCGATCTCCTCCGGGCGGACGACGACGATCGCGTCGAACTCCAGACCCTTGGTGTCGAGGCCGGTCAGCACCACCACGCGGTCCTCGCCCGACGGCGTCACCGACGAGTCGATCGCGGCCCGCGCGCCCGGCGCGTCCGCGGCCAGCTCCGGCCATGACGCGAGCCAGGCGTTGACCTCGGACCGGCGCGCGACCGGCACCACGATCCCGACCGTGCCCGCGACGCGAGTGGCGACGTCGAGCACGGCCTCACGGGTCGCCGACTCGAGGTCGGTGACCCCGGTGACCACCTGCGGCTCGACCCCCGTCGACCGCACCGCGGTGGGCAGGTCGGCGTCGAGCCCGACGCGCTGGGCGTACGCCGCGGCGTACTCGTAGATCTCCGAGGAGTTGCGGTAGTTGGTCGAGAGGTGGAAGTCGTGGCGCTCCTTGCCCTCGAGCGCGGTCGCGCGGGCCTCGGCGGCCTCGGCCGGGTCCGGCCACGACGACTGCGCGGGGTCGCCGACGATCGTCCACGACGCCGTCTTGCCGCGCCGGCCGACCATCCGCCACTGCATGGGAGTGAGGTCCTGGCCCTCGTCGATCAGGACGTGGGAGAACGGGTCGTCCTCGAGCCGGTGCGTCGGCGGCGCCCAGGCGCGGCCGGACGGTGCGTACTCGCGGTCGGAGGCGGTCAGCAGCTCCTGCATGTCGACGCCGCCCTCCAGGAGGGACGTCTCGTCGAGGTCGCGCTCGTCGTCGGTGCGCTGGGGCACGTCGCCCAGGGCGTAGCGCAGCTCGTCGATCAGCGGCACGTCCTCCACGGACAGCGCGATCTCGTCGCCGCTGCCCTGCGACCCCCACGACTTGGCGAGCAGCCGCTGCTCCTCGTGGCTGAGCAGCCCGTCGGAGACCTGGGCGAGCAGCTCCGGGTCACGCAGCCAGCCGAGGACGGCGTGCGCGTCGAGCGGCGGCCACCACCCGACCACGAAGTCGAGGAACTCGTCGTCGCCGAGCAGGTCGGCGTCGAACGCCTCCCGCCCACGGTCGAGGCCGCGCTCCCCGCGGACCTGGCTCCAGAGGGCGTCGAGCAGCGCGCCCGGCACCCGGGGCAGCTGCCGGTTGCGCCGGCCCTGCGACATCAGCTGCCGGCGGACCCGGCCGAGCATGCCGCGCTCGAGGGTGAGCACGTCGTCGCGCCAGAACACGCGGAACTGCTCCGGGCTCCCGGGCGCCTGCAGCCGGGCCGCGCGCCGCAGCATCGTCGCCATCCGGGCCGAGCCCTTGATGTCGGCCACCGCCGGCTCGTCGTGACGCGTGGCGCGCAGGCCGTCGACGACCTCGCCCAGCGAGCGCAGCGCCACCGCGGCCTCTCCCAGGCTGGGGAGCACCCGCTCGATGTAGCGCATGAAGACCCCGCTGGGACCGACCACGAGCACGCCGCCGCTCTCGTAGCGGCGCCGGTCGGTGTAGAGGAGGTAGGCGATGCGGTGCAGCGCGACCACGGTCTTGCCCGTGCCCGGGCCGCCACTGATCGAGACGACACCACGGCTCGGGGCGCGGATCGCCAGGTCCTGCTCGGCCTGGATGGTCGCGACGATGGAGTGCATCTGCCGGTCGCGGGCGCGCGAGAGCTGCGCCATCAGCGCGCCCTCGCCGACGATCGGGAGCTCCACCCCGTCGGCCTCGAGCTCGGCGAGAGCCTCCGCGTCGAGCAGCTCGTCCTCGACGCCGACGACCCTGGGGCCCGACGAGCGCAGCACCCGGCGGCGCACCACCGTGCGCGGCTCGGCCGCGGTCGCCTGGTAGAACACCGCGGCCGCGGGCGCGCGCCAGTCGATGAGGAGCGAGTCGCGGTGCCCGTCGCGCAGCCCGATCCGGCCGATGTAGCGCGGCTCGCGGTCGACGGTGTGCTGCATGTCGAGGCGCCCGAAGACCAGCCCCTCGTGAGCGGCGTCGAGCTGCGCGATCCGGCGCGCGGCCTGGTAGACCATCGCGTCCCGCTCGACCAGGCCGCCTTCGTGGCCCAGCTTGCCGCGGTTCTGTCCCTCGCGGGCCAGCTGCTGGGCGTTGCGGGCAGACTCCGCCAGCTGGAGGTAGACCCGGTCGACGAAAGCCTGCTCGGCTCGGATCTCGCCTTCGACCAGTGCGTCGTTCAAATGAGTCGTCCCCTCGGCCCATCCCGTGTGGATCAGGTGGCTGTCCCCGTGAAGGGGCAAGCTCCCAAGCCTAACCCGCGATCCCGCCCGGCAGAGCATCCATTCGGGTGAGGGGAGGCCCGGTGTCCTGTCAGCGCTTGCGCGACAGGAAGGCGGTCATCGCCGCCTTGGCCTCGTCCGAGGCGAACAGGCTCGCGCTCAGCGCCGCCATCTCCTCACCGTGCGCGTCGATCCGGGCGACCAGGTCGCGGTTGAGGATCCGCTTCGACTCGCGCAGCCCCTGGGCGGCGCCGGTCGCGAGGCTCGCGCAGGTCCGGCGTACCTCGTCGGCGAGGTCGTCGGCCGGCACGGCCCTGGTCACCAATCCGTACGCCGCGGCCTCGGTCCCGCTGAACACCTCGCCGCCGAGCGTGGTCAGCGCCGCGGCGCGCGGGCTCATCCGGTGGTGCACGGTGAGCGAGATGATCGCCGCGGCCAGCCCGAGCTTGACCTCGGTCAGCGCGAACGTCGCGTCCTCGGCGGCGACGGCGAGGTCGGCAGCGGCCACGATGCCGATGCCCCCGGCGCGCACCGGGCCGCCGACCTCGACCACGACCGGCTTGCCCATCGTGGCGATCAGCCGCTGCAGCCGGACGATCTCCCGCGCACCCTGCTCCATGCCCCCTGCCGACGCCTCGGTCAGGTCGGCGCCGGAGCAGAACACCCTCCCCGACGAGCGGACCAGCACGACCCTGGTCGCGTCGTCCGCCTCAGCTGCCTCGAGCCGCGCGAACAGCTCGGTCACCAGCTGTCGTGACAGCGCGTTGCGGTTGCTCGGGCTGTCCAGCGTGATCGTCGCGACCCCCTCGGCGAGGTCGCCGGCCGCGTCGAGGTGGACCAGCTCGTTCGGGGTGTCTGTCACAGGGTGAAGACTGCCGCACATGGAGGACGTGCGCTTCGTGGAGGTGTCCGACGAGCAGCAGGTCGTCGACTGGCGGCGCGTCCACAACGAGATCATCCCGACCGACCCGCTGTCCCTCGACGACGTGCGCGAGCGGTCGGGCCGGCACCGCCTCGAGCTCGCGTGCCTCGGAGACGACGCGGTCGGGAACTCGACCGTGCGCCGCCCCACCGACGAGGAGGGCGCGATGGTGATCGCCCGGGTGCTGCCGGCGTTCCGCCGCCGTGGCATCGGCACCCTGCTCTTCAACCGAGGACTCGAAGTGGCGCTGAGCTGGGCCGACGAGCGGCCGGTGGAGACCGTCGTGCTCGCCTCCAACGAGGAGGGGCTCGCGTTCGCGCTGGCCCGGGGCTTCGTCGAGGTCGAGCGGTACACACTGCCCGGAGCCACCATCCCCTACGTCGCGCTCGAGCTGCGCGGCCGATGACCGGACCCCATCACCGGAGAGAAGGAGCACGCGTGCTTCACATCGGAGTCCTCGGCCACTCGGTGCCGGGGTCGGCGCACTGCTACCAGGAGATCGCGCGGTACGCCGAGGAGCGGCTCGGCGCCTACCAGCACCCCGACCTGACCCTCGACTGCATCGCGATGGGTCGGAGCATGCCCGCGTGGCACTCCGGCGACCGTGAGGCCATCCGGACGATCCTGGCCGAGAGCGTCGAGCGGCTGGCGCGGGCCGGCTGCGACTTCTTCGTCTGCCCCGACAACACCGCGCACCTCGCGCTCGACCTCCCGGGCCCGGAGCTCGCGCTGCCCAGCCTCCACATCGCCGAGGTGGTCGCGGCCGAGGCGGCGGCCCGCGGCTTCCGGAAGGTCGGGATCATGGGCACGGCGTGGACGATGACCGCCGACCTCTACCCCCGGGCGCTCGCGGCCCACGGCATCGACAGCGCGGCGCCGAGCGAGGCCGACCAGCGCGACGTACAGCGCATCACCTTCGACGAGCTCGTGCACGGTGTCTTCCGCCCCGAGGCTCGGGACCGGTTCGTCGCGGTGGCGCGCGCCCTGGGCGCGGACGGGTGCGACGCCGTGGCGCTGGTGTGCACCGAGCATCCTCTCCTCCTCACGGCCGACGTGGCCCCGTTGCCGACCCTCGACTCGACCAGCCTCCTGGCTCGGGCGGCGGTCGACGCGGCGCTGGACCCGCCCGAGTCGCTGCGTCGCGACTGACGCGCCCGGGCATGTCGGAGGCCGGTGCGAGGATCTGGAGATGGCCTACGACGAGGACCTCGCCGAGCGCATCCGTGGGCTGCTGCCCGCGGTCCCGGTGGTGGAGAGGAAGATGTTCGGCGGCCTGGCCTTCCTGCTCGGCGGCCACATGGCGGTGGTCGCGAGCGGCAAGGGCGGGTTGATGCTCCGCTGTGACCCGGCCGACACCGAGCGGCTGGTGGGCGAGCCGGGCGCGAGCCGGATGGTGATGCGCGGCAAGGAGATGGACGGCTGGCTCCGGGTCACGACCGACGCGGTGGCCGACGACGACGCCCTGACCCGCTGGATCGCGGTCGGCACCGCCTACGCCGGGAGCCTCCCGGCCACATAACCATCCGACGACGCCTCCGCTCCGAACAAGGAGCATGAGGAGCCGACCGACCTATGCGCTGTTCGGGGTCCTCGCGACCCTCGTCGGCGTCGCTGCCGGCCACCTCGTCGCCTCGTTGCTCGACCCCGCCTCCTCACCGGTGCTGGCGGTCGGCTCCCAGGTCATCGACCTGACGCCGACTCCGATGAAGGAGTGGGCGATCGAGCACTTCGGCTCCAACGACAAGCGGGTCCTGATCGGCTCGGTGATGGGCGGCGTGCTGGTGCTCGCCGCGGTCGCGGGGCTGCTCGCGCGGCGCCGGTTCGCCCTGGGCGCCGCGCTCCAGCTCGCGCTGGTCGGGGTCGCGGCGTTCACCGCACTGCACCGGCCGGCCGCCGAGCCGAGGGACGTCGTGCCGTCGCTGGCCACCGCGCTCGCCGGCGTCGGTGCCCTGCGGCTGCTGGCCCGCAGGGCCGACCGCGTGCCCGTGCCGGAGAGCACGTCGGCCGGGCCCTCGCGACGCGGCGTCCTGGTCAGTGCCGGGGTGCTCGCCGCGGCCGCCGCCGTCATGGCCGGCACCGGGCGCTGGGTCGGGAAGTACCGCGCCCGGCTGACCGACATCGCCTTCCCCGCACCTGCCGACCCCGCGCCGGCGTTCCCGACCGGGATCGAGGCGGACCACCCGGGCATCACCCCGCTGCGGGCCGCGACCAGCGAGTTCTACCGGGTCGACACCAGGCTCGACGTCCCGATCGTGGACCTCGACGGCTGGACGCTCAAGATCGACGGGATGGTCGACCACGAGCTCGAGCTCACCTTCGACGACCTGCTCGCGATGCCGCTCGTCGAGCGCGACATCACGCTCACCTGCGTCTCCAACAGCGTCGGTGGTCCCTACGTCGGGGGCGCGCGGTGGATCGGCGTACGCCTCACCGACCTGCTGGAGCAGGCGGGCGTGAAGGACGGCGTGGACCAGATCTTCAGCACCGACGTCGACGGCATGACGATCGGCACGCCCTACGAGCTCGCCACCGACGGCCGCGACGCCATGATCGCGCTGGGCATGAACGGCGCAGCGCTCCCTCGTGAGCACGGCTACCCCGCGCGGATGGTGGTCCCCGGGCTCTACGGCTTCATCAGCGCCTGCAAGTGGATCGAGCGGATCACGCTGACGACGTACGCCGCCGAGGACTCCTACTGGACCAGGCGCGACTGGGCCACCCACGCCCCCATCAAGATCTCCAGCCGCATCGACACCCCCAAGGTGCTCGAGACCATCGACGCCGGCGACACGTTCGTCGGAGGCGTCGCGTGGGCCCAGCAGAACGGCGGCGTTGCGAAGGTGCAGGTCCAGATCGACGGCAGCGCCTGGCAGGACGCCACGCTCGGCCCGAGCGCGGGCAACGACTACTGGCGCCAGTGGTATCTCCCCTGGACCGCCGAGCCCGGCTCCCACAACCTCAGCTGCCGCGTGATCGACGGCAAGGGCCAGACCCAGCCGGCCGCCCGCATGGACCCCTTCCCCGAGGGCTCCTCCGGCATCCAGCAGCTCATCGTGAAGGTCGCCTGAGTCCCAGCCTCGGCTTGCGAGGTTTCGAGACGGGCGCAGAGCGCCCTCCTCAACCACCGGTGCTTGCGGCGACCGCCACCGGTGGTTGAGGAGGTTGCGCAGCAACGTCTCGAAAGCTCGACCACCGGTGCTTGCGGCACCGCCACCGGTGGTTGAGGAGGTTGCGCAGCAACCGTCTCGAAACCTCCGCAGCCCGCGCTGGGACTCACCTCCCAGCGCGGGCTGCGGACATCTCGACAGGCTCGATGGGCGGTGCGCCAGTCCAGCCCGATCCCGTGGGCGGTGGGCAAGTCCAGCCCAATCCGCTCCGGAGGCCGCTCCGAACAAGGGGTGTAACCCACCCCAATCGGAAGGCACCACCCACCATGAACCGCAGCTCTCTCCGCCGTACCGGTGCCGCCGGCGCCGCCCTCATCGCCCTCACCATGGGTCTCGCCGCGTGCGGCGACGACGCAAGCAGCGAGTCCAGCGCCAGTGACGACACCACGTCGTCGACCTCCGCCCCCGCGGACGACACCACCACCGAAGCAGCGGTGGACGACGCCGGTGCCGACGTCTTCGGCCCCGCGTGCGACGCCGTGCCGCAGGACGGCAAGGGCTCCTTCAACGGCATGGTGACCGACCCGGTCGCGACCGCCGCCAGCAACAACCCGCTGCTGACCACCCTGGTCGCCGCCGTCACCGCCGTCCCCGGCCTGGCCGACACCCTGAACGCCGCTCCGGCGCTGACCGTGTTCGCACCGACCGACGACGCGTTCGCCAAGATCCCCGAGGCGGACCTGAAGGCCGTGCTGGCCGACCAGGCCACGCTGACCGCGATCCTGTCGCACCACGTCGTGGGCGAGCAGCTCGACCCGACCGGGATCGTCGGTGAGCACGACACCCTGAACGGCGACACGGTCACCGTCGACGGCGACGCCGAGTCCGGTCTGACCGTCGACAACGGTGCCGCCAACGTCATCTGCGGCAACATCCCGACCAAGAACGCGACCGTCTACGTCATCGACTCCGTCCTGATGCCCACCACCTGAGCTATTCCTGACAAGGACGAGGGACGAGAAGATCGCACTGATGGATCACATCGGACGCAGGGCCGACGACGCCCCTCCCGAGGGAGGGGGGTCGTCGGCCCCTGATCTGGCGGATCTGCTCAAGGCCTGCGGGAGGGGCGACCAGGCCGCCTTCGCCCGGCTGTACGACGCGACGTCCAGCCGCGTCGTCGGCCTGGCGGTCCGGGTGGTCCGCGACCCGGCCCAGGCAGAGGAGGTCGCCCAGGAGGCGTTCCTCGAGATCTGGAGGATGTCGGGCCGGTTCGACCCTGCGAAGGGAAGTCCCCTCGGCTGGCTGCTCACCATCGTGCACCGCAAGGCGGTCGACCGGGTCCGGTCGGCCGAGGCGTCGACCCGGCGGGACACGACGTACCAGCAGCGCAACCAGCCGGTCGAGCACGACTCGACCGCCGAAGCAGCCACGGCCTCGATGGAGGCGCGCCGGGTCCGCCAGGCCCTGGGCGGCCTCACCCAGGTGCAGCGGCAGGCTCTCGAGCTCGCCTACTTCGGCGGCTACACGCACACGGAGGTGGCAACCATGCTCGAGCTCCCGGTGGGCACCGCCAAGACCCGGATCAGGGACGGGCTCATCAGACTTCGAGACACCATGGGAGTGAGCTCATGACCGGCGACATCCACGCGCTGTCCGGTGCCTACGCGGTCGACGCGCTCGACGACATCGAGCGCGCGCAGTTCGAGCGGCACCTGGCCGAGTGCCCGGCCTGCCGCAGCGAGGTCGACTCCCTGCAGGACGCCGCCGCGCTCCTGGCCGAGACCACCGTCACCACGCCGTCGGCGCAGCTGCGCGGCCGCGTGCTCGAGGACATCGCCGGCGTGCGGCCGCTGCCGCCCCCCGGCGGCACGGTCACCGCGCTCGCGCCGCGCCGGCGTCGGGTGCTGCCGTTCCTGGTGGCCGCTGCCGCGGTCGTGGCGATCGGGACCGGTGGGATCGTCTGGCAGCAGATGGGCGACGACGGCCCGCGCAGCCAGTACAGCCAGGTGGCCGAGGCCGCCGACGCGCAGCGCATCACCGTCGAGTTCGAGGGAGGCGCGACCGCGACCCTGGTGCGCTCCGAGAAGCTGGACAAGGCGGTCCTGAAGACCCACGCCATGCCGGACGCTCCCGACGGCAAGGCCTACGCGCTGTGGCTGCAGCACGACGGCGTCATGGTGCCGGCCGGGATCATGCCCGCCGGCCCGGACAACGAGGTCGTGCTCAGCGGCGACCCCGCCACCGCCAGCGCCGCCGCCATCAGCGTCGAGGACGCCGCCGACGAGCCCACCGAGCCGACCGGCGACATCGTCGCGTCGTTCCCCTTCGACGCCTAGGACCGCAGTGATGACACCGACCCCGCAGCGCATCGCGGTCGTCGGCTCGGGAGTGGCCGGGCTGACGGCGGCGTACGTCGCCTCGCGCACCGCGCACGTGACCCTGTTCGAGGCCGACGACCGGCTCGGCGGCCACGCGGACACCCATGTCGTGAGGGAGGGTGACCGCGAGCTGGCCATCGACACCGGCTTCATCGTGCACAACCCGCGCACCTACCCGGTGCTGCTGCGGCTGTTCGCCGAGCTGGGAGTGGTCACCCAGCCCTCGCAGATGTCCATGTCGATCCGCGACGACGACACCGGCCTGCAGTGGGCCGGCGCCCTGGGCCGCAAGGGCGTCTTCCCCACCGCCGCCAACCTCTCCAACCCGCGCTACCTCCGGATGCTCGCCGAGATTCCGCGGTTCCACCGCCGGGCGAGAAGGCTGCTGGCTGCGGAGGTCTCGACCAGCGACGACGTCACTCTCCGAGCCTTCCTCGCCGAGGGCCGGTTCACGGCGTACTTCCAGCGCCACTTCATGGAGCCCCTCGTCGCCGCGGTGTGGTCGTGCGACGCGCAGGTGGCGCTGGACTACCCGGCGCGCTACCTGTTCACGTTCCTGGAGCACCACGGCATGCTCGGCGTCTTCGGCAGCCCGCAGTGGCGCACGGTGACCGGCGGCTCGCAGCGGTACGTCGCCGCGGTGGCCGCGCGGGTCCAGCAGGTCCGCGCCGGCGTCAAGGTCACCTCGGTCCTCGAGACCGCCGACGGGGTCGAGGTCACCGACGGCAACGGCGAGGTGCGGCTCTACGACGCCGTCGTCATCGCCACCCACCCGGACCAGGCGCTCGCGATGCTCGCCGACCCGACCGCCGTCCAGCGCGACGTGCTCTCCGCCATGCCCTACTCGAAGAACACCGCGCTGCTCCACACCGACACGTCGGTGCTGCCGTCGTCCGCCAACGCCCGGGCATCGTGGAACTTTGGTCGGCTCGCTGCGACCGGGCCTGCGAGGACGGAGCCACCACAGCGTGGGCTGGAACATATTCAGGGCAGCGGGGTTTCGAGACGGTCGCAGAGCGACCTCCTCAACCACCGCTCGGCCGAGGATGTCCTCGTCACCTACGACCTGACCCGCCTGCAGCGGCTCGACACCGACACCCACTACCTGGTCACGCTCGGCGGTGAGGACCACGTCGACCCGGCGCGGGTGATCGACCGGATGGAGTACGAGCACCCGCTCTACAACCCCGGCTCGGTGGCTGCGCAGGCACTGCTCCCGTCGGTCGACACCGACCGGATCAGCTTCGCCGGCGCCTACCACGGCTGGGGGTTCCACGAGGACGGCGCCCGCTCGGGGCTGCGCGCGGTCGAGCGGCTCGGTCTCACCTGGCCGGACGTGCTGCCGCACTCGCCCGCAGACGACGTCCCGACCGGCATCTTCGAGACCACGGTCCGGCACACCCGCCGTACGCCGTTCACGCGCAGCTTCACGCACCGCTCGCACACCTGGCTGGTCGACCTCGACGACCTGCCCGACCACGGCGTGCTCGCCAGCTTCGAGGCACGTGACCATCTGGGCGAGCCGGACGGCACCATCCGCGGCAACGTGGAGGGCTTCCTCCGCGGACACGGCATCGACCTGGCCGGGCGGTCGCGTGGTGATGGCCGCGCACGCGCGCGCCTTCGGCTACTGCTTCAACCCGATCTCGGTGCACTGGTGCTGGGACGCGTCGGGGAGGCACGCCGCCACGGTCGTCGAGGTGCACAACACCTACGGCGACCGGCACGCCTACCTCGTGCGACCCGACGACCGGGGCCGGGCCACGACGCCGAAGGCGATGTACGTCTCGCCGTTCCACGGCACCGACGGCACCTACGACCTCACCGTGCCCGTCCCCCACGACGACCGGCTCGACATCGTCGTCAACCTGACCACCGACGACGGCGCGAGGTTCAGCGCCTCGCTGTCGGGGCGTCGTACGGCGACCACCCCGCTGCGAGCCGCGCCGGCGGCAATCCGTGGAGCGGTTCTGATCCGTATGCATGGCGTGTGGCTGTGGCTGCGCCGACTGCCCGTCAAGCCCCGCCCCGTCCACTCGCAGAAAGGAGCCCACCAGTGAGCGAGACCGCCCGCGCACACCGCAAGGTCGACCTGCGCGCCAAGAGCTGGCCAGGCCTCCAGGAGGTGCCCACCGGGGCGCGCGCCCGGGTGTCGGCCCGGATCGCGCACGCTCTCTTCCGGGCCGCGGTCGGCCGGCTCGACGTCACCGTGCACGTCGGCGACCGCACCTACGGCAGGGGCGGCCCCGTGGCAGTCGTGAGCAGGCCCGAGGAGTTCTTCCTCCGGCTCGGCCGCGACCAGCTGATCGGCTTCGGGGAGGCCTACCTGACCGGCGCCTGGGACGCCGAGGACCTCGGTGGCTTCCTGACCGTGCTCGCCTCCCGCATCCAGCACCTGATCCCCGAGCCGCTGCAGAGGCTCCGGGGCGCCGTCGTGCGCAGACCCCCTGCGGAGGAGATCAGCTCCGCGGAGAACTCCCAGGACAACGTCGCCCATCACTACGACCTGTCCAACGACCTCTTCGAGCGGTTCCTCGACCCGACCCTGAGCTACTCCTCGGCCCTGTTCGCGCCGGACCTGCTCGACGGCTCGGCCACCCAGCAGGACCTCGAGGTCGCCCAGGTGCGCAAGATCGAGCGGCTGCTCGACCAGGCCGGCGTCCGCGAGGGCACCCGGCTGCTCGAGATCGGCTCCGGATGGGGTGAGCTGGCCATCCGCGCCGCCCAGCGCGGCGCCACGGTCACCACGATCACGCTGTCGACCGAGCAGCAGGCGCTCGCCGAGCGGCGCATCGCCGCGGCCGGGGTCGCCGACCGGGTCTCGGTGCAGCTCTGCGACTACCGCGACGTCGCCGGACAGTACGACGCGGTCGTGTCGGTCGAGATGGTCGAGGCGGTCGGCTGGCAGTACTGGCAGACCTACTTCCAGACGATCGACCGGGTGCTCGCGCCCCGAGGGCGGGTCGCGATCCAGGCGATCACGATGCCGCACGACCGGATGCTGGTCACCCGCAACACCTACACGTGGATCAACAAGTACATCTTCCCCGGCGGCTTCCTGCCCTCGGTGAAGGTGATCGACCAGGTCACCCGCGAGCACACCGGGCTACGGATGGTCGAGGGACTCTCGATGGGAGCGTCGTACGCCGAGACGCTGCGGCTCTGGGACCAGGCGTTCCTCGCCGCCTCCGACGAGGTCACCCGCCTGGGCTTCGACCGCACCTTCCTGCGGATGTGGCACTTCTACCTGGAGTACTCCCGGGCCGGGCTTCGCCTCGTCCTACCTCGACGTCCACCAGCTCACCTTGGTGCGTGAATCGTGACCGGCGCTGCGCCTCTCGACATCGCCGGGTCGGCTCCCAGCGCAGCCTTGCGAGGTTTCGAGACGGTTGCTGCGCAACCTCCTCAACCACCGCCGTGGCGACCACCTCGCTGGTTGAGGAGGGCGTTCTGCGCCCGTCTCGAAACCTCGCAACCCGGGGCTGGGACTCGACCCGTGGCTGAGGGCATCGCACCCAGGCTCGAGGAGGCGCTGCGGCCGTTCCTGAAGGGCGACCTGCCGGTGCGGCTGAAGGCGTGGGACGGCTCGGTGGCCGGACCTGTCGACGCACCCCTGGTCGTCCTCAGCTCCGTCGACGCCGTGCGCCGGCTGCTCTGGCGGCCCGGCGAGCTCGGCGCGGCACAGGCCTACGTCACCGGGGAGCTCGACGTCCCCGGTGATCTCGACCACGCCCTGACCCACGCGTTCGCCGTGGCGAAGGAGCGGGGGCTCTCCGGTGGACGGCCGACGGTGTCAGCAGTACTGGGCGCCGTACGCACCGTTCGGGGGGTCGGCGCGCTCGGCCGTCCGCCGGCAGCCCCCACGTCGCAGGCGCGGCTCCGCGGACGTCTCCACAGTCGGCGCCGCGACCGGAGCGCGATCTCGTTCCACTACGACCTGAGCAACGAGTTCTACCAGCTGATCCTCGAGCCGCAGATGGCCTACTCGTGCGGCTACCACGTGTCGCGGGACGTCCCGGTCGAGCAGGCCCAGGTCGACAAGCTGTCGCTGGTGTGTCGCAAGCTGGGGCTGCGACCCGGCATGACCCTGCTCGACGTCGGCTGCGGTTGGGGCTCTCTGTCCCTGCACGCCGCGGAGCACTTCGGCGCCCGGGTCACCGGCATCACCATCGCGGCCGAGCAGAAGCGCTTCATCGACCAGCGGATCAGGGAGCGCGGCCTGGAGGACCGGGTCGCGATCGAGCTCTGCGACTACCGCGACTCGACGGATGAGTACGACGCGGTCGCCTCGATCGAGATGGGCGAGCACGTCGGCCAGGGCAACTACCCGGCGTACGCCTCGATGCTGCACCGGTCGGTGCGGCCCGGCGGCCGGGTGCTCGTGCAGCAGATGAGCCGGAGCGGGAAGTGGCCTGGCGGAGGGCCGTTCATCCAGAGCTTCATCGCCCCCGACATGTACATGCGGCCCGTCGGCGAGACCGTCGCGTTCCTCGAGCGAGCCGGCCTCGAGGTGCGCGACGTGCACGCGCTGCGCGAGCACTACGTGCTGACCGTGGCCGGGTGGCTGGCCAACCTCCGCCGCAACCGCGACCGGCTCGTCGAGCTGGTGGGCGAGGAGGTCGTGCGGGTCTGGGAGCTCTACCTGGTCGGCGGCTCGATGGCCTTCCGCGACGGCCGGATGGGCGTGGACCAGCTGCTCATGGTGCGGCCCGGCGCCGACCACTCGCTGCCCCTCGTGCGGGACTGGTGAGCGCCGGTGCGCCGGTGGTAGGAAAGGGCGATGACGCGACGGCTCATCGTTCTCGCCTGCGCGCTGCTCGCGGCGCTCGGGCTCGCCGTGCCCAGCCCTGCCCTCGCGGCACCTCTCGACAAGCCCAGCCTGTTGACGCTGGACGAGGCGGAGACGGTCTTCCCCCAGCTGCGCGGCCGCCACGACGACGGCCACCGCGGCGTCTACGCGTTCGGGATCGACGCGCCCGACTTCACCACCTCGCCGCTGCACTGCGACCACTACCGCAACTACCGCGGCACCAGCCGGGTGGAGGGCTACTACTACTCACTGAGCGGGCCGTCGTTCACCCTCGACGAGAACATCGTCCGGTTCCGGACGACGGCCGAGGCGCGCGCGCTGCTCGCGCACTACCGGAGCTTCATCGAGACCTGCCGCGGGACCCACGCCACCACCGACGGCGAGGGCGGCAAGGCGACGATGAAGGTCCACGGCTGGCAGCCCCGGCGGGTCGGGGACGAGCGGGTCGGCATGCTCGACGCCTTCATCCAGAGCGGCCTGACCACCTGGCGTCGCACCCTGCTGACGCGGGTCGGCCGGACCGTGATGCTGCTCATGGTGGAGCCGCCCCGGGGCAACGGCAGCGCGTCCCGGATCGCGGACGCCGCCGACCTGGCGTGGTCCAAGCTCGGCTGAACCCGTCCTTCACCCGCCCGACCGACCGCGAAGGCGGCTGACCCGCCCATGTCCTCGATCCTCGTCTCCCTTCTCGCCGGGCTGCTCGCCGTCGCGCTCGGCATGGGCCTGGCTGCGGTCCGGGCCAAGCAGCTGGACAAGGCCGCCGTCGTCGACGTCGCCTGGGGTGCCGGGTTCGTGCTGGTCGCGCTGGCCGCCGCGGTCGTCGGCACCGTCCTCGACGACGGCACCGGCTGGCGGCGCTGGCTGGTCGCGGCGATGGTCGCGGTCTGGGGGCTGCGGCTGGCCTGGCACATCCGCGGCCGCGCGGTGGGCGAGCACGGCGGCAAGGAGGACCCGAGGTACGCCGAGATGCTGGGCGGGCCGCCGTCCGAGATCGGCATGTCCACCGTCGTCCGCCGGGTCTTCCTGGTGCAGGGCGCGGTCCAGTGGTTCGTCGCGCTGCCGGTGATGGTCGGCGCCGTGCTGAACGTCGAGTGGTGGCCGGTGGTCATGGTGGGCGTCATCGTGTGGGCCACGGGACTCTTCTTCGAGGCCGTCGGCGACCGCCAGCTCGCGGCGTACAAGGAGCAGCCGCGAGAGACCAGGCCCCAGGTCATGGACCAGGGGCTCTGGCGCTACTCGCGGCACCCGAACTACTTCGGGGACGCCTGCATCTGGTGGGGGCTGTGGCTGGCGGCCGGGCTCGGCTCCGGCTGGGTGGCCGGTCTCGCGACCGTGCTATGCCCGGCCGCCATGACCTTCTTCGTCTACCAGGTCACCGGCGTCAAGCTGCTCGAGAAGACGATGATGCAGCGGCCCGGCTACCCGGCGTACGCCGCCCGGACGTCGAGCTTCTTCCCTCTGCCGCCCAAGAACGGCCTAGGCACGGCGCCAGAGCGGCACCGCCAACCCACCCAGCAGCACCATCTGCGCCGCCTGGACGACGTCGATGGCACGTCCCGGGATCGGTGTGAAGAGGAGCACGGTCAGGGCCACGAAGGCGAGCAGGGCCACGAGCGGGACCGCCTTCGCCCGCACGAGCGCGACCCCCAGGATCACGATGGCCACGGTGAACAGCGCGAAGCCGACCATCTCGACACCGAGCAGGTGCCCGGTCTGGTCGTTGGCGTAGGAGATCAGCTCGGCAGCGGACTCCTCGGGCACCCCGGTCACGAACCAGGACAAGGTCACGAAGCCGAAGCTCCCCATCGCGAAGAGGACACCGCCCGCCACTGCGAGCACGGCACCGACCAGCGCCGCGACCCGGCCGCGTGCCTGCGCCAGGTGACAGGTGGCGAGCGCGGCGCAGAGCGCGAGGACCGCGAGGGCGAACCCGTCGGCGATGATGCTCGCCCACGCTGCGTCACGGTCCGCGTGGAGGGCGCCGTACTGGAGCAGGTCGTCGGAGGAGCTGTTCAGGCGGTCGCCCCACGGGTGGGTGGCGACCAGGACGGCGATGGTGGCCGCCGCGCCGGCCATCGCCACGGCGACGACACGGAGCCGACCGGACGCGGTGTGGGCAGCCGGGCCGGCGTCTGTGCCGACGGTTGAGCGGACGGTGGGGATGGACGGGATGGTGGTCATGCGAGCCTCCAGTGGGCAGTCGTTGGACGATGGCTCGACGGTAGGAAGCACGGCGGGGTCGGCGGATCGTGGCGCCCTCGGAACTGCTGGCCCGTGCTGGCACGGACCCGCAGGAGTCGTTCCGTCCCTACAGTGCTGACATGTCCTGGGCTCGCCGTGCCGCAGTCGCGTGCGCGGTCCTGGCTGCCCTCCACCTGGCCGTGGCAGTCGGCTTCCTGGCTGCCGCACCCACTCGCACCTCGTGGCTCAACCTCGCGATCGGCGTGGTGGTCGTCCCCGTCACCACCGCGTTGTCGGTGCTCGTGTCCCGGCGACGAGAAGGCGCACCGGTCGGCGTGCTGCTCGGCGTGCTCTCCCTCGCGGTGGCCCACGTCGTCGCGAAGGAGGTCTGGCTGCAGTGGCTCGCGACCACCGACGACCCCGGGCGGTGGTCATGGCTGGTCGCGGTCACCGTCGAGGACGCGTGGTGGATCCTCGCGGCGTTCGGCCTGCTGCTGCTGCACTTCCCCGACGGCCGGGTGCCGTCCCCGCGCTGGCGGTGGGTGCCCGCGGCGGTGGTCGCGGCCGTCGTCGTCACCCAGGTCGACGGAGCCGTCGCGGACGTGCCCTTCGAGGCACCGCTTCGGCACCTCGACCGCCCGTTCGGGCCGCCTCCCCTCTGGTGGGAGGTGTTCGCGCTGGTCGCGTTCGTGCTCATGCTCGCGCTCCTCGCGGCCTGCACGGTCTCCCTCGGGCTGCGGTTCCGCCGTGCCGACCGGACCCAACGCCAGCAGATCAAGTGGCTCGCGGTGGCGGGGATCGGGATGCCGCTGTACCCGCTGCTCTGTCTGCTCGAGATCCTGGTCTGGGGCGAGGCCCTGTGGCCCAGCGCGATCATCGGGCTCGCCTCGCTGGTGGCCACCCCGGCGGCGGCGGCCATCGCCGTGCTCAAGCACGATCTCTACGACGTGGACAAGGCGCTGGCGTTCGCCGTCACCTGGGGGCTGGTGACCGCCCTCGTGCTTGCCGTGTACGCCGCAGCCTCCTCGGCGACCGGGCTGCTCGTCGGCAGGTCCTCGGAGGTCGGCGTCGCAGTCGGCACCGCGGCGGGCGCACTGCTCCTGCTGCCTGCGCTGCGCTGGGTACGGCGTGGGGTCGACGCCCGCATGTATCCGCTGCGGCGCGCGGCACTGGCGGCCGTCGACGACCTGCACCGGGAGGTGAGTGCCGGCAGGGCCAGGCCCGAGCAGCTGCCGGACGTGCTGCGGGAGGCGTTGCGCGACCCTGACCTGCGGGTCGGCTTCCGTGCTCCGGGCTCGGACACCTGCCTCGACACCGCGGGGCGGCCGGTGCCGTCCGACGGCGTGCTGGTCCGGCAGGACGGTGAGCCGACCGGCGTACTGGTCCCCGGCCGGGGCCCGGCCTCTCCCGAGCTGCTCCGCGAGGTGGCCGACCGGTGCAGCACCCTGGTCGAGGTGGTCCGGCTCCGCTCCGAGGTGGCGCAGGCGCTGCGCGAGGTGCAGTCCAGCCGGACCCGCCTCGTGAAGATCGGCTACGAGGAGCGGCGCCGGATGGAGCGCGACCTGCACGACGGCGCCCAGCAGCGGCTGGTGTCCCTCGGCATGCAGCTCCGGCTGGCGCAGCGGCACCTCGACGACGGGACCGTCGACGTCGACGGCCTGCTCGACGCGAGCGTCGCCGAGCTCGGGACCGCGGTCTCGGAGCTCCGCCAGATCGCGCACGGGCTGCGTCCGAGCAGCCTCGACGACGGCCTCGCGGCCGCGCTGGCCAACCTGGTCCGCAACCTCCCGCTGACCGTCGACATGGACATCGACGACGGCCCGCTGCCTGACACCGTCGCGACCACGGCCTACTACGTCGCGAGCGAGGCGATCACCAACGCCGTCAAGCACGCCGAGGCGACGCGGATCGAGCTGCGGGTCTTTCGCCGCAACGGCCAGATCCTCGTCCGGGTCACCGACGACGGCTGCGGAGGTGCCCGGCTCGGGCTGCGGTCCGGACTCGCCGACCGGGTTGCCGCGCTCGGCGGTTCGTTGCAGGTGGCCAGCCCCGTGGGCCGGGGCACCGAGGTGGAGGCAGCGCTCCCGTGCGCATCGTGATCGGAGAGGACTCGGCGCTGTTCCGCGAGGGACTGGCCCGATTGCTCGAGGACGCCGGCCACGAGGTGGTGGGCCGGGCGGCGGATGCCGTCGCGCTCGTCGACGCGGTCGAGCGGGAGCAGCCGGACCTCGCGATCATCGACGTGCGCATGCCCCCGGACTCGACCGACGACGGCGCGCGGGCCGCGAGGGAGCTCCGCAGCCGCGATCCCGACCTCGCCATCGTGCTGCTCTCCCAGCACGTCGAGACCCGGCACTCGGTCGAGCTGGTGGCCAGCGGCCGGTTCGGCTACCTGCTGAAGGACCGGGTCTTCGAGGTCGACGACTTCATGGAGTCGCTGCGCCGGGTCGCGGCCGGCGGCTCGGCGCTCGATCCCGAGGTGGTCGCCACCTTGCTCGGGCCGAACCGCGACCAGGACCCGCTGACGCTGCTCACCCCCCGCGAGCGGGAGGTGCTCTCGCTCATGGCCGAGGGCCGCAACAACGCCGGGATCGCCCGCCGGCTCTTCCTCACCGGCCGCACCGTCGAGACGCACATCGCGAGCATCATGAACAAGCTCGGGCTGCAGGAGACCGGCGAGGAGCACCGCCGGGTGCTGGCCGTGCTCGCCTGGCTGGGGGTGCGCCAGCGCGGCTAGCGGGGCTACCTCTCTTCTTGGTCTCGCTTCTTCTGCAGCTCGTAGCGCTTCCGCTGCGCCTCAGCACGCTCGCGCACCTGCCTGAGGAACTCCTCGTCCTTCTCCGGGTCGGCGGCCGCGGAGCGCCCGCGGCGGTCGTACTCCGGGAAGTCCGGCACCGCCCGCTCGCCGGGCGCGAGCCGGGGCGGTCCCTCGGGCCGGCCGAGGACGAACCAGGCGGCGCTGCCGAGCACCGGGAACAGCAGCACCAGCACGACCCAGGCAACCTTCGGCAGGTTGCGGACGCCCTGCGGCGGAGCCTGGGCGACGTCGGCCAGGGTGAAGACCCAGACCGCGAAGACCACGACCGTGAAGAGCAGCTCCAGCTTGATCACGTCGGCAGTCTCTCCGACGCCGCGGTCGTCTGTCTCTGGTCCGTCCGGGTGGTGCCACACTCGGGAGGGTGGCGGACCGGGTCTCCGAGGCGTTCGACGTGACGCCCCGCGCCGGCTTCCTGCCGCGGCTGGCGCGCCGGCGGGCGGCGTACGACGGCCCGATCCAGATCGGCCACGGCCAGACCAACTCCCAGCCGCGCACGGTGGCCGCGATGCTGCGCCTCCTCGAGGTGCGCGAGGGCGACCGGATCCTCGACGTCGGAGCGGGCTCCGGCTGGTCGACCGCGCTGCTCGCCCACCTGACCGGCCCGGCCGGCGAGGTCATCGGAGTCGAGCTGGACCCGAGCCTGGTCGAGTTCGGGCGC
This sequence comes from uncultured Actinomycetota bacterium, assembly GCA_963766475.1. Lineage (GTDB taxonomy): Bacteria > Actinomycetota > Actinomycetes > Propionibacteriales > Nocardioidaceae > Nocardioides. The sequence goes on along the minus strand of CAVXZS010000003.1, from coordinate 197,497 downwards.
GCCAACCTCGAGCGCCTCGACCGGCCGTGGGCGCGGATCGAGCAGGCCGACCCGGGGCGTCTCGGGCGGCCGGATGAGGCGCCGTACGACCGGGTGCTCGTCTCCGCCGAGCCACGCGCGCTGCCCGGCGAGCTGGTCGAGCAGCTCACCGAGGACGGGCGGATGGTGATCCCGGTCAGCGGCACGATGCTCCTGGTGCGGCGCACGCCGTCGGGGACCGAGGTCACCGAGCACGGCTGGTACCGGTTCGTGCCGCTGCGCTGAATAGGCTCTGGCGCGTGTCCAACCCAGAGTTCGGTGAAGAGCTGGTCCGACTGGCGTCGGCGGACAACTTCCGCGACGTGACCGGCCCGGACGCGGCGTACGTCGCCGCCGACGGGACCCCGCTGCGGCGCGGCGTCGTCTACCGCTCCAACGAGCTGCAGCTCAGCCACGCGGACGCCGCGACCATCGCCGGGTTGGGCGTCACCGCGGTCTACGACCTGCGGTCGGCGCACGAGGTCGAGGCGCACCCCGACGTCGAGGTCCCGGGCGCGACGTGGCACCACGTCGAGGTCGGCGGGATCCCGATGTTCGAGCTCGAGGACCTCACCTCCCGGGAGGCCGCCGACGAGGTGATGCGCCATCTCTACCGCAGCTTCGTGGAGGCGCCGGAGGCGCGCGCGGCGTTCGGCCGGCTGCTGCGCCACATCGCGGACGCGGAAGGGGCGACGCTCTTCCACTGCGCGGCCGGAAAGGACCGCACCGGCTGGGCCGCGGCGCTGCTCCTGCACGTCGCGGGTGCGGACGACGCGACGATCCTCGAGGACTACCTCCTGACCAACACGTTCTCGTCGGCGACCCGGGAGAAGTACCTCGGCCTGGTCCGCGAGCACCTCGGCGAGGAGAAGGTGTCGGTCTTCGAGGTGGCGATGGTGGTGCGCGACGACTACCTCCAGGAGGCCCACGACGCCGCCGACGCGGCGTACGGCTCGCGGGAGGGATACCTGCGCGACGGGCTCGGCCTGGACGACGACACCGTGGACAGGTTGCGCGCCAGAATGCGGGCATGACCACCGACCGGCCGCCGTTCGCCTGGCGCGGGGTCGGCGTGGTCGTGGCGGCCCAGGTCGCCGTACTGCTCGTGATGGCGCCGTTCTACGGTCCGGGCCGCGACGAGCTCTACTTCGTCTCCGCGGGCGACCGGCTGGCCTGGGGCTACCCGGACCAGCCGTCGTTCACGCCGTTGCTCGCGCGGATCGCCACCGAGATCGCGCCGCACCATCTGGTCATGCTGCGGGTGCCGGGGCTGCTCGGCGTCGTCGGCATCGTGCTGGTGGCCGTGCAGTTCGCCAGGGTGCTCGGCGCGGCCCGCGGCGGCCAGGTGCTGACTGCAGTGGTGGTCGCGACCTCCGCCGTGACCATGGCGATGGGGCACCGGCTCACGACCGCCACCTTCGACACCCTCGCGTGGGTGGCCGTGCTGCTGCTCGCGACCCAGGCCGTGGTCGACCACCGGCCGCGGCTGTGGCTGGTCGCCGGCGTGGTGGCCGGGCTCGGGCTCAACAACAAGCACGCGGTGGTGTTCGTGCTGTTCGGGATCCTGGTCTCGTGCGCCCTCGATCGGGAGCTGCGGCCGTGTTTGCGCACCCCCTGGCCCTGGCTGGCCGGCGTGATCGCCGCGCTGATGTGGCTCCCGAACCTGTGGTGGCAGGCCGACCACAGCTGGCCGGTCTTTGACCTGTCCGCCGACATCGCGGACGAGTACGGCGGCGTCCTCGGTCGGGTCGAGCTCATCGGCCAGGCCGCCATCATGTTCAGCCCGGTGATCTTCGTGGTCTGGGTGGCCGGGTTGGTGAAGCTGCTCCAGGTCCCCGAGTGGCGCCGCGCCCGGCTGCCCGCCCTGGTGTTCCTCGTGGTGACGCTGGTCTTCCTGATCACCGGCGGCAAGGGCTACTACCTCGCCGGCGCGATCGTGCCGCTGGTCGCGGCCGGCTGCACCTGGGTGGCCCGCACTCGCACTCCACGCCGTCTCGTCGAGGTCGGCACGGTGCTCGCGCTCTCCGCCGCCGTCGCCTGGCCCGCCCTGGTGCCCATCCTCCCGACCTCGGCGTACGCCAGCTCCTTCTTCCACACGCTCGACGCCGACCAGCCCGAGACCATCGGCTGGCGGGGGTACGCCGACCAGGTGCGCACGGTCGTCGCCTCCCTGCCTGACGGAGCCGTGGTCTTCACCGGCAACTACGGCGAGGCCGGCGCGTTCGAGTGGTACGGCGTCGGCGCGCCCGTCTACAGCGGACACAACGGCTGGCGCAACTGGGGACCGCCGCCCGACTCGGCCTCACCCGTGGTCGTCGTCTACTACCAGGACCCGTCCACGGACTTCACCGGCTGCGAACGCGCCGCCACCCTCCACAACGGCGTCGGCATCGACAACGAGGAGGAGGGCCACGGCGTGTGGGTGTGCGACGGCCCGATCGGTGGCTGGTCGAGGGCGTGGAAGCGGCTGTCGCACTACGACGCTTGACTGCTCAGATCCGCAGCCGCGTCCACCGCGGCGTATGACGCGGGTCCTCACACAGGTCGGGCCATGGATGTGAGCTGAGGACGCACAGTGCGCCTCCGCAGTGGGTGGACTTTGCACTGCACATCGACATTTCGTCTTTGAATGATCTTTGCGTATCGATATGGGACTATTTGCTTGTTCACGACTACGCGGCGCGATTGGTGGCTGTGTCCCCGGTCTGGAGTGCCGCCGGCGCTCTCGTTGCCCCACGCCTAGAGAGTGCCGTCATGAAGCGTTTCGGAAAACGCAGCATCATGACCATTGGCGGGGTCGTGGTGTTCGCGGTGGGCGCGGGCGCGGGCGCGGCTTTTGCCTTCTGGACCAGCTCCGGCGACGGCGACGGCGACGCCGACACCGGCACCAATGCGTCCATCGTCGTGAACCAGACCAGCACTGTGACGGGCATGGCGCCGGGTGTGGCACCGAAGGCGCTGTCGGGCGACTTCGACAATCCGAACGCGAGCCTCGTCTACGTAGCGGCTGTGACGGCCACCGTGACCGGCACCAACATGCCAGGCTGCGACGCCACTGACTACACCATCGCGGGCACCGCGACGGTCGGGGCTCAGATCCCAGCCGGACTCGGCGTCGGTTCCTGGTCCGGTCTGACCATCCAGTTCAACAACAAGCCCCCCGGTGTGAACCAGAACGCGTGCAAGAACGCGGTCGTGGCCATCGCCTACACCAGCAGCTGACCCAGCAGATGACCCGGCAGATGACCCAGCGCTCACGGCCAGAAGGAGCGGGGCGTGGACGGACCGCGCAGCGCACGTTGGCGGTGCTGTTCGGCGCCGTGGTGACCCTGGGCATCGCCGGGGTGGCCTGGGCCGTGTGGACCATCCCCGGCGCAGGCGAGGCGTCCGCGTCCACCGGGACTCTGTGGGCTCCGGGGAACGTGGTCGCCAACGCGCCGGTGAACAGCGCGACGGTCGCAGTGACCTGGGACGCCGCCACCCTTGCCACGGGACAGCCGGCGACCAGTCACTTCGTGAACCGGGTCCGTGACAGCGACGGTGAGGTGTCCGCGGCCTGTGGCACCTCCGCGGCCTCGCCGACCACCGCACTGTCGTGTGACGACCTCGGCGTCCCCGACGGCGGCTACCACTACACGGTCACCGCGATGTTCGGCAACTGGTCGGCGCAGAGCGCGGACAGCCCGAGCGTGACCGTGATCAACGACAACTCACTGCCGACGGTGACGGTGTCCTCGATCTCCCCGACCCCGAACGGCAACGGGTGGAACAGCTCCACCCCGGTCGCGGTGAACCTGTCCGCCTCGGCCGGTTTCGGCATCGCCTCGATCACCTATGCCGTGGACGGCGGCACCCCGGTCACGGTGATGACGGACACCGCGCAGGTGCTCGTGGAGGGCGACGGCATCCACAGCGTCACGTTCTCGGCCCGGGACAACCCGGGCAACGTCAGCGAGACGCAGTCGGTCGTCGTCCGTATCGACCTGGCTGCACCTGACGCTCCATCTGCCCCCGTCCTGGTCACGGCCAGCGACTCCGGCTCCTCCACGACGGACGGCATCACCAAGGTCACCGCGCCGACGTTCACCGGCACCGCCGAGAGTGGTTCGACGGTCGCACTCTTCGACGGGGTCACCCCAGTCGGATCTGGCGTCGCGGCCGGAGGGACCTACACGATCACCGCGAGCACCCGCCCCGCCGGCACCCACGCGTTCACCACCCGGGCCACCGACCTGGCCGCGAACACCGGACCCGCCTCGACCGCCACCACTGTCGTCATCGACACCACCGCCCCGCCCGTCCAGGCCGCGCCAGTGCTCGACCCCGCCAGCGACACCGGCATCTCCTCGAGCGACAGGGTCACCAACGACACCACCCCCACCTTCACCGGCTCCGCGGAGATCGGGTCGACGGTCACCCTGTACTCCGCGACCACGGCCATCGGAACCGCCCAGGCGACCGGCGGGTCCTACACCGTCACCTCGATCGTCCTGATCGCCGGAACCAAGTCGGTCACCACCACGGCGACCGACGCGGCCGGCAACATCAGCGCGTCCTCCCCGGCGGTCTCGGTCGTCATCGACCTGACCGCTCCGAGCGCGCCAGGTACCCCGGACCTCATCGCCACCAGCGACTCCGGCCGGTCGGCCACCGACAACAACACCAGCGACAACACCCCGACCATCAACGGCACCGTGACGGCGGGGAGCACGGTCACCCTGTACTCGACCATCGGCACGAACCCGGCCACCCTCCTCGGCACCGTCTACGCGCCCTCGACGGCATGGTCGATCACTCCCGGCGCCCTGGCCGATGCGACGCACGCCATCACCGCGAGGGCGACCGACGCGGCCGGCAACATCAGCTCCTCCTCGACCGCGATCTCCCTCGTCGTGGACACGACCGCCCCGCCGGCCACCTCGACCCCGGTTCTGGCCAGCGGCATGGACACCGGCAGGTTGACGACCGACAAGATCACGAACAAGACGACCCCGACCGTCAGCGGAACCAACGACTCGAAGGCCATCGTGGCCCTGTTCGAGGCAGGCACCCAGCTGGGCACCGTGACCACCACGACCACCACCTACGCGGTCATCCCCAGCCTCCTGGCAGCCGGGAGCCACACCGTCTCGACCATCCCCACCGACGTGGCCGGCAACGTGGGCCCGTCCTCAGCGACCCTGACCTTCACCATCGACAACACTGCACCCGCAGCACCGTCGATCCCCACGATGACCCTCGCGAGCGACACCGGGATCTCCAGCACCGACCGGATCACCAGGTCGACAGCGCCGATCTTCGCCGGCACCGCGGAGCCGAATGCCTACGTCCGCCTCTTCAACGGCGCGACTGCGACCGGGACCAGCCCGGGGTCCACGACCACCGGAGCCGGAACCTACTCCGGTGCCACCTCGACCCTCGCGACCGGCACCTACTCCATCACCGCCCAGGCCACCGACGTCGCCGGCAACCTCAGCGTGTTCTCCGAGGCCACCGCCATCGTCGTCGACCTGGTCCTGCCCACGGCGACCATCAACCAGGCCCCCGACCAGGTGGACCCGACCACGACCTCGCCCATCGCCTACACAGCGGCGTTCAGCGAACCGATCTACGGGTTCACCGGCTCCGACCTCACCTACTCCGGAACCGCCCTGGCCAACACCGCAGCGGTCAACGGCACCGGGCCCTACGACATCTCGGTCTCCGGGATGGTCAAGTCGGGCACCGTGACGGCCCTGCTGACCACGGCCAAGGTCACCGACGCCGCCGGCAACAACAACGCGGCTGCGACGTCGACCGATGCAACCGTCACCTACAGCGACGTCGTGGCCCCCAGCTCGCCGTCGACACCGGTCGTGACAGCGGCCACCGACACCGGGTTCTCCTCGAGCGACGCCATCACCAACAACACGAAGCCTGCCTTCACGGGCACGGCCGAGGTCGGGTCGACGGTCCGCATCTACAACGGCGCGACCGTCATCGCGACCTCCGCCGTGGTGCCCGTCTCCGGCCTCTACTCGGCCACCACGGTGACTGCGTTGACCAGCAACACCTATGCCATCACTGCGACTGCGACCGACCAGAGCCTCAACGCCAGCGCAGCGTCCGCGCCGCTGTCGATGATCATCGACACGATCGCCCCGACCGTGACGCTGAACCAGGCTGCGGGCCAGGTCGACCCGACGACCGGTACGAGCATCGACTACACCGTGACGTTCAGCTCCCCGGTCTACGCGTTCACGGGCAGCACCCTGACCCTCACCGGCACGGCGGGCGCGACGGCGTTCGCCATCAGCGGCAGCGGACCCTACAACGTGGCCGTCTCGGGCATGACGAAGTCCGGGACGGTCATCCCCGCGCTGGCCTCCGGCGCAGCCAAGGACATGGCAGGCAACCTCAGCAGTACCGCGACCTACACCGACCGAACCGTCACCTACACCGACAACATCGCACCCGAGGTCTCGATCACGGGCTTCGGCGCGGACCCCGGCCAGACCGCCACCGTCAGCGGGGTCGCCAGCTACGGCCTCGGCGACAACCTGACCCTCACGGTCGTGTTGTGCACGACGAACGTGTTTCCGTGCTCTGCACCCAACACGAGGGCCACCCTCACCGGGGTCGTGGTCAACGCCGCGACCGGCGCCTGGAGCGTGACCTCGGCCGTCCTCGGCACCACCGGCACCCTCTACGCCCGAGCCACCCAGACCGACCAGACCGGCAACATCGCCAACAGCGTCATCGCCGGGCCGATCGAGATCCCATAGTCCGGGGCCGAACCGAGCCCACGCTCGACCGCTGACCGGGCTGAGCGCTGGTCGGCCTGCGCTGCCATGGCGGTCAGCGCTGCTGAGCGTCGAGCACCACGACCTCGGTCGCCGGCTGGTCGCTCGTAGCCAGACGTGGTGATCGACCTCGCGACCGGGCACGCGAGCGTGCGCACGCGTTCGTCCGGGCCGATCACTACGTCCGACTCCGCGTCCTGCGACTCACTGGGCCGGAGCGACGCAGGCTCGTCGCGGGCGCAGAGGGCGCCTCAGTCAGGCCCGCTCCTCGAGGGGCGCGGAAGCGGAAGGGGCGGGCGGTCTCGCGGTGCCCAGCGCGGTCCTGTCGTCACGCTGACATCGACGTACTCGGCGCGTCGCGCTGAGTTCCGGCCCTGACGTCGGTCAACCTCTCGACAGTCGACCGACCGGCGAGGGAGAGACATGGCGGAGACCGAGTTCCTGGTGGCAGGCGACGAGGGGTACGACGAGTCGCGCCGGGTGTGGAACGCGATGGTCGACCGCCGTCCGGCGCTGGTCGCGCGCTGCCGCGAACCTGGCGACGTCGTGGCCGCGATCGCGAGGGCTCGGGGCGAGGGTCTGGAGATCGGCGTCCGCTGCGGTGGACACAGCGTGGTCGGGCTGGCGGTGCCGGAGGGCGGGCTCATGATCGACCTGACGCCGATGGGCGCGGTGCGCGTCGACGTGGAGCGTCGCCGCGCGTGGGTGCAGGGCGGCGCCCTGCTGGGTGCCCTCGACGCGGCCACCCAGCCGCACGGCCTGGCCACGACCGCGGGCAACGTCTCGCACACCGGTGTCGGCGGTCTCACGCTCGGCGGCGGCATGGGGTGGCTCGCCCGCGAGCACGGCCTGTCCTGCGACAACCTGGTCTCCTGCGAGGTGGTGACGGCGGGAGGCGACATCGTGCGCGCCTCGGCGGACGAGAACCCCGAGCTCTTCTGGGGGCTGCGCGGTGGCGGCGGGAACTTCGGGGTGGTGACCGAGTTCGAGTTCCAGCTGCACGACACCGGCACCCGCGCGCTGAGCGTGGAGCTCGACTTCCCGGTCGGTGACGCGGCGTCCGCGATGGCGCGGTGGCGCGACCTCGCCGCGGCCGCTCCCCGCAGCGCGACGTACGCCGCCACCGTGCTGGGCGGCATCGTCGCCCTCGGCTTCGTCTGGGTCGGAGACCCGGAGCAGGGCCGCGAGCACGCCCGCGAGCTCGACGCGCTCGGCCGGCCCGACGCGCAGCGGGTGGCGGAGCTGTCCTACGTCGACCTCCAGCGTCGCGAGGACACCATCGAGGGTCACGAGCTCCGGCGCTACTGGAAGGGTCACTACTTCCACGAGCTGCCGGACGCGGCGATCGAGGCGCTCCTCGAGCACGACCCGTCGGTCGCCGCCAGCCTGCAGGCCTACGGCGGAGCGATCGCGGAGGTGCCCGACGAGGCCACCGCCTTCAGCCAGCGCGAGACGGCCTTCGAGTACGTCGGCGCCGCCCGCTGGACCGACCCGGCCGAGGACGAGTCACAGATGGCGACCGCACGGGAGAGCGCGGCCCGGCTCGAGCCGTTCGCGAGCGGCGCCTACGTCAACGTGCTCGGCGACGAGGGCGCAGCCGGCGTACGCCGCGCGTACCCACCGGCCAAGCTGGCCCGGCTGACCGCGCTCAAGGACAGCGTCGACCCCGACAACGTCTTCCACCTCAACCAGAACATCCCGCCGAGCCGACAGGGAGCGAGCGCGTGAGGACCCTGTTCGCCGCCTACCGCGTCTCCGACCTCGAGCGATCGCTCGAGTTCTACGCGTCGCTGGGCTATCGCAAGCTCGGCAGCGTCGAGCTCGACGGAGGTGCCCGGCTCGCGGTCCTCGGCTTCCCCGACGAGCCGGCGGCCACCCTCGAGCTCGTGCACCGACCCGACGACGGCCCGGTCGAGGTAGGCGGCTTCGACCACCTGGCGATCCAGGTCGACGATCTCGCCGAGACCCTTGCGACCCTGACCGGTCGCGGCCTCGCCCCGGGCCCACCCGAGCTGCCGGGCGGCCCGGACGGACCGCGGACCGCCATGCTCGAGGATCCGGACGGCTACCGGATCGAGCTCGTCCAGTGGCCCCCGGGCCATCACTACGGCCTCACCGCGGCCGACTTCGCCGACGGTCCCGACTCGGCCTAGATGACTAGCGCTTCATCTTCCCCTTCGGGCCCGGCTCCTCGACGACACGGAACTCCCCGGTCTCGGGGTCCTTGAAGGTGACCTCGACGTTCTCGGCGTCCTTGTGCTGCTGGGCACGGACATAGCTGGCGTACGCGCGCCGGTCGGCCTCGGTGAGCTCGCCCCGGTCGACGAAGAGCGAGCGGATCGAGCGTGGCCACAGGCGCCGGGCCAGCACGACGTTGACCTCCATGCCGATCACGCCGATGAACGCGGCGACGTAGATGATGCCGATCAGGCCGAGGACCAGGCCGAAGACGAAGTTCATGGACTTGCCGGTCTCGGCCAGCACCCGGGTGGTGTACAACGTGCCGACGTACTGCAGCGCCTGCCACAGCACGGCCACCGTGAACGCACCCGGCGCCGCGCGCCCGAGGTGGTGCCGGCGGGCCGAGGCCAGCCGGAACACGCCGGTGAGCAGCAGCCCGATCAGGAGCACGGTGAGCAGGCGCACGCCCCAGCGCAGGGTCGTGTCGAGGCGCGGCCCGAACACCTCGGTCTCGCTGCCGAGCGTGGCGACGGTGGTGATGGCGAGCACGGAGACGCCGCCGAGCACCAGGAGGGCGAGGCTCTTGAGCCGCAGCCGGATCGGGTTCGGTCGCTTGTTGCGCGGGACCGACCACGCGACGTTCAACGAGTTCTGGAGCGCCTGGCCCAGGCCGAGCGACCCGTAGGTCGCGGCGATGATGCCCACGACGGTGCTCGTCGTCGAGCCCTGGAGCCGGTCCGGGCGGCCGAGCTCGTCGCCGATGATGGGGAAGGTGCTCAGCGCCGAGTCGAGCACGCGCTCCTGCAGCCCGGCATTGCCCTGGAGGACGAAGCCGAAGATCGTGACGGCGAGCAGCAGCAGCGGGAAGATCGCGAGCAGCGCGTAGAAGCTGATGATGGCGGCGAGATAGGGCCCCTGGTCGTCGATGAACTTCCAGAAGGTCGCGACGGGGAAGCCGAGGACCGACCTCTTCCGCTGCGTGCGGTCGAGCCTGTCCACGAACCCCACGGGGGCAAGGCTATGCGCAGGCGCGTCCGCGGCCCGCTCAGACAGTGGTCAGGAGCCCGTCGGCGTCGGTGGTGAAGAGCTGCACGCCCTCGGTCACCTCGGGCTCGTCGGTGCCCATCGCGACCGCGATCTTGTTGGTCGCGTTGCGGATCACGTCGAGGACGACCTCGACCGCCTGCTCGTCGGTGAGGTGCTCGCGCACCCGCGTGACGACCGCCTCGGGGACCGCGGACGGCGTCCAGATGATGGCGTCGGTGAGCGCGAGGGCGGCCTTCGTCGACTCGGGGAGGTCGCTGTCCTCGTAGTGGTCCACGGAGTCGAACGTCGCCTCGTCGGCGCCCGCCGAGATCGCCGCCACGGCACGCCGGGACTGGCAGAGCCGGCAGTCGTGCTGACGCGCACCGCGCAGGCGCACGAGCTCGGTGGTGATCGGGTCGAGGGCGGCGTGCCGGGCGACGGTCCGCATGAACTCCTCGATCACGCCCCAGACGTCGCCGACGGGGATGCGGCGCGGTGTCGGCCACTCCGAGGGTCCGAAGAGCTGGTCGAGGACGGCGTCGAGCCGTGGCGCGACGTCGCTGATCCAGATCATCTGGGCGACGGCGACCTGGTGCTTGCCGGTCGCCTTGGCGAGCGCCTCGCGCAGCTCGTCGTCCACGCCGGAGACGTCGGTGCGGAACTGCTCCGCGAACGCGCGGACCGCCGGCGCCTCGAGCAGCTCGTCATGGACCCCGGCCGGGCGGACCGCCACGACCATGCCGAACGTCGCGGCCACATCCGGGCGCGTAGCGCTCGAGCGCGTCTCGACCGGAGCCGCTCCGGACGTCGGTGTCACCGTCGCTCACCATGTCGGTCATCACCCCCACACTCTCACGCCGGTGGGCACCGGGGGCGGTCGCGCAGCGCTGGCGACAGCCACATGCCAGACCCGCCCACCGCCGATCGAGCCTGTCGAGATCACCGCAGCCCACGCTCGGGACCAGCCACCGTCGCCATACCGGCCCCGCCGGTGGTTGAGGAGGTCGCGCAGCGACCGTCTCGAAACCTCCGCTGCCCGGGCTGGGACCCGCCCACCGCCGATCGAGCCTGTCGAGATCACCGCAGCCCGCCGGGACCCGCCCACCGTCGCCATACCGGCCCCGCCGGTGGTTGAGGAGGTCGCGCAGCGACCGTCTCGAAACCCCCGCAGCCCGCCCTGGGACCCGCCCACCGCCGATCGAGCCTGTCGAGATCACCGCAGCCCGGCCGGGACCAGCCACCGTCGCCATACCGGCCCCGCCGGTGGTTGAGGAGGTCGCGCAGCGACCGTCTCGAAACCCCCGCAGCCCACCCCTGGGGACCCGCCCACCGCCGATCGAGCCTGTCGAGATCACCGCAGCCCACGCTGGTGACCAGCCACCGTCGCCATACCGGCCCCGCCGGTGGTTGAGGAGGTCGCGCAGCGACCGTCTCGAAACCCCCGCAGCCCGCGCTGGGACCCGCCCACCGCCGATCGAGCCTGTCGAGATCACCGCAGCCCGCCCTGGGACCCGCGCCCGCCGCCGCCCGCCGCCGCCCGGCTGTCCACTTCCCGTGCACAACCAGCGGGTAGGAACCCGTTGTCCACACCCGGATTCCGCCCTGCTGCGGGCGCCGGTGGCTGGTGCTGGACTGGGTGCCATGACAGCCCTCGCGCACGAGCCCCACCCGGTGACCCGGGCGGTCGCTGAGGTGCGCGCACACCTGGGCGCGGTGACCGGTACGCCGGTCTGGTCGATGTCCCCGGCCCAGACCACCACCGCCCTCGCCGAGGTCCAGGCCGCGAGGGCCCAGCTCGCCGAGCTCGAAGCCAGACTCCTGGCCCACGCCGACCGGATCGAGCTGCCCGCCCATTCCGGTGCCACCTCGACCGCGAACTGGCACGCCGTGACCACCCGCACCACCCGGGCCACCGCGCACCGGGCCATGCGGCTCGCCACCGGTCTGGAGACCCGGCACCTGACCCGCACCGCCCTCGCCGCCGGCCGGATCCACGTCGAGCAGGCCGAGACCATCCTCCGCGCCCTCGACGAGCTCCCCACCGACCTCGACCCCGCCGTGGCCGAGCAGGCCGAACGACACCTCCTCGACCAGGCCGGTTCGTTCGACGCCAAAGCACTGCGCCAGCTCGGCCGCCACGTCCTGCACGTCGCCGCCCCCGACGCCGCAGACGCCCACCAAGCCACCCTGCTCGACCGCGAGGAACGCGCCGCCGCCGCCGCGACCCGGCTCACCGTCTACGACGACGGACACGGCCGACTCCACGGCCGGTTCACCATCGACGCGACCGTGACCGGCGCGATGCTCAAGAAAGCCCTCTGGGCCATCGCCGCACCCAAACACCAAGCCAGCAAAGGAGTCACCAGGGGGTCCCTCGGCGAACGCCGCCCCACCGCCGAGCGGCTCGGGCAAGCGTTCGTCGACCTGATCCGCCGCTACCCCACCACACGGCTCCCCAAAGCAGGAGGCCTCAACGCCACCGTCGTGGTCCTCATGCAGCTCGACACCCTCCTGGGCGACCTCCAAGCCGCCCACCTCGACACCGGCGAGACCATCTCCCCCAGCGCCGCCCGCCTGCTCGCCTGCGAGGCCGGCATCATCCCCGCCGTCCTCGACGGCGCCTCCCAGGTCCTCGACCTCGGCCGCAAGAAACGCCTCGCCACCGAAGCCCAGCGGATCACCAAGATCATCGAAGCCGGTGGCTGCGAGATCGAAGGCTGCGACACCCCACCCGGCATGACCCACCTGCACCACCTCACCCGCTGGGTCGACGGCGGTCAGACCAACCGCACCGACCTGGTCATGATCTGCCCACCCCACCACACCCGAGCCCACGACCAGACCTACACCATGACCAAGCTGCCCACCGGCAAGTACGGCTTCACCAGACGCACGTAGGCCGACGAACCGACGCATGCACGCTAGGGACCCACGCTCCACTGAGTCAGCGGCGACGGGAAGAACGGGCCGGCCATGCGGCCGAGCGTGATGCTGGCCGAGGTGGCGCTCGCGGTCACGTTGACGGTCACGTCGGCCGGTTGCGGCCAGGTCGCGTCGACCTGCTCGCGCAGCCCGTTGCGGCCCACCCGGAACGATGCCGCTGCGACGGTCGAGTCGCCGGCACCGGGCCGATGCCGGACGTAGGCGATGGCACCGTGGCCGTCGGCGCTGACCGACAGGTCCATGGCGAGGCCGGACACTGCGGCGTCGGTGAGGGTCGTAGGCGACCCCAGGTCATGCACGGACGGCTGCTTCTGGCTGGCCGCCCACGTGGCCAACCACGGCCTGGCGGTGCGCCGGTGGCCGACCGCTTGCCAGGAGAAGACGCCGACACCTGCCCGCGTGATCGCCGCGGAAGAGGTGAGGACCTGGCGGTCCCACTGGGGCGAGGACCAGAACCGTGGGTCGCTCGGCGTGCCGGACAGCACGACGACCTTGTCCTCGAGGCCGTTGAGCTGGCCGGTCGAGCGGGACTGGACCACCGTCGCCACGATCCGCCCGGCGGACAGGTCGATGCCCGACGGGTTGATGCCGCCGTCGGGGTAGTCGCGGGTGAGCCGCTGCGTCCACTTCCCCGTCGTGGCCTTGTAGGTCTCGATGCGAAGCCGGCCGCCGAACCAGTAGCCCGGCTCGTCCTCGAAACCGGCGCCGTGCAGAGCCACCACGTCACCCGAGTCGCCGATCGCGGCCACCAGGTCGTCTCCGGTCAGCCCGCGCTCTCGTCGCGTGAGGTCACGCCAGCCGAGGTCGGCGTGGTAGCTGGTCAGGTGGTGCGGACGCCCGTACTGGCTGTTGCTGCTGAACACGACGTACTGACCGCGCGGCGAGTAGTCCAACGACCCCAGCTCACCTTCGGGCTGCACGTGCCACACCCAGCCGTCGTCGCCCGTCCAGACCAGCTCGACGAGCCTGGTCGGCGGGTCCTCGAGCCCGGTCGTCACCTGGCACTCCACGGCGACCGCGAGGTTGCCCAGTGCGGTGACGGCCTCGACCGGTCGGCAGGCAGTGGCGCCTTCGACGGTCATGACCTCGGCGCTCGGGCCCAGGGTGCCGCCCGCCGTGCGGCGCTGGTCGTAGATGGTCGCGTCGTCCGGACCACCGATGCTGACCAGGGCGGTGGTCTGGTCGTCCAGGGCGACTGCGAGGGTGCTGCCGCCCGCGTCCTGCAGCGGGCTCCACTCCTCAGCGACCGCCTCGGCCGGGCTGAGCGCGCCCAACGTCGACGCGGCAACAGCGGCCACGCAGAGAGCGATCCCACGGCGGTGCACCATCAGAAACCCCCCGAGCTAGGCAGACCGTCAAGACTAGTCATGACGCATCCCGTCCTTGTTTCCTCCCACAGGCGATACTGGAGCTGATGACAACTCCACGGCGCCACCTGGCCAGCAGCCCCTTCCAGCCCGACCCCGAGACACCGATCGAGCGATACGCGCTCGACGACCTGGTCTGCCACGACTCCTACGGGATGGGTCGCGTCATTCATACGGAGGCAGCGGCGGTGACGGTCGACTTCCGTCCCCAGATCGTTCGCATCAAGAGCCCCTACTCGAAGATGGCAAAGCTGTAGAACGACCGACGTGCCGGACGTCGAGGTCGTCGTCGCCCATAGGGAGCGCGCGACGCTCCGCGTCGGCGACGTGTTCCTGAAGGTCGACTCCGACCAGCGGCGCACCGACCGCGAGGTCGAGGCGATGGCGCTGGCACCGGTCCCGACTCCGGAGATCCTGTGGCGCGAGCCGCCCGTGCTCGCACTCGCCGCCCTCCCCGGGACCGCACTCGGCCGCCTCGGCGAGCCGTCGGTCACGTCGGCGGCGGCGTGGGCCGCGGCCGGCGCCGCCGTACGCGAGCTGCACGAGGCGCCGCTGCCGCCGTGGCCGGGTGAGGACGCCGGGCAGCTGGCAGCACGCCTCGACGAGGAGTGCGCATGGCTCCTCGCACAGGACGTCCTTCCCACCGACCTGGTCACGCACAACCGCCGGATCGCCGAGGGTGCGCTCCGGTCGTGGACACCGGTGTTCACGCACGGCGACCTCCAGGTCGCGCACGTGTTCGTGGACGGCGACGAGATCACCGGCGTGCTCGACTGGTCCGAGGCGCAGCAGGGCGACGCGCTCTACGACCTCGCGATCCTGACGCTGGGACACGAGGAGCACCTGGGTGACGTGGTCGCCGGTTATGGCCGTGACGTCGACCTCGACGTGATCATGGCCTGGTGGTCGATGCGAAGCCTGCTGGCGATCCGCTGGCTGGTCCAGCACGGCTTCGACCCGTCCGCCCCGGGCTGCGAGGTCGACGTGCTCAAGGCGCGGATGTGAGGCTCAGTAGGACTTGGGCAGTCCCAGGGAGTGCATCGCGACGAAGTTGAGGATCATCTCCCGGCTGACCGGGGCGATCCGGCCGGCGCGGGTGGCGACCAGCAGACCGGCCATGCCGTACTCCTGGGTGATCCCGTTGCCGCCGTGGGTCTGGACCGCGCGGTCGGCGGCGTCGCAGGCGGCCTCGGCGGCGGCGTACTTCGCCATGTTGGCGGCCTCGCCGGCACCCAGGTCGTCGCCGGCGTCGTAGAGCGCGGCGGCCTTCTGCGTCATCAGCCGCGCCAGCTCGATCTCGATGTGGCTCTGGGCGAGCGGGTGCGCGATGGCCTGGTGGGAGCCGATGGCGTCCTTGAACACCACGCGCTCCTTCGCGTACGACGCCGCGCGGTCCAGCGCGAACCGCGCCAGCCCGGTCGAGAACGACGCCGCCATGATCCGCTCGGGGTTGAGCCCGGCGAACAGCTGCACGAGGCCGCCGTCCTCATCGCCGACCAGCGCGTCGTTCGAGAGCCGGACGTCGTCGATGAACACCGTGAACTGGAGCTCGGGGCTGACGATCTCCATGGGGATCGGCTTCGCCTCGAAGCCGGACGCGTCCGTCGGCACCACGAACAGCACCGGCTTCACCTTCCCTGTCTTCGCGTCCTCGGCGCGCGCCACCACGAGCACGTTGTCGGCCTCGTCGACACCGGAGATGTAGATCTTGCGGCCGTTGAGCACCCACTCGTCGCCGTCCCGGCGGGCGGTGGTGGTGATGTTGTGCGTGTTGGTGCCGGCGTCGGGCTCGGTGATCGCGAACGCCATCGTCGACGTGCCGTCGCAGATGCCCGGCAGCCAGCGCTGCTTCTGCTCCTCGGTGCCGTAGCGGCTGATGATGGTGCCGCAGATCGCCGGGCTGACCACCATGAGCAGCAGCGGGCAGCCCTGGGCCGCGAGCTCCTCGCAGACCGCGGCGATGTCGCCGATGCCGCCGCCTCCGCCGCCGTACTCCTCGGGGATGTTGATGCCGAGGTAGCCGTTCTTCCCGATCTCCAGCCACAGCTCGGTCGTCTTCTCACCCGAGCGCGCCTTCTCGGTGAACCACTCGCGACCGTACTTGCCCGCCAGCTTCGCCACCTCCCGGCGCAGCGCCTGGCGCTCCTCGGTCTCGCTGAAGTTGTTGCTCACTGCATCTCCTCTGCCACCACGGCCAGGACCTCTCCGGCGGCGACCTGCGCACCGGGCTTCACGTCGATCTCCGTCACCGTGCCCGGGCCGGGTGCCCGGACGGTGTGCTGCATCTTCATCGCCTCCAGCACGAGGACCGGTTGCCCGGCCTCGACCTGCTGGCCCTGCTCGACCGCGACGCTGACGACGGTGCCGGGCATCGGGGCCAGCAGGCTGCCGCTCGCGACCGCGTCGGCCGGGTCGACGAACCGGGGCGTACGCCGCAGCGCCGCGTGCCCGCCCGGCCAGTCGACGTCGACCTGGTCGCCCACGAGCGCCACGGCGTACGACGTACGCACGCCGTCCTGCTCGAGGACGATGTCGTAACCACCGCTGATCGAGCGTGTCGAGATCACCGCAGCGTCCTCGAGGACGTAGCCGTCCCGCCCGCCCCACCACTCGACCCGCGTCCCGTCGTCGAACTCGGTGACCTGCGGCTGCGAGACCACGTTGCGGAAGGCCGTCGGGATGCCCTGCTGGACGGTCCGGGACACGCGGTCGCGCTCGGCCAATGCGAGTGCGGCTGCCGCGGGTGCCATCCCTGCGGAGGTCTCGACAGGCTCGACCAGCGGGAGCAGGTCCGTCGAGACGTCGCCGGCCAGGAACCGCTCGTCACGGAGTACGGCGATCAGCTGGTCGCGGTTGGTCCGCACCCCGTGGATCCGGGCGCGCGACAGGACGCCGGCCAGCTTGCGGGCCGCCGCCTCCCGGGTCGGCGCATGCGCGACCACCTTCGCCAGCATCGCGTCGTAGTGGGTCGACACCTCGCTGCCGGTCTCGAAGCCGGCGTCGACCCGGATGCCCCCCTTGAGGGGGATGTCGAACATTGTGAGCGTGCCGCTCTGCGGCTGGTAGTCGGCGGCCGGGTCCTCGGCGTAGAGGCGGACCTCGATCGCGTGACCGTCGGGGTTTCGAGACGGTTGCTGCGCAACCTCCTCAACCACCGACGAGTCGCGCTCGGCGGCGGCGAGCTGCAGCTCGACCAGGTCGACACCGTGCACGAGCTCGGTGACGGGGTGCTCGACCTGGAGGCGGGTGTTCATCTCCAGGAACCAGAACTTCTCGGTGGCCGGGTCGTAGAGGAACTCGACCGTGCCGGCGCCGCGGTAGTCGATCGCCTCGGCCGCCTTGCGGGCAGCGTCGTGCAGCGCGGCGCGGACCTCGTCGCTCAAGCCGGGTGCCGGCGCCTCCTCGACCACCTTCTGGTGGCGGCGCTGCAGGGAGCAGTCGCGGTCGCCGTAGACGCTGCTGCCCACGACCTGGACCTCGACGTGCCGGCCGCGCTCGACGTACGGCTCGACGAAGACGGTGTCGTCGCCGAACGCGGAGGCCGCCTCGGCCTCGGCTGCGGCGATCTCGCCGGGCAGCTCGGCCAGGGTGCGCACGATCCGCATGCCGCGACCGCCGCCACCCGCCGACGCCTTCACGAGCAGTGGCAGGTCCGCCTCGGTCGGCTCGTCCGGCGCTTCCAGGGTCGGAACGCCGGCCCTGCGCATCAGCTCCTTGGCGCCGATCTTCGAGCCCATCGCGTCGATCGACTCGGGCGCGGGCCCGACCCACGTCAGCCCGGCGTCGATGACCGCACGCGCGAACGCGGCGTTCTCGGAGAGGAACCCGTAGCCCGGGTGGATCGCGTCGGCGCCGGTGGCCTTGGCGGCGGCCAGCACGGCCGCGATGTCCAGGTAGGTCTCGGCCGGGCTGTTGCCCGGGAGCCGTACGGCGACGTCGGCCTCGCGGACGTACGGCAGCCCTGCGTCCGCATCGGAGTGGATCGCGGCCGTCGAGATCCCGAGCGTGCGACAGGTGCGGAAGACCCGCGACGCGATCTCGGCCCGGTTGGCGACCAGCAGCCGCGTGATCATCGCGAGCTCCGGTGGTTGAGGAGCGCGCTCTGCGCGCGTCTCGAAACCTCGCAAGCCGTGGCTGGGTCCCCGCCCGGGTTGCGGTGGTTTCGCTCAGCCCGTTGCGACCTCGTTCCTCGGTCGCAGGGCACGCTCAACCCCGTCTCGCCCGCGCGCCGCGCTCGTCCCTCGCGCGTCGCTGCTCGCTTGATCATGGCCGGAACACCCCGAACCGGTCGGTGCCGGCGTACGGCCGGTTCTCGATCACCGAGAGACAGATGCCGAGGACGGTGCGGGTGTCGCGGGGGTCGATCACGCCGTCGTCGTAGAGCATCCCGGAGAGGAAGAACGGCAGCGACTGCTCCTCGATCTGCGCCTCGACGACCTCCTTGATGCCCTTGAACCCCTCGGTGTCGAAGACCTCGCCCTTCGACTCGGCAGACTGCTTCGCGACGATCTCGAGCACGCCGGCCAGCTGGGCCGGGCCCATCACGGCCGACTTGGCCGAGGGCCACGTGAAGAGGAAGCGGGGGTCGAACGCGCGGCCGTTCATGCCGTAGTTGCCGGCGCCGTAGGACGCACCCATGATCACGCTCAGGTGCGGCACCCGGCTGTTGGAGACCGCGTTGATCATCATCGCGCCGTGCTTGATGATGCCGCCCTGCTCGTAGTCCTTGCCGACCATGTAGCCCGTCGTGTTGTGGAGGAAGAGCAGCGGGGTGTCGACCTGGTTGGCGAGCTGGATGAACTGGGTCGCCTTCTGCGCCTCCTCGCTGAACAGCACGCCCTGCGCGTTGGCGAGGATGCCGATCGGCCGGCCGTGCAGCTTGGCCCAGCCGGTGACCAGCGACGAGCCGTAGAGCGGCTTGAACTCGTCGAAGGCCACGCCGTTCGTGGTCGAGACGCCGTCACAGATGCGGGCGATCACCTCGCGCGGGTCGAACGGCTCCTTGAGGTCGGACGGGATCAGGTCGAGGAGCTCGTCGGTGTCGGCGTCGGGCTCGGCCCATGAGCTCGGCGCGGGATATGCCTTGCGCCAGTTGAGCCGGGCGACGATGCGCCGGCCGATCCGGATCGCGTCGCGCTCGTCCTCGGCGAGGTAGTCGGCGAGACCGGAGGTCCGGGCGTGCATCTCCGCGCCGCCCAGCGACTCGTCGTCGGACTCCTCGCCGGTGGCCATCTTCACCAGCGGCGGTCCGCCGAGGAACACCTTGGCCTGCCCCTTGACCATCACCGTGTAGTCCGACATCCCCGGCACGTAGGCACCGCCCGCGGTCGAGTTGCCGAACACCAGGGCGACGGTCGGCTGCTTGGCCGCGGAGGAGCGGGTGATGTCGCGGAACAGCTTGCCGCCCGGGATGAAGATCTCCTTCTGGGTCGGCAGGTCGGCACCACCCGACTCGACCAGCGCGACCGTCGGCAGCCCGTTCTCCTCGGCGATCTGGCTGGCCCGGAAGATCTTCTTCACCGTCCACGGGTTGCTGGCGCCGCCCTTCACCGACGGGTCGTTGGCGGTGATCAGGCACTCGACGCCCTCGATGACGCCGATGCCGGTGACCACGCTCGCGCCGACGGCGAAGTCCGATCCCCAGCCGGCCAGCGGCGAGAGCTCGAGGAACGCCGACCCCTCGTCGACGAGGAGCTCGATGCGCTCGCGTGGCATCAGCTTGCCGCGGTCGTGGTGCCGGTCGACGTACTTGGCGCCACCGCCCGCGACGGCCTTGGCGTGCTCGGCCTCGAGGTCGCCGAGCTTCTCGAGCATCGCCTCGCGGTTCGCGGTGGTCATCGGCACCCCCCACGCCGGTTGAGGAGGTCGCGCAGCGACCGTCTCGAAACCACGTGAGCCGGGGCCCAGCCGTCGCTGCGGAGGTTTCGAGACAGGCGCAGAGCGCCTTCCTCAACCACCGTCCGCCTCCTTCTCCACGACGTCCTTCATCCGCTCGAGCGTGGTGCGCATGCCCTTCTCGTTGGTGCGGCCGCGGAGCTGGCCCAGGAGTGCCCAGTAGAGGCGGAACGGCAGCGCGGTCGAGAGGCGGAAGTACTCGGTGACCATGGTGCCGCCGCCGTCGGGGGCCAACCGGTAGCCCCAGGTGTTGACCGTGACGTCGTCGGTGCCGACGCCGAACTCGAACACCTCGTGGGGCACGCACTTCGTCACCTGGCAGGGCGACCAGTACGTCGGTCCGACGCCGTTGCGCTTCACGTGCCCCTTGAACGACGCGCCCACCTCGGGGCCGGTCGAGCCCCGCGTCCACCGCGCCTCGAACGTCTCCGGCGAGAACTCCCCGATCCGCGTGATGTCGCTGACCAGGGCCCACACCTTCTCGGGTGGCGCATCCATGTGCAGCGACACCTCACCGCCCGGCGGCCTGAACGGGTTCACGACGCGTACCCGAGCAGTCGGGCGGCGAGATCGGTCAGCACCTCGGTGGCTCCTCCTCCGATGGGCAGGATCCGGGCGTCGCGGTAGTGCCGCTCCACCTCGGTCCCGTGCATGTAGCCGGTGCCGCCGTGCAGCTGCACCGCCTGGTCGCAGACATACGTCGCCGCCTCGCAGGCGGTCTGCTTGGCCAGGCACGCCTCGGCGATCACGTCCTCCCCGTCGACGTGGCGGCGGGCGACCTCGCGCGCGTAGGTCCGCGCCACCTCGACCTGCCGGCGCATCTCGACCAGCGTGTGCCGCACCACCTGGCGGGCGATCAGGGGCTTCCCGAACGTCTCGCGGTCGCGGCAGTACGCCGCCGTCAGCTCGAGCGATCGCGCGGCGATGCCGTAGGCGTGCACCGCGAGCCCGATCCGCTCGACCACGAACTGCTCGGCGATCTGGTAGAAGCCGGTGTCCTCCTCGCCGACCAGGTTCGAGACCGGCACCCGCACGTCGACGTACGACAGCTCGGCGGTGTCGGAGCAGTGCCAGCCCATCTTGCGCAGCGACCGGTCGACGCTGAAGCCGGGGGTGCCGGCCTCGACGACCAGCAGCGAGACGCCCGCGTGGCCGGGACCCCCGGTGCGGACCGCGGTGGTGACGAAGTCGGCGCGGACGCCACTGGTGATGAAGGTCTTGGCGCCGTTGACGACGTAGTGGCCGCCGTCCCGGACCGCCGTGGTCCGGAGGGCGGCCACGTCGGATCCGCCGCCGGGCTCGGTGACCGCGAGCGAGCCGATGGTCTCGCCGGCCAGGGTCGGCCGGACGAACCTGTCGACGAGATCGGCGCTCTGCCCGTCCCTGGCGGACGCCACGATGTGCGGAAGGGCGATGCCGCCGGTGAACAGCGCCGCCATCAGCCCGCTGGACGCACCCTCGGCGAACATCGCCTCCTGCAGGTCCACCGAGTCCATCAGCGTCCCGCCGCCGCCACCGACCTCCTCGGGGAACGCGACGCCGAGCAGGCCCTGCTTGCCCGCGGCCCGGTGCAGCTCGCGGGGAACGGTGCCGGCGTCCTCCCACTCCTGGAGGTACGGCGCCACCTCGCGGCGCACGAACTCGGCCCCGAGTGCACGCACGTCACTCACGACAACCCTCCGCGTTCGCTGGTTGAGGAGGGCGCTCTGCGCCCGTCTCGAAACCTGGCGAGACGGGGCTGGGACAGGTGCCTTCCCTGCGGTGGTTTCGAGACGCTTGCTGCGCAAGCTCCTCAACCAGCGGGGTGTTCATATGAGGTTCTCCTGGATGTGCACGAACCGAGACCGCAGCCACTCACCGAGACCCTTGGCCTGCGGGTCGAACCGGCTCGACGCGGCCACGCCCCGGCCGAGCAGGCCGTGGACCACGACGTTGACGCCACCGAGGTTGGGGAGCACGTAGACGTCGACCTCGAGCTCGTGGGCCTCCGGGACCAGCTCGCGGACCCGGCGCGCGCTCATCACCTTGGCCAGCCAGGTGACCCGCGCCTCCCGGCGGGGGTCGCCGTCGTTGGCGACCCAGAGGCCGATGTTGGCGTCGCCGCCCTTGTCGCCGGAGCGCGCGTGCACGAAGGTGCCCAGCGGCAGCCGGCGGTTGACGGAGTCGGCCGGAGCGGGGTACGGCGAGGGTCGCCGCCCCGCGTCGGGGTCGGGCGTCGAGAACTCGGTGGGGTCGCCGATCTCCTCACGACGGCCGTCGGCGTGCACCACCGTGTGGTGCACCTGCGCGCGGTCGACGTACGCCGGCCGGAAGACGCCGTAGGGGGTCGGCTGCTGCGGCGGGGTGGTCATCGTGAACCCGGGGTACGACGCGAGCGCCAGCTCGACCGCGGGGGCGGTGAACGCGCGGCCGACCGGGCCGGGCTCGGGGTCCATCACCGTGCAGCGGAGCAGCGTGGACGCCGCCTCCTCGGTGTCGGCGTCCTGGGGCGGTGGGGCGACGCGCGACCAGGTGACGTCCTTCGCGGTCAGCGACGGCGTCAGCTGCGCGCGCACCCACTCCGCCTTCTCCTCGACGTCGAGACCCGTGAGCACGAACTCGACCTGGTTGCGGAAGCCGCCGAGCTCGTTGACGGAGACCTTGAGCCGCTCCGGCGGAGCCTCGCCACGCACCCCGGAGACCGCGACCCGGTCCGGTCCCTCCTGCTCGAGCCGGATCGAGTCGAGGTGCGTGGTCACGTCGGGGTTGAGATAGCGGGTCGTCTGGATCTCGTAGACCAGCTGCGCGGTCACCGTGTCGACCGTGACCGCGCCGCCGGTGCCGGCGTGCTTGGTGATCACGCTGGATCCGTCGGCGGCGATCTCGGCGACCGGGAAGCCCAGCGGCTTCGCGGGATCCATGCCGTCCCTGACCAGCTGGCGGAAGCCGGAGAAGTTGCCGCCCGTCGCTTGCGCTCCGCACTCGATCACGTGCCCTGCGACCACCGCACCGGCCAGCTCGTCGTACGCCGTCGGCGTCCAGCCGTGGTGCGCGACGGCCGGCCCGACCACGACCGAGGCGTCGGTGACCCGGCCGGTGACGACCACGTCGGCGCCGGCCGTCAGCGCCGCCGCGATCCCGAAGCCGCCGAGGTAGGCGTTGGCGGTCAGCGCTCCGTCGTACAGGCCGAGCGGCCGGAGGTCGTCGCCCTCGACGTGCGCGACGTTGACGTCGAGACCGAGCCCCTTCGCGACCTCGCGGATGCGCTCGGCGAGGCCGGCCGGGTTGAGGCCACCCGCGTTGCTGACGATCCGGACGCCCCGCTCGAGCGCCAGGCCGAGGCAGTCCTCGAGCTGGCGCACGAAGGTGCGCGCGTAGCCGAGCGAGGGGTCCTTCATCGTGTCCTTGCCGAGGATCAGCATGGTGAGCTCGGCGAGGTAGTCGCCGGTGAGCACATCCAGGCTCTGCCCATCTTCCTGGCGACCCTCCAGCTGCTCGCGCATCGCGGACAGCCGGTCGCCGTAGAAGCCGGAGCAGTTGCCGACCCGCAGCACGTCGCTCATGCCGCCACCGCTGGTTGAGGAAGGCGCGCGAGCGCCTGTCTCGAAACCCCTGACGGGCGGGCTGGGACCCGATCACAGCCGTCGTTGCGTCCCAGCCCCGGCTTGCGAGGTTTCGAGACGCTCGCTGGCGCGAGCTCCTCAACCATCGAGAGGCTCCCTTCCCTCACCGGGCGGGCCGGCGAAGGCCTGCGCGATCGTGAGCCAGCGCTCGGCGTCGGCACCCGTCGCCACCAGGTCGGTGTCGGCCCGGTTGACCCGCTGGGTGACGAGCAGGCAGAAGTCGTACGCCGGACCGCGGACGCTCTGCGCGGCGTCCTCGGGACCCCACGTCCAGAGCTCGCCGCTCGGCGCGGCGAGCTGCACCCGGAACTCCTCGGCCGGTGGGTCCTCCCTGTGCACGGAGTAGGCGAAGTCGCGGGTGCGCACGCCGAGGTGCGCCACGTGCCGGATCCGGTCGGTCGGACCGGGGCGCTCGCCGGCCGCGTCGTAGACGTCGAGCGCGTGCGCCCAGGTCTCCATGAACCGGGCGGTCGCCATCGACGCCGCCGACATGGGCGGGCCGAACCACGGCATCTTCTGCCCCGCCGGCAGCGCGGTCAGGGCCTGGCGGAGTCCTCCACGGCTGGCGGCCCATCGGCCGAGCACCTGGTCGCGGGGCAGCCCGGCGATCGCGGACGCGCCCTTGTCGACGTAGCCCATCGGGTCGTCGATCGCGGCCAGCACGACGTCGTCCCAGGCCTGCTTGGCCTCGGGCGACTCGTGCGACCGCGCGGCCAGCACGGCGACCTCGTCGGTCCAGAGCAGGTGCGCGACCTGGGTGGCCACGGTCCACCCGGCGGCGGGTGTCTGCGCGGTCCAGCCACTCGGGCCCATCCGCTCGATCGTCGTGCGCAGGTCGTCGCCCTCGGCCTCGAGGTCGTCGAGAAGTCCCTGAAGGAGGTCGCTCACCGGCGCTCCAGGCAGTCATCGAGCGTCTGCGCCCACTGGTCGAGGATGCGGGTACGGCGCCGCCGGTCGTCGCTGATCGTGTTGGCCAGCCCCAGCCCGCGGACCAGGTCGAGCGTGGCTTGCACGAGCTCGCGGACCCCCGGCTGCGACTCGTCGGCACCGAGGAGGTCGAGGGTCATCCGGTGCGTCTCGCGACCCACCTTCAGCTCCAGCGGCGTGACCTCCGCCAGGAGGTCCGGGTCGGTGCGGGCGGCGACCCAGAGCTCGAGCGCGGCGGTGAACACCGGCGAGGTGAAGTGGTCGCCGAGCACCTGCAGCACCGCGCGGGTCCGCTTCGGCCCGGTCGGGAGGTTCTCCGCCGCCGCCGCGAGCTCGGCTCCCCGGACCTCGGTGACGTGCTGGACGGCGGCGACCACGAGGTCCTGCTTGGTCGGGAAGTGGTGCAGCTGGGCGCCCCGGCTCACCCCGGCCCGCTCGCTGACCAGCGTGGTCGACGTGCCGGCGTACCCCTTCTCGACGAGCAGCTCGACGGTCGCCTCCAGCAGCCGTGCCCGCATCGCGCGGGTCCGCTCCTCCTGCGGGACGCGCGTCACCGCTGCCTGGCTCGCCACCCGGTCAGGATGGCGACTCGGCAACAAACAGTCAAGCCTGACTGTTTGTGTGGACTCCGGAACCGGCGCGGCGACGCCGGCCCCGCCTGGCTGGGAGGCACCGGACCGACCGCGAGCGCGACGGCGAGCAGGCCGGTCAGGCCGGCTGCGATCCCCGCGCGACTCACCTCAGGAGGCTAGGCGGACCTCGGCCCGCGCCGTGGCGAAATGCGTCAAGCCGATCCGGCACCGGCGTCGATGAGCGCCTGGACGTCCGGTGCCCAGTGACCGGCATACCTCCGCTGGAGCTGGGGGATCTGCCAGTCCGTGCCCTCCACCATCTGACGACAGCGGTAGGAGTCGCAGTGGCAGCGCAGGAGGTAGGCCGGGTCCGTGACGCTCATCGCGTAGTCCACGAGCAGCTCGTCACCGCCGGCGACGTCGCGCAGGGTGACCAGCGCGTCGCCGGCCCAGCCGAGGTTGGGGTCGCAGGCGTGGTTGAGCCGGCCCTGCTCGTGGACGGGCCCGTCGGGCCGGAGGACCTCGCTGCCGGCCGGGATCGGCTCAGCCGCGAACAGGCCGCGGCCGGCGATCGACGAGGGACGGACATCGAGCTCGGGCATGCACCCATCCAACCGCCCCTCGCGGCGGCGTCAGTCCAGCCGCGCCACCAGCGGCAGCCGCGACCGCGCGAAGAGGCCCACCACCAGCGCGGTCAGGGCCGGCAGCACCACGACCAGCCCGATCACCATCAGCCACGGGACGTCGAGGAACGGGCCGCTCGTCGTGCCGGTCTCCTCGCAGCTGCCGGACCCCACCACGACGCAGGCCCCGGACTGCGACGTCAGCGGCCAGGTCACCGCGATGCCGGGGATGAACCCGACCGCGGCGCCGAGCACCGCCCCGACGACGCCGACCACCACGGCGTACGCCGCCGCGACGCCGCGCCGGGTGCGCGGCGAGGCGCCGACCGCCGAGAGCGTGGCCAGGTCGGGACGCGCGTCGGACAGGGCCAGGAAGGTGGCCGTCAGGGTGCCGCCCAGCATCAGGATCGCGCCGAGCCCGAGGAGGACGAGCTGGGCGATCACGGTCGCGTCGTCGGGCTGGTAGCCGCGCTCGACGTACATCCCGGAGTCGGCGACCACCGCCGAGAGCCCCTCGTCGACGGCCTCCTCCTGCCGCTCGCTCACGTCGAGACCGGTGACCGCGAGCGCGACCGTGTCGGGCACCACGCCCATCTGCTCCGCGACGGCGGGGGCGACGACGCCGGCCGGTCCGCTCCAGTCGCTGCCGACGTCGACGAACACGGCGGGCGCCTGGGCGCGGGCCTCCCCGGTCGGGTCGCCGGTGTCGCGGTCGTAGGTCCCGCGCACCACGCGCACCACCGTCCCGTCGGCAGGGCCGGAGCCGGTCACGAACGCGACCACGCCGCCCTGGCGCAGCATCGCGGACGCCCGGGCGGCGTCGTCCGCGGAGACACCGATCAACCCCGCGGGCAGGGCGTCCGGGGAGACCATCACGCTCGCGCCGACCGAGGCGCCGTAGGTGCTGAGGTTGAGCGCGAGCCCACCCTTGATCTCGGTGAACGCGTCGTAGTCGGAGAACCCCTGCAGGTCGGTGACCGTGGCGCTCGGCAGCTCCCGCTCGAGGACGCCACGCATCGCGGGCCACGGCGGGTCCTCGGTGTAGGCCTGCACGATGCCCACCCCGGCGGCGAGGGACGGCGCGTACGTCGCCTCGTTCTCCGCCTCGTCCGACGTGAGCCCGATGCCGAGCGCGACCACGCCGGCGACCGTCGCGGCCACGGCGGAGACCGCCGGCACGGTGCGGGTGCGGTGCCTGTTGGCGTCGCGGACGGCGTAGCGGAACACGAGCGGCAGCCGCCCGGACACCTTGGCGAGTCCTGCGAGCACGACCGGCACCAGCAGGATCATGCCCAGCACCGCGGGGACCGCGCTCAGCGCGATGAGGAGCTCACCCGTGCCCAGCACCGCCGTGCCGGAGGCCCCGGCGGCCGATCCGGCGATGCCGGCGCCGAGCAGGACCAGGCCCAGCAGGGGCGACCTCAACGACGGCGCCGCGTCGCCGCGCCGCCCCGCGAGGACGGCGACGACGTCCTGCCGGGAGGCGAGGTGGGCCGGCACGAGGGCGGCGAGGAACGCGCTGAGCATCCCGAAGCCGGCCACCCCGGCCAGGTGCAGCCACGGCACGTCGAACGGCCCGAACCACGTGTCGGCCCGATGCTGGAGCAGCGGTTGGAGCAGGCGGCCCACCCCGATGCCGAGCACGACGCCCGCCACCGCTGCCGCACCGCCCAGCACGATCGCGCTCGCGGTGATGACGCGGCGGGACTGCTTCGGGGTCCCGCCGGCCGCGGCCATCAGGGCCAGGCTGCGCTGCTGCTTCCGGGCACTGACGGCGAACGCCGGGCCGGCGAGCAGCACCACCTCGAGCAGGGCCATGATCACGACCAACCCGAGCACCGCGACGGTGGTGTCGTCGGTGTCTCCCGGCTCCATCCCGCTCGGCCACTCTGACTTCGGGGGCGGGTGATCGATGACGGCCCGTGACGCCACCAGGGCGCCGATCGCGTTGAGCCGGCGGACCGTCGACCAGGAGACGGCCTCGCCGTCGACCAGCCACTGCGTCGTGCCCGTGGTGTCGACGCCGAGCGTGCCGATCGGACCTGCCGCGGCCGGGTAGGTGCGGATCGTCGTCGACTCGGCGACACCCACGATGGTCGGCGCGACCGGCGCGTCGTCGTCGGTGAGGTCGAGGGTGTCGCCCACGCGGTAGCCCTTGTCGAGCACCGACTGGTTGACCACCACCTCACCGGCGCTCCTCGGGAGGCGTCCGGACGTCAGGTCGAACAGGCCGTCCGTGACCGGGTCGCGCAGGTCCACCTCCGTGACCTCGACCGGCGTCTGTCCCTTCGACGTCCTGAAGGAGACCTCGCCGTGTCGCAGCTCGACCAGCGTGGCTCCGCCGAGCAGCGACGAGACCTGCTCGGCGGTCGGCGCCGGCGTGCTGCCGTCGCCGTCCATGATCGGGAAGCCGTCCTCGGGATCCGGCCGCTGCTTGACGTCCTGGATGCCGTCCGTGAGCGTCACCAGCGCCTGCGCCGACCCCATCCGGCGGTCCACCGACTCGGCGCCGGACACCTGTGAGGTCTGGATCAGCACGTCGGCCGCGGTCACCGCGAGCACGGGCAGCGCGATCATGACCAGGACCAGGCTCGAGCGGGCGCGGTGGCGCAGCGCGTCGCGGCGGGCCAGCCGGAGCGGCAGCCGCCAGGCGTTCACCAGTCTCATCGACCGGTCACCGCGTGGCGCCGGCGTCGACCAGCGCCTCGACGCCGTCGGTCCCGGTCTCGTCGACCACCACGCCGTCGCGCAGGAACACGACCCGGTCCGCCCACGCCGCGTGACGTGCCTCGTGGGTGACCAGCACGCCCGCCGCCCCCGAGTCGCAGCGGGCGCGCAGCAGCCGCAGGATCTCCTCGCCGGTCTCGGTGTCGAGGGCGCCGGTCGGCTCGTCGGCCAGGATCAGCCGGCGCTCGCCGACCACCGCGCGGGCGATCGCCACGCGCTGCTGCTGGCCGCCCGACATGTTGTCGGGGAAACGGTCCGCGAGCTCCGCGATGCCGACCTCGCCGAGCGCCTCCCTGGCCAGCGTGCGCGCGGCCCGGCTGCTGCGGCCGTCGAGCTCGAGCGGCAGCGCGACGTTCTCGGCGGCCGTGAGGGCGGGGATGAGGTTGAAGTCCTGGAAGACGTAGCCGATCGACGTACGCCGCATCCGGGCACGGCCCTGCGCGCCGAGCGAGGCCAGGTCGGTGCCCTCGACCGAGACCGTGCCGGACGTCGGGCTGTCGAGCCCGCCGGCCAGCGTGAGGAGCGTCGACTTGCCGGAGCCGGACGGGCCCATGATCGCGACGAGCTCGCCGGCATGCGCGGCGAAGGAGACTCCGCGCAGCGCCTGGACGGAGGTCTCCCCCTCGCCGTGCACGCGGGTGACGTCGGCCAGCTGGAGCACTGCGGTCATCGGAGCGTCCCTTCACGATTCGTCTGCGACTCCCCCGCGTCGACCGCCTGCGAGCCCGCAGACGAGTCGTCGGGGCGGCGTTCGAGCTGGGCGCGGCGGAGCCGGGCCTCGCAGTGGTCGAGCCAGCGCACCTCGGCCTCGGCCGCGAAGACCAGGGAGTCGAGGACGAGGCTCCAGGCCATGTCGGCCGGGTCCTGGAGATCGGTCGGGCGGCCTCGCTTGAGCCGGGTGTAGTCCTGCAGCGCGGACATGGTGGCGGAGCGCTGCTGCTGGATCACGGTGCCGACGTCGACGCCGGGCACGGTCACCGCGAGGGCCAGCTTGATCGCGAGCTCGTCGCGGGGAGGCTGGGTGCGCTCGACGGGGGTGGTGAACCAGGTCGCCACCTCCTCGCGGCCGGCGTCGGTGACCCGGTAGACCACGTGCCCCTCGCCGTCGGCGCCGTCCTCGGCGACGAGCCCGTCGCGCTCGAGCCGGGTCAGGGTCGTGTAGACCTGCCCGACGTTGAGCGGCCAGGTCGAGCCGGTGCGCCGCTCGAACTCGGTGCGGAGCTGGTAGCCGTACATCGGCCCCTGCTCCAGCAGGGCCAGCAACGCCTGGCGGACCGACATCGGCGTCCCTCGTCTACTCGTGAACGGGCTGGATACCGAGTATGTATACCGCGTATGCATAGGTCCCCGCAACCTTCGGGTCGAGCGAAGTGGTCCGTTCTGCCCCTCGCGGGGCAACGGGCGACCTACCCTCCAGCCATGTCGACGCCGACCGACGAGCCCGGCCTGGATGCCGCGCCGATCCCGCCCGGCTACCGGGCCGGTGACTATGTGCCGTTCGCGGACCGCGACCCCGCCAACCCCTCCTCCATCGCCGGCCAGTGGGCCGACCCGGCGCGCCAGGCGCAGGTGAGCGGCCAGGCCGCCGGCCGCACGCTGACCGAGGAGGAGCGCTACCGCGCGATCTACGGCTACGACGCCCCGATGCGGGTCACGTACGCCTCGTGGGGTCGCCGGGTGCTGGGCTACCTGGTCGACGGGTTCCTCGGAGGGGTGGCCAGCATCCCGCTGATCATCGGCTGGTTGATGGTGGTGCACGACCTCCAGTGGAGGTACGACATCAACGGCAACGAGGTCATCGACCACGAGGCGACGGACGTGAGCAACGCGGCGATCGGCTTCCTCGTCCTCGGCATCGCGATCTCCCTCGCCTTCTTCCTCTACAACAGCGTCGTCCGCCAGGGGCGCACCGGCTACTCCTTCGGCAAGACCCTGGTCGGAATCAGGCTCGTCAAGCATTCCACCGGCCAGCCGATGGGCGCGCTGCTCTGCTTCGTGCGTCAGATCGCCCACTACGTCGACAGCCTGGTCTGCTACCTCGGCTGGCTGTGGCCGCTGTGGGACACCAAGCGGCAGACGCTCGCCGACAAGATCATGGGGACCGTCGTGGTGATCCAGAACCCGGACGAGCTGCGGTAGTCCCGCTCCACCAGACTGGCCGCATGTCGACCATCCTGATCACCGGCGCGTCCTCCGGGCTCGGCGCCGAGATGGCCCGCCAGTTCGCCGCGAAGGGGCACGACCTCGCGCTCTGCGCGCGGCGTACCGAACGGCTCGAGGAGCTGCGCGGCGAGATCGCCTCCGCACACCCGGCGCGGCGGGTCGAGCTCCGGGCCCTGGACGTGAACGACGACGCTCAGGTCTTCGAGGTCTTCGGTGCCTTCCGCGACGACTTCGGCGGTCTCGACCGGGTGATCGTCAACGCCGGCATCGGGAAGGGCGCTCCCCTCGGCACCGGGCGCCACGACGCCAACCGGGAGACCGCGATGACCAACTTCGTCGCCGCGCTCGCGCAGGCCGAGGCGGCCATGGAGATCTTCCGCGCGCAGGACGCCGGCCACCTCGTGCTGGTGTCGTCGATGTCGGCGATGCGCGGCATGCCCAAGTCGATGACCGTCTACGCCGCCACCAAGGCCGCCCTCTCCCACCTCGGCGAAGGGCTGCAGTACGAGCTGCTCGGCAAGCCCGTCAAGGTGACCGTCCTGCACTGCGGCTACATCGCCTCGGAGATGAACGAGCGGGTCCAGCAGCAGGTCCGGTTCATGGTCTCCACCGAGGACGGCGTCCGCTCGATGGTCGAGGCCATCGAGAAGCAGAAGGCCCACGCCTACGTGCCTCCGCTGCCGTGGACCGCCCTCGCCCCCGTCATGAAGCACGCCCCGCTCCCCCTGCTCAAGCGCCTCCTCTGACGCGTGGGCGGAGGGTGGGGTCCTCGTCGGCGTCGTCGCCGATGCGGAGGTCGAGGTGGGCCAGGGTGTGGCTGAGGCCGCGGTGGTTGCTGGTGCGCCAGGCGAGGACCAGCGTCAGGACGGCGTACGCCGCCAGCAGCGCGATGGCGACCGGGCCGACGACCTGGTCGTAGAGCGGCGCGAGGACGAACACCGGACCCACGCCGACGGCCAGCTTGACCAGCCGGCCGGGGACGAGCAGCCGGCGCCGCCGCGGGACGGTGTGGAGCGAGACGACCCACTCACCCACCGTGCGGCCGAAGCCGAGCACCAGCACCGCCTCGACCGCGAACGGGAGTCCCCACTGGAGGGCGGCCTGCACGTGCCGGTCGACGTCCCCTGGTGGCACGTCGCGGACGTAGATCTCCCAGCCGCGCCAGGCGACCGCCGCGGCAGCACCGACCAGGGCGATGAACAGCACGTCGCAGGCGAAGCCGACGATCCGGCGCCCGAACGAGATCGTCGTCGGCAGCACGACCGTCCCGGCCCGCCGCTGCACGACGAGGATCGAGAGCAGCGAGCCGACCGTGGCCCCGAGGGTGTTGACGATGAGGTCGTCGACGTCGAAGAGCCGGTAGGCGCAGGAGTAGAGGTGCCAGACCCCGGTCTTCTGGGTGAGCTCGACCAGCAGGGAGAGGCCGAACCCGGCCACGGTCGCGACCACCACTCCCCGGTGCAGGATCACGCGGAGGAAGTAGCCCAGCGGCATGAACAGCAGGACGTTCAGGACGATCTGGAGGAACGCCGGTTCACGCAGCAGCGCCAGTGGCCCGCCCTGCGGTGGCACGTCGATCAGGCCGAGTGACCCGAGCACCCGCAGCTGGCTGCCCTTGCAGCGGAAGGTGTGGTCCTTCGGCATCGGCAGCAGCGTGTAGGTCCAGATCGCCAGCGCGTAGACCGCCGAGGTGACCAGGATGGTCAGGTCCAGCGGCCCGAGCCTTCCGTCGAGGCGGTACTGGACCGCCGCGGTGGGGATCAGCAGCAGCACCGCGAGGACGGTGCCGAGGACGATCGCGATCAGAGCGTTGGTCGCCTGGTCGCCCACGGAGGGACCCTAAGGCAGGCAGGCCACTAGCGCTGGGTGACGAGCTCGCGGTCCAGCCAGGAGTGCTCGTTGAAGGTGAGCAGCCGAGCGCCGCTGGAGCCGACGACGACGCGGGTCACCGAGACGTTGACCATCACGGAGTTGAAGAGGGTCCAGGCGGCGGCCAGCGACCGGGGCTCCTCGCCGACCTCGGTCAGCATCGCGCACGCCGCCGCGATCGGTCCGCCGGAGGTGACGACGACGGCGGAGCGCCGTTCGCCGGCCATCCGCGCCGCGTGGCCGATGCCGTCGCGCACCCGGCCGATGAACTCGGCGAAGGACTCCGGGTAGTCGGAGTTGTAGGCACCGGACGCCCATCGAGAGGTGGCCTTCGTGTAGAGCTCGAGGAACGGACGCAGCTCCATGCGTCCGCTGCGCAGCAGCTCCCGGTCCATGTCGCTGAGGGTGGGATAGGCCTCCATCACCGCGACGTGGTCGAGCTCGCGCCACGCGTCGTCCTGCTCCAGAGGCACCTCCCACGCGGGGGCGCCGAGCAGCATCTGCTCGGCCGTCTCGCGCTGGCGGCGCATGCCGCCGTGGATCAGGGTGGTCGGCGAGATGCCGTAGCCGGACAGTGCCTCGGCCACCTTGCGGCTCTGCCGGACGCCGCGCGAGGACAGCACGTCGTAGTCCTCGCTGCCGAACGACGCCTGTCCGTGGCGGATGAGCATCAGTACGCCCATGAAGTCATTGTCTCCCCAACATCGATTCTCATCCCGCGATCGTGGTGACGACCCGGGCTCGCTGGACCGGATCTGTCCACGAGTCGCGAGCATGCAGAAGGCGGATCAGCGACCACCCGACGAACGGCGCTGCCACCAGGACCGAGATCTCCGGGTGTGGCACCCTCGCGAGCCCCGAGAAGATCAGGCTCGTCAGCGTGGTGGTGACCGCGAGCTTGGTCGAGTAGCCGACCATCACGAGGGGCGGTGCCGGAGTCGCCCGCGCCGAGCGCAGGTCGACGTTGAACGGTCGCCGCGAGGACCAGCGCATGGCCGACGTCACGACCTGCAGCACCACGACCACCCAGGTGCACAGGAGCGCGGTCAGCTCGGCCCCGCTCGGCAGCCCGGCGCGCAGGCCGGCCAGCACCATGGTCACGAACGACGCGACCAGCAAGAACTCGGTGAGCACCCACGTCCGGGCGGCGAAGACCACCCGCGGACCGACCGGCAGGCTCTCCCGCCAGAGTCCGCCGCGGCCGTCGAGGCACCAGGCGTTCACGCCGAACAGCAGCGCGCCACCGGAGGCCACCAGGCCGGGCAGGATCGTCATCTGCGGCCAGTCCAGGTTGCCGGCCAGGGCCACGACGCCGGGACCGACCGCGAGGACGGCGAGGCCGCGGCGCATGGGCACGGCGCGCCAGACCGAGCCCCGGTCGATGCGCACCAGCATCGCCAGCGCAGAGCGGGGCAGCCGGCGGGCCACCTGGTTGCCGGTCTCGACCCGCATCTCGTCCCGCGGTGCGTTGCGGGCGGCGAGGTGGGCCGGGATCGCGCCGAGGACGACGGCGACCACGAGCAGCACCAGCTCGACCGCGATCGACTCCACCCAGCGCATGCGGAACCCGTCGACGTACCCCGTGACGAGCCAGCTCGTCTTCAGCGAGTCGAGCAGTGCGGCGGTGTGGTGGGTCAGCTGCACCATCACCGCGGCCGCGGCCAGCAGGAGGCCCATCGAGCGGATCACCGCGATCCCGTGCGTGGTGCGGCGGATCGCCTCCACCGTCCAGGCCACCACCTGCCCGACGGCGGTGGCGGCCATGATCCAGATGACGATGCCGATCTCGGCCGCCACCAGCGAGCGCCGGTCGACGCCGTACGCCGTGACGCCCATGAGCACCCAGGCCTGCAGCAGCCACGCGATGTTGAGCGGCGCGAGCAGCAGGGCGCCGAGGTGGTCGGTGGTCGGGCTGACGGGGTAGATCACGGCGTGCTCGCGGTGCAGCAGCTCGCGACCACCCCCGGACGCGATCGACGACGCGATCGCCAGGAACATGAACCCCGCCATCGCCGAGGGGATCACCAGGGCGGCGTCGAGGGCGTAGCCCCGGGAGCTGCCGGCGCCGTCGACCATCGCGGGCACCGTCGCCGCGGCGACGGTGAGGCCGGCGAAGACCGCCGCGCTCATCGCGAACGCGCGCGGCCGACGGACCGTCGAGGTGCGGAAGTCGATGAGGTAGGCGACGTCGGAGACGGCGCGACGTACCTCAGTCAAGGAGGCTGCGGTACGCACGGGCCCCCTCCTCGCCGGCCATCTCGCCGGCGGTGGCGACGGCGACCTGGGCGCCGCCGCGCAGGACGAGGACCGAGGTGCACGCCTGGACGGCCAGCTCACGCAGGTGGGTGGAGACGAGCACGCAGGCGCCCCGGGAGCGCGCGTCGTTGATCACGTCGAAGGTCGCCTCGACGCCGATCGGGTCGACGCCGTCGAACGGCTCGTCGAGGAGGAGGACCTCGGGCTCGTGCAGCGCGGCCAGGCACACGGAGAGCCGCCGGCCCATGCCGTGGGAGAAGCCGGTGGTCACGCGGTGTGCCACGTCCCCGAGCTCGAAGCGCTCGAGCAGGTCGCGCGCCCGGTCCTCCCAGTTGTCGAGCCGGCGCAGCCGGGCGGACAGCTGGAGGTGCTCCCACGGCGTCGCACGCGGCACCAGCCCGCCCACGTCGGGGCAGTAGCCGACGGCGCGCTTGACGTCGAGCGTGTGGGTCCGGACGTCGAAGCCCGCGACCAGCACGCTGCCCGCGGTGGGCGGCACCACTCCGGCCAGGACCCGCATCGTGGTCGACTTGCCGGCGCCGTTGCGGCCCAGGAGCGCGGTCGCGTGTCCGGCGTACGCCGTGAGGTCGACGCCTGCCACGGCTTCGACCTCGCCGAAGCGCACGTGCAGGCTCCGGACGTCGATGACGGCTGCACGGCTGCTCACGACCAAATCCTCCCCGTGTGCACCCGAACGCGCCGGGGAATGGCGAAGTTGGGGCAAAGTCGGCCACCTTTCGTGACCGAAAGGACGACCCGTCATGGCTATGGACCGGCAGGTGCCGCGGTCGTAACGTCGGGAGGCACATCGACGGAAGGACCCACCGTGTTCATCCAGATCATCCAGGGCAGGTGCGCCAGGCAGGACGAGCTGCGGGCGCTGACCGACGAGTGGCTCGAGCAGCTCTCCCCCGGCGCCGACGGCTGGCTCGGCGGCACCTACGGGTTCACCGACGACGGGACGTTCGTCGGCGTGGTCCGGTTCGACAGCCGCGAGAAGGCGATGGCCAACTCCGAGCGGCCCGAGCAGGGTGCGTGGGCGGAGCGGATGGCAGCCCTGTTCGACGGTCCGGTCGAGTTCCACGACAGCGACGACGTCACGCTGCTGTTCGGCGGCGGCTCGGACGACGCGGGGTTCGTCCAGGTCATCCGCGGCAAGGTGGACGACCCCGGCCCGCTGCGCGCCCTCCTGACGAACGGCGCCGACGCGCTCCACGAGATGCGGCCCGACATCCTGGGGGCCACGTTGGCCATCGAGCCGGACGGCACCTTCACCGAGACCGTCGCCTTCACCGACGAGGCGGGCGCTCGCAAGGGCGAGGCGGCCCCGCCCCCGCCCGACGTGGCCGCCGAGTTCGAGCAGGTCATGCAGGGCGCGACGTTCTACGACCTGCGGCACCCCTGGTTCGAGAGCGCCGGCTGAGGCCGTAGGGCGCCGGACGCACCGGGCCCAGACACATGTAACTCACCGTTACGTCGTCTTCTGGGGCGTCATTACTCCCCGGGTAGTGGACGTAACGGTGAGTTACATCAGGTGATGAATTCCGTCAGGCCGGAAAGCCCTCGCCCCTGGCTGCCAGGTCGCGCAGCCACGGGGTTGCCCGGAACCGGTCGCCGTACGCCGCGGCGAGCTCGTCGGCGCGCTCGAGGAACGCCGCGAGGCCGATCGGGCCGTCCGGCTGGCCGCCCGGCTCCTGGGCAGGGCGCTGGTAGCCGACCATGAACTGCGCGGCACCACCGGTCATCGGCGGAAAGCCGATGCCCATGATCGAGCCGATGTTGGCCGCCGCCGAGGACTCGATGACGCCCTCCTCGAAGCACTTGGCGGTCTCCAGCGCCTCGGCGAACAGCATCCGGTCCTGGATGTCGCGGAACGGGATCTGCCGCTCGGCGACCGGGAAGAGCTCGGCCAGCCCGGCCCACAGCGAGCCCCGCTTGCCGTCCTCGTCGTAGTCGTAGAAGCCGGCCCCGCGGAGCCGGCCGGCGCGACCGGCCTCGAGCATCTTGTCGACCACCGCCGAGCCCGGGTGCGCGACGTACGACGGGCCGCCCGCCTCCTTGGTCGCCTTCGCGATCTTGGCCATCAGCTCGAGGTTCAGCTCGTCGGAGAGCTGCAGCACCGGGGCCGGGTAGCCGGCCTGGGTGGTGGCCCGCTCGATGGACCACGGGTGCACGCCCTCGGCCAGCATCGCCATGCCCTCGTTGACCATGAAGCCGATCACCCGCGAGGTGTAGAAGCCGCGGCTGTCGTTGACGACGATCGGCGTCTTCCTGATCTGCTGCACGACGTCGTAGGCCTTGGCGAGCGCCTCCTCGGAGGTCTGCTCGCCCTTGATGATCTCGACCAGCGGCATCTTGTCCACGGGCGAGAAGAAGTGCAGGCCGATGAAGTCCTCAGGCCGGTCGACGCCCTCGGCGAGCTCGGTGATCGGGAGCGTCGAGGTGTTGGAGCACAGCAGCGCATCGGGGTTCACGTGCGAGGCGATCTCGGCGAACACCTGGTGCTTGAGCGCCGGGTCCTCGAAGACCGCCTCGATGACCAGGTCGCAGCCCGCGAGGTCGGCCGGGTCCTGGGTCGCCTTGATCCGGCCGAGCAGCTCGGCCTTCTTCTCCTCGGTGGAGCGGCCGCGGGAGATCGCCTTGTCGAGCAGCTTCTCCGAGTAGGCCCTGCCCTTCTCGGCGTTCTCCACGGCGACGTCCTTGAGCACGACCTCCATGCCGGCCCGGGCGCAGACGTAGGCGATGCCGGCGCCCATCATCCCGGCGCCCAGCACGCCGACCTTCGTCGCCTTCCAGGGCTCGATCCCCTGGGGCCGGAGCTTGCCGGCGTTGATCGCCTGCAGGTCGAAGAAGAACGCCTGGATCATGTTCTTCGAGCCCTGGTGGACGACCAGGTTGGTCAGGTAGCGCGACTCGATCCGGCTCGCGGTGTCGAAGTCGACCTGGGCGCCCTCGACGGCGGCGGACAGGATCGCCTTCTGCGCGGGATAGTCCGCACCCTTGAGCTGCTTGCGGAGCAGGGCGGGGAACGCCGGCAGGAAGCCGGCCAGCGCCGGCGACTTCGGCGAGCCGCCGGGCATCTTGTAGCCGGGTGCGTCCCACGGGTTCTGTACGGCGTCCGGGTTGGCCTTGATCCAGGCCTTGGCGGCCGGGACCAGCTCGTCCTGGGTGGCGACGAGCTCGTCGACGAGGCCCTTCTCCTTGGCCTGGGCGGGCTTGAAGGTGCTGCCCTGGAGCAGCACGTCCATCAGCCCGCTCTGGATGCCGAGCAGCCGGATGATGCGGGTGACGCCGCCACCTCCGGGGAGCAGCCCGAGGCTGGCCTCGGGGAGCCCGACCTCGAACCGCCCGTCGACCACGACGCGGTGGTTGCAGGCCAGGGCGATCTCGAAGCCGCCGCCGAGCGCGGCGCCGTTGATCGCCGCCACGACCGGCTTGGGGAAGGTCTCGAGGCGACGGAGCGAGGCCTTGACCCGCTCGGCCAGCTCGAAGACCGCCGGGGCGTCGGCCGGGGTGGCCTTGACCATCTCGTTGAGGTTGGCGCCCGCGAAGAACGTCTTCTTGGCGCTGGCTACGACGACCCCGGTGACGCTGGTGTCGTCGCCGGCGGCGTCGTCGTACAGCCGGTCGACGGCCGCGGCCATCGAGTCGACGTACAGCTGGTTCATCGTGTTGGCGCTGGCGGTCGGGTCGTCGAGGGTCAGCGTGACGATGCCGTCTGCGTCCTTCTCATAGCGGACGGCGCTCTGGTCGGTAGTGGTGCTGGTCATCGTGGTTGCGTTTCCGTTCTCGGTTGCGAGGTTTCGAGACGGGCGCAGAGCGCCCTCCTCAACCAGCGTTAGGTCAGACGAGTTCGACGATGGTGGCGATGCCCATGCCGCCCCCGACGCAGAGCGTGGCGAGACCGCGGCGCAGGTCGCGCCGCTCGAGCTCGTCGATGAGGGTGCCGAGGATCATGGCGCCGGTGGCGCCGAGCGGGTGGCCCATGGCGATGGCGCCGCCGTTGACGTTGGTGATGTCGGAGGTGATCTCCATGTCGCGCATGAACCGCATCGCGACGGCGGCGAAGGCCTCGTTGATCTCGAAGAGGTCGATGTCCGTGGTCTCCAGGCCGGCGATCGCCAGCGCCTTCCGCGCGGCGGGAGCCGGGCCGGTGAGCATGATCGTCGGGTCGGCACCCGACACGGCGGCCGAGATGATCCGGGCCCGCGGGGTCAGGCCGAGGTCGGTGCCGACCCGCTCGCTGCCGATCGCGACCAGCGCGGAGCCGTCCACGATGCCGGAGGAGTTGCCGGCGTGGTGGACGTGGTCGATCTTCTCGACCCAGTGGTACTTCTCGAGCGCGACGTCGTCGAAGCCCGCGTCCGCACCGAGCTGCGCGAAGCTCGGCTTGAGCCCGGCCAGCCCCTCGGGCGTGGTGTCGGGACGGATGAGCTCGTCGTGGTCGAGCACGGTCACGCCGTTGAGGTCCCGGACCGGGATGACCGACTTGTCGAAGTAGCCGTTGGCCCACGCCTTGGCGGCGCGGTGGTGGGACTCGGCGGCGAACGCGTCCACGTCGTCGCGGGACCAGCCCTCGATCGTGGCGATGAGGTCGGCACCGATGCCCTGGGGGACGAAGCCGGTCCTGAGCGCGGTCGCGGGGTCGGATGCCCACGCTCCTCCGTCGGAGCCCATCGGGACCCTGCTCATCGACTCGACGCCGCCGGCGAGGATCAGCTCCTCGAACCCGCCCCGGACCCGGGACGCGGCCTGGTTGACGGCCTCCAGCCCGGAGGCGCAGAAGCGGTTGAGCTGGACGCCGGCGGTGGTGTCGGGCAGGCCGGCCGCGAGTGCCGCCGTCTTGGCGATGTCGCCGCCCTGGTCGCCGATCGGCGACACGACTCCGAGCACCACGTCGTCGATGCGGCTGGTGTCGAGGCCGGGGTTGCGCTCTCGCAGCTCGTGGATCAGGCCGACCACCAGGTCGACCGGCTTCACCTCGTGGAGCGAGCCCGCGGCCTTGCCCTTGCCGCGCGGGGTGCGGAGATGGTCGTACACGAACGCTTCTTGCGCAGACGCTGCCATGAGCCGATTGTGACACCATTAGTGTCACGATCAACAGGAGAGACCCGTGTGGTCTGACTCACCCGACATCCACACGAGAGCCGGGGAACAGGTGGCGATGGACGACGACAAGCTGCTCACGCTGGACGAGCTCTGCGACCGCGTCGGCATGAGCGTGCGCAACGTGCGGTTCTACACCTCGCGCGGCCTGGTGCCGCCGCCGATCCGCAAGGGCCGGTCGGGCTACTACTCCCGCGACCACGTCGGCCGTCTCGAGCTGGTCCAGGAGCTGCAGAGCCACGGGTTCACCCTCTCCGCGATCGAGAAGTACGTCGCCGGCATCCCGGCCGACGCGACGCCCGAGGACCTGGCGCTGGCCCGGACCATGCTCGCGCCCTGGGACGTGGAGCGGCCGATCGAGATGTCCCGGGCCGAGCTGTCCACCCGCGCCGGCCGCGAGCTCTCCGACGACGACCTGCGCACGCTGGGCGCGCTCGGCGTGGTGTTCCCGCTCAAGCGCGGCCAGTACCAGGTGGCCGTGTCCCAGCTCTCCGTCGGCCTCGGCCTGCTCGACCTCGGCTTCCCCACCGAGGCCGCGCTCGCGGCCGCCGACCTCTACGCCCGGCACGGGCGCGAGGTGGCCAAGGAGCTCTACGACATCTTTCGCACCCTGGTCTGGCCGGTCTACCGCGACCAGGGCGCCTCGCCCGAGACCGTCCGTCAGGTCGTCGAGAAGATCAAGCCGCTCTCGATCGCCGCCCTCGTGTCGGCGTACGAAGCTGGGATGGACGAGACCAAGCGCGAGGGCATCGCCCGCCGCACCCGGTGAGGGTGCTCAGCGCGCCCTGGTGATGGTGGCCTGCCACGTCCCGCTCCAGCCTCCGCAGCCCTCGTCGATGGTCCACAGCCCCGCCACCTGGTCGCCCTTGATCTCACCCTGGAACGTGATGGCGTGACCCGCCTGGATGGCCCCGAACTGCACCTGGTCGCCAGTGACTGTCGCGTCCAGCTGCCCGCGAGTCACGCAGTCGGAGCTGTAGATCACGATCGAGCCGGTCATCGCGGCGCCGGACCGGTGCACGTCCATCTCGAAGGTGCCGCTGGTGCCGTATCCGGTGTTGTGCCACGCGCCGGCCCAGAGCTCGTGCTGGCCCTTCTTCGGCTTCGGCTTGTCCGGCGAGTGGTACATGACGATGAGCCGCCGGCTGGTCTGCAGGTCCGTCAGCTTGACGAAGTCCTTGAGCAGCGAGTTCACCCCGTCCGAGACGGCCGACTCGAGCGGCTGGCGGATGAACGCCGGCAGCGGGCCGGCCAGCAGGTGCCCGGCCATGGCGACCAGGCTCTGGATCAGCTGCCTGACCTGGGTCCGCTCGACGCTCGCGGTGACGGTCGCCGTCTCCTCGACCCCCTCGCCGGTCAGGCCCGGAGCCTCCGTCCCGGTGACCAGGTCCCACGTGGCCACGGCGACCCCGGGGCCTCCGTCGTCCAGCGTCTTGCCTCCCGGGCTGCGCGACATGAGCAGGTCCGGCGGACTCTCGAGCTCCCAGCTCACGTGCTCGCCCAGGGGCTTGAGCGGCGTCAGCTGCACCCCGGCCTCCTTCGCGCAGTCCTCGAACTCGGGCGGCCAGTCGACCGGGCCGTAGCCGTAGTCGGTCGACGCCGTGAGCGTGGCCGTGACCGAGGTGCCTGCCGGCTCCACCCCCTTCCACACCGACTCGGCGCCGAAGTCGATCTTCAGGTTCACCTTGTGCACGTAGCTGGAGAACATCGCGACCATGGAGGCGATCGCGGCCACCTTGGCCACGACGGAGAGCACCTGGTCGATGAGGTACTTCTTCAGCCCGAGCACCAGGGTCCGGCCCGCCTCGACGACGATGTTCACGCCCGCCACGACCAGGTCGGCCATGCCCTGCAGGATGCCGTCCAGCAGCGCGACACCGGTCTTGGGCAGGTTGGCGTAGTTGACGTGGAGCGCGTCGAAGACGGCGTTGATCCCCCGGGTGATCGAGGCGGAGATGCTGCTGCACAGCTGCCCGCTGGCGTACGCCGAGGGCGCCAG
Source organism: uncultured Actinomycetota bacterium (assembly GCA_963766475.1). Taxonomy (GTDB): domain Bacteria; phylum Actinomycetota; class Actinomycetes; order Propionibacteriales; family Nocardioidaceae; genus Nocardioides. Next base: position 155,441 of record CAVXZS010000003.1, on the reverse strand, counting down.
CGCCACGGCGTCCGGGTCACCGGCGGCGTGCGCGAGGTCGGACGCGAACAGCATCGGGACGAGCGCGGGGAACACCACCCGGTCGGGATGGCTCAGGTCCTGCCCGTCGAGCATCGTCGCTGCCAGGTGGGCAGCAGCGGTGTCGGCGCCGCGGGCGTACCCGACCAGGAACGCCGACACCGGCACCTCCGTCGGGACCATCGAGTCCAGGGTCGAGCCGACCGACCCGCTGTGTGCCTCGGACTCGGCCACCAGCCCGGCCAGCTGCTCCTCGGTCACCTCGATCCCGGACGCCGGGGCCACCGCGCCGTACGCCGTGCTGCCGTCGGCGGCGACGACGCGGATGCCCGCCCCGGTCACCGCCGCGACCACGTCGGCGTCGGGCTCGGCCGCGGTCGCCGGAGCGGCGCCCGGTGAGTCCGACGCCCCCGGTGCGACGGCATCCGCGCTCTGCTCGTCCCGAGGCGCCGGGTCGTCGGAGGGCGCTGTGCACGCCACCAGTGCCACCACTACGGCGGTCACCACTGCTCGTCTCGAGATGGCCAGTGCGCGTCGCGTCCCCATGGCGTCAGCATGGGCCGGTCGGGCGCGGAAGATCATCCGTGCCAGCCCTGAAGTCCGGAAGGGGGTCGACACCGAACCCGGAGTCAGCATCGGGTACCTGCCATCGTGTACCTAGCGTCGACACTAGGATCTGCCCGGTGACCCGTCTCCCTGACGACGAGCGCCTGACGGTGCTGGTGACCGGTGCGACCGGCTTCATCGGCCGGCGGCTGGTGCGCGCGCTCGACGACGCCGGGCACCAGGTCAAGGCGATGACCCGCCGGCCCGACGACTACGCCGGCCCGGCCGACCCGGTCGGGGGCGACGTGTCCGACCCGGGCTCGCTGGCCGAGCCGATGGAGGGCGTCGACGTCGCCGTCTACCTCGTGCACTCGCTCGACGACAACGACTTCGAGCGCAAGGACGCCGAGGCGGCGCGGGACTTCGGCCTCGCGGCCGCGGCCAGCGGCGTCCGGCAGATCGTCTACATGGGGGGTCTCGGCAAGGACGACACCGAGCTCTCGCCGCACCTGCGCTCGCGTCGCGAGGTCGAGAAGCTGCTGGGCAGCTCCGGCGTACCCGTGACCGTGCTGCGGGCCGCGATCGTGGTGGGTGCCGGTGGCATCTCCTGGGAGATGACCCGTCAGCTGGTGAAGAACCTGCCCGCGATGGTGGTCCCGCGCTGGGCCGACACCCGCACGCAGCCCATCGCGATCGACGACGTGACCCGCTACCTCCTCGGCGTGATCGGCGTCGAGAAGACCTTCGGCCAGGTCTACGAGATCGGCGGGGCCGACCGGCTCACCTACGTGCAGATGCTCCAGCAGGCAGCCGAGGTGATCAACGGGCGCCGGGTCCCGATCGTCACCGTCCCGGTGCTGACCCCCCGGCTCTCGTCGCTCTGGATCGGGTTGGTGACCAACGTCGACTCCACCACCGCCGGCAACCTCATCGACTCCATGAGCACCGAGGTGCTGCAGACCGACTACGCCATCCAGGACATCGTCCCGGGGGAGCCGCTCTCCTACCGCGAGGCGGTCGAGCGGGCCCTGAACGACGAGCAGGACCGCTGACGGCCCGGCTCAGGAGAACACGAGCGGCAGCGCCAACAGCATGGCCAGCGACCACGTGCAGTGGGTGAGGATCGGGGCCAGGATGCCGCCGCTGGCCCGGCGCTCGAGGCCGACGACCAGGCCGAGCAGCACCGCGGCGAACGTCAGCATCAGGTTGCCGGTCGCGAGCGTGGCGACGCCGTAGGCCACCGTCGTCCAGAGCACGGGATGCCGGGTGATCGCGGCGTACACCGCCCCGCGGAAGAACAGCTCCTCGGCGACGCCGTTGACCGTGGTGATGATCGCGAGGATGGACAGCGAGCCCTGGTCGGCGTAGTCGACGATCGAGACGACCTGGTCCTCCAGGAAGCTCAGCCACGAGATGCCCCGGACCAGGAGCGCGCCCACCACGAAGATCGCCGCCAGGGCCAGGCCGGCCACGATGGGGGTCAGCACCGGACGGCGGTGCTCGTCGCGGAAGGGGATCCGGCCCAGGTGCAGGGGCCCGGACACCAGGGCGCCGACAGCCCACACCGCGGCCAGGCCGAGAGTCGCCGGGTAGAACCAGTGGCTGCCCGGGTCGATGCGAAGCGAGAAGCCGAGCACCACCGCTCCGATGAGGACGAAACCGACGGTCACCCACTGGCGGCGACGCAGCTCACCGGGCGTCTGCCGGTGGTCGCGCGGCACCACGTCCCACAGCGCCCGGCGCAACCACGCCTGAAGCCGGCTCATCGACAGGTCCTGGAGTCGACCGCTCAGCGGCGACCGGAGCTGAACGACGCCGCGTTGTGCGCGCGCCCGGAGGACGACGACGAGCCGCGACGGCGGTTCCGGTTGCCCCCGCCCGCGGGCGCTGCCGAAGCCGGCGGCCGCGCGCGGCTTGCCGCCCGAGCGCGACTGCCCGCCCGAGCGCGACTGCCCGCCCGAGCGTCGGCCCGAGGACTGGGACCGGCCGCGGTTGCGACCGCCGCCGGAACGGCGCTCGGGCTCCTCGGCGGTGACGCCGAGACCACCGGCCACCAGGACCCGCTCGCCGGGAGCGAGCGTGACGAGCATGGGGTGCCGCGGGCCGTCGACGCGGGTGATGGTCGGCTTGATGCCGGCCGCCCGCGTCAGGTCGCGGACGTCGCGGACCTGGTCCTCGGTCATCAGCGTGATCACGGTGCCGGCCGCGCCGGCGCGAGCGGTGCGGCCCGAGCGGTGCAGGTAGGCCTTGTGCTCCGACGGCGGGTCCGCGTGGACCACGAGGGCGATGTCGTCGACGTGGATGCCGCGCGCGGCGATGTCGGTCGCCACCATGGTGGTGGCCCGGCCGGCGTGGAACGAGTCCATGTTGCGGGTCCGGGCGCCCTGGCTGAGGTTGCCGTGCAGCTCGACGGTCGGGACGCCGCTGCGGTTGAGCTGACGGGCGAGGGCCTTCGCGCCGTGCTTGGTCCGGGTGAAGACCAGGGTGCGCCCCGGGGCGCTGGTCAGGTCGACGAGCACCGGGACGCGCTGCTCGCGCGCCACGTGCAGGACGTGGTGGTCCATCTCGCTGTTCGGCGACTGCGCCGAGTCGGCCTCGTGGGTCACCGGCTGCTGGAGGAACTGCTTGACCAGGACGTTGACGCCACGGTCGAGGGTCGCGGAGAAGAGCAGCCGCTGACCCTGCTTCGGGGTCGCGGCGAGCAGCCGGCGTACGGCGGGCAGGAAGCCGAGGTCGGCCATGTGGTCGGCCTCGTCCAGCACGGTGACCTCGACCGCGCCGAGGTCGCAGTGGCCCTGCTGGATGAGGTCCTCGAGCCGCCCCGGACAGGCGACGACGATGTCGACGCCACGGCGCAGCCCCTGCACCTGCGGGTGCTGGCCGACACCGCCGAAGACGGTGCGGGTGGTCAGGCCGGCCGAGGCGGCGAGCGGGATCAGTGCCTGCTCGATCTGGCCGACCAGCTCACGGGTCGGCGCGAGGATCAGCGCGCGGGGCTTGCCCGCGCGGCGCGGCCGACCGGACTCACTGAGCCGGGCGACCAGGGGCAGCAGGAAGGCGTAGGTCTTGCCGGAGCCGGTGCGGCCCCGGCCGAGCACGTCGCGGCCGGCCAGCGAGTCGAGCAGCGTGGCGGCCTGGATCGGGGTCGGTGCGGTGATGTCGCGCGCCTTGAGGACGGAGACGAGGTCGTGGGGTACGCCGAGGTCGGCGAAGGAAGTGGAACGTGCGGAAGACAAGGGAGATCGCTCTCGATGGTGGGATCGTCTCACCAGAGGGTTTGAGTCTGTGGTGGCCCGGCCGCAATTCGCAGTGCGGGGGCTGGCCCGGGGCAAGACAGGAACGGGCCGCTCCCACCAGTGTGGCAGAGCGGCCCGCAGCAACCCGCATCGTGGGCGGGTGACCTTGACTACTTCTTGAACGCGTCCTTCACGTCGCTGGCCGCGTCCTTGACGTGCTCGCCGGCCTGCTTGACCGAGGACTCGGCCTGGTCGGCGCGGCCCTCGTGCTTCATCTCGTCGTCGTCGGTCGCGGCGCCGACTGCTTCCTTGGCGCGGCCCTTGAGGTCCTCGCCCTTGTTGCCGACCTTGTCGTCCAAACCCATCGTGCACCTCCGGTGCGCTCGTCGTGCCCCACCGGTCTCCGATCGGGCGGCCGGTCAAACGCTGGTGAGAGTCGGATCACTCGCCAAGGCCGGCACCCGGTCGAAGGCCAGCACCCCGTCGTCGATCTCTCCTCGCTTGATGGTGCGCAGGTCGGCCAGGTAGTTCTGCCTGAGCCGCCAGGGCCGCCGGTCGCCCTGGCGCGGCATCCGGTCCACCGCGCGGAGCACGTAGCCGGAGGTGAAGTCCATGAACGGCCGCTCCCCGACCCCCGGCTGGCGCACCGGCACCGCCCACCTGGCTCCCGTCCGGTCCAGGTGCCGGAGCAGCCGCACGACGTACGCCGCCACCAGGTCGGCCTTGAGCGTCCACGAGGCATTGGTGTAGCCGGCGGTGAACGCGAAGTTGGGCACGCCGCTGAGCATCAGCGCCTTGTACATCATCGTCGTCGGGAGGTCGACCGGCTCGCCGTCGACGACCAGGTCGACGCCGCCGAAGGGCAGGAACTGGAGCCCGGTCGCGGTCACGATGAGGTCGGCCTCCAGCTCCCGGCCCGAGGCGAGCCGGATCCCCGTCGGCGTGAAGGTCTCGATCGTGTCGGTGACCATGGAGGCCTGCCCCCTGCGCAGCACCCGGAACAGGTCGCCGTCCGGCACCACGCAGAACCGCTGGTCCCACGGGTCGTACGTCGGCCTGAAGTGCACGTCGGCGTCCACGCTGTCGGGCAGCTGGGCCTGGGCGCCCTTGACGACCAGCCGCCTGACCAGCTCGGGCCGGCGGCGGCAGAGCTCGTAGGTGACGATCCCGCGCAGGATGTGGCTCCAGCGGACCACCGGGTAGGACACCTTCGCCGGCAGCCGCGCCAGCCGGCGAGCGAGCTTGTCGCGGGCCGGGCGGGACGCGACGTACGTCGGCGAGCGCTGCAGCATCGTCACGTGCCCGGCGGTGGCCGCCATGGCCGGCACCAGCGTCATCGCGGTGGCGCCGCTGCCGATGACGACCACCTTCTTCCCCGCGTAGTCGAGGTCCTCGGGCCAGTGCTGCGGGTGCACGACCGGGCCCTCGAAGGTCTCGGCGCCGGGGAACTCCGGCGCGTACGGCTCGTCGTAGTGGTAGTAGCCCGCGCAACCCCACAGGAAGCTCGCGGTCATCGTCACCGGCTCTCCGCCGTGGTCCACTTCCACGGTCCACAGCGCCGCCGCGGAGTCCCAGCTGGCGCCGGTCACCCGGTGCCGGTAGCGGATCAGCTCGTCGACGCCGTACTCCTCGGCGACGGTGCGCAGGTAGTCGAGGATCGACGGCCCGTCGGCCAGGGCCTGGTCGCCGGGCCAGGGTCGCCAGCTGAACCCGAAGGTGAACATGTCGGAGTCGGAGCGGATGCCGGGGTAGGTGAACAGGTCCCACGTGCCGCCGCTGGCCTCGCGCGCCTCGAGCACCGCGACGGTCTTGGTGGGAAGGTGCTCCCGCAGCTGGCAGGCCGCGCCGATGCCGGACAGCCCGGCTCCCACGACCAGCACGTCCACGTGCTCGGGCGATCTCACGCGCCACAAACTATTCGTGACACGTTGTCGCAACAAGTCGGGGTGGGGGCGTCAGCTTGCGTCGAGATGCGGACTCTGGCTGTGAGCTAGGCCCCTCCACGACCACTTCCCTCATCTCGACGGGGACCCGGGGCGCTCACCCGCGCGCATAGAGCTCGACGAAGCGGGCCAGGATCCGCGGCGGCTCGGTGACCACGGCGGCGCGGGCCAGCCGGATCAGCTCCTCCCCCTCGCCGGGGCCGAAGTAGCCGAAGTCCTGGTAGGTCTCGATCCGCATCACGATGCTGTCGACGTCGAGCTCGGGGTGGAACTGCGTGGCATACACGTGCTCGCCGAGCCGGAAGGCCTGCACCGGGCAGGTCGGCGACGAGGCGAGGAGAACCGCGCCGCGAGGAAGGGTCGACACCGCCTCCTTGTGGCCCAGGAAGGCGTCGAAGGACGGCGGCAGCCCGCCGAGCAGCGGGTCCGCCGCGCCCTCCGGTGTCAGCGTGACGGTGACCGCGCCGATCGGCTCGGACCACCGGCGGTCGACCACACCGCCGCCGAGCGTGCCGAGGGTGCCGATGCCGTAGCAGGCGCCCAGGAACGGGAAGTCCGCCGCGAGCGCCTGGAGGGCGAGCTCCCGCAGCCGAGCCTCGCCCCGCCGCTGCTCGGGGGCCTTGGTCTCCTCGGGGTCGCTGACGTTCCACGGGCCGCCGCCGATGACGATCCCCGACCAGTCGTCGAGGTCCAGCGGCTCCAGCTCGTCGCGCTCCATGCGCACCCGGCGCAGGTCGCGCTCCTCCAGCCCGGCGCAGCGCAGCACGGCGGCGTACTCGTCGTCGGCGACGGCGTCCTGGGCGCGGATGCCCAGGAAGAGGAACGGCTTCATCCCTGGTCGGTCACCTGGACCGCCACCCCTCGGTCGATGAGCCCGTCCACGTCCGCGATCCCCCACGCGGTCAGCGCCTCCCGGGTGTGGGTGCCCGCGGCCGGCGGGGGCGGCAGCGTCAACGACGCCGCGGTCCGGGAGAACCGGGGCGCGGGCTGCGGCTGCACCAGCCCCTCGTGCTCGACGAAGGTCTCCCGAGCCTTGAGGTGCGGGTGCTCGGGTGCCTCGCTGACCGGGATCACGCCGGCGACGCAGGCGTCGGTGCCCTCGAACAGCTCGACCCACTCGGCCTGGGTCCGCTGCCTGAACGTGTCGGTGAGGAGGGTCCGCAGCTCGTCGTACCGCTCCAGGTCGGCCTGCCCCGGCGCGGTGCCCTCGAGACCGAGCATGCTGATCAGCGTCGCGTAGAACTGCGGCTCCAGGGCGCCGACCGACAGGTGCCTGCCGTCCGAGGTCTCGTAGACGTCGTAGTAGGGCACCCCGCCGTCGAGGAGGTTGGCCCCGCGTCGCTCCTGGTAGCCGCCGCTGGCAAGGAACGCCGAGGACATCGTGTTGAGGTGCGCCGTGCCGTCGACGATCGCGGCGTCCACGACCTGTCCCTGACCGGAGCCCCGCGCCTCGAGCAGTGCGGCGAGCAGGCCGATGACGAGGTACGTCGACCCGCCGCCGAAGTCACCGACGAGGTTGGCCGGGAACTGCGGCCGGTCCGGGTCCTGGCCCATCCCGAAGAGGGCGCCCGCCACCGAGATGTAGTTGAGGTCGTGGCCGGCCGCCCGGGCCAGCGGGCCGTCCTGTCCCCAGCCGGTCATCCGGCCGTAGACCAGCCGGGGGTTGACCGCGTGGCACTGCTCCGGGCCGATCCCCAGCCGCTCGGCCACCCCGGGTCGCATCCCCTCCACGAGCAGGTCCGCGCCCTCCGCCAGCTCGAGCACGGTGGCCGCGGCCTCGGCCTGCTTGAGGTCCAGCGCGACGCTCGGGCGGCCCCGGTTGAGCAGCATCGTCGCGCCACCGGACAGCAGCTGCCCACCAGGGCGCTCGATCCGGATCACGTCGGCCCCGAGGTCGGCGAGGATCATGCACGCGTGCGGGCCGGGCCCGATCCCGGCGATCTCGACGACCTTGACGCCGCGCAGCGGGCCGGTGCCCCGACCGAGCTCCAGACTCATGTGGAGGAGCATTGCAGACCGACCCGGAGCGACCCGGACCGCTCCGGAACGGGCGAAAGGGGCGCGAAACACCCTTTCGGAGATGGTGGGGCAACCTGCGGTCGGCTAGTTTTCAACTGTGATATTCGGGGGGCACAAACCGTCACGTCCGGTCGAGGTCCAGCCACCGGTCGAGGCTCAGTCTGCGAAGCCTGAGGCCGTCTCGCCCCCGCCGTCCGACCAGCGCTGACGTCGGCGCGCCGAGCACGAGCCGGTCACGGTTCGTGGCGTCCGTCATGCCCTGAGTGGGCTGCATGCGCCTTGGCGTGGCCGAGCCCGCGGGCGATCATGGCGCGGTTCACCGGGACGGTGACCACGAAGGCGATCGTGAGGGAGACCGCGAGCGAGCCCCAGAAGAGCAGGTCGGCCAGCCCCGCCTCCATGGCCGAGGGCCACACCAGCAGCGTGCCGTTGTCGACGATCTCCATCACCAGGATCGAGACGGTGTCCGCCGCCAGGGCGATGCGGACCGCGGCCGCGACCGGGAGCCCCGCGCGGCGCTGGCCGGAGAAGGTGAGCAGGTAGCCGAAGAAGAACGCCAGCAGCACCGACCCGGCGATGGTCGCGAGATCGCCCCAGCCGGCGGCCGTCCCGATCACCATGCCGAGCACCTCGCCGATCGCGCAGCCGGTCAGGCAGTGCCGGGTCGCCGTGACCGCCTCGCGCCAGCTCGCGTCCATGTGGACAGGATGCCTCCGACCTCCCGGACGGTTCCGAGCAGGACCCGGGCAGGATGGACGCGTGAGCCTGATCCGCGACCTGACCGACGACGAGGCCCGCGCCGCGCTGGTGCTGAAGTGGGGAGACGTCGAGCCCGGGGTGCTGCCGGCGTGGGTGGCCGAGATGGACTACGCGATCGCCGAGCCGGTCCGGGCCGCGCTCCTCGACGCGGTGCAGCGCGGTGAGGTCGGCTACCCGGCGTTCGTGCGGTCCGGGGGCCCGATCGGCGAGGCGTACGCCGGGTTCGCGCTGCGGCACCACGGGACCGGGGTCCCACCCGACCGGGTGCTCCCGACCGCAGACGTGACCGTCGGCGTCCGGATCGCGCTGGAGGTGCTCAGCGAGCGGGCGCCGATGGTGCTGCCGCTGCCGGCGTACGACCCGCAGCACGGCCTCGGCCAGATCACCGGCCGCGAGCAGTGGGACCTGCCGGTCGGCCCGGACGGCGACACCTACGCCGTCGACCTCGACGCGCTCGACCGGCTGTTCGCCCGCGGCGCGCGGACGCTGCTCCTGACCCAGCCGCACAACCCGGCCGGCCACGTGCACACCCGGGCCGAGCTCGAGGGGATCCGCGACGTCGTGACCAGGCACGGCGCCCGCGTCGTGTCCGACGAGATCCACGGCCCGTTGGTCCTGCCGGGCGCGGAGCACGTGCCCTACCTCTCCCTGGAGGGCACCGCCGACCACGCGGTCGCTGTCGTCGCGGCGTCCAAGGCGTTCAACATCCCCGGGCTCAAGTGCGCGCAGATCCTGACCGGCGACGACGCGACCCGCGACCGGCTGGTCGAGATCCCGATGGCGCAGAACGACTCCTGGGGTTCGCTCGGCATCGTCGCCTCCGTCGCGGCCTACAACGAGGGCGACCCGTGGCTGGCGGCCCTGGTCGAACGGCTCGACCAGCAGCGCACCCTCCTGGGCGACCTGCTGGCGGAGCACCTGCCCGACGCGCGGATGCGGCCGCTCGAGGCGACGTACCTGGCGTGGCTCGACCTGCGCGCCTACGGCCACGACGACCCCACCGACGTGATCCTCCGCGGTGGCGTCCGGGTCTCGCCCGGGGCCAGCTACTGGCCCGGCCTGGCGGGACACGTGCGGCTCAACATCGCCACGTCACCGGACCGGCTGGCCGAGATCGTCCGGCGGATGGCGGCGGCGCTGGCCTGACGAGCCACCTAGCGGTGGTGCCGCTTCAGCCGCTTGAACTTGGCGCGAGCCGGGGACGGGTCGGTGTTGCCGGCCTTGTCGACGGCCCGCACCAGGATCACGTGCTTGCCGACCTTCACGCCGAACCTGAACGTCGAGCCGCAGGCGCGCCACGGCCGGCGGTCGAGCTTGCACTGGAAGTGCGCGCCGACCTCGGACGCGGCGAACTTGACCTTGACCTTCTGCTTGAAGAACCGCTTGGGCGCCTTCTTGGTGAACCTGGTCTCCGGCGCGGTCGCGTCGACGGTGAAGGTGCGCGTGGGTGGGCTCACCTCGACGGTGAACGCCGCGTCGATCGCACGGACCGTGAAACGGTGCGGCCCGTCCGCGAGCGGGGTGGTGGTGACGGGGCTCCCGCAGGGCTGGAAGGCGCCGCTGTCGATCTGGCACTCGAAGGCCTTGCCGGTGTCGCTCCTGAACGTGAAGAGCGGGGTGTTGTCCGAGGTGAGCCCGGGCGGCCCCGCGGTGATGCTCGTGTTCGGAGCCGCGGCGAGCTCGAAGGCGCCCATGTCGCGGATCTTCGACCCGTTGCCGTCACCGTCGACGAAGTGGGAGTCGCCATTGCGGTCGACTGGTGGCGGGCCGGTGCCTGGCTGTCCCCGGTCGATGACCGGCGAGGCCGGCGAGCCTCCACGAAGAGCGAAGTTGCCGTGCGCCGAGTCGAGGAACACCGGGTCGACGGTCAGGTTGCCGTCGCCGAACGTCGTGGTCGCCGTGCCGTTCGGGGCGGCCGGCGCGTCGCTGTTCTCGTAGTCGGAGTAGGAGGTGGTGACCGTCGCGACGCTGTTGCCTCCCTGGGACCCGTCGTTGGTCGCGACCGCCCGGATCGAGGTGCCGGGACCGTAGACGATCGAGTTGACCAGCGTGACCGTCGAGGTCTGCCGGGCGGTCGGGAACGTCGCGTCCGCGAGGACCCCGACCGAGCCAGCGCCGCCCCCGACGATCGTCAGGTGGTTCGCGATGATGGTCCGGGATGCGGGGTCGGCGCTCGGGTTCTGGGCGGTCAGGCCGGCGCCGGTCGACGTGCCGAGGTTGATCAGGGAATCGTCGATGACCATCGTGCCCGCGTCGACCCGGGCTCCGGCGCCGTTGCCGGTCATCCCCCGGATGGTGACACGGAGACAGCGTGTCGGGACCGCCCGTCGGAGCTGACAGCAGGTAGCCGCTCGAGCCGTTCCAGGTGCTGTCGGTGAAGATGTTGCCGCCCTCCCCGAGGACAGCCCGGTTGGACGGACCCTGGGTGAGGTTGACCGTCGCGTCGTCGACCGACGAGCCGCGGGCGCGCAGCCCGGTGGCGCTCGGTGATGGTGCCGGACGCCGATGACCACGACGCTTCGCACGGTCGAGCCGCTGGAGGCGACCATCCCCTGGTCCGACGCCGACTTGGTCGGGTCGCCGTCCATGATGACCCGCAGGTTGCGGACCGTGGCGCCGTTGGCCGTGATGTAGTCCTGCGCGGTCGCGTTGGCCGGGAGGGTGATCGCCGTCGCCCCCGAGCCGGTGGCGCCGGAGCCCTGGAGGGTGATGCCGCTGGCCGAGGGTGTAGGGCCCGTCGTTGTAGGACTGCCCGGAACCCGACCCGGATCAGCGTCGCCGGCTGGTGGCGTCGGCGATCGCGAGCGGGATGGTCGGCCGCGTGGTGTTGGCACGACGGTGCCGGCGGGCACCGGGCCCGACGCAGATGGTGCCCAGCGCGGCATGCGCGGACGCGGCGCTCAGCAACGGGAGGACAGGGACGACGAGGGCTCCGAGAAGGAGGGCGAGACGAGTGCGCACGCTCCGAGGGTACGTCAGCCGGTGCGTGGCAGCACCCGGCGCAGGAACTGCCGGGTTCGCTCCTCCTGGGGCGCGACCAGCATCGACGACGGCGGTCCCTGCTCGAGGATCCGGCCGCCGTCCAGGAAGCAGACGGTGGTGGCGATCTCGCGCGCGAAGCTCATCTCGTGGGTCGCCAGCACCATCGTGGTGCCGGCCTCGGCCAGGTCGCGCACGATCGTGAGCACGTCGCCGACCAGCTCCGGGTCGAGCGCCGCGGTGATCTCGTCGAGCAGCAACAGCTCGGGCTCGGTGCACAGCGCGCGGACCAGCGCGGCGCGCTGCTGCTGGCCGCCGGAGAGCCGGTCGGGGTGCTTGTCGGCCTGGTCGCTGAGGCCGAAGCGGGCGAGCAGGTCGCGGGCCCGCCGGGTCGCCTCGGCGCGCGACACACCGTGCACCCGCACCGGTGCGAGGACGCAGTTGTCGAGCACGGTGAGGTGCGGGAAGAGGTTGTAGGCCTGGAAGACCATGCCGATCCTGCGGCGTACGGCGCGCGGGTCGACGCGCGGGTCGGAGATCTCCTCGCCGTCGAAGCGGATGACCCCGTCGTCGATCTGCTCGAGCAGGTTGAGGCAGCGCAGCAGCGTCGACTTCCCCGATCCGGACGAGCCGATCAGGCAGACCACGTCGTGCCTGTCGACCGTGAGGTCGATGTCGGCGAGGACCACCTTGTCGCCGTAGGACTTCCGGACGTCGCTGAGCTCGAGGAACGTCACAGCGCACCCGCCCGTTCGCGCTCGAGCCAGCGCCGTTGGAGCCAGTCGCACAGCCGGGCCAGGGGCACCGTGCAGACGACGAAGAAGCCGGCCACGACGACCAGCGGCGTGTAGTTGAAGTGATAGGCGCCGTAGTCCCGCGCGCTGAACAGGGCGTCGAACAGTGCCAGTGAGGACACCAGCGCGGTGTCCTTCTGGAGGGAGACGAAGTCGTTGAGCAGCGGGGGCACGACGCGCCGGGCCGCTTGCGGCACGACGACGTGGCGCATCGTCTGGGCGCGGCTCAGGCCGAGCGCCGACGCGCTGTTGACCTGCGAGGGGTGGATCGAGTCGATGCCGGAGCGGAACACCTCGGCGACGTAGGCGCTGTAGGAGACGATCAGCGCCGCGGCCGCCCAGAAGAAGACGCTGGAGGGGACGCCCTGCAGCCGCAGCGCCGGGAAGCCGAAGCCGAACAGCACCACGAGCAGCAGCGTCGGGATGCCACGGATCACGTCCGTGTAGACGACCGCAACCACCCGCACCGGCGCCAGCCAGGGTGATCGGGCACTGCGGGCCAGGGCGATGGCCAGGCCGAAGACCAGGATGAACGGCTCGCAGATGAGGAACAGCTTCACGTTGATCCAGAAGCCCTTGAGAACCTCACGGAACGACGCTCGGGCGTGATGGCCGTTGAAGAACAGCGCGTGGACGCTCGGCCAGCCAGGGGACGCGCGCACGGCGAGGGCGACGGCCGCGAAGACCACGAGGGTGAGGATCGTCGCGGTCAGTGTCTGCCGGAGCCGCCGCTGACGGCGTACGGACCGGCGCTCGAGCTCGCGGGCGCTCGGCGTCCAGGCCTCTGTCATTGCTGGGTCATTGCTGGGTCATCGCTGGGTCATCGCTGGGTCACTGAAGGACTGGCACGGCCTGGTAGTCGGCGAGGTACTGGTCCTGGAGGGCGGCCAGGGTGCCGTCGGCCTGGAGCGCTGCGAGCGCGGCGTTGACACAGCTCACCAACGGGTCGCCCTTGCCGAAGAGCATCCCGAACTGGTCGGGACCGATGTTCGGGTCGACGAACTGCCCGACCACGACGCTGTTCTTGATCTCCGACCCGCTGATGAAGACCGCCGTCGGCAGGTCGGCGATGATCGCGTCCACCTGCCCGGCCAGCAGTGCCTGCTTGGCGATGTTGGTGTCCTCGAAGACCTGGGCGTCGTCGACGATGTCGCGCGCGGCCGTGAGCGAGGTGGTCCCGGTCTGGGCCCCGAGCTTGAACGACTCCAGGTCGCCGATCGACGTGGCGCTGGTGACGTCGGAGTCCTTGAGCGCGACGATGCCCTGGCTGCCGTCGAAGTAGCTGTCGGAGAAGTCGACGACCTCGGCCCGCTCGGGCGTGATCGTGATCTGGTTGATGTCGAAGTCGAAGTCCTTGTCCCCTGGCGCGTAGGACTTGTTGAACGGCACCGTCACCCAGCTGACCTGGCCGGGGGTGAAGCCGAGCTGGTCGGCCACCGCGTAGGCGACGGCGGACTCGTAGCCCTTCCCGTTGGTCGGGTCGTTCTTCTGGAACCACGGGTCGTAGGCCGGCTTGTCGGTGCCCACCGTGAGCTGCCCGGCGTTCTTCAGGGCCGAGGTGCACTCCGGGGTCATCAGGGCGGCCGCCTCGCTCGGCGACGCCGACCCGGTGTCGGCGCTGCTCGACTCGGCCGGCGTCGCCTCCGCCGTCGTCTCGTCGTCGGTCGCGGCCCCATCGCTGCTGTCGTCCGCGGGAGCGCACGCGGCGAGCGGGGCGAGGACAAGGGAGACGGCGGCAAGGCTCGTACGCAGGCGCATGTGCAGGATCGTAGGGCTGGGAGGCTCACAGCTCCATGAGGCGTCCCGGCGCGAAGCCGGGCGCGGACTCCGCGGCCCGTGAGCGCAGGTCGTCGAGGTCGGCCTGCCAGGTGTGGCCGGAGTCGGTGCGGCGCAGCACGTAGCCGAGGCCGTGGGTGCGGTACGTCGCGCCGCCGGCCGCGCGGACCGCGGCGATCAGCTGGGCGTCGACGTGGCGGCGTACGGTCCGGAAGCCGCCGACCGAGCGGAGCAGGCCGCGGTCGACCATGAGCGTGCCGCCGGCGACGAACTGGCGGTAGACCTCGGTCCGCTGGCCGAGCCGGACGGTCTCGTCGGTGGGCTCGAGGTAGTAGACGTCGTCGGGCATGCCGACCAGCTCGGCGCCGCTGTAGCCGCGGGCGAGCAGCAGGTCGGCGACCACGTCGGGGGCGTACCAGTCGTCGTCGTCCATCTTCATGACCACGTCGCCGGACGCGGCGGTGGCCGCGGCGTGCAGCACGTCGCCGAAGACGGCGGCGTCGGGCTGCGGCAGGACCTGGACCTCGACACCGGCCGGCAGCGCGTCACGGACCCCGGCGACGTCGGGCTCGAAGCCGTGCGGTGCGAGGACCAGCTCGAGCCGGTCGACCCCGCGCTGCCGGGCGACCTGGCCCAGGGCGTGGTCGAGCAGGTCGGGGCGGCGGGTGGCCATCACGACCGAGACCGCGGGCTGGGGCGCGACCCGCACGCCGGCGAGCTCCCCGAGGCGGGTGCGCCATGCGGTCGAGGAGTACGCCGTGAGGGCGGCGCGCCGGAGCACCACGCTGTGCTCCTCGCGGGCCTGCGGATCGGCCAGGTCGACCTCGGCGGTGATCGCCGCCGTGACCACCTCGCCGAGGTGAGCGGCGACGCGGGTGGCCACCCGGTCGGCCGACAGGGGCACACCGGCCATCGCCAGCCCGGCGATCACCCGGGCCGCCAGGAGGGGCGTGGCCTGCGGCAGGTCGGCACGCACGCCGAGGCTGCCGCGCAGACCGCGCACCAGCGCCTCGGTCGGGCCGCGGCCCCAGTCGAGGTCGGACAGGTCGACGACCGGTCCGGCGACATCCCGCTTGAAGCCCATCGGGTTCAGCAGCCGCTCGTCGAGCGGGCCGAGGGCGATCATGGGGTCGGGGTCGCTGACCACCACCGGGTCGGCGGCCACCTTGTCGGTCGCCTCCTCGGGCAGCACCAGGCCGCGCTGGCCGGCGTGGTCGGGCCAGACCGCCTGCCGGCCGAGCTCGGCGACGACGCGGTGCACGGGCACCGAGGTCTCGAACCGCAGCACGGTGAGCCAGCCGTCGTCGACGGCCCGCGAGCGGATCATCGTCAGCGCCGGCCACTCCGGCCGTGGCGTCAGCGACAGCGCCGAGCCGCCCTCGTCGAGCCAGACCGCCAGGGCCGACGTACGCACCCCCTTCGGCACGCGCAGCGCGCGGAGCTCGCCGCGGTCGCGGACGGTGACGGCCACCCGGTCGTACTTGCCGGGCCCGACCTCGCCGTCCGGCCCGATGACGACGTGGGACCTGGGTGCCTCCTGGACGAAGCCGTCGAGCGCCGGACCGGGACCCATCAGATCCCGCCCACGGCGGCGTCCTGCAGCTCGAGCCGCAGCGTCAGCGGCCGCGGCTCGAGCTGCATCCACTGCTTCGTCACGTAGTCGACCACGTGCACGCCCGCGGGCGCCTCGATCCGCTTCAGCCCCTCGATCTCGTGGCCGCGGCCCTCGTGGAGGGCGCGGTTGACCTCCAGCTCGCGGGCCTTGCGCGGCGTACGGACCGGGTCGAAGGCGGTGTCGCTCCAGTGCGCGAACTCGTCCTGGTCGAGCCACTTGAGCTCGACGCACATGCCCTCCGGCGCCACGATCCGCTCGCTGGTCGGCGGGAACTCGCGGACCTCCCACTCGAAGGCCTTCACGAACGTGAACTCCGGCCCCATCGGGTAGACCCAGGGCTCGAGGAACCGGTAGCCGAGGTCGAGCCAGGCGACCGACTCGCTCTCCACCGACATCGGGTGCCGGGGGATCGCCACCACGGCGTTGGAGTCCTCGAGCTGCCAGGAGAGGTCGCGCAGCAGCTCGACGCCCTCGGCGGTGAGCACCATGTCGCCGTCCCACTTCATGGAGTACGACGTGCGCACGTGCGCGAACGACCAGTTGTAGAAGTAGGTGAGGGAGTGCACCGAGTCAGGCGGGGTCTCGAGGTGCTCGGTGCCCGCCCGCGCCACCTGGAACGGATAGCTGGCGAGGGTGAACCTCGACGCGGCCCCGTGCTCCTCGGCCACCCGCTGGGCGACCTCGGCGGTGCCGTCGTCGGAGCCGTTGTCGACCAGGACGACGTGCTGGACGGCGTCGAACATCGGCGGCAGCACCCAGGGCAGGTTGCGGGCCTCGTTCTTGACCCGGAAGACGCACGTCAGGCCCGGCGTCAGCGGGCCGTCCTCCCACGCCCAGTGGATCGGGAAGTCCGCAGCATCTGGTTCCGTCACTTGCCCAACGTCCTGCGCAGCTTCCGCCTCGCCCGGACCGTGAAGGCGTCCGACGGCCGCTCCTCCAGCGCCTGCTGGCGCCCCTCTGCCGATCCCTGGCGACGGGCAGCGAGGACGCTCGACTGGGCGACCGCCTCCGCCTCGTCGTAGAACGCGACGTAGGCCTCGCGCACCTCGTCGAGCAGGGCGTGCACGTCTGGGGTGTCGCCGCCGGGCTCGGCGAGCTTGCTCAGGCCACGCCAGGTCTCCTCGGCGAGCTCGCGCAGCCGGTCCGGGACCGCGATGTCGTCCCAGGTCGTCTGCACCCGCTTGAGCTCGGGGTCGATGAACTGGTGCACCGCACGGATCGAGTTGGCGCTCGCGGCCTTGACCGCCTCCAGGTCGAGCTCCTGCCCGATCCGGAACACCGGGACGGTCCAGTCGGTGAGCATCTCGTCGTAGCGCACGAAGGCGCGCTTGCCCTCGCGGGTGGCGCGCTCGGTGTGCAGCATCATGTTCACCCAGGCCGCCGTCCGCTGCACCTCGCTGAACGCCGAGCCTCCCCGAGAAATGGCAGAGGGGCCGGGTGCGTAGTAGCGCTGCTTGCTGCCGACCACCTCGGTGACGTGCCGCAGCATCGTCACGTACGACGGCTGCGCGTCGGTGCGGAGCGCGGCGGACTTCCAGAGGCCGAGGAACCACGCGAGCCGCGGGTCCTTGATCACCAGCTCGTCGATGGCCGGCACCTCGACCCCGTCGACGAGCCGCGCCTCCTCGAACTGCGGTCCGAGCCAGTCGGTCAGCCGGGCGCGGGTGATGCCGGACGCGCTGGCCTTGCCGGTCTCGTACCACGCCGACGGCCGCGCGTCGGACACCTGGACGTGGCACCGCTGCAGCAGCTCGTGGTGGAGGTCGACCACCCACTTCGACTCCGCGAAGCCCTTGGGGTTGGTCTCGTCGGCCCGCACCTCCGGCTGCGGCACGTGCATCCCGAGCGCCTGCAGCGCGCCCGCCATGGTCGACGTACCGCTGCGTCCTGAGCCCACCACGAACACCACGCGGCGCTTGCTCTCGGACATGGCGCGGCAGCCTAACGACCGGTGACTCGAAGCCTCACGACCGCCGACCCGATGGGAGCGCTGGGAGCGAAGCGACCCGGTCTGTCGCGGGCGAAGCCCGCGCGCCTCGTGATCGGCCCGATGGCCGCGGCGACTGCGACGAGCGAGCGCAGCGAGCGACGGCGCCTGCGAGCGCCAGCGAGCGTCGCCGCGGACTCGGGCCGAAGCTCACGAGGGTAGAGAGTCAGAGATGAACTGGCGGTACCAGTCGAAGGAGCGCTTGGGCGTGCGCTTCTGGGTCTCGTAGTCGACGTGGACCAGGCCGAACCGCTGGGTGTAGCCCTCGGCCCACTCGAAGTTGTCGAGCAGCGACCAGCAGTAGTAGCCGCGGACGTCGACGCCGCGGTGGATCGCGGTCGCGACGGCCTGGAGGTGCGAGCGCAGGTAGTCGATGCGGGCCTGGTCGTCCACCACGCCGTTCTCGTCGGGCTCGACGTTGTAGGAGCAGCCGGACTCGGTGATCATCAGCGGCGGCAGCGCGGCGCGGAACCTGGCCCGGGTCATCACCAGCCACTCCCGCAGCGCCTCGGGTACGACGGGCCAGCCGAAGTCGGTGACCGGGTAGCCGACCACCTCCCGCAGCTCGAACGGCATCTCCGACTCCTCGTCGGTCGCCGCCACCCGCATCGGGTTGTAGTAGTTGACGCCGTAGAAGTCGAGCGGCTGGCGGATCGTGGTCAGGTCGCCGTCGACGATCGCGTCCTCGACCAGCGGCAGGCAGTCCTCCGGGTAGCGGCCGAGCAGCATCGGCTCGATGAACAACCCGTTCCAGAGCCCGTCGAACAGCTTGGTCGCGCCGACGTCCGCGTCGGAGTCGCTGGCCGGCCACATCGGGGCGTGGTTGTTGGCGCAGCCGATGCTCGGGATCCGGCCGCGCACCGACTCGCGCAGGGCGATCGCCGCCCGGCCGTGGGCGAGCAGGAGGTGGTGGGCGACCGGCATGCCCTCGAAGAGCAGGGCCCGGCCCGGGGCGTGCATGCCGATCGAGTAGCCCATGATCGTGACGACGTTCGGCTCGTTGATCGGCACCCAGTGCTCGACCCGGTCGCCGAACCGCTCGCCCACGATGGCGGCGTAGTCGGCGAACGCCTCGATCGTGGCGCGGTTGAGCCAGCCGCCGTCGTCCTCGAGCGCCTGGGGCAGGTCCCAGTGGTAGAGCGTGACCATCGGGTTGACGCCGACGGCGAGCAGCTCGTCGATCAGCCGGTCGTAGAACGCGAGCCCCTTGGGGCTGGGCCGGCCCTTGCCCGACGGCTGGATGCGCGGCCACGAGATGGAGAACCGGTACGCGTTCGACCCGAGCTGGCCCATCAGGGCGACGTCCTCGGCGTAGCGGTGGTAGTGGTCGCACGCCTGGGCGCCCGACGAGCCGTCGACGACCGAGCCCGGCTTGGCCGTGAAGGTGTCCCAGATGCTCGGGCCCTTGCCGTCGCTGCTGACGGCGCCCTCGATCTGGTACGCCGCGGTGCTGGTCCCGAATCGGAAGCCCGGTGGGAACCGGGGCATGCCGTCAGCCTGTGAGTCCCCCACGGGCACAATCTGTCACGTGGCTGTTCAGATCCGCCGGGGAACCGACCGATTCGTGGAACGGCTGCCGGGCCGGCTCACCGCCCACGCCTTCTCCTTCGGCTCGTCCTACGACGCCGAGCACGTGCGGTTCGGGCCGATGGTCTGCCACGACGACCACCTGCTGCGGGCGGGTGAGGGCTTCCCGGCGCACGACCACGCCGGCCTGACGATCGTCACGTGGGTGGTCTCCGGGGCCCTCGACCACGACGGCCCGACCGGCGCCGCCCGGGTCGAGCCGGGTCAGGTCGCGGTGCTCCGCACCGGCTCCCGGGTCACGCACGCCGAGGTGGCGGCGGCGCCGCAGACCCGCTTCGTCCAGGTCTGGCTGACGGCGTCTGGGCCCGAGGAGCCGTCGTACGAGGTGGCGACGCCGGAGCTGCCCGCCGGCGCGCTGGTCCGCGTCGCCGAGCCCGAGCCGGGCGCCGTGCTCTCGGTCGTCCGGCTCGACGACCACCAGTCCGTGACGATCCCCGCCGGGCCGCGCACCCACGTCTACGTCGCCCGCGGCGCGCTGCTCCGCTCCTCGCTCGCCGAACCGCTGCACGAGGGCGACGCATTCCTGTTCACCGACGAGCCGGGCACCGAGCTGACCGCCGGTGTGCCGAGCGAGCTGCTGGTGTGGCAGTTCCGCGAGTGACCGTGGCGGCGTCCCAGCCTCGACTCACGAGGTTTCGAGACAGGCGCTAGCGCGCCTTCCTCAACCACCGGTGGTCCGGTGAACCGGTGGTTGAGGAAGTTGCGCAGCAACCGTCTCGAAACCTCCGCAGCCAACGCTGGGACCCACCCACCGCTCATCGAGCCTGTCGAGATGTCCGCAGCCAGAACTGGGACTCAGCCGATGACCGGCACGCGGTAGATCGTGTGCGTCGCCAGGGGCGACCAGAACACCCGGTCGATCTCGAGGTCGATGTCCTCGTCGAAGCCGTCGAAGAGCCGCTTCCCGGCGCCGAGGATGACCGGTGCGGTGCTGATGGACAGGACGTCGACGACTCCCGCGCGCAGCGCCTGGCGGATCGTGTCGGCGCCGCCGGAGATGGCGACGCTCTTGTCTCCGGCCGCCTCCCGGGCGGTGGCCAGCGCGGCGTCGAAGCCGTCGACGAAGACGAAGCCGGTGGACGGGTCGGGCGCGTCCTCGGGACGGTGGGTGAGGACGACGAGCGTGCCGCCGAACGGGTTCCTGCCGCCCCACCGGCCGGCCGCCTCGTACATCCAGCGGCCGCAGATGCCGGCACCGACGTCCGCGGTGAGCGTCGCCATGAACTCCCGGTCGACCGGCCCCATGTCCTGGCCGGGCGTGTGCTCCGCGTCGTAGGTCCACGGCCCGCCGAACACCCAGTTGTGCAGCCGCTCACCGCCGATCCCGAGACCGGCCTGCGGCCCGTCGTCAGGTCCGGTGATATAGCCGTCGATCGACGTCGTGATGGTCGCGAGTACCTGTCCCATGCACGAGCAGACCCGGAGTCGTCCCGCGACTCATCGGCTCGGGTCAGGCGATGACCGACAGCGCTCCGGGCAGCACGTGGTTCCACCCGGTGCCCACGCTGCGGTGATCTCGACAAGCTCGATCAGCGGTGGTCACCCACCGCGGCGGGCTCAGCGGCACTCACCCACCGCTCGTCGAGCCTGTCGAGACGTCCGCAGCCCGTGCTGGGAATCACCCACCGCCCAGCGGTTCGGTCAGGCGATGACCGACAGCGCGCCGGCAGCACCCGGTTCCGCCCGGTGCCCACGCTGCGGTATCTCGACAACCTCGATCAGCGGTGGTCACACACCGCTGCAGCTCAGCGGCACTCACCCACCGCCCATCGGTTCGGTCACCCGATGACCGACAGCGCGCCGGGCAGCACCTCGACGACCGCGGGAGCGTCCGCGAGGGCCGGCAGCTGACCGAGCGGCTCGCCGTCGCCACCGACCGGCACCGGGCGCGAGGAGTCGGCGCTGAGCTCGACCCGCTTGCCGGTGAGCATCGTGACCTCGGGGAGGTCGACATGTCCGCCGTCGTAGACCTTGGGCAGGGCGCGCATCAGGGCCAGCTTCGAGGCGGCCTCGATGACGACCACGTCCAGCACCCCGTCGGAGACGTCCGCGGCGGGGGCGATCTTCATGCCGGAGCCGTAGTAGGCGGAGTTGGCGACCACGACGTTGGCGGCGGCGTACGCCGCCTCCTCACCGTCGACCGAGACCAGGTAGCGGGCCGGGGAGTACGTCGCGAGCGCGCGGAGCGCGGCCCACGGGTACTGCGCCCTGCGCGGCAGCCAGTGCGAGCGGTCGACGATCTCGCCGGCGCGGGCGTCGACGCCGGAGTAGACCGAGCCGGCCACCAGCCGCGGCGCCGCTCCGGGGAAGGAGAGCGAGATCAGGTCCACCTCTCGCGCCTCGCCGTCCAGCAGGTGGGCGGCGACCTCCGCCGGGTCGGAGTGCAGGCCGAGCATCCGCGCGAAGTCGTTGCCGCGCCCGGCCGGGACGACGCCGAGCGTGCCGCCCGCGCTGGAGACGAGGCCGGCCAGCGACGAGAGCATGCCGTCGCCGCCGACCGAGACGACGACATCGCCGCGCTCGACGGCCGCGGCCACGAGGGCCCCCATCGCCCGCGGGCCGGGTGAGTAGGTCACGTCGACCACGGCGCCGTGCTCGCGGAGCAGCCGGGCGACCGGCACGACGGCGGCCGGAGCGGCGCCGCCCCCCGACGCCGGGTTGACCAGGAACGAGAAGGACCTCACGGGATCAGCACCCCCGGGTTGAGCACGCCGGTCGGGTCGAGGTCGGCCTTGACCGCCCGCAGCACCGAGCCACCGAGCTCGCCGATCTCGTGCACCAGCCACGGCTTGTGGTCGGTGCCGACCGCGTGGTGGTGGGTGATGGTGGCGCCGGCCGCGACGATCGCGTCACTGGCGGCGGCCTTGGCGGCCAGCCACTGCGCGAGCGGGTCTCCCGTCTCCTTGGTCGCCACGGTGAAGTAGAGCGAGCAGCCGGTCTCGTAGACGTGCGAGATGTGGCAGAGCACCAGCGTGCCACTCTGCCCGTCACTGGCCAGGGAGGACTCCAGCGCCGTCTTGACGCCGGTGTAGAGCGCGTCCCGGTTGGACCAGAACGTCGCGGTCTCGAGCGTCTCGACCAGGACGCCCACGTCGAGCAGCGAGTCCCGGAGGTAGGGCGCATTGAAGCGTCCGTGCTCCCACGCCTGGCCGGCCGCCTCGCCGACCGGCGTGCCGCCCAGGCCGCCGAGCAGCGCCGTCACGGCGGACCGCTTGGCGGCCACCGCGTCGGGGGTGCCCTCGTAGCCGGTGATCATCAGGCAACCCCCCGAGCTCTCCCCGCCGATCTCGTCGGGTCGCGCCAGGTTGAGGGCGGTCTCGGCCTCGTCGGAGAGCCGGAGGACGGTCGGCAGCATCCCGGCCTGGGCCAGCGTGCGCATCGCGTCGGCGCCGGATGCGAACGACGGCCAGCGCCAGCCCTCGTAGACCTTCAGCTCGGGCAGCGTCCGGACCCGCACGGTCACCTCGGTGATCACGCCGAAGGCGCCCTCCGAGCCGAGGAACAGCTGGCGCAGGTCCGGGCCCGCGGCGTTCGCGGGCGCGGAGCCGAGCCGCACCTCGCCACGGGGCGTCGCGACGCGGAGACCGACGACCAGGGCGTCGAAGCGGCCGTAGCCCGCGCTGGACTGGCCGGAGGAACGGGTGGCGGCGAAGCCGCCGATCGTGGCGAACTCGAAGGACTGCGGGTAGTGGCCGAGCAGCACGCCCTCGGCGGCGAGCAGCGCCTCGGCCTCGGGGCCGCGCAGCCCCGGCTCGAGGACGGCGGTCATGGACTCGTGGTCGACGGAGACCAGCCGCTTCATCCGGACCAGGTCGAGCGAGACCAGCCCGGCGAAGCCGTCGCGACGCGCGACCAGGCCGCCGGTCACGCAGGTGCCGCCACCGAAGGGCACGACCGCGACGTGGTGCTCCACCGCCCAGGCGAGCACCGCGGCGACGTCGCCGTGCGAGCCCGGTCGGACGACGGCGTCGGGGGCGTCGGCCAGGTCGCCGGCGCGGGCGCGCAGGAGGTCGGGGGTGGACTTGCCGCGGGTGCGCAGCCGCCGGGTCTCGTCGTCGACGAGCACCTGCTCGGCGCCGAGGACGCCGCGCAGCGAGTCGAGCAGCTCGCCGGGGAGCGCGGAGGGTGGCACGGTCACCGCCTGCTCCGCCGGGGTCTCGTCGAGGCCGAAGGCCAGCTCGATCAGCTCGCGCGCCGAGTCGGGGAGACCGGCCGCGGACGCCGGGTCGCCCCAGCGCTGGGGGTGCATCTCGACCTGCGGGGTGGGCTCACTCATGTGTTACAGTGTGACACATGACGTCACTTCGTCACACCCCCCAGTTTCAGAAGGGCGCGGACAAGGAGCCGAAGGACGCCTACCTCGATGCCGCCCGCGACTGCATCCTCGACGTGGGCTGGCGGCGTACGACGCTCACCGAGGTCGCCCGCCGGGCCGGCGTCTCGCGGATGACCATCTACCGCACCTGGGCGGACATGCCCACGCTCCTGGGCGACCTGATGACCCGCGAGTGGGCCGGCGTGGTCACCGACCAGGTCGCGGTCGGCGACGACAAGCCGGCCATCGAGCGGATCGTCGCCGGGATCGTCGGCACGGTGCGGATGCTGCGCCACAACGAGCTCTTCGTGCGGATCGTCGAGCTCGACCCCGAGCTGATCCTCCCCTACCTGTTCTCGCGCCGCGGCCGCTCCCAGGACCTCATCCTCGCCATCACCGTCGAAGCGATCACCGAGGGACAGAAGGCTCGCGAGATCAGGAAGGGCAACCCCGTGGTCATCGCCCGGGGGGTGCTGCTGGCCACCCACGGGTTCGTCCTCTCGGTGCACACGATGGTCGACGACGAGGTCACCGAGCGGGAGCTCGACGACGAGCTCGCCACCCTGATCACGAGGACCCTGGCGCCATGAACCGGATCACCCCCGGGCTCGCCGGCGCCCCCACCGAGGTCGACGTCGTCGTCATCGGTCTCGGCATCACCGGCGCGGGAGCCGCCCTCGATGCGGTCACCCGCGGCCTGTCGGTGCTCGCCGTCGACGCGCACGACCTGGCCTTCGGCACGTCGCGCTGGTCGTCGAAGCTCGTCCACGGCGGCCTGCGCTACCTCGCGTCGGGACATGTCGGCGTGGCCCACGAGAGCGCCGTCGAGCGCGGCATCCTGATGGAGGTCACCGCCCCGCACCTGACCCACGCGATCCCGACCCTGATGCCGTTCGGCTCCAGCGTCCCCCGCCACCAGGCGGTCGCCGCCCGCGCGGCGACGTGGGCCGGCGACCTGCTGCGCCGCGGCGCCCGCACCAGCGCGCAGACCCTGCCCCGCCCGCACCACCTCTCCGCCACCGAGGCCCTCCAGCTCGCGCCCCCGCTGCGGCGCGACGGGCTGCGCGGCGCGATGCTCGGGTGGGACGGCCAGCTCGAGGACGACGCCCGGCTGGTGACGACGGTCGCCCGCACGGCGGCGTCGTACGGCGCGCACGTGCGCACCCGCGCCCGGGTCCTGTCGGCAACCGGCACGACGGTGCAGCTGCGTGACGAACTCACGGGTGCTACCCACACCGTCACCGCCCGCACGGTCGTCAATGCCGCCGGCGTCTGGGCCGGCGACCTCGTCGAGGAGGTCCGGCTGCGGCCCAGCCGCGGCACCCACCTGGTCCTGCGCGGCGAGAGGCTGCCGGGCCTGCGGATCGTGGTCTACGCGCCCATCCCGGGCACGTTCAACCGGTTCGTGCTGGTCCTCCCCCAGCCCGACGGCACGGTCTACGTCGGACTGACCGACGAGCCCGCCGACGGGCCGGTGCCCGACGTGCCGCAGCCGACCGAGCCCGAGATCGGCTTCCTGCTCGACGTGGTCTCCGCGGCCTTCGAGCAGCCGATCCACCGCACCGACGTGGTGGGGGCGTTCGCGGGTCTCCGGCCACTGCTCGACGTCCCGGGCGAGAGCGACACGTCCGACATCTCGCGGCGCCACGCCGTGCTCACCAGCACCACCGGCGTCGTCACGATCGTGGGCGGGAAGCTCACCACCTACCGCCGGATGGCCGAGGACGCCGTGGACGCCGCGCTCGCCCACGCCCACATCGATGCCGGCGGGTGCCGCACCCGCGAGCTGCCCCTGCTCGGCGCGGCCGACCGGGCGACGCTGGCCGGTCTGGAGCTGCCGACGCGGCTGGTCCGGCGCTTCGGCACCGACGCCGCCCTGGTCCTCGAGTCCGCTCGCTCCGCCACCGCGCTGACCGACGACGAGCTGCTCGCGCCCATTGCCGAGGGCATCCCGGTGACGCTGGCCGAGCTGGTCTTCGGGGTGACCCACGAGGGCGCCGCCGACGTCGACGACCTGCTCGACCGTCGCACCCGCGTCGGCCTGGTCCCCGCCGACCGCCCGCTCGCCGTACCCGCCGCCGAGCGGGCCCTGAAGCTGACCCAGCTGCACCGATGAGTTACCGCCTCGACCGGTGTCTGTACGTGCAGGCAGACTGGCGAGAGGCAGGAGCATCTCCGTGACGACGGTGCAGGAGCGACGAGTGACCACCCAGCAGGACGACCCGACCACCGAGCTGTCCGACTTCCCGACCCTGACCGAGAGATACCAGCGGGAGCTGCTCGCCCACTGCTACCGCATGAGCGGCTCGGTGCACGAGGCCGAGGACCTCGTCCAGGAGACGTTCCTGCGCGCCTGGAAGGCCTCCGCCAGCTTCCAGGGCCGCTCCTCGGTCCGCACCTGGCTCTACCGCATCGCCACCAACGTCTGCCTCACCAACCTCGAGGGCCGCCCGAGGCGCCCCCTCCCCGCCGGGCTCGGCACCGCCGACCAGATGGCCGGCGACGCGCTCGAGGAGAACCACGAGATCGCGTGGCTCGAGCCGGTCCCCGACGCCTGCGTCGTGGTCGCCGAGCGCGACTCCATCCGGCTCGCGTTCGTCGCCGCGCTCCAGCACCTCCCGGCCAAGCAGCGGGCCGTCCTCATTCTGCGCGACGTGCTCCGCTGGTCGGCGGCCGAGGTCGCCGAGGCGCTCGACACCACGGTCGCCGCCGTCAACTCCGCGCTCCAGCGCGCCCACGCCCAGATGGCCGACCGCGGCCTGACGGAGGACACCGTCGACGACGGGCTCGACGACGGGCAGCGGGTGCTGCTCGACCAGTACGTCGACGCGTTCTGGCGCAAGGACATCGACTCCATCGTCCGGCTGCTCAAGGCCGAGGCGACGTGGGAGATGCCGCCGTTCACCAGCTGGTACCTCGGCAACGAGAACATCGGCCGGCTGATCAACAGCCAGTGCCCGGGCGGCATCAACGACATGCCGATGATCGAGACCCGCGCCAACGGCCAGCCGGCGTTCGGCCTCTACATGCGCACCAAGGACGGCGACTTCGAGCCGTTCCACCTGCAGGTCCTCGACATCCAGGACGGCAAGGTGGCCCACGTCGGTGCCTTCTTCGAGCGGTCGCTGTTCACGACGTTCGGGCTGCCCGCCCGGCTGCCCGCCACCTACCGGCCCGGCGACCCGATCCCCGCTGACGTCGAGGTGGCCCGCGGCGACCACGCTCCCCGCGGACACGAATCGCTGGCCGACCCCCGATGAGCGCGGCCCTGGAGGGGGCCGTCGAGCTGCTGGACCGGTCCCTGGCCTACACCCGGGTGATGCTCGCCGACGTGCGGCCCGACAACCTCGACCGGCCGACGCCCTGCGCGGGCTGGACCCTGGCACACCTGCTCGCGCACATGGAGGACGCCCTCGACGCGTTCACCGAGGCGGCCGCGGGCCGGGTCGAGGTCGACCCGGTCCCTCCCACGACCACCCGGATCGACGCACTGCGGGAGAAGGCGTGCACGCTCCTCGGTGCCTGGACGGCGGCCCGGCCGGCGTCGGACGGCGTCGAGGTCGGCGACCTCGGTCTCGACGCCCCGCTCCTGGTGGCCACCGCCGCCCTGGAGATCACCGTGCACGGCTGGGACGTCGGGCAGGCGACCGGCCGCCGGACCCGGATCCCCGATGACCTCGCCGAGGGGCTCCTGCCGATCGCGGAGGTCGTGATCGACCCGGTCGACCGGGGTCCCCGGTTCGCGAGCCCGCGGCCGGTCCGGGCGGACGCGGCGCCCGACCTGCGCCTGCTGTCCTGGACCGGGCGTGCGCCGGCCCAGATGACTGAACCACTACGGGGCAATAGCAGCGAACACACCGCGCGGCGGGGCATGGCTTCCTAACCTGTTCACATGCCTGGGGTCCCATCGCTCGACCGAGCCATCGTGCTCGTCCGCGCCGGCGCCCTGAGCGAGGGCCTCGAACAGCTCCTGGCGCTGCACTCGACCCACGGCCCGGGCTCCTCCGAGCCGCTGCCGGACGTCGAGCTGGCCACCCTGCTGGGTGCGCTGGTCGACTGCCGGCTGGCCCGCGGTGACCTGGCGAACGCGATGACGCTCGGCGAGGAGCTGACCCCTCTCCTCTCCGGCACCGGACTCGCGGCCGCCCTGGCGCACCAGGCCAAGGGAGAGGTCTGCGCAGCGCTCGGGGATGCCGAGTCAGCGCTCGGACACTTCCTGAGGGCCGGCCAGCTCGCGCCTGACGCAGACGTCGACGTGCTGCCGTGGCGGGCCGGTGCCGCGCTCGCGCACCTGCGCAACGGTGATGCCCGGGCCGCCGGGCAGCTGGCCCGCGAGCACGTCGACCTGGCGCGTCGGGGCGGGTCGCCGTACGCGATGGCGGGAGCGCTGCGCGCCCTGGCCGCCGTCGACGCCGGGCCGGACCGGGTCCAGCACCTGCTGCGTGCCCGCGCCGTCCTGGCAGGGGCCGCCGCCGGACGGCTCTCGGCCCAGATCGACACCGACCTCGCCGGGCTGCTGCTGCTCACCCACGCTCCCGATGCCGAGGAACGGGCCCTGGCACTCCTCCGCGCGGCCGAGGACCACGCGGGCCGCCAGGAGCTGTGGCCCCTGCAGGGGCGGGTCCGCCGCCTCCTCGACCGGCTCGGCGAGCAGCCGCGCAAGGTGCAGACCGAGGCGATGGCCGCGCTGACCGTCTCCGAGCGCCGGGTGGCCCGGATGGCGGCCGACGGCCTCACCAACCGGCAGATCGCGAACGAGCTCGTCGTCACGGTCAAGGCCGTGGAGTGGCACCTCTCGCACGTCTACCGCAAGCTCGGCATCTCGTCGCGGACCAACCTCGCCGCGACGCTCGGCGTCTCGGTCTGAGCACTCCCTCGACTCTGGACTCCTAGACTCGCGGGCATGCCGGATGGCCAAGCGACCGGAGGCCTGCAGCACGCCGTACGCCGGATGGTGGGGCGCGACCCGGCCGAGGACGGCCGGGCGTCGACTCCCCTGGAGCTGCTCTTCGACCTGACCTTCGTCATCGCGTTCGGCACGGCGGCCGACCAGCTCGCGCACGGCCTCGCCGAGGACCACGTGACCGACGGGGTCGTCGGGTTCCTGTTCGCGACGTTCGCGGTCTCGTGGGCGTGGATCAACTTCTCGTGGTTCGCCTCGGCGTACGACACCGACGACTGGATCTTCCGGCTCACCACGATGGTCCAGATGGTCGGCGTGATGGTTCTCGCGCTCGGGCTGCCCGCCATGTTCCACTCGCTGGCCCACGGGCACCATGTCGACAACAAGCTGATGGTCGTCGGCTACGTGGTGATGCGGGTGCCGATGCTCTTCCAGTGGTTGCGGGCCGGGCGCCAGGACGTGGCGCGCCGCGCGGTCTGCCGGATCATGTTCGCCACCGTCCTGGTCGCACAGGTCGGCTGGGTGCTGCTGCTCCTCGCCGACCTGACGGTGGGGTGGTTCTTCCCAGCCGCGATCGTGCTCATCCTCGTCGAGGTCACCGGCCCGGCCGCGGGCGAGCGCTTGGCCGAAGGGACGCCGTGGCACGGCCACCACATCGCCGAGCGCTACGGCCTGATGGTGATCATCGCCCTCGGCGAGGGGCTGCTCGGCACGACGGCCGCCCTCGGCGTCCTGATCGAGGACGGGTGGACCACGGAGGTCGTGGTCCTCGGCCTCGCCGGCACCGCGCTGGTCTTCGGCGTCTGGTGGACCTACTTCGTGATCCCGTCCGGCCACCTGCTCGTGGCGCACCGCGAGCGGTCGTTCGGCTGGGGCTACGGGCACATCCCGCTGTTCGGAGCGGTCGTCGCCATCGGCGCCGGGCTGCACGCCGCGGCGTACTACCTCGGCGACGAGTCCCACCTCGACGCCACCGGGACGCTGCTCACGGTCGCAGTTCCCCTCGCCGTCTACGTCGGCTGCCTCTACGCGCTCTACGCCGCGCTCACCCGCACCCTCGACCCGTTCCACATCGTGCTCATCGCCCTGAGCGTCGTCGTGCTCGTGCTCCCGGTGCTGCTGGCCGAGGCCGGCGTGGACATGGTGTGGTGCCTCGCCGTGCTCGCCCTGGCGCCGTGGGTGACGGTCGTCGGCTACGAGACCGTGGGCCATCGGCACAACGCCGAGGTGCTGGCCGGTCTCGAGGAGTAGCAGCCGACGCTGACGACACGGGCGCGGGGTCAGCCCATCACGAGGCCCTCGATGTCGTGCTTCTGCGTGATGGGTGACAGCTCGTCGACGACCGGGCAGGCGAGGTGGTCGCGGACCCGCTGGGGAAGCCGCTCCCAGTAGCCTCTGGACACCGCCAGGTCGTGGTGTGCGTCGTTGCCGGCGCCGGGGGCGTCCACACCGAGCACGAGCACCGGACGGGGGACCTGCGACCGGTTCGGCGTCCCCCGGTGGATGGTGAGCGCCGAGCGGGCCGAGATGTCGCCCACCTGCGGGTACTTCCGCTCGGCCGCCGCCTCGTAGCGGGCGTACGCCGACTCCGGTGGGAACTGCTCGTGGTCGAAGTCGTCACCGCGCTCCCACTGGGTGCCGAGGGCGATCTCGAACGGCCCCATCTCCTCGGTCGTGTCCACGGTGGTCAGGTTGAACGCCAGCGACGTGAGCCGGTGACCCTCCCAGGTGTCGCGCGGACTGGGGAAGTCTCGGTGCCACGGCTGCAGCGTCGCGCCCGGGAAGGGCGTGTCGAACCCGACCTCCACGATCCGGTAGTCCGGGCCGAGCACCGACTCGCACACCGCGCGCACCCACGGGTGGTCGACCAGGTCGACGAAGCCCTGCAGGACTTCGGGGTGGATCTCGACGTACCACCGGTGGGGCCCGCGGCCGACGGCCCCACCCTCGCGGGAGCGTGCCTCCTCGAAGGCCGCGTCCACGTCAGCGCGGACCTGCTGCACCCAGTCGCGGGAGAACGCACCGCGGCAGGCGATGATGCCGTCGGTCTGCAGGCCGTCGCGGATCTCCTGGACGTCGTACTGCTCCTCGCTGGTGGTGTCGCCGTTCATCTCCGACCTCCTCAGGTCGAGTGCAGGACCACGACGTCGCCGTGGCCGCCGTACCCCATGACGTCCTCGGCGTACTGGGTCCCGTCGAAGGTCACCATCAGCCAGCCGCCGGCAGGGTCGGCGACGAGCTGCGGATGGGGGATGTTGGTCGGGTACGGCGCGTCGAGCCGCCCGACGCGACGACCGGTGAGGTCGAAGACCGGGTAGCTCCGGTCGTCCCCGTCACTGGCGAGCAGCCACGTCTCCTCGCCGACCGTCGCGATGATCGGGCCCTCGCACTGGTGCAGCGAGTCGACGGCAGCCACGAGCGACAACCCCTCGGACCACTCGGAGGACGCGGTGCTCGCCAGCGCCGGGTGGAAGTCGAACGGATCCTGCGAGGGGCTCTCGACGAACGCGACCTGCCAGGTGCCGTCGAGCCGGGTGAAGGCCGGGTCCCAGCTCTGCTGCTGGGTCGGCAGCTCGGTCGGCTCGGTGTCCAGTACGTGCACGCCGCTCAGGACGTCGTCGGTGGTGGTGGCGTGGCGGACGTGCATCCGGCCGGGCGCGAAGTCGCCCCAGGAGCTGGTGCCGACCAGCCACCGGTCTCCGTCCCGGACGACCTGCCCGGCGTGGTCACCCAGCACCAGCCCGTCGCGACGCGAGAACAGCTGGGCCTCGAGGCGCATCTCCTCGGGCGCCGCCGGGTCCATCGACCAGACCGTCCAGTGCGCCTGCTGGAAGAACCCGAGGCCCGCACACGTCCACGTCAGGAAGACCCGGCCGTCGCGGACGTATGGCGACCCGTCGGCGTTCTGGACCAGGTGCGGGTCCCGGACCCCCGTCATGCCGAAGACTCCCGCCCGGACGCCCTCCGCGTCGCCGCCCCACGCATACCGGTAGCGGGCCAGCTCGTCCTCGTGGCGCAGGTCGACCAGCGCCGCCACCTTCGCGCGCTCGGTCAGGACCGGCCGCCAGCCCTCCCCGGTGTCGACCAGCGCGGTCACCTGGTTCTCGCAGAGCGCGAAGGCCAGGCCCACCTCCCCGTCCACGCCGCCGTCGACGTCGAGGGTCCGGCGGCGCAGCACCCGGGTCTGCCCGTCCCGCCGGACCGACAGCGTCAGGACCGAGCTCTTCGCCGACCAGCGCACCAGCACGTGGTCGCCGTCCTCGGTCGCCAGCCCCGCAGCGGCGCCGCTCGCCTCCGGGCCGAGGCGCACCTGCACCGCGGCGTACGGCGCCACGGGGCCCGATCCGGCCCTGGCCAGCCCGTCGCGGCCGGGACTCGCCGAGACGTCGGCCTCGAAACCGGGCGCGACGAGCGCGAACGGGCGGAAGCGGTGGGTCTCCTGCAGCGACAGGTCGAAGATGGCGGCCTCCGAGGCTTGGGACGGGGACTGGATCGGCGACTGGGATGGGGACTGGGATGGGGACTGGGTCGGGGAGGTGGGGCGGGATCCGGGCCGGGTGGGCTCCTCGGTGCAGCCCGCGAGGACGACGGCGCTGGTGCCCAGCAGCACCGCGCGGCGCGAGGCTCGGGCGGCCGTCATCCCTTCAGGCCGGAACGGGATACTCCTTCGATGATGAAGCGCTGGGCGAACGCGTAGAGGACGAGCACCGGGACGGCCGCCACGACGGCGCCCGCCATCAGGAGGTCGTAGCGCACGGCGTTCGCCGTCTGCATCGTGGAGAGCCCCGCCTGCAGCGTCTGGTTCTCCGGGCTGAACAGCACGTAGACCGGCCAGAGGAAGTCGTTCCAGTTGGTGAGGAACGACAGCAGCGCCAGCGTGGCCAGCGCGGGCTTCGACAGCGGCAGCACGATCCGGACGAAGATCTGCCACCGGTTGGCGCCGTCGAGGAACGCCGACTCCTCGAGCTCACGGGGGAGTCCCAGGAAGAACTGGCGCAGGAAGAACACACCGAAGGCACCCGCCGCCGTCGGCACGATGATCGCCAGCAGGGTGTCGAGCCAGTAGAGCCGGCCGACGATCTCGTAGTTGGGGATGACCAGGATGACCGGAGGCACGAACAGCGTGGAGATGATCAGCGCGAAGACGATCCTCTTGCCTCGGAACTCCAGCCTGGCGAGGGCGTACGCCGCGAGGGCCGAGGTGACCACGACCAGCGCCGCGTTGGCGCTCGCGGCCAGCAAGGAGTTGAGGAACCAGCGGAAGACCGGGGTGTCCGTGGCGTTGAGGATGCGGTCGTAGGCCTGGGTGCTGAACGGGTCCGGCCACCACGTGGGCGGCGTCCTGACCGCGTCGCGCGGCTCCTTGAACGACGTGACCAGTGCGAACACCAGGGGGCTGATGAACAGCGCCGTCAGGACGACGAGGATCGCGTAGCGCAGGCCGCGCATGGTGCCGCTCACTGCGCGTCCATCGCGCCACGGGCGCGGAACCCGCCGTAGACCAGGAGCGAGAGCAGCATCAGGGCCAGCGTGAGGATCCAGCTCGCGGCGGCCGCCTGCCCCATCTGGAAGTTCTGGAGGCCGGTCTCGGCGATCCAGTAGATGGCGGTCTGGGTCTCCCGCCCGGGAGCGCCGTTGGTCATCAGGAACGACTGACCGAACATGTTCGCCGACGCGATGATCGTGATCAGCGTGACGAACATCGTCACCGGGCGCAGCCCGGGCAGCGTGACGTGGCGGAACGACAACCACCAGCCGGCGCCGTCGACGCGGGCGGCGTCGTAGAGCTCACGCGGGATGTCCTGGAGCCCCGCGATGTAGATGACGGCGTTGAACCCGAGCGTCCACCAGACGGTGACGCCGACCAGCGCGAACCACGCGGGCGGGACCGAGCTCAGCCACGAGGTGTCGCCCGGGAGGCCGACCGCGTCGAGGTAGGAGTTCACCGCACCGATGTTGCGGTCGAGCAGGAACCGCCACATGACACCGACCACCGCGACCCCGAGCACGTACGGCGCGAAGTAGATCGTGCGGAACAGGTTGCGGCCCGGGAACTTCTCGTTCATGACCAGCGCGACTGCCAGCGGGACCACGATCAGCAGCGGCACGCTGAAGAGGGTGAAGATGCCGGTCGCCTCCATCGAGTTCCAGAACGGCTGGAAGGTGGTCGAGTCGGGATCGAAGAGGTCCTTGTAGTTGTCCAGCCCCACGAACGGCTTGCCGGGCAGGGTGAAGTCCCAGCTGTGCAGGCTGATCCAGAGACCGAAGACGATCGGCGCCAGCACGAAGACCCCGAAGAGCACCAGGTAGGGCGCAAGGAACGCCCAGGCCACCCAGCCGTCGCCGCGTCTCCGCGTCGCCGGCGGAGCCGTCACGCCGTCCTGGGCGGTCACCTCCTCCCGGACGGTGGCAGCCATGTCAGCCGCCGAACTTCTCGAGGTTCTCCTGCATGAGCTTGGTCGCGTTCTCGGCCTGCTTCGAGAGCGCCTCCTCGACAGGTGTCTGACCCAGCACCGCCTCGTTGACCGCCACCTCGAGCGTCGGGATCTGCACGTCACCGAGGCCGGGGACCGCCGGCAGGAAGTGCAGCGCGTCGACCTGGTCGACGATCCCGTACTGGACCGACCCGGTGAAGTCCTCCTCCTCGCGCGCGGAGTTGCGGGCCGGGATCATGCCGGCGCCCGACCAGGCCGAGGACTGGTCGGACATCCAGCCGATGAACGTCTTGGCCGCATTCGCGCGGTCCTCGTCGTCGGCGGCCTGCTCGGTCATGAAGAAGTTGTGCGAGTTGGCCCAGGCCGCGAGGTTGTCCCCGATCACCGGCAGCGTGGCGATGCCGTAGTCGAGACCGGCCTCCTTGAGGTCGTTGATCTGCCAGATGCCGTCCCACGTGATGGAGTTCTGGCCACCCTTGAACGCGACGTACTGCGCGTCGATGTCGACGTTCTCGGGGCTGTAGCCCTTCTCGACCTGCTCGCGCATCCAGCCGAGGGCAGCGTTGCCGGCCTCGTCGTCGTAGGTCGCGGCCGAGCCGTCCTCGGCGTAGGGCTCGCCGCCGAACTGCCACAGCAGGGAGAGGAACATCAGGTGCGCCGGCCACTGGTTGGGCATCCAGAACGGTTGCTGGTGACCGGCCGCCTGCAGCGCCTTGCACGCCTCCTCGAGGCTGGCGGCGTCCGTCGGCGGTTCTGTGATGCCGGCGTCGGCGAAGTGCTGCTTGTTGTAGTACATCGCGATCGTGTGCACGTCGAGCGGGACGCCGTAGCGCTTGTCCTGGTAGATCCCAGGTCCCCACACCGACGGCGCGAAGTCGTCCTCGGCCAGTCCGAGCGCCTCGGC
The DNA here is from genome assembly GCA_963766475.1 of uncultured Actinomycetota bacterium. Taxonomy (GTDB): domain Bacteria; phylum Actinomycetota; class Actinomycetes; order Propionibacteriales; family Nocardioidaceae; genus Nocardioides. The sequence goes on along the minus strand of CAVXZS010000003.1, from coordinate 120,625 downwards.
GAGGTCGTCGACGGGGGCCAGGACGTTGCGGGCGGCGTTGGTGGCGAGCTGGTCGAGGTGCATCACCCCGACGTCGGGACCCTTCCCGGCCTGCGCAGCGGCGGGGAGCCGTTGGTAGAAGTCGCTCCACTCGACGGTGTTGTTCTTGATGGTGATCTTGTCGTGCTCGCCCATGAAGTCCTTGACGAGCGCCTGCATCGTCGGGCCGTCACCACCGGTGAAGCCGTTCCAGTACGCCAGGGTGAGCGCGGGGCCGTCGTACTCGTCCCCTGAGAACCCGCCCACGCCCTCCTTGTCGTTGTCCCCGACCCCCTTGCCGCCCCCGCACCCGGCGACGAGCAGCCCTCCGGCCGTCACGGTGATGAACCCGCGACGGGACAGCCCGGACCGGGCCGGCGTGATCAGACGTGAGCGGTGCATGGGCTTCTCCTCATGGGTTGGGTGCTGCAGTGCTGCTGTCCGGCTCCAGCCGGACGACGTTCCAGGAGACGGGAGGCAGGGTGACCTGGAGCCGTCCGTCCTCGAGCCGGGCGTGGGGGTTCGCCCTGGGGACGACCGCGTCCGGCGTGCTCCGGCTGTTGCGCCTGCCCGGCTCGGTCTCCGAGAGCGTGCTCGCCATCGCCAGCCGGTGTCCGGGGAAGGCGCGGACATGCGCGGTGAGCTCGAGCGGCTCGGTGGTGGAGCGGTTGACCGCCAGCAGGGTGATCCGGCCGGTCTCCTCGTCGTGCGTGGCGGTGGCGTGGAGCAGTGGCACGTCACCCAGGTCGGTGGTGGGGTAGGTGGGGCAGGTCGGCTCCACGCGGAGCACCGCCCCGCGGGCGTGGGCCGCGGCCTGGGCGAACGGGTGGAAGATCGTCTGCCTCCAGGCGGAGCCGCCCGGCTCGGTGCGGATCGGCGCGATCACGTTGACCAGCTGCGCCTGGCACGCGATCCCGACCCGGTCGGCGTGGTTGAGCAGCGTGATCAGGAGGCTGCCGACCACGGCGGCATCGGTGACGTCGTAGTCGTCCTCGATCAGGCTCCGGACCTCGACCCACTCCTGCATGGCCGACTCGTCCCAGGCCGACTGGTACCACACGTTCCACTCGTCGACCGAGACCTGGAGCCGGTGCCTGCTCTTGACCCGGGCGCCCACGTGGTCGGCGGTGGCGACGATGGAGTCGATCGCGCGGTCGAGGTCGACCGCGCTGGCCAGGAAGTCCTCGCGGGTGCGGGTCAGCGGGTCGTAGTAGTTGTGCAGCGAGACGTAGTCGACGCTGTCGTAGCACTGCTCGAGGACCGTGGCCTCCCACGAGGCGAACGTCGGCATCCCGGTGTTGGAGCTGCCGCACGCGACCAGCTCGAGCCGCGGGTCCATCCGCCGCATGGCGCGGGCGGTCTCGGCCGCCAGGCGGCCGTACTGGGCAGCGGTCTTGTGTCCGATCTGCCAGGGGCCGTCGAGCTCGTTGCCCAGGCACCAGACCCTGACGTCGTGCGGCTCCTTCGCTCCGTTGGCGCGCCGGAGGTCCGAGAGCCGGGTGCCCTCCGGGTGGTTGCAGTACTCCAGCAGGTCAAGGGCCTCGGCGACGCCGCGGGTGCCGAGGTTGACCGCCAGCATCGGCTCGACGCCGGCCTCCCTGCACCACGCCGCGAACTCGTCGACGCCGAACTCGTTGGACTCGACGGCGCGCCAGGCCAGGTCGAGCCGTCGCGGTCGCTGGTCCAGCGGCCCGACACCGTCCTCCCAGCGGTAGCCGGAGACGAAGTTGCCGCCGGGGTAGCGGACCGTGGTCGCCCCGAGCTCGCGGACCAGCTCGAGCACGTCGCGCCGGAAGCCTCGGGAGTCCGCCGACGGGTGGTCCGGCTCGTAGAGCCCGGTGTAGACGCAGCGGCCCATGTGCTCGGCGAAGGAGCCGAACAGGCGTCGGTCCACGCTGCCGATGCGGAACGTCGGGTCGAGGGTCAGGCTCGCCGAGAGCACCACCTAGGTTTACAACGTTGTATGCATCGTTGTAAATGACAGGGTCGCGCCGGGTGTCGCCCTCGGGCATAGCCTCCGGTGCGAAGGTGAGGGTGACCGGGAGGAGACGGGGTGCGGGTGCGACTGCGGGACGTCGCGGAGCGTGCCGGCGTGTCGGTCAAGACGGTCAGCAACGTGGTCAACGGCTACCGGCACGTCTCACCAGCGATGCGCGCACGGGTGCAGGCGGTCATCGACGAGACCGGCTACCGGCCCAACGCGACCGCGCGCAACCTGCGCTCGGGCCGCACCGGCGTGATCGCCCTGGCCCTGCCCGAGCTCGACAACCCCTACTTCGCCGAGCTCGCCGGTTTCGTGGTCGAGGAGGCCGCTCAGCGCGGCTGGACCCTGCTGATCGACCAGACGGACGGTCTGCGCGACCGGGAGATCGTCGTCGCGGACGGCGTCCGGCACCATCTCATCGACGGGGTGATCCTGAGCCCGGTGGCGCTCGGGTACGACGACCTCGCCGGTCGCAGCCCCGAGGACATCGCGCTGGTGCTGATCGGCGAGAAGCTGAACGCCGGTCCGGCCGACCACGTCGCGATCGACAACGTGGCGGCCGCTCGGGCCGCGACCGACCATCTCCTCTCGCTCGGCCGGACCCGCGTCGCCGCGCTCGGTCACCAGCCCGACAGCGGCGAGTCCGGCGTCGCCGCGCTGCGGCTGCGCGGGTGGGAGGAGGCCCTGCAGGGTGCAGGCCTGGAGGTCGACCCGGACCTGAGGGGCGAGGTCGCGACGTTCCGGCGTGAGCACGGTGTCGCGGCGATGGCCGACGTCCTGCGCCGTGGCGATCCCCCGGATGCAGTCTTCTGCTTCAACGACACGCTCGCCCTGGGCGCGATGCGGCACCTGGCCGACCGCGGCTTGAGGGTGCCTGAGGACGTCGCGGTGATCGGGATCGACGACGTCGCGGACGGGCGGTTCGCCGTGCCGACCCTCAGCACGATCGCGCCCGACAAGGCCGCCATCGCCCGGACCGCGGTGGCGATGCTGGCCGAGCGCCTCGACCCGGCCGGCCACGAGCTGGTCCCGCGCGACGTGCGCGTCGGCTTCGAGCTGGTGCCCCGGGAGTCGACCCTGGGGCCGGCTGCCCGGGGCTGACCGCCCGCTCCGAGGACCGTCCAGGGCACTAGCCCCGGGCCAGGCGCCACACGGTCACGTCGAGGAACTCCGCGGTGTAGCCGCTGCCGCCCATCGACACCAGGCCGATCTTCTCGCCCGGGCCGAGGTCGTGGGTCCAGGTGCCCCCGCGCACCCAGCGATGCCCGTCCCGACTGGTGTAGGCGGTGTAGAGGTCCTCGCCCGCTCGACGGTCGACGACCACCCGCAGCCAGGTGGTGTCCCCCGGCGTGCCGACGACGCCGTTGCCGTAGCGCGGGAAGTCCGGCAGCCCCACCGGGACCTCCTTGGCCCACTCGGTCTGGCGGGTCTCCCAGATGGAGACGTGCGCCAGCTTGAGGTAGCGGTCGTCGTCGGCGTAGTTGAGGAGACCGGCCTGCACGTAGTTGTGGCAGCAACCCTCCGGAGGCAGGTTGAGCCGCACCCGCGTCTGCACGACGAAGTCGCCGCGGGGTGCGGGGCGGGCGAGCACCGAGGCGGTGTTCACCTCACGCGCCAGGTCGCCGGGCTGGGTGTCCCAGCGCAGGACGCCGTTCGCCACCCCGTAGGTCGCCGGGTCCGGCTCCCGCACCCACTCCCACGCAGGGTCGAGCCCGTCCGCGAAGGTGTCGGAGTAGGCCCGCAGCGGCGCCCCGGTCCGGTGTGGCCGGACCGGCTCGGGGTGGTAGCCGCCCGCATGGTGCCCGTCGGTGGCGGGCGCAGGCATCGTCTCGTCGGAGGCCCACTGACCGGCGCGCACCTCGGGCCAGCCGTGGAGCCAGGTCAGCGGGTCGAGCAGCGCCGGTCGCTTCGTGAACCCGACGTCGAAGGCGAAGTAGGGATCGAACCGGTCGACCGCGTGGTAGGCCGTCCACCAGTTCCCGGCCGCGTCGGTGAACACCGAGTTGTGTCCACCTCCGAGCCAGCGGTTCCCGTTGGGCAGCAGCACGGGCGTGCCACCGACCCGGCCCGCGAGCAACGACTGTCCCTCGCGGTCCAGGAACGGCCCCCACGGGCTGCGGGACCGGGCGGCGAACACGCCGTAGGACGTCAGCGGGCCGTTGCAGCAGTTGGTGGCGGAGCCGAAGAACCAGTACCAGCCACCGCGGCGCACCACGTTGGTGCCTTCGTACCGGTTGCCGATGGCGATCCGCGTCGGCGTACCCGAGGTGGTGGCGCCGTCCGTGGTGAAGTCGATCGTCGTCGCGTGGATGCCGCCGTAGTAGCTGCCGAAGTAGAGCACGCTGCTGTCGCCGACGGAGTCCCCGAGCACGTCGGGGTCGAAGGTCCACAGGAAGGCGCACGCCCCGGCCGGCGCGTCCGGGTCGGGTCGGGGCGCGACCAGCGGCTCGTCTGATGTCGACCAGGGTCCCGTCGGGCTCTCGCTCACGGCCACCCCGATCGCGTTGTCTCCGGTCGACGCGCACGCGCCCGGGCCGCGGAGGGCGTCGTCGGTGTCGGTGACCACGAAGGTCAGGTAGTAGCGCTGGGTCGCGCGGGAGTAGACGACGTCAGGCGCCCACAGCGCAGCACCGTCCGCCGCCCACGACGGCGCCACGGGCAGGGCATCCCCGACATAGGTCCAGTGGACCAGGTCCTGCGACCGCATCGTCGGGACCGGGTGGAAGACCGGGGCGCCGCTCTCGTCGACGTCGGTGTCGTTGAGCGGGTCGGACGTGCAGTAGAGGTACCAGTCCCGGTCACCGGGCCGCTGCCCTTGCAGCACGGCAGGGTCGGCGCAGCTGTCGACGCTGCCGTCACCCGGGATGTGGGGGGCGAGGGGGTTCACGTAGGTGTGCTCGTGACGGCCGTCGCCGTCCGCCGCGGGTGCGGCGACGGGGAAGAGCGCGAGGACGAGGACGGAGGCGACCAGGGTCGCGATCGGCAGGGCGTGGCGAGGCAGCCTAGAGGCGTTCCGAGACATGTTTACAACGTTGCAAAGGAGGGCCGTGGCTGGCAAGACCCCCGCCGGGGCAACCTCGACGAGAACCCGCCCCCCACCGGACCGCGGTCACGCGCTCAGGTCACGCGGTCACGGTTGCGCGGTCACGGTTGCGCGGTCACGGTTGCGCGGTCACGGCCTCGGTGGGCTCGGTCTCGTCGTCGGCGTCGCGGAGCGGGTGGGCCAGCTCGTCCTGCGGCAGCTTCGCCCACACCACCGCGACCACGGCGAAGACGCTCGGGGCGATCCCGGCGATCGCGAACGTCGCCCGCAGCCCGATCGCCTGGGACACCGGGCCGGCGAGTGCCATCGAGACCGGCATCAGGCTGACCGAGACGAAGAAGTCGAGCGAGGCGACCCGGCCCAGCATGTGGGGCGGCACCCGGCGCTGGAGCAGGGTGCCCCAGATGACCATCGGCGCCGAGAACATCGCACCGAGCACGAACGCCGAGACGACGATCTGCCAGACCGCCGTGGAGAAGCCGATCGCCAGCAGCGGCAGGCAGCCGAGACCCCACATCAGGTTCATCAGGGTCAGGTAGCGCCTCGGCATCCGGGAGGACGCCATCGCCAGCGAGCCCACTGCGCCGCCGATGCCGAACGCCGCGAGCACCCAGGCGTGGTCGCGCGGGCCGCCGCCGAGATGGTCCTTGATGAGGAACGGGATCAGCACCTCGAGCGGGCCCATCATCACCAGGATCATCACCGACGCGAACAGCAGCGTGGCGAGCAGCCACGGGGTGCGGGCCATGTAGCCGAAGCCCTCGCGCATGTCCGCCAGCGCCGAGGCCACCGGGTGCTTGCGCTCCTCTCCGACCCGCTCTCCGCGTCGTGGGGGGCGCGACGCACCGGCGTGAGCGGCACGGTCGCCAGGACGAGCAGCCCGAGCAACGACGACGTCGCCGCCACCGTGAGCGCGGCGCCCGGCGACACGGCACCGATGACGGCACCGGCGACGGCGGGGCCGATGGCCTGGGCGACCAGCGGTCGGACCATGCCCTCGAACCCGTTGACCGCGAGCAGGTCGGACTCGGACACCAGCGCCGGAAGCCACGCGGAGTAGGCGGGGTAGTAGAAGGCCCAGCCCATGCCGCTCACGAACGCGACGGACGCCAGGTGCCAGAGCGCGGTGTGGTCGGTGATCGACAGGAAGGCGACCAGCGCCATGCCACCGCCCTGGACGGCCGCGACCACGAGCAGGATCAGCTTCTGGGGGACGCGGTCGGCCACCACGCCGCCGAGCAGGGCCGGAAGCAGCACCCCCACGGCGCCGGCGGTCGTGACCACCGACAGCGAGGCCGGACCGCCGTCGATCCGGATCACCTCCCAGACCAGCGCGACCGTCCAGGCCCCGGTCGCGAAGGTCGACATGACCAGCGCCACGGCCAGCCGGCGGTAGGCGGGGTGGCGGAACGGCGTCAGGGCGCGCGGGAGCCTGCGCCCGAGCGCCTCCTCGACCATTGCCGGCCTCCGTCCGTGTGGCCCTGAGTCTGCACCCCTGGACGTCAAACCTCGACCTTTTCATCGATGGTCTGGCAGCAGCACGACCTTTCCGAGCGCGCGGCGGCCCTCCAGCTCGGCGTGCGCCCGGCCCGCCTGCGCCAGCGCGTACGTCGAGACGAGCGGCCGCCACTCGCCGGCCGCCACCTTGTCCAGGGCCCGGCCGGCCAGTCCGGGGATGCCGCCGGGCAGCGCCGTCATCCGCGCACCCAGCGACCAGCCGGCGCTGATGCCACGCGCGACCAGGTCGTCGGTGGTCAGCCGGGTCGGCGCGCCGGCCGAGAAGCCGAACATGACGAGCCGCCCCCCGGGCCGCAGCAGCTCGAGGGCCGAGCGCCCGACCTCTCCGCCGACGCCGTCGTAGACGAGGCTGGCCCCGCCGGTCTCCGCGCGCACCTTCTCGTCCCAGCCGGGCTCGCCGTAGTCGACGACCAGGTCGGCGCCGAGGCCGGCGAGCACGTCGGTGCGCTCGCCCCGGGCTGCCGCCACGACCGTCGCGCCGGTCGCCAGTGCGGACTGGACGAGCAGCCAGCCGAGCCCTCCCGCCGCCGACGGCACGAGCACGACGTCGGAGGCAGCAGCGGGCTCGAGCTCGGCCACGCCCAGTGCGGTGCGGCCGGTGCCGACCGCGGCCACGGCGTCGGGGAAGGACACGTGGCCGGAGACCCGGAACAGGTGGTCGACCGCGGTCACGGCCTGCTCGGCGTACCCGCCGGGCAGCGGGCCGAGGTGCGCCACGACCCGCTCGCCGAGCCAGTCGCGGTCGGTGTCCGGACCGACGGCGTCGACGACACCGGCGACCTCGCGGCCCGGGATCGTCGGCAGCTCCGGGGGCGGGAGCGGCCCCGGCTCCCCGCGCCGGATCGACGTGTCGAGCAGGTGCACGCCGCTCGCCTCGACCGCGATCCGCACCTGCCCCGGCCCGGGCTCGAGGTCGGGCAGCTCGTCGAGGACGAGGTTGTCAGGAGGACCGAAGGCGTGGAGCCGGATCGCGCGCATGTCCCCATGGGACAAGTTCAAGCGGCGTTGAGGTCAAGCGAGCCATTCGAGGTACTGACCGTGCCCGTGGGTGCGGCCGACCATCCGGCCGTCGACGCCGAGCACGAAGTGTCGCGCGTTCCGCTTCCCCTCCGGTCCGGTCGCGGTGACGTCCGGCAGCACGTTGGGCGCCTCGTTGCTGACCCAGTGGCACCTGCCGTCCGCGACCAGCCGGAGCATCAGCCGCTGGAAGCGGGCCCGGTGCTCCAGCGGCAGGTAGGCCGCGACCGCGGTGTGGAACACGATCACGGTGCCGTACGCCGAGCCCTCGTCGACGAGCGCCGGCAGCTCGTCGAGCAGGTCGCCACGCACCAGCCGCGGCGGCTCCGCGGCGGCCACCTCGATCGCGTGCCTCAGCCGGGTGCGCCGATCGTCCTCCTCCGGCCACACCAGGATCTCGAGCCAGCGCATCTCCTCGGGGTCCGTGACGTCGAGCGGGTTCAGGTCGACGCCGCCCCGCCATGCCACGTCGGGCAGCGCGGTCGGCAACGGGGCCGGCCCGCTGACCGCGCAGGGCAGGCGTGGCGCGGACCCGAGCTCGACCACGCCCTCGGGAGTCGACCAGGCGAAGCCCCACCGGTCCGGGAACAGGTTGAGCCCGGCACTCGCACCGGCCTCGAGGAGCGCCACCGGACCGCTCGGCACGACCGAGGCGAACGCCGGCAGCAGCGTGGCCAGCCGGCCGACCTCGTTGGTCTGCGTCGACCGGGCCAGGATCGTCGCCCGGATCGTGCCGTCGTCGTCGAGGAGGGCCTCGCGCAGGCCGGCATAGGGCCCGGGCGCGGGGACGCCGTGCCAGCGAGCGGCGGCGAAGACGATGTTGGGCTGCTTCTTCAGCCCCGGCAGCTCGTCGATCCAGGCGAGGACCTCCTGGTCGGCGGCCACGCCGAGTCCCCACTCGACGAAGCACGGCGACTCGCCCTCGCAGTGCGCGGCGAAGTCGGCGTACTGCGAGGCGACCCCGCCATACGGCTCCACGTCTCCGTCTCCCTCCGTCCGGTTAGGCTTCGCTCCCCGGACGGACGGAGCGCGGTGCCAGTGACGACATTCTTGGTCATCGGCATCGTCGGCCTCGTGCTGGTCGGGGTCTCACTGGTCCTGGGCGACCTCTTCGACGGCGTCTTCGACGCGCTCGCCGGCGACGTCTTCTCCAGCGCCGTGCTCGGGGGGTTCGTGTCGGCGTTCGGCTTCGGCGCGGCCATCATGCAGGGCGTCGGGGCACCCGCCGTGGTCTCGGTCCCGGTCGGGATCGGCGCCGGCGTGGCGGTCGGCTGGCTGGCGTGGTGGCTGACCCGGCTGGTCAAGGACGGCAGCAGCGACGGCACCCTCACCCCCGAGGACGCCCTCGGTCGCTCCGGCCGGGTGATCACGAGCATCCCGGCCGGCGGCTTCGGCGCCGTCCGGCTGACGATCGGAGGGCACAGCGTGCAGCTCAACGCCAGGGCCGAGTCCCCGATCGACCAGGGCACCGAGGTGCACGTGACCCAGATCCTCTCGCCCACGGCGGTGCTGGTCGCGCCGGTGTGGAACGAACTGTCCTGACCATCCGTCGTACCGGACCCAACCTCACGAAGGAACCTAGATGCTCATCCCCGTTCTCGGACTCGTCGGCCTGCTCGTGCTGCTGGTGCTGCTGATCACCAGCCGCTACAAGGTCGCCGGGCCCAACCAGGCCTACATCGTCACCGGCCGCAAGGGGAAGGCGGTGCTCAACCCGGAGACGGGCGCGCTGAGCACCGACCTGTCGGGCCAGAAGGTGATCCTGGGCGGCGGGACGTTCGTGATCCCGTTCGTCCAGAAGCTCGCGACGATGGACCTGTCCAGCCGCCGGATCTCGGTGCAGATCCGGGGCGCGGTGTCCGGCCAGGGGATCAAGCTGAACGTCGACGGCGTGGCCATCGTCAAGGTCGGGGGCAACGCCGACCAGATCCGGCTCGCCGCGCAGCGGTTCCTCAGCCAGCAGGCCGACGTCGAGCCGTTCACCCAGGAGGTGCTGGCCGGTGCCCTGCGCTCGATCGTGGGCTCGCTGACGGTGGAGCAGATCATCCGCGACCGGGCGGCGTTCGCGCAGCGGGTGGCCGACGAGTCGGAGACCTCGCTGACCGGCCAGGGACTGATCCTCGACACCTTCCAGATCCAGGACGTCACCGACGACGGCAGCTACCTCGCCGACCTCGGCCGCCCCGAGGCGGCCCGGGTGGGGCAGCAGGCGCGGATCGCCGAGGCCAACGCCCGGCAGGCCGCCGAGCAGGCGACCATCGCGGCCGAGCAGGAGATCGCGATCGCGCAGCGGACGCTGGCGCTGAAGCAGGCCGAGATCAAGGCCGAGACCGACGCCGCGTCGGCGCAGGCCAACGCCGCCGGTCCGCTGGCCCAGGCCGACCGGGACCAGGCCATCCTCACCGAGCAGGAGAAGGTCGCCGTCCGGCAGGCGGCGCTGACCGAGCGCCAGCTCGAGACCGAGGTCCGCAAGCCCGCCGACGCCGCGCGCTACAAGGTCGAGCAGGAGGCCGAGGCCAACCGGTCCGCCGAGATCGCCGCCGCCGAGGCGCGCAAGGCCGCCACCATCGCGGCCGCCGAGGCCGACGCCGAGAAGGCGCGGCTCTCCGGTGAGGCCGAGAAGGCGAAGCGCTCGGCGCTCGCCGAGGCCGACGCGATCGAGGGCGCCAAGCGCGGTGAGTCCGAGAAGGCGCGCCGCACCGCCGAGGCCGACGCGACCCGCGCCGAGGGCGACGCCACCGCGGCCGCCACCCTGGCCGTCGGCCAGGCCGAGGCGGAGGCGATGGACAAGCGTGCCGCGGCGTTCGCCCACTACAACGACGCGGCCGTGCTGCAGATGCTCATCCAGGTGCTGCCCCAGATCGCCAAGGAGGTCGCGGCGCCGATCGCGTCCATCGACACGCTCACCGTGCTCTCGACCGACGGCGCGGGCGCCCTGCCCAAGCAGGTCACCGACAACGTCGTGCAGACCATGTCGATGCTGAAGACCACGACCGGGATCGACCTCCAGGACATGATCCGCCGCGGGGTCGCCAACTTCTCCGGCGGGGACGACGAGCCTGTCGCACCGGCCGCCAAGGCGGTCGCCAAGAAGGCCCCGCCGGCGGCGTCTGCCTAGTCCCAGCGCTGCTGAGCGCGGTCGGGGTCCCCTGATCTCAGGGGACCGCTGCACTTCTGTACCGAGATCTCGGTGTAGAAGTGCAGGAGTCCCCTGAGATCAGGGGACCGCTGCGACAGCCGGTGCGTCAGTCGAGCGCCAGCGCGACGTACGTCGTGTCGAGGTACTCCTCGATGCCCTCGAAGCCGCCCTCGCGGCCGAAGCCGCTGGCCTTGACGCCGCCGAACGGCGCGGCCGGGTTGGACACCAGGCCGGTGTTGACGCCGACCATGCCGAAGTCGAGCGCCTCGGCCAGCCGGATCGTCCGCTGGAGGTCGCGGGTGTAGACGTAGGACGAGAGGCCGTACTCGGTGTCGTTGGCCTTGGTGACCGCCTCGTCCTCGCTGTCGAACGTCGTGATCGGTGCGACCGGGCCGAAGATCTCCTCCCGGTTGATCTCGGCGTCGTGGGGTACGTCGACCAGGACCGTCGGCGGGTAGAAGTAGCCGGGGCCGCCGTGGGCCTGGCCTCCGACCACGACCGAGGCACCGGCCGAGATCGCGCCGTCCACCAGCTTGGTCACCGACTCGACCGCCTTCTCGTCGATGAGCGGTCCCACGTCGGTGCCGTCGTCCTGGCCGCGGCCGAGCGTGAGGGCACCCATCCGGTCGGCGAGCTTCTTCGCGAACTCATCGGACACCGCGGAGTGCACCAGGAACCGGTTGGCGGCGGTGCAGGCCTCGCCCATGTTGCGCATCTTGGCGATCATCGCCCCGTCGACGGCTGCGTCGAGGTCGGCGTCCTCGAAGACGAGGAACGGCGCGTTGCCGCCCAGCTCCATGCTGACGCGCTGGAGCTGGTCGGCGGCCTGCTTGACGAGCACCTTCCCGATGCCGGTGGAGCCGGTGAAGCTCACCTTGCGCAGCCGGGCGTCACTCATGACCGCGGCCGTCACGTCACCGGCGTTGGTGGTGGTGACGACGTTGAGCACGCCGTCGGGCAGGCCCGCCTCCGCGAACGTCGCCGCGAGGGCCAGCATCGTCAGCGGTGTCTGCTGCGCCGGCTTGACCACCATCGTGCAGCCGGCCGCGATCGCCGGCCCGATCTTGCGGGTGCCCATGGCGAGCGGGAAGTTCCACGGCGTCACGAACAGGCACGGCCCGACCGGCTTCTTCAGGGTGAGCAGCCGGCTGCCTCCGGCCGGTGCCTGCATCCACCGGCCGTGTATGCGGACCGCCTCCTCGGAGAACCACCGCAGGAACTCGTTGCCGTAGGTCACCTCACCGGCGGCCTCCTTGAGCGTCTTGCCCATCTCCAGGCTCATCAGCCCGGCGAAGTCGTCGCTGCGGGCGGCCACCAGCTCGAAGGCGCGCCGCAGGATCTCGCCGCGGTCTCGTGGCGGCGTGCGCGCCCAGTCGTCCTGCGCCGCCACGGCGGCTTCCAGTGCCCGCGTCCCGTCGGCCACCGTGGCGTCGGCCACCTGGCACAGGACGGACCCGTCGGCGGGGTCGAGCACGTCGAAGCTGCCACCCCCCTCGGCGTCGGTCCACTGGCCGCCGATGAACAGGCGCCGCTGGTCGTGGGGCAGGAAGTCGAGACCGGTCATGGGCCCACTTTCCCACCGGCCGGAAAGACATGACAGCCGGGTCGGGGTTGTGCTTGTCTGTGTCAGTCGACTTCGGAGGGAGCACTGCGAATTCGGCACAGGGCCCCTCGTTGACCCCATGCGACGGGGGGTCCGCTCCTGTCGGCGTGCCGACCCCCCGTCAGGCGCCCCCGGCCGGGTCTCCGCGCTAGCGGGCCGCGCGCAGGAACGCTTCCAGGATCGGGCCCGCGGTGCTCGAGCCCGACTCGCCCACGTCGACGTAGACGCACACCGCCAGGTCGCCCTGGGCGGCCACCATCCACGCGTGGGTCTGCAGGTCGGCGCCGGTGCCGAACTCCGCCGTACCGGTCTTGGCGATCACCGGCGGCCCCGGCACGTCGAGCAGCCCGCGGCCGCTGCCTTCTGTCACCACGGCGCGCAGCATCGACCGCAGGGCGGTGGCCTCGGCCTCGGAGAGCGGCGCCGCACCTTCCGGCGCGCTGACGTCGACGCCCTCGACCAGCCGCGGCACCACGAGCGACCCCTGCTGCACCGAGGCGATGACGGTGGCCATCACCATCGGCGAGGCGAGGATGGTGCCCTGCCCGATCAGCTGCGCGGCTGCCCCGGTCTCGCTCTCGGTGTCGGGATCCGTCTTGCCGAAGTACGCCGGGAAGCCGAGGTCGTGGTCTAGGCCCATGCCCAGGGAGACGGCGGCGTCGAAGAGGTTCGTGCCCGACAGCTTCGGCGCCTGCGAGATGAAGGCCGTGTTGCACGAGTTGGCCACCGCGGTCCGCAACGGGATGTTGCCGAGCGCGCTGGACGGGTAGTCGCTGTAGTTCTTGAACCCCTTGCCGTCCACCGTGATCGTCGGGGTGCACGGCACCACGGTCTCGGGGGTGAGGCCCAGCCCGCAGCAGGGCCAGGCTGCTGACGATCTTGAACGTCGAGCCGGGGGCTGCCTGGCCGAAGGTCGCGACGTTCTGCCCGCCGGTGCCGGGCCCGTTCGCGGCCGCGAGGATCTCGCCGGTGCTGGGCCGGATCGCGACCAGCGCGCTGGCCGGCCCGACGCCGGCCAGCAGCTCCTCGGCCGTGGTCTCGAGGCCGACGTCGAGGGAGAGCACCAGCGGGTCGCCGGGGGTCGCCTCGGTGCGGTAGAGCTCTCGCGGGTTGCCCTTCTCCGGCACCGCCTCGACCGCGACGCCGGGCGTGCCGCGCAGCCGGTCGTCGTACCTCGCCTCGAGACCGGAGAGGCCGGCCAGGTCACCGGGGTGGTACTCCGGATGCTCCGCGACGATCTCCGCCGTGACCTCGCCGACCCGGCCCAGGAGCGGACCCGCGAAGTCCCGGGTCGGCGCCAGCGGCAGGTCCGCCGCGATGATCCGCCCGCCCGGGATCGCGGCGATGCCGCTGCTCACCGCGGCCGGCAGCTCCTCGCGCCGGAACGCGATCGCCTCGACGAACGCCTGGGCGCCCGCCGCCTTGACCGCCTTCACGTAGGGGCCGGCGTCGATCCCGACCAGCTGGGCCAGGGCGCGCGCCGACTGCGTCGGGTCGGCGGACTGGAGCTGGGGCTTGTCGATGCCGACCCGCGACACCTGCCGCTCGGTGACGATCTGCTGCCCGCCGGCACCGAGGACGTCGCCCCGGTCGGCCAGGACCGAGGACACGTCCAGGTTCTCGCCCTCGACGAGCGACGGCTCGACGACCGACGGCGCCCAGGCGACCTGCCAGCCGTCATCGGCGAACTTCAGCTCGGCCTCGGCGTCGTACTCCCAGGTCGCGGAGGTGAGGTCCCACGTCCAGTGCAGCGTCGCCACCGCGGTGGAACCGGTGCGCTCGACGCCGGCGGTGTCGACCACGGCCGCTGCCGAGCCCATCTCCTGGGTGATCCGGTCGTACGACGCCTGGGCCGTGGTCGCGGTCTGGCTCGTGAAGTCGACCGTCGAGAGGTCCTTGGCGGTCAGCCCGGACGCGAGCGCGGTCGCGGCGTCCTGGGGGTCCGGCTCGTCGGGCTTGTCGTCGTCCCCGGAGTCGCCGGTGCAGCCGGCGGCTCCGAGGACCAGGACGAGGAGGAGGACGAGAGCGATGGCAGCGGCCCGCGAACCTGGTCGCAACATGTCGACCATTTGTACAGGCCGCCGCCTCATGAGTGCGCACACGACGCAAGCGACGCCACTTCCCGCGCATAAGTTGCGAGGCTGTGCGCCTCAGTCACCGTCAGGTGTGCTGTGCGATCCAGTGCTCCAGGTCGATCCCGTGCGCCTTCGCGGCCCTCTTGACGCGAGGGCTGTGCAGGTCGGGCGCCTGGAACTGCTCCGGCTCGATCGTGCTGTCGAGGGCGGCGTACTGACGCTGCTGCGCGGCCAGCTCGTCACCCTGGGACTGGGCGGCCTGGAGCACCGCCGGGGTCGCCGCGAACGCGAAGCCCAGCACCCCGCCGACCACCGGCGCGTAGCCCGACGCGTGGCCGGACTGGTTGGGGTGGTAGCTGTCGCTGATCGGGTCGGAGAGCCCGTTGATCCACTCCGGGTCGTCGCAGACCGCGTGGCCGGTGAAGGCGCTGGTCGGGTCGGCGAAGCCGAAGCCGTGCGCGGACGCTGCCGACGCGAGCACTCCGTTGAGCAGGTCGGCGGTGGCGTTGAGCCGCGACTCCTCCTCCGGGGAGAACCAGGTGAACGCGTTGCAGTCCTCCCCCATGAAGATCCGCGGGTAGCCGACCACGACCACCTGCGCCGACGGCGCCAGGCCGCTGATCGACCCGTAGAGGCCGTCCAGGCTGCCGGGCAGCGAGTTGTTGATGACCGCGACCGCGCCGTCGATGGCGCCGTCGCAGTCACTGGCCCAGCCGGGCATGGCGCACTCGGTGAGCACGTCCGCGAAGCCCGCGTCGTTGCCGCCGACCGAGATCGTCACGAACGACGTGCCGCCGTTGAGCGCGCCGAGCTGGCTGTTGGTGACGTCGGCGACGGTCGCGCCCGAGCAGGCGCGGAAGTCGAGCGCGTAGCCGCGCTGCGCCGCGAGCAGGCTGGGGTAGGCGAGCGTCGAGCGCTGGCACGAGGTGCCGTCGTCGATGTAGCTGCGGGTGCCCACACCCGAGGAGTAGGAGTCGCCGAGCGCGACGTAGGACTCGCCGGCGGCACTGGCCGGTGGACTGCTCGCGAGCGTGAGCCCGAGCGCCGCGGCGAGCGTGAGAAGGGTGGCGGCGAGCCGCCTGGTGAGATGGGTATGACGTTGCACGTGGTCTCCCGAGAAAGTGACCCGGCCACCCGATGTGGCCCCGTCCACCCAACTCCCGACCACACGTGCTGTCCAGAGCGGACGCCCGGGAACGTTCCGCGCTGCCCCGGTGACGAGGTCCTCGACGCTGCTCCAGCCGGCGCTCCAGCCGGCGCTGGGCCTGCCCCAGCCCGACGTCAGGCCTTCTTGTGGCGCGGCTTCTTCGCGGGCGGCCCGGACGAGGAGCGGCGCGCGGACGGCGGGCCGTCGTCCTTCTTGAGGCCGATCAGCTTGCCGGAGATGCGGGTGGACCGCAGCGCGTCCCAGGTCTCGGCGGACAGCTCGGCGGGCAGCTCGACGAGGGAGAAGTCGGGGCGGATGGAGATCGCGCCGAAGTCCTGGCGGCGCAGCCCGCCCTCGTTGGCGATCGCACCGACGATCTGGCGCGGCTCGACCTTGTGCCTCTTGCCCACGGCGATGCGGTACGTCGCCAGCGGGCTCCCGTCCCGCGCGGCCCGGGGGCCGCGGTCGCCACTGCGATCCGCGCCCCGGTCGGGACGCTCACCGCGCGGCGCCTGCGCCGGCCGCGCGGCCTCGGGCTCGAGCAGCAGCGGCTCGTCGCCCTGGAGGACGACCGCCAGCGCCGCGGCGACGTCCACCTCGGGCACGTCGTGCTCGTGCACGTAGTGGGCGACCACGTCCCTGAAGAAGTCCACCCGCTCGGTCGACGACAGTGCCGCGGAGATCGCGTCGTCGAAGCGGGCCAGCCGGGTCGAGTTGATGTCGTCGACGCTCGGCAGGTGCATCTGGACCAGCGTGGTCCGGGTGGCCTTCTCGATGTGCTTGAGCAGGTAGCGCTCGCGCGGGGTCACGAAGGAGATCGCATCGCCGCTGCGCCCGGCCCGGCCGGTGCGTCCGATCCGGTGCACGTAGGACTCGGTGTCGGTCGGGATGTCGTAGTTGACGACGTGGCTGACCCGCTCGACGTCGAGCCCGCGCGCCGCGACGTCGGTGGCGACCAGGATGTCGAGCTGACCCGACTTGAGCTGGTTGACGGTCCGCTCCCGCACGTTCTGGGGCACGTCGCCGTTGATCGCCGTGGCGGAGAACCCGCGGGCGCGGAGCTTCTCGGCGAGCGTCTCGGTCTCGTTCTTGGTCCGGACGAAGACGATCATGCCCTCGAAGTTCTCGACCTCGAGGATCCGCGTGAGGGCGTCCACCTTCTGCGGGTAGGAGACGAAGAGGTAGCGCTGCGTGATGTTGGCGGCGGTCTGGGTCTTGCCCTTGACGGTGATCTCGACCGGGTCGTGCAGGTACTTGGCGGACAGCCGCCGGATCGGCGCGGGAATGGTCGCCGAGAACAGCGCGACCTGCTTGTCCTCGGGGGTGTCGGCGAGGATCGTCTCGACGTCCTCCGCGAAGCCCATGTTGAGCATCTCGTCGGCCTCGTCGAGGACCAGGAAGCGCAGCTCGGTGAGGTCGAGGGTCCCCTTGTCGAGGTGGTCCATGATGCGACCCGGCGTGCCGACGATGACGTGGACCCCGCGACGCAGGGCGGAGAGCTGGACGCCGTACCCCTGGCCGCCGTAGACGGGCAGCACCTTCACCCCCGGCGAGCCGGCGGCGTACTTCTCGAAGGCCTCACACACCTGGAGCGCCAGCTCGCGGGTCGGGGCGAGCACCAGGGCCTGCGGCTTCTTCTGGGAGAGGTCCAGCCGGGAGAGGATCGGCAGCGCGAACGCCGCGGTCTTGCCGGTGCCGGTCTGCGCGAGACCGACCACGTCGCGACCGGCCATCATCGGCGGGATCGTGGCCGCCTGGATCGGAGAGGGCGCCTCGTAGCCCACGGCGGCGACCGCGCTGAGCACCGGACCGGCGAGCCCGAGGTCGGCGAAGGTCTGTTCTTCGGGGGTACTACTCACCGGTCAACGGTAGTCGTCCGGCGCCCGCGCACCCGATTCCCTGTCGCGGTGGGTTCGGTCACCATTGCAGACTCGGGTCCATGCCGGTACGCCGCGTGCGGGACGCCCTCGTGGCCGCACTCGGCCCGGACGCGCACGCCGAGCACCGGGCCAACCACACCGGCTCCGGGAAGCTCTCGTTCGCCGTGCGCGTCGGCAACCGGAGGCTGTGGGCCACGGTGGCCGCCGACGCCGACGAGGAGCGCTCCCTCGCGACCTGGGCCCGGGTGGCCCCGCTGCTGGCCGAGCGGCACGCCGCGCCACCGGTCCTCGACGTGCTCTCCGTCGACGGCCACACGGCGCTGCTCTTCCCCCACCTCGACGCGGCGCCGGCCACCCGGGGAACGCTGCGCGGACGGTACGACGAGGCGAGCGCGATCCTGGCCGGGCTGCACTCCGACACCGAGCTGGCCGCCCTGCTCGGCGAGCCGACCACGACCGGGGACTGCTTCCGTGAGGTCTGGGTGCGGCGGTTCGAGGCGGACCTCGACGTCATCGAGGGCTACGTCGGCAAGGACCTGCACGCCTACCTCTGCGACGAGGTCGACGAGCTCGGCGTCCAGGTCGACGCGCTCACCGCCGTCGCCCGGTCCGCCGTCCACGGCGACCCCTGGCACGAGAACGTGCTGGTGGCCCCCGACCGGCTCTGGCTGCTCGACTGGGAGGACCTGGCGCTCGGCGACCCGGTCGTCGACGACGCGATCCTCCGCCACGACGCCCTCGGCACCGACCCCCACCACTGGCCGGACACCGCGGCGTACGCCGTCGCCCGCCGAGCCCTCATGCTCGACGCCGTGGTCGACGTCGCCGCGGACTGGGTCGAGAACACCGACCCGCTGGTCCGCAGGCGCAAGGAGGCGGCGTACCTCGCGGGGCTGGAGGCCTACCGCGCGGCGTACTGAACGCGACGACCCATTCCCGCCAGCAACGGCCCTCGCGAGCGGCGAGCATCGTGGGCATGGAACTCGAGCTGAAGAACAAGGTGGCCCTCGTGACCGGGGCCTCGCAGGGCATCGGGCTGGCGACGGCGCTGACGCTGAAGTCCGAGGGCGCGCGGGTCGTGGCGGTGTCCCGCGGCACCTCCCCCGAGCTGTCCGCGGCCCTGGACGACACACTCGTGCACGTCTCGGCGGACCTCGCCACGCCGGAAGGCCCGGGCCTCGCGGTGGCCGCGGCGGTCGAGCAGTTCGGGCGCCTCGACGTGCTCGTCAACAACGCGGGCGGCCCGCCGCCCGGCGTCACGATGCCGCGGTTCTCCTTCGACCAGCTCGACGACGACGACTGGACGGCGATGCTGGACTTCAACGTGCTGAGCACGGTCCGGGCCGTCCGGGCGGCGCTGCCGCACCTGCTGGAGCGCGGCGGCAGCATCGTCAACGTGTCCTCCACGCATGCGCACGTGCCCAGCGGCATCAACGTCGACTACGGCGTGGCCAAGGCGGGGATCAACAACCTGACCCAGGCCCTGTCGGAGGAGTTCGGCCCGCGCGGGGTCCGGGTCAACACGGTGAGCCCGGGCCCGGTCCGCACGCCGTGGTGGACCAAGGAGGGCGGCGCCGCCGACGTCCTGGCGCAGGCCACCGGGTCGGACCGCGACACGGTCCTCGACACGTCAGCGGCCGAGATGATGAACCTGACCACGGGCCGCCTCATCGACCCCCAGGAGGTCGCGGACGTGATCGTCCTGCTCGCGTCGCCGCGCTCGGCCAGCACGACCGGCTCCGACGTCGTCGTGGACGCCGGGCTCCGCAAGGCCGTGTGACCCGACGCAGGTGCGGACCGGTCAGCTGAACAGCTTCCGGAAGAACCCCTTCTTCCGCTCCCAGCCGTGCTGCTCGAGGAAGCCGAAGAGCGGGTCCTTGATCTTGTCGGTGTCGAAGGAGTAGACGACGGGGTCCATCGAGACGCCCTCGTCGGTCTTGTTCACTCCACCGAACTCGAAGGAGAACTCCTTCTTCTTCGACTTGCCCTTGAAGAAGTCCTTCTCGACGTGCGCACCGTCGCCGTCGAGGGTGGCGTGCGTCTCGGACTCGTGGTCCTGGTAGTCGAAGCTGTGCTCGTCCTCGTCGAGCTCGACCTCGAGCCGGTAGTCCTTGTCGACGTGGGTGATCTCGGTCGGGTAGAGGGAGGTCGCCTTCACGATGTCCCAGGTGCCGACGATCTTGTCTCCCTCGACGGCGTAGGTGAACGGCTGCTGCGCGTCGTTGAGCGACGGTACGGCGGCGAGCAGGTCTGCGAGCGGAGTGGCGGTCACGTGGGGACGGTAGCGCGGCCCGGGGGGCGGTGGGTCCGCAACCGTCATCCCCGTGGAGAGCGGGTGCCTGCCCACCGCCCCCCTGGGGACGACGGATGCGCACCGACCGCCCCACGGGGCCTCACTCGACGGTGACCGACTTGGCGAGGTTGCGCGGCTTGTCGATGTCGTGGCCGAGCGACAACGCGGCGTGGTAGGCGAGCAGCTGCAGCGCGACCGTCATCAGGATGGGGTCGAGCTCGCGCTCGTTGCGCGGCACGTCCACCCGGACCACCGAGGCCTGGGACGGCAGATCGCCCAGGTCGACCGCCGGATGGGTCACCACCACCAGCGGTCCACCGCGGGCCGCCACCTCGTGCAGGGCGGCGACGTTGCGCTCGGTGAGCTCGTCCTCGGGTACGACGGCGACCGTCGGGACGGTGGGCGCGATCAGGGCCAGGGGGCCGTGCTTGAGCTCCGAGGTCTGGTAGGCCTCGGCGTGGCGGTAGCTGATCTCCTTGAACTTCTGTGCCCCCTCGCGGGCCACCGGGTAGCCGCGCACCCGGCCGATGAAGAACAGGCTCTCGGCCTCGGCCAGCCGGCCGGCGAGCTCGGCCAGCGCCGGCTCCTGTGCGAGCACCTCGCCGATCTGCTCCGGCAGCCGCTGCAGCCCGGTGACCAGCCGGCGGCCGTCGGCGATCGAGAGGTCGCGGACCCGCCCGAGCTGGAGGGCGAGCAGGGCGAACCCGAGAAACATGGTGGTCAGCGCCTTGGTCGAGGCGACCGCGACCTCGGGACCGGCGTGCAGGTAGATGCCGCCGTCGCACTCCCGGGCGATCGCCGAGCCGACGACGTTCACCAGCCCCACGACCCGACCGCCCTTGCGCCGGATCTCCTGGACCGCGAGCAGGGTGTCGATGGTCTCCCCGGACTGGCTCACCGCGACGTAGAGGGTGTCCGGCTCGATGATCGGGTTGCGGTAGCGGAACTCGCTCGCCGACTCCGCATCGGCCGGGATCCGGGCGAGCTCCTCCACCAGTCCGGCACCCATCTGCCCCACGTAGTAGGCCGAGCCGCACCCGAGCACCTTCACCCGGCGGATCGCGCGCAGCTCCCGCGCGTCCATCTCGAGCCCGCCGAGGTGCGAGGTGCCGAACCGCTCGTCGAGCCTGCCGCGCAGCACCCGCTCCGCGGCCTCCGGCTGCTCGAGCATCTCCTTGCGCATGAACGACTCGTGCTCGCCCGCGTCGTACGCCGCCGGGTCGACCTCGACCTCGGTCGCGGTCCTGACCACCGTGCTGAGGTCCTGTCGGTAGGTCGTGAACCCCTCGGCGGTGATCGTGGCCAGCTCGCCGTCGTCGAGGTGCGCCACCCTCGTCGTGTAGCGGACCAGCGCGGCCAGGTCTGAGGCCACGAACATCTCGTGGTCGCCGATGCCGACGATCAGCGGGCTGCCGTTGCGGGCGACCACGATGCGGTCCGGGTACGCCGCGTGCAGGACCGCGATCCCGTAGGTGCCCTCCACCCGGGCCAGCGTCTCGGCCACCTTCCCCTCCAGCGTCTCCGCCTCGGAGCGCCCGATCAGGTGCGCCAGCACCTCGGTGTCGGTGTCGGAGACCAGGTCGACCCCGGCCTCCGCCAGGGTGGCGCGCAGCACGGCGGCGTTGTCGATGATCCCGTTGTGGACGACGGCCACGTCGCCCTTGGTGTCGGTGTGTGGATGTGCGTTGACGTCGTTGGCGGGCCCGTGGGTCGCCCACCGGGTGTGACCGACCCCGACCTTGCCGGAGAACCGCTTGGGCAGCTGGTCGGCGAGGTCACGCACCCGCCCGGCCTTCTTGGCCACGCGCAGCCGGCTCTCCCGGCCGGGACCGAGCACGGCCAGACCCGCCGAGTCGTAGCCGCGGTGCTCGAGCCGGGCCAGGCCCTCCAGCAGCAGCGGCGACGCCTGCTGAGGTCCGACGTATCCCACGATCCCGCACATGTCAGTCCCGTCCTATCCGTAGACGATCCGTCGCAGCTGTCGCTCGCTGACCTCGGGAGCAGCGACGACTCGTTGCGCGAGCTCCTCGACCAGGCGGGCGAAGATCTCGGGGTTGCGGGCGCCGTGGGTCTTCAGCTCCGCGTGCCGACGCCGGACGTAGTCCTCGAGCGCCTCGGCGTGGAACGTCACGACGTCCTCCACGACCCGCGCCGCCTCGGCAGCGGTGAGCCCGGTGGTCGCGACCAGGTGGTCGACGAGGGTCCGGTCGGCGGGCACGACGCCTACGGTGCGCCCGTTCGTGTCACCAATGCAACTTCCTGCCCGATTTCGGGCAGGAAGTCGCTCGTTGGGCCCGGATGAGCGGGGTGGTGTCCGGCGCTGATATTCTGGGTGAACAGAAGATGAACGGGAGGTGTCTCATGATGAACGACACGAGCGGGCGCCTCGAGATGCGCTGGCTGCCGGTGGTCGACGCCGCGGGGCGCACCCGGATGGAGGCCACCTGGGTGGCCGTCCCCACCTCGGCTCCTCGAGAGCTCTCCGGCACGCACGCCGCCTGAGCAGCTACGCCCGAGCGGCACCCTGGAAGGCCGAGCGCGCGCTCGGCCTTCCGCCATTCGTCGAGCACTCCCGAGCAATCCCGGGCGAAGCCGGAATACAAACGGACCACGGTCCGTTATAGGTCATTGAACGTTGAACCTTCGACGCGACCACCGATGAGGAGCCACTTCATGACCAACACCGACTTCGACCCCGCCACCACCGTCCTCGAGGACATCGCCGGCGACTACACCCTCGACCCCGCGCACAGCCGGCTCGGCTTCAGCGCCCGCCACGCCATGGTCGCCACCGTCCGCGGTCACTTCACCGAGTTCTCCGGCACCGCGCACGTGGACACCGCGAACCCGGCCGACTCCAAGGTCGAGGTGAGCATCGTCGCCAACAGCATCACCACCGGCAACGAGCAGCGCGACGGCCACCTGCTCTCCGGGGACTTCTTCGAGACCGAGCAGTTCCCCGACATCACCTTCACGTCGACCGAGGTCACCCGCGACGGTGAGGAGTGGACGATCACCGGCGACCTGACCGTCAAGGGCGTCACCAAGCCCATCTCGGTCCCGTTCGAGTTCACCGGCTCGGCCCAGGACCCGTTCGGCAACACCCGCATCGGCTTCGAGGGCGAGGCCACCCTGCTCCGCAAGGACTGGGGCCTCACCTGGAACGCCGCGCTCGAGACCGGCGGCGTCCTCGTCTCCGACAAGATCAAGCTGCAGTTCGACATCTCGGCGATCAAGAACGCCTGACCTCCGCAACGCGCCCTCTGCGAAGCACGACGGGGCCGCCCGATAATGGGCGGCCCCGTCGGCCATTTTCGGGAACACTGCCTCGCATGGACGTGCCCGCCGGCCTCAGCACCCGGCCCCTCCGCCACGACGACGCCCACGCCGTCTTCGAGGTGATGGCCGCCCAGGAGGCCCTCGACCTCGGCGAGGTGGAGATCGAGGAAGCCGACATCGTCGGCGACTGGAGCGCGCCGTCCTTCGACATCGCCGCGTCCACGATCGGGGTCGTCGACGGCGACCGACTGGTGGCGTACGGCGAGGTCGGGGCGGCCGGCGGCCGCTGCGACGCCGCGGTCCACCCCGACCACCGCGGGCGCGGCATCGGCACCGCCCTCGCGCACTGGATGCAGGACAACGCGCGCAGCCGGGGCATCCCGGAGATCGGGATGCCGAACCCGCAGGGCTCTCCCGGCGACCGGCTCCTCGAGGCGCTCGGCTACCGGGTCCGCTGGCACAGCTGGGGGCTCGCCCTTCTCGAGGGCACGACCATCCCGGAGCGCGACCTCCCCCCGGGCTACGTCGTCCGCGCGGCCGATCCGGCGGAGTACGACCAGGCGTGGCACGTCCAGGAGGACGCGTTCCTCGAGTGGTCGGTCCGCGACCGCGTGCCCTACGAGGAGTGGCTGGCCGGGATCACCGGGCGGCCCGGTTTCGAGCCGTGGAACCTGCGCGTCGTCGTCGACCCGTCCGGAGCGGTCGCCGCCATGGCGTGGGTCCAGCTCGGGCCCGAGGCGGCGTTCATCGCCCGGCTCGCCACGAAGAAGGAGGAGCGCGGCCGCGGCCTCGCCCAGGCGCTGCTCGTCGACTCGTTCACGGTCGGGAAGGCACACGGCGCCCACAAGTCCGAGCTGTCCACGGACTCCCGCACCGGCGCTCTCGCCCTCTACGAGAAGGTCGGCATGGTGGTCACGTCCACCTGGGTCAACCGCGGGCTGGTGGTGACGGGCCAGGACGGCTTGTAACTCCGTGTTCGTGCGTCTGGATCGGTGTTCAAACACCGACCCAGACGACGTAACACGGAGTTACATGTGGGCGTCAGGCCGCCGGGCCCTCCGCCTCCTCCGCCGAGGCCGGCTCGACGTTGTGGTTGAGCGCGAACAGGTTGCCGGGGTCGTAGGTCCGCTTCACCGCTGCCAGGCGGGCGTAGGTCGCCGATGGGTACGCCGCGGCCAGGTCCTCGTCCGTCGCGGAGCCCTGGAAGTTGACGTAGGTCCCCGTCCCGCGTGCCGCCACCGCCCGCCACGGCAGGAGCGCCTGCTCGACCTCGGCCGGACCGAGCTGGGCGGGCAGCACGAACCCGGCCAGGACCATCGCCTCCGCGTCACGGTGCGCGAACGCCGTCGCGTCGGACGGCACCCGGGCGAAGGCACCCCCGAGGCTGCGCAGCGCGATCGCCGCGGGCGCCGACCCGTGCAGGGTCGCAATCGCACCGACCACGTCGTCGTCCAGGGCCGGCACCATCGTGTTGCGCACCACGAGGCGCAGGCCCGGAGGCAGGTCCTGCGCCTCCTCGAGCACCTCGGCGTACGGACGCTCGGCGATGTTGGCCCGCAGCACCGTGCCGAGCTCGAGCAGGGGCTCGATCGCCGCATCGGCGTCCGTGACCTGCGTGCCGGGGTCGCCGGCGTAGCAGAGCAGCAGCATCGCCTGGCGCGGGCCCTCGGGCATCGGCGGCAGCAGCGCCAGCGTGCTGGACAGCTCCTCCGGCGCGACCCGCATGGCGTCGCGCCACCGGCGGACCAGGCCCACGGCGTCGTCGACCTGGTAGGCGACGGACCCGAAGTGGACCGACCCGACCGGCTGCGCGACGAAGTCGAAGTCGACGACCACGCCGAAGTTGCCGCCGCCACCACGAAGCGCCCAGAAGAGATCCGGGTTCTCGTCCGCGGAGGCCGTCACGAGCTCCCCGTCGGCCGTGACGACGCGCGCACCGACCAGGTTGTCGATGGCCAGACCGTGCTTGCGGACCATCCAGCCCATGCCACCGCCGAGGGTGAGCCCGCCCACTCCGACCTCCTTGGTGTCTCCGGACGTCAGGCCGAGGCCGTGCGGCTCGAGCACCGCGGCCACCTCACCCCACGTGGCGCCGCCGCCGACGCGCACCAGGCGACGGTCGACATCGAGGACGTCGACCGCGTCGAGGTGGGCGAGGTCGATCACCACCCCGTCGGTGTTGGTCCCGTGCCCGAGGGCGCTGTGCCCACCGGAGCGCACGGAGACCGCGCGGTCGTGGCGCGCGGCGTACCGGACCGCCGCAGCGACCTCGTCCGGGTCGCGCGGCCGGACCACCATCGCCGGTCGGCCGGCCGCGAAGAACACCCGCGCCGCGTCGTCGTACCCGTCGTCACCGGGCCGCAGCACCTCGGCGGTCAGGTCGGTCTCGGTCATGCTCATCCTCACTCCTTGCTCGTCTGGTTCAGCTCGTCTGGTTCAGCTCGTCCGGTCCAGCTCGTCTGATGTCGCTTCGATCGTGCTGCGGACCGGGCCGGATCGCGTCGCCCCTGGGGCGTCTCTTCCCGCTGCTCGGCCCGCAGGTCTCGGGGCGGGTCGCTACCGCGCTCGGAGTAGCGCGCAGCTACTCCCTCGACGGGACGCGCGACCGAAACGTGACGCCTAGGCTCGGAGCATGCGCACCGATCGCGGATGGCGGAGGTTCTACGGCACCGGCTGGCTGGTCTCGGCGGCGTTCGGGGTCGTCGCCTCCGTGCAGTGGCACGCCCGCATGCGGGAGGTCGAGAGACGCGCCGAGGAGGCCGAGCGCACCCGCGACGAGGCGGCCCGTCGTCGAGCGGTCGAGGAGCGGCTGCGGATCGCGCGCGAGCTGCACGACTCGCTCACCCACAGCATCTCGGTGATCAAGGTGCAGGCAGGGGTCGCCGCACACCTGGCCCGCAAGAACGGCGACGACCCCTCCGACGCGCTGCTCGCGATCCAGGAGGCGAGCACGGACGCGACGCGCGAGCTGCGGTCCACCCTCGAGGTGCTGCGCCGCGAGGAGGACGCCACCGGCAGCGGGCTCGACCGGCTACCGGCGCTCGTCGAGCGGGCGCAGTCGTCGGGACTGCCCACGAACCTCACGGTGCGTGGCGAGGTGCGACCGCTCCCACCGGACGTCGACCAGGCGGCCTACCGCGTCGTCCAGGAGGCGCTCACCAACGCGTCGCGGCACGCCGTCGACGCCACGGCGTCGGTGGAGATCACCTACGGCCGCGGGTCGCTGACGGTGCGCGTGGACGACGACGGCGCCGGGACCCGACAGGCGCTGGTGCCGGGCTACGGGCTGATCGGGATGCGCGAGCGGGTCACGGCCCTGGGCGGCCGGCTCGTCGCGGCGCCCGGTGACAGCCGGGGGTTCTCGGTCCACGCCGAGCTGCCGTCCGCGTGACGCGGCCGATGACCCGGCCGATGACCCGGCGGATGACCGGGAGAGGGGGGTGACGCACACATGATCCGGGTGCTGCTGGTCGACGACCAGGCGCTGATCCGGAGCGGCATCCGGGCCCTGCTCGACGCCGAGGACGACATCTCGGTCGTCGCGGAGGCGGCCACCGGTGGCGAGGCGGTGGAGCTCGCCGTCGAGCACCGGCCCGACATCGTGCTGATGGACGTGCAGATGCCCGAGATGGACGGCATCGAGGCCACCCGCCGCATCGCGAACGACGAGCGGCTGGCCGACGTGCGCGTGGTGATGCTGACCAACTACGGCCTCGACGAGTACGTCTTCAACTCGCTGCGCGCCGGCGCCTCCGGCTTCGTGGTCAAGGACACCGAGCCGACCGACCTGCTGCAGGCGCTGCGGGTCACCATGCGCGGCGACGCGCTCCTGTCGCCGGGGGTCACCCGGCGCCTCATCAGCGAGTTCGTCGCCCGGCCCGCCGACGTACTCCCCGCCGCCGACCTCGACCGCCTCACCAACCGGGAGCGTGAGGTCGTCGCCCTCGTGGCGCACGGCCTCAGCAACGACGAGATCGCCGAGCGCATGGTGCTCAGCCCCATGACCGCCAAGACCCACGTGAGCCGCTCGATGACCAAGCTCGGTGCCCGCGACCGCGCGCAGCTCGTGGTGTTCGCCTACCAGTCCGGGCTGGTCGCGCCGCGCACCTAGTGTCCTGTCATCGGCCGAGCGCCGCGAGGAACCCCTCGAGGTTGTCGACCATCGTCACGTGGCCGGCGTCCGGCACGGTCATGCAGCGCACGCCGGCCTCGGGCAGCCCCGTCACGTCGTCCGGGATGCCGCGGTCTCCGGCCACGTGGGTACGAGGGATCGTCATCGCTGTGAGCAGCTGCCGCATCGTGGGCCGGGTGGCCCGGACCAGGCCGACCGCGCTGCGGTGCAGCGCGACCGGGTCGGTGGTGCGCAGCGTGGGCACCCAGTCGGGGTCGGCGATCGTGAGGAACTCCTCGAGTCCCCCGGCGAGGAACTCCTCCTCGTCGTACGACGCGATGCCGGTGCTGCCCGGCACCCCCCGGGAGGCCAGCCCCGGATCGAGGTTGGGCTCGACGAGCAGCAGGCTGCGGACCAGGTCGGGACGGCGCGCGGCGAGCACGATCGCGACTGCGCCGCCCATGCTGTGGCCCACGACATCGACCCCCTCGCCGACCGCGCTGTCGACCACGTCGGCGACGGTGTCGGCGTGCTCGGCCAGGGTGTAGCCGAACTCGCCCGGGGCGTCGCTCCGGCCGTGCCCGAGCAGGTCGACCAGCAGGCTCCTCCGGCCGGTGGGCTCGAGCCTGGGGGCGAGCCCCGACCACGTGGTGGCCGAGTCGCCGCCGAGCCCGTGCACGAAGACGCGCGCGGGCGCCTCGCCGGGCGTGTCGGCCCAGTGAACGGTCGCGTCGAGATCCGTCAGGTGCAGCTGCGCCACGGTCCCCAGTCTGTCGCGTTCGATCCGTCTGGGCGGCTACGCGGCGGAAATGACGTCACCACGCAGACGAATCGACGCGTCGGGCCGTCTCCACGGTCGTGACCACGTCGGTGACCGACGGCCGGCGCGGTGTGGACGAGAAGCCGAACCGGCACGGCGGGTCCACGTCCGCGAGCCGACCCAGGTCGGTGCCGTCGAAGGCGCCGGTGACCGAGACGACGCGATGGACGTCGGTCGCGCCGTACCACTCGCGCCGGTCGCCGCCGGCGGTGCCACGGGTGCGGACGCCCCGGAGGACGACCCGCGCGACCGGGTCGGTGGCCGCGCACCATGCCGGCGACTCGGCCACTCGTCGAGGGACGGCACGCAGCGCGACGCCGAGCGCCGTACGTCGCCCGATCCCCAGGTCGAGCGCCAGCGAGGTCGAGCGCACCCGCCAGCCGGCGTCGGTCGCGGTGACCGCGAACGGCTCCAGCCGCACCTCGTCGAAGGAGTAGGTCGCCTCGATGAAGTCCGCGACCTCCTGCCGCGGCGCGAGCAGCACCCGGTGGCCGGCAGCGGTCTCGACCATGGCGTCCGCGAACGAGCCCATCGGCGTCACGCGCCAGCTTCCCACCACGACCCGCGTCCCGGACGTCGACCCGACGCCCGCGATCTGCCCGCGGAAGCGCTGCCTCACGACGGCATCAGCGGATCTGCATCCCCGAGATCGCCCGGGCGATGACCGGCCGCTTCGGCCAGGTCGGTCCAGTGCGTCCTCCACACGCGGAGCACCTGGGGCCCGACGAACTCGGACACGACCGGGTTCTGGTCCGTCCAGTCGTAGTGGGTGCCGTCGTCGCGCATCTCGGTGTCGTTGACGTGGGGAACCATCCACGCCGCGAGGTCGACCAGGCGTGCGGTGTCCGGGCGCTCTGCCACGGCCTCGCGCAGGATCTCGTTCAGGCGCTGCACCCGCCACGGGTCGTGGCTCGAGCGCTGCCACTCGGGAAGCCGGTCGGCGTCGACAGTGCCGAAGTCTGGCACGGTGAGCCACACCACCAGCGCGCCGTTGGCGGCCAGCACGTCGTTGGCGGCGAGGATCTCGCTGCGCACGTAGGCGTCCCAGATCGGGTCGCCGACTCGGCGCCAGACAGTGCTGCCCTCCATCGCGTGGTCGACCAGCTCCCACTCTCCCGGCGCCACCACCGCCACATCGGGACTGGCCGCGCGGACCTGCTTGGCCCACGTCGTCGCCCACGAATCGCAGGCGGACCGGCTGCGCTCCACCATGAATGTCTTCCGGAGGCCGCCCCGTGCGATGCCGCAACCGAGCTCGACCTCGCCCTCGACCGCCCTGATCGGAGCGCCCGCGAGCTGCCAGCTCCCCACCAGCAGCGCGAGAGAGAGCATGGTCGAGTCGCCGAACACCGCCACCCTGGGCTCGGGCGGCGGGGGCATCGGGCGCCGGGCGTGCCGCGCCTGCGGAGCTCCCCTGGCCGGTGATGGCTTGGCCCCGGTGACGGGAGGGGGCTCCAGGTCGTCCCCTTCGCCGGCCTCGTCGGCGGTGCGCTGGTTGAGCTCCTCGAGGTTGCCCTGCGCCCGGTCGGGGTCGAAGGTCTGACGCCGGCCCTCCGGCGAGATCGCGAGCAGCCCGGCGGTCAGGGCGACCAGCACCACGGGTGTCACCAGAGCGGGATGGAGACGCCGGCGGGCGAAGAGCCCGCTGCGCTGGCGAACCGGCTGCTCGACGAGCCGCAGGCTCAGCCCGGCCAGGACGAAGGTGATCGCCACGACGATGAGGAACCGGGGGAGGTGCGAGAGGCCCGTACGTCGTTCGGTCATGAAGACAAGCAGCGGCCAGTGAAAGAGGTAGGCGCCGTAGGACACCCGCCCGGCCCATCGCAGCGGGCTCCAGCCGCAGATCGCGGCTACCGGCCCCACCCCCGACGCAACGCTCAGCACCACCACCACCGACGTGACGGACACCACCGCGAGCCCACCCGACGACAGGAACCCACTGGTCCGGGGGATCGTCACCCACATCGCGACCGTGGCGGCCAGAGCCACGATGCCGCCGACCACCAGGCCCGTGCGAGGCCAGACTCCCTGGATCAGCACCTGCCTCCATCGAGGGTCGGCGACGGCCAGCGCCAGGAGCGCGCCGGCGAGCAGCTCGCCGGCGCGGGTGTCAGTGCCGTAGTAGATGCGGTCGAGGCCGGCGCCCAGCAGGACAGGAAGGCCCCACGACAGCAGCGCGCCGACGCCGAGCACGAGGGCGGCCAGGTGACGCCGGCCCCGGGCGACCGCGAGCAGGCCCACCAGCAAGATGGGATAGAGCAGGTAGAGCTGCTCCTCGATCGACAGACTCCAGAGATGGAGAACCGGCGACGGTGATCGGAAGAGGTCCCCGTAGCTCTGTCCCGCGAACAGGAACCGCCAGTTGGCGACCTGCAGGAGCGATGCGCGCATGTCTCCGCGGAACGAGCTGACCTCATTGGCGTCCAGCAGGAACCAGCCGGCGATCATGACCCCGAGCAGGGTCAGCCACGCGGCGGGCAGCACGCGACGGAACCGGCGGCCCCAGAACTGGCGGAGAGAGACGCCGCCGGGACGCCGCTGCTCGACGAGCAGAAGGGAGGTGATCAGAAAGCCCGAGAGGGTGAAGAACAGAGAAACACCGAGGTATCCGCCCTGCATCCACGACCAGTTGCCGTGGAAGCAGATGACACCGACGACCGCGAGGCCGCGCAGCCCGTCGAGCCCGGGGAGGTGCACGAGCCTCTTGGTCCCGAAGTCGCGGAACGCCGCGCCGCTCCCACGGTGCCGAAGGCCGATCACGTCACAGAGTGTCGCAGCAGCGACCCCACTCCGTGCCCGGCCCGCCTTCGGGCCTAGCGGATCTGCATCCCCGAGATCGCGCGGGCGATGACCAGCCGCTGGATCTCCGAGGTGCCCTCGAAGATGGTGTAGATGCGGGCGTCGCGGGCCATCCGCTCGACGGGGTACTCGCGGGTGTAGCCGTTGCCGCCCAGGATCTGCATGGCCTGCCCGGTGACGCGGACCGCGGTCTCGCCGGCGTAGAGCTTCGACATCGAGCCCTCCGCGGCCTCGAACGCCTTGCCCTGCTTGGCCATCCACGCCGCGCGCCACACCAGCAGCCGGCTCGCGTCGATCGAGGTCTTCATGTCTGCCAGGGCGAACGCGATCGCCTGGTTCTCGATGATCGGGCGGCCGAACTGCTCGCGGGTCCTGGCGTAGTCCAGCGCGATCTCGTACGCCGCGCGGGCGATGCCGACGGCCTGCGCACCGACGGCCGGCCGGGTGCGCTCGAAGGTGGCCATCGAGGCGTTGGCGGAGCGGCCCGACGACGCGCCCTCGCGGGCCCGGGCCAGTCGGGCGTCCAGCTTGTCCTTGCCGCCGAGGAGACAGGCGCCGGGCACCCGCACCTGGTCGAGGACCACCTCGGCGGTGTGCGACGCGCGGATGCCGTGCTTGGCGAACTTCTGGCCCTGGCTGAGCCCCTTCGTGCCCGACGGGACGACGAAGCTGGCCTGCCCGCGGGTCCGCAGCTCGGGGTCCACGACCGCGGTCACCACGTGGATGTCGGCCAGGCCGCCGTTGGTGGCCCAGGTCTTGGTGCCGTTGATGACCCACTCGTCGCTCGCCTCGTCGTACGTCGCGCGGGTGCGCATCGCTCCGACGTCGCTGCCGGCGTCCGGCTCGGACGAGCAGAAGGCCGCGAGCTTGAGGTCGCCGGGCGACCCGAACATCTGCGGCGCCCACTCGCCGATCTGCTCGGGGGTCCCGTTGCCGGCGACCGCGGCCGCCGCGAGCGTGGTGCCCACGATCGCCAGCCCGATGCCGGCGTCACCCCAGAAGAGCTCCTCCATCGTCACCGGCAGCCCGAGCCCGGTCTCGTCGAAGCTCTGGGTGGCGAAGAAGTCGAGTGAGTAGAGCCCGATCTTGGCGGCCTCCTCGAGCACCGGCCACGGGAACTCCTCGCGCTCGTCCCACTCGGCGGCGGCCGGGCGGACGACGTCCTCGGCGAACGTGTGCACCCACTTCTGCAGCTCGACGTGGTCGGGGCCGAGGTCGAAGCTCGGCGTGGTCGGCTGGTCCTTCGACCGGGCGGAGTCGCTCACCCCGCGAGGTTACCGACGGGTCAGCCGCCGGTGACCGGCGATCCCCGCGACTCAGCTGGGCGAGACGTGCGGGCTCAGCTCGGGCCGCACCCCCTCGTCGCCGAGGTCCGCGGTGTAGTCGCCGGGCTGGGTGTGGTCGGTGCCGGGCGAGACGCCCGCCGCGCGGAAGACGATCGTCAGCACGATCGCGACGAGGAGGTTGAGGGCGAAGGCGAGCATGGCGATGTAGACCTTCGTGTCGTCGTCCCACGGGAGGTTGACCAACGGGCCCCCGAAGTGGTCCTGGACCGGCGACTTCACGCCGTAGGCCAGCCAGGTGCCCCACGCCATCCCGGCCGCCCACCCGGCGAGCAGCGCCCACCTGTGGAACCAGGCGGTGTAGAGACCGACCACGATCGCCGGCAGGGTCTGCAGGATCCACACCCCGCCGAGCAGCTGGAGGTTGATCGCGTAGCTGTTGGACAGCGCGAGCACGAACACCAGGGCACCCAGCTTGACCACCAGGGAGACCACCTTGGCCTGCTGCGCCTCCTGCGCGGGCGTGGCGTCGCGGTTGATGAACGCGCGGTAGATGTTGCGGGTCCACAGGTTCGCCGCGGCGATCGACATGATCGCGGCCGGCACCAGAGCGCCGATCACGATCGCGGCGTACGCGACGCCGGCGAACCACGCCGGGAACTCGTTCTCGAACAGCTGCGGCACGGCCTGCTGCGGGTTGGTGACCTTGACCCCGGCCGCGATCGCGACGAAGCCGAGCAGGGCGAGCAGCCCGAGCAGGAACGAGTACGCCGGCAGCATCGACGCGTTGCGCCGGATCACCGAGCGGTTGCGGGTGGAGAGGACGCCGGTGACCGAGTGCGGGTACATGAACAGCGCGAGCGCCGACCCGAGCGCCAGGCTGCCGTAGGCGAGGTGCAGCGGCCCGGGCGGCATGGTCGCCTTGGGCGCAGCGTCGCCGGCCGCGATCGCGTCGGCGTTGTCGGTGTTGAAGTCGCCGAACGACTGGCTGACGGTGTCGAAGATGTGACCCCAGCCGCCGATGTGGTGAGGGATGTAGATGACGGCGACGATGATGACGATGTAGATCAGGGTGTCCTTCACGAAGGCGATCAGCGCCGGCGCGCGCAGCCCGCTCGAGTAGGTGTAGGCCGCGAGCACGGCGAACGCGATGAACAGCGGCAGGTCCTTGACGAACCAGTTGTCGCTGTCGGTGCCCATCCCCATGACCTCGAGCACCACCTGCATGCCGACCAGCTGCAGGGCGATGTAGGGCATCGTCGCGAGGATCCCGGTGACCGCGATGGCGAGCGCCAGCGGCCTGCTGTCGTAGCGCCCCTCGACGAAGTCCGCGGGGGTGACGTAGCCGTGCCGGTGGCTCACCGACCACAGCCGCGGGAGGAACAGGAAGATCAGGGGGTAGACCACGATCGTGTAGGGCACGGCGAAGAAGCCGACCGCGCTGCCGGCGTAGAGCGTCGCCGGGACGGCGATGAACGTGTACGCCGTGTAGATGTCGCCACCGATGAGGAACCAGGCGATGAACGTGCCGAAGCCACGGCCCCCGAGGCCCCACTCGTCGAGGCTGCCCATCTCCTCCGCGCGACGCCACCGCGCGGCCGCGAAGCCGAGCACGGTGACGAGCAGGAAGAGGAAGACGAAGATGCCGACCGCCACGCCGCTCATCGGATGACCTCGGCGGGGTCCTCGTCCTTGTCGGCCGGGTCGGTCGGCGGATCCTCGGTCTTGGTCAGCCAGTACGCCGCCGTGGTGAACAGCGCCACCACCGGGATCAGCAGGAACTGGAACCAGTAGTAGAACGGGAAGCCCCAGAGCTCGGGATCGGTGCGGTCGTAGACACCGACGAGCAGGGGCAGCACCACGGCCGGGACGAGCAGGACCACCACGATGGTCCAGCGGGTGGACGACGACATGAGAGAACCTCCGAGATTCCGATGAGCCTCGCCGCTCCGCCCGGTCTCCATGTGGGACCGATCACAAACCCATCCGGGAGGAAGTCATGACGCGGGTGGTCGCCAACCTCGCCATGTCCGTCGACGGGTTCATCGCGGATCCCGACGGCGGCTGTGACGACCTCTTCGGCTTCTACGACAACGGTTCGACGGAGTTCCGCGTCGCCGACGGCTGGCCGGCGTTCCACATGGACGAGCCGAGCGCGACGCTCTTCCAGGAGGCGGTCGCGCGGACCGGCTGCCACGTCATGGGCCGGGATCTCTACGACCTGACCGACGGCTGGGGAGGCCACCCCGGCAACGAGGCACCGATCGTCGTGCTCACCCACGAACCGCCGGAGACCCATCCCGACGGCGTGCCGTTCTTCTTCTTCGACGACGTCGAGGGCGCGATCGCCCAGGCTCGCGAGGTCGCAGGCGAGCTCGACGTCGTCATCGCCGGCGGGACCGTGGCCCGGCAGGCGCTCGGCGCCGGGCTGCTCGACGTCATCGACATCAGCCTCATCCCGGTGGTGCTCGGTGCCGGCATCCCGTGGTTCGCGGGCTCGGACGGGCCGGTGCGGCTCTCCGACCCGGTGGTCCACGAGGGGCGCGGCGTGACGCACCTGCGCTACGAGGTGCTGAGGTAGCAGACCCCGCGCGTGGCCGTCGGCCACGCGCGAGGTCGTCAGCGTCCTACGGTCGGCTCCGGACCACGGTGATCACGACCCGCCGGGATCTCGAACCGCTGAAGTGGACCTTGTCCTTGCTCTTGAACCTCACCTGCACGATGTGCCTGCCCAGGCTCAGCGTCCGCGGGATCCGGTAGATCCTGCCGATGACCTTCTTGCCGTGCTTCTTGGTCACCGCGATCTTGACCTTCTTGACCTTGTGACCGTCGATCCGGATGACCGCCACACCGACCCTCTTGCCGGCCGAGGTGGTCTTCGCCACGACCTGGTAGCGCAGCTTGGCCGACTCCTGGCCGCGGACCTGCCAGACCCTCGGCAACCGGATCCGGGTGTGCGTCTTCGTTGCCTTGACGGGCAGGCACTGCGGAGCGGGCAGCGCGTTGGTCCCGGTGCCGGGGGTCCCGGAGCACGGGACGCCGGTGCCGGGCGTGCCGCCGGCCGGGTCGTCCGGGATCGGGCCGCTGAAGACCTGCAGCTCGGCGGCGTGCACGATCGCGCCCCGGTCGGACGCCGTCTTGCAGTCGGTGGCGTTGCTCGGGTCGGCGTCCTGCTCACCGGCGTACTTGGCCTGGCCGGTGCACTGGTTCTGCAGGGCCACCAGCCGCACCGCCGCGGCCTGGACCGGCGCGAAGCGGAAGGTGCGCATCGTCTGGTCCGGGGCCACCGGCCGCGGGATGTCGCCGGGGAACGCGTCGGCGGGCGAGGTGTAGAAGGGCTGGTAGTTCGCCGGGTTGTCGCAGCCCGAGGTGCAGGCCTGCAGCTGGAACTGGCGCAAGGCGGTGAACCGCGAGCCCGAGTCGGGGTCGTCGTCCTGGGTGCCCGCCAGGAGTGGCAGCCCGGTCGGCGAGGCCGGCGCGGGCCGGAGCAGCGCGCTGACCTTGGCCGCGCTGATCGTCTGCACGCCGCCGGCGAGGTCCACGGCCACGCCCGGGTGTGACTCGTCCACGTTGGTGTCGGTGACGCCGGCCCAGTTGGTGCCCTCGGTCCCGTCGATGAGGGCGGCGGCGTTCAGCGAGCCCGCGGTCGTCGCGCCGGCGATCACCGACGCCCCGCTGGGCGCCGCGGCGACGTTGGCCGCCGCGTCGTCGATCGGCTGCCCGATGGCTGCTCCGCTGTCGGGCACGGTCATCAGGAAGCGGCGGAAGCCGTTGGTGGAGGAGACGAAGGTGATCCGGTAGACGCCCGGCGTGAACCGGGTCGCCGCACCCACCGGGGTGCCCGGATCGGTGTCGGCCACCGGGGTGGCTCGCGCCTCGTAGTCGCCGACGTAGACCCGCCCGGGGCTCGCCGAGCTGAAGGTGACCGTCGGGTTGTTGCCGTAGGACGAGCGGAAGCTCGGGGTGACGTCCTCGGAGTCCGGCGTGGGCGTGGACGCGTCCGCGCCCATCCCGCGCCGGGCGAAGGCCGCGTCGAGCACCGCCTGGTTGGCACCACCGAACCGCATCCGGTCCGCGGCCAGCATGGCGTTGCGCGCCTGCAGCATGTCCGTGGCACCCGGCTGGAGCAGCCAGGCGTCGTAGATCAGCTGCAGCCACCGCCGGTTGCCCGGGCACGCGCTCGCGTTGAGCGGGGTCTCGCTGGGGGTCGCCTCCGCACACTTCTTCTGCAGCGCCTTGTCGGTGTAGTGGAAGCCGGCCGCGTCCCACTTGTCGACGAGCGCCTGCCGGACCTCCCAGAGGGTGCCGTTCCAGAGCTCGCCGTCGGCGTGCACCTCCGGGCCGGTGGTGTCGAAGCCGATGTCGGAGTAGTTCAGCGGGTTGCCGTTGATCGCGTAGTCACGGATTCCCTTGGCGAAGTTGCCCGTCGTGTAGGAGCCCAGCGACCAGGGGTTGGTGCCGGTGGCGTAGTCGTTCTCGAACTGGTACTCCGCGGCGTCCAGGTCGCTCCACGACTCGCCCATCGCGCCACCCTGCTCGGAGGTCAGCCCGTCGTCGGGCCCGCCGACCATCCGGTTGGAGATCGCGTGGGTGTACTCGTGGCCGTAGATACCGGTGTCCATCGCGCCGTCCGCGCACGGGGAGTAGAAGGCCCCGGCGATCGGCTGGAAGAGGTACTGGTTGGTGATGCCGGGCACGCCGTCCTGCAGCGCGATCTGGTTGGCGTTGTCCCGACCCTCGTAGGTCGGCGCCCCGCCGCTGATCGCGCCGGCCTGGACGTTGCCGAGCTCCTGGTCACCGCCCTGGCCGCCACGGCCGGCGTTGTCGAGCTGCAGGTTGTAGTTCTGCTCGGTGAACCCGAGGTAGTAGGCGAAGTCGTGGATCCGGTTGTGCCCGGTGAACAGGTTGGTCACCACGGCGTTGATGTCGTTGCCGCCCGGCGTGAGGTTGGTCGGGTCGCACTTGGTGTCGTTCCACTTGTCGGTGAACGCATCGGTGTAGTCACGCGTCGGCGAGTACGGCGCCTGCTCGGTCCCACCGGGGGTCAGCGGGCTGCTCCACGCCTCGTGGGTGTTGGCGTTGTTGCCGATCGTGGTGAACGTCGGCACCCCGCCGACCTGGTCCCAGGGACCGAACGAGGCGATGTTCTGGTGGCTCTCTCCCGCGGTGCAGCCGGGCGTCCCGGCGTACCAGCACTCGACGACCGAGTTGCCCGGCTGGGCCTGCTGGCTGGTGACGCTGGCCAGGTCCGGGTTCGCCAGGAAGGCCCGCCACTTGGGCTGGGGCAGGCCGGTCGGCGTGCCGCCGGTGTCGCTCGTGATGACCGTCGCGGTGAACGGCCCCCCGATCTGCGCGGTGTCGAAGGCGCAGACCTGGAAGCTGTAGTTGCCGTGGGGCAGCGTTCCGTTGCCGGGCGCGGTGTACGTCGCCGTCTCGGGGCTGGTCAGCAGGTCATAGCTGCCGAGCAGGTTGCCGTTGGGGTCGAACAGCTTGATCGTGATGTCGTCGGCGGCCACCAGGGCCGCGGCGCCCACGACGATGGTCTTGGTGAGGTCGTCGGTCAGCGCGAAGGCCTGGGGCTGGCTGCACTGGGTCGCGGTGTAGGCGCCCTGGAAGGGGTAGACGTTGTTGCTGTTGTCGACCACGTTCTGGCGCGACAGGATCGACTCGTCGACGGCGTCGACCATGACCCGGTAGGCCGTCGAGGTGCCCATGCTGGTGTCGATGACGTCCGACTCGACCACCGGCCGGACGGTGCCGTCGTTGGTGACGAAGGCGCGCAGCCGGGCCAGCTGCTGCTGGTCGAAACCAGGCACGGTCAGGCGGGTCCAACCGTCACTGACCCTGGTGACGATCCGCCCGAGGTCAGGGCCGCTGACCGTGCGGCCGACGTTCGCGGCCGCCTTCAGCCACCCCTGGGCCGGGGTCAGGGTCGCGGCCGGCGCGGTGCCGGTCGGCTTGACCAAGGACGAGGAGACATAGGCGACCGTGCCGTTCGCCGCCACGCCGACCGTCACCATGCCGCGGCTCGCGGGCACCAGGCCGCCGATCTTCTGGCGCAGGAGCACGGCCCGGGCCTTGCTGCCCGCGAAGGGCTGGTCGCTGACGAGCTCGAGGGCGGCCACCTGAGCCTGGGTCAGGCCCAGGACGTCGCGGTGCGTGCTGACCCACGCACGGGCGGTCGACACGGGGTCGCCGCTCGCCGGCCCGAGGAGGCCGCCCTTGGCGAAGATCGACGCCGGCGTACCGGCGTCGTTCCAGGTGACCGTGACGCCGCTGCCGAGGGCGTGGGCGGCGCTGGTCTGGGTGGCCGTCGGGGCCACGGCGGCGCCGACCTGGTCGATGTCGGGGAGGCCGGCCACGGGGTCGCCGATGGTCCGGACGGGCGAGCCGTCCGACGCCGAGCCGTGGGGTGCGTCGGTCGCCTGCGCCGGCAGCTGGTGGAGAAGCGGCGCGGAGGTGGCGGCGGCGAGCAGCAGGCACGCGGTGGCGGTCCTGGCCCGGCGGGCTATGGAGGTCATAGGCCCTTCAACCCCCGAGCGGGCCGCAGGTTATGGCCCCTGCCCCGGTTGGGTCATGGCCGGCCGCTGCGCTACGAGGCGCTGAGGTAGCAGACTCCGGCCCCATGACCGATCTGACCCGCTACGCCGACTGGATCTCGTGGCTCACGGCGCAGGCGGAGGCCGACCCCGACGTCCGCTGCCTCTGGGTCGGCGGCTCGGCGGCGACGGGCGGGTACGACGAGTGGTCCGACCTCGACGTGGTCGCGCTGTGCACGCCGGGGACCGCCTTCGCGGCCTACGACCGGTGGCTGGCGAAGGCGCGCGCGGACTTCGACGTCCGCGACGTCTGGGAGCCACCGGCGTCGACCTGGCCGGACGGGCGCCAGTGCTTCCTCAACCTGCAGGACCGGCCTGGCCTTCTCGAGGAGCCGACCCGGCTGGTCGACGTGGTCGTCCTCGACCTGGCCGACCTGCACACGCACATCGACGTACGCCGGCACGGCACGCCGATCGTGCTGCACGACCCGGACGGGCTGCTGGTGCTCGAGGACGAGGACGTCGCCGCGACGATGGAGCAGGCCCTCGACCAGGTCCGGCAGCGCCGGGTCACCGGCGAGTGGCTGGTCAACCGCGCCGTCGCGCGCGGGCACGTCGCCGAGGCCGTCGACTTCTACCTGCGCTTCGCGCTGGCGGCCGTCGTCCGGCTGGTCCGCGCCGAGCACTGCCCGTGGCGCCACGACTTCGGGCTGCGCTACCTGCGCGAGGACCTGCCGCCGGACGTGGCCGACCGGGTCGAGGAGCTCGTGCCGGGTGCGACCACCGCGACCCTCGAGGAGCTGTCCCTGCGCTGCTACGCGTGGCTGGACGAGCTGCTCGCCGACCCGTCAGAAACTGACCCGGCATGACGCTGACCCGTCAGAAACTTTCTGACGGGTCAGCGGCGTGGTGGGTGTCAGTGGGGGACGGGTCAGCGCCAGCGCGGGTGGCGGCCGAACCGGTCGGCGGCGTACGCCCTGCGCGGGCCGCGGTGGCGGAGCACGACGAACCAGAACACCGCGAAGCCCAGCAGGAACAGCGGGAAGTGCGTGACGACCGTCAGGGCGATCAGCACGGCCAGCACCACCAGGAGCGGGGCCGGAACCCCGCGGCGGCGAAACGGACGCAGTCCGGCGTTCCAGTAGCGGTCGTCGGGGCTCACCGGCGGTGCGGACGCGACGGCGGCATAGGGACTCGGGAGGTCGCGGAAGATCGGCGCGACCTCGCCCCGGGTCTTCGCGGCCCACACCTGCTCGAGCCGCTCGGCGTGCTCGTCCGCGGTCAGCCGGCCCTGGGCGAAGTGCTCGCCCAGGTCGGCCGCCGCCGCTTCCCGCTCGGCGTCGCTGAGCCGGATGGTCTGGTCCGTCATCGATCGGCGCCTTCCTCGTCGTCGTCCTCCGTGGTGTCGTGGCCGTCGGCGAGGATGCCGTAGAGCTTGCGCCGGGTCTCGACGAGCACGTCGATGGCGGCGCGCTGCTGCGACTCCGAGCCGGCGGTGACGATCTGCCACACCGCGCCCATGACCTGGCCGATCTCCGGCTTGAGCCCGGAGAACGTCCCCTCGCTCGCCTGCCGGTCACTCAGTCGATCGAAGGGCCGCCACACGGACGCGAGCTCGTCGGCGTGCTCGGCGATGTACTGGCGACCCTCATCGGTCAGCGCGAGCGTCTTGCGCCCGCGCTCGTCGTCGGTCTCCACCAGCCCCTCGTCGTGCAGCTGCTGGATCGTCGGGTAGACCGAGCCGGGGCTCGCCCGCCACCCGCCCTCGCTCCGCTCGGAGATCTGCTGGATGACCTGGTAGCCGTTGACCTGCTCGCCGTTCTCCTCGGCGGCCCGCAGGACGTCGAGGATCGCGGAGCGCACGTCGCCGCGCCGGGCGCGAGGACCGCGCCGCTGCTCGTGGGTCGAGCCGAGCCCGAAGAGCCCGGCCACCCACGGCGGCGGGCCCTGGCGGCCGGGTCCGTCCCAGCCGCCGAAGTCGCCCCACGGGCCGCGGCGACCTCCTCGGCGCTGTCGTCTGCCGGGCTCGTCCATGCGAGCCCACTGTCGGTTGAATCCTGGGTGTCCCATCTCGGAACTCCTTCATGTCGGAATGTCTAGGTGATATCGCTCTGTATCGCGATATATCGTTAGCGTACGTCGACATGTCGGCTCGCGCAAGAAGGATCTTCTGCGGGCCCTACCGCGCCAGCCAGGCGGCGTACGCGTCGAAGGTGTAGGGGCGGCCCAGGAAGTCGGCGACCAGGTCGGCGGCGTCCTTGGTGCCGCCCTGGGCCAGGATCGAGTCGCGGTAGCGGCCGGCGACGGCCGGGTCGAACAGGTCGTCGGGGTCGAACGCCGAGAACAGGTCCTTGGCGATCACCAGCGACCACATGTAGGTGTAGTAGGCCGACGAGTAGCCGCCGAGGTGGCCGAAGTTGGCGAAGAAGTGGGTGCCGTCGATGAAGCGGTAGGGCGAGTAGCGCTCCTGCAGCTCGACCTGCTTCGCGGACAGGTCGGCCGGCCGCTCGGTGTGGAACCAGTAGGACACCGATGCGTAGAACATCTGCTGCCGGGCCTTCAGCCCCTTGCCGAAGTCGTCGGCGGCGCGCATCCGCTCGACCAGGTCGGCCGGGATCGGCTCGCCGTCGGCGTTGGTCGCGAAGGTCTGCAGCACGTCGGCGTCCCAGGCCCACTCCTCGAGCATCTGGCTCGGCGCCTCGACGAAGTCCCACTCGGTCGCGACACCGGAGAAGCGGGTCCAGCGGACGTGGCCGCCGAGCACGTGGTGGATCAGGTGCCCGAACTCGTGGAAGAGCGTCACCACGTGGTCGTGCTCCATCAGCCCCTTGCTGAAGTTGCACAGCAGGCCGCCCTCGGGGAGCTGGCGGCCAGCGACACCGTTGGCGATCGTGAACTGGGCAGCGTGCTTGTACTTGCCCTCACGCGGGTGCAGGTCGAGGTAGATCCTGCCCAGAGAACTCTGGCTGAGGCTCTCGCCGTCGGAGTCGGCCAAGGTCGAGAAGACGTCGAACACCGTGACGTCCTCGTGCCACACCACGGCGTCCGCGACCGGCTCGTAGCGCAGCCCGAACAGGCGCCCGGTGACGTCGAGCAGCCCCTGGTGCACCTTGTCGAAGGAGAAGTAGGTGCGCACGAGCTGCGAGTCGACGTCGTGCTGCTCCTTGCGGACCAGCTCCTCGTAGTAGACGGAGTCGGCCGTGTCGATCGCCTCGGCGTCGGGCACGTCCTGCCGGAAGCGCTTCATCACCACGGCGAGGTCGCGCTCCATCGGCGCCTGCGCGGCCTGGGCGATCCGGTCGATGAACTCCGGGATCGCCGGGCCCTTCTCGATCATCTTCACCGAGGCGTCGTAGGACGCCCAGTCGGAGTAGCCGACCAGGTTGGCGTACTCGTGGCGCAGGTCGAAGAGCTCCCGGAGCAGCGGCTCGTTGTCGGGCCAGCCCCGCTCGAGGAAGGCGACCGTGATCTGGCGGCGCACCTCGCGGTCCCGCACGAACATCCGCGCCGGGATCGCGTCGGGGTAGTCGGTGGTCACGGAGACGAGGCCGTCGTCGTCGACCGGGTGCGCGGCCAGCCAGTCCTCGGGCAGGCCCGCAAGCTGCTCGGGCGTCGCCTTCACCGTGCGTACGTCGTCACGGATGTTGCGGCTGAACTCCTGGTCGAGCGCGGTGATCCGCTCACGGATCTCGGCCAGCCGCGCCCGGGTCGCGTCGTCCTGGTCGACGCCCGCGCGCCGGAACTCCTCCAGCGTCTTGTCCAGCAGCCGCGACGCGGCCGGGTCGAGCACGGCCGGGTCGAGCGCGGCGAACAGGTCGTAGAGGGCGCGGTCCTGGCGCAGCTCGGTGTCGAGCTTGTCGACCGCGATCTCGGCCTCCTCGCACGCCGTGCGCACGTCGAGGTCGGGGTGGCAGTTGGAGAGGAGGCTCCCGATCGCGCCGACGTTGCTCAGCGCCAGCGTCACCTCGTCCCAGCGCCGCAGCACGTCGGCCGGCTCCGCGGGCGGGTCCTCGCGCAGCCCGGTCACCAGCTCCCGCGCGGTCGCCAGGCCGGTCGCCGTACGGTCGCGCACCCAGGCCAGGGCCTCGTCGGCGGTGGGCAGCTGCAGCGGGGCTGGAGGCGTCATGGAGCAAGCCTAAAAGGACCTCCCGACGCTGCGCCCGGCCGTTCCGGGTCATCGGGGGCTCACTCGGCGAGCTGACCCCGCCGCCTGGCCAGGTACGCGCGCTCGGCCTCGTTGTCGGTGTGCGCCAGCGCGGCGTCGTAGGCCTGCCGAGCCTCGGCGCTGCGGCCGAGCCGGCGGAGCAGGTCGGCGCGGGTCGCGTGCCAGAGGTGGTAGTTCTCGAGGGAGAGCCGGTCCACCTCGGCCAGGGCGACCTCGGGACCGTCGAGCTCCGCGACGGCGACCGCCCGGTTGAGCGCGACGATCGGCGTGGGGGAGACGGCGTAGAGCTGTGAGTAGAGAGTCGCGATCTGGGCCCAGTCGGTGTCTGCGGCCGTGGGCGCGTCGGTGTGCACGGCGTTGATCGCGGCGAGGATCTGGTAGGTGCCGGGGCGTGCGCCGCCGGAGGCACGGAGCTCGAGGCACTCCCGGACCAGCTCGTGGCCCTCGGCGATCAGCTGCCGGTCCCAGCCGCCGCGGTCCTGGTCCTGCAGCGGGACCAGCTCGCCGCCGGCGACCCGGACCGAACGTCGGGCGTCGGTGAGCAGCATCAGCGCGAGGAGGCCGGTGATCTCGGGGACGTCCGGGAGCAGCCCGCGCAGGATCCGGGCGAGCCGGATCGCCTCGGCGACGAGCTCGTCACGGATCGGC
This sequence comes from uncultured Actinomycetota bacterium, assembly GCA_963766475.1. Classification (GTDB taxonomy): domain Bacteria; phylum Actinomycetota; class Actinomycetes; order Propionibacteriales; family Nocardioidaceae; genus Nocardioides. The sequence goes on along the minus strand of CAVXZS010000003.1, from coordinate 77,264 downwards.
GAGGCGTCGGCCGACGACGAGAGGTATCCCTCGTTGAAGACCAGGTAGATCACGGCCAGCACGGCGTTCACGCGCTCGCCGAGGTCGGCCGCGGAGGGGACGCGGTAGGGGATCTTCGCGACGCTGATCTTCTTCTTCGCGCGGGTGATCCGCTGCGCCATCGTGGTCTCGGGGACGAGGAACGCCTGCGCGATCTCGGCCACGGTCAGCCCGCCGAGCAGGCGCAGGGTGAGCGCCACGCGTGCCTCCGGAGCGAGCGCCGGGTGGCAGCAGGTGAAGATCAGCCGCAGCCGGTCGTCCTCGACCACGCCGGTCGGCCCGTGGGGTGTGTCGTCGGTCATCATGAAAGCCGCCTGGTGCTTGGCGTCGCGGTGGGACTCGCGGCGGATCCGGTCGATCGCTCGGTTGCCCGCGGTCGTGGTGAGCCATCCGCCCGGGTTGGGCGGTACGCCGTCACGCGGCCAGCGCTCGACCGCGGCCAGGAGCGCCTCCGCGGCCGCCTCCTCGGCGATGTCGATGTCGCCGAAGCGACGGACCAGGGAGGCCACGATCCGGCCGTACTCCTCGCGGTAGATCCGCTCGATCGCGGCCGTGGATCCGTGTGAGTCCATCCGGCGGTCAGGCCGCGGGGGGCTCGGGCTGGAACGGGCGGACCTCGACCTTGCCCTGGCAGGCCTTCGAGGCCTCGGTCGCCCACTCGAGGGCGGCGTCGAGGTCGGGCAGCTCCAGGATCCAGAAGCCGCCGATCCACTCCTTGGACTCGGCGAACGGGCCGTCGGTGACGACCGGCTCCGCACCGGTGTTGTCGACGGTCGTCGAGACGTCGATCGGCTCGAGGCCGCCCCCGAACACCCACACGCCGGCGTCCATCATCCGCTTGTTGACCCGGTCGGTCGCCTCGAAGATCGGCTGCATCGCCTCGAGGTCGAACTCGGGGTCGTCGACGGTTCCGTGCACGGCGAGCATGTACTGGGTCATCTCGGTCTCCTCCATCGGTTGCGGGGCAGCCCGGGCGGCTTCCCCCATCCTCTCCACGAACGCCGCGTGCGCGATACGACACCACCCCGACGATTTCGGGGACACTAGGGTCCCGGTCATGGAGCCTCGTTACCCCCACGTGAGCAACACCGTGCTCGGGACCCCCGACCCGCCCGGGCTGGCGGAGTTCTACCTCCAGCTGCTCGGCTGGGTCTACCGCGACGAGGACCACGACACCGACGACACCTGGGTCGTGATCAAGCCGCCCGAGGGTGGCACGGGGCTCGCGTTCCAGCTGGAGACCGAGCACGAGCCGCCCACCTGGCCCCAGAGGGCCGGTGCCCAGCAGATGCAGCTCCACCTCGACATCGGGGTGCAGGACCTCGAGGGCGAGGTCGCCCGGGCCGAGGGTCTCGGTGCCCGGCAGGCCGACTCGCAGCCGCAGGACCTCGTGCGGGTCATGCTCGACCCGGCCGGGCACCCGTTCTGCCTGTTCGCCCCCGGTGGCTGACCAGTAGCGTCGCCTCCGTGACCGACTGGGGCGATCTCTACCGCGAGCACGTGTCCGCCGTCAGCGCCCTGGCGCCGACTCTCACCGACGACCAGCTGGCCACCACGGTGCCCGCGACGCCGGCCTGGACCGTCCACGAGGTGCTCGCGCACCTGGCGGGCGGCGCCAGCGACGCGCTCACCGGACGGATGGACGGCGCGCCCGGACCGGAGTGGACCTCGCGGCACGTGGGCGAACGCGCCGCGCTCCCGGTCGCCGACCTCCTCGCCGAGCTGCACTCCAACGAGGACGCGGCCGCCGCCTCCGTCGCCGACAACCCGCGACCGGCACTGGTCTGGGACATCGCCGTCCACCACGCCGACCTCCACGAGGCGCTCGGCCTCCCCCGGATGCCCGAACCGCTCTGGCTCCCGGTCGCCGAGGCGCTGGCGCCGCGCGTCGGGGCGCTGGCCGACGCGGTGCCGCCGTACGAGCTGTTCCGCGGGGTGTTCTCCCGCCGCTCCCGTGAGCAGATGCTGGGCTGGGGTACCGGCCTGACGGCCGACGAGCTCGACGAGGTCTGCATCTTCGGCCCCCGCGAGGACGACCAGCCGGTCCCGGCCTGAGGAGACAGATGGCCAGCTACGCCGTCAACAAGGCGGCGGTGGCGCGCTGCCGCGAGCTGATCGAGCGCAAGCAGTACGTCCTCGACTCCGACTGGGGCGACGCGCAGCCCGACGCGGCGGCCGGCACCGCCTACCTCGAGCGACACTCGTGGGACGACTACGCCGCGTGGCACCTCGGCCTCACCGAGGGCGCCAACGACGAGACCAAGGCGCGCTACGCCTTCGTCTACGGCGACCTCCGGCGGGTGCACCGCACCGGGCTGATCGCCTGCGTCTACCGGGCCTCCGAGTGGCGGCACAAGGCGGTCGAGCTCGCCGCCCACGACCTGCTCCAGGAGCTGGACAAGGCCGCCGGGATCGCGTGACCCCGATTCGTCGCGTCCCGGGCGGGTCAGGCGCGGAGGTCGGCCAGCACCTTCTCCAGGCGGCGCGCCCGCGTCTCGGGCCTCTTCGCCTCGGTGAGCAGCCGGGCCGCCTCGTTCTGACGGGTGAACGACCACGTCGTCCAGGCCTCGCGCGCCCGGTCGTCGCCGGCGAGCTCGGCCGCCAGGTCGTCGGGCACCTCGACGGTGCGCGGTGCGGTGTCGAGGACGACGTCGACGTCGAGGGTCTGGCCCGCGGATACGCCCGCCGCCTCCCGGTTGGCCATGCTGACGCCGAGCATGAACTGGCCGCCCATGTTGGCGATCGACGACCGCCACGTGTGCTTCCCGATCGTGGCCACGACCTTGGGCTTGCGACCGCCCCCGAGCTCCTCGACGACCTCGTCGGGGATCTCGAAGCCGGCGGTGTTGCCGCCGTGGCTGACGAGCTCCAGCCGCAGCCTCATCCGAGCCGCTCCTCGAGGTGGACCGTCACCGTCTCGCCTTCCTGCTTGTCGACGTCGAGCCGCAGCGCCGACCTCATCGGCAGCTTGTGGCGGCCGTCGCCGAGCGCCATGAACGAGCTCTGGAACGGTACGCCGTCGACGGTGCCGCGCACCTTCACCAGGCCGCGGGTCCCGAAGAACTCCGCCGACTCCGGCCACACGACGTAGGTCCACCCGCCCTTGGCGTCGGACTTCTCCAGCTGCGCCTCGAAGGTCACGTCGAGGGGTCCCTCCTTGGTGGTCATGACCGGTTGGACCGGGGTCGGCGTCCCGACTCATCGGGCCACGCCCGAGACTGGGGGAGTGGTGCAGCTGAGAGGCCTGGTGGCCGACACCCGGCCCCTCGGCAACGACCACTTCCGGCGGCTCTGGCTGGCCAACATCGTCACCGTCGTGGGCGCGCAGCTCACCGTGGTCGCCGTGCCGGCGCAGATCTACTCGGAGACCGGGTCCTCGGCGTACGTCGGGCTCACCGGCGTCTTCGGACTGGTGCCGCTGGTCGTCTTCGGCCTGTACGGCGGCGCGCTGGCCGACGTCTTCGACCGCCGCACGATCCTGGTCGTCACCACGGCGGGGCTGATCGCGACCAGCGGGCTCTTCTGGCTCCAGGCTTTCCTCGGTGGGGCCAATGTCTGGCTGCTGCTCAGCCTGTTCGCGGTGCAGCAGGCGTTCTTCGCGGTCAACCAGCCGACCCGGAGCGCGGTGCTGCCGAAGATCCTCCCGCTCGACCTGCTGCCCGCGGCGAACTCGCTCAACATGACCGTCTTCCAGGCCGGCGCGATCGGTGGGCCGCTGCTGGCCGGCGTCCTGATCCCGGTGGTCGGCCTGGACTGGCTCTACCTGGTCGACACGGTCACCCTGTTCGCGACGCTCGCCGCCGTCGTCCGGCTCCCGCGGCTGAGGATCGTCGACGCGGCGACCCAGACGCCCGGGGTGAGGGCGGTGGTCGAGGGGTTCGCCTACCTGCGCCACCAGCCGGTGCTGCTGATGTCGTTCGTGGTCGACATCATCGCGATGGTCTTCGGCATGCCACGGGCGCTCTTCCCCGAGATGGCGCACCTCGACTTCGGGGGTCCCGACGCAGGTGGGCTGGCGTTCGCGCTGCTGTTCGCGGCGGTCCCCGCCGGCGCGGTGATCGGTGGCGTCTTCAGCGGCTGGGTCTCGAGCGTGGAGCGCCAGGGCCGGGCGGTGATCATCTGCATCCTCGTGTGGGGTGCGGCGATGGCCGGCTTCGGCGTCGCCGTGGGCCTCGCCGACGTCGCGCGGACGCCGATGCTCCTGCTCGCGCTGCTGATGCTGGTCGTCGGCGGGGCGGCCGACATGGCCTCGGCGGCGTTCCGGGTGAGCATGCTCCAGAGCGCCGCGGACGACGCCGTGCGCGGCCGGCTCCAGGGTGTCTTCATCGTCGTCGTGGCCGGCGGGCCGAGGATCGCCGACGTCGTGCACGGCGCGAGCGCGGCCGCCGTCGGCACGGCGGCCGCCGCGGCGGGCGGCGGCGTGCTGGTCGTCGTCGGGACCGTCCTCGCCGCGCTGCTCGCGCCGGCGTTCGTGCGCTACCGGGTCACGCGCACCTGATCTCCCCCGGCGAAGGCCGGAGCGGTGGACCTCACTGCGAGGTCAGCAGCCCCCGCACGTACGCCGCCTGGCCGGCGTGCTGCAGGTCGTCGCTGACCACGCTGACCAGCCGCACGCCCAGCGTGACCGGCGGGTCCCACCGCTCGTCGACGACCCGGTCGAGGTCCTCGGGCTTCAGGTCCCTGAGGTAGGTGACCGTCGCCTGGTGCACGGCGTGGACGTAGTCGGCGAGCAGCTCGGCGCCGACGCGCACGTGGCCCACCTGCTCGCTGCTCATGCCGTAGCCGGTGGCGCCGGAGTCGAAGGGCAGGTCGAACCGGGTCACGAAGTCCTGCGCGATCCACACCTGCTCGGTGCCTGCCACGTCGGCGACGTGGTCGTCCTGGACCCGGGCCAGGTGCCAGACCAGCCACGCGACCGAGTTCGCGTCGGGCGCCGGCCGGGCGACGAGCTGGTCGTCGGTGAGGCCGTCGACCGCGGCGGCAGCGGACGTGTCGATGCGCTCGAAGGCGTCGATGAGGAGCTCGGCAGGGGTCATGCCAGTCGACGTTAGCGCCGCGGGCCACGGCCCACCGACGTCACACCCGAGCCGCGGCGTACGTCGAGGGTCCATGGCGACGACAGCGGGACCGACAACGGGAACGAGAATGGGAACGGTGGACCAGGAACAGCTCGCGACGGCGTTCGAGGAGCAGCGCACCCAGCTGCGCGCGGTGGCCTACCGGATGCTCGGCTCGGTGCACGAGGCCGACGACGCCGTTCAGGAGGCCTGGCTGCGGCTGGCCCGGAGCGACGTCTCCGAGGTGGGCAACCTGGCCGCCTGGCTCACCACGGTGGTCTCGCGGATCTGCCTCGACCACCTGCGCAGCCGCGGCAGCCGGCGCGAGGACTCGCTCCCCGAGCACGACGCCGACGCGGACCTCGCCGACGCCGAGGCGGACCCGGTGCACGACGCGGTCCTGGCCGACCAGGTCGGGACCGCGCTCCAGGTCGTCCTCGACACGCTCTCGCCGGCCGAGCGGCTGGCCTTCGTGCTGCACGACCTGTTCGCCGTGCCGTTCGAGGAGGTCGGCTCGGTGATGGGGCGGTCGTCGGCCGCGGTGCGCCAGCTCGCGAGCCGGGGCCGGCGCCGGGTGCAGTCCGGCAGCGACGAGCAGGCCACGGCGCCCGCCGAGCGACAGACCCAGCGCGCGGTGGTCGAGGCGTTCCTCACCGCCAGCCGCGAGGGCGACCTGCAGGGCCTGGTCGAGCTCCTCGACCCGGACGCCGTCGTCCGCGCGGACGCGGCCGCGGTGGCGCTCGGCGCCCAGCCCGTGGTGAGCGGCTTCGAGGCGGTCGCCCAGACCTTCAAGGGCCGCGCCCAGGCGGCCCGGCTCGCCGAGATCGACGGCTACGCGGGCCTGACCCTGACGCTGCGGGGCCGGCTCACGATCGCGTTCGGGTTCGTGGTCAGCGACGGCAGGATCAGCGAGATCGAGCTGATCGGCGACCCCGACGTGCTGGCGACCCTCGACGTGTCCTGAGCCGGGAATCGCCCACCGCACTGACGCGGGGCAGGCCGGTGAGGGACCATGATCGGCGAACACCTGCCCGAAGGAGACCTCGTCCGTGCGTCCCACCCTCTGCCTCGCCACCCTCTCCGCACTGCTGGTCGGTCTGCTCGGGCCAAGCCCCGCAGGCGCGAGCCCCGCGACGGGTCAGCCCTCGGGCCCGTCCGTCGCGAAACCCGGAGCTCCCGTGAGCACGACCCTCGGCCAGGTGGGGGCGGGCGTCATCTGCGCCCCGGCGGGTCCCGCGGCGGTCGTCATCGACACCCAGGCAGTCGGCAAGCCGACGTACGTCGCCCCGAGCAAGGGCGTGCTCACGAGCTTCTCCCACCAGGCGAACGGGCAGCCCGGGAAGGTGCAGGCCATCGTCTTCGCGGACGGCGCGGTCGCCACGCAGAAGACCGTGGTGGCCAAGAGCGCCAAGGTCACCGTCACGCCCAACGCGGTCAACACCTTCCCCGTCCGCTTACCCATCGCGGCCGGTCAGCGGATCGGTCTCGGCTACTCGGCCGCCGGCATGTCGTGCGCCCTGCCGGGAAGCGCCGGTGACGCGACGCTGGTGAAGTCGCCCTTCGACCCCGACACCACGACGGCCTTCGAGGCGGACGGCGTCCTCACCGTCGGCGGCACGCCGGTGCGGCCCAACCTCTCGGCGGTGCTGGAGCCGGACTCGGATGGCGACGGCTACGGCGACGTGAGCCAGGACGCCTGCCCCAAGTCAGGACTCACCACGGCGGTCTGCCCCGAGCCGAACACCAAGATCACCAAGAGGCCGAGGCACAAGTCGACCCGGACCAAGGTGAAGGTCAAGTTCAAGTTCACCGCGACGGTCCCCGGCTCGACGTTCCAGTGCAAGCTCGACGGCCACAAGAAGTGGAAGAAGTGCAAGTCCCCCTACAAGCGGAGGCTGGGCGTCGGGAAGCACCAGCTCCGCGTCCGCGCGGTCAGCCCGCTGGGGATCCCGGACAGCAAGCCCGCGAACGTGAGGTTCACGATCCGCCGGCGATGACCTGCTCACCGAGCGCCGGCACGACGAACCGCTCGACCAGGGCCCGCTCCTCGCCGGCGTTCCGGCCCGGCACGATCAGCAGCGAGACGATCACCCGGACCATCCAGCGGGCGGCCAGCGGGTCCGCACCGACGGTGTGGCCCAGCGCCTCGATCACGGGTGAGGACGTGGCGAGCTCGGCGGTCGCCGCGGCGTCCGCGCCCGCGAACCACGCCGCCAGGGCCGGGGCCTCCCGGACCCGGCGCACCGCCGAGAGGATCGCCGTGACCAGCCGCTGCTCCGGGTCGCGGACCCGGGATGCGTCGGCGGCCACCAGCCCGCCGATGCGGCGGGCCTCGCGGTGGACGAAGGCCACGTGCAGCTCGTGGCGGTCGGCGAAGTAGCGGTAGAGCGTGGCGCGCGAGCATCCGGCCGCCCTGGCGACGTCGCCCATCGAGACTCCGCCGATGCCTCCCCCGTCGGAGTCGGCGAACAGCTCGCCGGCGGCGTCGAGGATCCTCTCGGCGGCCATCCGGCTCCGGTCCTCGGCGAGCCAGGACGTCTTTCCGGGGTCCCCGCGGCGTTGTTCGGCGGAGGAGCGCAGCGGGGGAGACGAAGAACGTCGTGGGGTGGTTCTCACTTGATCACCAAGGGGGTGGTGAGCGGGCGGCGGACGTAGGGCCCCGGCGCCCAGGTGACGCCGTCGAGGTCGACGTCGAACGACGGGATGCGGGCGAGCAGCTCCTCGAGCGCGACCCGCGCCATCATCCGTGCGGCGGCGTTGCCGATGCAGTGGTGGCTGCCCTGGCCGAAGGTGAGGATCTGGGTCGGGTGGCGGAGCACGTCGAGCCGCTCGGCGTCCGCGCCGTACTTGCGCGGGTCGCGGTTGGCCGCGCCGTAGCAGAGCAGCACCTTGCGCCCGGCCGGGATGGTGACGCCGTGCAGCTCCACGTCGCGGGTCGCCGTGCGGGCCAGGCCCTGCACGGGCGAGGTGAGCCGGAGGAACTCCTCGACGGCGTCCTTGACCAGGGTCGGGTCGGCGACGAGGAGGGCGCGCTGGTCGGGGTGCTCGGCCAGCAGCTGCACCGCCCCGCCGAGGGCGCCGGTCGTGGTGTCGTTGCCGCCGGTCACCATCGCGAAGACGTAGCCGAGGATGCTGAGCAGCCCCGCGTCGTCGTCGCCGACCCCGGCCGCGACGAGGTGCGACACGGTGTCGCGTCCCGCGCTCTCCGGCGGGCTGCCGGCGGCGGCGCTCGATCAGCTCGGAGAAGTAGCCCAGCATCCCCGCGGTGGCGTCCGCGGCGTCGGTCGGGCGGCCCGCGGAGCTCGCGGCGACGATGGCGTCCGTCCAGCCGTCGAACCTGTCGCGGTCCTCGGCCGGGACGCCGAGGTAGTGGGCGACCACCATGCTCGGAAGCGGCTTGAAGAGCTCGACCACGATGTCGCCGCCGCCGGCCTCCACGAAGGCGTCGAGCCGGCTCGCGACGTACGCACGGACCTCGGGCTCGACCTCGCGGACCGCCCTGGGAGTGAAGCCACGCGAGACGAGCTTGCGGAACGCCGTGTGCCCCGGCGGGTCGAGCATCACCATCGGCGGGTTGTCGGCCAGGCCGATCTTCTCGAGCTCGCCGTACTCGACGGTGAGCCCCTGCGCGCTGGAGAACGTGGCGGTGTCCACGGCCGCGCCGAGCACGTCCTCGTGGCGCGACAGCACGAAGTAGTCCTCGTGCGGGCGGCCGTCGGGGACCACGCGGTGCACCGGGTCGTGGTCGCGCAGCGCCGCGTACGTCGCCCACGGACTCGCCCACGCGGCGCCGCCCAGGGGCACGAACGCGGGAGACGTCAGCGCCGACATGTCGCCAGTGTGAGACACATCAGATCAGATGTCTAGCACCACATCCGTGCATCGCTGGTTGAGGAGCTCGCGCGAGCGAGCGTCTCGAAACCTCCGCAGCCTGCGCTGGTAGCCCCCACCATGCAGAGATCTCGACAAGCTCGATCAGCGGGGTCCAGCTCCAGGTGCGAGGTTTCGAGACGGGCGCAGAACGCCCTCCTCAACCAACGGCGGCGCCAGACCCTGTTTCTAGGCCGACGTGTCTCCGCGGAGGCGGTCGAGCCGGGTGGACAGCAGATCGCGCCGGTGCGCGTTGCCGTGCAGGCCGACGTAGCGCTCTCCGAACGTCGACAGCAGTGCGTCGTCGAGCCGGCGTACGGCGCCGGGCGGGTAGCGGTAGTCCATCCGCTCGCCGATCGTGGCCTCGTCGGTGGCGCGCAGGAGGTCGGCGAGCTCCACGAGCGTGGTGACCCCCAGCTCCAGGAGCAGCCCGGAGATCCACGCGTAGTGGTCGGTGCGCGACCAGCCGGCGTCGGCGTACTGGCCGGCCAGGAAGGCGGCGAGCTCGCCCGGCGCGATCCTCGGGTCGTCGTCCGCGGTCTCGGTCGGGGCCGCGCCGCGAAGCCGCTCGCGGATCGCCGAGAACTCCTGGTCCGCGAGCTCCAGCAGTCCGGCGGCCAGGGTGAACCGGCGGTCGAACTCGCTCGCGTGCTCGACGGGCACCGTGCCCTTGTAGCGGATGTCGTGCTCGAACTCGGCCCAGGCGTGCTGCAGCACGGTGCGGAGCTGGACCTGGACGACGCGGCCCGCGATCTCGACCTGGAGGTGGCGGCTGGCGTAGCCGAACCGGCCCTGGCTGGCGGTCAGCTCCCCGAAGTCGCGGTCGTCGAGCACCGGCAGCTGCTCGGCGAGCAGCGCCGCCACGGCCTCGACGTCGTCGCGCACGTAGGTGATCACCCGGACCCCGAGCTGGTCGCCGATGTCGGTGAGGGGGTCGGCGTAGAGCGCCTTGCCGGACTCGCTGCGGGTCGCCTTCTCCGCGAACGACGCGACGCCCTTCGCCCGGCCGTCGATGGTCAGGTAGTTGATGCCTGCCTCGTCGAGGATGCCGCCGATCACCGCCACCGCGTTGGCGGCCGCGCTCACGAGCTCGGGGTGCCGGGCGGCGTACTCCTGGACGGCGAGCCGCACCGTGTCACTGCCGCTGCCCGCGGTGTCGGTCGACGCCGGCAGCGACGGCGTCACGATCACGCCGGACTCCGGGTCGCCGTAGCTGGTGGTCCGCTCGGGCCAGCGGTCGGCGTAGAGCGCCACGTAGGCGCAGACCACGGCGTCCACCTGGTCCTCGGCCACCCGCAGCTCGCTCTTCCGCGTCGCCCCCTCGACGGAGGCCCGCAGCGCGGCCCACGCGTCGTCCGGCTGGACGACGGTCTCCATGAGTCCCATCAGCCGCACCAGCTCGCTGCGGAGCAGCTCGAGGTCCCGACCGGCCTTGGGCTTGTACTTCAGCGTCCTGTCCAGGCCGAACAGCGCGACCGTCGCCGCGTGCGGGTAGACCTCGAGCCCGGTCTCGTGGACCACCAGGCCGAGCCGCTCGCAGACGCGAGCCCCGCGGGTCCCCTGGGCGAACTCCGGCTTGCCGGTGTTGGACGGATGGGTGCCCGCCTCGAAGCGCCGGAAGTCGCGGCTCAGCGCCTGCTCGGCGGGGCGGGACCCGGTGGGGTTCGTGACCACGAGCGGCGCGTCGATCCCGGCGACGCACTCCGGACCGAGGTACGGCGCGAGGGCGGCCTCGATCTCGTCGTCGGTGCGGACCGCGGTCAGGAGGAGCAGCCGGGCGTCATCGTCGAGCACGGCCAGCCCGGTGGGCTGTCTCTGTCCCCACGCCAGGTCGATGCCGAGGAACGTGGTCACGAACACCTCATGACGACACGGTAGGGCCCGGGTGAGCCAGCTCCGCCAGATCGCCGCGCGAGAGGGCCGGCCCCTCGAGCCCTGCTCCGCTCCCGCGCAGGCCGCGGATGAAGAGCTCCAGGTGCCGACGGGCCAGCTCGTGCTTCAGCTCCTCGGGCATCGGCCCCGGCAGCGGGCGGGCGATCCGCACCAGCATCATGCCGACGTCGGCGAAGGTGACGTCGTCCGGCAGGTCGCGGCCGGCGCGCGCGGCGTCGACCAGTGCTTCGGTGGCGCGGGCGGAGGCCTCCCGCGCCGCGGCCAGCTCGGGCTCCTCGAGGTCGAGCACGTCGAGGACCTGCGGGATCACCGCCGAGACCCGTAGCTCCAGCGCGGCGCGGAGGTAGTCCGCCAGCGCCTCGAACGCGTCGTCGTTCTCCTCGGCGGCCCGCTGGGCGGCCGCGCGGGTCTGCTCCAGGGCGTCGAGCACGACGCCGCGGAGCAGCGCGGTCCGGTCGGGGAAGCGGCGGTAGAGCGTCGCGATCCCGACCCCGGCCCGCTGGGCCACCTCCTCGAGCGCGACGCCGGCGCCCTTCTCGGCGACCAGGTCCCGGGCCGCCGCGAGCAGCTGCTCGAGGTTGCGGCGGGCATCGGCGCGCATGGTCACGACCCCATCCTATAGAAGTGGAGGAAATTTCTCCATATCTCTTGCTTTCGAGCGGCCCAGCGTGCCAGAGTGAAACGGAGATAAAGACTCCACTTATGGAAGGAATCGATCATGGCCACCACCACCGGTCCAGCCGAGACCGCCGCCACGGGCGCCCGGACCGATCACCGCTGGGCCGCGCTCGGCGTGATCGCGCTCGCCCAGCTGATGGTCGCCCTCGACGCGACCATCGTGAACGTCGCGCTGCCGACCGCCCAGCGGGTGCTGGGGTTCGACGACGCGCACCGCTCCTACGTCGTCACGGCGTACACGCTCTCCTTCGCCGGGCTGCTGCTGCTCGGCGGCAAGACCTCCGACCGGATCGGGCGCCGCCGGGCGCTGACGATCGGGCTGACCGGCTTCGGCCTGGCGTCCGCGCTGGCCGGCGCGGCGCCGACGTTCGAGGTCCTCGTGGCCGGTCGCGCTCTGCAGGGTGCCAGCGCCGCGTTCATGGCGCCGGCCGCACTGGCGCTGATCGCCTCGACCTTCACCGAGCCGCGTGAGCGCGGCAAGGCGTTCGGCGTCTTCGGCGCGGTCGCGAGCAGCGGCGCCGTCGTCGGCCTGCTGCTCGGCGGTGTGCTCACCGAGTACGCCGGCTGGCGGTGGTGCCTCTACGTCAACGTCGTCGTGGCCGCCGTCGTGATCGTCATCGGCCGGCGGGTGCTGCCGAAGGACGACGGCTTCCCGGTCCCGGTCGACGTCGTCTCCGGCGTGCTCGCGACCGGCGGCCTGGCCGGCCTGGTCCTGGGCGCGAGCGAGGCCGCCGCGCACGGCTGGGGCTCGGTCGAGGTGCTCCTCCCCGGCCTGGTCGGCCTCGGGCTGATCGCCGCCTTCCTCTCCCGCCAGCGCGGGCTGGCCGCTCCGCTGCTGCCGCTGAGCGTGCTGCGCGACCGCGGCCGCGCCACGGCGTACGTCGCGACCGCGATCAGCGTCGTCGGCACCTTCGGGATGTTCCTGATGCTCACCTACCACTTTCAGGTGGTGCTCGGGTGGAGCCCGGTCCGCACCGGTCTGGCGTTCCTGCCGATGAGCCTGGCCGTCGCCGGCAGCTCCTACGGGCTGGCCAGCCGGCTGATGGACCGGGTCGCACCGCGGGTCCTCGTCGCGCCCGGCCTGCTGGTCGCCGCCGCCGGGCTGGCGCTGCTGACCCAGCTCACGCCGTCCAGCGGCTACGCGACGGTGATCCTGCCGGCCGAGGTGCTGGTCGGGCTCGGCATCGGCTGCGTCTTCACGCCCTCGATCGGGGTCGCCACCAGCGGCGTCGACCCGCGACAGGCCGGCATCGCCGCCGCGACCGCGAACACCGCGATGCAGATCGGCAGTAGCGTGGGCACGGCGGTGCTGAACACCGTGGCCGTCGGCGCCACCCGCGACTTCGTCGGGACGCCGACCGAGGCCCTGGTGCACGGCTTCGCCACCGCGACCGGCGGTGCGGCAGTGGCCCTGGTCGTCGGAGCGGCGCTCGTGGTCGCCTTCCTGCGGCCGGCTGCTCCTGCCCACCAGCAGCCCTCGGGAGGTGCGAAGTGACGGTCGAGCTCAACCACACGCTGGTCCACACCAAGGACATCTGGGCCGCGGCCCGCGAGGTGGCCGACGTGCTCGGGCTGCCCGAGCCCTCGTCGTACGGCCCGTTCGCGGTGCTCCAGCTCGACAACGGAGCGTCGCTCGACTTCCTGCACTACAGCGGGGAGATCCAGGGACAGCACTACGCGTTCCTGGTCGGCGAGGACGACTTCGACGCGATCTGGGGCCGGATCAAGGACCAGGACCGGCAGTTCTGGGCCGACCCCTTCAAGCGGCGGGCCGGCGAGATCAACCACGAGGACGGGGGCCGCGGTCTCTACTGGGAGGGCCCGGACGGCCACTGGCTCGAGATCATCACCCGGCCCTACGGCTCCGCCGAGGACGAGGGGAGCCAGTCATGACCGGCCCGCTGCACAGGCCCTACCCGCCCGACCGCTACCGCGGCACCAGCGGCGAGGCGTCCGCGTGGATCCGCACGACCGATGCCGAGCCGGAGATCAGCTACCGCTCCGGCGGGACGTGCGAGTACCTCGCGACGGGCGACCAGACGGGCACCACGTTCGGGCTCTACCGCTGGACCTTCGGGCCCGACGAGTCCGGCCCGGACCCGCACTTCCACCGGGCCATCACCGAGTCGTTCTACGTGCTCAGCGGCGAGGTGAGCCTCTACGACGGCACCACGTGGAAGACCTGCCGGCCCGGTGACTTCGCCTACGTGCCGGAGGGCGGGCTGCACGGCTTCAAGGGCGGCGACCGCTCCTCGATGCTGCTGATGTTCACCCCCGGCGCGCCCCGCGAGGACTACTTCGAGACGCTGGCAGGCCTCGCGGAGAACCCGATGACCGAGGAGGAACGGGTGGAGTTCATGCTCCGCCACGACACCTACTGGGTCTGAGGCTGGGTCTGAGACCGGGTCTGAGGCCGGGTCTGAGCCAGAGCCTCGAGCAGCACCACCACCTGGGGCGCGAGCGGCCCGGGGAGCCGCACCAGCGACAGGCGACGCGACTCCCGGGGCTCGCCGCGGACCTGCAGGAGCCGCACGCCGTCGGGCAGCACGCCGGCGAGCGAGGGGGAGAGGGTCGTCAGCGCCAGCCCCGCGGCGACGACGTGCAGCTTGGTGAGCCAGTCCCGCGCGACGTAGCGGACGTCCGCCCGCTCCCTCAGCCCCGGCCAGACCCCCAGCGCCGCATCGTCGTCGGCCGGACCGGCGACCCAGACGTGACCCTCCAGCTCCTCGACCTCCACCGCGCGCCTCCGGGCCAGGGCGTGTCCCCGGCCCACCGCGACGACGAGGTCACGCTCGTGGAGCGTCGTCACCTCGAGCGCCGGCGACTCGGAGTCCAGCGGCCGGAACGGCGGGCTCTGCGCCACGATGGCGACGTCGAGCGTCCCGGCCCGCACGGACCGCACCAGGCCGGCCGTGCTCGACTCGCGCACCGTGACCACGACGTCCGGGTGCGACCTCGCCAGCGCCGCGAGCACGGGTGGCAGCACGCCGGCGGCGGCCATCGGGAAGGCGCCGAGGCGCACCCGGCCGGCCGGCGCCGAGGCCACCTCGGCGAGGGCGGCGTCGAGCTCGGCGACGATCCTGGCCGCCCGGGGCAGCAGCCTGCTGCCGGCGGCCGTGAGGGTGACCCCCGTCCGGTGCCTCTCGAAGATCCGCTCTCCCGCCGTGGCCTCCAGCGTCGCTACCTGACGGGACACCGCCGACTGCGTGTAGCCGAGCGCCGCGGCCGCGGCGGTGAAGCTCCCCCGCTCCGCCACCGCCACCAGCACCCGCAGCCCCGTGGTCGTCAGCTCAGCCATGCTGGAACGGTATGGCATCTGTGTCGAACTGTCGCTGGTGTCATGCCCGCTCGCTGCCTAGCGTCGGAGGCATGAACACCTCTGAGAGCGCACGCACCGCCCTGGTCACCGGGGCCAACCAGGGACTCGGTCGGGCCCTCGTCTCGGGACTGGCGACGAGGCTCGGACCCGACGACCGGGTCCTGCTGACGGGTCGCGACCCCGGACGGGTCGCCGACGCTGCCGCGGAGGTCTCGGCCGGGCTGCCTGCGACGAGCGCAACGGTCGAGGGCCGGGTCCTCGACGTCCGCGACGCGGCCGCCGTCCACGGTCTCGCCGAGGAGCTGGGAACGGTCGACATCATCTTCTCCAACGCGTTCGCGCGGATCACTCCCGAAGCGGACCCCGCCAGCGAGGTCGACGCGGTCGCCGACACCAGCAACGTCGCGACCTCCCAGGTGCTGCGCGCGTTCGGCCCGCGGCTCCGGGCCGGCGGGCGGCTGGTCGTCGTCGCGAGCTCACTGGGCACCCTGGACAAGCTCGACCCCCGGGTCCGCCCGCGCTTCGCCGCGGCGGCCGACGTCGGCCTCGACGCCGTGGACCGCCTGGTCGAGGAGTGGCGGGCGGCGGTCCGGTCCGGGCGCTCCGAGGCGGAGGGGTTCGGGACCTGGCTCAACACCCCGTCGAAGGTGGCGCAGGTGGCTGCCGTCCGCGCGTACGCCCGCGGACGCCGGGAGCAGGACCTCCGCGAGGGCACGCTGGTCGCCGCGCTCTGCCCGGGGCTGATCGACACGGATGCATCGAGGCCGTGGTTCGAGGACATGAGCACGGCCCGGACGCCCACCGAGGCGGCTGCCTGGCCCGTGGACCTGGTGCTGGGGACCGCCGACGTCGCGGCGTGGCACGGCGAGCTGGTCCGGCTCGGCCGGGTGCTCCCGTGGGAGACCGGAGCTCCGGTCCCGGGCCGCATCGCCGGCTGACCCCGCTCAGCGGCTGGCAGCGAAGGGGCGAGGGCAGGACCGGCTCACGGGGTGGAGGGGTCGCGGGCGACGAGCAGGGCGGCGACGTCGTCGTCGCGGGTGGGGTCGCGCAGCTCCTCGACGATCGAGGACAGCCACGTGTCCAGGGTGTCGGAGCTGGTGGTCTTCAGGGCGGTGATCAGCCTGGCGACGGCGGTGTCCGCGTCCTCCCCGCGGCGCTCGACCAACCCGTCGGTGTAGAGGAGCAGCCGGTCTCCGGGCCGGAACTCGGCGGACCGCACCGCGCGTACGCCACCGCCGACGCCGAGGATCAGCGTGCTGGGGTGGTCGAGCAGCTCGATCTGGCCGTCGGCCGCGATCAGCACCGGGGGTGGGTGGCCCGCGTTGATGACCTGCAGGTGGTCCATCGTCGGGTCCGCGACGGCGTAGACCATGGTGACGAGCTGTTCGAGGTGCAGGGCGTCGAAGACCCGGTCCATGCCGGCAAGGACGGCGTTCGGGTCGGGGTCGACGGCGACCAGGGTGCGGATCGCCGAGCGCATCTGCGCCATCACCGACGCGGCCTCGACCCCGCGGCCCATCACGTCGCCCACGAACATGGCGAGCCGGCCGTCCTCGAGGGGAACGACGTCGTAGAAGTCTCCGCCGGCGTCGGTGCGGCCGGCGGGGTGGTACTCCACGCTCGACGACCAGCCCTCGACGCGGGGCAGCGTCTCGGGAAGCACGGCACGCTGCAGCTCGAGCGCCGCCGTGCGCACCTGGCTGTGCAGCTGGGCGTTGTCGATGGCGATCGCGGCGCGCTGGGCCAGGTCCTCCCCAAAGGCCAGGTCGTCCTCGGAGAACCGCCGGCCGCCCTCCCCCGCCACCCAGCTGATGACACCGAAGGTCCGGTCGCCCACCTTGAGCGCGCAGGACAGCCCGCTGCTCAGGTTGAGGGCCCGCATCAGCTCGAGGTGCTCCTCGTCCTGCGCCCCCGCCGCCAGCAGCTCGTCGGTGACCTCGGGCACCAGCTGGCTCACCCCCGTGCGCAGCACCCGGTAGCCGCCCTGGTCGGAGCCGGGGTCGGTGGGGTAGCGCTCCTGCAGCTCCTGGACCAGCGCGATCCGCTCGGGGTGGGTGTGCGCCACCGCGATGGTCCGGAGCAGGCCGTCCTCGGCCAGGGAGATCGCACACCAGTCCGCGAACCACGGCACGGCGGCCTCCGCGACGGCCGTCAACGTCGCCTCGTAGTCCAGGTCGCTCGACAGCCTGGCACTCGCCTCGGCCAGGAAGGCCAGCTTGGCCTCCCGGTCTCGAGCCGCGCGCTGCGCGTCGACCCGGTCGAGGGTCATCGCGCACGTGTCGGCGAGCAGCCGCAGGAAGAGGTTCTCGGCCTCGCTGAGGGCTCGCCGGCCGGGGAACGACAGGGACACCGCGCCCAGGACCCGCCCGCCCGCGACCGCGAGCGGGAGGCACAGGATCGAGCCGGTGCCGTCGGCGAACCCGCCGAGCGAGGGGTAGCGCTCGTCGACGTCGTCGCGACGGACGAGCACCGGCCCACCGGTCCGCACGCTCTCGGCCGTGGGGACCTCACTGGTCACGGGGTAGGTCGCCCAGCGGCCCGCCGTCTCCTCGAGGCCTCCGCGCAGTGCCATCAGCGCGAGCGTGTCGTCGTCGACCAGGAGGGACAGGGACGCGGCCGTCGCACCGGCGGCCTTCATCATGTGGTCGGTGACGATGGCCGAGACCGCCTCCACGTCGTCGGCAGCGAGCAGCTCGCTGGTGACCTCGGCGAGCCGGCGGAGCCGGGTGCCGAGCGGCTGGCCCGGTGCATACGGGTCGCTCGACTCGTCGGTCCCCTCGATCAGGACCAGCGCACCCCCGTCGCCGTCCTCGGCCAGCGGGGTCCACGACGTCCGCATCGCGACCGGGCTGGTGCCGCTCGCGAGCATCGTCAGCTCGCCGGTCCACGAACCCGTACGGCGCACCAGCTTGAGCACCTGGTCGACGGCGCCACGCTCGGGCTCGTCGAAGAGCCGGGTCCGGGCGTCGGCGTCGACGAGGTGGTCGAACGGCGAGCCGAAGAGGTCGAGCGCCGTGGCGTTGGCATAGATCACCGTGCCGGCGGCGTCGAGCGCGACCGCGGCAATGGTCAGGCCGTCAAGCAGCGCGGCGTCGGTGTGCCACGACCGCGCGATCGGGGTCCGTGCCACAGCGGGATCCTGTCACGCGTGCTCGCCGAGCGGCAGACGAATGCGACCCTCCTCGGGGTGGTTCTGACATGGCCCGGAAGGGTGGTGCCCACCGCGGGTGCGGGCCGCGAGCCGGCTGCCTCGCCCGCTGGTTTCCCTTCAGTGCGCCATGTCGACGAAGCGCGAGTAGTGGCCCTGGAAGGCCACGGTGATGTCTCGGGTCGGGCCGTTGCGGTGCTTGGCGACGATCAGGTCGGCCTCGCCGGGACGGGTCGACTCGCGCTCGTAGAGGTCCTCGCGGTGCAGCAGGATCACCATGTCCGCGTCCTGCTCCAGCGAACCCGACTCACGGAGGTCGCTCAGCATCGGGCGCTTGTCGGAGCGCTGCTCGGGACCACGGTTGAGCTGGGAGAGCGCGATGATCGGGACCTCGAGCTCCTTGGCCAGCAGCTTGATCTGGCGGGAGAACTCCGAGACCTCGAGCTGGCGGGACTCGACCTTCTTGCCGGAGGTCATCAGCTGCATGTAGTCGATGACGACCAGCCGCAGGTCGTGACGCTGCTTGAGCCGGCGGGCCTTGGCCCGGATCTCCATCATCGTCATGTTGGGCGAGTCGTCGATGAAGACGGGGGCGCTGGAGACCTCACCCATCTTGCGGGCCAGCTTGGTCCAGTCGTCCTCGCTGAGCTGGCCGTTGCGGATGTGGTTGAGCGGCACCTTCGCCTCGGCCGAGAGCAGCCGCATGGTGATCTCGGACTTCGTCATCTCCAGGCTGAAGAAGACGCTGGTCAGGTTGTTGTGGATCGAGGCGGCCCGGCACAGATCGAGGGCGATCGTCGACTTCCCGACCGCGGGCCGCGCCGCGACGATGATCATCTGGCCGGCGTGCAGGCCGTTGGTGAGGTCGTCGAGGTCGGCGAACCCGGTCGGCACGCCGTAGAGGCCGGCCTCGCGGTTGCCGATCGCCTCGATCTCGTCGAGGACGCCGTCCATGATCTCCGAGAGAGGCGCGTAGTCCTCGCTGTTGCGCTTGTCGGTGACCTGGTAGACCTCCGCCTGGGCCTGGTCGACCAGGTCGTCGACGTCGCCCTCGCCGGCGTAGCCGAACTGCACGATGCGGGTGCCGGCGTCGACCAGCCGGCGCAGGATCGCCTTCTCGCGGACGATCCCGGCGTAGTAGGAGGCGTTGGCGGCGATCGGGACCGACGAGGTGATGGTGTGCAGGTAGGGGGCCCCGCCGACTCGCTGCAGCTCGCCCCGGCGCTGGAGCTCGTTGGCGACGGTCACCATGTCGGCGGGCTCGCCGCGTCCGAACAGGTCGATGATCGCGTCGTGGATCGTCTCGTGGCTCGGCCGGTAGAAGTCGGCGCCCCGGAGCACCTCCGCGACGTCGGCGATGGCGTCCTTCGAGATCATCATCGCGCCCAGCACCGACTGCTCGGCCGCCATGTCCTGGGGCGGGGTCCGGTCGCCTGGGGACCCGGGCTCGGGCATGCCCCCGGGGACCTGCCAGGCGTCGGACTCGGTCAGGCTCACAGGGGACTCCGGATGTTGATGGTGTGACGGGTGGGACGACGGGGGGACGTCGCCGACGGTAGGGCCGACCGCCGACAACGCGTCCGACCCGGCCCCGCCGCACGCACCAGGTGGGGACCGGGTGCGGACTCTCGTGGCGGGGGCCGGGAGCAACCTAGGCAGGCCCGGCGCCGCCTGGGAAGCCCGCCATCCACAGCCCCTGGGGACAACCCGGGACATCGGGTGGACGACACTCGGCGGCCCTGTGCACAGCGTGGGGACAGACCTGTGGACCCGCACCCCGGCCCGGCCGCCCGCATCGCTCTGACCTGCGAGAACGGCGATCCACCGGTGTGGACCCAAAATAGTTGGGCCGGTGTCCGTTCACTGGACGGTCATCTGCCCGTCACCGTGTGGCTTTGTCGACAAAGCCCCCGCGGCCACCACGTCAACAACTCCATCCACATGTTTGTCCACCGGTGTGTATGGGCTAGTACCGTGCTGGGCAGTCCCGGTCTGGACTCCTTACCGTGACTAGTCCCCGGGCCTCGGGCGCGGTCCCGACGCACGACGCACGACGGCCCCGCTGGCTCGGTGAACCGGCGGGGCCGTCGTGCGTCGTGGCTCGGTCAGGCAGGGATGACGTTGAGGGCCACCGTGGCGGAGACCTCGTCGTGCAGCCGGACGGTCACCTCGTGGGCGCCGAGCGACTTGATCGGGTTGCCGACCGCGATGGTCCGCTTGTCGACCTCCTGGCCCGAGACCTCGCTGAGGGCCTCGGCGATGTCGGTGACGGTGACCGCGCCGAAGAGCCGGCCGGCCTCGCCCGCCCGGACCTTGACCGGCACCGGCGAGCTCTCGAGCTTGGCCTTGATGGTCGCGGCGGAGTCGTGGTCGCGGACCGCGCGGGCGGTGCGCGCGTTCTTGATGGACTCGATGGTCTTCTCGGCGCCGCGGGTCCAGCGCATCGCCTCGCCGCGCGGGACGAGGTAGTTGCGGCCGTAGCCGTCCTTGACCTCGACCACGTCGCCGGGGGCGCCGAGACCGGTGACCTCTTGGGTCAGGATGAGCTTCATCGCAGGCAGTTCCTGTTCTTCTCTGGCTCTCTCAGCGGCCGGTGGACGTGTAGGGCAGCAGGGCGACCTCGCGGGCGTTCTTGACCGCGATGGCGACGTCGCGCTGGTGCTGGACGCAGTTGCCGGTCACCCGACGAGCGCGGATCTTGCCGCGGTCGGAGATGAACTTCCGGAGCAGGGCGGTGTCCTTGTAGTCGGCACCGGTCGCCTTCTCCTTGCAGAACTGGCAGACCTTCTTCTTGGGCTTGCGGAGTACGGGCTTGGCCATTGTGGTGCTTCCTCCTCAGAAGCCCGGCCGCGTGTCAGGAACGACAGAGGGCCGGAATGGTCGATGGATGTGTGTCAGTGGTGCGGGGGGGGGTGCTGGGTCAGAACGGGGGCTCGTCGGCCGGAACGCCGGGAGCACCCCACGGGTCGTTGGCGGGAGCGCCGCCACCGGCACCGCCGCCGGCAGGGCCGCCTGCGGCCGGGGCCGGAGTGGCCCACGGGTCGGCCGCGGGAGCGGAACCGCCCTGGCCGCCCGAGTCGCCCTGGCCGCCCTGACCGCCACCACCGGAGTAGCCGCCCCCGCCGCCCTGGCGGCTGGTGCGGTTGACCTTGGCGGTCGCGAACTTCAGCGACGGGCCGATCTCGTCGACCTCGATCTCGAAGACGGTGCGCTTCTCGCCCTCACGGGTCTCGTAGGTGCGGGCCTTGAGCCGGCCCTGGACGACGACCCGCATGCCGCGCTGGAGCGACTCGGCGACGTTCTCCGCGGCCTGGCGCCAGATGGAGCAGCGCAGGAACATCGCCTCGCCGTCGACCCACTCGTTGGTGTTCTTGTCGAAGTTGCGCGGTGTCGAGGCCACCGAGAAGTTGGCGACCGCGGCGCCCGAGGGCGTGAAGCGCAGCTCGGGGTCGTCGGTGAGGTTGCCGACCACGGTGATGATGGTCTCGCCTGCCATTTGAGGTCTCCTTGAAGGTCGCCGTTCAGTGTCCCCATCGTTGCCGGAGCCACCGACGGAGGGAAGCGTTCGTCCACAGGCACCGTGCGGCGCCGGTGGCTGTCGGCTACTTGCCGCCGCCGTCCGGCCGGATGACCTTGGTCCGGAGGATCGACTCGTTCAGCGTGAGCTGGCGGTCGAGCTCCTTGACGGAGGCGGGCTCCGCGGTCAGGTTGACCACCGCGTAGATGCCTTCCTGGTTCTTCTTGATCTCGTAGGCCATGCGGCGACGGCCCCAGATGTCGACCGACTCGACCGAACCGCCGTCCTTGCGGATGACGTTGAGGTACTTGTCGAGCGACGGGCCGACGGTGCGCTCCTCGAGACTCGGGTCGAGGATCACCATGACTTCATAGGTACGCAAAGCAGTTCCACCTCCTGTGGGCTCAGCGGCCACGGTCTCTCCGTGGCAGGAGGGCTTGTGCGTCTTGTCCGCTCGACGTCTGGCCGAGACGGACGGGCAAGGTTAACAGCGGGCCGCCGCCGTTCGGTAATCCTGTGGAGAGCCGCCGACGCGGGGTCAGGGGCGCGACTACGTTGCGCGGAGTGTCTCGCCGTCCGCCTCCCGTCGCCGGACGCTACGTCCTGCTCGAGGAGATCGGCCGCGGTGCCCACGGCGTCGTGCACCGCGCGCTCGACCTGCGCACCCGGCGGCACGTGGCGGCGAAGGTGGTGCGGGGTCGCGACACCGACGCGCTGCTCCGGTTCGTGCAGGAGCAGGCACACCGGATCCAGCATCCCCACGTGCTCGCGCCGCTGGGCTGGGCGGCCGAGGACGACGTCGCGCTGATCGCGATGGAGCTGGTCCTGGGCGGGTCTCTTCGCGACCTGCTCGCCCGAGGTGGGCCCCAGCCGGCGCGGGTCGTCGCCCACCTCCTCGGCCAGCTGCTCGACGCCCTGGTGGCCGTCCATGCCGGCGGGCTCGTCCACGGTGACGTCAAGCCGTCGAACCTCCTGCTCCGTGACCGCGTGCGTCCGCACCTGCTGCTCGCCGACTTCGGCGTGGCTGCGCGGTCGGGCAACCCCTCCACCGGCACGGTGGGCACGCCGGCGTTCCTCCCGCCCGAGCGGCTCGCCGGTGCCCCGCCCCGCCCGTCGCAGGACGTGTACGCCGCCGGGCTGGTGGCGCGGCGCATCCTCGCCGGCCCGTCGCCGCTGCTGACCCTCTGCGACTCGATGACCAGGGCCGAGCCCGAGCGCAGACCGACCGCCGAGGCGGCGCTGAGGCGTCTACGTGACCTGGAGGTCCCGAACCTGGGGGTCGTCGTGCCCCGACGTACGTGGAAACACTGATCCGCACGGGCTGTCCGGTTCCTAGCGTTCGCGAGACCTACCAGAACGCTTTGAAGAGGAGCACCCCATGTCCACCAGAACTCTCCGCACCCTCGTCCTCGGTGCCTTGCTCGCCGCGCTCGCCGGCCTGCTCGCGACCCCGGCGTCGACCGCCTCGGCCGGCCCGCAGTGGCTGGACCGGCTGCACGAGGCCACAGCCCAGTACACGTCGCTGAATGCCGCGAAGGCCGACGGCTACGCCAGGTTCCTCGATGCCGACGGCATCGCCTGCATCGACATGCCGGGCGAGGGCGGCATGGGCATCCACTTCGTCAACGGCGACCTGGTCGGCGACGGCACGGTGCTGGCCGGCCACCCCGAGGCCCTCGTCTACGACCCGACGCCGCACGGCCTGCGCCTGGTGGCGCTGGAGTACATCGTGTTCAAGGACGCCTGGCGCCAGGAGCACGCGCACGGCAGGCCACACCTGTTCGGGCAGGAGTTCGAGCCGGTCGGGGCCGACAACCGCTACGGGATCCCGCCGTTCTTCGAGCTGCACGTCTGGGCCTGGAAGCACAACCCGTCCGGCATGTTCGAGGACTGGAACCCGAGGGTCACCTGCTAGGTGTGACGCCCGCGGCCGGGCTGAGATCCTGGGTGCCGACCACCCGCAGCAGCGCGAGCGCGTCGGCCTCGCGGCTTCCGGCCTCGGCCGAGTAGACGATGAGGCTCTGGTCGACGTCCGGGACGTGGAGGTTGTCGCACTCGAGGGTGAGCTCACCGAGCGAGGGGTGCGTCACCGTCTTGGTGTGGCTGCGCCAGCCGCCGGCGTCGGTGCTCGTCCACAGCTCGCGGAACTCGGCGGACCCGTCGTGGAGGTCCTGGAGCAGGCGGGCCAGCCCCGGGTCGTCGGGGTAGCGGCCCGCCACCGAGCGCAGGTTGGCCACGGTCTGAGCAGCCGTCCCAGCACGTTCCTCGGGGGTGCCTCCGACCCGGCTGCGCGGCGGGTCGGTCGGGTCCGACAGGAAGCGGAGCCGAGGCAGGTTGCGCCGCTCGGGACGCAGCCGGGACCAGTCGCCGAGCAGCGCTGAGGCCATGGCGTTCCAGGCCAGCACGTCGCACTTCGCGCTCATCACCAGTGCGGGCAGGTCGCTGAACCGGTCGATGAGCCGCAGCACGCTCGGCCGCACGTGGAGGTCGATCTGCCCCGCGTGCGGCGGTGCCGCGCCGGCCAGGTGGAAGACGTGGTCGCGCTCGGCGGTGTCGAGGCGGAGCGCGCGGCACAGGGCGGTCAGCACCTGCTCGGACGGGTGCGGCCCGCGGGCCTGCTCGATCCTGACGACGTAGTCGACGCTGATGCCGGCCAGCAGGGCGAGCTCCTCGCGGCGCAGCCCCGGAACCCTCCGGTGCAGCCCGGCGGGCAGCCCGACGTCGTCGGGCTGGACCCGGTCGCGGGCCCGCTTGACCGCGCGGGCCAGCTCGGCTCGGTTCGACCTCATCCCTCAAGCATGACCCCCACCTCGACATGTCGGGTAGGACCGTCAGTCCCACGATCGACCGGCCCTGTCACGCCGGCCGGTGACGACGCACGGTGGTCGCATGAACACACAGACCACTGTCCTGATCACCGGCGCCACCGCGGGGCTGGGCGCCGAGACCGCTTCCCGCCTGGCCGAGCGCGGCTGGACCGTCTGGCTCGGTGCCCGTGACACCGCCCGCGGCGAGGCCACCGCCAAGGCGATCGTCGAGGCGCACCCCGACGCCGACGTCCGCGTCGTCCAGCTGGACGTGACCAGCGACGAGTCCGTGACCGCGGCGTACGACGCGGTGGTCGAGGCCGGCACCGGGCTCGACGTGCTCGTCAACAACGCCGGGATCAGCGGCCCCCGCGCGCTGCCCGCGGACACGAGGCCCGCCGACTTCATCCCGGTCTACGGCGTCAACCTGCTGGGACCGGTGCGGGTGACCAACACGTTCCTGCCGCTGCTGCAGCGCTCGGAGCGACCGCGGCTGGTCATGGTCTCGAGCGGGTTGGGCTCCTTCGCGATCACCCAGGACCGGTCGCGCCGCGAGTCCACGATCTGGGGGATCGTCTACCCGTCGTCGAAGGCGGCCCTCAACATGGTGACGACCATGTACGCCAAGTCGCTGCCCGACGTCCGCGTCGTCGCCGTGGACCCCGGCTACACCGCGACCGGCCTCAACGACTACTCCGGCACGCAGACGGTGCCCGAGGGCGCGGAGCCCATCGTCGAGGCGTGCGTCGCCGACGAGCTCGCCGGCGGGTTCATCGGGCGGGGCGGCGCCGTTCCCTGGTGAGCCCGCTGTGACACCGTCCCACCTGTCGGCGGCCGGACATAGGCTGGCCGCATGGACATCGGAGCCCATGTCGAGCAGACCGACCCGATCGCGGAGGCCAAGGCTCGCCAAGCACCGCTGGTGCAGTTCTTCCTGGGCGACCCTCAGAGCTACAAGGGTCCCGTGGTCCGCTATGCCGGGGGCGCCGAGGCGCTCAAGGCGGACGCCGAGGCGGCCGGGGTCGACCTCTACGTCCACGCGCCCTACCTGATCAACGTCGCCACGACCAACAACCGCCAGCGCATCCCCGGCCGCAAGCTCCTGCAGCAGCACATGGACGCCGCCGCGGAGATCGGCGCCAAGGGGCTGATCGTGCACGGCGGTCACGTGCAGGACGACGACGACCCCGCCAAGGGGTTCGACAACTGGCGCAAGGCGATCGAGGCGACCGACATCAAGATCCCGCTGCTGATCGAGAACACCGCCGGCGGCACCAACGCGATGGCCCGCTACCTCGACCGGATCGCCGGGGTGTGGGAGGCGATCTCCAAGGCGGAGGGGTTCGACATGGTCGGCTTCTGCCTCGACACCTGCCACGCCCACGCCGGCGGCAACCCCCTGGAGACCGTCGTCGAGGACGTCCGCAAGATCACCGGGCGGATCGACCTGGTGCACTGCAACGACAGCCGCGACGAGTTCGACTCCGGCGCCGACCGGCACGCCAGCCTCGGCGCGGGCAAGGTCGACCCCGACCTGCTGGCCGCGATCGTGCGCGACGCCGGTGCCCCGGTGGTCTGCGAGACGCCGGGCGGCGCCGAGGAGCACACCGCCGACTTCGCGTGGCTGCGCGAGCGGCTCTAGTCAGAGCCAGAGCCGGTCGCGCCGGCCGTCACCTCACGCGGTTCGTGGCGCCGCGGGGCTGGAGGCTCGTGCACCGCCGTCGCTGACCGGCACCACCAGCAGCTCGCAGACCTCGTGCGCGATCTCGCGCTCGGGGTGGCGCCGCTCGAACCGCAGCGGGGCCGCGTTGTCGTCGCAGCCGAAGACCAGGAACCGGAACTCGTGGCCGCCGTCCTCCGAGACCTGCAGCGCGAGCAGGTGCCCGGGCAGACCGACCACGTGCCACCGGCTGGCGCCGAGGCCACGGCGGAACTCCACGGACAGCTGGCTGCCCGGCGGGACCTCCACGATGGTGCCCGGCCGCGGAGCGGTGATGACGGCGATGCGGTCGTCGGCGTAGGTGGGGGCCGGGCTGGTCTGCGACATGCTCATGAAGGTCTCCTGGGGATCCCGCTTCGGGCGCGGTGTCACGGGATGAGGAGAGCTGCCCGCGCCCTCTGATACCTGCGAGGCGAGGGAAGTTCCGGCGAGCTCAGCCGAAGCAGAGGAACGGCGCCGGGGCGGCGTCCGTGGTCACCGCGGACACCGTCGCGGCGAGCGCCGTCGCCGGGTCCGCGGCGGCGGCCAGCGCCTCGTGCACCCGGGCCAGGGCGTCGTGGGCGGCCCCGTCGTTGACCGCGGCCGGGCTGGCGACCACGCAGCGGACGCCGGCGTGCAGCCAGGCGGCCGTCATCCCGATCAGCTCCTCGCCCCAGCGGACCGAGGAGCGGCCGACCTCGCAGGCCGAGAGCAGCACCACGTCGGGCACGGCGGGGAGCTGGTCGATGTCGTAGCCGAACCACGTGCCGTCGACGAGCTCCAGGCCGGAGAACAACGGGTTCTCCGCCGAGTGCCGGCCGTGGGCGGCGACGTGCAGGACGTCGACGCGTCCGGCCAGGTCCGAGACCGCGTCCGCGGTGGCGTCGGCGCCGGCAAGCACCGGGGCGGCGCCCCACGCCCCGGCGGCGGCCCGCACCTCCGCCTCAGCCCGTACGACGCGGGGCCCGGCCACGAAGCCCGCCGAGCGGGTCCGCAACGGCGTCGCCGAGCGGGCCAGCCAGGACGTGGCGCTCTGGGCGACCGTGACCGGTCGGCCCACCAGACCGGGCAGCAGCGTCCACGGGACACCGGCCAGCACGCCGGACGGTGTCAGCACCACCCGGCGTTCGCCGAGCCCGGCGAGGAGAGGATCGACGAGAAGGGCCCCCACGGCCTCGAGTCGCCGCGCCAGCGCGCCGCGCACCGACCCGGCCAGTGGGCCAGGCAGCTCCGAGGCGGCCATGTCGAGGTCCGGCAGCATCCCTCTCAGCGTCGCGTCGAGGTGGGTGCGTCCGCCGAGGTCATGGCGGGCCGTGCCGGCCGAGGTGACCACGAGTGCGACCACGCGCTCCGCGGTGACGACGTAGGCGACCAGCGCCGTGTCCTCGCCCAGGCCGGCCTGCAGCTCGGCCAGGATGACCGGGTCCGCGACCTCTCCGGAGCCCCGGTGCTGCCACGCGCGCTCCCGGATCCGCAGCCGCAGCTCCGCCTCGCGCTCCGGCGTCGGCCCGGCCCGGAGCTCCGCCAGGTCCGCCACCGCCTGGGGGTCCTGTGGCGCCCGCACCGGCTGGATCCGCGACGCCAGCATCCGGGCCCGCTCCGACCACTCGAAGAGCACCGCGTCCGACCGCGCCCGCACCGCCAGGGCCAGGCCCCGCACCGCCAGCCGCACCCCGTGGCCGACGACGTTGGTCTGCAGGTCGAGCGACCCGAACGAGCTCTGCCAGGCGTGCAGGTCGTCCAGCCCGGCGCGCAGGTGGCCGAGCGCCTGCGCCGGCCGGCTGGCGGCCGCGGCGCGCAGGTCGCGGGCGATCAGCCTGACCTCGAGAGGCTCAGTGGGCCCGACGCGAAGGGCGGCGACCCGCGCGCGTGCGCCGGGCTGCTGGCGCTCGACGCGCGCCAGGGTGGCGCGCAGCCGCAGCGTGGTCGCCTCATGACGGATCCCGCGCTCGGTCAGCGCGTCCGCGACCTGGTCGGCCCGCGCGAGCACGGCGTCGGTGGCCCGGCCCCGAGCGATGTCGGCCGCGATCTCGAGCGCCTCCGCGCGCAGCTGCCAGGTGAGGGACTCGGTGCGCGTGAAGCGGCCGCGGGCCCGACGGGCCACCTGGCGCGCGCGGGCGGGGTCGCCGCGGAGCACCGTCCGCGCCAACGTCAGCTCCGCCTCGCCGCGCCGCTGGTGCAGGCGGCGGGCGCCATAGGCGCTCGCCGCACGGACCAGAGCCTCGCTCGCCTCGTCCTCCAGGCCGGCCGCCAGAAGCACCTCCGCACGGTCCTGCTCGGCCGTCGCCGCCATCACCGGACCCATCTCCACGAACGTCGGGTAGGCGCGAGCCATCGTGTCCAGGGCCCCGATGAGCTCGCCGCGGAGCATCAGCACGTAGCCGAGGTTGTGGGCCGCCTTGGCCGCCGCCGCAACGTCGGCCATCTGCAGGTACGTCGACTCGGCCACGGCGAAGTCGTGCGAGGCGGCATCCAGCTCGTTGCGCTGGAGGTGGACGTTGCCCTTGTTGAGGTGGACCCGGGCGAAGACCTTCTGGTCCGACACCAGCTGCGCAGCCGTGCTGAACGCCTCGAGCGCCCCCGGTCCCTCGCCCCGCAACATCTGGACCAGCCCGATCTGCGAGTGCAGCGTGCCTCGGGTGTCGTCGTCGGTCATCGGGCGCGCGAGTGCTTGCTCGAAGCGCGCGAAGGCGCTCGGCGCGTCACCGAGCTCGAAGAGCACGTACGCCAGGCTGCCGTCGATCCGGGCCAGCAGGTCCGGGTCCTCCGCCCCGGCCGCCGCGCGCTCGAAGAGCCGCCGCGCCTCGGCGTGGCGGCCGAGGTTCAGTGACCGGACACCTCGCCGGTGCAGCTCCTCGGAACTCGGCACTCAGGCATTCTCGTGCGGCCCCGGCGGCCAGTCGACCGGCAGGTCGAGGACCGAGCGCACGATGTCCTGCGCAGCGTCGGGCTCCTCCACCTTCCCGTCGACCATCAGCTTGCCGACCAGCCGGTCGGCGATCTCGCCGGAGACTATGGGCGCGCTGAACGACGTACCGCTCCAGAGCGCGAAGCCGCCCCTGAAGTCGTCCGGGTCGATCGTCTCGCGCAGACGGAAGTGCGAGGTCCACCGGGCCACGGGCTGCAGGCCACCCTGGAACACCGTGGGGATGGTGCTCATGACCGCGGCGCCGGGACGGTAGAGGCGGACCCAGCGACCGACATTGCTGAACATCGCGTCGCTGCGACCGTTGGGGTTGGTCGCACCGACCGAGACGACCGGGATCGTCATCGCCGACATGCTGAACGCCGCCGGGTAGAACGCCCGGCTCACGCCGTCGTTGCCCGCGCTCGCCACCACCACCACGCCGTGGGTCGCGAGGATCTCGAGGATCCCCTCGAGCAGGGGGTCGAACGCCTGGTCGGCAGGCTCCTCGTGGTAGTAGCCCATCGACAGGTTCAGCACGTCGAGCGGATGGCCGCCGTCCTGGTGGGTGCGGTACTTCTTGACCATGTTGGCGATCTGGGTCAGGAACGCCACGAGGTCGGACTCGACGATCGGGCCCTCCGACGGCACCACGCGCCAGCTCAGGATGTCGGCGTCCGGGCAGATCTGGTGCACCAGACCGGCGATGAACGTCCCGTGCCCGGACAGGCTGTCGATCACGCCGTCGTAGGGGCCGACCTGGTCGGGCTCGAGCTCCGGGTCGGTCTGCGGCATGGTGTAGCCGATCGGTGCCGATCCGATCCCGACGTCGGTCTTGACGACCGGGTCGAGCCACGGGTGCTTCCCGCAGCCCGTGTCGAGGATCCCCACCACCGGACGCCGGCCGGTGATCTCCGCGTCAGGACGACGCCTCGGTCGCGGCCCGACGTAGGACACCGGTTGCCGGCCACCGTGGCCGGCGTACATGTAGCTGGACATCGGGCTGGACTCGTGGAACGGGCTCGACTCGTGGAACGGGCTGGACTCGTGGAACGGGCTCGACTCGTGGAACGGGCTGGAGTCGAGGTCCTCGGTCACGTGCAGCACGTGGTCCAGACCCACGACCGCCAGGTCCTCGTCGCCGGGGTGCATCGCACGCGCCTGTTGCAGCAGCAGGTAGCCGTCCGGTGGCCGGACCGCCATCCCCTCGACGACCAGGATGTCGACGAACACGACGCCGTAGTCGAGGCCCTCGGTGCGCGCGTCGTCGTCCCGGATCACGATGTCCCACCCGAGGGGCAGGGCCGCCTCCCTGAGCATCTCCTCGATGTGGCCACGGTTCGCGGTCTTCGGGAAGACGAGTCGGGGACCGATGTAGGCGGTCGGCAGCGCGGCAGCGCGGCCCGAGACCTGTGGGGCGCTGACCGGGTCGAGCACCCGCACCTGGTACGGGTCGCCGGCCCAGCGGAGTGCGTGGGAAGGGGCGCGGCGGTCGGGCACGGGAAGCATGGGGCTCCTCAGATCTCGAAGGCGGGCGTCATGAACGGGGTGCTGCCGTCGGCCGGCTCGAGCCGGAGCCGCAGCATCCCGCGGGTCAGGTCGGGGACCTCGAAGCGACCCGTGTCGCCGACCTCGAGCGTGGCCAGCGGGTCCTCGTCGCGGAGCACGGTGACGGCCACCGGTGAGGGCGGCACCACCCAGCCGTCGATGCGGGGAACGCCGTCCTCGCTCGAGATCCGCAGCAGCAGGTCGACACCGTCGTGGGCGAAGCGCAGCGTGTAGGCCGTGGTCGAGGCGCCCCGCGCGCCGGCCAGCTCCTCGGTGCGCTCGACGAGCAGCATCAGCTCGATGTCGAGGTCGGTGTCGGAGGCGGCGAGGGCGGCGGCCGCCTGGAGCCGGGCCACCATGCCGGCCGGCACGGCGTCGCGGGACTCCCAGTAGGTGCGGACGCCGGCGAGCAGGTCGTCGTCACTCGGCTCAGGCATCGGACTCCCCGTTCTCGATGAGGGCGCGCAGCTTCTGGAGGCACCGGCCTCGGGTCGGGCCGATGCTGCCGACCGGCATCCCGAGGTCGGCGGCGATCCTGGTGTAGTCGGGCCGGTGCTCGAAGGCCACGATCCGCAGCAGCGCCTGGCACCGCTCGGACAGCCTCTCGACGGCGTCCCAGAGCCGGTCGTCGCCATCGCGACGGACGACCTCCGACTCGGCCGAGTCCTCGTCGGGGAGCCGGCGCGACAGCTCGTCGTCCTCGACCGGGATGCCCCGGCCGGACGCCTTGGCAACCCTCCACGCCTCGCGACGGGCGGTCGTCGTGAGCCAGCCCCCGACGGCGGCGGGCTCCTGGATGGCGGCGCGCGACCTCACCAGCGAGAGCCAGGTGGTCTGCACGACGTCCTCGGCGACGTCGGTGTTCAGGCGGTAGGCGCGGACGACGTGCCAGAGCACCGGGGTCATCACCCGGACCAGCTCGTCGAGGGCCACGGCGTCGCCTGCCGTCCAGCGCTCGAAGGCCGAGGCGGCCTGGCCCCACACCTCGCCGGGACGCTCGGTCGCCGCACCGCCGATCGTCACGCACGCCTCCGAGATCTCTGGTTGGTCAAGGACGGTCACGACAATCAGGAGCGAGGTCCGGGCCGCCTGATACACGTGATGTTGGCAGGTCACCGGCCCGAGGGCGAGGACCATTCCATGGCCACGGTCCCGATAACCTCAATGGGTGATCCCGACCGTGCGCGCCATCAGCCCGGAGGACCACCTCGCCTTCCTGCGCTCGCAGCGCTCGGCGAGCTTCCTGCAGACCCCTGCGTGGGGCCGGGTGAAGGCGGAGTGGCGCCACGAGTCCCTCGGTTGGTACGCCGGGCCTGACGGCAGCGAGCTGGTCGGCGCCGGGCTGGTGCTCTACCGCCAGCTGCCCAAGGTCAAGCGCTACCTCGCCTACCTGCCCGAGGGGCCGGTCCTCGACTGGTCGACCGACCGGCTCGGCGAGTGGCTGGCGCCCCTGACGGCGTACCTCAAGGAGCAGGGCGCGTTCGGCGTCCGGATGGGCCCGCCGGTGGTGACCCGCCGCTGGACCGCCGCCCAGGTGAAGGAGGGCCTCGCCGACCCTGCGGTCCGCAGGCTGGCCGACGTGCCGCCCACCGAGCGCGACCCGGTCGGCGCCCGGGTCGTCTCCCAGCTCACCTCCCTCGGCTGGCGGCCGCAAGGCTCGGACGAAGGCTTCGCGCTCGGCCAGCCGCAGTACGTCTTCCAGGTCCCGCTCACCGGCCGCACGGAGGCCGACGTGCTCGCGGGCATGAACCAGCTCTGGCGCCGCAACATCAAGAAGGCCGACAAGTCCGGCGTCGAGGTCACCACGAGCACCGGCCGCGGCGACGAGGAGGGAGACCTCAAGGCCTTCCACGACCTCTACGTGCACACCGCCGAGCGCGACCACTTCACGCCGCGCGGGCTGCCCTACTTCCGGGTGATGGCGGACGCGCTCGGCGC
The DNA here is from genome assembly GCA_963766475.1 of uncultured Actinomycetota bacterium. Taxonomy (GTDB): domain Bacteria; phylum Actinomycetota; class Actinomycetes; order Propionibacteriales; family Nocardioidaceae; genus Nocardioides. The sequence continues at coordinate 44,846 of CAVXZS010000003.1, read as the reverse complement.
GGAGGACCCCGACCGGTTCCGGCTCTACCTGGGCCGCCACGAGGGCGACCTGGTCGCGGCCACGATCATGGTCAGGGTCGGCGCGCACGCGTGGTACTCCTACGGCGCCTCCTCGACCGAGAAGCGCGAGGTCCGTGGCTCGAACGCCGTCCAGTGGGCGATGCTCCGCGCCGCGATCGCGGCCGGCGCCGACGTCTACGACCTGCGCGGCATCACGCCGACCCTCGACGCCGAGGACAGCCACGTCGGGCTGATCCAGTTCAAGGTCGGCACCGGGGGCGAGGCCGTCGAGCACGCCGGCGAGTGGGACCTGCCGCTGAACAAGCCGCTCTACAAGGCCTTCGACCTCTACATGAGCCGCAGATGAGCCTGACCCTCGACGTCGACGGCGAGCGCTGGCGCGGCCACCTGCGCGGCTTCGCCGAGGCCACGCCCGGACTGGTGCCGGTGGCCAAGGGCAACGGCTACGGCTTCACGCTCGGCCGCCTGGCGCGCAAGGCGGAGTGGCTGGGGGCCGACACTCTGGCCGTCGGCACCTACGAGGAGCTCGACCACGTCGCCACCCGCTACTCCGGCGACCTTCTGGTGCTCACGCCCTGGCGGTCCTTCCACACCGTGCCCGACGCCGCCCTCGGCCGTCGGTTGATCCACACGGTCAGCCGCCCCGACGACCTGGCCGACCTGCTCGAGGCGCAGCCGGGCGCGCGGTTCGTGCTCGAGCTGGAGACCTCGATGCGTCGCCACGGCATGACCGCCCAGCAGCTGTGGGCGGTGGCGAAGCGGCTCGGCGGCGGGCGCCTCGAGGGCGTCGCCCTCCATCTCCCGCTCACCTCCGGCAAGCACCTCACCGAGGTCGAGCGGCTGCTCACCGCCGTGGTCGCCGCGGAGCTCCCGACCACCACCGTCTGGGTCAGCCACCTGACCGCAACCGAGCTCGCCACCCTCCGCACGACGTACGCCGACCTCACCGTCCGGCCCCGCATCGGCACCGACCTCTGGCTCGGCGACCGGGGCGCGCTGCGGGTCACCGCCCGGGTCCTGGACGTGCACGAGCTGAAGCGTGGCGACGTGTCCGGCTACCGCGGCCGCAGCGCCCCGCGCGACGGCCACCTGCTGGTGGTCAGCGGCGGCACCGCGCACGGCATCGGCCTCGAGTCGCCCAAGGGCGAGAGCGGTCTCAAGGCCCGCGCCGCGATCGTCGCTCGCAGCGGCCTCGACGCGATGGGGCTGACCCGGTCGCCGTTCTGGGTCGACGGGAAGCAGCGGCTCTTCGCCGAGCCCCCGCACATGCAGGCCTCGATGCTGTTCCTGCCCTCCGACGCGGTGGTGCCGGAGGTGGGCGACCGGGTCGACGTCCGGGTGCGCTACACCGCGACGGCGTTCGACCGCGTCGAGGTCAGCTGAGGCGGCCCCGGGGCCCGGTCACGGTGCACCGGGTCGTAGCGCGGGAACAGTACGTCGCGCGTCACGACCGCGACCAGGTAGAGCTCGCCGAGCATCCGGACCACGATCGCGACCCAGTACCACCCGACGTCGTCGCCCTGGCCCGGCTGGAGGTCGCCGTTGAGGTACCACCACACCGACGCGAAGTAGGCGACCTCGCACGACTGCCACACCAGCTGGTCGCGCCAGCGCGGCCGGGCCAGCGCCGCCAGCGGCAGCAGCCAGAGCACGTACTGCGGTGAGTACACCTTGTTCACCAGCAGGAACCCGGCGACCACGAGGAACCCGAGCTGCGCCAGCCGTGGGGTGCTCGGCGCCCGGAACCCGACGACGGCGACCGCCGCGCACCAGAGGCCGAACACCGCCCAGGACCAGTGGTTGACGGTGGTGGCGGTGATCGGGTTGTGGGTCGACTGGCTCACCACCAGCCAGACCGACCCGAGGTCGGGGCCGCGCTCGGAGTTGAACTCCCAGAACCGCTTCCACTCGTCCTTGCCGCTGAGGTAGGCCGGCGCGTTGAGCACGAACCACGCGGCGGCCGCCGCGAGGAGCGTGTCGCCCAGGTCCCGGTAGCGCCGCTCGCGCAGGCAGATGATCGCGATCGGACCGAGCAGGAACAGCGGGTAGAGCTTGGTGGCGGTGCCGAGCCCGACGAGCAGGCCGGTGGCCACGGGCCGGCCGCGCGCCCAGGTGAACAGCGCGCCCGCGACCATGACCACCGCGAGCATGTCCCAGTTGATGAGGCCGGTGAGGAGCAGCGCCGGCGAGGCGGCGAACGCGGCGGCGTCCCACGGCCGCCGGCGATCGACCCCGGCGAGGAGCCAGGCGGACAGCAGTGCCATGGCCGCGAAGCCGAGCGCGTTGACGATGACGAAGGCGCGCAGCTCCTTCTTCACCTGCCCGGTGCCGACCAGGTCGCCGGCGGGCTGGTCGGCGCGGGCGTGCACGTCACCGGCGCCGGTCATCTTCTGGGTCGCCCACGCGGCGCCGTACGCGAAGTAGGCGATGCCGACGGGGTACTCCATCACCTCGTAGCGGGACCGCACCTGCGCGTCGTCGGAGTAGGGCCAGTCCAGCTCGACCAGCCCGCGCCCGGTGTAGAGGTAGGGCAGGTCGGAGTAGCACATGTGCGTGTAGCGCTCTTCGTCGTAGATCCAGTACTGCTGGTAGCAGCCGCTCTTCTGCACCATGCCGAGCGCGAAGCACACTGCCGCGAGCAGGACCAGCACCCGGGCCGGCGTCCACCACGGGTGTCCGCCCGCCCGCGGTCCCACGGGCCCACCGACGCCCTCGCTGAGCGCGGTGACGACCGGATCGTCCAGCGTCGGATGGACGTGGCCGTCCGCAGAGGGGCGGGTCACGTCACCAGCGCATCCGGTTCCACCAGACCCACACGAGGTCGGCCCGCGTCGCAGCCTGCGTGACGGCCGCGCGCGTGGCCGTCGGGGTCGGGGTGGGGGTCGGCGTCGGCGTCGGCGTCGGGCAGCCCAGGACGTCGCAGGTCTGCGTCGGGGTCGGGGTGGGCGGCGGAGGGGGCGGCGGAGGAGGGGGCGGGACCACGGTCGTCGGCGCCTGCGTCGGCTGGGTCGGAGTCGGCACCACGGTCGGCGTCTTGGTCGGCCGGACGGTGTTGCTCGGCGTGTCGGACGGCGTCGGCTTGTCGGTCGGCTTCGGCGGCAGCGTCGGCTGGTGGCCGTCGTCGGGCGCCTCGCCGTCGACGTACGCCGGCTCCGGGAACTCCAGCTCCTCGACGCCCTCCATGTCCTTGTTCATGACCGCGGTCCACGTGTCGGCCGGGTAGTCACCGCCGAAGTACGACGGCAGCCAGCCGTCGAGCTGCTCGTTGCCCTTGCCGCGGACGTACATGACCGAGGTCGACAGCTGCGGCGTGTAGCCGGTGAACCACGCCGAGTCGACCTGGTCCTTGTCGTTGGTCGCGGTGCCGGTCTTGCCGGCGGCCGGGCGGTCTATCCCCTGCGCCGCCGTGCCGGTGCCGCTCAGCACGACCTGCTGGAGCGCGTAGCTGACGTCGGCCGCGATGTCGGCGCCCAGGTCCGCGTCGATGGCCTGCTTGTCGCTCTCCGAGTGGTCGTAGAGGACCTCGCCGTCCTTCGACTCGACCTTCTCGATGATGAACGGCTCGTGGAACAGGCCGCCGTTCGCGATGGTCGCGTAGGCGTTGGCCATGTTGATCGGGCTGATCGTCGCGCTCCCGAGCGTGATGCTCGGGAAGGGGTCGAGCGCTCCGCTGGCCCGCGGGAAGCCGTAGTGCTTCCCCGGGCCCTTGTTGGGCGGGAGGCCCATCGCGTTCATCATCTCGAGGATCTGCTGCGGCCCGTCGGGCATCGACACCGTGAGGTCGGTGTAGGCGGTGTTGATCGAGTCCTCGGTGGCCTTGAGAAGACTGACCGCGGAGCCGTAGTCGGTGTCCTGCTCGTTGCGGATCTCGTCGCCGTCGTCGAGCACGAACGGCGAGTTGCCGTCGAAGGTGTCCTTGAGCGAGTAGCCCGCCTTGAGCCCGGCCGCGAGCGCGAACGGCTTCACCGACGACCCGGCCTGGCCACCGGCGATCGCCCAGTTGATCTGGCTCTCCAGGAAGTCCTGACCGGCGTAGATCCCCTGCACCGCCCCGGTCTTGACGTCCACGCTGGCCACGCCGATGTGCAGGTTCTTGTCGCCGAACTCCTTGCCCTCCGGCCGGACCTCGGCCACGCCCTGCTCGGCCGCGTCCATCGCCTTCTGCGTGAAGGTCGTGGTGATCCGGAGACCACCGCCGTCGATCTCGTCCGCGGTGAACGGCTGGCCGTCCTTCTTGGTCAGCGTCTCGAGCTCGTCCTTGACCATGGTCAGCACGTGGCCCTTCTGGCCGCCGTACTGGTCGTCGGGCTGCCCGAAGTCGAACGCCGGCAGCTTCCGCCCGGCGGTCTTGGCCTCGTCGGTGGTGATCTTCTTGGCCGAGGCCATGCCGTCGAGCACGTAGCGGTAGCGCTCGCGCAACGCCACCTTGTTGTCCTTGCCGCCCGCGGGGTCGAACTGCGTCGGGTTGTTGATGATCGCCGCGAGCGCCGCGCACTCCTTCAGGTCGAGGTCCTTGGCGTCCTTCTGGAAGTACGCCTTCGCCGCCGCCTGGATGCCGTAGGCACCGTGGCCGAAGTAGATCGTGTTGAGGTAGCCCTCGAGGATCTCCTGCTTGCTCTGCTCCCGGTTGAGCTTGAGGGAGAGGATCGCCTCCTTCAGCTTGCGCGTGTAGGTGCGCTCCTGGGTGAGGTAGAAGATCTTGATGTACTGCTGGGTGATCGTCGACGCACCCTGGGTCGCGTTGCCCTGCGCGTTGTTGAACATCGCGCGGACGATGCCCTTGACGTCGACGCCGTTGTCGCTCCAGAAGGTGCGGTTCTCGGCGGCCACGACGGCGTCCTTCACGTCCTGCGGCATCGCGTCGTAGGGAATGCTGTCGCGGTTCTGCTTGGCGTACTCGCCGAGCTCGGTCTTGCCGTCGCTGTAGTAGACGAAGGACGTGTTGGTCTGGAAGTCGGGGTTGCCCGACTCCGGCAGGTCGGTGGTCTGGTAGAGGTAGACGAAACCGCCCACCACGATGAGGACGCAGACGAGCCCGGCGAGCAGCAGGTAGAGCAGCGCGCGGCGGATCTTCGCGCCGAGGGTGCGCTGCTTCTTGATCTTGCCGTTCTTGCCCAGCACGTCGCGCTTGCCGTTCGGTGCCTTCTTGGCCGTCCCGTTCGGTGCCTTCTTGGCCGCGCCGGCCGGTGCCGAGGCGGCCGCCTTGCGAGCCGTGGGTCGGCCCCGCCCGCCGCCCGTGCCCGCCTTCCGCTTGCCTGCCACGCTGCACGAGGTTACGCAACCGGGACCAGAAAGGCCGACTCGACGCGGTCGGGACCCTAGGCCTCGGCCAGTGCCCCGAGGATGTCCGTCCAGTGCTCCAGGAGGGTCCCGAGGTGCGAGGCACCTGCGAACAGGGTGTACGTCGCGCCGAGCGCCTCGGCGTACCACTCCCCGTTGCGTGGCGAGTAGGTGTCGTCGCCGTCGCCGTACCACGCGAAGACCGGGCAGCGGACCGAGCCGAGGTCGAACGGCCACGCGCGGAAGCTCACCGCGGCGTCCCGCAGGTAGCCGCTGGTCCGCCCGATCGCCTCCCGCGCCGTGCGCGCGACCTCGGCGTCGCCCCTGGTGCCCACCAGCGCCGCGTCCGCGGACGGGAGCGTCGCCAGCCACCGGGCGGCGACCGCGGCGTCATCGGGGTCCGTGGGGGCGATGCCGGCGACGTACGCCTCGAACTCCGGGCGCATCCGCTCCCCAGACTCCGCCGCCGGCGTCGCGGCGAGCGACGCGAAGAACGCCCGGCCCGCCTCGTCCAGGCCGTCGCGGTGCGCCGGGGGGTGCAGGCTGGGGACCTCCGCCGGCGCCTCCACCACCCCGGCCGCGCGCACCCGCTCCGGGTGCCTGGCGGCGGACGCCATCGCGTACGGCCCGCCCACCGACATGCCGAGCACGGCGAAGGTGTCGATCCCCAGGAGGTCGGCCACCTCGAGGGTGTCGTCGGCGACCTCGAGGTGCTCCCGGCCGCTGATCGCGTCCGGTGAGTCGGTGCGGGAGTAGCCGGGCCGGCTGGCGGCCACGAGCCGAACCCCCGTCGCGCGGGCCTGGTCGTGCCCGGGGATCGCGGCGCGGCGGCTGTCGGGGCACCCGTGGAAGAACAGGACCGGGCGGCCGGTCGGCTCCCCGCCCTCCCACACACTGGCGCGCCGCCCGTCCCGCAGCTCCAGCTCGTGCTCGATCCCCGGCATGTGCGCAGTGAAGCGCCGCCGGCCGCGACGGACAACCCCTTCGACCGGCGGCGATCCGCATCTCGATGTACCACCCATTCGCAATCCGCGGATATATCGCTACGATAGGTCTGTGGCACGGCGCGCGGAGACCATCGAGCTGGCAGTCCTCGGGCTGCTGCACGAGGGACCCATGCACGGCTACGAGCTGCGCAAGCGCCTCAACCTGATGCTCGGATGGGGTCGGGTGCTGTCCTACGGCTCGCTCTACCCGACGCTGAAGAAGATGCTCCGGGGGGCGCTGATCGAGGAGTCGACCGCCTCCACACCCAAGTCACGCCGTCCCAAGATCGTCTACCAGGTCACCGAGGCCGGCACCCGCGAGTTCGAGCGGCTGATGTCGGAGGTCGGCCCGACCGCGTGGGAGGACGACAACTTCGACATCCGGTTCGCGTTCTTCTCCTCCACGGACATGGAGATCCGGCTGCGGGTGCTCGAGGGCCGCCGGATGCGGCTCCAGGAGCGGCTCGACCGGATCCAGCGCGAGCTGAACATGACCGAGAAGGAGGTCGACCGCTACGCCGGCGAGCTCCAGCGTCACGGCGTCGAGTCGGTCGAGCGCGAGGTCAACTGGCTCTCCGACCTCATCAACGCCGAGCGCAACGGCCCCACGCCCAACATCACCACCGGCATCACCCCACCACCCACCGCAGAGACGTCCTGAGCACCACCACTCAGCACCACCACTCAGCACGACCACTCAGCACGACACCGTCAGGTGACAACCAGAAGGGAAACGCACCCCATGGGTTCGGTTCGAGTAGCAATCGTCGGAGTCGGCAACTGTGCGACGTCCCTGATCCAGGGCGTGCACTACTACCGGGACGCCGACCCCACCGGCACGGTGCCGGGGCTGATGCACGTCACCTTCGGCGACTACCACGTCAAGGACGTGGAGTTCGTCGCGGCGTTCGACGTCGACGACATGAAGGTCGGCAAGGACCTCTCCGAGGCCATCAACGCCTCGCAGAACAACACGATCAAGATCTGCGAGGTGCCCACGCTGGGCATCGAGGTGCAGCGCGGCCACACCCTCGACGGGCTCGGCAAGTACTACCGCGAGACCATCGAGGAGTCCGGGGCCGAGCCGGTCGACGTCGTACAGGTCCTCAAGGACACCCGGGCCGACGTGCTCGTCTCCTACCTGCCGGTGGGCTCCGAGGAGGCCGACAAGTTCTACGCGCAGTGCGCGATCGACGCCGGCGTGGCCTTCGTCAACGCGCTCCCCGTCTTCATCGCGTCCGACCCCGTGTGGGCCAAGAAGTTCGAGGACGCCGGCGTCCCGATCATCGGTGACGACATCAAGTCCCAGGTCGGCGCGACCATCACCCACCGGGTGCTGGCCAAGCTGTTCGAGGACCGCGGCGTCGCACTGGACCGCACCTACCAGCTCAACGTCGGCGGCAACATGGACTTCAAGAACATGCTCGAGCGCGAGCGCCTGCAGTCCAAGAAGATCTCCAAGACCCAGTCCGTCACCTCCAACCTCACCGGTTCGCTGGCCGGCGTCGGCGCCGACGACCGCAACGTGCACATCGGCCCGTCCGACTACGTCGCCTGGCTCGACGACCGCAAGTGGGCCTACGTCCGCCTCGAGGGCCGTGCGTTCGGCGATGCCCCCATCAACCTGGAGTACAAGCTCGAGGTCTGGGACTCCCCCAACTCCGCCGGCATCATCATCGACGCGATCCGCGCCGCGAAGATCGCCAAGGACCGCGGGATCGGCGGCCCGATCATCTCGGCGTCGTCCTACCTCATGAAGTCCCCGCCGGTGCAGCTCCCCGACGACGAGGGACGCGCCCGCGTGGAGGCCTTCATCAAGGGCGAAGAGTGAGCGTGAGGAACGAACGCTGACTTGTCTCGCCCGCAGGTTGAGCAAGCCCCGCGGCTGAGGAACGAAGCCGCGACGGGCGCGCGAAGCCAGGCGACGAGCAGGGCTGTCCAGCTTCACGGTGACCCGGCAGAAACTTTCTGCCGGGTCACCGCTGTGTCGTGGCCGGCTTCCTGCATAACCCCGGCGTGGGCCGGACGTTAGTGGGGGCAACGCGTCGCCTCTGTGGTGCGACGTCCTACACCTGCCGAGGAATCCATGTCTCGCTCGCCTCAGCGACGCCTGCGCGCTGCGTTCATCTCGATCGCCCTCGCCGCGGGGGTGGGCCTGGTGGCCGTTCCGGCCGCCGTCAGCTCGGCCGCTCCGGCCGTCAGCTCGGCCGCTCCGGACGCCGCCGGGATCGCCTCCGGCTTCACGTTCACCATGTTCCCGGGTGGCCAGCTCGGCGGAACGACGGTGGCCTGCACGGGCGCGGGCCGCGACCGGGCCGCCGACCCCTACATCGACCGGCGCGACTGCGGGTTCAGCGTCTTCGACGTCACCGGAGCCGTCGGACCGGTGACGGCCGAGATCCTGGCCGAGGACGGCTCCACCATGGCCGAGCCTCCGGTCACCGTCCGCGCCACCGACCAGCGCAGCGAGGTCGACATCGTGCCCACGGATGCGTGGGAGCCCGGACACGCCCGGCTGGTCATCAGCGACGGCAGCGGGCCGATCGGTGGCTACGACTTCTACTACAACGGCCTCCTGGCCACGCTCGCCACCGGCGCTCCGACAGCGCCGGGAGCCCCGTTCACCGTGACGGGCACCCTCACCGAGCACGTGGGGGGCACCGCCCCGGTCGATGGACCGGACGGCGGAGACAAGCCGGTCGCCGCGACCTACAAGCTCCGGGCCACCACCCCCGACGGCACCAGCTGGACCTCGCCCCAGCAGACCGCCGACGCGGGCGGCACCGCGGGCGCCATCTCGGTGACCGTGCCTGGCTCGGTGACCTCCGGCACCACGGCCGGCCCCGAGACCGACTTCAAGGCGCTGGTCACCGTCGAGGTCGTGGACGCCGCGTTCGACGACACCGCGGCCGTCCCGCCACCGCCCACAGGTGGCTGGGCCGCCACCACGACCGGCGTGACCAGCCACACCCTCCAGGTGCGGCCGACCAGCCTGCTGCTGACCGACAGCTTCGTCTCCTCGGTCGGCTGGGTGAAGCCCGGCGACAGCTATCCCTCGCGCATCGTCGTCACCAACCCGACCGCCGGTGCCCTGACGCCGGCCGTCACGGTGACCGCTCCCACGGGCAGCTCGTTCCAGTCCGTGTCCGGGGACTCGCCCCCGGCGGTGGCCCCCGGAGCGACGACGCTGACGTGGACGCCCGGCGCGGTCGCGGCCGGCGCCACGAAGACCCTCATCCTCCAGTCCCAGGCGGCCACGACCACCGCCGTCCCGGAGATCGTGTGGCGCGACCTGTCCACCACGGCGACCATGCAGGTCACGGGACAACCCGCCCAGACCTCGACCAGCCACGGACCCAAGGTCATCCCGCCCAGCGAGACCTATGACACCGCGCGCTACGGCGACCGGCCGTTCCCGATCGTGCCGCTGCAGTTCAACGACCGCTCCTACCAGAGCACCCACTCGGGCGACTCGCTGGAGTCGGTCATCAACGACCCGGACAACCCCGGGTCGACGTTCAACCTCTACCAGGAGATGTCCCTGGGGCAGCTCTACCCCAACGGCACCGTGCCCTCTGCCGGGATCCCGTCGGCGGACTTCACCGGCTTCAGTCCGGCCAAGCCGTTCACCAAGCTGTCTGACGGCACGCCGACCACCTGCCACGGCTTCACCTACGCCGACCTCGGCGGCACCACGAACCCGCTGTACACCCAGCGCATCACCAACGGGGTCTACAACCTGCCCGGCAACACCGACTACTACGGCGACGACGCCAACGGCTCCGCGCTGCTCGGTGCCGAGTCCGGGGTCGGGGCCCTGCAGAACATCGACGCCGGCTGTGGTCCGACCTCCAAGGTGGTCGCCGACGCGGTCGCGCTCGCCGACCCCGAGATCGACTACTCCGACTACGACACCGACAAGGACGGCGTGGTCGACTTCTTCATGGGGGTCTTCGCCGGTTGTGGCGGCAACGGCTCCTCGCAGCTGTCGGTGGCCGGCTGCGACTACCCCGACGCGCCCTACGACAACATCTGGCCGCACAGCTCATCCCTGGAGGGGACCTACAGCGACCCGGTCACCGGCCTGCCCGGCGTGGTCACCAACGACCAGCTCAAGGATCTCGAGGGACGGCCGCTGTGCTGGCAGGACGCCGGCTTCACGGTCCAGGGCCCCGACTGCAGCGGCGGCAAGGCGAAGGTCTTCGTCCGGGTCGGTCCCTACAACCTCAACCCCGAGACCGCGATCGACTTCGCCTCGGTGATCTCCCACGAGTACGGCCACTCCCTGGGCCTGCCCGACTTCTACTCCACCGGCAGCCGCACGACGTACGGCTCGTGGACGCTGATGGCCGAGGACCACTCGCAGGACATCGACGCCTTCGGTCGTCAGGAGCTCGGCTGGGTGGTCCCGAAGGTGCTGCCGAACACCGGCACCCAGACGGTGACGGGGTGGCAGAACTCCAAGAAGGACATCGACGCCATCACCTGGCATCGACCCGACGGCACGCCGTACACGCTGCACGAGGGCGCGGACGGCCGGGTCCAGAACTCCCAGATGTACGTCGCGAAGCTGCCCGGCCGGCAGCTGCTCGACCCGTCGGTGTTCACGCCCAGCGCCACCAACGAGGGAGCCAGTCCCAGCCACCTGTGGTGGTCGGGATCGGGCAACGACTTCGGCTGTCCGCCCACCTCCGGCCACAACTTCGACCTGTCGGTGCCCGGACTGGCGTCGCTGCCCGCGGGCAGCACCGTCAACCTGTCCTTCAAGTCGCGGTGGGACACCGAGTGGGACTTCGACTACGGCTACGTGCTGACCACCACCGACGGGGGCAGCACCTACACGTCGCACGCGTCGGAGAACGGCTACACGTCCTCCAACACCGACCCCGCGGCCGGCAACCCCAACCAGGCGGGCTGCCAGACCAAGTACGACAACGGCATCACCGGCAGCAGTGGCTCCTACCAGGCAGGCAGCGAGGCGGTAGACCGCAAGGCCGGCACCTACCCGGAGCCGGTGTTCCTCTCCGACAGCTACGACATCAGCGACCTGGCCGGCAAGCCGAGCGGCGCGATCCGGTTCACCTACGCCACCGACCCGGGGCTGGCCCGTCCAGGCTGGTTCGTGGACGACGTGAAGGTGACGGCCACGACGCCGAGCGGCGACACCGTCCTGCTCACCACCGACTTCGAGTCGAGCGGCGGCCCCGACGACCCCCACGTCTACAACGGCGGCTGCCGGGACACGCTCAGCACGGCGCAGAAGTGCACGCAGGGCTGGAAGTACCTGCAGGCCGGTGCGCTCTCGGCCCAGGACCACGCCTACTACCTCGAGATGCGCGACCGGTCCGGCTTCGATTTCGACGGTCATGGCGAGGCGGACCGGGGCGCGGCGACCTTCGGCGCAGGCCTCTACCTCGCCTACACCGACGAGGCGCACGGCTACGGCAACGTAGGCACCGACGACCCGCCCGCCCAGTCACCGCTGGACTCGGTGCCCGAGCCCGGGAGCGACACGCCGAACCTGGACGACGCAGCCTTCACCGCTGCCGCCACGCGGTCGACGTTCTCGGACTCCGGCCCCGGGCACATTGACAACTACACGGACCCGACCAGCGCATCGGGCAACTGGGAGTTCAAGTACGGCTGCCTCGGCTTCCACGTGAACTCCCTGTCTGGCGAGGACGCCGCGCCGGCCGGAAACCTGACCGGCGACGTCACCTTCACGATGGGCGGCGGTTGCGGCCCGTTCGACTACGGCTACACGACGGGCGGCGGCGGGGCCGGCAACACCGCACCCACGGCCGCCGCGTCCGCGACGCCCCCGACCGTCCGGGTGGGGCAGTCGGTGATGCTGTCGGCCGCCGGGAGCACCGACGCCGAGTCGCCGGGCAACCTCACCTACAGCTGGGACTTCGACAACGGCGGCACCGTCAAGGACGCCGTCGGGAAGAACGTCGTCACGTCCTACACCGCGGCGGGAGCCCGGCACCCGAAGGTGACCGTCTCCGACCCGCAGGGCCTCAACGGCAGCGCCACGACGACCGTCACGGTGACCGCCGCCCCTGCCGGTGGCGGTACGGGCACGGCCCTCAAGGCGCGGATCACGGTCCGGCCCAAGCACCCGGGGACCGACCGCAAGGTGCGGCTCTCGGCCCGTAGGTCCACCGGCGTGGGCCCGTTGACCTTCGCCTGGAACTTCCACAACGGCGGCAGGCGGCTGGACTCCACGAAGGCAAAGGTCAAGGTCGCGATGCACCGCCCCGGCCGCCACAGGGTGACGCTCGTCGTCAGAGACAGCACTGGAGCCACCGTGAAGCTCACGCGCACCTTCCGGGTGCGTTCGCACCACTCGCAGGGGACCACCCACCGGTTCCCCTTCGAGCCGAGCTAGCGGGAGGACCACCACTCGAGCAGCGCGGCCTCGGCGGCGTCCTCGGGCATGGGGCCGTGGTCGAGCCGCAGCTCGAGCAGGAACTTGTAGGCCTCGCCGACGTCGCGGCCGGGCGGGATGCCGAGCACCTCCATGATCTGGTTGCCGTCGAGGTCGGGGCGGATCGCGTCGAGCTCCTCCTGCTCCCGCAGGCGGGCGATCCGGGTCTCCAGGTCGTCGTAGGCGCGGCGCAGCCGCTCGGCCTTGGCGCGGTTGCGGGTCGTGCAGTCGGCGCGGGTCAGCACGTGCAGCCGCTCGAGCTGGTCGCCGGCGTCGCGGACGTAGCGGCGTACGGCGGAGTCGGTCCACTCACCGGACCCGTAGCCGTGGAAGCGCAGGTGCAGCTCGACCAGCTTGGCCACCGCGTCGGTCTCGTCCTTGGAGAAGCGCAGCGCCTGCATCCGCTTGCGGGTGATCTTGGCGCCGACCACGTCGTGGTGGTGGAAGGTCACCGAGCCGTCGTCGAGGAACTTGCGCGTCCTCGGCTTGCCGACGTCGTGCATCAGCGCCGCGAACCGCGACACGAAGTCCGGGCCGGCGCCGGGCAGCCGGTCCTCCAGGTCGATCGACTGCTCCAGCACGGTGAGCGTGTGGTCGTAGACGTCCTTGTGCCGGTGGTGCTCGTCGCGCTCGAGCGCGAGCGCCGGCAGCTCCGGCAGCACGCGCGCCGCCAGCCCGGTCTCGACGAGCAGGGCCAGCCCGCGCCGGGGGTACGACGCCGAGATCAGCTTCACGAGCTCGTCGCGGATCCGCTCGGCGGAGATGATCTCGATCCGCTCGACCATCCCGGTCATCGCGGCGACGACCTCGGGCGCGACGACGAACCCGAGCTGCGCGGCGAACCTGGCCGCGCGCAGCATCCGCAGCGGGTCGTCGGAGAACGAGTCCTGCGGCGTGCCCGGCGTGCGGATCAGGCCCTGCGCGAGGTCGACCACACCGCCATAGGGGTCCTCCACGATGCGGCCCGGCAGCCGCACCGCCATCGCGTTGATGGTGAAGTCGCGACGACCGAGGTCGCCTTCCAGGGTGTCGCCGAAGTCGACGGTGGGCTTGCGCGACGACGGGTCGTAGGCCTCGGAGCGGTAGGTCGTCACCTCGACGGTCCACGGACCCTTCCGGCAGCCGATGGTGCCGAAGTCGCGGCCCATGTCCCAGGTCGCATCACCCCACGCCGCGAGCAGCCGCTCGGTGTCGTCGGGCCGCGCCGAGGTCGTGAAGTCGAGGTCGGTGTGCGGTCGCCCGAGCATCGCGTCGCGCACCGGTCCGCCGACCAGCGCCAGCTGGTGACCGGCCTCGGCGAAGGCCCGTCCGAGATCCTCGGCCACCGGCGCGATCCGCGCCAGCTCGACGTCCGCGTTGTGCTGGAGCTCGACCACGGTGAGCGCGGGCGACTCGGGTGCGGACACGAGGGTCCACTCTAGGAGAAACGGGGACCCTGACGGTGCTCGGGAGGCATGGGCGCGAGGTCTAACCTCTATGCATGCTCCGCCGTTGGTCGTTCAGTGCTGCCCTGGCGGCGCTGGCGGTCCCGGTGCTGCTCGCCGGGCCCGGCCATGCCGACCCGCGCGGTACGCCGAGCGACGACCCCGCGGCGCAGGCGCAGCAGCGCAAGACACGACATGTCGCCCCGACGCGCAAGCAGGTCGTGAGCCGGCGCGCGCAGCGCGCCCGCGCGGACACCGCGTCTCCGCTGGCGGTGACCATCGACAACCTGACGCCTTCGACCATCCCCGAGAAGGGCATGGTCCGGATCTCGGGGACGATCACCAACAACGACACCGTCACCTGGTCGACGGTCAACATCTACTCGTTCATCTCCGACGAGCCGCTGACCACCTCCGAGCAGCTCGACGAGGCAGCAGCCACCCCCGAGGACGCCGTGGTCGGGCGGCGGATCACCGACGAGCGGCACAAGGTCACCTTCGAGGAGCTGGCGCCGGGCGACCATGCGACCTACAGCCTCAGCATCCCGCGCGGGTTGCTCCACGCGGACACCCCCGGCGTCTACTGGTTCGGCGTGCACGCGCTCGGTGACGGGCCGGACGGTCGCGACGGGAGCGCCGACGGCCGCGCGCGCACCTTCCTTCCCCTGGTCCCGGAGGCCCGCCTCGGCCAGCAGCCGACGGCCGTGGTGATCCCGCTGCGGCACCAGCTCGTCTACACCGACGACGGCTCGCTCGACGACCTCGCCAGCTGGACCCAGACGCTCTCCCGGGGCGGCCGGCTCCGCTCGCTGGTGGACTTCGGGGCCAACTCGGGCGACCGCACCGTGACCTGGGCGGTCGACCCCGCGCTGGTCGACGCCGTGCGCCGCCTGGCGAACGGCAACCCGCCCAGGTCACTGGCGGCGAACCTCCAGGCCGGGCAGGACGACGGCGAGGGCGAGGGCGACGGCGAGGACGGGGCCACCGACGGTGCGTCCACCAGCCCCTCCCCGACCGCCGAGCCCACGGACACCCCGACGGGGGAGCCGGAGGCCGAGGGCAGCCCGCTCGACCTCGACGAGCTCGACCCGGTCGTGCAGGCGGCCGCCCAGGCCGCCCAGGCCTGGCTGGCCAGGCTGGGGGAGGCGATGCGTCCCGAGGACCAGGTGCTGTCCCTGCCCTACGGCGACCTCGACGTCGCGGGCGCGGCGGCGCACGACCCGCAGCTCTACCAGCGCGCGGTCAACCGGGCCGGCGCCAAGCTGCCGGGCTTCGACGTCACCACCACGCCCGTGCTGTCGTCGCCGAGCGGCTACCTGACCGCGCAGTCGATCCGGGACGCCGTACCCGAGTCGACGATCCTCGCCACGGACGCGATGTTCGACGGCCCCGCTCCGGCGGTCGCCGACACCGAGGGCCACCGCGTGGTCGTCACCTCGACCGCCGCCGGCGAGGGCGGCCCGGGACCGAGCAGCCGGACCTCGGTCACCGCGATGCGACAGCGCCTGCTCTCGGAGGCCGCGGTGCGGTTCCTGCGCGGTGGCCGGGCACCGCTCACCATGGTGGTGCCGCACGACTGGAACCCCTCGGACGGCAGCGGTGCGTTCTTCAGCGGCCTCGACGCGGAGTGGCTCGACCTCACGTCGGTGGAGGGAGTCGGCCAGGCGGCCACCCCGACCCCGGTGGACGGTGCGACCCTGCGCTACCCGAAGTGGCAGGAGAGCGCCGAGCTCGACCAGCCGAACTTCGACTCGGCCGACGAGCTGATCCGCAGCGGGGTCGCCCTCCAGAACCTGCTCACCCTCAACAACGTCGTCTCCGGCACCGTCACCGACCAGGCCCTCGGCACCTTGTCCTACTACGCCCGCACCAGGCCCATCGAGAACCGCGCGTCCGCCGACGAGTCCCGGGTGTGGATCCAGAACCGGCTCGGGCGGGTGCACATCGAGGTCCCGGGCCGCGCGGTGACGCTGTCCAGCTCGAGCGGCCGGTTCCAGGCCACCGTCACCAACGACCTCGACCAGCCGGTGACCGTCGCCATCGGCGCCCGGGCGGGCGGGCGGCTCACCATCGAGGGCCCGGCCAAGATCGAGGTCCCGGCCAACCGCCGGGTCGCCGTACTGCTCACAGCGCGCACCGACGAGAACGGCATCCACGAGGTGACCCTCGTCGTCACCGACAAGCGCGGTACGCCGCTCGGCGCGACCACCGACCTCACCATCAGGTCCGCCCAGCTCAGCAACGTGATCTGGCTGTTCGTCGGCATCGGCTCCGCGCTGCTCTTCGGCGCGATCGGCATCCGGCTGTTCCGGCGGGTCCGCAACGCCCGGCGGGCCCCGCAGGCGGCCGGCGACGACCCGGACGACGACCCGGACGACGGGGCCGAGCCGACGGGGCACAAGCAACCCGCGGGTGCGGCCAGCAGGTGACCGACCAGCCGACCGACCCGCCCGTGGACGAGGTGGACGAGCAGTCGACGCTGCTCTCCAACAGCGCCGTGATGGCCGCCGGCACCACCGTGTCGCGCCTGAGCGGCTTCGTCCGCGCCGCGCTGCTGTCCTACGCGCTGGGCAGGTCCGTGCACGCCGACCTCTTCACGGTCGCGAACACGTTGCCCAACATGCTCTACATCCTGCTGGCCGGGGGCGTGTTCAACGCCGTCCTCGTGCCACAGCTGGTCCGCTCGATCCGCAACGACCCTGACAAGGGCGACGCCTACACCAGCCGGGTCGTCACCGTGGCCGCGCTGTTCCTCGTCGTGGTGACCGTCGTGCTCGTGGTCGCGGCGCCCCAGATCGTCGACGTCGTCACCTCGGGGTACGACGGTGAGGTGCGCGACTCGGCGATCGCGTTCACGAGGTTCTGCCTGCCGCAGGTCTTCTTCTACGGGATGTACGTCCTGGTCGGGCAGATCCTCAACGCCCGTGGCTCGTTCGGTCCGATGATGTGGGCGCCGATCGCCAACAACGTCATCGCGGTCGTCGTCGTCCTGATCTACATCGGCGGCTACGGCAAGGCCGACGGCGCCGAGGTGATGGGCGGCTACGGCCCCGGACAGGAGGCGCTCCTCGGCATCGGCTCCACCCTCGGGATCGCGGTGCAGCTCGTCATCCTGGTGCCGTTCCTCCGGCGGTCCGGCTTCGTCTACCGGCCCCGTCTCGACCTCCGCGGCAGCGGCCTCGGGCACACGCTCCGGCTCGGCATCTGGACCGTGCTGTTCGTGGTGGTCAACCAGGTCGCCTACGTCGTCGTGCAGCGGCTGGCCACCAGCGGCGCGGCCGCCTCGCCCGACGGGACCGGCGCCACGATCTACGCCAACAGCTTCCTTGTCGTGATGGTCCCGCACTCCATCGTCACGGTCTCGCTGGCCACGGCGATGCTGCCCCGCCTCTCGTCGCACGCGGCGTCGGGCGACCGCGTTGCGCTGGCCGGCTCCCTGTCCCGGACGCTGCGGTCCGCGCTGGCGGTGATCGTCCCGTTCGTGGCGCTGCTGCCCGTGATCGCCCCCGACCTCGCGCGCCTCGTGTTCGCGCACGGCGCGGCCGCCGACGGTGGTGTGGACGCGTACGTGCCGACGCTGTCGATGTTCGGCCTCGGCATCCTCTTCTTCACCTTCCACTACCTGGTGCTGCGCGGCTTCTACGCGCTCGAGCAGAACCGCGCGGTCTTCTTCGTGCAGTGCGGCGTCGCCGCGACCAACGTCGTCGCGGCGATCGCACTGGTGCACGCCACGAGCGCGGAGCACACCTCGCCCGCTCTCGTGGGCGCCTACGCGCTGTCGTACGCCGTCGGGTCGGTGATCTCCTACCTGCTGCTGCGCGACCGGCTCGGTGGGCTGCGCAGCCGCCGGCTCCTCGCGTTCGCGGGCCGGCTGGTGATCGCGACCGGGCTGGCCACCGGGCTCACCTTCCCGGTGGCGCAGGTGCTCGACGGCCTCGTCGACGACCCCGGCCTGGCCGTGACGGCGGTGCGACTGCTGTGCGTCGGCGCCGTCGACGTCCTCCTCTTCCTCGTGTTCGCGCGGCTGCTGCGGATCACGGAGGTCAACGACGTGCTGGCCACCCTCACGGGGCGCGCCCGGACCCGCTGAGCGTCCTACGATGGGGACCTCGGGACCACACCAGCCACAGACGAGCAGAGAGGTACGGAGGGGAGCTCGGTGCCGCATGCCACCCGGGCCGGCGACGTGCTCGCCGACCGGTACCGCCTGGTCGACCTCCTGAGCGAGAGTGGGGGCGGCCGGTTCTGGCGAGCGCACGACCGCATCCTCGAGCGGCACGTCGCACTGCACGTGATCGGCGCGGACGACCCACGCGCGGAGCTGCTGCTCGAGGCGGCCCGCCGCTCGGCGACGGTCCTCGACCCGCGCATCCTGCGGGTGCTCGACGCCGAGCGCACCAGCGACTGCTGCTTCGTCGTCAACGAGTGGGGCTCGGGCACCTCCCTCGACATCATGCTCGCGAGCAACGGTCCGCTCTCCCCGCGACGGGGGGCCTGGATGGTCAGCGAGGTGGCCGACTCCATCGCGGCCGCGCACGCGCACGGCGTCGCCCACGGGCTGCTCTCGCCCGAGAACGTGCTGCTCGACAACGCGGGCTCGGTCCGGATCATCGGCTTCTGCGTCGACGCGGCGCTGCACGGGCTCGCGTCGGGCGACCCGCAGCGCGACGTGGTCGACCTGGCCGGGCTGCTGCACGCGACCCTGACCGGGCGCTGGGCAGGCGTCTCGCCGTCCAGCGTGCCCAGGGCGCCCGAGAAGCACGGGCGGGTGCTCCGGCCGCGGCAGGTGCGCGCCGGCGTACCCCGCGGCCTGGACGACCTGTGCGACGACCTGCTCAACCCACGCGGCCAGAGGAACGGGGAGGTCCGGGACCTCGGCAGCGCGCGCGGCATCCAGAGCTTCCTGTCCGAGTTCGTCGGTGACCCCGCCGGTCTCGGCCCCGCGATCGCCGCCGGCAACCCGGAGAAGAACGAGACGGTCGTCCTCCCCGCGGTCCCGGAGATCCTGGCCCGGCCCCATCCCGACGACTGGGTCCCGCCGGCCGAGCCCGACGAGCCGGTCCCGCTGGAGCCGGAGCCGGAGCCGGAGCCGGTCGTCGAGGTCCCGACCCAGGCCGGCCTGCCGATCTTCCACGACGAGAACGACGACGTCTCGTGGCTGCGCGCCCGTGACGAGCCGGCACCGCCGCCTCCTCCCTTCGAGGAGCCCCCGGAGCGCCCGCTCTACGCCGAGGAGGCCCGCAAGCCGCGCTACGCGCGTCCGGACGACGGGCCGGTGGTGGCGCGCGGTGACGAGTACTGGCCCTTCGACAACGTCCGCTCCTCCGGCAGCGGCATCATCCCGGCCGTCGACGAGCTGACCGACACCAGCGAGCAGGTGCCGGGCCGCAACTGGCTGCGGCTGGCGATGCTGGTCGCGGTGGCGCTGGTGCTGCTCGTGGCGGTGGCGATCGCGGTCAACCTCGGCCGCGGCAAGACCCCGCTGGGTGCCGAGCCGGACGACGACGAGCCCAGCACCTCCACCTCGCCGACCGTCGCCACGACCGAGCCGTCGCCCACGCCGTTCACCGGCCTGAAGGCGGCCGACCTCGACCCGCAGGGTGACGGCGAGGAGAACGCCGACCAGCTCGCCGGTGCCACCGACGGCGACCCGGCCACGTCGTGGACCACGCTGACCTACAAGCAGCAGCTCGGGCCGGAGGGCCTCAAGCGGGGCGTCGGCCTGGTCGTCGACCTCGGGCAGTCCCGCGCCGTACGCCGCGTCGACCTGACGCTCGACGGCCAGCCGACCAGCCTCTCGCTCTACGTGACCGACACGGTGCCGGACAACCCGGAGGCGCTGACCCCGGCCGCGACGGCGGAGGGCGCGCCCGCCACGACCAGCGTCGACCTCGACGACGGACCCACCGGTCGCTACCTCACGATCTGGCTCACCGCCCTCCCGAGTGTCGAGGGCGGCTTCAAGGGTGGGATCGTGGACCTCGTGGTCGCCGGATGAATTCCTCCGCCGAGACGGAGCTCACCGACCACGAGCTCCTGCAGGCCCACGTGGACGGCGACCCGGACGCCTTCGCCGTCCTCTTCCGGCGCCACCGCGACCGGCTGTGGGCCGTTGCCATGCGCACCATGGGCAACCCGGAGGACGCGGCCGACGGGCTGCAGGACGGCATGATCGCGGCCTACCGCCGGGCCGGGTCGTTCCGGGGCGACGCCGCGGTCACCACGTGGCTGCACCGCGTCGTGGTCAACGCCTGCCTCGACCGGCTCCGGGCCGCGAAGGTGCGCCGGGCCGAGCCGCTGCCCGAGGACCTCGACGACATGGGCGACCGCGGCTCGCTGGTCACGTCGACGTCCGAGGCTGCCGATCCGGCCGACCTCGCGGTCGTCGACGAGCGACGCCGCACCGTGCTGGCCGCCCTCGACCAGCTGCCGGCGGACCAGAAGGCCGCGCTGATCCTGGTCGACATGGAGGGCTACCCGGTCGCCGAGGTGGCCGTCATGCTGGACTGCGCCGTCGGGACCGTGAAGTCCCGCTGCTCTCGCGGCCGCGTCCGGCTGGCCACCCTGCTCGGCGTGCTCCGGCCCGGGGGTGACCCGGACCACGTGGCACCCGGGAACCCCGATCCAATCCCGTCCGTCCGAACCACGGAGGCGTCCCGCGCCCCGCCCGATCCCGGCTGAGTCGTCCACCGTCCCGTCCCAGCCACACACTCCTGAATCCTCGAGAGGAGGCGTACGTCCCATGAGCGACCAGCCCAGCAGTCAACAGGGTGCCGGCTCGCTACCCGAGCTCACCCCCGAGCAGGAGGCGGCCGTACGCCGCATGCTCGCCGAGGCGCGCCACGACGCGCCGATCCCGCCCGACGTGGCCGACCGGCTCGACACCGTGCTCGCGGGGCTGACCCGTGACGAGCCCGGCTCACCCGGAGTCGCTCCGGTCGTCGACCTGGCCGCTCGCCGGCGACGGCGCAACGCCGCGGCCCTGCTGGCGGGAGCCGCGGCGGTGATCGTGGCCGGCTTCGCCGGAGGACAGCTGATCGGCGCCGACTCCGACGACTCCGGCGCGGACACCGCGAGCGCGGGTTCCAACGCCGACCGGGAGGCCAAGAACGACGCCGGGGGCGAGGCCGCGGCGCCGGAGTCCCTGGGCGACGACGCGGCCAGCGCGCCCGCGGACGAGGTGCCCGTTCCGCTGGGCCAGGCGCTGCGGCTGAGCTCCCAGCACCTGGCGCGCGACGTCACCGACCAGCTCGGCAGCTTCGCGACCTCGTCCGGCTCGGTGCGCGCCCCGGGCTACGCCGCCTTCGACGCGGTCGGCTGCACGCCGCCGCCCGCGCCGAGCAAGTTCGGCGGCGGCGAGCTGTTCCCGGCGCTCTTCGACGGCCGGCCCGCCGTTCTCGCGCTCCGGCCACCGGCCGGCGGCACCCAGCAGGCCGACGTCCTCGCCTGCGACACCGCGACCTCGCTGGCCAGCGTGACGATCCCTTCGCGCTGAGGCTCGCCAGGGAATCTTCCTCCCCTACGATCGGTTCTCGAGGTACCGACCATTCGAGGAGATCTCCGGCCCATGTCCGAGCCCCGCAACGTCATCATCATCGGGTCCGGCCCGACCGGCTACACCGCCGCGGTGTACGCCGCCCGGGCGAGCCTGCAACCGCTCGTGTTCGAGGGTTCGGTGACGGCCGGCGGCGCGCTGATGAACACCACCGAGGTCGAGAACTTCCCCGGTTTCCGCGACGGCATCATGGGTCCGGCCCTCATGGACGAGATGCGGGCGCAGGCCGAGCGGTTCGGCGCCGAGCTGGTCTCCGACGACGTCGTCGAGGTCGACCTCACCGGTGACGTGAAGATCGTCAAGACCCACACCGAGACCTACACCGCAAGGGCCGTGATCCTGGCCATGGGCTCGGGCTACCGCAAGCTCGGCCTGCCCAACGAGGAGGCCCTGTCCGGCCGTGGCGTCTCGTGGTGCGCCACCTGCGACGGCTTCTTCTTCCGCGAGCAGCACATCGCGGTCGTCGGCGGCGGTGACTCCGCGGTCGAGGAGGCGACGTTCCTGACCCGTTTCGGCTCCAAGGTCTCGATGATCGTGCGCCGCGACGAGCTGCGCGCCTCCAAGATCATGCAGGAGCGGGCGTTCGCCGACCCGAAGCTCGAGATCATCTGGAACTCCGCGGTGCAGACCATCAACGGCGAGGACCGCCTCGAGTCGGTGACGCTCGAGGACACCGTGACCGGCGACACGCGGGTGCTCGACGCGACCGGTCTGTTCATCGCGATCGGGCACGACCCCCGCTCCGAGCTGCTCACCGGGCAGGTGGACCTCGACGACAACGGCTACGTCATCGTCGAGCACCCCTCCACCCGCACCAACCTGACCGGCGTCTTCGCCGCCGGCGACCTGGTCGACCACCACTACCGCCAGGCCGTCACCGCCGCCGGCACCGGATGCGCCGCGGCTCTCGACGCGGAGCGCTACCTCGCGGAGCTGGCGCACGTCGGGGACCCCAGTGAGGCCCAGGCCCGGGCCGACGCAGAGGTGGCCGTCGAAGAGGCGCAGGTCGCGGGCGCCTGACGGTCGGCAACGACCGCGGCGCGGTGCGGGAACATTCCCCAGCGGCGTGCGGTTGACTTGAGCAGGCTTCCACGCTCGTCGACCCGGACCTGGGTCGACCAATCTTCAAGAAAGGTGGCCATCGTGGCTCTCATCGAGTCCGTGACCGACGCCGAGTTCGACGCGCAGGTCCTCAAGTCCGACAAGCCCGTCCTCGTGGACTTCTGGGCGGAGTGGTGCGGCCCCTGCAAGCAGGTCCAGCCCATCCTCGACGAGATCGCCGGGCAGCACGGCGACAAGATCACCTTCCTGAAGATGAACGTCGACGAGAACCCCGTGACACCGTCCTCCTACCGCGTCACCGGCATCCCCACGATCAACCTCTACAAGGACGGCGAGGTCGTGAAGTCGATCGTCGGCGCCCGTCCCAAGCAGGCGCTGCTCAACGAGCTGTCCGACTACCTGGCCTGATACCCCCGCAAATTCGACCCCGAGCCCACGACGGACGCGCGCTGCGCGCGCAGGCTTCGCGGTCCGTCGTGGCCATCGGAGTCGATCGCGGGGCGCGCTCGCTGCGCGAGCGAACCGCCATTGCGGTGGCCTGATCTAGTTCAGGTCGCCCCGCGACAGCCGCCCCTCAACGGGGTGAGCCTTCTGAGGCCGGACGGCACCCACCAGGCGCTCCAGCGCGGCCTCGACCTCGTCCTTGAGGGAGAGCGCGGTGCGGAGGTCCATCCGCATCCGCGGCGTGGCGCCGTGCGCCCGCTGCGTCTTGAACCCGACGCTGCCCAGGAAGTCCGAGGGCACCACGCAGCTGCCGCGCCGCCCCGGGCCTCGGGTGTCACCGAAGGCCTCGACGGCCTTGATCCCGCCGCGCTTGATCAGGTCTCGGGCCATGCCCTGGACGAGCATCCGGCCGAGCCCGCCGCCGGCGTGGTCCGGGTGCACCCAGACGTTGGTGAGCAGCACCGCGTCGGGCGAGATCGGCGCGGTCGGGAACGCCCCGGCTCCGGGCACGAACGCCTCCGGCGCGTAGATGAGGTAGCCGACCGGCTGGTCGTCGACCAGCACCACGCGGCCGCACGAGCCCCAGTCGCGCAGCACCTGGGAGACCCACGCCTCCTTCTCCGTCGCCGCCTCGTCGTCGTCGACCCGGTCGCGGCTGACCGGGTCGAGCTGCCAGAACAGACAGCTGCGGCACGGCGCCTCGAGCTCGGCGAGGTGGTCGACGGTGAGCCGGACGACCTTGCGGGACATGCGTCAAGGGTAGGACCGATCCGGTGGGCCGCGGCCAGTCCCTGTCCCACCAGTCCCCGGGGACCGATAGTCCCTGACGTTGTGGCACGCGACACGCCGTACGGCGGGCCGGAACGTCAGGGACTATCGGTCCGGGTCCCACCCGGGACGCGCGCGAGCGTGTGACCGAGTCGTGAGCGGCCCCAGTGCCGAGGCCGGTGCGCATCGTCCACACTAGGAACACCATGGAGAACACGCCGTCGCGCTCGCAGCACCGCCTCGACCCCTATGTCGACCGGTACGCCGCACGCACGGCAGGGATGACCGCCTCCGAGATCCGGGCCCTCTTCGCGGTCGCGTCGCGGCCCGAGGTCGTCTCGCTCGCCGGCGGCATGCCCAACATCTCCGGGCTGCCGCTCGACGTGGTGGGCCGCGCGATCGGCGACCTGGTCGCGCACCACGGCCCGGAGGCCATGCAGTACGGCTCCGGCCAGGGCGTGCCGGAGCTCCGCGAGCAGATCACCGAGGTGATGCGCCTCGAGGGCATCGAGGCGCACCCCGACGACGTGGTCGTCACGGTCGGCTCGCAGCAGGCCGTGGACCTCGTCACCCGGGTCTTCTGCGACCCCGGCGACGTCGTCATCTGCGAGGCGCCGTCCTACGTCGGCGCCCTCGGGGTGTTCAAGGCCTACCAGTGCGACGTCGTGCACGCCGAGATGGACGCCGCCGGGCTGGTGCCCGAGGCGCTGCAGCAGGCGATCACCGTCACCCGCGCGGCCGGCAAGAAGATCAAGTTCCTCTACACGATCCCCAACTTCCACAACCCCGCAGGCGTGACGCTCTCCGCCGAGCGGCGTCCGGAGATCCTGGAGATCTGCCGGCGCGAGGACATCCTGATCCTCGAGGACAACCCCTACGGACTGCTCGGCTTCGACGCCGAGCCGATGCGGGCGCTGCGTGCCGACGAGGCGGAAGGTGTCATCTACCTCGGGTCGTTCTCCAAGACCTTCGCCCCCGGGTTCCGGGTGGGCTGGGCGCTGGCGCCGCACACGGTCCGGGAGAAGCTGGTCCTGGCCCAGGAGTCGGCGACGCTCTGTCCCCCGCAGTTCTCCCAGATGGCGGTCTCGGCGTACCTGTCGCGCCACGACTGGCAGGGCCAGATCAAGCAGTTCCGCGAGATGTATCGCGAACGCCGCGACGCGATGGTCGACGCCCTGCACGACCTGATGCCCGCGTCGTGTCGGTGGAACGTCCCCGACGGAGGCTTCTACGTCTGGCTCACGCTCCCGCCGGGGGTCGACGCGAAGGCGATGCTGCCGCGTGCGGTCACCGCCCGGGTCGCCTACGTGCCGGGCACGGCGTTCTTCGCCGACGGGTTCGGGTCCAGCGCGATGCGGCTGTCGTACTGCTACCCGACGCCGGAGCGGATCCGCGAGGGCGTACGCCGGCTCGCTGGCGTGATCGAGACCGAGCTCGAGCTCCGTGCGACCTTCGACTCCTACGCTCCTGCCCGCGAGCTGGGCCCGCGGGGCTACGACGGCCCGAGCAGCAACCTCAGCTAGGCACCTGATGCGCGACCTCTCCTACCCACCAGTCATCGTGGCCGCCAAGACCGGGTTCCGGCTGCTCGGGCAGAGGATCCGCATCTCCGGGCACGAGCACGTGCCGCGCCGTGGCGGCGTCCTCCTGGCGGTCAACCACGTCGGGTACGTCGACTTCATCTACGGCGGCCTGGCCGCCAACCCCTCGGGCCGCAGGGTCCGGTTCATGGCCAAGCGGGAGCTCTTCGACCATCGGTGGACCGGTCCGCTGATGCGGTCGATGCACCACATCGAGGTCGACCGCGCCGACGGCGAGGCGTCGCTGCGGACGGCGCTCGCCTACCTCGAGGCGGGTGAGGCGGTCGGCATCTTCCCGGAGGCGACGATCTCCCGGGCCCTGGAGCTCAAGGAGTTCAAGACCGGCGCGGTGCGGATCGCGGCGGAGGCCGGCGTGCCACTGGTGCCGGTGATCCTCTGGGGGACCCAGCGGATGATGACCAAGGACCGGCCCCGTGACTTCTCCCGCGGCAAGACGATCACGATCAGCGTCGGCACCCCGCTGCACCCCACCGGCGAGGACCCCGTCGCCGAGACCGCGGCGCTGCACCGGGTGATGTCCTCGATGCTCGACGAGGCGATCCGGGCCTACCCGGCGTCCGAGCAGCCGGACGGCTGCTGGTGGCTCCCGCGCCGCTACGGCGGCAGCGCACCGTCGCTCGAGCAGGCCGCCGAGCTCGACGCGGCCGAGAAGGCCGAGCGCGCGGCGAGACGGGCCGCCAAGAACGCCCACAAGAGTTGATCTAGAAACAAGTCTCTTTGTCGACAAAGCGACTTATCGATTCCTACCCACTGTGCTCCGAAATTCACGAGGGTAGAAGAAGGTCGACGATCCGCCGGAGGTCGTCGAGGCTCGCGAACTCCACGGTGATCCGGCCCTTCCGCTGGCCGAGGTCGACCTTGACCCGGGTCTCGAGACGGTCGGACAGGCGCTCTGCCAGCTCGGCCAGGCCAGGAGCCGTCGGCTTGGCCCGGGCCGCCCGGCGCGCTGCCGGCGACCCGGTGTCTCCGATAGAGACGATCTCCTCCAGGCCGCGCACGCTGATGCCCTCGGCGATCACCCGCGTGGCCAGCCGGTCCTGGACGTCGAGGTCCTCCACGGCCAGGAGCGATCGGGCGTGGCCCGCCGAGAGGACACCCGCGGCGACCTTGCGCTGGACGGCCGGGCCGAGCTTGAGCAACCTGATCGTGTTGCTGATCTGGGGGCGGGAGCGTCCGATGCGCGTCGCGAGCTCCTCGTGGGTGCAGCCGAAGTCGTCGAGCAGCTGCTGGTAGGCCGAGGCCTCCTCCAGCGGGTTCAGCTGCGAGCGGTGCAGGTTCTCCAGGAGCGCGTCGCGGAGCATGGCGGTGTCGTCGGTGTCGCGGATGATGGCCGGGATGGTGGTCAGGCCGGCCTGCTGCGAGGCCCGCAGCCGGCGCTCCCCCATCACCAGCTCGTAGCTGTCCGCCCCCGCGCGACGCACGACCACGGGCTGGAGCAGCCCGACCTCGCGGATCGAGTGCACCAGCTCGGACATCGCCTCCTCGTCGAAGACCTGCCGGGGCTGGGCGGCGTTCGGGCGGATCGCGTCGATCGGCAGCTCGGCGAAGGACGCGCCCTCGACGAGCGCCAGCTCCGGGCCCGCCTCTCGGGTGTCGGGCTGTGAGGCGTCCGGGTCCGACGTGCTTCGGCGGCTCCTCGCCGGCCGGCGCACTGGTCGGGATGAGTGAGCCGAGGCCGCGGCCCAGGCCGCGCCGCTGGGACCGGGGGGCGTTCATGCTTTTTCGGGGTCCCTGCGGAAGCGTGTGGCCTCCGCGCGTAGCGCCCCAGGCGCACGGTTTCGTGGGGTGATCACTGCAAGCGTCCTTCCTGGGGCCGGAGCCCCTTCTCCGCGAGCTCGCGGGCGGCGTCGAGATAGCTCATCGCGCCCGGCGAGCCGGGATCGTAGGTCATCACGGTCTGGCTGTACGACGGCGCCTCGGACACCCGCACCGAGCGCGGGATGTAGGTCTTGATGACCTGGTCGCCGAAGTGCGCACGCACCTCCTCGGCCACGCCGGCCGCGAGCCGGGTGCGCGCGTCGTACATCGTGACGAGGATGGCCGAGATGGCGAGCTCCGGGTTGAGGTGCGCCCGGACCATGTCCACCGTGGACAGGAGCTGACCGAGTCCCTCGAGGGCGTAGTACTCGGCCTGAATGGGGATCAGCATCTCCTGGCCGGCGACCAGGGCGTTGATCGTGAGCAGTCCCAGCGACGGCGGGCAGTCGATGAAGACGAAGTCGAACCTGTCCTCCCCCGCCGTCTCCACCGTCTGGGTGCTGATCCGGCTGTCGGCGTGCAGCACCTTGTGGAGGCGCTGCTCCCTGGCCACCACGCTGACCAGCTCGATCTCGGCGCCCGCCAGGTCGATGGTGGCGGGCACGACGAACAGGTTCGCGACATCGGGGCAGGTGGTGACCACGTCGGCCAGGCGGCGCCCCTCGACCAGCAGGTCGTAGCTCGAGGGCGTGCCGCGCCGGTGCTCGACCGCGAGCGCCGTGGACGCGTTGCCTTGGGGGTCGAGGTCGATGACCAGCACGCGCTGGCCGAGCTGCGCGAGCGCCGCCGCGACGTTCACCGTGGACGTGGTCTTGCCGACCCCACCCTTCTGGTTGGCGACCACCATGACCCGGGTCGCCTCCGGCCGCGCGATCGGCTCGCGCAGCGTGGCCCCTTGCCGAGCGAGCAGCATGTGCTCGGCAGCCTGGGCCAGGGGCGTGGGCTCGGCGCCGTACGGATCCGAAAGCGACGGAGTCACGTCGCTGAGGTCTCGAACCCGGGTGACACCAGCCGTCGGCGCGGGGGTTGTTTCACGTGAAACCGGCTCCTCTGGATCTTGCCCTGCCTGTGGAGAACTCGCCGGTTCCTGTGGAAGGTCGCGCTCATCCGGTGGGTCTGACTCGGTGGATAACTCATCCCGAGGTTCCTCGGCCGGAGCAGAGTCCTCGTTCACGCGAACGTCCCTTCCGGCCGAGTTCAAGCCGTCACCTTAGCCGCGCCGGTTCCGCGTGGGCCACCCTGACCACGGTCGCTGTGGACGAACCATCCGGGCCGGCCATCAGCAGGATCTCGGGTGTCGCACACCGCAGCCGGCGCAGCGGCTCTGCCGCAGCCTCGATCTCCTCCGCGGCCGAGCTGCCCTTCATGGCGAGCAGCGCCCCGGTGTCCGCCACCAGCGGCATCCCCCAGCCCAGCAACCGCTCCAGCGGTGCCAGCGCCCGGGCCGTCACGACGTCGAAGCGCTCGCGTCGGTGCAGCTCCTCGGCGCGACCGCGGACCACCCGCACGCCCTCGAGCGCCAGCTCGCCCACCACCTCGTCGAGAAAGACCGTCCTCCGCTGCAGCGGCTCCACCAGCGTGACCACCAGGTCCGGCCGGCCGATCGCCAGGACCAGTCCGGGGAGTCCTGCCCCTGAGCCCAGATCCGCGACGGTGCTTCCAGCCGGCACCAGCGACGCCAGAGCGAGACAGTTGAAGATGTGGCGGTCCCACAGTTTGGGCGCTTCTCGGGGACCGATCAGCCCGCGCTCGACGCCCTCCGTGGCGAGCAGCTCGACGTACCGCTCCGCGAGCGGGAGCCGCTCCGACGAGAACGCCCCCCGCGCCGCCTCGGGCGTGGGGGGCGTTTCACGTGAAACATCTGTCATGGGGCGGGCAGGACCACCACGAATCGACGCGGCTCGACGCCCTCCGACTCCGAGGTCAGGCCGGCCGCGGCCACCGCGTCGTGCACGACCTTCCGCTCGAACGGGGTCATCGGCTCCAGCGGCGCGGGCTCCCCGCTCTCCTTGACCCGGGCCACCGTCTCCTCGGCGAGTCGCTCCAGCTGAGTACGCTTCTCGGCGCGATAGCCCGAGATGTCCAGCATCAGCCGCGACCGCTCCCCCGTCTCGCGGTAGACCGCGAGCCGGGTCAGCTCCTGGAGCGCCTCGAGCACCTCGCCGTCACCGCCCACGAGCTGGCTGAGCTCGGCGCCGACGATCGAGACAGCCGCTCGGTCCCCCTCGACGTCCATGTCGAGGTCCCCGTCGAGGTCCGCGATGTCGAGCAGCTCCTCGAGGTAGTCCGCCGCGATGTCCCCCTCGGCCTCGAGCTGGTCCACCCGCGCGAGCGGTGCGGCGTCCGAGGAGTCCTCGTCGGAGTCCTCATCGGAGTCCTTGTCGGGACCCTCATCGGAGTCCTCGGCCACCGCGTCGGCCTCGCCGGCCTCGTCCACGTCGTCGGGCTCGGTGCTCTCGTCCGGCTCCGAGACCAGCTGGGCGTCCGGCGCCTCGTCGACCTCGTGCCGCTCGTCGGTCTGCTCGCTCACTGCTTGTTTCCGTTCCTCTTGTCGTTCGGACTGCGCTGGCTGCCCGCTGGGCTCGCGCCGCTGCTCGGGCCACCACGCGCCTTCGCCTGGCGCTGACGCTTGGACTGGCGCTGGGGCTGCTGACGCTGAGGCGGCCGCCGGTCGACCACCGGCTCGTCCGCCACCGTCGTCGTCGGTCCTGCCTCTGCGTCGGTGGCGTCGCCGGCCGCCGGGGTCTTGCCGGCCGCCTTCTTCGCGTCCCGCTCCTGCTTCATCCGGGCGGCCTCGGTGCCGGGCGCCGGGTTGTTGCGGATGACGTAGAACTGCTGACCCATGGTCCACAGGTTCGAGGTGGTCCAGTAGAGGAGCACGCCGATCGGGAACGCGATGCCGCCGACCGCGAAGACCACGGGCAGCACGTAGAGCAGCATCTTCTGCTGCTGGGCGTAGGGACCGGTCAGCGCGTCCTTCGGCATGTTCTTCGCCATCAGCTGCCGCTGGGTGGTGAACGTGGTGGCCGTCATCGCCAGCACGAGCAGCGCCGCGACGATCTGGACACTCGTCTTGTCATCGGGGCTGGTGAACGACGCCTTGATCGGGAGCGAGCCGAAGATCTCGGCACCGCGCAGCTGAGCGGCCGTCTTCGCGGTCAGGAACCCGTGTGCCGTGCCGTGCTTGGCGGCCTGGTCGATCAGGCGGAAGAGCGCGAAGAAGATCGGCATCTGCAGCAGGATCGGCAGGCAGGACGCGAACGGGTTGGTGCCCGAGTCCTTGTAGAGCTTCATCGTCTCCTGAGCGAGACGCTCCCGGTCGTGGCCGTACTTCTTCTGCAGCTCCTTGACCTTGGGCTGGATCAGCTGCATGTTGCGGCTCGCCTTGATCTGCTTGACGAACAGCGGTATCAGGGCAGCGCGGATGATCACCGTCAGCCCGACGATGGACAGGGCCCACGAGGCACCGCCCGCCGGGTCGAAGCCGACGATGGTGAACAGCTCGTGCCACGCCAGCATCACTCCGGACACCGCGTAGTAGAGCGGCGTCAGGATGTAGTGGCCGATGGTCCCCAACGGACCCAACATCAGTGCGGACACGGGATCAAGCTCTCCCTCTGTGGACGTCGGGGGTGCGCTCCGGCGCGACACGGGCCGGCACGGGGTCGTAGCCGCCGGCCGCCCACGGGTGGCAGCGCCCGAGGCGGCGTACGGCGAGCCAGGTCCCGCGCACGCTCCCGTGCTCGGTCACCGCCTCGAGCGCGTACGCCGAGCAGCTCGGGTGGTAGCGGCAGACCTGGCCGTAGAGCGGGCTGATCAGCGCGCGGTAAGCGCGCAGCAGGCCGATCAACACGTACTTCACGACTCCGCCCTCATCCCGGGTCCGGTCCGGGTGGCACTCGCCGGGTCTGGCGTGCGGTCGCCGCCGGCAACCCTGTGGAGACAACGGGTCAGCTCGGCACCGAGTTCCGCGCTGCTCATGCCGGCGGCCGGCGGGAGCGCGCGGATCACCACGTCGGCGCTCGCCGGCACGCTCGTCAAGCAATCCCTGACGAGATGCCGGAGCCGGCGCTTGACCCGGTTGCGGACCACGGCATTGCCGACCGCCCTGCTCACGACCAGACCCACCCGTGGGCCGGCCGCCCCCTCGTCCGGAGGGTCGGCGAGCAGGTGCACGACCAGGGCAGCACCACCCGCCCGCCGGCCGGAGCTCACGGTGCGCCGGAAGGCGTTGCTGTCACGCAGCCTCTGATCGACAGCGAGCACGGGGCTGCGCCGATGATGACCGGGATGTCCGGGCTCGCTCAGACCGCGAGGCTCTTGCGGCCCTTGCGGCGCCGCGAGGAGATGATCGCGCGGCCGGCGCGAGTGCGCATGCGCAGACGGAACCCGTGCACCTTGTGGCGACGACGGTTGTTCGGCTGGTAGGTCCGCTTGCTCACGCGCTTCTCTTCCGGTGTGGAGGCAGGTCTGGGCGACGGGGTGTTCTGGGTGTCGGCGGTCGGCGCGGGCGCATCCCGACCGTCAAGAGGAAACAGGGTCGGGCGGCGTTGCCGGGCTGCACGACACAGCCGCTGACCGATCAACGGTACGCGGTGGTCGGACACAGGGTCAAACCGGCGAGGGACCGCCGCGAGTCCCCCGATCGGGTGAGTCTGCCATGGCCCGGGCAGGAGTGAGGAAATGCCTCGGACAGCCTGTGGAGAACGGCTTGTGCCGGCCCTCCGTGCGGGGTTAGGTTCGGCTCTCACCGAGGTTCCCTACCGCCCTTCGGGACGTGTCTCGGTCCGGTGACTTCCCCGCCGTACCCCACCTGCATCGTCACAGCAGTCACACCCGTCTCGCGCACCCCGCGAAACCGGGGTGCACAGCCTGTGGAGAATGCTGTGGAGAGCTTGCGGTGGCACCACCTGCACGACATTTGAGCGGACCGAGCTGCCCCCGAGCGGAGGGCGGCGACCACACGACGCAGCGGGAGAAGGCGACACCCTCGTGGAGCAGACCGACCCGGACCTCACCGACGCCTGGCGAGCCGTGCTCGACAACATCCAGCCCAACCAGCGGGCCTGGCTCTCGGCATGCGATCCGGTCACCGTCCACGACGAGCTCGCGATCATCGCCGTCCCCGACGAGTTCACCCGCACCCAGGTCGAGGGCCGGCTCCGGGCCGAGCTCGAGGGTGCGTTGAGCGGGGTGTTCGGCCGCAAGATCGGTCTGGGCACCACCATCAACCCCGCCCTGGTCGCCGGCTCACCCGAGCACGAGCAGCGGCAGGCCCACGCCGACCAGCAGCGCGCCGCGGCCGCCAGGAACGAGGAGCAGGACCAGCAGGACGACGGGCACGACGACCGGCAGGACGCCCGGCACGAGCACCCGCGCGACGAGGCGCGAGACCAGGCACGCGACGAGATCGACTCCCTGCTCGACGCGCATCCCACCCGAGGGGATTCATCGACTGATCGACATGACGACATGTCGACAATCGGCGGGCTGGCCACCGTGCTGCAGCTCCCCGGCGCGGACCGGCCGGGCGCGACCCTCCACCCCGAGCTGCCCGCCACCCGCAGCCTCGAGCCCCCCCGGGTCGCGCGACCCAGCGCGCTCGAGACCCGGCTCAACCCGAAGTACACCTTCGAGACCTTCGTCATCGGCTCGTCCAACCGGTTCCCGCACGCCGCCGCCGTGGCCGTCGCCGAGGCGCCCGGCAAGGCCTACAACCCGCTGCTGGTCTACGGCGAGTCCGGTCTGGGCAAGACCCACCTCCTCCACGCCATCGGCCACTACGTCCGCAGCCTCTACACCGGCGCCAAGGTGCGCTACGTGTCGAGCGAGGAGTTCACCAACGAGTTCATCAACGCCATCCGCGACGACAAGCAGGACGGCTTCAAGCGGCGCTACCGCGACGTCGACGTGCTGCTCATCGACGACATCCAGTTCCTGGAGGGCAAGACCCAGACCCAGGAGGAGTTCTTCCACACGTTCAACACCCTTCACAACGCCAACAAGCAGATCGTGCTCACCTCCGACCGCGCGCCCAAGCGGCTCGAGGCGCTCGAGGACCGGCTGCGCAACCGGTTCGAGTGGGGGCTGATCACCGACGTCCAGCCGCCCGACCTCGAGACCCGCATCGCGATCCTGCGCAAGAAGGCCGCGATGGACCGGCTCACCGCGCCTCCCGACGTCCTGGAGTTCATCGCCTCCAAGATCCAGACCAACATCCGCGAGCTCGAGGGTGCGCTGATCCGGGTGACGGCGTTCGCCAACCTCAACCGCCAGGAGGTCGACATGACCCTGGCCGAGATCGTGCTGAAGGACCTCATCCCCGAGGGCGGCGAGCCCGAGATCACCGCCGGCCTGATCATCGCCCAGACCGCGGCCTACTTCGGCGTCTCGATCGAGGAGCTGACCGGACCCAGCCGCGGCCGGCACCTGGTGATGGCCCGCCAGATCGCGATGTACCTGTGCCGTGAGCTCACCGGACTCTCGCTGCCCAAGATCGGCGCGCAGTTCGGCAACCGCGACCACACGACGGTGATGTACGCCGACCGCAAGATCAACCAGCTGCTCGCCGAGCGCCGGGCCGTCTTCAACCAGGTGAGCGAGCTGACCAGCCGGGTCAAGGCCGCGGCCCGTCAGACCTGAGTGGCCGTCATGAGCCTGTGGACAACTCCCCCGCGAAGGTGCGAACTACACGGGGAGGATCTGCGGAGTCTCCGCACGACGGCCAGGACGACCAGCTCGCCGTCCACACCCGAGGCTCGTCGCGAGGGCCGCCGTCCACACCCGCTGTGCACATCGATCGAGCGCGGCGACCTGCACGGATACCGCCTCTCCACAGATCCCACAGTGCCTACTACGACTACCCACCTATACACGGGGAGATCATCGGTGGAACTCTGCCAGGTCCTCGCCCTGTGGAACACACACCGGCATGGCAGGATTCGATCCACTCCTCGCCACCGCAGCCACCCGGTCCACCTGACCGAGAACCCGAAGGACCCCTCATCGTGAAGTTCCGCGTCGACCGCGACGTGCTCGCGGATGCCGTTGCCTGGGCAGCACGCAGCCTCCCGGTCCGTCCGAGCGTGCCCGTCCTGGCGGGCCTGCTGGTGGAGGCCAGTCACGAGGGGCTCGTGCTCTCGACGTTCGACTACGAGACCTCCGCCCGGGCCACGCTGCAGGCCGAGGTCGCCGACGAGGGCCGTGCCCTGGTCAGCGGCCGGCTCCTCGCCGACATCTGCCGCAGCCTCCCGGCCAAGCCGGTGGAGATGGTGATCGACGGCAACCGCGTCTCGCTCACGTGCGGGTCCGCGCGGTTCAGCCTGCAGACGATGCCGGTCGAGGACTACCCGACGCTGCCGGACATGCCGGCCGCGACCGGCACGGTGCCGAGCGAGGCGTTCGCCCACGCGGTCAGCCAGGCGGTCACCGCCGCCGGTCGCGACGACATGCTGCCGGTCCTCACCGGCGTCCGCATCGAGATCGACGGCTCCACGATCTCGCTGCTGGCCACCGACCGGTTCCGGCTCTCGCACCGCGAGCTCGACTGGAGCCCGCGCACCCCCGACGACACGCTCGCCGCGCTGGTCCCTGCCAAGGTGCTCGGCGACACGGCGAAGTCCTTGACCAGCGGCACCGACGTCACCATCGCGCTGGCGACATCCGGATCCGGGGAGGGCATCATCGGCTTCGAGGGCGCCGCGGCCGGCGGCACCCGGCGTACGACGACCCGGCTTCTCGACGGCGAGTTCCCCAAGGTGCGCAGCCTGTTCCCGAGCGAGCACCTCACCGTGGCCAAGGTCGACAAGCAGGCGCTCATCGAGTCCGTGCGCCGGGTCTCGCTCGTCGCCGAGCGCAACACCGCGGTCCAGCTCGCGTTCAGCGACGGCGTGCTCACCCTCGACGCCGGCTCCGGCGACGAGGCCCAGGCCTCGGAGTCGATCGAGGCGCAGATCGAGGGCGAGGCCATCACCACCGGCTTCAACCCGCAGTTCCTCCTCGACGGCCTCACCGTCATCGACGAGGACATCGTCGAGCTCGCCTTCACCCAGTCGTCCAAGCCGGTCGTCATCAGCGGCTCCGGCGACGGTGACGGCAAGAGCGGCGCCGACACGTCGTTCCGCTACCTGCTCATGCCGCGACGCCTGCTGTCCTGACCGGGTACCCGACTCGAAGGCGCACGCGACGGAGGGAGTCTCACCATGCACATCGGTCTCGTAGGACTGGGCAAGATGGGCGGCAACATGCGCACCCGGCTGCGCAACGCGGGCCACACCGTGGTCGGCTACGACCGCAACCCGGACCTGGCCGACGTCGAGAGCCTCGCCGCCATGGTCGAGGCGCTGCCCGGCCCGGACGGCGGGCCGAAGGTCGTGTGGGTGATGGTCCCGGCCGGCGACCCGACGCGCGAGACGGTCAAGGAGCTCGGTGAGCTGCTCGACGAGGGCGACCTCGTCGTCGACGGCGGCAACTCCAAGTACACCGACGACGCCCGCAACGCGGAGCTGCTCGGCAAGAAGGGAGTCGGCTTCGTCGACTGCGGCGTCTCCGGCGGCGTGTGGGGCCTGGACAACGGCTACGCCCTGATGTGCGGTGGCTCCGACGACGACGTCGCCAAGGTGCAGCCGGCCTTCGACGCGCTCCGGCCCGAGGGCGAGCACGGTTTCGTGCACGCGGGCCAGGCGCCCGGCGCCGGCCACTTCGCCAAGATGGTTCACAACGGCATCGAGTACGCCATGATGCAGGCCTACGCCGAGGGCTGGGAGCTGCTCGAGAAGGTCGACATGGTCGACAACGTCACCGAGGTCTTCGACTCCTGGCGGGCCGGCACCGTCATCCGCTCCTGGCTGCTGGACCTGCTGGTCGCCGCCCTCCACGAGGACGACCACCTCTCCCACATCCCGGGCTGGGCGGAGGACTCCGGCGAGGGCCGGTGGACCGTCGAGGCCGCGATCGACAACGCCGTGCCGATGCACGTCATCGCCGCGTCGCTGTTCGCGCGCTTCGGGTCGCGCCAGGAGGAGAGCCCGGCGATGAAGGCGATCGCCGCGATGCGCAACCAGTTCGGCGGTCACGCCCTCCACACCCCCCCGCCCAAGGGAGGCGACTCGGCCGACGGTAGTGGCAAGCCCGCGCAGTCCGAGGCTGCGCAGCAGGCGGGCAGTGGCTCCGGCTCGGGTGGCGACACGGCGGCCGGCGGAGAGTCCTGAGCCGGACCCCTTGTACGTCGCCCACCTGAGCCTCCACGACTTCCGCTCCTACGCGACGGCGGACGTCGCGCTCGAGCCGGGCGTGACGTCGTTCATCGGTCGCAACGGCCAGGGCAAGACCAACCTGGTCGAGGCGATCGACTACCTCTCCCGGCTCACCTCCCACCGCGTCGCCACCGACGCACCCCTGGTGCGCCACGGCTCCGCACAGGCCGTGGTGCGCGCCGCGGTCGTGAAGGAGGGCCGCACCGCCGTGCTCGAGGTCGAGCTCAACCCCGGGCGGGCCAACCGGGCGCGGGTGAACAAGTCGACGCTCCCCCGCACCCGCGACCTGGTCGGCCTGGTCCGCACGGTCATCTTCTCGCCGGAGGACCTCACCCTGGTCAAGGGCGATCCGTCCGACCGGCGCCGCTTCCTCGACGACCTCGTGGTGCTCCGCACCCCGCGGCTCGCCGGCACCCGCGCCGACTACGACCGCGTCCTCAAGCAGCGCAACTCCCTGCTGAAGACCGCCGGCCTGGCGCGCGGCTCGGCGCGCGAGGCCGCCCTGGGCACCCTTGCGGTCTGGGACGAGCAGCTCGCGCGGCACGGTGCCGAGCTGCTCGAGGCGCGGCTGGCGCTGGTCGACGACCTGCGCCCCTACGTCGGCAAGGCCTACGAGACGGTGGCCCGCGGGGCCTCGCGCGACGACGCCGAGATCGAGTACAAGTCGTCGGCTCCGGCGGTCGAGGAAGTTGCGCAGCAACTGTCTCGAGACCCCGGAGCCCTCCAGTCAGCCATCCTCGCCGAGCTCGAACGACGCCGGAAGGACGAGCTCGACCGCGGCATCTCGCTGGTCGGCCCGCACCGCGACGAGCTGCTGCTCTGGCTCGGGCACGCCACCGGGGACCCGCAGGCCGACAGCGCGACCCGGCTGCCCGTGAAGGGCTACGCCTCGCACGGCGAGTCCTGGTCGTTCGCGCTGGCGCTCCGGCTCGCGTCCTACGACCTGCTGCGGTCCGACGGGGACGACCCGATCCTGATCCTCGACGACGTCTTCGCCGAGCTCGACACCGAACGCCGGGCTCAGCTGGCCGACCTCGTCGCCGGCGCCGAGCAGGTGCTCGTGACCGCGGCCGTGCCCGAGGACGTGCCGGCCGCCCTGCACGGCGTGCGCTACCTCGTCGCCGACGGGGAGGTGACCCGCGATGGCTGACGAGACCCCTGACGAGACCCCTGACGAGCCCCGCAAGGACGACGGCCTCGAGCTGGCCCGCCAGCTGACCCGGGCCACGGCGAAGTCGTCGCCGGCGGCCCGCAGGCGCCGGGCCAAGCGGGACCGGCCACGCGACGCCAAGGTCTCCGGCGCCCATCCCGACGACCGCGACCCGCAGCTGCTCGGCTCGCAGGTGGAGCGGCTGGTCGCGGACCACGGCTGGGAGCTCGAGCTCCGGGTGCGCGGCGTCTTCGCGCGGTGGCCCGAGCTGGTCGGCGCCGAGGTCGGTGCGCACTGCACGCCCGAGTCCTTCGCCGACGGCCGGCTCGTCGTCCGGACCGACTCGACGGCCTGGGCCACCCAGCTGACGCTGCTCGCGCCGGCCGTCGTACGCCGCCTCAACGAGGAGCTCGGCGACGGCACCGTGACCCTCATCGAGGTGCTCGGGCCGCACCTGCCGACCTGGTCCAAGGGGCGCCGACGCACGCGCGACAGCCGGGGTCCGCGGGACACCTACGGATAGGGCCGGCCCGATCCCACCCGACGGCGGAACAGCCGATCTGGGAGCCGTTCCGCCATATGGGGACATGTCCGACCCCCTCCGGGGGCCTCTCGGCCGCCTTCGCGGACGTCTGCGGGCCATTTCTCGCGACACATCATCCCCAGCCACCGGGCCAGGACGTGGAATGCGGGCTTCCAGCCGGTATCATGGACGACGGGTCGTCCAGCACCGTCCGGGCGGCCCGCTCCATGTCAACAGTCGGCCGAGAGGCCAGCAAGAAGGGGTGCTCGTGTCCCAGATCAAACCACCGGAGCCCCCCAACGGCGTCGAGTACGACGCGTCGGCCATCCAGGTCCTCGAGGGGCTCGAGGCGGTCCGCAAGCGCCCGGGCATGTACATCGGCTCGACCGGCGAGCGCGGCCTGCACCACCTGATCTGGGAGATCGTGGACAACGGGGTCGACGAGGCCCTGGCCGGCTACTGCGACCGGATCGTGCTGACCCTCACCGCGGACGGCGCGGTCCGGGTCGAGGACAACGGCCGCGGCATCCCGACCGACACCGCGCCGGGCCAGGAGCTGCCCGCGGTCACGATCGCGCTCACCCAGCTGCACGCCGGCGGCAAGTTCGGCGGCGGCGGCTACAAGGTCTCCGGCGGCCTGCACGGCGTGGGCGTCTCGGTCGTCAACGCGCTGTCGACGAAGCTGATCGTCGAGGTCAAGAACCGCGGGTCCCTGTGGCGGCAGTCCTTCAGCCACGGAGTGCCCGACGGCGACCTGGTCGAGGTCCGCAAGCTCGAGCCCGGCGAGGAGACCGGCACGACGGTCACCTTCTGGGCCTCGCCCGACACGTTCGAGACCACGACGTACTCCCTCGAGACGATCACCTCGCACATCCGCGAGTACGCCTTCCTCAACAAGGGGCTGGAGATCGTGGTCCGCGACGAGCGGCCGGAGGCCGACGACCTGGTCGAGGCCGTCACCGACGAGACGATCGACAACGAGGTCGACCAGTCCGGGACCGACGCGATCCAGGCCGGCGAGCAGGGCGGGCTGGTGCAGGTCTTCAAGTACGACCGCGGACTGGTCGACTACGTCGAGCACCTCAACCGCCGCAAGCAGCCGGCCAACCCGACGATCATCTCCTTCGAGGCCGAGACGCCCGACAGCGTCGAGAACCACATGAGCCTCGAGGTGGCGATGCAGTGGAACACCACCTTCAGCGAGTCGGTGCACACCTTCGCCAACACCATCAACACCCACGAGGGCGGCACCCACGAGGAGGGCTTCCGGGCCGCGCTCACCTCGCTGGTCAACAAGGCGGGCGAGGACTGGGGCCTGATGAAGAAGCCCGAGGACCGCGTCTCGGGTGACGACATCCGCGAGGGCCTCACGGCGATCATCTCGATCAAGCTGCAGGAGCCGCAGTTCGAGGGCCAGACCAAGACCAAGCTCGGCAACACCGAGGCCAAGGGCTTCGTCCAGCGGCTGGTCAACGACCAGCTCGGTGCCTGGCTCGAGCAGAACCCCGCCGAGGGCAAGGAGATCGTCCGCAAGGCGCAGGCCGCCCAGCAGGCGCGGCTCGCGGCCCGCAAGGCTCGCGACCTGGCGCGCTCGCGCAAGGGTCTGCTCGGCGGCGGCGGCCTGCCCGGCAAGCTCTCCGACTGCCAGTCGACCAACCCCGAGGAGTGCGAGGTCTTCATCGTCGAGGGCGACTCGGCCGGCGGCTCGGCCCGCCAGGGTCGCGACTCGCGGATCCAGGCGATCCTCCCGATCCGCGGCAAGATCCTCAACGTCGAGAAGGCCCGCATCGACAAGGTGCTGGCCAACACCGAGGTCCAGGCGATCATCTCCGCCCTCGGCACCGGCATCCACGAGGAGTTCGACCTCGACAAGCTGCGCTACCACAAGGTGGTGCTGATGGCCGACGCCGACGTCGACGGCCACCACATCAACACCCTCCTGCTCACCCTGCTGTTCCGGTTCATGCGCCCGCTGATCGAGCACGGCTTCGTCTACATGGCTCAGCCGCCCCTCTACCGCATCCGCTGGAACAAGCCGCACGAGCACGAGTTCGTCTACTCCGACGCCGAGCGCGAGCTGCTGCAGCGCGACGGCCTCGAGCAGGGCAAGAAGCTGCCCAAGGAGAACCCCGTCCAGCGCTACAAGGGACTCGGCGAGATGAACGCCGACGAGCTGTGGGAGACCACGATGAACCCCGACCAGCGGCTGATGCTCCAGGTCACCCTCGACGACGCGGCGCACGCCGACGAGATCTTCTCGATCCTGATGGGCGAGGACGTCGAGCAGCGCCGCTCGTTCATCCAGCGCAACGCCAAGGACGTGCGATTCCTCGATATCTAGCTCTCTAGCCGCTCCGCTAGAGACCGCTAGAAAGACGAAGACCCCGCGAGAAGGAAGCAACCCGTGACCGAGACCCCCACCCCGGGCGGACGCATCGAGCCCATCGAGCTCCAGACCTCGATGCAGCGCGCCTACATCGACTACGCGATGGCGGTCATCGTCGGGCGGGCGCTGCCCGACGTGCGCGACGGTCTCAAGCCGGTGCACCGGCGCGTCCTCTACGCGATGTACGACGGTGGCTACCGGCCCGACCGGGGTTTCTCCAAGTGCAGCCGCGTCGTGGGCGACGTGATGGGCCAGTACCACCCGCACGGCGACACCGCGATCTACGACACCCTGGTCCGGCTCGCGCAGCCGTGGGTGATGCGCGCGCCCCTCATCCACGGCCAGGGCAACTTCGGCTCACCGGGCAACGACGCCGCGGCGGCCATGCGCTACACCGAGTGCCGGATGGCGCCGCTCGCCCTGGAGATGGTGCGCGACATCGTCGAGGACACCGTCGACTTCCAGCCCAACTACGACGGCCGCTCCCAGGAGCCGACCGTCCTGCCCTCGCGCTACCCCAACCTGCTGGTCAACGGCTCGGCCGGGATCGCGGTCGGCATGGCCACCAGCATCCCGCCGCACAACCTGCGCGAGGTCGCCGAGGGCGCACTCTGGGCGCTCGAGCACCCCGACGCCACGCGCGAGGAGCTCCAGGACGCGCTGGTCGAGCGGGTCAAGGGTCCCGACTTCCCCAACGGCGCGCTGATCGTCGGCCGCGAGGGCATCGAGCAGGCCTACCGCACCGGCCGGGGCTCGATCACCCAGCGCGCGGTCATCGAGATCGACGAGGACGCCAAGGGCCGCACCTGCCTGTCGATCACCGAGCTCCCCTACATGGTCAACCCCGACAACCTGGCGCTGAAGATCGCCGAGCTCGCCGACTCCGGCAAGGTGCAGGGGATCGCCGACGTGCGCGACGACTCGTCGGGCCGCACCGGCCAGCGCCTGGTCGTCGTCCTCAAGCGCGACGCGGTGGCCCGCGTCGTACTCAACAACCTGCTCAAGCACACCGAGCTGCAGACCAACTTCAGCGCCAACATGCTGGCCCTGGTCGACGGCGTCCCGCGCACGCTCAGCATCGACCAGTTCATCAGCAACTGGGTCGACCACCAGATCGACGTCATCCAGCGCCGGTCCCGGTTCCGGCTCGCCGAGGCCGAGCGGCTCGCGCACGTCCAGCGCGGCTACGTCAAGGCCCTCGACGCGCTCGACGAGGTCATCGCGCTGATCCGGCGCTCGCCCGAGGTCGACGACGCCCGCTCCGGCCTGATGGAGCTGCTGGAGATCGACGAGATCCAGGCCAACGCCATCCTCGACATGCAGCTGCGCCGCCTGGCCGCTCTCGAGCGGCAGAAGATCATCGACCGGCTGGCCGAGCTCGAGCTGGTCATCGCCGACCTCGAGGACATCCTCGGCAGCGAGTCCCGTCAGCGGTCGATCGTCTCCGAGGAGCTCACCGAGATCGTCGACAAGTACGGCGACGACCGGCGCACCCAGATCATCGCGGCCGACGGCGACCTCTCGATGGAGGACCTGATCCCCGACGAGGAGCTCGTCGTCTCCATCACGCGCGGCGGCTACGCCAAGCGCACCCGCGCCGACCAGTACCGCACCCAGAGGCGCGGCGGCAAGGGCGTGCGCGGCGCCGCGCTGCGTGGCGACGACGTCGTCGAGCACTTCATCGCGACGTCCAACCACCACTGGCTGCTGTTCTTCACCACGGCCGGCCGGGTCTACCGCACCAAGGCCTACAACCTGCCCGAGGCCCAGCGCGACGCCAAGGGCGGTCACGTGGCCGGGCTGCTGTCGTTCCAGCCCGACGAGGGCATCGCCCAGGTGCTCGCGATCCGCGACTACGAGCAGGCCCCCTACCTCGTGCTCGCCACCCGCAACGGGCTGGTGAAGAAGACCCGGCTCGGCGACTACAACAGCCCGCGCCAGGCCGGTGTCATCGCCATCAACTTCCGTGAGGACGACGACGAGCTGATCGGCGCCGAGCTGGTCTTCCCCGACGACGAGATCCTGCTGGTCTCCCGCAAGGGTCAGGCGGTGCGGTTCCGTGCCGACGACACCCAGCTGCGGCCGATGGGCCGGGCGACGTCCGGCGTGACCGGCATGAAGTACGCCGCCGGCGACTCGGTGCTGTCCATGTCGGTGATCCGCGCCGCCCAGGTCGCGACCGAGGACTCCGACGAGAACGTCCAATACGTCTTCACGATGACCGACGGTGGCTTCGCCAAGCGGACCCGCACCAACGAGTACCGCCTGACCAACCGCGGCGCCAAGGGCGTCAAGGCGATGTCGCTGGCCAACGAGGAGCGCGGTGTCCTCGTAGGCGCGTTCATCGTCGAGGACGGCGACGAGGTCATGTCGATCACCCAGGGCGGTCAGGTGGTGCGCAGCCGGATCGATGAGAACTTCCGGGTGCTGGGCCGCTCGACCATGGGCGTGAAGTTCGTGACGCCCAAGGAGGGTGACGCGGTCGCGGTCGTGGC
Organism: uncultured Actinomycetota bacterium; assembly: GCA_963766475.1. Lineage (GTDB taxonomy): Bacteria > Actinomycetota > Actinomycetes > Propionibacteriales > Nocardioidaceae > Nocardioides. Next base: position 1,709 of record CAVXZS010000003.1, on the reverse strand, counting down.
CCGGTCGGTCGAGGCCAAGGTCGAGGAGGAGCTCGAGGCCGAGGCCTCTGCGGCTGAAGGTGCGGATGACGCCTCGGAGACCCCCGAGACGAGCACCGAGACAAGCACTGAATCGGAGAATGTCGACCCGGATGCAACAATCGACGGTGACGACGCGTCCGAGTGACGGCCCACCAGTCGAACCATTGCCCAGTCGAGTGCAGGGGGAGTGACAGTCACTATGGCTGATCGCCCGAGCGACACCGGTCGAGAAGACACGGTGGCACTGCCCCTGCCCCCGAAGCGGCCGGCGGCCGGAAGCAACGGCAGTGCGGCCAGCGACGGCTCGGCCGGCTCGAGCGGGTCCAACGGCGCCGGCAGGGTGCTGCCCCCGATGCCCGCCGGCGCGACCGGCGAGACCACCGGCGCGACGGCCCGCGCGACACCTGCCAAGCCGCCCGCCGCGCGACCCACCCGGACCCCCGCCAAGAAGGCCGCGAAGCGACCGGCCAAGCCGAGGCCCGCGTCGCCGCCGGCCCAGGCGAGCCAGCCGACCCAGGCGAGCCCGGCGGCCCAACCGACTCAGCCCACTGCGGCGCCCCAGGCGCGCCGGACGCCGACCAAGGCCGCGCCGAGCAGGCCGGCTCCGGCGGCCGCTCCCACGACGCCACCGCCGACGGCTGCCCCGCAGCCCAGTCCGGCGACGCAGTCCTCCATCGCCCAGGCGCCTGCCGCACGCACGACCGAGACGGCCCGCCCGGCCGCAGCGCCGCCGCCGGTCGTCGCGCCGCTGCCTGCCGCCAAGCCGGTCGCGAAGACCAAGGCGCCCAAGCCCGCCAAGCAGCCCCGGCCCGCCAAGCCGACCCGCGAGGAGAAGCGCGCCGAGCAGGCAGCCGCGGCGCCCAAGCCCGGTCGTCGCGCGCGGCTCCGGCTGACCCGGATCGACCCCTGGTCGGTGATGAAGACGTCGTTCCTCCTCTCGATCGCCCTCGGCATCGTCATCGTGGTGTCGGTGCTCATGGTCTGGTCGGTGCTCAGTGCCGCCGACGTGTGGTCGTCGATCAACCAGACGGTCCAGGACGTCGTGGGTGGCCAGGACGCCTCGACCTTCGACATCGAGGACTACATCGGCACTCGCCGGGTGGTCGGCTTCACGATGATCGTGGCCGCGGTCGACGTGGTCCTGGTGACCGCGATCTGCACGCTCGGCGCGTTCCTCTACAACATGTCCGCGGCCCTGCTCGGCGGCGTCGAGGTCACCCTCGCCGAGGACCACTGAGTCGGCTCTTTTACGTCATACGCACGGTGCACCCGCTTGCTCCCTCCGTATGACGTAAACCCGTCCCGGAGCGGGTCAGGAACCGATTTCACCGGGCCCCGACTGCTCCGGTAAGGTCACTCCCCGGTCCGCCGCGAGGTTCCTCCGGCGTACTCCCGGGCCTATAGCTCAGACGGTTAGAGCGCTTCCCTGATAAGGAAGAGGTCGGAGGTTCAAGTCCTCCTAGGCCCACGCGAAGCACGCACCCCCGCGACAGCGCACAGCGCTGACGCGGGGGTGCTGCTTCGTGTGGGGAGCGCCGACCCGGCGGTACTGCTGCGCACGCGCCGCAGGCGCCCCTCGGCGGTAGCGCCGTGTCGGCGCACTTGGAGCGCGAGACGCACCACGAGCGCGTCGCAACCGAACCTAAACTCGCTGGGACCAGGGTGTCGACGGTTCTGCCCCCGCTGAC
>CAVXZS010000002.1:0-134092 GCA_963766475.1 uncultured Actinomycetota bacterium | reverse complement strand
GTCTAGTTCCGGATTAGGTCGTCGACCCGACTCACAGCAGACGCCCTTCGATCGGCCGGAGCAGCTCAGTGAACTTCACCTCGGTGACCCCCCCGCTATTGCGAAAGTCGATCGATCAGTGACCGTTGCGACGCCACAACCGCAAGGTCAAGTAGATGTGCGCGGGGTTGGTCTAGCGCTCGCACCCAAACGGTGTCGAATAGCGCGCCGCCGTTGTGCCCCTGAAGGTGGCCAAGGAAGAGCGCGAACGCCGTGGTCGACGAGGTGCATACCGCGCTGACGCCGGACCTTGGCTGTGCGGGTCACTGCGTCGAGGTGCCCTGTCTGCTCCCAGGACGACGACGTGTTCCGTCCGATCTTCGCCAGCGTCGCCTCGTTGTAGGACGTGGGAAACGACTTTGCCACTGATTCTGCGAGATCAGTAGCGGTGACTCGGTCGCCTGGCTCGCTCTGAAAGATCGCATGTCCGCTGGCTCGGAACGCCGTGTCTCGAGCCATTGCGCAAAGACCCGCCTAGGAGCGGTTGGCCAGTTGGGTCATCGTTCCACAAGTCGCAGAGCACTCGGAACAGCACAGATTCGGGACGCAATACGTAGAGTTCGCGGAGGTACCGCAAGGTCCGTCGCCGCGCTCCGACCGTGTTCTTCCCGAGGATGTTGTCTTCCAACACGGCTGCCTCGTAGTCGGCGTAGTGCGCCCGCGTGCCGACTTCGGACAGAAGCGTCTGCAAGGCTGGAACGACGATGGTGTGGCGAAAGTTGTAGCTCCACCGCTTTGATCGGACAGCGCAATGGTCTCAGTGTTCACAGATGCGTCCGATTCTGATGCCATTGCTCAACATCCTGCCGCCGCCAGAGACGGATCCTGCTTGCTGCGATGTCGACGATCGGCCGCGGGGAAGTCTGGGTACCGACGGAGGTAGGTCGTCACGCTGTTCGGTGGGGAGAGCCGAAGGATGGCGGCGACCTCCGCGGCCCCTATCAAACTCGTCTGCGTCGACTTCTCTGCCCATCGCGCGCAGTCTACGAATGTAGACACGTCTGCGCCACCCCATACGGCTAGGTGGCGGGTGGCGAATGACGTGCGTATCAGTCACCGGAGCGGAGCTGCCCGAGAGTCGGCCGTGGACGGGGCGTTGTTCCTCGTATGTTCCTCAGGAACAAGCAAAGACCCTCTAAAGGGCCTCTGACCTGCGAAAACTTGGTGGGCGATACTGGGATTGAACCAGTGACCTCTTCCGTGTCAGGGAAGCGCGCTACCGCTGCGCCAATCGCCCATGTGGAGTTGTTCGAGGTGGGTACGGGATTTGAACCCGTGTACACGGATTTGCAGTCCGTTGCCTCGCCTCTCGGCCAACCCACCGTTGTTGGACGGGTCTGCCGAGACCCTCTCCGAGCGGACAACGAGACTCGAACTCGCGACCTCAACCTTGGCAAGGTTGCGCTCTACCAACTGAGCTATGTCCGCCTGCTTCCGAGCCCGGTTTCCCGTGCCCGAATTGCGTCAGAACCTTAGCCGATGCTCTGCGGCGCACAAACTTGGCGCGCGGGGGTCGTGGCTGAGTCCCAGCCTCGGCGTACGAGGTTTCGAGACGGTCGCTGCGCGACCTCCTCAACCAGCGGGGGCGATCCCGATGAAAGGATGCGCCTCGTGCGCGCGTGGGTGAACGGCAAGGTCCTCGACGACCCGACGGGGCCGGCGGTGGCGGTGAGCGACCACGGGCTGACGGTGGGGGACGGGGTCTTCGAGGCGATCAAGGCAGTGGCCGGCCGCCCGTTCGCGCTGCAGCGGCACCTGGAGCGCCTCTCGACCAGCGCGGAGGGGCTGGGGCTGCCGGCGCCGGACCTCGGGGAGGTACGCCGCGGGGTGGCGGCCGTGCTCGAAGCCACGACCGACCCGCTGAACCGCATCCGGATCACCTACACCGCCGGGCCGGCGCCGCTGGGCAGCGGGCGGAGCGACGGAGAGCCGACGCTGATCGTGGTCGCGGCGCCGCTCGACGAGGCGGCCGAGAGCAGTCGAGTGGCGACGGTGCCGTGGCCGCGCAACGAGAAGGGCGCGCTGGCGGGGCTCAAGACCACGTCGTACGGCGAGAACGTGGTGATGCTGGCCCACGCCAAGGCCAGGGGAGCGGGGGAGGCGGTGATGGCCAACCTCGCGGGGCACCTGTGCGAGGGGACCGGCTCCAACGTCTTCTACGTCGTCGACGGCGAGCTGCGGACCCCTTCGCTCCACAGCGGTTGCCTGGCCGGGGTGACCAGGGCGCTCGTCCTGGAGTGGTACGGCGGCCGGGAGGTCGACGAGCCGATCGACGTCGTGCGGCAGGCCAGCGAGGTCTTCCTCGCCTCGACCACCCGCGACGTACAGCCCGTCAGCCACTGGGACGACCTCGAGCTGCCGGTGCCCGGCCCGATCACCAAGGCGGCCCAGGAGGCGTGGGCCGAGCGCGAGGGGACGATGCTGGAGGACCCCGCCTGACCAGCGATGGGTCTATGGTCCGCAGATGCAGGTCCTGGTGCTCGGCGGAACGTCCTTCGTGGGCCGCACGATCGTGGAGGACCTGCTCGCGCGGGGCCACACGCCCACGTTGTTCAACCGGGGCCGCACCGGAGCCGACCTCTTCCCCGGCGTCGCGCGCCTGGTGGGGGACCGGAGCTCGGGTGACTACGCCGCGCTCGCCGGTCACCGGTGGGACGCGGTCGTCGACGCGACCGGATATCTGCCACGCCACGTCGAGCAGGCCGTGGCGGCGCTCGACGGGCATGCGGGGCGCTACGTCTTCATCTCCACCGGGATGGTCTACGACCATCTCGCCGCGGACGGGCAGATCACCGAGACCTCCACGCGGCTGGCGCCTTACCTTGGCGACGAGACGCTCGACGACGCGACGTACGGCCCGCTCAAGGTGGCCTGCGAGGACGCTCTCCTGGCCCACTTCGGCGACCGCCTCAGCGTCGTGCGGCCGGGCTACATCGTCGGCCCCCACGACCCGCACGACCGGCTCACCTACTGGGTGCGGAAAGCCGCCAGCGGACGCCCGATCGCCGTCCCCGAGCGGCTGGACCGGCCCACCCAGCTCATGGACGTCCGGGACCTCGCGCGTCTCGTGACGATCCTCCTCGAGGAGGACGTGCCGGGCGCCTTCAACGCGGTGGGTCCCCAGCCGGCGGTCACGTTCCTCGACGTCGTGCGGGCCTGCGGGGACGCCGAGCTGGTCCCGGTGGCCGAGGGGGACCTGGACTGGCCGCTGCTCTTCGCCGACCCGGCGTGGGACGTGATGCTGCGCATCAGCAGCGCCGCTGCGCTGGACGCCGGGATGCCGGCCACGCCGCTGGCACAGACCATCGCCGACACCCGCTCCTGGGACGTCGCGCGCGGTGCACCACCGCTCGTCGGCGGCCTGTCGGAGCAGGAGGAGGCCGAGGCGCTCGTCGCCGCCGGCACCTGAGTCTCGGCCGAGGACTGAGCCAGCGGAGGAACGCGGGGGATGATGCTGGAGGACCCCGGGTGATGGGCTAGCATCGGCCGTCGCAAAGCAGGGGCGATTGGCGCAGTGGTAGCGCGCTTCGTTCACACCGAAGAGGTCACTGGTTCGAACCCAGTATCGCCCACCCTGACCGCGGTCGCGGAGCTAGTAGCCGTTCGAGTCCGGCAGCCCGTAGTTGGCGTAGTACCAGACCGCCGAGGTCAGGATCACGGCGACGAAGAGGGTGAAGAGCAGCCCGCCGGCCACCGGCAGGAACCACCCCGGCGCCCGCCTCGCACGGACCGCGGCGACCTTCACGGCGGCCGCGCCGAACACCGAGCAGCCGAGCACGCCGTGCACGACCGTCCGGGCGCTGACCTTCTCGCCGTCGGGGAGGTGGCCCCACTCCAGGCCGAGCGACCACAGGCAGTGGTAGGCGACGAACACGGTGAGCGCGATCGTGACGACGCCGGAGGCGCGGTGCGCCTTCCCGAGCCAGTGCGGCGCGGTGACCGGCAGCTTGCCGTAGAGCACCAGCGCTCCGAGGAGCTGTCCGATCACCAGCACGGCGATGACGGTGGTGGCCACGACCTTCATCTGGATCACCGTGTGGAAGCCGAGCGTGGTGGTGCCGTCCAGCGTGGGGTCGTGGACGCGGCCGAAGACGCCGATGACCACGGCGATCGCAGCACCGGCGGCGAACGCCGCCAGCGGGACCGCCATCCCCTTGCCCTGCGTGCTGCTCGCCGGCGCGGTGTCCGTCATGGGTCGAGCATCGTGCCGCCGAGCCCACTTGGGAATACCCGGCACCTCGCCACGGGAGCCGAGATCGCCGTTGAGGCGCTGAGCCGCTTCCCGGACGATGATCCCGCCACCGTGTTCGAGGCCGCGCGCATGGACGGGACGTGGGTCGAGCTGGAGGCGGCGGCGATCAGGGCCGCCCTGAGGTCGCGCGCCGGTCGGGCCTGATGCTGGCGGTCACGTGAGCCTGGACGCGGTCATCGCGGTCGACGACTGGGGCAAGGGGTTCTCGAACCTCGACCTCGATTACTACCGCGCGACCATCCCGACGGTGTGCGCATGGGCACACCTGGTCGGCGCCCGCATCTGCGCCGAAGGGGTCGAGACCGAGGAGCAGTGGCGCCAGCTCCAGGCCATCGGGGTCCACCTCGGGCAGGGCTGGCTGTTCGGCGCGCCCGCCGGGGCCGGCGTCGACCGGCACCTCCAGGCCGGGGCGGCTGTCGACGCCTGACGCCGGACCGCGCTGAGCCCGACAACCCCTCAGGGCCAGCCCCGACCGAGGTCTGGTGCTGGCTCGGATGCGCGTGGACGTCGGTGGCGACGACCGTGGAGCCATGACCACGACGTTGCTCCACATCGTTGCCACCCCTCGCCAGGACCAGTCGACGACGCTCGCCGTCGCACAGGCCTACCTCGACGAGCTCGACCGCCAGGTCCCGGACCTGCGGGTCGAGACCGTCGACCTCTTCCGCACCGACCTGCCCGCCGTCGCCGGCGCCAACATCGACACCAAGTACCACCTGATGCACGGCGCCCCGATCGACGACGAGGCCCGCCGGTCCTGGCGGCAGATCGAGGACCTGATCGCCACCTTCAAGGGCGCCGACCAGTACCTGGTCAGCAGTCCGATGTGGAACCTCGGCATCCCCTACGTCCTCAAGTACTACATCGACTGCCTGATCCAGCCGGGCTACCTGTTCCGGTACGACGAGACGGGCGTGCCGGTGCCGATGGTCCACGGCCGCTCGATGGTCTGCGTGACCTCGCGCGGAGGGAGCTACGAGCCGGGGAGCCCGATGGCGGCGCTGGACTTCCAGGAGCCCTACCTGCGCGCGATCTTCGGCTTCGTCGGCATCAGCGACATCGAGTTCGTGAACGCCCAGCCTGTCGACGTACCGGGCCTGCGGGAGAGGGCTCTCGCGGCCGCCGTCGACCAGGCCCGGGAGCTGGCGGGCCGGCCGGCGCTCGCCGTACCCGCCTGACCACTCGCCTGACCGCCCCGCCCGACCACCCCGCATGCCCCGGCGAAACCCGGGGGCGGGCGAGCAATGCCCGTCGTTACGATCGACCGCATGTCCGACCTCAAGATCGCCCTCGTCCACGCCGGTGAGCGTGAGGAGCGTGCGGTCACGACGGGCACCAAGGCGTGGGAGCCGTTCAAGGACCTCCCTGACGGAGAGGGCGTCATCGCGGCGCGCGTGAACGGCGCGCTCAAGGACCTGTCCTACGAGCTGCAGGACGGCGACGAGGTCGAGGGGGTCGCGATCGACAGCGCCGACGGCCACGACATCCTGCGGCACTCGACCGCGCACGTGATGGCGCAGGCGGTCCAGGACCTCTACCCCGACGCGAAGCTCGGGATCGGGCCGCCGATCGAGAACGGCTTCTACTACGACTTCGACGTCGAGACCCCGTTCGTGCCCGAGGACCTCGAGAAGATCGAGACCCGGATGCGCAAGATCATCAAGGAGGGCCAGCGGTTCTCCCGCCGGGTGACCACCGACGCCGACGCGCTCAACGAGCTCAAGGACGAGCCCTACAAGGTCGAGCTGATCGGGCTGAAGGGCTCCGGCAAGAGCGACGACGCGGCCGAGGGGGCCGACGTCGAGGTGGGTGCCGGCGAGCTCACCATCTACGACAACGTCCGCCGCGACGGTGAGGTGGCCTGGAGCGACCTGTGCCGCGGCCCGCACCTGCCGACCACCAAGCGGATCCCGGCGTTCAAGCTCATGCGCTCGGCGGCGGCCTACTGGCGCGGCGACGAGAAGAACAAGCAGCTCCAGCGCATCTACGGCACCGCCTGGGAGTCCAAGGAGGCGCTCGAGGAGCACCTGCACCATCTCGAGGAGGCCGAGCGGCGCGACCACCGCAGGATCGGGCGCGACCTCGACCTCTACTCCTTCCCCGAGGAGCTCGGCCCCGGCCTGGTCGTGTTCCACCCCAAGGGCGGCGTGATCAAGCGGGTGATGGAGGACTACGTCCGCCAGCGCCACATCGAGGAGGGCTTCTCGTACGTCGGCAGCCCCCACATCTCGAAGGACGGCCTGTTCCACACCTCGGGGCACCTGCCCTACTACGCGGACACCATGTACCCGCCGATGGAGCTCGAGGGCGCGAAGTACCAGCTCAAGGCCATGAGCTGCCCGATGCACAACCTCATCTACCAGTCCCGCGGGCGGTCCTACCGCGAGCTGCCGCTGCGGCTCTTCGAGTTCGGTGGCGTCTACCGCTACGAGAAGTCCGGCGTGGTCGGCGGCCTGACCCGGGTGCGCGGGATGACCCAGGACGACTCGCACTCCTACGTCACCCCCGAGCAGGCGTCCGACGAGATCAAGCACCTGCTGAACTTCTGCCTGGGACTCTTCCGCGACTTCGGGATGCCGGACTACTACCTCGAGCTGTCGACCCGTGACGACTCCAGGGCCGACAAGTTCATCGGCACCGACGAGCAGTGGGAGGTCGGCACCCGCGTCCTGCAGGAGGCCGCCACGGAGTCGGGCCTCGAGCTGGTGCCCGACCCGGGCGGGGCGGCGTTCTACGGCCCCAAGATCTCGGTGCAGGCGCGCGACGCGATCGGCCGGACCTGGCAGCTGTCGACCATCCAGTACGACTTCGCCCAGCCGCAGGGGTTCGGGCTGGAGTACACCGCGGCCGACGGCTCGCGGCAGCAGCCGGTGATGATCCACTCCGCCAAGTTCGGCTCGATCGAGCGGTTCATCGGCGTGCTCGTCGAGCACTTCGCCGGCGCGTTCCCGCCCTGGCTGTCGCCGGTGCAGGTCCAGGGGATCCCGATCGCCGAGCGGCACGTCGACTACCTGTACGACGTCGCGCGGCAGCTGACCACGGCCGGCATCCGCGTCGAGGTCGACGACTCCGACGACCGGATGCAGAAGAAGATCCGCAACGCCCAGCTCCAGAAGGTGCCGTTCATGATGATCGCGGGAGACGACGACGTGGCCGCCGGCGCGGTCTCGTTCCGCTACCGCGACGGGCACCAGGACAACGGCGTCTCGATCGAGGATGCGATCGCCCGGGTCGTCGCCGCCGTGGAGTCGCGCGAGCAGGTCTGACGTGGACGAGTCGGAGGGGCCTCCGGTGGTTGAGGAGGGCGCTCTGCGCCCGTCTCGAAACCCCGGAGGCTTTGCGGAATCCCAGCCCCGTGTCACCTGGTTTCGAGACGGTTGCTGCGCAACCTCCTCAACCACCGGTGGGGGCAGTGGGCAACCTGCAACCACCGGTGGTGGACTACTTCGGGGAGACCGTCGCGGCGTCGTACGACGACGACAGCGACGTCCGCTTCTCCGAGGAGCACCTCGCGGTCGAGGCCGGGTTCCTCGCCGAGCTGGCGGCCGGAGACGAGCAGAGCGGGGGCAGGGCCCTGGAGCTCGCGATCGGCACCGGCCGGGTCGCGCTGCCGCTGGCTGCGCGCGGGATCGAGGTGCACGGCATCGACCTCTCGGAGGCGATGGTGGCGCAGCTGCACGCCAAGCCCGGTGGGGCCGAGATCCCGGTGGAGATCGGCGACTTCAGCACGGCGCTGGCCGGCGTCGGGCTCGCGGGCGAGTTCGACCTCGTCTACCTCGTCTTCAACACGATCGGCAACGTCGCCAGCCAGGACGCCCAGGTCGCGACGTTCGCGAACGCCGCGCGGCACCTGCGGCCGGGCGGCTGCTTCGTGGTCGAGACCGGTGTGCCCGGTGTGCTGGCCGCGCAGCCCGACCTCCGCTACCGGGTCTTCAACCACTCCGACGAGCACCACGGCATCGACGAGTACGACCCCGTCACCCAGCTGATGTGGTCCCACCACTACACCCGGCTCGAGGACGGGTCCTACCGGCGCAACAGCGTGCCGTTCCGCTACGCCTGGCCCGCCGAGCTCGACCTCATGGCCCGGCTCGCGGGGATGCGGCTGCGGGAGCGGTGGGCGTGGTGGGACCGGACGCCGTTCACCGCGGACAGCCGCGCACACGTGTCGGTGTGGGAGAAGGAGTGAGGCGCGGTCCGGTCGCGCTCGCCCTCGCGGCGGTGCTGCTGGCCGGATGTGGCGGCGGCGACTCCGCCGGCAGCGACGAACCGTCCGGCGGTGCGAAGACGGGTGGCGCGGCGCCCACCGCACCGCCCGTCGACGCGGCGGAGCTCGAGCAGCTCAAGCAGCTCACCCAGCTGGCCATCAAGGCGCAGGAGGCGGCCTCGGAGCTCAACGCCGCCGGCGGCCTGGTCCCGCCGCGCGACGGGGCGGTCCTCGGCGCGGACATCAGCTGGCCGCAGTGCCCGCCGGGGATGGGCATCCCGTTCAAGGAGACCTCGGGCCAACCGATGCCGCGCGACGACGCGGAGTACCTCATCATCGGCCTGACCAACGGTCCGGGCTTCCACGCCAACCCCTGCCTGGCCGACCAGGTCGCCTACGCCAAGGAGCGCGGGCTCCTCGTCGCGGCGTACTCCGTGATCAGCTGGCCCGACGAGGCCGCGCAGGAGCAGTACGGCGGCCTGCAGGAGGCCGGCCGCGCGCAGGCGCAGTTCAACCTGGAGTCGATGAAGGCCGCCGGCCTCGACTCGCCGATCATCTGGCTCGACATCGAGCAGGTGCCGCACTACGAGTGGTCGACGAGCACCGCCGCCAACGCCGAGGTGGTGCTCGGCGCCGCGCGGGGCTACGCCGAGGCCGGCTACCGCATCGGCGTCTACTCCACGCCGGCCATCTGGGCCGGCATCGTCGGCGACCTCAGCCTCGGCGTCCCGGAGTGGCGCGCCGCCGGCCAGACCTCGCAGGACGAGGCGGTGAGCCGCTGCGGCAGCGACTGGCTGATCCAGGGCGGGATCGGCGCGCTGGCGCAGTGGGTCGAGGACGGCCGGGACCGCAACATCACCTGCCCGGGCACCGAGACCGAGCTGGGCGACTACTTCCGCAACCTCTGACTTCCGCGCGTCGGTGGCCGGGGTTTCGAGACGGGCGCAGAGCGCCCTCCACCACTGGCAGGTAGCCACCGCTGGTTGAGGAGCTCGCGCTAGCGAGCGTCTCGAAACCTCTGAACGGCGCGCTGGGACCCGCGCGTCGGCGGCGGACCGGGCACGGGGACGTGGCCGGCCGGCTGGGTGAGCAGGACGCCGCGCCCCGAGGTCAGGTCGGGGAGGCGTCGCTCGAACGGGCCGACCTCGCTGGTCGGCATCGTGCCCGTCACCAGGCAGCGCCCCGGCCCGACCTCGACCGGCTCCGGCGTCGCGCCGTGGCCGACGAGCATCGACAGCGCCGCGGTCAGGGCCTCGGCCGGCACCACCAGCTCGAAGCTGCTGAGCGGGGCGCAGACGGTGGTGCCGGCTCGCCCGAGCGCCTCCCGGAACGCCAGGTGCGTCAGCCGGCGGAAGTCGCCCGCCGACGGCGTGGGCGCGTGGAACCTCGAGTGGGTCACCCGCACCCGGAGGTCGGTGAGCCGCCAGCCGTGCAGCCCCTCGGCCAGCTCGCGGTCCAGCGCGTCCTCGATGGCGACGTGGAACGACGGCAGCAGGTAGCCGCGCTCGACCCCCTCGCCGAGGGCGTAGTCGAGTCCGGCACCGACCGGTGCCGGGCCCACGCGCAGCCCGAGCGAGGCGTTGCCCATCGCGGTCTCGGCGTAGCCCTCGCCGGAGCCGGCGACCCGCTCCACGTGCACGGTCCGGGTCGGCAGGAACTCGGCGGCGACGGCGTACTCGGACTCGAGTCGGGCGGCCAGGACCTCCTTCTGGACCTCGCCGTAGATGCTGACCGTCAGCTCCTCGTCGACCCCTTCCAGCCGGGCGTCGATGAGCGGGTCCTGCTCCGAGAGCTGCTGCAGCGCCTGGAACAGCGCGATCCGGTCGGCCGGGTCGCGGGGCTGCACGACCGACTCGAGCCCGGGCGGCAGGAACTGCCGGCCGCTCCGCGCCGCGTCCCAGTGACCGAGCTGGTCGCCGATCGCGATCTCGCCGAGGCCGACCACGGTCGCGATGTCGCCGGCGACCGCCGAGCCGGGGCGGGTCTCGGCGCCGCGGTCGAACGCGCGGACGTCGAGGGCCCTCGCGTCGTGCGAGTCGACCATGCCGGAGCCCATCCGGCGGTGCACCGTCACGCGGTCGCGGGAGGCGAGCCGGCCGGCGTGCACGCGCAGGTAGGCCATCCGGTGCCCGTCGGCGTCGCGGTCGATCTTGAACACCGTCGCGTGCAGCGGCTCCGCCTCCCCGCCCTCGACCGTCGGGAGGTACGTCGTGATCGCGGCCAGGACCTCCGCGATCCCGACCCCGGCCAGGGCGGCACCCGACAGCACCGGGTGGACGCGCCCGAGCCGGGCCTGCTCGGCCAGGGCGACGAGGGCCCGCCGTACGTCGGGCGCCCGGCCCTCGACGTACTCGCGCAGCAGCCGGTCGTCCCAGGGCGCCACCGCGTCGAGGACCTCTTCGACCGACGCCTGCCGCGACCTCGGCCCGTCCAGCGCGACGACCGCGCCGGCCAGCTCCTCGCGCAGCGCGTCCAGGGTGCGCTCGAGCGAGGCACCGGCCCGGTCCATCTTGTTGACGAACACCAGGAAGGGCAGGCCCAGGCGCTCCAGGATCCGGATCAGCACCCGGGTCTGCGCCTGGACGCCCTCCACCGCTGACACGACCAGCACGGCGCCGTCGAGCACCGCCAGCGCGCGCTCGACCTCGGCGACGAAGTCGGAGTGGCCCGGGGTGTCGATCAGGTTGACCTTCACCGGCCCGTGCGGGGACGGCAGGGTCATCGTGGCGACGGCGGTGCGGATCGTGATGCCGCGCCGGCGCTCGATCGAGTCCGAGTCGGTGGTCGTGTCGCCGTGGTCGACGCGACCGAGGTGCCGGGTGGCCCCGGTCTCGTAGAGGAGCCGTTCGGTGAGGGTGGTCTTGCCGGCGTCTACGTGCGCCAGGATCCCCAGGTTGAGCGTGGGCATGGACGGTGGCCTTCGGTGAGATCGAATGGGTCAGCGATCGATCCGAAGGTGCGGCGCATCCCGGTGCTCCTGTCATGGACGGCGCGGGCGTACGTCGCCCGGCACCCGCGACGCTAGACCCGGTGGCGGCTCTGGGTCGAAGGGTTTGCGCCAGCCGACGCCGCCTTGGGTCTCGACCACCGCTCATCGAGCTTGTCGAGATGTCCGCAGCGTCGGCTCCCAGGGCAGGCTGCGGTGATCTCGACAGGCTCGATCGGCGTGGAGCGGGCGCCGAGCGCGGGCGCCGGCAGGTTTCGACCACCGGCGGTGCGAGGAGCGTGGAAGGAGCGGGCCCGTGGATACCCTGACGCCATGGCGGGCAAGACCGACGGGCGACAGCTGCGGTGGGACAGCCACAACCAGGCACGCCGCGAGCACATCCTCGACGCCGCCATCGGGGTGCTCGCCGACTCCGAGCCGGGCGCCGAGGTGCACGTCCAGCAGATCGCGGACCGCGCCGGCCTGAGCCGCACCGTGGTCTACCGCCACTTCGCCGACCGCGCCGACCTCGATGCCGCCGTGCAGGGCCGGGCGCTCGAGCTGCTGCGCGCCGTGCTGGTGCCGGCGCTGTCCTTCGAGGGCACGCCGGTCGACATCATCCGGCGGGTCGTGTCGGCCTACGTCGGGTGGGCCAGCGAGCATCCCTCGCTGCACGAGTTCGCGCAGCGGGCCCCGCACGGGCCGGGCGCCGGCCAGATGGAGAAGGCGGTCCAGCAGATCGCCGGCCAGATCGAGGACCTGATCAACGTCGGCGTGGAGGTGCTGCACGTTCGCCTCACCGAGGACGACGTGGCGGCTCTCGACCCGCTGGTCTTCGGCCTGGTCGGCGCGGTGTTCACCTCCACGCGGCGCTGGCTGGGGCGCCCCGAGCAGCGGCCGGACCGGGAGAGGTTCGTCGAGCTGGTGACCGAGGCGGTCTGGCTGCAGATCGGCGGGATGGCGGCGGGCCGCGGGGTGGCGCTCGACCCCGACGTGCCGGTCGAGGCGCTGCTCGAAGCGGCGTTCGAGGGGACCGCCGGGTGAGCGGACCCGACGAGCTGCCGCTGGTGCAGGCCGGCGTCGGCGAGGCCGACGACCTCGACCGGCTCTGGACGCCGCACCGGATGGCCTACATCCGCGGCGAGAACAAGCCGCTCGACGGCTCGACGGGGGAGTGCCCGTTCTGCCGGGTCCCGTCGCTGACCGACGAGGAGGGGCTGGTGGTGAGCCGCGGCGAGACGGCGTACGCCGTGCTCAACCTCTACCCCTACGCGCCGGGCCACCTCATGGTCTGCCCCTACCGGCACGTCGCCGACTACACCGACACGACCGACCACGAGTCCGCGGAGATCGCCGCGATGACCAAGCGGGCGATGGCGGTGATCCGCTCGGTGTCGGGCGCCGCCGGCTTCAACATCGGCATGAACCAGGGACACATCGCCGGCGCCGGCATCGCCGCGCACCTGCACCAGCACGTCGTCCCGCGGTGGCCGGGCGACCAGAACTTCATGCCGATCATCGGGCGGACCAAGACCCTGCCCGAGCTGCTGTCCGACACCCGGGAGCTCCTGGCGTCGGCCTGGGCCAGAGCCGACCGAGTCTGAGCCGGGGTGCGGCTCAGTGCTTCTTGTTGGTGAGGCTGCTCATCGAGCTGGCGCCGTTCTTGGAGGCGGCCTCACGCTTCTCGGCGCGCTTCTCCTTGATCGACTTCCCGGTCTTGGCTGACTTGCTCTGGCGAGGCGACTTGTCGCTCATGCGGGATCTCTCGTTATCGGTTGCCTGAGTGGCTCCGTAGGGCGACAGTACGCCCGCAAGGCACACCGAGAGTCACACCTCGCGGCACGGGGCGACTAGCCTGCGGCCACCATGCTCGACCGATTCAAGGCCTTCTGGCAGGGCAGAGCCCTCGCGCCGTTCATCGACCTGTTCATCCGGCTCGGCATCAGCCCCGACGTCGTGACGCTCGTCGGCACCCTCGGGGTGGCCGCGGGCGCGCTGGTGTGCTTCCCCCAGGGCTGGCTCTGGCAGGGCGTGGTGGTGGTGACGGCGTTCGTGTTCAGCGACCTGGTCGACGGCGCGATGGCCCGCAAGATGGGCCGCACCGACACCTTCGGCGCGTTCCTCGACTCCACGCTGGACCGGATAGCCGACGCCGCACTCTTCGGCGGCATGGCGCTGTTCTTCGCCTGGCAGGCCGAGGACAGGCTCTACCTCGTCCTCGCGCTCATCTGCCTGGCGATGGGCTCGGTGACGTCGTACGCGCGGAGCAAGGGCGAGCAGCTCGGCTACCACGCCAAGACCGGTCTCGCCGAGCGGCCGGACCGGCTGGTCGGGCTGCTGGTGCCGACGTTCTTCGGCGACGTCCTCGACCTGCCGATCCTCTACGAGGTCGCGCTCTGGCTGATCGCGGCGCTGAGCACGGTCACGGTGGTGCAGCGGATCCTGCTCGTACGCCGTCAGGCACTCGCTCCGACGGCGAATACCGAATCGGCTGGAACACCCCCTCAGCCGTAGGCTGAGGCCATGGCTGAGCAGCACCCAGAGGGCACCCACGAGCACACGCACGACGACACCGCCGAGGCACCCGTCACCGGCACCACCCGCGTGAAGCGCGGCATGGCGGAGATGCTCAAGGGCGGCGTGATCATGGACGTCGTCACCGCCGAGCAGGCCAAGATCGCCGAGGACGCCGGCGCGGTCGCGGTGATGGCGCTCGAGCGGGTCCCGGCCGACATCCGCGCCCAGGGCGGCGTGTCCCGGATGAGCGACCCCGACATGATCGACGGGATCATCGAGCAGGTCTCGATCCCGGTGATGGCCAAGGCCCGGATCGGCCACTTCGCCGAGGCCCAGGTCCTGCAGAGCCTGGGGGTCGACTACATCGACGAGTCCGAGGTGCTCACGCCCGCCGACTACGAGAACCACATCGACAAGTGGTCGTTCACGGTGCCGTTCGTGTGCGGTGCGACCAACCTCGGCGAGGCGCTGCGCCGGATCACCGAGGGCGCCGCGATGATCCGCTCCAAGGGCGAGGCCGGCACCGGCGACGTGTCCAACGCGGTCACGCACATGCGGACGATCCGCAAGGAGATCCGCCGGCTGGCCGCGCTGGAGGACGACGAGCTCTACGTCGCCGCGAAGGAGCTGCAGGCGCCCTACGACCTGGTCAAGGAGGTCGCGCGCCGCGGCAAGCTGCCGGTGGTGCTGTTCACCGCCGGCGGCATCGCGACCCCGGCCGACGCCGCGATGATGATGCAGCTCGGCGCCGAGGGCGTCTTCGTGGGCTCGGGCATCTTCAAGGCCGGCAACCCCGCGCAGCGCGCGGAGGCGATCGTGAAGGCGACCACCTTCCACGACGACCCCGACGTGGTCGCCAAGGTCTCTCGCGGCCTGGGCGAGGCCATGGTCGGCATCAACGTCGAGGAGCTCGCGCAGCCGCACCGGCTCTCCGAACGCGGCTGGTGACCCTGGCCTTGCTGGGGGCGTACGTCCGAACTGATCACTCGAACCGGTCGACCACGTAGTCATTGTGGGCCACGGGTGGGCCGGTCGGCCTTTTGATCGGCGACCTCACGCATAGGGCGATATATAGGGCCTAGGCACTACAGACTCGTTGCAACGACGCTGAAGCGTGGTCAGCAGACCGGCGTGGGGACCGTCGTCCACAACCGTTGGAAGCAGCCCTGCTTCCACAGGGGAGTCGACATGTTCAGGAACAAGCTCAAGACCAAGGTCGCAGTCCTGACCGCCGCTCTCGTGGTGATCGCCGGCGGAGCAGCCTTCGCCTACTGGACCAACACGGGTTCGGGTACGGGCACCGCCACGACCGGCACCAACGTCGGCATCACGATCAACCAGACGACCGTGGTCGGCGCGATGTACCCGGGCATGACTCCTGTGGTTCTGGCCGGCACCTTCAACAACACCAACGCGGGCCCGACGTACGTCACCGCGGTGACCGCCACCGGCTACGCCATCGACGCCACGCACGTCACCGCTGGCTGCACCGTCGCCCAGGGCAACTACACGCTGGGCGGCACCGCGGCGGTTGGTCACAACGTTGCCTCAGGCTCCGCCGTGGACAACTGGACCGGCCTGACCGTCACCATGAACAACCTGGCGACCAACCAGGACCCCTGCAAGGGCGCGGTCCTCACCATCACCTACGCCAGCAGCTGATCGACCTCACCAGCTGCTGACCAGCTGAACCAGGTGGCGGTCCGGCCCGAGTGCCGGGCCGCCACCTTCAGGTGCGAGAGGGGCGAGATGCCCGACTCGACGACGCGACATCGTGCGATGCTGATCGGCCTGGTCGTCTCTCTCCCGGTGACCCTGCTCGGCGGGCTCCCGGCGGCCTCGCATCTGGCCGACCAGTACCGGACGATGGGCTCCGCGTGGTCGGAAGCCCGCATCCATGGCCCGCAGGTCGCCCCCGGCGCCTCGGTCGAGATCAGCGGAACCACCGAGACCCTCCTGCGGCCCGGCCACTCCTCGCGGATCAACCTCGGGTTCGACAACGTCGGCTCACCGGCAGTCACGCTCCGGCACGTCAGGGTCACCATCACCGGCATCACCGCACCGCAAGCCACCGCGGAGTCCCCGTGCACCCGGGCCGACTTCCGGATCCGGCCGATGCGGGCCGGCAGACTAGTGCTGCCCGGTGACGGTTCCACCGATCTCGCGCGCCTCGGGGTCCCGATGTGGCAGTGGCCACACGTGAAGATGCGCAACCGGCCGCTGAACCAGGACGGCTGCAAGGGCGCCCGTCTCGAGCTCGGCTACGTCGGGTACCGAGCGTGGTCGGGATGACTGGGCCTGCTGACCCCAGGCCCGGGCCTGGCCCGGCCCGACGTCCGGTCAGACCCGCGCGCCGATCGGCTGACCGGCGCCCCGAAACCGGATCCGGCGCCCGTGGGGTGGCGTCCAATGGTCACCGGCCGGACGGCGGTCCGGGCCCGAGGCACACGTGGGAGGAGGCGAGATGGAGACCTGGCTGGTGCCCGGTGCACACCTCGAGCTCGCACCTCTCTTCCTGGTGTTGGCGATCGTGCTGGCCACCGGTCTGCGCCGGGCCGCCCGGCGCCGCAGCGCACGGCGGCACGCTCCCGCCGACTGAGGCGCCCAGGCCCCTTCCTACGATCGGGGCATGCCGCAGCGCCCGCCGATCGGAGTCCTGGCCCTCCAGGGTGACGTCCGCGAGCACCTGCGACTGCTGACCTCCCTCGGCGTACCCGCGGTCTCGGTGCGCCGTCCCTCGGAGCTGGCGGGCCTGGCCGGGCTGGTGCTGCCGGGTGGCGAGTCGACCACGATGATCCGGCTGGCCCGGACCTTCGAGCTGGTCGAGCCGCTGCGGGAGTGCCTCGCGGAGGGGATGCCGGCGTTCGGCACCTGCGCGGGGATGATCCTGCTCGCCGACCGCGTGCTCGACGGCGTGGCCGGCCAGGAGACGCTGGGCGGCCTCGACATCACGGTGCGGCGCAACGCGTTCGGCCGCCAGGTCGACTCCTTCGAGGAGGAGATCCACCTGACCGGGCTCGACGAGCCCGTGCACGCCGTGTTCATCAGGGCGCCGTGGGTCGAGTCGGTCGGCACGGACGTCGAGGTGCTCGCCGCGGTGGAGGCCGGGCCGGCCGCGGGTAGGATCGTCGCGGTCCGTCAGGGCCCGCTGATGGCGACGTCGTTCCACCCCGAGGTGGGTGGCGGCTCCCGGATCCACGGGATGTTCCTGGATCTGGTCGCCCAGCACCACCACGTTTGAAGCGGAAGAGGTAGCGCCATGTCGGGCCACTCCAAGTGGGCGACCACCAAGCACAAGAAGGCCGTCATCGACGCCCGCCGCGGCAAGATGTTCGCCAAGCTGATCAAGAACATCGAGGTCGCCGCGCGGATGGGTGGGGGAGACCCCGCGGGCAACCCGACGCTCTACGACGCGATCCAGAAGGCCAAGAAGTCCTCGGTCCCCAACGACAACATCGACCGCGCCGTCAAGCGGGGGTCGGGGGCGGAGACCGGTGGCGCCGACTACCAGACGATCACCTACGAGGGCTACGGCCCCGCCGGCGTCGCGATGCTCATCGAGTGCCTCACCGACAACCGCAACCGCGCCGCGATGGAGGTCCGCACGGCGATGACCCGCAACGGCGGCTCGCTCGCCGACCCGGGCTCGGTGTCGTTCCTCTTCAACCGCAAGGGCGTGGTGATCGTCCCGGTCGGACCAGGACGGCAAGAAGGTCGGCGAGGACGACATCCTCGAGGCGACCCTCGACGCGGGCGCCGACGACGTCAACGACCTCGGCGACAGCTTCGAGGTGGTCTCCGAGCCCACCGACCTGGTCGCCGTACGCACCGCCCTGCAGGCGGCCGGCATCGACTACGACTCGGCCGAGGCGTCGTTCGTCCCGGACATGGAGGTCCAGCTCGACAAGGACGCCGCGGCCAAGATGTTCCGCCTCGTCGACGCCCTCGAGGACCTCGACGACGTCCAGAACATCTTCGCCAACTACGACGTCTCCGACGAGGTCATGGAGGCGCTGGACGCCTCGTAGTGCGCTCGGTGGGGGAGTCCATCGGCCGGCCGGCGAGGCTCTCGGCCCTCAGGCCGTCCGAGGCAGCACCGAGCTGCTGCTGCGGGCCGGGAAGCTCCAGGTCATGGTCGGGCCGTCCAGCTCTCGCCGGGCGTCGGGCGCCGCCCTGGAGACCATCCGGGCCACGGCCCGGTTGTCGGTGCTGCTGAAGACCTCGATGTCGGCGACGCCGTGGGCGACGAGGTCGTCGGTCAGCGCACGCACGAGCGCCGTTCCGATCCCGCGCCGCTGGTGACGGTCGGAGACCACGAGGGCGATCTCGGCGACCGACGGGTCACGCAGCCGCGTCCACAGCCCGTGACCGACCACCTCGCCGTCGAGGAACGCCAGGAGCGCCCCGCCGGCCGGCGCCGCGGGGAGCAGCGCGGCGACGAGCCGCTGCGACGGCGCGCCGGCCATCCCGGTGAGGAACCGTTGGTACGACGAGCTGGGGGACAGCCGGGCCAGGAAGTCGACCAGCCGCGCGCGATCGGCGTACGTCGCCGCCCGGATGGACGGGTCGGCGACGGTCGCCAGGGGCCGATGGGACGGTCTGAACGTGATCATGGGGAACGCCTCCGCGACGCTGCGGTAGAATCTATACGAACGATCGTACTATTTGTTGTCGAAGCAGACGCAAGCGGTTTTCCAGGGAGACTCATCACATGAGCCAGTCCGAGTCCACCGCCACCGACGGGCGGATCCGTCGCGGTGACGAGACCCGTCGCATCGTGCTGCGGCGCGCGGTCGACCTCGCGTCGGTCGAGGGCCTCGACGGGGTGACGATCGGGCGGCTCGCCCAGGAGCTCTCGATCAGCAAGAGCGGGCTCTTCGCCCACTTCGGTTCGAAGGAGGAGCTGCAGCTCGCCGCGATCCGGGCTGCCCGGGCGATCTTCTCGCGGGCCGTCGTCGTCCCGGCCCTGTCGAAGCCGGCCGGCGCCGCGCGGCTGCGGGCCCTGCTGGAGGGGTGGCTCGACTACTCCGGCGGCCGGGAGTTCCCCGGAGGTTGCTTCTTCTCCCGGGCGACGCACGAGTACGCCGCGCGGCCGGGCCCGGTCCGCGATGCACTCGCCGAGGTCGACCAGGAGTGGCTGGCGCTGGTCGCCGCCACCATCGACGAGGCGCGCCAGCAGGGCGAGATCCGCGCCGACGTCGACTCGCGCCAGCTGGCCTACGAGCTCGACGCCTACCTCGACTCGGCGAACATGAGGTCGCTGCTCGGCGGCGACCTGCGCGTCTACGACCTGGCCCGGGCCGCCGTCGACTCGCGGCTCGACTCGGTCGCCGCCGCTGGCTGATCGAGCCGCCAGGTCCCCGTCGAGATGCGGGAAGTGGTTGTCAGGTCGGCGACTCCACAGCCATTTTCCTCATCTCGACGGCCCACGAGCCGCCGCAGGCGTGTCGGCGCGGTTCTGGCGCCCGGCGCCGTTAGCGTTCCGTACGAACACCTGTTCGGACCGACTTCGACGACGGAGGCCTCGTCATGCGCGTGCTCGGCATCGACCCCGGGTTGACCCGGTGCGGCGTCGGCGTGGTCGAGGGTGAGGTCGGGCGGCCGCTGTCGCTCGTCGACGTGGGCGTCGTACGCACCTCGGCCGACCTGCCGGTCGCCCAGCGGCTGCTGAGCATCGAGCAGGCGCTCGACGCGTGGATCGAGGAGCACCGCCCCGATGTGGTGGCCGTGGAGCGCGTCTTCGCCCGGTCCGACGTCAGCACGGTGATGGGCACCGCCCAGGCCAGCGGTATCGCGCTGGTGTGCGCAGCGCGCCGCGGGCTGACCGTTGCGCTGCACACGCCGAGCGAGGTCAAGGCCGCCGTGTCCGGCAGCGGCCGCGCCGACAAGGCCCAGGTCGGGGCGATGGTGACCCGGATCCTGCGGCTCGACGCCGTCCCCAAGCCGGCCGACGCCGCCGACGCGCTGGCGCTGGCCATCACCCAGATCTGGCGCGGCGGCGCCCAGGCCCGGATCGACGCGGCGCTCGCCGCTGCGGGGAGGAGTGGACGTTGATCGCCTTCGTGCGCGGCCCGGTGGCCGCGGTCACCCTGTCCAGCGCGGTCCTCGAGGTCGGCGGCGTCGGCCTCGAGCTGATGTGCACGCCGGGCACCCTGGCCACGCTCCGCACCGGACAGGTGGCGACGCTGCCGACGAGCATGGTGGTCCGCGAGGACTCGCTGACGATCTTCGGCTTCCTCGACGAGGACGAGAAGGCGACCTTCGAGCTCGTGCAGACCGCCAGCGGCGTCGGCCCCAAGCTCGCCCAGGCGATGCTGGCGGTGCTCGACCCCGACGACCTGCGGCGCGCGGTGGCCGGCGACGACGTCAAGACGCTCACCCGGGTCCCCGGCATCGGGCAGAAGGTGGCGCAGCGGATCATCCTCGAGCTCAAGGACCGGCTCGGCGCGCCCGTCGCCACGGTGCGGTCCGGCCTGGCGCCGGCCGCCGTGGCCTGGCGCGACCAGGTCCACCACGGGCTCACCGGCCTCGGCTGGCCGGCCCGCGAGGCCGACCGCGCGGTGGACGCCGTGGCCGACCAGGCCGGCGAGGAGCCCGATGTCGGCGCCCTGCTGCGGGCGGCGCTCCAGACCCTGAGCCGCGCATGAACGACGTGAGCCAGGACCTCACCGCCCCCGAGGCCGAGCCCGACGAGCAGGTCATCGAGGCCGCGCTCCGGCCGCGCACCCTCGACGAGGTGATCGGCCAGCAGCGGGTCCGCGACCAGCTCGGCCTGGTGCTCGAGGCCGCGCGGCTCCGCGACCGCGCCCCCGACCACGTGCTGCTCTCCGGCCCGCCCGGGCTCGGCAAGACCACGCTGGCGATGATCATCGCCGCCGAGGTCGGCGCGCCGCTCCGCATCACCAGTGGTCCGGCGCTCACCCACGCCGGTGACCTCGCCGCGATCCTCTCCGGGATGAACCACGGCGACGTCCTCTTCGTCGACGAGATCCACCGGATGTCCCGCGCCGCCGAGGAGATGCTCTACCTCGCCATGGAGGACTTCCGGGTCGACGTCGTCATCGGCAAGGGCCCTGGTGCCACCGCGATCCCGCTGGAGATCCCGCCGTTCACCATGGTCGGGGCCACTACCCGCGCGGGCCTGCTTCCCGGGCCGCTGCGCGACCGGTTCGGATTCACCGGCCACCTCGAGTTCTACGACGTCACCGAGCTCGACCTGATCGTGCACCGCTCGGCCGGGCTGCTCGGCGTACCCATCAACCCGGACGGTGCGGCCGAGATCGCCTCGCGCTCGCGGGGCACACCCCGGATCGCCAACCGGCTGCTGCGCCGGGTCCGCGACTACGCCCAGGTCCGCGCCGACGGCACGGTCACCCTCGACGTCGCCCACGCCGCCCTCGACCTCTACGAGGTCGACCAGCTCGGGCTCGACCGGCTCGACCGCGCCGTCCTCGACGTCCTGTGCCGCAGGTTCGGCGGCGCCCCCGTGGGCCTCTCGACGCTGGCCGTCGCCGTGGGCGAGGAGCGGGAGACGGTCGAGGAGGTGGCCGAGCCGTTCCTGGTCCGGCAGGGGTTCCTCGCCCGTACGCCGCGGGGCCGGGTCGCGACGGCGGCCGCCTGGCGCCACCTCGGGCTGACGCCCCCCAACCCGCTCGAGCCCACGCTCTTCGAGGAGTGACGCACCGCTCATTGCCGATGCGGCATTAGGGAGAGCCCGCCGTAGACTCCCCCCTCGTGCAAGATTTCACGCCGGTGCTCTTCCTCGTCGGGATAGCGCTCATCTTCTGGCTGCTCCTCGTGCGGCCGCAGGCCCGTCGCCAGCGGGAACTCAGGCACATGCAGTCCACGTTGGAAGTGGGAGACGAGGTGGTCCTCACCTCGGGCGTCTTCGGCACCATCCGCGGCCTCGACGAGGACACGGCGCAGGTCGAGATCGCCGAGGGCGTGACCATCAAGGTGGCCCGCGGCGCGGTCGGCCAGCTGGTGCAGGCGGTCGAGGCCCCGGACGACGTCGAGCACACCGACCCACGGGAAGTCTCGGAGGAGAACTGAGATGGCACGCAAGACCGCACGGCCCGGACGCACCCTCGGGGTGTTCTTCATCGGGCTGGCGATCGCCTTCGGGCTGGTGGCCCTCGCCGGCACCTGGAAGCCCGAGCTCGGCCTCGACCTCCAGGGCGGCACCAGCATCCGGCTGACGCCGAAGGGCAGCCCGTCCGCCGAGTCCCTCAACGAGGCCCGCAAGATCATCGACCAGCGCGTCAACGGCTCCGGTGTCACCGAGGCCGAGGTGACCGTGCAGGGCAACAAGTACATCGTGGTGGAGATCCCCGGCGACAGCCGGCGCGACCTCGTCGACACGGTCAAGCGCCAGGCCCAGCTGCGGTTCCGCGTGGTGGCCTGCTCCGACTTCAACCCCGGCGCCTGCGCCGGCGCGGGGTCGACCACGCAGGACCCGACCGCGCCAGACCCGGGCACCGGCGTCACCGCCCCCGCCGCCCCGACGCCGGGTGACACGGCCGCACCCTCCGACGGCACGGCCCCCACCGACACGGCCCCCACTGACACGGCGCCCACCGACGCGGCGCCCACCAGCGACGCGGCCACCCCGTCCGGGTCGGCCAACCGCGCTCCCGTCCACTACGCCGACGGCACCGACAGCCCGACCCCCACCGAGTCCCCGTCGGACACCCCGTCCGACACCCCGTCGGACACGCCGTCCGACACCGCCTCTGCCGAGCCCTCCGACGGCGCGACCGCGCCGAGCGACGCCGGCACGCCGACCGGCGTACCGACCACGCCGGCCCCCGAGGGCGGCCCCGACGTCGCCGACCCGCTGAAGTGGATCGACGCGCCCAACCAGGAGGCGATCGACGCCTTCAACGCCTTCACCTGCCCCCAGGACGGCACGCCGGTCAACGTCGAGGACGACCCGAAGAAGCCGCTGGTCAGCTGCGAGTGGGACTCCGACACCAAGACGGCCACCAAGTACCTCCTCTCGGCCGCGATGATCGAGGGCACCGACCTCGACAACGCACAGGCCGCGATCCCGCAGAACAGCGTCAACTACGTCGTGCAGCTCGACTTCAACGGTGACGGCACCAAGGCGTTCACCGACATCTCCGAGGCCCTGGTCAACACCGAGAAGCAGTTCGGCATCGTCCTCGACGGCCAGGTGATCTCGGCGCCGACGATGAACGGCCTGATCACCGACGGGCGCCCCCAGATCGAGGGCAACTTCACCCAGTCCACGGCCAAGAGCCTGGCCACCAGCCTGAAGTACGGCGCGCTGCCGGTCTCGTTCTCCGACTTCAGCGTCGAGACCGTCGGTCCCTCGCTCGCCGGTGACCAGCTCACCGCCGGCATCACCGCGGGCATCGTCGGCCTGATCCTCGTGATGATCTACTGCCTGATCTACTACCGCGGTCTCGGCATCGTGGTGGTCGGCTCGCTCGTCGTGGCCGGTGCGTCGACGTACTCCATGGTGCTGCTGCTCTCCAAGACCGCGAACTTCACGCTCACCCTGCCCGGCATCGCCGGTCTGATCGTGGCGGTCGGCATCACAGCGGACTCCTTCATCGTCTACTTCGAACGCATCCGCGACGAGATGAGGGACGGCAAGTCGATGCGGGTCGCGGTGGAGGCCGGGTGGATCCGCGCGCGGGCCACCTGCCTGGCCGCCGACGCCGTCTCGCTGCTGGCCGCGATCGTGCTCTACATCTTCGCGGCGGGCGTGGTCCGCGGGTTCGCGTTCGCGCTGGGTCTGTCCACGATCATCGACCTCGTGGTGTTCTTCTGGTTCACCAAGCCGCTGGTCTCGGTCCTCGCGAAGACCAAGTTCTACAACGGCGGCGGCCGGTGGTCCGGCCTCAGCGCCGCAACCCTGGGTGTGGACGCGATCACCGCAGACCGACGACCGACCCCGGCCACCGCTCGCACCAGCACCGAAGGAGGACGGGCCTGATGGGCAGGATCAGCCAGCTGGGCAACAGCCTCTACACCGGTCAGAGGTCGATCGACTTCGTCGGGCGCAAGTGGCTCTGGTACGCCACCTCGGGCCTCATCGTGCTGCTCGCCGTCATCGGGCTGTCGGTGAAGGGGCTCAACTACGGCATCGAGTTCACCGGCGGCACCCAGTACAAGGTGAGCGACCTGGCCAAGTCCGACGTCAACCAGGACAACGCGGACGAGCTCCGCGACGCGGTCGGCTCGCTCGGCATCAAGAACGCCGACGCACCGATCGTCACCACCTCGGGGACGCAGACGATCCTGATCCAGACCGAGGAGCTCACCGACGCCGAGAGCGCCGAGGTCACCCAGGCGATCATCGACACCCTCGGGGTCGAGTCGAAGCAGATCTCCCAGGACCAGATCGGGGCCAGCTGGGGTGACGAGGTCAAGGACCGGGCGATCCTGGGCCTGGTCATCTTCCTGGTCCTCGTCGTGCTGTTCATCTGGGCCTACTTCCGGCAGTGGAAGATGTCGGTCGCCGCGATCGTGGCGCTGGCGCACGACGTCGTCATCACGGTCGGCATCTATGCGCTGTCCGGCTTCGAGGTCAGTCCCGCGACCGTCACCGGCCTGCTGACGATCCTGGGCTTCTCGCTCTACGACACCGTCGTGGTCTTCGACAAGATCCGGGAGAACACCAAGAGCCTGCGGGCCAGCCGCACGACGTACGCGAAGGCCGCCAACCTCGCGGTCAACCAGACCCTGGTCCGCTCGATCAACACCTCGCTGGTGGCGCTGATCCCGGTCGGCGCGATCCTCTACGTCAGCGCCGTGCAGCTGGGCGCCAGCTCGCTGAAGGACCTCGCGCTCGCGCTGTTCGTCGGCATGGCGGCCGGCGCCTACTCGTCGATCTTCATCGCGACGCCGCTCCTGGTGCACCTGAAGTCGACCGAGACCGAGGTCGTGCTCGCCGAGCGCCGGGCGAAGGCACGCGAGCGGCGCAACGCCGACCGCTACGCGTCGGTGCCCGTGTTCAAGGACGACCTCCCGATCGTGGACCCGGACGCCCCCGTCCCCGGTGCGCTCCTGGTCGAGGACCCCGACGACCTCGACTACGACGAGGACGAGGACGACGACGTGCCCGGGCCGGGCCGCGCGGCCCCCGAGGCGACCGGGCGCGGCCGCACGGTGCCGACCACCCCCCGTCCGGTCGGGCAGAGCCGGGCGTCCGGTCGGCAGCAGCCGACCCGGCAGCCGCGGTCGAAGCGCAAGTGACCCTGCCGTGACCCGCGCCGTGACCCGCGCCGTGACCCGCGCCATGACCTGCGGATGACCGACTCCGCGCGAGAGGCGCTGGAGCGCCTGATCGTGGACGTGCCCGACTATCCCGAGCCCGGGGTGGTCTTCAAGGACATCACGCCGCTGCTCGCCGACCACACCGCCTTCACCGCGGTCATCGACGCGCTGGCCGACGCCGGGCGCGACGAGTCCGGGGTCGTGGTCGACAAGGTGCTCGGCATGGAGGCGCGCGGTTTCATCCTGGCCGCCCCGGTGGCGCTGGCGCTCGGCACCGGCTTCGTCCCGGTCCGCAAGGCCGGCAAGCTGCCCCGCGAGACGCACGCCGTCTCCTACGCCCTGGAGTACGGCGAGGCCACCCTCGAGCTGCACCGCGACGCGATCGCGCCGGGGGAGCGGGTGCTTCTGGTCGACGACGTGCTGGCCACCGGCGGCACCGTCGCCGCCACCCGCCAGCTGGTCGAGGCCTGCGGAGGCGTGGCCGTCGGGGTCGCCGTACTCATGGACCTGAGCTTCCTGCCCGGACGGGCCACCATCGGCGACCTCCCGCTGCACACCCTGCTGACCGTCTGACCGCGCTGCCGCACGCGCGTAGGCTGGGTGGGTGACCGAGGAGCGCACCGAGGAGCTCGCCCCGGCCGCCGACCAGGTCGTCGACCCGCCCGACGAGAAGCCGGCCGAGCGGATCCGGACGCGACGCAACCCCGCGCGCGCCGAGGAGCGTGGCCAAGGCACGACGGCGAGCCCCGGCCCGGCCGCGACCAGGTCGATGCGCTCGAGGCTGGCCCGGGTGGCCAGCCGCAGCCAGCCCGGCAACCCGGTCCTCGACCCGCTGTTCCGCGCGATCCGGACCAGCCACCCCAAGGCGGACCTGGCGCTGCTCGAGCGTGCCTACGACACCGCCGCCGAGATGCACGGCACCCAGATGCGCAAGAGCGGTGACCCCTACATCACCCACCCGCTCGCCGTGACCACGATCCTGGCCGACATCGGCATGACCGAGCCGACGCTCGTCGCGGCGCTGCTCCACGACACCGTCGAGGACACGCCGTACACCCTCGAGCAGGTGCGGGCCGACTTCGGCGAGGAGGTCGCCCAGCTCGTCGACGGCGTGACCAAGCTCGACAAGGTCAAGTACGGCGACTCGGCGCAGGCCGAGACGATCCGCAAGATGATCGTCGCGATGTCGCGCGACATCCGGGTCCTGGTGATCAAGCTCGCCGACCGGCTGCACAACATGCGGACCCTGCGCTACGTCCGGCAGGAGACCCAGGAGCGGGTCGCCCGCGAGACCCTCGACATCTACGCCCCGCTGGCCCACCGGCTCGGGATGAACACCATCAAGTGGGAGCTCGAGGACCTCGCGTTCGCGACCCTGCACCCCAAGATCTACGACGAGATCGTGCGGATGGTGGCCGAGCGCGCACCCTCGCGCGACCAGTTCCTCGCCGAGGTGATCACCGAGGTCGAGAAGGACCTGCGCGAGGCCAAGATCAAGGCCACCGTCACCGGCCGCCCGAAGCACTACTACTCGATCTACCAGAAGATGATCGTCGGCGGCCGCGAGTTCTCCGACATCTACGACCTGGTCGGCATCCGCATCCTGGTCGCCGACGACCGCGACTGCTACTCGGTCCTCGGCGTGCTCCACTCGCGCTGGAACCCGGTCCTGAACCGGTTCAAGGACTACGTCGCGATGCCGAAGTTCAACATGTACCAGTCGCTGCACACGACCGTGATGGGGCCGCAGGGCAAGCCGGTCGAGATGCAGATCCGGACCTTCGCGATGCACCGTCGCGCGGAGTACGGCGTCGCAGCGCACTGGAAGTACAAGGAGGACGGCCGGGCCGGGAACGACACCGACAAGCTCGGCGACGTCGACGACATGAACTGGGTCCGCCAGCTGCTCGACTGGCAGAGCGAGGTCGAGGACCCGGGCGAGTTCCTCGAGTCGCTCCGGTTCGAGATCAACCGCGCCGAGACCTACGTCTTCACCCCGCGCGGCGACGTGATCGCGCTGCCCTCGGGCGCGACGCCGGTCGACTTCGCCTACGCCGTCCACACCGAGGTCGGGCACCACACGATCGGGGCCCGGGTCAACGGGAGGCTGGTGCCGCTCGAGTCGACCCTCGAGAACGGCGACGTGGTCGAGGTGTTCACCTCGAAGGCCCCCAACGCCGGCCCGTCGCGGGACTGGCTCACCTTCGTCAGGTCACCGCGGGCCCGCTCCAAGATCCGCCAGTGGTTCACCAAGGAGCGGCGCGAGGAGGCGGTCGAGCGCGGCAAGGAGCAGATCGCCAAGCTGATGCGCAAGGAGGGGCTGCCGCTCAAGCGGCTGATGTCCCACGAGTCGCTGACGCTCGCCGCCCGGCACTTCAAGATCGCGGACGTCTCGGCGCTCTACGCCGCGGTCGGCGAGGGCAACCTGTCCGCGCAGGCCGTCGTACGCCGGGTCATCGAGGAGCACGGCGGGGCGGACGGCGCCTCGGAGGACCTCGCCGAGGCGGTCACCATCACCGGCCGCCGGGGCCGCTCCAAGAGCCCCAGCGGCGGGGACGCCGGCGTGGTCGTCAAGGGCGCGCCCGACGTGTGGGTCAAGCTCGCCAAGTGCTGCACGCCGGTGCCGCCCGACGAGATCCTCGGCTTCGTCACCAAGGGCGGTGGCGTCTCGGTGCACCGGACCGACTGCACCAACGCGGGCGAGCTGCAGACCCACCCCGAGAAGCTGCTCGAGGTCGAGTGGGCGCCGACCGGCCAGTCGACGTTCCTGGTCAACATCCAGGTCGAGGCCCTGGACCGGGCCCGGCTGCTCGCCGACATCACCATGGTGCTCTCCGACGCACACGTGAACATCCTCAGCGCCAACCTGCAGACCACCCGCAACCGGGTCGCCAAGAGCCGGTTCACCTTCGAGATGGCCGAGGCCAAGCACCTCGACAACGTCCTCAAGGCGGTGCGCTCGGTCCCCGGCGTCTTCGACGCCTACCGCGTCACCCAGTAAGACGACCCCGGACGCCGAGCCGGCTCGTCGGGACGTCGGTAGTGGGTCGAGTCGGCTCGTCGGGACGTCGGTAGTGGGTCGAGTCGGCGCGTCGGGACGTCGGTAGTGGGTCGAGTCGGCTCGTCGGGACGTCGGTAGTGGGTCGAGTCGGCGCGTCGGGACGTCGATGGTGGGTCGAGTCGGCGCGTCGGGACGTCGGTAGTGGGTCGAGTCGGCGCGTCGGGACGTCGGTAGTGGGTCGAGTCGGCTCGTTGGGACGTCGCGGGGGTGTCGAGTCGGCGCGTCGGTGCAGACCTCACCAGATCACGCGCAGGCCGCGGCGAGCACGGGCTTCGCGGGCGGCCTCGCGCAGCATCCGGTCACAGTCCCGTGCCCGACCGAACACGTGCTCCTTCGTGAAGGGCTTCACCAGCCAGCCCTCGTCCTCGGCGTCCTCGGCGCCGGTTCCTGTCGTGCTCCTTCTGCTCCGGGCTGGAGTGCCACTCCTCTCCGTCGTACTCGACGGCCAGCATGATCGCGACGTCGGCCAGGTCGAGCCGAGCGATCAGGGCTTCTCCGCGGTAGACCTCGACCTGCGGAACCATGCCTTTGAGTCGCGCTTCGACACAGCGAAGCCGCAGCACCGATTCTCCGGGCGATTCCGACCGGCCGTCCGCCAACGGTGCGATCGCGCGCAGGACGGTCACCCAGCGCATCCCGCGGAACCGTTCGATGCCGGCCAAGAGCTCCTCGAGCGTGAACACGTGCAAGCGCAACATCGCGTCGAGCGCCGCAATGGCTTCGTCGGTCCAACGCACCCGGCCGAGGTCCCACGCGGTCCGCAGCGGCGAGCTGACCTGGAGGCCATGGAGCTCCACGACGTCGCCCGGGCCGAAGTTCCGCTCGCCGCTGGATGCGAGGTCGTTGCGAAGGCGGCCCCGTCCCGAGGGAAGGAACATCGATACCGGGCGAAGTTCCAGGTGTTCATTCGGTCTCAGCACCATCGTCGCGCCGTGCAGCCAGCCGGCGTGCCGGTCCACGATGACGGCGTCTTCAGGCACCACCAGCCGGAGACACTCCGCGCGCAGACGCAGTGAGTCACCCAGCTCGGTGGCGAGATAGACCCTCTTGATCGGTCGACGGAGGATCCCTGCGTTGGTCAACAGCGTCAGGGTCCGCTTGGGGATCCCCGCTGCCCTGGCCTGCGCCGCGGTGAACGGCAGGTTCGGATCCAGCGGGAACGACGGGCCGAGGGTTGCCTCGGAGATGATCTGTTCGGTGTCCATGGCCCGGAACCTGCCCTGGCTCCGGTTTCTCCGCTGACGCCCCGCCCGGAGCTGTGGATAGCCCTCAGCTGAGACGCCACTGTGTACAACCTCTGGACGGTCTGGGCGTTCTCTGTTGACGACTCGGCCACCGGAACGTGTGCCGTTACGCCGACTCGGCCCCTGGAACGTGTGCCGTTGCGCCGGGTCGGCGCGCTGGAACGTGTGCCGTTGCGCCGACTCGGCGCCTGGAACGTGTGCCGTTGCGACGGGTCGGCCCCTGGAACGTGTGCCGTTGCGACGGGTCGGCCCCTGGAGACGTGTGCCGTTGCGACGGGTCGGCCCCCGAGAGCGTGTGCCGTTGCGACGGGTCGGCGTCTGGGAGTCAGGAGGAGTAGTCGGCGGAGACGCGGCGGGCCATGTCGAGGAAGGACTGGCGGGAGGCGAGGTTCTCCTCGAGCTCCTTGATCCTCTTCTCGTTCCCGGCCTCGCGGGCCTTGGCGAGGTCGGCCTCGACCTGGGCGATGGCGGCCTCGAGCTGGGTGACCATGCCGTCGGCGCGGGCGGACTTCTCCGGGTCGGACTTGCGCCACTGCTCGTCCTCGAGACCGCGGATCGCCTGCTCCACGACGCGCATCCGGCCCTCGAGCTCCTTGATCCGCTCCCGCGGCACCTTGCCGGCCGCCTCCCAGCGGTCCGCGATCTCGCGGAACCCGCGCTTGGCGGCGTCGAGGTCGGTGACCGGCAGGAGCGCCTCGGCCTCGACGAGGAGCTGCTCCTTCACCTCGGCGTTGGCGGCGTACTCGGCGTCCAGGGCCGCGTTCGTGGCGTCCCGGGCACCGAAGAAGGTGTCCTGGGCGGCGCGGAACCGGCGCCACAGCTCGTCGTCGACGTCCTTGGGCGCGGGGCCGGCCGCCTTCCACTGACGCATCAGCTCGCGGTAGCGGCCCGCGGTCGGGCCCCACTCGGTGGAGTCGGCGAGCGACTCGGCCTCCTTGACCAGCCGCTGCTTGACCTCGCGGGCGGCGTCCCGCTTCTCGTTCTGCTCCGCGAAGTGCGCCTTGCGGCGCCGGGTGTACGACGTCCGGGCGCTCGAGAACCGGCGCCACAGCGCGTCGTCGGACCCGCGGTCGATGCGGGGGAGCGCCTTCCACTCGTCGAGCAGGGTGCGCAGCCGGTTGGCGCCGGCCCGCCAGTCGCTGCCCTCGGCGATCTTCTCGGCCTCGGCGACCAGCTTCTCCTTGGCCACCTTGGCCTCGGCGGTCTTCTGCACCCGCTCGGCCCGGCGGGACTCGCGCTGTCCCTCGATCACCGGCCGCAGCGCCTCGAGCCGGGTGGTGAGGGCGCCCAGGTCACCGACCGCGTTGGCGTCGGTCACCTGCGCGGAGACGGTCTTGACCGACTGGAGCGCCTCCTCCGGCGACATCACGCCGGAGCGGATCCGCTGCTCGAGCAGCTCGACCTCGAAGGAGAGCGCCTCGAACCTCTCGGTGAAGAAGGCCAGCGCCTCCTCGGGCGTGCCCGCGGGGTACTGCCCGACGGGTCGCTCCCCGTCGGCGGTGCGGACGAAGACGTTGCCGTCCGCGTCCACCCGGCCCCACTCGTGCACCGACCCCTGGCTCATCACTGCGGCATGCTAGTCAACGTCGATGAGCTGATCACTTCCTGCCGGTAACCGATGCGGGCCCGTTACCTCTGCACGGCTAGGGTTGGCCGGTGCTGATCGCCGGCTTCCCCGCAGGTCCGTGGGGCACCAACTGCTACGTCGTGGCGACGGCTCCGGGCTCCGAGTGCGTGGTCGTCGACCCCGGCATGGAGGCCACCGAGGGCGTCGCCAGGGTGGTCGAGGAGCACCGGCTCAAGCCCGTCAGCGTCCTGGTGACGCACGGCCACATCGACCACATGTTCTGCGTGGCGCCGGTGGCCGGCGGCTACGACGCCACGGCCTGGATCCACCCGAGCGACCGGCACCTGCTCACCGACCCCCTGGCGGGCATGTCGCCGGAGTCCGCCGAGATGCTGCTCGGCGGGAGCTACTCCTGGGAGGAGCCCGACGACGTCCGGGAGCTCGGCGACCTGCAGGAGCTCGAGCTGGCCGGCATCAGGTTCGTGGTCGACCACACCCCCGGTCACACCGAGGGCTCGGTGACCTTCCGCTCGCCGTACCCCGACGTCGACGAGGTCTCCGAGGTGATGTTCTCGGGCGACCTGCTGTTCGCCGGCTCGATCGGCCGCACCGACCTGCCTGGCGGTGACCACCCGACGATGCTGCACAGCCTCGCGACCAAGGTGCTGACGCTCGCCGACGACGTCGTGGTGCTGCCCGGCCACGGGGAGCAGACCACGATCGGCCGGGAGCGCGTCACCAACCCGTTCCTCCAAGACCTTCCGACCCTCCGCTGACCAGATGACTGACAAGCCCACCCCGCTGAGCGGGTTCCCCGAGCTGCTGCCCGAGCACCGAGCCGTCGAGCGCGCGGTGATCGCCAGCCTCTCGCGCAGCTTCGAGCTGCACGGCTTCGCCAACATCGAGACCCGCGCGGTCGAGCAGATCGACCGGCTCTCGAAGGGCGGCGAGATCGACAAGGAGATCTACGTGCTGCGCCGGCTGCAGGCCGACGACGCGGCAGGAGACTCGGGGCTGGGCCTGCACTTCGACCTCACCGTGCCGTTCGCCCGCTACGTCCTCGAGCACAGCGGCAAGCTCGAGTTCCCGTTCCGCCGCTACCAGATCCAGCCGGCCTGGCGCGGCGAGCGCCCGCAGGACGGCCGCTACCGCCAGTTCACCCAGGCGGACATCGACGTGGTCGGCCGCGACGAGCTGCCCTTCCACCACGACGTCGAGGTGGTCCGGGTGATGGTCGAGGCCCTCGACGCGCTGCCGCTCCCGAACCTGTCCTTCCAGGTCAACAACCGCAAGTTGATCCAGGGCTTCTACCGCGGCCTCGGCATCCCCGACGTCACCGCCGCGATCCGGCAGATCGACAAGCTCGACAAGCAGCCGGCCGAGGCGGTGGCGCGTCTCCTCGTCGAGGAGGCCGGCGCCACGCAGGAGCAGGCGCAGCGCTGCCTCGAGCTGGCGACGATCCGGGTCTCCGACACGTCGTTCATCGAGCGGGTCCGCAGCCTCGGCGTCGAGGACGAGCTCCTCGACGTGGGGCTCGCCGAGCTGGCCGCGGTCGTCGAGGGGTGCCAGGACGCGGTCAGCGACCACGTCACCCTCGAGGCCAACCTGCGCATCGCGCGCGGTCTCGACTACTACACCGGCACCGTCCTCGAGGTGTTCATGGAGGGCTACGAGCGGCTGAAGTCCGTGGCCGGTGGCGGGCGCTACGACGCCCTGGCGAGCGACGGCCGTACGACGTACCCCGGCGTGGGCATCAGCTTCGGTGTCTCGCGCACGCTCGTCCCGCTGTTCGCCGACGGCGCCCTCGAGCCCGGCCCCAAGGTGCCGAGCGCGGTGCTGGTCGCCCTGGTCGACGAGGAGTCCCGCGAGGCCAGCGAGGGGGTCGCGACGACCCTGCGCCGCCGCGGCATCGCCACCGAGGTGGCGGCGAGCGCGCAGAAGTTCGGCAAGCAGATCCGGTACGCCGAGCGCCGGGGCATCCCCTTCGTCTGGTTCCCCGACACCAGCGAGGTCAAGGACATCCGCAGCGGCGACCAGGTCGCCGCCGACCCCACCCAGTGGACCCCACCCGAGGAGACAGCACGTTGATCCGCACCCATGACGCCGGCTCGCTGCGCGCCGAGCACGCGGGACAGACCGTGACGCTGGCCGGCTGGGTGGCCCGCCGCCGCGACCACGGCGGCGTCACCTTCATCGACCTGCGCGAGGCCAGCGGCTCGGTCCAGGTCGTGCTGCGCGACACTCTGCCGAATGCTGGCGTCGCGCACCAGCTGCGCAGCGAGTACTGCATCCAGGTCACCGGCGAGGTCGGTCTCCGGCCCGAGGGCAACGCCAACCCCGACCTCCCCACGGGTGAGATCGAGGTCGTCGCCGACCAGCTCGAGGTCCTGAGCGCCGCCGCCCCGCTGCCCTTCCCCATCGACGACGCCGGGTCGTCGGCGG
Organism: uncultured Actinomycetota bacterium; assembly: GCA_963766475.1. Lineage (GTDB taxonomy): Bacteria > Actinomycetota > Actinomycetes > Propionibacteriales > Nocardioidaceae > Nocardioides. The sequence goes on along the minus strand of CAVXZS010000002.1, from coordinate 100,590 downwards.
GCGACGTGGGGGAGGAGGTGCGCCTCAAGTACCGCTACCTCGACCTGCGGCGTACGGCGCCCAACCAGGCCATCCGGCTGCGCAGCAAGGTCAACAAGGCCGCGCGCGACGTGCTCGACGACCACGGCTTCGTCGAGGTCGAGACGCCGACCCTGACCCGCTCCACCCCCGAGGGCGCCCGCGACTTCCTGGTGCCGGCCCGGCTCCGGCCGGGCAGCTGGTACGCCCTGCCGCAGAGCCCCCAGCTGTTCAAACAGCTGCTGATGGTCGCCGGCATGGAGCGCTACTACCAGATCGCGCGCTGCTACCGCGACGAGGACTTCCGCGCCGACCGGCAGCCGGAGTTCACCCAGCTCGACATCGAGATGAGCTTCGTCGAGCAGGACGACGTCATCTCGGTGGCCGAGGACGTGCTCGCCGCGGTGTGGTCGTTGGTCGGCTACGACCTGCCCCGCCCGCTGCCGCGGATGACGTACGCCGAGGCGATGGCCCGGTTCGGCACCGACAAGCCCGACCTGCGGATGGGCCTCGAGCTGGTCGAGTGCACCGACTACTTCAAGGACACGCCGTTCCGCGTCTTCCAGGCGCCGTACGTCGGCGCGGTGGTCATGCCCGGTGGGGCCGGCCAGCCGCGCAAGCAGCTCGACGCGTGGCAGGAGTGGGCCAAGCAGCGCGGCGCCCGCGGGCTCGCCTACGTCCTGGTGCAGGAGGACGGCGAGCTGGGGGGACCGGTCGCCAAGAACCTCTCCGAGGACGAGAAGGCCGGGCTCGCGGCGCACGTCGGCGCCCAGCCGGGCGACTGCGTCTTCTTCGCCGCGGGGCTGCCCAAGCCGAGCCGCGCCCTGCTCGGCGCCGCGCGGCTGGAGATCGGCCGGCGCGGTGACCTCATCGACCAGGACGCCTGGAGCTTCCTGTGGGTCGTCGACGCGCCGCTCTTCGAGCCGGCTGACGAGGCCACCGCCGCCGGCGACGTCGCCGTCGGGGGCGGGGCCTGGACGGCGGTGCACCACGCGTTCACGGCACCGCAGGACCTCGACACCTTCGACAAGGAGCCCGGCGACGCGCTCGCCTGGGCCTACGACGTGGTCTGCAACGGCAACGAGATCGGCGGGGGCTCGATCCGTATCCACCGCGAGGACGTCCAGAAGCGCGTCTTCTCCGTGATGGGCATCGGCGAGGCGGAGGCGCAGGAGAAGTTCGGGTTCCTCCTGGACGCGTTCACCTTCGGGGCGCCTCCGCACGGTGGCATCGCGTTCGGCTGGGACCGGATCACCGCGCTGCTCGCGCGCACCGACTCCATCCGCGAGGTGATCGCGTTCCCGAAGTCCGGCGGCGGGGTGGACCCGCTGACGGCAGCGCCCGCACCGATCACGGCCGAGCAGCGCAAAGAAGCCGGTGTGGACGCCATGCCGGCGGAAGATGTCCCGTCCGCCGACCCTGACGGCTGAGGTTCTCTGACGTACTGAAATCCATTCGTTACACGAATGGGTGTCGGTTGGCGCTGTCAACTGGTTTACAGTCAGCGGCGTTGTCCATCGCGTGAGTCGACCGCGGACGTCCGTCTGGAGGTGCTGTGTCCTTTAGTGGTGGGGACGTGGTCGAGCAGGAGCGGACGCTCACCCACGACGAGGGACCAGAGGCGGGACCGGCGGTCCCGAAGGTCGCGTTCACGGGCAAGTCACCGACCCAGATCGCCTTCGGCCGGCTGCGCAAGGACCCCATCGCCATGACGTGCTTCGTCATCGTGGTGCTGTTCGTGCTCATCGCCGTCGGCGCTCCCCTGTGGTGCGACCTCCTCGGCGTGTCGACCGACACGGTCCGCGCCAGCACCCGGATCGACCTGGTGACGGGGCTGCCCAAGACCGGCCCGCCCAACCAGGGCTTCGACTCCGCGCACCCCTTCGGCATCGCACCCGGCACGGGCAACGACAACCTCGCCTTCTGGATGTACGGCTGCCGGACGTCGCTGTTCCTCGCGTTCGTGGCGACCGCCGCCTCCACGTTCATCGGCGTGGCCCTGGGCCTGATCGCCGGCTACGCCGGCGGCATCATCGACTCGGTCATCGCCTTCTTCACCGACATCTTCCTGACCTTCCCGTTCCTGCTCGCGGCGCTCGCGATCTCGCCGATCATCCAGGACCGGTTCGGCACCAACATCCACCTCTACGAGAAGGTGACGTTCTGGGCGCTGGTCTTCATCCTCGTGATCTTCGGCTGGATGGGGATGACCCGGCTGATCCGTGGCGAGGTCCTCTCGCTGCGTGAGCGGGAGTTCGTCAAGGCCGCGCGCGTGCTGGGTGTCCCGACCCACAAGATCCTGATCCGCGAGATCCTTCCCAACCTGATCGCGCCCATCGTGGTGTCGATCTCCCTCGGCCTCCCGGCGTTCGTGGCGGCCGAGGCAGGGCTGTCCTACCTCGGCATCGGCGTCCAGGGGCAGCCCTCCTGGGGACAGACGATCAACAGCGCCACCAAGTACTGGGAGACCTATCCGCTGTACCTGTGGGAGCCCGTCATCGGGATCACCGTGCTCGTCGTGGCGCTCAACCTGCTGGGCGACGCGATCCGCGACGCCTTCGACCCGAAGACCCGGCGCTGAACCCGGCGCTGAACGCTCAACACCCAAGACGTCAGTCGCGAGGACCGCGCGGCTACGAAATGACAGAGAGGCTCGACAAATGAGACGCAAGAAGGCGCTAGTCGCCGCCGCGAGCGTCGCCGCCCTGACCCTGGGTCTGGCGGCGTGCGGCGGGAGCTCGGACGACGACAAGGGCGGCACGCCCTCGGGGAAGTTCTCGGAAGGTGCGAGCTCGGCCCAGGACAAGGACCCGGAGGCGACCGGCCCGGCGCCGGACGTCGAGGGCGCGAAGACCGGCGGCGAGATCACCGTCCTGGCTCCCGACCCCGACGACGGCCCCACGGACCTCGACCCCGCGAGCCTCTGGTCGGTGACGAACAACTCGATCGCCCAGGACCTGCTGTTCCGCTCCCTGACCCAGTTCCGCCGCGATCCGGACTCCGGCCAGTACGTCCTGGTGCCGGACCTCGCCACCGACCTCGGCACCCCCAACGACGACTTCACCGAGTGGCGGTTCACGCTCAAGGACGGGATCAAGTGGGAGACCGGTGAGCCGGTGACCGCCGACGAGGTCGCGTTCGGCATCAAGCGCTCCTTCGACGAGGAGACGTTCTCCACCGGCCCCGGCACGGCGTACTCCAACCCCTACTTCCTCGGCGGTGAGGACTACACCGGTCCCTACACCGGTGGCGCCGACTTCCCGGCCGTCACGGTGGAGGGCAACGACATCATCCTGAAGATGGCCAAGCCGTTCTCCGAGATGGACTACTACGGCATCTTCCCGGCCATCGGTCCGGTGCCCCTCGACGCGGTCGCTCCCGACTACGGCCTGCACCCGCTGTCGACCGGCCCCTACAAGATCGAGAAGTACACGCCCAACCAGGAGCTGGTGCTGGTCAAGAACGACCAGTGGGACCCGGACACCGACCCGGCCCGGCACCAGTACGCCGACAAGTACACCTTCAAGTTCGACCAGGACCCCTCGGTCGCCGACCAGACGGTGCTCAGTGACAGCGGCGACGGCGCGACCACCATCGTGACGTCGATGCTGGCCACGGACTACACCCAGGCGACCCAGAACGGCAACGAGGCCAAGACGGACGTCGGCTCGTCGCCGTGCACAAACATGTACATGCCGAACTACGCGAAGATGCCCGAGCTGGAGGTCCGGCAGGCCCTGGCCTTCGCCTACCCCTACGAGGACGCGTGGTCGGCGGCCGGGGAGCTGCCGGGCGTGACCCTGGCCAACGGCGTGACCGACCCCGAGCTCGGCTTCGGAATCCTGCCGCCGGGCATGGCTGGCCGTGAGTCGTGGAACCCGGAGATCGATGGCGAGACCATCCAGTACGACCCCGAGCACGCCAAGGAGCTGCTGGCCAAGGCCGGCTTCGAGCCCGGTGAGTACGAGGCCTCGTGGGTCTACGACTCCAGCACTCCTGAGGGCAAGGCCGCGATGGAGCAGGTCAAGCTCGCCTTCAAGGAGTCCGGCTTCAACCCGAAGCCCTACCCCTACGGCGCGGGCAGCCTCTACGACGTCTGGACCGACCCGGACAACGCCCTCTACAAGAAGATCAACATCCTCGGCACCGCGTGGTGCCAGGACTGGCCGTCGCCGTCGACGTTCCTGCCCGTCATCGTCGGCACCGGTAGCCCCTACAACACCGGTGCCTTCTCCGAGCCCTCGGTCGATGCCGAGATCGAGCGCATCCAGACCGAGCTCCCGATCGAGGAGCAGCCCGCCGCCTGGGGCGCGCTGGAGCAGAAGGTGATGACCGACTACATGCCGATCATCAACCGCGGCTACATCAACACGATCGCCGGTATCGGGTCCGGCATCGGTGGCTTCGCCAACGACACCTCGGTGGGAGGTGCGCCCAACTACCGAGACATCTTCGTGAAGTGACCCCGGTCGCCTGACGAAGTGTCGTAGCACGCACGACGTGTCGGGTGGGGACCTCCGTCCCCACCCGACACGCGTCGGAAGCAGTCCCGAACAGCTGTCGGAGAGGAGGCCTGCGTGTTCTCGTTCCTGGTGAAGCGCCTGGTGTCGGGCTTCGTGATCGTCGTGCTCGTCTCGCTCGCCGTCTTCACGCTCTTCTTCTACGGGCCCAAGAGCCCGGCTCTGGAGCTGTGCCGGCGCGACACCCACAACCGGTGCGGACCCACCTCGGAGAAGCTGAAGGTCTACGAGGAGCGGCTCGGCTACAACAACCCGATGCTCTCGGAGTACGGCAAGTGGGCCAAGGGCCTCGTCGCCGGCCGCACGATCACCATCGGCGCCAACGGCTACGACTGCCCGGCGCCGTGCCTGGGCATCTCCTACCGCGACCGCACCTCGGTCTCCGGACAGCTCAAGGAGCGGTTCCCGGTCACGATCAGCATCGCCGTCGGCGCCTCCCTCCTCTACCTCCTCATCGGCGTCACGATGGGAGTGCTCGCGGCGCGAAGACGCGGGACCACCACCGACAGGCTCCTGGTGTCCTCGACCCTGGTGTTCAGCTCGGTGCCCTACTACCTGGTGGCGCTGCTGAGCATGCTCACGCTCACCATCTCGAGCGACATCTTCCCGAACGTGGAGTACAACGCCTTCCTGGACAACCCGCTCAAGTGGGCCACCGGGCTGCTGCTCGTCTGGCTGGTGCTGGGTCTCTACGGCTCGACGTCCTACACGCGCTACGCGCGTGGGTCGATGGTCGAGTCACTGAGCGAGGACTACGTCCGGACCGCCCGGGCGAAGGGCCTGAGCAACAGCGCTGTCGTCATCCGGCACGCGCTGCGCTCGGCGCTGGTGCCGGTGGCCACCATCTTCGGCCTGGACCTGGCGTTCCTGCTCTCCGGCACGGTGTTCACCGAGAAGATCTTCGATCTCGAGGGCATCGGGAAGTGGGGCCTCGACGCCATCCAGATCAAGGACCTGCCGGTCGTGCAGGCGACGTCGCTGGTCCTGGCTGTCTGCGTGGTCGCCGCCAACATCCTGGTCGACATCCTCTACAGCGTGCTCGACCCGCGGGTGAGGCTGTCGTGACCACACTCATGTCGTCAGGCCCCTCGGCCGACGGCGGGCCGCTGCTCGCCGTCGAGGACCTCACGGTCCGCTTCCCCACGGCCGACGGCCTGGTGCAGGCGGTCACCGAGCTCAGCTACACCGTCGAGCAGGGCAAGACCCTCGGCATCGTGGGGGAGTCCGGCTCGGGCAAGTCCGTGTCGAGCATGGCGGTGCTCGGGCTCCACGACGAGCACAGCGCGCGCATCGCCGGGTCGATCCGGGTGGCCGGCGAGGAGATCGTCGGTGCCGACGAGAAGACCATGCGCCGGCTGCGCGGCAACGTGGTCGCGATGATCTTCCAGGACGCGCTCGCCGCCCTCCACCCCTTCAAGCGGATCGGCAAGCAGCTCGGCGAGGCCTATCTCGTCCACCACCCCGACGCCAGCAGCCGCGAGGCGCGGCGCCGCGCCATCCAGATGCTGGAGCGGGTCGGGATCCCGCAGCCGGACCGCCGCGTCGACGACTTCCCCCACCAGTTCTCGGGGGGCATGCGTCAGCGCGCCATGATCGCCATGGGCCTGATCAACGACCCGTCGCTGCTCATCGCGGACGAGCCGACCACCGCTCTGGACGTGACGGTCCAGGCCCAGATCCTCGACCTGCTGCAGGACCTGCAGCGCGAGTTCAACTCCGGCGTCATCATCATCACCCACGACCTGGGCGTGGTCGCGGAGATGGCCGACGACGTCCTGGTGATGTACGCCGGCCGGGCCGTCGAGTACGGCAGGACCTCGGAGATCCTGACCCACCCCGAGATGCCCTACACCTGGGGTCTGCTCTCCAGCGTCCCTGACGTGCACGCCGACCCCAACGCCCGGATGATCCCGATCACCGGCAACCCGCCCAGCCTCCTCGACCCACCGACGGGATGCTCGTTCCACCCGAGGTGCGCCCACGTCCAGAAGGTGCCGGGCGACCTCTGCCGGACGGTGCTTCCCGAGCTGGCTCCCGGCCCGAGGGGCGGGGGACACCTCAAGCGCTGTCACCTCGTCGACCCGGAGCAGATCTACGAGACGGAGGTGCTGCCCGAGATCGCGCCCGACCTCGCCGAGGCAGTGAGCGAGTCCGTAGGAGGCGAGGGCTGATGTCGGCCGATCACCCCGAGGACGTCGACCCGACGCCGGCCCAGACGATCCTCGGCACCGAGGGCGCGGACGGAGCGGATGCGGCGGAGCCCCCGGAGTTCGAGGAGCTGGTCGGCCTCACGCACACGGCGACCACGCTCGACCCGACGGCCGCGCCGGTGCTCACCGTGCGCGACCTGAAGATGCACTTCCCGCTCAAGTCCTCGGTCGTGCGCCGCACGCTCGGCTACGTCCAGGCCGTGGACGGGATCTCCTTCGAGGTCCCTGCCGGGGGCTCGCTCGGGCTGGTGGGGGAGTCCGGGTGCGGCAAGTCGACGACCGGCCAGCTCATCACCAGGCTCTACAAGCCCACCGCCGGCTCGATGATGTTCGAGGGCCACGACCTCGCGACCGTGAGCCGCCGGGACATGAAGCCGCTGCGCCGCGAGGTGCAGATGATCTTCCAGGACCCCTACAGCTCGCTGAACCCCCGCCACACCGTCGGCTCGATCGTCGCCACCCCGCTGCGCACGCACGACGTGGTGCCCAAGAACCAGGTGCTCTCCCGGGTGCAGGAGCTCCTCGAGATCGTCGGGCTCAACCCGGAGCACTACAACCGCTACCCCAACGAGTTCTCCGGCGGGCAGCGCCAGCGCATCGGCATCGCGCGAGCCCTGGCCCTGCAGCCCAAGCTCCTGGTCGCCGACGAGCCGGTCTCGGCGCTCGACGTCTCGATCCAGGCGCAGGTCGTGAACCTCCTGCAGGACCTCCAGCTGGAGTTCGGCATCGCCTACCTGTTCATCGCCCACGACCTGGCCGTGGTCCGGCACGTCTGCCCCGAGGTCGCGGTGATGTACCTCGGCAAGATCGTCGAGATCGCCGACCGTGAGTCGCTCTACGAGCACGCGCACCACCCCTACACGCAGGCGCTCCTCTCCGCCGTGCCGGACGTGAAGCAGGCCGCGATCGGTGGCCGCCGCGAGCGGATCATGCTGACCGGCGACGTGCCCAGCCCGATCAACCCGCCCTCGGGCTGCCGGTTCCGCACCCGCTGCCCGATCGCGCAGGACATCTGTGCCCGGCACGAGCCGCCGCTGATGCAGATCGGTCCGCGGCACAAGGTCGCCTGCCATTTCGCCGGCGAGCTCGGCCACCACCCGGCCGTGCCCGTGACCCAGCCGCTGTTCGCAGACGACGCGGGCCCCTCGACCGAGGAGGGCAAGCGCATCCTCGACGTGAGCAGCGAGGTCGGCTACGGGCCGCAGTGGCTCGACCTCCAGACCCGCCAGGTCGTGTCCTGAGCGACCCGGCGAGCGGCGGACGCTGGTCTGGACGATCGCCCGCAGAGGGCTGTTGACGGGCAAGGATTGCCCTCGACAGGCGCTGTTGACCGCACGAATGAGGGCCTTCCCCCGAGACCAGATCGTTACCGCGCCGCGACTTGCGACGAGGCCTGGGTCACATAGGGTGCGGGAGCAGGTGGGGCTTGGCCCACTCGAACAGGGCCGCGAAAGGGAGACCAGGTGACGCTGACCGCATCGAACCTGGAGTCGCACAGCGACGACCACTTCGTCGACGCAGAGGCCGACGAGAAGTCGGGAACGGTCGATGTCGAGGGGCGCTCACCCCTCCGGCTGGCCTGGGCCCGCTTCCGCAAGGACAAGCTCTCGATGGCGGCGCTCGTCGTCACCGTGCTGTTCGTGGTGATGGCGGTGTCCTCGCCGATCCTCAAGAAGTTCGGGGTCATCGACCCCTACACCCCGCACCAGGACCTGCTCGACTACGCCACCGGCAACTACCCCAAGGGGTTCGGCGGCGGCATGAGCTGGGACCACCCGCTCGGTGTCGAGCCCGGCCTCGGCCGCGACGTGATGTCGCGGCTGATGTACGGCGCCACCCTGTCGCTGAGCATGGCCCTGTCCGCCGCGCTGATCACCGTGGTCATCGGGACGATCGCCGGCATCATCGCGGGGTTCACCGGCGGCCTCGTCGACAGCGCGATCGGTCGCGCGATCGACCTGACGCTCTCGTTCCCGGCCACCCTGATGCTGCTGGCCCTGTCCGGCGTGGTCGTGGACCGGTTGACCGACCTCGGCGTCCCAGCTGGCGCCTTCGCCAACGGCCTCTACATCGTGATCGTGCTGGCGGTCTTCGGCTGGCCGCCGATCGCCCGGCTCATCCGTGGGCAGGTGCTCTCGATCCGGGAGCGCGAGTTCGTGGACGCCGCCATCCTGATGGGCGCCTCCAGGCCGCGGATCTACTTCAAGGAGATCCTGCCCAACCTGTGGGCGCCGCTCCTCGTCTACTTCACCCTGCTGATGCCCGCCTACGTCTCGGCCGAGGCCGCGCTCTCCTACCTCGGCGTGGGGATCAAGAACCCCACCCCGACCCTGGGCAACGTGCTGGGCGGCGCGCTCGAGTACGCCTACACCGACTTCTTCTTCTTCTTCATCCCGGCCGCAGTGATCGCCGCCATCGTCATCTCGTTCAACCTGCTCGGTGACGGTGCCCGCGACGCGCTCGACCCGAGGGCTGGCCGCTAGCAACCGCCGACGCGGCCCCTAAGAGCTTTCCGCAGGAAAGAAGCGCCGTACCACGGCGAGACACACCCTCCGAAGGAGAAAACAGATGGGAACCAATCGGAAGCGGCTGGTAGCAGCGGCCGCATCCATGGTCGTCGCCGTCGGCCTGGCCGGCTGTGGTGGTGACTCGAACTCGGGCTCCGGGCCCAAGGACAACACCGACCAGGAGCGCACCACCGCCACCAAGGGTGGCACGATCTACTCGCTCGAGACGTCCGTGACCCAGTCCCTGGACCCGCAGCGCACCTACACCGGACGCGACCTCTCGAACATGAGCCGGCTGATGTACCGCAGCCTGGTCGACTTCCCGAAGGGCGTGACTGACAACATCGAGGGTCAGACCCCGATCCCCGACCTCGCCACCGACACCGGGCAGAGCAACGAGGACGCCACTGAGTGGACGTTCACGCTGAAGGACGGCCCGACGTGGCAGGACGGCAAGCCGATCACGTGTGAGGACCTCAAGTACGGCGTGTCGCGGACCTTCGCGACCGACGTGATCACCGGTGGCCCCAACTACATCATCGGCTACCTCGACGTCCCGCAGGACGCCGAGGGCCAGCCCGTCTACAAGGGTCCCTACACCGGCGAGGGCCAGGCCGAGTTCGACAAGGCCATCACCTGCGACGGCAACACCATCACCTACCGGTTCAAGAAGCCGTGGCCGGACTTCCCCTACGCGATCGCCGCACTGCGCTCCTTCGACCCCTACCGGGCCGACCAGGACAAGGGCGACAAGTCCAAGTTCGCGGTGTTCTCCGACGGGCCCTACATGCTCGACGAGAACGGCTGGAACGAGGACACGGGCGGCACGTTCGTCCGCAACCCTGAGTGGGACGGCACCGAGGACACCAACCGCGAGGCCAACCCCGACTCGATCGTCTTCCAGGTCGGCATCGAGACCGAGGTCATCATCGACCGGTTGATCGCCAACGAGGGCGACGACCAGAACGCCATCTCGACCCGAAGCGTGACGCCTGCCCAGTACCCGCAGATCACGGGTGACGTGGAGGCCCGCGCGGTCAACTTCGAGTCGCCGTTCAGCAACTACCTGGTGCCGAACTTCAACCGCCTCACCAACCTCAAGGTGCGCCAGGCCCTCGCCGCGGCCACCAACCGGGCTGCCTACGTGGGTGCGCTCGGTGGCGACAAGGCTTCTGCCCCGTCGCTCTCGATCGTCAACCCGGGCACCCCGGGCTACGTCGCCAACCCGAACTTCGGTGACCCCGAGGGTGGGGACGTCGAGGGCGCCAAGGCGCTGCTCGAGGAGTCCGGTGAGAAGCTGCCGTTCCCGATCAAGCTGACCTACCCGATCGGCTCGGACGCCGCGGAGAAGGCCTTCGCGGCCCTCAAGGCGACCTACGACGAGGCCGGTTTCGACGTGACCCTCGACGGTCTGGACCCCTCCGGTCCCTACTACGAGCAGATCCAGAAGCCGGGCTCGGACAGCGACCTCATCTGGGGTGGCTGGGGTTCTGACTGGCCGTCGGTCTCCACGGTGATCCCGCCGCTGTTCGACAGCCGGGTCAACCTGACCAAGGCATCGAACGGTCAGGACTACGGCAACTACAAGAGCGACGAGGTCAACGCGGCCATGGATGCAGCGTCCGCCGAGACCGACATCGACAAGGCGAACGAGATGTGGTCCGAGGTCGACAACATGCTGGCCGAGGACGTCGCCTACATCCCGCTCGACACCACGAAGTTCTACTTCCTGCACGGCTCCAACGTCGAGAACTACGTGAACTCGTCGGGCACCAACGGCTACCCGGACCTGGGTGTCATCTCCGTCAAGGACGGTGGCAAGTAGTCCCTGGTCGGGTCAACCGACAACTGAACACAGCTCCAACAACGCGTCCTTGACGCGGTAGTACCTGCACCAGACCGGCCCGTGCGGCCCCACCCACCGGTGGGGCCGCACGGGACCGGAAGCCCACGGATCTCCCATCACAAACCGAGGTGCCCGTGTTCGCCTACACCATCCGCCGCGTGATCAGCGGCATCCTGCTCCTGGTGGTCATGAGCGTGGTCACCTTCTACCTCTTCTATGCGAGCTCCTCGACGCCCGAGCGGTTCGCCTGCGGACCCAAGTGCACGCCGACCCAGCTCGACGTGACCAAGAGGGCGCTCGGCTACGACGAGCCGACCATCGTCCAGTGGACCAAGTTCGCCAAGGGCTTCGTGGCCGGCCGCGAGTTCCCCGACGACCCCAAGCTGCGCGCCGCGGCCCCTGAGCAGGTCGTCGAGTGCGGCCCCGGCTGCCTCGGCTACTCGACCGGCTACAGCAAGCCGGTCCGGGAGCTGATCCAGGCCAAGCTGCCGATCTCGGTGTCGCTGGCCATCGCGGCGTTCGTGATCTGGATAGCCGGCGGCGTGCTCCTGGGGATCACCGCCGCCCTGTTCAAGGGCAGGATCGTCGACAAGGCCATCGTCGGGCTCTCCCTGATGGCCTTCGCGTTCCCGACGTTCTTCATCGGCCTGCTGCTGCTGAAGTTCGTCGCCATCCGGTGGGGGATCGTCGAGCTGCCGCGCTACACACCGATCACCGAGAACCCCTGGCTGTGGCTGACGGGACTGGTCCTGCCGGCGATCACGCTGGCGCTGGTCTACATGGCCGGCTACATCCGGATGACCCGCGCCTTCGTGCTCGAGACGATGTCCGAGGACTACATCCGCACCGCACGTGCGAAGGGGCTCAGCCGGCGGGTGGTCATCGGCAAGCACACCCTGCGAGCGGTGCTGACGCCGCTGGTGACCCTCTCGGGGCTCGATCTCGCCGGCCTGCTCGGCGGCGCGATCATCACCGAGTCGGTGTTCAACTTCAACGGCGTCGGGAAGCTCTCGATCACGGCCGTGCAGCGCTACGACCTGCCGCTCATTGTCGGCATCGTGCTGCTGCTGGCATCGTTCGTGATCGTGGCCAACATCATCGTCGACCTGCTCTACGCCGTCATCGACCCGCGCGTGCGGCTCGGCTGACCGGCGTAGGTCGACTCAACAGGGTTAGGTAGCTACGTGTCCTCTTCTGCAACAACGCTCGCGGAGACCCCGGCCGACGATGCCGTGGGCGACCCGCTCCTCGTCGTCAAGGATCTCCGTGTCCACTTCCCGACCAGCGACGGCATCGTCAAGGCGGTCGACGGGCTGAGCTACACGGTGGCCCGGGGCAAGACGCTGGGGATCGTGGGAGAGTCGGGGTCGGGCAAGTCGGTGTCGAGCTCGGCGATCATGGGGCTCTTCCACGGCAGCAACGCCCAGCTGTCGGGCCAGATCATCCTCGACGGCACCGACATCCTGACCCTGCACGAGGAGCAGCTGCGGCGTCTGCGCGGCCGCGACGTCGCGATGATCTTCCAGGACCCGCTCTCGGCCCTGCATCCCTACTTCACGGTCGGCGCGCAGATCGTGGAGGCCTACCGCGTCCACCAGAACGTGTCCAAGAAGGTCGCGCGTCGCAGGGCGATCGAGCTGCTCGACCGGGTCGGGATCCCGCAGCCGGACCGCCGGGTCGACGACTACCCCCACCAGTTCTCCGGTGGCATGCGGCAGCGAGCGATGATCGCGATGGGCCTGGTCAACGACCCGGCGATGCTGATCGCGGACGAGCCGACCACGGCCCTCGACGTCACGGTGCAGGCGCAGATCCTCGACCTGCTCCAGGACCTCCAGCGCGAGTTCAACTCCGCGATCATCATCATCACCCACGACCTGGGGGTGGTCGCCGAGATGACCGACGACACGCTGGTGATGTACGGCGGCCGCGCGGTCGAGTACGGCAAGACGTCGGAGATCCTGACCCACCCGGAGATGCCCTACACGTGGGGGCTGCTCTCCTCGGTGCCCGAGGTGACCGGTGACACCAACGCGAAGCTGATCCCGATCCCGGGCAACCCGCCCAGCCTGCTCAACCCTCCGTCCGGGTGCCACTTCCACCCGCGGTGCGCCCACAAGGACAAGGTCCCCGGCGACCTGTGCCGGACCACCACGCCCGAGCTGCTGCCCGGCAACCGCGGCAACACCCACCTCAAGCGGTGCCACCTGCCCGACCCCGAGAGCATCTACAAGTCCGAGATCCTCCCGGAGATCGCGCCGGACCTCGCCGAGGAGCTCGCCAAGACCGAGGAGCAGGGCTGATGTCCACGACCGAGCCCACCGCACCGGAGCAGGGCGAGGACCCGACCTTCGTCACCGACGCGGACATCGACCCGTTCGAGGGCCAGGCCGCGACGCAGGCACCGAAGGACGCCAAGCCGCTCCTGACCATCGACAACCTGCGGATGTACTTCCCGGTGAAGTCCCAAGGTGTCATCCATCGCACCGTCGGCCACGTGCAGGCCGTGGACGGCATCTCGTTCGAGGTCGTCGAGGGTGGCTCGCTCGGCCTGGTCGGCGAGTCCGGGTGCGGCAAGTCGACCACCGGCCGCCTCATCACCCGGCTGCTGACCCCCACAGGGGGCCGCATCATGTTCGAGGACCGGGACATCGCCCAGATCAGCCAGCGCGACCTCAAGCCGCTGCGCCGCGAGATCCAGATGATCTTCCAGGACCCCTACACCTCGCTGAACCCGCGCCACACCGTCGGGTCGATCGTGGGGGCCCCGCTGCGCATCCACAAGATCGTGCCCGAGAAGCAGGTCCTGAGCCGGGTCAAGGAGCTGCTCGAGATCGTCGGGCTCAACCCCGAGCACTACAACCGGTTCCCCAACGAGTTCTCCGGCGGCCAGCGCCAGCGCATCGGCATCGCGCGGGCGCTGACCCTCAACCCCAAGCTCCTCGTCGCCGACGAGCCGGTCTCGGCGCTCGACGTCTCGATCCAGGCGCAGGTGGTCAACCTGCTCCAGGGCATCCAGAGGGAGTTCGGCGTCGCGTTCCTGTTCATCGCCCACGACCTGGCGATCGTGCGGCACTTCTGTCCCGAGGTCGCGGTGATGTACCTCGGCAAGATCGTCGAGATCGGCGACCGCGAGAGCATCTACCTCGACGCCCACCACCCCTACACGCAGGCCCTCCTCTCCGCCGTACCGGACGTGAAGCAGGCCGCGATCGGCGGCCGGCGCGAACGGATCCGGCTCACCGGCGACGTCCCGTCCCCGATCAACCCGCCCTCGGGCTGCCGGTTCCGCACCCGCTGCCCGATCGCCCAGGAGATCTGCGCCAAGGTCGAGCCCCCGCTGCTGCAGATCGGGCCGAAGCGCAAGGTGGCCTGTCACTTCCCGGGCCCGATCGGCGGCACACCCGACCGAGCCCGTCACCGCGTCGCTGATGGGGCTGGACAGCCAGGGCAACAGCGACGTGTCCGGCACGGTGACCGACCACGACCAGCTGTCGCACCCCGGCTACGCCGACGAGTGGTACGACCTCAAGACGAAGTCGTTCGGACGGGCCTGACCCGGTAAGGCCCGGCGGCTAACGTTCGACGGGTGGAAGGTCTGTTCGAGGTCGCCGGTGGCGCCACGGGTGCCCGGGGCGGTGGCGGCGCGCTGAGCTCGGCGGCGCACGCGGCCGCGCCACTGGCCGTGCGCATGCGGCCGCGGACGCTGGAGGAGCTCGTCGGCCAGGACCAGCTCCGCGCGGCCGGGTCGCCGCTGCGCCAGCTCGTGGAGGGCGACCAGTCGATGTCGCTGCTGCTGTGGGGGCCGCCGGGCACCGGCAAGACCACGATCGCGGCGATCCTGAGCCAGCAGACGGACCGGCGCTTCGTCGAGGTCTCGGCGGTCTCCGCCGGGGTGAAGGAGGTCCGGGCCGCGATCGACGCCGCGCGGGCCGAGCTGGTGGCGACCGGTCACGAGACCGTCCTGTTCGTCGACGAGGTGCACCGGTTCAGCAAGGCCCAGCAGGACGCCCTGCTGCCGGGCGTCGAGAACCGCTGGGTCACCCTGGTCGCGGCGACCACCGAGAACCCGTTCTTCTCGGTGATCTCCCCGCTGCTCTCCCGCAGCCTGCTGCTTCGCCTCGAGCCGCTCTCCGACGACGACATCCGCGCCGTGCTCGACCATGCCCTCGCCGACGAGCGCGGGCTGGGCGGCGCCTACACCGTCGACGCCGACGCGCTCGACCACCTCGTCCGGCTCGCCGGCGGCGACGCCCGTCGCTCGCTCACCTACCTCGAGGCCGCCGCGGGCGCAGCGAGCGCCCGGGACAGCGCCACCATCGACCTCGAGACCGCCGAGACCGCGGTCGACCGGGCCGCGGTCCGCTACGACCGCGAGGGCGACCAGCACTACGACGTCACCAGCGCGTTCATCAAGTCGCTGCGCGGCTCCGACGTCGACGCGGCGCTGCACTACCTGGCCCGGATGATCGAGGCGGGGGAGGACCCCCGGTTCATCGCCCGGCGGCTGGTCATCCTGGCCAGCGAGGACATCGGCCTGGCGGACCCGACCGCGCTGCCCACGGCGGTCGCGGCGGCGCAGGCCGTCCAGCTGATCGGCATGCCCGAGGCCAGGCTCAACCTGGCCCAGGCGACGATCGCGCTGGCCGTCGCCCCGAAGTCGAACGCCGTGATCACCGCGATCGAGGCCGCCTCGGCCGACGTCCGGGCCGGCAAGATCGGGCCGGTGCCCGCCCACCTGCGGGACGCGCACTACGGGGGCGCGAAGACGCTGGGCCACGGGGCGTCGTACGCCTACAGCCACGACGCGCCGTTCGGCATCGCGGAGCAGCAGTACGCGCCCGACGTGGTGCTGGACGCCGAGTACTACAAGCCGACCTCGCTCGGCGCCGAGGCGGCGGTCAAGGAGCGCTGGGAGCGGGTTCGCCGGATCATCCGCGGACGATAGGGTCGTTGACCATGGCGTGGGTGCTCTTGGCCGTGACCGGCGTGCTGGCCGTGCTGGTCGGCGTGCTGGCGCTGCGCGTCCGCCGACTGGACGCCCGGGTCGCCACTCTGCTCGCGTCGAGCTGATCCCGATGTGCTGTCGCAGGAGCCATCTGACGGCACATCGGCGGCACTCGACGAGAGCCCACCGGCCCCGGACTACGTCATCACCCGGGTGGGGGAGGCGGAGCCCGAGCCGGCGCCGATGGTGCCCGGGCCGGTCTTCGCGGACCTGCTGCTCAAGGAGAGCGTCGTCCAGACCGCCTCGCTGTTCCACGGGCTGCGCCGGGCTCTGTCGCCCGAGACCCGCAACCGGATCCGGTTCCACATGCGCCAGGAGGTCAAGCGCTCCCGCAAGCAGCGCCGGGCCGAGACCCGGGAGGCACGCCGCGAGTGGGCCGCGCGGCAGCGTGCCGCCATGGCCGATGACGTCGCCGAGGGCACCGCAGCATGAACCGTGGCCTCTGGTTCGTCGCCGGGGCCGGGACCGCGATCTACGTGATCATCCGCGGTCGCCGCGCGGCCGAGGCGTTGACCGTCGACGGGATGCAGGACCGGCTCAACGGCGCCGCCGTGGGGCTGCGGATGTTCCGTGACGAGGTCGCCCAGGGCCGGGCGGAGAAGGAAACCGAGTTGCGTGAGAGGTTCTCGCTCGCGCCTCATGGCCCGAAGGAACTCACGACCGCACAACAACGAGCACAGGCTGCGACACAAGAGGGGGAGGGCAGGAGCTGATGGAACCGTCGATGAGCACAGCTGACATCCGGCGCAACTTCGTCGCGCACTTCGAGAACGACACGCGCTGGGGTGCGCACACCGCCGTGCCGTCCGCCTCGCTCCTGCTCGACGACCCGACGCTGCTGTTCGTGAACGCCGGCATGGTGCCGTTCAAGCCCTACTTCCTCGGCCAGGAGACCCCGCCGTACCCCCGGGCGGTGAGCGTGCAGAAGTGCGTGCGCACGCCCGACATCGAGGACGTCGGCAAGACCACCCGGCACGCCACGTTCTTCGAGATGTGCGGCAACTTCTCCTTCGGCGACTACTTCAAGCAGGGCGCCATCGAGCTGGCGTGGGAGCTGGTCACCAAGTCGCGCGCCGAGGGCGGCTGGGGGCTCGAGGAGAGCAAGCTCTATCCGTCTGTCTATGTCGACGACCCCGAGGCGCTCGAGCTCTGGCGCAAGGTCACCGGTCTCCCCGCGGACCGGATCCTCAAGCTGGGCAAGAAGGAGAACTACTGGTCGATGGGGGTCCCCGGCCCCGGTGGGCCGTGCTCGGAGATCCTCTACGACCGCGGCAGCAGCCACGGCCCCGACTTCGACCCCGAGCAGCTCGGCCCCGACATGCCCGAGAAGCTCGAGGACCGGCTCCTGGAGATCTGGAACCTGGTCTTCATGCAGGAGGAGCTCAGCGCGGTCCGCTCCAAGGAGGACTTCGACATCGTCGGTCCGCTGCCCAAGCAGAACATCGACACCGGCATGGGGCTGGAGCGGGTCGCGTTCCTGCTCCAGGGCGTCGACAACATCTACGAGATCGACGCGATGTTCCCCGTGATCGAGCGCGCCCAGGAGCTGACCGGCCGGACCTACGGCGCCGACCACGAGGACGACGTCCGCTTCCGCGTGGTCGGCGACCACATCCGCAGCTCCCTCATGCTGATCGGCGACGGCGTGACCCCCGGCAACGAGGGCCGCGGCTACGTGCTGCGCCGGCTGGTGCGCCGCGCGATCCGCTCGATGCGGCTGCTGGGCTGCGAGGACCCCGTGCTGCCCGAGCTGCTCCCGGTCAGCCGCGACAAGATGGGCGAGACCTACGACGGGCTGCATCGCGCCTGGGAGCGGATCTCCACGGTGGCCTTCGCCGAGGAGGAGGCGTTCCGGCAGACGCTGCGTGCCGGCACCACCATCTTCGACACCGCGACGGCCGACGTGAAGCGCACCGGCGGCACCGAGCTGTCCGGTGAGCGGGCGTTCGCGCTGCACGACACCTACGGCTTCCCGATCGACCTCACCCTCGAGATGGCCTCCGAGCAGGGGCTCTCGGTCGACGAGGTCGGCTTCCGGCGGCTGATGGACGAGCAGCGCCAGCGGGCCAAGGCCGATGCCCGGGCCAAGAAGGGCGCGCACCGCGACGCGACCGCCTACCGCACGGTCGCCGACGCCATGGGTGCCCCGGTGGAGTTCACCGGCTACTCCGAGGTCGTCAGCGACGGGTCCGTGCGCGGCCTGGTCACCGCGGACGGCGTGGTCGACAGCGTGAGCGAGGGCGACGAGGTCGAGCTGGTGCTCGACCGGACGCCGTTCTACGCCGAGGGAGGCGGGCAGCTGGCCGACCACGGCGTGATCGAGCTCTCCAACGGCGCGCGGCTGCAGGTCGACGACGTGCAGGCACCGGTCACCGGGCTGATCGTGCACCGGGCCACCGTGCTCAACGGCGAGGTGACGCCCGGGCTCGAGGCGCACTCGCTGGTCGACCTGGACCGCCGGCTGTCGATCTCGCGCGCCCACACGGCGACGCACATGGTGCACAAGGCCTTCCGTGAGGCGCTGGGCGAGACCGCGACCCAGGCCGGCTCGGAGAACGCGCCGGGCCGGTTCCGGTTCGACTTCTCGGCGGCGGGCGCGGTGCCCGGGTCGGTGATGACCGATGTCGAGGCCAGGGTCAACGACGTGATCCTCGACGACCTCGCGGTGCACGCCGAGATCATGAGCCAGGCCGAGGCGGTCAGCTCCGGCGCGATGGCACTGTTCGGCGAGAAGTACGGCGACCAGGTGCGCGTGGTCTCGGTGGGCGACTGGGCCCGCGAGCTCTGCGGCGGCACGCACGCGGGCAGCTCCGGCAAGCTCGGCGTGATCAAGCTGCTCGGCGAGTCCAGCATCGGCTCCGGCGTACGCCGGGTCGAGGCCCTGGTCGGAGCGGACGCCTACCGGTTCCTCGCGCGCGAGCACGTGCTGGTCGCGCAGCTCTCCGAGGCGCTCAAGGCCCGGCCCGAGGAGCTCCCCGAGCGGGTCAACGACATCGTCGAGAAGCTGCGGGCGGCGGAGAAGGAGCTCGAGAAGGTCCGGGTGGGCCAGCTGCTGGCCAGGGCCGGCGAGCTCGCGTCCGCCGCCGAGCAGGTCGGCGGAGTTGCCCTGGTGGCGACCTCCGCGCCCGGCGCCAGTGGTGGCGACGCGCGCACCCTCGCGCTCGACGTTCGCGGCCGGCTGCCTGCGGGCCAGCCCGGGGTGGTCGTCGTCATCGGCACTCAGCTCGATCAAGGAGCGAACGGCAAGGTCTCGGTCGTGGCGGCGGTCAGCGACGAGGCCCGCGCCCGCGGCGTGAGCGCCAACGAGCTGGTCCGCGCCATCGGCCCCCTGGTCGGAGGCAAGGGCGGTGGCAAGGACGACGTGGCGCAAGGGGGCGGCACCGACGCCTCCCGGATCGACGAGGCCCTGGACCTGGTCCGCTCCGAGGTCGCCAAGGCTGCGTCCTGACGGTGCGCAGCGGCGTACGGCTCGGCCTCGACCCCGGGGACGCGCGGATCGGGGTGGCGCGCAGCGACCCGTCCGGGCTGCTGGCCACCCCGGTCGAGACCGTCCAGCGGGGCCGTGGCGACCTGGCCCGGATCGCCGAGCTGCTTGCCGAGGAGCAGGACGGGGACCCGGAGCGGGTGCTCGAGGTCGTCGTCGGCCTGCCGCGCTCGCTCTCCGGTCGGGAGGGGCCGGCGGCCCTCAAGGTGCGGGAGTGGGCCCACCGGCTGGCCCACGCCGTGGCACCGGTGCCG
This sequence comes from uncultured Actinomycetota bacterium, assembly GCA_963766475.1. Lineage (GTDB taxonomy): Bacteria > Actinomycetota > Actinomycetes > Propionibacteriales > Nocardioidaceae > Nocardioides. Next base: position 80,743 of record CAVXZS010000002.1, on the reverse strand, counting down.
GTGCGGTTGGCCGACGAGCGGCTCACCACGGTGAGCGCGGAGGCTATGCTGCGCGACCGTGGGCGCTCGGGGGCCAAGCGCCGAGCGGTGGTCGACCAGGCTGCCGCCGTGGTGATCCTTCAGCACGTGTTGGACACCGAACGAGCCAGCGGCACTGCGCCGGGAGAGATCATCGAGGAGAGACCGACCACACCATGACCGACATGGAGAGCCTCCTCGGCGACCAGGCCCCGACCCCGGCCGGCGGCCGCCGCGCCGAGAAGAGCCGTCGCCGCGGGCCCGGCTGCCTCATCGCGCTGGTGATCCTGGCCGTGCTGGCCGGAGTCGTCTACTGGGGCGTGACCACCGGCATCGACAAGGTCAAGGACCAGTTCAGCTCGGCCGACGACTATCCCGGGCCCGGCAGCGGTGACGTCACCTTCGAGGTCAAGTCGGGCGACACCATCGCGGTCATGGGCCGAAGCCTGAAGTCCAAGGGCGTGGTGGCCTCGGTCGAGGCGTTCATCGACGCCGCGGGGGCCAACGCGGAGGCCGACTCGATCCAGCCCGGGTTCTACGCGCTGAAGAAGGAGATGAAGGCGTCCGACGTCGTCACCGTCCTGGTGGACCCCGGCAACATCGTGACGACGACGGTGGTGATCCCCGAGGGGTTCACGGTCAAGCAGATCGTCGCGCGGCTGGTGAAGGAGACCGGCTTCAAGCAGGACGAGTTCGAGGCCGCGTTGAAGGACGCCAAGGCCTTGGGGCTGCCGGCCGACGCCAAGGGCAACCCGGAGGGCTACCTGTTCCCCGCGACCTACCAGTTCGGCCCCCAGGAGAAGCCGGCCGACATGGTCCACGACATGGTGGCTCGCTGGCAGCAGTCGGCGACCGATGACGGGCTGACGGCCGGTGCCGAGGCGCTCGGCTACTCCGAGCACGAGATCATGACGATCGCCAGCCTCATCGAGGCCGAGGGTCGCGGGAAGTACCGCGCCAAGATCTCGCGGGTGATCTACAACCGGCTGGAGAACCCCGACAACGGGTTGACCAACGGTCTCCTGGAGATCGACGCGACGGTCAACTACGCGCTGGGCCGGGACGACATCGGCCTCGGGCTCACCGCCGACGACCTCGAGGTCGACTCGCCCTACAACACCCGGAAGTACCCCGGGCTGCCGCCCGGACCGATCGACTCGCCCGGCGACGAGGCGATCCAGGCCGCGCTGCACCCGGCCGAGGGGACGTGGCTCTGGTACGTCACCGTGGACCTCAAGACCGGCGAGACCAAGTTCACCGACGACTACGACCAGTTCCAGGAGTTCAAGCAGGAGTACATCGACTACTGCGAGACGTCCGAGGCCTGCTGACTTGTAGGTTGTCGGACTGTGCGCTGCGCAGTCCTCGGTGACCCCATCGACCACTCCCTGTCGCCGGCCATCCACCGGGCCGCCTACGCGGCGCTCGGCCTCGACGGCTGGCAGTACGACGCCGTGCAGGTGCCGGTGGGCGGGCTGGGCGGGTTCCTCGACGAGCTCGACCCCACGACGTGGCGCGGGCTGTCGCTGACCATGCCGCTCAAGCGGGAGGCCGTGCCTCTCCTGGGCTCCTACGACGAGTGGGTGCGCGCGACCGGGGCCTGCAACACGGTCCTCGTCGAGCCGGACGGCAGCCGGCACGGGCTCAACACCGACGTGACGGGCGCGCTCATGGTGCTGGGCGAGCACGACGTCTCGGTGGAGCGGGCCGTGGTCCTGGGCGGCGGCGCCACCGCGGCCTCGATGCTGGTGGCTCTGGCCGAGCGCGGCATGCGGCACGCGACGCTCGCGGTCCGTGACCCGGACCGGGCGGCCGCGGTCGTGCACGCCGTGACGTCGCACGGCTCGGCGCCGACGGTGGAGGTGGCGCTGATCGGCGAGCTGGAGGCGCTGGCGGGAGACGTCGTCGTGTCGACCGTGCCCGCGTCCGCCCAGGTCCCGGAGCTGATCGCGGCGGTCGCCGACATCCCGCTCGTCTTCGACATCGTCTACGACCCGTGGCCGACCCCGCTGGCCGCGGCGGCCGAGCGATCCGGCCGGACCGTGCTCAGCGGCCTCGACCTGCTCGTCGCCCAGGCCGTCAACCAGGTCGTCGCGATGACCGGCCGCTACGACGTGCCGGCCGGAGCCATGCGGCGCGCGGCCGAGGAGGAGCTGGCCGGCCGGGGGAACAGGTGACCGACCTCTACCCGGTCACCGCGATGGTGACCGGCCTGGCCGGCGTCGCCGCGGGCGGGCTGGTGCCGAGGATGATCGCCTGGCTGCCCGAGCCCGAGCCGGAGGAGCCGGACCGCGCCGAGGAGGACGCGGACCTCTCCGCCGAGGCGGACCACGACGGCGCCACCGAGCCGGTAGAGCCGGTCGAGCCGGTCGAGCCGAAGGAGCTCTACGCCGACATCGCCGCCCGACCGGGCCTGGCGCTGCAGGCGGCCCTGGCCTCGGGGGTGGCCGCGGCCGCGCTGGGGCTGGTGTTCGGCTGGAACCTCTCGCTGCTGGTGGTGCTGCCACTGGTCCCGGTCAGCGTGGCGCTGGCCGTGGTCGACTGGCGGACCAAGCTGCTGCCGACCAAGCTGATCGCGCCGGCGTACGTCGTGACCCTCGCGGCGATCCTGCTCGTCTGGGTCGTGGACAGCCGGGCGGCCTTCGACCTCGAGCGCACCGCCCTGGGCTGGCTCGTCTACGGCGGGATGTTCTTCCTGCTCTGGTTCGTCTACCCGCGCGGCCTCGGGTACGGCGACGTCCGGCTGGCCGGGCTGCTCGGGCTGGCCCTGGGGTGGGTCGGCTGGGCGGAGCTGCTGCTGGGCATCTGGGCCGGGCTCCTGCTGGGCGGGATCCTGGGCGCCCTGCTCTCGCTGGTGCTGCGCCGCCGGGACTACCCGTTCGGCCCGTTCATGCTCGTGGGCGCTCTCCTGGGCATCGTCGCCGGACAGCCCGTCGTCTCCGGTCTGTACGGCTGAGAGACTGGTCCTATGTTGCGCTGGCTGACCGCGGGGGAGTCCCACGGCCCGTCCCTCGTCGCGATCCTCGAGGGGCTGCCCGCCCACGTGCGGGTGACCTCCGACGACATCCGCGACGCGCTGGCGCGGCGCCGGCTCGGCTACGGCAGGGGCGCCCGGATGAAGTTCGAGCAGGACGAGCTCACGCTGGTCGGCGGCATCCGGCACGGCGAGACCCAGGGCGGCCCGGTCGCGATCCAGATCGGCAACTCCGAGTGGCCCAAGTGGGAGACGGTGATGTCCGCCGACCCGGTCGACCCGGCCGACCTGGAGGGATCCGCGCGCAACGCGCCCCTGACCCGGCCGCGGCCCGGCCACGCGGACCTCGCGGGCATGCAGAAGTACGCCTTCGACGAGGCCCGCCCGGTCCTCGAGCGGGCCTCCGCCCGCGAGACCGCCGCGCGCGTGGCGCTGGGCCGGGTGGCGTCCAACTTCCTGGAGCAGGCGGTCGGTGGGCGGATCGTGTCCCACGTGATCGAGCTCGGCGGCGTCCGCGCGCCCGATGGGCTGTGGCCGGAGCCGGACGACGTCTCCCGGCTGGACGACGACCCGGTCCGCTGTCTCGACCCCGACACCGGCAAGCAGATGGTCGAGCGGATCGACCAGGCGCACGAGGACGGCGACACCCTCGGCGGCGTCGTCGAGGTGGTCGTGCACGGCCTGCCCCCGGGTCTCGGGTCGCACGTGCACTGGGACCGGCGGCTGGACTCGCGGCTGGCCGGCGCGCTGATGGGCATCCAGGCCATCAAGGGAGTCGAGGTCGGCGACGGCTTCGCGCTCGCGGCCACGCCGGGCTCCCTCGCCCACGACGAGATGGTCCCGACCGACGGTCCGGACGGCAGGGTCATCCGACGCGTCTCCGGCCGCTCCGGCGGCACCGAGGGAGGCATGTCCACGGGCGAGGTGCTGCGCGTGCGCGCCGCCATGAAGCCGATCGCGACCGTGCCCCGGGCGCTGCGCACCGTCGACGTGGCGACCGGCGAGGGGGCGGTCGCACACCACCAGCGCTCGGACGTCTGCGCCGTGCCGGCCGCCGGGATCGTCGCCGAGGCGATGGTCGCGCTGGTGCTGGCCGACGCGGTGCTGGAGAAGTTCGGCGGCGACTCCGTCCAGGAGACCCGCCGCAACGCCGAGTCCTACCTCGACACCCTGAGGTTCAGGTGACCGGTCCCGTGAGCCCTCGGGTGGTCCTGGTCGGGCCGATGGGCGCCGGCAAGACCACGGTGGGCGAGCTGCTGGCCGACACGTGGGGCGTGGCGGCGCGGGACACCGACGCGGACGTCGAGGCGCTCGAGGGGCGCTCGATCTCCGACATCTTCGTGGAGTCCGGCGAGGCGCACTTCCGCGACCTCGAGCGCAAGGCCGTCGCGGAGGCCCTGGCGACCCATGAGGGGGTGCTCGCGCTGGGCGGCGGAGCGGTGCTCGACCCCGCGACCCGAGAGCTGCTCGCCGACCATGCCGTGGTGTTCCTGCGGGTCGGTCTCTCCGATGCCGTGAAGCGGGTCGGCCTCGGCAGCGCCCGGCCGCTGCTGCTCGGCAACGTGCGCGGCCGGATCAAGGCGCTGCTCGACGAGCGCACGCCGGTCTACGAGTCGGTGGCGACCCTCGTGGTCGACACCGACGGCCGCACCCCGTCCGAGGTCGTGGCCGAGATCGTCGAGGCGCTGAAATGACGACCATCCACGTGGGCGGCGCCGCGCCCTACGACGTCGAGGTCGGGCACGGCGTGGTCGACCGGCTGCCGGCGATGCTGGGCGACGACGTACGCCGGGTGGCGCTGCTGCACGCGCCGGGCCTGTCGGTGGACCTGCCGGGCTACGACGTGCTGGACGTCGAGCTGCCCGACGGCGAGTCCGCCAAGAACGCCGCGGTGGTCGCCGACTGCTGGGAACGGCTGGGCGCAGCGGGCTTCACCCGCTCCGACGCGGTGGTGACCGTCGGTGGTGGCGCGACGACCGACGTCGGCGGCTTCGTGGCGGCGACCTGGCTGCGCGGCGTCAGGGTCGTGCACGTGTCGACCACGCTGCTCGGCATGGTCGACGCGGCGGTGGGCGGCAAGACCGGCATCGACACCGGTGCCGGCAAGAACCTCGTCGGCTCCTTCCACGAGCCCTCCGGCGTGCTCTGCGACCTCGACCTCCTCGCCACGCTCCCGCGGGCCGAGCTGCTCAGCGGCCTCGGCGAGGTCATCAAGTGCGGCTTCATCGCCGACCCCGAGATCCTCGCGCTGGTCGAGAAGGACCCGGCCGCCGCCACCGACCCGGCCTCCGACGTGCTCGCCGAGCTGGTGGAGCGCTCGGTGCGGGTCAAGGCCGAGGTGGTGGCCGCCGACCTGCGCGAGACCGGCGGCCCGGGCGGACAGCTGGGCCGCGTGATCCTCAACTACGGCCACACGCTGGCGCATGCCGTCGAGAAGGTCAGCGGCTACTCGGTCCGCCACGGCGAGGCGGTCTCGATCGGGATGGTCTACGTCGCCGCGCTCGCCCGGCTGGCGGGCCGGCTGGACGACGAGACCGCCGCGCGGCACGCCCCGGTGCTGGCCTCGGTGGGCCTGCCCGTGACGTGGTCGGGGGCGCCGTTCGACGAGCTGCTCGACGTGATGCGCGTGGACAAGAAGACTCGGGGCGACACGCTGCGCTTCGTGGTCCTGGACGGGCTCGCCGAGCCGGCGCTGCTCGTCGACCCGCCCGAGGAGCTGCTGCGGGCGGCCTACTCGGCCCTCGCGGGCGAGCGGGCATGAGCATCGTCCTGGTCCTCAACGGACCCAACCTGGGCCGGCTCGGCCGCCGCCAGCCCGAGATCTACGGCACCACCACCCACCGTGAGCTGGCCGGGCTCTGCGAGCAGTGGGGCGCCGCGGTCGGCCTCGAGGTGCGGGTCCGCCAGACCAACCACGAGGGCGAGCTGCTGGACTGGCTCAACGAGGCGGCCGACGAGGCCGTGCCGGTGGTGCTCAACGCGGCGGCGTGGAGCCACTACTCCTATGCGCTCTACGACGCCTGCGCGCAGCTGACCGCGCCGCTGGTCGAGGTGCACATCTCCGACCCCTCGCAGCGGCCGGAGGAGTTCCGGCACACCTCCGTCGTGACGCCGCACGCCGTCGCGGTCTTCGCCGGTCACGGCATCGACGGCTACCGGATGGCCCTCGAGAGGATCGCGGCCACGCCGCTGACCTAGGCGCCCCCCCGGTCGGTGCCGTTCCCGATCCGGGCCGGGACGTGGCTACGTGCGCCGCAGCGCGGTGGCGACGGCCGCGAGGACACCGAGCTCGGCACCCCGCGCCAGCAACCGTTCCCAGTCGTCGCCGAGCCGCTGCCGGCCGGCCTCGATGGACGGCGCGAGGGCGGCGTCCTGGTAGGCCATCCGCGGGACGCCGGTGCCGTCGCGCTCGACCATCGCGGCGCCGACGAGCAGGGCGCCGTCCCGGTCGCGGCCCATGTCGAACAGGACGCACGCGAAGTCCTCGCAGCCGGTGAGCACGAGGTCGGGGATGTCGTCGGCGAGGATCTGCGGGAGCACGGCGGCGAACTCGTCGTAGGCCTCGTCGTAGCGGCCGAGGTGCCGCAGCGTGCAGGCGCGGTTGTTGCGGACCGCGATGACCGCCGACCCGTCACCGAGCCGCTCCGCCATCTCGATCGCGGCGGCCTCGAAGGCCAGCGCCGCCTCGTGGTCGCCGTCGTCGGTGAGCATCAGCGCGTGGTTGACCAGCGACCACAGGTGGGGGATCGAGTCGCCGCCGTGGGACCAGGCGTGGCTCAGCAGCGGGCGGGCCTCGTGCGGCCGGCCCTCCCAGTAGGCCAGCGCACCCAGGCAGAAGAACGCGTGGCAGGTGACCGGCGCCAGCGCGTCGACGTCCTCCGGCGACAGCTCGTGCAGGCGCAGCAGGCCGGCCGCCTCGTGCACCAGCTCCGCGGAGCGTTCGTTGCCGCCGGTGACCCGGTGGATCTCGGACAGGTGCAGCATCAGGTCGGCCCGGCGCAGGAGAGTGCCGTGCCGGCCGAGCGCGACCGCGCAGTCGCCCCAGGCGCGGGCGTCGTCGTACTCGCCGCGGAGCGTGCCGAGCTGGTGCACGACCGCGGTGACCAGGACGAGCTGGTCGTCGACCCAGGCGGTGGACCGGTCGTCCCAGGTCGGCAGGGCCATCAGCTGGTTCATCGCGGTCTCGACGTCGCGGTAGTGCGCCTCCACCGCCCCGAAGTAGGCCTCCCGCTCCGCTGCGGTGCCGAACCGCCGCGGGTCGAGCACCAGTGCGTGCACCCGATCCAGCTCCCCCGTCACCCGCGACAGTCAAACCCAGCCTGCGGCTCGGCGCCACATCCGAAAGCGGGGAAACCGACCCCTCGTGGCTAGACTCGTCCGCTGGTCCACCGCGACCCACGCACATCTTTGACAACTCGACGAGAAGGCTGAACCCCGCGACATGGCAACGACGAACGACCTCAAGAACGGCATGGTGCTCAACCTCGACGGCCAGCTCTGGCAGGTCATCTGGTTCCAGCACCACAAGCCCGGCAAGGGCGGCGCGGTCGTGCGCTCCAAGCTGAAGAACGTCGAGTCCGGCAAGACCGTCGACAAGACCTTCAACGCCGACGTGCGGGTCGAGGTCGCCAACGTCGACAAGAGGACGATGCAGTACCTCTACAACGACGGCACGTCCTACGTCTTCATGGACACCGGCACCTACGACCAGGTCGAGATCGCCCCCGAGATCGTGGGCGACGCCTCCAACTTCCTCCTGGAGAACCAGGAGGCCATCGTCGCCAGCAACGACGGCCGCGTCCTCTACATCGAGCTCCCGGCGTCGGTCGAGCTCGAGGTGACCTACACCGAGCCGGGGCTGCAGGGCGACCGCTCGACCGGTGGCACCAAGCCCGCCACCGTCGAGACCGGCGCGACCGTGAACGTCCCGCTGTTCATCACCACCGGTGAGCGCATCAAGGTCGACACCCGCGACAGCTCCTACCTCGGCCGCGTGCAGTCCTAGTGGTGGCCGTCCTAGTGGTGGCGCTCTAGTGTCAGCCCGCTCCAAGGCGCGCAAGCGCGCGCTCGACGTGCTCTACGCGTCCGAGCTGCGCGGTGAGTCGGCCGAGGAGGCCCTCGACCGCGCCATCGAGGAGGGCGACGGGCCGACCAACGACTACACGTCCGACCTGGTCCGGGGGGTCGTGGGCCACCAGCCCCGCATCGACGAGGTGCTCGCGTCGTACTCCGAGGGATGGGCGCTGGAGCGGATGCCGGCCGTCGACCGCAACGTGCTGCGCCTGGGCATCTACGAGCTGCTCTTCGTCGACGACGTCCCCGACGCCGTCGCCGTCAGCGAGGCGATGGCGCTGGTCCGCGACCTCTCGACCGACGAGTCGCCGCAGTTCGTCAACGGGGTCCTCGGGGCGGTGCTCCGCAACAAACCCAGCCTGGTCTGACCGCGCGTCGGGGTTTCGAGACGGTTGCTGCGCAACCTCCTCAACCACCGACGACTCGCGCCCTCCTCAACCACCGGACGGTGCGGCAGGCTAGGCCCCATGAGCGACGCGCAGCAGGTGGACGTGGTGGTCATCGGGCTGGGGCCCGGGGGAGAGGCGCTGGCGACGGCGACCGCCAAGGCCGGGCTCCGGGTGGTGGCGGTGGACAAGCACCTCGTGGGCGGTGAGTGCCCCTACTACGGCTGCATCCCGACCAAGATGATGGTCCGGGCGGCCGACCTCGTGGCCGAGGCGGGACGGGCCGACCAGCTGTCGGGCGACGTCACGCTCGCGTCGAGCTGGACGCCGGTCGCGGACCGGGTCGCGGGTCAGGCCACCGACCACTGGGACGACCGGGTGGCGGTCGACCGGCTGGCCGACGCCGGGGCCACGGTCCTCCACGGCGTGGCCCGGCTGGCCGGGCCCGGACGGGTCGTGGTGCGGGCACCCGACGGCGGCGAGACGGCGTACGTCGCCGAGCGGGGGGTCGTCCTCAACCCGGGCACCCGACCGTCGTGGCCGAGCGTGCAGGGGCTCGAGGGAACGCCGTTCTGGACCAACCGTGACGCGGTGCAGGTGACCACCCTGCCCGGCTCGCTCGTCGTCCTCGGCGGCGGACCGATCGGCTGCGAGCTCGCCCAGGTCTTCGCCCGGTTCGGCGTGCAGGTCACGGTGGTGCAGCACGGACCGCGCCTGCTGCCGGCAAACGAGCCCGAGGCCGCGGCACTGGTCGAGGAGGTCTTCGTGAGCGAGGGCATCCGGGTGCTGACCGACGCCGAGACCACCCGGGTCGCCCACGAGCACGGCACGTTCACGCTGTCGCTCGCGGACGGCCAGGAGCTCAGCGCCGACCGGCTGCTGGTCGCCGCCGGCCGCAAGACGAACCTCCAGGACCTCGACCTCTTCACCGTCGACCTCGACCCGTCGGTGCACACCCTCGAGGTCGACGACCGGATGCGCGTCGTGGGCGCCGACAAGCTCTGGGCGATCGGCGACGTGACCGGTCACGGCGCGTTCACGCACGTGTCGATGTACCAGAACGCCATCGCCGCCCGCGACATCCTCGGCGAGGACGGCCCGCCGGCGGCCTACCACGCCGTCCCGCACGTCACGTTCACCGATCCCGAGGTGGGCGGCGTCGGGATGACCGAGGCGCAGGCCCGCGAGGCGGGACTGACCGTCCGCACCGGCAGCACCAAGCTGGAGGAGTCGTCGCGCGGCTTCACCCACGGTCCGGGCGCCCGCGGACTGGTCAAGGTGGTCGAGGACGCCGACCGGGGCGTGCTCGTGGGCGCCACCGTGGTCGGGCCGGCGGGTGGGGAGATCGTCGGGTTCCTGGCGGTCGCGGTCCACGCCGGCGTACCGGTGGCCACCCTGAAGTCGATGATCTACGCCTACCCGACCTTCCACCGCGCCATCGAGAGCGCCCTGTCAGACCTCTCCTGACCGCATGACACCTGCTCTCTCCGGGTATCGCCACCCAGGGAGAGGGAGGCAGGAGCGATGAGCAGCGTCAGCACCCAGGCCGAGCAGGCGGGCCGCCGGGCACACCAGAGCGAGTGGCTCGACCACGCCGCTCGCATCGGGCTGATCGCCTACGGCGTGGTCCACCTGGTCATCGGCTGGCTGGCCGTCCAGCTGGCGCTGGGCGACAAGGAGGGCTCGGCGGACTCGCAAGGTGCGGTCCAGCAGCTCGCGGAGCAGCCGTTCGGCCAGGCCCTCGTGTGGGCCGTGGCGATCGGCATGTTCCTGCTGGCCCTCTGGCAGGCGCTGGAGGCGCTCTTCGGCTACCGCGACGAGGAGGGCTTCACCCAGGTCCGCAAGCGGGTCACCGCGGCCGGGAAGGCCGTGGTCTACACCGTCATCGGCATCAGCGCGGTGCACGCCGCCACCGGCCCGTCGACGTCGAAGAAGAACGGCACCGACTCCACCACCGCCAAGGTCATGGACTGGCCGGGCGGCCAGGCGATCGTCGCGGCGGTCGGGCTCGCGATCATCGGCATCGGCGGTACCTGGTCTACCGCGCCTTCACCGAGAAGTTCGCCAAGCACATCAACGCCGAGGGCAAGAGCGGCGAGACCGGCAAGGCCTACCTGTGGTTCGGCAAGGTCGGCTACACCGCCAAGGGGGTCACGTTCGGCATCGTCGGCGCGCTGTTCCTCTACGCCGGCCTCAGCCACGACGCGAAGAAGTCGGGCGGGCTCGACCAGGCGCTGCACAAGGTGCTCCAGCAGCCGTTCGGGCCGTTCCTGCTGATCGTGATAGCGCTCGGGCTGGCGTGCTACGGGCTGTTCTGCTTCGCCCGCGCCCGCCACTTCAACGACTGACCCGGCGCTCACGTGCGCTGACTCCGACAGCGGACCGGAGCTACCGCGGCGGCCCGTCCGGAGCCGGCTCGGAGTCGAGGACCTCCACCTCGTCGCCGACCCGCAGGGTGGCGCCGGGGGTGAGCGGCACGACGTTCATGCCGAACCACACCGCGCCGTCCCAGCGCCGGTGCTTCGCCAGCGTGTACGTCGGCTCCTTGCCGCGGGCCGCGGTCGACTCGTCGGTGGTGGGGATCGCGCAGCGGTCGCAGCCCTTGACCACCCGGAGCTCCGCCTCGCCGACCCGGATCCGGCGCCAGCCGTCCTCGGCCCAGGCGGTGCCGCCCCCGATGACGAGGTTCGGCCGGAACCGGACCATCGGCAGCGGGCCCTCGTCGGCCTTCTCACCGGCGGCGATCAGCTCGTTGAGCGCCGCCAGGGACACCTCGGTGGTGAGCAGCAGCGGGTACCCGTCGCCGAAGTGCATCGGCACACCCGGGCCGGCGTACGCCGGGTTGGCCTGCCGCCGGTTCGGGTCGTCGGCGTAGACCAGCCGGACCGGCTCGGCCATGACCTTGCTGAACCACGCGTCCGCCTCGTGCCCCGCCGGCGAGGCTCCGAACGGCGCCCGGCCGAACACCGTCACGTCGACCAGCCGGCTGCCGGCCGCGGGGCGCGGCACCACCAGGTCCTCCTGGTCGGGGGCGCTGACCTCGAGGCCGCCGTCGGCGCGCAGCCGCGGGTGGATCAGCAGCATCTCGCGGTGCTCGCGGACGGTGACGGTCTCGCCGGTCTCGTCGACCAGCATCCAGCGGCGGTCGCCGGCCAGCCCCCACGGCTCCACCACCGCGGTCTCGAGCTCCTGACCGCGGCAGGACTTCACCGGGAAGCGACGCAGCTCGGTCAGGGTCAACGGTGCCGGCTCGGTCACGCCCTCATCGTTGCAGGCGAGCGCGCCCGGCCCGCAACCCACGCGCCCACACCCGCACCCCCGGGTCTTGTGCCGGATGGTTGGGTGGCGCCATGAGCGAGAGCGGGTCGGCACGGGACTGTGACGTGGTGGTGCTCGGCGTCGGCCCGGGCGGGGAGTACGCCGCGCGCAAGCTCTCCGAGGCCGGCCTGGACGTGGTCGCGGTCGACGAGGCGCTGGTGGGCGGCGAGTGCCCGTTCTGGGGCTGCACGCCGTCGAAGCTGATGGTCCGCCCCGCCGACCTGCTCGCGGAGGTGCACCGGGCGGACCGGCTCGCCGGCGACGCGCGGGTCGTGCCGGACTGGTCCCTCGTCGCGGCGCGCATCCGGGAGGCCAACCACGACTGGACCGACAGCCAGCACGTCGAGCCGCTCGAGGAGGCCGGGGTCAGCATCGTCCGCGGGCACGGGAGGCTCGACGGTCCGGGCGTCGTGCGGGTGGAGAAGGACGGCGTGACCACCGAGCTGCGCGCCGCCCGCGGGGTGCTGCTCAACACCGGCACCGCGCCGCAGCGGCCGCCGATCGACGGGCTGGCGGCCACGCCGTACTGGACCAACCGCGAGAGCATGAAGGTCACCGAGGTCCCCGAGCGGCTGGTCGTGATCGGCGGTGGGCCCAACGGGCTGGAGCTCGCGCAGGTGTTCTCGCGCTACGGCGCGCGGGTCACGCTGCTCGAGGTGGCCGACCGGATCGCGGCGTCCGAGGAGCCGGAGGCGAGCGAGGCGCTCACGAAGGTCCTGCGGGACGAGGGCATCGAGGTGCGGGCCGGCGTCGAGATCGAGCGGGTCGACCACGACGGGGAGTTCCACGTGCACGCCGGCGGGCAGGTGACCGACGCCGACCAGCTGCTGGTCGCGGCGGGCCGCAGCCCCAACCTCGCGGACGTCGGGCTCGACACGGTCGGCCTGGACCCCGACGCGGAGGTCGTCGAGATCGACGGGCGGATGCGCGCGGGCGAGCGGCTGTGGGCGGTCGGGGACATCACGGGGAAGGGCGCGTTCACCCACGTCTCGCGCTACCAGGCGGCCGGGGCCGTCGCCGACATCCTGGGCCAGGACGGGCCGCCGGCGGACTACCGCGCGGTCTCCCGGGTGATCTTCACGGACCCGGAGGTCGCCTCGGTGGGGATGACCGAGAGCCAGGCCCGAGAGGCGGGCCTCTCGGTCCGGGTCGGGCTCGCGCAGATCGAGCGGTCCGCCCGGGGCTGGCTGCACGGGCCGGGGACCACGGGCATCGTCAAGGTCGTCGAGGACACCGACCGGGGAGTCCTGGTCGGCGCGACGGTCGTGGCGCCGTACGGCGGAGAGGTGATCGGGATGCTCGTGACCGCCGTGCACGGCGAGGTGCCGGTCGCGCGGCTGCGCACGATGCACTACGCCTACCCGACCTTCCACCGGACCATCGAGGCGGCCCTGAAGAGGCTTGGCTGATGCTGTCGGGGGTACCGGACCAGACCAGTCCCCGCAACGTGTAGAACATGGGTGGGAGGGGAAGGAAGCCCAGCGACCGTGCCCCCGAGAGGACGGCCACGAGGAGGAGCCATGTCGCAGAACACGCACCACATGTCCGACGACACCAGCGACCGGCTCTACACCCCCGAGGAGCTCGCCTCCTACGCCGCCGAGGAGGCCCGCCGGGCCGACGAGCTGGCCGCCGCCTACCGGCCGGACCCGCTGAGCGACCCGCTCCCCGGCGCCGAGCACACCACGATCCGGCAGCGCCCGGCCGACCCGCCGCCCGCGGCACCGGTGACCCCGCTGCGCCAGGTGACCCAGGCGGGGCCGCCGCTCGGTCCGCCGCCCGCAGGTCCGCCCGCGGGATGGTCCGGCCCCACCAGTGGCCCGCCCAGCGGCCCGCCCAGTGGCCCGCCCGGTGGCCCGCCGACCGGTCCGCCCTCCGCACCGCCGGCGCGTCCGGCGGGCGGTCCTCCCACCGGCCCGCCCAGCGGCCCGCCGCCGGCCGGCCCACCCAGCGCGCCACCGGCCGCACCGCCGACTGCACCGCCGACTGCAGCGCCGGCCGCACCGCCGGGCGCCGAGCCGCGCCGCTTCATGACCGCGACCGACTTCCTCGACCGCCGGGCCGATGCTGCGGAGCCCGGCCCGGCCACCTGGGGCTGGCGCGGCCGCGTGCGCCGCTGGAGCGGTGGCACCATCTCGCCCCGGATGGGTTCGTCCGAGCGGGCCTACGAGCAGGACCGCGCGCTGATCCAGAAGGACTTCGACGGCCCGATCACCATCGCCTTCATCAACCCGAAGGGCGGCGCCGCGAAGACCACCGGGGTGCTCGCCGCCGGCTACACCTTCGGCACCGTCCGCGGCGGCGGGGTGGTGGCGTGGGACAACAACGAGACGCGAGGCACGCTCGGCATCCGCGGGTCACGCAGCTCGCACACCAAGACCACCAAGGAGCTGCTCGCCGACCTCGGCAAGTTCGCCGACGTGTCGCAGTCGCGGATCGGTGACCTCGGTGCCTACGTCCGGGCCCAGGGCGACGCCCACTTCGACGTGCTGGCCTCCGACGAGAGCCCCAACGTCACCGGCCAGATCCACGCCAACGACTTCAACTCCATCCACCAGCTGCTGACCCGCTTCTACCGCGTCATCCTCGTCGACACCGGCAACAACATGCGGGCCGAGAACTGGCTGGCCGCGGCCGATGCCGCCGACCTGCTCGTGGTCACCTCGACGGTCCGCGAGGACACCGGCTACAGCGGACTGTGGATGCTCGACGCGCTCCAGGACGCCGGCTACCAGAACCTGAAGTACAAGACCATCACCGTGCTGTCCGACCCGTCGTCGACGGTGGACGGCAAGCTGGCCGCGGATCTGGTCGACGTCTACCAGCAGCGCACGCGGGGGGTCTACCGCGTGCCCTACGACCCGGCGCTGGTGGCCGGGTCGGTGCTGCCCTACAACCAGCTGTCCCACGGCACCCGGATGAGCTGGCTCCGGGCCTGCGCGGGAATGGCCTCGGCGCTCTGACTGCTGGAGCCTCCGTGCGCGCCGTCGTCTTCACCGAGCCCGGTCCGTCGTCCGTCCTGACCCCGGTCGACCGCGAGGTGCCCGAGCCCGGTCCGGGGGAGGTGCGGGTCAGGCTGGTCCGGGCCGGGGTCAACCCGACCGACTGGAAGCGCCGTCAGAACCCGATGGACTTCGACGAGGTCACCCCCGGCCAGGACGGTGCCGGACTGGTCGACGCGGTGGGCGCCGATGTCGACGGACTGGCCGTCGGCGACCGGGTCTGGCTGGTGCTGGCCCAGCGGGGGCGCCCGCACGGCACGGCCGCGGAGCTCACCGTGCAGCCCGCCTCCCACGTCGTCCCCCTGCCGGACGGCGCGTCGTTCGACCTGGGCGCCTCGCTGGGCGTCCCTGGGGTGACCGCGCACCGGGCGCTGACCTCGGCCGAGCTCGGACCGTCGCGGCTCGGACCCGGCGCGATGGACGGCATGACCGTGCTGGTCGCCGGCGGCGCCGGGGCGGTCGGCAACGCCGCGATCCAGCTGGCCCGCTGGTCGGGCGCCATGGTGGTCACCACCGTGAGCAGCCCGGAGAAGGCCGCCCTGGCCACGGCCGCGGGTGCCCACCACGTCGTCAACTACCGCGAGGGCGACACCGAGGCGGCGATCCGCGACGTGGCGCCGGACGGGGTGGACCTCGTGGTCGAGGTGGCCCCGGCGCAGAACAACGAGCTCGACGTCGCGGTCACCAAGGTGCACGGCACGATCGCGATCTACGCCAACAACGGCGGCGACGAGCTGACCGTGGCCCTGCGGTCGACGTTCTCCAAGAACCTCCGCTACCAGTTCCTGATCCTCTTCTCGCTCGACGACCGCTTCCTCCAGGCCGCCGTCGAAGACATCTCCGAGGCGGTCCGAGCCGGTGCGCTGCGGGTCGGCGAGGACGCCGGCGTGCCCCTTCACCACTTCGCCCTGGACGACACGGCGGCTGCGCACGACGCGGTGGAGCAGGGCGCCGTCGGCAAGGTCCTCCTCGACATCGCGCCCGAGTAGCGCACACTGTTCCCGTGACCGTGCAGACCCCGGCCGTGGGCACCTACCGGTGGCACCGGCGGAGCTGGCGGCGCTGGTCGGGCCGGCAGTGGGCGCCGGCGACGTACTCGGCCTACCCCAACCGGCTCGAGAAGCCCCGGGACTGGGCGACCTACCCCGAGCTGCCCGAGTCGAAGCGCGAGCGGCTGCTCGAGCGGGCGGTCGACATCGAGGTGCTGGCCGGTGCCACGGTGGTCCAGCGGAGCGACCGTGGCGTGACCCTGGCGCACCCTCGCCGGGTGACGCACTTCGGCCACTTCCTGCTCACCCTGCTGACCGGCGGGCTGTGGGGCTTCGTGTGGCTGGCGCTGGTCCTCACCCGCGACGAGGACCGGACCCGCTACGAGGTCGACCCCTGGGGCAACATCTGGCCGGTCGCCGCCCCTTGACGACCCGACCCATCAGAGTCGTGCAGTGGGCCACCGGCGGGGTGGGCAGGGCGGCGATCGAGGGAGTGCTCAGCCATCCCGACCTCGAGCTGGCCGGGTGCTGGGTGCACTCCGCCGAGAAGCACGGGCGGGACGTCGGCGACATCCTCGGCACCGGCGCGGTGGGCGTGGCGGCGACGACCAGCGGCGACGAGATCCTGGCGCTCGACGCCGACTGCGTGGTCTACAGCCCGCTGGTGCCGGACGACGCGGAGGTCGCGGCGCTGCTGCGCTCCGGCAAGAGCGTGGTGACGCCGGTCGGCTGGATCTACCCCGACCCGGCCAAGGTGGAGGCGATCGAGGCGGCCTGCCTGGCGGGGCGCTCCACGCTGCACGGCACCGGCATCCACCCGGGCGGGATCACCGAGCGGTTCCCCCTGATGGTCTCGGCGGTCTCGGCCCGCATCACCCACGTGCGGGCCGAGGAGTTCTCCGACATCCGCACCTACGGCGCGCCCGACGTGATCCGGCACGTGATGGCCTTCGGCGGGACGCCCGAGGAGGCGCTGGCCAGCCCGATGGCGGCGCTGCTCGGCGGTGGCTTCCGCGCCTCGGTGCGGATGGTGGTCGCGGAGCTGGGCTTCGCCGCCCACGCGCACATCGAGACGCTCCAGGAGGTCGCCGTCGCGACCGCGCCGATCGACTCGCCGATCGGCCTCATCGAGCCCGGGCTGGTCGCGGCTCGGCGGTTCCACTGGCGGGCGCTGGTCGACGGCGTACCGGTGGTGACCGCCACCGTGAACTGGCTGATGGGCGAGGAGCACCTCGACCCCGGCTGGAGCTTCGGGCCGGAGGGCGAGCGGTTCGAGGTCGAGGTCACCGGCGACCCGAGCGTGACGCTGACCTTCAAGGGGCTGCAGCCGGAGACCGTCGCGGACGGACTGGTCCGCAACCCCGGGATCGTCTCCACCGCCAACCACTGCGTGAGCGCGATCCCGTACGTCGTGGCCGCCGAGCCGGGCATCAAGACCTATCTCGATCTCCCGCTGATCGCCGGGCGCGCGGCGCCGCAGCTGGGCAGGAGCTGATCCTCGGGGCTCGCCGGTGTGCCGGGTGCGGGTCCGCCGCGGACGCCGGTAGGGTGACGCTCGTTCGACATCCTTTAACGAGCCGTCCCGTGAGGCGGAGAAGGAGGTCAGGCTCACCAGTGTGTGCCCAGCCAGCGCCTGCTCAGCAGGCATCCCCGTCGGAGACGACGGGCCGCACGGTCCTCGACGACCGTGACATCGCGCGGGCCCTGACCCGCATCGCCCACGAGATCCTCGAGCGCAATCGAGGTGCCGGGGACCTGGTCCTGCTCGGCATCCCCACCCGCGGCGTCCCCCTGGCCACCCGGATCGCGGAGCGCATGGCCGCCGTCGAGGGCTCAGGTGTGCCGGTCGGCTCGCTCGACGTGACCATGTACCGCGACGACCTGCGGCTCAAGCCGGCCCGGACCCTGCTGCCGACCGAGATCCCGCCCGGCGGGATCGACGGCAAGGTGGTGGTGCTCGTGGACGACGTGCTCTTCAGCGGGCGCACCATCCGCTCCGCCCTCGACGCGCTCAACGACGTCGGCCGCCCGAGCGCGGTGTGGCTGGCGGTGCTGGTCGACCGCGGCCACCGCGAGCTGCCGATCCGGGCCGACTTCGTCGGCAAGAACCTGCCGACCTCCCTGGTGGAGCGGGTCAAGGTCAGCGTCGTGGGCCCCGACAGCCCCGACGGCGTCGACGCCGTCACGATCGAGGACTCCCCCCGAGGTGAGGCATGAAGCGCCACCTGCTCAGCGCTGCCGACCTGACCCGCGAGGACGCCGAGCTGGTCCTCACCACGGCCGACGAGATGCGCTCCCTGGCCGACCGGCCGATCAAGAAGCTCCCCGCGCTGCGCGGGCGCACCGTGGTCAACCTGTTCTTCGAGGACTCGACCCGCACCCGGATCTCGTTCGAGGCGGCGGCCAAGAGGCTCAGCGCCGACGTCATCAACTTCGCCGCCAAGGGCTCCAGCCTCAGCAAGGGCGAGAGCCTCAAGGACACCGCGCTCACCCTCGAGGCGATGGGCGCCGACGCGGTCGTCGTCCGCCACGGGTCCAGCGGCGCGCCGCACCGGCTCGCACACTCGGGCTGGGTCAGGTCCAGCGTGGTCAACGCCGGCGACGGCACCCACGAGCACCCCACCCAGGCACTGCTCGACGCGTTCACGATGTGGAAGCACCTCGGCGAGTCCAAGCCGGGCGGCCTCGAGGGCAGACGGGTCGCGATCGTCGGCGACGTGCTGCACAGCCGGGTGGCGCGCTCCAACGCGCTGCTGCTGCGCACGCTCGGCGCCGAGGTGACGCTGGTGGCCCCGCCGACGCTTCTGCCGGTCGGGGTCGAGTCCTGGCCGGTCGAGACGTCCTACGACCTCGACGCGGTGATCCCCAAGGCGGACGCCGTGATGATGCTGCGGGTCCAGCGCGAGCGGATGGGCGCGGCGTTCTTCCCGACCGCCCGCGAGTACAGCCGTCGCTACGGCCTCGACGGCCGGCGGATGGCCACGCTCCAGGACCACACGATCGTCATGCACCCCGGACCGATGGTCCGCGGCATGGAGATCACCGCCGACGTGGCCGACTCGGCCCGCTCGGTGATCGTCGAGCAGGTCACCAACGGCGTCGCCGTGCGGATGGCCGTGCTCTACCTGCTGCTGGGCGGGTCCGAACCGGCTGTCGGAGGAGAAGAGTGACCACCTACCTGATCAAGGCCGCGTCGATCCTGGGTGCCGCGCCGACCGACCTCGTGCTGAGCGACGGTGTCGTCAGCGAGATCGCTGCGGAGATCTCGCCGAGCTCGATCAGCGGTGGTGCGGAGGTCGTGGATGCGGCCGGGCTGATCGCGCTGCCCGGGCTGGTCGACCTGCACACCCACCTGCGCGAGCCCGGCCGCGAGGACGCCGAGACCGTCGAGAGCGGGACCGCGGCCGCCGCGCTGGGCGGCTTCACCGCCGTGCACGCGATGGCCAACACCGAGCCGGTCGCCGACACCGCCGGCGTCGTCGAGCAGGTCTGGCGGCTGGGCCGCGAGGCGGGCTACTGCGACGTCTACCCGGTCGGGGCGGTGACCGTGGGGCTGCGCGGCGAGCAGCTGGCCGAGCTGGGTGCGATGGCCGACTCCGCCGCCCGGGTCCGGGTCTTCTCCGACGACGGCAAGTGCGTGAGCGACGCGGTGATGATGCGCCGGGCGCTGGAGTACGTGAAGGCGTTCGACGGCGTCGTCGCCCAGCACGCCCAGGAGCCGCGGCTCACCGAGCACGCCCAGATGAACGAGGGCGAGCTCTCCGGCCGGCTCGGCCTGGCGGGCTGGCCGGCGGTCGCCGAGGAGGCGATCATCGCCCGCGACTGCCTGCTCGCCGCCCACGTCGGCTCCCGGCTGCACGTCTGCCACGTCTCGACGGCCGGCTCGGTGGAGATCGTGCGCTGGGCCAAGTCGAAGGGCTGGAACGTCACGGCCGAGGCCTGCCCCCACCACCTGCTCCTCACCGACGACCTCGCCGCGACCTACGACCCGATCTACAAGGTGAACCCACCGCTGCGGTCGAGCGCCGACGTCGAGGCGCTCCGCGAGGGCCTGGCCGACGGGACCATCGACGTCGTCGCCACCGACCACGCACCCCACCCGCACGAGGACAAGGACTGCGAGTGGGCCGCGGCGGCGTTCGGCATGCTCGGCCTCGAGACCGCGCTCTCGATCGTCCAGGAGACGATGGTCGACCCGGGCCTGCTCGACTGGCCCGCGGTCGCCGACCGGATGTCCTACGCGCCCGCCCGGATCGGCCGGGCGTCCGACCACGGCCTCCCGCTCGAGGTGGGCCGGCCGGCCAACGTGGTGCTCTACGACCCGTCCGTGCGACGGGTCGTCGACGCGACGGAGTCGGCCAGCCTGAGCCGCAACACTCCGTACGCCGGCATGGAGCTGCCCGGTCGGGTCGTCGCGACGTTCCTCCGCGGGCGGGCCACGGTGCTCGACGGCAAGCTGCAGTGACCGCACGACGCGCCTACTGACTCGCGGCTCAGTACTGGACGCCGCACCCCCGGGGGTGCATAGTCCGGCGCATGCGCATCCGTTTCTCCCTGGTCGCCGCCCTGCTGGCGCTGCTGGCCACCCTGCTCGCGGCCTGCGGCGGGGACGACAGTGGAAGTGGTGACTCCAAGGCGAGCGACGAGCCGGCCGCCGAGACCGGTGACGGCGTGTGCGCGGGGGACGTCACCGACCTGCTCGCACAGGTCTGCGACAAGGGGACGCTGACGGTCTCGACCGACCCGGCCTACCCGCCGCAGTCGTCGCTGAACGAGCAGACCGGCGACTACGAGGGCTTCGACATCGACGTCGCGACCGAGATCGCGAAGCGCCTGGGCGTCGACGTGGCGTGGGAGACGCCCGCCTGGGACGTCATCACGGCGGGCAGCTGGAACGGTCGCTGGGACACCACGGTCGGGTCGATGACGCCCACCAACGACCGGCAGGAGGTCCTCTACTTCACCGAGCCCTACAACTACACGCCCGCCGTGGTCGTGGTCGGGGCCGACAACGACGACGTCAGCGACCTGACCACCGACCTCGACGGCAAGAAGATCGGCGTCTGCTCGGGCTGCACCTACGACCAGTTCCTCCAGAAGAACCTGGAGATCGACGGCTACACCTTCGACTTCGTCATCGACGACGCCGAGATCTCGGGCTACGACACCGACACGACCGCGCTGGAGGACCTGACCAACGGCCGGCTCGACGCCGTGATCACCTCGGTGACCACGGCGCAGGGCTACATCGACGCCGGCAACCCGGTGAAGATCGTCGGCGACCCCGTCTTCTACGAGCCGCTCTCGGTGGGCTTCGACAAGAGCTCCGACCCGTCGTCGGAGAGCCTCTACGAGGCGGTCGACGGGATCGTCGCCGAGATGCACGAGGACGGCACGCTCACGGCGATGTCGAAGCAGTGGTACGGCGGCCAGGACCTGACCACCCAGCAGTGACCCCGGCAGTGACCCCGGCAGTGACCCCGGCAGAGGACGAGGCTCGTCGATGGGTGACACCTGGGAGCGGTTCCAGCTCGCGTCCGCGCGGGTGCCGTTCCGCGCCAAGACCGCGGTCGTCTGGCTGGTCCTCTTCGGGGTGCTGGCCTTCTTCGGCAACGCGGCGGGCTTCGACCTGCAGTGGATCCGCGACAACTTCCGCTACATCGTCGGCGGCCTCCGCTACACGATGGTGATCGCCGTCGGTGGGATCGTGCTGGCCATCGTGCTCGCGCTCCTCGGAGCGCTGGCCCGGATCTCCCGCAACCCGGTGCCCTACGCGATCGCCGGTTTCTACGTCTCGTTCTTCCGCGGCACGCCGCTGATCGTGCAGATGTTCCTGCTCTACCTGGCGCTGCCGCCCGTGGGCCGCAACCTCGCCGCGGAGTACGCCTGGCTGCCCGAGGGGTTCGACCAGGCACTGATCCTGGACGCTGCGACCGCCGGCACCCTCGCGCTCGGCCTCAACTACGGCGCCTACATGACCGAGATCTTCCGCGCGGGGATCCAGTCGGTGGCCGGAGGTCAGGGCGAGGCGGCGGACGCGCTCGGCATGACCTACGGCCAGAAGATGCGCAAGGTCGTGCTGCCCCAGGCGTTCCGGGTGATCATCCCGCCGACCGGCAACGAGTTCATCGCGATGATGAAGGACACCGCACTCGTGTCGTTCCTCGGCGTCACAGCGGCGAGCGCCGAGATCTTCCGGCGCTCACAGCTGCTCGGCAAGCGCGACTACAGGAACCTCGAGGCCTACGTGAGCGTGGCGCTCATCTACTGGGGGCTCACCGTCCTGTTCACGATCCTCCAGTCGAGGCTGGAGAAGCGGATCGGCCGCGGCTACGACCGGGCGCACGTCGCCCGGGCCATGCAGGCCGCGGGCGAGCAGGGTCAGCCGCACGGCGGTGCGGGCGCGTGACCTCCGACGTCGTGGTCCGCATCGACGGGCTGCACAAGAGCTTCGGCCACCTGGAGGTGGTGCGCGGCGTCGACATGGAGGTCCACCGCGGGGAGGTGGTCGTCATCTTCGGACGGTCCGGCTCCGGCAAGTCCACGGTGCTGCGGTGCGTGAACTTCATCGAGGACCCGACGGCGGGGTCGATCGAGGTCGCCGGCATCCGGCTCGAGGGCGGACACCGCACCCGGCGCAAGCGCGAGCAGATCCGCCAGCTCCGGCTGCACGTCGGCATGGTCTTCCAGCAGTTCAACCTGTTCCCCAACATGACGGTGCTCGACAACATCCTGTGCGCGCCGCGCTGCGCCGGCGCCACCACCGCCGAGGTGACCAAGCGGGCCCGGGACCTCCTCGACCGGGTCGGCCTCGCCGACAAGGCGGGGGAGCACCCCATCCGGCTCTCCGGCGGGCAGCAGCAGCGCGTCGCCATCGCCCGGGCGCTCGCGATGGAGCCCGACGTGATGCTCTTCGACGAGCCGACGTCCGCGCTCGACCCGGAGCTCACCGGCGAGGTGCTCTCGGTCATGAAGACGCTGTCCACCGAGCTGCACATGACGATGATCGTGGTCACCCACGAGATGGGCTTCGCGCGCGAGGTCGCCGACCGGATGGCCTTCTTCCACGAGGGCAGGATCCTCGAGGAGGGCCCGCCCCAGCAGCTCATCGAGGCACCCGCCAACGCTGAGACGCGTGCCTTCCTGGATGCGGTCCTGTAGCGGGGGAAGTTCCAGCCCCGGTTCGGCTGGTTTCGAGACGGTTGCTGCGCAACCTCCTCAACCACCGGTGGTTGAGGAAGGCGCGCAGCGCCTGTCTCGAAACCTCCGCAGCCTGCGCTGGGACTCGCCGCGAGACGGCGGGTAGAGGGACGGCTGGGCGCTGGTAAGGTCGCCCCAGTTCCGCATCCTTTAACCACCGTCCCGTGAGGCGGAGAAGGAGAACGGCTTTGCCCACGCTTGCCCCCGCGATCCTGGTCCTCGAGGACGGTCGCACCTTCCACGGCGAGAGCTACGGCGCCGAGGGCGAGACCTTCGGCGAGGCGGTCTTCAACACCGGCATGACCGGCTACCAGGAGACGCTGACCGACCCGTCGTACCACCGCCAGGTCGTGGTGATGACCGCACCGCACATCGGCAACACCGGCGTCAACGACGAGGATCCCGAGTCGTCCCGGATCTGGGTGGCCGGCTACGTCGTCCGCGACCCGGCCCGGGTGACCAGCAGCTGGCGCTCCCGCCGCAGCCTCGACGACGAGCTGCGCGCCCACGGCGTGGTCGGCATCTCCGGCATCGACACCCGGGCGCTGACCCGGCACCTGCGTGAGCGCGGTGCGATGCGGGTCGGCATCTCCTCGACCGAGACCGACCCGTCCGTGCTGCTCGGGCGGGTCCGCGAGCAGGGCGGCATGGCCGGCGCGGAGCTGGCCGGCGAGGTGTCCACGGGGGAGACCTACGTCGTGCCTGCGGTCGGGGACAAGCGGCTCACCGTCGCCGCGCTGGACCTCGGCATCAAGTCGATGACGCCTCACCGGATGGCCGAGCGCGGCATCGAGGTGCACGTGCTGCCGGCCACCTCGACCCTGGGAGACCTCCGCGCGGTCGGCGCGGACGGGCTGTTCTACTCCAACGGGCCCGGCGACCCGGCCGCCACGACGTCGCAGGTCGAGCTGCTGCAGGGTGCGCTGGCCGAGGGCATGCCCTACTTCGGGATCTGCTTCGGCAACCAGCTGTTCGGCCGTGCCCTCGGCTTCGGCACCTTCAAGCTGAAGTACGGCCACCGGGGCATCAACCAGCCCGTGATGGACCGCACCACCGGCAAGGTCGAGGTGACCGCGCACAACCACGGGTTCGCCGTCGACGCACCCCTGGACGCGCCCACCGAGACGGCGTACGGCGTGGCGACGGTGAGCCACGTCTGCCTCAACGACGACGTGGTCGAGGGGCTGGAGCTGCGCGACGCCGAGGGCGCGCTGAAGGCGTTCTCGGTGCAGTACCACCCCGAGGCCGCGGCCGGGCCGCACGACGCGGCCTACCTCTTCGACCGGTTCGTCGATCTGATGGGTGCCGGGGTTTCGAGACGGTCGCAGAGCGACCTCCTCAACCACCGGCAGGACGATCCACCGGTGGTTGAGGAGGTTGCGCAGCAACCGTCTCGAAACCTCTCTGGCGGAGAGACCGACTGATGCCGAAGCGCGAGGACATCAAGTCCGTCCTGGTGATCGGCTCGGGGCCGATCATCATCGGCCAGGCCTGCGAGTTCGACTACTCCGGCACCCAGGCCTGCCGGGTGCTCATGGCCGAGGGCATCAGGGTGATCCTGGTCAACTCCAACCCGGCGACGATCATGACCGACCCGGAGTTCGCGGACGCGACGTACATCGAGCCCATCACCGCCGAGTTCGTCGAGAAGGTGATCGAGAAGGAGCGCCCCGACGCGCTGCTCGCCACCCTCGGCGGGCAGACCGCCCTCAACACCGCGATGGACCTCGACGCGGCCGGCGTGCTGGAGAAGTACGGCGTGGAGCTGATCGGTGCCTCGATCGCGGCCATCGACCGCGGCGAGAACCGGCAGATCTTCAAGAAGATCGTCGAGGACCTCGGCGGCGAGGTGGCGCGCAGCGCGATCTGCCACTCGATGGACGACTGCCTCGCGGCGGTCGAGGAGCTGCGCTACCCGGTGGTCGTCCGGCCGAGCTTCACGATGGGCGGCACCGGCTCCGGCATGGCCCACGACGAGCGCGACCTGCGCCGGATCGCGGGAGCCGGGCTCCAGGCGAGCCCGACCACCGAGGTGCTCCTCGAGGAGTCCATCCTCGGCTGGAAGGAGTACGAGCTCGAGGTCATGCGCGACACCAAGGACAACGTGGTGATCGTGTGCTCGATCGAGAACCTCGACCCGATGGGCGTGCACACCGGCGACTCGATCACCGTCGCGCCGGCGATGACGCTCACCGACCGCGAGTACCAAGCCATGCGCGACCTCTCCATCGGCATCATCCGGTCGGTCGGGGTGGACACCGGGGGCTGCAACATCCAGTTCGCGGTGAACCCCCGCGACGGCCGGCTGGTCGTCATCGAGATGAACCCACGGGTCTCCCGGTCGAGCGCCCTGGCCTCGAAGGCGACCGGCTTCCCGATCGCCAAGATCGCCGCCAAGGTGGCGATCGGCTACACCCTCGACGAGATCCCCAACGACATCACGACCAGGGAGGGTGGGCAGAGCACGCCGGCGGCGTTCGAGCCGACCCTCGACTACGTCGTGGTGAAGGTGCCGAGGTTCGCGTTCGAGAAGTTCCCGGCGGCCGACCCGCAGCTCACCACGCACATGAAGTCGGTGGGCGAGGCGATGGCGATCGGCCGGAGCTTCACCGAGGCCCTGCAGAAGGCGCTGCGCTCGCTCGAGAAGCCGGATGCCGTGTTCGACTGGGAGAAGGACTGGGTCGAGCTCGACAAGGACGCCCTCCTGGAGGAGATCAGGGTCCCGCACGACGGCCGGCTCAAGAAGGTGATGGACGCGCTGCGGGCCGGCGCGACCCCCGACGAGGTCTTCGCGGCCACCCACATCGACCCGTGGTTCGTCGACCAGCTGCTGCTGATCAACGAGGTCGCGGCCGAGGTGACCGGCGCCATCGAGCTGAGCCCCGCGATCCTGCGCCGGGCCAAGCGGCACGGCTTCTCCGACGCGCAGATCGGCAAGATCCGCGGGATGACCGCCGACGTGGTCCGCGGCGTACGCCACGCGCTCGGCATCCGGCCGGTGTTCAAGACCGTCGACACCTGCGCCGCCGAGTTCGCCGCGGCGACGCCCTACCACTACTCCTCCTACGACGAGGAGACCGAGGTGCAGCCCCGCGAGAAGGCCGCGGTGATCATCCTCGGGTCCGGGCCCAACCGGATCGGGCAGGGCATCGAGTTCGACTACTCCTGCGTGCACGCGTCGATGGCGCTGGGTCAGTCGGAGGGAGGGGCGGGCTACGAGACCGTGATGGTCAACTGCAACCCCGAGACCGTCTCGACCGACTACGACACCTCCGACCGCCTCTACTTCGAGCCGCTGACCCTGGAGGACGTCCTCGAGATCGTGCATGCCGAGCGGCAGGCCGGTCCGATCGCGGGCGTGATCTGCCAGCTCGGCGGCCAGACGCCGCTCGGCCTCGCGCAGGGCCTCGAGGACAACGGCGTCCCGATCGTCGGGACCTCGCCCGGTGCGATCCACCTCGCGGAGGAGCGCGGCGCGTTCGGGCGGGTGCTCGCCGAGGCCGGGCTGCCCGCGCCCAAGCACGGCCTGGCCACGTCGTTCGCCGAGGCCCGGGAGATCGCGGCCGAGATCGGCTACCCGGTGCTGGTCCGGCCGTCCTACGTCCTGGGCGGGCGCGGCATGGAGATCGTCTACGGCGACGACGCGCTCGAGGGCTACATCGCCCGGGCCACCCTGGTCAGCCCCGAGCACCCGGTGCTCGTGGACCGGTTCATCGACGACGCGGTCGAGATCGACGTGGACGCGCTGTTCGACGGCGAGGAGCTGTTCCTCGGCGGCGTGATGGAGCACATCGAGGAGGCCGGCATCCACTCCGGCGACTCCTCGTGCGCGCTGCCGCCGATCACGCTCGGCGAGTCGGAGATCCAGCGCATCCGCGAGGCGACCGAGGCGATCGCGCGCGGCGTCGGCGTCCGGGGGCTGCTCAACATCCAGTACGCGCTCGGCGCGGACATCCTCTACGTGCTCGAGGCCAACCCCCGGGCGTCGCGCACGGTGCCGTTCGTCTCCAAGGCCACGGCGACGCCGCTGGCCAAGGCGGCGGCCCGGATCATGCTGGGCGAGACCGTCGCCGGGCTGCGGGCCTCCGGCCTGCTGCCCGCGACCGGCGACGGCGGCACGCTCCCGCCCGACCAGCCGATCGCGGTCAAGGAGGCCGTGATGCCGTTCAACCGGTTCCGCACGCCCGACGGCCAGCAGGTCGACACCGTGCTCGGTCCGGAGATGAAGTCGACCGGCGAGGTGATGGGGCTCGACGCCAACTTCGGCCAGGCGTTCGCCAAGTCCCAGGCCGCGGCCTACGGCTCGCTCCCGCTGCCGGTGCAGAAGGACCGGGCGGGCCGGGTCTTCGTGTCGATGGCCAACCGCGACAAGCGCACGATGATCTTCCCGATCAAGGTGCTCGCCGACATGGGCTTCGAGATCCTCGCGACCCAGGGCACCGCCGAGGCGCTGCGCCGCAACGGCGTCGAGGCGACGATCGTGCGCAAGCACTTCGAGGGCCCGGGGGAGGGCGACCAGCGCACCACCGTCCAGCGGATCCTCGACGGCGACATCGACCTGGTCGTCAACACCCCGCACGGCTCGACCGGGGGCGGGGCCGCGCGCATCGACGGCTACGAGATCCGCACCGCCGCGGTGATGGCGAACATCCCCTGCATCACCACGGTCCAGGGGCTCGGAGCCGCCGTGCAGGGCATCGAGGCGTCCATCCGGGGCTCGATCGGGGTGCGGTCGCTCCAGGACTGGTTCGGGTGAGCACCTACTCCTTCCTGTTCGACCACGGCTTCACCCGCCTCGACCCGGAGAAGGCGCACCGCCTCGGCTTCCGGGCGGTCCGCGCCGCCCGGCCGGTGCTGGCGCGGCGGCGTACGCCGGGCCGGCCGGTCACCGCCATGGGGCTGACCTTCCCCAACGTGCTCGGCCTCGCCGCCGGCTTCGACAAGAACGCCGTCGGCATCGACGCCCTCGCGGCGCTGGGCTTCGGGCACGTCGAGGTCGGGACCGTCACCGGGGAGCCGCAGCCGGGCAACGAGAAGCCGCGGCTGTTCCGCCTGACCGCGGACCGGGCCGTGGTCAACCGCATGGGCTTCAACAACGACGGCGCCGAGGCCGTCGCCGCCCGGCTCGCCGCGCGCGGCCGCCGTCGGGCCGGCGCGAGCGGGCCGGTGCTCGGCGTCAACATCGGCAAGTCGAAGGTCGTGCCGGAGGACGACGCGGTGCGCGACTACGAGAAGTCGGCGCGGCTGCTCGCCCCGCACGCCGACTACCTGGTGGTCAACGTCAGCTCGCCCAACACGCCGGGGCTGCGCAACCTGCAGGCGGTCGAGAAGCTGGAGCCGATCCTCCGTGCGGTGCGGGAGGTCGCGGGCGACGTCCCCCTGCTCGTGAAGATCGCGCCCGACCTCGCCGACAACGACGTCCTCGCCGTGGCCGACCTGGCCACCTCGGTCGCGCTCGACGGGATCATCGCGACGAACACGACGGTCTCCCGCGACGGCCTGGCCTCCACGGCGGAGCAGGTCGCGGCGGCCGGGTCCGGGGGACTGTCGGGCCGGCCGTTGAACGAGCGCGCCCTCCACGTGCTGCGGATGCTGCGGGACCGGGTCGGCGACAGGCTCACTCTCGTCGGGGTCGGCGGCATCACCACGGTCGGCGACGCGCGCGCCCGGCTCGAGGCGGGCGCGGACCTGCTCCAGGGCTACACGGCGTTCGTCTACGAGGGGCCGGGCTGGCCCCGCCGGATCCTGAAGGGGCTCCCATGACATTCGGCACCCGCTTCGCGGCCGCTCTCGCCGACCGAGGGCCGCTGTGCGCGGGGATCGACCCGCACGCCGGCCTGCTGGCGGAGTGGGGGCTGCCCGACGACGCGTCCGGCCTGGAGCGGTTCGCGCTGGGCGCCGTCGAGGGGCTGGCGCCGTACGTCGCCGTGGTCAAGCCGCAGTCCGCCTTCTACGAGCGGTTCGGCAGCCGCGGGGTCGCCGTGCTGGAGCGGGTGATCGCCGAGTCCCGCGCCGCCGGCGCGCTGGTCCTGCTCGACGTGAAGCGCGGCGACATCGGCTCCACGACGCAGGCCTACGCCGACGCCTACCTCGACCCGAGCTCGCCGCTGGCGGCCGACGCGATCACCGCCAGCCCCTACCTCGGGTTCGGCTCGCTCGAACCGATGGTCGACACCGCCCGCAAGCACGACGCCGGGCTGTTCGTGCTGGCCCTGACCTCCAACAAGGAGGGCGCCGGAGGTCCAGCACGCCCGCACCGAGGACGGCGACCTGGTCGCGGGGCGGATGCTCGACCACCTGCGCCGGCTCAACGCCGGGGAGGAGCCGCTCGGGTCGTTCGGCGCGGTGATCGGAGCGACGATCGGCGACGTGTCCGAGCCCGGTGGCGAGCTGGACTTCGACGTCAACGGACCCATTCTCGCGCCGGGCTTCGGAGCCCAGGGCGGCACCGTCGCCGACATCCGGCGCATCTTCGGCACGGCCGTGGCCGCGGTGACGCCGAGCTCCTCGCGCGAGCTCCTCCGCCGGGGCCCGTCGGTCACCGCGATGCGGGACGAGGCGCTGCGCCTCAACGCCGAGCTCCGCTCGTGACCCGGCCCGCCGCGGTCCTCCTGGTGGTGACCCTCCTCGTGACCGGCTGCGCCGACCAGAAGGAGAAGTACTGCGACGCGGTCAAGGACCACCAGCAGGAGCTCGGGGAGATCCTCGGCGCGGGCGCACCCGACGCGCTGCTGAAGGCGCTGCCGATCTTCCGCGACCTCGCGGACGACGCACCCGAGGACCTCCGCGACGAGTGGAAGACCGTGGTCGACGCCGTGGCCGGCCTGCAGGACGCGCTGGAGGACGCCGGGGTCGACCCCGCGACGTACGACCGCGACCACCCTCCGGAAGGGTTGAGCCAGGCCGACCAGGACGCGATCGACGTGGCGGCCGCCCAGCTGACGAGCGAGGAGACCGTCACGGCGTTCAGCGGCGTCGACCAGCAGGCCAAGGACGTCTGCGGGACGCCGCTGCAGATCGGCTGACGACCGTGGCACGAGTCGAGCCGCTCGATTGCCGCGCGTGCCCGTACGTGGCTATGTTGAGGCCCACGCTCCCTCCCGACTCGTAGCACCAAAGGACCCCGGACCTGTGGCTCTGCCCCCGCTCACCCCCGAACAGCGAAAGGCGGCCCTCGAGAAGGCCGCGGCATCTCGGCGGGAACGCGCCGAGGTCAAGAACCGGCTGAAGAACGCCGGCGCCTCGATCTCCGACGTTCTCGCCCAGGGCCAGCAGAACGACGTCATCGGCAAGATGCGGGTCATCGACCTGCTGCAGTCGATGCCCGGCCTCGGCAAGGTCCGCGCCAGGCAGACCATGGAGCGGCTCGGGATCGCCGAGAGCCGCCGGGTCCGCGGGCTCGGCACCAAGCAGGTCGCCGCACTTCAAAAGGAGTTCGGTGCCTGATCCGACGCTGGTTGAGGAGGGCGCTCTGCGCCCGTCTCGAAACCTGGTGCGATGAGGCTGGGAGCTGACCGAGGACGCGCGCAGGTGCGCAGGCTGCAGGGGTTTCGAGACAGTGGGTGGTCGATTTCACCAACCAGCGGCACGTCGTGACCGAGCCCGAGCGCAACCGCCGTCTCGTCGTCCTGGCCGGGCCCGACCGCGGTCGGCAAGGGCAGCGTCGCCGCCGACATCCGCGAGCACCACCCCGAGGTCTGGATCTCGGTGTCCGCCACCACCAGGGAGCCGCGGCCCGGCGAGCTCAACGGCGTCCACTACTGGTTCGTGTCCGACGAGGAGTTCGACCGGATGATCGCCGAGGACGACCTCCTCGAGTGGGCGGTCGTGCACGGCCGCAACCGCTACGGCACGCCGCGCCAGCCGGTCGACCTGGCCCTGGCCTCCGGCCGGCCCGCGATGCTCGAGATCGACCTCCAGGGCGCCCGCCAGGTGCGGGAGACGATGCCGGAGGCCCTGTTCGTCTTCCTGGAGCCGCCCTCCTGGGAGGAGCTGGTGCGCCGGCTGGTCGGCCGGGGCACCGAGGACGAGGCGGAGCGGGACCGCCGGCTGGCCACCGCGCGTGAGGAGCTGGCGGCGCAGACCGAGTTCGACGTGCGCATCGTCAACCGTGAAGTTCACGCTGCCGCGGAGGAGTTGGTAGCCTTGATGGAGCTCGCCGAGGGACCGTCCTGAGTCCCCGAGCCCCATCGCCTGCCAAGGCGACCGACCGAGACCTAAGAGGCTGCCCGCGTGTCTGCCCCCAAGATCGACGCCGAGGGTGTCACCAACCCCTCGATCGATGACCTGCTCACCAAGACCGACAGCAAGTACAAGCTGGTCCTCTACAGCGCCAAGCGCGCCCGGCAGATCAACGCCTACTACTCCCAGCTCGGCGAGGGCCTGCTGGAGTACGTCGGCCCGCTCGTCGACACCCACGTCCAGGAGAAGCCGCTCTCGATCGCGCTGCGCGAGATCAACGACGACCTGCTGACCTGCGAGGACATCGACCCGGCCGAGCTGGCTGCCGAGGAGGCCGCGACCAAGGCCGCGGCCGCCGACGCCGGCAACGCCTAGGCCCAGGAGCTCCACTGAGCAGCGGGGCGCAGCGCCGGGTCGTCCTGGGGGTCTCCGGGGGCATCGCGGCGTACAAGGCCGCGGAGCTGCTGCGCCGGTTCACCGAGGGCGGCCACGACGTCACCGTCGTGCCCACCGCTGCCGCCCTGCACTTCGTGGGCGCCCCGACCTGGTCCGCGCTGTCCGGCAAGCCGGTCGCCACCGAGGTGTGGGAGAGCGTCCACGAGGTGCCGCACGTCCGGATCGGCCAGTCGGCCGACCTGGTCGTGGTCGCGCCGGCCACCGCGGACCTGCTGGCCAAGGCCGCGCACGGCCTGGCCGACGACCTGCTCACCAACACGCTGCTGACCGCGCGGTGCCCGGTGGTGTTCGCCCCGGCCATGCACACCGAGATGTGGGAGCACGCCGCGACCCGGGCCAACGTCGCGACCCTGCGTGAGCGGGGATGCCTGGTCATCGAGCCCGCGGAGGGGCGGCTGACGGGCGCCGACTCCGGCAAGGGCCGGCTGCCCGAGCCCGACGAGATCTACGACGTGTGCGTCGACGTCCTCGCGCGCGGCACCGGCACCGGCGCGGTCTCGGGCCAGGACCTGGCCGGCCGCCAGGTGGTGGTGTCGGCCGGCGGCACCCGGGAATACCTCGACCCCGTCCGCTTCCTCGGCAACCGATCCTCGGGGCTGCAGGGCTACGCGCTGGCCCGGGCGGCCGCCTCGCGGGGCGCCGAGGTCACCCTCGTCGCCGCCAACACCGCGCTCCCGGACCCCGCCGGCGTCAAGGTGGTCCGCGTCGAGACCACCGAGCAGCTGCGCACCGAGGTGCTGGCCGCCGCCGGCTCCGCCGACGCCGTCGTCATGGCCGCAGCGCCCGCCGACTTCCGGCCCACGTCGGTCAGCGAGGCCAAGATCAAGAAGTCCGAGGACGGCTCGGCGCCGCCCCTCGAGCTGACCCAGAACCCCGACATCCTCCACGAGCTCAGCACCACCCGGCCGCGCGCCGGCGCGGTGATCGTCGGCTTCGCCGCCGAGACCGGGGACGCGACCGGCACGATCCTCGAGCTGGGCCGCGCCAAGCTGGCCCGCAAGGGCTGCGACCTCCTCGTCGTCAACGACGTCAGCGGTGGAGGGGTGTTCGGCAGTGCGGAGAACGAAGCCGTGATCCTCGGCGCCGACGGCTCGGCCACCGACGTGCCGCGCGGCTCCAAGACCGCGCTGGCCCACGTCATTTGGGACGAAGTGGTGGCGAGGCTGCACCATTGACCCCGCGGCCCGGGCTGGGCGGCGTGACGCCGCCCCGCACCGAGCCTTGAGACAGCGATCCCGCACTGCAGGACACCTCTAGGGTGGGGCCGCCCGACGGAACGAACCAGGAGAGAAAGCCGTGCCAGGACGTCTGTTCACCTCGGAGTCGGTGACCGAGGGTCACCCGGACAAGATCGCCGACCAGATCAGCGACTCCGTCCTCGACGAGATGCTGCGCCAGGATCCCCACAGCCGGGTGGCTGTCGAGACCCTCCTGACGACCGGCCTCGTGGTCGTCGCGGGCGAGGTCACCACCAGCGGCTACGTCGACGTCAAGGACGTCGTGCGCAAGCGCATCATCGACATCGGCTACGACTCGTCGATCAAGGGCTTCGACGGCCACTCGTGCGGCGTGATGGTGGCGATCGGCGGCCAGTCCGGCGACATCGCCCAGGGCGTCGACAGCGGCCACGAGGCGCGCACCGGCTCGGTCGACGCCATGGACAAGCAGGGCGCCGGCGACCAGGGGCTGATGTTCGGCTACGCCTGCGACGACACCGACGTGCTGATGCCGCTGCCGATCGTGATGGCCCAGCGCCTCGCCGAGCAGCTCTCGGCGGTGCGCAAGGACGGCACCCTCGACTACCTGCGGCCGGACGGCAAGACCCAGGTCACCATCGAGTACGACGAGGACAACCGGCCGGTGCGCGTGGACACCGTCGTGCTCTCCTCCCAGCACTCCGAGGAGACCGAGCTCGACACCCTCGAGAGCGACGTCAAGAAGCACGTCATCGACCCGGTGCTCGAGACCTTCGCCCTGCCCTCCGAGGGCTACCGGCTGCTGGTCAACCCCACCGGCCGCTTCGTCGTCGGTGGCCCGATGGGCGACGCCGGCCTGACCGGCCGCAAGATCATCGTCGACACCTACGGTGGCATGGCCCGTCACGGCGGTGGCGCGTTCTCGGGCAAGGACCCGTCGAAGGTGGACCGCTCCGCGGCGTACGCCATGCGCTGGGTGGCCAAGAACGTCGTGGCCGCAGGCCTCGCGCGTCGCTGCGAGGTCCAGGTCGCCTACGCGATCGGCAAGGCCCAGCCGGTGGGCGTGTTCGTCGAGACGTTCGGCACCGGCACCGCGTCCGACGAGGCGATCCAGAAGGCCGTCCTCGACGTCTTCGACCTCCGCCCCGCGGCGATCATCCAGGACCTCGACCTGCTCCGCCCGATCTACGCCAAGACGGCGGCCTACGGCCACTTCGGCCGCGAGCTGCCGGAGTTCACCTGGGAGCGCACCGACCGCGCCGAGGCGCTCAAGGCGGCCGTCGCCGGCTGAGCACCCCGGCGAGCTTCGGCCTCGAGTCCGCGGCGACAGCTCGCTACGCTCGCGGAAAGCCGGGTCCCACGCTCCCACCGCCTTTCGCGGGGGATGCGTCGGTGAGGACTGATATCCATGTCGCGTGCCGGAGCCGAACGACGACGAGCTGCTCCCGGGGCTGGTGCGCGCCCGGGTCCGGCCGACGCGGAGGACGGCGGCCGCGGCCGAGCCGGTCGCGGACGTCGACCCGGTGGCCCGGGTGCTGGTCGACGTGCCGCTCGCGCACCTCGACCGCCCCTTCGACTACGCCGTGCCGGCGTCGATGGGGGAGGACGCGCAGCCGGGCGTGCGGGTCAAGGTGCGGTTCGCGGGCCGTGACGTCGACGGCTTCGTGCTCGAGCGGGTGCCGGCGACCGACCACGAAGGCACGCTGACGCCGCTGCGGCGGGTGGTCGGTGCCGAGCCGGTGCTGTCGCCCCAGGTGGCCGCGCTCGCCGCGGAGCTCGCCGAGCGCTACGCCGGCACCCGCTCCGACGTGCTGCGGCTGGCCGTCCCGGGCCGGCACGCGGCCACGGAGAAGAAGGACTCCGTGGCCCCCGCGCCGCCGCCCGCCCACGACTCCGGTGCGGCCGAGGCCGCCTGGGCCGCCCACGCCCCTGCGCCGGCGTTCCTGGCCCACCTGGCCGACGGCGGGTCGCCCCGGGCGGTGTGGACCGCGGCTCCCGGCACCGACTGGCCCACCCTGGTCGCCCACGCCGTCGCGGCCACGGTCGCGGGCGGCCGCGGTGCGCTGGTCGTGGTGCCCGACGGCAAGGACGTCGCGCGGGTCGACACCGCGCTGACCACGGTCCTGGGTCCGGACCAGCACGTCGTGCTCACCGCGGACGCCGGCCCCGCCAAGCGCTACCGCGACTTCCTCGCCGTGGCCCGCGGCCGCCGCCGGGTCGTCGTGGGCACCCGCGCCGCCGCCTTCGCGCCGGTCGCCGGACTCGGCCTCGTGATGATCTGGGACGACGGCGACGACCTCCACGCCGAGCCGCGGGCGCCCTACCCACACGCCCGCGAGACCCTCCTGCTGCGCGCCGAGCGGGAGGGAGCGGCCGCGCTGGTGGGCGGCTTCGCGATGAGCGTCGAGGCCGAGCAGCTGGTCCGGTCGGGCTGGGCGCACCTGCTCGGCGCCTCCCGCGCGCAGCTGCGGGCCCGGGTCACCGTCTCGGTCGCCGGGGCCGACGAGCACGCGCTGGCCAGGGACCCCCTCGCCCGCGCCACCCGGATCCCGACCGAGGCACACCACGCGATCCGTGACGCGCTCACGTCGGGCCCGGTGCTCGTGCAGACCCCGCGGAGCGGCTACGCCGCGGCCCTCGCCTGCGAGCGCTGCCGGACGCCCGCTCGCTGCCGGGTCTGCACCGGCCCGCTGGCGCTCGGCTCGGCCACCGCCCCACCGGCCTGCCGCTGGTGCGGGGCCGCCGAGGAGGCGTGGGCCTGCCCCGAGTGCGGCCACCGCGGGCTGCGGGCACCGGTCGTGGGGAGGACCCGCACCGCCGAGGAGCTCGGCCGCACCTTCGCCGGCACCGTGGTCCGCACGTCGGGCGGCGACCGGGTGCTGGCCTCGGTCGACGACGAGCCGGCCATCGTCGTCGCCACGCCGGGCGCGGAGCCCGTGGCCGCCGGTGGCTACGCGGCCGTGGTCCTGCTGGACACCTGGCTGGTGCTGGGCATGGCCCACCTGCGGGTCGAGGAGGAGGCCCTGCGGCGCTGGGCCAACGCCGTCGGGCTGGTCCGCCCCGGCGGCCGCGCGGTCGTCGTCGGCGACCCCGGTCACCCCGCGGTCCAGGCGCTGGTGCGCTGGGACCCGGCCGGCTTCGCGGCCCGCGAGGCCGCTCAGCGTCGCGAGGCGCACCTGCCGCCCGCCTCGCGGCTTGCGACGATCACCGGCGACCCGGGCGCCGTCGACGACGCGGTCACGCTGCTGGCGCCGCCCGCCGGCTTCGAGCTGCTCGGCCCGGTGCCGTTCGGCGCCGACGGCGAGTCCCGCGCCGTCGTACGCGTGCCGCGCAGCCACGGCCTCGACCTGTCCCGGGCCCTCGGCGAGGTGCAGCGGGTCCGCTCGGCCCGCAAGCTCGACGCGGTCCGCATCCAGGTCGACCCACCCACCCTGTAAGACTTGCCAAGTGATCTCACCCCACGGGGTTCTCCGCCTCCCCCGCTTCGCTCCTCCGTCGGACAACTCCGCGGGGGCCCCGAAAAGATGATTCAGCCCATCCGACTCTTCGGCGACCCGGTGCTCCGCCAGCGCGCGGTCGAGGTGGTCGACTTCGACAAGGAGCTGCGCAAGCTCGTCGCGGACCTCACCGACACCATGCTCGAGGCGCCCGGAGCCGGGCTCGCGGCGCCCCAGATCGGCGTCGGGCTGAGGGTGTTCACCTGGAACGTGGACGACGAGGTCGGCCACCTGGTCAACCCCGTGCTCGACCTGTCCGACGAGGAGCAGCTCGGGCCCGAGGGCTGTCTCTCGATCCCCGAGCTGACCTTCGACTGCCGCCGTGCCATGTCGGTCGTCGCCAAGGGCTTCGACCTGCACGGCGAGCCGGTGACGATCGAGGGCTCCGAGCTGCTCGCTCGTGCGCTCCAGCACGAGACCGACCACCTCGACGGCGTGCTGTTCATCGACCGGCTCGACGACGAGACCCGCAAGGCCGCCAAGAAGGCGATCCGCGAGGCCGAGTGGTTCGGGCTCGAGACCCCGCGCGTCAAGGTCTCGCCGCACCCGACCGGCGGGCTGGGTCTGTGATCGAGCCTGCGATCGGTCGCCGGTGAGGCTGGTCTTCGCCGGTACGCCGGACGCGGCGCTGCCGAGCCTGTCGGCGATCGCCGACTCCCCCCACGAGCTGGTGGGCGTCGTGACCCGGCCGGACGCGCCGTCCGGGCGCGGCCGCAGGCTCACGCCGAGCCCGGTGGCGCAGCTGGCCGGCGAGCTCGGCGTACCCGTCCTCAAGCCCGGCCACCCACGCGACCCGGAGTTCCAGGCCGCCCTGCGCGACCTCCGTCCCGACTGCTGCCCGGTCGTCGCCTACGGCGCCCTGCTGCCGCAGAGTGCCCTCGACATCCCGGTGCACGGCTGGGTCAACCTGCACTTCTCCTGCCTGCCGGCCTGGCGCGGCGCGGCGCCGGTGCAGCACGCGATCTGGGCCGGTGACGAGGTGACCGGGGCGACGACGTTCCGGATCGTCAAGGAGATGGACGCCGGGCCGACCTTCGGGGTGATGACCGAGCGGGTCCGCGACACCGACACCGCCGGTGACCTGCTGGCCCGGCTCGCCGAGGGCGGCGCCGGTCTGCTCGTGGCCACCCTCGACGGCATCGAGGACGGCAGCGTGGAGGCCCGGCCGCAGCCCGCCGAGGGCGCCAGCCTCGCCCCCAAGATCACCGTCGACGACGCGCACGTCGACTGGTCGGAGCCCGCGGTGCGCGTCGACCGCCGGATCCGCGCCTGCACGCCGGCGCCCGGCGCCTGGACGACGTACGCCGGCGCGAGGATCAAGCTCGGGCCGGTGACGCTCACCGACGAGCGCCTGGAGCCGGGCCGGCTCCGGGTCGCGAAGGCCGAGGTGCTGGTCGGCACCGCGACCACCGCGGTCCGCCTCGGCGAGGTGAAGGCGTTCGGCGCCCGGCAGATGCCGGCCGCCGACTGGGCCCGCGGCCTCCGGCTGCCGCCCGGCGCGAGCTTCGGTTCGTCCGAGCCCGGGGGCGGCGTCCAGTAGCGTGGGCGCCGTGACCAAGGCTCCCTCCAGGGTCGCGACGCCCGCTGACGTCGACGAGATCTGCCTGGGGCTGCCCGAGGTCGAGCTCGGCACGTCGTGGGGCGACAACCCGACCTACAAGGTGCGCGGCAAGGGCTTCCTGATGCACCGCCCGCCGGGTCGGACGGCGGTCGACCCCGAGACCGGCGAGTACTACGACGACCTGCTGGTCATCCACGTGCCGAGCGAGTCGGAGAAGCGGGCCCTGGTCGACGACGAGCGGCTGCCGTTCTTCACGATCGACCACTTCAACGGCTACAACGCCGTGCTGGTCCAGCAGAGCCGCCTCGGCGAGATGAGCCGCGACGAGCTCGCCGAGATCATCACCGACGCGTGGCTGACCAAGGCGCCCAAGCCCCTGGCCAAGGCGTTCTTGGGGCCCGCCGATGGCTGAGCCCCGATCTCGGGCTCAGCAGGGTGGCGCCTCGTCCGGAGCGGAGCCTGCGGCTGCGCCCGGGAGCCGCAAGATCGTCCTCGACCCGGCCCGCGCCGCCGCCCTCGACGTGCTCAAGGCGGTCCGGGTCGACCGTGCCTACGCCAACCTGGTGCTGCCCGCCGTGATCCGGCACTACCAGCTCGAGGGCCGGGACGCGGCGTTCGCCACCGAGCTGGCGTCGGGGACGATCCGGCGGCGCAACACCTACGACGCGATCCTGGCGGCCTGCATCGACCGGCCGCTGTCGAAGGTCGAGTCGAAGGTCCTCGACGCGCTGCGGGTCGGCACCCACCAGCTGCTGTCGATGCGGGTGCCCGACCACGCGGCGATCAGCACCACCGTCGACCTGGTCAGGGCACGGGTCAACACCGGAGCCGGCAACTTCGTCAACGCGGTGCTCCGCTCGGTGAGCGAGCGCGACTTCGAGGAGTGGATCGAGAAGATCACCCCCGACGAGCGCGCCTCGCCGACGCGCTACGCCGCGCTCGCCTTCAGCCACCCGGAGTGGGTGGTCGACGAGCTCCGCGACGCGGTCGGAACCGACGAGCTGCACGCGCTGCTCGCCGCCGACAACGAGAACCCCCGGGTCACCCTGGTGGCGCGCCCCGGCCGCTCCACGCGTGACGAGCTGCCGGGGGAGCCGACGCCCTACTCGCCCTACGGCGTGGTGCTCGAGGGCGGCGACCCCCGCTCGGTGCCCGCGGTCGCCGAGGGTCGCGCCGGCGTCCAGGACGAGGGGTCGCAGCTGGTCGCCCTGGCCCTGGCCGAGGCGCCGCTGGAGGGCCGCGACGAGCTGTGGCTGGACCTCTGCGCCGGCCCGGGCGGCAAGGCCGGGCTGTTGGCGGCACTCGCCTCCGAGCGGGGCGCGCTGGTGGTCGCCAGCGAGCGGCTGCCGGTGCGGGCCGGGCTGGTGCGCCGCACGCTCACCACGGACGAGGGCTTCGTCGGTGGGGTGGGCGGCGTGGTCGCCGCCGACGGCACGCTGGCGCCCTACCGGGCCGGCATCTTCGACCGGGTGCTCGTCGACGCGCCCTGCACCGGGCTGGGTGCGCTGCGCCGCCGCCCCGAGGGTCGGTGGCGGCGCAAGCCCGACGACCTGCTCGCGCTGGTCATGTTGCAGCGCCAGCTGGTCCGCGCGGCCCTCGACCTGGTCCGGCCCGGCGGCCTGGTCCTCTACGCGACCTGCTCACCGGTGATCTCGGAGACCAAGAGCGTCGTCACCTCCGTGCAGGGCGCCCGCATCGATGCCGAGCTCGAGGACCTCGGCGCGCTGTTCGCGGGCGTGCCGCGCTGTGAGGGTCCCGTGCCCGGCACCGTCCAGCTCTGGCCGCACCGGCACGGCACCGACGCCATGTTCATGGCGCTGTTCCGTCGCAGCTAGCTCAGTCCAGCACGTGCCGGAGGTAGCGCCCGGGCGTGTCGAGGTAGGCCTTCCAGTGCTGGACCAGCTCGAGCCGGTCCCACGTCGTACGCCGGTAGCCCCAGTCCCCGACCTCGAGGATCGTCGCGCCCGGCATCGCCGCGAGCACGGGGGAGTGGGTCGCGCAGAGCACCTGGCCGCCGTCGCCGACCACGTCGTGCAGGACCCGCATCAGACCGAGCGTCGAGCTGAAGGACAGCGCGGCCTCCGGCTCGTCGAGGCAGTAGAAGCCCGGCGAGTCGAACCTCGTGCGCAGCACCTCGAGGAACGACTCACCGTGGCTCATCTCGTGGAACAGCGGGTTGTTCCGCTGCGCGGGGTTCTCCTCGAGATAGGTGTAGAAGCCGTGCATGGTCTCGGCGCGCAGGAAGAACCCCCAGCGACCGGCGCCGAGGCCGCGCCGGATGGTCAGCGCCTGGGCCAGCGGTGACTCCGAGGGCCGGGTGCCGTGCCGGCTTCCGGTCGAACCGCCCTCCGCGCCGAGCCCGTAGGCCATGGCGACCCCTTCGACGATCGTGGACTTGCCGGAGCCGTTCTCGCCGACGAGGAAGGTCACGCCCTTGTCGAGGGTGAGGCCCTCGCGCAGCAGCTGCTCGACCGCGGGAATGCTCCTGGGCCACTGGCGGGGAGGCAGCCCCTCTCGGTCCGCCTGCTCCACGCGTACGACGGGTGGCTGGTCGAAGTCCACGCGGTCACGCTACGGGCTCCCGCCACGGCGTACGGCTAGCGTTCCGGCATGGCCTCGTCGAAGACGCCCTCGGTCGAGATCGAGGTCGACAACCGGGTGGTCCGGGTCAGCAACCCGGACCGGGTCTACTTCCCGGAGTCGGGTGCCACCAAGCTCGATCTCGTCGAGTACTACCTGGCGGTCGGGCCGGGCATCGTCAACGCGCTGCGCGAGCGGCCGTGCATGCTGCACCGGTTCCCGAAGGGGCTGGCCGACAAGAAGGTGCACCAGAAGAGGCTGCCGGCCGGCGCGCCGGACTGGGTCGAGACCGTGCAGCTGTACTTCCCCCGCTGGGGCCGGACCGCCGACGAGCTCTGCGTGACCGAGCTCGGCTCGGTGATCTGGGCGGTGCAGATGTCGACCGTCGAGTTCCACCCGTGGAACAGCCGGCGCGACGACACCGAGAAGCCCGACGAGTGGCGGATCGACCTCGACCCGGGCGACGAGTGCGACTACGCCACCGTGCAGCGGGTCGCGCACGTCGTCCAGGAGGTCCTCGACGAGCTCGGCGCGGTCGGCTTCCCGAAGACCTCGGGCGGCAAGGGGATGCACGTCTACGTGCGGATCCACCCCGAGCACGGCTTCAAGGACGTCCGCCGGGCGGCCCTGGCCTTCGCCCGCGAGATCGAGCGGCGTACGCCGGAGGACGTCACGACCACCTGGTGGCGCAAGGACCGCGACCCGCAGAAGCTGTTCGTGGACTACAACCAGAACGCCCGCGACCACACCATCGCGGCGGCGTACTCGGTCCGCGGCCTGCCCGACGCCCGGGTCTCCACGCCCATCGACTGGACAGAGGTCGAC
This sequence comes from uncultured Actinomycetota bacterium, assembly GCA_963766475.1. Lineage (GTDB taxonomy): Bacteria > Actinomycetota > Actinomycetes > Propionibacteriales > Nocardioidaceae > Nocardioides. The sequence continues at coordinate 39,487 of CAVXZS010000002.1, read as the reverse complement.
GACGCCGACCCGCACGACTTCACGATCTTCACCGTCCCCGGCCGGTTCGCCGAGAAGGGCGACCTGCACGAGGCCATCGACGAGCACGTCTTCGACATCGCCCCGCTCCTGGAGTGGGCCGACCGCGACGAGGCGGAGGGCAAGGAGACGCCTGCCGAACCCGAAGCTGAAGAGGGCTGACCCGCATCGCTGGTTGAGGAGGGCGCTCTGCGCCCGTCTCGAAACCCAGTGAGCCGAGGCTGGGGGTGGCCAGGTCCCAGCGCCGCGTTGCGAGGTTTCGAGACGGTTGCTGCGCAACCTCCTCAACCAGCGGTGCTGGTCAGCTCCCCTCGACCTGGGCCTTGAGGCCGTCGAGCATCTGCTGCCAGTGCTGGCTGAACTGGTCGGCCTGCTCCTGGCTCTCGTTGCCGTCCTGGGTGAGCTCGAGGCGGGTGACCTGGTCGTCGCCCGAGCCGTCGGCGGTGAGCGTGTAGACGAGCGTGTGGTAGTTCTCCGGCTCGTCGGGCTGGCCCATCATCGGGCTGTAGTGGGTGACCGACAGCACGTGCGGCTCGTCGTAGGTCAGCACCTCGCCCTTGTCCTGGTAGGAGCTGCCGTCGTGCTCGCCCTCCCAGGTGATCGGGCTCCCGACCTCCCACGTGGTGGTGACCTTCGAACCGTCCATGTACGTCGCGATCTGCTCCGGCTCGGTCAGCGCGGCCCAGACCCGCTCGGGGGCGGCTGCGACGTCGGTCTGCGCGGTGGCTACGTACTGGGACATGTGTGCTCCTCGGATTTTGTATGATTCACTCATACAATAACCACATGGCCGCGTCTGTACACCTCCGGCTGGAGAACCTGCTCGCCTCCCTGTCGCTCAACCTCGCCGAGGAGAGCCAGGCGGCTCTCGAGCGGGCCGCCGGGCTGACCGGCAGCGCGACGCTCGCGCTGCTCGCGCTCGAGGAGATCCTCGGCGACGCGCACGTGGGGCGCATCGCCGCGGTGCTCGGGCTGACCCACTCGGGCGCCGTACGCCTGGTCAGCCAGCTCGAGCGCGACGGTCTCGCGCAGCGGCGCAGCGGCGCGGACCGGCGCCGGGTCGAGGTCCGGCTCACGCCCGCCGGCCGGCGCCGGGCCGCGGAGGCCCGGAAGGCCCGCGATGCGGTGGTGCGGCAGGCGACCAACGGCCTGACGGCGGAGGAGGCGACCGTGCTCGAGGGGCTGCTGGCCAAGCTGGTCGAGGCGCGGGTCGCGAGCCGGGTCGAACGCCGCAGGGCGGGCGAGTCCGGCCCCTTCTGGTGCCGCACCTGCGACTTCGTCGCCTGCGGCCGGCCCGAGGGCCGCTGCCCGGCCCAGCAGGCCGCGGTCGCTGCCATGTCTGAATCGGCTGGGTCTGAATAGGGTGCTCCCGTGGGCATCCAGATCACCCCGAGCATCCTCAACGCCGACTTCGCGCGACTTGGCGACGAGGTCGCGCGGATCGGCAGCGCCGACTGGGTGCACGTCGACGTGATGGACAACCACTTCGTGCCGAACCTGACCTTCGGTCCGACGATGGTCGAGGCGCTCAGCAGGAGCACCGACGTGCCGCTCGACGTGCACCTGATGATCGACGACCCCGACTCCCGCGCGATCGAGTACGTCGAGGCGGGCGCCGGCTCGGTCACCTTCCACGTCGAGGCCGCCCGAGCACCGGTGCGGCTGGCCCGGGAGATCCGCGCCAGGGGCGCGCGAGCGGCGTTGGCGCTCAGGCCGGCCACGCCGATCGAGCCCTACGAGGAGCTGCTGCCCGAGCTCGACATGGTGCTGGTCATGACCGTGGAGCCGGGGTTCGGCGGGCAGAAGTTCCTCGACCTGTGCCTGCCCAAGATCCGCACCGCCCGCCAGCTGATCGAGAAGCACGGGGGAGAGACCTGGCTCCAGGTCGACGGCGGGGTCTCGCTGGAGACGATCGAGCGGTGCGCCGAGGCCGGCGCAGACGTGTTCGTCGCCGGCTCGGCCGTCTACTCCGCCGACGACCCGGACCGGATGGTCGGGGAGCTCCGCGCGAGGGCCGGGGCCGCTGCGTCTCGGTAGCCTTCCGCGCATGACCCCGGAGGAGACCGCAGCGCTGGAGTGGTACGGCAGCCTCATCCTCAGCGAGGTGCTGCCGTGCCCGGTCTGCGGAGCGGCAGTGGCGCACATGTCGTCGTCCGCGCTCCGGCACAAGCAGTGGCACGAGCAGCGCGGAGAGGTCTAATCCCCACGACGGGCGACCGGGTGCCGGGCAGGATGTCCCGGTGCTCCTGACCATCTCCACCACCCACCGTCCGGCGACGGACCTCGGGTACCTGCTGCACAAGCACCCCGACCGGGTCCAGGAGTTCCGCCAGTCCTTCGGCACCTCGACCGTGCTCTACCCCGAGGCCACCGACGACCGGTGCACCGTGCTGCTGACCCTCGACATCGACCCGGTCCGGCTGGCCCGCGGCCGCAAGAAGGGCAGCCCCGCCCCTCGCGAGACTGCCGGCGGTCTCGCTCAGTACGTCAACGACCGCCCGTACGCCGCCTCGAGCCTGCTCGGCGCCGCGCTTGCCGACGTGTTCAGCACCGCGCGCTCCGGCCGCTGCGACAGCCGCCAGGAGCTGGCCGACAGCGCGATCCCGCTCGAGGTCGTGGTCCCGGTGCTGCCCTGCCGGGGCGGCGTCGACCTCGCCGTCAGGATCTTCGAGCCGCTCGGCTGGGCGGTGGAGGCGACGCCCATCCCGCTCGACGAGCAGTTCCCGGAGTGGGGCGACTCGCGCTACCTGCACCTGACCCTGCGCGGCACGGTGCGGCTGGCGGACGCGCTCAACCAGCTCTACGTCCTGCTGCCGGCCCTCGACGAGGCCAAGCACTACTGGCAGGCCAGCGACGAGGTCGACAAGCTGATCCGCTCCGGCGGCGACTGGCTGGCCCGCCACCCGGAGCAGCAGCTGATCGCGCGGCGCTACCTCGGTCGCCGCGGCGCGCTCGCCCGCATCGCGCTGGAGCGGCTCGCCGAGCTCGGCGACGACACGGAGGAGGCGGTCGACCCGGACAGCGAGGAGGAGGTCGCCCAGCCGGAGGAGCGACGGGTCAGCCTCAACGCCCAGCGACACGCCGCCGTGCTCCAGGTGCTCACTCAGGCCGGCGTCGACAGCGTCATCGACCTCGGCTGCGGTCCGGGTCAGTTCCTCCGCGTGCTGCTCGACGAGCCGTCGTTCGGCCGGGTCGCCGGGACCGACGTCTCCACCCGGGCGCTCGCGCAGGCCGGCCGCCAGCTCCGGCTCGAGCGGATGGGGGACCGGCAGCGGGAGCGGCTCACCCTGTTCCAGGGCGCGCTCACCTACGAGGACCCGCGGTTCGCCGGCTACGACGCCGCCGTCCTCATGGAGGTCGTCGAGCACGTCGACCCGCCACGCCTGGCCGCGCTCGAGCGGGTCGTCCTCGGCGCGGCGCGTCCGGGGCTGGTCGTAGTGACGACGCCGAACGTCGAGTACAACGTGCTCTACGAGGGGCTCACGGGCGCCCGGCACGCCGACCACCGGTTCGAGTGGACGCGCGCCGAGTTCGCGGCCTGGGCCGAGCGGGCCGCCGCGACGTACGGCTACCGGGTCACCGTCGCCGGCATCGGCGACCTCGACGCCACGCACGGCCAGCCCACCCAGCTGGGGGTGTTCGTACGTGACTGAGATCAAGGTCCCGTCGATGGGTCTCGTGGTGCTGGTCGGCGTCTCCGGCAGCGGCAAGAGCACGTTCGCCGCGCAGCACTTCACGCCCTGGCAGGTCATCTCCAGCGACTACTGCCGCGGCCTGGTCGCCGACGACCCCAACGACCAGTCCGCGACCAAGGACGCCTTCGACGTGCTGCAGTACCTCGTCGGCACCCGGCTGCGCCGAGGCCTGCTCACGGTCGTCGACGCCACCAGCGTCCAGAAGCCGGCTCGCCAGGCGCTGGTCAAGCTGGCCCGGGAGCACGACGTGATGGTCGACGCGATCGTGCTCGACGTACCCGAGCGGGTCGCCTCCGAGCGCAACGTCGCCCGGGCGGACCGGCAGTTCGGCGCGCACGTGGTCGCCCGTCAGCACCGCGACCTCAAGAAGTCGCTGCGCGGGATCCGCAAGGAGGGGTTCCGGCGGGTGCACGTGCTCACCGGTGTCGACGAGGTCCAGGCCGCGACGATCACGACCGAGCGGCCCTGGAACGACCGCCGCGACCTCACCGGCCCCTTCGACATCATCGGCGACGTCCACGGCTGCGCGAACGAGCTGCGCACCCTCCTCACCGAGCTCGGCTGGCAGCTGTCCTACGACGACGCCGGCCACGCCACCGGCGCGACCCACCCCGAGGGCCGCACCGCGCTGTTCGTCGGCGACCTCGTCGACCGCGGCCCGGACACCCCGGGCGTGCTCCGGCTGGTCATGGGCATGACCGCCGCGGGCACCGCCCTCAGCGTCTCCGGCAACCACGAGGCCAAGCTGGTCCGCGCGCTCAAGGGCGCCGACGTCCGGGTCAGCCACGGCCTCGCCGAGTCGCTCGCGCAGCTGGGCGAGCAGAGCGAGGAGTTCCGGGCCGAGGCGCTGGCGTTCATGGACGGGCTGATCAGCCACTTCGTCCTCGACGACGGCCGGCTGGTCGTGGCGCACGCCGGGCTGAAGGAGGCCTACCACGGCCGCAGCTCGGGGCGAGTCCGCGCGTTCGCGCTGTACGGCGACACCACCGGCGAGACCGACGAGTACGGTCTCCCGGTCCGCTACCCCTGGGCCAACGACTACCGGGGCCAGGCGACCGTCGTCTACGGCCACACGCCGGTCCCCGAGGCGGAGTGGGTCAACAACACGATCTGCCTCGACACCGGCGTGGTGTTCGGCGGCAGGATGACCGCGCTGCGCTACCCGGAGCGCGAGCTCGTGTCGGTGCCGGCCGAGCAGCAGTGGTACGAGCCGGTCCGGCCGCTGGTCGCCGAGACCCCGGCGCGCGAGGCGACCGCGCTCGCCATCGCCGACGTCGTCGTTGTGGGGGAGGGTGAGCGCTGGCTGGAGTCGCCGTACGCCGGGAAGGTGAAGATCCCTGCCGAGAACGCCGCCGCCGCGCTCGAGGTGATGAGCCGGTTCGCGGTGGACCCGCGCTGGCTGGTGCACCTGCCGGCGACCATGTCGCCGGCCACCTCGTCGCAGCGCGAGGGGCTGCTCGAGCACCCCGACCAGGCCTTCGACGACTACGCCGCGATGGGGGTGACGGCCGTGGTCTGCGAGGAGAAGCACATGGGCTCGCGCGCCATCGCGGTCCTGGCCCGCGACGAGGCGGCCGCCGAGCGCCGGTTCGGCGTGGCCGACGGCGGCACCGGCACGGTCTACACGCGCACCGGCCGGCCGTTCTTCGACGACACCGAGGTGCTGGCCGACCTCGTGGGCCGGGTGCGGGCCGCGTCCGCGCCGCTGTTCGAGCGGCTGGAGACCGACTGGCTGGTGCTCGACTGCGAGCTGCTGCCGTGGTCGGCCAAGGCGCTCGGGCTGATCCGCGGGCAGTACGCCGCGGTCGGGGCGGCCGCCCGGCACGCGCTGCCCGCGCTGTCGGAGGTCCTCGACACCGCCGCCGCTCGCGGCCTCGACGTGACCGGCCTGTCGACGCGCACCGAGCGGAAGCACGAGCACGCGCTGGCCTTCCGCGACGCCTACGCGGCGTACTGCCGGCCGACCGACGGCCTCGACGGAGTGACGCTGGCGCCGTTCCAGGTGCTGGCCTCCGAGGGCCGGGTCAGCGCTGCCGCCGAGACCCACGCCTGGCACCTCGAGCAGCTCGCGCTGCTGCAGGGGGAGGTGATCACCTCGACCCGGCACCGGTTCGTCGACCTCCGCTCCGCGGAGCAGCGCGCCGAGGCCGCGGCGTGGTGGGAGGAGCTCACCGCGGCGGGCGGCGAGGGCATGGTCGTGAAGCCGGCGCACCTCCTTGACGCCGGCGCGCGGGTGCAGCCCGGGCTCAAGGTCCGCGGCCGGGAGTACCTCCGGATCATCTACGGACCGGACTACACCGACTCCCTCGACGTCCTCCGCCAGCGCCACCTCGGCAAGAAGCGCGAGCTGGCCCGGCGCGAGCACGGCCTGGGCCTCGACGCGCTCACGGCGTTCGTCGAGGGCGCGCCGCTGTGGCGGGTGCACCAGCTCGTGTTCGCGATCCTGGCGCTGGAGTCGGAGCCGGTCGACCCGCGGCTCTAGCGAATCCTTCCTCGTCGAGATGCGGGAAATGGCTGTCGATCCCGGCCGGGCACAGCCACTTCCCGCATCTCGACGGGGGTCGGCGGGGGTCGTGTGGGCGGGATCACGGGGGCTGGTCGGTGTTGCTGTGGCAAACTCGGACCGACGAGTTGAGAAATGCTCGCGTGCTCTGGGGTCGGTGAAATTCCGAACCGGCGGTAACAGTCCGCGACCCGGTCACAGCCAGTGACCGGTTGACCAGGTGGAACTCCTGGACCGACGGTCAAAAGTCCGGATGGGAAGCGCACGCAGGCGTTCTGGCCGTCTCCACGCGTGGAGACGAGTCCGTACGTCGTTCGTCCCCGGAGTCCGCGTCGCGCGAGACATGAGGGGCACCGGACATGGGCTTCACCGCCGCCGAGCAGGCCGCGATGAGGCGCGCCCTCGAGCTGGCCGCGAGCCCCGGCGTACCGCTCGGACCCAACCCGCGGGTGGGGTGCGTGCTGCTCGACGACAGCGGAGCGACCGTCGCGGAGGGCCACCATCGCGGCGCCGGCAGCCCGCACGCCGAGGCCGACGCCCTGGCGCGCGCGGGGGAGCGGGCCCGCGGCACCACGGCCGTCGTGACCCTCGAGCCGTGTGCGCACACCGGCCGCACCGGCCCGTGTGCCGTCGCGCTGCGCGAGGCCGGCGTGCGACGGGTGGTGTTCGCCCAGGCGGACCCCAACCCGGTGGCCGCCGGAGGGGGAGCCGTGCTTCGAGAGGGTGGCGTCGAGGTCGAGGAGGGGCTGCTCCGCGACGAGGCGCGAGCGATCAACCGGGTGTGGACCTTCGCGGTCGAGAGCGGGCGGCCGTTCGTGACCTGGAAGCTCGCCTCCACCCTCGACGGCCGCAGCGCCGCCGCCGACGGCACCAGCCGCTGGGTCTCCAGCCGCGCCTCCCGGCTGGACACGCACCGCCTGCGCGCGCTCTGCGACGTGATGCTGGTCGGGACCAACACGGTCGAGGTCGACGACCCCCTGCTCACCGTCCGCGACGAGTACGACGAGCCGCTGACTCGCGAGCTCCAGCCGCTGCGTGCGGTCATGGGCGAGCGCGACCTGCCCGCGACCAGCCGGGTCTTCGACGGCCAGGCCGAGACCCTCCACCTGCGCACCCGCGACCCGGAGACCGCGCTGAAGTCGCTGTTCGCCCGGGACCGCCAGCACGTCTTCCTCGAGGGCGGCCCGACCCTCGCGGCGGCGTTCCTGCGGGCCGGGCTGGTCGACGAGATCGTCGCCTACGTCGCTCCGATGCTGCTCGGCGCCGGTCAGCAGGCCGTCGGGGACCTCGGAATCACCACCATCGCGGACGCGTTCCGACCGCTGGTGAGCGACGTGACCGTCCTGGACGGCGTGCTGCTCGACAGCGGGGCGAGCGAGCCGCCCAACATCCGCATCACCATGACACCCACACCGAGGAGACCACTGATGTTCACCGGGATCGTGGAGGAGCTCGGCACCGTCGCCGGGGTCGAGGACCAGGGTGACGCCATCCGCCTCACCATCCACTCCGAGCACGTCCTGGCCGATGCCGGGCTGGGCGACTCCATCGCCGTCAACGGCTGCTGCCTCACCGTCGCCCAGCGGGACGGCGACACCTGGACCGCGGACGTCATGCAGGAGACGCTCGACAAGACCAGCCTCGCGGGCGTCCAGCCCGGCGACCGGGTCAACCTCGAGCGCGCGGTGACACCGACCACCCGGCTCGGTGGCCACATCGTGCAGGGGCACGTCGACGGCGTCGGCACCGTCGCCTCCCGCACGCCCAGCGAGCACTGGGAGGTCGTCGACGTCGCGATGCCGTCCGAGCTGGGCCGCTACCTGGTCGACAAGGGCTCGATCACCGTCGACGGCGTCAGCCTCACCGTCGTCGAGGCGCGCGACGACGGCTTCACCGTCAGCCTCATCCCCGAGACCCTCGCCCGCACCACGCTGGGCAGCCGTCAGCCGGGCGACAAGGTCAACCTCGAGGTCGACGTCCTCGCGAAGCACGTCGAGAAGCTCCTGCAGCACGGGAAGGACGACAAATGACCGAGCCCCAGCACGTGGGGGTCCGGATGGACTCCGTCGAGCGCGCAGTCGCCGACATCGCGGCCGGCAAGGCGGTCGTCGTCGTGGACGACGAGAACCGGGAGAACGAGGGCGACCTGATCTTCGCCGCCAGCAAGGCGACCCCCGAGCTGCTGGCCTTCACGATCCGCTACAGCAGCGGGGTGATCTGCGTGCCGATGCCCGGCACGATGCTGGACCGGCTCGAGATCCCGCTGATGACGCCACACAACAAGGACCGGATGCGTACGGCGTACACCATCTCCGTCGACGCACGCGACGGCGTCACGACCGGCATCTCGGCCGCCGACCGCGCCCACACGGTCCGGGTGCTCGCCGACTCGGCCACCGAGCCGTGGGAGATCACCCGGCCCGGGCACGTCTTCCCGCTGCGCTACCGCGAGGGCGGGGTGCTCGCACGGCGCGGCCACACCGAGGCGGCGGTCGACCTGGCCCGGCTGGCGGGTCTCACCCCGGCCGGTGTGCTGGTCGAGCTCGTCAACGACGACGGCTCGATGAAGCGGGCGCCCGAGCTGCGGGAGTTCGCCGACGAGCACGGGCTGGCGATGATCTCGATCGAGGACCTGGTCCGCTGGCGGCGCCGCAACGAGGTGCTGGTCGACCGGGTCGCCGAGACCCGGCTGCCGACCAGCCACGGCGACTTCACGGCCTACGGCTACCGGATCTCGGTCGACGACTCCGAGCACGTGGCCCTGGTCTACGGGGACATCACCGGAGACGCCCCCGTGCTGACCCGGGTGCACTCCGAGTGCCTCACCGGCGACGTGTTCGGCAGCGACCGCTGCGACTGCGGCCCCCAGCTCAACGAGGCGATGGACACCATCGTCGCCGAGGGCCGGGGCGTGGTCATCTACCTGCGCGGGCACGAGGGCCGGGGGATCGGCCTGGTCGCCAAGCTGCAGGCCTACCAGCTGCAGGACGGCGGCCGCGACACCGTGGACGCCAACCTCGACCTCGGCCTGCCGGCCGACGCCCGCCACTACGGCGCCGCGACCCAGATCCTCAAGGACCTCGGGGTCGACACGGTCCGGCTGATGACCAACAACCCCGACAAGGTGACCAACCTGCAGGACTACGGCATCACCGTGGCCGAGCGGGTCCCCCTGACCCCCCACCCCAACGACCACAACCTCGCCTACCTGCTGACCAAGCGCGACCGGATGGGCCACGTCCTGCCCGACCTCGAGCTGCCCACGCTCGACCCCGCCGAGGCGCACCAGTGAGTGGCGAGGGCGCGGCCGCGGTCGAGCCGTTCGACGCCGGCGACCTCCGGGTCGCGGTGGTCGCCGCGAGCTGGCACACCGAGGTGATGGACGGCCTGCTGGCCGGCGCCACCCGCGCGTGCGCCGACCACCGGGTCGAGCCCACCGTGGTGCGGGTGCCGGGCACCTTCGAGCTGCCCGTGGTGGCGTCGGCGCTGGCGCAGAGCGGGTACGACGCGGTCGTCGCTCTCGGTGTCGTGATCCGCGGCGGCACGCCGCACTTCGACTACGTCTGCTCGGCGGCCACCGACGGGCTGACCCGGGTCGCCCTCGACCACACGGTCGCGGTCGGCTTCGGCGTGCTGACGTGCGACACCGAGCAGCAGGCGCTCGACCGGGCCGGGCTGGAGGGCTCCGGCGAGGACAAGGGTCACGAGGCGACCTCGGCCGCACTCGCGACCGCGCGGACGTTGAAGACCCTCAGCGCGAGCTGAGCCACTCCTCGGCCAGGAGCGCGTACATCATCCCGTCGAGCCACTCGCCGTTGCGGTGCAGGGAGTCCTGCTTGGCGTGCTGCTCCCGACGCATCCCGACCCGCTCCATCAGGCGCCATGACGCCACGTTGTCGGCGAAGCACTGGGCGATGACGCGGCGTACGCCGAGCTCCTCGAAGCAGATCCGCAGCTCCTCGCGGACCGCCTCCGTGGCGTAGCCCTGACCGGCGTACGCCGGGTCGACGGTGTACCCGATCTCGACCAGCGTCCCCGCTGCTTGCTCGCGCACCTCGGCCTGCGACCACGGGTCCTGCACCTCGACCATGAGGTCGCCGATGACCTGGCCGTCCCGCTCGATGATGAGGGTGTTCGCCATCCGCTTGCCGAACCCCGCCTCCCACTCGGCCGGGTCGGTGACCAGGGAGGTCACCCACTGCGACACCTCGGGCAGGCACCGGAAGGCGAACGTGGGCAGCGCATCGCGCAGCTCCGCGGGCCGGAGCAGGAGCCGCTCGGTCGTCTTCGGCCAGGTGAGGTCGGCGAGGGTGCGGGACACCACCCCATCCTGTCGCGACAGCGCGCGGACCCGCGACCGGTTAGTCGGCCGAGGCGAGCCACTCGTCCCGGAGCAGCGCGTAGGTCATCGCATCGAGCCACTCACCACTGCGGTGCAGCTCCGCCTTGGCAGAGCGCTGCTCCAGGCGCATGCCGAGCCGTTCCATCAACCGCCAGGAGGGCTCGTTGACGGCGAAGCACTGGGCGATCACGCGGCGCACCCCGACCCCGTCGAAGGCGATGCGGAGCAGGGCCTGCCCGGCCTCGGTCGCAAGGCCCTGGCCGGCGTACGCCGGGTCGAAGACGTAGCCGATCTCGGCCAGGGTGCCGGCGGCCTCGTCCCTGACCTCGTGCTGTGACCAGGGGTCGAGGATGTCGAGCTGGAGGTCCCCGATGAGCACACCGTCGCGTTCGACCACCAGCTGGCTGCCCAGCCGGGTCGCCAGGTGCCGCTCCCACTGCGACGCGTCGCGCGGCCAGGTCGTCAGCCAGTGTGCGACGTCCTGCTGGCCGCGGTAGGCGTACATCGCCGCGGCGTCCGCGGCGACCGCGGGCCTGATCGAGAGCCGCGGGGTCTGCACGGGCCAGTCCAGGTCGGCGAGGTCGGGCGGCACCGACCCATCATGGCGCGGACGGGGCGACCGGGCCCGCACCGGTCGCCAACTAGGCTGGCCCGTCGTGAAGACGTTCGAGGGGCTCTGGGCCGAGCTGTCGGAGAAGGCACGCACCCGGCCCGACGGCTCCGGCACCGTGCGTGAGCTCGATGCCGGCGTCCATGCGATCGGCAAGAAGCTGGTAGAGGAGGCCGCGGAGTCCTGGATGGCCGCCGAGCACGAGGGCAAGGACCGCGCCGCCGAGGAGATCAGCCAGCTGCTCTACCACGCCCAGGTGCTGATGCTGGCCACGGGCCTCGAGCTCGACGACGTCTACGCACACCTCTGATTGGAGACCCAGGTGTCTCTCCTCCGCATCGCCGTCCCCAACAAGGGATCGCTGGCGCAGTCCGCGTCCGACATCCTGCGCGAGTCGGGCTACCGGCAGCGCGACGACGCCAAGCAGCTGACGCTCACCGACGAGGAGAACGGCGTCGAGTTCTTCTACCTGCGCCCGCGCGACATCGCGCTCTACGTCGGCGAGGGCACCCTCGACGTCGGAGTCACCGGCCGCGACCTCCTGCGCGACTCGGGCGCGAAGGCGGACGAGGTGCTGCCCCTGGGCTTCGGCCGGAGCCGGTTCCGGTTCGCGGGTCCTGTCGGGCGCTACACCGACCTCGCGGAGCTGGCCGGCGCCCGGATCGCGACGTCGTACGTCGGGGTGGTGAGCGCGTTCCTCGAGGAGCGCGGCATCGAGGCCGAGGTGGTGCGCCTCGACGGCGCCGTGGAGACCTCGATCCAGCTCGGCGTCGCCGACGCCATCGCCGACGTCGTCGAGACCGGCAGCACCCTGCGGCAGGCCGGGCTCGAGGTGTTCGGCGAGACGATCCTCGACTCCGAGGCGGTCCTGGTCACCCGCACGGGCGACATCCCGCCGGGCTTCGAGATCTTCCGCCGCCGGGTCGAGGGCGTCCTCGTGGCCCGGACCTACGTGATGATGGACTACGACATCGAGCAGGCCAACGTCACCGCCGCGGTCGCGCTCACGCCCGGTATCGAGGGCCCGACGATCGCGCCGCTGCACCGGGAGGGCTGGGTCGCCGTACGCGCGATGGTGCCCCGTGACGGCGCCCAGCGGCTGATGGACGAGCTCTACGAGATCGGTGCGCGCGGGATCCTGCTCACGGACATCCATGCCTGCCGACTCTGACCCGGGGCCTCGGCTCCCCACCCTCCCGCGCACGTGGCGGCCGCTCGGGCCCCGGATCGTCGGCGTCGCGGTGACCCTCGCGCTGGTCGCCGTGGTCGCGGTCGGCTGGTTCAGCTTCGACGCGGAGACCCGCGCCAAGTTCACGCTGTTCCAGCGCGGCACCCTGGTGTTCTTCGGGCTGATCTACCTGACGCTCATGCTGGCACTGATCCGATCCCGTGCGGTCGCCTACGCCGACCGGCTCGTCGTGGTCAACGGCTACCGCCGGCACGAGTACGCCTGGCCGCAGATCATCGCCGCCCGCCTGCCTCCGGGGGCGCCCTGGGTCACCCTCGACCTCGCCGACGGCGAGACCGCCTCGGTCATGGGCATCCAGGGCTCCGACGGCAACCGCGCCCGGGTCGCCCTCCGCGAGCTGAAGTCCCTCGTCGCCGCGGCCTCGGCCGCCCCCTGACGCCGACTCGGCTCGTCGGGACGCCGGGGAAGGGTCGAGTCGGCTCGTCGGGACGCTGGGGGAGGGTCGAGTCGGCTCGTCGGGACGCTGGGGGAGGGTCGAGTCGGCTCGTCGGGACGCTGGGGGAGGGTCGAGTCGGCTCGTCGGGACGCTGGGGGAGGGTCGAGTCGGCTCGTCGGGACGCGGCGGGAGGGTCGAGTCGGCGCATCGGGACGGTCTGGGCGTGTGCTGTTGCGCCGACTCGGCGGTCTGGGTGTGTGCTGTTGTGCCGACTCGGCGGTCTGGGCGTGTGCTGTTGTGCCGACTCGGGGGCCTGAGTGTGTGCTGTTGAGCCGACTCGGCGGTCTGAACGTGTGCTGTTGAGCCGACTCGGCCCTCCCGCGGCGTCCCGACGAGCCGACTCGGCGTCAGTCGAGGGCGCGGATGCCCCAGGAGGCGCTGAACTGCTCGCCCGGCTCGAGCAGGTGGAGGTCCTCGCCGGTGCGGAAGGCGTCGGCCTGGGCGGTCATCGGCTCGACCGCGACCGAGCGCCGCGGCGCGTCGGCGGAGTCGTCGCCCGTGTAGACCATCAGCCACGGGTGCGCCGCATCCACCCACAGGGCCACCGCCTGCCCGGACGACGGGTCGCGGACCTGGACGGTCGCCCGGCCGTCGGGGTCCCGCTCCAGGTCGGTGAAGGCGTGGTCGACCACGGTCTCGCGCAGCGGCCGGGCCACCCGGAAGTCGTACGGCGTCCCCTCCACCGGCTCGCTACCGGTCGGCAGCTTGCGGTCCGGGTCGGACAGGGTGCGGGTCGCGGCCGGCAGCGTCAGCTCCCAGCCGTCGCACGGGCCGGGACCGACGCTGAGGTAGGGATGCGCACCCTGGGCGTACGGCGCGGGCTCGTCCGACAGGTTCGTCGCGCTCTGCATGACGGTCAGCCCGTCGGCGCACAGGTCGTAGACGACGTCGAGGTCGAGGCTCCACGGGTAGCCGCTCTGCGCCATCAGCCGGCAGCGCAGGGCGACCGACCTGCCGGTGTGCTCCTCCAGGCTCCACGCGACCCAGCGCACCAGCCCGTGCGAGGCGTTGTGCCGGGCCGGCTCACTCAGGGGCAGCTGCAGCCGGCGGTCGCCGACGGCGTACTGCCCGTCCCGGATCCGGTTGGGCCACGGCGCCAGGAGCTGCCCCCGGCCCTCGCTGGCCTTCGCGCCCTCGTCGAAGCCGTCGACGAGCGACCTGCCGTCGTGCTCGAGCACCCGGAGCCCGGCGCCGCACTCGGTGACCACGGCCCGGTAGCCGCTGTTGGAGATCTCGTACTGCTCGCCGCTCGGTGACACCACGCGGGTCACCGTACGACCCCTCGCGCCGGTGCGCGGACAGGGCCATGATCCGGATATGGGTGAGGAATACGTGCTCGGCCATCGCGCCGAGGAGCTGGCGAGGCTGGACGCGCAGGGGAGGATGCTGGAGCCGACCACCCGACTCGCCCTCCAGCCGGCCGGGATCGCCCCCGGCATGCGAGTCGTGGATCTCGGCACGGGCACCGGCGAGGTCGCGCTGCTGGCCGCCGAGATGGTCGGCCCCGAGGGGTCCGTGCTGGGCGTCGACCGCGCGCCCGACGGGCTGGCGTACGCCGCGACGAAGCTCGCCGACCGCGGCGTGACGAATGTCGAGCTGGTGGAGGCGGACGTCGCGTCGTACGTCCCCGACGAACCGGTCGATGCGGTGCTCGGCCGGCTGGTGCTGTCCTACCTGCCCGACCCGGTGTCCACCATCCGAAGGCTGCTCGGGGCGCTCAAACCCGGCGGTGTCTACCTGGCGCTCGAGTACGACACCGAGGCCGTGCGCGGCGCACCCGGGACGCCGCTGGTGACGCGGCTGGCGGCGCTGCTGAACGCCGCCTTCGCCGCCGTCGGCACCCCGCAGACGCTGGGGCCGCACCTCGCGGGGATGCTGCGCGAGGCCGGTGCCACGGACGCGCAGAGCCTCGGGCTGCAGGCCTACCTCGACCCGGAGGCACGGCGGGGGCGGCGATGGTGGTCCCGACCCTGGTCGCCGCCTGGGGCCACCCCGGCTGACGGTCAGCGGACAAGAGGCGGCCGGGCTCCGGTGCCGTCGACCAGGACGTCGGCGCGCTCGCGGGTGCGCTCCCGGGCGAAGAGCGCACTCTCGTCGAGCATGAACTGGCGCCAGCGCTCCTCGACCGCCGCGCCGTCCCGCTCGAGGCCACGGGCGAGCCTGACCTCGTCGTCGACCTCGACCCAGACCAGCACGGTGGTGTACGCCGCGATGGCGGCCGCGCCGCTGCCGACGCCCTCGACGACCAGCCACGGCGCGGGCGGGACCGGGACGCTGTGGTCGAAGCGGTGGTGCTGCCAGTCGAAGTGCTCGTAGCTGCCGGGCCGGCCCACCGACAGCGGCTCGACCATCGCGCGGAGCTGGCGACCCACCGCGTCGAGACCGCGCCAGCCCTCCATCAGGTCGTCGCCGTGGATCAGCTGGGCGCCCGTCCGGTCGGCGAGCGCGGCGCCGAGGGTGGTCTTGCCGGAGCCCGCCGGCCCGTCGACGCAGACCAGCCGGCCCGAGCCGAGCGTGGCCGGGCGGGAGGCGGCCAGCTCGAGGACCAGCGTGCAGGCGTCAGAAGACGAGGCCGTGGCCACGGTAGGTCGCGACCTCCTCGGTGAACCGCGAGCCGGCCAGCAGCTGCACCGTGTTGGTGTGCTCGAACGGCTCACCGGACTTGGCGTGCCGGAACCACACGAGGTCGCCGACCGCCAGCAGCGCGGCGGGGTGGCCGGTCAGCGGCGTCTGCACCTCGCCGGCGCCCTCGAGCCCGGTCAGGTGCAGCCCGGCCGGCGCCCAGGGCGTCGGCAGCCGGTCCTTGCCGGCCGGCCCCGAGGCGACCAGACCGCCGCCGTGCACCGTGGCGATCTCCGGCGAGGGACGCCGCGTCACCGGCAGCCCGAAGAACGCCGCCGGCCGCGGGTCGAAGGACTGGTAGTGGTCGAAGAGCGTCGGCGCCAGCAGCCCGGAGCCTGCAGCCACCTCGGTGACCACCCGGTCGGCGACGGTGGCCTCGACCGAGCCGGTGCCGCCGGCGTTCCAGAACTCGAGCTCGATGCCGTCCGCCGTCAGCGCGTCCGCCACCTCGCGGCGGCGCACCTCCAGCTGGGTCATCGACAGCGCCTTGATCCGGCGTACGACGGCCGAGCGGGCGCGCTGTGTCGGCACCTCGTCCTGGACGCCCGCGACCTGGCCCTCGTAGGTCATCGCGCCGACCAGCCGGAACCCGTGCCGGGCGCCGATCTCCTTGGCCAGCAGCACCACGTCGTCGGCGTCGTAGAGCGGTGAGCGCTTAGGGCCGACGTGCTGGCGGCCCATCCGCAGGCCCGCGTCGACGTCGATCGCCACCCGCACCGGCACCGCGTGGGAGGCCCGCACCGAGTCGACCACCTCGAGCTGCGCCACGTCGTCGACCATCAGCGTGATGTGCGCGGCCGCGGACGGCGAGGCGACCAGCCGGGTGAGCGCGCCCCGGTCGACGGTCGGGTAGGCGACCACGATGTCGTCACTGACGCCCTGCTCCTCGAGCCACAGCGCCTCGGCGAGCGTGTAGCCCAGCACGCCGCGGAAGCCGTCGCGGGCCAGCACCCGGCGCAGGAGGTCGGGCACCCGGACCGACTTGGAGGCGACGCGGATCGGGGTGCCGCCCGCCCGGCGGACCAGGTCGTCGGCGTTGGCGTCGAACGCGTCGAGGTCGACCACCATCAGAGGGGTGGCGAGCGGGTCCGGGTGCGCGGCGACGGCGTCGTTGAGCCGAGCCCAGAGCCGGTTGCGCTCGAGCGTGCCCGAGTCCGGGTTCACGAGATGCCGCGCTTGCGCAGCAGTGCCTCGATCTCGGCCATCTCGGGGTCGACGTCGGAGAGCACCGGCTCCCTCGTGGCGGCCTTCCCCTTCGAGAGCTCCTTGGTCGCGGCCTTCTTCTCGCCCGTGGCGCCGCCGACACCGCGCTCGGCCAGGAAGCCTGCGGTGACGAAGCAGGTCACCGACACGAGAGCCAGGATGATCCCGAGCCAGCTCGCGGGGCTGAACGCGAAGTCCAGCACCCAGTCGCCGACCGCACTGCCGATCCGCGTCGCCATCTCCAGGGTGTCGGTCAGCAGGAGGGCGACCGGGATGATCGTGAACCCGACGCCGCGCAGGCCGGCGACGAAGCCGCGGCTCCGGAAGGCGAACCAGGTGTAGATGCCACCCAGGAGCGTCAGCGAGAGCGTGAGGGCCCCCCAGGCGGCTTCGTCCATCCCTCCAGCGTAGTGATCACGCCGAACGGCCCGGAGGCGTCGGTCAGGCCGAGGCCGCCACCGGGCTCGGGAGCGGGGCGGTCGACCCACCGAGGAGTCCGCGCTCCCGGAGCCGGGGCATGACGCCCTCCCCGAACCACCAGGCCTCCTCGACATGCGGGTAGCCGGACAGGATGAACTCGTCGATGCCCAGCGCGTGGTACTCCGCCAGCGTGTCGGCCACCTCGTCGTGGCTGCCGACGAGCGCCGTGCCGGCGCCGCCGCGGACCAGCCCGACCCCGGACCAGAGACCCGGCGAGACCTCGAGCTCACGGGCCGAGCCGAACGACGTACGCCCGTCGCGCAGCGCCAGCATCCTCGCCTGGCCGGTCGACTCGCTGGCGCTGAGCGCCGCCTGGGCGGCGGCCACCCGGTCGGGGTCGAGCCCGTCGAGCAGCCACTGCGCGTGCCGCCAGGCGTCCTCGCTGGTGTCGCGGGTGATGGTGTGGACGCGGAGCCCGAAGCGGAGGGTCCGGCCCTGCTCGCGGGCCAGCGACCGCATCCAGTCCAGCTTCTCGCTCACCAGCTCCGGGGGCTCGCCCCAGGTCAGGTAGACGTCGGCGTGCCTGGCGGCCACCGGTCCGGCGGGGCCGGACGACCCGCCGAAGTAGATGTCCGGCCGCGGGCGGATCCCGCCCTTGACCACGGCGCCCTCGACCTCGAAGAACGTGCCCTTGAAGTCGAATGGCGGCTGCTCCCAGGTGCCGCGCAGCACCGACAGGAACTCCTCGGTCCGCGCGTAGCGGGTCGCCTTCGGGTCGGTGTCACCGAACCGGGCCTGCTCGCGGGGATCCCCGCCGGTGACGATGTTGAGCAGCAGGCGCCCGTCCGAGATCCGCTGGTAGGCCGCCGCCATCTGCGCGGCCAGCACCGGGTTGATCACGCCCGGCCGGAACGCGACCAGGAACTTCAGCGTCGACGTCTCCCGCAGCAGCGCCGAGGTGACCAGCCACGCGTCCTCGCAGAAGGTGCCGGTCGGCGTGAGCACCCCCTCGAAGCCGAGCCTCTCGGCGGTGCGCGCGACGTCGGCCAGGTAGTCGATGGTGGGGGGCCGGAACCCTTCGACGTCCGATCCCAGTACGCCGGCCGCGTTCCGGCCGGGGGAGCCCTGGCCGGCGCCGACCAGGGAGCGGGAGTCGCCGGAGGTGGGAAGGAACCAGTGCAGCCTCAGGGGGCCGGGTGAACTCGTAGTCATGGAATATGTCTACCGACTTACTACACTTAAATCAAGCGATCTGGTCGAGTTCGCCGGTGTGGCGGATCTCGACCTACGGTGGTCCGGTGGAGTCCAGGGATGCCGGGCCGCGGCTGCTCGCGGGCGCGGGTGCGCCCGACGACAGCGGTGCCGCCGACCCGGCACTGACCGCAGCGCTGGCGGCGTACGCCGCGGACACCGCCCGCGAGCCCGAGGTGCTCGCCGCGCTGGCCGACGCCAGGCTGCTCATCCCGGTCGTGGCGCAGCTCGGCGAGGCCGAGACCGGACCGGACGGGCTGGTCCACGACAAGTCCAGCGACATGGCGACCGTCCTCATGCGCGGCCCCGACGGGCGCCTCGCGCTGCTCGCCTTCACCGGCCTGGAGACCCTGCACCGGTGGAACCCCGAAGCACGGCCGGTCCCGGTGCCCGCACGCACGGCGGCCCTCGCGGCGATGCAGGACGGCGCCGAGGCGCTGCTGATAGACCCCGCCGGGCCGGTGCGCTACCTGGTTCCGATTGGCTCCGCACAGGAATAGTCGGTTACCATCGACCGTTGACCGATTGGTGCCTTCAGGGGCACCGATCTCCAAGCGGAGACAGCGGCCCTCGGGCTGCCTGGCCTCCCACCCGCATCGACCGCCCCCAGCAACAACGCACCTCAGGTCGTCGGGTTCGGTCCTGGTGGTTCGTCCTTGCGTGCGTGAGCAGGCAGCGACGGGCACGTCTGGCCTCCGCTTGCAACGCGGAGGCCTTTCTGCATTTCTCCCCCGGGAGACGCGGCCAGGCCGCCGGCCCCAGCCACCGAAACGCAGGAGGACTCATCAGCACCGAGCTTCGTATCAACGACCGGATCCGGGTACCCGAGGTGCGCCTCGTGGGACCCAACGGCGAGACCGTGGGCATCGTGCCGACGGACCAGGCGCTCAAGCTCGCCCAGGAGGCCGACCTCGACCTCGTCGAGATCGCACCCCAGGGCAAGCCACCGGTCTGCAAGCTCATGGACTACGGGAAGTTCAAGTACGAGAACGCCCAGAAGGCCCGTGAGGCGCGTCGGAACCAGACGAACGTGATCATCAAGGAGATGAAGCTTCGTCCCAAGATCGACCAGCACGACTACGAGACCAAGAAGGGTCACGTCGTGCGGTTCCTCAAGTCCGGCGACAAGGTCAAGATCACGATCATGTTCCGCGGTCGCGAGCAGCACCGCCCCGAGCTGGGTTTCCGGCTGCTCCAGCGGCTGGCGGAGGACGTCACGGAGCTCGGCTTCGTGGAGTCCGCGCCCAAGCAGGACGGCCGCAACATGATCATGGTGCTCGGCCCGCACAAGAAGAAGGCCGAGGCCAGGGTCGAGGCCCAGGCCGCCAAGGAGGAGCGCATGGCAGAACGCGCCGCCGAGGCAGCCGAGGAGGCCGCGGAGCGCGCCACCGCCCGCGCCGCCGGGCCCGTGGCCCAGAAGAAGGAGCACGGTCGCTCCGAGAACCTTGATCCGGAGATCGAAGCCTGAGGGACGAAGGCTTCGGTCGAGAAGGCTTGGAACCTCAGGCCTGACCTGAGCCGACCGGCTCACCCAGACCTGACAACGCAACACCCCACGCCGTACATCACGGCTGTACGACGTACGAGGAGAAGAAGATGCCCAAGAACAAGACGCACTCTGGTGCCAGCAAGCGGTTCAAGGTGTCCGGCGACCGGGAAGATCCGCCGCCTGCAGGCGGGCCGGAAGTCCGGGGCCGCGTTCGCGTCGGCGCCGACCACCGGCAGCCGCAAGAAGCACCGCCGCAACGCCGGGATGGTCGAGCTGGAGAAGGCCGACGTCAAGCGCGTGAAGAAGCTGCTGGGTCGCTGAGCTTCTGCCCCGCTGCACACCCCTGACCCGACCATCACAAGGAGCAACCAGACATGGCACGCGTCAAGCGGGCGGTCAACGCCCACAAGAAGCGCCGCACCACCCTCGAGCGCGCCGCCGGCTACCGCGGCCAGCGCTCGCGCCTCTACCGCAAGGCCAAGGAGCAGGTCACCCACTCCCTGGTCTACAGCTACAACGACCGCCGCAAGAACAAGGGCAACTTCCGTCGCCTCTGGATCCAGCGGATCAACGCGGCCGCCCGCGCCCAGGGGATGACCTACAACCGGTTCATCCAGGGGCTCGGCCTGGCCGGTGTCGAGGTCGACCGCAAGATCCTGGCCGACCTGGCCGTCAACGACATCGCGGCGTTCAACGCGCTGGTCGAGGTCGCCAAGGCCGCCCTCCCCGAGGACGTCAACGCTCCCCGGGCCGAGGCCTCGGCCTGATCACCGGGGGGGGTGGGGAAGCATGACGACACACCCCTGACGGCGGGCAACGCCCGCCTGAAGGACATCAGGAAGCTCAGCCGCCGCTCGGCTCGCACCGAGCGGCGGCTCTTCCTTGCCGACGGCCCCAAGGCCGTCGCGTCCGCGCTCGAGGCCGGCTGCGTCGACGAGGTCTTCGCCCGGCCCGACGTCGAGGTGCCGGACCTGCCTGCCGGTGTCCGGCTCACCACGGTCGACGACCGAGCCCTGGCCTCGCTCTCCGACTCGGTGTCCCCAGCCGGTGTCGTCGCCCTGTGCCGCTTCGTGGACGTCCCCGTCGCGGAGGTCGTCTCCGACGCCCGGCTGGTCGCCATCTGCGCCGACGTCCGCGACCCGGGCAACGCCGGCACCGTGGTCCGCTGCGCAGACGCGGCGGGTGCGGACGGCGTGGTGCTCGCCGGCAGCTCGGTCGACGCCTACAACCCCAAGACCGTCCGGGCCAGCGCCGGCTCGCTCTTCCACCTGCCGCTCGCGGTCGAGCCGTCCGCCGAGGCCGCCGTCCGGGCCGCGAAGAAGGCCGGGCTGACCGTGCTGGCCGCCGACGGCGCCGGCGAGGTCGGGCTCTACGACGCGCCGCTGGCCGGTCGCACCGCCTGGCTGTTCGGCAACGAGGCCTGGGGGCTCCCCGACGAGCTCGCCGCGCTGGCCGACCACCGCGTCGCGATCCCCATCCGCGGCCGGGCCGAGAGCCTCAATCTCGCGACCGCCGCCGCCCTCTGCCTCTACGAGTCGGCCCGGGCGTCCCTAGGCGGCTGAGGGCTGCGCCCTGCTCGGCGACGTGCCTGCTCAGCGGCGCGTGACGGTCCAGCTCACGCCATCGGGGCTGCGGAGCGTGAGGGTGCTGCGACCGCACTCCAGTCGATCGGCATAGCTGTCCGGACGCTGGGCCGGCTCGTCGTATCCCTCCTCGCACCGGTGGCGCGAGGTGAGCACCAGGGTCTGCGGCCGCCACGTCTGGGTGGCGTCGTCGAAGACCTGGCTGTAGACCCGCCGCCGGTCCGGGCTGCCGATCGCCACGATGGGGGAGCCCGGGCTCGAGGTGTAGAGGAAGTGCGTGGTGATCCGCGTGCGGTGGTAGCCGTAGCGGACGAGCCCCGGCGCGTCGACGGGCGCGCCTTGGGTGACCGCCCAGGACGCGCCGACCGCCGGGCGCGAGAGCGTGAACTGGTAGGCCCGCTCGGAGCCGCCGCCCAGCACGGTCAGCGCGTCGACGTTCTCGAACGAGCCCTCGGTGCAGCCCGGGTCGACGCCCGTGACCTGGCTGTGCGATCTCACACCCGCCAGGTCGCGGGTGTGGATGCCGATCACGCAGGCCCCGCCACCATGGCGACCCATGACCTCCGGCCCGATGACGGTCACGGTGCCGGTGTCGTCGACCACCGGCGTCTCGCCGCCGCTGTCGTAGCGGTACGTGGTCTGCTCGGGCCGCGCGAACCCGGAGGCGGCCGACCACTCGGCGTACTGCCCGGTGGCGCCCACCAGCCACGCGGCGTAGGTGCCCGACGGCGAGATCGCCGGCGTCCGGTACGCCTCCCCGGGCAGCCGCTCCTTCGACCAGGTGCGCAGGTCGCGGGAGACCAGCGCGACGCTGTGCACCGGCGCCTGGTCCTCGTAGTACGGCGTGTCGCACTCGAGCAGCAGCGCCACGCCACCGGGGGAGGAGCGGCCGTCGATCGCACCGCACGTGACCCCCTTCCTCCGGAACAGCACGGCCGGGGCGTCCCAGGTGCCGGTCGCGGGGTCGAGGTGCTGGATCCTGACCGTGCGCTCGTCGGGCATGCCGACCGCGACCGCGCCGAGACCCGGTGAGGTGAACACCTGCGCCGGCAGGAACCGGTAGTGCGCGATCCCCACAGCGGCGGCGGGTGAACCGCCGAGCAGCAGGAGGAGGGGGGACAGCAGGGCCAGGACGGACACGAGCACCGAGACACGTCGCATGTGCGGAGGATGCCCCGTTCCGGGCCGGAGTCCACACTCGGGGGAGATCGTTGTGTGCTCGAGACAGGTCAGCGCCTGGGTGGACGCCTCCGCGGCGCCGGCCTCCTAGTCTGTGCCTGTGCCCACCCCTTCCGCGCAGGCCGTCGTCGACGCGCTGCCGGACGGGGTGGTGCTGGCCGGGGCGGACGGGCGGGTCACGCTGATCTCGGCGGTGGCGGCCCGGCTGCTGGGCGCTCCCGGGGACAGCGTCGGCCGACCGCTGCACGAGGTGCTGGCGCTGCGCGACCAGGACGACAACGCCTGGGTGAGCCACAACCGGCCCTACGAAGGGCTCGCCACCCGCACCGCGGTGCCCGAGCAGTCCTGGCTGGCGCGCAACGGCGAGGAGGTCCTGGTCACCGCTCGCATCCAGCGACCCGCCCTCGACCAGGCCGTCCAGGAGGTCGCGATCTCGGTGCGGTCGGGCCGGGGCCGGGCCCGCCTCGACCGGGAGCGGTCCGACCTGGTCGCGACCGTCGCGCACGAGCTGCGCTCGCCGCTGACCGGCGTCAAGGGCTTCGTGCAGGCGCTGCTGAACCGCTGGGACCGGCTCAACGACGAGCAGAAGAAGCTGATGCTCACGACCGTCGCTGCCGACTCCGACCGGCTGACCCGGCTGATCGCCGAGCTCCTCGACGTGGCCCGCATCGACACCGGCCGGCTCCAGCTGCACCCGCGGCCCAGCGACGCCGGTCTGCTCACCCGCCGGATCATCGACTCGGTGTCGGCCGGGACGGCGCGCCCGATCTCCCTCGAGGTCGCCGCCGACCTGCCGGACATCCACGCCGACCCGGACAAGTTCACCCAGGTGGTCACGAACCTGGTCGAGAACGCCGTGCGGCACGGCGAGGGCACCGTGCGCGTCACGCTCGCCCCGCTCGGGCCCGGTGAGCTGGGCGACCAGCCCGGGGTGCGGATCACCGTCGACGACGAGGGCGAGGGCATCCCCGCCGAGATGCGCCTCAGGGTGTTCACGAAGTTCTGGAAGGGCGGGAAGCGGGGCGGCTCCGGCCTGGGCCTCTACCTCGTCAACGGGCTCACCAAGGTGCACGGCGGCACCGTCACCATCGACGACGTGCCCGGCGGCGGCGCCCGGATCCAGGTCGCCTGGCCGGCGGCTTTGCCCGACGTCTGACCGCGGCAGCCGGCGCGAAAGCCTGCACACAACCTTCACGAGTCCCACCCCCGTCCTGCGCCCCTGCGGACCTACCGTGAGGCTCATGCAGCCGCCCGTGACCCGACGCGTCCTGGTCGTCGAGGACGAGCCGGTCATCAACGACGCGGTGGCCGACCGGCTGCGGGCCGAGGGCTTCCACGTCGACCAGGCCTACGACGGGCCGTCGGCGGTCACGAAGTGCGCCGAGCTCGACCCCGAGCTGGTCGTGCTGGACGTGATGCTCCCCGGCTTCGACGGGCACGAGGTCTGCCGCCGCATCCAGGCGGCCAGGCCGGTCCCGGTGCTGATGCTGACCGCCCGCGACGACGAGGCCGACGTGCTGGTCGGGCTCGCGGTCGGCGCCGACGACTACCTCACCAAGCCGTTCCGCATGCGCGAGCTGGTGGCCCGGGTCCGCGCCCTCCTGCGCCGCGTCGACCGCGCCGCCGAGCTCGCGGCCCGGCCCTCGGCGCGGCTCGTCGTGGGGGACCTGGTGCTCGACACCGGCGCCCGGCGGGTGACGGTCGCCGAGCAGGAGGTGCGGCTCACGCCGACCGAGTTCGACCTGCTGGCGCGGCTGGCGAGCACCCCTGGCGAGGTGCTGACCCGCGAGCACCTCCTGGCCGAGGTGTGGGACTGGCCGGACGCCTCCGGCACCCGCACCGTCGACAGCCATGTCCGGGCGCTGCGGGCCAAGGTCGGTGCCGAGCGCGTGCGCACCGTGCACGGGGTCGGCTACGCCCTCGAGGAGCCCTCGAGGCAGGAGCCGTGAGGTCCCTGCTGCAGCCCGTCACCTCGATCAAGGTCAAGCTGGGGCTGCTGGTGACCGCGAGCGTGCTGGTGGCCGCGCTGGTCGGCGCCCTCGCCAGCAGTGCCGACGTGCCGGTCCTGCTCGCCGTACCCGTGACCGTCGCCCTCGCGCTGGCCGTCACCCAGCTGCTCGCGGTCGGCATGACCTCGCCCCTGCGCGAGATGACCGAGGCCACCCGCCGGATGGCGCGCGGCGACTACCGGGGGCGCGTCCGGGCCGACTCGTCCGACGAGATCGGCGAGCTGGCCCGGGCCTTCAACCAGATGGCAGCGGAGCTCGCCACCGTCGACCGCGAGCAGCGCCATCTCGTGGCCACGGTGTCGCACGAGCTGCGCACGCCGCTGGCCGGGCTCACCGCCACGCTCGAGAACCTCGCCGACGGGGTCCGCCCCGCTGATGGGGCGAGCCTCGGCCGGGCCGTCGACCAGGCCCAGCGGATCGGCGACCTGGTCGGTGACCTGCTCGAGCTGTCCCGCGTGGAGGCGGGCGTGGCGCCGCTGCGGCTCGGCCCGGTGCGGGTCGGCGTCCTCGTGGACGAGGTCGTGGCCGACCTGGTGCCCACCGGCCGGGCCGTCCGGTTCGAGGTCGACGTCCCCGAGTCGCTCGAGGTGCAGGCCGACCCGACCCGCCTGCGCCAGCTCGTCACCAACGTGCTCGACAACGCCGTCCGGCACAGCCCCGAGGGCGGGCAGGTGCGGGTCCGATGCGCGGTCGTCGGCGACCGGTGGCGGCTCGACGTCGCCGACGACGGGCCGGGCGTCGCGCCCGTCGACCGCGAGCGCGCCTTCGAGCGGTTCGGGACGCTGGCCGACCCCGCCGAGGGCGCGGCCACCGGCGGGACAGGGCTGGGCCTCGCCATCGCGCGGTGGGTGGCCTCGCTGCACGGCGGCACCGTCCGGTTCGCCGACCCTTCGCCCGGAGCCCCGGGCGCCCTGCTCCGCCTCGACCTGCCGCTCGACCCCACCCACGTCCAGGAGGCCCCGATGTCCAGCGCCACTCCGCCGCCACCACCCCCGCCGTACCCCCCTCAGCCGACGTACGTCGACACCCGGGTCAGGCCCGAGCCGGGCATGGACACGCTGTTCGGCCGGTTCTGGCCCGACGTGGAGAGCGGCCACCGCGGCGTGGTGCTCGCCTCGCTCGCCGTCGGTGTCCTGGCCGGGCTGGTGCTTCCGTTCCGCCCCTACGGTCTGGCCCTCTTCCTGGTGGCCGTGGCCGCCGGAGCGACCGTGGCGTACGCCTCGAAGCACCGGCGCGACCCGTTCACCCTGACCTGTCTGGCGCTCGGCGTGCTGTGCACGCTCCCGGTGCTGCTGCTCGACGCGAGCTGGGTCGGTGTCCTGTGCCTGCTCGCCGGTGCGACCTCGCTCATCGCGGGGGTGACCCGGCCCCGCAGGTTCCTGGCGTTCGTGCTCGCCGGCCTCTGCTGGCCAGTGGCGGGGATCCGGGACCTGCCCTGGCTGGGCCGGACCCTGCGCACGACGACAGGACGCGACAAGGCGCCGCGGGTGCTGGTCACCGTCGTCGTCTCGGTCCTGGTCGTGCTGGTCTTCGGTCTGCTGTTCGTGACGGCCGACGCGGTGGTCGAGAGCTGGGTCGACTCGGTCGTGCCCGACCTGAACCTCGACTCGGCCGTCCTCCGGGTCTTCGTGGCCGTCGCCGTCGCCGGTCCGACCCTCGCGGCGGCGTACCTCGCCCTCAACCCGCCGGTCGTGGAGGTCTGGGGCCTGCGGCCCCGCACCACCGGGGCGCACCGCTGGGAGTGGCTGGTCCCGGTGCTGCTGGTCGACGCGGTCTTCGGGCTCTTCGTCGCCGCCCAGCTGAGCGTGCTGTTCGGTGGCCACGACTACGTGCAGCGCAGCACCGGGCTGACGTACGCCGAGTACGTCCACCAAGGGTTCGGCCAGCTCACGGTCGCCACCCTGCTCACGCTGATCGTCGTCTGGGCCGCCTCGCACTGGGCCGGAGACGCTGACCGGCTCTGGCTGCGCGGATCGCTGGGACTGCTGTGCGCCCTGACCCTGGTGGTGGTGGGCTCGGCGCTGCACCGCATGTTCCTCTACCAGGACGCCTACGGGCTGACCCGGTTGCGGCTGGTCGTCGACCTGTTCGAGGGCTGGCTCGGCCTGCTCGTCATCGCGGTCGCGGTCTCCGGCCTGGTGCGCTGGGGCGTCTGGCTGCCCAGGTTCGCGCTGATCACCGGCGTGGCCGCACTCCTGGGCCTGGCGATCATGAACCCGGACGCCCTGATCGCCCGGCAGAACCTCGACCGGTACGCCGACACCGGCCGCGTCGACTGGCACTACCTGCGCAACCTCTCCGCGGACGCCGTACCCGCGTTCGAGGACCGGTCCGTGACCGAGGTCGCCTGCGGGCTGCCGCGCTACTGGTCGCAGGACGACGACTGGTTGGGCTGGAACCTCGGCCGCAGCCGAGCCTCCGCCACGGTGGACGACGGCCCGAAGGCGCTGGCCGAGGCGATGGCGGTCCAGGACCGGTTCGCGTTCGACGACTGCCCCGCGGCACCCTGAGGGCCACGCCGCGCAACCCGGTCGCCCGGGGCGCGGTCCGGTTCCTAGACTCTCCACCGTGTCCGGACCGAACACCGACTTCGACCCCGTGGAGGTGGCCGCGTTGAAGCCCGAGGAGATCGAGGCCGCGCGCGACGCCGCGCTCGCCGCGATCGCGGGCGCCGCGGACCTCGACGCGCTCAAGCAGGTCCGGATCGAGCACACCGGTGACCGGTCGCCGCTGGCCCTCGCCAACCGCGAGATCGGGGCGCTGCCCCCGCAGGCGCGCAAGGAGGCCGGCCAGCGCGTCGGGCAGGCGCGCGGAGCGGTGCAGCAGGCGCTCGCGAAGCGGCAGGAGGAGCTCGAGGCCGAGCACGAGCAGCGCATGCTGGCCGAGGAGACGGTCGACGTGACCCTGCCGACCGACCGGGTCCCCACCGGCGCCCGGCACCCGCTCACCACGGGCTCGGAGCTGATCGCCGACATCTTCGTCGCGATGGGCTGGGAGGTGGCCGAGGGCCCGGTGCTCGAGGCGGAGTGGCTCAACTTCGACGCCCTCAACCTCGGCCCCGACCACCCGGCGCGCACGATGCAGGACACGTTCTGGACCGACCCGGCCGAGGACCACCTGGTGCTGCGCACCCACACGTCCCCGGTCCAGGCCCGCACGATGCTGGCTCAACGGCCCCCGATCTACGTCATCTGCCCGGGCCGGGTCTTCCGCACCGACGAGTACGACGCGACCCACAGCCCGGTCTTCCACCAGGTCGAGGGGCTGGTCGTCGACGAGGGCATCTCGATGGCCCACCTCAAGGGCACGCTCGACCACTTCGCGACCGCGATGTTCGGCGAGGGCATCACGACCCGCTTCCGGCCGTCGTACTTCCCGTTCACCGAGCCCAGCGCCGAGGTGGACCTGGTCTGCTTCGTGTGCAGGGGCGTCGACTCCCAGGACTGCCGGACCTGCCGGGGCGAGGGCTGGATCGAGTGGGGCGGCTGCGGCGTCGTGAACCCACGGGTGCTGCGCGCCTGCGGCATCGACTCGGAGAAGTACTCCGGCTTCGCCTTCGGCATGGGCATCGACCGGACCCTGATGTTCCGCCACGGCATCGAGGACATGCGCGCGCTGTTCGAGGGCGACGTCCGGTTCACGACCGCCTTCGGGGCAGAACTGTGAAAGCGCCTGTCTCCTGGATCCGTGAGTACGTCGAGCTCCCCGCCGAGGTCTCCACCGAGCAGCTCGCCGCGCGGCTGACCGCGCTCGGGCTCAAGCTCGAGGCGATCGAGAAGCCCGGCGAGCAGATCCGCGGGCCGCTGGTGGTCGGCAAGGTGCTGACGATGGACGCCGAGCCGCAGAAGAACGGCAAGACCATCGAGTGGTGCACCGTCGACGTCGGTGACGCCAACGGCACGGGTGAGCCGCAGGGCATCGTGTGCGGCGCCCACAACTTCGCGCCGGGCGACCTGGTCGTCGTGATCCTGCCCGGCGGCGTGCTGCCGGGCAACTTCGAGATCTCGGCGCGCAAGACCTACGGCCACGTGAGCGCCGGGATGATCTGCTCGGCCCGCGAGCTGGGCATCGGCGAGGACCACGAGGGCATCATCGTGCTGCCCGAGGGCGCCGGGGAGCCCGGTCAGGACGCCCGCCCGGTGCTCGGCCTCGACCAGGAGGTCATCGAGTTCGAGATCAACCCCGATCGTGCCTACGCCCTCTCGCTGCGCGGCGTGGCCCGCGAGGCGGCGCTGGCCTACGGCGCGCCGTACACCGATCCCGCGCAGCGCGACGTGCCCGCAGCCAACGGCGACGGCCACCCGGTCGTGGTCGACGACCCGGTCGGCTGCCCGGTCTTCGTGGCCCGGGTGGTGAGCGGCATCGACCCAACGGCCCCGACCCCGGACTGGATGGCGCAGCGGCTCGCCCTGTCGGGGATGCGGCCGATCTCGCTGGCCGTCGACATCACCAACTACGTGATGCTCGAGCTCGGCCGGCCGATCCACGGCTACGACGCCGACAGGCTGCAGGGCGCGATCCGGGTCCGCCGGGCCGCCGAGGGGGAGCGGCTGACCACCCTCGACGGTGTCGACCGGACGCTGTCCCCCGAGGACCTCGTGGTGACCGACGACTCGGGGATCATCGGCCTCGGCGGCGTGATGGGCGGCGAGACGACCGAGGTGTCTCCGACCACCACCCGGGTGCTGGTCGAGGCGGCGCACTGGGACGCGGTGTCCATGTTCCGCACCGGCAAGCGCCACCGGCTCACCTCCGAGGCCGGCAAGCGCAACGAGAGGGGTGTGGACCCGACCATCTGCGAGGTCGCGGCCGACCGGGTGGTCGAGCTGCTCGTCCGGCACGCCGGCGGCACCGCCGAGCCGGGAGTGACCGTCGTCGGCGACCCGCCCGCGCGTGAGCCGATCGAGATCGCGCCCGACCTGCCGGCCCGGATCTCCGGTGTCGACATCGACGACGCCACCACGACGGCCGACCTGGAGCTCGTCGGCTGCGCGGTCCGACGTGGCGAGCGGCTCGGGGTCACTCCGCCGCCCTGGCGGCCGGACCTCACCGACCCCTACGACCTGGTCGAGGAGGTCGTCAGGGTCGTCGGCTACGACAAGGTGCCGTCGGTGGTGCCCCGCGAGGCCGCCGGCCGCGGCCTCACCCGTGAGCAGCGGCTGCGGCGCCGGATCGGCCGGACCCTGGCCGGCGCGGGCTGCGTCGAGGTGATCAGCTTCCCGTTCGTCGGCGAGGCGGCCTTCGACCAGCTCGGGCTGCCCGCCGGTGACCCGCTGCGCCACACGGTCCGGCTGGCGAACCCGCTCTCGGCCGAGGAGCCGTCCTACACCACGACCCTGCTGCCCGGCCTGCTCCGCGCCGCCGCCCGCAACATCGGGCGCGGCATCCCGGGTGTGGCGCTGTTCGAGACCGGCACGGTGGCCTTTCCCGTCGACCGCGGCCCGACGCCGATCTACGGCGTCGACTGGCGACCCAGCGACGACGAGCTCGCCAAGCTGCTCGAGGCCATCCCCGAGCAGCCGCTGTTCCTGGCCGTGGTGCTCGCGGGGGAGCGCGAGCGGGCCGGCTGGTGGGGCGCCGGGCGCCCGGCCGACTGGTCGGACGCGATCGGGCTGGTCCGGCGGCTGGGCGACGAGCTCGGCGTCGACGTCGAGGTGACCTCGGCCACCCGCATGCCCTGGCACCCGGGCCGGTGCGGCCAGGTGCTGCTCGACGGGGTCGAGTTCGGCCACGCCGGCGAGCTGCACCCTCAGGTCTGCACGGCGTTCGGGCTGCCGGCCCGCTCCGCCGCCGTCGAGATCGACCTCGACTTCCTGATGTCGCGCGCGGTCGACGTGGTGCCGGGTCCGGCGTTCTCGACGTTCCCCGTCGCCAAGGAGGACGTCGCGCTGGTGGTGGCCGACGACGTGACCGCCGCGCGGGTCGAGGCGGCCCTGCGCGAGGGAGCGGGGGAGCACCTGGAGTCGCTCCGGCTCTTCGACGTCTACACCGGCGACCAGGTCGAGGCCGGCCACAAGTCCCTGGCCTTCGCCCTGCGGTTCCGCGCCCCCGACCGCACGCTGACCGAGCAGGAGACGAGCGCCGCTCGAGACGCGGCGGTGGCGGTGGCGGCGGAGCGGTGCGGTGCCGTCCAGCGCTGATGCTGGGACCTGGCAGCTCGGTGACCGGACGGTCAACCGGCTGGGCTTCGGCGCGATGCGGCTCACCGGCACCGGCCCCTTCCACGCCGGCGAGCCGCGCGACCGCGACACCTCGATCGCCGTACTGCGCCGAGCAGTGGAGCTCGGGGTCAACCACGTCGACACCGCGGCGTTCTACTTCAGCCGGACCCGCTCGGCCAACGAGCTGATCAACAGCGCGCTCGCGCCGCTCGGCAGTGCGGTGACCGACGACGTCACTATCGTCACCAAGGTCGGTCCGGTCCGCGACGTCCACGGAGGCTGGAGCGACCGGCCCGGACCGGAGGGGCTGCGCGGCCACGTGGAGGAGAACCTGCGCCAGCTCGGGCGCGACCACATCGACGTCGTGAACTTCCGCAGCGGCGACGACCCGGACATCGCGTCGTACGTCGCCGCGCTCGCCGGCCTCGTCACCGACGGGCTGGTCGGCCACGTGGGCGTCTCTGCCGTCACGCTCGACCAGCTCGAGGCGGCTCGGGCGGTCACCGACATCGTGTGCGTCCAGAACAAGTTCTCCGTCGACGCGCCGGAGGACCTCGCGGTGCTCCGCCGGTGCGGTGAGCTCGGCATCGCGTTCGTGCCGTTCTTCACCGTCGCCGGGCTGGCCCGGCACGGCGCCCCGGCCGACGAGCCTGCCGCGGTCCAGGAGGTGGCGGCCGAGCTCGACGCGACACCGGCCCAGGTGCGGCTCGCCTGGGCGCTCGGGCTCGGCGAGCACGTCCTCGTGATCCCCGGCACCGGCAGCGTCCGGCATCTCGAGGAGAACGTCGCGGCGGCCGCGTTGCGGCTCTCCGACGACCAGATGGCCAGACTGGCCGCATGATCCAGCTCCGGCTGCTCGACGAGGTGTCCTGGCAGGGCACCCCGCTGCCGGGCGGCCGCACGCATGCCCTGCTGGCCGCCCTCGTGGCCGCCGGCGGCCAGGTCAGCGAGGAGCGGCTGGTCGACGAGGTGTGGGGCCCCGACGACGTGCCGGCCAACCCGGCCAAGGCCCTGCAGGTCGTGGTCTCGCGCGCCCGGTCGCAGACCGCGCCCGACGTGGTCGCCCGCACCGACCACGGCTACCGGCTGGGGCTGGCTCGCGACGCGGTGGACGCGCTGGTGCTGCGCGACGCCGTCATCGGCGCCCGCGAGGCGGAGGGTCGCCACGACCTGGTCCAGGCCCGCGACCTGGCCCGCGGCGCGCTGGCCCTGCCCGCCCCGGGCAGCGCCGCGGAGGGGCCGCTGGGCGAGCTGCGGACCAGCGCGGCCCGGCACCGCGAGATCGCGGCGGCGGTGCTGGGGCGAGCCCTGTCCGGACTGGGCGACCACGACGAGGCGCTGCCGCTGCTGGCCGGCGTTCGCGCGGACGACGAGGCGTCGGTCGTGGCCCTGCTGCGCTCCACCGCGGCCGTGCACGGGGCGCCGGCGGCGCTCGACGCCTACGAGCGGCACCGCCTGGAGCTCGCCGACCGGCTGGGCGTCGACCCCGGCCCGGCGCTCCGGGCCGTGCACGGCGAGCTGCTTGCCGCCGACCGGCCGGTGCGCGAAGGGCTGCGCTTCGAGGCCACGTCCCTGGTGGGGCGCGACGAGGACATCCGGGCGCTCCGTGCCGCCGTCCGCGACGCGCGGGTCACCTCCATCCTCGGGCCCGGCGGCCTCGGGAAGACCCGGCTGGCCCACCTGCTCGGCCGCTACGCCGAGCAGCCCGTCGTGCACTTCGTCGAGCTCGTCGGCGTCGCCTCGCAGGAGGACGTCGTCGGCGAGGTGGGCTCCGCGCTCGGCGTGCGCGACTCGGTGAGCGGCCGGCGGGTGCTCACCCCCGAGCAGCGCAACGACGTCCGGGCCCGCATCGCGCACGTCCTCGACCAGGCGCCCACGCTCCTGATCCTCGACAACTGCGAGCACGTCGTCGGCGCGGTCGCCGACCTGGTGTCCTACCTGGTCGCGACCTGCAGCCGGCTGCGGATCGTCACGACCACCCGGGCACCGCTCGCGATCGCCGCCGAGCGGGTCTTCCCGCTGGGTCAGCTCAGCGATGCCGCTGCCGCGGACCTGTTCACGCAGCGCGCCTCGTCGGCGCGGCCGGGGGTGGCACTCGACGACGAGGCGGTGCTCAGCGTCGTACGCCGCCTCGACGGTCTGCCGCTGGCGATCGAGCTCGCCGCCGCCAAGGTGCGGGTGATGTCGGTCGAGGACATCGACCGCCGCCTCGACGACCGGTTCGCCCTGCTCCGCGGTGGCGACCGGAGCGCGCCGGACCGCCACCAGACCCTGGTGGCGGTCATCGACTGGTCGTGGAACCTGCTCACCGAGACCGAGCGGCGCGCGCTGCGCTGGCTCGCGGTGTTCCACGACGGCTTCTCGCTCGACGGCGCGGGGAAGCTCCTCGGGTGCGACGCGCTGGAGCTGGTCCAGTCGCTCGTCGCGCAGTCGCTGCTCACCGTGGTCGAGGCCCGGGGCTCGGTCCGCTACCGGATGCTCGAGACGGTCCGGGAGTTCGGCAGGATGCAGCTGGTCGGCGCGGGCGAGGACGCCGCCGCGGAGCAAGCGCACCTGGGCTGGGCCTGCTGGTACGCCTCGGCGCACGCCCGCGAGCTGTTCAGCCAGGGTCAGGTCGCCGCCGTGCACGCGATCGCCGACGAGGAGAACAACCTGGCCGACGCGCTCCGAGCCGCGGTGGCGATCCCCGACCCGGCGATCACCTCCGACCTGACGGCGGCGCTGGCGGGCTTCTGGACGGTGCGCGGCGAGAACACCCGGGTGATCGCGGTCGCCGGCGCGGTCGATGCTGCCCTCGACGGGTGGGAGCCCGCTCCCGACCAGGTGGACGGCGCCGTCGCCGCGGCCGCCGTGACCGTGATGAACACCTTCATGGGCGCGATCGCCGCGGTCCCCAACTGCATGGCGATCCTGGAGAGGTACGGCAGGGGGACCGAGGACCGGCGGGCCCGGGGCATGGTCGCCGTCCTGGCCGCCCAGGACCCCCAGGATCTCCCGGGGACCCTGCGGCGGCTCCGGGAGATCGACCCGGAGCACGGCCACGACCGCCAGTCCGC
This sequence comes from uncultured Actinomycetota bacterium, assembly GCA_963766475.1. GTDB lineage: Bacteria > Actinomycetota > Actinomycetes > Propionibacteriales > Nocardioidaceae > Nocardioides. The sequence continues at coordinate 5,661 of CAVXZS010000002.1, read as the reverse complement.
GGCCTCGGCGCGGCTGCTGGCCGCCCACTACCTCGAGAACGAGGGTGACCCCGAGCAGGCCCTCGAGGAGGTCCAGTCGGGTCTGACGCTGGTCGACGACGACGACGGCCCGTGGATCAAGGCGATGATGCACAGCGTGGCCGGTGGGCTCAACGCCCAGCTCGGCAAGCGCGCCGAGGCCGCCGAGCACGCCCGCCTGGCGATCCCCATCCTCGACGAGCTGGAGGCCAGCGACGACGGGATCCAGGCGCGCTCGCTGCTGGCCGGCAACGCCATCTCCGAGGGCAGGTTCGACGAGGCCAGGGCCCTGATCGCCGAGATCGAGCGGCTCGGCGTCGAGCGGACCGGGTTCGGCGGAGCCTTCATCACCGGCACGGTGCGGGCGGAGCTGGCGTTGGCGGAGGGGGAGCTCGCCGAGGGCCTGCGGCTCTACCGCGTGGCCGCCACCGACCTGGCCGCGATCACCTTGCCGGGCGTGGAGCTCAACGGGCTCGAGCCGTGGGCGCTCTTCGGTGTCGCGGCCGGCGTCACGGCGTACGCCCTGCACGGCACCGGCGACGAGGGCGCCGACCTCTACGACGACCTGCGCGGCAAGGCGCCGCGCGTCCTCGACGCCGACCGCCCGCGGCTGGACTACCCCGTCGCCGGCCTGGTGCTGCACGGTCTCGGCACCTGGGGTCTGCTGAAGCAGGCGATGGACCCCGAGGACGCCCTCCGGATGCTGGTGCTCGCGGAGCTGTTCGCCTACCCGCGGTTCACCACCACCATGGATCCCGCCCGCACGCACGACGAGGCCGAGCGCGTCGCGCCCGGCCTCGCCGCCCGGATCCGCGCGGAGTACGCCGGGCGCAAGGGCCCGGCCCTGCTCCCGGAGGCCCGTGCGGTCGCCGAGCGGGTCTCCCGCCGCTGACCCCGGGCTACATCTTGCGGCTGTAGGAGCGGACGGACAGGGGCAGGAAGATCGCCACGACGACGGCGCAGCCGACCAGGGCCCAGCCGACGTTGCCGGTGACCTGGCCGTCGTTCATCAGGTCCCGCACGGCGTTGACGACGAGCGAGACGGGGTTGACCTTGACGAACGCCTCGAGCCACCCGGGGAGGGTGCTGACGGGCACGAACGCGTTGGACAGGAAGGTCAGCGGGAACATGATCAGCATCGAGATGCCCTGCACCGCCTGGGCGCTGCGGGCGACGGTGCCCAGCCAGGTGAAGATCCACGCGAGCGACCAGCCGGCGACGACCGTGAGCAGCCAGCCGCCGACGACGCCGAGGACGCCGCCGCCGGGGCGGTAGCCCATGGCCAGCCCGGTCAGGATCGTCAGGGTCGCCGCCGTCCCGTAGCGGATGAGGTCGGCGACGGCCGGGCCGACGAGTGGGGCGATCCTGGCGATCGGCAGCGACTTGAACCGGTCGAAGACCCCCTTGTCCATGTCCTCGCGCAGCTGGATGCCGGTCGCCATGCAGGCGGTCAGCGCGGTCTGGGCGAGGATGCCGGTGATGATGATCGGCAGGTAGTCCTCGACGCTCCCGGAGATCGCGCCACCGAAGATGTAGGCGAACATCGCGGTGAACAGCAGCGGCTGGATCGTGACGTCGAAGAACTGCTCCGGGTTGCGGCGCATCTTCTTCAGCGCACGCCAGGCCATGGCCAGGCTCTGGCTGACGGTCTCGGCGACGGACGGACGGGCGGGCAGGTCCTGCGCGCCGACGTGGGTGGTGGCGGTGACGGTCTCGTCGACCGTGGTGGACAGCAGCGTCATCGGACGGCCTCCTTCTGGTGGGTGTCGGTGTCCTCGGCGGCGTGGCCGGCCCCATGACCGGTGAGGGCCATGAACACCTCGTCGAGGGTGGGCTTCTGGACGGTCGCGGACGTGATCAGCAGCTCCTGCTCGCGCAGACCGATCAGGACGTCCGCGGCCCGGTTGGCGTCGGGGAGCGGCACGTTGATGCCGCCCGCCTCGGGGGTGAGGACCGGCTCGTCGCCGACCACGCGACGTACGACGTCGACGGCCTGGGCCGTTTGCGCCGGGTCGAGCAGCCGCAGCTGGAGGGTCGAGGAGCCGACCTGGCTCTTGAGCTGGTCGGACGTGCCCTCGGCGACCTTGGTGCCGCGGTCGATGACCGCGATCCGGTCGGCGAGCTGGTCGGCCTCGTCGAGGTACTGCGTGGTCAGCAGCACCGTGCACCCGGAGGCGACCAGCTCCCGGATGGTCTCCCACATCTGCCCGCGGGTGCGCGGGTCGAGGCCCGTGGTCGGCTCGTCGAGGAAGATCAGCGGCGGGCGGTGGATGAGGCTGGCCGCCAGGTCCAGCCGGCGCCGCATACCTCCGGAGAACTGCTGGATCTGCTTGTCGCCGGCGTCCTCGAGCCCGAACCGGCCGAGCAGGTCCTCGCCGGTCGCACGGGCCTTCTTCTTGTCGAGGCCGAGCAGCCGGCCGAAGAGGTAGAGGTTCTCGCGGGCGGTGAGGTTCTCGTCGACCGAGGCGTACTGCCCGGTCACGCCCACCAGCTGGCGCACCACGTGGGGGTGCTGCTTGACGTCGACGCCGAAGATCTGGGCGTCGCCGCCGTCCATCGGGAGCAGGGTGGCGAGCATCTGGAGCATCGTGGTCTTGCCGGCGCCGTTGGGTCCGAGGACGCCGAAGACCTCGCCGCGTCGTACGTCGAGATCGACACCGTCGACGGCCCGCAGGTCACCGAAGGTCTTCACGAGGCCGTGGGCAGCGACTGCCAGCTCGGTCGTGGAAGAGGAGTTGTTGTTCATGACCACGACTGTGATGGCTGCGGGTTTCAGGGCGGCTTCACACCGGTTTCACGGCGTCCCGCCCGGTTTCACGGCGTCCCGCCCGGTTTCACGGCGTCCCGACCGGCTTCACGTGTCGGAGGACGCCGCCCAGAGGTTGATCCCGGAGTCGACGGCGTCCCCGTCGATCGCGTCGAGCTCCTCCTGGGTGATCTCCAGGTTGTCGAGGACCGCCAGGTTGTCGTCGAGCTGCTCGACGCTGCTGGCGCCGATCAGCACCGAGGTGACCCGCTCGTCGCGCAGCACCCACGCCAGCGCGAGCTGGGCCAGCGACTGGCCGCGCGCCCCGGCGATCTCGTTGAGCCGCCGGACGTGCGCCAGCGCCTCGTCGGTGAGCAGGGAGGGGTCGAGCGACTTGCCCTGGGCCGCCCGGGAGCCCTCCGGGATCCCGTCGAGGTAGCGGTCGGTGAGCATCCCTTGGGCCAGCGGCGAGAACGCGATGCACCCGATGCCCTCCTCGCCCAGGACGTCGAGAAGGGAGGGGTCACCTTCCTCGACCCAGCGGTTGAGCATCGAGTACGACGGCTGGTGGATCAGCAGCGGCACGCCCATCTCGCGCAGCAGCCCGGCCGCCTCGCGGGTGCGCTCGGCGCTGTAGGACGAGATGCCGGCGTACGTCGCCCGACCGGACTGCACCGCGGTCGCGAGCGCGCCCATCGTCTCCTCGAGCGGCGTCTCGGGGTCGAACCGGTGGCTGTAGAAGATGTCGACGTGGTCGAGGCCCATCCGCGCCAGGCTCTGGTCGAGCGACCCCAGCAGGTACTTGCGCGAGCCCCACTCGCCGTAGGGGCCCGGCCACATGTCGTAGCCGGCCTTGGTGGAGATGACGAGCTCGTCGCGGTACGGCCGGAAGTCCTGGGCGAAGATCGTGCCGAAGTTCGCCTCCGCCGCGCCGTACGGCGGCCCGTAGTTGTTGGCCAGGTCGAAGTGGGTCACTCCGCGGTCGAAGGCCCGCCGCAGGATCGCCCGCTGGGTCTCGATCGGCTTGTCGTCGCCGAAGTTGTGCCACAGGCCCAGCGAGACGGCGGGCAGCTTGAGCCCGGAGCGGCCGCAGCGGCGGTAGGAGAAGGAGTCGTAGCGGTCGTCGGCGGCGCGGTAGGGCGGAGGCGTCATGTCGCCATGTCTACCGGGCCGGGGGATCAGTTGAGCGGCTGGCCCAGGATCGCCGACAGCTTCTCGTAGGTGATCCGGTCGCCCTCGACCCGGATCCGGTCGCCGTCGTCCCAGCCAGGGGTCAGCGCCGGGTCGCGTTTCCAGAGCCAGGTGTCGAGGTCCGCCGCGGTGCCGGAGACCGTCGCGACCGGCTCGCTGCCGGTCTCGACGAGGTCGAGGTCGTCCTCGTCCTCGTAGGTCGTGCCGCTCGTCGGGATCGGTGCCGGAGAACTTCCCCAGCTCGACCAGCAGCTCGGTGCCGGTGTCGGTCATGTGCACCGCGACCGTCTGCCCCGACCCGGTGAACGAGCCCCACTCCGGAGCGCCGCCGTACATGACCCCGAGCACCTCGGCCACCCCGTCGTCGGCCAGCGCGGCGTCCAGCGGCGTGACCGGCACCCCGGCGGTCAGCTCGGCGTCGATCCGGTGGATCGCGGCCTCGTGGGCCTGGCGCCGGTAGGACGTGCCGACCCGGCTGTCACCCGACCAGTGCCACGCGGTGGCCTCCGGGTCGGCCCGCTCCAGCTCGGTGGCCAGCGCGTGGGAGTAGTCGTCGAAGGCGTCGAGCAGCTCGGCGTAGCTCTCCGGTCGCTCGGCGGCGTCCTCAGCGCCGATCTGGGGGTCGTCCGGGGAGGCCGGGCGGTGCCGGACGACCTTCGCCCAGAAGAGCTGCACACTCGCGAGGTGCCACAGGAGGTCGGCGGCATCCCATTCGGGGCAGGTCGGCACCCGCGCGCCCGGGTCGCAGTCGGCCAGCACCTGCCGGAAGCGTGCGGACTCGGTGCGGAGGTGGTCGAGGTAGGTCGGGTACTCCAGTCGCGGCATGGCTGGGACGCTAGTGAGCGCGGCACCGACCGGCGCACCGGAGTTTCGATTCGCATGCACATACACGTCTCTGTATAGTCATGCAGCATGAGCACCAGGGTGGCCGTGGCAGGCGCCAGCGGGTACGCCGGCGGTGAGCTGCTGCGGCTGCTCCTCGCGCACCCCGACGTCGAGATCGGCACCCTGACCGCGGGCAGCAACGCCGGCGAGACGCTGGGCAGCCTCCAGCCGCACCTGGTGCCGCTCGCGGACCGGGTGCTCGAGGAGACCAGCGCGGAGACCCTGGCCGGTCACGACGTCGTCTTCCTGGCGCTGCCGCACGGCCAGTCCGGACCCATCGCCGCCGAGCTGGGGGCGCAGGTGGTGGTGATCGACTGCGGCGCAGACTACCGGCTCGCCGACCCGGCCGCCTGGGAGCGCTTCTACGGCGGCAGCCACGCCGGGACCTGGCCCTACGGCCTGCCCGAGCTGCCGGGCCAGCGCGCGAGGCTCACCGGCGCCACGAGGGTCGCGGTGCCCGGCTGCTACCCGACCGTCTCCACGCTCAGCCTCGCGCCAGCCGTCGCCGCGGGCCTCGTCGAGCCCGACGTCGTCGTGGTGGCGGCCTCGGGCACCAGCGGCGCCGGCAAGGCCGCGAAGGCGCACCTGCTGGGCAGCGAGGTGATGGGCAGCGTCTCGGCGTACGGCGTCGGCGGCAGCCACCGGCACACCCCGGAGATCACGCAGAACCTCAGCGCCCTGCTCCCCGACGGGGCCGGCGGCGTCACGGTCAGCTTCACCCCGCTCCTGGTCCCGATGCCGCGGGGCATCCTCGCCACCTGCTCCGCGAGGCTGTCGACGGCGTGACCCGGGACGACGTCCGGACGGCCTACGAGAAGGCG
>CAVXZS010000001.1:0-243689 GCA_963766475.1 uncultured Actinomycetota bacterium | reverse complement strand
ACGCTAATTGCACAAGAACAATTGCGCAAGAGTTCTTGTGGAACTCAGGCCCACGAGCCGAGCGCGTCCAGCCAGACGCTTGCGGGCCGCCAGGGCTTCCTCGGCGTCCTTGATCTTGCGCGCGTCGCCGTTGGCCTTGGCCTCCGCGAGTTCCTTCTCGAGCTTCTCGATCGACTCCTGAGCTGCGAGGCGAGGCCCTCGGAGCGCGCGCCTTCTCGGGGTCGGTCTTGTTCCAGTGGTCCTCGTCGAGCTTGCGAACGTGCGTCTCGACCTTGCGCAGGCGATCCTCGACCGTCCGGACCTGATCGCGCGGCACCTTGCCGATCGCGTCCCAGCTTGCGCTGGATGCGAGCAGAGCCGACTTGGCCTTTTCGCGGTCGGTCTCGGTGAGGAGCTTCTCGGCCTCGGCGAGCAGCTCGAGCTTCTGGCCGAGGTTGCCTGCGAACTCCTCGTTCTCCTTCGCGTCGACCTCGGCCTTGGCCGCGTACAGCATGTCGCCCGCGGCTTTGAACTTCGCCCACAGTGCGTCGTCGACGCTCTTGCCCGCGCGCCCGGCGAGCTTCCAGTCGTCGAGCAGCGGCGGTAGGCCGGGATGCCGTCGGTGCCCTTGCGGACAGCGCCTCGGCCCCTCGACCAGCTCCTGCTTGCGGCTGCGCGCCTCGTTGTGCGTCGCGTCCAGCTCGGCGAAGAACGCCTTGCGGTGACCGTCGATCGTCGTGCGAGCGGCGCGGAACCGCTTCCAGAGCTCGTTGCTCTCGGTCTTGGGAAGGCGGGGGCCGTCCTTCTGGTGCGCCTGCCAGCGCGCGAACAGCTCGTCGAGCTGAGCGGTGACCTGCTTCCACTGCGCCTTGGCGGGATCCTGCGCCGCGAGCGCCTCGGCCTCGACGACGATCGCCTCGCGCTCGACGAGGGCTCGGCCGCGGCGGCCTTCGTCTCTTCGGTCTGCTTCTCGGTCAGTTCGCTGACGCTGCCGCCGAGCTTCTCGAGGCGCGTCGCGCAGCGCCGCGAGATCGCCGACGGCGTTGGCGGTCGCGACCGTTTCGGTGAGGTGCGTGATCGCCTTGGCGATGTCCGCGGCCGGCGCTCCGCCGCGCACCCGCTGCTCGAGCAGGCCGACCTGGCCGGCGAGCTCGGTGTACTTGCGCTCGAAGTAGGCGAGCGCCTCTTCCGGCGTGCGCGTCCGGGTACTGCCCGACCGCTCGCTCGCCGTCCCCCTCACGCACGTAGACGGTCCCGTCGTCGCCGACGCGGCCCCATGGGGCCTGTTCGTTGTCGCCACCGTTCTCACCTTCCGTCGATGTCCGGCTGCCTCTGCCGGACCGCCCTCCAGCCTATTGCACGCGCCTCCGCGCGCCGAGCCGACCCGTTACTGGATCGTGAGCGCGGTGATGCTCGCGGGACTGGCGGTGCGCCGTCCTGCCCGTCCGCGCCGATCTGCTCGGGTGATGCCCGCTCGTGATCTGCGCGATGAGCTGTCGAGCCCGCTCGTGACCTTGCCGATGACCGTGTATCCGCCCGCCGCGTCGGCGCCGAGCGTGGTCGAGTCGATCGAGATGAAGAACTGGTGGCCGTTGCTGTAGGCGTCGCCTGCGCTCGCGCCATCGCGATGGTGCCCGGCGGGGTAGACGCCGCGGCCGGCGCGTTCTCGATCGGGCCGAACGAGTAGCCCGGGTCGCCGCCGCCGCGTTCCGTCGAGCGAGCCGCACTGGAGGAGCCGAAGCCCTCGGTCGTCGCGAGGCGGTGGCAGGTCTTGCCCGGGTAGTACTCGGTCGCGGCCGCCTGACGCAGCCGGCGGTCGGCCTGCGGGCGTTGACGCCATCCAGCTCGATGCCCAGCTCGATGCCGTTGATGGTCAGGGTGCCCGTCCACGTCGCGGTTCTCGGCGAGGGCCGGATCGGGGGCGCCCACGTTCGGCGCCGGGGCGGAGCCGACGCGGAAGCCGACGGTTCGGGGGTCGGTGCACCCGGTCCCGCGGTGAAGTAGAAGATCTGCGTGCGTTGCGGCCAGTGCGGCGACGACGAGGACGCCCGCGATCGGCGAAGATGTTGTCGCGCCGGCGCCGCTTGCTCTGGTCGCGTGGACCTCCTGGCGTGCCGTGTACGCCGCAGTCGGTCGCGCGCCTCGCGCTGTTCACGCTGCTGCCTGCTGGCGTTGCCACGAGGCACACTACGGGAGCGCTCTGAGCCCGCCAAAACGCGGGTCAGAGTACGACTGCCGTGCCTGTCCCGTCGCTAGCCGCGGCTACTGTGGATGGCATGACCGGGCAGCAAGGCCTCCGCACGGGCTCGACGCCCCTCGCGGTACGCATGCGCCCGACGTCGCTCGACGAGGTCGCGGGGCAGCAGCACCTACTCAAGCCGGGTTCGCCGCTCGTCAATCTCGCGAACGACGCGACGGGCGAGACCGGTTCGGTCTCCGTCATCCTGTGGGGGCCACCCGGCACGGCAAGACGACGCTCGCCCAGGCGATCGCCCACACTCCGGGCCGCCGTTCGTCGAGCTCTCGGCGGTCACCGCCGGTGTCAAGGATGTGCGGGACGTCATGGAGAAGGCGCACGCGACCGCGACCTCTACGGACTCTCTACGGTGCTGTTCCTCGACGAGATCCACCGCTTCAACAAGGCCCAGCAGGATGCGCTGCTGCCCGGGGTCGAGAACGGCTGGATCATCCTGGTCGCGGCGACGACCGAGAACCCGTCATTCTCGCGTGGTCGCCCCGTTGCTCTCCCGGTCGCTGCTGCTCACTCTCGAGCCGCTGAGCGACGACGACCTGGGCATGCTGGTCGACCGCGCGGTAGTCCGACCCACGGGGACTGAACGATGCCGTGACCTCGAACCCGACGCCCGCGCGGCCATCGTCCGCCTCTCATCCGGTGATGCCCGCAGGGCGCTCACGGCTTTGGAGGCTGCGGCGGTCTCAGCCGGAGCGGCGAGACCGCCCAGGGCGAGAAACCTATAGTGACGGCCGACATTGTCGCGGCGGTAGTCGACCGAGCCCTGCTCCGGTACGACCGGCAGGGCGACGAGCACTACGACGTCATCAGCGCGTTCATCAAGTCGATCCGCGGATCCGACGTCGACGCGGCCCTGCACTACCTCGCGCGCATGATCGAGGCGGGGGAGGACCCTCGGTTCATCGCCCGTCGGGTCATGATCTCCGCGGCGGAGGACATCGGGATGGCCGATCCGCAGGCCCTGCCGATCGCGGTCGCCGCAGCGGAGGGCGTCGCGCTGATCGGCATGCCGGAGGGCCGCATCCTGCTCGCCGAAGCCGTCGTCTACCTCGCCACCGCGCCCAAGTCGAATGCGGCGTACATGGCTCTGGATGCCGCGATCACCGACGTCCGCGCCGGCAAGATCGGCCGCATCCCGCCGCATGCTGCGCGACGCGCACTATCCGGGCGCTCAGCGTCTCGGGCACGGCAAGGGCTACGTGTACAGCCACGACAGCGATTTCGGGGTCGCGACCCAGCAGTACCTGCCCGACGGGCTCGTCGGCACCGAGTACTACACGCCGACCGCGAACGGCAACGAACGGGATGTGGCGGCGCGCCTCGAGAAGATCCGCGCGATCCTGCGGGGCGAGTGAGCCGTCGGGCGGGGCACGGCTGCCGTTCTGGTAAATTGATCCGGTTCGACTCGATGTCGGACACATCCCACCTCCACACAACCCGCCAGGGCGCTGCGACGTGCGTCCTGGATCACGGGGGAGTGGCGATGTACGTCCGTGAGCAACGACATCCGCTGCCATGTCATTGGAAGGACACCCGTGTCGACCACGTCACGTACCCGTAGCAAGACCCGCCTGTCCCGCGCGCTGGGCATCCCGCTCACGCCGAAGGCCGCCAAGTACCTCGAGAAGCGCCCGTACGCTCCTGGAGAGCACGGCCGCACCAAGCGCAAGGCCGACAGCGACTACGCGGTCCGCCTCCGCGAGAAGCAGCGCCTCCGCGCCCAGTACGGCATCCGCGAGGCTCAGCTCCGCATCGTCTTCAACGAGGCCCGCCGGCCGAGGGCCTGACCGGTGAGAACCTTGTCGAGCTGCTCGAGATGCGCCTCGACGCGATCATCGTGCGCTCGCGATCGCCCGCACCACGGCGCAGGCGCGTCAGATGGTCGTGCACCGCCACATCCTCGTCGACGGCAAGATCGTCGACCGCCCGTCGTTCCGCGTCAAGCCGGGTCAGCTCGTGCACGTCAAGGAGCGCTCCGAGGGCATGGAGCCGTTCCAGGTCGCGGCCGCCGGCGGTCACGTCGACGTGCTCCCCAAGCTCCCGCCGTACCTCGAGGTCGAGCTCGACAAGCTCCACGCGCGTCTCATCCGCCGCCCGAAGCGGCCGAGGTGCCGATCACGGCCGAGGTCCAGCTGGTCGTCGAGTACTACGCCGCCCGCTAAGGAGGCTGACAACGTATCGCGAAGGGCCCTGGTTTCTGCCGCGGGGCCCTTCGCGTAAGCTAAAACGGTTCGATCCGAGTTGAGGAGCACACCATGAAGGGCATCCTTCTTCTGGCCGTCGGCGTCGCCGCCGGCTTCGTCGCGGCGCACCAGTCGCCAAGACCCCCGAGGGCGCCAAGTTCTTCGCGGATGTCGACGCCAAGGCCCACGACTTCGGCGGGGCCGTCGTCGACGGCTACAAGGCCCGCGAGGCCGAACTGCGCAACGCCGCCGGCGACTTCCTCAGTAGCGGCGCGGCCGGCCGGCCTCGCGCATCTACCCGACCTTCTGACCGACCAGGGAACCGCCGTGCAGACCGCCGACATCCACGCCGCTGGCTCTCCTTCTTCGGGGAGCGCGGACACACCGTCGTGCCCTCCGCATCGCTTGTGAGCGACGATCCGGCCTGCTCTTCACGGTTGCGGGCATGGTGCCGTTCATCCCGTATTTCACCGGGGTCGTTCCGGCGCCGTTTCCGCGCGCCACGAGTGTGCAGAAGTGCATCCGCACAAACGATATCGAAGAGGTTGGCAAGACACCTCGGCACGGCACGTTCTTCCAGATGAACGGCAACTTCTCGTTCGGCGACTACTTCAAGGAGGAAGCGATCGCCTTCGCATGGGAGCTTCTTACGACCCGCGAGAATGACGGCGGACTTGGTTTCATGCGCGGATCTCTGGGTCACGGTGTACGAAGACGACGACGAGGCCATTCGTTGTGGAGAAGATCGCGGGCGTTCCGGACGAACGAATCCAACGCCTAGGCGTGCCGACAACTATTGGCCACACGGGTCAGCCCGGCCCGGGCGGTCCCTGCTCGGAGATCTTTTTCGACCGAGGGCCCGAGTACGGCGTCGACGGCGGGCCCGCGGCAGACGAGAACCGGTACATCGAGATCTGGAACCTCGTCTTCATGCAGTATCTGCTGGAAGAGTGAAGAGCAAGACAGATTTCACGATCGTCAGCGAGCTGCCGAAGAAGAACATCGATACGGGCATGGGCATGGAGCGTGTCGCCTTTATCAAGCAGGGCGTCGGAACATGTACGAGATCGACCAGGTGCGGCCAGTTCTCGACGTCGCATCCGCGCTGTCGCGCCGCGCGTACGGCAAGAGCACACAGCAGCGCCGCCGCGACGGCGAGCCCGGCGCTCCACAGCACGAGCATCACGGTCCCGGCCAGCGTGCGCAGCAGCTCCCACGGGGCGCGGACGAGCAGCTGGGCGCCGTCATACCACTTCGGCCCGCGCAGCCGGCGTCGGGCGCCCGCCGTGCTCGCGGCCAGTGAGCCGCTCCGGAGCAGCCAGACGAGCAGCACGAGGGTGATCGAGCCGTACCACGGGTAGGCCGCCACGATGCCGCCGCTCAGGAGCGCGCCGACCGCGAGCAGGGTCGCGCGCCTGGCCCGTTCCGCGAACGGCGGGCGGCCCTGCTCGACGGGGGGCGGAGCCGCGGCCGACGCGTCCCGCTCCACGACCGTCTGGTGCTCGGTGAACCGCCTGGTGCCGTCGGCGCCGGCCGGGGGCCCGCCGGGGAGCACGTCTGTCGTCCGCGCGTCCGGCGAGGTGCGGGCCGCGGCGTAGGGCAGCGTGAGCTTGTCCGGCGCGGGCGGGGCCGACGGCCACCCGCGGCGTGGGAGCGACCTGCGGCCGCAACCAGCCCAGGACGGCGTCGAGGGTGGGCCGCCGTGCTCGGCTCGGGGTCGAGGCAGTCGGCGAGCAGCTGGCGCAGCGGGTGTGGGATGCCGGAGAGGTGGTGCTCGCCGCGGCGGACCCGGTCCATGATCGCCATCGACGGCCCGCGGCCGAACGGCGGCTTGCCGGTCGCGGCGAAGGCGACGGTGGCCGCCCATGAGTGCACGTCGGAGGCCGTGGTGGCGTCGTCGCCGTGCAGGATCTCGGGTGCGAGGTAGCCCGGGGTCCCGAGCAGCCAGCCGGTGTGGGTCAGCTTCGGGTCGTCGGCCACCCGCGCCAGGCCGAAGTCGATGAGGATCGGCGTGCGGCCCTCCATCAGCACGTTGGAGGGCTTCACGTCCCGGTGCAGCACGCCGACCGCGTGCACCGACGCGACGCCCTCGGCGAGGCAGGCGGCGAACCAGGTGAGGTCCTTGCCCTCGATCGGCCCCTCCTCGTGCACGTAGTCGTGCAGGGAGAGGCCGGGGACATAGCGGGTCGCGACGTAGGGCACCGGCGCCCACGGGTCCGCGTCGACGATCTCGGCGACCCACTTGCTCCTGATCCGCCGGAGCGACCCGACCTCGCGCTCGAGACGGCGCCTCGCCTCGTCGTCGCCGACGATGTGGGGCCGAAGCACCTTGAGGGCCACCCGTGCGCCCTCGCCGCGGCGGGCCAGGTGCACCACGCCCATGCCGCCCTCGCCGATCTTGGTGAGCAGCGTGTAGCCGCCCACCGTCGGCACCGCGGCCCGGACGGCGGGCACACCTCGCGCCGGCGTCCGCGGCGTGCTGGTCACGTCGTTCAGACTAAATGGCGCCACCGCAGGTTCCCGGGCGACGAGGCCGGGGCCCTTGACCCGGTCCGCGGCGTACGGCATCCTCATATCAATGAACACTGATATTTGGAGTCGCCTCGGCGAGGTCGACCGCAGCCTGCGCGACGACACCCGCGACGGCCTGGCGGTGCGGGTGCTCGTGGTCGAGAAGCAGTACGACGCCGCCCGGGAGGAGGTCTGGCACGCGCTGACCACCGCCGAGCGCATCGCGCGCTGGCTGGCGCCGGTGACCGGCGACCTCGTGGTCGGCGGTCGCTACCAGATCGAGGGCAACGCCGCCGGCACGGTCCGGGGCTGTGACCTGCCGGAGCGGCTCGACGTCACCTGGGAGTTCGGCGGTGCCGTCACGTGGGTGGTGGTCACCCTCACCGAGGAGGGCACCGGCACCCGGCTCCGCCTCGAGCACACCGCGCCCGCCGACGAGACCGTCTCGAAGGAGTTCGGCCCCGGTGCTGTCGGCATCGGGTGGGAGATGGCGCTCGGAGGGCTCCGTCTGCACCTGGCCGACCCGCAGGCACCACGCCCCGAGCCCGACTACACCGACCCCGCCTATCCCGCCTTCGTGCGCGCGGCCGGGGCCGCGTGGGCCGACGTCGACGCCGCCGCGGGCACCGACCCGGAGCAGGCGAAGGCCGCCGCGGAGCGCTGCGTCGCGGCCTACACCGCCCTCCCGCCCGACCAGGATCGGAGCTGATGCACGCCTTCGACGTCCTCGGCGACCCGGTCCGGCGCCGGATCCTCGAGCTGCTCGCCACCGGCGAGCAGTCGTCCGGAGACGTGGTCGAGGTGATCTCGCGGGAGTTCGGGATCGGGCAGCCCGCGGTCTCCATGCAGCTCAAGGTGCTGCGCGAGAGCGGCTTCGCTGCGGCCCGCGCCGAGGGCCGGCGGCGCCTCTACGCGATCGACTCCGCTCCGCTGGCGCAGGTGGACGCCTGGCTGGCGCCGTTCCGGCAGTTCTGGGAGCAGCGGCTCGACGCCCTCGAGACGGAGCTGCGCCGCGGTCGTCAGTAGGTTCTGTGTCATGCGCCTGACCCGCTGGAGCCACTCGTGCGTCGTCCTCGAGGCGGACGGCCAGATCCTCGTCATCGACCCCGGCGGCTGGAGCGAGCCGCGGGCGCTCGAGGGCGCCGACGCGGTGCTGGTCACCCACGAGCACGGCGACCACGTCGAGGTCGGCCGCCTCCGGGCGGCCGGGCTGCCGGTGTGGGCGCCGCGCGGGGCCGACCTGGGTGACCTGCCGTTCACACCGGTCGACTCCGGCGTCGCCGTGACCGTCGCGGGGTTCGAGGTGACCGCGGTCGGCGACCGGCACGCGGCGATCGTTCCCGGCCAGGAGGTGTGCGCCAACCTCGGCTACGTCGTCACGGCGGACGGCGAGTCCGTCTACCACCCCGGCGACGCGCTCGCGGTGCCCGACCTGCCCGTGACGACGCTGCTGGTCCCGATGCAGGCCTCGTGGCTCAAGACCGAGGAGGCGATCGGCTTCGTGCGTGCGGTCCGCCCGGACCGGGCGATCGGCATCCACGACGGCCAGGTCAACGACCGGGCGCGCCGCAGCCTCAACCACTGGCTGTCCACCGAGGGTGGTGCCGACTACCACTGGCTCGCGCCCGGCACGACGCTCGGCGAGGACGCACCCGGGCTCCCCCGCGTGAGCCAGCTCCGCCTCGTGGTCGAGGCCCACGACTTCGACGCCGCGGTGGCGTTCTACCGCGATGCCCTCGGACTCCCGGTCGAGCTCGATCTGGCCGGGGACGCCGGCGAGCACGTGATGATCCTCGACGCCGGCCGGGCCACCCTCGAGCTCTCCAACCCCGCCCAGGTCGCGATGATCGACGAGGTCGAGGTCGGCAGGCGGGTGGCACCGCCCCTGCGCATCGCCTTCGAGGTCGACGACGCCGAGGCGTCGACCCGGGCGCTCGTCGAGGCGGGCGCCGAACTCGTCGCCCCACCGACGCGTACGCCGTGGGACTCGCTCAACGCCCGCCTCGACGGGCCGGCCGGACTGCAGCTCACACTTTTCGAGGAGACCGGCCAGGGCTAGACCGTCGCTACTCGGCCTTGGCCGCGCCCGGTGCCATCTGCAACGGCCCCGCACCGAACCCGCAGCTCTTTCCTGGGACGTCTGACGGGTAGGCGACCGAGAACGAGCCGGGGCCGCCCACGGCGAAGGTGGTCGGTCGCTCGAACAGCGGTGAGCCCGCGCGGATGTTCAGCACGTACTCCGCATCCTCGAACTCGGGGCCGGTCGGCATGGTGTTCGTCCGCTCGAGCAGCTCTCTGGGCAGCAGCATGGCCGGCCCTGGGCCGTCGTCGATCCCGCACGAGTCGTAACCGGGCGCCTTCGGGCTCAGGTAGGCGGACTCGGGCATCGGGAACTCCGGCACCGTGCCTTCGGGCGTCGGCACGAACTGGACGGTCGCGTCGACGCCGTGCTCGGCCAACGCGACCTCGAGGCCGTGGGCGTCGTCGAGCCGGAAGACGGCGACGTCGACCGACCCGTCCGGGTTGACGTCGACGGCGAACGCCGGCGACGCGGTAGGGCCGCCGCCGGACAGGCCCACGGCGGCGACGGTGGCGGCGGCCCCGGCGACGGCCCCGGCGACGGCGAGCTTCAGGCGGCGACGAGGTGCCCGCCTGGGTGCGGGCGCCGCCGCCGGGTGCTCCGCGACCTCGCGGCGCAGCTCGGTCAGCAGGGCGGTCTCGAACGAGTCGAGATCATGGCTGTTGTTCATGGGCGTACCTCCACAGGAAGAGCACGGTCAGGGAGCTCGGGTGCTCCCGCCTCGTGCAGGCGAGCGGTGACCCGGGCCCGGCTGCGGTGCAGCCGGACCCGCGCGGTGGCCGGCTTCACCCCCAGCACTCGGGCCGCGTCGGCGATCGAGAGCCCGTCGAGCGAGACGAGCTCCAGCAGGGCTCGGTCGTCCGGCGAGAGCTCCTCCATGGCGCGGTAGAGCCGGCGCGACTCGCGCTCGGCGTCGAGGCGCTCCTCGATCCGGGCCAGGGCCGAGCCGTCGACCAGGCGCCGCCCCTCGATCCGGCGTACGGCGTGCAGCTCCCGGGCCCGGCGCCGCGCCTCCGCGGCGATGGCGTTGCGGCCCACGCCGTAGAGCCAGGCGACGAGTGGCCCCCTGCTGCTGTCGTAGGACGAGGCGCTGTCCATCGCGGCGAGGAAGACGTCGGCGGTGAGGTCCGCGGCCAGGTGCGGGTCGGAGACCCGCCGGGCCACGAAGCGCTGCACCGCCTCGATGTGGTCGCGGTAGAACGCGTCCAGGGCCTCCGGCTCGCGGGCGATCCGGTCGAGCGGCGCGTAGGGCGCCGGATCCTGGGGAGCGTTCACAACCTGTATTGGTGCCGCGGCGCCGGACCGTTACAGGTCGGACCGTCCGGCGCATCCAGCCTGTGGGTCATGCTCGCGGAGCGCGCGCGGTGATGACGACGTTGCCGGGCTCCACGAGGCGGCTGTCGACGTCGGTGAAGCCCGCGTCGAGGAGGGCGTCGAGGATCCAGCCCGTGCCGTCGCCTCCGGTGTGCCCGGTGCCGCCTGCAGCGAGGTTCTCCTGCAGGCAGTAGAACAGCCCGGCGCCGTAGGCGACCACGGCGAACGGGTCGGCCTTGTCGACGTCCAGGTCACCGGTGAGGCCGCCCTCGACGAGCAGGAGCAGGCCGCCGGGCGCCAGGACCTTGCGCACCCCCGCCAGGACGATTTCGGGCCCACCGAAGTGGTGGAAGGCGTCGATCGCGTAGACCAGGTCGAACGGCTCGCCGCCCTCCAGCGCCCGCGCGTCACGGACCTGCAGCTCGACGTTGGGCGGCAGGTCGTCACGCTCGTGGGTGACCACGTCCCAGCCGACCACGGTGCTGCGGGGGAAGGCGCGGCCGACCAGGACCGCGGCGTCCCCGTTGCCCGGCGCCAGCTCAGCGACGCGCATGCCGGTGCGGAGCCCATCCACAAGGCCGGGGACCCCGGCCAGCCAGTCGTCGACCAGGGCGGCGGCGTACGTGGGGGTGTTGATGGCTCCGGCGACGCCGGACATCTCGGCGAACACCTCGGGTGCGACTCCGCCACCGTGCCGGATGGCCGCGACGACCTCGTCGGACACACGTGGCGCGACGAGGGTGAGCTCGAGCACCGAGCGAAGGTCGACGGGGAAGTCTGGAGCGCATGCGGCAGCGAGGTCCGGGGCCGCGGTGTAGATCCCGTCCCGGTGTTCTGCGTGCCCCGCTGCCGTCAGCGAGCCCAGCCACTCCCGGGCGTTGCGAGCGTCGACCCGCGCTCGCGACGCCAGCTCGTCACAGGTCCCGGGCCCGGCCAGCAGCGCGTCGAGCAGTCCGGTGCGGTGCCCGAGCGCCAGCATGACGACGGCGTACCAGCCCCGCAGGTGCTCGACCGCGAGCGGCAGGGCCGGCGCTTCGTCGTCCACGGACACGTCAGATGATCTTGCGCATCCAGCCGAAGGTGTCCTCGGCCCGGCCGAACTGCACGTCGACCAGCGCCTGGCGGATCCGGAAGGTCAGGTCGGTCGAGGCCGGCGCCGGCGCCGAGCCGCCCTCCCACTTGAGCTCGCCGACCGGCGTGACCACGGCGGCGGTGCCGCAGGCGAAGATCTCGGTGATCTCGCCGGTGGTCACGCCCTCGCGCCACTCGTCGATCGAGATCCTCCGCTCCTCGACCTGGTGGCCCATCTTCCCGGCCAGCTCGATGATCGAGCCGCGGGTGATGCCCTCGAGGATGGTGCCGAGCGCGGGCGTCACGATCCGGCCGTCCTTGAAGACGAAGTACATGTTCATGCCGCCGAGCTCCTCGACGTACTTCAGCTCCTCGCCGTCGAGGAAGACGACCTGGTCGCACCCCTGCTCGATCGCCTCCCGCTGCGGCAGCAGCGAGCTGGCGTAGTTGCCGCCCGTCTTGGCGGCGCCCATGCCACCGCGCCCGGCCCGGGTGTAGTCCTCCGACAGCCACAGGCTCACCGGCTTGATGCCGCCCTTGAAGTAGGACCCCGCCGGGCTCGCGATCACCATGAACGTGACGTGCTGCGCGGGCCGGACGCCGAGGAACGCCTCGGAGGCGAACATGAAGGGCCTCACGTAGAGGCTCTTCTCACCCTCCTGCTGGTCACCGTTCTGGGGCACCCAGCGCTGGTCGACCTCCACCAGCGCCTCGACGGCCTGCACGAAGTCGTCGACGTCCAGTGTCGGCAGCGCGAGCCGGTGGCTGGAGCGCAGCATCCGCGCGGCGTTCTCCTCCGGCCGGAACGCCCAGATCGAGCCGTCCTCGTGCCGGTATGCCTTCATGCCCTCGAAGATCTCCTGCGCGTAGTGCAGGACCGCGGTGGCCGGGTCGAGCGTGAGCGGACCGTACGGCGTGATCCGCGCGGCGTGCCAGCCATCGGCCGGCGTCCACTCGACGGTGAACATGTGGTCGGTGAAGTGGATGCCGAAGCCGGGGTTGGCCAGGATCTCGGCCAGCCGGGTGTCGTCGACCGGGTGGTCCGTGCGGGTGGTGCTGATCTCCATGGACATCAAAGTAGTCGCTCTCCTCAGGGTTCAGTAGCGGTGGATCGGCCAATGGTGCGCTCGGAGACCACCAGGGCGACGGCGGCCACGAGCAGGACGGCGGCACCGGCGATCGCGGCGAGGTGCAGTCCGTGCACGTAGGCGTCGCGGGCGACGGCCAGCACCTGCGCGCCCTGACCGAACGCGCCGGCCAGGGAGCCGGCCGCGGGGCCGTGGAGGGCATCGGCCGGGAGGTGCCCGGCGGCGTAGGAGCGGTAAGCCGCGGTGCCGATGCTGCCGAGCAGCGCGATGCCGAGAGCCCCGCCCAGCTCGGTGCCGGCCTCGGAGACTGCTGAGCCGGACCCGGCCTGCTCGGGCCGGACCGCGGCCAGGACGAGCTCCGAGCCGACGGTCATGGTGCAGACCAGCCCGCAGGCGAGGACACCGGCGCCCACGAGGACCAGGAGCAGCGAGCCGGCGCCGGTCGCAGTGAGGATGCCGAAGCCTGCCGCCCCGACGACCATGCCGCCCGCGGCGACCCGGGTGGCGCCGAACCGGTGTGCGAGGCCGGACGCGAACGGCGCCGAGAGGCCGACCCCCGCGGTCGGGACCAGGCTCCACAGGGCCGCCCGCAGCGGGCTGTAGTCGAGCACCAGCTGCAGGTAGGCAGTCATGAACACGGCATTGCCGACGATGGCGAAGGTGGCGACCGCGTTGGCTCCGACCGCGGTGGTGAAGACCCGGTTGCGCAGCAGGTCGGCGTCGATCATCGCGTGCGGGTGGCGCAGCTGGCGGCGCAGGAAGACCGCACCGAGCACGAGACCGACGGCGATGCACGCCACCCAGCGGAGCTCGGTGCCGTGCGCGGCCCACTCCTTGACGCCGTAGATGGTCGGGAGGATGGCGGCCAGCGACAGCAGCGAGCTGACCACGTCGAAGGGCGCGCCGCGGCGGCGCTCCCCCTGAGGCAGCAGGAGCGGGCCGACGACCAGGAGCAGCGCCATGGCCGGGAGGTTGACCAGGAACACCGAGCCCCACCAGAAGTGCGCCAGCAGGACCCCGCTGAGCACCGGGCCGAGGCCGATGCCGGCGGTCATCACACCGGTCCAGATGCCGATCGCCTGGCCTCGCTGACGGTCGTCGTGGAAGAGGGTCCGGATCATCGACATGGTCGACGGCATCAGGGTCGCCCCACCGATGCCGAGCAGCGCGCGGGCCGCGATCAGCTCGCCGGCCGACTGTGCGTAGGCCGCCATCAAGGAGGTCGCGGAGAACGCGACGGCACCGATCAGCAGCAGGCGCCGTGCTCCGACCCGGTCCGCGACGGCGCCCATGGTGACCAGGAGTCCGGCGAGGACGAAGCCGTAGACGTCGAAGATCCAGAGCTGCTGGGTCGAGGTGGCGTGCAGGTCGCGGGCGATCTCCGGGACGGCGAAGTAGAGGATCGAGACGTCCATCGAGACCAGCAGCAGCGGGAGGGCGAGCACCGCGAGCGCGGTCCACTCCCGTCGGCCCGCTCGTGCCACGGCTGGCACGTCGATCGCCTCCACCTTCATCGTCGGTCTCCTTTGCGTAGGTTGTAAACAGTTTGAACGCTACGCAGATGGTGCACCTTTCTGTGTAGGATGTAAATAGTTTTCGCCCAGCCGTCCAGGAGCTCTCCATGACCAGTCCGCAGGCTCTTCCCCGCGCCGTCCGCGCGCTGTGGGGCATGGACGACGCCGCCGGCCGTCGTGGCCCCAAGCGCTCGCTCTCGGTCCAGGCCATTGGAGCCGCGGCCGTCGAGATCGCCGACGCCGAGGGGCTCGCCGCCGTCTCCATGGCCTCGGTCGCTCAGCGGCTCGGCACCACCGCGATGTCCCTCTACCGCTACGTCGACTCGCGGCTCGAGCTCGAGGTGGTGATGGTCGATCTCGCCCTCGGTTCCCCGCCCGGGCTGAACCCGCGCCGCTCGTGGCGGCACGAGCTCGAGGCCTGGGCCCGAGCGGACGCCCGGCAGCTGATGGCCCACCCGTGGGTCCTCGACGTACGCCCCGGCTCGCCCCAGGTCACGCCCAACCTCATCGCGTGGACCGACACCGGGATGCAGGTCATGCTCCGGTCCGGGCTGGCCGAGCAGCCTGCCGCCTCCGCCCTCCTGCTGGTCGACGGTTTCGCGCGGCAGCACGTGCTGATGGCGTTGCAGTTCGCCGACCTCGAGGCGACCGCCGGGTGGGCCGACCGGCTTCGTGAGCTGGTCGACCCGGTGGCGATGCCTGGGCTGGGCCGGGTCCTGGCGTCCGGTGCCCTCGACGAGGCCGCCGAGGCCGCCTCCGGCGAGGGGGACTTCCCCGGTGACGAGTTCGAGTTCGGGCTGGCGCTGGTGCTCGACGGGATAGAGGCGCTGGCGGCCCGCTGACCCTAGGAGGCGGTGACGCGCGCTGCGATCGCGTCGCCGACCTCGGCGGTACGGCGGACCGCCCCGGGTACTCGCTCGGCCAGGTCGGCGACCGCTGCACGCTCCACGGCGGCCGCTGCGTCGGCGTACCCGAGGTGGTCGAGCAGCAGCGACGCGGACAGGATCGCCGCGGTGGGGTCGGCCTTCTGCTGGCCGGCGATGTCGGGGGCCGAGCCGTGCACCGGCTCGAACATGCTCGGGGTGGTGCGGTCCGGGTTGACGTTGCCGGAGGCGGCCAGCCCGATGCCGCCGGTGATGGCGGCCGCGAGGTCGGTGATGATGTCGCCGAACAGGTTGTCGGTGACGATCACGTCGAAGCGCCCCGGGTCGGTGGCCAGGAAGATCATCGCCGCGTCGACGTGGATGTAGTCGACGCTCACGTCGGGGAACTCCGGCGCCACGGCCTGCACCAGCCGCCACCAGAGCGAGCCGGCGTGGACCAGCACGTTGGTCTTGTGGACCAGCGTGAGCTTCTTGCGGGGCCGTCGCTGCGCCCGGGCGAACGCGTCGCGCACCACCCGCTCCACGCCGTACGCCGTGTTGACCGAGACCTCGGTGGCGATCTCCTGCGGAGTCCCGACCCGGAGCGCACCACCGTTGCCCGTGTAGGGGCCCTCGGTGCCCTCGCGGACGACCACGAAGTCGACGTCTCCCGGGTCGCTCAGCGGCGAGGTGACACCTGGGAAGATCCGGGACGGACGCAGGTTCACATAGTGGTCGAGCTCGAAGCGCAGCCGCAGCAGCAGCCCGCGCTCGAGGATGCCGGGCGGGAGGTTCGGGTCGTTGGGCTTGCCGCCGACCGCGCCCAGCAGGATGGCGTCGTGCTCCCGGATCTCGGCGAGCACGGAGTCGGGCAGCACCTCACCGGTGGCGAGGTAGCGCTCCGCGCCGAGGTCGTAGGTGGTCTGCTCGAACTTGACCTCGTCCGGCGCCGCGACCTCGAGCACCTTCAGCGCCTCGGCGGTCACTTCCGGGCCGATGCCGTCGCCGGGGATGACCGCGAGCCGGAGGGACGTCATGGGCGACGAGGTTAGTTGTCGTCCGGGCGCTGGCCGCCGTTGTCCCGCAGGTCGAGCGAGGCCTGGACGGCGGCGCTGGTGTTCTCGGCACTGCGCGGGTTCTCGGGGTGGTGGCTGGCCGGGCCCCAGTCGGGATACATGTCGTACATCGGTCCTTCTCCTCGTATTCGTGGCTGATCTGAGTCGGGTACAGGTCAATTTCTTGGCCGAAGGACGCCCCGCGACGGGGACGTTCCGACTCGTGGATCGCACGAGGATGGACCTTGCTGCGGGCGGATCACGCTGGGTGTAGCGAGGGGTCCGCGTCGCGGGGGCGTCTCGACCTGTTGCTGGATTCAGCTGGTGAGAGGCCGCGCAACGCCGAACTCCGCGGCGAGGTGGCCTCTCGTCAGGCCCCGCCGCGGCGCTCGATGAGTACGAACACGCTCCGCATGGTGATGCGATGGTAGGACGTCCCCGCATCGCGCGACACCGGATATCGCAGGCTGTTCGCGATCTGAGACGACTGTTCCGAGATGAAAGACTCGACCCGTGAGCCACCCGCCTTCGCTTCCCGAGATCGTGAACCGCGCGTTCGACGTCTCCCGCCGGGCCGGCTACGTCTCCTTCTGCCGCAACGAGACCGGCCGGCTGCTGGCCATGCTGGCCGCGACCCGCGACGGGACCATGGCCGAGTTCGGCACCGGCTGCGGCGTCGGTACGGCGTGGCTGCGGTCCGGGGTCCGCGGAGAGAAGGCGCGGATCGTCACGGCCGAGCTGGATCCCAAGCTCGCCGAGGCGGCCGCCGAGATCTTCCGCGACGACGACCAGGTCGAGGTGCTCGCCGCCGACTGGTCGACGCTGCTCGACCGCGGTCCCTACTCGCTGCTCTTCCTCGACTCCGGGGAGCCGACCGAGGTCTCCGTCGACGCCATCGCCGACCTGGTCGAGGACGGCGGCGTCGTCGTGCTCGACGACTTCACCCCGTGCGAGCTCTGGCCGCCGATCACCCAGGGCCGCGTGGACACCCTCCGCGAGCACTGGCTCACCGACGACCGCTTCACCGCCGTCGAGGTGATGGTCGCCCCCGACGCCTCCACCATCATCGCCACCAAACGCTGAACCGAACGCCGAGTCGGCTCAACGGCACACCCCCACACCGCCGACTCGGCTCAACGGCACACCCCCACACCGCCGACTCGGCTCAACGGCACACCCCCACACCGCCGACTCGGCTCAACAGCACACCCCCACACCGCCGAGTCGGCTCAACGGCACACGTCCACACCGCCCAGTCGGCTCAACGGCACACGTCCACACCGCCCAGTCGGCTCAACAGCACACGTCCACGCCGCCGAGTCGGCTCAAGGGCACGGCGCTCGGTGCCGTCGTACCAACTGAAGCCGCTGCAATGAGCCGACGAGCCGACTCGACGCTTCTCAGGTGAGCCGACGAGCCGACTCGGCGCTTCTCAGGTGAGCCGACGAGCCGACTCGGCGCTTCGCAGATGAGCCGTTGCGCCGACTCGACGCTTCTCAGGTGAGCCGACGAGCCGACTCGACGCTTCTCAGGTGAGCCGTTGCGCCGACTCGGCGGGGAGGTCGACGATCCAGGCCGGGAGCATGAGCTGGGTCAGCGGGCCGATGGCGAGGGCGTAGAGGACGGTGCCGACACCGGCGACGCCGCCGAGCAGCAGGCCGATGAGGACGACGGTGATCTCGAGCAGGGTGCGGACCAGGCGCAGCGAGAGGCCGGTGCGACGGGCCAGCCCGGTCATCAGTCCGTCTCGCGGACCGCGGCCGAGCTGGGCCCCGATGTACATCGCGGTGGCGAGCCCGCAGACCGCGACCCCGCCGACCATGAGGACGCCGCGCAGCCACATCGAGCCCGGCTGGTCGAGGACGAGCAGGAACGCGTCGGCGGAGACGCCGATGACGACTGCGTTGGAGATGGTGCCGATGCCGGGCACCTCGCGCAGCGGGATCCACAGCACCATGACCAGGAAGCTGACGATCACCAGGGCCTCGCCGATGCTGATCGGCAGGTGGCTCGCGAGTCCGGAGTGCAAGACGTCCCAGGGCGCCACGCCGAGGTGGCCGGTGACCATCATGGCGATGGAGAGGCCGTAGAGCACGAGCCCGGCGTACAGCTGCGGCAGCCGGCGACCGAGACGGCCCGCGCGCAGCTGGGCGATCGGGCCGAGGTCGGTGAGCACCCGGGCCGGGCGCTGCGGGAGGGCGATGCTGGTCACGAGCTCCATCCTGCCGACAAGTGGCCTTTCGACAAATAGCCAATCGTGGGAGAGTGGCCTGCATGGACCGCTCCATCACCGCCCGTCGGGTGGCCACCCTGGTCGACGGGTTCGACCGCCGTCCGGCGTACGCCGGCCTCGCGGACGCGCTCGTGCTGCTGATCGGCGACGGCCGGATCCCGGTGGGCACCCGGCTGCCCAGCGAGCGCGAGCTGACCGAGGAGCTCGGCGTCTCCCGCACCACGGTGACGCGTGCCTACGCGACCATCCGCGACGGCGGGTACGCCGCGGCGCGGCAGGGCTCGGGCACGTTCACCCAGGTGCCGGGCGGGCCGGCGCGCGCCCACGACCGGGCGCTGCTCCCCCGGCAGAGCGACCGGGCCGCGATCGACCTCAACTGCGCCGCGCCGTTCGCGCCGCCGGAGATCGCGACGGCCTACGCCGACGCGGTGGCCCGGCTCCCGGCCTACCTCGGTGGGCACGGCTACTTCCCGGCCGGGCTCCCGGAGCTGCAGGCCGCGATCGCCGCCCACTACGACGCCCGCGGGCTGCCGACCGACCCCGCCCAGGTGATGGTGACACCGGGCGCGCTGGCGGGCGTCTCGATCGTGGCCCAGGCGCTGGCCGGCCGGGGCGACAGGGTGCTGGTGGACACTCCCGGCTACCCCAACGCCGCAGAGCGGATCCGCAACGCGGGCGCCCGCCTCGCCACCACGGAGGTGGACCCCGACGGCTGGGACCTCGACGCGACCGCGGCCCGGCTGCGCCAGGTGGCGCCACGGCTGGCCTACCTGATCCCGGACTTCCAGAACCCGACCGGGCTCCTGATGAGCGACCAGGAGCGGGAGACGTACGCCGCCGAGCTGCGCCGCGGGCACGTGACGCCGATCGTCGACGAGTCCCACGTGATGCTGGCCATGGACGGACAGCCGATGCCGCGCCCGTTCGCGTCGTACGCCCCGGACGCGATCACCGTCGGGAGCACCAGCAAGGCGTTCTGGGGCGGCCTGCGGGTTGGCTGGGTGCGCGCACCGCTCGACCTGATGGACCGGCTGACGAAGGCGCGCGTCACCCTCGACCTCGGCGTGCCGGTCATGGAGCAGCTGGCGGCGCTGTGGCTGCTTCGCGACCCGGAGCCGATCCTCGAGCGCCATCGGGCCCGGCTGCGCGAGCAGCGCGACGGCCTCGTCGCGGCGGTCCGCGCCGCGCTGCCCAGCTGGAGCTTCCGGGTGCCGCCCGGCGGGCTGGCGCTGTGGTGCGAGCTGCCCGGCCCGGGCCGGGGCCTCGGCATCGCGCTGGCCGACGAGGCCGAGCGGCACGGCGTGATCATCGCGCCGGGTCCGGTGTTCGCGCCCGACGGTGGCCTCGACCGCTACGTCCGCATCCCGTGGAGCCGGCGGGTCGACGAGCTGGAGCGCGCGGTGACCGGCATCGCCACCGCCTGGGAGGTCGTCACCGCCCGGCGGCCCGCCAGCAGCCGGGACCGCGGCCGCGTGATGGTGGCCTGAGCCGACGCGTCCTGGTCTGCGGCGCCGCGGGAGGCGTCAGACCAGGTCGGCGGCGCGCACCTGCACCGCGTCGATGGCGCTCTCGATCTCGAGCAGCGTGTCGGCCGGGATCGCGGAGTCGACCGACAGCGCGACCAGCGCCCGGCCGCCCTTGGCGTCACGCGCGACCTGCATGCCGGCGATGTTGACCCCGGCCGCGCCGAGGATGCCGCCGACGGTGCCGACCATGCCCGGCCGGTCCTCGTAGCTGAAGAACGCCAGGTGCTCCGTGGGCTCGAGGTCGACGTCGAAGCCGTTGACCTCGACCAGCCGCTCGCGCTGGTGGATGCCGATCAGGGTGCCGCTCACCGAGACCTGGCCGCCGTCGGCCAGGGTGCCGCGGATCGTGATCAGGTTGCGGTGGTCGGGGCTCTCAGCGTCGGAGACGAGGCGTACGGCGGTGCCGCGCTCGGCCGCGAGCAGCGGCGCGTTGACGTAGGAGACCTGGTCCTCGACCACGTCGGTGAAGATCCCCTTGAGGGCGGCGAGCTCGAGCACCTTGACGTCGTACTCGGTGATCTCGCCGCGCACCTCGACGTCGACCTGCTGCGCCACCTCGCCGGCCAGGGCGGTGAAGATCCGCCCGAGCTTCTCGGTCAGGGGGATGCCGGGACGGACCTCCTCGGCGATCACGCCGCCCTGGACGTTGACGGCGTCGGGGACGAGCTCGCCGGACAGCGCGAGCCGCACCGACCGGGCGACCGCGAGCCCGGCCTTCTCCTGCGCCTCGTCGGTCGACGCACCGAGGTGGGGGGTGGCGACGACGTTCTCGAGCTCGAACAGCGGGCTGTCGGTGCACGGCTCCTTGGCGAAGACGTCGATCCCCGCCGCCGCGATCCGGCCCTCCTTGAGCGCGGAGTAGAGCGCGTGCTCGTCGACGATCCCGCCGCGCGCGGCGTTGACCAGGACGAGGTGGGGCCGCACCTTGTGCAGCTCCGCATCGCCGATCAGGCCGAGGGTCTCGGGGGTCTTGGGCAGGTGCACCGACATGAAGTCGGAGTCCGCGAGCAGGGTGTCGAGGTCGACGAGGCGCACGCCCATCTGCGCGGCCCGGCCGGCCTGGACGTAGGGGTCGTAGGCGATGACGTCCATGCCGAACGCCGCGAGCCGGTGCGCCACGAGCACGCCGATCCGGCCGAGACCGACGATGCCGACGGTCTTCTCGAACAGCTCGATGCCGGTGTACTTCGACCGCTTCCACTCGCCCTGCCGCAGGGCGGCATGGGCCGGGCTGACGTTGCGGGCGGCCGCGAGCATCAGCGCGACGGCGAGCTCGGCGGCGGAGACGATGTTGGACGTCGGGGCGTTGACGACCATGACCCCGGACTGGGTCGCCGCGCGGACGTCGACGTTGTCGAGCCCGACGCCGGCGCGGGCGACGACCTTGAGTCGCGGCGCGGCGGCGAGGGCCTCGCCGTCGACGGCGGTCGCGCTGCGCACCAGCAGCGCGTCGGCCTCCGGCAGGGCGGCCAGCAGCTCGCCCCGGTCGGCGCCGTTGCAGTGCCGGATGTCGAAGTCCGGGCCGAGCTCCTCGATGGTGGCGGGGCTCAGCTCCTCGGCGATCAGGACGACCGGCCGGGCAGCCACGGTCGGAGCGTGATCGGAAGCGTCAGTCACAGCGGTCCTCGCTTGTCGGGCACAGGGTCACCACGGGGAGGCGCACCACGCTGTGCGACGGCTCACACTACCCCGCCGTCCGGCCTAAATGAGGTGCGTCTGCCGCGTGGCCCGACCTAGCGTGGCGACGTGGAGTGAACCGGTGACCGCCCTGCCCGCCCCCTCGTTCGGGAATCCCGAGGAGTCACCGTGCCTGCCCCCGCCCACTCCGTGCTCACGCTCTCCGCTGTCGCCCTGACCTGGCCCGACGGCACCACCGCGTTCGACGGCCTCGACCTGCTGGTCGCCCCCGGCCGGGCCGGCCTGGTCGGCGCCAACGGCTCCGGCAAGTCGACGCTGCTCAAGCTCGCGGCGCGCGTGCTGCGGCCGACCACCGGCTCGGTGTCGGTGACCGGCGAGGTGGGCTACCTGCCCCAGGACCTCGTCCTCGACCGGTCGCGTCGCGTCGACGACGTCCTCGGGATCGGCACGGCACTGCGGGCGCTGCGGGCGCTCGACGCCGGCTCGGGCGACCCTGCCCAGATCGAAGCAGACCTCGAGGCGGTCGGCGACCAGTGGGACGTCGAGGAGCGGGCCGTCGCCGAGCTCGAACGGCTCGGCCTGCCCGCCTCGGTCCTGGACCGCCGCCTCGGCGAGCTGTCCGGCGGCGAGGCGGTCCGCCTCGGGCTGGCCCGGCTGCTGCTCCGCCGGCCGGACGTGCTGCTCCTCGACGAGCCGACCAACAACCTCGACGCGGCCGCGCGCTCGCGGCTCTACGACGTCGTCGGCTCGTGGCCCCGCACCCTGCTCGTGGTCAGCCACGACCGCGAGCTGCTCGACCGGGTGGACCGGATCGCCGAGCTCCGCGACGGCGCGGTGCGGTGGTACGGCGGCGGCTTCTCGTCGTACGTCGAGCAGGTGACCGCCGAGCAGGAGGCCGCCGAGCAGGCGGTGACGGCGGCGCGCTCCGACCTGCGCCGGCAGCGCGCCGACCGCGTCGAGGCCGAGCGCGTCGTGGCCCAGCGCCGGCGTCAGGGGGTCCGCAACGCGGCCCGGTCCAACATGGGCAAGGGCGCCAAGGACTTCTGGAAGAACCGGTCGGAGAAGTCGGCGGCGTCCTACCGCAAGGTGCACGAGCAGCGGCTCGACGCCGCGCAGGAGCGGCTCGACGACGCGGAGGCTCGGCTGCGCGAGGACCGGACGATCCGCGTCGACCTGCCCGACACCGAGGTGCCGCGCGGCCGGGTCGTGCTGACCACCGACGCGCTGGTGATCCGCACCGGCGCACCCGTCGAGCTCGACCTCCGCGGCCCGGACCGGGTCGCCGTGGCCGGAGCCAACGGCGCCGGGAAGACGACGCTGCTCGACACCGTCGCGGGCGCCCAGCCGCCGCGCTCGGGCTCGGTCCGCACCCACGTCCCGACCGCGCTGCTCCCCCAGCGGCTCGATGTCCTCGACCCCGACCGGTCGGTCGTGGACAACGTCGTGCTCCGCGCACCCGGCGTCGAGCTGACCCGGGTCCGCGCCCAGCTGGCGCGCTTCCTGTTCCGCGGCGCCAGCGCCGAGCAGCCGGTCGGCACGCTGTCGGGCGGCGAGCGGTTCCGCGCCACGCTGGCGGCGCTGCTGCTCGCCGACCCCGCTCCCCAGCTGCTCCTGCTCGACGAGCCGACCAACAACCTCGACCTGGCGTCCTACGACGCGCTGGTGTCCGCGCTCGCGGCCTACCGCGGTGCCCTGCTGGTGGTCAGCCACGACGAGGGGTTCCTCGAGGAGATCGGGGTCGACCGGAGACTGGAGCTCTAGGCGCCGTGGCGCGGTGGCTCCTTCGCCTTCGTCGGCTTCGGCTTGACCTTCTTGGTGGCCTTGCTGGTCGCGGCCGCCGGCGTCGCGCCCGCCACGGAGGCCGTCACGCGCACGGTGACCTTCCTGCCTTGGAGGGCCGCGGTCAGCTTGAGCTTGGCCTTGGTGGCGCCCTTGATCGCCTTGCTGCCGGCGAACCACTGGTAGGCGTACGACGCCCCGCCCGGGCTCCACGACCCGGGCTTCGCCGTGAGCCGGCGGCCGACCACGGCCTGCCCGGAGATCGTCGGCCTCGCGGTGTTGGCCACGACCACGGGGGCTGGGACCGGGGCGGCGCCGAGGACGCTGTCGCCCAGCGTGACGGTCTGGCCGAGGCCGACGACGATGTCGGTGGCCTGCGCGAACGTCGGCGCGTTGTTCCAGAACTCGCTGGGCAGGACGCCGCTGTCGTCGCTGAGCTGGACCCGGTACGTCCCGGGCTCCAGCCTGTCGATGTGGTAGGTGCCGGAGCTCCCGCTGCCGCCGCGTCCGTGGCCGTTCGGCGGTCCGTCGTCGGAGGGCCAGGCGACCACGTCGATCTGGGTCAAGGCTGAACCGTCCGGGCGGTGGAGCGTCCCGATGATGTGGCCGGCCGGTCGGAGCTCGGCGTCCACGCCGGTGCGCTGCTCACCGTCAGCGAGCACGATGTCGGTCGCGGCCTGAAGCGTGGAGGCGTCGATCCACCACTCGGAGAGCCAGTCGACGCCCTGCGGCTCGAACCCGAGTCGGTAGGTGCCAGCGTCCAGTCCGCTCGCGTCGTAGTGCCCCTGGTCGTCAGTGAAGACCCTGGGCTGGTGGGGCTCCCAGGTGTCGACCTCGTCCCACCGGTAGACATAGACCTCGGTGCTACCCGGGATCACGACGCCCCCAGCTCCCCTGACGGTGCCCGCGATCTTCCCGGACGGCGGGTCGGCGCTCGCGGCCGGCAGCGCGGCTGGAAGTGCCGCGGGCACAGCGAGCAGGGTGCCGAGCAGCGTGATCAGCGCGAGACGGGTGCCCCGGGTGGTGACGGCCATCGTGTGTCCTCCAGGTCGCGAGGACGCGTGACGCGGCTCGTCGTCGCGTCAGGGTAGACGCGACGACCGCGGCCGTCCACTCAGGCGAACAGCGCCTGGCCGACGTACTCGCCCTCGGCCACGCCGGGCGGGACGGCGAACAGCGCGGAGCCGTTGACCTTGAGGTACTCCATCAACGCGTCGCTCTTCGCCATCTTGTTCTGGATCGGGATGAAGTGGGTGTCCGGGTTGCGCACGAACGCGAGGAAGAACAGCCCGGCGTCGAGCCCGCCCAGCGTGTTGCTGCCGTCGACGAAGTTGTAGCCGCGGCGGAGCATCCGGGCGCCGCCGTTGGAGTCCGGGTGGACCAGCCGCACGTGCGCGTCGGGAGCGATCACCGGCAGGTCCTCCGAGCCGGGCATGTCGAAGTCGGGCTCGCTGTGCTCGCTGCCCCCCGAGAGGGGTGCGCCGGAGTCCTTGGTGCGGCCGACGAACGCCTCCTGGTCGCCCAGCGGCTGCCGGTCCCAGACCTCGATGGTCATGTTGAACCGGCGGGCCACGAGGTAGGAGCCGCCGGCCAGCCAGTCGGCGTTGGCGTCGTCGCCCGACCCGACCCAGACGTGCTCCTCGACGTCGCTGGTCTCCTCGGCCTTGATGTTCATCGTGCCGTCCTTGAACCCGAACAGGTTGCGCGGCGTGGACTGGCTGGTCGAGGTGGTCGAGGTGCGGCCGAACCCCAGCTGCGACCAGCGGACCGACACCGTGCCGAAGCCGATCCGGGCCAGGTTGCGGATCGCGTGCACGGCCACCTGAGGGTCGTCGGCGCAGGCCTGGATGCAGAGGTCGCCGTAGGAGCGCGCCGGGTCGAGGTTGTCGGCGGGGAAGTGCGGCAGCGTGCGCAGCGCCGCCGGCTGCCGCCCGGCGAGCCCGAACCGTTCCTCGCCGTCGTCGGTGACGAACAGCGTGGGCCCGAAGCCGAACGTGATCGTGAGCCGGGCCGGGGCGAGTCCGATCGCCTCGCCGGTGTCGTCGGGCGGCAGGTTGGAGGCGCCGTCGACCGGCCCGACCGTGCCGGCCGGCTTGCCCTGGGTCATCCGCTCGGCCGCCTCGGTCCACTGCTGCAGCAACGAGATCAGCTGGTCGCGGTCGTCGGTGATGACGTCGAAGGCCGCGAAGTGCAGCCGGTCCTGGGCCGGCGTGACGATGCCGGCCTGGTGCGCGCCGCGGAAGGCGTACGACGCCGGCGGGGTCGCCGGCTCGCCGGACGCGCCCTCGCTCGCCCGGCCGACCACGAACGCGCCCGCCACCCCGGCGGCGGCCGCGCCACCGCCGAGGAGAGAGCGTCTCGAGACGTGTGCGGGCATCGACCTAGGAGAGCACGGCGGCGGTGAGCTTCGACAGCGGCTCCGAGAGCGCGTTGACCGCGTCCGAGAGCTGCTTGACCTCGTCGGGGGTGAGCTGGTCGTAG
This sequence comes from uncultured Actinomycetota bacterium, assembly GCA_963766475.1. Taxonomy (GTDB): domain Bacteria; phylum Actinomycetota; class Actinomycetes; order Propionibacteriales; family Nocardioidaceae; genus Nocardioides. The sequence goes on along the minus strand of CAVXZS010000001.1, from coordinate 218,120 downwards.
GTCTTGAAGCCGTCGCCCACCTTCTGTGCGTCGAGCAGGGTCTGCAGGTCCGCGAACCGCGCGTCGAGGTCGGAGGCCAGCTGGGGGTCCTTCACCTCGAGGATCGGCTTCACGCCCTCGTAGCCGACCCGCGCACCGTCGACGTTGGCCTGGAAGTCCCACAGGTCGGTGTGCGACCAGAACTCCTCCTCGCCGGTCACCTTGCCGAGCGCGACCTCCTCGAGCAGCCCGCGGGAGCCGTTGGCGATCTGGTCGACCGTGTAGGTGAGCCCGGCGACCCGCTTGTGCAGGGTCTGGGTGTTGGCCAGCAGGTCGTCGGCGTACGTCGCGCGCTCCTGCGCGGCGAGCGGGGTGTAGCCCTCCGCGCCCTCGGGCCAGAGGTCCTTCTCGATGCGGTGCCAGCCGGTCCACTCCTGGCCCGGCTCGAGGTCGGCCTCGCGCAGGTCGAGCTTCGGGTCGAGGTCGCCGAAGGACTCGGCCACGGTCTCGATCCGCTCCCAGTGCGTGCGGGCCTGGGGGTAGAGGGTGCGCGCGGCCTCGTCGTCGCCGGTCTTGTAGAGCGCGACGAACTGCTCGGTCTTGGCGAGCAGCTGGTCGGACTGGTCCTGGACGTAGGCCGCGTAGTTGGCCACCGCCTGGTCGACGAGCTGCTGCTCGTCGGCGCTCGCGGTGGGCTCGTCGTCGGACTCGGTGACCGTGAAGTCGGCGCGGATGCCCTCGCCCTTCATGCCCGGCTTGCAGGCGGTGAAGTAGGCCCCGGCGGGCGCGTTGACGGTCATCTCGCGGTTGAGGTTGGGGCCGATGTTCTCCACCTCGGACACGATCCGCAGGCCGTCCTCGCCGAGGAGGTAGAACTCGGTGACCTGCGAGCCGGTGTTGGTGACGTCGAAGGTCAGCGTGCCGGCGGGGGCCTCGGCGGCCGAGACCGTGCAGTCGGTGTCGGTGGACTCGACGCTCAGCGCCCGCGGGTTGCCGCCGTCGGCGGCACCGCTCCCGGGGTCGTCGGCGTTCTCGGTGCAGGCCGCGAGAAAGGGCGCGGCGACCACGAGGGCGCTCGCGACGAGGGTCTTGCGCATCGGTGTGGGTCTCTCTCGGTCAGCGGGCAGGAGTCAGCGGGCAGGAGTCAGCGGGCGCGGCGCGCCGGCAGGCGCGGAGGCCGAGCGCCGGCGTACGACGAACAGGAAGAGGACCGTGACCGGGATCGCGTAGAGGAGCCACGCGGCGGCCTCGAGCTTGGTGGTGGCCGGCGAGAAGTTGAAGATGCCCTTGAGCAGGGTGCCGTACCAGCTGTTGACGTCGACGGTGTCGGAGACGTCGAAGGCCAGGTTGTCGAGGCCGGGCAGGAACCTCGCCTCCTGGAGGTCGTGGATGCCGTAGGCCAGCACGCCGGCGGCGACGAGGATCAGGAAGGCGCCGGTCCAGGTGAAGAACGTCGTGAGGTTGATCCTGATCGCGCCCCGGTAGATCAGGTAGCCGAGGACGACAGCGGTGAGCAGGCCGAGTGCGGCCCCGAGCAACGGCTCCCAGGTGGGGGTGATGGTGCCGACGCTCTCGCGGGTCCCGGCCTTGGTGGCCGCCCACAGGAACAGTGCCGTCTCGAGTCCCTCCCGGCCGACCGCCAGCAGGGCGACCACGGCCAGCGACCACCGGCCACCTTCGGCGGCAGCGTCGATCTGGCCGCGCAGCGAGCCACCGAGACCGCGGGCGGCGCGGGCCATCCAGAAGATCATCCAGGTGACGAACGCGACCGCGAGGATCGACAGGCTCCCGCCGATCGCCTCCTGCGCCTCGAAGGTGAGCCCGCGGGGACCGAACGTGAGCGCCGCACCGAAGCCGAGGCTCACCGCGACGGCCACCGCCACACCGGCCCAGATCCGCGGGAGGAGCTCTCGCCGCTCGGTCTTGACGAGATAGGCGACGAGGATGCTGACGACCAGCGCAGCCTCGAGGCCCTCACGCAGACCGATGAGGTAGTTGGCGAACACGAGCACTCACTGTACGCCCACAACTTAGGCTTGGCTAACCTAGGTGAGGCGACCCTCATCGCGGGCCCGCGCGCCCGGGTTGCGAGGTTCGGGACGCTTGCTCTGCAAGCTCCTCCACCATCGGCGACAGGGTCAACCCCGAGGGCCCCTCAGGGTCCGGCAAGGGGTCGGTGGGGACCGCTCCCCGATGTGGCGGACCCCCGGCTGCCGCGAACGTTGACCCCATGATCGACGTGACCGCACTCACCAGGACGTACGGCGGCCTCCGGGCCGTGGACGACGTCACCTTCTCCGCCCGCCCGGGCCGCGTGACCGGATTCCTCGGTCCCAACGGCGCCGGCAAGTCGACCACCATGCGCGTCATGGTCGGTCTGACCCCGGCGACCTCCGGGTCCGCCACCGTCCTCGGCCGGAAGTACTCCGACCTCCCCAACCCCGGCCGCGAGGTCGGCGTCCTCCTGGACGCCTCCGCGCAGCACGCCGGCCGCACCGGCCGCGAGACCCTCAGGGTCGCCGCTCGCACGATGGGGCTCCCGATGAGCCGCGTCGACGAGCTGCTCGACCTGGTCTCGCTCACCGGCACCGAGGCCGAGCGCCGGGTCAAGAACTACTCGCTCGGCATGCGCCAGCGGCTCGGCATCGCCACCGCTCTGATCGGCGACCCCGAGGTCCTGATCCTCGACGAGCCGGCCAACGGCCTCGACCCGGCCGGCATCCGCTGGATGCGCGACCTGCTCCGCGGCTTCGCCAACAAGGGCGGCACCGTGCTGCTCTCCTCGCACCTCCTCCACGAGATCGAGGTCATCGCCGACGACCTGGTGGTCATCGGCCAGGGCAGGATCGTCGCGCAGGGCACGAAGGCCGAGCTCCTCGAGTCCGCCGGCACCCTGGTCCGCACCAGCAACGTCGTCGAGCTGGCCCGGGCCCTCGAGCTGGACGGCATCCACACGGTGCCGACCGGCCAGGACGGGCTGCGCGTCGAGGCCGACGCCGACCAGGTCGGCAAGGTCGCGCTCGCGGCCGGCGTACCCCTCACCGAGCTGCGCGCCGCCGACGGCGCCGGCCTCGAGGAGATGTTCCTCGAGCTCACCGCAGAGACTTCCCGAGAAGGAGCAGCAGCATGACCGCCACCACCATGGACCGTGCGCCGGCCGCAGTGGCCCCCCGCACGCCCCCCGCACCCATCCCGTTCACCCGGCTGCTCCAGGTCGAGCTGATCAAGATGTTCGACACCCGGGCCGGGTACTGGCTCATGGTGAGCATCGCCGCGACAGCGGTGATCGCCACCGGCGCCGTCATCCTGTTCGCCCCGGACGACCAGATCGTCTACGACAACTTCGGCGCCGCGATCGGTGTCCCGATGACGCTGCTGCTCCCGGTGATGGCGATCCTGTCGGTCACCAGCGAGTACAGCCAGCGCAGCGGGCTCACGACGTTCACCCTGGTCCCCCACCGGGGCCGGGTGATCGGCTCGAAGATGGTGGTCTCGGTGGCCCTCGGTGCCGTCTCGATCGGTGTCGCCCTGGCCATCGGCGCCCTGGGCAACATCGTCGGCAGCGCGATCGCGGGTGTCGACACGGTCTGGGACATCTCGGGCGAGCAGATCGGCTACCTGGTCTTCGCCAACGTGCTGAACCTGCTGATCGGCTTCATGCTCGGCGTCCTGATCCGCAACTCCCCCGGGGCCATCGTCGGCTTCGTCGTCTACTCCTTCGTGCTCCCGACCCTCTCGCTCGTGCTGGGCAACTTCCAGCAGTGGTGGGAGGACCTCCGCCCGTGGCTGGACTTCAACTGGGCGCAGGGCGAGCTCTACGACGGCAGCCTGACCTCGACCGAATGGGCACAGCTCGGGACCTCCGGCCTGATCTGGCTGGTCGTGCCCCTGGCCGTCGGCCTGGTGATGGTGATGCGGTCGGAGGTGAAGTAGCACCTCCGCGGCCACCAGGCCGTACGACGAGGACCCCCGGCGGGCACAGCGCCGGGGGTCCTCGGTCGGGTGGCGAATCCGCCCCTGGGTGGAGGCCAACGCGGGACGACCCGGATACGGTCGAGGGGTGCTCCCTCCCCGCTACGCACGGCCTGTTGCCCTGCCCATTGCCCTGCTGGCCATTGCCCTGCTGGTCGCCCTGACGGCCGCCACCGTGTCGCTCGCCTCGCCGGCGTCGGCGGCCGTGACCGGGTCGACGTCGACCGAGGACGTCGTCCTCTACGACCACTGCCAGCGGCACCCGATCTCCTACGACCTGATGGTCGGCCCGGGCACCATGCTGTGGCGCCTCGAGATCCAGGTCGCCGACCCGCGCGGCCAGGTCTCGGAGGGCACCGTCGTCAACTCGGCCACCAACCCCGCCACCAGCGGCACGGTGGAGGTCACGTTCTGCGGCTCCGAGCAGGCCGGCACCTACACGGTTCGTGCCACCGGGTTCTACGAGCTGGTCCCCGCGGTCCAGATCCCGTTCGCTCTGCCGGAGACCTCGTTCGAGGCCCGTCCGGTGGCCACGCGGACCACTCTGGCCGAGCGTTCGCTGGGCCACCGTCGCTACCGGGTCACCGCCCGCGTCCGCGAGGAGAGCGAGAGCGGGTTCCGTCCCGCCAACGGCGTCCCGGTGCGGCTCGAACGACTCGCCGCCGGGCAGTGGAAGCCGCTCCGCGGCGTCACGCTGACCGCCGTGCACGGCCGGGCCGTGGCCCGGGTCCACGGACACCCGGGCCAGCGGCTCCGGGCCGTCGTTCCCGCGCTCAACAACGTCGCCGGGTCGGCCTCGGAGCCTGTCACGCTCTGACCGCCGGGACGGCACACCCGCCCCTCTGGACCAGTGACGGCGGGAACCGGCGAATATCGGTGATCGGCAGCGCCCACCGGGCTGCGTCCCTACCGTGGTGAGCGTCGAGGGAGGCCGGCTCCGGTTCCGGTTCACCCACATCTCCACGGGGAACGCCTGCCCATGCCGCACGCACGTCAGCACGCCGTCCGGCGTCGTCTCGCGGTGCTCGTCCTCGGCGTCCTGATCGTCGTCGCGGCCGAGGTGTCGCTCCCGGTGTCCCAGCTGGCACCCGGGACGGCGACGGCCGTGGACGGCAGCGGCGCCACCTACGACCGCAGCCTCCGGCCCGGCGAGTGCGCCCTGCTCGGCCGGGCGTTCGCGACGGGTCAGGGGTGCGCCCGCCACCGGTGCGTCGAGGGTGCCGTGCCGTGGCGCCGGGTCGCCGGCGCGGAGGCGTGCGCCCTGGCGGGGCAGCCGAAAGGCTTCGGCTACGCCGCCACGGTCGACGTGCGCCACTGCGAGGCGCTCCATCGCCGCTGGATCGCGGCGGTGAACTACTGCGCCGCGCAGCCGGACCGCTCGATCGAGGTGACCCGCGACGCACCACAGTGCGCGCCTCCGGCCAGCGTCTACGTGACCCTGTCCGAGACCGAGGGTCGCTACGACGAGTGCCTGACGCCGGAGGAGACCGCCGCGCTGTCCCGGCAGGCCGCGGCGCGCGGTACGACGCTCGCCGCCGAGGTCGCCGCCGGACAGCGGCGTGCCGCGTCTGCCCCGGGAGGCGTGCTGGTGGTCGGCGACTCGGTGAGCTGGAGAGGAAACGACGAGCTCGCCCGGCTACGACCGGAGCTGACGGTCGACGCCGAGCCGGCCCGCCGCCCGACCGAGCTGGCCGCCCGGCTCGACGACTTCCGGGCCCGGAGCGACCAGCCGGCCGGGCTGGTCGTCGAGCTCGGGACCAACGCCGCGCCGGGGTTCACGGGAGGCGACCTGGCGACCGCGGTCCGGAGCCTGCCGGCCCGGACCCCCGTCCTGCTCGTGCTGCCCTACGTGGAGGTGGGCAGCCCGGCGACCGAGTCGTCGTGGTCGCGGCAGTTCGACGGCTGGATGCGCTCGCTCGCCGCCCAGCGCCCGCACACCTGCGTCGCGGACTGGCCGGCGTACGTGCTGTCGCACCCCGGCCTGCTCCAGGACGGCATCCACCCCCGCAACGACGCCGAGGACGAGTGGGCCCGGTGGCTGGTCGCCCAGTGGGAGAGCTGCTCCTAGCCTCGATCTTTCGTGACCCGGCTGCCGTTGGGTTGCGACTGTTGATCTGAGGGCTGCCGGGTGTGGGCGTGCTCGGGCTCCGGCGATGGTGTCGCCGGTTCTCCGGGTCCTTGTCGTCGGGTTGGTGGCGGCCGGTCAGGTGGTGCGCAGCGTGTGCCAGCCGGTGTCGATGAGCCGGTTCCAGGGCCAGTCACGTGGGAGGCGTAGGCGTCTTCGCCGGCCGGTGCGGATGATCCGTCCGGCCACAGCGAGCAGCCGGAAGCGGAGCCGTTTGGGTTCCCAGCGGCGGGCGGGTTCGCGTGCGTCGAAGGCCAGGGTCTGGGTCCAGGCCAGGAGGTCGGCGGCCAGAGCGACGACCTCGACCCAGAGCCGGTTCTGGGCGTAGCCGGCGAAGGGCAGATTCCGCAGCCCGGTGTCCTTCAGGCCACGGATCCGGTCCTCGCAGCGGGCGCGTTGGCGGTGGCGAACCTCGAGCGCGGCCAGGGTCCAGCCGGGTCCGGTGGTGTTGGTGGCGAAGCAGGTGATCCGCCACCCGTTGTTGTCGGTCAACCGCAGCTGCGCGCCGGGGTGGGGACGCTCGCGGCGGGCGATGACCCGCATCCGGGCCGGCCAGTGCTGGCTGACCGGCCGGTGCCGATCGCGGACCGGGGTGGGCATCCAGGCAGTGAGCTCGGCGACCTGGGCGCCCTCACGAGGTTGACCATCGCCGTCGAGGGCGGCTCGCCAGGCCTGTTCGGGGATCGCTTCGACCGCGGCCTTGACGCTCTCGTGGGCCCCGAACCCGACCGAGTACTCCAACCCGGCCTCGGTGATGTGGTGCAAGAACGCCTTCGAGCTGGCGCCGGTATCGGCACGGACCAACACCTGGGCGCGCTCACCTTCGGGCAGCTGGGCCAGCGCAGCATCGAGGATCGAGACGTGGTCGCCGCTGTTCCACGCCGAGGCTCGCCCGGGCCGCAGATCGACCGCCAGCGTCTCACCGGTGCCGTGGGCGCCATGGTCGAGGAACGCGCACATCGGATGGAACCCGTACCCACGCTTGTAGGTCGGCTCGGCGCCCTGCTTGTCCGAGTGCGCCGTCACCAGCGTGGCGTCGATGTCGATGATCGCCTGCCCGCCCGCACGGGTGCCGGGGATGCCGGCCAGCGGCCGCCGCCGGGCCCACACCGCCGTCCGTGCCCGAGCGTGGGCACCGCGGATCGCAGCCACCGCCGCGTCCACGTCGGCGGCCAACGTGGTGAACAACCGCGAGACCGTCGGGTCGGATGCCACGTGCCCGAACAGCTCTGGTTGGGCACGGACCGCGCCCAGATCGGCCAGACAGTCACCACCCAAGGCTGATTCGCTCAGCGCGCCTGGCAGGGACAGGTCCCGAGGTCGTGCTTGTAGTCGAAGTAGCGCGGGTGACCGCAGTAGCAGACCGCCCGGCGGAGGTTGTCGGGGTTGGTGCTCTGGTCCCGAGAGGCGCCGCACGCGGGGCACAGCACCTCGTCCCGCCGGGCCTCGGTCACGCCGTCACCACGCCGTCACCGCGCCGAGCTGCCCTCGACGTAGTCGGAGTCGTGGGACTTCACCCACGCCATCAGCTTGCGCAGCTCGCGGCCGGTCTGCTCGATCGGGTGCTGCTCCGACTTCTGCCGGAACGCCGTGAACTCCGGCGAGCCGGCGTCCTGGTCGGCGATGAAGCGGGCGGCGAAGGAGCCGTTCTTGATGTCGGCGAGGACGTCCTTCATGTGCTCCTTGACCTGCTCGTCGATCACCCTCGGGCCGGAGACGTAGTCGCCGTACTCCGCGGTGTCGGACACCGACCAGCGCTGCTTCGCGATGCCGCCCTCGTACATGAGGTCGACGATCAGCTTGAGCTCGTGGAGGCACTCGAAGTAGGCGACCTCGGGCTGGTAGCCCGCCTCGGTGAGGACCTCGAAGCCGTACATCACCAGCTGCGAGGCGCCACCGCACAGGACCGCCTGCTCGCCGAACAGGTCGGTCTCGGTCTCCTCCGTGAACGTCGTCCTGATGCCGCCGGCGCGGAGGCCACCGATCGCCTTGGCGTAGGACAGCGCCAGCGGCCACGCGTTGCCGGAGGCGTCCTTCTCGACGGCGACGAGCACGGGCACGCCGCGGCCGTCGACGTACTCGCGGCGGACCAGGTGTCCGGGTCCCTTCGGCGCGACCATGAACACGTCGACGCCTTCGGGCGGGGTGATGTAGCCGAAGCGGATGTTGAAGCCGTGGCCGAAGACCAGGGTGTCGCCGGGCGCGAGCTCGGGCTCGATCTCCTCGGCGTACAGCTTCCGCTGGTGCTGGTCGGGCGCGAGGATCACGATCACGTCGGCCTCCTCGGCCGCCTCCCGCGGCGTGAGCACGCGCAGCCCCTCCGCCTCGGCCTTCTCCCGGCTCCTGGAGCCGGGCTGCAGGCCGACCCTGACGTCGACGCCGGAGTCGCGCAGGGACAGCGCGTGCGCGTGACCCTGGCTTCCGTAGCCGATCACCGCGACGTTCTTGCCCTGGATCAAAGCCAGGTCGGCGTCGTCGTCGTAGAACATCTCAGCCACAGGGCTGCTCCTTCTGGTTGCGTTGGCGAAGCAAACTTACGAGGTTTCGAGACGCTCGCTGCGCGAGCTCCTCAACCAGCGGACGGGGTCAGCCGGCGGCAGGCGGGGCCGGCACGGCGACGGGGCGCAGCGACCGCTCGGAGATCGAGCGGGCGCCGCGGCCGATGGCCACCATGCCGGACTGGACGAGCTCGCGGATGCCGAACGGCTCGAGGATCTTGAGCACGTCGGCGATCTTGGCGGCGTTGCCGATCACCTGGATCGTGACCGCGTCGGTGGCGACGTCCACGACGCTGGCCCGGAAGAGCTGGACCACGTCGAGGATCTGGCCGCGCGTCTCGGCGGTGGCCGCGACCTTGACCAGCACCAGCTCGCGGTGGACCGACGCCTCGTGGTCGAGCTCGACGATCTTGATCACCTCGACCAGCTTGTTGAGCTGCTTGGTGACCTGCTCCAGCGGCGAGTCCTCGACGTTGACGACGATCGTCATCCGCGAGACCTCGGCGTGCTCGGTGGGGCCGACCGCCAGCGACTCGATGTTGAAGCCGCGGCGGCTGAACAGGCCGGCGATCCGGGCCAGGACGCCGGGCTTGTTCTCGACCAGGACGGACAGCGTGTGCGTGGACATCAGAGGTCGTCCTCGTCGAACTGGGGGGCGAGGTCGCGGGCGTACTTGATCTCGTCGTTGCTCGTGCCCGCGGCGACCATCGGCCAGACCATCGCGTCGCGGTGCACCCGGAAGTCGACCACGACGGGGACGTCGTTGATCTCCATCGCCTTGGTGATCGTGGCGTCCACGTCCTCGGGGCTGTCGCACGAGAGCCCGACGCAGCCGTAGGCGTCGGCGAGCTTCACGAAGTCGGGGATCCGCTTCGACTCGAGGTCGGTGTTGGAGTAGCGCGAGTTGTAGAACAGCGTCTGCCACTGGCGCACCATGCCGAGAGACTCGTTGTTGATGATCGCGACCTTGATCGGGATGTTGTTGATCGCGCAGGTGGCGAGCTCCTGGTTGGTCATCTGGAAGCAGCCGTCGCCGTCGATCGCCCAGACGACCTGGTCGGGACAGCCGACCTGGGCCCCCATCGCCGCCGGAACCGCGAAGCCCATGGTCCCGAGGCCGCCGGAGTTGATCCACTTCCGCGGCTGCTCGTAGTCGACGAACTGCGCTGCCCACATCTGGTGCTGGCCGACGCCGGAGGTGTAGATCGCGTCGGACCCGGCGATGGCGCCGAGCCGCTCGATGACGTACTGCGGGGCGAGGCCGTCGTCGGGCCGGTCGTAGCCGAGCGGGTAGGTGCCGCGGACGCCGTCGAGGAACTTCACCCATCCCTCGTAGTCGCCGGTGCGGCCGGCGTCCGCCTCGGTCTTGAGGGCGACCAGCAGGTCGAGCAGGACCTCGCGGACGTCGCCCACGATGGGGACGTCGGCGTGCCGGTTCTTGCCGATCTCGGCCGGGTCGATGTCGGCGTGGATCACCGTGGCGCCGGGCGCGAAGGAGTCGAGGTTGCCGGTCACCCGGTCGTCGAAGCGGGCGCCGAGGCTGATGATGAGGTCGGCCTTCTGCAGCGAGGCCACCGCGGCGACGGTGCCGTGCATGCCGGGCATCCCGTAGTGCTGGGGGTGGCTGTCGGGGAAGGCGCCGCGGGCCATCAGAGTGGTGATGACCGGGATGCCGGTGAGCTCGGCCAGCTCCTTGAGCTCCACCGAGGCACCCGAGCGGACGGTGCCGCCGCCGACGTAGAGCACCGGGCGCCGCGACTCGAGCATCAGCCGGGCCGCTTCCCGGATCTGCTTGGAGTGCGGCCGCGTCACCGGACGGTAGCCGGGCAGGTGCAGCTCGGCCGGCCACTCGAACGTCGTCATCGTCTGCAGCGCCGACTTCGCGATGTCGACGAGCACCGGGCCGGGGCGGCCGGTGCTCGCGATGTGGAAGGCCTCCGCGATCCGGCGCGGGATCTCGTCGGGGTCGGTGACCAGGAAGTTGTGCTTGGTGATCGGCATCGTGATGCCGCGGATGTCCGCCTCCTGGAAGGCGTCCGTGCCGATCGCGGCGGCTCCGACCTGACCGGTGATGGCGACGATCGGGACCGAGTCCATGTGCGCGTCCGCGATCGGGGTGACGAGGTTGGTCGCCCCCGGGCCGGACGTCGCCATGCACACGCCGACGCGCCCGGTCGCCGCGGCGAAGCCCTGCGCCGCGTGGCCGGCGCCCTGCTCGTGACGGACCAGGATGTGCCGGATCCTGGAGTCCATCAGCGGGTCGTACGCCGGCAGGATCGCGCCGCCGGGGATCCCGAAGATGTCGGTGACGCCCGCCGCCTCCAGCGACGTGACCAGGCTCTGTGCTCCGGTGATCTGCTCAGTCATCCCGTTCTTCCTCGTTCCTCTTCTCTGCGGAGAGCCCAGCGGGCTCGGCTCTCCCTCGCAACAAAAAACCCCTCTGCTGCGCTGGGCAACGAGGGGTGACGCGCTGACGGCTGCGGTAGGGGCAGCTCAGCCGGCGCGTCGCATGCGTACGAGAAGGTCCTGGCGCATGCAGTCACGGTAGTCGGTCGCCCGAGCGACCGTCATCCCGCGGCCGAGTCGTCCCAGAATGCGGGACGAGGATCTCACCGGTTGGCGGCGACCTGCTGCGGCGGGGCCGTGGGGTCCACCCCGGCCAGGAAGTCGGTCACCTGCCCGACCAGCCGGGTCGCGCCGAGCTGCTCGGCCCACCGGAGGGTCTCGGCTGCCAGCGCCCGGGCTCCCGCCTCGTCACCGGCGTCGCGGGCGAGCACCGCGAGCAGGACCTGCTGGGCCAGGACACCGAGCACGTGCCCGCCGCGCGCCGCGGCGGCGGCCGACTCCTGCCACGCCACCAGTGCCCCGGCGTGGTCGCCCGCGTCGTGGGCGTGGTCGCCCAGGTGCCGCTGCGCCTCGAAGACCAGCAGCGCGTCGGCGACGACCCGGCCCTCCGCGAGCGCCTCGGAGTAGTGGTGCGGAGCCTCGACCCGGTCGCCACGCAGGTTGTCGGCGAACCAGCCCAGGCACATGCACGCCCAGCCGCGCCGGCCCTCGTCCGGGGCGCCGTCCCGGAGGCGGGTGGCCTCGGTCGTCATCGCGGTCACGACCGACGCGTCGCGTCCCCCGGGACCGATGCCGTCGACCAGCTGGTCGGCGTACTGCCGGCGCAGGTGCTGCATCGCGAGGTCCCAGGCCACGGTCGGCCCGGTCCCGAGCCGGGACGCGAGCTCCTGGGCGGTGTCCAGCGGGTGGCCGCCCGCCGAGCGGACGCCGCGGGTGTAGTCGCGCCGGGCGACCACCGACGCGCGCGCCATCAGGAGCGCGAGCCGGTCGCGGTCGTCGGCGACCTGCGTCGCGTCGGCAAGGGCGAGCGCCTCGTCGTAGCGAGCGGCGTTCTCGAGGGCGGTGACGGCGGTGAGGAGGGCGGGCAGGTCGGTGAGGGTGGTCGTCATGCGAGCAAGGTAGTTTGGGACAAAACTATTCTCCAGGAAACTATTTCGGAGGCGGAGACATGGCTGGCGCACGACAGGACTCCGTCGACCGGCACGTCGAGCGCTGGCGCGGTGAGCTCGACTACCTCGACCCAGTGCACGAGGCGATCGTCGCCCGGCTGATGATCCTCAGCCGGCACCTCGCCGGCGCCCGCGACGTCGCGCACCGGGACGCCGCGCTCCCCCGCCCGTCGTTCAAGATCCTCCTGGCCCTGCGCCGGCTCGGCCCGCCGTACACCGCGAGCCCGTCGGACCTCGCCGACCACCTCGGCCTGAGCCGGGGCGCCCTGTCCGCTCGGCTCGGCCCGCTCGAGGACGACGGGCTGGTGAGCAGGACCGTGGACAAGGACGACCGGCGCCGCGTGCACGTCCGGCTCACGGCCGCCGGGCGGCGCGCCTTCGACCGGCACGCGCGGATCGAGGGCCGGGACGAGGCCGCGCTCCTCGGCGCGCTCTCCGCCGCGGACCAGCGCCGGCTCGCCGACCTGCTGCGCGAGCTGGTGCTGGCCGCGGAGCGCTAGTCGCCTAGCCCGACGACGGCTCGCGGCCGTCGGCGGTGCAGACGCAGACCTTGTTGCCGTGCTGGTCCGCGAGCAGCCAGAACGCCGGCACCTCGTCGGTGCCGACGAGCGTGCCGCCGGCGTCGATCGCGGCCTGGACCCGCTGCTCGGCGACGTCGCGGGGCACCATGATGTCGAGGTGGAAGCGCTGCTGGACCTCGCCGGTGGCCTCCGGCGCGGTCTGGAACCACACGGTGTTGTTGCGCCCGGCGTTGTCCCAGACCTCGGGCTCGTCGTCGTCCTGGTCGTAGCCGAGCACCGCGGCCCAGAAGCCCCGGACCTGCGCGGCGTCCGGGACGTCGAGCGCGATCTCGAGGGTGGACACCTCGCGAGGGGCCGGCTCGGCGCCGAGCTCGGCGGCGATCGCCGAGATCCGCCGGGCCAGGTCGACGTCGCGGGAGGTGACGCCACCGACGTCGTGGCTGGTGAGGTCGACGTCGACCTGCGGGTAGGTCAGCACCACGTCGGGGTGGTGGTGGGCCGCCTCGGCCGCCTCGCCGAGCCGGTTCACCAGCTCCAGCCCCTGGGTGAAGCTGCCCGTCTTGAACCGGGCGTGCAGCCGCTGGGAGAAGAACCGCCAGTCGTCGAGCCCTTCCTCCGCCATCACGTCGGGGTAGCGGAGCCTCTGCTCGGGGTCAGCCATCCGCACCATCCTTCCCGGTGTCCGCGCGGTCGGTGTCGGGCTCGTCGGTGTCGCGCTGGCCGGTGTCGGGCTTGTCGGTGTCCGCCTGCTCGATCTTGCCGGCGGCGTCCCCCTCCTCGGACTCGTGGTCGGGGTCGCGGCCCAGCCACGTCGTGACGCACGCCTTGTTGCCGTGGGCGTCCGCGAGCACCCACACGGTCGGCGCACGCTCGTCGGTCACCAGAGTCCCGCCCGCCTCGAGGGCGGCCTTGACCCGTTGCTCGGCCGTCTCGGGCGGGACCCGGACGTCGAGGTGGAACCGCTGCTGGACCTCGCCCTTCGCCGACTCCGCCTTCTGGAACCACAGCGTCGGGCGGGTCCCCTTGGGGTCGTTGAGCTCCTCGGCGTGCGACTTCGAGGTCTCGTAGCCGAGCACCGCCGCCCAGAACGGCTTCACGTCGTCGTAGGTCGGTGTGTCGAGCGCGATCTCGATCACCGACAGCTCCCCGGGCGCGGGCTCGGCGCCCACGTCGGAGGCGAAACCGCTGATCTGGCGAGCGAGGTCGATGTCCCGCTCGGTGACCCCACCGGCGTCGTGGCTCGACAGCCGCACCTCGACCTGGCCGTAGGAGAGGTCCACGTCGGGGTGGTGGTCGGCCTTCTCGGCAGCCTTGCCGATCTTCTTGACGAGCTTGAGGCCGGTCGCGAAGTCCTCGGTGCGGAAGCGGGCGTGCAGCGCGTCGAAGAGCAGCCGCCAGTCGTCGAGCTCGGCCTGCTCGATGTCGTGGGGCGCGAGCGTGGTCGTTGCGGAGTCGTCGTCGGTCATGCGGAGGCGGTACCCCACCCCGCCGGCCACATCGACGAGAGTGCCGTGCGCTGCCGGCCGTGCTCGTCGAGGTTCGCGGGGTCCAGCCATCGCTCGTGCGCCGCGCGTACGACGGGCCACTCGGCGTCGGTCACCGAGAACCAGTCGGTGTCGCGGTTGCGGCCCTTGGTCACCATGTGGTGCCGGAACCTGCCCTCGTAGGTGAACCCCAGCCGCGCCGCCGCCCGGCGGGAGGGCTCGTTGAGCGAGTCGCACTTCCACTCGAACCGGCGGTAGCCGAGATCGACGAAGGCGTAGCGCATCAGCAGGTGGATCGCCTCGGTCGCGGCGGCGGTCCTCTGCAGCGACCGCGCGTAGAGCACGCCGGCGACCTCGACCTGGCCGGTGGCCGGGTCGATCCGGGTGAACGACGCGATGCCGGACGGCGCACCCCCGCGCGGCACCAGGACGAAGGTGAGCAGGTCCGGTGTCGAGAGGGTGCGTGCGACCAGCTCGGTCATCTCGTCGAGATCCGCCGGCGGCTCGGTCGCGCGGTAGGTCCAGAGGGACCGGTCCTCGGGGCCACAGAGCGAGCCCAGCAGCGCGGCGGCGTGCGCCACGGCGAGCGGCTCGACGACGACGTACGTGCCCTCGAGGGTGACCGCGTCGGGCCGGGGTCGCGGTGACCAGGCGGGCTCGAGGAGGTCGCCGACCGGCTGGCCGAACTCGTTCAGGTCAGGCACCAGAGCACCCTAGGCTGCGACCGTGACGATCCGGAGCGCGCGCCTCTGGCACGGGCTGACCGCCGTCGTCGCGGTCGGTGCGCTGGTCCTGCAGCTGGTGCTGGTCATCCGGGGCGGCCGGGTGCTGGACGACACCTCGCAGCCCGCACTCCCGATCCGGCTGGGACGGTTCGTCTCGTACTTCACGATCCAGAGCAACCTGCTGGTCGCCGTCACCGCGGCCCAGCTGGCCCGCGACCCGCTCCGGCACGGGTCGTGGTGGCGGGTGGTGCGGCTCGCGGCGGTGGCCGGGATCTTCACCACCGGCGTCGTCCACTTCGTCCTGCTCCGGCCGCTGCTCGACCTCGACGGCGCGGACCGGGCGGCCGACACGCTGCTGCACCTGGTGGTGCCGGCGCTGGCCGTCGTGGGCTGGGCGCTGTTCGGGCCACGGCCCAGGATCGAGGGTCGTGAGATGGGGTGGGCGCTCGGGTGGCCGGTCGTCTGGCTCGTCTGGACGCTCGTCGTCGGTGGCCTGAGCGGCTGGTATCCCTACCCGTTCCTCGACCACCGCGAGGAGCACGGCGTCGCGGGCGTCGTCCTCTCGGTCGCCGGCATCACGGCGTTCTTCGTGCTGGTCCTCTGGCTGGCCCGGCTCCTCGACCAACGGATGCGGCCCGCGCCGGAGGCGTGGGACCCCTACCGCGGAGGTACCGCACGAGCATGACGACTCCGCCCATCGACCCGGGGATCGACCCCACCGTCTCGCCCAGCGGCACCGGCTGCGCCGAGTGCGACCCGGAGGGCGGCTGGTGGGTGCACCTGCGCCGGTGCGCCCAGTGCGGCCACGTGGGCTGCTGCGACACCTCGCCCGCCCAGCACGCGACCGCGCACTTCCGCGCCACCGGGCACCCGGTGATCCAGAGCTTCGAGCCCGGTGAGGACTGGTTCTGGGACTACCGCACCGAGGAGCCCGTCGACGGCCCCGACCTCGCGCCGCCGACCGCCCACCCCGACGACCAGACCGTGCCCGGCCCGGCCGGCCGGGTCCCGGCGGACTGGCGCGCGCAGATCCACTAGGTCCTAGCCGAGCGTCTGCGTCACCTGGTGGACGCCGTCCCGGACCACGACCCGCGCCCTCGCGCCGTTGACCAGCGGCAGGAACGGCTGGGTGTGACCGATGTCGGCGTCCAGCACCACCGGCACGTCGAGCATCCCGAGCGCGTCTGCGACCGCCTCGTGCTGGGACATCTTCTCGGCGTCGGGCGCCGGCGTGCGGCCGATCACGATGCCACTGGCGTGCTCGAACCAGCCCGCGTGCCGGAGCCCGTGCAGCTCACGGCAGACGTCGTAGGCGCCGTGCTCGCACGCCTCCAGGTAGACGATCAACCCCTCGTCGGCGTGCGCGCGGCCGAACGCCGGCACGTCCGCGTAGGGCGTGCCCGCCATCGGTGAGACCACCTCGAGGCAGCCGCCGACGAGCACGCCCGACATCTCGGCGGAGCCGCCCCCGAGCACCGACCACGACGCCGGCCGGTCGAGGGTCATCGTCGAGACCCCTGGGTCCGCGACGTAGTCGTCCCAGCCCGCCCGGGTCCGGCCGGGGCTGGTCTGGGTGACCTCGCCGGTCGCTGCCGCCAGGTCGAGCCAGTGCAGCAACCCGTCCGGGGAGGTGTAGGCGGTGTCGGCGAGGTTCCAGCCGTGCAGGGTGGCCCAGCCGGACCGGAGGGTGAGCGGCAGCAGCACCGAGCACATGTCGCTCCAGCCGACCAGCCAGGTCGGCTCGACCCCGGTCAGGGCCTCCCAGTCGATGAGGTCGACCAGGTCGATGGCGGTCTCGCCACCCCAGGGCGGAACGACGGCGGCGACCGCGGGGTCCGTGAGCATCGCGACCAGCTCGGCGGCGCGCGCCTCCTTGGGCGCGGAGACGACCCGCTCGTCGGCCATGCACTCCCCCACGACCACGTCGAACCCGCGCTCGCGAAGCGACGCGATCGACGCCTCGATGCGCGGGCGGAGCCGGTCGCCGACCCCGCTCGACGGCGACGTCACCGCGATGACGTCCCCGGCTGCCAGCGGCCGGGGGAACCTGACCTCCATCGGCTCAGGCTGTCAGGCCGGTGAGCACCTCGCGAACCGTTTCGAGCCCGGCCCGCACCTCGGCGTACGACGTCGACAGCGGCGAGAGGCCGATCCGCAGCCCGTGGGGGTCGCGGTAGTCGGGGATCACGTCGCGCTCCCACAGTGCGGCCGTCGCCTCCCGCATCAGCGGATGGTTGAGGGTGACGTGGCCGCCGCGCCGCTCCGGGTCGCGTGGTGACGCGACGCTGACCCCCAGTGGAGCCAGCAGCTCGTCGGCGACGTCCACCGCGTAGGTGGTGATCGCCGTCGACTTCGCCCGGATGTCGTCGATGCCGACCTCGCCGACCAGCTCGACCATGTCCTCGAGGGCCAGCATCCCGACGATGGCGGGCGTGCCGGACAGGAACCGGCGGATGCCCGTCGCCGCGACGTAGGACGGGCCCATCAGGAACGGGTCGTCGGCGCCCATCCACCCCTGGATCGGCTGGGTCAGCTCGTCCTGGTGCCGCTCGGCGACGTAGAGGAACGCCGGGGAGCCGGGGCCGCCGTTGAGGTACTTGTAGGTGCAGCCGGCGGCCACGTCGACGCCCCACGCGTCCAGCTCCACCGGGACGACGCCGGCCGAGTGGCAGAGGTCCCAGAGCACGAGCGCGCCCGCCTCGTGGGCGATCCGGGTGAGCTCGGGGACGTCGGCCAACCACGCCGAGCGGTAGGCCACGTGGTTGAGGACCACCAGCGCGGTCTGCGGCCCGACCACCTCGGCCAGCTGCTCGGCCGCGACGCCGGCGCTCGTGTCGACCTCGATCCAGCGCAGGGTGCGACCGGTCTCGCGGGCGACCCCGTCGGCGACGTAGCGGTCGGTGGGGAACTGGTCGCGGTCCACCACGATCTCGGTGCGGTCCGGACGCGCAGCGACGGCGGCCCGCATCAGCTTGTAGAGCAGCACCGTGGTCGAGTCGCCGATGGCGACCTGGCCGGGCGCCGCTCCGAGGCAGACCTGACCGAGGCGGTCGCCCAGCGTCCGCGGCAGGTCGAACCAGCGCTCGTCCCAGCCCCGGATCAGCCGGCCGCCCCACTCCTGGTCGACGAACGCCGCCAGCCGGGGGCCTGTCACCGTGAGCGGACGGCCGAGCGAGTTGCCGTCGAAGTAGGCGAGCGAGGTCTCGGCACCGACGAACCGCTCGCGGTGTGCCGCGAGCGGATCGGCCGCATCCAGGAGGGCGGGGTCGGTCGGGGCGCTGCCGGTCGGGCTCACGCCGCATGTCTACCCGAGCCACACCCCCAGGGGTTTACCCGTCACCCTTTCGGGCACGGGATGGGAGGTTCGGTCGCACGACCGGGCCGGACCGCACGGGGAGATTTGTCTGGGGATCGGGTCCTTCATCTTGATGGAGGGAAACCACCCATGTTGAGTCCTCGTCACAGCTCCACCCCAACAGAGGGAAGCTTCACCCACGACCGGCCGAGGCGAGCGGGCGCAGCAGCCCTGTCCGTCCTGACGCTGGTCCTGTCCGCGTCATTGCTGCTGGCCGGGCAGCCGGTGACCGCCGCCGCCCCGAGCTCGGAGCGGAGCCGCCCCGAGACCGTCGCCCAGACCGACCAGGGGTCGATGACCTCACGGATCGTGGGCACGACCTCCGCCGGTCGCAAGGTCACCGGGACGTTCACGCCCCTCCACGTCGTCAGCAGGCACGGCGACCTGATGGTCAAGGGCATCGTCCAGGGAGTCGTCCGCGAGGCGTCGGGCGGCACGAGCACGTTCACGGCGATCCGCAGCCTGCCGATCCGCTCCGTGGACGGACAACAGCTGGGCCGCGGGGCCGCCGTGTCCGGGCGCGCGTCGTGCGACATCCTGCACCTGGTGCTGGGGCCGCTGGACCTCGACCTGCTCGGGCTCCAGGTCCACCTCAACCGGGTGATCCTCGACATCGTCGCGGTCACTGGTGCCGGCAACCTGCTGGGCAACCTGCTGTGCGCCATCACCGGCCTGCTGGACGGCACGCCGGCCGCCGGGCTGCTGGCGCAGATCGCCAGCCTGCTGAACCAGATCCTGGCAGCGCTCCGGCTGGGCGTCTGACCTGGACAAAGGAGAAAGAGGACCCGTCCGGCTCCGGCCGGGCGGGTCCGCTCCAGCGGTCGACCCGTCACTGGAAGCTGACGAACCGCACCCTCGGGTTGATCCGGCGCACGTCGGCGGCGTGCATCCGGTGCACGTCCTCGTCGTAGAACAGCTTGAACCCCATGTAGAACTTCCCGGGTCGCGCGACCGCATGGAAGGTGTCGAGCTTCTGGCCCGGCGTGCCGAAGCCGTCGACGTGCTGCACCATGACGAGTCCGCGCCGCGGCTCCACCGCACCGATGTGGTCGATCATGTCGGTGCGGAACTGGTGCAGGACGAACAGCTTCTGCGGGAGCGCCTGCCGGGCCACGAGGTCGCGCAGCCAGGCGGAGACGCGGTTCACCTCGCCCGCACCCACCGAGCCGATGCGCTGGCCGGGGACGCCGTGCCTGCCCATCCGCCACTCCGGGTCGAGCGCGAGGCCGACGTAGGGGTCCTTCAGCGCCCACGCCCACCGCTTGGCGGCGGTGAGGAAGTCGGACCGGCCGGGCTGGATGTCCAGGAGCAGCAGGGCGTCGTGGCGGTGAGCGGCGTCGATGTACTTCTGCACCTCCGCGCGGGGGATGTCGTGGGAGTAGTCGTGGCCCGGGCCGGCGTAGTGATCGGCGATGCTGACGATCAGCTCGTAGACCACCTGCACCGGCTGGTGCTTGCGGGCGAACGGCCTGGCCGCGCGGAGCACCCGGCGCTGCATCGCGTCGGGGCTCGTCTCGCCCAGGACGCCGAGCGCGCCGGTCTCGGCGGTGCCGTAGTAGGCCACCAGGAACCTGCCGTCGCCGAAGATCTTCGTGGCGCCGTGGGGCAGGGTCTGGACGGGAGCCGGTGCCGCCGGCGACGGCTGCACGGTCTGTCCGCCCTGCGGGTCGACCACGGTGGTGCCGCCGCCGGGCGAGGTGTCCGTGTGGGCGGTGGCGGAGAGCCCGGACGTCGAGGAGACGGTGGTCGCCGTACTGCCGCTGTCGGGCATCGCGCCCCACGCGGGCAGGTCCGACGGGTCGGGTACGACGGCGGCCAGGCCGATCAGCACGACCATGGCCACGAAGACGGCGACGAGGACGGGGCGCTCGGATTTGTCCATCGGGATCAAGACGATAGGCGATGCCCGTCGGTTGCGAACGCACCCGTCCTCGTGTCGTGGCCTACTACAGCTTCCCGGCCGCCAGGAAGCGGTCGAGCTGGGCGTAGGCGTCGACGACGCCGCCCTCCATGGAGGTGAGCATGAAGTCGCGGGCCTCGAAGCTCTCGTAGAGCGACTCCGACCGGAGCACGGTGCGGCCGTTGCCGAGGTCCTCGAAGGTGAAGGTCTCGAGGCAGACCGCGTCCGGCATGCCCTCCCACGTGAAGGTCCAGACGATCCGGTCCTCACGCACGGTGTGGAAGCAGCCGTGGAAGCCGAACTCCTCGGTCCCCATCTCGCCCACGTAGCGCCAGCTGCCACCCGTGCGCGCGTCCCACTGGTCGATCGTCAGGGAGCTCCCCTCCGGGCCCATCCACCGCGCGAACAGCTCGGCCTCGGTGTGCGCCCGGAACAGCTGGGCGGGCGTCGCCGCGAACTCGCGGGCCAGCCGGATCACCGGCAGGTCGGCCGGCGCCTCGACGGCGGTGGTGCCGTCCTTGAGGGTCTTGAGCGTCTTGGTGGTCATGCGGTCTCTCCTTGCTCGGTGGTCTCTTGCTCCGTCTGGTCGTTCATCTCGGCCAGGACGGCGTCCAGGCGCTGGTAGCGCGCCTCGGCCTCGCGGCGGTAGCGCTCGATCCACTTCGTCATCAGGTCGAACACCTCCGCCTCGAGATGCACCGGCCGACGCTGGGCGTCCCTCCCCCGCGTCACCAGTCCGGCGCCCTCGAGCACCTTCAGGTGCTTCGAGACGGCCTGCAGGCTGACGTCGTACGGCGCGGCCAGCTCGCCCACCGTGGCGTCGCCCGCGCAGAGGCGGGCCACCATGTCGCGGCGGGTCGGGTCGGCCAGGGCGGCGAACACCTGGGACAGCGGATCGGGCATCTCGTTTCTCCTCTTACTCAACCAATCGGTTGAACAAGAGGAGCCTGGCTCAGGTTGAGCCGCATTGTCAACCAATTGGTTGAGAAAAGAGCGACGTCACCGGGATGAGTCCCCTGATCTCAGGGGACTCCTGCACTTCTGCACGGAGATCTCGGTGCAGAAGTGCGGCGGTCCCCTGAGATCAGGGGACCGCGACATTGAGGGTCAGCCGGTGACGGCCCCGTCGGCGGCGGAGGAGACAAGCTTGCGGTACTTGGCGAGTACGCCGGTCGTGTACTTGGGCGGCAGCGGCTCCCAGCCGTCCTTGCGCGACTCCCAGTCCTCCCCCATCTCGACCTCGAGCGAGCGGTTGAGCACGTCGAGGGTGATCTGGTCGCCGTCGCGCAGGAACGCGATCGGGCCGCCGTCGACCGCCTCCGGGGCGATGTGGCCGACACAGAGACCCGTGGTGCCGCCGGAGAACCGGCCGTCGGTGATCAGGAGGACGTCCTTGCCCAGTCCCGCGCCCTTGATGGCACCGGTGATGGCCAGCATCTCGCGCATGCCCGGGCCGCCCTTGGGTCCCTCGTTGCGGATCACCACGACGTCGCCCGCGGTGATCGTGCCGTCCTCCAGGGCGTCCATCGCGGCGCGCTCGCCGTCGAAGACCCGGGCGGTGCCGGTGAAGACGGAGTCGTCGAAACCGGCGGTCTTCACGACCGCGCCCTCCGGGGCGAGCGACCCCTTGAGGATGGTCAGCCCGCCGGTCTTGTGGATCGGCCGGTCCAGCGACCGGATCACGTCGTCGTCGATCGCCGGCGGGGCCAGCTCGCTGAGGTTCTCGGCCATCGTCCGGCCCGTCACGGTCAGGCAGTCGCCGTGCATCAGCCCGGCGTCGAGCAGCGCCTTCATGACCACCGGGATCCCGCCGACCTTGTCGACGTCGTTCATCACGTAGCGGCCGAAGGGCTTGAGGTCGCCGAGGTGCGGGACCTTGTCGCCGATCCGGTTGAAGTCGTCGATGGTCAGGTCGACGTCGGCCTCGCGGGCCATGGCCAGGAGGTGCAGGACGGCGTTGGTCGAGCCGCCGAGCGCCATCACGACCGTGATCGCGTTCTCGAACGCCTCGAGGGTCATGATCTGCCGGGCCGTGATGCCCTGGCGGAGCAGGCCGACGACCGCCTCGCCGGAGCGGTGGGCGAAGCCGTCGCGGCGCCGGTCGACGGCCGGCGGCGCGGCGGAGCCCGGCAACGACATGCCGATCGCCTCGGCCACCGCGGCCATGGTGTTGGCCGTGTACATGCCGCCGCAGGCGCCCTCGCCGGGGCAGATCGCGCGCTCGATGCGATCCACCTCCTCGCGGCTGATCTTGCCCGCCAGGCAGGCCCCGACCGCCTCGAACGCGTCGATGATCGTCACGTCCCGGCCGTCGACCTGGCCGGGCATGATCGAACCGGCGTAGAGGAAGACGCTGGCGAGGTCGAGCCGCGCCGCGGCCATCATCATGCCGGGCAGCGACTTGTCGCAGCCGGCCAGCAGCACCGACCCGTCGAGCCGCTCGGCCATCATCACGGTCTCGACCGAGTCGGCGATCACCTCGCGCGAGACGAGCGAGAAGTGCATCCCCTCGTGGCCCATCGCGATGCCGTCGGAGACCGAGATGGTGCCGAACTCGAGCGGGTAGCCGCCGGCCGCGTGCACCCCGTTCTTGACCGCCTGGGCCAGCCGCTGCAGCGGGAGGTTGCACGGCGTGATCTCGTTCCAGCTCGACCCGACGCCGATCTGGGGCTTGGTGAAGTCGTCGTCACCCATGCCCACGGCTCGGAGCATCCCGCGCGCGGCAGTCTTCTCCAGGCCGTCGGTGACGTCGCGGGAGCGCGGCTTGATGTCGGGGCTGCCTGCGGTCGGCTCGGTCATGGCGCGAGCGTACGACGTGCGGCGGGCCCCTCCATCCCGAGCGGTCACGATGCGATCAGCGCGGGATGGGTACTGCCTGTCGTTGCTGTCGGCAACGGACACACAGGCCCCACGGAAGGAGCGGGGATGGCCACCGCGACCCAGGAAGCACCAGAGCAGGGCCACGACCTCAGGCGGCACGTCGGCATCGTCGGCCTCCTGTTCGCGAGCGTCGGCTCGATCATCGGCTCGGGATGGCTGTTCGGCGCGCTGAACGCCTCGGTCGAGGCCGGACCGGCCGCGATCATCTCGTGGGCCCTCGGCGGGTTCCTGATCCTGCTGATCGCGCTCGTCTACGCCGAGCTCGGCACGATGTTCCCGCTGTCGGGCGGCGTGGTCCGCTACCCCCACATGTCGTTCGGGTCGTTCGCGAGCTACACCACCGGCTGGATCACGTGGGTCGCGGTCGCGACGACGGCACCCATCGAGGTCGAGGCAGCGCTGCAGTACGGCACCAAGTACGCCGGGTTCACCGCGGAGCACACGGTCGACGGCGAGTCCGTCTACACCCTCACCGCCCTCGGCTACTTCTCCGCGGTCGTCCTGATGGCCGTCTTCGTGGTCGTGAACTACTTCGGCATCAAGTGGTTCGCCCGGATCAACAACGTCCTGGTGTGGTGGAAGATCGGCATCATCCTGCTGGTGATCGTGGCCTTCGTCGTCACGGCCTTCCACCCCGGCAACTTCAGCGACCACGGCTTCGCGCCCAACGGCGTGCACGGGATCTTCACCGCGGTGGCCACGTCGGGGATCGTCTTCTCCTATCTCGGCTTCCGGCAGGGCATCGAGCTCGCCGGCGAGACCGACAACCCCAAGCGCAACGTGCCGCTCGCGGTGATCGGGTCGGTACTGGTCACCGGGCTGATCTACATCGCTCTGCAGGTCGCCTTCATCGGGTCGCTCGACCCGTCGATCCTGACCAAGTCCGACGGCTGGGCCAACCTGAGCTTCGAGAACGACTTCGGCCCGCTGGCCGCGCTGGCCACCATCCTCGGGCTCAGCTGGCTCGCGGTGCTGCTCTACATCGACGCCATCGTCTCCCCCGGCGACACCGGCCTGATCTACACCACGATCACGGCCCGGATCTCCTACGCCATGGCGCGCAACGGCAACGCGCCCAAGGCGCTGGCCCGCACCACCGACCGCGGGGTCCCGCTGATCAGCCTGATCGTCACCTTCTTCGTGGGCCTGATCGTGTTCCTGCCGTTCCCGAGCTGGCAGCAGCTGGTCGGCTTCATCACCTCGGCGACGGTGCTCTCCTTCGCCTCCGGGCCGCTCGTCATGGTCGCGCTCCGCGACCAGGTGCCGGACGAGGAACGGCCCTTCCGGCTGCCGGGCGGGCACGTGATCCCGATGATGGCCTTCTTCGGCTCGAACCTGATCATCTACTGGTCCGGGTGGGACATCGTCTGGAAGCTGATGGTCTCGGTCGTCCTCGGCTTCGTGCTCCTGGGCATCTTCGCGGCGACCGGACGCATCACCGCACCGCGCATGGACTTCAAGGCCGGGGCGACCTGGCTGCTCCCCTGGCTGGCCGGGCTGACGCTGATCTCCTTCATGGGGAAGTTCCCGGAGGACCCGATGAAAGGCAACCGCGGCTGGCTCAACTTCGAGACCTCCATCGGCGTGATCCTGGTCTTCTCGGTGCTGATCTACCTCATCGCGTACGCCGTGCGGCTCTCCCCGGAGGACGCGCGCGAGAACATCGAGCAGGTGCGCGAGGAGGCTGCGGTCGAGGAGGAGCAGCTCGAGGGGAAGGCCTAGCCGAGGGGTCAGTACGACGCGGCGCGGACGACCATGACGTCGGGCAGGTTGGCCACGACCTGGCGCCAGCTCTCACCCGCGTCGGCCGAGGCCCACACGGCGCCGTTGCGGGCCCCGACGTAGAGCCCGGCGGACTCGTGGTCGTCGGCACACATGGCGTCGCGCATCACGCCGACGAAGAAGTCGTCGGGCAGCCCGTTGCCCAGCTCGTCCCAGGTGTCGCCGGCGTCGGTCGACCGCCAGACTCGCGCCCTGCCCTCGGGCGGGAAGCGACCCCCGCTGCCGCTGAGCGGGAAGACGAAGACCGTGTCCGGCTCGTGGGGGTGCACCACGACCGGGAACCCGAAGTCGCCGGGCAGCCCGTCGGCGATGTAGGTCCACGACCCGGCGTGGTCGTCGGAGCGGTAGACGCCGCCGTGGTTCTGCATGAAGAGCCGCTCGGGGCGGGAGGGATGCCGGCTCATCTTGTGGACGCACTGGCCGAACTCGGGGTACTGCTGGCCCTCCGGGAGGAACTCGGCCCGGACGCCCGTGTTGCGCGCGGCCCACGAGGCGCCGTCGTCGTCGGTCTGGTAGACCCCGCCCGAGGAGATGGCGACGGTGACCGACGCCGGGTCGCTCGGGTGCGGCAGGATCGTGTGGAACGCCTGGCCGCCGTAGCCGGCCCCCCACTCCTTGCGATGCGGGTGGTCCCACAGCTGCTGCTCGAGCCGGAACGTCGCCCCGCGGTCGGTCGAGCGCCAGACGGCGCCGGGCTCGGTGCCGGCCCAGATGGTCCCGTCCTCGATGCCTGGCGCCAGCTGCCACACCCGCTCGACACTCGCGTCGGCACCGTCGGGGAACCTGATCGCGCCGCCCGGAGTCTCCTGCCAGGTCTCGCCGAGGTCGTCGGACCACCGCACCTGCGGCCCCAGCCAGCTCGACGATGCGCCCGCGAAGAGGCGCACCGGGTCGCTGCGCGTGTCGACCATGCAGGAGTAGACCTCCTCCATGTTGTGGTGCGGCCCGGTGAACGTCCAGTCCTCGCGGGCCTCGTCGGAGGTCCCGATCCAGAGACCCTTCCGGGTCCCGACCATCAACACGCTTCCGCTCATGCTGCATCCTCCCTGGACATCATGACGGGGCCTGGCGACGCACGTCGATAGGTTGACTCGGTGGCGGCGCGGGACTCATCGGTGCGCACCGCCCGGGTGTCTCCGGTCTGGCTGGTCCTCGGTGGGATCCTGTCGGTCCAGTTCGGCGCCGGTATCGCGAAGACGCTGTTCGACGAGGTCGCGCCGACCACGATCGTCTGGCTCCGGCTCGCCACCAGCGCGGTCGTGCTGCTGGCCGTCGCCCGGCCGGTGCTCCGGGGCCGGACCGGCCGGGACTGGCTGGTCGTGCTCGCCTTCGGAGTGATCCTGGGGCTGATGAACTGGTCGATCTACCAGTCGTTCGCGCGGATCCCGATCGGCCTGGCGGTCACCCTCGAGTTCGTCGGCCCGCTGACCCTGGCCGTGCTCGGCTCGCGGCGGGCCCGGGACCTGGTCTGGGTGGCGCTGGCAGGACTCGGCGTGCTGCTGCTCGGCCTGCAGCCCGGCGACCTGACCTGGGCCGGGGTCGGCTTCGCCCTCGTGGCCGGCGGCTGCTGGGCGGCGTACATCCTCCTGAGCGCGCAGACCGGCCGCCGCTGGCAGGGCATCGACGGGCTGACGGTCGCCAGCGTGGTGGCGGCCCTGCTGCTCACCCCGCTCGCGCTGGGGACGCACGCCGGCGAGCTGTCCGACACCCGGATCCTGCTGCTGGGCGCCCTGGTGGGGCTGCTCAGCTCGGTCATCCCCTACACCTGCGAGCTCGCGGCGCTGCGGACCATGCGCCCCGCGGTGTTCAGCATCCTGATGAGCCTCGAGCCCGCAGCCGCGGCGCTGGCCGGCCTGGTCGTCGTCCACGAGCTGCTCGGCCCGGCGCAGCTGGCCGCCATCGCGTGCGTGGTCGTCGCGAGCGTCGGCGCCACCCGGTCCGGCGCCACGATCTCCGAGCCCGCTCCCGACTGACTCCCGCCCCGGGCGCTCTCAGGTCCCGTTCAACGATCTGTTCACGCACTCTTCACAAAGGGGTGATGACGCGCGCCGGTGGGCTGGCTAGCGTCGTTGCCACTCCCCCTTTCCCCCTCCGGAGTGCCACATGACCTCGATCAACCCGCTCTTCGCCGTGCGGTCCGCAGTGCTCGGCAGGGTCCACGCCTGGAGCGTCGACTCGCAGCAGGGTGCCCGCCGCAACGCCATGGTCGCCAACACCGCGCTGGCCGCCCGCCGTGCCGAACGACAGGACGTCGACGCCTACCTCGCGACGTTGCGCCCGGCGCCCCGGGCGCCTGGTCTCCCGACCGCCGCACGTCGCTAGCCGACACGCGCTGCACCGACCCGACGGGGTGGAACCCCGTCCCTCCGGCAGAATCGACCCATGCCGACCTCTGCGGCGCGCGTCGCGCCGGCGCCGAGCATCACCTACCACGACGTGCTGTCCGACGACGGCACCCGCCTCACCGCGTGGACCAACGACCCGGACGGCACCATCGACGGCCCCACCGTGGTGCTCTGCAACGGCCTGGGGACCGGCCCGTGGACCTGGCCGGCGCTGCTGCGTCCCGACTGCGGGGTCCGGATCATCTCCTGGAACCACCGCGGGACCGGTGGCTCGGACCGCCCGGCGGACCCGGCGCACTGCGGCATCGAGGCGTTCGTCGAGGACACCCTCTCGGTCATGGACCACTTCGGCGTCGACCGGGCACCGGTCATGGGGTGGTCCATGGGCGTCAACACGATGTTCGAGCTGGCCTTCCGGCACCCCGAGCGGGTGTCCGGGCTGTTCGCCGTGGCGGGCGTGCCCGGCGACACCTTCGCGACCATGCTGGCGCCGCTCAGGCTGCCCCGCCTGGTCGCGCACGAGCTCACGGTCAACATCGCCCGGGTGCTGAAGCTGACCGGCCGCGCGCTCACGCCGGTGACCACGCGACTGCCGGTCGGCCCCCGTGCGATCGCGGTGCTGACCCACAGCGGCTTCATGCTCCCGGTGCCCGACACCGAGGGTGCCGCCAACGCCGTGCGGGAGTTCCTCGAGACCCCGATCGAGTGGTACATGCACCTCGCCATCGCGACCTCCGAGCACGGCCGGGTCTCGCTGAGCCGGATCAAGGTCCCGACCGCGTTCGTCGCCGCGAGGTGGGACGTGCTGGCAGGCTCGCGCGACATGGCGACCGCGGCCGCACGGATCCCCGATGCGACGTACGTCGAGCTCAACGGAAGCCACTTCGTGCAGATGGAGCAGCCGGAGAAGGTCCACGAGCTGCTGCTGGAGTTCCTCGGCCGGATCGCCTGATGCGCCGCCCCGCCCTCGTCGCCGCGGCGCTGGTGCTGCTCGCGACCGGCTGCTCGCAGGGCGGCGACGAGGTCCGGGTCAACGTGGACGAGGACGCCACCCCGGCGACGGGCCCCGCGACGGGCACGGCTGCCGCCACCGCCACCGCCGGCGCGTCCGGGCCGGCCCCCGAGGTGGTCGACACCGTCGCGACCGGGCTCGAGGTTCCGTGGGGCCTGGCGTTCCTGCCCAGCGGCGACGCCGTGGTCACCGAGCGCGACTCGGCCAAGGTGCTGACCATCTCCGCGACCGACCACGCGGTCACCGAGGTCGGCCAGATCGGCGACGCGGCACCGCAGGGCGAGGGCGGGCTGCTGGGGGTCGCCGTCTCCCCGGCGTTCGACCAGGACCACACGCTCTACTTCTACGCGAGCGGCGAGGCCGACAACCGGATCGTCACCGCCACCCTCACCGACGGCGCGCTCAGCGCCACCACCCCGATCTTCACCGGCATCCCGCTCGGTGCCATCCACGACGGGGGCCGGCTCGCGTTCGGACCCGACGGGATGCTCTACGCCTCGACCGGCGAGACCGGCAACGGCGAGCTCGCCCAGGACCGCGACTCGCTCGGCGGCAAGATCCTGCGGCTCACGCCGGCGGGCAAGCCGGCGCCCGGGAACCCCTTCGACAGCGCGGTCTGGTCGTTCGGCCACCGCAACGTGCAGGGGCTCGCGTTCGTCGACGGTCAGCTGTGGGCCTCGGAGTTCGGCCAGAGCACCTTCGACGAGCTGAACCGGATCGACGCGGGCGCCAACTACGGCTGGCCGGTCCACGAAGGCACCGGCGGCAGCGCGGAGGGCTACACCGACCCGCAGGCGACGTGGGGCACGGACGTCGCGTCCCCTTCCGGCCTGGCCTACACCGCGGACGCCCTCTGGATGGCCGCCCTCCGCGGCAACCGGCTCTGGAAGATCCCGGTCGCCGACCAGACCGCCGGTCAGCCCGAGGCCTACTTCGTCGGCGCCTACGGCCGGATGCGCACCGTCGTCGTCGCTCCCGACGGCAACCTCTGGGTCACCACCAGCAACCGCGACGGCCGCGGCGACCCGTCGGAGGACGACGACCAGATCCTCGTCGTCAGCCCCACCGGCGGCTGACGGCCAGGGCAGCGGTGGCTCAGCAACCTTCGTCACCGGGCAGCGGTGGCTCAGCAACCTCTCTCCCTGTGGAGAGACGTTGGGCACCCACCGCCCCTCGGTCGGGCGTCCGTGTGGACGTTCCCACCACCGTGGCACGCCTGGCGGCCCGCCTCAGCGTGGTCAGCACGGCGGGGCCGACGACCACGATCGCGATCGCGTTGGTGATCGCGCGGCCGGTGTCGAACGAGCCCGTGGACGTGATCAGCGTGTAGGCACCGAAGCGCTGCAGGTTCTCCAGCAGCGGCATGGAGGGGTCGAACGACAGCGCGGTCTGCTCGTGGCCGGGGATCACGATGCCGAGGAGGAACGGCCAGCCGGAGAGGTTCATGAGCAGCCCGTAGAGGTAGGCGGCCACCACGCCGTACGCCGCCAGCATGGCTATCTCCCAGCGGCCTCCGACCCGGCGAGGCAGGAGCCCGGCACCCATGCCGACCCAGGCCGAGACGAGCATCTGGAACGGCAGCCAGGGACCGACGCCGGCGGTCATCAGGGCGGAGGCGAACAGCGAGGTGACACCGAGGACGAAGCCGAACCCCGCGCCGAAGACCCGGCCGGCCAGCACCAGCAGGAAGAACACCAGCTCGATGCCGCCCGAGCCCGCGGACAGACCGCGCAGGATCGCGATGACGGCCGAGAGCACGCCGAGCACGGCCAGCACCCGGGTGTCGAGCCCGCCGGTGCTCAGCTCCGCGAGCATCACCGCGATCACGACCGGCAGCAGCGCGAGGAACAGGAAGGGCGGGTCGACGCGGTCGCTCGGCTGCACCCGCACCAGCAGCGGCCAGACCAGCATCATCAGCCCGCCCAGCGAGGCGACGCCCAGGATCACCGCGGAGCGTCGCGAGACCGGGACGGCGTTCATCGCTCCCCTCCCAGGGCGTCCACGACCTCGTCGACGCGCAACCACGGCGGCCCGAGCACCTTGGTCACCTGCGGCGCGAACGCCGGAGACTCGGCCACGACCCGGCGCACCGGCCCGGACGAGACCACCTCGCCGTCGGCGAGCACCACCACCTCGTCGGCAGCCAGCGCGGTGAACTCCACGTCGTGGGTGGAGACCAGCACGGTCCGGCCCCCGTCGGCCAACCGGCGCAGCGCCTCGGCCAGCACCCGCTTGGCGCGGTAGTCGAGCCCGCGCGTCGGCTCGTCCAGCAGTACGACGGACGGCCCGCCGGCGAGCACGAGCGACAGGGCCAGCGCCAGCCGCTGCCCCTCGGACAGGTCGCGCGGATGCTGGTCGCCGGGGATGCCCGGGGCCAGCGCGTCGAGCAGCGCGCGGGTGTCGGGGCCGCCGGCCGCGCACTCCTCCTCGACGGTCTCGAGGTAGAGCAGGTCGGCCGCCTGCTGCGGCAGCAGCCCCACCACTGCCCGGCGCTCGGCCGGCCTGAGGGAGACCGGGTCGACACTGACACCGTCGGGCGTGGCGACCCCCACGGTGCCCGACCGGCGCGGCCCGCTCCCCTGCAGGGCCCACAGCAGCGACGACTTCCCCGAGCCGTTGCGGCCCATCAGCGCGGTGACCCGCCCGTGCGAGAGCGTCAGCGACACCTCGCGCACCGCCACGGTGCGGCCGTGCACGACGGTGAGGCCGGAGACGACCAGGCCCGGCGAGACCGCCTGCGGCGGGTCGACCCGGGGCGGCGACAGCACGAGCGACGACGTGAGACGCCGGGCGTCCCTCACGGTGAGCGGCAGCGGCGACCACCCGGCCGCCCGGCCCAGCTCCACGAGTGGTGGGACCACGGGTGACGTCGCGAGCACCTCGGCGGGCTCCCCGACCACCAGCGAGCCGTCGCCGACGACCAGGCAGATCCGGTCGGCGAACGGCACCACCCGCTCCAGCCGGTGCTCGGCCAGCAGCACCGAGACACCGAGGTCGTGCACCAGCCGGGTGATGGTCGCCAGCACGTCCTCGGCGGCCGTCGGGTCGAGGGCGGAGGTCGGCTCGTCGAGCACCAGGAGCCGCGGATGCATGGTCAGCACCGAGCCGATCGCCACCCGCTGCTGCTGCCCGCCCGAGAGGGTCCGCAGGTCGCGGGTGCGGAGGTCGGCGATGCCGAGCAGGTCGAGGGTCTCCTCGACCCTGCGCCGCATGGTCTCGGGCGGAAGCCCGAGCTGCTCCATCCCGTAGGCGAGCTCCTCCTCGACGGTGTCGGTGACGAAGCCGTCCAGCGGGTCCTGCCCGACGTAGCCGATCGCGTGCGCGCGCTCGCGCGGCGGAGTGTGGAGGACCGACACCCCGTCCAGCAGTACGTCGCCCCGGAGCGTGCCGCCCGAGAACCTCGGCACGAGTCCGGTCACCACACCGAGCAGCGTCGACTTCCCGGAGCCGGTCGGCCCGGTGACCAGGACCAGCTCGCCCTCCTCGATCGAGAGCGAGACGTCGCGCAGCACCGGATCCTCGCCGTAGCCGAACGAGACGGCACGCAGCTCGAGCAGGCTCATGACGTCACCGCCCGCGGCTCGGGAGCGGCCGCCGCCGCGGCCAGCCCGAGCAGCGCACCGACGAGCGCCACGAGCGTGACCTGGGGGAACGACGACACGTCCGGGTAGGCGACCACGAGCTGGTGCCCGTTGACCCACCACGCCACCACCGCTGTCGCCGCGCCGGAGAGCATGACGGCCAGCTCCGGCCAGCGCCACGGATCGGGCCGGTAGCGGGTCCGGCCGACCCGGCGGCCGGCCAGCACCAGCCCGGCCACGGCCGCGACCACGCCGAGCAGGAGCATCGGGGTCGCCAGCAGCCGGGGCGCGCTCTGGTCGAGCCCGGCGTAGACCCCCACGGCGATGCCGCACAGCCCGAGCAGCATCAACGCCCCGGTGAGCCGTCGCTCGGCGGGCGGAGCGCCGGCGGAGCGGCCGTAGCCGCGGGTGTCCATGCCGGCGGCCAGCCGCAGCGACCGCTCCAGCGCGTCCTCGAGCACCGGCACGAGGTAGCGACGCAGCCGGCCGGTGCGGCGCGAGTCGCCCGCGCGCAGCGCCTGCGCGGCCCGCACCCGGCGCGCACTGTCCACCAGCTGCGGCAGCACGGTGACGGCGACGACCAGCGCCGTCCCGACCTCGTGCAGCGCGGCGGGCACCGAGCGGAGCAGCCGCTTGGGGTTCGCCAGCGCGTTGGCCGCCCCGACACAGACCACGATGGTGCCGAGCCGCAGGCCGTCGTAGAGCCCGGCCAGGACGGACTCGCGAGTCACCGGGCCGAGCAGGTGCAGCCCGAGCACCCAGTCCGGCAGCGGTACCTCGGGCAGGTCGAGCAGCACCAGGCCGCCGTCGGCTCCGCCGCCGAACACGACCCGGAACAGCACCCGCATGACCACGATGACGACCGCGACCGCGACGTAGAGCCGGAAGGCATTGGCCCACGGCTGCCCGGAGCGCCGGGCCAGCACGACGAGGGTGGCGACGGCCACGATGGTCAGCAGCACGAGCGGGTTGGTCGTGAACGACGCCGCGGTGGCCAGCCCGAGCGCCCACACCCACCAGGCGACGGGATGCAGGTCGCGCGAGAGCCGCGAGGACGTCACCGGGAGAGTGTCCCGGAGTGACCAGACGCCGGGGCGTCCGCTACGTCGTGGTGGGCCCGTCGTCCTCGTTGGAGGACTTGACTCGAGCGAGGGAAGGACGCGTCCCGCGGCCCAGGACCCCGCCGAGCAGGGCCAGCATCGAGGTGAGCACGAGCAGGATGCCCGGCACCACCCAGACGGGCGCGCTCTGGGTCTCCACCGGCTCGGAGCTGGTCACGTAGGTGTCGTAGCTCTCCGCGTCGTCGGCCTTGTCGCCCTCGTCGGCCGGCGCGGCCGGGGTCGCAGCCGCCGCGGCCGTCGCCGGCGCGGTGGTCGGCGCCGCGGTGGGCTTCGACGCTGAGGGCTTGACCACAGGTGCGACCGGGGTGGTCGAGGTCGCCGGCGGGATGTATGGCGTGCTGGTGGTCCCACCACCCGACTGCGTCGCCGGCGGGTTGTTGTTCGAGCCCCCGGAGCTGTGGTGGTTGCCACCGTGGGAGCCGCCGTTGTTGCCGCCGTTGTTGCCGCCGTTGCCGCCGTTGTGGAGCACCGGCGGGTTGTTGTGGGACCCGTTGCCACCGTTGCCACCGTTGGAGCCACCGCTGTGGTGGGTCGGCTTGTGGGTGGGCTTGTGGGTCGGCGATGCGGGGGGCGGAGGCGGCGGCGCGGCGGTGGTGGGCGCCACGGTCGCCGTCGGGGTGTTGGGCGCCGTCGGCGTCTTCTGGGTCGGCGCAGCGGCCGCCGGCGACACCACGGCGGTCTCGCCCGAGCCCGCCGCGCTCTGAGGCCACCAGGCAACGAGGCAGGCGGCAACGCCCAGCAACGCCGCAACGGCGAAGCGGACGATGTTCGTCCCGGTCCTGCTCACGACGTCCTCCTGAGGCCCCCGCGACGGAAGAACCCGGGTCCCTCATGGAAAATACAGCACGCACGTCTGTACCGGAGAATGTTCGGCGGACTACGGGCTAGTCCGGTGCCGTCGGCGCAGCACGTACGCCGCCGTACCGCCCGCGGCCAGCGCGAGCAGGACCATCGGGACCACCCACCCCGGCAGGGCGCCGGCCGCGGCGTCGCCGCTCGCGTCCGGGGACTCCACTGGAGTGGTGGAGCTCGACGGGGTGGCCGCCGCACTCGTCGACCCGGCCTCCGTCGGCGGGGCGTCGGACGGGACCACGGTGGGGGTGGTGGCGGTGCTCGCGCCCGCCGGTGCGTTCGACCCGTCCGTGCCGGGCGTGGTGGGCGCCGGGCTGCCGGACGGGGTCGGCGTCGGGGCGGACGGGGTCGACGTGGCCGACGTGGCGGACGGCGCGGCGGACGGCCTGACCGTCGGAGTGGCGGCACCCTGGCCACTCCCCTGACCGCCGCTCCCGTGACCGCCGCCGGTCCCGTGACCACCGCCACCGTGCCCGCCGGCACCCCCGCCGCCACCGGGCGTCGGGGTCGCGGTGGGCGTCGGGGCCGGCGGTGGCGTGGCGTGTGGCGTGGGCGCGACGTTCGGCGGGTTCTGCGACCCGGTCTGCCAGGCGAACGCGACGTAGCCGCCGTCCGGGACGTTCAGGGACCCGGCACCCAGCGACGAGTAGGACCACGACCCGGACTTCCCGTCGGACCAGAACAGGCCCCAGTAGGCGGTGGTCGGCGGCGTGTTGACGCACGGGTCGGACGATGGCTGGCCGTTGATGCGGCACACGAAGCCGGGCTGGCGCTGGACGTAGGTGAGCGCGAACCCCGCGCCCGTGAACAGCGACGCCGCGTCGTTGCCGCCGCCTCCCGGGCTGCAGATCTGCTCGACGCCGCCACCGAGGGCGCCGTGGTCGACCACGACGGTCACGCCGGTCGTGCCCGAGCAGGCGGCCGCGGCGGCCGGAGCCGTCGTGCCCGCGACGAGGCCGAGCCCGCCCGCTGCGGTCGCGAGGACCGCAGCGGCGAGGCCGGCGAGCTGGCGTCGCATGATCAGCGGACCACCCGGAACGTCACGGTCCCGACGCGGTTGGCGAAGGCACCGACCACCTTCAGCTTGTGGATGCCCAGCCCGAGCCGGGCCAGGAAGCGGCCCTTGAAGACGCCCTTCTTGCTGGCCCTGCCGTGGTCCACCTTCTTCCCGTCGACGAGGACCTTCACCTTCTCCTTGACCGCGAGCCCCTTGAGCCTCACCGAGACCCGCTCGCCCTGCTCGACCGACTTCGCCAGCCGGGGCTTGAGGCGCGCCTTGCCGAGCACGTGGACCTCGTCGGTCGCCGAGCCCGGACCGGTGGTCGCCGAGAAGGTGATGTCCTTGCTGTCCTTCCTGGCCGTGTGCACGTCGTAGGTCAGGGCCGAGCCGGTGCCGGTCAGCGTGGCCGTGCCACCGGCGGAGTCGCTGACGCAGACCCGCTCGCCGGCCGCCGCGCCGGTGATGGTCACGGTGGCGACGCCACCGCCCTTGAGGAACGTGGTCGGGGCCACCACGCGGACCGTGGGCGCGGCGGTGCCGTCCCACACGAGCCCGAGCGAGGCCTGCGCGGTCGCGCGGCGCCACTGGTCGGCGGTGGCGGTCGTGATCCCGCTGCCCTGGCCGGCGG
This sequence comes from uncultured Actinomycetota bacterium, assembly GCA_963766475.1. Taxonomy (GTDB): domain Bacteria; phylum Actinomycetota; class Actinomycetes; order Propionibacteriales; family Nocardioidaceae; genus Nocardioides. Next base: position 182,845 of record CAVXZS010000001.1, on the reverse strand, counting down.
CCTTGGCGGCCGGGTCGTAGGCCACCGCACCGACCGACGGCGCGAGCGGGCCGCTCTGTCCCGCCGCCACCTGGAGCGCGCGGACCCACGCCGCCGCCCTGTCGGCCGGGGCGACCGCGCACACCGAGCCGAGCGCGGCGGCGGCGAGACCGGTGCTGTTGGCGTTGGGGGTGTCGGTCGACGTACCGCCGCCGAACGAGCCGTCGGGCAGCTGCACCGACCTCAGCCAGCTCACCGCCCTGGTCGTGGCCTGGTTGACGGCCGGGTCGCTGCGCCGGGCCTGGAGGGCGAGCACGGCGAGCGCGGTGACATCGGTGTCCGGCGTGGCCGCCGGGCTGGCGCCGTTGCAGCTCTGGTCCGGGGAGTCGGCCGGGGAGAAGCCGAGACGGAACCAGCCGCCCGCGCACTGCTGTGCCAGCAGGAAGCCGGACGCGGCGGCAGCCTCCGGGCTGCCCGCCGCCGTCAGCCCCTGGACGGCGAAGGCCTGGCCGATCACGTTGGCGAAGTCCGGGTCGCTCGGGGTGGTGAGGTCGTCGGCGATCCGGCCGTTGGCGCCGGTGAGGCTCTCCAGGCGGGCGACCAGGTCGACCCCGCCGAACGAGCGCGGGTCGGCACCCGAGACCTGGGCCAGCCGCAGCACCTTCGCCGTGCCCCCGGCCGAGACGTCGGTGCCGAACCCCGGCTCGGTGTAGTCGTGGACGTGGGTGGCGAGGGCGCCGCTGACCGACTGGAGCGCCGCGGGCTGCCCACCCAGCTCCGCGAACGCCAGGGCGAAGTCGATGCTGAGGCCGTAGTCGTCGAAGTCGTACTGGTCGTTGTGCACGACTCCGTTGGTGAGCTGGCCGGCGAGCCACGAGGCGGCCGAGCTGCTGGACGGCGTGGCGTCGGCGTACGACGGCTGGGCCGACACGCCCAGCGTCACGGCCAGCATCGGAGCCAGGACGGGGGCGGCGACGGCCGCGATCCGGCGATGGGTGGTGCTCATGTGGTTCCTTCCCGCTGCAGACAGCGGGAAGGGTCCGGACGACCGGGCTCGACCCGCTGTATTTCCTCGACAGCGACTGGTCAGGACGCGACGCAGCGGGTGCTCCGGCTCGCCCACCTCTCCGCCCGGGATCGGGCTGAGGAGCGGGCCTACGGTTGCGGGTCAGCGCCGGACTTGGACCGGCTTCCCCCACGACGGGCGTGATGAATGAAGTTGTGCAGCGGCAGCGTACCGCGTGCCCTCAGGCGAGCTTCTCCAGGACCAGCTCGCGGACCCGGCCGGCGTCGGCCTGGCCCTTCAGCTCCTTCATCACCGCGCCGATGAGGGCGCCGGCCGCCGCCACCTTGCCGTCGCGGATCTTGTCGGCGACGTCGGGGTTGGCGGCGATGGCCGCGTCGACCGCGGCCGACAGCGCACCCTCGTCGGAGACGACCGCCAGCCCGCGGGCCGCGACGACCTCGTCGGGGGTCCCCTCGCCGGCGAACAGCCCGTCGAAGACCTGGCGGGCCAGCTTGTCGTTGATCGCGCCCTCGTCGACGAGCGCCTGGATGCGGGCGACGTCCGCCGGCGTGACACCGAGGTCGGTGATGTCGACGCCGGAGTCGTTGGCCCGGCGGGCCAGCTCGCCCAGCCACCACTTGCGCGCCGACTGCGGCGAGGCGCCGGCGGCAATGGTCTCCTCGACCAGGCCCAGCGCTCCCGCACCGACGGTGTCGCGCATCTCGAGGTCGCTGAAGCCCCACTCGGCCTGCAGCCGGGCCCGCCTCTCGGTGGGGTTCTCCGGGAGCGTGCCGCGCAGCTCCTCGACCCACTCGCGCGACGGCGCGATCGGGACCAGGTCGGGCTCGGGGAAGTAGCGGTAGTCGTCGGCGTCCGACTTCTCCCGGCCACTGGTGGTGACGCCGGTGTCCTCGTGCCAGTGCCGGGTCTCCTGCAGGATCGAGCCGCCCGCGTCGAGGACGCCGGCGTGCCGCTGCATCTCGTAGCGCACCGCGCGCTCGACCGAGCGGAACGAGTTGACGTTCTTGGTCTCGGTGCGGGTGCCCAGCACTCCTGAGCCCTTCGGCGCCAGCGACAGGTTCACGTCGGCGCGCAGGTTGCCCTGGTCCATCCGCGCCTCCGAGACGCCGAGCGCCACGATCAGGTCGCGGAGCTGGCTGACGTACGCGCGCGCCACGGCCGGCGCCTTGTCCCCCGCGCCGACGATCGGCCTGGTGACGATCTCGATGAGCGGGATGCCGGCGCGGTTGTAGTCGACGAGCGAGTAGTCGGCTCCGTGGATCCGGCCCGTGATGCCGCCGACGTGGGTCGACTTGCCGGTGTCCTCCTCCATGTGCGCGCGCTCGATCTCCACCCGGAAGGTCTCGCCCTCGCCACCACCCTCGTCAGCCACGGTGACGTCCATGAAGCCGTCGAAGCAGATCGGCTCGTCGTACTGGGAGGTCTGGAAGTTCTTCGGCATGTCCGGGTAGAAGTAGTTCTTCCGCGCGAACCGGCACCACTCGGCGATCTGGCAGTTGAGCGCCAGTCCGATGCGGATCGCCGACTCCACCGCCTTGCGGTTCACCGCGGGCATCGACCCCGGCAGGCCGAGGCAGGTCGGGCAGACGTTGGTGTTGGGCTCACCGCCGAACGCCGCCGGGCAGCCGCAGAACATCTTCGTCGCGGTGTTGAGCTCGACGTGGACCTCGAGGCCGAGGGCGGGGTCGTAGCGGTCCAGCACCTCGTCGAACGCGACCAGCGACTCCTGGGTGGTGCTCATCGGGCCACCACCTTCACCTCGGGGAGCCGGTCGAGCAGCGAGCCGCCCCACTGCTCGCGCAGCCGGGTCTCCAGCGCCGCGCCGACCCGGTAGCAGCGGTCGTCCTGCAGCGCGGGCGCCAGGATCTGCACGCCGGCCGGGAGGTCGTCCTCGTGGGCCAACCCGCTGGGGATGGAGATCCCGGGGACCCCGGACAGGTTGGCGGGGATCGTGGCCAGGTCGTTGAGGTACATGGCCAGCGGGTCGTCGACCTTCTCGCCGATCGGGAACGCCGTCGTGGGCGCGGTCGGCGAGACCAGCACGTCGGCCTGCGCGAAGGCCTTCTCGAAGTCGCGGCTGATCAGCGTGCGCATCTTCTGCGCCTGCCCGTAGTAGGCGTCGTAGTAGCCGCTCGACAGCGCGTAGGTGCCGAGGATGATCCGGCGCTTCACCTCGTCGCCGAAGCCGGCCTCACGGGTCGCGCGCATGACGTCCTCGGCCGACGGCGCCTCGATGTCCTCGGGCACCACCCGGAGGCCGTAGCGCATCGCGTCGAAGCGGGCCAGGTTGCTGGAGGCCTCGGCCGGCAGGATCAGGTAGTAGGTCGCGAGCGCGTGCACGAAGTGCGGGCACGACACCTCGACCACGTCGGCACCGGCCTTGACGAGCAGGTCGACCGACTCCTTGAACCGCTCGAGCACACCGCCCTGGTAGCCGTCGCCCCCGAGCTCGGTCACCACGCCGATCCGGACGCCCGACAGGTCGCCGGTCGCGCCCTGGTCGACGGCGGCCAGCAGGTCCGGGACCGGCGCGTCGAGCGACGTCGAGTCCTTGGGGTCGTGGCCGCCGATGACCGTGTGCAGCAGGGCCGCGTCACGCACGGTCCGGGTGACCGGGCCGACCTGGTCGAGCGAGTTGGCCAGCGCGACGAGCCCGTAGCGCGACACCCCGCCGTACGTCGGCTTCATGCCGACCGTGCCGGTCACCGCACCGGGCTGGCGGATCGAGCCACCGGTGTCGGTGCCGAGCGCGAGCGGCGCCTCGAACGACGCCACCGCGGCCGCGGAGCCGCCGCCGGAGCCGCCGGGGATCCGGTCGAGGTCCCACGGGTTGTGGGTGGTGCCGTAGGCCGAGTGCTCGGTGGACGAGCCCATCGCGAACTCGTCCATGTTGGTCTTGCCCAGGATCGGCAGGCCGGCCGCGCGCACCTTGGCGACCACGGTGGCGTCGTACGGCGGCACCCACCCCTCGAGGATCTTCGAGCCGCAGGTGGTCGCCAGACCCTGGGTCGCGAGCACGTCCTTGACCGCGATCGGCACGCCGTCCAGCGCGGACGCCAGCCGTCCGGAGGCGCGTCGCTCGTCGGAGGCGCTCGCGGCCGCGAGCGCGCCCTCGGCGTTCATCGCGAGGAACGCGTGCAACGACTCGTCGACCTCGTCTATCCGGTCGAGGCACGCCTGGGTCAGCTCGACGCTGGTGGTCGCACCCGAGGCCAGGTCGTCGGCGAGCTCCGCCGCCGTGCGGCGGAGGTCGGCCGTCACTGCTCGTCCCCCAGGATCCTCGGGACCGAGAAGCGCTGGAGCTCCTGCGCGGGTGCTCCCGACAGCGCCTGCTCGGGGGTCAGGCAGTCCTCGACGACGTCCTCACGGAACACGTTGGTCAGCGGCAGGGCGTGCGAGGTGGGTGGCACGTCGGCCGAGGCCACGCCCTGGATCGACGCGACCGACTCGAGGATCACCGACAGCTGCGGCGCCAGGTGGTCGAGCTCGGCGTCGGTGAGGTCGATCCGGGCGAGGTCGGCCAGGTGGGCCACCTCGTCGCGGGAGAGCGATGCAGGCATGCGTTCAATCCTAGGGAGGCGCACACTTGGTTTGTTCGGCGGTGGCGGAAGGGGACGGGGTGCCTGGGTCGTCACGTGGGAGTCCGCGCCTGGTGGAGGTCGTGGCCGCGCTGTCCCTGGCCACCGATCTCGGTCTCGGGCAGCCGATGGAGCACGGCCTGCGTTCGTGCCTGATCGCCACCCGCCTCGCGGAGGCGCTCGACCTCGCGCCGGCGGACCGGGAGTCGATCTTCTGGGTCACGCTGCTGGCGATGGCCGGGTGCACCGGCGACTCGGCGGAGATGTCCGCGATCTTCGGCGACGACATCGAGCTCCGGCGCGGCATGTACGACGTCGGGCCGGCCCCGATGGCCATGCCGGAGTACCTGTTCTCGCGCGCCGAGCGGGTGCCGGAGCGGATGGGTGCGGTGATGACGGCCTTCGTGGCCGACTGCCACAACACCGCCCGGTTCGCCGTGCGGCTCGGTCTGGGCGAGGACGTCAGCGCCCCTCTGCAGCAGAAGTTCGCACGCTGGGACGGTCAGGGCATCCCTCCCGATGCGGCCGGCGACCGCATCCCCGTGGCGGCCCGCATGCTCGGACTGTCGTGGCGGGCCGAGTCGCAGCACCGGCTGGCCGGTGTGGAGGGCGCGAGCCGCTGGCTCGCGCAGCACGCCGGGAAGACGCTCGACCCGCACCTGGTCGAGGCGGCACTGCCCGCGTTGCCGGCCATCCTCGAGGGGCTCGAGCCGGACTGCTGGGGGCCGGTCGTGGCCGGCGAGCCCCCGCGGGCTCCACTGACCGGACCGGCGTACGACGCCGCGCTCGAGGCGCTGGGCGACTTCGCTGACCTCAAGTCGCCGTGGCTCGCGGGCCACTCCCGCGCTGTGGCCGAGCTGGCCGAGGCGGCGGCCTGGCGGCTCGGCCTGGCCGAGCCCGAGGTGGGACTCGTGCGCCGGGCGGCGCTGGTGCACTCGCTGGGGCGGACCGGCGTCCCCAACACGATCTGGGACAAGCCAGGCTCGCTCTCGGTCGCCGAGCGCGAGCGGATGCGGCTCTACCCCTACCTCACCGACCGGATCCTGCGGCACGGCAGCCTCGAGGAGCTGGCCGACATCGCGTCGCTGGCCCAGGAGCGGCTCGACGGGAGCGGCTACCCACGAGGGCTGGCCGGCTCCGCGATCCCGCCGGGTGGCCGCCTGCTGGCGGCGGCGCAGGTCTACCGGGCGCTGCGCGAGCCGAGACCCCACCGCGCCGCGTTCGACGACGAGGTCGCGGCCCGGCACCTGCGCGACGAGGTCCGCGACGGACGGCTCGACGCCGACGCGACCGAGGCGGTCCTGGCGGTGGCCGGCCACCGGCCACAGCGCCACGAGCGCGCGGCCCCGGCCGGCCTCACCCCGCGCGAGGTCGACGTCCTGCGGCGCATCGCGCGGGGGCTGACCTCCGCGCAGGCGGCCGCCGAGCTCGAGATCGCACCGAGGACCGTCAACACCCACATCGAGCACATCTACGCCAAGACCGGGGCGGCCAACCGCTCCATGGTGACCCTGTTCGCCATGGAGCACGGGCTGGCCTGACCCCGGCTGCTCAGGCGGTCGCCGGCTGCGGGTCGGGCCGGACGATGACCGTGTCGGCGACCGGCACGACCTCGTCGAGCGGCAGGTCGGCGAGGTCGGCGTGCCTGCGGAGCGCCTCCGGGCTCACCGCCTCGTAGATGCACACCGTGCCGACCGAGCCGTCCCGCTCCTCGAGCACGTAGCTGCGGATCCAGCGCACCTCGTCGGTCATGAGCTCGTTGCCGACCCGGGTGGAGCGCTCGGCCGCCTCGCCGAGCTCCTCGGGCGAGCGCCAGCCGCTGCGGCGGAGAATCGCGTACAGGTTCATGTGTCCTCCTCGTGTCTGCCGGTCGTCGTGACCGTGCCGCCACGTTAGGAGCGATCCCGTGCGTGCACATCGGGAGAACTGCCGAGGCTCCCGAACCGCCCGCCCCCGCTGCTGACCTCGAGGCATGACGACACCGTTACGCGCGCTTCCTAGCGTCCAGGGATCCGTTGAACCCAACCCGAGGGGGATCCCCATGAAGCTGTTCACCCACACCCCCTACGCCACCGTCGCGTCGACCGCCGCACTCGTGCTCGCGCTCGGCGGCACGTCGTACGCCGCCGTGAAGATCACCGGCGCCGACATCGCGGACGGCTCGGTCACCACCAAGGACGTCAAGACAAGTCCCTCGGCATCAAGGACATGAGCCCAGCAGCCAAGGCTGCTGGGCAAGGTCGTGGTCACCCACAACTCCGCCGTGACCACCGCGATCCGGTGCACGCTCGCGGCGCAGAGCGACTCCGACGTCGCGACCGTCCGTCTCGCACCCTCGATGTCCACGACGGTGAACATGCAGCTCGCGCACACCTACACAGGTCTCGGCGACCTCGAGATCGTCAACGCCGGCTGAGCCCGCCGACGCGCCGACAGCAAGTTCTGGCAACCACCCAACCGATCGCGGGACCGAGGCATCTTGGAAGGCACAGGACCGGAGCAGCGGGAGGAGGTACGCCGTGGCGGCACCCTCGGACGAGGAGTTCGCCGAGCTCGTCGAGGCCGCGTGGCCGGGGCTCTACCGCACGGCGTACCTCCTGCTGGGCGAGCACCACCTCGCCGAGGACCTCGTGCAGACCTCGCTGGCCAAGACCTACGCGTCGTGGGGCAGGGTCCGCGAGGCCGGGGCAGCCCGGGGCTATGCGCGGGTCGTGCTCGCCAACACCGCCGCGTCGTGGTTCCGCAAGCGGTCCTGGCGCAACGAGCTGCCCTCGTCGGACCTGCCCGAGAAGGCAACCGGCGGCGAGCCGTCCGACCGGCCCGCCGTGCTCGCGGCGCTGGCGACGCTGCCGCCGCGCCAGCGTGCGGTCGTGGTGCTGCGCTACTTCGACGACCTGAGCGTCCGCGAGGTCGCGGATGCCCTCGGGGTCAGCGAGGGCACGGTGAAGAGCCAGACCTCGGCCGCGCTCGACAAGCTGCGGCTGCAGCTCGGCGACGCCGTGCTGCCCCAGGAGACGGGAGCGCGTCATGACTGAGCGGCTGAGCGTCCTGCTGCACGAGGAGGCCGACGCACTCGAGGTCCCGCCGGCAGCGACCGGGCTGGTGCTGGCGCGCGGTCGCGGGCTGCGCCGGCGCCGTCGCTGGACACGAGTCGCCGCCGCGACTGCGGCCGTCGTCGTGGTCGCGTCGGGGACCGCCGGGGTGCACCGGCTGCGGGCCGGCGACGAGATCGATCCGGCGTACGCCGCGAAGGCCTTCGCGTCCCAGGGTGCGTTCGCGGTGGGCCACGAGCTCCACGTCGGCGACCAGACCATCCACTGGGACGACTCGATCAAGGCTCTCTACTACACCTCCGCGGGGGTCGTGGTCCGCAGCGGCAGCTCGGAGGACACCAACGACGGCATCTCGACCTACACGCTCGTCTCCCCGACGGGCGAGCGGTCGCTGGTGCACGCCGACAGCAGCAACCGGATCCCCGGGTTCGAGCCGGACGGCGCCAACTTCGCCTACGCGGACCAGTCCGACGGCCACCTCGTCGTGGTGGTGCACGACGTGGTCTCCGACCGCGAGCTGGCCCGCATCACCGTGCTCGACCACCCGGTGGAGACCGGCTGGGAGGCTCCTCCCGTCTCGATCGACGGTGACGTGGTGTGGGTCCGCACCGACCCCGGATGGACCCAGGTCAACTGGCGCACCGGCGAGGTCCGCGCGGTCCCGGACACCCAGGACACCTACGAGCTCCAGAACGGCCGCTACGCCGTACAGCGCGGGAACCTCTGGGAGATCCGGTCGATGGCCGACCAGTCGACGGTCGGCGAGGTGCGCATGCTCCAAGGGTGGTACGCGTTCTTCTCACCCGACGGCAGCCTCATGCGGAGCTTCCCCAACGACACCCGCAACAGCGAGGAGCGACCCGCGTCCTACGTCCACGACGTCGCCGGCGGGACCCGGTTCAAGCACGCCGACGCGGGCTATGACGTCGGCTGGACGCCGGACGGACACCTGATGATCCTGGACGGCGACACGGTCCGGGTCTGCGAACCCATGTCCGACGCCTGCACGGTCCAGGCGATCGACCCGACCGAGGGAGCCGTGAAGCTGGGCGGGGCGCCCTACGAGTCCTGACCGGCCGACCTCCGGAAGGATGGCCCGGTGGCCGCACCGGAGCAGGAGGCGAGGTTTCCTTCCGGCGACTTCACGCGCTTCTGGTGGGCCGAGACGGTCTCGTCGGTCGGCACCTACGTCACCCTGGTCGCGCTGCCGACGCTTGTCGTGCTCACCCTGGACGGCACCGCCCAGGACGTCGGCTGGCTGAGCTCGGCGCGCTGGCTGCCCTACCTGGTGCTCGGCCTGGTGGTCGGTGCGCTCGTCGACCGACGCCGGCGTCGTCCCGTCATGGTGGTCACCGACCTGGCGTCCGCCTGCCTGCTCGTCGCGATCCCGGTGGCCTGGGCCGCCGGGGTGCTGTCCATGCCCCTGATGCTGGTGGTCGTGGCCTGCTACGGCGCCTCGACGCTCGTCAACGGCGCGGCCTCGATGTCCCTGCTCCCCCGCTTGGTGCCGCGTGGCCAGCTGCAGCGGGCCCACGCCCGCATCGACGGCGCCGACGCGGCAGCGCAGACCGCCGGCCCGGCGCTGGCAGGTCTCCTGGTGAAGCTCGTCGGCGCACCGCTCGCGGTGCTGGTGGACGCCATGACCTACGTGTTCTCGGCCGTCACCGTGCTGACCATCCGTGGTCCCGAGCCCGCACCCGTCCCCACCGACACCCCGAACGTGTGGCGCGAGATCCGTGAGGGCGTCCGGTGGGTCTACCGCGGCTCCGGCCTGGCCGTGCTCGCCGTTGCCACGCACGTGTGGTTCGCGGCCAACGCGATCCTCGGCGCGGTGCTGGCGCCCTACGCGCTGAGCACGCTCGGGCTGACTCCCCTGCAGTTCGGTCTCAGCGCAGGCCTCGCCGGGGTCGGCGGCGTCGTCGGCGCAACCACCACCAGCGCCGCCGGTCGCCGGCTCGGCACCGGTGGCGCGATCATCACCGCGCACGTCGTCACGACCCTGGGCGTCGTCGTGATGGTGCTGGCCGGGCTTCGTACGGGCGACTGGAGCGCCACCGTCGTCCTGGGGCTGGGGCAGGCGTGCCACGGGTTCGGGATCGGCTTCAGCAACTCCCACGAGATGAGCTATCGCCAGACGCTCACTCCGGACGCATTGCAGGCTCGCACCAACACCACCATGCGCTCGTTCAACCGCGCGGTCATCGTGCTCGTCGCGCCCCTGGGCGGGCTGCTGGCCGTCCAGGCCGGCAACCGCACCGCGCTGGTCGCTGCCGCCGTGATCTTCGGGATCGCCGTCGTGATGCTGGCGGCCTCACCCTTCCGGAGCGTGCGGACCCCCACGCCCGGCTGAGCCGGGCGGGGTGGCGTCCACTTCGCCGTTGGTGGCCTACGCGTGATGATCCGCCGCTGCAATGCCACGCCGATGGCCGATATCTTCCCCTCGTTGTCGGCCCATCGATCCTGCGGGGGAATCACATGACCACAGCTGCGATCAGCAGGCGCGTGGGAGTCGCGTCGGCGCTTGCGGCGCTGGCGGCGGCGTACCTGTGGGGCGGCTATGTCGCAGGCTGGACGTGGACCGGACTCTCGGCTGACGTCGCTCTGTGGGACTGGTTCGAGGCGCTCGCCCTCCCGCTCACGGTTGGCTTGCTGCCGGTGCTGCTCGTGTACCGCCATCGGTTACGTCGACGCCACTGGATGCTCGTCCTCGCCATCGTGATCGGCTTCGCCTGTCTCGTCCTCGCCGGCTACGTGGTTCCGTTGGAGTGGACAGGGTTCCCGGGCAACACCCTCTGGGACTGGCTCGAGCTGGCCCTGCTTCCCGTCGTCCTTGCCACCGCCACGCTGTGGCCCGCTCCGGGCGAGCTCCGGCGGCGCCACTGGACGCTGATCGGTGTCGGTGCCTCAGCCTTCGTCGCGGTGGTGCTGGCCGGCTACCTGGTGCCGTGGGAGTGGACCGGATTCAGTGACAACAAGGGCTGGGACTGGCTGAAGCTCCTGCTTCTTCCCGTGCTGGTGCCGACCGTCGTACTTCCTGCACTGCAGCGTTTCCTCGGCGAGAGCGCGGCGGGTCCCACCTCCGCTCCGGCGGAACCGCGATCGCTCCACTGAAGCTGGAGCCCGCCCGAAAGTGCCGCCCACAGCGCGCCGATGCCCCCGCTCGCCGGTGGTGAGCGGGGTGTGGGGCGTGGTGGTCAGGGGTCTGTGTCGGGCTTGCCGAAGTGGTTGCGGAACTCGTGGGCCAGGCGGCGTCGTTCGTGGTCGGGGGTGACGTCGAGGGTGCCGGTGTGGTCGCGGAGGAACTGGTAGCCGAGCGGGCTGCGCCACAGGTAGACGCCGGGTTCGACGGTGAGGTAGGTCCAGCCGCCGGTGGTTTTGGCGCGGTGGTGGCCACGGCAGGTGGGGGCGAGGTTGCAGGTGCAGGTCGGCCCGTTATCCAGGTGGGGGACGCGGTGGTCGCAGTCGCAGTCTTCGGCGGGGCGGTAGCAGAACGCGAAGACGCAGGTCCCGTCGCGCAGCTGGGTCTGCAGCTTGAGCCGGGCGGAGGCTTCGTAGGAGCCGACCTGGAGGTGCTCACCCAGGTCCAGCACGGGTTGGACGGTGACGTGGCGTGTCGGGGTTGGCGCACCACTGGCGGACCTGGGCGACGGTGACCGGACCCTTGGTCTCCTGGACCCGCGCCAACCCGCCCGCGCCGAGGAGGGCGGCTGTCGGCGAGGTGGACGTGCAGCACCACCTCCCGCTTCCGCAGTTGGCGTGGCGCCGGTTGGTCGACTCGGCGAGCTCCAGGGTGCGCTTGGGCGCGGGCCAGGTTGCCGGCGGCGATGGAGCGGCGTACGTCCAGCGACTCCGTGGAGCCCAGCAGGAGCTGGGCGTGGGCGTCGGCGGCGAGGGCGGTGTTGAAGTCCAGGGCGTCGGCGAGGTCGAGGTCGCCCTCGACGTGCACGGTCCCGGCGACAGCAGACCTGGGCCAGGTCCACGTTCAGGTGGCGGACCTCGGCGGCGGCGAGCCGGTCGGCCTCGGTCTGGTCGGGGTCGAACCTGGCGGTGGCTTCCTCGATCAGCCGGCCCAGCTGGGCGGGGCCGATCTTGTGGGCGACCGGGGCGACGTGGGCGTCCACGAACGCCGCCGCCGCCGGGGTCAGGGTCATGGTGCGGTCGGCGATGTAGCCGAGTCGGAAGGCCTGCAGGTCACCGGCCTCGAGTCGTTCCCAGCACCGTCGGAGCCGGTAGCGGCCCTCGACGGCCTGGGCGAGGAAGCGGCGCCCGGACTCGGTGGAGCGGCCCAGCGCGGCGGCGAACTCGACGACCGCGAACTCCGCGACCTCGGGGCAGCCCTCGCCACCCAGCGGCAGAGCCGACTCGTGCCAGGACTCGTGCCAGGACTCGACCGGGCCGACCAGCGAGTCGCTGGAGTGCATCGCCGCCCACCGCGCGGCGGCCTTCATCACCTCGCGGGCGGCGTCGTCCTCGACCTTCTTCTGGGCCCGGGCGTGGGCCAGCACCGAGGCGGGGTCGTCGCACTCGGGCGGCTGAGGCGGGTCGAAGTCAGAGGTCATCGTGGGGTCAACCCTGCCATCGACCACCGACAGCCGGAGGCCTGGAAAGCCCCATTCCACAAGGGATCCCGAAACTTTCTTGAGAATCTTCTCGGCCGGGCTCGCCGACCACGGGCTCGACCGGCGGTGGGCGAGCGGGTGCCTTCGCGGGACGGTTTCGAGACGGTGCTCTCGACCAAGCTCGATCGGCGGTGGTCCAGCGGGTGCCTTCGCGGCGGAGGTTTCGAGACGGTCGCTGCGCGACCTCCTCAACCACCGGTGGGCGGGCGGGTGCCTTCGCGGCGGCGTACCCCCGCACCGCCAGACCGCAGCCGCACATCGCGCGGCAACCCGATAGCCAGCCCGCCTTTGACCCTCGCCGGGGCTGTCACCCCGCCCCGAGAACCGCAACCAGCGGCACCCAGGATTGACAGCCCCGGCGAGGGTCAGAAACTCGGCCGTCGGGTTGCCGCAACAGCACGGCCCCAGCACCGACTTGCGAGGTTTCGAGACGGTCGCTGCGCGACCTCCTCAACCACCGGTGGGCGAGTCCCAGCACCGGCGGCGGCGATCTCGACAAGCTCGATCGGCGATGGTCCAGCAGGTGCCTTCGCGCCGACTTCCCGCCGCCGGACCCGGACGGCCGGGTGCTGCTAGCTGCGCAGCTACCCGTGACCGCCCGGGGCGGCGTACGGATCTAGCGGCCGGAGACCGCGGACTTGAACTTGGCGCCGGCCTTGAAGCCCGGCACCGTGCTTGCCGCGATCTGGATCTCCGCGCCCGTCTGCGGGTTGCGGCCGGTGCGGGCCGAGCGCTCCCGCGGCTCGAAGGTGCCGAAGCCCGGAATGGTCACCTTGTCGCCCTTGGCGACGGTGTTCGTGATGGTGTCGAGGACTGCTTCCAGCGCCCGCTCGGCGTCAGCGCCGCTGAGCCCTGAGGCCTCGGCCACCGCGTCCTTGAGCTCTCCCTTGTTCATTTCATGTCCCACTTCATTGGTCGAGGTTCGGTTTCACTGCGGTTGCACCGTACATGCGGCGCGCTCCCGCGCGGCACCGCACCACCGGCTCGGCGCGACTTTCGACTCCGGAACCTGCCCCGTGCGACGGGTCGCAGACCCGAAGGTCCTAGGCTCGTCGCCCGTGACCGAGGCCCAGCCGAGTGACCCCTACCTCAGCGAGAAGCACCTCATCGGCAGCGAGCGCTCGCAGCTGCTGGCGTTCGTCCACGACAACCGCACCGAGGTCGCGGCGCTGCTCGACGGCCTGACCGAGGAGCAGGCGCGGACCCGGCTGGTCGCGTCGTCGACGACGTTGCTGGGCCTCGTCAAGCACTGCGCGTTCGTGGAGCGGGTGTGGTTCCACGTGTCGCTGGCCGGGCGCAGCCGCGCCGACGTCGGGATCCCCGAGAGCGCCGACGACAGCTGGGTGCTCGAGGACGACGACACCATCGCGTCGGTCGTGGCCGACTACCGCGCCGCGTGGGCGCAGGCGGACGAGATCGCGGCGCCGTACGACCTCGACGACCTGGCCGTGCACAACCGGCGCGGGCCGCTGACCCTGCGCTGGATCTACGTCCACATGGTCGAGGAGCTCGCCCGGCACGCCGGGCACGGCGACATCCTTCGCGAGCAGCTGCTCGCCCGGTGAGCTGCTAGGCCGTGAACATGACCAGCGCGAGCGCGTCGAGCACCACGCCGGCCAGGATCGCGAGCCAGACCCGGCCGGGCCCGAGCCGCTTGACCACGGCGTAGAGCGGCAGCGCGAACGCCACGACCCCCGCCACGCCACCCAGCGCGGCCATCGCGGCCTCGGAGTCGGCGACGCCCGCGATGATCACCACGAACGAGAGCAGCCCGACCCCGCAGAACGCCGTGTCGCGCAGCCAGGCCTCGGCGAGGCTGGCCAGACCAGCGCCGACCTGGCCCGCGGTCACCCGCTCGTCGTCGGTGTCCATCGACCCCATCGTCACACGTCCTCGTGCGGCTGGGTCGGGTCGAACAGCGGGTCCTCCTGGATCTGGCGTCGGACGCGCTCGCCGTGGATCGCGACCATGCGGTCGAGGTGGCTGCGGAGCAGGTCGCTGTAGGGCGAGACGCCCTCGAAGACCTCCGGCCACGACGTCGCCCCGGACTCGACGTGGCGGGCCAGCCGCTGCATGTCCGGTCCCAGCTCGCCCGCGAGCGCGCGGCGCTGCAGCTCGCGGCGCTCGTCCGGCGTCGTGGTCGGCTCGGAACGCACCCGGTCGAGGGCCTCGCGAGCGTGGGTGATCGTGCTGCGCAGCTCGCGCCACGCCTCGTCGATGGCGTCCTGGGGCGACGCGGTCACGCCGGCGCCCCGGGGAGCGAGGGTGCACTCGGGAGCGACTCCGCCTCGAAGGCGTGCACGACCATCTTGAAGCCGTCGATGATCAGCTTCAGGGCGTTCCAGAAGACCGTGATCACCTTGCGGGCGTCGTTGACCAGCTTGATCGCGTCCTTGACCTTCTCGACGAGCTTGATCTCGCCGTAGATCGGGATGGCGGCCATCGACCAGCCGGCGCTGATGATCGAGAGGATCTCCTTGACGATGTCGACGACCACCTGGGCCATGTCGACGGCCTGCTGGACCATGTCCTTGAGGTAGCCGCCGACCTGGTCCATCGCGTTGGCCTGGTTCCTCAGCCCGGTGAGCCACTGGTCGATGTAGGCGCCGGCGGACGATGCGGCCTCGCCGGTCCAGGTCCGCCGGATCCCGGAGTCGCCGCGGGAGAGGTTGCCCTCGATCGCCCGCATCGCGGTGCCGGCGTTCATCCATGCGGAGGCCTGGGTCTCGGCCTTGCCGACGTCGCCGGCGATCTGGTCGGTCACCCACGACCGCAGGTCGGGGCCGCCGACCCACGAGATCAGCTCGCAGGCCTTGTCGAAGAGCCAGCCGAAGCTGACCTCGGGGAGGGTCTGGCCGCCGCCGGACGGCGCCGCGGCCGTGGTGCCGCCGCTGTCGGAGAAGCACCCGGCCGCGCTGCCGTCGTTGGTGATGCGGGCGCCGACGCCGAACTCCTGGGCGACGTGCTCGTCTGTGTGCCTGAAGTCGTTGGCGACCGCGACCAGCGAAGACTCGGTCAGGCCGAGGCGCTCACCGTCGGTGGTCAGAGCGGCCTGGATGGTCGACGTCATCGACTCGTAGTCGCCGGCGATCAGCTCGAGGATCCTGCCGAAGTCACCATCGGGCATGTTGCTGGCGACGTAGGACGACAGTGCCGTGCAGTCGTCGCCGGCGCGGCCCACCTGCGCACCCCAGCCCTTCAGGTCGGACAGCTCGACGCTCAGCTCCGCGGCCATGGACTTCCTCTTTCCCGATATGTGCGTGTCACTGGGCTCATTCCCGCACCGGCAGCTCAGGAAACGTCGACTCCCCGCGCCCGGACCGGAACAATGTGCCGACCGATGTCGATTTCCGTGGTCGAGCGGCGACGGACAGGTGACCAGGCCCGACCCGGGGCCGCACGAGAGAGGCACGAACCATGAAGTACGTCCTGATGTACACCTCCCGAACCGATCTCGACTCGAACGCCGACCCCGAGGCGACGCAGGCGCTCTACAAGCGGGTCTACGAGTGGTTCCAGGAGAACGCCGGCGTCATGGCCGACTCCGGCGCCGAGCTGCTCGGCGTCGAGACCGCGACCACGCGTGAAGCACGGAGCCGACGGCACCGTCGTCGTCGACGGGCCGTTCAACGAGGCCAAGGAGGTCATCGGCGGCTTCAGCGTCATCGAGGTGCCCGACCAGGACGCCGCGATCGCGGTGGTGAAGACCTGGCCGCTGCTCGACCTGCCGGGGAACAGTGTCGAGATCCGGCCCATGGTCGAGGACTACTCGCACATGGAGGCGTGAGCCGCACATGAGCTCGACGGACGGCCTCCTCGCGCAGGTGCTGCGCGAGGAGGCCGGCCCGTTGGTGGCCCGACTGTCGCGCCGCTTCGGCGACTTCGACCTCGCCGAGGAGGCGGTCCAGTCCGCGGTGGTCGAGGCGCTCACCGGCTGGCGCCGCAACGGTGCACCCGACAACCCGGCTGCGTGGCTGCAGGTGGCCGCGGAGCGCAACGCCCTCGACGGCGTACGCCGCAGCACCCGCCAGCGCGCGCTGGCCACCCGCGCCGAGCGACCCGGCGGCGGCCGGTCCGGCACCGACGACCGGCTGGCGCTGCTGTTCGCCTGCTGCCACCCGGCACTGGCACCCGAGGCCCGGCTCGCACTGACCCTCCGCGCGGTGGTCGGCCTCACCACCCCGCAGATCGCCCGCGCCTTCCTCGTCAACGAGAGCACGCTGGCCCAGCGGATCGTCCGCGCCAAGCGCAAGATCGTGGCCGCCGGCATCTCGCTCGCCGTGCCCGCCCCCGACCAGCTGACCCAACGGCTCGGCGACGTGCTCGCGGTCGTCTACGTCATGTTCAACGAGGGGTTCGTCTCCTCGACCGGCGCCGCCCAGGACCGCGACCTCGCCGCCGACGCGGTCTGGCTGGCCGGCGTGGTCGCCACCTCGGTCCCGCACGAGCCGGAGGCGTGGGGCCTCGCCGCGCTGCTCACCATCCAGCACGCCCGGGCCGCGGCGCGGTTCGACGAGCACGGCGGTCTGGTGCTGCTGCGCGACCAGGACCGGTCGCGCTGGGACTCCGGCGCGATCGCCGAGGGCGAGCGGCTGATCGAGCGCGCGGCCGCACTGGGCGCGCCCGGCCACTACCAGGTCCAGGCCGCGATCGCCGCGCTGCACGCCACCGCTCCCTCGTGGGAGGAGACCGACTGGCTCCAGATCGTGATGCTCTACGAGCTGCTGGCCCACCTCGACACCTCGCCGGTCGTCCGGCTCAACCAGGCGGTGGCCCGGGCCCAGCTCGGCGAGCCCGCCGCCGCGCTCGGCCAGCTCGAGGGCCTGGCCGGCGCGCTGGCGTCGTACCACCTCTTCCACGCCGCGCGCGCCGAGCTGCTCACCACGCTGGGCCGCCACGACGAGGCCCGCGAGGCCAACCGCACCGCCCTGGGCCTCACCAGCAACGACGCCGAGCGCCGCCTGCTCACCACCCGCCTGCACCGCCACCCGCTGGCGGACGGGTCCTAGGGACGGTGCTCCCTGCGCGGGTGGCGGTGACCTGGCAACCGTTCTCCACGTGGAGAGGGGTTCCTGACCCACCGCCACCTTGTGGAAGGAGGTTGCTCACCCACCGCTCCCCGGGACCCAGCGGACCTGGCGCGCCTTGCCCTCGTCGTACGCCGCGTGGCCGGTCAGCGACGCGGGCGTGCCGGTCTCCCACCAGGCGCCGGACTCGGTCCACGCCGTCGGTGCGACCCGGCAGACCACGATGGCCGGCCGCTGCTCGGCGACGGCCGCGGCCCGGGCGGCGGCATACGCCGTCCGGAGCGACTCGACCGAGCCGTCCTCGACGGTCTCGACGTGGCAGCCGAGCGACCGGGCGTGCGCGGCGAAGTCGACGGTGAGTCCCGCGGCGGCGCCGGGACCGCGCGAGTCGGCGAACAGGTTGTTGAACCCGTCGGCGCCCTGTCCGGTCTGCAGGCGGTGGATCACGGCGAACCCGCCGTTGTCGCAGAGCACCCCGACGAAGGGCACGCCGGCGAACGCGGCGGAGTAGAGCTCGGAGTTGAGCATCAGGTAGGAGCCGTCGCCGAAGATCGACGTCACGAGACCGTCCGGGTGGGTGCGGGCCCGCGCCATCGCCGCGCCCCACGGGCCGGCGATCTCGTAGCCCATGCAGGAGAAGCCGTACTCGAGGTCCATGGTCGCGCCGGACGTGGGTCCGGGCGTGACCTTGTCGGTGCGCCAGCCGCCGTGCAGCTCGCCCGGCATCCCGCCCGACGCGGTGAGCACGTAGTCGTCGGGCCCGGACGCGTCGTTGACCGCGCCGGTCACCTGGGCGTAGGTGAGCGAGCCGTCCGGGGTGAGCCCGCCGGCGCGGAGCCGGTCGATCTCGGCGTCCCACGAGGCCTTCTCCTCGGCCGCGCGACCAGTCCAGCTCGACGGCGCGACCCACGGGCCGAGCAAAGCCGAGAGCTCGACCAGCACCTCGCGGGCGTCGCCGACCACCGCCTCGGCGCCGTGCTTGACCGCGTCGAAGCGCGCGGCGTTCACCGAGACCACCCTCACGCCCTCGTCGAACCCGGTCCACGACGACGTCGTGAAGTCCTGCAGGCGGGTCCCGACCGCGAGCACGAGGTCCGCCTCGGCCGCGATCGCGTTGGCCGACGCGGAGCCGACGATGCCGAGCGCGCCGGCGTAGAGCGGGTGGTCGTGGGGCACCAGGGTGCGGCCGGCGACGGTCTCGACGACGGGTACGCCGTGTGCCTCCGCGAACGCGACGGCCTCCGCGGCCGCACCCGAGTAGCGCACCCCGCCACCGAGGACCAGCATTGGTCGCTCCGCGCCGCGGATGGTCTCGGTAGCGGCGACGAGCGCGTCCCGGTCCGCCCGGGGCCGCGGCACGCGGTGCACCCGCGGCTCGAAGAACGTCTCGGGGAAGTCCCACTCCTCGGCCTGCACGTCCTGCGGCAGCGCGAGCACGACCGGGCCGCAGTCGGCGGGGTCGGTGAGCACCCGCGCCACCTGCGGCAGCGAGGCCATCAGCTGCTCGGGCCGGGTGATCCGGTCGAAGTACCGCGAAACGGCGCGGAAGGAGTCGTTGACGGAGAGCGTGGGGTCACCGAAGTGCTCGACCTGCTGCAGGACTGGGTCCGGCGCCCGGCCGGCGAACGTGTCGCCGACGAGCAGCAGCACCGGGAGCCGGTTGGCGTGCGCGACGCCGGCGGCGGTGACCATGTTCAGTGCGCCGGGGCCGATGGACGAGGTGGCGACCATGACCTGGCGGCGGTCGGTGGCCCGCGCGAAGGCGACCGCGGCCAGCGCCATGCCCTGCTCGTTCTGCCCGCGCCAGGTGGGCAGCGAGTCACCCGCCTCGTGCAGCGCGGTGCCGAGCCCGAGCACGTTGCCGTGGCCGAAGATCGCGAAGACCCCGGCGAACAGCGGCACCGGCGTGCCGTCGAGCAGCTGCGAGCGCTGCGCGGTCATCCAGCGGACCAGCGCCTGCGCGGTCGTGAGACGAGGCATCAGCTCTCCCTTCGTCCCGCCGCCGACGTCATCGGGCAGCGTGGGTCCGTGGGCATGCTCTTCCAGGTGTCACGCACCCACCCGTGCGCCGGGTCGTCGCAGAACGCCAGCTCGCGCTCGGCGCCCGGCCCGGCCATCACGTTCAGGTAGTACATCGCGTAGCCCGGCGCCGCAACGCACGGACCGTGGTAGCCGTGCGGCACCAGCACGACGTCGTGGTCGCCGACCCGGTGGGTCTCGTCGATCGGCGTCAGCCCGGCCGCCTCGTGCTCGGGGCCGGTGTACGTCGTGTGGTAGCCGAAGCCGCGCGACCCGTCCGGGCCGGCCTCGACCCGGTAGTAGTAGATCTCCTCGTTGACGACCCGGCAGGGCTCGCTCGCGTCGTGCTTGTGCGGCGGGTAGCTGGACCAGTTGCCGTCCGGGGTCAGCAGCTCGCAGCAGACCAGCTTGTCGGCGTGGTCCCAGACCCCGGGCACGCCGAAGTTCGCGACCTGGCGGGTGGCCGGCCCGGCGCCGCGCACCTCGACCGGGACGTCCTCGGCGGCGCCGTACGCCGGCGGCAGCGCGCGCTCGCAGCGCGACGACGGCAGCGCCACCTCGGCGCCCGCCTGCGACACCAGCTCGGCGGCCGTGTCGCGGCCGACGTAGCAGAAGTCGGTGATCCGGCTGAACACGGAGTCACGACCCCGGAGCTCGAAGGTCTCGTCGCCGGCGGTGACCCGCACGGAGCCCGCGAGCGGCAGCACGAAGATCTCGGAGCCCCCTGTCTCGACGACCTGCGGCTCGCCAGGCGCGAGCCGCAGCACCCGCAGGCCGGTCCAGTCCCAGCCGGCGTCCTCGGGGGTGAGGTCGACGACGGCGCCCGGCCCGCCGGTGTCGCGCGCCTCGACGAGCGTCATCGTGGGTCCCCCGCGGCGCGGAGGACGGCCGCGGCGGCGTCGACCGCGGCGTAGACCTCACCGTCGGGCGGGTAGAGCAGGGCCCGGCCCACGACCAGGCCGCGCACGACCGGCTGGACCAGTGCGCGACCCCACGACGCGAGGTCCTCGGCCGGGTCGGGATGCGGCACCCCGCCCAGCACCACGCACGGCAGGGTCGTCGTCGCGAAGACCGCCTCCGGGTCGTCGCACGACGGCATCTTCAGCCAGGTGTAGGCGCTCGTGGTGCCGAGCCCGCTCGCGATGGCGACCGCGCGGGACAGGGAGGCCACGTCCGTGAGCAGCCGCAGTGACCCGTCGGCCTCCCGGTGGTAGGGCAGCGGCTCGACCATCGCCACCAGCTCACGGGCCGCCAGCGCACTCACGGCCTCGGCGCAGCTCTCGAGGGTCTCGGCCGTGCCGGTGTCGGCGTCGTCGATGCGCAGGAGCATCTTGCCGCCCTCGAGACCGCACTCGGCGATGCTGGCGGCGTCGTAGCCGGTGAACCGGTCGTCCATGGTCCACGTGGCGCCGTCGAGACCACCGCGGTTCATCGAGCCGATGACGACCTTGCCCTCGAGGGCGCCGAGGAGCAGCAGCTCCTCGACGACGTCCGGCGTGCCGAGCACCCCGTCGACGTCGGGGTGGCTGAGCGCCTCGGCCAGCCTGGCCAGCAGCGAGCGACGGTCGGCCATCGCCATCGGGTCGCCGCCCGAGGCCAGAGCACCGCGCGCCGGGTGGTCGGCCGCGACCAGGAACAGGGTGCCGCGGTCGCTGAGGACCCGGCCGGGACGGCGGCGGGCGCCGTAGGCCCTGGCGATGGAGGCCGGGTCGCCCGCGCGCGTGGCCAGCAGGTCTCGCCACTGCTCGTCGGAGAGGGTGGGCACGTTCATGCCGGAGCCGCCCGCGTCGAGACCATGGCGTCGAGCTCGGCGACGGTGGGCATGGCGTCGGCACAGGCCAGCCGCGAGGCGACCAGCGCACCGGCCGCGTTGGCGTATGCGGCGCAGCGCGCCGGCGCCCAGCCGGACAGCAGACCGTGCACCAGAGCGCCACCGAAGGCATCGCCGGCACCGAGCCCGCAGACGACGTCGACCGGGTGCGGGGGTACGACGGTCGACCCCTCGGCGGTCGCGACCAGCACTCCCTCGCCGCCCAGCTTCACCAGCGCCAGCTCGACGCCCCGGGCCAGCAGCCGCGCGGCCCCCTCCTCCGGGTCGCTGGTGCCGACCGCGACCTCGACCTCGGCCCGGTTGCCGACGGCGACGGTCACGTGGTCGAGCATCGCGTCGTACTCGGCACGCGCCTCCTGCGGAGACGGCCAGAACATCTCCCGCCAGTCGAGGTCGAGGATGGTCCAGCGGCCCGAGCCGGGCTCCGGGCGCGGCCGCCGGGCCAGCATCTCCAGCTGCGTGGTGCGGGCCGGCTCGACGCTCACGCCGGTGCCGGTGACCCACAGGACCGGCACGTCGGACACGACGTCCCACGGCACGTCGTCGGCCGTGAGCGTCAGGTCCGGGGCGATCGGCGCGCGGTAGAACGTGAGCGGCGGGTCCGCCGGCGGGTCGAGCGCGCAGAAGACCACCGGCGTCTGCAGCCCCGCCGCGGTCCCGACGTACGTCGCGTCCACCCCGAAGCCGGTCAGCGCCTCCCGGACGTAGTCGCCGAAGCCGTCCGGTCCCACCTTGGTCAGGACCGCGGCCCGGTGGCCGAGCCGGGCGGCACCGACCGCGACGTTGGTCGCCGTGCCGCCGAGGGACCTCGCGAACGTCGTGACGTCCTTGAGCGGCACGCCGGACTGCTCCGGGTAGAGGTCGACCCCCACCCGGCCCACGGTGAGCAGCTCGAGCTCCGTCATCGGCGTGCCGTCAGCTCGAGGTCGGGAAGTGGAGGCTGGCGCCGCTGTCCTGGGCGCGCTCCGGCCAGCGCGCGGTGACGACCTTCGCGCGGGTGTAGAAGCTCACGCCCTCGGGCCCGTGCACGTGCTTGTCGCCGAAGAGCGAGTCCTTCCAGCCGCCGAAGGAGTAGAAGGCCATCGGCACCGGGACCGGGACGTTGATGCCGATCATGCCGACGTCGACCCCGCGCTGGAAGCGCCGCGCGGTCTCCCCGGAGGAGGTGAAGATCGCGGTGCCGTTGCCGTAGGGGTTGGCGTTGACCAGCGCGATCGCCTCGTCGACGTCGTCGGCGCGCACCACCGAGAGCACCGGACCGAAGATCTCCTGGGTGTAGACGTCCATCTCGGTGCCGACCTCGTCGATCACCGTCGGGCCGACGAAGAACCCCTCCTCGTGCCCGGGAACGACGAGCTCGCGGCCGTCGACCGCGAGGGTCGCCCCCTGCGCCTCGCCGGTGCCGATGAGGCCGATGATCCGCTGCTGGGCCTCGCGGGTGACCACCGGACCCATCTCGCTGGCCGCGTCGCGACCGGGCCCGACCCTGACGGCGCGGGCCCGCTGCGCGACCGCCTCCACGACCGCGTCGGCACCCGAGCCCACCGCGACCGCCGCCGAGATCGCCATGCACCGCTCGCCCGCCGAGCCGAACGCCGCCGCGGAGAGGTGGTCGGCGGCGAAGTCGATGTCGGCGTCCGGCATCACGATCGCGTGGTTCTTCGCGCCGCCCAGGGCCTGGACCCGCTTGCCGCTCGCAGTGCCGCGCTCGTGGATGTAGCGCGCGATCGGCGTCGACCCGACGAAGGAGACCGCCGCGACCCTGGGCGAGTCGAGGATCGCGTCCACCGCGACCTTGTCGCCCTGCACCACGTTGAACACGCCGTCCGGCAGCCCGGCCCGGCGCCACAGGTCGGCGATCAGCAGCGACGCGGACGGGTCCCGCTCGCTGGGCTTGAGCACGAACGTGTTGCCGCACGCGATCGCGACCGGGAACATCCACATCGGCACCATCGCGGGGAAGTTGAACGGCGTGATGCCCGCGACCACGCCGAGCGGCTCCCGGAACGAGAACGTGTCCACCCCGCCCGAGACCTGGTCGGAGTAGTCGCCCTTGAGCAGGCTCGGGATGCCGCACGCGAACTCGACGACCTCCAGCCCGCGCTGCACCTCCCCCAGCGCGTCCGAGAGCACCTTGCCGTGCTCGTCGGTGATCACCTCGGCCAGCCGCTCGGCGTTCGCGTTGAGCAGCTCGCGGAACGCGAACATGATCTTGGTCCGCGCGCTCACCGAGGTCTGCGACCAGCCCGGGAACGCCTCCCACGCGGCGTCGACGGCGCTCTCGGCGTCGGCGGCCTCCGCGAGCAGGACCTCGGCCGCGACCTGGCCGGTGGCCGGGTTGTAGACCGCAGCCGAGCGCGTCGAGCCCGCCGAGGTCGGCGCGCCGGAGATCCAGTGCTGGATGGTCGTCATGCTGCACCGCCTGTCAGGTAGGAGAGGCACTGTCGGACGTCGGCCACGGGACCCTCGCCGTCGGGCTCGTCGGGGAGCATCACGTCCTGCTCCAGGACGTACCAGCCCACGTAGCCGGCTCCCTCCAGCAGGTCCACGATCCCCGCGACGTCCACGGTGCCGGTGCCGAGCGGCACGAACAAGCCCTCACGCACCGCGTCGGCGAAGGTGAGCGAGCCGTCCACCACTCGTCCGGCCAGCGCGCCGTCGACGTCCTTGAGGTGCACGTGACGCACCCGGTCCGGGCTCGCGGCGACGATCGTGCCGGGGTCCGAGCCCGCGGCGGCGAGATGGCCGGTGTCGATGCAGAGGCCGATGCGGGAGCCGTCGACGACCCGGAGGGTCTCGGTGCCGTTCTCGACCATGGTCCCCATGTGCGGGTGCAACGCCGCCTCGACCCCGCGGCTCGCGACCAGGTCGGCGATCCGGTCCAGGTTGGCGAGCATGGTCTGCCAGCCCGTCTCGTCGAGCTCCGGCCGCGCGTCGTACCCCGCCTGACCGGTGCCGGCTGCCAGGACGACCATCCCGGCCTCGGCGGCCAGGCACTCGTCGATGAAGGCGTCGACGCCGGGGAGCGGGTCGTGGGCCGGGATCGTGCAGGACCGCCACGTGGAAGCCGCCGACGGCCCGCAGGCCGTACGCCGCCAGCTGCGCGACGCGGGACGCGGCGCCGTCCTCGAGGAAGCCGGGCGGCCCGAACTCGGTCGCCACGAGCCCCAGCTCCTGCATCTCGCCGAGCACGCGGTCCGGCGGCAGCTGGAAGCCCCAGCCCGGCACCTCGCAGAGGCCCCAGGAGATGGGAGCCCCGGCGATGCGGTCAACGGGGAGCGAAAGGGTCACGAGACGGGTTCCCATCGGAGGATCGAGCAGCTGTCTGAGCCATGTCCTAACATTAGATCATCTGACATACTGGCGCCCATGTCCGCCGCCGACCGCTCCTCCGACGAGGTGCTCACGGCGCTCGCCGTCGACCGTTCGAGCCCGATCCCGCTGTGGTTCCAGGTCGCCCAGCACTTCGAGCAGTCGATCGCCGCGGGGACCCTGCCCCAGGGCGCCCTGCTCGACAACGAGATCGTCCTGGCCCAGCGGCTGGGGATCTCCCGGCCGACGATGCGGCGGGCCATGGAGCAGCTCGTCGACCAGGGGCTCGTCGTCCGCCGCCGGGGCATCGGCACCCGCGTCGTGCAGCCCAAGGTGCGCCGGCCCCTGGAGCTGACCAGCCTCCACGACGACCTCGCCGGCTCCGGCCAGGCGCCGTCCACCACGGTCCTCCGTTTCGAGACGGTGGGAGCCGACGCCGACGTCGCCGGGCGGCTGCGGCTCGACGAGGGTGACCCGGTCGTGCTGGTCGAGCGGCTCCGCAGCGCCCGCGAGCAGCCCATCGCGCGGATGACCAACTGGCTGCCCGCCGACATCGTGACGTTCGAGGCGGACGCGCTGGCGGCCACCGGCCTCTACGACCTGCTCCGGCGCACCGGGGTGCACCTGCACTCGGCGACCCAGACGGTCGGCGCCCGCACGGCGACCGCCACCGAGGCGCGTGAGCTCGCCGAGCCGCGGGGCGCGGCGCTGCTGACCATGGAGCGGGAGACGCTCGACGACCACGGCACGGTGGTGGAGCTCGCCCGCCATCTCTACGCCGCCAGCCGCTACAGCTTCGAGATCAACCTCGTCCGGGGCTAGGACGTACGTCGAGGCGGTCATGTCAGCGGCGCCGGGGCGCCCTGCTCGAGCTCGGTCTTGAGCGCACCCAGCTGGGCCTCGACCGGGTGGGCGGTGGCGCCGAGCCGGGCCATCGTCGCGTCGGCGGCCATGCTGGTGTCGTAGGGCACCGGCGCCGGGAGCCGGGCCGCCTCCGGTGGTGGCCCGAAGTCCAGCTGCCCGGGATCGAGGCCGAACACCTCGCAGGTGGCCAGCGCCAGCTCGCGCCGGGTGACCGCGGTGCTGCCGGCGAGGTGCAGCACGCCGTCGACGCGCTGCTCGACGGCCAGGCCCAGCAGGGCGCCGATCTCGGCCGCGACGACCGGCGTGGCGACCGAGTTGATCGCCGGGTCCTCCCAGACCGTGAACCGTCCCCCACCGCGCAGCGCGTCGACCAGCGAGGTGACGAAGTAGCCGAACCCGACGTCCTGCGACCGCGGGCCGGACTCCCGGGTCTGGTGCAGCCCCTGGACGCCACCGACCCGCGCCACGAACCCCGCGTCGGCCCGCTCCAGCACGACCAGCTCGGACGCGGCCTTCATGAACCCGTAGAAGTTGACGGGGTTCGGCGGCTCGTCCTCGTCGACGAGGTGGCCGGTCCCGTCGAAGACCCAGTCGCTCGAGACGTAGCCGACCCGGGTCGCGGCCCGGTTGGCGGCGTCGACGACCCGGCGGGTGAGTCCGACGTAGCCGTCCTGGGCCGCCCGCCTGTCGGCGTACATGCCGTGGAAGTCGTTGAAGATCGCCAGGTGCGCCACCGCGTCGCAGCCCTCGAGACCGCCGGCCAGCGAGTGGGTGTCCTGCATGTCGACGATCCGGCTCGGCCACGGGAAGCGCGGACCGGGGTCGCGGCGGACCAGGCAGACCACGTCGTGGCCCTTGGCGGTCAGGACGGCCGCGACCGTGCCGCCCACGAAGCCGGTCGCCCCGGTCACTGCGATCCTCGACATCAGTGCCTACCCGATCTCCTTGACCTGGACCGGCCGGCCCTCGCGCAGGGACAGGCCGGCGGCGAGCGCGACCGCGGTGCAGTGCCGCACGTCGGCGGCGCCGACCGGCGACGGCCCGCCCTCGACGAGGTAGGTGTGGAACGCCGCCCACTCCTGGCGGTAGGACTCGACGTAGCGGTCCAGGAAGAACCACGGCAGCGGCTCACCGGTCCTGGCCTCGCGGCCGAGGTGCCACCCCGCGTGCCGGGCCGGGTTGTCGGAGACCGCCATGCCGGCGCTGCCGAACGCCTCGACGCGCTGGTCGAAGCCGTAGACCGCCTCCCGGCTGTTGTCGATGGTGGTGAGCGTGCCGTCCTCGTGGGTCAGCACCGTGACCGCGGTGTCGACGTCGCCCGCCTCGCCGATCCGCGGGTCCACGCGCACCGCGCCGCGGGCGAACACCTCGGCCACCGGGCTCCGCACGACGTAGTGCGCCATGTCGAAGTCGTGGATCACCATGTCGAGGAAGATGCCGCCGCTGACGGCGACGTACGCCGGCGGCGGGGCCGCGGGGTCGCGGCTGGTGATCCGCAGGACGTGCAGGTCGCCGACCGAGCCGTCGGCGACCCGGTCGCGCACCGACCTGTGGCCCGGGTCGAAGCGCCGGTTGAAGCCGATCATGAACGGGACTCCGGCCTCCTCCACCGCGCCCAGCGCGCGGTCGACCTGCGCGAGGTCGAGGCTGACCGGCTTCTCGCAGAAGATCGCCTTCCCGGCCCGCGCCGCGGCGATGATCAGGTCGACGTGGGTGTCGGTGCTCGTGCAGATCGCGACCGTGTCGACGTCGTCGGAGGCCAGCACCTCGTCGATGGACCGGACGGGCGCGCCGATCGTCGCCGAGACGCCCTCGGCCGCGGCCGGCACGACGTCCGCCACCGCGGCCACGACCCAGCCCGGGACCTCGCGGGCCAGCAGCGAGGCGTGCATCCGACCGATCCGGCCGCAGCCGAGCACGCCGATGCGACGGGTCGCCAGCTCCGGCCCGGTGTCGACCGAGAACCCGGCGTCCCCGGCCTGGTCGACGCAGTCACAGCCCCACCCACTCTCCGGTCTCGTGCGAGGTGACCATGGCGTCGAGGACGCTCGCGGAGGCGACCGCGTCGTCCAGCGTCGCGAGCTCCGCCGCCTCGCCCGAGGCCCTGGAGGCGAGGATCGCCGACACGAAGTTGCGGGCCTCGACCACCTTGGTGTCGTCGTAGCCCATCGCGATGCCGGCGCCCGGCTGGAACGCGGCGTACTCGCCGTCGCCGGGCTCGCTGAAGACCGTGCTGGTCGGCTGGCCGGCGTAGTGGTCGCCGCGAGGAGACCTGCAGCTCGCCCGGGCGCCGGAAGTCCCAGCTCACCAGGCCCCGGGTGCCGTGCACCTCGAAGGCGTAGTTGTTCTGCTCGCCCACCGCGGCCCGGTTGGCCTCGCAGACGGCGACGGCTCCCCGACGCCATCTGCAGGACCGCGACGACGTAGTCCTCGTTCTCGACCTCGCCGAAGGCCAGCCCCGGCTCGGCGACGTCGAGCACCGCGTAGTGGCCCGGCCGCCTGCGCGACCGGCCGCTGCGGGATGTGGATCGCGGTCCGGGCCATCACCCCGGTCACGTCGCCGAGGACGAAGCGGAGCAGGTCGACGCCGTGCGAGGCCAGGTCGCCGAGCACGCCGTGGCCGCCGCTCTCCAGCGTGTAGCGCCACGACAG
The DNA here is from genome assembly GCA_963766475.1 of uncultured Actinomycetota bacterium. Lineage (GTDB taxonomy): Bacteria > Actinomycetota > Actinomycetes > Propionibacteriales > Nocardioidaceae > Nocardioides. The sequence goes on along the minus strand of CAVXZS010000001.1, from coordinate 154,884 downwards.
CGGGCTGCCCGGGTGGGCGGCGTAGTCGGTGAGCAGCTGCACCCGCGCGTGGGTCGGCACCCCGATCTGGCCCGACTCGACGATCCGGCGGGCGCGGGCGACGGCCGGGACGTGGCGGTAGTTGAACCCGACGCAGCCGACGACGCCGCTCGCGCGCACCGCGTCGCGGACCGCCGCGGCGTCGGCGGACGTGAGCCCGACCGGCTTCTCGATCCACAGGTGCTTGCCGGCCTCGGCGACCGCGACCCCGATCTCGCGGTGCAGGAAGTTGGGCGCGGTCACGCTCACCGCCGCGAGGTCCGGGTCGGCCAGCAGCTCGCGCCAGTCGGCGTAGACGCTGCGTCGCCGCCGTGCGCCCGCGCGAACGTCTCCGCCGCGGCGGCGGACGAGTCCGCCACCGCGACCAGCTCGGGGCGCACCGCCAGGTCCGGCCAGTGCTGGCCGAGCCGCTGGTAGGCACGTGCGTGCACGTGGCCCATCCAGCCGGCGCCGATGATGCCGACCTCGAGGGTCTCCATGGCTACCGGACCGTTCGAGCTCTGCAGCTCGTGGGCCAGCGCCTCGAGCTCGGCGCCGCCGGACATGGCCTTGACCAGCTCCTCGCGGGTGACCGTCTTCCGCTCGAACTCGTTGGTCATCTGGCCGCGGTTGAGCAGGTAGAAGCGGTCGCCGACCATGTGCGCGTGGTGCGGGTTGTGGGTGATGAAGACGACCGCGATCCCGCGGTCGCGCGCGTTGAGGATGTACTTCAGCACCACGCCGGACTGCTTGACCCCGAGCGCGCTGGTCGGCTCGTCGAGGATGAGCACCTTGGCGCCGAAGTAGACCGCCCGGGCGATCGCGACCGCCTGGCGCTCACCTCCGGACAGCGTGCCGACCGGCTGCTCGAGGTCGCGGAGGTCGATGCCCATCGCGAGCAGCTCCTCGCGGCAGACCCGCTTGGCCTTGCGCGGCGTCGAGGAACCTGAACGGGCCGAACCCGACCCGCGGCTCGTTGCCGAGGAAGAAGTTCCGCCACACCGACATCAGCGGCACCGTGGCCAGGTCCTGGATAGACCGTGGCGATGCCGGCGCCGAGCGCGTCGCGCGGCGAGGAGAACGAGGTCGGCTCGCCGTTGACGAGGAGCTCCCCCTCGCGAGGCCTGGTGCACGCCGCTGAGGATCTTGATCAGCGTCGACTTGCCGGCGCCGTTGTCGCCGAGCACGCAGGTGACCGTGCCCGGGTCGACGTGCAGGGAGATGTCGCGCACGGCGAGCACGCTGCCGAAGCTCTTGGAGACGTTCTTGAGCTGGAGCGCGGGGACGACCGCGCCGGGGCTCGGTGGCGGGGTCAGCTCGGGCTCGGGGATCGGGTCGAACGTCGTCATTTCTTCGCTCCTGCCGCGCGCTTGCTGATGAAGGTGTTGACCAGGACCGCCGCGAAGAGGATCACGCCGAGGAACAGGCTCTGCCAGTCGGTGTTCCAGCCGGCGTAGGCGATGCCGATGAACGCCATCCCGATGATCGAGGCGCCGATGCTGGCGCCGATCGGTGAGCCGAAGCCGCCGGTCAGGAGGCAGCCACCGACGGTGGCGGCGATGATGTAGGTGAACTCCTGGCCGACGCCCTGGCCGGCCTGCATCGACGCGAGCCGGGTCAGGCCGATGATCCCGACCAGCGCGGCGGCGAGCGAGGTCATCACGAACAGCGTGATCTTGGTGCGCCGGACCGGCACGCCGGTGTTGCGGGCGGCGTTCGCGTCGCCGCCGACGGCGTAGATCCAGTTGCCGAACCGGGTCTTGGTCAGGACCAGCGGTGGCGACCAGGGTGATGCCGACCCACCACACGACCGCGATGCTAGTAGTCGTAGGGGTCCCAGAACGTCGAGGCGAAGACCTTCGGGCCGAGTCGAAGCCGTCGACGTCGTCGACGCCGGCCACCCGGACCGTGCCGGTGATCGCCTTGGTGAGCGCCGAGGTTGATGCCCTTCAGCGAGAAGAACATCGCCAGCGTCACGATGAACGACGGCAGCCCGGTCAGCATCACCAGCCAGCCGTTGATCAGCCCGATGCAGGCCGCGAACGCGAAGGTGACGAGGATCGGCCGGCCACATCGGACATGCCGTACTCGGTGGTCAGCACGCCGCACAGCAGGCCCGAGCGTGCCGACCATGACGCCGGAGCTCAGGTCGAACTCGCCGCCGATCATCAGCAGGGCGACCGGGACGGCCACGATGCCGACCGTCGAGGCGTAGTCGGTCCAGCGGGCGGTGCCGGTGATCGTGGCGAAGACGCCGCCGTGGTGTCGACGCCGGCGAACATGGCGTAGATGACGACGGCGCCGATGCAGTGCGCCGAGCTCGGGCCGGCGCAGCAGCCGGGTCAGCCGGGACGTCGTGACGAGGCGCTCGTCGGCGGCGCCGCGGTGGTTGCGGACACGGGGTTCCTCCCTGCGGGATGGTGCGCCGGTGGCGGGCGGGCGGCCGGCCCGCCCGCCCCGGACGTCGGCGTCAGCGGGTGCCGGCCTCGGCCAGCTTCTGGACCTGCTCGGCGTTGTCCTGCGTGACGAAGCCGGGGCCGGTGTACATCGGCTGCCCGCCACCGAGCACGTGGCCGTTGATCTTGTTGAGGTAGAGCAGCACGATCGGGAGGTAGCCCTGCGCGTACTGCTGCTGGTCGATCGCGAACGCCAGGTCGCCGTCGATGATCGCCTGCACGGCGTCACCGGAGAGGTCGACGGTGCCGTTGATGATGTCGCGGCCGACGGCCTCCGAGGCCGGCATCGACGAGCCGGTGGCGATGTCGGCGTTGAGCGAGAACACCGCGTCGATGTCGGGGTCGGACTCGAGCTTGGCCTGGATCTCGGCCTCGCTCTTGGTCAGGTCGGCCAGACCGGCCGACAGCTGCAGGTTCTCGACGTTGCCGAAGGTGTCCTTGGCGCCGTCGCAGCGCTGCTGGAGACCGATGTTGTTGGCCTCCTGGATCGGGCAGAGGATCTTGGTCGCGCCGAGCTCCTTGAACTTCAGCCCGGCCTGCTGGCCCGCGATGAACTCGTCCTGGCCGACGTGGGTGAACGCGTGCAGCTTCTGGAAGTCCGCGCTGCCGGAGTTCATTGTCACCAGCGGGATGCCGGCGTCGTTGGCCTTGTCCATGGCGCTCTGGATGGCGTCCGGGTTGGGAGCCGAGACGGCGATGCCGTCGCAGCCGGCGTCCACGCCGGCCTCGATGAACTGCGCCTGCGCCTCCGGGTCGTTGTTCGACTCCTGGTAGTCCAGCGTGACCCCGAGGTCCTTCGGCCGCCTGCTCGGCGCCCTTCTTGGCCACCGACCAGAACCCGCCGCCGTCGCCGTGGGTGTACATGCAGATCTTGATGTCGGGGTTGCCGCCGCCGGCGTCGCTGTCCTTGTCGTTGTTGTCGTCCTGGCCACTGGAACACGCCGGACAGGACCAGGGCGGCCGCCACTGCGACGGCCAGACCCAACTTCGGAGCCTTCATGCTTCCTCCTTGGTCGCGGGCCTGGCCCGCTCCGCGCCTGTCTGCGCGTTAGCGCGCGCTACTGTTTAGCGCGCGCTAATCGGTTACTGTGGTGCCGATCACACCGGCACCACAAGGGCCCGTTATCGAACCGTTACACAAAGTCCTGACATTTCGACGCGACGAGGTGTACGCGGTGGGACCCACCCAGGAAGACGTGGCCAAGCGGGCCAGGGTCTCGCGCGCGCTCGTCTCGCTGGTGATGCGCGACTCGCCCAACGTCTCCGAGCAGCGCCGCCGCCGGGTGCTGCGCGCCGCCGAGGAGCTCGGCTACCGCCCCAACGCCTTCGCCCGGTCGCTGGCCAGCAAGCGGCTGCACACCCTCGGCGTGCTCATCAACGACGTCACCAACCCCTACTTCGGCGGCGTCTACTCCTCCCTCGCCACGGCCGCCGAGGCCGCCGGCTTCGACCTCCTCGTGGCGCCCGGCACCCGCTCGGCCGACAAGGAGTCAGCGCTGGTGCGGACCCTGCTCGAGCACCGGGTGGCCGGGCTCGCGCTGCTCAGCCCTCTGATGCCCACCAAGGAGCTGGGCTCGCTCACGGCCTCGTGGCCGACCGTGCTGATCGGCCGCGACGCCGCACTCCCCGGGGTCGACGTCGTGACCACCGACGAGCTCCAGGCCGCGCGACTCGTCCTCGCGCACCTCACCGAGCTCGGCCATCACCACATCGTGCACATCACCGGCGGCGCCAACCGGTCGGCCACGGGACCGGGCGTCGGGCTACCGCACCGCGATGCGGGAGCTGGGCCTCGAGGCATGCGAGGTCGCGGGCGCCTTCTCGCACGAGGCGGGCCAGCAGGGCGCCCGGAAGATCCTGGCGATGTCGCCACGCCCCACCGCCGTGATCGCAGCCAACGACCTCGTCGCGGTCGGGGCGATGGGCGTCTTCGAGTCGGAGGGTCTGCACGTCCCCGACGACGTCAGTGTGGTGGGCTTCGACGACTCGCAGATCGCCCGGCTCGACCTGGTCCAGCTCACCAGCGTCTGCCAGGGCGTGGACAAGTTCGGCGCGTCTGCGATCCAGCTCCTGGTCAACCGCATCCACGACCCGGACACGCCGCGCGTGCTGGAGCGGATCGAGACCACCCTCGTCGAGCGACGCACGACCGCGCCCGCACCGCAGGGTCAGGTGCGTCGACGCGCGGTGTAGTCGTCCAGCGCGGCCCCGAGCCGTGCGGGCTCCCAGTCCTCCGCGAGCGCCAGATGCACGACGTCGGCCTGCGAGACCGGGGTCAGCCCGCCCACCGGCTGGTCGAGGTCGAGGTTGGTCGGGAACGGGTAGCCCTCGGCGGACGCCGCGACCACGGCCGCCAGCGCCGTCGGGGTCGAGGTCGCTGCTCCGCAGTGCCGGGTAGACGGCGCCGACCACCCGGGCGCGGTCCACCTGCTCCATCGCGCGGCCGAACGCCGAGGAGACCTGGAGCAGGTTGGCCATCCGCTGGATGTCGGACGAGACGTTGGAGCCCGCCCCGTGGAGGACGGCCGGGTTGAAGAAGGCGGCGTCGCCCTTGCGCAGCGGCAGCTGGACGACGTGGTCGGCGAAGTAGGCCTTGACGTCGTCGCGCCGCCAGGCGAGGTAGCCGGGGAGGTAGAGGTGCGAGAACGGCAGGTAGAGCGTCGGCCCGCTCTCCAGCGGCATGTCGCTGTGGGCGACCGCCCCCTGCAGGGTCAGCACCGGCGAGAGCGCGTGGACGTGGGTCGGGTAGCGGGCGACCAGCTCGTCGGACAGGAAGCCGAGGTGGTAGTCGCGGTGCGGCTCCTGGGCCGTGCCGCCGGGCCGGACCACGTTGACCTGCGAGGTGAGCTGGTAGCCGGGGCCGAGCCAGGCCGCGGACGCCAGCGCGATCACGTCGTTGGCGTAGTAGTCGACGAACGCCTCGGGTGCGCGGAGCGCGAGCTTCTCCAGCGCGTTCCAGACCCGGCTGTTGGCCCCGGGTGCCGCGAAGTGGTCGCCCGCGGCGCCGCCCGCGGCCGCCTCCTCGGCGATGATCTCGTCGAAGACCGCGGTCACCCGGTCGACCACGGCCAGGTCGGGGAACGCGCCCTCGAACACGGCTACTCCCGGACCCTCGGCGAACGCGCGGACCAGCTCGGCACCCACGTCGTCGCGGCCGGCGTCGGTCGTGGTCGCGGCCCGGAGCCGCTCGGCGTCGTAGACCAGGACGTTGCTGTCGACCCGGTCGGCGTGGGGGTACGCCGCGAGGTCGGTCGACTGCTCCACGACCGCCGCGAAGTCGTCGAGGCTCACGTCGGTGGGCGTGAGCCGGCCGTTGCTCATGACGGCCCCTTCTCGAGCAGTGCCTTGAAGCCGTCCTCGTCGAGGATCGGCACGCCGAGCTGCTCGGCCTTGTCGGCCTTGGAGCCCGCGTTGTCGCCGACCACGACGTAGTCGGTGCTCTTGGAGACCGAGCCGGCCGCCTTCCCGCCGCGGGCGAGGATCGCCTCCTTTGCCGAGTCGCGGGAGAAGTCGACCAGGGAGCCGGTCACGACGACCGTGAGCCCCTCGAGGGTCCGCGGCACGGACTCGTCGCGCTCGTCCTCCATCGAGACGCCGGCACGCTCCCACTTGTCGACGATCTCGACGTGCCACGGCTCCTTGAACCACTCGATCACCGCCTCGGCGATGGTCGGGCCCACCCCCTCGGCGGCCGCCAGCTCACCTTCCGAGGCTCCGCGGATCGCCGCCATCGAGCCGAACTCCTGGGCCAGCGCCCGGGCCGCGGTCGGGCCGACGTGACGGATCGAGAGCGCGACCAGGACCCGCCACAGCGGCACGTTCATCCGGCTGCGGAGGTTGGCGAGGAGCCGCTCGCCGTTGGCACTGAGCGCCCGCGAACCATCAGCGGAGAGTTGCGGGCCCTCCTCGCCCTTCCTGGGCGCGCGGGTGAACAGCGGAGCCGTCAGCAGCCTGGCCTCGTCGAGGACGAACAGGTCGCCCTCGTTGTCGATCGCCTTGGCCTCGAGCAGGGCGACTGCCGCCTCGTAGCCGAGACCCTCGATGTCGAAGGCCCCGCGACCCGCGACGTGGAAGACCCGCTCCCGGACCTGCGCCGGGCAGAACTGGTGGTTGGGGCAGCGGAGATCCTTGTCGCCTTCCTTCTGCTGCGCGAGCCGGGTGTCGCAGGCCGGACACTCGATCGGCATCTCCCACTCGCGCAGGCCCTCGGGTCGCAGCGCCAGCACCGGCCCGAGGATCTCCGGGATCACGTCTCCGGCCTTGCGGAGGATCACCGTGTCGCCGGGGCGCACGTCCTTGCGCTTGACCTCGTGGGCGTTGTGGAGCGTGGCGTTCTCCACCGTCGAGCCGGCGACCAGGGTGGGCTCCATCACGCCGTAGGGCGTCACGCGGCCGGTGCGGCCGACGTTGACCCGGATGTCGAGCAGCTTGGCGTTGACCTCCTCGGGCGGGTACTTGAACGCGATCGCCCACCGCGGCGCGCGGCTGGTCGAGCCGAGGCGGCGCTGGAGCGCGACGTCGTCCACCTTCACGACCACGCCGTCGATCTCGTAGGGCACGATCGTGTGCCGGTGCTCGCCGGCGTGCTCGACGTACTTCTCGACGTCCTTGAGGCTCGTCACGACCTTCACCTGGTCCGAGGTCGGCAGCCCCCACGCCTGCGAGCGCCTCGTAGGCGTGCGACTGCGCCTTGGGCTCGAACCCCTCGCGCGCGCCGAGGCCGTGGCAGACCATGCCGAGCGCCCGGCTCGCGGTGACCTTCGGGTCCTTCTGGCGCAGCGACCCCGCGGCCGAGTTGCGCGGGTTGGCGAACTGCTGCTTGCCGGCTTCGAGCAGTGACTCGTTGAGCCGCTCGAACGCCTCGACCGGCAAGAAGACCTCACCACGCACCTCGACCAGCTCCGGCACGGGGAACTTCTTCGTCGCCTTGAGCCGGTGCGGGACCGAGTCGATGGTCTTCACGTTGGGCGTGACGTCCTCGCCGGTGCGGCCGTCGCCACGGGTCAGCGCCCGGACCAGCCGGCCGTCCTCGTAGAGGAGGTTGATCGCCAGCCCGTCGACCTTGAGCTCGCAGAGCAGGTCGGCGCTCGCGATGCCCTCGCGACCGAGCCGGGCGTACCACGCCTCCAGCTCCTCGTAGGTGAACGCGTTGTCCAGGCTCTCCATCGGGCGAAGGTGGTCGACCGGCGGTGAACTCGGTCGAGACCGTACCGCCCACCTTCTGGGTCGGCGAGTCCGGGGTCTGCAGCTCGGGGAACTGCTCCTCGAGCGCCTCGAGCCGACGCATCCGGCGGTCGAAGTCGGCGTCGTCGAGGGTGGGGTCGTCGAGGACGTAGTAGCGCCAGCGCGCATCCTCGATCTGCTCGGACAGCCGCGCATGCTCCTCGCGCGCCTCGGGAGTGGCGGCGGCCGGGGGCTGGGGCATGGGCACATCCTGCCAATCGACGCCGACAGGACACGACCACCACCAGGACTGGTGCCGCTGCTGCCGGTGGTCCAGACCGGTCCTGGAAATTCGATGGGGGTGGAACACCCGGGCATGTCATCCTGTTCTCGATGAAACGAAACGGTTTCGTTTCATGTCGAACGAGGAGCAGACGCCCATGTCACCGCAGGCCGAGACCGCCCATCCGCGTCCGCGGGTCGAGGGCGTCCGCGAGGCGGAGATCCTCGAGGCGGCGCTGGCCGTGCTCGCGGAGGTCGGCTACGACCGGTTCACGATGGACGCGGTCGCCCTGCGGGCCAAGGCGTCCAAGGCGACGCTCTACCGCCGCTGGAACGGCAAGGTGCAGCTGGTCATCGACGCGCTGCACCACGACCACCAGCAGCACCACTACACCGAGCAGGGCCCGGTCGACACCGGCACGCTGCGCGGCGACCTGATCGCGGCGTTCTGCGGCACCGGCGGGCTCACCGACAAGCCCGAGGTCGACACCTTCGGCGCCATCCTCACCGCGATCACCCGCGACGCCGAGTTCGCCGAGGCGTTCCGCACCGAGGTGCTCGCCCCCAAGCTGGCCGGCTCCAAGGCGCTCTTCGAGCGCGCCAAGGAGCGCGGCGAGATCCGGGCGGACGTCGACATCGAGCTGCTCGCCCCGGCCCTGGCCGGGATCGTGCTGCACCGCTTCTTCCTCGTCGGCGAGCCACCTACCCAGGAGCTCGTCGCCAGCGTCATCGACCAGATCATCCTCCCGGCCGCCGGCGCTGTTCACTGACCTGTCCCACCCACCACAGAGAGATCACCATGACCGACACCACCATCCCCGACACCGCGCCTCGTCGAAGGACACCGACTCCGGCGTGAGAAAGCACCTCGGCTGGGCGCTCGTCCTCATCTCCGTGGCGCAGCTCATGGTCGTGCTCGACGGCACGATCGTGAACATCGCGCTCCCCTACATCCAGAGCGACCTCGACATCGCCAATCGCCAACCTGCGCTGGGTCGTCACCGGCTACGCGCTCGCCTTCGGCAGCCTGCTGCTGCTCGGCGGTCGCCTCGGTGACCTCTACGGCCGCCGCAAGATCTTCATGATCGGCCTCGTCATCTTCGGCGTCGCCTCGCTGCTCGGTGGCCTGGCCACCAACGAGGGGCTGCTGCTCGCTGCCCGTGGCCTCCAGGGCCTCGGCGCCGCGCTCGCGTCTCCTGCCGCGCTGGCACTGATCGCCACGACGTTCCCGGCCGGACCGGCTCGCAACCGCGCCTTCGCGGTGTACGCCGCCATGTCGGGCGTCGGTGCCGCTGTCGGGCCTGCTGCTCGGCGGCTGGCTGACCGGCACCGAGCTGAGCGTCCTCGGCGCCGACATCGACGGCTGGCGGCTCACCCTGCTGATCAACACCCCGATCGGCATCGCCACCGCGTTCCTCGCGCCGCGCTTCCTCGCCGAGTCCGAGTCGCACCCGGGCGAGCTCGACCTGCCCGGTGCCGTCACCGGCACGGTCGGCCTGCTCGGCCTCGTCTACGGCATCAGCCGGGCCGGCACCGACGGCTGGAGCGACACCGGAACGTCGCCAGCCTGGTGGCCGGCGTCGCCCTCCTTGTCGCTCTTCGCCGTGATCGAGAGCCGGGTCGAGCACCCGCTGCTGCCGGTCCGGGTCTTCACCAACCGCACCCGGGCGGCCAGCTTCATCGCCATGTTCTTCGCCCCGGCGGCGATGTTCGCGATGTTCTTCTACCTCAGCCAGTACATCCAGGTCGTCATGGGCTACACCCCGCTCCGGGCCGGCGTCGCGTTCCTGCCGTTCTGCTTCGGCCTGGTGGCTCGCGGCCGGGATCTCGTCCAACCTGATCAACCGGATCGACCCGCGCTACCTCGCGGGCATCGGCACCCTGATGGCCGCGGCGGCGCTGTACGGGTTCTCGCGGCTTCCCTTCGACACCACGGCGCCGCTCAGCGACGTGCAGGGCAGCTACGTCACCGACCTGCTGCCGTTCATCCTGTTGATGTCGTTCGGCATGGGCCTGGTGTTCGTGCCGCTGACCTTGACCGCGGTGCACCACCTGCGGGCCGAGGACTCGGGCATCGGCTCCGGCGTGCTCAACACCATGCAGCAGGTCGGCGGTGCGCTGGGCCTGTCTCTCCTGGCGACGCTGGCGACGCAGACCATGACCGACCGGGGCAAGGAGCTCGGTGCGGCCATGGCCGACCCGATCGCCAAGCAGCAGGTGTTCACCGAGGGCGCGACCGACGCGTTCCTCCTGGCCTCAGGCCTGATGATCGTGGCGTCCCTCGTCACGTGGGTCTTCCTCAAGGTCAAGCACCAGGAGCTGGCCACCGACGGTCCCGAGGTCGTCCACGCGGGCGTCTAACCAACGGCCAGGGCGTCCGCGAGGGCGCCGACGAAGGCATCGAGATCGCCGGGGTTGCGGCTGGTGATGAGGTTCTGGTCCACGACCACCTCCTCGTCCACCCAGCTGCCCCCGGCGTTCTTGATGTCCTCGGCAAGTGAGTGGTAGCTGGTGAGCCGGCGGCCCTCGACCAGCCCGGCCGAGACCAGCAGCCACGGCCCGTGGCAGATCACGGCGAGCGGCTTGCCGGCACCGGCGACCTGACGGGCCAGGGTCTGCGCCGTCGTGTCCACCCGCAGCTTGTCCGCGTTGACCGTGCCGCCGGGCACGACGAGTGCGTCGATCGTCTCGGCGTCCACGTCGTCGAAGGTGCCGTCGGCGTCGATCTTCTGCGTCGGCTCGGTGTCGCTCTTGACGGCCTGGATCGGGCCGCCGTCGGGCGAGTAGACCTTCACCTCCGCGCCCGCCTTCTTCAGTGCGTCCCGCGGGGTGGTCAGCTCCGCGTCCTCGACGTGGTCGACGGCGATGATCGCCACCTTCTTGCCGGTCAGGTCTGCCGTGATGTCCATGACGCGGCGGTACCCGTGCCTTCGTGAGCAACACTCAGAGGTTGGCGGCCGCCTTCCGGCACAGCTCGAGGGCGGTGCGCGCCCACTCCCGGCCGGCGCCGGCCAGCCCGCACGCCGGGGTGAGCACCAGGCGGTCCCCGAGCTGGTCCAGGTCGAGGCCGAGCATCTCGACCCAGCGGAGCACGCCCTCGGTCACGTCGGCCTCGGTCGGAACCGTGTGTGTGCGGCCACCGGGCTCGGCGGTGGGGACGACGCCGAGCGCGACGCTCTGCCCGGCCTCGAGGGCCTCGGCGAGCTCGTCGTGGTCGCGTGCCGAGAGCTGCGTGTGGTCGACGGAGAGCCCCGCGGCTCCGGCGCCCCGGAGCAGGTCGAGCGGCGTGCCCGGCGGCGCAGGAGTGCACCCAGGGCTCTGCGCCCGCACCGGCGACCGCCTCGAGCACCCAGCCGAGCGCCTCCGAGGCCTCCGGCGGGTGCACGGTGCGGTGCCGGCCGAAGCCGGACGCGGTCGGCACCGTCCCCCCGAGCACCGCGGTCAGCGCGGGCTCGTCGACCTGGACCACCAGCCGGTGGCCGCTCGGCAGCCTGCGGCGCAGGTCGGCGACGTGGACGGTGAGCCCCTCGGCCAGCGCCTGCGCCAGCTCGCGCCGGGCACCGAAGTCCGCGAGCACCTTGTCACCGCGCGGCCGCTCGACGGTCGCGGCCAGCGTCCACGGTCCCGCCACCTGGACCTTGAACGCGCCGGCGTAGTCCTGCGCCTGCTCCTCCAGCCGGTCGAGGTCCTGGGCGAGCAGGCTGCGGGCCCTGCGGTGGTCGATGCCGGGCGTGCCCCCGAGGCCCGTGAGCCGCCAGCCCGCCGGCTGCAGGTCGGCGCCCAGCTCGGCCATCACGGCCAGCGCCCGGCCGGTCATCGACGCGGGGGCGCCGCGGCCGGGCACCTCGGGGAGGTAGGGCAGGTCCGGCAGCTCGCCGAGGACGAGCCGGACCGCCTCCTCGAAGTCCCGCTGGTCGTCGCCCGGGTGCGAGCCGACGCCGCTGGCGAGCGTCATCGAGGCAGCCGGCCGGCGCCGAGCAGCGTGGCCCGGCGCTCGTCGGGCATCGGCTCCTCGACCACACCCACGTCCTGGCTCGCGTGCAGGAGACCCAGCTCGGTCACGAACCCCACGTGGCTGACCACCTCGTCGGGCCGCCCGAAGAAGTAGAGGTCGCCCGGCTGCGGGTCCTCCACCGGCACGGCAGCAGCGGCCTGGTCGGCGGCGTCCCGCGGCACGCGCGTGCCGAACGCCCGGAAGGACGAGGTGCACCAGCCCGGAGCAGTCGATGCCGTCGCGGCCCAGGCCGCCCCACACGTACGGCGTGCCGAGGAAGCCCCGGGCGACCGCGAGCGGTTCGTCGTCCGCGAGCGCGTCGCTGCGGACCCAGCCCGGGTAGCCGCCCGTGTCGAGATGGGTCGGCTGGTCCGGCGCCAGCACGCGGGACCACTCGCCCTGCACTGCCACGACGACCACCTGCTCGCCGATGGTCAGCGACGTGACCCGCTCCGAACCCACGTCCGGCTCCCGGTGGACACCGACCTCGCGCACAGCCCTCATGCGTTCATCCTGCCGAGGAGGACCTGACCGTTCGCATAGGACACCCGCTCGGCGTACTGCGCACCGGGCGCGAGCCACCACGCGCCGTCGAGGTCGGGGTCGACGTCGCAGACGACCTGGGCGGCCAGCCGCGCCGCGGCGCTCACCCCCACCGCCGACTCGAGCATGCAGCCCACCGACACGCCGAGCCCGTGTGCCCGCGCCACCCGGGCCAGCTCGAGCGCCGGCGTGATGCCGCCCGCCTTGGCGATCTTGACGTTGACCAGGTCCGCCGCGCCGTGCCGCACCACCGCCACCAGGTCGTCGAGGCCGAAGACCGACTCGTCGGCCATCACCGGGGTCTCGACGTGGCGGCGCACGTGGGCCAGGCCGAGCAGGTCCCGGCGCCCGACCGGCTGCTCGACCAGCTCGAGACCGACGCCGGCGTCCTCGAGCGCCCTGATGACGCGGACCGCCTCGAAGCAGTCCCAGCCGGTGTTGGCGTCGACCCGCAGCGCCACGTCCGGACCGGCGCCCTCGCGGGCCGCCCGCACGCGGGCCACGTCCGTGGCCGCGTCGGTGCCGACCTTGAGCTTGAGGGTCCGGAACCCCTCGGCCACCCGCGCCCGGGCGTCCTCGGCGATCGCGTCCGGCTCACCGACCGCGACGGTGACCAGGGTCGGCACCATGAGCGAGGGCGACCGGGCCAGGTCGTGCAGCGCACAGTCGAGGGCCGCCTTGGCAGCGCTGTTGCCCGCCACCGCGCGCTCGACCACGGGCCAGGTCTCGCGCGGGTCGGACGACCGGCCCAGCACGGCGTCGCGCAGCGGCCCCTCCAGGCACGACGCCGAGCCCGCCACCGACGACCCCAGCACCTGCCAGTTCTGCGGCGCCTCGCCGAGCCCGACCCGCCCCGCGCTGTCGGTCACCCGCACGACGACCGACTCGGCGGTGGTCGCCCGGCGCAGCGCGGTGACGAACGGCGAGTGCAGGGGCAGGCTCAGCCGCTCGACCTCGACCCGCTCGATGGTGGTGCCCGAGCTCATGGCCTCCGTCCCCACGCGTCGCGCGCGACCTCGGCGATCCGCGCGTTGCCCTCGTCGGTCGCCACGCCGGCCAGCCGGGTCAGCACGACCAGTGCGAACGGCGTCCCGTCCGGGGGACGCACGATCGCCATGTCGTGGGTGTGGTCGTCGATCCAGCCGGTCTTGTTGGCGACGGGCGTGCCGGCCGGCAGCCCGGCCGGGATGCCGGACCGGTAGGTCTGCCCTCGCATCACGTCCTCGACCTCGCCGTACGACGCCGCGACGCGGGTGAGCAGCTCGCCCCACTGCCGTGCCGACGCCGCGTTCACGAGCCCGGCGTCGGTGGCCGGCTGGTCGCCGATCATCCGGACCACCTGCGCCATCACCTCGGTCACCGCAGCCACGCCGGTCTGCTCCATGACCAGGTTGGTCGCGAGGTTGCCGGAGTGCACGATCGAGCGGCGGCGCAGCTCGCGGAGCTCCTGCTCCCCGCCGACGTCGGCCCAGGTGTCGGGGTCCTGGTCGCCCGCCTCGTCGAGCTCGAAGGACTCCCCCACCACCACCGAGTCGAAGTCGGGGTGCACCGGCACCGCCCGGTCGAGGTCCAGGGCCTCGGCCGCGATGGCGACCGGCACCTTCATCAGGCTGGCCGCGAGCACCGGCTCGTCGGCGTCCTGCTCCCACCACGTCGTGCCGTCCAGGCCGCCCAGCCAGACCCCGACCACGTCACGCATGGTCACGCCTGGTCACGCACGGACCGTGCTCGCGATCGTCGCCGAGCCGACGACCCGCGTGCCGTCGTAGACCACGGCGGCCTGGCCCGGGGCGATGCCGTACGCCGGGTCGAGCAGCTCGACCTCGACCGCGTCGCCGTCGACCGTGACCACCGCGCGGTGCTCGTCGCCGTGCGCGCGGAGCTGCACCGAGACCCCCGGGCCGTCGAGGCGCGCGGGCGGGGTGCCGCACCACCGTGGCCTGGTCCCGGTCAGCCGGCGGACCGCGAGCCGCTCCCGCGGGCCCACGGTGACGGTGCCGGAGACCGGCTCGATGTCGAGCACGAACCGCGGCTTGCCGTCCGGGGCCGGCCGGCCGAGCCGCAGCCCCTTGCGCTGGCCGATCGTGAACCCGTAGGTGCCGTCGTGGCGACCGAGCTCCTGGCCGGACTCGTCGAGGATCGCGCCGCCCTGGTTGGGGGCCCGTTCGCCGAGCTTCTCGCGCAGCCAGCCGGGGGTGTCGCCGCTCGCGACGAAGCAGATGTCGTGGCTGTCGGGCTTGTCCGCGACCAGCAGCCCGCGCTCGGCGGCCTCCGCGCGGACCTCGGCCTTGGTCGAGCCGCCGAGCGGGAACATCGAGTGCCGCAGCTGCTCCTGGTCGAGCACCCCGAGCACGTAGGACTGGTCCTTGCCGTGGTCGACCGCCCGGTGCATCTCGACCACCCCGCCCTCCGAGGCAGGGCCTGCGCGCAGCTGGGCGTAGTGGCCGGTCGCCACCGCCTCGAAGCCGAGGCCCAGCGCCCGGTCGAGCACCGCGGCGAACTTGATCCGCTCGTTGCACCGCAGGCACGGGTTGGGCGTGCGCCCGGCGGCGTACTCGTCCATGAAGTCCTCGACCACGTCCTCGTGGAACCGGTCGGAGAGGTCCCAGACGTAGAACGGGATGCCGATCACGTCGGCGGCCCGCCGGGCGTCGTTGGAGTCCTCGATCGTGCAGCAGCCGCGCGCGCCGGAGCGGTACGACGCGGGGTTGCGCGAGAGGGCGAGGTGGATGCCGGTGACGTCGTGGCCGGCCTCGGCGGCCCGGGCCGCGGCGACCGCTGAGTCCACGCCGCCCGACATGGCGGCGAGGACCTTCAAGACGAGGTCACCTCTTCGCCGCCCGCGCGCGTTCGACGGCGGGCCCGATCGCCTCCACGACCGCGTCCACGTCGGCCTGCGTCGAGGTGTGGCCGAGCGAGAACCGCAGCGAGTGCCGCGCGGCCTCGGCGTCGCAGCCCATCGCGAGCAGGACGTGGGAGGGCTGCGGAACCCCGGCCGAGCAGGCCGAGCCGGTCGAGCACTCGATGCCGTGGGCGTCGAGCAGCATCAGCAGCGAGTCGCCCTCGCAGCCGGGGAAGCCGAGGTGGGCGTTGCCGGGCAGCCGGTGCACGGCGAGCGGGTCGAGCGCACCACCGTGGACGTGCGCGTCGGGCACCACCTCGATGACCCGCCGGACGAGGTCGTCGCGCAGCGCGCCGACGCGGGCGGCGTAGGACGCCTGCTCCTTGACCGCGAGCTCCA
Source organism: uncultured Actinomycetota bacterium (assembly GCA_963766475.1). GTDB lineage: Bacteria > Actinomycetota > Actinomycetes > Propionibacteriales > Nocardioidaceae > Nocardioides. The sequence goes on along the minus strand of CAVXZS010000001.1, from coordinate 139,187 downwards.
CCGCGGCGGCGAAGCCGGCGATCGCCGGCGTGTCGATGGTGCCACTGCGGATGTCTCGCTCCTGGCCGCCGCCGTGCATCAGCGGCGTCACGCCGAGCTCGCGGCGGACGATGAGCGCGCCGACGCCGTAGGGGCCGCCGAGCTTGTGGCCGGTCAGGCTGAGCGCATCCACGCCGCTGGCCGCGAAGTCGACCGGTAGCGCGCCCACGGCCTGGATGGCGTCGGTGTGCACCGGGATGCCGTGCTCGGCGGCGACCGCGACGACCTCCTCGACCGGCTGCACGGTGCCGACCTCGTTGTTGGCCCACATCACCGAGATCAAGGACACCGAGCCCGGGTCGCGCTCGACCGCCTCGCGCAGGGCCTCGACGACGAGCCGGCCCGTGCCGTCCACCGGCAGCAGCTCGACCTCGAAGCCCTCGGAGTCGCGCAGCCAGTCCAGGGGGTCCAGCACCGCGTGGTGCTCGATCGCGGAGGCCAGGATGCGGGTGCGGCCGGGGTCCTCGGCGAGCCGGGCCCAGTGGATGCCCTTGACCGCGAGGTTGTCGGCCTCGGTGCCACCCGAGGTGAACACCACCTCGCCGGGGCGGCAGCCGAGCGCCTGCGCGATCGTCTCGCGGGACTCCTCGACGACGCGGCGGGCGTTGCGGCCGGAGGCGTGCAGCGAGCTCGGGTTGCCGACGTCGAGCAGGTGCGAGGTCATCGCGTCGACGGCCGCGGGCACCATCGGCGTCGTGGCGGCGTGGTCGAGGTAGACCGTGCGCTGGGTGCTGTCCATGGCCTGCCCAGCGTACGGCGGGGTCCCGCCGTTCCTGGCACGGACGGAAGGTGACGCCTACCTCAGATCCTCCGGGGGTACCTCAGATCAGCCGAGGTCAGGGCCGTCGGCGGCGCGCGACCAGGTCGCGTGCAGCCCCATTCCAGGTGGGGAAGGCGAAGCCGAAGCCCTCGCTGAGAAGCCGGCCGGGCACCACGCGGCGGCTCTTGAGGAGCAGCTCCGGGTCGCTCCGCATCGCCCACGCCCCCAGTCCGGCCATGCCGGCCGTCGCCGGCAGGCCGGCCCGCCCGGCCCAGCCACCCCAGGCACGCCGGAGGCCGGCCATCAGCTCTGCCTGCGGGACCGGATCCGGCGCGGCGAGGTTGACCGGCCCGGCCAGCTCGCCGTCCAGCAGGAACTCGACCGCTGCGACGAAGTCGGCGTCGTGGATCCAGGAGACGTACTGCCGTCCGCCCGCCACCGGCCCGCCGAGCCCGAGCCGGGTCAGCCGGAGCAGCACGTCGAAGACGCCGCCGCGGTCCGGGCTCATCACCATCGCGGTCCGCAGCGCGACGCGGCGGGTGTCGGGCACCGCTGCCTCGGCCTGGGCCTCCTCCCAGCGCCGGGCGATGCGCACGCTGTACTCCCAGTAGAGCGGGGTGTGCGCCTCCTCCCCGCCGATCAGGCCGGTCTTCTCGTCGTTGGCGGGGTTGCCGGGCTCGTCGGAGCGGTCGGCATAGATGGTGGCGGTGCTCATCTGCAGCCAGGTGCGGGGCGGCCGGGCCGCGGCCTCGATCGCGGAGCCCACCACCCGCGCCGAGTCGACGCGCGAGTCCATCATCTGCCGCAGGTTGGTGTCGGTGTAGCGACAGCTCACCGATCGCCCGGCCAGGTTGACCACCGCGTCCGCCCCGTCGACCTCGTCGGCCCAGCGGCCGAGCGTCCGGCCGTCCCAGCCGACGTGGCGCACCCCGGGCTCGAGCGGAGCCTCCGGGTGGCGGCTCAGCACCACCACCTCGTGCCCGCCCGCGGTCATGGCCCGGCGCAGCACCCCACCGACCTGGCCCGTGCCACCCGCAACGACGACCTTCACACCGAGAGAGTAGGTCGCGGCCGCGAGCTCAGTGGGGCGACCGGCACCGCCGGCTCACCGCGCTGCCACCGTCGCGACCAGGGCCAGGTGGTCGCTGCCGTCGATGTCGACCGTGTGGGTGCCGAGCGAGGCCATCGAGCCGCCGATCAGCACGTGGTCGATCCGCACGAGCGGTGGCAGCAGCGGGAAGATCCCGACGTGGTTGGCCGGCCAGGTCGGCTGCCAGCCCTCGTTGGCCACCTCGCCCGCGTCGCGGAAGCCGGCGTCGTCGAGCCGGCGCATCACGTCGTGGTCGGGGGTGGCGTTCATGTCGCCGACGATCAGGTCGGCGTCGTCGGCCTCGGCCTGCTTCAGGATCGCCGCGTGGTCGGCGCGCCAGCCCGCCGGGTCGACCGGAGCCACGGGGTGCACGCCGAGGACCGTGACCGTCCCGTACTTCGCCTCCCAGCCCTGGAAGGTGGTGCGCAAGCGGACGTGGTCGGTGAGCGGGCGGTTGGCCAGGATCATCGTGCCGGCGACCATGTAGTCCGGCTGCCCCACCCGCTCGGGCAGCAGCTCGGCCAGGCCCGCGGCGTCCATCTGCGCCAGCAGGTCCGGGGTGATCTCCTCCAGGACCAGGATGTCGACGTGGTTGTCGCGGACCGCGTCGACCACCTCGTCCGCCTTCGCCCGGCCCTCGTAGAGGTTCGCGTTCATCACCGTGATCCGCTCCGCGCCCTCGGCGGGCTGCGGGTGGGAGCCGAGGACCTGCGGCGCGAACCACCACGCGTGGAGCGCGAGCCCGGCCACCGCGACCAGCGTGGCGGCGACCCGCGGCCTCCGGTCACCCTGCTGCCGCACGACTCCGACGGCGAGCAGCACCACGAGGACGGCGTAGACCGGCAGCGCGAGCGGCGTGAACGACTCGACCCTGATCATCGTGCCGTTGTCGGTGTCGACCACACGGGCCACCGTGAGGGTCAGCGCAGGGACGGCCAGCGCTGCGGCGCCGCACCAGTAGAGGACCCGCCACATCAGAGCAGCACCAGGTCGTCGCGGTGGACGACCTCACGCTCGTACGCCGCGCCGAGCTCGCGCTTGAGGTCCTTCGACGAGCGCCCCACCAGCGCCGGGATCTCGCCCGAGTCGAAGTTCACCAGCCCGCGGGCCACCGGGACGCCGTCCGCACCCGCGATGTCGACCGGGTCACCGGCGTGGAAGGTGCCGGCGACCCCGGTGACACCGGCGGCCAGCAAGGAGGCACGACGCTGGGTGACCGCGGCGACCGCGCCGTCGTCGAGCAGCAGCGTGCCGACCGGCTCGGTCGCGTGGGCCAGCCACAGCAGCCGGGTCGGCCGCCGGCGGCCGGTCGCGTGGAAGAGGGTGCCGGCCGGCTCCCCCGCCAGCGCGTCCGCGACCCGCTCGGCCGCCGTGAGGACGACCGGGATGCCGGCTCCGGTGGCGATCCGGGCGGCGTCGAGCTTGGTCTGCATGCCACCGGTGCCGACCCCCGCGGGCCCTGCCTTCCCCACCCGGACGGCGGTGAGGTCGGCGGTGTCGCGGACCTCCGGAAGCAGGGTGCTCCCCGGCGCCCCCGGGTCGGCGCTGTAGAGCCCGTCGACGTCGGAGAGCAGCAGCAGGAGGTCCGCGTGGACCAGGTGCGCGACCAGGGCGGCGAGGCGGTCGTTGTCGCCGAACCGGATCTCGCTGGTCGCGACCGTGTCGTTCTCGTTGACGATGGGCAGCACGCCGAGCTCCAGGAGCTTGGCGAAGGTCTGGTGGGCGTTGCGGTAGTGGGAACGCCGGGTCACGTCGTCGACGGTGAGCAGCACCTGGCCGGCCACGACGCCGTAGCGCGCCAGCTCCTCGGTGTAGCGGTGCACCAGCAGCCCCTGGCCGACCGACGCCGCGGCCTGCTGCGCCGGCAGCGAACGCGGCCGGCGCTTCATCCGCAGTGGCGCCAGCCCGGCCGCGATCGCACCCGAGGAGACGAGGACCACCTCGACGCCGCGGGCCCGGCTGCCGGCCAGCACCTCGACCAGCCGCCGCACCCGGCCCGGGTCGATGCCGCCCTCGGCGGTGGTGAGCGACGACGAGCCCACCTTCACGACGACGCGGCGGGCGCTGGTGACCTCAGTCCTCACTGTCCGGCCTGCGGTCGGGATCCTTGTCCGAGCCGATCTCGTACGACGTGGGTCCGCTCGGCATCACGCGCTCGGTCCTGCTCCGGTCGAGCCGGCGGGCGACGTCCGCGCGCTCCTCGCCCTCGGCGCGCTCGGCCATGCCCTCCTGGATCGCGCGGCGGCGACCGACGGCCGGCCGCTTCTCCATCAGCCGGGTGTCCTCACCCCGGCGCGCCAGGTTCTCCGCTCCGGCGTCGATGCCGGGCTTGAAGTCGAAGACGACCGCGTTGTTCGGGTCGCCGATGAGGACCGCGTCCCCCTCCACGGCCCCGAGCTGGAGCAGCCGCGCCTCGACCCCGAGCCGGTTGAGCCGGTCGGCCAGGAAGCCGACCGCCTCGTCGTTGCTGAAGTCGGTCTGCCGCACCCAGCGCTCGGGCTTGGTGCCGCGCACCTGCCAGACCTGCTCACCGGCCACGTCGGCGGCGGCCACCGTGAAGTCGTCGCCGCCGTCGGCCGACGGCGGGCGGAGCACGATCCGGGTCGTCTCGGCGACCCCCTCGGCGACCCGGGCCGCGGCGACGATCTCGGCCATCGCGAAGGTGAGCTCGCGCAGCCCCTCGCCCGAGGCGGCGCTGACCGGGAAGACGCGCAGGCCCTGTGCGCGCAGGTCGTCGATGACGATGTCGGACAGGTCCCGCCCGTCGGGGACGTCGATCTTGTTGAGCGCCACCAGGCGGGGCCGGTCCTGGAGGCCGCCGTAGCGGCTCAGCTCGTTCTCGATGACCGCGAGGTCGTCGACCGGGTTGCGCCCCGGCTCCATCGACGCGGTGTCGACGACGTGCACGAGCGCCGCGCAGCGCTCGACGTGGCGGAGGAACTCGTGGCCCAGGCCGCGGCCCTCGCTGGCGCCCTCGATCAGGCCCGGCACGTCGGCGACGGTGTAGGTCGTCTCTCCGGCGGTCACCACCCCCAGGTTCGGCACCAGCGTCGTGAACGGGTAGTCGGCGATCTTGGGCCGGGCCCGGGAGATCGCGGCGATCAGGCTGGACTTGCCCGCGCTCGGGAACCCGACCAGCCCGATGTCGGCGACCACCTTGAGCTCGAGCACGATCTCGAGCTCGTCGCCGGGCTCGCCGAGCAGAGCGAAGCCGGGTGCCTTGCGCTTGCTGCTGGCCAGCGCGGCGTTGCCGAGACCCCCGCGGCCGCCCTGCGCGACCACCAGCTCGGTGCCCGGCCCGACGAGGTCGGCCAGCACCTCGCCGTCGGGGTCGGTGACCAGCGTGCCGTCGGGGACCGGCAGCACCAGGTCCTCCCCGTGGCCGCCGTTCTTGTGCGCGCCCGCACCGTGCCCGCCGTGCTCGGCCCGGCGCCGCGGGCTGTGGTGGTAGTCGAGCAGCGTGGTCACGTCGGGGTCGACCCGCAGGACGACCGAGCCGCCGGGGCCGCCGTTGCCACCGTCCGGCCCGCCGAGCGGCTTGAACTTCTCGCGGTGCACCGACGCCACCCCGTTGCCACCGCGGCCGGCGCTGACGTGCAGCGTCACCCTGTCGACGAAGGTGGGGACGGCCATGGGGGACTGCTCTCTGTGATGACACGACGAAGGGCGCCCCGGATCGGGACGCCCTTCGTCAGTCGCTGGTGTGGAACGACGTCAGGCGTCGTCACCCGGGACGATGTTCACGACCCGGCGGCCGCGGCGGGTGCCGAACTGCACCGCGCCGGCCTCCAGGGCGAACAGCGTGTCGTCGCCACCGCGGCCGACGTTGGTGCCGGGGTGGAAGTGGGTGCCGCGCTGGCGGACGATGATCTCGCCGGCGTTGACGACCTGGCCGCCGTAGCGCTTGACGCCCAGGCGCTGGGAGTTGGAGTCGCGGCCGTTCTTGGTGGACGCGGCGCCCTTCTTGTGTGCCATCTCAATGTCTCCTGCGGTCCTGGGGCTCTCAGGCCTTGATGTCGGTGATCTTGACCTGGGTGTACTTCTGGCGGTGGCCTTGGCGCTTCTTGTAGCCCGTCTTGTTCTTGAACTTCTGGATCACGATCTTGGGGCCCTTGGTGGCGCCGAGCACCTCGGCGGTCACCGACGCCTTGTCGAGCTGCTTGGTGTCCGACGTGACGTCGTCGCCGTCGACCACGAGCACGACGGGCAGCGAGACCTCGTCGCCGACAGCGGTCGCGATGGTGTCGATCTCGATGACGTCGCCGACGGTCACCTTCTGCTGCTTGGCGCCTGCGCGCACGATCGCGTACACCGCGGTCTCCTTGGTCGTAGAGCTTCGAGCTGGGGCGCAACGCGGGGCGGCGCCGCACAGAGAGGGGCGCGCGTGAGCGCACCGAAGATCAATAGTACGGATCGGCCCGGTGCCCTGCAAAACGTCACCGGCCGGCAGCGACCAGGGCGTCCCCGAGCGACGTTCGCCAGTAGAGCACCTCGCGGCCCGAGCGGCGCCGCAGCACCGTACCGGCGTCCAGGAGCACCTTCAGGTGGTTGCCGACCGCGCCCAGGGGCAGGTCGGTGAGCACCGCGAGCTGGCTGGTCGAGTGCGGCTCGTCGAGGAGGGCCAGCACCCGGGCCCGGTTGGCGCCGACCAGGCGGGCGAGGCCGTGCTCGACCGGGTGGTCCTCGGGGGCCTGCGCACCGGCCACCGGGTAGACCACCGCGAACCGCCACGGCAGCTCCCACGCCACCCAGGAGCCGTTGGAGTGCACCGGGACGAAGGACAGCTCGCGCGCGCCGGCCAGGTCGCGGGTGGGCAGGTCGTAGGAGTTGATCTGCAGGTGGCCGCCCTCCTTCCAGGCGAGCCTCGGGCCCAGCGAGGACACGACGCCGGCCCAGCCCTGGGTCGCGAGCCGGCTCGTGCGGGAGACGATGTCGGCCTCGAGCACCCGGCGCCGGCGCGGCCAGTCCGCGGCGACGGTCGCCGTCCACACCCAGGTCAGCAGCCGGCGGACCGCGTCCTGCAGGCCGCTGCGCTCGAGCTCGGGCGGGAGCGGGCCCGGCCGCAGGGAGCGGAGCTCGTCGCGCATCCGCGCGTCGTCCCAGGCGGCGAGCTGGGCGACCTCGTCCGCGAACGTCGCGGAGGACCCCAGCGGTGGCAGGGACAGGAAGTCGGCCATCCACCCGGGCACGCGACCGCGGCGCGGCCGCCACAGGTTGGCGGCGACGGCGTCCAGCACCGGGTCGCCGGCGAGGAGCTCTTCGAACGCCTCCAGATGGGTGGCGCGGAACGTCCGCTGCCACGGCATGCGCAGGGCGTCGCCACCGCTCAGCAGGGTCAGCGCCGCGACGGTCTCGTGCAGCGGCGAGACCACGAACCGGCTCCGGGCCAGCAGGTCGGCCGGCACCAGCCATGTCCCCACGTTTCGCCTCCTCGCGAATCATTGTCGCACCACCCCACCGTGCTCGCATCGTGGTCGGGTGCCCACCTACCGCGAGCTCTTCGCCATCCCCGAGTTCCGGGTGCTGTTCGCGAACCGGCTGGTGGTCATGGCCGCGGTCGCCACGTCGGGGCTGGCGCTGGGCACCCTCACCTACGAGGCCACCGGCTCGCCGGTGCTCACCGCGCTGTCGATGTTCGGCGGTCCCCTGGTCTCGCTGGTCGCGTCCCAGCTGCTGCTGGCCAGCTCGGACACCGTCCGCCCGCGGACCGCGATGATGTGGCAGGCCGCCGCCCCGATGGCCGCCAACGCGCTGCAGGCGCTGCCGGGCATGCCGTGGCAGGCGCGGTTCGCACTGCTTGCGGTGCCCTACGTCGTGAACTCGATGTTCTCCGGCACGCAGTGGGTCGTGGTCCGCGAGATCGTGCCGGCCGGGTCGTTCGTGCTCGCCCGCGCGACGTTCAACCTGGCCGTGGGCGGGATGCAGGTGGTGGGCTACGGCGTGGGCGGCGTCGCGCTCCTGTGGCTCTCCCCGCGCGACCTGTTCCTGTTCGCCGCGGTGGCCGACGCCATCTGCCTGGTCAACCTCCGCCTCGGCCTCCGCGACCGCCCGCCGCGCGGAGCAGCCGCCGAGGGCGGCGTGGTCCGGCGCACGACCACGGTGAACAGGGCGCTGCTGGGCAGCCGGGTCACCAGGCCGCTCTACGTGGCGATGCTGGTGCCGAACGGGCTGGTCGTCGGGTGCGAGGCGCTCTTCGTGCCGTACGGCCACGGCACCGTCGCCGGCTACCTGTTCGCCGCGGCCGCCGCCGGGATGATGGTCGGCGACCTCGTCGTCGGCAGGTTCGTGCCGGTGGCTGCGCGGGACCGCCTGATCGGGCCGCTGCGCCTGCTGCTGGCCACGCCGTACGCCGTCCTGCTGCTGACCCCGCCGACCGGGGTGACGGTGGTGGTGGCGTTCGTGGCCTCGGTCGGGTACGCCGCGTCGCTGCCGCTGCAGGAACGGCTGTTCGCCCGGACCGACGATGCCGTGCACGGCCAGGCGATGGGGCTCTACGGCAACGGGCTGATGGTGTGGCAGGCGGTCGGCGCCCTGCTGGCCGGCGGCGTCGCCTCGTGGCTGAGCCCGGCGCACGCCATCGGGGTGATGGCGTGCGCGTCGGTCGTGGTCACCCTGCTCAACACGCCGGGGCTGCGCCGGTCGGCGCCGGGGGCCGCTCCGGACCCGCTGCTCAGCGCTTCCGGGAGCCCTTCCGCTTGATCGGCACGTGCTCGACGTGCGGGACCGTGGCCCCGTCGGGAGCCGCACCGGGGTCGCCCTCCGTGCCCGGCTCGACGATGCCGTGGGCCGCTGGTGCGCCGACCGCGCCGTTGCGGTCCGCCCCGGTGGCGGCCGGTGCCTGGTCCATCGGCGGCACGGGCGGAGGCCCGGCCGGCCGGCTGGCGCTGCGGCGCCGGGTGCGGGTGACGACGGTGGGCTTCTCCGGCTCAGGGTCCGGCTCGGGCTCCGCCGCCTGCACGGGCTCGGGCTCGGGCTCGGGCTCCGGCTCGGGCTCGGGCTCCGGCTCGACCTGCGCCGCCTCGTCCGGCTCGCCCCGGTCGTCCAGTGACTCGACGACCTCCGAGGTGAGGCTCTCGAGGTCGTCGTTCACGTCGTCGCTCGTGTCGCTCCGGTCGTCGTTCAGGTCGTCGTGTCTCTCAGGTCGTCGTTCAGGTCGTCGGTGGGCTCGTCGGCGGGGGGCCGGGCCATCGCGGCGACGTCCTTGGGCGAGGGCGCCTTCGTGCCGTTGCCGTTGCCGTTGCCGTTGCCGTCGTGTCGCCGGCGTCGCCACCCGAGCCCCTGCCCTTCCCGCCGCGGCTGCGCCGGCCGCCGCGGCCCCGGCCGCCCTCGTCGTCGGAGCGCTTCGCCTCGACCGGGTGCTCGTGGATGATCAGGCCGCGGCCCTGGCAGTGCTCGCAGGTCTCGCTGAAGGCCTCGAGGAGCCCGGTGCCGATCCGCTTGCGGGTCATCTGCACGAGGCCGAGCGAGGTGACCTCGGCGACCTGGTGTCGGGTGCGGTCGCGTCCGAGGCACTCCACCAGCCTGCGGAGCACGAGGTCGCGGTTGGACTCCAGGACCATGTCGATGAAGTCCACGACGATGATGCCGCCGATGTCGCGGAGCCGGAGCTGGCGGACGATCTCCTCGGCCGCCTCCAGGTTGTTCTTGGTGACGGTCTCCTCGAGGTTGCCCCCGGAGCCGGTGAACTTGCCGGTGTTGACGTCGACGACGGTCATCGCCTCGGTGCGGTCGATGACCAGCGAGCCACCCGAGGGCAGCCACACCTTGCGGTCGAGGCCCTTGGCGATCTGCTCGTCGAGGCGGTAGGTCGAGAACAGGTCGGTGCCGCCGTGCTCGGCGGGGTCGTACTTCTCGAGCCGCTCCTGCAGGTCGGGCGCCATGTGCGCGACGTACTGCTGCACGGTCTCCCAGGCGTCGTCGCCCTGGATGACCAGCTTGCCGAAGTCCTCGGTGAACAGGTCGCGGACCACCTTGAGGGTGAGGTCCGGCTCGCCGTAGAGGAGCTGCGGCGCGCTGCCCTTGGACTTCTTCTCGATGTCCTCCCAGCGGGCCTTGAGCCGCTCGACGTCGCGGGTCAGCTCGTCCTCGCTGGCGCCCTCGGCCGCGGTGCGCACGATCACGCCGGCGGTGTCGGGGACGATCTCCTTGAGCACGGACTTGAGCCGGTTGCGCTCGGTGTCGGGCAGCTTGCGGGAGATCCCCGACGTGGTGCCGTCGGGCACGTAGACGAGGAACCGGCCGGCCAGGCTGATCTGGCTGGTCAGGCGAGCGCCCTTGTGGCCGATCGGGTCCTTGCTGACCTGGACCAGGATCGACTGGCCCGAGGAGAGCACCGACTCGATCTTGCGCTGCTGGCCGTCCTTGTGGCCGAGGGCGGACCAGTTGACCTCGCCGGCGTAGAGGACGGCGTTGCGGCCGCGGCCGATGTCGATGAACGCCGCCTCCATGGACGGCAGCACGTTCTGGACCCGGCCGAGGTAGACGTTGCCGATCAGCGAGGTCTGGGACTCGCGGGCGACGTAGTGCTCGACGAGCACCTTGTCCTCGAGCACGCCGATCTGGGTGAGCTCGTCGCGCTGCCGCACGACCATGACGCGGTCGACCGACTCGCGGCGGGCGAGGAACTCGGCCTCGCTGACGATGGGGGCGCGGCGGCGGCCGGCCTCGCGGCCCTCGCGCCGGCGCTGCTTCTTCGCCTCCAGGCGGGTGGACCCGGAGACCGCGGTGATCTGGTCCTCGGCCGAGCGGCCGCGGCGGACCCGGGTGACGGTGTTGGACGGGTCGTCGTTGCCGCCCCCGCCGTCCTCGCCGGTCCGGCGGCGACGGCGGCGACGCCGTGAGGTGCCGTCGCCGGCCTCGTCCTCGTCGGTCTCCGCCTGCTCGCCGTCGTCCTCGCTCGCGTCGGCGGACTCGCCGTCGCCTCCGTCGGACGTCTTGCGGCGGCGGCGACCGCCACGACGGCGGCGGCGGCGCGCACCCGACCCGTCGCCGTCACCCGACTCGTCGTCGCCGGAGTCGGCGTCCGACCCGGTCTCAGACCGGGTGTCGGACCGGGTGTCCTCGGCGGGCTCCGCCTCGGCGCCCGCTGCGTCCTTGGATGTCTTCCCGGACGTCTTGGCGCCCTTCTTGGCGCCCTTCTTCGGCGGTCTTCTTCGCGGTCTTCTTCGCGGGCTTCTCGTCGGCGGGCACCTGGTCCGCCGGAGCCTGGTCCGCAGGCTGGTCGTCCGGCGGCGGCTGGTCCGCGGCCATCTTGGGAGTCTTCTTGGCGGCCCGCTTCTTCGGCTTCTCGATCGGGTCGGGGACCTGGAAGAGCACTGCCGGGGCCGCGACACCACCGCCCTCGCCGGCCTGCTCGCCGGACTGCTCGGCGGCCTGCTCGCCGGTCTTCTTGGCCGCGGCCTTCTTCGTGGCGGCCTTCTTGGCGGTCGTCTTCTTGGCCGCGGTCTTCTTCGCGGTGGTCTTCTTGGTGGCCACCTTCTTGGCGGTGGTCTTCTTGGCGGCCGACTTCGCGGCCTTCTCGGGTGGCCCGTCTGTCGACGGAGTCGACTCCGAGGGGGCTTCCAGCGAGGTGGTGTTCTCGTCCTCGGGCATGTACCGCTCCTCGACCCGGGTGCCTCGGCAGCCGGGTGGTCATCGCCGCGGCCCGGAGTCCGGGCGCAGCATCAAGCCTGCATGGCGACGACACCCTCGTGGTGTCACACCGGGTCCGGCCGATCCCTGCCGCGGTCGCCGGCCCTGAGCTCCGGTCGCTGTCACCGACCGGCCGGGCCGCGTCGCGGTCTGGCATCGACGAGCCCCGCTTCGGAGAACGTCGTCGGGTCGACGTGTGGTCGACCTTCGGCGAGTATCGCACAGCCGCGTTTGAGGCAACTCATTTCAAGGACGCAGCGGGTCGCCGATCTCCCCGGTGGCCTCGTCGAGGGGTCCCTGCGCCTCACGCGTGAGCAGCGGTACGCCGACCAGCACGAGGTCGCCGACCGCGGCGAGCGCCGAGAGCACGTCGTCGGGGCGTACGGCGGGCTCCTGGTGCCGCAGCACCAGCTCCAGCTCCGAGCCCCAGTCACTGTCGTCTGTGTCGGGGACGGCCTGCAGCGCCAGCACGGCAGCCCGGCTGTCGAACTCCCTCAGCCCCTTCTTGGTCATCCGCTGGACCAAGACCTCGTCGGCGGCCAGGAAGGACTTCACGGCCCTCTGGGCCTCACGAAGGCCCACGGGTAGCACGATCCGCCACATGCTGGCCTGCATCAGCTCCGCGAAGCCGCCTCCCGCGGACTCGACCACCTCGACCACGTCGAGCCCGTCGGGCATCGCCCGGTCCAGCGCCGCGTGCACCCAGGCGGGGTCGACGACCTCGGCCAGGGCCAGCTCGAGGTACTCCGCCTCGCTCGCGGAGCCGGTCGGCGCGGCGCCGGCGTAGGAGATGCGCGGATGCGGGTTGAACCCGGAGGAGTAGGCCATCGGCAGCCGGGCGCGGAACACGGCCCGCTCGAAGGCCCGGCTGAAGTCACGGTGGCTGGTGAACCGGAGCCGGCCCCGCTTGGCGTAGCGCACGCGCAGTCGCTGCACCGGCGGCGGCGCCTGCTTGGGCTGCTCGCGCGTCATGGTGCTCCGGTCATGGCGTGACCCAGTCGACGACCTTCATGGCCGACGAAGGGTAGACCGTGCTCACCCGGACGCCGTCCAGCCACTCGGTGAGCCGCCCGGCCTCGACGTCGAGGGCTCGGAGGGCGGCCCTCGGGAGCTTCTCGAGCGTGCGGACCTCGACCACGCCGGCGTCGTCCTGCACCCAGCAGCCGACGATGCGGCCGTCCCACCAGGCCGTCGTGCCAGCGTTGCCGTTGCGGTCGAAGAGGTGCGGCCCGTGCTCCCCGAGGTAGAAGTCGCGCTGCTTCCAGCCCATCACGGTCGGGTCGAGCACCGGCAGCAGGGCGGCCCACGGCTCCACGTCGTCCGCGCCGTCGACGTCGTCCGGGAGCAGCCAGCCCGCGCCGCCGCCGTCCAGCGACACCTCCACGGCGCCGAGCGCCGCCAGCGCCCCGCGGACGGCGCCCTTGGTCGCGCCCAGCCACCACACGAGGTCGTCCTCGGTGCCGGGGCCGAACGAGCGCAGCCAGCGACCCACCAGCTCGGCGTAGCCCTCGTCCTCCTTGGCGGCCGGCGGCACGTCGCCGAGCCAGTCGGACATGAGCGCCCACCGAGGCTTGGAGAGCCGCCAGTGGCCGGCGTTCTCGCCGCGCACCAGCAGCCCCTCGACCGCGAGCTGGGTGAGCACGCGCGGCCCGATGGAGACGTTGGCGGCGTACTTCTTGCCCGGCGAGAGGTCGAGCCGGGCCTCCAGGACCGGCACCCGCTCGCGAATCTCCTGGGCGGTCATCGCCCGACCTCCGGCCAGCGCGTCGAGCACCCCGGCCTTCGCGTCCTCGAGCCACGCGGCACCGTCGGCGGCGAGGCCGGCGGCCTCCACCTCCTTCGCGAGCCGGACGCCGATCGTGGCGGCGACCCGGGCGGACGCGGAGCCCCACGCCGCCGGCAGCAGGTCGCGCGGGAAGACGAACAGCGTGCGCCGCATGGCGAGCTGCTTGACCAGCGTGCGGTCCTCGTAGAGCGCCCGGTCCACGTCGCCGACGGTGAGCCCGTCGACCCGGGCGCGTAGCGACAGGTAGACGGTGGCGGGCTCGGTCGAGTGCAGCACCGTCACCGCCCGCGTCGCCGCCTCGGGACCGGCCGCGCGGTGCCCCGGCGCCAGCGCGTGTCGCCGACCCAGCCGGGCCCTGCGCTCGGAATCGGGAATATGCCGCACGGAGGCTAGTTTCCCTCAGTGTCATGGCCCGTCGATCCGCTGTCCTCGTCCTCGCCGGGATCCTGCTGCTGTCGCTGAACCTGCGCCCCGCCGCGGTGAGCGTCGGCCCGGTCCTCGACGAGCTGCGCGACGGGCTCGGCATGGGGCCTGCGTCCGCCGGGCTGCTCACCTCCCTGCCGGTGCTGGCCTTCGCGATCTTCGGCGCCTTGGCCCCCGCGGCGGCCGCGCGGCTCGGACCCCACCGGGTCACCCTGCTCGCGCTGCTCGCCGTGGTGGTCGGCCTGGCCGGCCGCGCCGTGGTCGAGCCGGAGTCTGCGTTCCTGGCCTTCTCCCTGGTCGCCGTCGCGGGCATGGCGATGGCGAACGTGCTGATCCCCTCGCTGGTCCGGCTGCACTTCCCGGACCGGATCGGGCTGCTCACCGCGCTCTACACGACGGCCCTCGCCGTCGGGCTGACCGCGGCGTTCCTCCTCACCGTGCCCGTGGCCGACGCGTTCGGCGGCTGGCGCTACGGGATCGGAGTGTGGGCCGTGCTGGCGGCGGTCGCGGCGGTGCCGTGGGTCGGCCTGGTCCGGCACGACCAGCGGCTCGTCGCGCCGGTGCGGGACGTGACCTTCGGCGACATCGCCCGCACCCGGATGGGCTGGGCGATGACCCTGTTCTTCGGGCTCCAGTCGCTCATGGCGTACGCCGTCTTCGGGTGGTTCGCGACGCTGTGGCGGGACGCCGGCTTCGGCGCGGGCACGGCCGGCGCGCTCGTCGGTATCGTCGCCGCGATGTCGATCCCGCTCTCGCTGGTCCTTCCGCAGGTGGTGGCCCGGCCCGGTGACCAGCGCTGGGTGCTCGTCCTCGTGATGAGCTGCTACCCGGTCGCCTACGTCGGGCTGCTGGCCGCCCCGCACGACCTCGCGGTGCTGTGGGCGGTGGTCCTGGGCGCGGCGCTCACGACGTTCCCGATCGTGCTGACCCTGGTCGGGCTGCGGACCAGGACGGCCGGTGCCACCGCCGCGCTCTCCGGCTGGACGCAGTCGACCGGCTACCTGATGGCCGCGCTCGGACCGTTCGGTGTCGGCGTCCTGCACGACGCGACGGACGGCTGGACGGTCCCGCTGCTGGTCCTGCTCGCGCTCAGCGTGCCGCTGTTCGTCGTAGGGCTCTACGTCGGCAAGCCGGCCCACATCGAGGACCAGCTCTCCAGCCGCGCGGTGGGCGCGACGAGCGCGGTCTGACGAAGCTCCGCCGGTCGACGACGGCCGGACGGGCTCCGCCCGGGCAGTCGATGTGGAACGCTGTCTCGCGCACGGACCACGGCGGCACCCGAGGGGGACCCGATGACCACTCCGCAGAACCCTGGCGACGGCGAGACGCCGCAGGACCCCAGCGACCCGCAGAACCCGTACGGCACGCCGCCTCCTCCGCCCTCCAGCCCGCCACCCTCCAGCCCGCCACCCTCCGGCCCACCACCCTCCGGCCCACCGCCTTCGAGTCCGCCGCCGTACGGCCAGCCGCCGTCGAGCCCTGCGCCCTCGACCCCGGCGCCGGGCGAGCCGGCTCCGCCGACCACGCCGATCCCGGCGGCCCCGCCGGTGTACGGCGACCAGCCGGCCGCGCCCGCCCAGCCGCCGGCGGCGCCGCCGTACGGGCAGCCGTACGGGCAGCCGAGTGCTCCGGGTGCCCCCGGTGTGCCGGGCCAGCCGGCATACGCCGCGCCGGCCTACGGCTCCCCCATGCCGGGCCAGTCCGAGCCCGGCAAGGGCATGGCGATCACCGCCCTGATCCTGTCGTTCATCTGCTGCCTCGACGTCGTGGGCATCATCCTGGCGGTCGTCGTGCTGGTGCAGAGCCGCGACGGCCGCAACCGTGGCAAGGGGCTCGCCATCGCGGCCATCATCATCGGCGTCATCACCCTCATCGCCACGGTCGTGCTCGTCGTGATCGGCATCAACTACGCCAAGGACTTCAAGGACGTCGACAGCCTCAAGACCGGCGACTGCATCACGGCCAAGGGCCTCACCGACGAGTCCGAGACGGGCGTCACCGAGATCAAGTCGGTGGGCTGCTCGGACAAGCACGACGGCGAGGTCCTGTCCACGGGGAAGCTGAGCTCCGAGGAGGCGGACAGCTACGGCGAGACCTCGCCGGTGGACGTCTGCACCCCCTCGGTGACCGAGGCCGGCAGCGCCGACCTCCTCGCCGACCCCGACCTGCTCCTGATCGCGCTGACCCAGGACTCGTCACCGGACACCGGCGACAAGCTGGTCTGCGTGATCGCGAACGCGGACGGGTCGAAGCTGACCTCCAAGCTCGGTTCCTGAGTAGTGCGCCGCGCCGTCCTGACGGCGGTCGCGGTGGCCCTGGCCGCCGTGGCCGTCGCCGTGGTGGTCGTCGTACGCCACCACGCCGACCTGGGCGGCGTGGCCGACCTCGAGCGCGGCGACTGCGTCGACGCCGCGCCCTTCCTGTCCGGCCGGCAGCCCGAGCTGTCCGACCTGAGCCGGGCCGACTGCGACGACCCGCACGACGCCGAGGTGCTGGCGCTGCTCGACCTCGACGCGCAGCAGGCGGCGGCCTACCGCGCGGTGGTGCCTGACGAGGTCTGCCTCGACGCCCTCGGCGAGGAGGTCGGCGCGGCCGTCAGCGACGAGCGGCTGCTGGTGGCGGGTGTCGCCGACCGCACCAAGCCCGCCGAGGGAGACACCCTGGCCTGCTTCGGCTTCGCCGCCGACGGCACCCGGCTGGACGGCCGGGTCAAGCCCCGCTGACCAACGGCACGATGCGGGTCCGCCCCTCCAGGCACCGTGGGGTGCGCGCCGAGGCAGGGACCTCCGCGAGGTGGAAGGTGTGCAGCATCGGAGGGGGCTAGACCGGGGTGAGCGGCAGCAGCCCCCGGCCGGTGGGCCCGATCTGGATCTCGGTGTTCATCTCCGGGCAGACGCCGCAGTCGTAGCAGGGCGTCCAGCGGCAGTCGTCGACCTCGACGTCCGAGGTGCCGTCGGCGACCGCGAGCGCGTCCTCCCAGTCGGCCCACAGCCAGTCCTTGTCGAGGCCCGAGTCGAGGTGGTCCCACGGGAGCACCTCGTCGTAGTCGCGCTCGCGGGTGGTGTACCAGTCGAGGTCGACGTCGACCAGTGCCTGCTCACACGCCGACACCCACCGCTCGTAGGAGAAGTGCTCGCTCCAGCCGTCGAAGCGCCCGCCGTCGCGCCAGACCTGCTCGATCACGGCGCCGACCCGGCGGTCGCCGCGAGACAGCAGTCCCTCGATGGTCCCGGGCTTGCCGTCGTGGTAGCGGAAGCCGATCGCGCGGCCGTAGCGCTTGTCGGCGCGCACCAGCTCGCGCAGCTTGCGCAGCCGCTCGTCGGTGGTGTCGTGGTCGAGCTGCGCGGCCCACTGGAACGGCGTGTGCGGCTTGGGCACGAAACCGCCGATCGAGACCGTGCACTTGATGTCGTTGCGGCCGGAGACCTCACGGCCCTTCGCGATGACCTGCTTGGCGAGCTCGGCGATGGCGAGCACGTCCTCGTCGGTCTCGGTCGGGAGGCCGCACATGAAGTAGAGCTTCACCTGCCGCCAGCCCGAGGAGTACGCCGCGGCGACGGTCCGGATCAGGTCCTCCTCGGTGACCATCTTGTTGATCACCTTGCGCATCCGCTCCGACCCGCCCTCGGGCGCGAACGTGAGCCCGGAGCGACGGCCGTTGCGGGAGAACTCGTTGGCGAGGTCGATGTTGAAGGCGTCGACGCGGGTGGAGGGCAGCGACAGCGAGACGTTGGAGCCCTCGTAGCGGTCGGCCAGTCCCTTGGCCACCTCGGCGATCTCGGTGTGGTCGGCGCTCGAGAGCGAGAGCAGGCCGACCTCCTCGAAGCCGGTCTGGCGGATGCCGTTCTCCACCATGTCGCCGATGGTCTCGATCGACCGCTCGCGCACGGGGCGGGTGATCATGCCGGCCTGGCAGAACCGGCAGCCCCGGGTGCAGCCCCGGAAGATCTCCACCGAGAACCGCTCGTGCACGGTCTCGGCCAGCGGGACCAGCGGCTTGGCCGGGTAGGGCCACGCGTCGAGGTCCATGAGCGTGTGCTTGCGGATCCGGAACGGGAGGCCGGGGCGGTTGGGTACGACGGCCTCGATCGTCGCGTCGGCGGCGTACGTCACGTCGTAGAAGCGCGGCACGTAGACGCCGCCGCTGACCGCCAGGCGGCGCAGCACCTCGTCGCGGCCGCCGGGGCGGCCCTCGGCCTTCCACTCGCGCACCACCTCGGAGATGGCGAGCACGACCTCCTCGCCGTCGCCGAGCACCGCCGCGTCGAGGAAGGCGGCGATCGGCTCCGGGTTGAACGCCGCGTGGCCGCCCGCGAGCACGATCGGGTCGTCGTCGGTGCGGTCGACCGCGTGCAGCGGGATGCCGGCCAGGTCGAGGGCGTTGAGCATGTTGGT
The DNA here is from genome assembly GCA_963766475.1 of uncultured Actinomycetota bacterium. GTDB lineage: Bacteria > Actinomycetota > Actinomycetes > Propionibacteriales > Nocardioidaceae > Nocardioides. The sequence continues at coordinate 121,064 of CAVXZS010000001.1, read as the reverse complement.
GTAGCCGAGCTCGGTGGAGAAGCTGAGCCCGAACAGGTCGAAGTCGCCCACCGGCCGGTGGGCGTCGACGGTGAACTGCGGGATGTCGTGCTCCCGCATCACCTTCTCCATGTCGGGCCACACCGAGTAGGTCCGCTCGGCGAGGATCCAGTCGCGCTCGTTGAGCACCTCGTAGAGGATCTGCACGCCCTGGTTGGGGAGCCCGACCTCGTAGGCGTCGGGGTACATCAGCGCCCAGCGCACCGTCTCGCCGCCGTCGCCGGACCGGGCCGCGCAGTCCCAGTCCTTGAGGGTGGAGTTGAGCTCGCCGCCGACGTACTGGATCGGCTTCGACACGGTCGGGAGCAGCGGCTCGAGACGGGCGAAGAGCGACACCGGGGCGCTCGCGACGGCGGGCATGCGGGACTCCGTGGGTAGCGGGGCAGGACGACCGACAAGGGTACGCGGACCCGGCGGCATCGACCGCATGCCCGCGGGTAGGGTCCGAAGCCTGTGTCCCCCACCGTCACGACTCTCGGGAGAGCCCCATGTCCGACCTGCGCAGGACCCCTCGTCCCACGGCGCTCATGATCGTCGTCGCCGCGCTCCTGGCCGGCGGCCTGTCGGCGGTTGCGGGCTCCACCGCCGTGGCGGGGCCGGGGTCGTCCGCGGCCTTCGCGACCTCCGCGACCTCCGCGACCTCCGCGACACCGTCGGCACCGGGTTTCCTCGTGCCGGCCTCCGCCCGCGGCGCGTCCCTGCCGGCCCCACGGGCGGTCGCGGGGCGCAGCAGCCTGGTCACCCTGCGGACCGAGCTGCTGCCGAGCCGCGCCGAGGGACAGCCGATCCGGTTCGAGCTCGGCCAGCAGTCGGTGACCGGCCGGTTCACCCACATCGAGCGCAACCGCGCCTACACCGCGTGGACCGGCACGCTCGACGTCGACCTCGGCTCGTTCACCATCGTCCGCTCCGGGTCGACCTACCGTGCCTCGATCGTCTGGCCCCACGGGCTGTTCGAGGTCACGCAGGCCGAGGGCTCGCGCTACTGGCTGACCGCCGTGGCGCCGTACGCCGGACCGCCGAGCGGCGACGACACGACCGTGCGGTCCGCGCGCCCCGGCCAGCGCACCCCGCTCTCGGCGCTGCCCCTTTCCGGCGACCGCAAGCGCGGCCGCACCCGGATCGACGTCCTCTTCGCCTACACGCCCTCGGCCAAGCTGGCCGCAGGCAGCAAGGCGGCGCTGAAGGCCGCCGTCGCGCAGGCCGCCGCCGTGACCAACCTCGCGCTGACCAACTCCGGCATCAAGGCCAAGGTTCACGTGCAGGGCCTCGTGCGGGTCAAGGGCCACGAGAGCAACAACGTCATCAAGGACATGCGGCGGCTCCAGCGGGCTCACGACGGCAGCTTCGACAGTGCTCTGCGGGCGCGGGCCAAGCGCCACGCGGACATCGTCCACCTGTTCACCGGCGGCCCGTCCGACCGGCTGTGCGGGGCCGGCGCGGAGCCGCGCACGATCCGGGAGGCCACCCCGATCGCGGGCGCGTCGACCTCCTACATCTCGTGCCTGCCCTACATCGTGGCCACCCACGAGATGGGCCACAACCTGGGCGCCGACCACATCTCCTACCCCGGCGTCACCCACTTCTCGCGGCTGCCGGGCGCCTACGGCTGGTACGACGTGCCGCACCACTTCCTCACGGTCATGGGCTACTACGACCCCTGCTCCGACGTCGGCGACTTCACCTGTGTGCGGATCCCCTGGTTCTCCAACCCGAAGGGCAGCTACGGCGGGTCCGCGATCGGGTCCCGGGCCGCCAACAACGCCAGGGTCATCAAGAGGCTCGCTCCCATCGTCGCTCGCTACTCGCGCCGGTGACCGGACCGGAGTTCGCGTCGCCGTCCGACCTGGCCGCCCCGCTCGGCTACTCGCACGTCGTCGGACTGCCCGCCGGCCGCCTGGTGTGGACGTCGGGCCAGGTCGCGATCGACACCTCCGGACAGGTGCCGGACGGCTGGGAGGCACAGACCCGGCTGGTGTTCCACAACCTCGGCCGGGCGCTCGCGGCGCAGGCCGCCGGCTGGCCCGACGTCGTGAAGCTCACCTACTTCGTGACCGGCGTGGAGCAGATCGCGACGGTCCGGTCGGTGCGCGACGAGTTCGTCGACACCGACCGCCCGCCGACCAGCTCGCTCGTCGAGGTCGCCGGGCTGTTCCGCCCGGACCTGCTCATCGAGGTCGAGGCGGTGGCCTGGCTGCCCTGACCGGGCCAGACTGGGCCCATGCGGGCGTTCCGCGTCACCCAGGCCTTCGACGGGTCCGCGTTCCTGGGACCCACGACCGTGCTGGTCGACGGCGAGTCGATCGCCGGCGTGGAGCGAGGTCATCGCGACCTGCCGGACGGCACCGAGGTGACGGCGTACGACGGGACGCTGCTGCCGGGGCTGTTCGACTGCCACGTGCACCTCGTCGCCACGTCGACGATCGGCAGCCTGGAGCAGGCCGGGCAGCTGAGCGACGACGACCTGGACACCCGGATCCGCGACGGTCTCGCTGCCCAGCTGGCGGGCGGGGTCACCACGGTGCGCGATCTCGGCGACCGGCACTACCGGACCCTCGGCGCGCGCAGCCTGCCCGGGCTCCCCCGGGTGGTCGCGGCGGGACCACCGCTGACGGAGCCGGGCGGGCACTGCCACTACCTGGGCGGCGAGGCCTCAGGCGTGGATGGCGTACGACGGGCCGTCGCGGAGCACGTCGAGCGTGGCGTCGACGTCATCAAGGTGATGGCCAGCGGGGGGATGCTGACGCCGGGGACCGACTCCTTCGGGACCCAGTTCGCCGACGAGGAGCTGCGGGCGGTCGTGGACGCAGCCCACGAGTCCGGGCTGACCGTGCTGGCCCATGCCCACTCGCTGGCCGGCATCCGGCACGCCGTGGCCGGCGGCGTCGACGGCATCGAGCACTTCACGGGGCTGAGTCCCGAGGGGCTGCGGCTGCCCGACGAGCTCCTCGCCGAGGTGGCCGGAGCCGGCATCGAGGTCTGCCCGACGGTGGGTGGCGACGCGCGCCTCTACCCGCCTGTCGACAGGATGCCGCCCGGCCTGAGGGCGGCGTTCGAGCAGCTGGGGGTCGACTGGACGTCGTTCACCCTGGCCCGGATCGAGCACCTGTCGCGCATGCGGGCGCACGGGGTCCGGGTGGTCACCGGCACCGACGCCGGCATCAGCCCGCCCAAGGCGCACGGGTTCGTCGCGTTCGCGGTCCACGACCTGGTCGAGGCGGGCTACTCCGTGGCCGAGGCCCTCACGACCGCCACGTCGGGGGCCGCCGACTCGTGCGGGCTCGGGTCGACGACCGGCTCGCTGAAGCCCGGGCTGGCCGCTGACCTCCTCGTCGTCGACGGCGACCTGTCGGTCGACCTCGGGGCGCTGCACCGGCCACTCGCCGTCGTGGTGCGCGGCGCTCAGAGCTCCTGATCGGCAGGCGCGGCTGCCGCCGCACCGCCCCCCTGGGCGCGCGCCGCCGCCGCGGCCGAGGTGGCGCGCAGCTCGACGCTGGGCATGAGGAGCAGCACCAGGAAGGCGATCAGGCCGACTCCGGCGCCCAGCAGGAAGACCACGTCCATCGACTCGGCGAAGCCCTGCTTGAACGGGTGGGCCAGTGCCGGCGAGAGCGTCTCGATGAACGACGAGTCGCCCTGCACCTGGTCGGCCGCGCCGCTGTTGCCGAGGACCGCCGCGTCGGCTGGCGTGGGGTCCGCCACGACCTGCTGGAAAGCCTCGGTCCTCGTCGCCTTGTCGAACTCGTCGGCGATGTTGCCGCCGACGGTGCTGAAGAGGATGGACAGGAACAGCGCCACTCCCACGGTGCCGCCGATCTGGCGGAAGAACGTCGCCGAGCTGGTGGCCACGCCGATCTCGCTCGGCGGCACGGCACTCTGCATGATCAAAAGCAGCGGCTGCATGCAGTTGCCGAGCCCCACGCCCAGCACCAGCATGAAGAGGTCGATGACCAGCAGCGACGTGTCGGCCGAGGTGGTCGCGAGCAGCACGAGGCCGACCACCAGCAGCGCCGAGCCGACGCGCGGGAACACGCGGGTCCGGCCGGTCCTCGAGATCAGCTGACCGGAGACCATCGCGCCGGACATCATCCCGAGCACCATCGGCAGCATCAGGAGGCCGGCCTTGGTCGGCGAGGCCCCGTGCACGATCTGCATGTAGAGCGGCAGGATCATGATGCCGCCGAACATCGCGACGCCGATCGCGATGCTCGCGGCGATGGTCACCGCCGCGGCCCGGATCCGGAACAGCCGCAGCGGGATCAGTGCCGCGTCGCCCATCGCGCGCTCGGCGAAGTAGAACGCCGCGAGACCCAGCCCGCCGACGACGTACGCCGCGAGCGAGCGGCCCGAGCCCCAGCCCCAGTCGCGGCCCTGCTCGGCCACCGTGAGCAGCGGGACCAGGGCGACGACGAGCGCGACGGCACCCCACCAGTCGATGCGGACCTGGCGGGGCTGGTGGCTGAGGTGCAGCGTGCGGAACACGACGACGAGGGCGGCGATCCCGACCGGGACGTTGACCAGGAAGACCCAGCGCCATCCGGTGACCCCGAGGATCTCGCCGCGGCCGGCGAAGAAGCCGCCGACGATCGGCCCGAGCACGCTCGAGGTCGCGAAGGTCGCCATGAAGTAGCCGGTGTACTTCGCGCGCTCCCGCGGCGACACGATGTCGCCGATGATCGCGAGCACCAGCGTGAACAGGCCACCGGCGCCGAGTCCCTGGAAGGCGCGGAAGGCCGCGAGCTCGTACATCGACGTCGCGAACGTGCACAGCACCGAGCCGAGGATGAACACCGAGATCGCGAACATGAAGAGCTTCTTGCGGCCGTAGAGGTCGCCGAGCTTGCCGTAGATCGGCGTGGTGATCGTCGAGGTGATCAGGTAGGCCGTGGTCACCCACGCCTGGACGGACAGCCCGTCGAGGTCGTCGCCGATGGCGCGGATCGACGTGCTGACGATCGTCTGGTCGAGGGCGCCGAGGAACATCCCGAGCAGCAGCCCGGTCAGGATCGTGAGGATCTGGGCGTGGGTGTACTCGCCGGTCTCGGAGGGTGCCTTCGCGTTGGTTGCCATCGACAACGAGTGTAGGGCGGCCCCCCACCTCACCCGACAGGTCGGGTCCGGTCGCTGTGAGACGCTGCGGCGGTGAGTGCGCCAGCGCCCGGCGACGGTGCTGCCCTTCCCGGTTCCCTCAGCCTGCGGGCGGTGTGCGACCTGCCCCTGATGCACGGGGTGTCGGTGCTGGCCGGGTCCGCCGGGATGGACCGGCTGGTGAGCCGGCTCAACGTGATGACCCGCCCCGACATCGCCCGGTGGACCAAGCCCCACGAGCTGCTGCTCACCACCGGGTACCCCCTGCGCGACGGCGGCCTCGACCGGCTGGTCGAGGAGCTCGACGGCCTCGGGGTCACCGGGCTCGCGGTGAAGCTCGACGGCTACCTGGGGCAGCTTCCGGACGGCGCCCTGGAGGCCGCCGAGCGGATCGGCTTCCCACTGCTGTCCATCCCGACCGACGTCGCCTTCGACGACATCCTCTCCGTGGTGCTCTCCGAGATCGCCAACCGCCAGGCGCAGGCGCTGCTCCGGGCTCGGCAGGTCCACGACGTCCTGCTCCGCTCCTCGCTCGAGGGTGGCCTCGACGCCGTCGTCGACGAGCTGGGCCGGGCGCTCGGCTGGCCGGGGGTCTGGTGCGTCGACCACCGCGACGACGTGCTCGCCGCGTGCTGCGCCGACGACCTGCGCGACGACCTCGCCCGGCGTGGGCTCCTCGACGAGCACCGGCTGCACGTCGAGGAGCTGCTTCGCGACGAGGGCCGGCGGGTGGCGACCACCGCCCTGCCGGGCAGCGACCTCGTGCCCGCCCGCCTGGTCGTGCTCCGCGAGGACAAGGCTCTCGACGAGCAGGAGCAGATGATGCTCGAGCAGGCGGCCATGGTCGCGGCGCTCTGCCTCTCGAAGTCGTCCGCGCTCGTCGGCGTGAACCGCCGGTTCCGCTCCAACGCGCTGCACAGCCTGCTGCTCGGCCGGCGCAGCGAGGTGCTCGAGGTGGTCGGGGACGCCGACAGCTTCGGCTGGGACCTGCAGCGGCCCATGCGGGTGGTGGTCGCGAAGCCGAGCCGCCAGCCGGACCTCCGGGCCCGCGAGGCGGCGCTGGCGACGTGGGAGTCGCTGGTGACCGGCGCCGACCCGCACGCCGCTGTCGCCACCATGGGCCCCACCTTCGTGGCCATCTGCGCAGCCGACCCGGCGGCGGCCGGCGGCGCCTGGTGGGACCGCGCGGCCGAGCAGCTCCCCGAGATCTGCGAGGTGGACGTCGTGCTCGGTGTGAGTGACGTCGTCGACGACCCGGCCGCGCTCGCGGCGGCGTGGTCACATGCCGTGACGGCGGCCGACTTCACCCGCGGCCGGTTCGCCACCCGGGTGGTGCGGAGGTACGACGAGCTGGGGGTGCTCCGCCTCGTCGACTCCGTGGGCAACCGCCAGCAGGTGGAGGACTACCTGCACGAGACTCTCGGTCCCGTGCTCGCGCTGGAGGGCCGCCAGCGTGAGGACCTGCTCGAGACCCTCGACGCGCTCTTCACCCACAACCTCAACGTGGCCGAGACGGCGCGCGCGATGCATTTCCACTACAACACGCTGCGCTACCGGGTGCGCAAGCTCGAGGAGCTGCTCGGCCCGTTCACCCAGGAGGTGCGGCTCGCGGTCCGCATCGGGGTGGCCCTCGAGGTGAGTCCTCTGTCCCAGGACCCCTCCTGAGCCACCCCGCCGCCGTACCCGAGCCGTGGCCGTGCGCGGTCAGGCCCTCGACGCGGCCGCGGGTGCCGTCGGCATCGTGGCGCGCACCCACACGCCGTAGATCACGGCGGTGACGATCGACGACACCACGTAGCTGAGGTCGGCGCCCTGCAGCCGGTCCGCGACCGGGCCGGTGTACCAGCTGCTGGCCATGAACGGGATCGAGACCAGGATCCCGACGACCAGCGCCGTGAGCCCCGGAGCGCGGTAGCGCCCGAAGACCCCCTCCGGGGTGTAGAAGTTGCTGATCGCCGGGTAGGTGCGGCCGTTGCGGTGCACGACGAAGTAGTCGATCAGCAACACCGCCAGCCACGGGGCGATGTAGTAGGAGACGAACTGCAGGAACAGGTGGAAGTTGGTCTGGAACTCGTCCCCGCCGAAGAGCAGGGCCAGCACCGTCCCGAGGACGCCGGCGCCGGCCACGGTGACCCACTGCGGCAGCTTGACGTCACAGGTGAGCGTGGCCATCGCGCCGCTGTAGAGGTTCACCGAGTTGTGGGGGATCGCCGACAGACCGAAGGTGAGGAGCGCGATCCACCGCAGCCAGTCGGGCAGCGCGATCGAGAACGTGTCGAGCACGTCGCCGTTCGGCAGCAGGGTGATCAGCCCGGCGCCGAGCACCATCATCCAGGTGGTGGCGGCGAACAGGCCGCCGGTGGCCGAGTAGACGATCGTCGAGGTCCTGGTGTCCTCGGGCAGGTAGCGCGAGTAGTCCGAGGCGTACGGCGCCCAGCTCGCCGTGTAGCCGAACACCGCGGTGAACTGCACGAGCCACGCCAGCCAGTAGTCGTTGCCGCTGACGCTCGCGTGGGTGCCCGGGCCCCCGCCGTGGGCGATGAGCACGATCGACACCACGGCCAGCAGCACGATGCTGATGTAGGTGATCCACTTGCCGAACAGGTGCAGCACCCGGTAGCCGAAGATGCCGATCACGACGCTGAGCGCGCCGACCACGATCACCGTCGGCGGAGTACGCCGTGTGCAGCAGGTCGGCGAGCGACTTGGCGCCGAGGACGGTGCCGACGGTGTAGTAGCCGACGAACACCAGGAGCGACAGCACCGCCGGGAGCACGTTGCCGAAGTAGCCGAACGGCGCCCGCCCCATCGGGAGCTGCGGCATGCCCAGCCGCGGTCCCATCGCCGCGCACAACCCGGTGGCGATCGAGCCGAGCAGGTTGCCGAGCACGATCGCGGTGATGCTGCCCGCCAGCCCCAGCCCGAGCGCTCCGCCGGTCGAGCCGACGAAGATGCCCGCGAGGTAGATGACCGGTGCGAACCGGATCGTGAACTGGTTGCGCGGGTTGCCGTAGCGGCGGGACGGGTCGACGTAGGCGATGCCATGTCGCTCCAGTGCGAGCGGGTCGGCCCCGGGCGCGGAGCCTCCGGCGTGGTCAGGCGCCGTCCGAAGGCCGGTACCTGGGCGCGGGCCTAGCTTCTTCTCGGTCATCAGCTCTCCTCGGGGTCCTCAACGGGGACGGACGCGTGCGCTCAGCCGGTCGAGGAAGTCGGCGAGCCGCTCCCGGGTGACCGACCACACGAGCGGAGGACCTTGATCTCGCCCGCCTCCGTGCTCGTCCGGGCGGCCGGGGTCGAACCCGCCGCCCTCGTCGCCGTCTCGGTGACGGCGACGCGCTCTCGGGTCCCACCGGTCGGGGTGGGCTCTGGTGCTGCGCCGGGCTGGTGCTCCGGGTGCTCGACCCGGTCACCGAGCTGTCCGGCGAACTCCACGAACATGCGGTGGGAGACGTCGCGGACCCCCCGGCCCAGCGAGGCGATGCGACCGCTCAGGTCGACGTCGGAGACGACGTCGATCCGGCTGCCGCCGTCGGCCTGCGCCACCTGCAGCTGCACGTGGGCCTGGACGGCACCGGACCCGCGCTTGTCGCGGCCGGTGGCGTCGAGCACGATCCGGCGGGCGTCGGCGTCGCGCTCCACCACGGAGACGTCGCCCGCGTAGTTCATCTTCAGCGGCCCGACGGCAACCCGCAGGACGCCCTGGTAGCGGTCGTCGCCGAGCTCGTCGACCAGCTCGGCGCCCGGCAGGCACGCGACGACGGCGCGGGTGTCCTGCAGGAACTCCCACACGTCGTCCGGGCTGGCGCCGACCTCGGTCTCGTGCTGCAGCTTCATGGAAGCTCTCCCTTCGTCGGCGTCCTCGCGGGCGCGCTGGTCGAGCAGGGCGAGGACCCGCTCGGCGGTGATCGGAAGCTCGGTGGGCCGGATGCCGATCGCCGCCTCCACCGCGCTGGCGATGGTGGCGGCCGGCGGTCCGATCGGGCGGCTCGCCGACGCCGCGGGCGTTGAGCGGGCCGCGGCCCTCGCCGCTCTCGACGACGGCGACCGCGATGTCGGGAAGGTCCATCGAGGTCGGGATGAGGTAGTCGGCGAACAGCGAGGACAGAGGGTGCCCTGCCTCGGTCACGCAGTCCTCCATCAGGGCGTAGCCGATGCCCTGCGCGGCGCCGCCGATGATCTGGCCCTCGACCCGGACCGGGTTGATCGCCCGGCCGACGTCGTGGCAGGCGGCGTACTTGAGCAGCCGCACCTCTCCGGTCTCCAGGTCCACCTCGACCTCCGCGGCGTGGGTGCCGAAGGTGTAGTCCGGGAACGTGTGGCCCTGGCCCTCCTGCGGGTCGAAGCCGCCGGACCGGGCTCGCCAGGTGTGCAGCACCGAGGTGTCGACCCGCGCCTCGGAGGCGGCACGGACCAGCTCGGGCAGGCTGAGTCCCATCGTGCCGAGGTCGGTGCGCACCATCCCGTCGACCCAGACCAGTGACGTCCTCCGGGACGCCGAGCTCCTTGGCCGCCACCGGTGAGAGCTGGTCGCGCAGCCTGCGCGCGGCGCGCAGGATCGCGTTGCCCGACATGTAGAGCTGGCGGGTGGCGAACGTGCCGCCCGCGGGTGGGTTCAGCGCGGTGTCGCCGATGTAGACGCTGATGTCGGCCAGCGGGACGCCGAGGATCTCCGAGGCGATCTGGCACAGGCTGGCGGCCTGACCGGCGCCGAGGTCGGTGACGCCGCTGCGGATCAGCAAGCGTGCCGTCGGCCTGGAGCGTGACCCACGCCGATGGCGTGGTCGCGGAACCAGATCGTGCGGCCGTAGGGCTGCATGCTGCTGCCGAAGCCGCGCCCGACCACGGTGTGCGGCCCGCTCGGGCGGCTGGGCTCGCCCAGCAGGTCCAGCGACGGCCCGACGGGTCTGCGCGGACCGCGACCGCGGTCGTGACGGGCTCGCCGGCGGCGGTGAGGTCGCCCTTCTCGATGTGGTTGAGGTCGCGCACCGTCTCGCGGTCCAGGCCGAGCTCCGCGGCCAGGGCGTCCATCTGGGACTCGTAGGCGAAGACGACCTGCATCGCGCCGAACCCGCGGAAGGCGCTGGTCGGCACGTTGTGGGTGAACACCGCACGCGAGCGGGCGCGGACGACGGGCACCTTGTAGGGCCCGGTCGACAGGGCCGCGCCGGCGAAGAGCACCCGCGCGCTGAGGCAGGGGTAGGCACCGGCGTCGCCGACGATGTCGGCGTCCACGGCGAGGATCCGGCCGTCCTTCGTCGCGGCGGTGCGGTAGTGCATCGTGAACGGGTGCCGCTTGGTGCTGGCCGTGATCGACTCCTGGCGCGACCACACCATCCGCACCGGGCGGCGGGTCCGCCACACCAGCAGCGCCAGGTACGGCTCGACCGTCATGTCCTCCTTGCCGCCGAAACCGCCGCCCATGTAGGACGCGATCACGCGCACCTGGCTCTGCGGCAGCCCGAGGATCGTGGCGACCTCGACGGCGTGCTCGATGACCTGGGTCGACGACCCGCAGCGTGACGACGTCGTTCTCCATCCACCCCACACCGGCCTCGGTCTCGAGGTAGGCGTGCTCGACGTGCTGGCTGCGGTAGGTGTTCTCGATGACCACGTCCGCCTCGGCGAACGCCGCGTCGAGGTCGCCGCGCTCGAGGTGCCAGTTGACCAGGACGTTGCCCTCGTCGTGCACCAGCGGAGCACCCTCGGCCAGGGCCTCCTCCGGGCTGTGGACGCCGGGCAGCGGCTCGTAGGTGACCTCGACCAGGTCGGCGGCCTCGGCAGCCGTCTCCGGGTCGGTGGCGGCCACGATCGCGACCGGCTCGCCGACGTAGCGCACCCGGTCGGCGGCGAGGACGGGCTGCTCGACGGTGAGCTCGCCGAGCCCTCCGCTGGCGTGCTCGACGATCGCGTTGTGCGGCACGTCCGCCGCGGTCAGCACGGCGACCACACCCTCCAGGCGCTCGGCCGCAGAGGTGTCGATGCCGACGATCCTCGCCGGGCCGACGTCGGAGCGGACCAGCTTGCCGTGGACCATGCCGGGCAGGCTCCAGTCGGCGGCGTAGAGCAGGGTGCCGCGGACCTTGTTGATGAAGTCGTGGTGGGCCGGCGACTGCCCGACGACCCGGAAGTCGCGCTCCCGCTCGAGCGGGCCGGAGTCCGCGTCCGGGTCGAACTCCAGCGGCTCGGTCGGAGCGGTGGGCGGCTCCGGCGGCTCGGTCGTCTCCGGGGTGGTGCCCGGCTCGACGGTCGTCATCGGGCCTCCCGGCCGCGGCAGGCAGGTAGTCCTCGACCGCGTCGACGATGGCCTGGTAGCCCGTGCACCGGCAGAGGTTCCCGACCAGCTCGTGGCGGATCTCCTCACGCGACGCGTCGGGGTTGCGCTCCGCCAGGGTGGCCGCGGTGAGCAGCATGCCGGCGGTGCAGAAGCCACACTGCGAGGCCCCGCGCTCGAGGAAGCACCGCTGCAGCGGGTGCATGTCCTCCTGCGGGTCCGACCAGCCGCGCAGAGTGACCACCTCGTGGCCCTCGGCCTGGACGGCGTAGACGCTGCACGCGCTGACCGGGTCGCCGTCCAGCAGCACCGTGCAGGTGCCGCACACGCCCTCGGCGCACCCGTAGCGGACGTCGGGCATGCCCAGGTCGTCGTGGAGGACGTCGAGCAGCGTGCGGTCGTTGCGGACCCAGACCTCGTGGTCGCGTCCGTTGACCTGCAGCGTGAGCTGGGTCCGGATCATCGCCTGCCTCCTTCTGCGCCGACTTCGGGCCGCCTCCGAGTACCTGCTCCAGCAGTCGGCGGGTGTGGACGGCGACGAGGCGCCGCCGGTAGTCGGCGGTCGCGTGCAGGTCGGTGTCGGGGTCGATCGACTCGGCGATCGCCTCGCGCGGCCTCACGTGCGCGGTCGGGGTCGCCCGGCGTCCGCGAGCGCCGGCTCCAGCAGGTCCCGGTCCACCAGCACGGGCCGGTCGGCGACGCCGCCGAGGACGACCGACAGCTCCGGCGGCCCTCCGGACGGCGCAGGGCGAGCCACCACGCTGACGCTGACGGTCGCGAAGTCGGAGTAGCGGCGTACGACCTCGTGGAAGCCCCACCGGGCAGTCGCCAGCCACCGGCAGCCGGGCTCCGTGACGACCTCCTCGGGCGCCAGGGCCGTGGTCAGGTAGGTCACGAAGAAGTCCGACGGCCGCGATCGTCCGCGCGACCCGACGGGCCGAGTACGCCGACCTCACCGCCCAGCGCGAGCGCGACCGCCGCTATCTCGGCGGTCGGGTCGGCGTGGGCGAGCGACCCGCCGAAGGTGCCGCGGTTGCGGACCCGGCACGTTGCCGACGAACCGCACCGCGTGCGCCAGCAGCGGGGCGTGGGTGCGCACGACCTCGGAGGTCGTCAGCACGCTGTGCCGGGTGTTGGCGTCGATGACCAGGTGGCCGCCCTCGACTCGCGGCTCCAGGCCGGGACCGGGTTGACGTCGATCAGGGCGCCGGGGAAGGCCAGCCGCAGGTTCAGCATCGGCACCAGGCTCTGGCCGCCGGCGAGGATCTTCGCCTCGCCGTCCCAGAGCCCGAGGAGCTCGACGGCCTCGGCCCACGACTCTCGGCCCGCTGGTACTCGAAGCAGCTGGCCGGGGTGCGACCCGCGGGCGTCGAGGTGCCCTCCTGGACGGTCATCGTGATGCCTCCTCCCCGCCCTCGGTGTCTGCGACCGACGAGGTGGCGCAGCACCTCGAGCTCGGAATCGTCGACCGGCGCCAGCTGGCCGAGGTCGTCGTGCACCAGGAGCTCGAACCCGGTGGCCTCCTGGACCTGGTCGAGGGTGACCCCTGCCTGCAGGGCACACACCCGCATCCGGTGCGAGTCCGGAGCGAAGTCGAGCAGCGCCAGGTCGGTGACGACCCAGCGGGGCCCGCCGTGGAGCAGCCCGCTGTCGCGCCGGCTGCCGCCGCCGCTGAGGAAGCCCGGGCTGGTCACGAAGTCGACCCGCTCGACGAACCGCCGCGGCTGGTGCTGGGTCACGATCACGACCTCGTTGCACATCGACGCGATGTCGTTGGCGCCGCCCGGTCCCGGCAGCCGCACCGTCGGTCTCGCGGGGTCGCCGACGACGCTGGTGTTGACGTTGCCGAACTGGTCGACCTGCGCGACCCCGATGAAGCCGTAGTCGAAGAAGCCGCGCTGGGCCATCAGGAAGATGTCCGTCGCGCCGGTCAGCATCTGGGCGCCGACCGCGGCGCGGACCTCGTTGGTCGAGGCCGGCAGCTCGCCCGGGGTCAGCTCGATGCCGATCATCCCGCCCTCGAGCAGCACCGTGAGGTGCGGCGCCTGGCGGCGCTTGGCGATCGCGGCCGCCACGAGCGGCTGGCCGATGCCCGCGAAGAGCACCTTCCCGTCCTCGAGCAGCCGGCTGGCGGCGATCGTCATGACCTCGTCGGGCCGGGCGTCGGGATGCTGCGCGTCGGGCCCGCCGACAGCACCTGCGCGCGCTGGTCATCGCGGCATCATCTCCTCGGCCGTACGCCGGATCGCCCGAAGCCGAGCTGGGTCCACAGCGGCGAGGTAGGCGTCGTGGTCGGCGTGCTGCACCAGCCCCGCGACGTACTCCCGCGCGCCGTCGAGGCCGCCGGCCTTCACCGCCCGCACGTAGGCGGCGAACTCGTCGAGGTCGGCCTCGTAGTGGCCGTAGCACTCGTGCGGGTAGGCGCCCAGCGGCTGGTGGACCACGGCGTCGACGGCGAAGGCTGGGATACTGGTGCGGGCCGGGTCGAGGCGCAGCTGGTCGGTGGGCACGATCTCCTCGGCGGTGACGATCACCCGCCTGCGCGGCGAGGACGAGGTCGGCGTCCATCAGCTGGTAGCCGTCGATCTGGGCGTTGCCGAGCGGCGTCGGCGCGCTGCACGTGGACCAGCGCGACGTCGGGGTTGAGGCTGGGGACGGCGTTGAGCAGCTGACCGGTGTAGGGGCAGGTGATCTTGGCCAGCCCGAGACTCCGGTCGATGTCGGAGCCCAGCATGCTGACCGTCGGCAGGAACGGCACGCCCATCGCGCCCGCCTTGTAGCGCAGGCCGATGCCGAGGTGGCTCCACTCCTCGAACGCCGCCTCGCCGCGCTCGACGAGGTGGCGCAGCACGGGGGCCAGCCCCCAGCCGTGCCCGATCCCGACCCAGCTGGTCATCACCCGGTCGGCCATCCCGGTGGCGAGCATCAGCTCCGCCTCGAAGCACGACAGCGGCCGGGCCATGGTCAGCCCGCTGCGGCCCTGGCGGAGCACCTCGATGAGCAGAGCCATGGGCGTGCGGGCGTGGTTGGTGCCTCCGACGCCGATCACCGCGTCGTCGGGCACCAGCCGGCGCACCGCCTCCGCGGCGGTCGTCCGCTTGTCCTCGAGAGCGCGGTGGTGTCCCTCGAGGTCGGCCCTGGCCGCCTCGACGCCGGGGGTCGCGAGCCGTGCGCTCACGCCGCTCCCACCGCGCTGCCCAGCAGCGGCCGCACGTCGCTCGCGAACCGCTCGACCTGCTCTGGGTCGTACTCGTGCGGCACGAGGCAGATCTCCTGCACGCCCGCGTCGAGGTGAGCCGCGATCTGCTCGGCGCAGTCCTCGGGGGTCCCGCAGATGGCGCTGTCCGGCGTCGCGCTGCTCCACTCCGGGGTGTCGAAGTACGACGCCAGCCACGGACCGGTGCGCGCCTGCGCCTCCTCCTTCGAGGACGCGATGCAGATCGGGCAGCTGGTTGAGGCTGTGCAGCTCGGACGGGTCGCGGCCGGCCTCCTCGGCGTACTGCTGGATCTTGCGCCACGACTCGGTGAAGGAGTCGGCGGTGTAGAAGTAGGTCAGCCAGCCGTCGCCGAGGGTCGCCGACCCGGCGCAGCACCCGGTCGACGTACCCGCCGATGAGGACCTGCGGGCGCGGCTGGGGCCGGGGCAGCATCTTGACCCGGCGGAACGACAGGTCGTCCCACGTGCCGGTGACCTCGTCCTGGGTCCAGAGGTTCATGCAGATCTCGAGGTTGCGCTCGAAGATCCGGCCGCGACCCTTGAACGGCGATCCCGGTGGCGTCGAACTCGCGCTCGTACCACCCGGCCGCCAGGCCGAGCCGAAGCCGGCCCTGCGAGATCGTCTGGATGGTCGCGGCGGTCTTGGCCAGCAGCGCCGGGTCGCGGATCGGCAGGACCAGGATCCCGGTGCCGAGCTCGATGGTCGAGGTGTGGGAGGCCAGCACCGCGAGGGTGGTCAGCGCCTCGAGCTGCGGGAACGGCTGCCGGCTGCCGAGGAACAGGTGGTCCCACGCCCACAGCGAGGTGAACCCCAGCTGCTCGGCCCGGCGCGCCGTGGTGAGCAGCTGCTCGATCTGCGGCGTCTTCTCCGCCGAGGTGAAGTTCTCGACGGCCAACCCGAAGGTCGCTGGCATGTCGTCCTCTCTGGTGCGCGGGCCTGTGACGTGGCCCACGCTATTGACGGCGGGGACCGGTTCCTATGTCATCGGCTGACACCATCCGAGGGGCCCGTTCTGTCATCCGGTGACAGTCTCAGCCGCGGCGCGGCCGGAAGCGGACCAGCCTGGCCGGGCACGGCCTGAGCGGCCCGGTCCACCCAGGCCGTCGGCACCACCCCGATGACGGGGTAGCCCCCGGTGACCGGGTGGTCGGCGAGGAAGAGCGTCGGCCGGCCCCTGGTCGGCACCTGCAGGGCGCCGACGACCACGCCCTCGCTGGGCAGCTCTCCGTGACCCGCCGCGGCAGCTCGGGTCCGTCCAGCCGGGCGCCCACCCGGTCGGTGTCCGAGGTGACGGTGAAGTCCTGGCCGGCCAGCAGGGCGACCGCCTCGTCGGTGAACCAGTCGTCGCGTGGTCCCAGCAGCAGCGGGAGCTCGATCGGTCCCGAGCCGAGGGGCGCGACCGGGGCCAGGTCGGCGGCCGGCTCCTCCGTCGGCCTCGTCACCGACCCGAAGCACGTCCCCGGGTCGTAGAGGCGGAGGGCCGAGCTGGGCCATGGTGTCCCACGAGAGCGAGCCGAGCACGGGGTCGCCGCCGATCCCGCCGCGCACCGAGACGTAGCTGCGCAGCCCCGCAGCCGGCAGACCGAGCGTGACGGCCGCACCCGGGGGGACCCGGAACGAGGTGTTGACGGCGTGGGAACGGTCGCCGCACCGGATGTCGAGGGGCGCGCCGGTGACCGCCACGAGCAGGGTCTCGTCGGTGTGGAAGGCGAGCTGGCCGAGGGTCGCCTCGATCACGGCGGCGCCCGGCCGGTTGCCGGTCAGCCTGTTGGCCAGCTCGTACGACGCCCGGTCGGCGGCGCCGGAGCGGCCGACGCCGAGGTGCGCGAGGCCGACTCGGCCGCGGTCCTCCAGGACGGCGAGCGGGCCGACGGCGTCGACGGTCAGAGCGGTCATCGAGACGTCACGTCACGGAACTCGCACGGTGTCGCCGGGTCGCAGGACCGCGGGCGGGTCGGCGTCGGGGTCCCACAGGACGGCGTCGGTGTGGCCGAGCAGCTGCCAGCCACCCGGGGAGGGGCGCGGGTAGACCGACGAGAACTCGCCGGCGATCGCGACGGCGCCGGCCGGCACCCGGACCCTGGACTCGTCGCGCCGCGGAACCTGCAGCCGGGGGTCGCCCCCGACGAGGTAGGAGAAGCCGGGCGCGAAGCCGCAGAACGCGACCCGCCACGGTGCGCCCGTGTGCGCGGCGACCACCTCCGCCGGGGTCAGTCCGGTCAGCCGTGGCGACGTCGTCGAGGTCCTCACCGTCGTAGCGGACGTCGATCTGGTGCCGTTCGCCCTGCGTCGCGACGTCCCCGGACGGCCGGAGCTGGGCGAGCGCCGAGTGCACGCGCCGCCGGCGTGGTGAGGTCGAGGTCGAGGGTCACGAGCAGCGTGGTCAGCCCCGGCACCACCTCACGCACGCCGACCAGCCCCGCCTCGCGGACCGCCGCGGCCCAGCGGTGCACGACCTCGTTGTCCTCGAGGTCGAGCAGCCAGCCGCTGTCACCGCAGCGGCGCAGGACGGGCTGGGACCTGGTCACCGCATGGGGACCAGCTCGACCCCCGCCTCCTCGAGGGCCGCCCGGGTCCGGCGCGCGATCTCGACCGCGCCGGGGGTGTCGCAGTGGACCAGGAGGGCCTCGGCCCGGATCTCGATCTCGCTGCCGTCGTTGGCGGTGATGTGGCCCTCGGTGACCATCTGGACGGCCCGGGCCGCCGCCTCGTCGGCGTCGTGCAGGAGCGCGTTCGGCTCCGTGCGCGGCTGGAGCAGCCCCTCGGGCGTGTACGCCCGGTCCACGAACGCCTCCGGGATCAGCCGCAGCCCGGCCTCCTCGCCGAGCCGCCACGCCTCGGTGCCGACCTGGCACAGCAGGGGCAGGTACTTGTCGAACTGCACGGTGGCGTCGACGAGCGCCTGCGCGTGCTCGGTGTCCTTCGCGGAGACGTTGTAGAGCGCGCCGTGCGCGCGGATGTAGTCGACCTTGCCGCCGGCCAGCCGCGCGAACACCTCCAGCGCGCCCATCTGGTAGAGCAGGTCGTCGGTCAGCTCGGGTCCGGGGATCGCGATGTAGCGGCGTCCGAAGCCGTGGAGGTCGCGGTAGCTCACCTGCGCTCCGATGGCGACGCCGTTGGCGACCGAGGTCGCGCAGGTGTGGCGCATGATGCCCGGGTCGCCGGCGTGGAAGCCGCACGCGATGTTGGCGCTCGTGACGATCTCGAGGAGCGCGTCGTCGTCGCCGAGGCTCCAGCGGCCGAGCCCCTCGCCGATGTCGGTCGTCAACGCCACTCGTGCGGCCACGCGTCCTCCTGTGCTCGTCCGGTCGTCCCGGTGTCGAGTATGGCCACCGCGGTACCCCCGCGAACAGCGCTCGTCACTGACGCCGGTCCGTCAGCCGGACTGCCGAGTCTCGAAACCCTCGTGCAGCGCGGCCCGCACGGCCGCGACCGACGAGTCGGTCTCGCGGGCCCGGCGCGCCAACGAGACGAGGGTGCGCGCCCAGCCGGTCTCGAGGCGCTCGAGCCCCGTCGACTCCCGCTGTGGTGGCAGCACCAGACGGGGCAGGACGCTCGCCGCCGCCCCCTGGCGGACCAGGAGCAGCAACAGCTCGAGGTCCCACGACTCGAACTGCACCGAGGGGGTGAAGCCCAGGCCCAGGCAGTGCTGGACGGCCCAGGACCGCGACGCGGCGCCGACCGGCTCGAGCGCCCACGGCAGGCTGCCGCCGACCTGGGCCAGGTCGCGCCCGGCCAGCAAGCTGGACGCCGCGACGATCTCCAGCGGGTCGCTCGCGAGCGGCTCGCGGTGCACGTGGTCGGGCAGCGCGGGCGCGCTGCCGGGGTACTCCTCGCTGACGACCAGGTCGAACTCTCCGCTGAGCAGGGCGGGAATCGCGACCTCCGGCTCCGACTCCACCAGCTCCACGCGCAGTCCGGGATGGCGTCGCTGGCACTCGAGCAGTGCCGGGACCAGCGCCCGGGCGGCGCTGCCGAACGCCGCCACCCGGCAGGTGCCGGTGGGCTGGGCCTCCTGGGACTGCAGCTCGGTCCGCGCGAGCTCCAGGGCGGCCAGGATGTCCCCACCGCGGTCGGCGAGCCGCTGCCCGGCGTCGGTGAGGCGAACGCCGCGACCCACCCGCTCGAGCAGAGGGGTCCCGGCCTCGCGCTCGAGGAGAGCGAGCTGCTGGGAGATCCCTGAGGCGCTCATGTGCAGCGCCTCCGCGACGGCGGCGATGGTCCCCCGACGGCTCAGCTCGACCAGGAACCTGAGCCGCCGCACGTCGAGCACACGTCGAATCCTAGGGATACGTCAGCGCGGCTGCCGGGTCCGAGGCAGACATTCGTGGTGTTGCCACCCCGGGCAGGCGCCTAGGGTCCGGGACGAGGAGGTGCGTCGTGCCCACCACTGAGCCGTTCCTGCTGAACCCGTCCCGCTCCCCCGCGACCGAGGACCCTCCTGCCGCCTCGGAGGCGGTGCGCCGGTTCCACGAGAGCCTCCCCGACTACGCCGTCACGCCGTTGGTTCCGCTCCCCGCCACGGCCACCGAGCTCGGCCTGGGCGCGGTCCTGGTCAAGGACGAGTCGCTGCGGCTCGGGTTGCCGGCGTTCAAGATGCTCGGGGCCTCGTGGGCCGTGCACCGCGCGCTGGCGGAGGGTGACGGGTCGTCGTCCCGGCTGGTCACCGCCACCGACGGCAACCACGGCCGCGCGGTGGCCCGCATGGCGGCCCTGCTCGGCCTGGACGCCACGGTCGTGATCCCCCGTGGCGTCTCGCCGGTCGCCGTGACGCTGATCAGCGATGAAGGCGCCACGGTCGTGGAGCTCGACGCGTCCTACGACGAGGCGGTCCGGCATGCGGCCGAGCTGGCCGAGTCCGACCCTGAAGCCCTGCTGGTCCAGGACACCTCGTGGCCGGGCTACGAGGACGTGCCGCAGTGGATCGTGGAGGGCTACGCGACGCTGTTCGAGGAGGCGGTGGAGCAGGCGCACACGCTGGGGCTGGGGATCGATCTCATCGTCGTGCCCGCGGGCGTCGGCTCGCTGGCGCACGCCGCGGTGACCTTCGCCCGGTCGCAGCCGGGCTGCTCGGTGGTCACGGTGGAACCGGACGTCGCCGACTGCCTCCGGGCCAGTCTGGCCTCGGGCGAGCCCACGACGGTGACCACCGGCCAGACAAGCATGGCCGGGCTCAACTGCGGCACGCCTTCCTACCTCGCCTGGCCCGACCTGCACCGCGGGCTGGCCGGCGCGGTCGCGATCGACGACTCCGCGGCCGCCGCGGCGATGCAGGAGCTCGCGGCGTACAGCATCGACAGCGGCCCGTGCGGGGCCGCCAGCCTCGCGGCCCTCCGCATCCTCGCCGCGCACGCCCCGCGGGAGGCACTCGGGCTGGGGGCCGCCTCGACCGTGCTGCTGCTCAACACCGAAGGTCAGCGGTCCGCGGGCCAGGACGCTGGCGCCCCGCCCCGCGCGGAGGCAGACTCCACGCATGACGAAGGTGGTCAACCAGGGCAGGCGCAGCGCGAAGATCGAGGGTGACTTCGTCGTCTTCCTCATCGGCGCCCGGCCCGAGAAGCGGCGCCCCATCCGGTCC
This sequence comes from uncultured Actinomycetota bacterium, assembly GCA_963766475.1. Classification (GTDB taxonomy): domain Bacteria; phylum Actinomycetota; class Actinomycetes; order Propionibacteriales; family Nocardioidaceae; genus Nocardioides. The sequence goes on along the minus strand of CAVXZS010000001.1, from coordinate 100,870 downwards.
TTCCGCGACTTCGGGGCGATGCGTGGGATGCCGTACATGCTCAAGTACCTCACCGAGCACCCGGAGAAGGGACTGCTCGGCTTCGAGTCCTACGGCGTCTTCATGAACGTGCAGTACTGGCGGTCCTTCGAGCACCTCGAGCGCTTCGCCAAGGACGACTCCGATCCCCACCTCAAGGTCTGGCGCACGTACTGGAAGCGGGTCGGCCGCGACCCTCGGTCGGGCATCTGGCACGAGACGTTCCTCGTCCGCGACGGCGAGTACGAAGCCGTCTACGGCAACATGCCGCCGCACGGGCTCGCTCGCGCGTCCGAGGTGGTCCCGATCGGGTCGGACTCGTCCGCGCGGGGACGGCTGCGGCGGCTCCCTCGGGGATGACCGCGTCCCCGCCGGCCGTCACCGCCCTGGCCGAGCGGCTGGTCCCGCTGGGCTGGGTCAGCGACCTGTGGGTCGCCGGCTCCGTGGCCACGGGCGACTACGTCCCGGGCGTCAGCGACCTCGACCTGGTCGCGCTCGTGGACGGCCCGGTCGACGCCGAGCGGGAGGCCGCGCTGGTCGACCTCCACCGCGCGCTGGACCGCGGGGCTGCGGCGGGGACGGACCTGGGCTGCGTGTACGTCGACGCGCGACGGCTGTCCGAGCCGGATGCCCGGCACCCGACCTGGACGCACGGCCAGCTGGTGCAGCGCATCCTCTCGGGCGTGACCCGGGCCGAGCTCGGGCGCCACGGCTTCGCCGTGCTGGGCCGCGCTCCGGCGGACGTGCTGCCGGCCAGCTCCGAGGACGACGTCCGCGTGGCCGCGCGCGCCGAGGTGACGGGCTACTGGGCCTGGGCTTCGCGTCGCCCGTGGATGTGGCTCAGCCCGGTCATCGCCGACCTGGGGCTGACGTCGATGGCTCGAGGGCGCCACGCCGTACGCCACGGTCGGCTGCTCACCAAGTCCGGCGCCATCGAGGAGGCCCGGGCGCCGGCCTGGCTGGTCGACCACCTGCGGGCCCGGCGGCGCGGCGAGCCCGTCGTCTCGCCACGGCTCCGCACCGGTCTCATCGCGTGGCGCGATGCCCGCGCGACCGTGCGGGAGGTCCGCTCGCACCTCGACCGGTCGTCGCAGTAGCGTCGGCGCCGGTCATGACTGGCCCGTCGAGACCACCGAACCGGCCAGTTCTCGTCCACAGCTGTGGCGCTGGAGTCCCTTGTCCACAAGGGATCCCGGCTTCCCTCTCGATGTACGTCCCCGCTGCTTCACTTCTCCCATGGCCGAGGCAGCAACGCTCGAGGAGATGGGTGAGGACGACGTCCTCGCCTTCGCCGACGCGTGCGCCGAGACCATCCGCGAGGCCGAGGCCAACCTGCTCCGCGCGGCCTACCAGTGGGCGGTGCTGCACGACCCCGCCCGGCTCGACCCGGCCACCTCGGAGCTGCCGGGACGAGAGAAGGTCCGTCAGCTCGGTGGCGAGGGCACCGCGGCGGTCACCGAGTTCGCCGCGGCCCAGTTCGGCGCCCGGATCGGCCGCTCGCCCTACGCAGCGGCACAGCTGATCGCCGACGCCCAGGACCTCCATCACCGGCTCCCACAGCTGTGGTCCCGCGTCCGGGCCGGCGAGGTGCGGGCCTCCTACGCCCGCCACGTGTGCGCCAAGACCCGCGGCCTGACCAGGCAGGAGGCCGCCCACGTCGACGCCGGGGTCGTCGAGCCGGCCGACGGCCGGATCACCTGGTCCCGCTTCGAGGCCCTGGTGGACGGCAAGGTCGCCGCCGCTGCACCCGCCCTGGCCAAGGAGAAGGAAGAGCACGCCGCCCGGGCGACGTTCGCCAAGAAGCTGCGCGGCGAAGGCCACGGCATGGGCACCTTCATGGTCCGCGCCGACATCGCGACGATCGACCAGATCGACGCCGCCGTCACCGCGAGGTCCGCGTCCCTGACCGAGGCGATGCCCGACGCCGACGACGACGCCCGCCGGGTCCACGCGGTCCTGCTGATGGCCAACCCCGGCGCCACCTCCGACACCGACCCCACAGACCTGCTGCCCACCGTGCAGCTCTACGTGCACACCTACGCCAGCCCGGACAGCGAGCACGACACCGGCGCAGAGGACGGTCGGATCGCCCGCCTCGAGGGCCATGGCCCGGTCACCGAGGCCTGGATCGCCCGCGTGCTCGGACCACGAGCGAAGTTCAAGATCCAGCCCGTGCTCGACCTCGCCGGCCAGGCACCGGTCGACGCCTACGAGATCCCCGACCGACATAGACAGGCCGTGCATCTGATGACGCCGGCCGACACCTTCCCCTTCGCCTCCAGCCTGTCGCGCAAGCAGCAGGTCGACCACACCATCCCCTACGACGAGGGTGGTGAGACCGGCATCGGGAACTACGGGCCGATGACCACCAGCCACCACCGCATCAAGACCCACGGCGGCTGGCAGGTCCAGCAACCCTTCCCAGGCATCTACGTCTGGCGGGATCCGCACGGCGCGTTCTACATCGTCGACCACACCGGCACCCGCCGGATACGCACCGCTGCGTGAGCCACGATCCTCGCCCGCGATCCGGTCAGGAATCGAGAAGCACCACGTCGTGGCCGTGCCTAGCCTTTCGATCAGGGTCGGCGTCAAGCCGACACCAGAGCCTCGAAAGGAACCCGATCATGCCCACCAAGACCGCCAAGACCGCAAAGTCCGCCAAGACCGCCAAGTCCGAGTCCGCCGGCTTCAGCGCCGAGGAGCGCGCCGCGATGAAGGAGCGCGCCGCCGAGCTGCGCGCCGAGGGGAAGAAGGGCGCCAAGAAGGCCGACGGCCTGCAGGCGGTCCTCGACAGCATCGCCAAGATGGCACCCGAGGATCGTGAGCTCGCCGAGCGGGTGCACGTGACGATCACCAAGAACGCCCCGGAGCTCTCACCCAAGACCTGGTACGGCATGCCGGCCTACGCGAACGCCGACGACAAGGTCGTCGTCTTCTTCCAGGACTCCGGCAAGTTCAAGTACCGCTACTCGACACTGGGCTTCCAGGACGTCGCGAACCTCGACGACGGCGACATCTGGCCGGTGGGGTTCGCGCTCCAGGCGTGGAGCTCCAAGGTGGAGAAGCGCGTCGTCGAGCTGCTGAAGGCGGCCATGTCCTAGCGGCCGACCAGCACCCGGCGTTCCTCGTAGGGCGCGACGTAGGTCCGCGCCCGGGAGCGGACGTGGATGTTCTGCAGCAGCCCGACCGCGAGCATCCCTGCGAAGAGCGAGGACCCGCCGTAGGACACGAACGGCAGCGGCACACCGGTCACCGGCATGATGCCGAGGCACATGCCGATGTTCTGGAAGGCCTGGAAGCCGAACCAGCAGGCGATGCCCGCGGCGGCGACCCGGCCGAAGACGTCCTCGGCGTGCCGGGCGATGACCAGCGCGCGCCAGATCACCAGCCCCAGCAGGGCGATCAGCAGACCGGCACCTAGCAGGCCCAGCTCCTCGCCGGCGACGGTGAAGACGAAGTCGGTCTGCTGCTCGGGCACGAAGCCGGAGCGGGTCTGCGAGCCGTGGAAGAGTCCTTGGCCGAACAGGCCACCGTTGCCGATCGCGATCCGCGCCTGCTCGACGTTGTAGCCGGCGCCGCGGGGGTCGAGGTCGGGGTTCACGAAGGCCAGGAAGCGGTCCACCTGGTAGGCCTTCAGCACGCCGCCGGCGAGCGCGAGCGCCGCGACCGAGCCGGCCGAGAGCAGCACGGCGACCAGCCAGCGCCGGCGAGCCCCCGAGACGGCGAGCACGCCGAACACGGTGGCCGAGAGCACGAGCATGGTCCCGAGGTCCGGCTGGAGCAGGATGAGGACGGCGGGCACGCCGGCGATCACCAGCATCAGCAGGACGTCGAGAGAGCCGACCCGGCGCCGCCAGCGCCCCTCGGAGCGCTCGGCGAGGACCAGCGCCATGCCGATGACGACCGCGAGCTTCGCGAACTCCGACGGCTGGATGGACAGACCCAGGACGCGGAGCCAGGACCGCGAGCCGTTGATCGTCGACCCCATGGTCAGGACGAGCACCAGCCCCGAGACGGACAGCAGGTAGACGAACGGCGCCACGATCCGCACCCACCGGTGGTCGGCGACCGTGACGCCGAAGAGCAGCACCAGGCCGATGACGATGTTGACCAGCTGCTTGCGGAGGTACGCCGTCGAGTCGCCGTCGGTCAGGTCCGCCCGATGCGAGGTCGCCGACCACACGAGCAGCGCGGAGAGCGCGACCAGCGCGAGAACGGCGAGCAGCAGGATCCAGTCGAGCCGGCGCAGCATGGCGCTCACTCCCCCTTCGCTTCGGCGGAGCGCGCCGGCGGCAGGATCGAGCCGTCGTCCATGAACGTCGGCAGGCCGGCGGGCGGGGTGACGCCCCGGATCGCCGACGCGGACGGCGTGACGGTCTCACCGGTGATGCCGTACAGCGACTCCCAGATCGCGCGGACGGCCGGGCCGGACGTGCCCGAGCCGGTGCCGCCCTGCGACACCATCATCACGACCACGTAGTTCTCGTCGTAGGTCGCGACCCACGACGTCGACTGTTTGCCGTAGACCTCGGCCGAGCCGGTCTTGCCCCGGATGTGCACCTGGTCGAGCGGGAAGTCGATGAACTTCCACGCCAGCGTCCCCACCTTCGGAGTCCCCTGGAGCGCGGTGTCGACGTACCTCAACGCGGCGGCGGACGACGGCACGTGACCCGCGGCGACCGGCTGGAAGCGACGGAGCACGGTGCCGTCCGGCGCCACGATCGCCTTCGCCACCCGCGGCTCGTAGAGGGTGCCGCCGTTGGACAGCGCGGCGTACGCCCGCGCGAGCTGCAGCGGCGTGACGATCGTGTCGCCCTGGCCGATCGCGAAGTTCACCGCGTCACCCGCGCGGTAGCGGTTCCCGTCGAGGCAGAACTCGTGCGCGAACAGCTGCAGGTAGTCGTTCTTCGCCGAGCCCTCGCGGTCGATCGTGCAGTAGTAGGACCGCATCGACTTCCAGTACGACAGCTTCCAGTCCCGGTCCGCGATCCGGCCCGGCGCCTCCCCCGGGAGGTCGACACCGGTCCGCGACCCGAAGCCGAACGACTTGGCCTGCGACACCAGTGGGTCCTTCGCGTTCACGTCCTCCTCGTCGGAGCCGTACTGCTGCCAGTACTTCAGCCCGACCCGGTAGAAGAACGTGTCGCACGAGAGCTGCAGCGCCTGGTCGAACCCGATGTAGCCGTACGCCGCCGACTCGTAGTTCTTGAACCACCGGTTGCCGACCTGCAGGCCCGACGAGCAGTCCAGCCGGGAGTCGGGGGTGAACCCGTTGTTGAGCGCGCCGACGGCCATGATCGGCTTCCACGTCGACCCGGGCGCGAACTGGCCCTGGGTCGCCCGGCCGAGCAGGGGCGTCCCGGCCTTCTCGGAGTAGAGCCGCGCCAGCTGCTTCTTGGAGATGCCTCCGACCCACACCGAGGGGTCGTACGTCGGCTGGCTGGCCATCGCGACGATCCGTCCCGTCTTCGCCTCCATCACGATCGCGGCGCCGGAGTCGGCGGCGTAGTTCTTGTGGGTGACCTCGTCGTAGGTCTGCCTCGCGGTCTGGATCGTCGCGGCCAGCTGCTGCTCGACCACCGACTGCACGCGCGCGTCGATCGACGTCACGAGGGTGTCTCCGGGCTGGGCGGAGACCTCGGCCTCGTCGCCGATCACCCGTCCCATCGAGTCGACGGCCACCTGCTGGTAGCCGGGCATGCCGCGCAGCCACGCGTCGTACTCCTTCTCGACGCCGGCCCGGCCCACCACCGAGGCGCCGTTGACGGAGCGGTCGCCGTCCTCCTTCGCCCGGTCGTACTCCGCGCCGGTGATCGGGCTGAGGTAGCCGAGCAGGTGCGCCGCGTTGATGCCGTACGGCGCCGGGTAGGCGCGCAGGCTCTGCTGCTCGGAGGTGACGCCCGGGAAGTCCTCGGGCTGCTCGAGCACCCGCAGCGCCATCGGCTGGGGCACGTCGACCGCGACCGGCACCGGCTGGAACGGCGAGCCGTTCCAGCAGTCCCCCTGCACCGCCTTGTCGTCGCCGCACGTCGTGAGCAGCCGGTGGATCCGCGGCACCGCCACGTCGGTCACCCGGGCGACCCGGTGCAGCAGCGCCCGCTGCTCGTCCTCCGGCAGCTTCGCCAGGGTGCCGCGGTCGATGGACACCACCCACGAGGTGCGGTTGGCGACCAGGGGGCGCCCCTCGTCGTCGACGATCAGCCCGCGCTGCGGCTGGACCACGATCTCGCGGATCGACTGGGACGCGGCCTGCGCGGCGTACTCCTCGCCGCTGACGACCTGCAGGTAGTAGAGCCGGACCAGCAGCGTCGCGAAGAGCGAGAAGACCAGCGCCTGGATCACCACCAGCCGGAGCCGGCTGCGGTTCTCACCGGTCGGGCTGGTCATGCAATGACCCGGTCGGGCTCGACCTTCGCGAACAGTCCGAGGGTGAGGGGTACGACGACCAGGGCCAGCCCGACGTCCCAGCACAGGGCGACCACCTCGACGCGCAGCAGCTCGCCGACGCCGACGGCCGGGTCACGCAGCAGCAGACCGGTGAGGGCAAACACGGACGTGCCGACGAACGCCGCCGCCGCGGCCACCGGCAGCCACTGGGAGACCTGCGGGCGGCCACCCGCGCCGAGCCGGCCCGCGACGTACCCGGCGACCAGCAGCGCCAGCGCCCAGCGCCCGGCGTAGTGGTCGGCCGGCGGCGCGAGGTCGAGCAGCAGCCCGGCGCCGAAGCCGAGCACGAGACCGAGCTCCGAGCCGTAGGCAAGACCGGCGGCGACCACGACGAGCAGCACGAGGTCGGGCACCACGCCCTGGACCGCGAGGTGGGAGAAGACCGAGCCCTGCAGCACCAGCGCGACCGACACGGCGAGCAGCGCGGCCAGGGCGCGCGGCAGGGGGAGCAGAGGGTTCATCGCAGGCCGTCCACGTCGATGAGGCCGCGGTCGCTCTCGGTGCCCGACGGCACCACCACCCCGACGACGTCGAGGGCGGAGAAGTCCACGAACGGCGTGATCACGGCCCGCTGCGTGGTCTCGCGAAGGCTGGAGTAGACCGAGTCGACCCGGCCGACCGGGACCCCGGAGACGTACGGCGCGCCGTCCTGGCTGCCCCAGGTCACCACGGTCTCCCCCGCGGCCGGCACGTAGGTCTGGTCGACCAGCTCGAGGTCGAGCCGCGCGTCCTGGCCGAGGTCGCCGCGGCCGTGCAGGAAGCCGACCTTCATGCTCCGCCCCACCCGGCCGCCCACGGTCGAGTCCGCGTCGACGACGAGCAGCACGGTGGCCGTGGTCGACGTGACCCGGAGGACCCGGCCGACCAGGCCCTGGCCGTTGACGACCGTCATGTCCGGCACCAGCCCGGCGCGCGACCCCGCGTCGATGGTCACCGTCCGCGAGAACGACTGTGCCGGTCCGATCGCGACCACCCGCGCGGGCACCAGCGCGTAGCCGATGGACTCAGCCGTCGCGGTGAGGTCGTCGTACTCCTGGAGCCGGTTGCGGTCGTAGTCGCCGGTCGCGAGCTCGGAGCGGAGCTGGTCGTTCTCGCCCTCCAGGCGGTCGACGTCGGACGCCAGGTCGTGCTTGCTGCGCAGCCAGTGCGGCACTGCGACGACCGGGTCCACCACGCTGCTCATGCCGGACTCGACCGGCCCGTAGACCTCGCCGACCAGCCGGCGCAGCGGGTCGACCGCCGCCCCGTCGTTGACGTGGTCGAGCGTCATCAGGGTCACGCAGGCCAGCACCAGCGCGACCACCAGCGAGCGGCGCGGCCGGCCGGGCTCACGCGGCTCGAGGCTGCCGCGCCGGTTGAGGCGGTCCTCGACGACCGGGCGCCGCGCCGTCCGCCGGGTGGGCCGGCTGAGCAGGTCCGTCATGGCTCGATCACGCCGTCCGGGCCATCCCGCGCCGCTCGCTCACCAGCACCTGCTGGAGCGCCTCGAACTCCTCCACGCACCGGCCCGCGCCGAGCGCGACCGACCGGAGCGGGTCCTCGGCCACGTGCACCGGCATCCCGGTCTCGTGCCGGAGCCGCTCGTCGAGACCACGGAGCAGCGCTCCGCCGCCAGTGAGCACGATGCCGCGGTCCATGATGTCGCCGGCCAGCTCGGGCGGGGTCTGGTCGAGGGTGACCCGGACGGCGTCGACGATGGCGTGCACCGGCTCCTCGATCGCGGCGCGTACGTCGGAGCTCGTCAGCGTCACGCTGCGCGGCAGCCCGGAGACCAGGTCGCGACCGCGGATCTCCGCCTCGCGGTCAAGGGGACCCGGGAACGCCGAGCCGAGGGTCGTCTTGACCTCCTCGGCCGTCGCCTCGCCCAGCAGGAGCGCGTGCTCCTTCTTCATCCACGTCGTGATCGCCCGGTCCACCTCGTCGCCCGCGGTGCGGACGCTCAGGCTCGTGACGATGCCGCCGAGGCTGATCACGGCGACCTCCGTCGTGCCGCCACCGACGTCGACGACCATGTTGCCGGTCGCCCTGTGGACGGGCAGCCCGGCGCCGATCGCGGCGGCCATCGGCTCCTCGATGATGTAGACCCGGCGCGCGCCGGCCTGGTAGCCCGCCTCCTTGACCGCCCGCTGCTCGACCGCGGTGATGCCGCTCGGCACGCACACGACCATCCGTGGCTTGGCCAGGTAGCGGCGGCGGTGCACCAGCGCGATGAAGTGGCGCAGCATCTGCTCGGTGGCCTCGAAGTCGGCGATCACGCCGTCCTGGAGGGGCCGGATGGCGGTGATGTCCTCGGGGGTGCGCCCGACCATCTGCTTGGCGTCGCGCCCGACGGCGACCAGCTCGCCGGTCTTCTCGTTGATCGCGACCACGCTCGGCTCGTCGACCAGGATGCCCCTGCCGCGGACGTAGACGAGCGTGTTCGCCGTGCCCAGGTCCACGGCCATGTCCCGGCCGACGAGATTGGTCGCCATCCGTGTGTCCTTTGGTGCGGGGAAGCGTGCGGGGAAGCGTGCGGGGCTCTGCAAATAGGGAAGGGCGAAAGCAGGCAGGACGGCCGGCTCCCGGCACGTCGAGGCTAGGCAAAGGGGCCGGGATACCCCCGCAGGCACGCCGAGGCTGGAGTGACAGATGTGACAGGCGTGGTCCGGTCCTGGGACGGTTCAGCGGGGATGCGACAGGTACATCGTGGGACACGCAGCCCCGGCACCGCGGGCGTCGAAGGCAGGTCGCTCCCCCGATCGGCCCGCGGACCGCCGTTCCGGTGTCTTGTCAGGCTGAGCCGGGCGCGGAAGACTGCGCGCGGCGGCGCGGGGGGCGCCGGAGACAGGAGCTGGCGAGATGAGGTCCAACGCACGAGCTGTCGCGGTCGGCGTGGTGCTCCTGGCGGGTTTCCCGGGATGGTCGCTCGGCCCGGCCGCCGGTCGGGCCGCCGCGGACCCGGGCCCGCTGGCCTGCATCACCGGGCCGACGCCGACGTGCTTCCCCGCGGTCCAGCCGGCCCTCGATGCGGCTCCGGCAGGGGCGACGGTGCAGCTGTCCGCAGGTGACTACGCCGGAGGATTGGTGATCTCCAAGGACGTGCGCCTGGTGGGGGCCGGCGCGGGCGTGAGCGTGGTCCGGGGAGGCGGGCCCGTGATCCGCGTCCTCTCGTCCAGGCAGCACCGGCCCACCGTCGACATCGAGTCGCTCACGGTCACCGGTGGCGTGACGCACGGCGACAGCCGTGCACCGGGGGCGGTGAACGCGGTGGGCGGCGGACTGCTGATAGCGCCCTCCCACGGCCAGGGCGCCACGGTCCACCTGCGTCACGTCGTGGTCAGCGGCAACACGACGGCGCCGACCGAGACGTCCGACTCTCCGAGCGGGGCGAGCTGCCCGCACGGCGACTGCCCGTACGCAGGCTCCTACGGCGGCGGGATCGCCAGCTGGGGCGACCTGACGGTCCAGGACTCGGTCGTCAGCGGCAACCTCGCCGGCGGGCGGGCAAGCGATGCGGACGGCGGTGGTATCTACAGCATCGGCGGGCACCTGACCATCACCGACAGCCGGGTGGAGGCCAACCGCGCCGCGCCCGTCGAGATCGGCCGCTTCGCCGAGGGGGGCGGGGTCTTCGCCAACGACGGAGGCAAGGTCACGATCAAGCGCAGCGTGGTGACCGGCAACTCCGCAGACCTGGTGACCAGCTGGCCCGTCCACGCACACGGCGCGGTGATCGACATGAACGCGCATGGCGGCGGGGTGCACATCGGCGACGGGTTCAAGGCACTCCTCGTGGACGTCGAGATCTCCCACAACACGGCCAGTGCCGACGACCCACGTGGCGAGCCCATCGCCTTCGACGCCGGGATGCTGGTCGGCGACAGCGTGCTGACCATGCGCGGATCCGTGGTGGCGGACAACACGGTGACGGCCCGCGTCAAGACGACGTCCGACGTCGGGTTCAGCGGCACCGCCCTCGAGGTCGACGGACAGGCGACGATCACCGGCACCCGCATCGTGGACAACCTGACCCACGTGGTCACCAAGCACGGGGTCAGTGCGGCCAGCTCAGGACTCGCCGTCTACGACTTCTCCGGCGACCCGGCTCAGGTGCTGGTCCGGCACTCGGAGATCTCCGGCAACGCAGCAGTTGCGGAGAGCACGCACGGGACCGCAAACGCAACCGGCGGCGGCATCATCAACAACAGCCTGCTGAGGCTGGTGGACGTCGAGGTCAGCCACAACAGCGCGCAGGCGCTCGGGAAGCGTGCGAGCGCCCAGGGCGGCGGCATCTGGAACGGCGTGCTGCTGTCCGGCCCGCCGGTGCGCCTCTACCTGCGCCACGTCAAGGTCACCCACAACAGCGTCGACGCCCGGCACGGGACCCGCAGCGGAGGCGGGATCTACACCACCGAGCCCATCCAGGTGCGCGGGCTGCTGCTGAGGAGCAACAAGCCCGACCAGTGCGCAGGCTGCGGCTGAGAGCTCAGCGCGCGAGCCGGGGGAACCAGATCGCGATCTCGCGCTCGGCGGACTCGGCCGAGTCGGAGCCGTGCACGAGGTTCTCGCGGTTGGACAGCGAGAGGTCGCCGCGGATCGTGCCGGGAGCGGCCTTGCGCCCGTCGGTGGCGCCGTTGAGCAGGCGGACCACCTCGACCGACTCGTCCCCCTCGAGGACGAGGGAGACCATCGGGCCGCTGGTCACGAAGTCGCGCAGCGGAGGGTAGAAGTCCTTCGCGACGTGCTCGGCGTAGTGCTGGTCGGCGAGCGACGCGTCGATGGTGCGGTGCTCCATCGCGACGATCGCGAGCCCCTTGGCCTCGAACCGGGAGAGGATCTCGCCCACCAGTCCACGGCGGACGGCGTCGGGCTTGATCAGGACCAGCGTGCGTGACATGGGCCAGACCCTACTGACCGGCCTACCCGCGCAGGTCCTCCGCCCGGCGGGCGACGTCCTCCGGCACCGGAGCCGACGTGAGTGGGTCCACCTCGAGCTCGCTCGCGACGGTCCGCAGCGGCAGCACGCCGGCCCAGATCCCGGCCTCGACGTCCTCCGGCTCGTCGCCGACGCCCTCGGCGCGCAGCTTCAGCGACGCCTCGTGCAGGGGTACGGCGAGCACCGCGGTCGCGACCAGCTCCTTGCGGGTGTGCGGGCGCAGGGTCGCGGCGCGCCCGGGCACGATCTGGTCGACCACCAGGTCGAGGGCGCGGGCCCGCTCCTTCTCCGACTCGACCAGGCGCGCGGTACCGAGGACGACCGCGCAGCGGTAGTTCATCGAGTGGTGGAAGCCGGAGCGGGCCAGGACCAGCCCGTCGAGCGAGGTGACGGTCACGCAGACGGTCGAGCCGGGCGCGTGGCGCATCCAGCCGGCGCCGACCGAGCCGTGCAGGTAGACCGTGCCGTCCTCGTCGGGGCCGTCCGGGTCCACGCCGAACGCCACCGGCAGCGCGACCGGGTGGCCGCCGGCGTCCACCGCGACGTGGGCGATCAGCGCCTCCCCGAGGAACGCGAGCAGCTCCTCGCGGTCGCTGCGACCGCGCTCGCGCAGCCGGGTGATCCGCGTGCGGGCCGTGGGCGACAGGTCGGTCACCGCGGGTGCTCCGCCTCGAGGGCGGCGTACGCCGCCGCGCGCTCGCGCTCGATCTTGCGGCCGAGCAGGTAGGCGGTCGCCCACAGCAGCGCGAAGACCGTGCCGAGGAAGAACATCAGCCCGATGACGAACCCGAGCCCGATGGCGCCGAGCTGCACCAGCCAGCCGAGAGCGTAGGCCCACTCGCCGCGCAGCATCCCCGCGATCAGGAGGCACAGGACCGCCAGCCCCAGCCCGGTGAGGAGCGCAACGGGGGTGTCCACGTCGGCGATCCTGATCATGACCGGCGTGGTCAGGCCGAGGGTCACCGCCTCCAGCGACAGCACGGCGGCGCACATGCCGCGCCGCGGGGACCGCTCGGGCCGCCCCTCCGGGGACTGGCCGCTCACGACCGCCTCCGGCGCAGCATCGACCGGGCCTCGCCGACCGTGACGACCGAGCCGGTGATCAGCACTCCGCCCGCCCCGATCGAGGAGCCCGACTGGGCCTCGGCCAGCCCGGCGGCCTCGTCGATGGCGTCGGCCAGCCGCGGCTGGACGGTGACCCGGTCCTCCCCGAACACCTCGGCGGCGACCGCGGCGAGCTCGTCGGCGGGCATCGCGCGGTCGGTGGAGTTCTGGGTGCAGACGACGTGCGAGAGGTGTGGCTCGAACGCCGCCAGCAGCCCCTCGGCGTCCTTGTCGCCCATCACGCCGATCACGCCGATCAGCGGGTCGAGTGTGAACGAGTCCTCGAGCGCCGCCGCCACGGCCTCGGCGCCGTGCGGGTTGTGCGCGGCGTCGAGCAGGATCGTCGGGCCGGTCCGCACGATCTCGAGCCGGCCCGGGGAGCTGACCTGGGCGAAGGCCGCCCGCACGATCTCGTCGTCCAGCGTCTCGCTGCCACCGACGAAGGCCTCGACCGCGGCCAGGGCCATCGCGGCGTTCTGGGCCTGGTGCGCGCCGTAGAGCGGCAGGAACAGCTCGTCGTAGCGCCCGCGCAGGCCCTGCAGCGTCACCACCTGCCCGCCCACCGCCGGCACCCGCGACACGACGCCGAAGTCCATGCCCTCGCGCACCACGCCCGCCCCGACCTCGGCCACCCGCGCGAGCAGGATCTCGGCCACGTCGGGCTGCTGCTCGGCCAGGACCGCCACCGCGCCCGGCTTGATGATCCCGGCCTTCTCGACCGCGATCTCGGCCGGCGAGTCGCCGAGGTAGCGCACGTGGTCGACCGCGACCGGCAGCACGACCGCCACCGCGCCGTCGGCGACGTTCGTGGCGTCCCACGTGCCGCCCAGGCCGACCTCCACCACCGCGACGTCGACGGGCGCCTCGGCGAACCTGGCGTAGGCCATCGCGACGACCGTCTCGAAGAAGGAGAGCGGGTGCGCCTCCTCGGCGTCGACGATGCCGAGGTAGGGGGCGACGTCGTTGAACGCTGCCACGAACTCCTCGTCGCTGAGCGGCTCGCCGTCGACCGAGATCCGCTCGCTCATCCGCTCGACGTGCGGGCTGGTGAACCGTCCGGTGCGAAGGTCGAGCGCGCGCAGCAGGGTGTCGATCATCCGTGAGGTCGAGGTCTTGCCGTTGGTCCCCGTCAGGTGGATCACGGGGTAGCCCGCCTGCGGGTTGCCGAGCACGTCGAGGATCGCGGTGATCCGGTCCAGCGAGGGCTCGAGCCGCGTCTCCGGCCAGCGCGACAGCAGGGCGTCCTCTGCCTCGGCGTAGGTCTCTGCCAGTCGGGGGGCGGAGCTGGCCTCGGACTGGACGTCGACGTCAGCGTCGGGCAGGTCGGTCATGGTCCGACGAGTCTAGGAGGCCCGCACTTCTGGGGTGATCCCGGAACTTCTCGGGCGTTGCATTGCCCCAGAAGTTCAGGGATCCCAGGTTAACCTGGGATCCCTCCAGCGGGCCCCGGTGACAAGATCTAGAACAGGTTCTAGGTTGGCCGGCATGCAGACCAGAGCCGCCGTCGTCGAGGGCCAGGGCCAGCCGTTCACGATGAGCGAGGTGGAGCTCGAGGCGCCGCGCGACGACGAGGTGCTGGTGCGGATGGTGGCCACCGGGCTGTGCCACACCGACATCACCATGGGCAGCTTCCTGCCGCCGGAGATGTTCCCCCACGTCTTCGGCCACGAGGGGGCCGGCGTCGTCCAGGAGGTGGGCGCGGGCGTGCGGGGGCTGGAGCCCGGCGACCACGTCGTCATGAGCTTCCGCTCCTGCCGCGACTGCGCCACGTGTCGCAAGGGCCTGGTCGGCTACTGCGACCAGACCCTGCTGCTCAACTACATGGGCATGCGGATGGACGGGTCCCAGCCGATCAGCAGGAACGGCACCCCGCTCTTCGGCAGCTTCTTCGGCCAGTCCAGCCTCGCCGCGCACGCGCTGGCCTACGCCGACAACTGCGTCAAGGTCGACCCCGACCTCGACCTGACCCTCCTGGCGCCGTACGGCTGCGGCTTCCAGACCGGTGCCGGCACGGTGCTCAACGTGATCCGGCCCGCGAAGGACGACAGCCTGGTCGTCTATGGCGTGGGTGCGGTCGGGCTCGCGGCGATCGCCGCCGCCGCGGCGGAGCGCGTCGAGTCGATCGTCGCCGTCGACCCGCTCGCGTCCCGGCGGGAGGTGGCGGCGCGGCTCGGGGCGACGACGGTCGACCCCGCGGCGGTCGAGGACGTGGTGGGCAGGGTGAGGGAGCTCACCGGCGGTGGGGCGGCCTACGCCATTGACACCACAGCGATCTCCGACGTGGTCAAGCAGGCCCAGCAGTCGCTGGCCGCCCGCGGCACCCTGGTGGCGCTCGGCCTCGGCGCGGAGGAGTACGTCCTCGACGCGATCGACCTGCTCCAGGGCGGCAAGCGGGTGATGTCGTCGGTCGAGGGCGACTCCGACCCGCAGGAGATGGTGCCGCGGCTCATCGAGATGCGCGCCGCGGGCACCTTCCCGATGGACGACCTGGTGGCGACCTACCCCGCCGACCAGGTCAACCAGGCGGTCGACGACGTGACGAGCGGTGCGGTCGTCAAGCCCGTGCTGGTGTGGTGATCACAAGGTTCGCCATGTCCACCACGGGCTCGTAGCCGATGGCGGCGTAGATCTTGTTCGAGGTCGGGTTCGCCTGGTCGGTGAAGAGGCAGACCCGGTTGCCGGAGTCGCGCAACAGCCGTGACACGTGGGCGGTGAGCGCGCTGCCGTAGCCCCTGCCGCGCTGCGGACCCGGCGTGTAGACCGGCCCGACCCGTGCGACGCCCAGGCTCGGCGCGTTGTAGCCGACGAGGCAGACCGGCGTGCCGAGGCCGTCCTCCCACAGCCAGATCCGGCCCTCCGCGATCCGCTCGTCGATGTTCGCCCCGACGAAGGTCTCGCCGGCGCCCTCGGGGGGCAGCCGCCCGGCCTGGGCCGCCGCGTCGGTGTGGAAGGCACGGAACCACGCCAGGGCGAGCTCCGCGTCGGACGGCAGCGCGACCCGGGGCCGACCGTCGGGTGCCACCCGTGGCTCGACGAGCCGCTGCAGGACGTGCAGCCGGGTGTGCTCGTGGACGTGCGCCCGGCGGCCGGTGCGCCGGGCCAGCTCGGTGGCCAGCTGCCGGGCCGCGGGCAGCGCGCCGTTGAGCGCGCTCACCTCCTCACCGCGCTCGACCAGAGCGGCGGCGACGAGCCGCACGGCCGGCTCGGGCAGCGGCAGCACGTAGAGGGGGTGCGGCTTGAACGGCGCGGTCCGCATCACCACGCCCACGACCTGTCCGGAAGCCTCGTCGGTGACGGTCAGCCACCAGCGCCGGTGCGCCGGCGCGTCCTCCCCGCGCTCGATCCCGGCGACGGCCCGGGCGGTGACGCTGGCGACCACGGTGCTCAGCACCGGGTCCTGCTCCAGCAGACCCCCCGCGGCCAGGAGGAACGCGCGCGGGTCCTCGGTGAAGTCGAGCGCGAACGTCACCGAAGCGAGGCTAGTGGCACCTTCCAGACGACCTCACGGGAGACCCCCGCCTCCGTCTCCAGCCGGGCCCGCACGCCGGCGTGCTGGGGCGGTCCGAAGCGGTAGGCGTAGGTCACGTCGACGAACCGGCCGAGCAGCGCCTCGACCGGGAGCACCCGGTGGCTGTGCGGGGCGAGCTCCCACGCCTCCTCGGCGGACTCGGCGGCCGAGCCGTCCTCGCGCAGCAGCTCGACGACCAACGTCGCCCGTCGGCGTACGACCGGTCGTGCGCGACGTGCAGGTCGAGACCGTTGAGCCCCTCGTCCACGAACCAGACCGCCATCGGCTGCAGGGTCGGCGCGAGGGAGAGGGCCGCCGGCTTCGGCCGTCCCTCGTGGTCCAGCAACCCCCAGCCCGCGCCCGGCACGACGTCGCGGAGCCAGAGCACGATGCCGCCGCCGCAGCCCGACCCCGGACGCCGCCACTCGCCGAAGACGTCCGCCATCACCTCGCCGGTGACCCGCTGGGCGTCGGCCTCGTCGCATTGCCTTTCGAGGGGTCGCCGTACCGCTGCCGCAGGTAGTGCTCGCCGCACGTCCGCGAAGTCCCAGTCCGCACCGCTGTCCTTCGGTACGCCGCCCTCGACCACCGGGTCGGTGAGGTTGCTGAACGCCAGGCACTCGGCGGCGAACCCCACCTGGCTGTGCCGCGCGTCGGGCAGGTCGCGCAGGTAGGCGCCGACACCGAAGTACTGCGCGATGCCGGTGTCCACCCGGATCACCGGGTCACCGCCGGACGGGGAGGAGTCCACCCAGATCGCGTCGATGCCCCTGGCCTCGACCTCGGGTTGCAGCAGCGTGGCGAGCTCGCCGGCGTAGCCGGTCGAGGGGCTGACGCCGAACATCGCCGCCTGCTGCTCGTGCTCGGCCGAGCCGCACACCACCACCGTCGAGGGGTGCGACCGCAGCCGGGTGCACTGGTCGCCGACCTCGACGCGAGACGTCCTCGACGAAGTCGGATCGGCGAGTGGGTAGTCGAACGTCGCGAACATCAGGTCCTGCCAGACCAGCAGCCCGAGCTCGTCGCAGCGCTCGTGGAAGGCGTCGGACTCGTAGGCCGCGATGCCCGGCACCCGCACCATGTTCAGGCCCAGCGCGACCGCCTCGTCGAGCGCGGACAGGTCGCCGGGCGTCCAGACCGCCCCGCGGCAGAAGACGCGAACGCCGTTGACCCAGAGGTCGAGCGAGCCGTCCGTGGACCGGTTCTCGATGGTCCGGAACCCGACGCGGGCGACCAGCTCGCCGTCGACGACCACGTCGTGCAGGCGCGGGGTGCCGTGGGTGTGCGGCCACCAGAGCTCGGCGTCATCGATCTCGACGTGCCGCTGCCCGTCGAGCTCGACCACGCCGGTGGTCCCCTCGAGCCGGGCAACCACGTTCGGGTTCACCCGCGGTCCGGTGACCAGCGCGACCGGACGGTGGGGCCCGACCACCGGAGGGCCTGGCGAGAACCCCGGTGCGCGACCGAGCACCTGGGTGCGCACCCAGCGCAGCCGGGCGTCCTCGACCAGCATCGTGCGCCACCGCTGCCGCGGCTTGGTCGGCAGCGAGTCGAGCAGGTCGGTGAGCGGGTGGACCACGATCCGCACCTCGTGCTCGCCGGCCTCGACGCGCACCTCGTGGCGCTCGAACGCCGACCGGCCCGACCGGGCGACGACCCCGTCGACCAGCAGGTCCCAGACCGTCGCGATACCGCCGACAAGGAGCACGCCCGGCTCGTCGGCCCTGCAGTGCGCGACGAACTCGTGGGTCACCGCGTCGGCGTCCGGGCCCGGCTCCGGCGTGACCCGCTGGAACTCCAGGACGGTGCGCACGGGGCTCCCCAATCCAAGAGCGTCGAGCTCCGTGACCGCGGCGGCGTACGCCTCGGCCATCGGCCCCACCACGCCCGCGACGTCGAAGGCACGCTGCCGGGCCAGCCGGAACAGCAGCATCTTCGAGCCGCCCACGACGTCGTCCAGGTGGGCAGCGGCCTTCTCGCCCTCGTCGCCGAGCAGCCACCGCACGTGCCCGGCCAGCAGCTCCATCGAGGCGCCGACCATCCGCGGGTTGTGGAAGGCGTAGGCGTTGTAGTCCGCCGCTCGACCCCTCGATCAGCGCCGGCAGGTCGGTCTCGAGCTGGGTGGCGAACCGGGTGAACGGGTTCTCGGCCGGACGGCGGGCCAGGTAGTCCGCCAGCACCTCGCGGGCCACCCCGCGGAGGTCATCGCCGGTCGGCACCGGCCCGGCACCGAGGCGGAGCAGCTCGACGTAGGTCGGGAGGTGGCCGTCGCCGGAGTAGGTCGCGAAGAGCTTGTCGTAGTCCTCGCCGGAGAGCTCGTGGTAGCCGGTGTTGTGGAAGTAACGCAGCACCTTGGCTTCCTCGTCGATCGACTCGGCGATGATCGTCGACTTCACGTGGTCGGTGCGGTAGGCCGTCGCGGAGACGTCCGGCAGGTAGAACGAGTCCACCTCGGGCATCACCGTCTGACCGGCCGCGAGCCGGGTCGCGATCAGCGTCGGGAAGCCGCGGTAGGGCTGCACCTCGTGGAGGTCGATGCCGTAGAGCCGGAACAGGTCGTCCGGCGACGGCTTGAAGAACGTCCACTGGTCGAGCTCGAAGTCGGCGGCGATCGCGCCGCCCATCATCGCCTCGGCCTCGAGACCGGCCGCGTGCACCAGCTCGACGAGGCAGTCGACGTAGCAGTTGGTCTCGGAGTAGGTGCGCTCGTCGCTGTGGATCGGATGCGAGGCGTAGGCCGCCGGGTCGAGGTCGAGGAGGCTGATCAGCTTGCTCACGGGCGGGCCTTCCCGGCGGACGGCAGGTCAGGTTGCGGTCGAGGAACTCCGTGGCCCGGTCGAAGCCCACGAGCTGGGCCCGCCTGGTCAGGAGGGAGTGGTCGAAGTCCTTGCGGGACTCGAACCGGAAGCCGAGCCGCCGCCGCATCCACCAGAGCAGCGGGCGCAGGGCGTAGACCTCGGTGAAGTGCTGCGCGTCGTCCGGGCACGCGACGATCTCCACCGCCGTACGCCGCCGCAGCACCCGCCACGGGACGAGCAGCGGCGCGTGCCAGACCGCGAGCTCGCGGTAGATCCGCCACAGCGCGCCGGCCAGGATCCGGTGCCGGACCGCGAGCCGGGCGAACGGCTTGTTGGGCAGCATCGCGGCCCGGCGCCGGTCGGTGTAGACCGGCGAGCCCTTGGCGGCCGGGTAGAGCGTGAGCCGCGGGTTCATCGCGAAGACGGCGTCCACCTGCTCCCACATCGCGACCTCGAACGCCGAGTAGGAACCCGAGCAGAGCCCGACCACGGCCACCCGCGCGCCGTCCGAGCGCAGCTCCGCCACGACGTGCCGCATGTCGTCGATCCACTCGGGCGCGAACGGCCGGTCGGCGACCTGGCCGGGCAGTGTCGGGCTGTCGCCGACCCCGCTCTGGTCGATCCGGACCACGCGGTAGCCGCGCGCGGCCCAGCGCCGGCTCCACTCGACCCAGCGGCGGCCGGGACCGATGTGGTGCTCGGCGGCCACGTTGACCAGCACCACCCACGGAGTCCCGCCGGCACGTCGGTCGGCTCGTCCACGATCCCGACGAGCGCGTCCTGGCCGAACCTCGCCACCCGCTCGCGCACCGGCGCCGCGCCGTCGGCCTCCGAACCGACCAGCACGGCGTGCTCGTCGTCGGGCGCCTTGACCGGCACGGCGTCGGCGCTCGCGCCCTCGGCGAGCCAGTCCACGACTCGGCGCAGGGCGTCCTCGGGCACGACGCTGAGCTCGGGTGGTACGTCGAGCAGCTGGCCCTGGCCGGTGGCGGCGGCCGTCTCGAGTGCCTCCTGCCCGAGCCGCTCGGTGATCCCCGGAGGCACGGGACGGTCGGCGCTGGCCAGCAGCAGCACCCGGTCGGCGAGTGGCCGGTCGGTCGGGAGCTTGCCGAGGTCGACGGCGCGCAGCTCCGTGGCGGTCGCTGCGTCGTACTGGAAGCCGGGCGTGTGGCGCAGCCCGTCGTCGGGTATCTCGAGGCCGGTCTCCCCGAAGCCGTAGAGCGCCTCGCCCTCGCGGAGGAAGGTGCGCCCGGACAGGCACGGGTCCCAGCACACCAGCGAGGAGAACGGCGCGGACGACCCGGATACTCAGGGCCAACGCGGCGTGCGACGCCGCCAGCGTCGCGCCGAGCCGCATGCCGACCGCGGCCACGCTGGGCGCGCCGAGGTCGAGGAGGTACTGGCGGGCCGCCTCGACGCTGGCCAGCCAGCTCTGCACCCGGTCGGGCTCGTCCTGGAGGCCGGCCGAGTCGCCGGTGCCGTCGTAGTCGAAGCGGAGCGCGACGATGCCGACCTCGGCCAGCTCCTCGGCCAGCCGCCGGAAGGTGCGGTGCGCGGCGCGCCCCTCCTCCCCCATCGGCGGGCACAGGATCGCGCCGCCGCGCGCCACGCCGCCCGCGGGGCGGGAGACCCAGCCGTAGAGCGGGCGCGACTCCGGCCCGAACCACACCTGGGTGTGCTCGGGTCCCGTCGGCCGTCGACGGTGTCGTCGGATCCCCCATGGCTCCTGGTCAGCGGGCTACAGCGCCAGCGCGGACCGCACCTCCTCCGGCCATGCCTCGAGGTCGGGGCCGTGGGTCGCGAAGAGCGCCAGGGTGATCCGGTCGAGACCGAAGCCGATGCAGGCGCTGTGCGCGGGTGTGCCGTCGGCCAGGTGCAGGTCGAAGGAGTGGCCGAAGTGGTCCTCGTGGTAGTTGGAGGACCCGATCGCGGTGGGCCTGACCTCGGTCAGGTCGAGGCACATCTCGTACTTCAGCGCCGAGTCCAGCTGGTTGGCGGCCAGCATCGTGCCGACCCGCCCGAAGAACGGGTCGTTGGCCGCCTCGGAGCGGACCGGGAGCCCGAGCTCGGTGAGCGCGGCCAACCCTCGCTGGAGCCACTCGTCGCGGTGCGCGAGCGCCTGCTCCGGCGTACCGATCCGCACGTACTCGTAGATCCGGAAGATCTGCATCCGCGCGGGGTCGAGGCTCGGCTCGTGGCGGAACGACCAGCCGCTGCACTCCTCGTCGAGGCCCTCGGCCGGTACGTCGCGGGGCAGGTTGCCGTAGAGCGGGTGGCACACCGACGACGGCAGCACCACCTCGGCCGGCGTGAGGTGCGTCGTCCAGTCCCCGCCCGCCTCGAGCTCCTCGAGGAGCGCCCGGTGCTCGCGGTCGCCGCCGGTGAAGACGTCGATGGATCCGACCAGGTCGGGGAACGAGCGGACGTAGTCGGTCTTGAGGAACTCCTCGCGCGGCATGATCGGCGGGAACCACCGCTGCGGCGCGTGCATGGCGACCCGCTTGCCCATCACGTGTCCCTCGACCGCGCGCAGCACCCGCTCCCAGGCCCACGAGCGGTGGTGGACGCCGTCGACGGCCGTCAGGTGCAGGACCCCGCCGTCGACCAGCGCCTGACGCAGGTCGTCGGGTGTGGCGTAGGGCGCGGGCGTGCGTCCCACCTGGGGGTCGTCCGTCGTCGTCACGTCAGACCTCTCGCTGCATCATCGCGAGCTGGGCGGTGTTGCCGGCGATGCGGTCGTTGTTGACCATGACCGCGGCCCCGTGGGCATCGCGCAGGATGCGGCCGAGGGAGTACTCGGAGTCCTCGCGGTAGCCCTGGATCCCGCAGATCAGCATCGCCTGGTTGACGACGTCGACGACGTCGGTGGACGCCGAGATCTTGAGCGTGTTGATCGCGACCATGAAGTCGATCGCGCTGGTCGCCTCGGGGTCGTCCTTGATCGCGAGGTAGCGGGTCATGAGGGAGTCGACGGTCGCCGCGAACTCCTGCCGGGTGACCATCAGCGCGGCCAGCCGGATGGCGCCGGGGGGAATGGTGCCGGGGTCCTTGCGGGCGGCCTTCTGGACGAACCGCTGGGCCCGCCACGAGGCCTCCTCGGCCAGGCCGAGCCACAGCGAGGACCAGAGCAGGTGCGCGGTCGGGAGCATGGTCTGGGACGAGATGTCGCCGAACGGGTCGTCGAGGATCAGGGCGGCGTCGCCGCTGGCCTGGAGGGTGAACCCCAGCGAGCAGGTGCCGCGGAACCCGAGGGTGTCCCACCCGCTGAGCGGGGTCAGCGTGACCGCGTTGCTCTCGCAGACCGCCAGGACCTGGTCGCTGGGCGGGCTGTCGGCGTCGCGGCGGGCGGTGGTGAAGATCGCGTCGGCGTACTGGCCGTAGGAGATGACCGGAGCCTGCTTGGTGACGGTGAAGGCGCCCGCGTCGTCGCGCTCCACGAAGCAGGTCGAGCTGCGGGTGTTGCCCCCGATGCCGATCTCGGTGGTGGCCGAGGCGAGGAGCAGCTGCTCCGCGGCGACCCGGCGGGCGTAGTCGCGCAGCTTCTCCGAGCGGCCGTGCCGGACCAGGCAGGCCACCTGGATGTGGTGCATCGCCAGGATCATCGCCGAGGAGGCGCAGTAGCGGCCGACCGTGCGGACCACCGCGGCGGCGGTGCGCAGGTCGTGGCCCAGGCCGCCCAGCTCGGTCGGGACCAGCGCGCCGAGCAGCCCCTCGGCGCGGAACGCGTCGACGGTCTCCTTGGGGAACCGCGCCTGGACGTCGACGTCCGCGGCGTGGATCGCCGCGACCTCACGGCCGACGCGGTGGGCCAGGGCGGTCGCGTCCTCCACGGAACCGGGCGTCGGCGTCGTCGAGGTGTCCATCACGCGCTCGCCACCGACGCGTCGTCGACCCCGAGCTCGCCCAGGGCGTCGCGGATGTTGGCGATGGAGGCGAAGGTGCTCTTCTTGAGCATCTGCTGGGGGAACTCCAGGTCCCACTCGTCCTCGCAGGCCAGCATCACCGTGACCGACGCGTGCGACGTCATGCCGGCGCCGTAGAGGTCGTCGGTGTCGGACAGGGAGGCGACGTCGACGCCCAGCCTGGCGTGCTCGGCGAGGAGCCCGCGGATGGTGTCGGTCACTGACTGCGTCATGCTGGTTCGTCTCCCGGTTGGGCAGTGGGTTGGGTGAGGGCGACGGCGACCGCGAGGGCGAGGTCTCCGGTGTGGCTGAGGCTGATGTCGATCGGGCCCACGCCCGCCTCCTCGGCCAGGGTGGCCGCGAGTCCGGACAGGCGTACCACGGGACGGCCGTCCTGGTGGGTGATCTCGACATCGCGCGGGTCGACGCCGTCGGCGGTGCCGATCAGCTTGAGCACGGCCTCCTTGGCGGCGAAGCGGGCGGCGAGGAAGCCGGCCAGCGAGACAGCGCCGCCCAGGCGGCCGGCCGCCTGCTCGGCGGGGGTGTAGATCCGGTCGAGGTAGCGGTCGCCGAAGTCGCGGATCGCGTCCGTGACGTCGTCGATCCGCTGCAGGTCGCACCCCGTCCGAGCCCGGGGCGCCGTGGTGGGTGCCCGCATGGGTGGTTCCAATCCCCCGATCTGTCGCACCCCATGATGCGCGTGGAAATGCTAACCGCGCAGGTAAGGGGCGTATGTCGTTTTCTGCGGAGCCGCGCTCGCACCTACGATTTGGCCCATGACCGAGACCCGGCAGGACCAGGCAACGGAGACGTCGACGGCCCCACGCGCCGTCGTCGTACCCGACAAGCCTGCCCTCGAGGGCCTCGAGGAGAGGTGGTCGCAGCGCTGGAAGGCCGAGCAGACCTACGCCTTCGACCGCTCCCAGCCGCGCGAGAACGTCTACTCCATCGACACGCCGCCGCCCACGGTGAGCGGCTCGCTGCACGTCGGCCACGTCTTCTCCTACACCCACACCGACCTGGTGGCCCGCTTCCAGCGGATGCGGGGCAAGGCGGTCTTCTACCCCATGGGCTGGGACGACAACGGGCTGCCGACCGAGCGCCGGGTGCAGAACTTCTTCGGCGTCCGCTGCGACCCCTCGCTGCCCTACGAGGCCGACTTCACCCCGCCGGAGAAGCCCGACCCCAAGCGCCAGATCCCGATCAGCCGGCCCAACTTCGTCGAGCTCTGCGAGCGGCTGGTCCAGCAGGACGAGCAGGTCTTCGAGCAGCTGTGGCGCACGGTCGGCCTCTCGGTCGACTGGTCGCAGCACTACACGACGATCGGCCCGAAGGCGATGGAGGTCAGCCAGCGCGCCTTCCTGCGCAACTTCGCCCGGGGAGAGGCCTACCTGCAGGAGGCGCCGACCCTCTGGGACGTCACCTTCCAGACGGCGGTCGCGCAGGCCGAGCTGGAGGCCCGGGAGTACGCCGGCGCCTACCACCGGGTCGCCTTCCACAAGCCCGACGGCAGCAGGGTCCACGTCGAGACCACCCGGCCGGAGCTGATCCCCAGCGTCGTGGCGCTGATCGCGCACCCCGACGACGAGCGCTACCAGTCCCTGCTGGGCACCACCGTCACCTCGCCGGTCTTCGGCGTCGAGATCCCCGTGGTCGCGCACCCGATGGCCGAGATGGACAAGGGGTCCGGCCTCGTCATGTGCTGCACGTTCGGCGACCTGACCGACGTCCAGTGGTGGCGCGAGTTCGACCTGCCGGTCCGCACGGTGATCGGCCGCGACGGCCGGCTGCTGCGCGAGACGCCGGAGTGGCTGGCCCACGAGCCCGCGGCCGCGGCGTACGAGGAGCTCAAGGGCAAGACGGCGTTCTCCGCGCGCGAGGCGATGGTCGGCAAGCTGCGGGAGTCGGGCGACCTCGACGGCGAGCCGACGCCGACCCAGCGGATGACGAACTTCTACGAGAAGGGCGACAAGCCGCTGGAGATCGTCGCCACGCGGCAGTGGTACATCCGCAACGGCGGCCGGGACGCGACCCTGCGCCAGGACATGCTCGAGCGCGGCGCGGAGATCGAGTGGACGCCCGCCCACATGAAGCACCGCTACGACAACTGGGTCGGCGGCCTCAACGGCGACTGGCTGGTCTCCCGCCAGCGGTTCTTCGGCATCCCGTTCCCGGTCTGGTACCCGCTGGACGGCGAGGGCGAGCCCGACTACGCCCACCCGCTGCTGCCCAGCGAGGCCGAGCTGCCGATCGACCCGTCGACCACGGCGCCGGGCGGCTACACCGAGGACCAGCGGGGCAAGGCCAACGGCTTCCTCGGCGACCCCGACGTCATGGACACCTGGGCGACCTCCTCGCTCACCCCCCAGATCGCCGGTGGCTGGGAGTCCGACGACGACCTGTGGCAGCGGGTCTTCCCCATGGACCTGTGCACCCAGGCCCACGACATCATCCGCACCTGGCTGTTCTCCCGCGTGGTCCGCGCCCACTACGAGCACCACGTGGCGCCCTGGTCGCACGCGCTGATCTCCGGGTTCATCCTCGACCCCGACCGCAAGAAGATGTCGAAGTCCAAGGGCAACGCGGTCGTCCCGACCGACGTCCTGGAGAAGTACGGCGCCGACGCGGTCCGCTGGCGGGCCGCGATGGCCCGCCCGGGCCTCGACTCGCCGTTCGACGAGACCCAGATGAAGGTCGGGCGCCGGCTGGCCATGAAGGTGCTCAACGCGTCCAAGTTCGTGCTGGGCGGCGTCGGCGCCACCGAGCTCAACGCCTTCGAGGTCTCCGAGCCCATCGACTGCGCCCTGCTCGCCCGGCTGGCCACGGTCGTCACCGGCGCCACCGAGGCGTTCGAGGCCTACGACTACACCACCGCCCTCGAGACCACCGAGCGGTTCTTCTGGGAGTTCTGCGACGACTACCTCGAGCTGGTCAAGGAGCGCGCCTACGCGCGCCTGGACGAGGAGGGCTCGGTCGGGCCCGCCACGGCGTCGGCCCGCGCCACCCTCGCGCTCGCGCTCCAGGTGCAGCTCCGGCTCCTGGCGCCGTTCCTTCCCTACGTCACCGAGGAGGTCTGGTCGTGGTGGCAGGAGGGCTCGATCCACCGGGCGCCCTGGCCGACCGGGGCCGACCTCGGCGCCGCGGCCGCCGCCGACCCGGCGGCCCTCGACGCGGTGGCCGCCGCCCTGATCGGGATCCGGGGTGCCAAGTCGCAGGCCAAGGTCTCGATGCGCCACGAGCTCACCGGGGTCCAGATCACCGGCCCGGAGCCGCTGGTGCGCGCCGCCGAGCTCGCCGCCGACGACCTGCGCAAGACCGGCCGGGTGACCGGCGACCTGGTCTTCACCGTCGACGAGTCGGCGACCGAGCTCTCGGTCGACGCCGAGCTCGCGCCGCTGGTAGAGGGCTGAGAGTCCCGAGATCTGCGTGGTTCCACGTACCCGCGCGGTCGGCTGAGCGCACAGGCTGGAGGTCGTCCAGACGACAACCAGCAACGAGGAGTACGACATGACCCTGTTCATGGACATCCACGAGAAGGTCGAGGGGCTCACCGCCGAGGCGGTCGCGGGCGCCCACAAGGCCGACCTCGAGACCCAGGGCGCCTACGGCGTCGACTACAAGCAGTACTGGTTCGACGAGGCCTCCGGGAAGGTGTTCTGCCTGGTCGAGGCGCCCGACGCCGAGACCGCGAGCCGGGTGCACCGGGAGGCCCACGGGCTGGTCGCCGACCACGTGATCCCGGTCCAGGAAGGCCACTGACGGCCTCGACGACGTGGGCTGACGCCGGCCCGGTCGCGGACCATACTGCTCAGATGGGCTCCGTGGCCGGGGCCGGCGCCGGCCGTCCGACCAGCCGGCGGCTGGTCGGGCGCGACGACGCGCTCGACCGGTTGGAGGCGCTGCTGGACGACACGGTGGCGTCGGGCCGGTTGAGCGCCGCTCTCGTCGAGGGCCCGGCCGGCATCGGCAAGACCCGGGTCGTCGACGCGCTCGCCGAGCGGCTCCAGGCCCGCGGCGTGGACGTGCTCGTCGGGCACTGCGTGGCCCAGGGCGGACAGACCCTCCCCTACGCGCCTCTGGTCGAGCTCCTGGCGGACCTGGTGCGGCGCGAGGGCGCCACCGCCGTACGCCGCTGGGCCGGCCCCGCCGCGGTCGAGCTGGGTCGGCTGGCTCCCGCGCTGCTCTCCCCCGACGAGACGCCCACCCCCGGGAGCCTCGGCGCGACCCGCCTGTTCCAGGCACTGTCCGAGCTCCTGCATCAGCTCAGCGTCCGCCGCCCGCTCGTCCTGGTGGTCGAGGACGTGCACTGGGCCGACACCTCCACCCGGGAGCTGCTCGCGCTGCTCGCCCGGCAGCAGCGCGGAGCGATCCTGCTGCTGCTCACCCTGCGCACCGACGAGTCGCTGGCGACACCCGGTCTGCCGCGCTACCTCGCCGAGCTCGCGCGCCGCGGCGACCAGCGCGTGCGCCTGGACCCGCTCAGCCGCGACGAGCAGGCCCGCCAGATCAGCGACATCCTCGGCCTCCCGCCTCGGCGTGAGCTCCTCGACGAGGTCTACGCCCGCGCGGAGGGCAACCCGTTCTTCGCCGAGGAGCTCCTCGCCCTCGGCGCGGGCTCCAGCGAGCTGCCGACCACGATCCGCGACCTCCTGATGGCCCGGCTGGAAGCCCTGCGGCCCGCCACCCGGCAGGTGCTGCGCACCGCGAGCCTGATCGGCAGGGAGGTGCCCCACCGGCTGCTCGACGCCGTCGTCGACGTGACCGGCGACAGGCTCGAGGCGGCTCTGCGCGAGGCCGTCGACGCCCACGTGCTGCAGCCGAGGGGCGACGTCCTCGTCTTCCGGCACGCCCTGCTCCAGGAAGCGGTCGCCGGCAGTCTCCTCCCGGGCGAGGCGGCCCGCTCCCACCGCCGGCTGGCGGAGGCCCTGACGGCCTCCCCGGGTCTCGCCGCGCTGCACTACGGCGGCGTCGCCGGCCGGATCGCCCGGCACTGGGACGCCGCCGGCGAGTCGGACCGCGCCCTGGTCGCCTCCGTCGCAGCCGGTCGCGAGGCCAGTGGTGCGCTGGCCTTCGCCGAGTCACTGGCCCACTACGAGCGCGCGCTGGAGCTGCTCGACGCCGTCCCGGACGGGCAGCAGCTTCTGGACCTGCCGAGGCCTCGCCTGCTGCGCTGGGTGGCGGAGGTCGCCCACCTGGCTGCCCACCCGGAGCTGGCCACCGAGCTCATCCGGGAGGCGGTGGACTGCTGCGATGCCGACGACCACACGCTGCGCGGCTGGCTGCACGAGCGGCTGGGCCGCTACCTGTGGATGTCGGGCGACGGGCGGGGCGCCCTGACCGCCTATCGGGAGGCCGTGCAGCTGGTGCCGGAGCAGCCCCCGACGCGCGCGCGGGCCGCGGTGCTCAGCGGCCTGTCCCAGGTCCTGATGCTGGGCGACCGCTACGCCGAGTCCGCGGAGACCGCACGCCAGGCCATCGCGGTGGCCCGGCAGGTGCCGGACGGACGGTCGATCGAGGGACACGCCCGCTGCAACCTCGGGGTCGACCTGGCGTTCCTGGGCCGCGTCGACGACGGCATCGCGGAGCTGCGTGAGGCGATCCGGATCGCCGACGAGGAGCTCGACGACGTCGACGAGAACGCCCGGGCCCTGGTCAACCTCAACAGCGTCTACCTGATGGACGGACGGATGGCGGAGGCGGCGGCCACGGCGCTCGAGGCTGTCCGGGTCGGCGACGAGCTCGGGCTGCGGCGTCGCAAGGGCGTCTGGTGCCGATGCGACGCGGCCCTGATCCTGCTGACGCTCTGCCGGTTCGACCACGCCGAACGACTGCTGGTCGAGGCCGGCGACCTCGACCCCCAGGGTGTGGACGCGTTCCGACTCGACCTGGTCGAAGGTCAGCTCCGGC
Organism: uncultured Actinomycetota bacterium; assembly: GCA_963766475.1. Lineage (GTDB taxonomy): Bacteria > Actinomycetota > Actinomycetes > Propionibacteriales > Nocardioidaceae > Nocardioides. The sequence goes on along the minus strand of CAVXZS010000001.1, from coordinate 72,268 downwards.
TCCGGCAGGGCGACCTCGACCGGGCCCGGGCGATCCTCGAGCGGGGCCGGTCCCGCGCCGGGCTCCTGCTGGACCCGCAGCTCCTCGCGCCGCTCTACGCCGCGCTGACCGAGTGCGCCCTGGCGCAGGGCGATGCCGCCGGCGGCGCCGAGCTCCTCGCGGAGGGCCTGGCCAAGCTGCCGGACCGCTGGCACCCGTTCTTCGAGGTCCCCTTGCGGGCGGCCGGCGTCGCCGCGGCGATGGGGCACCGCCCCCCGGCCCTCGTCGAGGCCCAGGACCAGCTCGTCCGCGCGGAGGAGTCGGCCGCGACGATCCCGCGTCGCTCGCCCCACGTCGACGCCGAGCTGTGCACCGCCGCCGCGACGATCTCGGGCTCCGCCGACGCGTGGGCCGAGGCGGCCACGGCCTGGGACGCCCTCGGCGACCGCTACCGCGCGGCCACGGCCCGCTTCCGCGGCGCCGAGGCGCTGCTCGCGGCCGGGGAGGACCGGCAGGTCGCCGCCTCGCTGCTCGACGCGGCCCTGTCCGAGGCTCGCGACATCGGTGCTCGCCACGTGGAGCGCCTCGCGGAGGACCTCGGCCGCCGCTCACGGCTGAAGCTCGCCAGCCCGGCAGCAGCCGGCAACCCCTATCGCCTCACCGGCCGCGAGCTCGAGGTCCTCACGCTGGTCGCCGAGGGCCTGACCGACCGGTCGATCGGCAGCCGGCTCTTCATCAGCCACCGCACCGTCGAGCGGCACGTCTCCAACCTGCTGGCCAAGCTCGCCGCCGACCGCCGCTCCGAGCTGGTGGCGACTGCCCACCGCGAGGGGCTGCTGCTCCGCTCCGATTCGTCTGCGGGCTGACGGGCTGCCCGTGGATGAGTCCCCTGATATCAGGGGACCCCTGCACTTCTGTATCGAGATCTCGGCGCAGAAGTGCATGACTTGATGCAGAAGTAGGCGCCGAAGAGCCAGTCACCGGGCCTGTGGATAGCGGGCGATGCCCGCACCGATAATCGGCCACGCTGAGAATCATGATGATTCGTCGAGAACCCGACGATCCCCGCCTGGCTCAGGTCTGGCTACGCCGGGAGTTGCTGGGGCAGGGCCTCAATGATCGCGCCATCGGCAGGCTCGTGGCGGACGGCTCGTTGCACCGGTTGCGCTATGGCGCCTACGTGGACGCGAGGTCATGGAATGCCTGTGATCTCGTGGGACAACACGGACTGGTCGCTCGGGCGGCGCTCAAGCGTGCGCAAGCGGCCGTGGTGCTGTCGCACACCAGCGCTCTCGGAGAGTGGGACGTGCCGATCTGGGACATGCCCCTCGGCGAAGTCCACCTGACCCGGGTCGACCAGTTGGCCGGGCGCCGAGAGGCTGGAGTGATCCAGCATCTGGGAGCGCTTCGCGAGGAGGACGCGTTGGACATGAACGGCATCCAGGTCACGAGCCCGACGAGAACGGCATTGGACTGCGCAACCATCATGGACACCGAGCACAGCCTCACCGTGGTCAACGACCTGCTGTACCGCAAGCTCACGAGCGTTGAGGAGCTCGCGGAAGGGCAGAAGTTCATGACCAGATGGCCAGGATCCCTTCGCCACGGACTCGTCCTCCAACTCGCGGATGAACGGTGTGGAGGCTCCGTCGGTGAGGGTCGAACCCTCTACCTCATCTTCCGGCAGGGACTTCCCATGCCCGACCCCCAACACCCGATCACGACGCCGGCTGGCGATGTCTTCGCCTACGTGGACTTCGCCTGGCCGGAGTACGGCGTCTTCCTGGAGTTCGACGGCAGGATCAAGTACCAGGAGCTACTCGAAGAGGGCGAGTCCCCGACCGACGTCGTCCTGCGCGAGAAGAAGCGTCAGGATCGGATCGAGCGGCTGACAGGCTGGCGTTGCATCCGGATCACCTGGGCGGACCTGTACCAGCCCGAGCGCACCGCAGCGCTGATTCGAAAGGAACTGTTTCGCAACGCGTTTGCCGGCTGAGTCCGCTGACCAGCGACATCTGTGCCGAGTCCTGCACTTCTGCACCCAGATCTCGGTGTAGAAGTGCAGCGGTCACCTGATCTCAGGGGACTCATCCAGAACGGAACGCTGACCCACAACGGCCGGAAGCTTAGGCCGACTTCTTCTTCTTGGCCTCGGACTCGCGGGGCACCAGCGTGGGTGCCACACCTTCGAGGACGGTCTCGACGGTCACGACCACCTTGGCGACGTCGCCGCGCGAGGGGACGTCGTACATCACCTGGAGGAGGACCTCCTCGATGATCGCGCGCAGACCGCGGGCGCCGGTGCCGCGCTCCATGGCGTTGTCGGCGATCGCCCTGATGGCGTCCTCGGTGAACTCCAGCTCGACGCCGTCGAGCTCGAAGAGCTTCTGGTACTGCTTCACCAGTGCGTTGCGGGGCACGGTGAGGATCTGGACGAGCGCCTCCTGGTCGAGCTTGGACACGCTCGCGATCAGCGGCAGGCGGCCGATGAACTCGGGGATCAGGCCGAACTTGGTGAGGTCCTCGGGACGCACCTGCAGGAGCAGGTCGTCGGCGTCCCGCTCCTCCTTGCCGCGGACCTCCGCGGTGAAGCCGAGCGTCTTCTTGCCGACCCGCTGCTCGATGATGTGCTCGAGCCCGGAGAAGGCGCCACCCACCACGAAGAGGATGTTGGTGGTGTCGATCTGGATGAACTCCTGGTGGGGGTGCTTGCGGCCCCCCTGCGGCGGCACCGAGGCGGTGGTGCCCTCGATGATCTTCAGCAGCGCCTGCTGGACGCCCTCGCCGGAGACGTCACGGGTGATCGAGGGGTTCTCCGCCTTGCGGGCCACCTTGTCGATCTCGTCGATGTAGATGATCCCGGTCTCGGCCTTCTTGACGTCGTAGTCGGCGGCCTGGATCAGCTTGAGGAGGATGTTTTCCACGTCCTCACCGACGTAGCCGGCCTCGGTGAGCGCGGTGGCGTCGGCGATCGCGAACGGGACGTTGAGCATCCGGGCCAGCGTCTGGGCGAGGTAGGTCTTGCCGCAGCCGGTGGGGCCGATCACGAGGATGTTGGACTTCGCGACCTCGACGACCTCCTCCTTGCTGTGCCGCCCGGTGATGGGCTGGAGGCCGGCCTGGACCCGCTTGTAGTGGTTGTAGACGGCGACGGCGAGCGACTTCTTCGCGTTCTCCTGGCCGATGACGTAGGAGTTGAGGAACTCGAAGATCTCCTTGGGCTTGGGCAGCTCGTCGAGGCTGACCTCGGTGCCCTCGCTCAGCTCCTCCTCGATGATCTCGTTGCAGAGGTCGATGCACTCGTCGCAGATGTAGACGCCGGGGCCGGCGATGAGCTTCTTGACCTGCTTCTGGCTCTTGCCGCAGAAGGAGCACTTCAGCAGGTCGCCACCGTCACCGATGCGTGCCACGACGTTCCTCCTCCTCCACTGCCCGTCTCCACAGTGCGTCCCGAACGGTACCGCGTCCCTCCGTCATTCGGTGGCGGGACACGGAGTGCCTCATCAGGTGCCTCCTGAGCCTGTCAGCCGGCCGTGAGCGCCGGGGTCCCCTTGAGCGACTGGAGGACGGCGTCGATCAGGCCGTACTCGACCGCCCCCTCGGCGGTGAGGATCTTGTCGCGCTCGATGTCGCGGCTGACCTCCTCGACCGACCTGCCGGAGTGGTCGCTGATCATCTTCTCGAGCAGCTCGCGCATCCGCAGGATCTCGTTGGCCTGGATCTCGATGTCGGAGGTCTGGCCGAAGGTGCCCTCGGTGTAGGGCTGGTGGATGAGGATCCGGCTGTTGGGCAGCGCGAGCCGTTTGCCGGCCGTGCCGGCCGCCAGCAGGATCGCCGCGGCCGAGGCCGCCTGGCCGATGCACACGGTCTGCACGTCGGGCTTGATGAACTTCATCGTGTCGTAGATCGCGGTCAGCGCGGTGAAGGAGCCACCGGGGCTGTTGATGTAGATGCTGATGTCCTGGTCGGGGTTCATCGACTGGAGGCACAGGCAGCTGCGCGATGACCGCGTTGGCGACGTCGTCGGAGATCGGGGTGCCGAGGTAGATGATGCGGTCCTCGAACAGCTTGGCGTAGGGGTCGATGCGGCGGAAGCCGTAGGACGTCCGCTCCTCCCACTGGGGGATGTAGTAGTTCATCGACGGGCTCAGGTCGGTCACGTGCTCACTCATGGGAGGTGTCAGTCCTTCTTCCGCGCGGGGCGGCCGTCGTCCGAGGCCTCACGGGCGCTGGTGATGACCTGGTCGACCAGGCCGTAGTCCTTGGCCTGCTCGGCCGTGAACCACCGGTCGCGGTCCGCATCGGTCTCGATCTGCTCGACCGACTGGCCGGTGTGCTGGGCGATCAGCTCGAGCAGCACCTTCTTGATGTGCAGGGACTGCTGGGCCTGGATCTTGATGTCGGAGGCGGAGCCACCCATGCCCGAGGAGGGCTGGTGCATCATGATCCGCGAGTGTGGCAGCGCGTAGCGCTTGCCCTTGGCGCCGGCGCACAGCAAGAACTGCCCCATCGAGGCGGCCAGCCCCATGCTGACGGTGGCCACGTCGTTGGGGATGTAGTTCATCGTGTCGTAGATCGCCATCCCGGCGTCGACCGAGCCACCCGGGCTGTTGATGTGCAGGAAGATGTCGGACTCGGGGTCCTCGGCCGAGAGCAGCAGGAGCTGGGCGCAGATCGCGTTGGCGTTCTGGTCCTTGACCTCCGAGCCGAGGAACACGATGCGCTCGCGGAGCAGCCGCTGGTAGATGTGGTCGTCGAGGACGGCGATGCCGGCGCCGCCGCCGGCGGTCGGTCCGGGCATCCCGGAAGTCTGAGCAGTCACGTTGTCGACCATAGCCGGGGCGATGGGCTGTTCCACGGCGTGTACGACGATGTTCGCTCAGGGCAGATGAAGGCTGGGGTCAGCGACCGTCGCGGTTCTCGACCGCCTGCTTGAGGCGCCGCACCGACTCCGCCATGCCCTGCTCGAGCTCGTCGGCGTGACCTACCGTGCCCCCGAGGAAGACCGTCGCGAACGCCTTGCTGACCGGTGTGAGCCGGCGCGGCACCGGCCGGCGGTGCACCACCTTGGTGCCGGTGCCCTCGGCCGCGAGCTCCCAGATCCAGCGGGCTCCGCTGGACCTGGTGTCCCAGGCGACCATCCGGCCCGGGTCGACGTCGGACACCACGCTGCGGGTCGGCCAGAGCACGCCCTTGCGCCTGTTGACCCCGACGTACCACTGGCCCGGGCGCAGCCCGCCCTTCTTGAGGGGGAACATCCCGACCAGCTCCGGCGAGAGCTCGGGCATCCGGCGTACGTCGCCGAGCACCTCCCACACCACCTCGGGCGGCGCGTCGATCGTGGTCTCGGCCCGCAGCTCGCGCTCGGCGGCGGCGTCCGGGGCTGCCTTGGTCACCGGCGCAGTCTGGCAGCCTCCCCGCCCCGGGGATATCGTCTCGCTCACACCCGCAGGCGCTGCCCCGGGGTCACGTTCGGATGTGGGGGTTCGCAACATGGTCCGTCAGCTCGCTCGCCTGGCCGCCGCCGGGCTCGTCACGACCGCGCTCGCCGCGGCCTTGGGCACCGCGCCGGCGGCGGTCGCACTGCCTGCGACCGGCGCCACCGGCGCGTCCGCGAGGCCCGCCGTGACCTGCGACGAGGCCAAGCTGGCCTACGCCGAGGCGAAGGCCAAGCACCAGGAGTGGCTGCACCGGCTGGCCCGCGCCAGGAAGCGGATGCACCAGGCACACGCGCACGGGACCGCGGCGCAGTTCCAGCAGGCCAAGAACAAGGTGCGCCGGGCCAAGGCGAAGGTCTTCGAGTACAAGACCGCCATGGACCAGGCGGCCGCGCAGGTGGCGGCGCTCTGCTGATTCCGGGCTGATCCGGGCTGCTCCGGCGTTCCGGGCTGGCTCAGGCCAGCCAGCGCTTCAGGGCCGCATGCACCTCGGGGTGGTTGAGCAGCCCGAAGTGGTCGGAGCGGCCGACGTGCAGCACGTCCGCGTCGGGGAAGAGGGTGCGCCGCCGGTCGCGGCCGTAGGCCGAGCGCGGCCGGACGAGCAGGTCACCGACGACATGGCCCACCGGATGCTGCTCGCTGCTCGTCAACGTGGCGGCGACCAGGTGGTAGCGCGCGTGCGGCAGTGGCGGCACGTCCTCGGCGAGCCCGGCGACCAGGTCGTGCACCCCGCGCGAGCGCCAGTCGAGGACGCGTCCGAACGCCGCGGTCTCCTTCAGCTTCGACAGCCCCCGGCTGCCGTGGCCGATGCCCCACGCGATGGGAGCCCCGAGATGGGGGGTCCCCAGCGTGACCACGTCGGTGACCCGCGCACTCCACGGCTCCTCGACCTCGCTGGCCACCGCCCCGGCGGCGCGCATCACGAGCCCGCCCAGGGAGTGCCCGACCAGCGCGATCCGCGTGACCGGGACCGGCCACCCCTCGACCACCCGCTGCAGGAGAGCGGTCAGCGCGGCGCCGTTCTCACGCAGTGGCAGCCCGGTGTTGGCGCGCAGCATGAGCGGCGTCCAGCCGCGCTCGGCGAGCATCGCGGCGTACGTCGTGCCGGTGCGGTCCCGGTGGTGCTGCCAGTAGGACTCGTTCTCGCACAGCCCGTGCAGGAAGACCACGAGCCTGCCGGTGGCGTCCGGGAACGCCGACGCGAGCGACTCCGCGTCCGGCTCGACGTCGGCGCCGTGCAGGCGCACCGCCATCGGGATGGCCAGCTGCGGCCGCTCCCGCAGCAGCCGGTCGCCGATGAGCCCGTTGACCGCCGAGCTCACGAACCGGCCGCGCGGGTCCGCCTCGAGCCGGGGACCCACCCCGGTCGCGGCCGCCCGGTCGAGCGCTCGGCTCGCGCCGCCCAGGCCGCCGGTCAGACCTCGGTAGACCGCGGTGGTGATCCCGCGGTGCACCCGGCCCGCCGAGGTGCGGTCGAGCACGGCGAGGTGGGTGTCGCGGACCGTCCGGACCACGAGCTGGTCGCCGACCTCGGCCAGCAGCGAGAGCGCGTCGAGCACCGTGGGACCGGGAGTCGCGACCTGGGCCATGTCGCGGAGCCTAAGCCTTCGGTGTACGGGCGTGCACCAACCCCCCGGCGCGTGTCGACACGTCTCCCCCGCAAGTCGCCCACACGGCGTCAGGACCCGTGGAACACTCACGCCATGCTGCGGGTCACCTTGCGGGGATCGGGCCTTCCGACGGTGACGATCGGGTCCGGCGAGACGCTGCTGTTCGGTCGTTCCCCGCACTACGCGGTGCCCGAGGACGACCCCGCTGCGGCGCTGAGCATCTCCGCCCTGGTGCTGCCGCGGTGCGCGCCGCACGTGTCCCGGCTGCTCGGCGAGCTGGTGGTCGGTGACGAGATCGCGCGGCTGAGGTGGCACGGCGCCGGCGAGACCCAGGTGTCCAGCCTGTTCGACGCGCCCGGTGGCGCGCGCCGGGTCACCCTGAGCGAGGGGATGTCCCTGTTGCTCGACGAGGGCGAGAACCAGCTGGTGGTGATGCGCGGCCGCAAGGCCGCGGGCGGCACCTTCGACGACCTCTCGATCGTCGTGGACGTCGCGACCTCCGAGCCCGAGCTGCCGGACCGACCCCGCCCGGAGACTGAAGGGGACGACGTCGACGCGATGGCGACCGCGCCCGCTCCCACGCTGCTGCCGCAGTCGCGGGAGTGGTACGTCGCCATGGCCCTCGCCGAGCCCTGGCTGGCCGGCACCGACGACTACCCGCGACCCCCGTCGAACCGGGAGATCTACGAGCGGGTGCTGCACTGGAACGGCTACGCCTGGAACCTGCAGCGGTCGCAGCGGGTCGACGACGCGATCCGCTCGATCTCCGCCCTCGCGTTCGGCCCGAAGGACGACCCGTTCCGCGCCGGCGCCGGTCGCGCGCAGAACGTCAGGTTCGCCGTCGGACGCCGCACGGCGGAGGTCCGGCTGGTGACCCCGGAGGACCTGGAGACCGTCGAGAGGGCCGCTTCGAGGCGGAACGTTCCACCCGCCGCGACCTAGCCCTCGGGGCGGACGGCTGCCTACGTTGCCGCGCACGTGACCCGGAACCGCCGGGGTCGCAGCGAGGAGGCGACGACATGACGCAGGGAAACTCGATGCAGGGCATGGACACCGAGCTCGGCCGCCAGATCGGTCAGCAGATGGGTCAGCAGGCCGGTCAGGTCGCGGGCATGGTCGGCCGCATCAGCAGCGTGGTGGGCGCCCTCAACTGGCAGGGCACCGACCGCCAGACCTTCCTCTCGGACTGGGACGGCAGCTTCGCGCCACAGGCCAACAACGCCGCACAGAGCCTCGACGAGCAGGGCTCGGTGCTCTGCCAGCACGCCGACCGCCAGGACGCCGCCAGCTCCTGACCGGCGGGTCGAGCGGCGGAGATCTCCGGCCCACAGGCCGGAACCTTCCACGCCGCCGGGCGTCGACGCCGGCCCGTCACCGTGCCTAGCGTCCGGCCACACGGGACCAGCAAACCAGCACACCACCCAGCAAGACCACAGACCGGATCCAGCCGGGTCCTTCATCAGGAGGTGAACTCGGATGTCGTTTCTCGGGGCCGACACCGACGAGCTGCGCAACGCCGCCGACGAGTGCATGCAGGGCAAGGAAGTCACCGACCAGGTCATCCAGTACCTGCAGGCACTCATCGCGCTGCTGAAAGCGGCGTCGTTCTTCAGCGGTGGCGCGAGCGCCGCCTACGCCGAGTACCTCGAGACCGTCGTCGTCCCGTGGCTGCAGAAGATCTCGGCGGCACTCGAGCTCTTCGCCAAGGTGCTGGGCGCCAACGCCGAGGCCCAGGACCAGGCCAGCCAGGGCGAGACCGTGGACGCCGGCTCGCTGCCCGAGCTACACCTCCCAGGTCAGCGGTGACTCCTCGGTGCAGCCGTTCAACGGCTCGGTGCTGGGCAGCGGCTCGAACGCCGGGGCCGCCTTCGGCGCCATCACCGGCGCCGCGGCCGCCGACCCGTCGGCGGCGACCCCGACCTCGGTCACCGTCACCTCGCCCGACGGCACCGTGACCACCATCGGTCCGGGCGCCGACACCGGCGCGGGTGCTGCCGCGACGACCACCCCGATGACCGCCCCGATGACGACGGCGCCCGTGTCGACCCCCGTCGCGACCACGACCGCGGACGGGGTCGTCTCCCGCGACGGGGGCATGACGGGGCTCAGCAGCGCCGACCTGCACAGCGGGAACGGCAACGGGTGGCACACGGCCGGCGTCGACGGCTCCGGCAACGGCGGCAGCGGCAGCGGGGGCGGGGGCGGCTCGACCGCCCCGGCCGGCGCGGGCGGCGGACTCGGCTCGGGCTCCGTCGACGGCGGAGTCGGTGCGGGCACCGACTCCGACAGTTCCGGCTCCGACAGCTCCGGCTCCGGCGCGGGCTCCGGCCCCACCGCGGTGCACAGCAGCATGGGCAGCGGAGGGGGCACTCCCGGCGCGGAGGCGCTGACCGGTGCGAGCGGCTTCACCGGCGACCCGGTCGCCGGGTCCGACAGCGGCAACGGCACGTCGTACGGCGCCGCGGCGGGGATCGCCGGCGGTGCCGGCGCCCTCGGCCTGGGCGGCGCGGCCCTGGCCGCCCGTCAGGGCGGCTCCGTGACCGGCGGCGCGGACCCCGAGATCGACCGGCTGGCCGCTGCGAACGGCCGCGGCAGCCAGGGCGCCGACGTGACGAACCTGCAGCAGCGGCTGACCGACGCGGGCTACGACACCCAGGGCGTCGACGGGAAGTGGGGTTCGCACACCCAGGCCGCCTACGACCAGTACCGCGCCGACCACCCCCTGCCGGTGCAGCAGGGCACCGGCTACAGCAGCCCGAGCGGGTTCGACTACAACCAGATCCGCGGGGTCCGCAACAACCCCCACGTCACTCCCGAGTTCCTCCGCCAGGTGGAGGGCGTGGCCCAGCGGGTCGGCGCCAAGCCCGAGGAGCTCATGGGCGTGATGAGCCTCGAGACGATGGGCACCTTCCGGCCCAGCGTCGCGAACCCGGACACCCACGCCACGGGGCTGATCCAGTTCATGCCCAGGACCGCGCAGGGCCTCGGCACCAGCATCAGCGAGCTGTCCCGCATGACGCCGTCCGAGCAGCTCCCGTGGGTCGAGAAGTACCTCTCCCAGCCGGCGTACCGCGGCCGGGTCGGCACCCTCGAGGGCCTCTACTCGGCCGTCCTTCCCGGCCGGATCATGGGCCCGGACGACGTGATGTTCCGTCCCGGGACCGCGGCCTACAACGCCAACAGGTGGCTCGACACCGACCACCAGAACGGCATCTCCGTGCAGGAGGCCGTGCAGCAGGTCCGCATCCGCATGGGCCAGGGCGCGCACTGAGCGCTGCCCGCCCGGCTCCTGACCGCAGCAGCACCACCACCAGACCCGACACAGGGAACACAACCGAAGGAGAACCGTCATGACCATGAAGGGCATGGACATCGAGGCCGGTCGTCAGTCGGCCACGCAGATCCAGCAGGGTTCCTCGGAGCTCGAGCAGCTCACCAACACCCTGACCCAGTCGCTCGAGGGGTTCCAGTGGATCGGCCCCGACGCCGACCGCACCCGGCAGACGTGGCAGTCGGAGCACCGCACCGCGCTGACCCAGATCGCGCAGGCGCTGCAGGAGTTCTCGACGCTCATCAACAACCAGGCCCAGGAGCAGGAGCAGGTCTCCAGCTGACCGCTTCCGACCAGCGCCTTCAGGTGATTCCCGGACCGGGACCAGGCAACTGACGACGACGACCGACGAGGAGGCTTCCGGTGGACAACTGGATCCTCTCGGTGCGACCTGCCACCGAGACCGGCCTCCCGTCGGTCGACGTCGCCGTCCGGGCCCGTCCCGATGCGACCGTGGCCGACCTGGCCCGCTCGCTGGGCAGGCACCTGGCACCCGACCAGCGCTCCATGCTGCTGGTCCCGCACGACGGCGGGCAGCTCTGGCCCGCCGGGCGACGGCTCTCCGAGTGCGGGCTCCGCACCGGTGACCTCGTCGACGTCGGTCCGGCCCCGGCCTCCTGGCGGGACCGGCCGGCCGGCACCTCCGGTGCCCGCGCCGTCCTCCGGGTCGTCGACGGACCCGACCGCGGCGCCCGGGTCCGGGTCGCGGCCGGCCAGGCCACGATCGGCCGGGCCGCCGGCTGCACGCTGAGGCTCACCGACCCGCGGGTCTCGCAGCGGCACGCCCGGATCGAGCTGGGCCCGCGGCCCGTCGTCCACGACGAGGGCTCGGCCAACGGCACCACCGTCGCCGGCTCTCCCGCCGCGGCGAGCCAGGTCGACTGGGGCACCGCCGTCCGGCTGGGCGGCACCACCGTCGTCGTCGAGCCCGGTGACGTCCAGGACCCCGAGCTGCCCGTCTCCGTCTTCCGGCCACCGCGGTTCGGCGACCCGCTGCGCGACGACGTGCTCGACCTGCCGGCGCCTCCCTCACGCAACCGGCCGACGCCGCTGCCGTGGGCGATGCTGATGCTGCCGATGGTGATGGGCGCGGCGATCCTGATGCGCTCGCACGCGGCCTACGCGCTCGTCTACATGCTGGCCTGGCCGATCCTGGGCGGCCTCGGCTGGTGGCAGCAGCGCCGTGCGGCGGAGAAGCAGTTCCAGGAGGAGCTGGCCGAGTGGCGCATCGACGTCGAGGAGATGCTCGACCTGCTCGACGAGCACGCGCTTCGCCAGCGGGAGCGGATGCTCGACGACTTCCCGGACGAGGAGACCCTCCGGGCCCGCGCTGCGAGCCGCGACCCGTACCTCTGGGCCCGCGCCGAGGACCGCTCCGCCTTCCTGACCACCCGGGTCGGCATCGGGCCGGTGCCGGCGATGCTGCGCGGAGAGGTCCGTGACGGCGGCGACCGCAAGGAACGGCGCCAGGCGGTCGCCGAGGTCCAGGAGCGCGACGTGCTCGAGGACCTGCCGGTGCTGGCCGACCTGACCCAGCACGCCCTGGTCGCGATCACCGGCGTCGACGCGTCCGTCGACTCGCTGGCCCGGGCGATGCTGCTGAGGATCGCCTTCGACCACTCCCCGGCCGAGATCTCGATCGCGGCCTGCCTGGGCCGGTCGCGGCGCCACCACGAGGCCTGGCTCCGCTGGCTCCCGCACACCGCCGCGCGGATCGGCGGCGACCCGCCCGTGGCGGTGGGGTCGCGCGCCTCCGCCGCGCTGCTCGAGCACCTCGTCTCGGAGGGCGAGGGGTTCGGGCACACGATCTGCGTCGTCGACGAGGACGCCGGCGTCCCGCGCCGCACCGTCGAGGCCGTGGCGCAGGCCGCCGCCGAGCGCGGCGTGCACCTGCTCTGGCTCGGGCACAAGGCTGCCGAGGTGCCCGCGGCGACCGGGCTGCTCGTCGACCTCGACGCCGGCATGGTCGGCGTCCGCGACCGGATGGGCACCGCGCAGCTCGAGGTGCAGGACGGCGTCAGCCTCGACCACGCCTGGCGGCACGCGCGGTCGGTCACGGCGTACGTCGACGAGGCCGCGGTGCTGCCGCCGAGCACCGCCATCCCCTCGATCGTCCGGCTGCCCGAGGTGAGCAGCGACCTGGAGGACCTCGACGAGCCCCGGACGGTGCTCCGCCGCTGGCACCAGGCGTCCGGACTGCGGGCGCAGATCGGCCGGGGCGTCGACGGAACCGTCACCGTCGACCTGCGCGAGGACGGGCCGCACGGCCTGGTCGCCGGGACCACGGGCTCCGGCAAGAGCGAGCTGTTGCAGTCGCTCATCTGCTCGCTCGCGCTCAACAACCCGCCGGAGCGGATCACCTTCCTCCTCGTCGACTACAAGGGTGGTGCGGCGTTCCGCGAGTGTGCCGACCTGCCGCACACCGTCGGCTACATCACCGACCTCACGGGGGCCCTGGTCGCCCGCGCGCTCACCTCGCTGGGGGCCGAGATCACCGCTCGCGAGGAGCTGCTGGGCCGCTACGAGGTCAAGGACCTGATCCAGCTCGAGCGCGAGCACCCGGAGGCGGCGCCGCCCAGCCTGCTGATCTGTGTCGACGAGTTCGCGGCCCTGACCAAGGAGGTGCCGGAGTTCGTCGACGGCATGGTCAACCTCGCCCAGCGCGGTCGCTCGCTCGGCATGCACCTGCTGCTCGCCACCCAGCGGCCCGCGGGCGTGGTGACCGGCCCGATCCGGGCCAACACCGACCTGCGCATCGCACTGCGCGTGTCCTCCCCCGACGACTCGCGGGACGTCATGGACTCCCCCGAGGCCGCCCGCATCAGCCGCCGTACGCCGGGCCGCGCGTGGGTACGCCGCACCGGCCACGGCACCGCCGAGCTCGTGCAGTCGGCGTGGACCGGCGCCCGCGCGCCACTGGTGGACGTCGAGGACGCCGTCGTGGTGCAGCCGTTCGCGGCCACCACGTCGACCCAGCCCGACGCCCAGTCGCGGACCGACGTGCGGCTGGACCCGCGCACCGACCTGGAGCGCTGCGTGCGCAGCATCCAGGAGGCCTTCGTGCTCAGCGAGGCGGCGCCGCCGCACCGTCCCTGGCTGCCGTCCCTCCCCTCGGAGCTGCTCCTCAACGCCGACGAGGTCGTCCGGTTCGGGACCGAGCACGGCACCGGCCGGGTCCGGCTCGGGCTGCTCGACGACCCCGCCGCCCAGGCGCAGCCCGCGTGGGTCGTCGACCTGGCCGCGATCGGCCACCTGCTGGTGCACGGCGCCTCGGGCTCCGGCAAGACCGAGCTGCTCCGCACCGCGGCCCTCTCCGCCTCGGTCGGCGACGCCTCCGGGCCGGATGGGGTACCGCCCTACGTGTATGCCATCGACCATGCCGGTGGTGGTCTGACCGCGATCGCCGGACTGCCGACGGTCGCCGCGGTGGTGGGTGAGAGCCAGCCCGGGCGGGTGCTGCGCCTGCTGCGGCTCCTGCAGCGCACGGCCAGTGAGCGCGCCACGGCCCTGGCCAACCGCGGCTGCTCCGACGTCGACGACCTGGCCCGCCACGGCATCCGGCTCCCGCGGGTCTACGTGCTGGTCGACAACCTGCCGGCGCTGGTCGAGGAGCTGGAGAGCGGTGGCCCGCTGACCCGCGAGCACCTCGAGCACTTCCAGCAGGTGCTGCAGAACGGCCGCCGGGTGGGCGTGCACGTGGTCGCCACGGCTCCGGGCCGGGTCGGCGTGCCCACCACGCTGGCGTCGTCCTTCGGCGCGCGGGTGATCCTGCGGATGCCGACCGCGGACGACTACCTCATGCTCGGCGTGCCCAGCAAGGTCCTCGACATCGACACCCCTCCCGGCGCGGGGCTGGTCGGCCGTCGGCTGATCCAGGTGGCGACCACCGGCGGGGTCGGCACCCCGGTCCAGGCCGAGCGGATCCGGGCCCTCGGGGACCGGGTCGCCGACCGGGTGCAGGGTCGCGGCGCCGCGCCGGTGCCGCCGATGCCGGCCCGGGTGCAGCCCGAGGTGCTGCCCGCTCCCGACGGGGCCAGGGTGCCGGTCGGTGTGGATGCCGACGCCGTCGCACCGATCGTCCCGGACCTGCTCGCGGGCCCGCTGCTCATCGCGGGCCGCAGCCGCTCGGGCCGCACCTCGGCCCTGGACGGCCTCGAGTTCCTCGCGCGCCGCGGCGAGCGGCCGCCGTACGTCGTGCGCAGCGCCGACCCGCTGGCCGCCTCCGAGCAGCTGCAGGCCTGGCTGGACGCCCACCCGGAACGTTCCGCGTCGTGGGCGCTGGTGCTGGTCGACGGCGCCGAGGGCTGGGACACTCGAGGCATGGCTGATCTCGGGGTCAGCGGCGCTGTGGCGTCCCTTGTCAAGGCCTGCACGGAGCAGGCCGACCGCGTCGCGCTCGTGGTCACCGCGGATGTCGCGCAGGCCCGGCAGCGGGGCGGCCCCGAGGGCCTCGTCGCGGCCGCGCGGCGCGGACGCCGGGGGTTCCTCCTCCAGCCGGAGTGGAACGACGGCGACCTCTTCGGCATCACCGTCCCCAACCGCACGATCGAGCCGCTGACCGGTGTCGGTCGCGGGCTCTGGTGCGAGCACGGCTCCGTGCGCGTCGCCCAGCTCGTCGCGGCTCCCGAGCGCCAGCCCGACGCCGAACCGGTGCCGACGTGAGCACGCCGACGCAGCCGAGCCCACGCTCGCGCCTCGCAGCGGCCAGGTCGCGGGTCGCTCGCCTGGTGAGCTCGCGCACCGAGCGCTCGTCGCGCGGCACCGCCGAGCTCTCCGTCCTCGTGATCGCGGGGTCGCTGGTCGCCGGTGCGCTGTTCGGCACCGGACTGAGCCGGACGTCGGTCGAGGTCGGCGACGGCCTGACGTGGTTCGCCGACAGCCCCAGCGGCGAGGTGATCCAGGTCAACCCCGCGACCGGCCGGCCGGAGACCCGCATCGACGTGGGGGCGCCGGGCAACACGCTCGACCTCGCCCAGTACGCCGGCCGGCTGATCGTCACCAACCGCACCAGCGGCGAGCTCGTCTCCTTCGACCTGGCCAGCATCCTCACGTCCGGGCAGCGCCGGGTCACGCCTGGCGCCGCCACCGACGTGCTGCACCACGGCGACGACGTCTTCCTCGTCGACCGCGAGCGGGGCACGATCGCGGCCATCGACCCGGTGAGCACCGACACGATCGGCGAGATCTGGGCCTCGCCCGACGGGATCAGCGACGCGGTCGTCGACGGCACCGGCAAGGTGTGGTCGGTCAACCAGAAGGGCGTGCTCTCCGAGCTGCGCTGGTCGTCCAGCGGCGGGAGCTTCGTGACCGAGGAGGAGCGCACCGTCGACCACAGCGGATCCCGCTCGGTGCTGGTGGGCCACGACCGGGGCGTCACGCTGTTCGGCCCCGACCAGGGGATCGTCGTCCAGGTCGGGACCGGCCAGTCCGACGAGGTCGTCGCCGGCGCGCCCCGGCTGTCCGGGGAGCTCGTCGTACCCGACTTCGCACCGGCGTCCCTCGTGCCGGTCTCCGCGCCGGAGACCGGGACGGTCGCGATCGTCTCCGGCGGCTCCGTGCACGAGGTCGACGTGAGCTCGATCGGCTGTGAGCGCCCCGACCGGCCGGAGACCTTCGAGGGCACGGTCTACGTGCCCTGCCCCGGGGACGCGAAGGTCGTCAGGCTCGATGCCGAGGGGTCCCGGGCCGGCGAGGACATCGAGCTGCCCGACGGAGGCGATCCCGCGCTGGTGCTCGACGACGGCGTCCTCCTCATCAACGTCCCCGGCGCCGAGCACGGCGTGGCGGTGGCCCGGGACGGCTCGGTCTCGACGATCGTCCGGCTCGACGACAGCCTGCCGGCGGTCTCGGGCGACCCCGCGGCCGCGCCGAGCGTCGCGCCCGGGACCGTCGACGACGTCGCGGACGACGACGCCGTCGCCCCCGACCTGCCGCCCCCGCCGCCCGTGTGCGTGGGGAAGCACTCCCAGTGCAACCCCCCACCGTCGCAGGCGCCGACGTTCTCGACGCCGTCGTCCAACCCCTCCGGCAGCCCGTCCGACGGACCGGCCGGACCGTCGACCTCGCCGAGCACCTCGGGCGGCCACCACCCGTCCGGGGTTCCCAGCCTCGGTCCCGGCGAGTGGCCCACCTCGACCCCGAGCCCGACCACGCCGACCGCCGGCCCGCCCGGTGGGCCGCTGTCCGCGCCCACCAGTGTGACCGCGACGCAGCTGCAGTCCGGCGAGGTGCAGGTGAGCTGGCTCTACGACCGGCTCCAGCCGGTCGACGGGTTCACGGTGCAGGAGTCCGGAGCGGCGCAGCCGCTGGCCACCGTCAGCCCGGGCGTCCGGCAGGCATCCGTCACGGTGCCGCCGGGCTTCCACCGGTTCACGGTGACCGCCTCCCGCGCCGGTGCCGCTCCGGCCACCTCGCCGGCGTCGGCGGGGATCACCACGGCCGACCGGCCGGGAGCCCCGTCCAGGCTCGACGGCAAGGTGTCGGGCAGCGAGACCACCAACGACGCCACCATCGACATCAGCTGGGCGGCCGCCGCCGCCAACGGCTCGCCGGTCCTCGACTACACGGTGCAGGCCACGGACAGCTTCGGCACCCATTCCCTGACCGTGCGCGGCACCCAGGCGTCCTACCAGGTCACCTGCGCGGAGGCCTACTGCAACCCAGGACCGGTCGCGGTGTCGGTGACGGCTCGCAACGCGAGAGGCACCGGCCCGGCGACCACCGCGACTCTCCAGTACTCCGGTCCCACGCCGCCGCCGCTCCCCAGCGGAGGCGTCCAGCTGGTCGCCGGCGACAGCACCCAGTGGGACAGCTCGATCGAGGGCATGGGCACGACCACCCTCACCATGAGCACGCCCGCGGACTGGGCATCCTTCAGCGGCACGTGCACGTGGACGCACACCGGCAACCTGGGCGGGGCCGACTCCGGCAGCTTCCCCTGCGGGGCCGCCTCGGTACAGATCCCGATCAACACCGGCTACATCTCCGACCCGAGCCCCGGGACCGTCCAGCACACGGTGGTCTTCCACGCGACCAACCCTCACGGCTCGGTCGACAGCGCTCAGTACGCCTGGACCACGACGCAGCAGACGTTGTGCAACGGCTGCCCCGTCCCGTGAGCCGCGGCCACCACGCCCCGGACGACCGCAGGAGGAACCTTGACCGCACTGGCCGACACGCCGACCCCGACCGAGGCCGACGTCGCCGAGTTCCGCCAGCTCCACCAGCGGCTCGGTGACGCCGTCGAGGCGGCGCTGCACGGCAAGCGCTCGACCGTGGACCTCGTCCTCGTGTCGGTCTTCGCCGAGGGCCACGTGCTGCTGGAGGACGTCCCCGGCACCGGGAAGACCACGCTGGCCCGGGCCGTGGCCCAGGCCCTGGGCGGCCAGATGCGGCGCGTGCAGTTCACTCCGGACCTGCTGCCCAGCGACGTCACCGGCACCACGGTCTTCGACCCGCGCGACGGTCAGATCCGGTTCCGCCCGGGACCGGTCTTCGGGCACGTGCTGCTCGCCGACGAGATCAACAGGGCCGCCGCGAAGACCCAGTCCTCGCTCCTGGAGGTCATGCAGGAGCGGACCGTGACCGTCGACGGCGAGACGCACCCGGTCCCCGACCCGTTCGTGGTGATCGCCACCCAGAACCCGGTCGACCTCGACGGCACCTACCGGCTCCCCGAGGCCCAGCTGGACCGCTTCCTGGTCCGCGTCAACCTCGGCTTCCCCGACGCCGAGCACGAGATCGAGGTGCTGCGGCCCGGCAGCACCGCCGGGCAGGTCTCCGAGGTCGCCCGCGTCACCACCCCGGACGAGGTGGCCATGACGATCCGCCGGCTCGAGACCCTGCACGTGGCCGACCTGCTGCTGCGCTACGTCCGCGACCTCGGCGTCTGCATCCGCGAGGACCCGAGGGTCCGGCTCGGCGCCAGCACCCGTGGCCTGAGGGCGCTGGTGCGCTGCCTGCAGGTGTACGCCGCGGCGCAGGGCCGCAACTACGTCGTGCCGAGCGACGTCCAGCGGCTCGCCGTGCCCGTCCTGGCCCACCGCACGGTGCTCACCCGCGACGCAGCGCTGGCGGGGCACACCCCCTTCTCGGTGGTGCACGACGCATTGGAGTCGGTCCCGCCGCCGCAGCCCGACGGGAGCTAGGCCGGGTGACCGACACGACAGCGCCCGCGGGCTCCGCCGGTGCCGCCGTCACCACCCGGGGCCGGCTCGTCGGTGGGCTCGGTGTCGTCCTCCTGGCCGTCGGGATCGGCCTGCACTACCCGCTGGTCGGCGGCGTCGGCCTCGCCCTGCTCGTGGTGCTGGCCGCCGAGGTGACGGCGGTCGTCGGCGTCCCGGACATCGTGGTCCGCCGTGTGGTGACGCCCGCGGTGGTGGTCCGGCACGACGACTGTCACGCCACTCTCTACGTCACCGGCCGGCGGCACCGCGGGCTGGCCCGGCTCGAGGTGAGCGACACCGTCGACGGCTCGCTGGTGCCGGTGCCGCTGCCCGAGGCGTCCCGCTCGGAGACCGTCAGCGTTCCCTACCCGATCCCCACGCCCAGGCGCGGCCTGGTCGAGGTGGGTCCGGTGCGTCTGCGCCGGGTGGGCCTCGCCGGGCTCGCCGACCACACCGTGTGGGTCGGCCGCAGCGACGTGGTCCGGGTGCTGCCGCGCCGGATCCCGGTCTCCGGCATGCCGCCGGGCACGCGGCGTACCGCCGCCGGCGCCGACACCGCCTGGGAGCTCGGCGGCACCGACCTGGTCGGGCTGCACGAGTACGCCATGGGCGACGACCTGCGCCGGCTGCACTGGGCCACGAGCGCGCGCACCGGCACCCTGATGGTGCGCGAGGACGTGGACCCGGCCGAGGCCCACGTCCGCGTGGTGCTCGACGACCGGGCCTCGGGCTACCGCGCCTCGACGCCGGAGCACCACGGGTTCGAGGACGCCGTCGAGATCACTGCCGCGCTCTGCCGGGTCGCCGCGGACGAGGGCCACCCGGTCCGGTTCACGACGACCAGCGGCAGGCACGCCATCGAGATCCCGGGCTCGCCGACCGGGCAGCAGCACCGGGAGGTGCAGGAGCTCGAGTGGCTGCTGGCCGAGATCGAGCTCGTCCAGACCCGCACGCTGGCCCTCGGTGACGGGGACGGCGCGGACCTCGCGATCGCGGTCAGCGGTCCGACGGCGGACGCGAGCGACGTACGCCGGCTGCTCGACCGCGGGTCCCCGAGCCGGACCGTCCAGGCGGTCGTCGACCCCGCCGCGACCGTCGCGAGCGAGGACCACGCCGGGATGCTGGTGCTGCGGGGCGAGGACTCCACGGCGCTGGCCGCCACCTGGGACCGGGTGCTGCGGCCATGACGACGAGCACCTGGCGGACCACGCTGGCGTCGACGATCTGGGCCACCTGCCTCGTGGCGACCGGGAGCCTGGCCATCGCCGGTGTGTGGGACGCCTGGTCCGCCACCCTCGCCCTGCTCGCCGCGGCGGTGCTACCGCTGGTGCTGCTGCGGCTGGTGCTCTGGCTCGGCGTGCCGCGCTGGTCCGCGGCGGCCGTGCTGACGCTCCTGCTCGTCCTGACGGCCTACCTGATGACGGCGAGCACCGACGGCACGCTGGTCGAGAGCCTGGCCGACGCCATCCCCCGCCTGCTCACCGAGCCGCTCCCCTACGTCAGCCGGCCCGACCTGCTGGCGGCTCCGGTCGTCCTCGTCGCCCTGGTCTCGCTGCTGGCGGGGCTGCGCCTCGACTCGCGCTCGAAGGTCGGCCCGGTGGCCGGCGCCCTCGTGCTCTACCTCGCCGGCGCCCTGCTGAGCGCCGGCCGGAGCGACCCGCACGGGCTGCTCGCGATGCTGCTGGTCGCCCTGGCCCTCGCCGGGTGGATCATGCTCGACCGCCGGCCGGACGGCGCCCGGCGCCGCATCGCGACCGGGCTCCCGGTGGTCGCCGGTCTCGCCGTGCTCGTCGCCGTCGTGGCGCTCGTGCCGGTCGGCAGCGCCTACCAGCCCCGCGACCACGTCGACCCGCCGGTGCTCAGCGTCGAGACGCCGAGCCCGCTCCCGCGACTCGGCGCCTGGGCCGCCAACCCGGACGCCGAGCTGATGCGCGTGCACGGCGACCTCGTCCCCCTCCGGCTGGTCACGCTCGGCGCCTACGACGGCAGCCAGTGGAAGGCCGCCACGCGCTACTCCCCTCTCGGGTCGGCCGGAGAGCGGTCCCTGCCCGACGGCCGGCAGCGCCGTCAGTCGACCGTGAGCGTCGAGCTGTCCAACCTCGGCGGGCCCTGGCTGCCGACCCCCGGCGACCCGGTGGCGGTCAGCGACCGCGCTGCCGTCGTCGACCTCGAGACCGGCACCCTCTACGACGCCGATGCCGGCTCCGGCACCTCCTACCAGGTGACCGGGACCGCCGACGCGCCCGACCCGGAGCAGCTGCTCTCGGCGACCGTGCCCAGTGGGGCGGCCGCCTCGGCCTACCTGCAGCAGCCGGAGCTGCCGTTCGCGCTGGCGGCGTACGGCGCCCGGATCACCCGCGACGCGACGTCGCCCTACGCGCGGGCGCTGGCCATCGAGCGCGCGGTCGAGCACTCCCGTGAGCTCTCGGCCCGGGCGACGTCCGGCTCGGCGTTCTGGCGGATCGAGCAGTTCCTGTTCGGCGACCCGGGGACGCCCGGCGCCCGGATCGGCACCTCGGAGCAGTTCGCCACCGCGTTCGCGCTGCTGGCGCGCAACGCCGGCCTGCCCACGCGGGTCGTGGTCGGCTTCCGGCCCGGCGAGCCGCAGGACGACGGCACGACGGTGGTGCGGGGCCGGGACGCGCTGGCCTGGCCGGAGGTGTACTTCGACCGGCTCGGTTGGGTCCCCTTCAGCCCCACGCCGGACGACGACACCTTCTCCGACGGTCGTCCGGTGGTGGCGCCGCCACCGGCCACCGGGTCCGACACCGGCGACGCCGCCGTGCCCGACGGGAAGAAGCCCCCCGGGCCGTCCGACGACGACCGCGCCACTCCCGACCCGGCAGCGGGCGCCCGCGCCGGCCGACCGACCACGCTCGCCGGCGCCGCCGGCCTGGCCGCCCTCGCGCTGCTCCTCCTGGCCCTGCTGCTGCGCCGGGTCCGCACCTTCGCCCACCTGCGTCGCGGTGCGCCCGGGGCCTGGGCGGAGCTGCTCGACTCCCTGGCCCTGGCCGGCTTCCCCGCCGACCGCCTGCAGCCCGCGACCGTGGTCGCGGACGACGCCGACCGGCGCCTCGGCACGCGCGGCGCGCGGCAGGTCGCGGACCAGGCCGAGCGGGACGTGTTCGGACCGCCCGCCCCCGGATCGAGCGGCGCGCCGTCGAGTCGCAGCCCGGCGCCCGTCGTCCGCGACGGGCTGCGCGAGGTACGCCGAGCCGCACGGGTCAGCCTGCCGCTGTGGCGCCGCTGGTGGTGGTGGCTCGACCCGCGGGTGCTGCGCAGCTAGCCCTTGGGCGTGACGCAGCGAGGCCCCGGCTGAGCGACGCCGTACTCCCCGGTCGGCATCACGACGGCGAGTGCGAAGCAGGCCCGGTCACCCACGGAGAGCGGAAACGCGATCTCGCCCTCCGTCGTGCCGGGCGCGAACTGCTTGAGCAGGGTGCGCTCCGGGGAGACCTCGGAGAGCACGAACCGGCCCTCCCCGTCGGACGGGTCGTTCCACTTCAGCTTCAGCGTCACCCCGTCGCTGTCGATGTCGAGGAAGTCGAAGGCCAGGTCGGGGTTCTCGACGTTCGGCTGCGGCGGTCCGGAGTCGGTCGGCTCCGCGCTGAGCGTCGGGATCGGCTCGCCCTCGTCGGTCGCCGACGTGGGAGTGGTCGCGGTGTCTCCCTCGGTGTCGTCGTCGTCGCGCAGCACGGAGCCGATCAGTCCCAGGGTGGCGCCGATCAGGAGCGCTGCGGCGCCCAGGATCAGCAGGACGCGGCGCCGGCTGCGGTCCGGCCGCTCCGTCCCTGGACCGCGCTCCGGACCCTCCCGGGCGAGGTGTCGCGGCGGCGCGGCGACCCCGCCGCCGTCCGGCTCGGGGCCGGGCGGGCGGCTGCCGGTGGGCTCCTCGTCCTCGGGCTTCGCCCCGTGGGCCAGCACCGAGAGCGCCACCGGCGCGGGCTCGGCCATGACGGGCGCGGGCTGCTCGAGTGGCGCAGCGGGAGCCTCGACCGGCGGCGCGGCCGGCTCCACGGTCGCCGTCGCGTGGCCCGAGGTGCCGGCCTGTGCAGGCAGGGCGTGCTTCGCGAGCTGGGGCACCTCGTCGACGGCCGGCGTGCTCGCCGGCGTGAGCGGGACCACCGGCGCACCGGGCTCCCACCCGTGCACCTGGACCGCGGCCAGGGCGTCGCGCAGCTCCTCGGCCGAGACGAACCGTTCCTCGATGCTCTTGGCCAGGCAGCGCTCCACGACCGCCATCACCGCGTCGGTGTCGCCCTGACCCTCGTGGCGGGCCGGCTCGCGCGTCCTCTCGGTCCGGACCCGACGCAGGTAGGCCAGCGCGGAGTCGTCGTCTGGATCGTCGCTGGAGAACGGCGGCCGTCCGTCGAGCAGCGTGAACAGGGTCGAGCCCAGCGACCAGATGTCGTCGGAGGCCGTCGGCGGCAGCCCGTCGAGCAGCTGGGGGGAGGCGTGCCGGTAGGTGAAGGTCTCCACCGAGGCGGTGTGCTCGGTGTCGACGAGCCGGGCGATCCCGAAGTCGGCGAGCACCCACGAGGTCGGGAGGACCAGGACGTTCTGGGGCTTGACGTCACGGTGCAGCACGCCGTGCGCGTGTGCGAAGGCCAGGGCGTCGGCGACGACCACACCCACCGCGACGGCCTCGTCGACCGCCAGCGGCCCGCGGGTGCGCAGCTGGTCGTGGAGGCTGCCCCGCTCGAAGTAGTCCATGACGATGGCCGGCCGTCCCGACGCGGTCGTCCCGATGGCCAGGACCGTGACGATGTTGGGGTGCTGGCGGCCGAGCTCGACGGTGATCTCGATCTCCCGCACGAAACGCTGGGCGCGCACCGGATCGTCGACGGAGAGCACCTTGATCGCCACGTCGCGCTCGACGGCGAGGTCGCGGGCCTTGTAGACCACCGAGTCGCCGCCCCGGCCGATCTCGACGAGGTGGGCGTACCCCTCGATCTCCTCGGGTGGTCGTGACCCCGCGCGCGGAGGACGCCACGCGTCGTCGTCGCTCACGTCACCCACGGCCCCAGAATCCTCGAGTGCTGGCCGGCGACGGCCTGCGGCCGGCCCCGGTCGTCCTTCCCTAGTGTCCTGAATCAGAAGTCCGCGTGCGCTACGCGCACTCACAGCACGCACCTCGCTGCGTTGGCGACGCTCGAAAGACACCCAGTCTGCCATCGCGCCGCCGCCTGACGATGCACGCACTCTGAGCACGCCTACCGCCTGCGGACTTCTGATTCAGGACACTAGCGTTTCCGTAGTCTTGCGCGTTCAGGACGAATGATCGACCGTCCGTCCACCCGCCAAACCTACGAATACCGTGGTCTGGTCCATCCGCCGAGGGCGAGCGGGCTACGAGTCGGAGTCCTCCGCGTCGCCCTCCGCGTCCGCCTCGGGCGTCCGCCTCGGGGTCCGCCTCGCTGTCGGGTCCGGTGTCGGCTTCGTCCTCGGGGGCGCCGATGGTCCCGTCGGGCAGCAGGTTCTTCAGCTCGACGCGGTTGCCGGACTCGTCGGTCACCGTGGCCGCCTCGACGAGCTGGGCCAGCGCCTTGCCGCGCAGGATCTCCTGCACCAGCTCGGGGATGTGGTTGTGCTCGAACATGTGGTTGGCGAACTCCTGCGGGTCCTGCCCGGACTGCTGCGCGCGGCGGACCATGAGCTGGGTGAGCTCGTTCTGGTCGACGCCGAGCGACTCCTTCTTCGCGATCGCGTCGAGGACGAACTGCGCCGCGACCGCGTCGCGGACCCGGCGCTCGAGGTCGGCCTCGAACTCCTCGACCGTCTGCCCCTGCTCCTCGAGGTAGGCGTCCATCGTCATGCCGGAGTAGACGAGCTGCTGCTCGATCGACTGGCGGCGCGCGTTGAGCTCGTCGGTGACGACGCCCTCGGGCAGCGGCACCTCCATCTTCTCGAGCAGCGCCTCGAGGACGGCGTCGCGGGCGGCGGCGGCCTGCTCCAGCCGCTTGCCGCGTCCGAGCCGCTCGCGCACGTCGTCGCTGAGCTCGGCCACGGTGTCGAACTCCGAGGCCTCCTGCGCGAAGTCGTCGTCGAGCTCGGGCAGCTCCTGCTCCTGGACCTGGTCGACCTTGACCCGGACCTCGACCGACTGGCCGACGAGGTCACCGCCGACCAGCTCGGTCTCGAAGGTCTTCTCCTCACCGGCGGCCATGCCGGCCAGCGCCTCGTCCAGACCGTCGATCATGCCGCCGCGGCCGACCTGATAGCTCATGCCCGTCAGCTCGGCGCCGTCCACGACCTCGCCGTCCCGGGTCGCGGTGAGGTCCATGACCACGAAGTCGCCGTCCGCGGCGGGGCGCTCGACGTCGGACAGGGTGGCGAACCGCTCACGCAGCGCCTGCACCTGCTCCTCGACGTCGGCGTCGGTGATCTCGATGTCGTCGACCGTGGCCTCGAGGCCGTCGTAGTCCGGCAGCGTGATCTCGGGCTTCACGTCCACCTCCGCGGTGAACTCCAGCCCCTCCTCGCCGTGCTTGGTGACCTCGATCTCGGGCTGGGCCAGCGGCTCGAGGGAGTTGCTCTGGAGCGCCTCCATGTACTTCTGCGGCAGGAGCTCGTTGATCGCCTGGTCGAGGACCGCCTCACGACCGACCTGCCGGTCGATGACGGCGGGCGGGACCTTGCCGCGGCGGAAGCCGGGGACGTTGATCTGCCTGGCGATCTGCTGGTACGCCGCGTCGAGGCTCGGCTTGAGCTCCTCGAAGGGCACCTCGACGGTCAGCTTGGCCCGGGTCGGGCTCAAGGTCTCGACGGCGCTCTTCAACTGCTTCTCCTTCTGGTGGTCCCGCGTGCTGTGACTTCGTGTGATGCAGTCGGGGCGACAGGACTCGAACCTGCGGTCTCCTGCTCCCAAAGCAGGCGCGCTAGCCACTACGCTACGCCCCGCCAAGCTGGGTCCTCGGCCGCGGTCAGGCCACCGGGAACCCGGCTTGGAGCGGATGACGGGAATCGAACCCGCGTAGCCAGTTTGGAAGACTGGGGCTCTACCATTGAGCTACATCCGCGCGGCCCCGGGACTCTCCCGTGACCCCGGAAATCTACCGGGTGGCGGCTCAGCTCCGCGAAACGACGACCATGGCGCGGTCGTCGTCGCGCGAGCCCAGGGCGTCGACGAGCCGCCGGGCGGCGCCCTCGAAGCTGCCGCGGAGGAGGTGTTCCGCCTCGCCGAGCATCCGGTCGATGCCGAGATCGATGTCGCGGCGCGGCTCCTCGACCATGCCGTCGGTGTAGAGGAGCAGCGCGTCGTGGTGGAGCAGTCGGCCGGTGGCGACCCGGAAGACGGCGTCCTCCATCAGCCCCAGGATGGGCCCCTCGCTCGGCAGCACGCTCCACCGCCCGGTGCCGGCCCGGCGCAGCGCGGCGGGCGGGTGGCCGGCGCTGCGGACCTCGTAGCTGCCGTCGTCGAGGTCGAGGGAGAGATGGATGGCGGTGGCGAAGCCCTCCGACCAGTTCTGGCGGAGCAGGTAGTCGTTGGCGGCCGGGAGGAACCCGTCGGGCGGCAGCGCGCTCAGCAGCCCACCGAAGGCGCCGGAGAGCAGCAGCGCGCGGGTGCCGGCCTCCTCCCCCTTGCCGGAGACGTCGATCACGGCCAGCTCGAGCTTGGTGGGCGTGACGAGCGTGGCCACCACGAAGTCGCCCGCGAACGCCGTGCCGCCGGCCGAGCGGAGCGCCGACTCCGCGAGCCAGCCGGGAGGCAGGTCCGGGATCCCGCCCTGCTGGAGGATGCGGTCCCGCAGGTCGACGAACATCGACTCGCCCATCGTGCCGGCGACCCCGAGCCGGGAGCGACGCAGCGATGCGGCGAGGACGATCAGGCACATCAGCACCTGGATCCCGACCGAGGCGAACGTGCGACTGGTCGGGTTGACCTGCACGACCATGCAGACCATCAGCAACCCGAACACGAGGATGACGAACCACGGCAGGTGGCGGGGGTTGAGCAGGAGGCTGCCGAGCAGGAGCGGCACCATGAGGCTGGTGAACGGCATGTCGTTGGGCGCGAGGACGACGGCGACCACGATCGCGAGCCCGAGCAGGACGAGGACGACCAGCACCTTGGTGTCCGCGTAGGCACCCCGCCGGGCGAACCGGCGGATGGTGTGTCGTGGCGGCGCGACGTCACCCGATCGCGCGCGCGACAGCTGGACGTCTGTGGCCATTACCGGGTTCTCATCGTCGGGGTCCGGGACGGGTCCTCGTCACTGTACGGCTCGCGAGCGGAACCGGGGCTGACACTTCGAACACCAGTACAGGTTGCGACCGAGCAGCTCCCGGGTGCGCACCCGGGACCCGCAGACCCGGCACGGCTCGCCCGCCCGGCGGTAGACGTAGGAGTGTCCGCGGCGAGGCTCGGTGGCCTCGCGCTCGGCGGCCGTGAGGTGCTCGGGCCGCACGGTGTCGATCCGGCCGGTGCGTACGCCGTCCGCCATCAGCGCCACGAGGTCGTCCCACATCTCGCGCCACCGGCCCACGCGCAGGCTGGTGCCGGGGCGGAACGGGTCGACCCGGTGCCGGAAGAGCAGCTCGGCGCGGTAGACGTTCCCGATCCCGGCCACGACGGACTGGTCCATGAGCAGTCCGGCGATCGGCGCGCGGCTGCGCCTGATGCGCTGCCAGGCCAGCTCCGGGTCGGCATCCGGCCTCAGCGGGTCCGGGCCGAGCCTGGCGACCAGCGCCTCGCGCTGCTCGGGGGTCTGGAGCTCACAGGCGGTGGCTCCGCGCAGGTCGGCGTACCCGTTCGAGGGCCCGACCAGCCGCAGCCGCACCTGTCCGACAGGGGGCGGGACGGACGGCGCGTCGCGGACCACGTCGAACCTGCCGTAGAGCCCGAGGTGGACGTGCACGAGGTCGTCGTGCTCGAAGTGGACCCAGAGATGCTTGCCCCACGACTCGGCGGTCACCATCGTGTGCCCGTCGAGCAGCGCCGCGGACTCCGCGAACCGGCCCTGCGGGCTGCTCACCCGGACGGGCTGACCGGCGAAGGCGTCGTCGAGCGCGGTGGCGAGCCGGTGGAGCGTGTGGCCCTCAGGCATCCGGCCCCGGCCCACCACGCTGGGCGGACCGCTGGGCGGACTGCTGGGCGGACTGCTGGGCGGACTGCTGGGCGGACTCCGGCAGGGGTGGCAGCTCGCGGGTGCGCTCGTAGCCCCCGATCTGTCCGATCCTGCGCACGTGCCGCTCGTCCCCGCTGAACGACGTGGTCAGGAAGACCTCGACGAACCGGGTCATGTCCTCGATCGGGTGCATCCGGCCACCGACCGACACCACCTGGGCGTCGTTGTGCTCGCGGGCCAGGCTCGCGGTCTCCTCCGACCAGGCCAGCGCGCAGCGGATCCCGGGAACCTTGTTGGCCGCGATCTGCTCGCCGTTCCCCGAGCCCCCGATCACCACGCCACAGCTGTCCAGGCCCTGCTTGCGGTCGAGGGCGACGCCCTCGGCGGCGCGCAGCACGAAGACCGGGTAGTCGTCGACGGCGTCGTACTCGAACGGGCCGTGGTCCACCGGCTCGTAGCCGTGGTCGGACAGCCAGCTCGTCAGATGTGCCTTGAGGTCGAGCCCGGCGTGGTCCGAGCCGAGGTGGACGCGCATGGCGGCCATCCTCTCAGCCTGCCCGGCGAGCCGCGGTCAGTGGCCACGGAGGAAGGCGCAGGTGTGCCGGATCGCCTGTTCCGACGCCGGGAAGGCCGCCTTGCGCCAGTAGCCGTGTATCTGACCGACGTAGCGCGTGCACGTGACGTCACCGCCGGCCTCGGCGATGAGCGCCGCGAGGTGCTCGCCCTCGTCGCGCAGCGGGTCGTGCTCGGCGGTCGTGACCAGCGTCGGGGGCAGGGTGCCGAGCCGGTCGGAGAGCAGCGGCGCGAGGTCGGGGTCGGTCAGGTCCGCCTCGCTGCCGGCGTACTGCTGCCAGTACCACTGCGCCTCGCGCGGGTCGAAGGCCGCGGCGGCGCCGAGCGCGTAGGACTCGAAGCCGGCCCCCGGGTCCAGGAAGGGGTAGTGCAGCACGACCGCCCGGAACCGCCCGGGGTTGCGCAGCGCGGCCACCAGGGCGAGGTTGCCGCCGGCGCTGTCGCCGTGCACGTACGTCGGGCCACCCTGCGTGAGCGCGGCACCGTCGCCGTCGAGCCACGCCAGCACGGTGTCGACGTCGTCGCGTGCGGCGGGGAACCGGTGCTCGGGCGCCAGCCGGTAGTCGACGCTGAGCACCGCCATGCCCAGGCGGTTCGCGAGGCGTCGGCAGGCCCGGTCGTGCACCTCGACGTCGTGGAAGACGAAGCCGCCGCCGTGCACGTGCACCAGCAGGCCGGGGTCGGCTGCTTCCGGCCGGAACAGCCGGACCCGGACGCCGCCCGCATCGAGGTCGGTGACCTCCGCGACGTCCTCCGGGGCCTCCTCGAGGGCCGCCGCCCGGTTGGCATCGCGGGCCGCGACCACGTCGTAGCCCTCGGTCCAGACCGGCAGGTCGGCGGCCGCGGCCTCGACCGCGGCACGTGCCTCGGGAAACAGCGCCATGGCTACCGGCTCATCAGGGCGTCCATCGCCACGGCGAGCGCCGCGGCGATCCGGAAGTCGACGCGGGGGTCGGGGACCCGGACGGTGTAGCGGTCGCGGACCGACGCCTGCCGCTCGATGCTGAGCAACGGCTGGCCCTCGGGAGTCACGTAGTCGAAGTGGATCGGCAGGAACGGGATGTCGCTGAACCGGCGGACGATCGCCACGAGCTGGCTCCGCTCCCGACCCGTCCCGCCGTAGCCGGGCCCCTCGACGTGGAAGGTGGACCGCAGCAGGCTCGCCCCGAAGTCCTTGCGGAAGAACCCCAGGGGCTGGTGCGCCTCGTCGAAGACGTCGTAGCCGGCGTTGAGGTCCATGACCTTGCGCGCCTTGAAGCTGAGCACCTTCTGGGTGCGGCTCTGGTCGGTGTAGAAGGTGACCTCCTCCTTGAAGGCCAGCCTCTTCTGCTCCGCGAACCCCAGCGAGTGCCCGGGCTGGCCGTCGGCACCGGCCGAGAGCAGCTCGTAGCGGTTGGTCGTCATGGCGAACTTCTGCTTCAGGAAGAACAGCGGCACGTGCACGGGTTCGCTCATGGGTGCGAGCGTAGAGACACCCTTCGACGACAATGGCGGGGTGGTCACCGTCGGCTGGACCGTCCTCGCGCTCGTCTTCCTCGACGAGCTGCTCGCCATGGCCGGCCTCGGTGTCTACGGCTGGTCGACCTCGGCGCGCTGGCTGCTCGTCTGGCTGCTGCCGCTGCTGGGCATGCTCGCGTGGTTCTTCCTCGCCTCGCCCAAGGCGCGCTTCGGGTCCCCCGTCGTTCGCCCCGTCGTGAAGGTGCTCGTCTTCGGCCTCGCCTCGCTGGGGCTCTGGGCGGCGGGCCACCACTCCCTCGCCGTGGCGCTCCTCGTGTTCTCGGTGGCGGTCAACGCGCTCGCGCAGGTGCCCGCGATCCGGGAGCTCGCCGAGGTAGCCCCCCAAGGCAGGGTCGGCCCGGGACCCGCTAGCGCGACTGAGCGGCGAGCCGGGCGCTGAGCGCCACGAACGACGCGGCGAACACCTTCCGGATCCTGGCGACCAGCTGCGGCCGGGTCAGCACCCGGTCGCGCAGGGCGCCAGCCGCGACGGCGTACCCGGCGAACGTCACGAAGGTCATCGCCATGAAGACCGCCGAGAGGCCGGTCATCCGCGCGAGCGTCCCCGGCGAGCCGGCGGGGACGAACTGCGGCAGGAAGGCGAAGAAGAAGAGCGTGAGCTTGGGGTTGAGCAGGTTCGCGGTGATGCCGGTGGTGATCACCGAGCGGGCCGAGGACGGCGCCGCGTCGGTGTCGACGTGGAGCGCACCGGTGTCGCGCCAGACCGACACGGCCATCCAGAGCAGGTAGGCGACGCCGGCGTACTTGATGGCCTGGAACGCCACCCCCGAGGCGTGCAGCACGGCGGCCAGGCCGGTGAGCGCGGCGACGGCGTGCGGGACGGTGCCCAACGTGCACGCGAACGCCGCGAGCAGCCCGGCGCGGGTCCCGCGGGCCAGGCCGGCGGCCATCGTGTAGAGCGCGCCGATGCCCGGCGTCACGCAGATGACGAACGCGGTGAGCAGGAAGGAGACGATCACCCCCCGACCCTGCCCTGACGTGGAGCTCGCCGCCACTGCGTTCCCACGCTCCGATCTGTACGGCGCGGTGGAGGAGCGGGTGCTGAGCGGCTGAGGCATGATCCGAGGCATGACGCGGAACCGGCCGCTGGCCGTCGCCACCTCGCTGACCTTCGTCCTCTCGGGCGCCGCCGTGTTCCTCCCGCAGCAGCCCGCCCTGGCCACGGCCACGTCCCCGGTGGCGCCCTCGGTGGCGCGCGCCGCCGACCGTGGCGACGGAGGGCCCAACACCTACTTCAGCACGCCGCCGAACCCGCTCGCAGGGCGGACCAGGGCCCCGAGGTCCGACCGGCGGCCCAAGCCGCCGCCGACGAAGGGCACCGTCACCGGCCAGGTCACCGGCCCGAACGGCAGGCCGATCCCCCACGCGCTCGTCACCGGCATCCGCTTCTCCGACCTCGGCCTGCCGGCCGACGTCACCGAGGAGAGGCGCGTGCTCGCGCGCACCAACCGCAGCGGCCGGTTCTCGCTCAAGCAGCTCCGCGAGCCCTACCTGATCCGGGTCTGCTCCGAGGCCGTCTCCGGTGGGAGCGGGCACCGGGCCCGGCGGTCGGGCCAGTGCGACCAGGAGAGCAGCAAGCGGTTCACGCCGTCCTACCTCGGTCCCGACGGCAACCTCAACAGCTGGATGCGGCACACCCGCTTCTTCCACCCCCAGCTGCCGCACCGGTCTCTCGGGCGGGTCGTGGTCCAGCCGCCGGCCGTGGTCACCGGCACCTGGAAGGACGGCCCCAACCGCCTCCTCTCCCTCACCCGGATCGACGGCAGCGTGGCCGCGCAGACGGTCACCGACGCCAAGGGGCTCTACCGCTTCGAGGTCGCGCCCGGCCCCTACCGCATCGAGGCCGACCGCGACGAGGGGCTGCACACCGACTCGACGGTCCCCGGCTACCTGTCCCGGCGGCTCGTCCTGCGCGCCGGGCGCACCGTGCACGACACCTTCCGGTCCCGGCACGCCGGCATCATCCGCGGCCTGGTGAGCACCGGCGGCACCCCGCTCCCCAACCAGTTCCTCGCCATCCTCGACAAGGACGGCGCCTTCGCCGCCGGCGTGGTCACCAACGAGATCGGCCGCTACGTCGTCAGCTCGCTGAAGCCGGGCGCCTACACGGTCACCACGTCGTACGCCGGGTCGGCCTACGTGCCGAAGTCGCAGATCGTCGCGGTCGCCCAGAAGACCGTCGCCACCGCCGACCTGGCGCTCGAGCCGGGCCGCTCGCTGAGCTTCTCCGCCGCCGACGTCGTCTTCCCCGGCGCCAACGGCTCGGTCGACGCCGAGCTCCGCAACGCCGACGGCCGGGTCCTCAAGGTCTTCCAGGGCGACCCGGCGCTCCAGCCCGGCGGGGTCGTCACGTTCAGCGGCCTCCCGCTGAGCACCTACTCGCTCTACGTGCGGCGCAGCGCGCTCCCGAGCGGCGGGGCCGAGCAGACCGAGTTCCCGTGGGCCGGGGTGCCGGTCGACCTGGTGAACAACGTCAACCTCGCGCTCGGCCCGGTCCTGCTCAGCCAGCCGACGATGAACCTCACCGGCAGCCTCCCGAAGGGCGCCCAGGTCAAGCTCACCGCGGTCCCCGAGGACGGCTGGCTGCGCACCTCGCACGTCGACGGCGACCAGGCGACGCCGATGGCGGTGAGCTGGACCGAGCAGTCCGAGGGCGGCGCCTACACCATCCGCGGCATCGTGCCGGGCACCTACGCCGCAGCGGTGACCACCGCCCGCAAGGAGCGCGGCGACAAGCCCACCACCACCGGTGCCAACCTCGCCGCCACCCACTCGACCGTGCTCGTCAACGGCCCGGCACCCACGGCGCCGTTCACCGCACCGAAGGGCGCCAAGGTGCGCGGGGTCATGCACTACGACCGCGGCAACCGGCCGGTGATCGCGCCGTTCGGCTTCCGCGTCTTCGACCAGGGCGACCAGTCCTGGCTGTTCCCGACCATCTCGGACAAGCAGAAGTACGGCAGGCCGTTCCGCGTCGAGATGCTGCACGCCGGCAGGGCCGCGGGTCGACTGCTCGACCTCGAGGAGCTCTACTCCGAGCACCCGGACGTGCTGATCCCCGACAACCTGCTCAGCTCGGCCCGCGACGAGCCCGGCACGCCGTACTGGTTCACCGCCCGCAAGCAGGGCATCAAGCTGACCGCGGGCGGCACCGTCGACCTGGGCGTGATCAAGCTCAAGATCCACGGGGTCAGCGGCGGCGGCCGCGGCGGGGGCGGGGGCGGCCGGGGCTAGGCCGTTGGCCGCAGCGCGCGCACGACATGGGCGCCCTGGCGGTCGGGAGCAGCTCCTCCACCTTGCTGAAGCCTGACCGCGTCAGCAGCCCGGCCATCTCGCCGGGCGCCCAGGCGTCCGTGAGCTCCTCTCCGAGCGCGGCCACCCGTTCGGCGAGCCGGCGGTGCCGTTCCTCCCCCGCCGCGTCGCGCTCGGTGCCTGCGTGGTCGAGGACCACCTCGGCGCCGGTGACCCCGGCGAGGGCGCGGACGGTGGCGGCCACCGCCTCGCGGGTCAGGTAGGGGACCACGCCCAGCCAGACGAAGAACGCCGGGCGGGTCGCGTCGAACCCGTCCTCGCCGAGCCGGGACATCAGGTCGTCACGCTCGAAGTCGACGCCGACGTAGGTCGCTGCCTCGGCGATGCCGGCCTCCGCCAGCCGCTCGCGCTTCCAGGCCTGGGTGGCCGGGTGGTCGACCTCGAGGACGCGGAGGTCCGCATGCGGGTTGCGGTAGGCGATCGTGTCGAGCCCGGCGCCGAGCACGACGCACTGCCGGGTGCCGCGGTCGTACGCCGCCGCGAGGGCCTGCTCGGCGAGCCGGTGACGGAACGCGATGAACATGCGCAGCCGCGACCTCGGCGGCGCGCTCGCCAGCACCTCGTCGCGGTCGACACCGAGGATCGGGAGGGCGAGCGGGTCGTCGAAGAGGACCGGGTGGTCGAGGAGGGGGTGCACCGCGCGGTGCACCGCGGCTCCCCAGGCCGTCCGCGAGGGCTCACCCTCCCGCACGGGCGGCGGCTCCCACGGCCTCGACGAAGGCGAGCACGAGCGGGTGCACCGGCGCCCCGGCCAGCGCGCCGACGTGCGGCTGGAACATCGAGGTGACGTAGAACGGGTGGGCCGGGAACTCCAGCACCTCCGCGCCGGCGTCGGGCGCGGTCGCGCCGACCACGACACCGGCCGCCTCGAGCCGCGCCACGGCCGACGGGGCCGGCCCATAGCTGCAGAAGTGCATCCCGACGAACGGCTCCGGCACCCACGACGCGAACCTGGTGCCGGGCACCGGAGTCACCAGCCGCTGCTCCCCCTGCAGCGAGCAGGCGAGCGCCGTCACGACGTTGTCGTCGTCCTCGCCGTCGGCCTCGGCATGCGTCGCGCGCTCGCCGAGCACCGAGGTGACGTACTCCAGGACGGCGTACTGCATGCCGCTGCAGGTGCCGAGGAACGGGATCCCCTGCTCGCGGACCGTGGTCAGCGCCCGCAGCACCGCGGCGTCGTCGGCGTACGGCCCGCCGGGCACCAGCCAGACCCCGTCATAGCCCGTCACGTCGAAGCCGGAGTCGGTCGGCACCCACTCCGTCTCCACGCCCAGGTCGGCCAGCGAGGGACGCAGCGCGTCGAGCTCGAGGTGGCTGCGGTGGCCGCGGTGGTCACCCAGGACGGCGATCATGCCGGGCTCACCGACCGAGCCTCGCGAGCTCCTCGTCCACGATCGCCGGGTCCAGCTTGGTGAAGATCGGCGTCGGCTTCTCGACCTTGGCGCCGACCGTGACGGGGCGCGACGCCCACGCGGGCGTGCCGGAGTAGTCGCCGGTGATGACGGTGTAGAAGTCCAGGCCGGCGCCGTTGTCCGGGTCCAGCTCCTCGACCGTCTCGATCCGCGGCATCGGCATGAACTCGCCCTCCCCGCCGAGCGCGCGGTGCACCTTGTTGGACGAGTGCGGGAGGAACGGCGAGAGCAGCGTGTTGCAGTCGACCACGCACTGGGCGGCCACGTGCAGGACCGTGGCCAGGCGCTCGCGCTGCGACTCGTCCTTCATCTTGTAGGGCTCGGTGACGGTGAGGTACTTGTTGACCTCGCCGACCACCCGCAGCGCCTCCGAGATCGCGCTGCGCAGCCGCTGCCGACCGAGCAGGTCGCCCACGGTCTCGAAGCCGGTGCGTACGGCGGCCAGGACCGCCTCGTCCTCCGGCTCCATCGCCCCGGCGACCGGGATCTCGCCGAAGCTCTTGGCCACCATCGTGGCGGTGCGGTTGACCAGGTTGCCCCACCCGGCCACCAGCTCGGAGTTGGTGCGCAGCACGAAGTCGGCCCAGGTGAAGTCGGCGTCGGACGTCTCAGGCCCGGCCGCGCAGATGTAGTAGCGCAGCGCGTCCGGCTGGTAGCGCGAGAGCATGTCGCCGACCAGGATCACGTGGCCGCGGCTGGTGGAGAACTGCTTGCTCTCCATCGTCATGTACTCCGACGAGACCACCTCGGTGGGGACGTTGAGCACGCCGTACTCCCCCGGCTCGCCCCCCTTGTCGCCCCTGCCGTTGTAGGCGAGCAGCTCGGCCGGCCAGATCACCGAGTGGAAGACGATGTTGTCCTTGCCCATGAAGTAGTAGGACAGCGCCTCGGGGTTGTTCCACCAGTCGCGCCACCGCTCCGGGTCGCCCTGCCTGCGCGCCCACTCGATCGACGCCGACAGGTAGCCGATCACCGCGTCGAACCAGACATAGAGCCGCTTGGTCGTCTGCTCGGTCCAGCCCTCGATCGGGACCGGGATGCCCCAGTCGAGGTCGCGCGTCATGGCCCGGGGCCTGAGGTCATCCACCAGGTTGAGCGAGAACTTGATGACGTTGGGCCGCCAGGTGCCGGACGCCTCGCGGCCCTGGAGGTACTCCTGGAGGGCCCCGGCCAGCGCGGGCAGGTCGAGGAAGAAGTGCTGGGTCTCGACGAACTCCGGCGTCTCGCCGTTGATCTTCGACCGCGGGTTGATCAGGTCGGTCGGGTCGAGCTGGTTGCCGCAGTTGTCGCACTGGTCGCCGCGCGCCTCGGCGTACCCGCAGATCGGGCAGGTGCCCTCGATGTAGCGGTCCGGCAGGGTCCGGCCGGTCGACGGCGAGATCGCCCCGAACGTCGTCTGCTCGAACAGGTAGCCGTTCTCGTGCACACCCCGGAACAGCCGCTGGACGACGTTGTAGTGGTTGCCCGTCGTGGTGCGCGTGAACAGGTCGTAGGACAGCCCGAGGTCGACCAGGTCCTGCACGATCACCGCGTTGTTCTTGTCGGCGAGCTCCCGCGCGGTCACGCCCTCGTTGTCGGCCGCGACCAGGATCGGGGTGCCGTGCTCGTCGGTGCCCGACACCATGAGCACGTCGTGGCCCGCCATCCGCATGTAGCGGCTGAACACGTCGGACGGCACGCCGAAGCCGGCCACGTGGCCGATGTGGCGCGGGCCGTTGGCGTACGGCCAGGCGACGGCGGACAGGATCTTGCTCATGGGTGAAGGGTAGGAGGGCGTGTCTCAGGACCGCGACGCAGTTACGTTCGAGCCATGACACTGATCGCCGAGGACTTGCTGCTGCTGCTGCTGGATGACACCAAAGGCACGGTCTCGACCTGGGGCAGGACCGACGCCGTGCTCGGCGGTGCCGTGCTCGCCGAGCTCGCCGTCACCGGGCTGGTGACCGTCGACGACAACAAGAGCATCT
The DNA here is from genome assembly GCA_963766475.1 of uncultured Actinomycetota bacterium. Lineage (GTDB taxonomy): Bacteria > Actinomycetota > Actinomycetes > Propionibacteriales > Nocardioidaceae > Nocardioides. The sequence continues at coordinate 35,895 of CAVXZS010000001.1, read as the reverse complement.
GGCGGACGGACAAGGTGCACGCCGCCGACGCCACGCCCACCGAGCTGGACCCGCTGCTGGCCGAGGCGCTCACGGAGATCGCCGAGAAGGACCGCAAGGCGAGCACCCTGGTCGGCAGGATCGGCAAGGGACTGGAGGGACGGCTCGCCGCCCGGCTCGCCGAGCGCGGCATTCTCGAGCGCAAGGAAGGAAAGGTGCTCGGCCTGTTTCCGCGCACCACCTGGCCCGCGGCCGACACCACCCACGAGGACGAGGTGCGGCGCACCGTCACCGCATGCCTGGTCGACGGCGCCGACCCCGACCCGCGGACCGGCGCCCTCATCGCCCTGCTCGCCGCGATCGACCAGGCACACAGCGCGGTCACCGCCGGGACCACCCTCAGGAAGAGAGACCTCGAGAACAAGGCCAAGGAGATCGCCGAGGGTCAGTGGGCCGCCAAGGCGGTCAAGGACGCGGTGGACGCCGCCACCGCGGCGATGATCGCAGCCGTGGCGGCGTCGACCGCCGCCACGACGGCGACCAGCTGACGCTCAGGTCGAGGAGGTCGAGGAAGCCGCGCAGCGCCTGCGAGCGGAGCGAGCTCTTGCGAGCGGAGCGAGCGCTCCCCGCGATCGGCCCGGTGGCCACGATGGACGGCGAAGCTTGCGAGCGGAGCGAGCGTCCGTCGTGGGCCCGGGCCGAAGCTCGCGGGGGTATCACGAGAGCGGAGCGAGCGCGCCCCGCGATCGGCTCGGCTGAAGCCGACCACCGCTCACGAGCTTGTCGAGTGCCCGCAGCCAACGCACCTGGGTGAGCCCCAGCGCTGGCTGCGGCGGTCTCGACAGGCTCGACCAGCGGGTGAGCGAGTCCCAGCCCAACGGACAGCTCAGCTGAAGTCGAGGTTGCGGTCGCGGGTCCGCTTGAGCTCGAAGAAGTACGGCACCGACGACAGCGCGACCGCGGCGTCCCAGACCCTGCCGGCCTCCTCGCCGCGGGCGATCTTGCTGAGCACGGGTCCGAAGAACGCGTGCCCGTCGATCGCGATCGTCGGGGTGCCGACGTCCTCGCCGACCTGGTCCATACCCAGGTGGTGGCTCTTCTTGATGGCGTCGTCGTAGGCCGAGTCGTCCATCGCGTCGGCCAGCGCCGTCGGGACGCCGATCTCCTCGAGGGCCTCCTCGACCAGGGGGCGGTCGATCTTCTCGCGGCCCTCGGTGTGCTTCCGGGTCCCGAGAGCGGTGTAGAGGTCCGCCAGCTTCTCCTTGCCGTACTCCTGCTCGACCGCCATGCAGACCCGGACCGGGCCCCAGGCGTCCTTCAGGAACTCCCGGTAGCTGTCCGAGATGTCGTCCTTGTCGGCATTGAGGTGGGCGAGGCTCATGATGTGCCACGTCGTCTGGACGTCTCGCACCTTCTCGACCTCGAGCACGGTCCGAGAGGTGATCCAGGCGAAGGGACAGAGCGGGTCGAACCAGAAGTCAACGTTGGTCATGTCAGTCCCAACCCGTCACGCCGAGCGGTATTCCGGGCCGATCCCACCTGGCGGCGTCAAATCCCGGGATGATCGCGATCCGGTCACGACTACGCCCCCCTGGCCCAACCGCGTGGCCGCGGTCACACGGCGGGTGGCAGGATCGGCGCATGCCCGGAACCAACCTCACCCGAGACGAGGCCGCGACCCGCGCTTCTCTCCTGGATGTCACGTCGTACGCCATCGACCTGGACCTGACGACCAGCGACACCACCTTCGGCTCCACCACGACGATCGTCTTCAGCTGCCGCGAGCCCGGCGCCTCGACGTTCGCCGACCTCGTCGGCGCGACGATCCACGAGATGACGCTCAACGGCGAGCCGATCGACGCGGCGGCGTACGCCGACAACCGGATCGCGCTGAGCGGCCTGGCGGCAGACAACACGCTGGTCGTCACGGCCGACTGCACCTACTCGCGCACGGGTGAGGGGCTGCACCGCTTCGTGGACCCGGCAGACGACCGGGTCTACCTCTACACGCAGTTCGAGGTCCCGGACGCCCGGAGGGTCTACACCACCTTCGAGCAGCCCGACCTCAAGGCGCCCTACACGTTCACGGTGACGACACCTTCCGGGTGGGCCGTGTCGTCCAACGCCGTGACGCCCGAGCCCCAGGACGCTCCCGGCGACGGACAGAGTGGCAAGCAGGTCTGGCGGTTCCCCGAGACCCAGCCGATGTCGACCTACATCACGGCGCTGGTCGCCGGCGAGTACCACTCGGTCCACAAGACCTACTCCGGCGCGCATGGCGAGATCCCGATGGGGCTCTACTGCCGCCAGTCGCTGGTCGAGCACCTCGACGCCGACGAGCTGTGGAAGATCACCGAGGAGGGCTTCGGGTTCTTCGAGGAGAAGTTCGGCTACCCCTACCCCTTCGGCAAGTACGACCAGCTGTTCGTGCCGGAGTACAACATGGGCGCGATGGAGAACGCCGGCTGCGTGACCTTCCGCGACGAGTACCTCCCGCGCAGCCGCCAGGACCGCTCGTTCTACGAGTTCCGTGCGGAGGTGATCCTCCACGAGATGGCGCACATGTGGTTCGGCGACCTCGTCACGATGAAGTGGTGGGACGACCTCTGGCTCAACGAGTCGTTCGCCGAGTGGGCGTGCTACCACGCGGCGGTCAACGCCACCGACTTCACCGAGTCGTGGACCGGCTTCACCAACGCCCGCAAGAACTGGGCCTACCGCCAGGACCAGCTGCCCAGCACCCACCCGATCGCCGCGGACAACTACGACCTGCAGGCCGTCGAGGTGAACTTCGACGGCATCACCTACGCCAAGGGCGCCTCGGTGCTCAAGCAGCTGGTCGCGTGGGTCGGGCTGGAGCCGTTCCTCGAGGGCCTGCGCGGCTACTTCGAGGACTTCGCATTCTCCAACGCGGAGTTCAAGGACCTGCTGATGGCCCTGGAGAAGTCGTCGGGCCGCGAGCTGGAGTCGTGGGCGCAGGAGTGGCTGCAGACCGCCGGCGTCAACACGCTGGCACCTGAGTTCGAGCTCGCCGAGGACGGCACCTACGCGTCGTTCGCGATCCGGCAGACCGCCGCGGCCGCCTTCCCGACGCTGCGCCGGCACCGGCTCGGCGTGGGCCTCTACGACAAGGTCGAGGGCCGGCTGGTGCGACGTACGTCGATCGAGACCGACGTCGAGGGCGAGCTGTCCGAGGTCCCGCAGGTGGTGGGCGAGAAGCAGGCCGACCTGCTGCTCCTCAACGACGGCGACCTCGCCTACGCCAAGATCCGGCTCGACGAGCGCTCGCTCGACACCCTGGTGACCAGCATCGAGACCATCGACGACTCGCTGGCGCGGGCGCTGTGCTGGGGCGCGGCGTGGGACATGACCCGCGACGCCGAGCTGTCGGCCACCGACTTCGTGACCCTCGTGCTCTCGGGGATCGCGTCCGAGACCGACGCGTTCGGTGTCAACCGCCTCCCGACCTACGCCGCCACCGCCGCCAGCCTCTACTCGGCCCCCGAGCACCGCGACGCGCTGCGTGACACCTGGGAGAGCGGCCTGCGCGAGCTGCTGATGACCGCGGAGCCCGGTGACGACCACCAGCTCTCGTTCGCCCGCGCCTACGCCGCCGCCGCACACAGCGACCAGGCGCTCAGCGACCTCGAGGCGCTGCTCGACGGCTCCCTCGTGATCGACGGCCTCGCGATCGACACCGACCTGCGCTGGACGCTGCTGTCCGGACTGGCCAAGAACGGCCGGGCCGACAGCGCCCGCATCGACGAGGAGCTGGCCCGCGACAACACCATCTCCGGCAAGGAGCACGCCGCGGCCGCCCGCACCCTCATGCCCACCGCCGAGGCCAAGGCCGAGGCATGGGACCTGGCCATGGTCCGCGACGACGTCCCCAACGAGACCCAGCGCAGCATCGTGCTGGCCTTCCAGGCCTACGGCCAGGACGAGGTGCTGGCGCCGTACGTCGAGAAGTACCTCGCCGCGGCCGAGACCATGTGGGAGGAGAAGGGCACCCAGCGCGCCTCGACCGCGCTCGAGTACATCTTCCCCAAGCAGCTGGCCAGCCAGGAGCTCCTCGAGAGGGTCGACGCCTGGCTGGAGAGCTCCTCGGCCAACCCGGCCGCCAAGCGCTACGTCCGCGAGGGCCGCGACGACGTCGCCCGCGCGCTGCGCGCGCAAGCCCGAGACCGCGCGAGCTGAGCCTGCGAAGGTCGCGCGCCGGTCGAGGGGTTGAGGAGCGTCGACTCAGATCCGAGCTTGCGAGGAGCTGAGTGACGCGACGAAGCCTCGCAAGGATCTGCTGGAACTGGAGTCGGGCGAGTAGCAGCCCTGCTTGCAGAGGCTTCGACGCTCCGTCGCGGCTTCGCGAGCTCAGCCGCGGTCGCTTACTCAACCACCGATGAAGTAGTAGGTCCTCGTTCCTCGGACCTACTACTTCGGCAGCTCGCGCCGGCCCAGCCGCTCCTCGCCGGTCCGGATCGTGTCGATCACGATCGTGGACAGGTCGGGAGCGACGTCGCGGTTGCTCCACGCCACGTCCTTGACGTCCTCGAGCACCGCCCGCAGACGAGCGGTCTCGGCCTGAGCGGCGCGGACCTGCTCGCGCGCCTGCGACCGGAAGAACGCCACCAGCACCACGGCCACGAGGACCGCGACCGCGATGCCGACCACGGCCACCGTCACGGGTTCTCCGCGTGCAGGGTCTGGGGCGCGCGGGCGTGCTCGGCGAGCATCTGGATGCCGCGGCGCAGCCCGCCGACGAGGTCGCCCTCGGCGAAGAGGCTCTGCATCTGGACGACCGCGAGCTCGACCTGCGTGTCTCGGAGGGTGCGGCGCACGTGGCTGCCGGTGACGACCTCGAGCGCCCGCGCGTCGGGGTCGACCATGATCAGGATGCTGCGGGCCGGGGCCACCAGGGTGCCGTGCAGGCTGACGGCGTACGCGCGGGAGTCGCCCTCGGCGTGACCGACGAAGACGGAGAACTCGACCCGCGAGAGCCGCTCGGCCCTGCGGATCGTCTCGTCGAGCGCGACCTTGTCGTTGGCGTGGAACCGCGCGCTCAACCGGGTGTCGGGGCGCTCACCAACGGCCACTGGCGCCACCGGCTTCCGCGTCCTCGGACTCCGGACCCTTCAGCTCGGCGGTGCCGGTGCGCGGCCCGCCCAGCCACTGGTCCTCCACCGGAGGCTGGCCCGGTGCGATCCGGTCGCCGCGGACCAGCGAGGGCACGTAGACGGCGACCGTGATCACGATCAGCAGCAGCAGCGGAATGCCGCCCAGCAGCAGCAGGGCGTGGACCATGTTGACGTCGTCGGGCTGGCTCCAGCCCACGGGCACGTCCAGCGGTACGACGAAGGCCAGGGCGCTCGCTGCGGTGGTCACGCCCCCACGATATCCAGACGGCGACCTGTTAATACTGGGGGCCATGTTCCTGAGCAGCCCGTGTGAGGACGACGAGTCGCTCTGCAACTGGGTACACGAGCAGACCGGCTCCAACGGTCTGGCCAACCTGACCGACTGGTTCATCGGTCTGCCGCTGGCGATCGCCGGGCTGGTCGCCCTGGGTCTGGTGATCCGGTTCGTCCTGCACCGGCTCGTGGACCGGCTGGTGGCCCGGGCCGAGGAGGGCGGCCTGCCCGCCAGGGTCGGGTGGCTCTCGCGCCGCCGACGCACCACGGAGCAGACCCACACCCAGGAGCTGCGAGACCTGGCGGCGGCCACCCGGCGGGTCCAGCGCGCCAGGACCATGGGCGACCTGCTCAAGAGCGTGATCACCGGCGTCCTCGTCGCGATCTTCGGCACGATGATCCTGAGCCAGGTCGGCGTCAACATCGCCCCGATCATCGCCAGCGCCGGCATCATCGGCATCGCGCTGGGGTTCGGTGCGCAGTCGCTGGTGAAGGACTTCCTCTCCGGCGTCTTCATGATCTTCGAGGACCAGTTCGGCGTCGGTGACATCGTCGACGTCGGCGAGGCGACCGGGACCGTGGAGGCGGTGAGCCTGCGGGTCACCAGGCTGCGCGATCTCGACGGCACGGTCTGGTACGTGCCCAACGGCGAGATCCTCCGCGTGGGCAACAAGAGCCAGAACTGGTCGCGCGCGGTCGTGGACGTCGGCGTCGGCTACGACGAGGACCTGGGCCGCGCGAAGCGGGTGCTCACCGAGGTCGCGCACGACCTCTGGGAGGACGACGACTACCGCAGCATCATCATCGAGGAGCCCGAGGTGACCGGCGTGGAGGCGCTGGCCCCGGACGCGATCACGCTGCGGGTCCTGGTGAAGACCCAGCCGATGGAGCAGTGGGGCGTCGCCCGTGAGCTGCGCCAGCGGATCAAGGCGCGCTTCGACCACGAGGGCATCGAGATCCCGTTCCCGCAGCGGGTGGTCTGGCACCGGGAGGGGCGACCGCACCCGGCAGGCGAGGACGAGGTGTCCGTCGCCGACGAGGCCTAGCCGACCTGCGCCGGGTCGATCCGCACCACCTCGGTGCCGACGAAGTCGACCACCCAGAGCTGCCCGTCGAGCTCCGCGGCCACGAACGGGTTGTGCAGCGTCGACGACACCGACTGAGCCTCGGCGGCATCACCGTCGACGGGGAACCAGTAGAGGTCGCCGTCCGCGCCGCCGTCTCCGACCCAGACCCGGCCGTCGGCGACCGTGCCGTCCAGTGGCTTGTCACCGACCGCGACCGTGCGGGCGATCGTCGCGGTCGTGGGGTCGATCTGGACCACGGTCGAGCCCACGTTGACCCAGACGTGGTCGTCGTCGTACGCCGTCCAGCCGGCGGCACCGTCGGTGTCGATCGTGCTGCTCACCGCGCCGGTCCGGACGTCGATCGCGGCGATGCCGTCGTCGCCGAGCCCCACCCACACCTTGCCGCCTGCCGGGGCGATGCCGATCGGCGTTCCCCCGGTCTCGACGGCGGTCACCGCGCCACTCGCCGCGTCGATGCGCGAGACGGTCCCGTCACCGTAGTTGGTCACCCAGGCCGCGCCGCCGGCGAAGGCGACGTCGTAGGGCGAGCTGCCGACGTCGTAGGTCGCCTGGACCGTCCGGTCGGCGATCGACACCCGGGTGACCTGGTCGCTGCCGTAGTCCTCGACCCAGATCGACCCTGCGCCCGAGGCCAGCCCACACGGGGCGCCGCCCGTCGGCACCGGTTCCCCGACCGCACCGGAGCCCGGGTCCACGGTGACGAGCTCGTCGTCCCCGTAGTTGCTGACCCAGACCGTGCCGGCCACGCCGAGGATCCCGCACGGCTTGTGACCGGTCTCGACCCGCGCGGCGACGTACGACGGCTGGTCGGCCGGGTCGGACGCGGCCGGTGCCGCAGCGCCACCCTCGGCACCACCCTCGGCTCCGCCGTCGCCGCTGTCGGAGCCGTCCCCGCAGGCGCCGAGCAGCACGGGCAGGACCACGAGCCAGGCGAGCGACCGATGCATGCCTGCTATTACTACCAACTTGAAGTTTTTCGTCAAGAGCAGCCGCGGGTCGTTGTCGACTCGTAACCTGATTCCGTGCGGATGACCCACCGCGGCCCGTTCCTTCTCCTCTTCGCGACCGGCCGACAGCTCAGCACGCTGCTGCAGGAGGAGATGGCGGGCGCACCCCTGACGCCCGACGAGTTCGCGGTGACCAGCGTGCTCCTGCTGGAGCAGCCGGTGCGGCCGACCGAGCTCGCCCGGCTGACCGGGCTGCGGCCGACGACGCTGTCGAACTACCTGCGGCGGTTCGAGGCCGAAGGCGTCCTCACCCGACGTCGCGACCCCGACGACGGGCGCGCCAGCCTCCTGGAGCTGACGCCCGACGGCGTGGCGCGCACCGAGGCGTGCTTCCCGGCCTTCGGCAGCGCCATCGGCTCGTTCCAGAAGGCGCTGGCCGAGGCCGGCGTGCCCGAGCTCGACGTGGTCGACACGCTCGAGGCGGTGTCCAGGGCGCTCGACCTTGCCCTGGAGAAGGTTGCCCTGGAGAAGGTTGCCCTGGAGAAGGTCGCCCTGGAGAAGGTCGCCCTGGAGAAGGTCGCGCTGGAGAAGGTCAGGCCAGCGAAGCGTCGAGGGTGATCGACGGCACGGCGGCCAGGGCCTGGCTCACCGGACAGTTGGCCTTGGCGTCCTCGGCCGCGGCGACGAAGTCGTCGTTGCTCATGCCGTCCACGCTGCCGCGGACCCTCAGCCGGATCTCGGTGATGCCGGTGCCGGGGACGAAGTCGACCTCGGCGGAGGTGTCCAGGGAGGTGGGCGGCGTGCCGGCCTTGGCCAGGCCGTTGGAGAGCGCCATGGAGAAGCAGGCCGAGTGCGCGGCAGCGACCAGCTCCTCGGGGCTGGTCCTGCCGTTGGCCTCCTCGGCGCGGGAGGCCCAGGACACGTCATAGGTCCCGATCCCCGAGCTCTCGAGGGTGACCTGTCCGGCGCCCTCGAACAGGCTGCCTTCCCAGTGCGTCGTCGCGTTGCGTGTGGTCGCCATGCCCACGAGTCTTCCAGAGACACCCACTCGGCAGAATGGGCGGGGTGAGCACCTTCTACGACGAGATCGGCGGCTACGAGACGTTCCGCCGCATCGTCGCCCGCTTCTACGAAGGGGTGGCCGGCGACCCGGTGCTCCGCGCGCTCTACCCGGAGGAGGACCTCGGGCCGGCCGAGGAGCGGTTCCGGCTGTTCCTGGTCCAGTACTGGGGCGGCCCCACGACGTACTCCGACACCCGTGGGCATCCCCGGCTGCGGATGCGGCACGCGCCGTTCGCGGTCACGCCCACCGCCAAGGAGCACTGGCTGACGCACTTCCGGGCCGCCCTCGACGAGGCGGGGCTGACACCGGAGCAGGACGCCCAGTTCTGGGACTACGTCACCCACGCCGCGCAGTTCATGGTGAACACGTTCGACGAGACCGGACACTCGGCCCTCTAGACCAGTCGAGATCCCGGCGAAGGTGTTGTAACGACCGGGGCCCCCCGCGACAGATGAGGGGTGCGGGCACCGTCCCCCACGGACGACGCCTGCGCTGGGAACCTCCGCCAAGGCCCGAGACGTGGCGGATCTCGAATTGGCCCGACGGTCATGCGTCCCCCGCACTACCGTCGGGTCACCCCCATTCTTTCGAAAGGAACAGCCGTGCTGCCGGACCTCAGGATCGAAGCGCCTCGCCTCGACCCGGATCCGGTGCTGCTGGAGCAGCTCTCGCAGCTGAGCAGGGCATCGACCCCACAGGCCGCGCCGACCCGCACGACCCGTTCGCTGATATCGGTGGCCACCGTCCTCCTGGTGGCGGCGGTCTCCTGGCTGACCGGCGCCCTGCCCGGCCTCGCCTCGCCGTTCACGCGTGAGCCCACGTCCACGCCGGCCCCGCAGCCCGCGCCGGCGGCCCCGTCCCCCGCGACCCCGGATGCCGGCCCGGCCCTCCCGGTCGCGCCCCAGGGCCACGCCGGGCACCACCACCGCGGACATCACCACGGTCGTCATCACGGCCACCACCACGGCCACAAGCCCGGTCACCACGGCCACAAGCCCGGTAAGCCCGGCCACGAGTCCGGCCACGAGTCCGGGCACGAGCCCGGTCACAAGCCGCACCACCACCACGGCCACCACCACGGCCAGACCAAACCCCCCACTCCGCCGCAGCCCACGCCGCCGCCCAACAACGGCCACCACAACGGTCACCACAACAACGGCAACCACAACGGCCAGACCAAGCCCCACCACAACAACGGCCACCACAACGGCCAGACCAAGCCCCACCACGACAACGGCCACCACAACGGCCAGACCAAGCCCCCCAAGCCCCCCAAGCCCCCCAAGCCCCCGCATGGCAACGGCCACGGCCACGGACGGGCCATGGGGCCGGGGTCGTGACGGACGACGACGTAGTCACCGCGGCGAAACTCGGTGACCAGGACGCCTGGCGAACTCTCTATCGAGCGCACGCCGGGCGCCTCGTCGTCTGGCTGGAGACCCGGTCGGGAAGCGACAGCGCGGTCACGGCCGAGGACGTCGCCGCGCACACGTGGCTGACTGCCGCCGAGAAGGTGGCCGACTACGAGGGCGGGGCCGACGACTTCGGCGCCTGGCTGTTCGGCATCGCGCGGCGGGTCGCGGCCAACTCGCGGCGGCGCAGCGGCCGGCGTCGCACGGACCCGGTGGCGGAGACTCCCGCGTCCCCGGTCGACGGCCCGGACACCACGATCCCGGACCAGGCCTGGGTCCGCGACCTCCTGTCCGGCCTCAGCCCCCGCGAGCGTGACGTCGTGGCCTGCGTCGACGTCGTCGGGCTGAGCACGGCAGACGCCGCTCGCGCCCTCGGCATGAGCCAGGTGGCCGTGCGCGTGGCCCGCCACCGCGCCCTGCGCCGGCTGCGTGCCGAGGCCAGGAGCTCGCTGATGGCCGCCACGATCGCCTGAGTCGGAGGCCGAGCCGCTCAGTCCGCGGGGGGACGACTGGCCGCCAGCAGCACCTCGCGCACCTCTGGAGCCGGTTCGGTCGAGCGTCGACCGCCCAGGTCGAAGAAGACCACGACGACCCGGGCCCGGGCCAGCGTCCGGTCCGCGTCCCTGATCTCGGACTCCACGGTCATGGAGCGGGTGCCGACCCGCGTGATCGACGTACGGCAGTCGTAGGGCTCGGCCCGGAACAGCAGCGGCTGCAGGTAGTCGACGTCGGTCTGCGCCACCACGACGCTGAAGCCGCGCTCTGGCAGCAGCTCGCGGATCATCGAGATCCGCGCCTCCTGGAGGTACTCGAAGTACTTCACGTTGTTGACGTGCCCGTAGACGTCGACGTCCGAGAACCGCACGTGGATCGGGTAGCGGCTGGTGACGTCCTCGGACAGGGGCGGCGTACGCCGCCGCGGCTGCTGGTCGGGCTCGAGGTGCCCCTCGAGCGCCTCCCGCTCCTCGGCAGTGATCCGGCGCGGCCGCTCCTCGGCGAAGACGAACGGCGTGAGGACGGTCGTGGCGCGGAGGTAGACGACCCGGTCATCGCCCGCCCCGTCGGGGGCGGGAGCGTCGTGGAAGATCTCGTAGGCCATGGTGAAGGTGGCGGCCTTGATGTCGGTCACCCAGCACTCGATCGAGACCGGCCGGAAGTCGTAGGTCAGGGGCTTGAGGTAGGTGACCTCGTGGCGGACCACGACGAGCCCGTCGGCGAGCGCCCGAGGCCCGCGCCCGTGGGCGCGGAGCAGGTCGACACGCGCCTCCTGCAGGTAGTCGACGTACACCACGTTGTTGACGTGCCCCAGCTGGTCGAGATCGGCCCAGCGCATCGGGCACTCGTAGCGATGGCGCACGCCCCGACTCTGCCAGAGAGCGAGACGGGCGCCCGCCGCGGATCAGTGCGCCGCGAGGAGGCCCCGGTAGTACGTCGGGATGCTCTGGTGACGGGCCACGCGGATGCGGTGGTGGTGGACCGCGGTCTGCGCGAGGACGGTGACCGAGGCGATGCTGCCCACGAGGGCGAGCAGGGCGACGACCACGACCAAGGGGAGGACCGGAGAGAGGTCGTACAACATGATCGGTGGTCCCTTCTACTCATGTAGAAATCTTCTACGTGTGTAGAAAGTACGCTCCTCCCCGCGGCGCGGCAACTCCACGGGTAGATTCGGGACGTGCCGTCCGTCACAGCCACCGCGAGCCCGCCGGCCCTGAGCCCGCGCCGTCGCGAGCTGCTCGAGGCGGCGGTGCGCGTGGTCGCCGACGAGGGACTGCGCGGGCTCACCCACCGGGCCGTCGACCGGCGGGCGGGGCTGCCCGAGGGCACCTGCTCGGCGTACTTCCGGACCCGCCAGGCACTCCAGGTCGCGGTGACCCAGTACGTCGCGACGGCGATGGCCTCGGACGTGGACGAGCTCGCCGCCGAGCTGGTCGCGTGCACCGGCGACGAGGCGCGGGCGGTGGCGCTCACGCTGGCGCTCTTCGAGCGCTGGCTGGACGAGCGCGAGCCGCTCCTGGCCAAGCTCGAGCTGTCGCTGGAGGCACCGCGCAACCCGGCCGTCGCGGAGGCCCTGACCGCCTCGCGCACCCGGCTGGTGGGGGTCGTGCACGGCCTGCTGTCGCCGGCGGCGAGGCAGCGCGGCGATGCCCGCGCGGAGGCTCTTGTGGCGTCGTTCGACGGGCTGCTGATAGCCGCCCTGCAGAAACCGCAGCCCCAACGCCGGGCCTTCCTGTCGGGCTCGCTCGCGCTCGTCATGCATGCGCTCAACTCCCCGGAGGAGTGACGGCGCCCACATCCCGGTGGAACGTTGGTCATCTAGGCTCGGCCCATGCCTGAAGCCGTCATCGTGTCCGCCGCCCGCTCCCCCATCGGCCGCGCCAACAAGGGCTCGCTCAAGGACCTCCGTCCCGACGACCTGACCGCGACGATCATCCAGGCCGCGCTGGCCAAGGTCCCCGAGCTCGACCCGAGCACGATCGATGACCACTACCTCGGCTGCGGGCTCCCGGGCGGCGAGTCGGGCAACAACATGGCACGCGTCGTCAACGTGCTCATGGGCCTCGACGAGGTCCCCGGCGCGACCATCACCCGTTACTGCTCGTCGTCGGTGCAGACCACCCGCATGGCCTTCCACGCGATCAAGGCCGGCGAGGGTCACGCGTTCATCTCGGCGGGGGTCGAGACCGTCTCGCGGTTCGCCAAGGGCACCTCCGACCACTGGCCCGACACCCACAACCACCTCTTCGACGAGGCCAAGGCCCGGACGGAGGAGCAGGCCAAGGGCGGGCAGGACTGGCACGACCCGCGCCAGGACGACACGATCCCCGACGTCTACATCGCGATGGGCCAGACCGCCGAGAACGTCGCGAAGCTGCGCGGCCTCGACCGCAAGGAGCTCGACGAGTTCGGCGTCCGCTCGCAGAACCTCGCCGAGAAGGCGATCGCTGACGGGTTCTGGGAGCGCGAGATCACTCCCGTCACCACTCCCGACGGCACCGTGGTGAGCAAGGACGACGGACCGCGCGCCGGCGTCACCTACGAGGCGGTCTCGCAGCTCGACCCGGTCTTCCGACCCGACGGCGTCGTGACGGCCGGCAACTGCTGCGCCCTCAACGACGGTGCCGCCGCGGTGATCGTCATGAGCGACACCCGGGCCGACGAGCTTGGCCTGAAGCCACTCGCCCGCATCGTCTCCACCGGCGTGAGCGGCCTCTCCCCCGAGATCATGGGCCTGGGCCCGGTCGAGGCGTCACAGCGAGCGCTGGCCCACGCCGGCATGAGCATCGGCGACATCGACCTGGTCGAGATCAACGAGGCGTTCGCGGCGCAGGTCGTCCCGTCCTACCAGGACCTCGGGATCGACCTCGACCGGCTCAACGTCAACGGCGGCGCGATCGCGGTCGGCCACCCGTTCGGCATGACCGGCGCCCGCCTGCAGAACACGATGCTCAACTCCCTGGACTTCCACGACAAGACGACCGGCCTCATCACGATGTGCGTCGGCGGCGGCCAGGGCATGGCGCTGATCCTGGAGCGGCTCGCCTAGCGGTTCCTTGCTCGCGTGATCTCATCCTTCGCGACCTTGTCAGGGTGAGCCGGGCGACTGGCACCCCGTCGGGGTCCTAGACTCGCCTGTCGTGGGTGCCGACGAGGTCCGCTGGCTGGAGGACGACCAACAGCGTGCGTGGCGAGCGCTGGTCATGGGCACCACCCTGCTGTTCGACCGGCTCGACGACGACCTGCGCAGGGCCCACGACATCTCCCTCGTCGAGTACGAGATCCTGGTCCGGCTCTCCGAGCGCGACGGCCAGATGCGCATGGCCGCCCTCGCCGACGCCCTGGCCCACAGCCGCAGCCGCGTCACCCACACGGTGACGAGGATGGAGAAGGTGGGCCTGGTGCAGCGCTCCAGCTCGCCCGAGGACGGTCGCGGCATCCTCGCCACCCTCACCGACAAGGGGCACGATCTCCTCGTGCGCGCGGCGCCGACCCACGTGGCCGGCGTCCGCGCCTACCTGGTCGACCTGGCCAGCGATGCGGACTTCGCCGCCCTCGGCCGGGTCTTCGACGCAGTCGCGGACAGCCTGGTCTCGGCCCACCCCGAGATGGAGATCCGGGGCTAGTCGGTCTGGGGTGGGTCTGGGTTGGGTCTGGGCCTGCGTTCGTGGCACCGGGTCGGGCCCGGCCCTTCGGGACGGCCCCCCGCGCCGACATGCTTGCCGTGTCGCGCGCGGCTGCTCCCAGCGTGGCTGGGTAGAGATGCGCGCGCCACGCCGCGCTTTTAGCGACGCGGGGGGCCGTCCCGAAGGTCCCGGCGCCGCGCACTGCCCTCACTACGTCATCACGGGGTGGGGGGCGGGCTCGTGAGCCGCTGCGCGGCCCACTCGCCCGCGTCGGGCGAGGCAGCGCGCAGCGCTGGCGAGCCCGACGCCCCCTCCCACCCGTGATGACGAAGTGAGGGCCGAGCGGTCGCGGCCTGCGGGGACGGGGTCCCCGCGTCGCTAAAGCAAAGCCTGGGTCGCGCGGAAGCCTCACCCCACCACGCCGAAGCCACCCGCGGCGCAGGCAATTTGCCCTGTCGGCGCGGGGACCCCGTCCCCGCAGGCCGTGCCAGATGAGCCACGAACGCAGGCCCAGACCCAACCCCAGCCCATGAGCCGACCCCGACGGGGGGTCAGTCTCGGGTGAGGCGGCGGTGCGTGACGCGGTGCGGCCGCGCCGCCTCGATCCCGAGGCGCTCGACCTTGTTCTCCTCGTAGGACGCGAAGTTGCCCTCGAACCAGAACCACTTGGCGTCGTCCTGGTCGTCGCCCTCCCACGCCAGGATGTGGGTGGCGATGCGGTCGAGGAACCACCGGTCGTGGGAGGTGACCACGACACAGCCGGGGTAGTCGAGCAGGGCGTCCTCGAGGGACTGCAGGGTCTCGACGTCGAGGTCGTTGGTCGGCTCGTCGAGGAGCAGCAGGTTGCCGCCCATCTTGAGGGTGAGCGCGAGGTTGAGCCGGTTGCGCTCGCCGCCGGACAGCACGCCCGCCTTCTTCTGCTGGTCGGGGCCCTTGAACCCGAACGACGCGACGTAGGCGCGTGAGTTCATCTCGAAGTTCGCGACCTTGATGAAGTCGAGGCCGTCCGAGACGACCTCCCAGACGTTCTTGTTCGGGTCGATGCCGCCGCGGCTCTGGTCGACGTAGGAGAGCTTGACGGTCTGGCCGACGACGAGATCACCGGAGTCCGGCTTCTCCTCGCCGTTGATCATCTTGAACAGCGTGGTCTTGCCGACACCGTTGGGGCCGATGACGCCGACGATGCCCGCGCGCGGCAGGGTGAACGACAGGTCGTGCATGAGCAGCCGGTCGCCGAAGCCCTTCGTCAGCCCCTTGGCCTCGAGGACGATGTCACCCAGCCGAGGGCCGGCCGGGATGTTGATCTCGGAGGTGTCGATCTTGCGGTCCCGGTCGGCCGCGGCCGCCATCTCCTCGTAGCGCGCCAAGCGGGAGCGGCTCTTGGTCTGGCGGGCCTTGGCGTTGGACCGCACCCACTCCAGCTCGCGCTCCAGCATCTTGGAGCGCTTGGCGTCCTTCTGGCCCTCGATCTTGAGGCGTTCCTTCTTCGTCTCGAGGTACGTCGAGTAGTTGCCCTCGTAGGGGTGGGTCCTGCCGCGGTCGAGCTCGAGGATCCACTCGGCGACGTTGTCGAGGAAGTAGCGGTCGTGGGTGATCGCCAGGACGGCGCCCGGGTAGCTCTTGAGGTGCCCCTCGAGCCACTGCACCGACTCGGCGTCGAGGTGGTTGGTGGGCTCGTCGAGGAGCAGCAGGTCGGGCTGCTGCAGCAGCAGCTTGCAGAGTGCGACCCGGCGGCGCTCGCCACCGGAGAGGTTGTCGACGAGGGCGTCGGACGGCGGGCAGCGCAGCGCGTCCATCGCCTGCTCGAGGCGGCTCTCGAGGTCCCACACGTTGGCCGCGTCGAGCTCGGTCTGCAGGGTGCCGGCCTCGTCGTTGAGCTTGTCGAGATCGGCGTCCGGGTCGCCCATCGCCATGTAGAGAGCCTCGAGCCGGGCCATCTTGCCCTTGATCTCGCTGACGGCCTCCTCGACGTTCTCGAGGACCGTCCTGCCCTCGGTCAGCGGCGGCTCCTGCTGGAGCATCCCGACGGTCGCGGCGGGGTCCTTGATGGCGTCCCCGTTGTTGGCGTGCTCGAGCCCGGCCATGATCTTGAGCAGCGTCGACTTGCCGGTCCCGTTGGGGCCGACGACACCGATCTTCGCGCCGTGCAGGAACGAGAGGGTGACGTTGTCGAGCACGACCTTGTCACCATGGGCCTTGCGCACGTTGCGCAGGGTGAACACATACTCCGCCATGGTCCACGAGCCTAGTTGCGGCGTGGTCGGTGTCTGAAAACGGCGCCATGACGGTCGGACCGCGCCGAGCCGGCCACGAGGCGTCCACAGGCGGCCCGCGGCAGGGGTTTCTCCACAGCCGGCGCCGGACCGCCCGGTGACCGTCGGCGACCTCTCGGAGCGTGGGTGCCTCATCGAGGAAGCACCGACAGACGAGGAGACACCCATGAACGAGACCTACGTGACCCTGCGGGGCTGGCTCGGCGGCGAGGTCCGCCACCGGCTCGCCGGCGAGACGCCGGTGGCCGAGTTCCGCCTCGGCGTGACCCCGCGCTACTTCGACAAGCAGCGCTCCGTGTGGGTCGACGGCGAGGCCCAGTGGTTCACGGTCAAGGCCTGGCGCCAGCTCGCCGACCACTGCAGGGACTCCCTGCGGCGGGCCGACCCGGTGCTCGTCCACGGCCGGCTCAGCCAGCGCACCTACGTCAAGGACGACGTCGAGCGGACCACGGTCGAGGTGACCGCGGTGAGCGTCGGCCACGACCTGTCCCTGGGCACCAGCGCCTTCCGGCGCACCGTGGTCAAGCGCGAGGAGGTGGCGCCGGTGGTGGCGGCGTGAGACGGGCCCTACGCGTCGAGCGCGGCGTCCAGTCCGGTGCGCACCGTGCGGAAGGCGTCGAGCTCGCGCTCGACCGGGGTCACGACGAGCTCCTGGGAGACCTCGTGCACGGCGGCGCGGAGCTTCCGGTCCGCCGCGGCGGCCCGCCTGCGCGCGGTGAGGTCGACCAGGGCTCGGCACAGCAGTGCCAGCAGGATGCCGACCACCACGCCGCCGACCAGCAGCATGATCGGGAGGTCGAGGCCTCCGTAGGCCGGCACCGAGTCGTCGCCCAGCGAGCCCGACGCGGCCAGCGCGACGGTCCAGGCCCCGCCGACCAGCGCGGCCAGGATCAGCAGCCACTGCAGCACCCGCACCGCGCCCGCCCACCCCGGGATCTTGGCGACGCCCAGGTCGGTGCCGGCGATCGCGGCGTCGAGCCGATCCGTCATCTCGCCGACCCGCGAGGTCGAGGCCCTCCGCACCGCATCCGCCCACGGCCTGGTCATCCCGGCCGAGACGTCGTCGGCGAGGGCGCGGACCTCGGTGTCGACCTTGGCGCGTTGCACGGGCGTCGCCTCGGGGATCGACGTGCGAGCCCGCCCGGTGAGCTTCTTGCCCTCCGCACCGAGGTCGAGGTGCAGCCGGCGCAGCGGGTCGGGGCGCAGCCGCGAGAGCCACGAGACGACCGGCCAGCCGGTGGCCTGCCGGGCCCGGAGCCGGGTGGACCGCTCGATCGCGTCCACGACTGTCGGCACGCCGGCCGACTCGGCGAGGGCCTGCTCCATGGCCTGCGCCCGGCCGGCCGCGAGTGAGCGCGGCTTGCCGCTGCCGCACTGCTCGTTGAGGCGCGCGGCCGCGGCACGAAGGTCTGCCTCGATGCGCTGCCGGGTCGACTTCTTGTCCGACACCCGGCGGGCGATCTCGGCGCGGAGCTCGGGGATGCCCTCGCCCTGTCGAGCGCTCGTGGCGATCACGGGGACCTCGCGCAGCCCGTCCTGGTCGAGCAGCCGCCGGACGTCCTGCAGCATCGTGGCGCGCCGGTCGGGAGGCACGGTGTCGATGTGGTTGAGCACGACGACCATGACGTCCGCATGCGTCGCCTGCGGCGCGAGGTAGCGGTCGTGGATCGCCGCGTCGGCGTACTTCTGGGGGTCGAGCACCCACACCAGCAGGTCGGCGAGCTTCACGATCCGGTCGACCTCGAGGTGGTGCGTGACCTCGGTGGAGTCGTGGTCGGGCAGGTCGAGCAGGACCACGCCCTCCATCTCCCGGTCCTCGCGGCGGCCGGAGAGCAGCCCCGAGGTGTCGAGCATGGAGTCACGGGTGGTCTGGTGGCGCGGCGGGATCCCCAGCCACTCCAGCAGCTCCTGGGCACCCTCGCTGCCCCACACGCACGCGGTGGCCCACGACGTGGTCGGGCGCCGCACGCCCACGGCGGACAGCTCCAGGCCGGTCAGCTGGTTGAAGGTCGACGACTTGCCGGAGCCGGTCGCGCCCGCGATCGCGACCACGGTGTGGTCGGCCGAGAGCCGGAGCCGGCTGGTGGCGCGCTCGACGACCTCCTGCGCCTGGTCGACCACGTCGTCGTCGAGCCGGCCCCGGGCGGCCTCGGTCGCCGACTGGAGGGCATCGATACGGCCGCCGAGCTCCGAGCCGCGGGTGATGAGCCGGCGGGCACCCTCGAGCAAGGACGTCATCGTCTCCCTCGGCGTACGCGGACTGGTCGGCTGGATGACCCCAGCCGCTCCCGAGACTAATCTGACCCTAGTCTGAGCGCTGCCCGGCGTAGCGCGCGTCCTCCACGCGACGTGACGCACGTCGCAGCTGCTCCGGCGTCTCGAGGTCGAGACCGAGGCTGTCGAGGAGGGCGGTGTACCTCGCCAGCTCGGCGCCGAACAGCTCCCGCACCCGGACCTCGAGCGAGGTCCGCGCCCGCTCGGCGAGGCTGCGCACGGCCTGGTCACCGAAGACCGCCTCGAGCAGCTTCTGGCCGAGCACCGCCGAGCCGCCGGCGATGCCGACCTCCGCGCCGGTGAGGCCGTAGGAGTAGGAGAAGACGACGATCATCAGCGCGACGGACAGCCCGTTGACCCCGAACGCGAGGAACCGGGCGGTCGTGCGCTTGTCCTGGCCCTGGGTGCGGACCATGTCCAGCACGTCCGCCTGCCACTCCCTCACCGAGCGCTCCGCGTTGCGGCGCAGCTCGCGGGAGGCGCGGCCGAGCTCGGCACCGGCGTCCGCGAGCAGACCCTGGCCTGACGACAGCTGCCGCCACGACGCCTCGGCGCGCTCGGCGGCGGCCTCGGCGTGCTCGAGGATGAGCATCTCGAGGCCGGACTCCACGGCCACGGTGACCCGCTCGGCCTGGTGGGGCTTGCCCTTGACGGTGTTGACCAGCCGGTCCCGGATCCGGCCGACTCGGCTCTCGAGGCCCTTGAGCAGCTCGCCGGTGCCGACGAACTCCTGCCAGCGGGCGAGAACCTCGCCGCGGAGCAGGGTGCCGTCCTCCATGCCGGCGAGCACCTTGCCGATCCCCTCCTCGTACGCCGCGGTCGCGTCGTGGCGGAGCCGGTCGGCGACGGCAACCTGCTCCGCCGCGGCGTCGGCCACGGGGTAGGTGCGCCGGGTCAGGGTGCGGACGGCGCCGTCGAGGGTCTGGATGACGACCTGCTGGCGGGCCCCGGCGTCACCGGCCAGCGACTCCAGCCAGCCGCGGATCTCGGCGACGTGGTCGGCGGGCAGCAGCTCCTCCTCGCTGATCGGGCCCTCGTGGACCACGAACAGCGGGGAGTCCTTGAGCCCGCGGCTCGCCAGCATGCGGGCCAGGTGGGTCGCCACCGTCTGGACGGCCTCCTCGGGCGTGCGGTCGAGGACGATGGCCACGGACGTCGATCGTTCGGCCGCCTGGCGGAGGAACTCCCACGGGACCTGGTCGGCGTACCGCGCGGCAGACGTGACGAAGAGCCACAGGTCGGCCGCGGCGAGCAGCTGGGCCGCGAGCTCGCGGTTCTCCTCGACCACCGAGTCCACGTCGGGTGCGTCCAGGATCGCGAGCCCCGGCGGCACCGCCTCGTCAGGGACGAGCTGGAGGGCCGCCGGGTCGGTGGTCGGGTGGTCGACGCGCTCGAGGTCGGGCAGCAGGCGGTCCGCGCCGAACCAGGCCGCGTCGTCCGGGTGGTGCACCAGCACCGGTGAGCGGGTGGTGGGACGCAGCAGTCCCGGCTGGGTCACCTTGTGGCCGACCAGCGAGTTCACCAGCGTGGACTTGCCCGCGCCGGTCGAGCCGCCCACCACGGCCAGCAGCGGGGCCTCGAGCGTGGTGACCCGCGGGATCACGTAGTCCTCGAGCTGGTCGACCATCTCCCTGAGCCCGGTGCGCTGCTCCTCGATGCCGGGCAGGTCCAGCGGCAGCCGGACCTCCTGCAGCGCCTGGTGCAGCCGGACCAGGGCGGTGAGCATCACGGTCCCGTAGGAGCCCGCGTTCGGCGCACCGCCGCCGTGCGCAGCGCTGAACGGGTTGGTCGGGTCGGGGACGGTCGTCATCGCACGGGGACCACCTGACCGGGAAAGGCGATGCCGGGACGGATCGCGTTGATCTGTGCCAGGAAGTCCTGCCCACGCACGGCGTAGTCCTCGGGCGCAGTCCCGCGCAGGTAGCGGTGGTGGAGGAAGCCGAGCTCGATGGCGGCCTGCTGGTAGTCGCGCATCGCGTCCTCCCCGGGCTTGCCAGCGGTCTGCTTCGCGTACGCCCGAGCCGCCCGCCGCGCTCTGAGGTCCACCACCCAGCCGATGTCCGTGGCCGGGAACAGGCCTCGCTGAGCGGCGTCGCCGAGCGCTGCCGTCAGCATCCTCCGCTCGGAGCGCCGCGACCAGACCCCCAGCCAGGTCAGTCCCGCGAACGCCGGCACCATGATCAGCACGTAGGCGCCGGCGAACCCCTCGAAGCCGAAGATCGTGGAGCTGTTCCAGGTGGCGTGGGCTAGCACCGCGCAGCAGTACCCCGCCACCGGTGCCAGCCATCGCACGGCGGGCTTGCGGGTGGTGACGGCGATGCCGACGCCGACGCCCGTGAAGGCGGTGAAGAGCGGGTGGGCGAACGGGCTGAAGAGGCAGCGGACCACGAAGGTGCTGGTCACGCCGACGAGCCCACCCGGGCCCATGCCGTCGGTGCCGTTGTACGACGCGCCGAGGTAGAGGATGTTCTCGGTGAAGGCGAAGCCGATGCCGACCATTCCGGCGTAGACGATGCCGTCGAGGATGCCGTCGAGCTCCGCCCGCCGCCAGATCAGCAGGAAGAGCAGGAACAGGCCCTTGCTGGCCTCCTCGGTCACCGGCGCCAGCACGGCGAGCTCCACCTTGTCGGACACGCCTGCGAACAGGCCGCCTATCCCCTGGACGACCAGCGCACCGAAGGTCGCCGCGAACGCCCCCCACAGCAGCCCGAGCATCAGCAACCGGCGTGGCTCGGGCTCGTAGCGGTCCAGCCACAGGTAGCAGAGCACCAGGGGCACCACCGGGATCGCGGCCAGCCCGGTCGCCAGCACCGCGATCGCGGGGGCGCTGGACAGCGCGATGATCAGCAGCATGGGCAGCGCCCCGAGGCAGACCAGGACGATCACCACGACGGTGAACGCCCGGCTGTCGCGACGGGGTGCGGCCATGGCGGGGAGTGTAGGGCCGCCCCCTGCGGAGGCGGCGGTTCCGGGCGCCTGTTCCGGCGTATTGTGGCGCGCGTGAGCGAGGAGAAGCCCGAGGACGACATGAAGACCGCGCGAGAGCTGCACGTCGAGTCCCACGACCCGGTGGTCCCGGAGGCCTACTCCGCCTTCATGCGGACCGGCTGGGACGACCGCGAGGTCGAGGTGCCCCGCCAGCCGGTGGCCGAGCGTGCGGCCGCGCGGCGGCAGAAGCTGGCCGCGATGTTCCCCGGCGAGCGCCTCGTGCTCCCCGCCGGGACGTTCAAGGTGCGGGCCAACGACACCGACTACAAGTTCCGCCCGGACACCGCGCACACCTACTTCTCCGGCAACCAGACCAGCGACGCGGTGCTGGTGCTCGAGGGCGGCGAGGCCGTCCTCTATGCCCGGCCCCGCTCCGGCCGCGACACCGACGAGTTCTTCCGCGACCGCCAATACGGCCAGCTGTGGGTCGGCAGGCGTCCGTCGCTCCGCGAGATCTCCGACGCGCTCGGCATCGAGTGCCGCCACGTCGACCGGCTCCAGGACGCGCTCACCGCCAACAGCGCGCCGAAGACTCGGGTGCTCCGCGGCATCTCGACCGAGGTGGACCGCATGGTCGCCGCCGACGACGCCCTCGACGCGGACCTCCAGAGGGTCGTCGGCGAGCTCCGGTTGATCAAGGACGACTGGGAGGTCGCCGAGCTCCGCGAGGCGTGCGAGATCACCGCCCTCGGTTTCGAGGACTCGGTGCGCGAGTGGAAGCAGGTGCTGGAGTACGGCGAGCGCTGGATCGAGGGCACCTTCCAGCGCCGGGCCCGGGCGATGGGCAACGACATCGGCTACGACTCGATCGTCGGCGGCGGCCCCCACGCGACGACGCTGCACTGGATCGACAACAGCGGCCCGATCACCCCCGGCCAGCTGGTCCTGCTCGACATGGGCGTCGAGGGCAGGAACCTCTACACCGCCGACGTGACCCGCACGCTCCCGGTGAACGGCACGTTCACCCAGCTGCAGCGCGACCTCTACGACCTCGTCTACACCGCCCAGCAGAAGGGCATCGAGGCGACCGTGCCGGGAGCGCCGTTCCTCTCCGCGCACAACGCGGCGATGGACGTGCTCGCCCACGGCCTCGAGGACCTCGAGCTGCTACCGGTCTCGGCCGAGGAGGCGCTGGACCCGGAGTCCAAGGTCTACGCGCGGTGGACGCTGCACGGCGTCAGCCACATGCTCGGCATGGACGTCCACGACTGCAACGGCACCTCCCCCGACATCTATCCCAAGGGGGACCTCGAGGTCGGCATGGTGCTGACGGTCGAGCCGGGCCTCTACTTCCAGGAGGACGACAAGCTCGTCCCCGAGGAGCTCCGCGGCATCGGCATCCGGATCGAGGACGACATCCTCGTCACGGCCGACGGTCCCGTGAACCTCTCCGACCAGCTTCCCCGCACCTCGGCCGGGGTCGAGGAGTGGTTCGGCCAGCACCGAGGCTGATCCAGCACCGCTGGTTGAGGAGGTTGCGCAGCAACCGTCTCGAAACCGCGCAAGCCGAGGCTTCCGCTGGTTGAGGAGGTTGCGCAGCAACCGTCTCGAAACCGCGCAAGCCGAGGCTTCCGCTGGTTGAGGAGGTTGCGCAGCAACCGTCTCGAAACCGCGCAAGCCGAGGCTGGGAATGGACATGGCCCGGTCCCAGCCTCGGCTGCGGCGGTCAGTACGGCGTGGTCCGCGCGACGGCCAGGGCGCGCTTGAGGTCGAACGGGTCGGACTGCATGTAGAGCCACGGCCGGCCGATCCACAGGTAGCCGTCGACGTACGCCGCCGCGTTGGCCGCGTCGGTCGCGGAGAGGCCCCACGCCGGGTTGGCGACGTCGGCGGTCGGCGGGATGCCGAGCGTGACGCAGGCCTGCTGGCCCCTGGTCCTGCACGTCGCGGCGTTGTCGAAGTTCGGGCCGTGGTAGTCGAACCCGTTGAACGGCGCGCCGTTCGACGCGGTGTTCACGACGAAGTGCTTGTCGGCGTACCCAGCGGCGGCCAGCGCCTGCACGACCGACGTACCGAAGGCGATCTCCGCGGACGTCGAGGCGTAGTGGGTGGAGTTCAGGGCGAACCCGCGCGCGGTGTCGATGCCCGCCGGGACCAGGATCTGCAGCGCCTTGGCCGGGTCGCCGCGCAGCCAGTCGGACGCGCCGGCGTCGATGTAGACGCTGACGTTGGGCAGCGCGCTGAAGACGTGCGAGGCGTAGCCGACCAGCTGCGACGGGACGGGCGAGCCACCCGGCGCACACAGCGCGAACGGTCCGTCCGGCTGCAGCACCATCGCCACGTGCGCGGCACCGATCCCGGCCGCGAACCTGTCGATCCACTGCGTGTAGTCCCGCTGCTCCCTGGCCGTCGGGAGGCGCCGGCACGCCTCCTCCTCCCACGGCTTGAGCCGGAAGACGGTCATCTGCACGAGCGCCTCGGGGTCGCCGGCCTGGGCGTTGGTGATGTGGTCGCGCACCTTCGCGGTGATCTGGTTCTTCGGGATCCACTGCCCGTACCACTTGGCCTTCGGTGCCAGCGCGATCTTCGCCAGCAGCCGCTTCTTCTGGCCCCTCGCCCGCTGGTACGGCGTCCACGCCTGGTCACCGGAGCCCTTGTAGACCCCCCACGTCCGGTTCGCGAGCGGGTTCACCTCCGCCGGCGTCCGCGCGGCCGCGGCGTCGCGCTCCGGGGCGGCCGGCGTACCGACCGCCGAGGGGACAGCCGCGACCGCCAGCGCACAGGCCAGCACGGTCGCGGACAGCGCGGACCTTCGCCGCGAGGGCTCCCACCTCATGGAACAAGCGCATCATCGGCACCAGCCGCCACGCCGAGGATCCGACACAAATGGTCCGATCGGATGGTTCTGGCCGATTTCGCTGTGCGCGCCGCCGCGACGTACCGCGCGGTACTTCACCTGAATGCGATGGAACCGACCAGCGCGGTAGGCCACGAGGTCGAACGGCGCGTGCTCAATGGCAGGGAACAGCAGGGTAAAGCCTTGGCCGACTAGTCGGCGTACGCCTTGGCGACGCCGAGATCGCCCTTGTCGTTTCAGTGGTGCGTCGCCATGTTTTCGACGCTAGGTGCACACGCCGACACGCAGCCTGAGTTGACTACAGTGCTGTTGGACAAGCCCCCGTAGCTCAGCTGGATAGAGCACCTCCCTTCTAATGAGATTGCCGCAGGTTCGAGTCCTGCCGGGGGCGCCCAGCGGGCACCCAGGGATGGAGACCATGAGCGCGCGCGACAAGCCGGACCGCAGGGCCATGATCGTCGAGGCCTCGATCCGCATCATCGCGACCCGAGGCGTGCGGGCGCTCAGCCACGGAAGCGTCGACTCCGAGCTCGGGCTCCCCCCGGGGTCCACGTCCTACTACTACCGGACCAGGCACAGCCTGCTCGAGGCCATCGTGCTGGGGATCACCACGCGATCGAGGGACGAGTTCGAGGCGTCGGGACTGGAGGCGACAGCGGCCACGACCCCGCGCGACGCGGCCCGGGCGGTCGCGGGCTGGCTGCACGAGCTGGTCGTCCACCGGAGGGACCACGTCGTGGCCCGCTACGCACTCGTCATCGAGCTGGCCCACGACCCGCGGCTGCACGAGCTGCTGGCCGGCTCGCTCTTCTCACGGGACCGGGCCGCGCAGCTGTTCGGGGCATCCGGGACCCGCGATCCGGCGGCGGCGGCCGCGGGCTTCGTCAGTGTCGTCGAGGGCGTGGTCTTCGACCACCTGCTCGCGGCGTCCTCGCTCGACCGGGCAGGAAGCCGTGACGACCAGATCGAGCGTCTGGCCCGGCCACTGGAGGCCTTCCTCGTCGGCACCGCGTCCCTGGACCACCCGTCCGGCTAGCACGCCGGGTCGGCTGTCTGCCGCGTCACCTTTCCTTGGCGGAGACTCTAGATTCATAGAGGATTGGTCCACCGATCAAGGACGACCCGAAATGGAGACCCCCACCCATGAGCTCACCCATCCTCGTCACCGGCGGCACCGGCACCCTCGGGAAGCTGGTGCTGCCGCGGCTCCGGGCCGCGGGCGCGGAAGACCTCCGCGTGCTCAGCCGGCACCCCCGGACCCCCGACGACGGCATCACCTACCAGACCGGTGACCTCCGCCAGGACCACGGCATCGCCGCGGCCCTCGATGGCGTCGAGACCGTGCTGCACCTGGCCGGCGCCGCGAAGGGCGACGACATCGTCGCGGCGAACCTGGTCCGCACTGCGCGCGCCGCCGGCGTACGCCACCTGGTCTACGTCTCGGTGATCGCGGCCGACCGGGTGCCGATCGGATACATGCGCAACAAGGCGGCGGCCGAGCGGACCATCGCCGACTCCGGCATCCCGTTCACCACCCTGCGGGCGGCGCAGTTCCACCAGCTCGTGATCAAGGCCGCGAGGGCGATGGCCAAGTCACCCGTCGTCCCGATGCCCGGCGGGATCCGCTGGCAGCCCGTGGACGCCGACGAGGTCGCGGCCCGACTCGTCGAGCTCACGCTCGGCGAGCCGTCCGGACGGGTCCGCGACCTGGCCGGCCCCGAGGTGCTCGCCCTCCGCGACATGGTGTCCGACTGGCTCCGCGCCTCCGGCAGGCACCGGCTGCGGATCCCGGTGCGGGTGCCGGGGAGGCTCGGCAAGGTCTACCGCGCGGGCGGCAACCTCAACCTCGCCGACGCGGAGACCGGCAAGCGCACCTGGAAGCAGTTCCTGGCCGAGCAGGCGTGACTGTCGAGAACGGGTGTGTTCCCGGTCACGACGGCCCGTCGGATGTCACAGCGCGACGCGCAGCGGGGTCTCGGGTTGTGAAGCGGAGCAGCCCGACGGGGGCGCTCCCACCCGTGAAAGGACAGGAGACATGGACCTCGCCCTGTGGATCACGGCCGGACTACTGGCCCTGGTCGCCCTGGCAGGTGGCATCACCAAGACCTTCGTGCCGAAGGAGAAGCTGGCGCACCACGAGGGGGCCGCGTGGACCCGAGGTGTGAGCCAGACGTTCGTGCGATCCCTCGGGGTGCTCGAGCTGCTGGCCGCCGTCGGGTTGATCCTGCCGGCCGTCGTGGACGTCGCGCCGGTCATGGTGCCCGTGACCGCCGTCTGCTGGGTCGCGCTGATGATCGGCGCGATGATCACCCACGGCCGCCTCGGCCAGCTCAAGCTCGTGATGGTCAACGTCGTCTACGTCGCGCTCGCCGTCTTCATCGCCGTGGGCCGCTTCGGACCCGAGTCCTTCACCGCCTGACTCCGGTCGTCCGAGGAGCTCCCTGCCATGTGGCCGTTCGATACCCACACCGCCCCGGCTCGGTTCACCGACGCCGGGGCGTCCGCCCACCTGTTCGAGGTGTGGAACCGCTCGGCGCACCGGGAGACCGTGCCGATCCACCGGGTCGGATACCTGCGGGCCCGGCACACCTTGCGACGTCGGCCCCGCCTCCCGTTACTGCAGCTCCTCGTGAGCCCCGCGGAGTCGATCGACTTCGCCCACCCGCGGACCGGCTTCCCCGGTCTCGGCTCCGCACCGGCCCCGGAGCGGGTGCTCACGCTCTGGGCCGACGACCTCCTGAGCGTGCGGCACGGCGACGACTGGATCTACGTCGTCGACGCCGAGCAACCACTCCCGAGAGCCTGGCTCGAGCTGCTCGATCCCCCAGGCCGGGCCGGTCGGCCGCCGTACGCCGTGGTGACCGCCGCCTTCGCGGGCCTGACGCCCCCGGGCGAGTTCCGGGTCGCGGACGTGGACGCGACGACGCACACGACGCTCGTGCACCTCGAGGACCGCCGCCACCTCGGCGCGGGCGTGAGTGTCAGCGCCTCCGAGTCTGCTTGAACTCGCGCAGCAGCGCCCAGGCGTCCGCGACCGGACCCACGTGCCGGAGCTTGTCGGGGTTGCCCACCGAGCGGATCGCCTGGACCTGCCCGTCGAGCACGTCCAGCGCGAACGTGCTGACGACCTTGCCGTCCCGGTCGCGCAGGATCGCGCCCGGCTGGCCGTTGACCAGGCGCGCCTCGAAGGTCACCCGCAGCTTCGCCAGCCTCGGGGCGATGGAGGCGAGCAGGCGCGCCACGTTGTCGACGCCGACGACGCTCCGTCCCAGCGCAGGTGCCTTGCCTCCGGCGTCGCCGACCAGGGTCACGTCGGCGGCGAGCAGGTCCTTGAGCCCGTCGACGTCACCCTCGCGGAAGGCGGCGAAGAACCGCTCGGCCAGCGCTTCGCGTTCCTCCCGGTCCGCCTCGAACCGCGGGCGCCCGGAGTCCATGTGACGTCGAGCGCGCACGGCCAGCTGGCGACACGCTGCCTCTGAGCGTCCGACCGCGGCGGCCACCTCGGGAAAGCCGAAGGCGAACACCTCGCGCAGCACGAACACGGCCCGTTCGAGCGGCGAGAGCCGCTCGAGCAGCAGGAGCGCCGCCATCGACACCGAGTCGGCGAGCTCTGCCGAGCGGGCCGGGTCCTCGAAGGGATCGTTCAGCAACGGCTCGGGCAGCCACTCCCCGACGTACTGCTCCCTCCGCGCCCGCGCCGAACGAAGCACGTCGAGGGAGATCCTGGTCACCACGGCCGAGAGGTACGCCTTGGCCGACCTGGGCTCCGTCGCGGCCGTCTCGTAGCGCAGCCAGGCCTCCTGGACGGCGTCCTCCGCCTCGGCGACGCTGCCGAGCATCCGGTAGGCGATGGAGAACAGCAGGGGCCTCAGCTCCTGGAACTCCTCAGTGCGGGTCATGCCAGCTCCTCCGCGAATCCCTGCCGCCAGGACGGGTGGCGCAGCTCCCAGCCCAGCTCTCTCTTGGCCTTGTCGTTGGAGAACCCCCGACCCTCCGTCATCATCCCCACCACCATCTCTCCGGCCAGCAGCCGTGCCAACCACACGGGCAGCCGTCGTGGCGGGCGCGCGCCTGCGCACTGCGCGAGACGGGGCAGCCACTCGCTCACCGGCGCCGGCTCGTCGTCGACGATGTTGTAGACGCCCCTGGCACGTTTCTCGACCGCGAGCACCGTGGCGCTCACCGCGTCGTCCACATGGATCCACGAGCAGTAGCCGGTGCCCGCGCCGATGATCGGGAGGAGGCGCCTGCGCACCAGCGCGACCTGCTCGTCGTTGGCGCCGGACCCGTAGAACGCGCCGTAGCGCAGGGCGGCGCCGCCGGCCCCGACCACCGCGTCCTCGAGGTGCGCGACAGCCTTGGTCCCCTCGGTGACCTCCAGCGGGTCCTCCTCGGTCTTCACCCATCCGCCCGTGCGAGCGCCGTTGAAGCTTCCGTGGCTCTGGGAGACGACGTGGGTGACGTCGGCCGCCTGCGCGGCGGCGAGCAGGTGGTCGATCCCCTCGGTGCGCAGCCGGTTGGTCGACGCGAAGAAGCGGTCGATCTTCCTCGGGCTGGCCTTGCCCGCGTGCGCCTGGGAGAGACCCGTCATCTGGTTCACGACGGTGTCCGGGGAGGCGGACGCCACCGCCTCTCCGACGGACGTCGCGTCGAGCCCGTCCATCAGGACCGCCTCGGCCCCGAGCCGGCGCAGGGCCTCCAGCTTTCCCGGGTCGGTCGTCGTCGCCGTGACCGCATGGCCCCGGGCGACGAGCTTCGCCACCAGGGGACGCCCGATGACCCCGCTCCCACCTGCCACGTACACACGCATCATGCACTCCCATCAGCTCTCGGTTGTCGTGCCCGAGACGAGGCAGGGTCGCCAGTTGTGACGTGAGGGGGGAGCAGCGCGGGTTCCCCGAGCTGGTGACACCCAGCCGTCGTGGGTACCCCGTCCGGAGAGTCGAGGAGGTCTGTCATGGCGCGTGCGATCTGGACCGGGTCGGTGTCGTTCGGGCTGGTCAACGTCCCGGTCGGCCTCTACTCGGCCACCGAGGACCACGACGTGCACTTCCACCAGTTCGAGAAGGGCACGTCCTCGCGGATCCGCAACGAACGGGTCAACGAGGACACCGGCGACGAGGTCGCCTACAAGGACGTCGTGAAGGGCGCCGAGCTCAGTGACGGCGGCTACGTGATGCTGACCCAGGAGGAGCTCGAGTCGGTCGAGCCCGGCCGCAGCCGCACGATCGACATCTCCGACTTCGTCGACGCCGCCGACATCGACCCCATCTACTACCAGAAGTCCTACTACCTCGCCCCGTCCGACGACGCCGCCAAGAAGGCCTACATGCTGCTGGTCAAGGCGATGGACAAGGCCAAGCGCATCGGGGTGGCGACGTTCGTCATGCGCGGCAAGCAGTACCTCGCGGCGATCCGGCCGTCCGGCAACGTGCTGGTGCTCGAGACCATGCACTTCGCCGACGAGGTCCGCGACCCCGCGGACGAGCTCGACCAGCTGCCCATCCGCACCAAGGTCTCGCCCAAGGACCTCGACATGGCCGTGAGCCTGGTCAAGGCGATGACCACGCCGTGGAAGCCGGCGAGCTACCGCGACACCTACACCGAGCGCGTCCAGAAGCTGATCGATGCGAAGAAGAAGGACCGCGAGATCGTCATCCCCGAGCGGAGCGACGAGAGCGAGGGCAAGGTCCTGGACCTGCTCGAGGCGCTGCAGGCCTCGCTCGACTCGTCCAAGGGCCACAAGCCCGGCAACACCCGCAACCTGACCAAGCTCAAGACCCGGAAGGCCGACCAGGACGACGAGGAGAAGGGCTCAGGCAAGAAGGGCTCGGGCACCAAGGGCTCAGCCAAGAAGAGCTCGGCGAAGAAGGCGGCCACCAAGAAGTCCACGAGCAAGAAGTCCACGAGCAAGAAGTCCGCGGCGAAGAAGTCCACGGCGAAGAAGTCCACGGCCAAAAAGACGAGCGCCAAGAAGTCCGGCGCCAGGAAGACGGCCAAGAAGTCGACCGCCAAGAAGTCCGGCAGCTCGGGGCGGCGCAAGGCGTCCTGACCGCCGGCGGGTCACCGCGACTCCGGCACCTCGAGCTCGGCGCTGAGGTGCCTGAGGAGCTTGCGCAGCAGCCGGGCCAGGAGCTCGCGCTCGTCCTCGTCGAGACCGGCCAGAAGCGTCTGCTCGCGCTCGAAGATGGTGTCGACGGTGCGCTCGATCACCGCGTGACCGGCCGCCGTCAGCTCCACCTGCACGGCGCGGCCGTCGGTGGTGTCGGTGACCCGGCGCACGAGCCCGAGATCCTCCGCGCGCCCGATGCGCTGGGAGACGGCACCGGAGGTCACCAGGGAACGGCGGGCCAGCTCGCCCGAGCTGAGCCGGTAGGGCGCGCCTGACCGGCGCAGGCTGCTGAGCAGGTCGCGCACCGCGGCGTCCACCCCGATCTCGGTGGTCAGGCGGCGGTGGTCGTCCTGCAACAGCTTGGTGACGAGCTTGAGGCGGGTCACGACCCCGATCGACCGCACGTCGGTGCCGGGCCGCTCCCTGAGCCAGGCGGCCTCCATGTCGTCGACGCGGTCCGGCTCTTGCTCGGCGTCGGGCATGCAGTTATCTTAGCGCTAAGATAATTGTCTTAGGTCTAAGAGAAGGAGCATCATGGCCGACCTGCGAGACCGCGTCCTCGGCTGCCTGCTGGGTGGCGCGATCGGAGACGCGCTGGGCGCTCCGGTCGAGA
Organism: uncultured Actinomycetota bacterium; assembly: GCA_963766475.1. Lineage (GTDB taxonomy): Bacteria > Actinomycetota > Actinomycetes > Propionibacteriales > Nocardioidaceae > Nocardioides. The sequence goes on along the minus strand of CAVXZS010000001.1, from coordinate 4,820 downwards.
ACTGGCACTGGCGCGACATCCGGGAGCGGCACGGCCGGGTCACCGAGCTGCTCAGCCAGCCCGCGCGGTCCCGCGACGGCGGCCCAGGGCAGATCACCGACGACACCACGCTCCGCCACTACCTGTGCACCGCGATCGTGGAGAGCGGCGGTCGGGTCGGACCCGAGGAGTACGCCGAGGTGTGGCTGAGCAAGCTGAACCCGGACCGCCTCTACATCTCGGAGCGCCTGGTGTGGGAGAAGCTGCGGCTCGGCATGAACCCCTGGGACACCGGGCGCGGCCAGCTGCTGGCGGACGCGGCGATCATGTCGATCCAGCCGGTCGGGATCATCAACGTCGGTGACCCCACCCAGGCCTACCGCGACGCGGTGGCGGTCGCCAGCGTGCACCAGGACGGCGTCGAGCGTGACGCGGCTGCGACCGTCGCGGCGGGTGTGGCCGTGGCGCTGCTGCCGGGCAGCGACGCCGGCCGCGTGGTCGCGACGATGCAGGAGCACGCCACGTTCGACGTACGCCGGTTGGTGGCCGCTGGCATCGACCTCGCCGAGAGGTTCGGCGGCGACCTCGACGAGCTCGTGGAGCGTTTCTACGCCACCTGCCTCGACCGGACCTTCCCGACGCGCGTCGACGAGCAGTGGGACCCCGAGCGCTCCGTCGCGGCGACCAGCCGCGAGGTGCTGCCCGCGGTGGTGGCGGTCCTGCTCGCCTGCGGCGACGACCCCGACGCGTCCATCGTCGAAGCGGCCTCGATCGGTCGCGATGCCGACACGATCGCCACCGTCGTCGGCTGCTTCGTCGGCGCTCTCCACGGCGCCGAGGCCCTGCGCGCCGACTGGCGCGCGACCATGGAGTCGGCGAACTCGGCGTTCTTCGAAGAGCTGACCGGCGACGCCAGCCAGGGGTTCGACGCCATGACGACCAGGCTCATGGGAGCGATCGAGCAGACCCGTCAGGCGACCCGCGACCGGCTCGACCTGCTCGACGACCTGCTGGAGGACCCGCCGCCGGCCGCGTCGGCGACGGAGTGAGCCAGTCGCCTCCCCCTGGATGAGGAGGCGGCGGCGAGGGGCACGATGATCTGCATGGAGACGACGCCATGACTGCCTACTGGATCAACACCTTCACCGACATCAGCGACCAGGACCGGCTCGCGCGCTACATCGAGCTGGCGGGCCCCGCGATGCGGAAGGCCGGTGGACGCTTCCTGGCCCGGGGCAACCCGGCGTACACGTTCGAGGACGCGAGTGAGCTGAGGACCACGCTGATCGAGTTCGACAGCGTGGACGCCGCGGTCGCGGCCTACCGCAGCCCCGACTACCAGGCGGCCCTCCGAGAGCTCGCCGACGGCGCCCGCCGGGAGATCCGCATCCTCGAGGCCGTGGACTGACGCTGCTCGAGCGCATCGTGGTGGCGATCACGCGTTGCGCCTGCTCGCTCCCTATCTGAGCGAGTCGAGAACGTCGCCGAGGGCCGCGACCAGCTCGTCGCACATGGAGTCGGTGGTGGGGATGCTGACCGTGAGCATCCCCCGCCGGGCGAGCCAGAAGCCGCGGTTGACGAGCGCGAAGAAGACCAGCTCCTTCAGGGCGGCCTGGTGGTCGCTGAGCGGCACCGAGGCGATGAGCGGGTGCGGGGCCGGGTGGATGGTCATCAGCGAGCCGCGGCCCGACACGTGGAGCCCCGCGGTCCGGGCGACGTCGTCGAGAGCGTGGCGGAGGCGGTCGCCGCGGTCGTTGACCGCGCTGAGGGTGGCGTCGTCGAGGACCTGCTCGAGACCGGCGATCCCGGCGCTCATGGTCAGGACGTTGTTGTTGAACGTGCCGGCGTGGAACAGCGCGCCGGGCCGGGTCGGGTCGTAGGCCGCCATCAGGTCCGCCCGGCCTCCGAAGGCGCCGAAGGAGAGGCCGCCGCCGAGGTACTTGCCGAGCGTCGTGAGGTCCGGCGTGACGCCGACCAGGAGCTGGAGACCGCCGGGTGAGAGCCGGGACGTCATCACCTCGTCGAAGACCAGCAGCGCGCCGGACGCCATGGTCTCGGTGCGCAGCATCTCGAGGAACTCCTGGCCGGCCGGGACGCAGCCGCCGGCGCCGAGCATCGGCTCGACGAGTACGGCGGCGAGGTCGGCGCCGTGCTCGCGGATCGACGACCGGGTGCCCTCGACGTCGTCGTAGTCCGCGAGCACCCACTCGTGCGGCACGGTGACCGGGCTCGGCGTCTCGCCGAACGTGAGGACACCGCCGTGGTAGCCACCCCGGAACACCAGGATCTTCCGTCGGCCGGTGACCGCCACGGCCAGCGCGATCGCCATCAGGTTGGCCTCGGTGCCGGAGTTGGTGAAGCGCACCAGGTCGACACTTGGGAACCGCGCGCAGATCAGCTCGCCCAGCCGCGGCTCGAGGTCGTTGACGGCTCCGAAGCTGAGCCCTCGGTCGAGCGCGTCCCGCACCGCGTCCAGGACCGCGCGCTGGGAGTGGCCGTAGAGCCCCGCCGTGAACTCCCCCAGGAAGTCGACGTACCGGTCGCCGTCCAGCGACCACAGGTGGGCGTCCTCGCCGCGCTCGAACGCGAGCGGGAAGGGCTCGTAGTGCAGGATCGAGCGGGTGTTGCCGCCGGGCAGCGACTTCGCCGCGCGCTCGTGGCGCGCGGCGCTCCGCGGGTTGCGGTCGACGTAGCGCTGGATCTCGGAGCGTACGGCGTCGTGCATCGTCACGTCGGCAGCTCGGTGCCGGCCCGCTCGGCGGCCATGTAGGCGGCGTACCAGTCCGGCCAGTTCTCGTCGTACTCCCCGCCGTTGCGCTTCTCGTGCTCGCCGTGGGCGGAGGCCGCGCGGCGCAGGGCCTGCGCCAGGTCCTCGACCGACGAGAACGACGTCTGCGGGGCCTCCACCCGGCCCGGCAACCGGGTGGTGACCTCCTGGACGAGCCACCGGTTGCCGTCCGGGTCCGCGAAGGTCGCGAAGGTGCTGTAGCTGCCGTCGTCGGCGCCCGGCCCGGCCGCGCGACCGCTCCCGTCGGCGCGGAACTGCGCTCCCGGGCTGTCCGGGTGGAAGACCTCGCTGACGTCGACACCCCGCGCCAGCAGCCCGTCGCGCACCGCCTCGATGTCCGACACGACCAGGTAGAGCCCCTGCGCGGTGCCGGGCAAGGCCGTGGTGATGTCGGTGCCGAACTGCACCGAGCACGGCGACCCGGGCGGCGTGAGCTGCACGACGCGGAAGCCGTTGCCGAAGGGGAAGTCCGCATCGAGTCGCCAGCCGAGGCCGACGTAGAAGTCCTTGGCGCGGTCCACGTCGGACACGGGGATCACCACTGCCTCGAGCGACATGTCTTGGTCCACATCGGAAGCGTCCACCGTCGGCGGCGCCCCAGCAAGCCTCAGTCCGGGATCGGGAGCGGCCTCGGCGGCACCGGTGTCGTGACGACGATCGACGAGACGGTCTGCCCGTACATGAGGAACCTGTCGAGCGTGGCCTCGAGCTCGGGGATGGTCGCCGCGTGCACCTTGATGAGGAAGCAGTCCTCGCCGGTGATGCGGTGGCACTCGGTGACCTGGTCGAGCGACTCGGCCAGAGCCGCGATCTTGCTGAGCTGGCGGGCCGCGGGCCGGACCCGGACGAACGCCGCCACCGGCAGCCCGAGGGCGGCCGGGTCGACGGCCATGGTGAAACCGGTGATCACGCCGGCGCGCTGCATGCGCTGCACCCGCTCGGTCACCGCCGGCGCCGACATGGCGACCTTGCGGGCCAGCGCGGACATGGTGATCCGCGGCTCGGCGTGCAGCTCACGGAGCAACAGGCGGTTGGTCTCGTCGAGCTGGTCAACGTCGGGCATGCGTTTTGCCTTCGATCTGAAGGTGATCAGGGGTGACGGCCTGCAAGTGTGTCTTCTTCGTGGCCATCATGCGTCGGAGGATGGGGCGATGGCAACCACCCTGACCCGGCACCCGACCGCGACGGGCGGTGGGCTGGTGGTGGTCGGCGCGATCTTCCACTACCTCGGGCCGGCGTTCGCGGTGCTGCTCTTCGTCCACCTCGACGCCATGGGGGTGGCCTGGCTGCGGATGGCCACGGCGGCGCTGGTGCTGGCCATGGTGCGTCCGCCCTGGACCGTCTGGCGGGACGCCGGTCGCCACGAGCGGTTGCTGGTCGTCGCGCTCGGCGTCGTCCTCGCCGTCATGAACGCCACCTTCTACCTCGCCCTCGACCGGCTGCCGCTCGCGACGGTCGCCGGGATCGAGTTCCTCGGCGTCATCGCGCTCGCGGCGTACGGCGCCCGCACCCGCCGCAACACCGTCGCGCTCGTGCTCACCGTTGCCGGGGTCGCGCTGCTCATCCAGGTCCGCGTCGCCGGCACCCCGGTCGGGCTGGCCCTGGCCGTCGCGAACTGCCTCGGGTTCATGCTCTACGTGGTCATCGGCCACCGGCTCGCCAACGTGCCCTCGCAGCGCCGCAGTGCGGCTCTCGACCGGCTCAGCCTGGTCGTGGCGATCGGCGCGGTCGCGGCGACCCCGCTGGGCATCGGCCCCGCCTGGCCCGCCGTCCACCACCCGGCCTGGCTGCTGTGGGGACTCGGCGTCGGCGTCTGCTCGACGGTGATCCCCTACCTCACCGACCAGCTCGCCATGGTCCGGCTCCCGCGCGCGACCTACAGCCTCATGCTCGCGCTGCTCCCCGTCACGGCGACGGCGTGCGGCGTCGTGCTGCTCCACCAGCTGCCCGGACGCCAGGACCTGGCCGGGCTCGCCCTGGTCGTCGCGGGCGTCGCCGCGCACCGGCCACAGGAAGCCATCCACGAAGGAGACCCACATGATGGAGTACACGA